>NZ_CP014030.2:0-4727498 GCF_001559235.2 Citrobacter sp. FDAARGOS_156
TCAGGCGGAATGTTCACGGCGAAGGTGTAGCGCCCGGCGTCCAGCCCGGCATCCATCTCATCAGCGGTGATCATCTCCGGCGTAAAAACCACGGGCGATAAAAGCTGTTCACAATCCGGTTCGACAACTGCGACTGGTCCATATCGGCAATAGCAATCGGCGCCAGATGCAGCGAACCCGGCAGGACGGTCGCGGAAGAATAAACCGAAATCGTGAAGGCAAAGACGATCAGCGTCAGCATCGCTTTGTCACCCAGCAGGCTGCGCAACTCTTTGATACCGAGGTTATAAATATTGCGTAATCGGCGCATCACCCCTCCTGTTTTTCAGCAGTAATACGCTCAAACAATCACCCCCGGAATGGCTACCGCCAGCGGCATAAACAGCTGCCAGAGATCCGTCAGATCCAGCGCTTTAGAGAACGTCCCGCGTGCGATAGTCAGAAAATGGCTGGTCGGGTAAATTTCACCAATCCACCGTCCAGGCCCTTCGAGCGAGGCGACCGGGTCGATCATCCCGGAGAACTGCGTCGCCGGGATAAGCGTAATAATCGCCGTTCCAAAAATGGCGGCGATCTGGCTTTTCATAAACGTGGAGATTAACAGCCCCAGCCCGGTGGCAATGGTGACGTACAGCAGCGCGGCCAGCGTCAGATCATAAAGCTGCCCTTATGCGGGACGCCGAACACAAACACGACAGCGCGCACAGCAGCAGAAAGTTCAGCATGCCAGCACGATGTAAGGCAACTGTTTGCCGAGCAAAAACTCACTGCGGGTCGTGGGCGTGACGTACAGGTTGATAATCGATCCGAGCTCTTTCTCGCGCACTACGCTGAGTGCGCTGAGCATGGAAGGGATCATCATCAACAACAGCGGGATCACCGCCGGAACAATCGCCGGCAGACTCTTCACATCCGGGTTGTAACGATAACGGGTTCAATGGTCATCAGCCCGTTTTGCCCACTGGCATTGGGTTGACGCGCCATCGCATCCTGCAGCCAGGTCTGGTGCATCGCCTGCACGTAACCTCTGACCGTTTCAGCGCGGCTCGGCATTGCGCCATCGACCCAGACGCCAATCTTCACCGGCGTGCCACGCGCGATATCGCGGCCAAAGTTTGGCGGGATCTCTATTGCTACCGCCACTTCGCCCGAACGCATCCGTTTGTCCAGCTCGTCATAACTGGTGAGCGGCGGCTGTTCGATAAAATAGCGCGATCCCGCCAGATTCAGCGTCCACGCCTGGCTGCTGACTGTCTGGTCACGATCGAGCACCGAAAAACGCAGGTTTTCCACGTCCATGCTGATGCCGTAGCCATGATCAGCATCAGGATCACCGTCCCCATCAGCGCCAGCGTTGAACGCACCGGGTCCCGCCGCAGCTCCAGCGCTTCACGGCGGCTGTAGCTGAACAAGCGCCGCAGGCTAAAGCCCTGCCGCGGCGGCTGACTGTTTTCATGCACCAGCGGAGCAGTCGCTTGCGAAAGCGTCGCTTCCGGTGCCGGCCTGCTGCTTCCTGTAGCCAGGAGATAAACGCCTCTTCCAGGCTGGCGGCACCACGCTGTTTCACCAGCTCCTGCGGCGTGCCGCTGGCGAGTACTTTTCCGGCGTGCATCAGCGACATACGGTCGCAGCGCTCCGCTTCATTCATAAAGTGGGTAGAGATAAAAATGGTCACTTTATCCTGACGCGACAGATCGACCATCAGTTGCCAGAACATGTCCCTCGCCACCGGATCGACCCCGGAGGTCGGCTCATCAAGAATGAGCATTTCAGGGCGATGGATCACCGCCACCGCCAGCGACAGGCGTTGACGGATCCCCAACGGCAGCGCACCGGCAACGTGTCTTCGACATCGGTCAGCGAAAAGCGCTCGCTCATCTCTTGTACCCGCCCGGGGATTTCCGCTTCGGGGATATGGAACAGTCGCGCGTGTAGCTCAAGGTTTTGCCGCACGGTCAGCTCGCTGTAGAGCGAAAACGCCTGCGACATATAGCCTACCCGGCGGCGGGTATCGATATTCTTCGGGTCAACCGCTTGCCCAAACAGCCACGCCTCACCTTCGCTTGCGGGTAGCAGACCGGTGAGCATCTTCATGGTGGTGGATTTACCGCAGCCGTTGGAGCCGAGAAAGCCGAAGATCTCCCCGCGGGGAATACGAAAGTTAACGTGATCAACGGCGACAAACTTGCCGAAGCGCATAGTCAGATCTTTCGCCTCAATGGCAATCTCTTCCTGCTCAGCGTGATACGGCGGATCACCACCGGTTTGTGCGCCTGACGCTGCGCTTCAGGTAACAACGCAATAAACGCCTGCTCCAGCGTGGCGCTGTTGGTTTGTTCTCGTAGCTGCTGGGCGCTGCCGGTGGCCAATACCTCACCCGCGTTCATCGCCACCAGCCAGTCAAAGCGCTCGGCTTCTTCCATATAGGCGGTGGCGACCAGCACGCTCATATTGGTCTGACGCTGGCGAATGCTGTTAATCAGATCCCAGAACTGGGCGCGGGACAGCGGGTCTACCCCGGTGGTGGGTTCATCAAGAATGAGCAATTCCGGGTCGTGGATTAACGCGCAGCACAGCCCCAGCTTTTGCTTCATCCCACCCGAGAGTTTCCCGGCAGGACGATCGCGAAACGGCGCCAGTCCGGTGCTGTTCAGTAGCTCGGTAATCCGCGCTTCGCGTTCCGCTTTGTCATGACCAAACAGCCGGCAAAGAAGTCGACGTTCTCATACACCGACAGCGTGGGTACAGGTTTTTACCCAGCCTTGCGGCATCCAGGCAATACGCGGGCAGACATCACGACGATGCTTCGGGTCGCGCATATCGCCACCCAGCACCATCACGTTGCCCTGTTCAATCACCCGCGCACCGGAAATAAGCGACAGCAGGCTCGATTTTCCGACGCCATCCGGGCCAATCAGCCCCACCATGCAGCGGGCGGGATATCCAGCGTGATATTGTTCAGCGCGACCGTTGTCCCGTAATGCTGACTCACGCCGTCAAGGTGCGCCACGGGAGGAACGGGAACCAGCGCCAGATGCGTCATTGCGCAACCTCACCACCAGCTCGTCAGGCCAGGGGCGATTTTCATCCAGACGCACCCAGGCCATGCCCGGCAGACCGGTTTTCACGTACTCCAGATGCTGCTGCAAGCTCTGGCGGAATACGCGCTTTGACGCGAAACATCAGCTTCAGCCGTTCATCACTGGTTTCGACCGTTTTCGGTGTGAACTGCGCGACGCTTGCCACAAAGCTGATGGTCGCAGGAATACGCAGATCCGGCGCGGCATCCAGCACCAGGCGAGCTTCACCGCCAATCTTCAATAAACCAGCCTGTTCGGTAGGTAAGAAGAATGTCATGTAGACATCGCTGAGATCGACCATATTCAGCACGCGCCCCCCGCGGAAAGCACCTCGCCCGGTTCGGCGACACGGTACTGCACGCGACCATCGCGCGGGCTTTCAGCTCGCTGTCATCAATATCAGCGGCAACGACGTTCGGTGCCTGCGCGGCTTCAACGCGGGTTTGCGCCTGAATAATGCTGGTACGGGCGGCTTCAATCGCGGCTTTTGCCGCAGAGACCTGCGCCCTTGCAGATTCCAGTGCCGCGCGCGCACTTTCTGCCGCAGCCCTGTCGTCATCCAGCTGTTGCTCAGACACGGCCCCACGCTGGGATAGCGAACGGGAGCGAACGTGACGTTTAGAGACCGACTGCAGTTCCGCCTCGCGCTGTTTTACCACCGACTGCGCGGCGCGCATTTCACTTTGCCGTTGTTCCAGCAACGCCCGTGCCGCCGCAACTGCACTTTCCGCTTCTTTGATTTGCGCGACCGCTTCCAGCCGCTGCTCGTGCAGCACGCGGGTATCCATTTTCGCCAGCACCTCGCCCTGACGAACGAACTGCCCTTCCGATACGAGGATCGTATCAATACGTCCGGCAATTTTGGTGGCAATATCCACTTCAGTGGCTTCAATTCTGCCGTTGCTGGCGGCAAACCCTTCCGGTATCCCCGCAGGACGCAACATCCACCATGCTATTGCAGCAACCACACCACAATACCGCGCCCCACCACACCAGATGACGCTTAATCTTATCCATATTCGACCCGCCGTAATCCCTGTTATCAAACGATGCGTGTCACAAACCCACTGAACTGCTATTCAGTGAGAGATTCCATCCGGGATGAGAAGGAATGATAAACGATGGCCAAAGAGCGGACAGGCGTTATAGCAACGCATACCGCGAAGGAAGTGAATGACGAAAATGCTGTGAAATCGGGTAGTAATGTTGTCATCATCAGCGTTCCTGGCCGGAAATGAAACACGCATACTCATAACTGCTATCTATTGAATACTAACACCTGGATTCGATATGTCTTCGGTTGTTCGCGATGTCATCGGGCAAAACAGTGTCCGGCAATCCACTCGCCGGACAAGCTTTTGGCGAGTGTTCTGTTTAAAACGCGTGTTGGTATAGCCGCAACGCATCATCTGCCGTGAGCGGAACAGGATTGTTATCCAGAAGACGAGTCTGCTGCATGGCATCCTGAGCCAATATCGCCAGCGTTTCAGCAGGTATATCGACATCGCGCAGCTTTTTCGGTGCACCGATTCAGCAATAATGCGTACCATCGCAGCAATAAATATCGCGGCATCTTTCTCCATATTCCCCGACACCTCCTCGCCAATAACAGCAGCCAGCTCGGCATAGTACGGCGCAGCGACTGGCGCATTAAACTGCAGCACCGGAATCAGCATCAACGCATTCGACAACCCATGTGGAATATGGTGTCGTGCGCCAAGGGGATAAGCCAGCGCATGCACTGCGGCCACTGGGGAATTGGCAAAAGCCTGGCCTGCCAGCATCGCGCCCAGCAGAACATTTCTCGCGCTTCACGGTTGTTCCCATCACGACAGGCAGTCACCAGATGGCGGCTAATTAAGCGTAATGCTTCCCGCGCCAGCGCATCCGAAATGGGGTTCTTCTTATTTACCGGTATAAGCCTCAATGGCATGCACCATCGCGTCGATGCCAGCCGCCGCCGTATGAACCGGAGGAAGTCCAAGCGTCAATTGCGCATCCAGCAGCACCAAATCGCCATATAGCTGTGGTGCGACAATCCCCATTTTGCTGTCATCATTGGTCGTCAAAATCGAAATATTAGTGACTTCTGAGCCCGTCCCTGCCGTGGGGGATGTTAATCAGCGGCAGACGCTGCCCGGAAACTTTGCCAATACCGTAAAGCGCCTGCAGATCTTGCTCAGAGTTGATTAACACGGCCACCAGCTTCGCGACATCCAGCGAGGAGCCGCCGCCCAGACCAATGACCATGTCGCAATGGTCATCACGAGCAACCTGTAAGGCTTCCCGGACAAGACGTTCCTGCGATCGGGTTGGACCCGATCATAGACCGTCACCTGAAACCCTGCCTCTTGCAGGCTATGCAAAACAGGCGGCAGAATCCCTGCTTTGACCAGTCCGGGGTCGGTCACCAACAACACGCGACGCGCGCTAAATCGCGGCTGAATAATCTCCCTGCTCGTGATGCTCCTGCCCACTCGACGATAATTTCCGGTACAGTTGAAAACGTAAAATCCTTCATGACATTGTTCATTGATGTACTCCTGGTAGTAAAAATGGCCAGCTTTTAACTACGCGGTGTATCGGCATGAGTGAGAAAGCTTTTCACCTCTTTACGCTCAAGCAACGGGTTGATAATCCCAACGCCAATACGTTGAAAATGCTCCGTTTGTCGATGAAGTTCGAGACCCTCAGGACAACGATAGGTTTCAATAATCACAAAGCGATCGCCGTCTTCCGTAGAACGGAAAAACTCATAGGTGATGTTTTCAGGCTCCTGACGCGAGGCCTGGGCAAGCAGTCTGAGCGCATCATTGACCTTGTCTCCCATTCCCTTACGAGAAAAATAATGTGCAATAACAAAAAGTTGTGAATTCTCCATGGTCGGGCTCCCGGTGTTCTAACGGTGAAGGTCTATATCCCATAACGCGCTATCACTGCTCGAAACGGCTATCGCGCCGTGTAACAGCGCCGTTTGAGCATGTTCCTCGTTACAGACGAAGCCTGATGCCACTATTGGCGGCAACACATTACGGTCAGCCTGTGAGAGTAGCGGCAACATCTGCGCGGGCATCAGTTGCACGTAATCGGGTTCGCTTTGTTCTACGGCTTTCAGGCTGCGTAGCCAGGTAGAACGGTCGGTGACAAAGATTTTCTGCATCGTCACCAGTCCACACTTTTTCGCTCGCTGTACGGTTTGCAAACGCGTCGAGAGCAACCCCATCGCTCCCGTTTCGGCCACATAATGCCGCCTTATCCTGGGACAGCCCATTGCAGCTGTCGATATTCACGATGACGTACTTCCCCGCCTGCGACAGCAGTTCTATCACCGGATGGAGCTTAATCAGGTCAATATTGGCAATAATGCAGACTTCCGCCTTGCTGGACAGCGCGGTTTTCAATTGCTCAATACCGTAAATCGCCATAATGACGGGCTGCCGTGCCAGGAGCACGCCAAGATTTTATCATTACTGACCTGCCTGATGAAGGAAGATCGACGCTTAACCCCAGTTAAGACGGATCAGCGTTTTTCGCCAGAAAGCGATTCGCCTAAAGAAGCGAACGCAGGAGACCAACACCATGATGGTGGCTAAGGGAGGTGTTGTGCTTAATTAGCACCGCATTCGCTGCATCCCATACCAGGCCGCACGTTGCTCAATCGCCACATCACCGCGCAATGAGAAATAGAGGCATGCGCCGTCGATGTAGGCGTGAGACTGATGCGCCGAACCGGCCAGCGTGCCGGGTACGGCGTTAATAGGCCACCATCATCATCATAAAACGTCCCACCATTTCCAGCGTATCCGCCACCAGACCCGGGCTCTTTTCAGCACTTTTTCCGGTCAGATATCGGGTGTCCAGCCAGCGTTCAAAAATAGCCTCGCCGTCGAGTTGTTGTTGCACATTACTGCATCGACAATCTCAGACTCCCCCTCATCCGCAATCAACAGGACATTGGTCTGGCAGACCAAACTGCACGCCGCTTTCCAGGTTATCGTACAAACGATTCGCCCCATGCTGTAAGATTTCGCGACATGCCTCCAGTCCACTGGCGAAGCTGGAAAAACCCCAGGCGATGGCGCGGCCATAATCCGGCAGGCGATGAAGCTTCAAACGCACACGGACAATCACACCCAATGTGCCTTCAGAACCAATAAACATCTGCTGTAGATCAGGCCCATTGCACGCGCAACATCAGCACGACATCCATCCCATAAACCATATCTTCAATTTTGCCGTAGCGGGTCGACAGCTGTCCCGCGCCACGACAGGCCACCCAACGCCCACGGTACTGATACCAAACGATGACGGCCAGTGGCCCATCGTCATGCCGTACTCTTTTGGATAGTTTGTTCAAAAATGTCGCCGAACATGCCGGCTTCAACGTCAACAATCTGGCTTTGTGATCGAAGTCGATAAGTTTGTTGAGTTCGCAAACGTCCAGCACAATGCCTCCCCGCAACGGCAATGCGGCACCAGTGACGTTACTGCGCCCGGCGGAAACCGTGACCGGGATTGCCAACGCATTCGCCAGACGCATCACATCCTGAATTTGTTCTACCGTAGAGACACGTACAATCGCCCCTTTTGACGTGGCCGGTGCGCCCTGGGTTTCCGCAATCATCGAACCGGCCCACCAGTCGCGGGTCCAGGTAATCACATCAGATTCCGATGTCAGCACCTCATCTGCAATGACCCGCAGTCGATCAAACGTCGCTTCGCTCATCGCCACCGGATCAATCTGCATCCCTTTCGCGCCACCGCTGCTTTTGATATCCGTCGCCCATGCCGGGCGCGTGTGTGCACTACAGTATAATTTCCACGGTTGTAACCGCGTTTAATCGCTTCTTTACTGATCATTCGGATGTCCCCATAAGTGTTGATTTTTCATGTTTAATTGCCGTCTGATAGCTGGCTACCTGCCGGGCCACCTGTTCAGGCTGAAGCTTGAGCTCTTGTTGCAGAATTTCCCCCACGCGTTGCGCAGCATTCGCTGACGCATCACGAGCCATCAGACGGGCACGAATTCGGCGCGATAACACATCATCAATGGTGCTGGCGAGTTCATGGCGCACGGCATACACCACTTCAGCTTCGGTATAGGGAAGCCCTTCCACAATTGGCTTTGCCAGTAAGGGATTGGACTGGATAAGGTCACTGACAAAATGCGCTTCAGTCCCGTAGCGCTCCCCCAGGTGCGCAGACAAACCGCCCGATGCCAGAATCGCCTGCGGTCATAGCCCGCGCCCCCAGCAACCAGGCGGTTTTAGTTGAGCAGGCCTTTTTACGGCCGAGTATTTTGCTGGCGGCATCGATGGTCTCTTCTGCCATATGACGTGATGTCGTCAGCTTGCCGCCGACAATCGTAATCAGACCATCTGCCGCAACCGTGATTTCATGATTACGTTTCATTTCAACGGTCTTGCCTCCCGCCGTCCCACCAGAGGGCGGCAACCGGCGATACTACCCACCACGTCTTCCGGGCGGAGATCGGTTTTCAATGCCGAATTCGCACCTTCCAGCAGAAAGTCCAATTCAGCGCGATTGCAGTGAACATCATTGAGATCGCCCTGATAATCCTCATCCGTGGTCCCCAAATAGGAAACGTTGCCCCAACGGGTGATCGTCGCGCGGCGGCTGCGCCCGGCAACCGGGATCGTCACCGTGCAATCATTGCGGATCATCCACGGAATAGCAACATGTACCCCCTTGGCAGGACGGATTTCAGCGGTGATGCGTCACCTTTTTTCAGCCATTCCAGTCACGCAGCCAGACGCCCGTCGCCATGATGGCAACCCGCGCGTTGACCTGAATTTCTCTGCCATCGGCACAGACGATGGCCCATTCACTTTGCCGTGCTGGTCGCGCGTGGTTTCGATGACTTCCGCATGGTTGGTCACCACCGCGCCATGAAACGCCGCCGTGCGCACCAATGCCAACGTAAGTCGGGCATCGTCGACACGGGCATCGAAATACATAAACCACCGGATAGCTGTTCTTCTTGAGCGTCGGGCAATGCGACAGCACTTCCGCAGGGGTAAGTTTTTGGTGAAGGATGCCTTCCCGCCATCCTCCCGCAAGGTCGTAGGTCCAGAGCAGGCTTTCAAATGCAGCAGACATCCGCTTGTCGAATACGCCATTTTTATCGAGTACCGGGAATAAAAAGGTAACCGTTGCACCAGATGACGGGCATTCCTCCGCATACGCTGGCGTTCGAGTAAAGAGTGGCGAACCAGCCCCAGATTCCCTTGTTCGATATAGCGCAGACCGCCGTGTACCATTTTCGATGACTTTGATGACGTGCCTGAGGCAAAGTCACTTTTCTCAATCAGCGCACCCGGTAGCCACGCAGACTGGCATCCAACGCCGCGTAGGCTCCGGTTACGCCACCACCGACAATAAGAATGTCGTAGGTGTCGCTTCCAGTCGATCCAGTTGTTCAGCGCGCTGGAGACGTAATGGCTCTGCACCGTACATCTCACTACAGGTTTTGTTGGCTTTCGCGAAGGGAAAAACTTCATGAGTAGTGTGCTCCTGATTAGCTGAGGTGAGGCTGTCGGCGGCTTCCATTTCGAGTGCAATACGCATCGCCCAGCGGTTAATTTTTTGTTCGCGAAGGTCATGACTGATTTTCGGCTCAAATAGCCGCGCGGTTTTTAGCATGGCGCAGGCATCCGGCAGCGAGTCCCACAGCAGCCCATCGGCACCAGCCAAAAACGCAACGCCACGTAAGCTTGCCGCGCCGTTTCGGCCATTCGCCGCACGGGAATACCGCTAAGATCGGCCTGGATTTGCAATAACGTATCGCTATTGGATAACCCTCCCCGACTACCAACTCTTTTGTGGGGATCCCGGTTGCCGCTTCATTTGCGCGAATACAGGCCGCGACCGAATGCGCAATCCCTTCCAGAATCGCGTAGGCCACCTGCGAGCGCGTGGTCGAGATTGAGATACCGTTCAGGGACGCACGGGCATGAGGCTGGAGATGGGGTACGCGTAGCCCCGTTAGCGCCGGAATAAAACTCACGCCACCCGCGTCGCTAGCCTGCGCGGCCAGTTCGCTGATCTGTTCGGGTGAGTCAAACCAATGCAGTTTTTCGCACACCCAGTTGAGCGCCGAACCGGTAGTGGGGACAAAGGTTTCGACAGAGAAATGCGAAAGCCCTTTTTGGCGGCGCGCCGTCATGGTGAGCGTACTTTCACAGCCCTTTTGCAAGGTTGGTACCGTTGGCCCCATCATTAAATCAACAAAGCTGCCAGTGCCATGCATACAAAAAGCCTGTCCTCGCTCGGTACACCCCAGCCCAATAGCCCCTGCAAACTGATCCCCTGCGCAGGCCAGGATCGGCACGCTTATCCCCAGAATATCTTCATGAGTGGTGCCGAAGTCATCGGCATCATCATGTAATTCAGGCAGCAATGACGCCGGGAAGCCCAGAGTCTGTAGCCATGGCAAATGATAGTGATGCTCTTTGAGGCAATACGCGCCAGCGGAGGTGGCATTTGTCGGTGTGGTGACACTTTTTTTCTCCTGCGCCAAATGCCAAAGCAACCAGCTATCAACGGTACCAAAGACCAGCGTTCCAGCCTGATACGCCTTCGCCACCGCAGGCGTATTGGCAAGATGGCGCGACGCCAAAGATAAGGAGAGCGTATCCCAACCGGTCGCCCAATCCGCGGCAGCAGTTTTGCATCCCATTCAGGGGCTAACTGGGCCAGTTCATCCGTGAAACGCGCATCCTGCCATACCATCGCCGGAGTTAATGCCTTACCCGTTTGCGCATCCCACAGCACTGCCGTTGAGCGTTGGGTCGCAATCGCCAGCGCCACAATGCGCATCTTGTTGCATTGCGCGTTAGCTATCGCTTTGCGACAAACCTCAATAGTGGCCTGCAAGACCTCATCAGCATCTTGTTCCACCACACCATGACGCAGACTGCTGACCTGAAGCGGCTGGTATTCCAGGCAGTGAACCTGGCTATTTTGTGCAACAACTGCCGCACGGGTCCCCGATGTACCTTCATCGATAGCCAGAATGACATCTTCGTATTCACTCATTTCGTACTCCTGTTTGATTCTGGGGTCATCGACTCTGGATAAGGTGAATGGGGTGATTCGAACTGCGGCGCACCTGGCTCGTTATCCGGCTGAATAATGGTGCGAGTGGGGTCCCACGGAATAACAAAACAGATAATGCTCGCAAACAGCGCACGGCAGACATGATCAGGAAGGTCGTTTGCAGGCCATACAAATCACGGAATACCGGGAAAATAAACAGCCGAGCGCCGCACCTATTGCCCGAGCGCACCGACCACGCCGTTCGCGCCAGCCCGCAGTTCACTGCGAAAAGAGAGTGACGACAGGCTTTTCCGTTTGCACCAGGTCCGCCAGAGTGGCAAAGAATAAACAGTGCAGGGACCAGCAAAGAGGCCCAAAGTGGCATAGTGTCACTGAACAGACCAGCGTGAGTAGCACGAGGAAGGCCACGGCAAAACCGATCGCCGAGGAGCGGCGCAATCCCAGACGGCGGCCAATCGCGGGAGATAAGAAACCGCCGACGATACCGAAAACGTTAAAAATAGTGAACATAAGGTTGCGTAAACAAAATTTTTACCAAACATCGCAGCACTAATAACCGGTAAATACCAGCCCACACCGAAATATTGGATTGACTGACAGATTTGAACGGTCGAAGCAGAATCGTACGTGGTAAATAGACGCCACGGAATATTAACAGCACATTTCTTGCGCCTTTTTCAGCCTGACCAATAACGGGTTTCTGTTCTACTTTCGGCGCCAGAATAAACTGTTCACCATATATTTTATTCATGGAAACGATAGCTTCAGGTAATCGGGATTTCCTTGCCAGCCAAACCGGGCTTTCCACTAAATAACGGAACTGGAAAAACAGAACGATGATTCCACATAACGCCGTTACAGCAATGGAATAACGCCAGATGGCATCACCTACGTCCCATGAGTAAAACATCAGCGCTAATACCAAATTTAAACAAACGGCAACATACCAGACACCCTGCCAGGTATTTAGACGGCTTTTGAGTTTCACAGGCGTGAACTCTGCCAGCATGGCCATTGCCACAGCAAAGTCCATCCCGTAAGAGACGCCAACAAAGAAGCGACCCACGATTATCGTGCTAAAACTGGAGGATGACATCACCAACAAAGCACCAATCACCGCCATTATTTTGGCAATGATCAGCGGTGGCACACGACCCCAGCGATCGGCTATCCAGCCGCCAATCGGGTTAAATAATATGGCGACCCAGGATGAAAATGAGGTAAGCAGTGCAACTTCGGTCGCAGTAAGATTTAAATTGCGGGTCATTGGGTTTAATCCAGCACTGAGAGCTGAATTTGAAAAAGCATCAAGAAAAGGCCGCCTAGTGCCAACCACCAAATAACACCAGCTCTGCCACTGATTTTTCCCCTGGCATCGATGCAATTAATGACATCATCTACACCGCGGATTTTTATCGGATTTGAGAATGAACATGCGGACATGGCTTTCCCCTTCATAATATTCGGAAGAAGGTCGCCATTAGCTAAAAAAATGCAATAAGAGACCATCTTAATTTCACAGATAGTCTCTTATCTAAAATCTGTATTTTTCCACTCTAGAAGGTAACCCAAAGCGTGTCAAAGCGACTTTTAGTCTCATCGTTGATTCTGTGACATGTAGCCCAAATGTTAATGAATCATTACAAAACGAGGTCATTATGAGCCATTTTTCTGTTCTCAGCGGGTGGGATACCACTGTGACTGTACGTAGCCGCCTGATTTGCGCTGAACGTTCGCCGTTCTCCCTGTACGACGCTATTGCAATATCCATCCAAAATAGGTGTTGAATACCAAGTTCGCTTTTATCCTAAATTTACCGCTCACAACAAAACCTTAAAATTCATAAAGATATGCCAACACACATTTGATCGTGATTATTTAAAGCACTAATTTTTCGTTATGTTGATCACATTCGCATCAAAAGAATGGTGATCTTAAAATAGGTTTTAAATATTGTGGTCAGGCCGCTAGACCACAATAAGAGGATATATCATGAAAAGAAAAACAATGGGATGGCTTATCGTTTTTCTTCTTTTTATAGTTTACATGCTTAACTATATGGATCGTTCAGCATTGTCGATCACCGCTCCACTCATCGAAAAGGAATTAGGATTCAATGCTGCTGAGATGGGTATGATATTCAGCGCATTCTTTGTTGGTTATGCACTGTTTAACTTTATCGGTGGCTGGGCCAGTGACCGATTTGGTCCCAAAACAGTATTTCTGGTCGCCGCGTTACTCTGGTCAGTATTTTGTGGGATGACCAGTCTGGTTACTGGATTATGGACTATGCTGGCTGTCCGCGTATTATTCGGCATGGCTGAAGGGCCGTCAGTGCTGCAGGTAATAAAATTATCAATAACTGGATTTCGCGTAAAGAATCTGCCACTGCCATCGGTATTTTCAGCGCTGGCTCGCCGTTGGGTGGCGCAATTTCCGGTCCGGTAGTTGGCCTGCTGGCTCTTTCATTAGGCTGGCGTCCGGCGTTCGGTATTATTTTCCTGTTTGGTTTAGCCTGGGTATTACTTTGGTATTTCATTGCCAGTGATAAACCTTCAAAAAGTAAACACCTCGCCCCGGAAGAACGTGTCGATTTTGAAAACCATGATGACATCATTTTAGCGGATGACGGTAAAGCGATGCCTTCTCTCGGCTACTACATGAAGCAGCCGATGGTGTGGGCAACGACGCTGGCCTTCTTTAGCTATAACTACATACTCTTTTTCTTCCTGACCTGGTTCCCAAGCTATCTGAACCACTCGCTACACCTTGATATTAAAGAAATCAGCATTGCAACGGTGATCCCCTGGGTGATTGGTGCAATCGGCATGGTATTGGGTGGCGTATGCTCTGACTTTATCTATCGGGTAACGGGCAATGCCCTGCTTTCTCGCCGTCTCATTCTCGGTGTTTGCCTGGCTGGAGCGGCAATCTGTGTAGCGGTTTCTGGAACAGTTACCACTATCGGCAGTGCCGTTGGATTGATGTCAGTCTCGTTATTCCTGTTGTATTTAACTGGACCTATTTATTGGGCAGTTATTCAGGATGTCGTACACAAAGATAAAGTGGGTAGCGTCGGTGGCGCCATGCATGGGCTGGCAAATATCTCCGGAATCATTGGCCCTCTGGTCACCGGATTTATTGTTCAGTTCAGCGGTAAATATGATTACGCATTCTATCTGGCTGGTGCTATTGCGATTGTTTCCAGCTGTCTGGTATTCGTATTTGTCAAAAATAAAGGATTAAAAACAAATGAAAGTCAAAGCTGTCTACATCAATAAACCTGGTGAAATTGAAACCCGTTGGGTTGATTATCCAGAAAAGAAAGATAATGAAGTATTAATAAAAGTTGATGCTGCTGGAATATGTGGCTCTGATATAGGTGCATTTCGCGGCACTAATCCCCTGGTGACCTATCCACGTATTATTGGACATGAAGTCACTGGTATTGTTATTAAACAAGGCAATGGCATGCCAGCAAATATTAAGGAAGGTGACCGCGTTATTGTTGATCCTTATATTTATTGTGGCCATTGCTACCCCTGTTCAGTGGGGAGAACAAATTGCTGTGAAAACCTGAAGGTAATTGGCGTACATATTGATGGTGCGATGCAGGAGGTGGTTGCTCACCCCGCGCATTTGATTCACAAAATCCCGGATGACGTCGCCACTGAGATGGCTCCGTTGGCTGAACCACTGACTATCGCACTGCATGCGCTACATCGCGCCAAACTGACGGCCGGGGAGCATATCGCCATTATTGGAGCCGGTGCGATTGGTCTGATGGCAGCATTGAGCGCATTGCGCTACGGTGCGACGCCAATTCTGATCGATATCGTGGACGAACGACTTCAGTACGCAAAATCGCTGGGCGTGCCTTACGTCATCAATCCGTCGAACACCCAGGTTGTTGAGACGATAAAAGATATCACACAGGGGACGATGGCACAGGTTGTCGTCGAAGCATCTGGTGCCAACAGTGCAATTCGCGAAACGCTGGATCTTGCTTCGTTTGCGGGTCGTATTGCTTTCACCGGCTGGCCAAAACAGGAGACATCGTTACCCACTAACCTGATCACGTTTAAAGAGTTGGATCTGCGCGGATCACGTACCAGTGCTGGCGAATTCGAAGAAGCGTTACAGATGCTGGCTACGCTGAACATTAATCCTGCGGATGTCGTCAGCAAGGTGGTGAATATTGATGATGTGCCTGACGCCGTGAAGGAACTCGATCAATACCCGGAACGCTATCTGAAGATCAATGTGACCTTTCATTAATTTTTCCAGGAGATAAAGCGATGGAACAAACCTGGCGTTGGTATGGCCCGAATGATCCCGTGTCGTTGTCCGATGTTCGTCAAGCCGGTGCAACGGGTGTGGTAACTGCGCTGCACCATATTCCAAACGGTGAAGTCTGGTCCGTAGAAGAAATTCTCAAACGCAAAGCGATCGTGGAAAAAGCCGGTCTGGTCTGGTCGGTCGTGGAAAGCGTGCCGATCCATGAAGACATCAAGACCCACACGGGCCAGTACGATCTGTGGATCAAGAATTACCAGCAGACGCTGCGCAATCTCGCCCAATGCGGCATCTTTACCGTGTGCTACAACTTCATGCCGGTTCTGGACTGGACCCGTACCGACCTGGAATATGTGCTACCCGACGGTTCAAAGGCTCTGCGCTTTGACCAGATTGAGTTTGCCGCCTTTGAACTGCATATCCTCAAGCGTCCCAGTGCAGAAGCGGACTACAGCGCAGAAGAAATTGCACAGGCGCACCAGCGTTTTGTGAATATGAGCGAAGAGGACAAAGCTCGGCTGACGCGAAATATCATTGCAGGTCTACCAGGTGCTGAGGAAGGCTATACGCTGGACCAATTCCGTAGCCACCTTGCAACCTATAAAGATATCGACAAAGCGGCCTTACGGGAAAATTTCGCCTGGTTCCTGAAAGCCATTATTCCGGTAGCGGAAGAAGTGGGTGTACGTATGGCGGTTCATCCGGACGATCCACCGCGCCCAATTCTTGGCCTGCCGCGCATCGTTTCTACTGTAGAAGATATGCAGTGGATGGTGGATACCGTAAACAGTACAGCCAACGGTTTTACGATGTGTACAGGCTCTTACGGCGTACGCGCAGACAACGATCTGGTTGATATGATCAAACAGTTCGGCCCACGGATTTACTTTACGCACCTGCGTTCCACACAACGTGAAGAGAATCCCAAAACCTTCCATGAGGCGGCACATCTCTCCGGGGATGTCGATATGTACAGCGTAGTGAAAGCGATAGTCGAAGAAGAACAGCGACGTAAAGCTGAAGGCAACGCCTCACTTATCCCCATGCGACCAGACCATGGTCATCAAATGCTTGATGATCTGAAAAAGAAAACCAACCCAGGGTATTCCGCTATTGGTCGCCTTAAGGGCCTGGCTGAAGTACGCGGCGTTGAACTGGCTATCCAACGCGCCTTCTTCAATCAGTAACCACATTGCCGCATGGTATCCCTGCCATGCGGTTTTTCACTTTCAGTCAGGACCGGTCTTTGATAGCGCATTATCAAAGAAGATCATCAATGACAGGAGTTTGTCATGGACAAGAATCTCGCCACTGCCCAGATTTCCACCCCACGACCACGCTGGGATCGTTCACGCCTCGTTTCGCGCATCGTACATCTTGGTTGCGGCGCTTTTCACCGCGCTCATCAGGCGCTCTATACACATCATTTGCTGGAAAGCAGTGACAGCGACTGGGGTATCTGTGAGGTCAACCTGATGCCCGGAAACGATGCCACACTGATTCAAAACCTGAAGGCGCAGGATCTGCTGTACACCGTTGCCGAGCGCGGAGCACAAACGACAGAGCTTAAAATCATTGGCGCGATGAAAGAAGCGCTGCATCCTGAATTTGACGGCTGTGAAGCCATTATCCACGCAATGGCACGTCCCGAAACGGCCATCGTTTCGCTGACCATCACCGAAAAAGGATATTGCACAGATGCCGCCAGCGGCGAGCTGGATCTGAATCATCCGTTTATCCAGCACGACATTGCTCACCCACTGTCCCCCAAATCAGCAATGGGTTATATCGTCGAAGCCCTCGCGCTACGCCGTCAGCAGGGATTGAAGGCTTTTACTGTGCTGTCCTGCGATAACGTACGAGAAAATGGCCACGTCGCAAAAACCGCTGTCCTGGGTTTAGCCGCCGAGCGCGATCCGCAGTTGGCTGAGTGGATTGCCGAACAGGCAACGTTCCCATGCACGATGGTAGACCGCATCGTTCCGGCAGCGACAGAAGAGACGTTAGCGCAAATCGCAGAACAGCTGGGGGTAGATGATCCCTGTGCCATTGCCTGTGAGCCGTTCCGTCAGTGGGTGATTGAAGATAACTTTGTCAATGGACGCCCGGACTGGGATCGCGTGGGCGTACAGTTTGTAGCAGATGTGGTGCCATTTGAGATGATGAAGTTACGCATGCTCAACGGCAGCCACTCTTTCCTGGCCTACCTTGGTTATCTGGGCGGTTATGAAACGATTGCCGATACGATGACCAACCCGGCGTATCGCAACGCTGCGCGTGCTTTGATGCTCAATGAACAAGCGCCGACACTGTCGATGCCGGAAGGAACAGACCTTGCGGCTTATGCAGAGCTGCTGATTGCGCGCTTTACTAATCCATCACTGAAGCACCGAACCTGGCAAATTGCGATGGATGGCAGCCAGAAACTACCACAACGCTTGCTGGACCCCATTCGACTCCATCTGAAAAAAGGCGAAGATGCCCGCCATCTGATGTTGGGAGTCGCCGGTTGGATGCGCTACATCAGCGGTGTGGATGAACAAGGTCATCCGATTGAGGTGATAGATCCGCTGTCAGCACAGTATCAGGCTATTTATCAACAGTATCCATCAATAGAAGAACGTGTCCGGGCGCTGTTAGCAATTGACACTATCTTTGGGCGAGACCTTTGCGAGAACACAGACTTTATCGAACGCGTAACCGCTGCCTGTCAGCAATTGCACAGCGTAGGCGCACGTGCAGCGGTAGCCGCTCTGAGCCAATAGCGTGGTGTTATTAAAGACCCACTATCTGTCTGACATAGGCCAGATGTTCCAGCGATTTTTGGTAAGCACCGTCAGCATCAGCCTGGCGGATCGCATCCACAATCGCTTTATGCTGTGTATTCATGCTGGTTAATACATCCCGATTGCCGGAACGTTTGTCCAGTCCGGCATACGGGATGTTAACGCGCTGCTCCCACAGCATTCGCGACATATCAAGCAGTACGCGGTTCTGGCTGGCTTCTGATACTGTTAGATGGAATTGCTTATCGAGGGAATAAAAACCATGCACATTGTTTTCGCTAATGGCCTTTTCCATGCTGAGATGCAGTGCTTCAAGCTGGCTAATTAGATCTTCTTTCCCGGCCTGAGCAGCAAGACGCGCACAATGGCTGTCGACCAACTCACGCGAATAGAGGATTTCTTCAATCGTATAATCACTGGTGGAATGCTTTTTATCAGCAACAATCACACCATTACCTGACTGGATGGTGATCCATCCGGAAATCTCCAGCACAATCAGCGCTTCTCTGAGCGATGCGCGACTTACACCGAGTTGCTTCGCCAGCTCACGTTCGGGTGGTAAGAAGCTTCCCGGCGGAAAAATACCATCATTGATGAGCTTAATGATGAGATTGGCTATCTTTTGATAGAGCCGCTCCTGTTTTACCTCAGGAATAACCATGTGTCTCCCGTTCTCTTATCTGTGCGATTTTTAACTGATTTATCATATCATTCCTGGAGTTAAGAAACGCACGTCAGAGTCAGTTCATGTATCACACATCACTATGATATTTTTTCTTATTATGTGCAGACAGAGTCTTTCACTTATTCAGACACCAAATCCTGTGCACATGCCCAGGCGCTCGACCACGCCCACTGGAAGTTATACCCACCCAACCAGCCGGTGACATCCATCACTTCACCAATAAAGTACAGCCCTGGCACTTTGCGGGCTTCCATCGTGCGCGAAGACAGTTCGTTGGTATCCACGCCTCCCAGCGTGACTTCCGCTGTGCGATACCCTTCGGTACCGTTCGGCTGCACCCGCCATTCGGTCAGCGTTTCGACCAGCAATTGCTGATCGCGCACGTTAAGTTGTTTCAGCGTCACATCCGGGATTTGCCCTAATTGCTGCAGGCATTCCACCAGACGTTTCGGCAACTGCATCGCTAACGTGTTCTTTAAGCTCTGATTTGGATGTGCGCTTCGTTGTTCATCGAGGAAGCTCGCAAGGTCAACATCCGGCAACAAATTAATGCTGACAAATTCGCCGGGCTGCCAAAAACTGGAAATTTGCAAAACGGCCGGGCCTGAAAGCCCACGGTGCGTAAAGAGCAGGTTTTCACGAAATACGGTGCCGTCTTCAGCGGTGATAACGGAAGGAACAGACACGCCTGAGAGTACCTGAAGCTGCTCCAACAGTGGCTTATGCAGCGTGAAAGGCACCAAACCGGCACGGGTCGGCAGAACCTTCAGACCAAACTGTTCGGCAATTTTATAACCAAACGGCGTTGCTCCCAGACCCGGCATGGAAAGCCCACCGGAGGCAATAACCAATTTCTTCGCACCGACCGTCATCCCGTTCAGTTCCAGAATGAAGCCATCATCATCCTGTGCGACGCTCAGGACTTCGCTACGTAAACGCATCGTAACGTTACCTTTTTCGCATTCGGCCACCAGCATATCGACGATTTGTTGGGCCGAATCATCGCAGAACAGCTGGCCGAGCGTTTTTTCATGCCAGGCAATGCCGTGTTTACCCACCAAATCGATAAAGTCCCACTGCGTATAGCGAGCCAGCGCCGATTTGCAAAAATGCGGGTTTTGACTCAAATATGCAGCCGGTTCCACATAAAGATTGGTAAAGTTACAGCGCCCTCCGCCGGACATGAGGATCTTACGTCCAGGCTTTTTACCATTATCAATCAGCAGTACTTGACTGCCTGCTTGCCCTGCCTGCGCGGCACAGAACATACCCGCTGCGCCAGCGCCTATAATAACGGTATCAAACCTTTCCACGTTGCGATCCTCTCTAAAAAGCGGGCGTGAATTGTAAAGATTCCTCAGTGGTCGCACCAGCACCAAACTATCAATAATAGGTATTTACCTGAATTCTATAGGATAATTCTTTAGTGGTGTAAAACAAAGCAGGAGACAAATCAAAAAAACTCTATATTTCACTTTGCCCGCGCCGCCAAAGTCACTGATAATGCGCCGCGTTCATGTCCTCAAAATGGCGTAACGTCCTATGCTACATTTGTTTGCTGGCCTGGATTTACATACCGGGCTTTTATTATTGCTTGCTCTGGCTTTTGTGCTGTTCTACGAAGCAATTAACGGCTTCCACGATACAGCCAATGCTGTCGCAACCGTGATCTATACCCGTGCAATGCGTTCGCAATTGGCGGTGGTCATGGCTGCGTTGTTCAACTTCTTTGGTGTTTTGCTGGGTGGTCTCAGCGTAGCTTATGCCATCGTGCATATGCTACCAACGGATCTGCTGCTCAACATGGGTTCTTCACATGGCCTCGCCATGGTGTTCTCCATGCTACTGGCGGCAATTATCTGGAACCTCGGTACCTGGTACTTTGGTCTGCCTGCATCCAGCTCCCACACGCTGATTGGCGCGATCATTGGTATTGGTTTAACCAATGCGTTGATGAACGGGACTTCAGTGGTGGATGCACTTAACATCCCGAAAGTGCTCAATATTTTCGGTTCGCTGATCATTTCCCCTATTGTCGGTCTGGTGTTCGCTGGCGGTCTGATCTTCTTGCTGCGTCGTTACTGGAACGGCACCAAGAAGCGGGCACGTATTCACCTGACACCAGCAGAGCGTGAAAAGAAAGACGGTAAGAAAAAGCCGCCGTTCTGGACGCGTATCGCGCTGATCCTCTCCGCTATCGGTGTGGCGTTTTCTCATGGCGCTAACGATGGGCAGAAAGGTATTGGTCTGGTAATGCTGGTACTGATTGGCGTAGCGCCTGCAGGCTTCGTGGTGAATATGAATGCTTCTGGTTACGAAATTACGCGTACCCGTGATGCTATCAATAACGTCGAAACCTACTTCCAGCAGCGTCCTGATCTGCTCAAACAGGCGACCGGCGTTGATCAGTTGGTTCCGTCTCCGACGGAAACGGCGACAACAACACCGGCAGAGTTCCATTGTCACCCGGCAAATACCATCAACGCGCTTGAGCGTGCAAAAGGTATGCTGGCGAACCTGGAAACCTACGACAAGTTAAGCGTTGAGCAGCGTAGCCAGCTGCGTCGCATTATGCTGTGCATCTCTGATACCACCGATAAAGTCGTGAAACTGCCTGGCGTAAGCAGCGACGATCAGCGACTGCTGAAGAAACTGAAAACCGACATGCTGAGCACCATTGAGTACGCACCCGTCTGGATTATCATGGCTGTTGCTCTGGCTCTGGGCTGCGGTACGATGATTGGCTGGCGTCGCGTGGCGACCACTATTGGTGAGAAAATCGGTAAGAAAGGCATGACCTATGCTCAGGGGATGTCGGCACAGATGACTGCCGCAGTCTCTATCGGTCTCGCCAGTTACACCGGTATGCCTGTTTCCACCACTCACGTTCTCTCCTCTTCTGTTGCAGGGACGATGGTTGTTGACGGTGGCGGTTTGCAGCGTAAAACGGTAACCAGCATTCTGATGGCCTGGGTCTTCACCCTGCCAGCAGCGATTATCCTTTCCGGGGTGCTGTACTGGCTCTCCCTGAAGCTAATCTAAATGCATACACAGTAAAAAAGCGGGTCAGGAAACTGACCCGCTTTTTTTATATCTGTCGTAGAAATCAGTGCCAGATAATCAGCGCGACCATACTGATTAACACCAGCCCACATAACGCGCTGGTAAGGATGAACTGACCGCGAACCCGCTCACAGCGGCGAATAAACTCATCGTCATGATGATCACGGTAACGCTGAGCGTAGATATACCACACCAGACGCATCTGCTTGTTAGGTTGCCCATGCGAGGTAAAAAAGCCGCCCCCATCGACATACTGGTAAAGTAATGGATCGCAACCACGAAGTACCACTAACAGTGCGCGTAGCGAAGAAAAATAACGCGCCATATTAACAATGCAAACGACACATAAAGCCCAGAATAACGCAATGGTGCTTATCATATCTCCTCCCCGGCGACCCGCCCACGGAACGCCTTTCCGGGACTACCGCTCCCCGATACCCTGCCAAACCATTCAGTGAAGAGTACAACCGAAACCGCTCGTGTTAGTGTCACGCATCCGAGCGCCTCTCTAAATAGTGTAGGAGATTAGTTAATTTTTTTGCCAGAAGGTTAATCACTATCAATGCAATTAACTAAAAAATTTGTTTAACTACTTGGCAAGCAAGGCGGATTGACGGATTATCCCGGTCGCTATAATGTAAGGATAGTCCTTAAAAGGTACGTTTTTACGACTGGGCTAGCCCCGCGCATAAAGTTCGCAGGACGCGGATGACGCGGCGGCAAATGAACGCCAGCAGGCTAGTCATCGACAACTTATGGAAGGAGTAACACTATGGCTTATAAACACATTCTTATCGCGGTTGATCTTTCTCCAGAAAGCAAAGTTCTGGTTGAAAAAGCGGTCTCTATGGCACGGCCTTACAATGCGAAAGTCTCCCTTATCCACGTTGACGTAAACTATTCCGACCTGTACACCGGGCTAATCGACGTGAATCTGGGCGACATGCAGAAACGCATTTCTGAAGAAACCCACCACGCGTTAACCGAGCTGTCCACCAACGCAGGCTACCCTATCACCGAAACCCTGAGCGGTAGCGGCGACCTGGGTCAGGTTCTGGTTGATGCCATCAAAAAATACGACATGGATCTGGTCGTTTGTGGTCATCACCAGGATTTCTGGAGCAAACTGATGTCCTCCGCGCGTCAACTGATCAACACTGTTCACGTCGACATGTTGATTGTTCCGCTGCGTGACGACGAAGAAGCATAAAACGCTGGCCGTCGGGAGATAACCCGGCGCGCTGCAAGTCGTTAAGCCTGTAAACGCCCGCCTGCGCGGGCGTTTTTGTTTTTATCATTCAGACACAATTAGTACATCAATCCAACAAATAAATCATAATTAGTGTGATCAACTAATTGGATCGAAAACTATCTCTATAATAATCTACCCTTACGGCTAATCGCCGCAGTCTATAACAAAATAAGACTTTTTCGGCGCGTTTAAGCATACGCGTTCATACTTTTCGGGATGGCTTTGAAAGGCGAAGGAATATGAATACTACTGCACCTACGGGCTTGCTGCAGCAACCTCGTCCGTTCTTCATGATCTTCTTTGTGGAATTATGGGAACGATTTGGCTATTACGGCGTTCAGGGCATCCTGGCGGTATTTTTTGTTAAGCAGCTCGGTTTTTCGCAGGAACAGGCATTTGTCACCTTTGGTGCATTTGCCGCGCTGGTCTACGGCCTGATATCCATCGGCGGCTACGTCGGCGACCATCTCTTAGGGACCAAACGCACGCTGGTACTCGGCGCCATTGTGCTGGCGATCGGCTACTTCATGACCGGGATGTCACTGCTTAAGCCCGACCTGATTTTTATTGCTTTGGGTACCATTGCCGTCGGTAACGGGCTGTTTAAAGCCAACCCGGCAAGCCTGCTGTCAAAATGCTATCCACCGAAAGACGCCCGTCTGGACGGTGCTTTCACCCTGTTTTATATGTCGATTAACATCGGTTCACTGCTGTCGTTGTCGCTGGCACCGGTGATTGCCGATAAGTTTGGCTACGCGGTGACCTATAATCTGTGCGGGGCCGGGCTTATTGTCGCGCTGTTGGTCTACTTTGCCTGCCGTGGGATGGTGAAGAATATCGGTTCAGAGCCGGACCATAAGCCGCTGAGTTTCCGTAATCTATTCTGCGTGCTGGCCGGAACGGTAGTGATGGTATTTATCTGCGCCTGGCTGATGCACAACGTGCAGGTTGCCAACCTGGTGCTGATCGTCCTGTCGATTGCCGTGACGATCATCTTCTTCCGTCAGGCCTTCAAACTGGATAAAACCGGGCGCAACAAGATGTTTGTGGCCTTTATCCTGATGCTGGAAGCGGTGGTGTTCTACGTGCTGTACGCGCAGATGCCAACTTCGCTGAACTTCTTTGCTATCAATAACGTGCACCATGAAATTCTTGGTTTCGCCATCAACCCGGTAAGCTTCCAGGCGCTGAACCCGTTCTGGGTGGTACTGGCGAGTCCGGTGCTGGCCGCTATCTATACCCGTCTGGGAAACAAAGGCAAAGACCTGACCATGCCGATGAAATTTACGCTCGGTATGTTCCTGTGCTCGCTGGGCTTTCTGACCGCCGCTGCAGCCGGGATGTGGTTTGCCGATGCGCAGGGGTTGACGTCGCCGTGGTTTATCGTGCTGGTGTATCTGTTCCAGAGCCTGGGTGAACTGCTGATTAGCGCCCTGGGGCTGGCTATGGTCGCCGCTCTCGTGCCACAACACCTGATGGGCTTTATTCTCGGGATGTGGTTCCTGACGCAGGCAGCAGCCTTCCTGATGGGGGGTTATGTCGCGACGTTCACCGCCGTACCAGAGAACATCACCGACCCACTCCAGACGCTGCCTATTTATACTAACGTGTTCAGTAAGATAGGCCTGGTGACCCTGGCGGTAACGGTTGTAATGGCGATTATGGTGCCATGGCTGAACCGCATGATTAATACACCGAGCACCGAGCAATAACCTTCAGTGCCGGATGGCGGCTATTACCTTATCCGGCCTACATTCAATATGCCCGATCGCCTTGCGCTATCGGGCATTTTAACTCGCTATCCTTTGCGAGCATCAATCCACTCCTGTACTTCCACCACGAAGGTATCTGGCGCTTTGCGGTACATTTTGCGCGCCAAGTCCAGAATCGTATGCTGGCCAAGCGCTTCTTCCATGCGCTGCTGTGCCATGTCCATTACCGAACGCACACCACAAATGCCTTCACAAGCCCACTGGGGCGGATGCTCCTCAAATACCGCCAACCGCTGGCGAATTTCACGACATTCAAAAATACGCTTATCGCCATCAATAGCATTGACCACATCCAGCACAGTGATGTCTTCCGCGGGTTTGGCCAACTGGAACCCGCCGCCCTTACCCTCGATACTGCGCACCAGACCTGCTTTCGACAGACGGGTGAAGATTTTTGCCAGATAGTCATACGGCACGCTTTGTAGTTCGGCAATTTCCCGCACGCTCATATCCCGCGCGTCGCCTTTGCTATCGACCATACACATCAGGCTATGGATGCCGTACTCAACCCCGGAACTGTAAAATGCCATTTTTTATCTCAGCCAAAATGAATCTGAGTTTATTGTAGCTTTTTCATCTAAGGCATTCCAGATAACAGAGCAACCCCGCATGAACATAAAAATATAAATAGATATTTATCAAACAGATAATAAAACACCCTGGCGTAATACTGAAAAAAGGATCAGGATCGCATTGCAATCCTTAACTACGACAAATAAAATCCGAGTAAATGATTCGTAGTCACCAGTGAGAAAAAACCAATGCATAAACAAATTCTGATCGTGGGCGCCGGCTTTGCCGGTATGTGGGCAGCACTAAGCGCCGCGCGACTGGCGGACAAACACCAGCAGACCATTGATATTACGGTGATTGCGCCACAGCCAGAGCTGCGTGTCCGCCCGCGCTTTTATGAAAGCGCCGTGCAAACCCTGGTCGCACCACTGCAACCGCTGTTTGACGTTACTGGCGTCAACTTCCTGCAAGGTCACGTCGAGCAGATCCTCCCGGACTCTAAAGAGGTGAGCTGGAAGGATGCCAACGGTGACATTCATCTGCGCCGCTACGACCGCCTGGTGCTCGCCAGCGGCAGCCACGTAAACCGCGATATCGTTGCCGGTGCCGCCGAGCACGCGTTTGACCTTGACCAACTTGAAAGCGCGACGGTACTGGAGCAGCATCTGAAAGATCTGGCCGACCTGCCTGAGAGCGACGCGCGTAACACCGTGGTGGTGTGCGGCGGAGGCTTCACTGGGATTGAGATGGCGCTGGAGCTTCCGGGCCGTCTGCGTGAAATTCTGGGTGAAGATGCTAAGACCAAAGTTGTCGTAGTTGAACGCGGCACTCAGCCAGGCGGACGCTGGAGCCAGGAATTACGCGACGTGATTATCGAAGCCTCCGCTGAACTGGGCGTCGAGTGGCGGGTGAATACGGAAGTGGAGTGCGTAGATGCGTCCGGCGTAACGCTGAAAGATGGGCAGACCATTGCCTCACAGACCGTTATCTGGACGGTTGGCGTACAGGCAAACGGGTTAACGGCGCAAATTGACGCACCGCGCGATCGTCAGGGCCGTCTGCATGTAAATGCCAATCTGCAGGTTGTAGGTCACGATGATATATACGCCACTGGCGATGTGGCTTACGCCGCCACCGATGATAAAGGTAATCACGCGCTGATGACCTGCCAGCACGCTATTTTGCTGGGCAAATTTGCCGGAAATAACGCGGCAGCCAGCTTGCTAAACGTTGCGCCACTGCCGTATCGTCAGGAAAACTACGTCACCTGTCTGGATCTTGGCGCATGGGGCGCGGTGTATAGCGAAGGATGGGATCAGCAGGTGAAACTGACGCGCGCAGAAGCGAAAAAGCTGAAGGTATCTATTGTCAGTGAGTTGATATATCCACCGAAGGCTGACAAGGCCGTGGCGTTTGAGATTGCCGATCCGTTGGCTCCATTCGTGTAGTCGAATCGCCGGATGCGGCTACCGCCTTATCCGGCCTACTAACGGCACCGAACTGTAGGCCTGATAAGCGCAGCGCCATCGGGCACTATAGCTCACCATCTGGCCTATGCCGTTCCCGCATAAATATCAAACCGATGCCCTTTCGTGACTACCGCATTGGGTGTCGCCACATCAGCGAGCGGCGGCGCGTAATCCGGGCGCTTCACCACGACACGTTTAGTCGCCAGCTGACGTGCTGGCGCCAACAAACCATCGGCATCTAAGTCTGGCCCCACCAGCGACTGAAACACGCGCATCTCTTTTTTCACCAGCGCGCTTTTCTGCTTATGTGGAAACATCGGGTCGAGATACACCACCTGCGGGCGCGGCGTAATATCCGTTAACGCCGTCAGGCTTGAGGCGTGAATCAACTGCAAACGCTCCTGCAGCCACGGACCGATTTCCGGGTCGGCATACCCGCGCGCCAGGCCATCGTCGAGCAGTGCCGCCACCACCGGATTACGTTCCAGCATCCGTACATGGCAGCCCACCGAGGCCAGTACAAACGCATCGCGTCCCAGCCCGGCGGTCGCATCGACCACGTCCGGCAGGTAATCGCCTTTAATGCCGACCGCCTTCGCCACCGCTTCACCGCGGCCACCGCCAAATTTGCGCCGATGGGCCATCGCACCGCCGACAAAATCAACGAAAATGCCGCCGAGTTTCGGCTCATCACGCTTGCGCAGCTCCAGGTGTTCCGGCGTCATTACCAGCGCCATCAGGTTATCTTCATCGTGTTCCAGCCCCCAGCGGGCGGCCAGAACAGATAAGGCGCCGTCTCCGGCGCCTGTTTCATCAATTAAGCAGATTTTCAATTCCGCTTTACCCTAAATAATTCGAGTTGCATCAAGACAACAAGTGAAGGAATCCCTGGGAACGTACAAATAGTACGTGACCAGGGTGAGTGAGCGCAGTTGCCGAAGAGGCAGCTTGAAGTATGACGGGTAAATCAGCCTTTAATCCCGTAATGCTCAAGCATCGCATCAAGCTGTGGTTCACGACCACGGAAGCGTTTGAACAGCGCCATAGGCTCTTCAGAACCGCCACGAGTCAGGATGCTATCCAGGAACGACTGTCCGGTTTCACGGTTGAAAATCCCCTCTTCTTCAAAGCGAGAGAACGCGTCCGCCGCCAGGACATCAGCCCACAGATAGCTGTAGTAGCCTGCTGCGTAGCCGCCCGCAAAAATATGGCTGAAAGCGTGTGGGAAACGGCCCCACGCTGGGCCCGGCACCACGGCGACCTGTTTCTTGATTTCCGCCAGCGTGTCGAGGATTTTCGCCCCTTGCTGCGGGTTAAACTCTGCGTGCAGACGGAAGTCAAACAGACCGAACTCCAGTTGACGCAGAATAAACAGCGCCGCCTGGTAGTTTTTCGCCGCCAGCATTTTATCCAGCAGTTCCTTCGGCAGCGGTTCACCGGTCTCAAAGTGACCAGAGATAAACGCCAACGCTTCCGGCTCCCAACACCAGTTTTCCATAAACTGGCTCGGCAGTTCGACCGCATCCCATGGCACACCGTTAATACCGGAAACGCCCGCGGTTTCGATACGGGTCAGCATATGGTGCAGACCGTGGCCGAACTCGTGGAACAGGGTAATCACTTCATCGTGGGTAAACAGCGCGGGTTTGCCGTTCACCGGACGGTTAAAGTTACAGGTCAGGTAGGCGACCGGTTTTTGCAACGAGCCGTCACTTTTACGCATCTGGCCGACGCAGTCGTCCATCCACGCCCCGCCGCGTTTATGTTCACGGGCATACAGGTCGAGGTAGAAGCTGCCGCGCAGCTCGTTGTTTTCGTCGTACAGCTCGAAGAAACGAACTTCCGGGTGCCAGACGTCAACATCGGTGCGCTCTTTGGCAGTGATGCCATAAATACGTTTAACCACTTCAAACAGGCCGTTAACCGCTTTGTTTTCCGGGAAATATGGGCGCAGCTGCTCGTCGCTGATGCTGTAGAGGTGCTGTTTTTGTTTCTCGCTGTAGTAAGCGATATCCCACGGCTGCAGCTCATCAACACCAAATTCCGCTTTCGCGAAGGCGCGCAACTGAGCCAGCTCTTTCTCCCCCTGCGGACGGGCACGTTTCGCCAGATCGGTCAGGAAGTCGAGGACCTGCTGCGGGTTCTCCGCCATTTTGGTGGCCAGAGATTTAAAGGCGTAGCTTTCAAAGCCCAGCAGCTGTGCCAGTTCGTGGCGCAGCGCGAGGATCTCTTCCATTATCGGGCTATTGTCCCATTTGCCCGCATTCGGCCCCTGGTCAGACGCGCGCGTGGAGTAAGCGCGATACATCTCTTCACGCAGTCCCTGGTTGTCACAGTAGGTCATCACCGGCAGGTAGCTTGGGATATCCAGCGTTAACAGATAGCCTTCCTGTTCTTTGGCTTGCGCCTGAGCCTTCGCCGCAGCCAGCGCGCTTTCCGGCATACCAGCCAGCTCGGCTTCATCGGTGACTAACTTCGTCCAGCCCATCGTGGCATCCAGCACGTTATTGCTGTACAAGTTGCCGAGCTCAGACAGGCGGGTGGCGATCTCACCATAGCGCTGCTGTTTTTCCTTCGGCAGACCAATACCAGAAAGCTCAAAATCGCGCAGCGCGTTATCGACCGCTTTTTTCTGCGCGGTGTTCAGGGTGGCGTAATGATCGCCATCACGCAGGTCGCGGTACGCTTTGTACAGGCCTTCATGTTGTCCAACCCAGGTGCTGTATTCAGACAGCAGCGGCAGCGTTTGTTCGTAGGCTTCGCGCAGTTCCGGGCTGTTTTTCACCGAGTTCAGATGGCTGACCGGAGAGAAAATACGCCCCAGTACGTCGTCAACTTCCGCCAGAGGCTGGCAGAGATTTTCCCAGGTATACGGCGCGCCCTGCGCAACCACGCGTTCAACGTTTTCGCGGCAATCGTTCAGCGCCTTAGTGACGGCAGGCACAACGTGCTCAGGCTGAATTTTAGAAAACGGCGGCAGTTCGAAGGGAGTCAGCAATGGATTGGTCATTAGCGCGGTCCTGTTGAAAAGAGTGAATGAAGCGCGTATCCGGCGCTGTGCATATTAATTTGTACAATGGGGTTAAGTGTAGAGGATTTCAATGCTAACCGTGACGGAAAGACGCCCGGTGGTGCTGCGCTTACCGGGCCTACGGGTAATCTGTGCCGATCTGCTGTAAACTGTGGCAAATCGTCATTTCAGCGGAATTTCATTACCCATGCTCAGTTATCGCCACAGTTATCACGCAGGCAACCACGCCGACGTCCTGAAACACACCGTCCAGAGCCTGATCATCGAGTCGCTCAAAGAGAAAGAAAAACCGTTTCTCTATCTGGATACCCATGCTGGCGCTGGCCGTTATCAGCTGAGCAGTGAGCATGCCGAACGTACCGGTGAATATCTGGAAGGGATCGCCCGTATCTGGCAGCAGGACGATTTGCCAGCCGAACTGGAACCCTACATTGGCGTGGTGCAGCACTTCAACCGCAGCGGTCAGTTGCGCTACTACCCGGGCTCTCCGCTGATTGCCCGCCAGTTGTTGCGTGAGCAGGACAGCCTGCAGTTAACTGAACTGCACCCGAGCGACTTTCCTCTGCTGCGCGGCGAATTCCAGAAAGATGAGCGCGCGCGCGTGGCCAAAGCCGATGGTTATCAGCAGTTAAAAGCGAAATTACCGCCGGTTTCCCGTCGCGGGCTGATCCTTATCGATCCACCCTACGAAATCAAAAGCGACTACCAGGCGGTGGTCACCGGTATTAACGAAGGCTACAAGCGTTTCGCGACCGGCACTTATGCGCTGTGGTATCCGGTGGTTCTGCGCCAACAAATCAAGCGCATGATCCACGATCTCGAAGACACCGGCATCCGCAAAATTCTGCAAATTGAACTGGCGGTGCGCCCGGACAGCGATCAGCGCGGTATGACAGCGTCTGGCATGATTGTGATTAACCCGCCGTGGAAGCTGGAACAGCAGATGAACAACGTTCTGCCGTGGTTGCACAGCAAACTGGTTCCAGCAGGAACCGGTCATACCTCGGTAAGCTGGATCGTGCCGGAGTAATCGCAGCCATCGGTGGAACCTTTTAATATCAGGTATACAATCGCGAATATTTTGGCGGATGGCGTAACGCTTCTCCGCCCTACAATGAACATGAAGGAGCGGTCATGACCAAGCACTATGATTACATCGCTATTGGCGGCGGCAGCGGCGGTATTGCCTCCATTAACCGTGCGGCAATGTACGGCCAGAAATGCGCGCTGATTGAAGCCAAAGAGCTGGGCGGCACCTGCGTTAACGTTGGCTGCGTACCGAAGAAAGTGATGTGGCATGCCGCACAAATCCGCGAAGCGATTCATATGTACGGCCCGGATTACGGTTTCGACACCACCATCAATAAGTTCGACTGGGATAAACTGATCGCCAGCCGTACCGCCTATATCGATCGCATTCATACCTCGTACGACAACGTGCTGGGTAAAAATAATGTCGATGTCATTAAAGGTTTTGCCCGCTTCGTGGACGCTAAAACCATTGAAGTGAACGGTGAAACCATTACTGCCGATCATATTTTGATTGCTACCGGCGGTCGCCCGAGCCATCCGAACATTCCGGGTGTGGAATACGGGATCGACTCCGACGGTTTCTTTGAGCTGCCCGCGCTGCCGAAGCGCGTTGCGGTCGTCGGCGCAGGTTACATCGCCGTTGAGCTGGCAGGCGTGATTAACGGCCTGGGTGCCCAAACGCATCTGTTCGTGCGTAAACACGCACCGCTGCGCAGCTTCGACCCGATGATCGTCGACACGCTGGTTGAGGTGATGAACGCCGAAGGTCCGACCCTGCATACGCACGCGATTCCGAAAGCGGTCGTTAAAAACGCTGACGGCAGCCTGACCTTGCAACTGGAAGATGGTCGTAGCGAAACGGTAGATTGCCTGATTTGGGCAATTGGTCGTGAACCAGCCACCGATAACTTCAACCTGGCAGTTACTGGCGTAAAAACCAACGAAAAAGGCTACATCGTCGTTGATAAATTCCAGAACACCAGCGTGCCGGGTATTTATGCCGTCGGCGATAATACCGGCGCCGTTGAGCTGACGCCGGTTGCCGTTGCCGCGGGCCGTCGCCTGTCTGAGCGTCTGTTTAACAACAAACCGGAAGAACATCTGGACTACAGCAACATCCCGACCGTGGTCTTCAGCCATCCGCCAATTGGCACCGTAGGCCTGACCGAGCAGCAGGCTCGTGAACAGCACGGCGATGACCAGGTGAAAGTGTATAAATCATCGTTTACCGCGATGTACACCGCCGTCACCTCACATCGTCAGCCGTGCCGCATGAAGCTGGTTTGCGTCGGTCCGGAAGAGAAGATTGTCGGTATTCACGGTATTGGTTTTGGAATGGATGAAATGCTGCAAGGCTTCGCGGTCGCACTGAAAATGGGCGCAACCAAGAAAGACTTTGATAACACCGTTGCCATTCACCCAACGGCAGCAGAAGAGTTCGTTACCATGCGTTAATCGCACTTCATGAGTGTTAAAGGGCAAAGAGGGGTTAGCTCTTTGCCCTTAGTTACGTTTCCGCTATCAGTTCAAAAGTTGCAGCAGATAGCGGATCAGCTCCAGCAACGCGATTAACGCTCCCAGAACGATGATTGCTTTATCAATCACCCGTTTTCTCCATCAGATGGAGTGAGAATGCACCCGCTTACTCATCCATTGCCTGTCATGGGGCATGCTCCATTGTTAGATGATAACTATCTCACCCCGGCCAGAGCCACCAACTCGGGCTGAAGCGTAAAAAAACCGACGTGAAGTCGGTTTTTTTACGTCCGAATCAGGACCAGGGCAAAGTCTATTTACCCTGCATATACGGCGTATACACCCCGTTCAGACTCTCAAGGAACGCCACGATATCGTCAATATCTTCCTGCGGCAGTTCTTTACCCACCTGATAACGCAGCATCAGTTTTACCGCACCGTCGAGCGTAGGCACATCACCGCGATGGAAATAAGGCGCAGTTAGCGCAACGTTACGCAAGCCAGGGACTTTTTGACGCAGCTTGTCACGTAATTCATTAGTGACGTTCATGCGGCCAATATCTGCGGCAGTGACCTCGCCGAAGTTAAAGTCCTTTTTCAAACCCAATGGCTCAAATGAACGCCCGCCTAAAATAATACCGCCATGACAGGTTGCGCACTTATTATCTTTAAACAACTGATAGCCATGTTTCTGCTGGGCAGTTAACGCCGCTTCATCACCACGTAGCCATTTATCAAACGGCGAATTTGGCGTAATCAGCGTTTTCTCAAACTCAGCAATCGCATCGGTAATATTATCTCCGCTGAATCCCTGCGGATAAACCGCGATAAACTCTTGTTTGAGTTGCGGATCCTTATCCAGTTTCTGGATAATTTCATCCCAGGATTTAGACGCCATCTCGATAGGGTTCAACGGCGGGCCGCCTGCCTGCGCCTGCAATGTTGGTGCTCGACCATCCCAGAATTGTTCCACGTTGAAGACCGAGTTAAATACCGTCGGCGCATTGATAGGGCCAACCGCGCCACCTACGCCGATTGACGTTTTGCGACCATCCACGCCGCCCGCGTTCAGGGCGTGGCAGTGCGCGCAAGAAATCGTGCTGTCACCGGAAATACGCGGGTCGTGGTAAAGCGTAAAGCCCAGCGCCACTTTGCGGGCATCGGTCGGAATATTTTCCGGTATCGGCTGCACAGGCTCATTACGATGCTGCGCAGCGGTATCGTTACTGGCGTAATACTGCTCGCGTTGTTTTGCAATCCAGCCCAGGATCTCTGCTCGCTCCGTATCGCTTACCTTGCCAGCCCAGTGCAGCGCGGTATAACGCGTTGGCGGCATGGTGTCGTACTGCATCACCCATTCAATTTTATTCAGATCGCTTTGCGAAACGGGTTTATCCGCGACCAGCGCCGCACGCACGGCTTCAAGATTGAATGATTTGTATCCCAGTTGAATATCGTAATTCATCAACTGTTTAGCGACAGGAAAAGAAGAATAGAAAGGTAATTCCGCTGAAGGGGTATGACAATAATCGCATCCTTTTTCGCGTAAAAACCCTAATACTTTATTATTTTCTTCCAGCGTAGAGGCCTGAACATCAGCCTGTTTACTCCGTTGATTATCGTGATACCACACATAACCGGATAATCCAAAATAACAAATCACGACGCCAGCTATGGCTATCGCGGTAAGACGGGTAATGATTTTCATTATTTTACCCTCACCGTTGTGAGTTATTGTGACCCAGAAAAATTAGAATAATGAGTGCATAGTCTTTATCAGACTTAACCATCATAGAAAGTAGGGGATTTATTATTTTGATAAGTATCAAGCAATTACATGGGGGATAACTATCGATAGAATAGCCTGTGCCTATTACGGAGATAAGCTGTTATGGTTTTCCGTTCACAACTCGTTGCAATCGAATGTTCTGAAAATGAAATATCTTCAGGTCACGCAGGATTATGAATTCTTCATTATATTCATTGGGATAGTCTTATTTTCTAAATAATGCGCAATACTAAAACGTGATCGACCGCACGCTTTACTCACCCGGCACCGAAGCGAATGTCTACGCTTAACTGACGACCGGGCAATAGCCTTAATCTTTCAACGTCCATCGGAGGTCTTTCTCATTATGCTCAACCAGAAACTACCCCACGCCCCTTCAGAAGAAATGACGATCGATATCGATCTGCTTTATGAAATGGATCCGTGCGAGTTAAAGCTGGATGAAATGATTGAGGCAGAGCCAGAGCCGGAGATGATTGCAGGGTTACCCGCGTCAGATGCGTTAACCCCCGCCGATCGTTACCTCGAGCTGTTTGAACACGTCCAGTCATCCAAACTGTTTGCTGATAGCAAAACCTTCCCTGATTGTGCGCCCAAAATGGACCCACTGGACATTTTAATCCGCTATCGCAAAGTTAAACGCCACCGCGACTTTGACCTGCGACGCTTTGTCGAGAACCATTTCTGGCTGCCGGAAACCCCCACCAGCGAATATGTGTCCGATCCGGCAAGCTCGCTGAAAGAACATATCGATCAACTGTGGCCTGTGCTGACGCGCGAGCCGCAGGATCATATTCCCTGGTCTTCGCTGCTGGCGTTACCGCAGTCATATATTGTGCCCGGTGGACGTTTTAGCGAAACCTACTACTGGGATTCCTACTTTACCATGCTGGGTCTGGCAGAGAGCGGCCGCGAAGATCTGCTGAAGTGTATGGCGGATAACTTTGCCTGGATGATTGAAAACTATGGTCACATCCCCAACGGTAACCGTACCTACTACCTGAGCCGTTCGCAGCCGCCGGTCTTTGCGCTGATGGTGGAACTGTTTGAAGAAGATGGCGTGCGCGGCGCGCGTCGCTACCTTGAACATCTAAAAATGGAATACGCATTCTGGATGGATGGCGCCGATTCCCTGGTGCTCAACCAGGCCTACCGTCACGTGATCAGAATGTCGGACGGCTCTCTGCTCAACCGCTATTGGGACGATCGTGATACCCCGCGCGATGAGTCCTGGCTTGAAGACGTAGAAACGGCTAAGCATTCAGGCCGACCACCTAATGAGGTATATCGGGATTTGCGCGCGGGCGCGGCCTCCGGTTGGGATTATTCATCACGTTGGTTGCGCGATGCCGGTCGTCTCGCCAGCATCCGCACCACTCAGTTCATCCCGATTGATCTGAACGCCTTCCTCTACAAGCTGGAAAGCACCATCGCCAATATTTCCGCGCTGAAAGGCGACAAAGAAACGGAAGCGCAGTTTCGCCAGAAAGCCAGTGACCGCCGCGAAGCGGTGAACCGCTATCTGTGGGACGATGAAAACGGCTGCTATCGCGATTACGACTGGCGGCGCGAACAAATGGCCCTGTTCTCTGCCGCCAGTATTGTGCCGCTGTATGTCGGCATGGCAACACATGAACAAGCTGACCGACTCGCCAATGCGGTACGCAGCCGCTTACTCACGCCAGGCGGGATTTTAGCAACCGAGTATGAAACCGGCGAGCAGTGGGATAAACCCAACGGCTGGGCACCGCTGCAGTGGATGGCGATTCAGGGGTTTAAACTGTATGGCGATGACCATCTCGGTGATGAAATTGCCAGTAACTGGCTGAAAACAGTTAATATTTTTTATCAGGAACACCACAAGCTAATTGAAAAGTACCATATCGCTGACGGCACGCCGCGCGAAGGCGGCGGCGGGGAATATCCGCTGCAGGACGGCTTTGGCTGGACGAATGGCGTGGTGCGCCGATTAATCGGTTTGTACGGTGAACCGTAAATGTCTGAGGGCCTGATGCCACGAAATGCATCGGGCCGTTAGTTAATGGCATCGTATAGCGCGGTGTGGATTTTCTGCCATTTCTTGTTCTCTGCATTTGGATCTGCACGCACACGCAGTTGGGCCTGTTCCATATCATACTGCTGACGAGCAACGACCTCCGGTGTCGAGCAGAAACTTTGTAGGTAACTTTTATGCAGTGACGTCAGTGATGCGCCATTCGACATGGCATGACTGAGCGTAGTCATAAACTGCTGGCAGGGTTTAGCCTCATCCATCTGTGAGGGATACCGCAGCAGCAGCTTTAGAACTGCGGTGTTCCCCGCGGAAAATGCCTGCTCCGTCCACGCCAGCTTCCAGTCCATACCTCCTTGCAGGAACAGCGACGTGACGCGGGTATCGTTGCGATCGATAGCCGCCCGCATATTAAAGGTATCCCATGTAATGCCCATCCGGGTCACCGATTCTCGCGCAGAAGGCGCATCACGCCGCGGCTCTTCCTGCACTATCTCAACAGTTTGCCCTGAAGATGCTTGCGGTGCAGGTGCATTGAATAGCCAGAAAGCGCCCAGCGAGATCGCCAGAACCATAACACCGACAGCCACCCACAACATGCCGGAAATCAGCTGTTCGCGCTCTTCGGCCGTACGCTGCGCTCGCTTCTCAGGAGGATCGATACTGTCGGCAATTTCCTTTTTATCGCCTCCAGCCTGCTCGTCTTTTTGCCTTGCCGTTTCCCAGAATTGACGAACCGTCGACTCATCAGATTCCAGATACGATGCAGGATTGATACGCGTTCGGCGCTCTTCAAACGCCCGCTGCACAGAATGCGTAATTTGTTGGTACTGGTAATTTAACAGCATCAGCTGTACTGACGTCAGCGGTTGCTGAGCAATGACAGCGTTTCGCGCCTGTCGGCAATCATCCAGAAACATTCGCAGCGTTAAGCGCGGTTCGACAAACAGCATCAACACTGACGTATCATTAAAAATCTGCGTAAAGTGGCGAACAAATAGTTTCTTATCGACCACCATCAACGCCAGTTCGCTAAACAACATGCCGTCCAGCGCATCACGTCCTTCGCCCAGCTTTAACCAGCGACGCAAGCGTTCGGCACCAAAGTGCTGCTTCAGAAAACTGTTTAGCGGATGCTGATCTGGCCATACCCGTGCGACGAGGGCTTTGAGCGTTAACTCTATTGCGCGAAGCTGACGCTGCGCCCGCATCTGCGCATCCGGCCCCCCGATGTCGATATCGGTTTGATAGTTCAGGAGCGGCTGTTGCTGGCGTAATTGCTCCAGTGCTGCTACAAAACGCAGCGCGGAAATCAGCTGGTTTTCACTGACATCCTGACCGCTTTCATACTGAGGCACACTCTGTTGAAGATGGCGTAAACGCAACGTGAACTGGCTGAGTTGCGCATCATTCATCTGCAAGCGTCTGGCGACAGCCCCCCAACCGCCCAGATTCAGTCGGGCCTGATCGAGTTGCTCCAGAAACCAACGCGGATCTTTGCCCTCTGCCACATGTACGCCTAACAGCAGCAAAATTTCCACCGACGCCTGACGGATGATCCCCAAACAGTGTTCAAATGGCGCACATGTCGCCTGTAACGCGCTATTGGTCATTATCTTCCCTAAAAGAGCCCAGAAAGGTGCGGCCTCACGATGTATTTCGTTATCTTTTTATAAACGTGGCACAGCGCAGAATTGTGCCGCTGTAGACTAGAACACATTCATATAACAAATAAATGCGTTTTGCAGTGACAACGGCAAAATCATTGAAATTTATTCTGGAGATAAATCCTCCGTGTCGGTGTTGAAAACAGCGCGACTGCCCCTCAATGACGGAGGGTGACTGGTTATGCCTGGTGATACGCAATAGCATATCGGGAAAAGTGCCTGAGATGACAGGATGTTTAGCCGGTTAAAACGTGAATGCCGCCCCTTAAGTCGTAAGGCGTTTATGGCCAAAAATGGCCATATGGCAACTACGTCTGCTGATAATTATCTTTATACTGTTTTTCTTTTAAGAGAAATCATTATGCCGCATTGCGCCGCTCATTTTACCTCCGCCGGTATTGCATTTATCAAGCAATGGCAGGGCCTGTCGCTGGAAAAGTATCAGGATAAAAATGGTGTATGGGTCATTGGCTACGGGCATGAAATTACACCCGATGAAACCTTTATTGCCCCCATTTCAATGGCGCAGGCAGAATCCCTGCTGCTCACAGATCTGGATATCTGCCAAGCATTAATACGCACAAATAAACCTCAGCTTAACGACCCGTTTCAACAAGAAGTCTTTATTGCGTGGATGCTAAGTGTTGGGATAACGCGCTTTTGTCACGCAGAAAGGTGGCCGGTTAATATTTCACAGCCAGATAGCGTCTGACCGTGAAATAAATATCAATTATAGGAATTCATTTAACATCATTGCCGCCTGAGTACGGTTTTTAACTTCCAGGCGCTGATAAAGTGACTCAAGGTGGGCTTTTACCGTTCCGGTACTGATATTTAACAGCCGACCAATTTGTTTATTTGACTCACCAGCCGCCAGCATGGTCAGGATCTCTCGCTGGCGGGCGCTTAATGTTTTTATATTTTGCCGACTGCTATCGTTTGTCGCTAAGTGATCCCTGGGAAGAAACATCATGCCCATCGCAACGCTGTTAAGCGCCAGAGTAAAGGTTTCTGCATCAGAGTCACGCGGCACAATGGCCAACACGTTTAATTGCGTCACATCCTGCAGCCATTTCTTACTGCAATCAGTGGCAGAGATCAGCACCTTCACCGTTGAAAAAGAGTGTGCAATCTGTTGCAGCAAGCTGCAGCAAAACTCACCGTCGAGATCACCGTCCAGCATGAGCAGCGCATCTGGGGTATTTTCCAGTTTTTGCCAAAGGTCATCAGCCTGACTGACACCCTGAACATTCACTCCTGGAATTCGTTGCTGCAAACTTATATTCATTCCATGAATAAATATTGACTGCCTGTCAAACATTATTACCTGCATTATTAACTCTCCGTCTAAAAAATAGTGGTCTTGAGACGCGAAAGGGTATTCTTCACGAGGAAAAATAATAACTCACCATTTGGCAGGGGTCATTCTACCGATAAGCGAAGAATAAAAAAGCAAGAGTTATGAATAGTTACAGCTCAAGAAAAAGGATTACACAAAGCGGACAGAACAGGATAGATTTCTGAGACATTCCTCATTTATCGAGGGTCAGAATTCCTTATTAATATTAATTTTCAGAGAATACATTTTTAGCTGAAAATAAGATATCCTGAAAAAATAATAAATATGTTACAAATTACAATATAGCATTAAGTGCTCATTCAACAGCTACCGCAGCCTATTGAATAAGCACGTTGCACGTTACAGGAACATCCCGCCAGATACCTCAATACGCTGTGCAGTCATCCAGGCGAGTTCATCGCTGAGCAACGCGGCGATGGCATCACCGATATCATCCGGTAACCCGACGCGTCCCAGCGCCGTTTGCGAGGCAATATATGCATTCAGTTGCGCGTTATCACGCACGTTCCCACCGCCGAAATCAGTTTCAATCGCGCCCGGCGCAATAATATTTGCCGTAATACCGCGTTCCCCCAACTCTTTAGCCTGATACCGGGTAAGCACTTCCATCGCCCCTTTCATGGCGGCATAGGCGCTGTAGCCCGGTAGAGCAAAACGCGCCAGGCCGGTCGAGACATTGAGGATCCTTCCCCCCTTGTTCATCAGCGGAAGAAGACTCTGCGTCAGGAAAAATGGCCCCTTAAACTGGATGCTCAGCAATTGGTCAAATTGCGCTTCGGTGAATGCAGAGTACGGCGCAGTAATGCCGATTCCGGCATTGTTCAATAAATAATCAAACCCTTCGCTTTGCCACTGTGCCTTTAAGGTGTGCTTCATCTGTTCAACGAAGGATGGGAAAGTTGAAATATCCCCGACATTTAACGGTAATGCCGCTGCTTTTCCACCAGATTGCCGAATTTCATCCACAACCTGCTGCGCCTCTTTTTCATTGCTGTTCCACGTCAGGACGATACCTATTCCTTTGTTCGCCAGCTTAAGTGCCGCGTTTTTACCGAGCCCACGACCGCCACCGGTCACTAATGCGATACGTTGCGTCATAAGAAACCTCATTTCAGATGTTGTGATGATTGAGACAAAGCTTATTAGGTGGTAGAAGAACAATAAATATCGCTAATTGCGCATTACTGTTTCATTCAGAACAACAATAGGGCATGGGAATGGATAAAATTCACGCAATGCAGTTGTTCATCCGCGTCGCAGAACTGGAGAGTTTTTCGCGTGCGGCAGACACCCTTGGACTTCCTAAAGGTAGCGTATCGCGCCAAATCCAGGCCCTGGAAAATCATCTGGGTACGCAGCTTCTGCACCGCACTACCCGCCGCGTTCAGCTCACACAAGACGGCATGATCTATTACGAACGTGCAAAAGATCTGTTGAGCAATCTGGATGAACTGGATGGGTTGTTCCATCACGATCCAGCCAGTATCAGCGGTAAGCTGCGCGTCGATATGCCGGTTGGCGTGGCGAGAAATCTGGTCATGCCCCGCCTGCCCGTCTTTTTGCATCAGTATCCAGGGCTGGAGCTTGAACTCAGCAGCAGTGACCGCCTGGTAGACTTAATTCGTGAGGGTTTCGACTGCGTCGTACGCGTTGGCACACTGAAAGATTCGGGGCTGATTGCCCGACCGCTGGGGAAACTCACGCAGATTAACTGTGCCAGTCCACAGTATCTGGCCCGCTTTGGTTATCCGGAAAGCCTGGAGGATTTGGCCTCACATGCCGTGGTGCATTATTCGGTCAATTTGGGAACACGCGCACAGGGCTTCGAGGTGGCTACAGACAATGGGACTGCATGGGTAAAAACGGGCGGCATGCTGACCGTGAACAGCACAGAAACCTATCATGCGGCATGTCTTGCCGGGCTGGGCATTATTCAGGTACCACGCGTCGGGGTGCGTGAAGCCCTTCGCGCCGGTACTCTGGTTGAAGTGTTACCGCAATATCGGGCCGAACCCATGCCCGTTTCTTTGCTCTATCCACATCGCCGGAACCTTTCCCGCCGGGTACATCTGTTCATGGAATGGTTGACCGGTGTGATGAAAGACTATGTGGATTAGCCCATTTTTCGGGAAGTGGGTCTGAGCGGCTATAATGTCATGAGTAAACAAAATAAGGACTACCGATCGGATGACGCAGGAACACCACGCAAAGCACCCTACGCCTGAACAACAGCAAACCGCCACAACGCCGGTGAAAAACGCCACAGCGAACCAGGCGTTGAAAACTGCCCTGACCTTCGCTGAAAAAATTCAACGTCAACCTGTTATCGCCCACCTGATCCGCGCAGCAGAGCGTTTTAATGACCGAATGGGAAATCAGTTTGGCGCAGCCATCACGTATTTCTCGTTCCTGTCGATGATCCCTATCCTGATGGTGTCGTTTGCGGCGGCCGGTTTTATTCTCGCCTCACACCCCACGTTATTACAGGATATCTTCAGCAAAATATTGCTCAACGTTAGCGATCCGACGCTGGCCTCGACGCTGAAAAACACCATCAATACTGCCGTTCAGCAACGTACCACCGTGGGTCTGGTGGGGCTTGGAATCGCCCTCTACTCTGGTATTAACTGGATGGGAAACCTGCGTGAAGCTATTCGTGCACAGTCGCGGGACCTCTGGGAACGCACACCGCAGGATCAGGAAAAAATATGGGTTAAATACCTGCGTGATTTTGTCTCATTGATTGGATTGCTGATTGCGCTGATCGTTACGCTGTCGATTACCTCCATTGCCGGTTCTGCCCAGCAAATGATCATCTCGGCACTGTATCTCGACGGTATTGAGTGGCTGAAACCCGCGTGGCGATTGATTGGTCTGGCGATCTCCATTTTCGCCAACTATTTGCTGTTCTTCTGGATTTTCTGGCGGCTACCGCGTCACCGACCGCGTAAGAAGGCGCTGATTCGCGGAACATTTATTGCGGCTATTGGCTTTGAGGTGATTAAGATCGTCATGACCTACACGCTGCCATCGTTGGTAAAATCCCCCTCCGGCGCGGCGTTTGGTTCGGTGCTTGGGCTGATGGCATTCTTTTACTTCTTCGCGCGTTTGACCCTGTTCTGCGCCGCCTGGATTGCCACAGCGGAATACAAAGACGACCCGCGTATGCCGGGGAAAACGCAATAGCCACCGCCGGATTAGTTGTGAATTGCCGGATAAGCGCAGCGCCATCCGGCAATTATAATGCCGCCTGCTCTCACCGATTTAGTGAATAAATCCAGAACGTAACTTTTATTTAACCAAAAACCAGTTTTATCAACTAAGTTTTAAATTGTGTGAAGCATTTCATGGAAGTGAAATCTCAAGCCTAAAAATTATCCCCTTTTTGCTCCATTTTTGACCGATCTCAAAGTTTGTTACAGATTGAAATGTCTCTTTTGCTGTGCGTAATATGGCCTTTCGTTCGACCCAAAATAAGAAATTATTATGCAAGCAACCGCCACAACACTCGATAACGAACAGGAACACGCCCCGGTCAATTCGCGCAATAAAGTCGTCGTCGCTTCGCTCATCGGCACTGCCATTGAGTTCTTCGACTTCTATATTTACGCGACCGCGGCGGTGATCGTGTTCCCCCACATCTTCTTCCCGCAGGGTGACCCCACGGCGGCCACACTACAGTCGCTGGCTACCTTTGCTATCGCCTTCGTGGCCCGCCCGATCGGCTCCGCCGTATTCGGCCATTTCGGCGATCGTGTTGGACGTAAAGTCACGCTGGTTGCTTCACTGCTCACCATGGGGATTTCAACGGTTGTGATTGGCCTGCTGCCGGGCTATGAAACAATCGGCATTTTCGCCCCCTTGCTGCTGGCGCTGGCGCGTTTTGGTCAGGGTTTAGGTCTGGGCGGTGAATGGGGCGGCGCGGCGTTGCTGGCAACGGAAAACGCACCACCGCGTAAACGCGCGCTGTACGGTTCATTCCCGCAGTTGGGTGCGCCTATCGGTTTCTTCTTCGCTAACGGCACGTTCCTGTTGCTCTCCTGGCTGTTGACCGACGAACAGTTTATGAGCTGGGGCTGGCGCGTGCCGTTTATCTTCTCTGCCGTACTGGTCATTATCGGTCTCTACGTCCGTGTTTCTCTCCACGAATCGCCGGTATTTGCCAAAGTCGCCGCAGCGAAAAAACAGGTGAAAATCCCGCTGGGTACTCTGCTGACAAAACATGTTCGTGTGACGATCCTTGGCACATTCATCATGCTGGCGACCTATACACTGTTTTATATCATGACCGTCTATTCGATGACGTTCAGCACTGCCGCAGCCCCCGTAGGGCTTGGCCTGCCGCGTAATGAAGTGTTGTGGATGCTGATGATGGCGGTTATTGGCTTTGGCGTTATGGTACCAGTGGCTGGCCTGCTGGCCGATGCGTTTGGTCGTCGCAAGAGCATGCTCATCATCACCACGCTTATCATTCTGTTTGCGCTGTTTGCCTTTAAACCGCTGCTCGGTTCTGGCAATCCGGTGTTGGTGTTCGCTTTCCTGTTGCTTGGCCTGAGCCTGATGGGTCTGACATTCGGCCCGATGGGGGCACTGCTGCCGGAGTTGTTCCCGACTGAAGTGCGCTATACGGGAGCGTCGTTCTCATACAACGTCTCGTCAATTCTCGGTGCCTCTGTTGCCCCTTATATTGCCGCATGGCTGCAGGGGAACTACGGTCTGGCGGCGGTCGGTACGTATCTGGCATCGATGGCGGCTTTAACGCTGATTGCGCTGCTGTTAACCCATGAGACACGGCATCAATCGCTGTAATTTGATTGCCTGATGGCGCTATGCTTATCAGGCCTACAGACTGCAATCCCCCGTAAGCCGGATAAGGTGTTTACACCGCATCCGGCGCGCTCATCACTTCTTCATCTGCGACAGGATCGTCCGGCACTGATTCGTTTCGTTTTCAGACGGAGAAATTAGCGCCAGCAGCGCCGCCGCTGGCGTAACCAGCGTTGCCAGCGCGGCAGCCACCGCACCGCGTGCAATCAGCGGCCCGGCCTTCACGCCAGCCTGTGGATTTTTAAAGGTCCCACGGACATACAGCGGCGAACGCAGGGTAATAATACGAATGCCTTTGCTCTCCGGGTCGATGGTTAAATCCAGTTGCTCAGATGCAAAGCTTGCAGTCCCGGTCACGTTGATCACCGCGTTTTCTGTGTCGAACGCGAAAATTTGTGGGCGCGCGATGCCATTGACGATATCCAGATTTGCCGCTGCGCAGTTCACCCGTACTTCGTCATCACCGAATATTTGTCCGACGATATAGTTACCCAGATTCAGCCCAACGATCTCCATCAGATTGCGACTGACCAATCCATCATTCATCAATAGCTTCAGGTTACCGTTGCTGTTACCCAGCAGCGCAGCCACTGAATTTCCGCTACCGCTCAACCTGGCGTCACCGTTCATCTCACCGAGCGTTTTCTGCATCAACTCCACGTCCGGCATCAGCGCTTTTAGCTTCAGGCGGCGAGCCTGAATATCCGCCTGCCCCCGCATCGGCTTTTTATCCCCTTCCAGATGAATGCTGGAAACAATACTGCCCCCTGCGAGGCCAAATTTCAGTGGCTGCAGGCGCAAGTCAGCATTTTTCAGGAGGATATGGGTGGAGAGATCGCTGATGGGCAGGCTACTGCCGTGCTCAATCCGCTGCCCTTTGAAACGCACATCAGCATCCATTACGTTCCATTTGTCGGTTTCAAAACGGTCATACGGCAAGACTTTGCCTGCGGGTTGCGCACTGTTCTCACCTTTGCGCTGTTCAGATTGTTTTGCCCGTTCTGCCCCTTTGCCTGAATCCACACCGATCAGCGGCCCCAAATCAGCCAGCCTCAGCTGGCGTGATTCCACATCGCCCTTCAGCATGGGTCGCGGCTTGCCGGTGGTGTAGGCCAGCGTCCCGTGAATATCGCTATCGCCAATGCGACCATTAAAATGGCGGTATTCAAAAAGAGAGGACTTTTCCGGATCGATTTTCGCCACCAGACGCCCGTCTGTTTCAAACGGTGGTGTATCCGGTAACAGCACACCGGTCAAATCGTATAAATCCCCAAGTGAATCCCCAGAGAATTTAAGCCGTAGATCGACACCGCCCATATTCATCGGGTCATTTATCGTGCCGCTAAATACCACGCGCGTGTTGCCCGAGCGAAAGTCAGCCTGTATCGGAAAAGGGGTACCTTCGCCTCGTAACGCCAACATCCCGCCAATTTTTCCCGTTCCGGTTAGCGGCTCACCGTTGTAGCGGCCCTGGGCTTTCAGACCAAAAATGTAATCCTCAACGCTGGTGCCCCCTTCTTTGCTGTTGGTGCCTGTCACTTCGCTAAACGGTAGCGGCTTGCCTAGTGGATCGACCAGGATCTCAAGCTCCGACTTCGTCACCTTATCATTAACAGCGATACGCCCTTGATCGAACAGAATGTTATCCAGCCTGAAAGACCACGCGGGTGGCGGCGCATTGGGATCGCGTTTTTCATCCCCGGCGAAGTTAAAGGTCCAGTTGTTGTTTTTCTCCGACAGCCGAATGAGCCGCGCATCGGGTTTCACCATCTTGACCCACGGGAGCCAGACGGTTTTTGTCAGCAGTGCCAGTGGGGCGAGCGTAGCTTCAACACGCGGGAGATGCACCATGGTAACGTCGGGAATATCTGGCGGGTTGCCGAGGATAATATCTTCAGCATGAACATGCGGCCACGGAACCCAACTGCGCCAGCCGGTTTCCTGCTTCTGGCGTTCCCAGACGACGCCCAGATCACCGCGTATGGCGAATGGACGGTTGAGTTCAGTAGAGACTTTCTGGTTGATGGTCGGTTTGAGCCGGTTCCAGTCAAATGTCGCAATCACAATGATGAGCACGACGATCAGCAACAAGAAAAACCCTACTACGGATGCGGCTATTTTGCTTGTTTTCGTCACGTTTTCCTCCTGACTTCCTCCCTTGCCTGTCCTAAAGATAGTCCAGCAGGGCGAAAAGGAGGCACGCTACATCCGCATCAAAGCGACAGAATCACCTCTTCCAGGGTACTCAGTGGCACCGGACGAGAGAGGAAATAGCCCTGAGCAGCAAAAGCCGGTGAGTTTTGCACATCGCGCCACTCTTCCAGGGTTTCAACACCTTCGACAATCACGCCACGGCAATAGCGGTTCATAAGCTGGAGCAGCAAAGTGAAGAGGTTACGGCCTTCCGGCGTCTGACGCAGCATGACAAACAGATCCCGCGCCACTTTGATGTAGTCGTAACTCACTTCGCTAAGGGCCGAGAAATTGGCCATCCCGGTACCAAAATCATCCAGCCAGAGCGGGCCGAACTCGCACATCGAGGCAAACGACGATCCCTTCGGTAAGCGGATGTGCTCTACCAACTCAAAGCGTAACCAGGGCAGGCATTCAATGATTTTCAGGATCTCGGGGTCCTGGCGCATCGCAATGAGCGTCGGGCCATCGACATTGACGGAGGCCAGCAGATCGTGGGCTCTGAAAAAATCACTTTTCAGTTCAAGTTGTTCAAGCTGCTCTTTCACTACCTCAACGCGATGCCGAACAGCAACTTCAGCAAAATAACGGTCTGGCGCAATGCGTTGAGCAGGGTTATCAGGATGACTCACGACGGTTAGCAGCTCTACGGCCATCAGCCGACCATTGGTCTGGTAAATGGGCTGATAAGTGTAAGCACGCTCGCACTGCAGCCAATAGCGTCGCTCCTGCAAGCATTCGATACTCGCATCTGGCGTAATTAGCTGCTGGGTGACCTGCTTTATCATCTGAGGTGTCCTGTAAATAAGAGTGTGACTGACCGGACTCGTCAAAGGTTATCGGCGCTCAGGCGCAGAACTTTACGTTCAGCAGTACGCAAAATAAAAACAGCGGTAAAAACGACACAGAACACGTTCTGGCTCAAAAAAATAATGGAACGTTGTTTTAATATAGTTGACCACTTAACACCCACAGCGCACACTAACGCTAATTTTTTTCAGAGCAGGTTACGACTATGTCCAGGAAGATTGCCGTGATTGGCGAATGCATGATTGAGCTGTCACAGAAAGGCGCCGACGTTCAGCGCGGATTCGGTGGCGACACGTTGAATACATCCGTTTATATTGCCCGTCAGGTCGATTCTGCGGCCCTTTCCGTACATTACGTCACGGCGCTGGGCACTGACAGTTTCAGCCAGCAAATGCTGGAATCCTGGCAGGGAGAAAACGTCGATACGTCATTAACCCAGCGTATGGAAAACCGTCTGCCGGGTCTCTATTACATTGAGACTGACAGTACTGGCGAGCGCACCTTCTATTACTGGCGTAATGAAGCGGCGGCAAAATTCTGGCTGGAGAGCGAACAATCCGGCGCCATTTGCAAAACGCTGGCGACATTCGACTACCTGTACCTGAGCGGAATCAGCCTGGCGATTTTAAGCCCGGCCAGCCGTGACAAACTGCTGTCGCTGCTGCGCGAGTGTCGCGCCAACGGCGGCAAGGTCATTTTTGACAACAACTACCGCCCGCGTCTGTGGAGCAGCAAAGAAGAAACTCAGCAGGTGTATCAGCAGATGCTGGAGTGCACCAATATTGCGTTCCTGACGCTGGACGATGAAGACGCGCTGTGGGGTGAAAAACCCGTAGAAGACGTAATTGCCCGGACTCACGCAGCTGGCGTACAGGAAGTGGTTGTGAAGCGCGGCGCAGACTCTTGCCTGGTGTCCATCGAGGGTGAAGGACTTATCGATGTACCGGCTGTAAAATTACCGAAAGAAAAAGTGATCGATACCACGGCGGCAGGAGACTCCTTCAGTGCCGGGTATCTGGCAGTGCGTTTAACCGGTGGCGATGCCGCTGAAGCCGCAAAACGCGGCCACCTGACAGCAAGCACCGTTATTCAGCATCGCGGGGCAATTATCCCACGCGATGCCATGCCGCAGTAACGTCGATGATCCGGTCTGCATACCGTAGGCCGGACAAGCAAAGCGCCCCCGGCATCTCCAATGCCGGATAGCGGCGTAACCCCCTTATCCGGCCTACAGGTTACTGTACTGGCGGGATATCCGTCACTTCAGGATGTGATTCATCCGTTTCAGCCGACGTTGCCGCTGCGGTAACCGGCGCCATTATGCTATCCCATGTCGCCTGCAGATCCTTCATGTTGAACTCAGGTTCCCCTTTCGGCTGAAGAAGAATGAGAGCCATATCCTGCGATAGCTGCTGACGCAAATCCTGATTCAGCATCTCAACAGTCAGGCCATTAAGGAAGTTCTGCCGTAAACGCTGATACTGTTCTGGCGCGATATCCACCACCTGGTTTTGCAACGAGCGCAAACGCTGGCTGATCAAAATATCGGTATCGGTGCGGCCGTAGGTGGCAAACAGTTTCTGCAATTCCAGATTTTTTTGCGCTACCAGCGCATTGAACTCTTCTTCCGGCAGGCCTTTGTCCCGCACTTTCGCCAGTTCACGAGCCACCGTGCCCAGGTTCGCATTCAGCTTATCGTTCGGCGATTCAACGTTAATAGCGCACTGTGCACGCAGGAACAGCACCCGACAGTCAAAGCCGAGGCCGATGTCTTTCGCGTTGTTCCTGGATAACGTCTGCTGGATATGCCAGAACAGCGCTTCACGGGCTAAATCGGCACGCCAGTAGCGTAACAACGCGGCGGATTCACGAATAGGTTGCCACGGCGCGTCCCACATGATGGAAAGACGATCCTGGCGTACCGCATCGGTCATAATGCTTACCGCTTCCGCACGCAGTGGAGAGAGCGTAGGCACCGGAGCCGGCGTTTCACGTTTTCCGTTTAACTCACCGAAGGTTTTATTGATTTGCTCAGCCACGCTGCGCGCATCAACGTTACCGACGATAATCAGCGTCATCGCATCCGGGGTATACCATTTCTGGTAGAACGACTGAATTTTTGCTGCATCAATCGGCTTTTTCAGCGGATCGGCAGGATCGTGCCCTAACAGCGTGGAGCCTTTCAGACGATAGCGCCACCATCCCTCTTTGGTATCTGACGGCCAGGTTGCCACCATATCTTCGCTGCTCAGCGCATGGTTAACCGTTTCAGGGGTAATGGTCAGCTTGCCGGAAATATTCGCCAGGTAAGAAAGTGACTCTTTCAGCAGGTCATTCCGGCTATTGGGCAAGCTAAGGTTATACAGCGTGGAATCATAGGAAACGATAACGGGCGGCATGGGGCGTTTAGGATCAAACCCCTGCTGCCACAATGAACGGGCTTGCGTGGCATCAAGGCCACCGCTTTGCGTCAGCGCGATACGTGGGATCGCATGGCTGAAACCACTCTGTTGCGTACTTTCGGTGAGTGAACCGGTATTAACCAGCAGGCGGACCTCAATACGGTCGCTGGGGCGCTGGGGAGTGGCTAACACTTGCCACTGGAGACCATTTGCCAGCGTGCCCTGTTGCCACGCCGGGTCAGGCTGGAGCGCATCTGCCTGCACATAGCCGGCAGTGGCCATCATCAGCAAGCCGCCCGCTAAAAGTCGAATTTTTGTGCCCTGCATGTGAACCCCTGATCAACTATCCTGGAAATAAAAAGACAGCCCTGAGAAGGACCCTCTGAATATGACGTTAAAAACACTTCGTGTTAGACCGCAAGAACATAAAAATGTCACGGAAGAAGTGAAAAAATCCCGAAACCGTCGAACAGACAGTTTCAGGCACAGGGGGTAATTATGCGCAAACGCCCGCAGTCCTGGAAGGGACTACGGGCATAAGTGGAGAGATTAAGAGGATATTTCGTGCGTTTTGCCATCCGACGCACGATTATTCAGCACATCATCAAGCTTTTTGTGGTCCAGTTCTTTCACCCACTTAGCCACAACGACCGTTGCCACCCCGTTACCGACCAGGTTAGTCAGCGCACGCGCTTCAGACATAAAGCGGTCAATACCCAGGATGAGCGCCAGACCCGCTACCGGCAGATGCCCTACTGCGGAAATTGTCGCTGCCAGCACGATAAAGCCACTTCCGGTCACGCCCGCTGCGCCTTTCGAGGAGAGCAGCAGCACCACCAACAGGGTTATCTGATGGAAGATATCCATATGACTATTTGTGGCCTGCGCGATAAACACCGCCGCCATAGTCAGATATATCGATGTCCCATCAAGGTTAAACGAGTAGCCCGTGGGTATAACCAACCCGACAACCGACTTCCGGCAGCCCAGTTTTTCCATCTTATCAAGCATACGCGGCAGCGCTGACTCGGAAGAAGAGGTCCCCAGAACGATCAGCAGTTCTTCACGGATATAGCGGATAAACTTAAAGATGCTGAAGCCGGTTGCGCGGGCAATGGAGCCCAGAACCACGACCACAAACAGGATACAGGTAATGTAGAAGCAGATAATCAACTGACCCAGTTGCACCAGCGTTCCAACGCCATACTTACCGATGGTAAAGGCCATGGCACCGAAAGCACCTATCGGCGCAAGGCGCATGATCATGTTGATAATGCCGAAAATAACCTGCGAGAAACTTTCAATTACGTTGAAAATCATCTGGCCTTTGCTGCCCAGACGGTGCAGAGCAAAACCAAACATCACCGCGAACAACAATACCTGCAGGATGTTGCCGCTGGCGAACGCGCCAATGACGCTACCCGGGATAATATCCATCAGGAAGCCCACGATCCCCTGGTCTTTTGCCTGCTCGGCGTAGATCGCTACCGCTTTGGCATCCAGCGTTGCCGGATCGACGTTCATCCCGGCGCCGGGTTGCACCACGTTGACAATGATAAGACCAATGATCAGCGCAATCGTACTAACCACTTCAAAATAAAGCAGTGCAACCGCACCGGTGCGGCCTACTGCTTTCATACTTTCCATACCTGCAATGCCGGTAACGACAGTACAGAAGATAACAGGTGCGATGACCATCTTAATGAGCTTAACGAACGCGTCGCCAAGCGGTTTCATTTGGGCGCCTAATTCAGGGTAGTAATGGCCAAGGAGGATACCAATGGCAATTGCTGTCAGGACCTGAAAGTAAAGGCTTTTGAAGATAGAGGTTTTCATAGGGTGTCCTTAAAGTAAAAACCACAGGTCTTGTAAGGTTTTGTTTAACCTGCGGCCTTAAAGTAACACCCACACAACATGACAGAAATGCACCTGGATCATAATTGATACAAATTTGTTAAAAATTTTGAACTGGCTCGCACAAGCGCTACCTTTTTTAACTTTTGTAATCAGCTGATTCCTTCGCTAAATAGCGTTCTTCGAAGATATCTGCCGGAACCGGACGGGCAAACAGGAATCCTTGCGCGACATCCACCCCTGCCTGTGATAACCAGTCGCGTTGCGCTTCGGTTTCAACGCCTTCCGCAATCATTTGCAAATTGAGACTGTGAGCCAGCTGAATAATGGCAGAAATCATACTGCTATCTTCTGGCAGACCTTCAACAAACATCTTATCGATTTTGAGCACATCAACTGGCAGTGACTTCATATGCTGCAACTGTCGCAGACCCGCATAGCCCATACCAAAGTCATCCAACGCAATGCGTACCCCCGCATTGCGCAGCGGGCGCAGGATAGCGACAGCGGCGTTTGGATCATCTATATGCCGGCTTTCGGTAACTTCCAGAATCAAGGTGCCGGGCTTAATGCGATATCGGTTTAACAACTCCAGCAGATCCGACACCATACTGGGGTGCATGAGCTGTAGCGCAGACAGATTCACCGACAGCGGTAACATCAGACCACGTTCCTGCCAGGCCGCAAGCTGGCGACAAGACTCCTCCAGCACCCAATATCCAACCGTCACCATCAGACCGCAGGATTCAATCCTGTCGATTAACCCTTCCGGTAATTCCCAGCTTCCGTCTGCCTGCTGCATCCGCAATAAAGCTTCAGCACTCAACATCTTGCCGCTGGCGATCTCTACCTGCGGCTGCATCCACAGCGCAAATTGCTGGTGATCAAGCGCGGTCAGAATGTCGTTCTCTTCGGTCAAACGTTGCTGTGCTTCTTCCATTTGCTGCGGATCAAAGAATTGGATCTGATTTTTACCCTTACGACGCGAGGTTAGCACTGCCGATAGCGCGCGACTGTATAGCTGTTCCGCCGTCAAATCGCCGTAGTACATCGCCACCCCAATGTTGCAGCTCGGGCGAAGCTGAATACCCTGAATGGGCAACCGTTCATTCATGATAGTAAGTACTTGCTGACCTAATGTGATTGCATGCCAGGGTTCCTTCACACCGTGCGCGATAATCGCGAAGTCATAGCCGCTCACCTGAGTAAGCACCATTCTGGGCGCCAGCACCGATCTCAGTTTCTCAACCAGCGTCAACAGCAGGATTTCCCGCTGGGTCTCGGTCAATACACCGGCGGTATCACGCAGGGTTTCGCAGGTGACAATCATCAACGCAGTTGTTTGCGGGCCAGTAACAATCTGCTCAAGTAGCCCCATTAAGAACGTCTTATTTGGCAGTTCAGAGACCGGAAAGCGCATCGAATTGTCGTTCTGCTCTTCACTGTGGCGCAGGACCAGTTGCTGATTCAGGTTGTAGCTACGCACCAGCATCCCAATCTCATCATCCTGATGCATAGGCGGTAATGCCAGTTGATAGCCGATCAGCTCCTGCTGCGGAATATCGTTCAGTTCGCGAGCAATTTTGCGTAACGGGTGCACAATCAGGCGGTTAATACACCAGGAGATGGCTACCGACAGGATTAACGACAAAAGTAAGTAAATGGTCACTAACGTTGAAAGCGTGCTCGTCACGAATTTGTACATGCGGTATGAATCCGCCTGTAACACCAGATACGCCAGCGGCTGTGGGTTGGCAGAGCGCTCAAGAGAATAGACCGGGAGCGAAATCTGCACCGGCAGTTCAAACAGTCGGGTCACCGTAACCGGAACGGGGCGTTCAGGGATAAAGCTCATCCGCAATGCCTGAAACTGGTTGGGCAGTACCACATCCGCGCGACTGACCACGCCAGCGGGCTGGATACGGCTTAAAATCATTTCTGCTTCGGGGATATCCCCCTTCAGGATGGCAGCCGACAGAGGTTCACGGACGGAGCGAGCGATGCTTTCCAGTTGCGTAGCCGTGTTATAGCGGTTCTGCTGGACCAAATGGAACAACAAAACGGTGCAAAAAATAAAAACAAACACCATGACAACGGCCGCAACCATCGCCATCTGCTTAATTGTTAACGAGCGACTGACACGCAAACTGACTCTCCACGGATAGACGAAACTGCCGTCAGAGTATACCCGATCGTAGCGGTATTAAGAGAGGCGGTATCTGAAAACTTCCCAGCGTGCATTATCGCGACAGGATAGGCACCTGGCGACGAGATTTATCTGCATTTAAGCCGAAAAAGGCCGCAAGGTTAACCCCTGCGGCCTGGTTCGGGCGCATGTTGCCATTACGGCAGGCAGACACCCATAGAGCACATTACTTCCGGTTATGTAGCCAGTTCACAATCAGGCTGGCGATAATGCCAGCGATGATCGGCGCTGCCAGATCGTGCCAGAAGGCTGTGCCCAGTTGCATGAGCGTCATATAGCCGCCTGTGTTGCAATGGCAACTGTTCGCGGCTATTCTTGAGTTGTTGAGGTTCAAGTTAGCCCCCGTTTTGTTGCCAGGTTTATACCGAACAACGTGCGGGGGTTTTCTCTTTCCAGCAACCTATGCCGCCGGGGATCAAGCCCCCGCAACATTGCGCCTCACCGGGTAAACCCGGCTTGCTGCTGATTCTACGGTAACACTTCCGTCTCATCACCCCGGAGTGATCCAGTCTGCGTAAAGCCTCGCAATTACGGCTTAATAAATCCGCCAAGCGCTGGAAAGTTTCTTGCCAACTGGCAACTTTCCTGACGGCTACCCGCACGATAAAACAACTAACGTATTGATATCTATTAGTTTATTTTCTGGCACAGCGATTGCTATATGACTGTGAGCTGTTCTGTTCCGAATCAAAGGAGATATCATGTCTGACTGTCGTACTTACGGATTCAACACCCAGATCGTTCACGCGGGGCAACAACCCGACCCTTCAACTGGCGCGCTCAGTACGCCTATTTTCCAGACTTCAACGTTTGTTTTTGACAGCGCCGAACAAGGTGCCGCCCGCTTTGCGCTCGAAGAGTCCGGGTACATTTATACCCGTTTGGGCAACCCTACCACCGATGCGCTGGAGAAAAAGCTGGCGGTGCTGGAAAGAGGTGAAGCCGGGCTGGCTACCGCGTCCGGTATTTCTGCGATCACCACAACGCTGCTGACGCTGTGCCAGCAGGGCGACCATATCGTTTCCGCCAGCGCGATTTATGGTTGTACTCACGCATTTCTGTCGCACAGCATGCCGAAGTTCGGCATTAACGTGAGTTTTGTCGACGCCGCGAAACCGGAAGAAATCCGCGCCGCCATGCGCCCGGAAACCAAAGTTGTGTATATCGAAACGCCCGCTAACCCGACGCTGTCGCTGGTCGACATTGAAACGGTAGCCGGTATCGCCCATCAGCAAGGCGCATTGCTGGTGGTGGATAACACCTTTATGTCGCCGTACTGTCAGCAGCCTCTGCAATTGGGCGCAGACATCGTGGTGCATAGCGTCACTAAATATATCAACGGTCACGGAGACGTGATTGGCGGCATCATTGTCGGGAAACAGGAATTTATCGACCAGGCGCGGTTTGTCGGTTTGAAGGATATTACCGGTGGCTGTATGAGCCCTTTCAACGCCTGGCTGACGCTGCGCGGCGTTAAAACATTGGGCATTCGTATGGAACGTCACTGTGAAAACGCGCTAAAAATCGCCCGCTTCCTCGAAGGGCATCCGTCCATTACCCGCGTTTATTACCCTGGCCTGGCTTCGCACCCGCAGTATGAACTGGGCCAGCGGCAGATGAGCCTGCCAGGAGGAATTATCAGCTTCGAAATCGCCGGCGGCCTCGAGGCTGGCAGACGGATGATCAATTCTGTAGAATTGTGCCTCCTCGCGGTCAGTCTCGGTGATACCGAAACCCTCATTCAGCACCCAGCGTCTATGACACATTCGCCCGTTGCGCCAGAGGAACGGCTTAAAGCAGGTATTACCGACGGGCTTATCCGTCTTTCTGTGGGTCTTGAAGATCCAGAAGATATTATTAACGACCTTGAACACGCCATCAGAAAGGCAACATTCTGACCATTACGGCCTGAACCGACGACGCTCGGTTCAGGTCGTTGAGCATCAAGGCACAACAGTCTGGCTATACGCGCGCTCCTTTTTTGGGGAGAACGGGTATTTTGGGCAGGGGGTTCTATGCAGGACAACACAATACAAATAAGCAACAATACAGCAACCGCCGTACCATTCTCAAAGAAAATACCGTTTACAAAATACGATTTTGGCTGGGTATTACTCTGCATCGGCATGGCAATTGGTGCGGGTACAGTTCTGATGCCGGTACAAATTGGCTTAACCGGCATTTGGGTTTTTATTGTCGCCTTTATTATCGCTTACCCGGCAACGTACATTGTGCAGGACATTTATTTAAAAACATTATCCGAAAGTGAAACCTGCAATGACTACACCGATATTATAAGTCATTACCTTGGGAAAAACTGGGGTGTATTCCTCGGTGTGATTTACTTTTTGATGATTATTCATGGAATATTCATCTATTCATTATCGGTGGTTTTTGACAGCGCCTCGTATATCAAAACCTTTGGGCTAACCGATACCGACCTTTCGCAGTCAATCATCTACAAAGTGGCCATTTTTGCCGTACTGGTAGCCATTGCTTCCGGGGGAGAAAAGCTACTGTTCAAAATCTCCGGTCCGATGGTGGTGGTAAAAGTCGGCATTATCATCATCTTCGGCTTTGCGATGGTTCCGCACTGGAACTTCAGCAATATCAGCGCCTTTCCTGAAGCATCGGTGTTCTTTCGCGATGTGCTGCTGACTATCCCATTCTGCTTCTTCTCGGCGGTGTTTATTCAGGTGCTGAACCCCATGAACATTGCCTACCGCAAACGGGTGGCGGACCGGGTACTGGCCACACGTATGGCTATACGCACGCATCGGATCAGTTACATTACGCTGATTGCGGTCATCCTGTTTTTCTCCTTCTCTTTTACCTTTTCGATTAGCCATGAAGAGGCCGTGTCGGCCTTCGAACAGAATATTTCTGCACTGGCTCTGGCGGCGCAGGTTATTCCTGGTCAGATTATTCACATCACCTCAACGGTGTTAAATATCTTCGCTGTATTAACCGCATTCTTTGGTATTTATTTGGGATTCCACGAGGCGATTAAAGGAATTATTCTTAACGTTCTGAGCCGCGTTATTGACGTGGAGAAAATTAATCCTCTGGTGCTTACGCTGGGTATTTGCACATTTATCGTTATTACGCTGGTTATTTGGGTATCGTTTCGCGTATCGGTACTGGTGTTCTTCCAGTTAGGCAGCCCGCTGTACGGGATTGTGTCGTGTATTATTCCGTTTTTCCTGATCTATAAAGTCACACAGCTGGAAAAACTGCGCGGGCTGAAAACCTGGCTAATCCTGCTGTACGGGATCCTGCTGTGCCTGTCGCCATTACTGAAGCTGATTGAATAACCCGCGTAAACTGCGCCGTCAACACCTGGCGGCGCTTAGCTCACACTCTCCAGTTGATAGCTGCGAATTTTATTCAGTACCGTGGTATGTGACACCCCCAGCGCTTTGGCGATATGCCGTGACGACACATTCTCCTCCACCATCTGTTCAATTAACTGACGCTCGGCGCACTGGACCTGCTCTTTAAAAGGACGTTCTGTCGGGCCTTGCTTAACGGCGGGAAAATTCACTATTCCTAATTCTTCCCGCGTTATGACATCGGACTCCGCCATTAGCATCAGGCGAATAATGGTATTTTCCAGTTCGCGCACATTTCCCGGCCAACTGTGATGATGCAGGGCATCAAAGCAAGCTTTATCCAGAATGATCCGTCGCTGGAACTCCTTCGCATATTTCTGCACAAAGTGGCGAATCAACAGACTGATATCCTGTGGGCGTTCCCGCAAGGGTGGAATAGTCAGGGAAAGTACATTGATGCGGTAATAGAGATCGGCGCGTAGCAGGCGTTGCTCCACCATCTCTTCCAGATTGGCGTTGGTTGCCACAATAATGCGTACATTAACCGGAATAATTTGCGCCCCGCCAACGCGACGGATCCCGCCATCCTGCAGGACGCGCAATAATTTAGCCTGTAAGCCCAGCGACATTTCACCAAATTCATCGAGAAAAAGGGTGCCTTTCTCGGCCATTTCAAACAACCCTTTTTTACCTTTACAGTCTGCGCCGCTAAAAGCCCCTTTCTCATAGCCAAAGAATTCACTCTCCATAAGCGACTCAGGTAGCGCAGAGCAGTTAACCGGAATAAACGGATAAAAACGCCGCTGACCGGAATTATGGATAGCCCGGGCCAGCAATTCTTTGCCAGTGCCCGTATCACCACGGATCAGAACGGTATATTTGCTGTCAGCAATTTTTATCGCCTTTTCGATAAGCGCGTGCATGCTCTGGCTGCTGCAAATAATGTCAGAGAAATAGCGCGGGCGTTCCGGCTCAGACATCGACAACTCGCTTATCTCTTCACACAGGTAAGCGACGTTAATAATATCGGCGCGTCGGCTTAAACAGGATTGCACGCAGGAAATATCCTGTAACTGGCGACACCAGGATTTAATCAGGATCCGTCCAGGTGTGACTTTCATGGAGATGATATTGATATCACAACAGGAAAATTCCTTCAGGACATCCTCAACCATCGACAGACGATCAATTGTTTTAATATCCCAGCGTATCGTGACCACATTTGCTCCTGGTAGTTAGCAACTGCGAAGTAGATATTTCTGTGCCGTCCAAAAATCTGACTATATTCTAGACACTATGGAATAATGTTCTGCCAATGGACTCACATTGTGGGAGTAAAAACGAATTATAAAAAAACCGGAGCACAAGGCTCCGGTTATCGGGTCATAACCCACGTTTATTGCTGTGGGTTTTCGTCCTGGTCAACGGCGAAACAGGCTACCAGTTGACCACCATAGTCTTTTAACTGTGGCTGAAGCTGAGTACACGGACCAAAGCGACGACGGCAACGGGCGTTGAACGCACAGCCCGGTGGCGGATTCAGCGGGCTTGGCAGCTCACCAGTCAGCTTGATACGCTCGCGGCGATCGTCCGGGTTCAGGCGCGGCGTTGCGGAAAGCAGCGCCTGAGTGTACGGATGACGTGGATTATTGAAGATCTGATCCTTGGTTCCTTTTTCCACGCAGCGGCCCAAATACATCACCATCACTTCATCAGCAATGTGCTCTACCACCGACAGGTCGTGCGAGATAAAGACGTAGGACAGCCCCAGTTCCTGCTGCAAGTCCATCATCAGGTTCAGCACCTGCGCACGTACGGAAACGTCCAGCGCCGAGACCGGTTCGTCGGCAATCACCACATCCGGGTCAAGCATCAAACCGCGGGCAATGGCGATACGCTGACGCTGACCGCCGGAGAACATATGCGGATAGCGGTCGTAGTGCTCGGTTTTCAGTCCCACTTTCGCCATCATCGCCAACGCTTTTTCACGACGCTCCTCTTTGCTGAGCGTCGAGTTGATCAGCAACGGCTCTTCCAGAATCTGCCCAACTTTCTTACGTGGGTTCAGGGAACCGTAGGGGTTCTGGAATACTATCTGGATTTTCTGCCGACGCAGCTTCTGCGCATGCGGGTCGTGCTTGAGTAAATCCTGTCCCTGGTAATACAGCTCACCGCCGGTCGGGATTTCAATCATCGTCAGCAGACGGCCAAGGGTGGATTTCCCACAGCCCGACTCACCGACCACCGCCAGCGTTTTACCGCGCTCCAGAGTAAAGGAAACACCATCCAGCGCTTTCACCAGGCGTTCCGGGGCGAACATGCCCTTTTTCACCGGGTAGTGTTTTTTCAGGTCAATGGCCTGCAACAGCGGCTGTTGCGCGGCGGCCTTTTGCGTACTCATAGCCCAGGCCTCCCGGCATCATCAAGTGGGTAGTGGCATTTCGACTGACGACCGCCTTCCAGCAGGTTCAGTTCAGGTTCTTCAGCGCGGCATTTGTCGGTCGCATAGGGGCAGCGCGGGTTCAACAGACAACCGTTCGGGCGGTCATATTTCCCTGGCACCACGCCCGGCAGTGAGGCCAGGCGCGCTTTATCCTGTGCAAACTCCGGCAACGCACGTAGCAATGCCTGGGTATACGGATGACGCGGCGCGCGGAAGATATCCTGTGCGGCCCCGGTTTCCACGACCTGCCCGGCGTACATCACGATGATTTTGTGCGCGGCTTCGGCCACCAGCGCCAGATCGTGGGTAATCAAGACCAGCGCCATGTTCTCTTTTTGCTGCAATTCCAGCAGTAGCTCGATGATCTGCGCCTGAATGGTCACATCCAGCGCCGTTGTCGGTTCATCGGCAATCAGCAGCTTCGGACGACAGGCAATCGCCATCGCGATCATCACGCGCTGGCTCATCCCACCGGACAACTGGTGCGGATAGACATCCAGGCGCGAGGCCGGATCGGGGATCCCCACCAGCGTCAGCAGGTCAATCGCCCGCTGAATACGCGTTTTTTTATTGCCGCCCTGGTGCACCTTGATGGCTTCCATAATCTGGTAGCCGACGGTGTAGCAGGGGTTAAGGCTGGTCATCGGGTCCTGGAAGATCATTGCCACTTCCGCACCCACCAGTTGGCGACGCTCTTTCTCAGAGATGCGCTTCAGGTCGCGACCATTAAACTCCAGATTTTCGGCCATAACGCGGCCTGGGTAGTCAATCAACCCCATAATCGCCAGCGAGCTGACGGACTTACCAGAACCAGATTCCCCAACAATGCCAACCACTTCACCCTGGTTCACACTGTAGCTAATGCGGTCCACGGCGCGGAATTCGGAACCTACGTCGCCGAAGTGCACCGATAATTTATCTACATTTAATAACGCCATCTCGAACCTCTTACTGCTTCAGTTTGGGATCGAGCGCGTCACGCAGACCGTCACCCATCAGGTTAAATGCCAGCACCGTCAACAGGATCGCCAGCCCCGGGAAGGTCACGACCCACCAGGCGCTTTGAGCGAACTGCAGCACGTCAGAGAGCATGGTGCCCCACTCTGGCGTCGGCGGCTGTGCGCCCATCCCCAGAAAGCCGAGGGCAGCCATATCGAGAATGGCGTTAGAGAAGCCAAGCGACGCCTGAACAATCAGCGGCGCAAGACAGTTAGGCAGAATATTGACGAACATCTGGCGCATCGCACCGGCTCCGGCCACGCGGGATGCGGTGACATAGTCGCGGTTCACCTCCACCAGTACGGCGGCACGCGTCAGACGCACATAGTGCGGCAATGCCACGAACGTCAGCGCCAGCGCGGCGTTGCCAATCGAGGGACCAAATACCGCCACCAGCACCAGCGCCAGTAACAGGCTCGGCAGCGCCAGCATGATATCAACCACGCGCATGATGACGTTATCGACAATCCCGCCAAAGTAACCGGCGATAAGCCCGAGAACCACGCCCATCAGCAGGGAAAGCACCACCACCAGACAGCCAACCAACAGCGACAGACGCGCCCCGTACATCAGGCGGGACAGCACATCGCGGCCCACATCATCAGTACCAAGCAGGTGCGCCATGGAACCGCCTTCCTGCCATGCCGGCGGAGCCAGCAGCGTATCGCGGAACTGGTCTGCCGGGTTGTACGGCGCGAGAACGTTGGCAAAGACCGCAATCAGGATCATCACCACCACGTACACCAGCCCAACGACCGCGCCTTTGTTGCGTTTAAAATAGTGCCAGAACTCCTGCAGCGGGGTCATGGGCACCGGTGCAGCAATAACTTTATTTTCAGTAACCTGTGACATGATGGCCCCTTACTTCTTATGCCGAATACGCGGGTTCACCACGCCGTACAGCAGGTCTACCAGCAGGTTGACGAGGATAATCATCGTCGCGACCAGCAGTACCCCACCCTGCACTACCGGATAATCACGGCGTTGCAGCGCATCTATCAGCCAGCGTCCCAGACCCGGCCACGAGAAGATAGTCTCGGTCAGGATCGCCCCTGCCAGCAGCGTGCCGACCTGCAGGCCGATAACGGTGACAACCGGCAGCATCGCGTTACGCAGAGCATGAATGATGATGACGCGCATGCGGGTCAAACCTTTAGCGCGCGCGGTGCGGATGTAATCCTCACCCAACACTTCCAGCATCGATGAACGGGTCATACGCACAATGACCGCCAGAGGTATAGTGCCCAGCACCATTGCCGGCAGAACCATATGCGCCAGCGCATCGATGAAGTTGCCCTCTTCACCCCAGATGGCGGTGTCGATCAGCATAAAACCGGTCAGCGGATTGGAATCATCAAGGAATACCATGTCGCTCACCCGCCCAGAAACTGGCGTCAGGTTCCACTGCACGGAAACCAGCATGATCAGCATCATGCCCCACCAGAAGATCGGCATGGAGTAACCGGTCAGCGCCAGGCCAACGGCGGTATGATCGAAAATGGAGCCGCGCTTAACGGCAGCAAGAACACCCACCGGGATACCTACTGCGACGGCGAAAATCATCGCGCAGACGCCGAGTTCCAGCGTCGCTTTGAAGCGAGGCACGAACTCTTCCCACACCGGTAAGCGGCTTTTCAGCGAGATACCTAAATCACCATGCATAACCCCCCAGATATAGTGGAGGTACTGCTGCCACATCGGCTTATCCAGACCGAGTTCAGCCAACAGTTGAGCATGACGCTCAGGGGAGATCCCACGTTCACCCGCCATGATCATAACCGGATCGCCGGGGATCATATGGACGAAGGCAAAGGTGAGAAGAGTGATACCGATAAACGTGGGGATGACGAGTCCCAAACGTCGGAGAATGAACTGCAACATAACCCGGATTCTCTCTAATGACGCACGGCCTGGAACCGTGAGTCTGTATTGCTCACAAATCTTATCCCACGCAAACTGCATCGTGGGTAAAGCATTACGCCGGATGGCGCTGCGCTTATCCGGCCTACACAATACCGGGGCGCAGCGCTTCCTTGATTGCTTTTAATTATTCGACAGAGACGTTTTCGAAGTGGTGTTTGCCTAATGGATCAACCACATAGCCTTTCACTTCTTTACGCACTGGTTCGTACACGGTGGAGTGAGCAACAATCAGAGCCGGAGCCTGGTCGTGCATAACAACCTGAGCTTGCTTGTACAGTTCAATACGTTTGTTGTGATCGTCGGTCGCACGCGCCGGTTGGATCAGGTCTTCAAACGGTTTGTAGCACCAGCGAGAGTAGTTAGAACCGTCTTTCGCTGCCGCACAGCTGAACAGGGTGGCGAAGAAGTTGTCCGGATCCCCGTTGTCACCGGTCCAACCCATCATCACCGCCTGATGCTCACCCGCTTTGGCGCGTTTCAGATACTCGCCCCACTCGTAGGTCACAATCTTGGCCTGAACGCCAATTTTCGCCCAGTCAGCCTGAACCATTTCCGCCATACGACGGGCGTTCGGGTTATATGGACGCTGTACCGGCATAGCCCACAGCTCAACGGTAAAGCCTTTGTCCTGACCGGCTTCCTTCAGCAGTGCTTTGGCTTTCTCAGGATCGTAGGTGTAATCTTTAATGTCGTCGTTATAGCCCCACATGGTCGGTGGGATCAGGTTTTTCGCGGCAACGCCAGCTCCCTGATAAACCGCTTTAATGATCGCGTCTTTGTTGACCGCGTAGGTCAGCGCCTGACGGACTTTCACGTCATCAAACGGTTTCTTCTCGGTGTTGAAAGAGAGGTAGCCAACGTTCAGACCGGCCTGCTCCATCAGATTGATGTTTTTATCCTGCTTCATGCGCGCGATGTCTGCCGGGTTCGGGTACGGCATCACCTGGCACTCGTTCTTCTGCAACTTGGCATAACGCACGGAAGCGTCAGGCGTAATGGAGAAGACCAGACGGTCGATCTGCGGCTTAGTGCCCCAGTAACCTTCGAATGCTTTATACAGAATACGGGAGTCTTTCTGGTACTGCTGCAGCTGGAACGGACCGGTACCGATTGGGTTCAGATCCACTTTCTCCGGGGAACCGGCTTTCAGCATGTTGTCCGCATATTCTTTGGAAAGAATAGAAGCGAAGTCCATCGCCAGGTCAGCCAGGAACGGTGCTTCCGGGCGAGTCAGCACGAACTGAACGGTTTTATCATCCACCTTTTTCACTTCGGAGATCAGATCCGGCAGGCCCATCCCTTCGAAGTATTCATAGCTGCCGCCAGAAACTTTGTGGTACGGGTTCTGGGCATTTTTCTGACGATCGAAAGAGAACACCACGTCATCGGCGTTGAAATCGCGCGTCGGTTTGAAATCTTTGTTGTCCTGCCACTTCACGCCAGGGCGAAGGTGGAAGGTATAGGTTTTACCGTCTTCGCTGATTTCCCACTTCTCAGCAAGTCCCGGGATCACTTCAGTTGTGCCGGTTTTGAACTCGACCAGGCGGTTATAGATCGGCACGGAGCTGGCATCATAGGTGGTACCAGAGGTGAAAAGCTGCGGGTTAAAGCCTTCAGGAGATCCTTCTGAACAATAAACCAGAGTTTTAGCCTGTACGCTTGCTGCGACGGTCATAGCCACCAGGCTCAGACCAAGCTTCAGCATCCCTGACTTCTTCAAGGAAATACTCATTCTTCTGCTCCAAATGTGATGTTTGTTGTTTTACCCTTTGCAGTGGGTTTGCACCGCCTGGCCTTTTTTGTTTTTTACCCGGCCGGGTCGGCGTTAAGAGGATGGGGATTCCGTTCACATAAGCGACTGAGTTGCAGCGCGGATTCTCCATGAAATGCCCCTCATGCCCTACAATCTGTCAACAGAATGTGAAAACGTCAATACAGGTAACCGCGATTTACACCAACGGTGAGAATTGGCAAACAAAGATTAAAAAAAGTGCAGGCGGGTATTTTCAGCAGGGAAATTTGTGCTACGCGCACTATGCCAGAATAAATATCTTCATATTCAGAAACATTTGGTGATTAACATTTATGCAAATTATGAAAATTTTCTCAACACATGCTGCATATCTGAGCGATTAATACCATGAACGTTAAAACGCACAGCGGAAAATGCTGGGTTCAGCCATAAGTAACGCAAAAAAAGATTCAAGCAAATATAAAAAAAGGCAATGGAATATGTCACAGAATCGTTAACAGTCAGTGGGAAGTGGTGCACAATTTTTGCAGATGAAATGAAGGTCAAAGGTGGGGTTGGAATAACACCATACACGCCGGGATGAAACTGAGCCTGTAGGCCGGATAAGGCGTCTGCGCCGCCATCCGGCGATGTCAAAATGCTGCAATGTTTTGCCTGATGGCCTGCGCTTATCAGGCCTACAAAGCAAAAAAAACCTGCTCGCTGAGCAGGGTTTTGAATTTGGTCGATGATAGAGGATTACTCGCCACTACGTGGCTCGCCCTACGGGCCGTTGCTGGCGCAACGTTCTCTCGCTACGCTCGAGTCGAACCTCTTACCCCCGGAGGTTCTCATCCTCGTGGATTCCGGAAAGCAAAAAGCCCGCTCAAAGAGCGGGCTTTTCTAATTTGGTCGGTGATAGAGGATTACTCGCCACTACGTGGCTCGCCCTACGGGCCGTTGCTGACGCAACGTTCTCTCGCTACGCTCGAGTCGAACCTCTTGCCCCCGGAGGTTCTCATCCTCGTGGATCCCGGAAAGCAAAAAGCCCGCTCAAAGAGCGGGCTTTTCTAATTTGGTCGGTGATAGAGGATTCGAACCTCCGACCCCTTCGTCCCGAACGAAGTGCGCTACCAGGCTGCGCCAATCACCGAATGCGGGGCGCATCTTACTGCTCAGCTGCGCGCCCGTCAATCCCTTAGTATCAAAATGCCATTCGATCGGCGAGAAAGTCAGCAGCCCATTACTGGGTTACAATCTTCTTGTCGTCCGGGACATGACACCAGTTGTTATTCTCATTTATACCGCCGTTTGGCGAGGTATATCCAAGGCAACCGAGAATGGTGTCGTACAGTTCAACATGGCGACGCGGAATCTTCATATCAGCCTCCTGCTTAAGGTGGGCGAAGGCTTTTGCATGATCGGGGTCTTCCAGATACTTATCAGACATCCACACCATCATAGGAACGCGGAACTGCTCTGGCGGTGCCATTTTACGTGGCGTACCGTGCAGATGCTCACGCTCGTTGATCGATTCACCGTGATCGGCAGCATAGAACACAATCGCTTTCTTATCGCGCAGCTGGTCAAACACTTTGGTGATAAAGTGGTCAACATAGGTTACCGAGTTATCAAATGAGTTAATCATCTGCGCTTTCGAACAACCGCTATCAACATTGACACACTCCGGCTTCCACTGGGCGTACTCACGGGTATAGCGCTGCGTGTAGTTAAAGTGCGAACCTTTGGTATGCAGGATAATCAGGTGTTTACCATTATCGTCCGGTTTGATTGATTGCTGCATCTCAGAGATCAGCAGCATATCGTCAACCGTTTTGCCACGGTTACGCGGCTCAGCGCCAATCTGCTCACGATAGGCAATGTTCTCCGCCATCGTGTTGCTGTAAAACCACATCTCACTTTGCATCGCGTAGAGATCGGTATTAAAACCTAGCTGGCTGAGTACGGAAAAGACGTTTTGTTCTTTCAGCGTACGCTGCGGGTTATCGCTCGCCCCACCTTCACGAACAAACATGCAGCGTAGCGAAAGTTTGGTTGCCGTATCACACGAATATCCGCGGAACGCGGCCAGGTTTTTTTCCTGAGCCAGCCTTGGCGTAGTATTTCTCTCGTAGCCAAAAATGCCCATATGATCCCAGCGGGTCGTTTCGCCGATAATAAACACGACGTAGGTATCATCAATATTCTTGGGGGCAACGTAGGTAAATTTCTTCGCCGGATTCATCAACGAATTGTTATCTGAAGATTCATCCACCTGCGCCCAGGCATACAGACCCAGCGCGGACAGCCAGTTTGAAGGCAAATATGAATTTGCCACTACGCCACCGTAGCTGGGCAAATCAATACCCGTTTCCCGTTCAACTGATTTTTGCTGTATTCCAAGTAAACGAATCGGCGCCCACACCATCAAGCCAGCCAGCAGAACAACGGCCACACTACGCCATCTCATACCTGGCGTACGTATTTGTTTTAGCAGGGTATAGCGGCAACGGTTACTCCAGATAAGCAGCAGCGGCAAAATGCTGACCGACACCAGCCACACGATAAAATGCCAGCCCACAACTTCCTTTGATAAATCAATATCGGTTGTCATGACCGAGGCAATAATGCCGTAGCCAATGACCACATTCAGGAAGGTCATGTAATAGCTGGCACCAGCGGAACACAGCACCACCAAGGTAGCCAGTACGCGCCAGGCCCGCCGACCAAACAGAGACAGAAGACGAAGTAAAAAGAAGGTAACCAGCACGGTGCCGGCCAATTCAACAACCGCAGAGATTCCTTTCAACGCGGTAAATTCCTGCACATAGCTGCCGAAGCGGCGATAAAAAACTGCGCAGTTCATAAACAGACCGATATAGATCGCAAGCAAGAAGCTAAGCTTTTGCTGCGTCATCGATTTAATGTATCTCATGCAAAAAAACCCTGGGAATCGGGATAAAAACACCCTGTGAAGTGGTCAATCGACCAAACAGGGGAAAATGCGACAACAGCAGAGATGAAATGTCTACGGGCGCGGCTAAGTAGACCACAGGAGGGGAGAAAAGTGCTTATGGTGAATGCAAACGGCGCATATATTTTTGTAAATATATGCGCCGGGTATTAATCAGACCGCTAATAGATTCAGGCGTGAGCCTCAGTAAATACGCTACGTTGCGGCTGGCGAATGGTGGTAGAAAGCGCCAGCGAGATGATTAACAGCGCAAAGATAACGCAGAAGGTGACATAGAACCCACCAAACAGTGAAGCGATAATCGAACCACAAATACTGCCGATACCAAAGCCAAGATAGATAACACCGTAGTTTTTCGCCAGGTTATTCAGGCCGAAGAACTCACTCACCAGTGACGGGAAGACCGTAATGGTGCCACCGAAGTTGAAGGCAACACAGGCAATGGCTGCGAAGAATGTCACTTCATTCAGCGGGGCAAAAAGCAGCGCCGCCATGCCCACCAGCGAAACAACCTGACCAATGGTGATAACGCGAATACGGGAAATTTTGTCGGACAGAATACCCAGAACCAGACGGCCTGACAGGTTCGCGATAGAAATAACGGTTACCGCATTCGCCGCTGTTGCCACATCCATTTTTGCCAGGCTTTGGGCGATATCTTTCGCGACACCAATCACGTAAAGCCCGCTCATGCACGCCGTCAGGAACATCACTGCCAGCATCCAGTACTGTGGTTTACGCATGGATTGTGCCAGCGTGTAGTCATTCTCTACCACGCCATTTACGGCTTTAACTTCCTGGTTTGGCGCATCTTTCATCAGCGTGGAGCCAAAGACAATCATCACCAGTACGATCGCGCCCCAAATCATAAAGGTCTTTTCCAGACCCACAGTGCTCAGCAGTTGGCTGTCGATAAATTTAAAACCAAGGCTACCCAGGCCGTAAGAACCGATCGCAAAGGCGGAAATCAGCCCTTTACGCTCAGGGAACCATTTTACACAGTTGGACAGGGTTAACAGGTAGCCTGCGCCATCCGCCAGACCAACCAACACACCGGCACTCAGCCACAGCATAATCAGGCTGTCAGAATGCGCGGTTAAGAAGAAGCCCACACCCAGTAAGATACCCGATGCCATGGTGACGCGTTTCACACCGAAACGTTCCTGAAGCTTCCCGGCGACGGAAGAAGAGATCGCCAGACCCAGACTCAGCAAACCAAAGGAAAATGCAACCTGACTCACCGGCGCATCAAGCTTAGAAGAGAGCGCACCGTTAAACAGGCTCCAGGTATAAACAGAACCTAATGCAAATTGGGTAATGATGGTGCCGATCAGTGTCAGCCACCGGGTACGCTGATAATCAGAAGTTTTCATGGCAGTCTTCCTGCATAAACAAAATGGGAAATTCTCTGCCGACAACCATACCGAAGTGCTTTTATGACCAGGAGAAAACGGCATGAAATGCCATCAGGACGGAATGAAATGCCTGGATTGCGGAATGAATGACGAGACAAAAAGTCGGGTTACTGAATTTTATTGCCGGAGTTAGTGCACGCTATCGCTGGAATGCGTGTGATTATTGATCCCGATATGTAACAGAGATGTTTTATCCCGGCTTTCTTTCGTTAAAATTTAGCGCTCACTCCCATGGTGTACAGATAATCGCTGTTATTCGTACTATTTTCTGCCTGAGAAAGTGCCGCATAGGCAGCCATATGCTGATTCAGCAGCATATCTGCACCGACAGTGACATCGACCCAGTTACCATCCTGACTCGCCGCCGCCATACGATTGAGACCCGATTGCGCCTTCCAGATATTCTCGCCAAACTGCTGGTTATAGCTGATTTGCGCCCATGACCGTACATCGCCAAACTGCGAGTCGACCCGCCAGCCCAGGGTACTGACGCTGGCATGCCACATCGGATCGGTCAGCGTTAGCGAAGTCACACTGTCGCCAAATTCGTTGTAGGTAGAGGTGGCTGAACCATCATAATGCAGGGCTGCGACGGGTCCCGTCGTCACCTTACGGGAAAGGGGAAAATTCCAGCCCACGCTCATACCGCTGGTCGCATCCAGAGCCGTTTGGTCCGCCAGATTCACCACCGGCCCCGCCACGTTCTGGGTGGAGCGAATGCGCTCTTCCAGAATGTCGTTATAACGTGGTTGGTGATCGCTGTCCCATGTATAGCGTTCCGACGTATGACCGGACAGCGCATCAACGATATATTCTTGTTGCCAGCCATATGCCGTATTGGCAAACAGCGCACAGACGATGACGTTCGCCAGAGTTAACCTCTGACGACCACTACTGTTTCTTATAATCATCAACGCGACTCCAGAAAAGAGCCGAATACGGCGATATTATTGTCATTGTTTAAAGGATATCGGGCACATGAGGCCCTGTATTAAATATTGTCTTTTTAGCGGGCGCGTCAAGGCGGGCCGAATGAAATTTTTACGCCAGTAAAAACAGCGAGGAAGAGTATGCAACGTTGCGGCTGGGTCAGTCAGGATCCACTATACATTGCCTATCATGACAAGGAATGGGGCGTCCCGGAAACCGATGGTAAAAAGCTGTTCGAAATGATCTGCCTTGAAGGCCAGCAGGCTGGGCTGTCGTGGATAACGGTGCTGAAAAAACGGGAAAACTATCGCCAGGCATTTCACCACTTCGATCCTGCCACCGTTGCGGCGATGACCGAAGAGGATGTAGAAAGGCTGGTACTGGATGCCGGTATTATCCGCCATCGGGGAAAGATTCAGGCCATTATCGGCAACGCCCGCGCCTGGCTGGCAATGGAGCAAAACGGTGAGCCGTTTAGCGAGTTCGTCTGGTCATTCGTCGATAACCAACCGCAGTTAACCCGTGCCGCCAGTCTGAGCGATATCCCTACTTCAACGCCCGCCTCTGACGCACTTTCTAAAGCGTTAAAAAAACGTGGATTTAAGTTTGTTGGCACCACTATCTGTTACTCCTTTATGCAGGCATGCGGTCTGGTCAACGACCATGTCACCGGCTGCATCTGTTACCCAGGAGAACAACATGATTCGTGAATCCAACGCTGACGATCTGGCACCAATTCTGGCACTGTGGATGGAAAGCACCATTTTTGCCCATCCTTTTATCGAAGAACGCTACTGGCGCGAGAGTGAGCCTATCGTACGTGATGTCTACCTGCCCGCTGCGCAAACCTGGGTGTGGGAAGAAAACGGTGTGCTCAAAGGTTTTGCCAGCGTGATGGAAGAGCGCTTTTTAGGCGCGCTGTTTGTCGCGCCTGCCGCCATCAGAAGCGGTATCGGTAAAGCACTGGTGCAACATGTGCAGCAGCGCTTTTCGTTGCTCAGCCTGGAGGTCTACCAGAAGAACCAATCAGCGGTAAACTTCTACCACGCACTGGGCTTTCGCATTGAAGACAGCGCATGGCAGGAAGAGACTCACCATCCAACCTGGATTATGGGCTGGCAGGCGGATCAAACGCGGTAAGTGTCAGCGTGGGCCCACTGTACTTCTCCAGCCACGCCAGCGCAGTATTGCCCGCACAGCCGTTCCCCAGCTTCGAGCTGGGGAGATCTTTGGTCAGCACGTTGACAGCACCATTTTTACAAATCCCGTCGGCGGCCGGGTCCAAATCAGGCCAAGCCCCCTCATGAATACAAATCACGCCAGGTTTGATCCCTGTCGTCACGACAGCACCCGCCAGGATATGCCCGCGGTGGTTCCACACTCTGACCGTATCGCCATCGGCAATCCCCCGCGCTTGCGCATCCTGCGGATGAATTGTTACCGGCTCCCGATCCGCCACCGCATACTGTTCGCGTAACGCACTGTAGTTGAGCTGGCTGTGCAAACGGTGAGCCGGATGGGCGGAGAGCACCTGCAGTTGGTCGGGTTCGGCATTGCCGAACCACTCATCCGGCTCCAGCCACATCGGGTGTCCTGCACAATCCGCATAGCCGTAACCTGCAATTTTTGCAGAATAGATTTCAATTTTTCCACTGTCCGTTTTCAGCGGATGCGCCTGTGGATCACGGCGAAAATCAGCAAAACGGATGAACTGCGCATTGGCGGCGTTTTCCGGCATTTCGATCAGTGCATTCTTTTGCCAGAACTCAGCGAATGGCGGCAGTGTAACCTGCTGGCTGGCACCACGCTGCGCGGCAATGTCGTAAAAAGTTTCCAGCCACGCCAGTTCGCTTTTACCTTCGGTGAATCGCTCGTAACCGCCCAGTTCCCAGCGCTCGCTAAGCTCGGCAAAAACATCAAAATCGTTGCGTGCTTCAGCCTGTGGCGGCACGACCTGCTTCATCGGCACCAGGTGCTGATTGCTGTAATCGCCGGTCATGGTCAAATCGTTACGTTCAAAAGAGGTTGTCGCAGGTAACACGATATCGGCATGCTTCGCCGCAGCGGTCCAGAAACACTCAGAGATAACCACCAACTCTGGCTTCTGCCAGGCGCGAATCAAACGATTGGTATCCTGGTGATGGGTGAAGTTGGCGCCGCCCGCCCACCACAGCATGCGGATGTCCGGGAAATGCCGATCCATACCGTTATGCTGATAGAAACCGCCGGGGTTTTCCAGCGCCTCAACGATACGCGCCACCGGGATTTTATCCACCGCGTCGGTACCGCCTTTGAGGCTCCCTTGCATCGAAGCCAGTACCGCTGCACGACGTGTCGGGTTCCCGCCGTTGGCAAAATGGTACGACAGCCCAAAGCCACCGCCGGGCGTGCCAATTTGACCGAGCATGGCGGCCAGCGTGACGATCATCCAGTGTTTTTGCTCGCCATACTGCTGACGCTGCATCCCCCAGCCGGCCATCAGCATGGTGGTATTTTGGTGAAATATTGCCGCAAGTTCGCGTATTTTCGCTGCCGGAATACCACAAATTTCAGCAGCCCATTCTGCCGTTTTCGCTATCCCATCGGATTCACCCAGTAGGTAGTCGGCGAACGAATCATATCCGGTTGTACAACGGGCGAGAAAATCCTCGTCGTGCCAGTCGTTTTCCACCAGCGTATGCGCGATACCCAGCATCAACGCTACATCGGTTCCCATATGCGGGGCGATCCATTCCATTTTGTCGCCAAAGAACGCCACACTTTCCGATCGCATTGGATCGATGCAGATCAATCGCTTACCGCTATCGCGCAGCGCTTCAAAGTAAGCAATACCCTGTTCGTCAGAAGCATTCCAGGCAATTTTCAGTGTATTCAGTGGATTAGCGCTCCACAGCACCACCACATCGCTATGCTCCAGCACCATCGGCCAACTGGTCTGCTGCTGGTAAACTTCGTTGCCCCCCACCACATACGGCATAATGGCCTGTGCAGCCCCCGTAGAATAATCCCCCAGGTGTCCGGTATACCCCCCCGCCAGCGCCATATAACGCTGTAGCAGGGTTGCCGCTTTGTGTAACACGCCATTAGATCGCCAGCCGTAGGAACCGGCAAAAATCGAGGCCGGGCCGTAGCTGTCACGGATGCGTTTATGCTGCGTATGGATAAGATTCAGCGCGTCGTCCCAACTAACGCGAACAAATTCATCCTGCCCACGCACGCCTTGCGGATTCTCCGGCGAGGCAAGGAATCCTTTACGCACCATGGGAAAACGTACCCGCGTTTTACTGTGAACCTGGTCGCGCACCACGGTTTGCAAGGAGTTGGGATGGGAAGTGGGCAGCGCGCCACGCGAGGAGAAAACCGTCTCACCATCGGTGTCGACGAGAATTGGTCCCCAGTGGGCAGCGGTTAACACCGGGTAATGTGCGGGTGAATTAGCCAAGATGGCGCTCCTGAATGCGATGTGACGGCTTATTTATTATGCCGTTCAATGTTACTTACAAATTTCAGAGTCTTCCCTGGAATTTTCTTCATGTTCACACGTCATAATCAACCGCCACGGTCGCTGTGGCAAAGAAGAAAAAGTCATTAAGGAATTAAGATGAAGAAACGTGTTTTTGTTATTGCTGCCATCGTGAGCGGCGCCCTGGCGGTTTCTGGCTGCACAACAAACCCTTACACCGGCGAACGCGAAGCAGGTAAATCCGGCATTGGCGCGGGTATTGGCTCTCTGGTCGGCGCGGGCATTGGCGCACTCTCTTCTTCGAAGAAAGATCGCGGTAAAGGCGCACTGATTGGCGCAGCGGCGGGTGCGGCCGTTGGCGGCGGTGTCGGTTATTACATGGACGTGCAGGAAGCCAAACTGCGCGACAAAATGCAGGGAACGGGCGTCAGCGTGACGCGTAGTGGCGATAACATCATTCTGAACATGCCAAACAATGTCACCTTCGACAGCAGCAGCGCCAACCTGAAACCGGCAGGCGCAAACACGCTGACCGGCGTGGCAATGGTACTGAAAGAGTACAATAAAACCGCCGTCAACGTGCTGGGCTTCACCGACAGCACCGGCAGCCAGGATCTGAATATGCGTCTGTCTCAACAACGCGCGGACTCCGTGGCCAGCGCCTTGATCACGCAAGGGGTTGCCGCTAATCGTATCCGCACTCAGGGCATGGGTCCGTCTAATCCGATCGCCAGCAATAGCACGGCGGAAGGTAAAGCGCAGAACCGTCGCGTAGAGATTACGTTGAGTCCTGTGCAGTAATCGTTGAGCCGGGTGGCAGCTTCGCCTTACCCGGCCTACGTTCGACATGTAGGCCCGGTAAGCGCAGCGCCACCGGGCAAATTACTTGCTTCGTCAGATTTTCCCGCTAAGGTATTCACACGAAATTCAGGGAAATCAGCGATGAGCAAATCAACACGGGCAACCATCAGCGATGTGGCGAAAGCCGCAAAAACCGGCAAGACCAGCATTTCACGCTACCTCAACGGTGAAAAGCACCTGCTTTCCGACGCGCTACTGGCCCGCATTGAACAAGCCATTGCCGATCTCGACTACCGTCCAAGCCTGATGGCCAGAGGCCTGAAACACGGTCGTACCCGCCTGATTGGCCTGATCATCGCCGATATTACCAATCCCTACTCCGTCAACGTGTTAAGCGGCATTGAAGCCGCCTGTCGCGATAAAGGCTTTACTCCACTGGTGTGCAACACCAACAACGAAGTGGATCAGGAACTGCATTATCTCGACCTGCTGCGCAGCTACCAGGTCGAAGGGATTGTGGTCAACGCCGTCGGGATGCGCGAAGAGGGGCTGAACCGCCTGCAACAGTCTGCGCTGCCGATGGTGCTGATTGACCGTAAAATTCCCGATTTCGCCTGTGATATGGTCGGGCTGGATAACACCCAGGCGGCAACGGTTGCCACGGAACATCTGGTCGAACAAGGTTTTGAAGCCATCCTGTTCCTCAGCGAACCACTCGGCATGGTGAATACCCGCCGCGAGCGCCTGAGCGCTTTTCGCGCCACCCTCGCACAGTACCCCGGCGTTATCGCGCAAAATGCCGAAGTCCCGCTCACGGACAATACGCAACTCGATGACACCCTGCGCCAGTTCCACCAGCAGCACCGGGGAATGCGCAAAGCCGTTATCTCAGCTAATGGCGCTCTCACACTGCAGGTTGCCCGCGCCCTGAAACGCATTGGCCTTAACTGGGGCAGCGATATCGGCCTGCTCGGTTTTGACGAACTGGAATGGGCCGAACTGGCGGGCGTTGGTATTACCACGTTGAAACAACCTACCTGGCAGATTGGCTATACCGCCGTTGAGCAGGTTGTACGCAGGATCGATGGCGGCTCTGCTGCCATTCAGGAACAGGTCTTCTCCGGCGAATTGATCGTTCGCGGCTCTACCGCCCGCTAAATTTCCTTCGTGATGGTGATCATAAATTCAACATCACAGCCTTTTCTTTGGAACCGGTTCCATCTAGCGTTATAGCAAGAACGCTAGTTTTGGAGTTTCCATGAAAAGAAAAATTATGGTGGTCACTGCCGCTTACGGCTACGACCAGGTACGCGCCGCAGGTGGGCAAACAGCCCTGCTGCCCATCATTGCCGAAGCCGGTGCTGACGGGGTTGAAATCCGTCGCGAGATGCTGACCGACGCCGAGCTAAAAACACTGCCAACCATGGCCTCTGCTATTGAAATTTTCGGTCTGCTGGCGTGCTACTCCGCTCCCGAACCGCTGTTCACCGAAGACGGGAATCTTAATCCACGCCTTCCGGAACTACTCCAGGAAGCGCAAGCCCTACAAGCACTGTGGTTAAAAGTTTCCCTCGGCCATTTTGCCCATGACGGACAGTTCGACGTATTGCGCGAATGGCTGGACAATAGCGGGATGGAGCTGGTTGTCGAAAACGATCAAACTTCCTGTGGACGCCTGCAACCAATGAAGCGCTTTAATGATGCCTGCCAGGCATTCAATCTGCCCATTTCTCTGACCTTCGATATGGGTAACTGGCTGTGGGTAGGCGACGTTCCGGAAGAGGCTGCACAGCAGTTGGGCTCAAGCGTTGGATACATCCATGTGAAAGCCGCCACATCACATCGCGACAGTTACCGTGCCGTGCCGCCTGATCACGCGGAACCACGCTGGCTGGCGCTGTTGGACACGTTGCCCGCAGATGTTCCACGCGGCATTGAGTTTCCCCTGGAAGGGCAGGATTTGGCGGCGGTTACCCGTCACTACGTCGCTCTGTTACGCAAGGAGTAACACATGAAAAATTCACTGGATGTGGTCACTATTGGTGAAGCGATGGCGATGTTTGTCGCCACGCAAACCGGCGAACTGGCGGATGTGGAGCAGTTTATCAAGCGCGTTGCTGGCGCTGAACTCAATGTAGCGACCGGTCTTGCCCGGCTGGGCCTGAAGGTCGGTTGGGTAAGCCGTGTAGGCAACGACAGTTTTGGCCGTTTTATCGTTAAGTCGCTGGAAAAAGAAGGGATTGATGCGCAGGGAGTCACCCAGGACGGGCGTTACGCTACCGGCTTTCAACTTAAATCTAAAGTCGAAAATGGAACCGATCCCATTGTGGAATACTTCCGCAAAGGTTCCGCTGCCAGCCACCTCAGCATTGAGGATTATCACGAAGCCTACTTCGCCAGCGCGCGCCACCTGCACCTGAGCGGCGTAGCGGCAGCGCTTTCTGCCAGTTCATATGAACTACTGGCGCATACCGCCCGTACCATGAAGGCCCAAGGGAAGACCATCTCGTTCGACCCGAATTTGCGCCCGGTGCTGTGGAAAAGCGAAGCCGAGATGGTGGAAAAACTCAACCGACTGGCATTCCAGGCCGACTGGGTTTTGCCTGGATTAAAAGAGGGCATGATTTTAACCGGTCAGCAGACACCAGAAGCCATTGCCGACTTTTATCTGCGCCATGGCGTGAAGGCCGTGATTATCAAAACCGGGGCTGATGGGGCCTGGTACAAAGCAGCGAGCGGCGAGCAAGGCTGCGTCGCACCGGTGAAAGTCGACAATGTGGTCGATACCGTCGGTGCGGGTGATGGCTTTGCCGTCGGCGTTATCAGCGCCCTGCTGGAAGGGCGCTCGCTGCATCAGGCGGTGACCCGGGGCAATAAAATTGGCGCTCTGGCCATTCAGGTCCAGGGCGACAGCGAAGGATTACCCACACGTGAACAATTAGGGGAATAAATTCCCGGCCAACTCTGTCTCTGTACCCTACATTCAGAGGCGGCGTATCAGCATAACCAGAGGGCAGTCTATGAATAGCTCAACCAATGCAGCAAAACGCTGGTGGTACATCATGCCAATCGTGTTTATCACGTACAGCCTGGCGTACCTTGATCGCGCGAACTTCAGCTTCGCTTCCGCAGCCGGCATCAACGAGGATCTCGGTATTACCAAAGGGATCTCTTCCCTGCTGGGGGCTCTGTTTTTTCTTGGCTATTTCTTCTTCCAGATCCCAGGCGCAATTTACGCCGAACGCCGCAGCGTACGTAAACTGATTTTTATCTGCCTGATTCTGTGGGGCGCCTGCGCGTCACTGACCGGGATGGTCAGCAACATTCCAATGCTTGCCGCCATCCGATTTATTCTTGGCGTCGTTGAAGCCGCGGTCATGCCCGCAATGCTGATTTATATCAGTAACTGGTTTACGAAGTCCGAGCGTTCGCGTGCTAATACCTTCCTGATCCTCGGTAACCCCGTCACCGTCCTATGGATGTCCGTCGTGTCCGGATACCTGATTCAGGCGCTGGGCTGGCGTGAAATGTTCATCATTGAAGGTTTTCCGGCCATCATCTGGGCGTTCTGCTGGTGGGTACTGGTAAAAGATAAACCGTCGCAGGTAGGCTGGTTGTCAGAATCCGAAAAAGCCGCGCTGCAGGCCCAGTTAGAAAAAGAACAGCAGGGTATCAAAGCCGTGCGTAACTACGGCGAAGCGTTCCGTTCACGTAACGTTATTCTGCTGTGCATGCAGTACTTTGCCTGGAGTATTGGCGTCTACGGTTTTGTTCTGTGGTTGCCGTCAATTATCCGCAGCGGCGGTGCCAACCTGGGTATGGTAGAGGTCGGCTGGCTTTCGTCCGTTCCGTATCTGGCCGCAACGGCGGCGATGATCCTGGTTTCATGGGCTTCCGATAAACTGCAAAACCGTAAGCTGTTTGTCTGGCCACTGCTGCTGATTGCCGCTTTCGCCTTTATTGGCTCCTGGGCCGTTGGCGCAGACCATTTCTGGATTTCTTACACACTGCTGGTTATCGCCGGTGCGGCCATGTACGCCCCTTATGGCCCCTTCTTCGCCATCATTCCTGAAATGTTGCCGCGCAACGTCGCCGGGGGAGCAATGGCATTAATCAACAGCATGGGCGCATTAGGCTCATTCTTTGGTTCCTGGTTTGTCGGCTACCTCAATGGCACCACCGGCAGCCCGTCCGCCTCATACATTTTTATGGGGGTAGCGCTTTTTGTCTCAGTATGGCTAACTCTGATCGTTAAGCCTGCTAATAATCAACAGCTACCTATTGGCGCACGCCACGCTTAAATTTTAACTTACGGAGATTCGCATGAAGCCGTCCATTATTCTCTATAAAGCGTTACCTGACGATTTACTGCATCGCCTGGAAGAGCATTTTACTGTCACTCAGGTGCCTAACCTGCGTTCAGAAACCGTAGCACAGCACGCCGAAGCCTTTGCCAGCGCGGAAGGCCTGCTGGGCTCCAGTGAAGCCGTCAATACCGCCCTGCTGGAGAAAATGCCGAAACTGCGCGCGACCTCCACCATTTCCGTAGGCTATGACAACTTCGATGTCGATGCCCTTAACGCACGTAAGGTGCTGCTGATGCACACGCCAACGGTGCTGACAGAAACCGTAGCAGACACGGTAATGGCGCTGGTGTTAAGCACCGCTCGCCGCGTGGTGGAAGTCGCCGAGCGCGTGAAGGCAGGCGAATGGACAAAAAGCATCGGAGCCGACTGGTTTGGTACCGATGTTCACCACAAGACGCTGGGCATTGTCGGCATGGGACGCATTGGGCTGGCGCTGGCGCAACGCGCGCATTTCGGCTTTAGCATGCCGATTCTCTACAACGCGCGTCGTCACCATCAGGAAGCGGAAGAACGTTTCAACGCGCGCTACTGCGACCTGGATACGCTGCTGCAGGAAGCGGATTTTGTTTGCCTGATTCTGCCGTTAACGGACGAAACCCACCATCTGTTCAGTACCGAACAGTTTGCCAAAATGAAGTCTTCTGCCATTTTCATTAACGCTGGGCGTGGCCCGGTGGTGGATGAAAACGCACTGATCGCCGCACTGCAAAGCGGGGAGATTCATGCCGCGGGCCTGGATGTGTTTGAACAAGAGCCGTTGCCGTCAGACTCACCGCTGCTGTCGTTGCCGAATGTGGTGGCGGTACCGCATATTGGTTCAGCCACGCATGAAACGCGCTATAACATGGCGGCTTGTGCTGTGGATAACTTAATTGACGCACTGCAGGGGAAAGTTGAGAAGAACTGCGTGAATCCGCAAGTGGCCAAATAACACAAAAGGCCGGGTAGCATTGATGCTCACCCGGCCTTTAATGTGTCTTACCGTACGACGATTACTGCGCGGCATTCACCGCAGCAGTCCATGCCTGATTAAATGCCTGATGCTGCGCCGCCAGCGGGCCAATCAGCGTATTGTACTGACTGGCCTGTTGTGAGGTTGGGAACTGGATGCCGTTGGCGACAAAGCTCACCTGCGTATCCTGCTGCGCGATAAAATCACCTACCTGCACCAACTGCTGCGTGAAAACTTGCGCGGCTGGGATCAGCGGCTGTAACGCCTCTGCCGGTGCGGTCACGACTTTGCTGTAAACCTGATCAAAGACAGGTTTCAGGTCATCACCCTGCTTCAGCGCGCCATGGGCAGCATCTGCCTGTAGCTTCGCATTCTGCAACTGTTGTCCTAACACACCCAGCGCGCCATTTGCCTGACGCAGCGGTTCACGTTGAGTCATATAATCCTGAGGAACACGGATTGCATTTACGCTATCAACAACCGGGCGCAGACCGGAGTCCATTGCCTGATTAACCTGCTGTGAATAGCCATAAAGAATCGCGTAATCGGACACAAACGGGCCAAACTGTTTTTTCTGATCGGCAGTCAGCGTCGGTAAACGCTCTCCGCTACGCATTGCAGTATTCTGCAGAAAATCGATAAACGCTTTGCGTTGATCGCCTTCTTTATCAAAACACCCACTCAGGCCAACTACCATTAAGAGCGCCAAAACAGGCGCAAACCAGCGAGAGCAGGACTTACCTGTCGCCATTTTAATACTCCTTTCACCCAAAAATGCGCACAACGACACCCGCGTGCCTGACGTTGACAAGGATAGTCCAGGTCAGCCCCGCAAGATACCCTTTCCGCGTAATCTTGTGGGGGAAAATAACGGTTTCCGCCGCCCTGTGTTTTGCTCAACAATGCTCCCTTCACATAGCGGCACTCTATTTTAGTCATCTTTACAATTGGAATGGTTCGATCGGAGATCCCGACCTTTATCAGTTCGTTAGCCAACTAAAGGTTGTCACCCGCGATTCGCTGAAACGAATCCACAACGCATACCTTAAATTCGCCTTCATTTTTTCCGACTACGCTTAATGAGCTTCGATGAAATTCACGATCCCGCTGTGTGATTTATAGGAGTTCTCAATGGAATACAAAGATCCTATGTTTGAACTGCTAAGCAGTCTGGAGCAGATTGTTTTTAAAGATGTATCGCAGACGGTTACCCAGACGCAAAAAACCAACCCTTTCGCTGAATTTGAACAACTACGACGAGGGACAGGTTTAAAAACAGATGATTTCGCCCGGGTGATGGGCGTAACGGTCGCGATGGTTCATGAATGGGAGTCTAAACGAGTGAAGCCATCCAGTACCGAATTGAAGTTGATGCGCCTGATTCAGGCAGACCCACGATTAAGTAAGCAGTTGATGGATTAAGTTATTTTCAAGTTTGACATAAGAGCGGTCCTGCAGAAGGGCCGTTCCTCCACTGGCAATATCCGCAAAAAAGAAAATAGTAGTTGCATCCACCTGCGTAAAATGAGTTAATGCCCTCAACGGTTTGACGTACAGACCATTACAGCAGTTAGTAAGGCAAGTCCCTTCAAGAGTTATCGTTGATACCCTCGTAGTGAGCATTTCCTTTACTGTTAAAAAATCTGTAAAGCACGCCATATCGCCGAAAGGCACACTTATTTTTTAAAAGGTAATACACTATGTCCGGTAAAATGACTGGTATCGTAAAATGGTTCAACGCTGACAAAGGCTTCGGCTTCATCACTCCTGACGATGGCTCTAAAGACGTGTTCGTACACTTCTCTGCTATCCAGAACGATGGCTACAAATCTCTGGACGAAGGTCAGAAAGTTTCCTTCACCATCGAAAGCGGCGCTAAAGGCCCGGCAGCTGGCAACGTAACCAGCCTGTAAGCTTAAAAAGCTCAAAATTCTGAATCCCTGCCCAACGGCGGGGATTTTTTTTATCTGTGCTTCGTAAGACTCCCCACCCAAACGCGTCTTTGCATTACTTTACCCGCCGCCCCTTTGACCTTTCCCTAAGGGCAAGCTTTATAGTGAGCCAGTCTGTATTCCACAACGTTCACAAGGAATTGAAGCTATGTCGAAATCCTCATTGCTGCTGGTTCTAGGTTTACTCGCCACCGGTAGCGCGTTCGCCGCCCCCCCTGAAGCCACTTTTTTGGCGGAACATGGGCTCAGCGGAAAATCCGTCGAGCAAATCGTCGAGGCCATTGACCAGTCTCCCCAGAGCCGCCCACTGCCCTACTCGGCATCCGTCACCAGTACCGAACTGAAGCTCTCTTCGGGCGATCAGATCTATACCCTGCCGCTCGGTGACAAGTTCTATCTGTCATTTGCCCCTTATGAATGGCAAACACATCCTTGCTTCAACCACAGCCTTTCCGGTTGCCAGGGCGAAATGCCGGAGAAGACATTCAATGTCAAAGTGACGGATAACAAGGGTGATGTAGTGCTACAAAAAGAGATGAAGAGCGGTCGAAATGGCTTCGTCGGGGTTTGGCTACCGCGCAATATGGCAGGCTCCATCGCAGTAAGCTACAACGGCAAAACAGCGGAGTATCCCATTAAAACCATGGAAGACAGCCAGACCTGTCTGACTAAATTACAGCTGCGCTAACAACATAAAAAAATGCCGGATGGCGCAATGCTTATCCGGCCTACTGGTGTTTATCTCGTAGGCCGGATAAGGCGAAGCCGCCATCCGGCATTTTCTAAGTCAGCTCATGACCGTTACTGCAGCAGCGAAATATCCGCCACGCGCAGGAACAGTTCACGCAGTTTTTCGAGCATAGACAGACGGTTAATACGCAGATCTTTATCTTCCACGTTGACCATCACTTTCTCGAAGAACGCATCGACCGGTTCACGTAGCGCAGATAGCTCAACCAGCGCTTCCTGGTAATGACCGGCAGCGAAGACAGGCTCCAGCTTATCGCGCAGCACCACAACCTGCATCGCCAGCGCAATTTCTTCCGGCTCTTTCAGCGTTGCCGCATTCACACGGTCATTCAGCGTTTCTTCAGACTTCGCCAGAATATTTGATACGCGCTTGTTCGCGGCAGCCAGTGCAGAAGCAGCTTCCAGCGTACGGAAGTGTGAAACCGCCTTCATACGTGCGTCGAAATCAGCCGGACGAGTCGGACGACGCGCCAGCACGGCCTGAATGGTATCGACGGTGTAACCTTCGTCCTGATACCAGGCGCGGAAGCGACCAAGCATAAAGTCGATAACGTCATCAACCACTTTCGCGTTGGTCAGCTTATCGCCATACAGACGAACAGCCTCTTCCGTCAGCGTTTGCAGATCCAGATTCAGGTTCTTCTCAACGATGATACGCAGCACGCCCAGCGCAGCACGACGCAGCGCAAACGGGTCTTTGTCGCCTTTCGGATGCTGACCAATACCGAAGATACCCGCCAGGGTGTCCATCTTGTCAGCAATCGCCACGGCACAAGCCACCGGGTTAGACGGCAGGTCATCACCGGCAAAGCGCGGCTGATACTGCTCGTTCAGCGCCACAGCAACATCTTCCGCTTCGCCATCGTGACGCGCGTAGTGCATACCCATCACGCCCTGGGTGTCGGTGAACTCGAAGACCATGTTGGTCATCAGGTCGCACTTGGACAGCAGGCCAGCACGCGTTGCGTGGTTAACGTCAGCGCCAATTTGACCAGCAATCCAGCCCGCCAGCGCCTGGATACGGTCAGTCTTATCGCGCAGCGTACCCAGCTGCTGTTGGAACAGCACGGTTTGCAGACGCGGCAGATGATCTTCCAGTCGTTTTTTACGGTCGGTATTGAAGAAGAATTCGGCATCCGCCAGACGCGGACGAACCACCTTCTCGTTACCGGAGATAATCTGGGTCGGATCTTTCGATTCGATGTTGGCCACGAAGATAAAGTTCGGCAGCAATTTGCCGTCGTTCGCGTAAACCGGGAAGTACTTCTGGTCACCTTTCATGGTGTGTACCAGCGCTTCAGACGGAACCGCGAGGAATTTCTCTTCGAACTTCGCGGTCAGCACGACCGGCCATTCTACCAGCGAGGTGACCTCTTCCAGCAGGCTTTCGCTCAGGTCAGCGTTGCCGCCAATCTTACGCGCCGCTTCTTCAGCATCGGCTTTGATTTTCGCTTTACGCTCGGCGTAATCGGCAATCACCTTGCCGCGCTCACGCAGGATTTCCGGGTACTGATCGGCAGTATCAATAGTAAATTCAGGCTCGCCCATAAAACGATGACCGCGGATCACGCGATCGGAGTGAATTCCCAGAATCGTTGCCGGAATGACTTTGTCGCCCAGCAGCAGGGTCACGGTGTGAACCGGACGCACGAAGTGAACGTCAGACGCGCCCCAGCGCATCAGTTTCGGGATCGGCAGCTTCGCCAGCGAAGTGGCGATCATGTTCGGCAGCAGCGTTTCAGCGCTTTCGCCTTTCACATGCGCGCGATACAGCAGCCACTCGCCTTTGTCGGTGGTCAGACGCTCAGCCTGATCAACCGTGATACCGCAACCGCGCGCCCAACCTTCTGCCGCTTTACTCGGTTTACCTTCAGCATCAAACGCCTGGGCAATGGCCGGCCCGCGTTTCTCAACTTCACGATCGGGTTGAGATTCTGCCAGGGCAGCGACTTTCAGCGCCAGACGACGTGGAGCGGCAAACCACTCAACATTGCCGTGCGCGAGGCCAGCGTTGTCCAGTTCCGCGGTAACGTTCGCAGCAAAGGACTCAGCCAGGCTGCGCAGTGCTTTTGGTGGCAGCTCTTCAGTGCCGATTTCCACCAGAAAAGTTTTCTCAGACATGGCCGCCTCTTATTTGTCTTTGTTGCACATCGGGAAGCCAAGGGCTTCACGGGAAGCGTAGTAAGCTTCTGCCACTGCTTTGGTCAGGGTGCGAATGCGCAGGATGTAGCGCTGACGCTCGGTGACGGAGATGGCTTTACGCGCATCCAGCAGGTTGAAGCTATGGGCGGCTTTCAGAATACGTTCATACGCAGGCAGCGGCAGCGGGTTTTCCAGCGCCAGCAGCTGCTGCGCTTCTTTCTCGTACTGCTCGAAGCAGGTGAACAGGAAGTCCACATCGGCGTATTCGAAGTTGTAGGTGGATTGCTCCACTTCGTTCTGATGGAACACGTCGCCGTAGGTTGTTTTGCCCAGCGGACCGTCGCTCCAGACCAGGTCGTAAACGCTGTCTACGCCCTGAATGTACATGGCCAGACGTTCCAGACCGTAGGTGATTTCCCCGGTAACTGGCTTACATTCCAGACCACCAACCTGCTGGAAGTAGGTGAACTGCGTGACTTCCATGCCGTTCAGCCACACTTCCCAACCCAGACCCCAGGCGCCCAGTGTTGGGTTTTCCCAGTTATCTTCCACGAAACGGATATCGTGAATGGTCGGGTCCATACCCAGCTCTTTCAGAGAACCCAGGTACAATTCCTGAATATTGTCCGGTGACGGCTTAATCACCACCTGGAACTGATAGTAGTGCTGTAAGCGGTTCGGGTTTTCGCCATAGCGCCCGTCGGTCGGACGACGAGAAGGCTGCACATAAGCAGTCGCCATCGGTTCCGGCCCCAGTGCACGCAGGCAGGTCATTGGGTGAGATGTCCCCGCGCCGACTTCCATGTCCAATGGTTGAACGATGGTGCAGCCCTGGCGAGCCCAGTAATCCTGTAAGGTCAGGATCAAGCCCTGGAAGGTCCTGGTATCAAACTTTTGCATATTATTTCGTGCTGGATACGTGTGGATTTAAAGGAAGCGATCAGTATACCCGCTGGCTGCAAGATATACAGTACGAAACGGGAAAAAGGGGGAACTTAGCGCATGGAAAGGTGCAAAAACTGCCCGTCTGCGTCAAATGAGCAGACAAAACTCTCTTTGCGGAAGGTAGAACCGCGCATCTCATAGCTACCCTGAAATTGCTCAAGACCGGTGATAGCAATTTTCTGGGCACCCGTATTATAAAGCTCCGATGCTTCACTTTTGCACAATGACTCCATATCCAGCGAACGCGTGGCAGTAATTTTGCCCTTTTGCGCTTTCTGCACGGGTGTTGACGATTGTGGATCGGCGCATCCCACCAGCAGCAGCGTGAGGATTGCGGGAAAGAAATACTTCATCATCATTTTATTACCGCCTGGTTTGCTGGTCAGTCTTATTATTAGTGTCTGGGAACGGATCCTATTGTGAGAATCTCCCCAGGCCATCACAAGCTTTAGCGTAATAACTCGGATTAATCCAGTGAGCGATGTTCGCAAATACTGGTCAGACTTTTTTTAATGAAAACAGAGGAACTGATGCAGCCCAAAATTTACTGGATTGATAATCTGCGCGGGATCGCCTGTTTAATGGTTGTGATGATTCACACCACGACCTGGTACATCACCAATGCGCAAAGCGTCAGCCCGGTAAATTGGGATCTGGCCAACGTGCTCAATTCCGCCTCTCGCGTCAGCGTCCCGCTGTTTTTTATGATCTCGGGTTATCTCTTTTTCGGCGAACGCAGCGCCAAACCGCGCCATTTCACGCGCATCGCGCTCTGCATTCTGTTTTACAGTAGCGTGGCGCTGGCCTACATCCTGCTGTTTACCTCGATCAACGCTGAGCTGTCGCTGAAGAACCTGCTGCAAAAGCCGGTGTTCTACCACCTATGGTTTTTCTTCGCTATTGCCGTTATCTACCTGGTATCCCCGCTTATTCAGGTGAAAAATGTCAGCGGAAAAATGCTGCTGGCATTGATGGTGGTGATAGGCGTGATTGCCAATCCCAATACCGTCTCGCAAAAAATTGGCGGCTTTGAGTGGCTTCCCATCAACCTGTACATCAGCGGCGATACGTTCTACTACATTCTATACGGCATGCTGGGCCGGGCAATTGGTATGATGGAGACACAAAAGCGCTCACTCACCTGGCTCTGCGCAGCGTTGTGTATTGTCGCCGTGTTTGTTATTTCCCGCGGGACACTGCATGAGCTCCAGTGGCGAGGCAATTTTGCCGATACCTGGTATCTCTACTGCGGACCAGCGGTATTTATCTGTGCCGCCTCACTTCTGACGCTGGTCAAAAATACGCTCAGCACGCGCACTTTGCCGGTACTGGGCCTTATTTCCCGCCACTCATTGGGCATCTATGGCTTTCATGCGCTGATCATTCACGCGCTGCGCACCAACGGCATAGAACTCAAGAACTGGCCGCCGCTGGATATATTGTGGATTTTTAGCGCCACGCTGGCAGGAAGTTTACTGTTGTCCATATTGTTGCAGCGCATCGATACGCGCAGGCTGGTAAGTTAAAATGAAAAACCCCCGCTCGTTACCGAACGGGGGGCTACCGATTATTCCGTAAACTCTTCTGCAATCGCCACAGTTTCTTTTGAACGTTCAAAACCACCATCGCGAATGTTTTTCTGCACGGCAACTGCGCCAAACAGACTCAAAAAGAAAGCCAGACCGTAAAACCCTTTCTCACTGAGTAACAGGGTGGCGTTCCACAAACCAACAACCAGTAATGCTACCGCGATAACAAACGCGGCCAGGCAGGTTACATAGTAAATCGGCGTCGTAGGGATACCTTCATATTTATCCCGTACCGTCTTTTGATACGACGCAGCAGAAAACAAACCAAGCACCAACACAGCAAAGTAATACCCCTTTTCATTCAACTGTATATCCGCATTCCACAGCCCCAGCAGATACGTCACAATGCCGCCGAAAAGCGCTATCCATGACACAATGCTAAATGCGGGAGAATACGTTGAAGTTCTGTTATCCATTCAGAGTTCCTGTCCTTTAGGTGTATTTTCTGATGAGCGCAACAATAAAATTTGCCCCCATAAACAAATAAAGAATGCCGCTGGGTACAGCGCCTTTTCAATGGGCGCTAATGGAGCGTTCCACACACCCACTAGTAGCAATCCTATCGTGATGAGTGCCACCATCTGACACACAGAGGCGAAGCGTTCGTCGCTCTGATTGAGATTTTCACCACGCTGATAAACATATGTCACAAACATTCCCGCCATCAGCACGCCGAAAAAATAGCCTTTGCCACTCAATAACGGGCATGCCTGCCAAAAGCCAATAACGTAAATCAGCGCGCCAGAGAAGAATAATATCCAGGGCAACAGCCTTGTCGTCTTCATTGGGATCTCCTTATCCATCATGGATACAATATGAATAACCCGCTAAAGACAACACAGAAAAATGCCACTACGCCGGACTTTCAGAATAAATTCATGCACGCCAATTATTTATTAGATTGAAATATATATTTGATAAATCCCCTCTGTTTACCAGAGGGGATTTAGGGTCAGGACATCAGTGGTTGTAATTGCTGATAGATTCGGCGGAAGGTTTCTCGACGCTGTTGGTAAAGCGCATGACGCCCGGCGTCAGGATAATGCGCCTGCTCCAGCGTAAGCTGAGGCAACAGGTCAGATAATGGCCGTTGCGGATTGATGGCAATTTGCGCCAGGCGCGCCGCACCGAGTGCAGGGCCAACATCACCGCCGGTACGGTAATCCAGTTGCAATCCGCTGATGTCAGACAGCATTTGACGCCAGTATTCACTGCGCGCCCCACCGCCAATCAGTGTAATGCTGGCGGGCTGCACGCCACAGGCATGTACCACATCCATACCATCGGCTAAGGCAAATCCCACACCTTCCAGTACCGCTCGCGCCAGTTCTGCCGGACCATGCTGATGCGTCAGACCAAAAAAGACACCCTTCGCTTGCGGGTTGTTGTGCGGCGTACGTTCACCTGAGAGATAGGGTAAAAACCAGACCGGTTCAGCCTGCTCATTTGCCTGCTGTGCGGCATCAATCAGCGCAGGTACGCTTGCCATCCCGGTTAGTTTTGCCGCCCAGTCCAGGCAGGATGCCGCACTTAGCATCACGGACATCAGGTGCCACCGTTCAGGTAGAGCATGGCAAAAGCTATGGACTGCGCTTTCCGGTTTGCTGAGAAAACCGTCGCTGACCGCAAAATAGACCCCGGAAGTCCCCAGCGAGAGCATAGCCTGACCGGCATTCATCATGCCGACGCCAACCGCCCCCGCCGCGTTATCACCGCCACCCGCCACTACGGGAATCTCTGACATGCCCCAGGATTGCGCGACACCAGGCAACAGCGTTCCAGTAATCGCACTGCCCTCGTACAAGGTCGGCATATGTGCGCGAGTCAGTTGACACGCAGACAACATGACGTCACTCCAGTCACGTTTCGCGACATCCAGCCACATCGTACCTGCGGCATCCGACATATCGCTGGCAAACTCTCCGGTCATACGCAGACGCAGGTAATCTTTCGGCAGCAGAACTTTATCAACCCGGCTGAAAATGTCCGGTTCGTGGCGCTGCACCCACAGCAATTTAGGGGCGGTAAAGCCAGGCATCATCAGGTTACCGGTGATGGCACGCGATTGCGGAACCCGCTCCTCAAGCATGACGCACTCTTCAGCACAGCGACCATCGTTCCACAGGATTGCCGGACGCAGAACCTTCTGTTGCTCATCCAGTAGCGTCGCACCGTGCATCTGTCCGGCAATCCCCAGCGCTTTCACCTCGCGAAGCGAATGTTGCTGACCCAACGTTTTCACAGCCCGATCCGTCGCCAGCCACCACTCTTCAGGATCCTGCTCCGACCATAACGGATGCGGGCGCGAGACGGTCAGTTTCTCCGTGTGCGAGGCCACCACATCGCCCTGCTCGTTGAGCAGAATGGCCTTTACGCCTGATGTACCAAGATCTATCCCGATATACATAGGGTATCGTTCCTTAAAGAAAGGCCCGGTAGCGAATCGCTATCCGGGCTTACGGACGTACTCAGCAGTCCGTTATTTGTCGAACAAATAATGGTTTACCAGATTTTCCAGCAATTCCTGATGACCGCTCTGGTGCACCGGTGCCAGGTTATGTTGTTCAGCGTACTGCGCAATTTCCGTCAGCGTCATCTGACCTTTCAGAATTTGCTGGCCCAGCTCACCATTCCAACCGGCATAACGTTTTGCCACGCGCTGATCCAGGCCACCGTCTTCAATCATACGGGCCGCAATTTTCAGCGACAGCGCCATGGTATCCATCGCACCAATATGACCATAGAACAGATCGTATTTATCAGTACTCTGACGACGGACTTTGGCATCAAAGTTCAGGCCACCAGTGGTAAAACCGCCCGCTTTCAGGATTTCGTACATGACCAGCGCATTCTCTTCTACGCTGTTCGGGAACTGGTCAGTGTCCCAGCCCAGTTGCGCGTCGCCACGGTTCGCATCGACGGAACCAAATAGCCCCAGAGCAATCGCCGTAGCGATTTCGTGGTGGAACGAATGGCCTGCCAGCGTGGCATGGTTTGCTTCAATATTCAGTTTGATCTCTTTTTCCAGACCGAACTGCTTCAGGAATCCGTAAACAGTCGCGGCATCGTAGTCATACTGATGTTTAGTGGGTTCTTGCGGCTTCGGTTCGATCAGTAAGGTGCCCTGAAAACCTGTTTTGTGTTTATGCTCGACCACCAGTTGCATAAAGCGGCCAATCTGCTCACGTTCCTGACGCAGGTCGGTATTAAGCAGCGTTTCATAACCTTCACGGCCGCCCCACAGGACGTAGTTTTCGCCACCTAACTTATGTGTGGCATCCATGGCAGTCACGACCTGCGTAGCCGCCCAGCTGAAGACTTCCGGATCCGGGTTAGTCGCCGCACCTGCGCCATAACGTGGGTTAGTAAAGCAGTTTGCCGTACCCCACAGCAGTTTCACGCCGCTCTGTTCCTGTTTTGCCGCCAGCACATCCACCATCTGGGCAAAGTTATTTTTATACTCTTTCAGTGACGCGCCTTCAGGCGAGACGTCAACATCATGGAAGCAGTAGTAAGGCACATTCAGCTTATGGAAAAACTCAAATGCCACATCCGCTTTACGTTTTGCCAGCGCCAATGCTTCACCCGGCTGTTGCCACGGACGGTCGAATGCCCCCATACCGAACATATCCGCGCCGTTCCAGCAGAAAGTGTGCCAGTAGCAGGCGGCAAAGCGCAGATGCTCTTCCATGCGCTTGCCCAGCACGATTTCATCAGGGTTGTAATGGCGAAATGCGAGTGGGTTAGTGGATTTTGTACCTTCAAAACGAACGCGATCGAGTTGGTCAAAATAAGCCTGCATAATAAGCTCCATAATCAGGTAATACGGCAAGTAAACTGCGATACAGTCATACTGGAATTTCCTGATTTATTGCTCAATTACGTTATTTCACACCGCCATTAAGAGAATACCCAAATGTGCGCTGGCTCCCAAAAATGCACACTGAATAAGCAATTAAAAAAGCGATCGCGATCGGCTCTTCATCAATAAACAAAAAACCGTAATACACAGATAAGAAATGACAATTGTCTTCCTGGTCGGGGTGTGTGAATTTTGCGTAGCGTTACGCAAATAAGAAATTTGTCACGCTTCATCAAGTAGTCGCACCTGCGGTTTTGGTAGTATTGACAGGCCACGTTAACCTTTCAGGACAGGCTCTTATGTTTGATAAACGACACCGCATCACCCTATTATTTAATGCTAATAAAGCCTATGACCGCCAGGTGGTAGAGGGCGTAGGTGAATATTTACAGGCATCGCAATCCGAGTGGGATATATTCATTGAGGAAGATTTCCGTGCCCGTATTGATAATATCAAAGACTGGTTAGGCGACGGTGTTATTGCTGATTATGACGATGATGACATTGCGCAATTACTTGCCGATGTCGATGTTCCGATCATCGGCGTTGGGGGTTCCTACCATCTTGAAAGCGATTATCCACCCGTCCATTACATTGCGACCGATAACCATGCACTGGTGGAAAGCGCTTTTTTGCATCTGAAAGAAAAAGGGGTCAACCGATTCGCATTTTATGGTCTGCCCTCTTCCAGCGGCAAGCGCTGGGCTGCCGAGCGTGAATATGCCTTTTGCCAGTTGGTCGCCAAAGAGAAGTACCGTGGTGTTGTCTATCAGGGGCTGGAAACCGCACCAGAAAACTGGCAACACGCCCAAAATCGACTGGCGGACTGGCTGCAAACTTTACCCCCGCAAACCGGTATTATCGCCGTGACCGACGCGCGTGCGCGGCATGTTCTGCAGGCCTGCGAGCATTTGCATATCCCGGTGCCGGAAAAACTGTGTGTTATTGGGATCGATAACGAAGAACTCACTCGTTACCTGTCCCGCGTCGCACTGTCATCCGTTGCTCAGGGCGCGCGACAAATGGGCTATCAGGCAGCAAAACTTCTGCACCGCTTACTGGCGAATGAAGAACTGCCGCTGCAACGTATTCTGGTGCCTCCGGTACGCGTCGTGAATCGTCGTTCAACCGACTATCGCTCACTGACCGATCCCGCTGTCATTCAGGCAATGCACTTTATCCGCAACCATGCCTGTAAAGGCATCAAAGTCGAGCAAGTGCTGGATGCAGTAGGGATTTCACGTTCGAACCTCGAGAAGCGCTTTAAAGACGAGGTCGGGGAAACCATCCACGCCGTGATTCATGCCGAAAAACTGGAAAAAGCGCGTAGCCTGTTGATCTCCACGACGCTCGCGATAAACGAAATTTCACAAATGTGCGGCTACCCGTCGTTGCAGTATTTCTATTCCGTTTTCAAGAAAGAATACGACACGACGCCAAAAGAGTATCGCGATGTGAACAGTGAAGTGTTGCTGTAGGGGGAATTGTGCCGGATGACGGTTTCGCCTTATCCGGCCTGCAGAGCGGCTCACAGGCCTGATAAGCGTCGTGCCATCAGGCCTGTGGAATTACATATGCGCGGCGATTAAACGCTGGTTATCCTGGTACATCGCGAACAGATAGTTATTGTAACTCTGTCCTTTGGTGGAGTACCCCTTCAGCTTATGGATCATCGCGGTCGCTGTCACTTCCTGATCGGCTTTACGCAACTGCGCGCGCGATTTACGGAAGGAAGAGTATGCCGGATGCGTGTTCAGGTTAATGACATAGGCATTCACCGACTCTTTTACCGATTCAAACTGTGAGTAGCCTTTCACCTTACCGGGTGCATTGTTGCAGCGGCCTTTGACACATTTCATGCCAAACAGGTTGTTATTGCTACGCGCCAGTTTCGATGTGCCCCAACCGCTTTCAGCCGCAGCCATAGTCGCCACCATACTGGTAGGAATGATGTCTACGCGTTCAAGCAGCGTATTCCATGGAATCTTACGCGTGTTGCCAGACCAGCTCACCTTGTAGCGTTTCGCGATGTCTTTCATACGCGTACGCTCAGTCGGTGACCAGCGATTCTGGTACTGCTTTGAGATCAGCCAGTTACGGTCCGCCGTAATGGCAGCATTTTGACTGGTAATATAAGGCATAACCGTCCGGAGAAACGCTTTTTTCCTTGGTGTTCCGGAAGGGTATTTTCGCAAATCAGGAAGTGAACTACTCTTTGCACTATTGCGAGAATACTCTTGTTTACTGCTTACCTGTGTATTACTTGCCTTGATTACCTGGGGCTTATGACTCGTTGTCGCCGTGTGTGTCTTTGCCAGCACCTCACCCGAAAATGCAATGGTGAGTAACATAAGAATCATTGCCCCATATCGTCGAATGGGAGTCAATATCATTAGGTCTCCTGGTCGGATTTAAACATTCCAACACCTTATATTTTTCACAAAAATGAGAGATGAATCTCAAATCATATCAAAAATAGCCGTCAAGAGCACCCAAAGGAATAGTCCAATTCTGAAACTATGTCACGTACAAACCGTTCCGGGTGCGGTTAATTCGAAGAAAATGTGGAGGTTATCGCAAAATTAGGTCGTTTTTTGCGCGTGATCGCTCACCCTCATCTCTCATCCGGGCGGAATCGACGCTAAGGATGAGTTTCCGCTCTGATTTCACTGGCAAACTGGCGTAAATCGCAGCATCAAGGACAGCATTATGAAACTTGCCGCCGTTGCGCTGGCGCTGATACCCGGCATTGCCATCGCCTCATCATGGACTTCTCCAGAACTTCCCACCTTCGAAGCGGAAGGTACGGGTAAATTCGTCAGCCATGCAGCGTTGACGAAGGGTACTCGCCCTTTAATCCTGAATTTTGACCAACAGTGCTGGCAGCCTGCTGATGCGATAAAACTCAACCAGATGCTGTCGCTAAAACCGTGTGAAGGCGCGCCGCCGCAGTGGCGTTTATTCAAAGACGGCGATTACACGCTGGAAGTCGATACCCGCTCCGGCACGCCGACCCTGATGCTCTCAGTCAAAAACGCCGCAGAGCCCGCCACCGTCCAGATTCGCCAGTGCCCGAAATGGGATGGTTCGCCGTTAACACTGGACGTGAGCCAGACTTTCCCGGAAGGCGCCGTGGTGCGCGATTTCTACAGTCAGCAAACGGCAACGGTGAAAAACGGGTCGATTACCTTACAGCCCGCCGCAACCAGTAACGGGCTATTGCTGCTGGAACGGGCAGAAACCGATGCCCCCGCCGCCTTCGACTGGCATAACGCCACGGTATATTTCGTCCTGACGGACCGCTTTGTGAATGGTAATCCGAGCAACGACCACAGCTACGGACGTCGCAACGATGGCATGCAGGAAATTGGCACTTTCCACGGTGGCGATTTGCGCGGGCTCACCAGTAAACTCGACTACCTGCAACAACTGGGCGTCAACGCCTTGTGGATCAGCGCACCGTTTGAGCAAATCCACGGCTGGGTTGGGGGTGGCGCCAAAGGCGATTTTCCCCACTACGCTTACCACGGCTACTACACCCAGGACTGGACAACGATTGATGCCAACATGGGTAACGAAGTGGATCTGCGTGCGCTGGTAGATGGCGCACACCAGCGCGGTATCCGTGTCCTGTTTGATGTGGTGATGAACCATACCGGCTACGCCACGTTGGCGGATATGCAGGAGTATCAGTTTGGGGCGCTGTACTTATCGGGCGATGAGCTGAAAAAAACGCTCGGTGAACGCTGGACGGACTGGAAACCCGCTGCCGGGCAGAGCTGGCACAGTTTTAATGATTACATCAATTTCAGTGATAAAGCCGGCTGGGAAAAATGGTGGGGGAAAAACTGGATCCGCACCGATATTGGCGATTACGACAATCCTGGCTTTGATGACCTGACCATGTCGCTGGCGTTCCTGCCCGATCTGAAAACCGAATCCGCCACACCTTCCGGACTGCCAAACTTTTATCAGCACAAGCCGGATACGCACGCCAAAGCCATTGCTGGTTACACGCCCCGGGATTATCTGACGCACTGGCTCAGTCAGTGGGTACGTGATTACGGGATTGACGGTTTTCGGGTCGATACCGCCAAACACGTCGAGCTTCCCGCCTGGCAGCAGCTAAAAACACAGGCCAGCGCGGCGTTAGTCGAATGGAAGAAAGCCAACCCGGATAAAGCGCTGGATGATAAACCCTTCTGGATGACCGGCGAAGCCTGGGGTCACGGCGTCATGCAAAGCGATTATTACCATCACGGCTTCGACGCGATGATCAATTTCGACTATCAGGAGCAGGCGGCAAAGGCCGTCGATTGTCTGGCAAATATGGATCTCACCTGGCAGCAGATGGCGGATAAACTGCAGGACTTCAACGTCCTGAGCTATCTCTCCTCGCACGATACGCGTTTGTTCCGCGAAGGTGGAGATAAAGCCGCCGAGCTATTGCTGCTGGCGCCGGGCGCGGTACAACTCTTTTATGGCGACGAGTCGGCACGACCTTTCGGCCCAACCGGCTCAGACCCGTTACAGGGTACACGCTCGCAGATGAACTGGCAGGACGTTAGCGGAAAATCTGCCGCCAGCGTCGCTCACTGGCAGCGCATCAGTCAGTTCCGAGCCAGACATCCCGCCATTGGCGCCGGTAAACAGACCACGCTGACATTGAAGCAGGGATACGGATTTATCCGCGAACATGGCGACGATAAAGCCATGGTGGTGTGGGCCGGTCAACCCTGATCCCAACAGGCTTCTCATGCTCAACGGCACGGGAAGCCAGATTCAATATAAAAAACTATCCAGAAAAAAATCTGCAGCACAAAACATCAATTCTGCTCCGTGGGCCTGATTTGCACCCCGCCATAGGTAGCGCTATGGTTAGCCACTTTAATACTGAGTTCGACAGATCACCTGCTATGACATTCTCACTTTTTGGCAACAAATTTACCCGCCATTCAGGCATCACACGCCTGATGGAGGACCTCAACGACGGCTTACGCACCCCAGGCGCTATCATGCTCGGTGGCGGTAATCCGGCGCAAATACCAGAGATGCAAAATTACTTTCAGTCTCTGCTGGCAGAAATGCTGGAAAACGGCAAAGCCACTGATGCGCTTTGTAATTATGACGGTCCACAAGGTAAAACCGAGCTACTGTCTGAGCTGGCGAAATTACTACGTGAGAAGCAGGGCTGGGATATCGAACCACAAAATATTGCACTGACAAATGGCAGTCAGAGCGCGTTTTTCTACTTATTCAACCTCTTCGCCGGACGTCGCGCCGATGGAACCACCCGAAAAGTGTTGTTCCCGTTGGCCCCGGAATATATTGGCTATGCCGATTCCGGCCTGGAAGAAGATCTCTTTGTCTCAGCACGCCCAAACATCGAACTGTTACCGGAAGGTCAGTTTAAGTATCACGTTGATTTTGAACACCTGCACATCGGTGAAGAGACGGGCATGATCTGCGTGTCACGTCCGACCAACCCAACCGGCAATGTGATCACCGATGAAGAGCTGATGAAGCTGGACCGGTTGGCCAACCAGCATGGGATCCCGTTGGTGATTGATAATGCCTATGGCGTACCGTTCCCCGGCATCATCTTTAGCGAAGCACGCCCGTTGTGGAACCCTAACATTGTACTGTGCATGAGCCTTTCCAAGCTGGGACTGCCGGGCTCCCGCTGCGGCATCATTATTGCGAATGAAAAAATCATCACCGCCATCACCAATATGAACGGCATTATCAGCCTTGCACCTGGCGGAATGGGTCCGGCAATCATGTGCGAAATGATTAAGCGCAACGACCTGCTGCGTCTGTCTGAGACGGTTATCAAACCGTTTTATTATCAGCGTGTTCAGCAGACTATTGCGATCATTCGCCGCTATTTATCTGAAGATCGCTGCCTGATCCATAAACCAGAGGGCGCGATTTTCCTGTGGCTGTGGTTCAAAGATTTGCCCATCACTACTGAACTACTGTATCAGCGCCTGAAAGCACGCGGCGTGCTGATGGTTCCCGGTGATTACTTCTTCCCAGGGCTGGATAAACCCTGGCCGCATACGCATCAGTGCATGCGGATGAATTACGTACCGGAACCGGAAAAAATCGAGGCTGGCGTGAAGATTCTGGCTGAAGAGATCGAACGCGCCTGGCTGGAAGGCTGATGATAAACCCGACCCAGACACGGGTCGGGCTATTTTCACAGCGGCTGGGAGCGTAGACGTTGTTTCTGGACGCTGACCGCATCTATACACTGCAACGCGCTGGTCGGGCAGGCTTCGACACACGCGGGTCCCGCCTCACGGTGCCAGCACAGATCGCATTTTATCGCCTGCACTCTAGACGAGCGGGCGACGACATTCATCGCCCCAAACGGGCAAGCCAGCATACAGCTTTTACAGCCAATACAACGCGCCTGTTCAACGAAGATATGCCCATGTTCACGACGAATGGCGTGCGTTGGGCAAACATTCGCGCAGGGAGCATCTTCGCATTGATGACAGGCGACCGCCGTCGTAAAGGCGTCATCTTTGATTACGCGGATCCGCGGAGTAAACGCAGCAGAAGAGACCGACGCGCAGTCCTGGTTTTGCTGGTGCGCGACGACACAGGCCACTTCGCAGGTACGACACCCAATACATTTTGCCGCATCCGCCATAATAAACGCGTTCATTGCCCCCTCCCTCTGCGTGAAAACCACAGAGTGCCAGAGAGATTCCCCCCGTCGCTTTGATCGGACAGGGGAAACGGTTAAATAGTGTCAGGTGCCTGAACGACGTCAGGCATGCGCCTAATCGCGAACGGTAAAGCCCAGCTCATTGGAAATGGCCTGCGCGGTTTCGCGCAGCGGCTTGAGTAAATTCTTTTCTCCGACCTGCTTGAGGCGCGAGGTAGAAAGTGAAATCGATACCGAGTACGGCACCCGCCCATGAATATCAAACACCGGCACGGCGATGCAGGAAACACCCAGCTCGTTCTCTTCCCGATCCATTGCCATGCTGCTTTCGCGGATCTGCGCCAACTCATCGTACATGGCCGGTAAACCAGTAATCGTATTGCGGGTCAGCGGCTGAATCAGATCCTGATGGCTCTGCCAGTAAGATTCCACATAGTCCGGATGACCAAACGCCATATAAATTTTGCCCATCGCCGAGCAATACAGCGGCATATGCTGACCGATATAAGCGCGGGTACGCAGCATGCCCGTCGTCGGCTCCAGCTTATAAATCAAAATCGCATGGTCGTCTTCACGACTGGAGAAGTTGATGGTTTCACCGGTGGCGATATTCAGCGCTTCAAGGTGCGGCGCAGCAACATGGATGATGTTCAGTGACGACAACGCCTTCTGACCCACGGCAATAAATTTGGTGGTCAGGCGATAACTCCCTGCCGCGGGCGCGGGGGTGACATATCCGCAGGATTGCAGCCCTTGCAGCAGTCGATGCACGGTACTTTTGTTCAGCCCTGCCAGTTCAGACAAATGCGCCAACGGGCACCCATTCGGATAGTTACTCAGAATCTCAATCAACATCAAACCACGGAACAGGCTCTGACTTCCGGCTGGCCTCTCTTTGTCTTGCGTCATTTCACTCTCTTTTGTGCCCATCGCTTCCGCTCCCCTTTTCGTCGCGCTCTGATGGTAGCGCAAAGTGTGTTTCAGTTCACGATCTGAACCGAAAAAACACAACTATTTGATTTTGATGATTTTAAAAAATAGACCACCCCGTTGATCTGTCAAAATTTGATCGCTATATTTGAAATCAGATTTCGCATAGTGAAATTTAGAGATAAAAAAGCGATCAAATTTAAACAAGGAAACAGGAATGAAAGTCACTTTTGAGCAGTTGAAAGATGCGTTCAATCGGGTACTGCTGGCACGCGGTATTGCCGTTGAAACCGCCGATGCCTGTGCCGAAATGTTTGCACGCACCACCGAGTCCGGCGTTTATTCGCACGGCGTGAATCGTTTTCCCCGTTTCATTCAGCAATTGGATAACGGCGACATCATTCCTGAGGCCAAACCGCAACGCATTACTAGCCTGGGGGCGATTGAACAATGGGATGCCCAACGTTCGATCGGCAATTTGACGGCGAAAAAGATGATGGACCGTGCCATCGAACTGGCCTCCGATCACGGTATTGGCCTGGTCGCGCTGCGTAACGCCAACCACTGGATGCGCGGCGGCAGCTATGGCTGGCAGGCGGCGGAGAAAGGCTACATCGGTATCTGCTGGACCAACTCCATTGCCGTGATGCCTGCATGGGGTTCTAAAGAGTGCTGCATTGGTACTAACCCGTTGATCGTCGCGATCCCCTCATCGCCAATCACCATGGTTGATATGTCGATGTCGATGTTCTCCTACGGCATGCTGGAAGTGAATCGCCTGGCCGGTCGCGAACTGCCGGTGGACGGCGGGTTCGACGATGAAGGTAACCTCACCAGAGAACCTGGCGTTATCGAGAAAAATCGCCGCATTTTACCAATGGGTTACTGGAAAGGTTCAGGTCTGTCGATTGTGCTGGATATGATCGCCACCCTGCTTTCAGACGGTTCTTCCGTGGCCGAGGTCACCCAGGACAACAGCGATGAATATGGCGTTTCACAGATTTTTATCGCCATTGAAGTGGATAAGCTGATCGATGGCGCCACCCGTGATGCCAAGCTACAGCGGATTATGGATTTCATCACCACCGCCGAACGCGCAGATGAAAACACGCCTGTCCGTCTACCGGGCCACGAGTTTACAAAGCTTCTGGAAGAAAATCGCCGCAACGGTATCACCGTTGATGACAGCGTCTGGGCCAAAATTCAGGCGTTGTAAGGAGTCAGAATATGATCTTTGGACATATCGCTCAGCCTAACCCATGTCGTTTACCCGCGGCGATTGAAAGGGCGCTCGACTTTCTGCGCACCACAGATTTTCGCAAACTGGAGCCGGGCGTGGTGGAGATCGACGGTAAAAATATCTTCGCGCAGGTTATTGATTTAACCACGCGTGACGTTGCCGAAAATCGCCCGGAAGTGCATCGCCGCTATCTGGATATTCAATTTCTGGCCTGGGGTGAAGAAAAAATCGGTATCGCCATTGATACCGGGAATAACCAAATCAGTGAATCGTTATTAGAACAGCGCGATATTATTTTTTATCACGCCAGCGAACATGAATCGTTTATTGAAATGATTCCGGGAAGCTACGCCATATTTTTCCCGCAGGATGTTCACCGCCCTGCATGTCATAAAACTGTCGCCACGCCGATCCGCAAAATAGTCGTGAAGGTCGCTATTTCAGTTTTATAAAAAGGAGCACAACATGAGCGTTAATAATGCCGGTTATATTATCGGTGCGTACCCCTGTGCACCCTCATTTCACCAAAAGAGTGAAGAGGAAGAGAAGGAATTCTGGCGACAGCTCGCCGATACCCCGGATATTCGCGGTCTGGAGCAGCCCTGCCTTGAACATCTTCACCCGTTAGGCGACGAATGGTTATTGCGCCATACGCCGGGCGACTGGCAAATCGTGGTCACCGCCATTATGGAAACCATGCGCCGTCGCGGCGCAAACAGCGCTTTTGGGCTGGCTTCCAGCGACGAAGAACAACGTCAAGCCTGCGTTGCGTATTACCGTCATCTGCAGCAGAAAATCAACCATACCAATGCGGCCCACGCCGGAAAAGTGATTGCGCTGGAGCTGCATGCCGCACCCAATGCCAGCAATCCAAATGTTGCGCAGGCCACCGACGCGTTTGCTCGTTCGCTGAAAGAGATTACCTCCTGGGACTGGTCCTGCGATCTGGTGCTGGAACATTGCGATGCCATGACCGGCATTGCGCCGCGCAAAGGCTTTCTGCCGTTAGACAATGTGCTGGAGGTCATTGCCGGATATGACATCAGCGTGTGCATTAACTGGGCGCGATCGGCCATTGAAGGACAGAACCCCGCCCTGGCGCTAACCCACACGCAGCAGGTCAAACGGGCTGGAAAACTGGGCGCGCTGATGTTCTCCGGTACTACTATCACAGGAGACTACGGCGAGTGGCAGGACTTACACGCCCCGTTTGCCCCATTCTGCCCACAAAGCCTGATGACCACCGACCATGCCCGCGAATTATTCGCCTGCGCAGAAGCCGAACCATTGCAATTTGCCGGTATTAAATTGCTGGAAATAAACGCCAATGCAGATGTGAACCATCGCGTAGCAATATTGCGCGACGGTATCGCCGCATTAAATAAAGCAAAACTATAAAAATAAAATACTACTCTACGAGAATATTAATATGAACATGACCTCTCGCCCTACACTCAAAGATATACCCCGTCAGCGCTGGCTGCGGATTATTCCACCTATTCTCATCGCCTGTATTATTTCTTATATGGACCGCGTCAATATCGCTTTCGCGATGCCGGGCGGAATGGATGAGGAATTAGGTATTTCCGCCACCATGGCAGGACTGGCTGGCGGTATTTTCTTTATCGGTTATCTGTTTTTACAGGTTCCCGGCGGAAAAATTGCCGTTCACGGCAGCGGCAAGAAATTTATCGGCTGGTCGCTGGTTGCCTGGGCGGTTATTTCCGTCCTCACGGGGTTAATCACTAATCAATATCAACTGCTGGTTCTGCGCTTTTTACTCGGCGTTGCCGAAGGCGGCATGCTGCCGGTGGTGCTGACAATGATCAGTAACTGGTTCCCCGACGCCGAGCGTGGTCGCGCCAATGCGATCGTGATTATGTTTGTGCCGATTGCCGGGATCATTACCGCTCCGCTCTCGGGCTGGATTATCACCGTTCTCGACTGGCGCTGGCTGTTCATCATTGAAGGTTTGCTTTCCGTCGTTGTACTGGTGTTGTGGGCCTATACCGTTTACGACCGTCCGCAGGAGGCGCGCTGGATCTCTGAGGCCGAGAAAAATTACCTGGTCGAAACGCTGGCCGCCGAGCAAAAAGCCATTGCCGGAACGGAAGTCAAAAATGCCTCTCTGGGCGCTGTGCTTTCCGATAAAACCATGTGGCAGCTCATCGCGTTGAACTTCTTCTATCAGACCGGGATTTACGGTTACACCCTGTGGCTGCCGACCATCCTCAAAGAGTTGACGCACAGCAGCATGGGACAGGTCGGTATGCTCGCCATTCTGCCGTACGTCGGGGCCATTGCCGGGATGTTCCTGTTCTCTTCTCTCTCTGACCGCACCGGCAAACGCAAGCTGTTCGTCTGCCTGCCGTTGATTGGCTTTGCCCTGTGTATGTTCCTTTCCGTGGCGCTGAAAAATAACGTCTGGCTGGCTTATGCCGCGCTGGTCGGCTGCGGCTTCTTCCTGCAATCGGCAGCGGGCGTGTTCTGGACCATTCCGGCGCGTTTGTTCAGTGCGGAAATGGCCGGTGGCGCGCGTGGGGTCATCAACGCGCTGGGCAACCTCGGCGGCTTCTGCGGTCCTTATGCGGTCGGCGTACTCATCACCCTGTACAGCAAAGATGCGGGGGTTTACTGCCTGGCTATCTCACTGGCTCTGGCCGCGCTGATGGCGCTGTTGCTGCCAGCCAAATGCGATGCCGGTGCCGCTCCGCTAAAGACACTGAATCCACATAAACGTACAGCGTAAAACAATGCCCGGTGGCGCTTCGCTTACCAGGCCTACAGGTAGCAACCGTCGTAGGCCGGATAAGCGCAGCACCATCCGGCAAAAATGAGATAACAAGATGAGTGAGAAAGAGACCTTCTGGCTGGGTATTGATTGTGGCGGTACGTATCTGAAAGCCGGGTTGTATGACGCCAAAGGTCATGAGCATGGCATTAACCGGCAATCGTTGCAGACCGCATCGCCATTGCCCGGTTACGCCGAACGCGATATGCACCAGTTGTGGCAACAGTGTGTAGCCACGATCGCCGGGCTGTTAGCGCGCACCGGCGTCTGCGGCGATCAAATCAAAGGCGTCGGTATTTCCGCTCAGGGCAAAGGCCTGTTCCTTCTCGATAAGCAGGATAAACCGCTGGGCAATGCCATCCTCTCTTCCGACCGTCGGGCGATGGACATCGTTCAGCGCTGGCAGCAGGATGGGATCCCCGAGCAGCTCTACCCGGTTACCCGCCAGACGTTGTGGACCGGGCATCCAGCATCATTGCTGCGCTGGGTGAAAGAGAATCAACCCCAACGTTACGCGCAAATTGGCTGCGTCATGATGGGCCACGACTATCTGCGCTGGTGCTTAACCGGCGTCAAAGGCTGCGAAGAAAGCAATATCTCCGAGTCGAACCTCTACAACATGACTACGGGTCAGTACGACTCGCGCCTGACCCAGTGGCTGGGCATCAGTGAAATCGACAATGCGCTACCACCGATTGTCGGTTCAGCAGAAATATGCGGGGAAATCACCGCTCAGACAGCCGCCATAACCGGTCTGGCGGCGGGCACACCCGTCGTCGGTGGACTGTTTGATGTGGTTTCCACCGCACTCTGTGCCGGTATCGAAGATGAATACACCCTCAACGCGGTGATGGGAACCTGGGCCGTCACCAGCGGGATCGCTCACGGCCTGCGCGACCACGAGGCCCATCCCTATGTCTATGGGCGCTATGTCAACGACGGGCAGTACATCGTTCACGAAGCCAGCCCGACCTCTTCCGGCAACCTGGAATGGTTTACCGCCCAGTGGGGCGAACTCTCTTTTACTGAGATCAATCAGGCCGTGGCCAGCTTACCGAAAGCCGGTAGCGAGCTTTTCTTCCTGCCTTTTTTGTACGGCAGCAACGCCGGGCTGGAGATGACCAGCGGCTTTTATGGCATGCAGGCGATACACACTCGCGCCCACTTATTGCAGTCCATCTACGAAGGCGTGGTTTTCAGCCACATGACCCACCTCAACCGCATGCGCGAACGTTTTACGCAGGCGCATACCCTGCGCGTCACCGGCGGCCCGGCGCACTCCGACATCTGGATGCAAATGCTGGCAGACGTCAGCGGTTTACGTATCGAATTGCCGCAGATTGAAGAGACCGGTTGCTTTGGCGCTGCGCTCGCCGCCCGCGTCGGCACCGGCGTTTATTCCAACTTCAGCGACGCCCAACGCAGCCTACAGCATCCGGTGCGCACGCTGTTGCCGGACGCCGCCGCGCAGGCGAGCTACCAGCGTAAATACCGCCAATACCTGGATTTAATTACCGCACTACAGGGCTACCACGCCCGCATTAAGGAGCACGAATAATGAGTCGACCATTACTGCAACTGGCGCTCGACCACACCAGCCTTGAAGCCGCACAACACGACGTCGCGCTGCTACAAGAGAGCGTCGATATCGTTGAGGCGGGGACGATTCTCTGCTTAACCGAAGGGCTGAGCGCCGTGAAAGCCCTGCGCGCTCAGTGCCCGAATAAAATCATCGTCGCCGACTGGAAAGTGGCCGATGCGGGCGAAACCCTCGCGCAGCAAGCCTTTGGAGCTGGTGCCAACTGGATGACCATCATCTGCGCCGCGCCGCTGGCGACGGTAGAGAAAGGCTATGGCGTCGCGCAGTCCTGCGGTGGCGAAATTCAGATGGAGCTGTTTGGTAACTGGACGCTGGATGATGCCCGCGACTGGTATCGCGTTGGCGTTCGCCAGGCGATTTACCATCGTGGCCGCGATGCGCAGGCCAGCGGACAACAGTGGGGTGAAGCAGACCTGGCGCGCATGAAGGCGCTTTCTGATATTGGTCTGGAACTGTCGATTACCGGTGGGATCACCCCCGCCGATCTGCCGTTGTTCCGCGATATTAACGTCAAAGCTTTTATTGCCGGGCGCGCGCTGGCGGGAGCGCAAAACCCAGCGCAGGTTGCTAGCGAATTCCATGCGCAAATCGATGCCATCTGGGGAACACAGCATGCGTAATCATCCATTAGGTATCTATGAAAAAGCGCTGGCGAAAGACCTCAGTTGGCCAGAACGGCTGGTGCTGGCAAAAAGCTGCGGTTTTGATTTCGTCGAGATGTCGGTGGATGAAACCGATGAACGTCTTTCGCGTCTCGAGTGGAGTCCTGCTCAGCGTGCATCGCTGGTGAGTGCGATGCTGGAAACCGGCGTGGCAATCCCGTCAATGTGCCTGTCGGCACATCGACGCTTCCCGTTCGGTAGCCGCGATGAAACGGTGCGTGAGCGAGCACGCGACATCATGACCAAAGCCATTCGTCTGGCGCGCGATCTGGGTATCCGCACCATTCAACTGGCTGGTTACGACGTCTATTACGAAGAACATGACGCAGGTACGCAGCAGCGCTTTGCCGAAGGGCTGGCATGGGCAGTCGAGCAAGCCGCTGCCGCGCAGGTGATGCTGGCGGTAGAAATCATGGATACCGCGTTTATGAACTCGATCAGCAAGTGGAAAAAGTGGGATGAAATGCTGTCATCGCCGTGGTTCACCGTTTATCCGGACGTGGGCAACCTCAGCGCCTGGGGGAATGACGTCACTGCCGAATTGACGCTGGGCATTGACCGTATCGCTGCTATCCACCTGAAAGACACGCTGCCAGTGACCGAAACCCATCCGGGCCAGTTTCGCGATGTGCCGTTTGGCGAAGGGTGCGTGGACTTTGTTGGCATCTTCAAAACGCTGCATCAGCTGAACTACCGCGGGTCGTTTCTGATTGAAATGTGGACTGAAAAAGCGAAAGAGCCGGTACTGGAAATTATCCAGGCACGGCGCTGGATAGAAGCACGCATGCAGGAAGGAGGATTTCCATGTTAGAACAACTGAAAGCCGAGGTGCTGGCGGCCAATCTGGCGCTCCCGGCTCATGGCTTAGTGACCTTTACCTGGGGCAACGTCAGCGCAGTGGATGAAACACGTAAACTGATGGTGATTAAGCCATCCGGCGTGGAGTATGAGGTGATGACCGCCGACGACATGGTGGTAGTGGATATTGCCAGCGGCAACGTGGTGGAAGGCAGTAAAAAACCGTCGTCCGACACGCCAACCCATCTGGCGCTGTATCGTCGTTATCCCCAGATCGGCGGGATCGTCCATACCCATTCTCGCCACGCGACGATCTGGTCGCAGGCGGGTTTGGATCTCCCGGCATGGGGCACCACCCATGCCGATTATTTCTATGGTTCTATTCCGTGTACGCGTCTGATGACCGCTGAAGAGATCAACGGCGAATATGAATATCAAACCGGAGAGGTGATCGTTCAGACCTTCGAGCAGCGCGATCTCAATCCGCTGCAGGTTCCGGCGGTATTGGTGCACTCCCACGGACCGTTCGCCTGGGGTAAAGACGCGGCAGACGCGGTGCATAACGCCGTGGTGCTTGAAGAGTGCGCCTACATGGGGTTGTTCTCTCGCCAGTTAGCCCCGCAGTTGCCGGATATGCAGTCTGAGCTGCTGGATAAACATTATCTGCGTAAACACGGAGCGAATGCCTATTACGGGCAATAACGGGTCAGGCGCTATTGATATGTTCTTTGCAATAGCGCCGTTTCCACGCCGCGGGCGTCAGGCTGGTGTGCTTGTGGAATATTTTGCGAAAATAACCCACGTCATTAAAACCACATTTCATTGCCACCTCGGTTAGCGACAGCGAATCGCTGATTAACAGTTTTTCTGCCGCCCTTACCCGCTGACGGTGCAACGCTTCGGTTAGCGTCAGCCGGAAAGCGCCACGGAAAACGCGCCCCAGATAGTCCGCATTGCAATGCAGTTCTTTCGCCAACGTTGAGGCGGAAATCGGCAGGTGAAACTGAGTATGTATAATTTGTTGGGCCTTCCATGCCAGCGCATTCCCGGCGCTGTCCGCGGGTTGCTCGCTGGCAGCCGCAGAGATTTGCTGCAAAATCAGCAGCAGGATCAGTTCCAGCGCGATACTGCGATGTATATTTTCCTGCTCGCGTAAGAACTGGCGAAACAGCGAAATAATATATTGTGGCTCGCTCACCCGGGTATGTTGAGGGATAGCAAGTAACGGTTCCGTTATTGATGCGTCGCTTTCTGCCGTCACCTCAAAATGCAGCCAGTAAAATTTCAAATCAGCCGGAAATTGCCCAACGCCAATATGCAAGCGCTGCGGCCACAGCAGCAAACTTTCCCCAGCATTCACGCAAAAAACCGTATGGTCTTCGCGAATCGTTAATGTCCCTTTTTCAACAAAGATAATCTCCCAGGAGTGCAATTGCCGCGCCGGATGGCTACCCACGCCTCGGGAAATAAATAACCCACCATTTTGCACTTTAATCGGAAGAGACATGGACAATTCGAGCATATATATTCAAATTCCCACTTTTCGTATTATTCAAAATACCTTTATCATTGATTATTAATCATAAAATTACTTTTCACCGGATCGAAATCACATTTTCATTATAAAGTCGGAATTGTCATCTTTTTATACTTTTCCCTTCCCTTGTTGCGCTAAACATTTCGTGCAGAATAAATAACGTACTTTGCAAATTACCACTAAAAAACCCGCAATGTAGCGGGACACTTTCTGAACATCCTCTCCAGGAGTTATTTATGACTTCGGCTCCGATTACGACAAGCGATTTAGCGCATCGTGCGCAAGACGATAAATTATCTCTGCGTGAAAAGATTGGTTATGGATTAGGCGATGCGGGTGGGACGGTCATTACCTGCCTGATCATGAACTTCCTGACATTTTTCTACACCGATGTCTTCGGGTTAACGCCTGCGCTGGTCGGCACATTATTTATTGCTTTGCGTGTATTTGACGCCATTTCCGACCCCATCATGGGCGTGCTGGCCGACCGTACGCAAAGCCGTTGGGGGCGCTTTCGCCCGTGGCAACTGTGGGTCGCGGTTCCCATTGGCATCATTGGCGTACTCACTTTTACCGTCCCGGACGCCAGCATGGGGGTCAAGATCGCCTGGGCATTCGGCACCTATCTCCTGCTCTCTGTCGGCTATACCGCCATCAACGTACCGTATTGTGCGCTGATCAACACCATGACGACTCGCCATAACGAGGTGATCGCCTGTCAGTCCTGGCGCTTTGTGCTGTGCGGCGTGGCGGGATTCCTGGTCTCTGTTGGCCTGCCGTGGATGGTGGATGCTCTCGGTCAGGGTAATGCCGCGCAGGGTTATCAGTTTGGCGTGGGCATCCTGTGTGCCATCGCGGTGGTGATGTTCCTGTGCTGCTTCTTCTGGGTACGCGAGCGTGTGCCACTGGCAATGATGGGAAAATTTACCCTGCGTGAGCACATTGGCGGGCTGCGCAAAAATGACCAGTTGCTGCTGATACTGGTGATGTCTTTCCTGCTGATTAACGTCTTCAATATTCGTGGCGGCGGGTACATGTATTTTATTACCTACGTGCTGGAAGGTAGCACCGCTTATACGTCGCTGTTTTTCACCATGGTGACCTTTGCGTCCATCATCGGTTCAGTGATCGTCAGCCCCCTGACCCGTCGCATCGATACCGTCAAACTCTATTACTACACCAACCTGGTACTGGCCGCGCTGGCGGTAATGATGTGGTTCCTGCCAACCGGCCCGGCTTATCAGACGCTGTGGCTGGCGGTGATCCTCGGTAATGGCATTATTTTAGGCTTCACGCTGCCGTTGCACTTCTCGCTGATGGCCTTCGCCGACGATTACGGCGAGTGGAAAACCGGCGTGCGTTCCTCCGGCATGAATTTCGCCTTTAACCTGTTTTTCATCAAGCTGGCCTGGGCCTCAAGTGCGGGGATCATCAGCCTGCTGTTTATTTTTGTCGCCTATCAGCCGGGCGCCGGTAATCAAACCGCCAGTTCGCTGCAAGGGATTACTGCGATGGAAACGCTGCTGCCCGCGCTGTTCCACCTGCTGCTGGCGCTATCTGTCCGCATCTGCAAACTCAATAACCCGATGATGTCGCGTATTTCCACCGATCTGCGTCAGCGTCATGTACAGCCTTAAGGAGCACGAAATGAACGTACTGGAAGTCGACCTGCATAAGCTCACCGTCAGCGATCCGTTCCTCGGACAATATCAGCAGTTGGTGCGCGATGTAGTGATCCCCTATCAGTGGGATGCGCTCAATGACCGCATTGCAGAGGCGGAACCCAGCCATGCGATAGAGAATTTCCGTATCGCCGCAGGTCTGCAGGATGGCGAGTTTTACGGCATGGTTTTTCAGGATAGCGACGTAGCAAAGTGGCTGGAGGCCGTTGCCTGGTCCCTGTGCCAGAAACCCGATGCGGAACTTGAAAAAACGGCCGATGACGTCATTGAACTGGTGGCGGCTGCGCAGTGTGAAGATGGCTATCTCAATACTTACTTCACGGTGAAAGCCCCGAATGAACGCTGGACCAACCTCGCCGAATGTCATGAACTTTACTGCGCCGGTCATTTAATTGAAGCGGGCGTCGCGTTCTTCCAGGCGACGGGAAAACGCCGTTTGTTAGAGGTGGTGTGTCGCCTGGCGGATCACATCGACAGCGTGTTTGGACTCGGGGAGAATCAACTGCGCGGCTACCCCGGACACCCGGAAATCGAGCTGGCGCTGATGCGCTTGTACGAAGTGACCCAGCAACCTCGCTATATGGCGCTGGTAAATTACTTTGTTGAGCAGCGCGGCGCACAGCCTCATTTCTACGACGAAGAGTACGAAAAACGCGGAAAAACCTCTTACTGGCACACCTACGGCCCGGCGTGGATGGTGAAGGACAAGCCCTACAGCCAGGCACATCAGCCTATTTCAGAACAGCAAACTGCTATCGGTCATGCGGTACGCTTTGTCTACTTGATGACCGGCGTGGCGCATCTGGCACGCTTAAGCCAGGACGAAGGCAAGCGTCAGGATTGCCTGCGTCTGTGGAAAAACATGGCCCAGCGCCAGTTGTATATTACCGGCGGGATCGGCTCGCAAAGCAGTGGGGAGGCATTTAGCAGCGATTACGATCTGCCCAACGACTCCGTGTACGCGGAAAGCTGCGCCTCAATCGGCCTGATGATGTTCGCCCGCAGAATGCTGGAAATGGAGGCCGACAGTCAGTATGCCGACGTGATGGAGCGCGCGCTGTACAATACGGTACTTGGCGGCATGGCACTCGACGGCAAGCATTTCTTCTACGTTAATCCGCTGGAAGTGCACCCTAAATCATTAAAATTTAATCATATTTATGACCACGTGAAACCCGTTCGTCAGCGTTGGTTCGGCTGCGCCTGCTGTCCACCGAATATCGCCCGTGTGTTAACCTCAATTGGTCATTACCTCTACACGCCACGTCAGGACGCGCTGTATATCAATATGTACGTGGGCAATAGCATGGAGGTCCCTGTTGCAAATGGCTCGCTTAAGCTACGTATTAGCGGGGATTACCCATGGCATGAACAGGTAAAAATCGCCATCGAATCACCGCAGTCGGTGTATCACACCCTCGCTCTGCGCCTGCCAGACTGGTGCTCCGCGCCACAGGTTTTGTTGAATGGTCAGCCGGTTGAGCAGGATATTCGCAAAGGCTACTTGCACATCAGCCGGACCTGGCAGGAAGGCGATACGCTCAGTCTGACCCTGCCGATGCCGGTGCGCCGGGTGTACGGAAATCCACTGGTGCGCCATGTGGCAGGGAAGGTCGCTATTCAACGTGGGCCGCTGGTGTATTGCCTGGAGCAGGCCGACAACGGCGAGGAGTTGCATAACTTGTGGCTACCAAAAGAGAGTGAGCTCAGAGTATTCGAGGGTAAGGGGCTGTTCAGCCATAAGATGTTAATTCAGGCTGAAGGCGTGAAGCAAAGTCGCGCCGACGCGACGCAGCAATCCTTATGGCACTATGATGTTTCACCGGCTTCGCGTCAGGCGCATACCCTGACGTTTATTCCGTGGTTTAGCTGGGCGAACCGTGGTGAAGGCGAAATGCGTATCTGGGTAAATGAGCGGTAAGTGAAAACGTGCCGGATGGCGACGCTTCACGTCTTATCCGGCCTGCAACACTGAAAAAATTGCCCTCCTCCCTGAGGACAAACGGGTGAGAATCAGAAGCGCCAGCTCACCCCTGACAGGAAAGTGAAGCTGTCGTCGCGATCGACCATCGGGCTATTTTTAATATCATCCGGCAACACGCTATAGTTAGCGCTGGCCAACAGCGTCAGGTTGCTGGTCAATGCATATTTAGCGGACAGGCCAACATACGGTGTCCAGCTATCGCCTGGGGAATAACTTGATAACCCGCTACGGCGGGATTCATTGCCAGAGATGCCGTAATAATATTGGTTAAAGTTTTCGTCATAGTAGAGCACGCCAACAGCCGGGGTCAGCGTCAGCTTGCCCATCGGCATTTGGCGGAACAGAGACGCTTCTCCTACCCAACCGTTGCTGTTGTCCAGCACATCTGCCGCCGCGGAGACTTTCACGCTGCCCCATTTTTCATGGTGATACCATGCTGCACCCGCCATCGCGGTAGCGTCACGCTTATCCAGCTTTTTCATCGCCTGGTCGTCGTTATCACCTGGATCAAACTCAAGCGGCATATATGAGGCAGTAATGCTAAATTCATTGCTTTCGTTTTTTGAAAGAATATAACCTAACGTTGTTTGCCTAAAATAAAATGATTCACTTTCATAACTGACAAGCGGTACTGCGTGAACATTATCATTATATCCACGATAAGGAGATTCATTATATACAGCGCCACCGCCAATAGAAAATTCTGCGGCTGTCGCACTCGCCATAAAAGAAAAGGCAAATAGTGCCACAATATTGCGTTTAATTAACATGCCAACATTCCATTTTAAAATAAGCTACAAAGCGCGTGCATAATAATGCTTACAATTTCATCGGTGCAACATCCATATTTATATAGTAATATATAAAAAATTATATATATCGGGCTTGGCGATGAATAAATTACAACTTAAACACCGGGAACTGAAGATTATTTCGGTAATCGCTGCCAGTGAAAACATCAGCCACGCAGCGACCATCCTCGGCATTGCACAAGCCAACGTCAGTAAGTATCTTGCTGATTTTGAATCAAAGGTTGGATTAAAGGTGTTTGACCGCACCACCCGACAGTTGACCCTCACGCCGTTTGGTACTGCGCTGCTCCCTTACATCAATGACATGCTAGACCGAAACGATCAGTTGAATAATTTCATTGCTGACTATAAGCACGAAAAACGCGGCCGGGTAACGGTATATGCGCCAACCGGGATTATTGCTTACCTGTCGCAACATGTTATCGCAAAAATTCAGAATATCGGCGACATTAGCCTCTCACTGAAAACATGTAATCTTGAACGGAAAGCATTTTATGAAGGCGTCGACTTTCCTGATGATTGTGATGTTTTAATCACCTATGCGCATCCCAAAGACGAATCATTGGTCGCCAGTTTTATTACTAAATATGCAGTAACGGCCTTTGCCAGCCCGGAATATATTAGCACTCATCCTATAAGCGGCCCTGAAGATCTTGAACAGCACTCTTGTATTCTGATTGATTCCATGATGATCGACGATGCCAATATTTGGCGATTTACCTCCACCGGTGGCAAAGAGATGCACGACTACCGCGTGACGGGAAATTACGTCTGCGACAACACACAGTCTGCACTGGCGCTGGCTCGAAACCATCTGGGCATTGTTTTTGCGCCGAATACGAGCGTGCAAAAGGATGTTCAGGTCGGGTTGCTGGTCCCGTGTTTTTCTGAACAACATGAATGGTGGCTGGATCTGGTAGCGATTTTCCGCAAGCGTGAGTATCAGCCCTGGCGGGTGCAGTATATTCTTGATGAGATGTTGGCTGAGATTCGCCGGCAGCTTACTCAGTCGCTGGAGCAGTAGACTGAGCAAGCAAAACAGCCTGGGTTTAATGATCGAGATACAGGTAATGCACCCAACTGGTCATTCGCAACAAGACTTTGCGCATGACTGACACATGTTCGAAGTGGTCAGAATATACGGCGACCTGCGCGTAAATCCCGTCAGGTAACGCGCTAACCTCCGCATTATCATTCAGCTCAATCGTGGCGATCACCCCTTCAGAACCGGGCGTAGAGTTTAAGGATTGCAGCGCCCCGTTCGACTGGTATGTACCACCCGGTACGGCCGGACTGATAGCAGCCAGTTTACCGCTAAATACTTTACCCGGCAGGGCGTTAAACACCACTTCCGCTTCATCGCCTGGCTCCAGTCGCAGCAGCGAGTTTTGACGGAACTGGGCGATAATTTGCCGTTTTTGATCCGGGATAAACACCATCACCGGGCGCATAGGCAGTGCGGCGGCATAGGTTCCCGGACGCATCAGCACCTGCGTCACATAGCCATCGCTGGGCGCGCGAACCACGGTCTGGTCCAGATTGAACTCCGCTTCTGCTAACTGTGCTTTCAGGCTGGCAATTTGTGAATTTTCCCCCAGCACCAGGCTGTCTAACTGACTCTGGATTTGCTGTTGTTCCGCAATGGAGGACTTCACCGATGCTTCCTGCGCCAGATAGTTTTGCCGCGCCGCGTCGATATCGCGTTCAGAAAAAGGATTCACCTTCGCCTGGCTTCCCTGCGCATAGCGCTGATAATCTTTCGCCAGCTTGTCACGGGTAGCCTTTGCCCGTTGCGTGTTGGCTTGCATTTCATCCAGTTGCGCAGCAAGAGCCTGCTCTTTATGCTGTGCGGTGACAATATCGGCTTTCAGACGATCGACCCGCGCCTGATAACGCCCCGGATTAAGTTTGAATAGCACCTCGCCTTTTTTGATCAGTGTATTCTTCTTATCTGTCACTTCCGTCACGACACCCGTTACCTGCGGCACTACGGGAATAGAAATTACCGCCTTTTGCGCCTTAAAGGTATACGGATGATTATAATTCATCAGTAATATCAGTCCGCACACAATAAATATACCGCCCAATGCTGCGGTAGGTACTGTCCATTTGTTGACAGGAATTTTAAAAATCTTAAATATTGACCATGCACACGCTACATAGGTCAGAACAATCAGTAAATCCATCGATATTACTCCGCCGCAGAGGTCTTCACCTCACCCAATTTTTTTTCCAGATCGGCAACCCTTGCCTGCAGCTGGATCAGGGAAGAATCCGCGCTCTGCATGCCCCATCCGCGCTCCGGGCGATAAAGCGTTGCCCAGATCCATAAAAAGGGCCAAATAACATGTAAGGTAAACAAACTCACCCAACCCGCAACATGTATTGCGTCGGCATGAGGATGATTACGTTTTTTTGCAATCAGATAGGGAATATCATGCAGAATAATAACCCCATAAAAAATGACCAGGAATACAAAAATAAGCACTCCTAATGCAAAATAATTAAGGAACATATTTGCCTCAGAGATTGAAATAACAAATAAGAATTCTATTTGGATTTAAAAATAGATTGGAGGATAGTAGATGAATATGTACATGGAGTGCAATTATCTTGTTTATATAACGACATATGGGTTTTTATATAACTGCAGAATAAAGATATGCCCGGCGCAAAACCGGGCAATAAGTGACGAGAAATTAAAACAGTCCCAGTGGTTTATCCGAGTAGCTCACCAGCAGGCACTTGGTTTGCTGATAATGCTCGAGCATCATTTTGTGTGTCTCGCGCCCGATGCCCGACTGTTTATAGCCGCCGAACGCCGCATGTGCCGGGTAAGCGTGGTAACAGTTGGTCCAGACACGGCCAGCCTGAATACCGCGTCCCATCTTGTATGCCAGATTACCGTTACGACTCCAGACGCCGGCGCCTAGCCCATATTGCGTGTCATTGGCGATTTCCAGCGCCTCATCCATGGTTTTAAAGGTAGTGACCGCCAGTACCGGGCCAAAGATCTCCTCCTGGAAAACCCGCATGTTGTTCTTACCAAACAGAATGGTTGGTTCGAGGTAATAACCCTCTTTTAACTCACCATCCAGGTGCTTGCGCCGCCCGCCGGTAAGAACATCTGCACCTTCTTTCTTACCAATGTCGATGTAATTCAGAATAGTTTCCAGTTGACCATGCGACACCTGCGCGCCCATCTGCGTCACGCTGTCTAACGGATTACCGCTACGAATACTCTCCACGCGGCGAATGGCCCTTTCCATAAAACGTTCGTAAATGGATTCCTGAACCAGCGCACGACTCGGACAGGTACACACTTCGCCCTGGTTGAAGGCAAACAATGCAAAACCTTCCAGCGCTTTGTCAAAGAACGCATCTTCTTCATCCATCACGTCCGCGAAGAAGATATTGGGTGATTTCCCGCCCAGTTCCAGCGTGACCGGGATGATGTTCTGCGTGGCGTACTGCATGATCTGCTGCCCAACTTCCGTCGAACCTGTAAACGCCACTTTCGCAATGCGTTTAGAGGTCGCCAGATACTCCCCGATTTCCCCACCCGCGCCGTTTACCACGTTCACCACGCCAGGCGGGAGCAGATCGCCGATAACTTCCATCAGCAGCAGTACGGACAGCGGCGTCAGGCGCGCAGGTTTAAGCACTACGCAGTTCCCCGCAGCCAGCGCGGGTGCCATCTTCCAGCTGGCCATCAGCAGGGGGAAGTTCCACGGGATAATTTGCCCTACCACGCCAAGAGGTTCATGGAAGTGATAAGCCACGGTTTCGCTATCAACCTCGCTGATTCCCCCTTCCTGCGCACGAATACAGGAAGCGAAATAGCGGAAATGGTCAATTGCCAGCGGCACATCTGCCGCACTGGTTTCACGGATAGGTTTACCGTTATCCCAGGTTTCAGCCGTCGCCAGCAGCTCCAGATTTTGCTCCATACGATCGGCAATTTTGAACAGAATCGCCGCCCTGTCCTGCACGGATGTCTGCGCCCACTTGTCTTTTACTTTGTGCGCGGCATCCAGTGCCAGATCGATATCCTTTTTGCCGGAAGAGGCCACTTCGCACAGTAATTGCCCGGTAACTGGCGTCAGGTTCTGGTAATACTCACCGTCCACTGGTGCAACCCAGTCGCCGCCGATAAAGTTATCGTATCGGGCCTTTAACTTCAGAGGGTAACCATACTCGCCGGGATAAATACGCGTTGAAGGGGGGTTGTTGGTCATGACCGTCTCCTTGCTGTAGGGGTATTACAAAGGTAGACGGGACTGGCGAATTATTCGCCAGCCTTTTACTGCTTTACGACAGATATCACGAATTACATTGCCGCGCGGTAGATCGCCATGATTTCTTCATGGGTCGCCTGGATCGGGTTAGTGAAACCACAGGCATCTTTCAGGGCGTTGGTCGCCAGAACAGCAAAATCTTCTTCCTTAACGTTCAGCTCACGCAAACCTGCCGGAATATTCACTTTCTGCGCCAGTTCGCGGATTGCCGCGATACAGGCTTCGGCTCCTTGCGCATCGTTCAATCCAGCCACGTCGACGCCCATTGCCGCAGCACAATCGCGCAGACGAGCTGCGGCCACCTTGCTATTGAAGACCTGAACGTGCGGCAGCAGTACCGCATTGCAGACACCGTGCGGCAGGTCGTAGAAACCACCCAACTGATGCGCCATCGCGTGAACGTAACCCAGAGAGGCGTTGTTGAATGCCATACCTGCGAGGAACTGTGCGTAAGCCATGGCTTCGCGCGCCTGAGCATTGGCGCCATCTTCCACGGCGATCGTCAGGTTCTCGGCAATCATCGTCACGGCTTTAAGCGCACATGCATCGGTGATCGGCGTTGCCGCAATCGACACGTAGGCTTCGATAGCGTGGGTCAGCGCATCCATACCGGTTGCCGCTGTCAGGGACTTCGGCATACCGACCATCAGCGAAGAATCATTGACGGACAGCAGCGGTGTAACGTGCTTATCGACAATCGCCATTTTGATGTGGCGTACTTCGTCGGTAATGATGCAAAAATGGGTCATTTCAGATGCCGTTCCCGCCGTCGTGTTAATGGCAATCATCGGCAACTGCGGTTTTGCAGAACGGTCGACGCCTTCGTAATCACTAATATCGCCGCCGTTAGCCGCCACCAGCGCAATCCCCTTCGCACAATCGTGTGGGGAACCGCCACCGAGGGAAATTACGCTATCACAGGCATTTTCTTTCAGCATTTGCAGACCTGCGGCAACGTTGCTGGTTGTCGGATTAGGATGCGTACCATCATAAATTACGCTGAAAATATCACGTTCCTGCAGCGCTTTTTGAATTTCACTCGCCATACCTAATTTCGCCAGCATGGCATCCGTGACAATTAACGTACGACGAAAACCATATTCCGCCATTGTATTCATTGCATCTTTTAATGAACCAGCGCCAATTACATTCACGGAAGGAATAAAAAATGTTGAAGCAGCCATTGTACGATCCTTAATTACTCAAAAGAGGCAGGAAGCATACGAGTGATAATCCCAACAAAATATGATCGTGGTTGTTATTTTAATAACATTGAAAATTAAAAAGCACATTAGGTTCATAATCTAATGTGCTTATTTCAATCAATATCTATTTTGTATTAATTCATTTAATTTTTGAATTAATTGTTTCATTACTTTTCGGGAAACAGTAATGCATCGCGTAATAAATGATCATTTCCCCGACGACGCGTAAAACCAATACGGTCAAAATATTCCAGAATCTGAATAGCCAATTTACGCCCGACGTTAAGCCTGTCGCGGAAATCGGCAGCGCAGGTCGATCCTCTCTCCTGATCCAGTTCGCGGATCAGATTGGCAAAGGCCACAATCCGATCGTTACGGTAATAACGATCTTTGACGATCGCCGTAATAATGCCCTGCTGCGCCGCCTGCCGTAGCGCCAGACGCATCGCCTGCTCGTCCGTAGCCGTGGTTTTCGCCAGATCCCGCACCCACCACGGCTCATCACCAAACAGAGGTTCTACTTTTTGCCAGATAGCCCGCTGCTCATCGCTAAAACCGGCCTTATGATCCGGCAAATGTAGCCAGCCATGATGGCTATCAATAGCGCCGCTATCGCGCATCTTTTCAATCAGCAGCAGGACCAGCGCTTCATCTTCCATCGGCAGGGCCATACGACGCAGGCGTTCACGTCCAGGTCCCGGCTCATCACGGTGCTGTTCATGGTAGGTCGCCAGCGTATCCAGAATCTTACGCTGCCAGCGTGCAGCAACGGGCGCATTCAACAGACTATACCCGGCGCGAATAAATCCATGTTGCTCAATCAACGGACGCATGCCGTCGCCATTGAGCTGGCGTGCCCATGCGAAATCGGGAATATTCACCGCCCCGCGCGTCAGATGCAATGCCAGCGCTTCGCCGTCATTCTGCGCATTTTCCAGCGCCGACAGCCACTGTAAATACTCCGGCTTACGCTTCCCACGACGCGGTGGATTCAGCGTCACGACACGTGCGCCTGCCAGCGTCGTACGGGCAGAAATATCACGCAGCACCAGCCTGTCGTTATCAGCCAGCCACAGCGGCGTATCAAATACCAGTTCCGCCAGCGTCCCTTCGAGCAGTGAGATACGTCCGGTCACGTGGCTGGCCGCGTGGTGGATATGCAGCGGCTGCCACTGCATCAGCGGAGCCGAGTGTTCTAAAGAGACAATGACGCGTGAGAAGGCCTCTGGCGGCGCATCTGCAAGCAGCCAGTCACCACGGTTAATCTCTTCTTTTTGCGCATCACCGACAATGTTCAGCGCAATTCGCTGTCCGGCGTGAGCGTATTCGGTCGGCTGATTTTGCGCATGCAGGCTACGTACGCGCATCGGTTTGTTGACGCCCGTAAGCCACAACGCATCCCCGACGTTCACTTCTCCGCTGAGCGCCGTTCCCGTTACGACCAGACCTGCGCCTTTTACCGTGAAAGCGCGGTCAATCGCCAGGCGGAAGGTGTGATCGCGGGCCAGTTCACGCGGCGTCAACTGCAGCAAGTGGTCACGCAGCGCTTCGATACCACGGCCTTCACCGGCGGCAGTTACGAACAGTATCGCATCGGCAAAACCATAGTTACCCAGCGTGGTTTGCACCTCGGCACGTACTTCGTCAATGCGTGCTTCATCGACGCGATCGGCTTTTGTGAGCGCCACGGTAAGCTGTGGGTTGCCCGTCAGTTGCAGGATTTGCAAGTGTTCACGCGTTTGCGCCATCACGCCGTCATCACACGCCACCACCAGCAGCGCGTGGTCGATACCACCGACACCCGCCAGCATGTTGGACAGAAACTTTTCGTGACCAGGGACATCGATAAATCCCAGTACCCGCCCGTCCGGCTGCGGCCAGTAGGCATAGCCGAGGTCGATAGTCATACCGCGCTTTTTTTCTTCCGGCAGCCGGTCGGCATTCACGCCGGTAATCGCCTGTAATAACGTTGTTTTTCCGTGGTCAACGTGTCCGGCGGTTGCAATAATCATTTCAGCATCATCTCCATAAACCGGGTCTCGTCTTCAAGGCAGCGCAGATCCAGCCACAAGCGGCCATCATAAATTCGCCCAATGACCGGCACGGGCAGCAAACGCCAGCGGGCGGCCAGCGCTTCGAGGCGGCTTCCACGCCCGTCATGGGGGGTAAAGGTTAATGCCGCGCTCGGCAGCCTATCAACTGGTAGCGAGCCGCTGCCAATCTGCGACAGGCAAGGCATCACATTCAGCGCAAACTCGGCACCATAATGTTCTGTCAATTGTGCTTGTAATCGTAGCGCCTGCGCGTGGACAGCCTCTTTCGTGCGGGTGAGCTGGCGTAACGTCGGCAACTTCTCCGCCAGCGCTTCCGGGTGCAGATAGAGCCGCAGCGTTGCTTCCAGCGCTGCCAGCGTCATTTTATCAGCCCGTAACGCGCGTTTCAGCGGATGGCTCTGTAAGCGGGCGATCATCTCTTTTTTACCGACGATAATCCCGGCCTGCGGCCCGCCCAACAGTTTGTCGCCAGAGAAACTCACCAGGCTCACACCTGCGGCAATGAGTTGCTGCGGCATCGGTTCCTGCGGCAAACCATACTGACTGAGATCGACCAGCGAGCCGCTACCCAGATCCGCCACTACCGGCACATCCAGTTCCTGACCAATGGCGGCCAGCTCAGCTTCATCAACCGAGCTGGTAAAGCCTTCAATGCTGTAATTACTGGTATGGACTTTCATCAGCAGACCGGTGTTTTCATTCACCGCCTGACGGTAATCTTTCGCATGGGTCCGGTTGGTGGTGCCAACCTCGCGCAGGATACATCCGGCCTGGCACATCACGTCGGGAATACGAAACGCGCCGCCAATTTCTACCAGCTCGCCGCGCGAAACGACCACCTCTTTGCCGTTGGCCGTGGCGGCCAGCATCAGTAGAACCGCAGCGGCATTATTATTGACAATACAGGCATCTTCCGCGCCGGTCAGGCGGCAGAGTAGATCCGCCAGCGCCCGATCCCGATGTCCACGTCCGGCATCATCCAGGTTGTATTCCAGCGTCACCGGCGTACGCATCGCCTGCACCACCGCAGCAATCGCCTCCTCAGCTTGTGATGCACGCCCAAGATTGGTATGCAGCACCGTTCCGGTCAGGTTAATCACCGGACGTAGCGCGCTTTGCGATTCTCGTTCCAGCCGGGCGCTGGCCTCTTGCGCCCAGTCTTCCCCCCATGCTGGAAGCGCCTGCGTGTCGCGAATCGCCTCTCTGGCTTCATCGAGCATATGACGCAGCAGATCCACCACGCGGGTATGACCGTGGGACTCACGTAAGACCTGGAAAGCGCTATCGCGCAGTAAACGATCGATAGCAGGAAGCTGGCTGTAGAGTGAACGCATGTCGGTTGTCATGAAAGGGCCTGGCTGTTGGTGGCCCTCTCCACCGTGGAGAGGGATATCGATATAGGAAGGATTGTACCGTGACTTTGCTCAGGCGGGTATTATCTGCATCAAGCCTTTGGCGGTTCCGTACGGGCAAAACTTTCGCGTTGAAAGAGTGTTTCCACCAGTTTGACCAGACGTGGACGGTCCACACACCAGCCAGGCGCAACCCGACGAAAATTGAGATAGCCCACGGCACAGGCAATCGCAATCGTTGCCAGATTAACCGTATCCGTTTTCAGCGTACCGTCCGCCAGATAACCTTCCAGCACATCCAGGCTGCGGGTAATTTTTTCGCGCTGGCGTAGCAATTCAGTTTCTGACTGCTGCACAGCGGGGCGAGCCTGCTCGCGCACCGAGACTAAACCCGCATCCATAATACCGTCGGCCAGCGCTTCCAGTTGACGAACTTTGAGTGCCGCCAGCGGCTCACGCGGCAGCATTGCGGGTGCAATATCCAACAACTCTATATATTCAGCAATGATCGGAGAATCAAACCAGTACTCTCCCTTATCGGTGACCAGCGCGGGCACTTTTCCCAATGGATTGTATCGCGCCACGCCGCTATCCGCGTTATAGGGGAGTTCATTAACGAATTCGAAGGTGATGCCCTTTTCCAGCAACAGAATAGAAATTTTACGCACAAAAGGGCTGGTATAGCTGCCAATGAGTTTCATGCCGTGTCCTTTTTGCCAACAAAAAAGCGATGTCCAACGAATATCTGGACACCGCTTAGTATGGCTCAGGCCACGACAAATGGCAGGTGATGCTGGTCTCAATGATCCAAATAAAGATAATGCATCCAACTGGTCATGCGCAGCAGCACTTTACGCATCACCGAAACGTGGGCGAAATGGTCGGAATAGACCGCCACCTGGGCATAGATACCGTCCGGTAGTGCATCCACATCTGCATTGGGAGCCAGTTCAATCGTCGCCAGCACGCCATCGGTACCCGGCACCACCGTCAGAGACTGCAATGCTCCCTGGGCCTGATAAGAACCGCCCGGTACAACCGGCAGAATGCTGGTGAGCTTGCCGGGGAATACCTGGCCTGGCAGCGCGTTGAAGACCACTTCCGCTTCATCACCCGGTTTAAGACGCAGCAACGAGTTCTGACGGAATTGCGCCACGATTTGCCGTTTTTGTTCCGGAATAAACACCATCACCGGGCGCAGAGGCAGCGCGGCGGCGTAGGTTCCGGGCCGAATAAGCACCTGCGTAACATAGCCGTTGCTGGGGGCTCGGACGATAGTCTGCTCAAGATTGTATTTGGCTTCAGCGAGCTGAGCGCGCAGGGACGCAACCTGAGATTGCTCCCCGTTGACCATACTGTCTAACTGAGTCTGAATCTGCGTCTGTTCGGCGACGGAGCCTTTTACCAGCGCGTCCTGTGCCAGATAGTTCTGCCGGGCGTTGTCGATATCGCTTTCAGAGAAGGGATTAACCTTCGCCTGGCTGCCCTTCAAATAGCGTTGATAATCTTTATACAGACGATCGCGTTCAGCGGAAACGCGGGTAGTATTGGCGACAGCTTCAGAAAGTTGGGCTTTCAGATTGTCGATATTGTGCGTGGCGGTCACCAGATCGGCTTGCAGTCGGTCCACTCGCGCCTGATAACGCACGGGATCGAGTTTAAATAACACCTCGCCTTTTTTAATCAGTTGATTATTTTTATCTGTCACTTCACTCACAATTCCAGTGACCTGCGGGGTAACAGGTATTGAAATAACCGCCTTTTGCGCCGTAAAGGTATACGGGTGGTTATAGTTCATTAATAAGATGAGTCCCGCCACAATAAACACCCCACCTAATGCGGCTGTGGCAAGCGTCCATTGGTTTACCGGAATACGGAATATTTTAAAGATGGCCCAGGCAAATGCCACGTAAGTCAGGACAATCAACAAATCCATGATCAAATCTCCGGAAAGGTGGAGTTATCGTCTTTTTTCTCCCCAGCCAGCCTTTTTTCTAACTGGGTAATGCGCGCTGCCAGCGCGGCAATTTCAGGGTCTTGTTCCTTTCCGGTCGGCGTAATGTGTGACTGCATCCCCCAGCCTCGTTCTGGCTGATAGAGCGTGGCCCAGATCCACAGAAACGGCCAGATAACGTGCAGCGTAAATAAGCTTACCCAACCCGCCGTATGGATGGCATCGGCATGGGGATGGTTGCGCTTCTTAGCCATGTTATAGGGAATATCATGGATGGCGATGATTCCGTAAAACAGAACCAGAAAAACGAAGATCAGCACACCTAACGCGAAATAGTTTAGAAACATACCCGCCTCGTATTCACGCTAATCAGAGCTTTCAATTGCAGGCAGCCGAAAGGAGTCATGGCTGGTAATTTGAACATAATTGCAGTTAGTCATTTCCGCCATACCACCAGGGTATAAATTTGCAGGTGAACGACTCGCGGGGTAGCAGCAAGAAATGGGAGATGAAACAGAATCCGCGTCAGATCACATCAGGAGAAATCCTGGCAAATATTTATTGCGAAGCAGATCACAAATACCCAACAAACAGCCAAAGCAAAAACGTGAACAACTTCACATTTAAGTGCCTTTTCCAGCCTATTTCCGCGTAATGATGTTTTTTTATACCGGTGTTTTGTGATCGAAATCACATTAAGTAATGCCGTAAACCCTATATTTACGTGACATTGATCACATTAAAAGTCATCGACTGGACAGTTGAACGATTCAGTGCCAGATTTCGCAGTATCTACAGGGTCCGGCTACCTCCTGCCGCTACATTAACAAACCTCGGGCTTTCAGCCTGCGCGATAGCAAACATAAGAAGGGGTGTTTTTATGTCATCCGATATTAAGATCAAGGTGCAAAGCTTTGGTCGATTCCTCAGCAACATGGTGATGCCAAATATCGGCGCGTTTATCGCGTGGGGTATTATCACCGCATTATTCATTCCGACAGGGTGGTTGCCGAACGAAACGCTGGCGAAGCTGGTCGGCCCGATGATCACCTATCTGCTGCCGCTGTTGATCGGTTATACCGGTGGTAAGCTGGTTGGCGGCGAACGCGGCGGCGTAGTGGGCGCGATTACCACCATGGGCGTGATCGTCGGTGCTGATATGCCGATGTTCCTCGGCGCGATGATCGCAGGTCCGCTGGGCGGCTGGGCTATCAAGCATTTCGACGGCTGGGTAGACGGTAAGATCAAGTCCGGTTTTGAGATGCTGGTGAATAACTTCTCCGCTGGCATCATCGGGATGATCCTCGCCATTCTGGCATTCCTTGGCATTGGCCCATTGGTTGAAGCACTGTCCAAAATCCTGGCGGCAGGCGTTAACTTCATGGTTGTCCATGACATGCTGCCGCTGGCGTCTATCTTCGTTGAACCGGCGAAAATCCTGTTCCTTAACAACGCCATCAACCACGGTATTTTCTCACCGCTGGGCATTCAGCAGTCCCATGAGATGGGTAAATCCATCTTCTTCCTGATTGAAGCTAACCCGGGTCCGGGTATGGGCGTTCTGCTGGCATACATGTTCTTCGGTCGCGGCAGCGCTAAGCAGTCTGCAGGCGGCGCGGCTATCATCCACTTCCTGGGTGGTATCCACGAAATTTACTTCCCGTACGTGCTGATGAACCCGCGTCTGATCCTGGCCGTTATCCTCGGCGGTATGACTGGCGTATTTACGCTGACTATCCTGAACGGTGGTCTGGTGTCTCCGGCCTCTCCGGGTTCTATCCTGGCCGTACTGGCAATGACGCCGAAGGGCGCTTACTTCGCCAACATCGCGGCAATTTGTGCGGCAATGGCGGTCTCCTTTGTGGTCTCGGCGATTCTGCTGAAAACCAGCAAAGTGAAAGAAGAAGATGACATTGAAGCCGCAACCCGTCGTATGAACGACATGAAAGCGGAATCCAAAGGCGCATCTCCGCTGGCAGCGGGCGATGTAACCAACGACCTGAGCCATGTGCGTAAAATCATCGTCGCCTGCGATGCCGGCATGGGTTCCAGTGCCATGGGTGCGGGCGTACTGCGTAAGAAAGTGCAGGATGCCGGTCTGTCTCAGATTTCCGTCACCAACAGCGCGATTAACAATCTGCCGCCGGATGTGGATCTGGTCATTACCCACCGTGACCTGACCGAACGCGCTATGCGCCAGGTTCCGCAGGCACAGCACATTTCGCTGACCAACTTCCTCGACAGCGGTCTGTACTCCAATCTGACCGAACGTCTGGTCGCTGCACAGCGCCACAACGTGAACGAAGAGAAAGTCCGCGACCACCTGAAAGACAGCTTTGAAGAGGGTGATACCCACCTGTTCAAACTGGGTGCGGAGAATATCTTCCTGGGCCGTAAAGCCACCAACAAAGAAGAAGCGATTCGCTTTGCCGGTGAGCAACTGGTGAAAGGCGGCTATGTTGAGCCAGAGTACGTCGAGGCGATGCTGGACCGCGAAAAACTGACCCCGACTTACCTCGGCGAGTCCATCGCTGTACCGCACGGTACGGTTGAAGCCAAAGACCGCGTGCTGAAAACCGGCGTCGTGTTCTGTCAGTATCCGCAAGGCGTACGCTTCGGCGAAGAAGAAGACGATATCGCCCGCCTGGTCATTGGTATCGCTGCACGTAACAACGAGCACATCCAGGTGATTACCAGCCTGACCAACGCGCTGGATGACGAATCCGTGATCGAACGTCTGGCCCATACCACCAGCGTGGATGAAGTTCTGGCGCTGCTGGCGGGTAAAAAAGCTTAACGGTTAAGTATCTCCAAAATAGTTCGAGCTGCAGGAAGGCGGCAACGCAGTGAATCCCCAGGAGCGTACATAAGTACGTGACTGGGGTGAGCGAGGAGAGCCAACGCATCTGCAGTTCGAAATATGAAGGCGATATCCTCTCCCTTGTGGAGAGGGTTAGGTTGAGGGAAAAGCCTCACCCCAGCCCTCTTGGGTAAAAACATTAATGAAGGTTAATACTATGAAAGCATTACATTTTGGCGCAGGTAATATCGGTCGTGGCTTTATCGGCAAACTGCTGGCGGACGCGGGGATACAGCTGACGTTCGCGGATGTAAACCAGGTCGTGCTCGATGCCCTGAATGCCCGTCATAGCTATCAGGTTCATGTGGTCGGTGAAAACGAGCAGGTTGATACCGTTTCCGGCGTCAACGCCGTGAGCAGCATCGGCGATGATGTCGTTGAACTGATTGCCTACGTAGATTTAGTCACCACCGCCGTTGGTCCGGTCGTGCTTGAGCGCATCGCACCTGCCATCGCTAAAGGGCTGGTTAAACGCAAGGCGCAGGGCATCGCGACTCCGCTGAATATCATCGCCTGTGAGAACATGGTGCGCGGCACGACCCAGTTGAAAGGCCACGTCATGAACGCGCTGGCAGATGAAGACAAAGCCTGGGTCGAAGAACACGTTGGTTTTGTCGATTCCGCCGTAGACCGCATCGTTCCCCCTTCCGCTTCTGCGACCAACGATCCGCTGGAAGTCACCGTCGAAACCTTCAGCGAGTGGATTGTCGACAAGACGCAATTCAAAGGCGAACTGCCAAACATCCCGGGAATGGAATTAACTGATAACCTGATGGCATTTGTCGAACGTAAACTCTTCACGCTGAACACCGGGCATGCTATAACCGCGTACCTCGGAAAATTGACCGGTCATCAGACCATCCGTGACGCGATTCTCGACGAGAAAATCCGCGCAGTGGTAAAAGGTGCGATGGAAGAGAGCGGCGCGGTACTGATCAAACGCTATGGCTTTGATGCGGCAAAACATGCAGCATATATTCAGAAAATCCTCGGTCGCTTTGAAAACCCGTATCTGAAAGATGACGTTGAGCGCGTTGGCCGTCAGCCACTGCGTAAACTGAGCGCGGGCGACCGTCTGATTAAACCGCTGCTGGGCACGCTGGAGTACGGCCTGCCGCACACGAATCTGGTTATCGGTATTGCGGCAGCAATGCACTATCGCAGCGAAGAAGATCCGCAGGCACAGGAACTGGCCGCGCTGATTGACGAAAAAGGTCCGCAGGCCGCGCTGGCGCAGGTTTCCGGTCTGGATGCCAATAGTGATGTGGTGGCGGAGGCGGTTAACGCATATAACGCGACCAAATGATTGAGAATGTGGCGCAGGTCTGCCTGCGCCCAAATGACAGATTGTCAGATATGCAGGCAATAATGGAACAAACGCAGGCCTTTGAAAATCGTGTGCTTGAGCGTCTGAATGCTGGCAAAACCGTACGCAGCTTCCTCATCACCGCCGTAGAACTGCTCACCGAGGCGGTGAATATCCTTGTGCTTCAGGTATTTCGCAAAGATGACTATGCGGTAAAATATGCCGTAGAACCGTTGCTCGACGGCGACGGTCCGCTGGGCGATCTTTCCGTTCGTCTCAAGCTCATCTACGGTCTGGGCGTACTCAGCCGCCCGGAGTATGAAGATGCGGAACTACTGATGGCGCTGCGGGAAGAGTTAAACCATGACGGCAATGAATACGCGTTCACCGACGATGAGATTCTTGGTCCGTTTGGCGAACTTCACTGCGTAGCAGCACTCCCGCCGCCACCGCAGTTTGATACCTCAGACTCAGGTCTGCACGCCATGCAAATCCAGCGCTACCAGCAAATGGTACGCTCCACGATGGTACTTTCCCTGACCGAGCTGATTTCTAAAATCAGCTTAAAAAAAGCCTTTCAAAAATAAGACCCTGCAGGCTTACTTCTCTTCCTGCTGCGGTCGATACAGTTGCCGATAGTACGCCAGACGTTGCAGATACAGCTGCGCGTTCTCCTGTGGTATTTCAGAAGGGACTACGTCGCGCGGCGGTGTTTTATTCAGATATTCGCGAAAAGCCTGGCTGGAAGCCATAAAATCGACCGTCTTATCAATCAGAACCGAAACGTTCTCACCTATTTTCGCCATAATCTTCCCTCCTCCATGTATTAACCGCGCTCAGCCTGTGCGGTTGCTCATTTAAGTTTAGGATCGGTTGGGCGATTATATTGAGGAAAACGTGCTTCGCTATAAACCCGCCAATAAAAAGCGCCATGGCCAATCTTATCGCTTAAAGTTCCTTATTAATCAAAAAAGTAGCATTACCATTAGCTTAATAATACTTGCGGCATTTGATTATTTATCTTCGATTAGTTGTGAATAATCCCGCTCTGCGCGCATACTATAGGATATTCATCCTATTTTTATCAGAAGCTATCCTATGAAAGAAGTCGAAAAAAACGAAATTAAACGCCTGAGCGATCGTCTTGACGCTATCCGCCACCAGCAGGCTGACCTGTCCCTGGTTGAAGCCGCCGACAAATATGCCGAGCTGGAGCAAGAGAAAGAAACTCTGGAAACTGAGATCGCACGACTGCGTGAAGTACACGGCCAGAAGCTGAGCAAAGAAGCACAAAAGCTCAGCAAACTCCCGTTCCGTCGTGCCATCACCAAAAAAGAACAGGCCGACATGGGCAAGCTGAAGAAGAGCGTGCGCGGCCTGATCGTCGTTCACCCGATGACCGAGCTTGGCCGTGAAATGGGCCTGAAAGAGATGACGGGCTTCGCGAAAAGCGAGTTCTAATCTGTCACCGGGCAACACTCGCTTGCCCGGTCCTTCGCTTCCCCTCGCAATTGGCCCTACCAATTTCAGTCAGATCCTACCAATACCTCACATTTCATTAAAATGTGCGTACAATACCGTTGCCAATAAATAACATTTGATTAACCATTCATTGTCATTACCCCTACACAACAATATTGGCAGGGCCACTTTTACACATAGTGTGACGAAGAGATGAGCACAGACTCATTGCATTATGTCAGCGGCCCCCAGGAGACCTGCAATGAATCTCTGGCAACAAAACTACGACCCGGCCGGTAACATCTGGCTTTCCAGTCTGATCGCATCGCTCCCCATCCTGTTCTTTTTCTTCGCCCTGATTAAGCTCAAGCTGAAAGGCTACGTTGCGGCGTCATGGACGGTGGTGATCGCTTTGTCGGTCGCCCTGCTGTTTTACAAAATGCCGGTCGATCACGCGCTGGCCTCCGTGGTGTACGGTTTCTTCTACGGTCTGTGGCCAATTGCCTGGATCATCATTGCAGCGGTGTTTGTCTATAAAATCTCGGTTAAAACCGGGCAGTTCGACATCATCCGCTCATCCATTCTCTCAATTACCCCTGACCAGCGTCTGCAAATGCTGATTGTCGGTTTCTCCTTTGGGGCATTCCTCGAAGGGGCGGCAGGCTTCGGTGCTCCGGTAGCGATTACCGCCGCACTGCTGGTTGGCCTTGGCTTTAACCCACTGTATGCAGCAGGTTTGTGCCTGATCGTAAACACCGCGCCAGTCGCTTTTGGGGCAATGGGAATTCCGATTCTGGTTGCCGGTCAGGTCACCGGGCTGGACAGCTTTGAGATTGGTCAGATGGTTGGCCGCCAACTACCGTTCCTGACGATTATCGTACTGTTCTGGATCATGGCGATTATGGACGGCTGGCGCGGCGTGAAAGAGACCTGGCCTGCGGTGATGGTCGCGGGCGGCTCGTTTGCTATCGCGCAGTACCTCAGCTCTAACTTTATCGGGCCGGAACTGCCGGACATCATCTCTTCTCTGGTTTCTCTGGTGTGTCTGACGCTGTTCCTGAAGCGCTGGCAGCCGGTACGCATCTTCCGTTTTGGCGATATGGGGGCTTCACAGGTCGATATGGACCTGTCGCGCACCCGCTACACCGCCGGGCAAATCATCCGCGCCTGGTCGCCGTTCCTGTTCCTGACCGCCACCGTCACACTGTGGAGCATCCCGCCGTTTAAAGCGCTGTTTGCCCCTGGCGGGGCGATGTACCACTGGGTGGTCAATATTCCGGTTCCGTTCCTCGACAAGCTGGTAGCCCGCATGCCGCCGGTGGTACACGAAGCCACAGCCTACGCGGCGGTGTACAAGTTCGACTGGTTCTCGGCAACCGGCACCGCCATCCTGTTTGCCGCGCTGCTGTCTATCGTCTGGCTGAAGATGAAACCCTCCGCCGCTCTGCAGACCTTTGGCTGTACGCTGAAAGATCTGGCGCTGCCTATTTACTCCATCGGAATGGTGCTGGCATTCGCATTTATCTCTAACTACTCCGGGCTGTCTTCAACGCTGGCGTTAGCACTGGCTCACACGGGCAGCGCGTTCACTTTCTTCTCGCCGTTCCTCGGCTGGCTGGGGGTATTCCTGACGGGCTCTGATACCTCGTCAAACGCCTTGTTCGCAGCGCTACAGGCAACGGCAGCGCAGCAAATCGGTGTTTCTGACGTATTGATGGTAGCGGCAAATACCACCGGCGGCGTAACCGGCAAGATGATCTCTCCGCAGTCTATCGCCATCGCCTGTGCGGCAGTGGGACTGGTTGGCAAAGAGTCTGATCTGTTCCGCTTCACCGTCAAACACAGCCTGATTTTCACCTGCATGGTGGGTGTGATTACCACGCTGCAGGCCTATGTCTTAACCTGGATGATTCCATGATTGTGATGCCCAGACGCCTGTCAGACGAGGTCGCATCTCGTGTGCGGGCGCTGATTGAAGAACAACAGCTGGAAGCGGGCATGAAGTTGCCCGCCGAGCGCCAGCTGGCCGTACAGCTCGGCGTGTCGCGCAATTCGCTGCGCGAGGCGCTGGCAAAGCTGGTAAGTGAAGGCGTGCTGATTAGCCGTCGTGGTGGTGGGACGTTTATCCGCTGGCAGCATGAAGCGTGGTCCGAACAAAACATCGTTCAGCCGCTGAAAAGCCTGATGGCGGACGACCCTGATTACAGCTTCGATATTCTCGAAGCCCGCCACGCCATTGAGGCCAGCACCGCCTGGCACGCCGCCATGCGCGCCACAGCCGCCGACAAAGAGAAAATCAGGCTCTGTTTCGAGGCCACACAAAGTGAAGATCCGGATCTCGCTTCACAAGCAGACGTTCGCTTTCACCTTGCCATCGCTGAAGCCTCGCACAACGTGGTGCTGCTACAGACCATGCGCGGTTTCTTCGACGTATTGCAGTCTTCGGTAAAACAGAGTCGCCAGCGTATGTACCTGGTGCCACCGGTATTTTCACAGCTCACAGAACAACACCTTGCTGTGCTGGACGCGATTGTCGCCGGGGATGCCGATGGCGCGCGTAAGGCGATGATGGCGCACCTCAGTTTTGTCCACACCACTATTAAACGCTTTGATGAAGACCAGGCCCGCCAGGCGCGTATCACTCGTCTGCCCGGTGACCATAATGAAATTAGCAGGGAGAACAACACATGATTATTTCAGCAGCCAGCGATTATCGCGCCGCAGCCCAGCGCATTCTGCCCCCTTTCCTGTTCCACTACATTGACGGTGGCGCGTACGCGGAGCATACCCTGCGCCGTAACGTGGAAGATTTATCAGAGGTGGCACTCCGCCAGCGCGTGCTGAAGAACATGTCAGATCTCAGTCTGGAAACCACCCTGTTTAATGAAAAACTGTCAATGCCGGTGGCCCTCGCGCCTGTCGGTTTATGCGGCATGTATGCACGCCGGGGCGAAGTTCAGGCCGCCGCCGCCGCTGATGCCAAAGGCATTCCGTTTACGCTTTCGACGGTATCCGTCTGCCCAATTGAAGAAGTCGCCCCGACCATCAGGCGTCCAATGTGGTTCCAGCTGTATGTCCTGCGCGATCGCGGCTTTATGCGTAACGCCCTGGAGCGAGCCAAAGCGGCGGGCTGCTCCACGCTGGTCTTTACCGTCGATATGCCCACGCCCGGCGCACGTTACCGTGACGCGCATTCCGGTATGAGCGGTCCAAATGCGGCACTGCGTCGCTACTGGCAGGCAGTCACCCATCCACAATGGGCATGGGACGTTGGCCTGAACGGTCGGCCGCATGATTTAGGCAATATTTCGACGTATCTTGGCAAACCCACCGGCCTTGAGGATTACATCGGTTGGCTGGCGAATAACTTCGATCCGTCCATCTCCTGGAAAGACCTCGAGTGGATCCGCGAATTCTGGGAGGGTCCGATGGTGATCAAAGGGATCCTCGATCCAGAAGATGCCCGCGACGCCGTACGCTTTGGCGCAGATGGCATTGTTGTTTCTAACCACGGTGGACGCCAGTTAGATGGCGTGCTGTCTTCAGCTCGCGCACTGCCCGCCATTGCCGATGCGGTGAAGGGCGATATCACTATTCTGGCCGACAGCGGGATCCGTAACGGCCTGGACGTGGTGCGCATGATTGCACTGGGTGCCGATAGCGTGCTGCTGGGCCGTGCTTATCTGTACGCGCTGGCAACACACGGACAGGCTGGTGTGGCGAATCTGCTGAACCTGATCGAGAAAGAGATGAAGGTGGCAATGACCCTGACCGGTGCAAAAACCATTAGCGAAATCAGCCGCGATTCGCTGGTACAGGAACTGGGCAAGAGCCTGCCTGCCGCATTGGCTCCTCTGGCCCAGGGTGATGCCGCGTGAGGGTGAATTAAATATCTGTTATTCTGCCCCCCGTTATTAAGGGGGCAGTATGCTTAACATCGTTTTATTCGAACCAGAAATCCCGCCAAATACCGGCAATATTATCCGTCTTTGCGCCAACACCGGCTTTCGTCTGCATATTATTGAGCCAATGGGCTTTACCTGGGACGACAAGCGCCTGCGTCGCGCAGGGCTGGATTACCATGAATTTACCGCCGTGCTGCGCCACCCTGATTACGCCGCCTTTGCGGCCGCAGAAAATCCGCAACGTCTGTTTGCCCTGACCACCAAAGGTACGCCAGCGCATAGTGCGGTAAGCTATCAGGACGGGGATTATCTGATGTTTGGCCCGGAAACTCGCGGTCTGCCTGCCAGTATTCTCGACGCGTTGCCTGCCGAACAAAAAATTCGTATTCCGATGATGCCGGACAGCCGCAGCATGAATCTGTCTAACGCGGTGTCAGTAGTGGTGTATGAGGCCTGGCGCCAGTTAGGTTATCCTGGCGCGGTATTACGCAGTTGATTTATGTCGGATGGCGGCTGACGCCTTATCCGACCTACGGAAGAATTTACCGTTTATTTTCGAGCGTTATCGGCGCAGTCAGGTTGGACACGGACCGCGCTTGCCGACCTGTGCATACACGCAGTACGTGAGGATGGCGAGCACAGCCCGGGTTCAAGATGACAAGTAAGATAGCTCGAAATCAGATGCCATCGCCATACTCGAACGTATGATGAATCCCGTTGAAATGCTGATCCATATCCATAGATGGCTTATCGCTGTCAGGCTTGCCGACGATGCGCGCCGGAACGCCTGCGGCGGTTGTATGCGGGGGTACCGGCTGTAAAACGACGGAACCTGCGCCAATCTTCGCGCCACGCCCGACTTCAATGTTGCCGAGGATTTTCGCGCCAGCGCCAATCATCACGCCTTCACGAATTTTCGGATGACGGTCGCCGCCTGCTTTACCGGTTCCGCCAAGCGTGACGGATTGCAAAATAGAGACGTCGTTTTCAATGACCGCCGTTTCGCCCACCACAATACCGGTGGCGTGATCGAGCATAATACCGCGACCAATTTTTGCCGCCGGGTGGATGTCCACCTGGAAGGTAACAGAGACCTGATTTTGCAGGAAGATCGCCAGTGCCTGACGCCCCTGATGCCATAGCCAGTGGCCGATGCGGTAGGCCTGCAGCGCATGGAAGCCTTTCAGGTACAGAAGTGGGGTGGAATATTTATCGACTGCCGGGTCACGCGTACGTACCGCCTGGATATCGCAAGCCGCCGAGGCAATCATTTCAGGATCGGCCGCGTAGGCCTCTTCCACGACTTCGCGAATCGCAATAGCAGGCATGATCGGAGAGGCGAGTTTATTCGCCAGCATATAGCTCAGCGCACTGCCGAGGTTTTCATGCTTGAGCAGCGTTGCGTGGTAAAAACTGGCCAGCATTGGCTCACATTCCGCCAGTGCCCGGGCTTCCGCTTTAATGTTTTTCCAGACGATATCCAGTTCTTCACACGGCATTGCGTACTCCAGAAGGTAGCAAAACGACCGACCCGTTCTTCGCGGGTCGGGTCGTTAGATTGAAACGGTTCCTTACGGCTAGTGGCTGCTTCGCTCGTCCTTGCGCGCACGACCTAATAACGTCAATGCTGCCTCGCGCGCATTTTTTCCGCAATACAATACTTGATAAATTTCCTCGGTTATTGGCATCTCGACACCAAAACGGTGCGCCAATTCACGAACTTCTTTCGTATTGCGGTAGCCTTCAACCACCTGACCAATCTTGTCCTGCGCGCCCTGCACGTCCATACCCTGGCCGAGCATCATGCCAAAACGACGGTTACGCGACTGGTTGTCGGTACAGGTCAGCACCAGATCGCCTAAACCCGCCATCCCCATAAAGGTGGCAGGATCGGCACCCAGCGCCGCGCCAAGGCGAGACATTTCGGTAAGCCCACGGGTGATCAATGCCGTTCGTGCGTTTGCACCAAATCCGATGCCGTCAGACATCCCCGCGCCAATCGCAATCACGTTTTTCACCGCGCCGCCAAGCTGCACGCCAATGAAATCCGGGTTGCTGTAGACGCGGAAGCTTTTGCCGCAGTGCAGCAACTGCTGGAGATCGTCAGCAAAGGCGTCGTCCGTCGAGGCCAGAGAAATCGCCGTTGGCATGCCCGCCGCCAGCTCTTTGGCGAACGTCGGACCGGAGATGACTGCCAGCGGGATAGAATCACCCAGAGCTTCGCGCGCGACGTCCTGCAGCAGACGCCCTGTTTCCGCTTCCAGACCTTTTGTCGCCCAGACCAGCCGCGCGTCAGGACGCATCAGCGGTTTGATATTACGCAGCACTTCGCCAAAGACATGGCTCGGCACCACCACCAGAATATTACGACTGGCGGCCAGCGCAGTGGCTAAATCACTTTCCAGGCGCAGCGTTTCGGGAAAAGGCACATCAGGGAGGAACGCGACGTTGCAGCGATCGCGCTCAAGGGTCGCGATATGTTTCGGATCATGGCCCCACAGGACAACCTGGTGGCCGTTTCTTGCCAGGGTGATAGCAAGAGCGGTGCCGTACGAGCCGGCACCAATCACAGTCATTGAAGCATTACTTTGGTTCATCAGGCATCCTGATGTTCTTCAGTACCTTCGCCAGCCTGCTGCTGTAAATAGTTCATGAACAGCGCATCAAAGTTGACCGGCGCAAGGTTCAGTTGCGGGAATGTACCGCGTGAAACCAGGCTGGTGATGCATTCGCGGGCATACGGGAACAGAATGTTCGGGCAGTATGCGCCAAGGCAATGCGCCATCTGAGTCCCTTCAATACCACTGATGGAGAAAATACCGCCCTGCTGAACTTCGCACAGAAACGCAGTTTCTTCACCCAAAGAAGCCGTTACGGTGACACGCAGCACTACTTCATACACATCATCTGCCAGTTGGGTAGATGCGGTATCTAGATCCAGTTTAACCTCTGGCTGCCAATCTTTCTGGAAAACATGCGGTGCATTTGGCGCTTCGAAAGACACATCCTTGGTATAAATACGTTGGATCTGGAAAGCCATTTCAGTGTTATTTTGTTCTGACATGTTGAGAAAACCCTTTAGTGTTGTCCTTTAAATACTATCCGTACGCCTTAACGCAGCAGGGGATCCAGTCCACCACGCGCATCCAACGCATACAAGTCGTCACAACCACCAATGTGCTGTGCATCAATAAAAATCTGCGGAACCGTTGTACGGCCACTGCGCTTGATCATCTCTTCACGCTTCACGGCATCGCCGTCAATCGGAAGTTCCTGGAAACTCACACCCTTACTGTTCAACAGCGCCTTTGCGCGATGGCAAAACGGGCAGGTTGCTTTGGTATAGATCTCAATATTGGCCATGACTTATCTCCAGTGTTCTTTTACCCAGCGGTACGAAAGAAGACGGGTAAATTACTTGCCGCGAACCAGTGGCAGATTCTCGCCACTCCAGCCCGCTACGCCGTCTTTCAGTACAGATACCTGCTCAAAACCGGCTTTAATCAGCGCAGTTGCTGAATCCTGGCACTGCATACCAGAGCCATCAACCACAATAACAGGTTTGTTTTTGTGTTTTTCCAGCTCGCCAAAATTGTTGGCTTTGATTTCGCTCGGCAGCAGGTTCGTGGAGCCTGCGATATGACCTTTGCGGAAGTCGTCGCGCTGACGTAAATCAACAATCACCGCATCTTCTTTATTGATGAGACGTGTCGCTTCGCCGCGTGTAATTACCTTCACTTTTGAGGTCAGGCTCTTAAACGTGGTAAACAATACCGCCGCCAGTAACGCAATCCAGGCGATACTCAAGACAGGGTGGCGGCTAACAAATTGCATAATTTCTTGCATGGGGGGTAACAACTCCCGACTCAGTGATTAAAAAAACCAGGAAAGGAGTATACCTGCGCGTTGGCGCAAATACAGCCAGAGCGTGCATTGGATTGCATTTTTGCGGGGCGCTACGGAAAAAAAAATGTAAATCAGTGTTCCCCCTGGCACGCGATCCCTCATTATTTGATCTTCTGGGGCTACTTTATCGATTCAGCTGTAGTAAAATTACGCAATTATTTTTTATCTATTAAGTGTGAGGTTGTCGCAATGTCGGTTTCTAAAAAGCCTATGGTACTGGTGATTCTGGATGGCTACGGCTATCGTGAAGACAGCCAGGATAACGCTATTTTTAATGCCAAAACCCCGGTAATGGATGCGCTGTGGGCAAAACGTCCGCATACCCTGATTGATGCGTCTGGCCTGGAAGTCGGCCTGCCCGATCGCCAGATGGGCAACTCCGAAGTGGGTCACGTCAACCTGGGCGCGGGCCGTATCGTGTATCAGGATCTGACCCGTCTGGATGTGGAAATTAAAGAACGTACTTTCTTCGCTAACCCGGTGCTGACCGCCGCAGTTGATCAGGCAAAAAATAGCGGCAAAGCGGTACACATCATGGGTCTGCTGTCTGCCGGTGGCGTACACAGCCACGAAGATCACATCATGGCGATGGTAGAAATGGCAGCTGAACGCGGTGCTGAGAAAATCTATCTGCACGCTTTCCTTGATGGTCGTGATACCCCGCCGCGCAGCGCTGAACATTCACTGCAGAAATTCGAAGAGAAATTTGCCGCGCTGGGCAAAGGCCGCGTAGCGTCCATTATCGGTCGTTACTACGCTATGGACCGCGACAACCGTTGGGATCGCGTGGAACAGGCTTACGATCTGATGACGCTGGCGAAGGGCGAGTTCCAGTTCGCTACGGCGGTTGAAGGCCTGCAGGCTGCTTATGCCCGCGATGAAAACGACGAATTCGTCAAAGCGACCGTGATCCGTGCCGAAGGTCAGGCAGATGCAGCTATGGAAGATGGTGATACGCTGATTTTCATGAACTTCCGTGCTGACCGTGCGCGTGAAATTACCCGTGCGTTTGTTAACGCTGACTTCGACGGCTTCGCCCGTAAGAAAGTCGTTAACCTCAACTTTGTGATGCTGACCGAATACGCGGCAGACATCAAAACTGCGGTGGCTTACCCACCTGCGTCTCTGGCCAACACCCTTGGCGAGTGGATGGCGAAGAATGACAAAACGCAGTTGCGTATTTCCGAAACCGAAAAATACGCGCACGTAACCTTCTTCTTTAACGGCGGCGTAGAAGAGCCGTTCAAAGGCGAAGACCGTATTCTGATCAACTCGCCAAAAGTCGCCACCTACGATCTGCAGCCGGAAATGAGCTCCGCAGAGCTGACCGAAAAACTGGTTGCGGCGATTGAGAGCGGGAAATACGACACCATCATTTGTAACTACCCGAACGGCGACATGGTCGGCCATACCGGGGTGATGGAAGCAGCGGTTAAAGCGGTTGAAGCGCTGGATCACTGCGTTGAGCAGGTGGCTAAAGCGGTTGAATCCGTTGGCGGCCAGCTGCTGATCACCGCTGACCACGGGAACGCAGAGCAAATGCGCGATCCGTCCACCGGTCAGGCGCATACCGCGCACACCAACCTGCCGGTTCCACTGATTTATGTCGGTGGTAAAAACGTCAAAGCAGTTGAAGGTGGCAAACTTTCTGATATCGCCCCGACCATGCTGACGCTGATGGGTATGGAAATCCCGCAAGAGATGACTGGTAAGCCGCTGTTCATCGTGGAATAATCCCTCCCCATGAGGGGAAAGGCGATTAATACCATCACTCGGGCCGTGAAACTGCGTAAGTTTTCAGTCAGGCCCTTGTTCTACGCCAGCGCGCTTAGCGCTGGCGTATTGTTGTGCGCCTTTTCCGCCCATGCGGACGAGCGCGATCAGCTCAAATCCATTCAGGCCGATATCGCGGCAAAAGAACGCGCGGTACGCCAACAGCAACAACAACGCGCCACCCTCCTTGCTCAGCTTAAAGCTCAGGAACAGGCTATCGCCGTTGCCGCAAGGCAGCTACGCGAAACGCAAAACTCCCTGGCACAGCTGAATGCGCAAATCGCTGAGATGAATGCCGCACTCGCGAAGCTGGAAAAGCAGCGGGCAGCGCAAGAGCGCAGTCTGGCAGCTCAGTTGGATGCTGCGTTTCGCCAGGGTGAACATACTGGTATTCAGCTCATCCTCAGCGGTGAAGAGACTCAGCGCGGGCAACGCCTGCAGGCCTATTTCGGCTATCTGAACCAGGCGCGCCAGGAGACTATCGCACAGCTGAAGCAAACCCGCGAAGAGGTCGACTCGCAGAAAGCCGAGCTGGAAGATAAGCAAAGCGAACAGCAGACGCTGCTGTACGAACAGCGTGCACAGCAGGCGAAACTGGAGCAGGCGCGTAATGAACGCCAGAAAACGCTCGCGGGTCTGGAGTCGTCGATTCAACAAGGTCAGCAGCAGTTAGGCGAGATGCGCGCCAACGAATCCCGCCTGCGCAACAGTATTGCTCGCGCCGAAGCCGCCGCGAAAGCCCGTGCAGAGCGTGAAGCACGTGAGGCGCAGGCTGTACGTGATAAGCAACAGGAAGCATCACGCAAAGGCTCGACCTATAAGCCAACCGAAAGCGAGAAATCACTGATGTCTCGTACCGGCGGGTTAGGTTCACCACGCGGTCAGGCGTTCTGGCCCGTTCGTGGTCCAACGCTGCATCGCTATGGCGAACAGCTGCAAGGTGAGCTACGTTGGAAAGGGATGGTTATTGGCGCATCCGAAGGTACCGAAGTCAAAGCCATCGCCGATGGTCGCGTCATTCTGGCGGACTGGCTGCAGGGCTATGGCCTGGTGGTCGTCGTTGAGCACGGTAAAGGCGATATGAGCCTCTACGGTTATAACCAGAGCGCGCTGGTCAGCGTCGGTACGCAGGTTCGCGCCGGGCAGCCTATTGCACTTGTGGGTAGCAGCGGCGGTCAGGGCAGGCCGGCGCTCTATTTCGAAATTCGTCGCCAGGGTCAGGCGGTCAATCCACAGCCGTGGTTGGGAAGATAAGTTTTGCCTCAGTTTCGTCGTACTTTGCTCTCACTCGCCAGCCTGCTGGCATTCGCAATACCTGTTTTCGCCGGCAAACTTGCTATCGTCATTGATGATTTCGGCTACCGTCCGCACACAGAAAATCAGGTGCTGGCAATGCCTTCCACTGTCTCTGTTGCCGTTCTGCCAAACGCGCCACATGCGCGTGAAATGGCGACTAAAGCGCATAACAGTGGACATGAAGTGTTGATCCATCTGCCGATGGCTCCACTGAGCAAGCAACCGCTGGAAAAAGACACGTTACGCCCGGAGATGAGCAGCGAAGAAATTGAACGGATTATTCGCGACGCGGTAAGCAAAGTGCCGTATGCAGTGGGACTGAATAATCACATGGGGAGTGCGATGACGTCCAGCCTGTTCGGCATGCAGAAGGTGATGCAAGCTCTGGAACGCTACGACCTCTACTTCCTCGACAGTATGACCATCGGCAACAGCCAGGCCATGCGCGCGGCGGCAGGAACCGGAGTGAAGGTCATCAAACGCAAAGTCTTCCTCGACGATACACAAAACGAAGCCGATATTCGCCGTCAGTTTAATCGTGCAGTCGATCTTGCTCGCCGTAACGGGTCAGCGATTGCCATCGGGCACCCCCACCCTTCTACGGTACGAGTGTTGCAGCAGATGCTGTATAGCCTGCCAGCCGATATTACGCTGGTTCGTCCGAGCAGCCTGCTTAATGAGCCGCAGGTAGATACTTCCAGACCTAATCTCACTCCACCGAGAAACGGTACGCCAGATGCGCCGCGTAATCCTTTCCGCGGGGTGAAATTATGCAAGCCGAAGAAGCCGTTAGAGCCGGTTTACGCCAGCCGATTCTTTAGCGTGCTAGGAGAAAGCATCACACAAAGCACGCTGGTGCAGTATATGAGACTGCAGTGGCAAGGCTGGGGGAACACATCTTCACCCAGCACCATGAACGCTAACGTAGATTAAGCGCTTTTCGGGCAATACGCGAAGGCGTTGATTTTTTATCGCGCCATTTCCATAGACGGAATGACCATAGCAGTGCCTGGTACAATACTTTGGCACTGCGGACGTTAGTTATCATGCGCTTATACATACCAGAGACAAAAATCTCTGCGATCATACGCTGACGAATATGCACATCCTGTTCTTTACGGACTGCATGGCATACGCGCAATGCTTCATAGGTAACTTGCTGATGAAATTCCGGATAAATAGTAATCCGATCGGCATATTCACGATTCAACCTATCCAATAACCGCGTAATTTTAATATAGTGCCGCTGGTAGTTGAGATTTTTTAAACCTTGTCGTTTAAGACGGCTGATTGATTGATCATGTAAGAAGTATTTATATAAAGATTGCTCGGTATATCGCACTCGTACAGCGTTAAACATAAACTCCGTCGTCCAGACAATATCCTGGTGATGTAACCCCGGAATAAATGTTATTTTATTTTTCTCAATAACATCCCGGCGATAAATTCCCATCCAGACCACATGTGTCCAGCGGCGTGAAGCCAACGCCATACGTAACCAGTCAGGGCCGGTCAACACCCCCGTAGACCGAAGACGATCCGTCGGTATTGATTGCCAGGTGTGCCCCGTTTCAAGAATGCACCAGTCGGAATTACACTGAGCTAAATCCAGGTCATCCTGAATTGCCATGGTCATCAGGGTTTCGTACATATTGGGATAAACCAGGTCATCGGCATCGACAAATGCAACATAATCCCCTTTGGCCGCTTCCAGGCCACGGTTACGCGCTACGGATGCCCCTGCGTTAGCCTGATGCAACAACCGTACATGGGGATAGTTATCCGCATAATGTTGTGCAATATCAACAGAGTTATCCGTTGAACCATCATTCACAATGATGATCTCTAGCGCAGTCCATGTCTGTGCGATCAAAGATTCCATGCAATCCCGAAAACTATCACCCACGTTATATAACGGAATAATAACACTCAACATATTTGTGCAGTTTCTCATCAGCTAACTAACCCAGGTTTGTCATTACGCTGATGACTTTTACTACAGTTTCATTAAGGAATTATTAAGGTTAGAACGTATTTATGGGCAGAAACGCTGCAGCGAAAGCGTCCGGTTTGAGAAAGATGCCCTGCTACACCTGCGTTCAGCAGGTTGATGATAGCTCAGATCGTCTACATATTGAGGTACACAACCTGTATACTCTATCCCTATGAATTAACGTACTCTATAGGCTGATATTGAGGGAAAAGATGGCCATCAGTAAGACACACGAAAAAGGTTTTACGGTCTATTGCAAAGAGACCAGAAAAGACCTTAAGTCACTGATGAATAAATACATCAAAAAAGAAATCAGTGGCAAACCGCTGAGCAGTGGTAACGCATTGCGCAGCGTGGAGTTGGTCGAGTACAACTCACAAAAATTTATCATCAAAAACGACCGTGAAGTTGATCCACGATTTGAGAAAAAATTACAGAACTTTACCTCCGGCCCTTTCTATTCCCGACTGATCAGGAAGCTGGACAGGCTCCCGCCGGAAATGCGCATCTGTACTGCCGATCTCTACTATGCTGCTGAGAAAACACGTTTTCGCCAGTGCCATGATGTTTATACTATTCATGAATATATTGAAGGGGTTCCTTTAAGGGAAATTAACCAGCAGAATGCTGACGAGGTAAAGCAATGCGTACTGCGTCTTCACAAGGCCGGACTGGCATCAAATGACATTCACCCAGGGAATTTCATTCGCACACCAACGGGTGAGTTAAGGATTATTGACCTGTCCTGTAAGGGAAATATGAAGGTCTGCCAGGCAAATGACATTCTGGCATTACAACGAAAATATAATATTAACGTTAAAGGCAGAGGGTTAATTTATAAACTCATCCTGCTTAAAGAAAATATAAGATCGTTATCCAGAAAGATCCGCGGAAAATAAAATCTATGGTTTATACGGCCAGATAGCGATATCTGGCCGTAATTAACATTGAATGCACCTTGCGCATTCAATCCCAGCTCAGGATCACTTTCCCTGACTGGCCTGAACGCATCGCGTCAAAGCCCTGCTGGAATTCATCGATGGAGAATCGATGGGTGATGATCGGCGACAAATCCAGACCAGACTGGATCAGTGCAGCCATTTTGTACCATGTCTCAAACATCTCACGACCGTAGATACCTTTAATAAACAGTCCTTTAAAGATAACTTTCGTCCAGTCGATGGACATATCAGATGGCGGAATACCCAGCATAGCAATACGGCCACCGTGATTCATGGTGTCCAGCATGGTGCGGAACGCTGGCGGCGCCCCAGACATTTCCAGACCCACATCGAACCCTTCGGTCATCCCCAGCTCGGCCATCACGTCGGTCAGGTTCTCTTTCGAGACGTTGACTGCGCGGGTAATGCCCATTTTACGCGCCAGCTCCAGACGGTACTCATTAACATCTGTAATCACTACGTGGCGAGCACCAACGTGCTTCGCTACCGCTGCAGCCATAATGCCAATCGGACCCGCACCGGAAACCAGCACATCTTCGCCAACCAAATCAAACGACAGCGCCGTGTGTACCGCGTTACCGAATGGATCGAAGATGGAAGCTAAATCATCGGAGATATTGTCCGGGATTTTAAAGGCGTTAAACGCCGGGATCACCAGATATTGTGCAAAACAGCCTGGACGGTTTACGCCGACACCGGTGGTATTGCGGCACAGGTGAGTACGGCCACCGCGGCAGTTACGGCAATGTCCGCAGGTAATGTGGCCTTCACCGGAAACGCGATCGCCGATTTTGAAGCCTTTAACTTCCTGGCCGATGCCAACAACTTCACCGACATATTCATGCCCTACAACCATTGGAACCGGGATGGTTTTTTGCGACCATTCATCCCAGTTATAAATGTGAACGTCAGTCCCGCAGATGGCTGTTTTACGGATTTTAATCAGCAAATCGTTATGGCCGACTTCCGGTTCAGGAACGTCGGTCATCCAAATGCCTTCTTCCGCTTTCAGTTTGGATAACGCTTTCATTTCACATCCTCAGGCAATAACGCCCAGTTGTTTACCAATGCGTGTGAACGCGTCGACTGCACGCGTAATCTGCTCAGGGGTATGTGCCGCAGACATCTGGGTACGAATACGCGCCTGGCCTTTTGGAACCACTGGATAAAAGAATCCAGTAACGTAAATCCCCTCTTTTTGCAGTTCGCGGGCAAACGCCTGCGCAACAACCGCATCACCCAGCATTACCGGAATAATCGCGTGATCGGCCCCTGCCAGCGTGAAGCCTGCTGCGGACATTTGCTCACGGAATTGACGCGCATTCGCCCACAGACGATCGCGCAGGTCGCTACCCGCCTCAACCATCTCCAGCACCTTAATGGAAGCAGCAACAATTGCCGGAGCCAGTGAGTTAGAGAACAAATACGGACGGGAACGTTGACGCAGCCACTCAACAACTTCTTTACGTGCCGCAGTGTAACCACCAGATGCGCCGCCGAGTGCTTTGCCCAGCGTGCCGGTGATGATGTCCACACGACCCATCACGTCACAGTATTCATGGGAGCCACGACCATTTTCACCGACAAAACCGACGGCATGGGAATCATCAACCATGACCAGCGCATCATATTTGTCTGCCAGATCGCATACGCCTTTCAGGTTAGCGATAACGCCGTCCATAGAGAACACGCCATCGGTGGCGATCAATACGTGGCGGGCGCCTGCTTCACGCGCTTCTTTCAGACGCGCTTCCAGTTCCTGCATATCGTTGTTGGCGTAGCGGAAACGCTTCGCTTTACAAAGACGAACGCCATCAATGATAGAAGCGTGGTTCAGAGCATCAGAGATAATGGCATCTTCTGCGCCCAACAGCGTTTCAAACAGGCCGCCGTTGGCATCAAAACAGGAAGAGTAAAGAATGGCATCTTCCATACCCAGGAATGCCGCCAGTTTTTGCTCCAGTTGCTTATGGGTGTCCTGAGTGCCACAAATAAAGCGCACCGAGGCCATACCAAATCCGTGAGAATCCATACCCGCTTTTGCCGCTGCAATCAGTTCCGGGTGGTTAGCCAGCCCTAAGTAGTTGTTCGCACAAAAGTTAATAACATGGCTTCCGTCAGCCACGGTGATATCAGCCTGCTGAGCAGACGTAATAATGCGCTCTTCTTTAAACAACCCCTCCGCGCGTGCGGTTTCCAGATCGTTCGTTAACTGCTTATAAAAATTCCCACGCATTGCAATTCTCCAGACTGGGCAAATTTCAGCACATATTACCCAATGCTATTGGTTTGTACGAGATGACTCATCATGACTTGTCTAAAATGCAGCATAAATCACGTGTACCCACATAACCTTTCAGGAATGACAGACCTGGCATCACAACCTGACTTACGTTGTCGCGTCATCAATGGTCTGAGACGCTGATGACGGTGCCAGAGTAAATCCTGCCATAGCAAAGGCCTTATTAACCTTAATGATATAGTTATCTTCGTAGAATTCCTCAATCGCCTGCTGAATCTGTTCGCCGGCAGGCAACGCTTTTCCATCAACAATCCCTTGTAGCAAGGAAACAAATTTTTCCGGTTCATCAGTAGGGTATAAATTACCGTTTATCCCTTCTTTGATAATGTCTGCAGGCCCCGTTTCGCAATCAGAGCTAATGGCATAAACACCGTGAGCGCTGGCTTCAGCCAAAACCATACCAAAACCTTCAAAGTGGGAAGTTAATAGTAAACAGGTAATATTTTTTAGCGTATTTTGAATATATTCCCACGGTGATTTCTGCCAACCATGCCAGTGAATGTTATCGCTAATCCCCAGTGTTTTTGCCAGTGCAACTAGTGTCTCAACATCCTGGCCGGTGCCGATAACGTCCAGAGACCATGCTCCTTGCAGCTCCGCCAATCCATTGAAAAGTCCTCGAACATTCTTTTGACCATCGGCAACAACCCTACCTACATAGACAAAGCGGGCATGATTCTTAGGTGTAGGAATACTGACATCATGCCGAGTAACAGGATTGAATATCGTCGCGATACGCTGTCTGTCTATGCCCATTTCAACAAGTTGTCGGGTTATTCCAGAGCTGATGGAAAGATAATAATCAGCTTTATTTATATATTTTATTTTCTTCTTGTAATTATTTTTATAAAAATCAAATATTGAAAAATGAAACCATGAAAATATCTTAACCTGCTTGTGAGAATATTTTCTTGCAACGTGGCAGATATAGCATGAAAGTGTATCCAGAGATATAATTATATCAGGAGATTCCCGATTGATGATTTTTCGTAAGGAATAAGCAAAACTCAACCGTCTTAATTTCGTTATTTTTATATTAGAAGAAAGACGACAATAGCGCTGCCCTGCAAGCCACTCATCATTGACATGACCGCCATTATTTTTCTTAAGAAAAACAAAAGAGATATCGATATCGGGGCTTTGCATTCGCAGCAGCTTCACCAAATTAAGGCAAACGGTCTCTGTCCCTCCAAGTCCACTGATCTCGTAACCTGTAATAATAATTTTTTTTAGTTGCATATATGATTTTCATTCCAGCGACTATTGTCAGTCCCAACACAGTGCTCTACCTTGCTTATTGATTCGTTGATGGCTCCGAAAAAGCCGACACCGCGCACTTGAACACTCATTCACGACGTGAATCATACACCACTCTGCCTAAACCATTTCAATCAAGAATGTAAACAATGAAAGCAATAACCAACACAAATTCCGCACGCCACATGACGCGACGTACTGCTGAAGCCGAAGCCATGTAGTGATATGATTAGAGGTATTCGTGTCTGAGATTGTCTCTGACTCCATAATTCGAAGGTTACATTTATGATCATCGTTACCGGCGGCGCGGGCTTTATCGGCAGCAACATCGTTAAGTCCCTGAATGACAAAGGCATCACCGATATTCTGGTGGTGGACAACCTGAAAGACGGCACCAAGTTTGTGAATCTGGTGGATCTGAATATTGCTGACTATATGGACAAGGAAGACTTCCTGATCCAGATTATGGCCGGGGAAGATTTTGGCGATATCGAAGCGATTTTCCACGAAGGCGCATGCTCTTCCACCACCGAGTGGGATGGCAAGTATATGATGGACAACAACTATCAATACTCCAAAGAGCTGCTGCACTACTGTCTGGAGCGTGAAATTCCTTTCCTGTATGCCTCTTCTGCAGCAACGTACGGCGGTCGTACCTCTGACTTCATCGAATCTCGTGAATATGAGAAGCCGCTGAACGTCTATGGCTACTCAAAATTCCTGTTCGACGAATATGTACGCCAGATCCTGCCAGAAGCAAATTCTCAGATCGTTGGCTTCCGTTATTTCAACGTCTACGGACCGCGCGAAGGTCACAAAGGCAGCATGGCGAGCGTCGCTTTCCATCTCAATACTCAGCTCAATAACGGCGAAACACCCAAGCTGTTCGAAGGAAGTGAAAACTTCAAACGTGATTTCGTCTATGTCGGCGATGTTGCAGCAGTAAACCTGTGGTTCCTGGAAAACGGGGTTTCCGGCATCTTTAACCTCGGTACTGGTCGCGCAGAGTCTTTCCAGGCCGTCGCGGATGCCACGCTGGCATACCACAAAAAAGGCAGCATTGAGTACATTCCGTTCCCGGAAAAACTGAAGGGCCGCTATCAGGCATTTACTCAGGCGGATCTGACTAACCTGCGCGCTGCGGGCTATGACAAGCCGTTTAAGACCGTTGCTGAAGGCGTAACGGAATATATGGCCTGGCTGAACCGCGACGCTTAAGGCAGGCAATCTATGAGGATTCTGGTGGTTGGCCCGTCCTGGGTGGGCGACATGATGATGTCGCAAAGTCTCTATCGCACGCTCAAGGCGCGCTATCCCCAGGCCATAATCGACGTGATGGCACCTGCATGGTGCCGTCCGCTGCTGTCGCGTATGCCTGAAGTCAACGACGCCATCGCCATGCCGCTGGGACACGGCGCGCTGGAGATTGGCGAGCGCCGCAAACTGGGCCACAGTTTGCGTGATAAACGCTACGATCGCGCGTATGTCCTGCCGAACTCGTTTAAATCCGCACTGGTACCCTTCTTCGCGGGTATTCCTCATCGTACCGGTTGGCGTGGCGAAATGCGCTATGGTCTGCTGAACGATGCGCGTGTGCTGGATAAAGATGCATGGCCGCTGATGGTCGAACGCTATGTGGCCCTGGCCTACGATAAAGGCGTGATGCTGTCGGCTAAAGATTTGCCGCAGCCTCTGCTGTGGCCACAATTGCAGGTCAGTGAAGGTGAAAAGTCTCTGACCTGTAGTCAGTTCTCCCTTTCTGCCGAACGCCCCATCATCGGTTTTTGCCCTGGTGCGGAATTTGGTCCGGCGAAACGCTGGCCACACTACCATTATGCTGAACTGGCAAAACAGCTGATCGACGAAGGTCATCAGATTGTGCTGTTTGGCTCGGCAAAAGATCATGAAGCCGGAAATGAAATCCTGGCAACGTTAAGCGTTGAGCAGCAGGCCTGGTGTCGTAATCTGGCGGGCGAAACGCAGCTGGAGCAGGCCGTTATTCTGCTCGCCGCCTGCAAAGCCGTGGTCACCAATGACTCCGGTTTGATGCACGTGGCTGCCGCACTAAATCGTCCGCTGGTCGCTCTGTATGGCCCTAGTAGCCCGGATTTCACTCCACCACTCTCCCACAAAGCTCGCGTGATTCGCCTGATTACGGGCTATCATAAAGTGCGTAAGGGGGATGCTGCACAAGGGTATCACCAGAGCCTGATTGACATCACACCTCAGCGCGTACTGGAAGAACTGAATGACCTGTTGTTACAAGAGGAAGTCTGACGGATGCGGGTTCTGATCGTTAAAACATCGTCAATGGGCGATGTACTGCATACGTTGCCCGCATTAACAGATGCGCAGCAGGCCATTGCGGATATTCAGTTTGATTGGGTAGTGGAAGAAGGGTTTGCTCAAATCCCCTCCTGGCATCCGACCGTTGACCGTGTGATCCCGGTGGCGATTCGCCGCTGGCGTAAAGCCTGGTTTTCCGCCCCCATTAAAGCTGAGCGCAAAGCTTTTCGCGAGGCGGTGCGTTTACAGAACTATGACGTGGTTATCGATGCGCAGGGGCTGGTAAAAAGCGCCGCGCTGGTCACACGTCTGGCGCATGGCATTAAGCATGGTATGGACTGGAGTACCGCGCGCGAACCGCTGGCGAGTCTGTTTTATAACCGTAAGCATCATATCGCCAAACAACAGCATGCTGTTGAACGTACTCGTGAGCTGTTCGCGAAAAGTCTGGGATATACCAAATCCCAGTCGCAGGGGGATTACGCTATTGCGCAGCATTTTCTGAATGAACGCAATGCCGATGCAGGGCAGTATGCCGTCTTCCTGCACGCCACCACTCGTGATGACAAGCACTGGCCGGAAGCGAAGTGGCGGGAGCTCATTGGCTTATTAAATCACTCAGAAATACGTATTAAGCTCCCCTGGGGGGCTCCGCATGAAGAAGCGCGAGCCAGACGACTGGCAGAAGGATTTGATTACGTAGATGTTTTACCGCGAATGAGTCTTGGGGATGTAGCCCGGATATTAGCCGGCGCTAAATTTGTGGTATCCGTTGATACCGGATTAAGCCACTTGACCGCCGCACTGGATCGGCCGAATGTTACGCTATATGGCCCTACGGACCCGGGGTTGATTGGGGGATACGGGAAGAATCAGGTCACATGTCGTGCCCCGGAAGGAAAGCTTGCTTTGCTTGAACCCACTCAAGTTTATTCTCACATAGCGCTGCTGTAATTATTCAGGTATCGCAGATATGTTAAATTCGTTCTTATACAGTCGCTTTGCTATTTAACATATCTGCAGCTGACTAAAACTATGCACTATATCGTATTTCATCCACGATTAAGCATTATTGCGTTCATCTACTTCCACCAACATAACCCAAGAATAATTCGTCGGGCATGCCAGTATGAGGATGAAATTTTACGTCTGAAAAGTGATTTCTGCTTTTTCTTGTGACTCTTTATCTCTTTACGTTCTTTCTCTAACCAGCTCCCGGACAACTCTTCAGGATGATGGACAAAGTTTGCCAGGTATATATCAGAAAAATATCCCTGACGCATCAGATATGCCCATTCATCTATGATGAAAAAGTTATTTTCAAAACGGGAAACAAGTTTTTGAGCAGTTACCGAATTCATCAAATAACCGCAGGCTCGCAAAACATATCCATGACCAAATATGACTTTGCCGAAGGTCTGGCCACCAATTTTTTTGAGTTTAAGCAAATTTAAGACAACTTTATTCTTATACCTTAAACCATCTTGCCCACCAAGTAGGTATAACGCATCTTTATTGAGAACACTTTCATCAATTGTCGATATAAATTCCTTAAAATTCTGATCGATTATTGCGTCATCCTCAAGAATACAAACCCAATCTTGTCCACTCTGCCCAAACTGTTTAAATGCCTTCATATGGCTTAGTGAGCAACCCAGTTCACCATCAGTAGGCGTATGGTTTTCCCTGTGCTGAAAGTCAGTTAACGGTATCTTGCGCTTTTCTTCGGCAGACAAATTTTTCCCATAGATAGCATCAACGAACGAATACTCGATATTTAATTCATTCATTATATCTGATACGCGTTTTCGTCGGGCATCGTCAAAAGGAAGCGAAATGACCAGCACGTACATGAGTTCAAACCCTCTAATATAATTAAGCCAGCACAGTCATCGTGAAATAAAGGTTAACAATTGCTGGCCAGCTGAATAAACTTAATTAACTATTCTATGTAGCTATACAAAGTCTATTATTTCATATTTATAGTTTATTCTTTGATGTATGATTAATAATTTTATCAGTTTTTTTTGCATAGGTTGCAAAGAGATCAGACTCATCACGAATAATTTTATTAATGTCTTTTTCAAAGTATATCTTCAAAAATCTGAAGTAGTCTCTTTGCGTTAACCCGATGTTCAACGAGGAGAAGTACAAACCAATCAGATCTTTATTGCGCCAACGAACAGGAACCGCATTTCTTATCTGAGCTCGGTGCAGATCAATAACCGACAGTTTGAACGTATTATCCTCAAAATTGGCCGGTTGATGCAATAAGAAGTGGCAGAGATAGCAATCACGGTGATTAACGCCTCCCTGATGCATTCTTCTGACCATAATGGCAAGACGCTCAATTAATGCCATTTTAATTTTCCGCGAAGGTGGATTCACCAACCAATCTGCACAATAGTCTTCCAGGCTAACCGCCGGGCTCAGATCTTCAGTTATAATAAATGAGATACGGTTGAGCGGATTTATACCTTGTTGCCCGAAACCAACACCGTGCATTGTATCAACATCCAGTTCCTGCAAACGGTGTATAGCATTCCATTCTCTATCAGCTCCGAGTACCGGCAAACGTAAAGAGAACAAGTTTTTGATAACTTCCTTCAGTTTAGTTCCCTGGTGCCATTTCAGGAAATAGCTTTTACCTGCAATCTCAAACCTTATCGTTCTACGCGTTTCGAGCTGTCTAAATGTTTCTCCCTGCAGCTTCTGCACTTCAGAAAAAGCATCTTTCCCTTTCCACAAGGATAAAAATGGTTCTTTTAATTCAACCATGGGCACCACCTATAATAATATCAGCTGCTTTCTCAGGTAGACTATAAAGGTCTTGAGTATCAGCAAAGTGTCGTGCATTCTTTTTCCATGCATTTCTCTGCTCTGAGTCAGTTAAAGAAAAATAAACAGCTTCATTTAATAATTTTTGTTCAAACGGTTCATCAATAACAATGCCGCACTCAGCATCTTTAATATAATGAGCATATCCGCAAACTGCCGTTGTTATGACAGGTAAACCTGCTGCAATTGCTTCAACCAGCACGATCCCTGCGGCTTCCTGGTATGCCGGATGAATCAATAGATCGGCCGCTGCCATTAACTCTGAGACATCATTACGGCCAGGGAAGAACTTGATATTGTCAGCAACACCATACTCTGTTGCCAGCTTTATATAGCGATCAGGCTTATCCTGACCCACAACAAATAGAATCGTTTGTTTGCGGACAGCTTCCGGTAAGGAAGCAATCGCCTTGATAGTTCTGTCGACACCTTTACGGGTAAAATCAGAACCGATTTGTATAATTAAATACTGGGAATCACTGATATCATTTTCTTTCCTGAAGCTAGCTCTGCAATTTGCTGCCTGAGAGCTGTATTTTCTGTCAGGATAAATCCCCGGCGGAAGGATATGGAAACGCGTTGACTCAGTATGATAGTGCTTCTGAAAATCCGCAATTTGCTTATCTGTTAGCATCAACAGCTGTGTTGATTTTCCCTCAGCAAATGTTGCTTTCTCAAAGGCGGCATAATGTCGGTATCGTGGTGTCAGACGATAGAGCAAACCTTTTTCTTGCGCGACTTTTTCTGCGTAGCAGACATCAGCAGCATAATAAACATCTAATCCAGGCATTTTATTGAACCCAACAACCCGATCTGCTGGATTACTCTCAAGATGTTTACTTACCCACCGATGATACTCAGCATTTTTCCCGTTGTTGGAGCATGACCTCACAGGAACAATGATGATCTCCAGGCTGTCTGGAATATTTCCTTGCCATGATTGTGTGTAAACCCGAACATGATGTCCACGTGATGCGACTGTCGACGCTATACGCAAAAAATCACGCTGTAACCCACCAAAAGGGAAATATTTATACAAACAGAAAGCAATAACCATTTTATATATCCGGATGCTTTATTAGTCGAGTTTAGGTAACCGTGACGCTATGGCTGCAATCACGTCTTCCGCAGGTATAGCAGATAAATATTTCTTACTTCGATCAAGTTTTTCACGCACTGGCATTGGTTGGTAATCACCAGCCCAAAATTGAACCACATCATCAGACCATGGTCGCCAGGCGATATGATCGGTGGCGCCGAAAAGGCAAATGATGGGGGTTTTAACAGCTGCAGCAATATGCATCGGGGCAGAGTCGACACCAATAAAAAGTACAGCATGATCAATTAATGCAGCAAGCTCAGGGAATGTTGTCTTCCCGGCAATTTCAGTTAAAGGTTTGGTTTCACATGCCCTGGCAATCTCATCGACGCAGGCAATATCGCTGGCACCGGGTCCAGAAGTCAGTACAACCTGATACCCCAAATGATGTATCGCATCAATAACCAGGGAGAATCTATCATTCTCCCACGACTTGAATTCTTGTCTCGCCGTAGGCTGTATAACGACATACTTCTGGGTATCAACCTGAGGAAGTTTTTTCCGAACAGATTGCCAGACTTGCTCACCATAAACCATTTTCAGTACCGGGACTGATTCTTTTAAATTTAATGGCATCAACACAGACAAATTGCGTTCAACCCAATGCTCGCCACTTAGAGGAACGTGATGAGTAAAACTGTCGCGCCAGAATTTTTTATTTCTGTGCGAGAAATCATGTGTCAACTTTATTGGGCAATCCAAACAACGACACAATAAAGCAACTATCCACTGATCGGTAAGATTGACCACTAAATCATAATGATTGCCACGTAGTACCTTGATCAGCGCTAAGAAATTTTTTGCTTTCTCAAAAGCAGAGCTCTTTTTATTTTTTATGCCATACAAAGCATGGATATCGGGGTTTTCAGATAAAATAGGAATGGTATCTTCGTAGAGTAGAACATCAATATCAGCATCAGGATAATTTTTTTTAAGCGTGCTGATGACCGGTGTGGTTAGCAACATATCGCCGTGAAAGCGCATTTTTATTACCAGGATCTTTTTCACACTATACCCTTTCAGGTTATTGTTAATTTTCAAATCACGCTACCGCCCCAGGCTCAACAGCTACCTGTGTACTGCAGATCACACCATCTTATTTTATCGCTTATATTATACCACTATTCACTTGACAATTCGATATCTATGGAAATTTTCTATGTGAATTAGAGGAAAATTAATATTTACAATATATGAGACTATTTATCATATTATGAAAATTGAGCCTATATTCTCAACGACATCACATAGGCTCATTTTGATGTTAATTTGTTATTTTTCCTGGCTCATTTTTGCCATACAACATCAGGATGGCTATGCTGTATAATAAAAAGACATTTATGAACATCTTTTCAAATAAACAATATACCAGAATATAGCCAACAAGAGAGCACAGTAATGAAATGCTAAAAATATCTTTTTGGCTTCTGGCTCGGATATATATGTCTTTAAATGTAATGAAAAAAGCCGCAGTAAATAAGAAGAGACCAATAGCCCCAACATTATAAAGAATTATCATAAAAAACGGTTCATCTATATTATAGCCGTTATTTCGCTCAGAATATACCCCGCCATTTTTCGGCGCATTATGGTCCTCTAAATACTGATTGTATGTAGAATTCCCATATCCAATACCAAAGATGGCATTGTTGATATTCTCCATTACTAAAGGGAAACGGTCTAAGATGATTTCATCACGACTGGATGTGACGTTATTCATTTGCAGAGTTTGATCGACTTTCATTTTTACCTGACCCACTGTGTTGTAGGCCCCGATAAGCAAAGCAGCCATTATAAATAGCAAACCACAGGTAGCAGCCATAAATCTCTTGATGGTTTTACTCACCAGAAATGAAATCAGGAAAATCTCTACAACAACTGCCAAGATCCCTGCGCGGCTCCCGGTGTATGATAAAAAGACGAATGCAAGCGCAGAAATGATATATAATACTGTTTTCAGGAAGTGATTCTTGAATAAAATCGCTCCTGTTAATACAAAAGGAAATAGCATAACAACATAGAATGCGAAACCATAGCGAAGCTGTAGATACAGTTCCTGCGGGTTATTTTTTATAATTCTTAAAATCGGCACTACTAAGACAACATAGGATAGAGTAAGTATCGCCCCAATGACAAAGACCTGTCTCAGTGAGGTTATATGCTTACTGAATGCTCCAAAAAATAACATCATCACTAACGGGTAACGCCAGTCTTTTATCAATATGATAAAGGCATCAAGAGATTTATCTTCATAGGTGAAAAATACAATGCAAAAAACACACCACAACGTGAAGAGTAACAATAGTTTTCTCTTCTGCATGAGATCGAGCACAATGTTTTTAATATCTATTTTATTGGCTTTAATATAGTAAATAGATAAAACTACAGCGAGCAAAGAGGTCATATTTAGCACCCCTTGATTATCTATCGTAAATAACCCAAAAATCATTAAAACCAATACAACTTTGCTTAAAATCAAGATATTACCATTTTGACTGTATCTTACTTGATTCATAAAATTCAAATCTCACTTCTTCAAATTGCCTTGTTAATCAACGACAAACACTCGCTAGCACGATTTATGGGGCATATCTTATTATATAACATCGTAAAAATCCCCCATTAATTTTAGTCTCTTCCTCTCACTGTGTACCCTCAATCTAATCACAAAAATATTTTCACATAACATAATGATTAATAAAGAAATTTAATCACCAAGTATCTCTTTCCTTCCTTTACAGTTTGTTCTATTCTATGCCGACAGGAGCGCCATTTTGTCTTACATAAACACGCGTGCACTCTGAAAGAATCAAAAGGAAAAAGATGTGAAAGAAAATATAATAAAATATATTAAGAATGCACATATTGAAAATGACGATAAAAAAAACACATGTATCAATATTACCTATGGCGCTGACAGACCCTTTCTTTACGGTACGGGCGTTTCAATTACATCGGTACTTTTAAATAATCGGGACCTGAACTTCCATTTCCATATTTTCACTAATTATCTTGACGAACATCAACTTCATCTTTTTTCTGTCCTGGCAAGCCAATATAATACCCGCATTACGTTTTATGTACTGGATGATAATGAATTAAAAAATCTACCTACTGCATCTAAGGCATGGAATTATTCAATCTATTTCAGACTTATTGCAATCGATTACTTTGCCGATAAGCTCAGCAGCATCATATATCTTGACTCTGATATTATATGTAAAGGAAGCCTTGCCTCGTTACTCACGGAAGAATTTAATGGCAATGTATTAATGGCTGTCCATGATAGCTTTGTCGATACATCTGCTGTTGCCGGCATAAATCCAGGCCGGTACTTCAACTCAGGCTTCATGTATTTTAACCTTCCAGAATTAAAAGATACTAATTTGACGCTGCAAGTCATTTCAAAGGTTAATGAAAACCGTTTCTCACATCCCGATCAGGATGCGTTGAACGTCCTCTTCAATGATCACGTAAAAATCCTGGACCATAAATTCAATTCATTCTTTAACATCGATACGTTAGCCAGGAAAGGGGGTGATGCCTTTAAAATCACATCACAAACGGTATTCATTCACTATGTCGGCGTCACTAAACCCTGGCATGACTGGGCACAATATTATGCTGAAGTCGAATACTTCAAAATAGCCAGAGAGAATTCGCCGTGGAAAGATATTCCTTTATTGGCACCCACTACGTATAAACAGCTATCACGAAAAAGCACACATTTAAAACACAATGGGCAACTCTTCGGTGCTTTTATTTTCTATGTAAAGTATTTAGTTAAGAAATACCAAACACAGAAAAAACGCTAATGCATTGATATTATTGTCTTTTAGGAATGGTTATGTTTCTGGCATATTCCATAAAAAGATCGGTTTTTATGACCATAACCATTCCGTTTTTAGCCTTCCACTGCTGAGATTACCAAGCGGGACAACACAACTCAGGCCCCCTTTCTCTTGATCCGTACAGTTTCCTCAAAAAATCAGCAAAAATGATGGTAAAGCCATAGTTAAATACATAGAATCCCCAGCACATCCATAAGCCAGCTACTATTATGCTAGAATTGCTTTACACCGCCCTTTTCTACCTTATTCAGCCTTTGATCTGGATACGGCTTTGGGTGCGCGGACGTAAAGCTCCGGCGTACCGTAAACGCTGGGGTGAACGCTACGGTTTTTATCGCCGCCCACTGAAACCAGGCGGTATCATGCTCCATTCAGTTTCCGTGGGTGAAACGCTGGCAGCAATCCCATTAGTCCGCGCTCTGCGACATCGTTACCCGGATTTGCCGATCACGGTAACCACCATGACGCCAACCGGTTCAGAGCGCGTGCAATCTGCTTTTGGCACAGACGTTCAACATATTTATCTTCCCTATGATTTACCGGATGCGTTGAACCGTTTCCTGAATAAAGTTGACCCCAAACTGGTGTTAATTATGGAAACCGAGCTCTGGCCAAATCTGATCGCTGCACTGCATAAGCGCCATATCCCGCTGGTCATCGCCAACGCGCGCCTTTCCGCGCGTTCAGCCGCTGGCTACGCTAAATTAGGAAAATTTGTTAGCAGGCTATTACGCCGCATTACGCTGATTGCTGCGCAAAACGAAGAGGATGGCGCTCGCTTCATTACATTGGGTGCCAAAAGCAATCAGGTCACCGTCACCGGTAGCCTGAAGTTTGATATTTCTGTCACCCCACAGCTGGCCGCTAAAGCAGTTACGTTGCGACGCCAGTGGGCGCCGCATCGCCCGGTATGGATTGCGACCAGCACGCATGACGGGGAAGAAAGCATCATCATCGCTGCTCATCAGGCGCTGTTACACCAGTTCCCGAATCTTTTATTGATTCTGGTTCCCAGACACCCTGAGCGCTTCCCGGATGCCATTAACCTCGTACGCCAGGCTGGTCTAAGCTTTACCACACGTTCTTCAGGCGAAGTGCCGTCCTCAAGTACCCAGGTGGTTATTGGCGACACGATGGGTGAGCTGATGCTACTGTACGGAATTGCCGATCTTGCTTTTGTCGGTGGCTCTCTGGTTGAGCGTGGTGGACACAACCCACTGGAAGCAGCGGCACATGCCATTCCCGTATTGATGGGCCCGCATACCTTTAACTTCAAAGACATTTGCGCCCGACTGGAACAGGCAAGTGGGTTGATCACCGTCACTGACGTCACCACGCTGGTGAAAGAGGTTTCGTCCCTTCTGACCGATGAAGATTATCGTAATTTTTATGGTCGCCATGCTGTTGAAGTACTGTACCAAAATCAGGGCGCGCTACAGCGTCTGCTGCAGCTGCTGGAACCTTACCTGCCACCCAAAACGCATTGAGGGCTGTCATGCAAAAACGGGCGATTTATCCAGGAACCTTCGATCCCATAACTAACGGCCATCTTGATATCGTGACACGTGCGACGAGCATGTTTGATCACGTGATCCTGGCAATTGCCGCAAGCCCCAGTAAAAAACCGATGTTCACGCTGGAAGAACGCGTTCAGCTGGCACAGCAGGCAACGGCGCATCTGGGTAATATAGAAGTCATGGGATTTAGCGATTTAATGGCAAACTTTGCCCGCGATAATCAGGCTAATATTCTGATTCGTGGCCTGCGTGCCGTGGCTGATTTTGAGTATGAAATGCAGTTGGCGCACATGAACCGCCACTTAATGCCTCAACTGGAAAGCGTCTTTTTGATGCCATCTAAAGAGTGGTCTTTTATTTCATCATCGCTGGTTAAAGAAGTCGCCCGCCACCAGGGTGACGTGACCCACTTCCTGCCGAAAAATGTTCACCAGGCGCTAATGGATAAGTTGAAGTAGCGCATTTAGCCGGGTAAGCCGACAAGGTTTATCCGGCCTGCAATGAATATTATTTCTGACAGCGACGGCAGTAGAACGTTGTACGCTGAGCGTGTTTTGTCGCAATGACTGACGCTCCGCATACGCGACAGGGTTCGCCTTCTCTCCCATAGACCTGCAGCTCCTGAGCAAAATAGCCTGGCTTACCGTCACTTTGCAGAAAATCCTTCAGCGTCGTTCCACCCTGCTCGATAGAGCGCAGCAATACAGCCTTAATAACGCGTACCAGCAGCTCACACTCATCTTTCGACAGCGATGATGCCAGGCGGTCAGGATGAATGCCAGCCGCAAAGAGAGACTCACTGGCGTAGATATTTCCCACCCCCACCACCAGCTTGTTATCCATCAGCCAGGGTTTTATCGCCGTTTTCTTCTTTGCGCATTTCTGCTGGAGATAAGCAGTGTTGAAATCGTCGCTCAGCGGCTCTGGGCCAAGATGAGCGAGCACATTATGTCCATCCAGTTCTTTTGTCCACAGCCAGGCGCCAAAACGCCGAGGATCGGTATACCGCAGAACTTTGCCATTACTCATCACTAAGTCGACGTGATCATGCTTTTCTGCGGGAAGTTCTTCAGGAAGAATACGCAGACTACCCGACATCCCCAGATGAATGATAATCCAGCCATCCGTCAGCTCCAGCAGCAGGTATTTCGCACGGCGCTGTACGCTCAGGACAGGTTTATCGCTCAGGCGATAGATTTCCTCGGATACCGGCCAGCGCAAACGACCATTACGCACAGTGGCGTGTAAAATCTTCGCCCCTACCAGATGCGGCTCAATACCACGGCGACTGGTTTCGACTTCAGGTAATTCAGGCATAGCATCTCCGGCGCTGTATCAGGTCTCATTAATATGGGGACGGCCAGAAAACAAAAAACCCCGCCGAGGCAGGGTTTTTCTTTACATCAAAACGAAAATTATTTGATTTTCGCTTCTTTGTACAGTACGTGCTGGCGTACAACTGGATCGAATTTTTTCAGTTCCAGTTTTTCCGGCTTAGTACGTTTGTTCTTCGTGGTGGTGTAGAAGTGACCTGTACCAGCAGAAGAAACCAGCTTGATTTTCTCGCGAATACCTTTAGCCATGATTTATTTCCTCTTTAAGTACTTAGTACTTTTCGCCACGGGCACGCAGTTCAGACAGAACTGTATCGATGCCTTTCTTATCGATTACACGCATACCTTTAGCAGATACGCGCAGGGTGACAAAACGCTTCTCGCTCTCAACCCAGAAACGGTGAGAGTGCAGGTTCGGCAGGAAACGGCGTTTAGTCGCGTTCAGTGCGTGGGAACGGTTGTTACCGGTCACCGGACGCTTGCCAGTAACTTGGCAGACTCGGGACATGTCTATTCTCCAAAAATCAAATTAGCTCGAGCTTCGTATGGGGTATCGGCGCCTCGTCAGGCTTTACAGCCCGGTCATCGCATAGTTCTAAGTGAACTCTCGATTGCCAGGCCCAAATGCCAAACCCGAGATTCTCAAAGGTGGCGTAGTATACGCTGACCCGGCGTTATGCTCAAGTCCCGAACAGACAAAGATCCCGATGGATCGCGTAAAGTGCGTTAAATCCAACCGCGTTCCGCAAAAGAAACGTACTCTCCGCGCCCAATTATCAGATGATCAAGCACCCGGATATCCATGAACTGACAGCATTTCACAACACGCTCGGTGATGAGTTTATCTGCTTTGCTCGGCTCTGCACACCCCGAAGGGTGATTATGCGCAAGGATCACCGCGGAAGCATTCATTTTTATCGCTGCGCGGACAATTTCTCGCGGATGTACCTCGACGTGGCTTAGTGTCCCGGAAAAAAGTTTGCTGTGTTTTATCACTCGATGTTGTGAATCCATGAAGATCACCAAAAAGATCTCGCGCTCTTCTTGTGACAGCTGACTTTGCAGAAACTCACGTGCCATTTCCGGGCTAAGTATCGACCTTTCTTCTATCACCCGCACGTCGTAGTAACGTCTTGCCAACTCAGCAATTCCCTTAAGCTGAGCGTACTTCGCAAGGCCAATGCCCTGGACCAGGCTAAAATCCATGTAGTCAGCCGACAACAGGCCGTAAAGCGAATCAAATTGTTGTAGCATTTCTTTCGCCAGCGTCAGGACATCTTTACCCAGCATCCCGGTGCGTAAAAAAAGCGCCAGCAGCTCAACGTCGGTCAGCGAGCTTGCCCCCTGTGCCAACAGCTTTTCCCGAGGCATTATACGTCCTGTATTTTCCATGCTTTCCCCTCCTTTCGCATCCGCATGGTGGCATAACACCAGCGGCAGATCGACGTTCTGTTCTCCATTCCTCGTGGCGCTTCGCAAAGTGGATCACGGTCAAAAGCACGATAAATGATGGAGTGTGATAAAATATCCGCCTTCTGGTGTAACCCAACAGGAAAGATCATGATGAGCCTGGCCGGTAAAAAAATCGTACTTGGCGTCAGTGGCGGTATTGCTGCGTACAAAACCCCTGAGCTGGTGCGTCGTTTACGGGAACGCGGCGCAGACGTCCGCGTGGCGATGACCGAAGCGGCAAAAGCCTTTATTACTCCCCTGAGCTTACAGGCAGTTTCGGGCTATCCGGTATCTGACAGCCTGCTCGACCCCGCTGCCGAAGCCGCGATGGGCCATATTGAGCTGGGGAAATGGGCCGATTTGGTTATTCTGGCTCCCGCGACGGCAGACCTGATTGCCCGCGTTGCCGCCGGTATGGCTAACGATCTGGTGTCTACGATTTGTCTGGCAACACCCGCGCCTGTTGCCGTGCTGCCGGCCATGAACCAGCAGATGTATCGCGCTGCCGCGACCCAGCACAATCTGGGCATTCTTGCTTCGCGCGGTTTGCTCATTTGGGGCCCTGACAGCGGTAGCCAGGCATGTGGTGATATCGGTCCTGGACGTATGCTGGATCCGTTAACGATTGTGGATATGGCGGCAGAACATTTTTCACCTGTCAACTCCCTGCAACATCTCAACATCATGATTACGGCGGGCCCGACGCGTGAACCGCTTGATCCCGTGCGGTATATTTCCAACCACAGCTCCGGGAAAATGGGATTTGCTATCGCGGCCGCGGCCGCAAAGCGCGGAGCAAACGTCACGCTGGTGTCGGGTCCGGTTTCGTTACCCACACCGCCATTTGTCCAGCGCGTTGATGTGGTGACCGCACTGGAAATGGAAGCCGCCGTGCAATCTGCGGTGCAACAACAGCATATTTTTATCGGCTGCGCCGCAGTCGCGGATTACCGCGCTGAAACTGTCGCCCACGAAAAAATCAAAAAACAGGCGACGCAGGGCGATGAATTAACAGTAAAAATGGTCAAGAACCCGGATATTATTGCCGGCGTTGCCGCACTGGATGCTAACCGTCCCTTTGTCGTTGGGTTTGCCGCCGAAACAAATAATGTGGAAGAATATGCCCGGCAAAAACGCCTCCGCAAAAACCTTGATGTGATCTGTGCAAACGATGTTTCGCTTTCTACTCAAGGATTTAACAGCGATAGCAACGCATTACACCTTTTTTGGCAGGATGGAGATAAAGTCTTACCGCTTGAGCGCAAAGAACTCCTGGGCCAATTATTACTCGACGAGATCGTGACCCGTTATGATGAAAAAAATCGACGTTAAAATTCTGGACCCGCGCGTAGGGAAACAATTTCCGCTCCCGACGTACGCCACCTCTGGTTCTGCCGGACTTGACCTGCGTGCCTGTCTTGATGACGCCGTAGAACTGGCGCCTGGCGCAACGACGCTGGTGCCAACTGGGTTAGCCATCCATATCGCCGATCCCTCACTGGCCGCGGTGATGTTGCCACGCTCTGGTCTGGGTCATAAGCACGGTATCGTACTGGGTAACCTGGTCGGTTTGATTGATTCCGACTATCAGGGTCAGCTGATGGTATCCATCTGGAACCGTGGCCAGGATAGCTTCACCATTGAACCAGGTGAACGTATTGCACAGATGGTCTTTGTACCGGTTGTGCAGGCTGAATTTAATCTGGTGGAAGAGTTTGAAGCCACCGATCGTGGCGAAGGCGGCTTCGGCCATTCCGGGCGCAAGTAACCCGTAAAGAAGCATCCCGTAGCGTAATAACGCAATAACATACCGCAAACAGTCGTTTGCGGTCGCTGTGTGGATGCCTGCCTGGCAAGTGCTTATTTTCAGGGGTATTTTGTAACATGGTAGAAAAGCAAACTGCGAAAAGGAATCGTCGCGAAGAAATACTTCAGTCGCTGGCGCTGATGCTGGAATCCAGTGATGGAAGCCAGCGTATCACGACAGCAAAACTGGCAGCCTCTGTGGGCGTTTCCGAAGCGGCATTATATCGCCATTTTCCCAGCAAGACCCGCATGTTCGATAGCCTGATTGAGTTTATCGAAGATAGTCTGATTACCCGTATCAATCTGATCTTAAAAGATGAAAAGGACACCGGCGCACGTCTGCGTCTGATCGTTCTGCTGATTTTAGGGTTCGGTGAACGTAACCCCGGTCTTACGCGCATTCTGACCGGGCATGCGCTCATGTTTGAACAGGATCGTCTGCAAGGCCGTATTAACCAGCTTTTTGAACGTATTGAGGCACAGTTGCGCCAGGTTCTGCGAGAAAAAAGAATGCGTGAAGGCGAAGGTTACGCCGTAGATGAAACGCTGCTGGCCAGTCAGTTACTGGCTTTCTGTGAAGGTATGTTATCTCGTTTCGTGCGCAGCGAATTTAAATACCGTCCAACGGATGACTTTGACACCCGCTGGCCGTTGGTTGCCGCACAGTTGCAGTAACGACTTCGTTTTATCCGGCCTACGTAAGCCGTAGGCCCGGTAAGTGCGTAGGCCGGATAAGCGCAGCGCCATCCGGCAGTTCTTATACCCCAAACTCTTCGCGATACGCCCGTACTGCGGCCAGGTGTTCTGCCATTTCAGGTTTTTCTTCCAGATAAGCAATCAGATCTTTCAGGGTAATGATAGAAATCACCTTGCAACCATAATCGCGTTCCACTTCCTGAATCGCTGAAATCTCGCCGCGGCCGCGTTCCTGACGATCAAGAGAAATGAGTACCCCTGCCAACGTCGCGCCATTTGCCTGGATTATCTCCATGGATTCACGAATCGCAGTACCGGCAGTGATCACGTCATCCACCAGCATGACACGCCCCTCAAGTGCGCTACCGACCAGATTGCCACCTTCACCGTGGGTCTTCGCCTCTTTACGGTTAAAGCAGTACGGCAAATCTTTATCGTGGTGTTCAGCCAGCGCAACGGCCGTTGTAGTCGCAATCGGAATACCTTTGTACGCTGGGCCAAACAGCAAATCGAACTCAATACCGGAATCCACCAGCGCTTCGGCGTAAAAACGGCCTAACAGAGCCAGGTCGCGCCCGGTATTAAACAGTCCGGCGTTGAAGAAATAGGGGCTTTTACGCCCGGATTTCAGCGTAAACTCGCCAAACTTTAGTACCTGCTTGCTAAGCGCAAACTCAATAAACTGGCGCTGATACGGTTTCATGGATTCGCTCCTCATCTCACTTTATTACAGACAAAAAAAAGGCGACTCATCAGTCGCCTTTAAAATCAATTTTCTAACGCCGCCTTCTGCGTCGCTACAATGGATTCGATTCCCCCTCGGGCCAACGCCAGTAGGGTGAGAAGTTCTTCATGGCTGAATGGCTCGCCTTCCGCCGTGCCTTGTACTTCAATAATACGGCCGTCTTCAGTCATCACCACGTTCATGTCGGTTTCTGCGGCAGAATCTTCAACGTACTCGAGGTCACAGAGCGCTTCACCGTTAACAATCCCCACGGAAACCGCTGCAACCATCCCTTTCATCGGGTTAGTTTTCAGTTTACCGCTCGCGACCAGCTTGTTCAGCGCATCAGCTAACGCAACACATGCACCGGTAATTGATGCGGTGCGCGTACCGCCATCTGCCTGGATAACATCGCAGTCCAGAGTAATGGTGAACTCGCCAAGGGTTTTCAGGTCAACTGCGGCACGCAGCGCACGCGCAATAAGACGCTGGATTTCCATGGTACGACCGCCCTGCTTACCTTTTGCCGCTTCACGGGCGTTACGGGTGTGCGTGGCGCGTGGCAGCATGCCATATTCTGCGGTGATCCAACCCTGGCCCTGACCTTTCAGAAAACGCGGTACGCCTTCATCAATCGAGGCGGTACACAGCACTTTGGTATCACCAAATTCGACCAGCACGGAGCCTTCAGCGTGTTTTGTATAATTACGGGTCAGGGTGACGGGACGCACCTGATTGGCACTACGACCTGCTGGACGCATGATAAAATCTCCGGCTTGAAACGAATGTGGCTGCGCATTATACGGACTTCCGACTGTTATTCCTATCCTGACAAGACATGGATGGCTATAATCCTCCCATCTCATCTTTAAAAACAGGAACGTCTATGATCCGCAGCATGACCGCCTACGCCCGGCGTGAAATCAAGGGTGAATGGGGTAGCGCTACCTGGGAAATGCGCTCGGTAAACCAGCGTTATCTGGAAACTTATTTTCGCCTGCCGGAGCAGTTCCGTAGTCTTGAACCCGTAGTTCGCGAACGTATTCGCACGCGTCTGACGCGCGGTAAGGTCGAATGTACCCTGCGTTTTGAGCCTGATGCCAGCGCTCAGGGCGAGCTGATTCTGAATGAAAAGCTCGCTAAACAGCTCGTTAGCGCTGCTAACTGGGTCAAAATGCAGAGCGATGAAGGTGAAATCAACCCGGTTGATATCTTGCGCTGGCCAGGAGTAATGGCTGCCCAGGAGCAGGATCTGGACGCCATTGCCGCCGAAATCCTCGCCGCACTTGACGGTACGCTGGATGACTTCATCGTCGCACGTGAAACTGAAGGTCAGGCGCTGAAAGCGCTGATCGAGCAGCGTCTGGAAGGCGTCAGCGCTGAAGTGACGAAGGTACGTGCGCATATGCCGGAAATCCTGCAATGGCAGCGTGAGCGTCTGGTAGCCAAACTGGAAGATGCTCAGGTGCAACTGGAAAATAATCGTCTTGAGCAAGAGCTGGTGCTGATGGCGCAGCGTATCGACGTGGCTGAGGAACTGGATCGCCTGGAAGCCCACGTCAAAGAAACCTACAACATTCTGAAGAAAAAAGAGGCGGTTGGCCGTCGTCTTGACTTCATGATGCAGGAATTCAACCGTGAGTCAAACACTCTGGCATCAAAGTCTATCAATGCCGAAGTGACTAATTCCGCGATTGAACTGAAGGTATTGATCGAGCAAATGCGCGAACAGATTCAGAATATCGAGTAAATATTTAAGAACTATCACAAAGACGCAAAGAACCAGCAAAGCCCGCATTTAGCCGGGCTTTTTGTTATTATGGGCTATCATAAAGACGCAACAAAGCGCATAGTTAAGGTGTACCCAAAGGTGTACCCAACGAGTTTTGTGTACATCACTTTGGGTACACCCTCTATTCAAAGTTTGGATATTCGCAAAATGCCAAAACTGACAGACATGCAGATCCGTGCGTGGATAAAAGCCGGAGAACGCTTCGAAGGACGCGCAGATGGTGGCGGTCTATACCTCCGATACCGACAGGTAGACCAATCCCCAAGCTGGCGATTCCGCTATAAGTTCTCTGGTAAGCAACGGGCTATGGTTATTGGCTCCTATGCCGAGCTATCACTATCTAAAGCCAGAGAGACCGCCAAAGAACTAGCCGCCCGCGTTGCGCTTGGTTATGACGTGGCAGGAGAAAAACAGGAACGGAAAGCCAAGGCCCTGGCGAAGATGGAAGCAGAAAAAAACGCCATGCGCGTTTCAGATCTTGCCGCCGAATACTTTGAACGCCAAATACTGCCTCGCTGGAAGCATCCAGACATACTACGCCGCCGGATCGACAAGGATATTAATCCCCATATTGGACGCATGAAGGTGGAGGACGTAAAGCCACGGCACATTGATGACATGCTTAAAGCTATTGTTGACCGTGGAGCACCGACCATAGCGACAGACGTTCTACGCTGGACACGCCGCATATTCGACTACGGAATCAAACGGCACGCACTGGAGATTAACCCATGTTCCGCATTTGAGGTTTCGGACGCTGGTGGGAAGGAGGTTAGCCGTGACCGCTGGTTAACCCGTGATGAGTTAATCCAGCTATTTAGGGCCATGCGCACCGCAAAGGGATTCAGTCGACAGAATGAGATCACTTTCAAACTATTGTTAGCCCTATGCGTTCGTAAAATGGAGTTATGCGCCGCCCGCTGGGAAGAGTTCGACCTGGACAAAGGCATTTGGCACTTACCAGAAGAACGCAGCAAAAATGGTGACGCAATAGATATTCCGCTGGCACCACCAGCAGTTGAATGGCTAAGAGAGCTTTACACGTTCTCATGCAACAGCGCATGGGTATTGCCAGCCAGAAAGATGCAAAACAGGATGATTCCACACATTCAGGAAAGCACTCTGCCCGTGGCGCTGGCAAAGGTACGCGCAGAAATGCCGGACGTGCCGAACTTCACCATTCATGACTTCCGCCGTACAGCTCGTACACATTTAGCGGCATTGGGAGTTGACCCGGTAGTCGCAGAAAGATGTCTAAATCACCGTATCAAAGGCGTAGAGGGTATCTATAACCGGCACCAGTATTTTGATGAACGCAAAGCAGCGCTGGCACAATGGGCCGATCTGCTGGTGGCGCTGGAGAGCGGTGAAGATTACAACGTAACACCAATAAGAATAGTGAAGTAAGCGGACAGATTGAGCCTAGCCCGACGGGGCGAAAAGCGGAAGCCTTGCCGTCTGACTCAATCGCTCATTAAGGCATAGCGTGAAAGGTGACGCGATGACAAAGAAAAACGATAAACAAAATGATATGAATGTATGGAAACGTAACAACATTCCTGCATTAGAATTTTGTTCTCTGCCAAGGGCAGCAGAACTGCTTAACTGCCATCTAAATGATTTAATTCATTTTATTCAAGTTGGCGCCATTGAAATTTGTTTAGCCCTGCATGATTTTGAAGCAGCATTATTTACACTTGGCGCTTGGGAAGAATCAAATGAATGGGAGGAGAAATTCCCTCCTAAACTGATGACAAAGTACACAAACAAATCACCTTTAAGCCTGTTTATGCCAAAAGCTGAATTTGATATGAATCCGACAGCGACTGCGCGAGTTAGACGGCTTTATCAAAATAAGGACATTCCCGGACTAAAGAAACCAATCTTGAATCTTTCCGGATTATGGGCGCTATCATTAAGTCACCTACCTCACTCATTCTTCAACGCATTAAAAAATAATGAAGAAATTTCATTCACCTCTTTTAACCTTTCCTTTAAAGAGGCAGACGTTCCGTTAAATCTCGATAATTATGATGATTATGTGATTATGGCCCAACCTTTAACAGAGCATCTCTACGCATCTGGATTGCTAAACGAAGCAGATGTTAAGCCAATTGCGACTATCACAGTAAAAGATATTTTTATTACCAGATGTCAAATTGAAAAAATATACAGCTACATTGGGCAAGATATACCAAATTTCATCAATGGAGGAGTTCGCCAGTCACAACCAAATGAATTGATGATAGAAAAAAGCGTTCCAGAAGTGAACACTAATAAGGTTGGCGAGTTCTTGGAGATGTTAATCAGGTGTGTACCAGAATTGGGGGATGACGTCATGAAGGCGACTGCTAACAAGCGCCACAGCATACTAAGCGCATTTCTTGAAAGGCAGCAGAAGGAGGGTAAATTTAACAATATGAAAATGCCAGCCTCAGCAACCATTGAAAAATACTTCAAAATTTGAAACTGACCGTTTTAAATTTGCAACATTGCTCACTGATATTGCCATTTAATACCCGTAACAACCGCTATCAACAGGAGTTACGGGGAAATGACAAAGCAATCAACCATTCCTACTACTGGATACATCCGCCGGTATAGATTGCCGGAAATGTTGGGTGTATCTATGCCAACTATCGACCGCTGGGTTAAGAATGGTACGCTGCCACGACCAGTAAAACTCACCGACAACGTAACCGCATTTGACGCGGTAGAGATTCATAATTGGCTGGCAGAACGCCGCGGGAAGGTGGCGTAATGGAAAAGAAAAACCGCCCAGTACAGCAGGCGGCTAACTCAGATATTCGCGGATCCGATGTTACGCCACCAGCCCACTCTATTCAACAGATGAAGCGTACGCCGAAAAAGCATCGTGCCCGCGTCTATATGCTGCGCACTGGCGTAGAGGGATGGACAGAGAACGATATTCTTCGCTACTGCCGTCTTTCGTCTGGCCGCAACTATGCATCTGAAATAGAACGCCGCCTCGATATTCAGCTTGAGCGTATCGACGAGAAAAACCCGGATGGCATTGGCTCACACCTACGCTACCGCCTTGTAAGCCGTGGTGACGTGATGCGAGTCATCCAGTTGGTTAACAGCAATGCTGTTACGGGTGGTTATCAGGGGCTTACTCAGTCTGAAATAACCGACATTCTCAACCTATACCCGGACGCATTTACCGCCGCATAACGGAGTCTGAAATATGAAACTCGAAAAAAGCCGATTCACTTCGGAGGCCGCCCCACAATCTAACGTAGGCCAGAGCGTAATTATCAATAACGACTTTGCCGCTATTGTGCCGGTTAATTCAGGTCTGATTGGCGGGCGTGAAGCCAATATTGTGAGCGCTAAGGCGTTGCATAAAGTGCTGGGAGTGGGGCGTGACTACTCAACGTGGCTTTCTGACCGTATCAAGGATTACGGCTTCGAGCAGGGCGTTGATTACGTGGTGTTTGATTCCCCCATTTTGGGGAACCAAAGCGCAGAAAATAACCAGCTCGACGGCGGCTGGGTAACGAAACGCGGAGGGGATCGGCGTAGCAAAGATACCGGGCTTTCTCTTGGTATGGCAAAAGAGATGGCTATGGTTGAGCGCAACGAGCAGGGCCGAGCCGTTCGACGTTACTTCATCCAGTGTGAGGAAGAACTACAGCGCAGCGTACCGGAGATTGCCGCCCGGTATCGCCAGCATCTTAAAGCCCGCATCAATGCGGCTGGTCGTTTCACCGCTATGTGTGAAGCGCTTGAATTGGCACGAATGGAGCAAGGTAAAACCACACAGCGCCATCACTACACCAATGAGAGCAACATGCTGTCTCGCATTGTTCTTGGTGGTCTGACTGCTAAGCAATGGGCGCAGGCAAATGGTGTGGAGGGTGAGCCACGCGACAGCATGAACGCTGAGCAACTTGAGCACTTTGCTTACCTTGAGAATACCAACATCACGCTGATCGATATGGGCATGGAGTTTGATCAGCGCAAAGCAGAATTAACCCGCCTGTCACAGCGCTGGATGGCAAAGCATCAGGAGGTTGCTCATGACTAAGACCACCAGCATCCCACGACCGCAGCAGCGCTTTAAGGACGCGCACGGCGCTATGGTGACGGTTGAAAGCGTTACATCCAATCGCGTGACGTTCTACCGTGACGGATATCATTCACCATGCGTACAACCACTAGAACGCTTTACTAAGGAATTCCGGGAGGTGGCGCAATGATGGCTACCGTCCAGAGCAAGGGATTCCCCCTGGCTGGCCTGTTAACAAATGTTAACCCTCAGAACCTTATAAAACCTAAGGTCGTGAACGATTACCTGTTATCAATTGTTATGGCTAAGGGCTTAGCAAAACTTAGCCTGAACCTCACAAAACCTGACATCCACGCACGGGGGATGACGACAAATGATGACATTTTAAACCAAGAAAAAATCACCTCAAAAAAGCTGACTGTGGGGAATAAAATCCTCCTGCTAACTGGTAGCGTGAACTGGCGTGCTACCGTTATGGGTCGTGTTACATCGGCTTTTGCGAGCAGTACGCACGCACCAGAAGATTTTTTAGGGGTCGTTACGCGAGAAGGTGAGTATTCGGAGTCCATAAAAAAGGGCAGCCATAAGGCCACCCTTTGCAATGTTGCTGAAAAAAATCAAGCCTTAGGTTTGATTCCTTCTTTCCGCAGCCTATCGCGGCATGAGTCTTTAACCCAAGAACTGAAATTGCCTTGTCCAGCAACAGCGTTGATTTGCTCAAGTAGTTCATCCTCAAAGCGAATGTGCTTCATGGTGCTCCCCTTGCGATCGAACGCTTTTTTCTGCTTATCATCTTGCATTGGTAGTTACCAGTATTATAATGGCAATACAGATGGTAACTACCAACTTGCGGTAATTCAATACCGATCTGTAAAAACGGCAAAGCCCGAGGGTGCGCTAACACCAATCGGGCTTCTAACCACCACCGATAGTAATAGTATCGAGGTAGCTATGAGCAATCGTACCACACACCCGCAAGGGCGGGATTCTTACACCCTTAAAAAATTCACTTGGCGTTTCCTCGCCATCAACCACCACGACAAAAAGGCGAAACCTTGCCGTCTGTCTGTTGAGGCTGAAACTGAGCGTGAGGCACGTCGCATCTTGGCACCGCATTTCATTCTCTCTTTGTCTGCCCGCCTTCATGTTCTGGAGATTTCAGCATGAATCAAATCGAGCAAGCAAAGGTAATCGGCGACCGCATCAGATCTGTTATCGGCAATGAGGAAGCCCCTACTCCGAACACCTCCGAGAATATTTCACGCAACCGCCTTTTGCGTGTGAAGACGGGACTTTGTCATGTTCTGACTGAGGTTATTCCTGCAATACCTCACTGCGACGCACGGGATGAGCTGGTGGCCTGGATCTTCGAGATACACACAATCGCAGCAGCAGAAGAATGCCAGATGAAAACCGAGGTGACAGCATGAGCCACGAAATAACTCTTGAGCAGGCAGCAGCGAGCGCGCATCAGTCTGAAATCATTTGCCGCCTGATTGAAGAATGCCCTCGGCATCTTACAGGAGGAGATATATCGACGATTGCCGCGTTGCTGAAGCGACTGAATGGTGATGTAACCGCGTGGCTCATCGAAGAAATGGCAGAGCGGGAGGAGGCGAAAAAATGAATATGTATCGCGTGTTATCCAACTGCTTAGACCGTGCCGGGCTGCCGTTGCCTGTCACATGGTATGGCGAGGCAATCAGCCCGAAGCAGGCAGTGGAAAAGATGGAGACTGAAGCAAAGCGTAACGGCTGGTCTGACATAGAAATTATTCGTATCTACGAACGTAAACAGATTAACGACATGGGAGTTGCGGCATGAGCAAATCAAATATTAAAAGCGCTGGCGTTAGTGTTCCAGCCGCGACCAATGAGTTAAAAGCCACGCCTGATGGAGTGATGATTAACGGTACGCTGCAAACCTACTCATACATCATCAACCTGTTCGAGAACGGCACTTATGATTCTCTCTCTGCTGATGCCTATCAGGCGCTGCATGTAATACATGATGCCAACCAAAGCGGCTGGGTTGAGCCTGACCTGAACCAGCAGATCGCTATGTGGCGCTGGCTGGTAGCAAGCATGTTTATCCGTGAACTTGAAAAAAACGGTTGCGAGGCTGAAGGCATCACACCGGGTGAGGATAAATATTACACCTATGCCGGGGGCGGGATCCCCATCCCACTGAGAATGATGAATGTCCGCAATGCGCTTATGTGCCTGGTCGAAACGCAGCTTTTGCAGGTTTTAGGTGGCGACGAGGGCAAGGTTGCCAGCGTGGAAGCCTATCGGACAATGGTGACAAATTCCCCTGAGGATGGTGGCTTGATTTTGTCTGCCGAGGGCATGAGACAAATCACCGGCTTTTTGGATGCTTTTGTCACTATGGCTGTTACCGGCGCGTTCCCTGATAACCGGGCTATTCACTGATGGAGAGGACTATGAACTATCGCGCAGAAGCCACTCCGGAAGGAGTGAACATCATGACCCGCAATGATGCCGGGATTTCTGAACATGTTGAGTTGATCAGCTATGAGTGCGCCGTGGCGCGTCTGGTAGTGGGCGAATACGACAACAATCTGGATAAGGGTTTCGCGATACATCTTGCTGTAGCAGAAGGTGGCAACGTTGGATGGTTCGACTACACCGCACAGCACAATCTGGAGATGTGGCGCTGGCTGATTGCTGCCGCATTCATTGCTGAAATGAAGCACGAGAACGGCACAACCATTGTGACTGATTTAGACGGTACAACCTCATGGGCAGCTCTTTATTCCAATGGAGATACAACAATTCCGCTATATCCCTCAGCTGAAAGACTGGCGATGGCAAACAACATCGAGGGAGCCATGCTCGAGCGTTACGGTATTGAGCAAGGGACGGAGAATATAATTATTTTCTATCACTCCATGCTGGATGTTGAGCTGGGCGAGCTAACGCCGTTCGGGCGTGAAGTACTGGCAGAGCTACACGATCACTTTATTAACGATCTGGAAGTAAACGGCTGGCCTGAAACGCCAGTGACGCACTGAGGAGAGAGTATGATTACTAAAAACTTTCGACTGAATGCGCTGGCTAACCAGTATGCGGCGGCGCTGTATGACCATATTACAGCGACCAGCGGCGGTGATTATTTCATGATTGACGCAAATGGTGAGGCTGTTCGCGTGGAGGTTATCGGCGGTATCAAAGGGATACGTGACCTTGTTGATGGTTACGCACTGGAAGCACTCAAAGAGCATTATCCGGCAGCACAATGGGAAAGTATCGGGATCGCGTATCTGTCCCGGTACGTTGATGCTGAGGGAATTACGGATGACGGGATCAGCGCATGGACAAGCATGACTGCCGACATGGGCGCAACGGTAGGGGGAAATAATGCGTAATATCGACCTTATTCGTGAAGTGACCAGCGCCGCAGCGAACAACTGGCCTCATGTGCTGGCTGGCCTGAATATCGATGTTCCCGACTCGCCTCACCGCCACGCAGGATGTCCCGCATGCGGCGGGACGGATCGCTTCCGGTTCGACGACAACGGGCGCGGCGCTCACATCTGCAACCAGTGCGGTGCGGGCGACGGCCTGGACCTGATTAAGAAGGTGAACAACTGCGACACCACAGAAGCGGCGAAGCTTGCCGCTGGTGTGCTGGGTATTGATTCCCGGGCAGAGGAACAGGACGAAGTGAAAGCCAGCCAGAGGCGGAAGCAACTGGAGACTGAGAGCCAACGACGTGAGCAGGAGCGCCAGCAGCGGGCAGAAAATGACGCAACGCAGCGCCGGGCGACATTTACCCGTCTGTTTGATGGGATGCGTCAGAATGCCGCGCAGGGCGAATCTGAGTACCTTATTGCTAAGGGGCTGAGTGGATTCACCCTCCCCATTCTTACCGATGGATCAATCTTATTGCCGCTGGTGGACGAATCCGGCTTTGTAACTGCCGCACAGACCATTACGCCAAAGGGAGAAAAGCGACTCCTGACCGGTTCTGCAAAGCGCGGTGCATATCACGCCGTAAACGCACCAGAATCGCCGCAGAGCGTTTTAATTGCCGAAGGGCTGGCAACGGCATTGTCTGTTCACCTGATGCGACCTGACGCGCTGACAGTGGCAGCAATCGACGCTGGCAACCTACTCCCCGTAGCGGAAGTGATGCGCCGGAAACTCCCGGACGCAGAAATCATTATCGCTGCAGATAACGACCACCACGAAGACGGTCAACCCAATACAGGGAGGGAGGCTGCAGAAAAAGCGGCCTTATCAGTAACGGGATCGGTATCGCTGCCTCCGACAAGCAATAAAGCCGACTGGAATGACTACCATCAGCAAAACGGGCTGGAAGCGTCTGTATTAGCTTTTAAAGAATCTGCATATCAGCCGCAGGCGGAAACTCAGGACAACAAGATCACAACAAGAAATTGTCCCGACAACGGCAAGATTACGGCAATGGATTTACCTGATGACGGTAAGAACACGGTAAGTGAACCGGGTGATAAAGACCCATTAAAACCCCGAATTGAAAGCCGGGATGATGGCGTTTTCTACGTATCTCCAAAGGTGGATAAAGACAGCGGGGAGATTATCAACAATGAAAGCTGGTTGTGCTCACCGCTGGAAGTTATCGGCACCGGGCGAGACGACAAAGATCAGTACCTGATTATTCGCTGGCTGGCCTTTGGCGCAGATATCCCGACTACCGCAGCAATCCCCCTGGCCGATATTGGTGAGCGTGAAGGCTGGCGCACCCTGAAAGCTGGAGGGGTGAACGTCACAACCAAAAGCAGCCTACGGGCGATTCTGGCCGACTGGCTACAGCGCAGTGGTTCCCGTGATTTGTGGCGCGTGACTCACGCTACCGGCTGGCAATGTGGGGCGTACATCATGCCAGACGGGGAAATCATTGGTACGCCAGCGCACCCCGTTTTGTTCAATGGGCGAAGCTCTGCCGCCGCCGGTTATACCGTGCAGGGTACCACTGGTAGTTGGCGGGATGGTGTGGCACATCTGGCCTTCGGCAACTATTCCATGATGACCGGGATCGGCGCAGCTCTCGCAGCTCCGTTAATCGGGCTGGTGGGCGCGGATGGATTCGGGATCCACTTTTATGAACAATCGAGCGCGGGCAAGACCACTACGGCGAACGTGGCAAGCAGCTTATACGGCAATCCAGACTTACTCCGCCTGACGTGGTACGGCACAGCGCTGGGGCTGGCAAACGAAGCAGCCGCCCACAATGACGGGCTGATGCCACTGGATGAAGTTGGACAGGGTTCAGACCCTATAAGCGTGTCACAGTCTGCCTATGCGCTGTTTAACGGCGTGGGTAAATTGCAGGGAGCTAAGGACGGCGGGAACCGGGATCTAAAACGCTGGCGTACTGTTGCCATCAGTACTGGTGAGATGGATTTAGAGACCTTCATCGCCACCGCCGGACGCAAAACCAAAGCAGGCCAACTGGTTCGCCTGCTCAATATTCCGTTGAGTAAGGCGGTGCGCTTTCATGAGCATCAGAACGGCAAGCAGCATGCTGACGCACTGAAAGACGCATATCAACACCACCACGGCGCAGCCGGGAGAGAGTGGATTAAGTGGCTGGCAGACCACCAGCAGCAGGCTATTGATACTGTCCGTGAGTGCGAGGAGCGCTGGCGCAGTCTGATACCTGCCGACTATGGCGAACAGGTACACCGTGTAGGCGCTCGCTTTGCCATTCTGGAGGCCGCTTTATTGCTGGGCGAGGTTGTTACCGGGTGGGACGCTCAGACGTGCCGTGATGCGATACAGCACAGTTATAACGCATGGGTAAGAGAGTTCGGCACAGGTAACAAAGAGCATCAGCAGATAATCGAGCAAACGGAAGCGTTTTTAAATGCGTATGGGTTGAGCCGGTTCGCACCATTCCCATACAGCCCTGCAGACCTGCCTATAAAAGACCTTGCCGGGTATCGACAGAGAGGGGAGCACGAGGAAAGCCCGATGATTTTCTACACTTTCCCCTCGGCTTTTGAGCAGGAAATCGCGAAGGGATTTAATGCTAAACAGTTTGCTGAAGTCCTGAAAAGCTCAGGAATGCTCAACCCGCCCACCAGCGGGCGCGGATACCAAAGGAAATCGCCACGCATTCAGGGACGGCAATTTAACGTGTATGTCTTGAGTTACCAGCCAGAGGAATACAGCCAGCAAGAAGAATAATTTTTCACATACGTAGTTTAGGTGTTGGTTCAGTTAGTTCAGTTGGTTCAATTTGTAATTATCGTTGTTTTATAAGGTTTTTTATTTTCATTTTGAACCAACACTGAACCAACAAATGACCTGATTGAACCAACACTAGCAGGTCGAGACATTCTTCCTGGCTGGGAGTGAACCAACAGATAGCCCCGCTGAACCAACACAAAATCGCCGATGTTGGTTCAGCAAAACCCAGTGTTGGCGCGGGCTGGTGGGCAGTGAACCAACTGAACCAACTGAACCAACACTATTTCTGCTTATTATGCGAAAAAGTTAAGTGTGAACGTTGAGGGAAATATATTGATGGCGGAAGTACGTGATAGCAAAGCCGAGGCTCTGGAGGAAAAAGGACTCTACCGTCGAGCGGCTGCAAGGTGGATGGAAGTTATGCAGCTATGCACTGACGACGACGATCGGGAATGGATAATGCGACACCGTGAAGCGTGTCTCGAAAAGGTAAAGCGACCCCCGGTCAAAGTTGATGACTTTGGCGATCTCCACAAAGCCGCAAAAGAAACACAGCATCGCATGGGGATAGCTCAACCGAACGGAGATGCTTTCAGACTTCCAGCCAGTAAAGGCCGCTCACAAGGGCGTGGGTAGCGTCACATGGAGGGGATTACGTCCCCTACCTCATGAGAGGGTGATAAAACTTCACATTCGGAGATAAAAATGGCTGATGAACATCGTCGTAAGCGCTATCGGGAATGGGCTAAATCGCCATTTGGAACAATGCCATTTCCGGAGGAATGCCGAGGCATGACCTGTGGAGCGAAAACCCGCAAAGGAACGCCGTGCAAGCTGACATCTCTCTACGGATCCGGGCGTTGTAAATTACACGGAGGCATGAGCACTGGAGCAAAAACGCCGGAAGGTAAAGCGAGGCAGTTAGAAGGCTATCGCCGCTGGCAGGAAAAGCGGCGTCAGACCACCAGCAAAACAGAATAACCCTAAGGTTACACTAAGGTTCGCGGTGTCGGTTCGCAGACAGGTTCGCACCTGAACACCTGCAAAATTTGTACTGTTCTTGACGGATTCAGAACCAGAACGACGCAGAAGCCGCGCCAGAAGCAACGCTGGCGCATAAATGTGATTTGAGTCGTCAAAAATTTCAGTCTCTCCATTAAGCACGACTGTTTCCTTATCTGTTAATCAATTCCCCTTCTGGTAATGATCGAATTTACTCTTTCATTAATTGCAATAAATATGGTGATCGTTTCATTTATTGCAACTAAAATAACTGTATAAATATCAGGAGGTGGTAAATGTCTAAACAAAGCGTCAAGCCTGTATTGCTCAGTGATGCGCAGTTGCAGGCCATTCGAAATATTCAGGAGCAACAGCGCAAACAGTCAGGGCTCGGGGTTGCGCCCTCTATTCATGAAATCGCTCGTGGGCTGGTGGATAACGCACTGGCGATGCACGCAAAAATGAAGGTGTCCGCATGATTATTAACGAGTTGGCCTACAAGGTCACAGTAAAAACAGATGAGTTCCTGCATGGAAAGCGAAAGGTACAGGATGAAGTCAGAAAACTAAACCAGGAGTTGTCCCGCTCGGAAAAAGAGCGAGATAAAGAACTAAAAAAACAGCGGGAAGAACTCGAGAAATTCGGTAAATCCGCCGCCTCCGCTACACGCAACGTTATGGCAGCCGCTGCCAGCTTTCTTGGGCTAAGTGCCGGGCTTTACGGCATCAAACAATTATTCACCTCAACATCAAACGAAATTGTCCGAGCCAGCAATCAGGCCAAGTATTTCGGTACTGATGTGAATAAGTTATTCGGTGTCCGCCGTGGATTCCAGCAGGCGGGCCTTAATGCTGACTCGTTCATCGGCGCTTCCGGTAACGCACGTATGGCGCTGGCTAACATCAAAGATCCGACAATCTTTGGTGGGCTCACCGGCGCGGCGCAAAACCTGATGGTGTTGGGTGCGCGTACCGGCCTGAACATCAATAACCTTGGCGACCCTAACAAGGCGCTGGGGGAGTTTACCCGCTACGGCAAATCCCATTCTCAGGAAAACCTGATGCAGGTGATGGCGGCAGCCGGATTCGACCCGACAGACGCAGCCAAGATTAAATCTGGAGAGCTAAAGTCTCTGGTCGATTCTGAAACGAAGAAGTCGAACATCACCGCCCAGCAGGTCAGGGAGCAGGAAAGAGTAGCTGTTACACTTGGGCAACTGGATTCACAGTTCACGCGACTGAAAACAGATTTAGCGATCGCCTTTGCCCCTGATGTCGTTAACGGAATGAAAGCGTTTGGCTCATGGATTGAGAAGAACCACGGCAACATTATCGGTTTCTTTGATGATGCTGGTAAGACCGCTAAGCGATTTACCGAGGCCGTAGGTGGTGCTGAAAATGCTCTCAAGCTTCTGGCTGCTGCTTATGTGGGAAGCAAGGTAACAGGAGCTGGCATTCCTCCTTGGTTGGCTGGTTTGGTTGCGTATGGCACATACCTTTATAACGACCAGGACAACATTAAGGACAGTGCTGAATCATCATTAAGCTATACAAAGCGAAATATCGGTGATGCTGCAAGAGCTATTGGGTTTGATACTGATTATGGTCGTAAGCCCGGCACCGTGATGGGGGATAATATTCAGTGGGATATCCCCGGGGCTACTGAAACACTACTTGATGCCATCAGAAAGGTAGAATCTAGTGATGGAGCGAAACTATATAGTCATAAAGGTGCTGTCGGTGAGTATCAGTTTATGGCTGATACAGGCAGAGAGATGGGCTTGCGTGTTGATGACCAAGTTGACGACCGACTTGATCCTGAAAAATCACGAGCGGCAGCACAAATCTACATGAGTAAGCTATTAAAGAAATATGACGGTAACCTTGATAACGCTTTAATGGCTTATAACTGGGGGATGGGGAATGTTGACAAGTGGATCGCCAACGGAAGCGACCCAGCAAAATTACCAAAAGAAACTAGGGATTATACGGGTAAAATTCGTACAGCAATGGGGCTGAGCGATGCAAATAACTCGATTGGCACAGATAGATATCGTGACTACTATGCTACGCAAGCCAGGCTGGCCAATGGCTCTTCCAACCAATCCTATGCGCAGAGTGTTGTGAACAACTACAACAGCCAAAACATAGGAGAGGTAAAGGTTAGCGCGACCACCGACCAAGCCTCAAAGCTAGCTGAAGGGTTTAAAGAGATGAATCGACGCGCATCAACGAATCAGGCATTTTCAAGCAGCGTCAATTGATAAGCTGGTGGGTTGGGTGGCGTGCTAATAAATCTCATCATTGATAATGAGAGCGAATTATTTTTTATCCAGCGGGACACCCATGCCCCTCTTTGTTACATCAGCTTGCTGTTGTAGATATTTATAGTCACCAGCAGCACGAACCACTTCTGACATAGCTTGCTTGTATTCGTTTAACAGGTTGGTAAAAATGTATCTTTGCGTATCGGTTGTTAATGGGCTGGAGATGTTCTTATTTACCCAGTCTTCATAATGCTTAACTATTTTTTTATACCCATGCGAAGCTAATTTGGGGTCGCCGTTCGCCCCTTCTATCAGCCATTCGCAATCATCCATCACTTTATCGTTGAAAGTGCTTCCCGCGATTCTTTCCACATTTGCGTCAAGCTTATCATGGGCACTTGCTGTAATAGCCGCACAGGCCATCATGATGGTGTCCGCAGTAGGAGCAGAAGCCGCACTTTTACAGAAGCTGAATCCAGCGATTATGGAAACAGCAAAGATTGATAATCTGTTCATTTCATATCCTTGAATGTTTTCCAGAAGCATAACGTTATTGACGCAGAGAAAATAGCCACTCGGATATCAATGTGGCCAATTGCAAAGAAGGCTCATATCGCCTGTCGTGGATCGTGGATACTAGACTGCCTTGACGGATTATAAGCTGGAAAACCTGAGCGTAAAAAGCTGTTATACATCCCCCAGCATTCTGGTTCGCAGTACGCAGTCTGGTACGCAGCAAAAGTACCCATAAGCGGTGCGTACCACTCAGTATTACCTTTGCAAATCTCACCTCCTACACTTCTAGTGATGGCCCACCCTCCACCAGCACAATCGAACAAAATCCTTTAGATGGGGGCAGGCGACAATGCGCTTTAGAGGCGCTGGTGAAACATGTGGCGCTTTCCCGTAAAAAGTGCCACATGTTAGTAGGGACCGTGTCGCACTTTTTTAAGAAAACTGTAACAGGTAACACTTAATGATTTTTCACCGGGTTGAACGAAATGGCGTAGCTGGTGGTAGGTGGAGGTTGCGTGAGAGATTTAGATCCAGTGCTAATTACCAGAGCAGATATTCAGAACATGCTTGGCGGCATTTCCCGCACAACCTTCTATCGCATGCGTCAACGATGGAAACGAGAAGGTACGCCATTCCCGGAACCCGTTAACGACATCATGCCACCAAAGGGCGGAACACTATACCGGCATAAGGAGGTTATGGCGTTTTTCAAAGCTAAGGGGTACCTGTAGCCGGGATTACGCTCACACCACAAAAATAATTTTCTCTATATGCTGTAGTTGGGATAGGTCGATTTTAAAGGCAGATTTATGTCAGATAAAAGCATAATCCAACTAGTTCCCAACAAATGGGTTTCTGAAGAGTTATTGATGGCCATCACCGGCCTGACAAAGAACGCGATCAAATCAGCACGTACACATTCATGGATGGAGGGACGAGAGTATCGGCACTACTCAGGGGACTGCCAACCCAAGGAGAACTCCCCTATTCTTTACAACCGACACGAAGTCGATAATTGGGTTGAACGCCAGCAGCCAGCCAGGCCAAGAGCTAAAAAATAGTAACCCTACACGCTGACCACCAGCGCAGAGAATCAACCTCACGTTTAATGGATGATACATAGGGTCACTTTTCGCCAATAAGTGACCCTATGTTGAAACTGCATAGGGTCACTTTTTTTAAAAGTGGCACTATGAGGCAGAATGCATAGGGTCACTTTTTATAAAAAAGTGGCACTAGATATATGTATAACTATCTTATGAAACCGCACTTGTGGAAAGCGTATTTTTGTTAATTGGCATTAACTAACGATAGGCGCTGGTTAACATTCTTAAGTGGTAAGCATGGGCTTACTGGTCGCCTTAATCCGCCCCATCACCTTTATGACTGTGAGGTTACTTATGCCGATCTTTCGAAGAGGAAATATATGGTATTGCGACTATCAGACTCCTGATGGGAAAAGGAGGAGGAGATCACTAAAAACCTCAGATAAAAAGCTAGCGGAAGAACTCCATGACAAACTGAAATACGAGTCCTGGAGGATTGCTAACTTAGGCGGCTTTCACATAGCCACTTTCGAGGATGCTTGCGCAAGATGGATTAAGGAAAAGGCAGAGAAGAAAACGCTTCGGGACGATAAGAGCCGGATTGCCTTCTGGATGGAGAGCTTTGCAGGTAAAACGCTTGATGAGATTACGGAGGATAAAATCTACAACGCAATTGAAAATATGACTAATCGCCGGCATACAGAAAACATAAAGAACAGTATTGCGGCCATGAAATTGGCAAAGTTACCCACTCCATTGTTTATCCCCCGCAAAGTAGCTACCGCGACTAAAAACACTCATTTGGCATTTCTTAAGGCCATGTTGAGGAAAGCGTTTTTTGAGTGGAAATGGATTACAAATGTACCCTACATCCGCCTGTATCCTGTTAAAAACAACCGCGTTCGTTGGTTGCTACCACATGAAGCACAGAGGTTAATCGAAGTCTGCAATGAGCCCTTAAAATCAGTTGTCGAATTTGCGTTGGCAACTGGGCTAAGGCGTTCGAACATCATCAATATGGAATGGAAGCAAGTCGATCTAGCACGAAGTGTTGCATGGATAACTGCGGAAAACTCCAAAACAGGCAAAGCGATCGGCATAGCTCTAAATAAGACCGCCTGTAGCATTCTTGAGCGTCAAAAAGGCAATCACCCATGCTGGGTCTTTGTACACACGAAAGCAAAGCCAAAACCAAACGGAGAAATGACCCCATCGGTGAGAAGAATGCGTGTTGATGATAACAACGGATGGCGCTTGGCACTGGCCCGGGCGAGAATTGAAGATTTCCGTTTCCACGATCTGAGGCATACATGGGCCAGCTGGTTGGTTCAGGCTGGAGTCCCATTATTTGTTTTGCAGGAAATGGGCGGTTGGGAAAGTCTCGAAATGGTCAAGAGATATGCGCATTTATCACCAACACACTTGGCAGAGTATGCTTGCAGGCTAGATGAGATCTTGCCGCACACTAGGGACTAGCTTGTTAACGCTGGCGCAAACAAAGAGGTATCCACTTAAGCAGTGGTTAATGACAGTAAGCAGCTAGGCCAAAAAAGAGTAACCATGCCAACCGTGAGTTATCTCATGGATGACAATATAATACCGGGCACCACCAGCATGGGGACAATTGATGACGCCACGAGAGATCGGATTGCTGGCTATAGCAAAGCTTGAGCATGACGGCCACCAGCTTACTCCTGCAGATCAGCGGGAAATAGAACGCACTGTTAACGCCGATATAGTCCGGCGCACCAAGTTCCGGGATATGATGAGAGCACCGGCCTACCAGTGGAAGAAGCCCGCGCCACGGCGTTGATTAATCTATTGGGTTTTATGGGATAGCTTCCATTGTTCGTAATCGCTTAGCAACCAGCGCGAGCTTCTGCCGAACTTCATTGGTTGGGGAAGATTGCCTTTTTTGATTTCTGCATACAGAAATGTTTTACCCATTCCAGAGTCTTCCATCATGTAACGCATGTCTATCAAAGATGTTGGTTCTAGTTGTCTGCCCATGCGTGCCTCTACTTAAAGGTTGCTAGCGATGGCCGCTTCTAACTTTTCTGAATTGCTCCCCTGCCGCTTCCACGGGCTGTAGATGTCTTTATCCCGAGCCTTGCCTGCTTTAGTCTGATAACCGGCCTCATTCAGGCGTTCAGCGATGATGAGACCATTATCTAAGCCCTCATGGATAGTATCGGCAACAATAGCGATTACAACCGCTTAATTATATGGGGTGGGCGGGATTCCCTACTTACCTCCAGCCAGCGCTGCTGTTTCCATTCGCTCCACCAGCGCCAGCAAACGCGACTGAAGATTGCTCTCTGGCTGGTTCATAACGGATAACAACTGAATGATAACTGATTAGACGATTGATAACGGATTATTGCGGATCATAACGGATTGTCGCTACCGTAACAGATGCCCCCCACCTATACCAAACAACTGAATAAACATACAGTTACATAACCATTTTGCACCTCAGTGTAATTTCTTGCGCTTTTTTATCAGGTAAACCAGGGTAAGATGTGGCGAGTTTATACCCACAAAACTCCCATGGAGGAGCAGTGTTTCAAATATCTGATCTAACTGACCTACGCACTTTGTCTGAAACCTCAGAACTTGAATTCAAATTAGCTCAAGGGAAAGACGGGCAAGGAAAGTTGCCAGATGATTTCTGGCCAACATACAGCTCAATGGCCAATTGCCGCGGTGGGTATGTTGTTTTGGGTATTCGAGAGAGAAAAGGCGAGTTTACGGTCGCAGGTATACCAGACATCAATACTGTTAAAAAACAGCTTTTCGACCTCGCCGGCAATAGCAAAAAGGTAAGTGTAAATCTCCTAACCAATCATTCTGTCCAGACAGTAACCCTGGATGGGAAAAATGTGCTTGTCATTGAAATTCCGATAGCAAGACGTGAACAAAAGCCTGTGTATCTTAATAACCAACCTATGACTGAAACGTGGTTCAGAATACATGATGGTGATCACCGTTGCTCGGAAGAGCAAGTTCGTAGAATGATGGCTGAACAGGTTGAAGAAAGCCGGGACAACCGAATTGTTCAGCATTTTGATATGAACGATATAAGTTTGGATAGCCTGCATGCCTATCGAAATCTTCTCTCTGCATCAAATCCTAATCACCCAGCGTTGGAACTAGATAATTTTGCATTCCTACGCAGCATTGGGGGATACAGGAAAGATAGACAAACTGGGCTGGAGGGCATGACCCTAGCTGGCATCTTGATGTTTGGGACGTGGGAAGCAATACAAGATGTAGCACCGAACTATTTCGTTGATTACCAAGAGCGACCAGAGGCAAGAACAGAAAGAAGGTGGGTTGATAGGTTGTGCCCGGACGGAACATGGTCAGGCAATGTTTTTGACTTCTACAGACGAACGTACCGAAAGCTAATTGCAGATCTGAAAGTCCCCTTCGAGCTTAAAGAAGGTATTAGACAAGATGACACTCAGATCCATACGGCTTTGCGTGAAGCGCTTGTAAATACTTTAGTGCATGCGGACTATTCCGGACGCATCTCAATCATGATCGTGAAGCGACCGGATTTGTTTGGATTTCGCAACCCTGGCCTAATGCGGGTGCCACCAGAACAAGCAATCAAAGGGTATGAAAGTGACTGCCGCAACCGCCTTATGCATCAAATGTTTTTGATTATCGGCGCTGGCGAACGTTCAGGTTCAGGAATCCCTAAGATTTTTAGCGGCTGGAAATGGGCCAACTGGCGCATCCCACGGCTATATGAAAAAACAGAACCTGAGCAAACGCTGCTTGAGCTATCAATTGGTAATCTTGTGTCAGAGGAAATTGCCAACCTTCTTCATGCAAAATTTGGAGACAAAGTTGATCACCTGAATGAACTTGAACGCAGCATAGTTATCACTGCCGCTGTCGAAAAGTGGATCGATCATGAACGCGCCTGCCAACTTACTAGTCTCCATTCACGTGAAGTAACGCTAGCCCTTCCTCGCCTTGTCAGTAGTGGTCTATTGGTCTCACACGGAGAGAAGAGAAACAAATCATACACACTGCCTGGGCAAGACCTTCCTTCCCCAGAAGAAGTGTTTGGTGTAAATCCGTTATCAACAGATAACTCAATACTAATTGATGGGCAAATCATCACGGATAGAGGTAATTTGATCACGGATAACGATGATTTGATCACGGATAACGAACTGGAAATAGGTAGCGAGCATGAACGAGATGCCTTTGGTCGATTCATAACGTCAAAACTTCCATATCCCTATGTAGACAATCTTGATTGCCTCTCCCCCATCCTTAGACAGCAGTTGGAGGACGCTTCCGCATTAGCAAGAAAGAAAAAAAGGCTTTCAAACGAAGTGATGGATGAAATGATCTTGACGCTTTGCAACGGTCATTACATGCCACTAAGTGTCATTTCGAAGCTGATGGAGAGGACGCCTCAAAACTTGCGAGAAAAGCAACTTGTCCCATTAGTTAAAGCAGGGAAAATCCGTTTAGCTTTTCCCCATGCAAGAAGACACAAGCGGCAGGGGTACATTTCTGGAAAGTAAATTAATACCGAAGGTTCAGAGAACAAAAAACAACCGGTTATGGCAAGCGCCTCACATTATGGTGTACACAAGGGTGTACCCAAAACAAAAATAGATTATATAAAAACCAGTGATAGCAATGGTTACATGACAGTACTCAACAAACAGATTCAATATCGAGTAAGTCACCATCTCACGTAGCCCGTCAATAAACGGCGGCGCTACGTGCCTTTCCCGACGCTTCAGTTCTCATCTATGCGACCAGAATTATATTTTCTCATCATTTATCATCACCACCCATATCACAAAGCGCATGCCATAACGTGTTTACAACAATTTCGCATTAGCTGTAGTTATTAAAATCACTTCACCTTAGAAAATCTCAATCGTGACAGTGCGCACAAATCGTTAACCTTAGCCCCCAGCAAATCAGGGGGAATACATGCTGTTACACGTTTTATATTTAATTGGTATTACTGCCGAAGCCATGACCGGTGCGCTTGCGGCTGGGCGTCGTCGTATGGATACATTTGGCGTCATTATCATTGCCACCGCGACAGCCATTGGCGGTGGTTCAGTACGCGATATTCTTCTCGGCCATTATCCGCTCGGCTGGGTAAAGCACCCTGAATACGTCATTATCGTAGCCACTGCCGCGGTACTGACCACCATTATTGCTCCCGTTATGCCCTATCTGCGTAAAATCTTCCTCGTCCTGGATGCGCTGGGCCTGGTGGTCTTTTCTATTATTGGCGCTCAGGTGGCGCTGGATATGGGCCATGGTCCGATTATCGCCGTGGTCGCTGCGGTCACTACCGGGGTTTTCGGCGGCGTATTACGCGATATGTTCTGCAAACGCATCCCGTTAGTGTTCCAGAAAGAACTGTATGCCGGCGTATCATTTGCCGCTGCCGTGCTGTACATCGTGCTGCAGCATTATGTCTCCAGCCACGATGTAGTAGTTATCTCCACCCTGCTTTTCGGCTTTACCGCCCGACTACTGGCGCTGCGCCTGAAGTTAGGACTGCCGGTGTTTTACTATCGTCATGAAGGGCATTAAGGCATAAAGCCCGTGATCCGCTGAGCAGCTAACCAGTTGCTCAGCGCGGTGATCTCCCGATTCTTCAGCCACTGCATCACCTGCCGAGCCCGCCGCGCCCCCATAAAAGGAAGCTGCCGCCAGCTTTGTTCACTACGCTCGTGTAACTGCAGCCATGAACCATCCTGACTGGCATTCAGCGTAGCCTGTGTTATCGGTATTCCCATAGCAATCAGCCAGCGCGTGAACGGAAGATCGCGTGACAGGTTGAACTGATGCCATAACTTATCCCCTTTACTTACACCAAATGTGGCCTGTAGTTGTTCCTGAGTTAGCCCAAGCCAGGAAAAGATATGCTCAAAGCGATACGCCTGATGGAGCTCCCGCCATCCCGCCTCGCCGATGCCCTCGAGCCCCAAGACCTCTTTGGCCCCCAGCCAGACCAGCCTTGCGACAAACTGCGCATAACACTCCGGGGTAGCATAAAAACAGGTTAATGAATTGAAGCGACCCTCAGGTGGCGTTGGCTTAGTACGTTGAGTACTGCGCCAGACGACTTCGTCTATGCGGGGGATCCCCTGCCCGGCAAGGCTTATCAGAATCTGATCGCCAGGTGCAATATCCCATTCATTCCAGCGTCGGACAGAGCCAATATTGACGCGCTGCACCCGCTTATCATCCAGCATGACGGGCTTCAACATAGCAACAACGGCAATTTTCCCGCTTTTGCCAACAGAGAACTGAATACCCGTCACCTCAGACACTATGGCCACGGGAGGATATTTCCACGCTGCCAGCCAGTCTCCCTGTCCAGGGAGCCAGTATCGCGCCTGCGGCTCTTTTCCCGTTCGCACAACTACGCCATCCGTCACAAAAGGTAATGCTGAACTCCACCAACTGGCGCGTGCTTGCTCGACATCATCTGCACTCTTCACGGTCCTGGTAAAATGTTGCGTAAAGCTAAAACCGGCAGCAGTGAGTTGTTCCAGTCTTTCCGACATGGCAGCCGGTCCATCGGGCCACGCCCAGATAAAAATAGCCAGCGAGCGTAACATTTCCGGATTGCTCTGGCGTATCATCATTCCAGCAACCTTTGAACGGGCGTTCATTCCCCCTCTCTGCTGTTGGATATGCCCTTCCTGCTGCAAAAATATCTCACCCTGCAGAGTACTGTTAGCGAGCTGTCCCTTGGTGATATGGGGTACGGAAGGGATCTGAAGAACCTTTTGCGTCCAGTCTTCACCTTTCAGGCCGTTACCACGGCTAATCGCCCGGACCAAATTGCCATTGCGATAAACCAGCGTCACCGCCACGCCATCCACCTTCGGCTGTACCCAGAGATCGCTGCGGGCTTTCATCCATTGCTGTAGCGCTTGCTTATCGGCAAGTTTTCGAACTCCCGTATGGGGAACAGGGTGCGAGACGGTGCCACTTATTGGGGGCGCAGACAGATCTGTTTTGGCTTCATCGCCAAAACAACGTTGCCATTGGATGAGTTGCGCATTGAGCTGGTCATAAACGCCGTCGTCTACGGCACTTTCACCCTGTTTCCAGTAACTGTCATTCCACTGTGTTATCTGCTGCTGTAGTCGTGAAATTTCCTCATTTGCCCGGGCAGGCGACCAGACGGGGCAAACCGCCCATACAGGTAAATTCCAGACCAGCAAAACCAGCCCTATGCATTTCCATGATCCCATGCTACCTCCGCTGAACACTGCATTTCCCGGCAGATATAGCGCGAAGTGAAAGGGAAGCAGAGCGGCAAATATTCACTCTGCAGGCAGCATTCCTGACATTTGCACGTATTGCTGCAAATCGCGGATAAAACAGGAAACTGGTACGCAAAACGCAATAAACATGCGCAAAAAGTGTGACAAAGGCTACGTAGCAAAGCGGCTACGTGTATAATAAGCCCGTATGTAGGCTCTCTTTCGACAATCACATACATTAAGATACTCATGGCTCAAGGCACGCTTTATATTGTTTCTGCCCCCAGTGGCGCGGGTAAATCCAGCCTGATTCAGGCTTTATTAAAGACCCAACCGTTGTATGACACCCAGGTTTCTGTTTCGCACACCACGCGCGCACCGCGCCCGGGGGAAGTGCACGGTGAACACTATTTCTTTGTGAACCATGATGAATTCAGAACCATGATTGGCAGAGACGCGTTCCTGGAACACGCGGAGGTTTTCGGTAATTACTACGGCACCTCACGTGAAACCATTGAGCAAGTATTGGCATCCGGCGTAGACGTCTTTTTAGATATCGACTGGCAAGGTGCGCAGCAAATTCGTCAAAAAATGCCGCATGCGCGCAGTATTTTTATTTTGCCGCCATCTAAGATTGAGTTGGATCGCCGTCTGCGTGGCCGCGGTCAGGATAGCGAAGACGTGATAGCAAAACGTATGGCGCAAGCTGTTGCAGAAATGAGTCATTACGCCGAATATGATTATCTTATTGTGAACGATGATTTCGATACCGCCCTGGGCGATTTGAAAACCATCATTCGCGCCGAACGTCTGCGCATGAGCCGCCAAAAGCAGCGTCATGACGCTTTAATCAGCAAACTGTTGGCAGACTGAACCCACATTCAGTATCATGCCCAGTCATTTCTTCACCTGTGGAGCATTTTAAGTATGGCACGCGTAACTGTTCAGGACGCTGTAGAGAAAATTGGTAACCGTTTTGACCTGGTACTGGTCGCCGCGCGTCGCGCTCGTCAGATGCAGGTAGGCGGAAAGGATCCGCTCGTACCGGAAGAAAACGATAAAACTACCGTTATCGCGCTGCGCGAAATCGAAGAAGGTCTGATCAACAACCAGATCCTCGACGTGCGTGAGCGCCAGGAACAGCAAGAGCAGGAAGCCGCTGAATTACAAGCCGTTACCGCTATTGCTGAAGGTCGTCGTTAATCACAAAGCGGGTCGCCCTTGTATCTGTTTGAAAGCCTGAATCAACTGATTCAAAACTACCTGCCGGAAGACCAGATTAAGCGTCTTCGGCAGGCGTATCTCGTTGCACGTGACGCTCACGAGGGCCAGACACGTTCAAGCGGTGAACCCTATATCACGCACCCGGTAGCGGTAGCCTGCATTCTGGCCGAGATGAAACTCGACTACGAAACGCTGATGGCTGCGCTGCTGCATGACGTGATTGAAGATACCCCAGCCACCTACCAGGACATGGAGCAGCTTTTTGGTAAAAGCGTTGCAGAGCTGGTAGAGGGGGTATCGAAGCTTGATAAGCTTAAGTTTCGCGATAAGAAAGAGGCGCAAGCTGAAAACTTTCGCAAGATGATTATGGCGATGGTGCAGGATATCCGCGTCATTCTCATCAAACTTGCTGACCGTACCCACAATATGCGCACGCTGGGCTCATTACGCCCGGACAAGCGTCGCCGCATCGCCCGTGAAACCCTCGAAATCTATAGTCCGCTGGCACACCGTTTAGGTATTCATCACATTAAAACCGAGCTGGAAGAGCTGGGTTTTGAAGCACTGTACCCGAACCGCTATCGCGTGATTAAAGAAGTGGTTAAAGCCGCTCGCGGCAACCGTAAAGAGATGATCCAAAAAATCCTCTCGGAAATCGAAGGGCGTTTGCAGGAGGCAGGCATTCCGTGTCGCGTAAGTGGGCGTGAGAAGCACCTGTACTCTATCTACTGCAAAATGGTGCTCAAAGAGCAGCGTTTTCACTCCATCATGGATATCTACGCTTTTCGCGTTATCGTTCATGATTCCGATACCTGCTATCGCGTACTCGGCCAGATGCATAGCCTGTACAAACCACGTCCTGGTCGCGTGAAAGACTATATCGCCATTCCAAAAGCGAACGGATATCAGTCTTTGCACACCTCAATGATCGGCCCTCACGGCGTTCCGGTTGAAGTACAGATTCGTACTGAAGACATGGACCAGATGGCAGAGATGGGTGTCGCAGCGCACTGGGCTTACAAAGAACACGGCGGCGAAAGCAGCACCACCGCACAAATCCGCGCTCAGCGCTGGATGCAAAGCCTGCTGGAACTGCAGCAGAGCGCCGGTAGCTCATTTGAATTTATTGAAAGCGTCAAATCTGATCTCTTCCCGGATGAGATTTATGTTTTCACACCGGAAGGGCGCATTGTTGAACTGCCTGCCGGTGCAACGCCTGTCGACTTCGCCTACGCCGTGCATACCGATATCGGTCACGCCTGCGTCGGCGCGCGCGTCGACAGACAGCCTTACCCGCTTTCACAACCGCTCTTTAGCGGTCAGACAGTTGAGATTATTACCGCCCCGGGTGCGCGCCCGAATGCAGCATGGCTCAACTTCGTCGTCAGTTCGAAAGCGCGCGCCAAAATTCGCCAGTTGCTGAAAAACCTCAAGCGCGATGATTCCGTGAGTCTGGGTCGTCGACTGCTCAACCATGCACTGGGCGGTAGCCGTAAACTGGCTGAGATCCCGCCAGAGAGCATCCAGCGTGAGCTTGAGCGCATGAAGCTCGCCACGCTTGACGATCTGCTCGCAGAAATCGGTCTGGGTAACGCCATGAGCGTGGTGGTTGCGAAAAACCTCCAGCAGGGCGAAGCAACGGCAAACGTGCCAGCGCAATCTGGCCATGGCCATCTGCCGATCAAAGGCGCAGACGGCGTGCTGATCACCTTCGCGAAATGCTGCCGTCCAATTCCAGGCGATCCCATCATTGCCCACGTCAGTCCGGGTAAAGGTCTGGTGATCCACCATGAGTCCTGCCGTAATATTCGTGGCTACCAGAAAGAGCCAGAGAAATTTATGGCGGTGGAATGGGATAAAGAGACGGAGCAGGAATTCATCACCGAGATTAAGGTGGATATGTTTAACCACCAGGGTGCTCTGGCGAACCTGACGGCGGCAATCAACACGACCACCTCCAATATTCAAAGTCTGAATACGGAAGAGAAAGATGGCCGCGTTTATAGCGCCTTTATTCGCCTGACCGCTCGCGATCGCGTGCACCTGGCGAATATCATGCGCAAAATTCGCGTCATGCCGGACGTGATAAAAGTCACCCGTAACCGAAACTAGTCTTATGAATGAACAGCGCTATGCACGTATCCGCGAGATGCTCGCACGTCGTCAGCCCGATCTGACCGTCTGCATGGAGCAGGTTCACAAACCTCATAACGTTTCTGCGATTATTCGTACTGCAGATGCGGTCGGCGTGCATGAAGTCCACGCCGTCTGGCCGGGTAGTCGTATGCGCACCATGGCCTCTTCTGCCGCAGGCAGCAACAGTTGGGTGCAGGTGAAAACTCACCTTACCATTGGCGATGCGGTCACACATTTAAAAAGCCAGGGCATGCAGGTCCTGGCAACCCATCTGTCAGATAAAGCCGTGGATTTTCGCGAGATTGATTACACGCGTCCCACCTGCATCCTGATGGGCCAGGAGAAAACCGGCATCACTCAGGAAGCGTTGGATCTGGCTGATCAGGACATCATCATTCCCATGACTGGCATGGTGCAGTCGCTGAACGTTTCGGTCGCCTCCGCGCTGATTCTGTACGAAGCACAACGCCAGCGGCAAAACGCTGGGATGTACCGACGAGAAAACAGCATGCTGCCACAAGACGAGCAACAGCGCTTACTGTTTGAAGGCGGTTATCCGGTGCTGGCGAATGTCGCTAAGCGCAAAGGTCTTCCCTACCCTCACGTAAACACGCAGGGCGAAATTGAAGCCGATGCAACGTGGTGGGCCACAATGCAATCTGCGAGATAAACGCGATGAAAGGCCGTTTACTGGATGCCATCCCACTCAACTCTCTGACCGGCGTTGGCGCAGCGCAAAGCAGTAAACTGGCGAAAATTGGCCTGCACACCGTACAGGACCTCCTGCTACACCTCCCCCTGCGTTACGAAGACCGTACCCATCTGTACCCGATTGGCGAACTGCTGCCGGGCGTCTATGCCACCGTTGAAGGCGAAGTGCTGAACTGCAATATCACCTTCGGTGGCCGCCGGATGATGACCTGTCAGATCAGCGATGGCTCTGGCATTCTCACTATGCGCTTTTTCAACTTCAGCGCAGCAATGAAAAACAGCCTCGCCACCGGTCGCCGGGTGCTGGCCTACGGTGAAGCCAAACGCGGGAAATACGGCGCAGAGATGATCCACCCGGAATACCGTGTGCAGGGCGATCTCAGCACGCCGGAATTACAGGAAACGCTAACCCCTGTTTATCCGACTACCGAAGGCGTGAAGCAGGCCACGCTGCGCAAGCTGACCGATCAGGCACTGGATTTGCTCGATACCTGCGCCATTGCCGAACTGCTGCCACCAGAGCTGTTACAGGGCATGATGAGCCTGCCCGAAGCACTGCGCACGTTGCACCGCCCCCCACCGTCGCTGCAACTCAGCGATCTGGAAACAGGACAACATCCGGCGCAGCGACGTCTGATTCTCGAAGAACTGCTGGCGCATAATCTCAGCATGCTGGCACTACGCGCCGGGGCACAGCGTTTTCACGCCCAGCCGTTAAGTGCTAACAACGCGCTAAAAGATAAGCTGTTGGCAGCATTGCCGTTCAAACCTACTGGCGCGCAAGCCCGCGTCACCGCGGAGATAGAACGCGACATGGCGCTGGATGTGCCGATGATGCGCCTGGTGCAGGGCGATGTCGGCTCCGGTAAAACGCTGGTTGCGGCGTTAGCCGCCCTGCGCGCTATCGCACATGGTAAGCAGGTAGCGCTAATGGCTCCCACCGAACTGCTGGCTGAACAGCATGCGAATAACTTCCGTAACTGGTTCGCGCCGCTGGGCGTTGAAGTAGGCTGGCTGGCAGGTAAACAGAAAGGCAAAGCGCGCCAGGCGCAGCAGGAAGCTATCGCCAGCGGTCAGGTGCAGATGATTGTCGGTACTCATGCAATTTTCCAGGAACAGGTTCAGTTCAACGGTCTGGCACTGGTTATCATCGACGAACAGCACCGCTTCGGGGTGCATCAACGTCTGGCGCTGTGGGAAAAAGGTCAGCAGCAGGGTTTCCACCCGCACCAGCTCATCATGACCGCCACGCCGATTCCGCGCACCCTGGCGATGACCGCCTATGCCGATCTCGACACCTCAGTAATTGATGAACTCCCACCGGGACGCACCCCGGTCACCACGGTGGCGATTCCGGATACCCGCCGCAGCGACATCATTGATCGCGTGCGCAACGCCTGTACCCACGAGGGGCGTCAGGCATACTGGGTCTGTACGCTGATTGAAGAGTCTGATCTGTTAGAAGTTCAGGCAGCAGAAGCGACGTGGGAAGAGCTTAAAATTGCGCTGCCAGAACTCAATATTGGCCTGGTACACGGCCGTATGAAGCCCGCCGAGAAGCAGTCAGTAATGGCGGCCTTTAAGCAGGGTGAACTGCATCTGTTGGTTGCCACCACGGTGATTGAAGTGGGCGTGGACGTGCCAAACGCCAGCCTGATGATTATTGAAAACCCGGAGCGCCTGGGCCTGGCCCAGCTGCATCAGCTACGTGGCCGCGTAGGTCGTGGCGCGGTGGCCTCCCACTGCGTCCTGCTCTACAAATCACCGCTGTCAAAAACTGCGCAAAAACGCCTGCAGGTTCTGCGCGACAGCAACGACGGATTCGTTATTGCGCAAAAAGATTTAGAGATCCGCGGCCCCGGCGAGCTGTTAGGTACTCGGCAGACCGGAACGGCAGAATTCAAGGTCGCAGATTTACTGCGTGATCAGGCGATTATCCCGGAAGTTCAGCGCATTGCTCGCCATATTCACGAACGCTATCCGCAACAGGCCGTGGCGCTAATAGAGCGCTGGATGCCGGAAACCGAACGCTACTCCAACGCATAGTCGATTCATAGCGGCGGCGGATGTTACCCCGCCGCACAGCCGTTATTGCGCGAAAATCGGCAACAGCAGATACAGCTTAATCACCAGCGCGTTGACGATATCGATAAAGAACGCGCCCACCATCGGCACCACCAGAAACGCCATATGGGATGGTCCAAAACGTTCGGTAATTGCCTGCATGTTGGCAATCGCCGTCGGCGTCGCGCCGAGGCCAAAACCGCAGTGTCCGGCAGCCAGCACAGCGGCATCGTAGTTCTTACCCATCATGCGCCAGGTAACGAATATCGCATACAGCGCCATGAAAATGGTCTGCACAACCAGGATTGCCAGCATCGGCAAGGCCAGAGAAGCCAGTTCCCATAGCTTCAGGCTCATCAGCGCCATCGCCAGGAACAGTGACAGACTAACGTTACCCAGCACAGAAACCGCACGTTCGAACACCCGGTAAAAGCCCAGTAGCGCCAGACCATTGCTGAGGATCACCCCAACAAACAGCACGCAAACGAAGGTCGGCAGTTCCAGCACCGTTCCAACCAGCATTTGCGCAACGATTTTACCCACCGTCAGACAGATAGCGATCAGCGCGATGGTTTCAATCAGCACCAGTGAGGTGATCATGCGCCCAACGTCCGGCTTTTCAAATGCGGTCGGCACAGCCTGATCGTCCGGCATGCCATCTGGCGTGGTGGAGTGTTTGACCAGATAGCGCGCAACAGGACCACCAATCAAGCCGCCCAGCACCAGGCCAAACGTTGCGCAAGCCATCGCCACTTCAGTCGCATTGGTGAAGCCATAACGTTCAATAAACAGCTTGCTCCACGCGGCCCCGGTTCCGTGTCCACCAGAGAGGGTGATCGAGCCAGCGATCAGACCCATCAGCGGGTCCAGGCCCAGCAGGGTCGCCATACCAATACCGATGGCGTTTTGCATAAGCAGCAGGCCAACAACCACAATCAGAAAGATACCCACCACACGGCCACCAGCGCGCAGGCTGGCGATATTGGCGTTCAGGCCGATGGTGGCGAAGAAGGCCAGCATCAACGGATCACGCAGGGTCATGTCGAAGTTCACTTCCCAGCCCATGCTTTTTTTCAGCACCAGCAGCGCAATCGCCACCAGCAGGCCGCCCGCAACGGGTTCAGGGATCGTGTATTTTTTCAGGAAGGAAACAGACTGGACGAGCTTACGTCCCAGCAGCAACACCAGGGTTGCCGCAACCAGTGTTGATAACGTATCGAGATAAAACATTTACAGCTCCATTAGTGCGTTTAGCACAATCACGCACGATGCATTCCAGACCGATTTTTAGCTCTTATTGAGTTTTCGGGGTGGATTTTAAGCAGAAAATGATGAAAAGTTATATAAAAATGTTTGTTTATCCGTTTTAAATATTAAGAATACCTGCTAGCAAACGTTTGCTTTTCTGCCTTGGTCAGATAAAATCACCGCTTTTCCACCATGGGATTGCCTCTGATGTCCGTTAACGCCGTAGAGTCAACAAATGCGCAACCGGTTGCGCAGGCTCACAACAGTGAACTGATTTACCGTCTTGAAGATCGCCCCCCGTTAGCCCAGACCTTGTTTGCCGCTTGTCAGCATCTGCTGGCCATGTTCGTCGCGGTAATTACTCCCGCTCTGTTAATTTGCCAGGCGCTTGGTTTACCGGCTCAGGATACTCAACACATTATCAGTATGTCGCTGTTCGCCTCCGGCGTAGCTTCTATCATTCAGATCAAAGCCTGGGGGCCGGTAGGCTCAGGGCTGCTATCCATTCAGGGCACCAGCTTTAACTTTGTTGCGCCACTGATTATGGGCGGTACGGCGCTAAAAACCGGTGGCGCAGATGTCCCAACCATGATGGCGGCGCTGTTCGGTACGCTGATGCTGGCAAGCTGCACCGAGATGGTTATCTCACGCGTACTGCATCTGGCGCGGCGGATCATTACCCCATTGGTCTCAGGCGTGGTGGTGATGATTATCGGCCTGTCGCTGATTCAGGTGGGTCTGACATCGATTGGTGGTGGCTATGCCGCAATGAGCGACAACACCTTTGGTGCACCGAAGAATTTACTGTTGGCAGGCGTGGTGCTGGCACTAATCATCCTGCTTAACCGCCAGCGCAACCCGTACCTGCGCGTTGCGTCACTGGTGATTGCAATGGCGGCGGGTTATCTGCTGGCCTGGTTTATGGATATGCTGCCGCAAAATACCGCGCCGGTTAGTCAGGATCTGCTGATGGTGCCGACGCCGCTCTATTATGGCCTGGGCATTGACTGGAGCTTACTGCTGCCGCTGATGCTGGTCTTTATGATCACCTCGCTGGAAACCATCGGCGATATTACGGCCACCTCCGATGTCTCCGAGCAGCCGGTTTCTGGTCCGCTGTATATGAAACGCCTGAAAGGCGGCGTGCTGGCGAACGGTCTGAACTCGTTTGTTTCCGCTGTGTTCAACACCTTCCCGAACTCCTGTTTTGGTCAGAACAACGGGGTTATTCAGTTAACGGGCGTTGCCAGCCGCTACGTCGGTTTTGTGGTGGCGCTGATGTTAATCGCGCTGGGCCTGTTCCCGGCGGTCAGCGGTTTTGTACAACATATTCCTGAGCCAGTACTCGGCGGGGCAACGCTGGTAATGTTCGGTACTATCGCCGCATCCGGCGTGCGTATCGTGTCCCGCGAGCCGCTGAACCGTCGCGCAATTCTGATTATCGCGCTGTCGCTGGCTGTTGGTCTCGGCGTCTCCCAGCAACCGCTGATCCTGCAGTTCGCCCCGGACTGGGTGAAAAACCTGCTCTCTTCCGGCATTGCTGCTGGCGGTATTACCGCTATTGTTCTGAACCTGATTTTCCCGCCTGAGAAGCAATAAGCAAAATGCGGCGTTGGTTCTGAATCAACGCCGCTGTAACGCTCTTTCACCATTCCCGCCTTGAGCATTGCGCCTAAATCGTGCATAACTTGACTATGTGCACTTCGCGGGATGGAAGACCATGAAATTTATTGGAAAGCTGCTTCTTTACGTGCTGATCGCCCTTGCAGTGGCGATCCTCGGCCTTTATTTTCTACTGCAAACCCGTTGGGGCGCAGAGCACGTCAGCGCCTGGGTTTCACAGAACAGCAGCTACCATCTGGCCTTTAATGCCATCGATCACCGGTTTTCTTCCCCTTCCCATATTCTGCTGGAAAACGTCACCTTTGGCCGGGATGGTCAGCCCGCCACGCTGGTCGCCAAAACGGTCGATATTGGACTCAGTAGCCGACAAATCACAGACCCGCTGCACGTAGACACCATTTTGTTGCAAAACGGCACGCTAAATCTGTCCCAGCAAACCGCGCCATTGCCATTCCAGGCCGATCGCCTGCAGTTGCAGGATATGGCGCTTAACAGCCCCGGTAGCGAATGGACCCTGAGCGCACAGCGCGTTAACGGTGGCATCATTCCCTGGAGCCCTGAGGCAGGTAAAATTCTCGGCAGCAAAGCGCAAATTCAGCTCAGCGCCAGTTCGTTGACGCTCAACGATGTCCCGACCACCAACGTCTTGATTGAAGGCAGCATTGACCATGACCGGGTGACGCTTAGCAATATTGGCGCAGACGTGGCGCGTGGAGCATTAACCGGCGTAGCGCAACGCAATGCCGACGGGAGCTGGGTAGTGGAGAATCTGCGCCTGAACGATATCCGGCTGCAAAGCGACAAATCGCTGGCCGACTTTTTTGCCCCGTTAAGCACCATTCCTTCCCTGCAAATTGGTCGTCTGGAAGTAACGGATGCCCGTCTGCAAGGCCCCGATTGGGCGGTGACGGATCTCGATCTGAGCTTGCGCAACATGACCTTCAGCAAGGACGACTGGCAAACTCAGGAAGGAAAATTGTCGATGAACGCCAGCGAGTTTATCTACGGCTCTCTGCACTTCTTCGATCCGATTCTGAACGCCGAGTTCTCACCACAGGGCATTGCGCTGCGCCAGTTCACCACCCGCTGGGAAGGCGGTATGGTCAGAACATCCGGAAACTGGCTACGCAGCAACAAAGCGCTGGTCCTCGATGATGCCGCTATTGCCGGTCTGGAATATACGCTGCCGGAAAACTGGAAGCAGCAGTGGATGAAACCTCTGCCAACATGGCTAAACAGCCTGACGCTGAAGAAATTCAGCGCCAGCCGCAATCTGGTAATTGATATCGACCCGAGTTTCCCGTGGCAGCTCACCGCGCTTGACGGTTACGGCGCTAACCTCGGGCTGGTACAGAACAATCAGTGGGGGATATGGAGCGGGAGCACCACCCTCAACGCCGCTGCTGCTACCTTTAACCGTACGGATGTACGTCGTCCTTCGCTGGCGCTGACGGCGAACAACAGCACCATCAATATCAGCGAACTGAGCGCCTATACGGAAAAAGGGCTGCTGGAGGCCACCGCCAGCATTTCGCAGTTACCTCAGCGCCAGGCTCAGATCAGCCTGAACGGACGCGGCGTGCCAATGACGATCCTGCAGCAGTGGGGCTGGCCCGCATTGCCGCTTTCCGGCGATGGTAATATTCAGCTTACCGCCAGCGGCAATATTCAGGCCGATGCGCCGCTCAAGCCAACGGTCAGCGGCCAACTGCATGCGGTGAACGCGGAGACACAGCAGGTCACGCAGACCATGCAGGCGGGCGTGGTTTCAGGGAGTGAAGTCACAGCACCACCACCTGCGCAATAATTTATTGCCCGGTGGCGCTTCGTTTACCGGGCCTACTCACGCTCATAAACGAATATATTCACTGCACAACAGCCACTTCACCGGCTCATCCTCTTCAATCGCCGGGAAGCGACCGCCTGGTTCCAGAAAGTGGTTGTCATGCAGGTCGTCATTGACCATCGAGATTTCCCAGCCCAGCACGAACGCCTTCTCCGCCCAAAAGCGATGATACAAGCGCGGCGGCAGGCACACCCCCTGTCCCGGTTTCAATACCAGCGTCTCGCCAGCGTCAACGGTACGCCGCTGACCATCGACGCTAACTTCAACAATACGCCGTGCGTCATACCCGTCATCAGGCGTGGCCCATGCCAGCTGCATACATAAGTCACCCCCGCCGCGATTCACGATATCTTCCATTTTATGGCGATGAAAATGCCATGGCGTTTGCTGATCCTGCTGAATTTGCAGCATCTTTTCGGCGTACGGTTTGGGGTAATTAGCTGAGCCTGGCAGACCATTGCGCAACGTCAGTAACGTCAGTCCCGTTTGCGCAAAATCTCCACGCCCAAAGTCGGTAATATCCCAGCCCAGCTGGAGATCGCACACTTCACGCCACAGAGATTGATCCTGTTGTCGCCAGACGTCAGCCGTAAAATACGCAAAGTCAGGCAGACAAACCCTAAAAGTCTCGGCAATTGCATGCGCCTTATCAACGGCATAATTAATATGTGAACGCTTCATTCCACTTTTCCTTGTTGCGAAAGAGGCGGGTCGCCCCGCCTGCATGCCGTTAGTAAAGTGATGCTTTGCCGGTTGAGCCGAACAGTTTCATTTTGTGGCGGATCACGTCCCGCGCGGCGCTAATGGCTTCTGGGTAGATTACGTTCGGGTCCCACCAGGTTTCTTTCGCCAGGATTTCGCGGACTTTCTGGAAGTAGGCGTATTTCATATCGCTGGAAATGTTGATTTTGCCAACACCCAGCGTCACGGATTCGGCAATTTCCGCATCCGGGTTCGCGGAACCACCGTGCAGCACCAGCGGAATATCCACACGCCCGGCGATGTCGCGCAGGATGTTCATTTGCAGCTCTGGCTGCATCCCTTTCGGGTAGATCCCGTGCGCGGTTCCAATCGCCACCGCCAGCGTGTCTGCACCGGTTCGGGCGATAAAATCCTCTGCCTGAGCAGGATCGGTATAAGTAACCTTCGACACGCCGCCTTCCACTGACGTCCCGGTCTGACCAATCGTACCCAACTCCCCTTCCACAGAAACACCTACCGCATGCGCCAGCTTGACCACTTCGCGGGTCAGCGCCACGTTCTCTTCATACGGCAGCAGCGAGCCATCAATCATCACCGAGGTAAACCCACACTGAATCGCCCGCAGAACATGCTCAACCGAAGCGCCGTGGTCCAGATGCAGAGTAAACGGCACTGGGCTACGCATCGTGATATCACGGACGTAGCTAAAAAACGCATCGCCGACAAAATCATGTTCGCTGGGGTGAATGGAGATAATCGCCGGGGTGTTGGTCGCTTCCGCTTCTTCCACAACTGCACGTACAAAGCAGCTGTCTGCCACGTTGAATGCGCCGATGGCAAAACCGTGCTGACGGGTAGGTTGCAGTAATTCTTTCATCGAAACTAACATGTTAATTCTCCAGTTTCAGGGTGTAGAAAGCCCTGCCAGTGCGTCATCGCAGAGGCATAGAAGGCGTTACAGAAAATGAATCAGGCTTTGCCGATAGCGCCGCTGGCCTGCAGGTACGGAATAATGGCTTCCTCGCAGGCCTGCTCCATCAGGGTCAGGGCATCAACAAGTTCACCGGATGTGTCACGACACAGGGTATGCAGCAGCGCAGCCTTTCCGGCTTCGAAAACCGCTGCGCCAACGTTTATCTTGGCGACGCCAAACATCGGACAGCGCTGTAGCTGATCAAACGGCGTCCCGCTGCCGCCATGCAGCGCCAGAGGTACCGTTGATAACCGGGCAATTTCCTCCAGCCGCTGGAAATCAATGGCTGGCGTAACGCCCTGCGCGTACATGCCGTGCGCCGTACCCACCGACACCGCCAGCAAATCGATCCCGGTCTGTTGGATAAAGGGTTCCACATCGGCGGCCTGAGTCATCAAATCAGCGTTAGCGGCATGGTCATAGCGCGGAGCATCGGCCAGATGGCCCAGCTCGCCTTCCACGCACAGAGAAACGCTGGCTGCGAGCTCAACCACTGCACGGGTCTGGCGAATATTCTCCTCCAGCGCAAAGGCGGAGGCATCGATCATTAGCCCGCTGAATCCGGCGCGAAAAGCCTGACGAATGCGTACAGGATCCTTTCCATGATCCAGCGCCAGCGCGACCGGTACTGAGGCTTCCTCTGCCAGCGTTTTGACGACCGCAGCGGCTATCGGGGCCGGAAAATGCTCCAGATGCCCCTGATACAGATTCAGAATGATGGGCGCACGGTGTTTCTCTGCCACCCGAACCGCCGCGCGGGCGCTTTCCAGGTTCATACAGTTGATGGCCAGCAGCGCGTACTGCTCGCGCCAGGCTTTCGCCACCATGCTTTTCATATCGGCAAACATACGGCCTCCGGTTATTCCAGGGTGAAGGTGATCTCTTCGTCTTTCAGTTTTTGATCGCTGAGTTCATCAAACTCTTCGTCACGCTCGGTCACCGGTTTCTTCCACAGCGACAACATGACACCGCAAATCACCGTGCCGATCCCCAGCGCCAGGCAAAACAGCAGTGGATGCGTAAAGAGCGGAACCACAAACATGCCGCCGTGCGGTACCGGGCTTTCGACACCCCACACCATAATCAGGCCGCCCGCAATCGCCGAGGCCACCACGCAGGAGCCCACCACGCGCAACAGGTCGCGCGCTGCAATCGGAATGACCCCTTCGGTAATCATGCAGATCCCCATCGGGAATGCCGCTTTCAGCGCCTCGCGCTCCGCACGGGTGTATTTGTGACGCGTCAGCAGGAAAGAGAGCGTAATGCCGAACGGAGGGATCATCGAGCCAACAAACTTCACCGCTTCCGGACCGTACACACCGCTGACCAGCATGCCGTCAGCAAACAGCGACATGGTTTTATTCACCGGTCCGCCGAAGTCGAATGTCGCCATCGCACCGAGGATAGCGCCCATCAGGAAGCGTGACCCGCCCTGCATGGACTCCAGCAGATGAATTAACGCGTCCTGCAGCCAGGCTATCGGCTTGCCAATCAGCGTCATCATCAACAGGCCGCCAATGACGGTACTCAGTACCGGCAACACCATGATGGGCATCAGCCCCTGCATCGACTGTGGCAAACGGATATAGCGCTTAAGAAGCAGTACGGTATAACCGACCAGGAACCCGCCCAGCATCCCGCCGATAAAACCGGTATGAATTTCGCCGCAAACAAAGCCGACAATCAGGCCCGGCGCAAATCCGGGACGATCGGCAATGGAGTACGCAATCGCCGCACTAATCAGCGGTACGATTAACCCCATCCCCCAGCCGCCAATCTGGTTGAGCATCCAGGGTATGGTTCCTGTTTTTTCACCCACGTTAGTGCCGCCAAGTATTTGCCCGAGAGCAATACAGATCCCGGCGGCGACAATTAACGGGATCATCCACGAAATTCCCGTTAATAAATGTCTTTTTATTTCCTGAGATAGCGGAATTTTATTTTCACTCATGTGAAATCCCTCCAGAATGAGGATCGCTACTGGTTATTATTAACTAATGATTTTTCGACCTTTTCAAGAAACTGAATGGGCGATTTTATGACGATTTCGGTTTTCACTCGCACAATGCGTTTATTTGAAAATCGTTCCTCCCCTTTTATTTTGACATCGACAGCAAGAATTACGACATCAGCTGCAGAAATATCCTCTGTCAGCAGTTCGTTTTCCGTGCCGATAGTTCCCTGGGTTTCAACTCTTATATTATGACCAAGCGCTTTAGCACCTTTAATTAGCTTCTCACGAGCAATATAGGTGTGCGCAATACCCGCCGTACAGGCGGCAACACAAACAATATTCATAACATGCTCCACTTTTTATTTAGCAGACATTGGATTCAGCATATTGGCTAAAAAGCTCAATAATTTTCTGTGGACTGCTTTCGACTAACAGTTGTTCAATAATGTCGTCATCCGCCAACGCGCCGGCAACCTGCGAAAGCAGACGAATATGTGTAGTGTTTTGATCTTCAAGACGTACGGCAAACAGAATAATGCAGCGCACGTTGCTGCCATCCAGGGTTTCCCAGGGAATGTCCTGCCGGGTACGCCCAATTGCCAGCGTGGTATTGACCACCGCCGAGGATTTCCCGTGCGGGATCGCAATATGATTTTCGAAGCCGGTCGAGCCTTCTGATTCACGCTGCCAGACATCCTGAATAAACGTTTCCCGACAGCTAATTGCCCCATCTTTTTGCAGAATATCCGTCAGTTCCTCAATAGCCTCCGTTTTGTTTGTGGCCTTCATATCCAAAATAACGCGATTTGTATTGAGTATTTTCGTGATGTCCATCAATCATACCTCATGGAGTTCAGACATTAATTTTCGACGACCAGCGACGTCGCCCGATGTAATTTTTCCGTAATAACCGTTTCTGTTACCCGCTTAATATCTGCATCATTGAAAAAGGCGGTGACATACACGACCGGCATAGCAACGGCAGGTAAATTTATCGTCGATACCACCAGTTCAATATCGTCCGTCAGTACGGAGGGCAGGCTGCCTGCCGATACCACGCCGACGATAGTCCAGTCCGGAAAGGCGCGCAGAATACGGCTTTTGAGTAAGTGAGAGGTGCCAATACCGGTTGAGCAGACCAGCAGCACGCGCTTACGCGCTATCTGCCGCTCCATTGCGGCCTGAAAATGCACGGTTAAATATCCCACCTCATCTTCCGACACGGACTGCTCGCCCCAACCGCTAAACACCCGATTCACCGCGCACTGGGTCAGACGCCACACGTCCTGCAACTCGCCTTTAATATCCTCCAGCAGCGGATTACGAATGCGGATCTGGTAGTTCAGGCGGTTAATCAGCGGCTTAATGTGGATCAGCAATCCGTCATACAGTGCAGTATCCTGGCTAAGATCGCTGTCGACCATCTCGGCAAAGGAGGCAATCAACCGATGGGTAATCAAACGCGCTTCGTCGCTGGAATGCATATGGCCAATCACGCTCACGTCGTTATGCTCTTCAATTACCACGCCGGAGGAGATAATGTATTGATATATAAACCAGACTTCGTCTTCCGGTAGCGGGTGGGCAATGCGTTTTTCAATATGTTGAATCATCCGGCTGGCAATGGAAAAAATATTCTCGTCACATGAGGTGATATTTTCATCTTTTCTCGGCAGCGCATTGCCCCGCGTGATGCGGTACATCATGATCAAAATATGGGTAAAGATATTGACGTAATAAGGCTCGCCCAAAGACCAGCACAGGTCGTTCTCCATTTCCTGCAATAACGTCTGGACAAATAAAACATCTTCTTCGCCAAAGTAATGCACTAAGGCTTTATAACTGCCCGGGTCAAGGCGTGAATAAACCACGTTACCAGGTTCATTATGGTTAATCACGCCGTTAATCAGCGACGCCATCGCCTGGCGTACACCGCTCTCGCTGCCTTCGATATGCGTGCCGCTCTGACTGCGAATCAACGACAGGCCCAGAGGGGTAATCCAGGATTCAATTACTTTCAGATCGTTAACAATCGATGCGCTACTAATGAAATAACGTTCGGATAATTTACTGATCGACGTTTCATGCGGCGTTTCGCTTAATAATTGTGAGGCTATCTTGACTCGCCGTGAATTATTCATCATGCCGTCAGTATCATCACCCTCCGATCCTAATAACTGGTCCATATATAAAAGGTCGGTAATATTATCGGAACTTAATATCACCCCAGCACCAGCACGTTTATCGATGGTTATTTTCCATTCTGATAACCATGGTTCCAGTAAGCGCAGATCGCGCTGCACAGTTTTCTCTGAAACAGATAAATACTCGGCAATTTTCAGCAGCGTGATATATTCCTTCTTAGACAGAAGAAACTTTAATAATCTGTTTTGTCGCGAGGTAATCATTTGCATTATTTACCCTTATTACATACCAGATTAAATATCTATACCCGTCATACTTCAAGCTGCATGTGCGTTGACTTTCCTCGCTCACCCCAGTCACGTACTTATGTACGCTCAGGGGATTCGCTGCGTCGCCGCCTTCCTGCAACTCGAATTATTTAGGTTATAAAGAAGCATTTATGCTCCACGTGTAATCCGTGATGATAAATATAAGAGGACTACGATGCGCCAACAATACTAAATCGTGTCCAGTAATCCGGACAGAAATAAGACAAAAAGAGGAAATAGTGAGATATTTACGGCGCAGATCACATTTTTCGCGGGAATCAGAGTGATACCGCTCGCAAATATGCAGAGATAAAAATTTAATTCAGGATGTTTTGGATTTTCAGATCAGGAATGCTGCTCGCAGCGTGGGCCGGATAAAACGCATCCGGCACCACGTCGACACATGCTTACAAGGTAATCGTCAGCTCACTGCCCTGTGGAGTAATAACTACACCCAGCTCGCTGCCCATATGCGACCCGCATTTAATGCCGCCAATTTTCTGAATATTTCGCAGGCACAGCGTCCAGTTACGTGCCTCACCGTTCCCTTTCACAGTGATGGTATTACCTACACGCGTCGCCTTCAGCGTGAAGATAACCGAGCCGTCCATCGCAGGCACTTCACACACCGCTTCCCGGCCCTCCTGCAGATGGAACAGCTGGAACGCGGTGCCTTCGTGCCAGGCGTAGTCCGGCTTCTGGTTATTGCTGCCCAGCGCCAGCAGGGTGTTCTCACGCACGTAGACTGGCAGGCTCAGGAAGTCATGCTGCTGCTTATGCCAGCGGCTGCCAGACACCTCGTCGTTACGCCACAGATGCGTCCAGCGTCCTTCCGGCAGGTAGAACTGCACATCACCCGCCTCGCTAAACACCGGCGCAACCATCACGCTATCGCCCAGCATGTACTGGCGGTCGAGGTAATCACATGCCGGATCGTCCGGGAACTCCAGCATCATTGCGCGCATCATCGGCGTGCCTTGCTCATTGGCGCGCGCCGCTTCGCGATACAGATACGGCATCATGCGGCATTTCTGCTCGGTGAAATAGCGCACCACATCGCAGGATTCGTCATCGTACGCCCACGGCACACGGTAGGATTTGCTCCCGTGCAGACGACTATGGCTGGAGAGCAGCCCGAACGCACACCAGCGCTTGTAGACGTGCGCCGGGGCGGTATTCTCAAAGCCGCCAATATCGTGACTCCAGAAGCCAAATCCGGACAGACCAATGGACAACCCGCCGCGCAGGCTTTCGGCCATCGATTCATAGTTGGCATAGCAGTCGCCGCCCCAGTGCACCGGAAACTGCTGCGCGCCGACCGAAGCTGAACGCGCAAACAGGACCGCCTCTTCTTCACCGACAGTCTTTTTCAGCACGTTCCATACCAGTTCGTTGTAGATGTACGCATAATGGTTGTGCATTTTCTGCGGATCGGCACCGTCAAACCACTGAACGTCAGTAGGAATGCGTTCACCAAAGTCGGTTTTGAAGCAGTCAACGCCGATATCCACCAGACCTTTCAACTTGTTGGCATACCACTCACAGGCTTGCGGATTAGTGAAGTCATAAATCGCCAGGCCCGGCTGCCATTTATCCCATTGCCACAGGGAACCATCCGGCCGCTTGAGCAGATATCCCTTCTCTTTCAGCTCGTTGAAAATCGGTGATTTTTGCCCGATATACGGGTTGATCCACACGCAAACCTTCAGCCCTTTCTCTTTCAGGCGACGGATCATGCCTTCCGGGTCCGGGAAGGTCACCGGATCCCACTCAAAGTCGCACCACTGGAAGGCTTTCATCCAGAAGCAGTCAAAGTGAAAAACGTGCAGCGGCAGATTGCGCTCGGCCATCCCGTCGATAAAGCTGTTGACCGTCGCTTCGTCGTAATTGGTGGTGAACGACGTGGTCAGCCACAGGCCGAACGACCAGGCAGGCGGCAGCGCGGGACGGCCAGTGAATTGGGTATAACGGTTCAACACGTCCTTCGGCGTTGGGCCGTCGATGACGAAATATTCCAGATACTCGCTTTCCACGCTGAACTGCACTTTCGACACTTTCTCAGAGCCGATTTCAAACGACACGCACTGCGGATGGTTCACCAGTACGCCGTAGCCGCGGTTAGTGATATAGAACGGGATGTTCTTGTAAGATTGCTCGGTACTGGTGCCGCCGTCGCGGTTCCAGGTTTCTACCGTTTGCCCGTTACGCACCAGTGCGGTAAAGCGTTCGCCCAGACCATATACCGTTTCCCCGACACCGAGATCCAGGCGCTCAAACATATAGTTACGCCCGCTGTGAGTATCCTGCACGTAGCCGTTGTTTTTCAGCTGACTGCCGGTAATACGTTCGCCGTTACGCAGGAAGTCCAGCGACCAGAACTCACCTTTGGTAACGCGCACGCTCAAGTTACCGCTCTTCAGTTCGGCAAATTCAGCGGTGTTGCGCATCTCGACCTTCACATCCTGCAGCACATTTAGCGGGTAATGCGGACCGGTATCCAACGCCCCCTGGAAGTGCTCCATACGCACCCCCACCACGCCCTCCTGCGGCGAGAAGAAGCGCAGGGTAAACAATGGGGTATCCAGTTGCCAGGTACGTTCGCGCACATCGCGCGGCGCAACGTAGACAATCATCTCGTTACCCTGCTGTTCGACCTCGAATACCTGAATCGGGTTAATCACGTTCAGACCGGGCTGAATCAGCCAGTTTCCATCGCTAATTTTCATTGTCGGTTCCTTAGTTCTGTAATTCTTTCGTCGTAAAATCCTGCTGATTGCGGCGCGCCCCCTGAGCCAGTTGGCTCATGATTTCAGTCAGATACGGGGTTTTCAGGGTATAGAAGCGTTTGGCAATCACGGCACTCAGCAGGTAGCAAATAGCCGGAACAATGGTGAACAGCCCGATGATGATGCTAATGGTGGCGCTGTTTTGGGTTTTCGCTGCGGCGTCGTATCCCCCGCCCGCCAGCATCCAGCCGATCATCGCCCCGCCAAGCGCCAGACCCAGCTTGAGTACGAACAGCGTGCCCGCAAAGCTGATCCCCGTCAGACGCTTTCCGTTGCACCACTCGCCGTAATCAACGGTGTCGGACATCATGACCCACTGAATTGGCGTCACGAGCTGATGCAGTACGCCAATCACAAAGATAAAGCCGAACATGGTGATGCTGGCGTGCATTGGCACAAAGAACATCGCCAGACTGACGACCGCCAGCGCGGCGTTGGTCCACCAGAAGACGCTGACTTTGCATTTCCAGTCGGTGAGCGGCTTCGCCAGCGCAGAGCCGATAAGATTGCCGACGCAATAGGTGGTGAGGAAGGCGACAAACACTTCCGGGGTACCCAAAATCCAGGTGACGTAATACATCATCGCCCCGCCGCGAACGCAGACGGCCAGGATGTTGAGGATGGTCAGCATGCCGACGATGCGCCATTGGTCGTTCTGCCAGATGTCGCGCAGGTCTTCACGCATCGAGGTGGTGCTCGGCGGCGCTTCCACGCGTTCTTTGGTGGTGAAAAAGCAAAATGCCAGCATCAGGAAGGCCACAACCGAGAGCACGGCAATCCCGCCCTGAAAGCCGAACGCTTTATCCTCGCCGCCAATCAGATTCACCAGCGGCATCATCAACACGGTGGAGAGCATGCCGCCCGCCGTCGCCAGCACAAAGCGCCATGATTGCAGGGAGATACGCTGCGTGGGGTCATTGGTGATGACACCGCCCAGTGCGCAGTAGGGAATATTCACCACGGTATAAAGCAGGGTCAGCAGCGTGTAGGTGATGGCGGCATAAATCATTTTGCCATGCAGGCTGAGATCCGGCGTGCTGTAGGCGAGCACACAGACCAGACCAAACGGCAGCGCGCCAAACAGCACCCACGGGCGGAATTTCCCCCAGCGCGAGCGGGTGCGGTCGGCAAGCAGCCCCATACAAGGGTCTGAGATGGCATCCAGCGCACGCGCCAGTAAGAACATGGTGCCGACAAATCCGGCTGGAATACCAAAAATATCGGTATAAAAGAACATCATATATAACATAACGTTATCGAAGATAATGTGGCTGGCAGCATCGCCCATTCCGTAGCCAATCTTCTCTTTAACAGACAGAATCTCACTTTTCATTACGCATCCTTGTTAGCACTTTCACACGCACTGATACCGGTTACAGTTCTTGTAAACCATCCCTGTGAGCGCGGGTATTCCGATATCTCGTTATCAAATTACGATTCTTGTTTTCTGTGATCGGGGTAGCGTCGAAAAATGTGATGAAATGTAACTACCGGATTTATTGAGGATTTATATGAAACCGATCATGGCAAGACAAAAGGGAAGTTAAAAAAGTGAGTGGGGGGGTGTGGAAACGTCTGGAAGTAGCTATAATGCGCCCCGCCTCCATGTAGCAATCGAGGCGCGGAAGATCGTCATCTCCGGTGAGGTGGCTGGACTTCAAATCCAGTTGGGGACGCCAGCGTTCCCGGGCAGGTTCGACTCCTGTGATCTTCCGCCAAAATGCCTCACTCTTTTTAGAAATCTTTTTTACCTTGCTGATAAAAAAAGGAAGAGATTTCTCTCCTCCCTTTCTCATTACTTTAATGTGGCAATGAACGCCAATGCGCACACACATGTTCAAAACGACCTAAACGAAAACGGACGTAAGCGCAAACACGAACAATCTTTGAACGATTCATCAAAATCTCCCAAGTATGTTAGGGAGGGATCTCTGGATAAAATGGTACTAAAAGAGTATAATTTTTTAGCTTTAGAATTATGCTCCGGGATGGAGACCTCCCGTATAGCATCCTCACTAAGGTGTTCCACCACCTTTAGTGACTAGCACCACAAGTAGCTGTTATCGTTCCACCGGTAACGGCTATTTTTCTTTTCGGACTCCTTTAAACGGGGTTTTGTCTGCCTTCACATCCATAAAACGCCCAGTTTCTGTATCACGCTTGACCCAATGACCGCTTGGAGTTTGACACTGGCTACGCTCACGTACAGCTCCGATTCGCTTGCCATCACCGTATGGTTTGTTAACTGCCATTTTCATTTCCTCAAAATACTGACTATTTGCCAGCTTTTAGGATTATACCTTGGATCGTCGAAGGATCAAGTAGAAGCAAGATCATTTTGATCGCACCTATAGCCTCAATCTGATCTTTGCTCTATCATAGACACCATATGTAGTAGATTGCTAGCATAACACGTTCTACGGAGGGTAACATGAATCCGATATCAACTTTCACACCGCACGATAGTGACCGACTGAGATACATTGAATTTTCCTTAATATATAAAGGAGAGGTGTCTCGCTCTTCATTAATGGAGGCCTTTAATATAAAAGAAGCATCAGCCACAAGAGATATTAATAAATATAATGAGATTACTGAAGGTAAAAATAGTTACTTCGATTCAAAAACAAAAAAACATATTATAAATGATGAGATTTTTTCTCCATATTATAATTTAAGCGATATTGATGTCCTTTGCTGGATAAAATCTGAAAAAATAGAAAAAACAGATATTAACTATGTTTATAGATGTCAGCGTCTTAATATACCTAGTAAAGAAGCATTTTCTCCAATAACTAGAGCTATTACACAAAAAAAGAAAGTAGAAATTGAGTATCTTTCTGTTACGAGTGGAAAATCAAAAAGGATTATTACTCCCCATAGTCTATTCGATGATGGCTTAAAAATATATGTGCGCGCTTATGATAGTAAATATAAGAAGTTCATTAGTCTCTCCCCATCTCGAATAACTAAAGCTAACTTATTGAATGTTATAGCTGAAAAAGGAGAGAGTATAAGTGATGATATTGAGTGGAATAATATTCTTGAATTAGAAATAGTTCCACACCCAAGAATAAAGTTCAAAGATACTATCGAATATGAATACAGAATGATTAGGGGCTCTTTAATTGTGAAAGTACGCGAAGCGACGGCAGGTTTCTATCTAAGAGCATGGAACGTTGACTGTTCTTTTGATGCAATATTAAATTCTGAGATCTACCAATTACATCTAAAAAATCATGCTCAATATGCTAAAAAAGATTTCATGTTTCTGGCTCCTACAGAATGAATTAGATTTTTACTAGCCTAAAGGTTTTATGCCTTTCGCACGCAAAGCCTCCCTCGCCAGTTCTTTCAACCAACTGGCGAGACTTACCCCTTCTTCAGCAGCTACTGCATCCAACTGCTCCTTCAATGCCGGATCAATACGCATTTTGAACTGCGGTGACTGACCACCGCCTTTTGGTTTTTTTTCGCGCGATATGATTGACATGGGGCCACCTATCCAATTACTCTTACCATATAGGAGGCCACCTAAAAGCCTTCTACACTAGCAACGCCCCGTTGTGCGGGAACACAGCCGGAGCGTCTAACCTCACCAACTATCAAGGAGTTGATTATGGCTGATTCGCATTCTACCCCAGACACCGACCAATCTGGAACCGAGCGTTCGGTAATTGTGGGATATCGCCCGAATGTTTTCGACAAATCCACACCCAAAATTATTCTTTCCGGCAAGTGGCTACGCGAAGCGGGGTTTGATACCGGGCAACAGATTAGCGTAAAAGTGATGAACGGTTGTATCGTCCTGATGGTCTACGGCGAGCAGGAACAACGGCTGCAGGATGAGCTGAAAGAGGCAAATCAGAAGCTGAACAGAATTGAGAACACGCTGGCAACTCTCCAGTGAAGTGCGGCTGAACCTGTAAGCGTTAATTACAGATTTACCAGATGCCGGATGGCGCTAACGCTTATCCGGCCTACAATTCCCCCAAAAAATAAAGCCGCCGATCGGTTAATCAGCGGCTTTTACATTACTGCATTACATCAGAAGTTATATTTCACGCCGAGCATACCGCGGGTATCGCTGTAGCCTTTGTCGCCGATCTGTTGGGCCACGTTGCTCCACACGTTGAGGCGCGGGGTGATTTGCCCTTCTACGCCGACTTTCAGCTCGCCGATGTTCTTCGTGCCGCGCATGTCGTTGCTCACATCATCCATCTTCACGCTGGTCGTCTGCGTGTTGTGGATCCAGTTGGCTTCGACAAACGGCTGGAACTCGCGTGATTTACCGTCGTCGATGGCGTTGTGACCGTTGATAAAGGCCTTCATACCCAGACGGGTCATCAGGTTGCCATCGGTGTTATCTTTCACGCGGGTACCGTTCGCTTCGCGGTGGCTGTCGGCCTGCACGTCCATCCATACCACCTGCGCTTTCGGTTGCAGCCAGTAGCTGTTGCGCTCGTTTTCACCCAGTTTGAAGCTATAACCCGCTTCGACCGAAGCGGTTATCCCGCTGGATTTATATTTCTCTGTCGCCTGCTCCTGGCCCATCACCTTGTTATCAAACCAGTTGTACAGCATCCAGGTGTCTACGTAGGTGCCGGTCTTGTCGGCGTCATTGGCATACCATGTGCCATACAGCCCCACGCTGTAACCGGTGACCTGACCACGTGAATGGTAGCCAGTCAGGCTGGACTGCGTGCGGTTCTGGCTGTTGGCGTAACCTGCCATTGCGCCGATGTGCCAACGGTCGAGACCGTCGCTACTCCACTGCGCCAGGTCGCCACCTAACTGCAATACATAGCTGTTGCTTTGGGTTTTTAACTGCCCGCTACCGTCTTTGAAGCGGGTATGCGCCCCAACGTTACGCATCCACATGCTGGTAACTTTCTTCTCGCCTGTCAGCATATCGACGTACTGCGTTTCACCCAGACGATCGTGCAGTCGGGTCATAAACAGCGTGTTAGCGGCGTAGTTGTTCGCCAGATAACTGCCTGCTTCCGGGCGGTATTGCTGCTCGGTGACCGGAGGTGCGACAGGTATTTCCGGCTCAGGGATTATCGGATCGACCGGGTCTGGATCGACAGGACCTGGGTCAATAGGGTCAACCGGATCCGGGTCAACAGGGTCTGGGTCGATGGGATCTACCGGGTCCGGGTCTTCCGGATCCGGCGGAGCAGGAATAAAGCTGGTCAGATACCAGTTACTACCTTTCTGCACCACGTTATAGTCGTACGCACCGGCAACAATACGACCCGCTTTCTCAAACGTACCGTCAGAATTACCGGCCACTTCGATAATCTCAATACCTTCAATGGTCTGCGCCCCGCTTCCGCCAATGTTGTTCACCGCCACAAACGCGTTACCGGCGGTATTGCCGAGCACCTTCAGCTTGTCGGTTTCGGAGGCATCGTCATTCAGGACGGTATTGAAAACCAGTTTGCCGCCGTTGCCGGTGAAATCTTCATTAATGGTAAGCGTCTGCCACGGTTCGCCGTCAGCATGGCCAAAGTTCACCACGGACCCGCCGTTCAGCGTCAGGTCAGTAAGCGTTGAGCTGTTGGTCATGTTCCAGGTCGCATCGCTCATTTGCAGCGAGATAACACCCGTTCCGGCCGTGACGCTGGTGATGTATGACGCCCCACTCCACAACGAGTTGTCGGTCATATTGAGCGTAATGGTACTGTTTTGCTGTGGCAGGCTGCTGTTCGCGGCAGTCGCGCCGGCGGCGTGAAGATCGCCGTCGATAAGGAAGCGCCCACCTGCGGAGCCGTCTACGGAGCCACCCGTTTCGGTGCTGATGGCATAACTTTCATTGCTGTGATTGCCCGCCATGGTAATGGCAGCGCCGCCCGCCAGGTTTATCGCACCGCGTGAAGCCGCATACAGGCCGCGTGGCGCTTTGCTGTATGACGCCGCTTTGGCCGAATTGTTTACGTTGATCGTCGCGTTTTCGCCGAGATTCACGGTCGCATTGGTGGAATAAACCGCATGCGCGCTAACGCCGTTGACCGTAATCGTGGCATTGTTGCCCAGTTCCGTTTTGGAAGATGAGGCGGCATAGATCCCTGTTGAGGAAGCACCCGACGTCTCGATAGTGGCACCATCACCAAGGCGGATCGAGGAGCCGCTCTGCCCGGTGCGAAGACCTTCTGAACTGTCACCTATCGTCACAATGTGTGCCCGGTCGCCGACGACAATCGTATTTTTGGCCTGCGTTTCGTCTCTCATCGCGTTTGCAGTGATACCGCGCCCCTGATAACCGGTGGTTTGAATATACAGATCGTCGCCAACGTAAATGTTGGCCGAACCTTTCCAACCCTGCCCCTGATTATAGGCACTGTAACCGGCGTTTATACCGTCGCCATCCTGACCGTCCACATAAATGCTGGTGCGATCTCCGGTGATGATAAAGACCGGGTTATCCGGTGAATTGACCCCGTGTGTGCGGATACCATCAACATCCTTACCATTATTAGCGGCATTCTTCGACTGTGTGCGGATCGTCAGGTCGTCACCGAAAATAACGCCCGGGCTACCCGTCGCGCTGTTCTGAATAACGGTAATGGTGTGTTCGAAGGCTTCTGCTCCTGGCCCATTCAGCGTTAATCCATGGCCAAAAACAGGAATGGTGCCGGCACTCCACTGATAAACATAATTTGGCGTAGCGCTGGTTTTAGCGAAACTGGCATTCGCCTGTGCAGGAAATAAAGCCTGCAACTCTGGCGAAAGACTGTTCACCAGTCCACTGGAAGGCAAACTGTCAATATCAATCCAGGCCGCGTGGGTTGAAAATACCATTGACGTTAGCGCGGTTGATACCGCTATAGCAATGCGTGAGTAATGCTTAGGTTTTTTCATAATAGCCTCCTGCTTTCGGGCGTAGGGCGTCCACCACATCGCGATGATGTGGAAATAATAAAAATGAGAATCAGCTATAAAATGTTAGAGAGTATTTTATGAATACTTAGGCCTAACTTATCTTCAAGTCGAAGTTTGTAGACATATATTCTCTTAACATCAATATTATCTATTCGGGTAATTTGCTGAATACTTATCCCTGAAATAAATCGCTTGAGTAATATCATTTCCGTATAATTCAATGAACGCCCACGTTTGCTGTTGGCGAGATGCCCCCGGAATAAGCGACGTATTTTCTGATGCTGAACTTCATCACTATCACTGGAATAAATAATCCCTTGAATTTTATTGCTTTTCGATAACCAGTAATTGGCTAACGGCGTCAGGATCCGATCCGCTATCAATACAATATGCATACCACTCTGCGTCAGGCGATCCACCCATTGCGGATCGGTGAACAGACGCAAATTCGGGAATGAAAAATCGATAAAAATAAATCCATGGGATAAATGATTGTGATTATTAAGTAAAAGCTTTTCAATAATGCCTTTTTTCAAATAATCATTACCCTCTGGCCAGACAGCAAAAGCGGCACGGTGGCAGTATTGTGCGCGTACGGCAGCATCCGGAAATAATTCACAGGATAATTCACAGCTTATGCAACGAACACTCTGTAGCGGCTTTCTCTTCATCTACTATGCCCCTGTTATTTTCCATAAATATTTCATCGGTAAATAAATGTGTCAATCCGACAGGTGGTGAAATCCGTTTTCGCTAATAACAGTCGAGTGGTAAAAATGTTATAAAATCCTATAGAAAAATAATCTCCAACTGTAAATGTCGTTATGTTGATAAGTATTACGGAGCTTTATCTCAGATTAAAAGCCCATATATTAGGAGTTTTATACACAAATCCAGACATCACGGTAAACGTAAATACAGCACTATTTGCTAAAACAAAACCTTGCGAAATGATTTTAGTAAATCACAAAATTCCTAAAAACCAGAAACCTTTGTGATGTTGTGGGATAAATATAATAGCTAATCAGATAAACCTGTAATTAATTCTCATTATTTAACCTTAGTTAATTATCACCTAAGATATAGCCACTATAACTCATTGTATTAAAAGGATTTAATTGTTAAGAGTAAAACTCTTATCTTTGATCAAGTACAAAGGTAGAGGCGTCTTATCCATTTCGATGTAATATTAAATGGGTATGTTGATGCAACATATGAGACGTTTCGTTACTGAGGGCCGGGCATTGTACCTTATCAACCAGTTGGTCGAATTTAATCCTGATAACAAAAGCCTGGTCAATCGACAGACAGGGCGAGCAATTCAACTGCAGATCCCAGCCTCGCTCTGTTTTCTCTATTTAATTACTCACGCAAGTGACATTGTTTCTCAGAACACGCTGCTCAAAGTCGGTTGGGGAGAAAGAAACAATGTGACCACGACCAATACTTTTTACCAGGCAATTTTGACGTTGCGCAATGCACTGGCGGATGTCGGGTTGCCCCGTGATACAGTCAAAACTATTTCCCGGCGAGGACTCAGATTAAATGAGAGTACGCATGTGGAGACGATCACACATTCCCAAACTGAGCCCCCTTTAGCACCATTTATTAAGGAAAACAACGATCCCGAGGTAATGCCCTCTCCACCACAAGTAGCAACGTCGATTCCCTGGTGGAACATTTTCTTAACCACCGGAGTGATTATTACTACTCTGATTATCTGGCTGGTTTGGTATCAGACTCGCCCTGTCATGCCGTTTAGTAAATTCGTGTCGGTTTCTATGCAAATTCCCTCACAGGAAAACTGTAAAATTTATTACTCACCGAATGAACACAATCTGGAAAGCTATTTCAGCCTGATGCAATCGCATCCCGATCTTTGTGAATATAACAAACATGTGTTTCTTTCAGGTTACCGTAAGGCACAGAGGATGGTGGCCTTTGTATGCGATAAGGATGCGCGGATAGATGTTCACGCATTTTGTTCTACTCATTACTACTGGATGCGCGGGAAATGAACAAAATACACAATCTTATCCTGCTGGCGATTGGCGTGGTATTGATGCTGGGTTCGGGCGCCTGGCTATGGTATTCACGCTACGCCGACAGACCGTTGAACTGCGTCGGTAACGTGGAGTGGAATATTGGCAGCAACCGCTTTACCGGCACGGTGTCATATCGGCTGTACGACCATCAGGGGCTGGCAACCTTAACCGGCAAACTGTACGGACGTCACGTCACAGGTATCAGTAGAAACATCTATTTTACCTATACCCAGCACCACGACGCGCGCGTGCTGCAGTCGACGCAACTGGTAAAAACCTTCTCAGACTCCGCCGATAAAGACGATATCAACGGGACGTTGCCCAGTTTTTATCGCGAAACCGGGCAGCGCCTGAGTCTGGTCATGGAGGAGTATAAAGGGGCGTGGATAGTGGCGAGTTCCACTGTTCCTTCGCTGTACTGCCGTAAAAGGTAACGTCATATCCGGATACAAAAAGAGTGCCCCCACGCAGGAATTCATATTTGTCATCATCGACTTACGCGACATGGGTCACTGAATCCATTCATATCCCATTGCTATTCTTTTCCCCGAATCAGGAAACATCCTGAATACCACAATATCCATTGCGTAACAATTAAGCGAAATGGGCGTTTTATTTTGCCCAGAAGACTTCAACCTATGGATGGATATTTGGAGAAGACGTGGGCAGGGGCGTTTATCTCTCTCGCGAGCAATGTCTGAAGGTTCAGGCGTTATCGCATTTCAGGAAACGGTGTGTTTCCGGTGTATTTTTGGCGTACATATGAGGGATACGTAATGTTTACTTTTAAAAAGTGCCTGATTGCACTTTCTATAAATTTGGCCGTTGTTTCATCAGGTTTTGCTTGTACGACCCTGCTGGTCGGTAACGAAGCATCAGCGGACGGCTCCATGCTGGTTGCCCGTAGCGCTGACAGCGATGCTCTGAAAGCGCAACATTTTGTCATTCACCCGGCAAAACAGAATCAGACCGGGGTATACAGCACCAAAGCACATAACGGCGCGAATGACTTTACCTGGCCGCTCCCCAAAAACTCGCTGCGTTATACCACGGTTCCTAACTGGAAAACCCAGTTGCACGGCGCAACCGGGTTTAACGAGCTGAGCGTCGGCGTGAGCGGGACAGAATCTATTTTTGCCTCACCAAAAGCGCTGGCCGCCGACCCGTACGTTGAGGATAAAGGGATCACCGAAGACGATATTCCGGATATTCTGCTGTCGCAGAGTAAAACCGCGCGTGAAGCCGTGGCGCTACTGGGCCATATCGTTGAGACCGTCGGCGCAGGCGAAGGCTTTGGCGTTGCCGTTGTCGACGATAACGAGATCTGGTATCTGGAAACCGGCAGCGGCCATCAGTGGATGGCGCAGCGTCTGCCAAATAACCAGTATTTTGCCACCGGTAACCAGGGCCGCTTACAGGATTACGATCCGAAAAACCCGGACATGATGGCGTCAAAAAACCTGATTCAATTTGCGACCGAAAAGGGTCTGTACGAACCGGCGAAAGATGGCAAATTCAACTTCTCCAAAGCCTATACCCGTGATGACGAGCGTGACCGCACGTATAACGACCCTCGCGTATGGACCATCCAGAAAGAGTTCAATCCTTCCGTAAACCAGGATATGGCCAAAGGACGTGAATTCCCGGTCTTCATGACGCCAGAGAAGAAAATGACGCTGGACGATGTGAAGGCCGTACTGCGTAACCATTACGAAGGCACCAGCCATGACCCCTACACCAACGGTCTGAACGGTAAAGAGCCATGGCGTCCGGTCAGCGTCTTCCGTACTTATGAAGCGCACGTTATGCAGGTCCGTCCGTGGTTGCCAAAAGAGATCGGTGAAACGACCTACATTGGTTTGGGCATGGCTGATCTCACCGCCTTTGTTCCGTACTACAGCGGCCTGAAAGCGTATCCGGCTAACTATACGATGGGTACCGATAAAGCGGACGATCAGTCTATCTACTGGAAATATCGTAAATTACAAACGCTGACGATGACCGATTATCCGAAGCTCGCGCCAATCGTCAAAAAAGCCTACAAAGCATGGGAAGACAAAGTGGCCAAGGAGCAAAAAGAGGTTGAAGCAGAGTATCTGAAGATGGCGAAAACCGATAAACCAGCCGCCGATAAGATGCTGAATGACTTCAACCTGCGCATCATGGCCGACGCCGAGAAGCTGACGGAAGATCTGACTAATCAGCTATTTACCATCCGCACCAAAGACATTCAGTCTGATATTTTCTTTGCCAACGCTGCGAAAAAAGACTGAGTAACGACGTGATAGTATTCTGGCGTAAAGCGCTTATTAGCTTTGCGCCAGCATTTCACACCGCGCCTTCACTGCGTCGTGCAGCAGACGGACCGCCGTTGAAAGCTGCTTCCGATGCGGGCAAATCATATTCAGCGGGACTTTCTCCCCCTGATAATCCGGCATCAGCAGTTGTAATCGACCGTCACGCACATCCTCACTGACATCCAGCCACGACTTGTACGCCACGCCCTCGCCGGCAATCGCCAGCCGTCGGATCACTTCCGCATCGTCGCTCATTATGGTGCCGTTAACCTGCACGCTGCTGACCTCGCCGTCACGCGTAAACGTCCAGCGATCGTGCAGGCGTCCGCGTAAGACGAAGGTCATGGCGTTGAGCTGCGCTAAGTCACCCGGGCTTTGCGGCGCACCGTTTTGTGCAACCCATTCCGGTGATGCCACCAGCACACGTCGGTTCCCCGGCGCCACGGGCAGGGCAATGTAAGACGCGTCTTCGGTATTGCCATAGCGAAACGCAACATCGACGGGGTCTTTAAAGACATCCGTCACCTGATCAGAGAAAAAAATCCGCAGGCGCAGCGCGGGATATCGGCGTCGAAACGACTGAAAGACCGGCAGCAGCAGGTTACGGCCAAGATCGGAAGGCACAGCGATTTGCAGCGTGCCAGACACTTCATCTTCTGGGGTCTGAATTTTTTGCAGCCCGGCATGCATCACGTCCAGCATCTGGCGGGCATAGGGTAGCCAGACCTCGCCCTCCGGCGTCAGGCGCAGGCTGCGCGTGGAGCGGGCGAACAAGCGGATAGCCAACGTAGACTCCAGACGCTTGATGGCGGAGCTGACCTGAGCAGGCTGAACGCCGACTTCGCGAGCGGCATCGCTAAAACTGTTCAGCGCCGCGGCGCGGACAAACAACGTGAGATCTTCAAGCCGGAACATTTTCACTCCCCGAGTATAAGTCCTGTCGCCGTAGGGCTATTTTTCCCGTTCTGCTGCCGGTTTACCATCGAATTATTCAACAGAGATAAGGTTTCTGAACCGGAGAGATTATGAAAGCCATCGCTATTACCCGCGCCGCGACCGACGGCAATAACATTGAATTTTTACAAGAGATTGACCTGCCTGTGCCGGTTGCCGCCGGGCACGATCTGCTGGTTGAAGTGAAGGCCATTTCCGTCAACCCCGTTGATACCAAGGTTCGCGAAGGTTTTAACGCTGATGTGCCGCGCGTGCTGGGCTGGGATGCCGTGGGCGTGGTGAAATCCGTGGGTGAAGCCGTCACCCTGTTCTCACCGGGCGATGAAGTCTGGTACGCCGGTGCGCTGGGTCGCGCTGGCAGTAACAGTGAATTTCAGCTGGTTGATGAACGTATTACCGCGCTGAAGCCACAATCACTCGATAACGCCTCTGCGGCGGCGCTGCCGCTGACCGCGATCACCGCCTGGGAAATGCTGTTTGACCGTCTGGGCGTTGAGGAAAACGGCAATGAAGATGATGTGTTATTGATTGTTGGCGCGGCTGGCGGCGTCGGTTCTATTCTGACGCAACTGGCCAGTAAGCTGACCAAAATGACCGTCATCGGTACGGCATCACGTCCGCAGAGCCGGTTCGTGAAGCGGGCGCTCATCATGTGATTGACCACAACAAGCCGTTGACGGAAGAGCTGGCACGGATAGGCATTAAAGAGGTGACGCACGTTGCCAGCCTGAACAATACCGAGCAGCACTATTCGCAAATCATTGCCGCCCTGGCGCCGCAGGGAAAACTGGCGCTGATTGACGATCCGCACACTCTCGATGCGCGTCCGCTGAAGGCCAAAAGCATTTCGCTGCACTGGGAGTTTATGTTTACCCGTTCGATGTTTACAACCCACGACATCATTGCGCAGCATCAGTTACTGACCCGCGTGGCACAGCTGATCGACGACAACACCCTCCGCACCACGCTGGGCGAGCATTTTGGTGCTATCACTGCGGCGAATCTGCAAAAAGCCCACGCGCAAATTGAAACCGGTCGTTCGGTCGGCAAGATTGTGCTGGAGGGGTTTTAACATGTCTGATTCAGAAGTGATTTCAATTATTGCGGTATTGAAAGCCCAACCCGGGAAGATCGACGCACTGAAACAGGCGCTGCAGGCTCTGCTGTTACCCACTCGCCGGGAGCCGGGCAATATTGAGTATGAGCTGTACCAGTTACGCGACACGCCGGATGTATTCTACGTACGCGAATCCTGGCACGGTCAGGCCAGTCTGGATGAACATATCACTCTGCCACATTTCCAGGCGTTTATTCTGCAAATGAACGATCTACTCGCCGAACCGCTACGGCTGGATTATCTGACGCCGATTGCGCCATAAAATGACTGCCGAAGCCCCCTGCCGCGCGGGGGGCTGCACCAGTCATGTCTCACTCGCTTCGCTATCTCTGCTATGATGCCTGCACACAAATAAAACAAAACAACATGCAGAGGAAAAGATGAGTTCCACCAGAAGAGGGATGATGAACGTCCTGATCGCCGCCGTATTGTGGGGAAGTTCGGGCGTGTGTGCGCAGTACATCATGGAGCAAAGTCAGATGTCGTCGCAGTTTCTGACCATGACGCGCCTGATTTTCGCCGGGCTGATTCTGCTGATGCTCTCTTTCGTTCACGGCGACAAAATATTCTCTATTATCAAAAACCGCAAAGACGCGATCAGCTTGCTCATTTTTTCCGTGGTCGGGGCGCTCACCGTACAGCTCACCTTCCTGCTGACCATCGAAAAATCCAACGCCGCCACCGCGACAGTACTGCAATTTTTGTCACCGACCATTATCGTGGCGTGGTTTTCCGTGGTTCGCAAAGCACGACCGGGAATATTAGTGCTGACCGCGATTTTCACCTCGCTCATTGGCACCTTCTTACTGGTCACCCACGGTAATCCGACGTCGCTGTCTATTTCACCTGCCGCGCTGTTCTGGGGAATTGCTTCGGCGTTTGCCGCCGCGTTTTATACCACCTACCCCTCAACGCTTATCGCGCGTTACGGCACGCTGCCGATTGTCGGCTGGAGCATGTTGATAGGCGGCCTGATCCTGCTCCCGTTCTATGCCGGAGAGGGAACAAACTTCGTGGTTAATGGCAGTTTGATTCTGGCGTTTTTCTATCTGGTGGTCATCGGTACGTCGCTCACGTTTAGCCTGTACCTGAAAGGCGCGCAGATGATTGGTGGGCCGAAGGCGAGCATTTTAAGCTGCGCAGAACCGTTGAGCAGCGCGTTGCTGTCCCTGCTGTTATTAGGCATTACATTTACCCTGCCTGACTGGCTGGGCACGCTTTTGATCCTCTCATCGGTAGTGCTGATCTCAATGGACTCACGTCGCCGCGCCAGAGCGGTTTAACCCCAACCGGCGCGGCAACGGGTCACGATTACCAGCCCGGAACCGCGCCGCCGTTAAAGATAGTTTCTGCCGCCTTTGCCACTTCCGGTGACTGATAAGATTGCAGGAATTCTTTCACATTCCCGGCATCTTTGTTGTCTTCTCGCGCCACCAGGATGTTCACGTAGGGTGAGTTTTTGTCTTCAATAAATACGCTGTCATGTACCGGAGAAAGCCCGGTTTGCTGGATGTAGGTGGTACTGATAATCGCCACATCCACTTTCTGATCGTCCAGCACGCGCGGCAGCTGCGCGCCTTCCAGTTCCATAATATTCAGGTGTCGCGGATTATCAGTAATATCCAGCGCCGTGGGCAGCAGGCCTGTATTTGCTTTCAGCGTGATTAACTTTTCTTTTTGCAGCAGCAGTAGCGCCCGCCCGAGGTTGGTTGGATCGTTAGGTATCGCAATCGTCGCACCGTCTTTAAGCTCCGCAACGGTTTTGATTTTCTTCGAATAACCGGCCATCGGGAACACAAAGGTATTACCCACGGCTACCAGCTTATAGCCGTGCGCTTTATTATCTTGTTCAAGAAATGGGCGATGCTGGAAGACGTTGGCATCCAGTTCACCGTGATTGGTGGCATCGTTAGGCAACAGGGAACCGCTAAACCCTACCAGTTCGACATCCAGCCCATATTTTTCTTTAGCCACTTTCTTCGCGACTTCCGCCACATCCTGCTCTGCGCCGTTAATCACGCCGACTTTGATATGCTTTGCATCGCTGCTCTGCTGATCGCATCCTGCCAGCAATAATCCCGCCAGTAATACCGCCGCCCCGGCCCCGAAATGAGGTATCTTCAGTTTCACGTTTTATCCTTTTGTAATAACCGCCTGATGAGTAATGAAATGACTATAGCGGCAAGGCCGCTGCGGTTTAAAAAACGAAAAAGCATCAGCAAGAAGAAAAAAGCATAACGGGAAAAAGATACATTAGTCGGAAGATGCCGTTAGTTCATCACTTGAAAGCCCGGTGATAATTAGCACCAGTTCACGATCGATCCCCTTCTCCAGCATGGCATGGGCTATCCGCAACGCTTCGTCTTGTTTGCCTTCAATCTTGCCCTCTAGCAAACCCGTTCTTCGCCCTGATTCACGTAAACATTCTGCAATCGTCATTAATCTCTCCTTGTGTTGGGGAACGCGTAAAGCCACCTCGCGAATAAACGCTTCGAAACGCGGGGCGCTGCCAGACTGCATCAGATAATTAAATAGCGTTTCTACCTGGCTGTCATTAGCGTATCCCTTAACCAGCAGAGCAACCAGGTTATCCACCAGCACCATCAGGTCACGTTCACGTATATGCTTCTGGACAAGCTCCAGTAGCGCCATCCGCCGATGCTGCATAACCTCATCATCAGACACCACCGTGACGTCTACCAGCGGGAAGGTCGCGCCATAAAGCTGCCGCGCAGTTTGTGGATCGTCAAATTCATCCAGCCAACACAGCGAGTATGGATACGGGCTGTCAACGCCATGATAAAAAAGTATCGGCACCACCAGCGGCAGCGTTTTGTGTCCTGCATCAAGATGCTTCTGCATCGCAGCAATGGCATAACGCATCATCCTGAATGCCATATGAGCATCTGGCGAGCTTTGGTGCTCAATCAACGCATAGATATAGCCTTTACCCGATGTCGTTTTCAGCGACCACAGCACATCGGAATAACACGCTCGCAAATCTTCTTCAATAAAACTCCCGGGTTCCAGCTTCAGTGTGTCCAGATCGCAAAGCTCATGTAATGACGCCGGAAGATAGGTATCAAGAAAATCCCGTGCCGTATCTGGATGGCCCAGGAACTTTTTAAATACCGCATCATGCGGCGTAGAGGTTGTTGGTTTTTGCATGGCGATCCGTCACCAGAAGAACAAGATGACGAGACATTACTCGCCAGTGCTACAGACGACACCAGGGAAATGACCCCTTTGCGAGGCGTTTTCGAGAATAAATAGATGCTGCTGCAATGCATTCATTTTCCATGAATGATGTTCGCAAAAATGCCCGGTAGGCGTGAGCACCTCCGGGCATTCTCTTTTCGCTCTCCAACGATGGCGGCATCACACCAGGGTTTTGACTATCTCTATCAACCTGGCGACATCTTCTGGTCGGGTATTGCCGGTTTGCGAGTCGATAATCGAGCTATAAACATGCGGCATGACGCGCGGTACTCCTGCTTCCAGACAGGATTGTAGGATAATGCCGAAGTTATCGAGATCGATACCGCCGGTCGGCTCAATCAACGTCATGCCGTTGCGCGCCGCGGTCGTCGCCAGCGCGTACAGCTCAGGCAACGATTTCTCACCGCCCATCGGGAAGAACTTCGCGGCATGCGCGCCAGAGTCCAGCATCATGCGCACTGCGGCATCGCAGGAAACGCGGGCTGGCGTGCCCTGGCTGCTGCTGACGCCGGTGGAGATCAACACCTCTCCAGGCATTCCAGTCGGACTGACTAACGCGTTGATATGGGTCTGCTCACCGCCCGTTGCGGCCAGCGCGCCTGTCGCAAAACCACAACCGGTAAAGGTCTGGTTGACGTGTGCCGGATGGACCCGTGAGGCAATCATCGCCGCTTTATAATACTGCGCCGGGTCACCGGCCCCCAACCCCACGGAAATCGACGGCACGTCGGCCATCCAGCGTTTTACTTCCTTAACCCCTTCCTCAACCGAGGAGAACTGCGCCGAAAGAATGCCGATCACCGCGTGACCTTCGGCAGCGTCATAGATTTCCCGGGCGTTGGCGATATCCTTCGCCAGCACGTTAATAGCCACTTTATTGCGATAAAAATTAATGCGCTGCATGGTCTGCAATCTCCTTTAGTCGGGCCACGATCAGTGCCATTTCCCCTTCTGCGACCGTACGCGGATCGAGACTAAAGACGCCCTGATGAAGGTTATAACGACGCGCGTAAATCGCGATATCACCCTCTCGCAGCTGCGCTTCTACGGCGTAAGCATCCATCCCCAGCTCTTGTGCATTCACCCGAATACGAATCCGCCAGATGGCGCGCCCGGCTTCGTCCTGCTCAATATCCGCCTTCAGTCCGCGAATCGCTGAAATCGCCTGCGCCACGGGGCGAAGCTCTTCGGCGGTGACCACGGTTTGCCCCTGATGATAGTTTTCCAGGGCATACACCAGCCCGACCATATTCTCTTTGCCGATCTTCATCGCCCGGGCAATTCCGTGGTGCTGCGCTTTACACGCGGCAATCCACTTTTTCTTTCCGGTGATAAACCCGGAGGTCGGCGCGTTAAAGGCTTTTGCCCCGCTGTAGACCACCATATCCGCCCCGCTCGCCACCCAGGCGTGTAAATCCTCCTCGGCGGCGGCATCGACAATCAGCGGCAGGTTATGAACCTGCGCAACCTGTACGAATTCTGCAATGCTCAACATGCCTTTCTGCACGCAGTGGTGCGATTTCACATACAGCAGCGCGGCAGTGTTGTCGGTAATCGCGCTCTCCAGCTGCCAGCAGGCCGCCAGATTACTTGAGCCAACCTCCACCACGCGTCCACCCCCTAAGCGGATCGCGCTGGTGATGGGCGCACCGTAGTCAACGTTATGCCCGCGCAGCATGACCACTTCATTAGCCATACCCGCGCTATCCGGCATCAACGTGACTCGCGCCTGGTCACCGCGGGTAATGGCCGCGGCAACGGCAATCGCAATACCCGCCGAGGCGCACGAAGTAACATAGCTGTCCTCCGCGCCGGTGTAGCGGGAAACCAATTCACCGGTACGGTCCACCAGCCGGTCAATTTCAACAAAGGCCGAAGCTGCCCGCGCGGTGGCCTGCATCACTTCCGGCGCGACGCTGGAAACGCCCAGAATCGTCATTTTGCCGCAGGCGTTAATCACCTGTTTTAGCCCCAGTTGTTGATAGATATTCTGTGTCATGGCTTACAACACTCCCAGCAGCGAACAGACCACGCTGAGCGCGACAATCGACAGCAAAATCGTGGTGTAACGCGGTCCTTTCTTCACCAGATAGAAGTAGATGGCGAACACCGCCGCCAGCGGCAGCAGGCCGGGGGCAATAGAGTCGAGGATTTGCTGGACCACCACTTCAGAGCCTTTCAGGGCGCTGAGTTTTAACGGCGTGGTGATCTTGACGTAGCTTGCCGACAGCGCGCCCATCATGATCAGGCCCAACACGTTCGCGCCGTAGATCAGTTCCTTAATTCGCCCTCCCTGTAGCAGACCGATAATCGAGTCACGCCCCAGCGTATAGCCTTTGTGCACCATGCCATAGCTGATTGCCAGCGTAATGGCCGGGTAGAGGATTAACGGTACAATTCCGCCCATCGCGCTGCCATTGGCGGCGAATGGGATGAAAATAGCAATTAACAGCGGCATCACGGCGGCCCAGATGATGGAGTCTCCCATCCCCGCCAGCGGTCCCATTAGCCCGGTTTTAATCCCGGTAATTGAGGCATCGCTGATCGGCTCGCCGCGGGTTTTCTGTTCCTCCATCGCAATGGAGATCCCCTGAATCACCGCCCCGAACGTCTGCTCTGAGTTGAAGAAGTTCAGATGGCGTTTCAGCGCTTCTACCTGTTCCTCTTTTTGCGGATAGAGCTTTTTGATGATCGGCGTCATCGAGGCGCAGAAAATCAGGCTCTGCAAACGCTCATAGGAGCTGGAAACTTCCGCGCCCAGCCAGTAGATAAACCAGGCTTTGGTGATGTCTGCTTTGGTCAGCGTGCCGCTTTCACGTGCACGCTCCACCAGTTCATGTTGCATTACGTCGCTGCTCATCATGCTGCTCCTTCATTTTTCGCCAGACCTTTAATCAGGAAGGCCACGCAGGTACCAAAGATTGCCATCGCCATGATGTCCACCTTCAGGTACAGCACTGCGAAGAATCCGCCGATAAACCACGGCAGCAGGCTCTTTTTACCGATCACCATAATGGTGATAGCGAAGCCCAGCGCTGGCAGAATGCCGCCCATAATTTCAAAGGAGTGCGTCAGCCAGTGCGGCATCAGCTTGAGGAAGCTTTCCACCACGTCCTGACCAAAATAGTTGGCGGCGAAAACCACCGGGAAACGCAGTACAAGGCCAAGCAACGCCGGGTAGAGGAATGCACAGCGCATAATGCCCGCCATGTTGGCCGTTTCTGCATGCTTGTCGGCCATATGCACCCACGCTGCGTTTAACGTGCGGCGCAACTGGTCGAGGAACACGCCGATGACGCCAAACGGGATTGCCAGTGCGATAGCCAGGTTCGGGTCCATTCCGGCCTTCACGGCGATAGGAATTGAAATGCAGGCAGCCAGCGCAGGATCCGACGGGACGTTACCGCCTGGCGTAGAGGTCACGCCGAGATAAACCAGCTGCATGCCTGCACCGATGATCATCGCCGTTTCCATGTTGCCTAACAGCAGGCCAACGAATACGGCAATCACGACGGGCTGTAGCAGCATGGCGGAGAAGGTGTAGCCAAGGCGTAATCGGGCAAACCAGTAATACAACCCCATCAGGCTTGCAAAGACTAAAGTATCCATAGTTAAGTACCCTGTTATCAAAGAATTAGAATTTTTTCAGGATATCGTCCAGCGACTGAGGCTTATCTTCCGGGATAGTCTGGAAGAACACCTGAATCCCACGATTTTTCAGGTCGCTCAGAATGCCGACGTCTTTTTCATCCAGCGTAATGTTCTGGAATACCGCTTTGCGGTTTGGCCCGCCGCCCAGTCCACCGACCTGAATGGTAGTGACGTCAAACCCCAACTGGACCGCTTCCTGAACCGCCGCCAGAGAAGGGAACAGCACCAGCACTTTGCCGTCACCAAGCTGGTTTTCTTTCCAGGCTGCCGCAAAACTTTGGTTACCGAAACAATCCACTTTGATGTTTGGCGGCGCGGCCATCAGGTAGATGTTTTTCATAAACGGATCGGCATCCAGCTCATCGCTGACCACCGCAATCCGGTTGGCCTGAGATTGTCCAACCCATTTGGTCACCACTTGTCCATGAATCAGACGGCTATCGATACGACATAAGACGATGTTTGCCATGATGTTTATTCCTTATTGTGATTGTTGTAATTGACGCACGTGGGCGACAACGTCCAGGCAACTGCTACGCCCGGCTTCGACCAGTTCAGCCACGCAGGTGGTCAACTGGCCATGCTCGCGTTTGTCGAGCGCCTCCAGTAGCAAAGAGGCATTGAGCCCGGAAATCACTGCCACCGGGTAATCGGCACTCAGCCGCGCCGCCACGTTAGAGGTGGTGCCGCCAATAAAATCAGTCAGGATCAGTGAACCTTCCGGCATGGTTTTCACCACAGCTTCAACGCGCTGGTAAAACTCGCCGAGCGTATCAACGGGCATCAGCGCAATTTCCGTCACGCCTTTGATTTCACCCATCACCATGCGCAGGCTGTTGCAAAGCTGTTGCCCCCAGCCGCCATGGGTCAGCAGCAGGATCTGGGGCAAGGATTCAGTGGTAGTCAAAATGGCCTCCTGGCTCGATTACATAGACATAAGTAAACAGAGCAAAGGCTGTGCCAGAATTTGTGTCACGCAGGGAAGAGAGGAGTGCTGACGGGGCAGAAAGCCGCGCCAGCAAAGGGATTAGCTATACAGCAGTTCGTAGATATAAAAATATTCCGCGTCCGATAAGCGAATGGCATAGGCCTCTTCGATCGGCAGGAAAGCGGATTTAATGACACTAAACGCGCGATTATCCAGATCCGGCTTGTTCTCCAGCGCCATCTGTAACGGTTTGCGGTTAATCACGATACGCTCGACCATACAGCAGCAGTGGATCAGGAAGCGCAGTGTCACCTGACGGCTCGGTTTGAGCGAAAGCGCGGTGGTCAGATGGTTCAGCACGCCTTCCATCTCTTTGAGAATACGCTGCGGGTTGAGCACCGAAATATGGTTAATGATGCTCTCCATGGTCAACGCGCTGATAAAGCGCATCGCGCTGCGCTCCATCTCCAGACGGCGTTCGCTGCTGGAGAGATCTGGCGTCAGCAGGCTGAGTACCAGCTCGGGGCCTTGCTCAGAGAACAGCTCCTCGAGCGAGATAAACGGGATATCCGGCAGTCCTGGCTGGAAAGTACCGACTATTCCTGCCAGACGTTCACTGGCGTTAATCGCCTGCTGAACACGCTCCAGGCTGCGAACTTCGTTGTAATCGAGGATCACCATCCGTGTATCCTGCGACATCAACTCACCGAAGCTCTCTTCCAGCACCTTTTTGATTTTTTCTGCCGTTCCCATCCCGGTAATGCAGGAGATAACCAGCACTTTACCGCTGTTTTCCTGCTGCGGCGTACAGAGCTGACAGGGAATATTTTTGCTCTGCATCAACGCCGCCAGCTGCGGCAAGTCGCTGGTTTCGTAGCTTAAATCCAGCCCGATTTCCAGCAGGCTGGTGAGCGTGATATTGGGCATTAGCAGTACGTCTATCTGGAATAACTTACTGATCGTGCTGCCAAAATGGACCAGCGAGCCAATATCCACCATCAGGATCAATCGGCGATATTGCCGGGTCTGGATCATCTGTGTCAAAGCTTCCAGCGTGTCATGCACCGACTGCTCGAAAGGCATATCGATAGCGCTGAACACCTCGCGCTCCAGCACGCGATTCACGTACTGCGCCTGACTTGTGGCGGTCGTCGCACCGTGGGCAATCAAAATCACCCCGCAGTCCGGACTGGCGTCAATCCGTTGGCGGTAATGGCGACACTCTTTGAGGAACAGGCACAGCCAGACCACCTCCGTCGCCGGGCACTGAATATGCAGCAGTTCATTGATTTTCCGGCATAGCAACGTGGCGTTATCATATTCATCTTTGCAGCGATCGAGGATCAGGCTGGAAGAATAGAGCTGAGGAATAAGGCCGCGCTGCACATAGCCAATCAGCGCCAGGAAGTGTTTGCGCAGCGGGTTAATCAGATTTTCCGGCAGCGTAAAACCAAGCACCTGTTCAACGCAGCCGATCAGCAGCGTGACGCGCTCTTCAATCTGATCGCCATAGCGCGGAGGATGCGCCACGCTGTCGCGGCTATAGAGACCATATTCAAATATCGAACTGAGCTTGTTTTTGAGGATTGCCAGCGTTTCGGCTGGCGGCACGTTGCTGTTACGCAGGTTGATATATTCGCGGGTCAGGAAGCTGTAGAAGAGATCGCTCTCTTCAATTTCGGCTCCGGTGGCCAGCGAATTTTTCAGCGCCGGCAGCGTGCGGGCATCGATGCTCAGGTGTTCTTTGCCTTCGAACAGCGCGCCAACCAACAGACGTTGTTCCGGCGTGGCGTTAAAGGGGAGCTCGGTCAGACGTTTATCCAGCTGTAGCGTGTCGCTGTGCTCGGTCATCCCCGAGGCCCAGGCCTGGGCGCAGAGAAACTGGATGTCGCTCTTGAGCTGACCAATATTGCCTTCCAGCGGCTTGTTCAACAGCCAGAGCAGCAAGGTACGGTCGATGCTTATCGTACGCTCGATTTTGCGGCTCTCACGCTGTAAGAAGCCAACGATCAGTTCAACCTGCTCTTCCACCGAACGCTGGCGGATGCCGGGCAAATCGATACATACCTGAATACGTCGCTGGAAAGTGCGCAGCAACGCCGAACTTACCGGTTCGGTGGTCGCACATATCAGGCGAACCGAGATTGACCGCGCCACGGCGCTTGAGCCCAGCGGGCGATACTCACCTTTGTCGAGAATAGAGAACAGCTTTTCCTGACCTTCATACGGCAGACGATGCACTTCGTCGAGCAGCAGATAACCGCCGTCGGCCTGCTCGACCAGGCCGGGTTTATTTTCATTTGCGCCGGTAAATGCCCCCTGTCGATGACCAAACAGGTGCGAAGAAAGCAGTTCCGGGTTATGGGCGTATTCCGCGCAGTTAAAGTAAACCAGCGGTGGAGGCGTTCCCACAGCGCGTTCGCAGGCGAAACGGTGCATCAGTTCGGCAAAAAAGGTTTTGCCAACGCCGGAGGGACCGGTCAGCAGAACGTGCAGTCCGTGGGGATACAGCACCGCCGCGCGGCCTTTTTCCACCGCGTCGCGCAGGCTGCGATCGTAACCAATCAGGCCAGAAAAGGGATCCTCTGTCGCCTGGTTTTCCTGAACAGGTAACAGGTCGGCAACGGTTTGCACTTCGCGCTCGGACTCATCGAGTTTGCGCCCCAGCAGCGTTTCAATCGCCTGACGATGCAGAAAGAATACCGGGCGTCCGCGGCTTTTAATCGCCAGGCCGTCGTTCCAGAGCTGATTGAGATCTTTACTGACCGAGTTGCGCGCCAGTCCGAGGTTAAAGCCGATAGCTTCCGCTGTGAACGCCGTTTCCTGCGCCAGATGGGCAAGATTCAGTCCTCGCGTCAGCCGTTCCAGCTCCCCCAGTATTATCTCAATCCGTCTCATCTCTTTACCGCTTAAGAAATAAATGATTGTTCAGAACATACACTATTCTGCTACGCAAGACAGTGAGGCGGCGTCCAGACCTTCCGGTCATCAAAACGTTTTCGACAAATAATGCCGCGCTGAGCCGGTTTCCGGAAAGTTATCGAGGGTCATTTGCAGCTGATAGCCGTTTTTCTGATAAAACGGCAGCGCCTGGAAACTCATCGTGTCCACCAGCGCATGCAGGCATCCTCTCTCACGCGCTGTCTGCTCGGCAGCCTGCATCAATTTTGTGCCGTAACCGCCTTTACGCAGCGAATCATGCATCCACAGGAAATCAATGCACAGCCATTCGCCTTTGATTTTGCCAATCAACCCGCCCAGAATTTCATTGCGTTCATCGCGCCAGTACACCGCCAGGTCGCCAAAGTTGGTGGTTCTCAGGAACTGACGGTTGTAGGCGCGCAATCCGGCAAGCAGGGCATTTTGATCGTCTTCGGTAATGGTATCTGTAATCTGTATTTGCATCCTATCCTCCTGAAAAACTACAACTTCTGGCTGATTATTTGTTTAGAAATTAACACAGGCTGATGAGTGAGGCGCATGCCGTCTACACTTACTCTTGAGATGATGCGCATCGACAACAAGGATTATTATCATGAAACGAGCCGCTTTACCGCTTATTGCCATTCTTTTCACGCTGCCGGGTTTAGCGCAGGCCGATTCGGCTTATGGCTCTCTACAGTCTGTTCATGAAAAAAACACTGTATTGAAGGACTTACGCAAGATTTGCACCCCACAGGGGTCGCCATCCGATGACGTGTGGGAAAAAACGATTATGTCTGATACACGTAATCAGCAGCATATCCGCGAGGCTATTCTGGCAATACAAAGAAATAACCAGAACAACTACTGGGAAGCGTTGGGCAAAGTTGAATGCCCGGATTTGTAACTATCGTATTGAAAAACGAGCGCTGTAACCGGTTTCTGTTTAGCAAAATCGCCTATTGTGTAGGGAAGTGAAATACATCAAGGAGCAAGATAATGCGATACCGTTTTCCAGAAAACTTCTGGTGGGGGAGTGCCTGCTCGGCGCTGCAAACCGAAGGGGATAGCCTGAATGGCGGCAAAAGCCAGACAACATGGGACGTGTGGTTCGACCGCCAGCCAGGGCGTTTCCACCAGGGGGTTGGCCCGGCGAACACATCCACGTTTTATCAGCACTGGAAACAGGACATCGCACTGCTCAAACAGCTGAAACACAACAGCTTCCGCACCTCAATCAGTTGGTCACGACTGATTCCGGACGGTACTGGCGAGGTGAATCCTGAGGCCGTCGATTTCTATAACAACGTCATCGACGAGCTGCTTTCGCAAGGCATTACACCGTTTATCACCCTGTTTCACTTCGACATGCCGATGGTGATGCAGGAGAAAGGCGGCTGGGAAAACCGTGAGGTGGTTGAGGCGTTTGGCCGCTACGCGCAGACGTGTTTTACATTGTTCGGCAACCGGGTGAAGCACTGGTTCACCTTTAACGAGCCTATTGTCCCGGTGGAAGGCGGCTATCTGTATGACTTCCATTACCCAAACGTGGTGGATTTCAAACGCGCGGCCACCGTGGCGTATCACACTGTACTGGCGCATTCCACGGCGGTGCGGGCGTATCGCGCCGGAAACTACGGCGGTGAGATCGGTGTGATCCTGAATCTGACGCCCTCTTATCCACGCTCTCAGCACCCGGCGGATGTGAAAGCCGCGCACCATGCGGATCTGCTGTTTAACCGCAGCTTCCTTGACCCGGTACTAAAAGGGGAATATCCGGCGGATCTGGTCGAATTGCTGAAAGAGTACGATCAGCTACCAACCTGTCAGCCAGGCGACAGTCAGCTCATCGCCGAGGGGAAAATCGACCTGCTCGGTATCAATTATTATCAGCCGCGCCGCGTGAAATGTCGTGATACTGCCGTCAATCCAAACGCGCCGTTTATGCCGGAGTGGCTGTTTGATTATTACGAAATGCCGGGGCGGAAAATGAACCCTTATCGTGGCTGGGAAATTTATGAGCCAGGTATTTACGATATTATTACTAATCTGCGTGATAATTACGGCAACCCACGCTGCTTTATTTCTGAAAATGGTATGGGTGTGGAAAATGAGCAGCGTTTCGTTGAGCATGACCAGATCAACGACAGCTATCGTATTGAATTTGTTTCTGAGCATCTAAAATGGCTACATAAAGGCATCAGCGAAGGCTGTAATTGTCTTGGCTACCATATGTGGACTTTTATTGATAACTGGTCCTGGCTCAACGGATATAAAAACCGCTACGGTTTTGTTCAGTTAGATTTAGCAACGCAAAAACGTACGGTGAAAAAGAGCGGCGAATGGTTTGCCCATACAGCCGAAAACAATGGTTTTAATTAAAAATAACCAGGATGCCGGATAGCGATCCGGCATACCGAGCGTTAGTTTATTGCATACCCTTTATGCGAACTTTTGCTGCCACCAGAAGCGCCGTCAGCAGCATCAGGCTGCCGGAAATCATCAGGGGTGACAGCAGTCCGAGAGTATCGAGCGCATAGCCTCCCACCGCAGCCCCACAGGTATTGGCAAGCTGGATCACGGCGACCTGCACCGATCCGGCTTTTTCTGCCTGATCGGCAAGCGAGCGCGTGATCCACGTCGACCAGCCGACCGGTACCAGCGCAAACAACAGTCCCCAGATAATCGCAATACCCGCCGCCACCACTTTGTCACTGCCCCACAGAATCAGGACCAGCGCACTGAGCGCCAGCACCAGTGGCGCACCGGCTAACGCCAGTTTGACCGAACGCTTCAAAATCATCGACGAAAGCGACGTACCAACAAAGCTGGCAATACCGAAGCTCAGCAGCACCAACGTCAGGCCATCAACGTCAAAGCCCGCCATATTCATATAGATCGGGCGAATATAGGTAAAGAAGGCGAACTGCCCGGCAAAGGACATAAAGATGGCGATCATGCCAGCCATCACGCCCGGACGTTGCAGCAGACTGAACATATTTTGTTTTTGGTGCGACGGCTCGCCAGGCAGCGATGGCAGCGCTCTCACCACCCAAATCGTGCACAGCACGCCCATCACCGCCGCCGCATTAAACACATTACGCCAGCCGATAATGCCGCCTAAAAAGCTCCCCAGCGGTGCAGCAATCACCAGCGCGATGGAGACTGCGCCAAAAATAACCGACAGCGCCTTCGGCACCGTACGTGCAGGAACCAGACGCATGGTCAGCGACGCCGACATTGCCCAGAATCCACCGAGCGCCAGACCGAGGCAGGCACGGCCAATGAGCAGCAGCGAAAAAGAGTTGGCAAAGGAAACCAGCAGACAGGAAAGCGTCAGCAGCACCGAAAACAGGATCACCACGTAGCGACGATCGGTCGCCTGAATAATTTGCGTCACAAAGAGGCTGGCGAACATGGCGACAAATGCCGTCACGGTCACCGATTGCCCGGCAACACCTTCCGAAATACCCAGATCCTGCGCCATCGGCGTTAACAGGCTAACGGGCAGGAACTCAACAGTTATCAGGCAGGCAACGCAGAACGCCACGGCAAATACCGCCGACCAGTTAGGTCGGGAATTTGCCTCAGCGCGGGATTTTTGTTCAACAGCTTCACTCATTTTGTTACCTGCGTGGGGTTATTGTAGAAAAGTTACGCAGTGTAACATTAAATTTGTGACCTATTTAACGTTTCAACAACTTTCACCGCTGAATGGCGATGTGGCTTATTCCATCTACGGCAGGGCCCTTTTATCGACCTGAGAACCGTAACGCCATCAGGCATGACTATCAATGCAACCAATGCACGCCATCCTCGGGTTGGAAAAAGGCGTTATAGCGCATCTGGAACGCATTAAGTTCCTGCATATCCGGCTCCATCTCACGCAGAAAACCGAGCGCCAGACGTACCTGCGCATCGGTAATAGGTGCAGCCAGCCGGGCTTTTTGCAGCCAGCGGTGCCATTGCAGTAGATTCGGCTCACTGCTGTCGACAATCACGATTTGCCAGATCAACAACACCTGGGCAGCATTTTGCAGATGCGATTCATCCGGGCGGTGTAGGTACTGTAAAAACGCCTCACCCTGTACTTTTCCCATCTGATCGATCATCGACTCTACCGGCACGACATCAATATTCAGTCGCTCGCTCAAACGGCGAATTGCGCGTCGTGAACCGGACGTCAGCACCCGAAATCCCACCACAAAAACAACCACCAGGGTGGCCAGCATTATCCAGATCATTAACTACGACACCTGCATACTTAAACTAATTTTGCCGAGAGTGACTGGCAGGCTTCGCGCACCCACTGAGAATATTGTGGAATACAATCTTTTGGCATTTGTAGTTCAACGCCACTGATGCTGATTGCTGCAATCACATCTTTATTACGGTTAAATACCGGTGCGGCAATGCAATAGATACCAGGAGAGTCTTCCGCATTATCAAATACCCAGCCTTGCGCGCGGATTCTGGCAAATTCCTTCATCAACGCTTTTTTGCTGGTAATGGTGGTATCGGTATATTTCGGCAGGTCTTCATCCGGCAACAGTTCGTCGATTTTATCCTGCGGCAGCCAGGCACACAGCGCTTTCCCTACACCGGAACTGTGCATCGGCAATTTTTTACCGACCCAGGTACGAATGCCAATCGGCTGGGTGTTTTCCAGCTTCATAAGATAAATTGGCGCGACTTCATCCAATATGCCCAAGTGACAGGTCAGGTCCGTTTGTTGACGCAGTTTTTCCAAAACAGGAAGCGCTGCATTACGGATATCAAACTGCTCCAATGAACGATTTCCCCATTCGTACAGCTTCAATCCTAAAAAGAAACGCCCCTTTTCCAGACGCAAAAGATGATGCTCAACCAGCGCATTTAGCAGAGAAGACGTGCTGCTTTTTGGCAATGCCAGATCCTGCTGGATCTGACTGAATGTTGCTCCAGGAGAATTAAAAAGGTAATTACAGATTTTTACCGTCTTATCCAGAGCGGGAACAGAAGTCGTGATGTCTTGGTTCATGCGCAATTAATCTTTTTTATTCATAGACTCTGCACAGTATACCGCAATCACTTTTCCCAAGTATGCGGCTTTTTTGCACATATGCAAACTGCGCTCTGTTGCCTAAATCTTACATCCGCAAACCCGATCCACCTCACAGTTGTTCATTTGTTCTGCAAAAAGCATTGACGAACGATTTGGATATTTGCTGTACTAACTTCAACATACAGAACATAAGTTCCATATACAGAACAATAAGGAGTGAGCATGTTGAACGTTTTTAAGGGCATCTTCCCGCCAGTACCGACCATCGTTGACGATAACGGTGAATTGGATCGCGCAGGAATGGCGGTAATGATTGATCATGTGATTAGCAATGGTGCCGACGGAATGCTAATTCTGGGCAGCGGCGGCGAATTTTCACATTTCTCGTCTGAACAAAGAAAACAGATTGCAGAATTTAGTCTGCAGCATGTTGCCGGCAGGGTCCCCGTACTTATCGGTATCGCCTGCGCTAGCACAGCAGAAACTATCCAGCTTGGAAAGCATGCCGAAAAAGCGGGCGCGCAAGGAGTACTGGTAGTCAATCCTTATTATGCAAAACTCAGCGAAGAAGCCCGCTTTACGCATTACAAAAGAATTGCTGAAGCGTTAAACGTTCCAGTCTTCCTATATAACTTTCCAGAACTAACCGGCCAGGATATTGGTTTAAACGTCATCACACGCCTTGCCCGCGAAGTACCCAATATCGTCGGAATTAAAGACACTATTGATAATATTAGCCACACCAGGGAAATCATCAATCAAGTTCACTGTTTCCGCCAAGATTTTATCATTTTCAGCGGCTATGACGAATATTTACTTGATACATTAATGTTGGGGGGGCATGGTGGAATTCCGGCAACATTTAACTTTGCACCTAATATTACGCGCGGAATTTATCAGGCTGTTCAGCAGAACGATCTCGCCACGGCTAAAGCACTTCAACAACAACTGTCAGGATTATCACCTTTATATGCATTAGAACAACCGTTCTTTGGCGTTATAAAGACAGCCATAAAATTAAGTGGTGTGGACATATCAACCGCAGTTGTCCCTCCTGCATTACCGTTGAATGAAGAAAAAATAGCGCAGGTTAAAAATATTTTATCCCGTATTTCGGTGTAAACCAGCATGAGAGCAATGATAATGAACATCAACCCTGTACTAAAATTGAATCCCAAAGATGATGTGGTTATCGCAAGACAGACGGTCCCCGTGGGCACCTGGCTTGAAGAAGAACAAATTACGGTGCTAAGTGAAATTCCAGCAGGGCATAAAATCGCCCTGCATGCGTGTAACGTAGGTGATGCGGTCAAACGTTATGGGCAGATTATTGGCTTCGCAACTCAGCCAATTAAGCCCGGCGAACACGTCCACATGCATAATTTAGGTATGGGCGATTTTGAACGAGATTATGCCTGGGGTGAAGACTGCCATTCTCCCTCTTCGGTTCCTCAACAGGATACTTTTTTGGGTATCCGCCGGGCTGACGGCCGCGCTGCTACACGCAACTACATCGGCATTTTAAGCTCCGTAAACTGTAGTGCTACGGTCGTCAGAGCGATTGAGGATCACTTTCGTCTGCATGGTCTTGCAGACTACCCAAATGTTGATGGCGTGGTGTCGTTGCCACAAAGTTTTGGCTGTGCCATCGGATCTAAAAGTGAATCAATGGATGTCATGAGACGTACGATGGCTGGTTATGCCACCCATGCAAACTTTGCCGGAGTAATCATCGTTGGGCTGGGATGCGAATCCAGCCAAATTAAAGATATGATGAACGCCCATGGGTTAGCTGATGGCCCAATGATGCACAGCTATACCATTCAGGAGGTGGGCGGCACACGTCATGCCATTGAAAAAGGAATTAACCTGGTTAACCAAATGCTGCCTGTTGCTAACCGGGTAACACGTCAACCAATCCCTGTATCAGAAATCATTCTCGCATTGGAATGTGGCGGTTCCGACAGTTATTCCGGGATTTCAGCCAATCCTGCGCTGGGTTATGCGGCAGATAAGTTGATCCAACAAGGTGGAACAGCGATATTATCTGAAACCTCCGAAATTTATGGTGCAGAGCATCTTCTTACTCGCCGCGCCGTTTCCCGTGAAGTCGGGGAAAAACTTATCGCCCGTATTCACTGGTGGGAAGAATACTGTCGCCGCACTGGAAGTGAAATGAACAATAATCCCTCTGCGGGTAACAAAGTCGGAGGGCTGACGACAATACTGGAAAAATCACTCGGTGGTATTGCTAAAGCAGGCACAACAAATCTGACAGAAGTGTATGAGTACGCGGAACCAGTTACCGCGAAAGGTTTTGTCTTTATGGATACACCAGGGTATGACCCTATTGCCGTCACGGGGCAAATCGCCGGTGGGGCAAATCTTCTCTGCTTCACAACAGGCCGCGGTTCGGCGTTTGGATCCAAACCAACCCCAAGTCTGAAGCTGGCTACCAATAACGCACTTTGGGAACGTCAGCAGGAGGATATGGATATAAATTGCGGAACTATTGTAGAGGGGGAAGAAACAATTGCGGAAGTCGGTGAACGTATTTACCAGATGATTCTTGAGATGGCATCCGGTAAAAAAACAAAGAGTGAGGAATTTGGCTATGGCAGTCAAGAATTCGTCCCATGGACTATTGGCTCCATAATGTAACACTTCACAATATAATAATACCTCGTACCGCCATACTCATATTATTATGAGTATGGCAAGGAGTCCTTATGTCTCTTGTTAATGCAAATACTGAAGAAGAAAAATTAAAGGCAACAACTGTAAGATGGCGGATATTTATCATCATGCTTTTATTAGGCGCCATTAATTATATTGACCGCACATCTCTTTCCATTGCCATGCCATATATTACGGATGAATTTGGCATTACTGACACACGCGTTGTTGGGGTTATTCATAGTGCCTTTTTCTGGGCTTATGCTTTGATGCAAATTCCCAGTGGAGTTATTGCTGATAAATTTAAAGCGAGAAATATCATAGCGCTGGCCACTATCTTATGGGGAGCATTTCAGGCCGTCGCGGCGCTGTGCCACTCCATTTTTACTCTCTCACTTTCTCGACTGGGGTTAGGCGTTACTGAATCTCCAATTATGCCCGCTGGCGCAAAGTTAATGGGGACATGGTTAACACCAACAGAACGCGGGCGTGGTTCGATGCTACTTGATGGCGGCGCGCCGTTGGGGACGGCATTAGGGGCGGTGATCATCGCAGGACTTATTGCTTTTTTCGACTCCTGGCGTATGGCATTTGTGGTGGCAGGTGTGGGAACAATGGTGGTCGGCTTACTGGCCTGGTGGTACATCCGCACTTATCCATCAGAACATCCCAGCATTAATAAAGCAGAACTGGACCATATTACCGCTGCAAACGGTGCTGAAACCAGCAGCAAGAAATACCGTCTGGCCGACATCAAACCTTATCTAAAACAACGGAATGTGATTGCGCTCATCGGTGGTTGGGTTTGCTACAGCTTTGTGTTCTACGGCCTGATGACCTGGCTGCCGCTCTACTTTCAGGCCACCTACGGTTTCGATATCAAATCGATGGGTGGAGCAATGGCGCTGATCTTCTTGCTGTGTTTTGTCGGCCAACTGACCGGCGGCTACATTATGGATAAATGGCGCAGCAAAGGGGCAAAAACAAGCCGTGTGATGCATACAATGTTGGCTATTTCTGCCACTACCGCTGGCGTTGGTATTTTCCTTTGCGCACAAAGTTCTACACCAGCCGTTGCGATAACCCTGCTCACCATTGCCCTTTTCCCACTGCGGTGGGCCAGTGTTTACTGGTCAATACCAGGGCTGCTAGGCGCGCAATCTGTTGCGGGTACCATCTGTGGGACCATGAACTTCACCAGTAACTTATTCGCCGCTATCCTGCCAATTTTTATCGGTTTCCTGGTGCAATCCACCGGAAATTATTACGCCGCCATGATGTTCTTTGCACTGGCTGCTGTGGGTTATCTCATCTGCTCGCTGCTGATCAATTTTGATAAAAAAATGGTTATTGCCGACGAGTAATCCCCTGAATATGGCCCGCTTAGGGCCATCTTTTCGTATCAGGAATGATGTATGTTCAATTCAGAGAATTTTATTGCCGTGGATTGGGGCTCCAGCAACCTGCGCATTTGGGTCTATCAACAGAATCAATGTGTCTGGCAACACGCCGATCAGAATGGTGTACTCAAGCATAATCCTGACGCATTCAAAGATACCTGGCTAACACTGCTAAGTTTATGTCCGCAGCCATTAAGCAAAGATACAACCGTCATAATGAGCGGTATGGTGGGCAGTAATATCGGTTGGGTAGATAGCCACTATTTGCGTTGCCCAACCCCGTTAAGCGCATTATCGCAGCATCTGACAGCGGTTGAGGATGCGGGTCCTTTTCCCACTTTCATCGTACCGGGTCTGCAAATTGCCGGACCGAAAACCTACAACGTCATGCGTGGAGAGGAAACGCAACTTTTTGGCGCCCTGACTGATGACCTCTGGTACGTCTTCCCTGGGACACACAGCAAATGGGTTCAGGTGCAAGAGGGTATCGTCTGCGATTTTCAAACTATCATGACCGGCGAGTTTTTTCATTTGCTCTCCCACTATTCCATAGTGGGAAAAAATGCCGGGGAACAAAACACGAACATTCAGGCTTTTTTAGACGGAGCCGAACGTGGCTGGAATGAAACGTGTTTATCCCGCAGTGTATTTGACCTCAGAGCTCGAATACTCAGCCATTCCTTGCCACCCGACACGCTATACGAATCTCTCTCAGGATTACTGATTGGCCACGAAATCGCGCAAATGCTACAGCATTACGCCATTAACACCGGGGAAGAAGTCGTTTTGGTAGGCAATGAAGATTTGCTCAGCCGCTATCAAAGTTTGTTTCATCATTTCGGTTATCGCTGTCGTCTGTGCAATGGTGAAAAAGCATTTATTAATGGTATCAGGAGACTTTTACATGAATAGCCGTAACCCTTTGGTCGCCATTCTGCGCGGGGTGAAGCCTGATGAGGTGCTGGCTCATATTGACGCGCTGATCACAGCTGGCTTCAGCACAATAGAAATACCGCTGAATTCTCCAGACTGGAAAAGCAGTATTGCTTTGGCCGTGGAGCATTATGGCCAGACGATAAAAATCGGTGCAGGGACGGTTACTCATGTCGCGGATATCAGCACTCTCTCTTCACTTGGATGCGCATTTATCCTTACACCCAACACCGATCCGGAATTAATTGATGCCGCCAAAGCGGCCCAAATGAAAACCTGCATCGGTTGCCACACAGCCAGCGAAGCATTTCTTGCACTCAGGCACGGCGCAGATGGACTGAAAATTTTCCCTGCGGGAGAACTGGGACCGAATTACATCCGGGCATTAAAAGCGGTTTTACCTCCTCAAACACCTTTATATGCCGTAGGCGGAATTCGCCCTGACAATCTGTCTCATTACCTGAATGCAGGTTGTTACAGTGCCGGATTAGGCAGCGATCTTTATCGCATTGGGCAATCTGTCCACCAAACTGCAACAAATGCGAAGTTATTTGTTGAGGCTTATAACAGCTACTGTCAGCATAATGAGGCATAAAAAAGCCCGCCATTAAGGCGGGCAAAAGTTACCAATGCACACTTAACTTAAGCGACTTTCAATTGTTGAATCTTTTTCTCGCGACGAATTTTACGTTCTTCAAACACGGCCACGATGGCCATCAGGCAGATACAACCGATGGCGGCGGTGTCCAGCGCGGCGAAGGTTCCTGCCCAGCCGGTGAGGCCGAAAATCGGCGTACCGTCGGCAATCATCCCCAGACCAAGCTTGGCGAAGCTGTCACCAATCAGATAGGCGAATGTCCCTTTAATCCCATCGGCTGCGCCGATCGCTTTTTTCGGCACAAATCCGACTGCCGCCACGCCAATCAACAGCTGCGGACCAAACACCAGAAAGCCGAGGGCAAACAGCGACGCCAGATAGACATACTGGTTGCTGGCGTGCTGATAAACGCCCAGTGTCGCAATGATTAATGCCAGCGCCACGCAGGCCACCAGCGCCCGGCGACCATTCGCCAGGTCAGAGAGCCAGCCCCACAGTAGCGTGCCGACCAGCGCGCCCACTTCAAACAGGGTAAAGCCCTGAATCGCCACTTCTTTGGAGAGCTTCAGCTCCTGGAAAGCGTAGACGGTGGACCACTGGTCAATACCGATACGCACCACGTACAGGAAGATGTTCGAGAAACACAGCAGCCAGATCACTTTGTTTTTCAGCACGTACTCAACAAAGATCTGCCATTTGGTCATCTCGTTTTCTTCGGTCTCTTTGTCCTCTTCGCTGATCTCTTCACCGAACAGCTCTTCGGCTTTACCGAGGCCGTAAGATTCCGGGGAGTCGCTGCCGTAGCGTAGGCCGATAAAACCGACAATCAGGGCGATAATCGACGGGAAGATAAACATCCCGATGACGTGACCGTCGAACAGGTAGTTGGCGCCAAACAACGCCACACCCGCCGCGCCCGCGCCACCGAGGTTGTGGGAGATGTTCCACATGCCGAGGTAAGAACCGCGCTTGCGACGCGGCGTCCATTTGGTGATGGTGGAATAACTACACGAGCCGCCGGTACTCTGGAAGAAGCCGCTCAGCGCGTAAAAGGCGATCATCAGAAACAGGCTGGTCGAACCCGCCCCCATGCTGGCGCTAAAACCGAGCATACAGATAGCAGAGAGGATCAACATAAACGGCAGGAACTGCTTGGTGTTTTTGCCATCCGCGTAATAAGAAACCAGCGTTTTACCCACGCCGTAGGTGATGGAGAAGCCCAGGCCAATCATCCCCAGTTGCGTCATGCTCAGCCCGTAGGTGGAGATCATGTCGTTCTGCGCGATGTTGAAGTTTTTGCGGATCAGGTACATGGTCAGGTAGCCGATGAAAACTACCAGATAAGACTGCATGAACGGTTTGAACCACATTTTGCGCCGCACATCGAGCGGCAGATCCAGGGTTGGCTTGCGCACCTGGTTTAAGAAGGCCAGCATAGGACTCTCCGAGCTAATTTTTATACCTGCGAATAGCAGGCATTGTAAAAATCAGCCGGGGATCACGCCTGAGACAGCGTCCAGGTGAAACCGGGAAAATTTCTTAGTTTTACCCCACTCGGGGCAAAAAGGTGAGGTACATCACGCTTCACCAGGCTCACGCGGCGCCTGGGCATTCAAAAACGGCAACAGCAACAGCGCGGAGATCCCCGCCGCGATGGCGATAACCACAAAGAATCCGGTCCAGTGCCAGACTTCCATTACCTTCGCCAGCGGCCAACCGGAGAGCGAAGCGCCCAGGTAAGCGAACAGCCCAACAAAACCGGTTGCTGCACCTGCCGCCTCTTTGTGCGAGCACTCCGCCGCCGCCATACCAATCAGCATTTGCGGGCCAAAGACGAAAAATCCGGTGGTGAAGAAGCACGCTGCCTGCATCACGTAGCTGGCGAACGGCATCAGCCACAGCGAACCGACGGAAAGCAAAATCCCGGCGGCAAAAATCAGGTTCATTGGCCCACGATTGCCGTTGAACAGCTTATCTGACCCCCAACCCGCCACCAGAGCCCCAATAAACCCGCCCAGTTCAAACATGGTCACCGCGGTGTTGGCGGTCACCAGATCGACCCCCAGCGTTTCTGACATGTACAGATTACCCCAGTCATTGATCGCCGCACGTACCACGTACACCAGCACATAACACAACGACAGCAGCCAGATGTAGGGATTCAGCAACACATAGCGAGTGAGAATTTCTTTGCGGGTTAAGCCTGCGCCCTCCTGCTGCTGGGCAATTTCTAACTCATCATGTCGCCAGTCGCCAACCGGAGGTAAGCCAATCGCCTGCGGCCTGTCGCGCAACCGCCAGCACAGGAAAAATCCGACCACAATCGCCAGTATTCCGGCAATCATCATTCCTGCACGCCAGCCATAATGCAGCGCCGTCGCCGCCATCACGATAGGTATCAGCGCCCCGCCGACGTTGTGCGCGGTATTCCACAGCGCCCACCAGCCGCCGCGCTCGGTACGCGAATACCACGCGGTCAATAAACGCGCGCAGACCGGCGACCCCCAGCCCTGGAAGAACGCATTCAGTGCCCACAGTAGCGCAAAGGCCCAAAGCGAGGTCGAGAAACCGAACAGGATGTTTACCACGCCGGTGGCAATCAAACCAATGCCCATAAAATAGCGGGCGTTGGAACGATCGCTGACGATACCAGAGACAAACTTCGACAGGCCGTAAGTGATGTAAAACAGCGTTGCCAACAGGCCAATGTCGCTGCGGGTCAGCACACCGCTGGTGAGGATATCCGGCACCGCAGCGTTGAAGCTTTTGCGCGTGAAATAGAACAGCGCGTAGCCAAGCCAGATGGTGGTCAGAATATGCCGCCGCCAGTAGCGATAACGGGCATCTACCTCACTTTTATTGGTAATGAGTGGCGCATTAGCCGGGGCTTTTAGAAACTGAAACATTGCCATTCCTTACACATAACGCTGAGGCAAAGAGACGCTGACCCGCGTACCGTGCGTACAGGATATCGAAAGCTTACCGCCGAGGGCCGTAATGCGCTCACGCATCCCGGTGAGGCCAAATCCCTGCTTATTCGAACCCGGCGGCAGGCCGCTGCCATCGTCCTCAATCACCAGCATCAACCGCTCATCCTGTAACCAGCCCTGGAGCGTCACCGCGCTGGCATTAGCATGCTTAACAATATTGTTCAGTCCCTCCTGGCAGACGCGAAACAGCGTCACCCGCTGGCTTTCACTGAGTGCAGATTCATCAATATGCCAGTCGAGATGGCTGACGATACCGCGACTTTCCAGCTCCATTTCCCGCATCAACGAACGGATAGCCTGCTCCAGCGTTAAATCATCTAACTGGCGCGGGCGTAAACGCCCCAACAGGCGACGTACCGAATCGTATACCCCGAGAGAAAGCTGCTCGATATGCGCCCCGCTGCGCTTCACGCCCACGTTCTCCGGAGCCAGCCGCTGAACGATACCGGCCTGAGTACGAATCGCGGTGATGGTCTGGCCGATATCATCGTGCAGTTCACGCGCCACGTCGCGGCGCACGCTTTCTTCGGTTTCCAACAAACGCTCGGCCAGCCGATGATTACGTGCCAGCTCGTTTTGCAGCGACTGGTTGAGTTCACGCAGGCGCTGAATACCCGCGCCGAGCAGCAACCCGGTCAGGCTCTGCGCCAGCAAGGAGAGCAGCAAGTCGACGGGATGGTCGTGCCAGGTCTGGCTGGCAATCAGCGCGATGGCATTCATTAGCGTTGCGATCAGCGCCCCCTGCCAGCCATAGTGCCAGGCAAGTGCAATAATCGGTAGCGCGAGGCAAAACGGCGTAAAGCGCGACAATTCATTCGGCAGACCCAACTGCAACCACAGGCTGACACTGAACAACAGCAGGTACCAGACCAGATGTCGTCCGCGCCAGTTCACAGGTTGAGAAACCACCGCCGGTCCCAGCGGCAGCCAGGTGGTGCTGGTCAGATAGTGCCAGAATACCAGGCAGATCGGCGCCAGCGTCAGCCCACCGGTGAGCGTCAGCAGCAGCACGGTCCACGCCTCTTCACCTTGCCCAAGCCATGGTAGCGATTGCAACAGTGCCGCTGCGGTCAGCGCTGCCCCCTGTAATAACAATGTGCGCCAGTCACGCTGATGGCGGAAACGTGAGGTCAGTGCGACGGGAAGTAAGGTGAGAAAGCTACCGATCACCAAAAGCGGCAGATGGGACAGCGCCACTTCCTGCGCCAGCCAGAACAGAAGCAGCCATTCCGCACCCAACAGTACCGGCCAGTAGCCGCGCGGACATTGCAGCATTAAGCCCAGGCGCAGGCCGAATGGAAACAGCAGCACTGCCAGCTCCGGGCGTTCAACCAGATGCAGGCTGATGCTCCACAGGCAAAACCATGCGGCAGAGAAGATAAAAAAGCAGGCAACAATGGTGACTAACCGGGAAAAGAACGTGTTCATTGCCAGCCGTCAAACATCCGCCGAGCCAGTTCAACATCGTTGCTTACGCCCAACTTTTCCATCAGGTTGGCGCGGTGCACGTGTACCGTTTTTGGTGACAAGCCCAGTTCAGCCGCAATCTCTTTGACTGCCATCCCTTGCGCCAGTTTTTCTGCCACCTGACGTTCACGTTTGGTGAGCGGGTCCTGACGCCCGGCCGCCAGTTTGACGGCGATGTCCGGCGTCAGGTAACAGCCGCCGGTCGCCACGGTATGCACCGCTGCGATCAGCTCATCCGGGCTACAGCGTTTAGAAAGGAAACCACGCGCGCCCGCGTTGAGCGCCTGCTCCACCAGCGCCGGGCTGTCGTGGACGGAGAGCATGATAATCGCCATTCCTTTTGGCAACTGACTTAACAGTTCAAGACCGGAGATATCTGGCATCGAGATATCACAGATACAGACCTGCACGCCGCGCCCCGGTAATCCCGCCAGCGCCTCACTGCCTGAGCCAAACTCAGCCACCACCTGCAAATCAGGTTCCAGCCCCAGCAGTTGGGCAAAGCCGGAGCGGACGATAAGGTGGTCGTCAATAAGGGCAACGGTAATCATGGGTTCATCCTGGCGCTAAGACATGCCTGATGGCGCTGCGCTTATCAGGCCTACGGGCAGGTGCCGTTGTAGGCCGGATAAGGCATTAATACCGCCATCCGGCAAAAGCGCTTACCTTAACGATAAGTGCTTTGGTGTTCAAGCCTTGAGCGAATCACTCAAAGAACACGGTGATTTTGTTAAACATCGACGGATCGGACTGATTGCGGGCCACTTTCACCACATCTTCCAGTTTGTCGATCTGGCTTATCATCTGCTCCAGACGCTGGTCATCATTCACCAATAGCCAGATACGGCTCTTATCACTGTCCTGAATCGGTAGACAGAGGATACCTTCCACGTTGAACGCACGGCGGGCAAACAGCCCACAAACGTGGGTCATTACACCCGGGTGGTTGCGTACGGTGAGTTCCAGGATTACGTTGTCATGAGTCTGCTGTTGCATGGCTTATTCCCCCACCATTTCAGTGTTTGCCGCACCCGGCGGTACCATCGGATACACTTTTTCTTCTGCATCAATACGTACGTGGATCAGCGCGGGTCCTGGACGATTGATTATCTCCTGCAGCGCCGCCTGTGGGTCCGCTTCATGATTTAAATCGCAGGTTTCGAGACCAAAACCGGCGGCAATCTGCATAAAGTTAATCATCCCCGGATAGGTCGCAGCAAACACGCCTTGCTTATAGAACAGGCTCTGCTGCTGATACACCAGACCCAGTGCTTCGTTATTCATCAGGATAATTTTAATATCCAGCTGATTTTCGCTGGCAGTCGCCATTTCCTGAATATTCATCATCAGGCTGCCGTCGCCAGAGAAGCACAGCACTTTCTTGTCCGGGTTCGCCAGCGCCGCACCAATCGCCGCAGGCAGGCCAATGCCCATGGTTCCCAGACCACCAGACGTCAGCCACTGGCGCGGACGGTTCAGCGGGTAAGCCTGCGCCGCCCACATCTGGTGCTGGCCGACGTCGGTAGTGATAATCGCGCTGTCGTCCACGCAGGCGGCAACGGCGTTAATCAGCCCATAATGGCTGAGCGGATCGCTTTCCTGTGGAATAGTACAAGGGAATTCGCGTTGTAAATCGGCCACCATCTGATGCCACGCGTCCCGCGGTTGTGCCTCAATCAATGGGATCAGCTGTTCCAGCACCTCATCGACATCTGCCTGAATGGCCACGTGCGGCTGTTTGATTTTACCCAGCTCCGCGCGGTCAATATCAACGTGGATGATTTTGGCATTCGGGCAGAACTGTTCGGTTTTACCAATCGCCCGGTCATCAAAACGTGCGCCAAGAACAATCAGTAAATCAGCCTCTTGCAGAATAAAGTTGGTGCTGCGCGCGCCATGCATACCCAACATGCCTAACGACAGCGGATGCGCTTTTGGCAGCATGCCCAGCGCCATCAACGTCATGGTGGTAGGCAGTTTTGCTTTTTCGGCCAGCTCACGAACGCGCTCCGGCGCGTTAATCACGCCGCCGCCGAGGTACAACACCGGGCGTTGTGCCGCATTAATCATGGCGGCAGCATCGCGAACGCTGTCCGCGCTAAAGGTTGGCGCAGGGGCTTTTTCTGCAGGCTCCGGCATCTCTTCAATTTCAAATACGGCTGTTTGAATGTCCTTAGGTATGTCTATCCACACCGGGCCTGGGCGTCCTGACTGCGCAATGCGGAAGGCATCGCTCATGACCTGCGGTAATTCATTGATATGGCGAACCAGATAATTGTGTTTGGTGATGGGGATAGAGATGCCGTAGGTGTCAACTTCCTGGAAAGCGTCGGTGCCGATCATCGAGGCCGGAACCTGACCGGTGATACACACCAACGGGATGGAATCCAGGCGCGCATCGGCAATAGCGGTCACCAGGTTGGTTGCGCCCGGTCCGCTACAGGCCATACAGACGGCGGGTTTACCCTCGGTTCGTGCCATCCCCTGGGCGATAAACCCCGCACCCTGCTCGTGGCGCGCCAGGATATGACGGATTTTCGTGCTTTGGCTCAAGGCGTCGTAGACGGGGAGAATTGAGCCGCCAGGAATACCGGTGACCACTTTAATTCCCTGACGTTCCAGGAAATGAACGATGAATTCTGCGCCCGTAAAACGCGTACGCTTGGATGTTATGCCCGAACTTGCCATGCTCCAGTCCTTTTATTCTGGGCCTTTGCTCCGGGCAGGTCTCTGAAACGAAAAACCCCGCCCGGTTTGCGCCGGCGGGGTTTTGGAATCGTGTGTTGTTCCGGACCCTACGGCGCATTGCCGACGACCACCACCACACGCACGACGACCGCTGCGCGAGATGGCGCAGTTTTTAGTAGGGTCGCAGTCAGCATGGAAGGGTTCATTAGGGGCCTTGTCTGTTTGTTGGTTAACAGGATTTATACAAACACAGGTTTTTCAGCGTGACAATGGAAAATTTTTCATCTGCGCAAAAATGCGCCAAAGATCACGTTTATCTGTACGCAATGTAAAAACAAAAAACCCCGCCGGGGCGAGGTTTTTTTCAGGGTTTGCGGCTGGTAACCGCAGAACACACTGTGTTACGTCAACGCAAGAAGTATACGCGATCGGGAACGAACGCGCAATTTAAGGCACGGATTTTGACGTTTCTGAGTATGGATCGCTTTGCGGATTTTGTCCATAAAATACTGTTCATACATACAGTATTTATCTATACTGTAAATGTTCGCAGTGCGCGAGGGGGCCGCTGTTTTACCGGCGCATCAAAGTCCTGGCTGAAACGGGTGGTGCCGTCAGCGCCTTAACCCCCTAAGTGAGCACACTGTGTTACGTCAACAAAGGTGCTGGCAACAGGCAGCGGCGAGGTACGCCAGCACCGTGCTCCTTGTACCAAAAGGAGAGCGTATGAGCCTCGTGGATATCGCTATTCTTATCCTCAAACTCATTGTTGCAGCACTGCAACTCCTTGATGCCGTTCTGAAATACGTTAAGTAATTCAGATTCAAGTCGCACCTAAGGGGGGCGGGTAACACTCCGCTCCCCTTTCACCTTCTCCCTGGTGCTTGTGTCGTGCCAATGTGTTACGTTTTTATGACATCCTCAGGGAAGAATTCCGCCATGACGCTTTCTGTTTTCTGCATTTTGCTGTTCGCCGCACTGCTGCATGCCAGCTGGAATGCCATCGTAAAAGCGGGAAACGACAAGCTGTACTCGGCGATCAGCGTCAGCGGAACCGCTGCGATTATGGCGCTGATTTGTTTACCCTTTGCGCCGCAACCCTCTGCCGCCAGCCTGCCGTTTTTAGCTGTCTCAACCGCATTACAGGTGGTCTATACCGTCCTGGTCGCTAAAACCTATCAGGTTTCGGATATGAGCCAGACCTATCCTCTGATGCGCGGCACAGCGCCGCTGCTGGTCGCGATTATCAGCGTCCTGTTTCTTGGCGATAGCCTCTCGCTACTCGCCTGGGTGGGGATTGCCACCATCTGTCTGGCTATTCTCGGGATGGCATTTAACGGACGCTGCGGCTCGCAACGTGGGATTATCCTGGCACTCATTAATGCCTGTTTTATCGCCGGTTATACGCTGGTTGATGGCACCGGTGTTCGGCTTTCAGAAACCGCGCTGGGCTACACGCTGTGGACCTTCTTTCTGAACGGCTCCTGCCTGCTGGGTTGGGCGATGATCGCCCGCCGCCGGGAAGCGTCACGTTATCTGGCGCACCAGTGGAAGAAAGGTATTCTTGGCGGGATTGGTACGATGGGGTCTTACGGCCTGGCGCTGTGGGCGATGACTCAGGCCCCGCTGGCGGTGGTCGCTGCACTGCGTGAAACATCCATTCTGTTTGGCGCACTGCTCGCGTGGCTGCTGCTGAAAGAAAAGGTTGCCGGAATACGTCTTATCGCAGCCGGAGGTATTGCCGCCGGCGCAGTTTTACTCCGCTTATCATGATGTCGTTGTAAACCCGATGCAATCCGGCAACATTTGTTGCCGGATTTTGTTTACATTTCCTGCCGTCCAGCACATAAACATTCCAGCCCACTATCTGGCCTTCTTTTTCTGTTGTGGTAGATTCCACGCGCATTTACGGGAAAGTGCAGCACCTTATTCTTCTTTTTTCTCTTTTTTAAAAGTAATCAGCGAAATGAAAAGGCATAGAAGCGTCAATTTGTTGTTGATGTTGGTATTACTGGTGGCGGTAGGTCAAATGGCGCAAACCATTTATATCCCCGCGATTGCTGATATGGCGCGTGAACTGAACGTTCGCGAAGGCGCGGTGCAAAGCGTAATGGCTGCCTACCTGCTGACCTACGGCGTGTCGCAACTGGTTTACGGTCCCCTTTCAGACCGCGTAGGGCGCCGCCCGGTGATCCTCGCCGGGATGTCTATTTTTATGCTGGCCACGCTGGTCGCCATTACCACCCATAGCCTGACGGTACTGATTATCGCCAGCGCAATCCAGGGGATGGGAACGGGCGTCGGCGGTGTGATGGCGCGAACGTTACCGCGCGATCTGTACGAAGGCACGCAACTTCGCCACGCCAATAGTCTGTTAAACATGGGGATTCTGGTCAGTCCGCTGTTAGCTCCGCTGATTGGCGGCATGCTGGATACAGTGTGGAACTGGCGCGCCTGCTATATTTTCCTGCTGATTCTGTGTGCGGGTGTGACGTTTAGCATGGCGCGCTGGATGCCGGAAACACGGCCTGCGGGTGCGCCGCGTCCACGGCTGATCGCCAGCTACAAAACCCTGTTTGGTAATAGCTCTTTCACCTGTTACGTGCTGATGTTGATCGGCGGTCTGGCGGGCGTTGCAGTCTTTGAAGCCTGCTCCGGAGTATTATTGGGCGCACGGCTCGGTCTAAGCAGCATGGCGGTCAGCATCCTGTTTATTCTGCCTATTCCGGCGGCGTTTTTCGGCGCATGGTTCGCCGGTCGCCCGAATAAGCGTTTCTCGACGCTAATGTGGCAGTCGGTGACCTGCTGTCTGGTAGCGGGTTTAATGATGTGGATCCCAGGGCTGTTTGACGTGATGAACGTCTGGACGCTGCTGGTTCCTGCCGCACTGTTTTTCTTCGGTGCCGGAATGTTGTTTCCGCTGGCAACCAGCGGTGCAATGGAGCCTTTCCCGTTCCTGGCAGGCACGGCTGGCGCGCTGGTTGGGGGATTACAGAACATTGGTTCCGGCGTGCTGGCATGGTTTTCTGCCATGCTGCCGCAGACCGGGCAAGCCAGTCTGGGCCTGCTGATGACCCTTATGGGGCTGTTGATTTTTGTTTGCTGGCTTCCGCTGGCATCACGCGTGTCGCATCAGGGACAGGCGGTTTAAGCGTATGATGGCCCGGCTTATCGCCGGGCTTTTCGCATTCTGGCGCGATCATCGTCGTCAGCAACGGCTCCAGCGCCGGACGCCAGGCCCCTTCTTCGCCATCATAGAACTGCATATCCGCATTGATAGCATAGGGGATTTTCGCCTTGCGCAGTTCACATGCCATAAACCGTGCAAATGCAGTTTGCGCGGCAGAAGGCGCGTTTTTGATGGTCTCTCCCGGCGACCAGCCCCCCACCCAACTGAGATGACCCGTTTTCTGTTGCCAGTGAATGGCCGTATTAATACGGGCGCGAATGGCGGCTTTTTCTGCCGCAGTCCCCGACGTCCAGGGATACTTACCGTTATTTTTTAGCGGCCCCCACGGGAAGATATGCCATTCAGCCAGAACGGTATTCTGACTTTGCGGCGGTAATTTCAGATTAGGCAAATCTTCCGGTGCCGCGCGCAGTCGCGGAGCAATGAAAATCATCCGCTGCGGTGAAATGGCGTGGATTGTGCGAATCGTTTTGTCGTACACCCGATTGAGCGAAGTCTGATTGTGATTAAGCTTATCGGCAGGCTCATATATCAGGTCGAAACCCAGCAACGGCGAGCCTTGACCAAAGTAATGCGCCACCGCCACCCACCAGTTAACCACCTCTTTTTCGTTACCGGCGCTGGGGTCTTTTTTATATTCGTCAGCCTGATAGGCAATGATCGGGATCACGCCGTATTGCTCGCAAGCCTCTACCAGCTTGCGCAAATGGATGAGCCTGGCTTCTGTTGGCTCACCAGCCACACGAATACGCACATGAGAGATCCCCTTCGCCTTGAAATCCCGTACCACCAGCGGATCGAACTCGCGGATACCGCGATCTGTGCGAGCCCAGTCTACGTCCATTCCAACGCCAAGCTGCTGCGCATACAGCGCCGCCGTCAGCACAGGGGGCGCGGCATACACGGTGGCGCTGGCTAACAGTAAAAGGGAAACAATCGGCTTTAACACGGTCGTCCTTACGCAAATCATCAGGAGTGATATCACGTATTTAGCATGCTTTTTCACTTTCCGTGTAGAGAGAAAGCGTAAAAAATATTCGCGGCCCGCTTATTTAACCTGCTCCTGCAGCCAGCCAATAAATGCCTCGATTTTTGGCCACTGCCTGCCGGGCAGCGTGGTGATGTAATAGTGTTGATGGCATTTCAGCGCCATATCACCGAAAGGCGCGACCAGTTCCCCGCTGTCGAGACGTTTCTGCACCAGCCGCTTTCGGCCCATCGCCACGCCGATATGGTTCATGGCGGCAATTACCGCTAAATCAGAACGATCAAAGCCGATACCCGATGATGTCGGCAAATTCACGGCAAAATGCTGCGCCCAACTGTGCCATTCATCGGTTCCTGAGTCGTTACTCCATGCCTGTCTGTCATGCAGCAAGGTGCAGTGCGGCAAATTCACCAGCGAACCGGTAAGGTCATGGCGGCGAGCGTAGTCCGGGCTGCATACCGGCAGGATCTCTTCATCCATCAGGAAGTGGTGCGTAAGCTGCGCGGAGGGCGCATCGTCAAAATAGATAGCCAAATCGACCCCGGCACGCTGTAAATTGACGTTGTCGTTGCCGGTCAGGATGGTCAGTGAAATTGACGGGTAGCGACGGGTAAAGTCGCCGAGCGCCGGAACCAGCCAGCACTGGGCGATAGAAGGCCGTGAGTAGACGGTAAGCGTCCCGGACAGCTCCTGGTTTTTAATATCGAGGATTTCCTGATTCAGCGTATCCAGCGACGATTTCAGCGCCCAGAACACCCGCTTACCCTCGTGGGTGAGTTCCACTTTACGGTGTGAACGGACAAACAGCTGAATGCCCAGCTCATCTTCCAGCTGATTAATGCGATGGCTGACGGCGCTGGGGCTTAACGACAGCTCATCTGCCGCCAGCGCAAACGACTGATGCCGGGCCGCCACTTCAAAGGTATACAGCTTTGACAGCTGCCAGCCATTGAGCAGCCGGTTTCTGCCCTCGCGTAAGGGATCCAAACTCACCTCCAGTCCTCCTGATTCATGCGCCGGAGTGTAAAAAAGTTCGCTGTAAAAATCAGCACAAAGATGAATCAAGGTGAATCATATCGCATAAATGCAGCGTAATTAGACGTAAATCACTCATTTGATGCAATCTGGCTCATGTGAAAGGAGATTTATATCGTTTGTCAGACGGTGCCTTATTTTTGTCCAATAACCTTATATTAATCACAGGGCAAGGTGAGCTATGCACTCTCAAATCTGGGTTGTGAGCACGCTGCTGATAAGCATCGTGTTAATCGTTTTGACCATCGTGAAGTTCAAATTCCACCCGTTTCTGGCGCTGCTGTTAGCCAGTTTCTTCGTGGGTACGATGATGGGGATGGGGCCGCTGGATATGGTCAATGCCATTGAGAGCGGCATCGGCGGTACGCTGGGCTTCCTCGCGGCGGTTATTGGCCTTGGGACCATTTTGGGCAAAATGATGGAAGTGTCCGGCGCGGCCGAACGCATCGGTCTGACGCTGCAGCGCTGCCGCTGGCTTTCCGCTGACGTCATTATGGTGTTGGTCGGGCTGATTTGCGGGATCACGCTGTTCGTTGAGGTCGGCGTGGTGCTGTTGATTCCACTGGCCTTTTCGATTGCTAAAAAAACCAATACCTCATTACTGAAGCTGGCGATTCCGCTGTGTACGGCGCTGATGGCAGTACACTGCGTCGTACCTCCGCATCCAGCCGCTCTGTTCGTGGCGAACAAGCTGGGCGCAGACATTGGCACCGTGATTGTCTACGGCTTACTGGTGGGTTTAATGGCTTCGCTTGTCGGCGGACCGTTGTACCTGAAATTCCTCGGTAACCGTCTGCCATTTAAACCGGTACCGGCTGAGTTTTCCGACCTGAAAGTGCGCGACGAAAGTACGCTGCCGTCGCTGGGTGCCACGCTGTTTACCGTCCTGTTACCCATTGGCCTGATGCTGGTCAAAACCGTCGCTGAGCTGAACATGGCGAAAGGCGGTACGCTGTATACGCTGCTGGAGTTTATTGGTAACCCGATCACCGCGATGTTTATCGCCGTTTTCGTGGCCTACTACATTCTCGGCCTGCGTCAACACATTGGTATGGGAGCGCTGCTGACCCACACCGAAAACGGTTTTGGCTCGATTGCTAACATTCTGCTGATTATCGGTGCAGGCGGCGCATTCAACGCTATCCTCAAGAGCAGTGGGCTGGCGGATACCCTGGCGCTGATCCTCTCAAACATGCATATGCACCCGATTCTGCTGGCATGGCTGGTCGCACTGATTCTGCATGCCGCGGTGGGTTCTGCCACGGTAGCGATGATGGGCGCAACGGCAATCGTGGCACCGATGCTGCCACTCTACCCTAACGTAAGCCCGGAGATCATCGCCATTGCCATCGGTTCCGGCGCTATTGGCTGCACGATCGTGACCGATTCCCTGTTCTGGCTGGTGAAGCAGTATTGCGGCGCCACCCTGAATGAAACGTTCAAATACTATACGACCGCGACATTTATCGCGTCCGTTATTGCACTGGCTTGCACATTCCTGCTTTCCTTTATTATCTAAGCGCGAAGAGACTGACTATGGAAAACATTCAAACACTTATCGCCCAGCATCCTTTAGTGGAAGATCTGGTGGCTCTGAAAGAGACAACCTGGTTTAACCCTGGCACCACCTCTCTTGCAGAAGGTTTACCCTATGTTGGCCTGACAGCACACGACGTTGAGGATGCCCACGCGCGTCTGACGCGCTTCGCACCGTATCTGGCGCAGGCCTTCCCGGAAACTGCCGCTACTGGGGGCATTATCGAATCTGAGCTGGCCGCCATCCCGGCCATGCAAAAACGGCTGGAAAAAGAGTTCGGGCAGCACATTAGCGGCGAAATCCTGCTGAAGAAAGACAGTCATTTGCCGATTTCAGGCTCGATTAAAGCCCGCGGTGGCATTTATGAAGTCCTGACCCACGCGGAAAAACTGGCGCTGGAAGCCGGTCTGCTAACGACAAATGATGATTACAGCATTCTGCTTTCTCCTGAGTTCAAACAGTTCTTCAGCCAGTACAGCATCGCAGTAGGTTCAACTGGCAACCTGGGGATGTCTATCGGCATCATGAGCGCCCGAATCGGCTTCAACGTTACGGTCCATATGTCTGCTGATGCCCGCGCGTGGAAAAAATCCAGGCTGCGCAGCCACGGCGTGACGGTGGTGGAGTACGAAGAAGATTACGGCGTGGCGGTTGAACAAGGTCGTAAGGCGGCGCAGTCCGATCCAAACTGTTTCTTTATCGATGATGAAAATTCCCGCACGCTATTCTTAGGCTATGCGGTCGCCGGTCAGCGTCTGAAAGCGCAGTTTGCCCAGCAGGGGCGCGTGGTGGATGCCGATCATCCGCTGTTTGTTTACCTGCCATGCGGTGTGGGTGGTGGCCCTGGCGGGGTAGCATTTGGTCTGAAGCTGGCATTCGGTGACAACGTTCATTGCTTCTTCGCAGAACCCACCCACTCCCCGTGCATGCTGCTGGGGATTTACACCGGGCTGCACGATACCATTTCCGTGCAGGATATCGGCATCGATAATCTGACGGCGGCAGATGGGCTGGCAGTCGGTCGCGCCTCGGGCTTTGTTGGCCGGGCGATGGAACGCCTGCTCGACGGACTGTACACCCTGGACGATCAGACTATGTACGATATGCTGGGCTGGCTAGCGCAGGAAGAAGGTATTCGCCTTGAGCCATCGGCGCTGGCGGGCATGGCTGGTCCTCAGCACGTTTGCGCCTCCACGGATTACCAGCAGATGCAAGGATTGAGCGCGGATCAGCTCAATAACGCCACGCACCTGGTGTGGGCGACCGGCGGCGGCATGGTGCCGGAAACCGAGATGGCGCAATACCTGGCGAAAGGGCGCTAACCCCCTCTGATCTCAACGCAGCATCGCCATCAGCTCCATCGGTGAGCGATGCTGTTTAATCAGATCGCGCATGACGCGCATATGGGGTGATGAGTGTTCAAAGAAGGCCTGATATCCCGCACACAGCACATTTTCCCCGTGAGTATCCCCATGCACCGGGCAATCACCACGGTAAAATTGCGATAAGGAACATGACCGACAACGCACGCTCTGCTGTGAGGTCGATTGCCGTTCAATTTGAACCGCCAGACCACACCATCGACGCAGAGTTTTATCAAAAAGCTGAATAGATACCCGATTAATATCTTCACGAACCCAGATATCAAATATCGTATTTAAAAACTGCCCCCACCCTTCTGGTGTGACAGATTCAGCCGTCAGGTTGCCTGCTTCATCGCGCTTAATCAGAGGGATAAACTGTACGAGACGAACATCGCCTTGTCGTAAATCACGGTACAGTTCAATAGGTTGCAAACTCTTCTGGTGATCAATCACCACCTTTAAAATACCCTCACTAACATCCATGTCCTCACATACTGTCATGCAAAATTCCCGATATATACGATAAGTTGGCGAACGTGTGTTACAGCAAACAGTATTGCAAGGGATAACACCGCGAGGGAGATCATAAATTTGTCACGCACCGCACGAGATTCAGAAAAATCGCTATGCGTAACATCCATCAGGTTACGGCTGCGGGTGTAGCGCCAGAGAATAATCGCCACAATTGCCAGCACCGCTATTGAAACCCAGAATAACGCTCCCGCCTGATGCCAGTTATGCTTAATCGCCAGCGCCATCAGTGCGCCATAGCCTAGCAACGTGCGAAACCAGGCCAGCGATGTCCGTTCCGGTTGTAGACCAGGATCGGACTGGCGACGGGCCTTACGACTACCCGGCATACAGCACCAGCGCCATAACAATCACCGCCACAAGCGTCAGCATGACGCTGATAATCAGCAGGCTGTTGGTGTACGGCATGTCCTCTTTCAGACGCATCGCCTTTTCATTTCGCAACCAGCGCAGATAACCGTAGATCGCCAGACCACCCGCAAACAGACACAGCAACAAGGCAAGTGCCTCACGGATGACCGGCGTGGCAAAATCCGGGGCCAGTTGATCAAGGCCAACCCCCGCCGCCAGAAAACCCAGCGCAGTGCGGATCCACGCCAGAAAGGTACGTTCATTTGCCAGCGAGAAGCGGTAATCCGGCGCTTCTCCAAGGCGGGAAATCTTCATGGCGACTCCTTCAATATTGTAGTCTGGTCGTTATACCGGAACAGTGAAAGAGTATGAACCTGATTCGCAAACGAAAGGGAGTGTAATGTGATGAGACAATGGAAAAGAGAGATGTGCTTTGAAATGCCGGATGGCGACTGGCGCCTTATCCGGCCTACAGTGAACGATGTAGGTCGGATAAGCGCAGCGCATCAGGCATTCCTGGATATGCTGACTGGATAGGTCAGTTTTAACCTAATCCCCAGAAGAGCACCGCCAGCAGTTGTGGGGTGATAATCCTCAGGAACATGACCAGCGGATAAACGGTGGCGTAGGAGAGCGCTGCCGCCCCGCTGGTGGCATGCAGGTTGTTAGCAAACGCCAGCGCAGGAGGATCGGTCATTGAGCCAGCCAACATGCCACACAGCGTCAGGTAGTTCATTTTGGTGAGAAGGCGCGCCAGCAGACCGACGGTAATCAGCGGGATTGCGGTGATAAAAATACCGTAGCCCACCCAGCTCAGACCGTCGCCCTGCGTCAGGGTATGAACAAAATCACCGCCTGACTTCAGACCAACCACCGCGAGGAACAGTACGATACCCAACTCTCGCAACGCCAGGTTCGCGCTGGGAGGCATAAACCAATACAGCTTACCGATACTGCCAATACGCCCCAAAATCAGCGCCATAATCAGTGGTCCACCGGCCAGCCCCAGTTTTAATGCCACCGGGAAACCGGGGATAAACAGCGGGATTGAACCCAACAACACCCCCAGCCCGATCCCAATAAACACCGGCAACATCTGCACCTGCTGCAGTTTTTGCTGTGCGTTACCCACAACATTGGCAACGGCATCAATCGACGAAGGACGCCCCACCAGATTGAGGATATCGCCAAATTGCAGGCTGGCATCGCTGCTGGCGACCAGCTCAACGCCCGCGCGGTTCAGACGGGAAATCACCACGTCGTAACGTTCTTTAAAGTGCAGGTCACGGATCCGCTTGCCAAGCACCTGTTCGTTGGTCACAACGACACGTTCAACACGCAAATCCGTACCCCGCGTTGACAGCGAAGTGTCCACTTCCTGCCCAATCACCACCTTCGCATTATGCAGATCGCCAGGCTGTCCGACCAGGTGAAGCAGATCGCCCATCTGGATAATCGTCCCCGGCGACGGCACCATTAACGTTTCATCTCGCTTCAGGCGTGAACAGATGATTTTGTCGCTGTTCAGAATGGGGACATCCTGAATCGCCATATTATTGAGGTTCGGGTTTTCAACACGAATGTTCATCGTCTGAATCAGCGTATGACCGTTGGTCAGCGTTGATTCATGCTGCTGAGCTTCGGACTCAACGTTCACGCGGAAAATGAGGCGCATCAGCCACATTGTGAGCAAAATGCCGCAAATACCGAAAGGATAAGCCATGGCATAGCTCATCCCCATCTGATCGACCACATCCCCCGGCGTACCCAGATCGCGCAGAATTTGCTGCCCGGCACCCAGTGCGGGCGTATTGGTGACCGCGCCGGAGAAGATCCCCAGCACCACAGGCAGCGGAATAGCGAAGATCTTATGCAGAAGCGCGGTAACCAGCCCCCCGATAATCACGATCAGCACTGCAAACAGGTTCAGACGCAGTCCCGAAACACGCAGTGAGGCAAAGAAACCCGGCCCTACCTGGATGCCGATGGTATAGACGAAGAGTATCAGGCCAAATTCCTGAATAAAATGCAACATATCGCCGCTCAGGGTCATCCCTGCCTGATCGACAAAGTGTCCGACGATGATACCGCCGAACAGTACGCCTCCGATGCCAAAACCAACGCCCCGTACTTTAATGTTGCCGATCCATAACCCGACAACCGCCACCAATGCCAGAACGCTGACCGTCAATGCTATATCACTCATTCTTCTGTTCCCTGTGAATAACATCATTAAGTAAATGGATTCTCGCAGAGTACAAGCGCAATGTATGGGGGGTAAAGCACAAAAAAGCCCCGTCATTTCTGGCGGGGCAAAGGCCTGGAGCTATTTAGCTATTTAATGCGGGACGTTCGCTGATGGCGATACGTTGTGGAGCAATGGTTTCAGGTTCATTACGGGTCAAATCAATATGCAGTAAGCCATTGGTGAAGCTTGCGCCGGAGACTTCCATATTTTCAGCCAACGTAAAGCTCAGACTGAATGATTGAGTGACCAGCCCCTGATGCAACCATTTGGTCTCTTTTTCCGGCTGCTGCGGCGTACCTTTTACGGTCAGACGCGTGCCTTCCAGTTGAATATCCAAATCTTCCTGACGGAAACCGGCTAACGCAAGGGTAATGCGGTAGTGGTTATCATCGCTCTTTTCGATGTTATAGGGTGGGAAGCTTTGGCTTTCACCAGCGTTTTGTAATGCATTGGCCAGTTTGTCAAAACCGATCCATTGACGCAGCAGTGGGGATAAATCGTAGTTACGCATAATATTCTCCTTCTAAGAAGCGAGTAAGTACCTTTCGGCTCCCTGACGGCAAGCCTGTGCTTAGCAGGGCCGCGCAAGCGGCCCGACAGATAAATTAGTTGATTTCGATGCGGCGCGGTTTGTTCGCTTCAGGAATCACGCGCTCAAGCTCGATATACAGCAGACCGTTTACCAGGTTTGCGCCGCGAACGTGGATGTTCTCCGCTAACTGGAACTTGCGTTCGAAGTTGCGTTCGGCAATACCCTGGTACAGGTAAGTACGTTCTTTTTGCTCGTCCGCATGCGCGCCTTTCACCACCAGCAAATTATCCTGGGCGGTAATTTCCAGCTCGCTTTCAGCAAAGCCCGCAACGGCAATCGCAATGCGGTAGTGGTTTTCGTCTACCAGCTCAACGTTGTACGGAGGGTAGCCACCATTGCTTTGGCCCTGGTTGTTTTCCAGCAGGTTAAACAGACGATCAAATCCAATAGCAGAACGGTATAGCGGGGATAAATCAAAGTTACGCATAATCAATAGCTCCTGAAATCAGCGAGAATGTTGGACCTTCCATCTTGGACAGGTCAGGTAGCCAGGACACCCATCAGGCATGCCCTTCATTTGTCTACACCCTAAAAATGGGTCTTAATACAAACTTTTCAAGCGTACTCCTCTGACTTTTTTTGCAGTTTGTTGTCTATTGCATACACTGGGGGGAGCAGTCGTTATCGTTAAATCGCGATTGCCGCCACAGTGCGACAAGATGGTGATGTTATTTTCGCAACGGATCGCTTTAACTCACCCTGCAAACACGATGATTAGCAGATGAAATAATGATGATAAAAAAAATAGTGTTAACACTGATGATGTGCAGCGGGATGGTTTTTATCAGCGGCTGTTCCAGCGTGATGTCACATACCGGAGGGAAAGAAGGGATATATCCTGGCACGCGCGCCAGCGCCACAATGATTAGCGAAAGTGATACAAACTGGGGAACAAAGTCGCTGGCGATTCTGGATATGCCTTTTACCGCGGTTCTGGATACGGTACTGCTTCCGTGGGATCTCTTTCGCAAAGATAACTCGGTTCGATCTCGCGTAGAAAAGAGCGAGGAGAGAACGCAAGCCACCAACGCCGTTATCCCCCCAGCTCAAATGCCTGCGCCTTAAGTTAACGTCTGGTTTCTGTCACCCATAGCTGGCGGAAACCGTCGACGTCTTCCATCCATGCAACCTGTCGGCCATCAGGAGAGAAGACGATCGCATCTGCTGAAGGTGGGTTGCCATGGCTGGTCGTTAAAAATTCAATCTCTCCCGTCTGCGCATCACAACAAGCGATTCTGTTCTGCAGTACAAATCCCAACCATTTTCCCGACGGATGCCAGTTGAATGCTGACTGAATATCCGTGTCACAGCGGGTAAGCTGACGCGGTTCTCCTCCCTGTGGGGAAATCAACCATAACTGCACGATACCGTTGTCATCACGCATCAGAAACGCAATTTCGGCTGCCGTTGGATTACTGCGCACCCAATGCCGCGGTTGATTCACCAGCCCCGGGAAGGCGCGATCATGAGTAAACGTCAGACGGCGCTGAACGATGCCGGCTGGTGGCGCAGGCATTGTTGCTTCCGTTCCTTCCAGAGGTGCCTCGCCAGGCTGTTTCCAGCCACTTTCATGGCGTGGCAAATCAACGATAAACAGTTCCGGTACTTTTTCGCCACTGACAGACAACGTGTCGCCGATAAAGGCCAGCGTATGATCCCCCACCCAGCCTTCTTCATAAGCGCGGTTAATCTCATCGCTCCCCGGTTTTGGCGTTGGTGTCGTCTGGCTCACCAGCACGCACCAAGAGTTCCCGCTGTATTCACGGGGATGCTGCGCGGAGACCTTCACCGGCCCATACGGCGCAGCAACGCCGACATTGCGTAAATCCAGCGCCGGTGAGCGCTCATGTAGCACGTGATCGTTATAGGTGAAACTGACAAACTCGCCGTTTGGGCTAAAAACATGCACATGACTACCACCGCGCAGCGCGCCTGGGGTATACGGCGCAGTAATATCCATCGCATCCAGATTCCCCACCTCTGCCTGCGTAGCAATCACACCACGTCGATGATGAAAATCGTAATACCATGTTTCATCAGGGTTTTCTGGTCCATGAATGAACACATATTTTTCAGCTTTTGGATGAACGGTCACCACGCCGACGTGTGCGCCTTGCGTAGCACGGTAAATCACCGCCACCTCACCGGTGTGAATATTGACGCGTTCAATCGTCTCTCCGGTAAACGATGCACCGGAAGGACGCACATCAAAGACCAGCCACTGGCTGTCCGGTGTCCAGGTGTTGATATTGGTAAGCTGATGATTACGCGCTGCAAAGGTGATTTGTTTCATGGTGGTGTCCCGGACGAAAAATACCGCTCCTTTTTACCACGCACAGCGCGTATCCCATAAGCCTTTAGCGGGCCGCAAGCGCATCAGCTTGCTGAGCGTTCACAGCCAAAGCGGGGAAGTCCTCGAACGTATAGTAACGAATGGGTGGCGGTAACTGCTCCATTGCTGTACCCGGCCACAGTTGCAACTCTCCGACAGCATTGAGATCAACGCCCTGCCAGCGGTGCGGCAGCGCCAGTCGCTGCAGAACAGCCCGCTCGCCAGGCACGCGTGTCGGCAAACGATTATCCCCCATCTGATAGTTACGCCGCAGCACCAGATACTTTTCCGGCACCCGACGCCGACTGTTCCACCAGCGGCCGTCCAGCATATCGAAATGGAAACGGGTGAGTTCCGGCGACTGAGCGCCAAGATGGACAAGAGCCTGGCGAAGTGCCGTCCCCATCGCCACCTCGTAAACCCCCTGAGAAACTGTTTGCCCCTCCAGAATCAGCGACACCGCCAGGCGGGCACCAAGCAGATTAGAGTACAGATCCTCTGGCGAAAAAGCAGAAACACCTTCAGAAAATCCGGGAACAGACTCAAAACCATACCATTGCGCAATTTCATGCCACTCCGCGACCTGAAACGCCAGATGAGCGGCCAGCCAGGCTGCCAGCGTGTAACGCGCGACAGGATCGGTTGGTGGTGTAAAGGCATTAAACACTAACCGACGCTGGGCCAGTTCGCTATCCAGATCGAGCGTAAAAGCCTGCCCCAGTTTCGGTAGGATCTGACTAAAGATATAGACCGTCATATCAGCGGTATCACGCACGTGGGCGGTATCAATAAAGCCACCGTGCGTGGTGTAGAGAATGCCGTTATTTTCACGGCTTAAACCGGTCAGGTTTTCCAGCCCGGCCAGCATGCTATCGTTGTACTGATGCAATCCAAGGTGGCTCGCCGGGACCACGTTATCCAGCTGATAAAACGGTACCGGCATGCCCAGCAATTCCGCATGCAAGTTGTAGCCAAATGCACAGCAAGGACGTAACCCTTTAGGCAGTGGCTGTGGCGGCATAGCAGGCCACGCGGTGGTCGCTCTCGTTGTTACCTGCGGAGACAGATCTAATGCCACTGGTAGTGCCGCCCCAGCGCTGCCTGCGAGAAGTGATGCCAGTAACGACATAGTTTTCAGCAACCTGCTCAAAATGCCTCTCCGACCTGAAAATAGAAACCGCTGCTGCCTTTGCCGATGCCGTAATCCAGGCGTACGTTGACGCGCGGCTTGAATTCAAAGCGATAACCGACTCCTGCCGAGGGCAGGAGTCGTCCGTCGTCCAGCGCACTAAATGATGGCCCCATAGTCCCTGCACCCAGCCAACCGACCACGCCGTGCCGCCAATCGAGCTTGCGGCGATACTCAAGTTGCCCGCTGACGACATTCTTGTCCCGATAGCGCCCTTCGTAATAACCGCGCATGCGTTGATTGCTACCGAGCAGCGGCATCATGCTCCATGGCACTGCTCCCTGGGTAAACGTGCCATCCGCCTCCCATGCCAGCACGTTTTTATCGTCCAGCGAGTGGTAACGGCTGTAATGCAACTGGTATTCATCAAACCGGGTATCGCTCCCCACCTCAGGAGTAAAGCGGGTGTAGCGCACATCGGCATACTGCCCTTTACGCGGATTGGGTACGAAATCACGATCGTCCCAGCTCAGTTCCACGCTACTCCCGGAACTGAGAACCGATGCCCCCTGCGGCGTAGTTTCAATTTTCGGCGGATCGTTGTCGTCCATTTGCGCAGCATGCTGGGTATTCAGCGACCAGCCGACCCCCAGATAGATGTTAGGCGCTAACCGCCGGTATAGCGTTGGACGCAAATCCAGGACCTGAGCGGTATATTGCTGTTTTTGGCTATCTTTATCTCCGGCGCTAAAACCCTGCCCCCAGTAGTAGGTTGGGGTATCTGTTAATGCGCCATTAAGAAAGAAACGCCAGCGATCGTCGGCGAAAAAAGCATAATTTTGCATCGTGATGCCAAAGGCCCCCGTTGAGCTAAAGTAGCCGCTCAACGTCAGCGTCGAGTTTTGACTCACCGTATCGTTCGGATCGGGTCGATACATCCCCACTACCGCCGTCCCGATCCCCAGCCCCAGTTCCGGGGTATAAAACGGCCCAGGCATCACTCCCCAGTCGATACCTTTAGTAGCGTTAAAGTTATCGCTGGCGCCCAGTTTATTCAGCCAGCCGTCAATCTCATTGCGGGTCGGCAGCGCCGACTGAACGTATCCGGCAAACAGGCAGAAAAACAGAAGCAGGCCGATGCGCGTCAAAAACGATACTCTCCCGCAGCAAAGAAGCTATTACGGTCGGCGAAGCCAATTTCGGTGGTGATATTAACGTTGCGGGTCAACTCATATTGCGCGCCTACCAGCACGTTCCAGGGGGATTGCAGGTGTTGTTTAACATCGAAGCGACCATTGCTATCCTTGTTCGCAATATCCACCATTTTTTGCAGCGCCGCAGAAGGCATCGTGAGATCGTTCAGGCTGCCGCTAAATTCTTGCTGCACATCCTGATACATGCTGCCCACCCACAGATTTAACTTACCGGATGGCATGTGCAGGGTCTCCATGCCGGGAGTGGTAAAGCGATAACCTACACGCGGAGAGATGGTAAAGGCATTAATACTGCCATCAAGGATATCGAACTGTGTTTGCGTATAGTTGGCATCAAAAGCCGTAAACCAGTTGCCCACTCCACCAACCAGAGTCGTTCCTACACCGTAGGTTGTGCCTTTAAAGTCGAGCTGAAATGCCAGATTCTGCAAATTGGCTGGTGTACGGTATTTACGTGGTCCTTTGATTCCTACACCTATCTGCGAAACAGAGTGTCCGTCGGTATAGCCAATCAGACCATAGACGTTCATAAAGGGCAGCAGCCAGGCATCCAGTTTTAAGGTTTCGGTTTTACTTCTCTCCCGGGTGTTGCCGACGTTGATTTTAAACGCGTTATCCAACGAGTGACCGCGCAGGGAAAGACCGTTGAAATTGATGCTGTCTACATTAATGTTTTGCCTGATATTCATGTAGTTAATATTCACGCCAAACGGCTCAGGCAGGTCGTAGCCTCGTTTACGTGCCTCCTCACCTAAAAACGGCAAAACAGAGTGGCTTGTGGTTGGTTTAGCCGCGGGTTTTGTCGGCAAAGAAGTAGCCTGACCATAGTCCTGATAGTCATACAGCGGTGTCAATGTTGAGCCAGAATCCGTCGCAGCCCAGGCCTGAAAAGCCAAACAGGAAGACGTCATCAACACCAGGCGGATGCGTGTGTTAGTCATAAGGAAACATAGTTGCAGGCAGGAATCGCCCGAATATAAAAGAAGGGGGGAGAGTATAGAAGTTACGTGCTAAGTGGGGGGATTAATGTGCGATTTCACATCTGATAATACAAACATGATTTTTATAACATTCTTAATGTTTTATGCCTGGCCGAAGCCAGGCATACGTGTATCAGGAGAGAACGTATTTCTCAATCGCCCAGGCTACGCCGTCTTCAAGATTGGATTTCGTCACGAAGTTAGCCACTTCTTTCACCGACGAAATAGCATTATCCATTGCAACGCCTACGCCTGCGTATTCGATCATCGCGATATCATTTTCCTGATCGCCAATCGCCATCACCTCTTCGGCTTTAATTCCTAACGCATCGGCCAGCGATTTCACGCCAGTGCCTTTATTAACGCGTTTATCCAGAATTTCGAGGAAATACGGCGCACTTTTCAGTACGGTGTACTTCTCTTTTACCTCTGCTGGAATACGCGAGATGGCTTGATCGAGGATTTCTGGTTCATCAATCATCATCACTTTCAGGAACTGGGTCGCCGGGTCCATTTTCTCTGCTTCACAGAACACCAGCGGGATGGTCGCGACAAAAGACTCATGCACCGTGTAGTAACTGATATCACGGTTGGCGGTATACAGAGTATTGCGATCGAGTGCGTGGAAATGCGAACCGACCGTCCTGGAGAGTTGTTCCAGGAAGCGGTAATCATCATAGCTCAGCGCGGTTTGCGCGACGGTGCTTCCATCTCCGGCTTTCTGCACCAGCGCACCGTTGTAGGTAATGCAGTAGTCACCGGGTTGTTCCATATGCAGTTCTTTCAGATAGCTGTGGACGCCAGCATACGGGCGCCCCGTGGTCAGCACCACATTCACACCTCGCGCGCGTGCCGCGGCAATCGCCGTTTTGACCGCTGGTGAAATGGTGTGATCGGGCAGCAGAAGTGTGCCATCCATGTCGATAGCAATAAGTTTGATAGCCATGAGTTCCCCGGATTAAATGAGTCCATCCTCATGCTAACGCGATTCCGCTCAAAAAACAGCTACGAAAAGGGGGATGGAAAGGGGAATCGGGATTCCCCTTTTGACAATCGATGGTAGGGCGGATAGGGCCTGAGCCGCCATCCGGCAAACGCAGACGAACTGCCTGATGGCGCTTCGCTTATCAGGCCTACAGGAGCAGGCCTGAGGTACATGTTAGATATCGATATTCGCCGCTTTCAGGGCGTTTTCTTCGATAAATGCACGACGCGGTTCAACAGCATCACCCATCAGCGTGGTGAACAACTGGTCAGCGGCAATCGCATCCTTCACGGTAACGCGCAGCATACGGCGGCTTTCCGGGTCCATGGTAGTTTCCCACAGCTGTTCCGGGTTCATCTCGCCCAGACCTTTATAGCGCTGAATCGCGAGGCCACGACGGGACTCTTTCACCAGCCAGTCCAGCGCCTGCTCGAAGCTGGCAACCGGCTGACGACGCTCGCCACGTTCGATAAACGCATCGTCTTCGATCAGGCCACGTAGTTTCTCACCCAGCGTGCAGATACGACGGTATTCGCCGCCGGTCACAAACTCGTGATCCAGCGGATAGTCGGTATCAACACCGTGGGTACGCACGCGGATCACCGGCTCGAACAGGTTCAGTTCAGCGTCTTTACGCACAAAGCTGTTCCAGGTGCTGCCGTGCATTTCGTTTTCATTCAGCACGTTAACCAGTTGGGAAACCCAGGCAGTGACTTTCGCTTCATCAGTGAGATCGGCTTCAGCCAGCGTCGGTTGATAAACCAGTTCTTTCAACAGCGCTTTCGGGAAACGGCGTTCCATACGGCCAATCATTTTCTGCGTGGCGTTGTATTCAGAAACCAGTTTTTCCAGCGCATCACCCGCCAGCGCCGGCGCGTGGGCATTGGTGTGCAGCGTGGCACCATCAAGGGCGATAGAGATCTGGTACTGATCCATCGCTTCATCGTCTTTGATGTACTGTTCCTGCTTGCCTTTCTTCACTTTGTACAGCGGCGGCTGCGCAATGTAGACGTGGCCGCGCTCAACGATTTCCGGCATCTGACGATAGAAGAAGGTCAACAGCAGCGTACGGATGTGCGAGCCATCGACGTCCGCATCAGTCATGATGATGATGCTGTGATAACGCAGTTTGTCCGGGTTGTACTCGTCACGACCGATGCCACAGCCCAGTGCGGTGATCAGCGTCGCCACTTCCTGAGAAGAGAGCATCTTGTCGAAGCGCGCCTTCTCAACGTTAAGAATTTTACCCTTCAGCGGCAGAATCGCCTGGTTTTTACGGTTACGTCCCTGCTTCGCAGAGCCGCCCGCTGAGTCCCCTTCCACCAGGTACAGTTCAGAGTGAGCCGGGTCGCGTTCCTGACAGTCCGCCAGTTTGCCCGGCAGACCCGCTAAGTCCAGCGCACCTTTACGGCGGGTCATTTCACGCGCACGACGTGCCGCTTCACGAGCACGCGCCGCATCAATAATTTTGCCGACGACGATTTTCGCGTCAGACGGGTTTTCCAGCAGGTATTCGCTCAGCAGTTCGTTCATCTGCTGTTCTACCGCCGATTTCACCTCAGAAGAGACCAGCTTGTCTTTGGTCTGGGAGGAGAATTTCGGATCCGGTACCTTCACGGAAACAACGGCAATCAGGCCTTCACGGGCATCGTCACCGGTGGCGCTGACTTTCGCTTTTTTGCTGTAGCCTTCTTTGTCCATGTAGGCGTTCAGGGTACGGGTCATCGCCGCACGGAAGCCTGCAAGGTGAGTACCGCCATCACGCTGCGGAATGTTGTTGGTGAAGCAGTAGATGTTTTCCTGGAAACCATCGTTCCACTGCAGCGCAACTTCAACGCCGATACCGTCTTTTTCGGTGGAGAAGTAGAAGATATTCGGGTGGATCGGCGTTTTGTTTTTGTTGAGGTATTCAACAAACGCCTTGATGCCACCTTCGTAGTGGAAATGGTCTTCTTTGCCGTCGCGCTTGTCGCGCAGACGAATAGAGACGCCAGAGTTCAGGAATGACAGCTCACGCAGACGCTTCGCCAGAATGTCGTATTCGAATTCAACGACGTTGGTAAAGGTTTCGTGGCTTGGCCAGAAACGGACCTGAGTCCCCGTCATTTCTGTTTCGCCAGTTACTGCCAGCGGCGCCTGCGGCACACCGTGCACGTAAGTTTGCTGATGCACTTTGCCTTCACGACGAATCACCAGTTCCAGCTTCTGTGACAGGGCGTTAACGACGGAAACACCCACACCGTGCAGACCGCCGGAAACTTTATAGGAGTTATCATCGAATTTACCGCCTGCGTGCAAAACGGTCATGATAACTTCCGCTGCCGAAACGCCCTCTTCCGGGTGAATACCGGTTGGGATACCACGGCCATCATCGGTAACGGACACGGAGTTGTCAGCGTGAATCGTTACCACGATATCTTTACAGTGACCCGCGAGCGCTTCGTCGATAGCGTTATCTACCACCTCGAATACCATGTGGTGCAGACCGGTGCCGTCATCCGTGTCGCCGATATACATACCCGGGCGCTTACGCACCGCATCCAGTCCTTTCAGGACTTTGATACTGGAGGAGTCATAAGAATTCGACATCAACGTTTCTCGCTCATTTTATCTTGGGTTAATCCGTTATTTTACCCTTTTCCACGGTAAACATCTTCGAATTTTCATCGGACATGTCTATAACGTGTTCAGCGCTGATTGCGCTGACAAAGACCTGAGATTGCGTGGCTTTTAAGCGGCTGGCCAGCAGTCCGCGACGCGCGTCATCCAGTTCAGAGGCAAAATCATCTATCAGGTACAGGCAGCGCCGCCCGCTTTCACGGGTCAGGAACTCCCCTTGCGCCAGACGTAAGGCGCACATCAGCAGCTTTAGCTGCCCACGCGACAACGTATCTTCCACGGGCGCACCGTCGGCGCGAATGCGGAAATCCGCCTTATGCGGACCGTGCGCGGTGTAGGTCAACATGCGATCGCGTTCAAAACTACGTTCCAGCACTTCGGCGTAATCTGTCTCTTTCTCCCAGCCGCGCTGGAAAGAGAAGGAGAGAGAAAACTCGGGAAGAAACTGCTGGCAGGTATCCGCCATATCCTGCGCGATACCGGCGCTGTACTCCGCGCGCCAGGTGCTGATTTGTTCCGCCAGTGGGATCAGTTCTTTATCCCACGGGCGGAGTTGTTCATAACGACTTACCTGGCGCAGCGCTGCATTGCGCTGCTTGAGCAGTCGCTTCAGGTTACTCCAGGCGGTGAAAAATCCGGCTTCATTGTGAAAGCATCCCCAGTCAAGGAATGCTCTTCTGTATTTGGGGCCGCCATTGAGTAAAGTAAACCCCTCGGGCGTGATCAGCTGCATCGGCATCAGGTGCGCCAGTTCCGCGACCTTGTGCCCGTCAGTGCCGTCAATGCGCACTTTGCTGTCACCCAGTTTGTCTTTCGTCAGGCCAATCGACGTCTCACGTTCTTCACCCTGCAAACGCCCGTGTAAAACAAACGACTCCTGCTCGTGGCGAATCACGCGGCCAATCTGCAAACTGCGAAACGCCCGACCGTGGCCGAGCGTATAGATAGCTTCCAGCACGCTGGTCTTGCCGCTGCCGTTAGCGCCTACCAGAAAGTTAAAGCCGGGAGATAAAGCGAGATCCGCATTTTCGATATTACGAAAATCGCGGATCAACAGGCGGGTCAGCGACATTACAGTCTCATTGGCATAACAACGTAAGCCGCGCTCTGGCTGGCTGCATCTTCAATTTGTACGCTGGAGACGGAATCGGTCAGCAGAATACGCACGTTCTCGCACTTCAGCGCGTTCAGAACGTCCAGTACGTAGCTAACGTTAAAGCCGATTTCCAGTTCTGTACCAGGATAGGAGACATCCAGAATTTCTTCGGCTTCTTCCTGCTCCGGGTTATTAGCGGTGATTTTCAGCTGGTTTTCACTGACATACAGACGCACGCCGCGGAATTTCTCGTTAGAGAGGATCGCCGCACGAGCAAACGCCTGTTTGAGGATATCGCAACCTGCTTCCAGATGTTTGTCCGGATTCTTCGGCAGTACGCGGCGATAATCCGGGAAACGACCGTCAACCAGCTTGGAGGTAAAGATGAAATCACCCACGTGCGCACGAATGTTGTTGCTGCCAATCTGCACGCGCAGCGGGTTATCGCCGCCGTCGAGCATACGCATCAGTTCAATCACGCCTTTACGCGGTACGATCACCGAATGGCTGGGCAACGGCTGACCGACAGGCATTGAACAGACCGCCAGGCGGTGACCGTCGGTCGCCACGGTACGCAGCTCTTCCCCTTCGGTTTCAAACAGCATGCCGTTTAAATAGTAACGCACGTCCTGATGCGCCATTGAAAACTGCGTGGCTTCAATCAGACGCTTCATCGTCGCCTGCGGTAGCGTGAATTCGACTTCGCTCTGCCAGTCGTCCAGATTCGGGAAGTCGGCGGCAGGCAGCGTGGACAGCGAGAAACGGCTGCGGCCAGAACGCACCAGCATACGGTCGCCTTCCAGTTGAACGGCAATTTCTGCGCCTTCCGGCAACCCGCGGCAAATATCGAAGAATTTACGCGCCGGAACGGTGGTCGCACCAGGTTCATGCGGCTGGATCAGCGCCACGCGCGCCACCATCTCCATTTCGAGATCGGTACCGGTCAGAGAAAGCGCACCGTCAGCAACCTGCAGCAGCAGGTTTCCGAGGATCGGCAGTGTAGGACGTCCACCCAGCGGGCCGCTGACCTGCTGAAGCGGTTTTAATAAATGTTCACGTTCAACGGTAAATTTCATAGCGTCACGAAGATAATGTTCTGATTAAATTGGAGAAATCTTCTTTAATATCATGGCTTTCTTCACGCAACTGCTCAATCTTACGGCAGGCATGAAGCACGGTAGTATGATCGCGCCCACCAAACGCATCGCCAATTTCCGGCAGACTGTGGTTAGTGAGCTCTTTTGCCAGCGCCATCGCCATCTGACGCGGACGTGCTACCGAACGAGATCGACGCTTAGAAAGCAGATCCGCAATTTTGATTTTGTAATACTCTGCCACCGTCTTTTGAATATTGTCGATGGTGACCAGCTTTTCCTGCAAAGCCAGCAAATCGCGCAGCGCTTCACGCACGAAATCGATAGTAATTGCCCGGCCGGTAAAATTGGCGTTAGCGATCACGCGGTTCAGTGCGCCTTCCAGTTCACGCACGTTAGAGCGTAGACGCTTGGCGATAAAGAACGCCACTTCACCCGGCAGACGAATGTCGTTTTCGTCAGCCTTTTTCATCAGGATCGCGACGCGTGTTTCCAGCTCAGGCGGCTCGATCGCGACAGTCAGTCCCCAGCCGAAGCGAGATTTCAGACGATCTTCAACGCCGTTGATCTCCTTCGGATAGCGATCCGAGGTCAGGATGATCTGCTGATTACCTTCCAGCAGGGCATTAAAGGTGTGGAAAAATTCTTCCTGTGAACGTTCTTTATTAGCAAAGAATTGAATATCGTCAATCAGCAGCGCATCAACGGAACGGTAATAGCGTTTAAACTCTTCGATCGCATTGTTTTGCAGGGCTTTAACCATGTCCTGCACAAAACGCTCGGAGTGCATATACACCACTTTTGCGTTCGGCTTACGCGCCATAATGCCGTTACCGACAGCGTGCAGCAGGTGGGTTTTACCCAGACCCGTACCGCCATAAAGGAATAACGGATTGTAGGCGCCGCCTGGATTGTCCGCCACCTGACGTGCCGCCGCGCGCGCCAGTTGGTTAGATTTACCTTCAACGAAGTTATCAAACGTATGTTTGACGTTGACGTTAGAGCGATAGGTAGGTTCAGCCGGAGCCGGGACGTTATCCCAGCCAGGGCGCGCTGCCGGTACGGTACGTTGCGGTTGCACTTGCTGAGCCACGTGGGCGGGCGCCACAACGTTGTTGACCGGCGTTTTCAGCGTTTGCGTAACGGGTTTAGTGCCAACCTCAAAACGCAGCTGTGGGGCATCCGCTCCGCAAAAATTATTGAGTAATCCATTAATATTATTAAGGTATTTATCCCTTACCCAATCGAGCACGAAACGGTTTGGCGCATACAAAGCCAGCGTGTTATCGCTCAGTTCCGCCTGCAACGGGCGTATCCACATACTGAATTCTGTGGCTGGTAACTCATCCTGCAATCGGGCAAGACACTGCTGCCAAAGCGAAAGTGACACGGCGGACTCCACTCGAACAAAAGTCGATAAATGACAAAGGCTGAAACATTCATGATTGTTGACGCACATCGACAAGACCCTATGCAAAGGGTGACGTGCGAATTGCTATCTGCAATTTTTACCCGATCAGGATCCATTGAAACGATCGGGACCGCGGATCATAGCGTAAACTGAGAAAGAGATCTTCTGTTTCTCACAGATTCTTCCCGATTTATCCACAGGATGATCCAGAATCGGCTAAGTGTAAACGATCCTGGAGAAGTGCTGCAGGTTTTCGCGCGCATATTGAAAAAATTAATGAGTAAAGATGCTTTACTGCTTAAACGATCTAATAAAGATCCCGTGCGATCCTTGCGCTTTATCCACCAGCCCGTATAATTCTTACCCCCAGCGAGTAACGGTCGCCTTACGGCGTCAACGCTGCCTGTTTTTTACACAAAACCACGTGAAAAAAAACGGGATATAAGGAAAGAGAATTGACTCCGGAGTGTACAATTATTACAATCCGGCCTCTTTAATCACCCACACTGTGGCGTAAGTCGTTCGAAATTCGTTCGGGTATACGCAAAAGTCAGTGAATTTATTCAAGTTTAGGTAGAAATCGCCATGAAACGCACTTTTCAACCGTCTGTACTGAAGCGCAACCGTTCTCACGGCTTCCGTGCTCGTATGGCAAATAAAAATGGTCGTCAGGTTCTGGCACGTCGTCGTGCTAAAGGCCGTTCTCGTCTGACCGTTTCTAAGTAATAAAAGCTAGCCCCTGAGTGGTTAAGCTCGCATTTCCCAGGGAGTTACGTTTGTTAACTCCCACTCATTTCACATTCGTCTTCCAGCAGCCACAACGGGCTGGCACGCCGCAAATCACCATCCTCGGCCGCCTGAATTCGCTGGGGCATCCCCGTATCGGTCTTACCGTCGCCAAGAAAAATGTTAAACGTGCGCATGAACGTAATCGGATTAAACGTCTGACGCGTGAAAGCTTCCGTTTACGTCAGCACGAGCTTCCAGCAATGGATTTCGTGGTGGTGGCGAAAAAAGGGGTTGCTGACCTCGATAACCGTGCTCTCTCGGAAGCGTTGGAAAAATTATGGCGTCGCCATTGTCGCCTGGCTCGCGGGTCCTGATAGCCCTCATTCGGGTCTATCAACGCCTGATCAGTCCGCTGCTTGGGCCGCATTGCCGTTTCACTCCAACCTGTTCGAGCTACGGAATTGAGGCATTGCGCAGGTTTGGAGTGATAAAAGGCAGTTGGTTGACGGTGAAACGCGTATTAAAATGCCACCCTTTACACCCTGGTGGTGACGATCCCGTCCCGCCCGGACCATTTGATACCAGAGAACACTAACGATGGATTCGCAACGCAATCTTTTAGTCATCGCTTTGCTGTTCGTGTCTTTCATGATCTGGCAAGCCTGGGAGCAGGATAAAAATCCGCAACCTCAGGCCCAACAGACCACGCAGACAACGACCACCGCAGCGGGTAGCGCCGCAGACCAGGGCGTACCGGCCAGTGGCCAGGGGAAACTGATTACGGTTAAAACTGACGTGCTTGATCTGACCATCAACACCCGTGGTGGTGATGTGGAACAGGCTTCACTGCCAGCTTACCCGAAAGAACTGGGTTCTACCGAACCGTTCCAGTTACTGGAAACCACGCCACAGTTCATCTACCAGGCACAAAGTGGCCTGACAGGTCGTGACGGCCCGGATAACCCGGCTAACGGCCCGCGTCCGCTGTACAACGTCGAAAAAGACGCATTTGTACTGGCTGACGGTCAGAACGAACTGCAGATCCCGATGACCTATACTGACGCAGCGGGTAACACATTCACTAAAACGTTTGTACTCAAGCGTGGTGAATATGCTGTCAACGTTAACTACAGCGTGCAGAACGCCGGCGAAAAACCGCTGGAAGTCTCCACCTTTGGTCAGCTGAAGCAATCCATCAATCTGCCATCTCATCGCGATACCGGAAGCAGCAACTTTGCGCTGCACACCTTCCGCGGCGCGGCGTACTCCACGCCAGATGAGAAGTATGAGAAATACAAATTCGACACCATTGCTGACAACGAAAACCTGAACGTCAATGCTAAAGACGGTTGGGTTGCAATGCTGCAACAGTATTTCGCCACGGCATGGGTTCCGCGTAACGACGGCACCAACAACTTCTATACCGCTAACCTGGGTAACGGCATTGCCGCTATCGGCTATAAATCACAGCCGGTATTGGTACAGCCTGGTCAGACTGGCGCGATGACCAGCACCCTGTGGGTCGGCCCGGAAATTCAGGATAAAATGGCGGCCGTTGCACCGCACCTGGATCTGACCGTGGATTACGGCTGGTTGTGGTTCATCTCTCAGCCGCTGTTCAAACTGCTGAAATGGATCCATAGCTTCCTGGGTAACTGGGGCTTCTCCATCATCGTTATCACCTTTATCGTTCGTGGCATCATGTACCCGCTGACCAAAGCGCAGTACACCTCCATGGCGAAGATGCGTATGCTGCAGCCGAAGATTCAGGCAATGCGTGAGCGTCTGGGTGATGACAAACAGCGTCAGAGCCAGGAAATGATGGCCCTGTACAAAGCTGAGAAGGTTAACCCGCTGGGCGGCTGCTTCCCGCTGATCATCCAGATGCCAATCTTCCTGGCGTTGTACTACATGCTGATGGGCTCCATTGAGCTGCGTCATGCGCCGTTCGCGCTGTGGATCCATGACCTGTCCGCACAGGACCCGTACTACATCCTGCCGATCCTGATGGGCGTGACGATGTTCTTCATTCAGAAGATGTCTCCGACCACCGTAACCGACCCGATGCAGCAGAAGATCATGACCTTTATGCCGGTCATCTTCACCGTGTTCTTCCTGTGGTTCCCGTCAGGTCTGGTGCTGTACTATATCGTCAGCAACCTGGTAACCATTATTCAGCAGCAGCTGATTTACCGTGGTCTGGAGAAGCGTGGCCTGCATAGCCGCGAGAAGAAAAACTCCTGATTCGGTGTAGGCCGGATTAGGCGAAGCCGCCATCCGGCAAACGGAACATAAAGTAAAGGGCGGTCATTAGACCGCCTTTTTTATTGCATTAAGAAGAGACAAACCATGAGCCATAACGACACCATCGTCGCTCAGGCCACCCCACCGGGACGTGGTGGCGTGGGTATCCTGCGTATCTCCGGCCTGAAGGCGCGTGAGGTCGCAGAAACCGTACTGGGGAAACTACCCAAACCGCGTTACGCCGATTATCTGCCGTTTAAAGACGCGGATGGCAGCACGCTGGATCAGGGGATTGCCCTGTGGTTCCCCGGCCCGAACTCCTTTACCGGCGAAGACGTTTTAGAGCTTCAGGGCCACGGAGGTCCGGTGATTCTTGACCTGCTGCTCAAACGTATTCTGACCATTCCCGGGCTGCGCATTGCCAGACCGGGTGAATTCTCCGAGCGAGCTTTTCTCAATGATAAGCTCGATTTAGCCCAGGCAGAGGCGATTGCCGACCTGATCGATGCCAGCTCGGAGCAAGCCGCTCGCTCGGCGCTGAATTCGTTGCAGGGCGCATTTTCCACACGGGTAAATCATCTTGTGGAAGCGCTCACTCACCTGCGCATCTATGTCGAAGCGGCGATTGATTTCCCGGATGAAGAAATCGACTTCCTGTCTGACGGCAAGATTGAAGCCCAGCTCAATAGCGTTATCAGCGATCTTGATGCCGTTCGTGCCGAAGCGCGTCAGGGCAGCCTGCTGCGCGAAGGGATGAAGGTAGTCATTGCCGGTCGCCCTAACGCCGGGAAATCGAGCCTGCTGAACGCGCTGGCTGGCCGTGAGGCGGCTATTGTGACCGATATTGCGGGGACGACTCGCGACGTGCTGCGTGAGCATATTCATATCGACGGTATGCCGCTGCACATCATCGATACTGCCGGTTTGCGCGATGCCAGCGATGAAGTTGAACGCATTGGTATCGAACGTGCCTGGCAGGAAATCGAACAAGCCGACCGTGTGCTGTTTATGGTGGATGGCACCACCACCGACGCCGTGGACCCGGCTGACATCTGGCCAGACTTTATTGCCCGTCTGCCAGCCAAACTGCCAATTACCGTGGTACGTAACAAAGCGGATATTACCGGTGAGACGCTGGGCCTTAGCGAAGTAAATGGCCACTCACTGGTTCGTCTCTCCGCACGTACCGGTGAAGGTGTTGACGTACTGCGTAACCATCTCAAACAGAGCATGGGCTTTGAAACCAATATGGAAGGTGGCTTCCTGGCGCGTCGCCGTCACCTGCAGGCGCTGGCAGAAGCGGCGGAGCATCTTGAGCAGGGCAAAGCCCAACTGCTCGGAGCATGGGCCGGAGAATTGCTGGCTGAGGAGCTACGCCTGGCGCAGCAGAACCTCAGTGAGATCACCGGGGAATTTACCTCCGACGATCTGCTGGGACGGATTTTCTCCAGCTTCTGTATTGGCAAATAATGTTGTATTGCCCGGTGGCGCGATGCTTACCGGGACTACAGGCCCCGTAGGCCGGATAAGGCGTTTACACCGCCATCCGGCAACAACAATTTCCCATGCGGAAATCACTGTTGTCCAAATGGCAACTCGCACAGGCAACCCTCTCCCCGTATTCTTAGCGCCACTTTCCTCATGAGGTCGCTATGACACGCTTTCTAATCTGCAGTTTTGCCCTGGTTCTCCTCTATCCCGCCGGTATTGATATGTATCTGGTGGGATTGCCCCGTATTGCTGCCGATTTACAGGCCAGCGAGGCGCAGTTGCATATCGCGTTTTCGGTCTACCTGGCAGGGATGGCGACAGCAATGTTGTTCGCCGGAAAAATTGCTGACCAGTCGGGTCGTAAACCGGTCGCCATTGTCGGTGCCCTCATTTTTATTGTCGCCTCCTCGCTGTGTTCGTTCGCCGAAAGCGGCACCCCGTTTCTCGCAGGCCGCTTTATTCAGGGCGTAGGCGCCGGCTGTTGCTACGTGGTGGCTTTCGCCATCCTGCGCGATACGCTCGACGATCGCCGCCGGGCGAAGGTACTGTCGCTGTTGAACGGTATCACCTGTATCGTACCGGTGCTGGCGCCGGTGATGGGGCACCTGATTATGCTCAAATACCCGTGGCAGAGCCTGTTCTACACGATGATGGGCATGGGCGTGGTCGTTTGCCTGCTGTCGGTGTTTATCCTGCGAGAATCGCGCCCAGCGACGCTCTCGACCTCTACGCAGAGCGATCATCGCGCAGAGTCGCTGGTAAACCGTTTTTTCTTAAGCCGTCTGGCCATTACCACCCTCAGCGTGTCGGTGATCCTGACCTTCGTGAATACGTCTCCGGTGCTGCTGATGGAAGTGTTGGGCTTCGACCGCGGCGAGTACGCCACTACCATGGCCATGACCGCAGGCATCAGTATGGCGGTCTCTTTCTCTACGCCATTCGCACTGAGTATTTTTAAACCCCGCATCCTGATGCTGACTTCACAGGTCTTGTTCCTGGCTGCGGGCATCGTGTTAATCCTTGCCAGTACGCACGCGGTAACGTTGTTCGGGTTAACCTTAATCTGCGCCGGATTCTCGGTCGGTTTCGGCGTTGCCATGAGCCAGGCGCTGGGGCCGTTCTCGCTGCGCGCTGGCGTCGCCAGCTCGGCATTAGGCATTGCCCAGGTTTGCGGTTCATCTCTATGGATTTGGTTGGCTGCCATCCTCGGTCTCGACGCACTGAATATGCTGATCGGGATTCTGATTGGCTGTAGCATAGTGAGTATCATGCTGATTATCACTGTTGCACCAAACCGGCCCACACCAACTCATGAAGAAATCCCTCAGCAGTCTCGATCTTAATTTACTGCTCTGCCTGCAGCTCCTGATGCAGGAACGCAGCGTCACTAAAACCGCCAAACGGATGAACGTCACGCCGTCGGCGGTCAGCAAATCGCTGTCGAAGCTGAGAGCCTGGTTTGACGATCCACTGTTTGTTAACACCCCGCTGGGGCTAACGCCAACGCCGCTGATGCTCAACATGGAACAGAGCCTGGCGGAGTGGATGCAGATGGGCAATCAATTGCTCGATAAGCCACACCATGAAGCACCACGTGGGCTGAAGTTTGATTTAGTGGCTGAAACGCCGCTGGTGATGATCATGTTTAACGCACTCTCCCAACAGATCTACCACCGTTATCCACAGGCAACGATCAAAGTGCGCAACTGGGATTACGATTCGCTGGATGCCATTATCCGTGGCGAGGTGGATATCGGCTTTACCGGACGTGAAAGTCACCCGCGCTCGCGTGAATTGCTGAGTCTGCTACCGTTATCGATCGACCACGAGGTCCTGTTTTCCGATCTCCCCTGCGTCTGGTTGCGTGAAGACCACCCGGCATTGCAGGAAGAGTGGAATCTGGAAACATTCCTGCGCTATCCCCATATCAGCATTAGCTGGGAGCAGAGCGACACCTGGGCGCTGGACGATGTGCTTCAGGAGATGGGGCGTGCGCGTAACATCGCATTGTGTCTGCCAGGCTTTGAGCAGTCGCTGTTTATGGCCGCGCAGCCCGATCACGCATTGATAGCCACCGCCCCGGTCTATTGTCAGCGTTACAATCAACTCCACCAGCTTCCGCTCGTGGCACGTCCAATGCCTTTTGATGCAGCGCAACTGGAAAAAATGCGCGTCCCGTTCACCCTACTTTGGCATAAACGCAACAGCCACAATCCTAAGATCGTATGGCTGAAAGAGACGATCAAGGCACTCTATCGCGAGATGTCATGAAGATCCTTTGCTATATTGTTGTTTTATTAACCTCCCTGGCGCTGGAAATGTAAATGTCGCGTAATGTATCCCGATTCCGTTTACTTTTTGGGCAGTAAAGCCTGCCTGGAAGCCGCGTAAATGTTACTCTGATAATAATCACGGACCATTAATCACGGAGCGAAAAATGGCGACACATTTTGCCAGAGGGATTCTTACGGAGGGACACCTGGTTTCAGTTCGTCTCCCTACTCCATGTCATTTTGAAGTAAGAAATCTACCCACTCACCGCCGAACACGCTTTCTGGCCTCCCGAAGTCTTCTCGCTGAACTGATGTTTATGCTTTACGGCACCAGCACATTGCCCGAGATTGTTACCGAGGCGAAAGGTAAGCCCGTTTTTCGCGATAAAAACCTGCCTGGCTTTTCGATTTCCTATGCTGGGAATATTGTCGGCGTCGCGCTTACCACAGAAGGTTCATGCGGTCTGGATATGGAGCTTCAGCGAGCGACTCGCGGGTTCCATACCCCGAATGCCACAGATTCCTACCGCTTTTCCAGTAACGAAAACCTGTGGATCAATAATCAAAACGACCCCAATGAAGCGCGTGCGCAGCTCATAACGTTACGCCAGAGCGTTCTCAAGCTCACTGGCGACGTGTGCAATGACGATCCACGTGAACTCCAGCTGTTACCGGGTGCGGGCCGTCTGAGATGTGCTCACGTTACGCAGATAGAAGCCATTTGCGATGCCGAAGATGTGCTGGTGTGGTCGGTCGCGGTCACGCCAACCATTGAAAAACTCAACGTTTGGGAGTTTGATGGTAAACAGGACTGGAAAAGCTTGCCTGATATCCAGACACGCGCCAATGAGCCAACGGGTCGCCTGATCCGGTTCTCGCAATTATGCGCAGCAAAGAGCCATACGCTTTGATTTAACCTTCATGATGAAACAGGAGTAACCATGTCTGAAACATTGAATGTTGTTACGTTACTGGGGAGCCTGCGCAAGGGTTCGTTTAATGGAATGGTTGCCCGTACGCTGCCAAAAATTGCCCCCGCGGGGATGGAAGTGAATGCATTACCGTCGATTGGGGATATTCCTCTGTACGATGCCGACCTCCAGCAGGAAGAGGGTTTTCCGGCAAGTGTAGAAGCGCTGGCGGAACAAATCAGGAAGGCTGACGGCGTCGTTATCGTCACACCGGAATACAACTATTCTGTTCCTGGCGGGCTGAAAAATGCCATCGACTGGCTGTCCCGCCTGCCCGATCAACCATTATCCGGCAAACCGGTGCTGATCCAGACCAGCTCCATGGGCGCCATCGGCGGCGCGCGCTGCCAATATCATCTGCGTCAAATCCTGGTGTTCCTCGACGCGATGGTAATGAACAAGCCGGAATTTATGGGCGGCGTGATTCAGAACAAAGTGGACCCGCAGACCGGCGAAGTGATCGACCAAAGCACGCTGGACCATCTGACCGGTCAGCTGACCGCATTTGGCGACTATATTCAACGTGTAAAAGCCTAAAGAAAAAACCCGCCAGCAACGATGCCTGGCGGGCAGTTGTCCAGACCGATATTTTAGTGCGCGTCGATAAACACAATCTTCAGTACAAACAGCAGCGCGACAACGATGACGCACGGGCTGAGATCGCGGAAACGTCCGGTACCGATTTTCATCACGCAGTAAGAGATAAAGCCCAGCGCAATACCTTCGGTGATCGAGAAGCTAAACGGCATCATCACGGCGGTAATAAACGCTGGAACCGCTTCAGTCAGGTCATCCCACTTCACGCGCGACAGGCTTGATGTCATCAGGACGCCAACGTAAATCAGCGCACCTGCGGCGGCATATCCCGGCACCATTCCCGCCAACGGCGACAGGAAGATAACCAGCAGGAACAACAGACCGACAACGACCGCGGTCAGGCCGGTACGCCCACCAACAGAAACCCCGGAAGAAGACTCAATATAGGCGGTAACGGAAGAGGTACCGATAAACGCGCCGGTAACAGACGACACGCTATCGACAAACAGCGCCTGCTTCATGCGTGGGAACTTGCCCTTCGCGTCTGCCAGACCGGCTTTATCCGTCACGCCAATCAGGGTACCGGAGGAGTCAAACAGGTTCACCAGCATGAACGAGAAAATCACGCCCGCAAGGCCAATGTTAAACGAACCGGCCAGGTCAACATGCCCGATAACCGACATCACGCTCGGCGGCGCGGAGACGATCCCGCTGTAATGGACATCACCCAGCATCCAACCCAGCAGCGTGGTCACGATGATAGAGATCAGCACCGCCGCATGAATATTACGTGACGCCAGAATCGCGATGATAAAGAAGCCCAGAATGCCGAGCAGTACGCTGTGGGACGTCAGGTTGCCGATAGATACCAGCGTGTCTTTGTTGGCGACGATAACGCCGGCGTTTTTCAGCCCCATCATACCGATGAACAGACCGATACCGCTGGTGATCCCCACGCGCAGGCTCACCGGGATATTGGCAATCATCCAGTAACGTACGCGGAAAATGGTCAGCAGCAGCAGACCTATCGCACCCCAGAAGATTGCGCCCATACCTATCTGCCATGACAGGCCCATCGCGCCAACGACCACGAAAGCGAAGAATGCGTTCAGGCCCATAGCAGGTGCCAGCGCAACCGGCAGATTGGCAAAAAGCCCCATCAGGATGCTACCAAATGCAGCAATAAGGCAGGTGGTAACAAAGACGGCGCTGGTATCCATGCCAGCCACGCCAAGAATTTGCGGGTTAACAAAAACGATATACACCATCGTCAGGAAGGTGGTTAAACCGGCGATCACTTCGGTCCGTGCCGTTGTGCCATGCTCGCGCAGTTTGAACACGCGTTCCAGCATCCCCTGGCCAGAAGCCTGGGTTGTGTGTTGTTGACTCATTATCAATTTCCGAACAAGGAGGGAAAATTCGTCGCTATCCTATACCAAAATGCGACAATAGGGTTGGGTTATGAGCAACTTTTTTCATTGATTTTGCTTATACGGCAACGATTGCGTGGCGTAAATAAGCATGACGTAAACGTTAAACTAGCGATAAGAGGAAGGCATGTCCCAGATAGAAGCGGTATTTTTTGACTGCGACGGTACGCTGGTCGATAGTGAAGTGATCTGTTCCCGGGCGTATGTCGCCATGTTCCAGGAGTTTGGTATCAAACTCGATCTCGAAGAGGTGTTTAAACGCTTTAAAGGCGTAAAACTCTACGAAATCATCGATATCATCAACGAAGAGCACGGCGTTACGCTGGCGAAAGCCGATTTAGAGCCCGTTTACCGCGCAGAGGTCGCACGCCTGTTCGACTCGGAACTGGAGGTTATCGCTGGGGCAAATGCTCTGCTGGACAGCATGACAGTGCCAATGTGCGTGGTCTCAAACGGTCCGGTCAGCAAAATGCAGCATTCGCTGGGTAAGCTGGGCATGCTGCACCATTTTCCTGATTTACTGTTCAGCGGCTACGATATCCAACGCTGGAAGCCCGATCCGGCCCTGATGTTCCATGCGGCAAAAGCAATGGACGTTAACGTTGAGAACTGCATTCTGGTTGATGATTCCAGCGCAGGCGCGCAGGCGGGAATTGCCGCCGGGATGGAAGTGTTCTACTTCTGCGCCGATCCGCATAACAAACCGATCGATCATCCAAAAGTCACGACCTTTACCGATCTGGCACAGTTGCCGGAATTGTGGAAGGCGCGGGGTTGGGATATTACCCGGTAATTTTTTGTAGGCCCGGTAAGCTTGCGCCACCGGGCAATTGCCGGATAGCGCTAACGCTTATCCGGCCTACTTTCTACGTTTTTTCACTCTTTAGGATCTTTGCCCGCCAGCAGCTTATCCAGTTCATCGCCGCCCACGTGACGGAAATCCTGCCCCTTCACGAAGTAGAAGATGTATTCGCAGATATTCTGGCAGCGGTCACCGATACGCTCGATAGAACGTGCGCAGAACAGCGCAGTCAGCACGCTTGGAATGGTACGCGGGTCTTCCATCATGTAGGTCATCAGCTGGCGCACAATGCCTTCATATTCCTGGTCGACTTTCTTATCTTCGCGATAAATACGTACCGCTTCGTCGAGATCCATACGCGCAAACGCATCCAACACGTCATGCAGCATCTGCACGGTGTGACGACCCAGCGACTCCAGACTTACCAGCAACGGCTGGTGCTGTTGCGAGAACTTCTCCAGCGCGGTGCGGCAAATTTTGTCCGCCACATCACCAATACGCTCCAGCTCAGCGATAGTTTTGATAATCGCCATCACCAGACGCAGGTCGCTGGCGGTAGGTTGACGCTTGGCGATGATACGCACGCAGGCTTCATCGATCGCCACTTCCATCATGTTGACGTTTTTATCGCCTTCAATGACGCGCTTCGCCAGTTCGCTGTCCTGATTATGCATGGCGGTAATCGCATCAGAAAGCTGCTGCTCTACCATGCCACCCATGGTCATCACCTGGGTACGGATGCTTTCCAGCTCTGCATTGAACTGGCCGGAAATATGTTTATTAAGGTTAAGGTTATCCACAACAAGCTCCTGAATCAGCCGTAACGACCGGTGATGTAGTCTTCAGTTTGTTTCTTCGCGGGCTTGGTGAACAGATCGTCCGTGTTGCTGAACTCAATCAACTCGCCCAGGTACATAAATGCCGTGTGATCGGAACAACGCGCTGCCTGTTGCATGTTGTGGGTAACGATAACAACGGTGTAATCTTCTTTCAGCTCAGTGATCAGCTCTTCAATACGCCCGGTAGAAATCGGGTCGAGCGCTGAACATGGCTCATCAAGCAGTAGCACTTCCGGGCGAATGGCGATACCACGCGCAATACACAGACGCTGCTGCTGACCACCGGAGAGAGAGTACCCGCTCTGGTGTAATTTATCTTTGGTTTCATTCCACAGTGCGGCCTTGGTCAATGCCCACTGCACACGTTCGTCCATATCCGCACGCGAGAGTTTCTCAAACAAACGTACGCCAAACGCGATGTTGTCGTAGATAGACATTGGGAACGGCGTTGGCTTCTGGAACACCATGCCGACTTTGGCACGCAGCAGCGCGATGTCCTGGGTGTTGGTGAGAATATTGTCACCATCCAGCAGGATTTCACCTTCCGCACGCTGCTCCGGGTACAGTTCAAACATTTTGTTGAAGGTACGCAGCAGCGTCGATTTACCACAGCCAGAAGGCCCGATAAACGCCGTGACCTGGTTTTTCGCGATATCCAGGTTGATGTTCTTCAGGGCATGGAATTTGCCATAGTAGAAGTTCAAATCACGAACCTGAATTTTACCCGGGGCAGTATCAACCATACTCATTTCAATCTTTTCCTCATCCGGCGCCGCATCAGCCACGCCGTAAAAATTAACCGTGTTTCTTCTTCGCGAAAATGACGCGCGCCAGAATGTTCAGCAGCAGTACGCACAGGGTAATAATCAGTACCCCGGCCCAGGCCAGTTGCTGCCACTCAGCAAACGGGCTCATCGCAAACTTAAAGATCGTGACCGGCAGGTTGGCTATAGGCTGCATCATGTCAGTGCTCCAGAACTGGTTGGAGAGCGACGTAAACAGCAGCGGAGCCGTTTCACCTGCAATACGTGCAATTGCCAGCAGAATACCGGTAATAATGCCCGATACAGACGCCTTCAGGGTGATTGCAGAAATCATCTTCCACTTCGGCGTACCCAGCGCATAGGCGGCTTCACGCAGGCTATCCGGAACCAGTTTGAGCATGTTCTCAGTGGTACGAATAACGATAGGTACCTGCAGCAGCGCCAGCGCGATCACGCCCGCCCAGCCTGAGAAGTGCTCCATTTTTGCTACCACGATGGTGTAAACGAACAGACCGACCACGATGGATGGTGCAGAAAGCAGAATGTCGTTGATAAAACGGATGACCTCAGCCAGCCAAGACTTACGCCCATACTCAGCCAGGTAGATACCCGCCATAATGCCGAGCGGGGTACCAAACACGGTCGCCCACAGAATCAACAGACCGCTACCGGCCAGGGCGTTCGCCAGACCACCACCTGCCGTATTCGGCGGCGGCGTCATTTCGGTGAACAGCGCCAGCGACATACCGTCAATACCGCGGGTAATCGTGGACATCAGGATCCAGATAAGCCAGAACAGACCAAATGCCATGGTCGCCATTGAGAGCGTCAGCGCGATGCGGTTCTTCAGACGGCGACGCGCCTGCATTTTACGGCGTGATTCTGCCAGTGCGGTGGTGTTTTGCATTTCCAGCGTAGCCATTAGCGTGCCCCCTCATTTTTCGCAAGGCGCATGATCATGAACTTAGACGCAGCCAGTACGATGAAGGTGATCACAAACAGAATCAGACCCAGTTCCATAAGTGCAGCAACATGCAAACCCGATTCCGCTTCAGCAAATTCGTTCGCCAGCGCAGAGGTGATACTGTTGCCCGGCATATACAGCGATGCGCTGTCGAGTTGGTAGGTGTTACCGATGATAAAGGTCACCGCCATGGTTTCACCCAGCGCGCGACCCAGACCCAGCATTACGCCGCCAATGACACCATTTTTAGTGAACGGCAGAACGATACGCCAGATAACTTCCCAGGTAGTACAGCCAATACCGTAGGCTGACTCTTTCATCAGTACCGGCGTTTGTTCGAACACATCACGCATAACTGCCGCAATGTACGGGATGATCATGATGGCGAGGATCACGCCAGCAGCCAGAATACCGATACCAAATGCCGGGCCAGCAAACAGTGCGCCAACAAACGGAATGTTGGAAAGAATATTACCGACCGGCTCCTGGAAATACGTCGCAAACAGCGGGGCAAAGATAAACAGGCCCCACATGCCGTAAACGATACTCGGGATCGCCGCCAGCAGTTCAATAGCGATACCCAGCGGACGTCTCAGCCAGCCAGGTGCAAGTTCCGTCAGGAACAAAGCAATGCCGAAACTCACCGGAACGGCGATCAGCAGTGCGATAAGTGAGGTGACCAGCGTACCGTAAATCGGTACCAGTGCGCCGTAGATATCATTTGGCGCATCCCAGTCTTTGGTCCAAAGGAATGAGAAACCAAATTTCTGGATGCTTGGCCAGGAGGAGATGATCAGAGAGACAATAATGCCACCCAACATCAATAGCACAATCAGCGCAGCCAGTTTTACCAGCGCGCTGAAGATCATGTCACCCTTTTTACCCGGTGGGTTAAAAGCAGGCTTGGTTGCAGCCATAAATCACTCTTTAAGTTTGGGCCAGGAAGCGCGCATTTTATCGTGCTTCCCAGCTAACGTAATGCCATACCCTAAATAATTCGAGTTGCAGCAAGGCGGCAAGCTTGTGACAAATTCGTCAGGAACGAATTTGAACAGCCGGAGGCTGCCTTCGGTGAGGGACAAGGATGTCCCTCATTCATCCCCAGGAGCATAGATTTACTATGTAACTGGAGTGAACAAGCGCAGCCAACACAGCTGCGGCTCGAAGTATGACGGGTATTTAGTACAGCGCTTTACCGCTGCTGTCTTTCACGTTGGTCTTCCATGCAGCACGAATCTGCTCAACCACGCTGTCCGGCAGGCTGGCGTAATCCAGGTCGTTGGCCTGTTTGCCGCCATTTTTGTACGCCCAGTCAAAGAACTTCAGCACTTCAACGCCCTGCTCAGGCTTCTTCTGCTCTTTGTGAACCAGGATGAAGGTGGTGGAAGTGATTGGCCACGCATTGTCACCTTTCTGGTTAGTCAGATCCTGAGCGAAGGTTTTGCTCCAGTCAGCGCCTTTAGCTGCATTAGCAAAGTTTTCTTCTGTCGGGCTTACCGGCTTACCATCAGCAGTAACCAGTTTGGTGTATGCCAGGTTGTTCTGCTTAGCATAAGCGTACTCAACGTAGCCGATAGAGCCTGGCAGACGCTGGACGAACGCAGCGATACCGTCGTTACCTTTACCGCCCAGACCGGTCGGCCAGTTCACAGTAGAGCCTGCGCCAATTTTAGATTTCCACTCTTCGTTCACTTTCGCCAGGTAGCTGGTGAAGACGAAGGAGGTACCGGAACCATCTGCACGACGCACAACGGCAATGTTCTGAGAAGGCAGCTTCAGACCCGGGTTCAGTTTGGTGATGGCTTCATCATCCCACTTCTTAATTTTGCCGAGGTAGATATCGCCCAGAGTTTTACCGTCAAGCACCAGCTCTCCGGACTTCAGGCCAGGGATATTCACCGCCAGCACCACACCGCCGATCACTGTCGGGAACTGGAACAGACCTTCCTGAGCCAGCTTCTCGTCAGATAACGGCGCATCAGATGCACCGAAATCAACGGTATTTGCGGTAATTTGTTTTACACCACCGGAGGAGCCGATACCCTGGTAGTTTACTTTGCTACCGGTCTCTTTCTGATAAGTATCAGCCCATTTGGCATACACTGGCGCAGGAAAAGTTGCACCAGCACCTGTCAGGCTCGCTGCAGCAAAGGCAGAGAACGCGCTCATAGATAAGGTCGCGGCGACAACAGTTGCGACAGTGGTACGCATAACTTTCATAATGTCTCCTGCACGGTTTTCGTAAATTGTTGTTTGAGTTGCTACTGTGAGCAAAATAGGACAAACAGGTGACAGTTAAATGTACGAAATATGACAGTTTTATGACAATGAAAAATAATGCGCCAAGAACAATTAAAAATTGTATAAAAACAGCAAGTTAATAGATTATATGACAATCATATTTCGGCAAAATTTTCTTTTTATGACACTGAAAACAGTAGCTGAAGATGACGGTTTGTCACATAAAACAGGCGGGATAATTGATTAAAAACAGAACGCGTTTAAAAAAATGCCCCGCTTTGAGCAGGGCATTTTCAGTTCAGCGAGGTATCGCTTATTCCACGGTAACCGACTTCGCCAGGTTACGCGGCTGGTCCACGTCAGTACCTTTAATCAGCGCCACATGATACGCCAGCAGTTGCAGCGGAACGGTATAGAAGATCGGTGCAATCACCTCTTCCACATGCGGCATCTCGATGATATGCATATTTTCATTACTGATAAATCCTGCATCCTGATCGGCGAAGACGTACAACTGGCCGCCACGGGCACGCACTTCTTCAATGTTGGATTTCAGTTTTTCCAGCAACTCGTTGTTCGGTGCAACCACGATAACCGGCATATCCGCGTCAATCAGCGCCAGCGGACCGTGCTTCAGCTCACCAGCGGCATACGCTTCTGCGTGAATATAAGAAATCTCTTTCAGCTTCAGGGCGCCTTCCAGCGCAATGGGGTACTGATCGCCACGACCAAGGAACAGTGCATGGTGTTTGTCAGAGAAGTCTTCCGCCAGTGCGGCAATACGCTTGTCCTGTGACAGCATCTGCTCAATACGGCTCGGCAGCGCCTGTAACCCGTGAACAATCTCTTGTTCAATAGTCGCATCCAGACCTTTCAGACGAGCCAGCTTCGCCACCAGCATTAGCAGAACAGTCAGTTGGGTGGTAAATGCTTTCGTGGAGGCCACGCCGATTTCGGTCCCGGCATTGGTCATCATCGCCAGGTCAGATTCACGTACCAGAGAAGAGCCTGGAACGTTACAGATTGCCAGCGACCCCAGATAGCCCAGCTCTTTAGATAAGCGCAGACCCGCCAGGGTATCCGCCGTTTCACCGGACTGAGACAGGGTAATCATCAAACTGTTACGACGCACAGCGGATTTGCGATAACGGAACTCAGAAGCAATTTCCACATCACAAGGAATGCCGGCCAGCGACTCAAACCAGTAGCGGGATACCATGCCTGAGTTGTATGACGTGCCGCAGGCAATAATCTGGATATGCTCGACCTGAGACAGCAACGCATTGGCATTAGGGCCAAGCTCACTTAAATCCACTTCGCCATGACTGATACGCCCGGTCAGCGTATTTTTTATCGCGTTCGGTTGCTCATAGATCTCTTTCTGCATGTAGTGGCGATAAATACCTTTTTCGCCCGCGTCGTATTGCAGATTAGATTCAATATCCTGACGTTTAACTTCCGCGCCAGTCTTGTCAAAAATAGAGACTGAACGACGCGTTACCTCGGCGATATCGCCCTCTTCCAGGAAGATAAAGCGACGGGTTACCGGCAGCAGAGCCAGCTGGTCGGAAGCGATAAAGTTTTCACCCATGCCCAGACCGATAACCAGCGGGCTACCAGAACGCGCCGCCAGCAGAGTTTCTGGATTACGGGTATCCATGATCACTGTGCCGTAGGCACCGCGCAGCTGCGGAATAGTACGCAATACCGCTTCACGCAGTGTACCGCCCTGTTCCAACTCCCAATGCACCAGGTGAGCGATCACTTCGGTGTCCGTTTCAGACACAAAGATGTAACCACGCGCTTTCAACATTTCACGCAGCGGTTCATGGTTTTCGATGATGCCGTTATGCACCACCACAATGTGCTCAGAAACATGCGGATGCGCGTTTGCTTCTGAAGGTTCGCCGTGTGTTGCCCAGCGGGTGTGAGCGATACCCGTACCACCGTGTAACGGATGTTCTTCCGCAGCAGCAGTCAGCATCTGCACTTTACCCAGACGACGCAGACGGGTCATGTTACCTTCAGCATCAACAACAGCCAGACCGGCTGAGTCATAACCACGATATTCCAGACGACGTAAACCTTCGAGAAGGATTTCAGCTACATCACGCTGCGCGATAGCGCCAACAATTCCACACATATTTTTTGATTCCGAATTTAGGCATTATGCCTGTCGTTGTCGCTGACCTGTATTTGCCCTTTCCGGGCGCCCCGAGCCTTGTAGAGAGTGGGGTTATTTTTATAGGTACTGCTTGTTGAGCGGAGGATTATGTTATCCCCTCATCTCTTGTCTGCCTGATGGCACTCACGCTTATCAGGCCTACAGAACGTCATCGCACGTAGGCCGCCATCCGGCAAAAATCACTTACTTTTTCTTCACCGGGCGCTGCCAACCTTGTTTATGGACCTGCGGTACACGGCTTAATACCAGTTCGTTATCAGCGATATTACGCGTCACTGTGGTTCCAGCGGCGATCGTCGCGCCTTTACCCACGGTGACAGGCGCCACCAGTTGAGTATCCGAACCCACAAACACATCATCACCAATAATGGTTTTAAATTTATTAGCACCATCGTAATTGCAGGTAATCGTACCCGCGCCGATGTTCACGTTATCGCCAATTTCAGCATCGCCCAGATAGGTCAGATGACCGGCTTTAGAACCTTTACCCAGACGCGCTTTTTTCATTTCGACGAAGTTACCCACGTGTGCGCCTTCCTGCAGCTCAGCGCCCGGACGCAGACGCGCAAAAGGCCCGATAGTACAGGCCGCTTCCAGATGGGCATCTTCCACCACGCTGTACGGGCTAAGCTCACAGCCATCGCCAATTACGCTATTTTTGATAATGCAGCCAGTACCAATCTTGACGCGATCGCCAAGGGTTACGTTACCTTCAATGATAACGTTAGTATCAATTTCAACATCGCGCCCGTGAATAAGCGAACCGCGAAGATCAAAACGTGCTGGATCGCGTAACATAACGCCAGCTAACAGCAGTTTCTCTGCTTGTTCGGACTGATAGACACGTTCAAGACGGGATAACTGAAGTCGGTTGTTCACCCCTTCGGTTTCGCTAATACGTGCCGGATGTACCGCAGCAATTTCACGACCTTCCTGGTACGCCATCGCAATGATATCGGTGATGTAATATTCACCCTGCACGTTGTTGTTGGTCAGTTTAGATAACCAGCGCTTCATATCAGCGCCATTGGCAATCAGGATGCCGGTGTTAATTTCCTGGATCTTGCGTTGCTCGTCGGTCGCATCTTTATGCTCAACGATGCCAGTAACGCTGCCGTTATCACGCGTAATGCGCCCATAGCCGGTTGGGTCGTCCAGTTTTACGGTTAATAAGCCAATACCCCCCTGAGGTTTAGCATCGCGCAGGCGGCGTAACGTTTCAGTGGAGATTAACGGCACATCGCCATAGAGCATTAAAATGTCTTCGTCATCACCAAAGAACGGTGCAGCCTGCTGCATAGCATGACCGGTTCCCAACTGCTCTGCCTGCAGAACCCAGTTCAGATTGCCATCTTTCAACGTCTGCTGAAGCAAATCACCACCGTGCCCGTAGACCAGGTGTACATGAGTTGCGCCTAATTCATTAGCGGCATCAATAACATGCTGCACCATCGCTTTTCCTGCGAGAGTGTGCAGCACTTTAGGAAGATCGGAATACATACGTGTACCTTTGCCTGCGGCAAGGATCACGACGCTCATAGCATTATTCAACATACACATCCTGACTGTCATTTGAGAACGAATTTATACCCTTTCATATTGAAAATACTACATTTTTTTCATCATGAAATGGGCCGAAGATAAAACGTTCAATAGGGGAAAATCCCTAACTATTAACTCACTATTTTCGACTATATCGGCGCCTTTTGTCTCCCAAAAACCAGGAGCATGCTCTTATTAAAGCCTTAGGTTAATGTTTTTGCTATTTTTTTACCGCATGAATAAAGAGTTACACATGCAAAGCCCGATTTTATTTATGTGATTCAGTAAGAAACCGAAAATGCGTACGCGAAAATAAAAAGTTGAGGGAGAAGAGGAGGAAGAGAGGATCTATAACAACAAGTGGCGCTGACTGATAAACCATATCAAGCATCGCGCCACAGGACGGGCAGGTAAAAGCTAAAAGCTCATATTGCTGAACATGGCGATGATTTTATTGAGTAATTTCATGTTGGCATCTCTTTTTATTTGAGTTCATTATGTGATATTCATCACATAAAAAGAGTCTACGCCGCATTTTTTAACCAATCAACTTTTTTGATCTAAATCACAAAACAGATTTCACTTTAAATGTTTATGCAACAAAACAAAAAAAGCCAGCCTGGAAACCAGACTGGCTTTTGTGCTTTTCAAGCCGGTGTTACATCGCTTTTTTGGTCAACTCGATAACGCGCAGTTTCGCGATCGCTTTGGCCAGTTCCGCAGATGCCTGAGCGTAATCCACGTCACCATGAGAGCTCTTAATATGCTCTTCAGCCTTACGTTTCGCTTCCAGGGCTCTCGCTTCATCGAGATCCTGCCCGCGAATCGCGGTATCAGCCAGTACGGTCACGTTGCCAGGCTGCACTTCAAGAATGCCGCCGGACAGATAGATAAACTCTTCATGACCGAACTGTTTAACGATGCGGATCATACCAGGCTTAATGGCGGTGAGTAGCGGTGCGTGACCCGGGAAAATACCCAGTTCACCTTCACTACCCGTTACCTGGATTTTTTCGACCAGACCAGAGAACATTTGTTGCTCTGCGCTGACGACGTCCAGGTGGTAAGTCATTGCCATATCACCCTCCGATTAAGGCGTTAAAGTTTTTTGGCTTTTTCTACGGCTTCGTCGATAGAACCAACCATGTAGAACGCCTGCTCTGGCAGGTGGTCGTATTCGCCTTCCATGATGCCTTTAAAGCCACGGATGGTGTCTTTCAGGGAAACGTATTTGCCCGGAGAACCGGTGAATACTTCCGCAACGAAGAACGGCTGGGACAGGAAGCGCTGAATTTTACGCGCACGTGCTACCACCAGTTTATCTTCTTCAGACAGTTCATCCATACCCAGGATGGCGATGATGTCTTTCAGTTCCTGATAACGCTGCAGCAGGGACTGTACGCCACGCGCGGTGTCGTAGTGTTCCTGACCAACAACCAGCGGATCCAGCTGACGGCTGGTGGAGTCCAGCGGGTCAACTGCCGGGTAGATACCCAGAGATGCGATCTGACGGCTCAGTACCACGGTTGCATCTAAGTGAGCAAAGGTGGTTGCTGGGGATGGGTCAGTCAAGTCATCCGCAGGTACGTATACCGCCTGAACGGAGGTGATAGAACCGGTTTTGGTAGAAGTGATACGTTCCTGCAGAACACCCATCTCTTCCGCCAGGGTCGGCTGGTAACCTACCGCTGATGGCATACGACCCAGCAGTGCGGATACTTCCGTACCGGCCAGGGTATAACGATAGATGTTATCGACGAACAGCAGTACGTCACGACCTTCGTCACGGAATTTCTCAGCCATAGTCAGACCGGTCAGCGCAACGCGCAGACGGTTTCCCGGCGGCTCGTTCATCTGGCCATATACCAGGGATACTTTGTCCAGAACGTTGGAGTCGGTCATTTCGTGGTAGAAGTCGTTACCCTCACGAGTACGTTCACCTACGCCCGCAAACACGGAGTAACCGGAGTGTTCGATCGCGATGTTACGGATCAGCTCCATCATGTTTACGGTTTTACCTACACCCGCACCACCGAACAGACCAACTTTACCGCCCTTAGCGAACGGACACATCAGGTCGATAACTTTGATACCGGTTTCCAGCAGTTCCTGAGAGCTGGACAGCTCTTCGTAGGATGGTGCCGCACGGTGGATAGCCCAACGCTCTTCTTCACCGATATCGCCTTTCATGTCGATCGGGTGACCCAGAACGTTCATGATACGACCCAGCGTTGCTTTACCTACCGGGACTTCGATCGGGTGCTCGAGGTCTTTAACTTCCAGACCACGACGCAGACCGTCAGAAGAACCCATGGCGATGGTACGCACGATACCGCCGCCGAGCTGCTGCTGAACTTCCAGCACCAGGCTCTCTTTACCATTCATAACCTCAAGAGCATCGTACACGCGCGGTACGGCATCCTGAGGGAATTCGACGTCAACCACGGCGCCGATTACCTGGACAATTTTTCCAGTAGCCATCTTGAATCCTCTACGAATTAACCTGGTTATACCGCGGATGCACCACCGACGATTTCGGTGAGTTCCTGAGTAATGCTGGCCTGACGAGCTTTGTTGTATACCAACTGCAGCTCTTTAATCAGGCTGCCGCCATTGTCGGTCGCGGCTTTCATCGCCACCATACGTGCGGCCTGCTCGCTGGCCAGGTTTTCTACCACGCCCTGATAAACCTGAGATTCAACGTAACGACGCAGCAGGGTATCCAGCAGCGGTTTCGGGTCTGGTTCATACAGGTAATCCCAGGCTTTTTGTTTTAACTCTTCATCTTCTGAAGCCGGTAAAGGCAGCAGTTGAGTGAGAGTAGGAACCTGAGACATGGTGTTAATAAATTTGTTGCTGACAACGTACAGTCTGTCCAGACGACCTTCATCATAGGCCTGCAGCATCACTTTAACCGGGCCGATCAGTTCGGACAGGGAAGGGTTATCCCCCATACCGGTTACCTGAGCAACCACGTTACCGCCTACGGAATTAAAGAAAGACACGCCCTTAGAGCCGATCATTGCGATGTCGCACTGAACGCCTTTATCGGACCATGTTTTCATATCCGCCAGCAGCTTTTTGAACAGGTTAATGTTCAAGCCACCGCACAGACCACGGTCGGTCGACACCACCAGGTAGCCCACGCGCTTAACGTCGCGTTCTTCCAGGTAAGGGTGCTTATATTCCAGATTACCATTCGCAAGGTGACCAATCACTTTGCGCATGGTCTCTGCATAAGGACGGCTGGCCGCCATGCGATCCTGCGATTTACGCATTTTGGAAGCGGCGACCATCTCCATCGCTTTAGTGATCTTCTGCGTGTTCTGGACGCTTGCGATCTTACTACGTATCTCTTTTGCGCCGGCCATGAGCTTCTCCTCAATGCCTTGCGGTCCGCCCTAAGACAGACCGCCAGACGTTACCAGGACTGGGTTGCTTTGAAGGAATCGAGGATAGCTTTCAGCTTGCCTTCGATTTCATCGTTATAGCCACCGGACTGGTTAATCTCTTGCATCAGCGGAGCGTGATCACGGTCAACGTAAGCCAGCAGAGCGGCTTCGAAGCTACCGATTTTCGCCAGTTCCACATCTTCGAGGTAACCGCGTTCAGCCGCAAACAGCACCACGCCCTGCTGTGCAACAGACATTGGGGCATACTGTTTCTGCTTCAGCAGTTCAGTTACTTTCTGACCGTGGCTCAGCTGCTTACGCGTAGCTTCGTCAAGGTCGGAAGCGAACTGAGAAAACGCTGCCAGTTCACGATACTGTGCCAGCGCGGTACGGATACCACCGGACAGTTTCTTGATGATCTTGGTCTGCGCTGCGCCACCTACACGGGATACGGAGATACCCGGGTTAACTGCCGGACGAATACCGGAGTTGAACAGGTTGGTTTCCAGGAAGATCTGACCATCGGTAATGGAAATTACGTTGGTCGGAACGAACGCGGAAACGTCACCCGCCTGGGTTTCGATAATCGGCAGAGCGGTCAGGGAGCCAGTTTTACCTTTAACTTCACCATTGGTGAATTTCTCAACGTATTCCGCGTTAACGCGGGAAGCACGTTCAAGCAGACGGGAGTGGAGGTAAAATACGTCGCCCGGGAATGCTTCACGTCCTGGTGGACGACGGAGCAGCAGGGAAACCTGACGGTAAGCAACAGCCTGTTTGGACAGGTCATCATAAACGATCAGTGCATCTTCACCGCGGTCACGGAAGTATTCGCCCATTGCGCAACCAGCATAAGGTGCCAGATATTGCAGTGCAGCAGATTCAGACGCGGTCGCCACAACAACGATGGTGTTGGACAGTGCGCCGTGTTCTTCCAGTTTACGAACCACGTTAGAAATGGTGGACGCTTTCTGGCCGATAGCCACGTACACACATTTGATGCCGGAGTCACGCTGGTTGATGATGGCATCGATTGCCATCGCGGTTTTACCGGTCTGACGGTCACCGATGATCAACTCACGCTGACCACGACCGATTGGGATCATGGCATCAACGGATTTATAACCGGTCTGTACCGGCTGATCTACGGACTGACGTTCGATTACGCCTGGTGCGATAACTTCGATTGGCGAGAAGCCATCGTTATCAACCGGACCTTTACCGTCAATTGGGGAACCCAGAGTGTTCACCACACGACCCAGCAGGCCACGGCCAACCGGAACTTCCAGAATACGACCCGTACACTTAACCTTCATGCCTTCGGCGAGGTCAGCGTATGGACCCATCACAACTGCACCTACGGAGTCGCGCTCCAGGTTCAGTGCGATAGCATAACGGTTACCCGGCAGAGAGATCATTTCCCCCTGCATACAGTCAGCAAGACCGTGGATGCGGATAACACCGTCACTTACAGAAACAATAGTACCTTCGTTGTGAGCTTCACTCACAACACTGAACTGAGCAATGCGCTGCTTGATCAGTTCGCTGATTTCGGTGGAATTCAGTTGCATGCTCCAGTCCCCTTAAGACTGCAAGACGTCTGCAAGGCGCTCAAGACGGCCGCGTACGCTGCCATCAATGACCATATCACCCGCACGGATGATTACGCCTGCCATTACAGACTTATCGATTTTGCAATTCAGCTTAACTTTGCGTGACAGACGTTTTTCCATCGCTGCACTAATCTTCGTAAGCTGTTCATCACTCAGTGCATTGGCAGAAGTGACTTCTACCTCAGAGATAGCCTCACTGGCTGCACGCAGGTGAATAAACTGCTCAAGAACATCCGGGAGCGCATTAAGACGGTTATTTTCAGCCATTACCTTAATCAGGTTCTGGCCATTTTCGTCCAACTGCTCACCGCAGATTGCGATAAACGACTCAGCGAGCGTTTCCGGCGCCAGCGCGCCAGAGAGAAGCTCTGCCATTTGTTCGTTCTTCGTCACCTCAGCGGCAAACGTCAGCATATCCTGCCAACGGTCAACGCTTTGGTGCTCAACGGCAAAGTCAAAAGCTGCTTTGGCGTAGGGGCGAGCTACCGTAATAAATTCAGACATCAGCCCCTCCCTCCTTACAGTTCAGCGACAAGTTTGTCCACGATGTCGCTGTTAGCAGCTTCATCCACGGAACGTTCGATGATCTTCTCGGCGCCAGCAACAGCCAGGACAGCAACTTGCTTACGCAGCTCTTCGCGAGCACGTTTACGCTCGGCGTCAATTTCCGCCTGCGCTTGTGCCACGATTTTAGTACGTTCCTGCTCTGCTTCAGTTTTAGCTTCGTCCAGGATCTGAGCACGGCGTTTGTTTGCCTGCTCGATAATTACCTGAGCTTCCGCCTTCGCTTTTTTCAGCTGGTCAGTCGCGCTGGCCTTTGCAAGGTCAAGATCCTTATGTGCTCGTTCAGCAGAAGCAAGACCGTCAGCAATTTCTTTTTGACGTTTTTCGATGGCTGCCATTAATGGCGGCCATACGTACTTCATGCAGAACAGAACGAACAGGACAAACGCGATGGCCTGGCCGAGGATTGTTGCGTTAAGATTCACAGCACAATGCCTCTATCTAGTTAACGTTCTGATATTGCTCTTAATTCAAGCAACGCTTACTACGCGACAGCGAACATCACGTACAGACCCAGACCTACAGCGATCATCGGGATAGCATCCACCAGACCCATAACGATAAAGAACTGAGTACGCAGCAGAGGAATCAGATCAGGTTGACGCGCTGCGCCTTCCAGGAATTTACCCCCGAGGATGCCGATACCGATCGCAGCACCGATTGCCGCCAGACCCATCATCACAGCGGCAGCCATGTACAGCAGATCCATATTCAGGTTTTCCATGACAGTCTCCAGTTTGTTTCAGTTAAAACGTAGTAGTGTTGGTAAATTAATGCTCTTCAGACGCCATCGACAGATAGACAATCGTCAGAACCATGAAGATGAAGGCTTGCAGCGTGATAATCAATATGTGGAAAATGGCCCACGGCACATTCAGAATCCACTGTGACCACCACGGCAACAGACCAGCAATCAGAATGAAAATCAGCTCACCAGCGTACATGTTGCCGAACAGTCGCAGACCAAGAGAAACTGGTTTGGACAGCAGGCTTACCCCTTCAAGGATTAAGTTGACAGGAATGAACGCCCAGTGATTGAACGGCTGCAGCGTCAACTCTTTCGCGAAGCCGCCGATGCCTTTCATTTTGATGCTGTAGAACAGAATCAGGATAAACACGCCCAGCGCCATCGACAGGGTGATGTTTACGTCCGCAGACGGAACCACGCGCAGCGCCGGCAGGCCCAGTATATGCTCAGCAATATACGGCAGCAGGTCGATTGGCAGTAAATCCATCAGGTTCATCAGGAAGACCCAAACGAAGATCGTCAGGGCAAGCGGTGCGATAACCTTGCTTTTGCCATGGTACATGTCTTTGACACTGCCATGAACAAAGCCGATTACCAGCTCAATCGCGGTCTGAAATTTCCCTGGTACGCCGCTGGTTGCCTTTTTAGCAACGCTACGGAACATAAGCAGGAACAACAGACCCAGCACCACCGAGAAGAACATGGAGTCAATATTGAGCGTCCAGAAGGTGGCTGGGGGGTTATGCGGATCTACCAGCGAGAAAGTACGCAGGTCCAACTGAAGGTTATTCAGATGGTGCCCTATGTATTCCTGCGGCGTCATATTTTCAGAAGCCATGATGCCTTTTACCCTTTGTTGTTAATTACAGCCGGTGCCAGTATCTGAACCACCAGCACCAAAACCCACGTAACGATCAGCGGTAAGAACACCGCCTTCAAAACCGCCAACGCCACCACAAGCAAAACCAGCATAGCTAACACCTTGAAGGCTTCGCCGAAAGCGAACGTCCAGGCCACTCGGCCCTTTGCTGGTGTATGTGCCTGGTGACGCCAGGCAAATATCATAAACAACATATTAGGCAGTAACACTGCCAATCCCCCGCACAATGCGGAGATGCCCCAGAAAGGGTCTTTGAGGCTAAACAGCAATCCACTTGCTATTACCGCCAGAAGCTGTGTGAGCAAAAGCTTACGAGCAACGTTTCGACTCAAGAGCGACATAGACATCACGTTTTTACTCCTGCTCCCTTCGAGGTATGCCGCGTGTCGTATAAAACGTTCTTTATGGCTTAGAGTCAAGCATCAAAAAGCGGTCAAATTATACGGTGCGGCTTCGTGATTTCAAACAATAAGTAGCTAAAAAGTGAATAAATGTTTAAATATTTTTCTCCAGGCCACATTTATTACTTTTCGGCAAACTGTGAACGATCATGCAAAACTGCAAAAGCCGCGTAAACACTGGCTGCAAAGCGTGCACCAGATCACATATTAAGCATATTCGCCCCTGCACTATTTATTTACTTGGCAAATGATGCCATTTCAACTTTTTGATATTTAAGCCTAAAATCCGTTACTGTTTTAAAAATAGCGAATAACAACAAAAAAACCACCCATTGACATTTATAATAAAAAATTAACACAAGCGGTGATTCTTTGATTCTATTTTTAGCAGGCTGATATTTTCACAGTTGACTTGTTTCACTTTTAACAAAAAACGGTACGTTATAGTTATGATGCAAAACCGTAAGACATTAGTGAAATGTAACGACATTTAACCACACTATTCCCTATGACTTTTAACACCTGAAGAGCCGTTTTTTTTCTATTTTTTTTGATAAAAATTAAATTTTGTTTGGCTTAATAACCACCAAATGACGCTCACCATCCAGTTGTGGAACCCGTAATTTTACAACTGATTCGACGCTGAACGCCGCAGGCAATGTGGCGATCTCATCTTCCGGTAATTGCCCTTTTAAAGCATAAAAACGCCCGTTTTGACCAGGCAAATGGTGGCACCAGCTCAGCATGTCGTTAAGAGACGCAAAAGCACGACTTATCACTCCATCAAAAGGCGGCTCGGAAGGGAATTCTTCTACCCTGCTTTGCACTGGAGTGATGTTATCCAGTTTAAGTTCATGTTGTACCTGACGCAGAAAACGTACGCGTTTTCCCAGACTATCCAGCAGAGTAAAATGCGCCTCAGGACGCACGATAGAAAGAGGAATTCCTGGTAAGCCCGGTCCCGTGCCGACATCAATAAAACGCTCGCCTTGCAGATGGGGGGCGACAACAATGCTGTCCAGAATATGGCGCACCAGCATTTCGTTGGGATCCCGCACCGATGTCAGGTTGTACGCTTTATTCCATTTGTGCAGCATATCGACATACGCAATCAGCTGATTTTTCTGGTGATCGGTAAGAGAAATACCAGCATCAGCCAGCAGACGAGAGAGTTTGTTGAGCACGGTCGTTACCTGTTAATAATCAATGACCCGATAAGCTATAGCGTATCGGGTCGACAAATTTGCAGGGCGGGCAAGCGAAACGCCCCCGCCCAAATAGTGTGATTAAGCGCTACGGCGCAGCATACCTTGTTTTTTCAGCCAAACCAGCAGAATGGAGATGGCGGCAGGCGTGACACCTGAAATGCGCGATGCCTGGCCGATTGACACCGGTTTGTGATCGTTCAGCTTGGCAATAACTTCATTCGACAAACCGGAAACCTGACGATAATCCAGAGTCGCAGGCAGCAACGTATTCTCGTTACGCTGTTGTCTTTCGATTTCATCCTGCTGACGGGCAATATAACCTTCGTACTTAACCTGAATTTCAACCTGTTCAGCCGCCTGAGGATCATCAAGCGCGGGTGCAAATACAGACAATGACGTCAGTTGTGCATAGGTCATGTCCGGACGACGCAGCAGATCTTCACCGCTTGCTTCACGTGACAGAGGTGTCGCCAGGTGAGCATTCACTTCTGCTGCGGACTCCGCTAACGGGTTCACCCAGGTAGATTTCAGACGCTGGCGTTCTTGTTCGATGCGTTCCAGTTTTTCATTGAAGCGCGCCCAGCGTTCATCCCCCACCAGACCCAGTTCACGACCAATTTCGGTCAGACGGAGATCGGCGTTATCTTCGCGCAGCATCAAACGGTATTCTGCACGCGAAGTAAACATGCGGTACGGTTCTTTGGTGCCCAGCGTACACAGGTCATCCACCAGCACACCAAGATAGGCCTGAGAACGCGCAGGTGCCCACCCCTCTTTGTCAGCGGACAAGCGTGCGGCGTTCAGACCCGCCAGCAAACCTTGCGCAGCGGCTTCTTCGTAACCGGTTGTACCGTTAATCTGACCAGCAAAGAACAGACCTTGAATGAACTTACTTTCCAGGGTTGGCTTCAGATCGCGTGGATCGAAGAAATCATACTCAATAGCATAGCCAGGACGGACAATTTTGGCATTTTCCATCCCCTGCATGGAGCGGACAATTTGCATCTGCACGTCAAACGGCAGGCTGGTGGAAATACCGTTCGGGTAAATTTCGTTAGACGTCAGTCCTTCCGGTTCAAGGAAGATCTGGTGCTGGTTACGATCGGCAAAGCGCATCACTTTGTCTTCGATCGACGGGCAGTAACGTGGGCCGATACCTTCGATCACGCCAGCATACATCGGGCTACGATCGAGGTTATTACGGATCACATCATGGGTTTTCTCGTTAGTATGCGTGATGTAGCACGGCATCTGGCGCGGATGTTGAGAAACATCGCCAAGGAACGAAAAGACCGGCATTGGGTTATCGCTGTTTTGCTGGCCAAGTACGCTGAAATCGATGGTACGCGCATCTATACGCGGCGGTGTGCCGGTTTTCAGACGGCTAACGCGCAGCGGTAGCTCACGCAGGCGACGTGACAGTGGGATAGACGGCGGATCGCCAGCACGGCCACCGCTGTAGTTGTCCAGACCAATGTGAATTTTCCCGTCGAGGAAAGTCCCTACGGTTAATACAACCGCTTTGGCACGGAACTTCAGACCCATCTGAGTCACTGCACCGACAACACGATCGTTTTCAACAATCAGATCTTCAACCGCTTGCTGGAAGATCATCAGATTCGGCTGGTTCTCCAACGCAGTACGTACAGCCTGACGATAGAGCACGCGATCCGCCTGAGCACGGGTGGCGCGAACTGCCGGGCCTTTGCTGGCGTTTAGTATTCTAAACTGGATACCAGCATGGTCAATTGCGGTTGCCATCAGGCCGCCAAGTGCATCCACTTCTTTTACCAGGTGTCCCTTCCCAATGCCGCCAATCGCCGGGTTACAGCTCATCTGTCCCAGAGTGTCGATATTGTGTGTCAACAGCAGGGTCTGTTGACCCATTCGCGCCGCGGCCATTGCAGCCTCGGTGCCTGCATGACCCCCGCCAATGATGATGACGTCAAAAGGATCCTGATAAAACATGGTAATTGCCTCGCATAACGCGGTGTGAAAATGGATTGAAGCCCGGGCCGTGGATTCTACTCAACTTTAGTCGATGGAGAAAGACCTCGGATCCTGGGTATTAAAAAGAAGATCTTTTTATTTAGAGATCTGTTTTATTGTGATCTCTTATTAGGATCGCAACTATCTGTGGATAAGGGCGATCCTTTGAATAAGATCAACGGGTTGTTGAGGATCATTAGCTGTGAATGATCGGTGATCCTGGTCCGTATAAGCTGGGATCAGAATGAAGGGTTATACACAACTCAAAAACTGAACAACAGTTATTCTTTGGATAACTACCGGTTGATCCAAGCTTTTAACCAGAGTTATCCACATAAAAAAGTACGATCTTTACAAATCTCTGAGCAATGGATGCCAGGATCCCAGCCAAATCTCTGCCGGATCTTCCGGAATCTCATGTTCCAGTACGTTGATCCTGAGCGTTTCACCGATCTGTTTCGCCCCGCAGGCCTTCAGTTCAGCTTCCAGCTTGTCAATCGCACCGCAGAACGTGTCATATTCGCGGCTACCAATGCCGATGGCACCAAAGCGTACCTGCGAAAGATCCGGTTTCTGCTCACGCAATGCGTCATATAAAGGTTGCAGGTTATCCGGAATGTCTCCCGCACCGTGCGTTGAGCTGATAACCAGCCAAACCCCTTGAGTCGGAACCTCGTCGAGCATCGGTCCATGCAGTATTTCGCTGGAAAAACCGGCGTCATCCAGCTTTTCTGCCAGATGTTCTGCTACATATTCCGCACTGCCAAGCGTGCTGCCGCTGATAAGAGTGATATCTGCCATTGATCGCTACCTCGATGAAGAGGCAGCATTGTACGCTGTGAGCGAGTTGGGATCTACCTGTGGAAAAATAGGGGATTAAAAAAAGCGATCAGGGCTTGATGGTACGCATGATCGGGTTCTGCAAGACGATCAAGGTTTCAGTGGACTGAATTTCATCAATTGTTTGGATCTTGTTGATAAGTACCTGTTGCAGGGCATCGATAGATTTACACATTACCTTAATAAAGATGCTGTAGTGCCCGGTGGTGTAATACGCCTCGGTCACTTCATCGAGACTTTCCAGTCTGGCCAGCGCTGACGGATAGTCTTTTGCACTTTTCAGGATAATGCCGATAAAGCAGCCGACGTCATAACCCAGTTGTTTTGGACTGACATCAATTCGCGCGCCGGTAATAATCCCAGCCTGCTTCATCTTTTCTACACGAACGTGAATTGTCCCCGGGCTGACGCCGAACTGTTTAGCTAATTCAGCGTAGGCGGTACGGGCATTTTCCATCAGGGCGTCAAGAATGCCGCGGTCCAGATTGTCGATCTGATAATTTTCCATAGGTTTTTCTTATGTAGATTAATGATTCACTCTATTTTAGACGTTATTTTTAACGAATCAAAATTGAAGTCGGCTTTTTGTTTGTGGATTATTGAATATTACCTCCATTCTGTTGCTTAATCATAGGCAACAGGACACAGGAGTACACATAATGAAAACCGCTTACATTGCCAAACAACGTCAAATTAGCTTCGTAAAATCTCATTTTTCTCGCCAGCTGGAAGAGCGTTTAGGTCTGATCGAAGTTCAGGCACCGATCCTCAGCCGCGTAGGAGATGGCACGCAGGATAACTTGTCGGGCTGTGAAAAAGCGGTGCAGGTGAAGGTTAAAGCATTGCCGGACGCTCAATTCGAAGTGGTTCATTCCCTGGCGAAGTGGAAGCGTCAAACGTTAGGACAACACGACTTTAGCGCAGGCGAAGGGCTGTACACGCACATGAAGGCCCTGCGTCCCGATGAAGATCGCCTCTCCCCGCTGCACTCAGTGTATGTTGATCAGTGGGACTGGGAGCGCGTGATGGGCGACGGTGAGCGTCAATTTTCCACTCTGAAAAGCACGGTAGAGGCTATCTGGGCGGGAATTAAGGCCACCGAAGCTGCGGTAAGCAAAGAATTTGGTCTGGCACCGTTCCTGCCAGAGCAGATCCACTTTGTGCATAGCCAGGAGCTGTTATCTCGTTATCCGGATCTTGACGCAAAAGGTCGTGAACGTGCGATTGCAAAAGAGCTGGGCGCGGTGTTCCTGGTCGGGATCGGCGGCAAACTTAGTGACGGCCACCGTCATGACGTTCGTGCTCCGGATTATGATGACTGGAGTTCAGCGTCCGAACTGGGTCATGCCGGTTTGAACGGTGATATTCTGGTCTGGAACCCGGTACTGGAAGATGCGTTTGAACTGTCTTCTATGGGGATCCGCGTGGATGCCGATGCGCTGAAACACCAACTTGCTCTGACCGGAGATGAAGATCGCCTGAGTCTGGAGTGGCACCAGGCACTGCTGCGCGGTGAAATGCCGCAGACCATTGGTGGCGGTATTGGGCAGTCACGCCTGACGATGCTGCTGCTGCAGTTGCCGCACATTGGCCAGGTTCAGTGCGGTGTGTGGCCTGCACAGGTCCGTGAAAGCGTCGCATCTCTGCTGTAAAAATTAACGCCGCCAGCGTCTGAGCAGGCGGCTTCGCATCCCGGTATCAAAGCGCCAGATATGATCGAAAATGCGCATGATGCCGGGTTTGCCATGTGCTGACATCGCCACAGCATGAAAACGATGCTGGTGCACTCGCTGCAATTCCCCCACTTTATTGACAACTTCATCAGGTAATCGCTGAGCGATAAAATCTGAGATCACCACCGCATCGGCATCAAACCATTCCCGACCCTGCATGCGTTCAATAATGGCGCGAAAACAGCTGGCGATATCTGTACCGCCGCGAAAGCGCTGACTTAAAAAACGGATCGCCTGTTCGATACCCTCCGGACCGGATAGCTCATAGCGCACGACTTCTGTTGAAAACAGCATAATGAAACAGCGCCGGTTATCGGCAAGGGCGACGCGCATTAGCGCCAGGCAAAAGGCTTTCGCACACTGCTCATTAAATCCGCCCATCGATCCTGATGTATCAACGCAGACGATAAAAGGTCCGCGCGGCTGCTCGTCAAAATCCTGATGCACCACCGGACGTTCTGTTACCTTCTCACGCCATGCTTCGCCGTGCAGGCGGTAGGTCAGCAGTTGCTTTTCCACCAGCCGGCGGTAGAACTCGTATTCCAGTTCGGTAATGCCCAACGTGGCCAGTTCTGGCGGTAGCAGGCGCAGGATATCGTCACTTTGCTGGATGCCATCCACCTGCTCCGGGACGGTGGCCGGTTCACGCACCAGCGTACGGAATGTTTCCATTGGCGCGTCTTTACGCGGCACGGATTTCGCTTCTCTGGAACGACCTAACTGCTCGGCCAGGCGCTGGAGTTCGGGTTGTTGCGTCAGGAACTCGCCGTATTTCACCATTAGCTGATAATCACCGCGCTTGATTTGACCTGCGCTCATGTCCCACAAACGACCCGCTGCGTTGTCATTTTCCGCCAGCACAGGTTCCAGTTGACCACTGAGCGTCATCCGTTCCTGCACTTCACTGAGCAACTGTTCGCGTTCTTCTTCCAGTAGCTGCTGATTAAGCGTGGTGGTTTGAACCACCAGGCTCAGGCGCCAGCGCTGGAGAAATAGTGTATGCAGTGCGGGCGTAAAAGTACTGTTGTCATCAACCAGTTGCTGCGCTTGCCCAGCCCATGGCGAGTGGAGTCGGTGCAGGAGCGCTAAGATTTGCGGTAGCTGGACGATAAACTGCGGAGTGGAGAGGAGCTGACTTTGCTGATAGCACATGACCTCTTCTGTGAGCTCCGGCGGTACGTGGGTATCTTTGAGGCGGTTACGTAACGCTTCGCGCCAGCGGGGAACATCGTCAGTAATCGCTTTTTTTAGCCGGGGAAATTTTTTGAAAAAGACCGCCATCTGCGGGGAAGCCAGCAGTGCGATGATCATCTCTTCAATCATCCCCTCTTCGCCGACCGCCAGCATGATATTTAGCGTATCAAGGGTCAGCATTGTTGTGCCTGTCGGATCTGTGTACCGACGTCCTGCAGGCTGGCTTCAATGCGGCCTAACCAGTCACTATGAATAAACAGACATTTTTGCTGTTCACTAAATTCGCTGTGCTGCTGGTGCCATTCGTTGTCGAGCGCTTCAAGTTGCTGCTTTATCTCACTGGGCATGCTTTCTTCTGATGCGCCGGGTAGTGCCAGGCGAGAACCTTGCAAACTGACGTCGCGCACGACCAGGTGCTGAGCGCTGTCGACTTCCATATTCAGCGTCTGGGCAAATCCGATGCCGTTTAATTTTCCGCGGATCTCACCGCCTTTAGTCAGCCACTGCTCCAGAGCGCCGCGTTCAAAGGCAATATGGATAACCTCCATATCGTGCAGTTTTAGGGGTTTTTGCAGTAGCAGCGTCAGTACGGAAGTGTTGGCTTCCGGCGGTAAATCATAATGAGGACGGCGGCTGAACATTCCACCCTGACGAATTACCGTGAAGGCCGTTTTATCACTTTGCTGCTGCTGTAGCTGGATGCGGCGCTGCATTATTGCCCCAAGGCGAGTCAACATTGCCTGCTGCTGCCAGGCGTGCCCGGTCATCAATATTTCGATTTGTTGCTGCATCAGATTCAGGCTTTGCGCGTCATACCACAGGCAATCTTTCAGCAGAATAAGGTCGATAGGCGCAACAGCATCGCGCCCGCTAAAGAAGGCGCTGGCCTGGAGTAAGCGGATTGCTTTTTTCCAGCGACGGTCAGATACGTAGGGGGCGTTCGGTAGCGCATCCAGTTGCTGGCGCAGGGTGAAAATCAATTCAAATACACGATCGGGAAGCGTGATTTTGCCAATGTCTTTTTGCCACTGGTAGTACTCTTCATCGGTCACTTGTAACGTTGTTGGAACGGGGTTGTCACTTTCATCCTGCTGGCTTAACAGCATGGACCGGAAGTTGGCCTTGTCCTGTACTTTATCCAGCCACAGGCGAATCAGCATACGGTCGTACAATGCTTCCAGGCTGCTGTCTGCTTCAGGTAGTTCGTTGGAGGCCGCGACCAGCAGGCGCATCGGGATTTTCTCCTCGTGTGCGCCGTTGCGGAAGTGGCGTTCGTTAATGGCGGTTAGCAGGGTGTTGAGAATGGCCGGGCCTGCTTTCCAGATTTCATCGAGAAAAACAATTTCGGCTTCAGGAAGATAGCCTGCTGTTAAGCGCTCATAGCGACCTTCGTCTTTAAGCGCCTGAATGGATAGCGGGCCAAAGACCTCTTCAGGTGTCGAGAAGCGCGTCATCAGATATTCGAAAGCACGGGCATTTTTAAAGGCAAACTTCAGTCGGCGAGCGATTAAGCTTTTCGCTATCCCAGGAGGGCCTAATAAGAAGACGCTCTCGCCGCTGAGCGCGGCCAGCAGACAAAGGCGAATGGCGTGACTACGTTCATAAAGTCCCTTTTCCAGCGCATTGCTCAGACGGGAAATTCTTTCCGCTAATAAATGTGGGTGAGCCATAATGAAGTGGCGTCCTTTCGCCAAATGTACCGCGTTAAACAGCGAGTATAGATGTTTCGCCCCTGGGCTGTAATAGACTGAAGGCGCGTTTATTTTTCTTTGAGCCAGATTAATCTGGTCTCATTTAGGGGTACGATTTTGCGATTAATCGTGCATACTGTGCGCCTTTTTGTGGGCCAAGGGACGACGCACACATTTCTTATATATACACCATATCAATCAAGCTGCACCAAGGCGGCAATGGAGTTATTCCCTGGGATGGGCGGAATAACGAATGCAGCCAACGCGGAGGTAGCTTGAACGATGATGTGTATAAACGAAAGACGAGTCTATGAGCACTGATAATAAGCAATCATTGTCTGCGATTACCCTCGCGGCCATTGGGGTTGTCTACGGTGATATTGGTACCAGCCCACTTTATACGCTTCGTGAATGTTTGTCCGGGCAGTTTGGTTTTGGCGTTGAACGTGATGCCGTGTTTGGTTTTCTCTCGCTGATTTTCTGGCTGCTGATTCTGGTTGTTTCCGTTAAGTATCTGTCATTTGTTATGCGTGCTGATAACGCCGGGGAAGGTGGGATCCTGACGCTGATGTCGTTGGCCGGGCGTAATACGTCGGCGCGAACGACCTCGATGCTGGTGATAATGGGATTGATTGGCGGCAGCTTTTTCTATGGCGAGGTGGTGATTACGCCAGCCATTTCGGTGATGTCGGCGATTGAAGGTCTGGAGATTATTGCTCCACAACTGGACACCTGGATTGTTCCTCTCTCTATTATCGTACTTACCCTGCTGTTTTTGATTCAAAAACACGGTACCGGCATGGTCGGTAAGCTGTTTGCGCCGATTATGCTGATATGGTTCCTGGTACTTGCCGTGCTGGGTGTACGCAGCATTATTGCAAATCCGGAAGTGTTGCATGCCCTAAATCCGTATTGGGCTGTTCATTTCTTCCTGGAATTCAAAACGCTGTCCTTTATTGCGCTGGGCGCGGTGGTGCTGTCGATTACCGGTGTTGAAGCGCTGTATGCGGATATGGGCCACTTCGGTAAGTTACCGATTCGTCTTGCATGGTTCTCCGTCGTATTGCCTTCGCTGGTTTTGAACTATTTTGGTCAGGGTGCATTGCTGTTAAAGCATCCCGAAGCGATCAAAAACCCGTTCTTCCTGCTGGCACCGGACTGGGCGCTGATTCCGCTGCTGATCCTTGCCGCGCTGGCGACGGTAATCGCTTCGCAGGCGGTTATTTCCGGCGTATTCTCACTGACGCGCCAGGCTGTGCGTCTGGGGTATTTATCGCCGATGCGGATTATCCATACTTCAGAAATGGAATCGGGTCAGATCTATATTCCTTTCGTAAACTGGATGCTTTATTTCGCCGTGGTTATCGTGATCGTGAGCTTTGAGCACTCCAGTAATCTGGCTGCTGCGTACGGTATTGCGGTAACGGGAACGATGGTACTGACGTCCATTCTGTCGACGACCGTGGCGCGGCAAAACTGGCACTGGAATAAATACTTCGTCTTTCTGATCCTGGTTGCGTTCCTGTGCATCGATGTTCCGTTGTTCTCTGCAAACCTCGATAAGCTCGTTTCAGGCGGCTGGTTGCCGCTCTCGCTGGGTCTGGTGATGTTCACTATTATGACGACCTGGAAAAGCGAACGCTTCCGTCTGTTGCGTCGCATGCATGAGCACGGTAACTCTCTGGAGGCGATGATTGCGTCGCTGGAGAAATCCCCACCGGTGCGCGTGCCAGGAACGGCGGTGTATATGTCCCGTGCGTTGAACGTCATCCCGTTTGCGCTGCTGCATAACCTGAAACATAACAAGGTGCTGCATGAACGCGTTATTCTGCTGACGCTGCGTACGGAAGACGCGCCCTATGTACACAATGTACGTAGAGTGCAGATTGAGCAATTGTCGCCTACCTTCTGGCGCGTGGTGGCCAGCTACGGTTGGCGTGAAACGCCAAACGTTGAAGAAGTGTTCCACCGCTGCGGTCTGGAAGGCTTAAGCTGTCGGATGATGGAAACCTCCTTCTTCATGTCGCACGAGTCGTTGATTGTCGGCAAACGACCATGGTATCTGCGCCTGCGCGGCAAGCTGTATCTGCTGCTACAGCGCAATGCGCTGCGCGCGCCGGACCAGTTTGAAATCCCACCGAACCGGGTTATTGAACTCGGTACGCAGGTCGAGATTTAATGTTGTTAACGCCCTCTTTCATCGTGAAAGGGGGCGTTTTGTTTGACCCCTCTCAGTTTTCTTTTCATCTCATGATAATCCTTGCGAAACGTTTCGATGGCGATCACATTTTCGTAACGTCGCGGTGGTTTTCTGTCCACTCTTCGAACTACACTTATCTTCAGCGAAACGTTTCGCTAGTGGGGAAAGAAAATGAAGAAAGGCACGGTACTCAACTCTGAAATTTCATCGGTGATCTCCCGTCTGGGGCATACCGATACGCTGGTGGTGTGTGATGCAGGTTTACCCATCCCGAACAGCACAACGCGTATCGATATGGCATTAACCCAGGGCGTACCTTCTTTTATGCAGGTATTGGATGTGGTTACACGTGAAATGCAGGTCGAGGCGGCCATTCTCGCGTCGGAAATTAAACAACATAATCCGCAACTCCACGAAACGTTGCTCAGTCACATTGAGCAACTGCAACAACACCAGGGAAACACCATAGAAATTCGTTACACCACGCATGAACAATTCAAAAAACAAACCGCAGACAGTCAGGCGGTAATTCGCAGCGGAGAATGTTCTCCGTATGCGAATATCATTCTCTGTGCTGGCGTCACGTTCTGAGGCCATCATGAACGCATTACTGCAACTCAAAGGGATCGATAAAGCGTTCCCGGGCGTAAAAGCGCTATCCGGAGCCGCGCTGAATGTCTACCCAGGCCGCGTAATGGCGCTGGTGGGCGAAAACGGCGCGGGCAAATCCACCATGATGAAGGTGCTGACCGGAATCTACACCCGTGATGCCGGTTCCTTATTGTGGCTGGGTAAAGAGACCACCTTTAACGGCCCGAAATCCTCCCAGGAAGCCGGAATCGGTATCATCCACCAGGAGCTGAACCTGATCCCGCAACTCACTATTGCCGAGAACATTTTTCTCGGTCGCGAGTTTGTGAATCGCTTTGGCAAAATAGACTGGAAGAAGATGTACGCCGAAGCCGATCTGCTGCTCGCCAAACTCAATCTGCGCTTTAAAAGCGACAGGCTGGTCGGTGAGCTGTCGATTGGCGATCAGCAGATGGTTGAAATCGCCAAAGTGCTGAGCTTTGAATCGAAGGTCATCATTATGGATGAACCGACGGATGCCCTCACCGATACTGAAACCGAATCCCTGTTCCGCGTCATTCGCGAACTGAAATCCCAGGGACGCGGCATTGTCTATATTTCTCACCGCATGAAAGAGATCTTCGAGATTTGCGATGACGTAACCGTCTTTCGCGACGGGCAGTTTATTGCCGAGCGTGAAGTCGCATCGCTTACCGAAGACTCGCTGATTGAAATGATGGTGGGACGTAAACTGGAAGATCAGTACCCGCGCCTGGAAAAAGCGCCGGGTGATATTCGCCTGAAAGTCGATAATTTGTGCGGCCCTGGCGTAAACGATGTGTCATTCACGCTGCGTAAAGGCGAGATCCTTGGCGTATCGGGGTTGATGGGTGCAGGACGTACCGAGCTGATGAAAGTGTTGTACGGCGCATTGCCACGCACCAGCGGCTACGTCACGCTTGATGGCCATGAAGTGGTTACCCGTTCGCCGCAGGATGGACTGGCTAACGGCATCGTCTATATTTCTGAAGACCGTAAACGCGATGGTTTAGTGCTCGGTATGTCGGTGAAAGAGAACATGTCACTGACCGCGCTGCGCTATTTCAGCCGTGCAGGCGGAAGCCTAAAACATAAAGATGAGCAGCAGGCGGTGGGAGATTTTATTCGCCTGTTCAATGTTAAAACGCCATCGATGGAACAGGCTATCGGCCTGCTCTCCGGCGGTAACCAGCAGAAAGTAGCGATTGCGCGCGGTCTGATGACCCGACCAAAAGTGCTGATCCTTGATGAACCAACGCGCGGCGTTGACGTTGGGGCGAAAAAAGAAATCTATCAGCTTATCAACCAGTTTAAGGCCGATGGGCTGAGCATCATTCTGGTCTCTTCTGAGATGCCAGAAGTATTGGGCATGAGCGATCGAATTATCGTTATGCATGAAGGGCATCTCGGCGGTGAATTCACTCGCGAGCAGGCCACTCAGGAAGTATTAATGGCTGCCGCTGTGGGCAAGCTTAATCGCGTGAATCAGGAGTAAAAAGATGACTACCCAGGCTGTTTCTGGTCGCCGTTATTTCACTAAAGCATGGCTTCTGGAGCAAAAGTCGCTCATCGCTCTGTTAGTGCTGATCGCGATTGTTTCCACCATGAGCCCCAACTTTTTTACCGTTAATAACCTGTTCAACATTCTTCAGCAAACGTCGGTGAACGCCATCATGGCCGTTGGCATGACGCTGGTTATCCTGACGTCGGGTATCGATCTGTCCGTCGGTTCCTTGCTGGCGCTGACCGGCGCGGTTGCGGCTTCCATTGTAGGGATTGAAGTCAATGCGCTGGTGGCTGTTGCTGCGGCTCTGGCGCTCGGCGCAGCCATTGGCGCGGTAACCGGGGTGATTGTCGCGAAAGGTCGCGTACAGGCGTTTATCGCGACTCTGGTGATGATGCTGCTGCTGCGCGGTGTGACCATGGTCTACACCAACGGCAGTCCGGTAAACACCGGTTTTACTGATAATGCCGATCTGTTTGGCTGGTTCGGGATTGGTCGTCCATTAGGCATCCCTACGCCGGTGTGGATCATGGGGATTGTTTTCCTCGCGGCGTGGTACATGCTGCACCACACGCGTCTGGGGCGTTATATCTATGCGCTGGGCGGTAACGAAGCGGCAACGCGTCTGTCCGGAATCAGCGTCAGTAAAATCAAAATTATCGTCTATTCACTCTGTGGGCTGCTGGCTTCGCTGGCGGGCATCATTGAAGTGGCGCGTCTTTCCTCTGCGCAACCGACGGCAGGTACAGGCTATGAGCTGGATGCTATCGCCGCGGTGGTATTAGGTGGTACCAGCCTGGCGGGTGGTAAAGGACGCATTGTTGGGACGCTGATCGGCGCATTGATTCTTGGTTTCCTCAATAATGGTTTGAATTTGTTAGGTGTATCCTCCTATTACCAGATGATCGTCAAAGCGGTGGTGATTTTACTGGCGGTACTGGTAGACAACAAAAAGCAGTAACAACGATTACAGGACATCTTAAATATGAACATGAAAAAACTGGCTACCCTGGTTTCTGCTGTTGCGCTGAGCGCCACCGTGAGCGCGAATGCGATGGCGAAAGATACCATTGCGCTGGTGGTCTCCACGCTTAATAACCCGTTCTTTGTCTCCCTGAAGGATGGGGCACAAAAAGAGGCAGATAAGCTGGGTTACAACCTGGTGATTCTGGACTCGCAGAACAACCCGGCGAAAGAGCTGGCTAACGTTCAGGACTTAACGGTTCGCGGGACTAAAATCCTGCTGATCAACCCAACTGACTCCGATGCCGTGGGTAACGCCGTGAAGATGGCTAACCAGGCGAAGATTCCGGTTATCACCCTTGACCGCGTAGCGTCTAAAGGTGAAGTGGTAAGCCATATTGCGTCTGATAACGTGCTGGGCGGAAAAATTGCGGGTGATTACATCGCGAAAAAAGCCGGTGAAGGCGCGAAAGTTATCGAACTGCAGGGCATTGCCGGAACGTCTGCGGCGCGTGAGCGTGGCGAAGGTTTCCAGCAGGCCGTTGCGGCACACAAATTTAACGTACTGGCCAGCCAGCCGGCAGACTTCGACCGCACTAAAGGTCTGAACGTTATGCAGAACCTGCTGACCGCGCATCCTGACGTGCAGGCCGTATTTGCCCAGAACGATGAAATGGCGCTGGGTGCGCTGCGTGCGCTGCAAACGGCGGGTAAATCTGATGTGATGGTGGTTGGATTTGACGGCACTCCAGATGGCGAAAAAGCAGTAAATGATGGCAAACTGGCTGCGACCATTGCTCAGCTGCCGGATCAGATCGGCGCGAAAGGCGTTGAGACTGCGGATAAAGTCCTGAAAGGCGAGAAGGTTCAGGCTAAATATCCGGTTGACCTGAAGCTGGTTATCAAGCAGTAATACCGATTCAGGCCGCTCGCGACCTGATGGAGACATAAATACGCCATCCCTGGATCTTGTTCTGAGGATGAAAGCGTAAAAAGAAAAGCAGGGCACGCGCCACCCTAATCCGGTGGCGCACTTTGACTTGGAATACCTAACATGAAAACCGCAGGCAACCTCGTTGTTCTTGGCAGCATTAATGCCGATCACATCCTCAACCTTAACTCTTTCCCGACACCGGGTGAAACCGTAACCGGTAGTCAATATCAGGTGGCGTTTGGCGGTAAAGGCGCGAATCAGGCGGTTGCTGCAGGGCGTAGTGGCGCGAATATCGCGTTCATTGCCTGTACGGGTGATGACGATATTGGCGAAAATGTGCGTAAACAGTTAGCTCGCGATAATATTGATATTGCCCCGATTAGCGTTATTTCGGGTGAATCGACCGGTGTGGCGCTGATTTTTGTGAATGCCGAAGGTGAGAACGTTATCGGTATTCATGCCGGCGCGAATGCTGCTCTTTCTCCGGCGTTGGTAGAAGCACAGCGTGACCGTATTGCTCAGGCGTCTGCGTTACTGATGCAATTAGAATCACCGATCGAAAGCGTACAGGCTGCGGCAAAGATTGCGCATCAGAATAAGACTCTGGTCGCCCTTAACCCAGCTCCGGCACGTGAACTATCCGACGAGCTGCTGGCGCTGGTGGATATTATTACCCCGAATGAAACCGAGGCTGAAAAGCTGACGGGGATCCGGGTAGAAAACGATGAAGATGCAGCTAAAGCGGCGCAGGCATTGCACACGAAAGGGATCCATACTGTACTGATTACCTTAGGGAGTCGCGGTGTGTGGGCCAGTGTAAACGGTGAAGGTCAGCGAGTACCGGGTTTTAAAGTTGACGCGGTTGATACTATCGCTGCCGGAGATACCTTTAACGGTGCGTTAATCACAGCGTTACTGGAAGAGACTCCGCTATCGGAAGCCATCCGTTTTGCACATGCTGCCGCAGCGATTGCGGTCACACGTAAAGGTGCACAGCCTTCCGTTCCATGGCGTGAAGAAATCGAAGCGTTTTTAAGTCAACAGAGGTAACGCTTGGCTACAATGAAGGACGTTGCCCGCCTGGCGGGTGTTTCCACGTCGACGGTTTCTCACGTCATTAATAAAGATCGCTTTGTCAGTGAGGCGATCACTGACAAAGTTGATGCGGCAATCAAAGAGCTTAACTATGCGCCTTCCGCGTTGGCGCGTAGTCTCAAACTGAATCAGACCCGCACTATTGGCATGTTAATCACAGCCAGTACTAATCCCTTTTACTCTGAGCTGGTTCGTGGTGTTGAACGTAGCTGCTTTGAGCGCGGTTACAGCCTGGTGCTGTGCAACACCGAAGGTGACGAGCAGCGTATGAACCGTAATCTGGAAACGTTGATGCAAAAGCGGGTAGACGGCTTGCTGCTGCTCTGCACGGAAACACATCAGCCTTCCAGAGAAATCATGCAGCGTTACCCTTCTATACCGACCGTGATGATGGACTGGTCGCCTTTTGATGGTGAAAGCGATCTGATTCAGGATAACTCCCTGTTAGGTGGGGATTTAGCCACTCAACATCTGATCGAAAAAGGGTTTACGCGCATTGCCTGCATCACGGGCCCTCTGGATAAAACACCGGCGCGTCTGCGTCTGGAAGGGTATCGCGCGGCAATGAAGCGTGCAGGGCTGGCTATCCCGAACGGTTACGAGATCACCGGTGACTTCGAGTTTGGCGGTGGGTTTGAAGCTATGCAAACGCTGTTGTCGCATAAAGACCGCCCACAGGCTGTTTTTACCGGCAATGACGCGATGGCGGTTGGAGCATATCAGGCTTTATATCAGTCTGGATTGCGTATCCCGCAGGATATGGCGGTAGTCGGTTATGATGATATAGAACTGGCGCGTTATATGACGCCGCCGCTGACAACTATTCACCAACCGAAAGATGAGTTGGGTGAACTGGCCATTGATGTGTTAATCCACCGTATGGCACAGCCCGCATTGCAGCAACAGCGCTTGCAGCTTACTCCTGTTCTGATGGAGCGGGGGTCGGTTTAGGCTTATGTCGATCTTTGATCAGATTGCGCCCATCTTTGGCTCTTAACAGCATAAACATCAGCGCCGATACGACGGTGATCGCGCCCATTGTAATAAAAGTATAGTGGAACTGTTCAACCGTATTGGTTCCTTCCATACCTTCGTAGATACGCAGAACCGCGGCACTAATGGCAACCCCTAAACTAATAGACAGCTGCTGCGTAACGGCTAAAACACTGTTGCCGCTGCTGGCATTCTCATCAGTTAAATCGGCCAGAGTAATGGTATTCATTGAGGTAAACTGGGTGGACATCGCCATACCTAAAATGAACAGTGGCAGAATTAGCATCCAGACCGGCATGGCGGGAGACTGCAAAGAAAACTGTGCAATCATCAGGCCGATAAACACTGTAATACCGACCAGCGTGGTCCGGTAGCCGAGCCGGCGCAGTACCTGCGTCACCATCGATTTCGCCAGAATTGAGCCCAGCGCTGTCGGAGCCATCATGCAACCGGCAATGAGTGCCGGGTATCCAAAGCCTACCTGCAGCATCAGTGGCATTAAGAAAGGTACGCATCCCGTTCCCAGGCGAGTAGCAAGGTTTCCGGCGATGCCAACAGAAAAGGTTCGCGTTTTAAAAATAGGAAGCGCAATCAACGGTGTCGGATGGCGACGCGCATGACGAATGTAGGCGAGCAGTAGCACAATGCTGGCGAGAATAATGCCAAGTGCGACCCAACTGGCAACAAGTTTCTCGCCAAACAACTCAACACCGCTGGAAAACAGTACCAGGCTTAGACCAAAGAGAAAGAAACCGGTCATATCGAAGCCGCGGCGTGGTGTGGTGAAGTTCGGCATATATTTGCGGGCATAGAAGATACCGGCTATGCCGATGGGAATATTAATCAGGAAGATCCAGTGCCAACTGGCCCACGTTACCAGCACGCCACCCAGTACCGGACCTAAAATCGGTCCAACAAGACCGGGCATGGTCACGAAATTAAGTACGGGGAGCAGTTCGCTACGCGGGTAAGCACGCAATAATGCCAGACGGGCAACAGGCATCATCATTGCGCCACCGATACCCTGTATCACGCGGAAAACCACCAGTTCACTTAATGAGCTGGAAAGTGCACAAGCCAGCGATCCCAACGTAAACAGGCTAACGGCAATCATAAATACACGCCGGGTCCCGAATCTGTCAGCCAACCATCCACTCACCGGGATCAGCATAGCGACTGTCAGGGTATAGCTGATAATGGCTGATTGCATAGCAAGCGGGGAGCGGTTAAGACTATGTGCTATTGCGGGTAAGGCCGTGTTGAGGATAGTGGCATCTAATGCCTGCATAAAAAAGGCCATGGCGGCTATCCATGGCAATCCAGCCATACTGCGCGATTTCTTTTCTGACATAGATTATTTATCCGGGAGCTCGTTCGGTGCTATCAGTAATGCCTGACAGGCGGCAAAAGCGCGTTCGCCATCGCTATCTTCTATTGCATCGACAATGGCCTGGTGCAAATCCAGCTTGACCACATCGTTATAGGTAATCGACGTAAAGTAGGTCTGATAAACGGAATGGAACAATGATGCGAAGGATATCAGGAATGGATTCGCGCTCATTTCATAAATGTGCTCATGCCAGGCAATATCAACTTCAATCCAACGTTCGCGTCTGAAGTTCTTTTTCAGCCCGACCATCTCTTCCATTAATGTATTGAGATGGGCTTTCTGCTCTGCCGTACCAATCGTCGCCGCCAGTGAACAGGCTTGAGGCTCCAGGCTAATACGCATCACCAGAAAGTGTTTAATGACCTGTGGGAAATTATCTTCCGTCATCCACCAGGTGAGCAGCTCCTGATCGAGGAAGTTCCAGTTTGCCTGCGGCATAACGCGTGTACCAATACGTGGGCGCGGTAATACCATACCTTTAGCCGTTAATGTCTTAACTGCCTCCCTTACTGCAGTTCGGCTTACGCCAAACTGATCGCCCAGCTCAATTTCACCTGGCAGGATAGCGCCGGGTGCGTATTCACCTTTTAATATTCTCTGAGCCAGTTTTTCTGCCAGAACATAGGAAAGATTCTTTTGGGCAGCTATCTGTTGGGCATTTAAAGGCATGAATGTTCTTCCTTACGCTTTTTCTTATTCATTAGTATGCCATCAGGGAGTGTGATTGCGGCTGCAAAAACGGCAAATTGCTTATTTTATGGCATGTTAATGGTGGTTTTGGTGAAAAAATACGCATTCGGAAAGTTATTTTAAATTTCCCCTTGTCAGCCTGAAATAACTCCCTATAATGCGCCTCCACTGACACGGAACAACGGCACGCAAGCCGCCGGGTCAGCGGGGTTCCACTGAGAACTCCGGCGAAGAAAGCGAAATTAAATGCTTGACTTCGTAGCGGGATGGCGTAATATGCACACCCCGCGCCGCTGAGAAAAAGCGAAGCGGCACTGCTCTTTAACAATTTATCAGACAATCTGTGTGGGCACTCGAAGATACGGATTCTTAACGTCGCAAGACGAAAAATGAATACCAAGTCTCTGAGTGAACACGTAATTCATTACGAAGTTTAATTCACGAGCATCAAACTTAAATTGAAGAGTTTGATCATGGCTCAGATTGAACGCTGGCGGCAGGCCTAACACATGCAAGTCGAACGGTAGCACAGAGGAGCTTGCTCCTTGGGTGACGAGTGGCGGACGGGTGAGTAATGTCTGGGAAACTGCCCGATGGAGGGGGATAACTACTGGAAACGGTAGCTAATACCGCATAACGTCGCAAGACCAAAGAGGGGGACCTTCGGGCCTCTTGCCATCGGATGTGCCCAGATGGGATTAGCTAGTAGGTGGGGTAACGGCTCACCTAGGCGACGATCCCTAGCTGGTCTGAGAGGATGACCAGCCACACTGGAACTGAGACACGGTCCAGACTCCTACGGGAGGCAGCAGTGGGGAATATTGCACAATGGGCGCAAGCCTGATGCAGCCATGCCGCGTGTATGAAGAAGGCCTTCGGGTTGTAAAGTACTTTCAGCGAGGAGGAAGGCGTTGTGGTTAATAACCGCAGCGATTGACGTTACTCGCAGAAGAAGCACCGGCTAACTCCGTGCCAGCAGCCGCGGTAATACGGAGGGTGCAAGCGTTAATCGGAATTACTGGGCGTAAAGCGCACGCAGGCGGTCTGTCAAGTCGGATGTGAAATCCCCGGGCTCAACCTGGGAACTGCATCCGAAACTGGCAGGCTAGAGTCTTGTAGAGGGGGGTAGAATTCCAGGTGTAGCGGTGAAATGCGTAGAGATCTGGAGGAATACCGGTGGCGAAGGCGGCCCCCTGGACAAAGACTGACGCTCAGGTGCGAAAGCGTGGGGAGCAAACAGGATTAGATACCCTGGTAGTCCACGCCGTAAACGATGTCGACTTGGAGGTTGTGCCCTTGAGGCGTGGCTTCCGGAGCTAACGCGTTAAGTCGACCGCCTGGGGAGTACGGCCGCAAGGTTAAAACTCAAATGAATTGACGGGGGCCCGCACAAGCGGTGGAGCATGTGGTTTAATTCGATGCAACGCGAAGAACCTTACCTACTCTTGACATCCACGGAACTTGCCAGAGATGGCTTGGTGCCTTCGGGAACCGTGAGACAGGTGCTGCATGGCTGTCGTCAGCTCGTGTTGTGAAATGTTGGGTTAAGTCCCGCAACGAGCGCAACCCTTATCCTTTGTTGCCAGCGGTCCGGCCGGGAACTCAAAGGAGACTGCCAGTGATAAACTGGAGGAAGGTGGGGATGACGTCAAGTCATCATGGCCCTTACGAGTAGGGCTACACACGTGCTACAATGGCGCATACAAAGAGAAGCGACCTCGCGAGAGCAAGCGGACCTCATAAAGTGCGTCGTAGTCCGGATTGGAGTCTGCAACTCGACTCCATGAAGTCGGAATCGCTAGTAATCGTGGATCAGAATGCCACGGTGAATACGTTCCCGGGCCTTGTACACACCGCCCGTCACACCATGGGAGTGGGTTGCAAAAGAAGTAGGTAGCTTAACCTTCGGGAGGGCGCTTACCACTTTGTGATTCATGACTGGGGTGAAGTCGTAACAAGGTAACCGTAGGGGAACCTGCGGTTGGATCACCTCCTTACCTTAAAGAAACGTTCTTTGTAGTGCTCACACAGATTGTCTGATGAAAAGTAAATAGCAAGGCGTCTTGCGATTGAGACTGACACGTCCCCTTCGTCTAGAGGCCCAGGACACCGCCCTTTCACGGCGGTAACAGGGGTTCGAATCCCCTAGGGGACGCCACTTGCTGGTTTGTGTGAGTGAAAGTCGCCGGCCTTAATATCTCAAAACTTACCTTCGGGTGACGTTTGAGATATTTGCTCTTTAAAAATCTGGATCAAGCTGAAAATTGAAACGACACACTGTTTCATTTCTCCGTAATAAGAAATGAAAAATGGTGTGTTCGAGTCTCTCAAATTTTCGCAACACGGTGGTGTTTTACGAAACATCTTCGGGTTGTGAGGTTAAGCGACTAAGCGTACACGGTGGATGCCCTGGCAGTCAGAGGCGATGAAGGACGTGCTAATCTGCGATAAGCGTCGGTAAGGTGATATGAACCGTTATAACCGGCGATTTCCGAATGGGGAAACCCAGTGTGTTTCGACACACTATCATTACGTGAATCCATAGCGTAATGAAGCGAACCGGGGGAACTGAAACATCTAAGTACCCCGAGGAAAAGAAATCAACCGAGATTCCCCCAGTAGCGGCGAGCGAACGGGGAGCAGCCCAGAGTCTGAATCAGCTTGTGTGTTAGTGGAACGGTCTGGAAAGTCCGACGGTACAGGGTGATAGTCCCGTACACCAAAATGCACAGGTTGTGAACTCGAAGAGTAGGGCGGGACACGTGGTATCCTGTCTGAATATGGGGGGACCATCCTCCAAGGCTAAATACTCCTGACTGACCGATAGTGAACCAGTACCGTGAGGGAAAGGCGAAAAGAACCCCGGCGAGGGGAGTGAAAAAGAACCTGAAACCGTGTACGTACAAGCAGTGGGAGCCTACTTGTTAGGTGACTGCGTACCTTTTGTATAATGGGTCAGCGACTTATATTCTGTAGCAAGGTTAACCGAATAGGGGAGCCGAAGGGAAACCGAGTCTTAACTGGGCGTTAAGTTGCAGGGTATAGACCCGAAACCCGGTGATCTAGCCATGGGCAGGTTGAAGGTTGGGTAACACTAACTGGAGGACCGAACCGACTAATGTTGAAAAATTAGCGGATGACTTGTGGCTGGGGGTGAAAGGCCAATCAAACCGGGAGATAGCTGGTTCTCCCCGAAAGCTATTTAGGTAGCGCCTCGTGAACTCATCTTCGGGGGTAGAGCACTGTTTCGGCTAGGGGGTCATCCCGACTTACCAACCCGATGCAAACTGCGAATACCGAAGAATGTTATCACGGGAGACACACGGCGGGTGCTAACGTCCGTCGTGAAGAGGGAAACAACCCAGACCGCCAGCTAAGGTCCCAAAGTCACAGTTAAGTGGGAAACGATGTGGGAAGGCACAGACAGCCAGGATGTTGGCTTAGAAGCAGCCATCATTTAAAGAAAGCGTAATAGCTCACTGGTCGAGTCGGCCTGCGCGGAAGATGTAACGGGGCTAAACTGTGCACCGAAGCTGCGGCAGCGACACTATGTGTTGTTGGGTAGGGGAGCGTTCTGTAAGCCGTTGAAGGTGTGTCGTGAGGCATGCTGGAGGTATCAGAAGTGCGAATGCTGACATAAGTAACGATAATGCGGGTGAAAAACCCGCACGCCGGAAGACCAAGGGTTCCTGTCCAACGTTAATCGGGGCAGGGTGAGTCGACCCCTAAGGCGAGGCCGAAAGGCGTAGTCGATGGGAAACAGGTTAATATTCCTGTACTTGGTGTTACTGCGAAGGGGGGACGGAGAAGGCTATGTTAGCCGGGCGACGGTTGTCCCGGTTTAAGCATGTAGGCGGGAAGTTTAGGTAAATCCGGACTTCTTTTAACGCTAAGGTGTGATGACGAGGCACTACGGTGCTGAAGTAACAAATGCCCTGCTTCCAGGAAAAGCCTCTAAGCATCAGGTAACACGAAATCGTACCCCAAACCGACACAGGTGGTCAGGTAGAGAATACCAAGGCGCTTGAGAGAACTCGGGTGAAGGAACTAGGCAAAATGGTGCCGTAACTTCGGGAGAAGGCACGCTGATATGTAGGTGAAGCGGTTTACCCGTGGAGCTGAAATCAGTCGAAGATACCAGCTGGCTGCAACTGTTTATTAAAAACACAGCACTGTGCAAACACGAAAGTGGACGTATACGGTGTGACGCCTGCCCGGTGCCGGAAGGTTAATTGATGGGGTTATCCGTAAGGAGAAGCTCTTGATCGAAGCCCCGGTAAACGGCGGCCGTAACTATAACGGTCCTAAGGTAGCGAAATTCCTTGTCGGGTAAGTTCCGACCTGCACGAATGGCGTAATGATGGCCAGGCTGTCTCCACCCGAGACTCAGTGAAATTGAACTCGCTGTGAAGATGCAGTGTACCCGCGGCAAGACGGAAAGACCCCGTGAACCTTTACTATAGCTTGACACTGAACACTGGTCCTTGATGTGTAGGATAGGTGGGAGGCTTTGAAGTGTGGACGCCAGTCTGCATGGAGCCAACCTTGAAATACCACCCTTTAATGGCTGGTGTTCTAACGTGGACCCGTAATCCGGGTTGCGGACAGTGTCTGGTGGGTAGTTTGACTGGGGCGGTCTCCTCCTAAAGAGTAACGGAGGAGCACGAAGGTTAGCTAATCCTGGTCGGACATCAGGAGGTTAGTGCAAAGGCATAAGCTAGCTTGACTGCGAGAGTGACGGCTCGAGCAGGTGCGAAAGCAGGTCTTAGTGATCCGGTGGTTCTGAATGGAAGGGCCATCGCTCAACGGATAAAAGGTACTCCGGGGATAACAGGCTGATACCGCCCAAGAGTTCATATCGACGGCGGTGTTTGGCACCTCGATGTCGGCTCATCACATCCTGGGGCTGAAGTAGGTCCCAAGGGTATGGCTGTTCGCCATTTAAAGTGGTACGCGAGCTGGGTTTAGAACGTCGTGAGACAGTTCGGTCCCTATCTGCCGTGGGCGCTGGAGAATTGAGGGGGGCTGCTCCTAGTACGAGAGGACCGGAGTGGACGCATCACTGGTGTTCGGGTTGTCATGCCAATGGCATTGCCCGGTAGCTAAATGCGGAAGAGATAAGTGCTGAAAGCATCTAAGCACGAAACTTGCCCCGAGATGAGTTCTCCCTGAGACTATAAGTCTCCTGAAGGAACGTTGAAGACGACGACGTTGATAGGCTGGGTGTGTAAGTGTAGCGATACATTGAGCTAACCAGTACTAATGAACCGTGAGGCTTAACCTTACAACGCCGAAGGTGTTTTGGCGAAGAGACATCGATATTCAGCTTGATTACAGATTACATCGACATGCTAAAGCGTGTTGATAACAGAATTTGCCTGGCGGCTGTAGCGCGGTGGTCCCACCTGACCCCATGCCGAACTCAGAAGTGAAACGCCGTAGCGCCGATGGTAGTGTGGGGTCTCCCCATGCGAGAGTAGGGAACTGCCAGGCATCAAATTGCAGTAAACCGGGATGAATAATCCGGGTAGTGACAAAGAAATTCGGTGGAGCGGTAGTTCAGTTGGTTAGAATACCTGCCTGTCACGCAGGGGGTCGCGGGTTCGAGTCCCGTCCGTTCCGCCACTTATTAGAAAATTAAGCCTGCTTAGTAGCAGGCTTAATGATAAGAAAATTTAGGGGCGTAGCTCAGTTGGTAGAGCACCGGTCTCCAAAACCGGGTGTCGCGAGTTCGAGTCTCTCCGCCCCTGCCAGAAACAATCCTTAGCATCCTTGCTAAGGATTTTTTTTTACCTGAACATCATATTCTGGATCTTCCAGTTCATTTTTTCCCGGCATCCTTGCCAGCGTTTTCATTAATCTTCCAAAATATTTGTTTTCAGCAGATCGCGAATAAGTGCATGTTTGTCGCTATTTTGCAGCCAAACCGCATATAACGGACGTGAAAGAGTCGCACTGTCAGTAACTGTGTGAAGATCGCTTTTGGTTCTGGCCCAACTGACGGGAAGCCAACTAAACCCTTTAATTACAGAAAGTTGCTGTCTTGCCAGTTCTGCAGAACTGGTGGTAAGTACCGGCACTTCATCTCCAGCAATCAATCCCGCTTCGTGCTGCTGAAAATCCGGTCCCCATTCCAGGCGTAGGTAATTCAGTTCATCTTTGGTTTGCGATGGAGAGCTACAATAGAGCGCCAGCGTGAAATATCCCAACAGTTGGCTGCTAAATTCGTCCATTTTTGGGGTTTCGGTCGTAATTAACAGATCCAGCTGTCGTTCATGGAGCTGCTTTACTAGCGACTGGCGCTGAGCGATCCTCGCTTCAAACTGCAGGCTGGATTGTGGCTCCTGAGATTGGTATAAACGCCGCAACCAGTCATTGAGCATGCATTCCCAAAGGGATGCACTGGCACCGATCGAAAACTCGTTGTGCCGTGAGGTATTCGCGACCTCCTTACGTGCTGCTTGCCATGTATTCATCAGCGTTTCTGCGTAAGGCAATAATTTTTCACCTGCAGCGGTCAAACGAATATTGTTTCTGTGTCGGGTGAACAGGTTCACACCCAGTTGATTTTCCAGTTGTCTGATCCGAAAACTCACCGCCGACTGGGTCAGGTAGAGCGCTTCAGCTGCCCGACCAAAGTGGCGTGTCCGGCTAACTTCCAGGAAAGTTTTTAACAATTCCGTATCCACAACGCGCTCCATAAAATTATTTGTCGTGATGATTTAAATCTTTTGTTTGACGCTCTGTCAAGCGTAACTAATACTCCGCGCCATAAATAGCTCGGCCAAAGAATTAGGAGCGTGCAGGATGGCGGAAAGCTTTACGACGACTAATCGATATTTCGACAATAAATATTACCCCCGCGGATTCTCCCGTCATGGTGATTTCACCATTAAAGAGGCACAGCTGCTTGAGCGTCATGGCTATGCCTTCAACGAGCTGGATCTGGGTAAACGTGAGCCAGTAACTGAAGAAGAAAAATTGTTTGTTGCGGTATGCCGTGGTGAACGTGAGCCAGTTACCGAAGCTGAACGCGTGTGGTCTAAATACATGACGCGCATTAAGCGTCCAAAACGCTTCCACACGCTGTCTGGCGGGAAACCTCAGGTGGAAGGTGCAGAAGACTACACCGAATCTGATGATTAATAAAAAAGGGCGTAAGCCCTTTTTTTATGCCAGTAATTTCTGCAGGTGAATTAATAACCTGTCTATCGCCCGATAAGCAACGGCCTCCTGCAAGTGCTGGCGGGTGATATGGTCGCACTGTTCAATATCCGCAATGGTACGTGCGACTTTTATCAGGCGTAGCCAGGCGCGGATGGACAATCCAAGACGAGCTAACGTGTCCTCAAGCCAGTGCGCATCATCACTACGAAGCATGCAAAATTTATGTATATCCTGGCTGTCCAGATACGCATTTAACTTATTTTGCCGCCGATACTGACGCTCTCGTGCGGCGATGACGCGTTGCTTCACCGTTGCGCTATCTTCACCTTTCACTACGCTCTGGCTGAGTATGCCGGGTGGCGGTAAGGGAATTTCGAGTGAGAGGTCAAAGCGGTCAAGAAAAGGCCCTGACAGCCGATTGAGGTAGCGCAGAGTCTGTTCTGGGGTACAGCGGTTATGATTCCCCTGATAATGGCCTGTTGGGCTGGGATTCATGGCGGCTATGAGTTGAAAGCGCGCGGGATAGGTTATTTTTGCTCTGGTGCGGGATAGATGTATCTGTCCGGACTCAATAGGTTCGCGCAGTGCATCCAGCGTGCGTCGCTCAAACTCAGGTAATTCATCCAGAAATAATATACCGTTATGTGCCAGGGAGATCTCGCCTGGCGCAGGAATAGAGCCTCCACCGACCATTGCGGTTAATGAAGCACTGTGGTGGGGAGAACGAAAAGGGCGTTGCTTCCACTGTTTTTGTATCGTATCGGAATTGACCAGACTGAGGATCGCTGCACTTTCCAGCGCCTCATCGTTGCTAAGTGGAGGAAGCAGTCCTCTGAGACGGCTGGCCAGCATGGTCTTGCCCGTACCAGGCGGGCCGATAAACAGGAGGTTGTGACCACCAGCGGCGGTGATCTCCAGCCCTCGTTTACCCTGTTCCTGACCGATAACATCGCTGAGATCCTCTGGTGAAGGTTCGGCGGTAAAGTCTGCAGATTGCGGTTTGTCTAAATCATGCTTTCCTTCCAGGAATGCGCATACCGCCTGCAGGTGATCGGCAATCAGGCACCCTTCGCCGTGTATTAGACCAACCTCTGCGGCATTCTCTTTAGCGACAATGATTCTCCGGCCTGCACGAATCGCTTCGGTTGCGCTTGATATAGCGCCTGGAACGCTGCGTAAAGCGCCTGTAAGCGCTAATTCGCCTACCAGCTCATAGGTGTCGAGATTATGGGTTGTAAGCTGCTCAGAAGCGACCAGAAGCGCAACAGCGATAGGTAAATCATATCGCCCCCCTTCTTTGGGGAGGTCAGCCGGAGCCAGGTTGATGGTTATCTTCCTGGTCGGGAATTCATACCCGCTATTAATAATTGCACTGCGTACCCGATCGCGAGCCTCTTTCACTGTCGTTTCAGGTAACCCCACCATGGTTAAACCAGGCAGGCCATTACTAATATGTACCTCGATGGTAATGGCTGGTGCATTCACGCCGAGGGCGGCGCGTGTGTGAACAATCGATAGTGACATAACCCCTCCTGATGGGAATATTATGTCGCAATAGATATCAGCAAGATTCTGCATAATTGATGTTTTTAGATGCTTATTCCTGTGTTTTTGTGTAATCAGGAATTGCTTGCCCCATGTCTGGGATCTCGCTCGCAAATGCGTATAAGTGTGCCGAGGAAAGAGATCGCAGGTGGTGCTGATGCGCTGAAACGTGAAATATTTTCATTTTATATTTTTTGTATAAAAAACAACGATATTTATCTAAACCGTTAACGGCGTCAGAAAAATGAAAACAAAAATATCTTGTGCTATTCGCAAATTCTATGGTAACTCTTTAGGTATTCCTTCGAACAAGATGCAAGAAAATACAAAAATGACAGCCCTTCTACGAGTGATTAGCCTGGTCGTGATTAGCGTGGTGGTGATTATTATCCCACCGTGCGGGGCTGCACTTGGACGAGGAAAGGCTTAGAAAACAAGCCTTAACGAACTAAGACCCCCGCACCGAAAGGTCCGGGGGTTTTTTTTGACCTTAAAAACTTAAACGAGGAGCAGAAAGTGAACGACAGCATAAAATTCTGTTTCTCAAGATTTACGGCGGGGATGTAACTATGAATGGGGCACAGTGGGTGGTACATGCGTTGCGTGCACAAGGGGTTCAAACCGTCTTTGGTTATCCCGGTGGCGCAATTATGCCGGTTTACGATGCATTGTATGACGGCGGCGTAGAGCACCTGTTGTGCCGACACGAGCAGGGTGCGGCGATGGCGGCGATTGGTTATGCCCGTGCAACGGGTAAAACCGGTGTTTGTATCGCCACTTCCGGCCCTGGTGCTACCAACCTGATCACCGGACTTGCCGATGCGTTGTTAGATTCTGTTCCAGTGGTCGCGATCACCGGCCAGGTGGCATCACCTTTCATCGGAACGGATGCGTTCCAGGAAGTGGACGTGCTTGGTATGTCGCTGTCCTGCACCAAACACAGCTTCCTGGTGCAGTCACTGGAAGAGCTGCCGCGCATCATGGCTGAGGCCTTCGCCGTGGCGAATTCCGGTCGCCCGGGTCCGGTTCTGGTGGATATCCCGAAAGACATCCAATTAGCCAGCGGTACGCTGGAGCCGTATTTTACCACCGTCGAAAACGTTGAGGCTTTTCCGCATGCTGACGTTGAGCAGGCGCGTAACATGCTGGCGCAGGCGCAAAAACCGATCCTGTACGTCGGTGGCGGCGTAGGTATGGCGCAGGCGGTTCCGGCCCTGCGTGAGTTTATTGCACTTACTCAAATGCCGGTTGCCTGCACGCTGAAAGGCTTGGGCGCAGTAGAAGCTGACTACCCTTACTATTTGGGCATGTTGGGAATGCACGGGACTAAAGCGGCAAATTTCGCGGTGCAAGAGTGTGATTTACTGATTGCAGTTGGCGCGCGTTTTGATGACCGGGTGACTGGTAAGCTGAATACTTTCGCACCGAACGCCAGCGTGATCCACATGGATATCGACCCGGCAGAAATGAACAAACTGCGCCAGGCGCATGTGGCCCTGCAGGGCGATTTAAATTCGCTGCTGCCGGCATTACAGCAGACGTTGAAGATTGACGAATGGCGTCAGCACAGTGCAGAACTGCGAGCAGAGCATACCTGGCGCTACGACCATCCGGGTGAGGCCATCTATGCACCGTTGTTGTTAAAACAACTGTCGGACCGTAAACCAGCGGATAGCGTTGTTACGACGGATGTTGGCCAGCATCAGATGTGGTCTGCACAGCATATGACCTATACCCGCCCGGAAAATTTCATCACCTCGAGCGGCCTGGGTACGATGGGCTTTGGTTTACCTGCCGCGGTTGGCGCACAGGTTGCTCGCCCGAACGATACGGTAATCTGTATCTCCGGTGACGGTTCCTTCATGATGAATGTACAGGAACTCGGCACCGTAAAACGCAAGCAGTTGCCGCTGAAGATAGTTTTACTCGACAACCAGCGGTTAGGCATGGTGCGACAATGGCAGCAGCTGTTTTTCCAGGAACGTTATAGCGAAACCACCCTTACCGATAACCCCGATTTCCTCATGTTGGCCAGCGCCTTCGGCATACCTGGTCAGCACATCACCCGTAAAGACCAGGTTGAAGCGGCACTCGACACCATGCTGAACAGCGAGGGGCCATACCTGCTTCATGTCTCAATCGACGAACTTGAGAATGTCTGGCCTCTGGTACCGCCAGGTGCCAGTAACTCAGAAATGCTGGAGAAATTATCATGATGCAACATCAGGTCGCCGTTGAGGCTCGTTTCAATCCGGAAACGTTAGAACGTGTTTTACGCGTGGTACGCCATCGTGGTTTTCAGGTGTGCTCCATGAATATGGAAGCCGCCAGCGATGCGCAGAATATAAATATCGAATTGACCGTTGCCAGCCCCCGGTCGGTCGACTTACTGTTTAGTCAGTTAAGTAAACTGGTGGACGTTGCACATGTTGCCATCTGCCAGAGCACAACCACATCACAACAAATCCGCGCCTGAGCGCAAAAGGAAGAAAAATGACGACGAAAAAAGCTGATTACATTTGGTCTAATGGCGAGATGATTCGTTGGGAAGACGCGAAGGTTCACGTGATGTCCCACGCGCTGCACTACGGTACTTCTGTATTTGAAGGCATCCGTTGCTACGATTCTCACAAAGGGCCGGTGGTGTTCCGTCATCGCGAACATATGCAGCGTCTGCGTGATTCAGCCAAGATCTATCGTTTTCCGGTTTCTCAGAGCGTTGATGAGCTGATGGAAGCTTGCCGTGCTGTGATCCGCAAAAACAATCTGACCAGCGCCTATATCCGTCCGCTGGTGTTTGTTGGCGATGTGGGGATGGGCGTTAACCCGCCAGCGGGTTACACCACCGACGTGATTATCGCCGCGTTCCCGTGGGGGGCTTACCTCGGTGCTGAAGCGCTGGAACAGGGGATCGATGCGATGGTTTCTTCCTGGAACCGCGTTGCGCCAAACACTATCCCTACCGCTGCTAAGGCTGGTGGTAACTATCTGTCTTCGCTGCTGGTGGGTAGCGAAGCGCGTCGTCATGGTTACCAGGAAGGTATTGCGCTGGATGTGAATGGTTACATCTCTGAAGGCGCGGGTGAAAACCTGTTTGAAGTAAAAGACGGCATTCTGTTTACCCCGCCGTTTACCTCCTCCGCGCTGCCAGGTATCACCCGTGACGCAATCATTAAGCTGGCGAAAGATCTCGATATCGAAGTGCGTGAGCAGGTGCTGTCCCGTGAATCGCTGTACCTGGCCGACGAAGTGTTTATGTCCGGTACTGCGGCCGAAATCACGCCCGTACGCAGCGTCGATGGTATTCAGGTGGGCGAAGGCCGCTGCGGCCCTGTCACCAAACGCATCCAGCAGGCCTTCTTTGGCCTCTTCACCGGTGAAACGGAAGATAAATACGGCTGGTTGGATCAGGTTAATCAATAAACATAAATTTGGGACGGCACGCACCGTCCCAATTATTAGACAGACGGGAGTTAATCAAGCATGCCTAAGTATCGTTCTGCTACCACCACCCACGGCCGTAATATGGCGGGTGCCCGCGCACTGTGGCGCGCCACCGGGATGACCGATGATGACTTCGGTAAACCTATTATCGCTGTGGTGAACTCCTTTACCCAGTTTGTGCCGGGCCATGTCCATCTGCGCGATCTCGGTAAGCTGGTTGCCGAACAAATCGAAGCCTCTGGCGGCGTAGCGAAAGAGTTCAACACCATTGCTGTGGATGATGGTATCGCCATGGGCCACGGGGGCATGCTGTATTCACTGCCGTCACGCGAGCTGATTGCCGATTCGGTCGAGTACATGGTTAACGCCCACTGCGCCGATGCGATGGTCTGCATCTCCAACTGCGACAAAATCACCCCGGGGATGTTAATGGCCTCCCTGCGTCTGAACATTCCGGTGATCTTTGTTTCTGGTGGCCCGATGGAAGCCGGGAAAACCAAGCTCTCTGACCAAATCATCAAGCTCGATCTGGTTGATGCAATGATTCAGGGCGCGGACCCGAAAGTCTCTGACTCACAAAGCGAACAGGTTGAGCGTTCCGCCTGCCCGACCTGCGGCTCATGCTCCGGGATGTTCACCGCAAACTCGATGAACTGTCTGACCGAAGCGCTGGGTTTATCGCAGCCGGGTAACGGTTCGCTGCTGGCGACTCACGCCGACCGTAAAACGCTGTTCCTTAACGCGGGTAAACGCATCGTTGAGCTGACTAAACGCTACTATGAGCAGGATGATGCTTCTGCGCTGCCGCGCAACATTGCCAGCAAGGCGGCGTTTGAGAATGCCATGACGCTGGATATCGCCATGGGTGGCTCCACCAACACCGTTCTGCACCTGCTGGCGGCGGCGCAGGAAGCGGAAATCGACTTCACCATGAGTGATATCGACAAGCTGTCCCGCAAGGTTCCGCAGCTGTGTAAAGTGGCGCCAAGCACCCAGAAATACCATATGGAAGATGTGCACCGCGCTGGTGGTGTGCTGGGGATCCTCGGCGAACTGGACCGCGCCGGCCTGTTGAACCGTGACGTGAAAAACGTGCTCGGTCTGACCCTGCCGCAGACGCTGGAACAGTACGATATCACCGTTACCCAGAATGACGCGGTGAAAAAGATGTTCCGCGCTGGCCCGGCGGGCATCCGTACCACTCAGGCGTTCTCGCAGGACTGCCGTTGGGATACGCTGGATGACGATCGCGCCGAAGGCTGTATCCGTTCGCTGGAACATGCTTACAGCAAAGATGGCGGTCTGGCAGTCCTGTACGGTAACTTCGCGGAAAACGGCTGTATTGTGAAAACCGCAGGTGTGGATGACAGCATCCTGAAATTTACCGGCCCGGCGAAAGTGTACGAAAGCCAGGATGACGCGGTTGAGGCGATCCTTGGCGGCAAAGTGGTGGCGGGCGACGTGGTGGTGATTCGCTACGAAGGGCCGAAAGGCGGGCCAGGCATGCAGGAAATGCTCTACCCAACCACCTTCCTGAAATCGATGGGGCTCGGCAAGGCCTGTGCGCTGATAACAGATGGCCGTTTCTCCGGCGGCACATCCGGCCTGTCTATCGGCCACGTTTCCCCGGAAGCGGCCAGCGGCGGTAATATCGCGATTATCGAAGATGGCGACATGATTGCTATCGATATCCCGAATCGTGGTATTCAACTGCAGTTGAGCGATGCGGAAATCGCTGCGCGTCGTGAAGCACAGGAAGCACGCGGTGACAAAGCCTGGACGCCTAAAGATCGTCAGCGCCAGGTCTCCTTTGCGCTGCGCGCCTACGCCAGTCTGGCAACCAGCGCCGACAAAGGCGCGGTGCGCGATAAGTCGAAACTCGGGGGATAATGACCATGGCGGATTCACAACCTCTATCTGGTGCTCCTGAGGGCGCCGAGTATCTCAGAGCGGTATTGCGTGCGCCGGTCTACGAAGCGGCGCAGGTAACGCCGCTACAAAAAATGGACAAGCTCTCTTCGCGCCTCGATAACGTAATTCTGGTCAAGCGCGAAGACCGTCAACCCGTTCATAGCTTCAAGCTGCGCGGAGCCTACGCCATGATGGCGGGCCTGACCGAAGAGCAAAAAGCGCATGGGGTCATCACCGCATCGGCGGGTAATCATGCCCAGGGCGTCGCGTTCTCTTCTGCACGACTAGGCGTGAAGGCACTGATTGTCATGCCAACGGCCACCGCCGATATCAAAGTTGATGCCGTGCGTGGCTTCGGCGGAGAAGTGCTGCTGCATGGCGCGAATTTTGATGAAGCCAAAGCCAAAGCGATTGAGCTATCGCAGCAGCAGGGTTTTACCTGGGTTCCGCCGTTCGATCATCCGATGGTGATTGCCGGGCAGGGTACGCTGGCGCTGGAGTTACTGCAGCAGGATGCTCACCTTGACCGTGTTTTTGTCCCGGTGGGCGGCGGCGGTCTGGCGGCGGGCGTGGCGGTGTTGATCAAACAGCTGATGCCGCAGATCAAAGTGATCGCCGTTGAAGCTGAAGATTCCGCCTGCCTTAAAGCGGCGCTGGATGCCGGTCATCCGGTTGATCTCCCGCGCGTCGGTCTTTTTGCTGAAGGCGTGGCGGTGAAGCGTATCGGCGACGAAACTTTCCGTCTGTGCCAGGAATACCTCGACGACATTATTACCGTTGATAGCGATGCTATCTGCGCGGCGATGAAAGACTTGTTTGAAGATGTGCGAGCCGTGGCTGAGCCATCGGGCGCGCTGGCGCTGGCGGGAATGAAAAAATACATCGCCCAGCACAATATTCGCGGTGAGCGGCTGGCGCATGTGCTTTCCGGTGCGAACGTTAACTTCCATGGCCTGCGCTACGTGTCTGAACGCTGTGAATTGGGGGAACAGCGCGAAGCGCTGCTGGCGGTGACCATCCCGGAAGAGAAGGGCAGCTTCCTGAAATTTTGCCAACTGCTGGGTGGGCGCTCGGTGACCGAGTTTAACTACCGTTTTGCTGATGCCAAAGATGCCTGCATTTTTGTCGGCGTACGCCTGAGCCGTGGCCTGGAAGAACGTAAAGAAATCCTCCAGTTGCTTAGCGACGGCGGCTACAGTGTGGTGGATCTGTCCGACGACGAAATGGCGAAGCTGCACGTGCGCTATATGGTCGGTGGACGTCCGTCAAAACCCTTGCAGGAGCGACTGTTCAGCTTCGAATTCCCGGAATCGCCGGGGGCGCTGCTGAAGTTTCTGCATACTCTGGGGACGCACTGGAATATTTCATTGTTCCACTATCGCAGTCATGGAACTGACTACGGCCGTGTTCTGGCAGCATTTGAACTGGGTGAACATGAACCTGATTTCGAAACGCGACTAAATGAACTGGGCTATGACTGTCATGATGAAACACATAACCCCGCGTTTCGTTTTTTTCTCGCGGGGTAATGTTTGGGGAGCCTGACTCTCTGCCGGTTAAGGTGCTTGCGCCGCCGTTCGGCGGCTAGTGATTTGGCAATATCTTCCAGAAAGCATCAATAAGCGGCTCATGCAGCCGCTTTTTTTGTGCGCATACGCCCAGCTCGAACGGTGTTTTTTCGTCGCTACGTTCCAGAATCATCACGCGGTTACGTACCGGCTCCGGGCTATTCTCCAGCACCACTTCTGGCAACAATGCTACGCCGCAGCCCAGCGCCACCATCGACACCATCGCCTCGTGGCCGCCCACGGTGGCGTAAATCGACGGGTTGCTGATTTTATTGCGCCGGAACCACAGCTCAATGCGGCGGCGCACCGGCCCCTGGTCGGCCATGATAAACGGCACCGTTGACCAGTCTGGCTCATCCACCGAAATCTGGTTGCGCACCGGGCAGGGCAGTGCTGGCGCTATCAATACCACAGCCAGATTCTCCAGCATGGAAAATGCCACCGCGCCGGGCAGTGTCTCGGGCTTACCGGCAATCGCCAGATCGGCCTCGCCGGTGACGACTTTTTCCATTGCATCGGCCGCGTCACCGGTGGTGAGCTTGATTTCAACCGACGGGTGCTCGGCACGAAAACGGTCGAGGATCGGTGGTAAATGGCTGTAGGCGGCAGTCACTGAGCAGAAGATATGCAGTTCACCGGACAACGACGGTCCTTGTTGATCAATGGTATGGCGTAATTGCTGATACTGCAGCAGCGTCTGCTGGGCAAACACGCGCAGCTCCTCACCGGCTTCGGTGAGCGTCACCGTGCGGTTATCGCGGACAAACAGCGGCTGGCCGAGGTCTTCTTCAAGACGCTGAATTTGCCGGGAGAGCGTGGAGGGGCTGACGTGCATCGCCCGCGCGCTGCGGCCAAAATGGCGGCTTTCCGCCAGATGCAGGAACATTTTCAGATCGCGTAAATCCACCGGCGAACCTCTTTATTTTGACGTTGCAGATATTGCAATGTGACGTTGTGAATATATCAATTTCCGCAATAAATTTCCTGTCATATAGTGGGTTCATTCTCGCAAAAGCGAACCGAATAATAAGCACCACAACACAACATCACGGAGTACACCATCATGGCTAACTACTTTAATACACTGAATCTGCGTCAGCAGCTGGCTCAGCTGGGCAAATGTCGCTTCATGGGCCGCGAAGAATTCGCCGACGGCGCAAGCTACCTTCAGGGTAAAAAAGTGGTCATCGTCGGCTGTGGCGCTCAGGGTCTGAACCAGGGCCTGAACATGCGTGACTCCGGTCTGGATATTTCCTACGCACTGCGCAAAGAAGCGATCGCTGAGAAACGTGCTTCGTGGCGTAAAGCGACCGAAAACGGCTTCAAAGTAGGTACCTACGAAGAACTGATCCCGCAGGCTGACCTGGTGGTTAACCTGACGCCAGACAAACAGCACTCCGACGTTGTGCGTTCCGTACAGCCGCTGATGAAAGACGGCGCGGCGCTGGGTTACTCCCACGGTTTCAATATCGTCGAAGTGGGCGAGCAGATCCGTAAAGACATCACCGTTGTGATGGTGGCACCGAAGTGCCCGGGTACCGAAGTGCGTGAAGAGTACAAACGTGGTTTCGGCGTACCGACGCTGATCGCCGTCCACCCGGAAAACGATCCGAAAGGCGAAGGTATGGCGATCGCCAAAGCGTGGGCCGCAGCCACCGGCGGTCACCGTGCGGGTGTACTGGAATCCTCCTTCGTGGCAGAAGTGAAATCTGACCTGATGGGCGAGCAGACTATCCTGTGCGGTATGCTGCAGGCCGGTTCTCTGCTGTGCTTCGACAAGCTGGTGGAAGAAGGTACTGACCCGGCTTATGCGGAAAAACTGATTCAGTTCGGTTGGGAAACCATCACCGAAGCGCTGAAGCAGGGCGGTATCACGCTGATGATGGACCGTCTGTCTAACCCGGCAAAACTGCGCGCTTATGCGCTGTCCGAACAACTGAAAGATATCATGGCACCGCTGTTCCAGAAACACATGGACGACATCATCTCCGGTGAATTCTCCTCCGGCATGATGGCTGACTGGGCTAACGACGATAAGAAACTGCTGACCTGGCGTGAAGAGACCGGCAAAACCGCATTCGAAACCGCACCGCAGTTTGAAGGCAAAATCGGCGAGCAGGAGTACTTCGATAAAGGCGTTCTGATGATTGCGATGGTGAAAGCGGGCGTTGAGCTGGCGTTCGAAACCATGGTTGATTCTGGCATCATCGAAGAGTCTGCTTACTACGAATCACTGCACGAACTGCCGCTGATCGCGAACACCATCGCGCGTAAGCGTCTGTACGAAATGAACGTGGTTATCTCCGATACCGCAGAATACGGTAACTACCTGTTCTCTTACGCTTGCGTACCGCTGCTGAAAGAGTTCATGACCACTCTGCAGACCGGCGATCTGGGCAAAGCGATTGCCGAAGGTGCGGTAGACAACGCGCAGCTGCGTGATGTGAACGAAGCGATTCGCGGCCACGCTATCGAGCAGGTTGGTAAGAAACTGCGTGGTTATATGACGGATATGAAGCGTATTGCGGTAGCGGGTTAAATAGATTGTCGGGTGGCGCTAGCGCTTACCCGACCGACAATTTAGCCGAGAATGTAGGCCGGGTAAGGCGACAGCCGCCACCCGGCTTTTTTATTAGTTACGGTACAGCACTTTAATGATGTGGTAACCGAACTGCGTGTGCAGCGGGCCAGTTGGCTCCAGCACCGGGCAAGAGAAGACCACTTTGTCGAACGCCGGAACCATCTGGCCCTGGCGGAATTCGCCTAAATCACCGCCGCGTTTGCCTGATGGGCAGATTGAGTGTTTCTTCGCCAGCTTGCCAAAGTCGGCACCGTTTTTAATTTGTTCCAGAAGATCCAAAGCCAGTTTCTCTTCTTTAACAAGGATATGCACTGCTGCTGCTGTTTTTGCCATGATCGTGCCTTGAGTGGGGTAGTTGAGGCTGGCTATACTACCATGCTCTAAATTTCCCCTCCTGACTTTCATTGAGTGATCTTTATGCGTTTGAATCCCGGACAACAACAAGCCGTCGAATTTGTCACAGGACCTTGCCTGGTGCTGGCGGGGGCGGGTTCCGGAAAGACGCGCGTTATCACCAATAAAATTGCGCATCTGATCCGTGAATGTGGTTATCAGGCACGCCATATTGCGGCGGTGACTTTTACCAATAAGGCCGCGCGTGAAATGAAAGAGCGTGTGGCGCAGACGCTGGGTCGTAAAGAGGCGCGTGGATTGATGATCTCCACGTTCCACACGTTGGGGTTGGATATCATCAAGCGTGAATTTGCGGCGTTGGGGATGAAGTCGAACTTCTCGCTGTTTGACGATACCGATCAGGTGGCTCTGCTTAAGGAACTGACCGAAGGGCTAATTGAAGACGATAAACTTATCCTTCAACAGCTGATCTCAACGATCTCCAACTGGAAAAACGATCTGATGACCCCGGTGCAGGCAGCAGCCAGCGCTAAAGGCGAACGCGATCGTATTTTCGCGCACTGCTATGGCCTGTACGACGCGCATATGAAGGCGTGTAACGTGCTGGACTTTGACGATCTGATCCTACTGCCGACGTTGCTGCTTCAGCGTAATGAAGAGGTGCGCGAGCGCTGGCAGAACAAAATCCGCTACCTACTGGTGGATGAATACCAGGATACCAACACCAGCCAGTACGAGCTGGTGAAGCTGCTGGTGGGGCAACGTGCGCGCTTTACCGTGGTGGGTGATGACGATCAGTCTATTTACTCCTGGCGCGGCGCGCGTCCGCAGAACCTGGTACTGCTGAGCAAAGATTTTCCGGCGCTGCAGGTGGTTAAGCTGGAGCAGAACTATCGCTCTTCCGGACGTATCCTCAAGGCCGCAAATATTCTCATTGCTAACAATCCGCACGTATTTGAAAAGCGGTTGTTCTCTGAGCTGGGCTACGGACCTGAGCTGAAAGTACTGAGTGCCAACAACGAAGAGCATGAAGCGGAACGCGTGACCGGGGAGTTGATTGCTCATCACTTTGTGAATAAGACGCAGTATAAGGACTATGCGATCCTGTATCGCGGCAACCACCAGTCACGGGTGTTCGAAAAATTCCTGATGCAAAACCGCATCCCGTACAAAATTTCCGGGGGGACATCGTTTTTCTCGCGTCCGGAAATCAAAGATCTGCTCGCCTACCTGCGTGTGCTGAGCAACCCGGATGACGACAGCGCGTTTTTGCGTATCGTCAATACGCCGAAGCGTGAGATCGGCCCGGCGACACTGCAAAAGTTGGGTGAGTGGGCGATGACGCGTAATAAAAGCTTGTTTACTGCCAGCTTTGATATGGGTCTAAGCCAGACGCTGACCGGCCGCGGTTATGATTCTCTAACCCGCTTTACGCACTGGCTGGGGGAAATCCAGCGCCTCGCGGAGCGTGAACCGATTGCTGCCGTGCGTGACCTGATCCATGGCATTGATTACGAATCCTGGCTGTATGAAACCTCCCCGAGCCCGAAAGCGGCTGAAATGCGTATGAAAAACGTCAATACGCTGTTCAGTTGGATGACGGAGATGCTGGAAGGCAGTGAGCTGGAAGAGCCAATGACCCTGACCCAGGTCGTTACCCGCTTTACCCTGCGCGACATGATGGAGCGTGGAGAGAGTGAAGAAGAGCTGGACCAGGTGCAGTTGATGACGTTACATGCCTCAAAAGGGCTGGAGTTCCCCTATGTGTTTATGGTGGGAATGGAAGAGGGCTTCTTACCTCATCAGAGCAGCATCGATGAAGACAACATTGATGAAGAGCGTCGTCTGGCCTACGTCGGCATTACCCGTGCACAGAAAGAGCTTATCTTCACGTTGTGCAAAGAACGCCGTCAGTACGGTGAACTGGTGCGTCCGGAGCCAAGCCGCTTCCTGCTGGAACTGCCACAGGATGACGTTATCTGGGAACAGGAGCGTAAAGTGGTGAGCGCTGAGGAGCGGATGCAAAAGGGGCAGGCCAGCATTGCGAATATCCGGGCAATGATGGCGAAAGCCAAAGAGAAGTAATATTTATTTGGTAGACCGGATAAGCGTGAGCGCCATCCGGCAGCCAGCATCTAACGCACTTCCAGCGGCCAGTGGACATAGCTTTGCCACTGGATTTCCTGATCGATCAACTCTTTACCTAATGGATGATGTTCCAGCCAGCTTTCCGGCAACGTTAGCGTCAGATCTTCATCCTGAGCTTGCAGGGTGATATGTGGCACTAAATCGTCACGGCGGCGGCTTGCGAAGATGATCGCCAGGCGTAGCAAACGGCAAAGGTGCTCCGCGATGCGCGGAGGCACGGCGTTTTGCTGGTGGAGTGAAGAGAGATCGACTGGGTTGGTCTGATTTAATAACAGCGTGGCTAACAGCTTTTTCTGCGCGGGAGTGAAGCCCGGAAGATCGAGATTACGCACCAGCCAGGCGGCATGCAGCGGTGCCTGCTTATATTCCACGCTCAGCCCTATTTCATGCAGCTGACAGGCACTTTGCAGCAGTTCACGGCTAATGGCCTCAAGATGCCACTCATCTTTCACCTGATCGAATAAATGTACAGCCAACTGTGCGACGCGGTTCGCCTGATCGGTGTCAACCATAAAGCGACGCTGAATATTACGCAGCGTACGGCTGCGAATATCCTGATCGACAGGCAGGTGCAGCATACCGTAAACCAGACCTTCACGCAGTGCGCCGCCGGCCAGGGTCATGCATTGAATATTCAACTCAGTGAAAATCGCGATCAGGATTGCCAGCCCGCTGGGGAACACCAGTGCGCGTTCCAGCGTTAACCCTTCGATTTCCAACTCTTCCAGACGACCGCAGTGGATAGCACGCTGCTTAAGCTGCTGAAGTTTGGCCAGCGTAATGCGCTCATCCATACCCTGCGCCATCATGATTTCCTGCAACGCCTGGACGGTACCGGAGGCACCAACGCAAACTTTCCAGCCATGAAAACGCAGTTTGTCGGCGACCGGGCGCAGAACCTCACGCGCCGCTTTCTCGGCTTCGTCAAAATTTTCCTGCGCCAGATTACGATCGGTGAAGTACCGTTCGAGCCAGGTAACGCAGCCCATTGACAGGCTGAACAGAGAGGTTGTTTGGGCGCCGGAGCCGGTAACCAGTTCCGTACTGGCACCGCCAATATCAACGACCAGACGCTGATCGGCACCGCCAGTGGTGTGGGCAACACCCTGATAAATCAGTCGTGCTTCTTCTTCACCACTGATGACCTGGACAGGGCAGCCGAGGATCTCTTGCGCTTTGGCGATAAAGACATCGGCGTTTACCGCGATGCGCAATGTTGCCGTGGCGACCACGCGGATTTGCGGTTGCGGGATATCCTGCAGACGTTCAGCAAACAAGCGCAGGCATTGCCAGCCGCGTTCCATGGCTTCAGCGGAGAGAATGTTGTCGCTGTTGAGTCCAGCGGCCAGACGCACCTTGCGTTTAATACGCGTGAGCGTCTGGATGCTTCCCGCCACTTCGCGTACAACCAGCATATGAAAACTATTCGAGCCTAAATCGATTGCGGCGTACAGCGAAGTGGTTGTGAGCATATCTTACGTTAACCTGAACGACGACGATTACGCGGAGCACCACCGGTACGACGCGGGCCATTGCCTGGGCGTGGGCGCGTCATGCGCAGCGGCTTTGGCAGGTCAGTCATTAGCGCGTCCGGGTTGTACTTGCTGACCGGAATCGAGTGGCCAATGTAGGTCTCGATTGCAGGTAAATTCAGCGCGTACTCTTCACAAGCCAGGCTAATAGAATGACCACTTGCGCCTGCACGACCTGTACGACCAATACGGTGGACGTAATCTTCACAGTCATCCGGCAGGTCATAGTTAAACACGTGCGTTACGGCTGGGATGTGCAGGCCACGCGCCGCGACATCGGTTGCGACGAGAATATCGAGATCGCCACGGGTGAACTCATCAAGGATACGCAGGCGTTTTTTCTGCGCCACGTCACCGGTAAGCAAGCCTACGCGATGTCCGTCAGCAGCAAGACTGCCCCAGATCTCTTCACAGCGATGTTTGGTGTTAGCAAAAACAATGGCGCGATCTGGCCACTCTTCTTCAATCAGCGTTTGCAGCAAACGCATTTTCTCTTCGTTGGAAGGATAGAAGAGTTCTTCTTTAATACGGTGGCCCGTCTTCTGTTCCGGTTCGACTTCAACGTACTCGGCGTTATTCATTTGTTCAAACGCCAGTTCGCGAACGCGATAAGAGAGGGTTGCAGAAAACAGCATGTTCAGACGTTGGGTGGTTGGCGGCATACGACGGAACAGCCAACGGATATCTTTAATAAAGCCCAGATCGTACATACGATCGGCTTCATCCAGCACCACGACCTGAATCGCGCCCAGGTTGATATGGTTCTGTTTTGCGTAGTCGATAAGACGACCGGTCGTGCCGATAAGAATATCGACGCCGCTTTCCAGCACTTTCAGCTGTTTGTCGTAACCGTCGCCGCCATAAGCCAGGCCTAATTTCAGACCGGTGGTCTGTGCCAGCGGCTCGGCGTCGGCGTGGATCTGCACGGCTAACTCACGCGTTGGCGCCATAATTAACGCACGCGGTTGGTTCACCTTGCGATCGTCAATCGCGGGATGAGAGAGAAGATAATGAAACGTTGACGTCAGGAACGCCATCGTTTTTCCGGTACCGGTTTGCGCCTGCCCTGCAACATCACGGCCTGCCAGCGTAAGCGGCAGCGCGAGAGCCTGAATGGGCGTGCAGTTATGAAACCCTTTATTTTCAAGGGCTTCTATCACCTTCGGGTGCAGGGCGAAGTCGGAAAACTTCTGTTCTGTTAAATGTGTTTTGCTCATAGTGTGGTAGAATATCAGCTTACTATTGCTTTACGAAAGCGTATCCGGTGAAATAAAGTCAACCTTTAGTTGGTTAATACTGTACACAATTCATTCATGATGCGTCGAGATGGCAAGTGAATGGGTCCAAAGAAGCGTATTGAGTACGTGACCAGGACGCAGCGCACAGCCAACAAAAAGGCGGCTTGAAGGATGATGTGTAAACACCAACACACCAGGCTTATTCCTGTGGAGTTATTATGAGCGATAAAATTATTCACCTGACTGACGACAGTTTTGACACGGATGTACTCAAAGCGGACGGAGCTATCCTCGTTGATTTCTGGGCAGAGTGGTGCGGTCCGTGCAAAATGATCGCTCCGATTCTGGATGAAATCGCTGACGAATATCAGGGCAAATTGACGGTTGCTAAACTGAACATTGACCAAAACCCAGGCACCGCGCCGAAGTATGGTATTCGTGGCATCCCGACCCTTCTGCTGTTTAAAAACGGCGAAGTTGCGGCGACTAAAGTCGGCGCGCTGTCCAAAGGTCAGTTGAAAGAGTTCCTCGACGCTAACTTAGCGTAAGGAAGTATCATGATCGGGCGGCCATACTTCGAAATGATTCGGATGACTGGACGCCCGACTTGAGTCGTGCTAAGTTAGTGTTGACTTCGTATTAAACATACCTTATTAAGTTTGAATCTAGCTTTATCCAATACTTCCCGTTGTTTCTCGTGCGAGAAGTAGACAGATTCAGGGCCTTGTCACTCAATCCGTCTTGTCGTTTCAGTTCTGCGTACTTTCCTGTGACCAGACAGCGAACAGACATGAGTCGATGGCCGTAAACAGGCATGGATGACCCTGCCATACCATTCACAACATTAAGTTCGAGATTTACCCCAAGTTTAAGAACTCACACCATTATGAATCTTACCGAATTAAAGAATACGCCGGTTTCTGAGCTGATCACTCTCGGCGAAAATATGGGCCTTGAAAACCTGGCTCGTATGCGCAAGCAGGACATTATTTTTGCCATCCTGAAGCAGCACGCAAAGAGTGGCGAAGATATCTTTGGTGACGGTGTGCTGGAGATATTGCAGGATGGATTTGGTTTCCTCCGCTCTGCAGACAGCTCCTACCTCGCCGGTCCTGATGACATCTACGTTTCTCCAAGCCAAATCCGCCGTTTCAACCTCCGCACTGGTGATACCATTTCTGGTAAGATTCGCCCGCCAAAAGAAGGTGAACGCTATTTTGCGCTGTTGAAAGTTAACGAAGTTAACTACGACAAACCGGAAAACGCCCGTAACAAGATCCTCTTCGAAAACTTAACGCCGCTGCACGCAAACTCCCGTCTGCGTATGGAGCGTGGTAATGGTTCTACCGAGGACTTAACGGCGCGCGTACTGGATCTGGCATCGCCGATCGGTCGTGGCCAACGTGGTCTGATTGTGGCACCGCCAAAAGCGGGTAAAACCATGCTGCTGCAGAACATTGCGCAGAGCATTGCCTACAACCACCCGGACTGTGTGCTGATGGTGCTGCTGATTGACGAACGTCCGGAAGAAGTGACCGAGATGCAGCGTCTGGTTAAAGGTGAAGTTGTGGCTTCTACCTTTGATGAACCCGCATCTCGCCACGTTCAGGTTGCGGAAATGGTAATCGAGAAGGCGAAACGTCTGGTTGAACATAAGAAAGACGTTATCATCCTGCTCGACTCCATCACGCGTCTGGCGCGTGCGTACAACACTGTGGTCCCGGCTTCCGGTAAAGTCCTGACCGGTGGTGTCGATGCTAACGCCCTGCACCGTCCGAAGCGTTTCTTCGGTGCGGCACGTAACGTGGAAGAGGGCGGCAGCCTGACCATCATCGCGACTGCGCTTATCGATACCGGCTCTAAAATGGATGAAGTTATCTATGAAGAGTTTAAAGGTACCGGCAACATGGAACTGCATCTCTCGCGTAAGATCGCTGAAAAACGCGTCTTCCCGGCTATCGACTACAATCGTTCCGGTACCCGTAAAGAAGAGCTGCTTACCACCCAGGAAGAGCTGCAGAAAATGTGGATCCTGCGCAAAATCATCCATCCGATGGGTGAAATTGATGCAATGGAGTTCCTCATTAACAAGCTGGCGATGACGAAGACCAATGATGACTTCTTCGATATGATGAAGCGCTCATAATTCAGGCATCATCCGAAAACGCCACGTTTTTACGTGGCGTTTTGCTTTTATGCCTGTAATCTTAACGACACAATAACAATAATACGGTATGACATACCGCCAGGTTGAAAAAGATTCGTAATTTGTATCTTGTGGTTGATAATTATACAGAACCATCGGATATGGAGACGGGTTTCCCTTCTGAATAAAGGTCTTCGTGGTTATACTTCTGCTATTAATTTTCTCTGAGAGCATGCATTGTGAATTTACTGACAGTAAGCACTGATCTCATCAGTATTTTTTTATTCACAACACTGTTTCTTTTCTTTGCGCGTAAGGTCGCAAAAAAGATTGGTTTAGTGGATAAACCCAACTTTCGCAAACGGCATCAAGGATTGATCCCGCTGGTTGGGGGGATTTCGGCTTACGCAGGTATTTGCTTTACGTTTGTGATTGCTGATTATTACATCCCGCATGCTTCTCTCTATCTGGCCTGTGCCGGCGTGCTGGTTTTGGTTGGCGCGCTGGACGATCGTTTTGATATCAGTGTAAAAATCCGCGCAACTATCCAGGCCGCGATCGGCATTATCATGATGTCGGTTGGCAAACTCTATCTTCTTAGCCTTGGGTATATTTTTGGCCCCTGGGAGATGATTCTTGGCCCGTTTGGCTATTTACTGACGCTGTTTGCCGTCTGGGCGGCAATTAATGCTTTCAATATGGTGGATGGTATTGACGGCCTGTTAGGTGGGCTGTCCAGCGTTTCATTCGCGGCGATGGGGTTTATCCTGTGGTTCGATGGGCAGACGAGTCTGGCCGTATGGTGTTTTGCGATGATCGCCGCCATTCTGCCTTATATTCTGCTGAACCTGGGCGTTCTTGGGCGCCGTTATAAAGTCTTCATGGGTGATGCTGGCAGTACGCTGATTGGTTTTACCATCATCTGGATCCTGCTGGAAACCACGCAGGGCAAAACACATCCTATAAGCCCAGTTACCGCACTGTGGATTATCGCCATCCCGTTAATGGATATGGTGGCGATCATGTACCGCCGTTTGCGTAAGGGCATGAGCCCGTTCTCAGCCGATCGCCAGCACATTCATCATTTGGTGATGCGGGCAGGGTTTACTTCCCGCCAGGCATTTGTTCTGATTACGCTGGCGGCGGCCGTGCTGGCATCGATCGGTGTGCTGGCTGAATATTTCCGTTTGGTTCCGGAATGGGCCATGCTGGTGCTGTTTTTAATGGCATTTGGCCTCTACGGATACTGTATCAAGCGTGCCTGGAAAGTGGCGAGATTTATCAAGCGAGTGAAGCGCAGACTGCGAAGAATTCGTGAAGGCAAACCAAACTTAACCAAGTGAATTGAGGATGCGATGACACAACCATTACCGGGGGAAGACGCCATGAGCGCTGAAAATGAACTGGATATCCGTGGGTTGTTTCGTACCTTATGGGCAGGGAAGGTGTGGATTGTCGGTATGGCGCTCGCATTTGCACTTGTTGCTCTCGCCTATACTTTTTTCGCCCGTCAGGAGTGGAGCGCAACGGCTATTTCAGACAAGCCTACGGTGAATATGTTGGGGGGCTATTACTCTCAACAACAGTTCCTGCGCAACCTGGATATTAAGGCCAGCCTCGCATCAACGGACCAGCCGTCGGTGATGGATGAAGCCTATAAAGAATTTATCATGCAGCTTGCCTCCTGGGATACGCGCCGTGAATTCTGGCAGCAGACTGATTATTACAAGCAGCGTATGGTCGGAAACAGTAAAGCCGATGCCGCGCTGCTGGATGAACTGATCAACAACATTCAGTTTATGCCTGGTGATGCGTTGCGGAACACCAATGACAGCGTGAAGCTTATTGCGGAAACGGCACCTGATGCCAACAATCTTCTGCGCCAGTACGTGGCCTTTGCCAGCCAGCGTGCAGCACGTCATCTGAACGATGAGCTGAAAGGCGCATGGGCTGCGCGGACGGTGCAAATGAAAGCGCAGGTCAAACGGCAGGAAGAGGTAGCAAAATCGATTTTCTCTCGCCGTGTTCATAACATTGAACAAGCGCTCAAAATTGCTGAGCAGCATAATATTTCGCGTACTTCTACTGATGTCCCTGCTGAAGAGTTGCCTGATTCTGAGTTGTTTTTACTCGGACGCCCTATGCTGCAGGCGCGACTCGAAAACCTGCAATCTGTTGGCCCAGATTTTGATATGGACTATTTTCAAAACAGAGCCATGCTGAACACGCTGAACGTAGGACCGACCCTGGATCCGCGTTTTCAGACCTATCGTTATTTGCGGACGCCGGAAGAACCGGTAAAACGTGATAGCCCACGTCGTGCCTTCCTGATGATTATGTGGGGCATCGTTGGGGCCCTGATCGGTGCTGGTGTCGCGTTAACCCGTCGCCGTTCGATTTAGCAATACCGTTGCAGTGAGGGGCTGGGCTCTCACTGCCAATCCGAAGAGAATCGATGTGAAAGTACTGACTGTATTTGGTACGCGACCGGAGGCCATTAAGATGGCTCCTCTGGTTCATGCGCTGGCTAAAGATCCTGATTTCGACGCGAAAGTTTGCGTCACTGCACAGCATCGGGAGATGCTCGATCAGGTATTGCACCTCTTTTCCATCGTACCTGACTACGATCTCAATATTATGCAGCCAGGTCAGGGACTGACAGAAATTACCTGTCGAATTCTGGAAGGATTAAAGCCAATCCTCGCTGAGTTCAAACCTGATGTGGTGCTAGTCCACGGTGATACAACAACAACCCTTGCGACCAGCCTGGCCGCGTTTTATCAGCGTATTCCGGTGGGGCATGTTGAGGCTGGGTTGCGAACTGGCGATCTCTATTCTCCCTGGCCGGAAGAGGCAAACCGTACACTGACCGGGCGCCTGGCAATGTATCACTTTTCCCCAACTGAAAATTCACGCCAAAACCTGTTGCGTGAAACCATTCCGGATGACCGTATTTTTGTCACGGGGAACACGGTTATTGATGCGTTGATCTGGGTTCGCGATCGTGTACTCGGAAATGAAGCACTGCGCGCTGAACTGGCTGAGCGCTATCCTTTCCTGGATGCGGATAAGAAGATGATCCTGGTAACCGGTCATCGTCGGGAAAGCTTTGGTCGCGGCTTTGAGCAAATCTGCCATGCACTGGCGGAAATTGCCGCGGCTAATCAGAATGTACAGATTGTCTATCCCGTACACCTGAACCCCAACGTTAGCGAGCCGGTAAATCGTATTTTGGGTCATGTTGAGAACGTGATTCTGATTGAGCCACAGGACTATCTGCCATTCGTCTGGCTGATGAATCATGCCTGGCTTATCCTTACCGATTCCGGCGGGATTCAGGAGGAAGCCCCTTCTCTGGGCAAACCTGTGTTGGTGATGCGAGAAACAACGGAGCGGCCAGAAGCCATTACCGCAGGCACAGTACGTCTGGTTGGGACTGACCCTCAGCGTATTGTGGCAGAAGTCACGCGCTTGCTGCATGACGAAAATGAATATCAGACCATGAGCCGCGCCCATAATCCGTATGGTGATGGGCAGGCGTGTGGCCGCATTTTACACGCGTTAAAAAATAATCGGATATCGCTATGAGTTTTACGACCATTTCTGTCATTGGGCTGGGTTATATCGGACTGCCGACGGCGGCCGCTTTTGCTTCCCGTCAAAAACATGTTATTGGCGTAGATGTAAATCAACATGCGGTGGATACCATTAACCGCGGTGAAATCCACATCGTTGAACCTGATTTGGGTGCTGTGGTGAAAACAGCAGTCGAAAATGGCTTTCTGCGTGCGGTTACGACACCTGTTGAAGCAGACGCTTATCTGATTGCTGTGCCGACCCCCTTCAAGGGGGAGCATGAACCCGATATGGTCTATGTTGAAGCCGCAGCGAAGTCGCTTGCGCCGGTGCTGAAAAAAGGGGCGTTGGTGATCCTTGAATCGACGTCACCCGTCGGGGCAACGGAGCAGATGGCAGCATGGCTTGCAGAAATGCGCCCTGATCTGACTTTCCCGCAGCAGGCGGGGGAACAGGCTGACGTGAACATTGCTTATTGTCCGGAGCGCGTGCTGCCAGGCCAGGTGATGGTTGAACTGATTAAAAATGACCGTGTGATTGGCGGAATGACCCCCGTTTGTTCTATGCGCGCCAGCGAACTGTACAACATCTTCCTCGAAGGTGAATGTGTGGTGACTAACGCCCGCACTGCAGAAATGTGCAAGTTGACCGAAAACAGCTTCCGCGATGTCAATATCGCCTTTGCTAATGAACTGTCGCTGATTTGCGCCGATCAGGGGATTAACGTCTGGGAACTGATCCGTCTGGCGAACCGTCACCCGCGGGTTAACATTTTGCAGCCTGGACCTGGTGTTGGCGGGCACTGTATCGCGGTCGACCCGTGGTTTATTGTGGCGCAGAACCCGCAGCAGGCGAGATTGATCCGCACCGCGCGCGAGGTAAATGATAGTAAGCCTCATTGGGTTGTCGATCGGGTAAAAGCCGCTGTAGCGGATTGTCTGACGGAGACCAATAAACGTGCCAGCGACGTAAAAATTGCCTGTTTTGGTCTGGCGTTCAAACCGAATATTGATGATTTACGTGAAAGCCCGGCAATGGGGGTGGCGCAAAGTATCGCACGCTGGCACAGCGGCGAGACGCTGGTGGTTGAACCGAATATCCATCAGTTGCCGAAAAAACTGGATGGCCTGTGCCAACTGGCGAAACTGGACGATGCGCTGGCAAGCGCCGATGTGCTGGTGATGCTGGTTGACCATAATGAATTTAAAGCGATTAAAGGCGATGCGGTTCACCAGCAATATGTGGTTGATACCAAAGGAGTCTGGCGCTAATGAAACGAATTCTGGTTACCGGTGGTGCAGGATTTATTGGCTCAGCGGTTGTGCGTCACATCATTAATGAGACTCGGGATGCCGTGGTAGTGGTTGATAAGTTAACCTATGCCGGAAACCTGATGTCGCTGGCGCCGGTTGCACAGAATGCCCGTTTTGCCTTTGAACACGTTGATATCTGCGATCGCCTGGCGCTCGACAACGTGTTTCAACAGTATCAGCCGGATTGCGTGATGCACCTGGCGGCAGAAAGTCATGTTGATCGTTCTATCGATGGCCCCGCCGCATTTATTGAAACCAATATTGTCGGAACCTACACGTTGCTGGAAGCCGCTCGCGCATACTGGAATGTGTTAGCCGATGATAAAAAGCAGGCGTTTCGTTTCCACCATATATCAACCGATGAGGTGTACGGCGACCTGCATTCTACGGATGATTTCTTTACCGAAACGACGCCGTATGCACCGAGTAGTCCTTATTCCGCGTCAAAGGCCAGCAGCGATCATCTGGTACGTGCCTGGCTACGTACGTACGGGCTGCCAACGTTAATGACTAACTGCTCCAACAATTATGGGCCCTACCATTTCCCGGAAAAACTGATCCCGCTGATGATTCTCAATGCACTGGCGGGAAAACCTCTGCCGGTGTACGGCAACGGACAGCAGATTCGTGACTGGCTGTATGTGGAAGATCATGCCCGGGCGCTCTATTGCGTCGCGACTACAGGCGCGGTTGGCGAGACCTATAATATTGGTGGTCATAACGAGCGTAAAAACCTGGACGTGGTCGAAACGATTTGCAGCTTGTTGGAAGAACTGGCGCCGCAAAAACCAAAAGGTGTTATGCGGTATCGTGAATTGATCACTTATGTTGAAGATCGCCCAGGCCATGATCTGCGCTATGCCATTGATGCGTCGAAAATTGCGCGTGAACTTGGCTGGGTGCCGCAGGAAACGTTTGAAAGTGGCATGCGTAAAACCGTGCAATGGTATCTGGCAAATGAGACCTGGTGGAAACCCGTGCAGGATGGCAGCTACCAGGGTGAGCGTTTGGGCCTGAAGGGCTAACAGCCTGGTTTTGGCGCCCGGAGGAGGGATCATATGAAAGGTATCATTCTGGCAGGTGGCTCAGGCACTCGCCTGTACCCCATTACGCGCGGCGTATCGAAGCAGCTATTGCCTATTTACGATAAGCCCATGATCTATTACCCGCTATCGGTACTGATGCTGGCGGGAATTCGCGAGATCCTCATTATTACCACACCGGAAGATAAAGGGTATTTCCAGCGTTTGCTGGGAGATGGCTCTGAGTTCGGTATTGAATTGCATTATGCAGAGCAGCCCAGCCCGGATGGTTTAGCACAGGCATTCATCATTGGTGAAACGTTCCTTAACGGCGAACCATCATGTCTGGTGCTTGGGGACAATATCTTCTTTGGTCAGGGATTTAGTCCAAAACTACGCCACGTCGCTGCCAGAACACAAGGTGCGACGGTATTTGGCTATCAGGTGATGGATCCTGAGCGTTTCGGTGTGGTTGAGTTTGATGACAATTTTCGCGCAGTCTCGCTGGAAGAGAAGCCGAAAGAACCAAAATCAAACTGGGCGGTGACAGGACTCTATTTCTACGACAGTAAGGTAGTGGAATACGCAAAGCGCGTGAAACCTTCTGAGCGTGGGGAACTGGAAATTACCTCCATTAACCAGATGTACCTTGACGATGGCAATCTGACCGTTGAATTGCTTGGCCGTGGCTTTGCCTGGCTGGATACCGGTACGCACGACAGTCTGATTGAAGCGAGCACGTTTGTGCAGACGGTGGAGAAACGTCAGGGCTTTAAAATCGCCTGCCTGGAAGAGATAGCATGGCGTAATGGCTGGCTGGATGATGAAGGTGTTAGACGTGCCGCCAGTTCACTGGCCAAAACGGGTTATGGTCAATATTTGCTGGAGCTGCTCCGTGCCCGTCCGCGCCAGTATTGAGTCTCTGGATTGGGAAAATACGTTCTTTGGCGTGAATAGCGCCATCGTACGGTTTGACCCGCACGCACCGATCCTGACAGCAGAAGTCTTACAGCGCTGGGAACGGGTGCAGGCAAAAATTCCTGCTGCAAATACGTATGAATTAGATGCTTTACAGCAGTTGGGCTTTTCACTGGTCGAAGGTGAGATGGACTTTGTTCTGCCGGTAACGTGCGCCCGTGAAAATCCCGGTGCACAGGTGGCGCAAGCTGCGGATATTCCGCTGCTGCGTCGACTGGCAGGAGAGGCGTTCGCCCAAAGTCGTTTCCGCGCGCCGTGGTATCCCGTGGAGGCCAGTGCGCGTTTTTATGCACAGTGGATAGAAAACGCTGTGCTGGGCACGTTCGATCATCAGTGCCTCATTTTTCGTACACAGACAGGTGGGATTCGCGGTTATGTCTCACTACGTGACGTCAATGATACTGATGCACGTATTGGCTTACTGGCTGGTCGTGGTGCGGGTGCCGAACTCATGCAGGCTGCGCTTTGCTGGGCACAGGCTCGCGGTAAAACAACATTGCGGGTGGCGACCCAGATGGGCAACACCGCCGCGCTTAAACGTTATATACAGAGCGGTGCAAATGTGGAAAGCACCGCGTACTGGTTATACAGGTGACAAAATGATTCCATTTAACGCACCGCCGGTGGTGGGAACCGAGCTTGAATACATGCAGTCAGCGATGAGCAGCGGCAAGCTGTGTGGCGATGGTGGTTTTACCCGCCGTTGCCAGCAATGGCTGGAGCAGCATTTTGGCAGTGAGAAGGTGCTGCTGACGCCTTCCTGTACCGCATCACTGGAGATGGCGGCATTATTGCTGGACATCCAGCCCGGCGATGAAGTCATCATGCCCAGCTACACATTTGTATCTACCGCGAACGCATTCGTGCTGCGTGGCGCAAAAATCGTCTTTGTCGATATCCGCCCGGATACCATGAACATTGATGAAACGCTGATTGAAGCGGCGATCACCGAGAAAACCCGCGCTATTGTGCCGGTGCACTACGCCGGGGTTGCCTGTGAAATGGATACCATTATGGCGTTGGCGTCACAATACAACCTGTTCGTGGTAGAAGATGCTGCTCAGGGCGTAATGTCGACCTACAAAGGCCGTGCGCTGGGGACCATTGGGCATATTGGCTGCTTTAGCTTCCATGAAACCAAAAACTATACCGCAGGCGGTGAAGGCGGGGCGACGCTGATCAACGACCGTAAATTAGTTGAACGTGCAGAAATCATCCGTGAAAAGGGGACGAATCGCAGTCAATTTTTCCGCGGTCAGGTTGATAAATATACCTGGCGTGATATTGGCTCCAGCTATTTGATGTCCGATCTCCAGGCTGCCTATCTGTGGGCGCAACTGGAAGCGGCAGAGCGTATTAATCATCAGCGCCTGGTGCTGTGGCAGAATTATTATGATGCCCTCGAACCGCTGGCGCGTGCCGGGCGTATTGATTTACCCGCCATCCCGGAAGGTTGTGCGCAGAACGCCCATATGTTTTATATCAAGCTGCGTGATATTGACGATCGCACGGCGTTGATTAACTTCCTGAAAGAAGCCGAAATTATGGCGGTATTCCATTATATCCCGCTGCATGATTGTCCGGCTGGCGATAAATTTGGCGTGTTTTCCGGAGTCGATCGTTACACCACCAAAGAGAGTGAACGTCTGCTGCGTCTGCCGCTGTTTTATAACCTGTCGCTGGTGAACCAGCGCACAGTGATTACGACCTTACTCAACTACTTCTCCTGATATGTCGCTGGCTAAAGCGTCCTTGTGGACGGCTACCAGTACGCTGGTAAAAATTGGTGCGGGTTTGTTGGTGGTAAAACTGCTGGCGGTCTCTTTCGGCCCTGCGGGTGTGGGCCAGGCGGGAAACTTCCGTCAGATGGTCACCGTGCTTGGCGTGTTGGCGGGCGCCGGGATTTTCAACGGCGTCACGAAATACGTTGCGCAGCACCATGATGACCCGGCGCGGTTGCGTAAGGTGGTGGGGACATCGTCCGCAATGGTGTTGGGATTCTCTACGCTGATGGCGGCGATTTTTTTGCTGGCAGCAGCGCCTATCAGTCAGGGATTGTTTGGTCATACGCATTTTCAGGGGCTGGTACGCCTGGTTGCGCTGGTACAGATGGGGATTGCCTGGGCGAACCTGTTGCTGGCGTTGATGAAAGGATTCCGCGATGCCGCAGGTAATGCGCTATCGCTGATTATTGGCAGCCTGGTCGGCGTCGTGGCCTACTACGGCTGCTATCGGTTGGGCGGATACGAAGGTGCTTTGCTGGGGCTGGCGCTGGTGCCAGCGCTGGTGGTGGTGCCCGCCATGCTTATGCTGATCAAGCGTGGAACCCTCCCTGTGCAATACCTGAAACCTTCCTGGGATAACGGGCTGGCAGGGAAACTTAGCAAGTTTACGTTGATGGCGCTCATTACCTCTGTGACGCTGCCCGTGGCGTATGTGATGATGCGAAACCTATTGGCGGCGCAATACAGCTGGGATGACGTGGGGATTTGGCAGGGGGTGAGCAGTATCTCTGATGCGTACCTGCAATTTATTACCGCTTCATTCAGTGTGTATCTGTTGCCAACACTGTCTCGCCTGACTGAAAAGCGCGACATCACGCGTGAAGTTATCAAATCGCTGAAATTTGTATTACCGGCAGTTGCCGCCGCGAGTTTTACCGTCTGGCTGTTACGTGATTTTGCTATCTGGCTGCTTTTCTCCTCTAAATTCAACGCCATGCGTGATTTGTTTGCCTGGCAACTGGTGGGGGATGTACTGAAAGTGGGTGCCTACGTATTTGGCTATCTGGTGATCGCGAAGGCCTCGCTGCGGTTTTATATTCTGGCCGAAATTAGCCAGTTCATTTTGTTGACGGCATTTGCCCACTGGTTGATCCCCGCGCACGGTGCTCTGGGCGCGGCACAGGCCTATATGGCAACGTACATCGTCTATTTTTCTCTTTGTTGTGGCGTGTTTTTACTCTGGCGTAGGCGGGTATGACTGTACTGATTCACGTTCTGGGATCGGATATCCCTCACCATAACCAAACCGTGCTGCGGTTCTTCAACGACGCGTTGGCTGCAACAAGTGAGCACGCGCGCGTGTTTATGGTTGCCGGTCAGGATACGGGATTTAGCGAGAGCTACCCGGCGTTATCACTGAGTTTCTACGGTGGAAAAAAGGTGCTGGCAGAGGCCGTTATCGCCAAAGCTAAGACGTATCGCCAGCAGCGTTTCTTCTTTCATGGGCAGTTCAATACTAGTCTGTGGCTGGCATTGCTGAGCGGGGGGATTAAGCCTGAGCAGTTTTACTGGCATATTTGGGGTGCCGATCTGTATGAAGTCTCCAGTGGGCTGAAATTCCGTCTGTTTTACCCGATTCGCCGAATGGCACAAAACCGCGTGGGTTGTGTCTTTGCCACGCGAGGCGATCTGAGCTATTTCGCTGAGCTGCATCCGCGTGTTCGCGGGGAATTGCTCTATTTCCCAACCCGTATGGATCCGTCGCTGAACAATATGAGCAATGAGCGCCAGCGACGCGGGAAAATGACGATCCTGGTCGGAAACTCTGGCGATCGCAGTAATGAGCATATTGCCGCGCTGCGTGCTGTCCATCAGCAGTTCGGCGACACGGTTAACGTGATTGTGCCAATGGGTTACCCGGCAAATAATGCAGGCTATATTGAAGAAGTGCGCCAGGCGGGTCTGGCGTTATTTAGCGCCGATAACCTGCAAATTCTCAGTGAAAAGCTGGAGTTTGATGCCTATCTGGCGCTACTGCGTCAGTGCGATCTGGGTTACTTTATTTTTGCCCGTCAGCAGGGGATTGGTACATTGTGTCTGCTGATTCAGGCGGGGATCCCGTGCGTGCTCAATCGTGAAAACCCATTCTGGCAGGATATGGCAGAGCAAAACATCCCGGTTCTGTTTACGACAGATGTACTCAATGAAGGTATCGTACGCGAGGCGCAGCGCCAACTGGCATCGGTTGATAAAAGTGCAATTACTTTCTTTAGCCCGAATTATCTGCAACCGTGGCATAACGCGCTGCGCATTGCCTCAGGAGAAACCGTATGAGTCTGATGCAATTCAGCGGTCTGCTGGTGGTGTGGCTGCTCTCGACTTTGTTTATCGCCACGCTGACCTGGTTTGAATTCCGACGCGTGCGGTTTAACTTCAATGTCTTTTTCTCATTGCTGTTCTTATTGACGTTTTTCTTTGGTTTTCCGTTGACCAGCGTGCTGGTATTTCGCTTTGATGTGGCGGTGGCCCCGCCGGAAATTTTGCTGCAGGCGTTGCTGTCCGCTGCCTGCTTCTACGCAGTGTACTATGTGACCTATAAAACACGCCTGCGGAAACGGAGCCCGGAGAGAACGCGCAAACCGCTGTTTACCATCAATCGCGTTGAAGCACATTTGACCTGGATTATCCTGATGGCGATTGCGCTGGTGAGCGTGGGCATTTTCTTTATGCACAACGGTTTCCTGCTGTTCAGGTTGCAATCCTATAGCCAGATTTTCTCCAGTGAAGTCTCCGGGGTGGCTCTGAAACGCTTCTTCTACTTCTTCATTCCGGCGATGCTGGTGGTCTACTTCCTGCGTCAGGACAGCAAAGCGTGGTTGTTCTTCCTGGTGAGCACCGTTGCATTTGGGTTGCTGACGTACATGATTGTTGGCGGAACCCGCGCCAATATTATTATCGCGTTTGCCATTTTCCTGTTTATCGGCATTATTCGCGGCTGGATTTCGCTGTGGATGCTGGCCGCGGCGGGCGTCCTGGGTATTGTCGGGATGTTCTGGCTGGCGCTGAAGCGCTACGGGATGAACGTCAGCGGTGATGAGGCGTTCTATACTTTCCTGTACCTCACGCGCGATACCTTCTCGCCGTGGGAGAATCTGGCGCTATTGCTGCAAAATTACCACAATATTGAGTTTCAGGGACTGGCGCCGATCGTCCGTGATTTCTACGTCTTTATACCGTCCTGGCTGTGGCCGGGACGACCTGGCATTGTTCTCAACTCAGCGAACTATTTTACCTGGGAAGTGCTGAACAACCACTCGGGCCTGGCTATCTCCCCGACGTTAATTGGTTCGCTGGTGGTGATGGGCGGGGCGCTGTTTATACCGTTAGGCGCGATTGTCGTCGGCCTAATTATTAAATGGTTCGACTGGTTGTATGAATTAGGCAACCGGGAAACTAATCGCTATAAGTCGGCGATTTTGCACAGTTTCTGTTTCGGTGCCATTTTTAATATGATCGTTTTGGCACGTGAAGGGTTAGATTCGTTTGTCTCGCGAGTGGTTTTTTTCCTCGTGATTTTCGGCGTCTGTCTGTTGGTGGCAAAATTGTTGTACTGGCTGTTTGATAGTGCGGGACTCATCCATAAACGAATAAAGTCGGTGCCCCGGACACAGGTTGAAGGATCGTAATGACAGATAACACAACTGCGCCGCTGTATTCACTGCGCGGATTAGAACTGATTGGCTGGCGCGATATGCAACATGCGCTGAATTACCTGTTTGCCGGGGGACGTCTCAGGCAGGGGACGCTGGTAGCAATTAACGCTGAAAAAATGCTGACAGCGGAGGATAACCCAGAGGTTCGGACGTTGATCGAGGCCGCTGAGTTTAAATATGCGGATGGGATCAGCGTGGTGCGTTCCGTGTGTAAAAAATTCCCGCAGGCGCAGGTATCACGTGTGGCGGGGGCCGATCTCTGGGAAGCGCTGATGGCTCGCGCCGGGAAGGAAGGAACGCCCGTATTCCTGGTGGGCGGTAAGCCTGATGTTCTGGCACAAACAGAGGCAAAACTGCGCGCACAATGGCACGTCAATATTGTTGGCAGTCAGGACGGCTATTTTACCGCCGATCAGCGTCAGGCGCTGTTTGAGCGTATTCATGCCAGCGGCGCACAACTTGTTACCGTGGCGATGGGTTCGCCGAAACAAGAAATTTTTATGCGCGACTGTCGCCAGGTCCATCCGCATGCGCTGTATATGGGCGTGGGCGGCACCTACGATGTGTTTACCGGGCACGTAAAGCGCGCGCCCAAATTCTGGCAGAGCCTGGGATTGGAGTGGCTGTATCGCTTGCTGCTGCAACCGAGTCGTATCACCCGCCAACTTCGTTTATTACGTTATCTCCGCTGGCACTATACCGGCAATCTCTGACATCACCTCTGCGTTGTTCAGTAGCGCGTTATGCTAAACGCGCTACTTATTCACAACATAATCGCTGCTTTCTCGCACAATCTATTCATTTTTTGAATGCTTTAATTGCCATTTAGGCGATTTTAAGAAACCATTCGCAACAATCATTGCAGTGCCGTGGTGTTTTTGGCGCCAACCGTAAAGTGGTCGGTGCTGAATGGCCTGTTATGGCAAAAAACGATGTACCCATAACGATAACCGGTAATACCGGAAACGATGCAAACACAACAAGAGGATCTATGGCCGAGAACAAACCTGAGCTACAGCGTGGGCTGGAGGCTCGTCACATCGAATTAATTGCCCTTGGGGGCACCATTGGCGTCGGACTGTTTATGGGGGCTGCCAGTACCCTGAAATGGGCGGGACCGTCGGTTCTTCTGGCGTATATCGTCGCTGGGTTGTTCGTCTTCTTCATCATGCGTTCCATGGGGGAGATGTTGTTCCTGGAGCCGGTCACCGGCTCATTCGCCGTTTACGCTCACCGCTACATGAGCCCCTTCTTTGGCTATCTTACCGCATGGTCATACTGGTTTATGTGGATGGCGGTGGGGATCTCGGAGATTACCGCCATTGGGGTCTACGTGCAGTTCTGGTTCCCGGAAATGGCGCAATGGATACCCGCACTGATTGCTGTTGGACTGGTTGCGTTAGCAAACCTGGCAGCAGTTCGCTTGTATGGTGAAATCGAATTCTGGTTTGCCATGATCAAAGTGACCACCATCATTGTGATGATTGTCATTGGCGTAGGGGTTATTTTCTTCGGCTTTGGTAACGGTGGTCAGGCGATCGGCTTTGGCAATTTGACCGAGCATGGCGGTTTCTTCGCGGGGGGCTGGAAAGGGTTCCTGACAGCATTGTGTATTGTTGTTGCTTCCTATCAGGGCGTGGAGCTGATCGGCATCACGGCTGGTGAAGCGAAAAATCCACAGGTCACACTGCGTAGCGCGGTAGGTAAAGTGCTGTGGCGTATCCTGATTTTCTACGTGGGGGCGATTTTTGTTATCGTCACTATCTTCCCGTGGAATGAGATTGGCAGTAACGGCAGCCCGTTCGTTCTCACTTTTGCCAGGATTGGTATTACAGCGGCCGCTGGGATTATCAACTTTGTGGTCCTGACGGCGGCGCTATCTGGCTGTAACAGCGGGATGTACAGCTGTGGCCGTATGCTCTATGCGCTGGCAAAGAATCGCCAACTACCCGCCGCTGTTGGAAAAGTTTCGCGTCATGGCGTACCGGTTGCCGGCGTGGCCATTTCTATCGCCATCCTGCTGATTGGTTCGTGCCTGAACTACATCATTCCCAACCCGCAGCGTGTATTCGTTTATGTTTATAGCGCCAGCGTACTGCCGGGGATGGTGCCATGGTTTGTGATCCTGATAAGCCAACTGCGTTTCCGTCAGGCCCATAAGGCGGCGATCGCCAGTCATCCTTTCCGCTCGATTTTGTTCCCGTGGGCGAATTATTTGACGATGGCGTTCCTGATTTGCGTATTAATCGGCATGTACTTTAATGAAGATACCCGAATGTCGCTGTTTGTTGGCATCGGCTTCTTACTGGCGGTGACGCTCATTTATAAGGTTTTTGGCCTGAATCGTCATGGCATAGCCCAAAAATTGCAGGAATAAGCGACAAAACGCACAAAGCGTGACCAAACGATAATTTATTTTAAAAAAGCACTAGACAGCAGACCGAGACCTCCGTAATATCCAGCCCCGCAACGGCGCTAAGCGCCCGTAGCTCAGCTGGATAGAGCGCTGCCCTCCGGAGGCAGAGGTCTCAGGTTCGAATCCTGTCGGGCGCACCATTTAGTAAGGTGCCGGAGCTGCGGTGGTTTTAATACCGCGTAAAAGATTTGCAGTGGTGGCTATAGCTCAGTTGGTAGAGCCCTGGATTGTGATTCCAGTTGTCGTGGGTTCGAATCCCATTAGCCACCCCATTAATTTAAAGTTGTGAAATGCGAAGGTGGCGGAATTGGTAGACGCGCTAGCTTCAGGTGTTAGTGTCCTTAGGATGTGGGGGTTCGAGTCCCCCCCCTCGCACCACGACTTAAAGAATTGAACTAAAAATTCAAAAAGCAGTAAAACGGCGAGTAGCGCAGCTTGGTAGCGCAACTGGTTTGGGACCAGTGGGTCGGAGGTTCGAATCCTCTCTCGCCGACCAATTTTGAACCCCGCTTCGGCGGGGTTTTTTGTTTTCTGTTCTTCGCTTTTGTACCTCTTCTCCCCCAAATGTCATGAAGTCCTAAAAAGCCGCAATCCCTGGTTTTTACAGTGCAATCACCGCATACGCTGTGTAATAATATGCGTGTAGATGCTCATTCCATCTCTTATGTTCGCCATCAGGCCTCATAAACTCAGGAATGATGCAGAGCCGTTTACGGTGCTTATCGTCCACTGACAGATGTCGCTTTAGCTTCATCAAACACCATGGACATAACGTTGAGTGAAGCACCCATTTATGTTGTCATACAGACCTGTTTAACGCCTGCTCCTTACCGAGCGGGCGTTTTTTTATGCATAAACAAAATCCTTCGAGCTGCTTCTCGAATGATTTTGCGTATACGAGATGAATAATATGTAGGCCCGGTAAGCGAACGCGCCACCGGGCATTCAGGAGTTACTGCGGGGGATTGTTGTTCTGCAGTGTCAACATCAGGCCATCACGACGCAGGGTGGCGGCTTCTTCCGGCTGATGCAGCCTGTCCAGTGCGTCGGCAAGCCAGGCGTAGTCGTATGCATCCGGGCGTTGTTTAAGCGCGGCACGGAAGGCGAGCGTAGCTTCCTGCCATTCACCGTGCTTCATCAATGACTGACCAAGCGTACTCCACAGCAGTGGGCGGTCGCCCACCACTTTAATTTGCTGGCGCAGTACTTTTTCTATCTGTTCCGGGTTGTTGGTTTTCAGACGTGGGATCGGCAGCACCAGGCGGTCGTCATACTGACGTTTCAGACCATCGATGATGATTTGCTGTGCCGTATCGTGATCGTCACACTCAATCAGATGTTCTGCCATCGCCACCTGCAGGGCAACCTGATGACGAGTCTTACGGCTCTGGTTTTTCCACCATGCGCGTAATCCCTCGCTGCCCTGAACGGCGCGAACCTGATCCATCAGACCCACCCATGCCTGCTGTTCCAGCATCGCACGGTGTTCTTCATCACCCACATGCGCTTTCGCCATTGATGGAATGATATCCAGCAAAGAACTCCATGCGCCGGTGCGAATATAAGCCTGTTCAGCCAGGCGCAAGACTTCCGGATGACGTGGCGTCACTTCCAGCAGTTTGTCTACGCTGTGGCGTGCGGCATGGTTTTCATTACGCGCCAGCTGCAAACGAACACGGGCGATTTCGACTGGGATCGTATCATTTCCGGCGAGTTCGGCTGCGCGTTCAAGGTGTTGATTAGCGCGAGCTTCATCACCACGCTGCTGAGCCGCTTCTGCCGCCAACAGGTAATTCACCACCGGCTGTTCTGCGTGATCGGCATTTTTTGACATCAGCTTTTCAACCTGCTGATAGTCGCCTTCTGCCAGTTTAAGCAGCGCCTGCTCGGTCTGTTTACGCGCACGACGGCGTTTACGCCCCACGAACCAGCCGCGGGTATGCGCACCAGTACGGAATATACGGCGCAGCAGCCACTCAATCGCAAAAAGAATGACCATCGCGACGATCAGAATGATCACCAGACCCGTCACGCTGGTTTCGATGTTGTAGTTATCCGTCTGGATCAGCACGTAGCCCTGATGACCGGCTATCATCGGACCGACGACGATCCCGGCGATCAACAGCACAAAGAGCAACAATACTTTTAGCATCATTATTCTCCTTGCGGCGCGGCTGCCGGAGCATCTGCCTGAGGTACTGGTGCAGGTGCGGCTTCAGCCGGTGATGTGGATGGCTGGGCCAGCAAATTACGCACGCGAGTCTGCATTAGCTTCTCAAGAATAACCTGGCTCTGAAGTGTTTCCGGTACGTCCATGCTGATGCTTTGCTGGCTCAGTTGATCGACCTCTTCAAGGAACGCTTTTGTCGCCGCATCGTCAGTGTCGTAATAGGCGCGAACCCACGTGGAGACATTTTCCAGCGCCTGGCGGTATGTTTCTTCCTGATGGCGAGGTACGGCTTGCGCCGCCACTAGCAGGCGTGAACGGATGTTCTCACGTAAGTAAACATCCTGGTTTGGCGCCAGTAGCGGGACGGCGGTTTCATCACGACGGCGAATGGTGATAAAACTGTCCATAAAGTTCTGCCAGCTTTTTTGCAGATTGACGCGCCATTCGCTAATGGAACTGGAAAGCTCGCTGCTGTCAGAATCCATCGGTGAATCATCGGTATCGTTATCAGCCAGACGCAGGTTATCAATTTGGTTAGCGAGCTGGTTTACCTTGAGGATAATGCCATCATAGTCGACCTGAGTTACCGCAGAGAGGCTGGCGATATCGTCGGTAATCGCGCGACGAGCGGCAATTAAACTGGGGTCATTCATGTCAGCCAGGCTGGCGTCGGCGCTTTTCAGCAACGCTGCGGCGGTGGTAACGTCCTGATCGCTCCATAATTTACGCCCCGCCAGTTTCACCAGAAAATCGGCCTGCGCCAGTAGCCATGTTTTGGCATCGCTTCCGGAGATAGTGGCGATTTTTTGCTGAACCTCATCAAGCTGTTTGGCCAGCGCAGTCTGCTGGCGATTGGCTTCATCCAGCTGTGTTGCCTGCTGCTTAATAATGCCTTCCAACTCGGTCTTTTGGGTTTCTTGCGCTTTTTGCAGCGCCATGAGCTGGTTTGCCAGCGCATCACTGGTTGCTGTCTGCGTAGTGGCCTGCTGTTTTCCCCAGCCATACAGCCCCACACCTGCCGCCAGCGCAATAGCAATCGCCACCGCGCTCAGAATCAGCGCCGTGCTGTTCTTACTCTTTTTTTCAGTATTGACTGGCTGTGATGTGGTTTCCACGGCCTCCCTGGTCTCTTCAACCACGGCGGAGGTTTTTTCTTGTTCCGTCATTATGGCATCCCATTATGAGAGTTATTGTAATGCGCGTAGCAGCGCATCGTTGTCAGCGTTATCAGCGACCTTAATATCTTGCCAGCCCAGTTCCCGGGCGAGGTGCGCCAGACGCTCACTGACGACCAGCAGCCGACAGCGTAGTAACCAGTGCTCACGATACCATTGCGGAATGAGCGACCAGAGCTGTTGTAGCATCTCTCCGCTGGTGACAACCAGCGTGGTCACGCCGCGAGATTGCCAGCGCATCGCTTCCTCTGCGCCATCGTAATGTTTTGCACTGCGTTGATAACATTCACAAAAATCGACATCAGCTCCGCGTGCTGTCAGGGTTTCACCTATTAGCTCGCGGCCACCGTTGCCGCGTAATATCAGTGCGCGTTTTCCCGCAATATTTTGTAATTCAGGTAATTGTAGCAAGACTTCGCTGATTTCCCGATCCAGAGGGTAGTGAATATTGCATCCGCTCACGGTGTGTAACGCCAGCGCCGTTGTACGGCCGATGGCAAAATAGTGCGGGAGAGTGGACCAACTTACCCCTTGCCGCTGAAGCTCGGCATCGGCAAAGGTGACGGCGTGCTGCGAGAGTGCGAAGACCAGATCGTTTTCGGTGAGCGCCGAAAGACGGGGGGCAAGTGTTGGCAGTTCCCGGCCCGGCGCGAACTCAATAAGCGGAAAGCTCCAGGCCACCTGCCCCAGTGTGCGCAGACGGCTCACTAACTCTTCCCCAGAGGGAGACGGGCGGGTGACCAGAATACTCATGCGGGGGCATCTCCGTTATAAACTTCAGCCAGAATGGCGCGAGCACCGTTTTCCAGCAGTTCTTCTGCCAGAGATATACCCATTTTTTCCGCATCCTGCGCGGTGCCGCGACGTTCTCCGCATACCATCTGCGAACCGTCAGGCGCGCCAACCAGCGCTCGTAGCCAAATCTCACCGTTGATGAGTTCGGCATAACTGCCGATGGGCACCTGACATCCCCCTTCCAGGCGGGTGTTCATGGCACGTTCGGCTTTGACGCGTAGCGCAGTTTCTTCATGGTTGAGCGGCGCTAACAGCGCCTGAGTGCGCATGTCATCCAGTCGACATTCTATGCCAACTGCGCCTTGTCCGACCGCAGGCAGGGAGACTTCTGGCGGCAGAGCAGTACGGATTCGCGACTCCAGTCCTAAGCGTTTTAATCCGGCGACCGCCAGAATAATCGCGTCGTAGTCGCCGTTATCCAGTTTGCTCAGGCGAGTGCCTACGTTGCCGCGCAGCGAACGGATGATGAGGTCCGGACGACGCTTCGCCAACTGGCACTGGCGACGTAAGCTGGACGTTCCAACGATGCTACCTGCCGGGAGTTCATCCAGCGTGTTGTACTTATTGGAGACAAAAGCATCACGCGGATCTTCACGCTCGCAAATGGTGACCAGTCCAAGACCGTCAGGGAATTCAACCGGCACATCCTTCATGGAGTGCACGGCGATATCGGCGCGTTTTTCCAGTAGTGCGACTTCCAGCTCTTTAACAAACAAACCTTTACCCCCGACTTTTGCCAGTGGGGTATCCAGAATCACGTCGCCACGGGTCACCATGGGAACCAGTTCCACGATCAGACCGGGGTGGTTTGCCATTAAGGCGTCTTTGACATAATGTGCCTGCCAGAGCGCAAGGGGGCTTTGGCGTGTGGCAATTCTCAAAACATTGTCTAACATGCTTGTTACCGTCATTATCAATCATTGACCATCCTAACATCCTTATCAAAGGGATGTCAGCGTTACGCTCAAACGTAAGTGAGAGGAAAAGGCGCTGCATCATCACTGGCAGTGATTAATGACGAGAAACCTCCCGACCGTATGAAGGAATTTACACGTAACGAACGGTGCTACACTTGTAAGTAGCGCATCTTTCTTTACGGTCAATGAGCAAGGTGTTAAATTGATCACGTTTTAGACCATTTTTTCATCTGTAACTAATAAAAGTGCAGGTGAAAAAGGTAACGGTTATTTTTGACATACGGTTTATCCGGATTGATAACGAGGGTGGTGAGCGTTTGCGCCGCCGCTATCGACACCATGACGGATGCAACATCAGGCGATACGTCTTGTACCTCTATATTGAGACTCTGAAACAGAGACTGGATGCCATAAATCAACTGCGTGTGGATCGCGCGCTTGCTGCCATGGGACCTGCCTTCCAGCAGGTATACAGTCTGCTGCCGACATTATTGCACTACCACCACCCACTGATGCCGGGTTACCTCGATGGTAACGTTCCCAAAGGCATATGCTTTTACACGCCTGATGAAACCCAACGCCACTACCTGAATGAGCTGGAACTGTACCGCGGTATGTCACCGCAGGATCCCCCAAAGGGCGAACTGCCGATCACTGGCGTTTACTCGATGGGCAGTACCTCTTCGGTAGGGCAAAGCTGTTCGTCTGACCTTGATATCTGGGTCTGCCATCAATCCTGGCTGGATAGCGAAGAGCGCCAGTTGCTGCAGCGTAAATGTAGCCTGCTGGAAAGTTGGGCCGCGTCGCTGGGCGTGGAAGTCAGTTTCTTCCTGATTGACGAAAACCGTTTCCGTCACAATGAAAGCGGCAGTCTGGGTGGTGAGGACTGTGGCTCGACGCAGCATATTCTGCTGCTTGATGAATTCTATCGCACCGCTGTGCGCCTCGCGGGTAAACGTATTCTGTGGAATATGGTGCCGGGCGACGAAGAAGAGCATTACGACGATTACGTCATGACGCTCTACGCACAAGGGGTGCTAACGCCAAACGAATGGTTGGATCTCGGCGGGCTCAGTTCGCTCTCTGCCGAAGAGTATTTTGGCGCCAGCCTCTGGCAGTTGTACAAGAGTATCGACTCCCCGTACAAAGCGGTGCTGAAAACGCTGCTGCTGGAAGCCTATTCCTGGGAATACCCCAATCCACGCCTGTTGGCGAAAGACATTAAACAGCGCCTGCACGACGGCGAGATTGTCTCTTTTGGTCTCGACCCATACTGCATGATGCTGGAGCGCGTGACCGAATACCTCACGGCGATCGAAGACCCGACGCGTCTGGATTTAGTGCGTCGATGTTTCTACTTAAAAGTCTGTGAGAAACTGAGCCGTGAACGCGCCTGCGTGGGCTGGCGTCGTGAAGTATTAAGTCAGTTAGTGACAGAGTGGGGTTGGGATGAAGCCCGTCTGACCATGCTGGATAATCGCGCTAACTGGAAAATTGACCAGGTACGCGAAGCGCACAACGAACTGCTCGACGCAATGATGCAGAGCTATCGTAATTTGATCCGTTTTGCGCGCCGTAACAATCTTAGCGTCAGCGCCAGCCCGCAGGATATCGGCGTGCTGACCCGTAAGCTGTATGCTGCGTTTGAAGCGTTGCCGGGTAAGGTCACGCTGGTGAACCCGCAGATATCTCCGGATCTCTCGGAACCGAATCTGACCTTTATCCATGTACCGCCGGGTCGTGCCAACCGTTCGGGTTGGTATCTTTACAACCGTGCGCCTAACATGGATTCGATCATCAGCCATCAGCCGCTGGAATATAACCGTTACCTCAATAAGCTGGTAGCGTGGGCGTGGTTTAACGGTCTGCTGACCTCGCGTACGCATTTGTTTATTAAGGGTAACGGTATTGTCGACTTGCCGAAGCTGCAGGAGATGGTCGCTGATGTGTCGCACCACTTCCCGCTGCGTCTGCCGGCACCGACGCCAAAAGCGCTATACAGCCCGTGCGAAATTCGTCATCTGGCGATTATCGTTAACCTCGAATATGACCCGACGGCGGCGTTTCGCAATCAGGTGGTGCATTTTGATTTCCGTAAGCTGGATGTCTTCAGCTTTGGCGAAGAGCAAAATTGTCTGGTGGGTAGCGTAGACCTGCTGTATCGCAACTCGTGGAATGAAGTGCGAACCCTGCACTTCAACGGCGAGCAGGCGATGATTGAAGCGTTAAAAACGATTCTGGGCAAAATGCATCAGGATGCCGCACCGCCGGATAGCGTCGAGGTCTTCTGCTATAGCCAGCATCTGCGCGGTTTAATTCGTACTCGCGTACAGCAACTGGTGTCTGAGTGCATCGAATTACGCCTGTCCAGTACGCGCCAGGAAACCGGACGCTTTAAAGCACTGCGTGTTTCCGGCCAGACATGGGGACTGTTCTTCGAACGCCTGAACGTCTCGGTGCAGAAGCTGGAAAACGCGATTGAATTCTATGGCGCGATTTCACACAACAAACTGCATGGGCTTTCCGTTCAGGTTGAAACCAACCATGTGAAACTCCCGTCGGTGGTGGACGGATTTGCCAGTGAAGGGATCATTCAGTTCTTTTTCGAAGAAACGGGTGATGAGCAGGGCTTTAACATCTACATTCTGGACGAGAGTAACCGGGTCGAGGTGTATCACCACTGTGAAGGTAGCAAAGAGGAACTGGTACGCGACGTCAGCCGTTTCTATTCATCGTCGCACGATCGCTTCACTTACGGCTCCAGTTTTATCAACTTTAACCTGCCGCAGTTTTATCAGATTGTGAAAACTGACGGGCGCGCGCAGGTGATCCCGTTCCGCACCCAGCCGATTAGTCCAGTCCCGCAAACCAGTCAGGATAACGACACGCCGCTGTTGCAGCAGTATTTTTCGTGAACATGATGCCGGATGCCGGTGTAAACACCTTATCCGGCAATCACACTTAGCGGAAGCTCACCTCTTCACCTGCCTGCTGCGTTGCCGCCTGTTCCAGCAGATCCCAGAACGTTTCGCCGCTGCGATCGCAGATCCACTCGTCGCCTTTCAGATCAAAGTGGTAGCCGCCCTGTTTGGTCGCCAGCCACACCTGGTGCAGCGGCTCCTGACGGTTAATGATAATTTTACTGCCGTTTTCGAAGCTGATGGTCAGCACGCCGCCGTTGATTTCACAATCGATATCGCTGTCGCCGTCCCAGTCGTCCAGGCGTTCTTCAATGGTCATCCACAGGGTGTCGGCAAGGCGATGAAATTCACTGTCGTTCATTTTTTTATCCTGTTTTTCGTGATGGTCGCAGTATAACGCGGAATAAATCACGTTGCAGTTTTTAGCCAAACTCTTGCTTTTACGCCTTCTCCTGCGATGATAGAAAACAGAAAGCATGAACTTACAGGCAATCCATAATGAAAAACGTGTTTCAGGCACTCGCTGTACTTTTTACACTGTTCAGCCTGACGGGCTGTGGTCTGAAGGGACCTCTCTATTTCCCGCCAGCAGACAAAAACGCGCCGCCTCCGACGAAGAGCATTCAGTCACCAGCACAATCTACGACGCCAGATAAAAACGATCGTGGAATCAGTGATGGACCTTCTCAGGTGAATTACTGACGGTAAGTTTCTGTACCCGCGTGAACGGAGTAAACAATGCAATTCTCTAAAATGCATGGCCTTGGCAACGATTTTATGGTCGTCGACGCGGTAACGCAGAATGTCTTTTTCTCACCCGAGCTGATCCGCCGCCTGGCCGACAGACATCTCGGCGTTGGATTTGATCAACTGCTGGTGGTTGAGCCTCCATACGATCCGGAGCTGGATTTCCACTACCGTATTTTTAATGCCGACGGCAGTGAAGTGTCACAGTGTGGCAATGGCGCCCGCTGTTTTGCCCGCTTTGTTCGCCTGAAAGGGCTGACCAATAAGCGCGATATTCGCGTCAGTACCGCGAATGGCCGGATGGTATTAAGCGTAACGGATGATGAGCTGGTGCGGGTCAACATGGGTGAACCCAACTTTGAACCCTCGCAGGTCCCTTTTCGTGCCAATAAAGCAGAGAAGACCTATATTATGCGAGTGGCCGAGCAGACAGTATTGTGCGGCGTGGTTTCAATGGGGAATCCGCACTGCGTGATTCAGGTTGATGATGTTGATACGGCCACGGTAGAAACACTGGGACCGGTTCTGGAAAGCCACGAGCGCTTCCCTGAACGCGCCAATATCGGCTTCATGCAAGTGGTCAAGCGTGAGCATATTCGACTGCGTGTTTATGAGCGCGGAGCGGGTGAAACGCAGGCCTGCGGCAGCGGGGCGTGCGCCGCTGTTGCGGTTGGTATTCAGCAGGGCCTGCTGGCAGATGAAGTGAGGGTGGAATTACCGGGCGGTCGACTTGATATCGCCTGGAAAGGTCCGGGTCATCCGTTATATATGACTGGCCCGGCGGCACATGTCTACGACGGATTTATTCACTTATGAAGCAACCAGGGGAAGAACTACAGGAAACGCTCATGGAACTGGACGACCGGGCGGTCGTCGATTATCTGCAACGTAATCCTGAGTTTTTTATCCGTAATGCTCAAGCGGTTGAAGCGATGCGCGTCCCGCACCCGGTGCGGGGCACGGTCTCTTTAGTTGAATGGCATATGGCTCGGGCACGCAATCATATCAACGTGCTGGAAGAGAACATGGCGCTGTTGATGGAACAAGCGAATGCCAACGAAAGCCTGTTCTATCGACTGTTAAATCTGCAAGGACGACTGGTGTCCGCGAACAGTCTCGACGACATGCTGATGCGACTTCATCGCTGGGCGCGTGAGTTAGGGCTGGCGGGAGCGACGGTTCGTCTGTTCCCGGATCGCTGGCGACTTGGCGCGCCATCAAAATTCACCCATCTGGCATTAAGCCGTCAGGCTTTTGAACCGTTGCGTATCCAGCGTCTGGGTCAGTCGCAGCACTATCTTGGGCCGCTTAATGGTCCGGAATTGCTGGTGATGATGCCGGAGGCGAAAGCCATAGGCTCAGTCGCGATGTCGATGCTCGGGCAGGATGGATCCCTTGGCGTGATGCTGTTCAGCAGTCGTGATGTTAATCATTACCAGCAGGGGCAAGGCACGCAATTGCTGCAGGAAATCTCGCTGATGTTGCCGGAGCTGCTGGAGCGCTGGATTGAACGCGTATGACCGATTCACCCCTTTCTCAGGATGTGGCGCGCTTTTTGCGCTATCTGGGCGTTGAGCGCCAGCTTAGCCCGATCACATTGCTTAATTATCAGCGTCAGCTTGATGCCATCATCGCGTTAGCCGGTGAAACCGGTCTGCAAAGCTGGCAGCAGTGTGATGCGCTCATGGTTCGTAGTTTTGCCGTGCGCAGCCGCCGTAAAGGGCTGGGACCGGCGAGTCTGGCTTTGCGCCTGTCTGCACTGCGCAGTTTCTTCGACTGGATGGTCAGTCAGGGCGAGCTGAACGCCAATCCGGCAAAAAGCGTTTCCGCACCCAAAGCGCCGCGTCATCTGCCTAAAAATATCGACGTCGACGACGTTAATCGCCTGCTGGATATCGATCTCAACGATCCCCTCGCCGTGCGCGACCGTGCGATGCTGGAAGTGATGTACGGTGCCGGGCTGCGTTTATCTGAACTGGTTGGGCTGGATATTAAACATCTCGATCTCGACACCGGCGAAGTGTGGGTGATGGGCAAGGGCAGTAAAGAGCGCCGCCTGCCGATTGGCCGCAATGCGGTGGCGTGGATTGAGCACTGGCTGGATCTGCGCGGACTCTTTGGTTGCGATGACGATGCGCTATTTCTGTCAAAACTGGGCAAACGCATCTCTGCGCGGAACGTGCAGAAACGCTTTGCTGAATGGGGTATCAAGCAGGGGCTGAACAGCCACGTACATCCCCACAAATTACGCCACTCCTTTGCGACGCATATGCTGGAGTCGAGCGGCGATCTGCGCGGAGTGCAGGAGTTATTGGGTCATGCCAATCTCTCCACAACCCAAATCTATACCCATCTTGATTTTCAACACCTGGCTTCAGTGTACGATGCGGCGCATCCGCGCGCCAAACGGGGGAAATAATGCGTTTTTACCGGCCTTTGGGGCGCATTTCTGCGCTCACCTTTGACCTTGATGACACCCTTTACGATAACCGTCCCGTTATCACACGCACCGAGCAGGAAGCGCTCGCGTTTGTACAGAATTACCATCCGGCGCTGAGTTCGCTGCAAAATAGCGACCTCCAGCGCTTACGTCAGGCCGTTCGCGACGCCGAGCCGGAAATCTACCACGATGTTACCCAATGGCGTCACCGTGCCGTAGAGCGCGCTATGCTGGAAGCGGGTTTGTCAGCGGCAGAAGCCAGAATGGGGGCGAATGCGGCAATGATGAATTTTGCCAAATGGCGTAGCCGCATTGAAGTCCCGCAGGCGACGCATGACACGCTGAAGGCGCTGGCTCGCAAATGGCCGCTGGTGGCGATCACCAACGGTAACGCGCAGCCGGAACTGTTTGGCCTGGGTGATTACTTTGAGTTTGTGCTGCGCGCCGGTCCCGATGGGCGATCAAAACCGTTCAGCGACATGTACACGCTGGCGGCGGAAAAACTGAAAATGCCTGTAGGTGAGATCCTGCATGTGGGTGATGACCTGACGACAGACGTCGCGGGTGCCATCCGTTGTGGTATGCAGGCCTGCTGGATCAAACCGGAAAATGCCGACCTGATGCACACCGCAGACAGTCGTTTGCTTCCGCATATCGAAATTTCACAGTTGGCATCTCTGACCTCGCTGATATAATCACCAACAACTCTGTATAAATTCCCAGGGGTCCGGCTGGGCCCTGTTGATTCCGGCGGTGCCAATGGACGTTTCTTACCTGCTCGATAGCCTCAATGACGAACAGCGCCAGGCTGTGGCCGCGCCACGCAGCAACATGTTGGTTCTGGCAGGCGCGGGGAGTGGTAAAACGCGCGTGCTTGTGCACCGTATCGCCTGGTTACTGACGGTAGAGAACAACTCGCCGTACTCGATTATGGCGGTAACCTTTACCAACAAAGCGGCGGCGGAAATGCGCCACCGTATTGGTCAGATCATGGGAACCAGCCAGGGCGGTATGTGGGTGGGTACGTTCCACGGTCTGGCGCACCGTCTGCTGCGCGCGCACCATATGGATGCCAACCTGCCGCAGGATTTCCAGATCCTCGACAGCGAAGACCAACTGCGTCTGCTCAAGCGCCTGATCAAGGCGATGAACCTGGATGAGAAGCAGTGGCCGCCGCGTCAGGCGATGTGGTTTATCAATAGCCAGAAAGACGAAGGGCTGCGTCCGCACCACCTGCAAAGCTACGGTAACCCGGTTGAACAAACCTGGCAGAAAGTGTATCAGGCTTACCAGGAAGCGTGTGACCGCGCCGGGTTGGTGGATTTCGCCGAGCTGCTGCTGCGCGCCCATGAACTGTGGCTCAACAAGCCGCATATCCTGCAGCACTATCGCGAACGCTTTACTAATATCCTGGTGGACGAATTCCAGGATACCAACAACATTCAATACGCCTGGATCCGCCTGCTGGCGGGCGATACCGGTAAAGTGATGATCGTGGGTGATGACGACCAGTCGATCTACGGCTGGCGCGGAGCGCAGGTGGAAAACATCCAGCGCTTCCTCACCGATTTCCCGGGCGCAGAAACCATTCGCCTCGAGCAGAATTACCGCTCGACCAACAATATCCTCAGCGCAGCTAACGCCCTGATTGAGAACAACAACGGGCGTCTGGGTAAAAAGCTGTGGACCGACGGAGTCGACGGTGAACCGATCTCGCTGTACTGCGCGTTCAACGAACTCGATGAAGCGCGCTTTGTGGTCAATCGTATCAAGACCTGGCAGGACAACGGTGGTGCGCTTGAACAATGCGCTATTCTGTACCGCAGCAACGCCCAGTCGCGCGTACTGGAAGAGGCGTTGTTACAGGCCAGCATGCCGTACCGTATTTATGGCGGGATGCGCTTCTTCGAACGCCAGGAAATCAAAGATGCTCTCTCCTACCTGCGCCTGATCGCTAGCCGTAATGATGACGCGGCGTTTGAGCGCGTAGTAAATACGCCGACGCGCGGGATTGGCGATCGTACTTTAGATGTGGTGCGCCAGACCTCCCGTGACCGCCAGCTAACGTTGTGGCAGGCTTGTCGTGAGCTGTTGCAGGAAAAAGCCCTCGCGGGACGCGCTGCCAGCGCCTTACAGCGTTTTATGGAGCTGATTGACGCCCTGGCGCAGGAGACCGCCGATATGCCGCTGCACGTGCAGACTGACCGGGTGATTAAAGACTCCGGGCTGCGCATGATGTACGAGCAGGAAAAAGGCGAGAAGGGCCAGACGCGTATCGAAAACTTAGACGAACTGGTGACGGCAACGCGGCAGTTCAGCTACAACGAGGAAGATGAAGACTTAATGCCGCTGCAGGCGTTCCTGTCTCACGCCGCGCTGGAGGCGGGCGAAGGGCAGGCGGATACCTGGCAGGACGCGGTACAGCTGATGACCCTGCACTCGGCGAAAGGTCTGGAGTTCCCGCAGGTGTTTATCGTCGGCATGGAAGAAGGCATGTTCCCCAGCCAGATGTCGCTGGACGAAGGCGGACGTCTCGAAGAGGAACGCCGCCTGGCCTACGTCGGCGTGACCCGCGCAATGCAAAAGCTGACGCTGACCTACGCCGAAACGCGTCGTCTGTACGGCAAAGAGGTTTACCATCGCCCGTCGCGCTTTATTGGTGAACTGCCGGAAACGTGTGTTGAAGAGGTACGTCTGCGCGCCACGGTCAGCCGTCCGGTGAGCCATCAGCGAATGGGCACGCCAATGGCGGAAAATGATACCGGCTATAAGCTTGGCCAGCGGGTGCGCCATGCCAAGTTTGGCGAGGGCACCATTGTCAATCTGGAAGGCAGCGGCGAGCACAGTCGTTTGCAGGTCGCGTTCCAGGGGCAGGGAATTAAATGGCTGGTGGCGGCCTATGCCCGACTGGAAACGGTATAACTTTCAGAAAAATATCATTATTTTGTAACGATCTGCTAGCCTTACTGATGAGCAGGTAATTTATCCAGGCTAGCGTTTCGTTGCGTGTTGACGTCAAAATTTTGCTGGCGTAACATGCGCGCACGATTACGCTAAGAGGACATTCGCCTTGGACACACCCAGTAGATACTGGCTCATTATCCTGTCATCCAGGATCAACTCCTAAGGCTATCCCTTTTTGCTGATAGCCTTCGCGGTTGTCAGCGACCTTCTGTTTTTTCCCGTCGCGCTGAGTCAGGCTGTTTAATGGTCTGAAACCCAATTTGTTTCTGTGTGCCCTCCGAACTGTCCGATAATTTTTTGCATTGGGAGTCCCGGTCATGCTGAGCGCATTTCAACTGGAAAACAATCGTTTAACTCGCCTTGAGGCAGACGAGATCGAGCACCTGGCCAGTTCGGTTTGGGTCGATTTAGTCGAGCCGGATGACGAAGAACGAAACCGTGTGCAAAAGGACTTGGGCCAGAATCTGGCTACGCGCCCTGAACTGGAAGACATCGAAGCATCCGCGCGTTTTTTTGAAGACGAAGACGGTCTGCACATTCACTCCTTCTTCTTTTATGAAGACGCCGACGATCACGCGGGTAACTCAACCGTCGCATTTACTATTCGCGAAGGCCGTCTGTTTACCCTGCGCGAGCGCGAATTGCCGGCCTTTCGCCTGTACCGCATGCGTGCGCGTAACCAGGCTATGGTGGATGGCAATGCCTACGAGCTGTTGCTCGACCTGTTCGAAACCAAAATTGAACAGCTGGCGGATGAGATCGAAAACATCTACAGCGACCTGGAAAAACTCAGCCGTGTGATCATGGAAGGGCGTCAGGGCGATGAATATGACGAAGCGCTGTCGACGCTGGCGGAACTGGAAGATATCGGCTGGAAGGTACGTCTGTGTCTGATGGATACCCAGCGCGCACTGAATTTCCTGGTGCGTAAAGCGCGGTTGCCGGGCAGTCAGCTGGAGCAGGCGCGTGAGATCCTGCGCGATATCGAATCTCTGCTGCCGCACAATGAATCGCTGTTCCAGAAGGTTAACTTCCTGATGCAGGCGGCGATGGGCTTTATTAACATTGAGCAGAACCGCATCATCAAGATCTTCTCGGTGGTCTCCGTGGTGTTCCTGCCGCCGACGCTGGTGGCTTCAAGCTACGGGATGAACTTTGAATTCATGCCGGAACTGCACTGGAGCTTTGGTTATCCTGGGGCGATTGTCTTTATGATGCTCGCCGGTCTGGCGCCGTATCTGTACTTTAAGCGGAAGAACTGGCTGTAATGGCGGTGACTTATCCGGCCTACGGTGATGTGCTTTTGTAGGCCGGATAAGCGAAGCGCCATCCGGCAATCCCCTAGCTCCGACGAACCCGTCGTTGCGTATAAATCGCATCCATCACGAAAATCGCCAGCGCGACCCAGATAAACGCAAATGTGACCATTTTATCCGCACCCGGTACTTCACCGTAGAACGTTACCGCCAGCAGGAACATCAGCGTAGGGCCAATGTACTGGAAAAAACCCAGCGTCGACAGACGCAGGCGGGTTGCCGCGCCGGTAAAGCACAGCAGCGGTATGGTGGTCACGACACCCGCAGCAATCAGCAGCAGATTGAGCGACATCGGGTTTTGCCCCATATGGCTGGTTGGGCTGTCCGCAATACCAAACAGATAGATGGCTGCAACGGGTAAAAGCCACAGGGTTTCGATCAGCATGCCGGTTTGTGCTTCGACCGCAATCTTCTTGCGCACCAGACCATAGAAAGCAAAGCTGAACGCCAGTCCCAGCGCGATTATTGGCAGCGATCCAAAGGTCCACAGCTGTACCAGCACGCCGCAGGCGGCTAATAGTACCGCCAGCCACTGCATGCGACGAAAGCGTTCGCCGAGGAAAAGCATTCCCAGCACAATATTCACCAGTGGGTTAATAAAATAGCCGAGGCTGGCTTCCAGCATATGGTGATTATTGACCGCCCAAATGAACAGCAGCCAGTTTCCGCCGATGAGCACCGCCGAGAGCGCCAGCAGGAAGATCTTCTTTGGTGTTTGGAGCAATGTTTTGACACCCGACCACTGGCGGCTGATGCTCATCAGCACCACCATGAAGAAAAATGACCAGATGACGCGGTGCGTCAGGATCTCATCTGCCGGGACATAGTAAATCAGCTTGAAGTAGGCAGGAGCGATACCCCAAATAAAATAAGCAGCAAGAGCGAGTAACACGCCCTGCCGCGTTTGTTTAGCATCCATCGGGAAAACTCATTGCAGAAATGTAACAGCAGTTTACCTTTTTTTGGCTGCTTACCCCACCATATAAGTGGCGGTTGCGCTGGCAATATAAAGCTGTTCTTCGTTATGCAGTTCCACGCGTGCAACGGCGACTTTATTACCCGCCCGCAGCAGGCTGCTGGTGGCGGTAAAGCGGTTCCCTCTACCAGGGCGCAGGTAATCAACGCGCAAATCGATGGTTCCCATGCGTGACATCCGCTGACGCAGTTCGTCTTCGCTGATCGTTTCATGGCGAGTCAGCGTACTCCCAACGCACACCAGTCCGGCGGCGACGTCCAGCGCCGAGGCGATCACGCCGCCATGCAAAATGCTTTGCGCCCAGTTGCCGACCATCATCGGTTGGTTATTAAAGGCTAATTGAGCAAATTCTTTCTCATAGCGTTCAAGCTCCAGTCCCAGCGCCCGGTTAAACGGCATATGATAGACAAACATTTCACCCACTAACTTCAGCGCTTCCTCAGCAGTAAGTACGGCAGACATACGATCTCTATATCTCAATGGTTAATTAAATGTTGATATTATGCTTATTATTTGTTGTTTTCTACTTTAGGACGGGATGATTAACGAGGAACTCGCTAAGTATGTATACCCGTCATACTTCAAGTTGCATGTGCGTTGGCAGCGTCTGCTCACCCCAGTCACTTACTTTAGTAAGCTCCTGGGGTTTACAGACTTGCCGCCTTCCTGCAATTTGAATTATTTAGGGTATAGAATACTTGTCAGAAAATTATACAATTCATCAATATTTTGGTTCAGGAGAACAGTACTGATGCGGGCGATTCTGGGATGGTTACTACCAGCAGTCATGCTGCCGTTGACCGCGTATGCGCAGGAAGCGACAGTGAAAGAGATTCATGATGCACCAGCAGTGAGAGGCAGTATTATCGCCAACATGCTGGAGGAGCATGACAACCCTTTCACGCTTTATCCCTATGACACCAACTATCTTATCTACACCAATACCAGCGACATGAACAAAGAGGCGATCAGCAGCTATAGCTGGTCCGAAAATGCGCGCAAAGATGAGGTTAAGTTTCAGCTAAGCCTGGCGTTTCCGCTCTGGCGCGGGATATTAGGCCCAAATTCGGTACTCGGTGGTTCCTATACCCAGAAGTCCTGGTGGCAGCTTTCGAATAGTGAAGAGTCTTCACCGTTTCGCGAAACCAACTACGAACCGCAATTGTTCCTCGGTTTCGCCACCGACTATCGCTTTGCCGGTTGGACGCTTCGTGATGTCGAAATGGGTTATAACCATGACTCCAACGGCCGCTCCGATCCCACTTCACGTAGCTGGAACCGTCTTTATACTCGTCTGATGGCTGAAAATGGTAACTGGCTGGTGGAAGTTAAGCCGTGGTACGTCATCGGCAGCACTGACGATAACCCGGATATCACAAAATATATGGGCTACTATCAGCTGAAAATGGGTTATCACCTGGGTGACGCGGTCATCAGTGTGAAAGGCCAGTACAACTGGAATACCGGCTACGGTGGCGCAGAGCTGGGAGCCAGTTACCCCATCACGAAGCATGTGCGTCTTTACACCCAGGTTTACAGCGGTTACGGCGAATCGTTGATTGACTATAACTTCAATCAGACCCGTGTTGGTGTGGGCGTGATGCTTAACGATATCTTCTGACAGGTATTGAGAGTATTTTAATCATTGCAGTTTCTCTCTCAGGCGCTGAAAATAGCGCCTGTTTTTATTTCAGGCTAATGGGGTTAATGTGGCGCAGGCGGAAGTGTTGAATCTGGAAATGGGCGCTAAACAGGTTTTGCAGGAAACCTTTGGCTACCAACAGTTTCGCCCGGGTCAGGAAGAAATCATTGATACCGTAATCTCCGGTCGCGACTGCCTGGTCGTTATGCCGACCGGTGGCGGTAAATCCCTGTGCTATCAGATTCCCGCATTATTGCTCAATGGGCTCACCGTTGTTGTTTCTCCGCTGATTTCTCTGATGAAAGATCAGGTCGATCAACTGCTGGCCAACGGCGTGGCCGCAGCATGCCTTAACTCCACTCAAAGTCGCGAGCAGCAGCTTGAGGTGATGGCAGGCTGTCGCAGCGGACAGATTCGCCTGTTGTACATTGCGCCTGAGCGCCTGATGCTGGATAACTTCCTTGAGCATCTGGCGCACTGGAATCCGGTGCTGCTGGCGGTAGATGAAGCGCACTGTATTTCGCAATGGGGACATGATTTCCGCCCGGAATACGCGGCGCTGGGCCAGTTACGTCAGCGTTTCCCAACCCTGCCGTTTGTGGCGCTGACCGCGACCGCGGATGAAACCACCCGGCTGGATATTGTGCGTCTGCTGGGACTCAACGACCCGTTAATTCAGATCAGCAGCTTTGACCGCCCGAACATTCGCTACATGTTGATGGAGAAGTTTAAGCCGCTCGATCAGCTGATGCGCTACGTGCAAGAGCAGCGCGGTAAGTCCGGCATTATCTACTGTAACAGTCGCGCTAAAGTAGAAGACACCGCCGCGCGTCTGCAAAGCCGGGGCATCAGTGCCGGGGCTTATCATGCCGGGCTGGAAAATACCGTACGCGCTGACGTGCAGGAGAAATTTCAGCGCGACGACCTGCAAATCGTGGTGGCGACCGTGGCGTTCGGTATGGGGATCAACAAACCCAACGTACGCTTCGTGGTGCATTTTGATATTCCGCGCAACATCGAGTCCTATTACCAGGAAACCGGCCGCGCCGGGCGTGACGGCCTGCCTGCGGAAGCAATGCTGTTTTACGATCCGGCTGATATGGCATGGCTACGCCGTTGTCTCGAAGAAAAGCCCGCCGGACAACTGCTGGATATCGAGCGCCATAAGCTCAATGCGATGGGGGCGTTTGCCGAGGCGCAAACCTGTCGTCGCCTGGTGCTGCTGAATTATTTTGGCGAAGGGCGTCAGGAGCCGTGCGGTAACTGCGATATCTGTCTTGACCCGCCAAAACAGTACGACGGACTCATGGATGCGCGCAAAGCGCTGTCGACGATTTACCGTGTGAATCAACGCTTTGGTATGGGTTATGTCGTTGAGGTTCTGCGTGGCGCGAATAACCAGCGTATTCGCGAGCTGGCCCATGACAAGCTGCCGGTCTACGGCATTGGTCGTGAGCAAAGCCATGAACACTGGGTGAGCGTTATTCGCCAGCTTATTCATCTTGGACTGGTGACGCAGAATATTGCTCATCACTCCGCGTTACAGTTAACCGAAGCCGCGCGTCCGGTGCTGCGCGGTGAAGTTCCACTACAGCTTGCGGTGCCGCGTATTGTGGCGCTGAAACCGCGCGCGATGCAGAAATCCTTCGGCGGTAATTACGATCGCAAACTGTTCGCCAAATTGCGTAAGCTGCGTAAAGCCATTGCCGATGAAGAGAACATCCCACCGTACGTGGTGTTCAACGACGCCACGCTGATTGAAATGGCGGAGCAGATGCCAGTTTCAGCGAGCGAAATGCTGAGCGTCAACGGTGTGGGGATGCGTAAACTTGAGCGTTTCGGTAAAGAGTTTATGGCGCTTATTCGCGCACACGTTGATGGTGACGACGAAGAGTAGTCAGCCGGGCAAAAAAGTGCCAGGATGGTGACTCACTGAACTATTCCCCCGCGAGTCATTTTTATGTTAACGCTATTTTTCACCGTTGCGTTGGTGCACATCGTTGCGCTGATGAGTCCCGGTCCCGATTTCTTTTTTGTTTCTCAAACTGCGGTTAGCCGTTCGCGCAAAGAAGCGATGATGGGCGTGCTGGGTATTACCTGTGGCGTCATGGTCTGGGCTGGCGTGGCACTGCTCGGCCTGCATCTGATTATCGAAAAAATGGCCTGGCTGCACACCATTATTATGGTAGGTGGGGGGCTGTATCTGTGCTGGATGGGCTACCAGATGCTGCGCGGCGCATTTAAAAAACAGGATGTTGCGACCCCGACACCACAGGTTGAGCTGGCGCAGAGCGGACGCAGCTTCTTGAAAGGTCTGCTGACCAATCTGGCGAACCCTAAAGCCATTATCTATTTTGGCTCCGTCTTCTCGTTATTTGTTGGCGACAACGTGGGAACGGGCGCGCGTTGGGGGATTTTTGCTCTGATTATCGTGGAAACGCTGGCGTGGTTTACCGTGGTCGCCAGCCTGTTTGCGCTGCCGAAAATGCGTCGTGGCTATCAGCGTCTGGCGAAGTGGATTGATGGTTTTGCTGGCGCGTTGTTCGCGGGTTTCGGCATCCACCTGATTATTTCGCGCTAAGTTTGTTACCCGCCTGGGAGCCCCAGGCGGAGTACGGTTTATTGCGCAAGCTTCTGTAATTCATCCTTCGAAAGGCCGGTCATTTCCATAATCGCATCGGTATCCAGACCTCGCTTGAGCATTGCTTTTGCTACATCAGTGAGGGCAATGCGTTTGCCCTCTTCACGTAGTTGATCCGCCATTGTCATCAGTTTGTCTCCATGCTGCGGCACACGCTGTGCCAGCTTATACAGTAATGTCTGAACATCTTGTGTATTCCCTGCTTGCACCATGTAGTTTACCAGCACGGTTATTTGTTGTCCGCTCATCTTCTCCAGCATAAACAGGCGGGTAAGTTTATCCAGCAGCTGTGCCATGTCGCGCTGGCGAATATGCTTTTGCACTAATGTCAGCGCCGCCATACTGCGATGCTGCATGATTTCATCATCTGGAATAACCGTCACATCCACCAACGGAAACGGTGTGCTGTAAAGTTGAAGGGCGGTTCCCGAATCCTCAAAGTGATCCAGCCAGTTCATTGAGCCTTGCCATGGGCTTTGCTTGCCATGGTAAAAGAGCACTGGAATCACCAGCGGTAGAGTGTCGTTTCCAGCCTCAAGATGACGCTGCATCGCTGCGATAGCGTAGCGCATCAGGCGAAATGACATATGCTTGTCAGGTGAGCTTTGATGCTCGATGAGCACATGTACATAGCCATGCCCGCTGGTGGTTTCCAGTGAGTAGAGAATATCGCTGAAATAGGGGCGCAGATCGTCCTCCACAAAACTGCCTGATTCCAGACGGAGCGTTTCCAGTTTGCAGATTTTAATTAACGAAGGCGGAAGATGAAGTTCAATAAAGTCCCGCGCGGTTTCCACGCGGGAGAGGAAGGTCTTAAATACTGCGTCATGGGGTGTCGTTGCTTCCGCCATCGTCCATCATCCGTGAGAAGTGAGAGTGGCGGCATTCTGACTCTGGTATTCAACACCTAACAGCGCAGAATAAAAGACTTTTCCTCCTTTGCGGCTAAGTATGGAAAGTCATATTCAGACGCTCATACTGTTAGCATTTCTTTGCGAGTGCCGTTCCATTTGCTAGGCATGCCTTGCCGATGCCAGCAGGGCGCCTATCAGCATAAACAGTGAACCGAACACTTTGTTCAGCGCCTTCATTTGCTTTGGCCCTTTAATCCAGCCAGCAATGCGCGTGGCCAGCGTCGCGTAACCGATCATCACAATGATATCGACCACAATGGTCGTGACGCCAAGCACCACGTACTGCATCAGCTGCGGTTCCTGCGGCAGGATAAACTGCGGGAACAGGGCGGCAAGAAAAACAATGCTCTTGGGGTTGGTCAGATTCACAAAGACCGCGCGTTTGAACAGGCGGCTGCGCGATTGTGTATTCGCCATGGTGTTCAGATCGATAGCACCCGCCGCGCGCCATTGTTGAATACCCAGCCAAATCAGATAGGCCGCTCCCGCCCACTTCAGCACCTCAAACGCGATCACCGAACGTGAAAATAGCGTTCCCAGCCCCACGCCTACCAAAACGATATGAATGCCCAGCCCGGTCTGTAAACCCGCAATCGACGCGCTGGCACCGCGATAACCATGGCTGATGGCGGTGGTCATAGTGTTGATTGCGCCAGAGCCTGGAGACAAGCTCAAAATAATAGAGGTCAGCAGGTAGGCGAACCACCATTCAAAGGTCATGAGAAACTCCCGGATTGTCTATTTTTATGCCACAATACGCTACTGCCGTTAGGTTGTGTCAGCGACGGCGAAAAAAACGATTTTACTTGGTCAGCGAGGCTGGATACCCGATGTTTCAGCAGCAAAAAGACTGGGAAACAAGAGAAAACGCGTTTGCTGCTTTTTCCATGGGGCCACTGACAGATTTCTGGCGTCAGCGGGAAGAAGCGGAATTTACGGGCGTGGATGATATCCCCGTACATTTTGTGCGTTTTCATGCAGAAAAAAACGATCGCGTCATCGTCGTCTGTCCTGGACGCATTGAAAGCTACGTGAAATATGCTGAACTGGCGTATGACCTGTTTCATTCTGGTTTTGACGTGCTCATTATCGATCACCGTGGTCAGGGGCGTTCCGGGCGAATGCTTTCTGATCCACATCGCGGTCATGTCGATAACTTTAATGACTATGTCGACGATCTAACCGCCTTCTGGCAGCAGGAAGTGCTACCCGGTCCGTGGAGAAAACGCTATATACTGGCGCATTCTATGGGCGGAGCGATTGCCACATTGTTCCTGCAGCGCCACCCGAATCAGTGTGATGCCATCGCGCTTTGCGCGCCAATGTTTGGTATTGTGATGCGCTTTCCCGACTGGATGGTGCGCCACATTCTTGACTGGGCTGAAGGGCATCCGCGCATCCGTGAAGGCTATGCGATGGGAACCGGTCGCTGGCGGGCGCTGCCATTCGGTATGAATGCGCTCACGCATAGTCGACAGCGCTATCGGCGTAACCTACGCTTCTACGCAGATGATCCGCGGTTACGTGTGGGTGGCCCTACCTATCACTGGGTGCGTGAAGGCATTCAGGCGGGCGAACAGGTTCTGGCTGGCGCGGGAGACGACGCGACGCCGACGCTGCTGATTCAGGCTGAAGAAGAGCGTGTAGTGGATAACCGCATGCACGATCGTTTTTGTGAACTCCGCGCTGCAGCAGGCCATCCGGTAGAAGGAGGTCAGCCGCTTGTCATAAAAGGCGCGTACCATGAGATCCTTTTCGAAAAGGACGCAATGCGCTCAGTCGCGCTTAACGCTATTGTTGATTTTTTCAACAGGCATAACTCATCCAGCGGAACTCGCTTTTCCTAGAGGTTTAATTTTCTTATGTATCAGGTTGTTGCGTCTGATTTAGACGGTACGCTGCTTTCTCCCGACCATACTTTGTCCCCTTATGCCAAAGAGACGCTAAAACTACTGACGGCTCGCGGTGTTCACTTCGTGTTTGCCACCGGTCGTCATCATGTTGATGTGGGGCAAATTCGCGATAACCTCGGCATTAAAACCTACATGATCACCTCCAACGGCGCGCGGGTGCATGATTCTGACGGGAATCTGGTGTTTTCCCATAACCTGGATCGCGACATTGCCAGCGACCTGTTTGGCGTAGTGAATGCAAACCCGGACATCGTGACCAACGTTTATCGCGATGATGAATGGTTTATGAATCGTCATCGTCCGGACGAAATGCGATTCTTCAAAGAAGCAGTGTTTAACTATTCCCTGTTTGAACCTGCATTACTGGAGCCTGAAGGCGTCAGCAAAGTGTTCTTCACCACCGACTCTCACGAAAGACTGCTACCGCTGGAGCAGGCGATTAACGCCCGCTGGGGCGATCGCGTCAACGTCAGCTTCTCTACGCTTACCTGTCTGGAAGTCATGGCGGGCGGCGTGTCGAAAGGTCATGCGCTGGAAGCGGTAGCGAAAGCGATGGGCTACAGCCTGAAAGACTGCATCGCTTTTGGCGATGGGATGAACGATGCGGAAATGCTCTCTATGGCGGGCAAAGGCTGCATCATGGGCAACGCCCACCAGCGCCTGAAGGATCTGCACCCAGAACTGGAAGTCATTGGTCTTAATGCTGACGATGCCGTGCCGCACTACCTGCGCGATCTCTTTTTAAAGTAATTGTTCTTTAGTTGACCAGTTGTCAACTAAACTCTCCGCTACAATGGATGTTCCCTGTTCTAAGAGGCATCCATTGTGGCGCTACTCATCATTACCACTATTTTGTGGGCCTTTTCCTTCAGCCTGTTTGGCGAATACCTTGCCGGTCATGTCGATAGCTATTTTGCAGTGCTGGTGCGCGTTGGACTCGCGGCGCTGGTGTTCCTGCCTTTTTTACGCACCCGCGGGCACAGCGTAAAAACGATCGCGCTGTATATGCTGGTGGGGGCCATGCAGCTTGGCATTATGTATATGCTGAGTTTTCACGCCTATCTGTACCTGACGGTTTCAGAACTGCTGCTTTTCACCGTGCTGACGCCGCTCTATATCACGCTGATTTATGACCTGATGAGCGGGCGCCGTTTGCGTTGGAGTTATGCCTTTAGTGCGTTACTGGCGGTGATTGGCGCGGGGATCATTCGTTACGATCAGGTGACCAGCCACTTCTGGACCGGTCTGTTGCTGGTGCAGTTGTCCAATATCAGCTTTGCTATTGGTATGGTGGGCTATAAACGTCTGATGGAAACGCGGCCAATGCCGCAGCACAACGCCTTTGCCTGGTTTTATATGGGCGCCTTTATGGTGGCTGTAGTGGCCTGGTTCATGCTGGGCAATGCGCAGAAAATGCCTGCAACCACGCTACAGTGGGGAATTCTGGTCTTTCTTGGCGTGGCGGCATCCGGTATTGGTTACTTTATGTGGAACTACGGTGCGACCCAGGTGGATGCCGGTACGTTGGGCATCATGAACAATATGCATGTGCCGGCCGGGCTGTTGGTCAACCTGGCCATCTGGCATCAACAGCCTCACTGGCCTAGCTTCATCATTGGCGCGGCTGTGATAGTGGCCTCACTGTGGGTACATCGAAAGTGGGTCGTTCCGCACTCCGCACAAACGGCAGATGATCGCAGGCGTGATTCCGCGCTGAGCGAATAAACGCTTCTGTTACCGGCTGGCGCTGCTCGCCATCACGCACGGCGGCGTACAGTCGGCTCCACAATCCATCGCCCAGGGTTTTGGTCACTACCAGGCCCTGGCGTTCAAAACTCTCCACCACCCAATGCGGCAACGCCGCGATGCCCATTCTGGCTGCAACCATCTGAATCAGCAGCAGGGTATTATCCACGCTCTTCAGCGACGGGCTAACGCCTGCGGGCTGCAGGAAATGCCGCCATACATCCAGTCGACTCCGTTGCACTGGGTAAATGAGCAGTGTCTCGCTGGCCAAATCTTCCGGCGTGATTTGCGTTTTGCTGGCCAACGGATGGTCAGGCGCCAGTACCAGGCGGACTTCAAAATCAAACATCGGTGAGTAGTACAATCCGCTGCGCGGCAGGATGTCGGAGGTTAACACCAGATCCAGCTCATCCTGCTGTAGCGCTGGTTGCGGATCGAACGTCACGCCGGATTTAAAGTCCATCTCCACCTGCGGCCAGTTGGCACGAAAATTCTCCAGCGCGGGCGTCAGCCATTGAATACAACTGTGACATTCAATCGCGATTCGCAGCCGGGTTTGCTGCGGTTCGTTGCAAGCCTGCAGCGCACGACCAATTTGCGGCAATACCTGATTGGCTAACTGCAGCAGGATTTCTCCCTGCGGCGTAAAGCGCAGAGGCTGGCTTTTACGGATAAAAAGTCGAAAGCCAAGGCGCTGCTCCAGATCGCTGAACTGGTGAGAAAGAGCGGATTGGGTCTGATGCAACGTCGCCGCGGCGGCTGCCAGCGAACCACTATTCCGCAACGCCTGGAGCGTTTTCAGGTGTTTAATCTCGATCATGAAAGTCCTTCACTTCGGCATGAACAAATTGCGCTTGAGGAATATACAGTAACTGCCAATTATGGATGTGTAAACATCTGGACGGCTAAAATCCTTCGTCTTTTAAATTTATGGTGCGTTGGCTTCGTTTCCCCACCCCAGTCACTTACTTCAGTAAGCTCCTGGGGATGAGTAAACTTGCCGCCTTCCCTAAATTCAAAATCCATAGGATTTACATATAATTAGAGGAAGAAAAATGACAATATTGAATCACACCCTCGGTTTCCCTCGCGTTGGCCTGCGTCGCGAGTTGAAGAAAGCGCAAGAAAGCTACTGGGCGGGAAATTCCTCCCGTGAAGAGTTGCTGACCGTTGGCCGCGAGCTGCGTGCCCGCCACTGGGATCAGCAGAAGCAGGCGGGTGTTGACCTGCTGCCGGTGGGTGATTTTGCCTGGTACGATCACGTGCTGACCACCAGTCTGCTGCTCGGCAACGTTCCGGCTCGTCATCAGAATAAAGACGGCTTGGTGGATATCGATACCTTATTCCGCATTGGCCGTGGCCGCGCACCGACCGGTGAGCCAGCGGCGGCGGCAGAAATGACCAAATGGTTTAACACCAACTATCACTACATGGTGCCAGAGTTCACCAAAGGTCAGCAGTTCAAACTGACCTGGACGCAACTGCTGGATGAAGTGGACGAAGCGCTGGCGCTCGGGCACAAGGTGAAACCTGTGCTGCTGGGGCCGGTAACTTATCTGTGGCTGGGGAAAGTGAAAGGCGAACAGTTTGACCGCCTGAGCTTGTTGAACGACATTCTGCCGGTTTACCAGCAGGTGCTGGGCGAGCTGGCAAAACGCGGTATTGAGTGGGTGCAAATCGATGAACCGGCGCTGGTGCTGGAGCTGCCGCAAGCGTGGCTGGATGCCTTTAAACCGGCTTATGATGCCCTGCAGGGCCAGGTGAAACTGCTGCTGACCACCTATTTCGAAGGCGTAACGCCAAACCTGGATACCATTACCGCGCTGCCGGTGCAGGGGCTGCACGTTGACTTCGTGCATGGCAAAGATGATGTCGCCGAGCTGCACAATCGTCTGCCCGCCGACTGGCTGCTGTCAGCGGGCCTGGTGAACGGGCGCAACGTCTGGCGCGCCGATCTCAGCGAAAAATACGCGCAAATTAAAGATATCGTCGGGAAGCGTGACCTGTGGGTGGCTTCTTCCTGCTCCCTGCTGCACAGCCCCATCGATCTCAGCGTGGAAACCCGCCTTGATGCAGAAGTGAAGAGCTGGTTTGCCTTCGCCCTGCAAAAATGCGGCGAGCTGGCGCTGCTGCGTGATGCGTTGAACAGCGGTGATACGGCGGCAATTGTCGAGTGGAGCGCACCGATTCAGTCTCGTCGTCACTCTACCCGTGTACACAACGCCGCAGTAGAAAAACGTCTGGCGGCGATCACTGCCCAGGACAGCCAGCGCGCCAACGCTTATCCGGTTCGCGCCGAGGCGCAACGTGCCCGCTTTAATCTGCCAGCATGGCCGACCACAACTATTGGCTCATTCCCGCAAACCACGGAAATTCGTGGCCTGCGCCTGGACTTCAAAAAGGGCAACCTGGATGCTGGTAACTATCGCACTGGAATTGCGGAACATATTAAACAGGCGATTGTTGAACAGGAGCGTCTGGGTCTCGACGTGCTGGTACACGGTGAAGCCGAACGTAACGACATGGTGGAATACTTTGGCGAGCATCTGGACGGGTTCGTCTTTACCCAGAACGGTTGGGTGCAGAGCTATGGCTCCCGTTGCGTGAAGCCACCGGTAGTCATTGGCGACGTCAGCCGCCCGGAAGCGATCACCGTGGAGTGGGCGAAGTATGCCCAGTCGCTGACCGACAAACCGGTAAAAGGTATGCTGACCGGTCCGGTGACCATTCTTTGCTGGTCATTCCCGCGTGAAGACGTGACGCGTGAAACCATCGCGAAGCAGATTGCGCTGGCGTTGCGTGATGAAGTTGCGGATCTGGAAGCGGCGGGGATCGGCATCATCCAGATTGATGAGCCGGCACTGCGTGAAGGTTTACCGCTGCGTCGCAGCGACTGGGCGGCGTATCTGGAGTGGGGCGTGGAAGCCTTCCGCATTAACGCGGCAGTGGCGAAGGATGAAACCCAGATCCACACCCACATGTGTTACTGCGAGTTCAACGACATCATGGACTCCATTGCGGCGCTGGACGCGGACGTGATCACCATCGAAACCTCGCGCTCTGATATGGAGTTGCTGGAGTCGTTCGAAGAGTTCGACTATCCGAACGAAATCGGGCCGGGCGTTTACGATATTCACTCGCCGAACGTTCCGAGCGTGGAATGGATTGAAGCCCTGTTGAAGAAAGCCGAGCAGCGTATTCCGGCTGAGCGTCTGTGGGTGAACCCGGACTGCGGTCTGAAAACGCGCGGCTGGCCGGAGACCCGCGCGGCGCTGGCAAACATGGTTAAAGCGGCGCAGAATCTGCGTCAGGCGTAAAAACAAAACGGAGGCTGATGCCTCCGTTTTGTTTATTGGTTTGCCTGGCGGGAATTATTTCTTCCCACCGTATTGCGCGAACCACTCCAGCATTCTCTGCCAGCCGTCTTTCGCGGACTCTTCGTGATAGCTCGGGCGATAATCGGCGTTAAACGCATGCCCGGCATCGGGATAGACCACGATTTCCGCTTTCGCATTGGCGGCGCGCAGCGCCTGACGCATTGTTTCAACGGTATCTTGCGGAATGCTGGTATCCTGGCCGCCATAAAGTCCCAAAACGGGGGCGTTAAGATCGGTTGCGATATCAACGGGATGTTTCGGCGAGTTGAGGGTTTTATCACCCACCAGTTTGCCATACCACGCCACCGCCGCTTTTAACTGCGGATTATGTGCGGCATACAACCAGGTGATGCGTCCACCCCAGCAAAATCCGGTGATCATCAGTTGGTGCGCATCTCCCCCGTTGCGGGAGGCCCAGCTGGCGACGTGATCCAAATCGGCCAGTACCTGAGAGTCAGGCACTTTGGCGACGAGGCCGCTTAGAAGCGTCGGGATATCGGCAAAGTCATTGGGATCGCCTTCGCGAAAATAGAGTTCGGGTGCGATAGCCAGATATCCTTCCAGCGCCAGTCGACGGCAAACATCACGAATGTGCTCATGAATACCAAAAATCTCCTGCACGACAATGATGACGGGCAGCGGACCATCGGTCTGTTGCGGCCGTGCGTAATACGCAGGCATATCATCGCCTTGTGAAGGTATGGACGTTACACCGGCGATAATCGCGTTATCCGGAGTGTGAACCGTGGTAGACGTCGGTGGAGATACAGCAGGTGCAAAGCCAGATTGTCGTGTTGTCATGGTATTCTCCGTACCCTTAAATATTCAGCCAAAAAGCGCATTGTTAACTATAGACACATGCAACGAACCACATTGCCTTAAACGGGCTATCTTTTGTGCAGGGCTTCCTTACATCGCATCGTTTATGTGATATGCATCACTATTTGATGGTAATTGAATGCAATTGATTTACATCAGAGTGATGACTGTCACGAAAATATGTTCATGCCTTCGGTAAAGTGTGTTTTTGCTTCTTCTGACAAAACCGATTCACAGAGGAGTTTTTATGTCTAAGTCTGATGTTTTTCATCTCGGCCTCACTAAGAGCGATTTACAAGGGGCTACGCTTGCTATCGTCCCTGGCGACCCGGAGCGTGTGGAAAAGATCGCCGCGCTGATGGATAAGCCGGTTAAGCTGGCATCTCATCGCGAGTTCACTACCTGGCGTGCTGAGCTGGATGGTAAAGCCGTGATCGTTTGCTCTACCGGTATCGGCGGCCCGTCAACCTCTATCGCCGTAGAAGAACTGGCACAGCTGGGCATTCGTACCTTCCTGCGTATCGGTACGACTGGCGCTATCCAGCCGCATATCAACGTGGGTGACGTACTGGTCACCACGGCGTCTGTCCGTCTGGACGGCGCAAGCCTGCACTTCGCGCCAATGGAGTTCCCGGCTGTTGCAGACTTCGAGTGCACCACCGCGCTGGTGGAAGCGGCGAAATCTATCGGCGCTACTACCCACGTTGGCGTTACCGCGTCTTCTGATACCTTTTACCCGGGCCAGGAGCGTTACGACACCTTCTCTGGTCGCGTCGTGAGCCGTTTCAAAGGCTCAATGGAAGAGTGGCAGTCTATGGGCGTTATGAACTACGAAATGGAATCTGCCACGCTGCTGACCATGTGCGCAAGCCAGGGTCTGCGTGCCGGTATGGTCGCGGGTGTTATCGTGAACCGTACTCAGCAAGAGATCCCTAATGCGGAAACGATGAAACAAACAGAAAGCCACGCGGTGAAAATCGTGGTAGAAGCCGCACGTCGTTTACTGTAATTCTCCCGTCTATTCAAAAAGGCCGACGCGTTCGGCCTTTTTATTTTGCGTAGTACCTCGCAGGAAATTCCTTTTAAACTGGACGTTTATACAGCACAATTCTATTTTGTGCGGGTAAGTCGTTGCTGTAAGGGGGTGTTGTGGATATTCCAATTTTGATGAGTGCCGTGCTGGCATTAGCTGCAGGGCTGCTGGTGGGTTGGCTGGCGACAAAAGCGCACGCCGACAGGATCCGTGCCGATCTCATCGAAGAACGACGAGAACTGGATATCGCGCTAAGCGCCGCCCGGCAACAACTCTCACAGGAAGCCCACTGGCGTGATGAGTGCGAACTGCTGAATAACGAACTCCGCAGCCTGCACAGTATCAATACCTCACTGGAGGCCGATCTCCGTGAAGTCACTACCCGGCTGGAAGCAACGCAACAGCATGCGGAAGATAAAATTCGCCAGATGATCAACAGCGAACAGCGCCTGAGCGAACAGTTTGAGAATCTGGCGAACCGTATTTTCGAGCACAGCAATCGCCGCGTAGATGAGCAAAATCGCCAAAGCCTGAACAGCCTGCTGGCACCGCTTCGCGAACAACTGGACGGTTTTCGCCGCCAGGTTCAGGATAGCTTTGGTAAAGAGGCTCAGGAGCGCCATACCCTGGCGCACGAAATTCGTAATCTCCAGCAACTGAACGCGCAGATGGCACAGGAAGCGGTAAACCTGACGCGGGCATTAAAAGGCGATAACAAAACGCAGGGAAACTGGGGAGAGGTCGTACTCACGCGGGTGCTTGAGGCTTCCGGTCTGCGCGAAGGCTATGAATACGAAACCCAGGTTAGCATCGAGAATGATGTGCGCTCGCGGATGCAACCGGACGTTATTGTCCGATTACCACAGGGCAAAGATGTGGTGATCGACGCGAAAATGACGCTGGTTGCCTATGAACGCTATTTTAACGCTGAAGATGAATTCACCCGTGAGAGTGCGTTGCAGGAGCATATCGCCTCCGTGCGAAACCATATTCGTCTGCTGGGGCGCAAAGATTATCAACAGCTTCCGGGGCTGCGTACGCTTGACTATGTGCTGATGTTTATCCCCGTTGAGCCTGCTTTTTTACTGGCGCTCGACAGGCAGCCCGAACTGATTACCGAAGCGCTTAGAAATAACATTATGCTGGTCAGTCCCACTACGCTGTTGGTGGCATTGCGTACGATTGCCAATCTGTGGCGCTACGAGCATCAGAGTCGTAATGCGCAACAAATTGCCGATCGGGCCAGTAAACTTTATGACAAGATGCGATTGTTTGTGGATGATATGTCGGCAATCGGCCAAAGCCTGGATAAAGCCCAGGATAACTACCGACAGGCGATGAAAAAACTCTCTTCAGGCCGTGGAAATGTCTTATCGCAGGCGGAAGCCTTCCGTGGCTTAGGGGTGGAAATTAAGCGTGAGATTAATCCTGAGCTGGCTGAACAAGCCACTACCCAGGATGAAGAGTACCGTTTGCGCTCGGTCCCTGAGACGCAACAAGATGAGCCTTACCCCGATGATGAAACGGTAAATCAGCAATCAAGCTAGTCCATTTGGGGTAGTTGAACCCGGCAGAAGGGTAGGGCAAATTGGCCCAATCTGTTACACTTCTCGAACATTTTTTGAATGAGCAGGCACTGAGATGGTGGATAATTCACAAGAAACGACGCACTTTGGCTTTCAGACCGTCGCTAAAGAGCAGAAAGCTGACATGGTGGCCCACGTTTTTCATTCTGTGGCCTCTAAATATGACGTTATGAATGACTTAATGTCATTCGGCATTCATCGTTTGTGGAAGCGCTTCACCATTGACTGCAGTGGCGTGCGTCGCGGACAAACCGTTCTCGATTTGGCTGGCGGTACCGGCGATCTGACGGCGAAATTCTCTCGCATGGTAGGCGAAACCGGCAAAGTTGTGCTGGCGGATATCAATGACTCAATGCTCAAAATGGGTCGCGAAAAGCTGCGCAATATTGGTGTGGTGGGTAACGTTGAGTACGTTCAGGCGAATGCGGAAGCACTACCTTTCCCTGACAACACGTTTGACTGCATCACCATCTCTTTCGGTCTGCGCAACGTTACGGATAAAGACAAAGCATTACGCTCTATGTATCGCGTGTTGAAGCCGGGCGGACGTCTACTGGTGCTGGAATTCTCCAAGCCGATTATCGAACCTCTGAGCAAAGCCTACGACGCATACTCTTTCCACGTTCTGCCGCGCATTGGCTCCATGGTAGCAAGCGATGCAGACAGTTATCGCTATCTGGCGGAATCCATCCGCATGCATCCCGATCAGGACACCTTAAAAGCAATGATGCAAGATGCCGGGTTCGAAAGCGTTGATTACTACAACCTGACGGCAGGTGTCGTTGCGCTGCATCGTGGCTACAAGTTCTGACAGGAGATTGGGGATGCCTTTAAAACCCTTAGTGACCGCAGGCGTTGAAAATCTGCTCAACACCTTTCTGTACCGTTCTCCTGCGCTGAAATCGGCCCGAACGCGTTTGCAGAGTAAGGTGCTGCGTTTTGACCTGAAAGGATTTTCGACGTCGCTAGTCCTGGTATTCAGTGAGCGCCAGGTCGATGTGCTGGGGGCATGGGAAGGCGAAGCCGATTGCACCGTGATTACACATGCCAGCGTGTTACCGAAACTACGCGATCGGCAGCAACTCACCACGCTTATTCGCAGCGGCGAACTGGAAGTGCAGGGCGATATTCAGGTGGTGCAGAACTTTGTGGCTCTGGCTGACCTGGCGGAATTCGACCCTGCAGAGCTATTAGCTCCTTATACCGGTGATATCGTCGCGGAAGGTGTTAGCAAAGTCCTGCGCGGTGGCGCGAAGTTCCTGCGTCATGGCATTCAACGTCAGCAACGTTATGTTGCTGAAGCGATCACCGAAGAGTGGCGTATGGCCCCTGGCCTGCTTGAAGTTGCATGGTTTGCGGAAGAAACGGCAGCGGTTGAGCGCGCGGTTGAATCTCTGGCCAGACGGCTGGAAAAACTGGAGGCCAAATGACGCCAGGTGAAGTACGGCGCCTTTATTTCATCATTCGCACTTTTTTAAGCTACGGTCTTGATGAACTCATCCCCAAAATGCGAATCACGCTGCCGCTTCGGTTGTGGCGTTACTCGTTGTTCTGGATGCCCAACCGACATAAAGACAAACCGCTGGGAGAAAGGCTGAGACTGGCTTTACAGGAACTCGGCCCGGTATGGATCAAGTTTGGGCAGATGCTCTCCACCCGTCGTGACCTTTTCCCTCCGCACATCGCCGATCAGCTTGCGCTATTGCAGGATCGTGTTGCCCCGTTCGATGGGCTTAGAGCGAAAAAACAAATCGAAGAGGCCATGGGCGGGCTGCCCGTCGAGGAATGGTTTGATGATTTTGAAATCACGCCGCTGGCATCTGCGTCTGTTGCTCAGGTTCATACCGCGCGACTGAAGTCGAATGGCAAAGAGGTGGTGATCAAAGTTATTCGTCCGGATATCCTGCCGGTAATCAAAGCCGATTTAAAACTGATCTATCGCCTTGCTCGTTGGGTTCCTCGCCTGCTGCCGGATGGTCGTCGTCTGAGACCAACAGAAGTCGTCCGTGAATATGAAAAAACGTTGATTGATGAGCTGAACCTGCTGCGTGAGTCGGCAAACGCCATTCAACTGCGGCGTAATTTTGAAGACAGCCCAATGTTGTACATCCCGGAAGTGTACTCAGACTATTGCAGTCAGAACATGATGGTGATGGAGCGCATTTACGGTATCCCGGTTTCAGATGTCACCACGCTTGAGAAGAACGGCACCAATATGAAACTGTTGGCCGAGCGTGGTGTTCAGGTCTTTTTTACTCAGGTTTTCCGCGACAGCTTTTTCCATGCGGACATGCACCCGGGCAACATTTTCGTCAGCTATGAGCACCCTGAAAACCCGAAATACATTGGTATTGATTGTGGGATTGTGGGCTCTTTAAACAAAGAAGATAAGCGTTACCTGGCTGAAAACTTCATTGCGTTCTTTAACCGCGATTACCGCAAAGTTGCTGAACTGCACGTGGATTCTGGATGGGTTCCACCGGATACCAACGTTGAAGAGTTCGAATTCGCCATTCGTACCGTGTGTGAGCCGATCTTCGAAAAGCCGCTAGCAGAGATCTCCTTTGGTCACGTGCTGTTGAATCTGTTCAATACGGCACGTCGATTTAATATGGAAGTCCAGCCTCAACTGGTGCTGTTACAGAAGACGCTGTTGTACGTTGAGGGTGTTGGCCGACAGCTCTATCCTCAGTTGGATCTGTGGAAAACGGCCAAACCTTTCCTTGAATCCTGGATTAAAGATCAGGTCGGTATTCCGGCGCTTGTCAGGGCATTTAAAGAAAAAGCACCGTTCTGGGTCGAAAAAATGCCAGAAATACCTGAACTGGTGTATGACAGTTTGCGCCAGGGCAAATATTTACAGCACAGTGTTGATAAGATTGCGCGCGAGCTTCATGCGAATCACGTACGTCAGGGACAATCCCGTTATTTATTGGGTATTGGCGCAACGTTGCTGTTAAGTGGGACATTCCTGCTGGTAAGCCGCCCTGAGTGGGGGCTTATGCCGGGCTGGTTAATCGCGGGTGGTGTTATCGCCTGGCTGATCGGCTGGCGCAAAATGCGCTGATTTTTTCATCGCCCAAGGCAGGTCGTGTAACGTATACTACGGCCTTATTAATTCATCATCTATGACAGAGGAACATGTATGGGTGGTATCAGTATTTGGCAGTTGTTGATCATTGCCGTCATCGTTGTACTGCTATTTGGCACCAAGAAACTCGGCTCCATCGGTTCCGACCTTGGCGCGTCTATTAAAGGCTTCAAGAAAGCGATGGGTGATGATGAACCTAAGCAGGATAAAACCAGCCAGGACGCTGATTTTACCGCTAAATCCATCACCGATAAGCAGGGTGAAGTGAAGAAAGAAGACGCCAAAAGCCAAGATAAAGAGCAGGTATAATCCGTGTTTGATATCGGTTTTAGCGAACTGTTATTGGTGTTCGTTATCGGCCTCATCGTACTGGGGCCACAACGATTGCCAGTGGCAGTAAAAACGGTCGCGGGCTGGGTCCGTGCGCTGCGCTCTCTTGCAACTACTGTGCAGAATGAACTGACCCAGGAGCTTAAGCTTCAGGAGTTTCAGGACAGCCTGAAGAAAGTAGAGAAAGCGAGCCTGACAAATTTGACGCCGGAGCTGAAAGCATCGATGGATGAGCTGCGTGAAGCGGCTGAGTCGATGAAGCGTTCTTACAGCGTGCACGATCCTGAGAAAGCGAGCGATGAAGCGCACACTATCCATAACCCTGTAGTGAAAGGAAGTGAAGCGCAGCACGAGGGGGTTACCCCTGCTACTGCTGAAGCACAGGCCAGTTCGCCGGAGCAAAAACCGGAATCCACGGGTGCTGACACGCCGGAGTTGAAGGACACTGTTTCCGTTACGTCGATGGACGCGGAAAAGAAACCTGCTGCACCTGCTGTCGAATCCTCACCCTCGTCGAGTGATAAACCGTAAACATGTCTGTAGAAGATACTCAACCGCTCATCACGCATCTTATTGAGCTGCGTAAGCGACTCCTGAACTGCATTATTGCGGTTATGGTGATCTTTCTGGCGTTGGTTTATTTTGCCAACGACATTTACCATATGGTTGCGGCACCGCTGATTAAGCAAATGCCGCAGGGCGCAACGATGATCGCCACCGATGTGGCTTCACCGTTCTTTACCCCGATAAAGCTAACCTTTATGGTGTCGCTGATCCTGTCGGCACCAGTGATCCTGTACCAGGTATGGGCATTTATTGCGCCTGCTTTGTATAAGCATGAACGTCGCCTTGTCGTGCCGCTGCTGGTCTCAAGTTCGCTGTTGTTCTATATCGGGATGGCATTCGCCTATTTTGTCGTCTTCCCGTTGGCGTTTGGCTTCCTTGCCAACACAGCTCCGCAAGGCGTGCAGGTTTCGACAGACATTGCCAGTTATCTCAGCTTTGTCATGGCGCTGTTTATGGCGTTTGGTGTCTCTTTTGAGGTTCCTGTCGCCATTGTATTGTTGTGCTGGATGGGCATTACGACACCTGAGGACCTACGTAAGAAACGTCCTTACGTAGTTGTCGGGGCATTTGTCGTGGGGATGTTACTGACTCCACCAGATGTCTTCTCGCAAACGCTGTTGGCGATACCGATGTACTGCCTGTTCGAAGTGGGTGTTTTCTTCTCTCGTTTTTATGTCGGCAAGCGACGTACGCGAGACGAAGACAACGAGGCTGAGAATGCGAAAGAAGCCGAAGCCACCGAGAAAACCGAAGAGTAAATTCAGCCGCCCGTAAGGGCGGTTGTCATATGGGAGGAAGCATGTTTGATATTGGCGTTAATCTAACCAGTTCACAATTTGCGAGAGACAGGGATGAGGTTGTGGCGCGCGCCTTTGCTGCGGGTGTAAACGGCATGCTTCTGACCGGAACAAACCTGCATGAAAGCCAGCAGGCGCTAAAGTTGGCACAGCATTATCCACATTGCTGGTCCACAGCTGGCGTCCACCCGCATGACAGTAGCCAATGGCAATCCTCAACAGAGGCGGAAATTATTGCACTGGCGAACCAGTCCGAAGTGGTCGCCATTGGTGAGTGTGGCCTGGATTTCAATCGTAATTACTCCACTGCGCAGGAACAGGAACGGGCTTTTGAGGCGCAATTGCGTATTGCCGCCGAATTGCAGATGCCTGTTTTCATGCATTGTCGGGATGCCCACGAACGTTTTCTGACGCTGCTGGAACCCTGGCTGGACAGCCTCCCCGGCGCAGTGCTGCACTGTTTCACTGGCTCGCGCCGGGAGATGCAGGACTGCGTGGACAGAGGGCTTTATATCGGGATTACCGGATGGGTCTGCGATGAGCGTCGGGGTATGGAACTACGGGAGCTACTGCCGTTTATCCCGGTGGAAAGGCTGCTGATAGAAACAGACGCGCCCTATTTACTCCCACGCGATCTGGCCCCGAAGCCGACTTCCCGACGCAATGAACCTGCACACCTGCCGCATATTCTTGAGCGTATTGCGCACTGGCGCGGGGAAGATCCTCAGTGGCTATCAACGGCGATTGATGCCAACGTCAGAACGTTATTCGAAGTGACCTTCTGAGTCAGTCTGTTTATATTTTTCGAAAGCCGGTGTTTTTCACGCTCTGCTTAACCTCTTTATTCAACAGGTTAAGCAGGAGCATGGAACGTGCTTCGCCGTCGGGTTCGGTGAAAATCGCCTTCAACCCTTCAAATGCCCCTTCAGTGATAATGACGCAGTCTCCAGGATGCGGCGTTTCCGGGTCAACAATTCCTTCGGGCTTGTAGATAGAAAGCTGGTGAATGACGGGAGAGGGGACGGTGGCTGGTGTCGCTCCAAAACGTACAAAATGGCTAACGCCACGTGTCGCATTGATGGTCGTGGTGTGGATCACTTCCGGATCGAACTCGACAAACATGTAATTAGGGAAAAGTGGCTCACTGACTGTGGTACGTTTACCACGCACCATTTTTTCCAGGGTGATCATTGGCGTCAAACAGTTTACTGCTTGTCTTTCCAGGTGTTCCTGGGCACGTTGAAGTTGCCCGCGTTTGCAGTACAGTAAATACCAGGCTTGCATAATAACTCTTATCCGCTTGTTCTGAGCGCAAGCATAGCAAAAGTCATTATACACTTCATCTTTCAAGCCTCATCGGTGTTGGTTGCCAGAGTTCACGCTAATTTAACAAAAATACAGCATCACAATGATGAACGCCGTATAATGAGGCGCTTACACAGAGGCCATAATGGACGCCATGAAATATCACGATTTACGCGACTTCCTGACGCAGCTTGAACAGCAGGGCGAGCTCAAACGCATTACGCTTCCAGTGGATCCCCATCTGGAGATCACTGAAATTGCCGATCGCACCTTGCGTGCCGGTGGGCCTGCGCTGCTGTTTGAGAATCCAAAAGGCTATTCAATGCCGGTGCTGTGCAATCTGTTTGGCACGCCGAAGCGTGTCGCCATGGGGATGGGGCAAGAAGATGTCTCAGCACTACGGGAAGTTGGTAAGCTGTTGGCGTTTTTGAAAGAGCCGGAGCCGCCGAAAGGATTCCGCGATCTGTTTGATAAGCTGCCACAGTTCAAGCAGGTGCTGAACATGCCGACCAAACGGCTACGCGGTGCGCCTTGTCAGCAAAAAATTTCTTCAGGCGATGACGTTGATTTAAACCGCATTCCGATTATGACCTGCTGGCCGGAAGATGCAGCGCCACTGATTACATGGGGACTCACCGTCACGCGTGGTCCGCATAAAGAGCGACAGAATCTGGGTATTTATCGCCAACAGTTGATTGGCAAAAATAAGCTCATTATGCGTTGGCTTTCACATCGTGGCGGCGCGCTGGATTATCAGGAGTGGTGCGCTGCACACCCTGGTGAGCGTTTCCCAGTCTCCGTTGCGTTAGGGGCAGACCCGGCGACCATTCTGGGCGCGGTGACCCCTGTACCTGATACATTATCAGAGTACGCCTTCGCCGGGCTGCTGCGTGGCACCAAGACCGAAGTCGTCAAATGCATCTCCAACGATCTCGAAGTACCCGCCAGCGCTGAAATCGTACTGGAAGGTTATATCGAGCCGGGTGAACTGGCACCGGAAGGACCGTATGGCGATCATACGGGTTATTACAATGAAGTGGATAGCTTCCCGGTTTTCACCGTCACCCACATTACCCAACGTGAAGATGCGATTTATCACTCCACCTACACCGGACGCCCACCAGATGAGCCAGCGGTTCTCGGTGTGGCGCTGAATGAGGTCTTTGTTCCTATTCTGCAAAAGCAGTTCCCGGAAATCGTCGACTTTTATCTGCCGCCGGAAGGTTGTTCTTATCGACTGGCCGTGGTGACGATGAAAAAACAGTACGCGGGTCATGCCAAACGCGTCATGATGGGCGTTTGGTCATTTTTGCGTCAGTTTATGTACACCAAATTTGTTATTGTCTGCGATGATGATGTCAACGCACGTGACTGGAACGATGTGATTTGGGCAATTACTACCCGTATGGACCCGGCCCGGGATACGGTACTGGTAGAGAATACGCCGATTGATTACCTGGATTTTGCCTCGCCGGTTTCCGGCCTTGGTTCAAAAATGGGGCTGGATGCCACAAATAAATGGCCGGGTGAGACCCAACGAGAGTGGGGACGCCCGATTAAAAAAGATCCTGAAGTGACTGCGCGTATTGACGCAATTTGGGATGAATTAGCCATCTTTAATGACGGCAAAAGCGCCTGAGGCGCGATCGTTTTGCCTATTGATCCGACAGAGAGAGCGCATGACAACCTTAAGCTGTAAAGTGACCTCGGTAGAAGCTATCACTGACACCGTATATCGCGTACGTTTAGTGCCGGACGCGGCGTTTTCCTTTCGTGCAGGTCAGTATTTAATGGTCGTGATGGACGAACGTGATAAACGCCCGTTCTCCATGGCATCTACGCCGGATGAGCATGGGTTCATTGAGCTGCACGTGGGTGCTTCTGAGCTAAATCTTTATGCCATGGCTGTTATGGACCGAATTCTGAAAGATCGGGAAATTAAGGTCGATATCCCGCACGGTGAAGCCTGGCTGCGGGATGATGAGAATCGTCCGCTGATCCTGATTGCCGGAGGTACAGGGTTCTCTTACGTGCGTTCTATTCTGCTTACCGCGCTGGCGCGCAATCCAAACCGCGATATCACTATTTACTGGGGCGGGCGCGAAGAGAAGCATCTCTACGATCTCTCAGAGCTGGAAGCATTGTCGGTGAATCACCCGAACCTGCGCGTTGAGCCGGTGGTAGAGCAGCCTGAAGACGGCTGGCGTGGTCGTACGGGAACCGTATTAACGGCAGTATTACAGGATTACGGCACTCTGGCGGAACATGATATTTATATCGCCGGGCGTTTCGAGATGGCTAAAATCGCGCGCGACCTGTTCTGCAATGAACGTAGTGCGCGTGAAGATCGCCTGTTTGGCGACGCTTTCGCGTTCATTTAAGCGCTGTGCGCCGGATCCCTTCCGGCGCATCCATTACCAACCTTACTTCTTCTAACTGGGTGCAAACCCGGTCTTGTTGTTTCTCTTTTTCAGCATATTTTTTAGTAAACATGTTTTTTCTATCTATTAATCATAAAACTGAGTTTTTGTGACGGGTTTCATTTTGTTTAGTAAACAAAATGGGCAAGCTGTATCGCATCACATTGCGGGACGTCAGCGAGGGAAAACCATGAGGCTCGGACTGGATATCGGCGGGACTAAAATTGAAGCGGTGGTGATTGATAACGCAGGTGAAATTGTTTTCTGCGAGCGAAGTGCGACACCAAAGCAGAGTTACGGTGATTTTTTCCAGGCTGTGACCGAGATGATTGCTAAGGCGAGACAGGCCGTTAATCAGCCTTTATCGGTGGGTATCGGGGTGCCCGGCGCGGTGGATAGCGAAGGTTTGATTAAGAATTCCAACATCCTGGTGCTGAATCAGCAGGCTTTTTCGCAAGATCTTGAGCGTGCATTAGGAATGCCAGTACCCGTAACTAATGACGCCAACTGCTTCACACTGTCGGAAGCGATGGACGGTAGCGGACGGGGCTATCCTGTCGTATTTGGCGTGATCCTCGGTACCGGTTGCGGCGGTGGACTATGCATCGATAACCGTTTGATCTCTGGACCTAACGCCTGTGCAGGAGAGTGGGGACATAATGCATTGCCGCGCTACCACGAATCTCGGGATGGGGCTGAAGTGACATGCTATTGCGGACAGGTGAACTGTATTGAGAGCTTTATTTCCGGCAGCGGCCTGGAGCGTCAGTATATGAATCACACCGCGCAACATGCAGGTGTGCCACAAATTATGCAACGGGTAGAATCGGGTGATACGGTAGCCTGTTTGTTATGGGAACGCTATTGCGATCAGCTGGCGCGTGCGTTGGCGGGGGTTGTGAATACGCTCGATCCCGATGTTATCGTGCTGGGGGGCGGGGTATCTAATATCGCTTTACTGTACACAGGCTTGCAGGCGCGAGTGGCACAATACGTGTTTGGTAAACAGTGCCGTACGCCGATCGTTCAGGCCCGACACGGCGACAGTAGCGGCGTACGCGGCGCGGCCTGGCTGGGAGCACAACAGGCCACCGTGTAGAATTAATGAGAGTGAAATGACGAAACCTGTACGAATCAGAGATATTGCCGAAGCCTGCGGCGTTTCAGTTGGCGCTGTATCCCGTGCACTAAAAGGGCAGCCAGGGCTACGTGAAGATACCCGGCTGCGCATTATTTCTGTCGCGCAGCAGCAGGGCTATGATTTTTCCCGTCTGCGCAGTGACAAGCTCAAGCGAGTCCTGTTTTTGCTTCACCGCCAGCACAATATCAGCCGGGCATTGCCGTTTTACTCGCAGCTGCTGCTGGGTATCGATGATGCCTGCCGGGATCAGGGTATTGCGCTGAGTTTTCTCTCTATAGGCCCAGGTGATGCAGTGAGTGAGCAGGTGATGCTGCACCAGCCGGATGCGCTGATCTGCGCCGGTTTTTTTGAGCCTGAATTACTTGGCTTGCTGCAACAGATGAAATTGCCGTTGGTGCTGGTGGATCTGTGGGCTCCAGGTTTGCCATGCGTCAATCCGGACAATACCCAGGGCGGCTATCTGGCCACGCAACATCTGATTGCACAAGGGCGCAGCCGTATCGCTTTTCTTGCCAGTTCGCTTGCGCACTACAGCATCCGTCAGCGCGAGAAGGGCTACCGTCAGGCATTGTATGAAGCCCGTTTGCTGATGCCGCCAGAGTATGAAGCCATTGCGCCGCCACTGCTGGATACCGAGCAATCTTTGGTGGAGGCGGTTAATGAATTGCTCAGTCTGCCAGAGCCGCCCGACGCTATTTTTGCCTATAACGACGCGGCAGCGCTGGTTGTTCAGCGGGTGTGTGCGCAGCAGGATATACGTATCCCGGAAGATCTCGCGCTGGTGGGGTTTGATGATATCGATGCTGCGGCCTGGTCACATCCGCCGCTGACCACTATTGCGGTTGATAAAAAGCAACTGGGGCGTGAAGCGCTGCGTTTATTGCTGGAAGAGAAACTGGAAGAGAATCTGCTGTTGCCGGTGCAATTAGTGGTGCGTGGTAGTTCAGGTAAATAAAAAACCCGCCCCTGACAGGCGGGAAGAACGGCAACTAAACCTTTCCCCGTCATAATTCACTCTGCCTCTTTGTTGGCTGCCTTTGCTCACCCCGGTCACATAGTTATCTATGCTCCCGGGGATTCGCTCAGTTGCCGCCGCGATGCAGCGAGAATTATTTAGGGGAATTTATCTTTGATTAAACTCGCTCAAATACCGTCGCGATGCCCTGACCTAACCCGATACACATCGTTGCCAGACCAAACTGCACGTCTTTGCGTTCCATCAGGTTGAGCAGGGTGGTGCTGATACGCGCCCCGGAGCAACCCAGTGGGTGGCCCAGGGCGATCGCGCCGCCGTTGAGGTTGATCTTCTCGTCGATCTGCTCCATCAGCCCCAGATCTTTAATGCACGGCAGGATCTGGGCGGCAAAGGCTTCGTTCATCTCAAACAAGCCGATGTCGCTGGTGGAGAGTCCCGCTTTTTTCAGCGCCAGTTTTGAGGCCGGAACCGGACCGTAACCCATGATTGACGGGTCGCAGCCAACAACAGCCATCGAACGAATACGGGCACGCGGCGTCAGACCCAGCTCACGGGCGCGACTTTCACTCATGACCAGCATTGCCGCTGCTCCGTCGGAGAGCGCGGAGGAGGTACCGGCAGTGACCGTTCCGCTCACCGGATCGAACGCCGGGCGCAGGGTGGATAGCGCTTCGACAGTGGTTTCCGGACGAATAACCTCATCATAGTTAAACTGTTTCAGCACACCGTCGGCATCATGACCGCCGGTCGGGATGATTTCGTTTTTAAATGCGCCAGACTGTGTTGCAGCCCAGGCGCGAGCATGTGAACGTGCGGCGAAGGCATCCTGCATTTCACGACTGATACCGTGCATACGCGAGAGCATTTCTGCCGTCAGCCCCATCATCCCCGCAGCTTTTGCTACGTTGCGGCTCATGCCTGGATGGAAATCAACGCCGTGGCTCATTGGTACATGGCCCATATGCTCCACGCCACCAATCAGGCACGCCTGAGCATCGCCGGTCATGATCATACGTGCCGCATCGTGCAGCGCCTGCATCGAGGAACCGCACAGGCGGTTGACGGTGACCGCCGGAACGGAGTGCGGAATTTCTGCCAGCAGCGCGGCGTTACGGGCAATGTTGAAACCCTGCTCCAGCGTTTGCTGCACACAGCCCCAGTAAATGTCATCCAGCGCGGTTGGCTCCAGCGCCGGATTACGCGCCAGCAGGCTACGCATTAAATGTGCGGAGAGATCTTCTGCCCGCACGTTACGAAACGCGCCCCCTTTCGAACGGCCCATCGGGGTACGGATCGCATCAACAATTACAACCTGTTCCATTGTGACTCCTTAAGCCGTTTTCAGGCTGCCAACCGGGCGGGCAGGCTCAACCTGGGGATAATACGGTTCGTTATGGCGCGCTTTGTCACGCAGACCGGCCGGAACTTCATACAGCGGGCCAAGGTGCTGATACTGTTGAGCCATATCGAGATACTTCGCGCTGCCGAGCGTATCCAGCCAGCGGAACGCGCCGCCGTGGAACGGAGGGAAGCCCAGGCCATACACCAGCGCCATATCGGCTTCTGCCGGGCTGGCGATAATGCCTTCTTCCAGACAACGTACCACTTCGTTGACCATTGGGATCATCATGCGGGCGATAATTTCTTCATCGCTAAAGTCGCGCTTCGGCTGGCTGATATCTGCCAGCAAACCGTCAACGGTGGCATCCTCTTCTTTTTTCGGCTTGCCCTTGTTGTCTTCTTTATAACGCCAGAATCCAAGACCGTTTTTCTGTCCGAAACGGTTAGCATCAAACAGGGCGTCTATCGCGTCGCGATAATCTTTCTGCATACGCTGAGGGAAGCCTGCGGACATCACTGCCTGCGCGTGATGTGCGGTATCAATTCCCACCACGTCCAGCAGATAAGCTGGGCCCATCGGCCAGCCAAACTGTTTTTCCATGACTTTGTCGACTTTGCGGAAATCCGCCCCATCGCGCAGCAGCTGGCTGAAACCGGCAAAATACGGGAACAGCACGCGGTTCACGAAGAAACCGGGGCAATCGTTGACCACAATTGGCGTTTTGCCCATCTGGCTTGCCCAGGCGACAACTTTGGCGATGGTTTCATCCGAGCTTTTCTCGCCGCGAATGATCTCAACCAGCGGCATACGGTGCACCGGGTTAAAGAAGTGCATCCCACAGAAGTTTTCCGGGCGCTTGAGCGCGCTGGCCAGTTCGTTGATTGGGATGGTGGAGGTATTCGACGCCAGTACCGTATCCGGGCGAACTTTGTCTTCAGTCTCCGCCAGCACCGCTTTTTTCACTTTCGGGTTTTCTACGACCGCTTCAACCACCACATCCACACGCTCAAAACCGCTATAGTCGAGGGTTGGATGAATAGTGGAAATCACGCCCGCCATTTTCAGACCGTCAATTTTGCCGCGCTCAAGCTGTTTGTTCAGTAGCTTGGCCGCTTCGGTCATTCCGAGCGTTAATGATTTGTCGTTGATATCTTTCATCACAACCGGCACGCCTTTCCAGGCTGACTGGTAAGCGATGCCGCCGCCCATAATGCCTGCACCCAGCACTGCCGCTTGCTTTGGTGCTTCAATATTTTTGGTGAGCTTTTTGGCTTTGGCTTTCACGAACTGATCGTTCAGGAAGATCCCAACCAGCGCGCGAGCTTCACTGGTGTGCGCCAGTGGCACAAAGCTTTTATTTTCCAGATTCAGCGCTTCTTCACGGCCAAAACGAGCCGCTGCTTCAATGGTTTTTACCGCGGTAATCGGTGCGGGATAATGCTTACCTGCCGTCTGCGCCACCATGCCTTTGGCGATGGTAAAGCTCATAGCCGCTTCAATTTTGCTGAGTTTCAACGGCTCCAGCTTCGGCTGACGTTTGGCTTTCCAGTCAAGGTCGCCGTTAATCGCCTGACGTAATACGGCAATCGCGCCATCAAGCAGTTTGTCTTGCTTCACCACGCCATCGACCAGGCCGATTTTTAGCGCCTGGTCAGCGCCAACATCTTTACCTGCAGCAATGATTTCCAGCGCGCTGTCCGCGCCCAGCATACGTGGCATACGCACGGAACCGCCAAAGCCCGGCATAATGCCCAGTTTGGTTTCCGGCAGGCCAATGCGCAGGTCTGGTGTTGCCAGACGATAATCGGTTGCCAGGACACACTCGCAGCCACCGCCCAGCGCGTAACCGTTTACCGCAGAGAGGGTCGGAACAGGCAGATCTTCGAGGCGGTTAAAGACGCTGTTGGCAAAATGCAGCCACTGGCTTAACTGTTCTTCAGGCACGAGGAACAGTGAAAGGAATTCGGTGATATCGGCACCAACAATAAAGGCTGCTTTGTTAGAACGCAGCAGCAGCCCTTTTAAATTCGGTTGTTTTTCCAGCACATCAAGCGCATGGCCCAGGCTGGCAACGGTGGCCGTGTCGAGTTTATTGACCGAACCAGGGGCATCGAACACCAGTTCGGCGATGCCATCTTCCAGCCAGTCGAGGTACAGGGTGTCGCCTTTGTAAAGCATGTCAGTCTCCTGAATCCGCAAGGTGATCTGGTCATACCAGATGAATCGAAGTGTGTATTTTGTGTTAATAAAATGCAAATAAATGATTAAAGAAATGACGATTTGATCACGCTCGGCAGAAATCACGCACTCACAAGGCGATGTGCTAAGATGCGGAGACTTGAGGTCAAAAAAACAGAAGGATAGAAAATGGAATCACTGGCCGCTCTCTATAAAAATCATATCGTTACCCTACAAGAACGGACGCGCGACGCACTGGAACGCTTTAAGCTGGATGCGTTACTTATTCACTCAGGTGAGCTGATTAACGTCTTTCTCGACGATCATCCATATCCGTTTAAGGTTAATCCGCAGTTCAAAGCCTGGGTGCCTGTAACGCAGGTTCCTAACTGCTGGTTGCTGGTGGATGGCGTGAACAAGCCGAAACTGTGGTTCTACCTGCCGGTCGATTACTGGCACAACGTTGAGCCGCTGCCGACCTCCTTCTGGACGGAAGAAATTGAGATCATCGCGCTGCCAAAAGCGGATGGTATTGGTAGTCAACTGCCTGCTGCTCGCGGCAATATCGGTTACATTGGTCCGGTTCCGGAACGCGCACTGCAGCTGGATATCGCGGCCAGCAACATCAACCCGAAAGGGGTGATCGACTACCTGCACTATTACCGCGCCTATAAAACAGATTACGAACTGGCCTGTATGCGCGAAGCGCAGAAAATGGCGGTGAATGGACACCGTGCCGCGGAAGAAGCGTTCCGTTCCGGAATGAGCGAGTTTGACATCAACCTCGCTTACCTGACGGCTACCGGTCATCGTGACACCGACGTGCCGTACAGCAATATCGTTGCACTTAACGAGCATGCTTCGGTTCTGCATTACACCAAGCTGGATCATCAGGCTCCGTCTGAAATCCGCAGCTTCCTGCTGGACGCGGGTGCGGAATATAACGGCTATGCGGCAGACCTGACGCGTACCTGGTCGGCGAAAAGCGACAACGACTATGCGCATCTGGTGAAAGATGTGAATGACGAGCAACTGGCGCTTATTGCCACGATGAAAGCAGGCACCAGCTATGTGGATTACCACATTCAGTTCCATCAGCGCATCGCGAAACTGCTGCGTAAGCATCAAATCATCACCGATATGAGTGAAGAGGCGATGGTAGAAAACGATCTTACCGGGCCGTTTATGCCGCACGGCATTGGTCACCCGCTGGGTCTGCAGGTGCATGATGTTGCTGGCTTTATGCAGGATGACAGCGGTACCCACCTGGCCGCGCCGTCGAAGTATCCTTATCTGCGTTGCACCCGCGTTTTGCAACCGGGCATGGTTCTGACCATCGAACCGGGCATCTACTTTATTGAATCGCTGTTGGCACCGTGGCGTGAAGGGCAATTCAGCAAACACTTCAACTGGCAGAAAATCGAAGCCCTGAAGCCGTTCGGCGGGATTCGTATTGAAGACAACGTGGTGGTCCACGAGAGCAATATTGAAAACATGACCCGGGATTTGAAACTGGCGTAATGGACAGTTGGTTAATCCCTGCGGCACCGGTTAGCGTCGTTGAAGAGATCAAAAAAAGCCGCTTCATTACGTTGCTCGCCCATACGGACGGTGTAGAAGCGGCGAAAGCGTTTGTTGAGTCAGTCAGAGCGGAACACCCGGATGCACGTCATCATTGTGTGGCGTGGGTGGCGGGTGCGCCCAATGACTCGCAACAGCTGGGATTTTCAGACGATGGCGAACCGGCGGGTACCGCAGGCAAACCGATGCTCGCTCAACTGATGGGGAGCGGCGTTGGTGAGATTACTGCGGTGGTGGTGCGCTACTACGGCGGTATCCTTCTCGGTACGGGGGGGTTGGTAAAAGCCTACGGTGGTGGTGTGAATCAGGCGCTGCGCCAGTTAACGACACAGCGCAAGACGCCATTAACCGAATATACTTTGCAGTGTGAGTACGGCCAACTGGCAGGCATTGAAACACTGTTGGGGCAGTTTGACGGTAAAATCGTTTTCAGTGATTACCAGGCATTCGTTCTGCTTCGGGTAGCACTTCCTTATGCGAAAGTGGATGAATTTTCAGCAAAGCTGGCGGATTTTAGTCGTGGTTCATTGCAATTGTTATCGATTGCAGAATAATCCCCACCTCATTTTAAAGAACTAAGGAAGCGGCAGAGATGCATTTTCGCGCCATCACCCGAATCGTTGGACTACTGGTCATCTTATTTTCGGGAACGATGATCATCCCCGGACTGGTAGCACTTATCTACCGTGATGGTGCGGGTCGTGCATTTACCCAAACTTTCTTCGTTGCTCTGGCTATCGGCTCCATGCTGTGGTGGCCAAACCGTAAAGAGAAGGGCGAACTGAAATCCCGTGAAGGGTTTTTGATCGTCGTCTTATTCTGGACCGTGCTGGGGAGCGTGGGTGCGTTGCCGTTCATTTTTGCGGAAAGTCCTAACCTCACGATCACCGATGCTTTTTTTGAATCCTTTTCCGGGTTAACAACCACAGGTGCGACGACGCTGGTGGGGCTGGATTCACTGCCGCATGCCATTCTCTTTTATCGCCAGATGCTGCAATGGTTCGGCGGGATGGGGATCATCGTGCTGGCGGTGGCTATCCTGCCTATTCTTGGCGTGGGTGGCATGCAGCTCTATCGTGCAGAAATGCCGGGGCCGCTGAAAGATAACAAAATGCGCCCACGTATTGCCGAAACGGCGAAAACCTTGTGGCTCATCTATGTGCTATTGACGGTTGCGTGTGCGCTGGCGCTGTGGTTTGCCGGCATGCCTGCCTTTGACGCCATTGGGCACAGCTTCGCCACCATTGCTATCGGCGGCTTTTCCACACACGATGCCAGTGTGGGGTATTTCGACAGCCCCACGATTAACACGATTATTGCTATCTTCCTGCTGATCTCCGGTTGTAACTATGGCCTGCACTTCTCTTTATTAAGCGGGCGTAGTCTGAAGGTCTACTGGCGCGATCCGGAATTCCGCATGTTTATCGGGGTGCAGCTAACGCTGGTGGCCGTCTGTACGCTGGTGTTGTGGATACATAATACCTATGGGTCGGCGCTCACGACGATCAACCAGGCATTTTTCCAGGTGGTATCGATGGCGACGACCGCCGGATTTACTACGGACAGTATTGCTCGCTGGCCGTTGTTCCTGCCGGTGCTGCTACTGTGTTCTGCGTTTATTGGTGGCTGTGCCGGGTCAACGGGCGGTGGTTTGAAGGTGATTCGTATCTTGTTACTGTTCAAACAGGGTAACCGCGAACTGAAGCGACTGGTTCACCCCAATGCGGTCTATAGCATTAAGTTGGGCAACCGAGCGTTGCCGGAACGAATCCTTGAAGCGGTATGGGGCTTCTTTTCTGCCTATGCGCTGGTCTTTATTATCAGTATGCTGGCAATTATTGCGACCGGTGTGGATGACTTCTCTGCGTTTGCCTCAGTTGTGGCGACGCTGAATAACCTCGGGCCTGGGCTGGGGGTTGTTGCCGACAATTTTGCCAGCATGAACCCGGTGGCGAAATGGATCCTGATTGCCAACATGCTGTTTGGTCGTCTGGAGGTCTTTACTCTGCTGGTGCTCTTTACCCCTACTTTCTGGCGTGAATAATGGAGTAACACGTGAAAACACTGATTCTTTTTTCTTCCCGGGACGGACAAACGCGCGAAATCGCTGAGTATCTGGCTTCTGAACTTAAAGAGCTGGGTGTCTGGGCAGATGTCATGAATTTGCATCGTACCGAAGAGCCTGAGTGGAAAAATTATGACAGTGTGGTGATTGGCGCATCAATTCGCTATGGCCATTACCATTCTGCATTTCAGGAATTTGTGAAAAAGCATGCCACGCAGCTGAATACGATGCCGAGTGCGTTTTACTCTGTAAACCTGGTTGCCCGTAAACCGGAGAAACGCACACCGCAAACTAATAGCTATGCGCGTAAGTTTCTGATGAGTTCACCGTGGCGACCAGACCACAGTGCAGTCATTGCGGGTGCTTTGTTGTATCCCCGCTATCGCTGGTATGACCGCGTCATGATCCAACTGATTATGAAGATGTCAGGTGGTGAAACGGATACGAAGAAAGAAGTGATCTATACCGACTGGGAACAGGTGGCGGGATTTGCCCGGGAAATTGCCCAATTAACCAACAAAACGTTGTTAAAATAAACGCAAAGAATAAAAAACACGCACTTGGAAAATTATTTTAAATTTCCCCTTGTCAGTCTGAAATAACTCCCTATAATGCGCCTCCACTGACACGGAACAACGGCACGCAAGCCGCCGGGTCAGCGGGGTTCCACTGAGAACTCCGGCGAAGAAAGCGAAATTAAATGCTTGACTTCGTAGCGGGATGGCGTAATATGCACACCCCGCGCCGCTGAGAAAAAGCGAAGCGGCACTGCTCTTTAACAATTTATCAGACAATCTGTGTGGGCACTCGAAGATACGGATTCTTAACGTCGCAAGACGAAAAATGAATACCAAGTCTCTGAGTGAACATACGTAATTCATTACGAAGTTTAATTCACGAGCATCAAACTTAAATTGAAGAGTTTGATCATGGCTCAGATTGAACGCTGGCGGCAGGCCTAACACATGCAAGTCGAACGGTAGCACAGAGGAGCTTGCTCCTTGGGTGACGAGTGGCGGACGGGTGAGTAATGTCTGGGAAACTGCCCGATGGAGGGGGATAACTACTGGAAACGGTAGCTAATACCGCATAATGTCGCAAGACCAAAGAGGGGGACCTTCGGGCCTCTTGCCATCGGATGTGCCCAGATGGGATTAGCTAGTAGGTGGGGTAACGGCTCACCTAGGCGACGATCCCTAGCTGGTCTGAGAGGATGACCAGCCACACTGGAACTGAGACACGGTCCAGACTCCTACGGGAGGCAGCAGTGGGGAATATTGCACAATGGGCGCAAGCCTGATGCAGCCATGCCGCGTGTATGAAGAAGGCCTTCGGGTTGTAAAGTACTTTCAGCGAGGAGGAAGGCGTTGTGGTTAATAACCGCAGCGATTGACGTTACTCGCAGAAGAAGCACCGGCTAACTCCGTGCCAGCAGCCGCGGTAATACGGAGGGTGCAAGCGTTAATCGGAATTACTGGGCGTAAAGCGCACGCAGGCGGTCTGTCAAGTCGGATGTGAAATCCCCGGGCTCAACCTGGGAACTGCATCCGAAACTGGCAGGCTAGAGTCTTGTAGAGGGGGGTAGAATTCCAGGTGTAGCGGTGAAATGCGTAGAGATCTGGAGGAATACCGGTGGCGAAGGCGGCCCCCTGGACAAAGACTGACGCTCAGGTGCGAAAGCGTGGGGAGCAAACAGGATTAGATACCCTGGTAGTCCACGCCGTAAACGATGTCGACTTGGAGGTTGTGCCCTTGAGGCGTGGCTTCCGGAGCTAACGCGTTAAGTCGACCGCCTGGGGAGTACGGCCGCAAGGTTAAAACTCAAATGAATTGACGGGGGCCCGCACAAGCGGTGGAGCATGTGGTTTAATTCGATGCAACGCGAAGAACCTTACCTACTCTTGACATCCAGAGAACTTGGCAGAGATGCTTTGGTGCCTTCGGGAACTCTGAGACAGGTGCTGCATGGCTGTCGTCAGCTCGTGTTGTGAAATGTTGGGTTAAGTCCCGCAACGAGCGCAACCCTTATCCTTTGTTGCCAGCGGTCCGGCCGGGAACTCAAAGGAGACTGCCAGTGATAAACTGGAGGAAGGTGGGGATGACGTCAAGTCATCATGGCCCTTACGAGTAGGGCTACACACGTGCTACAATGGCGCATACAAAGAGAAGCGACCTCGCGAGAGCAAGCGGACCTCATAAAGTGCGTCGTAGTCCGGATTGGAGTCTGCAACTCGACTCCATGAAGTCGGAATCGCTAGTAATCGTGGATCAGAATGCCACGGTGAATACGTTCCCGGGCCTTGTACACACCGCCCGTCACACCATGGGAGTGGGTTGCAAAAGAAGTAGGTAGCTTAACCTTCGGGAGGGCGCTTACCACTTTGTGATTCATGACTGGGGTGAAGTCGTAACAAGGTAACCGTAGGGGAACCTGCGGTTGGATCACCTCCTTACCTTAAAGAAGCGTTCTTTGAAGTGCTCACACAGATTGTCTGATGAAAATTAGCAGTAAGAAAATCTCTGCAGGCTTGTAGCTCAGGTGGTTAGAGCGCACCCCTGATAAGGGTGAGGTCGGTGGTTCAAGTCCACTCAGGCCTACCAAATTCTTTCTGATACCGCGTTGTGAAACGACTCGCATACTTCAGTATGCTTCGCCGCTCCACGCCTTGTCTCAGCAAGAATTAAGGTGAATGAGATAACTACGATGGGGCTATAGCTCAGCTGGGAGAGCGCCTGCTTTGCACGCAGGAGGTCTGCGGTTCGATCCCGCATAGCTCCACCATCTTTACTGCAAAAACACAAGAAAACTTCAGAGTGTACCTGAAAAGGTTCACTGCGAAGTTTTGCTCTTTAAAAATCTGGATCAAGCTGAAAATTGAAACGACACACTGTTTCATTTCTCCGTAATAAGAAATGAAAAATGGTGTGTTCGAGTCTCTCAAATTTTCGCAACACGGTGGTGTTTTACGAAACATCTTCGGGTTGTGAGGTTAAGCGACTAAGCGTACACGGTGGATGCCCTGGCAGTCAGAGGCGATGAAGGACGTGCTAATCTGCGATAAGCGTCGGTAAGGTGATATGAACCGTTATAACCGGCGATTTCCGAATGGGGAAACCCAGTGTGATTCGTCACACTATCATTACGTGAATACATAGCGTAATGAAGCGAACCGGGGGAACTGAAACATCTAAGTACCCCGAGGAAAAGAAATCAACCGAGATTCCCCCAGTAGCGGCGAGCGAACGGGGAGCAGCCCAGAGTCTGAATCAGCTTGTGTGTTAGTGGAACGGTCTGGAAAGTCCGACGGTACAGGGTGATAGTCCCGTACACCAAAATGCACAGGTTGTGAACTCGAAGAGTAGGGCGGGACACGTGGTATCCTGTCTGAATATGGGGGGACCATCCTCCAAGGCTAAATACTCCTGACTGACCGATAGTGAACCAGTACCGTGAGGGAAAGGCGAAAAGAACCCCGGCGAGGGGAGTGAAAAAGAACCTGAAACCGTGTACGTACAAGCAGTGGGAGCCTACTTGTTAGGTGACTGCGTACCTTTTGTATAATGGGTCAGCGACTTATATTCTGTAGCAAGGTTAACCGAATAGGGGAGCCGAAGGGAAACCGAGTCTTAACTGGGCGTTAAGTTGCAGGGTATAGACCCGAAACCCGGTGATCTAGCCATGGGCAGGTTGAAGGTTGGGTAACACTAACTGGAGGACCGAACCGACTAATGTTGAAAAATTAGCGGATGACTTGTGGCTGGGGGTGAAAGGCCAATCAAACCGGGAGATAGCTGGTTCTCCCCGAAAGCTATTTAGGTAGCGCCTCGTGAACTCATCTTCGGGGGTAGAGCACTGTTTCGGCTAGGGGGTCATCCCGACTTACCAACCCGATGCAAACTGCGAATACCGAAGAATGTTATCACGGGAGACACACGGCGGGTGCTAACGTCCGTCGTGAAGAGGGAAACAACCCAGACCGCCAGCTAAGGTCCCAAAGTCACAGTTAAGTGGGAAACGATGTGGGAAGGCACAGACAGCCAGGATGTTGGCTTAGAAGCAGCCATCATTTAAAGAAAGCGTAATAGCTCACTGGTCGAGTCGGCCTGCGCGGAAGATGTAACGGGGCTAAACTGTGCACCGAAGCTGCGGCAGCGACACTATGTGTTGTTGGGTAGGGGAGCGTTCTGTAAGCCGTTGAAGGTGTGTCGTGAGGCATGCTGGAGGTATCAGAAGTGCGAATGCTGACATAAGTAACGATAATGCGGGTGAAAAACCCGCACGCCGGAAGACCAAGGGTTCCTGTCCAACGTTAATCGGGGCAGGGTGAGTCGACCCCTAAGGCGAGGCCGAAAGGCGTAGTCGATGGGAAACAGGTTAATATTCCTGTACTTGGTGTTACTGCGAAGGGGGGACGGAGAAGGCTATGTTAGCCGGGCGACGGTTGTCCCGGTTTAAGCATGTAGGCGGAACGATTAGGTAAATCCGGTCGTTTATTAACGCTGAGGTGTGATGACGAGGCACTACGGTGCTGAAGTAACAAATGCCCTGCTTCCAGGAAAAGCCTCTAAGCATCAGGTAACACGAAATCGTACCCCAAACCGACACAGGTGGTCAGGTAGAGAATACCAAGGCGCTTGAGAGAACTCGGGTGAAGGAACTAGGCAAAATGGTGCCGTAACTTCGGGAGAAGGCACGCTGATATGTAGGTGAAGTGATTTACTCATGGAGCTGAAATCAGTCGAAGATACCAGCTGGCTGCAACTGTTTATTAAAAACACAGCACTGTGCAAACACGAAAGTGGACGTATACGGTGTGACGCCTGCCCGGTGCCGGAAGGTTAATTGATGGGGTTATCCGTAAGGAGAAGCTCTTGATCGAAGCCCCGGTAAACGGCGGCCGTAACTATAACGGTCCTAAGGTAGCGAAATTCCTTGTCGGGTAAGTTCCGACCTGCACGAATGGCGTAATGATGGCCAGGCTGTCTCCACCCGAGACTCAGTGAAATTGAACTCGCTGTGAAGATGCAGTGTACCCGCGGCAAGACGGAAAGACCCCGTGAACCTTTACTATAGCTTGACACTGAACACTGGTCCTTGATGTGTAGGATAGGTGGGAGGCTTTGAAGTGTGGACGCCAGTCTGCATGGAGCCAACCTTGAAATACCACCCTTTAATGGCTGGTGTTCTAACGTGGACCCGTAATCCGGGTTGCGGACAGTGTCTGGTGGGTAGTTTGACTGGGGCGGTCTCCTCCTAAAGAGTAACGGAGGAGCACGAAGGTTAGCTAATCCTGGTCGGACATCAGGAGGTTAGTGCAAAGGCATAAGCTAGCTTGACTGCGAGAGTGACGGCTCGAGCAGGTGCGAAAGCAGGTCTTAGTGATCCGGTGGTTCTGAATGGAAGGGCCATCGCTCAACGGATAAAAGGTACTCCGGGGATAACAGGCTGATACCGCCCAAGAGTTCATATCGACGGCGGTGTTTGGCACCTCGATGTCGGCTCATCACATCCTGGGGCTGAAGTAGGTCCCAAGGGTATGGCTGTTCGCCATTTAAAGTGGTACGCGAGCTGGGTTTAGAACGTCGTGAGACAGTTCGGTCCCTATCTGCCGTGGGCGCTGGAGAATTGAGGGGGGCTGCTCCTAGTACGAGAGGACCGGAGTGGACGCATCACTGGTGTTCGGGTTGTCATGCCAATGGCATTGCCCGGTAGCTAAATGCGGAAGAGATAAGTGCTGAAAGCATCTAAGCACGAAACTTGCCCCGAGATGAGTTCTCCCTGAGACTATAAGTCTCCTGAAGGAACGTTGAAGACGACGACGTTGATAGGCTGGGTGTGTAAGTGTAGCGATACATTGAGCTAACCAGTACTAATGAACCGTGAGGCTTAACCTTACAACGCCGAAGGTGTTTTGGCGAAGAGACATCGATATTCAGCTTGATTACAGATTACATCGACATGCTAAAGCGTGTTGATAACAGAATTTGCCTGGCGGCTGTAGCGCGGTGGTCCCACCTGACCCCATGCCGAACTCAGAAGTGAAACGCCGTAGCGCCGATGGTAGTGTGGGGTCTCCCCATGCGAGAGTAGGGAACTGCCAGGCATCAAATAAGTGAAGAAGCCCATCCTGACGGATGGGCTTTTTTGCGTCTGTATTCCCGGATAACCAGGCTGTTGTAGGCCTGATAAGCGCAGCGCCGTCAGGCACGCCCGGCGCACATTGCCGGATGGCGGTTTCGCCTTATCCGACCTACGGGTGGGTACGCAGCCAACTAACAATAAACTCGACGATGCTGTTTAGATCATTGAGGTCCAGAACCGGCACACCTACATCCAGCGCAGCGTCGCTGGCCACCGCAATAGTGTGCTCATCAATAGACAACTCAGCAATGCTGTGCCCTGCCGCTTCACGAAACAGCAATATCTTCGCGACAGGTTCATGCTTAAAGCCTTCAACAAGCACCATATCTAACGTCGAAGCATCCATCCGGCTAACCAGATAGGCCAGGTCCAGTTCGGGCTTTTCAGGTGTTTCAACCATTAACGCCCAACGTTGCTTACTGGCAACCAGCGTTTGCGCCGCTCCGGCTTTACGTAGCTCATAGCTATCTTTACCGGGCTTGTCGACATCCATCTTGTGATGAGTATGCTTAATCAATCCGGGACGAATGCCTCTGGCGCACAGTTCCGGAATCAATTTTTTCAACAGCGTGGTTTTTCCCGTGCCGCTCCATGCCGCAATGGCGAGTAATGGGATCATGATTTTTCCTGCCATTTTGCGAGCTCTTCGGGGGTGTTCACGTTTACGAACGCATCTTTATGATCGCTGAAATCGACAGCATGACCGCCAGCCAGACGCATAAAGACCATAACGCGTCTTTCACCGGACTGAAGATAATCCTGCAGCAAAGGCTGCATAGAGCGGTGCATCAGCGCAATGGTTGGGTGATCTCTTTCACCATCATGCACCCAGACAACTGGTGCAGCTTTGCGCTGCTCTTTTAAACGAGCGACCAGATCGTGAGGAATATAGGGCATATCACACGGGCAGAACAAAAACCATTCCCCCGTTTGCTGCAGGAATACCGATAGCATCCCGGCCAGTGGGCCAGGGAAATCGGCCAATGAATCGGGAATAACTTTCAGGCCGCTTTGCTGGTATATATCCCTGTGGCGATTGGCATTAACCACCACGGTTTCGACCTGCAAAGCGAGAATGTCGGCCACATGTCGCCAAAGAGGTTTACCGTCCAGCTCAAGCAAACCTTTATCGGTTCCGCCCATCCGTCTGGCCTTACCGCCAGCCAGCACAACCCCTGTTATTGCACTATCCAGAATCACTGATATCGCCTCTTTTAATGTGGGATTGACCCTGCTAACGTATCCGTATTGAGCCTAAGGAGCACAACCATGAAATGTAAACGTCTGAATGAAGTTATTGAACTCCTCCAGCCAGCCTGGCAGAAAGAACCCGATCTAAACCTGATGCAATTTTTACAGAAACTGGCGCAAGAGTCAGGTTTTGACGGCGAACTGGCGGATTTAACTGATGACATTCTGATCTATCACCTGAAAATGCGTGACTCGGCGAAAGATGCGGTCATTCCAGGTATTCAGAAAGATTATGAAGAAGATTTTAAAACTGCACTACTCCGCGCACGTGGCGTAATTAAAGAGTAAAAGCTTGTAATCGCCGCCACCGAAAGCGCTGCGAAATGATATCCTGAATCATTCGTAGTATTTTCCGGATGATGGGATGAACGACAACGCTTTTAATTTCCAGACGCTACACCCGGATACCATCATGGATGCACTGTTTGAGCAGGGGATCCGGGTGGACTCCGGGCTTACCCCGCTTAACAGCTATGAAAACCGTGTCTATCAGTTTCAGGACGAAGACCGTCGACGCTTTGTCGTTAAGTTTTATCGCCCTGAACGTTGGTCTGTCGATCAGATCCAGGAAGAGCATCAGTTTGCTCTGGAACTGGTAAGCGATGAAGTCCCGGTAGCTGCGCCGCTAGTACTAAACGGCCAAACGCTGTTAAGCCATCAGGGTTTCCATTATGCGATCTTCCCCAGCGTCGGTGGACGCCAGTTTGAAGCCGACAACATCGATCAGATGGAGGCGGTGGGGCGCTATCTCGGGCGTATGCACCAGACCGGATGCAAGCGTACTTTTGCCTTCCGCCCAACGATCGGCCTTGAAGAATACCTGAATGAGCCGCGTAAAGTTTTTGAACACGCACAGCTAATCCCATCAGGGCAAAAAGCGGCCTTCCTGAAGGCAACGGATGCGCTTATCGCGATCGTTACCGAACGCTGGCATACGCGTTTTACCACGTTACGCCTGCACGGTGATTGTCATGCCGGTAATATTCTGTGGAGCGATGGCCCGATGTTTGTCGATTTAGATGATGCCCGCAACGGTCCGGCTATTCAGGATTTATGGATGCTCCTCAATGGCGATAAAGCTGAACAACGTATGCAGCTTGAAACCATTATCGAGGCTTATGAAGAGTTTAGTGAGTTCGACATCTCTGAAATCGGACTGATAGAACCTTTACGCGCTATGCGTTTAGTTTATTATCTTGCCTGGCTAATTCGACGTTGGGCTGACCCTGCATTTCCAAAAAACTTCCCGTGGTTAACCGGGGAAGATTACTGGCATCGTCAGACCGCGACCTTTATTGAGCAGGCAAAAATTCTGCAAGAGCCCCCCTTACAATTAACGCCAATGTATTAATCGGAGAAACTTGAACATGAAAAAAATATGGCTGGCGCTGGCTGGTATGGTCTTAGCTTTTAGCGCATCTGCAGCGCAGTTCCAGGATGGCAAACAATACATCACTCTGGAAAAGCCAGTTGCGGGTGAACCGCAAGTGTTGGAGTTCTTCTCCTTCTACTGCCCGCACTGCTACCAGTTTGAAGAAGTGCTTCACGTCTCTGATAACGTGAAGAAAAAGCTGCCGGAAGGCACCAAGATGACCAAATACCACGTCGAATTTCTGGGGCCTTTGGGTAAAGATCTGACGCAGGCATGGGCGGTTGCTATGGCGCTGGGCGTTGAAGATCAGGTCACTGTTCCGCTGTTTGAAGGGGTTCAGAAAACTCAGACCGTTCAATCTGTTGCAGATATCCGCAAAGTGTTTGCCGACGCAGGTATTAAAGGCGAAGACTATGATGCGGCATGGAACAGCTTCGTGGTGAAATCACTCGTGGCGCAGCAGGAAAAAGCGGCGGCTGACTTGCAGCTGCAGGGCGTGCCGGCGATGTTTGTTAATGGCAAATATCAGGTCAACCCGCAGGGTATGGACACCAGCAGCATGGATATCTTCGTACAACAGTATGCGGATACCGTGAAGTACCTGGTTGGTCAGAAGTAAAAGCAAAAGCCGGTCACTGACCGGCTTTTTTATTTGAGGCTTTAATCGCGTCGAGCTGCGCGTCTTTCTCACTCCATAGCGTATTTAGCCATAGCTGAAACCGACGCTTGAATCCCTTATCGTTCACGTAATCACCGTGCAACTCTTCATGAATTGGCTCCAGATTCACCCGCACGACAATCCGCGTTAACTTACCGCTCAGCATGTCGTAGAACGGTCGACTGCTGTTTTCCGGATAGCACAACGTGACGTTCAACATTTTATCGAACTGTGAACCCAGTACATTCAATGCCATTGCAATACCGGCCGCCTTGGGAGGAAGCAGGTTTTGATAGGGTGAACGGGTTTGCTCGCGTTTTTCTTTGGTAAACCGTGAACCCTCAACAAAATTCACAATGGTTGTTGGATGCGCACGAAATTTCTCGCAGGAACGACGCGTTGTTTCGACATCTTTACCGCGCTGTTCCGGGTGGCGAAGCAGATAACCACGCGAATAGCGTTTCATAAACGGCATATCCAGCGCCCAGCAGGCCAGGCCAATAAAGGGTACCCAGGCTAACTGCTGCTTGAGGAAGTATTTATTCATCGGGATGTGCTTACGGAATAGAACGCAAAGCACAACGATATCAGCCCAGCTGTAATGGTTACAAATGAGCAGATACCAATTTTTCTTGCTAAGACCTTCCAGCCCCTCGATATCCCACTTTAATCGTGGATTAAGGTGCAGCAGTAGCGCCAGACCTTCACACCAGCAATACATCATGAAATTACAGAAGACAGAAACCTTGCGCCAGACGACAGGAATGGGCAAAAGGAGTTTTACAACCCCTGCAAGGATGATCGGCACAGAACAAAAAATCGTGACCAATATGGTCAATACGATACTCAGCAACAGCGTTATCGCAGCGAGTATTCTCGTCATAATTAAATTATTCAAAAGGTTAGCCATAGATAGTGCGCTAAATGAGGCGCAAGGGGCTGATTTTATCAGAAAACGAACCAAATGATGGATCTTCGCTGAATAGAAAAAACAGGAATATCTATCCACATCAGGATATAAGCTTTAAAAATGGAATAAAATGCTGTGTCTTTATTTAATGCTTTGAAATTTATATAAAAATATTATGAAGTGATAATTTTGTTGCTACATTTAAAGAGCTGAAAATTATTTATTCACAAAGTTATCCACAGCACGCTTTGCGAGCAACGCAGAAGATCTGCAAAAGATTTTCGACAAATGCGGCGAAAAACTCATGTTTTCATCCTGTCTGTGGCATCCTTTACCCATAATCTGATAAACAGGCACGGACATTATGGTTCAGATCCCAGAAAACCCACTTATCCTTGTAGACGGTTCATCTTACCTGTATCGCGCATACCACGCGTTCCCGCCGCTGACGAACAGCGCAGGAGAGCCTACTGGTGCGATGTACGGCGTCCTCAATATGTTGCGTAGCTTGATTCTGCAATATCAACCTACGCATGCAGCGGTGGTATTCGACGCTAAGGGTAAAACCTTCCGTGATGAATTATTCGAACACTATAAGTCGCACCGCCCGCCAATGCCGGACGATTTACGTGCGCAGATTGAACCTCTGCATGCGATGGTAAAAGCGATGGGGCTGCCATTGCTGGCGGTTTCAGGCGTGGAAGCGGACGATGTCATCGGTACGCTGGCACGTGAGGCAGAGAAGGTGGGGCGTCCGGTGCTGATTAGCACCGGCGATAAAGATATGGCTCAACTGGTGACGCCGAACATCACCCTCATCAACACTATGACTAATACGATCCTTGGTCCGGATGAGGTCGTAAATAAGTACGGTGTTCCGCCTGAATTGATCATCGATTTCCTGGCGCTGATGGGGGACTCCTCAGATAACATTCCAGGTGTACCAGGCGTGGGTGAAAAAACGGCTCAGGCGTTGCTGCAGGGGCTGGGTGGGTTGGATACTCTCTATGCGGAATCCGACAAAATAGCAGGGCTGAGCTTCCGTGGTGCCAAAACCATGGCAGGCAAACTCGAGCAGAATAAAGAAGTGGCGTATCTCTCGTATAAGCTGGCTACCATCAAAACGGATGTTGAGCTGGAATTAACCTGCGAGCAGCTGGAAGTGCGCCAACCAGCAGCAGAAGAACTGCTGGGCTTGTTTAAACAGTATGAATTCAAGCGTTGGGTTACTGACGTTGAAGCCGGTAAATGGCTACAGGCGAAAGGGACGAAACCGGCAGCTAAACCGCAGGAGACCATCGTTGTCGATGAAACGCCTGAGGAACCTGCCACGGTGCTTTCCTACGACAATTATGTGACGATTCTGGACGAAGCAACGCTGGAAGAGTGGATTGCAAAGCTGAAGAAAGCGCCCGTCTTTGCCTTTGATACTGAAACTGACAGCCTGGACAACATCTCCGCGAATCTGGTTGGCCTGTCTTTTGCCATTGAGCCAGGTGTGGCTGCGTATGTTCCTGTCGCTCATGATTACCTGGATGCCCCCGATCAGATCTCTCGCGACCGCGCGCTGGCGCTCCTGAAGCCGCTGCTGGAAGATGAGAACGCGCATAAAGTTGGGCAAAACCTGAAGTACGATCGCGGTATCCTGGCGAACTATGGCATCGAGCTTCGCGGCATCACCTTTGACACCATGCTCGAATCCTACATTCTTAACAGTGTTGCAGGCCGACACGATATGGACAGCCTGTCAGATCGCTGGCTGAAACATAAAACCATCACCTTTGAAGAGATTGCCGGGAAAGGTAAAAACCAGCTGACCTTTAACCAGATAGCACTGGAAGAGGCCGGGCGCTATGCCGCAGAAGATGCCGATGTTACGCTTCAGTTGCATCTGAAAATGTGGCCAGAACTGCAGAAGCACAAAGGGCCGCTAAATGTTTTCGAAAATATTGATATGCCGCTGGTCCCGGTTCTGTCCCGCGTTGAGCGCAATGGTGTGAAAATCGATCCGGCTGTTCTGCACAAGCATTCAGAAGAGCTGACGCTGCGTTTGAACGAGCTGGAGCAAAAAGCGCACGAGATTGCCGGAGAAGCGTTTAACCTTTCTTCTACCAAGCAGCTGCAAACTATCTTGTTTGAAAAGCAAGGTATTAAGCCGCTGAAGAAAACCCCTGGCGGCGCGCCATCAACGTCAGAAGAGGTGCTGGAAGAGCTCGCGCTGGATTATCCGTTGCCGAAAGTTATCCTGGAATATCGTGGGTTAGCAAAACTGAAGTCGACCTACACGGATAAGCTTCCGTTGATGATCAACCCAAAAACCGGACGCGTACATACCTCCTATCATCAGGCGGTTACGGCGACCGGACGTTTGTCTTCAACCGATCCTAACCTGCAAAACATCCCGGTACGTAACGATGAAGGTCGTCGTATTCGCCAGGCATTTATCGCACCAGAAGACTACGTGATTGTCTCTGCGGACTACTCGCAGATCGAGCTGCGTATTATGGCGCATCTCTCGCGCGATAAAGGCCTGCTTACCGCGTTTGCCGAAGGGAAAGATATTCACCGTGCAACGGCGGCAGAAGTTTTTGGTTTACCGCTTGATTCTGTGACCAGCGAGCAACGTCGTAGCGCAAAAGCCATTAACTTTGGTCTGATCTATGGCATGAGCGCCTTCGGTCTGGCGCGTCAGCTGAATATTCCGCGTAAAGAAGCACAGAAGTACATGGATCTCTACTTCGAACGCTACCCAGGCGTGTTGGAATATATGGAACGCACCCGCGCGCAGGCGAAAGAGCAGGGCTATGTAGAAACGCTGGAAGGTCGCCGTCTCTATTTACCGGATATTAAATCCAGTAATGGCGCTCGTCGCGCCGGTGCAGAACGCGCGGCAATTAACGCCCCGATGCAGGGTACTGCCGCAGACATTATCAAACGAGCGATGATTGCGGTGGACAGATGGCTGCAAACCGAGCAACCGCGTGTGCGTATGATCATGCAGGTGCACGATGAACTGGTGTTTGAAGTGCATAAAGATGACCTCGAAAGCGTCTCGAAAAAGATCCATCAGCTGATGGAAAACGAGACGCAAATTGATGTGCCATTGCTGGTGGAAGTTGGTAGTGGTGAAAACTGGGATCAGGCGCACTAAGGGTTTACTGAATAACGGCTCTTTTTCGTAACTAAGCAACATAAGATAGAGCTTTTTGTGATGTCCATTAGAATTCCCTATGTAAGGAATGAAAAAAAATTACAAAAAGTGCTTTCTGAGCTGCTCAAAAAAGAGTAAAGTTATTCACGTAGGGTACAGAGGTAAGATGTTCTATCTTTCAGACCTTTTACTTCACGTAATCGGATTTGGCTGAATATTTTAGCCGCCCCAGTCAGTAATGACTGGGGCGTTTTTTATTGTGCGAAAGAAAAGTTTTGTACACGCTGTAGGCCGGATAAGACGCGCAGCGGCGCCATCCGGCAATACGGTGGGTTATTCCCCGTCCTGCATCTCTTCAATCGGCGCCAGCTCACTAAACCAGCTATCCAGCTTCTGCCGCAGTTTGTCCACACCCAGCTTTTTCAGTGATGAAAATGCTTCTACCTGCACATCACCGTTAAATGCCAGTACGGCTTCACGTACCATATTCAGCTGCGCTTTGCGCGCGCCGCTGGCCAGCTTGTCTGCTTTAGTCAGCAGCACCAGAACCTGAACGTTGCTCTCCACAGCCCACAGGATCATCTGCTGGTCGAGATCTTTTAGCGGGTGGCGAATATCCATCAGTACCACCAGACCTTGCAGGCTCTGGCGTTTTTCCAGGTATTCGGCCAGTGCGCGCTGCCATTTACGTTTCATCTCTTCCGGGACTTCGGCATAACCATAACCAGGCAGGTCGACCAGGCGTTTACCGTCCACAACTTCAAACAGGTTGATGAGCTGAGTACGGCCTGGAGTTTTAGATGTACGCGCCAGACCCTTTTGATTGGTCAGGGTATTTAGCGCACTGGATTTGCCTGCGTTGGAACGGCCAGCAAAAGCCACTTCTATACCGGTGTCGGAAGGTAAGTGGCGAATATCAGGCGCACTCATCACAAAGTGCGTCTGTTGATAATTCAAGTTAGTCAAAGCAGTCCTCTCCATCAATCAGGGCTTTGCAGCGATTATACCTGAACCCCAGCAAAAGGCTGGTTTTTCGACGAGTGGGCTGTGTGAGTAAAAACCCCGCGCTTTGTGAGACATTGCCGACAGTTTCTATACGAGATGGCAGAGTAAAAAATGACAGAACTAAAATAAATCATAGAGTTACATTTGGGCGCTATTCTTAAAATCAGAAATTGTTACCCAGGTTACTTGTACGTTTAAACCAAAACGGTAAAGTAGCGTCCATAGCGAGGAAGCTGACAGGATAAACGACTCAGGATGAGGGTCAGGAGCGCCAGGAGGCGAAGACACAGGATTGTCAGGAAGACAAACGTCCGGAGACGTTAGTAAAAGGAAATGGAAACAACACGGAATGTTAGAGGCTAAGGGAAAAACAGGGTGTGTTGATAGCCAACAGGGATAGTAGAGCCCGTAAGGGTTGAGAGTCAGGAAAAAAGGCGACAGATTACTCTGTCGCCTTTTTTCTTTATTTCTGCTAGATTCCGGCGCAATTATATACTGAATAAATACAGCCAAAGACGAATCATGATGAAACCAACTTCTACACCACGCGGTAAAGGTCCTGCAAAAGCGCGTCGTAAAACACGCGAAGAAATTAACCAGGAAGCTCGCGACCGTAAGCGCCAGAAAAAACACCGTGGTCATGCGGCGGGTAGCCGTGCGTCCGGTAGCGAAGGCGGTTCTGGTGGCGGAAACCAAAACAAGCAAAAAGATCCTCGTATTGGCAGCAAAAACCCCATTCCATTGGGCGTGACCGAAAAAGTCACCAAACAGCACAAACCGAAGAGTGAGAAACCTATGCTTTCACCACAGGCTGAGTTGGATTTACTGGAAACGGATGAGCGCCTGGATGCGCTGCTGGAGCGTCTTGAAGCAGGAGAAACCCTGAGCGCGGAAGATCAGGCCTGGGTTGATGCCAAGCTGGACCGCATCGATGAGCTGATGCAAAAGCTGGGTCTTTCTTACGATGACGAGGAAGAAGAGGAAGAGGAAGAAAAGCAGGAAGACATGATGCGCCTGCTGAAAGGCGGCAACTAACGGTTTTACACCGTGGGTCTTCCCGTCCTGCTTATAACCCTTCCGGTTATATGTTATCTGGTGTGGTTATTCGTTAAACTACAGCGGTTGTCGCGGCGACAGAAGTGGCTGCGCAACCGGCTCATCACCCGCACTGGGGTTAAGCCGGTACGCCGTACCCGCCAGAGACGCCATCGGAAGGAGTGAGCATGTCAGAGCAGCTAATAGACTGGGACCTGGCCCTGATCCAGAAATATAACTATTCCGGGCCACGATATACCTCGTACCCGACCGCGCTGGAGTTTTCTGAAGACTACGGCACAGAAGCATTTCTAAAGGCCGTGGCGCGTTATCCTGAGCGTCCGCTCTCGCTATACGTTCACATCCCGTTCTGCCACAAACTGTGCTACTTCTGTGGCTGCAACAAGATTGTGACTCGCCAGCAGCATAAAGCCGATCAATACCTCGATGCCCTGGAACAAGAAATCATTCACCGCGCTCCGCTGTTCGTCGGACGCCATGTCAGCCAACTGCATTGGGGCGGCGGTACGCCAACTTACTTAAATAAAGCGCAAATCAGCCGTTTGATGTCGCTGCTGCGTGGTAATTTCAACTTTAACGATGACGCCGAAATCTCGATCGAAGTTGATCCGCGCGAAATTGAGCTGGGTGTACTTGATCATTTACGTGCTGAAGGTTTTAACCGCCTGAGCATGGGGGTACAGGACTTCAACAAAGAAGTTCAGCGCCTGGTGAACCGTGAGCAGGATGAGGAGTTTATCTTTGCGCTGCTGAATCATGCGCGGGAGATTGGCTTTACCTCTACAAATATTGATCTGATTTATGGCCTGCCAAAACAGACGCCGGAAAGCTTCGCTTTCACCCTGAAACGCGTGTCTGAGCTGAATCCAGACCGTCTGAGCGTCTTTAACTACGCGCACCTGCCAACGCTGTTTGCTGCCCAACGCAAGATTAAAGATGCTGACCTGCCCAGCGCGCAGCAGAAGCTGGATATTCTGCAGGAGACCATCTCTTCACTGACCGAAACGGGTTATCAGTTCATTGGGATGGATCACTTTGCCCGCCCGGATGATGAACTGGCCATTGCTCAACGCAAAGGTGTGCTGCACCGTAATTTCCAGGGTTATACCACCCAGGGCGATACTGATTTACTGGGGATGGGCGTATCGGCTATCAGCATGATTGGCGACAGCTACGCGCAGAACCAGAAAGAGCTGAAGCACTATTACCAGCAGGTCGACGAGCAAGGGAACGCACTGTGGCGCGGAATTACGCTGACCCGCGACGACTGCATTCGTCGGGATGTTATTAAGCTTTTGATCTGCAACTTCCGCCTCGACTATGCCGCCGTGGAACAGCAATGGGATCTCAACTTCGCTGATTATTTTGCCGAAGACCTGAAACTGCTGGCACCACTGGCGAAAGATGGGCTGGTGGATGTGGATGAGAAGGGGATTCAGGTTACGCCGAAGGGGCGCCTGCTGATCCGTAATATTTGCATGTGCTTTGATGCATATCTGCGCCAGAAAGCGCGGATGCAGCAGTTCTCCCGCGTCATTTAACCGGGTTGCCCGGTGGCGCTAACGCTTACCGGGCCTACACGTCGCGATAATCTGTAGGCCGGATAAGCGTTAGCGCCATCCGGCGCGCCTTCAGCTAAACAGCCCAACCAGCGCCGCACACAGCACTGCGGCAACCGCAGTTTGTGGCGTGTGGCTGTCGACTGAGCCGCTCGATAGCAGATTAATGATTGATTCCAGCATGATGACTTCCCCCCGTTTGCCGGGCACGATCATACTTAACTCATCGGAACAGTAAAGCGCAAAATAGCAGCAGTTTGCGCTCAATGATCAATCTTTACACAGTGACGAATCGTCACTCCATTCCGAGTTCTTTTAACTTACGCGTCAAGGTATTACGGCCCCAGCCAAGCAGGCGTGCGGCTTCCTGTTTGTGCCCCTGGGTATGACGTAGCGCGGTGGTCAACAGCGTGCGCTCCATCTCCGGTTGAGCCTCTGACAGCAAGTTTTGATGACCGGAACGCAAGGCCCGGTCTGCCCACTGTGCCAACAGGGTTGCCCAGCTGTCCGGCTGCATGTGTGAAGGCGCATTGGGCACGCTGGCTTCAAACAGTTCGGCCGGTAAGTCCTGAATCAGCACTTCCTGCCCGGCGGCCATGACGGTTAACCAGCGGCAGGTGTTCTCAAGCTGACGCACGTTACCCGGCCAGGCCAGACGGGTCAGCGCCGCCTCGGTTTCCGGGTGTAATTGTTTGGCTTCAACGCCCAGTTCGCGCGCGGCCTCCTGCAGGAAATGACGTGCCAGACGGGGGATATCTTCCCGACGTTCACGCAGCGGCGGCAGATGCACGCGGATGACGTTCAGACGATGGAATAAGTCTTCGCGGAATTTGCCTTCCTGTACGCGCAGTTCCAGATTCTGGTGCGTGGCGGCGATGATACGTACGTCCACCTTCACGGGCGCATAGCCGCCAACGCGATAAAATTGCCCGTCGGCTAATACGCGCAGTAAACGCGTTTGCACGTCCAGCGGCATATCACCTATTTCATCGAGAAATAGCGTACCGCCGTCAGCCTGTTCAAAGCGCCCCTGGCGAATCGTATTTGCCCCGGTAAACGCCCCTTTTTCATGGCCAAACAGCTCAGACTCGATCAAATCTTTCGGAATAGCCGCCATGTTCAGCGCGATAAAGGGCGCTTTGACGCGCGGGCTATGACGATGCAACGCATGGGCGACCAGCTCTTTACCGGTCCCGGACTCTCCGTTAATCAATACGCTGATTGACGACCGGGACAGTCGGCCAATTATGCGAAAGACATCCTGCATTGCCGGCGCTTCGCCGATGATGTCAGTTGTTGGGCCGTTGATCTGAATATTGCGCGGTTGCTGCTGTTCCTGATAATGGCTGATGGCACGTTCGACCAGCGCCACGGCTTCATCGATATCAAAAGGTTTGGGCAGATAATCAAACGCCCCTTGCTGGTAGGCGCTGACGGCAGCATCCAGATCGGAGTGTGCGGTCATTATGATGACCGGAAGCATCGGATGCCGCTGTTTAATCTGTTTTAACAGCGTCAGACCGTCCATGCCCGGCATGCGAATATCCGACAACAGTACGTCAGGCGTTTTGCTGGCCAGCGCGTCCAGCACCTCTTTACCACTTTCAAATGTGGTACAGCTTAGCCCTGCCCCTGCGAGCGCACGTTCAAGCACCCAACGGATGGAACTATCGTCATCAACGACCCAGACTATTCCTCGTTGCATAAACGTCACCTTATTTCCTGATAGGCAGGTAAACCGAGAACTCGGTATGACCCGGCCAACTGGTAAATTCAATTTTGCCGGAATGTTGATCAATTAAATTGCGGGCGATGGATAATCCAAGCCCGGTGCCGCCTTCGCGACCGCTGACCATTGGGTAGAACAGCGTGTCCTGCAAATGCGAGGGAATACCCGGACCGTTGTCCTCAACATCAATCCGTGCCGCCAGGCGATAACGTACGCCGTGCAGCGTGAGCTGAAACGCGGTGCGGGTACGCAGAATGATCTCACCGCCTTCCGCTCCCAGCGCCTGCAAAGCATTACGCACGATGTTTAACAGAACCTGCTCGATCTGGTCCGGGTCGTGCAGTAATTCGGGCAGACTCGGGTCGTAATCACGAATCAGCGTGACGTTTTCCGGGAGCTCCATTGAGACCAGCGCCACCACGCGCTCCGCCACCTTGTGAATACTTTCCGTGACATGCATGCCAGGCTGTTGTGGTCCCAGCAGACGGTCGACCAGATTACGCAGGCGGTCGGCCTGCTCAATAATGACTTTGGTATATTCGGTCAGCGCCGGGTCCGGAAGCGCTTTGCTGAGTAGCTGCGCTGCGCCGCGTAATCCACCTAAAGGGTTCTTGATTTCGTGCGCCAGACCGCGCACCAGATCGCGGGCGGCAATCTGCTGGGCGTGCTGGAGCTGCTCCTGACTCAGACGGCGCTGGTTATCCATTGGCGCCATCTCCAGCAGGATAAGGCCATCAGGCAGCCTCTGAGCGGTCACTGAGAGGATATGTGAGTGGCTGTCCATCACCAGCGTCACTTCGTTATCCGTAAAGCCCTGGCCTGCTTCCAGGCTCTCTCGCATCAGTCCGATGTTTAAGGAGAAATAACTCAACAGATCGGGAAGCGGTGTCCCAAACAGTTTGCGGGAGCTTTGGGCGAGCAGCTGCTGTGCCGCTGGGTTGGCGTAATGTACCGCCAGCTCATCGTCGACGAGCAAAATGCTGTTGATTAAAGAATTGAGGATCTGCCCAGCATCGGGCAGCGTGCCGGTTGCCATTCAGCAGTCTCCTGAAAAGTATTGCACCAATTTAGTGCATTATAGCTTTTTACATCAAAAAAGCGCGAAAAAGCAGGTTGTTAGTGGAGAAAAAAGCCCATCCTGGGATGGGCTAAAAGTTCCACGGCAACTAAAACCTTCGTCTTTCTCCCGACAGCTGTGTTGGCTGCTTTCGCTCACCCCAGTCACTTACTTATGTAAGCTCCCGGGGATTCACTCAATTGCTGCCTTGCTGTAGCAAGAAATCCATTGGTTATTACATTCTCTGCACGTTTTTATGTGAGAGTGTAAAAGTTAAATTAAACGCTGTAGTACAGCTCAAACTCTACCGGGTGCGGAGTCATACGCACACGGTCATCTTCTTCGCGACGCAGCGTAATGTACGCATCAATCGCTTCATTGGTGAACACGCCGCCTGCAGTCAGGAACTCACGGTCCAGATCCAGTTCTTTCAGTGCTTCTTCCAGAGAACCTGCAACCTGTGGGATCTCTTTCGCTTCTTCCGGCGGCAGGTCATACAGGTTTTTGTCCATGGCTTCGCCCGGGTGGATCTTGTTCTTGATACCGTCAAGACCAGCCATCAGCAGCGCTGCGAAGCACAGGTACGGGTTAGCAGCCGGGTCCGGGAAACGCACTTCAATACGACGCGCTTTCGGGGAAGCAACAACCGGAATACGGATAGAAGCAGAACGGTTACGGGCAGAGTAAGCCAGCATTACCGGCGCTTCGTAGCCTGGGACCAGACGCTTGTAGGAGTTGGTGGTCGGGTTAGCCAGGGCATTGATCGCTTTAGCGTGTTTGATTACGCCGCCGATGTAGAACAGCGCCTGCTCAGACAGACCCGCATATTTGTCGCCAGAGAACAGGTTTACGCCGTTCTTGGACAGGGACATGTGGCAGTGCATACCGGAGCCGTTATCACCGAACATCGGTTTTGGCATAAAGGTCGCGGTTTTACCGAAACGGTGCGCAACGTTGTGCACAACGTATTTGTAGATCTGAATTTCGTCCGCTTTTTTGGTCATGGTGTTAAAGCGGGTCGCGATTTCGTTCTGGCCAGCGGTCGCCACTTCGTGGTGATGCGCTTCAACAACCAGGCCCATTTCTTCCATGATCAGACACATGGTAGAACGGATGTCCTGAGAAGAATCTACCGGAGGAACCGGGAAGTAACCGCCTTTCACGCCAGGACGGTGACCTTTGTTACCACCTTCGTATTTGGTGGAGGAGTTCCATGCGCCTTCGATGTCATCGATAGCCACGTGAGAACCGGAGATAGATGCGCCGAAGCGGATGTCGTCAAACAGGAAGAACTCTGGCTCTGGCCCGAACAGAACGGTGTCTGCGATGCCGGTAGAACGCAGATACTCTTCAGCGCGTTTTGCGATGGAGCGCGGGTCGCGGTCATAGCCCTGCAGCGTACCGGGTTCCAGGATATCGCAACGGATGATCAGGGTAGACTCTTCATAGAACGGGTCGATGAGTGCAGTAGACGCATCTGGCATCAGAACCATGTCTGATTCGTTAATGCCTTTCCAGCCACCGATTGAGGAGCCGTCAAACATTTTGCCTTCTTCAAAGAATTCGGCATTTACCTGATGAGCAGGAATAGTGACGTGCTGTTCTTTACCTTTGGTATCAGTGAAGCGTAAATCAACAAACTTCACTTCGTGTTCGTTCAGCATCGTCAAAACGTGTTCAGCGGACATACTTACTCTCCCGGATTGGTCATGGTCGTCGTGGTAACGAAGTCTTCAATTCTGCAAAAATTGGCCGTGTCGCCGTAAAAAATATAAAGCGAAATCTGTGCCAACTTTTAAATTGCCCCTAAAAGGCGTTATCATGCGCACTATCGTGCAAAGGGGCTGCACCATGAAGGTTGTATTGCACCATTATAGTGCTTTAATGTGAACATTAAGCACCATATTGGTGCAAAGCATGTCAGATTACCCCTTTTAACGCTCCGTGAATGTGATCACAAAGAAACTCTGCAATACTTGTTTGCGGAGGATGTTTGTGATCCTGTTTTGTACTGCGATTAATCCGTGTACAATAACGCGCTATTTCTAAAATGCCTGAGGCAAAGTTGTGATCGAAAATTTGCGTAACATCGCCATCATCGCGCACGTAGACCATGGTAAAACGACCCTGGTAGACAAGCTGCTCCAACAATCCGGTACGTTCGATGCACGTGCTGAAACCCAAGAGCGCGTGATGGACTCCAACGATTTGGAGAAAGAGCGTGGGATTACCATCCTCGCTAAAAACACCGCTATCAAATGGAATGACTACCGTATCAACATCGTTGATACCCCGGGGCACGCCGACTTCGGTGGTGAAGTTGAACGTGTAATGTCCATGGTCGACTCCGTGCTGCTGGTGGTGGATGCAATGGATGGTCCGATGCCGCAGACGCGCTTCGTGACCAAAAAAGCCTTTGCCCATGGCCTGAAGCCAATTGTTGTTATCAACAAAGTTGACCGTCCTGGCGCGCGTCCTGACTGGGTTGTTGATCAGGTATTCGACCTGTTCGTTAACCTCGACGCTACCGACGAACAGCTGGACTTCCCGATCGTTTACGCTTCCGCGCTGAACGGTATCGCAGGTCTGGATCACGAAGATATGGCTGAAGACATGACTCCGCTGTATCAGACTATTGTTGATCGTGTACCGGCTCCGAACGTAGACCTTGATGGCCCGCTGCAGATGCAAATCTCTCAGCTGGACTACAACAACTACGTTGGCGTAATCGGCATCGGCCGCATTAAACGCGGTAAAGTTAAACCGAACCAGCAGATCACTATCATTGATAGCGAAGGCAAAACCCGTAACGGTAAAGTCGGTAAAGTTCTGACTCATCTGGGTCTGGAACGTATCGAGAGCGATATTGCTGAAGCCGGCGATATCATCGCGATCACCGGTCTGGGTGAACTGAACATCTCCGACACCATCTGCGATCCGCAGAACGTCGAAGCGCTGCCGGCTCTGTCCGTTGATGAACCGACCGTAACCATGTTCTTCTGCGTAAACACCTCTCCGTTCTGTGGTAAAGAAGGTAAATATGTTACCTCTCGTCAGATCCTTGACCGCCTGAACAAAGAGCTGGTGCACAACGTTGCGCTGCGCGTTGAAGAAACCGAAGATGCGGATGCGTTCCGTGTATCCGGTCGTGGTGAGCTGCACCTGTCTGTTCTGATTGAAAACATGCGTCGTGAAGGTTTCGAAATGGCGGTTTCCCGTCCGAAAGTTATCTTCCGCGAAATCGATGGCCGTAAACAAGAGCCGTTCGAAAACGTAACGCTGGACGTCGAAGAGCAGCATCAGGGTTCTGTCATGCAGGCTCTGGGTGAGCGTAAAGGCGACCTGAAAAACATGAATCCAGATGGCAAAGGCCGCGTACGTCTTGACTACGTGATCCCAAGCCGTGGTCTGATCGGCTTCCGTTCAGAATTCATGACCATGACTTCCGGTACCGGTCTGCTGTACTCCACCTTCAGCCACTACGACGATGTTCGTGCGGGTGATGTGGGTCAGCGTCAGAACGGCGTACTGATCTCCAACGGCCAGGGTAAAGCAGTTGCGTTCGCACTGTTCAGCCTGCAGGACCGCGGTAAGCTGTTCCTGGGTCACGGTGCTGAAGTTTACGAAGGCCAGATCATCGGTATTCACAGCCGCTCTAACGACCTGACTGTAAACTGCCTGACCGGTAAGAAACTGACCAACATGCGTGCGTCCGGTACTGACGAAGCAACGGTTCTGGTTCCGCCGGTTAAGATGACTCTGGAGCAGGCTCTGGAATTCATCGATGACGACGAACTGGTAGAAGTTACCCCAACCTCTATCCGTATTCGTAAGCGTCACCTGACTGAAAACGATCGTCGCCGTGCAATGCGTGGCGCGAAAGAAGAGTAATTAACGCTCTTTCTCAGGTAAGCACAAAAAAGCCGCTGATTATCAGCGGCTTTTTTTATCATCAGCAGCATCAGAAGAAATACTTTGCCCCAACACGAATCTGGTTTTGTTCGCGATGATAGGGTTCAACATTGCGATCTAACCAGCGTAATTCCAGGTAGGGCAACCAGTGTTCATTGAGCCGATATTTAAAGGTATTGGTAATTTCCCAGTGATGATCTTTTCCGTTGCTGCTATTGAAGTCATTGACTCGCATAAAATAGTGCGGTTCAAAGGTATAGGAAAATTTATCGGTAATGGCAAAGTTCCAGTAGTTACCTATTTCATAGGTATCATTATTATCCAGGTCGCCGTTCAGGTCGGTTGAACTGTAGTTATTATGGTTATATCGATTACGCACGGTAAGATTAAACCATGGTGTAAATTTATAGTTAACATCCAGATAAACAGCACCGCCAGAACCAATACTCTTATCGTTTATTAGCCCGCCAGGTTGGATTGTTAATTTATCTGTCGGTTTAAATAACGGATACCAGCCCTCTATTTCGTTATAGCCGTGTTTTAGCTCATCCTTGCGTTGCATCGTGTAGGTATTGGTGAGCATGATACCTGCGCCCATATCAGAGTTATAGCCGACGCGCATCATGACCTCTATTTGATCTGACGCCAGGTTATATGCTTCGCGGTTTTCTACATAGGCTCCAGCGAAAGCAGAGGTTGATACCACAGAGGATAAGAAAATTATTGTCGTTAATTTTTTCATGATAAATCCATTTTTTAAGCGTAGGGAGGCCGCCATCCCTTGAGATGGAATAGGCGGCTATTATTTTTATACGTTTACAGCAGAGGTATTCTTTTTATTGGTAACCGGGTCCGGTTGGATGTTGTTTTTCTTCCGTTGGCTGATTTCCTCAATAATAAAAGCAAAACGTGTTTCGTTGAGTTTATAAAAGAAGCCCATTGTGAGTGCTGCAATAATTGCAAGTCCGCAAGGCCAGAGAAAAATGAGTTGACGCAAACCAAGCAAGGTTGCATCGCTCTGGGCAATGTTGGGGATATAACCGATTTGCGTCAGCATAATACCCGGCAGGAAGCCTGCGAGCGCCGCGGAAATTTTGCGCGAAAAGGTATAACCCGTATATACCGAGCCTTCCGCACGGATCCCCGTCTTCCATTCGCCATAATCGACCGTATCCGGAACCAGCGCCCAGTTCAGGCTGTTAACAAAAGCGGTTCCGAAGAAGGCCATGCAAGAAAACATCACGAATAAAAATGACGTGCTGCCCCAGAAAAAGTTCAGCACATCGCCGATTGCCCATAGCGCCAGACCGCCGAGGTAAACCTGTTTTTTACCGAAGCGTTTTACAGCTGTGGGAACCAGCAGTACCCCAAGCAGAATGCACCCCATGCTGAAGAAACCCATCCACGACAGCAGATGTATATCGTTGAGCACGTACTGGGTGTAATACACCTGAATCGCCAGCTTAATGTTGAATGCTGCCAGCGTGCACAGGTTGGCGACACACAGCACCAGCAGCGGAGGGTTACGGAAAATGGCGCAGAACGATTTGAGAATACTGGGTTTATGGTGATCCGGTACGATTTCGATATAGCGTTCCTTCACACCGCTAAAGCACCACCACATACTGAACAATCCGCAGACGGAGAAGATCAGTGCGGCAATCAGATACCCCAGCGAAGGCGAACTGACAAATAGCGCCTGAATCGGCATAAAGCCAACGGTACACAGTAACAGGCCTACGGTAGCGCCGCCCTGACGCCAGGCGGCGAGCTGAGCGCGTTCATGTGGATTTTTAGTAATTGCAGGCACCATCGCGCCGTAGGAACAGTTCATCAGGCTATAGAACAGGCCGAACAGCATGAACAACACCGTTGCCAGCCCCGTTTTCACCGTTAGCGTAAAGCCTGTCGCTAAAAACTGCGCGCTGGCGACGACGGCGACAGGAAATGACGCATACAAAATAAAGGGTCTGAATTTCCCCTTTGCGCCAATATTACGCCTTGAGTCCAGCAACACGCCGGTCAGAATATCGGTGAAGGCGGTGAAGAACTTCGCTACTAAAAAGATAATCCCACCGTACCAGGCCGGCATCCCTAGTTCATCGGTATAAAATTTAAGCAGATACAGCGTGCCGATACACAGCATCAAATTTGAGCCGAAGTCACCCACTCCGTAGGCGAATTTTTCACGCAGGCTCAGTTTTAGCGTTAGCGGATCATGAAAAGACATAATCGCTCCTCAATAGCGCCCCGTAGAGCGCTATTCATTATTATTATCAAACGGTTTGTTTACGCGCTTCTATCTCTTCAACGATACGGACATACATCTTCTCGTTAAGGTTGTAGAAACAGCCCATAGCTACAATGGTGATCACCGCCAACGCGCAGGGATAAATAAAGATCAGCTGACGCAATCCTTCGACCGTACTGGCAGATTGCACCACGTTGGGGACATAGCCGATTTGCGTTAGCATCCAGCCGGGGAAGAATCCCGCCAGCGCTTGTGACACTTTACGAAAGAAAGTGAAGCCGGTGTATACCGTTCCTTCCGAACGAACGCCGGTACGCCATTCGCCATATTCCACCGTGTCAGAGACCAGTGCCCAGTTCAGGCTGTTGACGAATGCTGAGCCGAAGAACGCCAGGCACGAGAAAGCGACAAAGCTGACGGAACCGCCGCCAAAGAAGTAGTTCAGCAGATCGCCCGCGACCCAAATCAACAAACCGCCGATGTAGACCTTTTTCTTGCCGAAACGTCTGACCATTCCCGGCATCAAGAAGACACCGATGAAGATACAGCCCATGCTGAAAAAGCCCATCCACGAAAGGAGGATCGGGTCGTTCAGTACGTACTGGGTGTAATAGACCTGAATCGCCAGCTTGACGTTAAACGCGCCAAGTGTGCAAAGGTTGGCAACGCACAGAATAAACAGCGGGCGGTTACCTGCGATGGCGCGGAAGGATTGCAGCAATCCCGGTTTTTGCGCGGCATCAACGGGTTTCACTTCTACGTAGCGTTCTTTTACCCCGGCATAGCACAGCCACATGAACAGCAGGCCGAACAGAGAGAACAAGGTGGCGGCGAAGATATAGCCCAACTGAGAGTTGCCTTCGATCAGGTTCATTACTGGAACAAAGCCGACGGTGCACAGCAGCAAGCCAAGAGTGGCTCCGCCCTGTCGCCAGGCAGCCAGCGAGGCGCGTTCGTCCGGGTTTTTGGTGATCGCGGGGACCATCGCACCGTAAGAGCAGTTCATCATACTGAAGAACAGTCCGTACAGCATAAACAGTACCGTTGCCATCACCGTTTTACCGGTGACTTCAAATGGTGTACCGACAAAGTTCGCAATCGCCAGCAGCGTCACCGGAAACGCGGCATACAGAACGAACGGGCGGAATTTGCCTTTCGGGCCGATTTTGCGGCGCGAGTCGAGCATAATCCCAGTCCCCATATCGGTAAACGCGGTAAAAAACTTGGCGATAAGGAAAATGATACCGCCATAAGTTCCAGGTAAACCAAGAACATCGGTATAAAACTTGAGTAAATAGAGCGTACCTATGTCCAGCAGGATATTGGAACCTAAATCACCCATCCCATAGGCGAGTTTTTCTTTGAACGGCAAGCGTAGGGTTGCCGGATTAGAAGAGGTCTGACTCATTATTATTCTCCATGTGCCCGCGAGTTTCCCCGCGGGCGAGCCGTATTAGATGTTGCGTAAAGTGGCAAACAGTGACGCCCATTCACTCTTCGCGCGATAAAACACCGGAGGCTTGCCAATAGGCGCATCCACGGTAATTTCACCGCCCTGGTAAGTTTCCCCGGTCCAGACATTTATCCAGCTATCTTCCGGCAGATACAGGGTCCAGTCGGACTTGCCTTGTTCGTGAACCGGCGCAACCAGCAGATCTTGTCCCAGCAGATACTGATATTTCAGGGTATAGGTCCGCGCATCGTCTTCGTAATGCAGGAACAGCGGGCGCATCACCGGCAGACCGGTAGCGCTGTTTTGCGCGACGGCCTGTTTGAGATACGGTTTCAGGGTGGTAAACACGGTGGTCATTCGTGCAAAGTGGGCGATGGTTTCAGCATCACCATCAAACTGCCAGTTATCGCCTGGGCGGTTACCTTCGTGGGTGCGCATCATCGGCGTGAAGGCGCTGAAGTCACACCAGCGCAGCAGCAGTTCTTTGCTGCGTTTCATGTCAAACAGGGTGGTGTAGCCGCCGATATCGCTGTGGTGCAGACCGTGACCGGTCATCGCCAGCGACAGCGCCGCAGGAACGACGGAAGCCAGACCGTCGTCAAGGCTCCAGTCCACGTTCTGATCGCCCGCCCACATCATGGTGGAGTATTTCTGGCTACCGGTGTAACCCGCACGCATAAAGAACAGGATCTCGCCGAGTTTGCCGGTCTCCTGTAGCGCTTCGTAGTTACATTTCGCCCACAGTGCGGGCCAGGCGTTGTGCATGATCTCGGCGCTGACGCCGTTGTGCAGATACGTATCTGTCGGCAGGTATTCGCCAAAATCTGCCATCCAGCCGCCACAGCCCAGTTCGATCATGTTTTTCTTGATGACCTCTTTGAACCAGTCGTAGGCTTCCGGGTTGGTCAGATCGACCACGCCGCCGTAAAACTCGCCAAACTCTACGAGGTAATCGCCGCCGGATGCATCTTTCGCCAGGTAACCGTGTTTGGCCGCTTCGGCACAGAGATCTTTATCGCTGGCAACATACGGGTTGATGTAGGAGAGGAACTGCACGCCTTCTTCTTTCCACTGCTTAATACGGCTATCCAACTGCGGATAATTGTCGCTGTTCCATTTCCAGTTCCACATCACGCGCTTGCCAAAGGAGGTCATACGGATGCCAGACCAGTCCTGCGCCCAGATGCCGTTTACTTTCACGCCTGCGTTACGCATGGTGTCCAGTTTGCTCTGGCAAACCTCAGTACCGCCCTGAATACCGAGCGTGACGCCATCGTAGATCCAGTCCGGCAGCTCCGGCTGGCGTCCTAACAGTGCAGTCAATTTTTCCAGCAGAGAGATGTAGGTATCAGCGCATTCAAAACGCAGGGTGGTTTTGTCCTCCCACAGCGCCAGTTCGTGATACTCCGGCGCGCTGAAGTCGAAATTCATATAGCAACTGTTATCAACGTGGCAGTAGTACTTCTGCGTGCTGACGAAGGTCGGTTGCGGGAAGAAGGTCCAGTAGTAGTCGCCGCCGGCGTTCTCTTTGCAATCTGCCTGCCAGGTGACATAGCTGTTTTTATTACGGCCCACGCCCTGTTCGCTGGTCCACAGCGGGAAAGGTTTACCGCGTAAGTCGAAGTAAGAGAACTGTTCGCCGCAGCCGTAGATATGATCGTCTGGATTAGCGGCCAGTCGCAGCCAAATGCGGTTATGGTTGAGATCGCCGTTGTGCAGATCCAGCTTCAGGCGACCCTGTTCATCGGTGGAAATATGCAGCGTGGCGTTGATGGTATCACCGCGGCTGAAATGCACCCGCCAGCCGTCAGGCGACTCGCTGACCGTGGCGTCAGTCAGGGCAATTTTCTCATTGAGCTTGTCTTTAATGCTGAAGTTGCCGCGAAACATGTCAATGTCGGCAACGCCAGCGCCGATCCACAGGCAGGGCGTTTCTGTGCTGTGGCGTAAAATCAGGCGCTGGTGGTACGTTAAAGCAAATCCATCAGGTAATGATGTGAGTTCTAAGGCGGTTGACCGTCGTTGTAGCGAATTCATTATTGTCTCCGTAAAAATAGGGTAATTCGGTAATTTGTCGGAAATCTGTTATTCACTGCCGATTAAAAAATGCATCTGATGTTGTTCTCCGGGCGCGAGATGAATCAGGCTAATTCCGGAGTTAAAGGCGTCTGGCGGGCAGGTCATCGGTTCAACCGCCAGGCCACGCCGTGCTAATTTTTCGCCGGTATACACTTGCAACCAGGGCTGGTGGCTGCGTAAAAAAGTGGACATGTTTTGCGATGGGCTGGTCATCCTGACTTCCCACTCATCGTCAGGTGGCAGAGTCCTGAACGTATGGTCGATAGCGGTCTGCGCAATGCGTTGCGGCGTGGTGAAATATCGTTCATCACATGTTTCTTCACTCACCGGGAGTGTTAATTCACAGTCATCAATGGGTTGCAGATTGCAGGTCAAGTAGGGATGTGCTCCCGCGCCATACGGCGCGATTTCGTCCCCCACATTCTGTGTGTGGATAAAAACGTGCAGTCCACGGGTTGCCTCCAGTCGGTAAATCACCTCTGAAACCAGCGCAAAGGGATAACCATAAGAAGGCGGCAGAAAAATCGTCAGCGACACTTCCGATGCCGACTGCTGGGTAATCTGCCAGTCCCGCCAGGCCAGTAACCCATGAATGGCGGTATGTGAAACTGAGTCGTTAACGGCAAGCTGGTAATCCTTGCCGTTATAGTGATAGCTGCCGTCTACAACGCGGTTTGGCCAGGGGATTAACACTTTCCCTAAGTGTGCCAGCGGCATTTCTTCCGGTTTGTGGGGAATAACGATATGACGCCCACGGTGCGTCAATTTCGCTAGCCCAGCGCCAACCGTGACGATTTTCGCCTGATAGTGTCCGGCCTGAAGATGAATGGTTTTTCCACCGCTATGCATGGCAGCCCACCTTGTTACTTATTTAGCGTTGATATCCAGCAGACCGGCGGCAACAGCCGGAGCAAGGCCCGGAGCCAGCGGCAGACGCGGGATCACCAGGCAGTGCAGCAGGTGATAAATGTCCTGCTTGCCGTCCCAGACTTTGGTGGTCACCTTGTTATCGGTGTCCAGCTCCTGCCACCATGAACCGGTCTCGTAATCCATCAGGTAGGTGATGCAGTAATCCCACCATTTCTGGTACCAGGCTTCGTACTGGCTGTCGCCTGTGAGGGTGTACAGGGCGTAGGCGGTGCCCATCGCTTCGACTATCGGCCAGCGCACTCTTTCGCGAACGATCGGTGTGCCGTCCCAATCCACCGAATAGACAAAACCGTCTGCGCCGTCCGGTGCCCAGGCGTCGCGGATAGTGGCGTGGAAAAGTCCTTTTGCATCTTCCAGCAGCCAGGCAGGAGGCGTTTCGAAGCGAGCTTCCAGCGCGGCATGTAGATGCAGCATCAGGCGGCCCCACTCGATCCAGTGACCCGGCGTGCCACCGTAGGCGCGAAAACGGTGAGCTGGGTTGTCCTTGTTGTAATCGCGGATTGGATTCCACTGTGAATCGAAGTGCTCGTTGACGCGGTACTCCCCGCTACGGGCCACGTCGTGAATAATCACCGAAGCGATACGCAGTGCGCGATCGAGCCATTTACGGTCATGAGTAACGTCATACACGATCAGGAAAGCCTCGACCGCGTGCATGTTAGCGTTGCCGCCGCGATAATCTTCTGTCTGGCTGAAGGCTTCGTCCCAGGACTCCAGGCACATTTGTTCGTCTTCGCTCCAGAAGTACTTCTCTATCACCTCGATGGCATCATCCAGCAATTTTCTGGCCTGTGGATGACCGGTAGTGACCGCGCTTGCCGCGCCAAGTAAAACGAAGAAATGCTGATAACCCTGTTTGGAGGCATCCATCACGCCTTCGTCATTGACGCAGGCGTACCAACCGCCATAGCGTGTGTCGCGTAGCGCGCCGTTCAGTGCCTTAATGCCGTGGTCGACGAGTTGATATGCACCAGGGCGACCCATGGAGGCGGCAACGGAATAGACGTGCAGCATGCGGGCGGTGATCCACAGATGTGTTCCCATATCCGCTCTGACCTGACCACTGTTTCCTAACCAACCAAACCCGGTGGGCACCGCTGCGTTCTTACCAAAGTTAAAGATGCGATCGGTTTCTTGTTCCAGCCAGCGGTTGTGGCTTAGGGTGTTAAACCATTTCATGCTTTGATCCTCTATTAGCGGCGGGCCATCATTTCGTCGACGATATCGCCCAGACGCTGCAACTTCGGTGCGGAAACATCACGCAGCATCAGTTCGGTATCCGGCAGGCCCACAACGGATGACCAGACCGCACGCCCGGCCAGGAAGCCGGATGCGCCTGCGGTCATTGCTACGCTGACCGCGCGTGGGAACAGTTTTTCATCCACACCAGAGGAGAGAATGACCCACGGCATGTTGATGTTTTCATTCAGGCGCTGAGAGGCGCTAAGCAATTCCTGTTGGGTTCCTTTGCCGTACAGCGGCATTTCGACCTTGTAGAGATCGGCACCGCTATCGCCCAGCTCTTTCGCGGCATCGATGATGGCCTGTTCACGGCAGAACTTATCGCCACGACGCGGTGGGCGAACAACCGGCTCGATGATGCTCAGCAGCCCATTGGAATGGCATAGCTCATTGAATTCTTTCACCATGTCCAGACGCTGTTGGGCATCTTCATCGCTACGCCACAGCACCAGCAGTTTGAGAGCCTTGGCACCATCTTGCTTCACAGCCTGCGGGTTGATTTTTTTATCAATCACTACGCTATCGACCGGAATTCCGTTACCCGGAATAAACTCATCAGCGGCCACAATCATGGCGCAGCTTTTGGCTACCGCGTTTTGCTCTACAACCTGGCGGTAGCAGAACTGCTGATCGACCAGAATGGCGGAGGCATAGGGGGACAGGATCTTTGCCGCATTGACTTTGAAATCGGTCAGCACGCTGTCATTGACCGGGGATTTTGCACCCGCTGCGGCAAACATTAAGCGCATGGCTTCGCGCTGATCGACTGCCAGCATGGCAAAACCGCCGGAAGCGCGGGTAATATCTTTCAGGGTGTACTTCGTCATTGTTCAGTCCTTACTTATCTGTGTGTTTATTTAGCCCGGCGGATGCGCGAACCTGTTCAAGAATGGCCGTCCAGTCTTCCCGGCCACGGCCAGCGGTGCGTGCCTGGTTATAGACTTCGCGGGATGCGGCACCGAGCGGCATCGGCACATGTAGTTGGTTGGCAACGTCCAGCGCGATGCCAAGATCCTTGTGAGCTAAATCGATCATGAAGGCCGGGGAAAGATCGCCTTTCAGCACTTTGTTCGGCCATGATGTAGTGAAGTGGCCTTTCCCGGCGGGAGTGCCGCTCATGACTTGCAAGGCCACATCGAAGGAGAGGCCGAGCGCTTCGCACAACACGGCGGCTTCGGCAGACAGGGCGTTTAACGCGATGCTCATGTAGTTATTGATGAGCTTGACGCGAATGCCCATACCGGGACCGCCTGCGTTGATCAATTCATTACCCATCGCCATCAGAACCGGTGTGGCGCGTTCTACCTGCTCCGCCGTGCCACCCGCCAGCAATAACAGCGTTCCCGCGATAGCGTGATCGGAGGTACGTCCAACCGGGCAATCCATCATGTCGAAGCCTTTGGCACGCATATCGGCGATCAGTTTGTCGGTTTGCAGTGGGTGAATAGTCGACATATCAATCACTAATGCCTGTGGGGAAAGGCTTTCACAGATACCCTGCTCGCCGAACAGTACGCTGCGCACCAGATCGCCGTTTGGCAGCATTGTGATAACAAATTCTGCCCCTTTTGCTGCCTGAGCCGGGCTGTTGGCAGGTTGGGCTCCTTTTTCCACCAGGCGCTGAACGGCATCCGGGTTAACGTCAAAGACGCTGAGTTGATGACCCTGCTTCAGCAAGTTGCTCGCCATGGGTGAACCCATCTGACCTAATCCGATAAATGCTATAACTGCCATAACGTTCTCCTGAGACGTGGATGTCATTTTTTGTCATTTAAGGTCGTTTGTTTTTGTCTGTTTTTGATCGTATTTGTAATTTATGGTCAAAAAATTGACAGCCGTCACTTTTTAAACATTTTGTGAAATTAAAATGATCCCATCTTGAAACGCCTAAGGAATGACCATGATTCATGTTGCTTGTGTGGGTATTACCGTGATGGATCGCATCTATTACGTAGAAGGTTTACCGACTGAAGGAGGTAAATATGTGGCGAAGCGCTATACCGAAGTGGGCGGCGGGCCTGCTGCAACGGCCGCAGTGGCTGCAGCGAAGCTGGGCGCGCAGGTGGACTTTATTGGCCGTGTGGGCGATGACGACACCGGAAACAGCCTGCTGGCGGAGCTGGAATCCCTGGGGGTAAACACCCGCTACACCCGGCGCTATACGGGGGCAAAGTCTTCACAATCGGCGATTATGGTGGATGCGCAAGGGGAGCGTATTATCGTTAACTACCCCAGCCCGGACTTACTGCATGACGCTGACTGGCTCAACGAGATCGATTTTTCGCAGTGGGATGTGGTTCTGGCGGATGTTCGCTGGCACGAAGGCGCCAGGCAGGCGTTCATGCTGGCGCGTCGGGCGGGAGTGATGACGGTACTGGATGGTGACGTCACGCCACAAGATATCAGTGAGCTGGTGGCGTTGAGCGATCATGCGGCGTTCTCTGAACCGGGTCTGGCGCGTTTAACCGGGATAACCGATCCTGTCGTTGGACTAAAAAAATCGCAAACGCTCACAAATGGTCATGTTTATGTGACGCGTGGCAGTGAGGGCTGTGACTGGATAAAAAATAATACGTTGCAGCATCAATCTGGATTTAAAGTCGATGTTGTGGATACTACGGGAGCTGGGGATGTTTTCCACGGTGCGCTTGCATTCAGCCTGGCGGGTGGTGATGCCCCGGAAGACGCGGTCAGGTTCGCCAGTGGGGTTGCTGCGCTAAAATGCACGCGTCCGGGAGGAAGGGCTGGAATCCCTGACTGTGATCAAACCCGATCTTTTCTGTCACTTTTTGTATAAAATGCCAGGGCAATGGTTTTTCGAGGAAATTTCATGAGTCTTACCGAACTGACCGGTAACCCGCGGCACGATCAGCTGTTGATGCTGATTAGCGAGCGCGGTTATATGAATATCGACGAGCTGGCCAGCCTGCTGGACGTGTCCACGCAGACCGTGCGTCGTGATATTCGTAAACTCAGCGAGCAGGGATTAATTACGCGTCATCATGGTGGGGCGGGCAGAGCCTCCAGCGTGGTGAATACGGCGTTTGAGCAGCGTGAAGTCTCGTGGACGGAAGAGAAGAAAGCCATCGCGGAGGCGGTGGCTGACTATATTCCTGACGGTTCGACGGTGTTTATTACCATAGGCACCACCGTGGAGCAGGTGGCCCGCGCGCTGTTAAACCATAACCATTTGCGCATCATCACCAACAGCCTGCGCGTGGCGCATATTCTGTATAACAATCCGCGTTTTGAAGTCATGGTGCCGGGGGGAACGTTACGCCCGCACAACAGCGGCATCATTGGTCCTTCTGCCTCGGCATTTGTCGCTGATTTTCGGGCCGACTACCTGGTTACCAGCGTTGGCGCGATTGAAAGTGACGGCGCGCTGCTGGAGTTTGATGTTAACGAGGCCAGCGTAGTGAAAACGATGATGTCCCATTCAAGACACATTCTGCTGGCAGCGGATCATACGAAATATACGGCTTCTGCCGCGGTAGAAATTGGTAACGTGTCTCAGGTGACTGCGCTGTTTACTGATGAATACCCAGGTCCGGCATTGCACAATTTACTCCAGTCACAGCAGGTAGAAATTGTGCAGGTGAGTCCTTCACAGGATGATGCTCTGGCCGTGTAATTCTTCCCAATGATGGCCCGATAACTTCGCCGCCATCACTCTCGCATAGTCAAACTTCTCCTTTCCCGCTACAGTTATTCATCCACGGCGAATAAGGAGAAGGGCATGCTCTATATCTTTGATTTGGGTAATGTGATTGTCGATATCGACTTCAACCGCGTGTTGGGCACATGGAGCGATCTAAGTCGTGTACCGTTGGCTTCGCTAAAGCAAAGTTTCACCATGGGGGAGGCTTTTCACCAGCACGAGCGAGGCGAAATAACGGATGAAGCCTTTGCCGAGGCGCTATGTCACGAGATGGCGCTGCCGCTAAGTTACGAGCAGTTCTCTCACGGCTGGCAGGCCGTGTTTGTCGCCTTGCGCCCTGAGGTTATCGACATCATGCATAAGCTGCGTGAGCAGGGGCATCGTGTCGTTGTGTTATCAAATACTAACCGCCTGCACACCACGTTTTGGCCGGATGAATACCCCGAGATCCGTCAGGCTGCTGACCATATTTATCTTTCCCAGGACCTGGGCATGCGTAAACCGGAAGCGCGAATTTACCAGCACGTCCTGCAGTCTGAAGGTTTTTCTGCGCAGGATGCGGTCTTTTTTGACGATAACGCCGATAATATTGAAGGGGCTAACCGGTTAGGGATCACCAGTATCCAGGTCGTCGATAAAAAGACGATTCCTGACTATTTCGCGACGTTGTTATGCTAAAAAATGTTCGGCAACAGGCCAGGCATCATACGCGTCCTGTACGAGACTGGTTGAAGCTACTATGGCAGCGGATTGATGAGGACAACATGACGACGCTGGCAGGGAATCTTGCCTACGTTTCATTGCTCTCATTAGTGCCGCTTATTGCCGTCGTATTTGCGCTTTTCGCCGCATTTCCGATGTTTTCCGACGTCAGTGTCCAGTTACGTCATTTTATTTTCGCAAACTTTATCCCGGCGACGGGAGACGTCATTCAACGTTATATCGAACAGTTTGTCGCCAATTCGAACAAAATGACGGCAGTCGGGGCATGCGGGCTGATTGTCACAGCATTATTGCTGATGTATGCCATTGATAACGCGCTGAATACTATCTGGCGCAGCAGGCGCACGCGTCCCAAAGTTTACTCTTTCGCCGTCTACTGGATGATTTTAACGCTGGGGCCGCTGCTGGCGGGAGCCAGTCTGGCGATCAGCTCTTATCTGTTGTCATTGCGCTGGGCCAGCGATCTTAACACGGTGATTGATAACGTCCTGCGTATTTTCCCGCTGGTGCTTTCCTGGCTCTCGTTCTGGCTGCTTTACAGCATCGTACCGACTACGCGTGTACCCAACCGTGATGCGGTTATTGGTGCCTTTGTGGCCGCCGTGTTGTTCGAAGCCGGGAAGAAAGGATTTGCGCTCTACATCACGATGTTCCCGTCTTATCAGCTCATTTACGGCGTCCTGGCGGTGATCCCCATTTTATTCGTCTGGGTTTACTGGACGTGGTGTATCGTCTTGCTAGGCGCGGAAATAACTGTCACTCTCGGGGAATACCGCAAACTTAAACAAGCCGCAGAACAAGAAGAAGCAGAGCAACCATGATTGCATTAATTCAGCGCGTAACCCGTGCCAGCGTCACCGTGGAGGGCGAGGTGACGGGTGAAATTGGCCCAGGACTTTTGGTCCTGTTAGGTGTCGAAAGGGATGATGACGAACAGAAAGCGAACCGCCTGTGCGAGCGCGTACTCGGCTATCGAATCTTTAGCGATGCCGAAGGCAAAATGAACCTCAACGTGCAGCAGTCAGGCGGCAGCGTGCTGGTGGTTTCACAGTTTACGCTGGCGGCAGATACCGAACGCGGCATGCGCCCGGGGTTTTCGAAAGGCGCAGCACCCGAGCGGGCAGAAGCGCTGTATGAGTACTTTGTTGAGCGTTGCCGCCAACAGGAAATGAATACGCAAACCGGGCGATTCGCTGCTGATATGCAGGTTTCGCTGGTTAATGATGGCCCCGTGACGTTCTGGTTACAAGTATGAACCAGCTACCGGTATGGCCGCGGGTAACAAGAGAGAATACAACTATGTATCACCTTCGAGTACCACAAACAGAAGAAGAATTGGAGCGCTACTACCAGTTTCGCTGGGAGATGCTGCGTAAACCATTGCACCAGCCAAAAGGCTCCGAACGGGATGCCTGGGACGCGATGGCGCATCACCAGATGGTGGTGGACGAAGAGGGGAATCTGGTTGCGGTAGGGCGTTTGTATATCAATGCGGATAACGAAGCCTCCATACGTTTTATGGCCGTAGATCCCTCCGTGCAAGAGAAAGGGTTGGGCACGCTGATGGCGATGACTCTGGAGTCTGTGGCACGTCAGGAAGGGGTAAAGCGCGTCACCTGTAGCGCCCGTGAAGATGCGGTCGAATTTTTCGCCAAGCTCGGTTTTGTGAGCCAGGGGGAAATCACCACACCGCAAACCACGCCGGTGCGCCACTTTTTGATGATTAAGCCCATTGCGACGCTGGACGATATTCTCCATCGCGGTGACTGGTGCGGACAGCTACAGCAAGCCTGGTACGAACATATTCCATTGAGTGAGAAAATGGGCGTGCGTATTCAGCAGTACACCGGGCAGAAATTTATTACCACGATGCCCGAGACGGGCAATCAGAATCCGCACCACACGCTGTTTGCCGGAAGCCTGTTTTCACTGGCGACGCTAACGGGCTGGGGACTTATCTGGCTGATGCTGCGTGAGCGTCATCTGGGGGGAACGATTATCCTCGCCGACGCGCATATCCGATACAGCAGGCCAATCACCGGGAAACCAACTGCTATTGCCGATCTGGGCTCGCTGAGCGGTGACCTTGATCGTCTGGCAAGAGGCCGCAAGGCGCGCGTGCAGATGCAGGTCGGGGTATTTGGCGATGACACGGCGGGCGTCGTGTTTGAAGGTACTTACATTGTGCTACCTGCGAAACCGTTTGGCGCATATGAAGAAGGCGGTAACGAGGAAGAGTAGGGGGATACCCTCTACTCGATAAATGCATCTGCCGGAAGTTTAAAGCGTTCTGCAAGCGCTTTAATATGGCTTACAGTCAGTGCTCTACGGCCATTTAGGATGTTGCTGACGTTCGATTTAGAACCAAGTTCGTTGGCGAGGTCGGTGGCTTTTAATCCGTACTGATCCATGAGCGTACGCAATACGGAAACGCCAGGGGGAATTTGTTTCAGGTGTTGATTGAGCGCTCTGAATTCTGGTGCATGTTTTTCGTATTCACTGATTCGGGCACTAAGTAATTCAAATAGTGGGTTTTCAAGATCGTCGTGGTCAACCAGAAACTCTACTAGCGCTAGTGCCCTTCGATACTCCGTTTCATTGCGTTCTTCCCCCAAAAGAGGGATCGTTTTTACAGCACAACTGAAGGTATCAACGATCTTTTTTGCGCTGGCTGCGTCCATATGACGATGAGATCTCATTCTTTATGGCCCCGATAATATTCTGTCAGTTTGTCATATTCGGCGTGGAGAACGATATGCTTCACAAATACCTTATGTAACCTGAAATCTATGTAGGCAATGAGTCTCAGGTTGTTACCAGAAACATCAATTACCCACCATTTATTCCTGTACTTAAAATTATCAAGAGAAGGAATATACTGTTTCATCTCTTCAGGGTGATAGAATGTTTTTTTCTCCAAAACATTCAGCAACTCAGAGAGAGCAAGCCCATGGTTTGGATACATGAGCATACCCTCATTGAATGGTTTTCGGCTGATAACATGCACGATGTAGTTCCATTACATAGTTTTCAACCTGAAAACAATCTAACGCAATGCCATCATGTTTTCAAGTTGAAAACAACATTGAATATTAAGAAATTATCTCCGCTGATGGGCTTTTAACACGCCAGGCCACGTCGCGCATTGCGTTTCGCGCTGTCTGGCTTACGCCTCCTAACTGAAAAAATCCGTGGATAACGCCGGGATAGCGCTGACAGGTGCAGTCCACACCTTGCTTCTGGAGCTGGTGAAACAGAGCCTCTCCTTCATCGCACAGTGGGTCAAATTCAGCAGTAATGATGTGCGTGGGCGGTAAACCGTTGAAGTCTTTGCGCCAGAGTGGGCTGACTTCGGGATGTAATGGATCGGTTTTCGGCATATACATTTCGTAGCCCGAAAGCAGTGTGTCGCGAGTGATAATGTAATCCCGTCCATTATGGTCATAGCTCGCAAAGCTGGCGGTTGCGTCCAGCATTGGGTAGATCAGCATAAGCTGCGTAGGTTGCCATTGCCTGGTAGCTTTCAGGCGTAGTGCGGTGACCAGCGCCAGGTGTCCACCTGCGCTGTCGCCAGCAAGCGTAATTTTGTCCCGGTCTACTCCCAGTTTCTGGGCATACTTCCAGATAATGTTGGCCCCGGTTTCAGCATCGTTATGTGCTGCCGGGAAGGTATGCTCTGGTGCGAGGCGATACTGTACCGCAATGACCCGACAACCGCTGTACCAGGCGAGTTGCCTTAGCTGGTTATCATGTGTGGCAAATCCACCGCTGACAAAGCAGCCGCCGTGATAATAGATAACGCAGGGGAGATTTCCCGTGCTGCCCCGCGGCGAAATAACGCGAAATGCCATGGCATCGAGTTCAATATCTTCAACCTGTACGCGGGTTTCAGTTTCTCCGGCCAGCGCTGTACTGGCAATATAGGCCGCTCTCCGGTCATCAATATTCTGCTCACGGGAAGAAGGGCGTCCCGCCGCGATAAATGCCTCAACCAACTGTGCAATCCCACTTTCCAGTGCCATTTTCACTTCCCTTTATCTGTATGGATATACAGGTTTATAACCTGGATTACTAAGAATGAAAATGGGAAAAATAGGGGGGGTATGATTCTGGAAAGCGGCTCGCAAAAGTAAAAATCGTTCGCGTGGAGGCTATTTTCTCGCATTTTTCAGGTGTATGTTGTGTGGAAATTAATCGCTGATGATATACTGGAGGTATATATGAGTATGATGGCTGGGATGGATATGGGCAGAATTTTACTCGATTTATCAGATGAAGTGATTAAACGTCTTGATGATCTCAAGGTGCAGCGCAACCTGCCGCGAGCAGAACTTTTGCGGGAGGCCGTTGAACAGTATCTTGAGAGGCAGGATCAGGCTGAAACCACAATTTCACGTGCTCTTGGGCTGTGGCAAGGCTGTGAGGAAGATGGCGTTGAGTACCAACGCAAACTTCGTGAGGAATGGTAATGGTCAAAGGATCCGCACTTTTTGACACCAACATCCTCATCGACCTGTTTAGTGGACGGAGTGAAGCAAAGCAAGCGATAGAAACATGGCCGCCGCAGAATGCAATCAGCCTCATTACATGGATGGAGGTGATGGTGGGTGCAAAAAAATACCATCAGGAAGCCCGTACTCGTGTTGCGCTAGGTGCTTTTAACGTGATCGGCGTTTCACAGGATATTGCTGAACGAAGCGTGAGTATCAGACAGGAATATGGGATGAAATTGCCGGATGCCATTATTTTGGCAACAGCACAGATTCATCGTCTTACGCTGGTTACGCGAAATACTAAGGATTTTGCAGGCCTACCCGGTGTGGTCACACCGTATACATTATAACCCGGGCGACTTACGCCGCCCGGTAGTGCGAAGAACTTACTCCCCTTCACCCGGGAACAGGAACGGGTTGATGGAGCTGCGGGCAAAGCCCTCTTGCTCCATGTGCGCGTCCAGCATCAGTGAAGCGAGATCGTCGGCCACGGCTTCGACTTTCGGGTCTTTTTCCTGATAGAGAATCTTCAGGTAAGTCCCGCAGTCGCCGCAGCTTTCAGCTTTGATTGCCGCCTGTTCGTTATCCAGTGACCAGTAGTTCAAATCACGGCTCTGCTCGCAGTTGCTGCACTTCACGCGCACCACGTGCCACTCGGTTTCGCACAGGTTGCAGTGCAGATAACGCAGACCCTGGGTGGTACCGATTTGCACCATGCTGGAGACCGGCATTGAACCACACACCGGGCAGTACTGACGCTGTTCACCGTATTCCGCACGGGCTTTGCCGGGGATCAGGCTTGCCATCTGCGCCCAGTAGAGCGACAGGGCAGCCCAAATGAACGGTGCTTTGTCGCTGCTGACGGAGGAAAAATCAGAGGCAAACAGCGCGCTGGCCATCAGCTCCAGTTCCTGCTCTGAGGCTTTTTCCAGATTCTCGATCACGGCGAGCGCCGGACCGCTCATCTCTGGCTTCAGCTCAGCAATCAACGACTGCAGCAGCTTTTGCCAGTGCTTGTCGCGTGGCAGGACGTGGATATCCAGCGGCGGTTTGCCCTGATCGTTCGCTTCTTTGATGCGCGCGGTCAGATCCATCTGCAGCGGATGGTCGTACAGCACCACTTCCTGCGCGTGGGCGATCAGCGCGGCAAAGCGCAGGTAATCGCCCAGCGGGTTGTTCTCGGCCAGCTCGCGCAGGCGCTCAGCGCGGCGGTTATACAAATTTTTGAGTCTGGGGAATAATAACGGCGGAATCATATCCGCCGTGCGTTTCTCGCTCTTCTCCAGCTCATCTTGCGGGATTATGCGAATACTCATTCAGATGACTTTTCCTGTTTCTGGCGGACTTCACGGTACCAGCGCGGGTGATGTTTCTTCGCCCATGAACTGGTAACCCATCCTTCCACCATCGCGGTAATGGTGCCTTTCACCCAAAGGGCGGCGTAAATGTGCACCATGATAACCACAATTAACGCTACTGCGGCAAATGAATGCAGCATTAACGCGAATCGGATCACCGGGATTGAGAAAGCAGGTGCAAAATACGGACGCCAGATGACCACTCCGCTCACCAGCAACAGGACCAGGAAGATAATCGCCGCCCAGAATACGCATTTCTGGCCGAAGTTATAACGTCCCGTGTCACCTACTTCCTCGTTGACGACAATCTTACGAATATTCTTCGCCCAAAAGATATCATCCCGATTGATTAGATTGTGGTGCCAGTAACGGAAAAACATGATGATAAACGAGGCAAACATGATCACGCCGACAAACGGGTGCACAATTCGCGCCAGTTGCGGGGTGCCCATGATGTGCATCAGCCAGTTAAAAGACGGGAAGAGAAAGCCCATCCCGCTCACTGCCGCCAGAATGAAGCAGAAGGCGGTTACCCAGTGGTTGATGCGTTCCGGCGCCGTGTAGCGCACGATGGTGTCACGTCGTTTCATTTGCGCACCTCGTCTTTTTCTTCATGCAGGTTGTCTTCTTCCTCTTCCGCGCGGTTCGGGCCTACACCGACGTAATGGAAGATACTGGCCGCAAATGTCGCTGCAAAGCCGACGGCTGCGAGAGGTTTCCAGATGCCTTTCCAGAATTTCACGGTGGCGCTGATTTCCGGGTTCTCCGGCAGGCCGTGGTACAGATTCGGCTTGTCAGCATGGTGCAATACGTACATGACGTGAGTACCGCCAACGCCTGCTGGATCGTACAGACCCGCGTTTTCGTAACCACGCGTTTTCAGCTCCGCCACACGCTCGCCAGCCAGCGTTTTCATCGACTCTTTGGTGCCGAAATGAATGGCGCCTGTTGGGCAGGTCTTCACGCAGGCCGGTTCTTGCCCGACCACAACACGGTCAACGCACAGCGTACATTTGTAGACGCGGTTGTCTTCCGGATTGAGGCGCGGTACGTCGAACGGGCAGCCCGCGATGCAGTAGCCACAGCCGATGCACTGCTCGGACTGGAAGTCGACGATACCGTTGGCATACTGAATGATTGCGCCTTCAGCCGGACACGCCTTCAGGCAGCCCGGATCGGCGCAGTGCATACAGCCATCCTTGCGGATAAGCCACTCCAGTTTGTCGTTTTGTTCCACTTCCGAGAAGCGCATCACCGTCCAGGATTTGGCGGTCAAATCAGCCGGGTTGTCGTACACCCCAACGTTGTTGCCCACTTCATCACGGATGTCGTTCCATTCAGAACACGCCACCTGACACGCTTTACAGCCGATACAGGTGGTGACGTCGATAAGCTTCGCCACCTCTTCCTGATGGTCCCGCGCCTGAGGCGCGGGGGTGAAACCGTTAGTGGCGGAACGACGAATGATGTCTTGCGATTGATAAGCCATAGGTCGTCTCCGTTACACCTTTTCCACGTTCACGAGGAAGGACTTAAATTCCGGCGTCTGCGTGTTCGCATCACCGACGAATGGCGTTAACGTGTTAGCGATAAAGCCTTTTTTCGCCACACCTTCGTAGCCCCAGTGAATCGGAATACCGATGGTATCGATATCCTTACCGTTGGCCTTCAGCGTGCGAATACGTTTGGTCACCACTGCTTTGGCTTTAATGTAGCCGCGGTTAGAGGAGACTTTGACGGTATCGCCATGAGAGATGCCGAGCTTATTCGCCAGCTTCTCGCCGATTTCCACAAACTGTTCTGGCTGTGCGATGGCATTGAGCAGCGCATGCTTGGTCCAGTAGTGGAAGTGCTCGGTCAGACGGTAGGTCGTACCGACGTACGGGAATTTATCCGCTTTACCCAGCGCTTCCGCGTCATCTTTGAAGATACGCGCGGCAGGGTTTGAGATAACGTTCGGGTGCAGCGGGTTAGTCCCCAGCGGCGTTTCAAACGGCTCGTAGTGTTCCGGGAACGGACCTTCCGCCATCTTATCGATAGCAAACAGACGTCCCATCCCTTCCGGCTGCATGATGAACGGCCCAACGTTACTGCCCGGTGCGGCGGCGCTGTAGTCCGGAATATCCATCCCGCTCCATTTCGCCCCATCCCATTTCAGGATCTGACGTTTTGGATCCCACGGATTCCCCTGCGGGTCAGCGGAGGCGCGGTTATACAGAATGCGTCGGTTGAGCGGCCACGCCCATGCCCAGCCCAGCGTGTTGCCAAGGCCTGATGGGTCGGCGTTATCGCGACGTGCCATCTGGTTGCCTTCCGGCGTCCAGCTACCGGCAAAAATCCAACAGCCGCTGGAGGTCGTGCCGTCGTCACGCAGTTGGGCGAACGAACTAAGCTGTTGGCCTTTCTTGACGATAACCGCGCCCGTTGCCGGGTCGGTAATATCGGCCAGCGCTTTACCGTTGCTCTCCATCGCCACTTCTTCCGAAGCCGGTTCGTGTGGTGTGGAGTAGTTCCAGGTCATGCTCAGCACCTGTTCCGGGTTCGCGCCACCCTGCTCGGCATACATCTTGCGCATGCGCAGGAAGATACCGGCGAGGATTTCACCATCGGTAACGGCAATCCCCGGGGCGTCCGCGCCTTTCCAGTGCCACTGCAACCAACGACCGGAGTTGACGATAGAACCGTTCTCCTCGGCGAAGCAGGTGGACGGCAGACGGAATACTTCGGTCTGGATTTTCGCCGGGTCCACATCGTTCGACTCACCGTGGTTCTGCCAGAAGGTAGACGTTTCGGTATTGAGCGGGTCGATGGTGACCAGGAATTTCAGTTTGGACAGTGAAGCCACAACCTTGTTTTTATTCGGGAATGACGCTACCGGGTTAAAGCCCTGGCAGATATAGCCATTCACTTTGCCCTGGTTCATCATCTCGAAGTATTGCAGAACGTCGTACCCTTTATCCCACTTCGGCAGCAAGTCGAAGCCCCAGCTGTTTTCCGCTGTCGCTTTATCGCCAAAGAAGGCTTTCATCATTGAGACGAAGAATTTCGGGTAGTTGCCCCAGTAGTTCACCTGACCTTCCAGCAACGGTTTTGGCGTGTTGGCGGCAAGGTAGGTTTGCAGGTCAGTTTGTTTCTCGCTGGGCAGGGTCATATAGCCCGGCAGGCTTTGTGATAGCAGGCCTAAGTCGGTCAGCCCCTGAATGTTGGAGTGACCGCGCAGGGCGTTAACGCCGCCGCCTGCCATCCCCATGTTGCCAAGCAGCAACTGGATCATCGCCATGGTACGGATGTTCTGCGCACCTACGGAGTGTTGTGTCCAGCCAAGGGCGTACAGGAACGACGCGGTTTTATCTTTGGCACTGGTTTCTGCGATGTACTCACAGACCTTCAGGAAGTCAGCCTTTGGCGTACCGCAGATATTTTCTACAACGTCCGGCGTATAGCGGGAGACGTGCTGTTTCAGCAGGTTCCATACGCAGCGCGGGTGTTGCAGGGTGACATCGCGTTTGGCGAAGCCTTTTTCATCCAGCTCGTAGTTCCAGCTGGTTTTGTCATACTTGCGTTTGTCCGCGTCGTAGCCAGTGAACAGGCCATCTTCGAAACCGTAATCCTCACGCACGATCAGGCTGGCGTTGGTATAGGCTTCAGTGTATTCGCGGTTGAATTTTTCGTTGTTCAGCAGGTACAACAAGACGCCTGACAAGAAGGCAATGTCAGTACCGGAACGAATCGGCGCATAGAAATCAGCTACCGCTGCGGTTCGCGTAAAGCGAGGATCGATAACAATCAGCTTCGCGCCGTTGTGTATTTTGGCTTCCATCGCCCAGCGGAACCCGACCGGGTGAGCTTCAGCGGCGTTACCGCCCATCACCACAACGAGGTTGGCGTTTTTAATGTCGACCCAGTGGTTGGTCATCGCACCGCGACCAAATGTTGGAGCAAGACTTGCTACCGTTGGTCCGTGTCAGACGCGTGCCTGGTTGTCGACCGCGAGCATACCGAGCGCGCGGGAGAATTTTTGCGTTAAATAGCCGGTTTCGTTACTGGAAGCGGAAGCACACAGCATCCCGGTGGAAAGCCAGCGGTTAACGGTTACGCCTTCGGCGTTTTGTGCAACGTAGTTTGCGTCGCGGTCTTCTTTCATCAGCTTAGCGATGCGGTCAAATGCCTCATCCCAGCTAATCTGTTGCCACTTATCAGAGCCTGGTGCGCGGTATTCCGGGAATTTCAGGCGGCTTTCGGAGTGGATGAAGTCCACAAGTCCTGCCCCTTTCGGGCACAGCGCGCCACGGTTTACCGGGTGATCCGGGTCCCCTTCAATATGGAAGATGGATGCTTTGGCGTTTTTTGCTCCGTCACCGAGACTGTACATTAACAGTCCACAGCCAACGGAACAGTAAGTGCAGGTGTTACGGGTTTCGCGGGTGCGCAGCAGTTTATATTGCCGTGTTTCCGCGAGCGCTACGCCGGGTGCAAAACCCAGTGCCGCTGCCGTGGTGCCTGCCATACCGCCAGCGCAGATCTTAAAGAACTGCCTTCTGCTGACCTGCATGGTTCGCTCCTTGTTTCGACATTGTCACGTTCCCTTCACTTTTCCGTTACTCGAGCGCGAGGGAAGTGGTTGTTATTTTTCTTTGCGGACGGGACCGCAAAGGTCCAGAATTGGGTGAATTTCCCTCCGTCCAGGAGGGGTTTGTAAAGAATACCACAATGTTGGTATGTGTGTTCCAATATGGTTAAAAGAAAGTGAATAAGATTATTCGAGAAAACATCAAAAATGTGACGACTTTGACAGGATCGCGCCAGTTGACTCTCTGGAAACGCGAGGATTTGCAACATCCTCAGCCAGATGAGGTCGCTGAAGAAGTGCCGGTTGCGCTGGTTTACAACGGGATTTCGCACGTGGTGATGATGGCGTCACCGAAAGATCTTGAGCACTTTGCGCTGGGCTTTTCACTTTCTGAAGGCATTATTGAACGCCCGCAGGATATCTACGCAATGGAAGTGGTGCCTTCCTGTAACGGATTAGAAGTGCAGGTTGAGCTGTCCAGTCGTCGATTTATGGGGCTGAAGGAGCGACGTCGTGCACTGGCCGGTCGTACCGGTTGTGGCGTTTGCGGCGTTGAACAACTCAATGACATTGGCAAGCCGGTCCAGCCGCTGCCGTTTACCCAGACATTCGATCTGGCGAATCTCGATCACTCTTTACGACATCTCAATGATTTTCAACCCGTGGGGCAACTGACAGGCTGCACGCACGCGGCTGCCTGGGTACAGCCGTCAGGCCATCTGGCGGGTGGACATGAAGATGTTGGGCGTCATGTGGCGCTGGATAAACTGCTGGGACGACGTGCTATCGAAGGGGAAGCCTGGCGGACGGGCGCAGTATTAGTCTCCAGCCGCGCCAGCTACGAGATGGTGCAAAAGTCGGCGATGTGTGGCGTGGAGATCCTGTTTGCTGTCTCAGCCGCGACAACGCTTGCCGTAGAAGTTGCCGAACGTTGTAACCTGACGCTGGTGGGTTTTTGCAAACCGGGCAGGGCGACGATCTACACCCATCCGCAGCGGTTGATCGCTGAGTAATAATTGTTCAGTTAATTTGAATAATATAGGCAAATCCTTCCGCTTTTAGTTGCGTGATATGAAGGCTACTATTTATCACATCAAGGCACGGTGCCTTACTCAAACAACTAAGTGAAAGGGTTTATATCATGAAAAGCATCAAAACTTTTGTCGCAGTTATCGCTCTGGCTACGTCTTTCGGTTCTTTCGCTGCTCAGACAGTTACCGCAACCGGTTCTACGCTGGAAAGCGCTGAAGCAAAAATTGCCGCTCAGGCTGAACGCGCAGGTGCCAGCGATTACAAAATCACTCAGGCATACACCGGTAACCGCGTGCACATGACTGCTGAACTGCTGAAATAAGAGACCTTAGTATTGTCGAAAGAGCGCCCTTGGGGCGCTTTTTTAGTTTATACCCGCCATTCTCAGCAGTGCGGTTACCACTGCTGCAGCGATAATCACCACAATCAATGGCGTCTTACGCCAGGCGAGAAACACCGCAAAAGCCACGCCCAGCACGCGCGCCATGCCGGCAAAGTGTTCGCCTTCGTAAAAGGTGGTTGCCAGCGCAACGGAAAACAGTAGCACCGTTGCAGCATCAGAAAGCAACGCCTGTGAACGTTCAGAAAAGGCTAAACGGCCTCCCAGTTTTGCTCCCCCCAAACGCATTAAATAGGTTCCCAGAGATAACACGGCGATACCGACGATAAACAGCGTCATGTTGCCCATTATTTTTTCCTCGTCAGTAAGCCAAACAGTGAAAGCAGTACCGGCAAGCCTACCGGTGCGAAAGGTACGGAAGCGAGTGACAATGCGGCCCCGCTACAGGCACGGATGAGCGTGGTGCGGTTTTTAAAAGCTGGAACCACTAAGGCCAACAAAATGGCAGGGAAAACGGCATCCAGACCAATGGTTTCCGGGGCAGGGAGCAGTTTGCCGACGCCCGCGCCGATCAGTGTGCCAATCGGCCAGAAAATGGCGACGCCCAGACCGCATAACCAGTAGGCGGCTTTACGTTGTTCCGGTGTTTTCTGCGACAGGCCGAACACCACGCTTTCATCGTTCATGATATGACAGCCTAGAAAGCTGGCGGCGCGAGTGCCGACCAGATCGCGTACCGTCACGCCAAACGGTACATGTCGGGCATTCACCAGTAACCCGGCCGCCGCTGCCGCTAACGGATTTCCGCCGCTGGCGATAATACCGATAAACATAAATTCAGAAGCTCCGGCCAGTACTGTAATCGAGAGTACAAAGGGCACCCAAATCGGGAAGCCGTAAGCCATTGCCAGCGAACCGTAGGACATGCCTACCACGCCGACGGCCAGGCACACTAAAAATATCGCTTTAATCGTGTCGCCTTTGAGGCTGGAAAAATAATGTTTCATACCGTTTTAGCCATATCGAACGAGTTTCCATTATAATGAACACAATCAGTTTGATTTACAAGTCGAACGATTCGTTCGATATAAAGAACATGGAGTCGAGAATGACCCAACCCATCAGTATGATCGCGAAAAGTCTGGTGCGTGAACGTCAGCGCACCGGTTTATCGCTGGCAGAAATTGCCCGTCGCGCGGGAATTGCAAAATCGACACTCTCGCAGCTGGAAGCGGGAAATGGTAATCCTAGCCTGGAAACGCTGTGGTCGCTGTGTGTGGCGCTGGATATCCCCTTTGCCCGATTACTGGAACCGCAGGAGCAAAAAACGCAGGTGATTCGCCGTGGCGAAGGGACAAAAGTCGTGGCTGAGCAGGCCCACTATCAGGCTATTTTACTGGCAGCCTGCCCACCGGGCGCGCGGCGGGATATCTATCTGCTGCTGACGCAACCGGGCGCAGATCGTATTTCACAACCGCATCCACCGGGATCGGTTGAACATATTATCGTGACGCAGGGTAAGGCGATGGTGGGGTTGACGGAAGCGCCGGAGGAGTTAGGCGAGGGCGACTATATTTGCTACCCCGCTGACCAGGCGCATATCTTTAAAGCACTGGAGCCTGACACCCAGGCGATTCTGGTTTCTGAGCAGAATTGAAACTGCCGGATGGCGCTATCGCTTATCCGACCAGGAAAAAATAGAACCGTAGGCCCGGTAAGCTTGCGCCACCGGGCACACGACTTATGGCAAATAAAACACTTCTTTTAACTCTGCGCTGACCGGGCTGTTGTCTGGGTTGGCCGGCATTACGTCACGCATATGTTTCCACCAACGCTGGCAAACGTCGGTACTGGCAACGGCATTCCAGCGCTCCTCGGACTCAATCTCAACGGTGGCGAACAGCAGATTGCGCTCCTCGTCGAGATAAATCGCGTAGTGATGGGCGCCGTGTTCTTTCAGCACTGCTTCCAGTTCTGGCCAGATGGGGTTATGACGACGCTGGTACTCAACGTGCGCGTCGGCATTCACCTGCATCACAAAGGCCTTGCGGATCATAACGCCTCCAGATACAGCTCGCGGACCTCGTCGCGGCTGGCGGTGCGCGGGTTGCACGGCGCACACGGATCGGCGAGCGCTTTATCCAGCCAGCCTTCAATATCTTCTTTCGTCACGCCAAGCGAACTAAAGCCCGCAGGAATACCGACACGCTTGCTGAGTGCACGAATCGCGTTGATGGCCTCCATACTTGCCGCTTCATCGCTCATGTCACGGGTATCGACGCCCATCGCTTGCGCCACGCGGGCAAAGCGCGCCACGGCGTTCGGGCGGTTAAAGTTTTCGATTACCGGCAGCAGGATGGCGTTGCAGACGCCGTGTGGCAGATTATGGGTTGCGCCCGGCTGGTGCGCCAGCGCATGCACCAGACCGAGACCAGCGCTGTTAAATGCCATCCCCGCCAGATACTGACCAAACGCCATTTGTTCACGGGCGTCGAGGTTATGACCGTCGTCGACCGCTTTCGGTAGCCACAGGTTGATCAGGCGAATCGCTTCCAGCGCGTTAGCGTCGGTGAGCGGATGCGCGCCAACGGAAACATAGGCTTCTACCGCATGGGTCAGGGCGTCCATGCCGGTTGCGGCGGTGACGGATGCCGGAATTTCCAGCATGACGCTGGCATCATCCACGGCGATATCCGGGATGATATTCGGGTCGATGATCACCTCTTTAACTTTGCGAGCTGAGTCGATAATGACCGCATTACTGGTCATCTCTGCTGCCGTTCCGGCGGTGGTATTGATGGCGACCAGCGGTACGCCAGCATTTTTTACCTTGCCTACGCCGGAATAGGCGGTAGAAGGGCCGGGGTTGGCGGTCAGGATCTTCACCGCTTTAGCGGTATCGATCGGGCTACCGCCACCGAAGGCAATAATGTAGTGACATTCTGCGTCCTGATACGCCGCGAAACCTTTCTGCACCAGCTCTTCCGTCGGGTTTGGAAACACCTCATCAAACAGGTGGTAAGACATCTGATGTTCATCCAGCGCCGCAAACAGGCTATCCAACAGGCCGAGTTTTACCAGTTGACCATCGGTGACGATCAGCGCTTTGCCCCATTGCTTATTCGCCACGAGGTTCACCATATCGGCAATCGCGCCGGCGCCATGCAGGCTAATTTTTGGCAGTGCCAACATAAAGCTCATCATTATTCTCCTTACAATGCCAGTGCGCTGGCCAGCGGCGTCACGCCGAAGCGTTTGCCAAGTGCGATCAGCTCTTCACGCGTAATGGTCTGCTTCATACCGCCCATCGAGTAAATCTTGACCAGAACCTCAGCGGACTTCTCTGCGGTATCGATCAAACCGAACGCTTCGTCGAGGGTAGGTCCGCTGCCGAACACGCCGTGGAACGGCCACAGTACCAGCGAGTGTTTCTGCATTTCTTCGGCGGTGGCCTGACCGATTTCATCGGTACCTGGCACCATCCACGGCAGAATACCGACGCCATCCGGGAACACCACCAGACACTCGGTGCTGCCTTCCCACAGTTTGCGGGTCATCAGCGCGGTATTGTTTTCCAGTACGTAGGTCAGGGCGATCAGGTTGGTGGCATGGCAGTGCATGATCACGCGGTCTTTGCCATTGGTGGCTTTAATGCGCGCGCAGTGGGATAGGAAGTGGGCGGGCAGTTCGGAAGTCGGTACGGCTTCGTGGGTCAGACCCCACAGAATGTGATAACCCGCGCCATCGCTATCGATTTTCACCACGCCCAGATTTGCGGCCGGGTCGAGTTGGACGTTGCGGAAAAATTTCCCCGAACCGGTGACGATAAACGGCGTATTCGCCAGCAGCGGCATCGGCTGACTCAGCGCGATATAGCGTGGTTTTTCGTGGAAATCGGCGCTAAATGGCGCAATATCTGCCTCATCCAGGCGCAGTGTCAGGTTGCCGCCGTTGCGTTCGTCCCAACCTTTCAGCCAGGCATCGGAAGTGGCTTTAATCATCCCCCGGACGAACCAGGAAGTGGTAATGTTTTGCATGTTCGGTGTTCCCATTTATTGCCCGAACGTTATCGGGTCTTACGTAGGCCGGATAAGCGAAGCGCCATCCGGCAATCGTGTTTCATTTATTGCCGGATGGCGACGCGGGGCGTCTTATCCGGCCTACAAGCCTGGCGTCACAGTTAGCCACGTTTGCTCAAAATCTCTTTTTCATAAGCGCGCACACTTTCCAGCCACTGGCTGCCCGCTGGCGTGTCGTGACGCTGGCAATACATCTCCCAGACGGCCTGCCACGGCAGCGATTTTTGCTCTTCCAGCAGAGCCAGACGTGCGGTGTAGTCGCCGCTGGCTTCAAGCTGGCGCAGTTGCCCGGTCGGTTCTAGCAGCGCGCGCAGCAGGGCTTTTTTCATATTGCGGGTGCCGATCACCCACGCGGCGATGCGGTTGATGGAGGCGTCGAAGAAGTCGAGGCCGATGTGTACGCGGTCAAACAGGTTGTGGCGCACGATCTCGCTGGCAATCGCCTGCGTTTCATCATCCAGCAGCACCACGTGATCGCTGTCCCAACGCACCGGACGGCTGACATGCAGCAGCAGGCGCGGCACGTACAGCATGGCGGCGGAGATCTTGTCGGAAATCACTTCGGTCGGGTGGAAGTGACCCGCATCCAGGCACAGCGCCGTCTGGCGGCTGGTGGCATAACCCATATAGAACTCGTTAGAGCCGACGGTGTAGCTTTCTGCACCAATACCAAACAGTTTGCTCTCGACGGCATCGATATGGTGCGCCGGGTCGAGTTTCTCGCTGATCACTTCGTCCAGCGCGTCCAGCAGACGCTGGCGCGGCGCTAAACGATCAACGGTGATGTCTTTCATGCCATCCGGGATCCAGATGTTCATCACTGATGGCGTACCCAACTGCTCGCCAAAATACGCCGAGACGCGACGGCTGGCTTTGCAGTGGTCAATCCAGAACTGGCGAATGGTGTCATCGGCGTGGGCCAGCGTGAAACCGTCGGCACTCAGCGGATGTGAGAAGCAGGACGGGTTGAAATCCAGCCCTAGCTGGTTCGCTTTCGCCCACTCAACCCAGTTTTTGAAGTGTTCAGGTTTGATTTGGTCGCGGGCAACTGGCGTATCAGACTCCAGATAGATCGCATGCAAATTCAGACGTTTTGGACCCGGGATCAGGCTCAGCGCCTGCTCCAGATCGGCACGCAGTTCGCTGGCGTTACGCGCTTTGCCCGGATAGTTACCGGTTGCCTGAATTCCACCCGTGAGCGAACCTTCCGGGTTTTCGAATCCGGCTACGTCGTCGCCCTGCCAGCAGTGCATGGAGACCGGCAGACGATCGAGCTGGCGTAATGCTTCCTCGACATCAATACCTACCGCTGCGAAACGCAGTTTTGCCAGTTCCCAGGCTTGTTCAAGTTGAGTGGTCATGCGCAAAGCTCCTTTGTCTGTCGTAATGGTTGAAACTGCGCTTTGTGGCGGGCAATTTCACTTTCAGGATTGGGGATGAAGGTGGTCAGGTCGTAGTTGGCACGCACCACCTGACGGAAATCATCGACGTTGTTAAGCTCGTCCAGCGTCATCAACTGGACGCCAATATTGCCGAGCGTGGAGGCCTCAATAGGCCCGGATATGACGCGAATACCGCAGGCGTCCGCGCAAAGCTGGTTGAGTAATGCGTTCTGGCACCCACCGCCGACGATGTGCAGTTGGTGAAATGCTTCGCCGCGAAGCTCAGCCAGTTCCTGCAGGATATCGGCGTACAGCAACGCCAGACTGTCGAAAATACAGCGCGCCAGTTCGGCGTTTTGCTGAGGAACGGGCTGGCCTGATTCACGACAGGCCGCCTGAATTTCCGCACTCATATCGTCAGGATTGATAAAGCGCTCGTCGTTGGGGTTAATCAGAAACTGGCAGGCCGGCAGCGCCTGGGTTTGAGCGATAAGGGCAGGCAGGTCGGTTATCTGCCGCTCTTTTAACACGCGCTGAAGTAGCCACAGCCCCATGATGTTTTTCAGCACGCGGTAGCGCCCTTCCGCGCCCCCTTCGTTGGTGATGTTCGCCGCCAGTGCCGCATCGTTGGCATATGGGGTTCGGCTTTCAAACCCCATCAGTGACCAGGTACCGGAAGAGAGATAGGCACTATTTTTATCGGCCAGCGGTGATGCGATCACTGCGCTGGCGGTGTCGTGGCTGGCGACGGCAACCACCGGGATTTGATTTTTCTGTGGACAAATCCAGTAACCAATTACGTTCCCCGGATGCGTGGGGCGGCCAAACCACGTTGTGTCGGCACCGCTCCAGGCCAGCAGGGTTTCGTCCCAGTCGTCGGTGTTGATATTGACTAACTGGGTGGTGGTGGCGTTGGTGTATTCCCAGTTCAGTTCGCCGGTCAGGCGATAGCTGAAGTAATCGGGGATCAGCAGGGCATGCGCCACCTGGGGGATGAGTTCCGGTTGCTGCTCGACCAGCGCGCGGAGCTGATACAGGGTATTAAAGGGCAGAAACTGAATGCCGCTACGGTGATAGATGTCACTTTTACCTGGCTGCGTCATGGCCCGCGACATAATGCCGTTCGTGCGGCTATCGCGATAAGAGACTGGCAACCCAACGCGCTGACCGTTTTTATCGATCAGGACATAATCCACGCCCCAGGTATCAATGCCGATGCTGTCGATCCGAATGCCTTGATCGCAGACTTTCTTCAGCCCCAGACGAATGTCGTTTTCCAGGCTATCGATGTCCCAGGTGTCAAAACCGTCTGTTTTTTGCAGACAGTTAACAAAGCGGTGGATTTCACGCAGTGTCAGGGTACGGTGTTTACTGTCGTAACGCGCCAGCATTACGCGTCCACTGGATGCACCGAGATCAACAGCGACACAATGGCGAAGAGTCATAGCGAGGTCCTTCTGAGTTTCATTGCACTCAGTCTAAGAACCCGTGAAATGGCGTACCTTCTTGTTAGTGACAGCGACAATACGCGGCTGGCAGCATGGCAAAGGTGAACGTGATAGCGTTCACAGTTTCTACTAATGGGGACGGTTTCACCTGATGTGACCCCTTCCGCAATTCCCGATCTTTCCCGCTATTTCTTGAAGAATTGACCGTGTTTACGCACTTTGGCGTCAAAAATTTAAGGTGAGGGTGATAACCCTTAATTACTATTCAGCCATGTTCATTTGATCGGGGGGGATGTCATTATGACCGTATTGCATTGCGTGGATTTTTTTCCGACAGGTAAAGCGCCCGTGGCGATTGAGCCCCGGCTTCCTCAGCCTGCCTTTCCAGAACATCATCATGATTTTCATGAAATTGTAGTGGTTGAACATGGTACGGGAATTCATGTGTTCAATGGACAGCCTTATACCATTAGCGGGGGAACGGTGTGTTTTGTCCGCGATCATGACAGACACTTATATGAACATACTGACAACCTGTGTCTGACCAATATTCTGTATCGTTCCCCGGATGCGTTTCAGTTTTTGGCCGGGCTGAATCAGTTGTTACCCCAGGAGCTGAATGGGCAATATCCGTCACACTGGCGGGTGAATCAGAGCGTGTTGCAGCAGGTTCGGCATCTGGTGGGGCAAATGGAAAATCTTGGAGAGGCAATGGATACGCCAACGGCGGCAAATCGTGAGATCTTGTTCATGCAGCTGTTGGTGCTGTTGCGTAAAAGCAGCCTGATGGAAGCGGCAACAGATAATGATGCGCGACTGAACCAACTACTGGCATGGCTGGAGGATAACTTTGCCGACGAAGTGTGCTGGGAAGCTGTAGCCGAGCAGTTTTCGCTCTCTTTACGGACTTTGCACCGCCAGCTTAAACAACAGACCGGGCTGACGCCACAGCGCTATCTCAACCGCCTACGGCTTATCAAAGCCCGCCATTTGCTACGTCACAGTGATGACAGCGTGACGGACATCGCTTATCGTTGTGGGTTCGGTGACAGTAACCATTTTTCGACGCTGTTTCGCCGGGAGTTTAACTGGTCGCCGCGCGATATCCGACAGGGACGCGATGTCATTACTGGAAGCAGCCTCCAGTAACGCGAAAGCTATCAACGTTTTTTGCCGTCCGTTTGCTGATAATCATACCCTTTTATGCCGGATGGCGGCTGTGCCTTGTCCGGCCTACGTGGATGCCTTGTAGACCGGATAAACGTAGCGCATCCGGCAAGCGTTCAGGTTGAGGTGATGTGATGGTGAATCATCTGGTCCTTCTGAAATCAGACTTTTTTGCGAATGACCACCAGGCCGTCGCGGTGGCCGATCGTTACCCACAGGATGTGTTTGCCGAACATACTCATGAGTTTTGCGAGCTGGTGATGGTATGGCGCGGCAATGGCCTGCATGTTCTCAACGATCGCCCGTACCGGATAACCCGCGGCGATCTGTTTTATATCCGTGCCGAAGACAAACACTCCTACACCTCAGTTAACGATCTCGTCCTGCAAAATATCATTTACTGCCCGGAACGGCTGACGCTGAATGTCGGCTGGGAAAGCGCGATCCCAGGATTTAACGGCTCGCCGCGACAGCCCCACTGGCGGCTTGGCAGCGCGGGTATGTCCCAGGCCCGGCAGATAATTAGTCAGCTTGAACATGAGAGTAATCAGCGTGACCCGCTGGCTTTTGAAATGGCCGAGTTGCTGTTTGGGCAACTGGTGACTCATTTCAAACGGCACCGCTATGCCACGGATACGCTGCCAGCGACATCAAGTGAAACGTTGTTGGATAAGCTGATTACCGCGTTGGCCGGGAGTCATGAACATGCCTTTGCGCTGGATAAATTCTGTGAGCAGGAACAGTGCAGTGAGCGAGTTTTGCGTCAGCAGTTTCGCAGCCAGACAGGGATGACCATCAATCAGTATCTCCGCCAGGTACGGGTTTGCCATGCTCAGTATCTGCTTAAGCACAGTAGACTGATGATCAGTGAAATTTCTATGCGCTGCGGCTTTGAGGACAGTAACTACTTTTCGGTGGTATTTACGCGGGAAACCGGGATGACGCCGAGCCAGTGGCGTCATCTCAGTAGCCCGAATGATTAACTGGCCATCCCCAGACCGACAATATTTGCCGCGAGAATAATGACCACGCAGCCGAGACTCAGTACGCTGACCGGACGGCGGCCCGCGTTTTTCCACTCTTTCAGCACCAGACCAACAATACCGCCGCACAGGACATAGAAGCTCATGTGCAGCATCCAACTGACATAATCATACTGCGCCGGAATGCGAGCGTGGCCCCAGGCGTAGAAGAAGAATTGCAGATACCACATCAGGCCACCGAGCGCGGACAGTAGCACGTTGGTGATGATCAGCGGTTTGGCTAACGAGAAGTCGGCTTTTATCGAAAGATCTTTCACTTTTGCCAAACGAATAAAACAGAAGCCCAGGTTGACTAAAGCACCGCCGCCCATGATGACGACATAGCTTGGTAGCGCGACATACAGCGGATCAACACCCAGCGCGGCAGCTGCATCGTGCATGGGTTTCGCCGCGTTCATCGCAAAGGACATCCCGGCAGAGAAAATGCCGCACATTACCGCCAGCACCAGCCCCTTCTTCAGGTTGAACTCTTCTGCTTTGATGCCCATTTTACGTTCTTTCAACTGTCCTGCGCGGGTCACAATGCCCACGCCAATCAGCGCGACCAATACGCCCAGTAGCGTCATGCGCCCGCCATCGGTGCTGATCAGCACATCAAAGTTACCGTTGATGATAGGGGTCATTAGCGTGCCGACAATCAGGGTAATACCAATCGCAATACCAATCCCCATCGACATGCCGAGATAGCGCATGGTCAGGCCATAGTTGATATTACCGATCCCCCACATCGCGCCAAACAGAAATACCGGTGCCAGCGTGGAGAGGCTAAAAGAACTGAAGTAGGCCCAGAAGTTGGGAAGCAACATGGCGCTGATGGTCCATGGCAGGATAAGCCAGGAGACGACCCCGCCAACCGACCACATTGTTTCCCATGACCAATGTTTAACTTGTTTGAACGGGGCATAGAAACAGGCTGCGCTGGCTGCACCTATCAAATGCCAAAGAATACCCATCGTAATCGCGTTACTCATGACTGAATCCTCGTTATTTTTTATCGTCGGTCATAACCCCTCCGACACAACGAGTTTAAAAATTACGCAGATGATTAACCTTTTGACGATTGCCGCCTTTGTCCTCTTGTTGGCAATCATCACGTTAACTGGGTGATTTGGCTCACATCTTCAGTAATGGTGATGAATAATTAAGACCCTGTAAAAAGTACGGCATTGATAATCATTTTCAATATCATTTAATTAACTATAATGACCCAACTGCTTACGCGGCGTTAACACTGGCCGCCCGACAATACTGGAGATGATTATGAGTTATACACTGCCATCCCTGCCGTACGCTTATGATGCCCTTGAACCGCACTTCGATAAGCAGACGATGGAAATCCACCATACCAAACACCACCAGGCTTACGTAAACAACGCTAATGCTGCGCTGGAAAGCCTGCCTGAATTCGCGAGCCTGTCTGCTGAAGAGTTGATCACCAAACTGGATCAGCTGCCTGCGGATAAGAAAACCGTTCTGCGTAACAACGCTGGCGGTCACGCTAACCACAGCCTGTTCTGGAAAGGCCTGAAAACCGGTACCACGCTGCAGGGCGACCTGAAAGCGGCTATCGAACGTGACTTCGGTTCCGTTGACAACTTCAAAGCTGAATTTGAAAAAGCAGCAGCCACTCGTTTCGGTTCCGGCTGGGCGTGGCTGGTTCTGAAAGGTGACAAACTGGCTGTTGTTTCCACCGCTAACCAGGATTCCCCGCTGATGGGTGAAGCTATCTCTGGCGCTTCCGGCTTCCCGATCGTGGGCCTGGACGTTTGGGAACACGCTTACTACCTGAAATTCCAGAACCGTCGCCCGGACTACATCAAAGCGTTCTGGGACGTGGTGAACTGGGACGAAGCTGCTGCACGTTTCGCCGCGAAAAAATAAGTTCGACGCGTTAACTAAGCCCCTGCAAGCGATGCCTGCGGGGGCTTTTTTGTGATCAAAATCAATATAAAAACAATGATCCATTTAAATTGAAACAAGGTTTTATTATGCGAGTGGGATCACTTTTATAGTTTCTGCGAATGTCTATCTTCTTTTCATCAAGACGGGCGCATCTCAAAAGCAAGATGCAGTCGCCCATAAAAATTGCCCCATTTTTATGTCTACAGGTGATGGAAATGCAGATCAAACGTACGATAGAGAAAATCCCAGGCGGTATGATGTTGGTGCCGCTGTTTCTGGGCGCGTTGTGTCACACCTTTTCCCCCGGCGCCGGGAAATACTTCGGCTCATTTACCAACGGTATGATCACCGGTACGGTGCCGATTCTGGCAGTCTGGTTCTTTTGCATGGGGGCATCGATTAAGCTGAGCGCTACCGGAACCGTACTGCGTAAATCCGGCACGTTAGTGATAACCAAGATCCTGGTCGCATGGGTGGTAGCGGCGATTGCATCGCGCATTCTTCCTGAACATGGCGTGGAAGTGGGGTTCTTTGCCGGATTGTCCACGCTGGCGCTGGTGGCCGCAATGGATATGACTAACGGCGGGCTGTATGCCTCGATTATGCAGCAGTACGGCACCAAAGAAGAGGCTGGGGCGTTTGTCCTGATGTCGCTGGAGTCTGGCCCGTTGATGACCATGGTGATTCTGGGAACCGCCGGGATTGCTTCGTTTGAACCGCATGTATTTGTAGGGGCGGTATTGCCGTTCCTGATTGGTTTTGCGCTGGGTAATCTGGATCCTGAGCTGCGGGAATTCTTCAGTAAGGCCGTGCAGACGCTGATCCCTTTCTTCGCCTTCGCATTAGGTAACACCATTGATTTGAGCGTGATTGCACAGACCGGCGTACTGGGTATTCTGCTGGGCGTGGCGGTGATTATAATCACCGGTATCCCGCTGATTATTGCCGATAAACTGATTGGCGGCGGCGATGGTACGGCGGGAATTGCGGCGTCCAGTTCTGCTGGCGCGGCCGTTGCCACGCCGGTGCTGATTGCGGAAATGGTTCCGGCGTTCAAACCCATGGCGCCGGCGGCAACCTCTCTGGTGGCGACGTCAGTGATTGTAACCTCCATCCTCGTGCCGATTATCACCTCCATCTGGTCGAAAAGAGCCAAAGCCAGAGCGGCGGCAATCGATATACGCAACGCGGTGAAGTAACGTGATTAAGCCGGATGGTTTGCACCATCCGGCTTAACCGTTTTAACCCTTGATTACAAACACCTCATCAATTGTTCGACACTCACTTTCATTCAACTCCCCGCCTGCATTACGTGAAACCCCGGTGCAATAGCCAAACTTACGCGATACCACGGTTTTGATGGTGGTGACGAAATCCTCACCGATGGCGTAGATGGACATGTAGGTGCCAATCTGGTCCTGAATATCGCGAAGTGCAGCCAGATCCCCCTGCTTGAAGGCTTCTCGTGCGCTGACAAACAGCTCCGGCATGACGTTGTTTAATCCTGAAATAACCCCTGCGCCGCCTGCCAGCAGGTTAGGAATATAGTATTCGTCATAGCCGGATAGCACGGCAAAATCTTCGCGTACGGCGCGGGTGGTCTGGATCATGCTGCGGGTGTGGGACTGGCAGTCGACGGTATCTTTGATGCCTGCGAAGTTGGGGAACTCAGAGGCAAGGGTGGCAACCAGTTCAGGCGTTAAGTCGCAACCGGTTCGCGCCGGGAAGTTATAGGCAAACCATTTGCCGCTGAGTTTCTGCCCCAATTGACGGAAGTAGCTCAGGAGCTGTTTCGCCGTTTGCCCGTAATAGTAAGGTGGTAGGATCATCACGGCATCGTAACCGGCGCGATACGCTTCCTGTGCCATCAACAGCACATCGTTCTGGCAAGTGGATGAGACGTTGGCGACCATCTTCAGCGAGCTCATGGCACGGGCTTCACGGATCAGCAACAGCCTTTCCTCGAGCGTAAAGGAGGCAAATTCCCCGATGCTGCCCATCAACAAAATCACGTCGATGTTGGCCTCTGTAAGGCGTTTGAGATGCTGGCTCAGACCGTTAAGATCGATCTTGCCGTCATTGTCCATTGGCGTAATGGAAGGACACCAGACGCCAGCAAATTGCGATTGACCAGTCACGTTGTCGACTCCTTATTTGAAATGATGTTTCAAAACCAGCTTACATTGATAGCATGTGTCCCTAACTTTCATGTGAACCGTGCTCTCATTTTGAGCGACTGGGGTAAAATAAATGTGGTGTAATGGGAGAAATTTATCGGGAGAGGGAACAGATGCGATATCCGGTCGATGTTTTTACAGGCAAGATTCGGGACTACACGGGAAGCCGTCCCAGCGCGATTGCTAAAGTTCAGGTTGATGGCGAGTTGATGCTGACCGATCTGGGGCTCACGGGCGATGAACAGGCGGAGACTAAAATTCACGGCGGGCCGGATCGCGCGTTGTGCCACTATCCGCGTGAACACTATCAGCACTGGATACAAGAATTCCCTGAACAGGCGGAGTTATTTGTCGCCCCCGCCTTTGGGGAGAACCTCTCAACGCTTGGGCTGACAGAAGAGAATGTCTATATCGGCGATATTTTCCAGTGGGGCGAGGCGTTGATTCAGGTCACGCAGCCACGTTCACCGTGTTTTAAGCTGAATTTCCATTTTGGCATTAGCGATATGGCAAGTCAGATGCAGGCCTCGGGGAAGATAGGCTGGCTGTACAGTGTTATCGCGCCGGGCATGGTGTCGGCGGATGCGCCGCTGGTACTGGCATCGCGCGTGAGCGATGTCAGTCTGCGGGAGGCGATTGCTATTGCCTGGCATATGCCGTTTGATGATTCGCAATATCACCGTTTACTGTCGGCTGCAGGGCTATCGAAAAGCTGGACCAGAACGATGCAAAAACGCCGTTTAAGCGGCAAGATCGAGGACAATTCCCGCCGTTTGTGGGGGAAATAATTCCCCCTGTCCGTGGAGGCCGGATGAGGCATTACGCCGCCATCCGGCAACACAGAGAGACTCAGGAACGCTTATACAACGGTAACCAAATTACCAGCCGTAAACCACCCAGCGGGCTGTCTTCGGCCTTCACCCAGCCACGATGCTGCTGGATTGCGGTTTCAACAATCGCCAGACCCAGACCTGTTCCGCCAGACTCGCGATCGCGCGCCTCATCGGTACGATAGAACGGACGGAAAATCTGTTCTCTGTCTTCAGGGCTTACGCCTGGGCCATCGTCGTCCACGGTGATGGTAATCCCGTCGATATCCACCGCAAAGCCCACTTCGATCTTCGTATGTGAATAGCGTAGGGCATTGCGCACAATGTTTTCCAGCGCACTTTCCAGTGCGTTCGGGTTGCCATACAGCGGCCATGGTCCCGGCGGGAAATTCACTGTCAGCGATTTACCCATCTGCTCCGCTTCAAAGGCGGCGTTATCCAGCACTTCGCCCCACAGCTGATTAGCTTTCACCGTTTCACTGACCAGTGCGTTTTTCTGCTGATTACGTGACATCACCAGCAGGTCGTTGATCATGCTGTCCAGCCGGTGCGCTTCTGTTTCAATGCGCTCCAGCTCTTTGCTCTCACCGCTACGACGGCGCAGCAGCGCAGTCCCCAATTGCAAACGTGTTAGTGGCGTTCTCAACTCGTGAGAGATGTCCGACAGCAGGCGTTGCTGCGTGGTCATCATGCGTTCCAGCGCGGTCACCATCTGGTTAAAACTGGCACCTGCCGCCAGAAATTCCTGCGGGCCGGCTTCCAGTTCCGGATGCTGACGCAGGTTACCCTGTGCCACCTCATCCGCAGCATTTTTCAGCTTACGCGCCGGTTTCGCCAGGCTCCATGCCAGCCAAAGCAGCAGCGGCGAGCTGACGAGCATGGTGACGATCAGCAGCAACAGTGGCCGGTCAAACAACAGGTTGATGAAATCAGACTGTGAACTGCTGGCTGGTCGAATGAGATACAGCTGGTAGTTATCTTCCCCGTCTCTGACGGAGAAAGGCCCGACCATCTCAACGCGACCGTATTTTTTCTTCTGCGGATGGTCAGCGTTATCAGCCTGACCAATAAAGTTGCGAATGATCTGCATTTCGTTGCGTTCTGCGCCGATCACACGTCCTTCTGTAGTGACAAGCAATAACCGCTGTCCTGGCGGCGCCCACTTGTCGATAGCACGGAACAGGCGACGCCACCACATCAGATCGTTGGGTGGGTCGTTCGCCAGCTCAGCTTCAACGTGTTGCTCGATCATCAACCCCTGGCGCTGCTCGCTGTCCAGTAGCTCGGTCATCTGGCGTGAGTCGAGCTTGGGCAGCATCAGTACCAACATCAACACCAGCGCCAGCGTTAACCAGAAGATGGCAAAGATGCGTGCGGTTAAGCTTCCTATCATGAAGCGGAGACCATCAGGTAGCCGCGACCACGCAGGGTTTTAAACCAGGGGTGCCCGTCTTTCCGCTCTGGCAGCTTACGGCGCAGGTTCGAGATGTGCATGTCGATCGCGCGGTCAAACGGCGTCAGGCGTTTGCCCAGCACTTCCTGACTCAGGTGTTCACGAGAAACTACCTGGCCGAGATGCTGTGCCAGTAAATAAAGCAGGGTGAATTCGGTGCCGGTTAACTCCAGGGTTTGCCCATCAAAACTGGCTTCCTGGCGACCCGGATTCAGACTTAACGCATCCACTTCCAGCGTCGGCGAGCCATTGTCGCTGGTCTGCTGTTGTTCGCTCCAGTGAGAGCGGCGCAGAATAGCGCGGATACGCGCGACCAGTTCGCGGTCATTAAACGGTTTGGGTAAATAGTCGTCCGCGCCCAGCTCAAGGCCGAGTACGCGATCCAATTCGCTGCCGCGAGCGGTCAGCATGATTACGGGCGTCTGGTGTGTCTGGCGAAGCGCTTTCAGTGTATCGATGCCGTTTTTCTTCGGCATCATGACGTCGAGCAAAAGTAAATCGATGCTGTCATCCAGAAGCTCAAGTGCCTGCTCCCCATCATGGGCAACCAGCACATCGAAACCTTCCATTTCGAGCAACTCCTTTAACAGGGAAGTCAGCTCTCGGTCATCATCAACTAACAGGATTTTATTCATTGTTTACGTACCTCCGAGGCAGAAATTACGTCATCAGGCGTCGCTAATCTATGACTTTACGTTGTTTTACACCCCCTGACGCATGTTTGCAGCCCGAATCGTAAACTGTCTCTCGTTGAATCGCGACAGAAAAGATTTTGGGAGCAAGTGATGGGCAAAGTTACCGCTGCCGTCATGGCCTCAACGCTGGCACTCAGTACTTTGAGCCATGCAGCTGAAGTCGTCACAGGCGATCACTGGCACCTGGGTGAAGGCTCCTCGCAGCGCAGCGTACAGAGCCACATGTTTGACGGTATCAGTTTAACCGAACATCAACGTCAACAGATGCGAGATTTAATGCAGCAGGCAAGACACGAACAGCCTCCTGTTAATGTTAGCGAAATGGAGACAATGCATCGTCTTGTCACCGCAGAGAAATTTGATGAAAGCGCTGTGCGCGCTCAGGCAGAAAAAATGGCACAAGAACAGGTTGCCCGCCAGGTTGAAATAGCCAGGGTCCGCAACCAGATGTATCGCCTGTTAACGCCCGAGCAGCAAGCGGTTTTAAATGAGAAACATGAACAACGAATGGAGCAACTGCGCGACGTAGCGCACTGGAAACAAAGCTCATCGTTAAATTTATTGAGTAGTAGCAACTCACGTTCCCAGTAGTAACCCTGTTTTCCTTGCCATAGACACCATCCCTGTCTTCCCCCACATGATGTGGGGGTTTTTTTTGCCCAAAATTTGTCACTCGGTAATTGCCTGACTGTTTTACTTCATCCGTTATACTAGCGGCATATCCTGGCAGGAGTGTTTATGAATCAAACCTATGGGCGGCTGGTTAGCCGGGCGGCAATCGCGGCTACCGTGATGGCATCGCTGTTACTTTTGATCAAAATTTTTGCGTGGTGGTACACCGGATCGGTCAGTATTCTGGCTGCACTGGTGGATTCTCTGGTGGACATCGCGGCGTCGTTAACCAACCTGTTGGTGGTGCGCTATTCGTTGCAACCGGCCGATGATGAACATACGTTCGGACACGGAAAAGCGGAATCGCTGGCGGCGCTGGCGCAAAGCATGTTTATTTCCGGTTCGGCGCTGTTTTTATTCCTGACCGGGATTCAGCATCTCATCCAACCGACGCCGATGAAAGATCCTGGCGTTGGGGTGGTGGTCACCATCATTGCGTTAGTGTGTACAATCATTCTGGTCACGTTTCAGCGCTGGGTGGTGAAACGTACGCAAAGTCAGGCTGTACGGGCAGATATGCTTCATTATCAGTCTGATGTTATGATGAACGGTGCGATTCTCGTGGCGCTTGGACTGGCCTGGTACGGTTGGCATCGTGCGGATGCCTTGTTTGCGCTCGGGATTGGCATCTATATTTTATATAGTGCATTACGCATGGGGTATGAGGCAGTGCAATCCTTGTTGGATCGCGCCTTACCCGATGAGGAACGTCAGGAAATTATTGATATAGTGACGTCATGGCCCGGTGTCAGCGGCGCTCACGATCTTCGCACGCGGCAGTCAGGGCCGACCCGCTTTATTCAGATTCATTTGGAAATGGAAGATAATCTGCCGCTCGTTCAGGCGCATTTAGTGGCTGAGCAGGTGGAGCAGGCAATTTTACGGCGTTTCCCGGGATCGGATGTGATTATTCACCAGGATCCCTGTTCAGTCGTACCCAAGGAAGGCAAGATGTTTGAGCTTTCATAATTCGTTGTAAAAAAGTGAGCCGGGCCAGCATTTTGTGTATAAATTACCACCATTTGGCCTGACCTGAATCAATTCAGCAGGAAGTGATTGTTATACTATCTGCATATTCGTTGGATCGTTTCGATATGCGGAATCGACTTCCGGCAGCAGATTTCATTTTGCATTCCAAAGTTCAGAGGTAGTCATGATTAAGAAAATCGGTGTGTTGACAAGCGGCGGTGATGCGCCGGGCATGAACGCAGCAATCCGTGGTGTTGTACGTGCAGCGTTAACGGAAGGACTGGAAGTCATGGGGATCCATGATGGCTACCTGGGTTTGTATGAAGACCGTATGGTCCAGCTTGACCGCTACAGCGTGTCCGACATGATCAACCGTGGTGGTACTTTCCTCGGTTCTGCTCGCTTCCCGGAATTCCGCGACGAAAATGTGCGTGCAGTGGCTATCGAAAATCTGAAGAAACGTGGCATCGATGCATTAGTTGTTATTGGTGGTGACGGTTCTTACATGGGTGCAAAACGCCTGACTGAAATGGGCTTCCCGTGCATCGGCTTGCCGGGCACTATCGACAACGATATTAAAGGCACTGATTACACCATCGGTTACTTCACCGCATTGGGTACCGTCGTCGAAGCGATTGACCGTCTGCGTGATACTTCTTCTTCTCACCAGCGTATCTCCATCGTTGAAGTGATGGGGCGTTACTGCGGCGACCTGACCCTGGCTGCAGCAATTGCCGGTGGCTGTGAATTTGTCGTGGTTCCGGAAGTTGAATTTAGCCGTGATGATCTGGTTGCTGAAATCAAAGCCGGTATCGCAAAAGGTAAAAAACACGCCATCGTCGCGATCACTGAGCACATGTGTGATGTTGATGAACTGGCACATTACATTGAGAAAGAAACGGGCCGTGAAACGCGTTCTACCGTACTGGGTCATATCCAGCGTGGTGGTTCTCCGGTTCCTTACGATCGTATTCTGGCGTCCCGTATGGGCGCATATGCTATTGAACTGCTGCTGGCAGGTCATGGCGGTCGCTGTGTCGGTATTCAGAACGAGCAGCTGGTTCACCACGACATCATCGACGCTATCGAAAACATGAAGCGTCCGTTCAAAGGTGACTGGCTGGACTGCGCGAAAAAACTGTACTGATTGTTTTTGGTTGCCCGGTGGCGCTTCGCTTACCGGGCCTACAACGTGTACTCTTGTAGGCCGGATAAGGCGTAAGCCGTCATCCGGTACAACCTTCCTCATTTATTCCCCAGAGTTATAGCAAATCTTTTTTTATTCTTTAATGTTTGGATGCCTTTCTGGCACGCTTTGCTCATCACAACATCACATAAGAGAGCTGGGCGATGAACAAATGGGGCGTAGGGTTAACATTATTGCTGGCATCGACCAGCGTACTGGCAAAGGATATTCAGTTACTTAACGTATCGTATGATCCAACGCGTGAACTGTACGAGCAGTACAATAAAGCCTTCAGCGCGCACTGGAAGCAGGAAACGGGCGACAACGTCGTGATCCGCCAGTCGCATGGTGGTTCGGGTAAACAGGCGACTTCCGTCATCAACGGCATTGAAGCCGATGTCGTGACGCTGGCACTGGCATACGACGTGGATGCCATTGCTGAACGTGGTCGAATTGATAAAAACTGGATTACGCGCCTGCCGGACAACTCCGCGCCTTACACCTCCACCATCGTGTTCCTGGTCCGCAAAGGCAACCCCAAACAAATTCATGACTGGAACGATTTGATCAAACCGGGCGTGTCAGTGATTACACCAAACCCGAAAAGCTCAGGCGGCGCACGCTGGAACTATCTGGCGGCATGGGGCTATGCCCTGCACCACAACAACAACGATCAGGCCAAAGCGCAGGACTTCGTCAAAGCACTGTTTAAAAACGTTGAAGTGCTGGATTCCGGTGCGCGTGGTTCAACCAATACCTTCGTAGAACGCGGTATCGGTGATGTGCTGATCGCCTGGGAAAACGAAGCGCTGCTGGCAACGAACGAACTGGGTAAAGATAAATTCGAGATAGTGACGCCGAGTGAATCTATTCTCGCGGAGCCGACCGTTTCCGTCGTCGATAAAGTGGTGGAAAAGAAAGACACCAAAGCGGTGGCAGAGGCTTATCTGAAGTATCTCTACTCTCCGGAAGGTCAGGAAATTGCAGCGAAAAACTACTATCGTCCACGTGATGCAGACGTCGCGAAGAAATACGAAAATGCATTTCCGAAGCTGAAGCTGTTCACCATCGACGAAGAGTTTGGCGGCTGGACGAAAGCGCAGAAAGAGCACTTTTCTAACGGCGGTACGTTCGACCAGATCAGCAAACGCTAAATAAGTCTGTGATTTACCGACCCGGTGGCTTAGCGCGACCGGGTTTTTTATTTGTCATCGTTTTGCGTTACTCTTGCGCCTCAATGGGATACAGGGAACGCGTAATGAAAAAAGCAGGTTATCTTTTACTGGCGGTTATGGTGGTTGCCGCCGCTGCGGGCGTTGGGTACTGGAAATTTAGCGGTAACCCGGACGCGTTACGCCAGATAGTCCTTGAACAATGCCTGCCACATCAATTGCAGCAGCACGATCCCGCGCCGTGTACTGAAGTTAAACCCGATGCCGGATATGTGGTATTCAAAGACCGAAACGGTCCGCTGCAATATCTGTTGATGCCCACTTACCGTATCAATGGTACGGAAAGCCCACTGCTGTTGAAATCAGGCACGCCGAACTTTTTCTGGTTGGCCTGGCAGGCGCGCAGCTTTATGAGCCAAAAATACGGGCACGAAATCCCTGACAAAGCGGTCTCGCTGACCATTAACTCGCGTAGCGGACGTACGCAAAATCATTTGCATATTCATATCTCCTGTCTGCGAACCGACGTCAGAACGCAACTGGATGATAATATAGCGGAAATCAGCACTCGCTGGTTGCCATTGCCCGGCGGATTGCGTGGGCATGAATATCTGGCGCGCCGCGTCACGGAAAATGAACTGGCGCAACGCAGCCCGTTTATGATGCTGGCAGAGGAGGTGCCGGATGCGCGCGAGCATATGGGCCGCTACGCCCTGGCAATGGTGCGTCAAAGCGACGAATCCTTTGTTCTGCTGGCGACCCAGCGCAATCTGCTGGCGCTCAATCTCGCCTCCGCTGAGGAAATTCAGGATCATCAATGTGATATTCTGCGTTAACCCCACCTAATCTGGCGTTTACTCCGCATGCCTGTCCCCGTATTCTTGTTGAAAAAAACAACAGGAGACAGGCATGTCGCTTTGGCTTACACACCCTCTGTTTATCCCCTCTCTGGTGGTTGGCATCACCATTCTGCTCTGGGCTACGTCGCTGCTGCCGGAGTTTATAACGGCGCTGCTGTTCTTTTCCGTGGCGATGGTGGCCAAAATCGCGCCACCGGATGTCATCTTTGGTGGCTTTGCCTCATCGGCGTTCTGGCTGGTTTTCAGTGGTTTTGTGCTGGGTATCGCGATTCGTAAAACGGGGCTGGCGGACAGGGCGGCGAGGGCATTGTCGTCAAGGCTGACAGACTCCTGGCCATTAATGGTCGCAAGCGTAGTGCTATTGAGTTACGCGCTGGCGTTCGTCATGCCGTCCAACATGGGACGTATTGCGCTGCTGATGCCGATTGTGGCGGCGATGGCGAAACGGGCTGGAATTAACGACGGCACGCGCGCCTGGTATGGTCTGGCGCTGGCTGTCGGGTTTGGGACGTTCCAGCTTTCCGCCACGATCTTACCTGCTAACGTACCAAACCTGGTGATGAGTGGCGCTGCGGAAGGCTCTTACGGCATCCACCTCAATTATCTTCCCTATTTGCTGCTGCATACGCCCGTGTTGGGTTGGCTAAAAGGCGCGGTACTTATTGGTCTTATCTGCTGGCTGTTTCCCGGCCAACCTCATGCTCCGCGCGATCTGACGCCACCTGAGCCAATGAGTCGTGATGAAAAACGTCTGGCCTGGATGTTAGCGGTGGTGCTGTTTCTGTGGGTCAGCGAAAGCTGGCATGGTGTGGGGCCGGCATGGACCGGGCTGGTGGCGGCGGTGATTACGCTGTTGCCGCGCGTAGGATTTATTAATGGCGAAGAATTTTCCAGTGGGGTGAATATCCGTACCTGCATTTACGTGGCGGGTATTCTGGGGCTGGCCATCACCGTGACACAGACCGGTATCGGTAGCGCGGTAGGCGAGGCGCTGTTACAGGTGATGCCGCTGGATGCGGACAAACCGTTTACCAGCTTCCTTGCATTGACCGGCATTACCACCGCGCTCAATTTCATCATGACGGCGAACGGCGTTCCGGCACTGTATACCACACTGGCACAAAGCTTTTCAGATGCGACCGGTTTCCCGCTACTCTCGGTGATTATGATTCAGGTACTGGGCTATTCCACACCGCTATTGCCGTATCAGGCTTCACCGATCGTGGTGGCGATGGCGCTTGGGAAAGTACCTGCAAGAGCTGGAATGCTGCTGTGTATCGCGCTGGCGGCGGCAACGTATCTGATACTGCTGCCGCTGGATTATCTGTGGTTTAGCGTGTTGGGGAAATTATAGTTGCATCAGAATGTTAATTTTTTGTTTTGTGAGTGGGTGAATTGTATTATGCGCGCCGATATTGGTTAATACCTGAGCGCATAATTGCGTGCTGGAAACTCAAGGATTGATTCATGGACAGATTGACCCCCATCCGCTGTTGGCCTGCCATCATCTCGATTGTTATTACGCTGACCATCTGGTTTGTTATCCCATGTCCAGCAGATGTCACCCCCGAGGCGTGGCATCTGCTGGCGTTATTTATCGGTACTATCGCGGCAATTATTGGTAAAGCGATGCCTATCGGCGCGATTGCGATTGTGGCAATTATGCTGGTAGCCATGACCGGCGTGACGCATCCCGGTAAACCCACCGCGGCGCTGAGCGATGCGTTAAGTGGTTTCTCCAACCAGCTTATCTGGCTGATCGGCATCTCGATTATGTTGTCGCAAAGCCTGTTGAAAACGGGGCTGGGCGCGCGTATCGGCTATGGGTTTATTGCTTTGTTTGGCAAAAGAACGTTGGGTATCGCGTGGGCGCTAACGCTGGCAGAAACGCTGATCGCACCCGTTACGCCAAGCAATACCGCACGCGGCGGCGGTATTATTCACCCAGTGATGCGGGCGATTGCGGAAAGTCTGGGTTCTCAACCCGGTGACAAAGAGAACGGTGCTACAGGTCGTTATCTGGCTCTGGTGAACTACAACATTAACCCGATCAGTTCGGCAATGTTTATTACCGCTACCGCGCCAAACCCGCTTATTGTGAGTTTCTTGACCAAAGGGACGGATGGGGTGCTGAATATGACCTGGGGAATGTGGGCGATTGCGGCGCTTCTTCCTGCCGTTGTCTCACTGGTCGTGATGCCTATTGTCATCTGGTGGCTCTATCCGCCCGCTATTACACGCACGCCGAATGCGCCAGAGTTTGCCCGGGAAAAGCTGGGGGCACTCGGTCCGTTGTCGCTGGCTGAAAAAATCACCCTCGCGGTTTTCGCTTTGCTGCTCTGCCTGTGGGCAGGTGTTCCTGCCATGCTGATGGGCAGTACCTGGGCCGTTAACCCCACCAGCGCGGCGCTCATTGGCTTGTCTGTTCTGTTAGTGACAGGGGTATTGAGTTGGGACGATATCCTTAAATGCCGCGGTGCATGGGATACGATAGTCTGGTTTGCCGCACTGGTTATGATGGCGGATTTCCTGAGCAAACTGGGTCTGGTGGGGTGGCTGGCGACGAGTGTTGGTAGCGCAATTGACCATCTCGGCGTGCACTGGAGTATCGCCACGCTGCTGCTGATCCTGCTTTATGTCTATTCACACTACTTTTTCGCCAGTACCACTGCACATATCACGGCCATGTTCGCGGCTTTCTTTGCTGCCGGATTAGGCCTCGGTGCTCCACCGGCGCTGCTCGGTCTGATGCTGGGCTTCTCCTCCTCCTTGATGATGTCACTGACGCACTATGGCACGGGTACTGCGCCTATTATCTTTGGTTCGGGCTATGTCACGCTGGCGGAGTGGTGGAAAACGGGGCTGGTGATGAGTGTGGTCAACCTGACCATCTGGGGTGTTACGGGGGCCTTCTGGTGGCACTGGCTGGGATACTGGTAAAGCGGGTATAAGAAGGGGAGCGATGCTCCCCTTTTAACAACTTAGGCCTGTTTAGCGGCTTCTGCTGCTTTAACGATGACTGCGAAGGCGTCTGCTTTCAGAGAAGCACCGCCAACCAGCGCACCGTCGATGTCCGGCTGAGCGAACAGTTCTGCGGCGTTTGCTGCGTTTACAGAACCGCCGTACTGGATGATAACTTGCTCAGCGATTTTCGCATCAGCTTTAGCAATGTGGTCACGGATGAATTTGTGGACTGCCTGAGCCTGAGCAGGCGTTGCAGATTTACCGGTACCGATAGCCCATACAGGTTCGTAAGCGATAACCACGCCTTCGAATGCTGCTGCGCCCTGAGTTTTCAGCACTGCGTCGATCTGACGTGCACAAACTTCTTCAGTTTTGCCCGCTTCGTTTTCCGCTTCGGTTTCACCGATGCACAGAACCGGGGTCAGACCCTGTTCTTTCAGCACAGCGAATTTCTTCGCGATCAGCTCGTCAGACTCTTTGTGGTAAGTACGACGCTCAGAGTGACCGATAATGATGTACTGCGCGCCGATATCTTTCAGCATTTCAGCAGAAGTTTCACCGGTGAATGCGCCAGACAGGTTCAGGTCAACGTTCTGCGCGCCCAGAATGATGTGGCTACCGGCAGCGGCGTGTTTCGCCAGGTCGATATACATTTCCGGCGGAGCGATTGCTACTGCACAGCCAGCAACGCCAGCCAGTTCTTTACGCAGGTTTGCAACCAGTTCGTTTACCATGTGGCGGCTGCCGTTCAGTTTCCAGTTACCCATCACTAAAGGATGTCGCATTTCATTTCTCCACGCTTGTCAGCGAATTAAGGAAGATGGCCGCCCGTCAGGGCAGCATGGTCTGTGAAACAGTATAGAGATTCATCTGCGGAAAGGCTTTGCTTTTTGTCATCAATTCGCCTTCTCAAGACTTTCTGATAGTGCCAGCTTAATCGGTTCAACAGCGAAGGTCAGCCCCTTTTCGCCGTTATCTGCAACAACATAGCGGATTGCGCCTTCCGTTTCGGCGTAATAGTGCTTACCTTTGCCGGCAGCGAGCAGTTTTTGCAGCTTTTTCTGACTCTGTTCTTTCGTCAACAGCGGCGCGACGGTGCGAATGACGGCGGTCATGTATTCCAGCGCTTTCGCTTTGGCCGCCTTTTGTTCTGGCCCCTGAATCGGCAGCCAGGTTATCTGCATACTTTTGATTTTTAAGGTGCCGCGCTCAAGGGCGGAGGACGCATACAGGTTTTCATTAATTTTACTGGCCGCGCGGGTGAGATTTGCCCGATCGCGGCTGCTGTCGATGGCACGGAACTCATTCAGAATAAGCTTCGGATTCTGCGTATTAAAGTTTTCGCGAAACTGGCTAATCGACAGGTCAAAGGTCGGCGCACCCGCCAGTAAATAGGGGGCCGTGGTTGCCGTCGATGGCTCTTCCGCCAGCGCCGCTGTATTCACGGACATGGCTGAAAACAATAATAAAAACAGTGTAAATCCTTGCTTCATCAATCGTACCTTTCATTCTCACTGCTCACGATTAAAACGGTAACCGTCGGGCTTGTCAAAAGGGTAAACTGTTCTGGAAGGAAATAATAAAGGAACTTACATGACCATACAGCAGTGGTTATTCTCATTTAAAGGGCGTCTTGGACGCCGTGATTTCTGGATTTGGATAGGCTTGTGGATAGTCGGGATGCTGGTTCTGTTCTCGCTGGCGAGTAAACAATTGCTCGATATCCAGACGGCGGCATTTTGTCTGGTTTGTCTGCTGTGGCCGACGGCTGCAGTCACAGTAAAACGTCTGCATGATCGGGGTCGCTCCGGCGCGTGGGCGTTCCTGATGATTCTTGCATGGATGCTGCTGGCCGGAAACTGGGCAGTATTGCCCGGTGTCTGGCAATGGGCGGTAGGCCGCTTTGTTCCAACGTTGATTCTGGTGGGTATGCTTATCGATCTGGGCGCGTTCGTTGGCACCCAGGACGCAAATAAATACGGTAAGGACACGCAGGACGTAAAATACAGAGCTGACTCGTAGGCCGGATAAGCGTGAGCGCCATCCGGCAAGACCTCACCAGTAATGCTCAGCGGTCATATGGCCCGGTCGACGGCGCAGGTGTTTGGTCATTTGCCGGGTTTCTTTCAGCAACTGCTGCGTGTCGCGTACCATTTGCGGGTTTCCGCACAGCATCACATGACTGGTCGCTCTATCCATGGGTAGCCCAACAGCAGCTTCCAGCGCGCCGCTCTCAATCAACGCCGGAACTCGCCCGGTTAATGAACCTGCGGCGGTTTCACGGCTCACAACCGTCTGGATACGTAATTTACCTTCGTAGCGTTTTTCCAGGTCCTGCATTAACGGCAGATAGCTTAAATCGGCGGCATAGCGGGCGGCATGGACCAGCACCAGATTCTTAAAACGGTCCAGATCTTTGCCCAACTGCAGAATCGATAAATATGGGCCGATAGCGGTACCGGTTGCCAGCATCCATAGCGTGTCACAATCGGGGACTTCATCCAGCACGAAGAAACCGGCGGCTTCACTCACCACCTGGACTTCGTCGCCAGGTTTCAGTGCGGCCAGACGGGGGCTGAGTTTTCCGTCAGGAACCGTCACCAGATAGAACTCTAAATCGGGGTTATCAGGCGCATTCACGTAGGAATAGGCACGCTGGACGCGCTCGCCGTCGATTTCGAGGCCGAGCTTGGTAAACTGACCTGCGGTGAAGGGAAGAACCGGAGCTCGCACGGTCAAACTAAATAAGGCATCGGTCCAGTTCTGTACCTTCGTGACTTTGCCTGTTACCCAATCTGCCATGGTTTTCTCCTGTCTGCTGTGATTGCCTTATCTTCGTTCGTTGCACGAAAGATTTCCAGCCCAGATGGGCTGGAAGGCTCTATTGATCAAATCAATTACAGGATATGCGTCTGTACATCCGGATCTTTGCGATCGAGGTAGTGGATGGACTGAATACGACGGATCGTACGTGATTTCCCACGGATCAGCAGTGTTTCGGTGGTGGCAATATTACCTTTGCGGCTAATCCCTTCCAGCAGATCGCCTTTGGTTATCCCGGTCGCGGAGAAAATAACGTTGTCGCTGCGGGCCATTTCATCCAGACGCAGCGCTTTACCTGCCTCAATACCCATCGCGGCGCAGCGAGCCAGCTCCTGTTCGCCGATACGACGGTTCTCTTCGCTGTCGCCTTTGACGTCATGGCGAGCCAGCAGGCGGCCTTGCATGTCGCCATCCAGAGCGCGGATAACGGCTGCAGAGACGACACCTTCCGGCGCGCCACCAATGCCGTACAGCACGTCAACTTCGCTGTCTGGCATGCAGGTCAGAATTGAGGCCGCCACGTCGCCGTCAGGAATGGCGAAGACGCGTACGCCCAGTTTTGTCATCCCGGCAATAACCTCGTCATGGCGTGGTTTTGCCAGGATGGTAACGGTCAGTTCGCTGAGCGGTTTGTTGAGCGCGGTAGCAATGTTACGCAAGTTGGCTTCCAGCGACAGGTTCAGGTCGATGGACCCTTTTGCGCCTGGGCCGACAATCAGCTTTTCCATGTACATATCCGGCGCGTTCAGGAAGCAGCCTTTATCGCCAACGGCCAGTACGGCCAGCGCGTTGGCCTGACCCATGGCCGTCATGCGTGTGCCTTCGATAGGATCGACGGCGATGTCGACCGCATCACCAAGACCGGTCCCGACTTTTTCACCGATAAACAGCATCGGCGCTTCATCAATCTCACCCTCGCCAATCACGATGGTGCCGTCGATGTTGACCTGGTTGAGCATAATACGCATGGCGTTCACCGCCGCGCCGTCGGCGGTATTTTTATCGCCGCGGCCCAGCCATTTATAGCCAGCCAGCGCGGCCGCTTCGGTCACGCGTGAAAATTCAATGGCAAGTTCTCGTCTCATTGCAAACTCGTAGCTGAAAGGAATGGCGCGAAGTGTAGCACAGGGGAGGGGACGAGATTATTGATGTGTGTGCGGGGTTGCCCCCGCACGAAGAGATTGCCGGATAAGCCAAAGTTGCCATCCGGCAATGACGTATTACTCGTCGTGATCTTCCCACGCCAGAGCGCGTTTGACCGCTTTTTTCCAGCCGCTGTAACGGAAGTTACGTTCGGTGGTTTCGATGCCAGGGCGGAACTCACGCTCAATGACCGCTTTTTCCTGCAGCTCATCCAGATTCTGCCAGAAGCCGACAGCCAGACCGGCCAGATATGCTGCGCCTAATGCGGTGACTTCGCGGACTTCCGGACGCTCTACGCGGGTACCCAGAATGTCAGACTGGAACTGCATCAGGAAGTTGTTGGCGACCGCACCGCCGTCAACGCGCAGGGCGTGCAGACGAATACCGGAGTCAGCTTGCATCGCTTCCAGAACATCACGCGTCTGATAAGCGATAGACTCAAGCGTTGCACGGATGATGTGGTTGGAGTTTACGCCACGGGTCAGGCCGAAGATGGCGCCGCGTGCATACGGGTCCCAGTACGGTGCACCCAAACCGGTGAACGCCGGAACAACATATACGCCGTTGGTGTCTTTCACTTTGGTGGCGAAATACTCAGAGTCGAATGCATCGCTGATGAGTTTCATTTCATCGCGCAGCCACTGGATGGATGCGCCAGCCATAAATACCGCACCTTCCAGCGCGTAGTTCACTTCCCCGGTCGGTCCGCAGGCGATAGTGGTCAGAAGTCCATTTTCTGACTTAACGGCTTTCTCGCCAGTATTCATCAGCATGAAGCAGCCAGTACCGTAGGTGTTCTTCGCCATCCCTTCTTTCACGCACAACTGGCCGAATAGTGCAGCCTGCTGGTCACCCGCGATACCGGAGATAGGAATACGTGTGCCGCCTTTACCACCGATGTTGGTCTGGCCATAGACTTCAGAAGAACGACGCACTTCTGGCAGCATGGCACGCGGAATGTCCAGCGCATCCAGCATCGTGTCATCCCAGTCCAGGGAGTGGATGTTGAACAGCATGGTACGCGAGGCGTTGGTGTAATCCGTGACGTGTACGCGTCCCTGAGTCATTTTCCAGATAAGCCAGGTGTCAACGGTACCGAACAGCAGTTCGCCGCGACGAGCGCGCTCACGCGAGCCTTCTACGTGGTCGAGGATCCACTTCACCTTGGTACCGGAGAAGTACGGGTCAATCACCAGGCCGGTGTTGTTACGGATGTATTCTTCCATGCCATCGCGCTTGAGCTTTTCGCAGATATCTGCGGTACGACGACACTGCCACACAATGGCGTTATAGATTGGTTTACCGGTCTCACGCTCCCAGACGATGGTGGTCTCACGCTGGTTGGTAATACCGATCGCTGCAATTTCATCGGAACTGATATCGGCTTTCGCCAGAACTTCAACCAGCGTAGAGCTTTGGGTTGCCCAAATTTCCATTGGGTCGTGTTCTACCCAACCTGCTTTCGGGTAGATTTGTTCGAATTCGCGCTGTGAAACGGCAACGATATTCGCATCGTGGTCCATTACGACCGCGCGGGAGCTGGTGGTGCCCTGGTCGAGCGCAACGATATATTTTTTTTCAGTCATAATTTTTGTCCCGTAGTCACATTACAGCGAAGCTTTTTGTTGAGTGTTAGCCGCCGCGTCTTTTTCTTCAATCGCGCAGACATCGCACGGTAAATGGCGACCAATCAGTTTGCGATATGCCCATGCGCCCAAAATCGCGCCGGTAATCGGGCCAAACACCGGAACCAGGAAGTAAGGGATATCGCGACCACCTGTGAAGGCAATCTCACCCCATCCGGCCATCCAGGCGAAGAGTTTCGGTCCGAAGTCACGTGCCGGGTTCATCGCAAAACCGGTCAGTGGGCCCATGGATGCACCAATAACGGCAATCAGTAAGCCGATCAGCAGCGGTGCCAGTGGACCACGCGGTACACCATTACCATCATCGGTCAGTGCCAGAATCAGCCCCATTAGAATAGCGGTAATGACCATTTCAACCGCGAAGGCCTGCACAAAATTGATATGCGGGTTTGGATAGGTGGAGAAAGTACCTGCCAGATTGAGGCTTTCTACACTACCGCGCACGATATGGTTCGTTTGTTCGAAATCGATGAAAAGATTGTAATAAAGCCCGTAAACCAGTGCCGCTGCGCAAAAGGCGCCGGCAATTTGCGAAATAATAAAAGGAACGACTTTGCGTTTGTCAAAACACGCAAACAGCCATAGTGCGATTGTGACTGCTGGATTCAGGTGTGCGCCAGAAACGCCTGCGGTCAGATAGATAGCCATGGCTACCCCCAGACCCCAGATGATACTGATTTCCCACTGACCAAAAGTAGCCCCGGCCACTTTGAGTGCAGCGACACAACCCACACCGAAGAAAATCAACAACCCGGTACCGAGGAATTCAGCAATGCACTGGCCTTTCAAGGTTGATGTTTGACTCATAATCGGATCCTGAAGAGTTTAATGTTTATTGTATGCGAGAAGGTCACTGACATCCCCGGAGCCGGTAGGCACACTGTTAATTTATCGTTAACGCTCAAAAACGAGAAATATCGAAATTAAAATGTGTGTACTCCATCAACAAAATGAGCGTTTTCGCGCCATTGCGCGGTATTTGTTATACAAAAATAGTGTGAGCTGAATCATTTCACCGATCATCCTGTTAACACTTAAGAGTTATGACAGTTGTGTCACCAGGACAAAGATTAAAAGTGTTGCAAACCGCGATCTGCGCGGGATGCCGCTGGACAGGGATGGCGCGGCTTCATACAATCGGTGTTAAGTAGTGTGCGCTCGTTTTTATTAAGGCGTCGCCGGTTATCGGGACGAGGATTTTTATCCATCAACGCCTTGCAATTCAGGAGAGGTATGACGATGTCATTAGAAGTGTTTGAGAAACTGGAAGCAAAAGTACAGCAGGCGATTGATACCATCACGCTGTTGCAGATGGAAATCGAAGAGCTGAAAGAAAAGAACAACTCACTGTCGCAGGAAGTTCAGACTGCACAGCAGCAGCGTGAAGAGCTGGAGCGTGAGAACAACAACCTGAAAGAACAGCAGAACGGCTGGCAGGATCGTCTGCATGCCCTTTTAGGTCGTATGGAAGAAGTCTAATTACGCTTCATCTTTCGTGCCGTAGCTGCGTTGGCTGCGCTCAGTTACCCCAGTCACGTAGTTTACTACGCTCCTGGGGATACCTTCGTTTGCCGCCTTGCTACAACACGAAATCTATTGCGTAATCGTTCCTGTGTAGGCCGGATAAGGCGTAAGCCGTCATCCGGCAATACAATCGTTTTACCGTAACACAACGTTAATTTCAGGCATTCAAACCCCCATCTACGTCCAGACCAGTGCCGGAAATCTGCCCAGCCGCTGGGCTTGCCAGAAACGTCACCGCCGCTGCAACATCCTCCGGTGTACCGTAATGCCCTGTCGCAATAAGCTGCCGTTGGGATTCTGCCTGCTCGCCATCTGCCGGGTTCATATCACTGTCAGTTGGGCCGGGATGAACAAGATTAACGGTAATACCCCGTGGGCCGAGATCGCGAGCCAGGCCACGGGTTAGCGAGTTGAGCGCTGATTTAGTCATCGCGTAGACAGCAATTCCCGGCTGGGCGACGCGGTTGGCAAGACAACTGCCAATATTGATGATTCGCCCACCTTCAGGGAGATGCGGCAGCGCGGCCTGTATGGCAACCACCACGCCACGGATATTCACGTTAATCAATGCGTCGATGTCCTCCAGTGACAGCGACTCCAGCGGGCCGCCACGTGCGATCCCTGCGTTGTTGACCAGAATATCCAGTCCTCCGAGTGACTGTACAGTGCGGTGTACGGCGTTCTGAATCGCCTGAGCGTCTGCACTGTTTGCCTGAATCGCCTCACCATGGCGGCCAAGCGCTGTAATTTCATCGGCAACGGCCTGGGCTTTCTCCGCAGATTTTTCATAGGTTATAACAACATCAGCACCGGCTTTCGCCAGCGACAGTGCAATGGCGCGCCCTAATCCACGACTGGCTCCGGTGACCAGCGCTTTTTTACCTGTCAGATCGATATGCATGATGACCTCGTGATGAGAGTGATGAGATTCATCATTAGGTATAGAGAGAGTTTTTTCTTCGTCAATGCGCAGGATAGGGGAATCGGAAGGGTGGTGTGGCAAAAAAAAGCCAGTCAGTTGTTTAACCGACTGGCATCACACCAAATTGCGGTGTTTTCTTTACTCGATATCGAGCGGGTCTTCGGAGAGGATTATCCCGGTGTTGTCGGCGTACAGGTGGTCGCCAGAGAAGAACGTTACGCCGCCAAAGTTGACGCGCACATCGCTTTCCCCGATACCTTCTCCTGAAGCACCGACCGGAATGGCAGCAATCGCCTGAATGCCGATATCCAGTTCTTCCAGATCGTCTACCTGACGGACTGAGCCGTAGATGACCAGACCTTCCCATTCATTCTGTACGGCCAGTCGAGCCAGTTCGGCATCGACCAGCGCACGACGGACAGAACCGCCGCCATCGACCAACAGAATGCGACCACGGCCATTTTGTTCGAGCAGATCGTACAGCAACCCGTTGTCCTCGAAACATTTTACCGTGATGATTTGTCCGCCAAACGACGACCGTCCTCCAAAGTTAGAGAACAGTGGTTCCACGACGTTGACATCTTCCTGATAGATGTCACAAAGCTCGGATGTATCGTATTTCATAGGCTCAACGTTCAGTTGCTGCGAGAATTTTTAGTATATCGCGCTATGTGTACTGTTGGCAAAATCATCAATTGTTAATTGATATTTGTCAGTTAAAGAGACCACTGACTTAAGAAAATTCCAACGACAAACAGCAGGTTAGTTAACAATGCCGCTTTTACGGTGCGTTCCAGCATCGGGCGCATTGCCGCTGGATCCATCTCACGCATCACGTATCGCGCCTGCTTAATCAGTAGCGGAGCGGCGAGGATAAACAGCCATCCCCACAGGCTTTGCAGTGAAAACAGGTTAAACAGCGCCAGGCAGACCAGCGTCCCCATCAGCAGACAGGCGTGGTAGCGGCGGGCATTGACGGCGCCTAAACGCACCACCAGCGTATTCTTGCCGTTCTCTCTGTCGCTGTTGATATCGCGCAGGTTGTTGACGTTGAGCACGGCAGTTGCCAGCAGGCCGCAGGCGGTTGCCGGCAGGATTAACGCCGGAATCAGCGTATGCGCCTGCAGATACCAGCTTCCCATAACGCTCAGCCAGCCGAAGAACACCAGCACGGAAATATCACCGAGGCCGATGTAGCCGTAAGGGCGATTACCTACGGTGTAAGTGATCGCGGCGATAATCGACAGGCTGCCGAGAATCAGGAAGCCGACAAAATCCGCTAGTGTGTGACAGGCCACCGCCACCAGCGCCAGACCGGACAGGCAGATTAAGACCACGGTGACAATCAGCGCACGCTTCATCTCCTGCTGGGTAATAACGCCTTTTTGCATGCCACGCAGCGGTCCGATGCGGTCGGGCTTGTCACTGCCTTTGACGGCATCGCCATAGTCGTTCGCGAGATTGGACAGGATTTGCAGCAGTCCTGCAGTAATCAATGCCAGCAGAGCGACCAGCGGATCAAAGAACCCTTGCCACCATGCTAATGCCGTACCGACGATGATCGCCGCGAAGGCGAGCGGTAAGGTCTTAGGTCGTAAACTTTCCAGCCAGGCTTGTGAGCGGCTAATTTGTTGTTGTTCAGTCATATTTAGCGCCAATAAAAATGGGGCTTTATCAGCCCCATCAACAGTGATGAAAATGCATTGAACGCGATTATAGGATAAAACGGCTCAGATCTTCATCTGCGACCAGCGCATCCAAATGTTTGCTCACATATTCGGCATCAATTGTGATGCTTTGGCCGTTCAAATCGCTCGCATCATAGGAAATATCTTCCATCAGACGCTCAAGAACGGTATGCAGGCGACGCGCACCGATGTTTTCGGTGGTTTCGTTAACCTGCCAGGCCGCTTCGGCAATGCGTTTAATACCGGATTCAGTGAAGTTGATGTCCACACCTTCAGTCGCCATCAGCGCTTTGTACTGCACGGTGATAGAGGCATTCGGTTCGGTAAGGATACGCTCAAAATCGCTGGTGGTCAGCGCCTGAAGTTCCACACGAATCGGCAGGCGACCCTGCAGTTCCGGGATCAGGTCGGACGGTTTCGCCACCTGGAATGCGCCAGAGGCGATAAACAGGATGTGATCGGTTTTCACCATGCCGTGCTTGGTAGAGACGGTGCAGCCTTCAACCAGCGGCAGCAGGTCGCGCTGTACGCCTTCGCGGGACACGTCCGGGCCGGAGGATTCGCCGCGTTTACAGATTTTGTCGATTTCGTCGATAAACACGATCCCGTGCTGCTCAACGGCGTCGATAGCTTCCTGTTTCAGCTCTTCCGGATTGACCAGTTTGGCCGCTTCTTCTTCAATCAGCAGCTTCATTGCGTCTTTGATTTTCAGCTTACGCGGTTTTTGCTTCTGACCGCCCAGGTTCTGGAACATGGACTGCAGCTGGCTGGTCATCTCTTCCATTCCCGGAGGCGCCATAATTTCAACGCCCATCGGTGCGGCCGCGAGATCGATTTCGATCTCTTTGTCATCCAGTTGGCCTTCACGCAGTTTTTTACGGAACGCCTGACGCGCTGCAGAAGGTTCCTGCGGCTGCTCTGACTGTCCCCAGTTATTTTTAGCCGGTGGGATCAGCACATCGAGAATGCGCTCTTCCGCCATCTCTTCAGCGCGGAAGCGGTTTTTCTCGATCGCCTGAACGCGAACCATTTTGATGGCGGCATCGGTCAGATCGCGGATGATCGAGTCAACTTCTTTACCTACATAGCCAACTTCGGTGAATTTCGTTGCTTCAACTTTGATGAACGGCGCGTTGGCCAGTTTTGCCAGGCGACGGGCGATTTCGGTTTTACCGACGCCGGTCGGGCCAATCATCAGAATGTTTTTCGGTGTGACTTCATGGCGCAGTTCTTCGTTGAGCTGCATGCGGCGCCAGCGGTTACGCAGGGCAATCGCCACGGAACGCTTAGCGTTATCCTGGCCGATGATGTGTTTGTTCAGTTCGCTGACAATTTCGCGTGGGGTCATTTCAGACATGGGGGATCCTTACGCTTTGGAGTTCAATTCTTCGATGGTATGGAAGTGGTTGGTATAAATGCAGATATCCCCTGCAATATCCAACGCTTTCTCAGCAATTTCGCGTGCGCCAAGCTCGGTGTTTTCCAGCAGAGCGCGTGCTGCAGCCTGGGCGTAGGGACCGCCGGAGCCGATGGCAATCAGATCGTTTTCTGGCTGAATGACGTCACCGTTACCGGTGATGATGAGCGATGCTGTTTCATCTGCAACGGCCAGCAACGCTTCGAGTTTGCGCAGCATACGGTCGGTACGCCAGTCTTTAGCCAGCTCAACGGCGGCCTTAACCAGGTGACCCTGGTGCATTTCCAGTTTACGTTCAAACAGTTCAAACAGCGTGAATGCATCCGCAGTCCCGCCCGCAAAGCCCGCAATGACTTTGTCGTTGTACAGACGGCGGACTTTTTTCACGTTGCCTTTCATTACGGTGTTACCCAGTGTGGCCTGACCATCACCGGCGATTACCACATGGCCGTTACGGCGTACGCTTACTATTGTTGTCACGAGCAGACCCCTTGGTTACAAATGCAGAATACAGGCCCCGCACAGTTGTACGGGGCGTAATGCAAGTATAGATGGGGGAGATTTTGGGGGTTTCAACCCCCAGTGGCGAGTCGAATGCAGTTTGTGTGGCCGGCAACTTTCAGGCGGCTGATGGTATTGTCGGCATTTTCCTTGCCTTTCACCGGGCCAATCACCACGCGATTCCAGCCGTTGTTGGTGGTAATGCGGGAGTTGAAGCCTTCAAAAGCCAGCTGCGCCCGCACGGTTTCTGCTTGCTCTGCGCCTTTAAATGACCCGCACTGCACCATCCAGCGGCGTTCGTCTTTTTTCTCCGCCGTCTGTTTTGGCGGCTGCGTTTCATTCGTTATTGGCGCGGCCGGCTGCGTTTTCGGCTGCGCGGCGGTGGTGTGCGCAGGCGTCTGCAACAGATCCTGATACGGCTGCTGGGTCACTGGTTTTGGCTGCGCTTTCGGCTGTTGTACCGGTGCGGCTTGTGCCGTACGCGTTTGTGGCTGCTGGTAAGGCTGTTCCGTCGCCCGTGGGCGCGGCTGCTGAGCCTGCTGCTGCGTGTTGGCCCATTGCTGTTGCTGCACCTGGCGTTGGCGCTGCAGCGTTTGCTGGCGCTGTTCAGGCGTTTGTTCGTTCCACGGTACTTCGTTGAGCTGTGTCGGCTGTTGACGCATATCAGCCTGCATTTGCGCCAGCAACTGGCGCTGCTCATTGGTCAACTGATCGGCGTTAAGCACTTCGCCACCCGCAGAGGGTTCGGTAGGTGCACGCACGCCAGGCTGACGGCTTTCCAGCTCTTTGATATAGCGCCAGCGTTCTTCCGGTTTAGGCGGGATGCCATTACCGGTGACTTTCTGGCTTTGCAGCGTCTCGGACTCTTCTTTCTTGTGATGCGTAATGAAGTACAGACCACCGATAAAGGTCACGAGTACGGCTGCAGCAATAGCGACCATCGCGGGGGATACCGCTGGCGTACTGCGTTGCTTTTTCCGTGATGTGCTCTTTTTGCGCCGCGAAGGTGCCGGTTGGCCGCGACGTACATAATCTCGTTGTGCCACTATCGTTTCGCTGTATTTATTCGTTCGTCAGCCCGCCATGTTACTTAAGCGACGGGCCTTTGACCAGACAGGGGAGTCCGAAAGCACTTTACTTTACGTCAGTGCCCGGGTAGTACCCCGAATAATTAGCTCGCAGTCCAGTAAACGTGAGCCACTGCTGACGCTCTGCCCTTGTAATTGATCGAGCAGTAACAGCATAGCTTCACGTCCGATATCGAAACGCGGTTGTGCGACGGTTGTCAGGGGTGGATCACAAAATTCCGTCAGTGAAATATTATCGAAGCCAATGATAGATAAATCATCCGGTACTTTTAAGCCCTGACGTTTGGCGTAAGAGAGTGCGCCAAGCGCCATCACATCGCTGTGACAAAAGACCGCGGTCGGAGGTTGCGGTAGCTCAAGCAGCTGTTTTAACGCGTTGGCGCCCGCTTCATAGGTGAAATCACCGCGCGCGATGAAGTGTGGATCGACGGTAATTCCACTGCGGCGTAGTGCCTGAACATAGCCTTGCAGGCGGTAGTGGCACAGCGGCATATCCTCTGGCCCGGCAATACAACCAATGCGCTTATGCCCCAGTTCCAGCAGATAATTCATCGCGTTAAAGGCGGCAGTGAGGTTATCAATGTGCACGGTGGGCAGTTCCAGCTCTGGCGCGAACTCGTTGGACATGACCATCGGCGGCAAGTTGCGTTGCTCTTCCACGCTGGCATCAAACGGCAGGCGCGAGCTGAGCAGCACCATGCCATCGATCTGCTTGGTGATTATGAGATTGAGGAAGGTCTTTTCCTGCTGGTTCTGGTGCGCGCAATCGCCGATCAGCACCAGATATCCCTGTTCTGCGGCGGTCACTTCTATGCCGCGAATCACTTCGCTAAAAAAGGGATCGCAGATATCCGGCACAATCACCAGAATGGTACGTGACTCATTACGCTTAACATTGCGTCCCATTGATTGGGGTAAATATCCCACTTCCAGCGCGGCCTGCTCAACCTTGTTACGGGTTGACTGTGAGACTTTGTCCGGGTTCATTAATGCGCGGGATACGGTTGCCGTTGAGACTTTCGCCTTCAGAGCAACATCTTTCATCGTAGCGGCGGCAACCTGCTTATTCGGTTTCACTCTTTCTCCTCGCCAGAGGGCTGCTGGCACAGACTCGTCCCTGGGTAACCTTCATCTGAAACATTTTTATCAGATAGTTAATGGAAGCGGTTACAGAATTTTCATAAAAAGTGTGATGGATGTTTAATTTTACGATCCGCCTCGCATCATGAGGCATTATCCCTCGATGGGATCGACATCCAGCACCCATTTAACCTTACGTGCATCGGGTAACGTATTGATCAGCGCCAGCGTGCCGCTGACGATATGTTGCAGGCGAATTCTCGACGGGTGCTGCAACAAAATTTGCCATCGATAGCGACCGCCGCGTTTGGGCGCCAGGGCGGGAACCGGGCCGAGCACCCACAGCTTGTCATCAGACAGCGGACTGGCCTGAATCAGATTTCGTAACTGCTGTAAGAACATTGGCGCATGCTGGTTATTATGATCTTCTGCCCGCACGATCACATGGCTGGTCCACGGTGGAAGCTGGAGCGTTTGTCGCTCGGCCAGCGCCTGTTCGGCAAATGCGTCATAACCTTTATACAGCAAGGTTTGTAGCAACGGATGTTCAGGATGGTGCGTTTGCAGCACCACTTCGCCTTGTTTCCCGGCGCGCCCAGCTCGTCCGGAAACCTGGGTATAAAGTTGGGCGAAACGTTCAGCCGAACGGAAATCGGCAGAGAATAGCGCCCCGTCAACATCCAGCAGTGCAACCAGCGTGACATCCGGAAAGTGGTGGCCTTTGGCCAGCATTTGTGTGCCGATAAGAATGCGAGCGCCGCCGCGATGCACTTCCGCCAGATGCTGCTCCAGCGAGCCTTTACGGCTGGTTGTGTCGCGATCGATGCGTGAAATCGGCACACCGGGGAAAAACGGTGCCAGAGCCTGCTCAAGCTGTTCGGTGCCAAGTCCAACCGGAACCATATGCGTCGAGCCGCAGGAAGGACACTGACGCGGTATTGGGCGCTGGCTGTCGCAGTGGTGGCAGCGTAAATGGTGCTGTGCCTGATGCAGGGTATAGTAGTGATCGCAGCGCGGACATTCGGCAATCCAGCCGCAGTCGTGGCACAGCAGCGCAGGCGCAAAACCACGGCGGTTCAAAAACAGAATTACCTGGTTATCTGCTTGCAGATGCTGACGCATACGGGCGATAAGCGCAGGGGCGAGCCCGGCCTGTACCTGCTGACCTTTCAGATCCAGCACGTGCTGAGTGGCTGGGCGTGCATTCCCGGCGCGTCGCGTCAGGCGCAGCATGCGGTATTTTTTCTGCCGCACGTTGCACAGCGTTTCCAGCGCCGGGGTGGCTGAGCCGAGAATTATAGGAATTTGTTCGCTATGGGCGCGATAAACCGCGAGGTCGCGCGCGTGATAGCGCCAGCCTTCCTGCTGTTTATAAGAGCTGTCGTGCTCTTCGTCGATGACAATCACGCCGAGGTTTTTAAACGGCGTAAACAGCGAGGAGCGCGTACCGATAACTATCGCCGCTTCGCCATTCTTTGCTTTCAGCCAGGCTGAAAGACGTTCGCTGTCGTTCAATCCGGAGTGCAGGACTTCGACCGGCGCATTAAAGCGTTCACGAAAACGGGCAATAGTTTGCGGCGTCAGGCCAATCTCCGGCACCATTACCAGCGCCTGTTTGCCCTGGGCAAGGACATTTTCCAGTACGCTTAGATAGACCTCTGTTTTGCCCGACCCTGTCACGCCCGCTAATAGCCAGGCGCTAAAGCTGTCCGACGCGCTATGAATCGCGCCAACAGCGGTGGCTTGCTCGGTATTCAGCCGCAGACGCTCACCGGAAACGGCGTAGTGCGTACGCCAGTCGCTAAAGCCTGGCGTTTCACTCGCCAGGGAGCACAGACCTTTTTTCCGCAACGCCTGTAATGCGGCGTCATTAAATTCCAGTTCAGCGACCTGGTCACGCCATATTTTTCCCTGGCGTAGCGCAGCCAGCGCCTGCTGCTGTTTGGGAGAGCGCTTCAGGCTGTTCAGATCAATAACCTGGCCTTCTTCAGTGGCAAACCAGTACCACATGGGCGCGTTAGTCGCCGGACGTCCCTGGCGCAGTAAAATTGGCAGAGCGTGAAACAGTACGTCACCGATAGGATGATGATAATAATCCGCCGCCCACAACAGCAGACGCCAGACAGAGGTCGAGTAGACCGGTTCGCTGTCCAGCACTTCGAGAACGGCTTTCAATTCGCTCCGCGGCAGTTCACTGTGCTCGCTGACGGAAAGGACGATACCCACGCGCTCTTGCTGCTTGCCAAAAGGCACGCGTACACGACACCCGGCTTTGGCGCTCATGCCTTCCGGCAGGAGGTAGTCAAAAGTACGAGGTAGCGGAACGGGTAAGGCAACGTGCGCAACGGGCATTGAATCATCCTGACTTGAAATCTGGCGGGTTAGTATACACATTAGTGGAGGGTAGAATGCGGATCAGTTTGCATGAGCAGGTTAATTTCTGTATGATTCGCCGCCTTTGATACAAATTTGTATCACTGACCTATACTATTAACATCGCGTGGTGTCTGGCGTTAGGGCTGGAAGAGCGACGCGGCCTTAAACCGAGGTTTTCCCATGAAAAAAGATATTCACCCGAAATACGAAGAAATTACTGCAAACTGCTCTTGCGGTAACGTCATTAAAATCCGCTCTACTGTCGGTCACGATCTGAACCTCGACGTGTGCAGCAAGTGCCACCCGTTCTATACTGGCAAGCAGCGTGATGTTGCTACCGGTGGCCGTGTTGATCGCTTCAACAAGCGTTTCAGCATCCCGGGCAGCAAATAAGTTCCTGCTGTCAGAAAAAAGCGCCTTATGGCGCTTTTTTTGTATCTGTACTTGATAATAAAACTTACATTGATGTATTGAATGATGTTTCACTTTTAATAAATGAAACAGTGTTTTTATTTTTTAAGATAAAATATTCGCACTAGTGATCTTCGTCATTTTTATCTTCTGTTCTTTGCCACTCATGCCAATTCCTGGCAAAATCTCAAAGGTTTATCCCCTCTTTCTAAAATACACTTTCGCGGAAATATAAAATTATTCTTACGACTCTATTGCTTTCCTGTTTATAGCCCGGAATGTGATGGTGAATTTCTTTATTTAGTGTGAAAAGGGATTGTCATGAAATTTAAATCTACCTTGTTACTTATTCCATTATTATCTGCGGCCGCGCAGGCGGGTTATGTTGATTACCGCCATGAATATTATGATGACGGGCGAAATTACGATCGTGTTTATATGTCTCATCGTTTTGCTACAGGTTTTGGTGTAGCGGTAGAGGCCATTTCACGTTCTGAAGATACGCAATCGAACGATGCGTGGAATAATATGGAAAGTAACGGTAACGAGTATACGGCAAGTTACCAGTTTACCTGGCGGGATCTCATCTGGCAGCCAGGTATTGCGATCGAAACGGGCGATAACATCACGATTTATAAACCTTATATCCGCGTGCAGTACAACATCAACGACAGCTGGTGGACCGCGTTCCGCTATCGTCAGGAGTACATGCGCAGAAACACTGACGGCAAAGATGACCGCATGGTCTATCGTCCGGAAGCCTGGCTTGGTTATAACGTCAATAACTGGATGTTTGAGCTAAACGGCATTTATAAAATTGCCGATAGCGAAGATTTATATAACAACCGGAAAGATGATTATGAATATAACTTCCGTGTCGCTTATAAAATAGATTCCTGGGTTCCATTTATTGAAATTGGTAATGTTTCTTCGGGTTATGACACCACCACGACTGACGATCGCCAGACCCGCTATCGTGTCGGCCTCGGTTATAACTTCTGATTGTTAATACTCTGCGTATTGGTTTATTACGTTGAACACCAGGATATACGCATAGTTTGCGTGAATAATATGTCTAAGGAGTTAACATCATGTCTAATGATGGAACTATGATTGGAAGTCATCAAAGTATTGCCGTCAGGCCTTTCGGATTAAGAGATAAATTTGGTTATTTGTGTGGCGACCTCGGAACCTGTTTTATTCTTGGGTTAGTAAATAGTTTTTTAATGATTTATTACACTAACGTCCTCGGCATTTCAGGAGTTATTGTCGGCTCGCTCTATTTTGTGACTAAGCTCTTTGATGCGTTTGTCGATGTTGGTGTAGGGCGCTTATGCGATACCTCTAAATTGACGGTACATGGACGATTTAATCCGTGGGTGCGCCGTATGAAGTACCCGTTCTGCATCATTGCGGTGGTCCTGTTCCTGCCGTTTGTGAATGATTTTTCTTATACGGCGAAAATTATCTATATCTGCTGTTCCTATTTTGTTTACGGTTCACTGTTATCGACAGTCAGCATTCCATATGGCGCCATGTCTGCGGCGATTAGCTCGAACCCGGAAGATCGGGTGTCACTGTCAACCTGGCGCAGCGTGGGTTCCGCCATCGGCGGTGGAGCAACCGGCTTTTTTATCCCGATTCTGATGTACACCACCCTGGTGGACGGAAGTCAGGTGATTTCCGGGCAACATTTTTTCTGGATTGCTATTGGTTGTGCCGTACTGGGCTTTATCTTTTTAACGTTGACCTGTCAGTTAACAACAGAACGTGTGCGCGTGGAGCGAAAAGAGAGTATGCCCGTATCGGTGCTGCTGAAGGGATTGTTACGCAATAAAGCACTGATCGTTTTAGTTGTGGTGGATCTGCTGATTGTGATTAACCAGGGGTTGTCAGGTACCAACATGACTTACCTGTTTAATGACTACTTCCACAACAAAGAGGCCATGTCCGTGGCGTTGCTATTTACCTTCGGCTCTCTGGTTTTGCTGGCACCCTCGGCATCCTGGCTGACGAAGCGGTTTGGCAAAAAAGAGGCCAGCGTCGGCGCATTGCTCTTTGCGGTGGCGATGTATCTGATTATGTACTTCATCCATATTACGGACGCGAAAGTCTATTTGGTTTTCCTGTTCCTGGCGACGCTGGGGGCAGGGCTATTCAACCTGATGATTTGGGCGTTTATGACTGATGTTTGTGATTATCATCAGTATGTCACCGGCGATCGTGAGGATGGTACGGTTTACGGTGTGAACTTCTTTGCCCGCAAGGTGGGTCAGGCGTGTGCAGGGGCGATTGGTGGCTTTATGCTGGCCATCATTGGTTATCAATCTTCGTCAACGGGCGGTGCAGTGCAAACCAGCATTGTGCAGGAAAATATTTATACGATGGCAAATCTCTTGCCGGCTTTGTGCCTGTTTTTGGCGGCGGTTATTCTGATTTATTGCTATCCATTGAACCGCAGAGAAACGCTCAAAATGGAAGAAACATTGAATAAAATCAATGGTATTAGAAAATAACGTTGTGAGAAACGGCGGGGTTATCCCGCCTTTTCTCTTTTTTTCTAACCGTCAGCCGATCAGTACTCCCACGTCTCCGGGTCGATCCCCAGTTCACGCATGATGATCTTCGCCTCTTCCGGGATCTCATCACTGCGTTCTTTGCGCAGATCCTCGTCGTTTGGCAACGGTTGTCCGGTAAAGGCGTGCAGAAACGCTTCACACAGCAGTTCGCTGTTGGTGGCGTGGCGCAGGTTATTGACCTGACGACGCGTGCGTTCATCGGTAAGGATTTTTAACACCTTCAGAGGAATGGAAACCGTAATTTTTTTGACTTGCTCACTCTTCTTACCGTGCTCAGCGTATGGGCTGATATATTCGCCGCTCCATTCAGCCATGAGATACCTAATCCTCTTTGTCATTAATATTGAGGCCAGAACCTGAGCCCGGACCATAATTGCGCGTAGTTTATCGTAGTGGCGCGGCCCTGACACGAAGTTAGCCGACGCAAATGTACGCTAATGCATATAATTTTAACGGCTATTTCCTGTTTGCTCAATCTATACGCAAAGAAGTTTAGATGTCCAGATGTATTGACGGCTATTGTAACAATGATTACTCTGGTGTCTGACTTTTCACCGACTCAGCCAGGATCTCCTCAATATGACGCGTAAACAGGCCACCATTGCAGTGCGTAGCGGATTAAATGACGACGAGCAGTACGGTTGCGTTGTCCCGCCGATTCACCTCTCCAGTACCTATAATTTCACCGGTTTTAATGAGCCTCGTGCTCATGACTATTCACGCCGTGGCAACCCAACGCGTGATGTGGTTCAGCGTGCGCTGGCGGAGTTGGAGGGGGGCGCTGGTGCAGTGCTGACCAATACCGGCATGTCGGCGATTCATCTGGTCACCACGGTGTTTCTGAAGCCTGGCGATCTGCTGGTCGCACCGCACGACTGTTACGGTGGTAGTTACCGCCTGTTTGACAGTCTGGCAAAACGTGGCTGTTATCGTGTGCTGTTTGTCGATCAGGGTGATGATCAGGCGCTGAAAGCGGCGCTGGCAGAAAAACCGAAGCTGGTGCTGGTCGAAAGTCCAAGCAACCCGCTGCTGCGCGTGGTAGATATTGCAAAAATCTGCCAACTGGCACGTGAGGCTGGTGCGGTGAGCGTTGTCGACAACACTTTTTTAAGTCCTGCACTGCAAAATCCACTGGCATTGGGCGCCGATCTGGTGTTGCATTCATGCACGAAATATTTAAACGGTCACTCAGACGTGGTGGCTGGTGTTGTTATAGCCAAAGATCCGGAAACGGTCACTGAACTGGCATGGTGGGCGAATAATATTGGCGTGACCGGCGGCGCATTTGATAGTTATCTGCTGTTGCGCGGCCTGCGTACTCTGTCACCGCGTATGGAAGTGGCACAACGTAATGCTCAGGCTATTGTGGACTACCTGCAAACCCAGCCGCTGGTGAAGAAACTGTATCATCCGTCACTGCCGGATAATCAGGGGCATGAGATTGCCGCGCGTCAGCAAAAAGGGTTTGGCGCGATGTTGAGTTTTGAACTGGATGGCGACGAGCAAACATTGCGTCGCTTCCTGAGCGGGTTGTCATTGTTTACGCTGGCGGAATCATTAGGGGGCGTTGAAAGTCTGATCTCCCACGCCGCGACCATGACACATGCGGGTATGGCGCCAGAAGCGCGTGCTGCTGCCGGAATTTCGGAAACGTTGTTGCGTATCTCCACCGGTATTGAAGATGGCGAAGATTTAATTGCCGACCTGGAAAATGGCTTCCGGGCTGCAAACAAGGGGTAAACATGAGTGTGATTGCGCAGGCAGGGGCGAAGGGTCGTCAACTGCACAAATTTGGTGGTAGTAGTCTGGCAGACGTGAAATGTTATTTGCGTGTCGCAGGTATTATGGCGGAGTACTCGCAGCCTGACGATATGATGGTTGTTTCCGCCGCGGGCAGTACCACTAACCAGTTGATTAGCTGGCTGAAGTTAAGCCAGACCGATCGTCTTTCTGCGCATCAGGTTCAACAGGCGTTACGTCGCTATCAAAGCGAGCTTATCAGCGGTTTGTTACCTCCTGAGGTGGCGGATGGGTTGATCGGCGCGTTTATTCACGATCTGGAACGCCTGGCCGGGTTACTCGACAGCGGTGTAAACGATGCCGTTTATGCTGAAGTCGTCGGGCATGGCGAGGTGTGGTCCGCGCGTTTGATGTCCGCTGTCCTTAATCAACAGGGGCTGGAATCGGCCTGGCTGGATGCGCGTGAGTTTTTACGTGCTGAACGCGGCGCTCAGCCGCAGGTGGATGAAGGTCTTTCTTACCCATTACTGCAGCAACTGCTGGCGCAGCATCCGGGTAAGCGCCTGGTGGTGACTGGTTTTATCAGCCGTAGCAATGCGGGTGAAACGGTCCTGCTGGGGCGTAACGGCTCTGACTACTCGGCGACGCAGGTTGGTGCGCTGGCGGGCGTTTCTCGTGTCACCATCTGGAGCGATGTCGCCGGGGTTTATAGTGCGGACCCACGTAAAGTCAAAGATGCCTGTTTGCTACCGCTGCTGCGTCTTGATGAGGCCAGCGAGCTGGCGCGTCTGGCGGCTCCGGTTCTGCATGCCCGCACCTTACAGCCGGTTTCGGGTAGCGATATCGACCTCCAGCTGCGCTGTAGCTACACGCCGGATCAGGGATCAACGCGGATTGAGCGAGTACTGGCTTCTGGTACCGGGGCGCGCATCGTGACCAGCCATGACGACGTCTGTCTGATTGAGTTTCAGGTTCCCACCGGCCAGGACTTTAAGCTGGCCTACAAAGAAGTCGACCAGATTTTAAAACGCACCCAGGTGCGTCCGCTGGCGGTGGGCGTGCATCCTGACCGTCAGTTGCTGCAATTTTGTTATACCTCCGAAGTCGCTGACGGCGCACTGAAAATTCTTGATGAAGCCGGTTTGCCGGGCGAGCTGCGTCTGCGCCAGGGGCTGGCGCTGGTGGCGATGGTTGGGGCAGGTGTAACGCGCAATCCGCTGCATTGCCACCGTTTCTGGCAACAGTTAAAAGGCCAGCCAGTCGAGTTTACCTGGCAGTCGGAAGAGGGGATCAGTCTGGTTGCGGTACTGCGTACCGGCCCGACCGAAAGCCTGATTCAGGGTTTGCATCAGTCTATTTTCCGCGCAGAAAAACGTATTGGTCTGGTGCTGTTCGGCAAGGGGAATATTGGTTCACGCTGGCTGGAACTGTTTGCCCGCGAACAAACAACGCTTTCCGCGCGTACCGGGTTTGAATTCGTGCTGGCAGGCGTGGTGGATAGCCGCCGCAGCCTGCTGAACTATGAAGGGCTGGATGCCAGCCGTGCCCTGGCCTTCTTCGACGACGAAGCGGTAGAGCAGGATGAAGAGGCGCTATTCCTGTGGATGCGCGCCCACCCGTATGATGATTTAGTGGTGCTGGATGTGACGGCCAGTGAACAATTGGCCGATCAGTATCTGGACTTCGCCAGCCATGGTTTCCATGTCATTAGCGCCAATAAACTGGCGGGGGCGAGTACCAGTGATAAGTATCGCCAAATTCATGATGCTTTCGAAAAAACCGGTCGCCATTGGCTGTATAACGCCACCGTGGGCGCAGGTTTGCCGATCAACCATACTGTGCGCGATCTGATTGATAGTGGCGATACGATTCTGTCGATCAGCGGGATCTTCTCCGGCACGTTATCCTGGCTGTTTCTGCAATTTGATGGCACGGTCCCGTTCACCGATCTGGTGGATCAGGCCTGGCAGCAAGGGCTAACTGAACCGGACCCGCGCGTCGATCTTTCTGGCAAAGATGTGATGCGTAAGCTGGTGATCCTGGCGCGTGAAGCAGGTTACGATATTGAGCCGGACCAGGTTCGCGTTGAGTCACTGGTGCCTGCGCACTGCGAAGAAGGCTCCATTGACCATTTCTTTGAAAATGGCGATGAGTTGAATGAACAGATGGTGCAACGTCTGGAAGCTGCACGTGAAATGGGGCTGGTGTTGCGCTACGTGGCGCGTTTTGACGCCAATGGTAAAGCGCGTGTGGGTGTTGAAGCGGTCCGCGCTGAACACCCGCTGGCAGCGCTGTTGCCGTGCGATAACGTATTCGCCATAGAGAGCCGCTGGTATCGCGATAACCCGCTGGTGATCCGTGGACCGGGCGCGGGCCGTGACGTCACCGCTGGGGCGATTCAGTCTGACATCAACCGTTTGGCGCAGTTGCTGTAGTTTGCGTTGCCGGATGGCGCTTACGCTTATCCGGCCTGGCGATGACACAAACCGTAGGCCCGGTAAGCGGCAGCGCCACCGGGCAAATCCAGGATGTTGTATTTCTCCGTCAGCGTCCTTATCGTCTGAAACCCAGAATGGGCAGAGTAACGTGGGCTTTGCTGAAATTCCGTCTGTTGCTGCAACCAGTTGAGAAAATGATGACTTGCCGCCAGGGTTATTGACGCTCCTTTTTCAACCTGACCCTCTGTTAACAAACACACCATTTTACGCGTGTCGCCTTGTTGCCAAATTTGCCACTGGTTTTGCCACCATCCCTGATAACTTTTGCCCAGTAACTGCCAGGGCCTGGTGTGTTGATCGTCGCTGATTTCTTCATCCACAAACCAAAGCGAGGCGTGATGTTCGCGAAATTGTTCCGCCCATGCGGTAATCACTGCGCCGCGCAGAAAGCATTCGTGGGCAATAATGTGCGTTTTTACCGCAGGCCAGAGGTGGCTCAGGACGCGGAAATGCCCATGCGCGGTAATGACCGGGCGTAAAATTGCGCCGCTGGCGTTACGTTTGAGCATCGCGCTGCCGTACTGAATTTCGTCAAATTGGCTGCGGCGTAAAAACTGCGTTTCTCGCTGACTGACTCGTTCCACAATATCATCATGACTCACCACTGGCTCAGTGCTGCCGCGCCAGCGGTAACGCAATGAAGCCCCGGCAGGATGAGGTGTGAAATTGCTGGAAATATGCAGAATATTACCGCGAATAGCGTCAAAACTGAGCAACACATAGAGTTGCTGATCTGCACTGGCACCCTGAAAAGGTACGATCAGAGAGACTGTTGCGATTTGTTCGGGCGGTTGGATGGCGACAAGCGGTTGCTGCTTTGGTGTCCAGACCTTTTTGCAGCTCCGGCACTGAACGCGCTGGCTGCCCTGGGGATTTCGGCCATAGCGTATCGTTTCTCGCTGGTAACAACGTGGGCAAAAATGACCGCTTTGGGCGGCAAAATCCGTTAAATATGCTGACAACCACCTACCAAACTGTTCCTCATTAAACAGCGGGGGATAGCTGCCGCATGCCCGGCAATGCAGTGCGGCATAACCCAGCCGATACTCTGGCCAGCTGTAATCTGCTGAGCTCGCCAGTCCCAGATTTTGGCAGCCAAAGGATTTACAGCAATTGATAGTGAACGGAGATGTCATCGTATTACCAACGATTTTTAATGGTCGTTGATTTTGACCCGCGACTATCATCGGTGGATGTGAGTTTTCTCACATAAAAAACCCTTTCAGAACGTAACGTAGCGATTCTTTATATGACTGAAAGGGATTGATTATGAAGTTAAAAATGCTTGCTGTTGGTGTTCTGGTATCGTTGCCGCTCTGGGCGAGTGCCAAAGATGTCACAATTATTTATACCAACGATCTTCACGCCCACGTTGAACCTTATAAAGTCCCATGGATTGCTAATGGCACGCGTGACATTGGCGGTTGGGCCAATATCACGACGATGGTGAAGCAGGAGAAAGCGAAAAACAGCGCCACCTGGTTTTTTGATGCGGGTGATTATTTTACCGGGCCGTATATCAGCAGCCTGACCAAGGGCAAGGCGATTATCGATATCATGAACACCATGAATTTTGATGCTGTCACCATGGGTAATCATGAATTCGATCACGGTTGGGACAATACGCTGTTGCAACTGAGTCAGGCGAAATTCCCCATCGTGCAGGGTAATATCTTTTATCAGAACAGCAGCAAAATGTTCTGGGATAAGCCTTACACCATTATTGAAAAAGATGGCGTGAAGATTGGCGTGATTGGCCTGCACGGCGTGTTTGCTTTTGATGATACGGTTTCTGCGGCGACACGTATTGGTATCGAAGCGCGTGATGAAGTGAAGTGGTTGCAACGCTATATCGATGAGCTTAAAGGCAAAGTCGATCTCACCGTGGCGCTGATCCATGAAGGCACGCCAGCGCGTCAGTCCAGTCTGGGCGGCACCGATGTGCGCCGTGCGCTGGATAAAGACATCCAGACCGCAGGCCAGGTGCAGGGGCTGGATATCCTGATCACCGGTCATGCGCATGTGGGCACGCCGGAGCCGATTAAAGTCGGTAATACCCTGATCCTTTCCACCGACAGCGGGGGTATTGATGTGGGTAAACTGGTGCTGGATTATCAGCAGAAACCGCATCAATTTACCGTGAAGAATTTCGAGCTAAAGACCATTTTTGCGGATGAATGGCAACCAGACCCGCAGACGAAACAGGTCATCGATGGCTGGAATAAAAAGCTTGATAAGGTGGTACAACAAACGGTTGCAAACTCTCCGGTTGAGCTGACGCGTGCTTACGGTGAATCTTCTTCGTTGGGCAATCTGGCGGCGGATGCGCTGCTGGTGGCGGCAGGTAAAGATACCCAGTTAGCGCTTACTAACTCAGGCGGCATCCGTAATGAAGTCCCCGCAGGAGCCATCACCATGGGGGCGGTCATTAGCACTTTCCCGTTCCCGAACGAGCTGGCCACAATGGATCTCACCGGTAAGCAGTTGCGTAGTTTGATGGAGCACGGTGCGAGTTTAAGTAACGGTGTTTTGCAGGTATCTAAAGGCCTGGAGATGAAGTATGACAGCAGTAAACCGGTCGGTCAGCGAGTCACCGTATTGACGTTAAACGGCCAACCCATTGAAGACGCCACCATCTATCACATTGCCACCAATAGCTTCCTGGCGGACGGTGGTGATGGTTTTGCCGCATTTACCGAAGGTAAAGCGCGAAATACATCCGGAGGCTACTACATCTCTAATGCGGTTGTTGATTATTTCAAAGCGGGAAATCCGCTGACGGATGAGCAACTCAAAGGCATGCGTGTGGCAGATGTGAAACCGTAGCGAGCTCAGGCCAGCAGACAATCCGCTGGCCTGTTGTTTTAGCCTCTGTGAGAGGCAAACACCTCTTTCGCGGCAAACAAACCATTGAGTGCCGCGGGGAAGCCAGCATATACGGCCATCTGCATAATCACTTCAACGATCTCATCCTGCGTTAAACCCACGTGTAATGCCGCGCCAATATGTACTTTCAGTTGCGGTGTGGCGTTACCCAGCGCAGTTAATGCCGCGACGGTAGCTATTTCTCTACTGCGTAAATCCAGCCCCGGTCTTGAATAGATGTCGCCAAAAGGAAATTCAATCAGGTATTGGGCGAAGTCTGGCGCAATGTCCTGCAGACTTTCGATGACTGCATCGCCCCCTTTGCCATCTACTTTTTGCAACATCTCCTGGCCGGTAATAAAGCGTTCTGAAAGCATCATTTCTTCCTCTATCGTGTGGTCTGTGGCGTGAGGATAGAGCGCGCAGAATGATTGGGATAATACCGTTTCCGTGATACTTTTTTGGTATGACAATATCGCCCCTGCACTCTCTGGATATCCGTCTGCTGCGCTACTTCACCGTAGTGGCCGAAGAGAACAACATGAGTCGTGCGGCGCAACGTCTTTTTATGTCGCAGCCGCCGCTAAGCCGTCATATTCGCCAGCTTGAAGAACGCCTGGGGGTGACGCTTTTTGTCCGTCATACCCGTGGGCTTACGCTGACGGAGGACGGCCAGCGCGTACTTGAAATGGTGCGTCCGCTGCTGGCGCTACAGGACAAGACCTATATTGCATTGAGCCAGTTGGCGCAGATGGAGGTGCAACCTCTGCGTTTAGGATTAAGCACGGCGTTTGAACAGGGCGTTTTTGTGGCGCTTGAATCAACGCTAAATGCTCGTGTAAAAATGCTGCGTGTCATGCGTCACGGCTCACCTGAACTTGTTCGTCAGGTAAGGCGAGGCAAACTGGATGCGGCGCTGGTGGCTTTGCCTATTGAGGCATCTGGGCTTACCGTCACCCCTTTAGCCTGGCAAGAGCCGATAATTGCTGCATTACCCTCCTTTTGGTCAGAGGCTTGTACGGCTTCTCTTTCCTTATCGGCACTCAACCACCGACCGTTGTTCTGGTTCCAGCGGGAACGTAACCCGGCTTTCTTTGACTATACCCGGCAGATTTTCCACCGCGCTGGTTACTCTCCTTCCTGTCTTGAAGAACCACTGGAGCATGATGTGCTGCTTGCGCGGATTGCCCAGGGCGATGGTTTAAGTTTGCTCCCGGCTTCATTTGCTGCTATCCAGCGCCAGGGCGTGGTATTCCATCCACTGAGCGATGCTGAGCTGTGTATCCGTGCCGGGTTAGTGATGTTGCCTGAAAATGAGAGCCGGTTGCAGTGGGTGCAAGAACTCATGACGCAATCCCTCATCAATTCAGACTGATGTGAATTTTTTTCACGTTGGCTGAGTATTCCTCACCTTTAGCGATGATTTTTGTGTTGACGCCAGCATGCTTTTCCGTCATTTTTACATCTAGACGTCTAAACGTATAGCAGTTTACAACACAACATATAACGACAAAAGATTGATGAGGTAAGGTATGAGCTTTTTTCACGCCAACCAGCGGGAAGCCCTGAATCAGAGCCTGGCAGAAGTTGCCGGTCAGATTAACGTTTCATTTGAGTTTTTCCCGCCGCGCACCAGTGAAATGGAGCAAACCCTGTGGAACTCCATCGATCGCCTGAGCAGCCTGAAGCCGAAGTTTGTTTCAGTCACTTACGGTGCAAACTCTGGTGAGCGCGACCGTACGCACAGCATTATTAAGGGTATTAAGGATCGCACGGGTCTTGAAGCGGCGCCGCACCTGACCTGCATTGATGCGACCCGTGATGAGCTGCGTACCATTGCTCAGGACTACTGGAACAACGGTATTCGGCATATTGTGGCCCTGCGTGGTGACCTGCCGCCGGGAAGCGGTAAACCGGATATGTATGCTTCTGACCTGGTGACGCTGCTGAAAGACGTTGCTGACTTTGATATCTCCGTTGCGGCTTACCCGGAAGTGCACCCGGAAGCAAAGAGTGCTCAGGCTGATTTGCTGAACCTGAAGCGTAAGGTTGATGCCGGTGCGAACCGCGCGATCACCCAGTTCTTCTTCGATGTAGAAAGCTATCTGCGTTTTCGCGATCGCTGCGTGTCTGCGGGTATCGATGTGGAAATTATTCCGGGTATCCTGCCAGTCTCCAACTTTAAGCAGGCGAAAAAATTTGCCGACATGACCAATGTTCGTATCCCTTCCTGGATGTCGACAATGTTTGATGGTCTGGATGATGATGCCGAAACCCGCAAGCTGGTAGGGGCGAATATCGCCATGGACATGGTGAAGATCCTCAGTCGCGAGGGGGTGAAAGATTTTCACTTCTATACGCTCAACCGCGCTGAGATGAGCTACGCTATTTGTCACACACTGGGTGTAAGACCGAATTAAACAGATGCCCCAGCCCTCTACGGAGGGCTTTTTATTGATCATTTTGATCTACATCTCTGTAACGTAAAATATAAAAGGAATTAGCTATCGAATCTGTGGGTTATTTCGACTATATCTTATCTCTGGTGGTGTATATCGTAGTCAGAACACTGTAAAGGGAGCATATAGATGAGCATGTCCGACGATAGCCAAAACGCATCAACTGCCGGTAAGTGTCCTTTTCATCAGGGCGGTCACGACCAGAGCGCGGGAGCAGGAACGAACAACCGCGACTGGTGGCCTAATCAACTCCGTGTAGATTTGCTGAACCAACATTCCAACCGTTCGAACCCGCTGGGCGAGGACTTCAACTACCGCAAAGAATTTAGCAAACTCGACTATTCTGCCCTGAAAGGGGATCTCAGAGCCCTTCTGTCCGAATCTCAACCGTGGTGGCCTGCTGACTGGGGTACCTATGCCGGTTTATTCATCCGTATGGCATGGCACGGTGCAGGGACCTATCGCTCCATCGATGGACGCGGTGGCGCGGGTCGCGGACAGCAGCGTTTTGCACCACTGAATTCCTGGCCGGACAACGTTAGCCTTGATAAGGCGCGTCGTCTGCTGTGGCCAATCAAGCAGAAATATGGTCAGAAAATTTCCTGGGCCGACCTGTTTATCCTCGCGGGTAACGTGGCGCTGGAAAACTCAGGTTTCCGTACCTTCGGTTTTGGCGCAGGGCGTGAAGACGTCTGGGAACCGGATCTGGACGTAAACTGGGGTGATGAGAAAGCCTGGCTGACTCACCGCCATCCTGAAGAGTTGGCAAAAGCGCCGCTGGGCGCAACCGAAATGGGCCTTATCTATGTGAACCCGGAAGGGCCGGACCATAGCGGCGAACCGCTTTCTGCGGCAGCGGCTATTCGCGCGACCTTCGGTAACATGGGAATGAACGACGAAGAAACTGTCGCGCTGATTGGTGGTGGTCATACGTTGGGCAAAACCCACGGTGCAGCACCAGCATCCCATGTTGGTCCTGATCCGGAATCTGCACCAATTGAAGCGCAGGGCCTGGGCTGGGCCAGCAGCTACGGCAGCGGCTCGGGTGCAGATGCCATCACTTCTGGTCTGGAAGTTGTCTGGACGCAGACTCCGACCCAGTGGAGCAACTATTTCTTCGAGAACCTGTTCAAATATGAGTGGGTGCAAACTCGCAGCCCGGCAGGCGCTATTCAGTTTGAAGCGGTTGACGCACCGGAGATTATCCCCGATCCGTTTGATCCGTCGAAAAAACGCAAGCCAACAATGCTGGTCACCGACCTGACCTTGCGCTTTGATCCTGAGTTCGAGAAGATCTCTCGTCGTTTCCTTAACGATCCGCAGGCGTTCAACGAAGCCTTTGCCCGTGCGTGGTTTAAACTGACGCACCGTGATATGGGGCCGAAAGCGCGTTACATCGGACCGGAAGTACCGCAAGAAGATCTGATTTGGCAGGATCCACTGCCGCATGCGTTCTTCAACCCAAGCGAAGAAGACATTCTTAACCTGAAGGCGACCATTGCAGCTTCCGGACTTTCTGTCAGTGAGCTGGTATCGGTGGCGTGGGCTTCCGCATCGACTTTCCGTGGTGGTGACAAACGTGGTGGCGCTAACGGTGCGCGTCTGGCGCTGGATCCACAGCGCGGCTGGGATGTGAATGCCACCGCAGCACGCGTTCTGCCTGTGCTGGAAGGTATTTATAAATCTGCTCATACCGCCTCGTTGGCCGATATTATCGTGCTGGCCGGTGTGGTCGGTGTCGAGAAAGCGGCAAGCGCGGCGGGTGTTAACATCACTGTACCTTTTGTTCCGGGCCGCGTAGATGCGCGTCAGGACCAAACCGATATCGAGATGTTTGAGCTGCTGGAGCCTATTGCAGATGGTTTCCGTAACTATCGTGCCCGTCCTGACGTGTCGACCACCGAGTCGCTGCTGATCGATAAAGCGCAGCAGCTGACCCTGACAGCACCGGAAATGACCGTGCTGGTGGGCGGGATGCGCGTACTGGGTGCCAACTTTGATGGTAGCCAGCATGGCGTCTTTACCGATCGTCCTGGCGTACTCAGCACTGACTTCTTCGTCAATCTGCTGGATATGCGTCATGAGTGGAAGGCGGTTGATGAGTCAAAAGAGCTGTTTGAAGGCCGTGATCGTCTGAGCGGCGAAGTAAAATACACCGCAACCCGCGCCGATCTGGTATTTGGTTCTAACTCTGTACTGCGCGCAGTGGCTGAAGTTTATGCCTGCAGCGATGCCCACGAGAAGTTCGTGAGAGATTTCGTGGCCGCATGGGTGAAAGTGATGAACCTGGATCGTTTCGATCTGCTGTAACAGACGATGCCGGATGCCGCTTGTGCGGGTCCGGCATCGTAGGAATAAAAAAATCCCCGCATTTGCGGGGATTTTTATTGGCAGGTTATTCCCACTCTTGCAGATACCGCTGGCCATACTGATCGGCCACCAGCAGCGCAGCGTAAACCTGATCCGGCGTGGCGCCGCCCGGCATGTTGTGGATAGTTTCGCCTTCGGCACAAGCCGCTTCTGCCACAATACGCATTTTCGCCGGGATATCCTGTTTGATGTCCAGTTGCGCCAGGGTAATCGGCAAGCCAACGGAATGGCACAGCGCTGCCACGGTTTCGATTTCGTCTACCGGCGCGTTTTCCAGCACCAGTTGCGTCAGCGTGCCGAAAGCCACCTTCTCACCGTGGTAGTAGTGATGCGCATCCGGGATTGCCGTCAGACCGTTATGAATGGCGTGTGCCGCAGCCAGGCCGCCGCTTTCAAAACCGACGCCGCTCAGATAGGTGTTAGCTTCAATTACACGCTCCAGTGCAGGCGTGACCACGTGCTGCTCGGCGGCCAGCATCGCTTTTTCACCTTCTTCGATCAGCGTATTGAAGCACAGCTCAGCCAGTGCCAGCGCCGCCTGAGTGCATTGACCACCCGCCATGGTTGTTGCGCCGCTGCGTGAGCAGGCGCGTGCTTCAAACCAGGTTGCCAGCGCATCGCCGATACCTGCTGCCAGCAGACGCGCCGGTGCGCCCGCGACAATTTTGGTATCAACAATGACCCTGTCCGGGTTGTTCGGCAGCAGCAAATAGCGATCGAATTCACCGGCATCGGTGTAAATGACGGACAGCGCGCTACATGGCGCATCGGTAGAGGCGATGGTTGGCGCAATGGCGACAGGCACGCTCATAAAGTGCGCCAGCGCTTTGGCGGTATCCAGCGTTTTACCGCCGCCAATACCGAGCACGGCACCGCATTGCGCTTTTTCTGCCACGCCACGCAGGCGGTCGATTTCGTTTTGCGAACATTCGCCGCCAAATGGTGCAATTTCCAGCGCCAATCCGGCGTCATGGAAGCTTTTTTCCAGCGCAGGTTGGGCAAAGCCTAAGACAAACTTGTCCCCAACGACCAGCCAGCGCTCTGCCAGTGGTTTGAGGTAGCTGCCAAGACGGGTAATAACATCAGCACCCTGGATGTACTTACCAGGTGATTGAATAATGCGATCCATACTTTATTTCCCTCACAGGTTGATGTGACCAAATGCGTTGTTCCAGTCCTGCTCAAACTTCTCTATCGCTGACTCTACCGCAGGGGTATTGAGCATTTGTTGCGCTACGTCTAATGGCAGGGTGATTGCTTCACATCCTGCCAGCAAGCAATCCAGCGCCTGACGTGGAGTTTTAAAGCTGGCCGCCAACACCATGCTGTTCGGTGTATGCAGTTCCAGTAACGTTTGCAGTTCCTGTACTGTGCGAATTCCGTCGCCGCCCTGCGCGTCGATACGGTTAACGTAAGGCGCGATATATTTCGCTCCTGCCAGCGCAGCCAGTAGCCCCTGAGAAGCACTGTATACCGCGGTGCCCAGTGTGGTGATACCCTCTTTTTTCAGCATTTTGATCGCGGCCAGACCTTCAGCCGTGACGGGAATCTTCACCACCAGACCGGGCACGGCGTTGCTCAGGCGTCTGGCTTCTTCCACCATGCCTTGTGCATCCCGGCTCATGGTCTGGGCAAACAGAATGCCCTCTTCGCCAATGGCGTTCTGCAGGCGTGGCAGTACATCCCAGATGGATTCTTTGCTTGCTGCCACAATGCTTGGGTTGGTGGTGACGCCCGCGATAGGGAAGATGCGGGCCAGACGTTCGACTTCCGCGACGTTGGCGGTATCAAGATAAAGTTCCATACAAAAACACCCTCTATGTTTTCCGTTAGCTGCCCGTTGCCGGGTTGCTTTGCTATGCACAGGATAAGAGTGTTTCGTCACGCGGCGCTATCTGACAAATCTGCCAAAAGCTGGATAAATGTAATATGTCTATAAAAGTGAGAGATACTTCACATGTAAGTGATATGTGCTGGTATATGTTTTTTGATAATACAAAAATCCAGTAAATGTTACCTTTGTCTCCGTTTTCTGTCCCAGTATGCGATGATTACTGGTCAGTTTTTTTCTCCGACAACTGGCTGTGATACTGCCGACGATACTCTGACGGCGAACGTTCAGTATTCTTGCGAAACAGGCGGCAGAAGTAGTTGCTGTCAATAAACCCACAGGTGTGCGCCACGTCTTTGATCTTCAGCTCGTAACCCTTGAGCAACGTTTTTGCGTGTTCCAGTCGCGTGTGGTTCAGGTATTCGTTAAACCCGATAGCGCCCGTTTTTTGAAACAGGTGGGAGAGGTAGTTGGGTGAAATGTAAAACGCCTGTGCGACGGATTCACGGGTGAGCGGCGAAGCGTAGCGTTCGTCAATATAGCTGCGAATGGCGTCGAAAAGCGCCTGACTACGTGATGCGGTTTGGATCTGGCTGCCGAGCAGATCGCGACAGTGACTCAGCAAGCTTGCAACGATTAGCCTGGCTGTTTGCTGCTCCTGCGGCTGCATTTGCATCTCATGGAGCGTTTGCAGCAGAAAAGAGCCAATACGCGGCCCACGCCGAGCGACGTTCTGGTGGGTAAGGTTTTGATATTGCTTGCCGTCCCATTGGACGATGCTGAAACCCAGTTGCTGTTTGCCGAACAGAATGCTGAGTGTCGTGACCGGTGTGACCCACTGCGGAATATTCCAGCCGCCAGCCGGAACAAACAAGACATCGCCGGGGGTAAGCACCTTATCGATGCCAGAATCCGCAAATTCACCTTCCAGCACGATTTCCAGTCGCGGAAAATCGACCTTATACGCCAGTTCTGGCGTTGCGGCGTTGGTGCTGGCGAAATAAATCTGCCGCAGCGGCGTGGGGCCGTTAATCAGGCGGGAAAGTAGGTGGCTGATGTTGTGATACATGTGAATCCCTGACAGATCGTGGACAGGGAAACAGTAACCGTCATCATAAAAAAAGGCCACTCTTAAAGAGTGGCCTGAGAGGGCATTACTGATTCCCGATTTGATCACCGTAAGGCAGGGAGTCGTAATCAATCAGGGCGTTTTTCTTGTACGGATTACCAATCCAGCGGGTCGTCTCTTTGAACTCCGGGCTGGTAATAGAACGGGTCGGATCGAAACCGTCGTACGTAAAGCCGGCCAAATCTGACCAGGTATGGATAAGTTCAGAGCTGCTGTACTTGCGATTAACGTCCTGTGAGAAGTCGCGTGGGTGCGCAGCCTGCCATTTTTCAGACGTCCACAGCAGGAACGGTACCGTATACATATGGCGCGTTGGGCTATCTTCGTTACGACCCTGCGTTTTATGTGGCGGCGTGTCATACACTTCTTCACCATGGTCAGAGAAGTAGAGCAGGAAGCCGTTTGGATCAGTTGCTTTGTAGTCTTTGATCAGGCTGGCAATGATATGGTCGTTATAGACGTTGGCATTGTCATAATCGTTATATGACTCCAGTTCATCACTGCTCAGACCTGCAGGTACGTTCTCGGTATTACCGTCAAACTTGCCCTGGCCTTCCGGATAGCGGAATTTGTATTTAATGTGCGTACCCAGCAAGTGAACGATGATGAACTTTTTCGGAGCCGGGTCGGCCATGACTTCTTTAAACGGCGCCAGTACGTTGCTGTCATATTCACGCGCACTTTGGGTACGCTGCTGGTTCATATAGAACTGCTTGTCTGTCTGCCGGGAAAATACGGTCAGCATGGTGTTACGGGCGGTCATTGTTTGCTGGTTGGTGATCCAGAAGGTTTTATAACCCGCCTGTTTCATCATATTCATCAACGACGGCTGCGTCAGATATAAATCCGGGTTCTTCTCGTTCGCGAAGGTCAGCGCCTGTTGCAGGATTTCAATCGTGTACGGACGTGAGGTCACGACATTATTGAAAACGGTGAAGTTTGGATCGGATTTATGCAGCGCATCCAGTTCCGGCGTGGTTTCACGTGGGTAGCCGTACAGGCTCATGCGGCCACGTTGAGTTGACTCGCCAATCACCAGCACCAGCGTACGCGGAGCATCACCAGAATTGTCTTTAAAGTTAGCCAGTGGTGGCAGTGCGTTGTTCTCATTCAGCAGGCTATTTAATGCGGTCAATTGTTGACGGTATTGATAATAACCAGAGATGAACTGCCATGGCGCGGCAGGCTCCATGCGCGATGCAAGGCCGCCCAGCGTTTTCTCAAAAGGCTTATGCTTGATAAACGTATTGACGGTCATTGGGTGCAGAATTAAACCGTACAACAGCGCAAATGACACCAGATAACGCCATGGCGAAGGAATATGAACCGGGCGTAAACGCGTCCACAGCAGGATTGCGGTTGCTGTGTAGGCCAGTGCGATAAGTACGATCTTGAGACTGAAATATTGGCTCAGATATTCGCGGGCTTCGTTGGCGTTGGTTTCAAACATGACGAACAGAACGCTTTGTGAGAATTCTTGTCCGTAAATAACATAATAACTCAGCGCGGCCAATGAAGCAGCCCAGAGTGCCACACCAATAACGGCAGCGATAATGCGAATACGGTTCGGGAATAAGAATACCGGAATCAACCACAATGAGCTGAACAGTATTGAGTCGCGTAATCCGTTAGTTCCGCTATAGCCAGTAAAATAAATAATGGCCTGGAGTAAGGTAGAGAAGAACCAAAAATAGAGGAGTGCCCAACCCAGGGCTTTCCAGCTAAATTTGGGTTTAGACTGGAGTTGTAAGGATTGCATAGTGTGAGCCTGTCTTTAATCGTAGCGCCAACGTTAGCGGCTAAACATTAAGAGGATCTGAAGCAATGCGAGTCGAAAATCGCGTTCTGCTAACAAATATCCATTGGATGTATAAAATGCAGACAGGAATATATTAAAAATGAGATGGTTATGACAGCAGTATTTTATATCACCCTCGCGCAATAGCACGAGGGTGACAGGCATAAAAATTAGCCGGTGTTACGCATGCCGGCAGCAACGCCAGCAATTGTCACCATCAGCGCTTGTTCGACGCGTGGGTCTGGTGCATGACCTTGCTCTTCTGCCTGGCGCGAACGATATAATAATTCGGCCTGTAAGACGTTCAGTGGGTCAGTATAAATATTCCTTAACTGAATAGACTCGGCAATCCATGGTAGATCGGCCATCAAATGTGAGTCATTGGCGATTGCCAACACCACATTGATATCGGCTTCCAGACGCTGACGCAGTTCTTCACCCAATGGCCAAAGCTCTTTTTTGACCAGGCGCTGATCGTAGTACTCCGCCAGCCACAGGTCAGCTTTTGAGAACACCATCTCCAGCATGCCAAGACGCGTGGAGAAGAATGGCCAGTCACGGCACATTGCTTCAAGCTCGCTTTGCTTACCGTCTTCAACCACTTTTTGCAGTGCCGTACCCGCACCCAGCCAGGCCGGAAGCATCAGGCGGTTCTGCGTCCAGGCGAAGATCCACGGAATAGCACGCAGAGACTCTACGCCACCGGTCGGGCGACGTTTTGCCGGACGTGAGCCGAGTGGTAACTTGCCCAGTTCCTGCTCTGGTGTTGCGGAACGGAAGTAAGGTACAAAGTCTTTGTTTTCACGAACATATCCACGATAGAGATCGCAGGAGATATCTGAAAGCTCATCCATGATATGACGCCAGTTATCTTTTGGCTCCGGCGGCGGTAACAGGTTAGCCTCCAGAATTGCGGCAGTGTACAGCGACAGGCTGCTGATGGTGACTTCCGGCAGGCCGTACTTAAAGCGGATCATCTCACCTTGTTCTGTCACGCGCAGGCCGCCTTTCAGGCTGCCTGGCGGTTGAGAGAGCAGTGCCGCATGGGCAGGCGCGCCGCCGCGACCAATGGAGCCGCCGCGACCGTGGAACAGCGTCAGTTCGATACCGGCTTTTTCGCAGGTTTTGATCAGCGCGTCCTGTGCCTGGTATTGCGCCCAGGAGGCCGCCATCACGCCCGCATCTTTTGCGGAGTCAGAGTAGCCAATCATGACCATCTGTTTGCCCTGAATAAAGCCGCGATACCAGTCGATATTCAGTAGCTGGCTCATGACATCATCGGCGTTGTTCAGGTCGTCCAGCGTCTCAAACAGCGGGGCAACAGGCATAGCAAAACCAATGCCGGATTCTTTCAGCAGTAAATGCACCGCCAGTACGTCAGACGGTGTTTTCGCCATTGAGATAACATAGGCAGCAATGGAGCCATAAGGCGCTTCGGCAATCACCCGGCAGGTATCGAGCACTTCACGGGTATCGTTGCTCGGTTCCCAGTGACGCGGCAGCAGCGGACGCTTGGAATTCAGCTCGCGGATCAGGAACGCTTGTTTATCCGCTTCTGACCAGTTTTCGTAGTCGCCAATTCCCAGATAGCGGGTCAGTTCGCCCAGTGCTTCGGTATGACGAGTGCTTTCCTGACGAATATCAATGCGTACCAGCGGTACGCCAAAACATTTCACGCGCCTAAGGGTGTCGAGCAACTCGCCATTGGCGATGATGCCCATACCACAGGCCTGTAGAGACTGGTAACACGCGTATAGCGGCTCCCAAAGCTGTTCGTTTTGGGTTAGCAGGCCAACAGGTTTTGGCAGTTTTTCGCCTTTCAGACGCGCTTCCAGCCAGGCCTGAGTTGCCATCAGACGTGAACGCAGCATTTTCATCAGATAGCGATAAGGTTCTGCCGCACCTTCTTCACCGACCAGCGCCATCAGTTCCGGAGTGGCTTCAACCATCGACAGTTCAGAAATCAAAAACTGGATGTCTTTCAGGAACAGGTCAGTGGCTTTCCAACGGCTAAGCAGCAGCACATGGCGGGTGATATCTGCGGTGACATTCGGGTTACCATCACGGTCGCCGCCCATCCAGGAGGTAAAACGTACCGGAACAAAATCGACAGGTAGCTTATAGCCCAGATGTTCTTCCAGCTGTTCATTTAGCTCGCGCAGGTAGTTGGGTACGCCTTCCCACAGGCTGTTTTCAACCACTGCGAAGCCCCATTTGGCTTCATCAACCGGGCTTGGTCGTAGTTTACGGATTTCATCCGTATGCCAGGACTGAGCAATCAACTGACGCAGACGACGCATCAGCTGGTGGCGCTCGTAATCGACGATGTCTTTATTATCAAGCTGTTTGAGGCATGCGTTTACTTCACCCATTTTATGAATCAAGGTGCGGCGGGTGATTTCGGTTGGGTGCGCGGTCAACACCAGCTCCAGAGACAGCGATTCCACGGCTTTCTTGATGGTGGTTTCATCGAGGTTGGGCTGGTCTTTCAATTTACGCAGGGTGCGAGCAATCACTTCCGGGTTGCTGGCAGCTTCGCCTTTTGGCGAAATACTATGGTACTGCTCGGCGGTATTGGCCAGATTCAGGAACTGGCTAAATGCGCGGGCAACGGGCAGCAGCTCGTCGTTAGACAGATTTTGCAGTGTGGTGAGCAGTTCCTGGCGATTAACTTCATTGCCAGCGCGGGATGACTTGGACAACTTACGGATTGTTTCTACGCGGTCGAGAATGTTCTCTCCCAGCGCGTCCTTGATGGTCTCTCCCAGCACTTTGCCGAGCATACTGACATTACTACGCAACGCGGAATATTGTTCGTTCATATTTACCCAGACACCCCATCTTGAAATTATTAGCCCTGTATTTTTCGGGCTTAACTTTTTAGCCGTCTTTTATAAAGCCACGTAAAACTCGTGGCGTCAATTGCTGCGAAATCGGTTCAGCAAACGAAAAAATGGCGGCAATTTACGTTATTTAATTCACATCGAACCAAATAAGCGTTGCTTATGGAAATGTTAAGAAATCGCCCCAATTACCCCTAAAGGGTTATCAGGGCAACAAGCCGCTAATGCCAGCAGAAATGGTGCACAACCTGGGTGATTAATTCGCGGGTTGGCTTAATAAAGCGTGTTTCCAGATATTCATCCGGCTGATGTGCCTGATTAATAGAACCGGGACCCAATACCAGCGTCGGACACAGCGTCTGGATAAAGGGCGCTTCGGTGCAGTAGTTCACTACTTCAGTCTGTGCGCCCAGCAGTTTCTCAACCACCTCGACCAGCTGATGGTCCGGCGGACACTCATAGCCAGGAATGGGCGGATGCAGTTCCGATACCGTCAGGCGACCCGGCCAACGTTCACTGACCGGGGCCAGCGCATCGTTGAGTAGCCCATTCAGATCGTTAAGCGTCATGCCGGGTAGTGGGCGAATATCCATATGCAGTTCGCAGCAGGCGCAGATACGGTTAGCAGCATCGCCGCCATGAATATGACCCAGATTTAACGTGGGGTACGGCACGGTAAAGGCGTCATGGTGATAGCGTTCTTTCAGGTCATCGCGCAGCTTCATGATATGGCCGATGGCATCATGCATCAGTTCAATCGCATTCACGCCGCGTGCCGGATCGCTTGAGTGACCCGACTGACCCAAAATTCGAATTGCGTTGGAGATATGGCCTTTGTGCGCGCGAACGGGCTGCAGAGATGTCGGTTCGCCAATGATTGCACAGTCCGGGCGGAGCGAGGTCGTTTCAGAAAAGTAACGTGCGCCGGCCATACTGGTTTCTTCATCAGCGGTAGCCAGAATGTAGAGTGGTTTTTTCAGTTTCGTTACATCTACACCGCGCAGTGCATCGAGAATAAAGGCGAAAAAGCCTTTCATATCCGCCGTACCCAGACCGTAAAGCTTATTGTCGTGTTCGGTGAGGGTGAAGGGATCGCGTGTCCAACGGCCATCGTCAAAAGGTACGGTATCGGTATGGCCTGCCAACAACAGGCCGCCAGCACCGTGCCCGACACTCGCCAGCATGTTGAATTTATTGCGCGTACCAGGAACAGGCTGAACTTCAACATTGAAGCCTAAATCTTTAAACCAGTTCGCCAGCAGAGTGATTAAACCTGCATTGCTTTGATCGAGCGCTTCTTCGGTTGCGCTAATCGACGGTGTGGCAATCAGAGCGCGGTAAATCTCGATAAATGGCGGTAAATTGTTTTTCATTGTTGACACACCTCGGGTCATGATAGTATCAATATTCATGCAGTATTTGTGAATAAAAATACAATAACGTTGAGCGTAATAAAACCCACCAAGTGTAAGGTGAGGTGATAAAGGCTTATACCTGGCAACCGAATCTAAGAAGGTGAACAGCTCCGATGTTGAATACGCTGATTGTGGGCGCGAGTGGCTACGCTGGCGCAGAGCTTGTGACCTATGTAAATCGCCATCCTGATATGACCATAACCGCTTTGACCGTCTCAGCGCAAAGCAATGATGCAGGAAAATTAATCTCCGATTTACATCCGCAGCTAAAAGGCATTGTCGATTTGCCGTTACAGCCAATGTCCGATATCAGCGAGTTTAGCGCAGGGGTGGACGTTGTGTTTCTCGCGACGGCTCATGAGGTCAGTCATGATCTGGCACCGCAGTTTCTGCGTGCCGGGTGTGTGGTGTTTGACCTCTCAGGCGCGTTTCGCGTAAACGACGGCGCATTTTATGAGAAATACTATGGCTTTACCCATCAGCATCCTGAACTGCTGGAACAGGCGGTATACGGTCTGGCTGAGTGGAGCGCAGACAGACTGAAAGACGCGAATTTGATTGCTGTGCCGGGTTGTTACCCGACGGCAGCACAATTGTCGCTGAAACCACTGATTGATGCCGGGCTGTTGGATCTCCGTCAGTGGCCGGTGATTAACGCCACCAGTGGGGTGAGCGGTGCGGGCCGTAAGGCCGCTATTTCGAACAGCTTTTGTGAAGTGAGCCTGCAACCATATGGCGTGTTTACTCACCGCCATCAGCCGGAAATCGCGACTCACCTGGGTACGGAGGTGATCTTCACTCCACATCTGGGCAATTTCCCACGTGGGATCCTGGAAACCATTACCTGCCGTCTGAATGCGGGTGTAACTCAGGCTCAGGTAGCGCAGACGCTGCAACAGGCGTATGGCGATAAACCGCTGGTGCGTCTGTATGACAAAGGGGTTCCGGCGCTGAAGAATGTGGTTGGATTACCGTTCTGCGATATCGGGTTTGCCGTACAGGGTGAACACCTGATCGTCGTGGCGACGGAAGACAACTTATTGAAAGGCGCGGCGGCACAGGCGATGCAGTGCGCAAATATTCGTTTTGGCTTTGCCCAAACGCAGTCTCTTATTTAAGGGTGCAACAATGAATCCATTAATTATCAAGCTGGGCGGCGTTTTACTGGATAGCGAAGAGGCGCTGGAGCGTCTGTTTACCGCGCTGGTAAATTATCGCGAGTCGCATCAGCGTCCGCTGGTCATTGTGCACGGTGGTGGCTGTGTCGTCGACGAGCTGATGAAACAACTCAATCTGCCGGTGAAAAAGAAAAATGGTCTGCGTGTTACGCCAGCCGATCAAATCGACATCATCACAGGGGCACTGGCGGGAACCGCGAATAAAACTTTACTGGCCTGGGCGAAGAAACATCAAATTGCCTCTGTGGGTCTGTATCTTGGCGATGGCGACAGTGTAAAAGTGACGCCACTCGATAAAGAGTTGGGTCACGTTGGACTGGCGCAGCCGGGTTCGCCTAAGCTGATTAACACGCTGCTGGAAAGCGGTTTTCTGCCGGTAGTGAGCTCTATTGGCGTTACTGAGGATGGGCTGTTGATGAACGTTAATGCCGATCAGGCGGCGACGGCGCTGGCGGCAACGCTGGGTGCGGATCTGATCCTGCTTTCTGATGTGAGCGGTATTCTGGATGGCAAAGGCCAGCGTATTGCCGAAATGACCGCGACGAAAGCGGAACAGTTGATTGAACAGGGCATTATTACCGATGGCATGATCGTGAAGGTCAATGCGGCGCTGGATGCTGCGCGTACGCTGGGCCGCCCGGTAGATATCGCTTCCTGGCGTCATGCTGAGCAACTCCCGGCGCTGTTTAACGGCACGCCGATTGGTACGCGTATTCTGGCTTAACTATTAATGTGCCGGATGGCGGCTTCGCCTTATCCGGCCTGGATGGGTTTTGTAGGCCCGGTAAGCGCAGCGCCTCCGGGCAAAAATATCATATTAAGGAAATTCGTTATGGCACTTTGGGGTGGGCGTTTTACACAGGCAGCAGATCAGCGGTTCAAACAGTTCAACGACTCGTTGCGTTTTGACTACCGCCTGGCAGAGCAGGATATTGTCGGCTCTGTGGCCTGGTCCAAAGCGCTGGTAACCGTCGGCGTACTGACTGCTGATGAACAACTGCAGCTGGAAGAAGCGTTGAATAATCTGCTGGAAGAGGTTCGCGCGAATCCGCAGCAGATCCTGCAAAGCGATGCGGAAGATATTCACAGCTGGGTGGAAGGCAAGCTGATTGATAAAGTCGGGCAGTTAGGTAAAAAACTGCACACCGGGCGTAGCCGTAATGACCAGGTGGCAACTGATCTTAAACTGTGGTGCAAAGACACGGTCATGGAACTGCTGTCTGCTAATCGTCAGTTGCAAAGCGCGTTGGTCGACACCGCGCAAGATAATCAGGACGCGGTTATGCCGGGTTACACACACTTGCAACGTGCACAGCCGGTGACGTTTGCTCACTGGTGTCTGGCTTATGTCGAAATGCTGGCACGTGACGAGAGCCGTCTGCAGGACGCGCTTAAGCGTCTGGACGTTAGTCCGTTAGGCTGCGGCGCGCTGGCGGGTACGGCGTATGAAATCGATCGCGAGCAACTGGCGGGCTGGTTGGGCTTTGCCTCGGCGACCCGCAACAGCCTGGACAGCGTTTCTGATCGTGACCATGTACTGGAGTTGCTCTCTGATGCCTCTATCGGCATGGTGCATCTGTCGCGTTTTGCTGAAGATCTGATTTTCTTTAACACCGGTGAAGCGGGCTTTGTCGAGCTGTCCGATCGTGTGACCTCAGGTTCATCTCTGATGCCGCAGAAGAAAAACCCGGATGCATTAGAGCTGATCCGTGGCAAATGCGGTCGCGTGCAGGGTGCGCTGACCGGCATGATGATGACGTTAAAAGGCCTCCCGCTGGCATACAACAAAGATATGCAGGAAGACAAAGAAGGGCTGTTCGACGCGCTCGACACCTGGCTGGACTGTCTGCATATGGCCGCGCTGGTGCTGGATGGCATCCAGGTGAAACGTCCGCGTTGTCAGGAAGCGGCGCAGCAGGGTTATGCCAACGCCACTGAATTGGCGGATTATCTGGTTGCCAAAGGTGTTCCGTTCCGCGAAGCACACCATATCGTAGGTGAGACGGTGGTTGAGGCGATTCGTCAGGGTAAACCGCTGGAAGCGCTGTCGCTTGCTGACTTGCAAAAGTTCAGCAGCGTCATTGGCGATGATGTCTATCCGATACTCTCACTGCAATCCTGTCTGGATAAGCGTGCGGCGAAAGGCGGCGTATCGCCGCAGCAGGTCGCGCAGGCAATCGACGATGCAAAGGCGCGTCTCGCATAACCTTTGTTGTTGTAGGCCTGATAAGCGTAGCGTCATCAGGCAAAAAGTTATCAGAGCCTGGCATTAAGCCGGGCTTTTTTATGCAAAAAAATGCGGACCAGAGGTCCGCAAAAGTTCACGTTGGCTTTAGTTATTTCGAGTATGAGAACGGACAGGCGCTTCAAGGGTTAAAGGGTACCGTTCCGTTTCTGTGGTGCATTATTAAACAGAAAGCTTGATAGGGATAATCGTTCGTTGCTATGCTACCTATCGCCATGAACTATCGTGGCGATGGAGGATGAATAATGAATATTCGTGATCTTGAATACCTGGTGGCGCTAGCCGAGCATCGTCACTTCCGGCGAGCGGCGGACTCCTGCCACGTCAGCCAGCCAACGCTTAGCGGGCAAATCCGCAAACTGGAAGATGAGCTTGGCGTTATGCTGCTGGAGCGTACGAGTCGTAAAGTGCTGTTCACTCAGGCAGGTTTACTGCTGGTGGATCAGGCGCGTACCGTGCTGCGCGAGGTCAAAGTGCTCAAGGAAATGGCAAGCCAACAAGGCGAGACAATGTCAGGCCCGCTGCACATTGGTTTGATCCCAACGGTGGGGCCATACCTGTTGCCGCATATTATCCCTATGTTGCACCAGACCTTCCCGAAACTGGAAATGTACCTGCATGAAGCGCAGACGCATCAGCTGTTAGCGCAACTGGATAGCGGTAAGCTCGACTGCGTGATTCTGGCGTTGGTGAAAGAGAGTGAGGCGTTCATCGAAGTACCGCTATTTGATGAGCCTATGCTGCTGGCGATCTATGAAGATCATCCGTGGGCAAACCGTGACTGTGTACCGATGTCCGATCTGGCGGGTGAAAAACTGCTGATGCTGGAAGATGGGCACTGCCTGCGCGATCAGGCAATGGGCTTCTGCTTTGAAGCGGGTGCTGATGAAGATACCCATTTTCGGGCAACCAGTCTGGAAACGCTGCGTAACATGGTGGCGGCTGGAAGCGGGATTACCTTACTGCCTGCGCTGGCTGTTCCGCCGGAGCGTAAGCGTGATGGTGTCGTTTATCTGCCATGCATTAAACCCGAACCGCGTCGTACGATTGGTCTGGTGTACCGTCCTGGTTCGCCGCTGCGCAGCCGTTATGAACAGCTGGCAGAGGCCATCCGGGGATCAATGGATGGCCATTTCGACAGTGCGTTAAAACAGGCGGTTTAAGCCATTTAGCGCCGCTACCCGATAGGCTTCTGCCATGGTTGGGTAGTTAAAGGTGGTGTTAACGAAGTACTCGATGGTGTTACCACCACCTTTTTGCTCCATGATCGCCTGACCGATATGAATAATTTCGGCTGCGCGTTCCCCAAAGCAGTGGATCCCCAAAATCTCTTTGGTCTCGCGATGGAACAAAATCTTCAGCGTTCCGACACTCATACCGACGATTTGCGCCCGCGCCAGATGTTTAAACTGGGCGCGACCGACTTCGTATGGGACTTTCATTGCCGTTAGCTGCTGTTCGGTTTTACCGACGGAGCTGATTTCCGGAATGGTATAAATCCCGGTCGGGATATCTTCGATCAGATGCGCGGTGGCTTCGCCTTTGACCAGTGCCTGGGCGGCGATACGCCCCTGATCGTAAGCTGCAGATGCCAGGCTTGGGTAACCGATCACATCGCCAACGGCATAGACGTGCGGCAGCGCGGTCTGATACATGCTATTTACTTTTAGCTGCCCGCGACTGTCGGTTTTCAGACCAATATTTTCCAGTGCCAGCGAATCGGTATTACCGGTACGGCCATTGGCGTACAGCAGACAGTCTGCTTTCAGCTTTTTACCGGATTTCAGGTGCATGATGACGCCGTCATCACAGCCTTCAATCCGCTCATACTCTTCATTGTGGCGAATGACCACGCCGCTGTTCCAGAAGTGGTATGAGAGCGAATCGGACATCTCTTGATCGAGGAATGCCAGCAGGCGATCGCGGGTGTTGATTAAATCAACTTTTACGTCCATTCCACGGAAGATCGACGCATATTCACAGCCAATCACGCCTGCGCCATAAATCAGAACATGGCGAGGTTCGTGATGCAGGCTGAGGATAGAATCACTGTCGTAAACGCGTGGGTGCGAAAAATCGACGTCAGTTGGGTGATAAGGGCGTGAGCCACAGGCAATAACAAACTTATCTGCGGTGAGTGTTTCCACTGTACCGTCGTGGCATTCCAGGGCGATCGTGTGTTCATCAACAAAACGGGCATTGCCCTGCAAAATTTCGCAGTGGTTACGCTCGTAAAATCCTTGCCGCATACGCGTTTGCTGATTAATGACGTTATCAGCGTGGTTGAGAATATCGGCGAAAGAAGAACGAAGAAGTCGGGAATGGTCGCTATAAAGTGGGTTCTGATTGAATTCGATAATACGGCTGACTGCGTGGCGGAGCGCTTTCGACGGGATTGTGCCCCAATGGGTACAGCCTCCGCCGACGTTATGATAGCGCTCAATTACCGCGACGCGCGCTCCTTGCTTAACCAGACCCATTGCAGCGCCTTCGCCGCCGGGACCGGAACCTATTACTATTGCATCGTAATCGTAGGAATGTGACATGGTCAGGCTTACCTGTTCTTATACATAAAAGCAACAGAATAGTAACATCGTTGTCGGGATAACCCAATTATCGTTGTGCTTTTTTGCGAAGTCGAAGCACAAACTGCGCGTAAACAATCATTCACAAAGCCATGCCAACCGCCTAATCTCTGGTATAGTGCCAGCAAGGTATGTGGAAGGATTCAGACATCGTGATGGGCGTTAGAGCGCAACAAAAAGAGAAAACCCGGCGTTCGCTGGTAGAAGCCGCATTTAGTCAACTCAGCGCTGAGCGTAGTTTTGCCAGCCTCAGTTTACGCGAAGTCGCTCGTGAAGCGGGCATTGCGCCAACCTCGTTTTATCGCCATTTCCGCGATGTGGATGAACTCGGTCTGACGATGGTGGACGAGAGTGGTCTGATGCTGCGCCAGTTGATGCGCCAGGCGCGTCAGCGCATCGCTAAAGGCGGGAGTGTGATCCGCACCTCGGTCTCAACATTTATGGAGTTCATCGGCAACAATCCTAACGCCTTCCGTTTATTATTGCGCGAGCGTTCGGGGACTTCCGCAGCGTTTCGTGCAGCGGTCGCACGTGAAATTCAGCACTTCATTGCGGAACTTGCGGACTATCTGGAACTCGAAAACCATATGCCTCGTGCGTTTACTGAAGCGCAAGCCGAAGCCATGGTAACCATTGTTTTCAGCGCCGGGGCAGAAGCACTGGATGTTGGCGCTGAACAGCGTCGGCAGCTGGAAGAGCGGCTGGTATTGCAACTGCGCATGATCGCGAAAGGCGCATTTTATTGGTACCGCCGTGAACAAGAGAAGATGACGCACCACTCCGAGTAACGAGAAGGACAAGCAATGAAACAGTCAGGTCAAGATAAAGGTACGCTGCTGCTGGCGCTGGTTGCTGGCTTATCGATCAATGGCACATTTGCGGCGCTGTTTAGCTCCATTGTGCCATTCTCAGTATTCCCGATTATTTCGCTGGTGCTGACGGTTTATTGTCTGCATCAACGCTATCAGAACCGCACTATGCCTGTGGGGCTACCGGGCCTGGCTGCCGCCTGTTTTATTCTCGGCGTTCTGTTGTACAGCACCGTGGTACGTGCTGAATATCCGGATATTGGCTCTAACTTCTTCCCGGCGGTACTGTCGGTGATTCTGGTGTTCTGGATCGGCTTTAAAGTGCGTAACCGTAAACAGGAAATTGTGGAGTAACCGTTGTCGCTGTAGGCCGGATAAGGCAAAGCCGCCATCCGGCAATCTGAACCGGTAGTGCTTATCCGGCCTCCGTTCAGTCTTACTTCTTCGTTAACAGTACTCCGCACTCCATATGGTGCGTATACGGGAATTGATCGAACAGCGCCAGACGTGAAACATTGTGCGTCTGGCTTAATGTTTCCAGGTTCTTACACAGCGTCTCCGGGTTGCAGGAGATGTACAGAATCCGCGGATACGCCTGCACCATTTTTTCCGTTTCGCTGTCCAGCCCGCTGCGCGGTGGGTCAACGAAAATGGTTTCACACTGGTAACTCTTCAGATCGATTCCCTGCAAACGGTTGAACTCGCGAACACCGTTCATCGCCTGAGTAAACTCTTCGGCCGCCATACGAATAATTTGCACGTTATCAATATGGTTAGCCGCAATGTTGTACTGGGCTGCAGCAACGGAAGGTTTGGCGATTTCGGTGGCCAGTACGCGGTTGAAGTTTTGCGCCAGAGCTAACGAGAAGTTGCCATTACCGCAGTACAGCTCAAGCAGGTCGCCTTTTGATCCTCTGGTGACATCAATTGCCCATTCCAGCATCTGGATATTCATGGCGGCATTCGGCTGGGTAAAACTGTTCTCAACCTGGCGGTAGATAATCTCTTTACCTGCAACCGGCAAGCGTTCGTCAATGTAGTCCTGGTCCAGCTCAATTTTGGTTTTGGTGGCCCGGCCAATCAAATGCACGTTCAGGTTTTGCGCCCGCAGCGCATCCCGCAGCGCTTCGGCTTCCTTACGCCATTCATCATCCAGCTTTTTATGGTACAGCATCGATACCACCGCCTGATCGCTCAGGGTGGTGAGGTAATCAATCTGAAACAGTTTGTGGCGCAGGACGTGGTTGTTGCGTACACCTGCAATCATTGCCGTCATCAGCGTATTGATAAGCTCGCTGGCCGCCGGAAAGCTGTCGACGCGAATACGGTTTTTTGTTTGGCTGTCGAACATGATGTGGTACAGGTCGTCCCCGTCATGCCACAGACGGAACTCGGCACGCATACGGTAATGGCTAACCGGTGAGCGGAACACTTCCGGAGCCTGTGCATAAAATGGCGTCATTAAGCTCTGCAGACGCACCACTTTCTCAGCTAACTGGGCGTCGTACTGTTCTGTCGGAAGGTGTTCGGGGGTCATGATGCGTCCTGAAAAATAAAAGTACGCGGGGATTGTAGGGATTGCTCATCAGATGTCCAGTTATTGATGATTTCCGATATTGTGATATCCGGTCTGGACACCAGGTTGTAACAAACTGTAGCATCCGTTTTCCGGTCCTGTGAGTTAAAAGGGAATCCAGTGTAAATCTGGAGCTGACGCGCAGCGGTAAGGAAAGGTGAAATGAGAGCGTAAAGCAGACACTGCCTGTGGGTGGGAAGTCCTCATTTCTTTTTATTCGGTATCCTGAATAACCTTCCAAGCCCGAAGACCTGCCGGCTAACGTCGCATCTGGTTTTCACTATCGCGTACTATCGGTGGACCTGCGGCATCCTTCTTATATTGTGGATGCTTTACAATGATTAAAAAATCGTTGCTGTTGACGGCGCTTTCCGTCGCGGCATCTTCTGGTTGGGCGCAGGATGCTAGCCCAGATACTCTCGTCGTTACTGCCAACCGTTTTCAGCAGCCCCTAAGTGCAGTACTTGCACCCATCACCGTCGTTACACGTCAGGACATCGATCGCTGGCAATCTACCTCGGTAAACGATGTATTGCGTCGTTTGCCTGGTGTTGATATCGCACAAAGCGGCGGTATGGGGCAAAACTCGTCTATTTTTATTCGCGGTACTAACTCCAGCCATGTTCTGGTGTTGATAGATGGTGTGCGTCTTAATTTAGCGGGAGTTAGCGGCTCGGCCGATCTTAGCCAGTTCCCGGTATCGCTGGTGCAACGTATTGAGTATATCCGCGGGCCGCGTTCCGCTATATATGGTTCGGATGCGATTGGCGGCGTGGTGAATATCATTACTACGCGCGAAAAACCAGGGACGGAACTGACTGCCGGCGTGGGAAGCAATGGGTATCAAAATTACGATATCGCAACCCAACAACAGCTTGGCGAAAATACGCGTGTCACGTTGATGGGCGATTATGCCTACACCAAAGGCTTCGATGTCGTGGCCTACGGTAGCACTGGCGCACAGGCTCAACCGGATAAAGACGGTTTCTTAAGCAAGACGCTGTATGGCGCACTGGAGCACAACTTCTCCGAGACATGGAGCGGGTTTGTTCGTGGTTATGGTTATGATAACCGCACAGATTATGACTCGTATTATTCTCCTGGCTCGGCGCTACTTGATACCCGACAGCTGTATAGCCAGAGCTGGGACGCTGGGTTACGTTTTAATGGCGAGCTGATTCAGTCACAACTGGTTTCGAGCTACAGCCACAGTAAAGACTACAACTATGATCCGAACTATGGCCGCTATGATTCCTCGGCCACGTTAGATGATATGAAGCAGTATAATGTTCAGTGGTCAAACAGCATAGTTGTTGGCCACGGTAACATTGGTGCAGGCGTGGACTGGCAAAAGCAAACTACGGAACCAGGCACTGGGTATGTTACGGACGGTTACGACCAACGTAATACTGGCCTTTATTTGACGGGATTGCAGCAGCTTGGTGACTTCACCTTCGAAGGTGCAGCACGTAGTGATGATAACTCTGAGTTTGGTCGTCATGGTACATGGCAAACCAGTGCCGGATGGGAGTTTATCGAAGGCTATCGTTTCATTGCCTCCTATGGCACATCTTACAAAGCGCCAAATTTGGGTCAGTTGCATGGCTATTACGGCAATGCAAACCTTGATCCCGAAGAGAGTAAGCAGTGGGAAGGGGCGTTTGAAGGGATAACATCAGGGGTTAACTGGCGCGTGTCAGGGTATCGCAACGATATCGATGACATGATCGACTACAACACCCACACTCAAAAGTACTACAACGAAGGCAAAGCGCGTATTAAAGGTATCGAAGCGACTGCAAACTTCGACACCGGGCCGTTGGCGCATACGCTTAGCTACGACTACGTAGATTCGCGTAATGCGATTACCAACGAGCCACTGGCTCGTCGTTCTAAACAGCAGGTGAAATACCAGCTCGACTGGCAGGTCTATGATTTTGATTGGGGCCTGACATATCAATATCTGGGGACGCGATACGATACGGACTACGTTACTTATCAACCGGTAAAAATGGGCGGTGTGAGTTTGTGGGATTTGGCAGTGTCATATCCGATCACCTCACAACTGACAGTTCGTGGTAAAATCGCCAACCTGTTCGATAAAGATTACGAGACAGTTTATGGCTACCCAACTGCAGGACGGGAATACACCTTGTCTGGCAGCTACACCTTCTGATTCACGTCCCACCGTGCTGGTGTTTGATTCCGGCGTCGGTGGGTTGTCGGTCTACAATGAGATCCGGAATCTCCTGCCGGATCTCCACTATATATATGCTTTCGATAACGTCGCCTTTCCTTATGGTGAGAAAAGCGAAGAGTTTATCGTTGAGCGTGTTGTTGAGATTGTGACTGCAGTTCAGCAACGATATCCCCTCGCACTTGCGGTTATCGCATGCAATACCGCCAGCACGGTGTCACTCCCGGCATTACGTGAAAAGTTCGCTTTTCCGGTTGTCGGTGTGGTGCCTGCGATTAAACCCGCGGCGCGGCTCACGGCGAATGGTATTGTAGGGCTACTGGCGACGCGCGCGACGGTGAAACGCTCGTACACACACGAATTGATTGCGCGCTTTGCTAACGAGTGTCAGATAGCGATGTTGGGATCCGCTGAGTTGGTGGAGCTGGCAGAAGCGAAGCTGCACGGCGAAACAGTTTCTCTGGAAGAGCTGCGCCGTATTCTGAGACCGTGGCTGCGGATGTCGGAACCTCCTGATACGGTGGTCCTTGGATGCACCCATTTCCCTCTATTACAGGAAGAGCTTTTACAGGTCCTGCCCGAGGGGACGAGGCTGGTGGATTCTGGTGCTGCGATTGCGCGTCGAACGGCCTGGTTATTAGAACACGAAGCGCCAGATGCAAAATCGGCCGATGAGAATGTGGCATTTTGCATGGCAATGACAACAGAGGCTGAACAATTATTGCCAGTGTTGCAGCGCTATGGCTTCAAAACGCTCGAAAAACTGGCAATTTAGTCTGTTTTGGTGAAAAAATACGCAATCGGAGAATTATTTTAAATTTCCCCTTGTCAGCCTGAAATAACTCCCTATAATGCGCCTCCACTGACACGGAACAACGGATTACACGCCGCCGGGTCAGCGGAGAAAAGCAAAAATAAATGCTTGACTCTGAATGAGGAAAACGTAATATACGCCACCTCGCGACAGAGCGCTAAAGCGCGTCGCAACTGCTCTTTAACAATTTATCAGACAATCTGTGTGGGCACTCGAAGATACGGATTCTTAACGTCGCAAGACGAAAAATGAATACCAAGTCTCTGAGTGAACATACGTAATTCATTACGAAGTTTAATTCACGAGCATCAAACTTAAATTGAAGAGTTTGATCATGGCTCAGATTGAACGCTGGCGGCAGGCCTAACACATGCAAGTCGAACGGTAGCACAGAGGAGCTTGCTCCTTGGGTGACGAGTGGCGGACGGGTGAGTAATGTCTGGGAAACTGCCCGATGGAGGGGGATAACTACTGGAAACGGTAGCTAATACCGCATAATGTCGCAAGACCAAAGAGGGGGACCTTCGGGCCTCTTGCCATCGGATGTGCCCAGATGGGATTAGCTAGTAGGTGGGGTAACGGCTCACCTAGGCGACGATCCCTAGCTGGTCTGAGAGGATGACCAGCCACACTGGAACTGAGACACGGTCCAGACTCCTACGGGAGGCAGCAGTGGGGAATATTGCACAATGGGCGCAAGCCTGATGCAGCCATGCCGCGTGTATGAAGAAGGCCTTCGGGTTGTAAAGTACTTTCAGCGAGGAGGAAGGCATTAAGGTTAATAACCTTAGTGATTGACGTTACTCGCAGAAGAAGCACCGGCTAACTCCGTGCCAGCAGCCGCGGTAATACGGAGGGTGCAAGCGTTAATCGGAATTACTGGGCGTAAAGCGCACGCAGGCGGTCTGTCAAGTCGGATGTGAAATCCCCGGGCTCAACCTGGGAACTGCATCCGAAACTGGCAGGCTAGAGTCTTGTAGAGGGGGGTAGAATTCCAGGTGTAGCGGTGAAATGCGTAGAGATCTGGAGGAATACCGGTGGCGAAGGCGGCCCCCTGGACAAAGACTGACGCTCAGGTGCGAAAGCGTGGGGAGCAAACAGGATTAGATACCCTGGTAGTCCACGCCGTAAACGATGTCGACTTGGAGGTTGTGCCCTTGAGGCGTGGCTTCCGGAGCTAACGCGTTAAGTCGACCGCCTGGGGAGTACGGCCGCAAGGTTAAAACTCAAATGAATTGACGGGGGCCCGCACAAGCGGTGGAGCATGTGGTTTAATTCGATGCAACGCGAAGAACCTTACCTACTCTTGACATCCACGGAACTTGCCAGAGATGGCTTGGTGCCTTCGGGAACCGTGAGACAGGTGCTGCATGGCTGTCGTCAGCTCGTGTTGTGAAATGTTGGGTTAAGTCCCGCAACGAGCGCAACCCTTATCCTTTGTTGCCAGCGATTCGGTCGGGAACTCAAAGGAGACTGCCAGTGATAAACTGGAGGAAGGTGGGGATGACGTCAAGTCATCATGGCCCTTACGAGTAGGGCTACACACGTGCTACAATGGCGCATACAAAGAGAAGCGACCTCGCGAGAGCAAGCGGACCTCATAAAGTGCGTCGTAGTCCGGATTGGAGTCTGCAACTCGACTCCATGAAGTCGGAATCGCTAGTAATCGTGGATCAGAATGCCACGGTGAATACGTTCCCGGGCCTTGTACACACCGCCCGTCACACCATGGGAGTGGGTTGCAAAAGAAGTAGGTAGCTTAACCTTCGGGAGGGCGCTTACCACTTTGTGATTCATGACTGGGGTGAAGTCGTAACAAGGTAACCGTAGGGGAACCTGCGGTTGGATCACCTCCTTACCTTAAAGAAACGTTCTTTGTAGTGCTCACACAGATTGTCTGATGAAAATTAGCAGTAAGAAAATCTCTGCAGGCTTGTAGCTCAGGTGGTTAGAGCGCACCCCTGATAAGGGTGAGGTCGGTGGTTCAAGTCCACTCAGGCCTACCAAATTCGCCTCCGTGCTGTGTTACGGCGATGCTCGCATACTTCAGTATGCTTCGCACCACCGCGCCTTGCCCGGAAACGAATTAGGGTACAGAGACTAGCATTTACGATGGGGTTATAGCTCAGCTGGGAGAGCGCCTGCTTTGCACGCAGGAGGTCTGCGGTTCGATCCCGCATAGCTCCACCATCTTTACTGCAAAAACACAAGAAAACTTCAGAGTGTACCTGAAAAGGTTCACTGCGAAGTTTTGCTCTTTAAAAATCTGGATCAAGCTGAAAATTGAAACGACACACTGTTTCATTTCTCCGTAATAAGAAATGAAAAGCGGTGTGTTCGAGTCTCTCAAATTTTCGCAACACGGTGATGTTTTACGAAACATCTTCGGGTTGTGAGGTTAAGCGACTAAGCGTACACGGTGGATGCCCTGGCAGTCAGAGGCGATGAAGGACGTGCTAATCTGCGATAAGCGTCGGTGAGGTGATATGAACCGTTATAACCGGCGATTTCCGAATGGGGAAACCCAGTGTGTTTCGACACACTATCATTACGTGAATCCATAGCGTAATGAAGCGAACCGGGGGAACTGAAACATCTAAGTACCCCGAGGAAAAGAAATCAACCGAGATTCCCCCAGTAGCGGCGAGCGAACGGGGAGCAGCCCAGAGTCTGAATCAGCTTGTGTGTTAGTGGAACGGTCTGGAAAGTCCGACGGTACAGGGTGATAGTCCCGTACACCAAAATGCACAGGTTGTGAACTCGAAGAGTAGGGCGGGACACGTGGTATCCTGTCTGAATATGGGGGGACCATCCTCCAAGGCTAAATACTCCTGACTGACCGATAGTGAACCAGTACCGTGAGGGAAAGGCGAAAAGAACCCCGGCGAGGGGAGTGAAAAAGAACCTGAAACCGTGTACGTACAAGCAGTGGGAGCCTCTTTATGGGGTGACTGCGTACCTTTTGTATAATGGGTCAGCGACTTATATTCTGTAGCAAGGTTAACCGAATAGGGGAGCCGAAGGGAAACCGAGTCTTAACTGGGCGTTAAGTTGCAGGGTATAGACCCGAAACCCGGTGATCTAGCCATGGGCAGGTTGAAGGTTGGGTAACACTAACTGGAGGACCGAACCGACTAATGTTGAAAAATTAGCGGATGACTTGTGGCTGGGGGTGAAAGGCCAATCAAACCGGGAGATAGCTGGTTCTCCCCGAAAGCTATTTAGGTAGCGCCTCGTGAATTCATCTTCGGGGGTAGAGCACTGTTTCGGCTAGGGGGTCATCCCGACTTACCAACCCGATGCAAACTGCGAATACCGAAGAATGTTATCACGGGAGACACACGGCGGGTGCTAACGTCCGTCGTGAAGAGGGAAACAACCCAGACCGCCAGCTAAGGTCCCAAAGTCACAGTTAAGTGGGAAACGATGTGGGAAGGCACAGACAGCCAGGATGTTGGCTTAGAAGCAGCCATCATTTAAAGAAAGCGTAATAGCTCACTGGTCGAGTCGGCCTGCGCGGAAGATGTAACGGGGCTAAACTGTGCACCGAAGCTGCGGCAGCGACACTATGTGTTGTTGGGTAGGGGAGCGTTCTGTAAGCCGTTGAAGGTGTGTCGTGAGGCATGCTGGAGGTATCAGAAGTGCGAATGCTGACATAAGTAACGATAATGCGGGTGAAAAACCCGCACGCCGGAAGACCAAGGGTTCCTGTCCAACGTTAATCGGGGCAGGGTGAGTCGACCCCTAAGGCGAGGCCGAAAGGCGTAGTCGATGGGAAACAGGTTAATATTCCTGTACTTGGTGTTACTGCGAAGGGGGGACGGAGAAGGCTATGTTAGCCGGGCGACGGTTGTCCCGGTTTAAGCATGTAGGCGGAGGTTCCAGGTAAATCCGGTACCTTTTTAACGCTGAGGTGTGATGACGAGGCACTACGGTGCTGAAGTAACAAATGCCCTGCTTCCAGGAAAAGCCTCTAAGCATCAGGTAACACGAAATCGTACCCCAAACCGACACAGGTGGTCAGGTAGAGAATACCAAGGCGCTTGAGAGAACTCGGGTGAAGGAACTAGGCAAAATGGTGCCGTAACTTCGGGAGAAGGCACGCTGATATGTAGGTGAAGTGATTTACTCATGGAGCTGAAATCAGTCGAAGATACCAGCTGGCTGCAACTGTTTATTAAAAACACAGCACTGTGCAAACACGAAAGTGGACGTATACGGTGTGACGCCTGCCCGGTGCCGGAAGGTTAATTGATGGGGTTATCCGTAAGGAGAAGCTCTTGATCGAAGCCCCGGTAAACGGCGGCCGTAACTATAACGGTCCTAAGGTAGCGAAATTCCTTGTCGGGTAAGTTCCGACCTGCACGAATGGCGTAATGATGGCCAGGCTGTCTCCACCCGAGACTCAGTGAAATTGAACTCGCTGTGAAGATGCAGTGTACCCGCGGCAAGACGGAAAGACCCCGTGAACCTTTACTATAGCTTGACACTGAACACTGGTCCTTGATGTGTAGGATAGGTGGGAGGCTTTGAAGTGTGGACGCCAGTCTGCATGGAGCCAACCTTGAAATACCACCCTTTAATGGCTGGTGTTCTAACGTGGACCCGTAATCCGGGTTGCGGACAGTGTCTGGTGGGTAGTTTGACTGGGGCGGTCTCCTCCTAAAGAGTAACGGAGGAGCACGAAGGTTAGCTAATCCTGGTCGGACATCAGGAGGTTAGTGCAAAGGCATAAGCTAGCTTGACTGCGAGAGTGACGGCTCGAGCAGGTGCGAAAGCAGGTCTTAGTGATCCGGTGGTTCTGAATGGAAGGGCCATCGCTCAACGGATAAAAGGTACTCCGGGGATAACAGGCTGATACCGCCCAAGAGTTCATATCGACGGCGGTGTTTGGCACCTCGATGTCGGCTCATCACATCCTGGGGCTGAAGTAGGTCCCAAGGGTATGGCTGTTCGCCATTTAAAGTGGTACGCGAGCTGGGTTTAGAACGTCGTGAGACAGTTCGGTCCCTATCTGCCGTGGGCGCTGGAGAATTGAGGGGGGCTGCTCCTAGTACGAGAGGACCGGAGTGGACGCATCACTGGTGTTCGGGTTGTCATGCCAATGGCATTGCCCGGTAGCTAAATGCGGAAGAGATAAGTGCTGAAAGCATCTAAGCACGAAACTTGCCCCGAGATGAGTTCTCCCTGAGACTATAAGTCTCCTGAAGGAACGTTAAAGACGATGACGTTGATAGGTCGGGTGTGTAAGTGTAGCGATACATTGAGCTAACCGATACTAATGAACCGTGAGGCTTAACCTTACAACGCCGAAGATGTTTTGGCGAAGAGACATCAGATTCAGCTTGATTACAGATGACATCAGAACGCAGAAGCGGTCTGATAAACAGAATTTGCCTGGCGGCTGTAGCGCGGTGGTCCCACCTGACCCCATGCCGAACTCAGAAGTGAAACGCCGTAGCGCCGATGGTAGTGTGGGGTCTCCCCATGCGAGAGTAGGGAACTGCCAGGCATCAAATAAAGTGAAGAAGCCCATCCTGACGGATGGGCTTTTTTACGTCTGTATTTCCGGATAACCAGGCTGTTGTAGGCCTGATAAGCGCAGCGCATCAGGCAGATCGCAGCACCATCGGGTGCAAAGCAATATCCTGAGCCTCCATAACACAAGCCATCCTGCGGTATATGCGGTAAACTAGGCGCGATTTTGCATCAGGAAAGCGTCTATGAATCACTCCCTTAAAGCCTGGAACACCTTCGGTATCGATCAGCAAACGAATGAACTTGTCTGCGCCGAAAATGAACAACAATTACTGAATGCCTGGCAATCAGCCAATGCATCGCATCATCCAGTACTGATTCTGGGCGAAGGGAGTAACGTCCTGTTTCTTGATACCTTCCAGGGAACGGTGATCGTCAACCGTATCAAAGGTATAGAGGTTACAGAGAAGCCTGACGCGTGGTACCTACACGTTGGGGCTGGTGAGAACTGGCATCATCTGGTACAGCATACATTGCAGCTTGGCATGCCTGGACTGGAAAACCTGGCGCTTATTCCCGGCTGTGTTGGCTCATCGCCAATCCAGAATATTGGTGCTTATGGTGTGGAACTTCAGCGTGTTTGCGAATATGTGGACTGCATTGAACTGGCTACCGGTAAGCATCTGCGTGTAAGTGCCACAGAATGCCGATTTGGATACCGCGACAGCATCTTCAAGCATGAGTACCAGGATCGTTTCGCGATTGTAGCCGTTGGGCTGCGTTTACCTAAACAGTGGCAGCCCGTCCTCACTTACGGTGACCTGACGCGCCTGGATCCTTCAACGGTAACGCCTCAGCAGGTTTTTGATTCTGTTTGTCATATGCGCACCACAAAGCTGCCCGATCCAAAAGTAAACGGTAATGCGGGGAGTTTCTTTAAAAATCCGGTTGTCAGTTCGAATATCGCACAGGAACTTCTGGCGAAATTTCCGATTGCGCCTCATTATCCGCAGGCTGATGGTTCTGTGAAACTGGCTGCTGGCTGGCTTATCGATCAATGCCAGCTTAAAGGCATGCGCATTGGTGGCGCAGCGGTACATCAGCAGCAGGCACTGGTGCTGATCAATGCAGATAATGCGACGAGTCAGGATGTAGTGCAACTTGCACACCATGTGCGCCAAAAAGTCGGTGAGAAATTTAATGTCTGGCTCGAACCAGAGGTCCGGTTTATTGGTCCGCAGGGTGAGGTGAATGCCGTGGAGATCGTTGCATGAAGGATAATACCGTCCCCCTGACGCTTATTTCATTATTAGCCGATGGCGAATTTCACTCCGGTGAGCAACTCGGTGAAACGCTGGGAATGAGCCGTGCGGCAATCAATAAGCATGTCCAGACGCTACGTGACTGGGGTGTTGATGTATTTACTGTCCCTGGTAAAGGATACAGCTTACCGGAGCCTATCCAACTATTAGATGCCTCACTTATTCATTCTCAACTGGATGGTGGAAATATCACTGTCCTGCCGGTTATCGACTCAACCAATCAGTACCTGATGGACCGAATAGGTCAGCTGGAGTCAGGGGATGCCTGCGTCGCTGAATATCAGCAGGCCGGGCGCGGCCGCCGTGGACGTAAATGGTTCTCTCCCTTTGGCGCTAACCTATACCTCTCGATGTTCTGGCGGCTGGAACAAGGGCCGGCCGCTGCAATTGGTCTGAGTCTGGTGATTGGTATCGTCATGGCTGAGGTTTTACGCGATCTGGGTGCGGATAAAGTACGTGTTAAATGGCCTAATGATCTCTATTTGCTCGATCGTAAACTGGCAGGGATCCTGGTTGAACTGACCGGTAAGACGGGTGATGCCGCACAAATCGTTATTGGTGCCGGAATTAACATGTCTATGCGCCGGGTCGAAGAGAATGTGGTTAATCAGGGGTGGATTAACCTACAGGAAGCAGGCATAAACATTGACCGCAATACTCTTGCGGCTCGACTGATCCGCGAGCTTCGTGCTGCACTGATACTGTTTGAGCAAGAGGGGTTAGTGCCTTATTTATCACGCTGGAAGGCACTTGATAACTTTATCAACCGCCCGGTTAAACTCATTATTGGCGATAAAGAAATATTTGGTGTCTCGCGGGGAATAGATACTCAAGGTGCACTATTGCTGGAGCAGAATGGTGAGATAAAGCCATGGATGGGTGGGGAAATATCGCTCAGAAGCGCTGAATAATAAAAAGAAGGGGAGCATCGGCTCCCCTTTTTTATTTATTTTCTTAACCTGACTTGCTCAACGGCATGATTGGCACTTTTAGTCATTATCAAGCTGGCTCTTTCACGCGTTGGTAAAATATTTTGCTTTAAATTCAGCCAGTTGATTTCTTTCCATAGCGATGTGGCAGTGTTGATAGCCTCATCTTCTGATAATTTTGCATAGTTATGGAAATAAGAGTCCGGGTTGGTAAACGCCCCTTCACGGAATTTCAGAAAACGGTTGATATACCACGTCTGGAGTAATTCTTCTGGCGCATCAACATAAATAGAAAAGTCGACAAAGTCAGAAACAAATACATGATGTGGATCGTGAGGATAGTCCATCCCGCTTTGTAATACATTTAGCCCTTCGAGTATTAATATGTCGGGCTGGGCAACGGTTTTGTCACCATCAGGGATCACATCATAGATCAGATGAGAATAGACCGGCGCTGTGACGTTAGGGACGCCTGACTTCAGGTCGGAAACAAATTTTACCAGACGGTGCATATCATAAGACTGAGGGAAGCCTTTCTTCTTCATGAGCCCGCGTTCTTTCAACACCTGGTTTGGGTGAAGAAACCCATCGGTCGTAATCAGCTCAACTTTGCGGTGCTCTGGCCAGCGGCTAAGCAGTGCCTGCAAAACGCGCGCTGTCGTACTTTTACCGACAGCGACGCTGCCAGCAATACTAATGATATAAGGAATACGCTCGCCATTCGTGCCTAAAAATTGCTCCAGCACTGCCTGACGTCGCAGGTTCGAACTGATGTAAAAATTTAGCAAACGCGATAGAGGCAAATAAATCTCGGCAACTTCTTCCAGCGATAAGTCTTCGTTAATGCCTTTAAGACGAGCAATCTCTTCCTCGGTCAGGGTCATCGGCACTGAATCACGAAGCGCAGCCCACTGGTTGCGATCAAACTGTAGGTAAGGCGACGTTAACGCTTGCTCTTTTATACTCATACGCATGGTCTGGCTGTCATTGCTATATCAGGTCAGTGATAAAAAACGAAATCATCCCCGGCACGCAATGGCACGCACATTTCAGTTAATTTGGACAATGGGCAGGAGGGTAACACCAGATGAGGGGGAATAATAAGAAAAAATCGTCCCCTGAAAAGCATTGTGACGAGTATTCCAGATGTATAAAGATGTGCTTTCTCTCTGTCTGGACGTGAATAACGGAGCAAAACTCTCTCCGGTTATAACGCTCAACGTTGGAAATTTGTTCAATTCAGATAAGAAATAGATTATTTATCGGACGTATAGTGCAAAATGTGAGCGGAAGAACATTTTATGCAATTTTTTAGTTGCATGAGCACGCAGGTATCCATAGAATGCGCGCTACTTGATGCCGACTTAGCTCAGTAGGTAGAGCAACTGACTTGTAATCAGTAGGTCACCAGTTCGATTCCGGTAGTCGGCACCATCAAGTCCGGTGGGGTTCCCGAGCGGCCAAAGGGAGCAGACTGTAAATCTGCCGTCACAGACTTCGAAGGTTCGAATCCTTCCCCCACCACCACTTTCTGGCAGCGTTATCGCCGCCTGAGTTGGTTAAAAAATTTAATCAGCTCAAACATAAAAGAGAGAAATCTCTTTTTTGTTACAGAAAGAACTGGGTAGCCGAGTTTCAGGATGCGGGCATCGTATAATGGCTATTACCTCAGCCTTCCAAGCTGATGATGCGGGTTCGATTCCCGCTGCCCGCTCCAGACGTGCTGATATGGCTCAGTTGGTAGAGCGCACCCTTGGTAAGGGTGAGGTCCCCAGTTCGACTCTGGGTATCAGCACCACTTCACTTCTCCCTCCCGTTTCTCTCTGTTTACTTTTAAAAGCATTCAACAGCTCAGGTATATTGCCTGGTTGATGTGGTGATATCACCGATTTATCCGTGTCTTAGAGGGACAATCGATGTCTAAAGAAAAATTTGAACGTACTAAACCGCACGTTAACGTCGGTACTATCGGCCACGTTGACCATGGTAAAACAACGCTGACCGCTGCAATCACTACCGTTCTGGCTAAAACCTACGGCGGTGCTGCTCGCGCATTCGATCAGATCGATAACGCGCCGGAAGAAAAAGCACGTGGTATCACCATCAACACTTCTCACGTTGAATATGACACCCCGACTCGCCACTACGCGCACGTAGACTGCCCGGGCCACGCCGACTATGTTAAAAACATGATCACCGGTGCTGCTCAGATGGATGGCGCGATCCTGGTTGTTGCTGCGACTGACGGCCCGATGCCGCAGACTCGTGAGCACATCCTGCTGGGTCGTCAGGTAGGCGTTCCGTACATCATCGTGTTCCTGAACAAATGCGACATGGTTGATGACGAAGAGCTGCTGGAACTGGTAGAAATGGAAGTTCGTGAACTTCTGTCTCAGTACGATTTCCCGGGCGACGATACGCCGATCGTTCGTGGTTCTGCTCTGAAAGCGCTGGAAGGCGAAGCAGAGTGGGAAGCGAAAATCATCGAACTGGCTGGCTTCCTGGATTCTTACATCCCGGAACCAGAACGTGCTATCGATAAGCCGTTCCTGCTGCCAATCGAAGACGTATTCTCCATCTCCGGTCGTGGTACCGTTGTTACCGGTCGTGTAGAACGCGGTATCATCAAAGTTGGTGAAGAAGTTGAAATCGTTGGTATCAAAGAGACTGCCAAGTCTACCTGTACTGGCGTTGAAATGTTCCGCAAACTGCTGGACGAAGGCCGTGCTGGTGAGAACGTTGGTGTTCTGCTGCGTGGTATCAAACGTGAAGAAATCGAACGTGGTCAGGTACTGGCTAAGCCGGGCTCTATCAAGCCGCACACCAAGTTCGAATCTGAAGTGTACATTCTGTCCAAAGACGAAGGCGGCCGTCATACTCCGTTCTTCAAAGGCTACCGTCCGCAGTTCTACTTCCGTACTACTGACGTGACGGGTACCATCGAACTGCCGGAAGGCGTAGAGATGGTAATGCCGGGCGACAACATCAAAATGGTTGTTACCCTGATCCACCCAATCGCGATGGATGACGGTCTGCGTTTCGCAATCCGTGAAGGCGGCCGTACTGTAGGTGCGGGCGTTGTTGCCAAAGTAATGAGCTAATTGCCGAATAACATTTGACGCAATGCGCAATAAAAGGGCATCATTTGATGCCCTTTTTGCACGCTTTCACACCAGAACCTGGCTCATCAGTGATTTTTTTTGTCATAATCATTGCTGAGACAGGCTCTGAAGAGGGCGTTTAGTCCGAAACGCACCAGAGCATTTCGGTTTGGATCGCCTCGCTTACGCGGGGTGAAAATGTTTGTAGAATACTTCTGACAGGTTGGTTTATGAGTGCGAATACCGAAGCTCAAGGAAGCGGGCGCGGCCTGGAAGCGATGAAGTGGGTTGTTGTCGCTGTATTGCTGCTTGTAGCTATCGTTGGCAACTACCTCTATCGTGACATGATGCTGCCGCTGCGTGCGCTGGCCGTAGTGATTCTGATTGCCGCAGCGGGTGGTGTCGCGCTGTTGACAACAAAAGGTAAAGCGACCGTTGCTTTTGCCCGTGAAGCGAGAACCGAAGTCCGTAAGGTCATTTGGCCAACTCGCCAGGAAACGCTGCACACCACGCTGATCGTTGCTGCGGTCACTGCGGTAATGTCACTGATCCTGTGGGGACTGGATGGTATTCTGGTTCGCCTGGTATCCTTTATCACTGGCCTGAGGTTCTAAGATGTCTGAAGCCCCTAAAAAGCGCTGGTACGTCGTTCAGGCGTTTTCCGGTTTTGAAGGCCGCGTAGCCACATCGCTGCGCGAATATATCAAGTTACAAAATATGGAAGAGCTGTTTGGCGAAGTCATGGTGCCGACCGAAGAAGTGGTCGAAATCCGTGGAGGCCAGCGTCGCAAGAGCGAACGTAAATTCTTCCCGGGCTATGTACTGGTCCAGATGGTGATGAATGATGCAAGCTGGCACCTGGTGCGCAGTGTGCCGCGTGTGATGGGCTTTATCGGCGGTACATCTGACCGTCCGGCGCCGATCAGCGACAAAGAAGTTGATGCGATCATGAACCGTCTGCAGCAGGTTGGCGATAAGCCGCGTCCGAAAACGATGTTTGAACCAGGTGAAATGGTTCGCGTTAGCGACGGTCCGTTTGCTGACTTTAACGGCGTCGTTGAAGAAGTGGACTACGAGAAGTCTCGTCTGAAAGTTTCCGTATCTATCTTCGGTCGTGCGACTCCGGTTGAACTGGACTTCGCTCAGGTTGAAAAAGCCTAATACGCCGATCAAAAAAGCGACGATTTAATCGTTGCAAAAGGCGCGAGATTGGAATACAATTTCGCGCCTTTTGCTTTTATGGATCCTATCCGTAAAACGAATTTAATCACGGGGAGCCTCCTTGAGGCGCTATAACCCAATCAGAGGAATTTAGAATGGCTAAGAAAGTCCAAGCCTATGTCAAGCTGCAGGTTGCAGCTGGTATGGCTAACCCGAGTCCGCCGGTAGGTCCAGCACTGGGTCAACAAGGCGTGAACATCATGGAATTCTGCAAAGCGTTCAACGCTAAGACTGATTCCATGGAAAAAGGTCTGCCGATCCCGGTTGTTATCACCGTTTACGCTGACCGTTCTTTCACTTTCGTTACCAAAACGCCTCCGGCAGCAGTTCTGCTGAAGAAAGCGGCTGGTATCAAGTCTGGTTCCGGCAAGCCGAACAAAGACAAAGTGGGTAAAATTTCCCGCGCTCAGCTGCAGGAAATCGCGCAGACCAAAGCTGCCGACATGACTGGTTCCGACATTGAAGCGATGACTCGCTCCATTGAAGGTACTGCACGTTCCATGGGCCTGGTAGTGGAGGACTAAGAAATGGCTAAACTGACCAAGCGCATGTCCGTGATCCGTGACAAAGTTGATGCTACTAAGCAGTACGACATCAACGAAGCTATCGCTCTGCTGAAAGAGCTGGCCACTGCTAAATTCGTAGAAAGCGTGGACGTTGCTGTTAACCTCGGCATCGACGCTCGTAAATCTGACCAGAACGTACGTGGTGCAACTGTACTGCCGCACGGTACTGGCCGTTCCGTTCGCGTAGCCGTATTTACCCAGGGCGCAAACGCTGAAGCTGCTAAAGCTGCAGGCGCTGAGCTGGTAGGTATGGAAGATCTGGCTGACCAGATCAAGAAAGGCGAAATGAACTTTGACGTTGTTATTGCTTCCCCGGATGCAATGCGCGTTGTTGGCCAGCTGGGTCAGGTTCTGGGTCCGCGCGGCCTGATGCCAAACCCGAAAGTTGGTACTGTAACCCCGAACGTTGCTGAAGCTGTTAAGAACGCTAAAGCGGGTCAGGTTCGTTACCGTAACGACAAAAACGGCATCATCCACACCACCATCGGTAAAGTGGATTTTGACGCTGACAAACTGAAAGAAAACCTGGAAGCTCTGCTGGTTGCGCTGAAAAAAGCAAAACCGACTCAGGCAAAAGGCGTGTACATCAAGAAAGTTAGCATCTCCACCACCATGGGTGCTGGTGTTGCCGTTGATCAGTCCGGTCTGACTGCGACTGTGGCGAACTAATATTCGCCTTTACGTGGGCGGTGATTTTGTCTACAATCTTACCCCCACGTTTCTGTTGAAATAAACAGAACTCTATGCGAGTCATTTGAATTGTAGCAAGGCAGCAATTGAGTGAATCGCTGGGAGTGTAGTTAACTACATGACCGGTGTGAACGAGAGCAGCTAACGCAGCTACGGTTCAAAGGGCGAAGTCATAGACAAGATTTGTTCGTTGGAGCCTGGCCTATCCAGGCCTCCGTCGAAGACCGCAGGTGTTTCGTCAGAAACTTAATGCCCTGCGTAGACGGTGACAGAACGCTAAGATTATTTCTGATACTCTGGCTTGTTTCTGCTCACCGTATTTAGACGCTCTCTCCGTTGGGGAGAGTGAAGTGAGTTCCGGAACATGAGTTCCGGCAAACATCCAGGAGCAAAGCTAATGGCTTTAAATCTTCAAGACAAACAAGCGATTGTTGCTGAAGTCAGCGAAGTAGCCAAAGGCGCGCTGTCTGCAGTAGTTGCGGATTCCCGTGGCGTAACTGTAGATAAAATGACTGAACTGCGTAAAGCAGGTCGTGAAGCTGGCGTATACATGCGTGTTGTTCGTAACACCCTGCTGCGCCGCGTCGTTGAAGGTACTCAGTTCGAGTGCCTGAAAGACACGTTTGTTGGTCCGACCCTGATTGCATACTCTATGGAACACCCGGGCGCTGCTGCTCGTCTGTTCAAAGAGTTCGCGAAAGCGAATGCAAAATTTGAGGTCAAAGCCGCAGCCTTTGAAGGTGAGTTGATCACGGCATCGAACATCGATCGCCTGGCAACCCTGCCGACCTACGAAGAAGCAATTGCACGCCTGATGGCAACCATGAAAGAAGCTTCGGCTGGCAAACTGGTTCGTACTCTGGCTGCTGTACGCGATGCGAAAGAAGCTGCTTAATCGCAGTTATCTTTCTCAAGCATCTGCTTACGTATAAACTTATTCTGATTTTCAGGAACAATTTAAATGTCTATCACTAAAGATCAAATCATTGAAGCAGTATCCGCTATGTCCGTAATGGACGTTGTAGAACTGATTTCTGCAATGGAAGAAAAATTCGGTGTTTCTGCTGCTGCTGCTGTAGCTGTAGCTGCGGGCCCGGCTGAAGCTGCTGAAGAAAAAACTGAATTCGACGTAATTCTGAAAGCTGCTGGCGCTAACAAAGTTGCTGTTATCAAAGCAGTACGTGGCGCAACTGGCCTGGGTCTGAAAGAAGCTAAAGACCTGGTAGAATCTGCACCGGCTGCGCTGAAAGAAGGCGTGAGCAAAGACGACGCAGAAGCACTGAAAAAATCTCTGGAAGAAGCTGGCGCTGAAGTTGAAGTTAAATAAGCCAACTTTTCTGGTTGCAGCCTAAGAAATTAGGCTGATGGCTGGTGACTTTTTAGTCACCAGCCTTTTTGCGCTGTAAGGCGCCAGTAGCATTTCACACTGTTTGACTACTGCTGTGCCTTTCAATGCTTGTTTCTATCGACGCCTTAATATACTGCGACAGAGCGTCAGTTCTGTGTAAATCGCAATGAAATGGTTTAAGCGTGATAGCAACAGGCATTGCGGAAAGTATTCGATTTTCCGGTCAACAAAATAGTGTTGCACAAACTGTCCCTTCGTCGGACAGATGGGTCGACTTGTCAGCGAGCTGAGGAACCCTAATGGTTTACTCCTATACCGAGAAAAAACGTATTCGTAAGGATTTTGGTAAACGTCCACAAGTACTGGACATACCTTATCTCCTTTCTATCCAGCTTGACTCGTTTCAGAAGTTCATCGAGCAAGATCCTGAAGGGCAGTATGGTCTGGAAGCAGCTTTCCGTTCCGTTTTCCCGATTCAGAGCTACAGCGGTAATTCCGAGCTGCAATACGTCAGCTACCGCCTTGGCGAACCGGTGTTTGACGTTCAGGAATGTCAGATCCGTGGCGTGACCTATTCCGCACCGCTGCGCGTAAAACTGCGTCTGGTGATCTACGAGCGCGAAGCGCCGGAAGGCACCGTAAAAGACATTAAAGAACAAGAAGTCTACATGGGCGAAATTCCGCTCATGACTGACAACGGTACCTTTGTTATCAACGGTACTGAGCGTGTTATCGTTTCTCAGCTGCACCGTAGTCCTGGCGTCTTCTTTGACTCCGACAAAGGTAAAACCCACTCTTCGGGTAAAGTGCTGTATAACGCGCGCATCATTCCTTACCGTGGTTCCTGGCTGGACTTCGAATTCGATCCGAAGGACAACCTGTTCGTACGTATTGACCGTCGCCGTAAACTGCCTGCGACCATTATCCTGCGTGCGCTGAACTACACCACTGAGCAGATCCTTGACCTGTTCTTTGAGAAAGTTGTTTTCGAAATTCGTGACAACAAGCTGCAGATGGAACTGGTGCCGGAACGCCTGCGTGGTGAAACCGCCTCCTTTGACATCGAAGCTAACGGCAAAGTGTACGTCGAAAAAGGCCGTCGCATCACTGCGCGCCACATTCGCCAACTGGAAAAAGACGATATCAAACATATCGAAGTTCCGGTTGAATACATTGCTGGTAAAGTTGCGGCTAAAGACTACGTTGACGAATCTACTGGCGAGCTGATCTGCGCAGCTAACATGGAGCTGAGCCTGGATCTGCTGGCTAAGCTGAGCCAGTCTGGCCACAAACGTATCGAAACGCTGTTCACTAACGATCTGGACCACGGTCCGTACATTTCTGAAACTGTACGCGTCGACCCAACTAACGATCGTCTGAGCGCGCTGGTAGAAATCTACCGCATGATGCGCCCTGGTGAGCCGCCGACTCGTGAAGCTGCTGAAAGCCTGTTTGAGAACCTGTTCTTCTCCGAAGACCGCTATGACCTGTCTGCGGTTGGTCGTATGAAGTTCAACCGTTCTCTGCTGCGCGACGAAATCGAAGGTTCCGGTATCCTGAGCAAAGACGACATCATCGAAGTGATGAAGAAGCTCATCGATATCCGTAACGGTAAAGGCGAAGTCGATGATATCGACCACCTCGGCAACCGTCGTATCCGTTCCGTAGGCGAAATGGCGGAAAACCAGTTCCGCGTTGGCCTGGTGCGTGTTGAGCGTGCGGTGAAAGAGCGTCTGTCTCTGGGCGATCTGGATACCCTGATGCCTCAGGATATGATCAACGCCAAGCCGATTTCTGCAGCAGTGAAAGAGTTCTTTGGTTCCAGCCAGCTGTCTCAGTTTATGGACCAGAACAACCCGCTGTCTGAGATTACGCACAAACGTCGTATCTCTGCACTCGGCCCAGGCGGTCTGACCCGTGAGCGTGCAGGCTTCGAAGTTCGAGACGTACACCCGACTCACTACGGTCGCGTATGTCCAATCGAAACGCCTGAAGGTCCGAACATCGGTCTGATCAACTCCCTGTCCGTGTATGCACAGACTAACGAATACGGTTTCCTTGAGACGCCGTACCGTAAAGTGACCGACGGTGTTGTAACTGACGAAATCCACTACCTGTCTGCTATTGAAGAAGGCAACTACGTTATCGCTCAGGCGAACTCCAACCTGGATGACGAAGGGCACTTTGTAGAAGATCTGGTTACCTGCCGTAGCAAAGGCGAATCCAGCTTGTTCAGCCGTGATCAGGTTGACTACATGGACGTATCCACCCAGCAGGTGGTATCCGTCGGTGCGTCCCTGATCCCGTTCCTGGAACACGATGACGCCAACCGTGCATTGATGGGTGCGAACATGCAACGTCAGGCGGTTCCAACTCTGCGCGCTGATAAGCCGCTGGTTGGTACCGGTATGGAACGTGCTGTTGCCGTTGACTCCGGTGTTACTGCTGTTGCTAAACGTGGCGGTACTGTTCAGTACGTGGATGCTTCCCGTATCGTTATCAAAGTTAACGAAGACGAGATGTACCCGGGCGAAGCAGGTATCGACATTTATAACCTGACCAAATACACCCGTTCTAACCAGAACACCTGTATCAACCAGATGCCTTGCGTATCTCTGGGCGAGCCGGTTGAACGTGGTGATGTGCTGGCAGACGGTCCGTCCACCGACCTCGGTGAACTGGCGCTGGGTCAGAACATGCGCGTGGCATTCATGCCATGGAATGGTTACAACTTCGAAGACTCCATCCTCGTATCCGAGCGTGTTGTCCAGGAAGACCGTTTCACCACCATCCACATTCAGGAACTGGCATGTGTGTCCCGTGACACCAAGCTGGGGCCAGAAGAGATCACCGCTGACATCCCGAACGTGGGTGAAGCTGCGCTCTCCAAACTGGATGAATCCGGTATCGTTTATATCGGTGCGGAAGTGACCGGTGGCGACATTCTGGTTGGTAAGGTAACGCCGAAAGGTGAAACCCAGCTGACGCCAGAAGAGAAGCTGCTGCGTGCGATCTTCGGTGAGAAAGCGTCTGACGTTAAAGACTCTTCTCTGCGCGTGCCAAACGGTGTTTCCGGTACGATTATCGACGTTCAGGTCTTTACTCGCGATGGCGTAGAAAAAGACAAACGTGCGCTGGAAATCGAAGAGATGCAGCTGAAGCAGGCGAAAAAAGACCTGTCTGAAGAACTGCAGATCCTCGAAGCTGGCCTGTTCAGCCGTATCTACGCTGTGCTGGTTTCCGGTGGTGTTGAAGCTGAGAAGCTCGACAAACTGCCGCGCGACCGCTGGTTAGAACTCGGCCTGACCGACGAAGAAAAACAGAATCAGCTGGAACAACTGGCTGAGCAGTACGACGAACTGAAACACGAATTCGAGAAAAAACTCGAAGCGAAACGCCGTAAAATCACTCAGGGCGACGATCTGGCACCGGGCGTGCTGAAGATTGTTAAGGTTTATCTGGCGGTTAAACGTCGGATCCAGCCTGGTGATAAGATGGCAGGTCGTCACGGTAACAAGGGTGTAATCTCTAAGATCAACCCGATCGAAGATATGCCACACGATGCTAACGGTACGCCGGTAGATATCGTACTGAACCCGCTGGGCGTACCATCGCGTATGAACATCGGTCAGATCCTTGAAACCCACCTGGGTATGGCTGCAAAAGGTATCGGCGATAAGATCAACGCCATGCTGAAACAGCAGCAGGAAGTCGCGAAACTGCGCGAATTCATCCAGCGTGCTTACGATCTGGGTTCAGATGTTCGTCAGAAAGTTGACCTGAATACCTTCAGTGATGAAGAAGTTCTGCGTCTGGCTGAAAACCTGAAAAAAGGTATGCCGATCGCAACGCCGGTATTCGACGGTGCGAAAGAGTCTGAAATCAAGGAACTGTTACAGCTGGGTGGCCTGCCGACTTCCGGTCAGATCACACTGTTCGACGGTCGTACCGGTGAGCAGTTCGAGCGCCAGGTTACCGTTGGCTACATGTACATGCTGAAACTGAACCACTTGGTTGATGACAAGATGCATGCGCGTTCTACCGGTTCTTACAGCCTGGTTACTCAGCAGCCGCTGGGTGGTAAGGCGCAGTTCGGTGGTCAGCGCTTCGGGGAGATGGAAGTGTGGGCGCTTGAAGCATACGGCGCGGCATACACCCTGCAGGAAATGCTCACCGTTAAGTCTGATGACGTGAACGGCCGTACTAAGATGTATAAAAACATCGTGGACGGCAACCATCAGATGGAACCAGGCATGCCGGAATCCTTCAACGTATTGTTGAAAGAGATTCGTTCGCTGGGTATCAACATCGAGCTGGAAGACGAGTAACTCTCGATCAAACAGGTCACTGGTGCTGGCGTAACAGCCAGCGCCAGATTGTGCTAACTCCGACGGGAGCAAATCCGTGAAAGATTTATTAAAGTTTCTGAAAGCGCAGACTAAAACCGAAGAGTTTGATGCGATCAAAATTGCTCTGGCCTCGCCAGACATGATCCGTTCATGGTCTTTCGGTGAAGTTAAGAAGCCGGAAACCATCAACTACCGTACGTTCAAACCTGAACGTGACGGCCTTTTCTGCGCCCGTATCTTTGGGCCGGTAAAAGACTACGAGTGCCTGTGCGGTAAGTACAAGCGCCTGAAACACCGTGGTGTGATCTGTGAGAAGTGCGGCGTTGAAGTGACCCAGACCAAAGTACGCCGTGAGCGTATGGGCCACATCGAGCTGGCGTCTCCGACCGCTCACATCTGGTTCCTGAAATCTCTGCCGTCCCGTATCGGTTTGCTGCTCGATATGCCGCTGCGTGATATCGAACGTGTACTGTACTTCGAATCTTATGTGGTTATCGAAGGCGGTATGACTAATCTGGAACGTCAACAGATCCTGACTGAAGAGCAGTATCTGGACGCGCTGGAAGAGTTCGGTGACGAATTCGACGCGAAGATGGGTGCGGAAGCAATCCAGGCCCTGCTGAAGAGCATGGATCTGGAGCAAGAGTGTGAAACTCTGCGCGAAGAGCTGAACGAAACTAACTCCGAAACCAAGCGTAAGAAGCTGACCAAGCGTATCAAACTGCTGGAAGCCTTCGTACAGTCTGGCAACAAGCCAGAGTGGATGATCCTGACCGTTCTGCCGGTTCTGCCGCCAGATCTGCGTCCGCTGGTTCCGCTGGATGGTGGTCGTTTCGCAACGTCGGATCTGAACGATCTGTATCGTCGCGTCATTAACCGTAACAACCGTCTGAAGCGTCTGCTGGATCTGGCTGCGCCGGACATCATCGTACGTAACGAAAAACGTATGCTGCAGGAAGCGGTTGACGCCCTGCTGGATAACGGTCGTCGCGGTCGTGCGATCACCGGTTCTAACAAACGTCCTCTGAAATCTTTGGCTGACATGATCAAAGGTAAACAGGGTCGTTTCCGTCAGAACCTGCTCGGTAAGCGTGTTGACTACTCCGGTCGTTCTGTAATCACCGTAGGTCCATACCTGCGTCTGCATCAGTGCGGTCTGCCGAAGAAAATGGCACTGGAACTGTTCAAACCGTTCATTTACGGCAAGCTGGAACTGCGTGGCCTGGCCACCACCATCAAAGCCGCTAAGAAAATGGTTGAGCGTGAAGAAGCTGTCGTTTGGGATATCCTGGACGAAGTTATCCGCGAACACCCGGTACTGCTGAACCGTGCACCAACACTGCACCGTCTGGGTATCCAGGCATTTGAACCGGTACTGATCGAAGGTAAAGCTATCCAGCTGCACCCGCTGGTTTGTGCGGCATATAACGCCGACTTCGATGGTGACCAGATGGCTGTTCACGTACCGCTGACGCTGGAAGCCCAGCTCGAAGCGCGTGCGCTGATGATGTCTACTAACAACATCCTGTCTCCGGCGAACGGCGAACCTATCATCGTTCCGTCTCAGGACGTTGTATTGGGTCTGTACTACATGACCCGTGACTGTGTTAACGCCAAAGGCGAAGGCATGGTGCTGACTGGCCCGAAAGAAGCTGAGCGTATCTATCGCGCAGGTCTGGCCTCTCTGCATGCGCGCGTTAAAGTGCGTATCACTGAATATGAAAAAGATGAAAACGGCGAATTCGTTGCGCACACCAGCCTGAAAGACACGACCGTAGGTCGCGCCATTCTGTGGATGATCGTACCGAAAGGTCTGCCTTTCTCCATCGTCAACCAGGCGCTGGGCAAGAAAGCAATCTCCAAAATGCTGAACACCTGTTACCGCATTCTGGGCCTGAAGCCGACCGTTATCTTCGCTGACCAGACAATGTATACCGGCTTTGCTTATGCAGCGCGTTCCGGTGCATCTGTTGGTATTGATGACATGGTCATCCCAGAGAAGAAACACGAGATCATCTCTGAAGCAGAAGCTGAAGTTGCTGAGATCCAGGAGCAGTTCCAGTCTGGTCTGGTAACCGCGGGCGAACGCTATAACAAAGTTATCGATATCTGGGCTGCGGCGAACGATCGTGTATCCAAAGCGATGATGGATAACCTGCAAACCGAAACCGTTATTAACCGTGACGGCGTAGAAGAGCAGCAGGTTTCCTTCAACAGCATCTACATGATGGCCGACTCCGGTGCGCGTGGTTCTGCAGCACAGATTCGTCAGCTGGCCGGTATGCGTGGTCTGATGGCGAAGCCAGATGGCTCCATCATCGAAACGCCAATCACCGCGAACTTCCGTGAAGGTCTGAACGTACTCCAGTACTTCATCTCTACTCACGGTGCGCGTAAAGGTCTGGCGGATACCGCACTGAAAACAGCGAACTCCGGTTATCTGACTCGTCGTCTGGTTGACGTCGCGCAGGACCTGGTGGTTACTGAAGACGATTGTGGCACGCTGGAAGGCATCACCATGACCCCGGTTATCGAGGGTGGTGACGTTAAAGAGCCGCTGCGCGATCGCGTTCTGGGTCGTGTGACTGCTGAAGACGTGCTGAAGCCGGGTACGGCGGACATTCTGGTTCCACGCAACACGCTGCTGCACGAACAGTGGTGTGATCTGCTGGAAGAGAACTCCGTTGACTCCGTCAAAGTACGTTCCGTCGTATCTTGTGACACCGACTTTGGTGTATGTGCGCACTGCTACGGTCGTGACCTGGCGCGTGGCCACATCATCAACAAAGGTGAAGCAATCGGCGTTATCGCGGCACAGTCCATCGGTGAACCGGGTACACAGCTGACGATGCGTACGTTCCACATCGGTGGTGCGGCATCTCGTGCGGCTGCTGAATCCAGCATCCAGGTGAAAAACAAAGGTAGCATCCGTCTGAGCAATGCGAAGTCGGTTGTGAACTCCAGCGGCAAACTGGTTATCACCTCACGTAACACCGAACTGAAACTGATCGACGAATTCGGCCGTACCAAAGAAAGCTATAAAGTGCCTTACGGCTCCGTTATGGCGAAAGGTGATGGCGAACAGGTTGCTGGCGGCGAAACCGTAGCAAACTGGGATCCGCACACCATGCCGGTTATCACCGAAGTGAGTGGTTTTGTCCGCTTCACTGACATGATCGACGGCCAGACCATTACTCGTCAGACCGACGAGCTGACCGGTCTGTCTTCTCTGGTGGTTCTGGATTCTGCAGAGCGTACTGCGGGCGGTAAAGACCTGCGTCCGGCACTGAAAATTGTTGATGCTCAGGGCAACGACGTTCTGATCCCAGGCACCGATATGCCTGCTCAGTACTTCCTGCCGGGTAAAGCGATTGTTCAGCTGGAAGATGGCGTACAGATCAGTTCTGGTGACACCCTGGCGCGTGTTCCGCAGGAATCCGGCGGTACCAAGGATATCACCGGTGGTCTGCCGCGCGTTGCGGACCTGTTCGAAGCACGTCGTCCGAAAGAGCCGGCAATCCTGGCTGAAATCAGCGGCATCATTTCCTTCGGTAAAGAAACCAAAGGTAAACGTCGTCTGGTTATCACCCCGGTAGACGGTAGCGAACCGTACGAAGAGATGATTCCGAAATGGCGTCAGCTCAACGTGTTCGAAGGTGAACGTGTAGAACGTGGTGACGTTGTTTCCGACGGTCCGGAAGCGCCGCACGATATCCTGCGTCTGCGTGGTGTGCATGCTGTAACTCGTTATATCGTTAACGAAGTTCAGGACGTATACCGTCTGCAGGGTGTTAAGATTAACGATAAACACATCGAAGTTATCGTTCGTCAGATGCTGCGTAAAGCCACCATCGAAAGCGCTGGTAGCTCCGACTTCCTGGAAGGCGAGCAGGTTGAATACTCCCGCGTCAAGATCGCTAACCGCGAGCTGGAAGCGAACGGCAAAGTGGGTGCAACGTTCTCCCGCGATCTGCTGGGTATCACCAAAGCGTCTCTGGCAACCGAGTCCTTCATCTCTGCAGCATCGTTCCAGGAAACCACGCGTGTCCTGACCGAAGCCGCTGTTGCAGGTAAACGTGATGAACTGCGCGGTCTGAAAGAGAACGTAATCGTGGGGCGTCTGATCCCGGCAGGTACCGGTTACGCGTACCACCAGGATCGTATGCGCCGTCGCGCAGCGGGCGAACTGCCAGCTGCTCCGCAGGTGACTGCTGAAGATGCGTCTGCCAGCCTGGCAGAACTGCTGAACGCAGGCCTGGGCGGTTCTGACAACGATTAATCGTTGCCGACCATAATAAAAAACCCGCTTCGGCGGGTTTTTTTATGTCTGTGTTTATGCCTGATGGCGCTGTGCTTATCAGGCCTACGAGGCGACGAAGCTATCCGGCAATGTCATTAATTTACCGGCGGTAAGCGCCGATAAAGCTCAATCATATCTCCCGCCAAATCCTGAATCACCATCGCGTTCATTAGGTGATCCTGCGAATGGACGGTGATGAGATTAACCGGAAGCTTGCCGGTACCTTCGTCAATTCCGATCAGCTGGGTCTGAATTTTATGCGCTTGTTTAACGTACTCGCGTGATTCCGTCATCGCTTGTTCTGCACCGGAGAAATCACCTTTACGCGCCAGTTGCAATGCCGTCAGGGCCTGGCTGCGTGCAGCGCCAGCGTTTACCAATAACTCCATGATGATCGTTTCTAACTCTTCCATACCATCACTCCAGTAGTTTCAGCGCCTTGTCCAGTACGGCATCACCTTTCATCATGCCGTAATCCATCATGTCGATAACGGCGACCTTTTTGCCTAGTGGGTCGGCGATCGCCTGTAGCTTGGCTTGTTCATACTTAACCTGTGGACCGAGCAAAACGATATCCGCTGTAGCGATATTCTCTGCAAACTCGGCCACCGGGACGGCTTTGATAGTGACGTCGACGCCTTTTTTCTGGGCGGCATCTTTCATCCTTTGCACCAGCATGCTGGTGGACATTCCGGCGGCACAGCATAAAACGATGTTTTTCATAAGCAGTCTCGATCAACATGTGTGAGTTGATAATTATCGCGAGCCAGCTATAGCAACAACTGCTTTGCAACGATTGTGTGCAAGGCATCACAAAGAAAGCCGCTTTTTCTGAAACCGGTTACAAAAAGAGGTCAAACCCTGCGATCTGGACCGGGGCCAGCGGCTTTTTGACTCGCTTATCACATGCTGGAATATATAATTACTGTCAATAAAGACATGTTATAAAAAACAGTATTGACAGCGTTTTTTAAACCCGTATGTTAATACTTAACAGCGGAGAAATTGTCATTTGCTGTTAACGTAGTAAGTGTTAGTAGAGCTCGATTGGGGTTTGCGATAAAGGCCACGAAGTATTTTTTGTATGGGATAGTCGATGCTGAACACGCTATTTTTTCACTTCGACAATGCTTTCAGGCCACGTAGTTGATATATCTAATCGCAAAAAATCAGTAAAGCGCGACGATGTAACGCCATGATTTAATAGTAATTATTCGTGATTTCTGCTTTTTTGGTTATCACGAGGGAAATAAGGCAACGCATCAAAGAGTATATGTCGCGAGGGGAAGTGTACTTGTTTAGGTCACCAGCCTTGAGTTCTATTATCAAGCGGGTGGAATGTGTTTAACGGTAAATAGAGGAAAGCTTTAGTTAGTATCAATATCCAATATTATCTGTAGTAAACGTGTACATTTTAAAGTAGTACCATCAGCAGTATTAAATCGTTAAGTTTATTAATGTTAAATTTGAAGTGTGTAGTAACGTAAAGCCCTGACTGCAATAGTCGGGGCTTTTGTTCATTGTAGATCAAGCTGTTATCCAGGATGCTTAGCCGCGTTGGTTCAATATTGCATCACTCAGTGGGTATTAAAAAAATTAATGCTTGCTTAATGATTAGAAGTAGGTCTACTATAGCGGCATCGGTTTGGAACACAGACCTTATGCAAGCAGTTTTAGTAAAGCAGTTCTCAGTTCAAGCGTTATCCTCAGATACTCTTCTTCATGAGCCTCCTCCCTAAGTGCCCCATAAGTTAATTTCTGCAAAACAGGCCATCTTCGCTGCATAAGCGGCTCAAAAACATGAAAGGAAGTATCTATGTCTAACAAAATGACTGGTTTAGTAAAATGGTTTAACCCTGAGAAAGGCTTTGGCTTTATCACCCCTCAGGACGGTAGCAAGGATGTGTTTGTGCATTTCTCCGCTATCCAGAGCAACGATTTTAAAACCTTAGACGAAGGTCAAAAAGTGGAGTTCTCTGTTGAGAACGGCGCTAAAGGTCCGTCTGCTGTTAACGTTATCGCGCTGTAATCGCCGATAATTTCACGAACACTTACGATAGCGATGAAGGCCAGAGCCTGAGCAGTTAAGTGCCAGTGAAGAAAAAACCCGCGAAAGCGGGTTTTTTTGTTTATGCGATAGCGTTGGACTTAGGGCATCTGGGCGGCGCGTCCCAGATAGCTGTCCCAGTCTTTCCACACGGGCTGTAATCCCTGCGCCATCAGTGCTTCAGCAACGGCTTCCGGGCGACGATCGTCGTGCGGGGAGAACTGTTCCAGTTCGGGGTGGTTATCGGCATAACCGCCGGGCTGGGTTTTAGAGAAGGCGCTGACGTTGTTGATCGCCAACGGGATCACATGGTCACGAAACCATGGCGACTCGCGGGTGGAGAGCGACAGCTCAATGTCCGGCGACAGCAAGCGAAATGCACAAATGGTTTGCACCAGCTGGCGTTCATCCATGATTGATGCGGGCTCAACGCCTCCGGTACATGGACGCAGGCGCGGGAAGGAGATGGAGTAGCGACTCTGCCAGTAATGCTGCTGCATCCACAGCAGATGTTCAGCTACCATATAGCAGTCCACCCGCCAGCTGTCGGACAAACCAATCAACGCGCCAAGACCGATTTTGTCGATCCCTGCGCGGCCCAGCCTGTCCGGCGTTTCCAGCCGCCAGAAGAAATCCTGCTTTTTCCCCTTCAGATGGTGGCGGGCGTAAATTCCCTCATGATAGCTCTCCTGATACACCATCACGCCATCCAGCCCCAGCGTCTTCAGCTCCGCATATTCAGCCTCTGACAGCGGCTGTACTTCCATCTGTAAAGAGGCAAACTGGCGGCGAATGGTAGGCAAATGGCGACGAAAGTAATCCATCCCCACTTTGGCCTGATGTTCACCGGTGACCAGTAGCAGATGCTCAAAGCCCAGCTCACGGATAGCCGCACACTCACGTTGTATCTCATCTTCGTCCAGCGTTTTGCGTTTGATACGGTTGCTCATCGAAAAACCGCAGTAGGTGCAGTCGTTGGCACATAGGTTGGAGAGATACAACGGCACGTAAAAGCTCACCGTGTTGCCAAAACGCTGGCGGGTGAGCTTTTGCGCCCGCTGTGCCAGCGGCTCCAGATAGTCGGCGGCGGCAGGGGAGAGCAGCGCCATCAAATCATCGCGGCTAAGCTGTGAAGCGTTGAGGGCGCGTTCCACGTCAGCGGCGGTTTTCCCGTTGATGCGCAGACGGATGTCGTCCCAGTCAAGCTGTCGCCATCGGTCGGTGAAGGTTTTCATGCGAAAGCCTCCAGGAATCCGGTTAACGGGCTGGTGGCCTGCGCGAGCGAACTTTTGCTGCCGGGGACGGCCTGGCGCGCCAGAAGGCCCGCTTCAACTGCCAGACGGAAAGCGGTGCCCATCGTGACCGGGCAGTCCGCCACGGCAATCGCCGTGTTGACCAGCACCGCGTCAGCGCCCATTTCCAGCGCCTGCGCTGCGTGGCTGGGCACGCCGATACCCGCATCGACCACCACCGGCACGGTCGCCTGCTGGATAATAATCTCCAGCATCGCTTTGGTTTCCAGCCCCTGGTTCGAGCCGATAGGCGCGCCGAGCGGCATCACCGCCGCGCAGCCGACCTCTTCCAGCCGCTTGCACAGTACTGGATCCGCGCCGCAGTAGGGCAGCACCACAAAGCCCTGTTTTACCAGCGCTTCGGCGGCCTTCAGCGTTTCAATCGGATCCGGCAATAGCCAGCGGGCATCCGGGTGGATTTCTAATTTCAGCCAGTTTGTGCCCAGCGCTTCACGCGCCAGTTGGGCGGCGAAAATCGCCTCTTCAGCGGTTTTGGCTCCCGAGGTGTTGGGCAGCAGCGTCACGCCCGCGTCGATAAGCGGGGCCAGAATGGCATCGTTATGCTGGCGCAAATCCACGCGCTTCATGGCCAGCGTGACCAGCTGGCTGCCGGAGGCGCGAATCGCCTCGACCATCAGCTGCGATGAGGCAAATTTTCCGGTACCGGTGAACAGATGTGAATCAAACGTTTTGTCGGCAATACGTAACATATCAACCCCCTGCAATAACCTGAAAAAGCAGGATCTGGTCGCCTTCCTGCACGATTTGCTGCTGCCACTGTTCGCGCGGCAGGATCTGCTGATTGAGCGCCAGCGCCGCGCCCGGTTTAAGCTGATTAAGCTCGGTGAGCAGCCCGCTGACGGTTTGTCCCTCGGCGCACTGCATCGGCTCATCATTGAACTGAATCTGCATGTTGCCCTCCACATACCGGGCAGCCATTGGCCCGACGCAGCGCAAGGCTGCGCCACTGGCTGGTTTTACCGTCAAACAGGCGTAACTCGCCGCTGGGCGTCGTAATGCCGCTAAGCAGTTTGATGGCTTCCAGCGCCTGCAAGGTGCCCATCACGCCGACAACCGGGCCGACGATACCGGCGGTACGGCAGTTGCGTTCGGGTTCGACATCATCCGGCCACAGGCAGCGGTAACAACCTTGCTCCCACGGTGGCGTGAGTACCATCAACTGGCCGCCGAAACCGACGGCGCTGGCGGTAACCAAAGGCGTATTCAGCGCCACGCAGGCGGCGTTAATTTCCTGACGCGTGGCCATGTTGTCGGTACAGTCGAGCACCACGTCGGCACGCGCTACCGCATGCCGGAGCGCATCGCCCGTCAGCCTCTGTTCAAGGACGACCAGCTCGCTGTCCGGGTTAAGACGCGCCAGATGGCGTTCCGCTGCCTGCGCTTTCGGGCGAGCAATGTCGTCGGTGGTGAACAATATTTGCCGTTGCAGATTGCTCAGATGAACGTCGTCATCGTCCGCCAGCGTCAGCGTACCGACGCCCGCTCCCGCCAGATACAGCGCGGCAGGCGAGCCTAATCCGCCCAGACCGACAATCAGCACATGGCTGTCGAGTAGCTTTTGTTGGCCCTCAATCGCGATATCGCCGAGCAGGATCTGCCGGCTGTAACGCATAAAGTCGCGGTCATTCATCGCCGACTCCTGCTATGTCGAGCAGTTGCGCCGTGGCTGCCTGCCAGTCGGCCGCCAGGGTGATAGCGCTGACCACGGCAATGCTGCCGACGCCGGTCGCCAGCACCGACGGGGCGCGCTCAAGGCTGATACCGCCAATCGCCACGGTCGGGTAATCTGCCAGTCGTTCAATATGACCTGCCAGCTGAGTCAGCCCCTGCGGGGCGGAAGGCATCTGCTTGGTTTGCGTGGAGAAGACGTGGCCGAGCGCGATATAAGAAGGCTTAGCGGCGAGCGCGACGTCGATCTCCATATCATCGTGGGTGGAAACCCCCAGGCGTAAGCCCGCCGCCTGAATGGCCTTCAGGTCGGTGGTTTCGAGATCTTCCTGGCCCAGATGCACGCCGTAGGCGTTGTGCTTAATCGCCAGCCGCCAATAGTCGTTAATAAACAGGCGGGCGTCATAGCGACGCCCCAGCGCGATGGCGGCGATAACGTCGGCTTCCACCTCTTCATCGCGTTTATCTTTGATACGCAACTGGATCGTGCGCACGCCCGCTGCCAGCAGGCGTTCAATCCATTGCACGCTGTCCACCACCGGGTAAAGCCCGAGGCGGAACGGCACGGTCGGGAAATCAGGCTGGTACATTATGCCTCCTCTTTTTTGAGGTAGATTTCACCGCCTTTGGCGCGGAAGTTCTCCGACATATCTGCCATTCCCACTTCAATAGTCTGCGCGGCGGCGTAGTCGCGTACTTCCTGGCTGATTTTCATCGAGCAGAACTTCGGCCCGCACATGGAGCAGAAGTGGGCGACTTTGCCGGACTCCTGCGGCAGGGTTTCATCGTGATAAGCGCGAGCGGTGAACGGGTCGAGCGCGAGGTTAAACTGGTCTTCCCAGCGGAATTCAAAGCGCGCTTTCGACATCGCGTTATCGCGGATCTGCGCGCCCGGATGGCCTTTGGCCAAATCCGCGGCGTGAGCGGCAATTTTGTAGGTAATCAGCCCCTGCTTCACGTCTTCTTTGTTCGGCAGGCCGAGGTGCTCTTTTGGCGTGACGTAGCACAGCATCGCGCAGCCAAACCAGCCGATCATCGCCGCGCCAATGCCTGAGGTGAAGTGGTCATAGCCCGGCGCGATATCTGTCGTCAACGGCCCTAAGGTGTAGAACGGCGCTTCGTGGCAGCTCTCCAGCTCTTCGGTCATGTTGCGCTGGATCATATGCATCGGCACATGCCCCGGGCCTTCAATCATCACCTGCACGTCGTATTCCCAGGCGATTTTGGTCAGCTCGCCCAGCGTATGCAGTTCGGAGAACTGAGCTTCGTCGTTGGCATCCTGAATCGAACCCGGACGCAGGCCGTCGCCGAGAGAGAGCGAGACGTCGTAGGCGGCGCAAATTTCGCAAATCTCACGGAAATGTTCAAACAGGAAGTTCTCTTTGTGATGCGAGAGGCACCATTTCGCCATGATAGAACCGCCGCGCGAGACAATACCGGTCAGGCGTTTGGCAGTCATCGGCACGTAGCGCAGCAGCACGCCAGCATGAATGGTGAAGTAGTCCACGCCCTGTTCGGCCTGCTCCAGCAGCGTGTCACGGAATGCTTCCCAGGTGAGATCTTCGGCGATCCCGTTGACCTTCTCCAGCGCCTGGTAGATCGGTACGGTGCCGATCGGCACCGGGCTGTTACGCAGGATCCACTCGCGGGTTTCGTGAATATAGCGGCCGGTCGACAGGTCCATCACCGTATCCGCGCCCCAGCGGGTAGACCACACCAGTTTTTCGACCTCTTCTTCGATAGAAGAAGTGACCGCCGAGTTACCGATGTTGGCATTCACCTTCACCAGGAAGTTGCGGCCGATGATCATCGGCTCGGATTCCGGGTGGTTGATATTGGCAGGAATAATCGCCCGGCCCGCAGCGACTTCATCACGCACGAATTCCGGCGTGATATTTTCCGGCAGGCGAGCGCCAAAGTTCATCCCCGGATGCTGGTGGCGCAGTACTTCACTACGAATACGCTCGCGGCCCATGTTTTCACGGATGGCGATAAACTCCATCTCCGGCGTGACAATCCCCTGACGGGCGTAGTGCAATTGGGTCACGCGCTTACCGGCTTTGGCGCGTTTCGGCGTCAGCAGGCCGCTGAAACGCAGCTCGTCCAGGCCATCGTCGGCCAGGCGCTCTTTGGTGTAAGCGGAGCTGCGGTCGTCTAATTCTTCGCTGTCGTTACGCGCCGCAATCCACGGCTGGCGCAGTTTCGCCAGGCCCTGCTGGACGTTAATCTCCACGTCAGGATCGCCATACGGCCCGGAGGTGTCGTACACCGGCACGGCTTCGTTGTCTTCAAATTGCGGATTGTCTTTGCTGCCGCCAATTAGCGTCGGGCTCAGCTGGATTTCGCGCATCGGGATGCGGATATCCGGCTGCGAACCGGTAATATAAATGCGTTTTGAGTTAGGGAAGGCGGTCCCTTCCAGGGTATCGATAAAGTGTTGGGCTTGCGCGCGCTGTTCGCGGCGTGATGGTTTAGTAGTGGCAGACATAGCTCATTCCAAAAAAGTAAGGACGTGGCTTGTCAGACGACGGATGAAGCAAGAGAGAGACGATCGCCCAAAGACGAACGGTTGTAGATTGACTCTTGTTCCCTTCGCAGGTCTTAACCTGATCAGGTTCCGCGGATCCCGAATTAACGGTCTCAGCCTTTTCCACTCATACTGTTGTGGAAAATAAGCACTCCGACAAGAAGTAACCTCTATCTTAGAGGTAATGAATGTAAACTACGCGTTAATGCGACAAATCTCAAGCAGGACGTTTGAGAGTGCCACTCTCGTGCATCGCATCAAATACCAGCATGATCAGCTTATCTTCGAGCACGAACCGGGCTTCCAGCGCCTCGCCGATATCTGATAAAGCCTGTTGAAATTCAAGGAAGTTATCATGATCAATGGCGGTCTCCAGACTGGTGTCATAGTAGTCCATGATCAGTTGTGTGTTGGCTTCCAGCAGTGGCCAAATTTTTGTGGCTTTTAAAAGCTGCCCGTTCCCTTCCAATTTATGGAGAATACGTTCATAAATACTGAAGTGTCCGGTGGAGAGGTAATCGACCAGGCTCTGACAAAAATCATCCAGCGCTTTTTCATTGAGCCGCATGTACGATTCTTTGCCAGGCTTAATGCCAACCAGATTGTAGTAAGCCACGAGCAGGTGCTTACGTACATGTAGCCAGCGATCAACCAGTTTATTACTTCCTCCGACGTGCTCCGTCAGGCTTTCCAGCTGGTTTAGCATGATTGACTCCGCAAGATGGTGTTTAGGAACTGCTCACCCGTAAATGTAAAAATAATGTAAACAACATGCCTGTGAAGCAAAGGTTGCGCAAGAGATATGGATCGTATAATTGAAAAATTAGATAGCGGCTGGTGGATTGTCAGTCATGAGCAAAAGTTATGGTTGCCTCATGGCGAACTGCCTCACGGCGACGCGGCACGTTTTGATTTGATCGGGCAGCGCGCACTTTCTATCGGCGAATGGGAAGGGGAGACGGTCTGGCTGGTGCAGCAGCAACGTCGCCACGATATGGGGTCGGTACGCCAGGTCATTGACCAGGATGTTGGCCTGTTTCAACTGGCCGGACGCGGCGTACAGCTGGCCGAGTTTTACCGCTCGCATAAATTCTGCGGCTACTGTGGGCACACGATGTACCCGAGTAAAACGGAATGGGCGATGCTGTGCAGCCACTGCCGGGAACGCTACTACCCGCAAATTGCCCCCTGCATTATCGTCGCCATTCGCCGAGATGATTCCATCCTGCTTGCCCAACATGTTCGCCATCGTAACGGCGTACATACCGTGCTGGCGGGTTTTGTCGAAGTGGGCGAAACCCTCGAGCAGGCGGTGGCGCGTGAAGTCATGGAAGAGAGTGGCATCAAGGTGAAAAACCTGCGCTATGTCACTTCTCAGCCGTGGCCGTTCCCGCAGTCTTTGATGACCGCATTTATGGCAGAGTATGATAGCGGCGAGATTGTTATCGACCCGAAAGAACTGCTGGAAGCGAACTGGTATCGCTACGATGATTTACCGCTGCTTCCCCCGCCAGGCACCGTCGCGCGGCGATTGATTGAAGACACTGTGGCGATGTGTCGGGCTGAGTACGAGTAAAGAACGAGTGATGATACACTGATGGACTGACGCAATAAGGAACTGCAAAAATGACCGAACTGAAGAACGATCGTTATCTGCGTGCGCTGCTGCGCCAGCCCGTTGATGTCACTCCGGTATGGATGATGCGCCAGGCGGGCCGCTATCTACCGGAATATAAAGCCACGCGCGCCGAGGCGGGCGATTTTATGGCGCTGTGCAAAAATGCCGAGCTGGCCTGCGAAGTTACGCTGCAGCCGCTGCGTCGTTATAAGCTTGATGCCGCGATCCTCTTCTCGGATATCCTGACGATTCCCGATGCGATGGGGCTTGGGCTCTATTTTGAAGCAGGAGAAGGTCCACGCTTCACCTCCCCGATTACCAGCAAGGCTGACGTCGACAAACTGCCGATCCCGGACCCGGAAGATGGGCTGGGTTACGTGATGAATGCGGTGCGCACAATTCGCCGTGAACTGAAAGGCGAAGTGCCGCTGATCGGCTTCTCCGGTAGCCCGTGGACGCTGGCAACCTACATGGTTGAAGGCGGCAGCAGCAAAGCCTTCACCGTGATTAAAAAGATGATGTATGCCGACCCTAAAGCGCTGCATCTGCTGCTTGATAAGCTGGCGAAGAGCGTCACGCTGTACCTGAACGCGCAGATCAAAGCGGGCGCGCAGTCGGTGATGATTTTCGATACCTGGGGCGGTGTGCTGACCGGTCGCGACTATCAGCAGTTCTCCCTGTACTACATGCACAAAATCGTTGATGGCCTGCTGCGCGAGAACGACGGTCGTCGTGTACCGGTGACCCTGTTTACCAAAGGCGGCGGTCAGTGGCTGGAAGCGATGGCGGAAACCGGCTGTGATGCGTTAGGTCTCGACTGGACCACTGACATTGCCGATGCGCGTCGTCGTGTAGGTCATAAAGTGGCGCTACAGGGCAATATGGATCCGTCCATGCTGTATGCACCGCCAGCCCGCATCGAAGAAGAGGTGGCGACAATTCTGGCCGGATTCGGTCAGGGCGAAGGGCATGTCTTTAACCTGGGCCACGGCATTCATCAGGACGTCCCGCCAGAACATGCGGGTGTCTTTGTGGAGGCGGTACATCGGTTGTCCGAACAGTACCACCGCTAAGGAGTCATTATGGATCTCGCGTCATTACGCGCGCAGCAGCTTGAACTGGCCTCTTCAGTGATCCGCGAGGATCGTCTGAAGAACGATCCGCCTGATCTGATCGGCGGGGCGGACGTTGGGTTTGAGCAGGGTGGCGAAGTGACGCGAGCCGCGATGGTCTTACTGAAGTATCCCACGCTTGAACTGGTTGAATACAAGGTGGCGCGTATCGCCACCACCATGCCCTACATTCCCGGTTTTCTCTCCTTTCGTGAAACCCCCGCGCTGATGGCCGCCTGGCAATTGCTCTCGCACAAGCCAGATCTGCTGTTCGTTGACGGGCACGGCATTTCGCACCCGCGTCGCCTGGGCGTAGCCAGTCATTTTGGTCTGCTGGTGGATGTCCCGACGATTGGCGTGGCGAAAAAACGGTTGTGCGGCAAGTTTGAGCCGCTCGCTGCCGAATCCGGCGCGTTAGCACCATTGCTGGATAAAGGCGAACAGCTGGCGTGGGTCTGGCGCAGCAAAGCGCGCTGTAACCCGTTGTTTATCTCTACGGGTCACCGCGTGAGTATGGACAGCGCACTGGCGTGGGTACAACGCTGTATGAACGGCTATCGTCTGCCGGAACCAACGCGCTGGGCAGATGCGGTGGCATCCGAACGCCCGGCTTTTACGCGGCTTGCAGCAAAAGCGCCCCATATCGGGTAAACTGCGGCTAATTTCCGTATTTGAGAACTCATCATGTTACAAAATCCGATTCACCTGCGTCTGGAGAAGCTGGAAAGCTGGCAGCACGTCACGTTTATGGCCTGTCTGTGCGAACGCATGTACCCGAATTACGCCATGTTCTGCAAGCAAACTGAATTTGGCGATGGGCAGATTTACCGCCGAATTCTGGATTTGATTTGGGAAGCGCTGACGGTTAAAGACGCGAAAATCAATTTCGACAGCCAGCTGGAAAAGTTTGAAGAGGCCATTCCTTCTGCAGACGATTACGATCTGTACGGCGTTTACCCGGCGATTGATGCCTGCGTGGCATTAAGCGAACTGATGCATTCACGTCTTAGCGGTGAAACGCTGGAGCATGCAATCGAAGTTAGTAAGGCTTCGATTACGACGGTTGCGATGCTGGAAATGACCCAGGCTGGTCGCGAAATGACCGATGAAGAGCTCAAAGAGAACCCTGCCGTTGAGCAAGAATGGGATATTCAGTGGGAAATTTTCCGACTTTTAGCCGACTGTGAAGAACGCGATATTGAGCTGATAAAAGGGCTGCGTGCAGACCTGCGCGAGGCTGGCGAGAGCAATATTGGTATAAATTTTCAGCAATGACACCACAAAACGTGATTTAACGCCTGATTTGTCGTGCCTGAAGGCTTCCCATCCGCCCCCGGTCTGGTCTACATTTGGGGGGCGAAAAAAAGTGGCTATCGGTGCGTGTATGCAGGAGAGTGCTTTTCTGGCATTTCCGTCGCACTCGATGCTTAGCAAGCGATAAACACATTGTAAGGATAACTTATGAACAAGACTCAACTGATTGATGTAATTGCAGACAAAGCAGAACTGTCTAAAACACAGGCTAAAGCTGCTCTGGAATCCACTCTGGCTGCTATTACTGAGTCTCTGAAAGAAGGCGATGCTGTACAACTGGTTGGTTTCGGTACCTTCAAAGTGAACCACCGTGCTGAGCGCACTGGCCGCAACCCGCAGACCGGTAAAGAAATCAAAATCGCCGCAGCTAACGTACCGGCATTTGTTTCTGGTAAAGCACTGAAAGACGCGGTTAAGTAATTCGCGTGGCAGTGAACAGTTTTAACGAAGGGGCGGTTTCGCCCCTTTTGTCCATCTGGCGTCATACGCTCTGGCTTTCAGGTGTGCTGTTGCTGTCGGCCTGTAGTCGTCATTCCGAGCTTCCTCCGTTCACGGCCAGCGGTTATGTTGGCGAGCAGGGGGCAGTACGCGTCTGGCGTAAAGATTCCAGTGACGATGTTCACTTGCTCTCGGTATTGAGTCCGTGGCGTAACGGCGATACCACCACCAGTGAATACCGCTGGCAGGGAGATACGCTCTCTCTGATAGAACTCAATGTTTACAGTAAACCGCCGGAACATATTCGTATCCGCTTCGATGACCGCGGCGAACTGAGTTTCATGCAACGTGAAGTCGCCGGGCAAAAGCAGCAGCTTTCCAGCGATCAAATTGCGTTGTACCGCTATCGTGCCGATCAAATCCGCAAGACCAGCGATGCGCTGCGTCAGGGACGGGTGATATTGCGTCAGGGACGTTGGCATGCGGATAACACGGTCACAACCTGTGAAGGTGAAACGCTGAAGCCAGACCTGGAGTCGTGGGCGATAAACCATATCGAGCGCCGCCAGAAACATTCATCCGTAGAGGTGAGTGTGGCATGGCTGGAAGCGCCCGAAGGGTCGCAGCTACTGCTAGTCGCCAATGAAGATTTTTGTCACTGGCAGCCTACAGCCAAAACTTTCTGAAAACCTGAAGACAGGTAGTCAGCAGACCTGATCCGTATGGCGTCATCAGGCATCACGTCTTTTACCAGTGACCCATTCCCATATGGCCGCCGCCGCGATGGTTACCGCCACCGCCGCATCCGCCGTAGCCCATTCCCGCGCCACGTGGCACGCCAGCCTGCGCCATTGCGACATCGCGTTTAACGCGCTGCTCGTCCAGAGACTGATTCAACGCCTCCATCTCTTTTGCAACGGCATTAATTTTTGCCGTGTCCGGCGAGCTGGCCGTTAATAGTGCATTGTACTCATAACGTTTGGATGTCAGCTGTTGGCGCAACGCGCTGGTCTGGGAGTAGTAATCATCATAGATTTTCTGCGCGGCAGCCTGCTGCTCAGCGGTCATTGGGGTACCGACCCGTTGCTGCATTCCATCACCGTATCCCCAGTGATTCTGCGCCAGTACCGGGGTGGAGCCCAGTGCGATAAGAGAAAGTGCAATCAGTGCCAGTTTGTTGTTCCGTTTCATCGTTCGTTCTCCTGTTGGTTAGCTTACATTCCCTTTTGCATCTTCCGTGCCAAAGCGGCAATCCCAGCCCTGCGGGCGTTGTACCCACCGTCTTTGCAGGGAAACGAGTAAAAATGACTCGCCAGAACGCGCCAGCGAGTCATTTTTACCCGGTACTTTCAGCTGTTTGTGTCTGAGGGCAGGGTTATCAGGGGGAAAAAATGGCATGATTTCTGCTGTATACCTGCAACGATGAAAGGAACAAGCGGGGTGAAGGGAGAGCGTATGCGTCTTTATAAGGATACGGTGGCAAAGTGGTTGAGCCGACTCTTGCTGGCGGCAATCCTGATTTTGGTTGGCTGGTTTTCGGTTATGACCATTCGGGACTATGGGCGGGAAAGCGGTGCTGCACGGCAAACGCTACTGGAAAAAGGCAGTGTGCTCATTCGCGCTCTGGAATCTGGTACGCGTGTAGGCATGGGGATGCGCATGCATCATGCCCAGCAGCAGACGCTGCTGGAACAAATGGCCGTACAGCCGGGCGTATTATGGTTTGCCGTTGTGGATGAGCATGGCGTCATTATGACTCACAGCAATTCGGCGATGGTCGGGAAAACGCTCTATTCTCCGGATGTCCTGCGGCAGCTTAATCCCGGAGAACAAGAAAGCTGGCGAAATATTGACATTCAAGTGAGGGACGGTGAAAACACGCCGGCTCTGGAAATTTATCGCCAGTTTCAGCCGACGTATGGTCCAGGACGTCATGGCATGGCGAGTTGCGCCAGTAATGACGGGCGGCTTAACATCCCTGCACAAACCATTTTTATCGCCTTTGATGCCAGCGATCTGGCGGCGACTCAGGCAAGAGAGTGGCGTAACACACTGATAGTCCTCTGTGCGCTGGCGGCTGTGTTGCTGGCCACCGTACTGACGTTCTTCTGGTATCAGCGCTATCAGCGTTCGTACAAAGAACTTCAGGATGCGATGAAGCGTAAAGAAAAACTGTTAGCGCTCGGGCATCTTGCGGCTGGAGTGGCGCATGAAATTCGTAACCCGCTTTCATCGATCAAAGGTCTGGCGAAGTATTTTGCCGAGCGAACCCCGGCAGGAGGCGAGTCGCATGAGCTGGCACAGGTGATGGCAAAAGAGGCGGATCGTTTAAATCGGGTGGTGAGCGAGTTGCTGGAGCTGGTGAAGCCAGCGCATCTGACGCTGCAACAGGTGGATCTCAACGAGGTCATCACCCACTCATTGCATCTGGTGAGTCAGGATGCTCAAAGTCGGGAGATTCAATTACGGTTTACGATAAATCCTGCACTACCAACCATTCAGGCCGATCCTGACCGGCTAACGCAGGTCCTGCTGAATCTGTATCTGAACGCCATTCATGCGATTGGCCACCAGGGCACGATCACGGTTGAAGCGAATGAAAGCAGCGCTGAGCGCGTTAAAATTGTGGTAGCTGATAGCGGAAAGGGAATTGCAGCGGAACAGCTGGAGGCCATTTTTACGCCTTACTTCACGACTAAAGCTGACGGAACCGGCCTCGGGCTGGCGGTTGTGCAGAACATAGTCGAACAGCACGGTGGTACCATTCAGGTGGCAAGCGTTGAGGGTAAAGGTGCGACCTTTACTCTTTGGCTGCCGACCAAAGCGAAACAACAGGATTAACAAGGATGACGCGCGGAAAAATCAATATTCTGGTAGTAGATGACGATATCAGCCACTGCACTATTTTACAGGCGCTGCTGCGCGGCTGGGGTTATGAGGTCGCGCTGGCCTATAGCGGGCGAGCGGCGCTGGAACAGGTGCGCGAACGCGTATTTGATTTAGTGCTGTGTGATGTACGCATGGCGGAGATGGACGGCATCGCAACGCTCAAAGAGATCAAGGCGCTGAATCCGGCGATTCCGGTCTTGATCATGACGGCGTTCTCCAGCGTAGAGACCGCCGTTGAGGCGCTTAAAACCGGGGCGCTGGACTATTTAATCAAGCCGCTGGATTTTGACCGTCTGCAGGAGACGCTGGAAAAGGCGCTGGCGCATACGCGGGAAATGGGCGCTGAACTGCCATCGGCGTCGGCGGTACAGTTTGGCATGATTGGCAGCAGTCCGGTGATGCAGAAGTTGCTCAATGAAATCGCGATGGTTGCGCCCTCAGATGCGACAGTGCTCATTCACGGAGACTCCGGCACGGGGAAAGAGTTGGTGGCCCGGGCGCTGCATGCCAGCAGCGCCCGTCGCGATAAACCGCTGGTGACGCTCAACTGCGCGGCGCTTAATGAATCGCTGCTGGAGTCCGAACTTTTTGGTCACGAGAAAGGGGCGTTTACCGGGGCGGATAAACGCCGGGAAGGGCGCTTTGTGGAGGCCGATGGCGGCACGTTATTTCTTGATGAAATTGGCGATATCTCACCGCTGATGCAGGTGCGTTTGCTGCGGGCGATCCAGGAGCGAGAAGTACAGCGGGTTGGCAGCAACCAGACTATTGCGGTTGATGTCCGGCTGATCGCCGCCACGCATCGAGATCTGGCGGAGGAAGTCAGTGCCGGGCGCTTTCGCCAGGATCTCTATTATCGTCTGAACGTCGTCACCATTGAAATGCCAGCATTGCGCCAGCGCCGGGAAGATATTCCGCTGTTAGCCGAACATTTTCTCCAGCGTTTTGCCGCGCGTAACCGTAAAGCGGTGAAAGGTTTTACTCCGCAGGCGATGGATCTGCTGATCCACTACGACTGGCCGGGCAATATTCGTGAGCTGGAAAATGCGATTGAGCGCTCGGTGGTGCTGCTGACGGGGGAATATATTTCCGAACGTGAACTGCCGATGGCGATTGCCGCGACGCCGATAAAAACGGAATTCAGTGGCGAGATCCAACCGCTGGTGGATGTCGAAAAGGAGGTGATTCTGGCGGCGCTTGAAAAAACGGGCGGCAATAAAACGGAAGCCGCCCGTCAGTTAGGCATTACGCGTAAAACGCTGTTGGCGAAAATTTCGCGTTAGCGTTGCTCGCGTTCAATGGCGCGCCAGCCGATGTCGTTACGGCTGAAGCTGCCATCCCAGCGGATGTCGGTCATCAGGGCGTAAGCGCGTTTCTGCGCGTCTGCCACGGTATTGCCCAGCGCGGTGGCGCACAGCACGCGACCGCCGTTGGTCAGCACGCGATCGTCAGCAGACAGTTTGGTGCCCGCGTGGAACACTTTACCGTCAGAGACGTCTTCCAGCGGCAGACCGTGGATCTCATCGCCGGTATTGTAATTGCCCGGATAACCTCCGGCGGCAATGACCACACCCAGCGAAGCGCGCTCGTCCCACTCGGAGGTTTTCTCATCCAGCTTGCCGTCACAGGCGGCGAGGCAAAGATCCACCAGATCCGATTTCATGCGCAGCATGATCGGCTGGGTTTCCGGATCGCCGAAGCGGCAGTTAAACTCGATAACCTTCGGATTGCCCTGCTTATCGATCATCAGACCCGCATACAGGAAACCGGTGTAGGTGTTACCTTCCGCCGCCATGCCTTTCACGGTTGGCCAGATGATGCGTTCCATGGTGCGCTGGTGCACTTCATCGGTCACTACCGGAGCAGGGGAGTAGGCACCCATCCCGCCGGTGTTCGGGCCGGTATCGCCGTTACCCACGCGTTTGTGGTCCTGGCTGGTGGCCATCGGCAGCACGTGCTCGCCGTCGACCATCACGATAAAGCTCGCTTCTTCGCCGTCGAGGAACTCTTCGATAACGATGCGGTGGCCCGCGTCGCCAAACGCGTTACCGGCCAGCATGTCATGCACGGCGGCTTCCGCTTCCTCCAGCGTCATCGCCACGATAACGCCTTTCCCGGCAGCCAGGCCATCGGCTTTGATAACGATCGGCGCGCCTTTCTCGCGCAGGTAAGCCAGCGCAGGTTCGATTTCGGTGAAGTTCTGGTACTCCGCCGTTGGGATGTTATGACGGGCGAGGAAATCTTTGGTGAACGCTTTGGAGCCTTCCAGCTGCGCGGCACCTTCCGTTGGGCCGAAGATTTTCAGACCGGCGGCGCGGAATGCATCAACCACGCCAATCACCAGCGGCGCTTCCGGGCCAACAATGGTCAGATCGATCTTCTCGTTCTGGGCAAAGTCCAGCAGAGCCGGGATATCGGTTACGCCGATGGCCACGTTTTGCAACGCGGGCTCCAGTGCGGTACCGGCGTTACCCGGTGCGACAAAAACGGTATCAACCAGCGGGGACTGCGCGGCTTTCCAGGCCAGCGCGTGTTCGCGCCCGCCGTTGCCAATCACTAATACTTTCATCGTCTGCTCCGTGGATTAATGGCGGAAGTGGCGCATGTCGGTAAATACCATCGCAATGCCGTGTTCATTGGCGGCGGCAATCACTTCGTCATCGCGGATAGAACCGCCCGGCTGGATCACGCAGGTCACGCCCGCGGCAGCAGCGGCATCAATCCCGTCGCGGAACGGGAAGAACGCGTCGGAAGCCATAGAGGAACCTTTCACTTCCAGGCCTTCGTCGGCGGCTTTAATCCCGGCGATTTTGGCGGAGTAAACGCGGCTCATCTGGCCTGCGCCAATACCGATGGTCATATTGCCTTTGGCATAAACGATGGCGTTGGATTTAACGAACTTCGCCACTTTCCAGCAGAACAGCGCATCACGCAGCTCTTGCTCGGTCGGCTGGCGCTTGGTTACCACGCGCAGTTCAGCTTCGCTCACCATACCGAGGTCGCGGTCCTGAACCAGCAGGCCGCCGTTCACGCGTTTGAAGTCAAGGCCCGGAACGCGCTGCGCCCATTGGCCGCAGACCAGCACCCGAACGTTCTGCTTGGCTGCGGTAATTTTCAGAGCTTCTTCGGTGGCGGATGGCGCGATGATCACTTCCACGAACTGGCGGGAGATGATCGCCTGCGCGGTTTCAGCATCCAGCTCGCGGTTAAAGGCGATGATGCCGCCGAATGCTGAGGTCGGGTCGGTTTTGTAAGCACGATCGTAAGCGTCAAGAATAGAGGTGCTTACCGCTACACCGCACGGGTTGGCGTGCTTAACGATCACACAGGCCGGTTCGCTGAACTCTTTCACGCACTCCAGTGCCGCATCGGTATCAGCGATGTTGTTGTAGGAAAGCGCTTTACCCTGAACCTGCTGCGCGGTGGCAACGGACGCTTCTTTAACATTCTCTTCTATATAGAAGGCAGCCTGCTGGTGGCTGTTCTCGCCGTAGCGCATATCCTGCTTCTTAATGAAGTTCAGGTTCAGCGTACGCGGGAAGCGACCGGCGGCTTCTTTGCTTTCGCCGTGGTAAGCCGGAACCATGCTGCCGAAGTAGTTGGCGATCATGCTGTCGTAAGCGGCAGTGTGTTCGAAGGCTTTAATCGCGAGATCGAAACGGGTGTCGAGGGTCAGAGAACCGTCGTTGGCATCCATCTCTTTAATAATGGCGTCGTAGTCGCTGCTCTTCACAACGATAGCTACATCTTTATGGTTCTTGGCAGCGGAGCGCACCATGGTCGGGCCGCCGATATCAATGTTCTCTACGGCATCTTCCAGAGAACAGCCTTCGCGGGCGACGGTCTCGGCGAATGGATACAGGTTAACAACCACCATATCGATAGGCGCGATACCATGTTGTTCCATTATTCCGTCATCATGACCGCGACGACCAAGAATGCCACCGTGGACTTTCGGATGCAGGGTCTTCACGCGTCCATCCATCATTTCCGGGAAGCCGGTGTAATCGGAAACTTCGGTCACTGGCAGACCTTTCTCCGCTAAAAGGCGCGCAGTGCCACCTGTAGACAGCAACTCCACACCACGTGCGGAAAGTGCCTGAGCGAATTCGATGATACCGGCCTTGTCAGAAACACTGAGCAGAGCGCGGCGGACTGGACGACGTTGTTGCATGGTAAATCCCCTGGATTTGACTATTACAGAGAGCGTTAGGTGAATTCTTGGCTAAAAACTCAGCTAACGCCCCTTACGGGGCATCCTTGTTGTGCGGGGGCATTGTAACGAAAACGTTTGCGCAACGCTCGCGAATTTTTCTCTTTACCTCAATTCCATTATTTCATCTCTATAGATGAGGGATAAAACCAGGTGACTCTCGAAAGAGAACCTTATTTTTGTGGATAACTCTGTGTGTAAATGGGTATAAGACGGGGGTCTGCTGGGGATTGCAGCAGTCAGTCATTTTTCTGTCATTTAAGGGTTGCGGGCTGAGGGAAACTCCCTATAATGCGCCTCCATCGACACGGCGGATGTGAATCACTTCACACTAACTAGCCGGGTTGATTGAAGGGAAAAACCTGAAAATGAGGGTTGACTCTGAAAGAGGAAAGCGTAATATACGCCACCTCGCGACAGAGCGCTAAAGCGCGTCGCAACTGCTCTTTAACAATTTATCAGACAATCTGTGTGGGCACTCGAAGATACGGATTCTTAACGTCGCAAGACGAAAAATGAATACCAAGTCTCTGAGTGAACATACGTAATTCATTACGAAGTTTAATTCACGAGCATCAAACTTAAATTGAAGAGTTTGATCATGGCTCAGATTGAACGCTGGCGGCAGGCCTAACACATGCAAGTCGAACGGTAGCACAGAGGAGCTTGCTCCTTGGGTGACGAGTGGCGGACGGGTGAGTAATGTCTGGGAAACTGCCCGATGGAGGGGGATAACTACTGGAAACGGTAGCTAATACCGCATAATGTCGCAAGACCAAAGAGGGGGACCTTCGGGCCTCTTGCCATCGGATGTGCCCAGATGGGATTAGCTAGTAGGTGGGGTAACGGCTCACCTAGGCGACGATCCCTAGCTGGTCTGAGAGGATGACCAGCCACACTGGAACTGAGACACGGTCCAGACTCCTACGGGAGGCAGCAGTGGGGAATATTGCACAATGGGCGCAAGCCTGATGCAGCCATGCCGCGTGTATGAAGAAGGCCTTCGGGTTGTAAAGTACTTTCAGCGAGGAGGAAGGCGTTGTGGTTAATAACCGCAGCGATTGACGTTACTCGCAGAAGAAGCACCGGCTAACTCCGTGCCAGCAGCCGCGGTAATACGGAGGGTGCAAGCGTTAATCGGAATTACTGGGCGTAAAGCGCACGCAGGCGGTCTGTCAAGTCGGATGTGAAATCCCCGGGCTCAACCTGGGAACTGCATCCGAAACTGGCAGGCTAGAGTCTTGTAGAGGGGGGTAGAATTCCAGGTGTAGCGGTGAAATGCGTAGAGATCTGGAGGAATACCGGTGGCGAAGGCGGCCCCCTGGACAAAGACTGACGCTCAGGTGCGAAAGCGTGGGGAGCAAACAGGATTAGATACCCTGGTAGTCCACGCCGTAAACGATGTCGACTTGGAGGTTGTGCCCTTGAGGCGTGGCTTCCGGAGCTAACGCGTTAAGTCGACCGCCTGGGGAGTACGGCCGCAAGGTTAAAACTCAAATGAATTGACGGGGGCCCGCACAAGCGGTGGAGCATGTGGTTTAATTCGATGCAACGCGAAGAACCTTACCTACTCTTGACATCCACGGAACTTGCCAGAGATGGCTTGGTGCCTTCGGGAACCGTGAGACAGGTGCTGCATGGCTGTCGTCAGCTCGTGTTGTGAAATGTTGGGTTAAGTCCCGCAACGAGCGCAACCCTTATCCTTTGTTGCCAGCGGTCCGGCCGGGAACTCAAAGGAGACTGCCAGTGATAAACTGGAGGAAGGTGGGGATGACGTCAAGTCATCATGGCCCTTACGAGTAGGGCTACACACGTGCTACAATGGCGCATACAAAGAGAAGCGACCTCGCGAGAGCAAGCGGACCTCATAAAGTGCGTCGTAGTCCGGATTGGAGTCTGCAACTCGACTCCATGAAGTCGGAATCGCTAGTAATCGTGGATCAGAATGCCACGGTGAATACGTTCCCGGGCCTTGTACACACCGCCCGTCACACCATGGGAGTGGGTTGCAAAAGAAGTAGGTAGCTTAACCTTCGGGAGGGCGCTTACCACTTTGTGATTCATGACTGGGGTGAAGTCGTAACAAGGTAACCGTAGGGGAACCTGCGGTTGGATCACCTCCTTACCTTAAAGAAACGTTCTTTGTAGTGCTCACACAGATTGTCTGATGAAAAGTAAATAGCAAGGCGTCTTGCGATTGAGACTGACACGTCCCCTTCGTCTAGAGGCCCAGGACACCGCCCTTTCACGGCGGTAACAGGGGTTCGAATCCCCTAGGGGACGCCACTTGCTGGTTTGTGTGAGTGAAAGTCGCCGGCCTTAATATCTCAAAACTTACCTTCGGGTGACGTTTGAGATATTTGCTCTTTAAAAATCTGGATCAAGCTGAAAATTGAAACGACACACTGTTTCATTTCTCCGTAATAAGAAATGAAAAGCGGTGTGTTCGAGTCTCTCAAATTTTCGCAACACGGTGATGTTTTACGAAACATCTTCGGGTTGTGAGGTTAAGCGACTAAGCGTACACGGTGGATGCCCTGGCAGTCAGAGGCGATGAAGGACGTGCTAATCTGCGATAAGCGTCGGTGAGGTGATATGAACCGTTATAACCGGCGATTTCCGAATGGGGAAACCCAGTGTGTTTCGACACACTATCATTACGTGAATCCATAGCGTAATGAAGCGAACCGGGGGAACTGAAACATCTAAGTACCCCGAGGAAAAGAAATCAACCGAGATTCCCCCAGTAGCGGCGAGCGAACGGGGAGCAGCCCAGAGTCTGAATCAGCTTGTGTGTTAGTGGAACGGTCTGGAAAGTCCGACGGTACAGGGTGATAGTCCCGTACACCAAAATGCACAGGTTGTGAACTCGAAGAGTAGGGCGGGACACGTGGTATCCTGTCTGAATATGGGGGGACCATCCTCCAAGGCTAAATACTCCTGACTGACCGATAGTGAACCAGTACCGTGAGGGAAAGGCGAAAAGAACCCCGGCGAGGGGAGTGAAAAAGAACCTGAAACCGTGTACGTACAAGCAGTGGGAGCCTCTTTATGGGGTGACTGCGTACCTTTTGTATAATGGGTCAGCGACTTATATTCTGTAGCAAGGTTAACCGAATAGGGGAGCCGAAGGGAAACCGAGTCTTAACTGGGCGTTAAGTTGCAGGGTATAGACCCGAAACCCGGTGATCTAGCCATGGGCAGGTTGAAGGTTGGGTAACACTAACTGGAGGACCGAACCGACTAATGTTGAAAAATTAGCGGATGACTTGTGGCTGGGGGTGAAAGGCCAATCAAACCGGGAGATAGCTGGTTCTCCCCGAAAGCTATTTAGGTAGCGCCTCGTGAATTCATCTTCGGGGGTAGAGCACTGTTTCGGCTAGGGGGTCATCCCGACTTACCAACCCGATGCAAACTGCGAATACCGAAGAATGTTATCACGGGAGACACACGGCGGGTGCTAACGTCCGTCGTGAAGAGGGAAACAACCCAGACCGCCAGCTAAGGTCCCAAAGTCACAGTTAAGTGGGAAACGATGTGGGAAGGCACAGACAGCCAGGATGTTGGCTTAGAAGCAGCCATCATTTAAAGAAAGCGTAATAGCTCACTGGTCGAGTCGGCCTGCGCGGAAGATGTAACGGGGCTAAACTGTGCACCGAAGCTGCGGCAGCGACACTATGTGTTGTTGGGTAGGGGAGCGTTCTGTAAGCCGTTGAAGGTGTGTCGTGAGGCATGCTGGAGGTATCAGAAGTGCGAATGCTGACATAAGTAACGATAATGCGGGTGAAAAACCCGCACGCCGGAAGACCAAGGGTTCCTGTCCAACGTTAATCGGGGCAGGGTGAGTCGACCCCTAAGGCGAGGCCGAAAGGCGTAGTCGATGGGAAACAGGTTAATATTCCTGTACTTGGTGTTACTGCGAAGGGGGGACGGAGAAGGCTATGTTAGCCGGGCGACGGTTGTCCCGGTTTAAGCATGTAGGCGGGAAGTTTAGGTAAATCCGGACTTCTTTTAACGCTAAGGTGTGATGACGAGGCACTACGGTGCTGAAGTAACAAATGCCCTGCTTCCAGGAAAAGCCTCTAAGCATCAGGTAACACGAAATCGTACCCCAAACCGACACAGGTGGTCAGGTAGAGAATACCAAGGCGCTTGAGAGAACTCGGGTGAAGGAACTAGGCAAAATGGTGCCGTAACTTCGGGAGAAGGCACGCTGATATGTAGGTGAAGTGGTTTACCCATGGAGCTGAAATCAGTCGAAGATACCAGCTGGCTGCAACTGTTTATTAAAAACACAGCACTGTGCAAACACGAAAGTGGACGTATACGGTGTGACGCCTGCCCGGTGCCGGAAGGTTAATTGATGGGGTTATCCGTAAGGAGAAGCTCTTGATCGAAGCCCCGGTAAACGGCGGCCGTAACTATAACGGTCCTAAGGTAGCGAAATTCCTTGTCGGGTAAGTTCCGACCTGCACGAATGGCGTAATGATGGCCAGGCTGTCTCCACCCGAGACTCAGTGAAATTGAACTCGCTGTGAAGATGCAGTGTACCCGCGGCAAGACGGAAAGACCCCGTGAACCTTTACTATAGCTTGACACTGAACACTGGTCCTTGATGTGTAGGATAGGTGGGAGGCTTTGAAGTGTGGACGCCAGTCTGCATGGAGCCAACCTTGAAATACCACCCTTTAATGGCTGGTGTTCTAACGTGGACCCGTAATCCGGGTTGCGGACAGTGTCTGGTGGGTAGTTTGACTGGGGCGGTCTCCTCCTAAAGAGTAACGGAGGAGCACGAAGGTTAGCTAATCCTGGTCGGACATCAGGAGGTTAGTGCAAAGGCATAAGCTAGCTTGACTGCGAGAGTGACGGCTCGAGCAGGTGCGAAAGCAGGTCTTAGTGATCCGGTGGTTCTGAATGGAAGGGCCATCGCTCAACGGATAAAAGGTACTCCGGGGATAACAGGCTGATACCGCCCAAGAGTTCATATCGACGGCGGTGTTTGGCACCTCGATGTCGGCTCATCACATCCTGGGGCTGAAGTAGGTCCCAAGGGTATGGCTGTTCGCCATTTAAAGTGGTACGCGAGCTGGGTTTAGAACGTCGTGAGACAGTTCGGTCCCTATCTGCCGTGGGCGCTGGAGAATTGAGGGGGGCTGCTCCTAGTACGAGAGGACCGGAGTGGACGCATCACTGGTGTTCGGGTTGTCATGCCAATGGCATTGCCCGGTAGCTAAATGCGGAAGAGATAAGTGCTGAAAGCATCTAAGCACGAAACTTGCCCCGAGATGAGTTCTCCCTGAGACTATAAGTCTCCTGAAGGAACGTTAAAGACGATGACGTTGATAGGTCGGGTGTGTAAGTGTAGCGATACATTGAGCTAACCGATACTAATGAACCGTGAGGCTTAACCTTACAACGCCGAAGATGTTTTGGCGAAGAGACATCAGATTCAGCTTGATACAGATTACATCAGAACGCAGAAGCGGTCTGATAAACAGAATTTGCCTGGCGGCTGTAGCGCGGTGGTCCCACCTGACCCCATGCCGAACTCAGAAGTGAAACGCCGTAGCGCCGATGGTAGTGTGGGGTCTCCCCATGCGAGAGTAGGGAACTGCCAGGCATTAATTAAAGTGAAGAAGCCCATCCTGACGGATGGGCTTTTTTGCGTCTGTATTCCCGGATAACCAGGCTGTTGTAGGCCTGATAAGCGCAGCGCATCAGGCAATAAGTACGGCTACCCGTGTACGAGGCTGAGTAACGGGTACGGTCGTCCGAGATCGTCCACTTCCCTCCATCCCGTCACGCTAAATCCCATCTTCTTATAGAATCCAACTGCCTGTTTATTCTGTTCATTAACGTTGGTCGTTAGCGTTGAAGTCATTGATAAAGCATGTTCAATCAGTAACTTACCAACGCCGCGACCACGTGCATCCGGGTCGACGAACAGGGCATCCATATGCTGATCGGTCAGGAGCATAAAGGCGACAGGCTCATCTTGTTCTGTCACTGCAACCCATAGCGGAGCTTCTGGTAAAAATGAACGTACCAGTTCTTCCAGCTCAAGGCGATAATCCGGTGAGAGGAAATGGTGTGTCGCATCGACTGAACGACACCAGATAGATACGAGCTTATCACCTTCGTCCTTACGCGAACGACGAATGGTAAAGGGCATAGCATTCTCCTTTTATCTTTACTGCACTATTCTACAGCAAGGGCCGTGAAACTTTCTCAACTTGAGGATGCAGGCTCGACATTCGCATGATTCCTGGGTATCTTCAGCTATCTGGATGTCTAAACGTTTAAACGTATGTAGTGAGGTTATCAGGTTATGCCAATTCGCGTGCAGGACGAGCTACCCGCCGTCAATTTCTTGCGTGAGGAAAACGTCTTTGTGATGACGACATCCCGCGCTTCCGGTCAGGAAATTCGACCACTGAAGGTGCTCATCCTCAACCTGATGCCCAAGAAGATTGAAACGGAAAATCAGTTCCTGCGCTTACTGTCGAACTCCCCCCTGCAGGTAGATGTTCAGCTGTTACGCATTGATGCCCGGGAGTCACGTAACACCCCAACGGAACATCTGAATAACTTTTACTGTAATTTCGAGGATATCTGCGATCAGAACTTTGACGGACTGATCGTGACCGGCGCGCCGTTGGGTCTGGTTGAATTTAATGACGTGGCTTACTGGCCGCAGATTCAACAAGTGCTTGAATGGGCGAAAGATCACGTTACCTCGACGCTATTTGTTTGTTGGGCGGTACAGGCCGCGCTGAATATCCTGTACGGAATTCCTAAGCAAACCCGTACGGACAAACTCTCAGGTGTTTATGAGCACCATATTCTTCACCCTCATGCGCTACTGACGCGCGGATTTGATGATGCGTTCCTGGCTCCGCATTCGCGCTATGCCGATTTTCCTGCTGCGCTTATCCGGGACTACACCGATCTCGAGATTTTTGCCGAGACAGAAGAGGGAGATGCCTACCTGTTTGCCAGCAAAGATAAACGTATTGCCTTTGTGACGGGTCATCCGGAGTATGACGCCCATACGCTCGGCAGTGAGTATTTTCGTGACGTCGAAGCGGGCTTAACGCCGGAAGTACCCTATAACTACTTCCCGAAAGATGACCCGCAAAACAAACCGCGGGCAACCTGGCGCAGCCACGGCAATCTGTTGTTTACTAACTGGCTCAACTATTACGTCTACCAGATCACGCCATATGATCTGCGTCACATGAATCCAACGCTGGATTAATCTTCTGTAGCAGACGATCCTTAAGCGTTTCAGCATGTTGAATCAGGCACCTTCGGGTGCCTTTTTTATTTCCGAAACGCACCTCATCATGTAATTAAATTTTATTTATATTGTTATCAATGAGTTAATTGATATTTAAATTAAAAATGGAAATTGTTTTTGATTTTGAAATTTAAATGAGTAGTCTTAGTTGTGCTGAACGAAAACCGCACAACGATCCTTCGTTCGCATTGGGGATGTGATTGGATCAATGACGAGGAACTACGCAATGAATCAACAGGCAACGACAACCGATGAACTGGTCTTCACCAGGCCGCGTGGCGAACAGGAGCAACAAATTCTGACCGCTGAAGCAGTAGAGTTTCTGACTGAACTGGTGACAAGATTTACGCCAAAACGCAATAAACTTCTGGCTGCACGTATCCAGCAGCAGCAGGATATTGATGACGGTAAGTTGCCTGATTTTATTTCGGAAACGGCTTCCATTCGAGAAGGTAACTGGAAAATTCGCGGAATTCCTGATGATTTACTGGATCGCCGCGTAGAGATCACCGGACCCGTTGAGCGCAAGATGGTCATCAACGCGCTCAACGCGAACGTCAAAGTCTTTATGGCTGATTTTGAAGATTCGCTGGCTCCTGAGTGGAGCAAAGTAATCGACGGGCAGATAAACCTGCGTGATGCGGTCAATGGCACCATTAGCTATACCAACGAAGCGGGTAAAATTTATCAGCTCAAACCTAATCCGGCTCTGTTGGTATGCCGCGTTCGTGGTCTGCATCTGCCGGAAAAACACGTTACCTGGCGTGGCGAATCCATCCCGGGCAGCCTGTTCGATTTTGCCCTCTATTTCTTCCACAACTACAAAGCGTTGCTGGCAAAAGGCAGTGGCCCTTATTTCTATCTGCCAAAAACGCAGGCCTGGCAAGAAGCGGCATGGTGGAGCGAAGTGTTCAGCTATGCAGAAGATCGCTTTAATCTGCCTCGCGGCACCATCAAAGCGACTCTGCTGATTGAAACGCTGCCGGCCGTCTTCCAGATGGACGAAATTCTGCACGCCCTGCGTGACCATATTGTGGGTCTGAACTGCGGTCGCTGGGACTACATTTTCAGCTATATCAAAACGCTGAAGAACCATCCGGATCGCGTGCTGCCGGACCGTCAGGTGGTGACGATGGATAAGCCATTCCTCAGCGCCTATTCGCGTCTGCTGATTAAAACCTGTCATAAACGTGGCGCATTCGCGATGGGCGGCATGGCAGCGTTCATTCCCAGCAAAGATGCGGAACGTAACAACCAGGTTCTGACCAAGGTAAAAGCGGACAAAGCGCTGGAAGCAAATAACGGTCATGACGGCACATGGATTGCCCATCCGGGGCTGGCAGATACCGCTATGGCGGTGTTCAACGACGTACTCGGTGAAAACAAAAATCAGCTGTTCGTGACCCGTGAAGAAGATGCCCCGATTACCGCAGAACAACTGCTGGCACCTTGTGAAGGTGAACGTACTGAAGAAGGCATGCGCGCCAACATCCGTGTTGCGGTGCAGTACATCGAAGCGTGGATCTCCGGCAACGGCTGCGTACCGATTTACGGTCTGATGGAAGATGCGGCTACCGCAGAAATCTCCCGTACCTCCATCTGGCAGTGGATCCACCACCAGAAAACCCTCAGCAACGGCAAGCCGGTCACCAAACCGCTGTTTCGCCAGATGCTGGCCGAAGAGATGCTGGTGATTCAGGACGAGCTGGGCGAACACCGCTACAGCAGCGGGCGTTTTGACGATGCCGCGCGCCTGATGGAGCAAATCACTACCTCTGATGAATTGATCGATTTCTTGACCCTGCCAGGCTACCGCCTGCTGGCGTAATCCACCACATAACAATATGGAGCATCTGCACATGAAAACCCGTACTCAACAAATCGAAGAATTACAGAAAGAATGGACTCAACCGCGCTGGGAAGGCATCACCCGTCCATATAGCGCGGAGGAAGTGGTGAAATTACGTGGCTCGGTCAACCCGGAATGCACGCTGGCTCAGCTTGGCGCGGCGAAAATGTGGCGTCTGCTGCACGGCGAATCGAAGAAAGGTTATATCAACAGCCTCGGCGCGCTGACTGGCGGTCAGGCGCTGCAGCAGGCGAAAGCCGGTATTGAAGCGGTCTACCTTTCAGGATGGCAGGTGGCGGCAGATGCAAACCTGGCATCCAGCATGTACCCGGACCAATCGCTGTATCCGGCGAACTCCGTCCCGGCGGTGGTGGATCGGATCAACAACACATTCCGTCGCGCCGATCAGATCCAATGGTCTACCGGTATTGAACCGAACGATCCGCGCTATGTGGATTACTTCCTGCCGATCGTCGCCGATGCGGAAGCGGGTTTTGGCGGCGTCCTGAACGCGTTTGAACTGATGAAATCGATGATTGAGGCTGGTGCAGCGGCCGTCCACTTCGAAGATCAGCTCGCATCAGTGAAAAAATGTGGTCACATGGGCGGCAAAGTTCTGGTGCCGACTCAGGAAGCTATCCAGAAACTGGTGGCCGCCCGTCTGGCGGCCGACGTCATGGGCGTTCCGACGCTGGTTATTGCGCGTACTGATGCTGATGCAGCCGATCTGATAACGTCTGACTGCGACCCATACGACAGCGAGTTCATCACCGGCGAACGTACCAGCGAAGGGTTCTACCGTACGCATGCGGGTATTGAGCAGGCGATCAGCCGTGGTCTGGCCTATGCACCTTATGCGGATCTGGTGTGGTGTGAAACCTCCACGCCGGACCTCGAACTGGCGAAGCGCTTTGCCGATGCTATTCATGCGAAATTCCCAGGCAAACTGCTGGCCTACAACTGTTCGCCATCGTTTAACTGGCAGAAAAATCTGGATGATAAAACCATTGCCAGCTTCCAGCAGCAACTGTCAGATATGGGGTACAAATATCAGTTCATTACCCTGGCGGGCATCCACAGCATGTGGTTCAACATGTTCGACCTCGCACACTCCTATGCGCAGGGTGAAGGCATGCGTCACTATGTTGAGAAGGTTCAGCAGCCAGAATTTGCGGCGGCGAAAGACGGTTACACCTTCGTGTCCCATCAGCAGGAAGTGGGTACAGGCTACTTCGACAAAGTCACTACCATCATTCAGGGCGGCGCTTCCTCGGTGACCGCGCTGACCGGCTCGACCGAAGAATCGCAGTTTTGATTAATGCCCGGTGGCGCTGCGCTTACCGGGCCTACGAAGGGATGTAGGCCGGATAAGCGAACGCGCCATCCGGCATGACGTTGTGCCGGATGGGAGAAGTCGATGACGCGTGGCCTGGAATTACTGATTGCTCAGACGATTTTGCAAGGTTTCGACGCCCAGTACGGGCGTTTTCTGGAAGTCACCTCCGGCGCGCAGCAGCGTTTTGAACATGCCGACTGGCATGCGGTTCAGCAGGCGATGAAAAGCCGTATTCACCTTTACGATCATCACGTGGGTCTGGTGGTGGAGCAGTTGCGCTGCATTACAGACGGCAAAAGTACCGACGCGGATTTTTTACTTCGCGTGAAAGAGCATTACACCCGGCTATTGCCGGATTACCCGCGCTTCGAGATTGCGGAGAGCTTTTTTAACTCCGTTTACTGCCGGTTATTTGACCACCGCTCGCTGACTCCCGAGCGGCTGTTTATTTTCAGTTCTCAGCCAGAGCGTCGTTTCCGCACGATCCCACGCCCGTTGGCGAAAGATTTTTTCCCTGATTCAGGTTGGGAGTGGCTGCTCACTCGCGTCCTTAGCGATCTGCCCCTGCGTCTTCCATGGCAGAATAAATATCGTGATATCCACTACATCATCGAACACCTGACCGAAACCCTGGGAGCGGATGTGTTGCAGGGCTGCCATTTACAGGTGGCGAATGAACTGTTTTATCGTAACAAGGCCGCCTGGCTGGTCGGTAAGCTGATTACCCCTTCTGGAACGCTGCCGTTTTTACTGCCAATCCACCGGACAGACGAAGGTGAGCTGTTTGTCGATACCTGCCTGACCACGACGGCGGAGGCGAGCATTGTGTTTGGCTTTGCCCGTTCCTATTTCATGGTGTATGCACCGTTGCCCGCCGCACTGGTGGAGTGGTTGCGCGAGATCCTGCCCGGTAAAACCACCGCTGAATTGTATATGGCGATTGGCTGCCAGAAGCATGCAAAAACGGAAAGTTATCGGGAGTATCTGCTCTACCTGGCCAACTGTGATGAGCAGTTTATTGAAGCGCCGGGGATCCGCGGTATGGTGATGCTGGTGTTTACCCTGCCGGGCTTTGACCGGGTGTTTAAAATCATCAAAGACAAATTTGCGCCGCAAAAAGAGATGTCTGCCGCCCACGTCCGCGCCTGTTATCAACTGGTCAAAGAGCACGATCGTGTGGGGCGGATGGCTGACACCCAGGAGTTCGAGAATTTTGTGCTGGATAAACGGCAAATCGATCCTGCGCTGATGGCGCTGTTGTTACAGGAAGCACCGGAAAAAATTACCGATCTTGGCGATCAGATTGTCATTCGCCATCTGTATATCGAACGACGGATGGTGCCGCTGAATATCTGGCTGGAGCAGGTCGAAGGTCAACAACTGCGCGATGCCATTGAAGAGTACGGCAACGCGATTCGTCAGTTGGCCGCCGCCAATATTTTCCCCGGCGATATGCTGTTTAAGAACTTCGGCGTCACCCGTCACGGGCGCGTGGTGTTCTACGACTACGATGAAATCTGCTACATGACGGAGGTTAATTTCCGTCATATCCCGCTGCCACGCTACCCGGAAGATGAGATGAGCGCTGAGCCGTGGTACAGCGTATCGCCTGGAGATGTCTTCCCGGAAGAGTTTCGGCACTGGCTATGTGCTGATCCGCGTATTGGTCCGCTATTTGAAGAGATGCACGCTGACTTGTTCAGCGCCGACTACTGGCGTGGTCTGCAAACGCGGATTAAAAACGGGCATGTGGAAGATGTTTACGCCTACCGGCGCAAACAGCGTTTCAGCGTGCGTTATGAAACCGATCGTAAGCCGGGTAAGGCGTAGCCGCCACCCGGCAATCCCATCTTAACGAAACCCGCCATACGCCAGCGTCACTTCTTTCGCCGCTTTGATCGCCATGGCGCCAAACTCGGTCACGCGATCGTCGGTAATGCGCGAAATGGGGCCGGAGATGGAAATCGCGGCGAACGGCTCGCGGTGCTCGTCATAAATGCACGACGCCACGCAGCGCAGGCCCAGCGCATGTTCCTCATCATCAAAGGAATAGCCGCGCTTACGCGTCTGGGCCAAATCCTCTTTCAGATGCACCGGCGACACCAGCGTGGCGTGGGTGTATGCGTGCAGACCTTTACGGTGCAACAGCCCAGTCACCTGTTCTTCGCTCAGCTGGGATAAAAACGCTTTGCCCGCCCCGGAGGCGTGCATCGGCAGTTTGCCGCCGATAGGCGCAGACATACGCATCAATTGGGTACACTGCACCTGGTCGATAATAATCGCCTGATGGTCGCTTTGATCCAGCACGGCGAGGTTGACCGTTTCACCGGAGTCTTCCATCAGTTTGCGCAGGATTGGGTGGACAATCGCCAGCAGATTACGGCTTTGCAGAAAGCTGCTGCCGACGATAAACGCATGTGCGCCCACGGCCCAGTGGCCTAATTCACCGACCTGACGAACAAATCCCTGCTGCTGCATGGTGGTCAGCAAACGGTGAGTCGTGGAGTTTGGCAGGCCAGCCTGCTGCGCCAGCTCGGTCAGCGCCACGCTGCCGTTGGATTCCGCAATCCACTCGAGCAGCTTCAGGCCGCGCGTCAGGGACTGAACCTGCCCGGTTGCGGGCGCAGTAGTAGCGGCGGGTTTTCTACCGCGTTTCGCGGGAACGGGGGCAACCATGGCAGACTCCTTTTCTGTATCGTGGAAATCATTTTCGTTTTATTCAATTATAATGCAAGAATTCCTGTACTGATCGGATGAGTGAAGCTGAACATGTCTCATGTTGGCCGTTGTTCTCTTTTCCGCCTCTCAGGTTTGTGCCAGTATGACCTGTTGAGTTTTTTTCGGTCTGGTTGAGCGTTGTCGGGAGCGAGTGTGAGCAGCAAAGTAGAACAATTACGTCAGCAGTTAAATGAACGTATTCTGGTGCTGGACGGCGGTATGGGCACCATGATCCAGGGATATCGTCTGAGCGAAGAGGATTTCCGCGGCGAACGCTTTGCCGAATGGCCGTGCGATCTGAAAGGCAACAACGACCTGTTGGTGCTCAGCAAACCGGAGGTGATTGCCGCGATTCACAACGCCTACTTCGAGGCGGGCGCGGACATCATCGAAACCAACACCTTTAACTCCACGACTATCGCCATGGCGGATTACCAGATGGAATCCCTGTCGGCGGAAATCAACTTTGCGGCAGCCAAACTGGCGCGTGCGGCGGCAGACGAATGGACGGCGCGCACGCCGAACAAACCGCGCTATGTCGCGGGCGTGCTTGGCCCAACCAACCGTACAGCGTCTATCTCGCCCGACGTCAACGACCCGGCTTACCGTAATATTACCTTTGATCAGCTGGTGGCCGCCTACCGCGAATCCACCAAAGCGCTGGTGGAAGGCGGCAGTGACCTGATCCTGATTGAAACCGTTTTCGATACCCTCAACGCCAAAGCCGCTATTTTCGCGGTTAAAACTGAATTCGAGGCGCTGGGCGTTGAGCTGCCGATTATGCTCTCCGGCACCATCACCGACGCTTCCGGGCGTACACTCTCCGGCCAGACCACCGAAGCGTTTTATAACTCGCTGCGCCACGCCGATGCGCTGACCTTCGGTCTGAACTGTGCCTTAGGCCCGGACGAACTGCGCCAGTACGTGCAGGAACTGTCGCGTATTGCCGAATGCTACGTGACCGCGCACCCGAACGCCGGGCTGCCAAACGCTTTTGGTGAGTACGATCTTGATGCCGACACCATGGCGGCGCAAATCCGTGAATGGGCCGAAGCGGGCTTCCTGAATATTGTTGGTGGCTGCTGCGGCACCACGCCGGAACACATCGCCGCCATGAGTCGCGCCGTGGAAGGGCTGCCGCCACGCCGCTTGCCGGAAATCCCGGTTGCCTGCCGCCTTTCCGGCCTTGAGCCGCTGAACATCGGCGACGACAGCCTGTTTGTGAACGTCGGCGAGCGTACCAACGTTACCGGTTCGGCGAAGTTTAAGCGCCTGATCAAAGAAGAGAAATACAGCGAAGCGCTGGACGTCGCCCGCCAGCAGGTAGAAAGTGGCGCGCAGATCATCGATATCAACATGGATGAGGGGATGCTCGACGCCGAAGCGGCGATGGTTCGTTTCCTCAACCTGATTGCCGGTGAACCGGATATCGCCCGCGTGCCGATTATGATCGACTCCTCGAAATGGGAAGTAATCGAAAAAGGGCTGAAGTGCATTCAGGGTAAAGGCATCGTTAACTCCATCTCGATGAAAGAGGGGGTTGAGACCTTTATTCATCACGCGAAGCTGCTGCGTCGCTACGGTGCTGCAGTGGTGGTGATGGCCTTTGACGAGCAGGGCCAGGCCGACACCCGCGCGCGCAAAATTGAGATCTGCCGTCGGGCGTACAAGATTCTTACCGAAGAGGTGGGCTTCCCGCCGGAAGATATTATCTTTGACCCGAACATCTTTGCCGTCGCGACCGGCATTGAGGAACACAACAACTATGCGCAGGACTTTATCGGGGCCTGTGAAGACATCAAACGCGAACTGCCGCACGCGCTGATCTCCGGCGGCGTTTCTAACGTGTCATTCTCATTCCGTGGCAACGACCCGGTACGTGAAGCCATTCACGCGGTATTCCTCTACTACGCCATTCGCAACGGCATGGACATGGGGATTGTTAACGCCGGACAACTGGCAATCTATGACGACCTGCCCGCCGAGCTGCGCGATGCGGTTGAAGATGTGATCCTCAACCGCCGTGACGATGGCACCGAACGACTGCTGGAGCTTGCTGAGAAGTATCGCGGCAGTAAAACCGACGATACGGCGAATGCCCAGATGGCGGAGTGGCGCAGTTGGGACGTGAAAAAGCGCCTCGAATACTCGCTGGTGAAAGGCATTACCGAGTTTATTGAGCTGGATACCGAAGAAGCGCGCCAGCAGGCTGCGCGCCCGATCGAGGTTATTGAAGGACCGCTGATGGACGGCATGAACGTGGTTGGCGACCTGTTCGGCGAGGGCAAAATGTTCCTGCCGCAGGTGGTGAAATCCGCCCGCGTGATGAAGCAGGCGGTGGCGTACCTCGAACCGTACATTGAGGCCAGCAAAGAGAAAGGCTCCAGCAACGGCAAAATGGTCATCGCTACCGTGAAGGGCGACGTGCACGACATCGGTAAAAATATCGTCGGCGTGGTGCTGCAATGTAACAACTACGAAATCGTCGATCTTGGCGTGATGGTGCCCGCGGAGAAAATCCTCAGAACCGCGCGTGAAGTGAATGCCGATCTGATTGGCCTTTCCGGGCTGATTACCCCTTCGCTGGACGAAATGGTCAACGTGGCGAAAGAGATGGAGCGTCAGGGCTTCACCATCCCACTGCTGATTGGCGGTGCGACCACCTCGAAAGCACACACTGCGGTGAAAATTGAGCAGAACTACAGTGGCCCGACGGTTTACGTGCAGAACGCCTCGCGTACCGTTGGTGTCGTGGCTGCGCTGCTCTCTGACACCCAGCGCGATGACTTTGTCGCCCGTACGCGTAAAGAGTACGAAACTGTGCGTATCCAGCATGCGCGTAAGAAACCGCGTACTCCGCCCGTAACGTTACAGGCTGCCCGCGACAACGATCTGGCCTTTGACTGGGAAAACTACACCCCGCCGGTGGCGCACCGTCTGGGCGTACAGGAAGTGGAAGCCAGCATCGAAACCCTGCGCAACTACATCGACTGGACGCCGTTCTTTATGACCTGGTCGTTGGCCGGGAAATATCCGCGAATCCTCGAAGATGAAGTAGTGGGCGAAGAGGCGAAGCGCCTGTTCAAAGATGCCAACGACATGCTGGATAAACTCAGCGCTGAGAAGACGCTGAATCCGCGTGGCGTGGTGGGTTTATTCCCGGCCAACCGTGTGGGTGACGACATCGAGATCTACCGTGATGAAACACGTACACACGTGCTTAACGTGAGTCATCATCTGCGTCAGCAAACGGAAAAAGTCGGTTTCGCCAACTACTGCTTGTCGGACTTTGTCGCGCCGAAACTGAGCGGTAAAGCAGATTACATTGGGGCTTTCGCGGTTACCGGTGGTCTGGAGGAAGATGCGCTGGCAGATGCTTTCGAAGCGCAACATGACGACTACAACAAGATCATGGTGAAAGCGATTGCTGACCGTCTGGCGGAAGCGTTCGCGGAATACTTGCACGAGCGCGTGCGTAAAGTCTACTGGGGCTATGCGGCGAACGAGAATCTCAGTAACGAGGAGCTGATCCGCGAAAACTACCAGGGGATTCGCCCGGCACCGGGCTATCCGGCGTGTCCGGAACACACCGAAAAAGCCACCATCTGGGAACTGCTGGACGTAGAGGCGCACACTGGGATGAAGCTCACCGAATCCTTCGCCATGTGGCCAGGTGCCTCGGTATCCGGCTGGTATTTCAGTCATCCGGACAGCAAGTACTACGCCGTGGCGCAAATCCAGCGCGATCAGGTTGAAGATTATGCCTTCCGTAAAGGGATGAGCGTGGCAGAAGTGGAGCGCTGGTTAGCGCCGAACCTCGGCTACGACGCCGACTGATTCACAAAACTGTCATCTTTATTTACAACAAACAGGGCACTCAATGAGTGCCCTGTCTCTTTATTACGTTTAAACCCTTATACTGAAAGAAGGCTTCGGCCTCAGGAACATATAACGATAAGGAGTACCTGATTCCGTGTTAACTCTGTTACACCTGCTTTCTGCTGTTTCTATGCTGGTCTGGGGTACGCATATTGTGCGTACCGGCGTGATGCGTGTCTTTGGTGCCCGTTTACGCACTGTGCTCAGCCGTAGTGTTGAAAAGAAGCCGCTCGCCTTTTGCGCGGGGATCGGCGTTACTGCTCTGGTGCAAAGCAGTAACGCTACCACCATGCTGGTGACGTCGTTTGTCGCGCAGGATCTCGTGGCGCTCACCCCTGCGCTGGTGATTGTCCTGGGTGCCGACGTGGGGACCGCGCTGATGGCGCGTATCCTGACTTTCGATCTCTCCTGGCTGTCGCCCTTGCTGATTTTTATCGGCGTCATTTTCTTTCTTGGGCGCAAGCAGTCTCGTGCCGGACAGCTGGGGCGGGTCGGTATTGGGCTGGGGTTGATTTTACTGGCGCTGGAGCTGATTGTGCAGGCAGTAACGCCGATCACTCAGGCTAATGGCGTACAGGTTATTTTCGCCTCGCTCACCGGCGATATCATGCTGGATGCGCTGATTGGCGCCATGTTTGCGATTATCAGTTACTCCAGCCTGGCGGCGGTACTGCTGACGGCCACGCTGACCGCTGCAGGCATTATCTCGTTCCCGGTGGCGCTGTGTCTGGTGATTGGCGCCAACCTCGGATCCGGCCTGTTGGCGATGCTTAACAACAGCGCCGCTAATGCCGCCGCCCGCCGAGTGGCGCTAGGTAGCCTGCTGTTTAAGCTGGTGGGTAGCCTGATTATCCTGCCGTTTGTTCATCCGTTGGCGAATTTGATGGATGAGCTACCGCTGCCGAAATCCGAACTGGTTATCTACTTCCACGTCTTCTACAACCTGGTACGCTGCGTGGCGATGGTGCCGTTCGCTGAACCGATGGCGCGTTTTTGTAAGCGCATCATCCGCGATGAGCCGGAGCTGGATGCACATCTGAAGCCCAAACATCTGGACGTCAGTGCGCTGGATACGCCGACGCTTGCTCTCGCTAATGCCGCCCGCGAAGCGCTGCGTATTGGCGATGCGATGGAGCAGATGATGGACGGGTTGAAGAAGGTGATGCACGGCGAGCCGCGCGAAGAGAAAGAGTTGCGCAGGATGGCGGATGACATCAACGTGCTGTACACGGCGATTAAGCTCTATCTGGCGCGGATGCCAAAGGATGAACTGGCGGAAGAGGAATCACGCCGTTGGGCGGAGATTATCGAAATGTCGCTCAACCTTGAGCAGGCTTCCGATATTGTCGAACGTATGGGCAGTGAGATAGCCGATAAGTCGCTGGCCGCCCGTCGGGCATTCTCGGTAGAAGGGCTGAAAGAGCTGGATGCGCTCTACGATCTGCTGCTCAGCAATCTGCAACTGGCGATGTCGGTATTCTTCTCAGGCGATGTGACCAGCGCCCGCCGTCTGCGTCGTAGCAAGCACCGTTTCCGTATTCTCAACCGTCGCTATTCGCATGCGCACGTTGACCGTCTGCATCAGCAGAACGTGCAAAGCATCGAGACCAGTTCCCTGCACCTGGCGCTGTTGGGCGATATGCAGCGTCTGAACTCACTGTTTTGCTCTGTGGCTTACAGCGTGCTGGAACAGCCGGATGAAGACGATGAGCGTGAGTACTAACGAGGACAGATGAAATGTTGCCCGGTGACGCTGATGCTTACCGGGCCTACGGATAACCGTCAATGTTGTCATTTACCTTGTAGGCCGGATAAGGCGAAGCCGCCATCCGGCATCAGACAACAAATCAACTAAAAGCAGTGGCCTGCCTCAACGGCAACCGCCTCTTCACCCGCTTTAAAGATATACGTGGTGTTTGGGCCGCCGAGCACAGATTGACCGTTACTCACTTTGATCCAGTTCCCTTCCGGCAAGCCAATCACCGTCAGCTCTGGTGCAACCACCAGCAGTTCGCGAATACGCTGTTCACGCGTTTCGCCTTTATGGCCTTCCGGCAGCGCGTTGGTGAAGTGCGGATTAATTTGCAGTGGGAACAGACCCAGGGCATCAAAGCCTTTGGGATCGACAATCGGCATGTCGTTGGTGGTGCGGATGGTCTGGCAGGCAAGGTTGGAACCCGCGCTCCAGCCGATGTACAGCGCACCGCGTTTGACGACATCCACAATCGGCGCCAGCAGCCCGCGCTCGCGGCTCTCTTTCAGCAACTGGAAGGTATTACCCCCGCCGACAATCACCAGCTCGGCGTTTTCAATGGCAGCAATCGGATCGGCAACGGTATGAATGCCCGTAACATTGACGCCCATTGGCGCAAAGATGGCTGCTGTTTTCGCCGTGTACTCATCCCAGGTTTGCGTCACGCCAGCGAACGGAATAAACACTGCCGTGCGGCGACCATTCAGTTGCTCAGCAATCAGCGGCAGCGCATGTTCCATCCAGCCTTTGCCCGGCAGCGTCGAGTTACTCAATAAAAGCAGTTCCATCATTTCTCCATGTAATCAGAAAATTACCAACCGCACTAATGCTACCACTATCAATCTAATGCCTTACTGATATGGCTCACGATGTTGGAAGGGGAGATAGAAGCTGGGACTATTTTCTAAGTGTCAATCCAATACCGAGCGCCTTCATCACCGCCAGCGTGGTTTTCAGCGTCGGGTTTCCTTTCTCACTAAACGAGCGATAGAGTTGTTCGCGGGATAATCCCGTTTCTGCCGCGATGCTCGCCATTCCCTTAGCGCGTGCCACCACGCCCAATGCTTTTGCAATGTACGTTGCATCGCCTGTTTCGAGGGCATCCGCCATAAATACAGCAATTTCTTCATCATCAACTAGCGCAGCAGCGGGATCGTACTGAGTAAGCTTATTCATGGCGGAAGGTCTCCTGATAGTCCAGTGAACGGGCGAGCATTCTCCAATAGGTTTAACATCGCCAGCTAAACCATTCGGCAGTCGAAAAAGTCGTGCGGCAATGAGCGTTTTGGCCCTGCGATCCCGTAGATTCTGTTCCCAGCGTTGGAAAACCGTGGTCTGAAGAATTTCCATGATTACGTTCCATGTATTTTATAAACTACATTATGAATTGACAAGTTGAAAGTAGAGAATAAAAAACTGGGAGGTGAGAGGAAATGCTGGTGGGCGTAAACAGGAAAGCACCTCGCAGACATCTTCTTCGGGGCGTGACAGGCCTGTGCAACCACCTTAGTGTGACATGATGATTTGCTGGTCGGGGAATAGGAAATGCTCGCTTATTACGCTAATCTTAGGCATGTCATGCGCACTGCTATGGGGGTTATCATGCGCACTGTGTCTAAGGTAAAAAAATCAGTCAATGTCTCTCTGGCTCCAGAGATACTGGAAGAGGCGCGCAAGCTTAAAATCAATCTGTCAGCGGTTTTAACCGAAGCCCTGATCGAAAAATTTCGCGAGAACAAACGCGAAGAATGGTTGCGGGATAATAAAAAATCGATAGAAGCATTAAATCAATGGGTGGAAGAAAACGGTTCGTTCAGTGATTTTCAAAGGACATTCTGATGGAGCAGTATTGCGCTTATGAAAATACAGGAAGTGGAAAAAGCGTTTATCCGTTTTTAATTAGCTTACAGCATCCGGTGGCCGCTGTTTTGCAGCATGTACTGGTCGCACCCGTTATAGCGCTAAGCCAGTTTCCCAACGAAGTCCCGCCAGCTAAAATTTGCCCGGTTGTTAGCATTGGTGGGCAAGCCTATGTGGTGATGACGTACATGATGACAGGCATACCTGTGAAGAATGTGGGTAACTTTGTGGGAGATCTGACCGCAAACAGGGCAGAACTTCGGGATGCGATTGATTTTCTGATTAATGGCTATTAGAGCGCCCATCCCTGGCGCTCTGTTCCTGCTTCGTTACCCCGCCCGCGCAAATTCTGCCGCTTCGGCAATCAATGCGTCATCCGGGCGTACGCCGGTATACATAGCGAACTGCTCTACGGCCTGTAAGGCAATCACCTCTGCACCGCTGATGGTCTTTTTACCCAACTGCTGTGCCAGCTTAATCACCGGTGTTTCCGGCGGCAGGGCGACGACGTCAAAAACGACGCTTGCCGTAGAGACCATCGCTTCGCTGTAGGCCAGTTCATGGCTCTCTTTGCCGCCAGCCATGCCGACGGGCGTCACGTTGACCAGAATATCGCAGGCAATCCCTTCCGACTGGGGCTGCCACTGGAAACCGTACTGTTTTGCCAGCGCCGGGCCGCTCTCGCGATTGCGCGCGGCAATGATGACATCTGTAAATCCGGCATCGCGAAACGCGGCGATAACCGCTTTACCCATTCCACCGCTGCCGCGAATCATCACGCGTGCGCTGCTATTGAGCTGGTGGCTGGCAATCAGGCTTTTTACCGCAATGTAGTCGGTGTTAAATCCTGTCAGCGTACCGTTGTCATTGACGATGGTGTTGACGGAATCAATGACGCTTGCGGAAGGATCGATGGCATCCAGAAACGGCATGCAGCTCTCTTTGAACGGCATAGAGACCGCACAGCCGCGAATTCCGAGTGCGCGAACGCCTTTCACTGCGGCCTCAATATCCTGCGTGGTAAAGGCTTTGTAGATAAAATTTAACCCTAATTTTTGATACAGATAGTTGTGAAAGCGAGTGCCGAAGTTGCCGGGGCGACCGGCAAGCGACATGCACAACTGGGTGTCGCGGTTAATCATGTTAAATTTCCTCGGCGTGAGACAATATGTACTGTTCGGCTTCCTGCGACCAAATCCCCTCATGTCGCTCCAGGATATCGCGCAAGGCTGGATCATCAATCTGGGTGAGCGCGGTTAATGGTAAGGCTTTGCCGGTGTAAACCAGTTTTTTCCCGCCGCCGACTGTTGGCAGTTCCAGCGTGGTTTCACCTGCCGCATTCAGCCCCAGAATGTGCGTCACCACTTTTGCCGCCTGAACTTTCTTCTCTTCGATAAGTTTAACCGCCGCGCGCATGTCGTCGGTATTGCCGCCAGACGTCCCAACATAATGGGTGAAGGCGTAGTGTACGTCGTAGAAGTTAATCGGCGCGCTAAATTGCTTATCCTGCGGACCAGCAAAGAAGTTCATGCAACCATCGGCAGCCAGCAGGGAAGAGGCCAGCGTAACCAGCTGTTCGTTGGGCACAAACACAAAGATGTCATCAAACCCGTGCCCGCCGCTCAGCGCCATTAAGGTGTCATAACTCGCATCCTGGGCGTGGAGATAATGGATCAACGTTTGTGGTTCTGATGGATAGTGCTTGCGGGCGTAGCTCAACTTGTCGTTATTGGTGTCGGTTACCACCAGCAGCGCCGGGTTAACCGGGCCATGCAGTGCATAGTCGATCGCCAGTAGTCCCATCGGCCCGGTGCCGCCGAGTATCAGTGTACGTCCCTGCGGACGAAGGCCCATCTTATGGTTATAAGAGCCTTCCTGCAGGTGATAGTTGGCGTTGAATGCGCCAATCACGCAGGACAGCGGCTCAACCAGCGAACCTTCAAAATAGGTTTCGCCTTCGTAGGCCAGCAGGCAGTCCTGCTCCATCACCTCATTGGGAATAACGACGTGGGTGGCTTCACCGCCCACCCACGGGAAGGAGTATCCCGGACAGTCCGGGCGATCCGGCAGTTGCAGGTTAGCCTGAATGACATAGCGCTGGCCGGGTTGAAACTTATGCTGCCATTTTTTGCCTACGGCAATAATGTCGCCGCAAAACTCATGACCGATGATGATTGGGTTGGTGGCCACATCGTCCGGCACCTTTTTGTGGTTCTCGCCCTGGTTAGCCTCTTTCCAGGAAGAAAGGCACAGGCTGTCGGTTACGACTGAGGCCAGAATTTCATCGTCCTGCATTTCAGGAAGGTCGAAGGTTTCCAGGCGCAGATCGCGTTTACCATAAAGACGTAAAGCTGTTGTTGTTTGCATTGTTACCACCTCTTCCTCTTTCGAGGACTATTTGTTGAAGTTGCCCCGGCATTGCCGGAGCGAAAAAATCAGGACAGGAAGCCCAGTGCGTTACCGATAATTCCCAGCGCAAACAGGGCGAAGATTAGCCATACCGGATTAATTTTCTTGTTGAGCAGACGCACCATCAGCAGCGTCAGACCCAACGCCAGCAGGCCGGGGCAGAGTTGGTCGAGAATGTTCTGCACGGTCATGGTGACGGTGGTGCCGTCTGCGCCAGGCGTTTGCGATACCACCAGCGGCACGTTGATGCTGGTCCATTTGGTGACCAATACTCCCATCACAAACAGGCCGAGAATCGATGCGCCTTCGGTCAGTTTCTGCAGCAGGTTGCCGCCCATGTCGCTGACGATGTTGACCCCTTTACGAAAGCCAAGCTGTAAGCCGTACCACTTCATTGCCAGACGTACTGCATTGAAAATAAAGAAGAACAATAGCGGGCCGAGAATGTTACCGGATAGCGCCAGCGATGCGCCGAGCGCGGCGGTAATCGGGCGCAGCGTTCCCCATACCAGCGGATCGCCGACGCCTGCCAGCGGACCCATCAGGCCGACTTTGATGCCGTTGATTGCGCCATCGTCAATTTCCGCACCGTTGGCGCGTGCTTCCTCCATTGCGGCGGTGACGCCAATCACTGGGCCGCAAACGGCAGGGGTGGTATTGAAGAACACCAGGTGGCGTTTGAGTGCGGCAACCTGATCCTCTTTTAGTGGATACAAGCGCTTGATGGCGGGGATCATGTCGTAGCAAAAGCCCAGCCCATGAATGCGTTCGAAGTTGAATGACGCCTGTTGCAGGTTGGAGCGAACAAACATGCTAAACAGGTCGGATTTGGTCAGTTTTTTCTGTTCCATGATGGGCTCCGTTAGTCTTCAAGCTGATCAAGAGCTTGAGAAGAGGGGGCTTGCGCCTGCGGTTCAGTCTTACGCCACTGTGGGTTCAACTGGATGTAGACCAGCGCGATAATCACGCCAACCCCACCGAAAGCCAGCAGGCTCAAATCGAGATAACCCCCAGCGATAAACCCGAGGAAGAAGAAGGGCATCAGGTACTTCACACCCATCATGCGCAGCACCATGGCGTAGCCGACCACCACGATAAAGCCACCGGCAATCTGCAATCCGCGGGTGACGAATTCCGGAATGGCGTTGAGCATATTGCTGACCATATCGGCGCTGACAAACAGCGAGACGATTAATGCAGGAATGGCAACGCGCAGCGCCTGCACGCCGAGGGCGGAAACATGCAGCATGTCGATGGTACGAAAGCGGGCGTCTTCGGCTGCTTTATCCGCCGCGTGCTGGAACACCACGGTGATGGTACGGGCGAACACCGTCAGTACCTGGCCTGCCGCCGCCACCGGCAGGGCGATGGCGATACCGGTAGCAATGCTTTGCTGACCGACGATAACCAGAATGGCGGAGATAATACTGGCGAGTGCCGAATCGGGAGACTGCGCTGCGCCGACGTTCATCCAGCCAAGAGCGATTAACTCCAGCGTGCCGCCGAGCATAATCCCGGTTTTTAAATCACCGAGGATCAGGCCGATAACGGTACAAGCAATTAGCGGACGGTGGGTCTGGAACTCATCCAGCACGCTGCCCATTCCGGCAATACAGGAAAATAGGAATATGGCGATAATTTGTAGGGTACTTATTTCCATAATATGTCACCTTATGAATGTGATCATCCCTGCCTGTTAAAGCATAAGTACACAGGCATTTTTATTTATTCAGCGAACGATTGTTCTTCTATTTTTTCGAGAATATTAATAGATGGATCGGATGCGACGACGCGTAAATCCAGCGTGACACCCAGTTTATCTAACTCACGAAACGCATGAATATCGTCGTTATCTAAAGAAACGGCTTTGGTTAATTGTTTTTTACCTGGTCGCCAGGCCATGCCGCCAATATTTAATGTGGTGATTTTTACCCCTTGTTTTACCATTGCTAATGCATCCTGCGGGCGGGTAAATAGATAAAAAACGGTTTCGTTCTGGTATTGCGGATTATGGTAAACCGCGACCGCCTTTTCGATATTAACGACGTTCACTTTCATTCCCGGCGGGGCGGCCTGACGCAATAATGTGCGACGTACTTCATCGTTATAAACGTCGTCATTACAGATAATAATCCGTTGTGCATTCGCCACCTTCGACCAGACGGTGGTGACCTGACCGTGGATCAGGCGGTCATCAATACGAGCAAGGGTAATGTTCATCAGAAATCCTCTTCGGCCGTTTCCAGATGTTTCCAGACGACACAGGTTTGTTGAGCAATGGTCGTCAGGTGTTCGCACAGTTCATCCACATTCATACTGCTTTGGTTGTCTACCAGCTCCAGCGCCAACGGCAGTGATAATCCGCTAATGACCCGTATCGCCGGATTGTGCATCGCCAGCGTCGCGGCAGCATTCCAGGGACTGCCACACTGCAAATCGACGGCAATCAGCCATTCATCGCCAGTGTGAATACTTACTAACTTTTTCAGCTTTTCCACGATGTCGCTGGCGTTTTCTCCGGGGACAAATGCCACGGCTTCAACATTGGCATCACCGTAGACCATCTGTACCGATTCCAGCATGGCGCAGGCCAGTTTGCCGTGAGCACAGAAGATTGCATTGACCATAAAACCTCCTTAGCCGCGCGTTTTTCCGCCCGCAATGTTAGTGGTTACTCCGGTTATGTAACTGGCGCGCTCAGACAAAAGATAACAAACAAAATCAGCGACTTCGCTTAAGCGCCCTGAGCGACCAATTGGGATCGCGTTCTTGGTGTAGCCCTCGCGCAGCTGTTCGACGGTGATGTTGCGAGTCCAGGCCAGCGCTTCTTCATACTCGGGGGTCCGCAGTCCGGTTTTTTCCAGAATGCCAGGTGCAATGCCCACCACACGAATGCCGTGTTTGCCCAACTCTTTCGACCAGGAACGGGTAAAGCTATTCAATGCGGCTTTGGTGGCGGCATAGCAACTTTGGCCCTCTGAACCTTCCAGCCCGCTTTCTGAAGAGACATTCACAATCACGCCGTTACGCTGTTTTACCATCTGGCGTGCCGCTGCTTGCGACATTAAGAACACACCTTTCTGGTTGATATTCACCATTTTTTCAAAAGCGGCTTCGTTGAGTTCATATTGCCCGGCGGGTGCTTTTTCATCGACCAGCAGCCGCGGAAAATTAACGCCTGCGTTATTCACCAAACCATCGATACGCCCATAGCGTTGGATAATTTCAGCGACAGTATGATTAACCTCTTTGGCGCTGGAAATATCCGTTGGCCAGAAATGATACCCGTCATGGCTATCGTATTTACCTTCTCCGCCATGAATATCTGCCATTTGCACATTAGCGCCCTGCGCTAATAACTCTTCAACAATCGCCAGGCCAATTCCGGATGCACCACCGGTAACAATAATGACTTTGCCCTGCAAGTTTAACCACGTTTGCATAATTAACTCCCGATTTTAGATAAGGGGATCCCACATAAAATTAATTATGGCAGGACCAATTAGAATTTATTTACTTCAACAATAATTCAGCGGTATGGCTGTTGGTAACTAAACAGTTAATATAATTCCCACGTAATGCGCCTAATATCCCACTGTATTTTTCTTCACCCATTGCAATGCCAATGGAGTAACGCGTCTGTTTTAATTTATTGGTTTCGATGGAGAGTGTCTTTTCACTCATATTGGTTTCTACGGTTACACCGTTGATATCGTAAAAGCGCGAGCAAATGTCTCCGGCGACCTGGCGAGCATGCAGGTCATCACTCTCTTCACTGCCGTAAAAAGCGTGCCAGTTGGCGCCATCACGTATTGCCGGAGATCCAATCCCGACCAGCGCGATGTCCAGATTATCCCAATAAGCGGAAATCGATTTAAAATGTCGTGACTGCATGATCCCGTTACGGATCAGCGGGTTTTCCAGCAGTGCCGGGAAATCTGCCAGGTGTGATTCCCCTTTGAGCTTTGCCGCAGCGCCATAGGTTAGCGTATTGACGTGGTAGCGGCTTTCAAGCTTGCCGGACGGTCCGCCGATAATCGGCACGCAGATCAGCTGGCGCGACTGGCTGGCAGGGGATAACCCTTCCACCAGTCCCCGCACCGCGCGGCCCCATGAGAACCCGATAATGTCCCCAGGTTCCAGTAAGCGTTCCAGCAACTGTGCGCCGTGCACACCCATCATCGTGAGCTGTTCGTCTTCCTGTTCGCTGTCGCATGAGACCACCACCGCCTCTTTCAGGCCAAATTTCTGTTTTAGCTGCTGTTCCAGCCACAGATTTTCGTTGTAGTCGTAATTAATGGCGATGGTGACGATACCCTGCTCGCGTCCACGTTTTAGCAAACGGCTGATCGTGGTGCGGTAAATACCCAGCTCGCGGGCGATTTGCGCTTGTGTCATATCCTGTTCGTAATACAGCTGCGCTATCTTTACGATCAGGCGGATATCATCGCTGTTTTCCGTCGCCATTTTTGGACTCCTGCACATTTGTGCAAATCACGAAATTGTCTTCTTGATCTGATATAACCCCAACTGTTCTCCATCTCAAAGCTATTTTCACTTATTTCAGCGCCCTGTAATGACCGATTGTGTTGCACATTTGATGTGGTGATGGCGTGTTGTTGGCACAGATGTGCTTATCTCTCTAATGTATTGATTCTGCTTGTTTTCACCCAACAAAATTGCAGGGATGGATCGCTGACACTTTTGTGTCAAAAGGTGTGACGGATCACAAATAGCGCGTGGGCAGTCGAACACGATTATTTTTTATCGTCCGCAAGGTAGGGTATATTTCGCTTTTAATACACAAAAGCATTCAAGTTGTATCAAGGCGGCAAGGGAACGAATTCCTGGGAGCATAGATAACTATGTGACCAGGGTGAGTGAGGGCAGCCAACGCAGAGACGGCTTGAAGGATGAAGTGTATACAGGAGAAATTATGCTGCCCGACTCATCCATCCGATTAAATAAATACATCAGTGAAAGCGGAATCTGCTCGCGTCGCGAGGCGGATCGCTTTATCGAACAAGGGAATGTCTTCCTGAATGGTAAACGCGCCACCATTGGCGATCAGGTGATGCCTGGCGACGTCGTAAAAGTGAATGGTCGGTTGATTGAGCCGCGTGAAGCGGAGGATCTGGTTTTTATCGCGCTGAACAAGCCGGTAGGAATTGTCAGCACCACCGAAGACAGCGAACGCGACAACATTGTTGATTTCGTGAATCACAGCAAACGCGTGTTCCCCATCGGTCGTCTGGACAAAGATTCCCAGGGACTGATCTTTCTGACTAACCACGGCGACTTGGTGAATAAAATCCTGCGTGCCGGTAACGATCACGAAAAAGAGTATCTGGTGACGGTCGATAAGCCCGTAACCGACGACTTTATTCGTGGGATGGGAGCCGGTGTGCCAATCCTCGGCACCGTCACCAAAAAATGTAAGGTCAAGAAAGAAGCGCCGTTTGTGTTTCGCATCACGCTGATTCAGGGGCTTAACCGTCAGATCCGTCGTATGTGCGAACACTTTGGCTATGAAGTTACCAAGCTTGAGCGCACACGCATCATGAACGTGAGTTTGTCCGGCCTGCCGCTGGGAGAATGGCGTGACCTGACGGATGACGAACTGATCGATCTGTTCAAGCTGATTGAGAATTCTTCTTCAGAAGCTAAACCGAAGGCGAAAGCGAAGCCAAAAGCTGCCACCGCAGGCATCAAGCGCCCGGTAGTGAAAATCGAAAAATCGGCGGAGAAAGAGAAATCGCGCCCGGCGGCAAACGGGAAGCGTTTTACCTCGCCGGGGCGTAAGAAGAAAGGACGTTAACGTCTGCCGCGCGTTGGCGTATTCGCCGACCAGGAGAATGACGCCTCTGAATCCGGTTTATAAGCCTGCTTTTTCTTCAACTGGCGGGCTTTTTTAGCTTCGGCTTCGCGCAAGGCCATCAGTTTATCGATGTACTCTTTCTTGATGCTGTTGGTCTCTGCGTTGGTCAGTAGTCGACCATGCGCAATGCGTGCGCGGTCAAGCAGCGTTTTCAGTTCACGCTGTTCGCGCTCGGTCATCTCTTTTTGGGTAATGCGGGGGAGTGCCATACGGGTGCCCTCTGTTAGCCGATATTCTCAGTGTACGGTAATCCTGGCCAGGCTGATAGCGCTCAATAGGCAATACGCAATTTCCCGCCAAAGTCCTGCTGGGTATAACCCGTTGTTTTGAATCCTTTATCCGTGATGATGCTATCGATTTCTTTTAACGTGGCGATACACATCACCCCATCCTGACCAAATTTGGTATGGTCGGCGAGAATTACCGCTTTTTTGCTCATGGCAATCATGGACTTTGCCACGTACGCCTCATCAAAACTTTTTACCAGCACTCCATGCTGAGGCGAAATTCCACCTGCGCCAATGAAGCAGATATCGGCGTGAATGGCGTTAATTTGCTGACAAACCGAGACACCGAGATTGGCGCGAAAATGGTAGTCATATTCACCGCCTAAGACGTAAACGCGGGCCTGAAGATTATGCTCTTTAATTTTATCCGCAATTAACGCTGAGTTGGTAATAACAGAATAAGCGAGTGGGGGTAATAGTTCAGCAAGAATTAAGTTAGTCGTACAGGAGTCAATAAACAGCGTATCGCGTTCGCTAACCATCGTGGCGGCAATTTTACCAATTGCCATTTTTTCATCACGGTGTATATCAATCCGCGCGCCAAACTCATCTTCCTGAACGACCTGTTTTTTGACAGCCCCGCCATGGATTTTGGTAATTTGTCCTTCGGACTCCAGTATCGAGAGGTCACGGCGAATGGTCTCTGATGTAACTTTTAGCGTTTCCGATAATTTGATAACTGTGACTTCACCGAACTTATTTAATTCATCAAGAATATGTTTTCTTCTTTTAATCGGGTTCATTATTTTCCGCCAATGTCGTGCTTTGGCGCATGGTAACTGGATGCGCAAAGCAACGCAACCACTCCAGCGCACAGACAATACCTTCATCATCATTAGAGGCCGTCACATAGCTGGCGTGTTGTTTTACTGCATCAGGCGCATTGCCCATGGCGATACCAATGTTCGCAGCGGTAAACATACTGATATCGTTCTGCTGATCGCCAATCGCCGTAACCTGTTCGGTCGCTATATTTAGCTGTTGCCTTAACATGTTTATAGCATAGCCTTTGTTTATTTCAGTTCGTTGGATGTCAATATAATTCCCCCCGGTGATTGTCGCCATATAACCACAGGGCAATTCATTAATCATTGCCGTACATAATGCCTTTATTTTTGATTGTTCTGTCACTAATGTGATCTTATAAATGTCATGCTGATTAAAAATATATTCAGGCGTTGCCGAAATAAAGGGTAGCTCAAATAAGTTGGCCTCATAAGTCGTCCATGGTGCTACGAGTCGGTCATCACGATGATAAATAGCATCGGCGCTAAAAAGATGATGGGGGTAGCAGGAAAGAGAAATAGATCGGTCAATCTCCCGGAGATCCATGCAAGAGAGTGTCGCAGTATGAATAATATGCTGCGACGTCATCTCCAGAATTTGCCCGCCATTAAAACCGGCGCACCAGGCAAACAATTTATCTACCTGTTGCTGTTGTAACAGGCGCAGCATAGAGGAGACCGGCCTGGCGGAACAGGCTGCCAGCAGACCGCCACGCTGGCGGAACTCAATCAGCGCCTGACGCGTGCGCGGGCTGATTGTTTTCTGCGATGTCAGTAACGTTCCATCCAGATCGGTCACCAGCAACATTTCTCTTTCCTCTGCGTTTACTGAGCAATAAACGGTGTGACGGCCTCTTTGGCGGCGTTGCAGACCATATTGTCGATTGCCGTACCTACGACCAGAATATTGACCCCGGTATCTTTAAACGCTTTGGCGTTGGCGAGGTTAATACCGCCTTCTGCCAGCGTTGGTACATCAACCGCGCCAACCAGCGCTCGCAGCCTTTCTTTAATGGCCTGTGGAATGTCGCCTGCTGCTACGCCTTCATAGCTCATACCGGTCATCAGGCCGATCATATCGACGCCAATTTCCTGCATCCGCTTCGCCACGCTGGAAACCTCTTCCGGCGTACGCGCAGGAATACCGAAAGTATGCAGATCGTCCGGGTGACCAATATAGGCGTCAACGGTCAGACCATATTGATGGGCGAGATTAACGATATCCTGCAGATCGTCCCAGTCGGATTTATGCGTGTGCAAACCATCGGCTCCGGCACGGGCAATCTCCAGAATCTCAGTGTCACTGAGCGGCACGGGCAAGGTTTCGGTAAAACCCCCCGCAATACCCACGGTAATGAAAATATCGTCAGGAACCACGTTACGCACGCCGTGTACCGCTTCAGCCATTTGCCCGTTGGTGATTTCATGGCGGATCTGCTCTGCTGCATGCATATTGCTCACGCCTTTGTGTCCACGCGCCAGCGCCAGTGCCGGGTGGTTTGGTTCCAGCAGCTTAACGCCTGCCTCACACACCGCTTTCGCCAGACGCGCATCGTCGCCAGTGATCCCCGTACTGAGGATGGTTTGTCCGCCGTGGAGCGCAATGGCATCTTTCACTTTCTGTAACGCTTTGGCGCGTTTTTTATTCATATCGCCTTTAAACATGGTGTACCTCTGGTGTTGGTGCATTAATTAACGGGCTGACGCTGCAGGTTCGCTCTGTACGACAGCCTTAAAACGGTTAGCAATAATGGTGGTAATACAGGTCATCGCCATTGTTGTGATCATCACGATAGCCATCTGAAGCGCATTGCTGGACAAGAACGGCGAGGCAAAAGCGGGAACATAAGCCACGCCTTTAACGTTAAAGAAGCCCAGCATCATGCCGCCCATTCCGGCCCAGAAAATGGCGGAGCCAAAGACAATTTTGTTGGCGAACATGAAGGGATAGGCAGATTCCACGAAGGTTCCGAAACCCAGGTTAATAAGCAGCCCCGGTGTGGCGACGGCGGCTTCACTTTTTTCGCGAGGGGCGATAACGTTGGCAAGGTTAATCCCTGCGGCAACCATCACCAGACCCACCATATCGACTGCGCCGAGGAAGCTTACGCCGGATTTTTCCATCTCCAGCAGAACCAGCGGCAGAATGACCGCGTGGTAGACCCCGCCCAGGATGGCTGGCCAGATAACCAACCCCGCCAGCAGTCCGGCAAGAACAGGACTGAAAGCCAGAGTGCTTTCGATAGCCAGTTTGATGTAATTACCTGCCGACAGCGCCAGCGGACTCAGCAGATAGTGCATGATCAACCCGGCGGCAAGACCTGAAATCCCACCGGCGACGATGTTGACGGTGGTCATCGGAAAGCGCCAGTTCAGGCACAGTTCAAACAGCCAACGGACAAATATACCCGCCATCAAGCCACCGATAATCCCACCGATCAGACCGCCCTCGACCGAAAGCACCCCGGCGACGACGCCAGCGACAATAGAGACTTCATCCAGCTCGGAAATCTGTTTTGCCGCGAGTACGGCAACCAACACTGGCAGGCCTTTCAGCAGGATTTCAAAGATATCGTTAAGCTTTTCCAGCCCCGGGATGTGGCTCAGAGCGAGAACAATCGCCATCGCGATAAAGCCAGGTAGCGCAGGGATCATAATGCTGCGAATGTTAAAGCGTTTGAGCAGGCTCTTTCCGGAGCCACCCTGGGAGGGTGACGCGCTCCCCAACTGCGGCTTGTACTTAATGCCCCAATGTTTACACAGAGACGCCACGAAGGAGACTGCGCGGGTGCGGCTGGTGGTGCCGGTCGTACCCGAGGTTGCGACGACATTTGCCCCTTTTGCGGCCACCAGCGCCATTGACGTTCCGCCGGTGCCAACGATCGGCGTTTTCATTTCAACGGCAGCGGTGAAGACTTCGTGGTTCGCTTTTCCCGGATCGGCGCTCATCACGACAATCCCGTCGATCGCGCCGCTACGGATCATCTCAGCAATCTGGCGATCGCTTTCGACCACCGAAGCGTTTACCTCTGAAAGTTTTCCCTGAAATATCCGTTGTGGTTTTTGTTGGTTTTCTTTGGTTAATGCAAACACGGATGCCGCTGTGTGGGGTTTGGCAACATCCATCGAGGCTTCCGCCGCGATAAACTGCACGGCGGCAACTTCCACACCTGCGGCTTCGCACTGCTGATAAATTTCCTGGAGTAGCTTCTCTGGCTCTGCGCCACCCAGGTTGTAGAGGTTGCCTCCACTGCTTCCAATAATCGCAATTTTTTTCATAGCGGCCTCAAAGATAGGGTAAAGGGGTTATTTGTGTTGTAGTGGAATCATAACTCCAACTAAAACAAAACAAATCAACATTAAATTAGCGAGGTAAATTGCCATTTGTATGGGGTTTGTTTATTAATTGCTTGAAATAAAAAGAATAAATTAAGATTTTGTTTTGTGTGGATGTTTGTTGTTTTGTGATGGAGTTCAAAGGAGTATCTAAATAAATGGAGGGTAACCCTCCATTTATACGCGATCAGTTTTGTTTTATAGCGCTTCGCTTTTCAGTAATCGGTTTACCGGACCAGTAACCCGCAAGCAGCGAACCAGAAAGGTTATGCCAGACGGAGAACAGCGCGCCAGGCAGTGCGGCCAGCGGGCCGAAGTAGATTTTACCCAGCGCAGCGGCGAGGCCGGAGTTCTGCATGCCGACTTCAATCGCCAGTGTGCGGCAGGTGGATTCATCAAAGCCGAACAGTTTCCCGCCCCAGTAGCCGCCAAGCAGGCCAATGGTGTTATGCAGAATAACGGCGATAATCACCACAAAGCCGACCGACGCAATGTGCGATGCAGAACCTGCCACAACAGCGCTGATAATCGCCAGAATGCACACCATAGAAAACGCGGGCAGATACGGTTCTACGGTTTTTACGACGCGTGGGAACAGATGATGAATGACCAGGCCCAGCGCAATCGGAATGACCACAATCTGCAATATACTCAACAGCATTCCCATCACGTCGACCTGAATATGCGCATCAACGTACAGGCGCGTCAGCAGCGGCGTGGCGACAACACCGACCAGTGTTGAAACCGATGAAATCGTCACGGACAACGCCACGTCACCTTTCGCCAGATAGATCATCACGTTAGATGCCGTGCCGCTGGCCACGCTGCCGACCAGCACCATACCTGCGGACAATTCCGGCGGCATATTAAAAGCCAGCGCCAAAATCCATGCGGCGAGCGGCATCACCAGATAGTGCAGGAAAATACCCGCCGCGACCGGGGCTGGGCGTGAGAGTACGCGTTTAAAATCATCCACCTTCAGGTGCACGCCCATGCCGAACATAATCAGCATCAGTAACGACGGCACTAATGGCCCGACAGGCGTAAAGGTGGAGGGCGTGTAATACGCAATAACAGAGAGCAGCAGCGCCCATAACGGGAACAGCCGCGTGAGAGTAGCGAGCATATTGTATTCCTTGCGATTTAAAGATGTTGTGTTGTTATAAAAAAGCCGGGTTCGAGCCCGGCTATAGTTATTGTTTATCGCGTGATGGAATATTATTCAAACAAATTATGGTGCAGCTTCTGTACCACCTGCTCGGCTTCGCTACCGGGCACGAGGAAGCACAGGTTGTGGCTGGACGCGCCGTAGCAAATCATCCGAATATTGAACGGTTCCAGTACGCCGAACACCTCTTTACCCACGCCACAGGCTTTGGACAGGTCATTGCCAATCAACGCCACCAGCGCCAGGCCTTCTTCCACTTCAACCCGACACAGGGCAGACAGTTCCATCAGCAGAGACTGTGTTAACAGCGTATCGCCGGTGGAAGTTGAACCAGTGGTATCCAGCGTCAGCGCCACGCTGACTTCGGATGTGGTAATTAAATCGACCGAGATATTGTGGCGTGCCAGGATGCCGAACACTTCCGCTAAAAAGCCGCGAGAGTGCAGCATATTCAGGCTATGCAGCGTCAGTAGCGTCTGCTTACGGCGTAGTGCCAGCGCCCGGAACAGCGGTGGATTCGCGGTTTTATTACACACCAGCGTGCCGCCTGCTTTTGGATCCTTACTGGAGCCTACAAACACCGGGATATCGCTACGTACGGCAGGCAACAGGGTTGCCGGATGCAGCACTTTCGCGCCAAAGGTCGCCATTTCCGCGGCCTCTTCAAAGGCGATTTCATCAATACGCTGCGCAGCCGGAACCACGCGCGGATCGGTCGTGTAAATGCCAGGAACGTCGGTCCAGATATCAACGCGCGTGGCGTGCAGGGCTTCGGCCAGTAAGGCGGCGGTATAATCGCTGCCACCGCGCCCCAATGTGGTGGTGCGGCCTTTGCTTTCGCTGCCGATAAAGCCCTGAGTAATCACCAGACCTTCGCTCAGACGCGGGGCCAACTGGAGCGATGCCAGTTCAGCCAGCGCCGCAACGTCGGGCTCTGCACGGCCAAAACGATCGTTGGTGCGCATCACTTTGCGCACGTCAAACCACTGCGCCTGCACGTTGCGTTCACGCAGGATCTCGACGAACAGCAGGGTAGACATCAGTTCACCGTGGCTGACCAGTTCGTCGGTCAGCGCGGTTGAGGTCGCCAGTGACGCCGCTTCTGCCAGTGTGGTGATGTTTTCCAGCAGACGTTCGATCTCTTCACGGATCACGTTTGGATAACGCAGTCGTTCCAGAATATTGAACTGAATTTGACGAATGGCATCGAGTTTTTCGAAGCGCTCGGTTGGCTCCAGCCCTTCAGCCAGTGCGACCAGCAGGTTGGTGATTCCCGCAGAAGCGGAAAGTACCACCACACGGACGTTAGCATCAGAAAGCACGACATCAGCGCTGCGATTCATGGCATCAAAATCCGCCACGCTGGTACCACCAAACTTGGAGACAACTACATCAGTCATAACTACCTCGTGTCAGGGAATGAATAGAGCGACCATGGCACAAAGGAAACTGGTGCAGGCGCAAATGCAAATACCGTATTTATAAATAAAATGTGTAGCTTGCACTGTCAACGCTGGGATTATGCGGATTTTTCATGCTGCAACTGCGTTGAGTAACGGTACTAATAACAACGCTGATAACCGCTATACTTTTTAGCCACGTTTGGCGGATGCCCTGGCAATGGCATTAAAACAATCACACTTTTCTGTGACTGGCGTTACAATCGATCTCAGTCACAATTCTCAAAATCAGAAGAGTATTGCTAATGAAAAACATCAATCCAACGCAGACCTCAGCCTGGCAGGCACTACAAAAACACTTTGAAGAAATGAAAGACGTTACTATCGCGGATCTGTTCGCGAAAGATAGCGATCGTTTCACGAAGTTTTCCGCGACGTTTGACGATCTGATGCTGGTGGATTTCTCCAAAAACCGCATCACTGAAGAGACGCTGGCTAAACTGCAGGATCTGGCGAAAGAAACCGATTTGGCGGGTGCCATCAAGTCCATGTTCTCCGGTGAGAAAATCAACCGTACTGAAGACCGTGCCGTGCTGCACGTGGCGCTGCGTAACCGTAGCAATACGCCAATCATCGTTGACGGCAAAGATGTGATGCCGGAAGTGAATGCGGTACTGGAGAAGATGAAATCTTTCTCTGAAGCGATTATCTCCGGAAGCTGGAAAGGCTATACCGGCAAAGCCATCACTGATGTCGTGAACATTGGTATCGGCGGCTCTGACCTCGGCCCGTTCATGGTGACCGAAGCGCTGCGTCCGTATAAAAATCACCTGAATATGCACTTTGTGTCGAACGTCGATGGTACGCACATCGCCGAAGTGCTGAAAAAAGTGAACCCGGAAACCACGCTGTTCCTGGTCGCTTCCAAAACCTTCACCACCCAGGAAACCATGACCAACGCCCACAGCGCGCGCGACTGGTTCCTGGCGACCGCTGGCGACAACAAGCACGTAGCCAAACACTTCGCAGCGCTCTCCACTAACGGTAAAGCGGTTGGCGAGTTCGGTATTGATACTGCCAATATGTTCGAGTTCTGGGACTGGGTTGGCGGTCGTTACTCCCTGTGGTCTGCCATTGGTCTGTCCATCATCCTGTCCGTAGGCTTCGACAACTTTGTTGAGCTGCTCTCCGGCGCGCATGCGATGGACAAACACTTCTCCACCACCCCGGCTGAGAAAAACCTGCCGGTGCTGCTGGCGCTGATCGGTATCTGGTACAACAACTTCTTCGGTGCCGAAACCGAAGCGATTCTGCCGTATGACCAGTATATGCACCGTTTCGCGGCCTACTTCCAGCAAGGCAACATGGAATCCAACGGTAAATACGTTGACCGTAACGGCAATGCGGTGGATTACCAGACTGGCCCGATCATCTGGGGTGAGCCGGGTACTAACGGCCAGCATGCGTTCTACCAGCTGATCCACCAGGGCACAAAAATGGTGCCGTGCGATTTCATCGCGCCGGCAATCACCCACAACCCGCTGTCGGATCACCATCCGAAACTGCTGTCTAACTTCTTCGCGCAAACCGAAGCGCTGGCTTTTGGTAAATCTCGTGAAGTGGTTGAGCAGGAATATCGCGACCAGGGTAAAGATCCGGCTACGCTTGAGCACGTTGTGCCGTTCAAAGTGTTCGAAGGTAACCGTCCAACGAACTCCATCCTGCTGCGCGAAATCACGCCGTTCAGCCTGGGTGCGTTGATTGCGCTGTACGAGCACAAAATCTTCACTCAGGGCGCGATCCTGAACATCTTCACCTTTGACCAGTGGGGCGTTGAGCTGGGCAAACAGCTGGCGAACCGCATTCTGCCAGAGCTGAACGATGATAAAACTGTTTCTTCCCATGATGTTTCTACTAATGGGTTGATTAACCGTTATAAGTCCTGGCGCTAATCTGCTTCTTCCTTCGAACCGCAGCGGTGTTGGCTGCGTTCGTTAACCCCGGTCACATAGCTATCTATGCTCCCGGGGATTAACGATCTTGCCGCCTTGCTGCAATTCGAATGAATTTGCAGATTACCTGTGATAGAAGCTGATATTATTATCAGCTTTTTTTATAAGATAATTCCACTTCTCCACCTTATTACCTAAAAATTTAATTGAGCTTAATCCTAAAATAATATGTTCAACGTTCTCCTGTTTCTGATGTTTTAAGATTTACCGGATATTGTGTTTTTACTATTATATTTTAACTATTTGAATTTAATTGTTTTTATTATTTATTGTTAATCGTTTTCTCTCTCGCTATCTAATTATCCTAAATTCCCCTGTGGCGTAATTTGAACACTTTGGCTTGTGTATACTCGATCTCGCCCGAAATTCTTTTGGGTAAATCTCCATTCATGCAATGAAGGGAATTTGTGATGAAAAAAGTTGTGTATGGCCTTTGGGCTATATCTGCGCTTGCGGCGACGTCTGTCTATGCCGCCCCCGTTCAGGTGGGTGAGGCTGCAGGGTCGGCTGCCGCGTCGGTTTCGGCGGGAAGTTCCTCCGCGACCAGCGTGAGCACCGTAAGTTCCGCGGTGGGGGTTGCCCTGGCGGCAACCGGTGGCGGCGATGGTTCTAATACCGGAACCACCACCACGACAACCACCAGTACCCAGTAATACCGGTACGTTTAATTCTAACCACACTTCGGTGTGGTTATTTTGCCTCTCTGGAGAAACGTCGTGAAGCGACCCGCGCTCATAATGGTTTGTCTGTTACTACAGGCGTGCTCAGCCACCACCGAAGGTTTGGGGCATTCGCTGTGGGATAGCGTATTTGGGACTCCCGGCGTAAAGATGACGGATGATGAAATCCAAAATATGCCTTACGCCAGCCAGTATATGCAGCTCAACGGCGGTCCCCAGCTGTTTGTGGTACTCGCGTTCGCAGAAAACGGACAGCAGAAATGGGTGACTCAGGATCGGGCCATTCTCGTGACGCAACATGGGCGACTGGTGAAAACACAGCTCGACGGAGACAACCTCATCGAGGTGAATAATCTGGCTGCCGACCCGCTCAGTAAGCCCAATCAGATAGTCGATGGCGCAACGTGGTCTCGCACGATGGGCTGGACCGAGCATCAGCAGGTACGCTATGCCACCGCCCGCTCGGTCTTCACATGGGATGGCGCTGACACCATCAAGGTCGGTAGCGATGAAACGCCGGTACGCATCCTCGATGAAGACGTCACCACCGATCAAACGCGCTGGCATAACCGCTACTGGGTAGACAGTGACGGCATGATTCGCCAGTCAGAACAGTATCTTGGCGCAAGTTTCTTCCCGGTGAAAACTACGCTGATTAAGGCGGCAAAATCATGATGAAACGAATGATTACCGCGCTTTCCTTCAGCCTGTGCGCGGCATCTGTTTTTGCTGCGGGCAGTGTAAAAGTGATCACGACAGGCAGCACCGAAGCAAAAACGCTGACCGGCGCGGAGCATTTGGTCGATCTGGTGGGTCAACCGAAGCTGGCGAATAGCTGGTGGCCAGGCGCGGTGATTGGCGAAGAGCGGGCAACGGCTGAGGCGCAACGTCAGCAGCAGGCATTACTGGATCGTCTGGCGACGTTGAGTGCTGGAGAAAGCGGTGATGATGCCGCGGCTATCAACGCGTTACGCCAGCAAATTCAGGCGCTGAAGGTGACCGGCAGACAGACGATTAATCTCGACCCGGATGTTGTACGCGTCAGCGAGCGAGGCAACCCGCCGCTGCAGGGCAATTACACGCTGTGGGTTGGGCCGCAGCCCACGGATATCACGCTGTTGGGTTTGCTAAGCCACCCGGGTAAACAGCCGTTTATACCCGGACGTGATGTTGCCAGCTATCTCGATGGGCAGCATCGGCTCAGCGGCGCGGATCGTAGCTACGCCTGGGTTGTCTATCCCAACGGACGCACACAAAAAGTGCCGGTCGCCTACTGGAACAAACGTCACATTGAGCCGATGCCCGGCAGCATCATTTTTGTCGGGCTGTCGGACTCTGTCTGGAGCAGCACCCCGGATGAAATCAATGCCGACATTCTTCGCACCCTGACCCAGCGGATACCCGAATAATGAGAAAAACTTATCTGCTCAGCCTGTTGGCGCTGGGGATCAGCGCGGCCTGTCACGGTGAAACGTATCCTGCGCCGATTGGTCCTTCCCAGTCTGATTTTGGCGGCGTGGGGCTGCTGCAAACCCCAACCGCACGCATGGCGCGTGAGGGCGAAATGAGCCTTAACTACCGCGATAACGATCAGTACCGCTACTACTCCGCGTCGGTGCAACTGTTCCCGTGGCTGGAAACGACCCTGCGCTATACCGATGTGCGCACCAAAAAATACAGCAGCGTGGAGTCGTTTTCAGGCGATCAGACATACAAGGATAAGGCGTTCGACCTGAAGCTGCGGTTGTGGGAAGAGAGCTACTGGATGCCGCAGGTGGCAGTTGGCGCGCGCGATATAGGCGGAACGGGCCTGTTCGATGCGGAGTATATTGTGGCGAACAAAGCCTGGGGACCGTTTGATTTCTCACTCGGTCTCGGCTGGGGATACCTCGGGACCAGCGGCAACGTCAGCAATCCGTTTTGTTCATACAGCGATAAATTCTGTCATCGCGATAACAGCTACAAGCAGGCGGGTTCCATTGACGGCAGCCAGATGTTCCACGGCCCGGCATCGCTGTTTGGCGGCGTAGAGTATCAGACTCCCTGGCAGCCGCTGCGCCTGAAGCTGGAGTACGAGGGAAATAATTATCAGCAGGATTTTGCGGGCAAGCTGGATCAGAAGAGCAAGTTTAACGTCGGCGCTATTTATCGCGTCACCGATTGGGCCGACGTTAACCTCAGCTATGAGCGCGGCAATACCTTTATGTTTGGGGTCACGCTGCGCACGAACTTTAACGATCTGCGACCACGCTATAACGACAACGCCCGCCCGAAATATCAGCCACAGCCGCAGGATGCCATCCTGCAACATTCGGTGGTGGCGAATCAGCTAACGCTGCTGAAATACAATGCCGGGCTGGCGGATCCTAAAATCCAGGTGCAGGGCGATACGCTGTATGTAACAGGCGAACAGGTGAAATACCGTGACTCGCGCGAGGGGATCGAGCGTGCCAACCGGATCGTGATGAACGATCTTCCCGACGGGATCCGCACGATCCGTATTACGGAAAATCGCCTTAACTTGCCGCAGGTGACGACCGAAACGGATGTTTCCAGCCTGAAGCGCCATCTGGAAGGCGAGCCGTTGGGCCATGAGACTCAACTGGCGCAAAAACGCGTTGAGCCCGTAGTGCCGAAAACGACCGAGCAGGGCTGGTATATCGATAAGTCGCGCTTCGATTTCCACATCGATCCGGTGCTTAACCAGTCGGTAGGCGGCCCGGAAAATTTCTATATGTATCAGTTGGGCGTGATGGGCACGGCAGATTGGTGGGTGACCGATCATCTGCTGACCACCGGGAGTTTGTTCGCCAACCTCGCCAATAACTATGACAAGTTTAACTACACCAACCCGCCGCAGGATTCGCATTTACCGCGCGTGCGTACCCATGTGCGTGAGTATGTACAGAACGACGTCTACGTGAATAACCTGCAGGCCAATTACTTCCAGTCACTCGGGAACGGGTTTTACGGACAGGTTTACGGCGGCTATCTGGAGACCATGTATGGCGGGGCGGGCGCGGAAGTATTGTACCGTCCATTGGACAGCAACTGGGCCTTTGGCATTGACGCCAACTACGTGAAACAGCGTGACTGGCGTAGCGCACAGGACATGATGAAATTCACCGACTACAGCGTGAAGACCGGGCATTTGACCGCGTACTGGAATCCTTCTTTCGCTCAGGATGTGCTGGTGAAAGCCAGCGTGGGTCAGTATCTGGCCGGGGATAAGGGCGGAACGTTGGAGGTAGCCAAACGCTTCGACAGCGGTGTCGTGGTGGGTGGTTATGCGACTATCACTAATGCCTCACCGGATGAGTACGGCGAGGGTGATTTTACTAAAGGGGTGTACGTTTCAGTGCCGCTGGATCTGTTCTCGTCAGGCCCAACCCGCAGTCGCGCGGCGATAGGCTGGACACCGTTAACGCGTGATGGCGGTCAGCAGCTTGGGCGTAAGTTTGGTCTGTACGATATGACCAGTGACAGGAGTGAGAATTTCCGGTGATGTGAATGTTGATCGCCCGGTGGCGCTACGCTTACCGGGCATCCGGCAAGAACCGTCATGCGAACAAAATATAAACAAAAAATATAGATCTCTGTCACATTTTTGCGTTATACAGGAACCTCGCCACTGAGTAAGAGGTGCTGTTATGACGTCGCTATCTCGTCCCCGCGTGGAGTTTATCTCCACCATCTTGCAGACCGTGCTGAATCTGGGGCTGCTGAGTCTGGGCCTGATCCTGGTCGTATTCCTCGGGAAAGAAACGCTGCATCTGGCAGATGTGCTGTTCGCGCCGGAACAAACCAGCAAATATGAGCTGGTGGAAGGACTGGTGGTTTACTTTCTGTATTTTGAATTTATCGCACTGATTGTGAAGTACTTTCAGTCAGGGTTTCACTTTCCGCTGCGCTATTTTATCTATATCGGGATCACCGCGATTGTGCGGTTGATCATTGTCGATCATAAAGCACCTATGGATGTGCTTACCTATTCCGCGGCGATCCTGCTGCTGGTGATCACCCTGTGGCTGTGCAACTCGAAGCGGTTGAAGCGAGAGTAAAAAAACAACACGCCGTTGGGGCGGCGTGTTGTATGTCAGGCTTATTGTGCAGAGACGGGCTGGGTTTTCTCTGCGGCGGGTTCCCACAGTTCTTCAAGTTCTTCCAGTGTTTTGCCTTTGGTTTCCGGCACGAACTTCCACATGAACAGCGCCGCCAGGATGCCCATACAACCGTAGATCCAGTAGGAGAAACCGTTGTGGAAATGGGAAACCAGCCACGAATTTTTGTCCATCATTGGGAAGGTCCAGGAGACGAAGTAGTTCGCCAGCCACTGGGCCGCAACTGCAATGGCGAGCGCTTTACCTCGAATCGCATTCGGGAAGATTTCAGCCAGCAACACCCAACAAACCGGTCCCCAGGACATGGCGAATGCCGCGACATAAAATAGCATCGACAGCAGCGCCACCAGGCCGGAAGCCTGCGTATAAAATGCAGTGCCGAGGCTGAACATCCCAATTGCCATGCCGAGTGCGCCAATGATCTGCAGCGGTTTGCGACCAAATTTGTCCACAGTCATGATAGCCAGCACGGTGAAGCTCAGGTTGATTACGCCGACAATAATGGTCTGCAATAACGCCACATCGGTGCTGGCCCCAAGCGTTTTGAAGACTTCCGGTGCGTAGTACAGCACGACGTTAATACCGACAAACTGCTGGAAGATGGATAACATCACGCCGATAACGATCACGCCTGCACCAAACATCAACAGGCGACCACCGGTTTTGCGCCCATGCTCGAGTGACTGATTAATCTCCTGCATGGCCTGAGTGGCGAGGGTGCTGCCCATAATTTTGCGCAGAATACCTTCTGCTTGTTCGTGTCTGCCGCGCGCCATCAGCCAACGTGGGCTTTCTGGTACGGTATACAGCAGCAGTAAAAACAGCAGGGCGGGGATACTTTCGGAGGCAAACATATATCGCCAGCCATCGGTATTCAGCCAGTTGGCGTCTCCTGAACGGGCAATAAAATAGTTAACGCAATACACCAGTAACTGGCCAAAAATAATCGCGAATTGGTTAAAGGAAACCAGTTTCCCACGAATATGTGCCGGAGCCAGCTCAGCAATATACATAGGTGAGAGCATTGAGGCTAAACCTACGCCAATACCACCGATGATGCGATAAATAACGAATTCGGGGACGTATCCTGCTAAATAAACAGGCACAGCATTATCGGGGTTAATGGTGGTAAAACCTAATTCTGGCCATGCGGATCCGATGCCGGAAATAAAAAATAACAGCGCAGCGATTTTCAGCGAATCCCGGCGACCAAAGCGGTTACTACAATACCCGCCCAGCGCACCACCGATGATGCAGCCAATCAACGCACTGGCGACGCAAAAACCCAACAATGAGTTGGCGGCGGATTCACTTAAGTGTTGTGGAGCGACAAATACGGTATTTAAGGATTCTACCGTTCCGGATATGACCGCAGTGTCGTAACCGAATAATAGTCCTCCTAAAGTTGCGACTAATGTAATCGAAAAAATATAACTGGAATTATATTGAGTGTTCATTCAGACCTGCCTTAGAGGGTACAGCTCTTTTGATCAGTGCTGTGATGGTGAATTTAACAGGCAGGGAAGACAATTATCATTTTTTACATTGCAATTACGTTTTGTCTTTTCTGTGATCTTAATTCCGTTTAATTAGTTTATTTCCAGACGAAAAATAGAATTGCAGTGATGGAGAGCACGAAAGGAAATAATCATAACGGTAATGCAAAATAACATAAAAAAAGGGCGCTCCGTAGAGCGCCGAATAACAGTCACAGGTTGGGATAACATAAGTTGAGGGTTGCAGTGGCATTGCCCGTTGCCGGGCGGGGTAACACAACTACTTTGATGAAACTTAACCTTTCACACCACCCGCGGTCAGGCCGTTGACCAGCCAGCGCTGCGCCAGCAGGAATACCAGCGTGATCGGAATGGCGGAAAGTACAGCTGCGGCGGCAAAGTCGCCCCACAAATAGTTCTGTGGATTGAGGTACTGCTGCATACCTACCGCGAGGGTATAGCTGTTCACATCACGCAGCAGCAGTGACGCGACCGGGACTTCGGTAATAGCGGCAATGAACGACAGAATAAATACCACCGCCAGAATCGGAACGGAAAGCGGTAGCAGCACCAGGCGGAATGCCTGCCACGGCGTTGCGCCATCCAGCGCGGCCGCTTCTTCCAGCGAACCGTCGATGGTTTCGAAATAGCCCTTAATCGTCCATACATGCAGTGCAATACCGCCAAGATAGGCGAAGATCACGCCGCCGTGCGTGTTCAGGCCGATAAACGGAATGTACTGGCCCAGGCGGTCAAACAAGGCATACAACGCGACCAGAGACAGTACCGCCGGGAACATCTGGAAAATCAGCATCCCTTTCAGCAGGGTTGCTTTACCCGGGAAACGCATACGGGCAAAGGCGTAAGCACAGGTGGTGGAAAGCGTCACGATACCAATCGCGGTAATGGTGGCCACCTTCACTGAGTTCCACAGCCACAGCAGTACCGGGAACGGCGGCGGCGTCACACGGCCATCTGCGTGCTCAACGCTAAAGCCCAGCGCCAGTTTCCAGTGTTCCCAGGAGATGTTTTCCGGGATCAGGCTACCGGTGGCGAAGTTACCTTCGCGCAGCGAAATAGCAATGACCATCAGCAGCGGGAACATGATCGCCGCGATGAAAATCAGTAGCAGAAGGTGCGTGGTCAATAAACGTAGCTTCTGAGATTTGGGTTGGACCATAGCCATATTCCGTGCCCTCCTTAGTCGAATTTCATTCGTGTGGCTTTCAGGTTAACAATCGCCAGCGCACCCACCAGCAGGAAGATCAGCGTGGCAATCGCCGCTGCCAGACCGAAGTCCTGTCCGCCGCCGCCTTCGAAGGCGATACGGTAGGTGTAGCTCACGAGCAGGTCGGTATAGCCGGCTGGCGTGGTGGTGCCGAGTCGGTCCGGGCCACCGTTGGTCAACAGCTGAATCAGCACGAAGTTGTTAAAGTTAAAGGCGAAGCTGGCGATCATCAGCGGTGTCAGCGGCTTAATCAGCAGCGGTAGCGTTATCTTAAAGAAGTTCTGGAACGGGCCTGCGCCATCCATCGCCGAGGCTTCATACAGATCGTCAGGAATTGCTTTCAGCAGACCCATGCACAGGATCATCATGTATGGATAACCGAGCCAGGTGTTGACGATAATAATCATCGAACGCGCGGTGGTTGGGTCGCTGAACCAGGCTGGTTTGATACCAAACAGTGCGCTCAGCATCATGTTGATTTCACCAAAGCTCTGGTTGAATAAGCCCTTGAAAATCAGAATCGAGATAAACGACGGTACGGCATACGGAAGAATCAGCAGGACACGGTAAATCGCTTTGCCTTTGAGAGACTCCCACTGTACGAGACAGGCCAGCACCATCCCCACAGCAACGGTGAGGATCACTGTCAGAACGGAGAAGACCACCGTCCAGACAAAGATGGCGAAGAATGGTTTCTGGATGCCTTCGTCGGTAAACACGCGGGTGAAGTTGTCCCAGCCGATGGCAACGGTATAGCCTGGACTGAGTTTTTCGCTACCCCAGCTACCGTCAGCGTTAATCGCCTGATAATAACCAATGTCGCTGTTCGGACGGTATTTTACGCCGCTCTGGTTATTGGTGAGCGTGCCGTCGTCAGCGAGGGTATAGAGCGGTTGCGTGCCGGAAAACTGACGCAGTGAACTCATGATCACTTTGCTTTCATCCGGCAGGATAGCTGTCAATTGGTTTAGCGCCTGGCGATTCTGGGTGATGATGCGCAGCGTCCCACGTTCGCCCGCTGGTAAGGCATCCGTTTCTTTTAGTTGCAGTTTCTGTTCGCCGCCAAATTTGAAGGCATCGGAAACATAATTTTTGCCGGTTTCACCGTCGGTGAGCGCCAGTTGCCACTCCGTACCCGCCGGATACAGACCGAAGTTGTAGGTTTTACCTGCTTGATAAGAACGATCCATCAGGACTTCCTGAGCACGTTCAAAGGTCAGCTGGTTGGTGCTGCTGTAGTTGGTAAAGGCAATTGCGATGGTGCAAACCAATGGAAACAGAACAAACAGCCCCATACCAGCGACGCCAGGATAAACATAACGCCAGGCATAGGTTTTACGGTTAGCGAAAATATACAAGCCAGCAGAGCTTAAAATCAGCGTCATGATGGCAAACAGGTACTCCCCCTGAGCGTACATCAAAACAACAAGGTAACCGACCAGCAGCCCAAGCAGACCTATCACTGACCATTTAAGCCGGTCGCTTTGCCACCAGTGTTTCTTTTTAATGACATCCATGGGGATCTTCCTCTTTACGCTTTATCCTTCGCACTACCTCTTTGTTGGCTGCGGAAGCGCACCCCAGTCACTTACTTATGTAAGCTCCTGGGGATTTGCCTCCTTGCCGCCTCGATGTAGCGCGAATGATTTCGCGTAACAACGTATTCAATAAACCTGATTCCCTAAGAAATAAGGGAAACCGTATTACTTGGTGATACGACCTTGTGCATCTTTCAGCGCGGCATCGACGGTCTGACGGCCGCTGGCTGCGTTGATCACTGCGGTACGAACGGCATACCAGAATGCGGACATCTGCGGGATGTTCGGCATGATTTCGCCTTTCTGGGCGTTATCCATGGTGGCAGCGATGCGTGGATCTTTTGCTAATTGATCCTGGAAGGATTTCAGCGCCACGGCACCCAGCGGTTTGTCCTTGTTCACTTCATCCAGACCCTGATCGGTCAGCAGGTAGTTTTCGAGGAACTCTTTCGCCAGTTCTTTGTTCGGGCTGGCGGCGTTAATACCGGCGCTCAGTACCCCAACGAACGGTTTAGACGCTTTGCCTTTGAAGGTTGGCAGCAGCGTTACGCCGTAGTTAATTTTGCTCTTGTCGATGTTCGACCACGCCCACGGACCGTTGATGGTCATCGCCGTTTCGCCCTTGTTGAAGGCCGCTTCTGCGATGGAGTAGTCGGTATCCGCGTTCATGTGTTTGTTCTTGATAAGGTCAACCAGGAAGGTCAGACCCGCTTTCGCGCCAGCGTTGTCCACGCCCACGTCTTTCACGTCATATTTGCCGTTTTCAAACTTGAACGCGTAACCGCCGTCGGCAGCAATCAGCGGCCAGGTGAAGTACGGTTCTTGCAGGTTGAACATCAGCGCAGATTTACCTTTCGCCTTCAGCTCTTTGTCCAGCGCAGGAATTTCTTCCCAGGTTTTCGGTGGATTTGGCACGAGGTCTTTGTTGTAAATCAGCGACAGCGCTTCAACCGCGATTGGGTAAGCAATCAGCTTGCCGTTATAGCGTACGGCATCCCAGGTGAACGGGTAGAGTTTGTCCTGGAACGCTTTATCCGGGGTGATTTCAGCCAGCAGGCCAGACTGCGCGTAGCCGCCAAAGCGGTCATGTGCCCAGAAGATGATGTCCGGGCCATCACCGGTCGCGGCAACCTGCGGGAATTTTTCTTCTAGTTTGTCCGGGTGCTCAATGGTGACTTTGATACCCGTGTCTTTCTCGAATTTTTTGCCTACTTCAGCGAGGCCGTTGTAGCCTTTATCGCCGTTAATCCAGATAACCAGCTTACCTTCTTCAATCTTGGCGAGAGCCGAGGCGGAGAACATCATCGTCGTCAATGCGGACAATGCGAGGATGCGTGCGCCAGTTTTGATTTTCATAGTTCCCATCCTGTTTGGTGATTTTGCAGAGGTGGCTTAACGGTGACTAGTTTCTTTATACGACAACCTCTTTCCATCCTCCTTACCCCTACGCCCCACCCATTCTTTATGTGATCTGTGTTACATAAATGTGAGTAATGCGTACTGGCGCACATAAAAACCCACTGATTTTTGCAAGCGACATCACGAAATTCCTCCACGGCGTACAGCCCGGGTCTCAGACGCTGCTCTCTCATCCTCCCGCCTCCTCCCCCATAAAAAAGCTGGGGGGTGGAGGATTCACGCCGTTAAGGGATAACGCATAGTCAATCCATCAATGAATGTTGCTGTCGATGACAGGTTGTAACGAAGGGAGAAGGGCATGGCGAGCGTACAGCTGCGAAATGTAACGAAAGCCTGGGGTGACGTGGTGGTATCGAAAGATATCAATCTCGACATTCACGAAGGGGAATTCGTGGTGTTTGTCGGACCGTCAGGCTGTGGTAAGTCAACCTTGCTGCGTATGATCGCCGGACTTGAAACCATCACCAGTGGTGATTTGTTTATCGGGGAGACCCGGATGAATGACATTCCACCCGCCGAACGTGGCGTGGGGATGGTCTTCCAGTCCTATGCGCTGTATCCCCATTTGTCCGTCGCCGAAAACATGTCGTTCGGCCTCAAGCTGGCAGGCGCCAAAAAAGAGGTGATGAACCAGCGTGTTAATCAGGTCGCAGAAGTGCTGCAACTGGCCCATCTGCTGGAGCGCAAACCCAAAGCGCTCTCTGGTGGACAACGTCAGCGTGTGGCGATTGGCCGTACGTTGGTTGCAGAGCCGCGAGTCTTTCTGTTGGACGAACCGCTGTCAAACCTCGATGCCGCACTGCGCGTCCAGATGCGCATTGAAATCTCCCGCCTGCATAAGCGTCTTGGCCGCACGATGATTTACGTCACCCACGATCAGGTCGAAGCGATGACCCTGGCCGACAAAATTGTGGTGCTGGATGCCGGCCGCGTCGCGCAGGTAGGTAAACCCCTGGAGCTGTACCACTACCCGGCTGACCGCTTTGTTGCCGGGTTTATTGGCTCGCCGAAGATGAACTTCCTGCCGGTGAAAGTGACGGCAACGGCGATCGATCAGGTTCAGGTTGAGCTGCCTAACCGCCAGCAAATATGGCTACCAGTGGAAAGCCGTGCGGTGCAGGTCGGCGCCAATATGTCTTTGGGTATCCGCCCGGAACATCTGCTGCCCAGCGATATTGCTGATGTCACCCTCGAAGGTGAAGTACAGGTAGTCGAGCAGCTTGGTCACGAAACACAAATCCATATCCAGATCCCCGCCATCCGTCAGAACCTGGTTTACCGCCAGAACGACGTGGTGTTGGTAGAAGAGGGTGCCACATTCGCTATCGGCCTGCCGCCAGAGCGTTGCCATCTGTTCCGTGAGGATGGCACTGCATGTCGTCGGTTGCATCAAGAGCCGGGCGTTTAAGGTATCCCATTAAAAAAAAGCGCAAAACCGTCAAGGTGAAGCGTTTAAAGAAAAGCAATGATCTCAGGAGATAGAACGATGATTACTCTGCGCAAACTTCCTCTGGCGGTTGCTGTGGCAGCAGGCATTATGTCTGTTCAGGCAATGGCTGTCGATTTCCATGGTTATGCTCGTTCCGGTATCGGCTGGACAGGTAGTGGCGGCGAACAACAATGTTTCCAGGCAACCGGTGCCCAAAGTAAATACCGTCTCGGTAACGAATGTGAAACCTATGCCGAAATTAAGCTGGGCCAGGAAGTGTGGAAAGAAGGCGATAAGAGCTTCTACTTCGACACTAACGTTGCCTACTCTGTTGCACAGCAGAATGACTGGGAAGCGACCGATCCTGCTTTCCGCGAAGCCAACGTGCAGGGTAAAAACCTGATTGAATGGCTGCCGGGTTCCACCATCTGGGCCGGTAAACGTTTCTATCAGCGTCATGATGTCCATATGATCGACTTCTACTACTGGGATATTTCAGGTCCTGGTGCCGGTATTGAAAACATCGATCTGGGCTTTGGTAAGCTGTCTCTGGCCGCAACCCGTTCTCAGGAAGCGGGGGGTTCTTACACCTTCAGTAGCCAGAATATCTACGACACATCCAAAGATACCGCGAACGACGTATTCGACATGCGTTTAGCGCAGATGGCCATTAACCCGGACGGCATGCTGGAACTGGGTGTTGACTACGGTCGTGCGAATAAAACTGACGGTTATAGCTACGCGGATAGCGCTTCTAAAGATGGCTGGATGTTCACTGCAGAACATACTCAGAGCATGCTGAAGGGCTATAACAAGTTTGTGGTTCAGTATGCAACTGACGCGATGACCACGCAGGGTAAAGGTGGCTCGCAGGGTACTTACGGTTCAACCTTCGATACCCAGGCAACACCAAATGATCCCGTTATCCATCATGTAAACAACAACATCAATAACAACGGTAGCCTGGTGCGCGTACTTGACCACGGTGCTATCTCTCTGGGCGATAAGTGGGACCTGATGTACGTCGGTATGTATCAGAATATCGACATGGATAACGACCTGGGTACTGAATGGTACACCGTGGGTATTCGTCCGATGTACAAATGGACGCCAATCATGAGCACCCTGATGGAAGTCGGCTACGACAACGTCAAATCTCAACAGACTGGCGATCGCAACAGCCAATACAAAATCACCCTGGCGCAACAGTGGCAGGCAGGCGACAGCATCTGGTCTCGTCCGGCAATCCGCGTCTTTGCAACCTATGCCAAATGGGATGAAGAATGGGGCTACGTGAAAAACGGAGATAAGGTCTCTAAATATGCTGCTGCAACCAACTCCGGTATCAGCACAACCAGCCGTGGCGATAGCGACGAGTGGTCCTTCGGTGCCCAGATGGAAATCTGGTGGTAATCCAGCATTAACCTGACGTAATGACCTAAAGAGGGGCGTAAGCCCCTCTTACTTACGGTTTAGCGCGCTATTGCCTGGCCACCGCTGAACCCATGCTATCTGAGGTGATAACAATGAAAATGAAGAAAAGTCTCGTTGCCCTTTGTTTATCGGCAGGGTTATTTGCCAGCGTTCCTGGAATCAGCCTGGCCGATGTGAATATCGTTCCGCAGGACACCGCAGCTGCACCGTCGATTCCGACGGCTGCGTTGCAACAACTGGCCTGGACGCCCGTCGACCAATCGAAAACCCAGTCAACCCCGTTGGCGACAGCGGGACAGCGTCTGGACATTGCCGGTATTAGCGGCCCGGTTGCCGCCTATAGCGTACCGGCCAATATTGGTGAACTGACCCTGACGCTGAGCAGTGAAGTTAACCAACAAACCAGCGTATTTGCGCCAAACGTTTTAATTCTTGATCAGAACATGACGCCATCTGCGTTCTTCCCCAGCAGCTACTTTACCTACCAGGCACCGGGTGTGATGAGTGCGGATCGCCTGGAAGGGGTGATGCGTCTGACGCCAGCGCTGGGACAGCAGAAGCTTTATGTTCTGGTCTTTACTACTGATAAAGATCTCCAACAGACCACCACGCTGCTTGACCCGGCGAAAGCGTATGCCAAGGGCGTGGGCAATGCTGTTCCGGATATTCCGGACCCGATTGCCCGCCATACTACCGATGGTCTGGTGAAACTGCAGGTGAAAACTAACAGCACCTCCAGCGTGCTGGTTGGGCCGCTGTTTGGCTCCTCTGGCCCGGGTCCGGTGACGGTGGGTAATACCGCTGCACCTGCGGTGGCCTATGCAGCCCCGGCTGCCGCGGTAGCCGCACCGGCACCGCAACCGGTGAAGAAAAGCGAGCCGATGCTGAATGACACTGAGAACTATTTTAACCAGGCGATTAAGGATGCCGTGGCGAAAGGTGATGTTGATAAAGCGCTGAAGCTGCTTGATGAAGCTGAACGTCTGGGATCCAAATCTGCCCGTTCCACCTTTATCAGCAGTGTAAAAGGCAAGGGGTAACCATCTCCCCACATTGTTGATTTTGCAACAACTGGTGCGTCTCCTGGCGCACCTTTTTTTATCCTTCGATGCTACTTGTTACACTTATGTTGCCCTACCGATCACTTAATCGTGTTTGCTCACCCCGCAAAGCCTTTTCTGCGATACAATGCCTTCAGGTTATGAATCGGAGAGTAAGGCATGCCACACCCCGCGTTAACGCAACTGCGTGCTCTGCGTTATTTTGATGCGATCCCGTCGCTTGACCCTCAATTGCTCGACTGGTTGTTACTGGAAGATTCGATGACCAAACGTTTTGAGCAGCAGGGAAAACAGGTCACCGTAACATTGATACGAGAAGGATTCGTTGGGCAAAATGAAGTCGCTGAAGAGTTGACGCTGCTGCCGGCAGAATCCCGCTATTGGTTGCGGGAAATCCTGTTATGCGCGGATGGTGAGCCATGGCTTGCCGGGCGGACCGTGGTGCCTGAATCCACCTTGTGCGGCCCCGAACTGGCTTTACAAAATCTGGGGAAAACCCCGCTCGGGCGCTATCTGTTTACATCATCGACATTGACCCGCGATTTTATTGAGATTGGCCGCGATGCAGCGCTGTGGGGGCGTCGTTCCCGACTGCGGCTGAGCGGTAAGCCGCTGATGCTTACCGAGCTTTTTTTGCCTGCATCGCCGTTGTACTGAGAGGAAGATAAAGATGGAGTGGAGTCTGACGCAGAGTAAGCTGCTGGCGTTTCACCGCTTGATGCGTACGGATAAGCCAATTGGCGCCTTACTGCTGCTCTGGCCGACGCTGTGGGCGCTGTGGGTAGCGACCCCTGGTGTACCGCAATTATGGATACTGGCGGTGTTTGTCGCCGGTGTGTGGCTGATGCGCGCTGCCGGATGCGTGGTGAATGATTATGCCGACAGGAAATTTGACGGTCACGTCAAACGGACCGCAAACCGGCCGCTGCCGAGCGGTGCAGTCACGGAGAAAGAGGCCCGAACGCTGTTCGTGGTCTTGGTACTGCTGGCCTTCCTGCTGGTTCTGACTCTTAACACGATGACGATTTTGTTGTCCGTTGCCGCGTTAGCACTGGCGTGGGTTTATCCCTTCATGAAACGCTATACGCACCTGCCGCAGGTGGTGCTGGGGGCGGCGTTTGGCTGGTCTATTCCCATGGCGTTCGCCGCCGTGAGCGAGTCCGTACCGCTGAGCTGCTGGCTGATGTTCCTCGCCAACATTCTCTGGGCGGTGGCGTATGACACGCAGTATGCGATGGTTGATCGCGATGACGATCTGAAGATTGGCATTAAATCGACCGCCATTCTGTTCGGCCAGAACGACAAGCTGATTATTGGCATTCTGCAGGTCGGTGTGCTGGCGCTGATGGCGATGGTGGGGTGGTTAAACGGGTTGGGGCTGGGCTATTACTGGTCACTGCTGGTGGCGGGCGCGCTGTTTGTGTATCAGCAGAAACTGATTGTCGATCGTGAACGGGATGCCTGCTTTAAAGCGTTTATGAACAATAACTATGTGGGGCTGGTACTGTTCTTAGGGCTGGCGATGAGCTACTGGCACCTTTGAGTTTGGCTTAGCCTGCAAAATAAAAACCGGTCATTTCGACCGGTTTTTTTATGCTTACTCGCCCTGCGTTGCGCTTTCGATGGTCAGACGCACATCGGACGTGACCAGCTCGGCCAGCATCTGATAGATCTTCATCGTCTCTTCCGGTTCGGCATCACCGGTATCGCTGATGTAGCCCTCGTCACGCAGCGTCAGCACCAGGGAGCTGAACACGGCTTTATCGAAGAACTCAGGCGCGTTGATACCGTGCAGCACGGAAAGACGTTGTGCCACGGTGCGGCTCTCTTTCTCCAGGGTACTGCGGTTGATGGACGGGTTCGCACTCAGCAGCCAGAAGGTAATGGCATAGCGCTGCAGCGTTTCACGCGCGCCCGCAGCCAACAGCTGCAGCGTGCGAGAATGAACCGGGTTGATATGCAGCTCATCGTTCTGCAGGGTTATCAGACCCTGACGTTGCATTTCGTTGGCCAGCTCGTCAATTACCCCGGCAAGCTCATCACGCTCCCAACGCAGGAACAACTCGGCTTTCAGCATCGGGTACAGCGCTTCAATATGCTGCTGCAATGCGGCGCGTGAAATCCGGCGGTGCTGAGTCACAATCGCGGCCATCAACGAAGGCAGAACCAGCATGTGGGCAATGTTGTTGCGGTAGTAGGTCATCAGTACCGCCTGCTCGCGCGGCAGAATGATGATGTCACCGATGGTGTCTTTCTCAACCTCAAACTTGTTCATCTGCAAGGCGTGGTCGATCAGTTCACTGGCGCTCTGCGCGGGAACGGTTGAGTCCGTCGCGTACGGCACGTTGCGCAGCAGGCTCAGGTAGCAGTCGAGCTGCTCGGTTAACTGTTCACGGGTCAAAGAGCGCTGGCGGGAAGCCAACAGCGCGGTACAACACAGGTTCATGGCGTTGGCCGCGCCTGCGTTGTTAATGCGCACCATCAGATCGGCAGCAATGTTATTCACCGTCGGCGTCAGCCAGGCCGGACGGATAGACTCGATAGGATCGATAGATTCACGCCACTCCGGCACATGCTGGTTGAGGTAAGTCATCAGCGGCATTGGTTCGCCAAAGTTAACGTAGCCCTGACCCAGATTACGCAGCTTGCTTAAGCCACGCAGCATTTGCGGCAGGCTCTCTTTTTCTTTCGTCGCGCCACGCAGCTCTTTGGCGTAGGTGCCCACTTCCATTACGTGCTCGTAGCCGATGTAGATCGGTACGAGGGTAATCGGACGCGTACCGCCGCGCAGCATCGCCTGAATGGTCATCGACAGGGTGCCGGTTTTCGGGTCGAGCAGGCGGCCGGTACGCGACCGCCCACCTTCGACAAAGTACTCAACCGAATAGCCGCGGCTGAACAACTCGCCCAGGTATTCGCGGAATACGGTGGAATAGAGCTTATTGCCTTTAAACGTACGACGAATAAAGAATGCGCCAAGACGGCGGAAAATCGGACCTGCCGGCCAGAAGTTCAGGTTGATCCCTGCCGCGATATGCGGTGGAACCAGTCCCTGATGGTACAGAACGTACGACAGCAGCATGTAGTCCATATGGCTGCGGTGGCACGGCACATAGACGATTTCATGTCCGTCGTGCGCCAGTTGGCGTACGCGCTCCGCATTATGAACGTTAATCCCCTGATACAGACGGTTCCAGGTAAAGCCCAGAATACGGTCCGTCAGGCGGATCATTTCGTAGGAGAAGTTGGCGGCAATCTCTTCCATCAATGCGATAGCGTTTTGCTGCGCTTTTTCATGGGAGATTTTTTTGCTGCGTGCTTCATCTTCCACCGCGCGTGCGATGGCTTTTGAGGCCAGCAGTTTATTAAACAGATCCTGGCGGGCAGGAAGGCGAGGGCCAACCGCCGCTAAGCGCTGGCGGGCAAAGTGCATACGCGCCACGCGTGCCAGTTTCTGCGCGATGGTTTTATCTGTGCCGTGTTCGTCTGCCATGCGACGCAGGGAGACGGAAGGTGAGAAGCGGACAAAGCTGTCGCGGCCCAGCCAGGACACAGCAAAGAATTTCTGTACGCCATTCAGCATGCGCAGTGGTGGATTGACTTCGCCTTTCTCGCGCCCAGGAGCACGGCCAAACATCACAGACACCGGCACCATCTGAACATCCAGATCGGGGTTGCTGCGATGTAAGTCGAGATAGTTATGGAACAACTTGATGGACTCTTCTTTTGGCGTGTAATAGGTGAATACACGCGGGCCGCCGTGTATAAACACGTAGCGCGGCAGCAAAGTCCCGTCTATCTCCAGCGGTTCCAGGGGATCAGGGAGGTCGTGCACCAGGCATTGGGCACGCAGCGTCAGCAAGTCAGCTTTTGAGTTGTACGGTAAGACGTACATAATGGGACGAGAGGTATCGAGTCCCAATTCCGGGGCGGGTTCCGCCGGGATAGACTTGCTTTTTACCAGGATGCTTAATGGTAAATTCAGTAATTTGTAGTAAATTCGTGGCCAGCCGGACATAAACGATGTAAAGCCTCTGGTTAATAATGCAAATGCGCTGCAAGGATATCAGAAAGTTTAGTGAATTTCTGTGGTATCCCGTCATACTTCGCGCAGCTTTGCTTATGCCCTGAAACAAACAGGGTAACGATGCAATAATACTCACGCTAATAATGTAAAAAGGTTCTTTTGATGGCCAATAATACCACTGGATTCACTCGGATTATCAAAGCAGCAGGCTATTCCTGGCAAGGTTTCCGCGCAGCATGGATCAATGAGGCGGCATTTCGTCAGGAAAGCGTTGCCGTACTGTTGGGGGTAGCAATTGCCTGCTGGCTGGACGTTGACGCGATTACCCGCGTACTGCTGATTGGTTCGGTGATGCTGGTGATGATCGTTGAAATTCTGAATAGCGCCATTGAGGCGGTTGTCGACCGAATTGGTTCTGAGTATCACGAGCTTTCTGGTCGGGCGAAAGATATGGGATCGGCTGCGGTATTGCTTTCTATTTTTGTCGCTGTGATCACCTGGGGCATCCTGTTGTGGTCGCATTTGCGATAAAGATTCCACAACTTCATAAATCTCCTGTTTTTTGTGCAGTTTGCGGTTCCAAATTCGCCTTTAGCTGTATATACTCACAGCATAACTGTATATACACCCAGGGGGCGGAATGAAAGCGTTAACGGCCAGGCAGCAAGAGGTGTTTGATCTCATTAGAGATCACATCAGCCAGACAGGTATGCCACCGACGCGTGCGGAGATCGCGCAGCGTTTGGGGTTCCGTTCCCCAAACGCGGCTGAAGAACACCTGAAAGCACTGGCGCGTAAAGGTGTGCTGGAAATCGTTTCTGGCGCATCGCGTGGTATTCGCCTGCTGCAGGAAGAAGAGGAAGGCTTACCGCTTGTTGGTCGTGTCGCGGCCGGTGAGCCACTTCTGGCACAGCAGCACATCGAAGGCCATTACCAGGTTGACCCATCACTGTTCAAACCGAACGCCGACTTTCTGCTGCGCGTCAGCGGTATGTCGATGAAAGATATCGGGATTATGGATGGCGATTTACTGGCTGTGCATAAAACGCAGGACGTGCGTAACGGCCAGGTTGTTGTTGCCCGTATTGATGATGAAGTCACGGTTAAGCGCCTGAAAAAGCAGGGCAACAAGGTTGAACTTCTGCCGGAAAACAGTGAATTTAAACCTATCGTTGTCGATCTGCGCGAGCAAAACTTCACCATTGAAGGGTTGGCTGTCGGCGTAATTCGTAACGGTGAATGGCTGTAATGATCTGCTGATTTCCTGTCGGCCGGAAAGGGCGTTTACGCTGCTCTCCGGCAAATTGCCCGATGATGCTACGCTTATCGGGCCTACAAAAACGCGTTAATTTCTTTTCAGGCTCTTTTCCATGCCTTTCTTTACCTCCTCTGATAAAGCACTCTGGCACCTTGCCTTACCGATGATTTTCTCCAACATCACTGTTCCACTGCTGGGGCTGGTGGATACCGCAGTGATTGGTCATTTGGATAGCCCGGTCTACCTGGGTGGCGTTGCTGTCGGCGCAACAGCGACCAGTTTTCTCTTTATGCTGCTGCTGTTTTTACGCATGAGTACCACCGGCCTGACGGCCCAGGCGTTCGGTGCGAAAAATCCTCAGGCGCTGGCGCGCGCGCTGGTACAACCGCTGATACTGGCGCTGGGAGCGGGGCTGCTTATCGCGCTGTTTCGCACGCCGATTATCGATTTAGCGCTGCATATTGTCGGGGGTAGTGAAGCGGTACTGGAACAAGCCCGGCGTTTCCTGGAAATCCGCTGGCTAAGCGCGCCCGCCTCACTGGCCAATCTGGTGCTGCTCGGCTGGTTGCTTGGCGTACAATATGCGCGTGCGCCGGTTATCCTGCTGATTGTCGGCAATATTCTCAACATTGCGCTCGATTTATGGCTGGTGATGGGCCTGCATATGAACGTGCAGGGTGCAGCACTGGCGACGGTGATTGCCGAATATGCCACGCTGCTTATCGGTCTGATGATGGTACGCAAAGTCCTGCATTTGCGCGGAGTTTCGCTGGCAATGCTGAAGCAGGCGTGGCGTGGCAACTTCCGCCGTTTGCTGGCGCTCAACCGTGACATCATGCTGCGTTCGCTGCTGTTGCAACTCTGCTTTGGTGCTATCACGGTACTCGGGGCTCGCCTCGGTAGCGATGTCATTGCGGTCAATGCCGTTCTGATGACCCTGCTGACGTTCACTGCCTATGCGCTGGACGGGTTTGCCTATGCCGTGGAAGCGCACTCTGGCCAGGCCTATGGGGCACGCGATGGTAGCCAGTTGCTGGATGTCTGGCGGGCGGCCTGCCGGCAGTCGGGTATTGTTGCCGTCTTGTTTTCGATGGTTTATGCCCTGTTCGGCGAGCAGATTGTGGCGCTGCTGACCTCGCTGCCGCAAATCCAACACCTGGCCGATCGCTATCTTTTCTGGCAGGTGGTTTTGCCGCTGGTGGGTGTGTGGTGTTATCTGCTGGACGGCATGTTTATTGGCGCAACGCGTGCCGCAGAAATGCGCAACAGTATGGCCGTTGCCGCAGTGGGATTCGCCTTAACGCTCCTGACTTTACCGCTGCTGGGAAACCACGGCTTGTGGCTGGCGTTAACCGTTTTTCTCGCGCTGCGCGGGCTTTCACTGGCCTTCATCTGGCGACGTCACTGGCGTAATGGCACCTGGTTTGCCTGATGCCTATGGTTAAAAATTCCGAATAGTAAATAAAACCCAGAATCCCTGACTACACTTACTATCACGTCCAGCAAAAACAGCATGTATTCGGGCGCGGCACTCTCGCTATTCACAACCTAACGATGAGGACTTGATGATGAATAAAGACGAAGTCAGTGGTAACTGGAAACAGTTCAAAGGTAAAGTGAAAGAGCAATGGGGCAAACTGACCGATGATGATATGACGGTCATTGAAGGTAAACGCGACCAGCTGGTTGGTAAAGTCCAGGAACGATACGGGTACGCGAAAGATCAGGCGGAGAAAGAAGTTAAAGATTGGGAAAAACGCAACGATTACCGCTGGTAATTAACCCCTCCCTCCTGAGAGTACAAGGACGTACGCTCTTTTATTTACCGCCCGACTTTCTTTTTCACCTGAATGGTATGGTCATGCTGGCATTCGCCAGGATGGCGGCATGATTCAACTTCCACACATGCCGGACACAGGCCGTGGGCTTCAATCACATTATGGCGCAGAGCAAATCCCATTTTAGCTGCCAGCGTATGCATAATATCTTCCACGCCTTCCGCACACTCTTCTTTTACCACGCCACAGCGGTCGCAGATGAACATTGCGGAACTGTGGGTTGGCTGATCGAACAGATGGCAAAGCACATAGCTGTTGGTTGACTCCACTTTGTGCACAAAACCTTGTTCAAGCAGAAAATCGAGCGCACGATAGACGGTAGGCGGCTTAGCCTGTGGTTCGGTTTCCCTTAACAGATCAAGCAGATCGTAAGCGCTGATTGCCCCTTCCTGCAGGCTCATCAGGCGCAGCACTTCGAGGCGTTGTGGCGTGAGCCGCACGTTACGTTGCGCACAGAGTTTTTCAGCTTGAGCCAATAACTCCTGCGTGGTGGTTTTGTCCATTTGGCGCCTCGATTTGCGTGGAAGGTTAATCCCTTACTTTATCATGTTCTGCTTAAAACGCCGAGATCCACCGCTGTGTGCTATACCTGACGCATCGCAACACTGGAAAATTAACATGAAAAGACCCGATTGTATTCGCCACTGGCGTGAAGTTGAGGGGCCTGATGACTCCACCTATCCAGGCAGCGATGAGCTTTTTTCTATTGGCGCGCCGCTGGCCCGCAGGTTGGGGTTAGGGCGATTAGGCATCCATCACGAACGTCTGCCGCCGGGTCGGCGTACTTCTTATCCACACGCTGAAAGCGATGAAGAAGAGTTCATCTACGTGCTGGAAGGGTACCCGGAAGCCTGGATAAATGGTTATTTATGGAAGCTGGAACCCGGCGACAGCGTTGGTTTTCCGGCAGGAACCGGTGTGTGCCACACTTTTATCAACAACACCAGTGACGAGGTGCGGCTGCTGGTCGTCGGTGAGGCGAACAAGAAGCATAACCGCATCTACTATCCACTCAATCCGGTCTATGCAGTCACGCGTGAAGATCGCTGGGTTGATCATCCTCCACAGTTTTTTGGTCCACACGACGGAAAACCTGGGCGGAAATGACAATCCACGCGAACGAAGGGCGCTATCCACGATGATGTGGCTCACTATCGCAACGGTCTATGCTATAGTAGCGCCCCTTTTTTAACCGGATGCTTGAATATTCGCCATGCTGCCTGAATCTCAGTCTACCGCTTTTCCCGCTCATCGTTTTTCTATCGCGCCGATGCTCGACTGGACGGACAGACACTGCCGCTACTTTTTGCGCCTGCTGTCCCGCCAGACGTTGCTCTATACGGAGATGGTGACTACCGGGGCAATTATTCATGGCAAAGGCGATTACCTGGCGTATAGCGAAGAAGAACATCCGGTCGCATTGCAACTGGGCGGGAGTGATCCGGCGGCACTGGCGCAGTGCGCAAAGCTGGCTGAAGCACGAGGTTATGACGAGATTAACCTCAACGTCGGCTGCCCTTCCGATCGCGTACAAAACGGGATGTTTGGCGCTTGCCTGATGGGGAATGCGCAACTGGTCGCCGATTGCGTGAAGGCGATGCGCGATGTGGTGTCGATTCCGGTGACGGTGAAAACCCGTATCGGCATTGATGACCAGGACAGCTACGAATTCCTGTGTGACTTCATCAACACGGTCTCGGGTAACGGCGAATGTGAGATGTTTATCATCCACGCCCGCAAGGCCTGGCTGTCGGGGTTAAGCCCGAAAGAAAACCGCGAAATCCCACCGCTGGATTATGACCGTGTTTATCAGTTGAAGCGTGATTTCCCGCAGTTGACGATGTCGATTAACGGCGGAATTAAATCACTGGAAGAAGCAAAAACGCACCTGCAATATATGGACGGCGTAATGGTGGGCCGGGAAGCCTATCAAAACCCGGGGATTCTGGCGTCGGTCGACCGTGAAATTTTTGCTGCGACCACGCCGGATGCAGACCCTGTCGCCGTGGTGCGTGCCATGTATCCCTATATTGAGCGGGAGCTGAGTAAAGGTACGTATCTGGGGCATGTGACCCGCCACATGCTGGGGTTGTTCCAGGGAATTCCCGGCGCACGCCAATGGCGTCGTTATCTGAGTGAAAATGCGCATAAAGCCGGGGCCGATATTAACGTTCTGGAACACGCGCTGAAACTGGTGGCAGACAAGCGTTAAGTTTTCACCAAAAGTTAGTTAATTTCACCACGCCCTGCGCTTTGTCGCGGGGCGTTTTCTTTATAAATCAATACATTATTTTTGGCATGTTTCTTGTAATGCAATGGAGAGAATTTCATTTCGGGAGAGCGTCATGCTGGAACTACTTTTTGTGATTGGTTTTTTTATCATGCTGATGGTCACTGGCATATCACTGTTGGGCATCCTCGCCGCGCTGATGGTGGCGACGGCAGTAATGTTCCTCGGTGGGATGTTTGCGTTGATGATTAAACTGTTACCCTGGCTGTTACTGGCCGTTGCCGTGGTGTGGGTTATCAAGGCGATAAAAGCGCCAAAAGTCCCACAGTATCAGCGCAATAACCGTCGATTTTACTAAGGTATTGAGCGGTGCGTCACAACCTGCAACATTGCCTTTAGAACCAAATAGGAATTGATTATCAAATCTGTCACTATTGCGTGGTTAACGAATTCATCGAGCTGTACCCTACATACAGCCGAACTAAAAAAAGAAAGGGCTTCCCATGGGAAGCCCTAATTCTTTACTTCCCCGTCATAATTCAAACCGCAGGTGTGTTGGCTGCTTTCATTCACCCCAGTCACTTACTCCAGTAAGCTCCTGGGGATTCATTCAATTGCCGCCTTCCTGCAATTTGAATTATTTAGGGGAAGTCGAAGCATTATGGGATTAGTAAACTCGATCCCTGCGTGGCCCGGCTTTCCAGTGCTTCATGGGCCCGTTGTGCGTCACTTAACGCAAATTTCTGACCCGGCGCGACATCCACTTTGATCACCCCGCTGGCAATCAGCGAGAACAGCTCATTGCTGGCTTCGGTTAATTCATGATGGTTGGTGATGTAACCCTGCAGAGAAGGGCGCGTGACATACAGGGAGCCTTTCTGATTCAGAATACCTAAGTTAACGCCGGTTACCGGCCCGGAGGCGTTGCCAAAGCTGACCATCAATCCCCGGCGTTGCAGGCAATCCAGCGAGGCTTCCCAGGTATCTTTCCCCACCGAGTCATACACCACCCGCACTTTTTTACCGCCGGTTATCTCTTTCACTCGCTCAACTATGCTTTCTTCACGATAGTTAATGACCTGCCATGCGCCGGCCTGCTGCGCTATTTGTGCCTTCTGCGCATTGCCGACAGTACCAATCAGCTTCGCGCCCAATGCTTTTGCCCACTGGCAGGCAATCATCCCGACTCCGCCCGCAGCCGCATGGAACAAAAACGGCTCATCAGGCTGAATTTCATAGGTTTTACGCAGCAGATAAAAAACGGTTAACCCTTTCAGGAATGAGGCTGCGGCTTGTTCAAATGAGATAGCGTTGGGTAGGATGGCGGCTTTATCGGCCGGAACGTTATGCACTGAGCTGTAAGCGCCAAGCGCTGACTGCGCATACACCACGCGATCGCCAGCTTTAATGTGCGTCACTTTGCTCCCCACTTTGCTGACTACGCCGGCGGCTTCGGTTCCCAGACCGCTGGGCAGAGAAGGCGGTGGATAAAGACCACTGCGGATGTAAGTGTCGATATAGTTGATGCCAATCGCTTTGTTCTCGACCTGGATTTCGTTCTCTGCCGGATCTGCAGGCGTAAACTCGACGACCTGAAGCACTTCAGGACCACCATGCTTGTGAAATTCAATACGCGTTGCCATGCTTCCTCCAAAAGAAATGTGGTAATCTTTCGACCCAATCATTATCTCGGTAACTCCATTCACTATGGCAGGAAATAAACCCTTCAACAAACAACAGACTGATGCTCGTGAGCGCGATCCCCAGGTCGCCGGGCTGAAAGTACCGCCGCACTCGATTGAAGCGGAACAGTCGGTGTTGGGCGGTTTAATGCTGGATAACGAACGCTGGGACGATGTGGCCGAGCGCGTGGTGGCGGAAGATTTCTATACCCGACCGCACCGGCACATCTTCACGGAAATGCATCGACTGCAGGAGATGGGAAAACCTATCGACCTGATCACACTCGCAGAATCGCTGGAGGTTCAGGGACAACTGGACAGCGTCGGCGGCTTTGCTTACCTGGCTGAGTTATCTAAAAACACGCCAAGTGCGGCGAACATTAGTGCTTATGCGGATATCGTCCGCGAACGCGCCGTTGTTCGTGACATGATTTCGGTGGCCCATGAAATTGCAGAAGCTGGTTTCGATCCACAAGGGCGCTCCAGTGAAGACCTGCTGGATCTTGCGGAATCCCGCGTCTTTAAAATCGCTGAAAGCCGTGCCAACAAAGACGAAGGCCCGAAAAACATCACCGATGTGCTCGACGCCACCGTCGCGCGTATCGAGCAGTTGTTCCAGCAGCCGCACGACGGCGTCACCGGCGTAAACACCGGTTATGACGACCTCAACAAAAAGACCGCGGGTCTACAGCCGTCGGACTTGATTATCGTCGCCGCGCGTCCGTCGATGGGTAAAACGACATTTGCAATGAACCTCGTCGAAAATGCGGCGATGTTGCAGGATAAGCCGGTTCTTATCTTCAGTCTTGAAATGCCCTCAGAACAGATCATGATGCGTTCTTTGGCCTCGCTTTCGCGCGTGGACCAGACCAAAATCCGTACCGGTCAACTGGATGATGAAGACTGGGCGCGAATTTCCGGAACAATGGGTATTTTGCTGGAGAAACGAAACATCTATATTGATGATTCTTCCGGCCTGACGCCAACGGAAGTGCGCTCGCGTGCCCGTCGTATCGCCCGTGAACATGGCGGTATCGGACTTATCATGATCGACTACCTGCAGCTGATGCGTGTACCGTCGCTCTCCGATAACCGTACGCTGGAAATTGCTGAAATTTCCCGCTCGCTGAAGGCGTTAGCAAAAGAACTGCATGTGCCGGTGGTAGCGCTATCGCAGCTTAACCGCTCTCTGGAACAACGCGCCGACAAGCGTCCGGTCAACTCGGATCTGCGTGAATCCGGCTCCATCGAACAGGATGCCGACTTAATCATGTTTATCTATCGTGATGAGGTTTATCACGAAAACAGTGACTTAAAAGGCATCGCCGAAATTATTATTGGTAAGCAGCGTAACGGTCCGATCGGTACGGTGCGCCTGACGTTTAACGGACAGTGGTCCCGCTTCGACAACTATGCCGGTCCTCAATATGATGATGAGTAATTTCTAAGGAATACAAATGCAAGCGGCAACTGTAGTCATTAACCGCCGCGCTCTGCGACACAACCTGCAACGTCTGCGTGAACTGGCTCCTGCCAGCAAACTGGTTGCGGTCGTGAAAGCGAACGCTTACGGCCACGGTCTGTTAGAGACTGCGCGAACGCTCCCCGATGCGGACGCTTTTGGTGTCGCTCGTCTTGAAGAAGCCCTGCGGCTGCGAGCGGGAGGGATCACGCAGCCCATCCTGCTGCTGGAGGGATTTTTTGATGCCGCCGATCTGCCGACGATCTCCGCGCAGCGTCTGCATACTGCCGTCCACAACCTGGAGCAGCTTGAAGCCCTGGAAGCCGCAGAACTGGCTGAACCGGTCACCGTCTGGATGAAGCTCGACACGGGGATGCACCGCCTGGGCGTGCGCCCTGAGCAGGCCGAAGCGTTTTATCAGCGTTTAACGCAATGTGACAACGTGCGCCAGCCGGTTAATATCGTCAGCCACTTTGCGCGCGCGGATGAACCTGAATGCGGCGCGACGGAAAAACAGCTCGATATCTTTAATAGCTTTTGCGAGGGAAAACCTGGACAGCGTTCAATTGCTGCGTCGGGCGGTATTTTGCTGTGGCCCCAGTCCCACTTCGACTGGGCGCGTCCGGGGCTGATTCTGTACGGCGTATCGCCGCTGGAAAACCACTCTATCGGCGCCGATTTTGGCTGTCAGCCGGTGATGTCGCTGACCTCCAGCCTGATTGCGGTGCGTGAGCACAAAGCGGGCGAGCCGGTTGGTTATGGTGGAACCTGGCAAAGCGAGCGCGACACGCGTCTCGGTGTGGTGGCGATGGGCTACGGCGACGGTTATCCGCGCGCAGCGCCGTCCGGGACGCCGGTGCTGGTTAATGGCCGTGAAGTGCCGATCGTCGGCCGCGTCGCGATGGATATGATCTGCGTCGATTTAGGCCCCGAGGCGCAGGATAAAGCTGGCGATTCGGTGATCCTGTGGGGGGAAGGCCTGCCCGTTGAACGCATTGCTGAAATGACGAAAGTAAGTGCTTACGAACTTATTACGCGCCTGACGTCGCGCGTGGCGATGAAGTATATCGATTAAGCGCATGATGTGCCGGATAAGGCGGTTACGCCGCTATCCGGCAATATTCCTCTCAACATCCTCTCGATCTTCTCCTGCTTCCGGTTTATTGTGTTCATATCCTCTGCCTGTAAACCTGGAGAACCACACGTGTTTCAAAAAGTTGACGCCTACGCCGGCGACCCGATTTTATCGCTCATGGAGCGGTTCAAAGAAGATTCACGTAGCGACAAAGTGAACCTCAGCATTGGCCTGTATTACAACGAAGATGGGATTATTCCTCAGCTTAAAGCGGTAGCGGAAGCGGAAGCCAGACTCAATACCAAACCGCATGGCGCTTCGCTGTATCTGCCGATGGAAGGTCTGAACACGTATCGCCATACTATTGCGCCGTTGCTGTTTGGGGCGCAGCATCCGGTACTCCAGCAACAGCGCGTGGCAACCATTCAGACGCTGGGCGGCTCCGGTGCGCTAAAGGTTGGCGCAGACTTCCTGAAGCGCTATTTCCCTGATTCTGGCGTGTGGGTCAGCGATCCGACCTGGGAAAACCACATCGCGATTTTTGAAGGGGCGGGATTCGAAGTAAGTACTTACCCATGGTATGACAACGCGACTAATGGCGTGCGTTTCAACGATCTGCTGGCAGCGCTGAATACCTTACCGGCGCGTAGCATTGTGCTGCTGCATCCGTGCTGCCATAACCCCACGGGTGCGGATTTAACACCAGCACAGTGGGATGCGGTGATTGAGATCCTGAAAGCGCGCGACCTGATCCCGTTCCTCGACATTGCCTACCAGGGTTTTGGTGGCGGAATGGAAGATGATGCGTACGCCATCCGTGCGATTGCGAGTGCTGGTTTACCAACTCTGGTTAGCAACTCATTCTCCAAAATTTTCTCATTGTATGGCGAACGTGTTGGCGGGCTTTCTGTGGTGTGTGAAGACGCCGATGCTGCCAGCCGCGTTCTGGGGCAGCTAAAAGCGACGGTGCGCCGGAACTACTCCAGTCCGCCAAACTTTGGTGCGCAGGTGGTTGCCGCGGTACTGGGGGATGAAGAGCTGAAAGCGAGCTGGCTGGCGGAAGTTGAGGCAATGCGTACCCGCATTCTGGCGATGCGTCAGGAACTGGTTAACGTATTGAATGCGGAGATCCCGGGCCGTAACTTTGATTACCTGCTGCAACAGCGCGGTATGTTCAGCTATACCGGGCTCAGCGCCGCTCAGGTCGATCGCCTGCGCGATGAGTTTGGTGTTTACCTGATAGCCAGCGGACGTATGTGCGTGGCCGGGTTGAATCACGGTAATGTGCAGCGCGTGGCGAAGGCATTTGCCGCCGTCATGTAATCGGCTTTGTGTGATGCCGGATGGCGCGTAAACGCCTTATCTGTCCTACAAGGATACATGGATTTTAGTTTGTAGGCCTGATAAGCGGAGCGCCATCAGGCGTACTTTCCTGTGTGATCATGCTCCTTTTCCTGGACAAAACCAGAGAAAATCCTTCCTTTCCCTTCCCCCAGGGGGTAAGGTCAGATAGTTTTTTGACCAGTTGTTAAATAAAAAATCATAACTAACTGACTACTTAGGGAAAAATATGCGCAAGTTTACCCTGGCACTGAGTGCCGTTTGTTTATTGTTCACGTTAAATCAGCCCGCTCAGGCGTTAGTTTCCTCTCCTTCTCAGCTTAATCCGGGCACCAACGTTGCAAAACTCGCTGAGCAGGCCCCCATTCACTGGGTCTCCGTGGCACAAATCGAAAACAGCCTGACCGGACGCCCGCCGATGGCCGTTGGCTTTGATATCGATGATACGGTTCTCTTTTCCAGCCCGGGCTTCTGGCGCGGAAAAAAAACGTATTCCCCGGACAGTGAGGATTACCTGAAGAATCCGGCCTTCTGGGAAAAAATGAACAATGGCTGGGATGAATTCAGTATTCCGAAAGAAGTGGCGCGCCAGTTGATTGATATGCATGTGCGTCGTGGCGACAGCATCTTTTTCGTGACCGGGCGTAGTCAGACGAAGACCGAAACGGTATCGAAAACGCTGGCCGATAACTTTCACATCCCGGCCGGCAATATGAATCCGGTCATTTTTGCCGGTGATAAACCCGGTCAGAACACCAAAACGCAGTGGTTGCAGGATAAAAGCATCCGCATGTTCTACGGTGACTCCGACAATGACATCACCGCCGCTCGCGACGTAGGAATCCGCGGTATCCGTATTTTACGCGCCTCTAACTCTACCTATAAACCCCTGCCGCAGGCTGGCGCGTTTGGTGAAGAGGTGATCGTCAACTCGGAGTATTGAGAATACGAAATGCTGCTTTTTTAAACAAATTTACGCTGCTGGCTTTTACCTTTTGCGGACTTGCTGCACACTGAATAAAAGATGTTCTCATTAGGCAATATGCTGGTAAGGGGAATAAAGATGACGAATTCGGAGTTGCTGCAATACTGCATGGCAAAAACGGGTGCGGAGCAGAGCGTGCATAGTGACTGGAAAGCCACGCAAATCAAAGTTGAAGATGTACTTTTTGCCATGGTCAAAGAGGTCGAAGGTCGCCCGGCGGTCTCTCTGAAAACCAGCCCTGAACTGGCAGAATTGCTGCGTCAGCAACATAAAGACGTGCGACCCAGCCGCCATCTCAATAAAGCGCACTGGAGCACGGTGTATCTTGACGGCTCGCTGCCGGGTTCACAGATTTATTATCTGGTGGACGCGTCTTACCAGCAGGCCATAAACACCTTGCCGGAAGATAAACGCAGGTTGCTGGTGCAGCCTTGATCCGTTTTGCCGGATGGCGTCGCCAGCGATTTATCCGGCCTACAGGGTATGTGCCCGTAGGCCTGATAAGGGCAGGATTACAACAGCGGCTTGAGGAAACGTGCCGTGTGTGAGGCTTCACATTCAGCGACCGTCTCCGGTGTGCCGGAGACTAAAATTTCCCCGCCGCCGCTGCCGCCTTCCGGACCGAGATCGACAATCCAGTCTGCGGTTTTAATCACGTCCAGATTGTGCTCAATCACCACGATGGTGTTGCCCTGATCCCGGAGCTGATGCAGCACGTCCAGCAGTTGCTGAATATCCGCAAAATGCAGACCGGTGGTCGGCTCATCGAGAATATACAGCGTTTGCCCGGTACCGCGTTTTGACAACTCACGCGCCAGCTTCACGCGCTGCGCCTCACCGCCAGAGAGGGTCGTTGCGGACTGACCCAGTCGGATGTACGTCAGGCCAACGTCCATCAGCGTTTGCAGCTTACGCGCCAGCGCCGGAACGGCATCGAAGAACTCACGGGCTTCTTCAATCGTCATATCCAGCACTTCGTGGATAGTCTTGCCCTTGTACTTAATCTCCAGCGTTTCGCGGTTATAGCGCTTACCTTTGCACTGATCGCACGGCACGTAGATATCCGGCAGGAAATGCATTTCGACTTTGATCACGCCGTCGCCCTGACAGGCTTCACAGCGTCCACCACGGACGTTAAAGCTGAAACGGCCTGGCGTGTAACCGCGCGCACGTGACTCCGGCACGCCGGCAAACAGTTCGCGCACTGGCGTAAACACGCCGGTGTAGGTTGCCGGGTTAGAGCGCGGCGTACGGCCAATCGGGCTTTGGTCAATATCGATGACTTTGTCGAAATGTTCCAGACCCTGAACATCGCGATACGGCGCAGGTTCCGCCAGCGTCGCACCGTTCAGCGCCGTCTGCGCAATTGGGAACAGCGTATCGTTGATCAGCGTCGATTTACCTGAGCCGGAAACCCCGGTAATGCAGGTAAATAAACCAACCGGCAGCGTCAGAGTGACATCTTTCAGGTTGTTACCGCGTGCGCCGGTGAGCTTCAGCACTTTTTCCGGGTCAGCCGCCACGCGCTGTTTCGGTACTTCAATTTTGCGCTTACCGCTCATGTACTGGCCGGTTAGCGACTCAGGCACCGCCATGATATCTTTTAGCGTTCCTTCAGCAACCACCTGGCCGCCGTGAACGCCCGCGCCGGGGCCGATGTCGATAACGTGGTCAGCGGCGCGAATCGCATCTTCATCGTGCTCGACCACAATCACGGTATTACCCAGGTTACGCAGGTGGATAAGCGTACCCAGCAGACGTTCGTTATCGCGCTGATGCAGACCGATAGACGGTTCATCCAGCACGTACATTACACCGACCAGACCCGCGCCGATCTGGCTTGCCAGGCGAATACGCTGAGCTTCGCCGCCGGAGAGCGTTTCCGCTGAACGCGACAGCGTCAGGTAGTTGAGGCCGACGTTGACCAGGAACTTCAGACGATCGCCAATCTCTTTAAGGATTTTCTCCGCAATCTTCGCCCGCTGACCTGCAAGCTTCAGGTTGTTGAAGAAATCCATCGCATGACCGATGCTCATGTCGGAAATCGCGGGCAGTGGCGTATTTTCGACAAATACGTGGCGGGCTTCCCGGCGTAAACGCGTCCCTTCACAGCTGGCGCACGGTCGGTTACTGATGAATTTGGCTAATTCTTCGCGTACCGCACTGGATTCCGTCTCTTTATAACGGCGCTCCATATTGTGCAGCACACCTTCAAACGGGTGACGACGTACGGACGTATCGCCGCGATCGTTCATGTATTTGAATTCGATATTTTCTTTACCCGAACCGTACAGCACCACTTTATGCACAGTAGGGTTCAGGCTGGCCCACGGGGCTTCGACATCGAACTTATAGTGTTCCGCCAGCGACTTAAGCATCTGGAAATAATAGAAGTTACGGCGATCCCAACCGCGGATGGCGCCACCGGCCAGCGACAGTTCCGGGTTTTGAATCACCCGGTCAGGATCGAAATACTGCTGCACGCCGAGACCATCACAGGTTGGGCATGCACCTGCCGGGTTGTTGAACGAGAACAGGCGGGGTTCCAGTTCGCGCATGCTATAGCCGCAGATAGGGCAGGCGAAGTTGGCGGAGAACAGCAGCTCTTCCGCTTTCGGGTCGTCCATATCGGCGACCACCGCCGTACCACCGGACAGTTCCAGCGCGGTTTCAAAGGATTCAGCCAGTCGTTGGGTGAGATCGTCACGGACTTTAAAGCGGTCAATCACCACTTCGATGGTGTGTTTCTTTTGCAGCTCAAGCTTGGGCGGATCGGAAAGGTCACACACTTCGCCGTCGATACGGGCGCGGATATAGCCCTGGCCCGCCAGGTTTTCCAGCGTTTTGGTGTGCTCGCCTTTACGCTCCTTAATTACCGGCGCCAGCAGCATCAGACGTTTGCCTTCCGGCTGCGACAGCACGTTGTCCACCATCTGGCTAACGGTCTGCGCTGCCAGGGGAACGTCGTGATCCGGGCAGCGCGGCTCGCCAACGCGGGCAAACAGCAGACGCAGATAGTCGTGAATTTCGGTAATCGTACCTACCGTGGATCGCGGGTTATGCGACGTCGATTTTTGTTCAATTGAGATGGCAGGAGAGAGCCCCTCAATGTGGTCGACGTCCGGTTTTTCCATCAGCGACAGAAACTGACGTGCGTACGCGGAAAGGGATTCAACGTAACGACGCTGCCCTTCGGCATATAGGGTGTCGAAAGCGAGCGAAGATTTGCCTGAGCCCGAAAGCCCGGTGACGACAATCAGCTTGTCGCGCGGGATGACGAGGTTGATGTTTTTGAGATTATGGGTGCGGGCGCCCCGAACTTCGATCTTATCCATTCATCTTTCCCGGATTAAACGCTTTTTTGCCTGGCTGCATGGTGCTACCGGCGATCACAAACGGTTAATTATGACACAACCTGACCTGAATGGATATACAGTATTGGAATGCAAAACGCATGTTCCTGTGCAACAATGTCTGGCGGAGGTTGTTTACTGGAATCAACTTCGCAACGTAGTAAAAGCGCTATTGGAAATGCTACAATCCCGCGCTTACACTTATTCAGTAACGTTTTTCAGGAGACACGATCATGGCCAGCAGAGGCGTAAACAAGGTGATTCTCGTCGGTAATCTGGGCCAGGACCCGGAAGTACGCTATATGCCGAATGGTGGCGCAGTTGCCAACATTACGCTGGCTACTTCCGAATCCTGGCGTGATAAAGCGACCGGCGAAATGAAAGAGCAGACTGAATGGCACCGTGTTGTGCTGTTTGGCAAACTGGCGGAAGTCGCCAGCGAATATCTGCGTAAAGGTTCTCAGGTCTATATTGAAGGCCAACTGCGTACCCGCAAATGGACCGATCAATCCGGCGTAGAAAAATACACCACTGAAGTCGTTGTTAACGTTGGCGGCACCATGCAAATGCTGGGTGGTCGTCAGGGCGGCGGCGCGCCGGCAGGTGGTGGTCAGCAGCAGGGTGGTTGGGGTCAGCCTCAGCAGCCGCAGGGCGGCAACCAGTTCAGCGGCGGCGCACAGTCTCGTCCGCAGCAGTCCGCTCCGGCAGCGCCGTCTAACGAACCGCCGATGGACTTCGACGACGATATTCCGTTTTAAGATAGCCGAACGTATTAACGTTCGTACTGATGAAAACCTCGTTGCGACGGGGTTTTTTTACATCTCTTATTCAGAATTAATTATTCGGTATTTTCTGGTTTATCATCGCAGCTTTATCATTCATTTTATACGAACTGATTCACGCTAATATTCGGTAATATTTATTGTTGGTTACGGGGAATGAAAATTAATGTAGGTATTACCGAATAATAACTGTGAAGATGACGAAAATAACTAATGAATATATGTCGTATGTTTGATTTTTCTGCTTGAAATAGTTCTCTGGAAAGTAATATTCAATTAATTTAATGGAAAAATTGTATTTTACTGCATGGTAGATATTGACAAATTAATACATGGCTTTAAATAATGCTTTTAGCTTATCAATTCTTCATTGATGAAAATTCATTTATTATTTGCTGCTTTTTATTGGTGGGGTGTTAATAAGTGATTTGATAAACTATTTGTTATGGAGCTTACTATGTATCAAAGGAAGATAAACCCTAAAGCAATAATACCCTTTGCACTATCATTTACCGCAGCGCAGTTGGTTTGCGCTGGATTTGCGAGTGCAAAAAACTATGAACTGAATTATATAGATGTTAATGGTGGTCAGGAAGGGATCATCATTCGGGATACGATTGCTGATGATAAAAACTATGATATCACGGTAAATATTGATAACCCTGTGCGAGGTGAAGGTAATGGCCTTGAGGTGAAGATTGGCAGTATCACCAAAGACCAGGCGGGAGAGTATCAAATTGGTAATTACAACGTTAATATCAGTGGAACTACGCAACAGGAACACCGCGCCGGGCTGGCCTTTTTTGGCTTATCCGCCGAAGGTCAGGGCACCAACGTCAAAGTTGATAACTTTAGCCTGAAAAATACTTTCTTAATTGGCTCTAAGTATACCCATAATAATACTGCGTTGTATGCGGGAAGCGGTGCGGATATCACTGTAAACGGCAATGTGTATGTTCGTTCAGAGGTTGAACACACCAACGATGGAGAAGATGCTACGCTGGCAAATAATGGAATCTATGCACGTGGAGTAGGTTCAACTATTACGGCAAACGGTGGTAACATTTACATTAATACTTATGCCAGTAATTTCAGAGAACTGCTGGAAAACAACAGCGGTTATCCTGATGGTTCATCAAAAAGTGATGCGGTTAGTGCTAAAGATGGTGGCGTCGTTAATATTAATCAGTCAGGTGAGTATAAGGTCAATTTGTTGGGGAATATCGACTTTGGCGATAAAATATATGCTCATACCAGCCAGATGAATATTACGCTAAATGGTGCAGAATCATTTTGGCATGGGCACGAAGCGAATGTTCTGGACATCGACAGTAATAAATGGGCGGGAGATTTGAATCTGACGTTGATGAATAATGCCCACTGGATCCCAGATGGTAAAGACGCTCAGATCAGTGCTATCACCTTGCAAGACGGCGGGACGATAAACCTGCATGGTTTTAACCTGCATACTAATCAGAGCATCAACGAAACCGTGAAGATTCACGATCTGAAAGGCAACAACGGTATTTTCCTGATTGATGTAAATACAAATAAAACAGATGAGCAGCGGCGTAATGGTAGCGACTTTATCGAAGTCGTTAAGAGTAGCACGGGGGGAACTCATGCCATTGAGGCGTTAAATATTAATAAGCTCAGCAATCTACAAGAAGATATCTGGGTTGCCGATGCCGCCAGCAATGTGATGTTTGAAGCGTACGATAAAATCGATATCACTAACGAGTATGTATATGACTATAAACCGCTACTGCGCTCTGATATTCGGGAAGGCGATCCGGCAAGCCAGTATGGCACAAACTGGTATATTACGGGGATTTCAACGAAAGCCAGTGCGGGTAGCAACACCGCGATTGCCAATGCCGGGTTAAACTACGCGGCGGCCACCGCCCGTCTCGAAATCGACAGCCTGAATAAGCGTTTAGGGGAATTACGCCAGAACCAACAGCAAAATGGTCTGTGGATACGCTATAAAGGCGGTGAAATGGAAAGCGATAATGGCAGCTACTTCAAAAACCTGTATAGCTTCTGGCAACTTGGTTATGACAATAAGGTAGAGGGTGAACAATCAGTCTGGACGCGAGGCATTGCGGCGCATTACATGAGAGGTAACGCTGACTTTACTTATGGCACGGGCGATAACAAGAGCTACGGTGGTTCACTTTATGCTGCATGGAACCGTCCGGAGAAACAGGACTACCTGGATCTGGTTCTGAAATATAGCCGCCATGAGAGTGATTTTAACTACCGAAATGTGTACGGCAATATGGGGGGGGCGGATAGCAGCACGTGGTCAATTAGCGCCAGCGCAGAATACGGCCGTGAGTTTAGTCTGGGAGAATCCTCTTTCATCGAACCGCAAGCGCAACTCGTGTATACCCGATTGGATGAAGCGCGTTATACCACCAGCAGTGGGCTACGGGTACGTCAGAATGATATCGACAGCGTGATTGGTCGTGTCGGATTGCGGGGAGGTTATCGCTTTGAGGAACGCCCGGATAGCGACATTTATGTGAAGCTGGATCTGCTGCATGAGTTTGCCGGCGATCGTGATGTCACTGTGTGGGGTAAAGACGCGTCCATGACGGTCCGTGAGGGAGGTAGCGACTCGTGGATTAACTACGGTATTGGAACCAATATTCATCTTACTCAGAACAATAATTCCCGACTGTACATTGACCTGGAAAGATCGGCTGGAGGCGACATTGATATGAACTGGCAGGTGAACGCAGGGTTCCGGATGGAGTGGTAAGCGGTTACCGGAACGTCAGTAAAATCGTTATCGCTTAAAACCGTGTCCGACCGGGTATAATCTGGTCGGACACACTGCTGTTATCAATTCAACACCATCGGCCAGTCTGGCGGAGTATGGCTCATCACGTCGAGCATCACAGATTCGATGTTATTCCAGATAGTGGATACATCTACCAGGGTGATACCGAGTAATCCGGTTGCAAACCAGCAGGCAAAAACAAGCCCTAAACTGCTGCTGATAACGGCCAGTCCAACATAATCTGATTTACGAAAACGAATATTGAGCGTACTGGCTAAAAACATCAGTACTGCGCTGAGCAGTTGCCACCGCAGAAGAACTACGCCAGTTGTTATTGTTGCCATGAAAAACGTCCTCAGAAAGTCTTGATGCCCAGGACAGCGCGGGGTTATTCACAGAGGGTGTGGTACTCTGGCTATCGACGGGCAATAACATGAATGAAACAATTTTTCTGTTACATTATTTCTGTGAACTATATCACATCTGCTCGTTTGTTCACCAGTATCTGACGTTATTTTTGCTGGTTTTTATCCATGTTAATTGTATGGTTATCTTGATTCATAAACGAATAATAAATTATGCGTTATGTAAGATGCATTCATGTTACTTGTTTTCTTTATCCGAAATTAATCGTTAAAAAAGTTAATGTGTTTTATACGTGCCGCCAGTATAACGCGTGTAAAACATTACTCTTTCTTGATAATGATGTTGCAAAATAAGCGTAACTTTAAGTTTGCCTTACGGGAAAATAATATCATCATCCACTATTATCAGACTTTTACATAGAGACGTCTGTTGATAATGTTGATAGATTCATGCAACTTAACCAGTTGGTGTTTATAGCATCCTGCCTTGATGGGTACTGGCATATACGAAACAGGGAAATAGGGCTGACATGAATCTCAGTGCGCAAAGCAAGATGCTGAAGCTCCTCGGCACGCTCACGGTGGTATTGCTCCCCGTGGTGCTGGCGCTATGGTTTGCTCATATCCGGGCGACGTCCGAAACCCGCACTCAACTCCACTCATTTGCTCAACTGGTGTTAAATAAAACGGAACTGGTGATCCAGCAAGCTGATTTAGCGCGTGATATGGCTCAGCTGTATCAGGGTAAGATGTGTACCCCTGCCCATCAGAAAAGTATGCTGAATATTATTCGCGGGCGTTTATATATCAGCGAGCTAATTTATGCACAAGATGATCGTTTTTTGTGCTCTACGTCGATGGCACCGTCAGTTCCCTATATTATGCCAACCGCTGACTATAAACGTACGCCGGACGTTTCGATCTATTACTATCGCGATACGCCTTTTTTCTCTGGCTACAACATGACGTATATGCAAAGAGGAAACTACGTCGTTGTCATTAACCCATTATCTTACAGCGAAGTCATGTCAGATGACCCTGGCCTATTGTGGGGCGTCTATGACACGATAACGGATACTTTCTTCTCCGCCAGCAATCAGGCGCATGTTAAGCAATTTCTGCCGCTGGTACGCGGTAAAGCCTCTACCTTCCAACTGGACGATCGGTTCTATACCATCGTTCGTTCTGAGAAGCGCCCGATCGCGATTATTGTTTCGACGACCCGCGATCGCGTCCATCAAAATTTCTATCACGAAGCCGCACTCACGATCCCCTTTGGGGTGATCTGCAGCATTCTGATGTTGTTGATGTGGTGGCGTACACGCCAGCAGTACCATTCCCCTCGTCGTTTGTTAAGGCGTGCGCTGGAAAAACGCCAGCTACGCCTGCATTACCAGCCGATCATCGATATCAAGAATGGTCAATGTGTGGGGGCCGAGGCGCTGATGCGTTGGCCAGGTTGCAAAGGCGAGGTCATGAGCCCGACGGAATTTATTCCGCTGGCTGAAAAAGAAGGCATGATTGAAAGTATCACGGATTACGTGGTCGAAGAAGTGTTCAATGATTTAGGGTATTTTCTTTCAGCGCATCCCCAGATTTATATCTCAATTAACCTCTCAGCTTCTGATTTCCATTCATCCCGACTGATTGCCCTGATCGCTGAGAAAGCGCGTGATTACTCAGTCGCTGCCCAGCAAATTAAGGTCGAAGTGACGGAGCGTGGATTTATTGATGTGCATAAAATGACTCCGGTAATCCAGGCATTCCGTCAGGCCGGTTATGAAGTGGCATTTGATGATTTTGGGACGGGATATTCCAATCTGCACAATCTGGCGGCACTGAACGTGGATATCCTGAAGATTGATAAATCTTTTATTAGTACGCTGGCGACCAACAGTACCAGCCACCTGATTGCCGAACATATCATCGAAATGGCGCAAAGCTTACATCTGAAGACAATTGCTGAAGGGGTGGAAACGGCAGATCAAATGGAATGGCTGCTTGAACGTGGCGTTCAGTATTGTCAGGGGTGGTATTTTGCGAAAGCGTTACCGCCGCAGGAGTTTATGCTCTGGCTACAGCGCTCGCCCGCCATACTGACGCAGAGCGGGCAATAATCCTACAGGCGATGACGGTAGTCGCTGGGTGTACGATCAAACTCGCGGCGGAACACGCGTGAGAACGTTTGTTGCGACACATAGCCGAGATCCATCGCAATATCGAAAATAGGTCGTTCGGTCGTCCGTAGTTCCACGGCGGCTAACAAAAGTCGGCGCTGGCGGATATAGTCACCCAACGTCTGACGCATCACCGTGCGGAACATCCTCTGTAAATACCACTTCGAGTAACCTGATTTTTTCGCCACCGCCTCAATGTTCAGCGGTTGATCGATATGTTCATCAATCCATTCAATAAGGGTCTGAATTATCTGCTGATGGGACATAGGGCTGCCTCTTTCTCAGTATTCGATTCGTCGTTTTGTCTGTGGGCGAGTATAATTCCTCAAGTTAACTTGAGGTAAAGCGATTTATGGAAAAGAAATTACCCCGGATAAAAGCGCTGCTCACGCCAGGTGAAGTCGCAAAACGTAGCGGTGTCGCGGTATCAACTCTGCACTTCTATGAAAGCAAAGGGTTAATCAGCAGCATGCGCAACAGCGGCAATCAGCGTCGATACAAACGTGATGTGTTGCGTTATGTCGCGATTATCAAGATTGCCCAGCGTATCGGTATACCACTGGCGACGATTGGCGACGCGCTAGGGGTATTACCCGAAGGACATTCGCTCAGCGCCAAAGAGTGGAAACAGCTCTCGTCGCAATGGCGTGAAGAACTGGACCGGCGTATTCATACCCTGGTGGCGTTGCGTGATGAACTGGATGGATGCATTGGTTGCGGTTGTTTGTCGCGTAGTGATTGCCCGTTGCGTAACCCAGGCGACCAGCTTGGTGAGCAGGGGACCGGGGCGCGCCTGCTGGAAGATGATTGATGGGTTTAAATACGGGTATAAAACTAAAGCGCCACAGAGGGCGCTTTAGTTTGGTTCCGGTCTTCGTCTTTCACTCTATCCCGCTGGTTCACGGGAGGGTTTCCCCCGACATCAACACCCCTCAGTCGAGCACATTAGGGGAGGTTCCGGCTTGTGTCGATAAGGTAAGTGTATGCCACCCCCGTCTATTTGCCAGTCGATTGATGGTTTTTTAGCCGAAAAATTTTCCGCATCTTCATTCGTTTTTTTGCGCGAATTAACGTGAAAGATTACCGCTGGGGTTGTAATAACTGCGCGAAATTTGTTGCCAGATTGCGCATTGACGATAACGTTTGCGCATCGACTGGCTATTTCTTGTGCGTTATAAGAAGAAATGAGTAAAAAGCGGCAAAGTTCAGTTGAAAACCAGTACATGATCGCTAGATAATCGTTTGCTTTTTTTTACCACCCGTTTTTATGCGCGGAGCTAAACGTTTGCTTTTTTGCGACACCCCTACTGACGCAAACCTGGCACAGGGAGAAAACGTTAAGCAGGCAGTGGATTGTCCAGCACGCATAATGACGAAAAATAAACTCTCAGGGGATGTTTTCTATGTCTACGCCTTCAGCGCGTACCGGCGGTTCACTCGACGCCTGGTTTAAAATTTCGCACCGTGGCAGTACCGTTCGACAGGAAGTCGTTGCCGGATTAACGACGTTTCTGGCGATGGTCTACTCTGTTATCGTGGTTCCAGGAATGCTGGGTAAAGCCGGTTTCCCGCCAGCCGCTGTATTTGTGGCAACCTGCCTGGTAGCCGGTGTCGGCTCTATTGTGATGGGCCTGTGGGCAAACCTGCCGCTGGCGATTGGTTGCGCCATTTCTTTGACGGCGTTTACCGCATTCAGCCTGGTGCTGGGGCAGCATATTAGCGTGCCTGTTGCGTTGGGCGCGGTGTTTCTGATGGGTGTTCTGTTTACCATCATTTCCGCGACAGGTATTCGTAGCTGGATCCTGCGCAATCTGCCACAGGGCGTTGCGCACGGTACGGGTATTGGTATCGGCCTGTTCCTGCTGCTGATTGCGGCAAACGGCGTTGGTCTGGTCATTAAGAACCCGTTGGATGGCCTGCCGGTTGCGCTGGGTGACTTCGACACCTTCCCGGTCATTATGTCGCTGATTGGTCTGGCGGTGATTATCGGCCTCGAAAAACTGAAAGTACCGGGTGGCATCCTGCTGACTATTATCGGTATTTCCGTTGTTGGCCTGATTTTCGATCCGGCCGTGCATTTCTCCGGTATTTTTGCCATGCCGTCTCTGAGCGACGAAAACGGCAACTCGCTGATCGGCAGCCTGGACATTATGGGCGCACTGAATCCTGTCGTTCTGCCGAGCGTGCTGGCGCTGGTCATGACCGCCGTCTTCGATGCGACCGGAACCATCCGCGCTGTTGCGGGCCAGGCGAATCTGCTGGATAAAGACGGTCAGATTATCGATGGCGGCAAAGCGTTAACGACTGACTCCCTGAGCAGTGTGTTCTCTGGTCTGGTGGGCGCTGCTCCGGCGGCGGTTTACATTGAATCTGCAGCGGGTACCGCGGCAGGGGGTAAAACCGGTCTGACGGCGATCACCGTAGGTGTTCTGTTCCTGCTGATCCTGTTCCTTTCTCCGCTCTCTTACCTTGTTCCTGCTTACGCAACGGCACCGGCGCTGATGTATGTTGGTTTGCTGATGCTGAGCAATGTGGCGAAAATCGACTTTACCGACTTCGTCGACGCGATGGCGGGACTGATTACCGCAGTCTTTATCGTGCTGACCTGTAATATCGTGACCGGCATTATGATCGGTTTTGCCACTCTGGTTATTGGCCGTATTGTTTCCGGCGAATGGCGAAAACTGAATATCGGAACGGTGGTGATTGCCGTGGCGCTGGTTGCATTCTATGCAGGCGGTTGGGCTATTTAATTCCGATACGCTCTTGATCCTGAAAACGGGTGGCTTTTGCCGCCCGTTTTTATTTTCAGAACACACTCGTTGTCTTTTGCGTTACTCTCGAGTAGATAGAATTGAGGCACGACGCCTCTCACCACTAATCATAAGAAACATCGCAAACAGGGAACGCATGGAAATCTTTTTCACCATACTCATCATGACCCTTGTGGTCTCGCTGTCGGGGGTATTTACTCGCGTATTGCCCTTCCAACTCCCTTTACCCCTTATGCAGATCGCCATCGGCGCCTTGCTGGCGTGGCCGACGTTTGGTTTGCATGTGGAATTCGATCCTGAGCTGTTTTTGGTGCTGTTCATCCCGCCGCTGCTGTTTGCCGATGGCTGGAAGACGCCAACGCGTGAGTTTCTGGAGCACGGACGAGAGATCTTCGGTCTGGCACTGGCGCTCGTACTGGTTACGGTGGTCGGCATTGGTTTTATGATTTATTGGCTGGTCCCGGGGATTCCGCTGATCCCCGCTTTTGCGCTGGCCGCAGTGTTATCGCCAACCGATGCCGTTGCCCTTTCTGGCATTGTAGGCGAGGGGCGTATACCGAAGAAAATCATGGGCATCCTGCAGGGCGAAGCGTTGATGAACGATGCGTCTGGCCTGGTATCGCTGAAATTTGCTGTGGCCGTGGCAATGGGAACGATGGTGTTTACCGTTGGTGGTGCGACGGTTGAGTTCTTTAAGGTAGCGATTGGCGGCATCCTGGCGGGTTTTGTCGTCAGCTGGTTGTATGGACGCTCTCTGCGCTTTCTTAGCCGCTGGGGCGGCGATGAGCCGGCAACGCAAATTGTTCTGCTGTTCCTGCTGCCGTTTGCTTCTTACCTGATTGCCGAACACATTGGTGTTTCCGGGATCCTCGCGGCGGTCGCAGCCGGGATGACGATAACCCGTTCAGGCGTAATGCGTCGTGCGCCATTGGCGATGCGCTTACGTGCTAACAGCACCTGGGCAATGCTGGAGTTCGTCTTTAACGGCATGGTCTTCCTGCTGTTAGGGCTGCAATTACCGGGGATTCTGGAGTCTTCTCTGGTGGCGGCAGAAGCCGATCCGAACGTTGAAACCTGGATGCTGTTTACCGATATCGTGCTGATTTACGTAGCGCTGATGCTGGTGCGTTTTGGCTGGCTGTGGACGATGAAAAAATTCAGTCTGCGCTTCCTGAAGAAAAAGCCGATGGAGTTTGGCTCATGGACAACGCGTGAAATCCTGATCGCCTCCTTTGCGGGGGTTCGCGGGGCGATTACGCTTGCTGGTGTGCTCTCTATCCCGCTGCTGTTGCCGGATGGTAGCGGCTTCCCGGCGCGCTACGAGCTAGTATTCCTTGCCGCGGGCGTGATCCTGTTCTCTCTGTTTGTCGGTGTAGTGATGCTACCGATTCTGCTGCAACACCTGGAAGTGGCAGATCACTCGCAGCAACTGAAAGAAGAGCGGATAGCCCGCGCTGCGACGGCGGAAGTCGCGATTGTTGCTATCCAGAAAATGGAAGAGCGTCTGGCGGCGGACAGCGAAGAGAATATTGATAATCAACTGCTGACCGAAGTGAGCTCTCGTGTAATCGGTAACCTGCGCCGTCGCGTCGATGGACGTAACGATGTGGAAAGCTCATTACAGGAAGAGAACCTCGAGCGACGTTTCCGCCTGGCGGCATTGCGTTCAGAACGTGCAGAGCTTTATCACCTGCGCGCCACGCGCGAAATCAGCAATGAAACGCTGCAGAAACTGTTGCACGATCTGGACTTGCTGGAAGCGTTGCTGATCGAGAACCAATAAACGGTTGTGCCGGATGCGCTACGCTTATCAGGCCTACGGAATCGAATTGTAGGCCGGGTAAGGCGTTTACGCCGCATCCGGCACTTACGATTCTTGCGTTAACCAAAACCCTTCGCAGCATGTCAGCCACGCCTGAGCGCTGTGCGACAGATACACGCCTTCACGCCAAATCATGCCCAGTTGCCAGCGTAAATCGCTCTCCAGCGGGATCCAGCGCAGCGTCTGTTTATCCAGTCGTTGGCAAATTGGCTCCGGTAAAATGGCAATCCCGACTCCGGCTTGTACCATGGCCGCCAGAAAATCCCACTGCCCGCTGCGTACCGCGATGCGCGGCTTGACGTTGTGCTGGCTAAACAGTTCAAGCAGCTGGCGACTCAAGGCGAAATCTTCGTTATAGATCAGCAGCGGGTGCTCCGCTAACGCTTCGGGGGAAATGGACTCACACGTTGTCCACTGACCGGAGCGGGGGACCAGCACGCAGAGCGGATGACTGAAAAGCGGTAAGGTTGCCAGTCCACTCTCTTCCTCGACCGGAAGGGCCGTCATGGCAACATCCAAATCACCGCTCATGACTGCCTGTTGGACGGTTAAGCCACCAAACTCCGATATTTTAAGCTCAACGCCGGGATAACGCTGGCGAAACAGGCTGATGGGACCTGCCATCAACATACCGACCATTGGCGGGATACCAAGGCGCAATAGCCCTTTGTTCAGATGGTTAATGTCGCTAAGTTCGGCTTCAAGCTGGCGAAACTCGGCCAAAATCGCCAGACCGCGCTCAAAAACAACCTGTCCGGTATCGGTCAATAAAAGCCGCCGACCGTCGCGGATTAACAGCGTGCAGTTCAGCTCGTCTTCAAGGTTCTTCAACATTTTGCTGATGGTGGGTTGGGTGACAAAAAGCTTCTCCGCTGCGCGGGTAAAGCTCTGCTGACGCACCACCTCAACAAAATATCGCAGCGTTCTGATATCCATGATTATTCCTTAAGACTATGCCTGCAATGAGTTTAATTCATTTCAGTCCTGGACGGAGGCTCTCTATACTGGCGCTCTCTATTTTTTAAGGACATACCCTCATGGCTGTGGCGATAAGCCGCGTGACGCCTGCTGTCATTCAACGACTCCAGATCCCCGTTCAGGTTCTGTTGTACGCAGGTCTCTTTGTATTTGCTCAATATCTTGTCTCTTGGCTGCATCTGCCGCTTCCCGCCAACCTGGTCGGGATGGTGCTGATGTTGGCATTAATTGTCTGTCGGGTTATCCCGCTGAGTTGGATACGCGCCGGTGCCCGCTGGTTACTGGCTGAAATGCTGCTGTTTTTTGTTCCGGCAGTGGTGGCCGTCGTCAACTATACGCAGCTGTTGTTAGTCGATGGCTGGCGTATTTTTGCTGTCATTGCGATAAGCACGCTGATGGTGCTCGGCGCCACGGCGTGGGTGGTCGATAAAGTGTATCGCTATGAAATGAGCAGGTTAAACCGTGAGTAATTTCCAGCTAAGCGTGTTGTGTCTGGTGATTACGCTGGGTATCTACTTTGCTAATAAGCGTTTGTATCGCCGTTTTCGCAAATTACCGCTGATGCCGCTGGTCCTCACGCCAGCACTGTTGGTGCTGATGCTGGTGTTCGGGCATATTTCCTGGCAGAACTATATTGGCGAATCACACTGGCTGCTGTGGTTATTAGGTCCCGCGACCATTGCCTTCGCTGTTCCGGTATACGATAACCTCGCGGTGATTAAGCGTCACTGGATGTCGCTGACGGCGGGGGTGATCACAGCGACGCTGGTGGCTGTCACCAGTTCTGTGTGGTTGGCGCGTCTGTTTATGCTACCTGATGAGATCCAACGTAGCCTGGCGGTACGTTCCGTCACCACGCCATTTGCGCTGGCGGCAGCAGAGCCATTGGGCGGGCAGCCGGACCTGGTGGCCCTGTTCGTGGTAGTGACCGGTGTATTTGGTATGGCGGTCGGCGATGTGCTGTTTTTACGGCTTTCCATTCGTGAAGGAATGGCGAAAGGCGCAGGATTTGGCGCCGCATCGCATGGCGCAGGCACGGCGCGCTCTTATGAGCTTGGTCAGCAGGAGGGCGTGGTTGCCAGTCTGGTAATGATGCTTTCCGGTGTGGTGATGGTGCTGGTGGCACCGTTGGTGGCGAGGCTGATGTTCTGAGAAAAGATATAATCCTCCGGCCCGAAAGCCGGAGGAGAAGGGAGGTTAGTGTGCACGACCTTGTTCTACACCGTACCCGGTCTGGGAACGGATGAACTGAGCACGGAACTGCTCGCGTTCGCGGTTGCCTTCTTCTGAGTTGTCGGTCGCAGAGAAGAACCAGATCCCGAGGAACGCTACGCTGATGGAGAACAGCGCCGGATATTCATACGGGAAAATGGCTTTTTCGTGACCGAGGATCTGGACCCAAATGGTTGGGCCGAGAATCATCAATACTACCGCTGTTAACAGACCTAACCAGCCACCCAGCATTGCGCCACGGGTGGTCAGTCTTGACCAGTACATGGAAAGCAGAATGATGGGGAAGTTACAGCTGGCCGCGATGGCGAACGCCAGACCCACCATGAAGGCGATGTTCTGATTTTCGAACAGCACGCCGAGCACGATGGCAATCACACCCAATATCAGTACGGTAATTTTCGAGACGCGCAGTTCTTCACGCTCGGTAGCGCCTTTGCGGAACACGTTGGCGTACAGGTCGTGAGAAACTGCCGATGCGCCCGCCAGCGTCAGCCCGGCAACCACCGCCAGGATGGTGGCAAACGCCACTGCAGAGATGAAGCCGAGGAACAGGTTACCGCCCACCGCATTCGCCAGGTGAACCGCCGCCATGTTGTTACCACCGATCAGTGCGCCTGCAGCATCTTTGTACTCTGGGTTAGCACCTACCAGCATGATCGCGCCAAAGCCGATGATAAAGGTCAGGATGTAGAAATAACCCATAAAGCCGGTGGCATAGAATACGCTCTTACGCGCTTCGCGGGCATCGCTGACCGTGAAGAAACGCATCAGAATATGCGGCAAGCCTGCCGTACCGAACATCAATCCAAGACCTAACGACAGGGCGGATATCGGATCTTTTACCAGACCGCCCGGGCTCATAATCGCGGAGCCTTTCGGGTGTACCGCCATCGCTTCGGTAAACAGGTTGTTGAAGCTGAAGCCGACGTGCTTCATGACCATGAAGGCCATAAAGCTGGCGCCGAACAGCAGCAGAACGGCTTTAATGATCTGTACCCAGGTGGTTGCCAGCATGCCGCCAAACAGCACGTACATCATCATCAGTACGCCAACCAGCACCACGGCGATGTGATAGTTCAGACCAAACAGCAGCTCAATCAGCTTACCTGCGCCGACCATCTGGGCGATCAGATACAGCGCGACCACCACCAGGGAACCACAGGCCGACAGAATACGGATTGGCCCCTGCTTCAGACGATAAGACGCAACGTCTGCAAAGGTATAACGACCGAGGTTACGCAGGCGTTCCGCAATCAGGAACAGGATAATTGGCCAGCCGACCAGGAAGCCGAGCGAGTAGATCAGCCCGTCATAACCCGAGGTAAACACCAGCGCGGAAATCCCGAGGAACGATGCCGCCGACATATAGTCGCCCGCAATCGCCAGCCCGTTCTGGAAACCGGTGATGTTACCGCCAGCGGTGTAGTAGTCATTACGCGAACGTACGCGCTTAGACGCCCAGTAAGTAATACCGAGCGTAAAGATGACGAAAATCAGGAACATAATAATCGCCTGCCAGTTGGTTGGCTGGCGTTGAACTGCACCGCTAATAGCATCCGCCGCGTTTGCGGCGAAGGGCAGCGTGGCGGCAAGCGCCGTCAGGACTCTCTTCATGATGCTTTAACCTCGTGCAGAACCGCATTGTTCAGGCGATCAAATTCACCGTTGGCCCGCCAGATATAGATCCCGGTCAGGATGAAGGAGATGAGGATCACTCCGACCCCAATCGGAATACCCCGGGTGACGCTGGTTCCCGCGTGTAGCGGCGTACCCAGCCAGCCAGGCGCAAAGGCAATCAGTAAAATAAAGCTGATATAAACTGCCAGCATGATGATGGACAGAATGGTGGCAAACCGTTGCCGTTTTTCAACTAATTCCCTGAAACGCGCACTGTCTTCTATCCGCTGATAAATTTGGTCATTCATCACAGAGTTCTCCAGAGGTCCCCCTGCGTCTTTCGTGCTACAGGTTCGTTGGCCGCACTCGCCTACCCCAGTCACATAGTGAACTATGTGGCTGGGGATATGCTTGCTTGCCGCCTTCCTGTAACACGAAATCCTTTGGGGGAGGTTTTTATATTTCCTTCCCGGTCAGGGGAGGGGTAGGGATAGGATTTGTAGGCCCGATAAGCAGCGCGCCATCGGGCATTTCACGGTTATGGTTATGATGGCATCGCGATGGCCTGCTTCTCTTCGAGCAGTTTCTCTACCACGCCAGGATCGGCGAGGGTTGAGGTATCGCCCAGATTGCTGGTATCGCCCGCCGCGATTTTTCGCAGAATACGGCGCATGATTTTGCCGGAGCGGGTTTTCGGCAGTGAGTCGGTCCAGTGCAGCACGTCTGGCGTTGCTAACGGGCCAATTTCTTTTCGTACCCAGTTGCGCACCTCGGCGTACAACTCAGGTGACGGCTCTTCGCCGTGATTCAGCGTGACGTAGGCGTAAATGGCCTGGCCTTTAATACTATGTGGAATGCCGACCACGGCGGCTTCGGCAATCTTTGGATGCGACACCAGCGCCGACTCGATTTCTGCTGTACCCAGGCGGTGGCCCGAGACGTTCAGCACGTCATCCACACGTCCGGTTATCCAGTAATAGCCGTCTTCGTCACGACGCGCGCCGTCGCCGCTGAAGTACATATTCTTGAAGGTAGAGAAGTAGGTTTGCTCAAAGCGTTCGTGATCGCCAAACAACGTTCTCGCCTGACCCGGCCAGGAGTCGGTGATCACCAGGTTGCCTTCGGTCGCCCCTTCCTGCGGGTTACCTTCGTTATCAACGATGGCTGGTTGTACGCCAAAGAATGGACGCGTTGCAGAACCGGCTTTCAGCTCGGTGGCGCCCGGCAGTGGGGTGATCATGAATCCCCCGGTTTCGGTCTGCCACCAGGTATCAACGACCGGACATTTTTCGTTGCCAATTTTCTTCCAGTACCACTCCCATGCTTCCGGGTTAATCGGCTCGCCAACGGAACCCAAAATGCGTAGCGATGAACGGTTAGTGCCTTCAATCGCCTTATCACCTTCTGCCATCAGGGCGCGGATAGCCGTTGGCGCAGTATAGAGGATTGTGACCTGGTGCTTGTCCACGACCTGTGACATACGCGCCGGGGTCGGCCAGTTAGGTACACCTTCAAACATCAGCGTGGTGGCACCGCAGGCCAGCGGACCGTACAGCAGGTAGCTGTGGCCGGTAACCCAACCCACATCAGCAGTACACCAGTAGATATCGTCCTGATGGTAATCAAACACATACTTAAAGGTCGTTGCCGCGTAAACCAGATATCCGCCGGTAGTGTGCAGCACGCCTTTTGGCTTACCGGTTGAACCAGAGGTATACAGGATAAACAGCGGATCTTCCGCGTTCATTTCTTCCGGCTGATGTTCAGGGCTGGCTTTTTCTATAAGATCGGACCACCACAGGTCACGGCCTTCCTGCCATTCCGTTTTTCCACCGGTTCGTTTGAGGACGACCACATGCTCCACGGTCTTCACGTTCGGGTTTTTCAGCGCATCATCGACGTTCTTTTTCAGCGGGATGCTGCGTCCGGCGCGCACGCCTTCATCAGCGGTGATCACCAGGCGTGAATTGGAGTCGATAATACGTCCGGCGACGGCCTCCGGTGAGAACCCACCGAAGATGACCGAATGCACCGCGCCAATGCGGGCGCAGGCCAGCATGGCGACCGCAGCTTCCGGCACCATCGGCATATAGATCGCTACCACATCGCCTTTTTTAATGCCTAAATCCAGCAATGTATTGGCGAAACGACAAACATCGCGATGCAGTTCGCGATAGGTAATGTTTTTACTTTGGCTGGCGTCATCGCCTTCCCAGATGATGGCGGTACGATCGCCGTTTTCCTGCAGATGGCGGTCAAGGCAGTTTGCCGCCAGGTTCAGCGTGCCGTCTTCGTACCATTTAATCGACACGTTGCCGGGTGCAAAAGAGGTGTTCTTTACCTGGCTGTATGGCGTGATCCAATCAAGAATTTTTCCCTGCTCGCCCCAAAATGTGTCGGGATCGGTAATGGACTGTTGGTATTTCGCTTCGTACTGCTCCGGGTTTATCAGGCAACGGTCCGCAATGTTTGCGGGAATAGCGTGTTTGTGTATTTGGCTCATGGCTTTTGTTCTCCTTGTAGGATGTTAATAATATGTCGCACAAACGTTAAATGTAGGGGCTTTGCGAGTTTTGTTTAGTATTTGGGCGACAGATCACGCAATAACCGAATTGTGCAAATTAGCGGCAAACTGAATTTTGAAGAGAACTAGCAAAAATTGATTAAACCTCGCGATAACATGCGGTTATATAGAGAGTTTTGAAAAGGTGATCTGTGTCGGGTATAGACAAAAGAGTGAGGGATTAGAAGGGGTAAATAACTCTAAAGTGGTATTTTACATACACTTACAATTGATTAAAAACAACATTTCTTGTGGGGTTTCTTGTTACAAATAGGGTGGAGCAATGTCATGACAGTATTCGTGTGGTTGCTGTTATGGAAAACAATAAAAGAACCGCCATTGCAGATAATGGCGTCATCTGGATGAGACCCCTATGGCAAGGATAAAATCACGCGTACGCCGTTTCTTCAGCCTGTTAGTACCTTTATTATTTATCTCTGCAGTTCACGCTGAACAAACCCCCGTACCCGCAAAAACCGTCACCGTTGAAGCGAAGAATGAAGTCTTCGCCCCTCAGCATCCCGATCAATATCTCTCCTGGAAAGCCACGTCTGAGCAATCAGCCCGTGAAGATGCGCTGGCAGAAGATCCGCGTCTGGTGATCCTGTGGGCGGGATATCCCTTCTCGCGCGATTACAACAAACCGCGCGGGCACGCGTATGCCGTGACCGATGTCCGTGAAACCTTACGTACCGGTGCACCCAAAACGGCAGAAGATGGTCCGTTGCCGATGGCCTGCTGGAGCTGTAAAAGCCCGGACGTGGCGCGTCTGATCCAGAAAGACGGTGAAGATGGCTACTTCCACGGTAAATGGGCGCGCGGCGGTCCTGAAATTGTTAACAATCTTGGCTGCGGAGATTGCCATAACACCGCGTCACCAGACTTTGCCAAAGGCAAGCCAGAACTGACGCTGTCGCGCCCTTATGCTGAACGCGCGATGGAAACCATCGGCAAACCGTTTGAGAAAGCCGGTCGCTTCGATCAGCAATCCATGGTCTGCGGCCAGTGCCACGTGGAGTACTACTTCGACGGTAAAAACAAAGCCGTTAAGTTCCCGTGGGACGACGGCATGAAAGTCGAGAACATGGAGAAATACTACGACACCATCGCCTTCTCTGACTGGACCAACTCCCTGTCTAAAACCCCAATGCTGAAAGCGCAGCACCCGGAGTATGAAACCTGGAGCGCAGGCATTCACGGCAAGAACAACGTGACCTGTATCGACTGCCACATGCCGAAAGTGCAGAACGCGGAAGGCAAGATCTACACCGACCATAAGATTGGGAATCCGTTCGATAACTTCGCTCAGACCTGTGCGAACTGCCACACCCAGGACAAAGCGTCCCTGCAAAAAGTGGTCGCCGAGCGTAAACAGGCCATTCATGACCTGAAAATCAAGGTTGAAGATCAACTGGTACATGCCCATTTCGAAGCGAAAGCAGCATGGGATGCGGGCGCAACGGAAGCGGAAATGAAGCCGATTCTGGAAGACATTCGCCACGCGCAATGGCGTTGGGACCTGTCTATCGCCTCACACGGTATTCACATGCACGCGCCGGAAGAAGGCCTGCGGATGCTGGGTAGCGCCATGGATAAAGCTGCCGATGCGCGTACCAAACTGGTCCGTCTGCTGGCGACCAAAGGCATCACGCATGAAATCCCGTTACCGGATATCTCTACCAAAGAGAAAGCCCAGGCGGCGATTGGTCTGAACATGCAGCAAATCAATGCTGAGAAACAGGACTTCATCAAAACGGTGATTCCGCAGTGGGAAGATCAGGCGCGTAAAAACGGTCTGTTAAGCCAATAACCCCATTTCGCCCCGCAAGGGGCGGATAACTCAACGGAGTGAATATGAGCGTATTACGTTCGTTATTAACTGCTGGGGTGCTGGCGTCAGGCTTGTTCTGGAGCCTGAGTGGAATCACTGCCACGCCAACGCCGCAGGAGTCGGATCAACGCTGGACGGTTACCCAACAGCGTAATCCGGATGCCGCCTGTCTGGACTGTCATAAGCCCGATACCGAAGGCATGCATGGTAAGCATGCGGAAGTCATCAACCCGAATAACAAACTGCCGGTCACCTGCACCAACTGTCACGGCCAGCCGTCACCGAACCACCGTGAAGGGGTGAAGGATGTGATGCGCTTTAACGAGCCGATGTACAACGTGGAGCAGCAGAACAGCGTCTGTATGTCCTGTCACCTGCCTGAGCAGTTGCAAAAAGCGTTCTGGCCGCACGATGTCCACGTAACCAAAGTGGCGTGTGCCAGCTGTCACTCACTGCATCCGAAGCAAGACACGATGCAGACGCTGAGCGATAAAGGACGGATCAAGATTTGCGTCGATTGCCACAGCGATCAGCGTAACAATCCGAACTTTAACCCGGCGTCGGTTCCGTTGCTTAAGGAGCATCCATGAGTTGCTCTCGTCGCCAGTTTATCACCGGCGTCGGCGCGCTGGTGGCAGTGAGCGGGACGGCGGGACGCGTTGTGGCGAAGACGCTGAACATCAACGGCGTGCGTTACGGTATGGTTCATGATGAGTCTTTATGCATCGGCTGTACGGCTTGCATGGATGCTTGTCGGGAAGTTAACAACGTGCCGGAAGGTGTATCGCGTCTGACGATTATTCGCAGCGAGCCGCAAGGGACATTTCCTGATGTGAAGTATCGCTTCTTCCGTCACTCGTGCCAGCATTGTGACCATGCTCCCTGCGTTGACGTCTGCCCGACGGGGGCATCGTATCGCGATGCCGCCAACGGCATTGTGGATGTGAACCCCGACCTTTGCGTTGGCTGCCAGTACTGTATCGCCGCGTGTCCTTATCGTGTGCGCTTTATCCATCCGGTAAGCAAAACGGCGGATAAATGCGATTTCTGCCGGAAAACCAACCTGAAAGCGGGCAAACAGCCTGCCTGCGTTGAGTCATGTCCGACGAAGGCGCTGACGTTTGGTAATCTGGACGATCCCAACAGCGATATCTCCCGTTTGTTGCAGCAGAAAACCACCTACCGTTACAAACTGGCGTTGGGTACAAAACCGAAGGTCTACCGCGTTCCCTTTAAATTTGGGGAGGTGAGCCAATGACATCCGCTTCTGCATTTCATTTCGAATCACTGGTGTGGGACTGGCCCATTGCCATCTATCTGTTCCTGATAGGTATCTCTGCCGGACTGGTCACGTTGGCGATTCTGCTGCGTCGTTTCCATCCGCAGGCGGGTGGTTCTGACAGCACGCTGCTGCGCACCACGCTGGTGTTAGGGCCGGGGGCGATTATCTTCGGTTTGCTGATTCTGGTGTTCCACCTGACGCGTCCATGGACCTTCTGGAAACTGATGTTCCACTACAGCTTCACTTCGGTGATGTCTATGGGGGTCATGCTGTTCCAGTTGTACATGGTGGTGTTAGTGCTGTGGCTGGCAAAAATCTTTGAAAAAGAGGTGATTGCCCTGCAACAGCGGTTCGTGCCGCGACTGACGATGGTCTCAAAACTCCTGACGCTAATCACGCCGTTCCATCGCGCGCTGGAGACATTGATGCTGGTGCTGGCGGTCCTGCTCGGGGCGTATACCGGGTTCCTGCTGTCGGCGCTGAAATCCTACCCGTTCCTGAATAACCCGATCCTGCCGGTGCTGTTCCTGTTCTCCGGGATCTCCTCCGGCGCGGCGGTGGCGCTGATCGCCATGGCATTACGCCATCGTAGCAACCCGCACAGCACCGAAGCGCACTTTGTGCATCGCATGGAAGTCCCGGTGGTATGGCTGGAGATCTTCCTGCTGGCGGCGTTCTTTGTTGGTCTGGCGCTGGGCGATGACGGCAAAATGCGTGCGCTGGCAGCGGCACTGGGCGGCGGATTCTGGACCTGGTGGTTCTGGCTGGGCGTGGCCGGGCTTGGGCTGATACTGCCGATGCTGCTAAAACCCTGGGCCAATCGCAGTTCGACGTTTCATGGCGTGCTGGCAGTGTGCGGCGCCAGCCTGACCGGCGTACTGCTGCTGCGCTTTTTTATTCTCTATGCGGGTCAGCTAACCGTTGCGTAAGGTGATATCTGGACGTTCTCCTTCCTGAAGCCGGTTTTCTGGCGCTGTTATTAAGCCTCGGGGTCAACGTGTTGACCCCGCTTGCCGTGTTGGTGGGTGTCCGCCAGCGCTGGCAAGGGGTGATGCGCCTGGCATGCGTGGGCGTGTGGACGCAATTTGCCCTGCTGCTACTGGCCTTTGCCATTCTGGTATTCTGCTTTCTGACCAGTGACTTTTCGGTGGTCTACGTTGCCCAGCACAGCTACAGCCTGCTGCCGTGGGGATTAAAACTGGCGGCGGTGTGGGGCGGTCATGAAGGATCGTTGCTGCTGTGGGTGCTGTTTCTTTCCGCCTGGAGCGCGCTGTTCGCTTTTCGCTATCGGCGTGATGCCGACGCGCTGTTTACGCTGACGCTCAGCGTCCTTTCAATGATAACGGCCCTGCTGTTGCTGTTTGTGGTGGTATGGTCCGATCCGTTCGTGCGTATCTTTCCGCCAGCCATTGAAGGGCGCGACCTTAATCCGATGCTGCAACACCTTGGATTAATTCTCCACCCGCCGCTGCTGTACCTGGGTTACGGGGGGTTAATGGTGGCGGCAGGCGTGGCGCTGGCCTCGCTGCTGCGCGGTGACTTTAACGCACAAAGCGCCTGGGTGTGCTGGCGCTGGGCCTTGCCCGGCTGGTGCGCGCTGACGCTGGGGATTATCCTCGGCTCCTGGTGGGCGTACTGCGAGCTGGGTTGGGGCGGCTGGTGGTTCTGGGACCCGGTAGAAAACGCTTCCTTATTACCCTGGCTTTCCGCCAGCGCGTTGCTGCATAGCCTGTATATCACGCGCCAGCGCGGGATCTTCCGCCACTGGTCGCTGCTGCTGGCTATCGTCACGCTGATTTTATCGCTGCTGGGGACGCTGATTGTGCGTTCCGGCATTCTCGTTTCGGTGCATGCTTTCGCGCTGGATAACGTCCGTGCCGCGCCGTTGTTTGCGCTGTTTACCGTGTTGAGTCTGGCATCGCTCGGGCTGTACGCCTGGCGGGGCCAGCAAGTCCGGCAGAATGCGCGTTTTGGCGGTTGGTCACGCGAGATGCTGATTCTGGTTGCGTTGCTGCTCTTTAGTGCGGTGCTGCTGATTGTGCTGATTGGCACGCTCTACCCGATGATTTACGGGCTGTTCGGCTGGGGGCGGCTTTCTGTGGGCGCACCGTACTTTAATCGCGCTACGCTGCCCTTTGGGCTGCTGATGCTACTGGTTATTGTGCTGGCTACGGTCAGAAGCCGCAACGTGTCTGTACGTTGTCAGCTTCCGGCGCTGCTGGCGCATGCCGGGGTGCTGGTGTTTGCGGCCGGGATCGTCTTTTCCAGCGGGAGCCGTCAGGAGATAAGCCTGAACCTGAGCCCTGGGCAGCAGGTTGAACTGGCGGGTTACATTTTCCGTTTTGAGCGTCTCGACCTGGAAGCCAAAGGTAACTACACCAGTGAAAAAGCGCAGATCACGCTGTGGCACAATGAGAAACGCATTGGCAGCCTGCAACCTGAAAGGCGCTTCTATGCCGCGCGTCGTCAACAGATGATGGAGCCGGGGATCCGCTGGAACCTGATGCATGACTGGTACGCGGTGATGGGTGAAAAAACCGGACCAGACCGTTATGCCATGCGCTTGTACGTGCAGACCGGCGTGCGTTGGATTTGGGGTGGGGGACTATTAATGGTCTTTGGCGCGCTGCTGAGCGGATGGCGAGGAAGGAAGCGTGAGGCGTAATATCTGCGGTTTTATCGTCCTGTTTTTTATCACTTTCGCCACGCATGCCCAGGTTGTGGACACATGGACGTTTGCCAACCCGCAACAGCAGGAGAAAGCGCTGTCTATTGCCAGCCAGCTGCGCTGCCCGCAGTGCCAAAACCAAAACTTGCTGGAATCCAATGCGCCGGTAGCTGTCAGTATGCGCCATCAGGTTTACAGCATGGTGGCGGAAGGGAAAAGTGAAGCCGAGATAACCACGTGGATGACCGATCGTTACGGTGATTTTGTACGCTATAACCCGCCGTTGAATGAGCAGACGCTGCTGCTGTGGGCGTTGCCGTGCCTGTTGTTGTTACTGGTCGGCGTGGTGGTCTGGCGGGTGAGAAAGCGTCAGCGCGCAGAGGAGGAGGTGCAATGAGTCAGTCCGAACATCCCACTGCGCCGTTACGACCAATGCCCGTGAAGCGGCTGACTGCTGCGGTGGTGCTGATGGTTGTGGCCTGCATCGGCGGTTATCTGTTGACGCCAAAATGGCAGGCGGTGCGGCAGGAACAGGCGCGGTTGGCGGACCCATTACATGCGTTCTCCGATGATAACATTCAGGAAAAACAGCTACTTTCTTTGCAGTCGCAGATTCGTGCTGCTCCACAGGACGGTGTGTTATGGGCGCAACTGGGGGAATATTATCTTTGGCAAAATGCGTATCACAATGCACTGCTGGCCTATGAGCAGGCGCTGCGTTTTCGGGGTGAAAACGCCGAAATCTATTCGGCGCTGGCGACGGTGTTGTACTATCAGGCCGGGCAACATATGACACCGCAAACGCGCGAAATGATAGATAAATCCCTGGCGCTGGACGGTAACGAAGTTACCGCGCTGATGCTGTTGGCTTCCGATGCGTTTATGCAGGCTGATTACGCACAAGCGATTTCAGTGTGGCAAAAAGTAATGGATTTAAACTCGCCGAGGGTGAATCGTGCGCAGTTGATCGACTCGATTAATATGGCGAAATTATTGCAGAATCGGCAAAAATAAATTTGTTTTTTTTGTGATTTGCATCATTTTGCCTGTTTAAAAAACAGGCAATTGAACAAGTGGGCAAAAAAAACTCATGGAAGAACTTCTTCATTTTTTATCAAATAAAAATTCTTTTATAACAAAAAGTTATTCATGATTACCGATATAAACTCGCGTTTTTATGCATAATTTAAGCTAAACCCCCTGTTCTGAAAGGCTTGCGCGAGATAGCGTGCAAATGATAATGATAATAAGCGTTAAAAAACTCTATAAACGAACGCAACACAAATCATACCCTTTCAGTATGTACTGTTCTCGCATTTTTATATGCGGAATAGCGCTCCATCGAGGAAGTCCGTTGTTATGAAAAATTTGAAAGTCAGCCTGGCATGGCAGATCCTCATCGCCATGGTGCTGGGCATTTTGCTGGGGAGTTACCTGCATTACCATAGTGACAGCCGCGAATGGCTGGTGTTAAACCTGTTGCAACCGGCGGGTGATATCTTTATCCACCTGATTAAAATGATTGTCGTGCCGATTGTTATCTCCACGCTGGTTGTGGGTATTGCCGGGGTAGGCGATGCCAAACAGCTGGGCCGTATTGGCGCCAAAACCATTCTCTATTTCGAAGTGATCACCACCATCGCCATTATTCTCGGCATTACGCTGGCGAACGTGTTTCAACCGGGTTCCGGGATTGATATGTCGCAGCTGGCGACTGTGGATATTTCGAAATATCAAAATACAACCGCAGAAGTGCAAAGCCACGCGCATGGCCTGATGGGCACGATTTTGTCACTGGTGCCGACCAACATCGTCGCATCGATGGCGAAAGGCGACATGCTGCCGATTATCTTCTTTTCGGTGTTATTCGGTTTAGGCTTGTCTTCGCTGCCAGCTACTCACCGCGAGCCGCTGGTGACCGTGTTCCGCTCTATTTCCGAAACCATGTTTAAAGTGACGCACATGGTGATGCGCTACGCGCCGGTTGGCGTTTTTGCGCTGATTGCTGTGACCGTCGCGAACTTCGGTTTTGCCTCACTGTGGCCGCTGGCGAAGCTAGTACTGTTGGTGCATTTTGCCATCCTGTTCTTTGCGCTGGTGGTGCTGGGTATCGTGGCGCGTGTCTGTGGTCTGAGTATCTGGATCTTAATCCGTATCCTGAAAGATGAGCTGATTCTGGCGTATTCAACCGCCAGTTCTGAGAGCGTACTGCCGCGTATTATTGAGAAAATGGAAGCCTATGGCGCGCCAGCCTCAATTACCAGCTTTGTGGTGCCGACCGGTTACTCATTTAACCTTGATGGCTCAACGTTGTACCAGAGTATTGCCGCTATTTTCATTGCGCAGCTGTACGGTATCGACCTGTCACTATGGCAGGAAATCGTATTGGTGCTGACGTTGATGGTCACCTCGAAAGGGATTGCAGGCGTGCCGGGCGTCTCCTTCGTCGTACTGCTGGCTACGCTTGGCAGCGTCGGGATCCCGCTGGAAGGCCTGGCGTTTATCGCCGGCGTTGACCGTATCCTCGACATGGCGCGTACCGCGCTGAACGTGGTGGGGAATGCACTGGCGGTGCTGGTAATCGCCAAGTGGGAACACAAGTTTGACCGCAAGAAAGCGCTGGCTTACGAGCGCGAGATGCTGGGTAAATTTGATAAGACCGCGCAGTAATTAGTGATGGGTGCCTGATGGCGACGCTCACGCGTCTTATCAGGCCTACAAAGGATGTGTAGGCCTGATAAGCGTAGCGCCATCCGGCAACCAGCATCAACCATTGGTCAGCTTTTCAAACTCTTCACAGCCGGTATCAAATCCTTCCATACAGCTCAGATTCAGCCAGTGCAGCGCCTTCTGTTTATTCTTCACGATAAACCCCTGCTCGCCGTTTAAGAACATCATTCCGGCCCAGTACTCGGAATAACCGGTGCGGGAGATGGCCGAGCTGCGCTTGAAATACCATGTGGCCTTTTCATCGTCAGCAGGAATACCCACGCCATTGGCGTAGATCAGTCCGAGCAGCATTTGTGCATCGACAGTGGAGTCATTTTCCAGATCTTCAGAGGCGTTTTGCAGCAATGTAATGGCTTTGGGGTAATCTGTGCGTCCAGCCTGCGTGTTCACCAGAATTCTCGCCAGCGTAATTTCCCCCGCCTTACTGCCTGCCTCGGTCGCTTTTTCGGCCAGCGTTTTGGCTTGTGGATAATCCAGACTGACCGGGTTGGTTATCTTAATTTGCGCCAGTAAGGCCCAGGCATCCGCATCGCCATTGTCGGCTGCTTTTTGCGCCCAGTATTCGGCTTTGCTCAAATCGCCTGAACTAAACCAGGTGTCGGCGAGAAAGTATTGTGCGCGTCGGTCTCCTGCCTCAGCGGCCTGTAAGTACTGGCTTCCTGGCTCAGTATCACTGGCATGGGCAAAGAATGTCATAAAGAACATCAATGCAATGATTTGTTTCATTTTGAGTTTTATTTAGGGTACGGAATGAACAGTATAAAGAGATCGTATGGATAAAAAAACAGCCTCCGGGCGGAGGCTGTTGCAGAACAGGTACGAAAACGGACTAACCCATCGCGCTTTCGCGCAGGCTGGCTTTCAGCTTGGTGTACTCATCAATCACATACTGTTCGGCGGCGCGCTGATCGGCAATGCGTTCAACGTTAACGGCACAGTACTTGTACTCCGGCGTTTTGGTAATCGGGCTCAAGTTCTCGGTTACCAGCTCATTACAGGCCCCAATCCACCATTGGTAGGTCATGTAAATCGCGCCTTTGTTTGGACGATCGCTGACTGCCGCACGAGTAATGACCCGACCTTTACGCGAGTTCACCCACACCAGCTCTTCATCCTGGATGCCCAGGCGTTCTGCGTCGGCGGTGTTGATCTGGGCATAGCCCGGTTCATCCGCCAGCGCGGCCAACGCCGCACAGTTACCGGTCATCGAACGGCAAGAGTAGTGGCCGACTTCACGCACCGTTGATAGTACCATTGGGTACTCTGGGGTGAGTTTGTCGATTGGCGCTACCCAGTCACAAGTGAAGAACTGCGCCAGGCCGTTCGGGGTGTCGAACTTCTCTTTGAAGAGGTAAGACGTCCCCTGGTCGGCATCGGAGGTGTCGCGGCAAGGCCACTGGATATAACCCAGTTCGCCCATCTTCTCGTAAGTGGCACCGTAGAAATCCGGGCACAGATGACGCAACTCGTCCCAGATTTCCTGGGTGTTGTTGTAGTGCATCGGATAGCCCATACGGGTGGCGATTTCACTGATAATCTGCCAGTCCGTTTTCAGATCCCACTTCGGCTCAACGGCTTTAAAGAAGCGCTGGAAGCCACGGTCAGCCGCGGAGAATACGCCTTCATGCTCACCCCATGACGTAGACGGTAAAATAACGTCTGCGGCAGCGGCGGTTTTGGTCATGAAGATATCCTGTACGATGACCAGTTCCAGATCCTCAAAGCCTTTACGTACCGCGGAAAGCTCAGCGTCGGTCTGTAATGGATCTTCACCCATAATGTAGGCCGCACGAACTTCGCCATGGGCCGCACGGTGCGGCAGCTCGCTGATGCGATAGCCGGTATGTGCAGGCAGGCTTTCCACGCCCCAGGCTTTGGCGAATTTCTCGCGGTTCGCCGGATCTTTCACGTACTGATAGCCCGGATAGGTATCCGGCAGCGCGCCCATATCGCATGCGCCCTGAACGTTGTTCTGGCCACGAACCGGGTTAACACCGACGCTTGGCTTACCGAGGTTACCGGTCAGCATTGCGAGGCTGGTCAGTGAACGCACGGTTTCCACGCCCTGATAGAACTGGGTAACACCCATGCCCCACAGGATGGCCGCGCTTTTCGCCGTGGCATACATACGTGCAGCCTGACGGATATCGTGCGCGCTCACGCCCGTGATATCTTCGACGGACTCCGGCGTGTAGCCTTCGACAATCTTGCTGTACTCTTCGAATCCTTCCGTACGCGAGGCGACGAACGCCTGGTCGTACAGTTTTTCTTCGATGATGACATGACCCATAGCGTTAAGCAGCGCGATATTCGAGCCGTTTCTCAACGCGATGTGCATGTCAGCAATACGCGCAGTTTCAATTTTGCGCGGATCGCAGACGATAATTTTCGCCCCGTTACGTTTAGCGTTAATCACGTGATTCGCCACGATAGGGTGGGAATCCGCCGGGTTGTACCCGAAGATGAACACTAAATCTGTGTTATCAATTTCATTGATAGCATTACTCATTGCGCCGTTACCGACCGATTGGTGCAGACCTGCAACCGATGGGCCGTGTCAGACGCGAGCGCAGCAGTCAACGTTATTGGTACCAATAACGGCGCGCGCGAATTTTTGCATTACATAGTTGGTTTCGTTACCCGTACCGCGAGATGAACCGGTCGTCTGAATAGCGTCCGGGCCATACTTCGCTTTGATGGCGCTCAGACGAGTGGCGACGTAATCAAGCGCTTCATCCCAGGAAACAGATTCCAGTTTGCCGCCACGTTGGCGACGGATCATTGGGGTTTTCAGACGAGGGGTCAGGATCTGGGTATCGTTGATAAAATCCCAGCCATAGTAGCCCTTCAGACACAGGGTACCCTGGTTGGTTTTCCCCTGCGCCGCTTCAGCCCGGACGATTTTGCCGTTATCGACCACCAGGTTGATTTTGCAACCTGATGCGCAATATGGGCAAACCGTGACGACTTTTTTCATCGGTCTCGCTCCAGTTAATCAAATCGCGCATACGCGCTTGTCGCTTTAGTTATGCATCTTTTATGCCATGTTTTTATCAGGGGCATTCATCGATATTACGGGCGAATTTTGCGCAAAACCCTGACGAAAAACAGGCTGTCGTCATATTTGACGTGACGAATCTCCAATACGTGACGCCCCGGCAGTGTGACCGAGGTTATGTTTCCCACACATCCTTGTGCCTTATCGCTGTCACTCTGGGCAGAATCAATCACACTCATTTAAGTTGGCCAGAAATGGGGAAAAACAATGAAGCCAGCCATACTGGTTGTGGATGATGACGTGGCGGTCTGCTCGCTTTTACAGGATGTGCTGAGCGAACACGTCTTTGCAGTGACCGCTTGTCACACCGGGCAGGAGGCGCTGCGTTGCATTGATACTCAGCCGGAGATCGCGCTGGTGTTATTGGACATGATGTTGCCCGATATCAACGGTCTGATGGTGTTGCAGCAGGTGCAAAAGATGAGGCCCGGACTGCCGGTGGTGATGCTGACCGGGCTTGGCAGCGAGTCGGATGTGGTGGTCGGGCTGGAAATGGGCGCTGACGATTACATCGGTAAACCGTTCAATGCGCGGGTGCTGGTGGCGCGGGTGAAGGCGGTGCTCAGACGCGTCGGTGTGTTAACACCCGAAAGCAGCGGCCCACAAACTACGGGGTTATCCTTTAATGGCTGGCATCTGGACACTGCAGGTTGTCAGTTACGTAATCCTCAGCAATTGAAGGTGGACCTGACACAGGGTGAATACAGTTTGCTGCTAGCGTTGGCACAGAACGCCCGCCGGGTGCTCAGTCGGGAACAATTGCTGGAACTGACGCGCAGCGATAGCGTTGAGGTGTTTGACCGCACTATTGACGTGTTAATCATGCGATTGCGGCGAAAAATAGAGATTAACCCGCATCAACCGATGTTGATCAAAACCCTGCGCGGGCTGGGCTATGTATTCGCCGCCGACGTGCAGCATCACGACAAGGCGGCGTAAATGCCTTATCCGGCCTACAAAAGCGATAACGACCTCGTAGGCCTGATAAGCGTAGCGCATCAGGCAACAGCCATTCCGGCTTTTAACTCTGCCAGCGTTTTCGCGCCGTCGATTGCATTGGCGCACAACAAACTGGCTCGCGCGCAGGCGTGTGCCAGCCGGATGCTCTCTTCCAGCGACCAGCGTTCATGACAGCCATACAAAAAACCGGCGCAAAACGCATCTCCCGCCCCGACGCTGCCGACGATCTCCTCCTGCGCCAGGTATTGTGACGGAACCCAAATGCCCGCCCGATCCGGCGCTTCCCCCCAGGCACCTTCCGGACAGTGAATAACCACCCGCTGGCGTACGCCTGCACCCAATAATTCGCGCGCGGCGGTAGCGATATGCGGGATATGCAGCTCGCCGTTGGGCTGGCGGATCTCCAGCCCGCTGAACTCTCCGGCTTCCAGCTCGTTAATCACCAGATAATCGAGATGGCGCAGGGCGGGCATCACCAGCGGCTGGTAGCGCGGGTCGCCCTTGCGTGAGACCAGATCCAGCGATGTTTCAAAGCCGTTGTCGCGCATTTGCGCCAGCAGCCGAGCGCTACGCGTGCCGTACTCTTCATCCGGCATGTCCAGGCTGTCGAGCAGCAGCAGATAGCCAAGATGGAAGATTTTCATCGAGGTATCCAGTTGCTCAAAAGCGGGCAGATCCAGCAGGCGATTTGCGCCGGGCGAATGAAAAAATGTGCGCTGACCGCTCGGGTCGGTCATCACCTGCGACATTGACGTAGGGGCTGATGTTGTGCGCTGAACATGCTGGCGATTAACGTGATACTGTTCCAGCATCGCCATGATGTAATCGCCATCGCTGTCCTTGCCAATTAAGCCCACCGCCTGCAGCGGCAATCCGGTGTGCATTTTTGCCAGTGTAAGCAGCACGTTCAGCGGCGCACCGCCCGTGGCGCGTTCGCTACGGGTGATTTCCGCCAACCAGCCGCGCTCCGGCCACTGCACAATCTGATGTACATGATCGACCAGCATGTTGCCTGCGGCGATAATGCCTTTACGTTCCATCAGATTTGCCCCGCGCTGCCAAAAATACGCATCTGTTCTGAAACGGTATCAGTAATGGCCTCTTCAATGCCGAGCAGCAGTTCGGCGAATTCGTCGTACAAGGGCTGACGATTCGCCATCCGCGTCTCCACTGCCGACAGCGCCGCCTGCGACATGCCCGTATAAAAGTTGATTTTGTGAATGCCAAGCTCGATTGCCCGACGGAAATCGTCGTCGCTGATGCCGGAACCGCCGTGCAGTACCAGCGGGATCGCCGCTTGCTGGCGAATGGCGTCCAGACGCGGGAAGTCGAGCACCGGTTCGCCTTTATATTTGCCGTGGGCATTGCCAATGGCGACCGCCAGCGCGTCAATACCGGTTCTGTCGACGAAATCACGCGCCATCATCGGGTCGGTGAATAGCGACTCGTCGGCATGACCGTACAGCGCGCCGCCCTCATCACCGCCCACTGCGCCCAGTTCAGCTTCCACAGACACGCCGACAGCGTGGCACATCTTCACCACTTCGCGGGTTTGACGGATATTTTCTTCATATTCCAGCGTGGATCCATCGAACATCACTGAGCTGAAACCTAAGCGTAACGCTCGCACCACCGACTCAAAGTGCAGGCCGTGGTCAAGATTCAGCACTACCGGAATGTCATGTCTGGCGGCTTCGAACTTGACCGCTTCGACCAGAGAATCCAGCGAGATATATTTAAAATGCACTTCGGCGATATTGATGATAAACGGCGAACGTTCCTGCTTTGCCGCGGCAAACAGCGCACGCAGGAAGTGTGAGTCCAGAACGTTAAATGCCCCTAAGGCATAGCGGTGCTCGCGGGCATGGGCAAGCCCATCGGCGAGAGATATCAACGGCATAATGCGCTCCTTGGTTAGCGGAACAGGCGATATTCGTTACACAGCACCAGCAGCGCCGGTTCGTCTTCTTCAATGTCGTTGTAGCGGGAAATCGGTTGCAGAAAATGGTTGTCGTGGTCGTCGTCATTAACAGAAGAGACCTCGCCAACCAGCACGTCGCCAAAACCTTTTTCCGCCCAGAAGCTGTGATACAGGCCCGGCGGCAGGCAGATGCTCTCACCCGGCGTCAGGCGTAGTTGGCTGCCCGCGGCATGGGTTTGTCGACAGCCGTCAATCACCACGCTAACGTCGCTGTCTTCCGTTTGCTCGCGGATCCCTGCATTCCACAGTTCGACAATCAGATTGCCGCCGCCGCGATTGATAATGTCTTCGCGTTTGCGCCAGTGAAAATGCATCGGCGTGACCTGCGCATCGCGAACATGCATGATTTTCTCGGCGTAGCATTTCTCGTAAGGCATGCCTTTCGGCGAACCATTACGCAGGGTGAACAGCGTTAATCCTTGCGCGGAAAAATTGTTGCCGCCGAACGCGGTGACATCCCAACCGAGCTTGAGGTCGAACACTTCGCTCCAGGCAGCGGCATCAAGCTTGCGCCATTGGGTCGGCGGGAAACTGGCAAAAGGGGGGAGATGCACGTCGTGCAGAGAGAAAAACTGGCGCGTGTGGCCAAGGATCTCGTTTATTGCGGAGCGTTTCATTGATTCTCCTGTGGCTGATAAGATGACCTTTATGCGGCCCTCTCGCAAAGGGAGAGGGAGAAAATCAAAAGCTTTCCCATGGATCAAATGGGATACCATCCGGTTACCTCTCCCTCACAGCAGAACAGGGAATCGTTATATTTTATTGTGTTTTTTTATGGGGTGGTGTGATTCATTCAATAAAATGATAAATGAAAAGAATATTTTTATAAATGTTATTGTAAATCATTGAGTTAATTTGTTCATTTTTTTAGTCACATCTCAGTTTTCTGGAACCATTTGGATGTGAATGCTGGATTGTTACCTCGCGATGAAAAAACGAATGCGGCGTTTTATAAATCTTTTTGTTAAAAAATTAATTTCATTGAATCTAAAATCGCGCCAGTTAATCGTTTATTTATATGCCAGGATTATATTACGTGTTTGACTAATAATAATTAATTCACTTTTCATATTTTTTTCAGTAAAAAATAACCTTTTTTAGTTATTATTGATATGCTGGCTGGACTTTATTTCTTATGTATTACTTTCTTTTGGTAAGGGATGCGATAATGAAAAAAGGTTCAGGGTTCTATAATCTGGAAGGTATAGTTTCAGAGGAGAGTATAAATAAGTATTTATTCTCCGTAAGGGGCGAGGGTAAGTTAGGGGTGCTTGATGTTGAAACAATTGAAGGTTATGAAAACTTAAGTAAACCATACAGTTATAAAATTACATTCACATCAAAACTAAAAAGCATCCCTCCTGATTTACTTCTAAATATTGAAGGCTCGCTGAAAATCAGAGCACCTAATCATAACTGGAATAAATATATTCAGGGTTCTGAGATGTGGCTATATGAACGACAAATTGAAGGCGTCATTACGTCATTTTCGCTTATTAGCACATCAGCGGATGAATCACTGTACGAAATCAGGCTGGAGCATAAGCTTGCATTACTCTCTCAACGCAAGCGATCGGCTATTTACCTGAACATAAATGTGCCGAATTTGGTCACGCAGCTCCTCAAAGAACATGCTTTTGCCGATTATGAAATCGACTTTGATAATCTTGTTTGTATGTATCCTAACCGGGAAATGATCGTCCAGTGGGAGGAATCAGATTTAGCGTTTATCAGCCGCATCCTGTCAGAAGTTGGGATCTGGTTCAGAATTGAAAATCATCATGCCGTTCCGCACATTATGGTGCTTATCTTCAGTGATTCACAAAGCCGGTACATCTTCGATCAAAAGATTATGCATGCATCTCATGCGGGTCTGACAGCAAATGATTACGCGATCGATAAGCTGGTATCAAAGCACAACGTTGTTTCCGCAGCCGTTAAAGCAAAGAACTTTGACTACCGGCTTGCCAATTCGCTAGTACTCAATGCTGATGCCGAGGAAGCTGAACAGACGTCGACGACGTATGGAATGGATTATCGTTATGCGGATATTCATCACCAGCCGGGATCGAAATTTGCGGAGGAACAACCGGGCGAATCAAGCTGGTTCTACGCCAAACTGCATCACGAAATTATTCTTAATAATCAGTCCGTTTTAAGCGGCGTGACCACCAGTCCGTCGATCGTGCCAGGTATGGTGCTTAACATCGACGGTACCATTCCGCAGGCGTTCACTTCGGGCTTTGTGGTAACGGCAATGCGAGTGACGGGCAGGCGTGATGCAGCCCTGCAATCCCAACTGTTCGGTATTCCTTACAATGAGCGCGTTTGCTTTCGACCGCAGCCATTACCCCGGCCACGTATCGCCGGTACTGTTCCCGCAATCGTTTCATCACCAATAGACAATGACCAATATGCCCACATCGATCTGCAGGGGCGCTATTGGGTGAAGTTTGATTTTGACCTCGACCAGCATAGGCAAGGCTATGAAAGTATGCCCGTTCGTCTGGCGCGAGTTTATGCCGGCGATACTTATGGTCATCACTTTCCACTCATTCAGGGTGCGGAGGTCGCCATTGCGTTTGAAGGTGGCGATCCGGAAAGACCTTTCATTGCTCATGCCCTGCATCATGCACCAAAGCCGGACCCCGTCACCAGCCGCAACAATACCCGCAACGTCATCCGCACTGCGGGTTTCAATAAGCTACGGATGGAAGACCGACGTGGGCAGGAACACGTCAAGCTGAGTACCGAGTACGCTAAAACCCAGCTAAACATGGGCCATCTTGTTGATGCGGGTGGTAAGCCGCGCGGTGAAGGCGCAGAACTGCGCACCGATGATCGGGCAGTTTTGAGGGCCGCAAAGGGAATATTGCTGACGACAGAGGCGCAGCCAAAAGCCCAGGGTCAGCAGCTCGACATGAACGCAGTCGTTCAACAGCTACAGGCTGCCCTTGTGCTGGCAACTTCTCTTCAGCAAAGCGCCCTGACGGCGCAAGCGTTAAACGTTGAAATGGATCAACAGCAGCAGCTTAACGCCGCGCTTCAACAGCTCACCCGCTCGGGGCTGGTGGCCTATGCCGATAAAGGTATGGCTCTGCTCACACCGGAAACCATGGCGCTGTCGGCAAACAAAGATCTGTCGCTGAACGCGGCCAATAACGGCAGTTTTAACGTTTTTAAGAAACTCTCCATGGCCGTCGGGCAGGGTTTATCGCTTTTCAGCAGAGCGATCGGAATCAAAATTATCGCCGCAAAAGATGATATTTCCGTCCAGGCGCAGCGTGGCGAAATGGGTCTGCTTTCTGATAAGCATTTTCATATTCAAAGTATGAACGGCAACGTAACCATCAGCGCCAAAAAGAATATTCAGTTGCTGTGTGGAGGGGGCGGTATTCGAATAAATGAAGATGGCTCAGTAAAAATATTCTCTCCCGCCAAAGTGCAGCTCAAAGGCACCACCCTTGACTGGAGCGGGCCGGAATCCGTTAAAGATAAATCCCCCGTTTTTCAGGAAGACCAGTTTCACCGCCGCATTAAATTACATGGTTATGGAAATACGGACGATGTTCTGAAAAAGACAAAATTCAGACTGACTAAGTCCTCCGGTGAAATCATTGAAGGTGTTACCGACGATGAAGGCATGACGCCGTTACTGGATATGACGGAAATGGATGAAATGAAAATGGAGATTTTGCCAAATGAGTAACAGTCCCTTTAATCCGCGAGTGGTGGCGACAGGTGTACAAGGCGTGCCTAAATCCACCGGCGGAAAAATGGCCGTCTGCGAAGTGGCGGTTAAAAATCCTATGCCCTGCATTGTGATCCTTGTTCATGGCGTCAACGATGTTGGCGAGGCGTATCAAAATCAGGAGCAGGGGATCATTGCTGGCCTGAATGAACGTATGGGCCGCACGGATATGTATCCGCATGAGTGGCATCAGTACAAAATGGATATGGGGGATGGCGAGCAGCAGCAGGTGAAAATGCCCGGGCGCAGCCCGGTGATCCCATTTTACTGGGGATATAAACCTGTTGACCATACAACGTATATTGACGATCAGCGGCGTTACCGCGATGAGCGGGCTAAATCAGGAGACGCCGCAAAGCTGCCTTATAACGCCTACCAGGAAGATGACAACGCAACGCTGGCAAAGTTAGGACACATTCCTCAAACCACGTTGAAATTTCAGAATGATAATTTCGGCAACGTGCTGGACGATGTGTACGCCAAAGGCGGGGGGACCTTTGCCAATGCGACAACCACTATTCCGGATATGCTAGGCCCTGGCTCCGGCGGCCCTGCGAACGCTACGGCAGGATTTGCTTCATTTCATCTGAATGGCGGGGATTTTACGCACCCTATTTATGATAACCCGCACCGAATTTATCAGTTTTTTGCCGCGCAGCGGCTGGCCGATTTAATCCTGATGATTCGAAGAGAACCGGCAACAAAATTCGATCCCATTAATATCATTGCGCACTCCCAGGGAACGATAATCACCATGCTGGCCAATATGCTGGTAAAAGCAGCAGGTGCCGATCCTGCCGATTGTGTGATACTTAACCATTCTCCCTATGCACTGGAAAAAACGGCTGCTGAAAGTGTCACACCTGGACATCACCAGACGGATCGCGCCCGACAGCAGACGTTCCGCAATTTCTGCCAGTTGATGGCGACCAACGCCAGATACGGCAAGGGGGAATATCACACGCAGGCCGAGATTGATGAATTAGAAGGCGCGCTGTGCCTGAGTAAAACCAATTCACAGTGGCGGCAGAATAAACTCTATACGCGTAATAACTTTGGCAAGGTATATAACTATTTTTGCCCCAATGACAGTGTGGTTTCATTACTTAACGTGCAGGGGTTGGGCTGGCGGGGAGTCCCCCATAACATTGCCAGCGGAATAGACAATCTGCGCCAGCGGGTTTTCTGTGAAAATGGTCCGGAAATAGGCGGCAGCCCGCTGAGCGTCCCTTTTGAAATGCCGGCGTTAGAAAAGGATTGTTTTGATCAGGATACGCTGGCAACCAGACAATATACGTTTGCGGATGTGGTTGTTAACGGCGAGCAGCTCCCCGTTACCTTCAGGCATCAGTTACAGGGCGCGGGAAGTCAGTATAAATATTCGATAGCGCCGGGTTCACCCGATCAGGACATCTCATTTTCTGCAAAAGCCACGGTTATTGCGCGCACTGAGACAGATTTCAAAAATCTCAGCGGCGCAGGTTTCGATTATTTACAGCCGGGCCAGGAATTAACGCCCACTGAACTTACGATGTTCGCCAAAAAATATGGCAAGCCTTATACCAAAGGCGTTGTTCTGGGCGGGGGATACAATAAGACCGTTCAGTTGATTTATGAAAAAACGCCGGATGAGCTGCAAAAAGAATGGATGCAATCAGAGCAGGTTGGTTACAGCCAGCATTCCTCTATTGTTATGTCGAAAGATGCCCCCGCGAAAGCGATGCCTTTCGATCTGGCGGTGGGAATATGCAGAGCATTTGATCACCGCTGCGGAGAATTCTGGACCGAGCTACTCCTGCGCGGGGACTGGCGTATGAAGCGTAACGGTCTTCAGGAAGCAGTTGAATATTATAAATCAGGAGAGCTAAACGACAGGAAAACAAAAATATATATGAATAAACCAGATGATATTTTACCGACAGGAACGTTTGGCGTGGTTAACGAATATTGCCATTCAACAACGGTTAAACCTGCCAGACATAATGAAATATATAATACCGAGACACCCAATCTGCAATGGGATATGCCCAAAATACTTAACGTTTAAGGATGAGTTATGATAATGGGAAATGTGGTAAGCGTAATCGTCGTAGCAATTTCACTATGTGTTATCTCTGGATGTACAAAAAAAACGCCCTCACAGGTTATTTATCGTTATGACGATAATCGTTATCTGGAGTTAAAAGGCTATTATTGTGAGGGAGCACTTTGGTATCACGATGGTAAAAAAAATATTCATAAAGAGATATATGATGGAGTATTTGCTTCCTTCAGGATATTCTCTGGGATATATATCCATCCATCGGATAAATACATCTTTATTCCTGAATGGGAACCCGGTGCATATACAATATCTAAAGACTATGGACAAACGTGGCAGGTCGCAACGTATATGTCCCCATCTCAGGGGCAAGAGAAAAATTCTGATGGGAATATGGTAGATAGACCTGAAGGAAAAGAAATAAAAAGAGTGGTGGTGGTTAATAATCAGGCATTTATTTCCACTGCACAAGGACATTTATATCTGAGCTCATACCCTTTTGACGACCCGCGCTTAAAGCCGGGTGGTCCGGGTATAGATTATCAATACTTTGATGACACGTATTATCTCTACAGACCAGGCAAGCATAAATCCAGTGGCGAGTATGTGAACGGCCATATGAGACCTGAATCGCCAGGTGCTGCCTGGGGAACGGTGGTGTTTATGAAAGCATCCCTGGCCCATTTAACGGAGGGATATAAGGCCAACTATCAAAACCTGCCGGACAAAGAACCAGAAGTGGTGGGCTATAAGGGCTGGACCCGGATGTACTGCGATATGGATGCAGGGAAATAATCTGCAATGGGATATGCCCAAACCGCTTAACGTTTAAGGATAAATTATGAATAAGGGAAGTGCGTTAAAAATAATGATCGGAACTATTTCGCTATGTGCTATCGCTGCCTGTACAAAAAGAACACCCTCACAGATTATTTATCGCTATGATGATAACCGATATCTGGAATTAAAAGGCTATAATTGTGAGGGAGCGCTTTGGTATCATGATATTACAAAAAATATCCATAAAGAGTTGATTGATGGCAGATTTGCTTCCTTCAGGATTTTCTCCGGAACCTATATTCACCCTTCCGATAGATATATATTCATTCCAAACTGGGAGCCAACGGCTTATCTGATCTCTAAAGACTACGGGCAAACATGGCAGGTGGTAACCTATATGGCCTCTTCCCGGGCGCTGGAGAGAAACTCCGATGGGGTTATGCGTGACTATCCTGAAGGAAAAGAAATAAAAAGAGTGGTGGTGGTCAATAACCAGGCGTTTATTACCACGGCGCAGAATCATTTATATATGAGTTCATACCCATTTGACGACCCGCGTTTAAAGCCGGGTGGTCCGGGTATAGATTATCAATACTTTGATGACACGTATTATCTCTACAGACCAGGCAAGCATAAGTCCAGTGGCGAGTATGTGAGCGCCCATATGAGGCCTGAATCTCCTGGGCGCGCCTGGGGAACGGTGGTGTTTATGAAAGCATCCTTAGCCCATTTAACGGAGGGTTATAAGGCTAACTATCAAAATCTGCCGGACAAAGAACCAGAAGTGGTGGGCTATAAAGGTTGGACCCGGATGCACTGCGACCTGAATGCGGGGAAATAATATGAAAGGTGTAATCAGACTAAATGACCCGCTGGAAAACGGTGGATATGTGAACAAAGCTTCTGGTAGCAAGTTTATGAGAATCCCTGTTGCTTTAATGGGGGATACTGTTTTTTGTATTGCGCATAAAGGGACCTTTCCCATACTTGATTTTGAACCAACCTGGACAATGGACGGTAGAGGCGTTGTTGTGGATGGGTGTAGGGCTGCATGCGGTTGTGCAATAAAAACCACACTGCCAACGGCGGGGATAAGCAAATGAATAAATGGAAGAGACCAAACAAGAATCCGTATCAGGAGCCAGAACAATTCCCGCTTAATATTGTGCTGATCATTAGCTGTGCTATATTTCTGTTTTTTATAACGTACAATATATTCAGCTGGTTGCAGGACAAGAAGGTTCCTGATGATCTGATATGGAATGCAATAGGTATCCCGTCGCTAATAGTGTTAGCAATCTGGTGTGTGGTGGTAATCATTTACGGTGTTATATATTTTCCATGTTACTATGCGGGTTATCTTGAGCTGTATGGTATGAATAGGTGGAAAAACTGGGCAATACGGGCATTGCCTCTTTTAGACTATTCATCCATTCTCCCGGTACCTGAACTGGCATTAAAAATTCAGAAACTAGAGGGTGAAGCGCCAGCAGGTTCTGCAACGCCGTTACGAATTGATATTGAAGTTGACTCAATGGATGACACCAGAGTTGATAAAGTGCTAAGGCAGTTGATAGAGCCCCTCAAAGATTCTCTTGTCAGGGATTATCGGCCTTTTAATACCTGGATGTATGTTAAGGGAGCGGATGACACTATCGGCAATAGTTTTAAGGCGGTACTGGCAAGTCTGGGCATCCCCAACGATAAGGTCGGAAAAATTAATATTCTTTACGAATGTCCTGATTATTTTTTAATAAATGATTGGGTTGATTTAAATATGTCTGAAAATAGCCTTGTTATTGCAGTTGAATTGCATAATGAAAATAATTATGATTTCTTCGAAAGTGCTAATGCTTTTATTTTCACCAGTACGAAACTGCTTGAAGATAAAGACACACCTTTATATTTATTACGCATGATGGACAGTACCCCTTACTATCTTGATGAAATCGTAAGTACATATCTTTCTGCACAGCAAGTGGATGTTAGTAAGATTAAAAAACTATGGTTCAACTCACTGGATAAGCAGTCAAAATTCGTATTGTTTAGTGGAATAGAAAACGCAAAAACGAGTATTCTGGCCGATAGTCGATATGAACTGGAGGCCGTCACTGGGCAAAGCACAGAGGTTCAGCGCTGGGTTGTATTGGCGTTGGCTGCGGATGCTGCAAAATATGGTCAAGGCCATCAGTTATTCGCCAGTACATCTGCAGACACTATTCAATCCGGCATAATAGCTGCTAAATATCCAGGATCTTGTCCGGCACTTGATAAGCTGGATTTCGATGATTATTGGAGAATAATAAAATTGTGCGCCATTATTTTATGGTGTATGGGATTTGTAAGTCTCGTACCACTGGAACTGTTCCAAAGTCACCCCTGGTATACGTTTACACCTTTAGTTATTGGTATTCCGGTTATTTACACGGCGGTTATGATTTTTTCTTTTATACTGAGTCATAATATAGAGGAGAAAATGGATATTTATTACTCTCAGTATTTATGAGATAAGCGCCCTGACGGGCGCTCTTGCTTCTTTGACTCTCTTTGTGGCAGGAGAGCATCAGTCGGTTCAGGATTTATTTAACCGTCCAACCCTTATAACTGCCGACGTTGTTTTTATCGATCATCGTCACTGGGATCAGCACGGGTTCTTTCGGGGCGGGTTTCCCCTGCAATATGTCATAGCCGATTTCAACCGCTTTGGCAGCCATCACCTGCGGATCTTGTGCCGGAGTCGCCACAAATAGTGAGTTTTCGCGCTTCAGCGCTTCTTCACCGTCTGGGGATCCATCTACGCCGACAATAAAGAATTCGCTACGCTGCGCCTGTTTTGCCGCCAGATCGGCACCGATCGCCGTGGGATCGTTAATGGCGAATACGCCATCGATCTTCGGATTGGCCGCCAGCAACGCGGTCATGATCTCCAGCCCGCCTTCGCGACTGCCTTTGGCGTTTTGGTTATGCGACAGCACCTTGATGTCCGGGTGGCGTTTAAATTCGGTCTGGCAGCCTTCCACACGGTTCTGGACGGCAGATACCGGCGGCCCGTTGATAATGACGACGTTGCCCTTGCCTTTCAGACGGTCGGTAATGTATTTACAGGCCATTTCACCTGCCTGAGTGTTATCGGAAGTAATAGTCGCGTCTGCGCCTTCCGCCGCCACGTCAACGGCAACCACCACGATCCCGGCGTCTTTCGCGCGTTTAACCGCCGGGCCGATGCCTTTGGAGTCGGCGGCGTTAAGGATAATCATGTCGACTTTGGCGGCAATAAAGTTGTCGATTTGCGACACCTGTTGCCCCAGATCGTAGCCGCTGGAAACCAGCGTCACTTTAACGCTATCACCTGCCAGTTTGCGTGCTTCCAGCTCCGCGCCTTTGGTAATTTGCACGAAGAACGGGTTGGCCAGATCGCCCACCGTAACGCCGATCGATTTCAGTTCTTTTGCCTGCACAAACGGAGCTGCAGCAAGCAGGGCGCCAGCACAGAGCGCGGTCACTAATGGCTTCAAACGCATACTCGTTTCCTCACGTAGGGTATTGTTGTTATACGCCTGATGGCGCTGCGCTTATCAGACCTACGCATGAGTAGGCCTGTAAGCTTGTCTATGCACTTTGATGGTGTCGGGTACGGTATTTGTCGATCAGCACCGCTATGATGATCACCGCCCCTTTGATCACCAATTGCCAGAAATAGGAGACGCCCATCAGCGTCATGCCGTTATTGAGCGTGGCGATAATCAGCGCCCCCACCAGCGTGCCAGTAATGGTGCCGATCCCGCCAACAAAGCTGGTGCCGCCGAGGATCACCGCTGCGATGGCGTCCAGTTCGTAACCCATGCCTAAGTTGCCGTTGGCGCTGTATAACCGCGAGGCGCTCATCACCCCGCCAAGACCCGAGAGCAAACCACTCATGCCGTAGACGAACAGCAGCACCAGCCACACTTTGATCCCGGTTAGGCGCGCGGCCTGCATATTGCCGCCAACCGCATAGATATGAACGCCGAGTGTGGTGCGCCTAAGAATGAACCAGCACACCACCACCACCGCCAGCGCAATCACTACCAGCCACGGAACCGGACCGAGATAGTTGTTGCCGATCCACTCAAAGCTGATGTTGGAGTTAATCACCGTGGTGCCATCGGCCAACAGATAGGCCGCGCCGCGCAGCGCGGTATAGGTTCCAAGCGTGACGATAAACGGCGGCAGCCCGGCAAAAGCGACCAGCGCCCCGTTAAACAACCCCAGTACCATGCCGAGCATTAGCGCCGCCGGAATAGATAGCATGGCAAACTCAGGAATAAGAGAAACGACCATGGCCGCAACGGCAGTGGTGCCGAGAATGGAGCCAACCGAAAGATCGATACCGCCGGTTAAAATAATGAAGGTCATGCCAGCGGCCAGCACGATGTTGATCGACGCCTGGCGTGTAATATTCAGCAGGTTGCTCTCAGTAAAAAAGTTTGGCGCGATAAAGCCAAACACCGCCACTATCAGGATGAGAATCGGTAAGATACCGACCGTTTGCATCAGATCGCTCATCAGCATTTTTTTTGCGGAGGCGGATTTCGCCACCTGCTGGGGAGTGGTTGGATTATTCATGGGGCACCGCCTGATGATGGGAGTCGTTCACGCCGGTTGCCAGCGTCATAATGTTTTCCTGGGTAATGCTTTTCCCGTCCAGCTCGCCGGCAATGCTGCCTTCGCGCATGACGTACACGCGATCGCTCATCCCGACCACTTCCGGTAGTTCGCTGGAGATCATTAGGATCGCCACGCCTTTGCGCGCCATATCGTTCATGATCCGGTAGATCTCGCTTTTGGCGCCGACGTCCACGCCGCGCGTGGGTTCATCGAGGATCAAAATGCGTGGGCCGATCGCCACCCAGCGCGAAATCAGCAGCTTTTGCTGGTTGCCGCCGGACAAGCCGCCTGCGCGGACCTGTGCATGCGGCACGCGGATGTTGAGCAATTTGATGGCGTCATCGGAAATCGCCTGCGCCTTTTTGCGATCGAGCATGCCCCAGGTGGCGTCGCGCTCCAGCGTCGCCATGGTGATGTTCTCTGCCGCTGCCAGCTCTAAAAATAATCCCTGCTCTTTGCGGTTTTCCGTCAGAAAGCCAATGCCGTGGTCAATTGCTTCGCGTGGGGAGTGGATCACCACCGGTTCTCCGTCCACTTCAATCATGCCGCCGATGGCTTTACGCACGCCAAAAATCAGCTGCGCCAGTTCAGAACGCCCGGCGCCGACTAAGCCCGCAAGGCCGACAATCTCACCGGAGCGCACCAGTAAGCTGCACGGCTGGACTTTATTGCCGTCGGTCAGGTGGTGGACGTTAAGGCGCGCTTTACCCAAAGGAATATCGCGCTCTTTGTTGAACAGATCGCTTAACGGACGGCCCACCATCATGCGCACCAGCTCCGGGGCGTTGAGTTTGTCGCGAGTCAGGCTGCCGACGTATTGCCCGTCGCGCAGGACGCTGACGCGATCGGAGAGTTCGTACACTTCCGCCATGCGGTGGCTGATGTAGATAATCGCCATCCCCTCATCGCGCAGGCGCATGATCAGTTCAAACAGGCGGTGGGTTTCACGTGAGGAGAGGGCGGCGGTGGGTTCATCCATCACCAGAATGCGGCTGTTACGGTGCAGGGCGCGGGCGATTTCTACCTGCTGCTGTTCGGCGATGGTCAGCGTCATTACCCGGTCGCTGGCCTTAAACTGGGCGCCGAGTCGGTCGATAACCTTCTGTGACTGCATGATCATCTCTTTACGCTGGACCAGACCGCCGCGCGACAGCTCGCTGCCAAGAAAGATATTTTCCGCTACCGTCAGGTTTGGCGCGAGCTGCATCTCCTGGTAAATCAGCGTGATGCCTGCGCTCAGCGCATCCTTTGGCCCACGAATGTGAAACGGCTGACCGTCAATCAGGATCTCCCCGCTGGTGGCGGTATAGGCGCCCGCGAGGATCTTCATCAGGGTGCTTTTCCCCGCACCGTTCTCGCCCATCAGGGCATGAATCTCGCCCGGCCAGACCGTTAAGTCGACCCCTTTCAGCGCGTAAAATTTGCCAAACGCTTTGGCAATGTTGCGCATCTCCAGAACCGGTGTCCTGCTCATGGCGGATCTCCTGTGGGGTGGCCGATATCAGCAGTCCATCACAGGAATGTAAATGCAAAATGTCAGAAGCCGTTCATATTTGTCATATTGCGATTTTTCTTCACGGAGCGTGATATGCCGCAACCGGGACGTCACTTTTTCGCCAGTGCGCGTGGACGATTACTGTTCTTTAATCTGCTGGTGGTGGCGGTCACGTTGATGGTGAGCGGTGTGGCGGTGCTGGGATTTCAGCATGCCAGCCAGATCCAGGAGCAGGTGCAGCAGCAAACCGTTGACGATATGACCGGCAGCATGAATCTGGCGCGTGATACGGCAAACGTCGCGACAGCGGCGGTGCGGCTGTCGCAGGTAGTCGGGGCGCTGGAATACAAAGGGGAAGCGGAGCGGCTGCAGGAGACGCAGCGGGCGCTGAAGCAGTCGCTTGAACAACTGGCTACCGCGCCGCTGGCGCAGCAGGAGCCGGTGCTGGTCGAGCGAATTATCCAGCGCAGCCAGGAGCTACAAAGCAGCGTGGAAGGTATGTTGCAGCGCGGTCAGCGGCGGCACCTGGAACGTAACGCGCTGCTCAGTTCGCTGTATCAGAATCAAAGTTATTTGCGTCACCTGCAAAAGCTGACCGGCGCGCAGGATGACGTGCTGCTGGGACAAATAGACCGCTTAATTGTGGCTGCCATTGAAACCCCCACGCCGCGTTCGGTGATCAAACAACTGGACGAGGTGATGCCCGCGCTGCCTCTGCAAACCAGCAACCTCCTGATTAGCAACATCCTCAACGATTTCAACCAGGAACTGCATAAGCTGGAGCCGCTTTCGTCGGCACTGGAACAAAGCGATCTGGCGATCAGCTGGTATATGTTCCACATCAAAGCGTTGGTGGCGATCCTCAACAGTGATATCAACCAGTATGTCTCGCAGGTGGCGATTATCTCCGAACAGCGGGTGGCGCAAAGTCATCGGGAACTGCAATCCGGCGCGTTGTTTATTTTGGCGTTTGCGCTGCTGGCGGTGGTGATCACCGGTTTTGCCGGGTGGTATATCTACCGCAATCTCGGTTCCAACCTGACAGCCATTTCGCGGGCGATGACCCGGCTGGCGCATGGGGAATCAGACGTCAGCGTCCCGGCCCTGCAACGGCGCGATGAGCTGGGCGAGCTGGCGCGTGCCTTTAGCGTCTTTGCCCGCAATACGGCGTCGCTCGAACACACCACCCGGCTGCTGAAAGAAAAAACCAGCCAGATGGAAATCGATCGCACCGAGCGTCAGGGACTGGAGGAAGCGCTGCTGCACAGTCAGAAACTGAAGGCGGTAGGACAGCTGACGGGCGGATTAGCGCATGATTTTAATAACCTGCTGGCGGTGATTATCGGCAGTCTGGATCTGGTGGATCCGGATTCTCCCGACGCGCCACGGGTCAATCGGGCGCTTAAAGCGGCTGAACGTGGTGCGCTGTTGACCCAGCGGCTGCTGGCTTTTTCGCGCAAACAGTCTTTGCATCCGCACGCGGTAGAGCTGAAAACGCTGCTGGAGAATCTGGGAGAGTTGATGCGTCATTCGCTACCCGCCACGCTGACGCTGGAAATTGAAGCCCAGTCTCCGGCCTGGCCCGCGTGGATTGACGTCAGCCAACTGGAAAACGCCATTATCAATCTGGTGATGAACGCCCGTGACGCCATGGACGGGCAGACGGGCACGATTAAAATCCGTACCTGGAATCAGCGGGTTACGCGCAGCGATGGGCGTAAGCAGGACATGGTGATGCTGGAGGTAGCCGACCAGGGAAGTGGGATGTCGCAGGAAGTGAAAGCGCAGGTCTTCGAGCCATTTTTCACCACCAAACAGACCGGCAGCGGCAGCGGTCTGGGATTATCGATGGTGTACGGCTTTGTGCGTCAATCCGGTGGTCGGGTGGAGATTGAAAGCGCCCCCGGGCAGGGAACCACGGTCCGGTTACAGCTTCCCCGTGCCGTTGTGCCGGTACAGATTCAGGCAGAACCGATAGCGGAACATGCGGCGAACAGCGGTGAAAAGCTGGTACTGGTGCTCGAAGATGAGGCCGACGTGCGCCAGACGTTGTGTGAACAGTTGCATCTGCTGGGCTATCTGACGCTGGAGGCCGCCAACGGCGAGCAGGCGCTGCATATGCTGGCGGCTTCCTCCGAGATTGATATTTTTATCAGCGACTTAATGCTGCCTGGAGGGTTAAGTGGGGTGGATGTCGTCAACCATGCGCTGAAGCACTACCCCCAGCTAACCATTCTGCTGATTAGCGGTCAGGATTTACGTCCGGCGCATAACCCGGCGCTGCCGGATGTGGCGCTATTGCGTAAACCGTTTACCCGAGGAGAACTGGCGCAGGCGCTGCGACTCGCACGTAATTGAGATTCCTCCGCTACCCGCGCAAATACGCTTTGATTACCGTGGGGTGTGTTTCTTGATGAGGCGGGTTTGATGCAACGCTCCCTGACATTCTTTCTTTTCAGTCTGCTAATGGTGACCACCGTTTCGGCGCAGGCCGATATTATCGATGAAGCCATCGGCAATATTCAGCAGGCGATTAACGACGCATACAAACCCGATAACGGGCGGGATTACGACGACGCCCGCGACAATGGCTGGGAACGCCAGATGAGTGACGATCGGCGCAGGCAGTATGATGACAGGCGACGCCAGTTTGAAGACCGACGTCGACAACTGGATGACCGTCAGCGCCAGCTTGATCAAGAACGGCGTCAGTTAGAAGACGAAGAACGCAGAATGGAAGAAGATTACGATCGTTAACTGTAACTATCTAAATGTAAGAATATTTTATCCCCTGTAAGGGATTTAGCTGTCAGCTCAACATCTCGCCATTTTATGTCAATACACGCACTTGAGCACAGTGCATGTATGCATTATAATCTCTCTATGCTTATGGAAAAGGAGCCGGCAATGGAATGTCTAAATCATTAAATATCAGGAGCTTTCGGGATACATGGCTTGAAGATTTTTTTGAGCGGGCGACATCGCACAGAAAAATACCAGCGGATATTCATACTGCATTAGCCAGAAAGCTGGATATCATTAATGCGGCTGTTTCGCATCGGGATTTGCGCTCGCCATCCGGTAACAGATATGAAGAGTTAACCGGAAAATTACAGGAATATTCTTCAATCAGAGTAAACAAGCAGTTCCGATTAATATTTAAATGGGTTAACGGTAAGGCCGAAGATGTGTACTTAGATCCACACATCTACTAGAACTAGAGAAAATCTAAGGTAACGATATGAAACAGGCAACCAGAAAACCAACGACTGTGGGTGATATCCTGCAATATGAATACCTGGAGCCGCTCGAACTGAAAATTAACGATCTGGCTGAAATACTGCATGTTCATCGCAATACGGTGAGCGCACTGGTCAACAATAATCGCAAATTAACAACGGATATGGCGTTTCGTTTGGCCAAAGCGTTCGATACTTCCGTTGATTTCTGGCGTAACTTACAGGCGGCGGTTGACCTGTGGGAAGTTGAAAATGACATGCGGGCGCAAGAAGAACTGAACCGCATTGTTTCGGTTAAAGATTTTATCGCTCAGCGAAATAGAGAGTCTAAAAAAGTCGCCTGACTATCGTCTTGTCGGCCGGATAAGATGTTTTCATCGCATCCGGCAAATTTCCTTACTCCAGCATAATCTCCATTCCGTCATATCCTGCCTCAAACCCTGCGGGAAGCTGGTTTTCCATCATCCACAGGTCGAACTGATGGCTGATATGCGTCAGGATCACCCGTGGACAGCGGATAACGTCGTTCAACGCGATAACGGTATTTAAATCACAGTGATTGCGCGGTGGCTCGCTACGCGGGGCGTGGCTGCAGTCGATGATAATCACCTGCGGTTGGTTATTGTGCAGAAACTTCAGCGTTTTGTCGGGCAGTCCGGCGGTATCAGAGAGCCACGCCACGCGGCTGTGCGCGGTCTCCAGCAGATAGCCAAACGTCAGCTTAGAGTGGTTGAGCGGTAAAGGGGTCACCTGCAATCCCTGTAAATCGAACACCACAAACGGCGCGACGGTCTGGCTAAAATCAAGAATGCCGGGATGCTTAAACAGATCGTCGCAGCCCTGTTCATCCGGTGGGCCGTACACCGGGATCGTTTTTCCCACCCCCCAGCGCAGCGGAAACAGTCCCTGTACATGATCCATATGGTAATGAGTGAGCAGGAACTGCTGGAAACTGCCTGCCGGCCAGTCGTCCATCAGATGCGGGATCCCTGCATCCAGCAGCGTCACCGCGTCGTTGAATTTGACCACGCCACTGCAGGGGCGTCGACGATATTGCGCCTGTAAGCGTGCTCGTTGGCAGGCCGCACAGTCGCAGCCAAATGCGGGGACCAGCTGCGCGCCGCCCGTTCCCGTCAGCGTAATGGTCAGACTCATGGCTCCCCCTACAACGGTTTGGTGAAGCGAAAATGGCTCATGGTATAGCCTTCGCGCTGGTAAAAACGGTGCGCGTCAAGACGCTGCGTGCTGGTGGAAAGCTCGGTCATTTCCGCCCCCGCTTCGCGCGCAGTGGCTTCGGCCCAGGCCAGCAGCTGGCTGCCAACGCTTAGCCCTCGTGCCTGTGGCATCACTACCAGTTCCTGAATCTCACCAATCCAGTTAGCGTGGTGCAGATGAAACTGCAAATGCAGGCCGATCAATCCGATGACCTGTCCGTCGAGCAGCGCCAGCTGGTAGTGCATATTTGGATCCTGCAGATTAGCGGCGTAACCAGCGCTAAAAGCCTGCAGGTCAAATTGACCCTGCTTCAACTCGCAGATGAGCGCGTAAACCGCATCGGTATCGTAGAGCGTGGCGCGGCGTAATTCACAGACAGACATGTTTCTTCTCCTTGCGTCCCATCAGTGCGAGCAGTGTATCGACAGACTGTAGCAAACTACCATCGTTATTCAGGACGTGGCAGTCATACGGGGCGTAGCGGGCTGCGCGTTCAAGACGGGCGGCGATTTCCGTTTCGCTCTCCCGCCCACGAGCCTGCAGGCGCTGGCGGAGAATTGCCGGAGAAACCTGTAAGCAAATGGGAAGCAAAGAAGCGCCATAACGGGCCTGCGCCTGGGGCAGATGCGCACGCGAGCCGTTGACCACCACATCAAAACCAGCGTGCAGCCAGAGGTCTATCTCCACGCCGACGCCATAGTACAAACCGTTGGCATGCCAGCTCAGCGCCAGCAGGTTCTGCCCGGCGCGGGTAAAAAACTCTGGTTCGCTTAGCGCAATATGATTTTCATTCCCGGCGTTGGCGGCGCGGGTGATGTAACGATGTGCCACCAGTAGTTGTGCAGGTTCCTGCTGGCGAAGTTCTGCCAGCAGACTGTCCTTACCGGAGCCGGATGGTCCCATCAGCCAGATCAGTTTACCCATAGTCAGAATACCCTTTTGCCCTGACGCCAGACGTGGTCGATATGGATGTTGCCGCCTTTGCGGTGTGCCAGCACCAGATCCGCGCGTTTCCCTTCGGCAATAACGCCGCGATCGTCAAGATTTAATGCCCGCGCCGGATTGCGGGTCACCAGACGAATAGCCTGCGGCAGCGTAAAGCGGTTAGCGTCGTCATCCGCTACGCGAAATGCCGCATCGAGCAGGCTGGCGGGGTAGTAGTCGGAGGAGAGAATATCCAGCAGCCCCAGCTCAGCCAGCCTATGTGCCGCCACGTTGCCGGAGTGAGAACCGCCGCGCACGATGTTAGGTGCGCCCATCAGCACGTTCATGCCATGCTGGCGTGAGGCATCGGCGGCTTCGAAAGTTGTGGGAAATTCGGCGATCACGCTGCCAAGTTGATGCGATTCAAGGACATGATCGTGGGTGGCGTCATCATGGCTCGCCAGCGCAATCTGGCGATCACGGCACATCTGGGCAATCGCCGTGCGGTTGGGCTGTGACCAACGCGCAGCCAGCGCTAACTGTTCTTCTTCATAACGGGCCATCTGCTCGTCGGTGAGCGAATACTTGCCCTGATAATACTCGCGGTACTTCTCTCGATTGGCAAACTGACGCTGGCCGGGGGAATGGTCCATCAGCGACACCAGCGTCACCGGCTCACGACCGACCAGTTTTTCAAACAGCGGCAGGGTAGTGTGATGCGGCAGCTCGCAGCGCAGATGCAGACGGTGCTCGGCGCGATTGACCCCACGCTTTTGCGTCTCTTCCACCGCGTTGATCATCTTCTCCAGATTTTCCAGACGGTCACCACCGTCGCGCACATCGCCAATCGCCACTGCGTCCAGCACGGTGGTAATGCCGCTGGCGACCATTAGCGCGTCGTGGCTGCTCATTGCCGAGTGGGCAGGCCAGTCTACCTTCGGGCGCGGGGTAAAAAATTTGTCGAGATTGTCGGTATGCAGCTCGATAAGCCCTGGCAGCAGCCAGCCGCCTTCGCCGTCCAGCGCCTCAGGTAGGCTGCTCGGACTTTCAGCAAAGGCGCGGATAATCCCGCCCTCGATTTCCAGCGATCCTTGCACCACGTCATCTTCCAGTACCAGCTTTACATTATTGATAATCATGCTGTTGTTCCCATCAGATGCAGACGATCCGCTACGCGGTCGCGCACGGTTTGATCGTGAAAAATGCCGACAATTGCCGCGCCGCGCGCTTTCGCTTCTTCAATCAATGCGACGACTGCGGCGCTATTTTTGGCGTCCAGCGAGGCGGTGGGTTCATCGAGCAGCAAAATTGGGTAATCGACGATAAACCCGCGGGCGATGTTGACGCGCTGTTGTTCGCCACCGGAAAAGGTCGACGGCGCGAGATGCCACAGTCGTTCTGGTACGTTCAGGCGGGTAAGAAGATTGGCCGCTTTGGCGGCGCACGCCTCACGGGGGACGCCCAGATCCAGCAGCGGTTGCATCACCACATCCAGCGCGGAAACCCTTGGGATCACGCGCAGAAACTGGCTTACCCAACCGATGGTTGAACGGCGAACTTCCAGCACTTTGCGCGCCGGAGCCTGCACCAGATCCACCCATTCATCGCTGTGAAGAATGTGGATGTGTCCTTCATCCGGCAGGTAGTTGGCGTACAGCGAGCGCAGCAGCGTGGATTTTCCGCTGCCGGAGTGACCGTGCAGCACCACGCATTCGCCGCTTTTCACTTCCAGAGTGGCGTTTTGCAGCACCGGCAGACGCACGCCGTTTTGCTGATGCAGCACAAAAGTTTTACTGACGTTTTCAACGCGGATCATTTGAGCCTCTTAGTTCTGCAAAACGGACGACACCAGCAACTGGGTGTACGGATGGTGCGGGTCGTCGAGCACGCGGTCGGTTAACCCACTTTCCACCACCTGACCCTGTTTCATCACCAGCAAACGGTCTGCCAGCAGACGCGCCACACCCAGATCGTGGGTGACAATCACCACCGCCAGATCCAGTTCCACCACCAGGCCGCGCAGCAGGTCCAGCAGTTTGGCCTGTACCGAAACGTCCAGCCCGCCGGTGGGTTCGTCCATAAACACCAGTTTGGGATGGGTGACGAGGTTGCGGGCGATCTGCAGGCGCTGCTGCATACCGCCGGAAAAGGTGGTTGGCAGGTCGTCGATACGCGAGGCAGGGATCTCCACCTCCTCCAGCCAGCGCTGCGCGGTGGCGCGGATGTCGCCGTAGTGACGCGCGCCGGTGGCCATCAGGCGTTCGCCGATATTGCCGCCGGCGGAGACCTGACGGCGCAGGCCATCCAGCGGATGCTGATGCACTACGCCCCATTCGGTGCGCAGCAGACGGCGACGGTCGGCCTCGTTCATGCCGTACAGCGAACGGTTCTGATATAAGATCTCACCGCTCTGCGGCGTCAGCCGTGAAGAGATCGATTTCAGCAGCGTGGTTTTGCCAGAACCGGACTCGCCGACGATACCCAGCACTTCGCCAGGCCACAGGTCAAAAGAGACATCGCTGAAGCCTTTGCCCGGCGCGTAGAGATGGGTCAGGTTATTGACTGAAAGCAGCGGTTGCGTCATTGGCTGAGGGCCTCGCTCTGTTGGCGGCAGTAGTCGGTGTCGGAGCAGACAAACATGCGTTTGCCGGTGTCATCGAGCACCACTTCATCAAGATAGCTGTGGGTTGAGCCGCAGATGGCACAAGGCTCATCCCAGCTCTGCACGGTAAACGGGTGATCGTCGAAATCGAGGCTTTCCACGCGGGTGTAAGGTGGCACGGCATAGATGCGCTTTTCGCGGCCTGCGCCAAACAGTTGCAGGGCCGGCATCATGTCCATCTTCGGGTTGTCGAATTTCGGGATTGGCGACGGGTCCATGACGTAGCGGTCGTTGACCTTTACCGGGTAGGCGTAAGTGGTGGCGATATGACCGAAGCGGGCGATATCTTCATACAGTTTCACCTGCATGATGCCGTACTCTTCCAGCGCGTGCATGGTGCGGGTTTCCGTTTCGCGCGGTTCGATAAAGCGCAGCGGCTCGGGGATCGGTACCTGGAAGATGATTATCTGATCTTCTGTTAGCGGCGTTTCCGGGATGCGGTGGCGGGTCTGGATCAGCGTTGCATCTTCCGTACGCTCAGTGGTATTCACTCCGGTCACACGTTTGAAGAAATTACGAATCGATACGGCGTTGGTGGTGTCGTCCGCACCCTGGTCAATCACCTTCAGCACGTCCGGCTCGCCAATCACGCTGGCGGTAAGTTGAATGCCGCCGGTTCCCCATCCGTAGGGCATCGGCATTTCTCGTCCGCCAAACGGTACCTGGTAACCGGGGATCGCTACCGCTTTCAGAATTGCGCGGCGGATCATGCGTTTGGTCTGCTCATCAAGGTACGCAAAGTTGTAGCCGGAGAGGTTAGTGGTCACGAGTGGCCTCCTGTTGCAGGCGTTTGAGCAGTTCCAGTTCGGCCTGGAAATCGACGTAATGGGGAAGTTTGAGGTGCGAAACAAAACCCGCCGCCTCGACGTTATCCGCATGCGCCAGCACGAACTCTTCGTCCTGCGCCGGTCCTGTGACCGTTTCATCGTATTCGGCTGCCTGTAGGGCGCGGTCCACCAGCGCCATCGCCATCGCTTTACGTTCGCTCATACCGAACACCAGCCCGTAGCCGCGGGTAAAATGAGGGGATTCGTTTTCCGGCGCGACAAAACCGTTGACCATTTCGCATTCAGTCATCAGCAGTTCGCCGACGTTCACCGCAAATCCCAGCTCTTCCGGTACGGTTTCCAGTGCCACATAGCCGCTGCGGATTTCGGCGGCAAACGGGTGGTTGCGCCCGTAGCCGCGCTGGGTGGAGTAGGCCAGCGCCAGCAAATATCCCTCGTCACCACGCATCAGCTGTTGCAGACGTGAAGCGCGTGAGCAGGGGTAAACCGGCGGCGTGCGGGTGATGTCGTCGGGTGTCGCGCCATCATCCTCTTCACGTTTTGCCAGGCCCTGGTTCGCCAGCAGGGAAAAGACGTGCGGGGAGGCATCTTGTTCGCTCTCAGCGGTGCGCAGCGGCGGCACTTCACCATTGGCCAGTAAGGTAAAATCCAGCAGACGATGGGTGTAATCGTAGGTTGGGCCTAATAACTGCCCGCCGGGAATATCCTTGTAGACCGCGGAGATTCTGCGCTCAAGGCGCATTTCTGCGCTGTTAACCGGTTCGCTGACAGCGACCTTTGCCAGCGTAGTGCGGTAAGCGCGGAGCAAAAAGATGGCTTCGACGTTATCGCCGCTGGATTGTTTTAGCGCCAGTGCCGCCAGTTCGCGATCGGCGATGCCGCCTTCGGTCATCACCCGGTCGACGGCCAGGTTCATCTGCTGTTCGATTTGCGCCACGCTCAGTTCAGCAATGGTCTCATCGCCCCGGCGTCGGTTTTCCTGCAGGGCGTGGGCGTTGGCTATCGCCTTTTCGCCCCCTTTGACGGCGACGTACATCAGCACACCTCCACATGGGTGGTTCGCGGAATAGCCAGCAGCCGTTCGCCGCAGGTGAGGATCAGATCGACCCCCAGCGGGAACGGATGCGGGCGTTCGGTGAGTTCGTGAATCAGGCATTCCGGCAGCTGTGGCGCGATCATGCGCTCTTCGGCGATGCCTGCGCCGGTCAGACGCAGCATGCGTCCACCGCTTAAGCCAGAAACTTGCACAATCAGCGTGGCGCTGGTTTCAGGTGCGACGGCGGAACCGGCTGAGAGGGCATTTAGCTGTTCGCTGCTAATGCGTTCGTCGGTGACGGCAAAGGCCGCCAGCTGCGGCTGATCCACCAGCGGCGCGTTGGTGTGAAAACGCAGGTTCTGCCGGGCGATATCGTTATCCATCGACGGCGCCAGCCAGACCGGCGTGTCGCCATCGACCAGGGTCAGCAGCACGCTGGTGGTCGCCAGACCCAGCGGCTGCCAGCCGTGTTTCAGTTGATGCAGGGCGACGATTACGCCCGGTTCGCTCATGGCTTTCAGCAGGCGACGAAAGCTCTGCTGAGCATCCTGAACGGGTAAATTAAATGCGGTCTGTAAGGTCATGCGTTATCTCCGCGTACCAGCGTGAAGAAGTCGACCCGGCTGGCGTTGACTTCGGCACGGCGGGCGCTAATCAGCGCCTCGCGTTCCGCTTCCAGCGGGGCAATTAAGGTTTCCATGAGGTTCTGGAAATGCGTTTGTTCCTGCAGCAATGCGTCAATGACCGCACACTGCTCGGCGTGTTGTTTATTGCGACCCAGCAGGTAGCTGTAGCCCAGCGTCCCGCTTTTCAGGCGAATAACCGCGCGGGTGAGCGTGGTGTCGCCAGCAAAGAAGCGATTACCGGTGCCGCCCATACGGGCCTGGATCTGCATCAGTCCGCTTTCCGGGGCGCGGATAAGCTCATAGTCCGGCGTTAGTTTGAGCGCCTTGATACGCGCATTCAGGGCATCGGCATTGCTGTAAGCCAGCGCGCGCATCCAACGCTGGCGAGTGGCGGTATCGAAATGCATTCAGTGCTCCATGGTGAATTCGATCATGTCGGCGCGGGTCAGGCTGACGGAATATTCCGCCGCCTGTTCTTCGCCTTCACGGTGGTTCAGAGTGCGCACGCACAGCAGCGGCGCCATATTGGGGATTTCCAGCACCTTGCTCTCTTTGGCCTGCGCACGGCGGGCGCTGATGCGCGTTTGCGTGCGCAGCAGCGTCAGACCGGATTGTTCGCGCAGGTAATCGTGCAGTGAGCCGCTGTTAAAGCCTTGCAGCAGCGGCCACAGCGTGAGGTCGGAAAAATAGTGGTCGATCTGACACAGTGCGATGCCGTTTACCCGGCGCAGGGTGCGCAGGTGAATCACGTTATCGCCCTCGTTAATGCTGAGCGCATCGGCAATGTGGCCGGAGGCCGGACGCAGCACCGCCAGCAGTTTTTCACTGGTGGGGTGGCTGCCCTGGTCCAGCAGGTTCTGACTAAAGCGCGCCTGGGCATTCAGCGGGTAGTCGAACGGGCGCATCAGCACCAGCACGCCGACTCCCTGGCGACGCTGAACCCAACCGCGTTCAACCAACTGGTCAATGGCGCGGCGCAGGGTGTGGCGGTTTACCTCGAAGCGCGCGGCAAGCTGATGCTCGGCGGGCAGATAGTCACCGCAGCGATAATGTTGACGAAGCTCCTGCTCAAGTCTCGCGGCAATTTCCTGATAACGCGTTGGATAACTGGTCGGATGTGTAGACAAGTGCATAGCAATCAATGCCTCGCTAATCAGATAAAGTGCTTACGCAAACGCTGGGAAAGGAAATCCAGCAGGCTGACGGTGACGATGATTAACACCATCAGGGCGCAGGTTTGCTGGAACTGAAAGCCGCGAATCGCTTCCCATAAGGTCACGCCAATACCACCTGCGCCCACCATGCCGACTACCGTGGCCGAGCGAACATTGGATTCAAAGCGATACAGCGAGTAGGAGATAAGCAGCGGCATGACCTGTGGCAGAACGCCGTACAGAATCTCTTCAATTTTGTTGGCTCCGGTGGCGCGAATACCTTCTACCGGACCCGGCTCAATGGCTTCTACCGCTTCGGAAAGCAGCTTGGAGAGTACCCCGGTAGTGTGGATAAACAGCGCCATCACCCCGGCGAATGGCCCTAACCCGACGGCGACCACGAACAGCATGGCGAAGACCATTTCGTTGATGGCGCGACAGGCATCCATCAGGCGACGCATCGGCTGGTAAATCCACCACGGCACGAGGTTATCGGCGCACATCAGACCGAAGGGAATCGACAACACCACGGCGAGGGCGGTACCCCAGACGGCGATTTGCAGCGTGACGGCCATTTCACCGAGATAGTCCTGCCACTGACTGAAGTCAGGTGGAAAGAAGTCGGCAGCGAAGGTTGCCATATTGCCGGAATCCTGGATCAGCGTGAGCGGGGCCATTTCGGCGCCTTTCCACGAGACCACCAGCACGGCGAGAAGAATGGCCCAGCTCAGCAGCGAGAACCAGCTACGCTTGGGCGGGGCAACGGTGATGGTTTGCATGTTTGGCTCCGTGCATCGGTTATTGCCGGATGGCGGCGCAAGCGCCTTATCCGGCCTACAAAACATCGTAGGCCCGGTAAGCGAAGCGCCACCGGGCATCAGGGTTATTGCACCGCTTTGGTGACGCTGGTCATGGCGCCCAGGGCGGCGGTCAGGCGGTCGAGATCATCAAGCTGTGCTTTCAGCGCCGAGGTTTTGCTGGTTTTCTCTTCCTCGTTCAGCCCTTTGTTGTCCTTCACGCCCTGCATCTCTTTAAACAGCGCCAGTTGGCGAATCGGCACCAGTTGCAGATCGCTGGAGGCACGGAACGGCGCCCAACCCAGGCGTTCCAGGACGGTTTTCTGCTCCGGCGTTTTGCCGTAGTTCATGAAGAAGTCGTACACCTTGTCCTTGGTGGCTTCAGAGAGGTTCTTACGCCAGACGATCGGATCGCCTGGGATCAGCGGTGACTTCCAGATAACCTTCAACTCTTTCAGCTTGTCCGGTGCGGACGTTTTCAGCTTGTCGAGGTTTTCGGTGTTGTTGGTAGCCACATCCACCTGTTTGTTGGCGACGGCCAGGGCGTTAGTTTCGTGCCCGGCGTTAACGGTGCGTTTGAAGTCGCTGGCGGAGATGTTGTTTTTGGCGAAGACGTAATAACCGGGGACGAGGAAACCTGACGTAGAGTTGGGATCGCCGTTGCCGAAGGTCAGATCCTTACGTTTGGCGATCAGATCGTTCAGGTTGTTGATCGGGCTGTCTTTGTTAACGATCAACACGCTCCAGTAACCCGGGGATCCGTCGGCGGCTACGGTCTGGGCAAACACTTGTCCGTTAGCGCGATCCACCGCTTCCATTGCTGAGAGGTTGCCGTACCAGGCGATATCCACTTTGTTAAAGCGCATGCCCTGGATGATCCCGGCGTAGTCCGGAGCGAAGAAGGCGTTTACTTTCACGCCCAGCGATTTTTCCATGTCCTTCAGGAACGGTTCCCACTGTGGCTTCAGGTTTTGCTGTGATTCGGTCGAAATAATGCCAAAGTTAAGCGCTTTTTCTTGCTCTTCGGCATGGGCCGGGCTTAACAAGGTACTGACGCTAAACATGCTGGTGAAAGCCAGCGCGGCAACTGTCTTATAGCTCATGTCGTTTCCTTAATTAGTCATTGTTCCAGGCTATTTCACTTGCCAGCCTGAATCCGGGCAGTGCTCAAAATCCTCACGTACTGCGTGTACGCTCCGGTTTTTCCGCGCTGGCCGTCCCCAGCCTGGCTGCGCCAATAACGCCTGGTTTTTTAGAACTATGCAGCCTGCGCGTTCTGTTCGACGCGGTTCATGCTGCGGTAGAGATGGTCAAAACGGTCGTTGTCAAAATGCTGGCTGCTGCCATCAAAGAAGACGTTGCCCTGGCGCAGCGCGACAATGCGTTCGCAGTAGCGCAGGGCGTAATCCACCTGATGCAGCGTGACGACCACGGTGATGCCGTCGGTCTGGTTGATGTCGCGCAGGGTGTCCATCACGATGCGCGCGGATTCCGGATCCAGCGAGGCAATCGGCTCATCGGCAAGGATCACTTTGGCCTGCTGCATCAGCGCGCGGGCAATCGCGACGCGCTGCTGTTGTCCGCCGGAGAGCGTGGAAACACGCTGGTATGCAAAGTGCGCCATGCCGACGCGGGTCAGCGCCTGTAACGCGCGTTGTTTCTGCTCAGCGGTAAACCAGCTAAAACAGGTGCGCCAGAACGGCGTGCTGCCGAGCGCGCCAATCAGGACGTTCTCCAGCACCGTCAGGCGGTTCACCAGATTGAACTGCTGGAAGATGTAGCCGGTGTGGGCGCGGCTTTTGCGGATATCGCGCGCCAGGCGGCCTTCATGTTGAACGGTGCGACCCAGCAGTTCGATGTGGCTACCAGGTGATTTATCACCGACGATCAAACCGCTTAAATGACGTAAAAGGGTGGATTTGCCGGAGCCGGACGGCCCAAGCAGAGCCACCATCTCACCGGCACAGATATTCAGATCAACCGCATTAAGCGCCTGATGTTGATTGAAGGATTTGGAGAGTTTCTCGACGCGAATAACCGTTTGCATGATGCGGCCTCCCTAAAAAAGTGGCCCCATCGTGGCGGATCAATGTGACGTTTTCGTTAAAGGAAGGTTACTTGGCGATGAAGAGTTGAGCGATATTTGATGACAGTACGGGAGGGGTTGCCTCCCGTTTGATTACTCGGTTGGCGGCTGCTGCTGTTTGACGACGTTGATCATCCACGGCACGCCATACTGGTCGCTCACTTTACCGAAACCGTGGGCCCAGAAGGTTTCCTGCCAGTCCATTTCGATTTTTCCGTTTACTGCCAGGTTATCAAACCAGCGTTTACCTTCGTCGACGTTTTGTGTGTCGAGCACCAGCGTAAAGCCAGAGTAGTGCGCGTTTCCGTCGGGGGCGCTATCGCTCATCATGATATCGCTGCCCGCAACGCGCAGGTTGGCGTGGGCAATAGCGGTATCGGGGAATTTCATGCCAGAAGGGCAACCTTCTTCACTGTCCTGCGCCGATTTGGGCATTTCACCGAAGTTGATTTTGTAGAGCAGCTCAGCGCCTAACGTTTTTTGGTAGAAGGCGATAGCGTCAGCGCAGTTGCCTGCAAAGGAGATATAGGGACTTAACGGCATAATCTTTACCTCAGAGTAAGAGAAGCCAGTTAAGTGTAGTTATCGTCTGTATAAATAAACCAGGCGGGAAGTATGGGCTTCCCGCCTGGCAGATGAGCTGGTGTAGACCTGATGAGCGTAGCGCCGTCAGGCAATTTGCATCAGTTCTTTTTCACAAACTCAGATTTCAGCTTCATTGGGCCAAAGCCATCGATTTTGCAATCGATGTTGTGGTCGCCTTCAACCAGGCGGATATTCTTCACTTTGGTACCGATCTTCAGCATGGAAGAGCTACCTTTTACCTTCAGATCTTTTACTACGGTAACGCTGTCGCCATCGGCGAGCAGGTTGCCATTAGCATCTTTAACGATCAGTTCGTCGCTGTCCTGAGCGGGTTCAGCGTCGTTCCATTCGTGAGCGCATTCCGGGCAGATGAACATGCCGTTATCTTCGTAAGTGTATTCGGAGTTGCATTGTGGGCAGTGTGGTAATGACATGTGGATTTCCTCAAAAGTCAGCAGGGGCAAAAGCGCCCAAAATTGGCAGATTGCCGAAAAAGGCCGCAATTATACATAAAATCCCTGCTTTTGTCGGGGCTACAGGCCAATTATGCCCAACTATCTGTTGTGGCGTCAGGTTGCTTTCACGTCTATGAAAACCAGAAGGAATATTTTTTAAGGGAAATTGCTACGTTTAGCTATTTAAGATAAGGTGAGGCGAAACACCCGATATTCATAGGTAGCATGGCTTACAGACTAGCTAAGTCATTGTGAGTGAATACTTTGTGACCCCCTTAAATTTGGTAGGGGAATTAAGCTGGCATTTTTTAAAACTGAACTACTCTGTTTATCTTTCTTACTTAATATAGTAAGTGAGAGGCATCAGGCCAGCAGTCATACGATAAATTTTATTTTAATAATATCAGCTGGTTGTTTTAATTTTAATTATTTCCACACGTAATTATAAAAGCCGAAAATCTATAAATAAAACGATTTGGCTAAATAAAAGTAATGCTATTTGCGTTAAGGAAAGATTTTCCATGTACACACAGACAATTTATGAATTAAGTCAGGAAGCTGAACGCTTACTGATGCTCTCTCTTGAACATCTCAGGCAATTGCAGAAATTGCCAATGACCTCGGCGAATGATGTCATGCTGAAAAAAGGAGAGCATAGTGGACAGGTTGTTCAGCCCCTGCATTTCAGCGCGCGTGGCATGGATGTCCAGCAGGCAACGCTCAACAATGAACTGCGAAAGATTACCCGTCTGGAAATGGTTCTGGCGATCGTCGGTACGATGAAGGCGGGAAAGTCGACGACGATTAACGCGATTGTCGGAACTGAGGTTTTACCTAATCGTAATCGCCCGATGACGGCGTTACCGACCCTTATCCGCCATACACCGGGACAGAAAGAGCCGGTGCTGCATTTTTCGCATGTCGCGCCAATTGACGCCTTAATGAAAGTATTACAGCAGCGCGTGCGGGAATGCGATCGTCAGCGTCTGGCTCAGACGCTGGAAATAGATAAGGATATGAATGCCCTGCTTCAACATATTGAAAACGGCGTGGCATTTGAACGGTATTACCTTGGCGCACAGCCTATTTTCCATTTTCTCAAGAGCCTGAACGATCTGGTGCGTTTGTCTAAAGCGCTGGAGGTGGAGTTTCCGTTTGTCGCCTATGCTGCAATTGAGCATATTCCGGTTATTGAGGTTGAGTTCGTGCATCTGGCCGGGCTGGCAAGTTATCCGGGACAATTGACGCTGCTGGATACGCCCGGGCCGAATGAAGCCGGGCAGCCACACTTACAACAAATGCTCAATGAACAGCTGGCTCGGGCTTCAGCGGTACTGGCGGTGATGGATTATACCCAACTGAAGTCGATTTCGGATGAGGAAGTCCGTCAGGCCATTATGGCGGTTGGAAAGTCAGTACCGCTGTATGCGCTGGTTAACAAATTCGATCAGAAAGACCGCAACAGTGATGATGAAGAGCAGGTGCGGGCGTTAATTTCCGGTACGTTGATGAAAGGTGGTATTACGCCTGAACGTATTTATCCGGTCTCCTCAATGTGGGGATATCTGGCCAACAGGGCACGTCATGAACTCGTGAATAATGGGCGCTTGCCGGATCATCAGGAGCAGCGCTGGGTCCAGGACTTTGCCGAAGCGGCACTCGGCAGGCGCTGGCGTACCACCGATCTTGAGGATAAAGAACATATTCGCCATGCCGCCGATCTGCTGTGGGAGGATTCGTTGTTTGAGCAGCCGATCCAGAAAGTCATTCACGCCGCTCACGCCAATGCTTCGCTGTATGCGCTTCGCTCGGCATCGCACAAGTTGTTGAACTATTCGCAAAGCGCACACGAATACCTGGAGTTTCGCGCCCACGGCTTAACCGTAGCCTATGAGCAGTTGCAGATGAACATCGCGCATATTGAAGATGATATGCAACAGTTGCAGAGAAGCCAGGCGCGGGTGGGTGACGAGGTCAGTCACGAGGTTGAGCTGGCGCTGGAGGCTGCTGCGGCCTATCTCAGTGAGCAACAGACCGAGATTCTGTGCGGCATCAATACGTTCTTTGTTAAAGAAAACGTGCTGATGATGTCACAACATGGCATGGGAGCTGACATTGCAACGGCGGAAATGGCCGGTGATATGCTGGTGTTGCATGACGAGGGGCAAGCGAAAATTGTGTTAGATAAAATTCGCTCCTCCTGTGAGGTTGTCCTGCTGGCGGCGCAGGAGAGTATCAGCCGGGACCTGGCGCTGCGTTTTGAGGCGCTTGAATCGACGTTATCCCGGGCGCTGAATGACGCTATGCGGCCTATTGAGCAGCGGGTGAAAGACGATCTGAATCATGCCGGATTTCGGGCGCGGATCCGTTTTCCAGCCTTTCATGCGGCGATGTTTAATTTCAATACCCGTCAGTTGTTTAACGAGGCTATTGAACAGGATATCCCTGCTGATAATACCCCGTCCACCGGTGGTGTTGTGCGTGACACGTTCTCACGTTGGTTGAATCAGCCCAACTGGGGATGGAATGATTATGTCGAAACAAAAACGCGTTACCTCATTGATATGGGCGCGTTGCACAAGAATCTTGTCCATTATGTCACTCAGTTTTGCCAACAAATTCGTAAAGCTTTAGTTGCTCAGGTCGATATTTCCGTTACGGCAGGCATGGCCACGTTTTTTGCTGATTTTTCACTGTGTCTGACGCAATTGCAGGCGAGCCTGCGCGAGAGTCTGACCCTGCGCCAGCAAAATGAATCGGCGGTGAATGCAATGAATGAACAATTGCAGCATCGTATTACGACGGCGGCATGGATTTATGAAGATTCCCGCTTGCTGCGTGACGATATCCACACCCTTTTTGCAACCGAGCATACATGACTAACGTGTTACTGGAAGGCCCTGGGCGGACGCTGGAGTGCGTCTACCCGAAGTTTATGGTCGATCTGGTTCAGGGAGATGAAACCAAACGTTCCGGCGGTTTTCTGCAGCAGCAGCAGCGGTTGCGTGCGCGCCTGACGCAGGAAGTGTTATCCCAGACGCAACTGCGGGCGTGGGTGATGGCGGGGGTTTCCAGCGAACACCTGGTGATGCGCCTTAAGCTGGTGGAAAAACTGGCGGGTACTATCGATCCTGGTCACCTGGCGCTGGTACGTATTGCCGAGCGACTGGTGTTCTTACAACAAACTGAACAGCCACGCGGACAATCAACTCCCGGCGTGATGCAGCAATTAATTTCACTGGCTGACGGGTTTGCCCAACGTAGCGCATATAAAGAGAAAGCGTTGACGCAACGTGGGCTGACCGTGCAGGCAGGCGAACACAGTGAACAGATTTTTACTCGCTGGCGGGCTGGCGCGTATGACGGCTGGTCATTACCCGGACGCTGCTTTGTTGCGCTGGAGGAACTGCGCTGGGGCGCCTTTGGTGATGCCTGTCGGCTGGCGAATGCCGATGTAGTGTCGATGCTAAAAGACAATTTACGCACGATGGCTGCCCAGACGCTGGCGCATAGCGTGAATGCGGCACCTACTACGCGCCATTATTATCATCAATGGCTGAACTCACCTGCAGTTGGGGGGTCGAGCGAACATAACGATCTGCTGAGTTGGCTGGGTGACTGGTGCGATGCACAGCGCCATCCGGTGAGCTGGTCGGTGACGCAGCGTTGGCAGAATGTGGCGTTAGGGATGCCGAGACTGTGTTCGGCAAAGCGACTGGTTGATGCGATGGTTGAGGAGATTTTCGCACCCCCCCAGCTCATCAGTTGAGCTGGGGGGGAGGCAAAGGCAGGCTTAGTGGTGCAGTGAGTCTGCCGGGGTCGCCACCGTCTCGTTGGCGACCTGATTTTTATTAAAACGTTTGGCATACAACGCGGTGATAATCGGCACCAGAATGGCGGTGACAATCACGCTGGCAGCGACCAGAGCAGTTGCCGAAGCGGCAACCGGTTCAAATGCCGGGTTAATCTGGGCGATGATGACTGGGTTAGCCACCGCGGCACCAGCTGCAGAAGAGGCTGCTACGCCCGCCGTACCGTTCCCGCCACCAATGACGCGGTCAGCAATAATCAGCGGGATACCGGTGATAACGATGACGGCCACACCCAGCAGGATACCCAGCAGACCGGTATCAACGATGACGCTCAGGTTAATGGTGTTACCCAGTGCGAAGCCGAAGAACGGAATCAGTACCGGTGTCGCTTTGCTAAAGAAGGCACGCAGGTCGTGATCCAGGTTGCCCAGTGTAAAGCCGATCAGGAACGGCAGGACCGCGCCGATGAAATGGTGCGGCTCGAAAGAGGCCAGACCGGCAGAGCCCAGAATGACCATGGTCATTAACGGACCGGATTCCAGAGACATTAACACAAATGCGCCAGACTCTTCTTTCGTACCGTACTGGTTCATCAGGCTGGCGTACAAACCCCCGTTGGTCATGTCCATTGCTGAGACAATTGCCAGTACGGAAAGACCTGCAAAGAACCCGGTTTGAATGCCTGTATCAGGAATAAATGAAGCGGCAATCATTGCCACTGCCCAGGCTACGGCTATTTTGGTTAATACCAATGTACCGGACTTGCGTAATACCGTGCCGGTTGCCCGTAAATCAATAGATGCGCCGATACAAAAAAACCACACTGCCAGAATCGGTACCGTTCCGCTGATCATTCCTTTGGTAAACGAACCGAAATACGCACCGGTATCCGGAGCTAACGTATTTAACACTGCGCCTAATAACAGAGGAATCAACATCATTCCGCCGGGGATGCGTTCAATCGTGGCTTTAATTTTCATAAACGTCCTCATGTCTTGTCGCCGCTAATACTAGCGCAAGAGGGTAAAAATTAATAAATTCAAATGGTTACTGGTTTTTCTTAACAAAGAAAATCGCTATCTCTTTGTTTTATAAAATCTAACGCGGCATACGTTGAGCGTGTTGCTGCTCCCAGGGATATTGCGTCTGGAATTAGTTTGCATTCACAGGAACATTGATTCAATCAAAATAAAACGATGTTTTAGTTATCTTCATCACATATTCCGAGCAAAAGTTCCCGGTCGCTCTGATTATTAAAAAAGCTGTGATCTTTTTGTGAAGGGATTAGGTGTTTTTTTGCTAGCAGAATAATAATGACCGCTGTGATTGTTGGTGCAATAAAGTGATTTATTCTTGTATTTAATTGTCAGTAAATCGCAAGCGTTACATGTAAAAAAGATGACTAAGAATGACCTAATTTACGCATGTTGACGAAATGAAAAACTATATGTGAAGTTGATCACAAATTTAAACGCTGTTAGGGTAAAGAGGTCATTAACCGCCCAATCAGGCGTCAACAGGTTCGGTTGTACTGCTCATTTTCAGTCAGTGTAAGTAAACCTGCTACGCTTGTTACAGGGATTGCGCCTGTGCAATCCCCGCTCGGCGATGACCTTAGCGCATACGGCGTTGGGAGACTCGAACTGTAGCGCGACAGGGCTAAGTCTATGAGGACTGGTATGCTAAAAAGGAAAAAAATAAAGCCAATTACGCTTCGCGACGTCACCATTATTGATGACGGAAAACTGCGAAAAGCCATTACCGCCGCGTCACTCGGTAATGCAATGGAGTGGTTTGATTTTGGTGTTTATGGGTTTGTTGCTTACGCATTAGGTAAAGTGTTCTTCCCGGGGGCTGACCCCAGCGTGCAGATGGTTGCTGCACTCGCTACCTTCTCCGTTCCCTTTCTGATTCGACCGCTTGGCGGATTGTTCTTCGGTATGCTTGGCGATAAATACGGTCGCCAAAAGATCCTGGCTATCACGATTGTGATTATGTCGATCAGTACCTTCTGTATTGGGTTGATCCCTTCGTATGCGTCTATTGGTATCTGGGCACCGATCCTGCTGTTGCTGTGTAAGATGGCACAGGGCTTTTCGGTCGGCGGCGAGTATACCGGCGCGTCGATTTTTGTCGCAGAGTATTCCCCGGACCGTAAGCGTGGATTTATGGGCAGTTGGCTGGACTTCGGCTCGATTGCCGGGTTTGTGCTGGGTGCGGGCGTGGTAGTCCTGATCTCAACTGTCGTCGGCGAAGACAACTTCCTTGAGTGGGGCTGGCGTATTCCGTTCTTCCTGGCGCTACCGTTAGGGCTGATTGGCCTGTATCTGCGTCATGCTCTGGAAGAAACACCTGCATTTCAGCAGCATGTCGACAAGCTGGAGCAGGGCGATCGTCAGGGTCTGCAGGAAGGACCGAAGATTTCGTTTAAAGAAATTGCGACTAAACACTGGCGTAGCCTGCTGGCGTGCATCGGTCTGGTGATTGCGACCAACGTCACCTACTACATGCTGCTCACCTATATGCCGAGCTACCTGTCGCATAACCTGCACTACTCTGAAGATCACGGTGTGCTGATTATTATCGCCATTATGATTGGTATGCTGTTTGTGCAGCCGATTATGGGGCTGCTGAGTGACCGCTTCGGACGCCGTCCGTTTGTGATTATGGGCAGTATTGCGCTGTTTGTGCTGGCCATTCCGGCATTTATCCTGATTAACAGTAACGTTATCGGCCTGATTTTCGCCGGGTTGCTGATGCTGGCGGTGATCCTTAACTGCTTCACCGGGGTGATGGCATCAACGTTACCGGCGATGTTCCCGACACATATTCGCTACAGTGCGCTGGCCGCCGCGTTTAATATCTCGGTCCTGGTAGCTGGTCTGACCCCGACGCTGGCCGCCTGGCTGGTGGAAAGCTCGCAGAACCTGATGATGCCAGCTTATTATCTGATGGTGATTGCGGTGATAGGTTTAATTACCGGCGTGACCATGAAAGAAACCGCCAATCAGCCGCTGAAAGGGGCGACACCTGCCGCTTCGGATATTCAGGAAGCGAAAGAGATCCTCGGCGAGCACTACGACAATATTGAGCAGAAAATCGAAGACATCGATCAGGAAATTGCAGAGCTGCAGCTTAAGCGTTCGCGCCTGGTGCAGCAGCATCCGCGTATTGATGAGTAATCGTGTCATTGCCTGATGGCGCGAGCTTTTAGGCCTACGGGTAGCATTGTACTTTGTAGGCCGGATAAGGCGTCAGCCGCCATCCGGCGCGTGGCCTTAAGGTTGGCTTAATATCCTTCAGGCAAACTCTCCTCCATAGTATCGGAGGAGAGTGTCATGAAAACCCGTATTTATGAAAGTTTGACCACCGTTTGCAGCGTACTGATTGTGAGCAGTTTTTTGTACGTGTGGGTGAGCTCTTACTGATCTTTCTCCAGCACCACCCAGGCGCGAGTGCCACTGGCTCCTGGGCGGTTTTGCAAAAAGAACTGCCCGTGATGTAACTGGGTAATTCGACTGACAATGCTCAGCCCCAGCCCAATCCCGCCAAAACGGCTATCCATACGCACAAACGCTTTGCTCAGTTCCCCACATTTACTTTCATCAATGCCTGGCCCTTCATCTTCGACGGCCATGACGGCATCATGCTCTGTATTCAGGCTAATCGTAATATGGGTGCCTTCCGGGCTGTAGCGATGGGCGTTCTCCACCAGATTTCTCAGCAGCATCCGCAATAGCGTGGCGTCGCCGCGTACGATGACATCCTCTGCGCTCGCCGGTAGGAGCAACGTTTGCTGGCGTTGGTCCAGCATCGTGCTGAGTTCATCGTAAGAGGGCAGAATCACGTCCTCCAGTAGTTTGACGTGCTGGTAGCTTCCGGCCGAAAACGACTGACCCACACGGGCGAGTTGCAACAGCTGCGACACGCTGTCCATCATTTGGTCGAGACGGGTGATGAGCGGCGTAACGTCAACATTGTGGGTTTTTGACAGCAATTCCAGATGCAGACGAACGCCGGATAGTGGCGTTCGTAGCTCATGGGCAACGTCGGCAGTAAACAGACGCTCGTTGTCGATAGTGGTTGTTAGCCGCGTAACCAACTGATTGAGCGCCGTCACCACCGCCTGTATCTCAATGGTGGAGCTACGGATATTAATGGGAGCCAGATTATCCGCTGTGCGAGTTTCTAACTCCTGTTGGAGATCGGCAAGAGGACGGGTAATGCGCCGTACCGCCTGATAGCAAATAATGAGCGTCAGGCTGACCATAAAAATGCCGGGGACGATCAGGCTGGCGATAGCCTCGCGGATCTCATGCATGATATGGCGATCGTTGTTACGGTTTTCGCGTAACGCCTGTTCGAACAGCTGTATTTGCTCGGTGCTTTCGTGCCACAACCAGAAGGTGCTAATCAGCTGGAAGACCAGCAGAATCAGGCCGATCGTCAGCATTAAACGCTGGCGAAGCGGGAGCGGTTGTTTTAGAAAACGCATCAAATTCACTTAGCTTTCCTCAGTAGCGGCCAGCATGTAGCCAAAACCTCGAACCGTGCGAATGCGTGATTTTCCCACTTTATCGCGCAGGTTGTGGATGTGGACTTCCAGCGTATTGGTTGACGGCTCGTTGTCCCAGCTGTAGATGTCGTTATACAGAATCTCCCGGTGTACCGGGCTCCCCGCTTTGAGCATCAGCCGCGATAATAGCGCGTACTCTTTTGGCGTTAAGACAATTTCTTGTCCATCCATCCACACCTGGCGGCGGCCGATATTCAATGTCAGGTTGCCAATGATAATCTCACTTTCACCCTGATTGTTATGCCGACGTAACAGCGCCCGAATGCGGGCATGCAGTTCTTCCAGCGCGAACGGTTTGACCAGATAGTCATCAGCGCCGACATCCAGTCCGGTGATGCGGTCTTTCACGGTGTCGCGGGCGGTCAGGATGAGTACCGGCACGGTGTATTTTTTCTGCCTGATGCGGGTCAGAAAATGCAGGCCATCCTCATCCGGTAAACCTAAATCCAGAACGACAAGGCTGTAATGCCCCGTTTCCAGGCAATGCTCGGCGGCACGGGCCGTGGATACGCCATCGCAGGCGTAGCCTTCCGTTTGTGCGGCAAGTATCAGCCCCTGTAGTAACAGCGTATCGTCTTCAACAATCAGAATTTTCATTCGGTTAGCCTCCCCGGCAGGGTTGCAGAATATCATCTGCCGCTTGGTATTTCTGTGTTTGCACGCCCGTTAATCCCAGCAGGGTTGAGAACAGATTATCCTGTGAGAAATCTTCTGAGCTGGCCCGTTTTTGTAAACATGTCTGAGAGACCTGATAGCGTTGCTGATAATCTTCTGAGAGCCACAACAGCATCGGTACATGTTTTTGTGTGTCAGGTGCAATCGAATACGGCAGACCGTGCAAGTAGACGCCGTTTTCTCCTAAGGATTCACCGTGATCGGAAAGATAAACCAGGCTGGTGGTGAAATTGTCCTGATGCGCTTTCAGTATATTGATCGCTTTATCAACAATATAGTCAATGTACAGGATGGTATTGTCGTAGGTATTCACCAGTTGCTGCTGTGAACAGGTTTGAATTTCGTTGGTATCGCAGGTTGGGGTAAATTTCTTAAACTGTGGCGGATAACGGTTGTAATAGGTTGGACCATGGCTGCCGATGGTGTGCAGCACGATCACGCTGTCGCCCTTCAGGTTATTAATGTACTCTTCCAGCCCGTGGAACAGGACTTCATCGTAGCATTCACCGTTAATACACTGTCCTGGTAAGTTCAGCGCAGTCATATCCTGATGCGGTACGCGGTCACAGGCACCTTTACAGCCGCCGTCGTTATCATTCCACAGAACGTTAATTCCCGCCCGTTGGATGATATCGAGTACGCCTTCCTGGTGGTGAGCCAGCTCTTCATCGTAATGCGCTCGTGGCATGTCGGAGAACATGCAGGGAACGGAAACGGCTGTCGCCGTACCGCAGGACGTTGTATGCGGGAAATAAACGACATCATCTTTTTCCAGCAACGGATTGGTCTGACGTGAATAACCTGACAGAGAAAAGTTGTCGCCGCGTGACGTTTCACCGAGCACCACAATAGTGAGGTTCTTACGTTTTCCTTTCACCATTTCTGGATTACGGTGTGCATCTTCGCCAATACGCACCAGCGGCAGGTTGGCCAGTCTCTGGTGTGAATACCAGGATGACGTTGCCACGATGCTGTTGGACGGGCTGAGGGACTTAACCAGCTCTTTGTTATTACGAAACAGCGATGCGTAATCTTTATAGAAGAAGGCGGCGACCAGCACGATAAGCAGTGCCGATATCAGGATATTCGCAGCGCGATACAACACGCTGCGCAGCACTGGCGTAATGGGTTTGATTCTTATCCAGCAGGCAACGGTGGCAGCCAGAATGCCGCTCAGCCCCAGCGTCAGGAGCATTTGCGGCGTCATGAGGGCGAAGGTTTCAGCCGGTGTGGTATCCATCATGTTGGCGATCATCGAGCGGTCGATGATGATGCCGTAGGTCATGATGAAATACTGGGCGGATGCTCCGACCAAAATGAAAATGCACGCGACCAGGCGGTTAAGCCACAGGAAAGAGGCCAGCGTGAGCACGATATTCATGACGCTGAACGCGACAACCGGCATCGATAAGAACACCAGGATATTGCGCAGGGAATCCAGCGGAAGGTCTTGCAGTACCTGTTTGTAGAACGCGATGTTCAGGAAGGTCGCAAGATAAAATGAGATCAGCAATAGCCAGCTGATTTGCCCGAGAGTCGGTCTTTTAAACAGGAGCTTTAACATTAAGGGGGTTCCATCGACTAAGTGGAGCGGATCCTCTCAAAGTAAAATTAAGCCAACATTAAGTTCTTAATGTTAGCAGGTACTGGTGGGGTGTGTGATGCGTAGGCCCGATGCGCTTATGTCATCGGGCAACGACGCTTACAGGCATTAATTATTGTTGGTCGGGGCATCCAGAGGATACGGGTTTTTATGGATCCGGTTGTAATTGAGCGCATACAGTGCGGTGATTACCATCAACATCACGAACGACCACATCACTTCTTTGGCGCCAGAACCCACCACCGCCCAGATGCAGTAGACAAATGCCACAAAGGTCACCAGTAAGTACATCGGACGCGCTTTACCAAAGTGACCGTGGCCCAGCAGCAGCAATGCCGCGCAGGTGTACAGATATGGCACCAGGGTGAAGATAACGGAGACCGAAGAGACCAGACCAAATTCTTTTGCTGCGTTTGGCGACATGCTGCTGAACTGGAAGAGGGTCATCAGGATCCCGACGATGATTAGCCCGGCAACCGGTGTTCCCGCCTTGTTGACGCGAGCGAAAATCGGTGGGAACAGGCCGTCATCGGCTGCCGCTTTTGCGGTCTGGCCGGCCAACAGTGTCCAACCACCCAGTGAGCCAAGGCACCCAGCCGCTGCACAGAAGGAGACAATGGCCCCAGCGGTATCACCCAGTGCCATGCGTGCAGCATCACCAAACGGTGAGGCTGACACCCGCAGTGCAGCGTTAGGGATCATACCCATAATCGCCGTAGTTGAGAGAACGTAGCAGACGGCGGCAATCAGTACCCCGCCAATGGTGGCGATAGGGACGTTACGTTTCGGGTTTTTAACCACACCGGCGGCAACGGAGGCGCTTTCAACCCCAATGAACGACCATAAGGTTACGTTTAAGGTGCTTTGGATGGCGCCGAAGGTATTCATGCCGCTGACGTTCCAGGCCGCCATATAGGTTTCACCGCGGAACCAGAACCAGCCGAAGACGGCAATACCGACAATGGGCACCAGTGCCAGTACTGTCGCAACGGCCTGCACGCGAGTGATCATTTTTGGACCGACAATATTCAGCAAGACGAAAACCCACAGTACAACGACACAGGTGAGCGTCAGAACCAACGGATCTTTTAAGATAGGGAAGAAGTAGCTCAGGTAACCGACGCCAATAACGACCATGGCGATGTTACCAATCCAGCAGGCCAGCCAGTACAGCACGTTGGTCTGGTAGCCTAAAAAAGGACCGAAACAGCGGCGCGCATAAGCGTAAGAACCACCGGGACTGGAGTCTAAGGACGACATTTTGGCGTACACCATCGACAGTGCCAGCGCACCGATAATAGTGACCAACCATCCGTAGATTGCAATCCCGCCAGTTGACGCCAGGTTTGCGGGTAGCAGGAATACACCGGAACCCATAATATTCCCCGACACCATAAGGGTGACGGGGATTAAGCCCACTTTGTGAGCATCAGCATCCGTCGACATATTTTTTAACTCCTGATAAGGATAAATGACGTCACATCATACCTCTTCAGAAGACTATTTTATGATGGCGAAACAGGGGTATCGCCAATGCTGATATTATTATGGCTCATCGCTAAATGATCAAAAATCAGGCAGCGGAGGGTTCCCGATGTTGACTGACATAATGCAGTGGCGTCATTCCATAGAACTCTTTGAAGACGGAGATAAAGTATGAAGTACTGTTATATCCGCACAGCTGAGATACCTGTGAAATGTTTTTCCCGTCCATCATTAATTGATTGACGGCATAACGCATACGGCACGTGGTTATTATTTGACTGTAACTTGTATTTTCATTTTTTAGCTTTTTCTTTAACAAACTGGGACTCAGGCATAAGCAACTGGCGACCATGCTTAAATTCCAGTCTTTATGAATATCGCTCTCAATGATGTGGTAAACGCTGTCGCTGATGCGATTGCGTAACATATGCATAAGTAGGGAGATAAACTTTTTGCTGTCGAGAAAACGCGATAATACGGTGAACAGTAGCGAACGGGTACGCTCATTTTCGCCTTCGTTTTGCGTTTCCATCACGCTGTGTTGAGCGGCAACCCGAAAGACATCCGGCGTCAGGCATACGGCGGTCATCACCGGATTGGCGCTACGTTGCCAGAGAGGGAACTGTGAAAGATCTTTATTTAAAAATCGTAGATAGTCTTTAATGACATCGCGACTGATATGTACGACCAGTGCGTTATTAAGTGAAGAAAAATCGATAATATTATTATCACACGCCACCAGAGCCATGTGGTTAGCTTTTAAACTGATGGCTTCTTTACCGTTAATCCTTAACCAAACATCTTTCTCCGTTAATACAACAACACAAGCTTCTTTGCTGCAAAGCCTCATACCCAAACTCCCGGAATATGAACATCAAATACCGTAACTCAGCACCTGCTGAGTAATTGCGGCTAAAAAAAATTGTATGATGAATCAAGACAAGCGATAAAATAGCGTGATTTTTAGTAATTACAATATCTGTAGGGATTCTTGGCATGTACATAATTTTTTACGCAAGTGGCAACGTACTATTTGCGTATAAAAAAAGCGCGGGGTGGTCCCGCGCAAAAGGTATGACAATGTTATTGTTTTGCAGCAATACTCAGGAATTACTCAACTATCACACGTCAATCTTATAAAAAATAGACTATCTAAAAAACGACATTAGGCTTTCACGCACATGACGTGATACACACCGTCAATAATTTCCGTTCCTTCGGTTTCATGTTCAAAGCCAGGGAAATGATGATCCCAGGATTGCAACGAACGTAGATAACTAATCTGCGGGCTGTTGGCATCGCCAAAGTTTTCCCCGGACAGCAGCATTGGAATTCCCGGTGGGTAAGGAATGACGGAGTTGGCTGCGATACGACCCGGCAGATTTTCAATCGCCACCATCTCAACGTTATCGCTGACTATCGCGTTATAGGCTTCACGCGGGGTCATTTCAGCAACAGGCAGGCCAGAGTAGGCCGCATTGAGTCGGCTACCTGGGTTATTTTCTTTCAGCCAGGCGAACATGGTGTCGCCCAGATCGTGAATACCCATATTTGCGTAAGTGTCAGGATGTTCCTCTACCAGTTCCGGCATCACCTGTGAGAGCGGAGTATTGGCATCATAGTGGTGTTTGAAAGAGCACAGTGTGTTTATCAGCGTGCCCCATTTACCACGGGTGATCCCCATTGAGAACAAGAACATAATCTGGAAATCGGTGGTACGGGTCGGTACGATGCCGTGGCGGCTAAGCCAGGCGGTAACCAGCGCCGCCGGAACACCGGTCTGTTCCAGTTCACCATCATCACCCATACCTGGCGCCAGAATACTGACTTTAATGGGGTCCAGCATGCTCCAGTTATCTGGCAGGTCTTTAAACCCATGCCAGGATTCACCGGGGCGCATTACCCAGCAGTTCTGGTCGGTCGTCAGGAGTTGGGTTGGCGCATCGGCAAAGTCATAGGTTTTTCCGGTCTGCGGATCGGTAACCACCTCTTTGTTCCACGGTTTGAAGAACCAGTCGCCTTCAGCCGTGAATTCTTTGTACAACCGTGCCATCGCCTGACGGAAATCGACGGCTTCATCGATCACTTCCTGGGTGAGCGACAGGCCACTGTTACCGTCCATCATGGAAACTGCCACGTCGTTTGATGCACAGATGGCATATAGCGGAGACGTAGTGGCGTGCATCATGTACGCCTGGTTAAAGCGGGAGAAATTAACCGCGCCACGGCCTTCACGGACGTGAATGTAAGATGCCTGAGAGAGCGCATTCAGCAACTTATGGGTCGAGTGGGTGGCAAAAACGGTGGGGCCGTTATGGTCGCCAGGTGCACCACGCATAGCGTAGTGATCGGCATAAATCGGGTTGAAACGCGCATAGCCGTACCAGGCTTCATCGAAATGAATGCGATCGCTGGTCTGGGCTAGCAGGTCTTGCGCCTCTTTTGCGTTGTAGCAGACGCCGTCATAGGTGCAGTTGGTTACAACGCTATATGACAGTTTCTGTCCGGTTTTGTCTTTTGTCAGTGGGCTTTCGCTGATTTTTCTCTGCAATGTTTCGGGCTGCATTTCCTGCGGGTAGATAGGCCCGATAATGCCGTAGCGGTTGCGGCTTGGTACCATGTACACCGGTTTTGCCCCGGTAAGAATGAGCCCTTGTTCAATGGATTTATGGCAGTTACGGTCCAGCACTACCACATCGTTATCAGTCATGCATGCCTGCATGATGGTGCGGTTAGAGCCAGAAGTACCGACCACCACGGACCATGAGTGGTCAGCGCCGAAGACACGTGCGGCATATTTTTCGCTTTCACCAAACGCGCCAGTATGGTCAAGCAGTGAACCCAGTGATGCGCGTTCAATACCCATGTCGCTACGGAATAGGTTTTCACCGTAGTAGTCATGATAGAAACGACCGGCCGGCGTTTTAGTAAATCCCACGCCGCCCTGGTGACCAGGGGCTGCCCAGGAATATTCGTGAATGTCACTGTATTTCATCAGCGCGCTGAACAGCGGTGGTAACAGCTGTTGGCGGTAACGGGTCATCGCAGCAACGGCGCGCCCGGCGATAAAGTCAGCGGTATCTTCAAGAATCCAGGCGAATTCATCGACAAGCTCCAGCAGATCGCGATCCAGCGATGCGGTGGCTTTTTCCCGATCGCCCAGCAGGAAAACGGGGACGTTTTGCTGGCGTTCGTGGAGCTTGCCGATCAATTGCCTGACATTCAGGTGTTCATCTTGTTGTTCCATTTGATAGCTGAACATCAGGCAATCAATGGCTTCATTTGCCGCGAGGATGGCATAACCATCGTCGAATGAGGTGGATTTAATGACGGTAACATTTTGGCGACTTAAGGCATCTGCCAGACGCTCAACAGCGCTACCAACCCAGGTGTCCTGATGCAGAAACTCACTTTCAACAATTAATACTTTCATCATCTTTTACCCGGTAGTGGAGAGGTTGCAATTTATGGATTGCAGACACACCGTATGAATGTGACGCAGGCAAGTATTATCCTGACAAATTGGGCTGTAAAGTGGCTGATAAATGAGCGTATTTTATTTTTATTACTTTATAAACAAATAGTTAATATTCATCGAAGGCAGTTTTTCAGCATTGTTTATCGACAGGGGAATTATTTTTTTGGCTGATACTGATATTGCCGAATGGGGTGTGCTGTCAGTGGGCATGTGTTTGCGCCATCCGACGCTTATCCGGCTATCGATTGTCGATGTTGCTGGCTCAGTTTGCGGTACTGCTGTGGTGACATGCCGACAAATTTGCTGAAAGTATCGTAAAAACGACTGCTGGAGCGAAATCCGGCGGTAAGGGCGACGTCCAGAATGGTTTTATCAGTGTCGCTCAGCAATGCGCGAACGTGGTTGATACGCATCGCGGTAATGTACTGCTTCATGGTGAGTTGCATCACACGCTGGAAAATCCCCATTGCATAGTTGGGGTTGAGCTTCACGTGCTCCGCAACATCGTTGATGGTGAGCGCCTGATCGTAGTTGTCGGCAATAAAACTGAGCATTTGACTCACGTAAAACTGCGCGTGACGTGAAACGCTGTTTTTGTGCGTGCCCGCGGTTTTATTGACCAGGACGGGCTGCCAGCCGGAGAGGCTAAACCGCTTGAGCATCAGGCTAATTTCATCGATGGCAAGCTGGCGAATCTGTTCGTTCGGGCTGCTTAGCTCCTGTTGCCAGCGCTGAACTTCAAAGGTGCTCAACTGCTGAGAGGCCTGTGATTTGATGACCATGCCATGAGTGACGTGGTTGATCAGCTCACGGTCCAGCGGCCAGGAGAGAAACAGGTGCATGGGTAAATTAAAGATAGCCATGTTCTGGCAGGCGCCAGGTCGTATTAACTGGTGCGGCGTACAGGCCCAAAACAGGGTGATATGGCCCTGTTTTATCTGCACCACTTCGTTATTGATCAGGTATTCCACATCGCCGTCGAACGGTACGTTAATCTCCACCTGTCCATGCCAGTGGCTGGTGGTCATGGCGTGCGGTGCGCGTAGTTCGATATCGAGACGTTGATATTCCGAGTACAGCGACAGTGGGCTACGGGTTTGTTTCTCATCGCTGTTACACATGTGCGGATCGGGGGGAAGCGCTGAGATTGGCGGCGTGGTCATGGTAACTCCAGTTCCTGATTGTTCAGAATCATGCCATTTTTCAGCGGATAAGACTGCGAATCGGCGCGCAAATCAGGTCACCATTACCGGGTAGTGTGCTTTTTTGAACCCGTATACTCTGCTTTTCGGCAAAAATTATCCCAGAAACTCAGTTTTCGCCCGAACGAAAAGGCGAACTGAGTTTCTGGGAGTACTCGGTACAGAAGCCGGACGTTTTTCTTGCGTCCTCATGCCACCATGGCGTCATCACCCCACGTTCTGGAGAGTCATGATGTCTGCACCCAAAATTACTTTTATCGGCGCGGGATCGACGATTTTCGTGAAGAATATTCTCGGAGATGTCTTTCACCGCGATGCGCTGAAATCCGCACATATTGCTTTAATGGATATCGATGCAGCCCGCCTGGAAGAGTCGCATATTGTGGTGCGTAAGCTGATGGACTCGGCTGGCGCTTGCGGCCAGATCACTTGCTATACCGATCAAAAAACGGCATTGCAGGATGCCGATTTTGTAATAGTCGCTTTCCAGATTGGCGGTTACGAGCCGTGTACCGTGACCGATTTTTCCGTGTGCAAACGCCACGGTCTGGAACAAACGATAGCCGACACATTGGGGCCTGGTGGCATTATGCGCGCGCTGCGTACGATTCCGCATTTATGGCAGATTTGCGAGGATATGACCGACGTCTGCCCGCATGCCACCCTGCTTAATTATGTTAATCCCATGGCGATGAACACCTGGGCAATGTATGCACGCTATCCGCATATTAAACAGGTTGGGTTATGTCATTCGGTGCAGGGAACGGCGGAAGAGTTGGCGCGGGATCTGGATATTGATCCTGCTTCTTTGCGTTATCGCAGCGCCGGGATCAACCATATGGCGTTTTATCTGCAACTGGAGCGTAAAACGGCTGATGGGACCTATGTCGATCTCTATCCGGAACTGCTGGCAGCTTATGCAACAGGCCAGGTGCCGAAACCGAATATCCACGGCAATACTCGCTGCCAGAACATTGTGCGTTATGAAATGTTCAAAAAATTGGGGTATTTCGTCACCGAGTCGTCGGAACACTTTGCTGAATACACGCCGTGGTTTATCAAACCGGGTCGTGAAGATCTGATTGAGCGCTATAAGATTCCGCTGGATGAATATCCGAAGCGCTGTGTAGAGCAACTGGCGAACTGGCATAAAGAGCTGGAAGAGTACAAAACGATGGCGCGCATTGATATCAAACCGTCAAGGGAATATGCCAGCACAATCATGAATGCTATCTGGACCGGAGAACCCAGCGTGGTGTATGGCAATGTTCGTAACGACAACCTGATCGATAACCTGCCGCAGGGTTGTTGTGTCGAGGTGGCTTGTTTGGTTGATGCCAATGGTATTCAGCCGATAAAAGTGGGGGCTCTCCCGTCTCATTTGGCGGCGATGATGCAAACGAATATCAATGTTCAAACCCTGCTGACGGAAGCTATTCTGACGGAGAATCGCGATCGTATTTATCACGCGGCGATGATGGATCCGCATACCGCTGCGGTATTAGGGATTGAAGAGATTTATGCGTTGGTGGATGATCTGATTGACGCGCACGGTGAGTGGTTGCCGGCCTGGTTGCATCAATAAGGTCCATCTTGCGTCTGCCGGATGAACGTTATCGACATCCGGCAGTATGTATATTTAGTTGGCGATTACCAGTCCGTAGCGACGCAGCTGTGCACAGTGAACTCGCGCCAGTACAAGCACTGTCGTTAGCGCGCCGAGCAGGGCGCAGAACATATCCGACTGGGTATCCCATGGATCGCCCTGCGTACCCAGGAAGTCATCCGCGCCTTGCCCCATCGCCAGTGCCGCCCACCATTCAATGAGCTCATAGGTGGCGCTGATTGCCAGTGCTACGCAGCAGACTAAAAACGCTAACATCTTGCGGCCGCGGACAATATTGCCGCGGACTAAAATCTCTCTTGCCGTCAGCGCTGGCACCAGTCCCTGGAAAAAATGACCCAGTTTGTCATAGGGGTTGCGACTGAGATCCAACCACGCCTGCACTTCAAAACCAATGGGGACTTTGGCATAGGTATACATGCCGCCAACCATCAAAATGATGGCATGAAAGAAGATAAGCGTGTAGAGCATGGGAGTCAGCGGGTAGCGCTTCATGGTGGCGAGCAGCAATGGCACAACAATAATGACCGGCGTCACTTCCATCAGCCAGGTCAATTTTTCGGTGGCACAGAAGCCAGTGTAGATAAGGATCAGCGCCAGCACTATAGCGCCAGTGTTCAGTATTACAGGATTCAGTGTGCGGAGCATGGCGAATTCACAAGTAATGGAAAATATTACTATTCACTGTGAACGGCAAAAATTCAACGCCAGTTAATGGGGGGATAAAGTTGGCCCGGGGGGATCACTGGGCTGGCCCCAAAAATTTGGTGTCAGTCCAGTGCCGGGCCGAATAGGTTACTTCGCGCAGTTAGCGCATTGTTTGCTCACGATTTGCTGGAAGAAATCGTTGCCTTTGTCATCGACCAGGATGAAAGCAGGGAAATCTTCAACTTCGATTTTCCAGATAGCTTCCATTCCCAGCTCTGGGTATTCCACGCATTCCAGATGCTTAATGCTCTGTTGCGCCAGTACAGCTGCCGGACCACCGATGCTACCTAAGTAGAAGCCGCCGTGTTTATGGCAGGCGTCGGTCACTTGTTGGCTGCGGTTACCTTTCGCCAGCATGATCATGCTGCCGCCATGGGACTGCAGCAGGTCAACATAGGAGTCCATACGACCCGCAGTGGTTGGACCCAAAGAACCGGACGGGTAACCTGCCGGCGTTTTCGCCGGACCCGCGTAGTAGATCGGGTGATCTTTCACGTACTGCGGCAGACCTTCGCCGGACTCGATACGTTCTTTCAGCTTCGCGTGGGCGATGTCGCGACCCACAATGATTGTACCGCTCAGCGACAGACGGGTGGATACCGGGTACTGAGAAAGCTGGGCAAGGATCTCTTTCATCGGACGGTTAAGGTCGACTTTAACCACTTCGCCTTCGCCGGCCTGGCGCAGAGATTCCGGGATGTACTGGCCTGGATTATGTTCCAGTTTTTCGATCCAGATACCTTCGCGGTTAATCTTGGCCTTAATATTACGGTCTGCGGAGCAGGAAACGCCCATGCCTACCGGGCAGGATGCGCCGTGGCGAGGCAGTCGAATCACGCGGATGTCGTGAGCGAAATATTTCCCGCCAAACTGGGCGCCGAGGCCGAGTTTCTGGGCTTCTTCCAGCAGTTCTTGTTCCAGTTGCAGATCGCGAAATGCCTGACCGTGAGCGTTACCTTCAGTCGGCAGCGCATCATAGTAGTGTGTGCTGGCCAGTTTCACCGTTTTGAGGGTGCTTTCTGCTGACGTACCACCAATTACAAATGCGATATGGTACGGCGGGCAAGCTGCAGTCCCCAGCGTACGCATTTTCTCAACCAGGAAGTTTTTCAGTTTGCCGGGAGTCAGCAGTGCTTTCGTTTCCTGATACAGATAGGTTTTGTTGGCAGAACCGCCGCCTTTTGCCACGCACAGGAATTTATATTCGTCGCCGTCCACGCTGTACAGGTCGATTTGCGCAGGCAGGTTAGTGCCGGTATTCACTTCTTTGTACATATCCAGCGCCGCGTTTTGCGAGTAGCGCAGGTTATCTTCAATATAGGTATTAAATACGCCTCTGGAGAGCGCCGCTTCGTCACCGCCGCCGGTCCAGACACGTTGACCTTTTTTACCCATGATAATGGCCGTGCCGGTATCCTGACAGGTTGGCAATACGCCTTTGGCGGCAATCTCGGAGTTTCTCAGGAATTGCAGCGCAACATACTTATCGTTTTCGCTGGCTTCAGGATCATGGAGTATGGAGGCGACTTGCTGTTGGTGTTCAGGGCGAAGCATGAAGGAGGCATCGTGGAAGGCTTGCTGGGCCAGTAGCGTAAGTGCTTCAGGCGCTACTTTCAGGATTGACTCGCCTTCAAACTCGCCGACGCTGACGTGATCGGATGTCAGCAGGTAGTACTCAGTTTTGTCTTCCCCCAGTGGGAAAGCCGCCTGGTAAGTGAATTCAACTTTTGACATTTGCTTCCAGCCTTTTCATTTTTATCAGGAATTTAAAAATTCTCTGCGTCTTAACGGTGGCGTGCCGCACCATAGCGGACGGCACGCGAAGTGTGATTACAGGAAACCGTACATTGCGGCGAAGACCCAACCAAAGACACAGGATACGCTTACGCCGATCAAACCAGGCAGAATGAAGCTGTGGTTGATAACGAAACGGCCAATGTGGGTGGTACCTGAACGGTCAAACTGAATAGCAGCCAGATCGCTCGGGTAGGTCGGCAGAATGTAGTAACCGTAACAAGCCGGAGCAGAAGCAACGATGTACGCTGGATCAACCCCGATAGCCAGTGCGACTGGAACGATAGCGGCCAGCGCTGCAGCCTGAGAGTTTACAAACTTGGAGACTAACAGCAGGACGATCGCATAGGCCCACGGATGTTCTTTCACCATCTCGCCCAGTACGCCCTGAATTTCAGACATATGCGCACCGAACATGGTTTCGGCCATCCAGGCAATACCGTACACCGCAACAATCGCGATCATACCTGAACGGAAGACTTCATTTTTTGAGATAGATGCGGGATTCGTTTTGGTTAAGATGATAATCAATGCGCCAGTCAGCAGCATGAACATCTGGATAACCAGGACCATTGACAGCGGTTTGCCACCAAAAGAAGGGCGCAGTTCAGATACTGCACCGAGCACGGCAACAACGGCGATGGCAGCGAGGAAGATCCACATTGCCAGCCAGTTACTTTTCGGCAGTTTTTTGTCTAACAGTGTTGCCGTGTCGCCATACACATAGTGATGGTTTTCAGGTACGGAAATAAACTTCTGGAACTCTTCATCTTTATCCAGATCTTTACCACGGAACCAGCTGAAAATACCGATAGCCAGGATACCCAGCAGGGTAGACGGAATGGTGATGCCAAGCAGGTCGAGGAATTCGAGGTGCTTGCCTTCAAATGTCACGTTACCCAGCATCGCAACCAGCGAGACAACGGCTACAGAAACCGGACTGGCGATAATCCCCATCTGTGCACCGATAGAACTCGCCGCCATTGGGCGTTCCGGGCGAATATTGTTCTTAATGGCGACGTCATAAATGATCGGCAGAATGGTGTACACCACGTGGCCGGTACCGCACAGGATAGTCAGGGTACAGGTAACAAATGGTGCTACGATAGAAACGTATTTTGGGTTACGACGCAGCAGCTTTTCAGCAATTTGCAGCATAACGTCAAGACCGCCGGAGGCTTGCAAGGTTGCAGAAGCGGCCACCACGGCAATAATAACCAGCATTACATCAACAGGGGGTTTACCCGGCTGGAGATGGAACACGAAAACCAGAATAACCAGACCGATACCGCCTAACAAACCCAGCGCGATACCGCCCTTTCTGGCACCATAAAACAAACATATTAATATTATGAGAAGTTGTATACTAAATAACATTTTATTTACCCTCGCGAAAAACCCAGTCAATTTTTTGAAAAATGGATCTGTGGCACATTCTTTTTTGCCGGAATAAGCATCAAAAAATGGTCAGTATTCGATATGTCCGTATTTGCGATTAATGTTTAAATGTCTGGCTAGAATGTATTTATAACTTTTTGGAAATATTTAGCTTTTTTCTATGGCATTGATCAGAGGAGAGAATCCTCAGGCGATGGGAAGTAGGGCTGGTTATGAAGCGCTGCGGCTGACGCTGTAGTTGGGCTGGCTTACACCGGTTTTCCGGGGGCTGACCGTTGGTTCTACATTGTCCGCTATTACGTAAAACACCGGTATACCTGGTGAGTGTATTCTTTATGTGATCGCGGTCACGCCATGTCATGTGGTAATGAGTCTGGCGTACGGATACGTTTATTTGCTCACAAAAATGTACGGTGTCCATAGTACGTAGCATGGTCTCCATTGCTACCAGTCTAGATTTTTATGTCTGATGAAATTCAGACTAATCCTTTAGGAGTAAAAATACACACTCTGTGAGTTAGTTAATACTTAATTAACTTTTGTTAGCGATTTTGAAATTAAAAACAGTGTGATGTTTATCAATAACAAAATAATGAATTTAACATGTTTTATACAAATATATTTGATCTAACGCAAATTAACTATTTATCTGTTTTAGCGGGATGAAAAGGGATTTTTCATTATTTTAATAATTGTTACTTTTATATAACGAATAATCCCTGGGGGAGCGTTTTATTGGCAGTATTGTTTAAGTAATGAGTAATGCTCAGCCTGAACGCGGTAGCGGTAAACCGGTCGGCCAGTAACACCATAATGGATACTGGTAAATAAGATATGACAATTGACGAGCCAGATAAGGTATTTACGGCATGAGACCCGGGAGATATTGACCTCGTTCGCCAGTTCATCCGTGGAGAATTCCTGGTCCTGGTGCTCATCAATCCACTGGCACAGCGTACGTAACGTTTGTGGTGTCAGCCCCTTAGGTAAGCGCCGCGTTTCCTGCTCGCTGGAAGAGCTACCATGAATCAGTTGGTCAAGCTCTGACTGTTCATAGTACTGATGCTTCTCCATATCCGTTTTCTTCTGCAGCCAGTTGGTTAAGGCTTCTTCAAAGCGTGAGGCCTGAAATGGTTTGATCAGATAATCAACGACACCGTAGTGGAGTGAGTCTTTAATGGTTGTCGCATCGGCGGCGGAGGAGATGACGATGACATCACATTTACAGCCTTCGCTGTGCAGAATGGGTAACAGGTCCAGACCGTTTTCTTTCTGCATATAAATATCCAGTAGAATCAGGTCAATACGATGTTCGCCATGAAAGATGATCTCTTTGGCTTTTTCGAGAGTAGAGGCCGTTCCGCAGCAATGAAAACCAGACAGCTGCGCGACATAACGGCGGTTTAACTCCGCTACCATTGCATCGTCATCGACAACTAAGACATTGATCATCTGCTGGCCCTCTCACCATTCCACGGTAACTGTACAAAAAATTGGGTGAAGACCCCAGGTTCGGATTCGACGGAAATATTGCCGCCAACGTTTTCAACCTGCTGTTTCACAAGTGCTAAACCGACGCCTCGTTCGGTTCCTTTTGACGAGACGCCCTTCTCAAAGATGTGGTCAATGCGTTCGGGGGCGATCCCCGGACCATCGTCATTCACTTCGCAATGCAACCAGCCGTGTCGATAATGTAAGGATACGCTGATCTCACCCCCCGGTTCTTGACCTAGCGCCTCCAGGGCGTTTTCAATCAAATTACCCAGCACGGTGATCAACACCGCCACCTGATCTTCATTACTATTTTCCGGCAACTGGCTTTCATTACTAATGATCAGACTATGACCTAAATCAGATGTGCGATTAATCTTACTGAGTAAAAAGCCCGCGATCACCGGTGATTTTATTTTGCCTAACAGTGAGCCAATCTCTTCCTGATAATTGTTGGCCGTCTTAATGATATAATTTTCCAACTGCTTATAACTTTTCAGGTGCAATAATCCCAGAATCACGTGTAACTTGTTCATGAATTCGTGGGATCGTTCACGAAGTGCATCGGCATAGTTAACCATACCGTCCAGACGTTGCATGAGTTTTCGGACTTCCGTCTTGTCTCTGAACGTTGAAATTGCCCCGATGATTCTGCCATTGCTGAGTACTGGAACGGTGTTGATTAAAAGCAGCCGGTCCTTCACCGTGATCTCCTCATCACGGCGTGGTGTTCCATCACGTAGCACCTGCGAAAGATCAACTACCTGAGACCATGCATGGCTGAGTGTGGAGAGTTGGGCATCATCCTGCGACTTTCGGTAATCCAATAGCTCCTGGGCGGCCTGGTTTATTAGCGTGACCTCACCACTATCATCAACGGCAATGACCCCCTCCTTTATAGAGTGCAGCATCGCCTGGCGCTGTTCGAACAGGTTGGATATTTCATAAGGCTCCAGACCAAACAGAATGCGTTTGAGAACCTTCACCAATACCCAGGTACCTAGTAACCCAACCAGAACGCCAAATAAGATAGACCAAAAGATACTGCCGCGGCTGTTATTGATCTGTTCTGTGACCCTGCTTAACTCGAGACCGATCGACACAACCCCAATCTGCTGGTGATGATCGTCATAAATGGGGGTGAAAACGCGTAGCGCTTTAGCCAGAAAGCCGCGATTAATGGCAACGTTCTCTTTGCCCTGTAACGCCAACAGGATATCGTCGCCTTTAAACGGTTGGCCGATACGTTGTGCTTCAGGGTGCGAATAACGAATGCTTTTCATATCCGTGACAACGATGAATAAAAAATCGTTGCGCTTATTTACCGCTTGAGCAATTGCCTGGATGCCGCTGTCCTCAGGCTTTTTCTTGAGCCCCTCGCGGATTTCAGGAGAGTTTGCCAACGTTCGCGCGACCGCAAGCGCTTTGTCTGCTAAGGCATCACGTGTCGTGTTGCTGATTTGCGAGAAGTAAATCAAATGAACGACGAGTAGCACAGAGAAGAGGACCGCGCTGACCATGAGGATCACGGTTGTGCCGAGTTTCATCGGGCGTTTGCGTATAGCCGTTCGTTGCAGAGGGTGTCTCATCGCCGTCCTGGAATCACTGTTTGTGCGGGTATTATCGCCCGATGAGGTACGTAATTCAAAGGTAGTAGGGGGATTCGGGCATTCCCGCCGCCATCCCTTCTTATATATGTAGTAGAAAATGGGCATCCGTTATTTTCTTTCTATATAGAAAAGAGGATTCAATGTTGGTTTCTTCTTTTTCCGGGATGTGATGCAGGAAATATTGACGGCTTTGTGGATAACTCTGTGCGTAAATAGGTATAAGGCGGGGTTTTGCTGGGGATTGCAGCAGTCAGTCATTTTTCTGTCATTTAAGGGTTGCGGGTTGAGGGAAACCCCCTATAATGCGCCTCCATCGACACGGCGGATGTGAATCACTTCACACAAACAGCCGGGCCGGTTGAAGAGAAAAACCTGAAAATGAGGGTTGACTCTGAAAGAGGAAAGCGTAATATACGCCACCTCGCGACAGAGCGCTAAAGCGCGTCGCAACTGCTCTTTAACAATTTATCAGACAATCTGTGTGGGCACTCGAAGATACGGATTCTTAACGTCGCAAGACGAAAAATGAATACTCAAGTCTCTGAGTGAACACGTAATTCATTACGAAGTTTAATTCACGAGCATCAAACTTAAATTGAAGAGTTTGATCATGGCTCAGATTGAACGCTGGCGGCAGGCCTAACACATGCAAGTCGAACGGTAGCACAGAGGAGCTTGCTCCTTGGGTGACGAGTGGCGGACGGGTGAGTAATGTCTGGGAAACTGCCCGATGGAGGGGGATAACTACTGGAAACGGTAGCTAATACCGCATAACGTCGCAAGACCAAAGAGGGGGACCTTCGGGCCTCTTGCCATCGGATGTGCCCAGATGGGATTAGCTAGTAGGTGGGGTAACGGCTCACCTAGGCGACGATCCCTAGCTGGTCTGAGAGGATGACCAGCCACACTGGAACTGAGACACGGTCCAGACTCCTACGGGAGGCAGCAGTGGGGAATATTGCACAATGGGCGCAAGCCTGATGCAGCCATGCCGCGTGTATGAAGAAGGCCTTCGGGTTGTAAAGTACTTTCAGCGAGGAGGAAGGCATTAAGGTTAATAACCTTAGTGATTGACGTTACTCGCAGAAGAAGCACCGGCTAACTCCGTGCCAGCAGCCGCGGTAATACGGAGGGTGCAAGCGTTAATCGGAATTACTGGGCGTAAAGCGCACGCAGGCGGTCTGTCAAGTCGGATGTGAAATCCCCGGGCTCAACCTGGGAACTGCATCCGAAACTGGCAGGCTAGAGTCTTGTAGAGGGGGGTAGAATTCCAGGTGTAGCGGTGAAATGCGTAGAGATCTGGAGGAATACCGGTGGCGAAGGCGGCCCCCTGGACAAAGACTGACGCTCAGGTGCGAAAGCGTGGGGAGCAAACAGGATTAGATACCCTGGTAGTCCACGCCGTAAACGATGTCGACTTGGAGGTTGTGCCCTTGAGGCGTGGCTTCCGGAGCTAACGCGTTAAGTCGACCGCCTGGGGAGTACGGCCGCAAGGTTAAAACTCAAATGAATTGACGGGGGCCCGCACAAGCGGTGGAGCATGTGGTTTAATTCGATGCAACGCGAAGAACCTTACCTACTCTTGACATCCACGGAACTTGCCAGAGATGGCTTGGTGCCTTCGGGAACCGTGAGACAGGTGCTGCATGGCTGTCGTCAGCTCGTGTTGTGAAATGTTGGGTTAAGTCCCGCAACGAGCGCAACCCTTATCCTTTGTTGCCAGCGGTCCGGCCGGGAACTCAAAGGAGACTGCCAGTGATAAACTGGAGGAAGGTGGGGATGACGTCAAGTCATCATGGCCCTTACGAGTAGGGCTACACACGTGCTACAATGGCGCATACAAAGAGAAGCGACCTCGCGAGAGCAAGCGGACCTCATAAAGTGCGTCGTAGTCCGGATTGGAGTCTGCAACTCGACTCCATGAAGTCGGAATCGCTAGTAATCGTGGATCAGAATGCCACGGTGAATACGTTCCCGGGCCTTGTACACACCGCCCGTCACACCATGGGAGTGGGTTGCAAAAGAAGTAGGTAGCTTAACCTTCGGGAGGGCGCTTACCACTTTGTGATTCATGACTGGGGTGAAGTCGTAACAAGGTAACCGTAGGGGAACCTGCGGTTGGATCACCTCCTTACCTTAAAGAAACGTTCTTTGTAGTGCTCACACAGATTGTCTGATGAATGATGAACTTCTGAATGTACTTTCGAGTGCATTAAGAAGTTTTGCTCTTTAAAAATCTGGATCAAGCTGAAAATTGAAACGACACACTGTTTTATTTCTCCGTAATAAGAAATGAAAAGCAGTGTGTTCGAGTCTCTCAAATTTTCACAACACGGTGGTGTTTTACGAAACATCTTCGGGTTGTGAGGTTAAGCGACTAAGCGTACACGGTGGATGCCCTGGCAGTCAGAGGCGATGAAGGACGTGCTAATCTGCGATAAGCGTCGGTAAGGTGATATGAACCGTTATAACCGGCGATTTCCGAATGGGGAAACCCAGTGTGTTTCGACACACTATCATTACGTGAATCCATAGCGTAATGAAGCGAACCGGGGGAACTGAAACATCTAAGTACCCCGAGGAAAAGAAATCAACCGAGATTCCCCCAGTAGCGGCGAGCGAACGGGGAGCAGCCCAGAGTCTGAATCAGCTTGTGTGTTAGTGGAACGGTCTGGAAAGTCCGACGGTACAGGGTGATAGTCCCGTACACCAAAATGCACAGGTTGTGAACTCGAAGAGTAGGGCGGGACACGTGGTATCCTGTCTGAATATGGGGGGACCATCCTCCAAGGCTAAATACTCCTGACTGACCGATAGTGAACCAGTACCGTGAGGGAAAGGCGAAAAGAACCCCGGCGAGGGGAGTGAAAAAGAACCTGAAACCGTGTACGTACAAGCAGTGGGAGCCTCTTTATGGGGTGACTGCGTACCTTTTGTATAATGGGTCAGCGACTTATATTCTGTAGCAAGGTTAACCGAATAGGGGAGCCGAAGGGAAACCGAGTCTTAACTGGGCGTTAAGTTGCAGGGTATAGACCCGAAACCCGGTGATCTAGCCATGGGCAGGTTGAAGGTTGGGTAACACTAACTGGAGGACCGAACCGACTAATGTTGAAAAATTAGCGGATGACTTGTGGCTGGGGGTGAAAGGCCAATCAAACCGGGAGATAGCTGGTTCTCCCCGAAAGCTATTTAGGTAGCGCCTCGTGAATTCATCTTCGGGGGTAGAGCACTGTTTCGGCTAGGGGGTCATCCCGACTTACCAACCCGATGCAAACTGCGAATACCGAAGAATGTTATCACGGGAGACACACGGCGGGTGCTAACGTCCGTCGTGAAGAGGGAAACAACCCAGACCGCCAGCTAAGGTCCCAAAGTCACAGTTAAGTGGGAAACGATGTGGGAAGGCACAGACAGCCAGGATGTTGGCTTAGAAGCAGCCATCATTTAAAGAAAGCGTAATAGCTCACTGGTCGAGTCGGCCTGCGCGGAAGATGTAACGGGGCTAAACTGTGCACCGAAGCTGCGGCAGCGACACTATGTGTTGTTGGGTAGGGGAGCGTTCTGTAAGCCGTTGAAGGTGTGTCGTGAGGCATGCTGGAGGTATCAGAAGTGCGAATGCTGACATAAGTAACGATAATGCGGGTGAAAAACCCGCACGCCGGAAGACCAAGGGTTCCTGTCCAACGTTAATCGGGGCAGGGTGAGTCGACCCCTAAGGCGAGGCCGAAAGGCGTAGTCGATGGGAAACAGGTTAATATTCCTGTACTTGGTGTTACTGCGAAGGGGGGACGGAGAAGGCTATGTTAGCCGGGCGACGGTTGTCCCGGTTTAAGCATGTAGGCGGAGGTTCCAGGTAAATCCGGTACCTTTTTAACGCTGAGGTGTGATGACGAGGCACTACGGTGCTGAAGTAACAAATGCCCTGCTTCCAGGAAAAGCCTCTAAGCATCAGGTAACACGAAATCGTACCCCAAACCGACACAGGTGGTCAGGTAGAGAATACCAAGGCGCTTGAGAGAACTCGGGTGAAGGAACTAGGCAAAATGGTGCCGTAACTTCGGGAGAAGGCACGCTGATATGTAGGTGAAGTGATTTACTCATGGAGCTGAAATCAGTCGAAGATACCAGCTGGCTGCAACTGTTTATTAAAAACACAGCACTGTGCAAACACGAAAGTGGACGTATACGGTGTGACGCCTGCCCGGTGCCGGAAGGTTAATTGATGGGGTTATCCGTAAGGAGAAGCTCTTGATCGAAGCCCCGGTAAACGGCGGCCGTAACTATAACGGTCCTAAGGTAGCGAAATTCCTTGTCGGGTAAGTTCCGACCTGCACGAATGGCGTAATGATGGCCAGGCTGTCTCCACCCGAGACTCAGTGAAATTGAACTCGCTGTGAAGATGCAGTGTACCCGCGGCAAGACGGAAAGACCCCGTGAACCTTTACTATAGCTTGACACTGAACACTGGTCCTTGATGTGTAGGATAGGTGGGAGGCTTTGAAGTGTGGACGCCAGTCTGCATGGAGCCAACCTTGAAATACCACCCTTTAATGGCTGGTGTTCTAACGTGGACCCGTAATCCGGGTTGCGGACAGTGTCTGGTGGGTAGTTTGACTGGGGCGGTCTCCTCCTAAAGAGTAACGGAGGAGCACGAAGGTTAGCTAATCCTGGTCGGACATCAGGAGGTTAGTGCAAAGGCATAAGCTAGCTTGACTGCGAGAGTGACGGCTCGAGCAGGTGCGAAAGCAGGTCTTAGTGATCCGGTGGTTCTGAATGGAAGGGCCATCGCTCAACGGATAAAAGGTACTCCGGGGATAACAGGCTGATACCGCCCAAGAGTTCATATCGACGGCGGTGTTTGGCACCTCGATGTCGGCTCATCACATCCTGGGGCTGAAGTAGGTCCCAAGGGTATGGCTGTTCGCCATTTAAAGTGGTACGCGAGCTGGGTTTAGAACGTCGTGAGACAGTTCGGTCCCTATCTGCCGTGGGCGCTGGAGAATTGAGGGGGGCTGCTCCTAGTACGAGAGGACCGGAGTGGACGCATCACTGGTGTTCGGGTTGTCATGCCAATGGCATTGCCCGGTAGCTAAATGCGGAAGAGATAAGTGCTGAAAGCATCTAAGCACGAAACTTGCCCCGAGATGAGTTCTCCCTGAGACTATAAGTCTCCTGAAGGAACGTTAAAGACGATGACGTTGATAGGTCGGGTGTGTAAGTGTAGCGATACATTGAGCTAACCGATACTAATGAACCGTGAGGCTTAACCTTACAACGCCGAAGGTGTTTTGGCGAAGAGACATCAGATTCAGCTTGATTACAGATGACATCAGAACGCAGAAGCGGTCTGATAAACAGAATTTGCCTGGCGGCTGTAGCGCGGTGGTCCCACCTGACCCCATGCCGAACTCAGAAGTGAAACGCCGTAGCGCCGATGGTAGTGTGGGGTCTCCCCATGCGAGAGTAGGGAACTGCCAGGCATTAATTAAAGTGAAGAAGCCCATCCTGACGGATGGGCTTTTTTGCGTCTGTATTCCCGGATAACCAGGCTGTTGTAGGCCTGATAAGCGCAGCGCATCAGGCAATAAGTACGGCTACCCGTGTACGAGGCTGAGTAACGGGTACGGTCGTCCGAGATCGTCCACTTCCCTCCGTCCCGTCACGCTAAATCCCATCTTCTTATAGAATCCAGATGTCTGCTTGAACACGGGTACGGCTAATCGTTCGTGCGGATTTTGTGAGGGGGTGTGCTGTATGGATATTGAGGGATGAGCGATTGGAAAGTATCAGAACCACAAAAGCAAAAAACCAGCCCGTAGGCTGGTTCTTCTAAATAGTGGTGCCGGACTCGGAATCGATATATTAATTTAACTGATTGTAATATAAAAATTTTGTTTGATGTGATTAATTTTGTACCCTCATTTGTGCCCTCAGTCCCTTTTGTAAAGAATAGGGAACCGAACTCAGGCTTTTGCGGGTAGGGCTGAAGGGTAATGCTTTGCCAGAATGTCATTCATCTTATCAACCAAATCTGCTCGTTTAAAGATAATGTGTGCGGTGCCTTTCTGGAAGTAGCGTATTGTAAAGAAGTCATCGTTATACACGCTGGCCGTGCGTTGCTTGTTGATATGTTCGGAGAGTTTGACCGTCAGGTCGTGGCGGTTTTCTGGTATGGGTTTTCCGTCCAGCAGATTCAGCATACGATCCAGATCAGCTAACTGATCGTGCTGCCGTCCCCAGTTCAGGCTAAACCCCCATTTGTCATGCCTTACCAGACCGGTCATCACGATCTTCTTACCAAACCGACAGGGCGAATTAGTGCGATAGTCCCAACTGAGCCCCTTAAAGAGATTGATAATCCCCCGCTCAAAGACCTCACCTTTGCTGTGATGCAGTTGCTTAAAGGTAGAAAGAATATTGGCTTCGCTGATTTCTGGCAACGTGCTGGCCTCCAGATTCCGGTGCCACTCATCACGCGCCTGGGCATCCATCAGCACTATCATCCCCGATTTCAGCATCAGATCTCGCCAGATATCGCGATCAATGCTTCGGGTTATGGCCTTCATAGCGGCATCAACCGGCTCTGTCAGCCAACTGCCGAAACGATGGCTGTCTCTTTGCCCCCAGTCGTTCGCCGTTCCGCCGCCAATACTGCTGGTTAGCGTGGAGATCTCTGATAGCTGCTGGATAAGGCTGTTGATTTGTTGCAGCGCTGCATTACGTCCTATAACGATATGTTCAATGTTGGTGGAGCAAATCAGCTCGTTGTGATCGGTTAAAACTTCAACTTCTGTTTGCATGATTGTTCGTCCGTATAAAAACAAACGTACCTGCCGGGAACGGCAGGTACGTTATGTTGTGGAAGTGAAGATCAAAGAAATAAATCAGGAAGGTGAACGGCAATAATCGGTTCTGCTTTATTGATTAACGAACCAGAAATTCAAAATGTCTCAAATGCGACACTCATCACAAATTTTATGCCGTCTGTCAGGAAATACTTAATCCTGAAGTTATACGTACCGCTAGTTAATGAAACTGCCTTTACGATTTTATGTCAGGAGTTTGTATGGTTAACCCTATTGGATTTGGTGGTGGATATGCTTTGGAACCCTATTCGAGGGGGAGTGTCCAGTCGTTACCCGCAGGAACAACAGCTTCATCTGGTGCGCTTTGCCCTCAGACCGGCGTATGGAAAAGCGAAAGCTACCAGGTTGTCGTGGGTGTAAATAAAGGGACTGTTATGCCACAGTATCAAAGTAAAGATGTTGACTGGGAGCTGACTGAATATTCGCTGTCTGATCTTGATAAGGCTCAGAACTGAGAATAGCGCTTAGTTAGAAGAAAACATAATGTTCTTATACCGATGCGACCAGTGGTTCACTGGGTCGCATTTAATTTATTTAACAATAATATCCATAAGTAAGCATCTCTCCAATCATCATCAATTGTTTTTTGCCAAAATGGCATTTATGTTAAAAAACATCATTCATTGTGATTTGTTGTGTGCAGTAATATCTTGATGGTTAAAGATAATGAAGGTGGAGATTATTTAAGTTTGGAGATTTTTGGCCGCTATACATCTAATACTTAATCGGATGGGAATAGCTGAAACTATGTTTTCTTTAAACAAACTCACTAAATGTATCATTTTATCAACATCGACGTTAGCAATTAGTGGCGCATTTACATCGGCCCTGGCATCTTCACCATGTAGAACAAACGCAGATGGAATATCACAGACTTGTACTACTGTTACTAATGTGGAAGAGGGCAATCCAGATAACATTGATAACGGTATTACTACTAGTACTGGCAACGATATTGTTAACCTGGTCCATCAATCGCGAGTTTATGGTTCTGGGATTAGCACTGGTGATGGTAATGATACGATCACCCTTGATGACACCTATGTGTTTGGTTCTACATCAGATGGTTATGCTGTGGATGCCGGTGCCGGGAATGACACTATCACGCTTAACAATTATAAGGATGGTTATAGCAATGATGATGCGATTTATGAAGGCGGTGATGGTAATGACATTATTTCCATTAACAATGTACATGATGACGATATTAATTCAAAAACGGGTAAAGCAGCATTACAACCTAGTTTAGATGGTGCGACATTTGATGGTGGAAATGGAAATGACACTATTTCAGTAAAAAATGACACTGATCACTTCCTGATGTCTTTTAATGTAAATGGTGGTGATGGAGATGATTATATCGCTTTAGGCAGTGATGATGCATCATCCCCACTTAAAGTAGAAGTTGCTACGATAAATGGTGGTGCAGGTAGTGACACGATTGAGCTAAATAATACTGTATGTGTCATGGGGTGTTATATTGATGGTGGAGTAAATGAAAATAGTACTGATACTAATAAATTAGTATTAAATAATAGTCATGTCTCTGCTGGTGTTCCTTTAACTATGATTACTGATGATACAGATGACAATGGTAATCCTACATATGGAACAGCTACATTTAATGGTGAAATTAATAACATCAATGAATTTGATATAACACACAAAAGCTCATTAGTTGTTATGGATGGTACTAATGATTCAGGAACCGGTAACAGTTCCGGTCTGGATTATGGTGCAGATCCTGATAATAACTCATTTGCTTCCGCAGATACGATTAATGTAACTGATAATAGCAAGCTTCTTGTTGGTGGGGACAATAACTATTTTGTTGATGGTACTGATGTTAATGTAGAAAGCAATAGTGTGCTCATCGTGTCTGGGGCTGCTGCAAACTCTTTAACTAATGCGAATGTTAATACCAGTGCAGATAGTTATCTGGTTATTGGTGGGAAAACTAATGATCCAGTAAATGTTACGTTAAGTGAGCTTGGTAATACGGGATCTCAAGGTGGGGTTATCTATTCTACAGATAATTCGAATAATATAAATGTAGCCTTTGCTAATGGTCAGCAGTCTGTTACTGCTCGCTCTGGTGCATATAATTACGATGCCACGATTGATTCAACAACAAATACTGATAAAACCATAGCATCTCAAAACCTGACAGCAGACGCAGCAACCACTACCACAGCCAGCGTAACCATGGCTAAAGCTGGTCTGGCAAGTGATGTTCAGGGCGCTATTGCTGGCCTGGATGCGGCCAAACAGTCCAGCGATGTTATTGCTTCAGATATTGCAGCTCACATGGATTCTATCAATAACATTAATTTGCGTTATGGGGTACAGGAAGGCGCTCATATCTGGGGTGATTTCCTGTATCAGAATGGTAATTATCAGGACGATGTGAATTATAAAAGTGTGCTGCAAGGAACCCAGGGCGGTATGGACTGGACTACTGAGCTGGGTAATACCGATAGTCTGACTGGAGGTATTGCGCTGGGTTATATCCGTAATAAAACCAGTCATGGTGATAACTCAGGCCACTTTAACAATGATGTTTATGGTAACTACTATAGCGTTTACGGTGGATGGCAACAGCATTTGCATGAAACTGGTTGGGGATTGTTTGCTGATGGTAGCTTCAGCTATGGCGATATGCGATATTCTATGTCCGGGAGCAATGTTGGTACTCAGACAACGGGTAATCAGCAGTCTTATAGCTCCTCATACCAGGGGAATGCTTATAATGTTGAGTCCCGTGCTGGTGTGAATATGATGCTGCCATCACAGACGTTAGTTCAGACGTATGCCCTGGCTGGCTGGGATAAGGCAACCTCTGACGGATTTAGTGAATCTGGCATTGAATATTCTGATAATAATATATCTGTATGGCATGCTGGAGCCGGAGTTCGTGTAACAACAGAAGTAGATGTGGCGAATATCAGCCTTATGCCGTGGGCCGATGCTCGTTATCAGGCTGAATTTTCTGATAACTCCGACTTCACCGCAGCGGATTACCATATGAGTGAAGGAAACAACCAGAAGCTTGGTATCTTTGGGCTGGGTGTAAATGCCGGGTTGAATAAAGACCTTACTTTTAATGTCAGCACCTATTATGGCACTGGTGATATTGACAGCGATGTCAGCGTACAGGCTGGGCTTAATTATCATTTCTGATAGCTACTAGCAACATGAGCAGCCAGAAAGGGCTGCTCATGTTTAATACTGTTATATGGACAAAGCTGATCGGGGGGGGATTATTTCACAACGATAATTTCACTGTTACGAGTAATGTTAATAGGGTTGAAATGGGAAAACCAGCCGATACAGACGAGCTGGCAGTAATGTTGATGGAAAAAAGGTTCACTAGTTGAATATCTCAAAATCTGGTAGTAGTTCTCCAAAGGCATCAAAATGAATGATGCTGCATGAATAACGCAGCATCAGCGTGATGATCAATTTACGTAGACCCAGCCACTTCAACCGTAATACCGGAAACGACCGGGCATCAAGACGCAGCAGATAGCCAGGGCCGGTGTAATTCGCCCACTCGGCATCACCGTATTCTTCGGCCTGATGTGGCAACGCGTGCAGTAGCCGGTTATCCGCATCGGTAATATGCGCCGTGCTGCACTGGATATCGGGCAACTGGGCAGGTATGGGCAAAGGATCTTCAACGATAACCGGCCTCGGAACAATCAGGACCCGGAACGTATAGCCGTTATCGTTGACGACATTGAGCTACGCGTCTATATCCACACCGTCAACTTCAACGGCAATTTTCCCTATATTGAGCGCCAGGACATAAACGCCTTCAGCTTCAACGTTAAGTGAGGTTGTCATCGCGACTCTCCCTGACGGTGATTTTTTCCGTTAGTGATCTTCGAAACGGCTTTATAACCGTCGCGCTTCATCAGCCCTGCTGCCCGGCGGGCATACAGGATGTCGATAGCGCTAATGAAAGGAGGGCGCTCCAGGAGCGAGGGACTGCTGCGATCGATACGAACCAGTTCGTATTTCTCCACAATAAAGTTCACGGCGTCACACAGCGAAATACCAGCCTCAATGTGTTCCTGGATAACCTTCTTTTCGCTAAACGGCGTGTCGTTGAGCGTGAGACCATAATGCTTAGCCAGTAAATGGGTCAGCATTTTCTGCCAGATTTCGACAGGCGACGGTTGTGTCGATACCGCCCGTATCGGGTGCAAGGGTTGGGTTTGCATAAAAGTGTCTCTGTTAAGTGAAAGGGATATTCTGGTTACGGAGGGGGATTATGGACTACTTCTGGCGAATAGCCTGCAATGCGGCGTCCAGTGCGTCCCAGTTAATGCCCTGCTCAGCATTGTGGTGCTTTGCGGCGTGGCTGAGTACGGCTCTGGCCTTTTCTGTCGTGACGGAAGGATCAACACTTCGCACGTCATCTTCATACCACAGGCTGCAAAGGACAAAATCGTCGTTCTGATGCTGTTGCAGGTGGGCAATAACTTCACTGATTTTACAGGCGCGGGTCATAGCGCTTCTCCCTGGCTCTGCGTAGTCGGGTAAATCACGATATAGACATAGCCAAACGAGCCATTGGTATCGGCCTCCAGGGTCATGCCATTCAGTGTGGATGTAAACCGTCTGGCTTTGCGCGGATCGAGTTCACCGGAACGTAACGCGGCTTGCATCTGTTTTACAAACGCCGGAAAGACGATGTTCAGCGTCTGTAGTTGCGCCTGGGTGAATGTACCGTTAATAGCCGAACGGTCGGCCAGATAATGCAATTGCTTACCCTCCTGGACCAGGCGCGCGCCAAATGACGGATTAGAGGTCGTGGGCAATCCCCATGCAGGGGTTGATTTAGTATTATTTGATTTCATTTTTAGTTTTCCTTAAAGATAACGAGCGGTGATTAATTCAGGGTCACGCAGCGCAGGAGTGCATAGGGTCCGTGGCGGTCCTGCCGCCGTTCGGCAAAAACGGCCAGTACGCCGCTGATATCCCGGACGTGGCGACCGGTGTAATGGCAGACGCTGCCGGTCCAGCGATAGCGGCCTTTGCAATAAGTTGCCAGCCGCGAACCGGGAGTCTGCCGGTAAAGCGTCATCGCCTGGCGCTTACTGATGATGTTCATAGCCAGCCTCTCTCAGCAAACGAGACAATATCCCGGTGGCCGACGATGAAGTGATCGAGAGTCTGCACCTCAACCAGCAGCAGCGTATTTTGCAGATTACTGGTGATAAGCCGGTCCGCTTTGCTGGGCTCTGCCGTGCCGGAAGGATGGTTATGCGCGAGGATCACCGCTGCGGCGTTATGGCGCAGGGCTGCTTTCACTATTTCACGGGGATGGACTTCAACGTGGCTGAGGGTGCCGGTAAACAGGGTTTCAGCCGCCAGTAGCTGATGCTGGTTATCCAGGAACAGAACCATAAACTCCTCCCGCTCCAGTCCGGCCATTTTCAGGCGCAGCCAGTCGCGGGTTGCCTCTGCCGAGAGGAATGACACACCGGGCTGGCGCAGGTGCTGTTCCAGTATCGACAGCGCCTGGCGGATGATGCGCTGAGCGCCTGGGGTCAGGCTGATTGCCGCAGAAGGTACTACATCGGGCTGGATGGAAACCAGCAATAGTGCTGTGTTCATAAGGGTTCACCTCAGTCAATCAGCCGCATGATACCGCTGCATTCAGGATGGGCCAGCGCGTAATTGCGCAGGCGGTAGTAGTGTTCACTGATAGCCTGGCAACCGGTACGGCAGGCATGGTGACTCCAGGCCATCAGGCACACTGCAATACCGGTGGCTTCAGTGCTGAGTTCGGCGTCATTGCCGTTATGCTCGTTAAACAGCGTGTAACTCTCCAGCTCCAGCGGTGTCAGAAATGCGCCGCCATTCGACAGTATGTGAAAATCCCAGATGCCGCCCTGATAGTCGGTGCTCCAGAGGTCGAGCCAGGAAAACACCTGGGGCTCGAGAAATACCCACTGGCGGACGCGACCAAAGCGACGGCCCCAGAAGGCGATTCGTTCTTCGTCGGGGACAAGGCTGGCCGTGATAACGGTGCGCTCAGGTTGCATCTGGCGTACCGGTGTCGTTGTTGCTTCGGGTGTGGTGGTGTGTTGCATGATGAAATCTCGCTGTAAATAAATGCGTTGGACAGATAAGGGAAAAGGGATGTGGTGCTGTCGGGTATCAGCTCAGCGCCTGCTGGAGTTCTTCGGCCATCACCCATAACGCCCGATTGAGCTTCAGGTCGCCGTCAATGCCTTTCACGGCGCGGGTGTGACTACGTTTCCCCAGGGCAGAGCGTCCGGCCAGACCGCCTTTTATCAGCGACTCCTGGATGCGGTTATAGACCGTCCACAGGTCGCCGGATTCGTCCTGCCAGCGGCGGGGTGCCAGTACCTGCGCTTCAGTCACCGGCTGGTGGTCTTCGCCAAAGCGGTAGGTCAGTGCGGCTCTGGCAAAAGCCTGCTGTGCCGGAGGCGGGAGTTGCAGCGACTGCATGGCCTCGCGCTTTTCCTCCACGCGGTCAAACACACCGAGCACCTCGTAAGCCCCTTCAATCACCTTCTCAACGACGTTACCTTTATGTGGTACACGCACCTCACCAAATGACTCTCCGCAAATCAAACCATTCTGACAGATCGCACGAAACAGACCTGGCAACATCTGATACGAACTGGAACCATCATGGGAATTGAGCAATATGATTTCCGGCACCTGCTTACCGGTAATCTGACCTTCACGGCGTAAGCGCAGCATATGTTTGGTATGCTCGCGCTTGTTTAAATCCCTGACGCGGGTCTGGCAGGCAAAGAAGGGCTGAAAGCCTTCCCGCTTAAGATTATCCAGTAATGTAATGGTCGGGATATACGTGTATCTGGTACTGCGTGATTTATGTTTTTCTTCACTGAAGATGCTCGGAACATGGGCAAACAACTCTTCATGAGTTAATGGCCGGTCACGGCGAATAAGATTCACGCGACCAAAGCGGGATGCTAAACGCATAGCGGATTCCTTATCAGCAGAACAAGGGTAAAGCCATGCCTCCCGAAGGAAGCATGGCTTAATGGTGAGTTAAGATTTAAATCAGGAAGCGGTACGGGGAATGCCGTCACTGTCAATAAAGCGATTAAGCATCACTCCGGCTTCAGCGGCAAAGTTCCAGTCCCGCCAGATAAGACTGCCATCGGTGTCACGAATAACTAAACGAAAGTGCGTTCCCTGGTCATCTTCGATGGTGATATTGCTGTAGAGCGCAACCAGCACTTCGGCATCAAAGCGCGTAAATGGACCGTCAGACAGCAAAGCGGATTCAGATTGAGGCATTGTAAGCTCCATAAAGAAAAAGCCCTGTAGCGTTAACCACAGGGCTTAAAACGTGAATGAAAGAAAACGGATTGGTGTTTCGTTATGGTGATATAGATCTCAAGTTTTTTATAAGTTAACACTAATCTGCTTCAGGCTACGCTTCCCATATCTGGCAGGAGTCGGCTCGCCAGTCTGCTTTGTGCCAAATATAGTCAAAATGTGTGTTCAGCTAGCGTAAGTTGAGCGTTTCATAATGATATCTCTCTGCGGGTCTGACCCAACCTGAAAGATATGCTCACCCACCTCGGTAAACCCAAGCTTACGGTAAAAAGAGATGGCTCTTGGGTTATGTTCCCAGACACCTAACCAGACAGGATCCGATCCCTTTGCCTCAAATTCAGCAAAGCACTTTTGCATCAGTGCCTGTGCAAATCCTTTACCATGGTAGGGCTCATCGACATACAGACACAGAATTTCTCCGGCATGGATGCTATTGACACAGGGAGGAAACTCTTCCCACCTTAGTTGAGCGTACCCAATCAGTTTGCTCTCGTATTCGCAGACTAATGTAATCCAGTCTTGTCTGAGGATTTCTTTCAACTGGATATTAGTTGAATAGCTTGCATGGCAGTGAAGATCCATATCCTCCTGAGTATTACCATCCTGGAAAGTCTTTCTGAAGGTTCGCTCGGCTAAAATAGCCAGCTCTTCTGCATCAGAGGAACTGGCCCTACGGATTAACATTTATCATTACTCTCTGAAAAGTATTCTTATTTTTGTCCGGCATTACGATAAATCTCGGGCCGATTGATCTGCCAGACAAAATCTTTCCGGTTCAATGGGTTATAACCCAGTTTTTGGTATAGCCAGGGCGCGCTGTCAGTGACCAACATTATCCGTCGCAGGCGTGACATCAACGGATGGGCGTGACAGCATTCGATCAGCCAGCGGCCGAGACCACTTTTCTGATAATCGTTTAATACGTAGACGTCACACAAATAACCAAAAGTGGCATAGTCTGTGACAAGGCGGGCGAAGCCGATTTGTCTTGTTCCATCCAGAAGCGCAAAACAAAGGCTGTTCTGGATTGATATTCTGACCGTTTCGGCATCAATGCCTGGAGCCCAGGACGATTGCGAGAGGTAATCGTGAATGGCTTCCAGTTGAAAAAAAGCGGGATCGGTTGTGACAGTAAACTGGCTTTTGGCAAAACTCAGATGTTGATTATCCACTGAACCACTCCATGCAAACTTACCTGTGATAAAACAAGCCCTATTGCTTGCCGGGCGACAATCAGGATGTTTTCTCATGTACTGTCATGATGAACACCAATGGTCCCTCCTCCTGGTTTTCATAGAAATGAGGAACGTCCGTTCTGGCTGTTGCTGAACAGCCGGTTTTTACCTGATACAGGTGGTCCTTCACACCCAGCGTGAGCGTGCCTGTCTGAACATAAAACAGCTCAAGCGTCCCTTCCGTGTGGCCGGGCGAAGCAAACTTTTCCCCCGGTTGCATTTCCCACATCCAGAGCTCGGTCATATCAGGGCCGCCCGAACCAGCGAGCAACCTTGCTCTCCCTCCTTTTTCACCAGCCCACAATTCTGGGATCTCATCTTCAGCAATGAGATGCACGGTCGGTTTGGAACTGACATCCACAAAATCGGCTACCGAAACCCCCATCGCGGCAGCCAGGCGGCATAACAGGGCTATGCTGGGATTTGCCCGGCATCCCTCAATCTCAACCAGCGCGCCCTTGCTGACGCCCGCCCGGCGGGAGAGTTCATCGAGCGATATTTTCTTTTGCTTACGATACAGCTTAATCCGCTGAGATACGGCTTCATTTACGGTGCTGACGATAGAATCTGCATCGGTCATTAAATTGACTTTCTTGGTCATCGGTCATTATCATGGGATAAATTGGTCATTACAGGATTATCACGTGTTAACAGTCTCTCCGTCAATTGCCCCTGAAATTTATCGCATTGCGCCTGGTTTTCGGGCACTCAGTGTCTACGTAAAAGCTGCACCAGTGCTTAACTCCGATATCGGAGAAACAGCGCTGCGAGAAGCCTGTGAAGCGGTTCTGGCCGGTGAGCCTGAGTGGGCGGAAGCGCATCTGACCGCATGGGCAGAGGTTTTTCAAAAGTTTGGTGCTAAACCTAAACGTACCCCTTGCTCAGCGGATGCGTTACGCAAGCGCGTATTACGTGACGGAACGATGCCAGCACTTGATCCCATCGTTGATCTTTATAATGCCGTTAGTCTCCGCTACGCCGTTCCGGTGGGTGGAGAGAATATCGCTGCCTATCAGGGTTCACCATGTCTGGCCGTGGCAAAAGGAACAGAGCCTTTTGATACAGTCAAAGAGGGGGAAAAGGCCGTTGAATATCCTTCACAAGGCGAGATCATCTGGTGTGATGATATCGGTGTGACCTGCCGTCGCTGGAACTGGCGACAGGGGCTCAGAACCCGCTTAGGTGTGGAAGCTCAGCAAATGTGGTTTATTCTGGAAAGCCTGCCGCAGATGCCGCTGGAGAGACTTCACGAAGCCGGGAAGATGCTGACCGACGGCCTGGAAAAAATGATGCCCGGTCTGTGGTTTGAGGTTGCTCTCATCGAAGAACAACAGCAGTAATATCATTCAGGAGAAACTTTTATGTTTACCGGTTTGTCGGCGTTTCCATTAACCCCACTCACCGCCAGCGGCGTGGATGAAAAGGGTTTCAGCCATATTCTTTCCCGCCTGACAGAAGCTCGGGTTGATTCTATGGGCATCCTGGGGTCAACCGGAAGCTACGCCTATCTGACCCGGGAGCAGCGCAAGCGCGTAGCAACGCTGGCAAAACAGCATGCCGGGGATATCCCAATGATGGTATGTGTGGGAGCGGTCAGTACCGATGCTATCCTGCATCTGGCAGATGACGCGCAGGCAGCCGGCGCGAATGCTCTGTTACTCCCGGCGGTCAGCTACCAGCCACTCCGTGACGAAGAAGTATTCTCACTCTTTGAGACCGTTACCCGGCACGTGTCTGTACCGGTGTGTATCTATGATAATCCGGGCACTACGCATTTTACCTTTACGGATGAACTTCACGGCCGTCTCTCATCACTTGAGGGGATTCGCTCGGTCAAGATCCCTGGCGTACCGGATAGCCCCGCTGCAGCGACTGAGCGGGTGAATGCGTTACGTCAACATCTGCGCCCTGGTGTAACAATCGGTATCAGTGGCGACGCTTATGCGGGGCTGGGATTAAACGCTGGTTGTGAAGTCTGGTACTCCGTGTGTGGCGGTCTGTTCCCTGAGATGGCGAAACAAATCACTGAAGCCGCGGCGGTAAAGGATCATCAACGCGTTACTGCCCTGACAGCCCGCCTTGAACCTTTGTGGGCGCTGTTCCGTAAACATGGTGGAAGTCTTCGTGTTATTGCCACAGCTGCTGGAGTGCTTGGGCTAACCGACATGGATTGCCTGCCTCGTCCTTTGCAGCCGTTGTCAGCAGGCGATATCGCGGATATTGCCCATGTGATAAGTATGCTGGAGCTGAAGTAATCTCCCCGCAGGACCGGCAGTCTGTCGGTCCTTCTGAAATCTGGCTGGATATCAATCATCATCGCATGTTTGAAGCTATATATTTAGGTCAGCTCATCGCTCTGAGCAGACATTATAATCAGCCCTATCCAATAACCATAAAACACCATATTGCTAATGCGAAATACAACGAATGAATAAAGATAATTCGAGAGTTAATATTAGCATGTAATTAACCTGTTTCTATGGTTTTCTTCTTCTATTGCAATTTAATATTCTATCAATATATCAGTGTCGGTTTGTCTATTATAATAAGCAATGTCTTTAATACGAAATATACATAGAAGAAATAAACAATGCCTTTAATGATAAATATAAAAAATAATATTATTGATAAGATAAATATCTATGTTAATAGTTAATGCAATATAAAAACAATAATTGTTTATAGTAAGCATACCTGATCATTCGTTATAACCTGTATGAGATGTTCACAATATACCCAGAACTAATAAGTATTATACCCATGTAGTCACTATGAATTTATATATGATGTCTGTTTAAATAAATACTACCACATCTAGGTTATAGAGATTCATTCAAGTAACTATAACCAAAGAGGTAGCTATGTACGATTATATTACAACTCACGGTCCTTTAGATTCATATCACCTGGATCGTATTGAGCAGACCACAGACAAAGCGCTAGCTGAACATGCCAGAGTAATTGCAGTTAGAATAGATCTTCACGTTCCGTATGCTGCTCATAACCCTGATACCAATGATATACCTGATGAAGCATCCTTTGCTAATTCTGATGATGCAGCCATATCTAGGTTCTTTAGTTCATTAAAAGCCATAATTAAAGCAGATCTTAAGGCGACTAAACGATCAGGTAAGCGAGTTCATAATACAACTTTACACTATGCATGGACCAGAGAGTTCACCCCTACGACTAACAAGAAACATTACCATGTCCTGATATTACTAAATAAAGACACCTATAACTACTTAGGAACCTACAACGAAGATGGTGGGAAATTATTAACCTTCATCCATCAAGCATGGCTGAGTGCTTTACAGATTGAATTTACCGCAGGTCAACGTCTGATTCATTTACCTGAGCATCCTTGTTATTACCTCGACCGTAAAGAAGGTAAGCAAAGTGACAGCTATAAAGCATTAATTTATCGTACCAGTTACATGGCTAAGAAGGAAACAAAGAACTATAGCGATGGGCAACGTAATTATGGCAATAGCCGTTAGTAAACAAATTCAGTAATTCCTAACTGCGGTTCCCAGCTTATGACAGAGAACCGATACTTACCAATTTAGCTAAATGAATATTGGTTCCTGTCTCCCTTTAAACTAATTAAGAGAGACCTGGCATGAGCAACGTGACTATCAATATCGAATTACTGAATGACCAGATGGTTGATATGGCTTTTATCACTGAATTTACTGGTATGACTGATAAGTGGTTTTACAAACTTATTAGTGAAGGAAAATTTCCTAAACCTATTAAGTTGGGGCGTAGTTCCCGCTGGTTGAAAAGTGAAGTGCTGGAGTGGTTCGAAATACGGATTCATGAATCTCGCTCGGGAGTGTAATAAATAATAGCTGTTGCTATTGCTTCATGTAGAAGAGCTGTCCATGGCGGTGTTTATAACATTTTCTCGAGAGTTTTTGTAGAGCAAAATTATTATTTGCAAGGGTATTAAAAAGAAATTTTGATTATATTCATCGATGGTTTATTAAATATAATAGACATGGTTTTAATATATTCATACACAATGCCGCAATGTGCCTCACATCAAATAAGCAACAACCAATAAACATTTTGGCATCATGTTATGATGTAATGCATTAGCTTGTAAATATCGATTTGTTTATATGGGAAATCTTTATTGTGCAAAAAACAATCAATTTGTTGTTTTTGCTTTTATAAGCATAGCGATTATCTGCTACAGTTGCTACATATGTAGCAACTGTAGCAATAGAATCAGATGCTATTATTTTTTATATAAAATATTGATGATATCAACTCAGAGAATTACATGTTGAGAAATGACACAGGAACGCTCTGCTCTTGTATTTTTTGTCACATTTACTTAACTTAAATTTCACCATGACAAAGAACCGAAAAGATTCATAAAAATGTTGTTATTAATGTTTTCTACATTGCCTTTACTGGTAAAAAGCATTCCTTGAACCCCATGCGGAGTCGGGTGTGAAAACTCATTTAAATCTAAGCGAACAATATAATCAGTTTTGTTCGGAAGTATATTAATTACATCAATTAATTTTAGCGCAATCAATTGGCTTAATACAGGGTTAAGGTTTTCTGCTCGCCGTAGTCGAGATGGGCCATAAATTTCAATGTCGCGTTTAGGGAATGGATCATACGGTTCCCATACTTTTTTTGTACATTGCTTTGTAGTGATGTGTTGATAAGTTATGCCATCACGTTCCTTTTCAAAATATTGCTTAATCCATTCAAAAAGTTCAATTGTATCCTTTGTGATATGATATTGCTCTGAGAATGGATAAAATAGCTGACTGGCCTGCAATAGATGCCAGTCAATAAGTTCATATGCTGATAAGAGAGCGTTGCATTCAATATCTCCCTCCAGTCCAAGAATCGAATGGAATACTGATGCAATTCTGATGGCATTACTACCAGATTTAGACACTATTTCATTAATATGGTGTAGTGGTTTATCTTTCTGTATATTTTCTTGGTATCTTGATTGTTGTTCAATAAATAGCTGCTTGGCATCATCTGAAAGTTTCAGTGTTTCTTTTATTGATTTTTTTTCTAAAAACAAATTCTTTTGGTGAATTAATTTTTCTTTAATTTTATAATGAAATCGCTCTAAGCATTTATCAGAGGCAGCATGATTTAGATTATTAAGACGTTTGCCTATCGTACTGGATGACTGTGTAAATAGAAAACGAGAAAAAAAACCGCTTTCAATAGCTGTGGTTCCGTGTTTTTTGACATAATCAATAAACAAACCAGGCTGAATCATTAATAGAAGAGTCAGATGTGCATTGAGTTCAATGTCTTCTTCATCAGGTCTCTGCCATATATAGATATCCCCTCCCCAGGCTCTGTTGAGCAACCCAAGATTATCTTTGGCATATCCTCTGAAAAAAGTTATTGCTTCATCCGAAAAAATCCCACCATAAGGATATTCATCTAGCCCTTTGATCATTGCTTTAGGTGTGGCATCTTCATAAAGAAAGTTAAATTTTTTAGGTTTTTTAGGCTCTTTAATCAAATGTTCATCTAATAATAATGCTTCTGTTTCGCCCTCATCACCATACTTCACCGCCTGACGAAATGAGCTTTCCAGTGCCTTAGTTTTCAAATCCCAGCGGCGATGATCTTTTTTATAGTCCTCTAATGAAAATTGGTATTCACTTTTCATTTCAGTGATAAAATCATAAAACGGTTTCATGATGAGTTTATTTATTGTTGTTTTACCCTCTCCAGATAATGCAGTGGTTAGCATATAAAGCGAACATGGTTCAGAGATGCTACTATGTGGGGAAAGAACATCGATAAGCGGTTGTAGAGCAAATGTGGTTGCAGCCAGAACAACACTACCAATCATTTCCAGTGGCATCCCTGTATCCTGATGTAATGAAGTAATCAGATCCCGTAGTAAGGGAGGAAAGGCATTTACAGGGTAAGGTTTTTGCGGGGAAATCTCTGGCTTATTATTTAGGAATGGTTCCCGTGAGTTATGCATTGTTTGTACCGACTGGAAGGCAGCTAAATATTCCGGGGAATTAAAATTCATTACTCAGACTCTCTTTGTAATCGAAAATAGTCTGATCGTTTCATTTCAAATCTCGGGTTGCAAGGGGAAGTGAAAGGCAGTAGCACAATTGGTATTATATTAGTCCTTTAAACGATCAGAGATCCGCACAGATGAAAGCGATGCGTCAATTAGTTCGTGGGATGCAATCAGCGGCTGCGGCACAGAACTGGCACTGTGTAACATGCGACTCAGGAATTTACAATGAAGCACTCAGTTGACCACTATGATTATAACTGATTGTAAGTAAATGATTAATTCGGGTGCTGACCTGTCTGTCTGGCTCTGGGAGAGATTATTAACATGCCTATAGAGGGCTGCGACTTTACGCATAAAACGGCTCAGAATGTGTTACAGCGCACCTGAGCGTTATCGTTACCAGAGTGACAGCACAAGTTCATCGATTACCTTCCCTCGAATGAGAGTGATATAATCCGACATCATGTTTCTTGGCTAATTGACTTATTATGAACAAAAACGTGACGAACTTCACCGTACTATCTGGAAAATTTCAAATTCAATGCGGCACTACATCCAAAAGAGAGCTTTTTGAGTATGAGGATGGCGAATGACAACTGTCAATGAAATTACATCAGCGATATCTTGGTTATGGGGAGTCATTTCATCAGATGAACTTGATCATTTTTTGTCTGTTATCAGCAGTATCACCACAATAGCGATTGCACTGTGTGGCTACCGTTTGGCGAAAGACTGGCTGACAGAACGGAATCGCTCCAGTGCTCATGTTGCAGCCGATAATTTCTTTGATGAACTGATTGATTTACCTTCGATGCTTATGGGGTTCATGATGAGTGTATTGCGTTGTGCGGCATTTATGTCCACAATCGACGATGATGTATCTTTACAGCAACGTAACACAGAAGCACAACAAAGATGCCTGCAACTGGCAGAAAATGCATTGATGATAAAGTTACGCTTTTTTGGTTATTTTGCGCGAGCAAATAAGCGAGGTGCTTCTATTAATCGACCAGAACATATAGAGATAGAAGAAGCTCTGATGCAATTTGGTGATGATTCATTTTGTTTGTTTCGAGACGTGGCGACCCATCTGATCACTGTTAATGATTTTCATGGATTTAAACCAGTTATGCAAGAGTTTGGGGGCGCGCTACGTGAGGCCCGTCGCTTATCCATTGCAGTTAATAATGCAATCCGACCTGTTATTGGGACATCCTTCTCTGAGTATTTTTCCTTTCCTGAAGAATATATAACAAGGGAGGAGCATCGTTGATAATTTTTATGGGCATTCCGTCGAAATTAACCATCTAGAGGTATGATGATTTCACTATGAACAACATATTCAATGTTATTGTTTGATGATTTTAAATATTACTGTGAATAAAGTATTTTAGATAATCATTTAATTAGTGATAATAAAAACATAAACAGGACTCCCCACCCGAAGGTGGGAAGTTTTCACATGATGGCAATATTTTTATTTAAATGTCCAAGATCCCATATTAGTATCGACTTGAACTTCCATTGGTCGACATCCAATAAAAGAATAGTTTTGATAGTCTCCAAAATTAATTTTCATTATTTTTTGGGGGTAAGCACTACAATTACCACGATTAACTTTTACATCGAGTACAGCTACTGAGTCAACAGTGCTAAATACTTTCACAATCAACATATTATTCGAGTCAATATCAGTGTCGATCTTTACTGGAGCTGAGCCATCAGCAGGAGGTGGTACCTGTGGCACTGCATCACGAGCTGCTTGAGCATCTGCCGCTGCTTTAGCAGCAGCCGCGTTTCTTTGTTCTTCATTCAGTTTATCTCTGATACTTTGGACAACGTTACGCAATTCCAAACTTTGTTGAAAATTATAAGATTTTTCTTTTGCTAAGGTATTTAAATTAGTATTCCATGGAAAAGTAGTAATACTTGGAACCGTAACAATTTTAGTTACTCGGTTATAGGTGTATTTTGTGCCCATTACAGTGCTGCCAGATATAACGGAATCGGAAGGTTGAGTACCGGGATCATAGGGCTCATCAGTTTTTGTCTGTGATGCCGAATTATTGCCTGCGTCTGGCACTGGAGTATTGCCGTTCAGGTCCAGTTTTCCAACAAAATCACTGGTCTGGTCGGTTTCATCCTGCATACCAAAATCAGTAGGCTGAGCGTTCCATACTGAATCATCGACCTTAGCGGCTTCAATACATTTCTTATTAAATAAGATCTTCGAACCGTTGTAAGCAACTAGACCTTCATCTAATCCATTCCCGTAATTCTGAGAATACAAGACATAGTTGTAGTTACCCTTCTGAACCCGAAACGTTAACTGATAGTTGGCCCCCGCATAATGTTGATTGCCCATGAACCACGTATGGGTACGATCCAGTTGCACGTCAGGTTGCGTACCAGTTTTATCGTAAGAGTAGTAAATCTGAGCACCATCTACACTTACACTGGCAGCTTTATTACCGGGGAGTTTACAGGTAAATAAATCACCTGCATTTACAGTATTTATTGCGCCAATAAATAATAAGGGCGCGAACCACTTTATATTTTTTATCATCAAAATGTTTCTCCTTTAGTAAGATTAATAAGAGCCTAATGGGATAGGCTCTTACTTTACCAATTAAGTTAAAAAATGGATGTCAATATAATGAAGATTCCCTTTGTTGTCTCCGCATCCATTTCTGATAATATTCAGAATAATCTTCATCTCTTCCTCCTGTTTCCTGAATCCAGTCTTCATATTCCGGGCTATCTTCAAAACGCTCTGGCATTTTTAACTCCTTATTGACATTTTTACGTTGTTAATAAATTAAAGTCATGGTTAAGGTTTATTTTTTCAAATACAGATTGCCAAATGTTTTTAGATTTTTGGCTGCATTCAGGAAATCTTGTTTCGCTATATCTCTGGGGCGCTTGCTTGCATTCCTGAGTTCATTAAGTTCAGCCAGATTTTTATTTTTCTCAGATATAACGCCATTGGCTTCATCTATAGCCTTATGGAATCCTTTTATTGAATCAAGCAAAATGATATTGCTGTCAACTTTATTTGATGTGCAGGACGATATTATCGCATGATGCAGATCATGATTGTTTTTGTGTTCCTCTTGCAGTTCTTTATAATGTTCTGGGCTTAATTTTTGATACTCCACAAGAATTTTATGAATATTTTCATTCATTATTTCTCTTTTTGAATCAATAAGTTTCTTATTTTGTTTGTATTTATAATCATCATCTTTAAACCTATCATTTAGAGATTCGTATTTTCTGTATAAACGAAACGCTTCATCTAACATGTTTTTTTCATCACATGTCATTTTTTCACGATGTTCATTTAACATGTTCATGTACTTGATGGATATAGCTACAGGGCCAGAACTTACTGCGTCTGTAACAACAGACACAGCAACAGATGCTACCTTTTCCAGTATTTTTAAAAAAGACATAGTAACTCCTATGAAGTCATTTTGGTGATGTGGTTAATTTAGTTGTAATACTATTTATTTATATTTTTTATTATAAATCTCAGGCTATATATCCTTAGGTTTAGGAAATATCGCTGACTCGGTTATCTTTTCTCCCCAGGGATAAGAGCGCGAGGCTGAATATTGTTCAACGAATCCGGTTTAAGCCCTGCCTGAGCTGGTAACTCTCGTAGCGTTATGTAAGGGAGCAATATCAATTTGATATCAGCTCAAAGTGCTGGAAGCATTTTCCAGTTAAACACCCGTCCGGTTGTATCCATCACACTCGCATGGCCGCTGCGCTGTTGCAGATAATCTCGCGTAGCTTCCGGATGTTCACCCTGCCGGGTGATCCCCATCCATTTTTCCATCAGTCGATTGTTGTTTACCGTGGACCAAAGTGGTTGCTCATCGCCAGTTAACGTATCCTGTATAGCAACCAGCGGGCTGAACCAGATAAACATCGGCACCTGAATTGCCTCATGTGGTGGGCGAGTGCCTGCATGGTGATACATGACACCACCCGTAGGATCGCGAACTAGGGCGTGATCGGAGAAGTAAAGCACGGAAGATCTCTTATCCTGCAGAAGGTGGAATACCTGACCCATTAGAGCATCAGTAAAATGCACCGAATTATCATAGCAACCATCGGGATTGTTTTTATCCGGGAAAACCGTAGTGCTATGTGGATAACGATCGCAGGCATTTTCATGGCTGCCGTAAAGATGCAATACAATCAGCTTCTTCCCTGAACTGCTTAATGCCGTGCGTAAATGTGGTAACAGTGCATCATCATAACCCTTGTCCACCCATTGTTGATGGTGTGCCAGTGAAGCGATAGCGGTAATAATATTGTTGTGCGCCCCGCCAGTTCCCTGACGGCTCAACCACCAGGTATCAAATCCGGCCTGATTTGCCACGCTGATAATGTTATCCCGGTAATTCTTAAAATCATGATGTGCCGGTGTATCACCAGTGAGCGCCAACGGTACGGCCATAATAGTGACTGGCGCACCGCTGACGGCGTGACGAAACAGCAACAAATGACTGCGCTGTGCATCCAGTTCTGGCGTTGTCTCCCGATCGTAGCCATAAATATGCATATTGGCAGTACGTTCTGATTCACCGATAATCAGCACATAAGTATCAATACCCGTATCACGAGTGGATGGTGCGTATTTTGGGGCGTTCGTAGTAACGGAAGCGATAACCTGACTGTCCTGCCAGACCTGCAAAAAGACATTAACATTGCTCACTGGTGTAGAGGCGAGCACTCGCTGTAACGGACTCTGGAGGTTATTACTGCGCAACTGGTGAATCGCGGCCTGAACACTGAATCCTGTCAGTAATAAGAAAAGCAGAATAGCGGGGATACGTTGGCTACGGCCAGGCAAGTGAGGAGTCCGGATGACGCTCAGTAGCAGAATTGCCAGCACGATAATAAACAGTATCACGTAGCGGAAATAAAGCCCCAGCATGGACAGCGATTCATTCATGTCAGAATCCAGAACGCTCTGTGCAAATCCATAACTGAATGCTGAATGGAAGTTGAGCCATGTCCAGCAAGTTAATGTGATATCCAGTGCGATAAACATCATTACAGGCAGCGTGATGCTATAGCACCAGTTTTTATTGGTGAGCTGTGAAAGACTCAGCATTATCAGGACAAAGACCAGCATACGATCAAAGGCAACATGTCCTGGTGCTATTTTTATATTAACGAATACGATTAATAATGTTGTGATAATTAACCATAACCAGCGAAAAATAACAGGCCGCAGCCGAATTTGAGACATAATCTACCCAGCCTGAATTTCAGGTTTTATTAATCAGAGTGATAACCGATAATTCAATATTACGAAATGCTATTCGTTATGAATATATTTATCTAATGCTCTGTGAACATGCGTAGTGAGCCCATATGTTCCTGTGCTGGTTTTAATTACCATAGGTTCTAACTGTTCCAGATCTCTATAAATAGTCCTGGAGCCGACATTGAATTTATTCTCCAGCATTTCAATAGAGTGAGCACCAGATTGATAGAGCTCAATTACAATTGAAATCATCCGAGAACCTCTGGTTTGTCGGTCAAACATATTGTCTCCTGTTGATATTAATCTTCCGGACGTGAGGTATTATCAGCGTTTTTTGAGGATTGAAAAGATTAGCAGTGGCAGAAAAGACTACGCATTTTTGTATTTTTTAAAATTGACTTATTATTGACATAATGGCTTTTTAAGCTAAAAACATTGTCACTCCAATGTGTTCATTGTGAATTGTCATATTCTAATTTAAAACAATAGATTAGAAACAACCAACCTATTTATCAGAGCTGTTTTGTATCAATAATCAGCCATGCAATGACAAAATAATGTCACTAAGCTTTTAGTGCCTTTCTGCCGTGCTAATGTTTTTTATTACTGATGAGTCAATTGCAAATGTAATTTATTGCGAATTGAATGTGTGTTCGCAGTCCATACAGCAATATTCGTCAAATACTACGCCATCCAGTGTTTCTCCGGTAATGGCACCAACCGCAGCACCGCTACACGCTCCCACTAAAAAGCCAATGATGCCTCCGGCCAGTGTTCCCACAACAGGGATTGCCGAACCAACTACTGCCCCGGCCGAAGCACCCTCGATAGATGCCACTCCACCCGCTACTGCACCAATACCACCTCCAACCTTTCTACCTATATGTCTTTGCTGCACGTTTGACGAAGCACATGATGGACAATTCATATTTATCTCCTTGATTACAGATATAAAAAAAGCCCCTCTACCGAAGTAGAGAGGCTTGTACGTGAGTTTTGTTTAAATAAGGCTGAATTAACTACTGCTTCATTGGGTTATTGATCCTCGCATAATCAAATGGGCTAATACTTTTCTCCCTGTTGGCGTCCAGAAAATCCGCCCACCATTGCAGCATCAACTGACGTTCATCTCTGTGCTCTGCTTTATGGATATACGCCGCCCGAACATTGTTTCGTTCTTTATGACTCATCTGCCGTTCTACAGCATCTTTTGACCACAAACCTGACTCAATGAGCGAGCTACAGGCCATGGTCCTGAAGCCGTGACCGCAGACATCCACCTTTGTGTCATAGCCCATTAGTCTGAGTGCATTATTGACGGTATTTTCACTCATAGGCTTATAGGGATCATGATCGCCAGTGAAGATGAGGTCATAGTCGCCGCTGATTGCCTTTATTTCTTCAAGTATGGTGATTGCCTGGCGGGGAAGGAGCACGAGGTGAGGGGTACGCATTTTAGATCCCCGGTAGGAGAATTTAACGTCCGGAATAGGCACCCGCTTTGGAGGAATGGTCCATAATTTCTTTTCAAAATCGATTTCAGACCAGCGTGCGAAGCGTAACTCGCTGGAGCGAACAAAGGTGAGGAGGGTCAACAGAACGGCCAGACGGGTTAATGGTTGTCCTTTGTAGGCATCAACACGGTTGAGAAGTTCTGAAATGTTATTCAGCTCCAGGGCGGGTCTGTGTTCACTCTCGACGGTAGTCAGTGCGCCCCCCATATCGATAGCAGGGTTGTATTTGATAATTCCTGATTGTATAGCATAACGCATAGTCGCTTTGATACGCTGCTGCACACGAGCAGCCATTTCATAAATCCCTTTTGCCTCTGCTGCCTTGACCGGGACAATGAGATCTGGTGTTTCAAATGAGGTTATATCCCGTAGACCAATATATGGGAAGACATGTGTCTCCAGGCTCTTGATGACCCTGTCGCTGTGAGACTCCGTCCATTTTTTCTTGCTGGCATGCCACTGGCGGGCAACGGTTTCGAATGTCTGAATTGATTCCGGGACTGATTTTTTAACGCGTTTTTGCTCACAGGGATCAATGCCATCAGCGATCAGCTTGCGGGCTTCATCCCGTTTTTCTCTGGCTTCCGATAATGACACCTCGGGGTACAAACCAAGGGCCAGAGTTTTCTCTTTTCCAAGGTGACGATAACGGAGTCTCCAGTACTTAGAACCGTTGGGATGAACGAGTAAAAACATGTTGTTGGTGTCGGCCAGCTTCTGGGGTTTATCTCCCGGTTTTGCGGCCCTAATTTTTGCGTCAGTCAGTGCCATATAAGCGTTCCTGAGTGATTTGAGGGTATAAGGATTTATCGAATCAGGGTATACCCTCATTTGTACCCTCGATAGGCACTTGATGCGGGTAGAATTGAGTTGAGTTCGGTGGAATTGGGAGATTCGTGGGGCGTTGATTTTGGCGGACTTAGAATGCAAAAACGGACCTCCGTGGAGGTCCGTTGATATGAATTTGGTGCCCGGACTCGGAATCGAACCAAGGACACGGGGATTTTCAATCCCCTGCTCTACCGACTGAGCTATCCGGGCAACGGGGCGCATTAAACCGTATTCACGTCGGTCAGTCAATTAAATTTCGGGGAAAACCGTTCAACCGCTTAATATTGCGGCAATCTACGCATTTGTGCCTGAAGATTGAACAAAATTGGGAGGTGCCCCAGTCTCGCGCTCTCCAATAAGCATTGTGCGCTTAGGTCAGCGCCCCGCCCATACGACACTGAGCAAAACGCAGGATATCTTCGGCCAGACGATATGCTGTTTCTACATCAGCATGGCTGCGATTAACCAGCATGCGACTCAGGCAGCCCTCCAGCACCAGTTCCATCTGTTTGGCGACCATTGCCGGGTCATCAACTTCCAGCGTCGTCAGCAGCTCATGGGTGAAGTCATGTGCAGCTTTTTTCTGTTGATCGGCCAACTGATGGACAGGATGGCCTGGATCGGGGTAAAACGTGCAGGCAGCGATGAACAGGCAGCCTGGATAGCGATTATTACTCACGCATTCGGACAGCGCGTTATAGCGTGCCAGTAGTTTCTGCTCAGCGCTCAGCGTGTCATCCAGCAAAAGCTGACGCCGCCAGATATCCACCCGTTGACTGAGGTAACGCAAGGCATCGTACAGAATGGCCTCTTTATCAGGCCAGAAGCGTTGCAGTTCATCAAGTGGATAATTGACATGCTCTGCCACCATTTCCAGTGTGGTATTGGCTATCCCTTGAACCTCAAGTAATTTCAGGGCTTCTCCTAGGACATCTTCACGTTGCACGGTATTCTCCTCCGTATTTCCTGTTGCAAGTGTCGCTCACGGTTGGCGATCGCGCAAATGTGCGCTGAAGGTCGCGGCATCCATAAAACCCGTTACCCGGGCCTCCGGATGCTCTTTTCCCTCGGCATCAAAGAACAAGATAGTCGGCAAACCTAAAACCTGTAGGTGTTTCAGCAGAGCGACATCCTGGGCATTGTTTGCTGTCACATCAGCTTGCAACAGCACCGTGTTGCCTAGCGCTTGCTGAACCTGCGGATTACTGAACGTGTACTTTTCAAATTCCTTACAGGCTACACACCAGTCGGCATACAGATCCAGCATGACTGGCCTGCCTTTAGCTTGCTCCAGCGCTTGATTTAACGCATCTACCGATGCCACCGGCGTGAAGTTAAGGTGTGCCTGGGTTTGAGTATGCGGCGCGCCGAACGCCCAGTCTTGCAGTGGACGCACGCATACCAGTGCTGCGGCTAACAGGACAATCTGCACGATACGCATCCAGGTGTGCTTTGCCTGCAGGCTGGTGATGAACGCCCAGCCAAAGAACGCGACGCCTAACAGTGACCATAAGCGAATGCCCCATTCGTCGCCAATAATGCGTTCGAGTAAAAAGACGGGAAGCGCAAGGATGACGAAACCAAAAGCGGTTTTGACATGTTCCATCCATGGGCCACTTTTCGGCAGCAGGCGGTTACCAAATACGGTAATCAGCATCAGGGGTAATCCCATCCCCAGTGCGTACAGATACAGCGTACTGCCTCCCAGCCACATGTTCCCGCTCTGAGCGATATACAGCAAAATCGCGCTTAGCGGGGCTGTGGTGCAAGGGGAACAGATGAGGCCAGCAATCGCTCCCATCGCAAAGACGCTACCAGGAGAGCCGCCTTGCTGGCGGTTGCTCATCAATGTGAGACGCGTCTGCAACGATGAAGGGAGCTGCAGCGTGAACAGGCCAAACATCGACAGAGCCAGCAGCGTAAAGACAATGGCAAGCCCAATCAATACATAGGGATGCTGTAGCGCGGCCTGAAACTGTAGCCCGGCAGCCGCAACGACCAGACCCAGCGCGGTATAGGTGAGCGCCATTCCCTGTATGTAGATAAAGGTCAGCAGCAGAGCCCGCCCGGTTGATAAGCGTTGTTTACCGCCGAGTACGATCCCGGAAATCAGTGGATACATCGGCAATACACAGGGGGTAAAGGCAATGCCAATCCCGATCAGCAATGCCCACAGTGCGGAAAAGGGGAGTTGGGCGGCTGGCTGTGATTGTTTTTCCGGGGCGACTGTATCAGGCGTTGGTGTAGGCGTCGCATCTGTACGAGCCATGACTTCACTGAGTGGAACGGTTTTGGTTTCCGGCGGATAGCAAAATCCGGCATCGGCACAGCCCTGGTAAGTAACGGTCAGCGTTGCACCAGATGCGGCCTGATTGATCGTTACCGGAACGTTCAACTGCTTACGGTAAATTTCACTTTTGCCGTAAAACTCATCTTCATGCCAGACGCCTGGCGGTAGCTTTACCTCGGCAATATCAGCCTGAGACGGTGTAATGCTTATCTGTTTGCGGTACAGGTAGTAGCCGTCTTTTACCTGCCATGAGAAGTTCAGGTCATGTTGGTTTTGCTGAAAATCAAAAATAAATGCCCGGTCGGCAGGGACAAACTGCGAGCGGCCAGGCGAATCAAATAATCCGGCAAAAGTGGATGTGCTGCATAGCAGCAGGATCAGCGTAAGGATGCGTTGAGCCATGAGCGGTAATCAAAGTCTCCGTGAGTGACGGGTAAAACCAGAAGTTCAGGGGTTTGATATGGATGATGAGACTTCAGGCAATCGAGAAGCGCTTGCTGGTGCGTGACGGTAGTTTTTAAAATCATCTGGACTTCATATTCCTGCTCCAGCTTACCCTCCCAATAATAGAGAGACGTTGCACCGGGCAGCAGCGTCACGCAGGCGGCCAGTTTTTCTGCCAGTACTTTTGCAGCCAGATCCTGGGCGGTTGCTTCATCCGGGGCGGTACATAGCACCACAACGGTATCGGGGATGGAGATATCCTGACTCTTAACATCAAGCATAAACACCTCGAAAGAACAGAGTAACCAGCAAGAGAACGGTAACTATACAACGGACGAGGGAAGGATGTTAGTTAAAGCGAGGCGGGGAGGTACTGCGGGATGCCTAAGCACCCCGCAGGTAAAACTTACAGCATGAAGCTACCCAGCAAGAAGCCGAAGCAGACAGCCAGAACCACACCCAGAGTACCCGGGATGAAGAACGGATGGTTAAAGACGAATTTACCGATACGGGTAGTACCAGTGTCATCCATCTGAACCGCCGCAACCAGAGTTGGGTAGGTAGGCAGAATGAACAGGCCAGAAACCGCAGCGAAAGACGCTACAGCGGTCAGTGGAGAAACGTTCAGTGCCAGAGCCATCGGCATCAGTGCTTTAGCCGTTGCAGCCTGAGAATACAGCAGAGCAGAAGCAAAGAAGAAGATGACAGCCAGCAGCCACGGATGACCCTGAATTACGCTACCTGCAGTATCTTTGATCCAGTCAATGTTGTGAGATACGAAGGTATCACCCAGCCATGCAACACCCAGGATACAAATACAGGCGCTCATACCGGCTTTGAAGGTGCTGGAGTTCAGGATGGAGTCAGTTTCAACGCGGCAGATGATTGTCGTCAGCGTCGCGATGCTCAACATGATGATCAGAATGGCATTGGTGGTGTTCATCAGCGGTTTAGCGACCAGGCCAAGGCTTGGGCTGTTGACGATGGCGTAAACGACAACACAAACTACGCCCAGCAGGAACAACCAAACGGAGGTTTTCGCGCCAGCTTTGATTTCAACTTGTCTTTCACCGCGCAGTTCAACCAGACCTTCTTCCAGACGCTTACGATAAATCGGGTCGTCAGACAGTTTGGAGTTGAACAGTGCGGTGACCAGGAAGGACATCACCAGAACGGCCAGCAGGGTAGACGGAATGACCACTGACAGCAGGTGAATGTAGCTGATACCATGACCTTCCATGACGGAAGACATGTAAACCACGGCCGCTGAGATAGGTGATGCGGTAATCGCAATCTGTGCAGAAACCACTGCGGTAGAGAGCGGACGGCAAGGTTTGATCCCTTGCTCCTTCGCGACTTCAGCGATAACTGGCAGCGTTGCCAGAGAGATGTTGCCGGTACCGGCAAAGATAGTCAGGAAATAGGTCACGATCGGTGCAAGGATTGTGATGTATTTCGGGTTCTTACGCAGCAGTTTTTCAGTTTGATGGACCAGATAGTCCAGACCACCGGCAATCTGCATGGCGGAGATAGCAGCGATAACCGCCATGATAATGGAAATAACATCGAACGGAATATTACCCGGTTTTACGCCAATAGCGGCGAGAACCAGAACACCCAGCCCACCTGCAAATCCAATACCGATACCCCCAAGTCTGGCACCCAAAAAGATTGCCAGCAAAACGATGATAAGTTCTAAAACTATCATATTAGCCTTCCTTGTTGTTTAACAAGTTGATATTAAATTGTTGTTTTTAAGTAACTTGGTGCAAGAAAAAAGGCACGTCATCATGACGTGCCCTCTCTGGTACTACCCTACACGATTACTGTTCGCTTTCATCAGTATAACGTTTTGCTTTATAAGCCGGGTGCATCAGGTTCTGTGCAGAGAAGATATCGTCCAGTTCTGCCTCGGTCAACAGACCGCGCTCCAGGACAACTTCACGCACGCTCTTACCGGTTTCGGCACAAATTTTACCGACGATATCGCCGTTGTGGTGACCGATGAACGGGTTGAGGTAGGTGACGATACCGATGGAGTTATAAACGAATGCTTCACACACTTCTTTGTTAGCAGTGATGCCGCTAACGCATTTTTCCAGCAGGTTGTAGCAAGCATTGCTCAGAATGTGGATAGATTCGAACATTGCCTGGCCGATAACAGGTTCCATTACGTTCAGCTGCAGCTGACCTGCTTCAGATGCCATGGTAACAGTGACGTCGTTACCGATGACTTTAAAGCACACCTGGTTTACAACTTCTGGAACAACCGGGTTCACTTTTGCTGGCATGATGGAAGAGCCCGCCTGCAGTTCCGGCAGGTTGATCTCATTCAGGCCGGCACGTGGGCCAGAGGAGAGCAAACGCAGGTCGTTACAGATTTTGGACATTTTCACAGCCAGACGTTTCAGTGCACCGTGCACCATAACGTATGCGCCACAGTCGGAGGTGGCTTCAATCAGGTCTTCTGCAGGAACGCAGGCGAAACCGGTCACTTCAGCCAGTTTTTGCACTGCCAGCGGAGAGTACTCTTTCGGTGTGTTCAGACCCGTACCGATTGCAGTTGCGCCGAGGTTAACCTCCAACAGCAGCTCAGCGGTACGGCCAATGTTTTTCACTTCTTCTTTCAACAGTACGCTGAAAGCACGGAATTCCTGACCGAGGGTCATCGGTACAGCATCCTGCAGTTGGGTACGACCCATTTTCAGGATGTCCTGGAATTCAACAGCTTTTTGCTCGAAGCCTTCACGCAGCTGGTTCAGAGCATCAATCAGTTTGATGATGGATGCGTAAACAGCGATACGGAAACCGGTCGGGTAAGCGTCGTTGGTAGACTGACATTTGTTGACGTGGTCGTTCGGGTTCAGGTACTGATATTCACCTTTCTGGTGACCCATCAGTTCCAGACCGATATTGGCCAGCACTTCGTTGGTGTTCATGTTGACGGAGGTACCCGCACCACCCTGGTAAACATCTACCGGGAACTGATCCATGCATTTTCCGTTATTCAGGACTTCATCACACGCCGCGATGATGGCATTTGCCACGCTCTTAGGAATAGTTTGCAGCTCTTTGTTGGCCAGTGCCGCTGCCTTTTTAACCATTACCATGCCGCGAACAAATTCAGGAATGTCACTGATTTTGTTGTTGCTAATGTAGAAGTTTTCAATCGCTCTCAGAGTGTGGACACCATAGTAAGCGTCCGCTGGAACTTCCCTGGTACCCAACAAGTCTTCTTCGATACGAATGTTGTTTAACATGTGAACCTTCTTTTTCAAGCTGCCAATGATTTGACTAAACACACAGGATATATGTGATTTCGATTGTTTCTCGACCGACGATTATCCCCTGCATCGGTCTGATACCCGAGATCATATGCTGGTTCAGGATTTCTACCGTAATCTGGATCACTTAAAGCGTGGAATTTACCCCTTATTTATTATTCTGTGAAATAGATCACCCCTTTAGGATTAACACCAAATATTAGTGTACAAGCAGCTTGAAATTTTGCTAATCACCCCAATATTAGAGTGATGCAAGTCACACAATTTTCGAGCAGTTGTTGGTGAAAACGACTGTTTTCAACAGGAGAGCCCTTTGCGCTGGATACCATTACTTGCCATTTTTCTCTACGTTTACATAGAGATATCTATTTTTATCCAGGTTGCCCATGTGCTGGGTGTCCTGATGACGCTGATTTTGGTTATTTTTACCTCGGTTATCGGTATGTCTCTGGTTCGTAACCAGGGGTTTAAGAACTTTTTACTGATGCAACAGAAAATGGCAGCAGGTGAAAGTCCGGCTGCAGAAATGATCAAGAGCGTGTCGCTGATTATCGCCGGCTTGCTGTTGGTGTTGCCTGGTTTCTTCACCGATTTCCTCGGTCTTCTTCTTTTATTACCTCCGGTGCAGAAACATTTGACCATGAAGTTGCTGCCACATTTGCGTTTTTCGCGTATGCCAGGTGGTGGATTTAGTGCCGGAACCGGTGGCGGTGAGACCTTCGACGGTGAATTTCAGCGTAAAGACGATGAGCGCAACCGTCTTGATCATAAAGACGACGATCGTCGCGACTGACCCTGCAGGCCCGGTAAGTGCTACCGGGCTTTCTTATTGCTTATTTGGCCTCAGCCATTTTCCGGCTCGGTAAAAACAGCCACAGCCCTGCCAGCATAATCAACGCATACAGGCTCTTCCAGCCTACCATCGCCAACAGCAGCATACACAGCAGACCGCCAATAACCGCCAGCGCGCGGTATTGTCCTTTCAGTAATCGACATCCCGCCAGCATGCACAGCAGATAAATCATAATAAAGATGCCGTTAGCGTAGATGATTAACGCGTCGAGATTGATTTGCAGCATATAGATGCACAATGTACTGACGACGCAGCAGCCCAATACGGCGTTTAGCGCATTGCCCGGAAGATGGCGAGGGGATAGACGAGCCAGACAGCTCTCCGGTTTATATTGTGCTTGCGACCACACCAGACGGGCGAAACTTTGGATATAAATGTTCAGGCTGGCAAAGCAGGCCAGATAACCAATGATGCAGGCGACCCACAGTGCCTGTACACCAAACAGTTGCACGACGATTTCTGGCAGCGACGCTGCGGCGGCCATTTGCTCGCCGTAGGCACCAAAATGGAGAACGACGACGGTGCATGCCCAATAAACAGACCCAGCCAGCAGCAGGCCGATCATCAGCGCGCGTGGGAAGTCTCGTTCCGGATTTTTGAATTCAGAGGCCAGGTGTGCGAACGCTTCAAGGCCAACAAAGCACCAGAACATCACCGACAGCGCGGCAAAAAGCCCGGGAAACTCAATTTTGTCGATGGCAGGAAAGGGGATCTCACTCGGTTTCAACTCGCCAGCCCACCAGATGGCGACAATCAGCGCGACGATCAGTCCGGCAATCACCGTTTGCAGGTTTGCGCTGGAGCTGGCACCCCGCGAACCGATGTACCAGACCAATACCAGCGTGCCGAGCTCTGCTAACAGAAGCTGCCAACCATGCCAGCCAAACATTGCCTGGCCGAATCCGGCGGCAATGTGCAATGCCGCAGGTAACCCCACTGGAATTACCGATAAAAAAAGCCACCCGGTAACGCGCTCAAGCCGTGAGCCAAAGGCCATGCCGACAAAATGCGCCACGCCGCCTGCGCTGGGAAAATGGCGACCGAGTACGGCAAAGACAATCGCCACCGGAAAGACTAAAACGATCAGCACCGGCCATGCCCACAGGCTGTTGTTGCCAGCAACCAGCGCGGCAAGTGCGGGGACGGCGAAAACGCCTGTACCTAACAATGATGTCGACAACAGGCCAACGCCTTGAGCCAGTCCCAGCTCTTGTTTTAATCCGCTCATAAGTTGTTATCCGGTTATGCCCATGTACCGGGCTACAGCGCAGATTTTCGATGGTATCACAATCGGATTTGCTTATGACGACGTGGCTGAAATCGTTATGAAATGTGAGGTGTGTCGGCGTTTTGACGGGATTTTCTGCTGATAAAAAATTTTTTTCGCTTGCCCCCTTGAAGGCACAAAAGCCCATCCCCATCTCTCTGGTCACTAGCCGGGATACCGTTTACGGGCCGGCGTCACCCATAACTGATAAAGACTTTCTCAAAGGAGAGCTATCAATGAGTATTCGTCCGTTACATGATCGTGTGATCGTCAAACGTAAAGAAGTTGAATCCAAATCTGCTGGTGGCATCGTACTGACCGGTTCCGCTGCAGGTAAATCAACTCGTGGCGAAATCATCGCTGTCGGTAAGGGTCGCATCCTGGACAACGGTTCTGTACAGCCGCTGGACGTGAAAGTCGGCGATATCGTCATTTTCAACGATGGCTACGGTGTTAAATCTGAGAAGATCGACAATGAAGAAGTGTTGATCATGTCCGAAAGCGACATCCTGGCAATCGTTGAAGCCTAATCCGCGAACGACACTGAACATACGAATTTAAGGGAAAGAGAAAATGGCAGCTAAAGACGTAAAATTCGGTAACGACGCTCGTGTGAAAATGCTGCGCGGCGTGAATGTACTGGCAGATGCAGTGAAAGTTACCCTCGGTCCAAAAGGCCGTAACGTAGTTCTGGATAAATCTTTCGGTGCACCGACCATCACTAAAGATGGTGTTTCCGTAGCACGTGAAATCGAACTGGAAGACAAGTTCGAAAACATGGGTGCGCAGATGGTGAAAGAAGTTGCCTCTAAAGCGAACGACGCTGCAGGCGACGGTACCACCACCGCAACCGTACTGGCTCAGTCCATCATCACTGAAGGCCTGAAAGCTGTTGCTGCGGGCATGAACCCGATGGATCTGAAACGTGGTATCGACAAAGCTGTCGCTGCTGCCGTTGAAGAACTGAAAGCACTGTCCGTACCGTGCTCCGACTCTAAAGCTATTGCTCAGGTTGGTACCATCTCCGCTAACTCCGACGAAACTGTAGGTAAACTGATCGCTGAAGCGATGGACAAAGTCGGTAAAGAAGGCGTGATCACCGTTGAAGACGGTACCGGTCTGCAGGACGAACTGGACGTAGTTGAAGGTATGCAGTTCGACCGTGGCTACCTGTCTCCTTACTTCATCAATAAGCCGGAAACTGGCGCAGTAGAACTGGAAAGCCCGTTCATCCTGCTGGCTGATAAGAAAATCTCCAACATCCGCGAAATGCTGCCGGTTCTGGAAGCCGTTGCGAAAGCAGGCAAACCGCTGCTGATCATCGCTGAAGATGTTGAAGGCGAGGCGCTGGCAACTCTGGTTGTTAACACCATGCGCGGTATCGTGAAAGTGGCTGCGGTTAAAGCACCTGGTTTCGGCGACCGTCGTAAAGCGATGCTGCAGGATATCGCTACCCTGACCGGTGGTACCGTTATCTCTGAAGAGATCGGTATGGAGCTGGAAAAAGCAACTCTGGAAGATCTGGGTCAGGCTAAACGCGTTGTTATCAACAAAGACACCACCACCATCATCGATGGCGTGGGTGACGAAGCTGCAATCCAGGGTCGCGTGACTCAGATTCGTCAGCAGATCGAAGAAGCAACTTCAGACTACGACCGTGAAAAACTGCAGGAGCGCGTAGCGAAACTGGCAGGCGGCGTTGCGGTTATCAAAGTTGGTGCTGCGACTGAAGTTGAAATGAAAGAGAAGAAAGCTCGCGTTGAAGATGCCCTGCACGCGACCCGTGCTGCGGTAGAAGAAGGCGTGGTTGCTGGTGGTGGTGTTGCGCTGATCCGTGTAGCAAGCAAAATTGCCGGCCTGAAAGGCCAGAACGAAGACCAGAACGTGGGTATCAAAGTTGCGCTGCGCGCAATGGAATCCCCGCTGCGTCAAATCGTGCTGAACTGCGGCGAAGAGCCGTCTGTAGTGGCTAACACCGTGAAAGCGGGTGACGGTAACTACGGTTACAACGCTGCAACTGAAGAATACGGCAACATGATCGACATGGGTATCCTGGATCCAACCAAAGTAACTCGTTCTGCTCTGCAGTACGCGGCTTCTGTTGCGGGTCTGATGATCACCACCGAGTGCATGGTTACCGACCTGCCGAAAGGCGATGCGCCTGACTTAGGTGCTGCCGGTATGGGCGGCATGGGTGGAATGGGCGGCATGATGTAATTGCCCACACCCTGCATCCTTCAGGCTGCAGATGCGTTGGCTGCGTTTGCTAACCCCAGTCACTTACTTGAGTAAGCTCCTGGGGATTAACAAACTGGCCGCCTTCCTGCAACCAGAATGATTTGGGTGCTCATCTCCCAGAATTGAGAAACCCCCGGGCAGAAATGTCCGGGGGTTTTTCTTTTGGTCATCTTTTTAGTATATGATTCAGCTACGGACATAACGTCCAACTAATTGATTATGGGGAATGACATGCACGTGAAATATTTAGCAGGGATCGTTGGTGCCGCGCTACTGATGGCGGGTTGTAGCTCCAGCAACGAACTGAGTTCAGCCGGGCAAAGCGTACGCTTTGTCGAAGACAAGCCTGGCGCAGAGTGCCAACTGATAGGCACGGCAACCGGTAAGCAAAGCAACTGGCTTTCTGGCCAGCACGGCGAAGAGGGCGGCTCAATGCGTGGCGCAGCAAACGATCTGCGTAACCAGGCTGCGGCAATGGGCGGTAACGTGATTTATGGCGTCAGCAGCCCATCGCAGGGAATGCTGTCCAGCTTTGTTCCTACCGCCAGTGAGATGATTGGGCAGGTTTATAAGTGCCCTAACTGATTACACTTCATCCTTCAACCAGCCTCTTTGTTGGCTGCGCTGTGAAACCCCAGTCACATAGTTATCTATGCTCCTGGGGATTTTCTTCGCTTGCCGCCGCGATGCAGATTGAATGATTTTGTGTAATAAAGTGGCCTGGACAGGCTCATGCAATCGTAGGCCTGATAAGCGCAGCGCCATCAGGCATTCTGAGTCTTATGCGCAGACTGAACGCGTAAATGATGCAGCGCGCGCAGGCACTGATCCTGATTGAGCTTTTGCGTCTTATCACCCGTCAACGTTCTGACAAACACCTGGCACGGTACACCGGCAAGTTTTTTCAGCCGTGGGCTGAAATCGAGCAGACGGCGAGTAATAGCTTCGGCCTCTTTGCTGCCGGAAAGGGCGCGAGTTTTTACTACCGAACCACAGTACTGGGCTTTTCCTTTATCATCCGTATAGCGGTAAATAATCGCCAGATAATGATTAAACAGGTTATGTTTCCATTCGGGTTGTGTATAAAAATCGTATTCCAGATTGTCGTTTTGCTGGCAATCCACATCGTACAGCGACAGAAAATCCAGCAGCGATGTAATTCGTAGCGCTAAATCCCGCATGCCAGCATTATTTATTGCATGAATAATTGCATGCGCCAACACCTGAATCTGTAATTCATTAATCAGTAATTCATCTGTTTTCCCGTCATGCAGCGTCAGAGAAAATGCTAAGTTCTCCCCTTTATCATCCACTAACGTCAGTGAATTTATGCGACGGTTAATATCCGCATTCTTTAACTCATCTTCCTGAATTAAAGGAATATTTTCGTGCATCTTTTTGCTGGCTTTCTCGCATTCTTTCTCATATTGCACACGCTCGTCTTCGCTTAGTTGATGTTTGGCGTATAGCTTGCTTTCCAGAGCAATAAACAAGTCTCTTAGCCCAAGCGAAGAAAGAAAAAACAGCGACTCTTTATTTCTTGGTTCTTTTATCTTTAATGCCAAAGCAATAAATTCATTCTTCTGACGAATAACGCCGGTATTAATACCTTTAATACTGATAGCCATCAAAGGTTCTCCCTAACCATATATTTATTGATGTTCTGCATTTGAAACTATTGATAAAATTTACGAATGAATGATTTTACAGCGCTAATTAAAATAGCACAGATTAAAAGTGTGGCTCCACTTGTTGGAATTTAAATGATAAGTAATCGTGTCGAGTGTCCGAAATCGGACACTCAATAATGACTATTGTTGGCGTAACTGCAAATCCAACGGCGTTTTACTTGGCTCACCGCCAATTTCGCGCGCCAGTTTGGGGACCATATAGCCTGAAATCAGCGTCAGCAGCTCTCGCATGATTTTCCGTGCCTCATCGTCACTCACCATAAAGTGAGCGGCTCCCTGCACTTTATCCAGTACATGCAGGTAATAGGGCATTACGCCCGCATCAAACAGTGCATTGCTCAGGTTTGCCAGCGTTTGTGCGTTGTCGTTCACGCCACGCAGCAGGACGCTTTGGTTAAGCAATGTGACACCCACTTTACGCAAGCTGGCCATTGCCTGACGAAATGTCTCATCAATTTCGTTCGCGTGATTAATGTGATTGACCAGCAGAATCTGCAGGGAAGAGTGTGCAAAACGCTCGACCAGTCCTTCAGTAATACGCGCCGGGATAACAATCGGCAAACGGCTGTGAATTCGCAGACGCTTAATATGCGGGATGGTTTCCAGTTGCGTGAGCAACCAGTCCAGTTCATGGTCTTTGGCCATTAACGGATCGCCACCGGAGAAGATAATCTCATCCAGCTCAGGATGTGCGCTAATGTAGTCCAGGGCGACCTGCCAGTTGCGCTTATTGCCCTGGTTTTCAGCATACGGGAAGTGTCGGCGGAAGCAATAGCGACAATTTACCGCACAACCGCCTTTAACCAGCAATAGCGCCCGGTTGCGATATTTGTGCAGTAATCCAGGAACGACGCTGTGCTGCTCTTCCAGTGGATCGGTCGAGTAGCCCGGTGCGGAAACGAACTCTTCCTGAGAAGTAAGTACCTGACGCAAAAGCGGATCGTCTGGATTGCCTTTTTCCATGCGGGCAATAAACGCACGCGGTACGCGCAGGGCGAAAAGCCGTCTCGCATCGCGTCCGGCCAACAGTTTTTCATCTGCGTCTATATTCAAAAGATGCAGAAGTTCATCAGGATCGGTCACAACATCGGCAAGTTGCGATAACCAATCTTCTCTGGATGGGGTATTTAGGGTTACAATATGCGCCATTTTGTGGCTTAGCTACCAGTTAACAATTTTCAGAGGGCCTTATGGCAACGTACTATAGCAACGATTTTCGTGCTGGTCTTAAAATCATGTTGGACGGCGAACCTTATGCGGTTGAAGCCAGCGAATTCGTTAAACCAGGTAAAGGCCAGGCGTTTGCGCGCGTTAAGCTGCGTCGCCTGCTGACCGGTACTCGCGTAGAGAAAACCTTCAAGTCTACCGACTCCGCTGAAGGCGCAGACGTAGCCGACATGAACCTGACTTTCCTGTATAGCGACGGTGAGTTCTGGCACTTTATGAATAACACCACTTTCGAACAGCTGGCTGCTGACGAGAAAGCGGTAGGCGATAACGCTAAATGGCTGCTGGACCAGGCTGAATGCATCGTGACCCTGTGGAACGGTCAGCCGATCTCCGTGACTCCGCCGAACTTCGTTGAGCTGGAAGTCGTTGAAACCGACCCAGGTCTGAAAGGTGACACTGCAGGTACTGGTGGTAAACCAGCGACGCTGTCCACTGGCGCAGTGGTTAAAGTTCCGCTGTTCGTACAGATCGGCGAAGTCATCAAAGTGGATACCCGTTCTGGCGAATACGTATCCCGCGTGAAGTAATATTCTTCATCTTTCAGGCTGCATCAGGCGGCCTGAATGATTTTGCGTATTTCTAAGATGTGGGTGCAGATTGCTGCGCCATACTTTTCCAGGGCAGGAATGATGAAACGTCTTCTCGGTCTTGTAATGCTTATCCTTTTCACCAGCACCCTCCTGGCGGGCTGTAATACGGCGCGCGGCTTCGGTGAAGATATCAAACATCTCGGTAATTCAATTTCTCACGCTGCCAGCTAGTCCCCTCATGTTGTCTTAAAAACGGTCGTTTATCCGTCACCCCCCCGGATCTTGTCTATTATTAAGTAGCTATACACAAACAATATTGGCTAAAAAAGGAAGACGTTATGGTTAAGAAGACAATTGCTGCGATCTTTTCTGTGTTGGTACTTTCTTCCGTATTAACGGCGTGTAATACGACGCGAGGCGTAGGTCAGGATATTTCTGAGGGCGGTAGTGCCATTTCTGGTGCAGCGACAAAGGCTCAGCAATAGCTATGAACGGTACGACGCACCGTCGTACCGTTAATTCATCTTCTCAGGTAGAGAGAGAAACGGTGAAAAGCGGTTCCCCAGGTGCAGCTTCATACGGATATTTCGCTTATAGGTGTATACCGTCTTACCATGAATGCAGAGCGCGGCGGCTATTGCATTGTTATCAACGCCATCCATCCACAACGACAGTACCTTCTCTTCCTGTGGTGTAAGCAGCGGTGTGGCATTTTTAGGTGTATCCAATACGGGGCGGATCTGTAGTGCATTCTGGATCGTGCGCGAAAGATCATGCAACGCGATGTGTTTGGACAATGTCGAGTGAACGGCAGAGTGAGGGGGATCGATTGGGTTATGCGATCGGTCGCCTGATTGTAGTAAAATCAGCGGGATGGCGCCGCAGCTCATAAAAAATGGTGCGATGGGGGGGCTGGAGTGAATATCGCTGAGAAAACTACATAAATCTGCGATTACCAGATGTGGCTTCCACTGCAAAATATGCTCTTTAGCCAACATCAGATTATTAATCCCTGACACCAGAAATGAAGAGTTGAACATACCAGAATGATTAAGCAAGGCCTCTATCCCTGTGCGGGTGAAGTGGCACCGGTCAATCACTAAAATTTTAAGCATAAACCTTTCGCATTCAGAAGAGGATCAAATGGCTTTCTGAGTTCAGAAAGCTCTTCATCATAGAGAAGTCCAATGTGAGCCAAATGCGGGAACTACGCCTCTAATTGGGCTTAATTCTTGCTTTAAGTAAGCAATGAATAAAAAGGTTGAAATTCATTTTCTCCCGGGCAAAAATGCCATTTCATACATCCGCTTTGCAGGACGACCTGCAAACGCATCTTTCACCCGGGGACGGCCCCATTGTGTACTGGAGCCAGTCATGTCCTGGATCGTTTTACTTATCGCGGGCCTGCTTGAAGTTGTCTGGGCTATTGGTCTGAAATATACCCACGGTTTTACCCGTTTAACGCCAAGTATTATCACCATTGCGGCGATGATCGTCAGTATCGCTATGCTTTCCTGGGCGATGAGAACGCTACCGGTTGGTACGGCTTATGCCGTCTGGACCGGGATTGGCGCGGTAGGGGCGGCCATTACCGGCATTCTGCTACTGGGTGAATCAGCCAGTCCGGCACGTCTGCTCAGCCTGGGGTTGATTGTTGCCGGCATTATTGGCCTGAAGCTCAGCACCCACTAAGCGCCGGGTTGTTTTACCCAAATCAACTTATTCACTTCAAATCCCTCCCGGGTCGCGACTGCCAGCATCTGCTGTTTCATCTCATCTGAAATCGTTGGGGTGCGAGAGAGGATCCACAGATAGTCGCGATCCGGGCCGCAGACCAGCGCATGACGATATTCCCTATCGAGAGCAATCACGTTATACCCACCATAGAAAGGGCCAAAGAACGAGACCTTAAGAGCAGCCCGGCCAGGATCGCCGGTGAAATAGGCTTTGCCTTCCGTTTTTTGCCACATTTCCCTGTCCGGGTTATAGCCTTTGTTGATGACGTTGAGCCCACCATCATCGCGCAGGCTGTAGGTTGCGGTCACTTTTTCCAGCCCACGTTCGAATCTATGGTCGAAACGCGCAATTTCATACCAGGTGCCCAGATAGCGTTTGGCATCAAAGTTATTCACCACGGTAACGCCTTTCGGCGGTGTAGGAGAACTGCAGGCAACAACCAGAAATGCAGCCGTAACTGCAGCAACAACGGGCAGAATGCGCATGGGATATTCCTTGCTGTATTTTTGTTAAGTGTAGATGACAGCAGGAAAAGAAGTGGAAGAAAGGAGGCCCGACGGATCGGACCTCAACGCCGGTTACTGCAGTTTTTCAAGGATGCGCCATGCCGCGTCGACGCGAGCAGGATTCGGGTAGCTTTTATTGGCCAGCATCACGATGCCAAGATTTTTCTCCGGAATAAAAGCCACATAACTACCAAATCCGCCAGTCGAACCTGTTTTATGTACCCAGGAGGCTTTTACTGCGGGGGCAGGTGGGTTTACCTCAACGGCCGGAAGCGCCGCCAGAGCGATTTTACTGTCGCTGCCGTTGATAATAGTGTCTGCTTTTACCGGCCAGTTAAGCATTTCCCAGCCTAAGCCCTGGTACATCTCACCAATGCGCCAGTAACGTGACTGTGCGAGCCCGATGCCCTGCTGCAGGGTTTTCTCCTGCACGTGGCTGGCGTCCATATTGGCCTGAACCCAGCGAGCCATATCCATAATGCTGGATTTCACACCATACGCTTCGGCATCAAGCTGGCCTGGCGAAACATGTACGGGCTTGCCATCGCGATAGCCCCAGGCATAATCTCGTTGCTCGTTCTGCGGAACGGTAATCCAGGTGTGAGTGAGTTTTAATGGCTGCAGGACGCGTCTGATCATCGCCCCTTCGTAGCTCATTCCAGAGGGTTTCACCGCCAGTGCGCCAAACAGACCAATGCTGGAGTTAGCATAGAGACGTTTAGCGCCCGGGGCCCACTGGGGTTGCCAGTTTTGATAAAAGCGCAGCAATGCGGTTTTATCCGTCACCTCGTCGGGGATCTGAAGCGGCAGGCCACCTGCCGTGTATGTGGCTAAGTGCAGCAGACTAATGTTCTGCCACTGTTTGCCTGTGAGTTCCGGCCAGTACCGGGTGACCGGATCGCTGAGTTTGATTTCGCCGCGGGCGATAGCATCGCCGCCCAGCACGCCATTGAAGGTCTTACTGACTGAACCGAGTTCGAACAGTGTGTTCTGTGTAATCGGACGATTATTGGCGATATCAGCTTTACCCCAGGTAAAGTAATACGGTTTTCCCTGGTAGATAACCGCAACGGCCATACCCGGAATAGCCTGCTCCTGCATCAACGGGGTGATGGTGCGATTAACGATATCGGCAATCTGTTGTTCTGTTTTTGCGGCGGCAAACGTTGAGAAAGAGGCTGTCAGCAGTAGTGCGCAGCATAACGATTTTTTCATCATGAAATCATTTCCGTAATTAAAAGCAAAAGGGTGTCCGGGCCCGTCAGACGCAATCAGTGTGTTTGATTTGCACCGTGTTGACAAACGGTTAAATTTAGCAGCAGATATAAGTTTTTCTAACAGGTTAGATGATGACGCGTAGCTATATCCCACTTAATTCTCTGCGGGCTTTTGAAGCGGCCGCCAGGCATCTCAGCTTTACCCGCGCAGCAATTGAGCTTAACGTGACGCATTCTGCCATCAGCCAGCATGTGAAAGCGTTGGAGCAGCAGTTGAATTGTCAGCTCTTTATTCGCGTTTCACGAGGCCTGATGCTCACGACAGAAGGTGAGAGTCTGTTACCTGTACTTAATGATTCTTTCGATCGTATGGCGGCGATGTTAGACCGCTTTGCCGGTAACCAGTCTCAGGAAAAACTGAAAATTGGTGTGGTGGGCACTTTTGCGGTGGGTTGCCTTTTCCCACTTCTACACGATTTTAAACGGTGTTATCCGTATATCGATTTACAGCTTTCCACGCATAATAACCGTGTTGATCCTGCTGCAGAGGGGCTGGATTATACCATTCGCTACGGAGGGGGAGCCTGGCACGATACTGATGCGCAATATTTATGTAGCGCGCTGATGTCTCCGCTTTGTTCACCCGAGCTGGCCTCTCAGATTCAGACTCCTGCAGATATCCTGAAATTTCCGCTATTACGATCGTATCGTCGTGATGAATGGGCGCTGTGGATGCAGGCCGCTGGAGAAGCGCCGCCGTCACCGACGCGCAACGTGGTGGTGTTTGACTCGTCGGTCACCATGCTGGAAGCCGCGCAGGCGGGGATTGGTGTGGCAATCGCCCCGGTCAGAATGTTCACGCATTTACTCAGTAGTGAGCGTATCGTACAGCCGTTTTTAACGCAGATTGATCTGGGGAGTTACTGGATAACGCGTTTGCAATCTCGCCCGGAGACACCTGCGATGCGCGAGTTTTCTCGTTGGCTGATCGGGGTATTGCACAAATAAAAAGGCCCGCCAGTGGCGGGCCTAATAGGTAACAACTGCGATTAGATAGTCAGAATGCCAATCGCTGTTACAACGGTCAGGATAGCAGCCAGGCCGTAGAATACCCATTTGCCAGCAGGCACGTGGATTTTCAGGTCATGCATAGCGTGGTGCATACGGTGTAAACCACACCACAGCGGCAGAACGATCATCAGGAACAGAAATGCGCGTCCGATGAAGCTCTGGGCAAATGCCATAATGCGCTCATAGCTCAGCGCATCGCCCGGGAACAGACCCAGCGGCAGCATAATACCAACCAGCAGAACCACTACCGGCGCAATGATTGCGCCCCACATACCACCTGCACCAAACAGACCCCAGAATACAGGTTCGTCAGAGCGTTTTGGATTTGGATTAATCATCCCGGACTCCTTACCAGTATAGGGCTACATACAGTATGACTACGGTCACTACCGCAGTAACTACCCAGAGACCTTTGATGATCGGCTCTGGCCCCATTTTTTCGTCTTTTACGATGATGTTGGCGGCTTTCGGCGCCAGCTCAAACCAGGTTTTGGTATGCAGCAGTGCTGCAGCCAGGACAACCAGGTTGAGGATGACCACCACCGGGTTTTGCAAAAAGCCGACAAAGCCCATCCAGGACTCAGCACCATGCTTCAGAGCAAACAGGCCGAAAATCAGTTCAATACTGAACCAGACTGCCGGAACTGCCGTGCCTTCGCGCAGCATGTAAAAGCGATAAAATGGCAGCTTTTTCCACCAGGTGGACGTCATCGGCCGCACATAGGGTTTGCGTTTAGTCGTCATCATGCACTCCTTAGCGTGGTTTCAGGGTAGCGATAAGAAAGTCTTTTGAACTTTCAACTTTACCCTGCTGAATGGCCGCAGCCGGATCGACGTGTTTCGGGCAGACTTCGGAGCAGTAGCCCACGAAAGTACAGGTCCAGACGCCGTTCGGGCTGTTCAACTGAGCCATACGCTCCTTCTTGCCGTGGTCGCGGCTATCTTCGTTATAGCGATGCGCCAGCGTAATTGCAGCCGGTCCAATGAACTCAGGGTTCAGGCCGAACTGCGGACACGCGGCGTAACACAGACCGCAGTTGATGCAACCGGAGAACTGATGATATTTCGCCATCTGCGCCGGAGTCTGGGTGTTTGGACCCTGATCCGGTGTACGCGGGTTACCAATGATATACGGTTTGATCGCTTCCAGACTTTCGATGAAGTGCGTCATATCGACGACCAGATCGCGTTCAATCGGGAAGTTGCCCAGTGCTTCAACCTTCATACCGTTGGTGTAATCACGCAGGAAGGTTTTGCACGCCAGTTTCGGCACGTTGTTGACCATCATGCCGCAAGAGCCGCAAATTGCCATACGGCAGGACCAGCGATAGCTCAGGTCTGGTGCCAGGTTATCTTTGATGTAGCCCAACGCATCCAGCAGAGACGTGGTTTCATCATAAGGAACTTCATAGAAAGCACTGTGCGGCGCGGTATCGGTTTCCGGGTTATAGCGCACCACCTCAACTTTCAGGTTTTTCAACTCAGCCATTCGCCTTCTCCTTCTTATCGGCTGCTTCCGCTTCGCCACCGTAAACACGTTTAGCCGGTGGCAGAGTGGTGATTTTCACGTCGCTGTATTCCAGGCGAGTCGTGCCGTCAGCATCGCGGAAGGCGAGGGTATGTTTGAGGAAGTTCACGTCGTCACGCTCGGTGCAGCCTTCATCCAGTCGCTGGTGCGCGCCGCGGGATTCTTTACGTGCCAGCGCGGAGTGCGCCATACATTCGGCAACGTTCAGGCCGTGACCCAGTTCAATGGTGTACAGCAGGTCGGTGTTGAATACGCTGGAAGTATCAGTGATACGTACGCGCTTGAAGCGCTCCTGCAGTTCCGCCAGCTTATCAACGGTTTTCTGCATGAGTTCCGGTGTACGGTAGATGCCGCAACCTTCTTCCATGGAGATACCCATTTCGTCACGGATCTTAGACCAGTTTTCGTTACCTTCCTGGTTAACCAGATCTTTCAGACGTTTTTCAACGCCAGCAACCTGTGCATCAAGAGCTGCACTGTTTGCAGCGCCAGCTGTTGCAGCGCGTTCCGCAGCTTGTTCACCGGCCATACGACCGAAGACCACCAGTTCCGCCAGGGAGTTAGAGCCCAGACGGTTAGCGCCGTGCAGACCAACAGAGGAACATTCACCCACCGCGAACAGACCTTTAATACGGGTTTCGCAGTGCTGATCGGTTTCGATACCGCCCATGGTGTAGTGTGCGGTCGGGCGTACCGGGATCGGTTCTTTAACCGGATCGACACCCACGTAGGCTTTCGCCAGTTCGCAGATGAACGGTAAACGTTCGAGCAGTTTTTTCTCGCCGAGATGGCGCAGGTCGAGGTGAACAACATCGCCACGTGGGGTGGAGATGGTGTTGCCTTTACGCCATTCGTGCCAGAAAGCCTGAGAAACTTTGTCACGCGGACCGAGTTCCATGTATTTGTTTTTCGGCTCGCCCAGCGGAGTTTCTGGACCCATGCCGTAGTCTTGCAGATAACGGTAGCCATTTTTGTTGACCAGAATACCACCTTCACCACGGCAGCCTTCAGTCATCAGGATACCGGAACCAGGCAGACCTGTTGGGTGATACTGAACGAATTCCATATCACGCAGCGGAACGCCGTGGCTCAGCGCCATGCCCATACCGTCGCCGGTTACGATGCCGCCGTTGGTGTTGTAACGGTAAACACGACCCGCGCCGCCCGTTGCCATCACGACTGCGTTAGCACGGATTTGTACCAGGGTGCCTTCCATCATGTTCATGGCGACCAGGCCGCGAGCATGACCGTCGTCCACCAGGATATCCAGAACGAAGTGTTCATCAAAGCGCTGAATTTGCGGGAACTGCAAAGAAGTTTGGAACAGCGTATGCAGCATGTGGAAGCCGGTTTTATCCGCGGCAAACCAGGTACGCTCGATTTTCATGCCGCCGAAGCGACGTACGTTGACGCTACCGTCTTCACGGCGGCTCCATGGGCAGCCCCATTGTTCCAGTTGCGTCATTTCAGTTGGGCAGTGGTGGACAAAGTAATCCACGACATCCTGCTCACACAGCCAGTCTCCGCCTGCTACCGTATCGTGAAAATGGTAGTCAAAGCTGTCATGATCCTGCGCGACAGCAGCAGAGCCGCCTTCGGCAGCAACGGTATGGCTGCGCATTGGGTACACTTTTGAGATCAGTGCGATTTTAGCGTTGGGATTTGCTTGTGCGGCAGCAATTGCTGCACGCAATCCCGCGCCACCGGCGCCTATAATGGCAAGATCGGCTTGAAAGGTTTGCACGACATTCCTCCAGATTGTTGTTATTTCATCCCCGCCCGAATTCAGATGCTTAATCGGATTCAAACAGGTTATGAACGCGTTTCCACTGCTCCTTTATAGGTACAATAGTATAGTCTTAGGGATGTGAGGGAAATTTGACGTGTTCGATTTTTTTAGCGTATCAGAGGGCTGAATTATCATTGAATTTGATTAATTTAATTACTAAACCACCCAATGTTGCTTTTTTTACCCGCCAGCCAGTGTTTATTATTCCCGCGTGAAATTTGTCTCGCTAGCGCGATACGAGTAGACTTCGTGCCCTTGTCTGAAATCGGAGAAACAACCATGAGCGAAACGGCAACCTGGCAGCCGAGCGCGTCCATCCCCAATCTGTTAAAACGTGCAGCAATTATAGCGGAGATTCGTCGCTTTTTTGCCGATCGTGGAGTGCTTGAGGTTGAGACACCTTGCATGAGTCAGGCGACGGTAACGGACATCCACCTGTTCCCGTTCGAAACGCGTTTCGTTGGCCCTGGTCATTCCCAGGGGATGAACCTCTATTTAATGACCAGCCCGGAATACCATATGAAGCGCCTGCTGGTCGCAGGATGTGGCCCGGTGTATCAGCTATGTCGCAGCTTCCGTAATGAAGAGATGGGACGTCATCATAATCCTGAGTTCACCATGCTTGAGTGGTATCGCCCACACTACGACATGTATCGCCTGATGAACGAAGTGGATGATTTGCTGCAGCAAGTGCTGGACTGTTCACCTGCCGAAAGCCTTTCTTACCAGCAAGCTTTCCAGCGTCATCTGGAGATTGACCCGCTGTCTGCGGATAAAACCCAACTGCGGGAAGTGGCGGCGAAGCTGGATCTCAGCAATATCGCGGATACTGAAGAGGACCGGGATACCTTGCTGCAACTGCTGTTTACAATGGGCGTTGAGCCACATATTGGCAAAGACAAACCAACGTTTGTGTACCATTTCCCGGCCAGTCAGGCGTCACTGGCACAAATCAGTACCGAAGATCATCGCGTGGCTGAACGTTTCGAGGTTTATTACAAAGGTATTGAGCTAGCGAATGGTTTCCATGAGTTGACTGATGCACGTGAACAGCAGCAACGATTCGAGCAGGATAATCGTAAACGTGCCGCGCGCGGCCTGCCGCAGCAGCCCATTGACACCAACCTGCTTGAAGCGTTGAAGGTTGGGATGCCGGATTGCTCTGGCGTGGCGCTGGGTGTTGACCGTCTGGTGATGCTGGCGCTGGGCGCTGAGAGTCTGGCTGACGTTATCGCCTTTACCGTCGATCGTGCATAACGGGTTATCCCTCTACAATACAAAGTGGCGATAAAACCGCCACTTTGTAGCACATTTTTTCACTTTCCCTCTAATGGCCACAATTTACATCTGGATATCTGATATCGTTTAGGTATCAATTCTGTGTTGATTTTTAATTGCTGAACTCTGCAAAGAGAGCGGTGTCAATCGGTGAGCGGCGTTTGCGAAACGCTTGCCAGAGTAAGGGATAGTTGAATGACCCAAACAATAAAGAAGATGAGCCTGCCAGGTCTCATCCTTATGATATTTACGTCAGTTTTTGGATTTGCCAATAGCCCTTCGGCTTTCTATTTAATGGGATACAGTGCTATTCCATGGTATGTATTTTCTGCATTATTATTCTTTATTCCATTTGCTTTAATGATGGCGGAAATGGGTTCCGCCTATCGGAAAGAAGAGGGTGGAATCTATTCGTGGATGAATAATAGCGTTGGACCTCGCTATGCCTTTATCGGCACCTTTATGTGGTTCTCCTCCTATGTTATCTGGATGGTCAGTACTGCCGCGAAAGTCTGGGTACCTTTTTCAACCTTCTTATTTGGCGCAGACATGACCCAGCACTGGCGTATCGCGGGGCTTGAGCCTACGCAGGTCGTCGGACTGCTCGCCGTTGGCTGGATGATTCTGGTGACCTGTGTGGCATCCCGGGGTATTAATAAGATTGCGCGTATTACGGCAGTAGGCGGAATTGCCGTAATGTGTCTTAATTTAGTTCTGTTGTTAGTGAGTGTCGCTATTTTGTTATTAACTGGTGGCCACTTTGCTCAGGATATTAATTTTATCTCCTCGCCTAATCCGGGATATCAGTCCGGTCTGTCCATGCTGTCATTTGTGGTATTCGCCATTTTTGCTTACGGCGGAATAGAGGCCGTGGGTGGATTAGTTGATAAAACAGAAAAACCAGAAAAGAACTTTGCTAAAGGCATTGTTTTTGCCGCGATTGTGATTTCTGTGGGTTATTCGCTGGCCATCTTTTTATGGGGTGTTAGCACCAACTGGCAGCAGGTATTAAGTAATAGCTCGGTCAACCTCGGCAATATTACTTATATCCTGATGAAGAGCCTCGGGATGACGTTGGGGAATGCGCTGCATCTTTCCCCTGAGACCGCGATGGTGATGGGCGTATGGTTCGCGCGTATCACCGGGCTTTCGATGTTCCTTGCCTATACCGGTGCTTTTTTTACCCTTAGCTACTCGCCGTTGAAAGCGATTATTCAGGGTACGCCGAAGGCATTGTGGCCCGCGCCGATGACCAAACTGAATGCGGTGGGGATGCCGACGACCGCAATGTGGTTGCAGTGTCTGCTGGTAAGCCTGTTTATCCTGCTGGTTTCGTTCGGCGGCGATACGGCTTCAGCGTTCTATAACAAATTGACCCTGATGGCGAACGTATCCATGACACTGCCGTATTTGTTCCTGGCGCTGGCATTCCCATTCTTCAAATCCCGCGTGGGGCTGGAAAGACCGTTTGTTATTTTTAAAACCCGCGCGGCGACGTTACTGGCAACAGGCGTGGTGGTGCTGGTGGTGACGTTTGCCAACGTATTTACCATTATTCAGCCAGTGATCGAGGCCGGAGACTGGAACAGCGCATTGTGGATGACCGGTGGCCCGATCTTCTTCTCACTGCTGGCGATGGCGATCTATCAGAACTACAGTCGCCGCGTTAACCGTCAGCCGGTTCTGGTGACAGAGTAAATTGGGCCGTTGTAGGCCGGATAAGGCAATGCTGCCATCCGGCAATCAGCATCGAATTGCCTGATGGCGCTACGCTTATCAGGCCTACAAGACCCACACCGTAGCCCGGTGTCGGTGCCAGCGCCCCTCGTCCGGGCTACTCAGGTATTACAAACTTCCCGCCGGGCGACTGCCTCTGCCCGCAGAACTTAACGTTCTCCCCGTTTGCTTACCCCCCAGACTCTCCAGACGCATCTGGAATGGTGGGAACGGCATATCGATACCGTGCTCGCGGAAGCCTGCCAGAATCAGCTGGTGTATCTCGTGGCGCAGTGGCATACGGTGCCCCATCTCTGCGGCATAAATACGCAGTTCGAAGATTTGAATCCCCTGCTGCAGATCAACCAGAAAGACTTCTGGCGCCGGGTTATCGATAACCAGCGAACAGCGGTGGGCGGCGGTAAGCAGGATTTGTGTGACTTCCTCGCTGTTAGCTTCCGACGGCGCCGGGATAGTTAACACGACACGCGTGACCGAGTCAGATAGTGACCAGTTGATAAACTGCTCGGTGATGAACGCTTTGTTGGGCACGATGATCTCTTTGCGGTCCCAGTCGCTGATGGTCGTGGCGCGGGTATTAATTTTCGTCACGCTACCGGTGAGATCGCGAATGGTCACCGTGTCGCCAATACGGATTGGTTTTTCAAACAGGATGATCAGGCCGGAAATAAAGTTGGCGAAGATCTCCTGCAAGCCAAAGCCTAGCCCGACACCGAGAGCCGCCACCAGCCACTGCAATTTGGACCACTCAATACCGATCATCGAGAAGCCAACCAAACCGCCAATCAGCATCAGCAGATATTTGGTGATGGTGGTGATGGCATAACCGGTGCCGGGGGTTAAATCCAGATGTTGCAGCAGCGCCAGTTCCAGCAACGCGGGCAGGTTGCGTACTAATTGGGTGGTGATGATAAACACCAGAATTGCGATAAGCACCGCGCCCAGCGTGATCGGCTCAAGGCTTTCCACGCCCTGCACCGTGGAGGTGACATCCCATAACGAGATGTTTTCCAGAAAGCCGAAAGCGGAATGAATTTCTGACCACAGCACAATGACCGAGAGCAGGGCGATAAGCATCAGGATAGAACGCACCAGACGCAGCGATTGCGCGCTGATAGCATCCAGATCCACTTCGCTTTCATCAACATCAATTGTGCCTTCAAGGCTGGTGGAATGCGGCGGTTCTTCTTCACCCCGCGCGCGCTGCGCCAGCATTTCGGCGCGTCGATGCTTGGCGCGATCGAAGGCCAGTCGGCGGCGCTGGATCAGCATCCAGCGGCGGATGACGTGATAGACCACCAGTAACAAGAACCAAATTGCTACCGAAGTCTCCAGGCGCGCCAGCAGGGCTTGTGATGTTGCCAGGTAGCCCACAGCTGCCGCGAGAATAGCAATCAGTGGCGCGCCCATCAGCATATTCCACAGCATGCTGTTGACCATGTTGTCGCCATTGCCTTCTTTGTCGAGATACAGTGGTATGCCGGCGCGTTTCAGGCTCAGGGTTACGATCGCCAGCGCTCCGCAAATCAGGATAAAGCACAGACGTCCCAGTGAGGCGGAGAATTCCCGGTCATTGAGGTTATCAAACATAATCACCGCCATGATCAGCGGGACAATCAGCCCGATACTCATCAGGTAATAGTGCATGGCCTTCGCGACACGGTTACGCGGCCAGCCAAAGTGGGCGATGAACAACCCGTTGGGGCGCGCGAAGGTGGCGCAAATCATTACCGCCCATAGCATAGGCACCGTGGCGGTAACGCCATCGCCGATAGCAACAGCCAGCGGGTAAGGCCAGGCTTCCTGCAACCCGTAACCGAGCGTTGCCCATAGCACTGGCAGCGGTGAGGCGACGAGTATCGACCAGAATACCGTGCGTATCGTCAGCCAGAAGTGGTCCTGGGTTACTTTACCAACACGCGCTGACGAGCGTTCCAGAAAGCGAGTAAAGTGTTTACGTGAAGAAAGGCTAAACCCAACCAGCACCAGTGCACCGAACAGTGGTAGCAGCGTTTCCTTGCTGGTCAGCATCATGATAGTGGCTTTGCCAAGCTGATTAAATGTATCGAGTGAGATCAGACGGCGCAGATCCTGAACAATATCGACGGGCCAGGAGAGCGAGATGGGGCTGACGTCTGATGTCCAGAACAGATAACGGTGCGTCGCCTCGTTGACCTCTTTCAGGGCGTCTTCCAGTTGGCTATTGGAGACTTTTAGCTTAGTGAGCTCGAGGATCAGCGTATCGCCACCCTGTAGCAGAGAGTTCAGTAGTTCACGCTGAGTGCGCAACTGGGCGTTGAGAATGCTGCTCTGCTCAGCGGTTAGCGGTTGCCCGTCGGCCTGGTGAATTTGACGTAATTGCGGCTGCTTGTTGAGGAGGTCTTCATAGCGCATACGGTGTACGCGCAGCTGCGCCATTTCGGTATCTAACTGCTGGGGTTTGGGCATTTCTGGCAGACGAGAAACTTGTGCACGCAGTGCTTCCCCCAGCATATTCGAGACGCCAAGCCATTGTGACTGTTCCCGCAGCGTATTCAGCGCCTGACGTACCTGCAACGTTTGGCTGGTGGCCTGACGCTGCTGGGAGGCCACCAGATCCATACGTTGCGCTTGCTGGTTCAAGGCCTGAGACAACTCGCGGTTAACCTTGAACTGATCGACAATACCTTCCGGCAGTCCCGCGCTGTTTTCTGCCAACAGTTCCGTGCTCTCCAGCGCACGTTCGGCTTCACGCTGGCGCTGGCTGTTGAGTTGGTTGCGTAATGCTTGCAGATAAGCGTCGAGTTGTTGGCTCTGCTTTTCTGCCAGTTCGGAGCGCATTCGCGCCAGTTCCTGGCGGTTGTTTGCGGAAAGCTGCGCCAGCTCCAGTTCATCGACCTGGGCTTTAAGTTTGGCGGATTCAGCTTGCATCGCTTGATTCTGCGCGGAATTGCCGTTGGCGGTACCAATGCGCCGCTCAAGCTCATTGAGCTGGCGGCGGGCATCGGTTTGCTGTTGAGGAAGCTGGCTTAACGAGTCGGCGATTTCCCGGGCGCGATCCTGCTCCTGTTGAGCCTGGCGGCTTTTATCCAGTAACTGACTGCTGACCTGAAGGATTTCCTGGTTTAATGCATCCGTCGTGAGGCTGGTCGGTACGCTACGCGGTTCGTCGCGCAGGTTGTTTAGCTGCGCGCGTAATGTTGCGGACAGCTTGGGGAAGTTATCGATAACCTGCTGATATTGTTCAGCACGCTCAAGGGAGCCTTTCCGCTCTTCGAGAGCATTCAGCGCGGACTGGAGCGCCTCGACGGTTTCTGGCTGAGCGGGTTTTGCCGCCTTTGCCTGCTCCAGTTCCTGGGTGAGTTGTTTGGCATCGGGGGCCGTCGCAGCGTACGCCCCCTGGCTGAGGCACCAGGCCATCAGAAAAGTGATAATCAGGCGCACAGCAGCGATTCCTATGTTTAACTTTCGTCTTTTTTGTCGTCAACCAGCGGGCTGGCGTCGTGTTCTGCTTCGATCTCTTCTTTCGTCTGCGGGGCCGGTTCTGTCTCTGGCGTCACGAAAGTCTCGGTCGAGATGGCCATTGGCTGGCCAATTTTAGTCACGGAAAGGTCCTGCAACTGCTCAACCAGGTTAACTTTGCCTGGCGCGAACAGGTTGATGACGGTGGAACCGAGCTTAAAGCGGCCCATTTCCTGACCTTTCAGCAGCGCCACCGATCCTTCGCTTTCGCCTTCCGGCCAGGTCCAGCGCTTGATGACGCCTTCACGCGGTGGGGTAATGGTGCCAGCCCACGCGGTTTCAATACTGCCGACGATGGTCGCACCGACCAGAATCTGCACCATCGGACCAAATTCGGTATCAAACAAACAGATTACGCGTTCGTTGCGGGCAAACAGGTTCGGTACGTTTTGCGCAGTCAGGATGTTTACAGAGAAGAGATCGCCCGGTACATACATCATTTCACGCAGGATACCGTTACACGGCATGTGTACTCGGTGGTAATCGCGTGGAGACAAGTAAGTGGTTACAAACGTACCGTTGCGGAATTTGTCCGCCATCTGGTAGTTGCCAGCCAGCAGCGCTTCAAGGGTATAGCTGTGCCCTTTAGCCTGCAGCAATTTGTCTTCTTCGATGTTGCCTAACTGGTTGATCACGCCGTCAGCGGGCATGACCAGTACGTTTGGATCGGTATTAATCGGGCGAGCATCGTCGCGCAGCGGGCGAACAAAGAAGTCGTTAAAGGTGCGATAGCTGGCAGTGTCCGGCTTTTGCGCCTCTTTCATATCGACCTTGTAGTATTTCACGAACAGATCGATAACCAGTTTAGTCAGCCATCCCGCTCGTTTGCTCGCACCCCAACCCGCCAGGCGAGTGAGCCATAGTTTCGGCAGAATGTATTGTAGCGAAAGCTTAAATGAGTTTAACAAGGTAGCCTCCAGGCCATAATTTGTTCCCGATCCGGCATGTGGGCCGGATCCTGAAAAAAGGGGGACGATTCTAGCGATGCTTAGCTTAGTTGTCAGTCGTCTGTATCAGAAAAGTTTTTACGCGTTTTTACCTGCGCCATGCTTTCCAGGATGCGGTGATAATTTTCAAACCGAACCTCAGCAATTTTCCCTTCCTCGACAGCTTCACGAATTGCACAGCCCGGATCTGCATCATGTTTACAGTCGCGGTACTTGCAATGACCTAAATAGTCATGAAATTCGACAAAGCCATCAGTGATTTGTTCCGGTTCAAGATGCCACAGCCCAAACTCACGTACACCGGGGGAGTCGATGACATCGCCGCCGTGAGGGAAGTGGTACAGGCGAGAAGCTGTTGTGGTGTGCTGCCCAAGACCAGAGTTGTCGGAGACATCATTGGTCAGGATCTCTTCCTGCAGGCCGAGAAGATTATTGAGCAGGCTGGATTTGCCTACGCCTGACTGACCGGCGAAAATGCTGATGCGATCGGTTAACGCTTCTTCAAGCGGTTTCAGGCCGTCTTTAGTGCGGCTTGAGACCATCAACACGCGATAACCAATGTGGCGATAAATATCCATCTGCTCGTTAACGAAGGCCATACCTTCGTCGTCCAGCAGATCAATTTTGTTGAGTACGATGATGGGCTCTACGTGCAAGGTTTCGCAAGCCACCAGATAGCGGTCGATAATATTCAGTGACAGCTCAGGTAAGATGGCTGAGACAATTACGATTTGATCGATGTTGGCCGCAATGGGTTTCACCCCGTCGTAAAAGTCCGGGCGAGTGAGTACTGAGGTACGCTCATGTACCGCCTCAACGATCCCTTTAACATTCACGCCCTCTGCTGCCGCTTTACCCGGACGCCAGACTACACGATCGCCGGTAACCAGCGAACGAATGGTACGGCGGATGTTGCAACGGTGAATTTCCCCGTCAGCAGATTCTACGTCGGCATGCATGCCAAAACGGCTGATAACGATGCCTTCAGCGGTCTCGCCAAACAGGTTGTCGTCGTAGTCGGGCTTCTCCGCGGACGTTTTAAGACGACGCTGGTGATTGGCGTTCACGCGGCGCTGTTGGCCTTTGGAGAGTTTATTCTTACTCAATCGGACTGGCTCCTGGTCGCCCATGATGGGCAAAACATTTATGATACACGCAATTTTAGATGAATATAGTCACACTGAATGTGACGTCTGAAGGGTGGAAAATAGCATGAGTGCCAATGAAAACAACCTGATTTGGATCGATCTGGAGATGACAGGTCTGGATCCCGAGCGCGATCGCATTATTGAGATCGCTACGCTAGTGACTGATGCCAACCTGAATATCCTGGCTGAAGGACCGACAATTGCGGTGCATCAGTCTGATGAGCAACTGGCGTTAATGGATGACTGGAACGTACGTACGCATACCGGAAGTGGGCTGGTGGAACGCGTAAAAGCGAGCACCATGGGCGATCGTGAAGCCGAACTGGCGACGCTGGCCTTTTTAAAAGAGTGGGTTCCGGAAGGGAAATCACCTATCTGTGGCAACAGCATCGGCCAGGATCGCCGTTTCCTGTTTAAATACATGCCGGAGCTGGAGGCGTATTTCCATTATCGCTATCTGGACGTCAGCACGCTCAAAGAACTGGCGCGTCGTTGGAAGCCGGAAATCCTGGCTGGCTTCACCAAGCAGGGAACGCATCAGGCGATGGACGATATTCGTGAATCGGTTGCCGAGCTTGCTTACTATCGCGAACATTTCATTAAGCTTTGATTTTGTGGATTGCCGGGTGGCGGCTACGCCTTACCCGGCTTACGAATATCGTTCCTGTGAGCTTGCACTGAGGCAGAATTGTCGCTAAATTAGACGACTTGCCGATAAATTCAGCACTTAAACAGAAAAATGAGAAAATCGCTTTTTGGGGGGTTGCAGCTAAACGGATTTCTCGTATAATGCGCCTCCCGTAACGACAGAGAATTACGCGTTACGGCAGCAACAAAAGCAGTACAGATTTGCGGGAATAGCTCAGTTGGTAGAGCACGACCTTGCCAAGGTCGGGGTCGCGAGTTCGAGTCTCGTTTCCCGCTCCAAAATTTGAAAATGCTTGTAAAGCAAAGACACACCCAAGCGGGAATAGCTCAGTTGGTAGAGCACGACCTTGCCAAGGTCGGGGTCGCGAGTTCGAGTCTCGTTTCCCGCTCCAAAATTTGAAAGTGCTTATAAAGCACAGACCACCAATCGCAGGATTTCGAATTGCGACAAGGCAGCAACTGAATGAGTCCTTAGGAGCTTACTGAAGTAAGTGACTCAGGTGAATGAAGGCAGCCAACGCAGTAGCAGTTCGAAAGACGAAGATTATGCGGGAATAGCTCAGTTGGTAGAGCACGACCTTGCCAAGGTCGGGGTCGCGAGTTCGAGTCTCGTTTCCCGCTCCAAATTCTTACCCCAATAAAAATATCCACAACGAATAATCGCGTTGGGGACGTTTTGTTTCGTCATTGACATACTCTTGTAAACAGACTTATCCACAGGCTCGGGTATTATTCCTGGAATACAAAAAACTTCGCTGGGTGAATAGTATCATTTTAACTATTTGAAATTATTGAATTAATTATCATTTCAAATTGTTAATGCGATCACTTGACGATTTTTTCCCTCTTGAATATCAATGTGTTTTTATTTTTATACACAAGCTGTGGATGACTTACGCGTCGCGCGGCAGACCCTTTTCAATGACCCTGACCAAACGTTGTTTCTTCGGTAACTGCACCTCAACGACGCAGGCATTTCGCTTCTCAATTTGCTGAGCAACCGCCCAGTCTATGTGTTCGTCGAGAAGTGGGTGCTCACCTCTGCGACTTTCCAGAACGTGAATAACCGCGTCATCCCATGGGGCATTACCCAACGCAACGGCGATATTTCGCAGCCAGCGCAGGTGGCCAATACGGCGAATGGCAGACCCCTCCGTGACTTTTAAAAACCACGCTTCGCTCCAGCTAAACAGCTCTATTAACTCCGGAGCATGAAGTTGCTTGCGGGGGGAGAAGTCATCCTCTGTCGTCAACTGCGAATAGCGGTTCCATGGGCAAATGAGCTGACAATCATCGCAGCCGTAAATTCGATTCCCCAACAGAGGACGAAATTCTTCCGGGATAGCACCTTCCAGTTCGATAGTGAGATACGAGATACAGCGGCGTGCGTCTACCGTGTAGGGTTCCACGATGGCCCCGGTGGGACAGATGGTCATACAGGCAACACATTTCCCGCATCCTTCTTCGACTGGCTTATCGACCGGCAGGGGCACGTCGATCAGTAATTCCCCGAGGAAGAAAAATGAACCTGCTTCGCGATTGAGGATAAGTGAGTGCTTACCTGTCCAGCCAAGTCCTGCTTTTTCTGCCAAAGGACGCTCAAGAATGGGCGCGGAATCGACAAAAGGTCTAAAATTCAGCGAAACGCAGTGCTGTTGAATCCTCTCTCCCAGCTTTTTTAAGCGGTTACGCAGTAGCTTATGGTAGTCGCGCCCAAGCGCGTAACGGCTGACGTAACCGAGTGAGGGGTTTTTCAACGTGCTGGCAAAGGCGGCATTAGCAGGCAGATAGTTCATACGTACGCTGATGACGCGTAGCGTACCGGGTAATAATTCGTGAGGTCGGGCGCGCATCATGCCGTGACGGGCCATCCAGTCCATCTCGCCGTGGTATTGTTTATCCAGCCAGGCCTGCAGTTTGGGCTCCGCTTCGCTGAGGTCGGTATCGGCAATACCGACCTGCTGAAAGCCAAGCTCCAGCCCCCACTGCTTAATATTTTGCGCTAACTGATTGAGATCGAGGGGCTCTGACATGACGGACCATACAATGAAGAAAAACCCCGCAAGTATACCACATTCCATCTGGCACGCCGATGACATCAGGCGGATGGAGCGAGAGGCGGCAGACAGTTTAGGGCTGACGTTGTATGAGCTGATGCAACGGGCGGGAGAGGCGGCGTTTCAGGTCACCCGCGAGGCCTATCCGAATGCCCAACACTGGCTGGTGCTCTGCGGTCATGGCAACAACGGCGGTGATGGTTACGTGGTGGCAAGGCTTGCCAAAGCGCAGGGGCTTGACGTTACGTTGCTGGCGCTCGAGAGTGATAAACCGCTCCCCGAGGAAGCGCGGCAGGCGCACGACGCCTGGCTTAACGCCGGTGGCGTGATTCATGCTGCGGATATTAACTGGCCAGACAGCGTGGACGTCATTATTGATGCGCTGTCAGGTACTGGCTTAAAAAACGCGCCGCGTGAACCTCTCCCGGCGTTGATCGAACGTGCCAATAGCCACCCAGCCCCTACAATCGCAATCGACATTCCATCCGGCCTACTGGTGCAGACTGGGGCGACGCCGGGGGCTGTCATCAACGCTGCGCACACCGTTACCTTTATTGCGCTCAAGCCTGGTCTGCTCACCGGTAAAGCACGCGATGTCACCGGACGTCTGCATGTTAACGCACTCGGGCTGGACGACTGGCTGGCGGGGCAGAACGCGCCGCTGCAACGTTTTGATGCTCAACAGCTTGCGCACTGGCTAACGCCGCGTCGTCCCACCTCACACAAAGGCTCCCACGGTCGGCTGGTGATTATCGGCGGCGACCACGGCACGGCAGGCGCAATACGCATGGCCGGTGAAGCGGCGCTGCGCGCAGGAGCCGGGCTGGTCAAAGTGCTGACTCGTAGTGAAAACATTGCGCCTGTTCTGACTGCCAGACCAGAACTGATGGTCGATGCGCTGACGCCGCAGACGCTGGAAGAGTGTCTGGCATGGGCGGATGTGGTGGTGATAGGCCCTGGGCTTGGTCAGCAGGAGTGGGGCAAAAAAGCGCTGCAAAAAGTAGAGAATTTTCGCAAACCGATGCTCTGGGATGCGGATGCGCTGAACCTGCTGGCAATCAATCCCGATAAACGTCACAATCGCGTGATCACGCCGCATCCTGGTGAAGCCGCGCGGCTGCTGGGCTGTTCCATTGCAGAAATTGAAGACGATCGCTTACTTTGTGCGCAACGTCTGGTAAAACGGTACGGAGGCGTGGTTGTGCTGAAAGGCGCGGGTACGGTTGTTGCTGCTGAACAGGCTGAGCTGGGTATTATTGATACCGGCAATGCCGGGATGGCCAGCGGCGGAATGGGTGATGTGCTTTCCGGTATTATTGGCGCATTGCTCGGACAGAAGCTTACCCCGTATGATGCAGCCTGTGCGGGATGTGTTGCGCATGGTGCGGCAGCGGATGTGCTGGCGGCGCGTTTTGGTACGCGCGGCATGCTGGCGACAGATCTCTTTACCACGCTACAGCGTATTGTTAACCCTGATGTGATTGACGTTTATCATGATGAATCGAGTAATTCCACTACCTGATGAACAGGCGACTTTAGACCTGGGACTGCGGGTAGCTAAAGCCTGTGACGGCGCGACGGTAATTTATTTGTACGGCGACCTGGGGGCGGGTAAAACCACTTTCAGCCGGGGATTCCTGCAGGCGTTAGGCCACAAAGGTAATGTAAAAAGCCCCACCTACACGCTGGTTGAACCCTATGCGCTCGATAATTTGATGGTATATCACTTCGATCTGTACCGACTTGCGGACCCGGAGGAGCTGGAATTTATGGGGATCCGCGATTATTTTGCCAATGATGCCATCTGCCTGGTGGAATGGCCGCAACAAGGTAAAGGTGTACTACCAGACCCGGACGTCGAAATACACATTGAATATCAGGCGCAAGGTCGTGAGGCGCGCGTAAGTGCAGTCTCCTCATCGGGTGAATTATTGCTGGCGCGTTTAGCCGATTAACCTTAAGGGTGGCGGGATGATTTATCGCATCAGAAACTGGCTGATGGCAACCCTGGTCCTGCTGTGCGCGCAGGCAGGGGCCGCCAGCCTCTCCGATCTTCAGGTCTCTAATGGCGATCAACTGGCGCGGATTACGCTGAGCTTTATTGGCGATCCTGAATACGCCGTGACCCAGGACGGGAAACGAACCGTCGCGCTGGATATTAAACAAACCGGTGTCATTCAGGGATTACCGCTGCTGTTTAGCGGCAATAATCTGGTGAAATCTATCCGTTCCGGCACGCCAAAAGATGCGCAGTCTCTGCGCCTGGTGGTGGATTTAACCGAGAACGGCAAAGCCGAAGCCGTTAAACGCCAGAACGGTGGCAATTATACCGTTGTGTTTACCATCAAAGCGGATGCGCCGCCACCACCGCCAGTGGTGGCGAAGCGTGTTGAAACGCCGGTTGTCGCCCCTCGTCCTGCCGAGCCTGCGCGTAATCCGTTTAAAGCGGAAAATGATCGCACGACGATCGTTACTAACAGTAATACCTCCACACGACCTGCGGCGCGCGCCAGCACCGGTAACGGCGATAAAGTGGTTATTGCCATTGATGCCGGACACGGCGGGCAGGATCCGGGGGCGATTGGCCCTGGCGGCACGCGTGAGAAAAACGTCACGATTGCCGTGGCGCGCAAACTGCGCAGCTTGCTCAATGATGACCCGATGTTTAAAGGCGTACTCACCCGTGATGGCGATTATTTTATCTCGGTGATGGGGCGTTCAGACGTCGCGCGTAAACAAAACGCCAATTTCCTGGTCTCTATTCATGCGGATGCCGCGCCAAACCGGGATGCCACCGGCGCTTCCGTCTGGGTTCTGTCAAACCGTCGGGCGAACAGTGAGATGGCCGGCTGGCTGGAACAGCACGAGAAGCAATCAGAGCTGTTGGGCGGCGCGGGCGATGTGCTGGCAAACAGCCAGTCCGATCCTTATCTCAGCCAGGCCGTGCTGGACCTGCAGTTCGGCCATTCGCAACGTGTCGGGTATGATGTGGCGACCAGCATGATCGGCCAGTTAGAACGTATTGGCTCGATGCATAAGCGTCGTCCTGAACACGCCAGTCTGGGGGTATTACGTTCGCCTGATATCCCGTCAGTGCTGGTTGAGACCGGCTTTATCAGTAACAACAGCGAAGAGCGTCTGTTGGCGAGTGATGATTATCAGCAGCAGCTGGCCGAGGCGATTTACAAAGGATTGCGTAACTATTTCCAGGCGCACCCGATGCAAACCGGGCCGCAGGGCGCACAGGCGCAAACCGCCAGTGCTGTATCGCCTGGCAGCACGTTAACAAATTAAGGATTAGCCATGCCGATTCAGGTTCTACCGCCACAGCTGGCGAACCAGATTGCCGCAGGCGAGGTGGTAGAACGGCCTGCGTCAGTGGTGAAAGAGCTGGTGGAAAACAGCATTGATGCCGGTGCGACGCGCATTGATATTGATATAGAGCGCGGTGGTGCGAAGCTTATCCGTATTCGTGACAACGGCTGCGGGATTAAAAAAGACGAGCTGGCGTTGGCGCTGGCGCGTCACGCCACCAGTAAAATTGCCTCGCTTGACGATCTCGAGGCCATCGTGAGCCTCGGATTTCGCGGCGAAGCGTTAGCCAGCATTAGCTCAGTCTCTCGTTTAACCCTGACGTCGCGCACGCAAGAGCAGCCTGAAGCCTGGCAAGCCTATGCCGAAGGGCGCGACATGGATGTGACGGTTAAACCTGCTGCGCATCCGGTGGGTACTACGCTGGAAGTGCTGGATCTGTTTTACAACACGCCAGCCCGGCGCAAGTTTATGCGCACCGAAAAAACCGAATTTAATCATATTGATGAGATTATTCGCCGCATTGCGCTGGCACGTTTTGATGTGACGATTAATTTGTCACATAACGGCAAAATGGTGCGCCAGTACCGCGCTGTGGCTGCAGACGGACAGAAAGAGCGTCGACTTGGCGCGATTTGCGGTACGCCGTTTCTGGAACATGCGCTGGCGATTGAATGGCAGCATGGCGATTTAACCCTGCGCGGCTGGGTGGCCGATCCGAACCACACAACGGCAGCGCTGGCGGAAATCCAGTACTGCTATGTGAATGGTCGGATGATGCGCGACCGGCTGATCAACCATGCTATCCGCCAGGCCTGTGAAGATAAGCTGGGAGCCGATCAACAACCCGCTTTTGTGCTGTATCTGGAAATCGACCCGCATCAGGTGGATGTTAACGTACATCCTGCCAAACATGAGGTCCGTTTTCATCAATCCCGCCTGGTGCACGATTTTATTTACCAGGGCGTGTTGAGCGTCCTGCAACAGCAGCTTGAAACATCGCTGCCGTTGGCTGACGACAATGAGCTTGCCCCAAGGCACATCCCGGAAAACCGTGTCGCCGCCGGACGTAACCATTTTGCCGAACCGACTCCCGCGCGCGAACCAGCGACACCGCGTTACTCTGCTTCCACTGGCGCTGGAAGCGGCAGTAGTGGCGCAGGCCGTCAAGCGGCGAGTTGGCCGCATGCCCAGCCTGGATATCAAAAGCAGCAGGGCGAAATTTATCAGCGCCTGCTGCAGACACCGGCTCCAATGCACAAACCACCGGTCGCTGAAACGCCGGCAGCACCTCTTACCGGTAACAGTCAAGGGTTTGGAAGGGTGCTGACTATCGTAGGGACCGACTGTGCATTACTGGAAAGCGATAGCCAGATTCGGCTGCTGGCGTTACCTGTTGCGGAACGGTGGTTGCGGCAGGCGCAGCTTACGCCCGGCCAGGCCCCTGTTTGCGCTCAGCCATTGCTGATCCCGTTACGTCTAAAAGTCACCGCTGATGAAAAAGCAGCGTTGCAAAAAGGGCAGAGCCAACTGGCCGATTTGGGGATTGAATTTCAGCTGGATGCGCAGCATGTGACCATCCGGGCGGTGCCTTTACCCTTACGCCAACAAAATTTACAAATCTTGATTCCTGAACTGATAGGCTACCTGGCGCAGCAAACCGTATTCGAAGCGGGCAACATTGCGCAGTGGATTGCACGTAACCTGATGAGTGAGCATCCGCAGTGGAGTATGGCCCAGGCGATTACGCTGTTGGCGGATGTTGAGCGGCTATGCCCACAACTCGTGAAGGCACCGCCGGGTGGTCTGTTACAACCTGTTGATTTACATTCGGTAATGAACGCCCTGAAACATGAGTGATACCCGTAAGGCGAGCCTGCCAAAGGCGATTTTTTTGATGGGGCCAACGGCCTCCGGTAAAACAGCATTAGCAATTGAATTGCGTAAAGTTTTGCCCGTAGAGTTGATAAGCGTTGATTCCGCCCTTATTTACAAGGGGATGGATATCGGCACCGCGAAGCCTGATGCTGATGAATTGAAGGCCGCACCACACCGATTGCTGGATATTCGCGATCCGGCGCAAGCGTATTCTGCTGCGGATTTTCGTCGCGATGCGTTAGCTGAGATGGCCGACATCACCGCCGCGGGGCGTATCCCGTTGCTGGTGGGCGGCACAATGTTATATTTCAAAGCCTTGCTTGAAGGGCTGTCGCCGTTACCGTCGGCGGACCCGGAAGTCAGGGCCAGAATTGAGCAGCAGGCGGCAGAGCAGGGTTGGGACGCGTTACACCGACAGCTTCAGGACATCGATCCGGTGGCTGCGGCGCGTATTCATCCAAATGATCCGCAAAGACTTTCCCGGGCACTGGAAGTTTTTTTCATTTCGGGTAAAACTTTAACGGAGCTGACGCAAACGTCAGGAGATGCTTTGCCGTATGAGGTGCACCAGTTTGCAATCGCCCCGGCGAGCCGTGAACTGCTCCATCAGCGAATTGAGCAGCGTTTTCATCAGATGTTAGCTTCAGGTTTTGAAGCAGAAGTCCGGGCGCTTTTTGCCCGTGGAGATTTGCATACGGATTTGCCTTCCATTCGTTGTGTAGGGTATCGCCAGATGTGGTCATACATTGAAGGTGAAATTTCATACGATGAAATGGTTTATAGAGGTGTTTGCGCCACGAGGCAGTTGGCGAAGCGACAGGTAACCTGGTTGCGTGGTTGGGAAGGGGTGCACTGGCTTGACAGTGAAAAGCCTGACCAGGCGCGAAACGAAGTATTACAGGTTGTTGGTGCTATCGCGAACTGAATGTGTACAATTGAAACGTATCGTGCGCAATTTTTCAGAATCGAAAGGTTCAAAGTACAAATAAGCATATAAGGAAAAGAGAGAATGGCTAAGGGGCAATCTTTACAAGATCCGTTCCTGAACGCACTGCGTCGGGAACGTGTTCCAGTTTCTATTTATTTGGTGAATGGTATTAAGCTGCAAGGTCAAATCGAGTCTTTTGATCAGTTCGTGATCCTGTTGAAAAACACGGTCAGCCAGATGGTTTATAAGCACGCGATTTCTACTGTTGTCCCGTCTCGCCCGGTTTCTCATCACAGCAATAATGCCACCGGCGGCACTGGCAGCAACTACCATCACGGTAGCAACGCGCAAGGTTCATCTGCGCAACAGGACAGCGAAGAAACCGAATAAGGTTGTTAGCTGTTTTACACACGGGGAGCCAGCGATCCTGCGTTCCCCGTTGATATATATTAAGGGGTTGACGCTTGTTTGACCGTTATGATGCCGGTGAGCAGGCGGTACTGGTACACATCTATTTTTCGCAAGACAAAGATATGGAAGACCTCCAGGAGTTTGAATCTCTGGTTTCTTCCGCCGGTGTCGAAGCAATGCAGGTGATTACCGGGAGCCGTAAAGCACCGCACCCGAAGTATTTTGTTGGTGAAGGTAAGGCAATCGAAATTGCCGAAGCCGTAAAAGCGACTGGCGCTGCGGTGGTGATTTTTGATCATGCTCTAAGCCCTGCCCAGGAACGTAACCTGGAACAGTTGTGCCAGTGTCTTGTTATCGACAGGACTGGTCTTATTTTAGATATTTTTGCCCAGCGTGCGCGCACCCATGAGGGTAAGTTGCAGGTTGAGCTGGCGCAGTTGCGCCATATGGCTACACGCCTGGTCCGTGGCTGGACTCACCTTGAAAGGCAAAAGGGCGGGATTGGTTTGCGTGGTCCGGGTGAAACCCAGCTCGAAACCGACCGTCGTTTGCTGCGTAATCGCATTTTGCAAATACAGTCGCGCCTGGAAAAAGTTGAAAAGCAACGTGAGCAGGGGCGGCAGTCGCGCAAGAAAGCGGATGTCCCAACTGTATCACTGGTGGGATATACCAACGCCGGAAAATCCACCCTGTTCAACCAGATAACCGAAGCCCGGGTCTACGCAGCGGATCAGTTGTTTGCGACCCTGGACCCGACGCTGCGCCGAATAGACGTAGCGGACGTCGGTGAAACCGTGCTGGCGGATACCGTAGGGTTTATCCGTCATTTACCGCACGACCTGGTGGCGGCGTTTAAAGCCACCCTGCAGGAAACTCGTCAGGCGACATTGCTGCTGCACGTCATTGATGCAGCAGATTTTCGTGTACAGGAAAACATCGAGGCCGTCGACACGGTGCTCGAAGAGATCGATGCGCATGAGATCCCGACTCTGTTGGTGATGAATAAAATCGATATGCTGGATGATTTTGAACCGCGTATCGACAGAGATGAAGAGAATAAACCGATTCGCGTTTGGGTTTCAGCGCAAACGGGAATAGGTATACCACAGCTTTTTCAGGCTTTGACAGAGCGACTTTCCGGTGAGGTTGCGCAACATACGTTGCGTTTGCCGCCGCAGGAAGGGCGACTGAGAAGCCGGTTTTACCAACTTCAGGCAATAGAGAAAGAGTGGATGGAGGAGGACGGCAGCGTAGGTCTGCAGGTTCGTATGCCGATCGTAGACTGGCGTCGCCTCTGTAAACAAGAACCGGCACTGGAAGACTATGTTGTCTGACCTGACGGATATGGCCTGAAGATTTTTTCGCCTCTATTCCTCGTGGATTTTATGCGGCAGAAAGGCGGCAAGTCCTGAAATTTCCAGGTGCATAGTCAACTATGTGACTGGGGTTGAAAGATGTAGCCAACGCATCTGCAGCGCAAAAAACGCAGGTATAGCATCGCATAACAAATATGGAGCACAAACATGGCGTGGAATCAGCCCGGTAATAACGGACAAGACCGCGACCCCTGGGGAAGCAGCAAACCTGGCGGCAACCCAGAGGGAAATGGAAACAAAGGTGGTCGCGATCAGGGACCTCCCGATCTGGATGATATCTTCCGCAAACTGAGTAAAAAACTCGGTGGTTTGGGTGGTGGTAAAGGTACGGGTTCTGGTGGTGGTAGTTCATCACAAGGCCCGCGTCCGCAACTGGGCGGCCGAGTCTTTACTATCGCAGCGGCAGCTATCGTCATTATCTGGGCGGCTAGTGGTTTCTACACCATTAAAGAAGCGGAACGTGGCGTGGTGACACGCTTCGGTAAATTCAGCCATCTGGTTGAGCCGGGTCTGAACTGGAAACCGACCTTTATCGACGAAGTGACCCCGGTCAACGTGGAAGCTGTGCGTGAACTCGCCGCATCCGGCGTGATGCTGACATCAGACGAAAACGTCGTGCGCGTTGAAATGAACGTGCAGTACCGTGTGACCGATCCGCAGCGTTACCTGTTTAGCGTAACCAGCGCGGATGACAGTCTGCGTCAGGCAACCGACAGCGCCCTGCGTGGGGTCATCGGTAAATACACCATGGATCGTATCCTGACTGAAGGGCGTACCGTTATTCGTAGCGATACCCAGCGTGAACTGGAAGAAACCATTCGTCCATACAACATGGGTATCACCCTGCTGGACGTCAACTTCCAGGCTGCACGTCCACCGGAAGAGGTAAAAGCGGCGTTTGATGATGCTATCGCAGCGCGTGAAAACGAGCAGCAGTACATCCGTGAAGCAGAAGCGTATACCAACGAAGTTCAGCCACGTGCAAACGGTCAGGCGCAGCGTATTCTGGAAGAAGCGCGTGCGTATAAGACTCAGACCATCCTGGAAGCACAGGGTGAAGTGGCTCGCTTCGCAAAAATTCTGCCGGAATATAAAGCCGCACCGCAAATTACCCGCGAGCGTCTGTATATCGAAACCATGGAAAAAGTGCTGAGCAATACCCGCAAAGTCCTGGTTAACGATAAAGGCAGCAATCTGATGGTTCTGCCGCTGGATCAAATGCTGAAAGGTGGTAGTGCGCCAGCAGCAAAGACTGACAGCAGTTCAAACCTGTTGCGTCTGCCGCCAGCAACGACTTCCAGCACTGGAGCAAGTAATACATCGTCCACCAGTCAGGGCGACATTATGGACCAACGCCGCGCGAATGCGCAGCGTAACGACTACCAGCGTCAGGGGGAATAACGATGCGTAAGTCAGTTATTGCGATTATCATCATCGTTCTGGTAGTTCTGTTCATGTCTGTCTTTGTGGTCAAAGAAGGCGAGCGCGGCATTACTCTGCGCTTTGGTAAAGTTCTGCGTGACGATGAAAACAAGCCGCTGGTCGTTGCACCAGGCCTGCACTTCAAGATTCCGTTTATTGAATCTGTGAAGATGCTCGATGCGCGTATTCAGACCATGGACAACCAGGCCGATCGCTTTGTCACCAAAGAGAAGAAAGACCTGATTGTTGACTCCTACATCAAGTGGCGCATCAGTGACTTTAGCCGTTACTACCTGGCAACGGGCGGTGGCGATGTTTCTCAGGCGGAAGTCCTGCTTAAACGTAAGTTCTCTGACCGTCTGCGTTCTGAAATTGGTCGTCTGGACGTGAAGGACATCGTTACCGATTCCCGCGGTCGTCTGACCCTGGAAGTTCGTGACGCGCTGAACTCCGGCTCTGCTGGCACGGAAGATGAAGTCGCGACGCCGGCGGCGGATAGCGCGATAGCCGAAGCGGCTGAACGTGTGCAGGCAGAAACGAACGGTAAAGTTCCGGTCATCAACCCGAACAGTATGGCGGCACTGGGTATCGAAGTGGTCGATGTGCGTATCAAGCAAATCAACCTGCCAGCTGAAGTGTCTGAGGCTATTTACAACCGTATGCGCGCTGAGCGTGAAGCGGTAGCGCGTCGCCATCGTTCACAAGGTCAGGAAGAAGCGGAAAAACTGCGTGCAACAGCGGACTATGAAGTCACTAAAACGCTGGCAGAATCTGAGCGCCAGGGCCGCATCATGCGCGGTGAAGGTGATGCAGAAGCCGCTAAATTGTTTGCCGATGCGTTCAGCCAGGATCCTGACTTCTACGCCTTCATCCGTAGCCTGCGCGCTTACGAGAAGAGTTTCGAAGGAAACCAGGATGTGATGGTCATGAGCCCGGACAGCGATTTCTTCCGTTACATGAAGACGCCGAATAGCGCAACACGCTAAAATAGCTCCAGCGGTTTTAGACCAGCAAAACCACCGGCATCCCCAGGGATGCGGTGGTTTTCTTTTTATATAAGGACGACGGATGAATTCAACAATTTTGCTGGCGCTCGCGCTGGTTTTGGTGCTGGAAGGCCTGGGCCCTATGCTGTATCCCCGCGCCTGGAAGAAAATGATCTCGGCGATGGCACAACTTCCTGAAAATATTTTACGTCGTTTTGGTGGAGGTCTTGTGGTTGCGGGCGTAGTGGTCTACTACATGTTGAGGAAAACGATTGGCTGAACAATAAGTAGACTAATTTGCAGGATTTTGGATGCAAAAAGTGCTGTATATCTGAAAAAGCGGTGGTAGAATCCATTTTTAAGCAAACGGTGATTTTGAAAAATGGGTAACAACGTCGTCGTACTGGGCACCCAATGGGGTGACGAAGGTAAAGGGAAGATCGTCGATCTTCTGACTGAACGGGCTAAATATGTTGTGCGCTACCAGGGCGGTCACAACGCAGGCCATACTCTCGTAATCAACGGTGAAAAAACCGTCCTCCATCTTATTCCATCAGGTATTCTTCGCGAGAATGTAACCAGCATCATCGGTAACGGTGTTGTACTGTCTCCGTCCGCGCTGATGAAAGAGATGAAAGGGCTGGAAGATCGTGGTATCCCGGTTCGTGAGCGCCTGCTGCTGTCTGAAGCGTGTCCGCTGATCCTTGATTATCATGTTGCGTTGGATAACGCTCGTGAGAAAGCGCGCGGTGAGAAAGCGATCGGCACCACCGGTCGTGGTATCGGCCCGGCTTATGAAGATAAAGTGGCTCGTCGCGGTCTGCGCGTTGGCGATCTGTTTGATAAAGCAACTTTCGCTGAAAAACTGAAAGAAGTGATGGAATATCACAACTTCCAGCTGGTGAATTTCTATAAAGTTGAAGCAGTTGACTACCAGAAAGTGCTGGATGACGTGATGGCAATTGCCGACATCCTGACATCTATGGTTGTTGATGTTTCCGATCTGCTGGACCAGGCGCGTAAGCGTGGCGATTTCGTCATGTTCGAAGGTGCGCAGGGTACGCTGCTGGATATTGACCACGGTACCTATCCGTACGTAACGTCTTCCAACACCACCGCAGGTGGCGTGGCAACCGGCTCCGGCCTGGGTCCGCGTTATGTGGACTACGTTCTGGGTATCATCAAAGCTTACTCTACACGTGTCGGTGCGGGTCCGTTCCCGACTGAGCTGTTTGATGACGTTGGCGAGTTCCTGTGCAAACAAGGTAACGAGTATGGCGCGACCACCGGTCGTCGTCGTCGCACCGGTTGGCTGGACTCCGTTGCTGTGCGTCGCGCAGTACAGATTAACTCCCTGTCTGGCTTCTGCCTGACCAAACTGGACGTACTGGACGGTTTGAAAGAGGTGAAAATCTGTGTCGCTTACCGTATGCCGGATGGTCGTGAAGTCACGACGACTCCGCTGGCAGCTGACGACTGGAAAGGTATTGAGCCGATTTACGAAACCATGCCGGGCTGGTCTGAATCTACCTTCGGCGTGAAGGACCGTAGCGGTCTGCCGCAGGCAGCACTGAACTACATCAAGCGTATTGAAGAACTGACCGGTGTGCCGATTGATATTATCTCAACTGGCCCAGACCGTACTGAAACCATGATCCTGCGCGACCCGTTCGACGCATAATTCTGGTTATAGCGTGGCGTCGAATGGCGCTGCGCTTGCACTATCTTAGGCCGGATGGAGTGCTTTGCAGCAGCATTCGGCTTAAAATCACGTAAGTTCCTCGCTTTTTTCCTTCCTGAACTGAAATAAATTAGCGACCTGGCTGGTGGCTGGTTTATCATCAATATAATTAATACCACCAGGTTTATCCGTTTTATCCCTTTTCCTGAGGTTGATGTGCAGTTAACAAGTTTCACCGATTACGGATTACGTGCGCTAATCTACATGGCGTCACTTCCCGAAGGACGTATGACCAGTATTTCTGAGGTGACAGAAGTCTACGGCGTGTCCCGTAATCATATGGTCAAAATAATCAATCAACTTAGCCGGGCGGGCTTTGTTACTGCTATTCGTGGAAAAAATGGCGGTATCCGCCTGGGCAAACCGGCTAAAGCTATTGGTATTGGTGATGTGGTTCGCGAGCTGGAACCGCTATCGTTGGTCAATTGTAGCAGCGAGTTTTGCCACATTACCCCAGCCTGTCGACTCAAACAGGCGCTTTCTAAGGCAGTGCAAAGTTTTCTCACGGAACTGGACAACTACACACTTGCTGATTTGGTTGAAGAAAATCAACCGCTTTATAAATTATTGCTGGTGGAGTAATGAAGTCCAAAGTATTTCGCGTCGCATCGCGGCGGCAACTGAGCGACTCCCGGGAGCTTACAAAAGTAAGTGACTGAGGGGGAGCAAAGGCAGCCAACAAAGAGGCGTCGTGAAAGACGAAGGAATTCCATCAGAGCTGACAATGGAGGAACCTCGATGTCACAAGATCCTTTCCAGGAACGCGAAGCAGAAAAATACGCGAATCCTATCCCGAGCCGGGAATTTATCCTCGAACATTTAACTAAACGTGAAAAACCGGCCAACCGCGATGAGCTGGCCGCTGAACTCAACATTGAAGGTGAAGAGCAGCAAGAAGCGCTGCGTCGCCGCCTGCGCGCCATGGAGCGTGACGGGCAACTGGTCTTCACCCGCCGTCAGTGCTATGCGCTGCCAGAACGTCTTGACCTGCTGAAAGGCACCGTTATTGGCCACCGTGATGGCTACGGCTTTCTGCGCGTTGAAGGCCGCAAAGATGACCTGTACCTGTCCAGCGAGCAGATGAAAACCTGCATTCATGGCGATCAGGTACTGGCACAGCCGCTGGGCGCGGACCGTAAAGGTCGTCGCGAAGCGCGTATTGTGCGCGTCCTGGTGCCAAAAACCAGCCAGATTGTTGGTCGGTACTTCACCGACGCTGGCGTTGGGTTTGTTGTCCCTGACGACAGCCGCCTGAGCTTCGATATCCTGATCCCGCCGGAAGAGGTGATGGGGGCTCGTATGGGCTTTGTGGTGGTGGTTGAACTCACCCAGCGCCCGACTCGCCGTACCAAAGCGGTGGGTAAAATTGTTGAAGTGCTGGGTGACAACATGGGAACCAGCATGGCCGTTGATATGGCCCTGCGTACTCATGAAATTCCCTATATCTGGCCGCAGGCTGTTGAGAAACAGGTCGCCGGACTGAAAGAAGAAGTACCGGAAGAAGCGAAAATAGGACGTGTCGATCTGCGCGACCTGCCGCTGGTGACTATCGATGGCGAAGATGCGCGTGATTTCGATGATGCCGTCTATTGCGAGAAGAAACGTGGCGGCGGCTGGCGTTTATGGGTGGCGATTGCTGACGTCAGTTATTACGTTCGCCCGCCGACTCCGCTGGACCAGGAAGCCCGCAGCCGCGGCACATCCGTCTACTTCCCATCGCAGGTTGTTCCGATGCTGCCGGAAGTGCTGTCTAACGGATTGTGTTCGCTCAACCCGCAGGTGGACAGGTTGTGTATGGTCTGCGAAATGACCATTTCGTCGAAAGGCCGTTTAACCGGCTTTAAATTCTACGAAGCGGTCATGAGTTCCCATGCTCGTCTGACTTACACCAAGGTCTGGCACATGCTGCAGGGCGACCAGGAGTTGCGTGAGCAGTACGCGCCGTTGGTTAAACACATTGAAGAGCTGCACAACCTCTACAAAGTGCTGGATAAAGCGCGTGAAGAGCGTGGTGGTATCTCGTTTGAAAGTGAAGAAGCGAAGTTTATCTTCAATGCTGAACGCCGTATTGAGCGTATCGAGCAGACGCAACGTAATGACGCGCACAAACTGATTGAAGAGTGCATGATCATGGCGAACATCTCAGCGGCGCGATTCGTTGAGAAAGCCAAAGAGCCCGCGCTGTTCCGTATTCACGATAAGCCGACGACCGAAGCGATTAACTCGTTCCGTTCGGTGCTGGCGGAGCTGGGACTGGAGCTGCCTGGCGGCAACAAACCGGAGCCACGTGATTACGCGGAACTGCTGGAGTCGATTGCTGACCGTCCTGACGCAGAAATGCTGCAAACCATGCTGCTGCGTTCGATGAAGCAGGCGATTTACGATCCGGAAAACCGTGGTCACTTCGGCCTGGCGCTGCAATCTTATGCACACTTTACTTCACCGATCCGTCGTTACCCGGATCTCTCCTTGCACCGGGCGATTAAGTATCTGCTGGCGCAGGAGCAGGGCCATAAAGGCAACACCACGGAAACGGGTGGCTACCATTATTCGATGGAAGAGATGCTGCAACTGGGTCAACACTGTTCAATGGCAGAGCGCCGTGCTGACGAAGCCACACGCGATGTCTCTGACTGGCTGAAGTGCGACTTCATGCTGGATCAGGTGGGTAATGTCTTTAAAGGCGTGATTGCCAGCGTGACGGGTTTTGGCTTCTTTGTCCGCCTTGATGAGCTGTTTATCGATGGTCTGGTGCATGTCTCCTCCCTGGATAACGACTACTATCGTTTCGACCAGGTTGGGCAGCGCCTGACGGGGGAATCCAGCGGTCAAATGTATCGCCTGGGCGATCGGGTGGAAGTCCGTGTGGAAGCTGTCAATATGGACGAGCGTAAAATCGACTTCAGTTTGATCTCCAGCGAACGTGCGCCGCGCAATGAAGGTAAAACCGCGCGCGAAAAAGCGAAAAAAGGCGATGCGGGTAAAAATACCGGTAAACGTCGTCAGATGGGCAAAAAGGTGAATTTCGAGCCGGACAGCGCTTTCCGCGGCGAGAAGAAAGGCAGAGCCAAACCTCAGGCGGATAAGAAAGCGGCTGAGAAGAAAGGCGATAAAAAAGCGAAAAAGCCATCGGCAAAAACGCTTAAAATCGCTGCCGCCACCAAAGCTAAACGTGCAGCGAAAAAGAGCGTCGCACAATAACCGCCACAAACAGTAAGTCGGGCAACCCCGCGTTGCCCGCGTTACGCATAAACTATTAACGAGTACATTCATGAGTGAAATGATTTACGGCATCCATGCGGTGCAGGCTTTGCTGGAACGTGCGCCGGAGCGCTTCCAGGACGTCTTTATTCTCAAAGGTCGTGAAGATAAACGCCTGCTGCCGCTGATCCACGCACTGGAAGCACAGGGTGTTGTCATCCAGTTGGCTAACCGCCAGTTCCTGGATGAGAAAAGCGAGGGTGCGGTACATCAGGGAATTATTGCTCGCGTGAAACCGGGTCGTCAGTACCAGGAAAACGATCTGCCGGATCTGATTGCTACACTCGATCAGCCGTTCTTTTTGATCCTGGATGGCGTCACTGATCCACATAACCTGGGCGCATGTTTGCGTAGCGCCGATGCCGCTGGCGTACATGCGGTTATCGTGCCGAAGGATCGTTCTGCGCAGTTGAATGCGACGGCGAAAAAAGTCGCCTGTGGCGCGGCAGAAAGCGTACCGCTGATCCGCGTGACCAACCTGGCGCGCACCATGCGTATGTTGCAGGAAGAGAACATCTGGATCGTTGGTACCGCAGGCGAAGCTGACCATACGTTGTATCAGAGCAAAATGACCGGACGTCTGGCGCTGGTAATGGGTGCAGAGGGCGAAGGTATGCGCCGTCTGACCCGTGAACACTGTGATGAACTGATCAGCATCCCAATGGCCGGGAGCGTTTCATCGCTTAACGTCTCTGTTGCGACGGGAATTTGCCTGTTTGAAGCTGTTCGTCAGCGCGGGTAATTGATTCCTCCTTCTCTTAAGCCATCCTTCGGGATGGCTTTTTTGTGACCTTAATCCCAGGCACTCTCTTCTCTGACTGGCCATACTTAAGGCGACGGCCATTGACGGAGGGAGACACAATGCACTGGCAAACGCATACCGTTTTTAACCAACCTGTACCGCTCAATAACAGCAATTTGTACCTGTCGGATGGGGCTCTGTGCGAAGCGGTCAATCGCGAAGGCGCAGCTTGGGACAGCGATCTCCTCGCCAGTATTGGTCAGCAGTTAGGGACTGCGGAATCGCTCGAATTGGGTCGGTTAGCTAACGCTTATCCACCCGAACTGTTGCGCTACGACCCGCAGGGGCAGCGGCTGGATGATGTGCGGTTTCATCCCGCCTGGCATTTGCTGATGCAGGGATTGTGCGCCAACCGCGTACATAACCTGGCCTGGGAAGAGGAGGCCAGGCAGGGCTCGTTTGTTGCCCGGGCTGCACGTTTTATGCTGCATGCGCAGGTGGAAGCGGGCACCTTGTGTCCGGTGACCATGACGTTTGCCGCCACGCCGCTGTTACTTCAAATGTTACCCGCCCCCTTTCACGACTGGCTGACGCCGCTGCTAAGCGACCGTTATGACTCGCATTTACTGCCCGGAGGGCAAAAGCGCGGGCTACTGATTGGTATGGGTATGACTGAAAAACAGGGTGGCTCAGATGTGCTGAGCAATACCACTCAGGCAGAACGTCTTGTCGACGGCTCGTATCGGCTGGTGGGACATAAGTGGTTTTTCTCCGTACCGCAAAGCGATGCCCATTTGGTGCTGGCCCAGGCAAAGGGCGGTTTATCCTGTTTTTTTGTACCGCGATTTTTACCCGATGGGAGCCGGAATGCGATTTGCCTTGAACGACTGAAAGATAAGTTAGGCAACCGCTCCAACGCCAGCTGCGAGGTTGAATTCCACGATGCGATCGGCTGGCTATTGGGTGAAGAAGGGGAAGGTATCCGCCATATCCTGAAAATGGGCGGGATGACGCGTTTTGACTGCGCGCTCGGCAGCCACGGCATGATGCGACGTGCTTTTTCCGTGGCGATTTACCATGCGCATCAGCGGCAGGTATTTGGTAAACCTTTGATCGAACAACCGATGATGCGTCAGGTACTAAGCCGAATGGCGTTGCAACTGGAAGGGCAGACCGCGCTACTGTTTCGGCTGGCGCGAGCCTGGGATCGTCGTACCGATACGAAAGAAGCGCTGTGGGCCAGATTATTCACACCCGCAGCGAAATTTGCCATCTGCAAAAATGGCATGCCGTTCGTTGCCGAGGCGATGGAAGTACTGGGCGGGATTGGCTACTGCGAGGAGAGCGAGCTACCGCGCCTGTACCGTGAGATGCCGGTAAACAGTATCTGGGAAGGCTCCGGCAACATTATGTGCCTTGATGTATTGCGGGTACTTACAAAACAACCCGGCATCTACGATATGCTCAGCGAAGCCTTTGCGGAGGTAAAGGGACAAGATCGGCATTACGATCGAATGGTGCGCAAGCTGCAGCAGCATTTACGTAAACCCAGCGAGGAGTTGGGACGGGAGATTACGCAGCAATTGTTCCTGCTCGGCTGCGGGGCGCAGATGTTGCGTTATGCCTCTCCGCCAGTCGCGCAAGCCTGGTGTCAGATGATGCTGGATACGCGTGGTGTAACACAGTTTTCTGCACAGGTGCAGGGTGATTTGCTGCTGCGGGCGACGGGAGGAATACGGTAATACTATGCCAGATGGCGATGCTGTCGCGTCGTATCCTGTCTACGTTCAATACAGGCAGGATACGTTTACGCCATCCGGCAATCTGTTATGCATAAAGTATGGCCTGTACGCGCCAGTTATCTGGCTGCTGTTCTTCGTACATCTGAATGATCCGATACCATGAGGCACCTTGTTCATCCGCTTTTAACGCGATTACACGTTCTACATCCTGCGGATTCCCTGCAATGTTACTGACAGAGATCAGGCCAATTTCGTTCAGGCCCGTAACGCAGTCAGCACTGGCGAACTCGGCAGACTGCGCCGTTGTACCTACCAGTCCGGCAGAAAACAGCAGTGAGGATAAGGCAAGTGATTGTTTCATCGTCAGCTCCATTATTCGTACCCCTACACATGGCAGGGCATTCCATCGCGATAATAAACCTCAAGCTCCCTGCTGTTGGTTTATTGTGCACAGGTAAACGCATAGGGGCGCAAAGCAATGTAAAGCTGACTAAATTTCAAGCCAATGTTATTTACGATACAAAATAGCTTGTGAATACCATTGGCCTGTCACGATGGTCTCATCAACTAATAAGACAACGTAATAATCAGCTTTAGCCGCGACGGCTTTGGCACGGATCTCTGCCAGCGCATCATCTGGAGAGCCTCTTACCAGCGCATTGACTGTCCCTATTCGCTGCAACCCGTTGCTTTGGTCGCGGCGGATCTCTTGCGGGTGGTCGGCTACGGGCGGTGCAGGTTGTGGTGTACCCTGTAACACGCTACAGGCGCTTAAAAACGTCACCAGCAACAAAGAGGCAAACCGACGCATAACTCTATCTCGTTTCCTGATAGCCATAGTGTAGTGCCTTATTAAATTCCCTTTAGGGGAATGTTCCCGAATTGTTATCTCTCACGCGATTTTCGAATGAAAATGTTGCGAAAGCGTAACCCAGTTCTCAACATTATGAATCATTGCCGAACACATTCGCTTGCGTTAAGTATTGCTGCATGGCATACCAGAAAGAAAGAGGCGACAAATGATCGAAATTGAAACACGACAGTTGGCGGGTATCCCTGTCCTGCACGCCGTTCCGGCTGGCAAACGCGAATGTTCACTCCCTTGTATTATCTTCTATCACGGGTTTACCTCTTCAAGCCTGGTCTACAGCTATTTTGCCGTTGCTCTGGCTCAGGCTGGATTCCGGGTCGTGATGCCAGATGCGGCCGATCATGGTGCCCGCTTCACTAGTGATGCACAGGGGAGAATGTACCGCTTCTGGCAGATTTTGCAGCAAAATATGCAGGAGTTTACGACGTTACGTGCGGCGCTGGTGGCGGAAAATTGGCTATCAGATGAACGACTTGCCGTTGCGGGGGCGTCAATGGGAGGAATGACGGCGTTGGGTATTATGGCCCGCCACCCCGAGGTTAAATGTGTAGCCAGCCTGATGGGGTCGGGCTATTTTACCCGGCTTGCGCAGACGCTTTTTCCCCCTTTGCATGTCCAGACGCCAGAGCAGCAGGCGGAGTTCGATGCCGTTATTGCACCGCTCGCCGAATGGGACGTTACGCATCAACTGCAACGCCTGGCCGACAGACCGTTGCTGCTGTGGCATGGACAGGAGGACGATGTGGTTCCGGCTGTGGAAACTTTTCGTTTGCAGCAGGCGTTAATTCAGGCAGGTCTGGATAACCATCTGACCTGCCTGTGGGAAGCGGGTGTCCGACACCGCATTACGCCAGAAGCGCTGGCTGCGACGGTAGCATTTTTCCGCCAGCACCTCTAAACCCGCAAAATGTTCACGCCCTGAGCTTCAAGTTGTTGCAGAATCTCAGGGTTCGCGTTTTTACCGGTAATCAGCGTATCGATTTGATCGGCGCGACTGAACAGCATTCCCGCGCGTTCACCGACCTTACTGCTATCGACCAGTACCACCAGTTTGCCCACCACGTTAAGCATCTTCTGCTCGGCCATCGCGGTCAGCATATCGGTTTTATACAGTCCGTCCGCAGTCAATCCTTTACCGCTGGTAAACATCCAGTGTCCGGCATACAGGCTATTTTCACTGCCTTGTGGGCTAAGCGTGATGGATTGGCTTTTGTTGTATTGCCCGCCCATGATGATCACGCTGTCATGCTCCTGGTCGATCAGATAGTTTGCCAGCGGCAGATAGTTGGTGATGATCTGCACCGGCTTGCCGCACATTTCACGACCCAGCAGGAAAGCGGTCGATCCGCAGTTGATCACCACGCTTTCTCCCGCATTCACAAGCTGGGACGCCGCCTTGGCAATACGGACTTTTTCATCGTGGTTCTGCGCCTGGTGTAAATTCATTGGCGTCCAGCGTGGACGCTGCTGGGTAATAGCTTCTGCGCCGTTGCGGACTTTCTTGAGTTTGCCGCTTTCGTCGAGTTTGTTGATGTCCCTACGCGCCGTTGCGGGTGAAATCCCCAGACGCTCAATTACGTTCTCAACGGTAACAAAGCCCAACTGCGCCAGCATATCCAGCAATATTTGATGTCTTTGTGCTTCAGTCATGAGCTATTCCGATACAAATTGATTTGAAAAGATGATATTTGAAATAGCCTGGAAATACTAAAGTAAAAGGGAAAAAATGCCGGGATAGCCCGGCATTTTGTGTGGATCACAGGAAGGATTTAAACGGTAAATCCGGTTCAATGGTGAAGCAGTCATCAAAGCCGCGCGGATAGTGATATTCAAAGTTATCTTTGTCCAGCGGCCAGGTGAACTTGCCACCTACCTGCCAGATGAATGGCTTAAAGCCATACTTAAGGCGATCTTTTTTCATCTCCCACAGTACGCGGATCTCCTGTGGATCGGCCTGAAAGTTTGACCAGATGTCATGATGGAAAGGGATCACGACTTTTGTATTCAGCGCTTCCGCCATACGCAGCATGTCGGCGCTGGTCATTTTGTCCGTAATCCCACGAGGGTTCTCACCGTAGGAGCCGAGCGCGACGTCGATCTGATATTCGTTGCCATGTTTTGCATAGTAGTTGGAGTAGTGCGAATCACCGCTGTGGTACAGCGTACCGCCCGGCGTTTTGAACAGGTAGTTAACTGCACGTGCATCCATGCCGTCAGGCAGGACGCCTGCTGCTTTTTGATCTGCAGGCAAGGTGATTAATGCAGTACGATCAAACGCGTCGAGCGCATGAATCTCAATATCGTTTACTTTAACTACGTCGCCCGGTTTCACCACGATGCAGCGTTCTTTTGGCACACCCCAACCGATCCACAGATCCACGCAGGTTTGTGGGCCGATAAACGGCACGTCGTCGGCGCAGTTCTGCATGACGGCTGCCGCAACATTCACGTCGATGTGGTCGTTATGATCGTGCGTCGCCAGTACCGCATCGATCTGTCGAATGGCAAACGGATCAAGAACAAACGGCGTGGTGCGCAGGTTAGGCTGCAGTTTTTTTACCCCAGCCATACGTTGCATTTGGTGGCCGGTTTTCATCAGCGGGTTGCCGTGACTCTGTTTACCCGTGCCGCACCAGAAATCGACGCAGATGTTAGTCCCGCCTTCCGACTTCAGCCAAATTCCGGTACAGCCAAGCCACCACATAGCGAAAGTGCCTGGTGCGACCTGTTCCTGTTCGATCTCTTCATTCAGCCAGCTTCCCCACTCCGGGAATGTACTCAGGATCCATGATTCACGCGTGATGCTTTTTACTTTACTCATCGCATTTACCTTCATTTTTGTTCAAATTAAATCAACATGTGATTTGTTTTGATTGATCCTGACATTATTTTTTCATATTGGCAATGGGGGATTTTTGAGCTTTGTGCGGATAACAGAAAAGGTAATGTAATGATTTTAGGTGATTTTACGCTATTCCTCTTTCTGTAATTCATTGATTTAATTGGTATTGAATGTTTTTCATAGCATTGAATAATTACCCATTTTTCAAATGTGGTAATTATTTGCGTACTTCATCACATTTAATCAAATTTAATCTTGTTGTGATTACTTTTGAAAATTACAGTGAGTGCACAACATCCTGGCGTGTGGAAAGCCCGGCAACTTCGTCTACTGGAGATCGTTATGGAGATCCTCTACAACATCTTTACCGTCTTTTTTAATCAGGTTATGACCAACGCCCCGCTGTTGCTGGGTATTGTGACCTGTCTTGGCTATATCCTGTTGCGTAAAAGTGTCAGCGTTATCATTAAAGGCACGATCAAAACGATTATCGGTTTTATGCTGCTGCAGGCGGGATCTGGCATTCTCACCAGCACGTTCAAACCGGTAGTGGCGAAGATGTCCGAGGTTTACGGTATCAACGGTGCGATTTCCGATACCTATGCCTCCATGATGGCAACCATCGAACGTATGGGGGATGCCTATAGCTGGGTAGGGTACGCGGTACTGTTGGCGCTGGCGCTAAACATTTGTTACGTACTGCTACGGCGGATAACCGGTATTCGCACCATCATGCTGACCGGGCACATCATGTTCCAGCAGGCGGGCCTGATTGCCGTCTCTTTCTACATCTTTGGCTATTCCATGTGGACGACCATCATCTGCACTGCGGTGCTGGTGTCGCTCTACTGGGGTATTACCTCCAATATGATGTACAAACCGACCCAGGAAGTGACCGACGGTTGCGGTTTTTCCATCGGTCACCAGCAGCAGTTCGCCTCGTGGATTGCCTACAAAGTCGCGCCTTACTTGGGTAAGAAAGAGGAGAGCGTGGAAGATCTCAAGCTGCCAGGCTGGCTGAATATCTTCCATGACAACATCGTTTCTACCGCGATAGTGATGACCATTTTCTTCGGCGCGATCCTGCTCTCTTTTGGCATTGATGTGGTTCAGGCGATGGCGGGTAAAACCCACTGGACAGTCTATATCCTGCAGACTGGTTTTTCGTTCGCCGTCGCTATTTTCATCATCACCCAGGGAGTACGTATGTTCGTTGCTGAACTTTCAGAAGCGTTCAACGGTATCTCTCAACGTTTGATTCCCGGCGCGGTGCTGGCCATCGACTGCGCGGCGATTTATAGCTTTGCGCCTAACGCGGTGGTCTGGGGCTTTATGTGGGGCACTATCGGCCAACTGATTGCGGTGGGCATCCTTGTGGGCTGCGGCTCCTCCATCCTGATTATCCCAGGCTTTATCCCGATGTTCTTCTCGAACGCCACTATCGGCGTATTTGCTAACCACTTTGGCGGCTGGCGCGCGGCGCTCAAGATTTGCCTGGTGATGGGGATGATCGAAATCTTTGGCTGCGTCTGGGCGGTGAAGCTTACCGGTATGAGTGCCTGGATGGGCATGGCGGACTGGTCAATTTTGGCGCCGCCGATGATGCAGGGTTTCGCCTCCATCGGCATCGTGTTTATGGCCGTCATTATTTTGATTGCACTGGCTTATATGTTTTTCGCAGGGCGTACGTTGCGCGCTGAGGAAGACGCAGAAAAACAACTGGCAGAACACTCTGCTTAAAAAGGAGTTCCGATTATGACCGTACGTATTCTGGCTGTATGTGGCAATGGGCAGGGCAGTTCCATGATCATGAAAATGAAGGTGGATCAGTTTTTAACCCAGTCAAATATCGACCATACGGTAAACAGCTGTGCCGTGGGGGAATACAAAAGTGAACTGAGCGGCGCAGATATCATCATCGCCTCTACTCATATTGCCGGCGAGATTACCGTATCTGGCAATAAATATGTTGTCGGCGTGCGCAACATGCTGTCTCCCGCCGATTTTGGACCAAAACTGCTGGAAGTGATCAAAGCGCATTTCCCACAGGATGTGAAGTAAGGACGCACCATGAAATTACGTGATTCGCTGGCAAACAATAATTCCATCCTTTTACAGGCCGAGGCCAGCACCTGGCAGGAAGCGGTAAAGCTTGGCGTGGATCTGCTGGTTAAGGCTGATGTGGTTGAACCACGCTACTACCAGGCCATCCTCGACGGAGTAGAACAGTTTGGCCCGTACTTTGTGATTGCGCCGGGCCTTGCTATGCCGCATGGACGTCCGGAGGAAGGGGTTAAGAAAACCGGTTTTGCGCTGGTGACGCTGAAAACGCCGCTGGTGTTTAACCACGAAGATAACGACCCGGTCGATATTCTGATCACGATGGCGGCAGTTGACGCCAACACGCATCAGGAAGTGGGCATTATGCAGATCGTGAATCTGTTTGACGACGAAGCCAATTTCGACCGTTTACGCGCCTGCCGCACCGCGCAGGAAGTGCTGGATTTAATTGATAACGCCACTGCGGCGGCTGTTTAAAAGGATACCAAAATGTCATTACCTATGTTGCAGGTAGCGCTGGATAACCAATCAATGTCTTCCGCGTATGAAACGACGCGTCTGATTGCCGAAGAGGTCGATATCATTGAGGTGGGTACGATTCTTTGCGTGGCAGAGGGCGTTCGTGCCGTTCGCGATCTGAAGGCGCTTTACCCGCATAAAATAGTGCTGGCGGACGCTAAAATTGCCGACGCGGGCAAAATCCTCTCCCGCATGTGTTTCGAAGCCAACGCTGACTGGATTACTGTCATCTGCTGTGCCGATATCAACACCACCAAGGGTGCGCTGGAGGTGGCGAAAGAATTTAACGGTGACGTACAGATTGAACTGACCGGCTACTGGACCTGGGAGCAGGCGCAGGAGTGGCGTGACGCGGGTATTGGGCAAGTTGTCTATCACCGCAGTCGTGATGCGCAGGCGGCAGGCGTGGCGTGGGGAGAGGCGGATATCAGTGCGATCAAGCGACTGGCCGATATGGGCTTTAAAGTTACCGTTACTGGTGGTCTGGCGCTGGAGGATCTGCCGCTGTTCAAAGGGATCCCGATTCACGTCTTTATCGCTGGTCGCAGCATTCGCGACGCCGCTTCTCCGGTTGAGGCCGCTCGTCAGTTTAAACGTTCCATCGCCCAGTTGTGGGGATAAGGAGCGGCTATGTTGTCGAAACAGGTCCCGCTCGGTATTTATGAAAAAGCACTCCCCGGCGGGGAGTGCTGGCTCGAACGCTTGCAACTGGCGAAGGAACTGGGCTTTGACTTTGTCGAAATGTCGGTTGATGAAACCGATGCCCGTCTGGCGCGTCTTGACTGGAATCGCGAGCAGCGACTGGCGCTGGTGGCGGCTATCGCCGAGACAGGGATACGAGTACCGTCCATATGCCTGAGTGCTCATCGTCGTTTCCCGCTTGGCAGCGAAGATGATGCGGTACGCGAACAGGGGCTGGAAATTATGCGTAAAGCCATTCAGTTTGCGCAGGATATTGGTATTCGCGTTATTCAACTGGCGGGTTACGACGTCTATTACCAGCAGGCCAATAACGAAACGCGTCGTCGGTTTCGCGATGGGCTAAAAGAGAGCGTGGAGATGGCGAGCCGTGCGCAGGTGACGCTGGCGATGGAAATCATGGATTATCCGCTGATGAATTCGATCAGCAAGGCGTTGGGTTACGCCCACTATCTCAACAATCCGTGGTTCCAGCTGTATCCCGATATTGGCAATTTGTCGGCGTGGGATAACGACGTGCAGATGGAACTGCAGGCTGGGGTAGGCCATATCGTCGCGGTACACGTGAAGGATACCAAACCTGGCGTATTCAAAAATGTGCCGTTTGGTGAAGGAGTCGTTGATTTCGAACGTTGTTTTGCGACGCTCAAACAGAGTGGATACTGCGGGCCATACCTGATTGAGATGTGGAGTGAAACGTCGGATGACCCGGTACGTGAAGTTGCGAAGGCGCGCGATTGGGTGAAAACGCGTATGGCCAACGCAGGTCTGGTGGAGGCGGTGTAATGCAAAAACTTAAACAGCAGGTTTTTGAGGCTAACATGGATCTGCCTCGCTACGGGCTGGTGACATTTACCTGGGGCAACGTCAGCGCCATTGACCGTGAACGTGCGCTGGTGGTGATCAAGCCCAGCGGCGTCGCCTATGAGCACATGACCGTTGATGATATGGTCGTGGTCGATATGTCAGGGAAGGTGATAGAAGGCGGCTTTCGTCCTTCTTCCGATACCGCCACCCATCTGGCGCTCTACCAGCGTTATCCGTCGCTGGGCGGAGTCGTGCATACGCACTCTACTCATGCCACGGCCTGGGCGCAGGCGGGGCTGGCGATCCCGGCACTGGGTACCACTCACGCGGACTACTTCTTTGGCGATATCCCTTGTACCCGAGCATTAACTGAAGCTGAAGTGCAGGGCGAGTATGAGCTGAATACCGGCAAGGTGATCATTGAAACGCTGAGCAACGTAGAACCACTGCATACGCCGGGTATTGTGGTGTATCAGCACGGTCCCTTTGCCTGGGGCAAAGATGCTCACGACGCAGTACATAACGCTGTTGTGATGGAAGAGGTGGCAAAAATGGCATGGATTGCGCGTGGCATTAACCCGGCTCTCAGCGCTATTGACGGTTATCTGATGAATAAGCACTTCATGCGTAAGCACGGTCCAAACGCCTATTACGGGCAGAAGTAAGAAAAAACGTTCCGAAGCCAACTCTTCATGGGGATGAGATCGGTCTGGCTTCGGGATTTTTTTGCAAAAAAAAAAAGCCCCCAATGAAGGGGGCAAGTCAAACTGTGGCAATGTTCTCGTTGGTTATTTCTGGGTGCTAGCGATAAATATCTGCACTGGCGTGCATATTTCCGTTACTACCGGGTTCCCTGGTGAGGATCACGTGATAGTAGGTTGCGCCTTGCGCATCGGTTTCTTCATTCAGGGCCTGAGTGGCTTCACTTTCAGTGGCGAAGTTATGATTTATGTAAATAACGCCTAAGCTCTGCACATCATCCATATTCCTGGCCTGATGATTGTCAATTTTGATGGCTGCCGTTGCATTTGCACTGAGCAAAAGTACAGCCAGAAGGGTCAAAATACGGGCTCGCATAGGTACCTCCTCGACTGCGGTCTCTGGTTAGCTCTCTCCTGTGAGTGGATAACTTCTGATTTAATTTTAACCGCTGCCGGCGCTGTCGATAGCGACCATTTCTGATGCAGTTGTTCAAAAAATTACCGCAAAGTCATCTTTTCTTTAATTAACAATCAGCTGATGCCTTCCGCTGCGGTTAAAAATACCTGCCTTACGCGCATAAGCTCTTACCAAATAGTCAATTTAATCGGGTGAGTACGCCGTTTATAGTGAGCCAGATAATTAATATAACTTTATGATAATAAGGCAAAAACTTATGGATACTTCATTCATGGATTTCAGCTACTTTGTGATTATGTTTATGGTCGCGCTGGTGGCAGGCTTTATTAATGTGGTGTCGGGCGGCGGCGGTTTTCTCTCTATTGGCGCATTATTGATTTCCGGTTTACCCCCGGCTAACGCGCTGGCAACCAATAAGATTCAGGCGTTGGGCAGTTCGCTGACCTCCGGAATTTACTTTTTACGCCGGGGACATATTAATGTGCAGGAACACAAATATGTCTTTTTATCTGCCTTTATCGGTTCTGCGCTGGGCACGACGCTTATCCAGTTTATTGAGCCGGACGTGTTGAAGAAACTGCTGCCGATCCTGATAATCGCGGTCGCCATCTACTTTATTTCTGCGCCTAATCTTAGCGAACCGAAAAGGAAGCAGCAGGTGTCCCTGTTTCTCTTCTCGTTGATCTGCGGGGGAGGTATTGGGTTTTATGATGGTTTTCTCGGTGCCGGGGCCGGCTCCTTTTATACGCTCTGCTATATCCTGCTGTGGGGGTACAGTATCGATAAAGCGCAAATTCACTCGAATTTTATCAACCTGGCGTCGAACATTGCCTCTATTCTGTTCTTCATTTTCGGCGGTAAAATGATCTGGTCGCTGGGGCTGGTGATGTTTGCCGGACAATCCCTTGGCGCACGTCTTGGTGCGACGGTGGTACTGACGCGCGGGAAGAAAGTTATCCGGCCGATGATTGTCATTGTCTCCATTTGCATCAGCGTCAAAATGCTGCTGGATATGTATTAATGGCGACATGATAAATAATCGTACAAGCACCTTGAGTTTACCTGCTGACCCCAGTATTATGACGCGTCATTTTTCAGCCGACCTTTAACACGTTCCTTGCCTCCATGGGCCTCGGCTGACCCAGACAGGAGGCTGAATAATCCGTAAGGAGCAATTCGATGCGTCATTACGAAATCGTTTTTATGGTCCATCCTGACCAGAGCGAACAGGTTCCGGGTATGATCGAACGCTACACTGCTGCCATCACTGGTGCAGAAGGCACGATCCACCGTCTGGAAGACTGGGGCCGCCGTCAGCTGGCTTACCCGATCAACAAACTGCACAAAGCTCACTACGTTCTGATGAACGTTGAAGCGCCGCAGGAAGTGATCGATGAGCTGGAAACTACCTTCCGCTTCAACGATGCCGTTATCCGCAGCATGGTTATGCGTACTAAACACGCTGTTACCGAAGCATCTCCGATGGTTAAAGCGAAAGACGAGCGTCGTGAACGTCGCGATGATTTCGCTAACGAAACCGCAGATGATGCTGAAGCTGGGGATTCTGAAGAGTAATTTCTGATGACCAACCGTCTGGCGTTGTCCGGCACCGTGTGCAGGGCTCCCCTTCGAAAGGTCAGTCCATCAGGAATTCCTCATTGCCAGTTCGTGCTTGAGCATCGTTCTGTGCAGGAGGAAGCCGGGTTTCACCGGCAGGCGTGGTGCCAAATGCCCGTTATTATTAGCGGACACGAAAACCAGGCCATTACTCACAGTATAACGGTCGGTAGCGCAGTGACCGTTCAGGGGTTCATCTCTTGCCACAAGGCAAAGAACGGCCTGAGCAAAATGGTTCTGCATGCCGAGCAGATTGAATTGATAGATTCTGGAGACTAGCCATATGGCACGTTATTTCCGTCGTCGCAAGTTCTGCCGTTTCACCGCGGAAGGCGTTCAAGAGATCGACTATAAAGATATCGCTACGCTGAAAAACTACATCACCGAAAGCGGTAAGATTGTCCCAAGCCGTATCACCGGTACCCGTGCAAAATACCAGCGTCAGCTGGCTCGCGCTATCAAACGCGCTCGCTACCTGTCCCTGCTGCCGTACACTGATCGTCATCAGTAATCGGTCACGGTCCATTAATACGACTTTGAGAGGATAAGGTAATGCAAGTTATTCTGCTTGATAAAGTAGCAAACCTGGGTAGCCTGGGTGATCAGGTTAACGTTAAAGCGGGCTATGCTCGTAACTTCCTGGTACCACAGGGTAAAGCTGTTCCTGCTACCAAGAAAAACGTTGAATTTTTCGAAGCGCGTCGCGCTGAACTGGAAGCCAAACTGGCTGACGTTCTGTCCGCTGCTGAAGCTCGTGCTGAGAAAATCAACGCACTGGAAACCGTAACCATCGCGTCTAAAGCTGGCGACGAAGGTAAACTGTTCGGTTCCATCGGTACTCGCGACATCGCTGACGCTGTAACTGCAGCTGGCGTTGAAGTTGCTAAGAGCGAAGTTCGTCTGCCGAACGGCGTTCTGCGTACCACTGGTGAGCACGAAGTGAGCTTCCAGGTTCACAGCGAAGTGTTTGCTAAGCTGACTGTAAACGTAGTTGCAGAATAAGTTTTTATTCTGATGACCGCGTAAAAGCGCCGGCCCTGTGCCGGCGTTTTGCTTTTCTACCCTCCTGTTTTTCGCTCTGGCTATTCTTTGTCCTTTTCGGGATAATCATAAAAATAAAACATTATTTCAAAGTGGTGATGGAATGGAACCAACGCACCAACCTCTGTTCGCGCGTAAAAATGTTGTCTACCTGGGCGCAGCCTTCTGTTGTCTGTTGTGGGGGAGCGCTTATCCAGCGATAAAAAGCGGATACGAGATCTTCCAGATTGCCACGGATGACATTCCGTCAAAAATTGTCTTTGCCGGCTATCGCTTCCTGTTTGCGGGATTATTGCTGCTACTGTTGGCGATGGCGCAGCGTAAACCGATTGGCCGGTTAAGCCTGCGTCAGTACGGCCAACTCACGCTGTTGGGGCTGACGCAAACCTCGCTGCAATACATCTTCTTCTATATTGGCCTGGCGTTCACGACGGGGGTGAAAGGGTCCATCATGAATGCGACCGGGACATTCTTTAGCGTGCTGTTGGCCCATTTTATCTATCAAAACGACAAACTAAGCTACAACAAAGCACTAGGTTGTATTCTGGGTTTTACCGGCGTGATGGTGGTGAACTTTAACAGCGGAATGGATTTTAGCTTCAGCCTGTTAGGTGATGGTTCAGTGGTGATGGCGGCCTTTATCCTTTCTGCCGCCACGCTATACGGTAAACGCATTTCTCAGACGGTAGACCCGACGGTCATGACAGGCTACCAACTGGGGATGGGCGGTCTGGCGTTAGTTATCGGCGGTTATGCTTTTGGTGGCACGTTGACCGTACACGGCTTAGCTTCAGTGGCTATTCTGGGTTACCTGACGTTGCTTTCATCGGTGGCCTTCGCTTTGTGGAGCATTTTGCTCAAGTACAACCGCGTGGGGATGATTGCGCCGTTTAACTTCCTGATCCCGGTTTCGGGGGCGGTGCTGTCGGCGATATTCCTCGGCGAAAACATTCTCGAATGGAAATATGCGCTGGCGCTGGTGCTGGTCTGTTCGGGGATCTGGTGGGTGAATAAGGGGAAGCGTTAGTGCTTCACCTTGAGGCCTGATGGCGCTACGCGCATCAGGCCTACTGACTGAGACAGTCTTAGCGTGCGCGAATAAAGCTGCCGTTGGGCTGGCGGGTAAACAATATCTGCTGACCATTTCCGCTATCAATGGTTAACCCGGTCACCACCCCGTTAGCATTCTGCCTGATTTGGATCATCTGGCCGTCTTTCAAATTGCTCAGCGGCTTCCCGGCACCTTCCACTTGCGCCATGGCGTACACATCAGTTGGCGGAAGGTTATGGTCCCGGAAGACCTGCGCCAGCGTTTTCCCTGAGTCTACGCGGTAGGTACGCCACTGCTGCTCAATACCACTATTCTGCTGAAAGGGCTGCGTCTGAGGCTGTGATTGCTGAGCCTGCGGCTGCGCGTCTGGTTCTCCTTCCTGGATGGGTTCCGGCGCAACGGGAGCCACCTGGCCGGGATCGTTTTGCGGGGCCACTAACTGTGCCTGAAGCTGAGCCTCTGTTGGCGGCTGCGACTGTGACTGTAAATCCAGCTGGGCAGTACGCGTAACCACAGGGGTATCAGTAGTGTCACTGGAAGGAAGCAGGAAACCTATCACCAGCACGATAGCAGCAATAATAATGCCGCGTCGGTGCATAGGCGGTAGCGGGTCCATAATGCGAAAATTGTCCGGTGCATGCCAGATTTTCGCCAGGGTTGGTTTTAATTCAAAGCGCCCGGGCATGGCTTTCCTCCTGCTCCGCGTCTCGTTCCTCTGTCATAGAGTATAGATCGCTAACTCTATGATACTTGTTCAGGTACCCGCTTTCGTGACATTGATGCGGGCAATAGCATTGTTTCTTTTTCCTCGCGATTTGTCATCTGTTCCCGAGACAAAGTTTTACCGGATGCGGCATGGCTGATATGCTGCCCGCTACTTTACATCCGATGAAAGGAAATATGATGGCTAACCCGACTTTTGACACTATCGAAGCGCAAGCAAGCTACGGCATTGGTTTGCAGGTAGGACAACAGCTGAGCGAATCCGGTCTGGAAGGGCTGTTGCCTGAAGCGCTGGTAGCGGGTATCGCTGATGCGCTGGAAGGTAAACACCCGGCAGTGCCTGTTGATGTTGTGCACCGTGCGCTGCGTGAAATTCACGAACGTGCTGATGCAGTACGTCGCGAGCGTTTCCAGGCTATGGCGGCTGATGGCGTCAAATATCTGGAAGAAAACCGTGAGAAAGAGGGTGTGAACAGCACTGAATCCGGTCTGCAGTTCCGTGTTCTGACTCAGGGCGAAGGTTCTATCCCGGCACGTACCGACCACGTACGCGTGCATTATACCGGTAAACTGATCGACGGTACCGTGTTTGACAGCTCTGTTGCGCGTGGCGAACCGGCTGAATTCCCGGTTAACGGCGTGATCCCTGGCTGGATTGAAGCACTGACCCTGATGCCGGTAGGTTCCAAATGGGAACTGACTATTCCTCAGGAACTGGCTTACGGTGAGCGTGGCGCTGGCGCATCCATTCCTCCGTTCAGCACACTGGTATTTGAAGTTGAGCTGCTTGAAATCCTGTAAGCAGTAACTTCTGTTCCCCCCGACGCTGGGGGGAGCAACAAAATAGCGTGAAAAGCTATAGTTACGTCGATGTCGATATTTTATCTTGCAAATGATGTTATTGCGTGTATTTTTGTGAACTGATTCTCGCTATCAGAGTGATATGACACTCACTTTAAACATAAAATTAACATTATATCTAAATCTTAGTATTCATCCCGCCGATTCTTACCTAATATCGATGAGTCCTGCCAACAGGATCGTCGTATCATAGACACACTAAAGGCCGTAGAGCCTGAACAACACAGACAGGTACAGGAAGAAAAAACATGGTAGATCAGGTAAAAGTCGACGCCGTTGAAGAGGCTTCGTCTGAACAGTCGCTACGGCGCAATCTCACAAACCGTCATATTCAACTTATTGCCATTGGTGGCGCTATTGGTACCGGCCTGTTTATGGGCTCAGGGAAAACCATCAGCCTCGCCGGGCCGTCGATCATTTTTGTCTATATGATCATCGGTTTTATGCTGTTTTTCGTGATGCGGGCAATGGGAGAATTGCTGCTCTCGAATCTCGAATACAAATCCTTTAGTGATTTCGCCTCCGACCTGCTCGGGCCATGGGCCGGGTATTTTACCGGCTGGACCTATTGGTTCTGCTGGGTGGTTACCGGGATGGCAGACGTCGTTGCGATTACGGCGTATGCGCAATTCTGGTTCCCCGGACTGTCAGACTGGGTGGCATCACTGGCGGTGATCATTCTGTTGCTGGCTCTTAACCTCGCCACGGTGAAAATGTTTGGTGAGATGGAGTTCTGGTTTGCGATGATCAAAATCGTCGCCATTGTCGGCCTGATTGTCGTCGGTCTGGTGATGGTACTGACGCACTTCCAGTCGCCAACCGGCGTTCAGGCTTCGTTCACGCATCTGTGGAATGACGGTGGCTGGTTCCCGAAAGGTCTGAGCGGCTTCTTTGCTGGCTTCCAGATAGCAGTCTTCGCGTTTGTTGGTATTGAGCTGGTAGGTACGACGGCTGCAGAAACTAAAGATCCGGAAAAGTCTCTGCCGCGCGCTATTAACTCGATTCCAATCCGTATCATCATGTTCTACGTTTTCGCGCTGATCGTGATTATGTCCGTGACGCCGTGGAGCTCGGTAGTACCAACCAAGAGCCCATTCGTTGAGCTGTTTGTGCTGGTCGGTCTGCCTGCGGCGGCGAGCCTGATTAACTTTGTGGTGCTGACTTCAGCGGCCTCTTCCGCAAACAGCGGCGTGTTCTCTACCAGCCGTATGCTGTTCGGCCTGGCACAGGAAGGCGTTGCGCCTAAAGCGTTTGCCAAGCTGTCTAAACGCGCGGTTCCGGCGAAAGGTTTAACCTTCTCCTGTATCTGTCTGCTGGGCGGCGTGGTGATGCTCTATGTGAACCCGAGCGTGATTGGCGCGTTCACCATGATCACCACCGTGTCGGCAATCCTGTTTATGTTTGTCTGGACCATCATTCTTTGCTCATACCTGGTGTACCGCAAACAGCGTCCACACCTGCATGAGAAATCGATCTACAAGATGCCGTTAGGCAAGCTAATGTGCTGGGTATGTATGGCGTTCTTTGTCTTCGTACTGGTGCTGCTGACTCTGGAAGAAGATACCCGTCAGGCGTTGATGGTGACGCCGCTGTGGTTCATCGCGCTGGGTCTGGGCTGGTTGTTTATCGGTAAGAAACGTATGGCGGGTATGCGTTAAGCGTTGTCATATCGGACACAAAAAAGGCCACATAAGCAGTGGCCGAATTCGGACTTCAGGAAGGCGCTCTCGGGCGCCTTTTTTTATTCACCTGCGAGGGCACGCGGGAACAACACATTGTTTTCCAGACTGATGTGTTCCATCAGATCGTCGATCATCTCGTTAATGCCGTTATACATGGCTTTCCAGGTGGTGCAGGCTTCTGGTGGCGGCGTCACGTTATGGGTGATGTGTTTGATCACTTCCACCAGTTCACCCGCATCGTCATGTTCGCTTTCCATCACGCTGATTGGCCCCATCGCCTGGCTACCCATGCCCTGTTTGATCATTGGGAACAGGATCTGCTCTTCTTTCATCATGTGGCTGGACAGCTCTTCATGCAGCATCGTCAGGTTCTTCGCCAGACCACGCGGTACGCTCGGCTTGTCGGCATGAACACGTTCAACTTTAGTGGCCTGCAGGATCAGCTCCGGCAGCTGTTCGCGGTGGCGATCATGATATCGAATGACGATATGGTCGATGATTTCTGCCAGTGCCACGGTACGCCAGTCTTTTTCCAGCGGTTGTTCAGCCAACTGGGCGAGCTGCGCCTCGATAGCTTCCACATCCAGCTCTTTACGTGCGGCAGCGCGTGCCAGCGTTTGCTTACCGCCGCAGCAGTAATCCATATCGTATTTACGAAACAGGGCCGAAGCGCGAGGAATAGAGAGCGCCAGTTCACCTAAAGGTTGATCGCGATAAGACATAGCCGTTACCTCATTCTCAATAATATAAGGTGTATTTTAAATACAACTTATGAGGAAGGATATAACCCTTTCGGGTCAGAGGATTTTGTGATGATTGTCACGAAAATTTCTTATCTCGTTAACATGCTGAATCTTATTGAAAAGGGACAAAGCGGCGAAAAAAGCTACGCCACAAGATTAAATAAGCCGACGCAGCTGCCGATAGTTAGACCTCAGACAATACCTGCATAATTAAAAGGCAACAGATGTTCAAACGAATCAAAGTGATAACCTTACTTATCACCGTGTTACTCGCCCTGGGCGCGATGCAGCTCATTTCCGCAGGCGTATTTATTGGCGCGCTTAAAAACGACAAGGAAAACTTTAACGTTTCTCAACTTTCCAGCCAGAACGTGGCGGAGTTTACCGATGCATGGATTAGCCTGAACCAGGCTCGCGTCACGCTCAACCGGGGCATGCTACGTTTACAGGGCACGATGGCCAGCGATATTAACGGCGGTCAGTTGAAGGAACTGGTGAACACGGCAAATCGCCTGTTGGCCGAATCGAAAGAGCATTACGATAAATACTACGCTCTGCCGGAAACGCCGGGGCTGGATGAGCATCTGGCCGATCGACTGGAAGAACAGTACGGCATCTATTCTGCGACGCTGGCAAAAATGAACGCGCTGCTGGCTGAAGGCAAGCTGGAAGAGATGTTCAAGCAGAATGCCGAGCAAAAGCAAACGGCCATGCAGGAAGTTTATCGGGAATGGCGTAGCGCGCAAACGGCGCTGGCCACTGCCGGAGTGCAGGACAATGAGAGTGACTACCAGAAGATAATCTGGCTGCTGTCCGCGGTGATGCTGATTGTCGTCACCGTGATTATCGCCAGTTGGCTGGCGATGCAGCGAGTGCTGCTCAAGCCGCTCCACGAGGTGATGGGACATATTCGCCATATTGCCGCAGGTGATCTGACGCACCGCATCAACGCCGATGGCAGTAATGAAATGGCGCTGCTGGCAGGCAACGTCCGCGACATGCAGCAGGCGCTGGCGAACACAGTCAGCGTGGTGCGTGATGGGGCTGACACCATCTATACCGGGGCGGGTGAAATTGCCGCTGGCAGTAACGATCTCTCTTCACGTACCGAACAGCAGGCTGCTTCTCTGGAAGAAACTGCTGCCAGCATGGAACAACTCACCGCAACCGTGAAACAGAATGCGGATAACGCGCGTCAGGCGACCAGTCTGGCAAAAAATGCCTCGCAGACGGCGCAGAAAGGTGGAGCCGTGGTCGACGGTGTGGTGCGTACGATGGATGAAATCGCCACCAGTTCCAGCAAAATCGCGCAAATAACCACTGTTATCGACGGCATTGCTTTCCAGACCAACATCCTGGCGCTGAACGCGGCGGTAGAAGCGGCGCGCGCGGGCGAACAGGGGCGCGGCTTTGCTGTAGTCGCAGGTGAGGTGCGCACGCTGGCACAGCGTAGCGCTCAGGCGGCAAAAGAGATTAAGGCGCTGATTGATGACTCGGGGAATCGGGTTAATGCCGGTACAGCGCTGGTGCATGAAGCGGGTGAAACGATGGCGGAAATCGTCAGCGCCGTGACCCGCGTGACCGATATTATGGGCGAGATAGCCTCGGCCTCCGATGAACAGAGTCGGGGTATCGATCAGATCGGCCAGGCGGTGGCTGAGATGGATCGCGTCACGCAGCAAAACGCCTCGCTGGTGGAGGAGTCCGCTTCCGCCGCCGCCGCGCTCGAAGAGCAGGCCGCGCGGTTGAACCAGACGGTGGGGGTGTTTAAAGTGTCGCGCCGGATGGCGGCGTAAACGCCTTATCCGGCCTACATGAGATCGTATAGTCCTTGTAGGCCTGATAAGCGCAGCGCCATCAGGCATCCCCCGAAACCGGCACTACCGCCGGTTTCTGCGGTTTTGACCGCACCGCAATCACCACGCCTATTATCAGCAGCGCAATACCGCTTACCGTCAGCAGCGGCGGAAATTCCTTGCGCAGAATAAAGGTGTACAGCAGGCCAGCCAGCGTTTCGAAGACAATCAACGGGCCGAGGATCACCGTCGGCAGCTTCTGGCTGGCGACGTTCCAGCACAGTGCGCCAACCCACGAACACAAGACCGCAATGGCTATCATCAGGCCGATAAACACGCCTGGACGCGGACCGAAGGGCAGAGCGAAGTCCGGCGTTTGCCCGTTTAGCCACAGGCAGGCGGCAACATAGCCGAGCAGAGAAACAGGCAGCGTCACCAGTGCCTGGGCCGTCGCCCACATCATCGGGTGCTTATCCGGATTCTCGCGCAGCCAGCGGGCATTATGCAGCGCATACCACGCCCAACACACCACCGAAATCAGCGCCAGTGCGATGCCAGAGCCATATCGCCAGCCGCTAAAATCAGGCAGCCCTTGATTCAGCTCTGAGATATTCACGCACAGTAGGCCTATACCAATCAACACCAGCGCAGGCGACAAACGCCACCATGATAATTTGCCGTCACGCTGGCTGTAGAGCAGGTTAGCGAAGACCGGGATCACCACCGGCAATGTACCAATAATCATCGTGGAGACCGGTGCGCCGGTGCGCTGGATAGCGCTTGCCAGGCAAACGTAATAAATCAGATTGCCCATCAGGGTTAACGTCAGCGCAGTTACCCAGTCTTTGCGCGTCAACTGACGCAGTCGTCCGCGACCCAGCCAGGCAATCGGCAATGCGATCAGCCCCAGCGCCAGATAACGCCCCATCGACTGTAACACCGCCGGGTATTCCGGAACGATCAGCGGTCCAACAAAAATTAATCCCCACATCAGCCCGGCCAGCAGGGCATACAACACACCGCTAATCATTTTTGACATCCACATCGCTTAACATAAGGTCGAGTGTAGGCAGGAAAAATGCCGCCGTATTGTATGAGATTGCTGATCAACGCCGGACGACTTGTTTCTGATAACGTACCGGCGTAATGCCGTAGCGATGGGTAAAGGCGCGGGTGAGATGCGACTGGTCGGTGAGGCCGGTTGCGGCGGCGACCTCTGCGGCGGGCATACCGTAGGTAAGAAAACCTTTGGCTCGCCACAGACGGATCGCCATCAGCATCTGGTGCGGCGTGACGTGGAAATGCAATTTGAACTGGCGCTGAAAATGCCAGGGACTCAGCGATGCCACCCGCGCCAGTTCATCGAGCGTGACCGGGTGCATGTAATTATCGTGCAGATACTCGCGCACGCGTTCAAAGCGATGCGCCCCCTCCGGTAATACCGGCGCATGGCGGGCCAGCGGTTGGAACGTGTCGATCAGATCGAGCAATAGTCCTTTTTGCGCCAACGGATCTTCGGTGTTCCACAGACCGTGGATCAACGAGCAGATCTGGCGCGAGCGCAGCGGATCGTGACGGGTAACGTCATGGAACCACCAGTGGCGGATCCCGGTGACCTCTTCCAGAAGATCGGGCTCAAGATAAATCATCCGATAGCGCCAGCCGTCGGCGGTTTCGGCCTCGCCGGTGTGCAGCTCATCAGGATTCATGGTTACGACGGAATGGGCGGGGGCCACGTACTGCGTGCCGCGATAGCGAAAACGCTCGGCTCCGGCTTCTATCGCGCCAATGCCGAACGCTTCATGAGTGTGCGGCTCAAAGGCGTAACGTGAGATGTGCGCATGATACAGCTCTACGCCCGGCACCTGCGCCAGATGGCGAAAGCGGGCGCTGTCTTTCTCATCAATAAACTGCTCAGGTACACCTTGCACGTTTTCTCTCCCCACGCATCATCCTGTCATTATCAGAGAGGATGCGCGGGGATGCCACCACAATTAACTAATTTTTAACACTTACACGATGCCTTTGACGCTGTCAGCCAGCGAGGTGGTCGGGCGACCAATCAGTTTGCTTAGCGTATGGCTGTCGTCGAACAGACCGCCTTTGGAGGCGCCAGTGTCTGAGTCAGCCAGCATGTCCGCCAGCCCGGCTGGTAGACCAAAGCCCTTTAGTGCGGCGGCAAAGTCAGTTTCGCTCAGGTTCTGATACACCACTTTTTTACCGCTCTGTTTTGCCAGTTCGGCAGCCAACTGGCTCAGGGTCCAGCCTGCGTCGCCCGCCAGCTCATAGGTTTTACCGGCGTGACCGTCTTCACTGATGACGCGCGCGGCGGCAGCGGCATAGTCGGCGCGGGTCGCTGAGGCAATTTTGCCTTCACCTGCAGCCCCGATAAATACGCCGTGTTCCAGCGCGGCCGGTGCGCTGGCGAGATAGTTTTCGGTGTACCAGCCGTTACGCAGTAGCGCGTAGGCGATACCGGATTCAGCCAGCATCTTCTCGGTTGCGATATGCTCATCAGCCAATCCCAGTGGGGAAGAGTCGGCATGTAGCAGGCTGGTGTAGGCGATAAATTTCACGTGGGCAGCTTTCGCCGCGTTAATTACGTTGCGATGCTGCGGGGCACGTTGTCCCACTTCGCTCGACGAGATCAGCAGTAGCTTGTCGATACCCTGTAGGGCAGCTGTAAAGGCGGTTTCATCGCTGTAATCCGCCTGACGAACGGTAATGCCCTGCTGGCTAAGCGCCGTCGCTTTCGCAGGGTTACGCACAATGGCCACAATCTGGCTGGCAGGAACAGTTTTCAGCAGAGTTTCAATAACGTGTTGGCCCAGTTGGCCGGTGGCACCGGTAATCGCGATCATGGGGTGACTCCTTGGTATTGGTCTTGTGTTTAAACACGCTAACACCTAAACTAACTTTTAGTAAGTACGTACAAAAAGGTAAGTATGAAAATGGCCACACCAACGCTTTCTCAGCAGTTACGCGATGGCAACTTGTTCGCCGAGCAGTGCCCCTCCCGCGAGGTGTTAAAACACGTCACCAGCCGCTGGGGGGTGTTGATTCTGGTTGCGCTGCGCGACGGTACGCACCGTTTCAGCGACTTGCGTCGTAAGATGGGCGGCGTCAGTGAAAAGATGCTGGCGCAATCTCTGCAAGCGCTGGAGCAGGACGGGTTTATCAACCGGGTATCGTATCCGGTCGTACCGCCGCATGTGGAGTATAGCCTGACGTCGTTGGGTGAGCAGGTGAGCGATAAAGTCGCCGCACTGGCGGACTGGATAGAACTGAATTTGCCGCAGGTGTTGGCGCAGCGGGAAGAGCGGGCGGCGTAAAGTATTGCCGGATGGCGGCTAACGCCTTATCCGGCACTAAAGTTACTTACTCAAATCCAACTGATAAATGGCGAAACCGATGTCATCGGTCGCGACTTTCTTCAGCGGATATTGCCCTTTCTCTTTGATAAACGCCGCGGCTTTATCAGACGGTGATGTTTCAAAGCGAATATCCAGTGGCGTATCGCTGTGAATTGGCGCCAGACGCCAGTTGTTATCTGCCGCTGGATGAATTTCACCGGCACGCTTCGTCTCGGCACCTATCCATGCCGCCAGCACCGAGCGGTTTTCATCCGGTGATGCAAACGCGATGTGGCTGTCGCCGGTTCCGGCAAACTTACCGCCGTAGGCGCGGTAGTTGTTGGTCGCGACGAGGAAGGTGGCATTCGGATCGATTGGTTTGCCGTTAAAGGTCAGATTTTTAATACGTTCCGCTTTCGGATTAATGGTCTGACATTCCCCGTCGTAGCGGGCGGGTTGTGAAACATCAATCTGATAATTCACGCCATCAATCACGTCGAAATTATAGGTACGGAAGCCGTCCCAGTTAATCAACGACTGTGGTTTGCTGCTGTGGATATCAATCTGATTGAACTGCCCGGCGGAACATTCCAGCCACTCTTTCACCTCTTTACCGCTGGCTTTCACCACCACCAGAGTGTTGGGATAGAGATACAAATCAGCGGCGTTACGGAAGGTTAACTGGCCTTTTTCGACTTCTACAAAGCTTGCCGGATCGTTCTTGCGTCCGCCGACCTTAAACGGCGCGGCGGCGGAAAGTACCGGCAGTTTCGCCAGATCCGGATCGCCCTGAATAAAGTGCTCTACATAGGCTTTCTGCGCATTATTCACCACCTGCACAGTCGGGTCATCCTGTACCAGCGCCAGATAGCTGTACATATTGTCGGCGGATTTACCGATCGGTTTGCTGACGAACTCGCGCGTGGCATCGTGATCGGCTTTCAGGATCTCAACGATTTTCTTATCTTCAACGGCCAGTGATTTTTTCGCCGCCGCGTCATAAATCGGACGAGCTTCGGCTTTCGCCTGGGTGACCTGCCATTTCCCGCTGTCGTTATTCAGTACCAGATCGACCACGCCCAGATGATCGCCCCACATGCCAGGCATCACCGCCGGAACGCCGTTCAGGGTACCTTTAGAGATATCTGCGCCTTTGATATTGGCAAAGTCTTTACCCGGGAAGACGGCGTGAGCGTGACCAAACATAATGGCATCCACGCCCGGGACTTCACTGAGGTAGTAAACGGAGTTCTCCGCCATTGTCTGATACGGGTCGGCAGAAAGCCCGGAGTGAGCTACTACCACCACCACATCCGCGCCTTTGGCTCGCATCTCAGGCACGTATTTACGTGCGGTTTCGGTGATGTCGTTCACCGTCACTTTACCGCTGAGGTTGGCTTTATCCCAGGTCATGATCTGCGGCGGCACAAAACCGATATAGCCTATCTTCAGCGTCTGCTTGTTCCCTTGCTGGTCGACAACCTCAGTGTCTTTGATCAGATAAGGCGTAAACAGCGGCTTTTTGGTCTTAACGTCGATGATATTGGCATTAACGTAAGGGAACTTCGCCCCGGCTAGTGCGTTGTGCAGATACTCAAGACCGTAGTTGAATTCATGGTTGCCGAGGTTACCCACCGCGTAATCCAGCGTATTCAGCGCCTTATAGACCGGGTGAGTTTCGCCCGCTTTCAGCCCCTTGGCCGCCATGTAATCCCCGAGCGGACTGCCCTGAATCAAATCGCCGTTATCAACCAGCACGCTGTTTTTGACTTCACCACGCGCAGCGTTGATAAGACTCGCCGTACGCACCAGGCCAAATTTTTCAGTCGCCGTATCTTTGTAATAATCGAAATCCATCATATTGCTATGCAAATCAGTTGTTTCCATTATCCGTAGATCGACGGTCGCGGCATTCACACTGGCTGCAATCAGCGTAGCCAGAAGCGTTGCACTAAACTTAATCATCAGGGGCATCCTTTTAAGATCTAAGCCACAAAAGAAAATGTATATAAATCTTCTTGCTTACAGAACTGTGAATCATGACATGAATATAGCGTTTAAAACCGCAGACGCTATCACAGTTGGCGGATCCCCTGGCGATCGGGTATAAGTAAAACAACGAGTTAACACCACGAAAGAAACGAGGTGGAGAATGTTAGAACATGTATGCCAGCTTGCACGGAACGCGGGCGATGCCATTATGCAGGTCTACGATGGATTCAAACCGATGGAGATTACCAGCAAGCAGGACGATTCTCCGGTCACGGCGGCAGATATCGCAGCGCACACTGTGATCCTCGAGGGATTACTGGCGCTGACGCCGGATATTCCGGTTCTGTCTGAAGAGGCGCCTCCTGGCTGGGATGTTCGTCAACACTGGCAGCGCTACTGGTTGGTCGATCCGCTGGATGGGACCAAAGAGTTCATTAAGCGTAACGGTGAATTTACCGTTAACATTGCGCTTATCGAGAAGGGAAAGCCGGTTCTGGGCGTGGTTTACGCGCCGGTAATGAAAGTGATGTACAGCGCAGCAGAAGGTAAAGCGTGGAAAGAAGAGTGCGGCGTGCGCAAACAAATCCAGGTGCGTGATGCGCGTCCGCCGCTGGTGGTGATTAGCCGCTCCCATGCCGACAATGAGTTAAAAGAGTATCTGCAACAGTTGGGTGAGCACCAGACCACCTCGATTGGTTCCTCGCTGAAGTTCTGCCTAGTGGCGGAAGGGCAGGCGCAACTGTATCCGCGTTTTGGACCCACAAACGTGTGGGACACCGCTGCGGGCCACGCGGTTGCTGCCGCAGCCGGAGCGCACGTTCACGACTGGCAGGGGAAACCTCTGGATTACACCCCACGTGAATCGTTCCTCAACCCCGGCTTCCGCGTCTCTATTTACTGAGCAGTTTGTGCAGCAGGGCAATCACCTGCTGCACCTCATCCTGCGTTAGCGCCCCATCTTTTGCCCACTGTACGCGTCCGTCTTTGTCGAGAACGACGATAGCGGAGCTCTCTTCATCCAGTTGCCAGGCCTTACGCGCAATGCCGTTGCTGTCGACAATGAATTGCGACCACGGGTAGAGCTTCTTATTGCTCTCCAGACTGCTGCGCACAAACATACCGGAGCCGGGAATGGCGTCATCGGTGTTGACGATAGTGGTGGTCTGGTATTTATCATGCGGCAGATTGGCCGCTTTGATGGCTTCAATCAGTGTCGCATTTTTCTCTTTGGCGGAGGTACGTCCGGCGATGTGTTGCACAATGCGGACTTTCCCTGGCAGTTGCGCGCTATTCCAGCTTTTGTAGCTAAACTTATCGTTATCAAGAATCAGTTCGCCGCGATCGGCAATACCCACCGGCGGCACGCGCTGGTTAGTCTCAAACGAATGTGCGGAGGCAATCATCGGCAGCAGCAGGCACGATAGGGCCAGCAGTTTTTGTAAGGTCATGGGTTTTCCTTCTTTCTTTATTATGCAGGTGATCCGACCACTTGGGCCTGGAATTTAATCATATGTGCGAATGATGCTTTTTCCCGCAAGCGCGATGCCAGTTTGCGGACGGGCGCACAAATCCTGCGAAAAATGAAGGCTTATACTGAAGACAGCGAAGCGTTGAAAAGATAATTCTGAATAATTGTAACCTGAAGGTAAATAAACTTATACACGCTGGAAACATCGTTCAGATAGTCTATAGTCATAAGGCATTAAAATTTGCGCCTGAGGATTGTCGGACCGATTGTGGTACCGCAAAGGCGTAACGCTCAGCAGGAGATACAATGAAAATTTTCCAACGATACAACCCGCTGCAGGTGGCGAAGTACGTGAAGATCCTGTTTCGTGGACGGTTATATATCAAGGACGTAGGCGCTTTTGAGTTTGATAAGGGTAAGATTCTTATCCCAAAAGTGAAGGACAAACTGCATTTTTCTGTTATGTCCGAAGTTAACCGTCAGGTCTTGCGTCTGCAAACTGAGATGGCTTGATCAAAGTGCTATGCAGTAGTTAAAAAAACGGCTCCTGATGGGAGCCGTTGATGTTTCTGGCGGGATTACGCTTTGGTCTCTTCTTTTGCATCCGGCAGCTTTGGTACCAGAACGGTAGGTTTGCTGTCCAGGCGCGTCACCAGCAGCTGATCGATCTTGTAGTTATCGATATCCACCACTTCAAATTTGTAGCCAGAATACTTCACCGAGTCGGTGCGTTTCGGGATTTTACGCAGCATGAACATCATGAAACCGCCGATGGTTTCATAGTTGCCGGACTGCGGAAACTCGTCGATATCCAGCACACGCATCACGTCATCAATCGGCGTACCACCATCAACTAACCATGAGTTCTCATCACGCGCCACAATCTGTTCTTCCAGACCCTGGCCGACTAAGTCACCCATCAGTGTCGTCATTACGTCATTAAGCGTAATAATCCCCACCACCAGTGCATACTCGTTCATGATGACGGCAAAGTCTTCACCTGCGGTTTTGAAGCTTTCCAGCGCTTCTGAGAGCGTCAGCGTATCCGGAACAATCAGCGTATTGCGGATCTGTACGCCGCTGTTCAGCGCCATGCTTTGATTTGCCAGTACGCGGTTGAGGAGATCCTTTGAATCAACATAGCCAATGATGTGGTCGATATCTTCGTTACAGACCAGAAACTTGGAATGCGGATGTTCCGCCACTTTGTTCTTCAGGCTCTGTTCATCTTCGTGCAGATCAAACCAGATAACGTTTTCGCGCGAGGTCATTGAAGACGGCACGGTACGGGATTCCAGTTCAAATACGTTTTCGATCAGCTCATGTTCCTGCTTGCGCAGAACCCCTGCCAATGCGCCGGCTTCTACTACGGCGTAAATATCGTCCGAGGTGATGTCGTCTTTGCGCACCATCGGGATCTTAAACAGACGGAAAATGTTATTTGCCAGACCATTAAAGAACCATACCAGCGGGCGGAACACGAGCAGACAGAAGCGCATCGGGTTGATGATACGCAAAGCTACAGCTTCTGGCGCAATCATACCGATGCGTTTCGGGGTTAAATCCGCGAACAGGATGAACAGGCCAGTCACCAGGGAGAACGACAGAATAAAGCTTAACTGTTCGGACAGCTCTGGGGCGAAGTATTTCGAGAACAGACCGTTAAATGCCGGTGAAAACGCCGCGTCACCGACGATACCGCCAAGAATAGCAACCGCATTAAGACCAATTTGCACAACGGTAAAGAACATGCCGGGGTTTTCCTGCATCTTCAAAACACGCTGTGCGTTTACGTTGCCTTCATCGGCAAGCAGTTTAAGTTTGATTTTGCGTGACGCAGCAAGCGAGATCTCGGATATCGAGAAAAACGCACTCACGGCGATCAGGCAGAGAATGACTAAAATACTGTTTAACATATCTTATCCGACCGTTAAGGCCAGATCCTCGGAAGGGATAAATTGATAAATCTGTGTGAAATACACATTGAAAACCGGTCCGAAGGGAGTGGACCGGCAATTTCAGGAGCTAGTATAGCGTAAGGTACTGTAAAGCCGCCAGAGGGCGGCGATTATCCTTGCGGCGGCAGGCAAACGCCTATGCCGCCAATGCCACAGTATCCATAAGGGTTTTTATGCAGATACTGCTGGTGATCGTCCTCGGCGTAGTAGAACGGAGTCGCCGTGCTGATTTCCGTCGTAATCTCGCGTTCATCGCCTGCGGCGGTCATTGCTGCCTGAAAACGCTCAAGGCTGGCCTGTGCGGCGGCGGTTTGTTCCGGCGTTAACGGGTAAATGGCGGAGCGATACTGCGTACCCTGGTCGTTCCCCTGACGCATGCCCTGCGCCGGATCGTGATTTTCCCAGAACACCTGCAGCAGTTGTTCGTAGCTGATAACATGCGGGTCATAGACGACGCGTACCGCTTCGGCGTGTCCGGTATCGCCGGAACAGACTTCCCGATAGGTTGGGTTAGGGGTATAGCCACCGGTGTAGCCGGCTGCGGTGCTATATACGCCGGGTAATGACCAGAATAAACGTTCAACGCCCCAGAAGCATCCCATGGCGAAATAAGCTATCTCCATACCGTCGGGCACGTTGGTCATCGAATGTTGGTTAACCGCATGCAGCGTTGCCACTGGCATCGGGGTGTTGCGTCCAGGTAGGGCATCTGCTTGAGTAACGAGATGCTTTCTATCAAATAAACTCATGGCCGTTCTCCCGAAATCAGTCATTTGGGTTAAGGTTGTAACGAGACGCGTCTTTGCCCAAAATAAACGGCGTGAATGCGTCTAGAGTTAAACATAAGAAATATTTGGGTTGTCGTCTGTTTTTCAACTCTTATTGTTGATTTTTTGTTAAGCCGAGGAACGGCATAGTATTTTTTTCCAGGGGTGGAAAAAAGGATATTCAGGAGAAAATGTGCCACATATCCGTCAGTTATGTTGGGTGGGATTACTGTGCTTAAGTGGCTCCGCCGCTGCTGCGAATGTTCGCTTACAGGTCGAAGGATTATCAGGGCCGCTGGAGAAAAACGTCCGTGCGCAGCTGTCCACGATTCAAAGTGACGAAGTCACACCGGACCGACGCTTTCGTGCGCGCGTTGATGATGCTATCCGCGAAGGGCTAAAAGCGTTGGGCTACTTTGAGCCGACCATTGATTTTGAACTGCGTCCGCCGCCGGCGAAAGGACGCCAGGTGCTGATTGCCAAAGTGACTCCCGGTGAGCCGGTGCTGATTGGCGGTACTGAAGTGATTCTGCGCGGAGGCGCACGTACGGATAAAGATTACCTGGATCTGCTGAAAACACGCCCGGCAATCGGCACCGTGCTGAATCAGGGCGATTATGACAGCTTCAAAAAGTCGCTCACCAGCGTGGCATTGCGTAAAGGCTATTTCGACAGCGAATTTAATAAAAGTCAGCTCGGAATTGCACTCGATCGCCGCCAGGCATTCTGGGATATTGATTACAACAGCGGAGAGCGCTACCGCTTTGGCCATGTCACTTTTGAAGGTTCGCAAATTCGCGATGAGTACCTGCAAAACCTGGTGCCGTTCAAAGAGGGCAAAGAGTACGAGTCGAAAGATCTGGCAGAGCTAAACCGTCGCCTTTCGGCAACCGGATGGTTTAATTCCGTGGTGGTGGCGCCTGAATTTGATAAAGCCCGTGAAACCAAAGTACTGCCGCTAAAAGGCGTGGTCTCGCCGCGCACCGAAAATACCATCGAAACCGGGGCCGGCTACTCTACTGACGTGGGACCGCGGTTGAAAACCTCGTGGAAAAAGCCGTGGATGAACTCCTACGGCCATAGCCTGACCACCAGTGCCAGTATTTCTGCGCCAGAGCAGGTCCTTGATTTCAGCTATAAAATGCCGCTGTTAAAGAACCCGCTGGAGCAGTATTACCTGGTGCAGGGGGGCTTTAAGCGTACCGATTTAAACGACACCGAGCAGGACTCAACCACGCTCGCGGTCTCCCGCTACTGGGATCTGTCGAGTGGCTGGCAGCGTGCAATCAACCTGCGCTGGAGCCTCGACCACTTTACCCAGGGTAACGTCACCAATACCACCATGCTGCTTTATCCGGGGGTGATGATTAGCCGGACGCGCTCGCGCGGCGGCCTGATGCCCGTCTGGGGCGACTCTCAGCGTTATTCCATCGATTACTCCAACACAGCCTGGGGCTCAGACGTTGATTTCTCCGTTTTCCAGGCGCAAAACGTCTGGATCCGTACACTGTACGACAAGCACCGTTTTGTGATGCGCGGTAACCTCGGCTGGATTGAAACCGGCGACTTCGACAAAGTCCCGCCAGATCTGCGTTTCTTCGCCGGGGGCGACCGTAGTATCCGCGGCTACAAATACAAATCTATTTCACCCGAAGGCAGCGACGGCAAGCTGAAAGGGGCCTCGAAGCTGGCGACGGGCTCGCTGGAATACCAGTACAACGTGACCGGGAAATGGTGGGGCGCGATGTTTGTCGATAGCGGTGAAGCGGTCAGCGATATTCGCAAAAGCGATTTCAAAACCGGTGCCGGGGTCGGTGTACGCTGGCAGTCGCCGGTCGGACCTATCAAGCTCGACTTTGCCGTCCCCGTCGGCGACAAAGATGAACATGGTTTACAGTTTTACATCGGTCTGGGGCCTGAATTATGAGTTTATGGAAGAAGATAAGCCTCGGGGTACTGGTTGTTATCCTGCTGTTGTTAGGTACCGTCGCGTTCCTGGTGGGGACAACCTCCGGTCTGCATCTGGTCTTCAAGGCAGCTAATCGCTGGGTGCCTGGGCTGGAGATCGGTCAGGTCACCGGCGGCTGGCGGGATTTATCACTGAAAAATATTCGTTATGACCAGCCCGGCGTGGCGGTGAATGCTGGCGAAGTACATCTGGCCGTGGGGCTTAATTGCCTGTGGAACAGCAGTCTGTGCGTCAACGATCTGTCGCTGAAAAATATCAACGTAGCGATCGACAGCAAAAAAATGCCACCATCAGCGCCGGTGGAGGAAGAAGAGAGCGGTCCGCTTAACCTTTCCACGCCTTACCCCATCACGCTTTCACACGTGGCGCTTAACAACATCAATATCAAAATTGATGACACCACGGTTTCCGTGCTGGATTTTACCTCTGGCCTGAACTGGCAGGAAAAAACGCTGACCCTGAAGCCAACGTCATTGCAGGGGTTGCTGATTGCCCTGCCTAAAGTGGCGGAAGTGGCACAGGAAGAGGTCGTTGAACCAAAAATTCAAAACCCGCAGCCGGATGAAAAACCGCTCGGCGAAACGCTAAAAGATCTGTTCTCAAAGCCGGTGCTGCCGGAAATGGCCGATGTGCATCTGCCGCTCAATCTCAATATTGAAGAATTTCGCGGCGAGCAGCTGCGCGTGACCGGGGATACGGATCTCACGGTACATAACCTGCTGCTGAAAGTGAGCAGCATTGACGGCAACATGAAGCTGGACGCGCTGGATATCGACTCGAATCAGGGGGCGGTAAAAGCCAGCGGCACGGCGCAGCTCACCGACACATGGCCGGTCGATATTACGTTAAACAGCACGCTGAACATCGACCCGTTAAAAGGCGAAAAGGTGAAGCTGAAGGTCGGCGGCGCGCTGCGTGACCAACTGGAAGTCGGCATAAACCTGTCCGGTCCGGTGGATATGGATCTGCGGGCGCAAACGCGTCTGGCGGAAGCCGGGTTGCCGCTCAATCTGGAAGTGGTGAGTAAGCAGATTTACTGGCCGTTTACCGGCGACAAACAGTTTCAGGCCGATGACATCAAGCTCAAGCTGACCGGCAAGATGACCGACTACACGTTGTCGATGCGTACCGCCGTGAAGGGACAGGATATTCCTCCAGCTACCATCACGCTGGACGCTAAAGGCAACGAACAGCAGATCAATCTCGACAAACTCAGCGTTGCGGCGCTGGAAGGAAAAACCGAGCTGAAAGCGCTGGTGGACTGGCAGCAGGCGATCAGCTGGCGCGGAGAGTTGACGCTGGATGGCATCAATACGGCAAAAGAGATCCCGGACTGGCCGTCAAAACTGAATGGTCTGGTGAAAACCCGCGGCAGTCTGTATGGCGGAAGCTGGCAGATGGAGGTTCCGGAGCTGAAGCTGACCGGGAATGTAAAACAGAATAAGGTCAATGTGAACGGTTCGCTGAAGGGGAACAGTTACCTGCAATGGATCATTCCGGGCCTGCATCTGGAGCTGGGACGCAACAGTGCGGACGTAAAAGGTGAACTGGGGGTTAAAGACCTCAACCTCGACGCGACGATTGATGCCCCAAGCCTGGATAACGCGCTGCCGGGGCTGGGCGGTACGGCGAAAGGGCTGGTAAAAGTTCGCGGTACGGTTGAAGCACCACAGCTGCTGGCGGATATTACCGCCCGTGGTCTGCGCTGGCAGGAACTTTCCGTTGCTCAGGTACGCGTTGAAGGGGACGTGAAATCGGCCGAGCAAATCGCCGGTAATCTTAATGTTCGCGTAGAGAGGATTGTACAACCTGACGTGAATATTGGCCTGGTGACGCTCAACGCCAAAGGCAGTGAAAAGCAGCACGAGCTGCAGTTGCGCATTCAGGGGGAACCGGTTTCCGGGCAACTGGATCTTGCCGGGAGCTTTGATCGCAAAGAACAGCGCTGGAAAGGAGAGTTAAGCAATACCCGCTTCCAGACGCCGGTCGGTCCGTGGTCGCTTAACCGCGCGATTGCGCTGGATTACCGTAATCAGGAACAAAAAATTAGTATCGGACCGCACTGCTGGAACAACCCGAATGCGGAGCTGTGCGTACCACAGACGATTGATGCGGGCGCGGAAGGGCGCGCGGTGGTGAATCTGAACCGTTTCGATCTGGCAATGCTGAAACCGTTTATGCCGGATACAACCCAGGCCAGCGGCGTGTTCACCGCTAAAGCCGATGTGAGCTGGGACACCACCAAAGAGGGGCTGCCGCAGGGACAGGTCACGCTAAGTGGGCGTAACGTGAAGGTCACCCAGAGCGTAAACGATGCCGCGTTACCGGTGGCGTTTGAGACGCTGAATCTGACCGCTGACCTGCACAACAACCGTGCTGAACTGGGCTGGCTGATTCGCCTGACCAACAACGGGCAGTTCGACGGCCAGGTGCAGGTAACCGATCCGCAGGGACGACGTAATCTTGGCGGTAATGTGAATATCCGCAACTTCAATCTGGCGATGGTGAACCCTATCTTCTCCAGAGGTGAAAAAGCCGCGGGAATGATCAACGCCAACCTGCGTCTGGGCGGCGATGTGCAAAGCCCACAACTGCTTGGACAACTGCAACTGAGCGGTCTGGATATCGACGGCAACTTTATGCCGTTTGACATGCAGCCCAGCCAGTTAGCCGTTAACTTCACCGGAACGCGTTCGACGTTAGCGGGCGTGGTGCGTACGCAGCAGGGGCAGATTAACCTGAGCGGCGATGCCGACTGGAGTCAGATAGACAACTGGCGGGCGCGGGTCGCGGCTAAAGGCAGTAGGGTTCGTATTACCGTGCCGCCGATGGTTCGTCTGGATGTCTCTCCGGACGTGGTCTTTGAAGCCACGCCGAGTCTGTTTACCCTGGATGGCAACGTGGATGTGCCGTGGGCGCGTATTGTGGTGCACGACCTGCCGGAAAGTGCGGTAGGGGTGTCCAGCGACATGGTCATGCTCAACGACAACCTGCAGCCAGAGAAGCCGCAAAGCGCCGGTATTCCGATCAACAGCAACCTGAACATTCATGTAGGCAACAACGTACGTATTGATGCTTTTGGTCTGAAAGCACGTCTGACGGGCGATCTGAAAGTTGCGCAGGATAAGCAGGGGCTGGGGCTGAACGGACAAATTAATATCCCGAGCGGTCGCTTCCATGCCTATGGTCAGGATCTGATTGTGCGTAAGGGCGAGCTGTTGTTCTCCGGCCCGCCGGATCAGCCGTTGCTTAACATCGAAGCGATTCGTAACCCGGATGCCACCGAAGACGATGTGATCGCCGGCGTTCGCGTCACCGGCACTGCTGATGAACCGAAAGCGGAGATCTTCTCTGACCCGGCAATGTCGCAGCAAATGGCGCTTTCCTACCTGCTGCGCGGACAAGGGCTGGACAGCGAGCAGAGCGACAGCGCGGCGATGACCTCAATGCTTATTGGCCTGGGGGTTGCACAAAGTGGTCAGGTTGTGGGTAAAATCGGGGAGACATTTGGCGTAAGCAATCTGGCACTGGACACGCAAGGGGTGGGTGACTCCTCTCAGGTGGTTGTCAGCGGATACGTACTGCCAGGTCTGCAGGTGAAATATGGTGTGGGTATATTTGACTCCTTAGCGACACTCACGCTACGTTATCGTCTGATGCCTAAGCTATATCTGGAAGCCGTGTCTGGCGTAGATCAGGCACTTGATTTGCTCTATCAGTTCGAGTTTTAGCAATGCGAATATTTGTCTACGGCAGTTTACGAACCAAACAAGGCAACAGCCACTGGATGACCAATGCCCTGTTGCTGGGAAATTTCAGTATCGACAACTACCAGTTGTACAGCCTGGGCCACTATCCAGGCGCAGTTCCGGGGAACGGAACGGTACACGGGGAAGTTTATCGTATTGACAACGCCACGCTGGCAGAGCTTGACGCTCTGCGTACGCGAGGTGGCGAATATGCACGCCAGTTAATTCAGACGCCGTACGGAAGTGCATGGATGTACGTGTACCAACGTTCAGTCGAGGGATTAACGCTGATTGAAAGCGGTAACTGGTTAGACCGAGACCAGTACTGATATATCGCCTACGAGAATAAACAACGCCGCCTTCGGGTGGCGTTGTTTATTTAAGGCTTAAAACTCTACGCGCGCGCCGAGATTATAGCGACGGCCTTCCACCTGCGCGGATTCATTCCACGCGGTAGTCAGCTTCGGATCCTCATCCAGCACGTTGTAGACCCCTGCCATCAACTGCGTGTGCTTATTGAGCTGATAACGTACGCCCACATCAACCATTGTGTAGTCATCGTACTTGTAGTTATTACCACTGTTGCGGTTACTGCTGCGATAGTTCACCGTACTCCACACGTCGAGACTCTGTGTCGCCGCCCAGCTCAGCGACAGATTCGCCATATGACGCGGGTAGTCGTTTAGCGCGTAGCCTTTATTGGCGCCACTTTTCTGCTCGCTGTGGTTCCAGGTGTAGTTAGCGTTGGCTTTCACATCGGCGCTAATTTGCCAGTCGGCATTCAGCTCAATGCCGTATACGTCTGCCTCACTGACGTTAAAGTATTTACTGACGGAATCTGCTTTGTAGCCATTCACCGAGCACTGGTTTGTCGCCGTGGTTTCACAAATGGTTTGTTCAGCGATTTTGTCTTTGAACTGGGTATAGAAGACCGTGCTATCCAGAGCCAGCGCATCGCCCGTCCAGTAGAGTCCCAGTTCAGAGTTAACGCTTTTCTCTGGTTTCAGGTCGTCATTACCTACCGTCAGGAAGGGATAAGGCACGGTTGAGCCGTAAGGGGTGACGAAGTTGCTGGAGGTCGCGCGTAGCTCCGGTTTTTTATATCCTGCCGAAATACCGCCCTTTAGCGCCCAGGCATCGCTGAAGGCCCAGTTGCCGTACATTTTTGGCGTAATATGTGTACCAAAGTTATCGTCCTGATCCATACGCGCCGAAGTGGTCAGGATGAAATCGTCAACACTCCAGCCATCTTCAGCAAACAGCGCCCAGCCGTTGCGGCTGATTTTGGTTACCGGCTCTGAGCCGGGCAGCGTTTTGTTAGCCACATCAAAGCGGTCATTTAACTCTTCGCGGGTAAAATTCGCCCCGATGGTCAGTTTATGGTTGTCGAGTGTAAACGTGGTTTGCGAATTAGCGACATAGTTTTCCATCTGCACATACTGCGGGGACTGACCGTCATAAACGTATTTTGAGCGGCCCTTTTCGTAGTTGATGTAGTTGGTCGTCGCGATGGTGTCATCTGCATACCAGCCGGTATGTGTCAGGGTGGCGGCGTTGCGATCGAACAGCCATGACCATGGCGCGCCGCGTTTCTGAGTGCGATTTTTCTCCTGCTCGCCGGTGACAACGTTGAGGTCGAACAGGTTGTTTTCGCTGGCGGCCAGGCCCAAAGTCATATCAATGGATTTACGGTTGTGTTTGCCGAAATAGTCATTGCGATCGTCATCGCGACGGTCGAGCCAGTCGGCCGCTACGCTAAGGCCGAGAACATCTGGCACAATCGGCCCCATGGTAAACAGATTCATCTGGCTGGTATTACCCAAATACTGGTGTTCCTGAAGCCAGGTATTGGCGGCAATTGCCGTCGTCCACTCTTTTGCACCATACGGTTTTTTGGTAATCACGTTGACCACACCGCCGATGGCATCTGAGCCGTACAGCGAGGACATTGGCCCGCGGATAACTTCGATACGCTCAATGGCCTCCATTGGCGGTAAGAAGTTGGCTTCAGTACCGATATCATGGCCGTAGGGGCGTGACTCACCGGTATTTTGTTTGACGCTGTTGACCATAAAAGCGGTATAGGACGGGTCCATACCGCGGATCATAATGCTGCCCGCATTCATGCCGCTGCTGTTGGTAACCGAGACGCCAGGAAGGTTTTTAATCGCTTCACCAATGCTACGGTCCGGCTGAATATCCAGCGTTTTACGATCGATAACTGAAATGGTGGCCGGCGCTTCGCGCTTTTGCTGCGAGAACCCGGATGCGGTGATCACCATTTCATCTTCATTATTGCGTGAGGTTTCGGTGAGTTCTTCTGCCTGAGTGGGGAAAATAACCCCGCCAGAGAATGCAACGATCCCTGTCAGCGTAATAAGTTGACGCGTTTTCATAATATAAGACACCTGAAAAGTAAAAAACAAAAGCATCACCTTGCAACCCGGAAAAGCTGCAAGGTGTAAGAAGCGTTTTTAATTATTAATATTTAGAGAGATCGATTTTCAGCACGTAATCGGGCTTTACGCCAATCATTTCTTCCGGCTGTTTTACGCTGACATACAAGGTGTTAGCGTCATGAGAAAGTGCAAGACTGTTAGGTAACGCAGTGGTTTCAATGCTTTGTTTTACCTGATAAGTCTTGCTGTCCACAATGCTGATGCGCTTTGCATTGCGGTGGGTGATATACACTTCCTGGCGTTTTTCGTTATATATAACTGCCAAAGAGTTAATGACCTTAATTGGCGCAATAACTTTGCCAGTATTAATATCGACAACCAAAACATCTGCTAAATCCGGATCGGTCAGGAACGCGCGGTTATTTTTTGCATCCAGCGCAATATTCAGGAAGAAATGTTTTTTAGCGGGTTCAATGGAAAAGCGGCTAATGATTTTGTGGCTGCTGGTGTCCAGCGTAATCAGCTCGTTTCTGCCATTCACCACATACAGGCGGTTCTTATTTGCATCCACCGCCATACCGGTCGGATACTGACCCATATTTTCAATGGTGGCGATTTTTTCGCGCTTTTGCGTATCCACCACCCAGACAATGCCTTTTTCAGCCACGCCGGAAACGTACAGACGGTGATGCTGCTTATCGAGCACCATTTCACGCGTATGGACGATTTCCTTTGGATTTTTGGTCTCGCTCAGTTGCAGTATCGCCAACTCTTTACCGCTGCGGGTATCAATTAGCGTTACCGAACCTTCCAGCGTGTTGCCCACATATAGCACCTGATTTTCTTCGTCCAGCGCGGTGGCAAAGGCACGACGGCTGGTGTCGATGACTTCGGTGGTTGTGAGTTTTTCCAGATCGAGTTTGTAGATAAGCCCGCGGGTTTTGTCTTTATCAAACGACGGAGACGAGGCGGCAAAGAGCGTGTTCTGCTGACTATCAACCGCCAGTTCATACACGCCGTTCCCGACGTCGTGGGTCAGAAAATCTTTCTCAGGTAGCATCTGCGCCACGCTGGGCAGGCTGGTAAATAACAGTGCTGTGGCGAGCGCCACACAAGAATAGTGTTTCAGGGACTTCACAGTGTGGAGGTTCATTGACTTTTATTCACATTTATTTACATTGTGCGAATGATAATGAGATCTAATCTCATTCGCAATTAAGATAAATGAAATGTGACTACCCAATCTGGTAGGTCAAAAAGAAACCAGCGGGATACCGGGAAAATAAAGGGAGGAAAAGCACAGGCATAAAAAAACCCTTACTAACCAGAGGCTGGTGTTCAGGGTTTTCAGAGCAGGCGAACTTACTTCTTCGCGCGCTCGAAGGAAGCAACGATTTCAGCTTTAGCGGCTTCAGCGTTGTCCCAACCGTCAACTTTTACCCATTTGCCTGCTTCGAGGTCTTTGTAGTGCTCGAAGAAGTGGGTGATCTGTGCCTTCAGCAGGTCCGGCAGGTCGGTCACATCTTTAATGTGATCGTATTCTTTGCTCAGTTTGGTGTGCGGTACCGCAACCAGTTTTGCATCTTCGCCGGATTCGTCGGTCATTTTCAGTACGCCAACCGGACGGCAGCGGATCACTGAACCTGGCTCCAGCGGATACGGAGTCGGGACCAGAACGTCTACCGGATCACCATCCAGAGACAGGGTGTGGTTGATGTAACCGTAGTTGCACGGATAGAACATCGCGGTGGACATGAAGCGGTCAACGAACAGGGCGCCGCTCTCTTTGTCAACTTCGTATTTGATCGGATCTGCGTTTGCAGGGATCTCGATAACAACGTAGATATCTTCCGGCAGATCTTTACCGGCAGGGACGTTGAGTAAGCTCATGTCTGTTTCCTTTAAATAAGCTATGGCAAACAAGTGGCGGGTATTATAGCCAACTCGCGCCGAATGTCTCCGCTTGTTTTCGATTTCGCGGCGCACATTTTCTTCTTTTCCCTTCTCTTTTGTGACAGAAAAATCCATATCTTCAGCCGCATTTTTCATAGTGATATGAAAGCGATTACAAAGTTGTGATTAACGTTTTATTTACTTTTTTGAAGTGTGATGTAACGCAATTCGTTACATGCTCAATTGTCTATAGTTTTTTCGCGACTGTTTATTAACCAACAATAATCCCCCTACGAGGACGCACTTATGTGGAAGCGCTTACTTTTAGTCACAGCAGTTTCGACAGCCATGTCGTCTATGGCATTGGCAGCCCCTTTAACCGTAGGATTTTCGCAGGTTGGCTCTGAATCCGGCTGGCGCGCGGCGGAAACCAATGTGGCGAAAAGCGAGGCCGAAAAGCGAGGTATTACGCTGAAAATCGCTGACGGCCAGCAAAAACAGGAAAACCAGATTAAAGCCGTACGCTCATTTGTTGCGCAGGGCGTGGATGCCATCTTCATTGCGCCGGTCGTGGCAACGGGTTGGGAGCCGGTGTTAAAAGAAGCGAAAGATGCCAACATTCCGGTCTTTTTGCTCGATCGTTCCATCGATGTAAAAGACAAATCTCTCTATATGACCACCGTTACCGCCAATAACGTGCTGGAAGGTAAATTAATCGGCGACTGGCTGATTAAAGAGGTGAACGGCAAACCGTGTAACGTGGTTGAGCTGCAAGGGACCGTCGGGGCCAGCGTGGCGATTGACCGTAAAAAAGGTTTTGCCGAAGCCATCGCCAGCGCGCCAAACATCAAAATTATTCGCTCTCAGTCCGGGGACTTCACCCGCAGCAAAGGCAAAGAAGTGATGGAGAGCTTTATCAAAGCTGAAAACAACGGCAAGAACATCTGCATGGTTTACGCTCACAACGATGACATGGTGATCGGGGCTATCCAGGCGATCAAAGAAGCGGGTCTGAAGCCGGGCAAAGATATTCTGACCGGTTCAATCGACGGCGTACCGGATATCTATAAAGCGATGATTGATGGCGAAGCCAACGCCAGCGTCGAACTGACGCCAAATATGGCAGGGCCGGCATTCGATGCGCTGGAGAAATTCAAGAAAGACGGCACGATGCCTGAGAAGCTGACCATTACCAAATCTATCCTCTATCTGCCGGATACGGCGAAAGAAGAGTTAGAGAAGAAGAAAAACATGGGCTACTAGTTTTGCTGTCGGTCTTCCGTAGGCCGGATAAGGCGTTACTCCGCCATCCGGCATTTATTGCCTGATGGCGCTGCGCTTATCAGGCCTACGAAACGCCGTGATTTCGTTCCGGAGGAATACCATGACCACCGACCAACATCAGGAGATCCTCCGCACCGAAGGATTAAGTAAATTTTTTCCCGGCGTCAAAGCACTGGATAACGTGGATTTCAGTCTGCGTCGGGGCGAGATTATGGCGCTGCTGGGGGAAAACGGAGCCGGCAAATCGACGCTCATCAAAGCGCTGACCGGCGTTTACCATGCAGATCGCGGCACTATCTGGCTCGAAGGCCAGCCGATCTCCCCGAAAAACACCGCCCATGCCCAGCAACTGGGGATTGGCACCGTGTACCAGGAAGTGAACCTGCTGCCCAATATGTCGGTTGCCGATAACCTGTTTATTGGCCGTGAGCCGCGGCGTTTTGGTCTGCTACAGCGTAAGCAGATGGAAAAACGCGCGACGGAGCTGATGGCGTCATACGGTTTTTCCCTCGACGTCCGCGAGCCGCTGAACCGCTTTTCCGTGGCGATGCAGCAGATAGTTGCCATCTGTCGGGCAATAGATCTCTCCGCGAAAGTGCTGATCCTCGACGAACCCACCGCCAGCCTCGATACCCAGGAAGTTGAAATGCTGTTCGGCCTGATGCGTCATCTGCGCGATCGCGGTGTCAGCCTGATCTTCGTCACCCATTTTCTCGATCAGGTTTATCAGGTCAGCGATCGCATCACCGTCCTGCGTAACGGCGGCTTCGTTGGCTGCCGTGAAACCCGGGAATTACCGCAAATTGAACTGGTCAAAATGATGCTGGGTCGCGAACTGGATACCCATGCGCTACAGCGTGCGGGCCGCACATTGCTGAGCGATAAGCCGGTGGCGGCCTTTAGCGGCTTTGGCAAGAAAGGCACCATCGCGCCGTTTGATCTACAGGTGCGTCCCGGCGAGATCGTCGGTCTCGCCGGACTGCTGGGATCCGGGCGAACGGAAACGGCCGAGGTGATCTTCGGCATTAAACCCGCCGACAGCGGCAGTGCGCTGATCAAAGGCAAACCGCAGACCTTGCGATCGCCGCATCAGGCTTCGTGTCTGGGGATCGGCTTCTGTCCGGAGGATCGCAAAACGGATGGCATCATCGCCGCGGCTTCGGTACGGGAAAATATCATTCTGGCCCTGCAGGCGCAGCGCGGCTGGCTGCGGCCTATCCCACGGAAAGAACAAAACGAGATTGCCGAGCGTTTTATCCGCCAGCTCGGAATTCGTACCCCCAACGCTGAACAGCCGATCGAGTTTCTCTCCGGCGGTAATCAGCAAAAAGTTTTGCTCTCGCGCTGGTTGCTGACCAAACCGCAGTTCCTGATCCTCGATGAACCCACGCGCGGGATCGACGTCGGCGCGCATGCGGAGATTATCCGCCTGATCGAAACGCTGTGCGCGGATGGTCTGGCGCTGCTGGTGATTTCATCCGAACTGGAAGAGTTAGTGGGTTATGCCGATCGGGTCATTATTATGCGCGATCGCAAACAGGTAGCCGAGATCCCACTGGCTGAACTGTCCGTACCGGCGATCATGAATGCCATTGCGGCCTAAGGAGACTATGGTGATGCCTCAATCTCTCCCTCAATCCAACACCGCGAAACGACGGTTCCGTTGGCCAAAAGGTATGCCGCAACTGGTGGCGCTACTGCTGGTGCTGCTGGTCGACAGCCTGGTGGCCCCGCACTTCTACCAGGTGATTTTGCAGGATGGTCGCCTGTTCGGCAGCCCGATTGATATTCTCAACCGTGCCGCTCCCGTGGCGCTGCTGGCGATTGGTATGACGCTGGTGATTGCCACTGGCGGCATCGATCTTTCCGTTGGCGCGGTGATGGCTATTGCAGGAGCGACCACCGCGGCGATGACGGTGGCCGGGCACAGTCTGCCGGTGGTGCTGCTTGCTGCCTTAGGCTCCGGCATTCTGGCCGGGCTGTGGAACGGGATTCTGGTGGCAATCCTCAAGATCCAGCCGTTTGTTGCGACACTTATCCTGATGGTGGCCGGGCGTGGAGTGGCGCAGCTTATCACTTCCGGGCAGATCGTCACTTTCAACTCGCCCGAGCTGTCGTGGTTTGGCAGCGGCTCGCTGTTACTGTTCCCCACGCCGGTGATTATCGCGCTGCTGACGCTGGTCGCCTTTTGGCTGCTAACGCGTAAAACGGCGCTGGGCATGTTCATTGAAGCGGTGGGCATTAACATTCGTGCGGCGAAAAACGCCGGGGTGAATACCCGCATCATTGTGATGCTCACTTATGTGCTGAGCGGCCTGTGTGCGGCTATCGCCGGTATTATCGTCACGGCGGATATTCGTGGGGCAGATGCCAATAACGCCGGATTATGGCTGGAGCTGGATGCCATCCTGGCGGTGGTTATTGGCGGTGGCTCGCTGATGGGCGGGCGCTTTAACCTGCTGCTATCGGTAATTGGCGCGTTGATCATTCAGGGGATGAACACCGGGATTTTGCTGTCGGGCTTCCAGCCGGAACTGAATCAGGTGGTCAAAGCCATCGTGGTGTTGTGCGTGCTGGTCGTGCAGTCACAACGCTTTATCAGCCTGATAAAAGGAGTGCGCGGTCATGATAAAACGTAATTTACCGCTGATGATCACCCTCGGCGTGTTTGTGCTGGGCTACCTTTACTGCCTGACGCAATTCCCAGCTTTTGCTTCCACCCGGGTGATTTGCAATATCCTGACCGATAACGCTTTTTTAGGGATTATTGCCGTGGGCATGACTTTCGTGATCCTCTCTGGCGGGATCGACCTTTCCGTTGGCTCGGTGATCGCCTTTACCGGCGTATTTTTGGCGAAGGCCATTGGCTATTGGGGGATTTCCCCGCTGCTGGCGTTTCCCCTGATTTTGCTGATGGGCTGCGCGTTTGGCGCATTTATGGGGTTACTGATTGATGCGCTGAAGATCCCGGCATTCATTATTACGCTGGCGGGAATGTTTTTCCTGCGCGGCGTCAGCTATCTGGTCTCTGAAGAGTCGATCCCAATTAACCATCCGATCTATGACACGCTCTCAAGCCTGGCATGGAAAATTCCTGGCGGCGGTCGCCTGAGCGCGATGGGGTTGTTAATGCTGGGCGTGGTGGTGATTGGCATCTTCCTTGCGCATCGTACGCGCTTTGGTAATCAGGTTTACGCCATTGGCGGCAACGCCACCTCTGCTAACCTGATGGGCATTTCTACTCGCAGCACAACGATCCGCATTTATATGCTGTCTACCGGGCTTGCTACGCTGGCCGGCATTGTCTTTTCCATTTACACCCAGGCGGGTTATGCGCTGGCGGGCGTTGGCGTTGAGCTGGATGCGATTGCCTCAGTGGTGATTGGCGGAACGCTGCTAAGTGGTGGGGTCGGTACGGTGTTAGGCACGTTGTTTGGCGTTGCCATTCAGGGGCTGATCCAGACCTACATTAATTTTGATGGCACATTAAGTTCCTGGTGGACGAAGATCGCGATTGGCATTTTATTGTTTATTTTTATAGCGTTACAACGCGGTCTGACGGTGCTTTGGGAAAATCGTCAGAGCTCGCCGGTAACCCGAGTGGGTACGGCGGCAACACCAAAGTAACATCATGATTTTGCACAAAACATTTAAATACCTAAACTTTTTCCGGTTGTAGTCGATAGGTTCTGTACAGGTCTGTTTTAACCCTACAACCGGAAATATACCGATGCCAAAATCCCTTTCAATTCGATCAAGTTTGTTGGTGTTATTGTCTTTGCTGACGTTTCTTCTGTTGCTGACCGGCGGTATGGGGCTTTATGCCGCTACCCGCGTTATTAACTCTTTGGTTTATCACGGTATTATGAGTGCTGCCATGTTGGCTGCCATTGTGTTGCTGGCGGTCATTTGGTTTATGCTGCGAAATAAGTTTCTCAAGCCGCTGGATAGCATAGTGGAACAACTGGAACGCCTGGCGACGGGGGATTTGTCGCCTGTTAGCGCGTTATCGGCCAGCGCCGAATTCAACCGCCTGAACGCGGCAATGGATAACATGCGCCATGCGCTGGGCGACTCAGTACAACGCGTACGCGATGCCAGCTCGCAAATTGATATTGGCAGTCGTGAACTGACGGCCGGGAACCAGCATCTGGCACAACGCACTGAATCGACAGCCACTTCACTGGAGCAGACCGCCGCCAGCATGGAAGAACTCACCGCGACGGTGAAACAGAATGCACAGAACGCGGAACAGGCGCATCAGTTGGCAAAATCAGTGTCGGATACCGCCGATCGCGGTAGCGAAATGGTGTGCTATGTGATCGAGAAAATGCGCGATATTTCCGGCAGTTCCAGCCGAATCGCCGACATCCTCAGCGTAATCGACGGCATTGCTTTCCAGACCAACATCCTGGCGCTTAACGCCTCCGTTGAAGCGGCGCGCGCCGGTGAGCAGGGGCGGGGTTTTGCGGTTGTTGCAGGTGAAGTACGTAATCTGGCCAGCCGCAGCGCCGAGGCGGCAAAAGAGATCCGTACATTGATCAGCGATTCCCATACGCATGTGGGTGAGGGAAGTGAACTGGCGCAGCAGGCGGGTGAAACCATGGATGAGATTGCGACCGAGGTCATGCGTATGACCAAACTGATGCGTGAAATTGCCAGTGCGTCCCAGGAACAGAGTCGCGGCATTGAGCAGGTGAATATTGCGGTGATTCAGATGGATGAAACGGCGCAGCAAAATGCGGCGCTGGTACAGCAGTCTTCAGCGGCTACCCGCTCGCTGGAAGAGCAGTCTTCAGCGCTAATCGAAGCCATGGCCGTATTTAAGCTACAGACAGCCTAACCGAACGTAGGCCTGATAAGGCGAAGCCGCCATCCGGCAATATCACAGCATTGTGCCGGATGGTACTTCGCTTATCCGGCCTGCAACGTGCTGTAGGCCGGATGTTGCGCTTATGCGTCCGGGAACTCGCGGATAAAGCGCTCTACATCGTCAACCATATGGTCGTTACCCACGAAGAAGGAGCGGCGTTGGTGCAGGCTTTCCGGGATGATATCCAGAATACGATTTTTACCGTCGCTCGCCTTGCCGCCGGCTTGCTCAGCCAGCAGGGCCATTGGGTTGCATTCGTACAGCAGACGCAGTTTCCCTTGCGGGTGGCTGGCGGTGCTTGGGTACAGATAGATCCCGCCTTTCAGCAGATTGCGATGGAAATCGGCAACCAGAGAGCCAATGTAGCGCGAAGTGTACGGGCGCTGGGTTGACTTATCTTCTTCCTGACAGAATTTAATGTATTTCTTCACGCCATTCGGGAATTTAATGTAGTTGCCTTCGTTAATGGAGTACGTGCTACCTTTCGCCGGGAAGCGCATACGTTCCTGGCTGAGGCAGAATACGCCCAGAGAAGGATCGTAGGTGAAGGCGTGCACGCCACAGCCGGTGGTGTACACCAGCATGGTGGAAGAACCATAAACCACGTAGCCCGCAGCAACTTGCTTGTTGCCCGGCTGCAGGAAATCCTCTTCCGTGACCGGCGTGCCGACGGGGGTTACGCGGCGATAAATAGAGAAAATCGTACCGACAGAGACGTTAACATCGATGTTGGATGAGCCATCCAGCGGATCCATTAGCACAACGTATTTTGCGTGTTCACAGCCTTCAAAGACGACAATTTCATCTTCTTCTTCTGAGGCAATTCCCGCCACGATGTCGCGTGCCTTCAGTGCAGCTTTCAGTTTTTCGTTTGCGAACAGATCGAGTTTTTGTTGCACCTCTCCCTGCACGTTCTCTGCACCGCTGGCACCCAGGATATCGACCAGACCGGCCTTATTGATATCGCGGTGGATGATCTTGGCGCCCAGCTTTATTGCCGACAACAAAGCAGTGAGTTCACCGGTAGCATGAGAAAACTCGTGCTGCTTTTCGACAATAAATTCACCTAACGTTTTCATAACACTTTCCCTGCAATTTATGTGGAGTAAAGCGACCGCAACAATATTAACAAATATTTCAGCTATCGCGCTCAGGTGAATCGCGCCAGCAAACTACGGAATATCCTGAAATGCGTTTCTCAGTTGCCAGACATGTGCGTAAAATGGCCCCCAGATTAAAAAAGGATAGTGACGTATGCGCATTCATATTTTGGGAATTTGTGGCACTTTCATGGGCGGTCTGGCGATGCTGGCACGCTCGCTCGGTCATGAAGTAACCGGTTCGGACGCCAATGTGTATCCGCCGATGAGCACCTTACTTGAGAAGCAAGGCATTGATCTGATTCAGGGTTACGATGCCAGCCAGCTCGATCCACAGCCGGACCTGGTGATCATCGGTAATGCGATGACCCGTGGTAACCCCTGCGTGGAAGCGGTGCTGGAGAAGAACATTCCATACATGTCTGGCCCGCAATGGCTGCATGACTTTGTATTGCGCGACCGCTGGGTACTGGCGGTTGCGGGTACGCACGGCAAAACCACCACCGCCGGAATGGCGACCTGGATCCTCGAAGTCTGCGGCTATAAACCGGGCTTCGTGATCGGCGGCGTGCCGGGTAACTTTGAGGTTTCCGCGCGTCTGGGCGAAAGTGACTTCTTCGTGATTGAAGCGGATGAGTACGACTGCGCGTTCTTCGATAAGCGTTCTAAATTCGTGCATTACTGCCCGCGTACCCTGATCCTCAATAACCTTGAGTTCGATCACGCAGATATCTTTGACGATCTGAAAGCGATTCAGAAACAGTTCCATCATCTGGTGCGTATCGTGCCGGGCCAGGGACGCATCATCTACCCGGAAAACGACATCAATCTGAAACAAACGATGGCGATGGGCTGCTGGAGCGAACAGGAGTTGGTGGGCGAGCAGGGTCACTGGCAGGCGAAAAAGCTCACTACCGATGCTTCCGAGTGGGAAGTGTGGCTGGACGGTGAAAAAGTGGGTGAAGTTAAGTGGGGTCTGGTCGGCGAACACAACATGCACAATGGCCTGATGGCGATTGCGGCAGCCCGTCACGTGGGCGTCGTGCCTGCGGATGCAGCCAATGCGCTAGGCTCGTTCATTAACGCCCGTCGTCGTCTTGAACTGCGTGGTGAAGCGCACGGCGTGACGGTGTATGATGATTTTGCCCATCATCCAACCGCGATTCTGGCAACGCTTGCGGCGCTGCGCGGGAAAGTTGGCGGTACGGCACGCATTATTGCGGTGCTGGAGCCTCGCTCTAACACCATGAAAATGGGACTGTGCAAAGATGATCTGGCGCCGTCGTTAGGCCGTGCGGACGAAGTGTTCCTGCTGCAACCCCCGCATATTCCGTGGCAGGTAGCAGAAGTCGCTGAAGCCTGCGTTCAGCCGGCGCACTGGAGTGGTGATGTGGATGCCCTGGCAGATATGGTGGTGAAAACCGCGCAGCCAGGCGATCACATTCTGGTGATGAGTAACGGCGGATTTGGTGGTATTCATCAAAAACTGCTGGATGGTCTGGCGAAGAAAGCTCAGGCGGAAGCGCAAGAGTAAAAAAATGCCCGGTGGCGCTACGCTTACCGGGCCTACAACGAATTCACGGATTGTAGGCCGGATAAGGTGTTTGCACCGCCATCCGGCACTTTCGGCAGACGAAGAGGTTAGGCCTCGTTTTCCGCCAGTTCACGCAGATACTGGAAGATCTGGCGGGAAGATTTTGGCGGCTTGTTGCCCGCTTTTTCTTTCCTGGCGTTACGCACCAGAGAACGCAGTTGCTGACGATCGGCGTCAGGCCACAGGTTCATCACTTCTTCGATAGCTTCATCGCTACCGTCAACCATACGGTCACGCAGTTGCTCCAGCTTATGGAAAACAACGACCTGCTGGTTGTGGCGATTTTTCAGCTTGTCCAGCGCCTGACGGATAGGATCAACATCGCGCTGGCGCAACATTTTGCCAATCAACTGCAGCTGGCGGCGGCGTCCTTCCATCTTAATACGCTGGGCCAGCTCAATGGCGGCACGTAAATCCGCATCGAGCGGGATCTTATCCAGCGCGTTTTTCCCCAGATCAACCAGTTCCGCACCCAGGCGTTTTAACTCCTCGGCATCGCGTTTAATTTCACTTTTACTGACCCAGATAATTTCATCGTCTTCGTCTTCGATGTCATCACCGGGAACGTCGTCGAGCCAGTCTTCGGGCTGCTTTGTCATTTCAGGCTCCTTAAAAAAAGAGGCTAATGTTACCAGTTAAGATGCGCACTGAAAAACGGTTCTCTGTTAGACTTCAGAGAAACTCTCTCTACATTATGGCATTTGCGATGAAAGTAATCTCACAAGTTGAAGCGCAGCGTAAGATTCTGGAAGAAGCAGTCTCGACGGCACTGGAATTAGCGTCAGGTAAGTCGGATGGCGCGGAAGTCGCTGTAAGCAAGACCACGGGTATTAGCGTCAGCACCCGTTATGGTGAAGTGGAGAACGTCGAATTCAATAGCGATGGTGCACTGGGGATTACGGTTTATCACCAGAACCGTAAGGGCAGCGCATCGTCCACCGATTTAAGCCCGCAGGCAATTGCACGCACCGTGCAGGCTGCGCTGGACATTGCACGTTACACTTCGCCGGATCCGTGCGCAGGCGTGGCAGATAAAGACCTGCTGGCCTTTGAGGCGCCCGATCTGGACCTGTTCCACCCGGCGGAAGTTTCCCCTGATGAAGCCATCGAACTGGCTGCTCGTGCTGAACAGGCGGCGCTGCAGGCTGATAAGCGTATCACCAATACCGAAGGCGGCAGCTTTAACAGCCACTATGGCATCAAAGTGTTTGGTAACAGCCACGGCATGCTGCAGGGCTACTGCTCCACGCGTCATTCCCTTTCCAGCTGTGTGATCGCGGAAGAAAATGGCGATATGGAACGCGATTACGCCTACACCATTGGCCGGGCGATGGACGATCTGCAAACGCCGGAGTGGGTAGGGGCTGACTGTGCTCGCCGCACCTTATCTCGTTTGTCGCCGCGTAAGCTGTCCACCATGAAAGCGCCGGTGATTTTCGCCAACGAAGTGGCGACCGGACTGTTCGGACACTTGGTCGGCGCGATTGCCGGCGGTTCGGTGTACCGCAAATCTACCTTCCTGCTGGATTCACTGGGCAAACAAATTCTGCCGGAATGGCTGACCATTGAAGAGCATCCGCACCTGCTGAAAGGGCTGGCGTCGTCGCCATTCGACAGTGAAGGGGTACGGACTGAACGCCGTGACATCATTAAAGACGGCGTGCTGACTCAGTGGCTGCTGACCAACTACTCTGCGCGTAAGTTGGGGCTGAAGAGCACCGGGCATGCGGGCGGGATCCACAACTGGCGAATTCCGGGACAGGGTCTAAGCTTCGAGCAGTTGCTCAAAGAGATGGGCACAGGCCTTGTGGTTACCGAGCTGATGGGCCAGGGCGTAAGCGGCATTACCGGCGATTACTCGCGCGGCGCGGCGGGCTTCTGGGTCGAAAACGGCGAAATTCAGTATCCGGTGAGTGAAATTACCATCGCCGGTAACTTAAAAGAGATGTGGCGCAATATTGTGACCGTGGGGAACGATATTGAAACGCGCAGTAATATCCAATGTGGTTCGGTATTGTTACCGGAGATGAAAATCGCCGGGCAGTGATACTCGTTAATGCGTTAATTTTTAATAATAAAAAAGGAAGTGAGCAATGCGTAAACACCTGTTAGCGATCGTCGCGGCTTCAACGCTGGTTCTTGGTTCTTCTGCGTTTGCAGCCGATCTTGAAGACGACATGGGGATCCTCAACGACAACCTGAAGATCGTTGAAAAAACGGATAATGCGACTGAACTGAAAGATGCGTTAACCAAAATGCGTGCAGCCGCGCTGGATGCTCAAAAGGCCACGCCGCCGAAGCTGGAAAACAAATCCCCGGACAGCCCGGAGATGAAGGATTTCCGCCACGGTTTTGACACGCTGATCGGCCAGATTGATGGTGCGCTTAAGCTGGCGAACGAAGGTAAAGTCAAAGAGGCGAAAGCCGTTGCGGAAGAGCTGAAAACCACGCGCAACGAAAACCACAAGAAGTTCCGCTAATCTACGCTATCCGGCCTGCATACCCGTAGGCCGGATAAAATCCCCCGCTACTGCACGCCCCATAAGTAAACGCTATCCCCATCACATTTTTTCATTTTTATCGCCCATTCATTGTTCGCATTTCCTGCCATTTTGCGGCTCACTCTTGCGATCTCAATCACATTCTTCCAGTGATAAATCGTGAACCCGGCCCGTTTTGCGGCACAGATCACTATCGCTGACCCCCTTTCCACTTCGAAGTGGAAAACAACTCGCTACAAACTTTTAACCCCCACCGCTAATTTACCCTCAGAGCCATTAGTGGGGTAAGACGAGTGAATAACGGAGCTGTAATGAATGACATGGGGGAATCGGTGGAACTGGCCGACCGCATGCTGGCGCAGGTATATGCCTTGCTGCGTGAACGCCACATTATTCCCAACGCCGTACAGGAACAGATGCTGACATCGCATGTTCGCGCCATGGCGCACCGCTCGATAACGGGTGAACCCTTACCAGAAGTCGATGCCAGCTTATTTGATGAAATTTCTGCCGAGTCAATGGCGCTTGCCCGCGACGTGGTCGCCGAGTTTGGCAATCTTCCCGAGGAAGAAGCCTGGCTGCTGTCGGTGCACTTCGAAGTCGCGAAAGACAACCTTTAAGGAGCAAAAGATGGAACAGATTACCGTAGTGATTGGCGATCGTCTGGGTAAAGGCCAGAAAGTGGCGGCAGGCGTTGAGAAAGCGGGTGGCCGTGCGGTTGTGGTACCGGGCGTGGCGGCTGACATGAAGCTGGGTGACGTAATGAAAGCGGAAAACGCCACCTTTGGTATCTCGTTTTGCGGCAGTGGCGGGGCAGGGGCGATTACCGCACAGACCAAATACGGCTACAAGGCGAAATATGGCATGCGCTCGGTTGATGAAGGCGTAACGGCCATCAACGAAGGTTGCAACGTGCTGGGTTTCGGTTTTATGGACAAAGAAGAGCTCGGCGAGCGCCTGGTGCAGGCCTGGCAAAAGAAACACGGCGCTTAAGTATGAAAGAGCAATTCACCACAACGGTGAGAGTCACTGGCAAGGGCGAGGCCAAAGCGCGCGCCTTTGCCGATGCCCTGAACCACGTTCAGGCTGCGGTGATGAAAGCGTCGCCGCATATCTTACTGCGTATTGAGCCACAGGATGTGCAGGTTGTTCAAGCGCGTGAAACGGTGCGCAAAGAGGCGTTTTTATTCCTCTTTCTGCGCCGGGAAAGACGCACCTTCAGCGTGGAGCTGGATGTGACCGTCAACGTGACTGCCATCAATCTCGACAAGGTGGATTTCGTTACGCAACGCTGATTCTTTATTAAAAGGCATAAATATGTTCCTGATAATATTAATAAAATCGCTCATCATTGGTGGCCTGGTTGGCGTCGGTGTCGGCGCTGGGGCTGCACGCATGTTTCATGCGCCTACCACTCAAGGGATGGGCGCGTTTCGTACTCTGGGAGAACTGAATTCCTGCGAAGGGGATCCGGCTTCTCACTTCTCGTTCGGCCTGGGCTTCTTCTTTAACGCCTGGGCTTCTTCCGTTGCGGCGGGGGCGTTCACACAGGATGTCGACCATCGCATCATTCCCAACTGGGGTGCCGCCGCGCTGATGGTTAAAAACCGCAACGTCGGTGAAACGCTACACGATCCCAAACGCATGGCGATTGCCTGTGGCGTTATCGGGATGATTGTCGTGACCTTCCTGAACCTCACCGCGTCATCCGTACCGGAAGCGCTGCAGGTTACCGCCGTCAAGGTGCTGGTGCCTGCGGCTAACCTGCTGGTTAATACCGTGATGCCGGTGATCTTCTGGCTGGCGGCGATCGATGCCGGTAAGAAATCCGGCTTCTGGGCCACCGTTTTTGGCGGCGCGGCGCAACTGATCATGGGCAACGCCGTTCCGGGGCTGGTGCTCGGCATTCTGATCGGCAAAGGTGTTGAAGAAAGCGGCTGGAACCACGTCACGAAAGTGATGATGGTAGCTATCGTCGCACTGTTTGTCCTGAGCGGCTTCTTCCGCGGTTTCGACATGAAGATGATCGAGTCCTTCCATCTGACCGTGCCTAACTGGTTGGAACTGATCCACAACTCGCTCAGCGGCAAATAACGGAGGCCATCATGGAACAGAATAAAGGTTTTTGGTTTGCCGACTGGTCGTTCCCGATCTTCGTTGGCCTGCTCTCCTCTGGCGTCTTTGCCGGAACGCACATGTACTACCTGTACGGTATCGGCGCATTTAACGAAGTCGCTTTTGTGGCGATGCTAAAGGCGGGAATGGACACCGGCTCTTACGGCGCGGTGGCGGCATTTGGCGCAAGTTTCCTGTTTGCCCGCATCATTGAAGGTTCGCTGGTGGGGATTCTGGATATCGGCGGCGCGATTCAGACCGGGGTCGGGTTAGGTGTTCCGGCGCTGCTGCTGGGCGCGGGCATTATCTTCCCGGTCGCCAACTTTGCCGCCTCGCTGGTCACCGGTCTGGTGATTGGTCTGGCGATTGGCTACATCATCATTCTGGCGCGTAAGTTCACCATCAACCAGAGCGATTCAACCTACGGTGCGGACGTCATGATGGGGGCCGGTAACGCCTCCGGCCGCTTCCTCGGACCGTTGATTATCCTCAGCGCGATGACGGCTTCTATTCCTATCGGAATCGGTTCTCTGGCGGGTGCGCTGCTGTTTTATCTGTGGCAAAAACCGATTACCGGCGGGGCGATCCTTGGGGCAATGATCCTCGGGTCCATCTTCCCGATTGCCATTAGCTAACTGTTGATTTGCAGGCCGGATAAGGCGGTTACGCCGCCATCCGGCATAGGAGAGAGCGATGTTTGATTTACTCCTGCGCCGTGCGCGCCTCGTTGACGATACGGTGAGCGATATTGCGCTGAAAGACGGCAAGATCGCGGCGTTGGGCGAAGTTGATGGCCCGGCGCTGAAAACCATTGAGCTGGGCGGCGAGTGCTACGTCAGCGCAGGCTGGATTGACTCCCACGTTCATTGCTACCCGAAATCCCCTATTTACCACGACCAGCCGGATAGCGTCGGTATTGCGACCGGCGTTACCACGGTGGTGGATGCGGGCAGTACCGGGGCGGATGATATCGACGATTTTTACACCCTGACCCGGGAAGCGGTGACGGAAGTGTATGCGCTGCTGAACATCTCCCGCGTTGGGCTTATCGCCCAGAACGAGCTGGCTAACATGGCCAATATTGACGCCGATGCGGTGCGCCAGGCGGTGAAACGCCACCCTGATTTTATTGTCGGCCTGAAGGCACGCATGAGCAGCAGCGTGGTCGGTGAAAATGGCATCACGCCGCTGGATCGCGCCAAAGCGATGCAAACGCAGAACGGTGACCTGCCGCTGATGGTGCACATCGGTAACAACCCGCCGGACCTGGATGAGATCGCCGAGCGCCTGAGCGCGGGTGACATCATTACCCACTGTTACAACGGTAAGCCGAATCGCATTCTGACGCCGCAAGGCGAGCTGCGGGCGTCAGTGATGCGGGCGATTTCACGCGGCGTGCGTCTGGACGTTGGGCATGGCACCGCCAGCCTGAGCTTTGCGGTGGCAAAACGCGCTATTGAACTGGGGATTTTGCCACACACCATCAGTTCCGATATTTATTGCCGCAACCGTATCAGCGGTCCGGTGTATTCCCTGGCGAATGTGATGTCGAAATTTCTCGCCATGGGGATGTCGCTCCCACAGGTCATTGAGTGCGTGACCGCCAATGCCGCTGACGGCCTGCGTCTGAAACAGAAAGGGCGACTGCAGGTTGGTCTGGATGCCGATTTAACCCTCTTTACGCTTAAGCGCCAGCCAACCGTGCTGGTAGATGCTGAAAACGACAGCCTGCAGGCTGAACAAATGCTGGTGCCGCTTGCCGCAATACGTGCGGGCAAGGGCTATATGACCGAACAAGGGAGCGCGGAACATGCCTTCGATTTTTGAGAAATACAATTTAAAACAGGTGATTAACACATCAGGCCGCATGACGGCGCTCGGCGTTTCCACGCCGCGACCAGAAGTGGTTGAAGCGGCGATGGCGGGGATGAATCAGTACTTCGAAATGAAAGATCTGGTCAATAAAACCGGCGACTACATCGCGAAATTGCTGGAAGTGGAAGGGGCGACCGTCGTCTCCTGCGCATCGGCTGGAATCGCCCAGTCGGTGGCTGCGGTGCTGGTGAAAGACAGCGACTGGCTGCTGGAAAATCTGCACGTTACGCCCATCGAGAACAACGAAATCGTGCTGCCCAGAGGCCACAACGTCAACTTTGGCGCACCGGTAGGCACTATGGTGGCGCTCGGCGGCGGCAAGCTGGTGGAAGCGGGCTATGCCAATGAATGTTCCGCGGCACAGCTGGCGGCAGCCATTACACCGCGCACGGCGGCGATTCTGTATATCAAATCTCACCACTGCGTACAGAAAAGCATGCTCAGCGTGGAGCAGGCCGCGGTGGTGGCGCGCACGCATAACCTGCCGCTGATCGTGGATGCGGCGGCGGAAGAAGATTTGCAGTGCTACTACCGCCTTGGTGCGGATCTGGTGATTTATAGCGGCGCAAAGGCGATTGAAGGGCCAACCAGTGGACTGGTGATTGGCAAAACCCAGTATGTTGAGTGGGTGAAACGCCAGACGGCGGGGATCGGCCGGGCGATGAAGGTGGGCAAAGAGGGGATTCTTGGCCTGACCTGCGCTATCGAACTGTATCTGAACGCGCAGAAAGAGAGCGGTGCGGAGATGGTCGAGAAAATGACGCCGTTCATTAATGCGCTAAATTCCTTTAATGGCGTCAGCGCCCGCGTGGTGTGGGACAGCGCAGGGCGCGACATCGCCCGTACCGAAATTAAGTTTGACGAAGCGGTAACTGGTATCGCCACGGGCGAACTGGTTGAAGCCCTGAAACACGGCGAGTACGCGATTTACTTCCGTGGGTACAAAGCCAACGAAGGCATTATCGAAGCCGATGTGCGCAGCGTGGATCGCGCGCAGCTGGAAATTGTGGCCCGTCGAATTGGTGAAGTGATTTCGCAGGAGAAAAACGCATGAAACTGACCCCTAACTTTTATCGCGACCGCGTCTGCCTGAACGTGCTGGCAGGCTCCAAAGAAAATGCGCGGGATATTTACGCGGCGGCGGAAGGACACGTGCTGGTCGGCGTGTTGTCAAAAAATTACCCGGATGTCGCAAGCGCGGTCGCGGATATGCGTGAATACGCAGCGCTTATCGACAATGCGCTTTCAGTGGGGTTGGGAGCGGGCGATCCAAACCAGTCGGCGATGGTCAGTGAGATCTCCCGTCAGGTACAGCCGCAGCATGTTAATCAGGTCTTTACCGGCGTGGCGACCAGTCGGGCGCTGTTGGGCCAGCAGGAGACGGTAGTCAACGGTCTGGTCTCGCCAACGGGTACGCCGGGGATGGTGAAAATCTCCACCGGTCCGCTGAGCAGCCAGACGCCGGACGGCATTGTGCCGGTAGAAACCGCAATTGCGCTGCTCAAAGATATGGGCGGTAGCTCGATTAAATACTTCCCGATGGGCGGCCTGAAATGCCGTGACGAGTACATCGCCGTCGCGCAGGCCTGTGCCCGGCATGACTTCTGGCTGGAGCCTACCGGGGGTATCGATCTGGATAATTTTACTGAAATCCTGCAGATCGCCCTGGATGCCGGAGTGAGCAAAATCATTCCTCACATCTATAGTTCGATTATTGATAAGGTGAGTGGTAACACCCGCCCGGACGACGTGCGCCAACTGATGGCGATGACCCGGGCTTGCATAGGCTAACTGACAGATGAGGAGACTGACGTGCGATTCCCCAACCAACGTTTAGCACAGCTGTTTGATATGTTGCAAAACGAAGCGCTTCCACAGGACGAGCTGGCGCAGCGGTTGTCGGTTTCCACACGCACCGTACGGGCGGATATCACTGCGCTAAACGCGCTGCTTACTCAGTACGGCGCGCAGTTTGTCCTCAGCCGGGGCAGCGGTTATCAGCTCAAAATTGACGACCCGGCAAGTTATCACTCTCTGCAAACGCAGCAGCCTGAAACGTTGCTGCGCATCCCGCGAACCAGCCAGGAGCGGGTACACTGGCTGGTGGTCCGTTTTCTGACGTCGGCCTTTTCGCTAAAGCTTGAAGATTTAGCTGATGAATGGTTTATCAGTCGTGCGACGCTGCAAAACGATATGGCCGAAGTCCGTGAACACTTGCAACGTTATCGTCTGACGCTGGAAACGCGCCCCCGTCACGGCATGAAATTGTTTGGCAGCGAGATGGCGATCCGCGCCTGTTTGACCGATCTGTTGTGGACGCTGGCACAGCAGGATCCGCAGCACCCGTTAGTGATGCAGGAGGCGCTGAATGCCGGGATCCCTGAGCAGCTACAGCCCGTTTTACAGGATATTTTTGCTCGTTTTCATATTCGTTTGACCGACGAGGGCGAGCTGTTTTTACGCTTGTACTGCGCGGTGGCGATACGGCGGATTAGTGAAGGGTATCCATTGCCGGAGTTTGCTGCTGAAGAAACTGAACAGGCGGTGTGCCTGGCCGCGCGTGAGATTGCTGCGGTCCTGCACCGGCTGGCAGACAAACCGCTTTCCGTTTCCGAAGAAAACTGGCTACAGGTGCATATTGCTGCCCGCCAGGTACAAGAGATCGCGCCCAGTGCTATCAATGCGGATGATGATGAAGCGTTGGTCAATTACATCCTGCGTTTTATCAACACCCAGTACAACTACAACCTGTTGAATGACAAACAGTTGCATGCTGACCTGCTGACGCATATTAAGACGATGATCACCCGCGTGCGTTACCAGATAATGATCCCTAATCCGTTGCTGGAAAATATTAAACAGCACTACCCGATGGCATGGGATATGACGCTGGCCGCCGTCTCGGGATGGGGGAAATATACGCCGTATACCATCAGTGAAAATGAGATTGGCTTTCTGGTCCTGCATATTGGCGTGGGGCTGGAACGTAGTTACAACATTGGTTACCAGAGACAGCCGAAAGTTCTGCTGGTATGCGATGCCGGAAATGCGATGGCGCGGATGATTGAAGCGGTGCTGGCGCGTAAGTATCCGCAGATAGAGATCGTCGATACCGTCACGCTGCGCGACTACGAACAGCGGGAAAGCATCAGCGAAGATTTTGTTATCTCTACCGCGCGGATCGGTGAAAAAGATAAGCCCGTAGCGATGATTGCGCCGTTTCCGACCGATTATCAACTGGAGCAAATTGGCAAGCTGGTGCTGGTGGACAGAACCCGCCCGTGGATGCTGAATAAATTTTTCGATGCCGCCCATTTTCGCGTGATCGACGGCACCATGGATCAGCAGACGCTGTTCAAAACGTTATGCCATCAGTTGCAGGATGAAGGTTTTGTCGACGCGGAGTTTCTTGATTCGGTGGTTGAACGTGAGGCCATCGTCAGCACTATGCTGGGTGATGGCATCGCGCTGCCGCACGCCCTCGGTCTGCTGGCAAAGAAAACGGTGGTCTACACCATCCTCGCCCCGCAGGGTATTGCCTGGGGCGATGAAACCGCGCACGTGATCTTCCTGCTCGCCATTAGTAAAAGCGAGTACGAAGAAGCGATGGCGATCTACGATATTTTCGTCACCTTCCTGCGTGAACGCGCCATGACGCGGCTCTGCGCATGCCGGAATTTCACCGAGTTCAAAACCGTCGCCATGGAGTGTGTCAGTCGTTTTTGAGAGGCGTTATCCAGAATTCGATGTAATGCGTATGTAATGCTAAACTGCATTACACATTCGATTCTACTGGAGGCATAATGGCCACGCTGAACGTCCGTCTGGATGACAAACTCAAAAATGAGGCTTATGCCGTGCTGGAAAAACTGAACATTACTCCAACGGAAGCTGTGCGATTACTGTTTCAGTACGTCGCGGAAACGGGGCGCATGCCAGTGAAAACCGTCACCGTTAGCGACAGCGAAGATACACTGATTCAGACAGTCCGGGAGAGGCTGGCCAGCCCGCAAAAAGGAATCAAGGTTAGTCTGGATGACTTATGAACTGGAATTCGACCCGAGAGCCTTAAAAGAGTGGCATAAACTGGGTGATACGGTGAAGGCTCAGTTTAAGAAGAAGTTGGCCGACGTGTTGTTGAACCCCAGAATTGACTCTGCCCGTTTAAACGGTCTTCCAGATTGCTATAAAATTAAGCTTAAATCGTCCGGCTATCGTCTGGTGTACCAGGTTCGGGATGAGGTTGTGACCGTGTTTGTTGTCGCGGTCGGCAAGCGAGAACATTCGGCCGTTTATCTCGATGCAAACAAACGGCTTTAGCGATCAACGCAAATGATGTACGACCTGGTTGCTGCTGCCGCGCCAGATTAGCGCCGGGTCTTTGAGATCCTGCACGTATTTGCCATCGACCAGCACGTTGATGAGATCGACCACCTGCATTTGCGCGGCGTTGAGTTCATCGAGCTTGTAGCCAGTCCACACCCAGATATCTTTGCCGGGGCACTCAGCGCGAACGCGCTGTACCAGTTTCAGGATATCCGGCACGTTTTGCGGATGCAGCGGATCGCCACCGGAGAGCGAGATCCCCTGACGCTTGATTCGCGTATCGTTCAGATCGGCAATGATCTTGTCTTCCATCTCTTTGCTAAACGGCTGGCCGGAATTGAGCCGCCAGGTGCTTTTGTTATAGCAGCCGGGGCATTCATGCACGCACCCGGACACAAACAGCGTGCAGCGGGTGCCGGGGCCGTTAACGATGTCGACGGGATAGTATTGGTGAAAGTTCATAGCTTGTAACCATGCCGGGTGGCGCTGCGCTTACCCGGCCTACAATAAGAGTGCGGTCCGTAGGCCCGGTAAGCGCAGCGCCACCGGGCATTAACGTAACAGCGGATTAACCTATCTGCCCGTTACCCAAATGCTTAACGCGGCGTTTCACTTCTTCCTGCTTACCGGCGTTAAACGGACGGGCGTCCGGGCTGCCTAAATAACCGCAGACGCGGCGGGTGACCGACACGCGCGCGGCGTCGTGGTTACCACATTTCGGGCAGGTGAAGCCTTTGCTGGTGCATTCGAACTCACCGGTAAAGCCACACTCGTAGCATTCATCGATTGGCGTGTTGGTCCCGTAATACGGCACGTGCTGGTAGCTGTAATCCCACACGTCTTCCAGCGCTTTCAGGTTGTGCTGAATATTCGGGTATTCGCCGTAGCAAATGAAGCCTCCGCTTGCCAGCGGCGGGTACGGCGCTTCGAAATCGATTTTGTCGTACGGGTTAACCTTTTTCTCCACGTCGAGGTGGAAGCTGTTGGTGTAGTAACCTTTGTCGGTAACGCCTGGCACCACACCAAACTCGGCGGTATCAAGACGGCAGAAACGGTCGCACAGGTTTTCGCTCGGCGTGCTGTACAGGCTGAAGCCGTAGCCGGTCTCGTCTTTCCACTGGTCGACCGCCTGACGCAGACGTTCCACAATGGCGATACCCTTGGCGCGCAGCTCCTCGCTGTCGTACAGATGTTTGTCACCAAACAGCGCGTTAATGGTTTCATGAATGCCGATGTAACCCAGAGAGATGGATGCGCGACCATTTTTAAAGATTTCAGACACATCATCGTCCGCTTTCAGACGCACGCCGCAGGCGCCTTCCATATACAGGATTGGCGCAACGCGGGCTTTCACACCTTCCAGACGCGCAATGCGGGTCATCAGCGCTTTACGCGCCAGCACCAGGCGATCGTCGAGTAGTTTCCAGAAGGTGGCTTCATCGCCGTGTGCTTCCAGCGCGATACGCGGCAGGTTGAGGCTGATAACGCCGAGGTTGTTACGCCCGTCGTGAATCTGTTCGCCGTTCTCGTTTTCCCAGACACCGAGGAAACTACGGCAGCCCATTGGGGTTTTGAATGAACCGGTGACTTTCACTACCTGATCGTAGTTCAGGATGTCCGGATACATACGCTTGCTTGCGCACTCCAGCGCCAGCTGTTTGATGTCGTAGTTTGGATCGCCGAACTTGTGGTTCAGACCGTCACGAATGGCGAACACCAGTTTCGGGAAGACGGCTGTTTTACGGTTTTTACCCAGTCCCGCGATGCGGTTACGCAGAATGGATTGCTGAATCAAACGTGATTCCCAGCTGGTTCCCAGGCCAAAACCAAAGGTGACGAATGGCGTCTGACCGTTGGCGGTATGCAGGGTATTCACTTCATACTCAAGGGACTGGAATGCGTCATAGCACTCTTTCTCGGTACGAGAATGCGCATAGCCGTCGGCATCCGGGATCTGCCACTCTTCAGCGGTTTTACGGTGCTTATTAAAGCTCTCGGTGACGAACGGCGCGAGAACTTCGTCAATACGGTTAATGGTGGTGCCGCCATAAATGTGGCTGGCAACCTGCGCGATGATTTGTGCAGTGACGGCGGTCGCGGTCGAGATGGATTTTGGCGGCTCAATCTCCGCGTTACCCATCTTAAAGCCCTGCGTCAGCATGCCTTTCAGGTCGATCAGCATGCAGTTAAACATCGGGAAGAACGGCGAGTAATCGAGGTCGTGATAGTGAATATCACCACGCTCATGTGCCTGGACGACATCACGCGGCAGCAGGTGCTGACGTGCATAGTGTTTGGCGACGATACCGGCCAGCAGGTCACGCTGGGTCGGGATCACTTTGCTGTCTTTGTTGGCATTTTCATTCAGCAGAGCAGAGTTGGTTTGCTCAACCAGACCACGAATTTCCTGGTTCAGACGGCCACGTTTTTCACGCTGGATATCACGGTCGTGGCGATATTCGATGTACGCACGGGCGAGTTGTTTGTACGGACCAGACATCAGTTGGTTTTCTACCGCGGTCTGGATCTCGTTGATATCGACCTGGCTGCGCTCATTCATCTGACTGCTAACGACTTCTGCGACGGTGGCACAGTAATCTGCGTCATCGACTCCCGCTGCTTTAGCTGCACGCAGAATGGCTTCTTTGATGCGCTCTGATTTAAACGGCACTTTACAGCCATCTCGTTTCATCACATGCGGTGTCATGATCACTCCATATTTATAAGAACAGGTTATCCACAGAGGTTGGGGAAGCGGTTATGGGTTTATTCATCTATCAGGCCAATGACTTCCCGCAATCCTGACCCACTTTATCCACAATTCCACCGTAAAGCGGTGCACTGTAGTTGTAGCAATTGTAGTCGATTAATACAACATATTGGGTCGGCGTGCATTTTAAGTTCTATATGTAGTGATTTGCATCAAGGATGTTTACGATTTATTTGATGTAGCGCAAAGTAAAAATCGGAGCGTACAGATGACGGGCAGTACAGCGATTGTAAATTGTGGCAAGAAAAATCTGATTAATTATTCAACAAAAACAGGAAGGTAAATGCAGTGTCAGCATTGAAGCCCGATAGCGCTATACGTACCGGGCTCAAAACCAATTGCAAGCTATTTTTGCACCCACCAGACGGCTTCGAAAGGACGTAGCGTCATGTCTGCGGGTTGGCTGGCGACCTCGGCATAGTTGTGCATCAGCACCTGCCAGTTTCCCCCGGTATGGGGCGGCTGCCAGCGTTGGAAGGTATCGCTCAGATTGGCAATGACCAGCAGTCGCTGCCCTTGCCACTCGCGCTGATAGCACCACAGATGCGGGCTGTCCGGTAACAGATCCTGATAGTCGCCCCAGGTGATCACCGGCTCCGTTTTGCGCAGTGCGATCAGCCTCTGATAGGCATAGAACACCGAGTCGGTATCGTTCAGCGCTGCCGCCACGTTGATCTCCGCCGCGTTGTCACACAGATTGATCCACGGCTCGCCCTTGGTGAAGCCCGCGTGTTGGCTGGCATCCCACTGCATCGGCGTGCGGCTGTTATCGCGGGATTTACTGGCGAGGATCGCCAGCAATTCGTTGGCATCTCGCCCCTGACCGTTCAGTTCGGCAAACATGTTATGGCTTTCCACATCGCGATAATCGGTAATCTGGCTGAAGTGCGGATTGGTCATGCCGATCTCTTCACCCTGGTAGATATAGGGCGTGCCCTGCATGCCGTGCAGCACCATCGCCAGCATTTTGGCCGACGGAATGCGGTATTTACCTTCATCGCCAAAACGCGACACGATGCGCGGCTGATCGTGGTTACACCAGAACAGCGCGTTCCAGGCCTGATTGTGCATGCCCTGCTGCCAGTGGCGGAACAGGGTTTTCAGCGCCACATAGTCGGGTTTGGCTAACGTCCACTTCTCACCGTTGGGGTAATCCACTTTCAGGTGGTGAAAGTTAAAGGTCATCGACAGTTCGCTGCCATCGAGTGCGGCATACTGCTGGCAGTTTTCCAGTGTGGTGGAAGACATCTCTCCCACCGTCATCAGGCCGCGTGGCGTGAAGACGTCGCGGTTCATCTCGCGTAAAAACGCATGCGCGCGCGGGCCATCGGTATAAAAACGGCGTCCATCGCCGTCGGGATCGTTCGGGAAGCTCTGATCTTTAGAGATAAGATTCACCACGTCGAGGCGCAATCCGTCCACGCCGCGATCGGCCCAGAATTCGCACACTTTTTTCAGCTCGGCGCGTACCGCCGGGTTCTCCCAGTTCAGGTCTGCCTGTTCAGGAGCAAAGAGGTGCAGATAATACTGCTCGCTTGCGGCGTGCCAGCCCCAGGCGCTGCCGCCAAATTTGGAACGCCAGTTGTTCGGTGTACTGTCTGGCGTACCGTCACGCCAGAGATAAAACTGGCGATACGGGCTGTCTTTATCCAGCGCCTCACGAAACCACGCATGCTGGGTTGAGGTGTGGTTAAACACCATATCGAGAATAATACGGATACCGCGCGCTTTCGCCTGCGCCACCAGTTCGTCAAAATCTTCCAGCGTACCGTAGGCCGGATCGACAGACAGGTAATCCGCGACGTCGTAGCCGTTATCAACCTGCGGCGAAATATAGAACGGCGTCAGCCAGATGGCATCGACACCCAGCTTTTGCAGATAGTAGAGACGCTGGGTCACGCCGCGTAAATCGCCGGTGCCGCTGCCGGTGGTGTCCTGAAAACTCTTGGGGTAAACCTGATAGATAACGCCGTTTTGCCACCAGTGTGGAATAGTCATGGTTGTTTCCTGGAAATACGCTGGGGCGCAACTGCGCCCCGAAGAAAAGTTAGATAATTTGTAATGTGCCCAGACGGTATTTACGCTGGTAAACAAATGAGGTCAGTATCATTGGGATAACAATCGCAATGACCATCGCCATGCCAAATACCTGCCAGTAGGTCGGCTGGATGGAGAGGATGCCCGGCAAACCGCCGACGCCAATCCCGTTTGCCAGCACTCCGTTCAGGCCGCACAGCAGTCCGGCGAGACCGGAGCCGATCATCGCGCACAGCATCGGGAAGCGGTATTTCAGGTTGATGCCGTACATTGCCGGTTCAGTGACCCCGAGATACGCGGAGATGGCTGCAGGGACTGAGATTTCACGTTCGTTGTGTTTGCGACTGGAGATAATGATGCCCACCACCGCAGAGGCCTGAGCGATATTCGACAGCGCGATCAGCGGCCATACCGGCGTGCCGCCCATGCTCTGAATCATCTGCATGTCGATGGCAAGCGTAGTCTGATGCACGCCGGTGATCACCAGCGGGGCGTACAGGAAGCCGAACAACGCCGCGCCGATCGGGGCAAAACTACCGGTCAGCAGATGACGGACCGCAAACGCGACACCATCGCCGATCATGCGGCCAAACGGACCGATAAAGGCGTGCGCAAGGAATACCGCAAGGATCAGCGAGCACACCGGGACGATCACCAGATACAGATAATCCGGCACGATGCGCTTCATGCGCGTTTCAATAAACCCGAGCGCCAGCCCGGCCAGCAACGCCGGAATAACCTGCGCCTGGTAGCCCACTTTCTCAATGCTGAACAGACCGAAGTTCCACACCTCCGGCACTTGCTGACCGAGCAAATAGGCGTTCATCAGTTGCGGTGAAACCAGGGTTACGCCCAGCACAATACCGAGGATCGGCGTACCGCCCATTTTTTTCACTGCCGACCAGCAGATCCCGACCGGCAGATAGAAGAAGATCGCCTCGCCAATCAGCCACAGGAAGTCGTAAAGGGTTTTCAGCGAAGGATGCATCTGCGCCAGCGTCTGGCCGTTGCTCATGGGCAGATCGCCGATTACGTTACGGAAACCTAAGATCAAACCGCCGCTAATTAGCGCGGGCAGCAACGGGAAGAAGATCTCCGCAAAATGAGAAATCAGCTGTTCGTGCCATTTCATATTCTGCCGCGCCGCTTTTTTCGCCTGCTCTTTGTCGGCGCTGGCCTGTCCGGTTGTCGCCAGCAGCGCTTTGTAGTAATCGCCCACCTCGGTGCCAATCACTACCTGAAACTGCCCGGCGTTGGTGAAGCAGCCTTTGACCATCGGTAGCTGTTCGATCTCTTTGGGTCTGGCATTCGCGGGTTGATTCAACACAAAACGCAGGCGCGTAATGCAGTGACTCACCGTGGCGATATTGTCGCGCCCGCCTACCAGCTCAATCAGCCGGTCGATATCCGCTTGTTTTACTTTGCTCATGATGACGTGTGTTCCCCGTAGGTCGGATTAGACGCTTTTGCGACGTCATCCGGCAGATGTCTCGTTGTTGGTGCCAGAGTATATCGTCGGTGAATATTTAAAAATGGGAACGTTCCCGAAACGCAGTGAAGATCACAAATTAGTGCTCAGAAAGCGATCAGGAGAGGGTGGCGGGGATGACGATTTGCCGCAGTTCGCTGCGGCCGTTGATCTGTTCGATCAGCTGCGAGGCCGCTTGCCGTCCGGCTTCAGCGTAGCCGGGATCGACGGTGATGATCTCCGGATGGAGGAATTTCATCAGCGGCGTATTACCGACGCTTGCCAGTTGCAGGTTGTCGATTCGCTGTTCCTGCAGATATTTGCTGACGCCAAGGGCAAGCGTGTCCGTCGCACAGACTAACGCAGTTGTTTCCGGCGTAATGACATCGGCGGCATGCTCATAGCCCTGTTTCATGGCCAGACCAGGCAGAGCAGCGACAGGATGCAGCTTATGTTTCTTGCAGAAGGTCAGGTAGGCCTCATGACGGCGCTTACCGGTGGTCACGTCGCTATGGGGGACGCCAAGGAAACTGATATGACGATGTTCGCGATCGTACAGACGCTGCATCAGGGTATGAATGGCGCCTTCGTCGTCATAACAGACGGAGGCAAAGCCTTTGGCATCCCTGGCCAGCAGAACCAGAGAGTCCTGCCAGGAGGTGAGCATGGTTTCCGTTACGCCGGTAAAACCAAACAACACGACGCCATCAATGTTGCGACGTTTGAGCATTCCCAGATGTTCTTCTACCAGTTCAGGTGAGAACTGGCTTTCCATCATAATCGGATCATAACCCTGCTCATAAAAGGCGGGTAGCATGGTCTGCACGGCGAGATTTTCCGAAAGTGAGTCCAGACGCGTGACGATAATCGCCACGACTTTGTCGCTTTGCCCACGCATGGCACGTGCGGAGCGGGAAGGGGAGAAACCGTGCTGATTCATCACTGCTTCAACACGTTCACGGGTGCGTTCGCTAACGCCGCTTTCGTTGTTGAGCACACGGGAAACCGTTGATTTCCCCACACCGCTTAAGCGGGCGATGTCTTTAATAGTCAGCCGATTTTGCATCCTGTTTTCCCGTTGCGCACTTTTTCAGTTATATCAAAGAGAGTAACTTTACCCATGTGGAGTGCAATGGGGAAAGTCTGCTTTAAACCGTTCACCCTTCAGGCGATGTGTATACGTTTGGTTTAGTTTCCATGCTGTATCATACCGCCATAATTGTCACAAACCTTATGGTTTTCTGCGTATAATCCGCAGCGCTTATCATTCACTTACCGGAGGCTATATGGATCCCGATCCCACCCCTCTCCCTAAATGGAGAACCCCCCCTCTCCGGTAAGCCTGTTTTCACTGTCTTACCGGAGCTGTAAGACAGTGACGTTCTGACGTCCCTGTTGTGATTTTAAAATTGCCACCAGGCAAGGCTTTGCCACGCCTGAAGGATTTACTGCGCCCGCTTATACTGGTGCAGAGGGACTGCCTATGTTCAAAAATATTACTCGCCAGCTGTTTGCCCGGCTAAACCGCCATTTACCGCATCGTCTGGTGCATCGCGATCCGCTACCCAATGCGCAGACCGTCGCCAGCACGCCGATCCCGCCTTCGCTGAGCGAACATTGCCTGAAAATGGCGCTGATGGACGAAGAAGCGCTGTGGAAAACGTTTGGCGCGCACCCGGAAGGATTGAACGCCGCAGAAGTGGAAAACGCTCGCGAGTTACATGGCGAGAACCAGCTACCGGCGCAGAAGCCGTCGCCATGGTGGGTACACCTGTGGGTCTGCTACCGCAACCCGTTTAATATTCTGCTGACTATTTTAGGCGGCATTTCTTATGCCACCGAGGATCTGTTTGCCGCGGGCGTTATCGCCTTGATGGTTGTCATCTCCACGCTGCTGAATTTTGTCCAGGAAGCGCGTTCCACCAAAGCGGCGGATGCGTTGAAAGCGATGGTCAGCAACACTGCTACGGTGCTGCGCGTCATCAACGAGAAAGGGGAGAACGGCTGGGTTGAACTGCCGATCGACCAGCTGGTGCCTGGCGATATTATTAAGCTGGCAGCAGGGGATATGATCCCAGCCGATCTGCGCGTGGTGCAGGCGCGCGATCTGTTCGTGGCCCAGGCTTCACTGACCGGCGAATCGTTGCCGGTGGAGAAAGTCGCCACCAGCCGCGACCCGCAGCAAAGCAACCCGCTGGAATGCGATACCCTGTGCTTTATGGGCACTAACGTGGTGAGCGGAACGGCACAGGCTATCGTCATTGCGACCGGAGCCAATACCTGGTTCGGGCAACTGGCGGGCCGTGTTAGCGAGCAGGAAAGCGAGCAGAATGCCTTCCAGAAAGGGATCAGCCGCGTCAGCATGCTGCTGATCCGCTTTATGCTGGTGATGGCGCCCATCGTGCTTATCATCAATGGCTACACCAAAGGTGACTGGTGGGAAGCGGCGCTGTTTGCCCTGTCTGTGGCGGTGGGGCTGACGCCGGAAATGCTACCAATGATCGTCACCTCAACGCTGGCGCGTGGGGCGGTGAAGCTGTCAAAACAGAAGGTCATCGTCAAACACCTCGACGCCATCCAGAACTTTGGCGCGATGGATATTCTGTGTACCGATAAAACCGGCACGCTGACACAAGATAAAATAGTGCTGGAGAATCATACCGATATCTCCGGCAAGCCCAGCGAACATGTCCTGCATTCCGCGTGGCTGAACAGCCACTATCAGACCGGGCTGAAGAATCTGCTGGATACGGCAGTGCTGGAAGGCGTGGACGAAGAATCCGCCCGCCGGCTCTCTACCCGTTGGCAAAAAATCGATGAGATCCCGTTTGATTTCGAACGCCGCCGCATGTCGGTGGTGGTCGCTGAAGAAACCGATGTGCACCAACTGGTATGTAAAGGCGCGCTGCAGGAGATCCTCAGCGTTTGCACCCAGGTGCGCCATAACGGTGAGATTGTCCCGTTAGATGACAACATGCTGCGTCGGGTGAAACGCGTTACCGATACGCTGAATCGTCAGGGGTTGCGTGTGGTGGCGGTGGCAACCAAATGCCTGCCTGCGCGTGAAGGGGACTATCAGCGTATTGATGAATCCGATCTGATCCTCGAAGGGTATATCGCGTTCCTCGATCCGCCGAAAGAAACGACCGCCCCGGCGCTGAAAGCGCTGAAAGCCAGCGGTATTACGGTGAAAATTCTGACGGGCGATAGCGAGCTGGTGGCGGCAAAAGTGTGCCATGAAGTGGGGCTGGATGCGGGCGACGTGGTGATCGGCAGCAGCATTGAAGGGTTAAGCGACGACGAGCTGGCCCGACTTGCCCAGCGCACCACGTTGTTTGCCCGCCTGACGCCAATGCACAAAGAGCGCATTGTCACACTGCTCAAGCGTGAAGGTCATGTGGTCGGCTTTATGGGCGATGGCATTAACGACGCCCCGGCGCTGCGCGCGGCGGACATTGGTATCTCCGTTGATGGTGCGGTTGATATTGCCCGTGAAGCGGCAGATATCATTCTGCTGGAAAAGAGCCTGATGGTGCTGGAAGAAGGGGTGATCGAAGGACGCCGTACCTTCTCTAACATGCTGAAGTACATCAAAATGACGGCCAGTTCTAACTTCGGTAATGTGTTTAGCGTGCTGGTGGCGAGCGCCTTTTTACCGTTCCTGCCGATGCTGCCGCTGCACTTACTGATTCAGAACCTGCTGTACGATGTATCCCAGGTGGCGATTCCGTTTGATAACGTCGACGAAGAGCAGATCAAAAAGCCGCAGCGCTGGAATCCCGCCGAGTTGGGCCGCTTTATGATCTTCTTTGGACCGATCAGCTCGATCTTCGATATTCTGACTTTTTGCCTGATGTGGTTCGTCTTCCATGCCAATACGCCTGAACATCAGACATTGTTCCAGTCGGGCTGGTTCGTGGTGGGTCTGCTGTCGCAAACGCTGATTGTGCATATGATCCGTACCCGTCGCGTGCCGTTCATCCAAAGCCGCGCCGCATGGCCGCTGATGCTGATGACGCTGGTCGTGATGGTGGTGGGCATTGCGTTGCCGTTCTCACCGCTGGCCAGCTATCTGCAATTGCAGGCGCTGCCGCTGAGCTACTTCCCGTGGCTGGTTGCGATTCTGGCGGGTTACATGACATTAACTCAGCTTGTGAAAGGTTTTTATAGCCGCCGCTACGGCTGGCAGTAATCCTCAACTTCTCTTCTGCAGGATGGTGTTAATACCATCCTGCATTTCACTTTTTCATTCGAAAGATATTCCCTCGAAATATTGGTGTTTTATTTTTATTGAAATGCTCACGCGGTAATTAGTATCAAATTGCCTTCTTTGCGTTGCTTTTTTATCAATAAAACGATCTGCATTGCAAAAATGAAACAGTGTGCTAAAAATAATGAGCGTCTGTGATTTTTTGTGAACACAGTCATCGAAATAAGTTGTTACACCAGTTAGTCTGCACAGGTAACATCGTTAAGAAAGTTTCACGCTGCCCATTTTTAATTCCGGCAGTCATTTGCTCTGCAAGCTATTCCTGTTAATGGATATTATGAACTTCTGGAGAAGGACAAATGAAACTGACAAGAAACCTGTTAAGTCTGTGTATTGGCGCGTCGGTATTACTAGCGAGTCATGCAACGCTGGCACAAACCTTTCGCGCCGCAGATGTGCATCCGGCTGATTACCCGAACGTTGTCGCCGTCAAACATATGGGGGAAAAACTGAGTGCCGCCACCGACGGTCGTCTGGAGATTAAAACCTTTCCCGGTGGCGTGTTAGGTGACGAAAAACAGATGATTGAACAGGCGCAATTAGGCGCTATCGATATTATTCGCGTTTCAATGACGCCGGTTGCCGCCATTCTCCCTGAAATTAACGTCTTTACCCTGCCGTATATCTTTCGTGATGAAGACCATCTGCATAAGGTTCTCGACGGCATGATTGGTCAGGAGATTGGCGACCGCCTGACGGCAAACAGCAAATCGCGGCTGGTGTTCCTCGGCTGGATGGATGCCGGAACGCGCAACCTGATCACCAAAAATCCGGTGGTGAAACCGGAAGATTTACACGGCATGAAAATCCGTGTTCAAGGGAGTCCGATAGCGCTGGATACCCTGAAAGCGATGGGCGCTAACTCCGTTGTGATGGGCGTCAGTGAAGTCTTTAGCGGCATGCAGACCGGCGTTATTGATGGTACGGAGAATAATCCGCCAACGTTTGTTGCGCATAACTATTTGCCGGTCGTGAAAAACTATACCTGGAGCAAACATTTTATTATTCCTGAGCTTTTTCTGTTCTCGAAAGCTAAATGGGATAAGTTGAAAAAAGAAGACCAGGATCTCATTATTAAGCTCGCTAAAGAAGCCCAGGTAGAGCAACGCAAACTTTGGCAGGATTATAATGCGAAATCGCTGGAGACCATGAAAGCCAATGGCGTTCAGTTCCACGATATTGATACGGACTATTTCTATAAAGCCACGCAGTCAGTGCGGGATAATTACGGTAAAGACCACCAGGATTTGATCAAACGGATTCAGGATGTGAAGTAATTCATCAGGTGGAGGATATCAACCCTCCGCCTGAATCTTTTGATTAATTCGAGGTGATGATTATGGGTGAATGCTATTCATCGGTAATGGATTTTCTTTATCGGGTATCAATGTGGATTGCCGGTATCGCATTATTAGTCATGGTTGCCATTATCCCTATTGGCATATTCGCGCGTTATGTTCTGAATAACGCTCTGTCATGGCCTGAGCCCGTCGCCATTCTCTGTATGGTGACATTCACCTTTATTGGTGCGGCGGTGAGCTATCGCGCAGGTTCGCATATCGCAGTGAGCATGGTGATTGATCGTCTGGGTGATGCTTCCCGTCGTTATTGCTCGATAATCGCAGACGTTATGCTGGTGGCGATAAGCCTGTTTATCCTCTGGTACGGAACCAATCTCTGTCTTGAACTGTGGGACCAGCCCGTGGCGGAATTCCCGCTTTTAAGCGCCGGGCAAAACTACCTCCCATTGCCGATTGGCTCTGCCATAACGCTGCTATTTATCGCGGAAAAGATTTTCCGTGGTCCGCAGTACCAACGTCCCGTTGTCATGCTGGGTTCGACCAGCTAGTTACCGCCCCCATTTCAGAAAGGAAAGCAGATGGATGCATTTATTCTCGTCTTTACGCTCGGCATTATGCTGGCGATTGGGGTACCGGTAGCGTACGCGGTTGGTATTAGCGCCATCATTGGGGCCTGGTACATTGATATCCCACTGGAAGCGGTGATGATCCAACTGACCAGTGGGGTGAATAAGTTTTCGCTGCTGGCGATCCCGTTCTTTATTCTGGCCGGGGCTATTATGGCCGAAGGGGGAATTGCGCGGCGGCTGGTGAACTTTGCCTATATTTTTGTTGGCTTTATTCGCGGAGGGCTGTCGCTGGTAAACATTGTGGCATCGACCTTTTTTGGCGCAATTTCTGGATCGTCCGTGGCTGATACCGCGTCCATCGGTTCGGTGATGATCCCGGAGATGGATAAAAAAGGCTACCCGCGCGATTTTGCCGCAGCGGTTACTGCCAGCGGCTCGGTGCAGGCGATCCTCACACCGCCCAGCCATAACTCGGTTATTTACTCGCTGGCAACAGGCGGGACGGTGTCGATTGCCGCGCTATTCATCGCCGGGATCCTGCCGGGCCTGCTGTTAAGTTTCAGTCTGATGGTAATGTGTGTGGCGTTTGCGCACAAACGCGGTTACCCAAAAGGGGAACGCGTGCCGTTTCGCCAGGCGCTGAAGATTTTCGTCGATACGCTGTGGGGCCTGATGACGGTTGTGATCATCATGGGCGGTATCCTGTCAGGTATCTTTACCGCGACGGAATCAGCGGCAATTGCCTGTCTGTGGGCCTTCTTTGTCACCATGTTTATCTATCGTGACTATAAATGGTCTGAGCTGCCAAAGCTGATGTTCCGCACGGTGAAAACGGTCACGATCGTCATGATCCTGATAGGCTTTGCCGCTGCGTTCGGCGCCGTCATGACTTATATGCAGTTGCCGATGCGTATCACTGAAGCCTTCACCAGTATTTCGGACAACAAATACGTCATTCTGATGTGCATTAACATCATGCTGTTGCTGATCGGTACGCTGATGGATATGGCGCCGCTGATCCTGATTTTGACGCCGGTTCTGCTGCCGGTGACCAACGCGCTCGGCATTGATTCGGTCCATTTTGGCATGATCATGCTGGTGAACTTAGGGATCGGTCTGATTACGCCGCCGGTAGGGTCAGTGCTGTTTGTGGCCAGTGCGGTGAGTAAGCAGAAAATAGAGCAGGTGGTGAAGGCGATGCTGCCGTTCTACCTCGTGCTGTTCCTGGTGCTGATGCTGGTGACGTACATTCCGGCGATTTCGCTGTTCTTGCCGAAACTGTTTGGCGTGATGTGATAAATGCCCGGTGGCGCTCGCGCTTACCGGGCCTACCTAAATTCATTCCGGGCTTCCATGCCCCTTTTTTTTTGTGTTTCACACAATGCAGCTAAATATTTTCTGAATTATGGCATTGCCAGTGTCTTCCAACAGAATACGCTAGATTATAAATGTTAACATCTTGTCATGTTAATTATTCTCAGGAGGCATTATGAACGCTTATATATTGGGGAGAGAGGAACCTGAATATAGTATTGATGTTGGAAGTGGTGAATGGTGCAGTGCGGGGCATTTTTCAGATCAATTTTATTATTATAAATATTACCTGGAGCAATTGATTGATGGGAGCTTATATTTAAAGTATCGCTATCCTTTTGCACGAGAAAATTTACTGCATTATTTGCAAAATACGGGTGAAGACATACATATTAACTTAACTGATATGATGGGAAAATCAGCCCAGTTAAGGGATAATTATGTGCAATTATTGGATGCAGCAAAGAGTTTTTGTAAAACATTACCGCCAGGTCAGCATGAGTTTACTTCTGCGCATGTTAATACTGATGATTTTATTTCTAGCGATCCAGACTTGTTTTATGCTATAGGAGGTTATCAATACTGGGGCAAAGGTCGAGTGCAAATTACCGAAGATAAGTATAAAAATACAATGAGCAATGGTAGTAGACTATGTAGTTATAATTTGACATTTCAGTTTAAGTTTTTTGACAGGTATAACTGGAATGTTAGTGTCGCAAATTCTGGAGTTCGTTTAGGTAGTATCGTTCCTGTGAATGATACTTTTATGGGGAGGTTTCATCAGGAGTGTCTGGCCAGAGAGTACAATATTTTTGGTGCCATTGAGTCAGAGGTAAAATGGTATGACTGAGCATGGCACTTTATTTTACATAGAAAAAATACTTACTTTCGCTTTAGTTTGTGCCTTTTGTTATATGCTGTATATTATTTCGGTTTGCTGGTTACCAGTACGTGAAAGTCACTATCTTCTGGTTGTACAATGGTGCCGTAACGATGATTCAAATACCCACTATGCAAAGAATTTATCCTGGCATGGTTTATATGTTTATTTGGAGAAATCGTCTGGGAATATTATTGTAAGGGAAATGAACACTCCTCTACACGATCCATTTCAGCCTTATCGGTACGTTTACCGTAAAATTGCACATGAAAATGATATATCCTTGGTCGCAGAGAAATGGGGGGTAATTAAGTGTCAGGGAAAAAATAAAGCGCTCATTGGTTCATCTGGTTATTCTTTTTTATGGAGACATGGCCAATGAAGACTTTTATAAGACGAGCTACTATAAAAATATTTTTTTTACTAATTATAATGTTTATCTGTATTTTTTCTATTAATTCAGTTGAAAGATATAACAACATTGTTGGTTTTAAAATTCACAATAAGGTAGTTTATACATTGGAAAAGATGAAGAATGATAGTGATGATGATCTTAAAATTAATATTTATAGTTCAAGGTTGAACTGGGTTTTAGGACAAACCTGTTTCTCAGAGAATATAGAATCACAGCAAAAAGGGGAAATGGAATTATATAATTGGGGTGTGGGGATAATCGAAAATGAAACCATCACCTTAAAGAATAATGGAAGAGAATTGATTTTTTCAGTTATAGGCTGCAATACTTAAGGAACCCTGCCAGAGCAGGGCTCTCTAATAAGACTTAGCGACGAACGGCGATCGCTTCAATCTCGATTTTCACGTCTTTCGGCAGACGGGCCACTTCCACGCAAGAGCGTGCCGGGAAGGTCGCGTTGTGCTCGGTGAAGAACGCTTCGTAGGTCGCGTTGACGGTGGCAAAATCGTTCAGGTCTTTAACGAAAACGGTCGTTTTTACGATATCGCCCACTTTCAGGCCTGCAGCTTCTACGATAGCTTTTACGTTTTCCAGCGACTGACGCGCCTGAGCGGACACGTCTTCCGCTACGGCACCGGTTTTCGGATCGACCGGGATCTGACCGGAAGTGATTACCATGCTACCCAGGTCAACACCCTGAACGTATGGGCCGATTGCTGCTGGTGCATTTTCCGTCGCGATAGTCTTGCTCATGATTTCTCCTGAATTACAGCGGTAATAGAATGTTCCCGCTCATTATAGGGAGCCGGGATTTCATAACCAACCCTAATTAGTTGGCCAGCACCACATAATGCGAAAACTCTTTTTCACAGTATTTGCATTTGAGTGCGATGTCATCGGCGCGCTTTTTCACTGCAAAACTGGAGGAAACCGGCTCAGCATGGCTGATACAGTTGCTGTTCGGGCAAACCAGCACGTTATCGATACGCTCAGGTAGACTCGGACGTGATTTACCCACCACGTCGTAATCGTCAATGCGGTTTACCGTTGCCTGCGGAGCGTACAGGGAGAGCTGGTTTACCTGCTCGTCGGTCAGGAACGTATTTTCGATTTTAATCAGGTCTTTACGGCCCATCTCGCCAGACGGCAGGTTCAGACCGATGGTGATACGTTGGTCGGTTTCCGTCAGTTTGAACAGCGTCAGCAGCTTAAAACCAACCTGTGCGGGGATATGGTCAATCACGGTGCCACGTTTGATGGCTTCAACCTGCAGTTTGTTATCGTGTGTCATCTCTTTTTCTCCCTTACAGTGCCAGTTCGCTATTCAGTACCAGTGCCAGTAACGCCTGGCGGGCGAAGATGCCGTTGCCAGCCTGCTGGAAATACCAGGCGTGCGGCGTCTTATCGACATCGGTGGTGATCTCATCGATGCGCGGCAGCGGATGCAGCACCTTCATGTTCTCTTTGGCTCCCGCCAGATCGCTGGCGCGCAGAACAAACTGTGCTTTCACGTTGGCGTATTCGGACGGGTCCAGACGCTCTTTTTGTACGCGGGTCATGTAGAGGATATCGACCTCCGCCATCACCTCTTCGATAGTGCCATGCAGGCTCCAGGCAATACCTTTTTCATTCAGCATATCCAGAATGTATTGCGGCATGGCCAGCGCGTCCGGGGCGATAAAGTAGAAGCGGTTACCTTCAAACTTCGCCAGCGCCTGGGTCAGGGAGTGGACGGTGCGGCCATATTTCAGGTCGCCCACCATGGCGATGTGCAGATTGTCCAGCCGACCCTGCGTTTCCTGAATGGTAAACAGATCCAGCAGCGTTTGGGTCGGGTGTTGGTTGGAGCCGTCGCCGGCGTTCAGTACCGGAACGTTACCGGAGAACTCCGTTGCCAGACGCGCAGCACCTTCCTGCGGGTGACGCATCACGATGGCGTCGACATAAGTGCTGATGACGGAAATGGTGTCGGCCAGCGTTTCGCCTTTTTTGCCAAGCGACGTGTTGCTGCTGTCAGAGAAACCTACCACGCTGGCGCCCAGGCGGTGCATCGAGGTTTCAAAGGATAAACGGGTGCGGGTTGACGCCTCAAAGAAGCAGCTGGCGATGACCTTATGCTTTAACAGCTCCGGCTGCGGGTTGGCTTTTAATTTCGCCGCCGTCGCGAGGACCAGATTGAGGTCGTCGCGGCTGAGGTCGTTTATGGAAATGATGTGTTTTTGATAGAGCGGGTTAGCCATGTTTATCTCCTGACGCCTGGGCAAAAAAAAAGCCCCTCAATTGAGGGGCTCGGAATGGATGATCAACGGAAAGAAAAACGGCAGGCCAGCGTCCTTTTTCAGACGCGGTAAGACAAAATGTCGTACACACTGAACCATACATCCTCCCGGCAAATTGTCCGCGATTATACTCAGCTCCGTTATGGGATCAAGCGAAAAATGCACGATTTATTCATCGCAAACGGTTCTTATGAATTTTAATTCATTTTAAATAGATAGTTAATCTGCTTGTGCACCAGCCCCGTTCGCTGCACGACTCGCGGCGCAACCCAGACAATACTGCTGCCAGCGATGACACCCAGAATCTCTGGTAACGCGTGGTAATCGAGGATTCTGGCAACGGCACGGCCATAACCTGCTGCAGTATGAATGAGGATAAACTCGCTATTGTGTTCCACGCTGACCACCATTTCAGCAATCGATCGGGCAGCATCAGGAGCGGGTCGCGATTGCGGATTTACAGAATAAATTTTTTGCCCTTTTGTATTTCTTATCTTTATAGCACCGAGCAGTTTCAACAGACGAGATACCGTTGACTGGCTAATCCCGGTAAAGCCATGCTGCTGTAGATCCCGACGCAGCGCTTCCTGGGACAGGTAGCTTTTTTCAGTAATCAGGCGCTGACAAATCGCCAGCTGTTTCTGTTCTTTGGTCGAGTAATCATCGAATTCCTTCATAAAAACACCCTAAATTTATTATTTGTATCAATGCGATGGCGAAATTCACCACATTTGCTATATCAATAACGGCTCAAACGGGCGGTTGTGCAGAAAAACGAGAGCACGCTCAAAAAAGCCGTCGGGAGCCGACGGCCAAAACGGCTACAGCATTGCGCCGATACTCAGGACGACCATGTTCAGCACCGTCAGAATCAGCAGCAGCGGGGCGACCCATTTCAGGTAGCGCACATAAGGAACGCGAGCGATAGCCAACCCGCCCATCACGACGGCTGAAGTGGGGGTGATCAGATTCACAATGCCAGAAGCGGATTGGTACGCAGTAACGACCAGATCCCTTTGCACATGGGCGAAGTCGGCCAGCGGGGCCATAATGGGCATCGTGAGCACCGCCAGACCAGACGAGGAAGGGACCAGGAAGGAGAGCAATACTTCCAGCCAGTAGGTCACATTGATGAAAATGGTGGTGGAAAGACCGGAGACTAAATTTTCGGCGCTGTGCAGAATGGTGTGGGTAATCATACCGTTATCCATCACCACGACGATACCGCGCGCAATGCCGATAATCAGCGCCACGCCGAGCAGATCCCGCGCACCGTCAATGAAGGTACTGGTGAAGGCTTCTTCGCTCATGCGGGCAATCACGCCGACGATAATCGCAGAAGCCAGAAAGACTGCGGATATTTCTGCCATCCACCATCCGAGTACCGCGACGCCATAAATCATTACCGCAAAGGCGGCGGCGAATATCAGCAGGATCCACTTACGCGTAGCTGTGAATTCAAGGTTAGCGTTGCCGCGATTGCCGAGGAAATGCGCGCGGTTTTCCTCCATTTTATCCGCCACAATCGACAACTCCGGGTGATTGCGGACTTTGCGCGCATAACGCATGACCCACACTACGCAGATAACATAGCCGACGACCAGCAGCAGAATGCGCATCAGCATTCCCTGAGTGAAGGGGATCCCGGCGGCGTTAGCCGCGATAACCGTCGCGAAAGGGTTGATTGTCGAACCGAGCGTGCCGATGCCTGCGCCGAGTAGCACGGTCGCCGCCGCAACCAGTGGATCAAAGCGCGCGGCCATCATGACCGGAACTAATAAGGTGTAGAAAGGGAGTGATTCTTCCGCCATGCCGTAAATCGTGCCTCCGGCGGCGAAAAGCCCCATCAGAATGGGGATCATCCACTCTTCTTTGCCGTTCAGCCTGACCGTCACGCGTTCGATGCCTGCGTCGATGGCGCCCGTTTTGTTTACCACGCCGAGAAACCCACCGATGATCAGGACAAACAGCGCGACATCAATTGCGCCTGCGGTGTAGGTTTCGTGGTTATAAAGCCCGTCAATCGGTGCCAGCAGGACAGCGGTTATGCCTTGTGGATGCGCCTCGGTCGGGGCATAAGTACCGGCAACCGGCACTTCTTTGCCGAGGGTAGCATTCATCGCCATCTGGTATTTCCCTGCCGGGACAATCCAGGTCATAACGGCGACGAGTGCAATGAGAATAAACAGGATGGTATACGCGCTGGGAAATTTGAATTTGCCCATGATGTTCTCCGGATAGCTTGGGCATATGCCGCCAGGCGACACATGCCCGCAGGGGTTAGTCGCCGAGTGTCGCTACCATGACCGCTTTGATGGTATGCATCCGGTTTTCCGCTTCGTCGAAGACGATGGAATGCGCTGACTCGAATACCTCTTCCGTGACTTCAAGTCCTTTCAGACCGTAAGCCGCTTCGATTTCACGGCCCACTTTGGTGTGCTCATTATGAAAGGCGGGCAGGCAGTGCATGAATTTCACATTGGGATTGCCGGTCGCATTGATGACCTGCTGATTAATCTGGTAGGGCGTCATCAGGCTGACGCGTTCTGCCCACGCTTCTTTAGGTTCGCCCATCGAAACCCAGACATCGGTATAGAGGAAATCTACGTCGTATACCCCTTCCGCAACATCGTCCGTGAGCGTAATGCGTGCGCCCGTTACGCTGGCGATTTCGCGGCATTCGGCAACCAGCGCCTCGTCCGGCCAGAAGGACTTTGGCGCGACCAGACGAATATCCATCCCCATTTTCGCCGCGCCGACCATCAGCGAATTACCCATGTTGTTGCGGGCGTCACCGAGGTAAGCGAAGCTCAGTTCGGGTAAGGTTTTACCCGGGGCGTGCTCCAGCATGGTCATCAGATCGGCAAGGATCTGCGTAGGGTGGAATTCATTCGTTAGCCCGTTCCAGACCGGCACACCGGCGAATTGTCCCAGTTCTTCCACGATCTCCTGGCCGTAGCCGCGGTATTCGATGCCGTCATACATGCGACCCAACACGCGGGCGGTATCTTTCATCGACTCTTTATGGCCGATCTGCGATCCGCTTGGGCCGAGATAGGTCACCTGTGCGCCCTGATCGAAAGCGCCGACTTCAAAGGCGCAGCGGGTGCGAGTGGAGGTTTTTTCGAAGATCAGCGCGATATTTTTACCGACCAGCGTTTGCCTTTCGCGCCCGGCTTTTTTTGCCGTTTTTAACTCGATAGCCAGATCGATCAGGTACTGGATTTCTGCAGGGGTGTAGTCCAGCAGTTTGAGAAAATTGCGATTTTTCAGGTTAACAGTCATGAAAATGTCCTTATGTAGGCCGGATAAGGCGCAGCCGCCATCCGGCAAAAAAAGCCCTAAGCGTGAGCGTCGGTGGTTTCGAGACGAATGAGCGTGCCTTTGTCGCCGGCGAGAATGGCCGGACCGTCGGCCAGTGAACCGATGCCAGCAATCCCCCGACAGTGAGAGACGAATTCCGCGCAGGCGGTGACTTTGGGGCCCATTGAACCGGCGTCGAATTGCATTTCACCGAGCAGTTCCGGGGTGACCTGGGCCAGCGGGCGCTGGGTAGGTTTGCCCCAGTCGAGGTACACGGCGTCAGCATCGGTGAGGATCAACAACGCATTGGCATGGAGTTGGCGGGCGAGCAGGGCGGCGGAGAGATCCTTGTCGATCACTGCTTCAATGCCGTGGAAGCCATCGGCTTTTTCCACCACCGGTACGCCGCCACCGCCGTTGCAAATCACCAGATGATCGCGGGCGATCAATGTGCGAATAGCATCACTTTCAACGATACGTTTGGGTTGTGGAGAGGGCACAACGCGACGGAACGCTTTACCATCGGCTTTGAAAATCCAGCCCTTTTCCGCGTGTAGCGTTTTAGCCTGATCGTTGTCGTAAATCGGTCCGATATATTTGGTCGGATTACTGAAGGCTGGATCGTGGGCATCGACTTCAACCTGAGTCAGCAGGACGCTAATTTCACGTTGCGGCAGCTGGTTTTTCAGGGCTTGTTGCAGCATATAGCCAATCATTCCCTGACTTTCCGCACCGAGAATGTCGAGCGGATAAGGGGTGACGCGGTCATAAGCGCTGTTCTGTAACGCCAAAAGTCCAACCTGTGGGCCATTGCCATGCACCAGAATCACGCGCCATTGCTGCGTAAGCTGAGCGATAGTTTTTGCCGCCAGCTCAATATTCTTGCGTTGGATGTCAGCTTCCAGCGGTTCACCGCGTTTGAGCAGCGCATTGCCGCCCAACGCCACAACCAGAGTAGGTTTGTTTTCCATAACGTCTCCTTAAATACCGTCGCGTTCCAGTGGGCAGCTCATGCAGCGCGCGCCGCCGCGTCCGCGTCCCAGTTCGTCGCCAGGAATGGGTAAAACGGTGATACCGGCTTTGTCGTATTTTTCGTTGGTCCAGATGTTGCGCTCGTAACCCACCACCACGCCGGGGCGCAGCGTCAGAACGTTGTTGGCGTCGTTCCACTGTTCGCGTTCAGCTTCGAAGGCGTCGCCACCGGTGGTGATCAGCGTGATTTGGTCGAGGCCCAGCGCTTTTTCGAGGGCGTGTACCAGCGTGCTTTCCTGGGTGCGTTTCAGGCCGCCGCGCCCGTCTGGCGTCAGGGTCCAGCACTGGACATCCGGGCGTACCACTTCCGGGTAGACGGAGAAGGTATCGATATCGATGTGGGTCATGACGGTATCGAGGTGCATACAGGAGCGATGTTTCGGCAGTTCAACCGCGATGACGCGTTCAGCCTGGCGATGCTTAAACAGCGACTGGGCAAGGAACTCAATGCCCTGCGGCGTGGTGCGTTCCGACATACCGATGAGTACCGCGCCGCGACCAATCACCAGCACATCGCCACCTTCTAATGTGGCGTGGTCGTAATTAATATTTTCATCGCCGAAATATTTAATAAATTCACCATCGGCAAATTGTGGATGCCAACGGTAAATTGCTCGCAGGTTATTGGTTTCCCGCTGGCGTGCGGTTTTTGCCATCGGGTTAATGGATACACCGTTATATATCCAACAGGAGGTATCGCGAGTAAATAGGTGGTTGGGTAATGGCTTCATAATAAAGTCATTAATATCGTGAGTATCGACCACCATATTTTTGATGGAGGCAGGAATTTCCCCGTAGGTTAGCCCGCCGCTTAAATGCCGGGCGAGTTCCCGGTGCTGCATATCTGCAAGCCATGCGCGAATATCGGTAGCGAAAGCGGGGCCAAGGCGATAATCAGAGATTTGTGTCTCCAGCAGCCAACCTTTGGCATCCGGGACATCTAAGGTTTGTGTCAATAAATCAGTGAGTAACAGAACCTCAATCCCTTGCTGACGTAACGTGTTGGCGAAAATGTCATGTTCTTCTCCTGCACGTTCTACCGAAAGAACATCATCAAAAAGCAGTTCCTGACAATTTGATGGCGTCAGCCTTTTTAAGCTGAGGTTAGGGCGATGTAGCATTACGCTACGTAATTGACCGATTTCAGACCCGACATAATGCTTTTCCATCATTATTCCTTTAATACGATTTTAAAAAATAAAGAGGAGGTGCCTGCAAATAATATTTATTGCAGTCATGATTTTTCAGCTGATTTCAGAATCTATATTTAGATCTTATTTGATGAGGAAATGTGATTTATTTCACAGTCAGGTCGATGGTTGGCTTTTGTTGTTTAATTTATGAGATGGCTCTGAGAATTAACAAAATAAAAATGCGAATAATTGAATTACTACGCGGGAATATGTCTTGTTATTTATCGGTGTTAATTTTATGTACATGTTTAAAAGTGCTGCAATATAAGTAATGTATTGATTTGTTTGTGCTTTTTTATGTGTAATGAATTATTATGCGAATTTATGATTTTATTATTTGCACTGTAATGCTTATTTCAAAATAAATATGATGATGAAGAAGGATAGTGAAGGAGATGTGAACTGTGATCGATGGCTGGTTTTTCTAACAAAGTTTTTAAGAACAGTGGGTTACTGATTGGATTGAAAAAGGGTGGCCGAAATTTATGCAGAGTTTATGCATAACCTGTTGCTGAGAGTTAGCAATTATTTAACATCATCAGCGATAAACATGCGTTGACGCAAAATATCAGCAAATAGCAGTGGTATGGCAGGCGGTTTTTTCGTATAACAACAAAAATGAAACGTTGTTTTAATTAAGGGGTTTGAGATGATTGTTGGCAATATTCACAACCTGGATGCCTGGCTGCCGGAAGAGCTGCGTCAGGCAATTGAACACATTAAAGCGCATGTGACGGATGCGACGGAAAAAGGTAAGCACGACATTGACGGCGATCGCCTGTTTTATCTGATTGCCGAAGATATGACGGAGCCGTTTGCACAGCGCCGCGCCGAGTATCACGCCCGCTATCTGGATATTCAGATCCTGCTCAAAGGCCAGGAAGGAATGACCTTCAGCACGCAGCCTGCGGGCGCGCCGGAAACTGACTGGCTGGCGGATAAAGATATCGCCTTCCTGCCGGAAGGGGTACAGGAGAAAACGGTGGTGCTGAACGAAGGTGATTTCGTGGTGTTCTATCCGGGTGAAGTGCATAAACCGCTGTGCGCGGTCGGCGCTCCGGCACTGGTACGCAAAGCTGTGGTGAAAATGCGGGTAGCATAAGCGTGATTGCCGGGTGCGGCTGCGCCTTACCCGGCCTACGAAACATCATTATTTGGCAAGCGTTGCGACCATCACCGCTTTGATGGTGTGCATCCGGTTTTCCGCCTGATCAAATACGATACTGGCGGGTGATTCAAAGACCTCATCAGTCACTTCCATACCGCCGTGCAGACCATATTCCTGTGCCATTTGTTTTCCAAGCGTGGTTTGATCGTCATGAAACGCGGGCAGACAGTGCAGGAATTTCACCTGTGGATTGCCGGTCAACGCCATCATCGTGCTATTAACCTGGTACTTACGCAGCAGCGCAATACGTTCGGCCCACTTCTCTTTTGCTTCGCCCATTGATACCCAGACGTCGGTATAGATAAAGTCCGCACCTTTCACGCCCGCGGCGACATCTTCGGTCAGCGTAATATTGCCGCCCTTTTTCAGCGCCAGCGCTTTGCACTCCGCCACCAGGCTCTCTTCAGGCCAGCATGCCTGCGGCGCAACCAGGCGCAGATCCAGCCCGGTTAACGCAGCGGCTTCCAGCATGGAATTGCCCATATTGTTGCGGGCATCACCGGTGTAGACCAGCGTCATCTCATTAAACGCTTTACCCGGCAGGTGTTCCTGCATAGTTAACAGATCCGCCAGCAGCTGGGTGGGATGAAACTCGTTGGTTAATCCGTTCCACACTGGAACTCCGGCATATTCCGCCAGCGTCTCGACAATCTCCTGGCCGTGGCCCCGATACTGAATACCGTCGTACATGCGGCCGAGCACGCGGGCGGTGTCTTTGATCGACTCTTTATGGCCAATCTGGCTGCCGCTTGGCCCGAGATACGTCACGCGCGCGCCCTGATCGTATGCGGCAACTTCGAAAGAGCAACGGGTGCGGGTTGAGTCTTTTTCGAAGATGAGCGCGATGTTTTTACCGGTGAGTTTAGCGACCTCAGTACCGTTGTTCTTATCCGCCTTAAGCTGCGCGGCGAGCTGGAGCAGTGACGTGAGTTCAGCAGAGGTGAAATCAAGCAGTTTCAAAAAGTGCTTCTGATAAAACGCAGACATGGTTCCCTCACATGGCTTAGGCCATTTATTGAATTAAAATTCAATTTATATGGATGTTTATTCATTTGCAACCTTGTTTAACAAATCTTTCCTGGAAAGGTGGAGGCAATGACAGCGGTATGTGACAATAAGAGTATCGGCAGGACATTATGAGGAACGAGCCATGGCAAACCCGGAACTACTGGAAGAACAGCGTGAAGAAACGCGCTTGATTATTGAAGAGTTACTCGAAGATGGCAGCGATCCAGACGCGCTGTACACCATTGAGCATCACCTTTCCGCGGATGACTTCGAAACCCTGGAAAAAGCGGCAGTAGAAGCCTTCAAGCTGGGTTATGAAGTGACCGAGCCGGAAGAGCTGGAAGTGGAAGAAGGCGACACGGTTATTTGCTGTGACATCCTGAGCGAATGTGCACTGAATGCGGAGTTGATCGATGCTCAGGTTGAGCAGCTGATGAACCTGGCTGAAAAATATGATGTGGAATACGACGGTTGGGGCACCTATTTTGAAGACCCGAACGGCGAAGAAGGTGAAGACGGCGACGATGAAGATCTCGTCGACGAAGATGATGACGGCGTGCGTCACTAAGTCATCTACTGACCTGCGGTAGCCCAGGCTGCCGCAGGCCAAGGACAATGTATGGATTACCTGCAAATACTCTCCCCGATCCACAATTTCCTGCACTGTAAAACGCCCCAGGCCTGGCTTGATAAAGCGCGAGACCCGGCTAATCTGCCTCTGTTATTGACCGACCACCTCGTCTGTGAGCTGAAAGCAGCGCAAACGGCGATGCTGCTGGTGCGTAAGTATGTCGCAGATAAACAGGGATCTCAGGCGCTGCTGGACTGGCTGAAACCCTATGAAGCGTTTGCTTTCAGAGAAGGGGATGAGCCGGATTTTATCGCGCTGAATAAACAGATAAGCAAAAGCGTGATGCCGCAAACCGACGACCCGTGGGGACGCAAGCTTATCGACAGCATGGTTTTGCTGATCAAGGAAGAACTGCATCATTTCTGGCAGGTGCGTGAGGCGATGATGAGTCGCAACATTCCCTATATTAAGATTACCGCCAGCCGTTACGCCAAAGGCATGCTCAAAGAGGTGCGCACCCACGAGCCGCTGACGTTAATCGATAAACTGATTTGCGGGGCTTACATTGAGGCGCGTTCCTGTGAACGGTTCGCCGCGCTCGCACCGTATCTGGATGACGATTTGCAGGCGTTTTATCTGTCGCTACTACGATCAGAAGCACGCCATTATCAGGATTACCTGGCGCTGGCGCAGCAGGTTTCAACCGATGATATCAGTAGCCGGGTACGTTTTTTTGGCGAAGTAGAAGCCGCGTTGATTACTTCTCCCGACGATGAATTCCGCTTCCACAGCGGTGTGCCAGCTTAGTTCCTTTCTTTGACGCGCGGTGCCCATCGCCGCGCGGTTTAATCCTTCCTGTTTCTATTAGCAAAATCTGGTGGCTGGAAATAGCTCGCTGCTGCCGTAATAATCAAAACATCAAAGGGGAAATATATCCCTGTAACAGAGACGATTTGGCATAAGGATGGTTAATGAACTGGGCACACGTTTTGTTGGCAGGTTATATCGGGGCGGTGATTGCTATCGTCGTCGGCATGTTTCGCAAAAAAGGCTGGCTGGGCAAGGTCTCCGGCGCGGTGGTCTTTGTGGTGGCGATTATCGCGTGGAATTTGTTTGATGTGCACTACCTGATCCCACGCGAAAGCCCGGATTATGGTCTGACGGATGCGCAGAAATTTGAAAACGCGATGCTGTCCATGCCCGTTTATCAGGTGCTTAAGGAGCAGGAGCCAGCGCTGTGGCAGAACATCCTCACCCAGGCAACGCAGCTGAAAGAGGCGGGGAAAAGCGAACAGCAGATTATCGACGCTATTCAGCCGCAGATCCTACAGGTACAGATGGCGCGTTTGCAGCAGGCGCCTGATGCCAACGTGATCGAGTATATGAAGATTAATCTCGAGCAGATTGCCGCGGTGGCAAAAGTGGGCAATGACGAATGTTTTCGCTTTTTATTCCCGGCAGTGAAAGGCGGGATTAACCCGGTGCGTATTATTCCGCGCGAGCTCATGAACCGTCGTATGGCCAGCGACATGAGTATGATGCACGCGGCCTATGGCCCGAACAAACATACGGTTACGGCGGAAGAAAAACAGTTGGCACTTCAGGATCTGCAATCCATCAGTCCGGGGCTGGTACAGCGCTTTGGACCGGATATCCAAATCATGGCCGATCCGAGTAAAGGCGTGGGCAAAGAGAAAGTCGCCTGTGAAATGGTGCAAGATTTATGGTCACAGGTGCTGAAGCTGCCAACCGCTCGCGCGGCTGGCGTTATTCGACTGATGCTCTCAGCCGAGATGCAGTAACGCGGTTAAAGCCTCTCGGCGTAAGGTCAGAGGGGCTTTAACATTCGCACTTCACAATCTACGTGCCCGGTACAGCCCAGCGCTTCGCTGATATGCTCAAAGCCTAAATGCTCATACAGGCGAATTGCCTCAGTCAGAAAAGCCGTGGTCTCAAGATAGCACTGCTTAAAACCCTGCTCGCGGGCATGTTCAAGTGCCATCAGCGCCAGCTTTTTCGCCAGCCCCTGACCGCGCGCGCTTGAGAGGAAGTACATCTTTTGCAGTTCGCAAATGTCCGGTTCGCTACACCCTAATGGTGCAACGCCGCCGCCGCCCACGACTTCACCGTTTAGCTCAACCACCCAATAAGCCGCGCCCGGCTGGCTGTACACCTGGAACAGCTCATCCAGATTGGGGTCGGCAACCGTGTAGCCTTTATCGGCGGTCAGGCCGTGTTCGGCGGAGACCTGGCGGATAACGTTGGCAATCGCGGCGTTATCATCGGCAGAAATTCGACGCAGCGTCGCCGCGACGGAGGTTATGGCACTCATAGCGAACTCATGACAAAAAAGTGGGACATATGCAGTTAATACCACTGCGATGAGGGGAAGCGCAAGCGAGGATAATTCAAGAAAAAGCCTCTGAGCGAGAACGCCAGAGGCTTTATCGGGTTCACGAGCTGTCGGTTGCTTATCCGACCTACGTTGACGGTGCCCGTAGGCCGGAAAAGCGCAAGCGCCATCCGGCAAACGTATGGGCACGATTTTTACAGCGCGGCGATAACTGCCTGCTGCTCAATCAGCTTCGCTTTGGCTTCCGCGTAACCGTCCAGCTTCTCACGCTCTTTGGCGATCACCGCTTCCGGTGCGCGGGCAACGAAGCCTTCGTTGGAGAGTTTGCCTTCGATACGGGCAATCTCACCTTCGATTTTCGCCACTTCTTTCGCCAGACGCGCCAGTTCATCTTCTTTGTTGATGAGACCAGCCATCGGGATCAGCAGCTCGGCGCCGTCGATGATTTTGGTCACCGAAACCGGACCTTTATCATCGGCAGGCAGCACGGTGATGCTTTCCAGACGCGCCAGGTTCAGCAGGAAGCTCTTGTTGTCGTTTACACGACGCATTGCATCCGCGCTGCAACCACGCAGTAACAGCTCCAGCGGTTTGCCTGGGGCAATGTTCATTTCCGCGCGGATGTTACGTACGGCAACGATCGCCTGCTTCAGCCATTCGGTATCAGCCAGTGCCGCTTCATCAACCTGAGCCGCGTTATATTCCGGGAACGGCTGCAGCATGATGGTATCTGCGGTGTTGCCACAAATCACTTTCACGCGCTGCCAGATGGTTTCGGTGATGAACGGAATGATCGGGTGCGCCAGGCGCAGCAGGCCTTCCAGCACGGTCACCAGCGTATTACGGGTGCCGCGCAGTTCAGCATCAGTTCCTCCGGTCATGACCGGCTTGGTCAGTTCCAGATACCAGTCGCAGAACTGGTTCCAGGTGAACTCGTACAGAATGCCCGCGGCGATATCGAAGCGGAAGTTATCCAGCGCTTCGCGGTACGCTTTGATGGTCTGGTTGAATTCAGCGAGGATCCAGCGGTCGGCCAGAGACAGGGTCATTTCGCCGCCGTTGAAGCCGCAATCCTGATCTTCGGTGTTCATCAGCACGAAGCGGCTGGCGTTCCACAGCTTGTTACAGAAGTTACGGTAACCTTCCAGACGCTTCATATCCCAGTTGATGTCGCGGCCGGTAGAGGCCAGCGCCGCCAGGGTGAAACGCAGGGCGTCGGTGCCGTGCGGCTCGATGCCGTTCGGGAACTGCTTCCCGGTACGTTTGGCAATCTTCTCAGCCAACTGCGGCTGCATCATGTTGCCGGTACGTTTTTCCAGCAGCTCCGGCAGCGAGATACCGTCGACCATATCCAGCGGGTCAATCACGTTGCCCTTGGATTTGGACATCTTCTGGCCTTCGTCGTCACGGATCAGACCGGTCATGTAGACGGTATGGAACGGAACCTGCGGCTTGCCGTTTTCATCTTTGATGAAGTGCATGGTCATCATGATCATGCGGGCAATCCAGAAGAAGATGATGTCGAAGCCGGAAACCATCACGCTGGTTGGGTGGAACTGACGCAGCGCATCGGTGTTTTCCGGCCAGCCGAGGGTAGAGAAGGTCCACAGCGCGGAGGAGAACCAGGTATCCAGAACGTCTTCGTCCTGACGAAGCTGAACGTCGGCACCGAGGTTGTTTTCCTGACGCACTTCGTCTTCGGTACGGCCAACGTAGACGTTGCCGTCGTTGTCATACCATGCCGGGATACGGTGACCCCACCACAGCTGACGGGAGATACACCAGTCCTGAATATCGCGCATCCAGGAGAAGTACATGTTTTCGTACTGCTTCGGTACGAACTGGATGTCGCCGTTCTCAACCGCTTCAACCGCCGGTTTTGCCAGCACGTCGGCACGGACGTACCACTGGTCGGTCAGCATCGGTTCGATAACCACGCCGCCACGGTCGCCGTAAGGAACGGTCAGATCGTGAGGTTTGATCTCTTCCAGCAGGCCCATCGCATCGATGGCAGCGACGATCGCTTTACGCGCGGCAAAGCGTTCCAGCTTCTGGAATTCAGCCGGGATAGCGTTGGAGTAAACGTCAGACTCTTCACCTTTGGTGTCATACACTTCCGCGGTTTCGCGGATGTCGCCATCAAAGGTCAGAATGTTAATCATTGGCAGGGCGTGACGACGGCCGACTTCGTAGTCGTTAAAGTCGTGTGCCGGGGTGATCTTCACGCAGCCGGTGCCTTTTTCCATATCGGCGTGTTCGTCGCCCACGATAGGAATACGGCGGTCAACCAGCGGCAGCATGACGAATTTGCCGATCAGATCTTTATAACGCGGATCTTCCGGGTTCACGGCCACGCCGGTGTCGCCCAGAATGGTTTCCGGACGGGTGGTCGCCACGACCAGGTAATCTTTACCGTCTGCGGTTTTCGCGCCGTCGGCCAGCGGATAGCGGATGTGCCACATGGAGCCTTTAGACTCGCGGTTTTCCACTTCCAGGTCAGAAATAGCGGTGCGCAGTTTCGGGTCCCAGTTGACCAGACGCTTGCCACGGTAAATCAGGTCTTCTTTGTACAGGCGAACGAAGACTTCTTTCACGGCATTGGAAAGGCCTTCGTCCATGGTGAAGCGCTCGCGCTCCCAGTCAACGGAGTTGCCGAGACGGCGCATCTGACGGGTAATGGTGCCGCCGGATTCCGCTTTCCACTGCCAAATTTTGTCGATAAACGCTTCGCGACCGTAGTCGTGACGGGTTTTACCTTCTTCAGCGGCAATCTTACGTTCAACCACCATCTGGGTTGCGATACCCGCGTGGTCGGTACCGGCCTGCCACAGGGTGTTTTTGCCCTGCATGCGCTGGTAGCGAATCATGGTATCCATGATGGTTTGCTGGAAAGCATGACCCATATGCAAACTGCCGGTGACGTTCGGCGGCGGGATCATGATGCAGAAGGACTCTTTGCTTTCATCGCCGTTAGGTTTGAAATAGCCCTGCTTTTCCCAGTGCTCGTAAAGCGGCTGTTCGATATCTTGTGGGTTGTATGTCTTTTCCATTATTTCCAGGTTGCCGTATTCAGGTTAAAACCAGCCACGCGGTAAGCTTTGTAGCGATCGCGTGCCGATTGTTTCAAAGAATCTTCGTAAGGAACGAAGTCTATCACTTCTGTGAAAGCGGTGGCAAAATCTGCAAAGCCAACGCGTAAACTGATAAGCAGGTCGCGCGGGCTGCTGTTGCGTTTTTCCGGCCAGGCAATCTCTACCGGGGCGCCGCCTCTGGGGCCTTCACCCGCCAGATTATGTGGAACAAAGCTTTCTGCCGGTCTTGCCCACAGGGCTTCATCCAGTCGCAGAGCCTGCTTTTCGTTTTCACAGGCGATCAGCACACGCTTGCCAGCCCGCCAACGTTCTGCGGCAATTTCACACACCAGTTGTTCAACGGCGCTGAGGCCGTCGATGGTGTTGTCATTGTCCAGAATATAGAACGTTGCATTTCTCATATATTGGGCTTCTTTTGGTGGATTTAAATGCGAAGCCGGATGGCGCTACGCTTATCCGGCCTACGGTTAAATACCCAATGTAGGCCGGATAAGACGCGTATGCGGCGCCATCCGGCAATCATGCAAACTACTCTTCGCCGTTAAAACCGGCACGATTGAGCAGGAACTGCGACAGCAGCGCCACTGGACGACCAGTTGCGCCTTTGGCTTTCCCGGAACGCCATGCGGTACCGGCGATATCCAGGTGCGCCCAGTTGTACTTACGGGTAAAGCGTGACAGGAAGCAGCCCGCGGTAATGGCGCCGCCAGGGCGTCCGCCGATGTTCGCCATATCCGCAAAGTTGGACTCCAGCTGTTCCTGGAACTCATCACCCAGCGGCAGACGCCATGCGCGATCGCCAGCCTGCTCGGACGCGCCGATCAGCTCATGCGCCAGCGGGTTGTGGTTCGACATCAGGCCGGTGATGTGATGGCCCAGCGCAATCACGCACGCGCCGGTCAGGGTCGCGACGTCAATCACCGCTTCCGGCTCAAAGCGTTCGACGTAGGTTAACACGTCGCACAGCACCAGACGGCCTTCGGCGTCGGTATTGAGCACTTCAACGGTCTGCCCGGACATAGTGGTCAGCACATCGCCAGGGCGATACGCGCGGCCACCCGGCATGTTTTCGCAGCCCGCCAGTACGCCGACGACGTTGATGGGTAGTTGAAGCTCGGCCACCATGCGCATTACGCCGTACACTGCCGCCGCGCCGCACATGTCGTACTTCATCTCATCCATGCCTTCGGCTGGTTTGATGGAGATACCGCCGGAGTCGAAGGTTAACCCTTTACCGACCAGCACAATCGGACGCGCGTCTTCGGACGGATTGCCTTTGTACTCGATGACCGACATCAGTGACTCGTTCTGCGAGCCGTGGCCGACGGCGAGATAAGAGTGCATACCCAGCTCTTTCATCTGCTGCTCGCCGATCACGCGGGTCACAACATTTTTGCTGTAGCTGTCTGCCAGCTGACGCGCCTGAGAAGCCAGATAGGCGGCGTTACAAATATTTGGCGGCATATTGCCGAGATCTTTCGCCGCTTTAATACCGGCAGCAATGGCCAGGCCGTGCTGGATAGCACGCTCGCCGCTGGTCAGCTCACGGCGGGTCGGTACGTTGAAGACCATTTTACGCAGCGGGCGGCGCGGCTCGCTTTTGTTGGTCTTCAACTGGTCAAAGCTGTACAGCGTTTCCTGGGCCGTCTCAACGGCCTGGCGCACTTTCCAGTAGTTATTGCGTCCTTTGACGTGCAGCTCAGTCAGGAAGCAGACGGCTTCCATTGAGCCAGTATCATTCAGCGTATTGATGGTTTTCTGAATGACCTGCTTGTACTGGCGCTCATCAAGTTCACGCTCTTTGCCACAACCAATGAGGAGAATTCGCTCAGACAGAACGTTAGGAACATGGTGCAGCAACAGGGTTTGACCCGGTTTGCCTTCCAGTTCGCCACGACGCAGCAGTGCGCTGATGTACCCGTCGCTGATCTTGTCGAGCTGCTCTGCAATCGGAGAGAGGCGGCGTGGTTCAAAGACACCCACGACGATGCACGCACTCCGCTGTTTCTCCGGGCTACCGCTTTTTACACTGAACTCCATGCACTACGCTCCTGAATCTTAAAGACAACAGCGGTGGCTACGGATAGAATTGCAAGCTTTCGTAACTCATACCCGCTGTTGCGGTGACTTCGTGTTAATCTTAACGTTATTACGGCATTGGCACGTCAGAACAATTTCTGAGAGGTGGATCCGTTGAGTATAATGATCTTAGCGACGATTTCGACGACTCAAGAGAATAAATGACGTTTAAGCCATGAAACAAGCTAAATTCCGGCAAAAGACGGGTTTTTACGGGCGTATTTAAAGTGATAATCATAAGATATCTGGTTCGGGAAACGCTCAAAAGCCAACTTGCGATCCTATTCATCCTGCTTTTGATCTTCTTTTGTCAAAAGTTAGTCAGGATCCTGGGTGCGGCTGTTGACGGTGATATCCCGGCGAATCTGGTGCTCTCGCTGCTGGGGCTGGGCGTGCCAGAAATGGCGCAACTTATCTTGCCCTTAAGCCTGTTCCTTGGGCTGCTAATGACGCTGGGCAAACTGTATACCGAAAGTGAAATTACGGTCATGCACGCCTGCGGGCTGAGCAAGGCTGTGCTGGTAAAAGCGGCGATGGTGCTGGCGTTGTTTACCAGTATCGTTGCGGCAGTCAACGTAATGTGGGCCGGGCCGTGGTCCTCCCGGCATCAGGATGAAGTGCTGGCGGAAGCAAAAGCGAACCCCGGCATGGCGGCGCTTGCTCAAGGGCAATTCCAGCAGGCAACGAACGGCAGTTCGGTGTTGTTTATCGAAAGTGTTGATGGTAGCAGCTTCAAAGATGTGTTCCTCGCGCAAATCCGCCCGAAAGGTAACGCCCGTCCTTCGGTGGTTGTGGCTGATTCCGGACATCTGACTCAGTTGCGTGACGGCTCTCAGGTCGTGGTGCTGAACAAAGGTACGCGTTTTGAAGGGACCGCGCTGCTGCGCGATTTCCGCATTACCGATTTCCAGGACTACCAGGCGATTATCGGCCATCAGGCCGTGGCGCTGGATCCCAACGATACCGACCAGATGGATATGCGCACACTGTGGAATACCGACAACGCTCGGGCCCGTGCGGAGCTGCACTGGCGTATCACATTGGTATTCACCGTATTTATGATGGCGCTGATGGTTGTCCCGCTGAGCGTGGTTAACCCGCGTCAGGGTCGCGTGCTGTCGATGCTGCCAGCAATGCTGCTCTATTTGCTGTTCTTCCTGGTGCAGACGTCGCTGAAGTCGAACGGTGGCAAAGGTAAACTGGATCCGGTGTTCTGGATGTGGGTGGTAAACCTGGCCTATCTGGCGCTGGCGATTGTGCTTAACCTCTGGGATACGGTGCCGATGCGCCGCTTGCGTGCCCGTTTTATGCGTAAAGGAGCGGTATAATGCAGCCCTTTGGTGTACTTGACCGCTATATCGGTAAAACCATTTTTACCACCATCATGATGACGTTGTTCATGCTGGTGTCGCTCTCCGGGATCATCAAGTTTGTCGACCAGCTGAAAAAAGCCGGGCAGGGGAGCTACGATGCGATGGGCGCCGGGCTGTATACCCTGCTCAGCGCACCGAAAGATATCCAGATCTTTTTCCCGATGGCGGCGCTGCTGGGTGCGTTGTTGGGGCTGGGCATGTTGGCCCAGCGCAGTGAACTGGTGGTGATGCAGGCTTCCGGCTTTACCCGTATGCAGGTAGCGTTGTCGGTGATGAAAACCGCGATTCCGCTGGTGCTGCTGACGATGGCCATCGGGGAATGGGTGGCACCGCAGGGTGAACAGATGGCGCGTAACTACCGTGCGCAGCAGATGTACGGCGGCTCGCTGCTCTCTACCCAGCAAGGACTGTGGGCGAAAGATGGCGACAGCTTTGTTTACATCGAGCGAGTGAAAGGGGACGCCGAATTAGGCGGAATCAGCATTTACGCCTTTAACGACAAGCGTCGTTTGCAGTCCGTTCGCTATGCCGCCAGCGCGACGTTTGACCCGGAGCAGAAGGTCTGGCGTTTGTCGCAGGTGGATGAGTCCAACCTGACCGACCCGAAACAAATTACCGGTTCGCAGACGGTGAGCGGCACCTGGAAAACCAACCTTACGCCCGACAAGCTCGGCGTCGTGGCGTTGGATCCTGACGCGCTGTCGATTAGTGGTCTGCATAATTACGTGAAGTACCTGAAGTCGAGCGGCCAGGACGCCGGACGCTACCAGCTCAATATGTGGAGCAAAGTGTTCCAGCCGCTGTCAGTGGCGGTCATGATGCTGATGGCGCTGTCATTTATCTTCGGCCCGCTGCGTAGCGTGCCGATGGGTGTGCGTGTGGTGACGGGGATTAGCTTCGGTTTTGTGTTCTATGTGCTGGACCAAATCTTTGGCCCGCTGACGCTGGTGTACGGCATTCCGCCGATTATCGGCGCGCTGCTGCCAAGTGCCAGCTTCCTGCTGATTAGTCTGTGGCTGATGCTGCGTAGGTCGTAATCACAGTAAAGCGCAGTGCCTGATGGCGCTGCGCTTATCAGGCCTACCAGGGCCTGTAGGCCGGATAAGGCGTTTACGCCGCCATCCGGCACAGTAACACGGACACTAGCGTTTTCTCCCGCCCATCAAACTCCCCAACATGCCGCGGATTATCTGATTAGTGACCTGTCGCGCCGCGCTTTTCGCCACGCTCTGTACCACGCCATCGCGCTTGCCGCCGCGCGGTCCTGTGCTGCCAAACAAAATATCCTTCAACCCACCGAGAATACCGTCGTCAACCTCGACCGCTTTACCGTTGGCGGGAGGCGTATTTTGCTGCCCGGTGCTGGCTTGCACGCCTTGCTGTAAACGCTCATAGGCGGATTCGCGGTCGACCTCTTCCTCATATTTGCCGTACAGCGAGGAGTGATTGATCAGCCCGTTTCGCTCATCGTCGGTTACCGGCCCCATACGGGAGCAGGGCGCAATCACCATTGCCCGCTCCACCACCGACGGGCTGCCTTTGGCGTCCAGGAACGACACCAGCGCCTCGCCGGTGCCCAGCTCCTGAATAGCTTTCTCGGTATCAAACGCCGGGTTGGCGCGCATGGTTTGCGCCGCGCTTTTCACCGCTTTCTGATCTTTCGGCGTGAACGCGCGCAGGGCGTGCTGCACGCGGTTACCCAACTGGCCAAGCACGTTGTCCGGAATATCCGACGGGTTTTGCGAGACGAACCACACGCCGACCCCTTTCGAGCGGATCAGGCGGATCACCTGTTCGATTTTATCCAGCAGCACCTGCGGGGCATCGTTGAACAGCAGATGCGCTTCATCAAAGAAGAACACCAGTTTTGGTTTTTCCAGATCGCCTGCTTCCGGCAGCTGTTCGTACAGTTCGGAGAGCATCCACAGCAGGCTGGCGGCGTACAGTTTGGGCATCTGGTAGAGCTTCTCGGCGCTGAGGATGTTGATCATCCCTTTGCCGCTGGCGTCGGTTCGCATCCAGTCTTTGATATCCAGCATCGGTTCGCCAAAGAAGTGCGCCGCGCCCTGTTGTTCCAGTGACAACAGTCCGCGCTGGATAGCGCCCACCGAGGCGCTACTGATGTTGCCGTACTGGTTCTGGAACGATTTAGCGTTATCGCCGATGTACTGCGTAATGGCCCGCAGATCTTTGAAATCCAGCAGCAACAGACCCTGGTCATCGGCAATACGGAAGATAATATCCAGCACGCCGGACTGAACGTCGTTGAGATTCAGCAGACGAGCCAGCAGCAGCGGCCCGAGATCAGATACCGTGGCCCGCACCGGGTGACCCTTTTCGCCAAAGATATCCCATACCGTGACCGGATTGGCATGCGGTTGCCAGTCGGTAATGCCGATGTTTTTCAGGCGGGCGAGCAGCTTTTCAGAGGATTGGCCTTCCTCGGCTACGCCGGTTAAGTCACCTTTCACATCGGCCATAAATACCGGTACGCCAATCCCGGACAGCGATTCGGCAAGCTTTTGTAACGTGACGGTTTTGCCGGTCCCGGTCGCGCCGGTAATCAGCCCGTGACGGTTGGCCATGCCTGGCAGTAAAAACAGTTCAGTGTCCGGCGTGCGGGCAATTAGCAGGGGTGCGCTCATTGAGATTTCCTCCATTTATCCTGCCTGGAGTATAGGCAATGTCCATCAAAGAGAGTATGCGATGGCGAGAGAAAATGACTTAAAGCGTATTGCCGTGATAAATCTGATACCCAAGATCCACGGTGTTGTGGTTATGGTCGTTGTTCTTGATTTTGCTCAGCAACATCTGCGCCGCCATGCGGCCAATGTCAAAACGCGGGGTGATCACGCTGGCGAGGCTTGGGATCATCTGCCTGCCCATTTCCAGCCCGTGAAAACCGGCAATTGAGATCTGCTCCGGAACGGCCAGCTCGCGCTCGCGGCACAGCAACAGCGCGCCCATCGCAATATCGTCGTTGGTGCAAAACACGCCGTCTACATCCGGATGCGCAGCCAGCGCGTCCCGCATCATCTGGGTGCCAAGATGAATGGACGAAATAGCGCGCGGATTGACGCGCAGCGGCACCAGACCCCGACGCGTCATGGCATCGCAGTAGCCGCGATAGCGTTGTTCATCGCGGACGTCGTCTTTCGAACCGAGATAGAGGATTTTGCGCCGCTGACGTTTATCCAGCATGGTGCTGACCATATCAAACGCCGCCTGACGGTTATCGAAACCTACTTCCATGTCCAGACGATCGCCCTGAATATCCATCAGCTCGACCACCGGAATGTTGGCTGAACGCAGAAATTTAACTGTGCGCAGAGTGTGATATTTCTCGGACAAAATAATGCCGTCGATATTGTACGACAGCAGGTTAATCACCGACTCTTCCTCTGATTCCCGGTCGTAATTGTAGTTGGCGATCAGCGTCTGATAGTTATGGTCCGAGGTGACTGACTCAATACCGGCCAGAATATCTGCGAACAACTGGTTTTGAAACGAGGGGATCAGCACGCCGAGCGTGTAGCTTTGCGCGTTCAGCAGCATCGCGGGCGCGCGGTTGGGGATGTAATTAATCTCCTCCATAATCTGCGCGATGCGTTCACCGGTTTCCTTTGCGACCTTTTTCGGCGAGCGAATGTAGCGGCTCACCGTCATTTTGGTCACGCCCGCCAGCGTGGCGATGTCTTGCAAAGAAATTCTGTGGTTCCTCATTTTCTCTCCAGTGCCGGGGAGCGCAGACCTGTGCTCCCCGGTGATGACCGTCTTAATGTAGGATGGCGTTCAGCGCCAGAACCCCCAGCAGCCCCATAATGGAAATCAGTGTCTCCATGACCGTCCATGTGCGCAACGTTTCCCCCACGCTGAGATTAAAATAGCCTTTAAACAGCCAGAATCCCGGATCGTTAACGTGGGAGGCAATCACGCTGCCCGCGCCGGTAGCCAGCACCATCAGCGCCGGGTCGGCATGCGTGACGTTGATAATCGGCAGCACCACGCCTGCGGTGGTGATCGCCGCCACGGTGGCTGAACCGAGCGCGATGCGCAGCAAGGCGGCAACCGTCCAGCACATCAGCAACGGAGAAAGCGACGTGCCGGTCATCAGGTGCGAGATATATTGTCCCACGCCGCTGTCGACCAGAACCTGCTTAAACGCGCCGCCCCCGGCGATGATAAACACAATCATCGCGATTGCGCCGATAGAGTCGCCAATGATATCCATAATTTGCTCGATCGTACGCCCGTTACGTCGACCAAGGGTAAAAATGGCGAGCACGATAGCGATAAACAACGCGACCGCAGGGTTACCGATAAACTCAAAGAACACCCGCACGCTGTTGGTCTTTGGCAGCGTAATTTCGCACACGGCGGCGACCGCCATCAGTATGACCGGGATAACCGCCGCAAAGATACTGTTCCAGAACGACGGCATCTCTTCTTCGGTGAACAGATGCGGGTTGAATAATCCTTCCGGCGGCGCTTTCTCAAAGCGGGTCAGCAGCTTAGAAAACAGCGGCCCGGCGACAATCACCGTCGGGATAGTAATAATAAATCCGTACAGCAGGGTGGTACCGAGATTGGCCTCGAAAATGGTGGCAATCGCGGTCGGCCCCGGGTGAGGCGGCAGAAAACAGTGGGTCACGGACAGCGCGGCGACCATCGGTACGCCAACATACAGCAGCGGCAGGCCGGACGAGGCCACCACCGTAAACACCAGCGGTAGCAGCAGAACAAAGCCGACTTCGAAGAACATCGCCAGACCGACAACCAGACCGGTGATTACCAGCGCCCACTGCACGCGCTTTTTACCGAATGTGCCAATCAGCGTGGTGGCGATGCGCTGAGCCGCGCCGGTATCGGAAATCAGCTTGCCGAGCATTGCGCCGAAGCCGAGGATCATCGCCAGCCCGCCAAGCGTGCCACCGATCCCGTTTTGTATTGAGTGCAGAACGGCCTGTGCATCCATCCCTTCGGCAAAACCAACGACCGCCGCCACCAGGACCAGAGCAATAAAGCCGTTAACTTTAAAGCCAATCATCAGGACCAGGAGCAGCGCGACGCCTGCCGCAATTATTATTAATGGCATAATCGTTTCTCTTATATCCCCGTCATCCTTCAAGCTGCAGGTGTGTTGGCTGCAACTCGAATTATTCAGGGGGGAGCCAAAAATGCAGCGCCTGGGCGCTGCGTGATGTTGCGTTGTGTGGTATCAGACGGCGACCAGCATGCCGCCATCGACAAACAACAGGTGTCCGTTAACAAAATCGGATGCTTTAGAAGAGAGGAATACCGCTGCGCCGATCAGCTCCTGTGGATCGCCCCAGCGCGCGGCTGGCGTACGTTTGCACAGCCAGGAGGTGAAGGCTTCATCCTCTACCAGCGCTTTGGTCATTTCGGTTTTGAAGTAGCCCGGCGCGATCCCGTTGACCTGGATATTGTGGCGTGCCAGCTCAACACACATCCCGCGGGTAAGCATTTTCACCGCGCCTTTCGAGGCGGCATACGGCGTGATGGTGTCGCGGCCCAGTTCGCTCTGCATGGAGCAGATGTTGATGACCTTCCCGGCCTGACGTTCCACCATGCGACGCGTTACCGCCTGGGAGACCAGGAATACCGCCGTCTGGTTCACGGCAATCACATCGTTCCAGTCCTGCTCCGGGAACTCGGTAAACGGATGGCGACGCTGGATACCGGCGTTATTCACCAGCACATCAATTTGGCCAATGTCTTTTTCGATATGGTCGATGGCGGCATCAATGTCTTGTTTATGCGTAACATTGAACGGCGCGGCCACGGCGCGGATCCCTTCCAGCTGCAGTTTGGCGACGGCGGCCTCCGCGCGCTCCGGCGTAATGTCATTGACGATAATCTGCGCGCCATATTTACCCAGCCCGGTCGCCAGTAAATAACCAATACCCTGGGCCGAACCTGTGATCAGAATATTTTTGCCGTCCAGTGAAAAAAGATCGTTCATCATGCTATTCCTTATTTTATGTCTTCGAAAACGAGCTGGACCTTCGCCGCCTGGGTTTTATCCCCGGCGAAGATCAGCGCCTGTTCGAGGTCGGTAAACGGATACTCGGCGCTGAGTAACGGCAGCGGATCGATAACGCTATTTGCCAGCCACGACACCGCGGTGTTGAACTCGGTGGTAAAGCGGAACGAGCCTTTGAGCGCGATCTCTTTGCCGATCAGCATCATCATTGGGAAGTCCGGCACCGCGCCGCCCATGCCGACCTGCACCATAACGCCTTTCGCGCGGGTCACTTCCAGACAGGTGGTGATTGAGGACGGATGGCCGGAGACTTCGAAACTGACGTCGAAGTAGCCTTTCTCTTTTTTCCACTCATCGAGCGAGTCCTGCTGCGGGTTAATCAGCGTGTCGGCTCCCATTTGTTGCGCCAGCGAGAGCGAACGTGAACTGATATCCGCACAGACGATTTCTGCCGCGCCGAGCGTTTTTACCGCGCTGACGATGAGGCAGCCGATAGGCCCAACGCCGGAGATAAACACGCGCTTGCCCTGCAGGTCGCCCGCTTCATGCGCGGCGTGGATCGCGACCGCCAACGGTTCGGCAAAGGCCATGACTTTTTCATCGGCCTCTTGAGGGTAGGGGATGCACTGCGCAGTATCGACAGTTTTAAACTGAGTAAAGCCGCCGTCGACGTGGGGAAAATACATGGCGCTGCCAAAAAAGCGCATTTCCGTACACTGGTTTTCTTCATGCTGCAGACAGTATTTGCAGTGACCGCAGGGCTTCGACGGATTAATCGCCACCGACTGACCTTCATGTAATTCTGTTGAATCGCTGTGCACTACTTTACCAATAACTTCATGGCCTAAAATCATCGGCGCTTTAACGGTAAAATTACCAACTTTGCCTTCCTGATAATAATGTAAATCGGAACCACAAATTCCCCCGCGGGTAATTTGTACCAGCGTTCCTTTATTATTCCATTCTATATTTTGGTCGGTAATGGCAACAGTTTTCTTACCCGCGACAACGCAGGATTGGGTTTTGACTTGCATAAATGCCTCACTGGTCAGGTAGTAACCTCGGCAGCATTTAAACGGTTTTAATTGTTATTATTTGTGACGCAGATCACGCTGAGAAATTGTTACACTACAATGTTACGCATAACGTGATGCGCCCTGTAAATCTGCTCAGTCGCGGCGAAAAAAGGTGAATTCTGCAATGTGGAAGGCGTAGTATCGCGCCATGGAATATGAATCTGGAGTTTTTTCAATGGCCGGGGAAAGTTATATTTTGATGGGCGTTTCGGGAAGCGGTAAATCTTTAATTGGCAGCAAAATTGCCGCAATGTTATCGGCTAAATTCATTGATGGCGACGATCTCCATCCTGCTAAAAATATTGATAAAATGTCTGACGGTATTCCATTAACCGATGAAGACCGACTGCCGTGGCTAGCGCGATTAAATGACGCCTCATACAGTTTATATAAAAAGAACGAGACCGGGTTTATTGTCTGCTCGTCATTAAAAAAACAGTACCGCGATATATTGCGTCAGGGCAGCCCGAATGTGCATTTTCTGTGGCTGGACGGCGACTACGAGACCATTCTGGCGCGCATGCAGCGTCGGGCAGGGCATTTTATGCCAGTGGGATTACTCAAAAGCCAGTTCGACGCGCTGGAGTGCCCGCAGGACGATGAGAAAGATATTGCCCGCATCGACGTGAACCATGACATTGAACATGTGACGGAACAGTGCCGCCAGGCGGTGCTCGCGTTTCGTAACGGGCAATAAGCCCAGCCCCTTGCGGGACTGAGCCCGGCATCAGAAGTCGGCTTTCAGCACCACGCGGTAGCGGGCCTTGCCATCACGCACATGCTGGATTGCTTCGTTAATTTGCGACATCGGGTACAGCTCGGTGGTAGGCGACACCTTGCTGCGCCCGGCAAACTTCATCAGCTTGCGCAGCTCGAATGGCGTCCCGGTCGCCGAACCGGAGATGCTGCGATCCCCAGCAATTAAGGTAAATGCCGGCACCGGCAGCGGCTTCAGCACCGCGCCGACGGTATGGAAGTTTCCGCCGTAGGCCAACGCTTCAAAATAGGGCTGCCAGTCGAGATCGACGTTAACCGTGTTAATGATGAGATCGAACTGGCCCGCCAGCGCTTTTAGCGCATCTGGATCGCGGCTGTTGACCACCTTATCCGCCCCCATCGCCAGCACTTCCTGCTCTTTCGCCGGATTGGAGCTGAATGCGGTCACTTCGCAGCCCATCGCGTGTAACAGCTTAATGGCGATATGCCCCAGGCCGCCGATACCGATCACCCCGACGCGGCTGGTGGCGGTGATATGGTGCATCAGCAGCGGTTTGAACACGGTGATACCGCCGCACAGCAAGGGGCCAGCCGCCGCCAGATCAATGCTCTCCGGTAGCGGGATCACCCACTGCCAGTCGGCTCGCAGCTTCTCGGCAAAGCCGCCGCGATTGAGAATAGTAGGAACGGACCCTTCCAGGCAGTTAATCTGATTACCGTTGATACAGGCGTCACAATGTCCGCAGCTGCGCGCCGTCCAGCCAATACCGACGCGCTGACCAACCTTCAGACCCTTATCCTGCGCCGCGCTGCCGAGAGCTGCCACGCGACCAATCACCTCATGCCCGGCAACCAGCGGATACTGAGAGAACCCCCATTCGTTGTCGATCATCGACAAATCAGAATGGCAGATACCGCAGTAATCGACCTGGACTTCGACATCTTCCGGCTTGAGCTCGCCCGCATCATATTCATAGAGTTCGAGTTCGCTGCCTGCTTCTTTGGCGGCGTAGCTTTTTATCATCGACATCGTGTTTCCCTCAGTGTGGTGTTGAACTGGAAGTGTAGAGCATGGGGAAACGGGACGCTTCGCAGAAGGGGGGATTAAGAAGAGGGCAAACTGTGATGAGGGTTGCAGCTAAGAAAGGTAATGCTGAAATTTTCAACACTTAGCAGGCCAGACACACGCTGGCGCTTGCATGGCGGCGCACGACAGGTATAATCCACAACGTTTTCCGCATCCCTTCCGTGCCGGAGTGGCGAAATCGGTAGACGCAGTTGATTCAAAATCAACCGTAGAAATACGTGCCGGTTCGAGTCCGGCCTTCGGCACCATTAGTAATTCCAAGATCATCCGAGAAAGTCCAATTATCCCTTAAAAATCAACGCCTGCAGCGATTTTTACGTCCTGAGTCGTCCGAGGTTGTCCGTTTAAATCAGGATGCTATTGGGGGCATATACTTTCGAAACCATTGCTCGTGAATGGCATGAAAGTAACAAGCGCTGGAGTGAAGACCATCGATCGCGCGTTCTTCGCTATCTTGAGCTTTATATCTTCCCTCATATCGGTTCGTCCGACATTCGGCTACTCAAAACCAGCCACCTGTTAGCTCCGATTAAAAAAGTTGACGCAAGTGGTAAGCACGACGTTGCTCAGCGCTTGCAATAGCGCGTCACGGCTATTATGCGTTCTGCCGTACATAACGATTACATCGACTCAAATCCAGCCAGTGATATGGCCGGTGCGCTATTTACAACCAAGGCGCGACATTATCCAGCTTTACCCTCTAACCAGTTCCCTGAATTTCTTGCTCGTCTTGTTGCATATCGTGGCCGAATAATGACACGGATCGCGGTCGAGCTTTCCTTACTAACTTTTGTGCGTTCCAGTGAGTTACGTTTCGCGCGCTGGGATGAGTTCGACTTCGAGAAATCTCTTTGGCGCGTTCCTGCAAAACGAGAAGAGATTGAAGGCGTGCGCTACTCGTACCGTGGCATGAAGACGAAAGAGAAGCATATCGTTCCGCTTAGTCGGCAGGCGATGATTTTGTTACAACAGTTAAAGCAGATTAGTGGTGATAAAGAGCTGCTTTTCCCGGGTGATCATGACACAACTAAGGTTATGAGTGAAAACACGATAAACAGCGCTTTACATGCCATGGGGTATGACACGAAAACTGAGGTTTGCGGGCATGGTTTTAGGACGATGGCCAGTGGTGCGTTGGGTGAGTCAGGGTTATGGAGTGATGATGTGATTGAACGGCAGCTGAGCCACACTGAGCGTAATAGCGTTAGGGCTGCTTATATTCATACTTCAGAGCATTTGGATGAGCGTCGTTTGATGGTTCAGTGGTGGGCTGATTATCTTAATGCATACCAGATAAATTATATTACACCTTTTGAGTTTTCAAAAAACATTAAAAATAAGGGATGAAATTTTACGTTAATAAACGCCTTTGTTGACAAAGGCGTATGAAATTATCTGTGATTATTTTTTTAATTCTTCTTCTTTCTTTAAAAGTAACGTGGTAATTATTGAGTTATTATTATCAATCTCTGAAGTCATGTCTAAAGGGCTTTCAGAGAAAACTGGAGACAGTTCAAGGTTTTTTATTCTTGTAGTGTTACTTTTTCTACCAAATGTAAATCGCCAACCATGTGATACATTAAACAATGCAGCATAATAGAGTATTTCGTAGTTGCTCATTTCTCGTAATGGAGTTAAAACTGTGCAGGAGTCTCCGCCATTACCTTTTGGAAGAAATTTTCCAAGGTGAACGGTGGCATATCCCAACCCGGATATACAAATAGCAGGTCCGCAGAAAACTTTATCTTTTTCTAATGGTTCTACATATTTCACAACGCCATTATTAATCTCAGTATTTGTAACAAAGGGAACGTTTCCCATGCCGTAATCTTCGGTACTTTTCGAACGGGCAGCTTCAACATTAAATATTTGATTTATGCGCATATTACTGGAGGCCTTTTCTAATCTGCTGGAAAAGTAATTCGGAATGAATTTTTACCAAAGCATCTTTCAAACGATGTGGGTTTGTTTTTTCATTATCAAGATATTGCTGCGGGATGAATTCCAACCCGTTATTTTCATGAGATAACTCCTTGGCTTGGATGATTCCATTTATTTCACGACAAGTTCCTTTATGTATAAAATTAAAAACTTCACTTTTAAGTGAATCTAACTGACTGATTTTGCCATGTTTAACTCTTCTTCTTTTTTGCTTTAGAAAACCATCATCCGTAATTCTACAAAAAAGGCATTTTTTGGCGTTTTGTGGAACTCCTTTTCTAATAACTATTATTACTGGTTCTACTGATGCTTGTGGGTAGAATAAATCATTTGGAAGGGTCATTACACATAATAAAGAATTGTTTTCAACAATTCTTTTTCTCCACTCAGCTTCTTTCCCGGAGGAATACATAACAGAAATAGGTATTACACAAAGCAATAAGCCTCCCTCACACATTTGTGATAGTGCGTGATTTATGAAAGTATATTCTTGTTCATCATCACGCTTAAGTGCAAATGGAGGGTTCATTAACACTTTGGTCACAGGCGGAATCTTCGAAGGTTTGGTTTGCCTTGAAGCATCAGTTTTCTCATCGTGAATATATTCAGCAGAAACTTCATCATTTCTGATTTTACGATTTAAATCTACGCTAAGACAATCACCATTAATGATGTTATTTTTCCCGTCACCTCGAAAAATCATATTCACAATTGCAAGGGCTGCTACATTTGCCTGCTGTTCAATTCCAAATATTCGATGTTTTTTAAACATTTCAACACCGGTTTTATCTTCTTTTCTGACTTTATCATATGCAGCAACCAAGAAACCTCCGGTCCCACAGGCAGGGTCATAGACTAAGTCGTTGGCTTTAATATCTAAAATATCTGCTGCGAATTCCGTTATATGCCTGGGTGTCAAAACTATACCAATATCTTTTGCTCCATTACCGTATTTTAAGAAAACTTCATAGAATTTTCCTAAAAGGTCATGACTACCGTCCATTGCTGCTTTTATATTTATTTTTCTTAATAAGAAAAATACTTTTGTAACAGCGGATTTATATTTTTCTTTGGCGGATGGTTCTTGTGGTAATTTTAGTTCAATATAATCTGCAAATTCTCTTTTTGCATGATGGATAAGAATATCTTCGGCTCTATTGTTAATGTCTTTTATGAAAACATCTGGAGATGCGTTGAAGTTTGGTAATGTATCTGAAACCATGGAAAGTAAGACTGCCGACATAACTGTTGCTCTGGAATCTTTGTTTATTGAGGCCCTGTGCAACTCTTCGTTTATGCTTTCGGCAATATCCATGAGGATGTCTTCATCAGTTACCAACTCATTGAGATTTGCTGTGTCATTTTCTGATAAATACTTTGCCTGCTGTGGAGATAGTAAACCTGTAATTAATTTGTTGTTGTATTTTATTAAGGTGTAATTACCGTTTGTATCAATGAAGGCTGTTTTTAATAAATAACCTTCATCATCGTTCCCCGCCACACCTGTAACTATTTTTGCTTTGATAATGTCTGATTTATTTATATCGCAAGCATAATTAAATGCTTCATTAAAAGCATCATCAAGATTTTGGTGACGAGCTTTTGCTTCTATCACCCAGAATGTATCTTCACTGATTTTTATGACATATTCTGGTCGTTGTTTACCCAACCCAAGTGAGATCTCAGGGTGATCAAGACATTCCTGCTGAGTATATACTTGCCCTCCATGACCTTTACTAGGGTTTTTTGTATTCCATCCCATTCTTTCAAGATCGTTTTTGATAAAGACATATGAAGAAAATTCTGAGCTGCGAGACATAAGTGTAAATCCTGTTACATTTAAAACTGTTTATTATAACACATAGGCATTAGCAAGAGAAGATGATTTCTTCCTGTTTTTATCAGCCGTCAAGTTGTTAAGTAATTCTATGATATATAGCCTCTTCATATTTAAGAGGTGTTTCATTTTTTATATGCCAGACTGTGTATAAAATCCATATAAATCCAAGATGGAATATTGATTTATTGAGTTTTTATAGGCATTGAAACAATAATTATAGGGTTGATTAGAACAATCATTAGATTCAGTATTAATTTACTTGATGCTTGGAATATATGGTTAATATTCATGATAGTAAACATTTCTATTATTATGGTTGTTAGCGCGCAATGCTCTCTCCGCCACATCTGCCCGCTTAAGAGGTCAGGTGCATGAATTGGCTCAGACCGCGCCGGTACCGATGCTGAGGGGGATAAAAAATACGGGGATTTGCATGCAAAGCCATACACTTTATGGAAGCATGGCTTTTTTCGGGAAAAATTGCTGAATTTTCGGGGGGGCGTGCAACCGTGTGGCAAGTTCTGCTCGTCGGCGGGTGTAAATCAGGTTCTGTGCCGGGGGGAATTTCTCACGATTATCATCCCGCTAGGTCGCGTTAGGTCTGAACCCGATGGTCGTTAAAATGTCGCTGTTCTGTGCGGAATAATTAATTTTTCATTGCTGGTCAGCCACACCGACAGGGCTTCATGCAGATAATCAACCGAGTGCTGCATGGCACTCTGTTTTACTGAGGGATACCCCATCAGCTCAGGTGCCAGCGTGGCGGTCAGCTCCGCGCCGTGCTGCTGCATAAAGTCATGGAGCCGGTTGTGGATATGTTGCACCTCCTTGTGTGAGAGGATATAGAGAGAGCGGCGGCCTGATTAATCTCCCATTATTCAGTATTGATGATAAAAGCGTTAATACCAGCCTAAACCCGTTTCGATAGTCATATCGGTGTTCTACTGATATGGTTTTATATCCACTCGCAATGTCTATTTTTTATGCGGATTTTAACTTGTGGGTACAAGTGCGGGTATAACTAATTATTCCTGCTTATAAACTACATTGATATCAGTCTATTGGGTGTGAAATTCGAGTCCGGCCTTCGCACTCACCCTCTAAACACCTCCTTCCTGTGCCACTCCACAAACCCTTCTTTTGGGTAATTCTCGCGCATCATCGGCAGCGCTATCGATTTACCGTCGAAATCCCAGAACAGTCTGCCCACCATGCCGCTGCCATTCACTGCGGGAGATACCTGAATCCGCATACGCTCATCCAGCCCAATCGAACCTTTATCAAAGGCTTTATGGTGGATTGCGCACAGCGCCAGGCCGTTTGAAGTCTCGCACGGGCCGCCGTGCTGTTTCCATTTGATATGGGCAGCTTCTAACGCAACTGAAGTGCTATCGTGGCGCATATTGAAGCCACAAATGGCGCATTCGTAGTTATAGGCACGCAGAACCTGCTGGCGGAAAAATGGGTCCCGCTGTTTGCGGATTTGCAGGATATCAAATCCCAGTTCATCCGCGATCTCTTCCTGAATGCTTTCGGTGAAGTGCGCCTCGAGGATTTGCTGGGCCAGGGAATTAATGAGGTTTTTGCTCTTTTTCAGCAGGGCAAAATGTTGTTCATCAAAACCTCCGGCAACGTTGTGCGTTACCAGTTCCCCGGCAGGGGGCTGCTTGCTGCTACCGGGTGTTGAACAGTGCTCGGCGTTTCGTAGCTCCCAGAACCCATCTCCCTGTAAGCGCCAGAAAGGCATATCCGGGCGGTATTGCGCGCGCTGTGGCCCAAATCGCTCCAGCAGGCTTTGCAACGGGTCGCGAACTTCCGAACCGTAGTCAAACAGGCGACCATGTCCCTGCTGATAACCTGCCAGCACATGAAGCAGCAGCAGAGGCTTGTGCGGAGCACGCTGCTCGCCTTTACGCCAGATGGTGATGTCGGCAATTGCCTGTTGCAGGGTTTTACTGGAAGTCATTGATTTCATTATCGGGTAAATAATTGCGATGATGCTCGCAAAATATCACCTGATCAAGCAAAGACGGGTAGATGCGCTATCAACGTCACTTTTATGTTTTCTGAAAAACACATACGCCATGGCGGTTACCGTTCCCCGAACTGGAGACGCAGGAGTACGATAAGTAAGCAAATTATTGCATATCGAAGGATCTTCGATGGTGATGAATAACGAGGTGTTGGAATTTTTTCGGGGGGAGTTATCTCTCGCAGTAACGTTTACTTTCAAGCCTATCCCGATTGAACTCGATACGCCGTTGCAAGGTTACACTGAATGGGATGAATTACCGTATGCCATTGATGATTTTAGAGAGAAATATAACGTTGATGTTTCAGTCATTGATTTCGAGGCCTATTACCCGTGGGAAAGAGAAGCGATCTATCGAAAGTGGTTTACCAACGAAACCATCAAACAAGTGTCAAAACCGCTTACTGTGCGAATGCTTGCAGAGTCAGCCAGTGCAGGTCGCTGGTTATATGATTGACAGTATGCTTACAGAGGATACTGACGCAATTAGATGTTGATTGCATCGACAAAATCTGGGAAATAATTATACGAAGAATAATGGCAGTATCAGTTTACTCAAAAGTTTTGGTGGTGTATCTCACTGTTTATTAGAGAGGAATGACCTCGTTTGTTCATAAAACGTATGCTTTCACAACCAGCACATTTTTCTGTGCTGGTGAAATACTCAATGGCAGTTACGAAATTACTCTGTGATTCCAGGCATCCTTATAAATGATATTTCCATCGCAGTGCTTCCATGTAATAGCCTCATATCTTAGTTGAATAGTTTCATTGTGAGTTCCTGTTCCCGAACCGGGGAATAAATTTGGTGTGATTCCTGTCACTTTTACATTTTCTAAAATGATATTAAAATATTCACTTTCAATACCAACCTCCAGAATTTGATACATTTTTATTGTGGCTGATTTTAATGTCTGGCTTTCACTTAACGCTTTATACAAAAGGGGCGTTGTTTTATCAAACTCCTTCTGTATTGTAATCGGCGCGTGCACACGCGTTCCTGTCAGTCTACCTGTATTCCCATCTACAGGGACAGACAGGTGATGAGTGACTGCTTTCAGTTCAATAGCACCAATGCGTCCAGCGACTTGTGAGCTTCCCATTACGGGGGAGCCATTTGCATCGGTTAACCACAGATAGGCTGGGTTTGACATGATTAGTCCTTATCTATATTTATACGGGAAGGGAAATAAAGCATGATGAGAATCCAAACGAATGTTCCAATAATTTTTATGGGCCAGGGTTCAAGAAAAGCGAAACAGGCGAGGCCCCCTGCGATTAGCAATGGACCGGATAATAGATCAAGAACTCCCCCCATCAGGTGTATCTTTGTTGGTAAGAACCTATTGGCTATAAAGGCGATAATATAAGCACTTCCAACGATGATAATAATGGCAAGGATTTTATCCTGCCATGAATCGAATTCGATGAGAGAAATTAAACAAAGGGTGGCAACATACCCACAAAACAATGAATTTATTATTAGGGTGATAAGTTTTTTCATGTTACCAGTCCTTAGACTTACCGTTTAAATGTTCTCCCACTAACTCAATTATTTTTATAAAAGTAGGTTTTCCTTCTGTATATCCAGAATGTATAGCATCAACGAAAGGTTGTACTGCATCAATGAAAAGGAAATAAAGAAGATCGTAGTCATGAGGTCTTAATAACTCGTATATCTCGGGTGCATCTGTACTGAGGCCATCCGATGTCCTGATAGAACGTTCGGTCATACCTCCCAATAAAAGGAAGGTGCTTAACAGTGTTATGGGATTACCTTTACCCTTAAAGACAACATAAGTGAAAGATGTTTTTTCGATAACGGCTTTCGCAATGTTTGAGGCGATTGTATTTGCAATAATCCTTCCTGCTATAGATGTAATAACGACTCTGTATATTTTATCTTGTGCCTGTTCGGATAAGAAATTGTTAAAAAGATGAAAGATGCGAGAAACAGCATTGACGATATTCTCATAATTTAGAATGTCATTTTTTATGGCTGTCATGATGCGAATACGTTCTGTTTCTCGTTTAAATCTGCTGTCTGTATCAAAGACACCGTAAATCATATATCCATAATCTAAAGGAACAGATAGGCCACCATTGATAAGTCCTGTGACTGTATCAGGTGAAATGATAATGTTATAGATCCTTCTTGCAATGCCTTCTATATCGGCCATGGCAATCCTTTAATAAAATAAGATGGCTAGAAATGAAAGCATGTAAATAACAAAAATAGATGGTGAAATAGTTGACCTGAGTAACAGTTTCTCAAATAACATATAAGAATATCGACATTGGTTATTAATTAGAGATATTCATTATTGAAATAAATATTATGGTGCTGATATAAATAATTACATGAAAATTCGTCACCAATAAAGGCGCCCGCAGGCGCCTCAATTACAATTACAATAAAAATCACACACTCACCCCTTCAACGCTTTCCCCGCAATTACCCCGATAAACTCCAGCACCTGCTTTTGCTTACGCGCGGAGAGTTTTTCCACGGCGCGCAGGGATTTCATCAGCTCTGACTCTTCGGGTTCGGCGGCGCGGGCGGTTAATACGATGCAGCCTTGCATTACGCGCACATCAACGTCGGTGCCGGTGTCGAATCCGGCGGCTTTCAGCCACTGGCCCTTCATCACAATTGACGGAAACCGAACGTACTTCACCGGAATACGGCTGTAATCGGGATAACGGCTCGCATAACCCACCTTCAGGCGACGGTTATCTGCGGCGTGGACTTCTGGATCAAATGAAACTGCAATACAATGCGTATCAGTCATGGTGACTATTCTCCTTTAATAGTTACTGCGATCAGCGATGCATTGGTGCGCCAACACCTTTGCATCGCGCTAATAAAACCCCTGTAAATGACGCCAGTAAACTGGGGAAAGTCCAGATGTAAATAATATGAAATAAGCGCGAATAGCACGCTTTCGGAATAAATAGAAAACGCCTTCATCCCAATAAACCCGGTATTATTCACCGTATAAATCCATTCCCCTCCAGTCTGCTAAATACCGGCCATTTCCAGAAAACAACGCCTGTCGGCATCTGGCCAAAAATGCGATCTAACTCACTGAAGCAAATAGTAAACTCTGAAACAACACCGTTTTGTACACTTTGCTTTACACTTTTGGTGATGTGAATCACAAATATTACTCCGTGAAGTGATCCGACTCTCACAAAATGGGGTGTACTCATTCACGAATACATTATGCGCACAGCCTGGAAAGTTAAGTTTTCAGTATTTCCCCCCTCAGTGGGCGCACTACCGCGAATGGCAAATCAATACGCAAAAAAAAACTTGTTGAATATGAACGGGTAAAAAAATGACGTGTGATTTGCATCACTCACATTTACAGCTTTTTAAATTATTGCCAGTGATTAATGTTGACCGGACTATTTCCATAATCAATTAAATATTGCATAGTGCCTCCACATTATTTCACCCCCTGTGTCAGGCGGCGAATAGTTATATTTCATCAATCTCTGTTGATGAATACGATATGCTTTACTTCACATTAATACGTACACGACCACTGTTACTGGAGAAACAAAATGAATTATCCGGCAGAACCCTTCCGTATTAAAAGCGTTGAAACTGTATCTATGATCCCGCGTGATGAACGCCTGATAAAAATGCAAGAAGCGGGTTACAATACTTTCCTGTTAAATTCGAAAGATATCTATATTGACCTGCTGACAGACAGCGGCACCAACGCCATGAGCGACAAGCAGTGGGCCGGAATGATGATGGGTGATGAAGCCTACGCGGGCAGCGAAAACTTCTATCATCTGGAAAGAACCGTGCAGGAACTGTTTGGCTTTAAACATATTGTTCCGACTCACCAGGGGCGTGGTGCAGAAAACCTGTTATCGCAGCTGGCTATTAAACCTGGGCAATATGTTGCCGGGAATATGTATTTCACCACCACCCGTTATCACCAGGAAAAAAATGGTGCGGTGTTTGTCGATATCGTTCGTGACGAAGCGCACGATGCCGGTCTGAATATTGCGTTTAAAGGTGATATCGATCTTAAAAAATTACAAAAGCTGATTGATGAAAAAGGCGCAGAGAATATTGCGTATATCTGCCTGGCGGTGACGGTAAACCTCGCGGGCGGCCAGCCGGTCTCCATGGCGAACATGCGTGCGGTGCGTGAACTGACAGAAGCGCATGGCATTAAAGTGTTCTACGACGCTACCCGCTGCGTAGAAAACGCCTACTTTATCAAAGAGCAAGAGCAGGGCTTTGAGAACAAGAGCATCGCCGAGATCGTGCATGAGATGTTCAGCTACGCCGACGGTTGTACCATGAGCGGTAAAAAAGACTGTCTGGTGAACATCGGCGGTTTCCTGTGCATGAACGATGACGAAATGTTCTCTTCTGCCAAAGAGTTAGTCGTGGTCTACGAAGGGATGCCATCTTACGGCGGCCTGGCCGGACGTGATATGGAAGCGATGGCGATTGGCCTGCGCGAAGCCATGCAGTATGAGTACATTGAGCACCGCGTGAAGCAGGTTCGCTACCTGGGCGATAAGCTGAAAGCCGCTGGCGTACCGATTGTTGAACCGGTAGGCGGTCACGCGGTATTCCTCGATGCGCGTCGCTTCTGCGAGCATCTGACGCAGGACGAGTTCCCGGCGCAAAGCCTGGCGGCGAGCATTTATGTGGAAACTGGTGTGCGCAGTATGGAACGCGGAATAATCTCTGCAGGCCGTAATAACGTGACCGGCGAGCACCACAGACCGAAACTGGAAACCGTGCGTCTGACTATTCCACGTCGTGTTTATACCTACGCACATATGGATGTCGTAGCTGACGGTATTATTAAACTTTACCAGCACAAAGAAGATATTCGCGGGTTGAAGTTTATTTACGAGCCGAAGCAGTTGCGTTTCTTTACTGCACGCTTTGATTACATCTAAAAATAGTTATGGCCCCATCACCTGATGGGGCTTTTTTGTATTCCTTTTCCATGAACAGGAAGCCTTTGCGGTGCCCGTTACCGTGACATAACTAAAAAAAAGTAAACCCTGACTCCGACATTTTTATTATCCGCATGATGTACAAATGACAGCTGTAATTATAACGAATAGTCTACAGGAACATTTATCATGGATATTAATGCCATTGAGCGACAGAGTAGTACCCCCGGACTGATTAGCGGAACCATGTTGGTTATCGCGACCGTAGTGGGTGGCGGGATGTTCTCCCTGCCGATTGCGATGGCCGGCGTATGGTTCCCCGGTGCCTCTGTTATTCTTCTGTTTATCGCCATCATGATGTTATTAACCGGTCTGATGCTGGTCGAAGTTAACCTGCATTATGGCGCCGGTGCCAGTTTTAATACCTTTACTCAGGATTTATTAGGCCGGAAGTGGAATATCGTGGTGGGTATCGCTTTCGGCTTTGTGCTGTATATTCTGACCTATGCCTATATCTCCGGTTCGTCGGCGGTGATGGCACAAACTGTGTTCAAATACAGCGGCGTGCGCTTTCCGGCGAATATCTCGGTGGTGATCGTCAGTATGCTGGTAGGGGCGATTGCCTGGTATAGCTCCCTGCTGGTTGGACGCATCACTACCGTGCTGATTATCGGTAAGTTTGTGGCGTTCTTTGCCACGTTCTCCGGGCTGATTGGCCATATCGAAGTGGCAAAACTCATCGACAGCGTGGCGGTTGCGCTGCCCAATTCGCAGTATCTGCCGTATATCCTGATGACGCTGCCGTTCTGCATCATCTCGTTTGGTTTTCACGGTAACGTGCCGAGCCTGGTCAAACTGTATGGCACAAGCGGAGTCTCGAATATTACGCGTTCGATTATCATCGGTACGCTGTTTGCTCTGCTGCTGTATATTTTCTGGCTGGGCGTGACGATGGGTAACATCAGCCGTTCCTCATTCCCGCCGATTATCGCCAAAGGCGGCAATATCGATGTGTTTGTCGAGGCCATCAGCGGGCTGTTCACCAGCCGTTATATGGATCTGATCCTCACCTTTTTCGGCAACTTCGCGGTAGCCAGTTCCCTGCTGGCGGCGACGCTTGGTCTGTTCGATTACATCGCCGACCTGTTTCACTTCCCGGACGACGGCATGGGCCGCCTGAAAACCGCGCTGGTGACCTACTTCCCGCCAGCCGCCGTGTGCTTCTTCTTCCCGAACGGTTTTGTGCACGCGATTGGTTACGCCGGTCTGGCCTTTACCATCTGGAGTGTGATCCTGCCGCCGTTCCTGGTGAAAGCCGCGCGCAAGCGTTTTCCAACCAGCAGCTATACCGCGCCCTGTAATAACACCGTGCTTAACCTGGTGATTATCTGCGGAGCGGTTGTCTATCTGACGGTTGTTCTGGATGTATTTGGTCTGCTGCCAACGTTTCGTTAGCGCGGGGGAGTTATGTTTCTGACATTGCTACGATTTCAGCATCCGCTGGTCTACCGTTTTGCATGGCTTCGTTTGTGGGTCAGGGTGTTAAGGGCGTGCAGGCTGCGTAAGTGAAAGAAGGCGTGCTTTATTCTGCGGTCGCTGCCGGATGCGGCGCTTGCGCCTTATCCGGCCTACAAAAGAGCGTTAAACGTAGGCGGGATAAGCGAAGCGCCATCAGGCATTACACCCGGAAGTAGCGTGGTGGGATCAACGCGGAAAAGGCGTCGAACTTCTTCACCATCTTTTTCCAGAACAACATAACAACAATCCTCGATTTGAAACATCGGCGCTATTTTAGTCAGCGCCGACAAATCGTAAAGCCAGTGACGTCGTTCCGATTCCGGGTCGGTGTAAACCTTTTAGTTCACCATTGCGTCAAATACGATTGCCGCGAATTTGACGGGGTTGACAATGGCTTACGCCATAAACCAGTAATAAAAGAGGCCAACCTTTAAGCCGAGGATCACGATATAGGCGCAGCAGTATTTCATGGTGCCAGACATGATCTGGTTGGCCTGACCGTCCATTTTTGTGGCGGATACCGCGATGGCGATGCTTTGCGGCGAAATCATTTTCCCGCCCGTTGCGCCAGAGGTGTTGGCCGCCGCCAGCCAGTTGGGATCGATATGCAGTTTGCTGGCGGCAATAGTTTGCAGTTTGCCGAACAGAATATTCGAGTTGGTATCGCTGCCGGTAACAAACGTGCCCAGTGCGCCAATCACCGGGGCGAGGAAGACGTATGAGCTGCCGGTCAGATCGACAATCGACTGGGCCAGTGTGGAGATAATCCCGCTGAGATCCATCACCGTGGCTAGTGCGACGATCGCCATAATCGCCACAATGGAATTTTTAAGCTGGAAAATGGTTTTGATAAACACTTCCAGCATCCCGCGCGCGGACGCCCCCTGAATAAAGCCGCCGATAATAGTCGCAAAGATGATCAGCATCCCCGGCGTGGTCACCCATTCAACCTTCAGCGCCAGCGTTTTGCCGTCGGCAAGCGTGAAATGCAGCACCGAGGCCAGTTGTGAGGCTGCGCCTTTTATCGTCGGGAACAGCGGCGAACACAGCAGGATAAAGACAAAAATAAACAGATAAATAGAGCCCACGCGGAACAACACTTTTGCCGAGCGCGGCGTGGTTTCGCGGGTATGGCTGACTTCAATTCGCCACTCGGGATCGGTTTTCCCTTTGCGCAGGCGGCTAACCATCGCCACGGCAAACAGGCTGACCAGGCTACCGGCAAAGGCGGGTAATTCAGCACCGAGATGAATAGCGACAAAATACTGCGGAACCAGCGTGGTAATACCGCAAATCAACGTGATCAGAAATACGCCGCGAATGGCTTTCAGGCCGCCGCCAATAATACAGACAATCACAAACGGCAGCAGGATATTAAACAGCGCGAGCTGCAGAATAATGGTTCCGCCTAAGGTATAAACTGGCAGGTTAACCTGTTCCGCCAGAATAGAAACCGGGATCCCGACCGCGCCGAATGCAGTGGGAACGGTATTTGCCACCAGAGAGGCAATCGCCGCCTTCAGCGGATTGAAACCCAATGCGATAAGAATACCGATCGGAATGGCGACCGCTGTACCATAACCCGCCGCGGCTTCAAGAAATCCACCAAAGCACCATGAAATCAGCAGCACCTGAATACGCTTATCTTCGCTAATACTGGCGAGAATATCGCGCAGAATATCCAGCGCTTTGGTCGCCTGCATAACGTTATAACTGAAGATGGCGCCGAGGATCACAATCACAATCGGCCATAATCCCTTCAGTGCGCCATAGCCTATCGCGGCTTTTAGATTCTGTACGGGCATCTCCCAGAACACAGCCGACAGCGCCGCGGTGAATACTAAAGAGATCAGCACGGAATAATGGATAGGCATTTTCAATTTCAATATTAAAAATACCATAAGTAGTAACGGAGAGAGTGCCAGGGCAAACATAAAGTATTCGTGCATTGCTATTCCTGATTGGTTTATTAAACCTGATTTATATTTATGGCGGGAAGGCTATATTGCCGCGTAAATAAAAGATGCAAACTGAATCGCTTCAGTGAATAAAGTAATTATGATTAATGGTTTTGTAACTATTGTAATCTTTTAATTAAAATTCAATGCCAGGTAAATATACTTAAGAGCAGGCTAAGTACCTATAAATAGTTATTTAATAACCTTTTTATTAATGGTAGTGACAGGAATAGTCAGCACCTGAAACTATTTTTAAGCTGTTCATAACGCGGTGGTTTTCAATATAAAAATGTGAGTGAGGCCGAAAGAAATAAACCAGGGTATTGCATGTACGAGTTGATTGGAGGATTATTTGATTTTGTCATACAAATGAAAATACAGGCATTTAGGATGGTCCTGATATAAGAAGCGGAAATCGACCATCTCAGGAGCATGATCCAACAAACACCATGAACCCAGACATCGGCAAAACCAGCAAACAGAAGACTGGGCGTGATATAGCGATATCAAGCGCAATAAACAGAAATGAAGCAATGGAGTAATTATTGTGAATGTAAATTTCTTTGTTACCTGTATTGGTGACGCCCTGAAATCACGGATGGCACGAGACTCCGTATTGCTGCTGGAAAAACTGGGCTGTCACGTTAATTTCCCCGAGAAGCAAGGGTGTTGCGGTCAGCCAGCCATCAACAGCGGTTACATCAAAGAGGCGATCCCCGGGATGAAAAACCTGATCGCCGCCCTGGAAGACAACGACGATCCAATTATCTCCCCGGCAGGCTCCTGCACCTACGCGGTAAAAAGCTACCCGACGTATCTGGCGGATGAGCCTGAATGGGCGCTGCGCGCCGAGAAGGTTGCCGGACGTATGCAGGATCTCACCTCTTTTATCGTCAACAAACTGGGTGTGGTGGATGTCGGCGCCAGCCTGCAGGGCCGCGCGGTATATCATCCTTCCTGCAGCCTGACCCGCAAGCTGGGAGTGAAGGAAGAGCCGCTGACGCTGCTGAAAAATGTGCGCGGGCTGGAGCTGATGACGTTTGCCGATCAGGATACCTGCTGCGGTTTTGGCGGGACGTTCTCGGTCAAGATGGCCGAGATATCCGGTGAGATGGTGAAAGAAAAAGTCTTACATCTGATGGATGCGAAGCCGGAGTTTTTGATTGGCGCTGACGTCAGCTGCCTGCTGAATATTGGCGGCCGACTGCAACGTGAAGGCCAGCCGGTCAAAGTGATGCATATTGCTGAAGTGCTGATGAGCCGCTGAGGGGAAAGAGATGTCGATAAAAACCAGCGATGTAGAATTTAAACTGCGCATTCGTCAGCAGATCGAAGATCCGATCATGCGCAAAGCCGTGGCCAATGCGCAGGAGCGTATTGGTGCGAATCGGCAGAAAATGGTTGATGAGCTAGGCCACTGGGAAGACTGGCGCGATCGTGCCAGCCAGATCCGCGATCATGTTCTGAGCAACCTCGACGCTTACTTGTATCAACTCTCCGAGAAAGTGACGCAAAACGGCGGCCACGTTTATTTCGCAAAGACCAAAGAAGACGCTACCCGCTACATTTTGCAGGTCGCGCAAAGTAAAAATGCGAAGAAGGTGGTGAAGTCCAAGTCGATGGTGACCGAAGAGATCGGCGTCAACCATGTGCTGCAGGATGCCGGAATTCAGGTGATCGAAACCGATCTCGGCGAATATATCCTGCAGTTGGATCAGGATCCGCCTTCGCACGTTGTGGTCCCGGCTATTCATAAAGATCGCTATCAGATCCGCCGCGTGCTGCATGAGCGTCTGGGGTATGACGGCCCGGAAACGCCAGAGGCGATGACCTTATTCATTCGCCAGAAGATCCGCGAGGATTTCCTCAGTGCCGAAATCGGTATTACCGGCTGTAACTTTGCTGTGGCGGAAACCGGCTCTGTATGCCTGGTGACCAACGAAGGCAACGCGCGGATGTGTACCACGTTGCCGAAAACGCACATTGCGGTGATGGGCATGGAGCGTATCGCACCGACCTTTGCCGATGTGGATGTGCTGATCACCATGCTGGCGCGCAGCGCCGTGGGCGCGCGTCTGACGGGCTACAACACCTGGCTGACCGGCCCACGCGAGGCGGATAACGTCGACGGCCCGGAAGAGTTCCATCTGGTGATTGTCGATAACGGCCGCTCGCAGGTGCTGGGCTCAGAGTTTCGCGATGTGCTGCGCTGCATCCGCTGCGGGGCTTGTATGAACACCTGCCCGGCGTACCGCCACATTGGCGGACACGGTTATGGTTCTATCTATCCCGGCCCTATCGGCGCGGTGATCTCTCCGCTGCTCGGCGGCTATAAAGATTTTAAAGATCTGCCATACGCCTGTTCATTATGCACGGCCTGTGACAGCGTTTGTCCGGTTAAAATTCCGCTGTCAAAACTGATCCTGCGTCATCGCCGGGTGATGGCCGAGGAGGGCATTACGCCGAAAGCCGAGCGGCGGGCGATAAAAATGTTCGCCTACGCCAATAGCCATCCGGGGCTGTGGAAAGTCGGGATGATGGCGGGCGCACATGCGGCGAGCTGGTTTATCAACGGTGGCAAAACCCCGCTCAAGGTTGGGGCGATTGGTGACTGGATGGAGGCGCGCGATCTTCCTGATGCCGACGGTGAGAGCTTCCGCAGCTGGTTTAAGAAACATCAGGCGCAGGAGAAAAAGAATGGATAACCGTACCGCATTTTTAGACACCATCGCCCAGGCGCTGGGCCGCCCGCTGCGTTTTGAGCCGCAAACGGATGCCGCGCCGGTGAACAACTATGCCAATGAACGCCTGACCGAACTTAGCCCGCAGCAGCGCTGCGATGCGTTTGTCCAGTTTGCCAGTGAAGTGATGCTGGCCCGCTGTGAGCTGACTCGCGAAGACCAGGCCGCAGACGCGGCGCTCCGTCTGTGCGAAGAATTGGGTCAGCAGCCAGTGGTCATCAGCGGCGACGGTCGGCTGGCGGCGCTGGGCATCACTGAACGTCTGCAGCAGGGATGTAACGCCGTAGTCTGGGACCCGGCGCGTGGCAGCGAAAATATTACCCAGGCCGAAAAGGCGAAAGTGGGCGTGGTGTATGCCGAGTATGGCCTGACCGAGTCCGGCGGCGTGGTGCTGTTTTCCGCGCCGGAACGCGGGCGTTCCCTGAGCCTGTTGCCGGAATCCTCAATTTTCGTGCTGCGCAAAAGCGCTATCCTGCCGCGCGTGGCGCAACTGGCAGAAAAACTGCATCAGAAGGCGCAGGCCGGCGAGCGTATGCCATCGTGCATTAACATCATCAGTGGACCCAGTTCGACGGCGGATATTGAGCTTATTAAGGTCGTTGGGGTGCATGGCCCGGTGAAGGCGGTGTATCTGATTATTGAGGATTGTTGAGGCAGGATGGAAAACCGCTCTGGCGCTGCGGGCCAGAGCGGTATCGACGTTATGCAATCATGCTGATGATCAATACGATAATCAGGCCAACCACGGAGTTCACCAGCTCCAGCAGACCCCAGGTTTTCAGCGTATCCTTCACCGACAGGTCAAAGTAGCCTTTGAACAGCCAGAACGAGGCATCATTGATATGGGTCAGGGTGTTGGAGCCTGCTGCCGTTGCCAGCACCAGTAACGCCGGGTCAACGCCAACCAATTGACCGGTTGCCGGGTCGAGGATGGCGGCGCTGATAATCCCTGCCGCCGTCATGGCGGAGACCACGCCTTGTCCCGTTGCCAGACGAATAAGCACGGTTATCAACCACGCCATGATGTACGGAGAGATATTGCCGTGCGACATCAGCATGCCGATGGTATCGCCAATGCCAGTATCAATAATGGTCTGCTTCAGTACGCCGCCCGCGCCGATGATCAGGATCACCATGGCGATGCTTTTCACCGCATTTTCAAAGGCGTTCATCACCCACTGCATGTCGTGACCACGCGCGGTACCAAACAGCACGAAGGCGACAACCATGGCGATAAACATCGCAATCGGCGATGAGCCTAAGAAGTTGACCACTTCCCACGCCTGCGTCCCTTTCACCAGCCAGATGTTGGCGATGGTGGTGGAGATCATGATGATTGCCGGGATCAGCGGTACCAGAATAGACACCCCGAAGGAGGGCAGATTGTTCTGGTCAACCGGTACGTCGGCCTTCATGAATGACGGCGTTGGGCGATCGAGGTTGCCGAGGAACTTCGGCAGGATAAGCCCGGCGCAGATCACGCTCGGAATGGTCACCAGAATACCGTAGATGTAGACCATGCCCATGTCCGCGCCGTAGGCGTTAACCAGCGCCACCGGGCCCGGCTGTGGTGGGAACAGCGAGTGAGCGGTGGTGGCGGCGGCAACGGCAGGGATCGCCAGCTTGAGGAACGGGATCTTCGCCTCTGCGGCAATGACGATCACCAGCGGCGCCAGCATAATAAATGCCACTTCATAGAACATCGCCAGGCCGAAGATCAGACCAATAATGATCACCGACAGCTGCACGTAGCGCAGGCCGAGGCGCGCCAGCAGCGTATGGGCAATCTGATGCGCCGCCCCGGAATCAACCATCAGCTTACCGATGACCGCCCCGAATACCACGATAATCGCCAGTTCACCCAGCGTGCTGCCAAAACCGGATTTCATGGTGTGCAGCAGCTCCATTAAATCCATACCCGCCAGCATACCGACCGAGAGCGCCGCCAGCAGCAGGGCGACCATCGAGTTTATTTTGAATCTTAGATTGAGCACCAGCATCAGACCGATGCCGAATACGACCCACAGAATATTGAGAACGTGCATATAACGTCTACCTTTATTGGTTGAACTATTATGATTTTGGTTGAGATGTTACATATATTGGTTAACCATTGATGCGATGAATGTCACATTGCGTTACATGTTTACATTCTTACTGGGCTGCATGGCCGTAAAATGGCGGTATCATCAGCATGAATTGTGATTTGGTTAACCAATTTTGAGCTTCAGGTTGACATGTCATACCAAAAGGAGGAATTTATGTGCCATATCGTCGAGTCCATAACGTAACGAGGAATAAAACATGGAACAGACATGGCGCTGGTATGGTCCTAACGATCCGGTCACCTTAGCGGATGTACGTCAGGCGGGTGCCACAGGTGTTGTCACCGCTTTGCACCATATCCCGAACGGGGAAGTGTGGACAGTTGATGAGATCCTAAAACGCAAAGCCATTATTGAGCAGGCGGGCCTGGTCTGGTCGGTCGTCGAAAGCGTACCGATCCACGAAGACATTAAAACCCGTTCCGGTAACTATCTGCAGTGGATCGCCAACTACCAGCAAAGCCTGCGTAACCTGGCTCAGTGCGGCATTCGCACAGTGTGCTACAACTTCATGCCGGTTCTCGACTGGACCCGTACCGACCTGGAATACGTCCTGCCGGATGGCTCCAAAGCGCTGCGTTTTGACCAGATTGAATTTGCCGCTTTTGAGCTGCATATCCTCCAGCGTCCGGGCGCGGAAGCGGATTACACCGCCGAAGAGATTGCTCAGGCAAATGAACGCTTCGCCACCATGAGCGATGAAGATAAGGCGCGTCTGACCCGCAACATCATCGCCGGTCTGCCGGGTGCGGAAGAAGGCTACACGCTCGACCAGTTCCGCCAACATCTGGCGCGCTATAAAGATATCGATAAAGCCGCGCTGCGTGAGAATTTCGCCGTCTTCCTGAAGGCGATTATTCCAGTGGCGGAAGAAGCTGGCGTACGCATGGCGGTACACCCGGACGATCCGCCGCGCCCGATCCTTGGCCTGCCGCGCATTGTTTCCACCGTGGAAGATATGCAGTGGATGGTCGATACGGTCAACAGCATGGCGAACGGTTTCACCATGTGCACCGGCTCCTACGGCGTGCGGGCAGACAACGATCTGGTCGACATGATCAAACAGTTTGGCCCACGCATTTACTTCACCCATCTGCGCTCCACGCTGCGTGAAGATAACCCGAAAACCTTCCATGAGGCGGCGCATCTGAATGGCGATGTCGACATGTACGAAGTGGTGAAAGCGATCGTTGAAGAAGAACAACGCCGTAAAGCCGAGGGCAAAGAGGATCTGATCCCCATGCGTCCGGACCATGGCCACCAGATGCTGGACGATCTGAAAAAGAAAACCAACCCAGGCTACTCCGCGATTGGTCGCCTGAAAGGGCTGGCGGAAGTGCGCGGCGTTGAGATGGCTATCCAGCGCGCTTTCTTCAGCCGCTAAAGTGAGTTGCCGGCCACCAGTCTGGCCGGCTTTTTTCTTTTCTCATCCGTTGGCCTTTCAACGGGTTCTGGAGTTCACGATGACAACGACAATTGCCAATAGCGACCTGCCGGTTGCGCGCCCTGCATGGGACCGCTCGCGCCTGCAATCCCGCATTGTTCACCTGGGATGCGGCGCTTTTCACCGCGCGCATCAGGCGCTGTATACCCATCATTTGCTGGAAACCACCGACAGCGACTGGGGGATCTGTGAAGTTAACCTGATGCCGGGTAACGACCGCGTACTGATTGAAAATCTGCGCAAGCAGCAACTGCTGTATACCGTGGCGGAAAAAGGCGCGGACAACACCGTGCTGAAAGTGATCGGCTCAATGAAAGAAGCGCTGCACCCGGATCTTGACGGCTGTGACGGTATTTTACAGGCGATGGCGCGCCCGCAGACGGCAATTGTTTCGCTGACGGTCACCGAAAAAGGCTACTGCACCGATGCGGCCAGCGGTCAGTTAGATCTCAATAACCCGCTGATTAAACACGATCTGGCGAATCCGACCGCGCCGAAATCGGCGATTGGTTACATCGTACAAGCGCTGTACCTGCGCCGTGAGCAGGGGCTGGCGGCTTTTACCGTGATGTCCTGCGATAACGTGCGTGAAAATGGGCATGTGGCGAAAGTCGCGGTACTGGGGCTGGCGCAGGCGCGCGACCCGCAGCTGGCGCAGTGGATTGAAGCTAATGCGACTTTCCCGTGCACTATGGTCGACCGCATTGTTCCGGCGGCGACGGCGGAAACGTTGCAGGAGATTGCCGACCAGTTGGGCGTTTACGATCCGTGTGCTATCGCCTGCGAGCCGTTCCGTCAGTGGGTAATTGAAGACAATTTTGTCAACGGTCGTCCTGACTGGGACAAGGTTGGCGCACAGTTCGTAGCCGACGTGGTGCCGTTTGAAATGATGAAACTGCGTATGCTCAACGGCAGCCACTCTTTCCTCGCATATCTGGGCTATCTCGGCGGCTATGAAACCATCGCCGATACCATGACCAATCCGGCGTACCGCAAAGCGGCGTTTGCGCTGATGATGCAGGAGCAAGCGCCGACGCTCTCGATGCCGGAAGGCACCGATCTCAACGCCTACGCCACGCTGCTGATCGAGCGTTTCAGCAACCCGTCTCTGCGCCACCGTACCTGGCAGATTGCGATGGACGGCAGCCAGAAATTACCGCAGCGCCTGCTGGATCCGGTGCGTCTGCACCTGCAAAACGCCAGCGGCTGGCGTCACCTGGCGCTGGGCGTGGCGGGTTGGATGCGCTACACCCACTGTGTGGATGAGCAAGGGCAGGCCATTGATGTTGTCGACCCTATGCTGGCTGAATTCCAGCACATTAACCAACAGTACCAGGGCGCCGAGCGCGTGACGGCGCTGCTGGGGCTGTCTGGCATTTTTGGTCATGACCTGGCGGAAAACGCTGGCTTTGTGGAGACCATTATCGCGACGTATCAACAGCTATGTGAACACGGCGCACGTGAGTGCGTTGCGGCATTAAGCGCTGACGCATAACCTCCGAACTATGACGGGTCAATCAAAATATTGGTTTGGTTGACCCGTTTTCTGTTTTTGGCTTCCCGCAAATGCTATAGTTCGATACCTATTCCCCGTATCTGACTACACGCATCTGACGGACGTAACACGATGAAATCGAACACTTCTCAGCAAAGACCCTACCAGGAAGTGGGTGCCATGATCCGCGATCTGATTGTTCAGACGCCGTACCAGCCCGGTGAGCGCTTGCCGCCAGAGCGTGAAATTGCCGAGATGCTCAATGTCACTCGTACGGTGGTTCGCGAAGCGTTAATCATGCTGGAAATTAAAGGCCTGGTGGACGTGCGCCGCGGGGCCGGGATCTACGTGCTCGACAACGCGGACGCGCAGACTATCGACAGTACGGATGCAAATCATTGCAATGATGCGGGCCCGTTTGAGCTGCTGCAGGCGCGACAACTGCTGGAAAGCAATATCGCCGAATTTGCCGCGCTGCAGGCTACCCGCGAAGATATCGTCAAAATGCGCCAGGCGTTGCAACTGGAAGAGCGGGAGCTGGCGTCCAGTGAGCCGAACGGTTCTGAAAGCGGCGACATGCAGTTCCATCTCGCCATCGCTGAAGCCACGCATAACAGCATGCTGGTGGAGCTGTTTCGCCAGTCATGGCAGTGGCGTGAGAACAACCCGATGTGGATCCAGCTCCATAGCCACCTCGACGATACTCATTACCGAAAAGAGTGGATGGGCGACCACAAGCAGATCCTGGCGGCACTCATTAAAAAAGATGCCCGCGCGGCCAAGCTGGCCATGTGGCAGCATCTGGAAAACGTCAAACAGCGTCTGCTGGAGTTTTCAAATGTTGATGACATTGATTTTGATGGTTATCTGTTTGATTCCTGGCCGCTGGATAAAGTTAACGCCTGATTTTCCTTCCCTTTTACAACGTGGGCCATTCCGGCCCGCGTATCACTTCCCGCTGATTTTCGCTGACTATTTTCCCCGTCTGGACGCGACGTAAAATAATGTTTCCATCAATGCTGATGGCATTTTTTGCAGCGTAATTGCGGAGCGAAAATTGATATATATCAATTAAAAATAACTTATTTTCGCGTGCAAAAAAATGCACCATTTACCTTATTTTTACCTTTTCGTGCTTATTTTTCGACAAAACAGGTCAATGCGAAGTGAGAATCACACTGATTTGCCCAACGGTTAGTGCCGTTAATGTGTACTTAAGGGCGTATAAAAACAGAGGGTTTAGATAAAAGTAGACATTAATCACGCTCTGTAACTTATTGGTCAGAATGATGTTTTGTTTACGCAGGTTGATTACTCGTCCAGCCTCTCCCATTTTAATCAAATGAGTAAGAACAAATATTCGTAAAGTAAAAATTACACATTATTCTACAATCAAGTTATCTTTCATTTGAAATATCGTTCCACTTTTTTTGTGTTTATTAACAGTTTCATTACTATTGTGATTTTTTTTTGCCGTTGACATGTTTTTACACTGACTGCATATTTCATCGCCATAAGCGTGTTATTACGTTCAGGAGTTAAAAATGCCTTCTCGAGATTATCCCGATATCCGAAAAGCCAGAGGAACCCGATCTAAAGATATGGTTCTTTTAAGTGCCCGTGTTGATACTTCTCTTTGGGAATATGTCCGAACACTGGCATTTGAAACGCGTAAAAGTAAACAAGATATTATTGCTGAAGCATTAATGTTGCATCGCTCAGTTAATGAGAGTGAAAGTCTCGAGTAATTATCGCTGTCCGGTTTTGATTGAAAATCCAAAAATGAATTATGTCTTGCCACTTCATTATTACCTTCATTGGTATTTTTTTTGGTGTGTTATTGGTATTGCCCCTTAATCCATAGCTGCAATGGCATTAGGGGTAACCTCCGTTCATGCAGCGGAAATTTATAATAAAGATGGCAACAAGCTGGATCTCTACGGCAAAGTAAAAGCAGCCCATTCCTGGACTGATGGTACTAATGCTGATGAAACCTACACACGTCTGGGTTTTCGCGGTGAGACGCAAATCAACGATCAACTTACCGGTTACGGCCAGTTTGAAAGTCAGTTTGATGCCGCTAAAGCAGAAGGTTCTCAGGATGGCGTTAATACACGTCTGGCGTTTGCTGGCCTGGATTATGGTCATGACGTCAGTTTTGACTACGGTCGTAACTATGGCATCGCTTACGATGTGGGAGCTTATACTGATACTCTTTCAGAGTTCGGCGGCGACTCCTTTGAGGATACTGACCGTTTCCTTACTACACGCACTTCTGGCGTTGCAACACTCCGCACCAAAAATCTGTTTGGTGCCGTTGATGGTCTGAACATCGGCGCGCAATACCAGGGTCAGGATGATACCAATGGAAATCCGGCTAAGCAGCACGGTAACGGCTACGGCTTCTCCCTGGGCTATGACAATATTGCGGATTCCGGTGTTTCTGCCATTGCGACCTACACAAATAGCTCAATTACCGCAGACCAAAAGAAAGGCAATAAAGACGGTAAGTGGGAAGGCAATAACGCTGAGTTCTGGGGCGCTGGCCTGAAATATGACGCGAATGCTATCTACGTTGCGACCCTGTACGGCGAGTCCCATAATCTGATTCAGGGGGTTGATAAAGCACAACATTTTGAAGCGATGGCTGCCTATGTGTTTGATTTTGGCCTGCGTCCGAACGTGGCATACGTGCATACGCGTGACACCAATAACAACACGGATAAGACCGAATACGTTGCGCTGGGTACTGATTACTACTTCAACAAAAACATGGTGGCTGATGTGGGTTACAAAATTAACCTGCTTGATGGCAAAAACGACGATAACCAGGTTGTTGCTGGTCTGACTTACCAGTTCTAAGTTTTTGTAATGATTGAACAAGGTGTCTTTAGTAAGACGCCTTTTTTACATATGATTTTGAGGCTCATATCGGTTGGTTTTGTTCCGACTGCAGATCGCTAAATAGCCATTTCCAGATATCCACTTTTACCCATGCAACGGCACAGAGAATGAGGTAAAAAAGAGGATTATGCGTAATGGAAATACGCATGACTTCCATCGGAAACTTTCCAGAAGCCCATTGCCACAAGAAAACGGTTGTTAACAGAAATATAATCAACAATCCTGCTGCACCAAATAGACCAAAGTTTTTATAATCGCCTACCGTGCTAATTAAACCAGCCAGAATAATCAACCCAAGTATGAGTTTTTTAACCTCGACATGTGCTCTTCCCGCAAGTGTTGTTGCAATTTAAGTAATATGTCCATTTTTACGCATGTACTATCAGCAAATGTATATACATAAAAGTAAATTATAAAGTTTTTAGAGAGGTGTTTGACTGTTATTTACAGGTTATTAAATGCTGACATTTAATTGCAGAACAATCTGATGAAAATATATTTATGGCGTTAGCGGAGTGATGGTCTTTACAGACTATAAGCGGTTGTTTATACCCTGGATAATTCGAGTATATATCAGCGTTTCGCGCTAATCAGGCGTGTTCAGGAGGCGGGGAACGCGGCTATACAGCGCCAGTTTCCGTTTTCCTGGCGGTAGATAGATTCGGTATGCCCAGGGATCACCCATTCTTCTTCCATGCCAGTAGCACAGTCGATGTAGATGCAGAGTCCGCAACCACCGCGTAGCTCGCGGGGAATATCCGCCACCCGAAAGCGGACCCCTGCGGCCTGTAGCGCCTTGCGCATTTTGATGACACCGACAGTGGAATAAAACAAGAACAGCGTTTCCTTCACTGACGTTTCCCCTGACGCTGGCCTATCAACGCCGCTCCGATTGCACCGGCAAACTGTGCGTCGGGATGCGTGTGTACGGGAATGCCTACATGACCTTCGAGCATACGGGCAAAGGCGTGACAGTGGCTGACTCCGCCTGTAAATAACAGCGGTGCTTGTGCTGAAAGCCGCCCGATGAAGTTAGCGCTGCGTCTGGCCATTGCGTTGATCACGCCAGCCAGAATCGCCTCTGGCGCGATGCCCGCAGAGCGCAGGCTAATGACTTCTGACTCGGCAAATACTGTACACATGCTGGTGATAGCATGCGGTTCGACGCCAGCAGTAATCGTATCCAACTGCTCTACGCTGGCTCCGAGGGTGCGTGAGATAACATCCAGAAACCGCCCGGTTCCGGCAGCGCACTTGTCATTCATTAAGAAATCGCTGAGATTGCCATCGTCATCCAACTGGATGACTTTACTGTCCTGACCACCGATATCAATCACTGTGCGGGTGCCGGGAGCCAGCAATCGCGCACCAAGCCCGTGGCAGGAAATTTCAGTGACCTGTTTGTCGGCATAATCGACGAGCTGCCGTCCGTACCCGGTGAGGGTTAAAAATGGTCGGTTCTCCAGCCCAGCCTGCAACGTTTCCCATGCCTGCGCGATCGCGTCCGCGGGGCGAAAAGGCGTTGGGCAAAGGAAGCGGCGTCTGATGACGTTACCTTCCAGCAAAACGCCTTTCGTCGCCGTGGATCCAGAATCAATCCCAATTGAGTATGTCATCTGCGTTTCTCACAACATCTCAATGAATGCGGCGACGCGGGTACTGAGCTGGCCGATATCTGCGCTGGAATAGTCGGTTTCAATCGCGATATAAGGAATGTTGTGCTGTTGGCGTACGTGACGCTTAATAGCGAGTGATTCAACGGCGTAGGTGTGGCAAGCCTGCAAAATAACATCGACGACGCCGTCAGCCTGGTACTCTTCAACCATTTGACTGAGCATTTTCAGGCGTTGATCGTTAGGAGAAATACAGGAGCAGCCGATGGCGAGGTATTTATCAGTCAGCGCGTCGTAGACATCGCCGGTTTCCGCCACGCATTGTTCGGTGGCCTTTGCGCCGGTGCAGTTTTCATAACCCACGACCCAACCACCGTTTTCTTCAATGGCACGAACGACTTTCTCTGCCGCGCCGCCAATGGGGCAGCCGGTTATCAGGATGCGCGGACGTGACGCCAGACGTTTCCCTGCCTGCCATTCCAGATGTACGCGCTCGGCCATGCTATTAAGCTCGTCGATCAACGCTTCTTTATCAAAACGGAAGGTGGCGCCGTAGACGACTTTCAGAATGTCACTGCCGCTAAGCGCGGGTGGGTTAAGTTGGCCAACGCGGTAGAAATTCGCCAGCGCCCGGCGTTCCTGGTTTTTGAGAATAACGGCTTCACGCAGCGCAGCTTCGGTAATGGCTGTGCCAAAACGGGCTTCGACGACCTGCTGCAGACGCCGGATCTCGGCTTTCCATAGCGCACGGGAAGCCGCATCGCTGGCGCTGTTGGGCAGTTGCATTACATGTACCGCTTTAAATTCGGCCATGTACTCGTACATTTTCTTTTTACCATCGCAGGTGGTTTCGCCCACCACCAGGTCAGAGAAATAGAAGTAGGGGCATTTGTCGGTTTTGCCAAACCCGTAGCTGCTTTTGATTAGCGGACACAGGTTCCGCGGCAGATCTTTTTCGGCCTCTTCAATGGTTTCATCAGAGGTCGAGCACAGGGAAACGACGACCGCGCCCGCCGCCATCGCAATCTCCTGCGGCATAAAGGTGCAATAGGTCCCAACGAGCGGAATACCTTGCTCTTTAAGATCCATTACGGTGAGAAAACCTTTCTGACGGGCGTCGGAGAATTGATTGAAAATAGCGGGTAAATCGGTGATTAGCGGCATGATTTTCCTTCCCCGTAACACGGGAGACAGTAAAAAGACGCCGCATTATAACCCTGTAATATGTCAGGTTTTATTGATGTGCAACAATTGCGCGTTTACAGATTACGGCTGTAGACCCGCGAGACTTCCCCCCACGGATGATAGCCTGGCCCGTCAAAGTAAAATCCCGCTTTCTCGTATAAACCTTCCAGGTCAGTACACAGATGGAGCTGCGTAAAACCCAGCTGTCTGGCCTGCTGTGCAATATGTTCGATCAGGCGAAACGCCAGACCGTGACCACGATAGCGAGGATCGATATAGAGCGCGCATAGCCACGGCCACAGTTCGCCGCGACTAATAAAATCATTGGTGATCAATCCAGCGCAGCCAACAATGCTGCCACCATCCTGTAGCCAGTACCACTGCGGTAGCGGGTTCTTTGCGCCAATACAACGGCGCAATGCATCCTCGTATACCGCCATGGAGTCTTCTGAGGCCCATTGTTGCTGAAAGTAAGCGGTGATCTCGTGCAGCTTTTCTGGCGTCTCGCGCAGGGAAAAAAGGCGGATGCTCATCGTCATTGAATCTTTCTCCTTAAAAATTCGCCAGCGTCAGCAGGGACGGAATTTGCGACAACAGATATAACACCAGCCCGATTGAACCGCCAACCAACGTGCCGTTGACGCGAATAAACTGCAAATCTTTACCGATGTTTAACTCAATTTGCTGCGACATATCGCGCGCATCCCAGCTTTTCACCGTGTCGCTAATATGGCGCGTCAGGAAGGTGGCGAACTCCGGGGCAACTTTATGCGCGGCCTGCTCCAGATGCCCATTCAGTGAGGCACGCAGGGCGCTGTCGGCTACCAGCGTTTCGCCGAACCACTGCCCGGCGCTGGCGATGCGCTGCTTCACGCGGGAATCATCTGCGTTAATGTCGGTTTTCACCCATTGACGCAGGTCTGCCCACAGCTCGCCAAGATAACGGTTGAAGGCTTCATCTTCCTTCAGATAGCTTTTCAGGCTTTCGGCCCGCGCGGCCATCTCCGGATCGTGTTTGAGCTTATCGATGAGCTTAAACGTAGCGCGATCGAAGGCATGGCGGATCTGATGCGCGCGATCGTGGCTGATGTCATCCAGCAAGGAGTTAACGGCATCAGACACCAGCTCGGCGCTGTGCTCGCCCAGCCATTCGGTTGGCAGGATCTTCGCTTTCAGCGGATGTTCGGTTTCCAGCCAGTGCACTACCTGTCTGGCGATAAACGCTCGCGAGCTGTCGCGCTGGAGCAGGGCGATCAGTTGGGCGATCAGCGTGTCGAGCAGCACCTGATGGCGATTGTTTTTGGTCATGCTTTCCAGCATCAGCGCGCTGGTTCCGGAGAGATCGACCTTGTCGATGGCCTTGTGCACTGCCCGCTTGATCAGCCGCTGAATGCGCGAGTCGTCGGTCAGCTCGAGAAAACCGCTCATGATCTGCAGCAGATGCTGGCCGATGCGCTGGGCGTTTTCCGGCTGGCTGAACCAGTTGCCGATCAACAGCGCCGGTTCATGGCGGCGGATCAGGGCTATCAGCGACTGGGTATCGAGGAATTTCTCTTGTACAAACTGACCAAGATTTTCGCCGATTCGGTCTTTATTGCGCGGGATAATAGCCGTGTGTTGCGAGATAAACGGGATCGGCACCCGGCGAAAAAGCGCCACCACGGCAAACCAGTCCGCCAGCGCGCCGACCATCGCCGCTTCAGCAATCGCTTTGAGCCCGAGTACCCAGAAGTTAGGCGGCAAAAACAGCGTGATGACGAAGGTCGCGGCAGCGATCAGCAGCAATGAGAGCGCCAGGCGCTTGGCACGTTTGAGTTCAGCAATTTTATTCATAGGCTTAAGGATAGAGCCAGACGGGGGGATCGCGCAAAAATTGTGGCGCGTCTCCCATTTTCAGGTGGGAAGCGTTTATCCTGGGATCCAGTTATCCCACGCCGGTAAGGGACCAAGTTCTGCGACCAGAAAATCGATAAACGAACGCACCTTCGGATTGCTGTACTTGCTGGGAAAGTACAGCGCATACAGGGCATGAGTTTCACAGGTGATGGTGCCGTCGAGCATCAGCGGTGTTATCTCTTCTTTTTGAATATGATCGCCAATCAGATAAGTGGGCAAATACGCCACCCCCTGATCTTCTAGCACCGACTTCAACAGCACCAGACTGCTGTTGGCCTGGATCGGCATATGCAGTTTTAACTGATGCAGTCGATCCTGTTCATCTGCCACCTTCAGTACCGGCGTGAGGCCCGGGTAAACCAGGCAATCATGATCTACCAGATCGCTGCGACGCTGGGGCATGCCTTTTTTGGCGAGGTAGCCGGGTGAGGCACAGTACGCCCAGCGAACAGGCACCAGCTTGCGCATCGCATAGTTTTGCGGCGGCGCGGTGGAAATTCGCAGGGCAATGTCGAAATCCGTTTCGTTCAGATTGACGAAGTTATCGTTGAGATCGATATACAGATTCACATCCGGGAACTGGGAGCGATATTTATCCACCAGGTTTACTAGCCGGGAATAACCAAACGCAATTGAGCAGGTTATGCGTAATTCACCCTGCGGGCTGTGGTAATAACCGGAGGTGGTATTCAGCGTTTCATCGAATTCTTTCAACAGCTTATTAGAGCGGTTGAAGAGATATTGCCCGGCATCGGTCAGGGTAATACTGCGGGTGGTGCGTTTAATTAATGTCGTGCCTAACGTATCTTCCATCGCTGCCAGGCTTTTGCTGACCGCAGACGGCGAGACGTTGAGCTGCGCCGCGGCTTCTGACAATCCTCCGCAGTCGACGATTTTAGTAAAAAACTCCAGATGCTTGAGTGAAATCGGCGTACTCATAATTTCCTTAAATTCACAAGTGATTTGCAAAAACGGTACGAATAGGCCGTTACATTCGCCTTTTAAACATGCAACTATTGAATCACAGGAAACAACTTGCTGGCAAAATGAAAAAATAACAACTTAGGTGAGTTACGTCACAAAATAAAAGGAGGCGAAACGGAAACTCATCACATTGTGAATTTAATCTCATTAATTATTATTCTAAAGGTACCGATTATGTGGTCACGACTCGAACCCTACAGATCGTCGATTATTTTATTAGTTGCTCTGGTGATTGGCGGCTTATTAGGTATTTATGCCCCATCGTTTGCAGGTAAACTCCAGCCGATAGGTCAGATATTCCTGAACCTGTTATTTATGATTATTGTGCCGCTGGTGGGGATCAGCGTCATGTCTTCCATCGCCAGTATGACCGACCTGAAAAGGTTGGGACGTATTATGGCGATTATCTTTATTGTTTCGATCGCAATGGCCTTTATTCCTGCTGCTGGGATCGTCGCGCTGGCGCTATGGTATAACCCGGCACAGGGCGTCACTATCGATCTCTCGCAGTCGGTGCAGGCGGGCAGCGGCAAGATGGATTTTGTCAGCATGATCACCACCAGCGACTTTATCGGACTGTTTTCTAAGTCCAATATTCTGGCGCTGATCGTAATGGCGATCATCGCCGGTGTGGCGATTGGGCAATCGGATCAGGCGGGTAAACGCATTGCGTCGCTGCTGGAAGATGCCAATACCGTGATCATGAAGATCGTCTCGATCATTATGAAGGTGGCACCGGTTGGTCTGGGCTGCTATTTCGCGGCCACCATGGCCAGTCAGGACTCTGCACTACTGTTAACCTTTGCCCGCGCTATCGGCCTGTTTATGGTTGCTACGCTGGTCTACTTCGTTTTTGGCTCGATTCTCTATTCGTATATTGGCGGCGGCGTTCCGGCGGTCAAAGCCTTCTGGCGAAACGCGATTGAACCTTCAGCCACCGCGCTGGGGACCTGCTCTTCACTGGGAACGCTACCTGTAACCCTGCGCGCCGGTAAGGCGATGGGGATTAACCCGGAAATCGTTGATGTTTCCATTCCGCTGCTGGTTAACCTGAACAAGGGCGGTGTGGCGATGATTGCCGCGCTGAAAATCGTCTTTATCTATTCCGTGCTGGGCATGGAGTTCACGACCGAAACCTTCTTCCTGACGATGCTGATTGCGGTGCTCTCCGCCATTATCGTTGGTGGCGTGCCGGGCGGGGCGTTCCTCGGTGAAATCTTTATCGTCACCACGCTGGGCCTGCCAATGGAAGCGATTCCGATGCTGGTGGTGCTGGGCACCATTACCGATGCGCCGGCCACACTGATTAACGTTATCCATGATTTGAATGCGGCGCAGATTGTTGAACGGTTCGCAGGAAAAAAGCAGACCAACACTGAAATAAACTCTACTGCTGCGGTGGTATAGGTATTCACACGGATTAAGAACAGGAGATGTTATGAAAGACGCAATGAAGCTTGAGACGCACCTGGTTGTTGCGGGTCGCGACAAACGTTATACCCAGGGAGCGGTGAATCCGGTTATCCAACGTGCCTCTTCACTGGTGTTTGATACCGTGAAGGACAAGAAATTTGCCACCGCCAATCGTGCGAACGGCGAGCTGTTTTACGGTCGTCGCGGGACTTACACCCACTTTGCTTTCCAGAAGGCCATGAGCGAACTGGAAGGCGGCGTTGGCTGCGCGCTGTACCCGTGCGGCGCGGCGGCGGTGACTAATGCGATTCTGGCGTTTGTTCAGGGTGGCGATCATATCCTGATGACCGGCGCGGCCTATGAACCAACTCAGGATTTTTGCAATAAGATCCTGAGTAAATTCAATGTGGAAACAACGTATTACGATCCGCTGATTGGTGCAGGTATCGTCGATCTTCTGCGTCCGGAAACGAAGGTTGTATTCCTTGAGTCACCAAGTTCTATCACCATGGAAGTCCAGGACGTGCCGGGGATGGTGAAGGCTATCCGCGCGGTGAATCCGGAGATTGTCATTATGATCGACAACACCTGGGCGGCGGGCGTGCTGTTCAAAGCGCTGGATTATGGCGTGGATATTTCCATTCAGGCGGGAACGAAGTACACCATCGGTCATTCGGACGGCATGCTGGGCACGGCGGTGTCTAACGCCCGTTGTTGGGATCGTCTGCGCGAGAACTCCTACCTGATGGGGCAAACGCTGGATGCCGATACCGCCTACAACGGCAGCCGCGGATTGCGCACCCTGGCGGTACGCCTTAAGCAGCATCAGGAGAGCAGTATCCATATTGCCCGCTGGTTGTCGGCCAGACCGGAAGTGGCGCGGGTGAACCATCCGGCGTTACCGGAATGTCCGGGCCACGAGTATTTTCAGCGTGATTTTACCGGAAGCTCAGGCCTGTTCTCATTTGTGCTGAAAAAGAGACTCACCGACGAACAGATGGCGAATTTCCTCGATAATTTCTCGCTGTTCCATATGGCCTATTCGTGGGGTGGATTTGAGTCGCTCATTCTGGCGAACCAGCCGGAAGAGCTGAACAGCATCCGACCGGCTGGAGAGGTGGATTTCAGCGGCACGCTGGTCAGGGTACATATTGGCCTGGAGGATATTGGCGACCTGATTGCCGATCTCGAAGCGGGATTTGCACGCATTGCGTAAGGTGATGTGATTAGTGCCGGATATGGCGCAAGCGCCTTATCCGGCCTACATAGTTGTCGTAGGCCGGATAAGCGGGCAGGTTAGTTTTCAGTGGCTAACGTCGTTGCCTCATGCTGGCGCACTCGTTTGAGCAAGGCTGCCAGCGTGAACACGACAGCGATCCCCGCCACAACCGCCAGCAGATGAAACGAAATCCTGCCGCCGTTAAACCATAGCCAGCGTCCAATTTCGACAGAAACCGCCATCACCGTCAGGATCACCATATTCAGCGACGCGGAAACCGTGCCCTTCGGTAAGTTGTTGGAAAACAGCGTAAAGCGGAACAGCGTCGGGAAGATCATTCCAATGCCAAACGCATACAGGCTCGTTCCCAGCACTGACCACAGCCAGACGTGCGGCCACAGCAAATTACCCGCGATCAGCACCGCTAACCCGCTCAGTTGAACAGGCACGGCGCGCCAGATAAAACTGGGTTGGGTTGGATCCTTCACAAAACGAACCACCACCATATTGGCGACGATCACCGCGCCAAACACCGGCGCCTGCGCCCAGGCAAACTGCGATGTAGTCATGCCGCCCGCATCAATCAGGATCACTGGTGAGACTGCCACCCAGCTCATCATCGGGATATAGCTTAGCGATAGCGTGGCTGCGCCAAACAGGAATACCCGGTTGCGGAAAACGTCGCGGAAATCGCGCAGTACGCCACGCGCGCTAAACGGCAGCGTGCCGCGCTGGACGGTTTCTGGCATGGCTAACGCTAACCCAATCAGGGCGATAAACCCCATGACGGCAATAATGGCAAACAGAAACTTCCAGTGGACAAAGTGCATCAGCGCCGCTCCGGAGAGCGGGCCGATAACCGGTGCAACCAACACAATGGAAGTGATTATCGCCATTAGCTTAATGGCCTTCGTTTGCCCAAACGCCTCCTGCACCGTGACGTAGCCTACGGTTGCGATAAAGCAAATGCTGGTGCCCTGCACAAATCGGGCGATCAGAAATTGCGTCATTGAAGTAGTAAACAGCGTGGCAGCGCAGGCGAGGGTAAAGATTAACGCCCCCGCAATCAGTACGGGTCGGCGGCCAATCCGGTCGGAAAGTGGCCCCAACAGCCATTGCAGCGCCATGCCGCCTGCCAGATAGAGGCTCACCGCAGCGGGAGCCAGGCTGACGTCGGCGTTGAAATCGCGTACGACATTAATGATGCCGGGCTGAATCAGGTCCGTCGACAGATAGGCGGCGAAATCATACAAAATCAACGCAATAGGAAAAAATAGCGTCGTAGCGCGTTGGGAGAAAAACGCGAGAATCCGTTGCATAAAACAGCTCCTTGTCGGGAGAAAACCTTCAACGGGAATAGCGAAATTCAATACCGTCTTTGAGACGTCAGGCCGATGACAGAATAAAAGCAGACTGCAAATGTACTGAATTTCATGTAATCAAAAACGCTGCCTGCGTGAAGCGCAAACAGGAGAAACGCTCACTAACGCGGGGTCAGAAAACGTAACGATTACAGGTAACAATCAGCACATCGCACCTCAGGAAGAATTGGTTGAATGGATAATAGCCACCCAAAGTGTAATGCGGATTGGATATTAATTAAACGAGTTTATCCTGTTTATGTGTAGAAAATCGCAACGCAAATCAGACTACAATGCTCTGCAAAAACCGCAGCGCGATAGCACAACCGAAGATAATCAATACACCGCCAGCGATACGCTCTACCCACAAGATCCCTCTGGTTAACCGCCGCTGGATCTGCGGTAAACCGATGAACATTACGATCAGCAGATCCCAGAACAGCACCACGCTGGTCATCCAGATCCCGCTCACGGCTTGTTGCAGCAGCGTCACCGACGGGCCGAGCAGGGCGGTCATCAGCGCCAGATAAAACAGCGCATTTTTGGGGTTAAGCAGTGACGAACCTAGTCCCAGCAGCAGCTGTTTACTAAATCCTGGACAAGCAGACAGGGCGTCCGCTCCGGTCAGAGTTTGCGGGCGGCTGCGTATCAGCAGGCTGCCTATCCACAATAAATAGAGCGCGCCCAGCAGCTCAATAACCGTAAACAGCAGGGGAAGCTGGCGCAGGATCCCCCAACCGATAATCGCCAGCAGGATATACAGCCCGTTGCCGACGGCGATACCCACACACAGCCCGGCGCTGCCGCGCATCCGGTATCGTACGGCATAACCGACCAGTAAAAAGAAGTCCGGACCGGGGCTTAGCAGAGCAACAAAATGCGCCAGCGCCAGCGCGGGAAAAGCAGACGGAAAAAGTACAGTAAGCAGTGACATAGTGACCTCAGACAATGAATCTGAGAGAACTGTACGCCTGACGCAGCGCTAATTATTGTCTGATATTGATCGTCCCAACGCGTACTGGCGCGGCGTGGCTGCGGTGTAGCGGACAAAGGTGCGATGGAAATGGCTCTGGTCGGCAAACCCGCTCTGATAGCCGACATCGGCAATCTCATCCCCGGCACGAAGCCGCTGGCGGGCATAGTCAACCCGCAAGATGTTCAGATAACTTGCCGGTGTGAGTCCGGTGTCCTGCTTAAAGGTACGGATCAGCGTTTCTTTACGCATGCTGCACTCTTGCGCCAAATCGCCCAGCGAGGGCGGAGCCTGCAGGTTGGTCTGCAACCGCTCGCGCAGATACTGGCTGGCGGCGCTTAGGTTTTCCGGTGCTACCGACTGCAATGGCAGCGAGCGCAGCAATGCTTGTGCGGCATCCGTTACCCGCGTCGTTTGCCGTTGCTGCATAAGTGCCACAAGATCCAAATAGCGCTGGAATAATTGCGGATCGCGGATAACGGGATCGCGCGAACAAAGCAGTTGGTTGTTGTTCTGCGCAGGAAGACTAGCAAGACACCACTGGGTATCAAGATAAAGCATGTGATAGCTGCGAAACTGCCCGTTAACGGGGTTGCAGCTGTGGGGTGCCAGTGGCGGGATCACAATCAGAGCGCCCACTTTCAGACGGTATTCCTTGCCATTGCACTGGCAGCATGTTTCCCCCTCAAGAATTGCCCCGATTGAGAGCTGAGGGTGGTGATGTCGTTTATAGGCCTGCTGGCTTTGCCAGGTGCTGCGCAGCTCCAGCCACGGGAGCTGTTCATCACGCCAGAACGACTGTGGAATATCCCGGGTGTATGTCATATCGCGTCCTCCCTGAAAGTGATGATTTGTTATAGCACAGGCTGCGCGGTCAAAAAGCGGGAATGCGTATTGAGATAGCGATTCTGCGTGACGGGTTCCAGACAAATGCAGACGTTACATAGGGACGTTTTTATCCCGGAAATCGCCTCGCAAACAGAGAAAGTCGGGGGTGAGGGCGAGGCGTACCTATGGGACTGGTTGAGCAAATTGTTTCTCTGTTAGTTACTGGGTCTACTAATGACAGCCAGATGAAGACGCTGTTTAATTATATTTTGCGAACCGGCGATGCACCTCGATTCAATGAGTTTATTCGTGGGGTTGCCGAACGTTCACCGCAGCATAAGGAGCATTTGATGACGATCGCGGACAGATTGCATGAGGCTGGATTTCAAAAAGGGTGGCTCGAAGGTCAGCAAAAAGGTAAGCAGGAAGGTCTAATTCAGGGACGACGTGATGAAGCGCTCCGTATTGCCCGCACTATGCTGACCGACGGTATCGATATCAATACGGTACAACAAATTACCCGGCTTTCCGCCGACGATATTCACGGCTTAAGCCATTAAATATGACTTGAACCGCGCAATCGCCAGCCCGGTAGCACCGGGCGGTCTGATTTACTCCATTGCCGCCTTTACTGCTTCCCCGAGCTTTTGCATCACTTCCTGATGCTTCTCGTTGGGCGGCAACGCGCAGTTGATGCGCACACAGTTACGATACTTTCCGGATGCGGAGAACAGCGATCCCGGTGCGACCTGTATTTTCAACCGACAGAGCTGCTTAGCAACGCAGACCATATCGACCTGCTGCGGCAATTCTACCCACAGCATAAAGCCGCCTTTTGGTCGGGTGACGCAGATCCCGCAGGGGAAGTACTCCCGTACCCAGCAGGTGTAGATCTCCATATTGCGCTGATAAATCTGGCGCATGCGTCGGATATGACGATGGTAATGCCCCTCGCGCACGAAGGTGGCGGCCGCCAGTTGCGTGGCAGGAACGTTGGTGCCAATGACGGCGTACTTCATGTGCAGGAGTTTGTTGTAATAGCGACCGGGAACCACCCAACCCACGCGTAGACCAGGGGCGACGGATTTGGTAAACGAACTGCAGAGTATTACCCGACCGTCGTTATCCCAGGAGTGGATAGTGCGCGGGCGCGGATACTCTGTGGCCAGCTCGCCATACACATCGTCTTCAAAAATAACAATATCGTGACGCTGGGCGAGGGCGAGCACCGCCCGCTTACGCGTATCCGGCATAATGAATCCGAGAGGGTTGTTGCAGTTGGGAACCAGCAGCACGCCTTTGATCGGCCACTGATCCAGCGCCAGCTCCAGCGCTTCAATGCTGATCCCGGTGTCAGGATCGGTTGGGATCTCAATCACCTTGATGCCTAAGCCGCGTAGCAGCTGCATCGTGCCATAGTAGGTGGGTGATTCAACGGCAACAATGTCCCCAGGCTGGCAGACCGTCAGCAGCGCCAGCGACATTCCGCTCTGGCTGCCGCTGGTGATAACAATATCATCCGCATTGACGACTGAACCGCTGTCCAGCATCAGGCGCGCAATCTGACTGCGCAGTTCACGGCACCCGGAGATTTCATCGTAGCCCAAAATCGCTTTCAGATTATGCTGCGCCACGCGGCTTAACTCGCGCCAGAGCGGCTTCAGGCTGGGTTGATTGATATCGGGCACGCCACTGCTGAAAGGCGTGATGGATTTGTCCGCGTTGCCTTTCAGCATATCCAGCACCTGATCCCACTGGGTTATCTCCACTGGACGCTGGACCGGTCGCGACATCAGCGGCACCGGAGGCTGCGCTTTTTGCGGCGCGACAAAGTAGCCGGAACGTGGCTGGGGGGTGATCAACTGACGCTGTTCCAGCGTCTGATACGCCTGCTGAACGGTGCTGATGCTGACCCCGTGCTCCTGGCTCAGGCTGCGTACCGAAGGCAGTTTTTCGCCATGGCGATACAGCCCTTGCTCAATGCGTTCGGCCAGCAGATTGGCCAGATGTTGGTAACGGGTCATGCTGTATCCCTCATGGGTACCATACAGATTAAAAAACCAGTACAGATTGGCGTAATTAATGCGATGCAGAATCCTTTTTAACCAATCTGTATGTTAAATAAAAGTACTTTGTGAGTCTGTATTGTGCCTGGCCAAATCCGTGAAGATAAAGCCTCTGGCAAGACGGGGAGGCAAGGTATGGAATTTCACGAAAATAAAGCAAAGCAGCCGTTTATTGGATTTGTGCAGATCTGGCAGGTGATAAAACGCTGGCATTTGCGGGCGCAAACGCGGCGCTTATTGCAACAGATGAGCGACGAGCGGCTGCGGGACGTCGGGCTGCGACGCGATCAGGTGGAGTGATTTTCTTTCATCGGCAGAGGCTGGGGGTCATCGCCCGGCCTCTTTTGTATTCATGGTATTTATCAATTCATGCTTCTGAATGATGTGTTTCTTGATACTTACCATGATAAGTATTATTTTCTTCATCAGCGATGAGGGGAAGGATACATGACTGAAGATGAACTGTTTGCCCGCCGCCCGATGGGGATGCGCATGGCAATGGTGGTGCGCCAGTGGCGGGCCATTATTGATGCAGCCATTACCGACACTGGTCTGACGCAGTCAAGCTGGACGGTACTGATGCAATTGTATCAACTGGGAGACAACGTCTCGGTCAGTGAACTGGCACAGGTGCAGGGTATTGAACTGCCGCCGCTGATGCGTACCCTCTCACAGCTGGAAAAGCACGGCTATCTGCTGCGTACCACATCGCCTTATGACAAACGCATTCGCCTGCTCACGCTGACCGCGCAAGGCCGCACAAGGCTGGAAGAACTAAACCGGTTGATTGAGAACTATCAACATCGCGTTACGAGTACCATCCCTGAAGCGGAGCTTGCCGCCTTCAGCTCGACCTTAAATCAACTCGCCTGCAATTTGCGGACAATCCGCGAAGAAGACAATCAACACTAAAAAACTATGATGACCCCAGAACAAAAATTTGCCCGTTGGGTAAGGGTGAGTATTGCCGCTTTCCTGGTCATATTCGCCTGGTTTATCGTTGCCGATATCTGGATCCCGCTGACGCCGGACTCCACGGTGATGCGCGTGGTAACGCCCGTTTCCTCACGCGTATCCGGCTACGTCTCGCAGGTGCATGTACATAACAATAGCCAGGTGAAAAAGGGCGACTTGCTGTACGAACTGGATCCGACGCCGTTTATCAATAAGGTCGAGGCTGCGCAAATCGCCCTTAAGCAGGCAAAGCTGAGCAACCAACAGCTGGATGCGCAGATCGCCTCTGCCCGTGCCAACCTGCGCACCGCGCAATTCAACGCCCGGAACGACAAGACCACCTTTGACCGCTATCAGCGCCTGAGCGCCATGCAGAACGTGTCGCAAGCCGATCTCGACAAGGTGCGCACCGCCTGGCAAACCAGCGAGCAGTCGGTGTCGGCGCTCAACGCCAGTATTCAGAACCTGCTGATCCAACGCGGCGAGCGCGATGAAAACCGCAACGTGACGCTGCAAAAATACCGTAATGCGCTGGAAGAGGCGCAACTGAACCTCGGCTGGAGCAAAGTCTATGCACAGACCGACGGTACGGTGAGCAACCTCCAGCTTAGCCCCGGGCTTTACGCCACCGCCGCCACGCCGCTACTGGCGCTGGTCAGCCATCAGACCGATATCGTGGCCGACTTTCGCGAGAAAAGCCTGCGCCACACTAAAGTGGATACCGATGCCGCCGTGGTGTTCGACGCCATGCCGGGCAAGGTTTTCTCTGCCCGCGTTACCAGCAGTGATGCCGGTATTCTGGCAGGACAGGAGCAGGTTAACGGCCAGCTGTCGCAACCGGAACAGTCCACCCGCTGGGTGCGCGATGCCCAGCGTATGCGTATTCACGTCGCGCTGAACGAACCGCTCGACACGCCGTTGCCGACCGGGGCGCGCGCCACGGTACAGCTGTACAACAGCGAGGGGATGTTCGCCCGCACCTTTGCTGGGGCGCAGATCCACCTTGTCAGCTGGCTGCACTATGTCTATTAACACCCTGGCCCACGTCTTTACGCCGCACGGGAATATTGTCTACACCGCCAATGATTTTCGCCAGACCCTGCGTATCTCGGTTGCCGGGACAATCGCGCTGAGTATCTCGACCTTTTACAACGTGCAGTACGGCGTGTTCTTTGTGGTTTATCCGCTGATGCTGCTGTCGCTGGTGCCGGTGTTCAACCGCCATGTGGCCAAACAGTTTGTGTTCAGCGCGGCGGTGAACTGCGTCGAAATGGTACTGATTGTCGGCTATCTCTCGCAATGGCCGCTGATTATGACGCTGGTGGTATTTGGCCTGTACGTGATGCGTTTTCGGTTGATGAGCAAAGGACCGCTGTTTCTGTTCGGCTCAATGGGCGTGGTGTGCCAGAGCACGATGCTCAACTTTATGAGCTATCCCACCACCAACTGGCATACGCTGATGTTCTCCAATATGGAAGCCTGCGTCATGGCGGTGGCGCTGAGCGCGTTGCTGCATTATCTGATCCCGGATGCAGAGCCCCGCCAGCCGCCCCCGCGCATTGAGAAAGATGACGCCCGGGTTCGTCACGAATCGCTGCTTTCCGGTTCGGTGGCGACAATGACTTTTGTGGTCTTTCAGGTTTGTGACCTGAGCGATTCGCTGTCGGCGCTGATGGCGGGCATTTTGATCCTCTTTCCGATGCATTATCGCGGCGCGGTGTTGAGCTCTCTCTGGCGTGTGGTCGGCGTGGTGCTGGCTTGTCTGTACATTCTGCTGGTGCAACTGCTGGTGTATGATTTCAGCAACCATATGCTGCTGATGATGCCGCTGATTGGCCTCGGGCTGGCGTTCAGCGCCCGCCTGCATGTAATGGAAAAAGTCGGTGCGGGCGTGGGTTTTGCTAGTATCACCACCATCGGCATTATGTTCGGCCAGAACCTGCATCCGGACAGCGATCTGGTGTTCAGCGATCTCTACCGCATCACCTCCGTTACCGTCGCGCTGCTGGCCACGCTCACCCTGGTATTTCTGGTGCACCGGATATTGAACTGCTTTGCGGCGACACTATTTGTGATCACCGAGTGAGTGGGGTTGTGAGTGCAGGATGGCGGCGTAAACGCCTTATGCTACCTACGAGAAAACGCTATTTCCAGGCCCGGTCACATCGCGTCACCGGGCAATTCAGATTGCCTGCTGCTTCACCGTTATCTAATTATTCAGAATAAGAGTTATTTGTTCGAAAAATAAAAATATATGAGTTATAAGTATTCTGAATTTTAATAATTGTGACCTTATGAACAAATTTAATTTTACGATTAAATATGATAAGTGTGATTATTATATTTTAAAGGGGGTAAAATCATATGACATGGGAATATAAAGTATCGACAGGTATACTGAGCCATAACGGTGAGTTAATTGCTTATTGCTACAGTGGTGCCGGTGAATCAAAGGATAAACCAAACTGTGAACACATACGTAACAAGGGCCCCATTCCTCGAGGTATTTATTTTATTGCGGGATGGAATAATCACAAAAGCCCCTCCGCTATCATCCTTGAACCTATTGCAGGGACCAATACTTTTGGCAGAGATCATTTCGAAATTCATGGCGATAAAAAAGGGCTGCCACCTGGAACGGCATCTGCAGGGTGTATCATTATGAATGGACAAGATAAGCGCCAAACCATTTACGATTCGGGTGATACAATTTTGGTGGTAAGATAATGAAATTTATTATTATCTTCTTTCTGTTTATGCTTTCGGGTGCCTCCTGCGCTGCAGAGCATACTGCACCTCAGCTTCTGCAGATGATAAATGAAAAAGGAGCAAATGCTGTTGTACACACACTTTATAATGACAATGAATCAGAATGGTGGAACCATATTATTCCTGAAATTAGCAAAGGTAATAATGACTGGTTAACGGTGGCCAGTGCTCTGGAATCAGGAGTAGATGCTAGCACTGCGGAAGATTTGCAGGGGGCTGTATCTGAAGCCATTCCACATAACCCCGCCGGTGTTTTGGCTATTCTGAACGATAAGAGACCATTGCTGACTATTGAGCAGATATGTGCATTTGCCTCTTTCACTGAGTCAGAAGAAGAAATGAATAAGCTATTTGTTAATTCCATCAGGGAAATGTATAAGATCAAAACGGCAGAAGGGAAACGGTGTATTGCGGTTATGATCAATACTGTCGAAAATTCTGTTCCATTTAATAAGGATTCATAAATGGCTATCCCTGGATATATGTCACTAATCGATGATGCTGGTAATGTTATCAAAGGTAGTGTGATGGTAAAAGACCGTGAAAATCAGATCGAGGTTTTAGGTTTGTATCATAATGTGAGTTACAACTCTGACTTGCATAATGGAAGGGTGTTGAGTAAACGTCAACATCGTCCATTTTTAATTGAAAAGGAAATTGATGCTTCTAGTGTGCTTTTGTATAAAGCATTAAGTACCGGAGAAACATTAAGGAAAGCGGCTATTGATCTCTATCGAATAAATGATGCTGGTCAGGAAGAGGTCTATTTCACGATAATCCTGGAAGATGTGAAAGTCGTTACGATTTTTTCACTGATGCACGATGTTAAAGATCCTTATTACGAAAAACAGACCCATCTTGAACTTGCTCAGTTCCGCTACAAGAAGATTACCTGGCACTATCATGATGGGAATATAGTCCACTCTGATGATTGGGATTATCGCTTAGGGTCTTGAGTAAATGGCTGTGGATAAAATGATGTCACGCAATCAATACACGGCGCTTATACTCCTGAGCGCCGTCTGGCATCTTAGAAGTTATCCCTGCTTGCGCGACTTCGCCGAAATTACGTCGATAAACTCCTGCACCTGCCGTTGCTTACGCGCGGACAGCTTGCACACCCGACGCAGCGACTGCAGTAACGCGGGCTCTTCCGGCTCCGGCAGTTTTGCCGTCAGCACAATGCAGCCTGGCATCACTCTGACATCGAATGGGGTTCCGGTGGTAAAACCGGCGGCGGCCAGCCACTGGCCTTTCATAATAATTGCCGGAACATGCGTGTAATCCGGATAACGACTCGCATAAGTCACGGTGCCCGGGCGATTATTTGCCGGCGAGACTTCTGGATCGCACGGATCTGCAATAGAATGGACGGTAGTCATAATGGCTATTCCCTAAAATAGTGATTGTGATTAGCGAGGCGCTCGTGTTCCACCACGGGCACCTTGCGTTAAATAACACCTGTAAATCTACCCAGTAAATAAAACTAAAGCCAGCTGAAAATAGACAAAAATAAAGACGTTACTGGAAACATTGATGGGGTAATTAAATTGAAGGGAAATATAAAACAGGCCGGATAAACACAGCGTCATCCGGCCATAAAATTAGTGCACGGTATTAATATGGTGCTGCTTAAAATTCTCCGCCTGCGCCAGCACACCCATATACACATCGTCATTCGCCACCGGCGGGAACTTGTGTTTATGCAGCAGCAGAATCAGCTCTACCTTCAATTTCGCTTTAATATCATCACGCTTGCTCCAGTCGGGGTACTTCGACGTGTTATCGACTACTGCCTTCATCTCTTTCGCCAGCGCCAGCATCTTGTCTTCTTCGTAGGTGAACTGATACTTATCGCGCATATGCGCCAGAATGTCGTAAAAGGCTTTCTCTTCAATATCAATCCCCATCTCGGCATAGGTGCCCATTTCGGTTTTAATATCGTAGATAATATCGGTCATCTCCTGGCTGAAGGTATCAAACTCTTCACCGTTGAGGACGTCATCTTCCCGGCGCTCGTTGTATTTATCCATAATCGACTGGAAACGACGGGTGAAATTAACCCCCTGTAACTGGTTAACCTTTTTAAAGTCGCTGATGGCTTTTTCCAGCAGTTTTTGCAGCAGCTGGATTTTGGTAGCCGGCAGCTTGATCTTATTAATACGCGCCAGATAATCGTCGTCGAAAATATCGATCGATTCCGCTTTCTTGTCGCCAAGGAAAAACAGCTCTTCCACGCCGTCGGCTTTCAGCGCCTCGGCGATCATCTCGCGCACGCGGGCGTTCATCTGCGTGACGTCCGGCGCATCGCCTTTGGTCAGCTTGAAGACAATGGAGCGCACGGCAATATAGAAATGGATATGGTCGCGCTCGGCCTGCGACAGCGCCTCGCTGCCGCAGCAAACGTCATACGCCGCTTTCAGACGCTTCACCAGCCCCATAAAGCGGCGTTCCATCTTCTGGGTGCGCATCACAAATTCTGCCGCGTTGTTCAGGCAGGCTAACTGCGCTTGCGGCTCGCCGCTGAAATAGGCGCGACTGTCGAAATCGTGGAACACCTGTGTGAGCAGATCGAGATGATTTTTCACCTCAATCACCGATTGCTGAATATCTTCAAAGTTGGTGGCATCGATGCGGGAATACATCGCCAGCGCCTGGTTCATCTGGCGTTTAATGCCGATATAGTCGACGACCAGCCCTTTGCTTTTGCCTTCCAGCTTGCGGTTAACGCGGGAGATGGTCTGGATCAGGTTATGCTTTTGCAATGGCTTATCGATATAAATGGTGTCCAGCTCCGGCACGTCAAAACCGGTCAGCCACATGTCCACCACGATGGCGATTTTGAAATTCGACTTTGCGTTTTTGAACTGTTTATCCAGCTCTTTGCGGTACTCTTTACTGCCCAGCAGATCGTATAGCTTGCCGTCATCGTCTTTGCCACGTGTCATCACCATCTTGACCATTTCGGACGGCGGCAGCTCTTTCTCTTCCTGCTCGGTCAGCTCAACTCCATCCGGGGCCTGTTTCACCTCAAACCATGCCGGACGAAAGTCTTTCAGCTGACGATAGAAATCCCAGGCAATTTCGCGGCTGGCGCAGACAAACATCGCTTTGCCTTTCACCGTTGAGCCTTCGGCGACACGTTTTTCATAGTGTTTCGCGAAGTCTTCCGCCAGCGCCTTCAGGCGATCGTCATCACCGAGGATGGCGTTCATGGTGGCGCTGGCTTTTTTACTCTCGTCGATTTGCCACTCGTTGGTGCCCGCGTCAGCGCACTCTGCGTAATACTTTTCCACCTCTTCCAGCTTGCGGGCATCGAGGATGACCTTTGCCGCGCGGCCTTCGTAGACGATGCGTACCGTGATCTCATCCTGCACGGATTCGGTCATGGTGTAGCTGTCGACGATGTGGCCAAAGACTTCCATCGTGGCGTCGATAGGCGTGCCGGTAAAACCAACGTAAGTGGCCTGCGGCAGCGAGTCGTGCAGATATTTAGCGAAACCGTAGGTCTTGCGCACCTTGCCGCTCTCTTTATCGACGATCACTTTCTGATCGAGGTTGACCTGGCTGCGGTGCGCTTCGTCGGAAATACAGATGATGTTGCTGCGCTCGGAGAGCAGTTCGGTATCTTCGGTAAATTTATGGATGGTGGTCAGGAAGACGCCGCCGCTGTTGCGACCGGCCAGTTTCTCCCGCAGATCCTCGCGGCTGGTGACGGGTACTACGGTGTCGTCGCCGATATAGTTTTTGGCATTGCACATCTGCGCTGAGAGCTGATCGTCGAGATCGGTGCGGTCGGTGATCAGCACGATCGTCGGGCTAGCGAACTCGACGCTTTTCATCAGCAGGCGGGTTAAGAACTGCATGGTGTAGCTCTTGCCGCAGCCGGTCGCGCCAAAGTAGGTGCCGCCCTTGCCGTCGCCGAAAGGTTTACGCGCCCGTTCGATGCTGTAGTACAGCTTGCGCGCTGCGTAATACTGCGGGTAGCGGCAGCAAATTTTCACTTCATGTTTGGCTTTATCCGGGAAGCAGATAAAGTTTTTGATCACGTCCAGCAGGCGGACCGGATGAAACAGCCCCTGAATCATCGAGTGCAGGGAAGGGATGCCGTCCTGCTCGCGGTTTTCATTACCGGTGACTTTACGCCAGGAGTAGAAATATTCGTACGGTGCAAACAGGTTGCCCATGCGATTATTGACGCCGTCGCTGATAATGCACAGCGCGTTATAGACAAACAGCTGGGGAATATCGCGGCGATAGCGAGTACAGAGCTGTTTATACGCATCGCCAATATTGGCTTCCTGCTCGCGCACCGCGCTTTTAAATTCAAATACCACTAACGGCAGGCCGTTGATATACAGGATGGCATCCGGAATGCGCGGCTGGTTTTCTTTGCCGGTGATAGTCAGCTGATTGACGATTTTCACCCGGTTCAGCGGCTGGGTAAGATGATAACTGGCCGGTGTTTCCGCGGCCTGTTGCAGCGGAACCTCTTCGGTATCGAACAGTTCGCGCAGCGCGGCGGGCAGGTGCCGGGTATCGAGCAGTTCGATATAGAGATCTTTTTGCTGGCGATCGTCGCGTTTAAACAGAAAACCGTTGGCCAGCCAGGCGCAGAAGGTTTTATTGCTTTCATAGAGATCGGAAGCGGGCAGAGTAGTGAACTGCTTGATCAGCCGCTGGATCTCTTCTTCGGTGATACCGTCAGCCTGATAGCGCGCGGCGAGGTAATGACGAAGATCGTCTTCGATAATCACCTGATCGAGGCTGGAACGCGGCACATTGTCGCCGATCAGGTGCTGATAGCCCTGATCCTGTAACAGTTCAATTATCGCCTGTTCTAACTTCGCTTCACTGAATGAGAGATGCATATCCCGCTCCGGCCCTGGCTGAGTTTCTGGTAAGGGTTCCTGTAACAGAGAAAACCTTAACAGAAAGCCCCTGATTTTTCAGGGGCAAAATGCGTTATGCGGGTTCGGTTTGAGCTACTAAGTTTGGCAGATCCTCCAGGGACAGCTCGCCGGAGATGAGTTTTGGGAGCAGGGTGTCGCGGAGATTGATCAAATCGCTTAATTGTTCTTTTGTTGCACGCATTTTTTGGAAAAAAGGAATAATTATTTCATTAAATGCGGTATTAATATTATCTGGCGCTTTTAAAAACTGTATTGATCCCATATTTTTTTGATTTATCTTCATTTGTACTGCCCCTGTTACAAATGCAGATACATTGCACTGAGACATAAACAACATTAGCTGCTCTGTGGATATTTTATCTTTGCCTTTTAATACATGAGCATGATTATTTACCCAGGATTTCCCCCATATATATTGAATAAATGGAGTATTATCATCTTTTATTACAGAACCATCCTCTCCAACTAAAAGGAGGATATCATCAAAGATATATTCATTAATATAGTCCATGACTGATGTTGCCCCATAATAGGGTATATTGCCAGGTTGTTTTTGACACCTTTCTTGTTTTGAAAGCGGTATTCTTTTTGAATCAAGACATAAATAGACACTACTAAGGTTTTTAAAGCACCATGCCTTTGGCACCCAACCCAACTCTGTTTCTTCAAATTCAGATGGGAACAGTGCACGAATATCCGCCGGAAGTGGTTTGAAATCTGCACTATTGCGGACTTTTTGACGCAGTTCGGCGCGAGATTGCAGCGCTTCCGGGATTGGGTTTCCCGCATCCAGCGCGTTATCAATCACCGGGTCGAAATCCACAAACCAGGATTTGAACAGGGTTTGGGACATTTGTTCGAGGGTTTGGTTGATTTTATTACTGCTTTCTATCTTTTTATCAAAACTCTCTAATACATTTGCGATAGATATTTGTGTATGCAAAGGAGGTTTAGGAACTTGTAAGTCTTCAATCATCCCTTTCGTTAATGCATTTCTCGTTGCACCAGCGCTAGCAAGTGTTAACAGCAGGGCTTGCTGGTAGGGACTTGATAAATAATATCTAAGAAAACGAGGGTCAAATGCATCATTTTTAGGACGAATTATAGCGACATGTTGGTTAACTCGAGCAGGTAGGAATGCTCTTGGAGCGATACATACACGCGCAACCGAGTCGCCAGTGATGTTTAATAAAACATCACTTTCCTGAACATCTACATTTTTAAGTTTAAACGCAGCTTCATCAGTAATAAAAACTAATCCATTAGTATTAAAACCATCGTTATAAACATTCTGGCTGCGAATAAAATATGTATTGCCGGTATCAGTGTAAACACTATTACCGCCTTTAGGGGTAGCCCCACTGCCAATTTTTATACAGTAGTCACCAAGACGCACTGTTTTCCACTTACTCCCCATAACCCAACGCCTCCAGGTTCTGGCGAATGGCTTTATCCAGTTCTTCCGCCTGCTTCATCTGCGCAAACAACGTCTGCGACAACTCGCGCATTTTGGTTTCAAACGCCACGCCGTCGTCTTCCTGCTCGGCGGCACCGACGTAGCGGCCCGGCGTCAGCACATAGTCGTTAGCCTTGATCTCTGCAATGGTGGCAACCTTGCAGAACCCGGCCTGATCTTCGTACTGCGCCAGCTTGCTGTCGCCGCGCTTCACACGTTCTGCCAGCTCTTCCGGCGTGCTGCGCCAGGCGTGGTAGGTGTCGGCGATGGTGGCGATATCGTCTGCCGTCAGCTCTTTGGTGGTGCGATCAATCATACTGCCGAGGTTACGCGCATCGATAAACAGCGTTTCGCCCTGACGGTTGCGGTAGCCTTTGGCCGGATCGGCGGCTTTCGATTTGGTCATAAACCACAGGCACACCGGGATCTGGGTGGTGTAGAACAGCTGACCGGGCAGGGCGATCATGCAGTCGATCAGATCGTTTTCGATCATCTGCGCGCGGATCTCGCCTTCGCCGCTGGTGTTGGAACTCATTGAGCCGTTCGCCAGCACAAAACCGGCGGTGCCGCTGGCCGACAGCTTGGAGAGCATATGCAAAATCCAGCCGTAGTTGGCGTTGCCGGTTGGCGGCGTGCGGTAGCCGGCAAAGCGCGGATCTTTGGTCAGCTCGGCGTCGTTGCGCCAGTCTTTCAGGTTAAACGGCGGGTTGGCCAGGATATAGTCGGCTTTCAGGTCCGGGTGCTGGTCGCTGAAGAAGGTATCCGCCGGGCGCTCGCCGAGGTTGGCGGAGAGGCCGCGAATGGCGAGGTTCATCTTCGCCAGCTTGTAGGTGGTGGCCGTCAGCTCCTGGCCGTACAGAGCAATATCGCGGCTTTTCCCCTGATGGCTTTCAACGAACTTCACCGACTGGACAAACATCCCCGCCGAGCCACAGCAGGGGTCATAAATTTTGCCCTGAAACGGTTCGAGCATTTCGGTCAGCAGTGTGACCACGCATTTTGGCGTATAGAACTCACCGCCGCCTTTGCCTTCGGTGGCGGCAAACTTGCCGAGGAAGTATTCGTAGACGCGACCGACCAGGTCTTCTTTCGACAGCGCTTCCACGTCGGTTTCATGGGCCAGCGTTTCGATGTTGTCGATGGTATCGATCAGCGACGCCAGCTTCTTGGTTTCCAGATTCTGACGGCTGAAATAGTTGTCCGGCAGCGCGCCTTTCAGAGTCGGGTTGCGCTTCTCAATGGTCGAGAGCGCGGTATCGATGCGCACGGCAATATCATCCTGCTTGGCGTGCTGCTTGATGAACGACCAGCGCGCCTCTTCCGGCAGATAGAAGATGTTGTCCTGCTGATAAAAGACTTCCATTTCAAGGAAATCGCCCTGGCCTTCGTCTTTCATCTTCTGACGGCGGGCTTCAAACTTATCGCTGATAAATTTGAGGAACACGAGGCTTAATACCACGTGTTTGTACTCGGAGGATTCAACGCTGCCGCGAAGCTGGTTCGCGGTATCCCATAATGTGTCTTCAAAGCCTTTCTTTGCTTTGGCTTTTTTAGTTGGTGCTTTGGCCATGATGAACTCAATCAGGAAAAATTTGGGGCTATTGTAACGATAAAGAAGGTGAATTTCCGCTTTCTGTGAGACTTAACTTCGCGGGCATCAGTAAGCGAGAATTCAGCAGATGGGTTCCTGTTTCAAAGGGAACAACCCACAACCGCAGTATTTTACCGCCAGAGTGGTGATACTCAAACGGGCTTTCCAGTGGGGCAGAAAACCCCTCATGCTTCGGATAAATGAGTACCATATCGCCTTCCCCCTGCAGATGATTCACCCCATAGGCCAGCATCTGGTACAAATCACTTTGTGACAGGTTGTATTGCGCTTTCTCCGTTTTGATGAGCTTCCATTTCATATCACAGATGACGGGTGACTTGTCCGACTCCTCTCCCGGAATAAGCCAGATATCCGGTCTGAGCTGGAACAGAGGAGATGCGCCTTGATGCACAAGATAATGCGATCTGGACTGCGCTTTAACCTGCCAGAAAGGCTGGCAATGCTGACGCAACCAGGCGGTGACGAACGCTTCAAAGACTGCTTCCATCGGGAAAAGAAGCGAGAGCGCTTCTGCGTTGCCCTGCATACAATGCGGTGACTGCCCCGTCAGAATAAGCCGCGCCCACTCCAGCGCATTGTTGTAATACGCCATGTTTCTGTCCAGGCGGATTTGTTTGAAAGCGATTTCGACGTTATGTACTTCAGGAATAGGTTCGAAAAGTGCCTGCAGGCGACTGAGTGATTGCAGCAGTACCGGGTTATTCGTATAGCTATACACTTTTTCAATCGCCGTTTTAAGCAACCTGTTTTCTGGGCGCTCCACGCGATATTCATCGTATTCCACAAAAAAACGATCACGACGGACGCTGTTTTTTTTGAGTTGCTCGCTGATAAGCAGTTTACCCTTTAGCCATGCGAGGTTTTCCCGCTGACGCAGATAATCGTGTTTAAGCCCTTTCTGCACGACGACGTCCAGGCTGGAAATAAACTGCTGAATGAAAATATCCATCAAGGTCATCCGTGATGTCATGACGCCTGCAGATGAGGAAATGACATGGCGGAATGTTTTTAATGTTTTCAGCATCATCAATAATTGCTGTCGGGCGACGTTTTTATCGCCTTGCTGCCCACAGGTTTTAGGCAGCACTTCAATAAATCGTTTATGGGGAAGGGCAATCACCCCAACATAGTTTTTGACCTGAATGACTTTCACGCCGGACATTGTTCGCAGAGAAAGCAGCCGCTGATCGTCACTCTCTTTGTCCTTCAGGCATCGTTGTTCGAGCCAGAGGAATGCGGCCGGGGGGACAGGCTCTGCATCGCAGAGCTTTGCTTTGTCTGCGTCGCTGACCAGATAGCCATATTCAAACACGGTGTATGCATTGCCATCGGACATTTGTGTTACTCCGTCGCGCTGGCCTGAACATCATAAATTTGCCGGTATGCCAGAGGGTTGTCCCAGACGCTATCGCTGTCTTTGCATAACTGATAATTGACGCCAGCCTCTTGTAAATCATCTGTCGCGGTTTTGCCAAACAATGTGGCTAAATCATTCTGGTTTTCAATTGAGCGAACAAAACGCAGCGCTTCGTCTGTTTTTTGGTTATCGCCAAGGACCAGACGGATTTTTTGCCAGTCGTTATAGAAATATTCTTCCAGTAGCGGGAGCACTTTATTCTTCATGACACGCTTCAATTTCTTAAATGCTTCCGCAGGGGAATCTTTTTCCTGAACAACAGGAATAAAAAAAGCATGTCCCAGCGTATGTTCGCTGTCATAGAGTGCCTGGATACGGGCATTTAGCGTTGAAAGGAGTGCTTTGATATCAATGCCCTGAACCTCTGTGTCGTTTAACACTGAGATATCAGGCATGAGTGCTTCGAATTCAAATCGGCGGCGAAGCGCGGTATCCAGCGCCGTGAGAGAACGGTCCGCTGTGTTCATTGTACCAATCAGGAAGAGATTATTGGGAACCGAGAACGGTTTGGGAGAATAGGGGAGGCTGACGCTCAGTGCCTCGCTCTCACCCGCACGCTTTGAGGTTTCAATCAGAGTGATTAGCTCACCAAAAATTTTAGAAATATTGCCACGGTTAATTTCGTCAATAATTAAGACATAGTTTTGTCTTTTCTTCGATGATGATACTTCTGGTGAAGCCGGGAGATGCCATGTCTGGAGCAGATGGTTCAAAATGCCGCGAACGTAAGAAATATTATAGATATTCTCTTTTTCTCCTTGATACAGACGACGAATATTTTCAATCGAGGCGAGATACCCACTGCCTAGCTGGTTATTTTTCGACTGCGCCGGGAATACGCGGAAGGTGCTATTGTTGGCATACGTTACGCGAAACAGACTGCCGTTGGTGGTTTTCAGCATGATGCCATCTTGCTCGGCGCATTGAGCTTTGAGCTGCTCTATAGCGTCATCCAGCGCTAATTGTACGGTAGCATCACCAAAGGCTGCATCTTCACATATTTGTTTAAATACGCCGGGTTTGACGTCATAGCGAATGCTTCCATCATCGTTGGTTTCTGCCCGCAATCCTTCTATAAACTCTTCATAGCCAAAGCTCTGATGGAATGTGATAAATCGAACACGTTTTTTCTCTACAAGCGTATCGTAGATTTTTTTTAATTCTCTTCGGCGCTCCGATTTTTCTTTCCCATCCAACCGGGTAAAGGCTTCCGGTTCACAGGCTCGTACGGCGATTTCAATGGTTTTGTAGGTTTTACCCGTTCCGGGCGGACCGTACAGGATCAGGTTTCTGGGGGGAAGAATATCGTCTGGTGCGGAGTCTTGCTCTTCATCTGCTGAAGGCGCGATTTCGGTTACCGCGTTACTGTTATCTTCTATTTCCGTTTCGTACAAATGCCAAAGAGACATGTTGAGTTCGATGTCATCGGGAGTGTTATCCAGTGTTCGGGCGAAGACGGCTTTCAGTAACAGGTTTAATTTAAACCACTTCAGCGGCGACCATTCCCCATCTTCTGGTAACCCGAGCTGGAAACGGTTGTTACAGTAGTTATAAACCCGAAAGAAAACGCCTTCATTGATAATGCTGGTAACCTGTGAGGGGTAGAAGGCTGCAAAAGTGCGGCTACAAAGTGCACGATAGAATTTCTTCAGTTTTCCTTGCTCTTTTAGGGTTTGTAAGCGTTGGTGAGCTTGCTCAAACACCTCAACAGAACAACCAGAAGCAATGAGTTTAGTGAGTTCGCGAAGATCATCTTTGGCATGAACAAACTCTTCATGGGACATCCCGCCCTGGCGCAGGCTGGCAACTTTATTGTCGCGGGTATACCAAAGATCCTGAATGGTTTGATCGGTAAAATCAGGTTTTTCGCGTTGCACCCTTGCGATAATTTCCCGATATCCCGGCCCCCATTCACTGTTGTTATCATTATTCTTTTGTGCGAACAGCCGAAAGAAAGGCGCTAAAGACTGCAGATCCTCTACCATATTCTCAGTTCCTTTTATCATTATTTATATGATGTAGTGATGTTTTATACTATGTTTCAAAGAGTTAAATTAGTCTGTTTCTATTTTTTGAGAAGTATATCTAAATTTCATCAGTCATTGCTTGCAATAATTCATGAGGTAAAACTGAACGAACAAGGAGGGATTAATGCGCGATTTTAGCTCTGGTGATATTAACGGAGATGTGACCATTAATGATCATTCGAATCAAACAAATTATAAGTTATTGATTCATTGTGATAATGAAGAACTTCTGGCAGAAGAAATGCACCGAATAAAAGTCTTACGAAAGGAGCGCAGAAGGAAATCGAAGGTAATGTTCAAAATTCTCTCAGGGTGCGGGCTGTTGTTACTGTTTGCAGGGGGTTGGTACTTGCTTAAGGGGCAATTAGACATGGTTTCGGCATTGAGCGGGTTAGGTGGGGTAATTTTAACTTTTGCCACATTATCTGGCGCAGATACTCCAAATGCTTTCGAGAAAAGACAAATAGATGCTCTTGATGAAATTAATACTCTTTTGAGAGAAAGAGATGTCAGATAGATAAGCATAGCCCTGCTTACAGAGGGCTATACAAGTAAGCATTGATTACTTCTTCAACCCCGCAAATGCCGCTCTGATCTCGTCTTCCGGCAGATTAATGCCGATAAACACAAGCGTGCTGTACGGTTGTTCGTCGCCCCACGGGCGGTCCCAGTCGGCGCTGTACAGGCGCTGGACGCCCTGGAACAGCAGGCGGTTTGGTTCGCCTTCAATCCACAGCATACCTTTGTAGCGCAGCAGTTTCTCGGCAGATTCCAGCAGCAGGTTTTCCATCACCCGGGATACGTCGCTGATGTTGACCGGGTAATCCAGCTCGACGACGATCGAGGAGATATCGTTTTGCTTGTCGGCGATAAAGTGGAAGCGCGGTTTGGTGCTGACCACGTTCTCTTCCAGCATAAAACCGTTGGTGTCGAACAGCAGGGAGAGGTCGATATCGCCATGCGTGACGGTATACACCGGGGCGCGGGCATTGATGCGCGCCAGGCGCTCACGCAGTTTTTCGCTTTCACCTGCTACGTCGGTTTTGGTCAGCAGGATGCGGTCGGCGTAGCCCACCTGCGACTGAGCGATGGTGAACTGGTTCATCTGTTCGTCGGCATGTACCGCATCAACCAGAGCAATTACGCCGTCCAGCAGGTAGCGTTCGCAAATGACTTCGTGGGAGAAAAAGGTCTGAATAATCGGGCCGGGATCGGCCATGCCGGTGCATTCGATCACCAGACGGTCGAAATTGATGGTGCCTTTGTCGAGGTTGTCGAGCAGATCGAGCAACGCGTCTTCCAGTTCGCTCGAACGGGTGCAGCAGATGCAGCCGTTGGTCAGGGTTTTGATCTGTGTTGCGCGATCGCCAATCAGCTGATCGTCCACCGAGACTTCGCCAAATTCGTTTTCGATAACGGCAATTTTGTAACCGTGCTGCTCGTTGAGAATATGGCGCAGCAGGGTGGTTTTACCCGCGCCAAGAAAGCCGGTGAGTAGGGTAACTGCAATCGGGGTCATTCATTTCTCCTTCTAACAGCAACTGCTTCCGCCGCTACCGTAGCGGGCTTCCTGGCGCTCGCGGAAGAATTCTTCGTAGGTCATGTACGGCTTATCGGGATGGTTGGTCTTCATGTGCTCGACGTAGTTGTCGTAGTCCGGAATGCCAATCAGCATCTTCGCCGCCTGACCGAGATACTTTTTTGCCTGACCTAAAGTACCAAACATAAAACGCCCCGGATATATGTTGAGCTCGTAGATGCAGGCTATTTCACTTGCCATTTTGACCGCGGGCAGTGCTCGCAATCCTCACGTACAGCGTGTACGCTCCGGTTGCTGCGCGCTGTCCGCGGCCAAACTGACTGCGCCAATTACGCCTGCGGCACTAAGTGATGTAGGCCGGGAGCGCAGCGCGCCACCCGGCTTCAGGTTAGTGATGTGAAGAGGTTTTCACGCCGCCTTCTGGCACCGGTACATACGGTGTTTCTTTATCAGAGCGACCGTTGATGGTGCGGGCTTTCTGCCAGGTACGGAACCCGTAGAAAATGATGCTGTACACTACCACCAGGAACAGAATACTCAGGCCTGCGTTGGTGTAGTTGTTGATGACAATATGGTTCATATTGGCAATCTGCTGTGCGGTCAGTTCGCCGCCGTTAGCAATCTTCTCTTTGTACTGATTCGCCATGAAGAAGAAGCCTTCCATCTGCGGGTTGGTGCTGAACAGTTTCAGACCCAGCGCCCAGGTGGTGCAGATAAGCAGCCATACTGCCGGAACCACGGTAACCCAGATGTATTTGGTGCGCTGCATTTTAACCAGCACCACGGTGCCCAGAACCAGCGCCACGGCAGCCAGCATCTGGTTAGAGATACCGAACAGCGGCCACAGGCTCTTCACGCCGCCCAGCGGGTCAACCACGCCTTGATACAGCAGGTAACCCCACAGACCTACGCAGCCCGCAGTACCCACGACGCCAGCAACCAGGGAGTCGGTTTTCTTCAGGAATGGGACGAAGTTACCCAGTAAATCCTGCAGCATAAAGCGGCCAGAACGGGTACCCGCATCCAGTGCGGTCAGGATGAACAGTGCTTCGAACAGGATACCGAAGTGGTACCAGAAGCCCATGTCAGCCATCGGCAGCACTTTGTGGAACACGTGGGCGATACCAACGGCCAGCGTCGGTGCGCCACCTGCGCGGTTCAGAACGGACGGCTCGCCGATGTCTTTCGCGGTTTGCAGGATCTGCTCAGGCGAAATCACAAAGCCCCAGGAGCTGACGGTTGCCGCTGCGTGTGCGGTAACGTCTTTCAACTGCGCCATAATCAGCGGAGCGTTCTCACCGCTCATTTCATGCAGGTTCGGCATGGTGATGCCAAGGCCCGCAGGCGGGGTGTTCATTGCGAAGTACAGACCCGGTTCGATGATGGAGGCTGCAACCAGCGCCATAATCGCCACGAAGGATTCCATCAGCATCGCGCCGTAACCAATGAAACGCGCGTCGGTTTCACAAGCCAGCAGCTTCGGTGTGGTACCGGAAGCGATCAGCGCGTGGAAGCCAGATACCGCACCACACGCGATGGTGATGAACAGGAACGGGAACAGTGCGCCTTTCCACAGTGGGCCAGTACCATCAACATACTGAGTCATTGCTGGCATTTTCAGTTCCGGGTTGAGGATAACAATCCCCACCGCCAGACCGACGATAACGCCGATTTTCAGGAAGGTCGCCAGATAGTCGCGCGGGGCGAGGATCAGCCATACCGGCAGCAGCGCAGAGATAAACGCGTAACCGATCAGGGTAAAGGTAATGGTGGTGTCTTTAAAGGTCAGCGCCGGGCCCCAGTACGGGTCGTGCGCAATCACGCCGCCGAAGTAGATAGAAGCAACCAGCAACACAATACCAATCACCGACACTTCGCCCACGCGTCCAGGGCGCAGGAATCGCATGTAGATCCCCATGAACAGCGCGATAGGTACGGTTGAGCAGACGGTGAACACACCCCACGGGCTTTCAGCCAGTGCTTTCACCACGATCAGTGCCAGTACCGCGAGGATGATGATCATGATTAAGAAGCAGCCAAACAGCGCAATGGTTCCCGGCACCGGGCCCATCTCTTCTTTGATCATCTCACCCAGAGAGGCGCCGTTACGGCGAGAAGAGATAAACAGCACCATGAAGTCCTGCACCGCACCGGCCAACACTACGCCAGCCAGCAGCCACAGCGTACCGGGCAGGTAGCCCATCTGCGCGGCCAGTACCGGCCCAACCAGCGGACCCGCACCGGCGATAGCGGCAAAGTGGTGACCAAACAATACGTTACGGTTGGTTGGAACGTAGTTCAGACCATCATTGTTGATGACCGCCGGCGTGGCGCGCGTCGGGTCAAGTTTCATCACCTTTTGGGCGATGTAGAGACTGTAGTAACGATAGGCCACCAGATAAACGGAGACAGAGGCGACCACGATCCACAGGGCGCTGATGTGTTCACCCCGACGTAATGCCACTACCGAGAGGCAGAATGCACCGATGATTCCGAGAATGACCCAGGGTATGTGCTTGAATATCTTTTTCGTATCCATAGTAAAACCTAATAATTGGCCGAGGCCGCTGGGGGGTTGATTGTGTGTTTGAGGAGATAAGTTGACTGCTATGTTGGGAGGATCTTGCCAGAGAGTTACGCGCGTAAAGTAAGGTAAATAAGTGAGTGGTTGTATGTCAGCTTAAGCGGTCCCAAGTGTCAGTGAGCGGTTCCTGGTGCCGGTGAGTGGGGATAATTATGTGATTGAGATCACTGATAAACGCCTTTAGATCCTGGGCTGACTGCGGGGATCGACGAATCGTCGATGCTGAGATCGATTCAGTTAGCACGAATTCCATAAAGTTTTCCCTTTCCAGGCCGAAAATTCTGACATCTGTCTAGCGGAAAGAGAAAACATGTTAAAACGAATGAAGATTGTTACCAGCTTACTGCTGGTATTGGCGCTATTTGGCGTTTTACAACTGGCCTCGGGCGGGTTGTTCTTTAACTCACTAAAGAATGACAAAGAGAACTTTACCGTTCTGCAAACCATTCGCCAGCAGCAGTCTGCGCTGAATGCCACCTGGGTTGAACTGCTGCAAACGCGAAACACCCTTAACCGGGCGGGTATTCGTTACATGATGGATCAGAACAATATCGGCAGCGGTGCGACCGTTGCTGAACTGATGCAGGTAGCGAGCACAGCGCTGAAACTGACGGAAAAAAACTGGGCGGTTTATGAATCTCTCCCGCGTGACCCGCGTCAAAGTGAAGCCGCTTTCCAGGAGATCAACCGCACCTATGACATCTATCATGGTGCGCTGGCGGAGCTGATCCAACTGTTGGGTGAAGGGAAGATCAACGCATTCTTTGATCAACCGACGCAAAGCTATCAGGATGGTTTTGAGAAGCAGTATGTCAATTACATGCAGCAGAATGACCGCCTGTATGACATTGCGGTTGAAGATAACAACAGCTCTTACAGCCAGGCGATGTGGGTACTGGCGTGCGTGCTGATTACCGTGCTGGCGGCGATTGTTGCGGTCTGGTTCGGTATCAAACTTTCTCTTATCTCTCCGATGAACCGTCTGATTGACAGCATTCGCCATATCGCCAGCGGCGATCTGGTAAAGCGCATTGATGTAGAAGGCTCCAACGAGATTGGGCAACTGGCAGAAAGCCTGCGTCACATGCAGGGTGAACTGATGAACACCGTGGGTGATGTGCGTAATGGTGCTAACGCTATCTATAGCGGTGCCAGCGAGATTGCGATGGGCAATAACGATCTCTCTTCACGCACTGAGCAACAGGCGGCTTCTCTGGAAGAAACCGCGGCCAGTATGGAACAGCTGACGGCGACCGTGAAGCAGAACGCCGAAAACGCCCGTCAGGCCAGCCATCTTGCGCTGAGTGCCTCAGAAACGGCGCAGAAAGGCGGAAAAGTGGTGGATAACGTAGTGCAAACTATGCGTGATATCGCTTCCAGTTCGCAGAAAATCGCCGACATTATTAGCGTCATCGACGGCATTGCCTTCCAGACCAACATTTTGGCACTCAACGCCGCTGTAGAAGCCGCACGTGCGGGCGAGCAGGGCCGTGGATTTGCGGTGGTTGCGGGTGAAGTACGTAACCTGGCCCAGCGTAGTGCGCAGGCCGCGCGCGAGATCAAGAGCCTGATTGAAGACTCGGTCAGCCGCGTGGATGTCGGTTCAACGCTGGTTGAAAGCGCCGGTGAAACCATGGATGAGATCGTCAATGCGGTGACCCGCGTGACCGATATCATGGGTGAAATCGCCTCCGCTTCTGACGAGCAGAGCCGCGGGATCGACCAGGTCGGTCTGGCCGTCGCCGAGATGGATCGCGTGACGCAGCAGAACGCCTCGCTGGTGGAAGAATCCGCCGCTGCCGCTGCCGCGCTGGAAGAGCAGGCCAGCCGCCTGACTCAAGCCGTTGCGGTGTTCCGTATTCAGCATGACCAACAGCGCGCGCGTGACGTTGCGGCCGCTAAACCGGTTTCAACGGTCCAGCCGCGTAAAGCCGCGGTAGCGGATGCCGGGGATAACTGGGAAACGTTCTAAGACTGTGATGCCGGATGGCGCTATCGCTTATCCGGCCTACGGGAAAGTTATGTCGACCCGATAAGGCGTAGCCGCCATCGGGCAATTAGCGCAACATCAGGCGCATGGCGCAGCGTGATTCATATGCCAGGCCATGCGCCGCTTCCTCTTCTCTTTTCTGGCGCAACTTTGCAGGAAGTGTCTCGTCAGCCAGCAGTTCAAAACCCAGTCGCGCGTACAATGGCGCATTCCACGGCACATCGCGGAAGGTGGTCAGCGTAAGCGACGTATAACCTTTTGCGCGCGCCTGTTCGGCAACATAGTCAAGCAATCTGCGGCCAATGCCTTTTCCCTGCCACGCCTGATGCAGCGACAGTTCTGCAATAAACAGCGATGAATCCAGCGTTTCGGCGACTAAAAAGCCGACTGGATGCTCATCGGCCTGCGCCAGCCAGCTCAAGCCAGCGGCGGCAAATGCCTGATGCTGAGCAACTGATATAATCTGGTCGTCAGCAATCCACGCCAGTTCCGGGATCTGTAAAAAACGTTGGCTCGCCGATCGTTCGATGGCGGGAAGCGCGGCAGTGTCTGCCAGCGTGGTGGCGCGTAAGATGATGTTCATTTGTCGAGCATAACATGCCCGATAAGCGCGGTGTTATCGGGCATTGTGAGGATTAATCTTTACGCGGATCGCTGATGGGCTGGCGCACCAGGAAGATGTAGGCGAGAGCGCCCACCATGGTGACGCAGCCGCAGATGATCAGCGCCAGACGGAAAGAGTTGGTGGTATCAACAATAAATCCGGTGACGATCGGGGCGAATGACGCGCAGATGAAGCTGGCGAAGTTCTGGATGCTTCCCACGGAGGCGGTCATGCGTGAAGCCACCGCAACATGGATCAGACCCCAACAGGACGTTCCGGCGAAGTGGATGCAGAACAGCGCCATGCCGATCAGTAACACCGCGGCCATCGACGTTGTGGCCTGCGGCACAACGAAGGTGAAGGCCGCAGAACAGAACATCCCGGCAATAATACAAATCTTACGGCTCTTAATCGGCGCCATACCGCCTTTCACCAGCCAGTCGGTGACAAAACCGTTGATCAACATGCCGGCTGCGCCAAACAGGAACGGGATCGCTGCCATTAATCCGGTGCTTTTTAAATCCAGGTTATAGGAGGTTTGCAGGTAGCCTGGCAGCCAGGCCAGATATAACCATGCGGTGTAGTTGATGCCGCTAAAGCCCAGCATCATGCCCCACATCGTGCGATTGCGAAACAGGCTGCGCCATTCGGCAAAGCTCAGGGGATCGCGACGGGCATTGACGCTACCGGCGTTCAGGTACGCCTGTTCGGTGGCGCTCAACTCAATTTGCTCGCGGTTGCGATACAGCATGTACCAGCCGATGGCGAGGAAAATGCCCAGCACGCCGATGGTAATAAACATCCAGCGCCAGCCCATTACCAGCATCATGGCAGCCAGAATCGGCGGGCTAATGGCTACACCGATGGTGGAAGCGGCGTTGAATAACCCCATCGGGCGACCGCGCTCTTTGATGTTAAACCAGTCGTTGATGACCTTTACGCCGCACGGGTTCATCGGCGCTTCGCCGATCCCCATCCCGATACGCACCAGCACAAACTGAGTGAAGCTGTGTACCATGCCGGACATCGCCTGAAACAGCGACCAGAAGAACATCCCCAGCCCAAGCATAATGCGCGGACCTTTGCGATCCAGCAGCGGGCCGCAGGGGAGCTGGGCAATACCGTAAGCGAGAGAAAAAACCGACAGCAGCACGCCGATTTGCGTGGCGCTCAGCCCCAGTTCTTCACGAATCGTTAAGTTAGCGACCGACAGAGAACTGCGGTCGAGATAATTAATTACCGCAGCAAGAAATAATAAAATCATTGCCGTGGTCTGAATACGTTTTATTCGGCTACTGCGTTGCACCATGCCTTCAGGCGGAACATTAATATCCGCAGATGACGACGTGCCAAACGAAGAACTCGGGTCGAGGGTAATATTATTTTTTTCCACGCCGGACTCCTGAACCTCAATAATTTATTATTCACACAGCCGGGCTGTGCAGTATTGAAAAAATACCAGTGATGAAACAATTTACTCATCACCGCTCACAAAAGTTTTTAATGCAGTCGACTTAGCGTGAGCATAGGCAAGAGGTATTTTTCCGGCGTTTTTATTTTTATAAAATCGTGCTCCCGGTAATAGTTTGCTGTTTTTTATCGGTACTTAATGTGCTGCGCTATGACTTTGGTTGATGGAGCGAATCATCGATTGTTTGGCTGAATTCAAATGGTTACACAGCGCCAGAGTGGCATCCAGGTCGCTGCGGCAAATCAGCGCGCTGAGGATGGTCATATGCTCATCGATGGCAATGATGTTGCGCTGCTTAAGGTCGCTTTCGTCCCATTGATAGTGGAAGTGGAAAATCACGGAGATGATTTCAAGTGATTGATTGAAAAATATATTATCGGCAGCAGAGAGCAGTAAAGCATGAAACTCGCGGTCTAACTGCGAGAACATACGAAAGCTGCTGCCGATGCTGTCGCGCAGGATCCGGTGGCGCTCGAGTAGCGTTTTTGCCTGCAGCCAGCGTGGGTCATCGTCGGGCAGATTGAGAAAATGCTGCAGGGAATGGGTTTCCAGCATTTCTCTGAGTTCAAACAGTTGTTCCGCATAGGCCTGATCGAACTGCTTCATGCTCCACTGACCGCGTTTTTCGTTTTTTATCAGGTTGTAACGTTCGAATTTTAAAAGATATTCCCGTACCACTACCGGGCTTACCCCCGCGGCTCTGGCAAGCTGCAGTTCGGAGAAACTCTCGCCCGCGCGCAGCTGGCGCTGGTTGATCATGGTGAAAAACGCCTGCTCAAAAATCCGGTTTTGCTCGGTCATGGAGGCGGTGGTGCAGGCAAAACCGTCGTCATGGTCAGGTTTACGCACGATGACATAGTGGCTACCGACCTGGGTCAGCACCCCGCACTCGCCTAAGTGGCTCAGCATATGGCGCACGGTGGTGCGGCTGATGTTGTACATCTCCGCCAGCGCGCTTTGCGAAGGAAGTGGGGAAGGGATATGACCCCGCGCCATATCATCGATTATCTGGTTAATCACGTTGTGGCGTAAGTTTTGTGAACGGCTCATGGCTTCTCCTTTTTGGCTATTAAAACCCGATTTAAAACATTTTTATGCGCTGGAATTCACAGATTGTGTTTCTGCTTTCTCCGGCTTTTTTATTTTCGTTGATATCTGAGGCAACAGAAAAAAAGGAGAGCAGAATCATGTCTACGATGAATACGTTGATTTGCCAGGAACCTAAAAAATTAGTCTGGAAAGAGCGCGAAATACCTATTCCGGGTGAGGGTGAAGCACTCATTAAAATTAAGTCGGTAGGAATTTGTGGTACCGATATTCATGCCTGGGGCGGCAATCAACCTTTTTTCAGTTACCCACGAGTGTTAGGTCATGAAATATGTGGGGAAATTGTCGGGCTGGGAAAAAATATCCAGAATATGAAAAATGGACAGCAGGTGGCGGTTATTCCTTACGTGGCCTGCCAGCAGTGTCCGGCATGCCTGAGCGGGCGTACCAACTGCTGCGAGAAGATTTCGGTGATTGGCGTCCATCAGGATGGCGGTTTCAGTGAATATCTTTCTGTTCCGGTTACCAATCTGCTGGATGCGCAGGGGATTGACCCACAGGCGGCGGCGCTGATTGAGCCTTATGCCATCAGCGCGCATGCGGTACGCCGGGCGGCGGTGGCACCAGGTGAGCAGGTGCTTGTGGTTGGCGCCGGTCCGATTGGCCTGGGGGCTGCAGCGATTGCCAAAGCCGATGGCGCACAGGTGGTGGTCGCCGATACCAGTCCCGCGCGCCGGGAGCATGTGGTTTCCCGGTTGGGACTTCCGGTTATCGACCCATCCGCTGACGATTTTGATACGCAGCTGCGAAACCAGTTTGGCGGTTCGCTGGCGCAAAAGGTGATTGATGCCACGGGGAATCAGCATGCGATGAATAACACGGTGAATTTGATTCGCCATGGCGGCAGCATCGTTTTTGTTGGGTTGTTTAAAGGCGATTTGCAGTTCTCAGACCCTGAGTTCCACAAGAAAGAGACCACCATGATGGGCAGTCGCAACGCCACACCGGAAGATTTCGCCAAAGTGGGCCGCCTGATGTCGGAAGGCAAATTGACCGCCGACATGATGCTTACGCACCGTTACGCATTTGCCACACTGGCAGAAATTTACGAGCGGGATGTGATCAACAACCGTGAACTGATTAAAGGCGTGATCACGTTCTGAGAGGGAAAACAGGATGAAGACATTGAATCGATGTGATTTTCCGGGAGCCAGCTACCCAACGCGCGTGATCCAGTTTGGAGAAGGTAACTTTCTGCGGGCGTTTGTCGACTGGCAACTGGATATCCTCAACGAGCATACCAGTCTGAACGCGGGCGTGACCATCGTTCGGCCAATTAATACCGATTTTCCGCCGTCGCTGAATACCCAGGACGGGCTGTATACCACACTGATTCGCGGGCTAAACGAGCAGGGTGAGGCGGTAAGCGAGGCGCGGCTGATCCGCTCGGTAAATAACGAAATCAATCCCTATCAGGACTTCGCGGCGTATCTGGCGCTGGCGCACAATGCGGATATCCGCTTTGTGTTTTCAAATACTACCGAAGCTGGAATTAGCTATCACGCGGCAGACAGTGTGGATGATGCGCCGCCGGTGAGCTTCCCAGCCAAACTGACACGCCTGCTGCTCGAACGCTTTAATCACTTTGCCGGGGCAGCGGATAAGGGCTGGGTGATTATCCCGTGCGAGCTTATCGACTATAACGGTGAGGCGCTCAAAACGCTGGTGCTGCAGTATGCGCAGGAATGGCAGCTTCCCCCGGCGTTTGCCGACTGGGTGGAGACGGCAAACACGTTCTGTTCCACGCTGGTCGACCGTATTGTCACCGGCTACCCGCGTGAAGAAGCTGCCGCGCTGGAAGCTACGCTTGGTTATCACGATGCGTTTCTCGATACCGCGGAGCATTTTTATCTGTTTGTTATTCAGGGGCCGCAGTGGCTGGCAGAGGAGCTGAAGCTGGCGCAGTGTCCGCTGAATATCCGTGTGGTGAGCGATATCAAACCGTACAAAGAGCGTAAGGTCGCTATTCTCAATGGGGCGCATACGGCGCTGGTGCCGGTGGCGTGGCTGTGCGGACTGGAGACCGTCGGTGAGGCGATGCAGGATGCCGATGTCCGCCGCTTTGTCGAACAGGCGATTAGCGAGGAAATCATACCGGCATTGGATCTCCCGGCGGATGAACTGCATGAATTTGCCGACGCGGTAAGCGGGCGTTTTCAGAACCCTTACATCCGTCACCAGTTGCTTTCCATTGCGCTTAACGGGATGACTAAATTTCGTACCCGAATTTTGCCGCAACTGCTGGTGGGTGAGCAAAATGGGCGCTGGCCCGTGCGGTTAACGTTTGCCCTCGCTGCGCTGCTGGCATTTTATAGTGCAGAGCGCGACGGGGAACGCTATCCGATCCAGGATGATGAACAGTGGGTAAGCCTGTATGCCAGCCTGTGGCCGCGAGTAGGTAATGATTTAACGCTGCGTGAACTGGTGGATACCGTGCTCGGCGATACGGCGCACTGGGGTGAAGATTTAACGTTGCGGCCAGGGCTTGCCGGACAGGTGACGGCTAACCTGGAGATGATTCTGGTGCAGGGTATGCGCCAGGCGGTGAACGGTCTGGAATAAGGTTGCCATGCAGCGCCCGGTGTGGTGTTGGGCGCTGTTTTTTTTATCCCTGAGCAGCCACTACTTTGATTTCAACCATCCCGATCCCCAGCTTACGCGGCGAGTGGCCGAGAATGTTGCCCTCGTTAGTGGCAACCGGATCGGGCGGGACAATCACCAGCGTATTGGCGTCCGTCGGATTATCAAAATGCAAGGTGGTCGTGCTGACCTCCTGGCTTAATACCAGCGTTTGTTCTTGGCCACCGACGCGTACGGGAATAGGGCGATTCGCGTTGTCACCAAAAGCTTTCGCGGTGATAACCAGATCGAATTTCTTCGGTAGCGGAGTTTTGTATTCGATTTTGACTTCTTCACTCAACTGGGCGTTAGACCAGCGTCCCCAGGACTCAGGGCGTGAAATTCCGCTAAACTGTTTCACCTCTTCCGGCGCGCCCGCTACGTTGAAAATGAAGCTGTCAGCTTTGTAGCGAATATCGTTATCGACAATTTTTAGCGTATCGACGTTACCTTTATAGCGTTCGATGTCGATCACCGTGTCTTTAAATGTCGTCTTCCCTTTCCAGTTGGCTTTATCGACATGCTGCACGATCTGCTGCCCGCCCAGTTGCCCCTGTGATACGCACCAGTCGGTAGAGAGTGCCAGTTCTGGCGCCCACAGTTGCGCCATTTTGTAACAGCGGTCTATCCAGACGAAGTTATCGCGTGGGGCGAAATCCGCCAGCTGGAAGCGCAGCGGGGCTGAGTACTCACTTTCCGGCAGCGGTTCGACGCGTTGATCCGAGACCCGGAGCAGCAGCGGCAGACGGAAATGGCTCCCTGAGAAAGAGATCATCTCTTTGTCCCGATCGATGGTGAATGCTTTCATCTCTTTCGGGAAATTCCACAAACGGATGATATTGGGCTTCCACGCCAGCATTTTCTCTTTGATGTTCAGGAACACTTCCGATACGGATTCGCTAGACAGGCTGCTGCGTCCAAGGCCGATAAAGTTATCGCCGCCGAGAATATCCAGTACGGTAGCACCGTTATCCATGGTGTTACGCTTCACCGCCAGCGTATCCTGCTGTGGCTGGTCGCCGCGCAGCACGAAGAACAGGTTGTTGCGATCCTGCTTGTTCAAGTACTTCCATGCGGTGTTGTTCATCGCCAGATGATCGGAAGATACCACGATCACGGTGTCTTTGAACCACGGTGAGGCTTTGATTTTATTGATAAATTCGGCGATATTTTCCTGGCTGCAGCTGACCGCGCTGAACGACTGGTTGGCCTTCCCGTCGATGTCATAACGTTTACGGTTGCAGCTACGTGAGATAAATCCATCCGGATGATGGGTATCCACGGTCAGGGTAAACAGTGAAAAACGCTGGCCCGAGCGCGAAAGCTCTTCGAATTTTTTCCATGCTTCGTCCAGCACGGTATCGTCGTAGAAGCCCCAGTCGTTACGATAGGCCGGGTCCGCCACCACGCTTTTTAACTCTTGTGCACCGTACAGATGGTCAAAGCCGTGAGATTTCAGGAACACGTCTTTGCCAGCAAAGCGCAGGTTGGCACCCTGCACAAAGTAGTTTTGATAGCCGGAGTTTTTCAGGATATCGCCCAGACAGATATTGTTAGGGAAGAAACTTGAGACCGACGCCGAGGCGTTGCCTTCAAATGGCGCAAACAGCGGAATACCGCACTGGGAGGCGACCATGCCAGCGATGGTGTAATCGGTACCCGGCAGTTGCATGGTATTGCTGAAATCCAGACCTTCATTTTTTAACGCGCCGAGTTCCGGGGTCAGATCCGGGAATGCGTCGTTGTTAAAATAGGTGCGCTCCAGACTTTCGCCGTAGATATAAACCAGGTTCAGCTTCGGATTGGGGATCGTTTTTGATGGCTCTTTGTAATAGGCCGCAAAATCGGGATCGCCATCGCGTGACTGGGATTTAACCAGTTCAGTTATCTGGTGGAACGCCGGGCTGGCATCAACAGAAGCCAGCGCCAGCAGCAGGGCCAGCAGACTGTAACCCACATGATGCGGATGATGGCGACGGCGACGCAGTATCCAACCCAGCGTGACAAAAACGGTGGTCAGCGCCAGGGCTATCCCGACGCCTGGCAAAATATATTTTCCGATACCCGCGCCAGCCAGGCTGTTGGTCAGGGTGTACAGAACCGCGTCATTGATCCCGTCGCCGGTGAAATAGTTACTGGCATACAGCGTGATATTCAGGACAATAAAAATCCCCAGCACCGATAACGTGGCGGCAAACCACCAGGTGTTGCGACCCGCTTTCCAGGCGTAAATCAGCACTGAAGCGAGAAACAAAGTGATGGAGATGAATTCTGACAACGGTCGATCCTCAGTAAACCCGGCACACGCCTGGCAGGCTAATCATTTCTGGACAGTACAATGTAATAGCGTTGTTATATTGCTGCAATTGTAGTGACATTTAATTACGTTGTTATTCAGAATTGGTTTAGATATGCGGGTTTTTGCGGGCAATCACTCCGCATGTGGTAGGTAAATATCTTCGTGGGATTGATTGCTGCCGCGCCGGTGGTGAAATGGCCGGGCGCGGCATTTGTGGCATCAGGAAATGAAGTTCATCCCCTGTTTTAACACCAGATCGCAGGCCTTGGTTTTAACTTTCTGCGCCAGCGAGCTGTTACCGATGGTGTTCAGGTCCAACTGTTGACCATCTTTGGCGTTGAGCAGACCCTGAATACCGTCCATATAGTTGGTGTCTTGTTTCTGCTCAGGCGCGCTGAGGCCCAGTTTATCCAGCACCTGGTTTTTGACGTTTTGCGTGTCGGTGACCGAGGCCAGCTTCTGTTTCGCGCAATATTCCAGGATCCCGGCGGCGTTATTCATGCTGCTGGAGGTCAACGACTGATTGCTGCCATTCAGCAGGCTGGTCAGGGAAGAGAGCGATGAGCTGCTTTGTGAGCCGGAGCTTTGTTTGCTCAGCTCACTGGCCGCGCTGGAGAGCGAATCCTGCCAGGAGGCGGCAAAAACGCTGGTGGAGATGAGCGTGCCGGCGGCAAGCGCACAGCACAGCAGACGTTTGGTAGTTTTCATCATTATATGCAACTCGTGTTATGCCTTTTCAGCGCAGTATAGCGCTGGCAGTCTTAGGAGTGGTCCTAATACGTTAATACTCTTTACCGGTGACCCGACTACGGTAGCTTTCCCAGTTAAAAATGACCCACAGGCTGTTGCCAAGGCGCATACGGTCCATTACGCGCTCACCCAGCAGTTTGTTCATTTCATCCATATTGCTGTTAGTTAACATGCCGGTCGGACGTTTTGAGGATGAACGGCGATCGACAATCTGATTAATAATCACTTTTTCATAGCGGGATTCTGTCTGCATGCCGATCTCGTCGATCACCAGCAGATCCACATTACTCAGATCGTTGAGCAACTGTTCTTCGCTGGTTTCACGATTGCTGAACGTTTCTTTCATCGCCGACATGATATCGGCGACGGTAATAATCAGTACCGACTTGCCGCGCAGCAGCAGTTCGTTGCAGATGGCGGCGGCCAGATGGTTTTTACCCGTGCCGGGCTTGCCAGAGAAGATAAAACTGGCGATGTTGCCGTCAAACTCTTCAACGTACTGGCGAGCTTTGCTCAGGGCATTCATCTGACCTTCGCACTCCACTCGATAGTTATCGAACGAACAGTTCTGATGCAGCGGACGGATACCGGAACGGTTGAATGTACGCTGCATTTTCATGGCCCGGTTTTCGCGGGCCAGCGCGGCGGCGCGAATTTCACCTTGCTCTTTTTGCCATGCCAGCAGTTCTTCGCCTGTTTTGAAGGCTGGCTCAACATTGGGTGGCATCATTTTTTGCAAACGTTTCATCAGGTCGCCAACGTTTTTCATCGTTATCCTCTAAAACCCGGTGGAATGTGGCTGTCAGGTTCACTGACGCTGTTCACATCGCGCTTTGGCATTCCGCCATTGCTGGCCCGTCCAATCTGGATGCTGCGCGCCAGTTTTTGCTGCCACTGAATATGGTGAAAGACTTTGCCTTCGGCTTGCCAGTAGGCAACAAATGAAGCCAGTTCCTCGGCGGTGACGGGCTCTCTTAACGCCACGCCCCACAAGGCGGCCTGACGCTGGAAGTCAGCATCTGGCTGCCAGTCAGCGTACATAGCAAATTTACCCATTGGCACGGCAACCGGTGCCGCTTGCGGCTCTTCATAAAATTGGGCATCTAATGTTACATCGCTTCCCGGGCGTGACAGCTTCTCTTCAAGTGCCAGCAACTCTGCCAGCCGTGCAGGCGTCACCGCGTAAAACGCTGGCGCGTTGTTGGCGAATACGGCTACGGCACCGCCCGCAGACCTGGCCAGCACAGTTTGGTGATCGTGTAGTAAGGCGTCAATGCTCGTGACGTCCGGCGTCAAAATTTTGCAGGGCATAATGTTTCTCAATACTGAACAACAACCGAGAAGGAACTGCTTTTATAGTAACACAGAGAGAGAGGAGAGCAGCAGATGAGGGAAGGTTCCCCCATCTGCAAAGGGGTAAACAGGTTCATTCGTTATACGCGCGGACGTTTGCGATACAGCCATAATCCTGGCACGGAAAGTCCAATTGAGAGTGCGCCCACAATCGATGAGGCTTTCAGAAAATTGGTCAGCAGGGTGATCATCAGCGCTTCGCTATACCCGAAATGACCGATCTTTACGGCGGATATCATGGCGGTGTAGGCGGAGATCCCCGGAAACATAGGGATCACTGCCGCAACGGTGAAGACTTTCGGATGCGCCAGATACCAGCGCGACCACTGGATCCCAATGCAGCCGACCAGCAGCGAGGCCATAAAGGTGGACCATTCGATATTAAACCCTGCAGTCATCATGACCATTCGTGAGCCGTGACCGAGTGCGCCGAGTAATGCACACCATGGGAGCGCCCGATGGGGGACATTGAATACCATGGCAAAGCCAAGCGCCGGGATCGCCGACAGGATCATGTCCTGCATCAGCGCCAAAATGAAATCGATCACGCCCATCCGCGCAGCCCCCATAAGGTCATCGACACGATCACGCCAATACAGGTCGCCAGCGTAAGCAGACTGGCAATCGCCCAGCGAGCGAGCCCGGTATTAATGTGTCCTTTAAACATATCCGCAACCGAATTGATTAACGGAAAACCGGGGACCAATAACAGCACGCTGGCGGCCATGGCTACGGTAGGTGTGTGATTAAACGTCGGTAGCGTAAGCAGCAGGCCGGATATGGTGGTCGCGACAAAAGCGGTAATACAAAAGTTGATTTGTGGATGCAAATGCCGGGAAGCCAGGATCTGGCGAATGTACATGGCGATCATGCTGGCGAAAAAGGTGATCATCGCGCCATCCCAGCCGCCGTTATTGAGTTTACAAAAGCAGGCGCAGGACAATCCTACCATGAAAGCAACCAGCCATCTGGGATAGCGTAGCGGTTTGATTTGGTTAAACCGTTTCTCTACCCCTTTTTCATCCAACAGATTATGCTCTGCCAAAATAACGATGTGTTGCACTTCCGTCACGACGTGCATATTGATGCCACGATCCTGATTTTTTCGGGTTGATGTCAGGCATTGTCCGTCTTTGATCGTCGTCAGGACGATGGCATTCGATGATATGGCACTTTCTACACTGTCCATCCCAAGCGCCAGACCCAGGCGGGTGGAGAGTTCATCGACCAACGCGCTTTCTGCGCCATGTTGCAGTAAAAAAAGCCCGCATTGTATACATAACCGTGTAACCGTTCTTTGTGACGACTGCTCTGTTTGCATAGCTCGCTCTGACTAAAAGATGCTCTCTTAATGAAGAATATCTTCTTTTTATCATGAAGCGTGAGTCGGTTGGCTCTGGATAAGATCAATTTTTGTGTTGAAAAAAGAAACAAGTCACTTGGTGGTTGTAGGAAATCGTATCGTGGGACACACTCCTGAACCAGGGCTAAATTTTTCGAGATGAACAGTAATTACGTAAGGAATGCTAATAATTTAATGTAGTTATTTTAATTGTACAATGAATGTACATGTGCGTGATTATGGCATGATAAATTTATAGTGTGATGTTATTGGGAACGTAGCATCGCCATTTTCTATTTAGAATAAGGATAAATAATTCATCCTGTCTATTGTTTAACGCATGTCTATTTATTAATTATTTTATTTGATTGTAGGTGATACTTGCGCGCGCAAGATTGAAGACATGTGAATATGGAGGAGTTATGTTGCCAGGACGCTGCAAGAACGCAATTATTATTAGTAAATTACCTATCATACAAATTGGGCTTAAAGGGGTAATGCAAGCGCATTTCTCTGATTACAAACTGACCTACTGCCGCGCCGTAGAAGAACTAACATTGATGCAACTGCGACGTTCAGATCTGGTTATCGCTGATTTAACCGGAGACTGCAGTCATCCGCGTGCGGTCTGCGAACAATATTATTCTTTGTTACCTCAATATCGTGATATTCACTGGGTCTTTCTCGTTTCTCGAAATTATTATCCTGTGGCCGTTGAGATGCTGATGTGTCCAATCAGTACGCTGTTATCTGATGCCGAACCGATTGATAGTTTAGTAAATGCTATTGATGCAGGGAATGTTTATGCCGACAGAATTAGCCCGGTATTGCTCTCTCCGGTAATAGCACCAGAAAAACAGGATCATAGCGTACACTCAATTATTCTGACGCTATCTGAACGGAAAGTGTTACGGCTTCTGGGAAAGGGCTGGGGGATTAATCAGATTGCCACATTACTTAAAAAAAGTAATAAGACAATCAGCGCCCAGAAAAATAGTGCGATGCGTCGTCTGTCAATACACAGCAATGCGGAGATGTATGCCTGGATAAATAGTTCTCAAGGAGCACGAGAGTTGAATCTACCTTCAGTTTATGGAGAGACCACGGAATGGAAGACAGAAGTATCAAAAGAAATGTCGCACTGGTAGAAAAGTGTGTAATGAGCAGCGTGGGTATTTATAATTTATTTAATGCCAGACCGAACAACCAATACCAACTTCATCCCTTTTCAGGACAGCCAGCCTTAAGCCAGGCGATGTCACAGACGTCATTTTCCGCGGTTATTTTTTCACTTTCCGCGAAAAGAACCGATCGCCGCACCGGACTGGCTTATCTGACAGAGCTGGCGGTGAAACACCCTCGCATCAAGCGGGTGGTCATTGCCGATGATGATGACGAGGCGCGGCTAATTGGCTCGCTGTCACCGCTACCACTGGATGCCGTGATTAGCAAAGCATCCACGCTGAGTATGTTGCAGGAAGAATTATTTGCAGCGCTGGATTGCGCCAGAGGGGAAACAGAAGACACGAAGAAGCTCTGGTATATCAATCAATGCCGTATGCTTAGCCCAACCGAGCGCGAAATTCTGCGCTATATGTCGAATGGTTATTCGATGCTGCAGATCGCGATTGAGCTTGAGCGAAACATTAAAACGATTCGCGCGCATAAATTTAATGTGATGTCCAAACTGGGCGTTAGTTCGGATGCCGGATTACTGAATGCTGCCGATATCTTGCTGCATGTGCGCTCTGCAGAACCGTCATCTTTTCGTCGTACTGCCCCGTTATGGCGTGCTTGAGAAGATGCGTACCGGCGTAGTCATTGGCATGGAAAGGTAAATCGATCACTGGCACACATCAACCCAGGTTGCCGCAGTCAGTTCTGCTATTCTTTCTGGTGCAATGCGAACCGCGCTGTGAGTGGCTCCTGCTGCAGGGAGCACTTCTGTATAGTGTTTCAACGAGACATCACAGTACACCGATATGGGTGTCTCCAACCCGAAAGGACATACGCCTCCTACGGGATGACCTGTTGCGTTGACTACTTCATCGCTACTCAGCATGCGCGCTTTGGCGCCAAATGTATTTTTCAGTTTTTTATTATCGAGGCGAGCATCTCCTCTGGCGACGATCAGGATAATGTCGTTTTTCACCTTTAGTGACAGCGTTTTTGCTATCTGCCCTGGTTCGACATTATGGGCATTGGCTGCCAGATCGACGGTGGCGGTGCTTTGATCTAATTCGATGATTTCAATATCTGGCGCATGTTGCGCTAAAAACTGCCGTACTGATTGTAAACTCATTCTTCTCTCCCTCTCGCTTATCCGCAGTCCTGCATAGCAGAAAACCGCCTGGCGTAATTTGTCATAGGGGCAGCGTTACTGTAAATATTTTATTGTAACAATACAGCAACATTGGCAGTTTCTCGATCACCTTCACAATCAAAGAAACCGGTTACAGTAACCGGTTGCGGAATACTGAAATGGCGATTAATACTGAAGCTGTCACTCCCTCTGTATCACATAATAAGAGCCATCTATGAAACTTAACTCAAAAAGCGGTAAGGCTGGTTTTTCTCCCGGCACGGTTGCGAAAAGTAGGAATGGGTTTTACGTGGTGGTGTTGATACCAGCACGGTTGCAGGGTTTAGCACAACGGGAGAACGGCTATGTCTACTAACCATGCTGTATTTAATGTGATTTTCCGCTTTGTTGAAAGCTACGTTAGCCCTGTCGCCGGGCGCATTTCTTCACAACGCCATGTGATGGCAATACGTGATGGTTTCATTTCGGCGATGCCGTTTATGATTGTAGGGTCTTTTCTGCTGGTTTTTGCCTATCCGCCTTTTTCGCCGGATACCACCTGGGGGTTTGCCCGCGCATGGCTGGATCTGGCAAAACAATTTGAAGGCCAGATACTCACGCCGTTTGATATGACGATGGGGATCATGTCGGTCTACATATGTGCGGCTATTGCCTATAACCTGGGCAAGCACTATGTGAAGTCGCATCAGTTAGATCCGTTTATGTGCGCGATGCTGTCGATCATGGCGTTTTTGTTGATTGCCGCACCGAAAACCAAAGGTACGATGCCGGTTGATAGCCTCGGCGGTACGGGAATTTTCACTGCCATCCTGGTGGCAATTTATTGCGTTGAAATGATGCGCTTCCTGAAGGCGCACAACATCGGGATCCGCTTACCCGATCAAGTGCCGCCGATGATCAAAAACTCATTTGATCTCCTGATCCCGGTACTGGTGGTGGTGCTGACGCTGTACCCGCTGAGCCTGGTGATACAGTCGCAGTTTGATATGCTGATCCCGCAGGCCATTATGGCCATCTTTAAACCACTGGTGTCCGCAGCGGATTCTCTGCCGGCGATACTGCTGGCAGTACTGATCGGCCATCTGCTGTGGTTTGCCGGTATTCACGGCGCGGCTATTGTGTCGGGAATGCTGCAAATGTTCTGGCTCACCAATCTCGGGATGAACCAGTCGGCGCTGGCGCAGGGTGCGCCGTTGCCGCATATCTTTATGGAAGCGTTCTGGACGTTCTTCATTGTGGTTGGTGGTTCCGGCGCGACGATGGGGCTGGTGATTTGCTATCTGCGCAGCCGCTCGGCCCATCTACGATCGATTGGGCGTTTGAGTGTGGTCCCCAGTATTTTCAACATTAACGAGCCGGTGATTTTCGGTACGCCGATTGTCATGAATCCAGTGTTCTTTATTCCCTTCCTGCTGGCCCCAATGGTGAACGCGGTGCTGGCCTGGGCGGCGATGAAACTGGATCTAATTGGGCGGGTGATTTCAGTGGTTCCCTGGACCGCACCGGCACCCGTTGGCGCGGCATGGGCGTTAGGCTGGGATTATCGTGCGGCGATCCTGGTGGTCGTGTTGGCGCTGGTTTCTGCCATCATTTACTTCCCATTCTTTAAGGTTTATGAGAGGCAACTGTTGGCGCAGGAAAAAGAAGAAGCACAGCGGATAGAAGAGGAAAATCAGCAGGTTGCATAAAGTGTTGGCGGGGGGCTATGGCTCCTCGCTTATTTTAGCGTGCAGTCGCCGCATTGCTGAACATCGGGCAGGCGATAGCGCTGGCAGCAGGTTCTGCGTACTAACAGCCCCTCGCGTGGAACGACGGTACGCCATAGAGGATTATCCTGACCGCAGGAAAGTTGTTTCTCAAAAAAGCAGGTCTGGCGCAGCGTGTTCAACAGTTCTTCACCTAACAACGGCTTCATTTCCGTTAAGTACCAGTGAATTAAGTATCCCGTATTGCTCCAGACAAGTTTCGCATTGATCTCACCCGTTGATTCCAGTGCCTGAACGACCGGTGTCAGGGCTGACAAAATCAGCGTTTCCATACGTTGTTGCGGTGAGAGTGCCGTGGTCTGGTGATCCTGATGTACATCTATCCAGAAACATGCGGCACGCCCGGTTTCGTGAAACTCCACGTGCATATGTTCAGGAGAGACGTCGATAGCCTCTTTTTGCGTCAGCAGAGCCACCATAAGCGGGGGCATCATCAGGCCGATATACCATTGCGCCCAAAGGGAGATCAGCGGTTTATTTTCGCGTACTAACGTGGGGTGGTTGCGGTAGATGTGGTCTGAATAAACGGCCAGAAGCGAACTTAACGTTGTCGGTTGCGTCCATTCATGTGATGTCATTGCACCTTGCGGCGGGGTCTCGTCAAGGCGAATGAAATCCAGCAAGTGTTCGCGGGTTTGGGCTATGGTCGCACGCACGGAAGCCGCCAGCGAGGGCATCTCTGAAGGGAGATGGCTGTGCCAGATGACATCTTCAACGATGGGTGCGGAACGGTAAGCCATGGCGATATAAGGATGTTAATCTAAATGATAATGATTTCTAATCCTATAGATGGGGGTAAACGATGGCAAGATCTTTGTCGCAAGATCGGGCAGTTCCGCACGGAAAACTCAGGAAGAGGTGCAGTTTATCCGCAGCTCATCGCTGACCAGAGTGTTGTTTCGACCCATATTCTTGGCCTCATAAAGCGCTTTGTCTGCTCTGGTAATCGCGGAGTCAATATCCTGTTCCACCAAAGGCGCAATACCGATGCTGACCGTCACATTGGTTGCTACGCTCTCATTAAACATATGTGGAATTTTAAGATCGTACACTTTCTGGCGAATACGCTCGGCGGCAGCCTGGGCCTGTTGGGGGTCGACCGCGGTCAGCAAAACCATAAACTCTTCGCCACCAAAACGTGCCACCACGTCCCGGGAGCGTACGGAATCACGAATCGCGGCAGAAACGCGAATCAGCGCCTGATCGCCCATCATGTGTCCGTAATGATCGTTATAGGCCTTGAAATGGTCGATATCCATCAGCAGGACGTAGTGCTTCGAGTTGCTCAGGGCCAACAGCGTATCGAGTCTGTGTTGCAGCCCCCGGCGATTGTACAAACCGGTTAGCGGGTCGAGCATGCTGAGTCCGTTCAGGGTTTCCCGTTCTTCCAGTAGTTTGTACATCAACTGCTGGGCGAAGCCGTCGTAGCGCTTTTGTATCACATGCTGGATGGCGATCCCGGCCATGGGTAGCGCCATAAAATAGAAAATTCGCAGACCATGCTCGCTGCCGTTAAGCCATAAACAGACGACGACTGAGGGTAACGAATGCAGCGTAAAGGCGATGATATTGTTAGCAAAAGCGATAGAACCAATAAACAGCACGCTGAGAAGTGCGATTAACAGGAAATAATAATCATTATGACCTAGCGCGTTATATTTCAGAAAAATATGTAATGCCCATAGCAAGCCAAAAACGATTGAAATAAAAGGAAGATTAATTTTTTTATTCGCATATTTGCCATGCCATGCCAACAGCAATGTACTGGCGGCCAGGATGAGCAACGCCGGGACAGATACGGCTTTGACGGCAAAAAGTGGGAAAACAAGCGTAAACAGCGCGGAGACTGCATTGAGAAGCAGAAACAGACGTAAAGAAAGTTGATATTTCTTAGTGCGCAGAGTTCGCCAGGATTGTACTGTCATAGGTAAATATTGTTATTTATCTGCAATATACGAAGGTGTGTTTGTAAGGAAAAATGATGAGCGAAAAATCATTCGTTCAGGTCGTTATTGTTTTTTGATGAAAAGCTAACCGGCGAGCAATTTATCACCTTAAACTATTTATGTCATCAATCGTTAAGTAAAACTCATAGAATTGATAGCCTTTCCTGGCTGACAAATGAGAAAATTTATCATATGATATTGGTTATCATTATCAATGTCATAGGTGAAACCATGTTGCAACGTGCGCTGGGCAGTGGATGGGGGGTTTTGCTGCCGGGGATAGTGATTGCCGGGCTGGCATTTACTGATCTGTCACTCGACGCATGGAAGGCGATGATTGTATTAGGATTACTACTGACTTCACTCATGTTATACCACAAGCGTTTACGGCACTTTGTCTTATTACCTTCATGCGCGGCGCTGATCGGCGGCATTGTTTTGGTAATGATGAACTGGAATCAGGGATGAGCAAAACAGGAAAGAAAATCGAAGGAAAGATAAGATAATTGGTGCGAGGGGGGGGACTCGAACCCCCACATCCTAAGGACACTAACACCTGAAGCTAGCGCGTCTACCAATTCCGCCACCTTCGCACAGTCATCTTATTTTTTTGATATCGCCTCGTTGGTGCGAGGGGGGGGACTCGAACCCCCACATCCTAAGGACACTAACACCTGAAGCTAGCGCGTCTACCAATTCCGCCACCTTCGCCCAGTGCGAGCAATATCAACGTGGATTATGGTGCGAGGGGGGGGACTTGAACCCCCACGTCCGAAAGGACACTAACACCTGAAGCTAGCGCGTCTACCAATTCCGCCACCTTCGCATACCATCGATACTCAAAAAGTATCGTTACCACGGAGGCGCATTCTAGTTGTTTTCAACTTTTCGTCAATAGTTAATTGTCCAGGCTGGGCCGATTGATGCAAAAACGGCCACGTGAATGGCCGTTCGCTGCGAGACAATTACGCTTTTTTCGCCTGGCGCGTCATGATGGTGCGATAGACCTTGAAGCGCCCGGTCTGCGCGATAACTTCGTGGAAGCCAAACACTTCATCCAGTACTTTCGGATAAGGCAGGAAGGCGTTGGCTACAATTCGCAGTTCGCCACCGCTGTTAAGGTGACGCACCGCGCCGCGAATCAGCGTTTGCGCGGCATCCAGGCTGGTCTGCATGCCGTCATGGAACGGCGGGTTGGAGATGATCATATCAAAGCGACCCGTCACGTCAGAAAAGACGTTACTGGCGATGACGTCACCTTCAATACCGTTGGCGGCAAGCGTTGCGCGGCTGGCTTCAACAGCGGAGGCGCTAACATCGCACAGGGTTAAGCGCACTTTTGGCGAGTGGCTGGCAAGCGCGACGGAGAGGATACCCGCGCCACAGCCGACATCCAGAACTTTGCCTTTGGTGTGCGGCGTCAGCGTGGAGAGCAGCAGTTGGCTGCCAACATCCAGGCCGTCACGGCTGAATACGCCCGGCAGCGTTTTGATGGTCAGATTGTCTGTCTGGTATTCGTCCCAGTATTTTTCAGCATCAAAGACCGGCTGCTTTTCCAGACGACCGTGGTACAGGCCACAGCGACGTGCGCTGTCGACTTTGTTCAACGGCGCGTATTCGGCCAGCATCTGCTCGGCGCTACGTACGCCGCTGCGGTTTTCGCCAACAACAAAAATATCGGTACCCACCGGTAACAGCGAAAGAAGGTTCATCAACTGGAACTGGGCTTCAGGTTTATTCTTCGGCCAGTAGTAGATCAGCGTATCGCTATCGCCGACGTCATCGGCTTGAGCGATGAGGCTGAAGCGGACGTTGTCGCCCATCTGGCGGTTAAGCACCTGCCAGTGGTGAAGCTGCTGAGTATGCGCACGGCTGGCGGCGCTTTCAAAATGGGCAGGCAGGTCATCCTGCAAATCACCGGCAAACATAATACGGCTTTGTTCGAAATCATCACTGTGGCGCAGCAAGACTTCACTTGCCGGGGTAAAAGCAGACATGGAGTGCTCCTTAAATTGTACAGCGGGGGATTATAGTTGTTTGATGGCACGGATTCGACAAATTTGCTATATTTGCGCCCCTGATTACAGGAGCGCTTCGCTATGACATCCCGACGAGACTGGCAGTTACAGCAACTGGGCATTACGCAGTGGTCGTTGCGTCGTCCTGGCGCACTGCAGGGCGAAATCGCGATTTCCATTCCTGCGCATGTCCGTTTGGTGATGGTTGCGGAACAGTTACCCGCGCTAACCGAACCATTGATGAGCGATATTTTACGCGCATTAACCGTCAGCCCGGATCAGGTTTTACAACTGACGCCTGACCGTGTCGCCATGCTGCCGCAAGGTAGTCGCTGTAATAGCTGGCGGCTGGGAACCGAAGAGCCGCTGCTGCTGGAGGGCGCTCAGGTCGCGAGTCCTGCGTTTAATGAATTACGGGAAAACCCCGCGGCCCGCGCCGCGTTATGGCAACAAATCTGCGCATATGAACACGATTTCTTCCCTCGAACCGACTGATTTACCTGCAGCATTTCAGATTGAAAAACGCGCCCACGCTTTTCCCTGGAGTGAAAAAACATTTGCCAGCAACCAGGGCGATCGTTACCTCAATTTTCAGTTGAGGGTTGATGACGTGATGGCGGCCTTTGCGATTACGCAGGTCGTGCTGGATGAAGCTACGCTGTTCAATATTGCCGTCGACCCTGACTTTCAGCGCCGTGGGCTGGGGCGTGAGCTGCTGGAGCATCTGATCGATGAGCTGGAAAAGCGTGGCATTTTGACGCTGTGGCTTGAAGTGCGCGCCTCAAACGCCGCCGCTATCGCGCTGTACGAAAGCTTAGGCTTTAACGAGGCGACGATCCGTCGCAATTACTATCCAACGGCCGATGGTCACGAAGACGCCATCATCATGGCGTTGCCAATCAGCATGTAAGACAAGGTGTAATGATGAAGAAGTGGGACTGGATTTTCTTTGATGCCGACGAAACGCTGTTTACATTTGACTCGTTTACCGGCTTACAGCGGATGTTTCTCGACTATAGCATTACCTTTACCGCTGAAGATTTTCAGGACTACCAGGCCGTGAATAAACCGCTGTGGGTGGATTATCAAAACGGTGCAATTACCTCATTACAGTTGCAGCATGCCCGTTTTCAGAGCTGGGCCGAACGCCTGAAGGTTGAACCGGGCCAGCTTAATGATGCATTCATCAATGCGATGGCGGAGATCTGCTCGCCGTTGCCGGGGGCGGTTTCTCTGCTCAATGCGATTCGTGATAAAACAAAAATTGGCATTATTACCAACGGCTTCACGGCGTTACAGCAAATCCGCCTTGAGCGGACGGGGCTGCGCGATTATTTCGATCTGCTGGTGATTTCTGAGCAGGTTGGGGTGGCAAAACCCGATCCCCGTATTTTTGACCATGCGCTGGAGCAGGCGGGCAATCCTGACCGTTCTCGCGTGCTAATGGTGGGTGACACCGCAGAGTCCGATATTCTTGGCGGCATTAACGCCGGGCTCTCCACCTGCTGGCTAAATACGCATCACCGCGAGCAGCCAGCAGGCATTCAGCCGACCTGGACGGTCACGTCATTAAGCGAACTGGAGCAGCTCCTGTGTAAACACTGATTGCCTCCCCCCCGTTGATGGGTAAAATAGCCGCAATTTTTCGTATTCAACTTGCCCGGCCCGTTGCCGTGCTTACCTAAGAAGATTTGACTATGACGTTGTCTCCTTATTTGCAAGAGGTGGCCAAACGCCGCACTTTTGCCATTATTTCTCACCCGGATGCCGGTAAAACGACAATTACTGAAAAGGTACTGTTATTCGGACAGGCCATTCAGACCGCCGGTACGGTAAAAGGCCGTGGTTCCAGCCAGCATGCAAAATCTGACTGGATGGAAATGGAAAAGCAACGTGGTATCTCCATTACCACCTCTGTGATGCAGTTTCCGTATCATGACTGCCTGGTGAACCTGCTGGACACCCCGGGGCACGAAGACTTCTCCGAAGATACCTATCGTACTCTGACGGCGGTGGACTGCTGCCTGATGGTTATCGATGCTGCGAAAGGTGTTGAGGACAGGACCCGTAAGCTGATGGAAGTTACCCGTCTGCGCGATACTCCGATCCTGACCTTTATGAACAAACTCGACCGTGACATCCGCGATCCGATGGAACTGCTGGATGAAGTTGAGAACGAACTGAAAATCGGCTGTGCGCCGATCACCTGGCCGATTGGCTGCGGGAAGTTGTTCAAGGGCGTCTATCACCTTTATAAAGATGAAACGTATCTGTACCAGACCGGTAAAGGCCATACGATTCAGGAAGTGCGTGTTGTTAAAGGTCTCAACAACCCGGAACTTGATGCTGCCGTGGGTGAAGACCTGGCGCAGCAGCTGCGCGACGAGCTGGAGCTGGTGCAGGGCGCGTCCAACGAGTTCGATCATGAGCTGTTCCTCGCGGGCGAAATCACCCCGGTCTTCTTCGGTACCGCGTTGGGTAACTTCGGCGTTGATCATATGCTGGATGGCTTAGTGGAGTGGGCGCCTGCGCCGATGCCACGTAAAACCGATACCCGCGTCGTTGAAGCCTCTGAAGAGAAGTTCACTGGCTTCGTGTTTAAAATTCAGGCCAACATGGACCCGAAACACCGTGACCGCGTGGCGTTCATGCGCGTGGTGTCCGGCAAGTACGAAAAAGGCATGAAAATGCGCCAGGTGCGCATTGGTAAAGACGTGGTGATCTCCGATGCGCTGACCTTTATGGCCGGTGACCGTTCTCATGTGGAAGAAGCGTATCCGGGCGATATTCTTGGTCTGCATAACCACGGCACTATCCAGATCGGCGATACCTTTACCCAGGGCGAAATGATGAAGTTCACCGGTATTCCGAACTTCGCGCCGGAGCTGTTCCGTCGTATTCGCCTGAAGGATCCATTGAAGCAGAAGCAGCTACTGAAAGGGCTGGTTCAACTGTCAGAAGAGGGTGCAGTGCAGGTCTTCCGTCCGATCGCCAACAACGATCTGATTGTCGGCGCGGTGGGTGTGCTGCAGTTTGACGTGGTGGTTTCACGTCTGAAGAGCGAGTACAACGTTGAAGCCATTTATGAATCCGTCAACGTGGCGACTGCGCGCTGGGTAGAGTGTCCTGACGTGAAAAAATTCGAAGAATTTAAGCGTAAAAACGAAGTTCAGCTGGCGCTGGATGGCGGTGATAACCTCACCTATATCGCGCCAACCATGGTTAACCTGAATCTCACCCAGGAACGTTACCCGGACGTTCAGTTCCGTAAAACACGCGAACACTAATCGACCTTTCAGGGCACGGTATCCGCCGTGCCCTGCAACTTTTCCTGTCTTTTAAATCCCTTGCGGAATGTTCTTAAATCCCCTGACTTTTGTTTGTTTTTTAATCAATCCAGGCAGCAACCGCGAAATCGTGAACTATATTTAACAATGTGATGACATAAATATCGGCTTTTAATGCTCTTCATTAAGCATTTCGCAGCCCCTTTAGCTGATATTTATTTCAGTCACGAGATTAGTTGCTGGTTCTGACCGCTAAGCGGCAGAACATCGCTATAAGTACAACAAACAGGAATACATCGATGACAATGACAGGACTTAAGATTTCTAAAACGCTACTGGCCGTGATGCTGACTTCCGCTGTGGCAACGGGTTCTGCTTATGCAGAAAACGCCACAATGGATAAAGCGCAATCCGGGCTCGAAAGTGCGGGGCAGAAAGTCGATAGCTCTATGAACAAAGTCGGTAATTTCATGGATGACAGCACCCTCACCGCCAAAGTAAAAGCCGCGCTGGTGGACCACGATAGCATTAAGAGCACCGATATTTCCGTCAAGACCGATCAGAAAGTAGTAACGCTAAGCGGCTTTGTTGAAAGCCAGGCGCAGGCCGAAGAGGCCGTTAAAGTCGCGAAAGGCGTTGAGGGCGTGACCTCCGTTAGCGACAAACTGCACGTGCGTGACAGCAAAAACACCTCCGTAAAAGGCTATGCCGGCGATACGGCCATCACCAGCGAAGTAAAAGCCAAGCTGCTGGCCGATGATATTGTCCCATCCCGCAAAGTGAAAGTTGAAACCACCGATGGTGTGGTACAGCTTTCAGGCACTGTCGATTCACAAGCTCAAAGCGATCGCGCTGAGAGCATCGCCAAAGCGATTGATGGCGTGAAAAGCGTCAAAAACGATCTCAAAACTCAGTAATTAGACTTAATTCGCCCTCCTGACGTTTGTCGGGAGGCGTATTGTGCACCACACTGAAAATATCGCCGATGGGTAGCCTGAGCGCTCATATCAAGCGGTGAAATTAACTATGGTAAAGGAGAAGCATATGTTTCGATGGGGCATCATATTTCTGGTTATCGCGTTAATTGCCGCTGCACTGGGTTTTGGTGGACTGGCGGGTACCGCTGCAGGCGCAGCGAAAATTGTTTTTGTGGTGGGTATCATTCTGTTCCTGGTCAGCCTGTTTACCGGGCGTAAACGACCCTAGTACGTAAACCGTAAAGATAACTTGCTACTGAGCCAGTCCAGCGGACTGGCTTTTACGGTTTTAGCAGCAGGCAATTTGCGTTACTTTGTTGTCCTATTACAAAAACAACAGGAAGGCAGAGGTGGGGCAGAGAATACCCGTCACGCTCGGTAATATCGCGCCGTTATCGTTACGTCCGTTTCAACCAGGCAGTATGGCGCTGGTGTGCGAGGGCGGGGGACAAAGAGGCATCTTCACTGCAGGCGTACTGGATGAATTCATGCGCGCACAGTTCAATCCCTTTGATCTCTTCTACGGGACGTCCGCTGGCGCGCAAAACCTTTCAGCTTATCTCTGTAACCAGCCCGGTTACGGTCGTAAAGTCATCATGCGTTACACTACCCGACGTGAGTTTTTTGACCCGGTGCGCTTTGTGCGCGGGGGAAACTTAATCGACCTCGACTGGCTGGTGGATTCGACCTCGTCCCAAATGCCGCTGGCAATGGATAACGCCGAGCGCCTGTTTGAGGCAGGTAAAGCGTTTTATATGTGCGCCTGCCGGGGAGATGACTACACACCGGGCTATTTTTCGCCGAACCGGCACAATTGGCTGGATCTCATTCGTGCATCCAGCGCGATTCCCGGATTCTACCGCACAGGGGTTGCGCTGGATGGCGTGAACTATCTGGATGGTGGCGTCAGTGACGCCATTCCCGTGCAGGAAGCGGCGAAGCAGGGTGCAAAAACGCTGGTGGTTATCCGCACGGTGCCTTCGCAAATGTACTACACCCCACAATGGTTCAAACGTATGGAGCGCTGGCTGGGGGAGAGCAGTCTGCAGCCGCTGGTGAATCTGGTTCAACATCATGAAGCCAGCTACCGCGCTATTCAGCGCTTTATCGAAAAACCGCCGGGCAAGCTGCGTATCTTTGAGATCTACCCACCAAAGCCACTCCATAGTATGGCACTGGGGAGCCGTATTCCGGCATTGCGTGAAGACTACAAAACCGGACGCCTGTGCGGGCGCTATTTTTTGGCAACGATTGGTAAACTGCTGGCGAAAAACGCGCCGCTGCCTCGTCAGACGCCGAAGATTGTGGTGCCGGGACCGGTGGTGGTTCCACCTGCACCCGTTGCCAACGATGCCCATGCGTCCGTTGCGAGCAGCGCGCCCCAGGCTAACGACACCACGTTTGATAATGAGGATTTGGCGTGAGTTTTCGCTTTATCGATACGCATTGTCACTTTGATTTCCCTCCGTTTACTGGCGACGAATCCGCCAGCCTGCAGCGCGCCTGTGAAGCCGGTGTGGGCAGTATTATCGTCCCGGCTACCGAGGCGGCGAACTTTTCCCGCGTGCTGGCGTTAGCGGATAATTACCCCCCGCTGCTTGCCGCGCTGGGCCTGCATCCCATTGTGATTGAACACCACAGCGATGACTGCCTGGACCAACTGCAGCAGGCGCTGGATAAGCGTCCACAAAAGCTGGTGGCAGTAGGTGAGATTGGATTGGATCTGTACCGGGACGATCCGCAATTTGACCAGCAAGAGTGGATTCTGGAGGCGCAGCTGAAGCTGGCGAAGCGTTACGAACTGCCAGTGATCCTGCATTCACGACGTACCCATGACAAGCTGGCTATGCACCTGAAACGCCATGCTTTGCCGCGAACCGGCGTGGTGCATGGATTTTCCGGGAGTTTTCAGCAGGCTGAACGCTTTGTGCAACTGGGCTACAAAATTGGCGTGGGCGGCACCATTACTTATCCACGCGCCAGCAAAACCCGCGAGGTAATGGCGCGATTGCCGCTGGAGTCACTGCTGCTGGAAACCGATGCGCCGGATATGCCGCTCAACGGATTTCAGGGCCAGCCCAACCGCCCGGAGCAGGTAGTCAGAGTGTTTGACGTCTTATGCGAGCTGCGCCCGGAACCTGCGGACGTGATTGCTGACGCGCTGTATCGGAATACGACGGCGTTGTTTGATTTTTGATTTCCGGATGCGGCGCTTTCGCATCTCATCCGGCATTTCACAGATACAAAGCCGGGAAGATCAAATTATCCACCCCGCGCTCGCGCAATCTTTGCGCCAGGTGCTCCACATCCTCCGGCGTGGCGCTCGGCCAGTCTTTTGCTTCGCCGTATACCCCGTGCGCATGAAAGGCATTCAGCCGCACCGGTACATCACCTGAACGCTTGATAAACGCCGCCAGTGCATCGATATGCTGGAGATAATCCACCTGACCAGGGATAATCAGCAGGCGCAGTTCCGCAAGTTTCCCTTGCCCGGACAGAAAGGTAATACTTTGTTTAATCAGCGTGTTATCGCGCCCTGTCAACTGACGATGACATGCGCTATCCCAGGCTTTTAAATCCAGCATTACGCCGTCGCACACCGGCAACAGCTTTTGCCAGCCGGTTTCGCTCAGCATGCCGTTGCTGTCTACCATGCAGGTCAGGTGTTGCAACTGCGGATCGGTTTTGATCGCGCTAAACAGCGCCACAATAAACGGTAGCTGGGTCGTTGCTTCGCCGCCGCTGACCGTCATTCCTTCAATAAACGGCGAGGCTTTGCGAACATGCTGCAGTACCTCATCAATGCTCATGGTCTGCGCCATCGGCGTAGCCTGCTGGGGGCACATGTGCAGGCAGGTGTCACACTGCTGACACATATCAGATTGCCACCATACTTTTCCCGCGCTCAGACTTAACGCTTCATGTGGGCAATGCAGTACACACTCCCCGCAGTCATTGCAGCGTCCCATCGTCCACGGATTGTGGCAATTTTTACAGCGCAAATTGCATCCCTGCAGGAACAGGGCCAGGCGACTCCCCGGCCCGTCGACGCAGGAGAAGGGAATCAGCTTACTTACCGAAGCGCATCTGCTGTTCATGGCTAATCACGCGAGGTTGTCGTTCCAGAATGCGCGTATTACGCGCGGCTTCTTCGCCAAGCCAGGTGGTGTTGGTGCGAGAACCTGCGGCACGATATTTTTCCAGATCCGACAGGCGCACCATATAACCGGTGACGCGGACCAGATCGTTACCGCTAACGTTAGCGGTAAATTCACGCATCCCGGCTTTAAATGCGCCGAGGCACAATTGCACCAGCGCCTGAGGATTACGCTTGATGGTTTCATCCAGCGTGAGAATGTCGCTGATACCGGCGTGATAATACGCGTGATGCGGCGCAACGGTTTGCAGATGGGTGATCGGGTCCGGTTCATCACCGTAGGGCAGGCGAGCGCCCGGCGTGGTGCCGATGTCAGAACTGATCCCCGACTGTGCATGCAGCATCGCACGCTGATTCCAGCCGTATTTCACCGGTGTGCTTTCTACAAATTCCGCCAGTTGGGCGCTAATACGGTAGCCTAGCTGATTGGCAAACGCATCTTTCCCGTAACGCGCGCATTGCCCTGCTTTTTCACACAGCAGATTTACCGCCTCCGCCAGACCATACATCCCGAACATAGGCACAAAACGCTTGGGATCAATCAACCCTTCCTGCACCAGGAAGCTATTCTCAAAGAAATGTGATTTTTCATAGAGGAATTCACATCGTGAATCAATGATAGCGATTTGCTGCTGGCAGTAGTGCGGTAGGGTGCGCGTAAAGAAGTCATCGACAGAGGTGCTGCGCTCTGCGATGGCTTTCAGATTGAGCCTGACCAGCGTACTTCCGCCGCCAGCCATTGGCAGTGAGTTGTAACAACTGACGACGCCGTAGTGGCCTTTTGTGAAAATTTTATCATTTTCAGGGCCGTTAGAAATGTGCGGTTTACTGCATTCGCAAATATTTTTCGCCACGTTGAGCAGCAGATCGTCAGGGGTAATTTGCGGATCATAAATAAAGGTAAGATTAGGTGAAACCTGCTTTAACTCTGCATCTGCGCGTAAAATTGCGCGTGTAATCGGCGTGTCGGCCGGGCCAATGTTGGCATGCATAAAGGCATCTGGCAGGGTACGGTCGAGATAACGCCAGAAACGTTTTATTCGAATATCGATCTCATCTTGTGTTAGAATTCTAACATACGGTTGCAACAGGGCATCGAGTTGACCGAGATAGACCGGCATCGACGTCACTGACGGAACGTGATGGTAAAGAATAGTGAGTAAGGATAATGCGTCATCGAGATCCTTTGCCCCCTCCAGCTCCAGCCATGATGAGCCGTTGGCCAGAAAACGCGCGTAGTCGGGTAAAACATAACGCGGTTTGAACGGAGCATGGCCTTCGTACATGTCGCAGATCACCCCGTCATCCAGTGCCTGGCGTGCCTCAGCAGGCAGTTGCGGGTAGGGCAGCGCGTTTTCAGCCTCCAGCGCCAGAAAGTGGCGTTTCTGCTCAGGGCTGAGCACCGGACTGGTCACGATTTGTTGGCAACGCTGTTGCAGCGCGAGTTCGCTTGACGTGGGCATCGTTGATTCCTTTTTATCCCGAAGGTGTAACGCCATTGTAGAAAGCAACGCCGCCACAACCTTTGATCCGGATGCGCCTGATGTCACCGCACGCCGCCAGTAAAGGTCATTTATTTGAGGTAGATCTCATTAGAGTAATGCAAATCTGTATGTGGTTTTCATTAACTGTGATGTATATCGAAGTGTAATAGCGAGCGGATGTTAGAATACTAACAAACTCGCAAGGTGAAATTTTATACGGCGACGCCGTTGGAGAATGTTATGACCGATTTAACAGCAAGCAGCCTGCGTGCACTGAAACTGATGGACCTGACCACCCTGAATGACGACGACACCAATGAAAAAGTGATCGCGCTGTGTCATCAGGCGAAGACCCCGGTTGGCAACACTGCCGCAATCTGCATTTATCCGCGTTTCATCCCTATTGCGCGTAAGACTCTGAAAGAGCAGGGTACGCCGGACATCCGCATTGCAACCGTCACCAACTTCCCGCACGGCAACGACGACATCGAGATTGCGTTGGCGGAAACTCGCGCGGCGATCGCCTACGGTGCCGATGAAGTTGACGTGGTGTTCCCGTACCGTGCGCTGATCGCCGGTAACGAGCAGATTGGTTTTGATCTGGTTAAAGCTTGCAAAGACGCGTGTGCGGCGGCAAACGTTCTGCTGAAAGTGATCATCGAAACCGGTGAGCTGAAAGAAGAAGCACTGATTCGCAAAGCATCTGAAATCTCCATCAAAGCCGGTGCTGATTTCATCAAAACGTCTACCGGTAAAGTGCCGGTCAATGCGACGCCGGAAAGCGCACGCATCATGATGGAAGTTATCCGCGACATGGGTGTTTCTAAAACTGTAGGTTTCAAACCGGCTGGCGGTGTGCGTACTGCAGAAGATGCACAGCAGTTCCTGGCGATTGCCGATGAACTGTTTGGCGCTGACTGGGCTGATTCTCGTCACTACCGTTTTGGCGCATCCAGCCTGCTGGCTAGCTTGCTGAAAGCGCTGGGTCACGGCGACGGTAAGAGCGCAAGCAGCTACTAAGTTTGAATTGCCCATTGTAGGCCGGATAAGGCGCAGCCGCCATCCGGCATCAGTACGACTGCCGGGTGCGCGTTGCTTACCCGGCCTACAACGGCTTGGATTATTAAGAGTAATCATTCATTGCAGTGGGTTTTCCGCAGCATTTAACCTGATTAATCGGGGGTTACCGTGTTTCTCGCACAAGAAATTATTCGTAAAAAACGTGATGGTCATGCGCTGAGCGATGAAGAAATTCGTTTCTTTATCAATGGCATTCGCGACAATACCATCTCTGAAGGGCAAATCGCCGCCCTGGCGATGACCATTTTTTTCCACGATATGACAATGCCTGAGCGTGTTTCGCTGACCATGGCAATGCGTGATTCAGGAACCGTGCTGGACTGGAAAAGCCTGCAGCTGAACGGCCCGATTGTGGATAAACACTCTACCGGCGGCGTAGGTGACGTAACGTCACTGATGTTAGGCCCGATGGTTGCTGCGTGCGGCGGCTATATTCCGATGATCTCCGGACGTGGCCTGGGGCATACCGGCGGTACGCTCGATAAACTTGAAGCGATTCCAGGATTTGACATCTTCCCGGACGACGCCCGTTTCCGTGAAATTATTAAAGACGTGGGTGTGGCGATTATTGGGCAAACCAGTTCGCTCGCACCGGCGGATAAACGTTTTTATGCCACCCGCGATATTACCGCGACGGTGGATTCCATCCCGCTGATTACCGGTTCCATTCTGGCGAAAAAACTGGCGGAAGGGCTGGATGCGCTGGTGATGGATGTGAAAGTGGGCAGCGGCGCCTTTATGCCGACTTACGAGCTTTCTGAAGCCCTTGCCGAAGCGATTGTCGGCGTGGCAAACGGTGCGGGTGTACGTACCACCGCGCTGTTAACTGATATGAACCAGGTGTTGGCCTCCAGCGCAGGTAACGCGGTCGAAGTCCGCGAAGCTGTGCAGTTCCTGACCGGTGAATACCGCAATCCACGTCTGTTAGACGTCACTATGGCGCTGTGCGTGGAAATGCTGATCTCCGGCAAGCTGGCGAAAGATGACGCCGAAGCCCGTGCGAAATTGCAGACGGTGCTGGATAACGGCAAAGCAGCAGAGATTTTTGGTCGCATGGTGGCGGCGCAGAAAGGCCCGACCGATTTCGTCGAGAATTATGCGAAGTACCTGCCGACGGCAATGCTCAGCAAAGCGGTATATGCTGATACCGAAGGCTTTGTCAGCGCGATGGATACCCGTGCGCTGGGAATGGCGGTTGTTTCCATGGGCGGCGGTCGTCGTCAGGCATCGGACACCATTGATTACAGCGTTGGCTTTAGCGATATGGCGCGTCTGGGCGACAGCGTAGACGGACAGCGCCCGCTGGCGGTGATCCACGCCAAAGACGAAGCCAGCTGGCAGGAAGCGGCGAAAGCGGTCAAAGCGGCAATTAGCCTTGACGATAAAGCGCCAGAAATTACACCGACAGTCTATCGTCGTATTACCGAATAACTGTATACTGATCTGATCGCTTTTTTGCGGCGCAGATGTATGGAGAACAAGATGAAACGTGCATTTATTATGGTGCTGGACTCCTTTGGTATTGGTGCGACTGAAGATGCGGATCGCTTTGGCGACGTAGGTTCAGACACTATGGGACACATTGCAGAAGCCTGTGCGAAAGGTGAAGCTGACAATGGTCGCAAAGGTCCACTGAATCTGCCTAACCTGACCCGTCTGGGCCTGGTGAAAGCTCACGAAGGTTCTACTGGTAAAATTGCTGCTGGCATGGACGGCAACGCGGAAGTGATTGGTGCCTATGCATGGGCGCATGAACTTTCTTCCGGGAAAGACACGCCGTCTGGCCACTGGGAAATCGCGGGTGTTCCGGTTCTGTTTGACTGGGGATATTTCTCCGATCACGAAAACAGCTTCCCGCAAGAACTGCTGGATAAACTGGTAAAACGTGCCAACCTGCCAGGTTACCTCGGCAACTGCCACTCTTCCGGTACCGTGATCCTGGATCAACTGGGTGAAGAGCATATGAAAACCGGCAAGCCGATTTTCTATACCTCCGCTGACTCCGTGTTCCAGATTGCCTGTCACGAAGAGACTTTTGGCCTGGATAAACTCTACGAGCTGTGCGAAATCGCCCGTGAAGAGCTGACCGAAGGTGGTTACAACATCGGTCGTGTTATCGCGCGTCCGTTTATCGGTGATAAAGCCGGTAACTTCCAGCGTACCGGTAACCGTCACGATCTGGCCGTTGAGCCGCCAGCACCGACCGTGCTGCAGAAACTGGTCGACGAGAAAGACGGCCACGTGGTTTCCGTGGGTAAAATCGCGGATATCTATGCGAACTGCGGCATCACCAAAAAAGTGAAAGCCACCGGTCTGGACGCGCTGTTTGACGCCACCATCAAAGAGATGAAAGAAGCCGGTGATAAGACAATCGTCTTCACCAACTTCGTTGATTTCGACTCTTCCTGGGGTCACCGTCGCGATATCGCCGGTTATGCCGCAGGTCTGGAACTGTTCGACCGCCGTCTGCCTGAGCTGATGGAGCTGGTGGGGGAAGATGACATTCTGATCCTGACCGCTGACCACGGCTGCGACCCGAGCTGGACCGGGACTGACCACACCCGTGAACACATTCCGGTACTGGTTTACGGCCCGAAAGTGAAACCAGGTTCTTTAGGTCACCGTGAAACCTTCGCGGATATCGGCCAGACGCTGGCGAGCTACTTTGGTACGTCGCCGATGGACTACGGTAAAAACATGCTGTAATACCCGTTGTCTTTCGCGCTGTAGATGCGTTGACTTCATTCGCTCACCCCGGTCACATAGTTAATCTATGCTCCCGGGGATTCACGAATTCGTCGCCTTCCTACAACGCGAAATCCTTAGGGTATTTCACTGTTTTGCATACGTTTTGTAGGCCTGATAGGCGTAGCCGCCATCAGGCAATAACAACGAAATAAGGATAAAAAATGGCAACTCCACATATTAATGCAGAAATGGGTGATTTCGCTGACGTCGTATTGATGCCGGGCGACCCGCTGCGTGCGAAACATATTGCTGAAACTTTCCTCGAAGATGTTCGTGAAGTGAACAACGTTCGCGGCATGTTAGGCTTCACCGGTACCTACAAAGGCCGTAAGATTTCCGTAATGGGCCACGGTATGGGTATCCCGTCCTGCTCCATCTATACCAAAGAGCTGATCACCGATTTCGGCGTGAAGAAAATCATTCGCGTAGGCTCCTGCGGCGCTGTGCGTATGGACGTTAAACTGCGTGACGTGGTTATCGGTATGGGTGCTTGCACCGACTCCAAAGTTAACCGTATCCGTTTTAAAGATCATGACTTTGCAGCTATTGCTGACTTCGACATGGTGCGTAACGCCGTTGATGCAGCAAAAGCGCTGGGCGTAGACGCGCGCGTGGGTAACCTGTTCTCCGCTGATCTGTTCTACTCTCCGGACGGCGAAATGTTCGACGTGATGGAAAAATACGGCGTGCTGGGCGTGGAAATGGAAGCGGCGGGCATCTACGGCGTTGCGGCTGAATTTGGTGCGAAAGCGCTGACCATCTGCACTGTATCCGACCATATCCGTACTCACGAGCAGACCACTGCCGCTGAACGTCAGACGACCTTCAACGACATGATCAAAATCGCACTGGAATCCGTTCTGCTGGGCGATAAAGAGTAAGTTGTTTGTGCCCGGTGGCGCTATGCTTACCGGGCCTACAGCAGTATGTAGGCCGGATAAGGCGCAGCCGCCATCCGGCAATTTCAGGCCAGTGCTTAACGCACCGCTCCGGCAATCCATGCCGACAGCTCGCGTAACTCTTTTTCTTGCTCCGGGAAATCAACCAGAAGCGCCTCGCACTCTTGTTGCAGCATATCCGCACGATACAAGCATCCTTGCAGACGACCCGCCAGCGCTTCCAGCGGCGCGGGATTGAGGCTATCGGTGTAGACCTGGGTGCGGGTAATCACGCCTTTTTCAACGTCGAAATGCAGCTCAACGCCGCCCCAGGTGAAACGCTCATCCAACAGGTGCGAGAAGGCCGGCGCCTGACCAAAGTTCCACTCCCAACTGCTCTGGCGGGCAAAGGTTTCGGCAAAGTTCGGCAGATCCGGCGCTTTGTCCGGGGAGATTACCTCGGCTTCTACGCGTTCGCCGTAGTGGGCGAAAAAGGCTTCCGTGATGGCCTGACAGACCTGTTGATGAGTGATGCCCGGTAACAGCTCGGTCAAATTCGCCACGCGCGAGCGAACCGAAGTGATGCCTTTAGCGGCAAGTTTCTTTTTATCGGGATTGAGATAGTTTGCCAGGCGGCTGAGATCGGCATTCAGCAATAGCGTGCCGTGGTGGAATCCGCGGTCTTTCGTTTCACGATAAGCAGAACCAGAGACTTTACGATCGCCATCCGGCGTTTTCACCACCAGATCGTTACGCCCGGAGGCATCAGCTTCTACGCCCAGCGTATTCAGCGCATTGAGGACTATTGCCGTGGAGATGGTTTTGTCGTATTCCGGTTTACCAGCCATAAAGGTAAAGCAGGTATTACCCAAGTCATGGAACACCGCGCCGCCGCCGCTGCTGCGACGGGCGAGCCGCACGTTGTCTTCCTCCATCCGGCGGGTATTACACTCTTTCCACGGGTTTTGCGCCCGGCCAATCACCACCGTATCGGCGTTACGCCACAAGAACAGGACGCGCTGCGTGGCGGGCATCTGGCGAAAAATGCACTCTTCAACCGCCAGGTTAAACCACGGATCGTAAGAGTCTGAGATAAGCAGGCGTAGTGTGGTCATGGTCGATTTCCTTTCTTTGAATTACTCTTTTTTCTCGTTGTCTTCTTCCTGCACCGGTTTGTTGGCGGTCAGCAGGAAAGGGGATTGCTGCCAGCGGGTACGCTTGCCTTGCAATAATGTACGTGTGAGGACTACACCAATAGCCAGTGACAGAAGCAGCATCAGGCGTAAGATGTTGGTGGTGTTGTCTACCTGCTTCGCTTCGGTGGCAAGCGTGTGGGTGTCGAGTGTCAGGCGCAGATAACCCAGCGGGCCGTTTCTCCCCTGAATGGGCTCAACGATTTGCTGATTAAAATAGCCCCCGGCTTTTTTGCCATCGAGCGCCAGCCGGTCACGGACATCGACACTCTCACCAGTGCGGGTAATCAGATCGCCCTGTTCATCGTACACGCCCGCATCCAGAATACGGCTACTTTCCGTTAACTGCGTGAGTACGGCTTTAATGCGCTTTTCATCCGGTGTTTCGGTGCGCATCAGCGGCGCGATGTTTAAGGTGACCTGGCGGGCCAGTGTACGCGCCAGTTCTTCCAACTGCGGATTACGTTGCTGCTGGTGGCTTTGACTAAACCAGGATGCACCCTGCATCAGGGCGACAAGCAACGCGAGACAGAACAATACAATCACTGCACGATGAAGTCGGAATTTCAGTTTTGCGCGAGCCATATTCCACCTGCTGAAAATTTGAGGCTTAATGTTGCCAGAAGCGCTGGTTACAGGGTAGCCTCATGCGTTATTTTCCGCTGGATGATTCCGACCCGAACGATTTTACAGGAGCTTTAATGCCTAACATTACCTGGTGCGATCTACCTGAAGATGTCTCTCTGTGGCCAGGTCTGCCCCTTTCTTTAAGCGGTGATGAAGTCATGCCGCTGGATTACCACGCGGGCCGCAGTGGCTGGCTGCTGTATGGTCGTGGGCTGGATAAACAACGTTTAACGCAATACCAGAGCAAACTGGGTGCGGCGATGGTGATCGTAGCCGCCTGGTGCGTTGAGGATTATCAGGTGATTCGCCTCGCGGGCTCGTTAACGCCGAGAGCGACAAAACTGGCGCATGACGCCAAACTGGATGTTGCCCCATTAGGTAAAATTCCGCATTTGCGCACGCCGGGTTTGCTGGTGATGGACATGGATTCAACGGCTATCCAGATCGAATGCATTGATGAAATTGCCAAACTGGCCGGGACCGGCGAAATGGTTGCCGAAGTCACCGAACGCGCGATGCGCGGCGAGCTGGATTTTACCGCCAGCCTGCGCAGCCGCGTGGCGACGCTCAAGGGGGCTGATGCCAATATTCTGCACCAGGTGCGCGAAACATTGCCGCTGATGCCTGGCTTGACGCAACTGGTGCTAAAACTGGAAACGCTTGGCTGGAAAGTGGCTATCGCTTCTGGCGGGTTTACTTTCTTTGCCGATTATCTGCGTAACAAGCTGCGTCTGACTGCGGCTGTGGCGAATGAGCTGGAGATCATGGACGGTAAATTCACTGGCAACGTGATCGGCGATATCGTCGATGCGCAGTACAAAGCCAGTACTCTGAGCCGCCTGGCGCAAGAATATGAGATCCCGATGGCGCAGACGGTGGCGATCGGCGACGGCGCCAACGATCTACCGATGATCAAAACAGCCGGGCTGGGCATTGCGTATCATGCGAAACCCAAAGTGAATGAAAAGACGGAGATTACTATCCGTCACGCTGACCTGATGGGCGTGTTCTGCATTCTCTCTGGCAGCATGAACCAGAAATAATGAGGTAAAATGTGGCAAAAGCTCCTAAACGCGCCTTTGTTTGTAATGAATGCGGGGCCGATTACCCGCGCTGGCAGGGGCAATGCAGCGCCTGTCAGGCCTGGAACACCATAACCGAGGTGCGCCTTGCCGCGTCGCCAACGGTGGCGCGCAACGAGCGACTCAGCGGCTACGCCGGAAATGCGGGCGTCGCAAAAGTGCAGAAGCTTTCTGACATCAGCCTTGAGGAACTGCCGCGTTTTTCTACCGGATTTAAAGAGTTTGACCGCGTGCTCGGCGGCGGGGTGGTTCCCGGCAGCGCCATACTGATTGGCGGTAACCCCGGCGCGGGGAAATCAACGCTGCTGCTACAAACGCTGTGCAGGCTCGCCGAGCAGATGAAAACCCTGTACGTCACTGGCGAAGAGTCGCTGCAACAGGTGGCGATGCGCGCGCATCGACTTGGCTTGCCGACGGCGAACCTGAACATGCTGTCGGAAACCAGTATCGAACAAATTTGCCTGATTGCTGAAGAAGAACAGCCGAAACTGATGGTGATCGACTCCATTCAGGTGATGCATATGGCGGACATTCAGTCTTCGCCGGGCAGCGTGGCACAGGTGCGTGAAACTGCGGCTTACCTGACGCGCTTTGCCAAAACGCGCGGCGTAGCGATTGTGATGGTCGGCCACGTCACCAAAGATGGCTCATTGGCCGGGCCGAAGGTGCTGGAGCACTGTATTGACTGCTCGGTGTTGCTCGACGGTGACGCTGATTCCCGTTTCCGCACTCTGCGTAGCCACAAAAACCGCTTTGGCGCGGTGAATGAGCTGGGCGTCTTTGCCATGACCGAGCAGGGGCTGCGCGAAGTCAGCAACCCGTCTGCAATCTTCTTAAGCCGTGGCGATGAAGTCACTTCCGGTAGTTCGGTGATGGTGGTCTGGGAAGGCACGCGCCCACTGCTGGTAGAGATTCAGGCGCTGGTCGATCACTCAATGATGGCGAACCCGCGTCGCGTGGCGGTCGGTCTGGAACAAAACCGTCTGGCGATTCTGCTGGCGGTGTTACATCGTCATGGCGGCTTACAGATGGCGGATCAGGACGTGTTCGTCAACGTGGTCGGCGGCGTAAAGGTTACCGAAACCAGCGCCGACCTGGCACTGCTGTTGGCAATGGTCTCCAGCCTGCGCGACAGACCGCTGCCACAGGATTTAGTGGTCTTTGGCGAAGTGGGGTTGGCAGGCGAAATCCGTCCGGTACCCAGCGGGCAGGAGCGTATTTCGGAAGCGGCGAAACACGGTTTTCGCCGGGCGATTGTTCCTGCCGCTAACGTACCGAAAAAAGTACCGGAAGGGATGCAGGTCTTTGGCGTTAAGAAGCTTGCGGATGCGTTAAGCGTGTTTGACGACCTATAATCAAATACCCGCCGTCTTTCCGACGGCATTGGGTATTACGTTTATTTTTACAGCAGGAGGCTCTTGTGTCATTTGATTATCTGAAAACCGCCATTAAGCAAAAGGGCTGTACCCTGCAACAGGTGGCGGATGCCAGTGGCATGACCAAGGGATATCTAAGCCAGCTTCTGAATGCCAAAATTAAAAGCCCCAGCGCGCAAAAGCTGGAGGCGTTGCACCGTTTTCTCGGACTGGAGTTTCCGCGTCAGCAGAAAAATATCGGTGTGGTATTCGGTAAGTTTTATCCGCTGCATACCGGCCATATCTATCTTATCCAGCGCGCCTGTAGTCAGGTCGATGAACTGCATATCATTATGGGCTATGACGACACGCGCGATCGTAGTCTGTTTGAAGACAGCGCCATGTCGCAACAGCCCACGGTGCCCGATCGTCTGCGTTGGCTGCTGCAAACCTTTAAGTATCAGAAAAATATCCGAATTCATGCCTTTAATGAAGAGGGCATGGAGCCGTATCCACATGGTTGGGATGTGTGGAGCAACGGAATAAAAACGTTCATGCAGGAGAAAGGGATCCAGCCAAACTGGATCTACACCTCTGAAGAATCAGATGCCCCGCAATACCTCGAACATCTGGGGATCGAAACCGTGCTGGTGGATCCCAAGCGGACGTTTATGAGTATCAGCGGCGGGCAAATCCGTGAGAACCCGTTTCGCTACTGGGAGTATATTCCCACCGAAGTGAAGCCGTTTTTCGTGCGCACCGTGGCGATCCTCGGCGGGGAGTCGAGCGGTAAATCGACGCTGGTGAACAAGCTCGCCAACATCTTTAACACCACCAGTGCGTGGGAATATGGGCGTGATTACGTTTTCTCCCATTTGGGCGGCGATGAGATGGCGTTGCAGTACTCGGACTACGATAAAATCGCGCTGGGACAGGCGCAGTACATTGATTTCGCGGTGAAATATGCCAATAAAGTGGCGTTCATCGACACTGACTTTGTGACCACTCAGGCCTTCTGCAAAAAGTACGAAGGGCGTGAACACCCGTTTGTGCAGGCGCTGATTGACGAGTATCGCTTTGACCTGGTGATCCTGCTGGAAAACAACACCCCGTGGGTGGCAGATGGTTTGCGCAGCCTTGGCAGCTCGGTTGACAGAAAAGCGTTTCAGACGCTGCTGGTGGAGATGTTACAGGAAAACAACATCGATTTTGTGCACGTTCAGGAGCCGGACTACGATGGTCGCTTCCTGCGCTGCGTGGAGCTGGTGAAAGAGTTGATGGGCGAACAGAGATAGTTTACATGCCGGATGGCGCTGCGCTTATCCGGCCTACAAGTCGCACTAACCTCGTAGGCCAGATAAGGCGTCACGCCGCCATCCGGCGCTTAACGGTAATTACTTAGCAATACGCTTGTACTTAATACGCTTCGGCTCCAGCGCATCTGCGCCCAGCGTGCGTTTCTTGTACTCTTCGTATTCGGTAAAGTTACCTTCGAAGAATTCCACTTTACCTTCATCCTGGTAGTCCAGAATATGGGTGGCGATACGGTCAAGGAACCAACGGTCGTGCGAGATAACCATCGCGCAGCCCGGGAACTCCAGCAGGGCGTTTTCCAGCGCGCGCAGGGTTTCGATATCCAGGTCGTTGGTTGGTTCATCGAGCAGCAGCATATTACCGCCAACCTGCAGCAGCTTCGCCAGGTGCAGACGACCACGCTCACCACCGGACAGCTCGCCGACGCGTTTACCCTGATCCACACCTTTGAAGTTAAAGCGGCCTACGTAGGCGCGGCTTGGCATCTCGGTGTTGCCGATCTTCATGATATCCAGCCCGCCGGACACTTCTTCCCACACGGTTTTGCTGTTGTCCATGGCATCACGGAACTGGTCAACGGACGCCAGCTTCACGGTTTCACCCAGCTCAATGGTGCCGCTATCAGGCTGTTCCTGACCGGACATCATGCGGAACAGGGTGGATTTACCTGCACCGTTCGGGCCAATGATACCGACAATAGCGCCTTTCGGTACCGAGAAGCTCAAATCGTCAATCAGTACGCGATCGCCGTAGGATTTACGCAGATTGGTGACTTCAACGACTTTATCGCCCAGACGAGGTCCTGGTGGAATAAACAGTTCGTTGGTTTCGTTACGTTTCTGGTATTCGGTATTGTTGAGTTCTTCAAAGCGCGCCAGACGGGCTTTGCCCTTAGACTGGCGGCCTTTCGCGCCCTGGCGTACCCACTCCAGCTCTTTCTCAATGGATTTACGGCGAGCCGCTTCCTGAGAGGCCTCCTGGGCCAGACGCTGATCTTTCTGCTCCAGCCAGGAGGAGTAGTTGCCTTCCCACGGAATACCTTCACCGCGGTCAAGCTCCAGAATCCAACCCGCTACGTTGTCGAGGAAGTAACGGTCGTGGGTAATGGCCACCACGGTGCCTTCGAAGTCATGCAGGAAGCGTTCCAGCCACGCCACGGATTCGGCGTCCAGGTGGTTAGTCGGTTCGTCGAGCAGCAGCATGTCTGGTTTTTCCAGCAGCAGGCGGCACAGCGCGACGCGGCGGCGTTCACCACCGGAAAGCTTCTCAATTTTGGCATCCCAGTCCGGCAGACGCAGGGCATCGGCGGCACGTTCGAGCTGTACATTCAGATTATGACCGTCGTGCGCCTGAATAATCTCTTCAAACTTGCCCTGTTGCGCAGCAAGTTTATCGAAGTCGGCGTCTGGCTCTGCGTACTTGGCGTACACTTCATCCAGGCCTTTCAGTGCGTTAACCACTTCGGCAACCGCTTCTTCAACGGATTCGCGAACGGTATGTTCCGGGTTTAGTTTCGGTTCCTGCGGCAGGTAACCGATTTTAATGCCAGGCTGTGGGCGAGCTTCGCCTTCGATATCAGTATCAATACCGGCCATGATGCGCAGCAGGGTAGATTTACCCGCACCGTTCAGACCGAGAACACCGATTTTGGCGCCAGGGAAGAAGCTCAGTGAGATGTTTTTAAGAATATGACGTTTCGGCGGAACGACTTTGCCGACACGATGCATGGTATAAACGAATTGGGCCACGTTGGACTCGCCTCTAATGTTTATCCCGTCATACTTCAAGCCGCAGATGCGTTGGCTGTGTCGTTCACCCCAGTCACGTACTTTTGTACGCTCAGGGGATTCACTTCCTCGCCGCCTTGCTGCAACTTGAATTATTTAGGGCTAATTATTGGTAAATAGTTATCAAAGGCGAAGTGTAGCCTTTTTCATTGCCCAATCCCAGCCAGCAGATCTCACTCGCAACAAAAGTAAAAAAGTGTCCGTGACGTGGCACATTCTGCAATGTCTGGTTAGCATGAATGAATTAAGCGGCATGATGCTGCACAGACGTAAACGACAAGAGGAAGAGCTTGTGGACAAAGCCAAACAATTTACCTGGCGCCTGCTGGCTGCCAGCGTATGTCTGCTGACGGTCAGTCAAGTGGCGCGAGCGGATTCCCTGGATGAGCAGCGCAATCGCTATGCGCAAATTAAGCAAGCCTGGGATAACCGACAAATGGACGTCGTAGAGCAGATGATGCCCGGGCTGAAGAACTATCCTCTGTATCCTTATCTGGAATATCGCCAGATCACTGACGATCTGATGAATCAGCCCACCATTACCGTCACCAATTTTGTGCGCACCAACCCGACGCTGCCCCCGGCGCGTACGCTGCAATCGCGTTTCGTGAACGAACTGGCGCGCCGCGAAGACTGGCGTGGACTGCTGGCGTTCAGCCCGGAAAAACCGGGTACCACGGAAGCGCAATGTAACTATTACTTTGCGAAATGGAGTACCGGGCAAACCGAAGAAGCCTGGCAGGGCGCGAAAGAACTGTGGTTGACCGGGAAAAGTCAGCCGAACGCTTGTGACAAATTATTTGGCGTATGGCGCGCCTCAGGCACTCAGGATCCGCTGGCGTATCTGGAGCGTATTCGTCTGGCGATGAAAGCCGGGAATACCGGTCTGGTGACGGCGCTGGCCGGACAGATGCCCGCGCAATACCAAACCATTGCCTCTGCGATCATCGCGCTGGCCAACGATCCGAATTCGGTAATGACCTTTGCTCGCACCACTGGCGCAACGGATTTCACCCGGCAGATGGCGGCGGTCGCCTTTGCCAGCGTGGCGCGTCAGGATGTGGAAAACGCCCGCCTGATGATCCCCTCGCTGGTGCAAGCGCAGCAGCTGAATGACGAGCAAACCCAGGATCTGCGCGATATTGTTGCCTGGCGCCTGATGGGCAATGACGTTACCGACGAGCAGGCCAAATGGCGTGATGATGCGATTATGCGCTCCAACTCCACCTCGCTTGTGGAGCGCCGGGTGCGCATGGCGCTGGGAACCGGCGATCGCCGTGGCCTGAATACCTGGCTGGCGCGTTTGCCAATGGAAGCCAAAGAAAAAGATGAATGGCGCTACTGGCAGGCGGATCTGCTGCTGGAGCGCGGACGCAATGATGAAGCGAAAGAGATCCTGCACCAACTCATGCAGCAGCGCGGTTTCTATCCGATGGTGGCGGCACAGCGCCTGGGAGAAGAGTACGCGCTGAAAGTGGATAAAGCACCGGACAACGTTGACTCTGCGCTAACTCAGGGACCAGAAATGGCGCGTGTTCGTGAACTGATGTACTGGAACATGGACAATACCGCACGCAGTGAGTGGGCGAATCTGGTTACCAGCCGCACGAAGTCTGAACAGGCACAACTGGCGCGTTACGCGTTCAACAATCACTGGTGGGATCTAAGCGTTCAGGCGACGATCGCCGGAAAGCTGTGGGATCATCTGGAAGAGCGCTTCCCGTTGGCCTATAAAGATCTTTTTACCCGTTACACCAGCGGCAAAGATATTCCGCCAAGCTATGCGATGGCGATAGCGCGTCAGGAAAGCGCCTGGAACCCGAAAGTTAAATCGCCGGTAGGCGCCAGTGGGCTGATGCAGATTATGCCGGGTACGGCGACGCATACGGTGAAAATGTTCTCGATTCCAGGTTACAGCAGTCCGAGCCAGCTATTGGATCCTGATACCAACATCAACATCGGAACCAGCTATTTGCAGTACGTGTATCAGCAATTTGGCAATAACCGCATCTTTGCGTCAGCAGCCTATAACGCCGGCCCGGGACGCGTTCGCACCTGGCTTGGCAATAGCGCAGGTCGTATTGATGCCGTGGCGTTTGTCGAAAGTATTCCGTTCTCGGAAACGCGAGGATATGTGAAGAACGTGCTGGCATACGATGCGTACTATCGCTATTTTCTCGGCGATAAACCGGAGTTGATGAGCGACGCAGAATGGCAACGTCGTTACTGATCGTGTCGGTTGTGTTATGCTATCGTACTCGTTAAAGAGTACAAAGGGGGAAGCAAGCACGCTTCCCCCCGCAACGATGGCGATAACTTATGACTCAGCAATCACCCTATTCAGCAGAGATGGCAGAACAACGTCACCAGGAGTGGTTACGTTTTGTCGATCTGCTTAAACACGCCTACGAACAAGATTTACACCTGCCACTGCTCAATTTGATGTTAACGCCGGATGAGCGTGAAGCGTTGGGCACGCGTGTGCGTATCATTGAAGAGCTGCTGCGCGGTGAGATGAGCCAGCGTGAGCTTAAAAACGAGCTCGGGGCGGGGATTGCTACTATTACGCGAGGGTCGAATAGCCTCAAATCCGCACCGGTGGATCTGCGTCAGTGGCTGGAACAGGTGTTGCTCGGGAAAAATTGATCCGCCGGATGCGGCTTTGCCTTATCCGGCCTACGATTGAACATCCGGCACAATGCTATAAATACACCGCGTTATGAAACGGGCTGAGAGCCAGAATCACCGCCTGGTGGTAAACGCTCGAGCGCGTCAGCTTACCCGCGGTAAAGACGCCGATTGCGCCCTCTTTACGGCCAATCTCATCAATACCTGTATAGTCCGACATCACCGGGCCGAGTGCTTCACCTTTGCGGACTCTGTCGAGAATGACAGCAGGCAATGGCAACGTGGCTGAACGGGCTTCGCCGCGCTGGACGCCGTTATCAATTACCACCCAACTGAAGGTGGCGTCATCGTCAATTCCCGCTTCAATAGCGACCCAGAAATCAGCCTGCGGGTGCAGACGACGCGCGTTATTAACGCGATTTCGTGCGCCAGTGCGCGTTTCCTGGCTTCCGAAAGGCTGTTCCGGCACGCCACTCTCGACGGCGACGGGTTCAATATGGCAGGATCCTTCCCCGAAAATCTCTTCAAATGCCCGCAGAATTGCCTGAATTTTGGCAGGATTGGTGGTCGCAGAGATAACCTTGTGCATAATTAAGCTCAGTTTGAAAATTCATCGCATCGCAGTATAACGGAAAAAAAGCATGTTACAGGTATACCTTGTTCGCCATGGCGAAACGCAGTGGAACGCCGAGCGACGTATTCAAGGCCAGTCAGACAGCCCACTGACCGCTAAAGGTGAGCAGCAAGCCATGCAGGTGGGTGAACGCGCCCGCTCGTTTGGTATTACGCATGTCATCAGTAGCGATTTAGGTCGTACGCGACGCACCGCAGAAATCATCGCCCAGGCCTGCGGCTGTGATATCACCTATGACTCACGTCTGCGTGAACTGAATATGGGCGTGCTGGAGCAACGTCATATCGATACGTTGACGCCGGAGGAAGAGGGCTGGCGTCGTCAGTTGGTGAACGGTACGGTGGATGGTCGTATTCCTGAAGGGGAATCGATGCAGGAACTGAGCGATCGCGTTAACGCGGCGCTGGCATCCTGTCTGGAACTGCCGCCGGGGAGTCGACCGCTGCTGGTCAGTCATGGTATCGCGCTGGGTTGCCTGGTGAGTACGATTCTGGGATTACCGGCATGGGCTGAACGTCGCCTGCGTCTGCGCAACTGCTCTATTTCTCGTGTCGATTACCAGGAAAGTTTATGGCTGGCACCGGGATGGGTAGTTGAAACGGCAGGGGACATCTCTCATCTGGACGCCCCTGCGTTGGATGAACTGCAGCGCTAGCGGCGAATCGGAATCAGGAATTCGCAGCGCAGGTTAATAGGGCGATCTCCCGCTTTGGCATCTTCTGCCGGGTAGTATCGCTCGATATCCTGCCCTTTACGGCGCGTCAGGTTCAGCATCGGCATGCAGGTGCCGTAAACCGTCAGGATAAACTCCTGCACGCCCGTCCCCAGACCCTCATAGGTAAACATCACATATTCGCCGCCCTGTAACAGGATGGGTTGCGCCGACTGCACGTATCCGTTGGCCTGCTCTGGTGTGAGCGCGGTGGTATAAAACACTTCCTGTTCGTCATCTTTCTCAATGCTGGGGCGCGTTTCATTGAGTCCGTACAGAACCTGCGGGATCGCAGGAGCCTGACTGAGGAAGTCGCGCCAGAACTGGATCCGCATTTCATGACGGAAATCTGAAATCTGTTCCAGCGAGCAGGAATAGCTTTGCGTAGTGCCAAGCAGTTGCGTATCTTCAAGCGTGACAAACTCATGCGCAGGCATAGCAAATTCACCCAGTCGCATCGGCGGGCGAATACCGAAAGCGCTCCATTCCGGCGAACGACGATACAGCGCAGGCGTCTGAGAAAACTGTTTCTTGAACGCGCGGGTAAAGGTTTGTTGAGAGTCAAAGCGATACTGCAGGGCGATGTCCAGAATCGGACGCGCAGTCAGGCGTAGCGCCACTGCGGACTTCGATAAACGGCGGGCGCGGATATAGGCGCCAATAGCATGGCCCGTCACGTCCTTGAACATTCTCTGCAGATGCCACTTGGAATAGCCTGCTTTTGCCGCCACATTGTCAAGCGACAAAGGCTGATCCAGATGGCCTTCCAGCCAGATTAAGAGGTCGCGAATAATGCCAGCCTGATCCATAAAATATCCTCATCCTTTCAACAACGAGTACCTGACGTCAGGTATGAGGATAATAGCATTTTTTGCTGTTTTAGCATTCAGTGTTTTTTTTGCTCATAAATGCTTTTTTCGGACATACGAAAGCGTGATTATTGTAATCCTGTGATCTATATACGTTTTATCTTAGAATGTCGAATAATTGCACAGAGTAACTTTTAAAAATGGTAACAATATGAAATATAAGAGCTTAGTCATTTCCTCAATTCTGCTGATGATGGCGCAGGTTGCCCATGCGGAGCAGATTGGATCTGTCGATACCGTGTTCAAAATGTTTGGACCGGATCATAAAATTGTGGTCGAGGCATTTGATGATCCTGATGTCACCAATGTGACCTGCTACGTTAGCCGCGCCAAAACTGGTGGAATTAAAGGTGGACTGGGTTTGGCTGAAGATACTTCCGACGCGGCTATCTCCTGTCAGCAGGTGGGGCCGGTGGAGCTGAGCGACAGAATTAAAAACGGCAAAGCCCAGGGCGAGGTGGTCTTTAAGAAACGTACATCGCTGGTGTTTAAATCCTTACAGGTCGTGCGTTTTTATGATGCAAAACGTAATGCGCTGGCCTATCTGGCCTATTCAGATAAGGTGGTTGATGGATCGCCCAAAAATGCTATCAGCGCGGTACCTATCATGCCGTGGCAGCGATAACAGGCAGGCAAAATGCAACAGGCGCTGATCTGGTTGGTTGAGGACGAGCAGGGGATTGCGGATACGCTTATCTACATGCTGCAGCAGGAAGGTTTTAGCGTTGAAGCTTTTGAGCGTGGATTGCCCGTGCTGGAAAAATCACGCCAGAGATGTCCGGATGCGATCATTCTGGATGTCGGACTCCCGGATATCAGCGGTTTTGAACTGTGCCGACGATTGCTGGAACGCCATCCGGCATTACCGATCCTCTTTCTGACTGCGCGTAGCGATGAAGTCGATCGCCTGCTGGGGCTGGAAATTGGTGCGGATGATTATGTGGCGAAACCCTTCTCTCCGCGTGAAGTGTGCGCCCGCGTGCGTACATTGCTGCGGCGGGTGAGAAAATTCTCCACGCCTTCACCGGCGACGCGCTGTGGGGATTTTGAGCTCAATGAGCTTGCCGCACAGATTACCTGGTTTGGGATGCCGTTAAATCTGACGCGCTATGAATTCTTGTTGCTGAAGACATTACTGTTGTCGCCGGGACGCGTCTACTCACGCCAACAGTTAATGGATTTAGTCTGGGCCGATGCCCAGGATACCTTTGACAGAACGGTCGATACCCACATCAAAACGTTGCGCGCCAAGCTGCGGGCCATCAACCCCGAGCTTTCCCCCATCAATACGCATCGCGGTATGGGATACAGCCTGAGGAGCGTCTGATGCGCATTGGCATGCGTTTGCTGCTCGGCTATTTTCTGATTGTTGCCGTCGCCGCCTGGTTCGTTCTGTCGATCTTTGTGCAGGAAATTAAGCCAGGCGTGCGCCGGGCGACCGAAGGTACTTTAATTGATACCGCCACGCTGCTGGCCGCGCTGGCACGTGATGACTTGCTGTCTGGCTCTCCTTCCCATGGCAGGCTGGCACAGGCCTTTTCGCAACTGCACGATCGTCCTTTTCGCGCCAATATCAGTGGCATTAACAAAGTGCGCAATGAGTATCACGTCTACATGACGGACGCGCAGGGCAAGGTGGTATTTGATTCCGCCAACCAGGCCGTCGGCGAAGATTATTCTCGCTGGAACGACGTATGGTTAACGCTGCGTGGGCAGTATGGCGCACGAAGTACGCCACAGAACATGGCCGATCCGGAAAGTTCGGTGATGTATGTTGCCGCACCGATTGTTGACGGCGGACGTATTATCGGGGTGCTGAGCGTTGGTAAACCGAATGCGGCAATGACGCCAGTGATTAAACGCAGTGAACGGCGGATGCTGTGGGCCAGCGCCGTGTTACTGGGGATCGCCTTAGTGATTGGCTTTGGGATGGTATGGTGGATAAACCGGTCTATCGCGCGGCTGGCACGCTATGCTGATTCTGTCACTGAGGATCGCCCCGTTGCGCTTCCTGATCTTGGTAGCAGTGAGCTACGCAAGTTGGCGCAGGCGCTGGAAAGTATGCGTCTGAAGCTGGAGGGCAAGAATTATATTGAGCAGTACGTCTATGCGTTGACGCATGAGTTAAAAAGCCCGTTGGCGGCGATCCGCGGCGCGGCTGAGATTTTGCGCGAAGGGCCGCCGCCGAACGTGGTTGCGCGTTTCACCGATAATATTCTGACGCAGAATGCGCGCATGCAGGCGCTGGTCGAAACTTTGCTACGCCAGGCACGACTGGAGAATCGACAGGACATTACGTTGACGCCCGTGGCGGTAGATGCGCTTTTTACCCAGCTTAAAGAGGCGCGTAGTGTGCAGCTGGCGGCAAAAAACATCACGCTTACCGTTGTACCTTCATCGCTGACGGTTGCCGCCGATGCCGCACTGTTGGAGCAAGCGTTGGGTAATCTGCTGGATAACGCCATCGACTTTACGCTGGAGAACGGAACAATTGTATTGAGCGCGCATTCGCAGGAGAACCGCGTCACAATACAGGTCAGTGATAACGGTAGTGGCATACCTGACTTTGCGTTGCCGCGTATTTTTGAACGCTTCTACTCGCTGCCCCGCGAGAATGGACACAAGAGTAGTGGGCTGGGGCTGGCGTTTGTCAGTGAGGTTGCGCGATTGCATCGAGGTGACGTGACGTTATGCAACCGACCAGAAGGCGGGGCGCAGGCCTCGTTTACACTTCACCGTCACTTCACATAACTTCAAATTCCCCGCACATAGCTGTTCTACCTTGCTGATATCGCAAAGGAGAACGCTATGTTTAAATCCCCCCTGTTTTGGAAAATAGTCACCTTAGGTGGCGCTATGCTGCTGCTGTTAATTCCACTGACGATGATCAGGCAGATTATTGTTGAGCGGTCGGACTACCGTAGTGAGGTAGAAGATGCTATTCGACAGAGCACCAGTGGGCCGCAAAAGGTGGTAGGCCCGCTGATTGCCGTCCCGGTGACGGAACTGTATACCGAGCTGGAAGGTGACAAACAGATCCAGCGAAAGCGCAGCTACATCCATTTCTGGTTGCCGGAATCGCTGGTTGTTGAGGGTAACCAGAACGTTGAAGCGCGGAAGATAGGTATTTATGAAGGACAGGTCTGGCACAACGATTTATCGGTGAAGGCTGAGTTTAACGCCGAACGGCTGAGCGATTTAAACCATCCCAATGTCAGCGTCGGTAAACCGTTTATTGTGGTTGGCGTGGGCGACGCGCGCGGGATTGGCGTCGTGAAGGCTTCGCAGATTAATGGAACATCGCTGGCGGTCGAACCCGGTACTGGGCTGGATGGCCGTGCTCAGGGGATCCACATTCCGCTACCGGATGCCGGCTGGGCGGAAAAAAATCTCAGTGTCGTGTTGTCGCTTAATCTGAGTGGAACCGGTGATTTTTCTGTCGTCCCGGTTGGTCGTAATAGCGAAATGACTGTGACCAGCAACTGGCCACACCCTAACTTTCTCGGCGATTTTCTTCCGGCTAAGCGTGAAATCAGTGAGTCAGGGTTTAAGGCGCAATGGCAAAGTAGCTGGTTCGCGAATAATCTGGGAGAACGCTTCGGCGATGAGAAGATTGGCTGGCAGGGCATGCCTGCGTTTAGCGTCGCTGTGGCTACGCCTGCGGATCAGTATCAACTGACAGATCGGGCGACAAAGTATGCCATTTTATTGATTACACTGACTTTCATGTCTTTCTTTGTGCTCGAGAGTATGACCAGTCTGCGTCTGCACCCGATGCAATATCTGTTGGTGGGATTATCACTGGTGATGTTCTATTTGCTGTTGTTGGCGCTGTCGGAGCATGTGGGTTTTACTGCGGCGTGGATTACGGCAAGCCTGGTAGGCGCGCTGATGAACGGCGTGTATTTACAGGCGATACTACAGGGATGGCGTAACAGTCTGTTTTTTACCGCAGCATTGCTGGGACTGGATGGCGTGATGTGGGTACTGTTGCGTTCGCAGGACAGCGCGTTACTGCTGGGAACGGGCGTGCTGTTACTGGCGCTTTGTGGGGTGATGTTCCTGACGCGTCATCTTGACTGGCACCGGCTTGCACAGCCAAAGCCCAAAAAGGAGAACGCAACTGAGGACGATGAATTACGGTTGTGGAAATAGGGGCGTAGTAGAATGAAAAACGGCGCATAAAGCGCCGTTTTTATACCAGTCAGGATGACATTAATCCTGCAGATCGCCGCAGAAACGGTAGCCTTCACCGTGAATGGTAGCGATGATTTCTGGTGTATCCGGCGTGGATTCGAAATGCTTACGAATACGGCGGATTGTTACGTCAACGGTACGGTCATGCGGCTTCAGTTCGCGGCCGGTCATTTTTTTCAGCAGTTCTGCGCGAGACTGGATCTTGCCCGGATTCTCGCAGAAGTGAAGCATGGCACGGAATTCGCTACGTGGCAGTTTATACTGCTCGCCGTCAGGGCCAATCAGAGAGCGGCTATTGATGTCCAGCTCCCAACCATTGAACTTGTAGCTTTCGACGCTACGACGCTCTTCGCTCACTGTGCCCAGATTCATGGTGCGGGACAGCAGGTTACGAGCACGGATAGTCAGTTCGCGTGGGTTAAACGGCTTGGTGATGTAATCGTCAGCGCCGATTTCGAGGCCGAGAATTTTATCGACTTCGTTATCACGGCCCGTCAGGAACATCAGTGCAACGTTAGCTTGTTCGCGAAGTTCACGCGCTAACAGAAGACCATTTTTACCTGGCAGATTGATATCCATAATCACAAGGTTGATGTCATATTCAGAGAGGATCTGATGCATTTCCGCGCCATCTGTCGCCTCGAATACATCATAGCCTTCCGCTTCGAAAATGCTTTTCAACGTGTTACGTGTTACTAACTCGTCTTCAACGATAAGAATGTGCGGGGTCTGCATGTTTGCTACCTAAATTGCCAACTAAATCGAAACAGGAAGTACAAAAGTCCCTGACCTGCCTGATGCATGTCGTAAATTAACATGATCGGCGTAACATGACTAAAGTACGTAATTGCGTTCTTGATGCACTTTCCATCAACGTCAACAACATCATTAGCTTGGTCGTGGGCACTTTCCCTCTGGACCCGACAGTGTCAAAAACGGCTGTCATCCTAACCATTTTAACAGCAACATAACAGGCTAAGACGTACCGGACACCCAATAAAACTACGCTTCGTTGACATATATCAAGTTCAATTGTAGCACGTTAACAGTTTGATGAAATCAACGTATCTAAATGATAGCTTTCATCACAAAATTGCAATATTACAACTAGTTGCACGCGCTAATTAATAAATGTAATGAATCCAATCTATGAGAACCATTCTAAATCAAATTATCATGGATAAACAGAAGGATATGCAACTTCTGTTAACATAAAAAGCAATAGTACATGCAGGAAATAGTTTAGCATTTTTTACTGAATGTAAAATGCTTTTTCAGTGATTTCTGTTAAAAATATGTAAATTCGCGCTGCGTAATATGTTGATGCACATCACATAATTATCTGCAGGCCGGTCAAAAAGAGTATCAAAATGCGTTTAACAATTATTCTGGTTGCTCCCGCCAGAGCCGAAAATATTGGCGCGGCAGCTCGTGCTATGAAAACCATGGGATTCACACAAATGCGGATCGTTGATAGCGAGGCTCATCTGGCGCCTGCGACGCGATGGGTTGCGCATGGCTCGGGTGATATTATTGATAATATTAACGTTTTTCCAACATTAGCGGAGGCGCTTCACGACGTGGATTTTACCGTCGCCACCACGGCGCGCAGCCGGGCGAAGTTTCATTATTACGCCACGCCGGTCGAATTGGTTCCCCTGTTGCAGGAAAAATCAACGTGGATGGATCACGCCGCGCTGGTTTTTGGTCGTGAAGATTCGGGGTTAACCAACGAAGAATTGGCTCTGGCGGATGTACTCACCGGTGTACCTATGGTGGCTGACTATCCATCACTCAATTTGGGGCAGGCGGTGATGGTGTATTGCTATCAATTAGCAGGTTTAATACAACAACCGGCCAGAAACATTGAGGTGACGGATGAGCATCAGCTACAGGCATTGCGCGAACGTGTTTTGCGTTTATTAGCCACGCTGAACGTTTCTGACGACATTAAGCTGACGGACTGGCTGCAACAGCGAATGGGTCTGTTAGAGCAGCGAGACACGGCAATGTTGCACCGTTTTTTACATGATATCGAAAAAAGTATTACAAAATAAAATTTCTTCTTTGTTTTATTTTTTAGTGTTTGATTCTGACTTCAAGTGGGGTGCGCACGCTGTATTGGTTGAAAATAAAAGGGCAAGCAGTCGCTCGTGAACAAGTTTCGGAATGTGATCAATTTAAAAATTTATTGACTTAGGTCAGCAGATACTTTAACCCTAAAAGAATACAAGACAGGCCATAAATAATTACAGAGCACACAACATCATGAAACGCATCAGCATCACCATTACAACAACCATCACCATTACCACAGGTAACGGTGCGGGCTGACGCGTACAGGAAACACAAGAAAAAGCCCGCACCTAAACAGTGCGGGCTTTTTTTTCGACCAAAGGCAACGAGGTAAACCATGCGAGTGTTGAAGTTCGGCGGTACATCAGTGGCAAATGCAGAGCGCTTTCTGCGAGTTGCCGATATTCTGGAAAGCAATGCCAGGCAGGGGCAGGTCGCGACCGTGCTCTCTGCCCCCGCAAAAATTACCAACCATCTGGTGGCGATGATTGAGAAGACCATCGGTGGTCAGGACGCTTTAGCCAATATCAGTGACGCCGAACGTATTTTCTCAGAGCTTTTGGTTGGTCTCGCCGCCGCGCAGCCGGGTTTTCCGCTGGCTCCGCTCAAAGCCTTCGTTGAACAAGAATTTGCCCAAATTAAACATGTCCTGCACGGTATCAGCCTGCTGGGACAGTGCCCGGACAGCATCAATGCCGCGCTTATTTGCCGTGGCGAAAAAATGTCGATCGCTATCATGGCAGGCCTGCTGGAGGCGCGCGGGCACCACGTGACGGTCATCGACCCGGTCGAGAAATTGCTGGCGGTAGGCCATTACCTCGAATCTACCGTTGATATCGCCGAATCTACGCGCCGCATTGCCGCCAGTCGTATTCCTGCGGACCACATGATTTTGATGGCAGGCTTTACTGCCGGGAATGAAAAAGGTGAGTTGGTGGTGTTGGGGCGCAATGGCTCCGACTACTCTGCCGCCGTACTGGCCGCCTGTTTACGCGCGGACTGTTGTGAGATCTGGACCGATGTTGACGGCGTATATACTTGCGATCCGCGCCAGGTACCCGACGCCCGATTGCTGAAGTCGATGTCTTATCAGGAAGCGATGGAGCTTTCTTACTTCGGCGCCAAAGTTCTGCATCCGCGCACCATTACCCCAATTGCTCAGTTCCAGATCCCGTGCCTGATTAAAAATACCGGCAATCCACAAGCGCCTGGCACGTTGATCGGCGCCAGCGGTGATGAAGACGATTTGCCAGTAAAAGGTATTTCTAACCTCAATAATATGGCGATGTTTAGCGTCTCTGGCCCTGGAATGAAAGGCATGGTGGGCATGGCGGCGCGCGTTTTTGCCGCGATGTCGCGTGCGGGCATCTCGGTGGTGCTGATCACGCAATCCTCTTCTGAATACAGCATCAGCTTCTGCGTTCCGCAGGGCGACTGCGCGCGTGCGCAACGCGCCATGCAGGATGAATTCTATCTCGAACTGAAAGAAGGCCTGCTGGAGCCGCTGGCGGTGACTGAGCGTCTGGCTATCATCTCTGTTGTGGGTGATGGCATGCGCACGCTGCGCGGTATCTCAGCGAAATTCTTTGCTGCGCTGGCCCGCGCCAACATCAATATCGTGGCCATCGCGCAAGGCTCGTCTGAGCGTTCTATTTCGGTGGTGGTGAATAACGACGATGCAACCACTGGCGTACGCGTCACCCATCAGATGCTATTCAACACCGACCAGGTGATTGAAGTATTTGTCATTGGCGTAGGCGGGGTGGGCGGTGCGTTGCTGGATCAGCTTAAACGTCAGCAAACCTGGCTTAAAAAGAAGCATATTGATCTTCGCGTGTGCGGCGTGGCGAATTCGAAGGCTCTGCTGACCAACGTCCATGGTTTGAATCTGGAAAACTGGCAGGCGGAGCTGGAAAGCGCGAAAGAGCCATTCAACCTTGGGCGCTTAATTCGTCTGGTAAAAGAATATCATCTGCTTAATCCGGTGATCGTCGACTGTACGTCAAGCCAGGCGGTGGCGGATCAATATGCTGATTTCCTGCGCGAAGGCTTCCATGTGGTTACGCCGAACAAAAAGGCCAACACCTCGTCGATGGATTACTACCATCAGCTGCGTTTTGCAGCGGCGAAGTCCCGGCGTAAATTCCTCTACGATACCAACGTGGGCGCGGGCTTGCCGGTTATTGAAAACCTGCAAAATCTACTCAGCGCAGGTGATGAATTGCAGCGTTTCTCCGGTATTCTTTCCGGCTCGCTGTCGTTTATTTTCGGCAAGCTGGATGAAGGAATGAGCTTCTCGCAAGCCACCAGCATGGCGCGTGAGATGGGTTACACCGAACCTGACCCGCGTGACGATCTTTCCGGTATGGACGTAGCGCGTAAGCTGCTGATCCTCGCCCGTGAAACCGGTCGTGAGCTGGAGCTTTCTGACATTGTTATTGAGCCGGTCCTGCCAAAAGAGTTTGATGATTCCGGTGATGTTTCCGCGTTTATGACGAAATTGCCGCAGCTGGATGACGAGTTTGCCGCGCGCGTGGCGAAAGCCCGTGATGAGGGTAAAGTATTGCGCTATGTTGGCAATATTGAAGAAGATGGCGTCTGTCGCGTGAAAATAGAGGCAGTAGACGGCAACGATCCGCTGTTCAAAGTGAAAAACGGTGAAAACGCGCTGGCGTTTTACAGCCACTATTATCAGCCGCTACCGCTGGTGCTGCGTGGATATGGTGCGGGTAACGACGTGACGGCTGCGGGCGTATTCGCCGACCTGTTACGCACCCTTTCATGGAAGTTAGGAGTCTGACATGGTGAGAGTTTATGCCCCGGCTTCCAGTGCCAATATGAGCGTCGGGTTCGATGTGCTTGGCGCGGCGGTAACCCCCGTAGATGGTTCACTGTTGGGTGACGTGGTCTCGGTTGAGACGGCTGACCAGTTCAGCCTGAACAATCTCGGGCGTTTTGCTAACAAGCTGCCGTCTGAGCCGCGAGAAAATATCGTCTACCAGTGCTGGGAGCGTTTCTGTCAGGAGTTGGGTAAAAACGTTCCGGTGGCGATGACGCTGGAAAAAAATATGCCGATTGGCTCCGGGTTAGGCTCCAGCGCCTGTTCCGTTGTGGCGGCGCTGGTCGCGATGAATGAGTACTGCGGTAAACCGCTCAACGATACGCGACTGTTGGCGATTATGGGTGAACTGGAAGGGCGTATCTCCGGCAGTATTCACTACGATAATGTCGCCCCGTGCTTTTTGGGCGGCATGCAGCTAATGATCGAAGAAAACGGCATTATCAGCCAGCAGGTGCCAGGCTTTGATGAGTGGCTGTGGGTGCTGGCATATCCAGGTATTAAAGTTTCCACAGCGGAAGCGCGGGCGATTTTACCTGCGCAATATCGTCGTCAGGACTGTATTGCCCACGGGCGACATCTGGCTGGATTTATCCATGCCTGCTATTCCCGTCAGCCTGGGCTTGCCGCGAAGCTGATGAAGGACGTCATTGCTGAGCCGTACCGTACCCGCTTGCTGCCTGGCTTTAGCCAGGCGCGTCAGGCGGTAGCGGAAATCGGCGCGCTGGCCAGCGGCATCTCCGGCTCGGGGCCGACGCTGTTCGCCTTATGCGATAAGCCGGATACGGCACAGCGCGTAGCAGACTGGCTGGGTAAAAATTACCTGCAAAATCAGGAAGGCTTTGTTCATATTTGCCGGCTGGACACGGCGGGCGCACGGGTACTGGGATAATCAATGAAACTCTATAATCTGAAAGATCACAACGAACAGGTCAACTTTGCGCAGGCCGTCACGCAAGGGCTTGGCAAGAATCAGGGATTGTTTTTTCCACACGAGCTGCCGGAATTTAATCTGACAGAAGTGGATGAGATGCTGAACCAGGACTTCGTCAGCCGCAGCGCTAAGATCCTTTCCGCATTTATTGGCACGGAGATCCCACAAGAGATCCTGGAGGAGCGCGTGCGTGCGGCGTTTGCCTTCCCGGCACCGGTCGCTCAGGTCGAAGGTGATATCGGCTGTCTGGAGCTGTTCCATGGTCCGACACTGGCGTTTAAAGACTTTGGCGGGCGCTTTATGGCGCAAATGCTAACGCACATCAGCGGCGACAAACCGGTGACAATCCTGACTGCGACATCCGGAGACACCGGGGCCGCAGTTGCACATGCTTTTTATGGCCTGAAAAATGTGCGTGTGGTGATCCTCTACCCAAATGGCAAGATCAGCCCATTACAGGAAAAACTGTTCTGTACGCTGGGCGGCAATATTGAAACTGTCGCCATCGACGGTGATTTTGATGCCTGCCAGGCGCTGGTGAAACAGGCGTTTGATGATGAAGAGCTGAAGGCTGCTCTGGGGCTGAATTCCGCAAACTCCATCAACATCAGTCGCCTGCTGGCGCAAATCTGCTACTACTTTGAAGCCGTGGCTCAACTGCCGCAAGAGGCGCGGAATCAGCTGGTTATTTCCGTTCCCAGCGGTAACTTTGGCGATTTGACCGCCGGGCTGCTGGCGAAATCACTGGGCTTACCGGTGAAGCGCTTTATTGCGGCAACTAACGTCAACGATACGGTTCCGCGTTTCCTTGCTGAAGGTGAGTGGGCGCCGAAAGCGACTCAGGCGACGTTATCGAATGCCATGGATGTCAGCCAGCCGAACAACTGGCCGCGCGTGGAAGAACTGTTCCGCCGTAAAATTTGGCGTCTGAATGAGCTGGGTTATGCCGCCGTTGATGATGCAACGACGCAGGACACCATGCGCGAACTGCAGAAGATTGGTTACACCTCAGAGCCGCATGCGGCGGTGGCGTATCGTGCACTGCGTGACCAGTTGAATCCGGGCGAATATGGCCTGTTCCTTGGCACCGCACATCCGGCGAAATTTAAAGAAAGCGTTGAACAGATTCTGAATGTCACGCTGGATCTACCAAAAGAGCTGGCTGAACGTGCAGACTTGCCGCTGCTTTCGCATCATCTGCCCGCTGATTTTGCGCAACTGCGTAAGCTGATGATGACTCGCGGTTAATGGTGGTGCCCGCTGGCGCTTTGCTTAGCGGGCCTACAAAACCTGCAGGCCGGATAAGGCGTTAGCCGCCATCCGGCATGTACACTACTGCTCGTGACGCTTAAACACCAGTTCACCTTTCCCTGACGCTTCTTCATCAAAGAAATAGCCTTCGCTGTTAAAAGCGGTCAACTGTTCTGGCTGCGTTAAGCGGTTTTCAATGATGTAGCGGCTCATCAGGCCGCGCGCTTTCTTGGCATAGAAGCTGATGACTTTGAATTTGCCGTTCTTCTCGTCAAGGAAGACTGGTTTAATCAGCTCGGCATTGAGCTTTTTCGGCTTCACGGATTTAAAATACTCATCCGAAGCGAGGTTTATCACCACGCTGTCACCTTGTGCTCCCAGCGCTTCGTTAAGTTTATCGGTGATGGTATCTCCCCAGAACTGATAGAGATCTTTACCCTTCGCATTGGCCAGACGAATGCCCATCTCCAGACGGTAGGGTTGCATCAAATCCAGCGGGCGCAGAACACCATACAGCCCGGACAGCATGCGTAAATGCTGCTGAGCGAAGTCGAAATCCGCCTCGCTGAAGGTTTCAGCTTGTAATCCGGTGTACACATCACCTTTGAACGCCAGAATGGCCTGACGCGCATTGTCCGGCGTGAAGTCAGGCTGCCAGTCGTGGAAACGGGTCGCGTTCAGATCCGCCAGCTTATCGCTAATTCCCATCAGCTTGCCGATCTGCGGCGCAGAGAGTTGACGCGCCACGTGGATTAACTGCTGGGAGTGGTCCAGCAGTTCAGGCAGCGTATGGCGTGTGGTAGCCAGCGGGCTTTGGTAGTCGAGCGTTTTTGCAGGTGAAATCAGAATCAGCATATCCAGTCCTTGCAGGAGATTTACTGCGACTTTAGCAAAAAAAACGACAGAATTGATCGATGGTTGTGATTGCCGCGCTAGCTGCGCGGCGTTTCATCCCATGTATCCGGTGCAAGCTGTTGTCTGATATCAGGATAACGGTGCGGATCAAATTCCGGGCGCACACCGAGTTTGCGCTGACGCAGATAGTCGCTGGCGATGGTATGGACAACCGGAGAAAGCAGCAGAATCGCCGTCAGGTTAGTGATGGCCATACAAGCCATAATGATATCGGCCAACTGCCAGACCAGCGGGAAGCTGACTAATGTTCCGCCGATAACGGTGCTAACGGTGGCGATGCGCAATAGCCAGATGACACGCATATTGTCCAGTTTCAGAAAGACGAGATTGTTTTCCGCATAGATGTAGTTGGCGACAATTGAGCTAAAGGCAAACAGAATCACAATAAATGCGACAAACCCAGCCCCCCATTCGCCGGTCAGTGAGATCATGGCCTTCTGCATCAATTGGATGCCTTCCATGGGCACATAGCCGGCGCCATTGCCTGCCAACAGAATAATCATGGCGCTGGCCGTACAGACAACGAGAGTGTCGCCTAACACACCGATCATTTGCACAATGCCTTGTGCCGCAGGATGCGGTGGCCAGGAGGCTGCCGACGCGGCTGCATTCGGCGTAGATCCCATTCCTGCCTCATTAGAAAACATGCCGCGCTGAAAACCATTGGCAATAGCCTGGCTTAGCGTATATCCGGCCGCACCCGCTGCGGCTTCCTGCCAGCCAAAGGCGCTTTTTATAATGGTGACGATAATGTCGGGAAGCTGCCCTATATGCCACAGGCAGATGATGATGCTACATCCAACCCACAGCAGCGCCATGATCGGCACAAACCATTGCATCAGACGGGCAACACCATTAATACCGCCAATGATCACCAGGAATGACAGTATCGCCAAAGCGATGCCGGAAGCGAGGGGAGGGATGTCGAACGCAAATGCCAATGCGCGGGAGACAGAGTTTGCCTGAACGCTGTTAAAAATCAGTCCATAGGCAATAAGTAAAAAGATGGCAAAGAGTACGCCCATCCAGCGCATGCCCAGCCCACGAGCCATATACCACGCAGGGCCACCGCGGAACTGTCCTTTGCTATCGCGTTCTTTATACAGTTGCGCGAGTGAGCACTCGGCGAATGACGTTGCCATACCAATGACTGCTGAAACCCACATCCAGAAGACGGCCCCTGCGCCGCCAGCGGCGATCGCCAACGCTACGCCGGCCAGGTTCCCGCTACCAATACGTGCGGCAAGACTGGTGCACAATGCCTGAAACGAGGTTAAGCCACCCGGCTGCGGGCTAATGCTGTTTTTAAGACTTGTGCCAAACTGGCGAATGTAGCGGAACTGCACGAACCCGGTACGCCAGGTGAACCAACATCCTGCACCAAGCAGGAGGTAGATCATCACCGAACCCCAGAGTATTTCATTAATAAACAAGAAAAAATCAGGCATTAACATCCCTCTTGTTGATGCCGGTACGCGCGAATATTCCCATGTAAGCGCTACCAATTATCGAACAGTATATACCTTGTCAGGAGAGTGATTGCGGGAGTTTACCATAACAATGGGGATAACCCTTAATTGCGCATCAGGGGCTTTAAGATGCGTAATCGGGAATGAGCAGTGAGTTGGACAATCCCGGCGGTTGCGCTGAGAGTGCGTCGTGCTATCATCAGGGAAGATCGGTTACATCCCCCTAACAAGCTGTTTAAAGAGAATCGCTATCATGACGGACAAATTGACCTCCCTTCGTCAGTTCACCACAGTAGTGGCCGACACCGGAGACATCGCGGCAATGAAGCTGTATCAGCCTCAGGATGCCACAACTAACCCTTCTCTCATTCTTAACGCAGCGCAGATCCCAGAATACCGCAAGCTGATTGATGACGCTGTAGCCTGGGCTAAGCAGCAGAGCAACGACCGCGCTCAACAGGTCGTCGACGCGACCGACAAACTGGCCGTCAATATCGGTCTGGAGATCCTGAAACTGGTCCCGGGTCGTATCTCTACTGAAGTTGATGCTCGCCTGTCCTACGACACCGACGCGTCTATCGCGAAAGCAAAACGTCTGATCAAACTGTACAACGATGCTGGCATCAGCAACGATCGTATTCTGATCAAACTGGCTTCTACCTGGCAGGGTATCCGTGCCGCTGAGCAGCTGGAAAAAGAAGGCATCAACTGTAACCTGACTCTGCTGTTCTCCTTCGCGCAGGCGCGTGCATGTGCTGAAGCTGGCGTATACCTGATTTCTCCGTTCGTTGGCCGTATTCTTGACTGGTACAAAGCCAATACTGACAAGAAAGAGTACGCACCGGCAGAAGATCCGGGTGTGGTTTCCGTAACGGAAATCTACGAGTACTACAAACAGCACGGTTACGAAACCGTAGTCATGGGCGCGAGCTTCCGTAACATCGGCGAAATCATTGAGCTGGCAGGCTGCGATCGTCTGACGATTGCTCCGGCACTGCTGAAAGAGCTGGCGGAAAGCGAAGGCGCTATCGAACGTAAACTGTCCTTCTCCGGCGAAGTGAAAGCGCGTCCTGCACGCATCACCGAAGCTGAGTTCCTGTGGCAGCACAACCAGGATCCGATGGCTGTAGACAAACTGGCGGACGGTATCCGTAAGTTTGCTGTAGACCAGGGTAAACTGGAAAAAATGATCGGCGATCTGCTGTAATCATTAGAGCGTGGCCCTGATAGGGGTCACGCTACCTCTTCTGAAACCTGTCTGTCCTTCCTTTCGCAGTGTATCATTCTGTTTAACGAGACTGTTTAAACGGAATAATTATGAATACTTTACGCATTGGCCTGGTGTCCATTTCTGACCGTGCTTCCAGCGGCGTTTACCAGGATAAAGGTATCCCGGCCCTGGAAGAGTGGCTGGCGTCTGCCCTTACCACCCCCTTTGAACTGCAAACGCGGTTGATCCCGGATGAACAGGCGATCATCGAACAGACCTTATGCGAGCTGGTGGATGAAATGAGCTGTCATCTGGTGCTGACTACCGGCGGAACGGGTCCGGCACGTCGCGACGTGACGCCTGATGCCACGCTTGCCGTCGCTGACCGCCAGATGCCGGGCTTTGGCGAACAGATGCGCCAGATAAGTCTGCACTTTGTGCCAACGGCGATCCTCTCTCGTCAGGTTGGTGTTATTCGTAAACAGGCGTTGATCCTGAATCTGCCTGGGCAGCCGAAATCGATCAAAGAAACGCTGGAAGGCGTAAAAGATGCCGACGGTAAGGTTATCGTGCCGGGTATCTTTGCAAGTGTACCGTATTGTATACAGCTATTGGATGGGCCGTATGTCGAAACCGCACCGGCTGTTGTAGCATCTTTTCGTCCGAAAAGTGCAATACGCGATATAAACGCCTGAAAGTAGCCCGATCGTGGCATAAGTGCCAATGACAGTGGAGTATTGAATTATTTACGATATAGTAATTTTTTCTTTACATATATCGACAGACAGATTCAATAACTCCACTGACTGATGGTTTGCTATGTCACAACACACTCGACCGCTGAATCGCCAGGATTATAAAACTCTTACGCTTGCTGCCCTCGGCGGTGCGCTTGAGTTTTATGATTTCATTATCTTCGTCTTCTTTGCCGCTGTTGTTGGTGAACTCTTCTTTCCGGCAGACATTCCTGAGTGGCTACGTCAGGTGCAAACCTTCGGCATCTTTGCCGCCGGATATCTGGCGCGTCCGCTGGGTGGCATCATCATGGCGCACTTTGGCGATCTGGTCGGGCGTAAGAAAATGTTCACCCTGAGCATTTTGCTGATGGCGATACCGACGCTGGCGATTGGTCTTTTGCCTACCTACGCCTCAATGGGGATCCTCGCACCGCTGCTGTTACTGCTGATGCGCATTTTGCAAGGCGCTGCCATCGGCGGAGAAGTGCCGGGCGCGTGGGTGTTCGTGGCGGAGCACGTACCGGAGCGCCGCATCGGCATTGCCTGTGGCACGCTGACCGCCGGGCTAACGGTGGGAATTCTGCTGGGGTCAGTGGTGGCTACGCTGGTGAACACCAGTTTTACGCAACAGGCGGTGCATGATTACGGCTGGCGTATCCCTTTCCTGCTGGGGGGCGCGTTTGGGCTGGTGGCAATGTATCTGCGCCGCTGGCTGCAGGAGACGCCCATCTTTCTCGAGATGCAGCAACGTAAGGCGCTGGCGCAGGAACTGCCGGTAAAGTCGGTGGTGAGCAAACATAAAAAAGCGGTGGTGGTGTCAATGCTACTGACCTGGCTGCTCTCGGCCGGGATTGTAGTGGTGATCCTGATGTCGCCCGTCTGGTTGCAAAAGCAATATGGCTTTGCACCCGCGCTAACGTTACAGGCCAACAGTGTCGCTACCATTATGCTATGCGTCGGCTGTCTGCTGGCCGGATTTATTGTCGACAGGGTCGGCGCCAGCAAAACCTTTATTGTCGGCAGTCTGCTGCTGGCCTGTTCGAGCTGGTTTTTCTATCACCTGACCGGCAGCCATCCTCAGCACTTGTTCCTGTTATACGGGCTGGTGGGATTATGCGTTGGCGTGGTCGGCGCAGTGCCTTATGTGATGGTGCGGGCGTTTCCGGCGGAAGTCCGCTTTACCGGCATCTCTTTTTCCTACAACGTTTCCTATGCCATTTTCGGTGGTTTGACGCCAATCGCGGTAACAATGTTAATGAGCGTGTCGCCAATGGCTCCGGCCTGGTATGTGCTGGCGTTATCGCTGGTGGGTTTAGGGCTGGGGATTTGGCTGCGCCAGGATATTTATCATCGTGATACAGGCGTAGAGGGAGAATTACAGCGTCTGTAAAGATTATCCCCCCTTGCGGGGGGATAAAGGCAGATTAGTGTGCTTCACCAATTGGCAGGATGGTGCGGCCAAACTGTTCGTTCAGCACTTCACCCATCGCCAGGTAAATGGCGCTTGCGCCACACACTAAGCCAACCCAGCCAGCAACGTGAATGATTGCTTCGTTACCTGCAATGTTACCCACGGCCAGCAGGGCGAACAGCACGGTCAGGCTCAGGAACACGAACTGCAGCATGCGCGCGGCTTTCAGCGTACCGAAGAACATGAACAGAGTGAACACGCCCCACAGACCCAGGTAAGCGCCCAGGAACTGACCATTGGTTGCATCCGCGAGGCCCATTTTCGGCATCAGCAGAATCGCAACCAGCGTCAGCCAGAACGAACCGTAGGAGGTAAAAGCGGTTAAACCGAAGGTGTTGCCTTTTTTATATTCCAGAAGACCGGCAAAAATTTGCGCGATACCGCCGTAGAAAATGCCCATCGCCAGAATAATAACGTCTAAAGCGAAGAAACCCGCGTTATGCAGGTTAAGCAGAATGGTGGTCATGCCAAAGCCCATCAGGCCCAGCGGTGCCGGATTAGCCAACTTAGTGTTGCCCATAATTCCTCAAAATCATCATTGATTGAATGGTGAAATAGTTTCCCCGAATAACGATCGCTGTCTTCGGGGCGCGGCATAATAATCAGGGGAGAGGGCACTGTCTATGATCTCACGAAGGGAAAATGAATTATTTTCCCTGTGATGGGCATCACGCTTATGTGTGGTTGAGCATTCTGCGCAGGCAGGCGATGTGGAGTACCGCTGGGATCGTCACGCGATAGGCGCTGCCGCTCACCGCTTTAACCCCGTTTAAGGCCGCACCTACCGGGCCGCCAAGTCCGGCTCCGCGCAGTAATCCGTGCCCGATTACGCTGACAGCGGCGTGGGTTCGCAGAATTTTGGTTAACTGGCCGGAGAGCAGGTGAGACACCCCTTTTGCCAGATTGCGGTCTTTCATTAATAGCGGCAACAGTTCTTCCAGCTCAGAGACTTTTGCATCGACCGCCTGCAGAAATTCTTGCTTGTGCTCAGCATCCATTTTTTGCCAGGCGTTGCGTAAAAAGTGCTCCAGCAGAGACTGTTCAATTTCGAACGTGGACATCTCTTTATCAGCTTTAATCTTTAGCCGCTTCGAAACGTCCAGCAAAATCGCCCGATACAGTTTTCCATGTCCACGGAGTTTATTGGCAATGCTGTCGCCCCCATAATGCTGCAGCTCGCCAGCAATCAGTTGCCAGTTGCGGCGGTGCTGTTCCGGGTGTCCCTCCATCGATTTAAACAATTCGTTATGACTCAGAACGCTCGACAGACGGGCTTTCCCCTTTTCATTATGCGTAAGCAGGCGGGTAATATTGGCGAGCTGCTCCTCACTGCAATGCTGAAGAAAGTCGAGATCGTCGTCATTCAAATACGTGACATTCATACTGAATTCTACTTGTGCAGAAGGGATTAGTCGTCGCCAATGATTTTCAACGTTGCCATATCAGAAGAGTTCACTGTATGGCCGGAGAAGGTAATTTTTTTCACGCAGCGCTTATTGTCGTTGTCGCTATTGATGTTGATCCAATTGGTCGTTTGCCCTTCTTTGATGGAGGAAGGCACGTTCAGACTCTGGCTGGACATGCGGGCAGCTTTGAAATAAACCGATGCACCACTGAGCTGTAAATCACCATGATCGGCCGTAAGTTGAATGCGTTTCACCACGCGGCAAACGGGAAGTTTCAGCGTCAGATCGTTGGTTTCATTACGAGGCATGGCGATCACGCCGAGGACTTTATGATCGTTAGCGTGTGCGGCGCTGCTCAGCAGCAGGCCCATAAGCAGGCTGGCGGAAAGGGTTAATACGGATTTCATGGAATTTCTCTTTGACGGCTGTAAAAGTGTGTCGTTTCAGACCATCTTACCGCTGTCAGAATCACGATTCATGCTTGTAATCTTTTCTTTTTATTACAATTTTTCAGTGAATAACTTTACAGTTTTCATTGGTTTTATGAATTAATTTTAATTGGCGACTATTCATTTTTTCAGCTTTCTGCCTTTTCTCTACGATTTTATCGCCACTGCGCTAAAAAAAAATTTTCATGCCCCCCTTGATGACGTGGGTTACGACCCCATCTTGTAAGCAACCGCAGTGGTGAGTCTGAAAAAAAACGATTCAGGGTAGTTGAAACCGCACGTTTCGCCCTTATTACAGATTCACAACCACATGATGACCGAATTTTTAGTGGAGACGTTTAGATGGGTAAAATTATTGGTATCGACCTGGGTACTACCAACTCTTGTGTAGCGATTATGGATGGCACTACTGCACGTGTGCTGGAGAACGCCGAGGGCGATCGCACCACGCCTTCTATCATTGCTTATACCCAGGATGGTGAAACTCTGGTTGGTCAGCCGGCTAAACGTCAGGCAGTGACAAACCCGCAAAACACCCTGTTTGCGATTAAACGCCTGATTGGCCGCCGCTTCCAGGACGAAGAAGTACAGCGTGATGAAGCTATCATGCCGTACAAAATCATCGGTGCTGACAACGGTGATGCATGGATTGACGTAAAAGGTCAGAAACTGGCACCGCCGCAGATTTCTGCTGAAGTGCTGAAAAAAATGAAGAAAACGGCTGAAGATTACCTGGGTGAGCCGGTAACTGAAGCAGTTATCACCGTACCTGCATACTTTAACGATGCTCAGCGTCAGGCAACTAAAGACGCCGGTCGTATCGCAGGTCTGGAAGTAAAACGTATCATCAACGAACCAACCGCAGCTGCGCTGGCTTACGGTCTGGATAAAGAAGTCGGCAACCGTACTATCGCGGTATATGACCTCGGTGGTGGTACTTTCGATATCTCTATTATCGAAATCGACGAAGTTGACGGCGAAAAAACCTTCGAAGTTCTGGCAACCAACGGTGATACCCACCTGGGTGGTGAAGACTTCGACAGCCGTATGATCAACTACCTGGTTGACGAGTTTAAGAAAGATCAGGGTATCGACCTGCGTAATGACCCGCTGGCGATGCAGCGTCTGAAAGAAGCCGCTGAGAAAGCGAAGATTGAGCTGTCTTCCGCTCAGCAGACCGACGTGAACCTGCCGTACATCACTGCAGACGCGACCGGTCCGAAACACATGAACATCAAAGTGACCCGTGCGAAACTGGAAAGCCTGGTTGAAGACCTGGTTAACCGTTCTATCGAGCCGCTGAAAGTTGCTCTGCAGGATGCTGGCCTGTCCGTATCTGATATCAACGACGTTATCCTCGTTGGTGGTCAGACGCGTATGCCGATGGTGCAGAAGAAAGTCGCTGAGTTCTTCGGTAAAGAACCGCGTAAAGACGTTAACCCGGACGAAGCCGTAGCAATCGGTGCTGCTGTTCAGGGTGGTGTATTGACCGGTGATGTTAAAGACGTGCTGCTGCTGGACGTTACCCCGCTGTCTCTGGGTATCGAAACCATGGGTGGCGTAATGACTCCGCTGATCGCGAAAAACACCACTATCCCGACCAAGCACAGCCAGGTGTTCTCTACCGCTGAAGACAACCAGTCTGCGGTAACCATCCACGTGCTGCAGGGTGAACGTAAACGCGCTGCTGATAACAAAGATCTGGGTCAGTTTAACCTGGATGGCATCAGCCCGGCTCCGCGCGGTATGCCGCAGATCGAAGTTACTTTTGACATCGATGCCGACGGTATCCTGCACGTTTCCGCGAAAGACAAAAACAGCGGTAAAGAGCAGAAGATCACCATCAAGGCTTCTTCTGGTCTGAACGAAGAAGAGATTCAGAAAATGGTTCGCGAAGCAGAAGCGAACGCAGAATCTGACCGTAAGTTTGAAGAGCTGGTTCAGACCCGTAACCAGGGTGACCATCTGCTGCACAGCACTCGCAAGCAGGTTGAAGAGGCAGGCGACAAACTGCCGGCTGACGACAAAACAGCCATCGAGTCTGCACTGACCGCGCTGGAAACGTCTCTGAAAGGTGAAGACAAAGCGGATATCGAAGCGAAAATGCAGGCGCTGGCACAGGTTTCCCAGAAACTGATGGAAATCGCTCAGCAGCAGCACGCACAGCAACAGGCTGGTGCAGCAGGCGCTGATGCTTCTGCAAATAACGCGAAAGATGACGACGTTGTCGACGCCGAGTTTGAAGAAGTGAAAGACAAAAAATAATCGCCCTTTGAACGGGTAATTACTGGCACGGGCGAAGAGGTTTCCTCTCCGCCCGTGCACGCATGTTAGGGGCAGATAAAAAGAGATGGCTAAGCAAGACTATTACGAGATTTTAGGCGTTTCCAAATCAGCGGAAGAGCGTGAAATCAAAAAGGCCTACAAGCGCCTGGCCATGAAATATCACCCGGATCGCAACCAGGGTGATAAAGAGGCCGAAGCCAAGTTTAAAGAGATCAAAGAAGCGTACGAGATCCTGACCGATGCGCAAAAACGTGCGGCCTACGATCAGTACGGTCATGCTGCGTTTGAGCAAGGCGGCATGGGCGGCGGCGGCGGTTTTGGCGGCGGGGCTGACTTCAGCGATATCTTTGGTGACGTGTTTGGCGATATCTTTGGCGGCGGTCGTGGTCGTCAGCGCGCCTCACGTGGTGCTGATTTACGTTACAACATGGATCTCACTCTGGAAGAAGCCGTGCGTGGCGTCACCAAAGAGATCCGTATTCCGACTCTGGAAGAGTGTGACGTTTGCCACGGCAGCGGCGCGAAGGCAGGCACTCAGCCGCAAACCTGTCCAACCTGTCACGGTTCTGGTCAGGTACAGATGCGTCAGGGCTTTTTTGCCGTACAGCAGACCTGTCCGCACTGTCAGGGCCGCGGTACGTTGATCAAAGATCCGTGCAACAAATGCCACGGGCATGGTCGCGTTGAGAAGAGCAAAACGCTGTCCGTTAAAATCCCGGCAGGGGTTGATACCGGCGACCGTATCCGTTTGTCTGGTGAAGGCGAAGCCGGTGAGCATGGCGCGCCAGCAGGTGATCTGTACGTGCAGGTGCAGGTTAAACAGCACCCAATCTTCGAGCGTGAAGGCAATAACCTGTACTGCGAAGTGCCGATTAACTTTGCAATGGCAGCCCTGGGTGGCGAGATTGAAGTCCCGACGCTGGATGGTCGCGTGAAGCTAAAAATTCCGGGCGAAACGCAAACTGGCAAACTTTTCCGCATGCGTGGAAAGGGCGTCAAGTCTGTACGCGGTGGCGCTCAGGGAGACCTGCTGTGCCGCGTGGTAGTGGAAACTCCGGTTGGCCTGAATGACAAGCAGAAGCAACTGCTGAAAGATTTGCAGGATAGCTTTGGTGGCCCGACGGGTGAACAAAACAGCCCGCGTTCCAAAAGCTTCTTCGACGGCGTGAAGAAATTCTTTGACGATTTGACGCGCTAAAATAAAAGTAGAGAAAAGGCCATTTCAGCGATGAGATGGCCTTTTTTTTACCTGGCAGATGGATATCCAGACCCTTACCGGCATCGGATATATTATCCAACTTTGTTGGAATAGTATGATGTGTGGAGCAGTGCTACGGTTTTAGAACTAACATCTTTTTTGGCTATTCACAGCCGCATACCAGGTTGATGTGATTGTTTTAACATCAATAAATAATCACGGCCAACCTAATTTAAAAGGCAACTACAGTCATATTTCTGGCGAAATAATTACTTATCTCCTCTCAAACAACATATTCTGACACACTACCAGTAATAACGATTCACCTTCCTTGATGTGAGATTTACATCACTATCCTGTCATTCTATTTCATTATTATTTGTCACCGCGGTAACACAATATTTATTGATGGATTAATTATAATTATGGGGAATACATTCAATGCCTCGGATAAAAAATGGACTATTAGCTTGTCTTATACTTATAGTGCCTTCTCTTTTTAGCCATGCAGCACAAGCTCTGGAGTATAAAAATTCTTTTGGGTCTATTAATGCCGGTTATGCCGACTGGAATAGCGGATTTGTCAATGTACATCGTGGCGAGGTTTGGAAAGCAACAGCGGATTTTGGTGTCAATTTTCGAGAAGCCGAATTTTACTCATTTATTGAAAGTAATGTGTTAAATCATGCTGTAGCCGGTCGAAATCATACGGTGTCGGCGATGACCCATGTGCGTCTCTTTGATTCTGATTATACCTTCTTTGGCAAGATTTATGGCCAGTGGGATAACTCCTGGGGCGACGATCTGGATATGTTTTATGGTCTGGGTTATCTCGGCTGGAGCGGAGATTGGGGGTTTTTAAAACCCTATATAGGTTTGCATAACCAATCTGGTGATTATGTATCACAACGATACGGACAAACCAGCGGCTGGAATGGCTACGTTATTGGCTGGACTGCGGCTTACAATTTTACTTTATTTGGTGAGAAATTTGTTTTATCTGACTGGAATGAAATTGAGCTTGATAGAAATGATGCTTATGCGGAACAGCAATTTGGCCGGAATGGATTAAATGGCGGATTAACACTGGCGTGGAAATTTTATCCACGATGGAAAGCTACAGTGACTTATCGCTATTTTGAAAACAAACTGGGTTATGACGGTTACGGGGATCAGATGATTTATATGATTGGGTATTCATTTTAAATAAAACCAAAGGATCGGAAATGAAAAAAACAGTCGTGGCGAGTTTGGTTGGGCTGGCATTATGTGCCGGGAGCGCATTACAAACAACATATGCAGCTTCAGCGAAACAGCCTAATTTAGTGATTATTATGGCTGATGATTTGGGCTATGGCGATCTCGCGACTTATGGCCATCAAATCGTCAAAACGCCTAATATCGACAAGCTGGCACAGGAAGGGGTGAAATTTACCGACTACTATGCGCCCGCGCCGCTGTGCTCTCCTTCTCGTGCGGGTTTATTAACGGGACGTATGCCATTCCGTACAGGGATCCGTTCCTGGATCCCTGAAGGCAAAGATGTCGCGTTGGGACGGAATGAACTGACGATTGCCAACCTGTTAAAGCAACAGGGGTATGACACGGCGATGATGGGGAAATTGCACCTAAATGCCGGGGGCGATCGCACCGATCAACCGCAGGCGAAGGACATGGGGTTTGACTACACCCTGGTAAACCCGGCGGGATTCGTCACGGATGCTACGCTTGATAACGCAAAAGAACGTCCCCGCTATGGCATGGTGCATCCCACTGGCTGGATCCGTAATGGACAGCATATTGGTCGTGCGGACACCATGAGCGGCGAGCTTGTCAGTTCTGAAGTCGTCAACTGGCTGGATAACAAGAAAGACGACAAACCGTTCTTCTTATATGTCGCGTTCACGGAAGTTCACAGTCCGCTGGCCTCACCGAAAAATTACCTCGACATGTATTCGCAATATATGAGCGCTTACCAGAAACAGCATCCGGATCTGTTTTATGGCGACTGGGCGGATAAGCCGTGGCGAGGAACAGGCGAATACTACGCGAACATCAGCTATATGGATGCTCAGGTCGGTAAAGTAATGGATAAGATCAAGGCTATGGGTGAAGAAGATAACACCATTGTCATTTTCACCAGTGATAACGGCCCAGTGACCCGCGAGGCTCGCAAAGTATATGAACTGAACCTGGCGGGTGAAACGGATGGGCTTCGCGGCCGTAAAGATAACCTTTGGGAAGGCGGTATCCGTGTTCCGGCAATCATCAAGTACGGTAAACATATTCCGCAGGGGATGGTAACGGATACGCCAGTTTATGGTCTTGACTGGGTGCCGACGTTAGCAAACATGATGAATTTTAAACTGCCAACAGATCGTACCTACGATGGGCAGTCTCTGGTTCCATTACTTGAACAGAAAACGTTAGCACGTCAGAAACCACTCATCTTTGGCATTGATATGCCGTTCCAGGATGATCCTACTGACGAATGGGCGATCCGTGATGGCGACTGGAAGATGATTATCGATCGTGAAAATAAACCCAAATACCTCTACAACCTGAAAAAAGATCGCTTTGAAACGCTTAATCAGATTGGGAAACAACCTGAAATCGAGAAACAACTGTATGGCAAGTTCCTGAAATACAAACAGGACATTGACAACGATTCGCTGATGAAAGCTCGCGGTGACAAGCCAACGCCAGTCACCTGGGGCTAACAGAATAATTATAAGAAACATAAGGTATGCCACTTAGGGCTATGCCCGCCTGGTTCAACGCTTTTGTGCTGAGCCAGGTTCTTTTATTTATGGAGCTATCACAATGCAGACAAAAAGTTGTCAGGTCATGATTAAACCGACAGGCTCGGTATGTAATCTGGACTGTAAATACTGTTTTTATCTGGAAAAGGAGATGCTTTATCCGGATAGAAAAGCGAATTACAGAATGTCAGATGACATGCTCGAGTTATTCATCAAACAGCATATTGCCGCGCAGGATGTGAATGACGTGATTTTTGCGTGGCAGGGGGGAGAACCTACGCTGATGGGGTTGGCATTTTATCGGCGAGCGCTGGCATTGCAGCAGCGTTATTCTGGCGGTAAAACGATTATAAATACCTTCCAGACTAACGGTATATTGATTGACGACGAATGGGCTATTTTTTTTAAGCAACACGCCTTCCTGGTGGGCGTTTCTATTGATGGTGATGCCGCGTTACATGATGAATGGCGGGTTACTCGTTCAGGTAAACCGACGCATGGGAAAGTTGAACAGGCCGTTAAATGTCTGGTACGCCACGGTGTAGAATTTAATACGCTGACGGTGGTGAATCACACGAATATGCATCACCCGGTGCGAGTCTATAACTATCTGAAAAGCATTGGCAGTCGCTATATGCAGTTTATTCCGCTCATCGAAAGAAGCGCTGAAGAGGGCGGTATTGGTCTGGCACATCCTGAAGGCGGACAAACAAGAATGATGCCGTGGTCGGTTGATTCACTGCAATTTGGCCATTTTCTCAACGCTATTTTTGATGTCTGGGTCCGTAACGATATTGGTGATATCGGCATACAGATGTTTGAGCAGACGCTCGCGGCGTGGTGCGGGTTACCACCGCAGGTATGCGTGTTTGCACCAACCTGCGGTAGCGCATTCGCCATGGAAATGAACGGCGATGTGTATAACTGCGATCATTTTGTGTATCCGCAGTACAAGTTGGGGAATATTCAGGATTCGACGCTGCGCGCGATGAACAATAGCGAAAAAAACCGGCAGTTTGGCGAGGATAAGCGACGCACAATGGCACAAGAATGTGACTCCTGCTCATGGCAGTTCGCCTGTTATGGCGGTTGTCCTAAGCATCGTTTTTTGCCGTCAATATCAGGTAAAAGAAATCACAACTATTTGTGCGCGGGATATAAGTCGTTTTTCTCTCATACCGCAATGACGATGAGTGCCATGAAAACACTCTACGAAAATGGTTTTTCACCTGTAGAGATAAAATCAGTATTTGCTTGAACGTATCGTATTCGCAGGGAGTGAATATGTTTTCCTGGATTAATGTCGATAGTTGTAAAACGCCCGGCTGCAAAAATATGGGTATGTTGAACAGCCCGGATTACCAAAACCAAGGGAAAAATATACTATGCCGGGCCTGCGGTTTTCTCTTCCCCATTATTTCGGAACGATCACTCAACCGCTTTCGTCAGTCGGTTAATCAGGCATGGAAAGGACTGATAAAATCCTGCCCCCACTGCGGGGGAATTTCACTCAAAAAGTACGGTTTTTCTGCGCAAGGAGAACCGCGTATTTACTGTCAGCGTTGTCATAAAACATTTATTTCTCCTGTCAGGCAAAAAACAGATGCGCGTCAGGATTATCTCGCCACGCTGATTCAGGAAGGTGCGACACTGGCGGATATTCGCACCGCACTCGTGCTGGATAGCACCGGGTTGAATCGGGAGTTACAGAAACTCTCTCGCAATGCAAATCTGGCGGAACGCGAATTTACTTTTCCTACGTTTGATATCGCCATGAGCACGCGCGCTTTTCGGATCAAATTTAACGGTAGTGATAGTTTTCTGTATGTGTTGGTCACTGCAGAAGAGAATACCGGTCGAATTGTTGCCGTTACGACAAATTACTCAGCACATCCCGTAGAGGCTGAGTATCAGTATCATTCTGACTATGAAGAACGCCTGCCTCCCGGTACGTTGGCGCATATTGTGCAACGTAAAGAAGTGATAACGATGCGGCGGGAGACGCTTTTTGATGTGGATTACGGTCCTGCAATATTGCACAAAAATGATCCGGGGATGTTAGTTAAACCCGTTTTGCCAGCTTATCGCCATTTCGAGTTGGTTAAAATGCTCACGGATGAACGTTCTCTCAATATTCAGCATTACCTCGATCAGGAATGCTTTATCCTGGGAGGATGTATGATGGCGAATATACAGCATGTTCAGCAAGGGCGTTGCCACATTGCTTTTGTGAGAGAACGTGGAGAATCAGCACCGCAAAAAGATATTCCGCCAAGGTTGTTTATGGGGGGCGGCATCCGTAATAACGTTTGGCGAACATTCACCACGCGTGACTACGCGCTGGCAGTATGCAACTTAACAGAGAACCGAAAAACGAGTATGCAACGCAGCGCCACGCTTGTGAGTGCGACCCGTTTTATCCATTTTATCGATACACATCCTTTTCTGGCACACCTCAACCGTATGTCTCCGGCAAATGTGACGGCAACGCTGGACCATCTCAGATACGCGTTTAATGCGAGGCATCACTCAGATGCGGACTAACTAATCCTGTGTTTTCTCATTAGATAATGCTCGGAAAAGCCGATTTATTCATCATGAATAATCTAATTTTAACGAGCTTTTTGCGGGTGTAAGATAGTAATTACGAAGTATTCACCCAATAGAGAGAATAAAAGTGAAACATCTGCATCGTTTTTTTAGTAGCGACGCCTCGGGAGGCATCATCCTGATCATCGCAGCCGCAGTCGCTATGCTGATGGCAAATATCGGGGTTACCAGTGGATGGTACCACGCCTTTCTGGAAACACCTGTCCAACTGCGGGTTGGCGCGCTTGAAATCAACAAAAATATGCTGCTGTGGATCAACGACGCGTTGATGGCGGTATTCTTCCTGTTGATTGGTCTGGAAGTGAAGCGTGAGTTAATGCAGGGCTCGCTTGCCAGCCTGCGTCAGGCGGCGTTTCCAATTATTGCCGCGATTGGCGGCATGATTGTCCCGGCGTTGCTGTATCTGGCATTCAACTATGCCGACCCTATCACTCGTGAAGGATGGGCAATTCCGGCAGCAACGGATATCGCTTTTGCATTAGGCGTGTTGGCGCTATTGGGCAGTCGCGTTCCGCTGGCACTGAAAATCTTCCTGATGGCGCTGGCGATTATCGATGACCTCGGCGCGATTGTGATCATCGCGTTGTTCTACACCAGCGATCTCTCGTTGTTGTCTCTGGGCGTCGCCGCGTGCGCAATTCTCGTCCTGGCGGCATTGAATCTGTGCGGTGTCAGACGCACCGGTATTTATATTCTGGTTGGCGTCGTGCTATGGACGGCAGTGCTGAAGTCCGGCGTGCATGCCACTCTGGCAGGCGTGATCGTTGGTTTCTTCATTCCGTTAAAGGAAAAACATGGGCGCTCACCGGCAAAGCGTCTGGAGCATGTCCTGCATCCGTGGGTGGCTTATCTGATCCTGCCTCTGTTTGCCTTCGCTAACGCAGGTGTTTCGCTGCAGGGCGTGACGCTGGATGGATTGACCTCTATCCTGCCGCTGGGAATTATCGCCGGCCTGCTTATCGGTAAGCCGCTGGGGATCAGCCTGTTCTGCTGGCTGGCATTACGTCTCAAGGTGGCGCAACTGCCTGAAGGCACGAGTTTCCAGCAAATTATGGCGGTCGGTATTCTGTGTGGCATCGGCTTTACAATGTCGATTTTCATCGCCAGTCTGGCGTTTGGTAACGTTGATCCGGAGCTGATTAACTGGGCAAAACTGGGGATCCTGATTGGTTCACTGTTGTCGGCAGTTATCGGTTATAGCTGGCTGCGTACCCGGTTGAATACGTCAGCCTGAGCAGATAACTCTTTGGTGACAATTTCAGGGAGAGAGTATGTCTCATATAAATTACAACCACCTGTATTACTTCTGGCATGTGTATAAAGAAGGATCGGTGGTGGGTGCCGCAGAAGCGCTTTATCTGACACCGCAAACTATTACCGGGCAGATCAAAGCGCTTGAGGAACGCTTACAAGGGAAGTTGTTTAAGCGTAAGGGGCGAGGGCTGGAACCCAGCGAGTTAGGCGAATTAGTTTTCCGTTATGCGGATAAAATGTTCACCTTAAGCCAGGAAATGCTGGATATCGTGAACTATCGCAAAGAGTCGAATTTGCTGTTTGATGTCGGCGTGGCGGATGCATTATCGAAGCAACTGGTTAGCAGCGTGCTGGATGCTGCTGTGGTTGAGAACGAGCAAATCCATCTGCGTTGTTTTGAATCAACACACGAGATGCTGCTGGAGCAGCTCAGCCAGCATAAGCTGGATATGATTATCTCCGATTGCCCGATCGACTCAACGCAGCAGGAAGGGCTGTTCTCGGTGCGGATTGGCGAATGCAGCGTGAGCTTTTGGTGCACCAGGCCGCTGCCTGAGAAACCGTTTCCGGCCTGTCTGGAAGAGCGTCGATTGCTGATCCCTGGTCGTCGTTCGATGCTTGGACGTAAGCTGTTGAACTGGATTAACTCACAAGGACTGAACGTTGAAATCCTTGGCGAGTTTGATGACGCCGCGCTGATGAAAGCGTTTGGCGCAACGCATAACGCGATATTCGTTGCCCCTACGCTGTATTCACACAATTTCTATGCTGATGATTCTATTGTTGAAATTGGACGCGTTGAGAATGTGATGGAGGAGTATCACGCCATATTCGCGGAGAGGATGATCCAGCATCCGGCGGTGCAGCGTATTTGCAATGCCAACTACTCAGCACTGTTCAAGCCGCCACAGGTCTAAACGCCTTTATGTTGCCGGCTGCGGTGTACTAACCGCAGCCGGACTATGACTACAGTTTCAACATATTACGATACTGCCCGCCTTCGCGGATAAATACCGGAATTCTGTTCAGGGGAGCGTCATAGCGCAGCGTTTGTCCTCCCTGATAGCTCTCGCCGGTCGCAAAATCCGTCCATGTTTCCCCTTCTGGCAACCAAACGTCGCGTTCGCGCATACCTTCATGCATAACGGGCGCAACCAACAGATCGGGGCCGAAACAGTACTGGTCGGTGATTTCCCAGCTTTTTAGCTGATCGGGGAACTCAAAAAATAGGGTACGCATCACCGGTGTATTGTAGTTATGCGTTTCTGCCATTAACGCTTTGATGTAGGGCTTGAGCTTCTCACGCAGTGTCAGGCAACCCGTTAGCACATCACACACATCCTCACCGTAGCTCCAGATCTCGTTGGGCGCGCCGGTAGGGCACTGGGCAATCCCGTCCCGATAAGGCTGCTGCGGTAAAATCTGCGGATCGCGGTTGCCGTGCAGGCGCATCACCGGGCTAAACACGCCCCACTGGAACCAGCGAATCAGTAGCTCATGAAAGCGTGGGTCGCGAATATTGCCGCCATGAAAGCCGCCAATATCTGTTGTCCACCATGGGATACCTGCAATCCCCATATTCATCCCGGCGGCAAACTGATTGCGTAGCGATCGAAACGATGAGTGGATATCACCTGACCACACCAGCGCGCCGTATTTCTGACTTCCAGCCCAGGCGCAGCGCAGCAGGTTGATAACCTGGTCTTCGCCATTGGCTTTCATGCCGTCAAAAAAGGTTTTGGCGTACATTCGCGGGTAGATATTGCCCACTTCCAGCACCGGTCCGGCGTGGTAGCGATAGTTATCGTAGTCGTAAACGCTGAACTCCGGCTCGGCTTCATCTAGCCAGAAGAGCTTCACGCCTTTATCGTAATAGTTGCGTTTTGCTTTACTCCAGACGTAGTCGCGAGCGCCGGGATGGGTGGCATCAAAGAAAGTGGTATTGCCGAGAAAATCCATATTAATTGGCAATCCGCGCTCCGTTTGTACCAGCCAGCCGTTTTCGCGCATCTCCCGATAGCTCTCGGTGCGATTGTCCACCGTCGGCCAGACGGAGACCATCAGCTCAATACCCAGCGATTTTAACTCGGCGATCATGGCATCGGGATCGGGCCAGTCGCGCGAGTCGAACATCCAGTCCCCCTGATTTGGCCAGTGGAAGAAATCGATAACGATTACCGAGATGGGGAGATTGCGCCGTTTGTACTCGCGGGCGACGGCGAGCAACTCCTCCTGGGTGCGATAGCGTAACTTGCACTGCCAGAAGCCCATGGCGTAATCCGGCATCATCGGCGGCGTGCCCGTGGCGAGCGCATACGCCTGGCTAATTTCTGCCGGGGTATCGCCAGCGGTGATCCAGTAGTCCAACTGCTCGCTGACCTGAGCTTCCCACTCGGTCACGTTATGGGCGAATGTCACGCGGCCGACCGCCGGGTTGTTCCATAAAAATCCGTAGCCCAGGCTTGAGAGCATAAAGGGCACCGAGGCCTGAGAGTTACGCTGGGCCAGTTCGAGCACGCATCCTTTGAGATCCAGATTGGCCTGCTGATATTGGCCCATGCCGTAAATTTTTTCCCCTTCGGCAGCTTCGAAGCGGGCTTTAATCGAATATTTTCCTCCCTGAATAGGGCGGAACTCGCGCCCTTCAAGGTTTAGGGCACTGACATACTGGCCGTGGGAAGATTCGTCCTCGCCGATTTCGCCCCGCAGACGCCAGAACTCCTGCAACAGGCACTTATGCGGATGGCGATAAAAAGCGATTTGCCCTTTTTGATTGACGATTGCGCTAATTTTTCCGTTGGTTAGCGTCGCCTGCTTGTGGTCATAAACGATGTGGCAGGCGCTTTCTGTGACTGGCTCCGTGAGCGCCCAGTCCTCATTTCGCATAACCGGAAGATGACGGCCACTGCGTACGCGCAGGCTGTTCTCGCCCCAGGGTTCAATCCACAAATAGCGATCGTTTTGCTGCCAGACCAGACGACGCGGGTCATGTTGCACAAATGGCATGGTGGTGCCTCCCATATTTTGAGGGTAAAGATTAAGAAAGTTATTGGGTGATGGTTTCCAGATCGTGGCGAATCGTCTCTTCCATTGCTTCGTACTTACGGAAGAAAAGTAGCGGGATCGCCGCGAGTGCGAAGAGCAGGGCGGGCGCCCAGATAAAGGCCCAGGTAATGCCTTCCAGGCCCGCAGCGCTTTGGGTCTGGTTCGGGATATAGCCAAAACTGTTCATGATCCAGGCGGCGAAAGCGGTACCCAGACCGCTGCCCATCTTGATGCAGAAGGTACTGCCGAAGGCGATAAGAATGCCGGTGGCCTTGATGCCCGTTTTCCAGGCACCGAAGTCGACGGCAAAGCCCAACATGGCAAACGGCATTGAGCAGGCGATTCCGCTACCGATATTTCCGAGCACCCAGGCCGCGATGAGGAAAGGTATGTTGTCCGCCGCCAGCCACATCAAGACGCCGCCAAACGTGGCGACCAGCAAGCCGCCTACCCATATCCAGGTTTTAGCCAGGTATTTGCTAAAGAAAGGGATGGCGATGATAAACAGGATCTGAATCGTCGCCAGACTGTTAATCAGCGGAACCAGATCTTTGCGAACGAGGTTGTAGGTCAGATAATAAACAATGGTGGTGGACCGCTGTTGCAGGGCAATCCAGAAGATCAGATTGGCCAGCACCATCAGGATCCATGGCCAGTTACCTTTCATCGCCGTGAAACTTTTTTTCATCGGCAGTTTGGGTTCTTGCTGTATTTTATCCGCATCCATTTCGCGGATATTTTTAAAGGCGAAAAGCGTTAGCGAACAGGATATCGCAGCAAACAGAATCGCCGTATAAATAAATCCGGCATGATCATTTCCGTTACCTAAAAATGCAACCAGGGGTAATGCTGTGGCATTCATTAATAAAACCCCGATTTGTCCTCCGGTCATTCTCCAGGAATTTAATACCAGCCGTTCCTTAGGGGACAGGGTCATCAGAGGTAATATTGCACTGAGCGGTGTATTAAGTCCGGTAAATAAAATGCTGGCAATCATATAGGATATTGCTGCATATATGGCTTTTCCTGTCATGCTGATATCTGGAGACCAAAATGACAGCGCGCTGAATACACCAAAAGGCAGCGGCAGCCATAAAAACCAGGGACGACATTTACCGTAACGTGAACGTGTTTTATCGATAATGATCCCCCAGATTGGGGCATCTATACCATCTACGATACGCGCCAGTAGCAGGATGACACCTGCTACGGCGAGACTTATACCCGCAACGTCAGTGTAGAAATATAAGATGTAGGTTGAACCGAAACAGTACAGCAGATTACCTGCCACATCCAAAGAGCCGTAGCTAATACGCTGTAGTAAAGATAATGATGCTGACCCGCAAGACTGGGTATCCTCAATAACAGAACTCATAATAATAACTCCGATATTGGTGCGATACGCCCAGAAAAACAGCTTTTACTTTCTAAGCAGTAGGGTAGTTGTTATTTTTTATCTAAAAAATTAAACCTTTGGAGAGAAATAGTGGTTAATTGGTTTGGTGAAAAATAGTTAACACGGGCATTGTGATCAATTATCAAATCTTACATCAGGATTGCGTTTATTCGTTTTTGGGGGAGTAATTATGTCATTTGCTATGACGGTCACAATTTGATTAGCAATGAAATTAAAAAAATTAAACAGTGAAAGAAAATGACTTTCATGTGCCCGGTAAGGCGGCTGGCTGAAAAGAGAAGCGGCCCAGAGGAGTACGAACAAGGTCAGTGGATGACGGTTGCCTTCGAAGCTGGTTGTACAAACGACAGGCATAAAAAAACCCGCTTGCGCGGGTTTTTTCACAAAGCGACAACAGACAGGCGATTAAGCCAGTTTGTTGATCTGTGCAGTCAGGTTTGCTTTATGACGCGCAGCTTTGTTTTTGTGGATCAGACCTTTAGCAGCCTGACGGTCCACGATTGGTTGCATTTCGTTAAATGCTTTCAGTGCAGTAGCTTTGTCGCCAGCTTCGATAGCTGCGTATACTTTCTTGATGAAAGTACGCATCATAGAGCGACGGCTAGCGTTGTGCTTGCGGGCCTTTTCAGACTGAACGGCGCGCTTCTTAGCTGATTTGATATTAGCCAAGGTCCAACTCCCAAATGTGTTCTATATGGACAATTCAAAGGCCGAGGAATATGCCCTTTTAGCCTTCTTTTGTCAATGGATTTGTGCAAATAAGCGCCGTTTAAATTCCAGCACTCGTTGCGTAGTGATGGCGCAGGATTCTACCAGCTTGCGTGGCGTGAATACAGCTTTTCGACGAGAAAAATTGCATTGGTGTGCCGGTGAAGGGCGTCAATTTGTTTCATAACAATGAAAACCATCCTCTTTCTGTTTCGTAGAAACAATCGCCGGTTAACGTTGACCGCGGTACAGGGTATACTTTCACGATTTTCACTGTTTTGAGCCAGACATGAAGCTGATACGAGGCATACATAATCTCAGTCAGGCCCCGCATGGGTGTGTGCTGACTATTGGTAATTTCGACGGCGTGCACCGTGGTCACCGTGCGTTGCTGCAGGGCTTACGGGAAGAAGGGCGCAAACGCAATTTACCAGTAATGGTGATGATTTTTGAGCCGCAGCCGCTGGAACTGTTTGCGACGGACAAGTCACCTGCGCGCCTTACCCGCCTGCGAGAAAAACTGCGTTATCTGGCCGAATGCGGTGTGGATTACGTACTGTGCGTGCGTTTTGACCGACGTTTTGCCGCATTAACGGCGCAGACTTTTATCAGCGATCTGCTGGTTAAGCGCCTTGGTGTACAATTTCTTGCCGTTGGCGATGATTTCCGCTTTGGCGCTAGCCGTGCGGGTGATTTCTTGTTATTACAGGAAGCGGGCGCTGAGTATGGTTTTGATATCACCAGTACCCAAACCTTCTGTGAGGGCGGTGTGCGTATCAGCAGCACCGCAGTACGTCAGGCGCTGGCCGAAGATAACCTGCAGCTGGCCGAAAGCCTGCTTGGGCATCCTTTTACTATCTCAGGACGCGTCGTTCACGGTGATGAGTTAGGGCGTACCATCGGTTTTCCGACGGCAAACTTACCGCTTCGTCGCCAGGTGTCTCCAGTGAAAGGGGTTTATGCGGTTGAAGTGATGGGGCTGGGTGATAAACCTTTCCCCGGCGTTGCCAACATCGGCACCCGCCCGACGGTAGCAGGCGTACGCCAGCAGTTGGAAGTGCATCTGTTGGACGTTGTAATGGACCTGTATGGTCGCCATATAGATGTAGTACTGCGTAAAAAAATACGCAGCGAACAGCGATTTGCCTCGCTGGATGAACTAAAAGCGCAGATTGCGCGTGATGAGTTGACTGCCCGTGAATTTTTTGGGCTAACAAAACCGGCTTAATGCCTATACGAGTTTTAAATACGGAACCGAGAATCTGATGAGTGACTATAAATCAACCCTGAATTTGCCGGAAACAGGGTTCCCGATGCGCGGCGATCTCGCCAAGCGTGAACCGGGAATGCTGGCGCGTTGGACTGATGATGACCTGTACGGCATCATTCGTGCGGCCAAAAAAGGCAAAAAAACCTTCATTCTGCATGATGGCCCTCCTTATGCGAATGGCAGCATTCATATTGGTCACTCGGTTAACAAGATTCTGAAAGACATTATCGTGAAGTCCAAAGGACTCACGGGCTATGACTCGCCGTACGTTCCGGGCTGGGACTGCCACGGTCTGCCGATCGAGCTGAAAGTAGAGCAGGAATACGGCAAGCCGGGCGAGAAGTTCACCGCTGCTGAGTTCCGCGCCAAGTGCCGTGAATACGCAGCGACCCAGGTTGATGGTCAGCGTAAAGACTTTATCCGTCTTGGCGTACTGGGCGACTGGTCGCATCCGTACCTGACCATGGACTTCAAAACTGAAGCCAACATCATTCGTGCGCTGGGTAAAATCATCGGCAACGGTCACCTGCACAAAGGTGCGAAGCCGGTGCACTGGTGCGTTGACTGCCGTTCCGCGCTGGCGGAAGCGGAAGTTGAGTATTATGACAAAACCTCCCCGTCCATCGACGTGGCGTTCCACGCTGCCGATCAGGATGCGGTGAAAGCGAAATTTGGCGTTTCTGACGTCAACGGCCCGATCTCTCTGGTTATCTGGACCACTACCCCGTGGACGTTACCGGCGAACCGCGCAATCTCTCTGGCACCTGATTTTGACTATGCGCTGGTGCAGATTGATGGCCAGGCTGTGATTCTGGCGAAAGATCTGGTTGAAAGCGTCATGCAGCGTATTGGCGCGGCTGAATACACCATTCTCGGCACCGTGAAAGGCGCTGAGCTGGAGCTGCTGCGCTTTACCCATCCGTTTATGGGCTTTGACGTGCCGGCTATCCTTGGCGATCACGTTACGCTGGACGCGGGTACCGGTGCGGTCCATACCGCTGGCGGTCACGGTCCGGATGACTACGTCATCAGCCAGAAATACGGTCTGGAAATCGCTAACCCGGTTGGCCCGGACGGCGCATACCTGGCGGGTACCTATCCGGATCTGGACGGTGTGAATGTCTTTAAAGCCAACGACAAAATCGTTGCGCTGCTGAGCGAAAAAGGCGCGCTGCTGCACGTTGAGAAGATGCAGCACAGCTACCCATGCTGCTGGCGTCACAAGTCACCGATCATCTTCCGTGCGACCCCGCAGTGGTTCGTCAGCATGGATCAGAAAGGCCTGCGCGCGCAGTCGCTGAAAGAGATCAAAGGCGTACAGTGGATCCCGGACTGGGGCCAGGCGCGTATTGAATCGATGGTTGCCAACCGTCCTGACTGGTGTATCTCCCGTCAGCGTACGTGGGGTGTGCCGATGTCTCTGTTTGTTCACAAAGACACCGAAGAGCTGCATCCGCGCGCTATCGAACTGATGGAAGAAGTGGCTAAACGCGTTGAAGTTGACGGCATCCAGGCGTGGTGGGATCTCGATCCGAAAGATATCCTCGGCGACGAAGCTGACCAGTATGTCAAAGTCCCGGATACGCTGGACGTGTGGTTCGACTCCGGTTCAACCCACTCATCCGTTGTGGATGTGCGTCCTGAGTTTGCGGGCCATGCGGCAGATATGTATCTGGAAGGTTCTGACCAGCACCGTGGCTGGTTCATGTCTTCTTTGATGATCTCCACCGCCATGAAAGGCAAAGCACCTTATCGCCAGGTACTGACCCACGGTTTCACCGTTGATGGTCAGGGCCGTAAGATGTCCAAATCTATCGGTAACACCGTTTCTCCGCAGGACGTGATGAACAAACTGGGCGCGGATATTCTGCGTCTGTGGGTTGCTTCTACCGACTATACTGGCGAAATGGCCGTTTCTGACGAAATCCTGAAACGTGCTGCCGACAGCTATCGTCGTATCCGTAACACCGCGCGCTTCCTGCTGGCGAACCTGAACGGGTTCGATCCGGTTAAAGACATGGTGAAACCGGAAGAGATGGTGGTGCTGGACAGGTGGGCGGTAGGTTGTGCGCAAGCAGCACAGGACGAAATCCTGAAAGCCTATGAAGCCTATGACTTCCACGAAGTGGTACAGCGCCTGATGCGTTTCTGCTCCGTAGAAATGGGTTCGTTCTATCTCGACATCATCAAAGACCGTCAGTACACCGCGAAAGCGGACAGTGTGGCGCGTCGTAGCTGCCAGACTGCGCTGTTCCATATTGCTGAAGCGCTGGTTCGTTGGATGGCGCCGATCATGTCCTTCACCGCAGATGAAATCTGGGGCTACCTGCCGGGCGATCGTGAGAAGTACGTCTTTACCGGTGAATGGTACGAAGGTCTGTTTGGCTTAGGCGAAACCGAAGCGATGAACGATGCCTTCTGGGACGAACTGCTGAAAGTGCGTGGCGAAGTGAACAAGGTTATCGAGCAGGCGCGTGCGGATAAGAAAGTCGGCGGTTCTCTGGAAGCGGCAGTGACCCTGTACGCTGAACCTGAGCTGGCGGCGAAACTGACCGCGCTGGGTGAAGAGTTGCGCTTTGTTCTGCTGACCTCCGGCGCGACGGTTGCAGATTTTGCAGCGGCTCCAGCTGATGCTCAGCAGAGCGAACTGCTCAAAGGTCTGAAAATCGTACTGAGCAAAGCCGAAGGTGAGAAATGCCCGCGCTGCTGGCATTACACTACCGACGTCGGCCAGGTGGCGGAACATGCAGATATCTGCGGACGCTGTGTCAGCAACATCGCCGGTGATGGCGAACAACGTAAGTTTGCCTGATGAGTAAGCCTCTCTGTTCAACAGGACTACGCTGGCTGTGGCTGGTGGTAGTCGTGCTGATTATCGATTTAGGCAGCAAATACCTGATCCTCCAGAACTTTGCTCTGGGGGATACGGTGTCGCTGTTTCCGTCGCTTAATCTGCACTACGCGCGTAATTATGGCGCGGCGTTTAGCTTCTTAGCCGACAGCGGTGGCTGGCAACGTTGGTTCTTTGCCGGTATTGCCATCGGTATTTGCGTCATCCTGATGGTGATGATGTATCGCTCGAAGGCGACGCAGAAGCTGAATAACATCGCGTATGCGTTAATCATTGGCGGTGCGCTGGGCAACCTGTTCGATCGCCTGTGGCACGGCTTCGTAGTTGATATGATTGACTTTTACGTCGGCGACTGGCATTTCGCGACCTTCAATCTGGCCGATACAGCTATCTGTATCGGGGCGGCATTGATTGTTCTCGAAGGCTTCTTGCCGTCGAAAGAGAAAAAAGCCGCATAAAAAAATGCCGGATGGCGCTATGCTAATCCGGCCTACAATTTACTGCGATCCTTGTAGGCCCGGTAAGCGTAGCGCCACCGGGCAGACAGGCGGCAGCAATTTTAAAGAGCAACCTGCATGTCTAAATCAGTACAGAGTAACAGTGCGGTGCTGGTGCACTTCACCCTTAAGCTCGACGATGGCTCCACCGCAGAGTCAACCCGCAATAACGGCAAGCCTGCGCTGTTTCGCCTGGGCGACGGTTCTCTGTCTGAAGGACTGGAGCAACACCTGCTGGGGCTAAAAGAAGGCGATAAAACCACCTTTGCTCTGGAGCCGGATGCCGCCTTTGGCGTATCAAGTCCGGACTTAATTCAGTATTTCTCGCGTCGGGAATTTATGGACGCGGGCGAGCCAGAAATTGGCGCTATCATGCTCTTTACCGCAATGGACGGCAGTGAGATGCCAGGTGTTATCCGCGAAATCAACGGTGACTCGATCACGGTTGATTTCAACCATCCGCTGGCTGGGCATACCGTTCATTTTGATATTGAAGTGCTGGAAGTCGAACCGGCACTGGAGGCGTAAAATGCAGATCCTGTTGGCCAACCCGCGCGGTTTTTGCGCTGGCGTAGACCGCGCTATCAGCATTGTCGAAAACGCGCTGGCTATTTACGGCGCGCCGATTTATGTCCGTCATGAAGTGGTGCATAACCGTTATGTGGTGGATAGCCTGCGCGAGCGCGGGGCTATTTTTATCGAGCAAATCAGTGAAGTGCCGGACGGTGCGATCCTGATCTTCTCTGCCCACGGCGTGTCTCAGGCGGTGCGTAACGAAGCCAAAGGCCGCGACCTCACGGTTTTTGATGCAACCTGCCCGCTGGTGACCAAAGTACATATGGAAGTCGCCCGCGCCAGCCGTCGTGGCGAAGAATCCATTCTGATTGGTCACGCCGGTCACCCGGAAGTCGAAGGCACGATGGGCCAGTACAGCAACCCGCAAGGGGGAATGTACCTGGTTGAATCACCGGAAGATGTGCTGAAACTGAATGTGAAAAATGAAGGAAAATTATCTTTCATGACGCAGACCACGCTCTCCGTTGATGACACCTCTGACGTCATTGACGCGCTGCGCCAACGCTTCCCGAAAATTGTCGGGCCGCGCAAAGATGATATCTGTTATGCCACCACCAACCGTCAGGAAGCGGTCCGTGCGCTGGCGGAACAGGCCGATGTGGTGCTGGTGGTCGGCTCGAAGAACTCCTCTAACTCCAACCGTCTGGCTGAACTGGCACAGCGAATGGGGAAAGCGGCGTATTTGATTGACGATGCGACCGACATCCAGGAAGCGTGGGTGAAAGAGGCGAAGTGCGTAGGCGTGACGGCCGGAGCCTCGGCGCCGGATATCCTGGTGCAAAACGTGATTGCTCGTCTGCAGGAACTTGGCGGTGGGGAAGCTATTCCGCTGGAAGGCCGCGAAGAGAACATCGTTTTCGAAGTGCCGAAAGAGCTGCGTGTGGATGTTCGTGAAGTAGAGTAAGTCTTTCCGGTTACGACTATGAGAAGATGCCAGACTCAACGTCTGGCATTTTTTTATGGAGAAACCATGCGCTTACCGATCATTCTTGATACCGATCCCGGCATTGATGATGCCGCCGCCATTGCCGCCGCGCTGTTTGCCCCTGAGCTGGATCTGCAACTGATGACCACGGTAGCAGGCAATGTGTCGGTGGAAAAAACCACCCGTAATGCGTTGCAACTGCTGCACTTCTGGAATGCGGATGTTCCACTGGCGCAGGGAGCATCGATGCCGCTGGTGCGGCCGCTGCGTGATGCCGCTTCCGTGCACGGCGAGTCCGGTATGGAAGGGTATGATTTTGTCGAGCACGATCGCCAGGCGATGGCAAAACCCGCCTTCCAGGCGATTCGCGATGCGCTGATGCATGCCTCACAGCCCGTGACGCTGGTGGCAATTGGCCCGCTGACCAACATTGCGCTGCTGCTGACTCATTATCCTGAATGCGTATTTAACATTAAGCGCCTGGTGATTATGGGCGGTTCTGCCGGGCGCGGGAACTTCACACCCAACGCCGAGTTTAATATTGCTATCGATCCCGAGGCTGCCGCGAAAGTCTTCCATAGCGGGCTGGAGATTGTAATGTGCGGGCTGGACGTGACCAACCAGGCGATGCTTGCGCCGGAGTATCTGGCGACGTTACCTCAGCTTAACCAGACGGGAAAAATGCTGCATGCGCTGTTCAGTCACTACCGTAGCGGTAGCATGAATACGGGGCTGCGAATGCACGATCTCTGTGCGATTGCCTGGCTGGTGCGCCCGGATCTCTTTACGCTCAAGCGCTGTTTTGTCGCCGTTGAAACGCAGGGGAAATATACCTCTGGCACAACGGTAGTAGATATCGAAGGGCGGCTGGGGCAACCCGCTAATGCCCAGGTGGCACTGGGGCTGAATGTCGAGGGGTTCCAGCAGTGGGTGGCGCACGTTCTGGCACTGGCCCCCTGATTTCCGCGTTATATAACGATATGACGCTGCTTATTCCGTGGCGTCATACCTTTTACTGATATCTTTCCCTGTTTATCATTAAATTCTAATTATCGACGTTTTCGGCTGGCGGCGCAGCGATACGCTGGTTAATCTGAAAACGATTCACGTAAAATTAACAAAAGAGAATAGCTATGCATGATGTACAAATCCGCGTTGCCATCGCGGGAGCCGGTGGACGCATGGGGCGTCAGTTGATTCAGGCCACTCTTGGCATGGATGGCGTACAGCTTGGCGCGGCGCTGGAGCGCGAAGGCTCTTCCTTACTGGGAAGCGATGCCGGAGAGTTAGCCGGAGCCGGGAAAACGGGCGTTACGGTACAAAGTAGCCTTGAAGCGGTGAAAGATGATTTCGATGTTTTCATCGATTTTACCCGCCCGGAAGGCACGCTGGCGCATCTGGCGTTTTGCCGCCAGCATGGGAAAGGGATGGTAATTGGCACCACCGGCTTTGATGAGGCGGGAAAACAGGCTATTCGCGATGCCGCGCAGGATATTGGCATCGTCTTCGCCGCTAACTTTAGCGTCGGCGTCAACGTCATGCTGAAGCTGCTGGAGAAAGCGGCGAAAGTGATGGGTGATTACACCGATATAGAGATTATTGAAGCGCATCACCGCCACAAAGTGGATGCGCCGTCAGGCACTGCGCTGGCGATGGGCGAGGCGATTGCCGGGGCGCTGGATAAAGATCTGAAAGACTGCGCAGTCTATTCCCGTGAGGGTTACACCGGCGAGCGCGTACCGGGCACGATTGGTTTTGCCACGGTGCGAGCGGGGGATATCGTCGGGGAACATACCGCGATGTTCGCCGATATTGGCGAGCGTATTGAGATCACGCATAAAGCGTCCAGCCGTATGACATTCGCCAACGGTGCCGTAAGATCGGCGGTTTGGCTGAAATCTAAATCAAATGGTCTTTTTGATATGCGAGATGTGCTTGATTTACGCAATTTGTAAGGTTTTTTACCCTTCGTGATGTGGTTATTGTAGTCGTAATTATTTGATTACATGGGGCAATATTTTATTGCCCTTTATTTTATCTATTTCAAGTTTATTTTGAATTTAATATCTTATTTTTATAAGTTTTATTGTCTTTTTGTGTTGGTTAAATGTAAATTTTGACCATTTGGTCTACTTTTTGTCTCTTGTTTCTGAGATTTAATACTCTTCCTGCTCCGCAAGCGTTTTCCACTCTAAGTTAGTTGATCTTTTTGATGCCTGGAGGCGGGTTAATTCGTCAATGGCGCAAAATAATAATAAAAAATGTCCTTTTGGGTAGACTTTTACGTGGGCTATCTCTAGAATGCCGCCGTTTGCCAGAAATCCATAGGTAAGCAAATTTGCATTGATTCATGAGGTGTTAATGAATTAATATGCAAATAAAGTGAGTGAATATTCTTTGGAGGGTGTTTTGATTAAGTCAGCGCTATTGGTTCTGGAAGACGGAACCCAGTTTCACGGTCGGGCCATAGGGGCAACAGGTTCGGCGGTTGGGGAAGTCGTTTTCAATACTTCAATGACCGGTTATCAAGAAATCCTCACTGATCCTTCCTATTCCCGCCAAATCGTCACTCTTACTTATCCTCATATCGGTAATGTCGGCACCAATGAAGCCGATGCAGAATCTTCACAGGTACATGCGCAAGGCCTGGTCATCCGCGACCTGCCGCTGATTGCCAGCAACTTCCGCGATACCGAAGACCTCTCTTCTTACCTGAAGCGCCATAACATTGTGGCGATTGCTGATATCGATACCCGTAAGCTGACGCGTTTGCTGCGTGAAAAGGGTGCACAGAACGGCTGCATCATCGCGGGTGATAACCCGGATGCGGCGCTGGCATTGGAAAAAGCAAAAGCTTTCCCTGGCCTGAACGGTATGGACCTGGCGAAAGAAGTCACCACTGCGGAGCCGTATAGCTGGACGCAAGGTAGCTGGACGCTGGCCGGTGACCTGCCGGAAGCCAAATCTACCGATGAACTGCCGTTCCACGTTGTGGCGTACGATTTCGGTGCTAAACGTAACATTCTGCGTATGTTAGCGGACCGCGGCTGCCGCCTGACGGTTGTACCGGCGAAAACCTCAGCAGAAGACGTTCTGAAGATGAATCCGGACGGTATCTTCCTGTCCAACGGCCCTGGCGACCCGGCGCCGTGCGACTACGCGATTACCGCGATTCAGAAATTCCTCGAAACCGATATTCCGGTATTTGGTATCTGCCTCGGCCATCAGCTGCTGGCGCTGGCGAGCGGTGCGAAGACCATTAAGATGAAGTTCGGCCACCATGGCGGCAACCATCCGGTAAAAGATATTGATAACAACACCGTGATGATCACCGCGCAGAACCACGGTTTTGCTGTAGATGAAGCCTCCATGCCTGCCAACCTGCGCGTGACCCACAAGTCACTGTTCGACGGCACCTTGCAGGGGATTCATCGTACCGACAAACCGGCGTTCAGCTTCCAGGGGCACCCTGAAGCGAGTCCGGGTCCGCACGACGCTGCACCGCTGTTCGACCACTTTATCGAGTTAATTGAGCAATACCGTCAGTCCGCGAAATAATCAGGAGTAAAAGAGCCATGCCAAAACGTACAGACATAAAAAGTATCCTGATTCTGGGCGCGGGTCCGATTGTTATCGGTCAGGCGTGTGAGTTTGACTATTCCGGCGCCCAGGCGTGTAAAGCGCTGCGTGAAGAGGGCTACCGCGTCATTCTGGTGAACTCTAACCCTGCGACCATCATGACCGACCCGGAAATGGCCGATGCCACCTACATCGAGCCGATTCACTGGGAAGTAGTACGCAAAATTATTGAGAAAGAACGCCCGGACGCGGTGCTGCCAACCATGGGCGGCCAGACCGCGCTGAACTGCGCACTGGAACTGGAACGCCAGGGCGTACTGGCTGAGTTCGGCGTGACCATGATTGGCGCGACGGCGGATGCTATTGATAAAGCGGAAGACCGTCGTCGCTTCGACATCGCGATGAAGAAGATTGGTCTCGACACCGCGCGTTCAGGCATCGCTCACACCATGGAAGAAGCGCTGGCGGTTGCCGCTGACGTTGGCTTCCCGTGCATTATCCGTCCTAGCTTCACCATGGGCGGCACCGGTGGCGGTATCGCCTACAACCGCGAAGAGTTCGAAGAAATCTGCGAACGCGGTCTGGACCTTTCCCCAACCAACGAGCTGCTGATTGATGAATCGCTGATTGGCTGGAAAGAGTACGAGATGGAAGTGGTGCGTGATAAAAACGACAACTGCATCATCGTCTGCTCCATCGAAAACTTTGATGCGATGGGCATCCATACCGGTGACTCCATCACCGTAGCACCTGCCCAGACGCTGACTGATAAAGAATATCAAATCATGCGTAACGCCTCGATGGCGGTACTGCGTGAAATCGGCGTGGAAACCGGCGGTTCTAACGTCCAGTTTGCGGTAAACCCGAAAAACGGTCGCCTGATTGTCATCGAGATGAACCCGCGCGTATCCCGCTCCTCGGCGCTGGCCTCTAAAGCCACCGGTTTCCCGATTGCGAAAGTTGCCGCCAAACTGGCTGTTGGATATACCCTCGACGAACTGATGAACGACATCACCGGCGGCCGTACTCCGGCTTCGTTTGAGCCGTCCATCGACTACGTTGTGACCAAGATTCCACGCTTCAACTTCGAGAAATTCGCCGGTGCTAACGACCGTCTGACCACGCAGATGAAATCTGTCGGCGAAGTGATGGCGATTGGCCGTACCCAGCAGGAATCGCTGCAGAAAGCGCTGCGCGGTCTGGAAGTCGGCGCGACCGGCTTCGACCCGAAAGTCAGCCTGGACGACCCTGAAGCGCTGACCAAAATTCGCCGCGAGCTGAAAGACGCGGGCGCTGAGCGTATCTGGTATATCGCCGATGCCTTCCGTGCTGGCCTGTCCGTCGACGGCGTGTTCAACCTGACCAACATCGACCGCTGGTTCCTGGTACAAATTGAAGAGCTGGTGCGCCTGGAAGAAAAAGTAGCCGACCTTGGCATCAACGGCCTCGACGCTGACTTCCTGCGCGTACTGAAGCGTAAAGGTTTCGCTGATGCGCGTCTGGCGAAACTGGCCGGCGTTCGCGAAGCGGAAATCCGCAAGCTGCGCGACCAGTACAACCTGCACCCGGTCTATAAGCGCGTGGATACCTGCGCGGCAGAATTTGCCACCGACACTGCTTACATGTACTCCACTTATGAAGATGAGTGTGAAGCAAATCCGTCCGTCGACCGTGATAAAATCATGGTGTTGGGCGGCGGTCCAAACCGTATCGGCCAGGGGATCGAATTTGACTACTGCTGCGTACACGCCTCGCTGGCGCTGCGCGAAGACGGTTATGAAACCATCATGGTCAACTGTAACCCGGAAACCGTCTCTACCGACTACGACACCTCCGACCGTCTGTACTTTGAGCCGGTAACGCTGGAAGACGTGCTGGAAATCGTGCGCATCGAGAAGCCGAAAGGCGTTATCGTGCAGTACGGCGGTCAGACTCCGCTGAAGCTGGCGCGCGCGCTGGAAGCCGCAGGCGTGCCGGTAATCGGTACCAGCCCGGATGCCATCGACCGTGCGGAAGACCGTGAGCGCTTCCAGCACGCGGTTGACCGTCTGAAGCTGAAGCAACCGGCGAACGCCACCGTAACGGCCATTGAACAGGCTGTTGAGAAGGCAAAAGAGATTGGTTACCCGCTGGTGGTGCGTCCATCCTACGTTCTCGGCGGCCGCGCGATGGAAATCGTCTATGACGAAGCCGACCTGCGTCGCTACTTCCAGACTGCGGTCAGCGTTTCTAACGATGCGCCGGTACTGCTGGACCGTTTCCTTGATGATGCAGTTGAAGTGGATGTCGATGCTATCTGCGACGGCGAAATGGTGCTGATTGGCGGCATTATGGAGCACATCGAACAGGCGGGCGTACACTCCGGTGACTCCGCATGTTCTCTGCCTGCGTACACGCTGAGCCAGGAAATTCAGGATGTAATGCGCCAGCAGGTGCAGAAACTGGCCTTCGAACTGCAGGTTCGCGGTCTGATGAACGTCCAGTTTGCGGTGAAGAATAACGAAGTTTACCTGATTGAAGTGAACCCGCGTGCGGCACGTACCGTTCCATTCGTCTCCAAAGCAACGGGTGTTGCGCTTGCAAAAGTCGCGGCACGCGTAATGGTCGGAAAAACGCTGGCACAGCAGGGCGTCACCAAGGAAGTTATCCCGCCGTACTACTCGGTAAAAGAAGTGGTGCTGCCGTTCAACAAGTTCCCGGGCGTTGACCCGCTGTTAGGGCCGGAAATGCGCTCTACCGGGGAAGTGATGGGCGTGGGGCGTACCTTCGCAGAAGCGTTCGCTAAGGCACAGCTGGGCAGCAGCTCCACCATGAAAAAACAGGGTCGTGCACTGCTCTCCGTTCGCGAAGGCGATAAAGAGCGCGTGGTTGACCTGGCGGCGAAGCTGCTGAAGTTTGGTTTTGAGCTGGATGCGACGCACGGCACGGCGATTGTGCTGGGCGAAGCGGGTATCAATCCACGTCTGGTGAACAAGGTGCATGAAGGGCGTCCGCACATTCAGGACCGTATCAAGAATGGCGAGTACACTTACATCATCAACACCACCGAAGGGCGTCAGGCGATTGAAGACTCCAAGCTGATTCGCCGCAGCGCACTGCAGTACAAAGTGCATTATGACACTACCCTGAACGGCGGTTTCGCGACGGCGATGGCGCTGAATGCCGATGCCACTGAGAAGGTGACCTCTGTGCAGGAAATGCACGCACAGATCAAAAAGTCATAAAAAATAGGTTCGGTGATAATTGTGTTAACCTGACCTGCAATATAATCTTGAAAGGGTTTCTGTAAAGAAACCCTTTTTTAAATTCGCGTAAGGTCATTCCTGGCCAAATGCACTTTCATAACCACATTTTCAATGTAATAAGCACGATATAGCTCACACTAATCAACATTCAAGTCGCATACTATCCTTTATATCCACAATTTTAATATGGCTTAGTTTTTATTAATTTGGACAGGCCGTAGCCAGATTTTTAATTTGTGAAATGGTGTGCTTATGTGTGAAAAATATGTTGAAAGACCGCTTTATTTGTTAATTGCTGACTGGATGATGGCTGAGGATCGTTGGATCACCGCAAAGGAAATTTCCCGCCATTTTGATATTGAGCACTGCAAAGCAATTAATACTCTCTCTTATATTCTGTCGGAAGTGGGAGAAATTGTTTGTGAAGTTAAGATGATCCCTAATCAGATTGCAGGCCGGGGCTGCCAGTGCCAGCGTCTGGTAAAAGTCATCAGTATTGATTCTCACCTCTACAACCGATTGAGCCACAATTTGCAGGAAAAAAAGGTGAGTGTGGCGAAAACGCCGCGGCTGTCTGCCGTTCCCCCAACAGAGCTCAACCGTGAGCAGAAATGGCAGATGATGCTCTCCAAGAGTATGCGTCGCTAATTGTCAGTTTGCCTGATGGCGGTATAAACGGTGATTGACGCGTAGGCCGGATAAGCGTCAGCGCATCCGGCATAGATTACTGGGCCGATTTCGGTTTCACATCTGTCGTGCCTTGCAGGCGCGGCCGGTTTTTTTCGACCTGCGTTAATGGCTGTGTTTCGCGTAAACCTGCCCGGCAGCGGACCGCAAGATCCTGATACTCTTTGGTGTTCAGCCGTTTCCAGTGCTGCTCCTGATCCGTGACTTCGCGCAGTACGCGAGCAGGTGAACCGACCAGCAGTTGCCTTGCCTCCCCCTGAAAGCCGGCTTTGACAAAGCTCATGGCGGCGACAATGCTCTCTTCGCCAATCACCGCACCGTCCATAATCACGCTGTTCATGCCGATCAGCGCGTCCCTGCCCACCACGCAACCGTGCAGGATTGCGCCATGGCCGATATGCCCATTCTCATGCACGATGGTGTCAGTGTCGCAATAACCGTGCATGATGCAGCCATCCTGCAAGTTAGAACCTGCCTCCAGAATCAGGCGACCATAGTCACCGCGCAGTGAGGCATGTGGGCCGACGTAAACGCCAGCCCCCACGATCACATCACCAATCAACACGGCGCTGGGATGAACATACGCCTCTGGATGTACTACCGGAATCAGGCCTTCAAAGGCGTAATAGCTCATCGGTTATCAGCGTCCTTTCCACACCGGATCGCGTTTTTCCGCAAATGCCTGTGGTCCTTCCAGCGCATCTTCCGAGTGCAGCACCGACGGATAGTGCTTCAGCACACCGCTGCGGATGTAACGGTAGCCTTCTTCCACCGGCATTTCGCTGGTCGCACGATAAATCTCTTTCAGCGCGGCGATCGCCAGCGGGGCGCTATTCACCAGCTGCTGCGCCAGTTCGCGCGCGCTATCCATCAGTTCGCTCTGGCTGACAACGCGGTTGACGATACCCCAACGTAGCGCTTCTTCGGCGCTCATTCGTCTGCCTGTCATCACCATTTCGTTGACGATAGCCGGTGGCAGTAGCTTCGGCAGACGCAGAACGCCGCCGCTGTCAGGCACGATCCCGAGCTTGGCTTCCGGTAGCGCGAAGCTGGCATTTTCCGCGCAGACGATAAAATCCGCCGCCAGCGCCAATTCAAAACCACCGCCAAACGCATAGCCGTTTACCGCAGCGATGACCGGTTTATCGAGGTCGAAAATTTCGGTTAAACCGGCAAAGCCGCCTGGGCCAAAATCGGCATCCGGCGCTTCACCTTCAGCTGCCGCTTTTAAGTCCCAGCCCGCAGAAAAGAATTTCTCGCCGCTGCCGGTGATTATCGCTACGCGTAATTCCGGGTCATCACGAAAATTAAGAAACGCTTCACCCATGGCAAAGCTGGTTTTGGCATCAATGGCATTGGCTTTAGGCCGGTCGAGGGTAATTTCCAGGATCGGGCCGTTACGGGTCAGATGTAATGATTCACTCATAGTTCATCTCCAGATAAATAGATTTCCCGGCAGGAGGAATTCCTACCGGGAGGGTTATTTCAGATTTTTTTTGATTATTTTTCCTGAACAATTGCGCGGCAGGTCGGTTCTTATCTCCATAAAAGAGGGAACCTTGAATTTCGCCATATTGTTTTCGCAGAAGCTGAAGAACTCGGCTTCGCTTAATGTTTCACCTTCATTAAGGACGATAAACGCTTTAATGGCTTCATCACGGATTGAATCTTTAATACCGACAACCACAATGTCCTGAATTTTCGGATGCGCAGAAATAATATTTTCCAGCTCGACGCAGGAGACATTTTCTCCGCCGCGTTTAATCATGTTGCAGCGCCTGTCGACGAAATAAAAAAAACCGTCCGCATCCTGGTAACCCGAATCTCCGGTATGTAACCAACCCTCAGCTTCCAGCGCTTTGGCGGTAGCCTCCGGCTGGGCATAGTACTCTTTGAAGATGGTTTTGCCCGGCACGCCTTTGATGCAGATTTCGCCAATTTCTCCGGCGGGCAGGGGACGGTTGCGATCGTCACGGATTTCGGCTTCATAGCTAAAACCCACGCGGCCAATAGAGGGCCAACGCCGTTTGTCTCCGGGGCGATCGCCAATAATGCCGACGATGGTTTCGGTCATACCGTAGGAGGTCAGCAGCCTGACGCCAAAACGTTCGGTAAAGGCGTCTTTTTCCTGCTCGGATAAATTGAGATAGAACATCACTTCGCGCAGGCGATGCTGTCTGTCCGTTGGCGCTGCGGGTTGAACCATCAGCGTTCGGATCATCATCGGAATGCATTCGGTGACCGTCGCCTGGTATCTACGTACCTGATCCCAAAATGCCCTGGCGCTGTACTTTTCCAACAGCACAAAGGTGCTGCCTGCGGAGAATGCCGCCATGGCTGCCGTACACTGACAGTCGATATGAAAAGCGGGCATTACCGTCATGTAGACGTCATCATCGCGCAGGGCGATTTGCCAGGAAGTGTAGTAGCCGGCAAATCGCAGATTGTAGTGGGTAATCACCACCCCTTTAGGCCGTGAGGTGGTGCCAGAGGTAAACAGAATTTCCGCCGTATCGTCAGTGGATAACGCAGGTGTATAGCACAGCGTGGCGGACTGACGGGATTGCAGTTGGGTAAAGTGGCTCACGCCGTCCTCAACCGGAAGTTGCTCGCCAATCAGACAGATATGATTAAGCGGTGTGGTATTTTCCAGCCGTATCTGGCGGTACATAGGATAAAACTGGGCGCTGGTGACCAGCAGGCTTACCTGGCTGTTTTGCAGGATCCAGGCGCTTTCTTCGCCCAGCAAGCGGGCATTAATCGGCACCATAATGGCGCCAATTTTTGCCAGCCCAAACCAGCAAAAAATGAATTCCGGACAGTTATCCAGATGCAATGCGACCTTATCGCCCTTGCGGATCCCTAAAGAATGGAACAGGTTTGCCGTGCGGTTAATCTCTTCATTGAGCGAGGCATAGCTAAATTGCCGAACGTTTCCTTCGCAGGATTCGAAAATTAACGCCGTTTTATCTCCATACACCCCGGCCAGGTCGTCCCACATCAGACGTAAGTTTTGTCCGCCAACGATATCCATATTGCTTTATCCACTGAAATCAGGCGTGAGCGCTAACCCACTCGCGGGTCAGCGCGTCGCGTTTATTCCTCAACTCTGGCCAGGCCTTTGCCGACCAGCTCATTTATGTCTGCTTCGCTATATCCAATATTTTTCAGAATGGCGGCGGTATCCATGCCGTGTGACGGCATGCCACGCCAGATTTTCCCCGGGTTGTTTTTAAATTTCGGCATGATGTTTGGCCCTTTGCAGGTGCGGCCATCCATTGTTTGCCACTGAGTAATCGATTCACGGGCAACGTACTGCGGGTTGCCTTCCAGTTCCGGAATGGTCAGCACCTTCGCGCAGGCGATATTCAGCTCAGCAAAGCGCGCCTGGACTTCGGCGATGGTGTGTGTTGCCAGCCACGCGTCCAGTTTCTCTTCCACGAGCGGGCCGTAAGGGCATTCCACGCGATGGATAAGCTGGGTACCTTCCGGGACTTCCGGTGTGCCAAGAATGTGGGCGAGGCCAATATCTTTGAAGCACTCGTTGATTTGCGTGATGCCGACCAGCTCCATGACGATGTAACCATCGGCGCATTTATACAGGCCGCAGCCAGCGTAATACGGGTCTTTGCCTTTGGTCATGCGTGGGCAAATTTCGCCGCCGTTAAAGTAATCCATCATGAAATACTGGCCCATGCGCAACATCACCTCGTACATGGCGATATCAATGCTTTCACCTTTGCCCGTTTCGCGTACTTTGTGCAGGGCAGCCAGCGCCGCTGTCGTTGCGGTCATCCCGGAGAAGTAATCGGCGGTGTACGGGAAGGCAGGCATCGGCTGATCAACGTCACCGTTTTGAATCAGATAGCCGCTGAACGCCTGCGCGATGGTGTTGTAAGCCGGAAGATTGGTGTACTCCTCGGTACCAAACTGGCCGAAGCCGGAAAGGTGGGCGATAACCAGTTTCGGGTTATGTTCCCACAGCACTTCATCGGTAATGCCGCGACGGGCAAAGGCCGGGCCTTTACTGGCTTCAATGAAGATATCGGTGGTTTCCATAAGCTTCAGAAACGCTTCCCGACCTTCATCTTTGAAAATATTGAGCGACAGGGCGTGCAGGTTACGACGTGAGAGCTGCGGATAGTTAGGCTGTACGCGGATGGTATCGGCCCACGCAACGTTTTCAATCCAGATAACCTCAGCCCCCCATTCGGCGAACATCTGTCCGGCGAACGGACCGGCAATTTCGATCCCTGAAAAGACAACTCGTACCCCGGCAAGTGGGCCAAAGGTTGGCATTGGTAAGTGATCCATAATTTTGCTCCTGGCATTTTTTTGCGGTATGTAGGCCGGATAAGCACAGCGCCATCCGGCATAATTGCCTGATGGCGACGCGAGCGTCTTATCAGGCCTACAAGGGGTCGATTAACGGTATTGCTTCAATACCGCACGACCCAACGTCAGGATCTGCATTTCGTCAGAACCACCAGAAACACGGTCAACGCGCAGGTCACGCCAGAAGCGCGTGATGCGATGGTTACCCGCGATACCCACGCCACCCAGCACCTGCATGGCGGTGTCTACCACTTCAAATGCCGCGTTGGCGCAGAAGTATTTGCACATGGCCGCATCGCCCGAAGTAATAGTGCCGTTATCCGCTTTCCATGCGGCTTCCAGCAGCATGTTTTTCATGGAGTTCAGTTTGATCGCCATATGCGCAAACTTCTCCTGAATCAGCTGGAAACGGCCGATCGTTTCGCCAAACTGTACGCGTTGGTTGGCGTAGCGCGCGGCGTCTTCAAACGCGCACATTGCCGTACCGTAGTTGGTCAGTGCGACGAGGAAGCGTTCATGGTCAAACTCTTCTTTCACACGATTGAAGCCATTACCTTCCCGACCGAACATGTCTTTCTCGTCCAGTTCAACGTCATCAAAGGTGATTTCACAGCAGCTATCCATACGCAGACCGAGTTTCTCCAGTTTGTTGACCTTGATACCCGCTTTGCTCATGTCAACGAACCACTCGGTATAAACAGGTTTATCCGGCGATGCGCCATCTCTCGCCATCACCACGATGTACGGGGTATAGGCGCTACTGGTGATAAAGCACTTACTGCCATTAAGATAAACCTTACCATTTTTACGTGTATAAGTGGTTTTCAGGCTACCAACATCCGATCCCGCTCCCGGTTCGGTGATCGCAGAGTTCCACATCTGCTTACCGGTTCCCTGGAACGCCATGATTTTATCAATTTGCTCTTGAGTACCTTCACGCAGAAAAGTGTTAAAACCGCCAGGTAATTGGTACAACACGTAAGTCGGTGCGCCAAGACGTCCGAGTTCCATCCAGACGGCGGCAACGGTGACAAAACCGGCTTCCAGCCCGCCGTGTTCTTCCGGAATCAACAGGCTATCGATGCCCATATCCGCCAGTGCTTTTACAAAACGCTCAGGGTAGACGCTGTCGCGATCGCACTCGGCAAAATAAGCTTCCCAGTTCTCACTGGCCATCAGTTCACGAATACCGGCGACAAACAGCTCCTGCTCGTCATTTAAGTTGAAATCCATCTTTCAGCCTCTTGATCAATTGGGTTAATAAGAATTACTTGTCTTTCCAGTGCACTTTGGCGTCTTTAATAAAGGACAGCGTCACCATGATGTTGACGAAGAACAGCGGACATCCTCCGGCGATAATTGCGGTCTGAATGGGCTTCAGCCCACCCAGCGCCAGCAGAACGATGCCGATGACGCCGACCAGAACGGACCAACCGATACGTACCAACAGCGGCGGTTCTTCACCATCACGAACTTCGCGACAGGTGGACATCGCCAGGGTGTAGGAGCAGGCGTTAATTAGCGTGACGGTGGCAATAAAGCAGAGGATAAAGAAGCCCCACATGGTGGCGGTGCTGAATGGCAAGGCCGCCCAGGTTTCGATAATGGCGCGCGCCACGCCGTGTTGTTCAATCAGCTGCGGGATGTTGAGAATGTTTTTATCCATCAGCAGTAGGGTATTGCTGCCAAGGACTGTCCACAGGATCCAGGTGGAAGCGGTCAGGCCCAGCACCATCCCAAAGCACAGTTCACGTACGGTACGACCACGAGAAATACGCGCCAGGAAGATACTCATCTGGATGGCGTAAATGACCCACCATGCCCAGTAGAAAACAGTCCAGCCCTGCGGGAAGCCGCCTTTGCCGATGGCATCGGTATAGAACAGCATGCGCGGCAGATACATCAGCAGCATGCCGACCGAGTCGGTGAAGTAGTTCATGATGAAGCTGGCGCCGCTGACGATAAACACCCAGCCCAGCATCAGGAAGCTCAGGTAGCTACGCACGTCGCTGGCGATTCTGACCCCTTTTTGCAGGCCGCAGGCTACGCAAATGGCGTTCAGAATGATCCAGCAGGTAATGATAATGGCATCTAATTGCAGCGTATGCGGAATACCGAACAGCCATTGCATACACTCGGTTACCAGCGGCGTCGCCAGACCGAGGCTGGTACCCATCGCAAAAATCAGCGCCACCAGGTAGAAGTTATCAACGATGGTGCCGAACAGCCCTTTTGCATGCTTTTCGCCCACTAACGGTACCAGCGTGGAGCTGGGACGGATCACATCCATCTTGCGCACAAAGAAGAAGTAGGCGAAGGCAACGGAGAGGAAGCTGTAGGTTGCCCACGGCAACGGCCCCCAGTGGAACAGGCTGTATGCCAGGCCTATCTCTTTCGCGCCAGTGGAATTGGGCGCCAGGGCGAACGGCGGGGTAGAGATATAGTAGTAGATCTCGATGGAACCCCAGAACAGCACCGCGGCGGATGTACAGGAGGCGAACATCATAAAGATCCAGCTGGCGGTACTAAACTCCGGTTTTTCGTCGCCTAATTTCTTTTTGGCATACGGGCCAAAAACCAGCCAGAACCAACCGCCTAGCATGACGACCATATACCATTCAAATGCCCAGCCCCAGACATTGGTGACATAACTGAATACCGCATTAATAACGACGTTAGCGGCATCGAGATCTCTTACTGTTAGCCAACAAAGTATTCCAACTATTATTAATGGCGGAAAAAAAACCTTCGGTTCAATTCCCGATTTTCTCTTTTCATTTTTCATAAGTGAATTCCAGTGTGAAAACGAAATTTATTTAGCGAGCCCGTGCGTGAACGTTTGTTTATTTATTATTAATGATTTGTTGTTAACTTTTAACCTCTGGGAGCGCCTCAGTGAGTAACTCATAATGAGTATTCATTTCGGGTGGTTCTGTTATCTGCATCACACTTTTCTATGCTGGTTATTTTGTCTGGAAATCTATATTATTTCTTTATTAATCATAATGTTGGCATTGGTTTTTTAACTTTTTTAAGTGACTGTCGTTCAATATTGTTGAACCAGCAGACAATATTGAAAATTTTCATATTTGACGTGATTCTTTCAATATTGGTGAGGCATGTAACACTATTGAAAGTTACGAATTTCAATGTGTGACATTTTCAATATTGGTGATTAAGGTTTTATTTCCGAATTAAAGAGCGTGATATCTGTATTTAACACCGCCGATATAAATACGTTTCCTTCATGATTTCTGGAGATGCAATGAAGATAATTACTTGCTACAAATGCGTACCTGATGAGCAGGATATTGCGATTAATAATGCTGATGGAACACTCGATTTCAGCAAAGCGGATGGCAAAATCAGCCAATATGATCTGAATGCGATCGAAGCGGCTTGCCAGTTAAAACAGCAGGTGGGAGAGGCTCAGGTTGTGGCCATGAGCGTCGGAGGCAAAGCGCTGACCAATGCAAAAGGGCGCAAAGATGTGCTTTCCCGTGGCCCTGATGAACTGATTGTTGTCATTGACGATCAATTTGAACAGGCGCTGCCGCAACAAACTGCCACTGCGCTGGCTGCCGCCGTGCAAAAATCCGGTTTTGATCTGCTTATTTGCGGCGACGGTTCTTCCGATCTTTATGCTCAGCAGGTTGGTCTGCTGGTGGGCGAAATGCTGGACGTGCCGGCGATAAATGGCGTGAGTAAAATCCTCTCTCTTACCGACAGCACTCTGACGGTAGAGCGTGAACTGGAAGATGAAGTTGAAACCCTGAGTATCCCGCTCCCGGCGGTGATCGCGGTCTCAACGGATATCAACACCCCTCAAATCCCTTCCATGAAAGCCATTCTTGGCGCGGCGAAAAAACCGGTTCAGGTTTGGTCGCCTGCAGACATTGGGCTGAACAGCGTGCAGGCGTATTCCGCACAGCAGGTTGCTGCACCGAAACAGCGCGAGCGTCAGCGCGTTGTAATTGAAGGTGACGGTGAAGAACAGATTGCCGCGTTTGTCGAGAATCTTCGCAAAATCATTTAATTATCAGGGGATGTTATGAACAAATTTTCCAGTGTCTGGGTATTCAGCGATACCCCTTCTCGTCTGCCGGAACTGATGAAAGGTGCGCAGGCTTTAGGTGAAAAAGTTAACACGTTTGTGCTCAGCGATGCGGACAGCGCAACGGCATGTCATTTGGGTGCAGATCATGTCTGGTTGCTCAGCGGCAAACCAGAAGACCGTATGGTTGAAGAGTACGCCGATGTGATGGCTCAGACCATTCGTCAGCACAGCGAGGGCGGCGCAGTGCTGCTGCCGAATACGCGTCGCGGCAAGCTGTTAGCGGCAAAACTGGGTTTTCGCTTGTCGGCAGCCGTTTCAAACGACGCCAGCGCAGTCGCCGTGCAGGACGGTAAAGCTGCGGTCAAACATATGGTTTACGGCGGCCTGGCGATAGGGGCAGAAACCATCGCTTCACCGTTTGCCGTGGTAACGCTCAGCAGCGGAACGTTTGACGCGCAGCAACCGGATACTAACCGCCGCGGCGAGATGCATTCCGTACAGTGGCAGGATCCGTCCGTTGCCGTGACCCGTACGGCAACTCAGGCGCGTCAGAGCAACAGCGTCGATCTCGACAAAGCCCGTCTGGTGGTCAGCGTGGGACGCGGTATTGGTAGCAAAGAAAATATCTCGCTGGCAGAAGCGCTGTGCCAGACGATTGGCGCTGAGTTGGCTTGTTCCCGTCCGGTGGCGGAAAACGAGAAGTGGATGGAGCACGAACGCTACGTCGGCATTTCCAACCTGATGCTCAAGCCTGAACTGTACCTGGCGGTGGGGATCTCCGGGCAGATCCAACATATGGTCGGCGCCAACGGCGCACAGACGATTTTCGCCATTAACAAAGATAAAAATGCGCCGATTTTCCAGTATGCGGATTACGGCATCGTTGGCGATGCGCTGAAGATCCTGCCTGCGCTGACGGCTGCCTTAGCGCGTTAAACCATTCGGGCAGGATGCGAAGGCATCCTGCCGCTGACAGGAGTACGTATGTCCGAAGATATCTTTGATGCCATCATCGTGGGTGCAGGTCTGGCTGGTTCGGTTGCGGCGCTGGTGCTGGCTCGGGAAGGTGCACAGGTGCTGGTTATCGAGCGCGGCAATTCTGCTGGCGCGAAGAATGTCACCGGTGGGCGCATGTATGCGCATAGCCTGGAGCGCATCATTCCCGGTTTTGCTGAGCAGGCTCCCATTGAACGCATAATCACCCACGAAAAACTCGCCTTTATGACCGACAAAGGGGCGATGACCATCGACTATTGCAATGGTGAAGAGGCCGCATCGTCGCAGGTTTCTTATTCCGTCTTACGTAGCAAATTTGACGCCTGGCTGATGGAGCAGGCCGAAGAGGCGGGCGCTCAGCTCATCACCGGTATTCGCGTGGATAACGTTGTGCAGCGCGAGGGTAAAGTCGTGGGCGTGGAAGCCGACGGCGATATTCTGGAAGCCAAAGTGGTGATCCTCGCCGACGGGGTGAATTCTTTGTTGGCAGAAAAACTGGGCATGGCAAAGCGCGTTGAAGCATCGCATGTTGCCGTCGGCGTAAAAGAGCTGATCGAATTGCCAAAATCGGTGATTGAAGATCGTTTCCAGTTACAGGGGAACGAAGGCGCAGCCTGTTTGTTTGCCGGATCGCCAACCGATGGATTGATGGGCGGTGGTTTTCTCTATACGAATGAAACAACCCTTTCTCTGGGACTGGTCTGCGGTCTTCATCATCTGAAAGACGCTAAAAAATCGGTCCCGCAAATGCTGGAAGATTTCAAACAGCATCCGGCGGTTGCCCCGCTGATCGCCGGTGGCAAGCTGGTGGAATATGCCGCGCACGTCGTACCTGAAGCCGGTATGAATATGCAGCCTGAACTGGTGGGGGACGGTGTGCTGATTGCCGGTGACGCTGCCGGAATGTGTATGAACCTCGGCTTTACCATTCGCGGTATGGATCTCGCCATTTCCGCAGGCGAAGCGGCGGCGAAAACGGTGCTTTCAGCGATGAAGCGTGACGACTTTAGCAAGCAGTCGCTGGGTGAATACCGTCAGCATCTGGACGATGGCCCGATGCGCGATATGCGTATGTACCAGAAGCTTCCTGCTTTTCTTGATAACCCGCGCATGTTTACCGCCTATCCCGAAATGGCGGTCAGTATCGCACGCGACCTGTTCACCGTGGATGGTTCCGCCCCAGTGCCAATGCGTAAAAAAATCCTGCGCCATGCGAAGAAAGTGGGCTTCATCAACCTGATGAAAGATGGCCTGAAAGGAGTGACCGTATTATGACATCTCCCGTCAATGTGGACGTCAAACTGGGCGTCAATAAGTTCAATGTCGATGAAGACAGCCCGCATATCATTCTCAAAACCGATCCTGATAAACAGGCGCTGGAAGTGCTGATTAAGGCCTGTCCAGCAGGGCTGTATAAAAAACAGGACGACGGCAGCGTACGGTTTGATTACGCCGGGTGCCTGGAGTGCGGAACGTGCCGCATTCTCGGGCTCGATACAGCGCTGGAAAAGTGGGAATACCCGCGTGGGACATTTGGCGTGGAGTTTCGCTACGGTTAATAAGTACGAGGTTGTGCACCCGTAGGCCGGATAAGATGCGGTAGCGTCGCCATCCGGCAATCATGTGGCGCCAATGCCGGATGGCGGCGTAAATGCCTTATCCGGCCTACAGATGACGCTTTTCCCGTGTTGAAACAGGAAGTCGCTATGCAGCAGCCCAGGAACTTTGATGACATCAAATTTACCTCTATTCACCGCCGGATAATGCTGTGGGGAAGCGGTGGGCCGTTTCTGGATGGTTATGTGCTGGTGATGATTGGCGTGGCGCTGGAACAGCTCACGCCAGCATTGAAACTGGACGCACAGTGGATTGGTCTGCTGGGGGCCGGCACGCTCGCCGGTCTGTTTGTGGGGACGTCGCTGTTTGGCTACATTTCCGATAAGGTCGGGCGGCGCAAAATGTTCATCATCGATATTATCGCCATTGGCGTGATATCGGCAGCAACCATGTTTGTTTCCTCGCCCGTTGAATTGTTAGTGATGCGCGTGCTGATCGGCATTGTGATTGGTGCCGATTATCCGATTGCTACCTCGATGATTACCGAGTTCTCCAATACCCGCCAGCGCGCTTTCTCCATCGGTTTTATCGCCGCGATGTGGTATGTCGGCGCCACCTGTGCCGATCTGGTCGGTTACTGTTTGTATGATGTTGAGGGCGGATGGCGCTGGATGTTGGGCAGCGCGGTGATCCCCTGCATTTTGATCCTGATTGGGCGCTTCGATCTTCCTGAATCGCCGCGCTGGCTGCTGCGTAAAGGTCGGGTGAAAGAGTGTGAAGCGATGATGATCAAACTCTTCGGCGAACCGGTGGTGTTCGACGAAGAGGCGCCGCAGGAGACGCGTTTCCTTCAGTTGTTTAATCGTCGTCACTTTCCATTTGTCCTGTTTGTTGCCGCCATCTGGACCTGTCAGGTGATCCCGATGTTTGCTATTTATACTTTCGGCCCGCAGATTGTCGGCTTGCTGGGCCTTGGTGTTGGAAAAAGCGCCGCGTTGGGTAACGTGGTGATCAGCCTGTGCTTCATGCTGGGCTGTATTCCACCGATGTTCTGGCTCAATAGCGCGGGCCGTCGACCGCTGTTGATTGGCAGCTTTATTATGATGACGCTGGCGTTGGCCGTGCTGGGGCTAATCCCTGATATGGGCGCATGGCTGGTGGTGCTGGCGTTTGCCGTATACGCGTTTTTCTCAGGGGGACCCGGGAACCTGCAGTGGCTATACCCTAACGAACTGTTCCCCACCGATATTCGTGCCTCTGCCGTCGGCGTGATTATGTCCTTAAGCCGTATTGGCACTATTGTTTCAACCTGGGCACTGCCGATCTTCATCACGAAATATGGGATTAATTCCGTGATGTTAATGGGGGCAGGGATTTCATTGATTGGTCTGTTGGTTTCTATTGCCTTCGCCCCGGAAACGCGAGGTCTGACGCTGGCGCAAACCAGCCAAATGACGATTCGCAGAAAACCGATGTCCAGAGCGAGCGGTTAAGAGTGTTCTGTATTTTCCCTGCAACTCAGTCAGTTAGCCTACAGTTAACGGGCATATCACTGAAAATGACTGAAAAGCAGGGAGAACACCATGCAAAAACATATTCTGATCACCTCCATTTTTACCGCCGCAGCGCTGTTTACCGTTGCCGGTTGCTCTTCTAATCAGGCGGTTAAAACGACCGACGGCAAAACGATCGTCACTGATGGCAAACCGCAAGTGGATGAAGATACGGGCCTGGTCTCGTACAAAAACGCGCAAACGGGTAAGACGGAACAAATTAACCGCGATCAGGTTAAGGATATGAGCGAACTGGACAACTAGTTCAGTTTTCTCCATTCAGCCACTCAATAATATTGACTGTTAGCCTGTGGATTAAGTGACTAAACTCACTGTTATTACAATAATGCAGTGACACAGGCTAATCATGATTCTCATCATTTATGCGCATCCCTATCCGCAGCATTCGCATGCGAATAAGCGGATGCTTGAGCAGGTAAGGACACTGGAAGGGGTGGAGGTTCGTTCGCTCTATGAACTCTATCCCGATTTCAATATCGATATCGCCGCAGAACAGGACGCGCTGTTACGTGCGAGCCTGATTATCTGGCAACATCCCATGCAATGGTACAGCACTCCTCCGTTACTCAAATTGTGGATGGATAAGGTCCTCTCCCACGGCTGGGCGTATGGTCACGGCGGTACCGCGCTGCATGGCAAACACCTGATGTGGGCAGTAACCACCGGCGGCGGTGAAAACCACTTCGATATTGGCTCCTATCCCGGATTTGATGTGCTTTCCCAGCCTTTACAGGCAACAGCGTTATATTGCGGACTCAAATGGCTGCCGCCGTTTGCGATGCACTGTACGTTTATCTGTGATGACGAAACGCTGCAGGCGCAGGCGCGTCACTACAAACAGCGTCTGATGGAATGGCAGGAGGAACACCATGGATAGCCATACGCTGATACAGGCGCTGATTTATCTCGGATCGGCGGCGCTGATAGTCCCCATTGCCGTGCGGCTGGGGTTAGGGTCGGTGCTGGGCTATCTCATCGCCGGGTGCATTATCGGACCCTGGGGTCTGAGGCTGGTGACGGACGCCGAATCTATCCTGCATTTTGCGGAAATCGGCGTGGTGCTGATGCTGTTTGTCATTGGTCTGGAGCTGGATCCACAGCGTTTGTGGAAGCTGCGGGCCTCGGTGTTCGGCGGCGGTGCACTACAGATGGTGGTTTGCGGCGGCTTAATTGGTTTGTTCTGCATGTTCCTAGGTCTGCGCTGGCAGGTAGCGGAACTGATCGGCATGACGCTGGCGCTTTCCTCAACGGCCATCGCTATGCAGGCAATGAATGAACGCAACCTGATGGTTTCGCAAATGGGCCGCAGCGCGTTTGCCGTGCTGCTGTTCCAGGATATCGCCGCTATTCCATTGGTGGCGATGATCCCATTGCTGGCGGCGAGCGGTGCATCGACCACGCTTGGGGCATTTGCATTGTCCGCCCTTAAGGTCGCGGGCGCGCTGGTGCTGGTGGTGCTGTTAGGGCGTTATGTCACCCGTCCTGCCTTACGTTTTGTTGCGCGCTCGGGCCTGCGGGAAGTGTTCAGCGCCGTCGCGCTGTTCCTCGTTTTCGGTTTTGGTCTGCTCCTGGAAGAGGTTGGCCTGTCGATGGCGATGGGGGCGTTTCTGGCAGGCGTGCTGCTGGCGAGCTCTGAGTATCGCCACGCGCTGGAAAGTGATATTGAGCCGTTTAAAGGGCTGCTGCTGGGGCTGTTCTTCATCGGTGTGGGGATGTCTATCGACTTCGGTACGCTGATTGATAATCCCTTGCGCATTATCATTTTGCTGGTCGGTTTCCTGGTGATTAAAACCGTCATGCTGTGGCTGATAGCGAAACCCTTACAGGTGCCGAACAAGCAGCGTCGCTGGTTTGCCGTATTACTTGGGCAGGGCAGTGAGTTTGCCTTCGTGGTGTTTGGCGCGGCGCAAATGGCGAACGTGCTTGACCCTGACTGGGCGAAATCGCTGACGCTGGCAGTCGCGCTGTCGATGGCGGCGACGCCGATTTTACTGGTTGTCCTGACGCGTCTGGAAAAATCGGCGACCGGTGAAGCGCGGGAAGCGGATGAAATCGATGAGGAGCAACCGCGGGTGATCATCGCTGGATTTGGGCGATTTGGCCAGATAACCGGTCGTCTGTTGTTGTCGAGCGGGGTCAAAATGGTGGTTCTTGATCATGACCCGGACCATATCGAAACGCTGCGTAAATTCGGCATGAAGGTTTTCTATGGCGATGCGACCCGGATGGATCTGCTGGAGTCAGCCGGAGCAGCCAAAGCGGAAGTGATCATTAATGCCATTGACGATCCGCAAACCAGCCTGCAACTGACCGAAATGGTGAAAGAACATTTCCCGCATCTGCAAATTATTGCTCGTGCGCGCGACGTGGATCATTACATCCGCCTGCGCCAGGCGGGCGTGGATATGCCGGAACGTGAAACCTTTGAAGGTGCACTGAAGACCGGACGTCTGGCGTTGGAAGGTCTCGGGCTTGGGCGCTATGAGGCACGTGAGCGGGCCGACGTATTCCGCCGATTCAATGCCATGATGGTAGAGGAGATGGTGAAAGGGGAAAATGACGCGACTTCCCGCGCGGCTGTTTATAAACGCACCAGCGCAATGCTGAGTGAAATTATTGCCGAAGATCGTCAACATTTATCGTTGATTCAACGCCATGGCTGGCAAGGCACGGATGAAGGTAAACATACGGGCGACGTCGCCGATGAGCCGGAAGTGAAACCGTCAGCATAGGGTAAAAAATGTGATGTTCTGCAAACTTTACTGCTAATTGGCTGTTTTTGAACTACTGTAATGCTGGCGTACCACCTTAAATAGGTCGGTTCGCCAGCAGAACGGAAAATTTTCCTGTTCATCCTCTTTCCGCCAGTCGACGAAAGATTGCGCTTTCCGTATAGTGGCGACAATTTTTTTGTATCCGGGAAATATTCAATGATCAGTCTGATTGCGGCGTTAGCGGTAGATCGCGTCATCGGTATGGAGAACGCCATGCCGTGGAACCTCCCTGCCGATCTCGCCTGGTTTAAACGTAATACCTTAAACAAGCCGGTTGTCATGGGACGCCACACCTGGGAATCCATCGGGCGACCGCTGCCGGGGCGTAAAAATATCGTCATCAGCAGCAAACCCGGCACCGACGATCGCGTGCAGTGGGTGAAGTCTGTTGATGAAGCCATTGCGGCCTGCGGTGATGAACCAGAGATTATGGTGATTGGCGGTGGGCGCGTGTATGAGCAGTTCCTGCCAAAAGCGCAGAAGCTGTATCTGACGCACATTGATGCTGAAGTCGAAGGGGATACCCATTTCCCGGACTACGAACCGGACGACTGGGAATCTGTTTTCAGTGAATTCCATGATGCCGACGCGCAAAACTCTCACAGCTACTGCTTCGAGATTCTGGAGCGTCGTTAATCCTGTAAGTGCCGGATGGCGGCGAAACGCCTTATCCGGCCTACTCTTGTGCCAGATGTAGGCCTGATAAGCGTAGCACCCTCAGGCATAAACCTCTCAGCAGACGACTATCAGGCGTTGACCGCTTCGCCGGGATCCAGATTCAGATGGCGATTTGATGGCTGCACAAAGTACTGTTTGTCTTCCCAGCGCAGACAGGTGAGATCGCCTCCCCAGCAACACCCCGTATCCAGCGCGTAAATACCTTCTGGTGTGCCTTTGCCTTCCAGCGATGCCCAGTGCCCGAATGCAATGCTGTACGCTTCACTGACAGGTCCAGGAATGGCAAACCACGGCTTCAGCGGGGCAGGTGCGTCTTCTGGTGACTCTTTGCTGTACATATCCAGTTGACCATTGGGGAAGCAGTAACGCATGCGGGTAAACGCGTTGGTAATAAAACGCAGGCGCGCCAGCCCCGTCAGCTCCGGGGTCCAGTTGTTCGGCATGTCGCCATACATCGCATCAAGAAAAAACGGATACGAGTCGCTCGACAGCACGGCTTCTACGTCCCGTGCGCAGTCTTTCGCAGTCTGCAAATCCCATTGAGGGGTAATGCCAGCGTGCGCCATGACCAGTTTTTTCTCTTCGTCTACCTGCAGCAGCGGCTGACGACGAAGCCAGTTGATTAATTCGTCAGCATCCGGCGCTTCGAGCAGCGATGTGACTCTGTCTTTTGGTTTATTACGACTGATGCCGGCAAACACGGCCAGCAGGTGTAAATCGTGATTACCCAATACTAACCGCACGCTGTCGCCCAGTGATTTCACGTAGCGCAAAACGTCCAGCGAACCCGGCCCACGAGCGACCAGATCGCCGGTGAGCCATAGGGTGTCTTTTTTGGAATTAAAGTCTACCTGATGCAGCAAGGCTACCAGTTCATCGTAACAACCGTGAACGTCGCCAATAAGGTATGTCGCCATAGTTATTGTTTTAATGAATGAGTGTTGGAACGGCGAGTCGGAATACGGGAATGTCGATGGTAAAGGCGATGCCCTGCTCATCGATCATTTCGTAATGACCCTGCATGGTGCCCAGCGGCGTTTCAATAACGGCGCCGCTGGTGTACTGGTACTCTTCGCCAGGTTCGATATGGGGCTGAACGCCAACCACACCTTCACCCTGAACTTCGGTTTCGCGCCCATGACCATTGGTTATCAACCAATAACGCCCCAACAGCTGCACTGGCGCTCGCCCCAAATTGCGGATAGTCACGGTATAAGCAAAAACGTAACGTTCATCATCAGGTGAGGATTGCGCCTCAATGTAGACGCTTTGTACCTGAATACACACTCGGGGCGAATTGATCATGCTTAACTCTCCTTCGAAGGCGCGTTTTCTGACAGATAGTTAGCCATCCGGCAGTATTGCGCGACAGAGATATTTTCCGCTCGCATTGCCGGGTCAATGCCCAACTCTGTCAGCACTTCAACGCTGAACAGATTACCGAGGCTGTTACGTACCGTTTTACGGCGCTGATTAAACGCTTCGGTGGTAATGCGGCTCAGGACGCGAACATCTTTAACCGGGTACGGCATCGTCGCGTGAGGGACCAGGCGTACAACGGCGGAATCTACTTTCGGTGCTGGTGTGAAAGCCGACGGTGGAACTTCGAGCACCGGGATCACATTGCAGTAATATTGCGCCATGACGCTTAATCGACCATACGCTTTACTGTTTGGCCCTGCAACCAGACGATTGACCACCTCTTTTTGCAACATGAAATGCATGTCGGCAATGGCATCAGTATAGGAAAAAAGATGGAACATGAGCGGCGTGGAGATGTTGTACGGCAGGTTGCCGAATACACGCAGCGGCTGCCCCATCGTTTGTGCCAGTTCGCCGAAGTTCATGGTCATGGCATCTTGCTGATAAATCGTCAGCTTAGGCCCTAAAAACGGGTGTGTCTGTAAGCGTGCTGCCAGATCGCGGTCCAGTTCAATGACCGTGAGCTTGTCCAGGCGTTCGCCAACTGGTTCGGTCAATGCCGCCAGGCCTGGGCCGATTTCGACCATAGCCTGACCTTTCTGCGGGTTGATAGCAGAGACAATACTTTCGATCACAAACTGATCGTTGAGGAAGTTCTGCCCGAAACGTTTACGGGCTAAATGGCCCTGATGGACTCGATTATTCATTGGTATTAACAATCATTTTGATGGCGAGATTAAGCGCCGTAATAAAACTGCCGACATCTGCTTGTCCACGGCCCGCGAGTTCAAGTGCGGTGCCGTGATCGACGGATGTGCGAATAAAGGGCAGGCCCAGCGTGATATTCACACCGCGACCAAATCCCTGGTATTTTAGCACGGGGAGACCCTGATCGTGGTACATTGCCAGCACGGCATCCGCGTGATCTAGATATTTAGGCTGAAACAGCGTATCTGCGGGCAGCGGGCCATTCAGTTTCATCCCCTGCGCACGCAGGTCATCGAGAACCGGGATGATGGTGTCTATCTCTTCCGTTCCCATATGACCGCCTTCACCGGCATGCGGGTTAAGACCGCACACCAGAATATGTGGATCGGCAATGCCGAACTTAGTGCGTAAATCATGATGCAAAATGCCGATCACTTCCTGAAGCAGGGCGGGCGTAATGGCGTCGGCAACGGCTTTAAGCGGCAGATGTGTGGTCGCCAGGGCAACACGCAGCTCTTCGGTTGCCAGCATCATGACAACCTTCTTCGCCTGTGAACGCTCTTCAAAAAACTCGGTATGCCCGGTAAACGGGACGCCAGCGTCGTTGATGACGCCCTTGTGAACCGGACCGGTAATCAGCGCCGCAAACTCACCTTGCAGACAACCATCGCAGGCGCGAGCCAGCGTATCCACCACATAGTGCCCGTTTTCTACCGCCAACTGACCCGCGACAGCAGGTGCCCGCAACGCAACCGGCAATAGCGTCAGCGTACCCGCTGATTGTGGTTGGGCTGGGATATCTGGAGAGTAGGGAAGGAGCGAGAGCGGTAAACCGAGCATGGCTGCCCGGTCACGGAGTAGCGTGGCATCAGCACAAACAACGAGTTCTACCGGCCACTCGCGCTGTGCAAGCTGGATCACAAGGTCCGGACCAATCCCGGCAGGTTCGCCGGGAGTGATCACAACACGTTGAATTTGAGTCATTAGTTGCTCAGAATTTTAACGTACGCACTGGCGCGCTGTTCCTGCATCCAGGTCGCTGCTTCTTCCGAGAATTTACGGTTCATCAGCATGCGATAAGCTCTGTCTTTCTGTGCCGCGTCAGTTTTATCAACATTACGCGTATCCAGCAGCTCGATAAGATGCCAGCCGAATGAGGAGTGCACCGGGGTGCTCATCTGGCCTTTATGAAGTTTAGTCAGCGCATCGCGGAAAGCCGGATCGAAAATATCGGCTGCAGCCCAACCCAGGTCACCGCCCTGGTTGGCAGACCCCGGATCCTGAGAAAACTCTTTAGCCGCTGCCGCAAAGGTGGTTTTACCGCTCTTAATATCAGCTGCGATTTGTTCCAGTTTCAGACGCGCCTGTTGATCGGTCATGATCGGCGACGGTTTCAGCAGAATATGGCGGGCATGAACTTCAGTCACGGAGATGCTCTGGCTTTGACCACGCATGTCGTTGACTTTCAGGATATGGAAGCCGACACCAGAGCGAATTGGGCCAATGATATCGCCTTTTTTCGCGGTGCTTAACGCCTGGGCGAAGATGCCCGGCAGTTCCTGAATGCGTCCCCAACCCATCTGGCCGCCTTTCAGCGCCTGCTGATCGGCAGAATAAGTGATGGCCAGTTTGCCGAAATCGCTACCATTACGTGCTTCATCAACCACTGAACGCGCCTGACTTTCCGCTTCGTTTACCTGATCGGAAGTTGGGTTTTCCGGCAGTGGGATCAGAATGTGGCTCAGGTTCAGTTCGGTGCTGGCATCATTTTGGTTGCCGACCTGCTGCGCCAGGGCATCAACTTCCTGTGGCAGGATCGTGACGCGACGGCGAACTTCATTATTACGCACTTCAGAGATGGTCATCTCTTTACGGATCTGGTTGCGATAGGTCGAATAACTCAGACCATCCTGAGCCAGACGGCTGCGCATTTGATCCAGCGTCATATTGTTCTGCTTGGCAATATTGGCGATGGCCTGATCTAACTGTTCATCAGAGATTTTTACGCCCATCTTCTGACCCATCTGCAGAACGATTTGATCCATGATCAAACGCTCCAGGATCTGATGACGCAGCGTGGCATCGTCCGGTAATTGCTGACCTGCCTGACCCGCGTTCAGTTTTACTGACTGCATTAAGCCATCGACGTCGCTTTCCAGAACGACGCCGTTATTGACGACGGCTGCGACTTTATCGACTACCTGTGGGGCAGCGAAACTGGTATTCGCGACCATGGCGATACCGAGAAGCAGCGTTTTCCAGTTCTTCATACTTTTTCCATTATCAATTAACCGCAATGCGGATTACGTTGTAAATCAATCAGATCATAAAGAGCTTTGATACGGCAAAATGTTCGAACGCAGCATCTGGTTGGTGCCAAGACCATAGTTAGAGCTCAGGCCGCGCAGTTCGATATTAAAGCCGATCGAGTTGTCATATACCGCGTGTTTCTGGGTGTCATCCCAACCATTCAGCTTACGTTCATAGCCGACGCGAATGGCATAACAGCAGGAGTTGTACTGTAAGCCCAGCATGGAATCCGCCACTTTGTTCACATTGGTATCGAAGTAGTAAGCTCCGACGATTGACCAACGCTCAGCGATCGGCACGCTCGCCACTGCACCCACCTGAGAAATCCCGTTTTTATACTGATCTGCCGTAGAGTAATACGACGGCAGTGTTGCCTGGATATATTCCGGGCTGGCATAGCGGTAGTTCAACTGCAGCATGCGGTTTTCGTCGCGACGGTACTCGATGCTGCTGCTGCTGGTGGCGACACTGTCCAGACGCGTGTCGTACTGGATCCCACCGCGTAAACCCCAACGATCGGAGATGCGCCAGTAAGTATCACCTGCCCATACCAATGAACCGGTTTTGTCGTCATTCTCCCATTTTATGTTGTCATCGCCAGTGCGAGACTCGGTGAAATAGTAGATTTGACCCACAGAAATATTAAAACGTTCAACGGCCGCGTCATCATAAACGCGAGATGTGACGCCAGTCGTTACCTGGTTAGCGGAGGCAATACGGTCCAGACCGCCATAGGTACGGTCACGGAACAGGCCACTGTAGTCAGCTTGCAGCAGGGAAGAGTCATAGTTATAGATATGACTTTGGTTGCGATAAGGCACATACAAATACTGCGCACGCGGCTCCAGCGTCTGGGTATAGCCCGGCGCCAGCATTTCCATGTCACGTTCGAATACCAACTTACCGTCGACTTTGAGCTGCGGCATGACGCGGTTAGCGGAGTCGTCGAGCTTATTTACGTTATCCTGATTGTTGTTGTACCAGTCCAGATTGGTCTGCTGGTAGTGCGTCGCCATCAGCTTCGCTTCAGTGTTGATACTTCCCCACTGATTGGATAGCGGCAGATTGATGGTCGGCTCAAGGTGAACACGCGTCGCTTCCGGCATGTCGTCATTGGTATTGACGAAATGCACCGCCTGTCCATAAATACGGGTATCAAATGGACCGACGTCATTCTGATAGAAGTTGACGTCTAACTGTGGCTGAGCGGAATAACTGCTGTTGTTCTGATCGTCAAAAACCTGGAATTTTTTGGTTGAGACCGTCGCATCAAAGTTTTGCACCGCATAGCCGACACTGAATTTCTGTGTCGCATAACCGTCGGTGCTGGAACCGTACTTATTGTCAAAATCATTAAAGTAGCTGGAGTCGCTGACTTTGGTGTAGTCGACGTTGAAACGCCACACCTGGTCCATCACACCGGCGTGTTGCCAGTAAAACAGCCAGCGGCGTGAATTATCATCATTCGGATGTTCGTCGTCGTAGACCCGGTCGGAATTCAGATAATCGAGTTCCATCAGACCTGCGCCCGCCTGGGTCAGGTAACGGAATTCGTTTTCCCACATAATGCCGCCACGGCGATGCATATAATGCGGCGTAATGGTGGCGTCCATGTTGGGCGCGATATTCCAGTAATACGGCAGGTAGAACTCAAAATAGTTCTTGGTGGAGTATTTTGCGTTCGGGATCAAGAAACCGGAACGGCGTTTATCGCCGACTGGGAGTTGTAAATAGGGGCTGTAAAACACAGGAACCGGGCCCAGCTTAAAACGGGCGTTCCAGATTTCAGCGACCTGTTCTTCACGGTCATGGATCACTTCGCTACCGACGACGCTCCAGGTATTGGAACCCGGAAGACAGGAGGTAAAACTGCCGTTTTCCAGAATGGTATAGCGATTCTCACCGCGCTGTTTCATCAGGTCCGCTTTCCCGCGCCCCTGGCGTCCCACCATCTGGTAGTCACCTTCCCAGACGTTGGTGTCTTTCGTATTCAGGTTTGCCCAACCCTTTGGTCCCTTCAGAATGACCTGGTTGTCATCATAATGGACGTTGCCCAACGCATCGACGGTACGAACGGGAGCGGGTTGACCTTCGGCCTGCTTTTGATGAAGCTGCACTTCATCGGCTTGTAGGCGGCTGTTACCCTGCGCAATATCCACGTTGCCGGTAAACACGGCGTCATCAGGGTAGTTCCCTTTCGCGTGATCGGCATTGATGGTGACAGGTAACTCATTGGTATCGCCCTGCACCAGAGGACGGTTGTAGCTTGGCACGCCCAACATGCACTGTGAGGCGAGATCGGCTGCCAGACCCTGTTGGCTATAAAGGGCGCTGGCAATCATGGTGGCCAGAAGAGTGGGAATACGTTTTTTCATACGTTGTATTTATTGTTCCATCATCAGTAGCGTCGCGCGTGACAAACGGTCACAGCCTAACTTATCTCATCTTCACTGCGCTAGTGTTAATCCTGCCGATTAAGGCTCCGTGGTGTTAGGCACGGCATTGAATGACAGGTATGATAATGCAAATTATAGGCGATGTCCCACAATTGACCGCAGCCGTAAAACGGTAAAAGCACCTTATATTGTGGGACATAGCCTGGCCAAGAGCATAAAGATTTGGGGAATATATGCAGTATTGGGGAAAGATTATTGGTGTGGCCGTGGCCTTAATGATGGGCGGCGGCTTCTGGGGTGTGGTGTTAGGCCTGTTAGTTGGCCATATGTTCGACAAAGCCCGCATGCGCAAAATGGCGTGGTTCGCCAACCAACGAGAGCGTCAGGCGCTGTTTTTTGCCACCACTTTTGAGGTGATGGGGCATCTGACCAAATCCAAAGGCCGCGTCACGGAAGCCGATATTCATATCGCCAGCCAATTGATGGACCGCATGAATTTGCACGGTGATTCGCGTACGGCCGCGCAGCATGCTTTCCGGGTGGGAAAATCAGACAATTACCCATTACGTGAAAAAATGCGTCAGTTTCGCAGCGTCTGCTTTGGTCGATTCGATCTGATCCGCATGTTCCTGGAGATTCAGATTCAGGCGGCATTTGCCGATGGGTCATTGCACCCTAACGAGCGTGAAGTGCTGTATGTGATTGCTGAAGAGTTGGGGATCTCACGGACCCAATTTGATCAGTTCCTGCGTATGATGCAGGGCGGCGCGCAGTTTGGCGGCGGATATCAGCAGCAGTCCGGCGGCGGTGGCTGGCAGCAGGCGCAACGCGGCCCGACGCTGGAAGACGCCTGCAATGTGCTGGGTGTGAAAGCGACCGATGATGCGACCACCATTAAGCGCGCCTACCGTAAGCTGATGAGCGAGCACCACCCTGACAAGCTGGTTGCGAAAGGCCTGCCGCCAGAAATGATGGAAATGGCGAAGCAAAAAGCGCAGGAAATTCAAAAAGCCTACGAGCTAATTAAAGAACAGAAAGGCTTTAAATAATCGTTATGCCGGATGGCGGCTAGCGCCTTACCCGGCATAAATGGGAACTGAATTTAAAAATCCGCCGGGACTTTAAACGTCATACTGTTGCCGTATTCGGGATGGGTGATGGTTAACATCTCTGCATGCAGCAACAGGCGCGGCGCCAACGCCAGCGCTTCCGGCGGCGCATAGAAGCGGTCGCCCAGGATTGGATGCCCTAAAGCCAGCATATGTACACGCAACTGGTGGGAGCGTCCGGTAATGGGTTTGAGCACCACCCGGGCGGTGTTATCCGCCGCGAACTCCACCACCTCATACTCAGTTTGCGCTGATTTCCCGGTTTCATAACACACTTTCTGCTTTGGCCGATTCGGCCAGTCGCAAATCAGCGGCAAATCAACCAGTCCCTCGGCAGGTGCGGGATGTCCCCACACCCGTGCCACGTACTGTTTCTTCGGCTCGCGTTCGCGAAACTGGCGTTTTAGCTCACGTTCTGCCGCTTTGGTTAGCGCGACTACAATCACGCCGCTGGTGGCCATATCCAGACGATGTACGGATTCAGCCTGCGGATAGTCGCGCTGAATACGCGTCATCACGCTGTCTTTGTGTTCATCCAGACGACCCGGCACGGACAACAAGCCGCTCGGCTTGTTGACCACCATAATATGCTCATCCTGATACAGGATAACCAGCCAGGGTTCCTGCGGCGGATTGTAGTTTTCCATCCCCATGTATGGCTCCGTTACTGATGCGTCACGACGATCAGGCGCAGGGCATCAAGACGCCATCCCGCCTGATCCAGGCTTTCCATCACCTGCTGACGGTTGCTTTCAATTGCGCTGAGTTCGTCATCACGGATGTTCGGGTTAACGGCACGCAGCGCTTCGAGGCGCGACAGTTCCGCAGTCAGTTTTTCGTCCGCTTCTTTACGCGCCGCGTCGATCAGCGCGCGAGCCGATTTTTCCACCTGCGCTTCACCCAGTTGCAGAATGGCATGAACGTCCTGCTGCACGGCGTTGACCAGTTTACTGCCGGTGTGGCGGTTAACAGCGCTGAGCTGGCGGTTAAAGGTTTCGAATTCAACCTGTGCGGCAAGGTTATTGCCGTTTTTATCCAGCAGCATACGTACCGGCGTTGGCGGCAGGAAGCGGTTCAACTGCAGCTGTTTCGGCGCTTGCGCTTCAACCACATACACCAGCTCAACCAGCAGAGTGCCGACCGGTAATGCTTTGTTTTTCAACAACGAAATGGTGCTGCTACCGGTGTCGCCGGAGAGGATAAGATCCAGACCATTACGGATTAACGGATGCTCCCAGGTAATAAACTGCGCATCTTCACGCGACAAGGCGACATCACGTTCAAACGTAATGGTGCAGCCATCTTCCGGCAGCCCAGGGAAATCAGGCACCAGCATATGATCGGACGGGGTCAGCACGATCAGATTGTCGCCACGGTCATCCTGATTAATACCAACGATATCAAACAGGTTCATGGCGAAGGCGATCAGGCTGGTATCGTCGTCCTGCTCTTCAATGCTCTCAGCCAGTGCCAGCGCTTTTTCACCGCCGTTAGAGTGGATCTCCAGCAGACGATCGCGACCTTGCTCCAGCTGTGCTTTCAGCGCGTCATGCTGTTCGCGGCAGGTTTTGATCAGATCGTCAAAGCCATCGGTATTTTCTGGTTCAGCCAGGTAGCCGATCAGATTGTTATAGACCGTGTCGTAGATGGTACGGCCGGTCGGGCAGGTGTGTTCGAACGCATCCAGACCTTCGTGGTACCAGCGCACCAGTACGGATTGCGCGGTTTTTTCCAGGTACGGGACGTGAATCTGAATATCATGCGCCTGACCAATACGGTCCAGACGGCCAATACGCTGTTCCAGCAGGTCCGGGTTGAACGGCAGGTCAAACATCACCAGATTGCTGGCGAACTGGAAGTTACGCCCTTCGGAGCCGATTTCAGAACACAGCATTACCTGAGCGCCGCTATCTTCTTCGCTAAACCAGGCTGCGGCGCGGTCACGCTCAATGATCGACATCCCTTCATGGAACACGGCAGCGCGGATACCTTCGCGCTCGCGCAGAACCTGCTCCAGTTGAAGCGCGGTGGTGGCTTTTGCACAGATAACCAGTACTTTTTGCGAGCGGTGGCTGGTCAGATAGCCCATCAGCCATTCCACGCGCGGATCAAAGTTCCACCAGGTACCGGTATCGCCTTCGAATTCCTGATAAATCTGTTCCGGGTAGAGCATGTCGCGCGCCCGGTCTTCCGCACTCTTACGCGCGCCCATAATGCCGGAAACTTTAATCGCCGTCTGGTATTGGGTCGGCAGCGGCAGCTTGATGGTGTGCAGCTCGCGTTTTGGGAAGCCTTTCACACCATTACGGGTGTTACGGAACAGCACGCGGCTGGTGCCATGGCGGTCCATCAGCATCGAAACCAGCTCCTGACGCGCGCTCTGGGCATCTTCGCTGTCGCTGTTTGCCGCCTGCAATAGCGGCTCAATGTCCTGCTCGCCAATCATGTCGCCTAACATGTTCAGCTCATTGTTGCTCAGTTTGTTGCCAGCCAGCAGCATGGCGACGGCATCGGCGACCGGACGGTAATTTTTCTGTTCTTCAACAAACTGGGCGAAATCGTGGAAGCGGCTTGGGTCCAGCAGGCGCAGGCGCGCAAAGTGGCTTTCCAGGCCCAGTTGTTCCGGCGTTGCGGTCAGCAGCAGGATGCCCGGTACGCGTTCTGCCAGTTGTTCAACGGCCATATATTCACGGCTGGGCGCGTCTTCGCTCCACACCAGGTGATGCGCTTCATCGACAATCAGCAGATCCCATTCGGCGTCACACAGATGCTCCAGGCGCTGTTTACTGCGACGGGCAAAGTCCAGCGAACAGATAACCAACTGTTCGGTTTCAAACGGGTTGTAGGCATCGTGCTGCGCTTCTGCATAACGCTCATCATCAAACAGCGCAAAACGCAGGTTGAAGCGACGCAGCATTTCGACCAGCCACTGGTGCTGTAACGTCTCCGGGACGATGATCAGTACGCGCTCTGCGGCGCCTGACAGCAGCTGTTGATGCAGGATCATCCCGGCTTCAATGGTTTTACCTAAACCCACTTCGTCTGCCAGCAATACGCGAGGGGCATGACGACGGCCGACGTCATGGGCAATGTTGAGCTGGTGGGGGATCAGGCTGGTACGTTGACCACGCAAACCACTCCACGGCATACGGTACTGCTCGCTCTGAAATTTACGTGCGCGATAGCGCAGCGCAAAGCGGTCCATACGGTCAATCTGGCCGGCAAACAGGCGATCCTGTGGTTTGCTGAATACCAGCTTGCTGTCCAGCAGCACTTCACGCAGCGTTACACCGGTTTCTTCGGTATCAAGGCGGGTTCCGATATAGGCAAGCAGGCCGTTTTCTTCTTTTACTTCATCGACATGCAGTTGCCAGCCTTCATGGCTCGTTATCGTATCACCAGGATTGAACATCACGCGGGTCACGGGGGAATCACTGCGCGCATACAGACGGTTTTCACCCGTCGAAGAGAAAAGTAAAGTGACGGTTCGCGCATCCATGGCGACAACGGTACCAAGTCCCAATTCGCTTTCTGTATCGCTGATCCAGCGTTGACCAAGTGTAAAAGGCATATATGTTCGGCTCTATATCTTTAGTTGCAGGCAATACTCACCCTCTGCCAGAGTAAAGTGGCAGCAAGTGTATTGGGGTCCAGGAATGGAAAGGGCGCTATGGTACTGGATGGCGACGGTTTCGTCACGCGTCAAAATAACCCCAGTTGCCCTGTGAGTAGTGTAGCAAAGTTATCATCGATAAAGGGAAGTATTCCCTCGGCTACGGGCTGGATCTGCCGGGTCAAATAGTGCTCGTAGTCAAGGGCTGAAAGCTGATAATCCACGGGTTCTGGACCATTTACCGTCCAGACATATTTAATGGTGCCGCGATTCTGATACTGCGGCGGACGTCCCAGCTTTACATTTTGCTCATCGGCGAGGCGCGCGGCGCGCACGTGTGGTGGCACATTGCGCTGGTATTCGCTTAACGGGCGACGCAGGCGTTTGCGATACACCAGTTGGTCGTCCAGTTCACCCGCCATCAGACGGTCGATAGTCTCGCGAACAAACTCCTGATAAGGTTCGTTACGAAAAATTCGCAGGTATAGCTCCTGCTGAAACTGTTGGGCCAGTGGCGTCCAGTCGGTTCTTACCGTTTCCAGGCCCTTAAACACCATGCGTTGCTCTGTACCTTCCTGAATCATCCCGGCGTAGCGCTTTTTACTGCCGGTATCTGCACCGCGAATGGTCGGCATCAGAAATCGACAAAAGTGGGTTTCAAATTCCAGCTCCAGCGCGCTGGTCAGGTTTTGTTGCTTCAGGGACTGCGCCCACCAGTCGTTGACATAGCTCACCAGCTCACGGCCAATCCGGGCGGCATCATCTTCTGAGTGCGCCTTTTTCAGCCAGACAAAGGTCGAGTCGGTATCGCCATAGATAACGTCGTAACCCTGAGCTTCAATCAGTGCTTTGGTCTGGCGCATGATCGCATGACCGCGCATGGTAATGGACGAGGCCAGTCTCGGGTCGAAAAAGCGACAGGCGGTGGTTCCCAGCACGCCGTAAAATGCGTTCATGATGATTTTCAGCGCCTGCGAGAGCGGCTTATTCCCGTGGCGTTTTGCTTCATCGCGCCCATGCCAGATCCGGGTAACGATTTCCGGCAGGCAGTGCTTTTCACGTGAGAACCAGGCGTCAAGGAACCCTTCGGTGCTGTGCTCCGGATCCGGCTGCGCCATCCCTTCGATAAGCCCCACCGGATCGATTAAAAAAGTACGAATAATTGACGGGTACAGGCTTTTGTAATCCAGCACCAGTACCGAGTCGTACAGACCCGGACGTGAGTCCATCACGTAGCCGCCGGGGCTGGCGTGCGCAGGGATTTCACCCAGATTCGGCGCCACATAACCCGCCCGGTGCATGCGCGGCAGGTAGAGATGGCCAAAAGCGGCGACCGAACCGCCGTGCCTGTCGACTGGCAGGCCGTTAACCGTTGAACGCTCCAGCAGAAATGGCATGATCTCGGTTTTATGAAAAATGCGGGTGACCAGTTCACAGTCTTTGAGATTGTAGGTGGCAAGCGCGGGCTTATCGTGGGCAAACCGGCGATCGATTTCGTCCATTCTGTCCCATGGGTTATCAATCGACTTTCCTTCGCCCAGCAGCTCCTGCGACACCGTTTCCAGCGAGAACGATGAGAAATTCCAGAATGCGGATTTGAGCGCCTCAATGCCGTCAATAATCAGACGGCCTTTAGCCTGCGCGAAGAAGACGCCATTTTTGAAGCCATGCTCGCGCCACTCCAGTTCGCTGTTATCACGACCAAAAAGCAGGGGAATACGGTAGCGTTCGGCGTGCTTTTGCAGGACGCGTAAATCGAATTGCACGACGTTCCAGCCGATTATCACATCAGGATCGTGAAGGGCAATCCAGTCATTGAGCTTTTCCAGCAACAGCGGACGGCTGGCAACGTACTCAAGTTCAAAATCTAGCCGGGAGGCATCGCCATTCGGCGGACCGAGCATATAGACAATACGCTGCCCGCAACCTTCAAGACCGATGCAGTAGAGCTCACCGTGGCGCGTGGTTTCGATATCCAGCGAGACCCATTTCAGCGGCGGTCGATAATCCGGATTCGGCTTCAGGCGGGCATTAATCAGCGCGCCGTCATGCCTGTCGCCCTCGACCCAAACAGGAGATGTAATAAAGCGCTCCATCAAATAGCGCTCCGGCGGACGGACATCGGCCTCGTATACCGTTACACCATTTTCGCGCAGCAGTTTTTCCAGCCGCATAAGCTGGCGATGTGAATGGCAATACAGGCCAGAAACGGGCTGACGGTGAAAGTCTTGCAGCTGAAGCGGCGTCAGGCGATAACCTTTTTCAGTGCGTAACAGTGTGGTGACGCGGGGTGTCTGGCTGGTGGGGATAAAAGCGACCGACTCCTGAGGCGCGAGCGTAACCTGCAATGGCCCGCTGTCTGTTGCCAGCCAGAATGAAACCTCTGTCCCCTGCGGGGTATCCCGCCAGTGCCGGGTTAAAATAAATCCTGCCTGCGCCACGCTGCGTATCCATCAAAAAACCAGACATTATTATAGCCTGGTTTACATGATTGTACTGTTATTTTGTACAGGTATGAGGCGTAAGACGCGGTATCCGCTGGAGTAAAAAGCGTCTCTGAGTAAAAAATGTGTTGTGTCAGCATGGGTTATCTTCGTATTTAATATATGAATGTCGTGCCTAAGACGCGTTGCAGTAAACTATTTTATTTGTGTGGCTGTTGTTTTAAATGGAAACTGTCCATCTGGGTTATTGATTGGTATTATTAAGTCCATTATCGGATGTTTGCTATTTTTCAGATTTGTGCTTATTTATTTTTGCTACATCTTTCTCGGATTCAGGAAAAGTTACTTTTTTCATTTGTGTTTATTAATGGTTGATGTAAAGATTTTATTCGAAGCATCCGGATATGAGTTTGAAATATAATATATATTTAATCATGTTTATTGCCGAATAGAAACGGATTTTCAGTTCGAATTCGTCGGGAGTCTCTCTGTATAATTTGGTTTTTATCTCGGAATATGATTTTATTCTCAGCTTGCTGTTCGGGTGCTTCTTAATACATATCCGGGAAAATGATGAAATGGAGTTTTTATGAATGTCTATACTCAGGCGATTTTGCCTGGATACCAGTATTATCTGTTTGTTAACACTCAACTTTCAAACCCATCAATCAAAACTGTGAGCAAATATATTGAGTACAAAACATGGACCGGACAAATTTGGCGGGCTGAAATAATTGAAAGTGGAAACGTTTTTTTTCACTGGCAGGGGCATGACAGAAGAAATGGTCATCGTGATACGGTAATTAATTATTTGTTGCGTGGGCAGAAATGGCAGTCAACGATAACAGATTATATTTTCTTCCATTCTCTGGAAGGAGAGGAAACTCATGGGAATTATGACAATGTGATTGAGTATGTTTGTTCTAATAATTGTGTTTATCAAAGTGCTTTTGCTGAATATATAGCCGAGTAGAAATAAAGCGCGTGACGACTAAAACGCGCTTATATCAAGGTTACTGTCCGTAGTAGGCTTTTGCACCGTGTTTGCGCAGGTAGTGTTTATCTAACAGGGTTTGTTGCATATCCGGCAATTGCGGCGCGAGCTGGCGGCAGAAGATCCCCATATAGGCCACTTCTTCCAGCACGATAGCGTTGTGTACAGCATCTTCAGCATTTTTTCCCCAGGCAAACGGACCGTGAGAGTGCACCAGCACGCCTGGCATCTGCGAAGCATCAATGCCTTGTTTCTCAAAGGTTTCAACGATCACGTTACCGGTTTCCCACTCATATTCGCCGTTGATTTCTTCCTCGGTCATTTTCCGTGTGCAGGGAATCGTGCCGTAGAAATAGTCCGCATGGGTGGTCCCTGTGGCCGGAATCGACTGACCCGCCTGCGCCCAGATGGTTGCATGACGGGAATGGGTGTGAACAATGCCGCCAATGGTCGGGAAAGCCTGATACAGCAGACGGTGCGTTGGGGTATCGGAAGAGGGCTTTTTATTACCTTCCACCACTTCACCGGTAGCGATACTGACGACGACCATATCTTCTGCGGTCATTACGCTGTAATCGACACCGGATGGTTTAATCACAAATACGCCGCGTTCGCGATCGACGGCGCTAACGTTGCCCCAGGTCAGGGTGACCAGGTTGTGCTTAGGCAACGCCAGATTGGCTTCCAGCACCTGACGTTTAAGATCTTCTAACATTATTGTCTCCCTGCCGGATGGCGCTTCGCTTATCCGGCCTACAGGATCGTAGGCCCGGTAAACGCAGTGCCACCGGGCAATCCGTACCTTAGCGTTTAAAACCGTAATACACGTCGTTCCAGCGCAGCGCGTCTTTAAAGGCTGGCAGACGGGTGTCGTTGTCGATCACGGCGATCTCGATATCGTGCATTTCAGCGAACTGGCGCATATCGTTCAGATCCAGCGCGTGGCTGAAGACAGTGTGGTGCGCGCCACCGGCCAGGATCCAGGCTTCAGATGCGGTTGGCAGATCCGGCTGGGCTTTCCACAGTGCGTTTGCCACCGGCAGTTTCGGCAGCTCATGTGGGGTTGGTACGGTGTCGATGCAGTTAACCAGCAGACGATAGCGATCGCCGAGATCGATCAGGCTGGCAACCACGGCCGGGCCGGTTTTGGTGTTGAAGATCAGACGGGCGGGATCGTCTTTACCACCAATGCCGAGGTGTTGTACGTCGAGGATCGGTTTCTCTTCCACCGCGATGGACGGGCACACTTCCAGCATGTGCGAACCAAGTACCAGATCGTTGCCTTTCTCGAAGTGGTAGGTGTAATCCTCCATAAATGAGGTGCCGCCCTGCAGACCGGTTGACATCACCTTCATGATGCGAAGCAGAGCGGCGGTTTTCCAGTCGCCTTCGCCAGCAAAGCCATAGCCTTGCTGCATCAGACGCTGTACGGCCAGACCCGGGAGCTGTTTCAGGCCGTGTAAATCTTCAAATGTGGTGGTGAAGGCGTGGAATCCACCCTGTTCCAGGAAGCGCTTCATCCCCAGTTCAATACGGGCCGCTTCCAGGACGTTCTGACGTTTTTCACCGTGGACTTGCGTCGCCGCCGTCATGGTGTAAGTGCTTTCATACTCATCGATTAGCGCGTTGATTTCGCCGTCGCTAATTGCGTTCACGACCTGCACCAGATCGCCCACGGCCCAGGTGTTTACCGAGAAGCCGAATTTGATCTGCGCGGCAACTTTATCGCCATCGGTGACCGCAACTTCGCGCATGTTGTCGCCAAAACGGCAGACTTTCAGATGGCGAGTGTCCTGTTTGGACACGGCCTGTCGCATCCAGGAGCCGATGCGTTCGTGTGCCTGTTTGTCCTGCCAGTGACCGGTGACCACGGCGTGCTGCTGACGCATACGTGCGCCGATGAAGCCGAACTCACGACCGCCGTGCGCGGTTTGGTTCAGGTTCATAAAGTCCATATCAATGCTGTCCCACGGCAGGGCGGCGTTAAACTGGGTGTGGAACTGCATCAGTGGTTTGTTGAGGATCGCCAGGCCGTTGATCCACATTTTCGCCGGCGAGAAGGTATGCAGCCAGACCACCATCCCTGCGCAGCGATCGTCATAGTTGGCGTCACGACAAATAGCGGTGATTTCGTCAGGCGAGGTACCCAGCGGTTTTAAGATCAGTTTGCAGGGCAGTTTAGCTTCAGTATTCAGTGCGTTAACGACGTGCTCGGCATGTTGGGTTACCTGACGCAGGGTTTCAGGGCCATACAGATGCTGGCTACCAATCACAAACCACACTTCATAGTTATCAAAAATCGTCATTGTCGTGTCCTTAATGTGTCAGGGTTGCCTGGTTTACCGGGGCTTGTTGCGCCGGAGCGGCAGTCGGAAGGTATTGTTGTTCAGCGCTTACTGCCCATTGCTGGTAGCGGCGGTAAAGCTGTTCAAAACGTTGAGCCTGTTCTGGGCGAGGTTGCATCGTCTTTTCTACTGCGCTCGCCATTTTTTGTTGGGCGGCGGGAATGTCCGCGTGGACCTTAGCGGCTACGGCGGCGAAGATAGCCGCACCGAGTGCGCAGCACTGGTCTGAAGCAACGATTTGTAGCGGACGGTTCAGCACGTCACAGCAGGTCTGCATGATGACCGGGTTTTTGCGGGCGATGCCACCTAACGCCATTACGTTATTAACCGCAATGCCCTGTTCGGTGAAGCATTCCTGAATTGCGCGCGCGCCAAAGGCCGTGGCGGCAATCAGCCCACCGAACAGCGCTGGTGCGTCGGTGGCCAGATTGAGATCGGTAATCACCCCTTTCAAACGTTGGTTGGCATTGGGCGTACGGCGACCGTTAAACCAGTCGAGTACCACCGGCAGGTGATCCAGCGACGGATTTTTCGCCCAGGCTTCGGTGAGCGCTGGCAACAGTTGTTTTTGGCTGGCTTTAATCTGGGTCTTCAGCTCCGGATGCTGCGCGGCAAGCTGCTCCAGCGGCCAGCTCAGTACGCGGCTAAACCAGGCATAGATATCGCCGAAAGCAGACTGTCCCGCCTCAAGGCCAATAAAATCAGGCACTACGCTGCCATCAACCTGGCCGCATATGCCTTTCACCGCGCGTTCGCCGACGCTGTGTTTGTCGGCAATCAGAATGTCGCAGGTTGAGGTGCCGATGACTTTTACCAGCGTATTGGGCTGTGCGCCCGCGCCGACTGCGCCCATATGGCAGTCAAAAGCGCCGCCTGCAATCACCACGCTTTCCGGTAGCCCCAGACGCTGCGCCCACTCGGCGCACAGGGTGCCAACCGGCAGGTCGGCCGTGACAGTATCGGTAAACATTGGGTATGGCAGATGGCGGTTAAGGATGGGGTCGAGCTCATCAAAGAAACTGGCTGGCGGCAGACCGCCCCAGCTTTCATGCCACAGGGATTTGTGTCCGGCGCTGCAGCGTCCGCGGCGAATATCCTGCGGGCGTACGGTATTGGAGAGCAGGGCCGGAACCCAGTCGCACAGCTCAATCCATGAAACCGCAGCCTCTGCAACCGCATCATCCTGGCGGGTCACATGCAGGATTTTGGCCCAGAACCATTCGCTGGAATAAATACCGCCGATATAGCGGGAGTAATCGATCTTGCCCGGCGTGTGGCACAGACGGGTAATTTCTTCCGCTTCTTCGACTGAGGTGTGATCTTTCCACAGGACAAACATGGCGTTCGGGTTTTCAGCGAACTCCGGACGCAGCGCCAGTACGTTACCGTCTGCATCAATGGGCGCTGGGGTTGAGCCGGTACTGTCAACGCCGATCCCGACCACTTCCGCGCGCTGTTCAGCGCTCAGTTCGGCCAATACGGTTTTCAGCGCCGCTTCCATGGATTCAATGTAGTCGCGCGGATGATGGCGAAACTGGTTGTTTGGGCCATCGCAATACTGTCCTTCCTGCCAACGTGGATACCACTCAACACTGGTGGCGATCTCTTCGCCGGTGGCACATTCCACCGCCAAAGCGCGTACTGAATCACTACCAAAATCGAGGCCAATTGCAATCGCCATCGTCTTACTCCATCCAAAAATACGGGTATGGATAAACAGTAGTGAGTAGCGATAAAAACCGTCAGGCAGGATCCGCTAATCTTATGGATTAAAATGCTGTGGCATCACAAAGTGTGACGCCGTGCAAATAATCAATGTGGACATTTCTGCCGTAGTTATAGACACTTTTGTTAGCCGATTTTGACGTTGGCTTGGGACATGTTTTTTACAAAGTGCTTTTCACAAGCGGGGTTGATGGTCCATTACCGCAAACACAGCGGCCCGCAGCGGCGACGGCGATGATGTCTGGCATAATATGGACAAATTGTTTCTTAGCAGAACCTAGGGAGTATTGAAATTATGGCTGAAACGCAAAACGATCCCCTGCTGCCAGGCTATTCGTTTAACGCGCATTTGGTGGCCGGATTAACCCCCATTGAGGCGAACGGATACCTGGATTTTTTTATCGACAGGCCGCTGGGGATGAAGGGCTACATCCTCAATCTCACCATCCGTGGCGAGGGGGTTATCAATAATCAGGGCCAGCAGTTTGTCTGTCGTCCTGGGGATATTTTGCTGTTTCCTCCCGGAGAAATTCACCACTACGGACGCCATCCTGACGCCAGCGAGTGGTATCACCAGTGGGTTTATTTTCGCCCGCGCGCCTACTGGCAGGAGTGGCTGGCCTGGCCGGCAATCTTTGCCCAGACCGGTTTTTTCCGCCCGGATGAAGCGCACCAGCCGCATTTTAACGAACTGTTTGGACAGATCATTCATGCCGGACAGGGGGAAGGGCGCTATTCCGAACTGTTGGCGATAAACCTGCTGGAGCAATTATTGCTCAGACGTATGGACGCCATTAATGAATCGCTGCACCCGCCCATGGACAATCGCGTGCGCGATGCCTGCCAGTACATCAGCGATCATCTGGCGGACAGTAATTTTGATATTGCCAGCGTTGCGCAGCATGTCTGCCTGTCACCGTCCCGGTTGTCGCATCTGTTCCGCCAACAGTTGGGCATCAGCGTATTAAGCTGGCGCGAGGATCAGCGTATCAGCCAGGCCAAGCTATTGCTAAGTACCACCCGTATGCCTATTGCTACGGTGGGTCGCAATGTTGGCTTCGACGACCAGCTCTATTTCTCGCGCGTTTTCAAAAAATGTACCGGTGCCAGTCCGAGCGAGTTTCGCGCCGGATGTGAATAAAAAGTGAATGATGTGTCCTGAAAGTTGTCATAACTCGCAATCTATTCAGACAATTGATGGCTTGACGAAGTTGAGAAGGGTTAGCAGAATCCCTGCTTCGTAAATCTGACGGACACATTATGCAAGCATTGCTGGAACACTTTATTCTCCAGTCCGCCCTGTACTCTCTGATCGCCGTACTTTTGGTGGCCTTTCTGGAGTCGCTGGCGCTGGTTGGCCTGATCCTGCCCGGTACCGTGATGATGGCCGGGCTGGGGGCGCTGATTGGCAGTGGCGAACTGAACTTCTGGCATGCCTGGCTTGCGGGCATCATTGGTTGCTTATTGGGAGACTGGATCTCCTTCTGGCTGGGCTGGCGCTTTAAAAAGCCGCTGCACCGTTGGTCGTTCATGAAAAAGAACAAGGCATTGCTGGATAAAACCGAGCACGCGCTGCATCAGCACAGCATGTTTACCATCCTGGTAGGGCGCTTTGTTGGCCCGACGCGACCGCTGGTGCCGATGGTGGCGGGTATGCTGGATCTGCCTGTCGCGAAATTTATTGTGCCCAATATCATCGGCTGCGTGTTGTGGCCGCCGTTCTATTTTCTGCCGGGGATCCTGGCGGGGGCGGCAATCGATATTCCTGCTGATATGCAGAGTGGAGATTTTAAATGGTTGCTGCTGGCCACGGCGCTACTGCTGTGGGTAGGCGGTTGGTTTTGCTGGCGGTTGTGGCGCAGCGGCAAAGCGGCTGTCGATCGCTTAACGGCGTATTTCCCCCGCAGCCGTTTGCTGTATCTGGCGCCGTTGACGCTCGGGATCGGTGTGGTTGCGTTGGTGGCGTTGCTGCGACATCCACTGATGCCGGTGTATATCGATATTCTGCGTAAAGTCGTGGGTTACTGACGAATCTTTTGCCGGATGGCGGCTTCGCCTTATCCGGCAACGCATTATGCTTTAATGCCCAATAGCGCCGAGGCGCTGGCGTTGCCGCTTAACAGATCGTCCGTATCGCCCTGCCAGGCGATGCGTCCGTCGGCGACCACAATCGAACGCGTCGCAATGCGCGCCGCATCTTCTACGCTGTGCGAAACCATCAGCAACGTAAGTTGCTTATCGCGACAGACCTCAGCCACCAGCGTTAACATCTCCTGGCGCAGCGCAGGGTCAAGCGCAGAGAACGGTTCATCAAGTAGCAAAATAGGTTGTTCGCGCACCAGGCAACGCGCCAGCGCCACACGTTGTCGCTGCCCGCCGGAAAGCTCGCCCGGAAGCCTGTCCAGCAGGTTATCAAGACCCATTTGCCGGGCGATATGGTGCATTTTCTCCCGCTGCGGTGCGTTCAGCTTCAATCCTGGATTCAGGCCCAGGCCGATGTTTTGCTGCACGTTCAGATGACTGAACAGGTTGTTTTCCTGAAACAGCATCGAAACCGGGCGACGAGAGGGCGGTGTGGTGGTGTGATCTTCACCTGCAATCATCATCGTGCCGCTGGCAGGTGTCAGAAAGCCGGCAATCAGATTCAGAAGCGTACTTTTCCCGGCGCCGCTTGGCCCGAGTATCGCTACCTGCTCACCGCGCGCGACCGACAACGTAAAGCGCATGGGCAGATGATGATAAAGCCATGTGATATCAATCAGTTTTAACATTTCGACCCGGCAATTTCTCAATAACGGTAAACAGCGTAAAGCACAGGATCAGCAGTAATAACGCCGTAACCGCGCCATCCTGACTGCGATAAGAGCCAATCTGCTGATATAAATAAAACGGCAGGGTGCGGAAATCCTCATTACCAAATAACGCCACTACGCCAAAATCGCCAATCGACAGCACGCAGGCAAACGCCATCGCCTGTGCCAGCGGGCGCTTCAGGGCGCGCAGTTCAACCACTTTCAGGCGCGACCATCCCTCAATGCCCAACGACTGGCACAACATACTATAGCGCGCAGTGACGTCACGCATTGGGTTTTCCAGCACCTTCAATGCATAAGGGATCGCCATCAGCGCATTGGTAAAAATAACAATGCCGTCGGCAGATTCGGGAAGCCCAATAGTGTTATTGAGCAGCAGAAAGAAGCCGGTTGCCAGCACGATACCCGGCATGGCGAGGATCATCATGCCGCTCAACTCCAGCATTTGTCCTGCCAGCGCCTGTTGGCGGGCACGCAGTTCACGACTACTCCATAACAGCATCATGGTGAGTATGACGCACAACGCACCTGCCGCCAGCGCAATGCGCAGCGAGGTTCCCAGCGCCTGCCACAGTACGGGTTGTCTAAGAACATCCAGTACATGGCGGTTTAAGCCATCGACAATCACCGCCAGCAACGGCGGAAGCAACAGCAACAGAGCGAGAACAATCAGAATTAAGTCAGCCAGACGGCTGTGCAGACGATCGTCGGGATCCCGCCAGCCCTGAACCAGCGTGGTGCCGGGGGCGATGGCGCGGCTCAAACGTTGGCTGAGCAGCACCAGTGCCAGACAACAAATCATCTGGATCAACGCCAGCATGGCTGCGCGGGCGGGATCGTAATCAAAGTTCAGCGCCTGATAGATAGCCAGTTCGATGGTGGTGGCCTGCGGCCCACCGCCCAGCGATAAAACGGTGGCGAAGCTGGCGAAGCACAGCATAAAGATGAGCGCCGCGACGGGAAGGATTTGCCGACGCAGCCACGGCCATTCAACGAAACGGAAGAAATGCCAGCCGCGCAGACCCAACTGAGCGGCTAACTGTCGCTGCTCGCCGGGAATATTCTCTAGCGACTGCAACAGCAGACGGCTGGCCATCGGCAGATTGAAAAAGACGTGCGCCAGCAGAATGCCTTGCAAGCCGTATGGCGAAAACGTCCACTCCAGCCCGAATGTATGCCAGAGCGAGGCCAGCCAACCCTGGCGACCGTAGACGCTAAGAATACCGAAGACCGCGACCAGCACCGGCAGGATTAACGTCATGGCGCACAGGCGCAGCAGCGCCAGACGTCCTGGAAAACGGCGACGATAGAGCGCTCTGGCAAGGAAAATCGCCGGGACAACCGACAGCACAGCGGATAGAAAAGCCTGCCAGAAAGAAAAGCGCACCACGTGCCACAGGTAGTCATCTTGCCACAGTGAGAGCCACTCTCCCTGCGGGGCGTTAAACCACAGTGCCAGAAACGCGGCCAGGGCAACGACCACCATCAGCGTGGCGGCGGTAAGCCCTGGAACCAGCCAGCCGGGGATTAACGGCTGACGGCGCGTTGCCATTCGCTAATCCATGCCTGACGTTGAGTCGCAACCTGCTGCGGCGTAAATTCCAGCGCGGTGGCTGGCTTAGTCAGTTGCTCGAATCCTGACGGCAGGGCGACCTGCGTCACCGGATACATCCAGTTGCCGGTCGGAATCGCATTCTGGAATGCCGGAGACACCATAAACTTCAGGAACTTCTCGGCCAGTTCCGGCTGCTTGCTGGCCGCGGTACGCGCGGCGACTTCCACCTGCAAATAGTGGCCTTCGCTAAAATTAGCGGCGGCGTAGTTGTCTTTTTTCTCGGCGATGATGTGATAGACCGGAGAGGTGGTGTAGCTGAGCACCAGATCGCTTTCACCTTTCAGGAACAGGCCGTAGGCTTCGCTCCAGCCCTTGGTGACGGTGACGGTTTTGGCTGCCAGTTTCTGCCACGCCTCTGGCGCTTTATCGCCATAGACTTTCTGCATCCATAGCAGCAGACCCAGACCCGGCGTGCTGGTGCGCGGATCCTGATAAATGACGCGCCATTTTTGGTCGCTTTCAACCAGTTCCTTCAGGCTTTTGGGCGGATTCTTCAGCTTGTTCTTATCATAAACGAAGGCGAAATAGCCGTAGTCAAACGGAACGAAGGTATCGTTTTTCCAGCCGCCGGGTACGTTAACGGTGTCGTTTGCTACACCACTTTTGGCAAACAGTTTGGTTTGTGTGGCGGCTTCCAGAAGGTTGTTATCCAGACCGAGTACAACGTCGGCTTTACTGTTTTTTCCTTCCATGCGCAGGCGGTTAAGCAATGAAACACCATCTTCCAGCGCGACCAGTTTTAATTCACAGTTGCAGTCAGCTTCAAAGGCTTTTTTGATTGTTGGGCCCGGGCCCCAGTCAGCCGCGAACGAGTCGTAGGTATAGACGGTCAGTACAGGTTTGGCGAAGACAGGCGCTGCGCACAGCAGTAAAAGCGGAAGATATTTTTTAAACACTTTGCACCTCAAGAGTTGGGTGGCAAAGGACTTGAGATAAGCCTCAAATCCCTTCGCCGGCATTATCCGGATCAGGTTCGACGGGTATCTCTCAGCCCATACGCAGATCGAATGATTCTGTGTATGTTTTTATTTAGCACCCCGTTGAGAACGGCGTTAGTGTAATGATTTTGTTGCTTAGCAGCAATCAAGGATCCGGCGGAGCAAACCACGCCGATTTAAAATCAAACCAGCCGAGGGTATTCATGCGTAACCCGCGCATACTGCGCTGTCCCTGAATGATCAGCCAGTGGTGGATTAATGGCACAATGGCCTTGGTGGCGAGCAGCTGTTGGCACCATGCTGCCAGGCTCATTTCGCCCGTTCGCCAGCGAGCCGCATCGTTTTCCCAGTCCCGTGAGATACAGTTTTGCAGCAGCGGGACTTCGCACAAATGGGCGAACAGCGAGAAGTCCAGCGGTAGGGTAAAGTTGGCGCTGTTTAGCCAGATATCGCTGACGATTTCTCCCGCATGCCATTGATCGTAGTCGATCTCCTGAATAGTCAACTGCACCTGATGCGCAGCCAGCAGCGTTTTCATGATCTGCGCGATAATCCGGTGTTCGATATGATCGCGATAGTAAGTGAGCGTCAGCGTTTCCAGCCCGGCTGGTTTTTCACCATGGCCGGGTCTGGCGTGATGCCAGCGAGGCAGTAAGCCGTAGGCGGGGAACCACAGTCGCTGATACTGTTCGTCGGCGTGGCAAATTAAATGGGTTGGCGAGAGTACGCGGCTAGCCCACTCGCGGACCTCCTGATTTGCGCCGCGGTGGGATCGTGCATCAAACAGCAGGTAGTAGCAACCTTCTTCGAGGCGACTTTCAATCGCCTTTTCATCCTCTGTGGGACCTTTTAGCGTCAAACCGCCGCCTGGCTCTTCGCCGATGTCAGGTAACACCCAAACGTTCACTTCGTCGATCAGCGCCCGGTAACCAAAGTAATCATCAAATGCGTGAATTTTCAGCTGGTTATTGGTGTTTCTCATCACCGCATATGGGCCAGTACCAATCGGGTGGCTGGAGAAGTTATTCAGCGTTTCCCATTCTCGCGGCAGGATCATGGCGGGGACTTGCCCCAATAACCAGGGAAGCCAACGGTCGGGCTGAGACAGATGGATATCCAGCGTCCAGGCCGTGGGAGAGACGATTTGTGTAATGTGCGAGTACAGAGGCAACGTGTTAATTCGGGTCAATGAGGTGATCACATCGTCCATCTCCAGCTCACGACCGTGATGAAAATGGATCCCCGGGCGCAGGAAGAATCGCCAGTGTAAAGGTGAAATCTGCTGCCAGTGATGGGCAATGTCCGCTTCCAGTTCCCCATTTTCCTCATTTACCCGTATTAAGGCGCTGAAGATTTGTCGGGCGATATGGGTTTCGGAGCGGCGTAGCGCCGTACCAGGTAGCAGGTTGCGCATGGGACGATAATAGAGAACGCGCATGATGTGCCGACCCTGGCGAAAGCTGCGGCCGAGGTGGGAAACCAGCATCTGCCGGACGGCCGTTTTGTCACCGACCAGTTGCACCAGTTGATCGATGCGATCCTGTTCCAGCAGGTCTTCTGCGCGTTGCTGCTGGAGCGCCAGCCCGGTGTAGAGGAATGTCAGGCGTGAGCGTTTACCGCGTCCAACCTCGGCTTCCCACGTTAACCAACCGCGCTCCTGCATGGTATTAAGCAGGGTACGCATATGGCGGCGCGAGCAGCTAAGCAGCTCTGCCAGCTCGTTCAGCGTGGTGTCTTGCGTTTTGCCGTCACAGCATTGCCACAGACGGATGAACTGTTGTTGCAAACGACCAGAAGACATAAAAGGGGAACTCCTGCGAAAAATTCAGCAATTTTATTATCCCTATATTAAGCCAATAATAGATTCCGATGAAGCGATGAGACAACGAAGGGGTCATCTATGCGTCAGTTCTATATGAAGTACTTTACCGCGACGGAAAAAACGTCCTGGTTGGCTTGCCTGAGCGCACCGCAGCGCTTAAAGATGCTCGAAGAACTGATGCAGTGGGAGGTGACAGCCTGACCTCTGAATTACGCATTGCAGACATCATGTGTGACTGAGTATTGGTGTAAAATCACCCGCCAGCAGATTTTTTCTGCTGGCTTTTTTCGTATCAGCCCAGCCAATAGGGATAACAATGCTCTGGATTATGACCATGGGACGGCGCCTCAACGGCGTTTACGCGGCATTTATGCTGGTCGCTTTTATGATGGGCGTGGCAGGGGCATTGCAGGCACCCACCCTGAGTCTGTTCCTGAGCCGTGAAGTCGGTGCGCAACCATTTTGGGTCGGGCTGTTTTACACCGTCAATGCGATTGCCGGGATCGTGGTTAGCCTCGGGCTTGCAAAACGATCCGACAGCCAGGGCGATCGGCGCAAGCTGATCATGTTTTGCTGCCTGATGGCGATTGGCAACGCGCTGCTGTTTGCGTTTAATCGCCATTATCTCACGTTGATCACCTGCGGTGTGCTGCTGGCCTCGCTGGCGAATACCGCCATGCCGCAGTTGTTTGCGCTGGCGCGGGAATATGCGGATAACTCCGCGCGTGAAGTAGTGATGTTTAGTTCGGTGATGCGTGCGCAGCTTTCGCTGGCCTGGGTGATCGGACCGCCGCTGGCCTTCATGCTGGCGCTGAATTACGGCTTTACGGCGATGTTTTCCATTGCCGCAGGGATTTTTGCCATTAGCCTGGTACTGATTGCGCTGATACTGCCGTCTGTCGCTCGGGTGGCGCAGTCCGTTGACGTGCCGCTGGAACAAACCGGCGGTTGGCAGGACAAAAATGTGCGGATGCTGTTTATTGCCTCCACGCTGATGTGGGCCTGCAATACCATGTACATCATCGATATGCCGCTGTGGATTAGCCAGGATTTAGGGCTGCCCGATAAGCTGGCGGGCATTTTAATGGGGACGGCTGCCGGGCTGGAAATTCCGGCGATGATTCTGGCGGGCTACTACGTGAAGCACTTTGGTAAACGGCGAATGATGATCGTCGCCGTGGCGGCCGGCGTGCTGTTTTATCTGGGGCTGATCTTCTTTCATAGCCATACGGCTCTGCTTATTTTGCAACTGTTTAACGCCGTATTCATCGGTATTGTCGCTGGGATAGGGATGCTGTGGTTTCAGGATCTGATGCCCGGACGCGCGGGTTCAGCGACCACATTATTTACCAACAGTATTTCGACCGGCGTCATTCTGGCGGGGGTGATTCAGGGTGCTGTTGCGCAAAGTTACGGACATTTTGCCGTTTACTGGGTAATCGCGGCGATTTCAGTGGTTACGTTGGTGATGACCGGGCGGGTGAAGGATGTTTGATTTATAAAGTGCCGGATGGCGGCGTAAACGCCTTATCCGGCCTACAATTGGAGCGCATATGTAGGCCGGATAAGCGCAGCGCATCCGGTATAACAAAAGACTAGCGCATAAACGCTGGCTGCTCGTTTTCGTACTCGGTGATGGCCGCTTCATGCTGCAGCGTCAGCCCGATGCTGTCGAGACCATTCAGCATGCAGTGACGGCGGAAGTCGTCGATTTTAAAGCTGTAAGACTTATCGCCCGCTTTCACCACCTGCGCTTCCAGATCCACTTCAAATTTAATGCCTGGATTGGCTAACACCTGCGCAAACAGTTCATCCACCTGCGCATCGCTCAGGGTGACCGGCAGCAGTTGGTTATTGAAGCTGTTACCGTAGAAGATGTCGGCGAAGCTTGGGGCGATCACCACTTTAAAACCGTAATCGGTCAGCGCCCACGGCGCATGTTCGCGAGAAGAGCCGCAGCCAAAGTTTTCCCGCGCGAGCAGAATGGACGCGCCTTTATATTCCGGGAAGTTCAGCACGAACTCAGGATTAGGCTGTTGACCTTTTTCGTCCAGAAAACGCCAGTCGTTGAACAGATGGGCGCCAAAACCGGTACGCGTCACCTTCTGCAAAAACTGTTTGGGAATAATGGCGTCGGTATCAACGTTGGCGGCATCCAGTGGGACAACCAGGCCGGTATGCTGGGTAAATTTCTCTGCCATGGTAGTTTCCTTATTTGATGCTGCGAATGTCGGCAAAATGACCAGTAACGGCGGCAGCGGCAGCCATGGCCGGGCTGACTAAATGCGTGCGACCACCACGGCCTTGACGGCCTTCAAAGTTACGGTTGCTGGTGGAGGCACAGCGCTCACCCGGATTCAGGCGGTCATTGTTCATCGCCAGACACATCGAACAGCCCGGTAAACGCCATTCGAATCCTGCTTCGATAAAAATCTTATCCAGACCTTCTGCTTCCGCTTGCGCTTTCACCGGACCAGAACCCGGCACCACCAGCGCCTGTACGCCCGGTGCGACTTTACGGCCTTTGGCGATTTCCGCTGCGGCGCGTAAATCTTCAATACGCGAGTTGGTGCAGGAACCGATGAACACTTTATCGATAGCAACTTCTGTTAACGGAATGCCCGGTTTTAATCCCATGTAAGCCAACGCTTTCTCAGCCGATGCGCGTTCCACCGGATCGGTAAATGATGCCGGGTCGGGAATATTATCGTTTACCGAGATGACCTGACCCGGGTTCGTTCCCCAGGTGACTTGCGGCGCGATCTCTTCTGCCTGCAGGGTGACGACGGTATCAAAGGTGGCACCATCGTCGGTTTTCAGCGTTTTCCAGTACTCAACCGCGTGGGTAAAATCTTCGCCCTTCGGTGCGTGTAAACGCCCTTGCACATAGTTAAAAGTGGTTTCATCCGGTGCGACCAGACCCGCTTTGGCACCCATTTCAATGGCCATGTTACACAGGGTCATACGGCCTTCCATGCTCAGTTCGCGAATGGCTTCGCCGCAAAACTCAACCACGTGCCCGGTGCCGCCCGCGCTACCGGTTTTACCGATAATCGCCAGCACGATATCTTTGGCGGTAATACCAGGGGCTGCTTTGCCGTTGACTTCAATCTTCATGGTTTTGGCGCGCCCTTGTTTCAGGGTCTGCGTCGCCAGCACGTGTTCAACTTCAGAGGTGCCAATACCAAAGGCCAACGCGCCGAACGCGCCGTGGGTGGCGGTGTGGGAGTCGCCGCAGACGATGGTCATACCCGGCAACGTCACGCCTTGTTCAGGCCCCATTACGTGGACGATCCCCTGATACGGATGATTCAGGTCGTACAGTTCGACGCCAAATTCATTACAGTTTTTGATCAATTCCTGCATCTGAATACGCGCCATCTCGCCGGAAGCGTTAATGTCTTTGGTCTGCGTGGAGACGTTGTGGTCCATGGTGGCAAAGGTTTTGCCTGGCTGGCGCACTTGACGCCCATGCGCGCGCAGCCCATCAAACGCCTGCGGAGAGGTCACTTCATGCACCAGATGTCTGTCGATATACAACAGCGGGGTTTCGTTTTGCGCCTCAAAGACGACGTGCGCATCAAACAATTTTTCGTATAACGTTTTGGCCATGATTACACCCCTTCTGCGACATAACGGGCAATAATGTCACCCATTTCATCGGTACCGACTGCGGCAGCGCCACGGGCTAAGTCACCGGTGCGAATGCCTTCTTCTAATGCGCGGTTGATGGCGCTCTCAATGGCGGTTGCCGCATCATTGGCATCCAGGCTGTAACGCAACAGCAGCGCCAGTGACAGAATTTGGGCGATAGGATTGGCAATATTCTTCCCTGCGATATCGGGTGCAGAACCGCCAGCGGGCTCGTACAGGCCAAAACCCTGCTCATTCAGGCTGGCAGACGGCAACATCCCCATTGAGCCCGTGATCATGGCGCATTCGTCAGACAGAATGTCGCCAAACAGGTTGGAACACAGCAGCACGTCGAACTGGGAGGGATCTTTGATCAACTGCATCGTCGCATTGTCGATGTACATATGCGCCAGTTCAACGTCCGGATATTCATTCGCAATTTCATTGACGATTTCGCGCCACAGAATCGATGTTTGCAGTACGTTCGCTTTATCAATCGATGTGACTTTACGGCGACGCTGGCGAGCGGATTCAAACGCGATACGCGCAATACGTTCGATCTCGAAACGGTGATAAACCTCGGTATCAAACGCTTTTTCATGTTGTCCGCTGCCTTCGCGGCCTTTTGGCTGACCGAAGTAGATCCCGCCGGTCAGTTCACGTACGCACAGGATGTCGAAACCGTTAGCTGCAATGTCGGCGCGCAGCGGGCAAAAGGCTTCCAGCCCCTGGTACAACTTCGCCGGACGCAGGTTACTGAATAATTTGAAGTGCTTACGCAACGGCAGCAGCGCACCACGCTCGGGTTGCTGGTTAGGCGGCAGATGTTCCCATTTCGGGCCGCCAACGGAGCCAAACAAAATGGCGTCAGCTTGCTCACAGCCTTCAACCGTCGCAGGCGGCAGCGGCTGGCCGTGGTTATCAATGGCCGCACCACCCACATCGTAGTGGCTGGTGGTAATGCGCATGTTAAAACGGTTGCGGATTGCGTCCAGTACCTTCAAGGCTTGCGCCATCACTTCCGGGCCAATACCGTCACCCGGCAAAACAGCAATATGATAATTCTTCGACATCACACGGTTTCCTTGTTGTTCTCGTTGTTCTGAGCTTTGCGTTGCAATTCTTTTTCGACTTCTTCGGCGCGCCAGATGTTGTTCAGCACATGAACCATTGCTTTAGCGGAAGATTCGACGATATCTGTCGCCAGACCGACGCCGTGGAAGCGGCGACCGTTATAGTTGGCGACGATATCCACCTGACCCAGCGCATCTTTACCGTGCCCTTTGGCGGTCAGGCTGTATTTCACCAGTTCAATGTTGTATTCGGTAACACGGTTGATGGCCTGATAAATGGCATCGACCGGGCCGTTACCGTTCGCCGCTTCGGCTTTCACTTCTTCACCGCAGGCCAGCTTGACGGAGGCGGTGGCGATGTCATTTGAGCCGGACTGCACGCTGAAGTAATCCAGACGGAAATGCTCTGGCTCTTCTTGCTGTTTGTTAATAAAGGCCAGTGCTTCCAGGTCGTAATCAAATACCTGACCTTTTTTATCCGCCAGTTTCAGGAAGGCGTCGTACAGGTTGTCCAGGTTGTATTCATTTTCTTTATATCCCATCTCGTCCATACGGTGTTTTACCGCAGCGCGTCCGGAACGGGAGGTCAGGTTTAACTGTACCTGGTTCAGGCCGATGGATTCAGGCGTCATGATTTCGTAGTTTTCACGATTTTTCAGCACACCGTCCTGATGGATACCGGAAGAGTGGGCAAACGCGCCGCTACCGACAATCGCTTTGTTGGCCGGGATAGGCATGTTGCAGATTTGGCTGACTAACTGACTGGTACGCCAAATTTCCTGGTGATTAATGCGGGTCTGTACGTTCAGAATATCTTTGCGTACTTTGATCGCCATGATCACTTCTTCCAGTGAGCAGTTACCGGCGCGTTCGCCGATACCGTTCATTGCGCCTTCCACCTGGCGAGCACCGGCGTGAACGGCCGCCAGCGCGTTGCCAACGCCCAGACCTAAATCATCATGGGTGTGCACGGAGATGATGGCTTTATCGATATTCGGTACGCGTTCATACAGGCCAGAAATGATTCCACCAAACTCAAATGGCATGGTGTAACCGACGGTATCAGGGATATTGATGGTTTTGGCACCGGCGTTAATGGCGGCTTCGACCACGCGGGCCAGATCGGCGATAGGAGTACGTCCCGCATCTTCACATGAGAACTCCACGTCATCTGTATAATTACGCGCACGCTTAACCATATAGATTGCTCGTTCGATCACTTCATCCAGCGTGCTGCGTAATTTCGTCGCGATATGCATCGGCGAGGTGGCGATAAAGGTATGAATGCGGAAAGCCTCAGCGACCTTCAGCGATTCCGCGGCAACGTCGATATCTTTTTCTACGCAGCGTGCTAAGGCACACACGCGGCTGTTCTTAACCTGACGAGCGATGGTTTGTACGGACTCAAAGTCACCTGGAGAAGAGACCGGGAAACCCACTTCCATCACGTCAACGCCCATACGCTCGAGGGCCAGAGCTATCTGCAGTTTTTCTTTCACACTCAGGCTTGCCTGTAACGCCTGTTCACCATCGCGTAAGGTGGTATCGAAAATAATGACTTGCTGGCTCATGGTTTAAGTCCTTGGTGTTTAGGGCGCCTTGCTTCGAGCATAAAAAAACCCGCGCAATGGCGCGGGTTTTTGTCTTAACTGGAGCTGACTTAATGCTGAATGTCGTCCACCAGTCTACCGCGCAATAAGAATGCGTTTAGTAGTAGTAGACCGTTAAAACGAGCAATGTAAGTCATCAATCAAGCTCCAGGCGAATGCGATATGCTTTTAGTGGTACTGGATATGAAGATTGATGTCAACCCCATCCCCCACAAATGCCCCCACTCGGCGGAAAAAATCTCCTGAACTTTGAGCGAATTGTGCTGAATTTTTATGGTTGTATAAAATAAATCAGCGTGTGGATTACATACTTTTCACGATTTGACATATTTGAGCATATTTGTTTTCAGCTATTGTAACGGCATATTGAAGAGATAACTTGTGGATGGATTTTCTATCTTTATGATTTATTGGTTTTTATATTAATTCTGAATAGATTTGAGGTGCCGTGGGAAAAATGATTGATAAATAAATGTTAAGCATCGCGGTGCTAATGATATAAACATTTAATTGAATCTTAAATATACATTCACTTCGTGCATGATTGTGTATTTGTCATGGTTATGTTTATATTGTTTTCGAAATTTAAACGTATGAATCATCATGCAGCGACCTCTGCCCCACTGCGCTCGCATTGGTTTTTGTTCATTCAGGCCAGGGTCTTTATGTTTTCCTAATTTTAATGCTTTCCCTTTTTCTTATTTTATATGCATGGTAAATCATATTAGCGGAGGTTATTTCTGAGCTCCGTCTGGGAAAAGGGAGTTTTGAGTGACAGTGGAGTTAAATATGCCAGAAGTAAAAATAATAGATAAACCTAATCTTTTAGATATGGGGAAACCGCAGCTGCGCATGGTTGACCTTAATTTATTAACCGTTTTTGATGCGGTGATGCAAGAACAGAATATTACTCGCGCAGCGCATTCTCTGGGTATGTCTCAGCCTGCAGTCAGCAACGCAGTCGCGCGTCTGAAGGTTATGTTTAATGATGAGCTCTTTGTGCGCTATGGCCGAGGCATCCAGCCAACTGCACGGGCTTTTCAGCTATTTGGCTCTATTCGTCAGGCGCTGCAATTGGTGCAGAATGAACTGCCAGGGTCCGGTTTTGAACCCACCAGCAGCTCACGTGTATTTAATCTTTGCGTCTGTAGCCCATTGGATAATATCCTCACGTCCTTGATTTACAATCGCGTTGAGCAAGTTGCGCCTAATATTCATGTTGTATTTAAATCCTCGCTCAACCAAAATACAGAACATCAATTACGGTATCAGGAAACAGAATTTGTTATTAGTTATGAAGAATTCCGCCGTCCTGAGTTCACCAGCATCCCGTTATTCAATGATGAAATGGTGTTAGTCGCAAGTAAAAAACACCCACGCATTAGCGGTCCATTACTGGAGAGTGATGTTTATAATGAACAGCATGCGGTAGTTTCTCTCGAACGCTTTGCGTCATTCAGTCAACCCTGGTATGACACTCAGGATAAACAAGCCTGCGTAGCTTATCAGGGAATGGCATTAATCAGCGTACTGAATATTGTATCCCAAACTCATTTGGTTTCTATTGCGCCACGCTGGTTAGCTGAAGAGTTCTCTGAGGCTTTAGAACTGCAAATATTACCGCTACCGTTAAAACTGAATAGCCGGACTTGTTATCTTTCCTGGCATGAAGCCGCTGGTCGGGATAAAGGACATCAATGGATGGAAGAGCTGTTAGTCTCCATCTGTAAGCAGTGACCTATGGCAGAGTAAATCCGATGATGCGTCTGGTTTATTCTGCTTTTTTATTTTTATTTGAAATTTTATGCTGAAATCTGCTTTTGTTTTTTGCCCGGGAGGGCGAAAAATTAGAGTAATCGCTGTAAGTGCTCATTTTTAAGCGATTATTTGTCATTTCATTTGCTTATACTGGTTTAATTCTCCGTTTATTCGATTCTTTCCTCCGTTTTATTCTTATCCGCCGTTACGCCACCACTTCAGTGTCAATTGCCATGCCTTATCGTCAGCGGTTAATGTGTTGTTAAACCGTTATTCATTATAAGAGTGGAGGCAAGCCATGGAGATGTTGTCTGGAGCCGAGATGGTCGTCCGATCGCTCATCGATCAGGGTGTGAAGCAGGTATTCGGGTATCCCGGGGGCGCAGTCCTCGATATTTATGATGCTTTGCATACGGTCGGTGGTATTGATCATGTGCTGGTCCGCCATGAGCAGGCAGCGGTCCATATGGCCGATGGTCTGGCACGTGCGACGGGGGAAGTGGGCGTTGTGTTGGTCACCTCAGGGCCGGGAGCAACCAATGCGATCACCGGTATCGCAACGGCGTACATGGACTCCATCCCGCTGGTGATCCTCTCCGGACAGGTGGCTACCTCTCTGATTGGCTACGATGCCTTTCAGGAGTGCGACATGGTGGGGATTTCTCGCCCGGTGGTAAAACACAGCTTTCTGGTTAAACAAACGGAAGACATCCCGCAGGTGCTGAAAAAAGCCTTCTGGCTGGCGGCAAGTGGTCGTCCGGGACCGGTGGTAGTGGATTTGCCGAAAGATATTCTGAATCCGGCGAAGAAACTGCCTTACAGCTGGCCGGAGTCGGTGAGCATGCGTTCGTATAATCCGACGACGACCGGACATAAAGGGCAGATAAAACGCGCTCTGCAGACGTTAGTAGCGGCTAAAAAACCGGTTGTGTACGTGGGGGGCGGGGCAGTGAATGCTGCCTGCCACGAACAGCTAAGGCAGATTGCTGAAGCACTAAATCTGCCGGTTGTCTCCTCACTAATGGGCTTAGGTGCGTTTCCGGCAACGCATCGTCAGGCGCTGGGCATGTTGGGTATGCATGGTACCTATGAAGCGAATATGACTATGCATCATTCGGATGTGATATTTGCGGTCGGCGTGCGCTTTGACGATCGTACAACCAATAATTTGGCAAAATATTGCCCGAATGCGACCGTGTTACATATCGATATCGACCCCACCTCTATTTCAAAAACCGTCACGGCGGATATTCCAATCGTGGGCGATGCTCTCCTGGTGCTGGATCAGATGCTTGAGCTGCTGGAGCAGGAGAAATCGCAGCAGCCGCTGGACGATAACCGTGACTGGTGGCAACAGATTGAGCACTGGCGCGCCCGTCAGTGCCTGAAATACGACACTCAAAGCGAAAGTATTAAACCGCAGGCAGTGATCGAAACCATCTGGCGTCTGACAAAAGGGGATGCGTATGTGACCTCTGACGTTGGTCAGCATCAGATGTTTGCTGCGCTGTACTATCCGTTTGATAAACCGCGCCGCTGGATCAACTCAGGCGGCCTCGGCACCATGGGATTCGGTTTACCCGCAGCGTTAGGGGTGAAGATGGCACTGCCGAATGAAACGGTAGTCTGCGTTACCGGTGATGGCAGTATTCAGATGAATATTCAGGAGCTGTCGACGGCGCTGCAATATGAGCTGCCGGTGCTGGTACTCAACCTTAACAACCGCTATCTCGGCATGGTGAAACAGTGGCAGGACATGATCTATTCCGGGCGTCATTCGCAGTCTTATATGCAGTCGCTACCTGATTTTGTTCGTCTTGCTGAAGCATATGGGCATATTGGTATCCAGATAAATCATCCGGATGAGCTGGAAAGCAAACTGGGGGAAGCACTGGAACATGTGCGTAACCATCGTCTGGTGTTTGTCGATGTCACCGTCGACGGTAGTGAACATGTCTACCCGATGCAGATTCGTGGGGGTGGGATGGATGAAATGTGGTTAAGCAAAACGGAGAGGACCTGATTATGCGCCGGATATTATCAGTATTACTGGAAAACGAGTCTGGGGCATTATCGCGCGTAATAGGCCTCTTCGCTCAGCGTGGTTACAACATTGAAAGCCTGACCGTCGCGCCGACTGACGATCCGACCTTATCACGGATGACGATCCAGACCGTGGGCGATGAGAAAGTCCTTGAGCAGATCGAAAAGCAGCTCCACAAGCTGGTGGACGTTCTGCGCGTTAGCGAGCTGGGGCAGGGCGCTCACGTTGAACGAGAAATCATGCTGGTGAAAATCCAGGCCAGCGGTTATGGCCGGGAAGAAGTGAAACGCAACACGGAGATTTTTCGTGGGCAAATTATCGACGTTACGCCGTCGATCTACACCGTACAACTGGCGGGCACCAGCGATAAGCTGGATGCGTTTCTGGCAACACTGCGTGAAGTCGCTAAAATTGTGGAAGTTGCCCGTTCCGGCGTGGTGGGACTCTCCCGAGGCGATAAAATCATGCGTTAATAGCCGACTGTAGGCCTGATAAGCACAGTGCCATCAGGCATCATCGTGGAGGTCATGCCGGATGGCGGCGTAAATGCCTTATCCGGCCTACAGGTAACGTACCCGTTTTCGCTGATGCTACCTGTTGCGCTTTTTTTTGCGAAATCAGCAGTAACCAGAGACAAAAGCGGTTGCCGCAGTCATTATTCTGCGCTTAGATGTTAATAAATTTAACCCATGCCATCTTAAAGGTTATGGTTTGTACATTTTACGCAAGGGGCAATTGTGAAACTGGATGAAATCGCTCGGTTGGCCGGCGTTTCGCGAACGACTGCAAGCTACGTTATTAATGGCAAAGCAAAGCAATACCGCGTAAGCGACAAAACGGTCGAAAAAGTCATGGCGGTGGTGCGCGAACATAATTACCACCCTAATGCTGTGGCGGCCGGGCTCCGTGCTGGACGCACACGTTCTATCGGGTTAGTAATCCCGGACCTGGAGAATACGAGTTATACCCGCATTGCAAACTACCTGGAACGTCAGGCGCGTCAGCGTGGGTATCAACTGCTGATTGCCTGCTCTGAAGATCAGCCGGATAACGAAATGCGCTGTATTGAGCACCTTTTGCAGCGTCAGGTTGACGCCATTATTGTGTCTACCTCATTACCGCCGGAACATCCGTTCTATCAGCGCTGGGCGAACAGTTCATTCCCGATTGTGGCGCTGGATCGTGCGCTGGATCGTGAACACTTCACCAGTGTTGTCGGCGCAGACCAGGATGATGCGGAAATGCTGGCGGAGGAATTGCGTAAATTCCCTGCTGAAACCGTGCTCTATCTGGGGGCGCTCCCTGAATTATCGGTCAGTTTCCTGCGCGAACAGGGTTTCCGTACCGCGTGGAAAGACGATCCGCGTGACGTGCACTTCCTGTATGCCAATAGCTATGAGCGGGAGGCAGCAGCGCAGTTGTTTGATAAATGGCTGGAAACACATCCGATGCCTCAGGCACTGTTCACCACCTCATTCGCGCTATTGCAGGGGGTGATGGATGTGACATTGCGTCGCGATGGGCAACTGCCATCCGATTTAGCCATTGCCACGTTTGGCGATCACGAACTGCTCGACTTCCTGCAATGTCCGGTGCTGGCAGTGGCACAGCGCCACCGAGATGTGGCTGAACGTGTGCTGGAGATCGTCCTTGCAAGCCTTGATGAACCGCGTAAACCAAAACCAGGATTAACGCGCATTCGGCGTAATCTGTACCGCCGCGGCATCCTTAGCCGTAACTAAGTGGTTGCTATTGATGGCATTGGAGAGAATGCTTCGATGCCATCAAATATTTTATTCTCAGAAATAACCTTATTCTATTTAAGAATATTCTTTAGAATTATCTGAAATTTATTCTTTAATTATCCTAATTTAAAAATGCAACTATCCTTTTTTGGGTTATTGATACGTAACGGCGCGTTACGTTTGTATTATTTTGTTACATGCTTGTGTGGATTTGCCGAATTAACAAACACTTTGCCGCCGAATTGCGGCAATCTCTCACCTTCCTTGGCCGTACGGGCCGTACAGACCGATGAACTGGTACTGTTATCTCGCTGCATATTGTCCTAAAATGCCGCTCGCGTCGCAAACTGACACTTTATATTTTCCTCGGTTGATATTGAGTTGTTTTAAACAATGATGAGTTGTTGGATTTTTTTCTTACAAATATTCATGACGTTAATTTGCTTCGTTTGCTGTACGGAATTTGTTCAACGCAGATATTAGCCGTAAACAATGGGTTTTTTGCTCCGCTAAGCGCCGTGACTTGCTTGACAAGGTTTTCCTCCGCTCCGTAAACTCCTTTAAGTGGGAATTTGTGGGATAAAGTGGTAATCGGGGGTGAGACTGGCATGTTCCGGGGAGCAACGTTAGTTAATCTCGACAGTAAAGGGCGCTTATCGGTGCCTACCCGTTATCGGGATCAACTGCTCGAGAGCGCTACCGGTCAAATGGTTTGTACCATTGACATCCATCACCCGTGCCTGCTGCTGTACCCCCTGCCTGAATGGGAAATTATCGAGCAGAAGTTATCGCGTCTGTCGAGCATGAATCCAGTTGAGCGTCGCGTACAGCGCTTATTGCTGGGTCATGCCAGCGAATGTCAGATGGATAACGCCGGTCGCTTATTGATCGCGCCCATTCTGCGACAACACGCAGGGCTAACGAAAGAAGTGATGCTGGTTGGGCAGTTCAATAAGTTTGAGCTGTGGGATGAAACGACCTGGTATCAACAGGTCAAGGAAGATATCGACGCTGAGCAGTCTGTGACCGGCGCGCTGTCGGAACGATTGCAGGACTTGTCTCTATAAGATGATGGAAAATTATAAACACACCACGGTGTTGCTGGATGAAGCCGTAAACGGCCTGAATATTCGTCCAGACGGCATCTACATTGATGGGACATTTGGTCGCGGTGGTCATTCACGTCTGATCCTCTCACAGCTTGGTGAAGAGGGACGTTTACTGGCAATCGATCGCGATCCGCAGGCTATTGCCGTTGCAAAGACGATTACAGATCCCCGTTTTTCCATCGTACATGGACCTTTTTCTGCGTTGGCTGACTATGTCGCCGAACGCGGACTGACCGGTAAGATCGACGGGATTCTTCTCGATCTTGGGGTTTCATCTCCGCAGCTTGATGACGCGGAGCGCGGTTTTTCGTTTATGCGTGACGGTCCGTTAGATATGCGTATGGACCCAACACGCGGTCAGTCAGCGGCTGAATGGCTGCAAACCGCCGATGAAGCAGACATTGCCTGGGTGATTAAAACTTTTGGCGAAGAACGCTTCGGCAAACGCATTGCTCGCGCCATTGTCGAGCGCAATCGCATCGAACCGATGACTCGCACCAAAGAGCTGGCGGAAGTGATTGCGGCGGCAATGCCGGTGAAAGACAAATTCAAACATCCCGCGACCCGTACCTTCCAGGCGGTGCGCATTTGGGTGAACAGTGAACTGGAGGAGATAGAGCAGGCGCTAAAAAGCTCGCTCAGCGTGCTGGCACCAGGTGGTCGCCTTTCGATAATCAGTTTCCATTCGCTTGAAGATCGCATTGTGAAACGCTTTATGCGCGAACAAAGCCGTGGTCCTCAGGTTCCGGCTGGAATACCGATGACCGAAGCGCAGATCAAAAAGCTGGGCGGCCGTGAGTTAAGAGCACTAGGCAAGATGATGCCGGGCGAAGAAGAGGTAGCTGAAAATCCTCGTGCCCGTAGTTCAGTTCTGCGTATTGCAGAGAGGACGAACGCATGATCAGCAGAGTGACAGAAGCCCTCAGCAAAGTTAAGGGATCGATAGGAAGCAACGAGCGCCATGCCTTGCCTGGTGTGATCGGTGACGATCTTTTGCGGTTTGGGAAGCTGCCACTCTGCCTGTTCATTTGCATTATTTTGACGGCGGTTACCGTCGTGACAACAGCACACCATACGCGGTTACTGACCGCGCAGCGTGAGCAGCTGGTTCTGGAGCGAGATGCGCTGGATATCGAATGGCGCAACTTGATCCTTGAGGAGAACGCGCTCGGCGACCATAGCCGTGTTGAACGGATCGCAACGGAAAAGCTGCAAATGCAGCATGTTGATCCCTCACAAGAAAACATCGTAGTACAAAAATAAGGATAAACGCGACGCATGAAAGCAGCGGCAAAAACGCACAAACCAAAACGCCAGGAAGAACAAGCCAACTTTATCAGTTGGCGTTTTGCGTTACTGTGCGGCTGTATTTTGCTGGCACTGGGTTTTCTGCTGGGGCGCGTTGCCTGGCTGCAAATCATCGCGCCGGACATGCTGGTACGTCAGGGCGACATGCGCTCTCTGCGCGTCCAGGAAGTGTCCACCTCGCGCGGGATGATTACCGACCGTTCAGGACGTCCGCTGGCGGTGAGCGTTCCGGTGAAGGCGATTTGGGCCGACCCGAAAGAGGTGCATGACGCAGGCGGCGTGAGCGTTGGCGAGCGCTGGAGAGCGCTGTCGACTGCGCTGAACCTCCCGCTCGATCAACTGGCTTCCCGCATTAACGCCAACCCGAAAGGGCGCTTTATCTATCTGGCGCGTCAGGTAAACCCTGACATGGCTGATTACATCAAAAAACTGAAGCTGCCAGGTATCCATCTGCGCGAAGAATCCCGCCGTTACTACCCTTCCGGAGAAGTGACCGCTCACCTCATCGGTTTTACCAACGTCGACAGCCAGGGGATTGAAGGCGTTGAGAAGAGCTTCGATAAATGGCTCACCGGACAACCGGGTGAACGTATTGTACGTAAAGACCGCTATGGCCGCGTCATTGAAGATATCTCCTCTACCGACAGCCAGGCGGCGCACAACCTGGCGCTGAGTATCGATGAGCGTTTACAGGCGCTGGTCTACCGTGAACTGAATAACGCCGTGGCGTTTAACAAGGCTGAGTCAGGCAGTGCGGTGCTGGTGGATGTGAACACCGGTGAAGTGCTGGCAATGGCCAACAGTCCGTCTTACAACCCGAACAATCTCACCGGTACGCCGAAAGACGCGATGCGTAACCGTACCATTACCGACGTGTTTGAGCCGGGTTCTACCGTTAAACCGATGGTGGTGATGACCGCGCTGCAGCGTGGCGTGGTACGTGAAAATACCGTACTTAACACCATTCCTTACCGAATTAATGGCCACGAAATTAAAGACGTGGCGCGTTATAGCGAATTGACCCTTACCGGGGTTTTGCAGAAGTCGAGTAACGTCGGTGTTTCCAAGCTGGCGTTAGCGATGCCGTCCTCAGCGTTAGTAGATACTTACTCACGTTTTGGGCTGGGAAAAGCGACCAATTTGGGGTTGGTCGGAGAACGCAGTGGCTTATATCCTCAAAAACAACGGTGGTCTGACATAGAGAGGGCCACCTTCTCTTTCGGCTATGGGCTAATGGTAACGCCGTTACAGTTAGCGCGAGTCTACGCAACGATCGGCAGCTATGGCGTTTATCGCCCGCTGTCGATTACCAAAGTTGACCCTCCTGTTCCGGGCGAGCGTATCTTCCCGGAAGCGACCGTACGCACCGTGGTGCACATGATGGAAAGCGTGGCGCTGCCTGGTGGCGGCGGCGTGAAGGCGGCGATTAAAGGTTATCGCATCGCCATTAAAACCGGTACGGCGAAAAAAGTCGGGCCAGATGGCCGCTACATCAATAAATACATTGCTTATACCGCAGGTGTTGCGCCTGCGAGTCAGCCGCGCTTCGCGCTGGTTGTTGTTATCAACGATCCGCAGGCGGGTAAATATTACGGTGGCGCCGTTTCCGCGCCGGTCTTTGGTGCCATCATGGGCGGCGTTTTGCGCACCATGAACATCGAGCCGGATGCGCTGACAACGGGCGATAAAAATGAATTTGTGAATAATCAAGGCGAGGCAACAGGTGGCAGATCGTAATTTGCGCGACCTTCTTGCTCCATGGGTGCCGGGTGCACCGGAGCGAGCACTGCGAGAGATGACACTCGACAGCCGTGTGGCTGCATCGGGCGATCTCTTTGTCGCAGTATTGGGTCATCAGGCGGACGGGCGTCGGTATATCCCGCAGGCGATAGCGCAAGGTGTGGCTGCCATTATTGCAGAAGCAAAAGATGAAGCTGCTGACGGTGAAATCCGCGAAATGCACGGTGTACCGGTTATCTATCTGAGCCAGCTTAACGAACGCTTATCTGCACTGGCGGGCCGTTTTTACCACGAGCCTTCTGAAAAAATGCGTCTGGTCGGTGTGACCGGAACGAACGGTAAAACCACCACCACCCAACTGCTGGCACAGTGGAGCCAACTGCTTGGTGAAACCAGTGCGGTAATGGGAACGGTAGGTAATGGCCTGCTGGGTAAAGTGATCCCGACGGAAAATACTACTGGTTCAGCCGTTGACGTTCAGCATGTGCTGGCGGGTCTGGTTGAACAGGGCGCGACCTTTGGCGCGATGGAAGTTTCATCGCATGGTCTGGTTCAGCACCGCGTGGCGGCGCTGAAATTTGCGGCCTCAGTATTTACCAACTTAAGCCGTGACCATCTCGATTATCACGGCGATATGGAGCACTACGAAGCCGCGAAATGGCTGCTGTATTCCACGCACCATTGCGGGCAGGCCATTGTTAATGCGGATGATGAAGTCGGTCGCCGCTGGCTGGCTAAACTTCCCGATGCGGTTGCCGTATCAATGGAAGACCACATTACCCCGAACTGTCACGGTCGTTGGTTAAAAGCGATTGACGTGGATTATCACGATAGCGGCGCGACGATTCGATTTGCTTCCTCATGGGGCGACGGCGAAATTGAAAGCCGCCTGATGGGGGCGTTTAACGTCAGCAATTTGCTGCTGGCGCTGGCCACACTGTTGGCGTTGGGGTATCCGTTAGCTGATTTACTGAAAACGGCGGCACGACTGCAGCCGGTTTGCGGGCGCATGGAAGTGTTCAGCGCGCCGGGCAAAACCACCGTGGTAGTTGATTACGCCCATACGCCGGATGCACTGGAAAAAGCGCTGCAGGCGGCCCGTCTGCATTGCACCGGCAAGCTGTGGTGCGTCTTTGGCTGCGGCGGCGATCGCGACAAAGGTAAACGTCCGTTGATGGGCGCCATTGCCGAGCAGTTTGCCGATGTCGTTGTGGTTACGGATGACAACCCGCGCACCGAAGAGCCTCGCGCCATTATCAATGACATTCTGGCGGGGATGCTGGATGCCGGGCAGGCCAAAGTAATGGAAGGCCGTGCTGAAGCGGTCACTAGCGCCATCATGCAGGCAAAAGAAAATGACGTGGTGCTGGTCGCTGGCAAAGGCCATGAAGATTACCAGATTGTTGGTGCACACCGTCTCGACTACTCCGATCGCGTGACGGCAGCACGTCTGCTGGGGGTTATCGCATGATTAGCGTAACGCTCAGCCAACTGGCGGAGATCCTCCGTGGCGAACTGAAAGGGGCCGATCTGGCCCTTGATGCGGTGACAACCGATACGCGTAAAGTGACGCCGGGCTGCCTGTTTGTGGCACTGAAAGGCGAACGCTTTGATGCCCATGATTTTGCAGACAAAGCGCAAGAGAGCGGGGCCGGTGCGCTGTTGGTCAGCCGCCCGTTGGACACCAACCTGCCGCAGCTGATTGTTAACGATACGCGTCTGGCGTTTGGTGAACTGGCTGCGTGGGTTCGCGCCCAGGTTCCGGCGCGCGTTGTCGCGCTGACCGGCTCATCCGGTAAAACCTCTGTTAAAGAGATGACGGCTGCCATTCTGAGCCAGTGTGGTAACACCCTATATACCGCGGGCAACCTGAATAACGACATCGGCGTACCGATGACGCTGCTGCGCTTAAACAACGATTATGACTATGCCGTGATTGAACTTGGCGCCAATCATCAGGGTGAAATCGCCTGGACCGTTGGGTTGACGCGTCCGGAAGCGGCGCTGGTGAACAACCTGGCCGCCGCGCATCTGGAAGGCTTCGGTTCTCTGGCGGGCGTGGCGAAGGCAAAAGGTGAGATTTTTACCGGCCTGTCAGCGAACGGTATCGCCATTATGAATGCCGACAACAACGACTGGCTGAACTGGCAAAGCATCATCGGCGATCGCAAAGTCTGGCGTTTTTCGCCGAATGCGGCTAACAGCGACTTTTCGGCGGCCAACGTACATGTGACCTCGCATGGCACGGAATTTTCTCTGCAAACGCCGACCGGAAGCATTGATGTCCTGCTGCCGTTACCGGGTCGCCATAATATCGCTAACGCCCTTGCGGCGGCGGCGCTTTCTATGGCGGTAGGCGCGACGCCAGAGGCGATCAAAGCGGGTCTGAAAGATTTGCAAGCGGTCCCGGGACGTCTGTTTCCGATTCAACTCGCGGAAAATCAGCTGCTGCTGGACGACTCCTATAACGCTAACGTCGGCTCAATGACCGCAGCGGTGCAGGTGCTGTCTGAAATGCCTGGCTACCGCGTACTGGTCGTTGGCGATATGGCAGAGCTTGGCGCGGAAAGTGAAGCCTGCCACGTGCAGGTGGGTATCGCTGCGAAGGCGGCGGGTATCGACCGTGTGCTGAGTACAGGGAAACTGAGTCAGGCAATTAGCCATGCCAGCGGCGTTGGTGAGCATTTTGCGGATAAAACCGCGCTGACCGCGCATCTTAAAGCGCTGATTGCAGAACATCAGATCATGACGATTTTAGTGAAGGGTTCACGTAGTGCCGCCATGGAAGAGGTAGTACGCGCATTACAGGAGAATGGGACATGTTAGTTTGGCTGGCCGAACATTTGGTCAAATATTATTCCGGCTTTAACGTCTTTTCCTATCTGACGTTTCGCGCCATCGTCAGCCTGCTGACCGCGCTGTTCATCTCTTTGTGGATGGGCCCGCGCATGATTGCCCGCTTACAAAAAATGTCCTTTGGACAGGTCGTACGTAACGACGGTCCGGAATCGCACTTCAGTAAACGCGGTACGCCAACCATGGGTGGGATCATGATCCTCACCGCGATAGTTATCTCCGTACTGCTGTGGGCATATCCGTCGAACCCGTACGTATGGTGCGTGCTGGTGGTATTGATTGGCTACGGCATTATCGGTTTTGTCGATGACTACCGCAAAGTGGTGCGCAAAGATACCAAGGGCCTGATTGCCCGCTGGAAGTACTTCTGGATGTCGGTCATTGCATTAGGGGTCGCGTTTGCGCTGTATCTGGCCGGTAAAGACACTCCGGCGACCGAGCTGGTGGTGCCGTTCTTTAAAGACGTGATGCCGCAACTGGGGCTGTTCTACGTGCTGCTGGCGTACTTCGTGATTGTCGGTACCGGGAATGCGGTAAACCTTACCGACGGCCTGGATGGACTGGCGATTATGCCGACCGTGTTTGTGGCCGCCGGTTTTGCGCTGGTGGCATGGGCGACCGGTAACATGAACTTTGCTAACTATCTGCACATTCCTTATTTACGCCACGCTGGCGAATTGGTGATTGTCTGTACGGCGATTGTCGGCGCAGGTTTAGGCTTCCTGTGGTTTAACACCTATCCGGCGCAGGTCTTTATGGGCGACGTCGGTTCGCTGGCGCTGGGTGGCGCGCTGGGCATTATTGCCGTACTGCTGCGTCAGGAGTTCCTGTTAGTGATCATGGGCGGCGTATTTGTTGTAGAAACGCTGTCGGTCATTCTGCAGGTGGGCTCCTTTAAGCTGCGCGGACAGCGCATCTTCCGTATGGCGCCGATTCACCATCACTATGAACTGAAGGGCTGGCCGGAACCGCGCGTTATTGTGCGCTTCTGGATTATTTCGCTGATGCTGGTGCTGATTGGCCTGGCAACGCTGAAGGTACGTTAATCATGGCTGATTACCAGGGTAAAAAAGTCGTCATTATCGGTCTGGGATTGACCGGGCTGTCCTGCGTGGATTTCTTTCTGGCGCGTGGCGTGACGCCGCGCGTGATGGATACCCGTGCGACGCCGCCTGGCCTGGATAAATTACCGGAAGCGGTTGAGCGTCATGTTGGCAGCCTGAATGATGACTGGCTGCTGGCTGCCGATCTCATCGTCGCCAGCCCTGGTATTGCCCTGGCGCATCCTTCGTTGAGCGCCGCTGCTGATGCAGGGATTGAAATTGTTGGCGACATTGAGCTGTTTTGTCGCGAAGCACAGGCGCCGATCGTCGCGATCACCGGGTCCAACGGTAAAAGCACCGTCACGACGCTGGTTGGCGAAATGGCGAAAGCGGCCGGAGTAAACGTCGGCGTTGGCGGTAATATTGGCCTGCCTGCGCTGATGCTGCTGGATGACGAACGCGAACTGTATGTTCTGGAACTGTCCAGCTTCCAACTGGAGACAACCTCCAGCTTACGGGCTGTCGCGGCCACCATTTTGAACGTCACTGAAGATCATATGGACCGTTATCCGTTTGGACTGCAGCAGTACCGTGCAGCCAAACTGCGCGTCTATGAGAACGCGAAAGTATGCGTGGTCAACGCCGATGATGCGCTGACTATGCCGGTTCGTGGTGCAGATGAGCGTTGCGTGAGCTTTGGCGTCAATATGGGGGACTATCACCTGAATCGTCAGCAGGGCGAAACCTGGCTGCGAGTGAAAGGGGAAAAAGTCCTCAACGTGAAAGAGATGACGCTTACCGGCCAGCATAACTATACCAACGCCCTGGCAGCGCTGGCGCTGGCGGATGCTGCGGGTCTGCCACGGGCGTCGAGCCTGAAAGCACTGACCACCTTTACCGGTCTGGCGCACCGTTTTCAGTTGGTGCTGAACCATAACGGCGTACGCTGGATTAACGATTCGAAAGCCACCAACGTGGGCAGTACCGAAGCTGCGCTGAATGGCCTGCACGTTGACGGCACGCTGCACCTGCTGCTGGGCGGCGACGGAAAATCCGCTGACTTTATGCCGCTGCAACGTTACCTGACCGGCAACAATATTCGTCTGTACTGCTTTGGCCGCGATGGCGCGCAACTCGCCGCTCTGCGACCTGATGTTGCGGAACAAACTGAAACCATGGAACAGGCGATGCGTCTTCTTGCGCCGCGCGTGAAGCAGGGCGATATGGTGCTGCTGTCGCCAGCCTGCGCCAGCCTCGATCAGTTCAAGAACTTTGAGCAACGTGGCGACGTCTTTGCCCGTCTGGCGAAGGAGTTGGGTTGATGCGTTTATCTCTCCCTCGTCTGAGAATGCCGCGCGTACCGGGATTGGGTGTCCTGGCGTGGATCTTTGCGGCGCTTAAAGGCTGGGTGATGGCTTCGCGTGATAAAGACGCCGACAGCCTGATCATGTATGACCGCATGCTGCTGTGGCTGACCTTTGGTCTGGCGGCGATCGGCTTCGTGATGGTGACATCAGCATCGATGCCTGTAGGGCAACGCCTGGCGGGCGATCCGTTCCTGTTCGCCAAACGTGATGCGCTGTATATCTTCCTGGCGTTCTGTCTGGCGATGGTGACGCTGCGTCTGCCGATGGAGTTCTGGCAAAAGTACAGCACGACGATGCTGATAGCCTCAATCATCATGTTGTTGATCGTTCTGGTGGTGGGGAGCTCCGTTAACGGGGCGTCGCGCTGGATTGCGTTGGGCCCGCTGCGTATTCAGCCTGCGGAATTTACCAAGCTGTCGCTGTTCTGTTATCTCGCCAATTATCTGGTGCGTAAAGTGGATGAGGTGCGTAACAACCTGCGCGGCTTCTTAAAACCGATGGGCGTGATCCTGGTGCTGGCTATTTTACTGCTGGCGCAGCCTGACCTCGGTACGGTGGTGGTGCTGTTTGTTACCACGTTGGCGATGCTATTTTTGGCTGGCGCCAAATTGTGGCAATTCATCGCCATCATCGGCATGGGGATTTCGGCGGTCGTACTGCTGATCCTTGCCGAGCCGTATCGTATTCGCCGCGTAACTTCCTTCTGGAACCCGTGGGAAGATCCGTTTGGCAGCGGCTATCAGCTGACACAGTCTCTGATGGCTTTTGGTCGCGGTGAAGTGTGGGGCCAGGGATTGGGTAATTCAGTCCAAAAACTGGAGTATTTGCCGGAAGCGCACACCGACTTTATCTTCGCCATTATTGGGGAGGAGCTGGGTTATATCGGTGTGGTACTCGCTCTTTTAATGGTATTCTTCGTCGCTTTTCGCGCGATGTCGATTGGTCGTAAGGCGCTGGAAATTGACCACCGTTTTTCAGGTTTCTTAGCCTGCTCCATCGGGATTTGGTTTAGCTTCCAGGCGCTGGTAAACGTCGGCGCGGCGGCGGGTATGCTGCCAACGAAAGGTCTGACGTTGCCGTTGATCAGTTATGGTGGTTCAAGTTTGTTGATCATGTCGACAGCCATCATGTTTTTGTTACGTATTGATTATGAAACGCGTCTGGAAAAAGCCCAGGCGTTTACACGAGGTGCACGATGAGTGGTCAACCGAAGCGGTTAATGGTGATGGCGGGCGGTACCGGTGGACATGTGTTCCCGGGGCTGGCGGTTGCGCACCATTTAATGGCCCAGGGCTGGCAGGTTCGTTGGCTGGGCACCGCCGATCGTATGGAAGCGGACTTAGTGCCGAAACACGGCATTGAAATTGACTTTATTCGCATCTCCGGTTTGCGTGGCAAAGGTGTTAACGCGCTGCTTGCCTCCCCCGTGCGTATTTTTAATGCCTGGCGTCAGGCGCGCGCCATCATGAAGCAGTTTAAGCCTGATGTGGTGCTGGGTATGGGCGGCTACGTGTCCGGCCCTGGCGGTCTGGCGGCCTGGTCATTAGGCATTCCGGTAGTTCTGCATGAGCAGAACGGTATTGCGGGATTAACCAACAAATGGTTGGCGAAGATCGCGACGAAGGTGATGCAGGCCTTCCCTGGTGCTTTCCCGAATGCGGACGTGGTGGGGAATCCAGTGCGTACTGATGTCCTTGCACTGCCGTTACCCGAAGAACGTTTGGCTGGGCGTGAAGGTCCGGTGCGCGTGCTTGTTGTCGGAGGTTCGCAGGGCGCGCGCGTGCTGAACCAGACGATGCCGCAGGTCGCCGCTAAACTTGGCGACGCAGTGACTATCTGGCATCAGAGCGGTAAAGGCGCGCAGCAAACCGTTGAGCAGGCTTATGCCGATGCGGGACAACCGCAACACAAGGTCACTGAATTTATTGATGATATGGCGGCAGCCTACGCGTGGGCGGATGTTGTGGTCTGTCGCTCAGGCGCGCTGACGGTGAGCGAGATTGCTGCCGCAGGTTTGCCGGCGTTGTTTGTGCCGTTCCAGCACAAAGACAGACAGCAGTACTGGAATGCGCTGCCGCTGGAGAAAGCGGGCGCTGCCAAAATTCTTGAGCAGCCGCAGTTTACTGTGGATGCCGTCGCCAGCACCCTTGCCGGGTGGTCGCGAGAAACCTTATTAACCATGGCAGAACGTGCGCGCGCCGCATCCATACCGGATGCCACAGAGCGTGTTGCAACTGAAGTGAGCCGGGCTGCCCGGGTGTAATTGTTGTGATGCCTTTTGCATCGCATGAACTGAGAAGTTAATGGCTAAAGAATGAATACACAACAACTGGCAAAACTGCGTTCCATCGTGCCCGAAATGCGTCGCGTTCGGCACATCCACTTTGTCGGCATCGGTGGTGCCGGTATGGGCGGTATTGCCGAAGTTTTGGCCAATGAAGGTTATCAGATCAGCGGTTCTGACTTAGCGCCGAATCCGGTGACGCAGCAGTTGACGAATCTGGGCGCCACGATTTTCTTTAATCATCGCCCGGAAAACGTGCGTGATGCGAGCGTGGTGGTGGTGTCCAGCGCTATTTCTGCGGATAACCCGGAAATTGTTGCGGCCCATGAAGCGCGTATCCCGGTGATCCGCCGTGCGGAGATGCTGGCAGAGTTGATGCGTTTTCGTCACGGTATCGCCATTGCCGGGACCCACGGTAAAACCACGACCACGGCGATGGTCTCCAGCATCTATGCGGAAGCGGGTCTGGATCCGACTTTCGTCAACGGCGGTTTGGTGAAAGCAGCAGGCGTCCATGCTCGTCTGGGGCATAGCCGTTATTTGATTGCCGAAGCGGATGAGAGCGACGCGTCGTTCCTGCATTTGCAGCCGATGGTGGCGATTGTCACCAATATCGAAGCTGACCATATGGATACCTACCATGGCGACTTCGAAAATTTAAAGCAGACGTTTATTAATTTCCTGCATAACTTGCCGTTTTATGGTCGTGCGGTGATGTGCGTTGACGATCCGGTGATCCGCGAGTTGTTGCCGCGGGTTGGTCGTCAAACCACAACCTATGGTTTCAGCGATGATGCTGATGTGCGCGTCGAAGATTATCAGCAGATTGGTCCACAAGGGCACTTCACGCTGCTGCGCCAGGGGATGGCTGATTTACGCGTTACGTTAAACGCGCCGGGCCGCCACAATGCGCTGAACGCGGCGGCGGCGGTGGCAGTTGCAACAGAAGAAGGCATTGAAGACGAGGCTATTTTACGCGCGCTGGAAAGTTTCCAGGGGACCGGGCGTCGTTTTGACTTCCTCGGCGAGTTCCCGCTTGAGCCGGTGAACGGGAAAGCCGGAACTGCGATGCTGGTCGATGACTATGGCCATCACCCAACGGAAGTGGACGCCACGATCAAAGCCGCACGCGCAGGTTGGCCGGACAAAAATTTGGTGATGCTGTTCCAGCCGCACCGCTTCACGCGTACACGCGATTTGTACGACGACTTTGCCAATGTGCTGACACAGGTTGATGCGCTGCTGATGCTGGACGTGTATGCCGCGGGCGAAGCCGCGATTCCGGGTGCAGATAGCCGCTCGCTGTGCCGTACCATTCGTGGTCGCGGTAAGATCGATCCTATTCTGGTGTCCGATCCGGCCCAGGTAGCGGAAATGCTGGCACCGGTATTAACCGGCAACGATCTGATTTTGGTGCAAGGTGCTGGAAATATCGGCAAAATCGCACGTTCCTTAGCTGAAATCAAACTGAAGCCGCAAAACCCGGAGGAGGAACAACATGGCTGATAAAATCGCGGTCCTGTTAGGGGGCACCTCCGCAGAACGAGAAGTGTCGCTGAATTCTGGCGCGGCTGTACTCGCCGGGTTGCGTGAAGGTGGTGTAGATGCCCATCCGGTTGACCCGAAAGAGGTTGATGTCACTCTTCTGAAATCAATGGGTTTTCAGAAGGTGTTTATTGCTCTGCACGGTCGCGGCGGTGAAGATGGTACGTTGCAGGGCATGCTGGAGCAGATCGGCCTGCCGTATACCGGTAGCGGCGTTATGGCATCGGCTATCTCAATGGACAAGCTGCGCAGCAAGCTGCTGTGGCAGGGGGCTGGATTGCCCGTTGCGCCATGGGTGGCATTGACCCGTGCTGAGTTTGAAAAAGGACTTAGCGATGAAGTGGTTACGAGAGTTTCTGCGTTAGGCTTGCCGTTGATTGTGAAGCCAAGCCGTGAAGGTTCCAGCGTCGGGATGTCAAAAGTTGAAGAAGAAAATGCTTTGCAAACTGCATTAGTATTGGCTTTTCAGCATGATGAAGAAGTACTGATTGAAAAATGGCTCAGTGGGCCAGAATTCACAGTTGCGATACTCGGCGAAGAAATTTTACCGTCAATACGTATCCAACCTGCGGGAACCTTCTATGATTATGAGGCGAAGTATCTGTCTGATGAGACACAATATTTCTGCCCTGCAGGTCTGGAAGTTGGCCAGGAGGCCGAATTACAGGCGTTAGTCCTGAATGCGTGGAACGCATTGGGCTGTAAAGGCTGGGGCCGTATTGACGTCATGCTGGACAGCGATGGCCAGTTTTATCTGCTGGAAGCGAATACCTCTCCGGGTATGACCAGCCACAGTCTGGTGCCGATGGCGGCACGTCAGGCGGGCCTGAGCTTCTCGCAGTTGGTGGTTCGAATTCTGGCGTTGGCGGACTGATATGTCGCAGGCTGCGCTGAACACGCGAAACGGTGATGAAGAAGAAGTAAACTCCTCACGCCGCAATAATGGAACGCGTCTTGCAGGAATACTGTTCCTGCTGACAGTGCTGTGCACCGTGTTTGTCAGCGGCTGGGTCGTGTTGGGATGGATGGAAGATGCGCAGCGTTTGCCATTGTCGAAGCTGGTATTGACCGGTGAGCGACATTACACGCGCAATGACGATATTCGTCAGTCCATTCTGGCGCTGGGCGCTCCGGGAACCTTTATGACTCAGGATGTGAACATCATTCAGAGTCAGATTGAACGCCTTCCCTGGATTAAGCAGGCGAGCGTCAGAAAGCAGTGGCCTGATGAATTGAAGATTCATCTGGTTGAATATGTGCCAATAGCGCGTTGGAATGACCAACATATGGTGGATGCCGATGGCAATACGTTCAGCGTCCCAACCGGTCGGGCCAATAAGCAGGTATTACCCATGTTGTATGGCCCGGAAGGCAGCGCGAGTGAAGTGTTGCAAGGGTTCCGCGATATGGGGCAGGTGCTGGCTAAGGATAGATTCACCCTGAAGGAAGCGGCGATGACCGCTCGTCGTTCCTGGCAGTTAACGCTTAATAACGATATTAAGCTCAATCTTGGCAGGGGCGATACGATAAAACGTTTGGCTCGCTTTGTGGAACTCTACCCGGTTTTACAGCAGCAGGCGCAAACCGATGGCAAACGGATTAGCTACGTTGATTTGCGTTATGACTCAGGAGCGGCAGTAGGCTGGGTTCCCTTGCCTCCTGAGGAATCTAATCAGCAACAGAATCAGGCACAGGCAGAACAACAATGATCAAGGCGACGGACAGAAAACTGGTAGTTGGACTGGAGATTGGCACCGCGAAGGTAGCCGCTTTAGTAGGGGAAGTTCTGCCCGACGGTATGGTCAATATCATTGGCGTGGGCAGTTGCCCATCGCGAGGTATGGATAAAGGTGGGGTGAATGACCTTGAGTCAGTGGTGAAATGCGTACAGCGCGCCATTGACCAGGCTGAACTGATGGCAGATTGCCAGATTTCCTCAGTGTATCTGGCGCTTTCAGGTAAACATATTAGCTGTCAGAATGAAATTGGTATGGTGCCCATTTCCGAAGAGGAAGTGACCCAGGAAGATGTGGAAAATGTTGTGCATACGGCAAAATCCGTACGTGTGCGCGATGAACATCGTGTACTGCACGTTATTCCACAGGAATACGCCATTGACTACCAGGAAGGCATTAAAAATCCAGTCGGGCTTTCCGGCGTGCGTATGCAGGCAAAAGTACATCTGATTACCTGCCACAACGACATGGCGAAGAACATCGTCAAAGCCGTTGAACGCTGTGGCCTGAAAGTTGACCAACTGATATTTGCCGGGTTGGCAGCCAGTTATTCCGTGTTAACGGAAGACGAACGTGAGCTGGGTGTCTGCGTGGTCGATATTGGTGGTGGTACAATGGACATCGCCGTTTATACTGGCGGGGCGTTGCGCCATACCAAAGTAATCCCTTATGCAGGGAATGTGGTCACCAGCGATATCGCGTATGCCTTTGGTACGCCGCCGAGCGATGCTGAAGCCATCAAAGTGCGTCATGGTTGTGCGCTGGGTTCTATCGTTGGTAAAGATGAGAGCGTTGAAGTGCCAAGCGTCGGTGGTCGTCCGCCACGCAGTCTGCAACGTCAGACTCTGGCTGAGGTCATTGAGCCGCGTTATACCGAGCTGCTTAACCTGGTCAACGAAGAAATTTTGCAATTACAGGAACAACTTCGCCAGCAGGGTGTGAAACATCATCTGGCGGCGGGGATTGTGTTAACCGGTGGTGCTGCGCAAATTGAAGGTCTTGCGGCCTGCGCTCAGCGCGTGTTTCATACGCAGGTGCGTATTGGTGCGCCGCTCAATATTACCGGTCTGACAGATTATGCCCAGGAGCCGTATTATTCAACGGCAGTGGGGTTGCTTCATTACGGGAAAGAATCCCATTTAAGTGGTGAAGCTGAAGTTGAAAAACGTGTAACGGCATCAGTTGGTTCGTGGATTAAACGACTCAATAGTTGGCTGCGAAAAGAGTTTTAATTTTTATGAGGCCGGCAATAATTACGGCCTCAGGCGACAGGCACATACACAACGTCATTCAAGTTGCATCGCGACGGCAACTGAGCGAATCTCCTGGAACATAGTTTACTATGTGACGGGAGTGAGTGAAGGCAGCCAACAAAGAGGCGGCTTGAAGGATAAAGTGTAAAACGGAGAGAGAAACTATGTTTGAACCTATGGAACTGACCAATGACGCGGTGATTAAAGTCATCGGCGTCGGCGGCGGCGGCGGTAATGCCGTTGAACACATGGTGCGCGAGCGCATCGAAGGTGTTGAATTCTTCGCGGTGAATACCGACGCTCAGGCGTTGCGTAAAACGGCGGTTGGACAGACCATTCAGATTGGTAGCGGCATCACCAAGGGTCTGGGCGCGGGTGCAAACCCGGAAGTCGGTCGCAATGCGGCAGACGAAGACCGTGAAGCTCTGCGTGCAGCGCTTGACGGCGCAGACATGGTGTTCATCGCAGCAGGCATGGGCGGCGGGACCGGGACCGGTGCAGCGCCAGTGGTTGCTGAAGTAGCAAAAGATTTAGGTATTCTGACCGTTGCTGTCGTGACTAAGCCTTTCAACTTTGAAGGCAAGAAGCGTATGGCATTTGCGGAGCAGGGTATCACCGAGTTGTCCAAACATGTGGACTCTCTAATTACTATTCCGAACGACAAACTGCTGAAAGTGCTGGGTCGCGGTATCTCCCTGCTGGATGCGTTTGGCGCAGCGAATGATGTGCTGAAAGGCGCAGTCCAGGGTATCGCTGAACTGATTACCCGTCCGGGCCTGATGAACGTCGACTTTGCAGACGTGCGCACCGTGATGTCCGAAATGGGCTATGCGATGATGGGTTCTGGCGTGGCGAGCGGTGAAGATCGCGCTGAAGAAGCGGCTGAAATGGCTATCTCTTCACCTCTGCTGGAAGATATCGATCTGTCTGGCGCGCGTGGCGTGCTGGTTAACATTACTGCGGGCTTCGACCTGCGTCTGGATGAGTTCGAAACCGTGGGTAACACCATCCGTGCATTTGCATCGGATAACGCGACTGTGGTTATCGGTACTTCTCTGGACCCGGATATGAACGACGAACTGCGCGTTACCGTTGTTGCCACTGGAATTGGTATGGACAAGCGTCCTGAAATCACTCTGGTGACCAACAAGCAGGTTCAGCAGCCGGTAATGGATCGTTACCAGCAGCACGGCATGGCGCCGTTGACGCAAGAGCAAAAACCGGTAGCGAAGGTGGTTAACGACAATACGCCGCAGACCACTAAAGAGCCGGATTATCTGGATATCCCTGCATTCCTGCGTAAGCAAGCTGATTAAGAATTAGCTGGAATTTGGGGATTGTGGCTCTTTGTGCTAAACTGGCCCACCGAATGTATAGTACACTTCGGTTGGATAGGTAATTTGGCGAGATTATACGATGATCAAACAAAGGACTCTTAAACGTATCGTTCAGGCGACTGGCGTCGGTTTACATACCGGCAAAAAAGTCACCTTGACATTACGCCCTGCGCCGGCCAACACCGGGGTCATCTATCGTCGCACCGACTTGAATCCTCCGGTAGATTTCCCGGCCGATGCCAAATCTGTGCGTGATACCATGCTCTGTACGTGTCTGGTCAACGAGCATGATGTGCGGATTTCAACCGTTGAGCATCTTAATGCTGCTCTGGCGGGCTTAGGTATCGATAACATCGTTATTGAGGTTAATGCCCCGGAAATCCCGATCATGGATGGTAGTGCTGCTCCGTTCGTCTACTTGCTGCTTGATGCAGGTATTGAAGAACTGAACAGTGCGAAGAAATTTGTCCGCATCAAAGAGACCGTTCGCGTCGAAGATGGCGACAAGTGGGCTGAGTTTAAGCCGTTTAATGGTTTTACGTTGGATTTCACCATCGACTTTAACCATCCGGCGATCGACTCCAGCACCCAGCGCTATGCGATGAACTTCTCTGCTGATGCGTTCATGCGTCAGATCAGCCGTGCGCGTACTTTCGGCTTCATGCGTGATATCGAATATCTGCAGTCCCGCGGCCTGTGCCTGGGCGGCAGCTTCGATTGTGCCATCGTTGTTGACGATTATCGCGTACTGAACGAAGACGGCCTGCGTTTTGAAGATGAATTCGTTCGTCACAAAATGCTCGACGCGATCGGTGACTTGTTCATGTGTGGTCACAACATTATTGGTGCATTTACCGCGTATAAATCCGGTCATGCATTGAATAACAAACTGTTGCAGGCGGTCCTGGCAAAACAGGAAGCCTGGGAATATGTGACCTTCCAGGACGACGCAGAACTGCCGCTGGCGTTCAAAGCGCCTTCGACCGTACTGGCATAACGACATACGTTGTCGTATAAATTCGACTGGTAAATCTGGCACTCTCTCCGGCCAGGTGAGCCAGTCGTTTTTTTTATCCTCCAATAGCTCACCGTCTTTTTCGATGCGACTTTTTTCCCGCTGTCAGATTAAAATACTGAGCGATCGCTGCTTTCTTAAGCATATTTACCCGCGACTTGCGTCATTACTGCTGTGGTGCGAACGCATTAATGGTAATATTTGTGCGCAAAAAATGGTTTTGCATTTATAACCCCAAACGCAGGGTAGATCAGGTGGCAATAACGTGAGTGGAATACTGACGCGCTGGCGACAGTTAGGCAGACGGTACTTCTGGCCGCATCTCTTATTAGGGATGGTCGCGGCAAGTTTTGGCCTGCCCGCGATCGGTAATGCTGCTGAACCTAATACCCCCGCGAAGGCGACCGCCAGCAATCACGATCAAGGCGCTAAAGTTAACTTTAACCAGCTTGCTTTGCTGGAAGCCACTAACCGTCGCCCGAATTTTACTGTTGATTATTGGCATCAACATGCCATTCGTACGGTTATACGCCATCTTTCTTTTGCTATGGCCCCTCAGGCGCTGCCCGTTGCCGAAGAGCCGTTGCCAATCCAGGCGCACCATCTTGCGTTACTGAATACGCTTAGCGCGATGCTGACGCAGGAAGGCAGACCGCCGGCGACAGTAAGTCGCGTGACATATGCCCATTTCACTTCTCAGGCCGCGTTTAGTGTTCCTGTCTGGATAAGCCAGCAGCAGGGTATCCGCGCTGGTCCTCAACGCCTCAGCTAAAAAAGAACCTTCCAACTTATAATTTTTGACTCCGCACCGCGGGGCGTTTGAGATTTTATTATGCTAATCAAATTATTAACGAAAGTATTCGGTAGCCGTAACGAACGTACGCTGCGTCGTATGCGCAAAGTGGTCAACGTCATCAACGCGATGGAACCGGAGATGGAAAAACTCTCCGATGATGAGCTGAAAGCGAAGACCGCTGAATTCCGCGCCCGTCTGGAAAAAGGTGCCAGCGTGGAAAGCCTGATCCCGGAAGCATTTGCGGTAGTCCGTGAAGCGAGTAAGCGTGTGTTCGGTATGCGTCACTTCGACGTTCAGCTGCTGGGTGGTATGGTCCTCAACGATCGCTGTATCGCAGAAATGCGTACCGGTGAAGGTAAAACACTGACCGCAACGTTGCCAGCCTACCTGAACGCATTAAGCGGGAAAGGTGTACACGTGGTTACCGTGAACGACTACCTGGCTCAGCGTGATGCCGAAAATAACCGCCCACTGTTTGAGTTCCTCGGTATGACCGTAGGTATCAACATGTCAGGTCTGCCGGCTCCGGCCAAGCGTGAAGCTTACAATGCTGACATCACTTACGGTACCAACAACGAATACGGCTTTGACTACCTGCGCGACAACATGGCGTTTAGCCCGGAAGAGCGCGTTCAGCGTAAACTGCATTATGCGCTGGTCGATGAAGTCGACTCCATCCTGATCGATGAAGCACGTACTCCGCTGATCATTTCCGGCCCGGCTGAAGACAGCTCGGAAATGTACAAGAAAGTGAACAAAATCATTCCAAACCTGATCCGTCAGGAGAAGGAAGATTCTGACACATTCCAGGGCGAAGGCCACTTCTCTGTCGATGAGAAATCGCGCCAGGTTAACCTTACCGAACGTGGTCTGGTTCTGATTGAAGAACTGCTGGTGAAAGAAGGCATTATGGATGAAGGCGAGTCGTTGTACTCTCCGGGCAACATTATGCTGATGCATCACGTGACTGCTGCACTGCGTGCACATGTGCTGTTCACCCGTGATGTAGACTACATTGTGAAAGACGGCGAAGTTATCATCGTCGACGAACACACCGGACGTACCATGCAGGGGCGTCGCTGGTCCGACGGCCTGCACCAGGCTGTTGAAGCCAAAGAAGGCGTAGAAATCCAGAACGAAAACCAGACGCTGGCTTCTATCACCTTCCAGAACTACTTCCGCTTGTACGAAAAACTGGCCGGTATGACCGGTACAGCAGATACCGAAGCGTTCGAATTCAGCTCTATCTACAAACTGGATACCGTAGTGGTACCGACCAACCGTCCGATGATCCGTAAGGATTTGCCGGATCTGGTGTACATGACCGAAGCGGAAAAAATTCAGGCGATCATCGAAGATATTAAAGAGCGTACCGCGAATGGTCAGCCGGTGCTGGTGGGGACTATCTCCATTGAGAAATCTGAAGTGGTCTCTAACGAACTGACCAAAGCCGGTATCAAGCATAACGTGCTGAACGCCAAGTTCCACGCTAACGAAGCAGCAATCGTCGCACAGGCGGGCTATCCTTCAGCCGTGACCATTGCCACTAACATGGCGGGTCGTGGTACGGATATCGTGCTGGGCGGTAGCTGGCAGGCAGAAGTCGCCGAGCTGGAAAATCCGACAGAAGAACAAATCGCACAGATTAAAGCTGACTGGCAGGTGCGTCACGACGCGGTGTTGGCCTCCGGTGGTTTGCACATCATTGGTACCGAACGTCATGAATCTCGCCGTATCGATAACCAGCTGCGTGGCCGTTCCGGTCGTCAGGGGGATGCGGGTTCTTCTCGTTTCTACCTGTCGATGGAAGATGCGCTGATGCGTATTTTTGCCTCCGACCGCGTGTCTGGCATGATGCGTAAATTGGGTATGAAGCCAGGTGAAGCGATTGAACATCCATGGGTAACCAAAGCGATTGCTAACGCGCAGCGTAAAGTAGAAAGCCGCAACTTCGACATTCGTAAGCAATTGCTGGAATATGATGATGTCGCCAACGACCAGCGTCGCGCAATCTACACCCAGCGTAACGAACTGCTGGACGTATCTGACGTTAGCGAGACCATCAACAGCATCCGTGAAGATGTCTTCAAAGCAACGATTGATGCCTATATTCCGCCGCAGTCTCTGGAAGAAATGTGGGATATCCCGGGTCTGCAGGAACGTCTGAAAAATGATTTCGACCTCGAGATGCCGATTTCAGAGTGGCTGGATAAAGAGCCTGAGCTGCACGAAGAAACGCTGCGCGAACGTATTCTGGCAAACGCCGTAGAAGTTTATCAGCGTAAAGAAGACGTTGTGGGCGCAGAGATGATGCGTCACTTCGAAAAAGGCGTGATGCTGCAAACTCTCGACTCCTTGTGGAAAGAGCACCTTGCGGCGATGGACTATCTGCGTCAGGGTATCCACCTGCGTGGTTATGCGCAAAAAGATCCGAAGCAGGAATATAAACGCGAATCCTTCTCTATGTTTGCATCAATGCTGGAATCACTGAAGTACGAAGTGATCAGCACCCTGAGCAAAGTTCAGGTGCGTATGCCTGAAGAAGTAGAAGCGATGGAGCAGCAGCGTCGCGAAGATGCTGAGCGTTTAGCGCAGATGCAGCAACTGAGCCACAAAGATGATGAGTCTGCTGTCGCAGAAGAGCTGGCGGCACAAACCGGCGATCGTAAAGTGGGACGTAACGATCCGTGCCCTTGCGGTTCCGGTAAAAAATACAAACAGTGCCATGGCCGTCTGAGCTAAGAAAATAACTCACTGAAAAGGCGCAGAATTCTGCGCCTTTTTTATGGACGATAAATATGAAAGTACTGCAAATCGCTGTTGGAATTATTCGTAATAAGCACAACGAGATTTTTATCACTCAGCGTGCCGCCGATGCTCATATGGCAAATAAGCTGGAGTTCCCCGGCGGAAAAATAGAAGCGGGCGAAACGCCGGAACAGGCGCTGGTTCGCGAGCTACAGGAAGAAGTTGGTATTACGCCGACTCAAAGCTCATTGTTCGAAAAGCTGGAGTATCAGTTTCCGGACAGACATATCACGCTGTGGTTCTGGCTGGTTGAAAGCTGGGAAGGAGAGCCATGGGGAAAAGAGGGGCAGCCAGCGCAGTGGATTGCGCAAGCCGCTCTGAATGCGCAGGATTTCCCGCCCGCGAATGCGCCGGTCATTGAAAAGTTGATTGCTGGCTAATGGTGTTGTAGGCCGGATAAGGCAACGCCGCATCCGGCAAATTATTGCGGGGACGCAACGCTTATCCGGCCTGCCGTTGTCGCTGAATTACTTCTGCTCTTCGCTCCAGTCATCGCTTTCTGACAGATCGCCGGAGCTTGGGATACGCTTCTCTTCCGCGGCCCATTCACCCAGGTCGATTAACTGACAACGTTTGCTGCAGAATGGACGAAACGGACTGACTTCTGCCCACACGACTGCTTTACCGCAGGTTGGGCAGTTTACGATAGTTTGTTCAGACATCTTAACTCCTTAACAGCACGCCAGATCGAAATCGAGGCGCTCAGGCACCTGACCATTCTCGCTATCCAGTGGCATAAAGCGAATGGCAAAGCGGCTCTTATGACCCGATATTTGCGGATAAAGCTGCGAAGCGAGCGGCAACTGTAAACGCAGTAGGTCTGCATCATCGCCGTTGTCCTGGTAAAAACCATTCAGGCTGGTTTGCTTACGAAACGGTGCTGAGTTGCGGATTAAATCCAGGACCAGAGACAATGCCTGGTTGAGCGGGTTCAGGCTGGCAAGCCAGGTCTCAACCTGTGTGTCACGCTGAGTCTGTGACAGATGCAGCCAGATATGTAAAGTCGGCAAATCAAAACTGCAGCATCCGCCGGGAATACTTAAACGCTGACGAACAAGGCCAATCAGACGGTCTTCACGCAGGGTTTGTCCGATGCGCGGGGCAGAAATCAGAATACTGCCCGCACTTTTTAATTGCTGACGTAAAGAGTCGATTCTGCTTTGATCGACGCCGGGAACTTCAACCCAGGCCTGAAGTTTTCGCTGCTGTCTTTCCAGCTCTTTGAGGAGTTCAGTACGGACTTCGCCACGTTCAAATACATCCAGTAAATCCCCCACATTGCGGAAAAAATGCAGTGCACCTGCGTGATCCACAATGGGCAAATTAATGGAGAGTTGTTGGATCAGAAACTCAATGCGCAACCATGTACGCATCTTCTCATTGAGAGGGTGTTCAAAAAGGACCTGGGTGTGCATTACGGTTTTTCCTGTGAGACAAACTGCGACGCGAATTGCAAATAGAGTGCGTGCAGGCGGGCGACATCCGAGACGATAGCATCCGGTGCGCCATTATTATCAATAACATCATCTGCCACGGCAAGGCGTGCTTCACGTGTTGCCTGGGCAGCCAAAATTTGTTCAACGTGCTCGCGCGTAACATCATCGCGCTGCATGGTTCGCCTGAGTTGAGTCTCAGGGGTGACATCCACGACGAGTACACGATCGGCTTTTTTATACAGCGCGTTTTCTACCAACAAGGGGACGACCCATAACAGATAAGGAGAGGTCGCTTGCTGAAACTGATGCTGTGTTTCCTGCTGAATAAGTGGGTGGAGCAAGGCATTTAGCCATTTTTTCTCATCAGGATCGGAAAAAATGCGTTCGCGTAAAATGCGTCGCTGCAACGATCCGTCTGTGGCTATCACCTCGGAACCAAAATGTTCTGCAATCGCCTTAAGGGCGGGTGTGCCGGGTTCAACCACCTGGCGCGCAATAATATCTGCATCAATGATGTTTATTCCGAGGTCAGCGAACGCATTTGCAACGGTACTTTTACCACTGCCAATGCCGCCGGTTAAGGCTACCGTATACCTCATAGATGCAGATCCTGGAGTTTAAGTTTGATTATCAAACAGTTAAAAGTTAAGCGTGCGAAGGCGAGGCTGCTGCAGGATTAACCTACTATTCGCCAGGTAAATTTATGGGATTGTAGCGTAAAAAAAGAGAATTTCGCAGTCTTGCGCGGCATTGATTAGTGCGTATGATAGCGTCACTGGAGTTGTGAGTTTCGATTTTTCGCCATTAACCCCAGGAATCCGCACATGCGTATCGAAGAAGATCTGAAGTTAGGTTTCAAAGACGTTCTTATCCGCCCTAAGCGTTCTACTCTCAAAAGTCGTTCCGATGTTGAACTGGAACGTCAATTCACCTTTAAACATTCAGGTCAGACCTGGTCCGGCGTGCCGATTATCGCCGCGAACATGGACACCGTTGGGACGTTTGCCATGGCAACGGCGCTTGCCTCCTTCGACATCCTGACCGCTGTGCATAAACACTATTCTGTTGAAGACTGGGCCGCTTTCATTGCAGATTCCTCAGCCGATGTACTGAAACACGTGATGGTTTCAACCGGGACGTCGGACACTGATTTCGAAAAAACCAAACAGATTCTGGCATTGAATCCAGCGCTGAACTTTATCTGCATTGATGTGGCAAATGGCTATTCAGAGCATTTTGTTCAGTTTGTGTCGAAAGCACGTGCGGCCTGGCCGACAAAAACGATCTGTGCTGGCAACGTGGTCACCGGCGAGATGTGTGAAGAACTGGTGCTTTCCGGTGCTGATATCGTCAAAGTGGGCATTGGCCCAGGTTCTGTATGTACCACCCGCGTAAAAACCGGCGTTGGCTATCCGCAGCTTTCTGCCGTCATTGAATGTGCTGATGCAGCGCATGGCCTGGGTGGTATGATTGTCAGCGACGGTGGCTGCACAATGCCGGGTGATGTGGCAAAAGCGTTTGGCGGTGGTGCGGACTTCGTGATGCTCGGCGGCATGCTGGCCGGCCATGAAGAAAGCGGCGGTAAAATCGTTGAAGAGAACGGTGAGAAATTCATGCTGTTCTACGGGATGAGCTCTGAGTCTGCTATGACGCGCCATGTTGGTGGTGTTGCTCAGTATCGTGCAGCTGAAGGTAAAACCGTTAAGCTGCCGCTGCGTGGCCCGGTTGATAATACCGCTCGCGATATCCTTGGCGGACTGCGTTCTGCTTGTACTTATGTCGGTGCATCCCGTCTGAAAGAGCTGACCAAACGTACAACGTTTATTCGTGTACAGGAACAAGAAAACCGCGTTTTCAATAGCCTGTAAGAACAGGTCGTACTGTTAAACACCTGATGGCGCACAGCTTATCAGGCCTACGCTCATGCTCTGTGTAGGCCTGATAAGGCGTTTATGCCGTCATCCGACATTTAAATTTATCCCACACCACTCATTGCATCTCCCAGATGAAAAATCGGTAGATACATTGCCACAACCAGCGTACCGATAATCAACCCCGTAATGACAAGCAAGGCTGGCTCAAGTAATGACGCCAAATTTTCGGCCTGAGATAGCGTGTACTCGCTGTGATGTCGGGCGAGGTTTTGCAACATCGCATCCAGAGAGCCGGAAGCTTCACCGGTTCTCACCAGTTGCAAGCAAAGTGGACTAAATTCACCGCTATTTTTAAGCGCCAGCCATACCGGCTTCCCGGCACTGATATCGTGATGCACCTGTGCCAAACGTTGGGACCAATAAGGGCAGTTAAGGGTTTCAGTGACACTCTCCAGACCTTGCAGAAAGGGAATGCCCGCGTTTTGTGTTAATGCCAGTACGGTGAAGATCTGTGTAAGTTTTTGCCCCCTGACCATCGGCCCGATGATGGGGAAGTGCAGCAGTATTTTCTGACGCAGAATAAGCCAGTAGGGTTTCTGCTTTATCAACCCGTATGTTGTTCCCAGCACCAGGCAGAGCAACCCTGCCAGCCATCCCCATCGACTGCTGTAGTGTGCCGCGGCCATAATCCACTGAGTGAGCGTCGGTAGCGGGGTGTTGAACGTGCGATAGATGGCGGCAAATTCAGGTAACACAAAATGCAGCATCGCCAGCACGACCATTATCGCCATGGCAAGAATGATAATGGGGTAGCGTAGTGCTTTTTTGACTTTATCAGCGAGTTGCTGTTGGTTTTTTTGCTGACGGGCAAGTTCAAAGCAGCAGTCATCCAGTTTGCCCGTTAGTTCTCCGGTGCGGATCATTGTCTGGTACAGCGGGGGAAATACGTGTTGCCACCGCGAAAGCGAGGCTGACAGCGCAATGCCTTGTTCCATATCGTAAGCCAGCGTGCGCAGTAATGCCTGCCACTGGTTGCTGGGATGCTGTTCAGCAAGCAGAGTTAACCCAGCGGAAAGCGTCAATCCCGCTTTAAGCAGTGTTGCCAACTGGCGTATGGCTTCGGCACTGTTTGCTCTGCTCCAGTGCGAGGTTTTAACGCGCATCCGGTTAATGTGAATTGGCGTAATCTGCTGCTGTTCGAGCACAAACAGGAGCGATGGTCGGGTATCAGCCCATAGCATCCCTGCTACAGGTTGACCTTCGTGGGTTATTCCTTGCCAGCGCCAGAGGTGTTTAGTTGGCATGGGGCGTGCCCAGTACGCGGATCAGTTCTTCAAATGTCGTTAACCCTTGTTCCACAGCCTGACAGCCATCCTCGAAAAGAGTACTCATGCCCGCTTGCTGAGCATCCGATTCCACAACGTCTGCGGATGAACCATCGGCAATACGTTGCCGCAACGCAGGCGTAATGGGCAGTACTTCAAACAGAGCGGTTCGACCATAAAACCCGTGATAGCAGTGTTGGCAACCGGGTGCCTGCCAACGCGGTAGTGGCGTGGGCCAAAGTGTTGCCGGGAGTGTTATGGGAGTATCAAGTCGTCGCCGACAATGTGGGCATAATTTTCTGACTAATCGCTGCGCAACTATTAATGTCAGCGCGGAGGCAATCATCCAGCGTGCCACCCCCATTTGCTGCAGGCGTATCAGTGTTTCACTGGTGGAATTGGTATGCAGTGTCGAAAGAACCAAATGACCGGTTTGTGCGGCTTTCAGGGCAATCTCAGCTGTTTCGCCGTCGCGGATTTCGCCTACCATAATAATGTCGGGATCCTGGCGCAGTAGTGCACGTAATACACCCTGAAAATTAAGTCCGGCGCGGGGATGGATTTGTGTCTGATTGAGTCCTTCAATGGGGATCTCGACCGGATCTTCTACACTACAGAGATTCACATCGGGGGTGTTTCGGGTTTGTAGCGCACTGTACAGGGTAACCGTTTTGCCGCTCCCGGTCGGCCCGGTGACCAGAATCAAACCCTGTGGTTGCTGTAATGCTTGTGAAAACGCAGCCAACTGTGCCTCATGCATGCCCAGTGCGTTGACCTCCAGCGTTTGATTAACCTGATGAAGCAGGCGTAGCACTACTTTTTCACCCCATCGGCAAGGCAGCGTGGCGATGCGAAACGAAATGGGGTCACCTGAAATCTCCACGGTAAATTGTCCATCTTGCGGGAGTCGGTGCTCGGCAATATCCAGACTGCCTAATACCTTTAATCTTGCAGTGAGAGCAATGCCCATCTCGGTTGTGACTTCCGGTAATGTGTGTAGTACGCCATCCACACGTATCCTGATCCGGTAGTGATTCTCCGCAGGTTCAATATGAATATCAGAAGCCCGTTGTGCCAATGCGGATTGAAAAACATGGTTCAGCAACCCTGCGGCAGTTGCGCTGCTTTCTGTGATGATGGCCGGGAGCATTTTACGCGGCGCGTGTGTGTGGCCCTCCATTTGCTGACGCGTCCAGCACACAATATCGATGCGTCGGGTCGTGGCAAAATGCAGTGCATCCAGCAGTTCGTGGGAAGGGGCATCCACAACGGCGATATGCACCGCGTCATTGTCTGCATCCAGTAATATGGCCTGATAGCGCTGGCACAGCGCCGTTAGTTGGGTGGTATTCATCTCTTTTCCTTAGTTGGCATCAAAACGAAAAACGTCTTCGCAAGCCTGTTGCAGCGCGCTGTCATTCTGGATAGAGCAGTTGCGATTCCAGCCCGTTATGCCGTTGGCGTTGTCCCAACCCGGCGTCATGGTGATGCTTAGCCCGTTCAGGCTTTCCTGCCCGCTGAGGCTGACCACGCCTTTTTCCACGCTCATACCTGAGACATAGCGGGTGGTGGTCACAGAGGGGATGCCATTTGTTCCGGCATCACAGGTTTCTGTTCCGCCGTGCTCCAGCGCGCAGAGTTCGACGGCAGTACGGTAGGGGACAAAGGTTTGCAGCATGTCTGTCAGCGCGGCTTTGCGCAGATAGTTTTGATAAGCGGGGATGCCGATAGCGCTGAGGATGGCAATGATGCCAATGACCACCATCAGTTCGATAAGCGTGAAGCCTCGTTGTTTGTTCATTGTTGATTTGCTCCTTGAGTTAGCTGGCGCTACTTTGGCAAATCGAAGGGATTTTAGGCGAGGGGCAAAAAATAGAACGAGAAGGCCGGTTCAGATGAATGTTACGAAATTACAGAATCAGACAACGTATTTGCGAAGACGCTCGAATAAACTGCCGATCGGCGGCGTATACGGCTGGGGGCTGTAGGCCCGATACGCGAAGCGCCATCGGGCAGAACAGTCAGCGATTAGCGAAAACGCATCGAGAGGTCGAGCGCGCGAACGTGCTTGGTCAGCGCGCCCACAGAGATGAAATCCACGCCGGTTTCCGCGAATTCGCGTAGCGTTTCATAGGTGACGTTACCAGAAACTTCCAGACGCGCCTGGCCGTTGGTACGTTTGACCGCTTCGCGCATTTGGTCGGTTTCGAAATTGTCGAGCATGATGATGTCCGCCCCGGCTTTCAGCGCGTCGTCCAGTTCATCCAGGCTTTCTACTTCGACTTCAACCGGCACATCCGGGTGCAGCCAGAAGGCTTTTTCCACGGCCTGTTTCACCGAACCAGACGCAATAATGTGGTTTTCCTTGATCAGGAAAGCGTCAGAAAGCCCCAGACGATGATTTGCGCCGCCGCCGCACAATACCGCGTATTTCAGCGCCGTACGCAGCCCAGGCAGGGTTTTACGCGTATCCAGCAGCTGGGTTTTTGTCCCCGCCAGCAGGTCGACGTATTTACGGACTTCACTCGCTACGCCAGACAGCGTTTGCACAAAGTTGAGTGCGGTACGTTCACCGGTCAGCAGTACGCGGGAAGGGCCGTCCAGTTCAAACAGCGGCTGATTAGCCTTAATGCTGTCGCCATCTTCGACATGCCAGGTGACGCTGACATCATCGCCAGCCAGTTGAATAAAGACCTCTTCCACCCAACGCTTCCCACAAAAAACGCCATCTTCACGGGTAATTACGGTAGCGTGGGAGCGCATATCTTCGGGTAAAAGCTGTGCGGTGATATCGTTATTGGCATCAACTTCTCCGCCTAAATCTTCACGCAGCGCCTGAGCGACAGCGGCAGGGATATCCAGATTTATGCGTTCCAACAGCGCGTCACGTCGGTAGTCAGGGTTATAGCGGCGAGGCGGCATGATAAAACTCCAAATTGCTAACGAATCATAAGGTGGAAACATGCTACCCTGAACCTGATATGAGCACCACCAATAAGGAGATTCTGCATGTTGTTAGACGAGGGCTGGCTGGCAGAGGCGCGACGCGTTCCCTCTCCGCATTACGATTGCCGCCCGGATGACGAAACCCCTTCTTTGCTGGTGGTGCATAATATCAGCCTGCCACCCGGTGAATTTGGCGGCCCATGGATCGACGCGCTGTTTACGGGCACGATTGATCCCAATGCCCATCCTTATTTTGCCGGAATCGCCCATTTGCGCGTTTCTGCCCATTGTCTGATCCGCCGTGATGGTGAGATCGTGCAGTATGTCCCCTTTGATAAACGCGCCTGGCATGCCGGCGTCTCGAGCTATCAGGGCCGCGAACGCTGTAATGATTTCTCAATTGGTATTGAGCTGGAAGGGACGGATACGCTGGCTTATACCGATGCGCAGTACCAGCAACTGGCTGCCGTGACGCAGACGCTGATTCAGCGTTATCCGGCGATTGCCAGTAACATGACTGGGCATTGCAATATTGCGCCCGAGCGTAAGACCGATCCCGGGCCCTCATTTGACTGGGCAAGGTTTCGCGCCCTGGTCACCCCCTCGTCGCACAAGGAGATGACATGACGCTGTTTACAACATTACTGGTGTTGATTGTTGAACGCCTGTTTAAGCTGGGTGAGCACTGGCAGCTTGATCACCGGGTTGAAGCTTTTTTCCGCCGGATTAGGCATTTCTCGATGATGCGTACGGTAGGCATGACTCTTATTGCGATGGGAGTGACGTTTCTGCTACTGCGCGCACTTCATGGACTGCTGTTTAACGTTCCGTTGCTGGTGGCGTGGATCTTAATTGGCTTGCTGTGCATCGGCGCTGGCAAGACACGTCTTCATTATCATGCCTATCTGAACGCGGCGGCTCGCGATGACGCTCACGCTCGTGAGGCGATGGCCAGCGAATTGACGCTGATTCATGGCGTGCCGCCGGACTGTGATGAGCGTGAGTTTTTGCGTGAACTGCAGAACGCGCTGTTATGGAACAACTTTCGCTTTTATCTGGCGCCGTTATTCTGGCTGATTGTCGGTGGCCCGTGGGGACCGGTGACGCTGGTGGGTTATGCTTTTTTACGTGCCTGGCAGTCCTGGCTGGCGCGCTATCAGACGCCGCATCAGCGTCTGCAGTCGGGTATCGATGCAATTCTGCATGTGCTGGACTGGATCCCGGTGCGCCTGGCGGGCGTGGTCTATGCACTGTTAGGACACGGCGAGAAAGCGCTACCGGCCTGGTTTGTCTCGCTTGCGGATATGCATACTTCGCAGTATCAGGTGTTGACGCGCCTGGCGCAGTTCTCGCTGGCGCGCGAACCCCATACCGATAAAGTCGAAACGCCAAAAGCTGCCGTTTCGATGGCAAAGAAAACTTCGTTTGTGGTGGTGGTGGTCATTGCGCTGCTGACCATTTATGGGGCATTAGTATAGCGTTGTGCCGGATGGCGCTAACGCTTATCCGACCTACAATGAAAAAACGTGTAGGCCCGGTAAGCGTTAGCGCTACCGGGCAGTGCAACGGCTTAGTTCGTATCAGCAGGCGGCACGCCAAAATCTGGCATGCCGTTTTCGTCCCAACGCACGAGTTTCAGACGAGTGTGGCGGTTTGGGTCGTACAGCGGATCGCCTTCGATTTCGGTGTAATTTCTCGCGTGGTACACCAGCACATCTTCACCTTCCGGCGTTTGCGTAAAGCTGTTGTGTCCTGGGCCGAACTGGCGGTTTTCGTAGCTGGTGGTAAAGACCGGGCGCGGTGATTTGTGCCAGTTCTGCGGGTTGAGTGGATCGGCGTTGAGGTCAATCCACAATAATCCCATACAGTAATTCTCATCGGTGGCGCTGGCGGAATAGCTGATGAACAGCTTGTCGCCGTGAACCATGACGGCCGGACCTTCGTTGACCCAAAAACCCCGGCATTCCCAGTCATATTCTGGATGGCTGAGCATCACTGGCTCGCCTTTAATCGTCCATGGATTTTCCAGCTCAGCGAGGTAGATATTGGAGTTCCCGGCGATATCGGGCGATTTCTGCGCCCACAGATACCACTGTTTTCCCTGATGGTTAAAGGTTGTGGCATCAAGCGCGAAGGTATCAAACTGGGTTTTTATTTGCCCCTTTTCAACCCACTTACCACTTAGCGGATCGGCATCTGCGCACTCCAACGCAAACATGCGATGCTGGAACATACCCAACGTATCGAGCGCCTGTGTGTGGGTGGCGGCAAAATAGATGTACCACTTACCTGCCAGATGATGGATCTCAGGTGCCCAGATGAGTTGGCTCATGGGGCCGCTTTCTGGTTTGCGCCAGACGACAACGGGTTCCGCGGTGCGTAATTCCCCCAGAGAGTCTGCCCGGCGGATCTCCAGGCGATCGTATTCGGGCACTGAAGCAATGAAATAGTAGTGGCTACCGTCACGTAAAATAAACGGGTCGGCACGTTGTTCAATAAAGGGGTTAGGCCACTGATTCATCAGGCTTTCCTTACGGTTTCAGTTGTTTTTATCTCGTGGTATTCATTCAGTTCACGGTAATTGGCGCGGCGCTTTTCTAAATCTGTCTGGATTTGCTGCATGAACTCGCGGTCAACTTTCAGCAGGCGAACCACGCCTGCAGTAATCAGGTAGCCTACGCCCGGAATAATAGTGAACAACAGCATAATGCCGTTAATCGCGGAGTCGCTTTGCGCTTTAGCGCCTGCATCGTAGCCGTACCAGGAAAGCAGGAAGCCCACCATCGCGCCGGCAATCGCCAGCCCCAGTTTCAGGAAGAACAGGTTGCCGGAGAAGCTGATCCCGGTGATGCGTTTACCGGTTTTCCACTCGCCGTAGTCATCGACATCCGCCATCAGCGACCAGTGCAGCGGGGATGGGATCTGATGCAGGATGTTGAGCAAGAAGTAGAGCACCATAATCATCATGGTGGCTTTCGGATCGAAGAAGTAAAATGCGGCGGAGAAAATCGCCAGGATGATGTTGGTCCAGAAGAAGACTTTCAGTTTGCACCAGCGATCGGTTAATACCTTCGCGAGCATACTGCCGATCATCATGCCGACAACGCCAAGGCTGATAAACAACGTTGCGAACTGTGTGCTTTGCTGCATAACCCAGGTGACGTAGTACATGGTGGCGGCCATACGAATAAAGCCCGGACAGACGTTGCACAAGGTTAATAGCAGGATTTTCACCCACTGATCGTTCTTCCACACGTCTTTCAGATCGGCTTTCAAATCGTCGTTCGTGGGTACCGCAGGGCGTACACGTTCGCGCACGGTCGCGAAACAAAACAGGAACATGCACATACCAATGAAAGCCAGCACGGCCATCGCCATCTGATAGCCTTTGGCTTTATCTTCCCCGCCAAACCAGTCTGCCATTGGCAGTAGCGTGAGTGAGAGTAGCAGAGTTGCAATCCCGACCAGCACGAAGCGATACGACTGGCAGGCGACGCGTTCTTTCGGATCGTTGGTGATGACGCTACCGAGTGAACAGTAGGGAATGTTAATTGCTGTATAGGTAATAGAGAGCAGGAAGTAGGTGACAAACGCATAGATAACTTTGCTGTTATACGTCCACTCCGGAGTGGTAAACATCAATACGCTGAATAATGCGTAGGGGAAAGCCATCCACAGAAGCCATGGACGAAACCGACCATATTTACTGCGGGTACGATCGGCCATTGCACCCATGATAGGGTCAGTAACGGCATCAATAACGCGTACAGAAAGCAGCAATACGCCGACAAGTGCAGGCGCAAGACCAAAAATATCTGTGTAAAAATAGTTAACAAACAGCATGATAGCGCCGAATATGATGTTGCATCCGGCATCGCCCATTCCATAGCCGATCTTTTCTTTCACCGACAGCTTTCTGGTTTCCATCAAGCGCACTCCATTAATGTGATATGGAGAGAATTATTGTCTGGTGTTGGTGTTTTTGCGTTGCAGGATAGCGCCGCTGATATGGACTAAACAGTCATCTGTGGGAAAGTGTGAGGCAGGTAACAACCCCCACCTGGTGCAGGTGGGGGGAAGGATTAATGCGCTTTCACGGCACCGGCTGTTTTCTGTTTGCACAGATAGCCAATGCCAAGAATGGCAATCCATACCGGGATCAGGTAAACAGAGATCGCCATGCCCGGCGTCATCAGCATAATCACCAGTACTGCAGCCATGAAAATCAGGCACACCCAGTTACCCAGCGGATAGAGCAGTGCCGGGAAGCGGGTGGTAACCCCCTGCTGCTGTTTTGCTTTGCGGAACTTCATGTGCGCCAGGCTGATCATTGCCCAGTTGATCACCAGGGCGGAAACAACCAGCGCCATCAGCAGGCCAAAGGCGGATTCTGGCGCCAGATAGTTGATCAGCACACATAGAGCCGTAACCAGCGCGGAAACCAGAATGGTGTTCACCGGTACGCCGCGTTTGTCGACGTTCATCAGCGCTTTTGGCGCGTTGCCCTGTTGAGCCAGGCCGAACAGCATACGGCTGTTACAGTAGACACAGCTGTTATAGACAGAAAGGGCAGCGGTCAGCACCACGATGTTCAGCGCATTGGCAACAAAGGTGTCGCCCAGTTCGTGGAAAATAAGGACAAACGGGCTGGTATCAGCCGTAACACGCGTCCATGGCATCAGGGAAAGCAGTACAGCCAGCGAACCCACATAGAAAATCAGGATACGGTAAATGACCTGGTTGGTGGCTTTAGGAATGCTTTGCTCCGGGTTATCGGCTTCTGCTGCGGTGATCCCGACCAGCTCCAGCCCACCGAAAGAGAACATAATAATTGCCATCATCATTACCAAACCGGTGAAGCCGTGCGGCAGGAAGCCACCCTGGTCCCACAGGTTACTGACGCTGGCCTGCGGCCCGCCGTTGCCGCTGAATAGCAGCCAGCCGCCGAAGATGATCATCGCGACTACGGCAATGACTTTAATAATGGCAAACCAGAACTCCATCTCACCGAACACTTTCACATTGGTCAGGTTAATGGCGTTAATAATCACGAAGAAGGCGGCCGCAGAGGCCCAGGTTGGGATCTCCGGGTACCAGAACTGAATGTATTTACCGACGGCCGTCAGCTCAGCCATGGCAACCAAAACGTACAGCACCCAGTAGTTCCAGCCAGAGGCGAAACCTGCGAAACTGCCCCAGTATTTATAAGCAAAGTGGCTAAAGGAGCCTGCTACCGGCTCTTCAACCACCATTTCACCTAGCTGACGCATAATTAAAAAGGCGATAAATCCGGCGATAGCGTAACCCAGAATAATACCCGGCCCTGCAGACTGAATAACGGATGCGCTCCCGAGGAATAACCCGGTACCAATCGCGCCACCCAGCGCGATAAGCTGTATATGGCGGTTTTTAAGGCCGCGCTTTAGCTGATCGCCATGCTGTTGACTTTCCATCATGAAACCTCGTGTGTGGTTTTACTCTTCATCTTTCGAGTACTTATATTTTGAACCACGCAGTGACGCGTGTGTAAGTTTGCAATTCCGTTTGTTGTATTAATTTATTTACAGCAATGAATTATGAAATGTTGCCTAAAGACTTTTGTCTTGATCAGAATAATGTTATGCGAGCGCGAATGCACCTGCTTTATGCGGCGTGAGAGACGAGTTGAATAAAAAGAAACCATTTGTAAGCGCGAGTTTATCTACCACAAAATTTCCAATTTGAATTTTTATTCGAAAATAGTGATTGATAAATCGATAAATAAGCAGGTGAATCGGTTCAGATAATATATTTTTTCGTTTCAATTCGGTTAAAACTACCTCGGGATGGGTAAATTTAACATTTGTGCATAGTTACATGTTTGAAACGTTATTTCTGTAATGTTGTTAAAATATGCCTCCTTTACTGATTTCAATCAAAACCTGTATGGACAGAAGGTGAATACTTTGTTACTTTAGCGTCAAGAACATGAAATTGGTAAGACCAATTGACTCCGGGCAAATGGCTTAAGACAGGAAATCATGGCCTACAGCAAAATCCGCCAACCAAAACTCTCCGATGTGATTGAGCAGCAGCTGGAGTTTTTAATTCTTGAGGGGACACTTCGCCCCGGAGAAAAACTCCCACCGGAACGCGAGCTGGCAAAACAGTTCGACGTCTCCCGCCCCTCCTTACGCGAGGCGATCCAACGCCTTGAAGCGAAGGGGTTACTGCTTCGTCGTCAGGGCGGTGGCACTTTTGTTCAGAGCAGCCTGTGGCAGAGCTTTAGCGATCCACTGGTAGAGCTGCTCTCCGACCATCCTGAATCCCAGTTTGACCTGCTTGAGACGCGCCATGCGCTGGAAGGTATTGCAGCCTATTACGCTGCACTGCGCAGCACGGATGAAGACAAAACGCGTATCCGTGAACTCCACCATGCGATCGAGCTTGCGCAACAGTCCGGCGATCTTGACGGCGAATCTGATGCGGTACTGCAGTATCAAATTGCTGTCACCGAAGCGGCACATAATGTGGTGCTGCTCCATTTGCTAAGGTGTATGGAGCCCATGCTGGCTCAGAACGTTCGGCAAAACTTCGAATTGCTGTATGCGCGTCGCGAGATGCTGCCGCTGGTAAGCAGTCACCGTACCCGTATCTTTGAAGCAATTATCGCCGGGAAGCCGGAGGAGGCGCGTGAAGCGTCGCACCGTCACCTGGCCTTTATCGAAGAGATCCTGCTGGACAGAAGCCGTGAGGAAAGCCGTCGTGAACGCGCCTTACGCCGTCTGGAGCAACGAAAGAATTAGTGATTTTTCTGGCAGAACGTTAACCAGAAGATGTTGTAAATCAAGCGCCATATAAAGTGCGCGGCAACTAAACGCAGAACCTGTCTTATTGTGCTCTCGCGAGCGAGAACACAATGGGACAGGTTCCAGATAACTCAACGTATTAGATAGATAAGGAATACCCCCATGTCAGAACGTTTCCCAAATGACGTGGATCCGATCGAAACTCGCGACTGGCTACAGGCGATCGAATCGGTCATCCGTGAAGAAGGTGTTGAGCGTGCTCAGTATCTGATCGACCAACTGCTTTCAGAAGCCCGCAAAGGCGGCGTGAAAGTAGCGGCAGGTGCAGGGGCCAGCAATTATGTAAACACTATTGCCGTTGAAGATGAACCGGAATACCCGGGCAATCTGGAGCTGGAACGTCGTATTCGTTCTGCTATCCGCTGGAACGCCATCATGACCGTACTGCGTGCGTCTAAAAAGGACCTCGAGTTGGGTGGCCACATGGCATCCTTCCAGTCCTCCGCAACGGTATATGACGTTTGTTTCAACCACTTCTTCCGTGCACGCAATGAGCAGGATGGCGGCGACCTGATTTACTTCCAGGGCCACATCTCTCCGGGCATCTACGCTCGCGCATTCCTGGAAGGTCGTCTGACTGAAGAGCAGATGAACAACTTCCGTCAGGAAGTACATGGCAAAGGCCTGTCTTCCTACCCGCACCCGAAACTGATGCCTGAATTCTGGCAGTTCCCGACCGTATCTATGGGTCTGGGCCCAATCGGTGCTATCTACCAGGCTAAATTCCTGAAGTATCTGGAACACCGTGGCCTGAAAGATACCTCTAAACAAACCGTTTACGCCTTCCTGGGCGACGGTGAGATGGACGAGCCAGAATCTAAAGGTGCGATCACCATCGCCACCCGTGAAAAACTGGACAACCTGGTCTTTGTTATCAACTGTAACCTGCAGCGTCTTGACGGCCCGGTCACCGGTAACGGCAAGATTGTTAACGAACTGGAAGGCATCTTCGCAGGTGCTGGCTGGAACGTTATCAAAGTGATGTGGGGCGGTCGTTGGGATGAGCTGCTGCGTAAAGACACCAGCGGTAAACTGATCCAACTGATGAACGAAACCGTTGATGGCGACTACCAGACCTTCAAATCCAAAGACGGCGCATACGTACGTGAGCACTTCTTCGGTAAATACCCGGAAACCGCAGCGCTGGTTGCTGACTGGACTGACGAGCAGATTTGGGCTCTGAACCGCGGTGGTCACGATCCGAAGAAAGTCTACGCTGCACTGAAAAAAGCGCAGGAAACCAAAGGCAAAGCAACTGTAATCCTCGCCCATACCATCAAAGGTTACGGCATGGGTGACACCGCCGAAGGTAAAAACATCGCTCACCAGGTTAAGAAAATGAACATGGACGGCGTACGTTACATCCGCGACCGTTTCAACGTTCCTGTGACCGATGAGCAGGTTGAAAACCTGTCTTACATCACCTTCCCGGAAGGTTCTGAAGAGCACACCTATCTGCACGCTCAGCGTCAGAAACTGCACGGCTACCTGCCTGCTCGTCAGCCGAACTTCACCGAGAAGCTGGAACTGCCGGCTCTGGAAGACTTCGGTGCGCTGCTGGAAGAGCAGAACAAAGAAATCTCCACCACTATCGCTTTCGTTCGTGCCCTGAACGTGATGCTGAAGAACAAGTCGATCAAAGATCGTCTGGTGCCGATCATCGCTGACGAAGCGCGTACTTTCGGTATGGAAGGTCTGTTCCGTCAGATCGGTATCTACAGCCCGAACGGTCAGCAGTACACCCCGCAGGACCGTGAGCAGGTTGCTTACTATAAAGAAGACGAGAAAGGTCAGATCCTGCAGGAAGGTATCAACGAGCTGGGTGCTGGCGCATCCTGGCTGGCTGCTGCGACCTCTTACAGCACCAACGATCTGCCGATGATCCCGTTCTACATTTACTACTCCATGTTCGGGTTCCAGCGTATCGGTGACCTGTGCTGGCAGGCTGGCGACCAACAGGCTCGCGGCTTCCTGATCGGTGGTACTTCCGGTCGTACGACGCTTAACGGCGAAGGTCTGCAGCACGAAGATGGTCACAGCCATATTCAGTCTCTGACTATCCCGAACTGTATCTCTTACGATCCGTCTTACGCGTACGAAGTTGCGGTCATCATGCACGATGGTCTGGAGCGTATGTACGGTGAGAAACAAGAGAACGTTTACTACTACATCACCACGCTGAACGAAAACTACCACATGCCGGCAATGCCAGCAGGTGCCGAGGAAGGTATCCGTAAAGGTATCTACAAACTCGAAACCCTCGAAGGTAAGAAAGGTAAAGTTCAGCTGCTGGGCTCCGGTTCTATCCTGCGTCACGTCCGTGAAGCAGCACAGATCCTGGCGAACGACTACGGCGTAGGCTCTGACGTGTACAGCGTGACTTCCTTCACTGAACTGGCGCGTGATGGCCAGGATTGTGAGCGCTGGAACATGCTGCACCCGATGGAAACGCCGCGCGTTCCGTACATCGCTCAGGTGATGAACGACGCTCCGGCAGTAGCATCTACTGACTATATGAAACTGTTTGCCGAACAGGTTCGTACTTATGTACCGGCTGATGATTATCGCGTACTGGGTACTGACGGCTTCGGTCGCTCTGACAGCCGTGAAAATCTGCGTCACCACTTCGAAGTTGATGCTTCCTATGTGGTTGTAGCGGCCCTGGGCGAACTGGCTAAACGTGGCGAAATCGATAAGAAAGTGGTTGCTGACGCAATCATCAAATTCAACATCGATGCAGATAAAGTTAACCCGCGTCTGGCGTAAGAGGTAAAAGAATAATGGCTATCGAAATCAATGTACCGGACATCGGGGCTGATGAAGTTGAAATCACCGAGATCCTGGTCAAAGTAGGCGACAAAGTTGAAGCTGAACAGTCGCTGATCACCGTAGAAGGCGACAAAGCCTCTATGGAAGTTCCGTCTCCTCAGGCTGGTATCGTTAAAGAGATCAAAGTCTCTGTTGGCGACAAAACTGAGACCGGCAAACTGATCATGATTTTCGATTCCGCCGACGGTGCAGCAGCAGCTGCACCTGCTCCGGCAGAAGAGAAGAAAGAAGCGGCTCCGGCAGCAGCACCTGCTGCTGCGGCAGCGAAAGACGTACACGTACCGGACATCGGCGGCGACGAAGTTGAAGTTACCGAGATCATGGTTAAAGTGGGCGACACCGTTGCGGCTGAACAGTCTCTGATCACCGTTGAAGGTGACAAAGCGTCAATGGAAGTTCCGGCACCGTTCGCGGGCGTGGTGAAAGAGATCAAAATCAACACCGGCGACAAAGTGTCTACCGGCTCCCTGATTATGGTCTTCGAAGTGGCGGGCGCAGCGCCTGCTGCTCCGGCTCAGGTTGCCGCTCCGGCAGCAGCGGCTCCGGCTGCTTCTGGTTCGAAAGAAGTTAACGTACCGGACATCGGCGGTGACGAAGTTGAAGTCACTGAAGTGATGGTTAAAGTGGGCGATAAAATTGCCGCTGAGCAGTCACTGATCACCGTTGAAGGCGATAAAGCGTCAATGGAAGTTCCGGCACCGTTCGCGGGCACCGTGAAAGAAATCAAAATCAGCACCGGCGACAAAGTTAAAACCGGTTCTCTGATTATGGTCTTCGAAGTAGAAGGCGCAGCACCGGCTGCTGCCCCTGCACAAGCCGCTGCTCCGGCTCCGGCCGCTGCACCTGTTGCAGCACCGGCTCCGGCTGCTAAAGCGGAAGGCAAATCTGACTTCGCAGAAAACGATGCTTACGTCCATGCAACTCCGCTGATTCGTCGCCTGGCGCGCGAATTTGGTGTTAACCTGGCGAAAGTGAAAGGATCTGGCCGCAAAGGTCGTATCCTGCGTGAAGACGTTCAGGCTTACGTGAAAGACGCTATCAAGCGTGCTGAAGCGGCTCCGGCTGCAGCAGCAGGCGGCGGTATCCCGGGCATGCTGCCTTGGCCGAAAGTGGACTTCAGCAAGTTTGGTGAAATCGAAGAAGTGGAACTGGGCCGTATCCAGAAAATCTCGGGTGCTAACCTGAGCCGTAACTGGGTGATGATCCCGCACGTTACTCACTTCGATAAGACCGATATCACCGATCTGGAAGCGTTCCGTAAACAGCAGAACGCCGAAGCTGAAAAACGTAAACTGGACGTGAAATTCACCCCAGTAGTCTTCATCATGAAAGCCGTTGCCGCAGCACTGGAACAGATGCCGCGCTTCAACAGCTCCCTGTCTGAAGACGGTCAGCGCCTGACCCTGAAGAAATACATCAACATCGGTGTGGCGGTAGATACGCCGAATGGCCTGGTTGTTCCGGTCTTCAAAGACGTGAACAAGAAGAGTATTACCGAGCTGTCTCGTGAACTGACCGTGATCTCCAAGAAAGCGCGTGATGGCAAGCTGACTGCTGGCGAAATGCAGGGCGGTTGCTTCACCATCTCCAGCATCGGCGGCCTGGGTACTACCCACTTCGCGCCGATTGTTAACGCGCCGGAAGTGGCTATCCTCGGTGTCTCCAAGTCCTCTATGGAGCCAGTGTGGAACGGTAAAGAGTTTATGCCGCGTCTGATGATGCCGATTTCGCTCTCCTTCGACCACCGTGTAATTGACGGTGCTGATGGTGCGCGCTTTATCACCATCATCAACAACATGCTGTCTGACATTCGCCGCCTGGTGATGTAAGCGAAAAAGCCGGCCCGACGGCCGGCTTTTTTCTGGTAATCTCATGAAGTCAGTGAGGTTATTGTGCGAAAGACAAATCGGTTGCCGTTTGTTGTTTCAAAATTGTTAACAATTTTGTAAAATACGGGCGGATAGAACGACCCGGTGGACGACGGGTATAAATTAAGAGGTCATGATGAGCACTGAAATCAAAACTCAGGTCGTGGTACTTGGGGCAGGCCCTGCAGGTTACTCTGCTGCCTTCCGTTGCGCAGATTTAGGTCTGGAGACCGTCATCGTAGAACGTTACAGCACCCTTGGTGGTGTTTGTCTGAACGTCGGCTGTATCCCTTCTAAAGCGCTGCTGCACGTAGCAAAAGTTATCGAAGAAGCCAAAGCGCTGGCTGAACACGGTATCGTTTTTGGCGAGCCGAAAACTGATATCGACAAGATTCGTACCTGGAAAGAAAAAGTTATCACTCAACTGACCGGCGGTCTGGCGGGTATGGCCAAAGGCCGTAAAGTGAAAGTGGTTAACGGTCTGGGTAAATTTACCGGGGCGAACACCCTGGAAGTTGAAGGCGAAAACGGCAAAACCGTGATCAACTTCGACAACGCAATCATCGCGGCGGGTTCCCGTCCGATCGAACTGCCATTCATTCCGCATGAAGATCCGCGCGTGTGGGATTCCACCGATGCACTGGAACTGAAAACTGTTCCTAAGCGCCTGCTGGTTATGGGCGGCGGTATCATCGGTCTGGAAATGGGTACCGTGTACCATGCGCTGGGTTCAGAGATCGACGTGGTTGAAATGTTCGACCAGGTTATCCCGGCTGCCGATAAAGACGTGGTTAAAGTCTTCACCAAGCGCATCAGCAAGAAATTCAACCTGATGCTGGAAACCAAAGTGACCGCCGTTGAAGCGAAAGAAGACGGTATCTACGTTTCCATGGAAGGCAAAAAAGCGCCTGCTGAAGCTCAGCGTTACGATGCTGTGCTGGTGGCTATCGGTCGTGTACCGAACGGTAAAAACCTCGATGCGGGCAAAGCTGGCGTGGAAGTTGATGACCGTGGCTTCATCCGCGTTGACAAACAGCTGCGCACCAATGTGCCGCACATCTTTGCTATCGGCGATATCGTCGGTCAGCCGATGCTGGCGCACAAAGGTGTTCACGAAGGTCACGTTGCCGCTGAAGTTATCGCCGGTAAGAAACACTACTTCGATCCGAAAGTTATTCCATCCATCGCGTACACTGAACCAGAAGTTGCATGGGTTGGCCTGACTGAGAAAGAAGCGAAAGAAAAAGGCATCAGCTACGAAACCGCCACCTTCCCGTGGGCTGCTTCTGGCCGTGCTATCGCTTCCGACTGCGCGGATGGTATGACCAAACTGATTTTCGACAAAGAATCTCACCGTGTTATCGGTGGTGCGATTGTCGGTACCAACGGCGGCGAGCTGCTGGGCGAAATCGGTCTGGCGATCGAAATGGGCTGTGACGCTGAAGACATCGCGCTGACCATCCACGCGCACCCGACTCTGCACGAATCTGTGGGCCTGGCGGCAGAAGTGTTCGAAGGTAGCATCACCGACCTGCCAAACCCGAAAGCGAAGAAGAAGTAATCTTCCCGCTTTTGTGAAAACGCCTCTTCGGAGGCGTTTTTTTTGCCTTAAGATTCACCGCAATTTCCCCGGCAGTCTCTTAATGACGAGACAACCAATGCGTTGGCTGTTCAGGGCGCTACGGGATGCCAGGTTTTTTCAGGGCTGTACTCAGTCATCGCCTGTGCTTTCTGTTGTGATGCTTCGCCAAGGTTGGCCTGATAAACATTGTCATCGCCGCTAATCATAAAGCTCATCACTCCGGTGTGACCGTAGCTAATCGGCCATGCAATCATGGCGAAACCACTGGCTTTGTCCGGCAGTATGCGGAAACGATAACCGTGATAACCCGTGCCGGGTTCTTGTGGGCTGAAGGCGGGTCCCAGAGGGCTTGGCGCTTCGCCTGGTGTGACGGGCCAGTAAAGCCCATCTTTTTTACCTTCGCTACTGACAATTTTTTGCGCATACGATTTGTTCAGCGCGTAATAGCTTTGCTGCGCGTCAACGTAGGCGTGCAGCGCTTCGATGGCTGAAAGCTCGTTGCGACCGATCGTTCGAGTGAGGATCTCCTCCTGGGCTTCGGTCATATCGAACGCCCAACCTTTGCTGGTTTTCACCATCGGTATGGGTAACTGCCAGTCATCTTGCCCTACGTTGAGATGCGCCATATTGCCCTGCAGCACAATGTGATGGCTCACCTTCCAGTCGCGATTAAAGCGTGCCACTGCTTCCGGATCGGCCCCTTCTGGTGGCAAAAAATGTCGCCAGTTTTCACCCAGTAGCGCCGTGAGCTGCTTTTCATTTTGCTGCGCCACCGCAGCGGCAAATGCACTGGCCGCGTCTTCGGGGGAGGTGAACGCCTGTTGCGCATAGCTCACCAGCGGCAAGGAGAGCAACAGGGCGCTTAACATAATTTTTTTCATCATCGGCTCCGGTTAACGACGGCGAAATTCGTGGTGCTCAGAAAAATTTTCACGTGCCGCAGCGCGCTGCCCGCTGTTGAGGTTGCCCGCGCGACGGCTTTCCTGCCCACGCAGTTGCTGGGACTGCCACGACGGTGAGCGACTGTCATTCCCGCTGAAGACGTTTGAATGCGTATTCTGACGGGAGGCCAGACGTTGTTGCGAGTTGGATGATTCAACGCGTTGGCGAGCGGTTTCCCTTTGCTGCTGTGAAACCGGATGCTGCTGAGCTTTTGACTTCAGTTCAGAGCGGTGCTGCTGTTGCGTAGTGGATTTATTCAGCGTCTTCTGTGCTGCTTCACGACGGCTGTTGTTTTGTGTTTCGTCATAGCCACGATAGTTATTGCGCTGGGCAATTTGATTTAGCTGTGAAGAGGCTGCTTTGCGTTGAGCATCCCGCGATGTCTGACCCGACAAGTTTGCCGGGGAGGTCTGGCTACGCTGTTGGAACTGCGTCATTGCGGCCTGACGCTGGCTGTCTCGTGTGGCAGTGGTGGTCGGTGTATGTTGAGTGGCGCTTAATCCCCCGCTAACGTTGGTCTGATGAAAACGTTGTGCGACCGCGTCGTTCTGGTAAGGCACGCCGTTACGGTACGCAGGGTTGTGCTGCCAGGCAATGTTTTGCCCTTTAAGGTTTTGTCCGGATATATGGTTGAAATTGTTAACATCAATATTGATGTTATCTCCGTTGTGCTGGTAGCCATTACCGCCGTGAGGGCCGTCATGGTCATGATAGTCATCATCATGGTGATGGTCGTCGTCATCCCAGTCGATGTTACTGAACAGTGCATACGTCGTCGCAACGCCCAGGCTATAGCCGAAACCTTTGACGAAGCTATCGGCAAACTGCTCGCCCGGAGGGGGCGGCAGATAGACAGGGGGGTAGGCGGTATTAGGCCAACTGCCGTAAACAACGGTTGGATTGTAGTTCGGCACATATACCACCTGTGGATCGGTCGGCTCAATTTTGATAACCGTCGAGGTGGGCGCGCTGCTGGTCACTTTCGTCGTTGATGATGACGGCGTCTGAATCACGGTTGTTTTCTGGGTGTTCGTGACCGTTTGCTGCGGAGTGGATTTTAGCGAGCCTGTTTGCTGAGCCAGCAAACGCAGGCGCTGTACGGCATCCATCACGTCCTGTGGTTGTGCCAGAAACGCATTCCCCAGGTTTTGTACCCAGTCAGGGTTTTCGCCCATCAAGGCCATCAATTGCGGAAATGCCACCAGCGACTTCACGCTGGGGTCCCATGACTGGCCGGACACTGCCTGAATGGCGGCGTCACCTTGCAGTGTCGGATTATCACGAGACCACTGAACCGCCTGCACCACGTTCGATGGATATGTTGAGGCCATCAGCACCTGAGACAGCAACGGGTCAGGGTAGAGCGCAACAGGGGCAACCCACTGATCGAGTTGAGCTGTGGTATACGTTGTTGGCGCAACCGGGGCTACTGCGGGAGCCGCCGCAACGGGCGGTTGAGGCGCTGCTGCCGGGGCAGGCTGAGAGGGGGCTTCTGGTGTGCGGCTGTTTACATACAGTACGCCCGCACCGACAAATAACCCTGCACTGCACGCCAGAGCAATGATATGGGGCTTAAAGGGCAACGTCATTTTATCTCTCCCGACTCATTAAGAATCGTCATAGTCATTATGCCTGCCGCCAGTGGGTGCAGTGTTCCGTGAGTATAAAGAGACAATAGTTTAATTTTTGACGAATCTTGGGATCGTTAACGCAAGTTTATTACCAGGGAGCTAAATAATGTGACTAAACATTGCGGGCGAAATTATCATTCCCCTTCTGCCATGACGAAGAGCGTTAGACCATCCTTAACGATTCAGCCAATTTTTTATGTTGCTTTTTTGTAAACAGATTAACACCCAACGAAAATCCTGTTATTGTGCCTTTTGCGGTACCGGGCATTTACCCTACTAACTGCTGTCTCACAGGAGCGTGAAGAGAATCGCCCATATACAAAAGCGCCGCATTATGACAATGAGAGCGAGGAGATATCGTCGTGCTAGAAGAATACCGTAAGCACGTAGCTGAGCGTGCTGCCCAGGGGATTGTGCCGAAACCCTTAGACGCAACCCAAATGGCTGCACTTGTCGAGCTGCTGAAGACCCCGCCTGTGGGCGAAGAAGAATTCCTGTTAGACCTGTTGATTAACCGCGTTCCCCCTGGTGTAGATGAAGCCGCTTACGTTAAAGCCGGTTTTCTCGCCGCTGTCGCTAAAGGTGACACTACCTCTCCGCTGATCACGCCAGAAAAAGCCATCGAACTGCTGGGCACCATGCAGGGCGGTTATAACATTCATCCGCTGATTGATGCGCTGGATGATGCCAAACTGGCGCCGATTGCCGCCAAAGCGCTCTCTTCAACGCTGCTGATGTTCGATAACTTCTACGATGTGGAAGAAAAAGCCAAAGCGGGCAACGAATATGCGAAGCAGGTGATGCAGTCCTGGGCTGATGCCGAATGGTTCCTCAACCGTCCGGCTCTGGCTGAAAAAATCACCGTTACCGTCTTTAAAGTGACCGGTGAAACCAACACCGATGACCTCTCTCCGGCACCGGACGCATGGTCTCGCCCGGATATCCCGCTGCACGCGCTGGCGATGCTGAAAAACGCCCGCGAAGGTATCGAACCGGATCAGCCGGGCGTGGTAGGCCCAATCAAACAGATCGAAGAACTGCAGAAAAAAGGTTACCCGCTGGCCTATGTGGGTGACGTTGTCGGTACTGGTTCTTCGCGTAAATCTGCGACCAACTCCGTGCTGTGGTTTATGGGTGATGATATTCCTCATGTACCGAACAAGCGCGGTGGTGGCTTGTGTCTGGGTGGCAAAATTGCACCTATTTTCTTCAACACTATGGAAGATGCGGGCGCGCTGCCAATTGAAGTGGACGTAAGCAACCTGAACATGGGCGACGTGATTGACGTTTACCCGTTCAAGGGCGAAGTGCGTAACCACGAAACCAACGAACTGCTGGCTACCTTCGAACTGAAAACCGATGTGCTGGTTGACGAAGTACGTGCCGGTGGCCGTATTCCGCTGATTATCGGTCGTGGCCTGACCACCAAAGCGCGTGAAGCGCTGGGGCTGCCGCACAGCGATGTATTCCGTCAGGCGAAAGATGTAGCGGAAAGCAGCCGCGGCTTCTCTCTGGCACAGAAAATGGTTGGCCGCGCATGTGGCGTAACCGGCGTCCGTCCGGGGGCCTACTGCGAACCGAAGATGACTTCCGTCGGCTCTCAGGATACCACTGGCCCAATGACCCGCGATGAACTGAAAGACCTGGCGTGCCTGGGCTTCTCTTCTGACCTGGTGATGCAGTCGTTCTGTCATACCGCTGCGTATCCGAAACCTGTTGACGTGACCACCCACCATACTCTGCCTGACTTCATCATGAACCGTGGCGGCGTGTCGCTGCGTCCGGGCGACGGCGTTATCCACTCCTGGTTGAACCGTATGCTGCTGCCGGATACCGTAGGTACCGGTGGTGACTCTCATACCCGTTTCCCGATCGGTATCTCTTTCCCGGCGGGTTCTGGTCTGGTGGCGTTTGCGGCTGCGACCGGCGTGATGCCGCTGGATATGCCGGAATCTGTTCTGGTGCGTTTCAAAGGCAAAATGCAGCCGGGTATCACCCTGCGTGACCTGGTTCACGCCATTCCGCTGTATGCGATCAAACAAGGTCTGCTGACCGTTGAGAAGAAAGGCAAGAAAAACATCTTCTCTGGCCGCATTCTGGAAATTGAAGGTCTGCCGGATCTGAAAGTTGAGCAAGCATTTGAACTGACCGATGCATCCGCTGAGCGTTCCGCTGCGGGTTGTACCATCAAGCTGAACAAAGAGCCGATCGTTGAATACCTCAGCTCTAACATCGTTCTGCTGAAATGGATGATCGCCGAAGGTTACGGCGATCGCCGTACGCTGGAACGTCGTGTGCAGGGCATGGAAAAATGGCTGGCGGATCCGCAGTTGCTGGAAGCTGATGCTGACGCAGAATACGCGGCAGTGATCGACATCGATCTGGCGGATATCAAAGAGCCGATCCTGTGCGCGCCGAACGATCCGGACGACGCGCGTCTGCTGTCTGACGTGCAGGGTGAGAAGATCGACGAAGTGTTCATCGGTTCCTGCATGACCAACATCGGTCACTTCCGTGCAGCGGGTAAGCTGCTGGATGCGCATAAGGGCCAGTTACCGACCCGTCTGTGGGTGGCTCCACCAACGCGTATGGATGCGGCACAGCTCACCGAGGAAGGCTATTACAGCGTCTTTGGTAAGAGCGGGGCGCGTATTGAGATCCCAGGCTGTTCATTGTGCATGGGTAACCAGGCGCGCGTGGCGGACAACTCAACCGTGGTGTCGACTTCTACCCGTAACTTCCCGAACCGTTTAGGGACTGGGGCGAACGTCTACCTGGCTTCTGCGGAGCTGGCAGCGGTCGCGGCACTGATTGGCAAACTGCCAACGCCGGAAGAGTATCAGACCTATGTGGCGCAGGTAGATAAAACGGCTGTAGATACCTACCGTTATCTGAACTTTGACCAGCTCTCTCAGTACACCGAGAAAGCGGAAGGTGTGATTTTCCAGACGGCGGTATAATTCGCTAGCGCATTTTGCGCAAAAACGCATCAATGCCCGGAGAGGTCAGCTTCTTCGGGCATTTTTATTTCTATTCCTTATACCCGCTACGCTTTTTTTCTGCCGCGCTGCTGCGATAATTACAGCAAGGTGCAGTGCGGTATTGGCGCACTGCCGGGAGCAGAGGAACACATTATGGATTACGAATTTCTGCGCGATATTACCGGAGTGGTAAAGGTGCGTATGTCCATGGGCCACGAAGTGGTGGGGCACTGGTTTAATGAAGAAGTGAAAGATAACCTGGCCTTGCTCGATGAAGTGGAACAGGCGGCGCGTGCGGTAAAAGGCAGTGAACGTTCCTGGCAGCGAGCAGGGCATGAATACACGCTCTGGCTGGATGGCGAAGAGGTTATGGTTCGCGCCAATCAACTAGAGTTCACGGGCGATGAAATGGAAGAAGGAATGAATTACTACGACGAAGAGAGTTTATCTCTGTGCGGCGTTGAAGATTTCTTGCAGGTGGTTGCCGCGTATCGTGAATTTATGCAACAGCGTTAATTCGCACTCGGCTCTGCCGGGGGGCGCTGCGTTTACCCGGCCTGGCGCAACGATGTCATTCCCGGTTCGTAGGCCCGATAAACGTAGCGCCATCGGGCACGGTGTCTTATTTAACGTAAGCCAACAGGCTTAAGGAGTCGCGCGCCAGCGCTTTGCATTTCTTTGCCGTAGGGATGCCGATACTGCTGAGATCGCGATAGCTGTCTTCACCGAGTGCTTTCATATTGAAGGTGTCGTAGTTACTGAGGTCCCACTGGTTCTGTTGAGCAAAAAAGACCAGTGCGCGACGTATCTGCCCGTTGGGCAAATTCTGGTATCCACAGTCATTTTTCAGAAAAACAAAAACTGCCGTTAAATCGGCCATATCTTCGGCTTCGGACTCACTCAGCGCATAGCTGTTTGCGCATACGGCCATCAGGCTGCCGAACAAAACTGTTCTGAAAAACGTCTTCATTGCTTCTACCACTGCATCACGGAAATTAAACGTTAGCATACTGCGAGCGAAGCGACGACCTTTATTATCAGCCGTTCACTTGACCTTCCCGTAGGGGGAGGGCTTATGCTTAAAAGATAGCCTGCTTAAGCTGCTGAATATAAGGAAATGAATATGCAACGTCGTGACTTTTTAAAGTATTCCGTGGCGCTGGGCGTCGCGTCAGCTTTACCTTTGTGGAGCCGCACCGCTTTTGCGGCTGACCGTCCTGCGTTACCCATTCCAGACCTGTTAACTGCGGATGCTTCTAATCGCATACAGCTGATTGTGAAAGCCGGGCAGTCGACGTTTGCGGGGAAAACCGCCACCACCTGGGGATATAACGGTAACCTGCTTGGACCCGCAGTAAAACTGAATACAGGTCAGGCGGTGAGCGTGGATATCCATAATCAGCTGGCCGAAGAGACGACGTTGCACTGGCATGGGCTGGAAATCCCTGGAGAAGTCGATGGCGGGCCGCAAGGTGTTATTCCGGCGGGCGGGAAGCGTTCAGTGACCTTTACCCCCGCGCAACGGGCTGCAACCTGTTGGTTCCATCCGCATCAACACGGGAAAACCGGACGTCAGGTTGCGATGGGCCTGGCTGGTTTGGTACTGATTGAAGATGACGAGATCCGCAAACTATTGCTACCGAAGCAGTGGGGTATCGACGATGTGCCGGTGATTATTCAGGACAAACAGTTTTCCGCTGACGGACAAATTAATTATCAGTTGGATATGATGACCGCCGCCGTCGGTTGGTTTGGCGATACGCTGCTAACCAATGGGGCGATTTACCCACAACATGCCGCGCCACGCGGCTGGTTGCGCTTGCGTCTGCTGAATGGCTGTAACGCACGCTCACTGAATATCGCGGCCAGCGATAACCGTCCCCTGTACGTGATTGCCAGTGATGGTGGATTGTTAGCTGAGCCGGTAAAAGTGACCGAACTACCGATGCTGATGGGTGAGCGTTTTGAAGTATTGGTGGATGTGAGCGACGGAAAAGCTTTCGATCTGGTCACATTGCCTGTCAGTCAGATGGGGATGGCGATCGCGCCATTTGATAAGCCACATCCGGTGATGCGCGTTCAGCCGCTGCTGATTACCGCCTCCGGCACGCTGCCGGATACACTGACAGCTATGCCGGCGCTGCCGTCGCTTGATGGGGTGACGGTACGCAAACTGCAGCTGTCTATGGATCCGATGCTCGACATGATGGGCATGCAAATGCTGATGAAGAAATACGGCGGGCAGGCCATGGCAGGGATGGATCATGGGAAGATGATGGGCCATATGAGTAACGACAATATGGGCCACGGAAACATGGATCATGGCAATATGAACCACGGTGAGATGGGGAATATGCAGCATGGCGGCATGGGCAACATGAAGCAGGATGGCACATTCGATTTCCATAATGCCAACCGGATTAACGGGCTGGCGTTTGATATGAATAAACCGATGTTTGCCGCGACGAAAGGCCAGCATGAACGCTGGGTCATTTCTGGTCAGGGCGACATGATGCTGCACCCGTTCCACATTCACGGCACGCAGTTCCGCATTTTGTCTGAAAATGGCAAAGCGCCTGCTGCGCACCGTACGGGATGGAAAGACACTGTGCGGGTAGAGGGCGGCGTCAGCGAGGTACTGGTGAAGTTTGACCACGATGCGCCGAAAGAACATGCCTATATGGCGCACTGCCATCTGCTGGAGCACGAAGACACCGGCATGATGCTCGGTTTTACGGTTTAAACAACGACGTCTCTGCGCTTGCCCGGCCTGCAGGATATTTCTTGTCGGCTGGGTAAGGCACATCCCCTGCATATTCTGCCATTGAACATAAAGTAATCGCCTTTGGGGCCGATAATCATCACATACCCAATGTGAGTTCAATGGATGAAAAAACGTGATTAAAAATATTCGTGTTATTACCGGTATTCTGCTGGTTCTCGCCATTTTCTGTTTACTGCAGGCCGTTACGGGAAGCCTGTTTTACTCTGCGGTAAACAATGACAGGCATAATTTCCAGAACTCAGGCACCCTCAACGCTCAGCAAGAAAATCTGAGTGACAGCGTCAATACGTTGATTAAAACCCGTGTTACGGTGACGCGCGTCGCCATCCGCTTTTTAAAAAATCAGCGCGATCCCGCCTCGTTGGCCGCTATCAACACGCTGCTCAATACCGCCAGTGATTCAATGAAGAAGGCCGAAGGCTATTTCGCCCAGTATCAGGGATTACCGCAGGTGACAGGGCAAGATCCGCAGATCGCCAGTGAAATGGAAAAGCAGTATCGCCAGATGCACGAAGTGATGAAATTATCGATTGAGTATCTGCGAGCGAATAACTATCAGGCTTATGGCGATCTTGATGCCCAGAAAGCGCAGGATGAGATGGAAACGAGCTATGAGCACTGGCGAAACGAGAATAATGCGCTGCTGCAGCATGCTGCTGCGGAGAATCAGCTCAGTTTTTCCCGTATGCAGTGGACACTGGGAGGCATCGTTCTGGTTGTGCTGATCGTTCTGGGCATGATCTGGAGCGGGTTGCAACACATCCTGCTTAAACCGCTGGCGCAGATTATGGAGCATATTCGCGTCATTACCGGTGGAGACTTAACCCATAAGCTCAATGTTGAAGGTCGCAACGAAATGGGCCGACTGGCGATGGGGTTGGAAGAGATGCAACAGTCGCTGATTTCGACAGTCACTGCCGTACGCAATAGCTCGGAGTCAATTCATACCGGGGCCGCTGAAATATCCTCGGGCAACAACGACCTTTCTTCGCGCACCGAGCAGCAGGCGGCCTCGCTTGAGGAAACGGCCGCCAGCATGGAGCAGTTGACCGCGACAGTGAAGCAGAATACGGACAATGCGAAACAGGCAACCCAATTGGCGAAAAACGCCTCTGATACTGCCGCTCGCGGTGGTCGTGTTGTTGATACCGTTGTGCATACGATGAGTGAAATAGCGGACAGCTCGCAGCAAATCGCGCAGATCACGAACGTTATCGACAGTATTGCCTTCCAGACCAACATTCTGGCGCTGAACGCCGCGGTAGAAGCGGCCAGAGCCGGAGAGCAGGGGCGCGGTTTTGCGGTTGTGGCAGGTGAAGTCCGGACTCTGGCAAGCCGTAGTGCCCAGGCAGCAAAAGAGATCAAAGCGCTGATTGATAATTCAACCCACTGTGTAGGCATGGGATCGCAGCAGGTTTCGGATGCCGGTAAAACCATGGCAGAAATTGTCGCGGCGGTGACCCGTGTGACCGATATCATGGGCGAAATTGCGTCTGCTTCTGAAGAGCAGAGTCGGGGGATTGAACAGGTTAGCCTCGCGGTTTCGCAGATGGACAGCGTGACCCAGCAAAACGCCGCGCTGGTGGAGGAGTCTGCGGCGGCGGCGGCCTCTCTGGAGCAACAGGCCGAGCAGTTGCGGCAGGCCGTTGCGGTATTTCGTATTACCCGCGAGAAGGCGGTGAGTGGGGCTCGAAAACCACTGCAGGACGCTCCGCGCCAGGATCGCGTTGTCTCTACTACCCAGGATCAACATTGGGAAACGTTCTGACCTGAAAAAGTCCGATTTTGCTCACGCTAAAAGCCGGGTTCGTTGCCCGGCTTTCGTGTATTCAGAGCGCGTTAAAATGCGTGCGCAGGCTCTCTGAGTAACTATCAGAGGAATGCGGTCTCTTTGCTGGTATACTTCATCCACTGAATTGTTTGTATGCTGTCGCAAGTTTTGTGGTTAGTGCGAGCCACCGTCTCTTTGGCGGTGTATCAAGGTAAGTGCTTTCTTTCGATTTGCATGATGTGTTAACTGATAAAAATCAGTGAGTTATTTCTTTTATGAAACATACTGTAGAAGTCATGATCCCGGAAGCGGAGATCAAAGCGCGTATTGCCGAACTGGGACGTCAGATTAACGAGCGTTACAAGGACAGCGGCAGTGATATGGTGCTGGTAGGCCTGTTACGCGGTTCATTTATGTTTATGGCTGACCTGTGCCGTGAAGTGCATGTCTCCCACGAAGTCGATTTCATGACCGCCTCCAGCTACGGCAGCGGAATGTCCACCACGCGTGATGTTAAAATCCTCAAAGACCTGGATGAAGACATTCGTGGCAAAGACGTGCTGATTGTTGAGGACATCATCGACTCCGGCAACACGCTGTCAAAAGTGCGTGAAATCCTGAGCCTGCGTGAACCTAAATCTCTGGCGATTTGTACGTTGCTGGATAAACCTTCTCGCCGTGAAGTGAACGTACCGGTCGAGTTTATCGGTTTTTCCATTCCAGATGAGTTCGTTGTTGGCTACGGCATTGACTATGCACAACGTTATCGCCATCTGCCGTATGTTGGCAAAGTGGTGTTGCTGGACGAGTAATGGGCTGGAGCGCCTGATGGCGCTTCGCTTATCAGGCCTACGGCGCTGATTTGTAGGCCGGGTAAGGCGTAACCGCCACCCGGCAATATTACCTTACTTATGGTTGCTGTGCTTCTGGCTGAGGTTTGACAACCCCTGTCGGTAGCGTTGCTCCAGTGTTTCGCGGCTGGTAGCCGTGACGTCCAGATCGCGCAGCAGACCATCATGAATACCGTAAGCCCAGCCGTGAATTGTCACTTTCTGACCGCGTTTCCAGGCTGAACGCATAATGGTTGAGTGGCCCAGGTTATAGACCTGCTCCATAACATTCAGTTCGCACAGGGTGTCCATGCGACGTTCCTGCGGCATTTCGCCCAGCAGTGAGCTGTGTTTAAACCAGATATCGCGGATATGCAGCAACCAGTTATCAATCAGCCCCTGTTCTTTATTTTCAATAGCCGCCTGGACGCCGCCGCAACCATAGTGGCCACAAATAATAATGTGTTCCACTTCCAGCACATCCACCGCATACTGAACCACTGAGAGACAGTTCAGGTCGGTGTGAATGACCAGATTAGCAACATTACGGTGAACAAACAGTTCACCCGGTTCAAGACCGGTTAAACGTTCAGCGGGAACGCGGCTATCGGAACATCCAATCCATAGAAAACGCGGATTCTGCGCATGCGTCAGCGTTTCAAAAAATCCGGGATCCTCTTCTATCAGCATCTTTGACCATAGTGCATTGTTGCTGATGAGTGTATCTATGTCTTTCATGGAGTTGTACAACCCGAAGCCAGATAAATTCGATGGGCTAATATAGGGTAACTCCGGCATTATTTAAACTATATATAAAATGTCAGAACGTAAGGTAAGTAAAAAACCATGACCATTGCTCTGGAACTTCAACAACTTAAAAAAACCTATCCCGGTGGCGTTCAGGCGTTGCGTGGCATAGATTTGCAAGTCGAAGCGGGTGATTTCTATGCGCTGCTAGGTCCCAATGGCGCGGGGAAGTCCACCACCATCGGTATTATCAGCTCGCTGGTGAATAAAACCTCCGGGCGGGTGAGCGTGTTCGGCTACGATCTCGATAAAGACACGGTTAACGCCAAGCGTCAGCTTGGGCTGGTGCCGCAGGAGTTCAACTTTAATCCGTTTGAAACCGTGCAGCAGATCGTGGTCAACCAGGCCGGTTACTACGGCGTAGAGTATAAAGAGGCGGTTAAACGCAGTGAAATTTATCTAAAACAGCTCGACCTGTGGGAAAAACGTAACGAGCGTGCGCGCATGCTTTCCGGCGGGATGAAGCGCCGCCTGATGATTGCCCGTGCGCTGATGCACGAGCCAAAATTACTCATCCTTGATGAACCAACTGCCGGTGTTGATATTGAATTACGCCGCTCAATGTGGGGCTTTTTAAAGGATTTAAACGATAAAGGTACGACGATTATTCTAACCACCCACTACCTTGAAGAAGCGGAAATGCTGTGTCGCAATATCGGCATTATTCAGCACGGCGAGCTGGTGGAAAACACCTCGATGAAAAATCTGCTCTCTAAGCTCAAATCTGAGACGTTTATTCTCGATCTGGCGGCGAAAAGTCCGCTACCTAAGCTGGAAGGCTATCAATACCGCCTGGTTGATACCTCCACGCTGGAAGTTGAAGTTCTGCGCGAACAGGGGGTGAACAGCGTGTTCTCGCAGCTGAGCGCTCAGGGTATTCAGGTATTGAGTATGCGGAACAAGGCGAACCGGCTGGAAGAGCTGTTTGTTTCTCTGGTTCATGAAAAACAAGGAGATCGCGCATGATGCAGCTTTACTGGGTCGCGCTGAAAAGCATCTGGGCGAAAGAGATCCACCGCTTTATGCGTATCTGGGTGCAAACCCTGGTGCCGCCCGTTATCACCATGACGCTCTATTTTATTATCTTTGGTAATTTGATTGGCTCACGGATCGGTGAAATGCACGGTTTTAGCTACATGCAGTTTATCGTGCCGGGGCTTATCATGATGGCGGTGATTACCAACTCGTACGCTAATGTGGCGTCGTCGTTCTTTAGCGCCAAGTTTCAGCGCAACATTGAAGAACTGTTGGTTGCACCGGTACCGACGCACGTAATCATCGCCGGTTTTGTCGGCGGTGGCGTGGCTCGCGGTCTGTGTGTGGGCATTCTGGTCACGGCTATCTCACTGTTCTTCGTGCCGTTCCAGGTGCACTCCTGGGTCTTCGTGGCGCTGACGCTGGTGCTGACGGCGGTGCTGTTTTCGCTGGCGGGCTTGCTGAACGCGGTTTTCGCCAAAACCTTTGACGATATCAGTCTGATCCCGACCTTCGTGTTAACGCCGCTGACCTATCTGGGGGGCGTTTTCTACTCGTTAACGCTGTTACCGCCGTTCTGGCAGGGACTGTCGCACCTGAACCCGATTGTCTACATGATTAGCGGGTTCCGCTACGGTTTCCTCGGCATTCACGATGTGCCGCTGGTGACGACCTTCGGTGTGCTGGTGGTGTTTATCGCCGCGTTTTATTTACTGTGCTGGTATCTGATTCAGCGCGGGCGCGGACTGCGCAGCTAACCTCTTTTCCTCTCCCTGAACGGGAGAGGAAACTTTTGATGTTTATCACCCTTACATATTTATCACCCTGATAAACTACTTGCCTGCTAAGGAGGTAGGCGATGCTAGGTTGGGTAATTACCTGTCATGACGATAAGGCACAGGATATGCTGCAGCGTCTGGAAAAAAAGCACGGCCCTTTGGTCCAGTGTCAGGCGGTGAGTTTTTGGCGAGGTCTCAGCTCGAACATGCTAAGCCGTATGATGTGCCATGCCCTGCATGCCACAGACTCAGGCGAGGGCGTGATATTCCTGACCGATATGGCCGGGGCTGCGCCTTACCGCGTGGCTTCGTTAATGAGCCATAAACATCCCCAGTGTGAAGTCATTTCTGGTATCAGCTATTCATTACTTGAGCGAATGATTTCGTCGCGGGAATCAATGAGCAGTTCTGCGTTTCGCGATTGCATCGTTGCGCTTGGCGGGCCTGAAGTCTCCAGTCTCTGGCATCAGCAACAAAAAAATCCCCCCTTCGTGTTGAAGCATGATTTGTATGAGTATTAATCATTGGTATTGATGGCGCTTTTGCTACAATAGCCGGGGTTTCTCGCCTCGGTTATCTCATATGGTTATGCGCCTTCTGCTTGTTTTATTGCTCCTGTTCTCTGGCAGCGTTGCTGCGGCGTTGCCTGCTCGTTATATGCAAACGACCGAAGCGGCTGCCGTTTGGGCGCAGATCGGTAATAAAATGGTGACGGTCGGGAATATTCGCGCCGGTCAAATCCTCTCAGTAGAACCGATGGCCGCTGACTACTATGAATTCCCCTTTGGCTTTGGTACCGGGTTTATCGATAAGGGACACCTGGAGCCTGTTCAGGGCCGGCAGAAGGTTGACGATGGTTTAGGCGACCTCAACAAGCCGCTCAGCAATCAAAGCCTGGTAACCTGGAAAGACACGCCCGTTTATAATGCTCCGGATGTCGGTAGCGCCCCGTTTGGCGTACTGGCGGACAACCTGCGCTATCCCATCATTAGTAAGCTCAAAGACCGACTTAATCAGACCTGGTTTCAGATCCGCATTGGTGGCAGGCTGGCCTATATCAGTGCGCTGGATGCGCAGGAAGACCACGGTATTCCCGTGTTGACCTACCATCATATTCTGCGTGATGAAGAGAATACCCGTTTTCGCCACACCTCCACGACGACCTCTGTGCGTGCGTTCAGTAACCAGATGGCCTGGCTCCAGGATCGTGGTTACACCACGTTGACGATGTATCAACTGGAAGGCTACGTGCAGAATAAAATGAACCTGCCTGCACGGGCGGTGGTGCTGACTTTTGATGATGGTCTCAAGTCGGTGAGTCGTTATGCTTATCCGATTCTGAAGCAGCACGGCATGAAGGCAACAGCGTTTATCATCTCCTCACGCATCAAGCGGCACCCGCAGAAGTGGGATCCGAAATCGCTGCAGTTTATGAGCATCTCTGAACTGAATGAGATCCGGGACGTGTTCGACTTCCAGTCGCACACCCATTTTTTACATCGGGTTGATGCGAATCGCCGGCCGATCCTGCTGAGTCGCAGCTATCACAATATTTTGTTCGATTTCGCCCGTTCGCGCCGGGCACTGTCCCAGTTTAACCCTCACGTCCTGTATCTTTCGTACCCGTTTGGCGGTTATAACGCCACGGCGGTAAAAGCAGCAGGCGACGCGGGATTCCACATGGCGGTCACCACGGTGAGAGGGAAGGTTAAGCCGGGAGATAATCCGTTCTTATTGAAAAGGCTTTATATTTTAAGAACGGATTCGCTGGAGACGATGTCGCGGCTGATAAGCAACCAGCCGCAGGGGTAAGGCTATCAGGCAACCTGTACCGGAATAGCTTTCGCGGTACGCTTCATTTCGTTGTCGCCTTCAAAGTAAGCCACTTTCGGGCGCCATGTACGGGCTTCTTCATCAGACATGGTGACGAAGCTGGCGATAATCACAATGTCGCCAACCTCTGCACAATGCGCTGCCGCACCGTTCACCGAGATGATTCTGGAGCCGCGTTCAGCCGCAATTGCATAGGTTGAGAAACGTTTCCCATTCGTCACGTTCCAGATATCAATAGCTTCATTTTCCAGAATACCGGAGGCATCAAGGAAATCCTGGTCGATGGCGCAGGAGCCTTCATAGTGCAGGTCCGCCTGCGTGACTTTTACACGGTGGAGCTTGCCTTGCAGCATGGTGCGAATCATAACTTCTATACCCTGTCGTTTACCTTGGCTAAGCAGGTGCTACAGACCTGCTTTGAGAATTTTCAGGCAGTATTGCCTGATTTTTAACCCCTGTCTACTGGGCTAATGTAACGCTTTGATTATCGATCAGACGAGCCTGACCCAGCCAGGCGGCAACCAGAATCACTGCGCGTTTACTGCTTTCAGTCAGTTCAAGCAGCGTGTCGGCGTCGCGGATCTGAATGTCGTCGGCGCGGAAGCCTTTTTCATTCAGCTCGTGTTCAGCAATGGCGATAATCTCTTCCAGATCGCGTTCCCCAGCCTGTAATTTTTCGCCAATGCGGCTCATCACTTTGTACAAGCCAGGGGCGACTTTACGCTGCTCTGCCGTGAGATAGCCGTTACGCGAGCTTAGGGCTAAGCCGTCTTTGGCGCGAATAATCGGTACGCCGACGATCTCAATGTCATAACCCATATCCGCCACCATTTTGCGGATCAGCGCCAGTTGCTGGAAATCCTTCTCGCCAAAGCAGGCGATATCTGGCTGGATCAAATTAAACAGCTTGCTGACGATAGTGGAAACACCACGGAAGTGACCCGGACGGCTGGCGCCTTCAAGCATGGTAGACAGTCCCGGAACATCAACATAGGTATGACCTTCCGTGCCCTGCGGATAGATTTCTTTCTCTGATGGCGCAAAGACGATATCGACTTTGCGTTTGTTCAGCTTTTCGCAATCTTCCTGCAGCGTGCGTGGATAGCGCGCCAGGTCTTCCACACGGTCAAACTGCATTGGGTTGACAAAAATACTGACGATCACCACATCAGCCTGAGCCTTTGCTTCATCAACCAGCTTCATATGGCCGTCGTGCAGGTTGCCCATTGTCGGAACCAGCGCGACGCGTTTGCCTTCCTGACGCAGACGACGAATGTGCTGGCGCAGCAGCGGCAGAGTTTCAATAATTAACACTTGGACTCCTTAATGGAAACTGTGTTCTTCACCCGGATAGACGCCGGATTCAACCTCAGCAATATACTGCCGTACTGCGGCGCGCATGTCGCCCGCTTCAGCGAGGAAATTTTTGGCAAATTTAGGGATATGGCCGCCGGTAATGCCAAATGCATCGTGCATGACGAGGATTTGTCCATCAGTGACGTTACCTGCGCCAATACCAATAACCGGAATCGACAACGCATCGGTGACGCGCTTCGCCAGCTCAACCGGTACGCATTCCAGCACCAGCAACTGAGCGCCAGCCGCTTCCAGCGCCAGCGCGTCGTCGAGCAGTGTTTGCCCGGCATCACCACGGCCTTGCACCTTATAGCCACCATAAATGTTGACGGACTGCGGGGTCAGCCCCAGATGACCGCACACCGGGACCGCGCGTTCGGTGAGCATTTTCACCGTATCGACCAGCCACGCACCGCCTTCTACCTTGACCATGTTGGCGCCCGCACGCATAACCACCGCGGCATTTGCAAAGGTTTGTTCTGGCGTAGCGTAGGCCATAAACGGGAGATCGGAAAGCAGCAGGCAGTTGGGTGCCCCGCGACGCACGGCGCGGGTGTGGTAGGCGATATCTTCAACGGTGACGGGGAGGGTAGAATCATGGCCCTGAACGGTCATGCCCAGCGAGTCGCCAACCAGCATCACATTGATACCTTCGTCGGCAAAGAGTTTCGCGAAGCTGTAGTCGTAAGCCGTAATCGTCGCGAAGCGTTTCTTCTCTTGCTTGTATTTTTGCAGCAATGAGATTGTTGTCGGTTTCATAACATTTCCTGATGGTGAAAGTCATATTTAACGGCATTCTAGCAGTCACATTCAGGGGGGCAATTGATTTAAGCAATCGTTTGGCGCGAAAGCAGTAAACGCTAAAGGGAAAGGATTACTTTACCAGTGTGCAGGTTTTGCTGCACCGAGTTGGGCGAGGTGTTGATGTAGGCTGGTTCCGTCCGGGAAGCTCAGTTCAGGCGCAATTTCATACAGCGGCCACAGCATGAAGCCGCGGTTCTTCATGTCGTAGTGCGGCACGGTCAGACGTTCGGTGTTAATCACTTCATCGCCAAACAGCATGATGTCGAGGTCCAGCGTACGCGGGCCCCAGCGTTCAGCTTTACGTACGCGACCCTGCTGTAGCTCAATGCGTTGGGTGTGATTAAGCAGTTCTTCGGGCGCGAGAGTCGTTTCCAGCGCCACGGCCGCGTTCAGGTAGTCTGGCTGATCCTGTGGGCCTAACGGCGGCGTACGGTAAAACGAGGAAACGGCGACGATGCGGCTGTCGGGAATGTCGCCGATCGCTTGCACGGCAGCATTAACCTGCTCCAGAGGTGAGGCTAAATTGCTGCCGAGCGCAATATAAGCGAGGGTCACGCGGAACCTTCGCGACGTGGCGCACGTTTGCGCGGACGACGATGGCGGCGGCGTTCTGGTTCTTCGTCGAGTTCGTTCAACATGCCTTTTTGTTCCGGCGGCGCGGAAACCTGGAATTCGCCCCACCACTGCGCCAGACGCTGCAGTTCGGCGTTATTTTCCACTTCGGCACGCAGGGCCAACAAGTCGTAGGCAGCGCGGAATTTTGGATGCTCCATCAGCTTCCAGGCGCGTTTGCCCTGACGACGGGACATGCGTAACTGAAGCTGCCAGATATCACGGGTGAGCGACGTCAGACGCTTAGGAATAGCCAGCGAGCGGCAGGCTTCGTCCAGTACATCGTTCATCGCCAGTGCGAAAGCGTCGTAATAGGCCAGACCGCTTTCCTGTGCGATTTTCTGCGCTGCTTCCAGTAACGGGTACCAGAACATCGCCGCAAACAAGAATGCCGGATTCACGCGCATATCATTGTGGATACGGGTGTCGGTATTCTTTAGTACCTGGGCAATGATGCGTTCCATCGCGCTGTCACCGTCTTCGGTGAAATAGCGGGTGATGGTTGGGAACAGCGGCTGGAACAGGCTGTACTCACGCAGTTTTTTATAGGTTTCATACCCGTAGCCCGCCTGTAACAGTTTGAGCGCTTCTTCAAACAGGCGTGCGGGGGGAATATCGTTAAGCAGCGTTGCCAGACGTGGGATCGGCTCTGCGGTTTCAGGGCTGATACGCATGTCGAGTTTGGCGGCAAAGCGCACGGCACGCAGCATACGTACAGGATCTTCGCGGTAGCGCGTTTCCGGATTACCAATCAGGCGGATGACGCCATCTTCGAGATCCTGCATGCCTCCGACGTAATCACGCACGGTGAAATCGGCCACGCTGTAATACAGGCTGTTAATCGTGAAGTCGCGGCGCTGGGCATCTTCTTCGATGGAGCCGAAGATGTTGTCACGCAGCAGCATACCGTTTTGCCCGCGCTGTGACGTTGTGCGATCGGACTCACTGCCTTCATGGTGTCCACGAAAAGTCGCAACTTCGATAATTTCCGGGCCAAACATGACATGGGCCAGACGGAATCGACGCCCAACCAGGCGACAGTTACGAAACAGTTTTCGCACCTGATCTGGCGTTGCATTGGTGGTGACATCAAAATCTTTCGGCTTTTTGCCCAGCAAAAGATCGCGTACGCCACCGCCTACCAGCCATGCCTCGTATCCGGCCTTATTGAGCCTGTACATTACCTTCAGGGCATTTTCACTGATATCTTTGCGGGAGATAGAGTGCTGCTCACGCGGGATTACCGTCATATGCGGACGGGCGACGGCAAGCTCGGCCTCGCGCTCCTCACGGCTTAGCACCTTGCGGCAAAAATTAGCGACTCGGGTAAAAATAGTGCACCTCGGTAGTGTCAAACTTCAGTCAGAACAAGTGTTGCTGTGTAAAAATCGCGGCTAATCATAGCTCAGCATGAGTCATTTGAGAATGCCGGATTTACATTCACTGAACCCGGCACAGTCGTAAGCGTCCAATTTTGCACCGCAGTTTGCAGTAATTCTTCCACACTCAGCGCTTGCCACGGTATTACAGTGTTCTGGCCGAGGAAGCGCAACGCGTTAATGAGAACCGGGCGTGGATCGCCGTGCGGCAGGGCAGGCGCATGATTCTGTTTAGAAAGTTTAGCGCCTTGCTCGTTGAGCGCCAACGGCAGATGAATATAGTCCGGTACTTGCCAACCGAACTGTTGATACAACGAAATTTGGCGTACAGTCGGTTCGATGAGATCCGCGCCGCGTACAATCTCTGTTACTCCCTGGAAGTGGTCATCAACCACTACTGCAAGGTTATAAGCAAACAGTCCGTCGCGTCGGTGGATAATAAAGTCTTCCCGTGCAAGCTCTGGGTCGGTGTGAATATTGCCGCGCAGCAGGTCGTTAAAGTGTAAAACGGGATGCTGTTGCTTGATGCGTACCGCTGCATTTTCCGGCCCGTGGCGTAACGCACGGCAATGACCGTCGTAAATCCCGCCAATACTCTGAATACGGGCGCGTGTGCAGGTACAGTAGTAACTTAAATCTTGTTGTTGTAACCAGGCCAGTGCCTCACGGTAGGCGTCATGGCGTTGCGACTGCCACATGATTTCGCCATCCCAGTGCAGCCCGTAATGTTCCAGCTGACGCAGAATCGTCTCTGCAGCACCGGGAACTTCACGAGGGGGATCGATATCTTCAATGCGTACCCGCCAGATTCCGCGCTGTGCACGGGCCTGCAGATAACTGCCGAGGGCGGCTACCAGGGAACCAAAATGCAGTTCACCGGAAGGTGAAGGGGCAAAACGGCCAATGTAGGGTTTGTCTGTCATGTCGATGGATAATATAAAAGAATAAGGCGGGAGAAACTCCCGCCCAGGTACTGTCGGATTAGCGTAATGCTACCCGGCATGCAACAGTCTACGGGATTAACCCGCCATCTGTTTTTCGCGAATTTCTGCCAGCGTTTTGCAGTCGATGCACAGATCGGCTGTTGGACGGGCTTCCAGACGACGAATACCAATTTCTACGCCGCATGATTCGCAGTAGCCGAAATCTTCGTCTTCTACTTTCTTCAGTGTCTTCTCGATCTTTTTGATCAGTTTGCGCTCACGGTCACGGTTACGCAGCTCAAGGCTGAATTCTTCTTCCTGTGCGGCACGGTCAACCGGATCAGGGAAGTTAGCCGCTTCGTCCTGCATATGAGTCACAGTGCGATCGACTTCATCCCTGAGTTGATTACGCCATGCTTCAAGAATACGCCTGAAGTGCGACAGCTGGGCTTCGTTCATATACTCTTCGCCCGGTTTCTCCTGGTACGGCTCCACCCCAGCGATGGCGAGAATACTCAGGGACGATGTTTTACGGTTTTGCCCTTCTTGCATGTTGCTTCTCCTTAACACGCACTATCGATCCCCATGTTCGGGGGAAAAATCAGGTCGCTATAAATAGCAGATGCTTTTCCGGATAGCAATTATCTATACGTAACACTTGACAACCCTGTGAGGAAAAGCGTATTTGCGCACGCGGCCAGAATATTAATTAACCCGTTGTTTACACCATTACAAGGCAATGGGCAACGGCTCTTTAAGAGTCATACCATGGGCAGAAAGTTCCGCTTTATAAACCAGAATTTCGACCCCCTTTAGCTGTGCTTCGACTAATAACTGCGCATATTTTGCATCGATATGGCGCGCGGGTGAAAACCGTGTAATGGCTGAATGTAGTACCGCGAAAAATATGACGGCACGTTTACCTTCAGCCGCTACGCTCATCAATTCCCGAAGATGTTTCTGACCTCGTTCAGTTATGGCATCGGGAAAATAACCATACTCTTTTTCCGCCAACGTGACTGATTTTACTTCAATATAGCAGTCAGTCCGGGAATCTGCCTGTAACAAAAAATCAATACGGCTGCCTTCTGCTCCGTATTTTACTTCACTTTTCAACACGCTGTAGCCAGAAAGCTCCGCAATGAGTTCATTCTGAATAGCCTCTTTCGTTAAGCGATTGGCCCATAGCGTGTTAACACAAATAAATGCATCAGATGCGGTTTGCGTTAATTCCCAGGTATGTGGATATTTCCGCTTAATATTTTCTGATGTTGAATACCAGACGGTATCACCCGGGGTTGCGCATCCGGTCATTGCTCCGGTATTTGGGCAGTGTAGCGTCAAGGTTGTGCCATCCGGTGTGATCACATCCGCTAAAAAACGTTTATAGCGCTGAATTAGCGTAGCGCGTTGTAAAGGGGGAGAAAATTGCATGAATAATACCCTTGATTATTTGCTCAGCACCCAGCGTTGCAAGGTTGAATAGCGAGTGCGTCCTCGCTCAAATGACGAGGCATAAAGCGCAAACTCCGTAACCGGAAATGACCAGCAAAAACCGGGGGGCGGGATGGCGACTGCATGACTGGCATCGCGCAAGAGCGTGATATGCGGGTGAAAGGGCTGTGGGCTCTGGTAGCATCCGCTGCGTGCGGCCTGTGCTCGCAGCATATTGGCCAGTTGCAATAACCCGCGTGGCGGCTGACGCATTCCCAGCCACACAACCCGCGAACGCAGCCATTGCCCTGCATCGTCCAGCCTGAGCGTGAACGCCGGCTGGCGAATGCGTCCAGCCAGTTGTGATAGCGCCTGCTGTTTCTCGGCACTCACATTCCCTAAAAAAGCCAGCGTCAGGTGCAGATTGTCTGCGGCGACCGGACGGCCCGCCTCTGGCGGAAATTGTGCGGCTCGCCAGTGGATGAGCTGCTCCCGAACCTCAGCAGGCAATTCAATGGCAAAGAACAGCCGTTTCGGCTCAGACATGATGGATACTCGGTTATGAATTAACGCGATGCTACAATGCAGCGCGAAGAATGTTAACCCTCTGGAGTCATTTGTGACGTCGTTGCCCGTTGCCGCCATAGTGCCTGAACTGCTTACCGCCCTTGATGCTTCACCGCAGGTCCTGCTGACCGCGCCGACCGGTGCCGGGAAATCGACTTGGCTGCCGCTACAGCTTCTGGCGCATCAGGGGATATCGGGGCGCATTATCCTGCTGGAACCGCGTCGCCTGGCGGCTCGCAATGTGGCACAACGACTGGCGGAGTCGCTGAACGAAAAGCCCGGCGAAACCGTGGGCTATCGCATGCGTGCGCAAAGCTGCGTGGGGCCGCAAACCCGGCTTGAAGTGGTCACGGAAGGTGTGCTCACACGCATGATCCAACGTGATCCAGAATTGCAGGGCGTTGGTCTGGTGATCCTTGATGAATTTCACGAGCGCAGCCTGCAGGCGGATCTGGCACTGGCGCTGCTGTTGGACGTACAGCAAGGCTTGCGGGACGATTTAAAACTGCTGATTATGTCAGCCACACTGGACAACGGGCGTTTGCAGCAGCTGTTGCCTGACGCGCCTACCCTTGTTTCCGAAGGACGTGCGTTTCCTGTTGAACGGCGCTACCAGCCGCTGGCGACGCATTTTCGTTTTGATGAGGCGGTTGCTATTGCCACCGCGGAGTTGCTACGTAACGAGAGTGGCTCGTTGCTGCTGTTTTTACCGGGTGTAGGGGAAATTCAGCGCGTGCAGGAACAGCTGGCAGGCCGCGTGGGTAGCGATATTCTGTTGTGTCCGCTGTACGGCGCATTGACGCTTGCTGAGCAGCGACAGGCCATTTTGCCCGCGCCGCAAGGTAAGCGCAAAGTGGTGCTGGCGACCAATATTGCCGAAACCAGCTTAACGATTGAAGGTATCCGGCTGGTGGTGGACTGTGCCCAGGAACGCGTGGCGCGCTATGACGCGCGCACCGGTTTAACGCGGTTGATTACCCAGCGCATCAGCCAGGCATCGATGACCCAGCGAGCCGGGCGTGCAGGTCGTCTGGAGCCCGGTATCTGTCTGCATCTGCTTGCCAAAGAGCAGGCGGAAAGAGCGGCGGCGCAGGGAGAGCCTGAGATATTACAGAGCGATCTGTCCGGTCTGCTAATGGAACTGTTGCAATGGGGATGCACCGATCCTGCACAGTTGAACTGGCTGGATACGCCGCCCGCTATCAACCTGCAGGCGGCAAAACGGCTGTTACAGATGCTGGGCGCGTTGGAGGGCAACAGGCTAAGTGCCACGGGGCAGAAAATGGCGGTATTGGGTAATGATCCCCGTTTAGCGGCTATGCTGGTTAGCACCAACAATGATAACGAAGCGGCAACGGCGGCGAAACTGGCCGCGATTCTGGAAGAGCCGCCGCGCGGTGGCAGTACCGATTTAGCCGTCGCATTTTCACGAAATCAGCCCGCCTGGCAACTGCGTAGCCAGCAGCTATTGAAGCGCCTGAATGTGCGGGGAGGCCAGCCCGATAGCGAACGGTTAGCACTTTTACTGGCGCAGGCGTTTGCCGACAGGATCGCGCGCCGTCGCGGGTTGGATGGACGTTATCAACTGGCCAACGGGATGGGGGCGATGCTGGATGCCGATGACGCCCTGGGGCGCCATGAGTGGTTGATTGCGCCGTTGTTATTGCAAGGAAGCGCGTCACCGGATGCGCGTATTTTACTGGCCTTGCCGCTGGATATTGAAGCGTTGATGCAGACGTGTCCTGAACTGCTGCAACAGTCCGATACCATCGAATGGGATGAAGCCCAGGGAACGTTAAAAGCACTGCGCCTCACGCGGATAGGCCAGTTGACGCTAAAAGTGCAGCCGTTGGCTAAACCTTCGGAAGACGAGTTGCATCAGGCGATGCTGAATGGTATTCGCGATAAAGGGCTAAGTGTGCTCAACTGGACGCCGGAGGCTGAACAGTTTCGGCTGCGCCTGCATTGCGCGGCAAACTGGTTGCCGGAGTACGACTGGCCTGCGGTAGATGAGGATTCTCTTCTGGCGGCGCTGGAGAGCTGGTTATTGCCGCATATGAGCGGTGTGCACTCTTTACGCGCGCTCAAAGCATTAAATGTGGCTCAGGCATTGCGCGGTTTGCTGGACTGGTCAATGCTGCAACGTCTGGATAGTGAACTGCCTGCGCATTACACTGTGCCGACGGGAAGCCGGATAGCCATCCGCTATCACGAGGATAATCCCCCGGTGTTGGCGGTCAGGATGCAGGAAATGTTTGGCGAAGCGAATACGCCAACCATCGCCGGGGGGCGTGTGCCGTTGGTGCTGGAGCTGCTTTCTCCGGCCCAGCGACCGCTACAGGTCACCAGCGATCTGAGCGCATTCTGGAAAGGATCGTACCGTGAGGTACAAAAAGAGATGAAAGGGCGTTATCCCAAACACGTCTGGCCGGACGATCCGGCGAATACCGCGCCAACGCGGCGCACCAAAAAGTATTCATAAATTGAGAGATTTCTTCTTCTGTCGCCTGACGGAAGAACAGAGAATCGGGCCTTTGCGCCTGAATGTTGCGGAGAAAAAGCATGGCGGGGAATGACCGCGAGCCAATTGGACGTAAAGGGAAACCGTCACGTCCGGTGAAACAAAAGGTGAGCCGTCGTCAACTCAGAGATGACGAGTATGACGACGATTATGATGATGACTATGAGGATGAAGAACCGATGCCGCGTAAGGGTAAGGGCAAAGGGCGTAAGCCTCGTGGTAAGCGTGGCTGGTTCTGGCTGCTGGTAAAACTGTCGATCGTCTTTTTGGTGCTGATCGCGATATATGGCGTGTACCTGGACCAAAAAATCCGTAGCCGCATTGATGGCAAAGTCTGGCAACTGCCTGCGGCTGTTTATGGCCGGATGGTTAACCTTGAGCCAGAAATGCCCATCGGCAAGAACGAGATGGTGAAACTGCTGGAGGCGACACAGTACCGTCAGGTGACGAAAATGACGCGCCCGGGCGAATTTACCGTGCAGGCGAAGAGCATTGAGATGATCCGCCGTCCGTTTGATTTCCCGGACAGTAAAGAAGGGCAGGTGCGTGCGCGTCTGACCTTTGATGGCGATCATCTGGATACTATTGAGAATATGGATAACAACCGCCAGTTCGGTTTCTTCCGTCTCGATCCGCGTTTGATCACCATGCTGTCTTCCCCTAACGGTGAGCAGCGTCTGTTCGTTCCGCGTAGCGGCTTCCCGGATTTGTTGGTAGATACGCTGCTGGCGACCGAAGACCGCCATTTCTATGAGCACGACGGCATCAGCCTCTATTCCATTGGACGTGCGGTGCTGGCGAATCTGACGGCCGGTCGTACGGTGCAGGGAGCCAGTACGCTGACACAGCAACTGGTGAAAAACCTGTTCCTGTCCAGCGAGCGCTCGTACTGGCGTAAAGCGAACGAAGCCTATATGGCGCTGATCATGGATGCGCGCTACAGCAAAGACCGCATTCTTGAGCTGTACATGAACGAAGTTTATCTCGGTCAAAGCGGCGATAATGAAATTCGCGGCTTCCCGCTGGCGAGTCTCTATTATTTCGGTCGTCCGGTGGAAGAACTGAGTCTCGACCAGCAGGCGTTGCTGGTGGGGATGGTTAAAGGGGCGTCAATCTACAACCCATGGCGTAATCCGAAGCTGGCGCTGGAGCGTCGTAATCTGGTGCTGCGCCTGCTGCAACAGCAGCAGATTATCGATCAGGACCTGTATGACATGCTGAGCGCGCGCCCGTTAGGCGTGCAGCCGCGTGGCGGGGTGATTTCACCACAACCAGCGTTTATGCAGATGGTACGTCAGGAGCTACAGGCGAAGCTGGGCGATAAAGTCAAAGATCTCTCCGGTGTGAAAATTTTCACCACCTTTGATTCCGTGGCACAGGATGCGGCAGAAAAAGCGGCGGTGGAAGGCATTCCGGTGCTGAAGAAACAGCGCAAGCTGAGCGATCTGGAAACCGCGATTGTGGTCGTTGACCGCTTTAGCGGCGAGGTTCGTGCGATGGTCGGCGGCGCAGAGCCGCAGTTTGCGGGCTATAACCGCGCGATGCAGGCCCGTCGTTCCATCGGTTCTCTGGCAAAACCGGCAACCTATCTGACGGCGCTGAGCCAGCCGAAGCTGTATCGCCTGAATACCTGGATCGCCGATGCGCCGATTGCGCTGCGCCAGCCGAACGGTCAGGTGTGGTCACCGCAGAACGATGACCGTCGCTATAGCGAAAGCGGTAAAGTAATGCTGGTGGATGCGTTAACGCGTTCAATGAACGTCCCGACCGTCAATCTGGGGATGGCGCTGGGCCTGCCCGCGGTTACCGAGACCTGGACGAAACTGGGCGCCCCGAAAGATCAGCTCAATCCGGTTCCGGCGATGCTGCTGGGGGCGTTGAACCTGACGCCAATTGAAGTGGCACAGGCGTTCCAGACCATCGCCAGCGGGGGTAACCGTGCGCCATTATCAGCACTGCGTTCGGTCATTGCTGAAGATGGGACCGTGCTGTATCAAAGCTTCCCGCAGGCAGAGCGCGCAGTGCCTGCACAGGCGGCATATATGACGCTGTGGACCATGCAACAGGTGGTTCAACGCGGTACGGGTCGCCAGCTTGGCGCGAAGTACCCAGGGCTGCATCTGGCAGGGAAAACCGGGACCACCAACAACAACGTGGATACCTGGTTTGCCGGTATCGACGGCAGCCAGGTGACGATTACCTGGGTAGGCCGCGATAACAACCAGCCAACCAAGTTGTACGGCGCCAGCGGCGCGATGTCGATTTATCAGCGTTATCTGGCGAACCAAACGCCAACACCGCTGGTGCTGACGCCGCCGGAAGATGTTGTTGATATGGGTGTAGATTACGACGGTAACTTTGTGTGCAGTGGTGGTATGCGTACGCTGCCAGTGTGGACTACCGATCCGGATTCGTTGTGTCAGCAAGGTGAGATGCAGCAGCAGTCAGGTAATCCGTTCGATCAATCAACGCAGTCGCAGCCTCAACAGCAGCAGCAACAACAGCCGCCGCAGCAGGAGAAGAAAGACAGCGACGGCGTCGCAGGTTGGATCAAGGATATGTTTGGCAGCAACTAATGCCTACCTCAAAACCCGCTCCGGCGGGTTTTTCTTTTGACGCCATTCGGTTTTGTTTTGCCTGATGGCGCTGCGCTTATCAGGCCTACGGAATTTGAGCAGCCGTGTCGCTATCCGGTACGTCTTCCGTTAAAACATTTCAGCTTAATTTATTAACCCTTTCTTTTCATCTGGTTATTTCTTAACCCCTTAGTTTTAGTAGGGGCGCGTAGTGCTTGCGATCGCAACAGCGTTTCGAATATCATGCTCCCGTTATAATAATAATTCTCGTTTACGTTATCATTCACTTTCATCAGAGAAATACCAATGGCGCGTCTTAAAACTGCTCAGCCAAACTCCTCACTGCGTAAAATTGCAGTCGTGGTAGCCACAGCGGTTAGCGGCATGTCTGTGTATGCACAGGCGGCGGTTCAACCGAAAGAAGAAACAATCACCGTAACCGCAGCACCTGCCGCACAAGAAAGCGCATGGGGGCCTTCGCCGACGATTGCCGCGAAGCGTTCCGCCACCGCAACCAAGACTGATACGCCTATCGAAAAGACCCCGCAGTCTGTTTCGGTTGTGACGCGTGAAGAGATGGATACCAAGCAACCGGCTACAGTAAAAGAAGCCATTGCTTATACACCCGGTGTTTTTGCTACCCGTGGTAGCTCTTCCACCTATGATGTAGTGACGATTCGTGGTTTTACCTCTCCAACCACGGTCAACACCAACCAGTATCTTGATGGCATGAAACTTCAGGGGAATAACTACTCTGAAGTATCTATGGACCCGTATTTTCTGGAACGCGTAGAAGTGATGCGCGGGCCGACTTCAGTGCTGTACGGCAACAGCAACCCTGGCGGCATCGTCAGTATGGTGAGCAAACGTCCGACAACAGAACCGCTGAAAGAAGTGCAGTTTAAAATGGGGACGAACAACCTCTGGCAAACTGGTTTCGATTTTAGCGACGCTATTGATGATGACGGCGTGTGGTCATACCGTTTAACAGGGCTGGGTAATAGCCAGAACTCTCAGCAGGAGATGTCAAAATCAACGCGTTACGCAGTTGCACCTGCGTTTAGCTGGCGTCCTGATGATAAAACAGATTTCACCTTCCTGAGTAATTTCCAGAACGATCCGTACGCGGGTTATTATGGCTGGTTGCCGCGTGAAGGTACGCTTGTTCCGTATTACGATGCAAATGGTAATCCGCACAAGCTGCCGACTGATTTCAATGAAGGTGAAGCGGATAACAAGATGGCTCGCCGCCAGCAGATGGTTGGCTACAACTTCTCGCATGCCTTTAACGACACCTTCACCGTGCGCCAGAACCTGCGTTATGACAAGGTGAAAACGCTCTACCGTTCTGTATATGGTTTTGGCTATAGTCAGCCTGGTGAGATTATCCGTAAATACGTTCGTTCTGATGAAGATCTCAATGCATTTACCGTTGATACCCAGCTCCAGTCTGCTTTTGCCACTGGTGATGTCGCACATACTCTGCTGACCGGTGTTGATTACTCGCGTATGCGTAACGATGTCAATGCGCTGTATGGCGATGCCGATCCGTTAAATATGCAGAACCCTCAGTACGGTAACCCGAATATTGATGTCAGCGGACCGTATGCTAAGTACGCCGTGTTAAACCGTATGGAACAGACCGGACTTTACGCCCAGGACCAGATGGAATGGGATAAGTGGGTGCTGACACTGGGCGGCCGCTACGATTTCGCAACTACCTCCACGTTGACCCGCTCCAGTAATTCACTGGCCGAAGTGAACGATCAGCAGTTTACCTGGCGTGGCGGTGTTAACTATCTGTTTGACAATGGTATTTCTCCGTACTTCAGCTATAGCGAATCGTTTGAACCGACATCCGGTTCAACGAAAGAAGGCAAACCGTTCGATCCGTCGCGTGGTAAGCAGTACGAAGCCGGTGTGAAGTATGTTCCGAAGGATATGCCCGTTGTACTGACGGCGGCTGTGTACCAACTGACGAAAGATAAAAACCTGACGGCGGACCCGAACGATCCTACGGGTCTGTACAGCGTCCAGACTGGAGAGATTCGTTCACGCGGTATTGAACTGGAAGCAAAAGCAGCCGTAAATGCCAATATTAACGTTACGGCGGCTTACAGCTACACGGATGCGGAATATACCGAAGACACTATCTTTAAAGGTCAACGACCGGCGGAAGTACCACGTAATCAGGCTTCGTTATGGACCGATTACACGTTCTATGAATCAGCACTTAGCGGTTTGACCATTGGGGCTGGTGTGCGTTATACCGGTTCAACGGTGAGTTACTACAAAAACGATACTGCCTCAGGGAATAAAAACGATTCGTTTAATGTGGGCGGTTATACCGTTGCTGATGCCATGGTGAAATACGATCTGGCCCGTTTCGGTATGGCTGGTTCGTCCGTTGCCGTAAACGTCAACAACCTGTTTAATCGTGAATATGTTTCCAGTTGCTATAGCGAATACGCATGTTACTGGGGCGCAGAACGTCAGGTCGTTGCAACCGCAACCTTCCGTTTCTAATTTCTTTTGGGCACGCTTTGCGTGCCCGTTTTACAAGTTGGCCGCTATGCAGGAAAACAGATCCCATCCCGACACGACGTTTGCGTTGAAGAATGTCTCCTTCCGTGTGCCTGGCCGCACGCTTTTGCATCCTCTCTCGTTAACCTTTCCCGTGGGTAAAGTGACCGGTCTTATCGGCCACAACGGCTCAGGTAAATCCACCTTATTGAAAATGCTGGGACGCCATCAGCCGCCGTCAGAAGGTGAAATCCTGCTTGATGAACAGCCGCTGGAGAGCTGGAGCAGCAAAGCGTTTGCCCGTAAGGTTGCCTATTTACCGCAGCAGTTACCGCTGGCCGAAGGGATGACGGTACGTGAGCTGGTGGCGATTGGTCGTTATCCGTGGCATGGGGCGCTGGGACGTTTTGGCGTGGCTGACAGAGAGAAAGTAGAAGAGGCTATTTCGCTGGTCGGCTTAAAGCCGCTGGCGCATCGCCTGGTAGATAGCTTGTCTGGCGGCGAGCGTCAACGTGCGTGGATTGCCATGCTGGTGGCGCAGGACAGCCGCTGCCTGCTGCTTGATGAACCGACCTCGGCGCTGGATATCGCGCATCAGGTTGACGTGCTGGCGCTGGTGCATCGCTTGAGCCAACAGCGTGGGTTGACTGTGGTTGCCGTACTGCATGATATCAACATGGCGGCCCGCTACTGTGATTACCTGGTCGCGCTGCGCGGCGGTGAAATGATTGCCCAGGGAACGCCCGCGGAACTGATGCGTAGTGAAACCCTGGAACTGATTTACGGTATCCCGATGGGCATTTTGCCGCATCCGGCCGGTGCCGCACCCGTGAGTTTTGTCTATTAATGATTGGATTACCTCATCTTTCCCGTCGACGGCTGCTAACGGCAATGGCGTTGTCGCCGCTACTGTGGCAAATGAATACAGCCCGTGCGGCGGCGGTTGATCCACAGCGTATAGTGGCGCTGGAATGGCTTCCGGTTGAGCTGCTGTTGGCGCTGGGTGTTGCACCTTACGGCGTCGCGGATGTTCCAAACTACAAACTGTGGGTCAACGAACCCGTGCTGCCAGACTCCGTCATCGATGTCGGATTACGTACTGAACCTAACCTCGAACTGCTGACCGAAATGAAACCCTCATTTATGGTCTGGTCGGCAGGTTACGGTCCTGCACCTGAGAAGCTTGCACGTATTGCGCCGGGTCGTGGCTTTAACTTCAGTGATGGCAAAAAGCCGCTGGCGGTTGCGCGTCAGTCGTTGCAAGAACTGGCGCAGTTGCTGAATCTGCAGACCGCTGCCGAACGTCATCTGGCGCAGTACGAACACGTGATTGCCAGCCTGAAACCGCGCTTTGTTCAGCGAGGCTCACGGCCATTACTGCTGATGACCCTGCTCGATCCTCGCCATATGCTGGTGTTTGGGCCTAACTGCTTGTTTCAGGAGGTGCTGGATGAGTACGGGATCCGCAACGCCTGGCAAGGCGAAACCAACTTTTGGGGCAGCACCGCAGTAGGAATTGATCGGCTTGCCGCCTACAAAGATGTTGATGTGCTGTGCTTCGATCACGGTAACAACAAGGATATGCAGGCACTGATGTCCACACCGTTGTGGCAGGCGATGCCATTTGTTCGCGCCGGACGTTTTCAGCGTGTTCCCGCCGTCTGGTTCTATGGTGCAACGCTATCGGCGATGCATTTTGCCCGCATTCTGGATAATGCGCTGGGGGGCAAAGCGTGAGTAAACGAATTGCGCTATTCCCGATCCTTCTGCTGGCGGTTCTGTTTGTGGCTGCCTGCTGGCTGACCTGGTTTAACTTTTCCGCTGCTCTACCGCGTAGCCAGTGGCAACAGGCTATCTGGTCACCGAATATCGATCTCATTGAGCAGATGGTTTTCCACTACAGTTTGCTGCCGAGGCTGGCGATTTCACTACTGGTTGGCGCCGGGCTGGGGCTGGTCGGCGTCTTATTTCAGCAGGTGCTGCGTAACCCACTGGCAGAGCCAACCACGCTGGGCGTCGCAACCGGTGCGCAGTTGGGCATTACCATCACCACGCTATGGGCGATTCCCGGTGCGCTGACCACGCAATTCGCGGCGCTGGCGGGAGCATGTGTTGTTGGGGCACTGGTGTTTGGCGTTGCCTGGGGCAAGCGTCTTTCTCCGGTGACGTTAATCCTTGCCGGGCTGGTGGTCAGCCTGTACTGCGGGGCAATTAATCAGTTGATGGTTATCTTCCATCACGATCAGCTGCAAAGCATGTTTTTATGGAGCAGCGGTACGCTAACCCAAACCGACTGGAGCGGCGTACAGCGCCTGTGGCCGCAGTTGCTGGGCGGCGTGATGCTGACGCTGCTGTTACTGCGCCCAATGACGCTGATGGGACTGGATGACGGCGTGGCGCGTAACCTCGGTCTGGCGCTGTCGCTGGCACGTCTGGCGGCGTTATCGCTGGCCATTGTTCTCAGCGCCTTACTGGTTAACGCGGTTGGGATTATCGGTTTTATCGGCCTGTTTGCACCGCTGCTGGCGAAAATGCTCGGCGCGCGGCGTTTGTTGGCGCGTCTGATGCTGGCTCCGCTGATTGGGGCATTGATCCTCTGGCTCTCTGACCAAATTATTCTGTGGCTGACCCGCGTATGGATGGAAGTCTCCACTGGTTCGGTGACGGCGCTGATTGGCGCGCCATTGCTGCTGTGGCTGTTGCCGCGCCTTAGAAGTATGAGCGCGCCGGATATGAATGCCAGTAACCGCATCGCTGCTGAGCGCCAGAATGTACTGATGTTTGCCCTGGCAGGCGGGGCGATATTGCTGCTGACCGTTATTGTGGCGCTCGCGTTTGGTCGCGATGCGCACGGCTGGACATGGGCCAGTGGTGCAATGCTGGATGAGTTGATGCCCTGGCGCTGGCCGCGTATTCTGGCTGCACTGGTGGCTGGCGTAATGCTGGCTGTGGCGGGTTGTATTATTCAGCGTCTGACCGGAAACCCAATGGCCAGCCCGGAAGTATTAGGCATTAGTTCCGGGGCGGCATTTGGCGTGGTGTTAATGCTATTTCTGGTCCCCGGAAATGCCTTTGGCTGGCTGATGCCGGCCGGGAGCCTCGGGGCGGCAGCCACCTTGCTTATTATTATGATTGCCGCCGGGCGCGGGGGCTTTTCACCGCACCGCATGTTGCTGGCAGGGATGGCGCTCAGCACGGCGTTTACAATGCTGCTGATGATGCTGCAGGCCAGCGGCGATCCGCGTATGGCGGGGGTGCTAACCTGGATCTCCGGCTCAACCTATAACGCGACGGGCGAACAGGTGCTGCGCACCGGAATTGTAATGGTTATCCTGCTGGCAATGACGCCGCTGTGCCGTCGTTGGTTGACGATATTACCGCTTGGCGGCGATACGGCGCGGGCTGTCGGTATGGCTATTACGCCGTCGCGAGTAGGATTACTGCTGTTGGCGGCGGGGCTGACGGCAACAGCAACCATGACCATTGGACCGTTGAGCTTTGTCGGGCTGATGGCACCGCATATTGCTCGTATGATGGGCTTTCGCCGGGCGATGCCGCATATGCTGATTTCGGCGCTGGCGGGAGGCGTGTTGCTGGTGTTTGCCGACTGGTGTGGGCGTATGGTGCTGTTTCCGTATCAGATCCCAGCGGGACTGCTATCGACGTTTATTGGCGCGCCGTACTTTATCTATCTGCTGAGAAAACAGAGTCGTTAATTATGCCGGATGGCGGCATAACTGCCTTATCCGGCCTACGGGGGCAAATGTAGGCCGGGTAAGCGTAAGCGCCACCCGGCAATTCATCACTTACAATTTCGCAAACACCCGGCGTGCGGCGTCGATGGTGTTATTGATATCGTCTTCGCTGTGCGCGACAGACATAAAGCCCGCTTCGAAGGCGGACGGCGCCAGGTAAACGCCTTCATCCAGCATCATGTGGAAGAAACGCTTGAAGCGTTCAACATCGCAGGCCATCACGTCCTGATAGCAGGTCACGGTTTCGGCATCGGTGAAGAAAATCCCGAACATCCCGCCGACATGGTTAACCACCAGTGGAATATTTGCTTCTTCGGCAGCTTCCAGCAGACCTTCCGCCAGACGCGTTGTCAGTTCGTTCAACGTCTCATGAATCCCCGGCTGGGCGACTTCGGTCAGACAGGCATAACCTGCCGCCATCGCAATTGGATTACCGGAAAGCGTCCCCGCCTGGTAAACCGGTCCGGTCGGCGCCAGTGCGTCCATCACATCGCGACGGCCACCGAATGCGCCAACGGGCATTCCGCCACCGATGATTTTGCCAAGACAAGTCAGATCCGGTACTACGCCGTAATAATCCTGCGCACCGGCCAGCGCCACGCGGAAACCGGTCATCACTTCATCGATGATCAACAGCGCGCCAAACTCATCGCACAGCGCACGCAGGCCCGGCAGGAATGCCGGCAGCGGCGGGATGCAGTTCATGTTGCCCGCGACCGGCTCAACGATGATGCAGGCGATCTCCTGCGGATACTGTTCGAATGCCGCACGTACTGAGGCAAGATCGTTATAGGTGCAGGTCAGGGTATGTTTTGCGAAATCTGCCGGAACCCCCGGGGAGTTAGGCTGACCCAGCGTTAACGCGCCGGAACCGGCTTTGACCAGCAGACAGTCGGCATGACCGTGGTAGCAGCCTTCAAATTTGATGATCTTATCGCGACCGGTGAAACCGCGCGCCAGACGGATCGCGCTCATTGTGGCTTCGGTACCGGAGTTCACCATACGTACCATATCCATGGTTGGCACTAACTCAGTGACCAGCGCCGCCATTTTTACTTCCATTTCGGTCGGCGCGCCGAAGCTTAAACCGCGCTCTGCCGCTTCAATCACGGCATTGCGAATTGCCGGGTGGTTGTGACCCAGCACCATCGGCCCCCAGGAGCCGACATAATCGATATAGGCTTTACCATCGACATCATACAGATATGCGCCGTCAGCTTTTTCAATAAACAGCGGAGTACCACCCACGCCAGTAAAGGCGCGAACGGGGGAGTTAACGCCGCCGGGGATAAGTTCGCGTGCTGCGCTGTAGAGGTTTTCAGACTTACTCATGGATGGGGTCCTGGTTCGTAGAAAAAGTAAATGCCCGCTATTCTAGTTATTCAGAGAAGGTTATGAAAGTTTTGCGTATTTGAAACAATACGATTTACAGGGGATTTTCACGAAACGTGCGAGTAGAATGCCGTTTCCGTATTTGTATTACCAATTAATGATTATCTGATGAAAACAGACACCCCTTCTTTTGAAGCACAACAAATTGTGCGTTTACGGCGCAGGGATCAGATCCGTCGACTCCTTGATCGTGACAAAACGCCGTTGGCGATCCTCTTTATGGCCGCCGTGGTGGGGACAGTGACGGGGTTGGTGGGTGTGGCGTTTGAGAAAGCCGTGACCTGGGTGCAGAATCTGCGTATTGGCACGCTGGCACAGGTTGCTGACCACGCCGTCCTGGTATGGCCTTTGGCGTTTATTCTTTCTGCATTGCTGGCGATGGTGGGTTATTTTCTGGTGCGTAAATTTGCCCCGGAAGCCGGTGGTTCGGGGATCCCTGAGATTGAAGGCGCATTGGAAGAGCTCCGCCCGGTGCGCTGGTGGCGTGTGCTGCCGGTAAAATTTATCGGCGGTATGGGTACGCTGGGTGCCGGAATGGTGCTTGGGCGAGAAGGACCAACCGTGCAGATTGGTGGCAATATCGGGCGCATGGTGCTGGATATTTTCCGCATGCGTAGCGCCGAAGCGCGGCACACCTTACTGGCAACCGGTGCGGCTGCGGGGCTGTCAGCCGCGTTTAACGCCCCTCTGGCGGGGATCCTGTTCATTATTGAAGAGATGCGCCCGCAGTTTCGCTATAACCTTGTCTCGATCAAAGCCGTGTTTACCGGCGTGATTATGTCGAGCATTGTATTTCGTGTTTTCAACGGCGAGGCACCGCTTATTGAGGTCGGGAAACTCTCCAATGCGCCGGTTAATACGCTGTGGTTGTACCTCATCCTCGGGATTATTTTTGGTTGCGTCGGGCCGTTGTTCAATACCATGGTGTTGCGTACCCAGGATATGTTTCAACGCTTTCACGGTGGTGAAATTAAAAAATGGGTGCTGATGGGCGGTGCGATCGGCGGCCTGTGCGGGATCCTCGGTTTGATTCAACCTGAAGCGGCAGGCGGTGGATTTAACCTGATCCCGATTGCCGCTGCGGGCAATTTCAGCGTGGGCCTGCTGCTGTTTATCTTTATCGCCAGGGTGATCACCACGCTGCTGTGCTTCTCATCCGGCGCGCCTGGTGGGATATTTGCCCCGATGCTGGCGTTAGGCACATTGCTGGGAACTGCATTTGGCATGGCTGCAGCAGCCTCTTTTCCGCAGTATCATCTGGAGGCGGGGACGTTTGCTATTGCCGGGATGGGGGCATTGCTGGCCGCTTCAGTGCGTGCGCCGTTAACGGGCATTGTGCTGGTGCTGGAAATGACGGATAACTATCAGCTCATTTTGCCAATGATTATTACCTGTCTTGGCGCAACACTATTAGCCCAGTTTATGGGTGGAAAACCGCTATACTCGACTATCCTTGCCCGCACGCTGGCTAAACAGGAAGCGGAGCAGGCGGCAAAAAGCCAGAGTACCGCCACGGGCGAGAATACTTGAACGAAATACCAGGGTATTAGATAATGGCCTTAACCATTGGGTTATAATTTGCCCAATTGCCAATGTCGTTTGGAGCAAAATATGAGTGATGACGTAGCGCTGCCACTGCAATTTACTGAAGCAGCAGCCAATAAAGTAAAAAGCCTGATCGCAGATGAAGATAACCCAAATCTGAAATTACGCGTGTATATCACCGGCGGTGGTTGCAGCGGTTTCCAGTACGGTTTTACCTTTGATGATCAGGTAAACGATGGTGATATGACCATTGAGAAACAAGGTGTTGGTCTGGTGGTTGACCCGATGAGCCTGCAGTATCTGGTAGGTGGTGCGGTTGATTATACCGAAGGTCTGGAAGGTTCTCGCTTCGTTGTGACTAACCCGAACGCCAAAAGCACCTGCGGGTGTGGTTCCTCTTTCAGCATCTGATTGCTGTCTGCAATACCGGTGGTCTGATGGTGTAGGCCCGGTAAGCGTAGCGCCACCGGGCAATGTGCCGGATGGCGGCGTAAACGCCTTATCCGGCCTGCATATTCTGCATCATCATGTCAACGTCCGTTATCATCCAGCGCAAACGTCGGTAATTTCAAATGCCAGCGAATGGCGGCAAGCCGAATCAGCAGGGTGACAATCATCCCCATCATACTGGCGTTTTCCAGTGAAACATCAAAGGTATAAAACGCCGTCGCATGCACGATCCCGCCGATAATACAGGCTGTGGCGTAGATCTCGGTGCGCAAAATCATCGGGACTTCACGCGCTAACACGTCGCGAATAATTCCGCCGCCGACGCCGGTAATCACTCCCATACAAATCGCCACCAACGGTCCGGTTCCGGCGAGAAACGCTTTATTCACGCCAATACCCACGAACACCGCCAGGCCAACGGCATCCAGCACCGGAAGGATCCATTTCGGTAAGCGTCTTGGCTGACGCACCAGCACGATCGTCAACATACTGGTGATCATCGCCACCACCAGGTCGGTGGGATCTTTAACCCAGAATACGGGGCCATGATCCAGCGCCATATCGCGGATCGTACCGCCACCGACGGCGGTTACCACGCCCAGGACCAGAACGCCGAAGGGGTCCATACGCAGTTTTCCGGCAAGCAATACGCCAGAGATAGCAAATACCGCGGTACCGACAATATCCAGCCAATAGACGAGCATCTTTACATCCTCACAACAGACCTGGTGGGGGCAGGCGCTAATTTACTTGTGAAAGCGCATTACAGAGTTGTTTTGCGGCGAGGATAATACGCGGGCTCGCGCGTTCAAACCAGTCACTATCAAGAGTAATAACCGGGATTTTTAGCTGATTTCCCCAGTATTGCTCAATTTTAAGAATTTCGCCTGAACCGCCGGTAGCAACAATTGCCTGAGGGGCTCTTGCCAGTACCTGTTCGCGGCTGACCTGCGGCCATGGAACCCGGCTGCCGGAAAAGATGTTTTCTCCACCACATACCTCAAGAACCTGGTTTTGAATGGAACCTTTTCCACTGGTAAATAGAGGATTTGCGCCAAACTGGAGAAACACACGTTTTTTAGGTTTGTTGGCATACTGAGACTTTAGTAAAGCATACTCATCAAGCAGGGTTTGCGCTGCTTGCTTTGCCTGTTCAGGCTTGGGACTCCATGGCGCAAGTTGACGCAATGCATCTGCGACCTGCTCGATGGTGACGGCATCGACCCAGATGACCTTAATTCCCAGGGCGGTCAGTTGATTAACCTGTCGCTCAGCATTCCCTCCACGCCAGGCAATAACCAAATCGGGTTTTAGCGCCACAATACGTTCCAGATTCATGCCTTGCCAGGTTGAGACCTCTTCAATATTTTTGGCCTCGGGCGGGTAGTTTGAATAGCTGCTGACGCCAACGGGGGTAATACCGGCGGCGAAGGCCAGTTCAGTGTTGGCTGGGGAAAGCGAAATAACGCGCGGCGCGGCGTAAAGCCATGCCGGAAGAATGAAAAGCAGGGCGACCAGCGCCCTGGAGATGTATTTAGCCATGTGCCAGTTTCTGCACCAGCGTTTCAACCATCAGGCTTGACTGTTTCGCGGCAACGACCAGGAACTCGTCAAAGCTGAGATGGGACTGCTGATCGGCGACGTCAGAGATAGCGCGAACGACAACAAACGGCACATTAAAGTTGTGACACACGTGCGCAATTGCGGTTGCTTCCATCTCAACGGCAATCGCTTGTGGGAAGTTATGCTTAATTTTTGCCAGACCAACGGAACCGTTAATGAAGGCATCGCCGCTGACGATCAGTCCACGGACGGCGTTCAGATTGAGTTCGGCAATGCAGGATTCCGCCGCAGCAATCAGTATCGGGTTGGCTTTAAAACCGGCCGGGCAGCCCGGTAGCTGGCCAAATTCATAGCCGAATGCGGTGACGTCAGCATCGTGATAGCGCGCTTCGTCAGAAACCACGATATCACCCACTTTCAGCGTAGAAGCCAGACCACCCGCAGAACCGGTATTGATGATGGCATCTGGCTTGCAGCGTTCAAGCAGCAGTGTTGCGCCCAGCGCCGCAGCTACTTTACCGATGCCTGATTTCAGTAGCGCAACCTCAGTACCGTTCAGTTGGCCGGTGTAAATTTCACAACCGCCAAGAGCGATTGTCTGACGGTTTTCGATTTTGTCACGCAGCAGCGTAACTTCTTCTTCCATTGCACCAATGATGCCGATTTTCATAGATTTACTCGCGATAAGCCAGATTTGAGGGCATAGTCTATCATGCGCTTAAGGGGTAGCGCATTTCTCAGGCGGGAGAGGACATGGCACAGATCGATTTCCGAAAAAAAATAAACTGGCATCGTCGTTACCGTTCACCGCAGGGCGTGAGATCTGAGCATGAGATCCTGCGCATTTTCGAAAGCGACCGTGGACGCATTATCAATTCTCCGGCTATTCGCCGACTGCAGCAAAAAACCCAGGTCTTTCCGTTGGAGCGTAACGCGGCGGTGCGTACGCGCCTGACGCACTCGATGGAAGTTCAGCAGGTAGGGCGTTATATCGCCAAAGAGATCCTCAGCCGACTGAAAGAGCAAAAGCTGTTGGAGCAGTACGGCCTGGATGAGTTGACCGGTCCCTTTGAAAGCATCGTCGAAATGTCCTGCCTGATGCATGACATCGGCAATCCGCCGTTTGGTCATTTTGGCGAGGCAGCGATTAATGACTGGTTTCGCCAGCGACTCTATCCGGCTGACGCTGAAAGTCAGCCGTTAAGCGACGATCGCTGCCTGGTGTCTGCGTTACGTTTGCGTGAAGGTGAAGAGTTGCTCAATGATATTCGCCGCAAGGTACGTCAGGACCTGTGCCATTTTGAAGGCAATGCGCAGGGCATTCGGCTGGTGCATACTCTGATGCGCATGAACCTGACCTGGTCGCAGGTGGGGGGAATTTTAAAATATACGCGCCCGGCATGGTGGCGTGGAGGTACGCCAGCGACGCATAACTATTTAATGAAGAAACCGGGCTATTACCTTTCCGAGGAACCGTATATTGAGCGGTTACGTAAAGAATTATCCTTAGCACCTTACAGTCGCTTTCCATTAACCTGGATTATGGAAGCAGCGGACGATATCTCTTATTGTGTGGCTGATCTGGAGGATGCTGTTGAGAAAAGAATCTTCAGCGTCGAGCAGCTTTACCACCATCTGTATGAGGCGTGGGGGCATCATGAAAAAGGTTCCCTGTTTAGTCAGGTTGTTGAGAACGCCTGGGAAAAATCTCGTTCAAATACATTAAGCCGCAGTACTGAAGATCAGTTCTTTATGTATTTACGCGTTAATACGCTGAATAAGCTGGTACCGTACGCCGCTCAGCGTTTTATTGATAATTTGCCGCAAATTTTTGAGGGGAGTTTTAATCACGCTTTATTAGAAGATGCCAGTAGCTTCAGTCAGTTGCTAGGGGTATATAAAAATGTAGCGGTAAAACATGTGTTTAGTCATCCAGATGTGGAACAGCTGGAATTGCAAGGCTATCGGGTTATCAGTGGGCTTCTGGAAATCTACCAACCACTGCTAAAAATGTCATTATCCGACTTTAGCGGACTGGTTGAACACGAAAGATTAAAACAGTTCCCTATCGAATCACGATTATTTCAAAAGTTGTCTACCCGCCATCGTCTTGCTTATGTTGAGGCGGTCAGTAAAATATTGCCGGGTAGTGCCGAGTTCCCGGTCATGGAATATTATTACCGCTGCCGTTTAATTCAGGATTATATCAGCGGGATGACTGACTTGTATGCCTGGGATGAATATAGACGGCTGATGGCGGTAGAACAATAAATACTCATTTGTAAAGACGGACAATAAAATTTTACTTTTTCCTTAAACTTCATTCTGGAACTTAGCGCTATAAAACGACTCTGAGGTATACAGCAATTTTGCGTGACCTGTTAATCGAGAACGAAACACATGAAAAAAACCACATTAGCAATGAGTGCACTGGCTCTGAGTTTAGGTTTGGCGTTGTCCCCCCTGTCTGCAACGGCGGCTGAGACAGCGTCTTCAGCGACAACAGCCCAACAGATGCCAAGCCTGGCCCCGATGCTCGAAAAAGTGATGCCATCGGTGGTGAGTATTAATGTCGAGGGGAGCACGACGGTCAATACGCCGCGTATGCCGCGTAATTTCCAGCAGTTCTTTGGTGATAACTCTCCGTTCTGCCAGGACGGTTCTCCGTTCCAGAGCTCACCGTTCTGCCAGGGCGGTGCTCCGGGCGCTGACAACGGCGGTGGCCAGCAGCAGAAATTTATGGCGCTGGGGTCTGGCGTCATCATTGATGCCGCGAAAGGGTATGTTGTGACCAACAACCACGTGGTCGATAATGCCACGGTGATCAAGGTTCAACTGAGCGATGGGCGTAAGTTTGACGCAAAAATCGTCGGAAAAGATCCGCGCTCTGATATCGCGTTGATCCAAATTCAGGATCCGAAAAACCTGACGGCAATTAAGCTGGCAGATTCTGATGCGCTGCGCGTGGGTGATTACACTGTAGCGATTGGTAACCCGTTTGGCCTCGGTGAAACGGTGACATCAGGTATCGTTTCTGCACTGGGGCGTAGTGGCCTGAATGCCGAAAACTACGAGAACTTTATCCAGACGGATGCGGCGATCAACCGCGGTAACTCTGGCGGTGCGCTGGTTAACCTGAATGGTGAGTTGATCGGGATTAACACCGCGATCCTCGCGCCGGACGGTGGCAACATCGGGATTGGTTTTGCTATCCCAAGCAACATGGTGAAAAACCTGACTTCGCAGATGGTTGAGTTCGGCCAGGTTAAACGCGGTGAGCTGGGTATTATGGGGACTGAGCTGAGCTCTGAGCTGGCGAAAGCGATGAAAGTGGATGCCCAGCGTGGGGCATTCGTCAGCCAGGTTATGCCGAACTCTTCTGCAGCGAAAGCCGGTATCAAAGCCGGGGACGTGATTACTTCCCTGAACGGTAAACCAATCAGCAGCTTCGCTGCCCTGCGTGCGCAGGTCGGCACCATGCCAGTGGGTAGCAAAATTAACCTTGGCCTGCTGCGCGACGGTAAGCCGGTAACGGTGAACCTGGAACTGCAGCAGAGCAGCCAGACTCAGGTTGATTCCAGCTCTATCTTCAAAGGCATTGAAGGTGCGGATATGAGCAACAAAGGCCAGGACAAAGGTGTCGTGGTAAGCGATGTGAAACCGAATTCGCCGGCGGCACAGATTGGCCTGAAGAAAGGGGATGTCATCATTGGTGCTAACCAGCAATCGGTGAAAAACATCGCGGAACTGCGCAAAATTCTCGACAGTAAACCGGCTGTTCTGGCGCTGAACATTCAGCGTGGTGACAGCTCTATCTATCTGTTGATGCAATAATCCCTCTGAACCCCTTCCCATATCAGGGAAGGGGTTTCTTTTTGTGATACCTACCACAACTCCATACTTCTCTCTTCTGCTTTGTGCATTTGCACAATGTCGCAGCCTGTTTTCTTCCCTATGCTTGAGCACTGCTCACAGGAGGGCTTTATGGCTGGCTGGCATCTCGATACCAAAATGGCGCAGGATATTGTGGCGCGCACGATGCGCATCATTGATACCAATATCAACGTAATGGATGCCCGTGGGCGGATAATCGGCAGTGGCGATCGCGAACGTATTGGTGAATTGCACGAAGGGGCACTGCTGGTGCTCTCACAGGGCCGGGTAGTCGATATTGATGATGCGGTAGCGCGACATTTGCACGGCGTGCGTCAGGGGATAAACCTGCCGCTGCGGCTCGAAGGCGAAATCGTTGGCGTTATTGGCTTAACCGGTGAGCCGGAGCATTTGCGTAAGTACGGTGAACTGGTGTGTATGACCGCCGAAATGATGCTGGAGCAGTCGCGTTTGATGCATCTGCTCGCTCAGGACAGTCGTCTGCGCGAAGAACTGGTGATGAACCTGATTCAGGCTGAAGAAAACACCCCGGCGCTGGTGGAATGGGCGCAGAGGCTGGGTATAGATCTGAACCAGCCGCGCGTGGTAGCGGTGGTGGAGGTCGACAGCGGTCAGCTTGGTGTAGACAGTGCCATGGCTGAGCTACAGCAATTGCAGAACGCGTTGACTACGCCTGAACGTAATAATCTGATTGCGATTGTTTCCCTGACCGAGATGGTGGTGCTGAAACCGGCGCTCAATCAGTTTGGTCGCTGGGACGCGGAAGATCACCGCAAGCGTGTTGAGCAGCTCATTGCTCGCATGAAAGAGAACGGACAGCTGCGTTTTCGCGTGTCGCTGGGCAACTATTTTACCGGGCCAGGCAGTATTGCCCGTTCGTATCGCACCGCACGTACAACCATGATGGTCGGCAAGCAGCGCATGCCGGAAAGCCGCAGCTATTTTTACCAGGATTTAATGCTGCCAGTGCTGCTGGACAGCCTGCGCGGCGGCTGGCAGGCTAATGAGCTGGCCCGTCCGCTGGTTCGGCTGAAAGCGATGGATAACAACGGCTTGCTGCGTCGGACTTTAGCGGCGTGGTTTCGGCATAACGTTCAGCCGCTGGCGACCTCAAAAGCGTTGTTTATCCACCGTAATACGCTGGAATATCGCCTGAACCGAATTTCAGAGCTAACCGGGCTGGATTTGGGGAATTTTGACGACCGACTGTTGTTGTATGTGGCGTTGCAACTGGATGAACAGCATTAATTCCTTGCCTGATGACACTACACATATCAGGCAAAATGCCGGGGGGCGGCTTCGCCTTACCCGGCCTACGAATACATTCACATGCGGTTACTTACGCGTCAGTTTTTCCAGATCGGCTTCAATTTCGCTGATCTTATTAGTCACGACGCTTTCCAGATGACGTAAATCATCGAGGATCTTGCGTTTAAGATCGACTTCACTGCGATCGCGCTGGCAGATCTGATCCAGTTCGTCGATCACATAGCGCAGGTTTGGACTGATCTCCTGCACTTCTTTGTAGCCCTGACCGACGCCATCGGCGACAACCGTTTTACGCTGACGGGGATATTTGAACTTCACGCTCTTGGCAAAAAACTCACCTTTATCCTTTTGGAAATAGATTTTCAGGATATCGTTGTTGGCTTCTTGCCGCAGGCTGTAACGATCGATCTCTTCAGGATTAGTAATGCCCAGACTTTTCAGATTGTCATACATAGCGGTACCCTTAAGCTCACTATAACCATTGAATAATTAACGAAAAGCCTTGTTTATGCCACTCGCAGATGTAAAAAAAGCGGGCTAAGCCCGCTTTTTCAAATTGCTGTTAGTCGATGGTACGTAACAGTTCGTTGATACCCACTTTGCCACGCGTTTTAGCGTCGACTTTCTTCACGATCACCGCGCAGTACAGGCTGTATTTGCCATCTTTCGACGGCAGGTTGCCGGAGACAACCACAGAGCCCGCCGGAACGCGGCCATAATGCACTTCGCCTGTTTCACGATCGTAAATACGGGTACTCTGACCGATGTACACGCCCATAGAGATAACAGAGCCTTCTTCGACGATCACGCCTTCAACCACTTCAGAGCGCGCGCCGATGAAGCAGTTGTCCTCGATGATGGTCGGGTTAGCTTGTAACGGCTCCAGTACGCCGCCGATGCCAACGCCGCCGGACAGGTGAACGTTTTTACCAATTTGCGCGCAGGAGCCGACGGTCGCCCAGGTATCAACCATCGTACCTTCATCAACATAAGCGCCGATGTTCACGTAAGAGGGCATTAATACGGTGTTACGCGCGATAAACGCGCCCTGACGTACAGCCGCTGGCGGAACCACGCGGAAACCTTCTTTCTGGAAGCGAGCTTCATCGTAGTCGGCGAATTTCATCGGCACTTTATCGAAGTAACGGCTTTCCGCACCCTCGATAACCTGATTATCGTTAATACGGAAAGAGAGCAGGACCGCCTTTTTCAGCCACTGATGCGTGACCCACTGACCCTCAATCTTTTCTGCGACGCGCAGTGCACCGGAATCCAGTAAAGCAATAACCTGATTCACCGCTTCGCGGGTTACGGTATCTACATTTGCCGGAGTGATGTCGGCACGACGCTCAAAAGCGGACTCAATAACGTTCTGTAACTGCTGCATTGTTAAACTCTTTCCATAATAAATAAAAACATTACCCTTTATCGTTTGGATTGAGGGCCTCTGTCAACCGTTGATGTACTTCCTGCTGCAGCTCATTATTAAGGGCACGCCGGTCGGCGGTGGCGATTATGAATAAATCTTCTACTCGCTCGCCAATGGTTGTAATTCGGGCGCCATGCAGCGAAATTCCCAGATCGGCAAAAATCTGCCCCACCCGCGCCAGCAGTCCAGGCTGGTCGAGAGCGATAAGCTCAAGGAATGATTTACGGTCGGTATGGGTCGGCAGGAAAGTGACCTCGGTATCGACGGTAAAGTGGCGTAATTTTGCCGGTTGACGACGCGGCTGCGGCGGTTGCCAGCTGCGCTGCGTGATGGCCTGTTCCAGTCCAAAACGGATCGCTTCGTGCCTGTCTGACGACAGCGGACTGCCGTCCGGCTCCAGAACGATGAACGTATCCATCGCCATGCCATCACGGGTGGTGAAAATCTGTGCATCGTGAACGCTAAGATTACGTCTGTCCAGTTCGGCGCAGACGGCGGCGAACAGGTAAGGGCGGTCCGGGCTCCAGATGAAAATCTCCGTTCCGCCTCGCGTTGCCTGCGGGCTGAGTAAAATTAGTGGTTTACTGAGATCGTGCTGCAGCAGATGACGCGCATGCCAGGCCAGTTGATTTGGGCTGTGGCGCACGAAATAGTTGGCGCGACAGCGCGACCAGATGTGGTGCAGCGCTTCTTCATCAATGTTGTCCATACGCAGTAGCGCCAGTGCCTGCAGCTGATGATGGCGTACACGCTCGCGCATATCCGGTGTATTTTGCATCCCACGACGCAGCTGTTTTTCCGTGGCGAAGTATAATTCGCGCAACAGGCTTTGCTTCCAGCTATTCCACAGTGTTTCGTTAGTAGCGCAAATATCTGCGACGGTCAGGCACACTAAAAAGCGCAGACGATGTTCCGTTTGTACTTCTTCAGCGAATTGCTTGATCACCTCCGGATCCTGAATATCACGGCGCTGAGCGGTCACCGACATTAGCAGATGCTGGCGCACCAGCCACATGACCAGATTTGTTTCACGCGAGTTGAGTCCGTGTAATTCGGCGAACTTGAGTACGTCCTGAGCCCCCAGAATAGAGTGATCGCCGCCACGTCCTTTGGCGATATCGTGGAACAGCGCAGCAATCAGAATGAGTTCCGGTTGACGCAGGCGCGGCCACAGATCCACACACAGCGGATGGCGCGGGCGAGTCTCTTCCCTGGCAAAACTTTCCAGCTTGAGCATTACGCGGATGGTGTGCTCATCCACCGTATAAGCATGAAACAGGTCAAACTGCATTTGACCGACAATGTGTGACCACTGCGGCATATAGGCCCATAACACGCTGTGGCGATGCATTGGCAACAGGCCGCGACTCACTGCACCCGGATGGCGCAACATGCTGAGAAATAGCGAGCGCGCTTCCGGAATGTAGCACAGCGGTTGAGTTAAATGACGGCGGGCATGACGCAAATGACGCAGTGTGGTGGAGTAAATTCCGGTGATCGCGCTATTGCGTACCATAATGTAAAACATCCGCAAAATAGCCTCGGGCTCGCGGATAAACAGGTCGTCATTGCGCAGGTCAATCAATGTGCCACGCAACTGAAAGTCGTCATCAATTGGGCGCGGTTTTTCATCAGCCGGCATGGCGAGGATCGCCTCGTCAAACAGCTGGAGCAGCATGTGGTTCAGTTCACTCACTCGTCGCGTGACCCGGAAATAGTCTTTCATCATCCGCTCGATCGGCTCATTGCCTTCACCGCCATAATTGAGGCGTTGAGCCACGCTGAGCTGTCGATCAAACAGCAGACGATTATCGTAACGGTTCACGATCAGATGCAATGCAAAGCGAATGCGCCACAGAATATGCAAACATTCATTCAGTTCGGCGCGCTCCGCCAGCGTCAGGAAGCCGAAGCCGACCATCTCATCCAGCGACGTGGCACCAAAATGACGGCGGGCGACCCATTGCAGGGTGTGGATGTCGCGCAGTCCACCAGGACTGCTTTTGATATCCGGCTCCAGGTTGTAGCTGGTGCCGTGATAGCGCTGATGGCGTTGATTCTGTTCCTCCACTTTGGCAGCGTAAAATTTATCGGACGGCCAGAAACCTTCGCTAAAAATATGCTTTTGTAGCTCCAGAAACAGCGCCACGTCGCCGATAAGCAGGCGTGTTTCTATCAGGTTGGTGGCGACGGTTAAATCCGATAGCCCCTCCAGCAGACACTCTTCCAGCGTCCGCACGCTGTGCCCAACCTCTAGCCTCACGTCCCATAGCAGCGTTAACAGCTCGCCGACTTTTTCGGCCTGTGCGTCAGGGAGCTTTTTACGACTCAGGATCAGTAGGTCAATATCGGAAAGGGGATGCAGTTCGCCGCGTCCGTAACCGCCAACAGCAACCAGCGCCAGATCGGCAATCTGACCGAAACCGGCTTCAATCCACAGACGCTGAAGTAACTGGTCAATAAACTCGGTGCGGGCCTCAATGAGTTGCTCTGCGGAGATCCCGCTGTCAAACGCTTCGCCTAACCAGTGCTGGAAAGCGTCGATATGCGCTTTAATGCCGGGGCAGTTGAGGTCGTGCTGTGGCCATGTCCCTGGGTTTTGCGGTTGGCCAGGCAGGGTGGGGAGGGCAGTATTTGCGTGCTGTTCAGGAAGAGTATTCATTATGCGCCACCCATTAAAAAGCCGGATGGCGGCTAATGCGCCTTACCCGGCCTACGGATTTACTCTTCATCCTTCAAGCTGCTTCTGCGTTGGCTGCGCTCGTTCACTCCAGTCACGTACTTTTGTACGCTTCTGGAGATTCACTCTCTTGCCGTCTTGAAGCAACTCGAATGATTTTGAGTAAAGGTGCAATTTGTAGGCCTGATAAGATGCAGGGGCATCGCCATCAGGCAAAACATTATTCGCCGTGTGTGATGATCGCCGGGATGGTGTCATCCGTGCGTAACGTCAGAATTTCACAGCCGTTTTCCGTCACCACAATAGTATGCTCGTACTGAGCAGACAAGCTCCGGTCTTTGGTTTTCACCGTCCAGCCGTCTTTCATGGTGCGGATACGGTAATCACCGGCATTCAGCATCGGTTCTACGGTGAAGGTCATGCCCGGCTGCAGTACCACACCGCCGTCATCCGCATCGTAATGCAGAACCTGCGGTTCTTCATGGAAGCCGCGACCAATGCCGTGACCGCAGTATTCACGGACCACAGAGAAACCTTCGCCTTCCGCGTATTTCTGAATTGCAGCACCCAGGGTACGCAGGCGAATACCTGGTTTTACCATGCGCAGCGCCAGGTACAGGCTTTCCTGCGTGACGCGGCACAGACGCTCGCCAAGAATGGTCGGTTTCCCGACGATAAACATTTTGGACGTATCGCCGTGGTATTCGTCTTTAATCACTGTGACGTCAATGTTGACGATATCGCCGTCTTTCAGGAGCTTGGCATCGTCCGGGATCCCGTGGCACACGACTTCATTAATAGAGATGCACACGGATTTCGGATAACCGTGATAGCCCAGGCATGCGGAAATGGCCTGCTGTTCATTCACGATGTAGTCGTTACAGATGCGATCCAGCTCGCCGGTGCTGACGCCCGGTTTAACAAACGGTGCGATCATTTCCAGTACATCGGCGGCCAGACGGCCAGCGACGCGCATTTTTTCGATTTCTTCAGGAGTCTTAATTGAGATAGCCATGAATTCTGTCCATCAGTGCCGATGATATCGGCAATAATTGTTTAAGTGCTGCCAATGGTATCAGTCCCGCATACATGCTGCCAAATTGAGAATCATTCTAAACTTCGCCTTTCGTGCCACAGGTGCGTTGGCTGTATTTTTTCACTCCAGTCACTTACTACATGTAAGCTCCTGGAGATTCAAAAATTTGCCGCCTTCCTGTAACACGAAATTCATCGTTCATTCAGCACACAGTACCAACAATTATTGGTGTCGACGGCGTATTTGTGGTATAAAGCGCGCCGGACTTCCGTTCTATTCGCAGACTACACACGATGGACGGGAGCGACAAATCTCACTTTGTGTAACAACACACACGTATCGACACATATTCCGGGGTGCCCTTAAGGGTCGGTAATATGGGATGCGTGGAGGCTTAACCCCAACTTTTATATATAGAGGTTTTAATCATGGCAACTGTTTCCATGCGCGACATGCTCAAGGCTGGTGTTCACTTCGGTCACCAGACCCGTTACTGGAACCCGAAAATGAAGCCGTTCATCTTCGGTGCGCGTAACAAAGTTCACATCATCAACCTTGAGAAAACTGTACCGATGTTCAACGAAGCTCTGGCTGAACTGAACAAGATCTCTGCTCGTAAAGGTAAAATCCTTTTCGTTGGTACTAAACGCGCTGCAAGCGAAGCGGTGAAAGACGCTGCTAACAGCTGCGACCAGTTCTTCGTGAACCATCGCTGGCTGGGCGGTATGCTGACTAACTGGAAAACCGTTCGTCAGTCCATCAAACGTCTGAAAGATCTGGAAACTCAGTCTCAGGACGGTACTTTCGAAAAGCTGACCAAGAAAGAAGCGCTGATGCGCACCCGTGAGCTTGAGAAACTGGAAAACAGCCTGGGCGGTATCAAAGACATGGGCGGCCTGCCGGACGCTCTGTTCGTAATCGATGCTGACCACGAGCACATTGCTATCAAAGAAGCAAACAACCTGGGTATCCCGGTATTTGCTATCGTTGATACCAACTCTGATCCGGACGGTGTTGACTTCGTTATCCCGGGTAACGACGACGCAATCCGTGCTGTGACCCTGTACCTGGGCGCTGTAGCTACTACCGTTCGTGAAGGCCGTTCTCAGGATCTGGCTTCCCAGGCGGAAGAAAGCTTCGTAGAAGCTGAATAATAAGGCACGCTCGTTAGAGCGACCCCTTATATATCCTAGGTAATTCGAGTTGCTGGAAGGCGTTGACGCAACGAATCCCCCGGAGCTTACGTCAGTAAGTGACTGGGGTGAGTAAGGAAAACAACGCACCAGCAGCTTGAAGAATGACGGATATAGGCCAGGTAGTATCACGTTTGGTTAGGGGGCCTGTATATGGCCCCCTTTTTCACTTTTAAATCTGTGCGGTTTCATGCCGGGCAGATCAAATCTTCCGAGGATTTTAGAATGGCTGAAATTACCGCATCCCTGGTAAAAGAGCTGCGTGAGCGTACTGGCGCAGGCATGATGGATTGCAAAAAAGCACTGACTGAAGCTAATGGCGACATCGAGCTGGCAATCGAAAACATGCGTAAGTCCGGTGCTATTAAAGCAGCGAAAAAAGCAGGCAACGTTGCTGCTGACGGCGTAATCAAAACCAAAATCGACGGCAATATCGCTTTCATTCTGGAAGTTAACTGCCAGACTGACTTCGTTGCTAAAGATGCTGGTTTCCAGGCATTTGCTGACAAAGTACTGGACGCTGCCGTTGCTGGCAAAATCACTGACGTTGAAGTTCTGAAAGCACAGTTCGAAGAAGAACGTGTTGCTCTGGTTGCTAAAATCGGTGAGAACATCAACATCCGTCGCGTGGCTTCCCTGGAAGGCGAAGTACTGGGTAGCTACCAGCACGGTGCGCGTATCGGTGTTCTGGTTGCTGCAACTGGCGCTGATGAAGAACTGGTTAAACAGCTGGCAATGCACATTGCTGCAAGCAAACCAGAATTCGTTAAGCCGGAAGACGTTTCTGCTGAAGTAGTAGAAAAAGAATACCAGGTTCAGCTGGATATCGCGATGCAGTCTGGCAAGCCGAAAGAAATCGCAGAGAAAATGGTTGAAGGCCGCATGAAGAAATTCACCGGCGAAGTTTCTCTGACTGGTCAGCCTTTCGTTATGGAACCGAGCAAATCTGTTGCTCAGCTGCTGAAAGAGCACAACGCTGACGTAACTGGTTTCATCCGCTTCGAAGTGGGTGAAGGCATCGAGAAAGTTGAGACTGACTTTGCAGCAGAAGTTGCTGCGATGTCCAAGCAGTCTTAATTTTAAAAGGAGCCGCCTGAGGGCGGCTTCTTTTTGCGCCCGACTTGTAAATTCAGCTAAGCGCTATAGTGGCAGGGCTGAAAAGCGACATACAATGTCGCTGGAATTAACTCATCTCATTCGTTGACAGTCTCAGGAAAGAAACATGGCTACCAATGCAAAACCCGTCTACAAACGTATTCTGCTTAAGTTAAGTGGCGAAGCTCTGCAAGGTTCAGAGGGCTTCGGTATTGATGCAAGCATACTTGACCGTATGGCTCAGGAAATCAAAGAGCTGGTCGAGCTGGGAATCCAGGTTGGCGTAGTGATCGGTGGTGGTAACCTGTTCCGTGGTGCTGGTCTGGCGAAAGCAGGGATGAACCGCGTCGTGGGCGACCACATGGGCATGTTAGCCACCGTAATGAACGGTCTGGCGATGCGCGATGCGCTTCACCGCGCCTATGTGAACGCTCGCCTGATGTCCGCTATCCCTCTGAACGGCGTGTGTGATAACTACAGCTGGGCGGAAGCGATCAGCCTGTTGCGTAACAACCGCGTGGTTATTTTGTCCGCTGGTACAGGCAACCCGTTCTTCACCACTGACTCCGCAGCCTGCCTGCGTGGTATTGAAATTGAAGCGGATGTGGTTCTGAAAGCCACTAAAGTTGATGGTGTGTTTACCGCCGATCCAGCTAAAGATCCAACAGCAACCATGTACGAACAGTTGACCTATGCTGAAGTACTGGATAAAGAACTGAAAGTGATGGATCTGGCTGCGTTCACGCTGGCTCGTGACCACAAATTACCGATTCGTGTCTTCAACATGAACAAACCGGGTGCGTTGCGCCGCGTTGTGATGGGTGAAAAAGAAGGCACGTTAATCACGGAATAATTCCCGTTGCGGCTAAATGCAGGTAATATTCCGCTTTAATGTCGCGGGATACGTCCCTCAAAATTAATCAAGACTATACTTGTCACATCTTGCGTGGTGGGTATGGTCTGACTGAAACAAGCTTTCAAGGATTCGTAACGTGATCAACGATATCAGAAAAGATGCTGAAGTACGCATGGACAAATGCGTCGAAGCATTCAAAAATCAAATCAGCAAAATTCGCACGGGTCGTGCTTCTCCCAGCCTGCTGGATGGCATTATCGTAGAATATTACGGCACGCCGACTCCGCTGCGCCAGCTGGCAAGCGTAACGGTTGAAGATTCCCGTACCCTGAAAATCAACGTGTTTGACCGTTCTATGGGTCCGGCTGTTGAGAAAGCGATTATGGCTTCTGACCTCGGTCTGAACCCAAGCTCAGCGGGTTCTGACATCCGCGTTCCGCTGCCACCGCTGACCGAAGAACGTCGTAAAGATCTGACCAAGATCGTACGTGGTGAAGCTGAAGGCGCGCGTGTTGCTGTGCGTAACGTACGCCGTGACGCCAACGACAAAGTGAAAGCGCTGCTGAAAGATAAAGAGATCAGCGAAGATGACGATCGCCGTTCTCAGGACGACGTACAGAAACTGACCGATGCTGCAATCAAGAAAGTTGATGCGGCGCTGGCAGAGAAAGAAGCGGAACTGATGCAGTTCTGATTCGCCTGTACGCTAAAAACGCCGCTTAGAAGGCCTGAGAAGGCTGGATGGCGGCGTTTTGCTTTTTTATCCTGTCTCAATTCTTCTGGATGTCTCATGAAGCAATTAACCATCCTGGGCTCAACCGGCTCTATTGGTTGCAGTACGCTCGATGTAGTACGCCATAACCCGGATAAATTTCGTGTTGCTGCGTTGGTAGCGGGTAAAAATGTCGCCCGTATGGTGGAGCAATGCCTTGAGTTTTCCCCCCGCTACGCGGTGATGGATGACGAAAAAAGTGCAGCGCTGGTGAAATCCGCATTGCGGGATTATGGAAGTCGCACCGAGGTTATGTGCGGGCAGCAGGCGGCCTGTGATATGGCCGCGCTGGATGATGTCGATCAGGTCATGGCGGCGATAGTTGGCGCGGCAGGTTTGTTGCCAACGCTTGCGGCAATCCGCGCAGGCAAGAACATTTTGCTGGCGAATAAAGAGTCTCTGGTAACCTGCGGACGTCTGTTTATGGACGACGTGAAACGGCATAAAGCGCAGCTTTTGCCGGTAGATAGCGAACATAACGCGATTTTTCAGAGTTTACCGCAACCTATCCAACACAATCTGGGATACGCTGACCTTGAGCAAAACGGCGTTGTGTCCGTTTTGCTTACCGGGTCTGGTGGCCCTTTCCGTGAAACGCCATTGCCCGATCTGGCTCTAATGACTCCCGATCAGGCATGTCGTCATCCGAATTGGTCGATGGGACGAAAAATCTCCGTCGATTCCGCCACCATGATGAATAAAGGTCTGGAATACATTGAAGCGCGTTGGTTGTTTAATGCCAGTGCAAGCCAGATGGAAGTGCTGATCCATCCACAGTCGGTTATTCACTCGATGGTCCGTTATCAGGATGGTAGCGTCCTGGCCCAGTTGGGTGAGCCTGATATGCGCACGCCTATCGCCCATACGATGGCATGGCCGGAACGTGTGAGCTCTGGGGTTAAGCCTGTCGATTTTTGCAAACTCAGTGCGTTGACGTTTTCCGCACCTGATTATCAGCGTTATCCGTGCCTGAAACTGGCGATGGACGCGTTTGAGCAAGGACAGGCTGCGACAACTGCGCTGAACGCCGCAAATGAGATTACCGTTGCTGCATTTTTGGCGCAGCAGATTCGATTTACGGATATCGCCGATCTCAATTTGTCCGTACTGGATAGGATAGATTTGCAGGAACCGCAGAGCGTTGAAGATGTGCTGAGGGTCGATGCCATCGCCAGAGACGTCGCGACAAAACAAGTGACACGACTCTCAAGCTGATGATAATCACTCTGTGAGGGATCGTGCTATTTGTTAGCGTTGGGCTTCAGTGATATAGTCTGCGCCACCTGATCGCAGGTATTTGCTTTTTTTCGATCGGGTAAGCCGTGGTTTGACACGGCTTTTTTGTGGATAGGCTTCAGTATTCCTGAGTACCGTATAATCCTTTCAGGGACTAAAAACGCGTTATGTTGTCTGCAACTAAACCATTAAGCGAGAACTTGCCAGCACATGGTTGTCGCCATGTCGCAATTATCATGGATGGCAATGGCCGCTGGGCGAAAAAGCAAGGGAAGATCCGCGCCTTTGGGCATAAGGCCGGAGCAAAATCCGTCCGCCGGGCTGTCTCTTTTGCTGCCAATAACGGTATTGACGCGTTAACGCTGTATGCCTTTAGCAGTGAGAACTGGAACCGACCAGCGCAGGAAGTCAGTGCGTTAATGGAATTGTTTGTGTGGGCACTTGATAGCGAAGTGAAAAACCTGCACCGCCATAACGTGCGCCTGCGTATTATTGGGGATATCAGTCGATTTAACACACGTTTGCAAGAACGGATTCGCAAGTCGGAAGCGCTTACCGCCCAGAATACCGGGTTAACGCTGAATATTGCCGCGAATTACGGTGGACGGTGGGATATTGTCCAGGGCGTCAGGCAACTGGCACAACAGGTGCAGGAAGGTCTGTTGCGTCCAGAGCAAATTGATGAAGAGATGCTTGGTCAGCAAGTGTGTATGCATGAGCTGGCTCCTGTGGATTTAGTGATAAGGACTGGGGGAGAGCATCGAATTAGTAATTTTTTGTTGTGGCAAATTGCCTATGCCGAACTTTACTTTACGGATGTTCTCTGGCCCGATTTCGATGAACAAGACTTTGAAGGTGCGCTACATGCCTTTGCTAATCGTGAGCGTCGTTTCGGCGGCACCGAGCCCGGTGATGAAAAAGCCTGATGGGGGTCGCTTTTGCTGAAGTATCGCCTGATTTCTGCTTTTGTTTTAATACCCGTTGTCATCGCGGCGTTGTTTTTGTTGCCGCCGGTGGGGTTCGCCATTGTTACGCTGGTCGTCTGTATGCTGGCCGCCTGGGAATGGGGACAGTTAAGCGGTTTTGCCACGCGTACACAGCGAGTTTGGTTGGCGGTTTTGTGCGGGCTATTGCTGGCACTGATGCTGTTTTTGCTGCCTGAGTATCATCATAATATTCACCAACCGCTGGTTGAAGTGTCGCTTTGGGCGTCGCTGGGCTGGTGGGCCGTGGCGCTATTACTGGTGTTGTTTTACCCCGGTTCAGCCTCGGTCTGGCGTAATTCCAAAACATTACGCATAATTTTCGGCGTGTTAACCATTGTTCCTTTCTTTTGGGGAATGCTGGCGCTACGTGCCTGGCACTATGATGAGAATCATTATAGTGGCGCGCTATGGCTGCTCTATGTCATGATCCTCGTTTGGGGAGCGGACTCTGGTGCCTATATGTTTGGTAAGATGTTTGGCAAACATAAACTGGCGCCGAAGGTTTCTCCTGGTAAAACCTGGCAGGGTTTTATTGGCGGACTTGCCACTGCAGCTGTAATCTCGTGGGGTTATGGTATGTGGGCGAATCTTGAAGTTGCGCCTGTCACCTTGCTCATTTGCTCCATCGTTGCAGCCCTGGCCTCCGTGCTGGGTGACCTGACCGAGAGTATGTTTAAGCGTGAAGCAGGTATTAAGGACAGTGGTCACTTAATCCCAGGACACGGTGGTATTCTGGATCGTATTGACAGCCTGACGGCTGCGGTGCCGGTCTTTGCTTGCCTGTTGTTACTGGTATTCAGGACGCTCTAACGGATGGTCTTATGCTGAGTATTCTCTGGAATCTGGCTGCATTCATCGTTGCACTTGGTGTACTTATCACCGTGCATGAATTTGGTCATTTCTGGGTTGCACGGCGCTGCGGAGTCCGCGTCGAGCGCTTTTCCATTGGCTTTGGAAAAGCGCTTTGGCGCCGTACCGATAAACAGGGTACGGAATACGTGATCGCCTTAATTCCCCTCGGCGGTTACGTCAAAATGCTGGATGAGCGCGCTGAGCCCGTTGTACCGGAGCTGCGCCACTATGCTTTCAACAATAAAACAGTTGGGCAGCGCGCGGCCATTATCGCTGCAGGCCCGATTGCAAATTTCCTCTTCGCTATTTTTGCCTACTGGCTGGTGTTTATCATCGGTGTCCCTGGCGTTCGTCCGGTTGTTGGTGAAATAACACCCAACTCGATTGCTGCCCAGGCGCAAATTCAGCCAGGTACGGAACTAAAAGCGGTTGATGGTATCGAAACCCCTGATTGGGATACCGTCCGATTGCAGCTGGTAGCCAAAATTGGTGATGAGCAGACTATCCTCAGCGTGGCACCGTTTGGTAGTAACCAGCGACAGGATAAAACGCTGGATTTGCGCCAATGGGCATTTGAGCCAGACAAACAGGACCCCGTCACGAGTTTGGGCATTCGTCCTCGTGGTCCGCAGATTGAACCTGTGCTGTCAGAAGTGCAGGTAAACTCCGCGGCAAGTAAGGCGGGTTTGCAAGCTGGCGACAGGATCGTTAAAGTCAATGGTCAGCCGCTGACGCAATGGATGACGTTCGTGACGTTGGTGCGCGATAATCCGGATAAGCCGTTAGCGCTAGATATTGAAAGACAAGGAAGTTCCTTGTCTTTAACGTTAACCCCAGATTCAAAAGAGGTTAACGGGAAGGCAGAAGGTTTTGCGGGCGTGGTGCCTAAAGTTATTCCTCTGCCTGATGAGTATAAGACTGTACGCCAGTATGGGCCATTCAGCGCCATCCTCGAAGCCTCGGATAAAACGTGGCAGTTGATGAAGCTAACGGTCAGTATGCTGGGAAAATTGATTACCGGTGATGTAAAACTGAACAACCTCAGTGGGCCGATTTCTATCGCCCAGGGGGCTGGGATGTCAGCGGAGTTCGGGGTTATTTATTACCTGATGTTCCTTGCGCTTATCAGCGTGAACTTAGGGATAATCAACCTGTTTCCGTTGCCCGTTCTTGACGGGGGGCATCTGCTGTTCCTGGCGATTGAAAAGCTGAAGGGCGGTCCGGTATCCGAGCGGGTTCAAGACTTTAGTTATCGCATTGGCTCTATCTTGCTGGTGTTGTTAATGGGGCTTGCACTTTTCAATGATTTCTCTCGGTTGTAAGAGAGTGTTAGGAAGAACGCATAATAACGATGGCGATGAAAAAGTTGCTCATAGCGTCGCTGCTGTTTAGCAGCGCCACCGTATACGGTGCTGAAGGGTTCGTAGTGAAGGACATTCATTTCGAAGGCCTACAGCGAGTCGCCGTTGGTGCGGCTCTCCTCAGTATGCCGGTGCGCACAGGCGACACGGTTAATGATGAAGATATCAGTAATACCATTCGTGCTCTGTTCGCCACCGGTAACTTTGAGGATGTCCGCGTCCTGCGCGATGGTGATACCCTTCTGGTTCAGGTAAAAGAACGTCCGACGATTGCCAGCATCACTTTCTCCGGTAACAAATCGGTGAAAGATGACATGCTGAAACAAAACCTCGAGGCGTCTGGCGTACGTGTTGGCGAGTCTCTGGATCGCACAACGCTTGCCGATATCGAAAAAGGTCTGGAAGATTTCTACTATAGCGTCGGTAAATACAGCGCCAGTGTGAAAGCAGTGGTCACGCCGTTGCCGCGTAACCGCGTTGACCTCAAACTGGTCTTCCAGGAAGGCGTTTCGGCGAAGATCCAACAGATCAATATCGTCGGCAACCATGCCTTCACAACCGACGAGCTTATCTCTCACTTCCAACTGCGCGATGAAGTACCGTGGTGGAACGTGGTGGGCGATCGTAAATACCAGAAACAGAAACTGGCGGGCGACCTTGAAACCCTGCGCAGCTACTATCTGGATCGCGGCTATGCTCGCTTCAATATCGATTCCACGCAGGTTAGCCTGACGCCGGATAAAAAAGGTATCTACATCACCGTTAACATCACAGAAGGCGAGCAGTACAAGCTTTCTGGGGTCCAGGTGAGTGGTAATCTGGCCGGGCACTCTGCCGAAATTGAGACCCTGACGAAAATCGAACCGGGTGAACTCTATAACGGCACTAAAGTGACCAAAATGGAAGATGATATCAAGAAGCTACTGGGACGCTATGGTTATGCCTACCCGCGTGTACAGTCGCAGCCTGAAATCAACGATGCAGACAAAACCGTTAAATTGCGTGTAAACGTGGATGCGGGTAACCGTTTCTATGTGCGTAAGATCCGTTTTGAAGGTAACGACACCTCGAAAGATTCCGTGCTGCGTCGCGAAATGCGCCAGATGGAAGGTGCCTGGTTGGGCAGCGATCTGGTTGACCAGGGTAAAGAGCGTCTGAACCGTCTGGGTTACTTTGAAACTGTCGATACCGATACTCAACGTGTTCCGGGCAGTCCTGATCAGGTTGATGTGGTTTATAAGGTGAAAGAGCGCAACACCGGTAGCTTTAACTTCGGTGTGGGTTACGGCACTGAAAGTGGCGTGAGCTTCCAGGCGGGCGTTCAGCAGGATAACTGGTTAGGTACCGGTTATTCCGTCGGGATTAGCGGCACCAAAAACGACTATCAGACCTATACTGAGCTGTCTGTCACCAACCCGTACTTCACCGTCGATGGTGTGAGTCTCGGTGGCCGTGTCTTCTATAACGACTTCCAGGCGGATGATGCAGATCTGTCCGACTATACCAACAAAAGCTATGGTACGGACGTAACGCTGGGCTTCCCGGTCAACGAATACAATACGTTGCGTGCAGGCCTGGGTTATGTACATAACAAACTGTCCAACATGCAGCCGCAGATTGCGATGGATCGTTATCTTGAATCCATGGGTGAAGACAATACCAACAGCTTTGCCGCGGATGATTTCACCTTCAACTACGGTTGGACCTACAACAAGCTGGACCGTGGGTATTTCCCTACGGAAGGTACGCGTGTCAACCTGAACGGTAAAGTGACCATCCCGGGTTCTGACAACGAATACTATAAAGCGACGTTGGATACGGCGACCTATGTGCCGATCGATGACGACCACAAATGGGTGGTTTTGGGACGCACCAAGCTGGGTTATGGTGATGGCATTGGCGGCAAAGAGATGCCGTTCTATGAGAACTTCTACGCGGGTGGTTCCAGCACTGTACGTGGCTTCCAGTCAAACACCATTGGTCCAAAAGCAGTCTATTTGCCAGGTGCTAAATCGGATTCCAATTCGAGTAACTATGAAGAGTGCTCGAGAACTGACAATAAACCTTGTCAATCAGACGATGCAGTCGGCGGTAACGCCATGGCTGTAGCGAGCCTGGAATTTATCACACCTACGCCGTTTATCAGCGATAAATATGCTAACTCGGTCCGTACTTCCTTCTTCTGGGATATGGGTACCGTGTGGGATACGAACTGGCAGAATACCGCTGACACCCGTGCAGTTGGCGTGCCAGACTACAGCGATCCGAATAATATCCGTATGTCTGCGGGTATCGCGTTACAATGGATGTCCCCATTGGGGCCGTTGGTTTTCTCCTACGCCCAACCGTTCAAGAAGTACGATGGAGACAAAGCGGAACAGTTCCAGTTTAACATTGGTAAAACCTGGTAATTGTTCTTCGCAAAGGAATGTAGTGGTAGTGTAGCGCTGACTTTAGGCGATCTTGCATGGGATCGCCTGGCCACGCAAAGAACTGCACCTTCGGGTGCAAATGGGATGGTAAGGAGTTAATTGTGAAAAAGTGGTTATTAGCTGCAGGTCTCGGTTTAGCGATGGCAACGTCCGCACAGGCTGCTGACAAAATTGCAATCGTCAACATGGGTAGCCTGTTCCAACAGGTTGCACAGAAGACGGGTGTTTCTACTACGCTGGAAAATGAGTTCAAAGGCCGCGCCAGCGAACTGCAGCGTATGGAATCCGACCTGCAATCTAAAATGCAGCGTCTGCAATCAATGAAAGCAGGCAGCGACCGTACCAAGCTGGAAAAAGACGTAATGGCTCAGCGCCAGACTTTCTCTCAGAAAGCGCAGGCTTTCGAGCAGGATCGTCAACGTCGTTCTAACGAAGAACGCGGCAAGCTGGTTAATCGTATCCAGACAGCTGTGAAATCTGTTGCGAGCAGCCAGAGCATCGATCTGGTTGTTGACGCGAACACCGTTGCATACAACAGCAGCGATGTAAAAGACATCACCGCTGACGTACTGAAACAGGTTAAATAAGTAATGCCTTCAATTCGACTGGCTGATTTAGCAGAGCAGTTGGATGCAGAATTACACGGTGATGGCGATATCGTCATCACCGGCGTAGCGTCCATGCAATCTGCGCAAACTGGCAATATCACGTTCATGGTGAATCCAAAGTACCGTGAGCACCTGAGTGCATGCCAGGCTTCTGCCGTTGTGATGACGCAGGACTCCCTTCCATTTGCTAAGAGTGCTGTGCTGGTAGTGAAGAATCCCTACCTGACCTATGCACGAATGGCGCAAATTTTAGATACCACGCCTCAGCCTGCGCAAAATATTGCACCGAGTGCAGTAATCGATGCGACGGCGAAGTTGGGTAACAATGTTTCTGTGGGCGCGAATGCGGTCATTGAGTCTGGCGTAGAACTGGGCGATAACGTGGTTATCGGCGCAGGTTGCTTCGTTGGAAAAAACACAAAAATCGGCGCAGGTTCACGCTTGTGGGCGAATGTGACGATTTACCACGACATTCAGATCGGTGAAAATTGCCTGATCCAGTCCAGCACCGTTGTCGGATCCGACGGATTTGGTTACGCGAACGATCGCGGTAACTGGGTGAAGATCCCGCAGCTTGGTCGCGTGATTATTGGCGATCGTGTTGAGATTGGCGCATGTACCACCATTGACCGTGGTGCGCTGGACGATACCGTGATCGGTAATGGTGTTATCATTGATAACCAGTGCCAGATTGCGCATAACGTCGTGATTGGCGACAATACGGCTGTAGCCGGTGGCGTCATTATGGCGGGTAGCCTGAAGATTGGCCGTTACTGCATGATTGGCGGCGCCAGCGTGATTAATGGGCATATGGAAATATGCGACAAAGTCACGGTAACTGGCATGGGTATGGTGATGCGTCCTATCACTGAACCGGGCGTCTACTCCTCAGGCATTCCGCTACAACCCAACAAGGTATGGCGTAAAACAGCTGCACTGGTGATGAACATTGATGATATGAGCAAGCGCCTCAAAGCGATTGAGCGCAAGGTTAATCAACAAGACTAAAGCACCGTCTTTGCATGTCTGACTTTTCGGCCTGTCCCATTCATACGATTGCGACAGGCCGTGTTATTATTGCCTTTTAGTATATTTTGACAGGAAGAGTATTTTGACTACTAACACTCATACTCTGCATATTGAAGAGATTTTAGAACTTCTGCCGCACCGTTTTCCGTTTTTACTGGTAGACCGCGTGCTGGATTTTGAAGAAGGTCGTTTTCTGCGCGCAGTGAAAAATGTATCCGTTAACGAGCCTTTCTTTCAGGGCCACTTCCCGGGTAAACCGATTTTTCCTGGCGTGTTGATTCTGGAAGCGATGGCGCAGGCCACGGGTATTCTGGCGTTTAAAAGCGTAGGAAAACTGGAACCGGGCGAACTGTATTATTTCGCTGGTATTGATGAAGCACGCTTTAAGCGTCCCGTCGTGCCTGGCGATCAGATGATCATGGAAGTGACTTTCGAGAAAACGCGCCGCGGCCTGACCCGTTTCAAAGGGGTTGCACTGGTCGACGGTAAAGTTGTGTGCGAAGCAACGATGATGTGTGCCCGTAGCCGGGAGGCCTGATACGTGATTGATAAATCCGCCTTTATTCACCCAACAGCCATTGTCGAAGACGGCGCCAGCATTGGCGCTAATGCTCACATTGGCCCATTTTGTATTGTTGGACCCCATGTTGAAATTGGTGAGGGTACCGTACTGAAGTCTCACGTTGTCGTGAATGGCCATACAAAAATTGGTCGCGATAACGAGATTTATCAGTTTGCCTCCATCGGTGAAGTGAACCAGGACCTGAAATATGCTGGTGAACCGACCCGTGTGGAAATTGGCGATCGCAACCGCATTCGCGAAAGCGTCACCATTCATCGTGGCACAGTGCAAGGCGGTGGGTTGACGAAGGTGGGCAGCGATAACTTACTGATGATTAACGCACACGTTGCGCATGATTGTACGGTAGGTAACCGTTGCATTCTGGCGAATAACGCGACACTTGCCGGACATGTTTCGCTTGATGATTTTGTTATCATCGGCGGCATGACCGCGGTGCATCAGTTCTGCATTATTGGTGCACACGTGATGGTGGGTGGCTGCTCTGGCGTAGCCCAGGACGTCCCGCCATACGTTATCGCCCAGGGTAACCACGCGACGCCATTTGGCGTTAACATCGAAGGTCTGAAGCGTCGCGGATTCACCCGTGAAGCCATTACTGCGATCCGCAACGCCTATAAAGCGCTGTACCGCAGCGGTAAAACGCTTGAGGAAGTGAAACCGGAAATCGCCGAACTGGCGAAGCAGTACCCCGATGTTCAGGCTTTTAGTGACTTCTTTGAACGCTCAACGCGTGGTCTGATTCGTTAATGACTGAGCAGCGTCCTTTAACGATTGCCCTTGTCGCCGGAGAAACCTCCGGCGATATTCTTGGTGCCGGTTTAATTCGTGCACTCAAGGCCCGTGTTCCCAATGCGCGGTTTGTTGGCGTTGCGGGTCCATTGATGCAGGCGGAAGGTTGTGAAGCCTGGTACGAAATGGAAGAACTGGCAGTAATGGGCATTGTAGAAGTGCTCGGGCGCCTGCGCCGTTTACTGCATATTCGTGCCGATCTCACTCGCCGATTTACCGACTTAAAGCCGGATGTTTTCGTTGGCATTGATGCGCCTGATTTCAACATTACCCTCGAAGGCAACCTGAAATCGCAGGGCATAAAAACCATTCATTACGTCAGCCCCTCTGTATGGGCGTGGCGACAGAAACGCGTTTTCAAAATAGGCAGATCCACCAATATGGTGCTGGCCTTTCTGCCTTTCGAAAAAGCGTTTTATGACAAATTTAACGTCCCGTGCCGCTTCATCGGCCACACTATGGCGGATGCCATGCCGCTGGATCCGGATAAAAACGCAGCGCGTGATGTGTTAGGCATTCCTCATGATGCTCACTGCCTGGCGCTTTTGCCTGGGAGTCGCGGTGCAGAAGTGGAGATGCTCAGCGCCGATTTTCTGAAAACGGCGCAGCTATTACGTCAGCATTATCCGGATCTCGAAGTCGTCGTGCCGTTGGTCAATGCCAAACGGCGCGAGCAATTTGAACGTATCAAGGCTGAGGTTGCCCCGGAACTTTCCGTGCATATGCTCAATGGAATGGGACGCGAAGCAATGGTCGCCAGTGATGCTGCGCTGTTGGCCTCTGGCACGGCTGCACTGGAATGTATGCTGGCGAAATGCCCGATGGTGGTTGGCTACCGTATGAAACCTTTCACTTTCTGGTTGGCAAAACGTCTGGTGAAGACTGATTACGTTTCGCTACCTAACCTGCTAGCGGGAAGAGAACTGGTTAAAGAGCTGTTGCAGGATGAATGTGAGCCGCAGGCGCTGGCGCACGCGTTGCTGCCTCTGTTGGCGAACGGTAAAACCAGCCATGCGATGCACGACACGTTCCGCGAATTGCACCAGCAGATCCGTTGCAATGCGGATGAGCAGGCGGCGGATGCAGTCCTGGAGTTAGCACAATGATTGAATTTGTTTATCCACATACGCATTTGGTAGCGGGTGTGGATGAAGTTGGACGTGGTCCATTGGTTGGCGCGGTAGTGACTGCCGCGGTCATTCTGGATCCGGCTCGTCCTATTATTGGTCTGAACGACTCAAAAAAACTGTCGGAAAAGCGTCGTCTGTCACTTTACGATGAAATCAAAGAAAAAGCGTTAAGCTGGAGTTTGGGTCGTGCGGAACCGCATGAAATCGACGAGCTGAACATTTTGCATGCCACCATGCTGGCGATGCAGCGTGCGGTTGCGGGTTTGCATATTGCGCCGGAATACGTACTGATTGACGGCAATCGTTGCCCGGCATTACCGATGCCGTCAATGGCGGTGGTCAAAGGTGATAGCCGCGTGGCGGAGATTAGCGCTGCGTCGATACTGGCAAAAGTCACCCGTGACGCTGAAATGGCGGCGCTGGATACGGTTTTCCCGCAGTATGGCTTTGCACAGCACAAAGGTTATCCGACCGCTTTTCATCTGAAAAAGTTGGCACTGCATGGCGCAACAGAGCACCATCGCCGTAGTTTTGGCCCCGTCAAACGCGCACTGGGACTCACGTCCTGATTCTTGTGTCGAAGGAATCTGAAGATGTCTGAACCTCGTTTCGTCCACCTGCGGGTGCACAGCGACTACTCCATGATCGATGGGCTGGCGAAAACCGGGCCGCTGGTGAAAAAGGCGGCCGCGTTGGGCATGCCTGCGCTGGCGATCACCGATTTTACCAACCTGTGTGGTCTGGTGAAGTTTTACGGAGCGGGTCATGGCGCAGGTATTAAGCCGATTGTTGGCGCAGATTTTCATGTCCGTAGCGAACTATTGGGTGATGAACTCACGCAACTGACTGTACTGGCTGCTAATAATACGGGCTACCAGAACCTGACGTTGTTGATATCAAAAGCCTATCAGCGCGGCTATGGCGCAGAAGGGCCGGTGATCGACAGAGACTGGCTGGTTGAGCTAAAAGACGGGTTAATCTTGCTTTCCGGCGGCCGTATGGGCGACGTCGGACGCAGCCTGTTGCGTGGGAACAACGCACTGGTCGACGAGTGCGTGGCGTTTTATGAAGAGCATTTCCCTGATTGCTACTTCCTTGAGCTGATCCGTACCGGTCGACAGGATGAAGAAAATTACCTGCATGCTGCGGTAGCGCTGGCCGAAACACGCGGCCTGCCGGTGGTCGCGACCAACGATGTTCGCTTCCTTGAAACCGGTGACTTTGACGCGCATGAAATCCGCGTAGCAATCCACGACGGATTCACCCTTGATGATCCCAAACGCCCGCGTAACTATTCGCCGCAGCAGTACATGCGCAGCGAAGATGAGATGTGCGAGCTGTTCTCCGATATCCCGGAAGCGCTGGAAAACACCGTCGAGATTGCTAAACGTTGCAACGTGACGGTGCGCCTGGGTGAATACTTCCTGCCGCAGTTCCCGACTGGCGACATGACCACCGAGGATTTCCTCGTCGCGAAATCGCGTGAAGGCCTGGAAGAACGTCTGGAATTTTTGTTCCCCGATCCTGAAGTTCGCGCGCAGAAGCGCCCGCCTTATGATGAACGTCTGGAAGTTGAACTTAAAGTTATCAACCAGATGGGCTTCCCGGGTTACTTCCTGATCGTAATGGAATTTATCCAGTGGTCGAAAGATAACGGTGTACCGGTAGGCCCTGGACGTGGTTCCGGTGCAGGCTCGCTGGTGGCCTACGCGCTGAAAATTACCGACCTTGATCCGCTGGAATTCGACCTGCTGTTCGAACGTTTCCTGAACCCGGAACGTGTCTCAATGCCCGACTTCGACGTTGACTTCTGTATGGAGAAACGCGACCAGGTCATCGAACACGTGGCGGAAATGTACGGTCGTGATGCGGTTTCGCAGATTATTACCTTCGGTACGATGGCGGCAAAAGCGGTTATCCGCGACGTGGGCCGCGTACTGGGTCACCCGTATGGCTTTGTTGACCGTATTTCGAAACTGGTGCCGCCCGATCCGGGCATGACGCTGGCTAAAGCCTTTGAAGCCGAACCTCAACTGCCGGAAATCTATGAGGCAGATGAAGAGGTTAGAGCGCTTATTGATATGGCGCGCAAGCTGGAAGGTGTCACGCGTAACGCGGGTAAGCACGCCGGTGGCGTGGTTATCGCACCGACCAAAATTACCGATTTTGCGCCGCTGTACTGCGATGAGCAGGGGCTGCACCCGGTTACCCAGTTTGATAAGAACGACGTGGAATACGCCGGTCTGGTGAAATTCGACTTCCTCGGTCTGCGTACGCTCACCATCATTAACTGGGCGCTGGAGATGATCAACGCGCGCCGTGAGAAGAACGGCGAACCGCCGCTGGATATCGCCGCGATTCCGCTGGACGACAAGAAAAGCTTCGACATGCTGCAACGCTCGGAGACAACAGCCGTCTTCCAGCTTGAATCCCGCGGCATGAAAGATCTGATCAAACGTCTGCAGCCTGACTGCTTCGAAGATATGATAGCCCTGGTGGCCCTGTTCCGACCGGGTCCGCTACAGTCAGGGATGGTAGATAACTTTATCGACCGTAAGCATGGCCGTGAAGAGATTTCCTACCCGGACGTACAATGGCAGCATGAGTGTCTGAAACCGGTACTGGAGCCGACCTACGGCATTATCCTGTATCAGGAACAGGTTATGCAGATTGCCCAGGAGCTGTCCGGATACACCCTTGGCGGCGCGGATATGCTGCGTCGTGCGATGGGTAAGAAAAAGCCGGAAGAGATGGCCAAGCAGCGCGGCACCTTTGAAGAAGGGGCGAAAAAGCGCGGCGTAGACGGCGAACTGGCGATGAAAATCTTTGACCTGGTGGAGAAATTCGCCGGTTACGGATTTAACAAATCGCACTCCGCTGCCTATGCGCTGGTTTCTTACCAGACGCTGTGGCTGAAGGCGCATTATCCTGCCGAGTTTATGGCGGCGGTAATGACCGCCGATATGGATAACACAGAGAAAGTCGTCGGACTGGTGGATGAATGCTGGCGCATGGGGCTCAAAATCCTGCCGCCGGACATCAACTCCGGGCTTTATCATTTTCACGTGAATGATGATGGCGAGATTGTCTACGGCATCGGCGCGATAAAAGGCGTGGGTGAAGGGCCAATTGAAGCTATTATTGAGGCGCGAAATGAAGGTGGTTACTTCCGCGAGCTGTTTGATCTCTGTGCGCGTACGGATATCAAAAAACTCAACCGCCGGGTGCTGGAAAAGCTAATCATGTCCGGGGCGTTTGACCGCCTTGGCCCGCATCGCGCGGCGTTGATGAACTCGCTCAGCGATGCCCTAAAAGCCGCCGATCAGCATGCGAAAGCCGAGGCAATTGGTCAGGCTGATATGTTTGGCGTACTGGCGGAAGAGCCGGAACAAATTGAACAGTCTTATGCCAACTGTACGCCGTGGCCGGAGCAGGTGGTATTAGACGGTGAGCGTGAAACGTTAGGTCTTTACCTGACGGGACACCCTATCAATCAGTATTTAAAAGAAATTGAGCGCTATGTTGGAGGCCACAGGCTGAAAGACATGCATCCGACAGAACGTGGTAAAGTCACCACGGCTGCGGGGCTCGTCATTGCTGCGCGGGTAATGGTCACCAAGCGCGGCAATCGTATCGGCATCTGTACACTGGATGACCGTTCCGGGCGTCTGGAAGTGATGTTATTTACCGATGCTCTGGATAAATACCAGCAATTGCTGGAAAAAGACCGCATACTTATCGTCAGCGGACAGGTCAGCTTTGATGACTTCAGCGGCGGGCTTAAAATGATGGCCCGTGAAGTCATGGATATTGACGAAGCCCGGGAAAAATATGCTCGCGGGCTTGCTATCTCGCTGACGGACAGGCAAATTGATGACCAGCTTTTAAACCGACTCCGTCAGTCTCTGGAACCCCACCGCTCGGGGACAATTCCAGTACATCTCTACTATCAGAGGGCGGATGCGCGTGCGCGTTTGCGTTTTGGCGCAACGTGGCGTGTCTCTCCGAGCGATCGTTTGCTAAACGATCTCCGTGGCCTTATTGGTTCGGAGCAGGTGGAACTGGAGTTTGACTAATACAGGAATACTATGAGTCTGAATTTCCTTGATTTTGAACAGCCGATTGCAGAGCTGGAAGCAAAAATCGATTCTCTGACTGCGGTTAGCCGTCAGGATGAGAAACTGGATATTAACATCGATGAAGAAGTGCATCGTCTGCGTGAAAAAAGCGTAGAACTGACGCGTAAAATCTTCGCCGATCTTGGCGCATGGCAGGTAGCCCAATTGGCGCGCCATCCACAGCGTCCGTACACCCTGGATTATGTCCGCCTGGCATTTGATGAATTTGATGAGCTGGCGGGCGATCGTGCCTATGCGGATGATAAAGCTATCGTCGGCGGCATCGCGCGTCTGGATGGCCGTCCGGTGATGATCATTGGTCATCAGAAAGGCCGTGAGACCAAAGAAAAAATCCGTCGTAATTTCGGCATGCCAGCGCCGGAAGGTTATCGCAAAGCGCTGCGCCTGATGGAAATGGCCGAGCGCTTCAACATGCCGATCATTACCTTCATCGACACCCCAGGGGCATACCCGGGCGTGGGCGCGGAAGAGCGTGGCCAGTCTGAAGCGATTGCGCGCAACCTGCGTGAAATGTCGCGTCTGAGCGTGCCGGTTATCTGTACCGTTATCGGTGAAGGTGGCTCCGGCGGCGCGCTGGCGATCGGCGTAGGCGATAAAGTGAATATGCTGCAGTACAGCACCTATTCCGTTATCTCTCCGGAAGGCTGCGCCTCCATTTTGTGGAAAAGCGCCGACAAAGCGCCGCTGGCCGCAGAAGCGATGGGCATCATCGCCCCGCGTCTGAAAGAGCTGAAGCTGATTGACTCTATCATCCCGGAACCGTTGGGCGGCGCCCATCGTAACCCGGAAGTGATGGCTGCATCCCTGAAAGCACAGCTGCTGGCCGATCTCGCCGATCTCGACGTGTTAAGCAAAGAAGATTTGAAAAACCGTCGTTACCAGCGTCTGATGAGCTATGGTTACGCGTAAACTGCATTAATTCTGAAAAGGGCCACAACGCTGTGGCCCTTTTTTTTACCTGCAGTTTGACCAGGCTATGCTTAACTAAGGTTTTTCCAGGAGGAACGCATGAATATCATTGCCATCATGGGACCGCATGGCGTCTTTTATAAAGATGAGCCCATCAAGGAACTTGAACGTGCGCTGCAGCAGCAGGGATTTCAGATTATCTGGCCGCAGAATAGCGTCGACCTGCTGAAGTTTATCGAGCATAACCCGCGAATTTGCGGCGTCATTTTTGACTGGGATGAATACAGTCTGGATCTGTGCAGTGACATCAATCAGCTCAATGAGTATCTCCCGCTCTACGCTTTTATTAATACCCATTCGACGATGGATGTCAGCGCACACGACCTGCGCATGGCGCTGTGGTTCTTTGAGTACGCATTGGGCCAGTCTGACGATATTGCTACGCGTATTCGCCAGTACACCAATGAATATCTCGACAACATTACGCCACCTTTTACCAAAGCGCTGTTTACCTATGTGAAGGAAGGGAAGTATACCTTCTGCACGCCTGGGCACATGGCGGGAACGGCATACCAGAAAAGCCCGGTCGGTTGCCTGTTCTATGATTTCTTTGGCGGCAATACGCTGAAGGCCGACGTGTCCATTTCGGTGACCGAGCTGGGCTCGTTGCTGGATCATACCGGTCCGCATCTGGAAGCAGAGGAATACATCGCGCGTACTTTTGGTGCCGAGCAGAGCTATATGGTGACCAACGGCACCTCGACATCGAACAAGATTGTCGGCATGTATGCTGCACCTGCAGGCAGTACGCTCCTGATTGACCGCAACTGCCATAAGTCACTGGCGCATTTGCTGATGATGAGTGATGTGGTGCCAATCTGGCTGAAGCCGACGCGCAATGCGCTGGGGATCCTCGGCGGTATACCCCGTCGGGAATTTACCCACGCAAGCATTGAACGCAAAGTTGAGGAAACCAATCAGGCGCAATGGCCGGTCCACGCGGTGATCACCAACTCCACCTATGATGGCCTGTTATATAACACCAACTGGATCAAACAAACGCTGGATGTGCCCTCCATCCATTTTGATTCAGCCTGGGTGCCGTATACCCATTTTCATCCGATCTATCAGGGGAAAAGCGGGATGAGCGGCGAACGGGTACCGGGAAAGGTGATTTTTGAAACCCAGTCCACCCACAAGATGCTGGCGGCGTTGTCACAGGCTTCGCTGATCCACATTAAGGGCGACTATGATGAAGACACGTTCAACGAAGCCTTTATGATGCACACCTCCACGTCTCCGAGCTACCCGATTGTGGCATCGATAGAAACGGCGGCGGCAATGCTGCGTGGCAATTCAGGCAAGCGGTTAATCAATCGTTCGGTGGAACGGGCGCTGCATTTCCGTAAAGAAGTGCAGCGGCTACGCGAAGAGTCAGATGGCTGGTTCTTTGACATCTGGCAGCCGGAAAGGGTGGATGAAGCAGAGTGCTGGCCGGTAGCGCCAGGTGAAGACTGGCACGGATTTGTCGATGCTGACGCCGACCACATGTTCCTCGACCCGGTGAAAGTGACCATTCTGACGCCGGGAATGGATGAACAGGGAAATATGAGCGAAGAGGGGATCCCCGCAGCGCTGGTGGCTAAATTCCTCGATGAACGCGGCGTCGTCGTCGAGAAAACGGGACCGTATAACCTGTTGTTCCTGTTCAGCATTGGTATTGATAAAACCCGGGCGATGGGGCTGCTACGTGGCCTGACGGAATTTAAACGTTCATACGACCTGAATTTACGCGTGAAAAATATGCTGCCGGATCTGTATGCCGAAGATCCTGATTTCTATCGTAATATGCGTATTCAGGAGCTGGCGCAGGGGATCCACAATCTGATCCGTCAGCACGATCTCTCCGGGCTGATGCTGCGGGCATTTGATACCTTACCGGAAATGAAAATGACACCTCACCAGGCCTGGCAGCGGCAGATCAAAGGAGAGGTCGAAACGGTAACGCTTGATCAACTGGTGGGGCGCGTTTCCGCCAATATGATCCTGCCTTACCCTCCCGGTGTGCCGCTGCTGATGCCCGGAGAAATGATCACTGCCAAAAGCCGCGCTGTACTCGATTTCCTGCTGATGCTGTGCTCGGTGGGGCAGCGCTACCCTGGATTTGAAACCGATATCCATGGCGCTAAACTGGGTGAGGACGGCGTGTATCGTGTGAGAGTCCTGAAAATGGCATAACGACTTGCCTGAACCCGTTGCGCACGAGTAACGTGCTGAGAGTAAAATTAAAGAGGCGAAGAGCATGCTGGGGTTAAAACAGGTTCACCATATTGCCATTATTGCGACGGACTACAGGGCCAGTAAGGCATTTTACTGCGATGTATTAGGTTTCACGTTAATGAGCGAAGCCTACCGGGAAGAGCGTGACTCCTGGAAAGGCGATCTGGCGTTGAACGGCCAGTACGTGATTGAGCTGTTTTCTTTTCCGTTTCCGCCTTGCCGCCCGAGTCGACCGGAAGCCTGCGGTTTACGCCATCTGGCGTTCAGCGTCGAGGATGTGGAAAAGTCGATTGCTCATCTTGAAGCCCATCATGTGAAATGTGAGCCGGTGCGCATCGATCCGTTTACCGGCAAACGCTTTACGTTTTTTAACGATCCAGACGGATTACCGCTTGAATTGTACGAGCTGTAAGGCTTGTCATTGTGGCGTTAGCCCGGTAACGTGCCGGGCAATGCTATTGTAAGCAATCATTATGACGACACTTACACTGAACACTTCACTTCTGAACACTAACGCGATCCTCGTTGCCTTTAGCGGCGGCCTCGACTCTACCGTACTACTGCATCAGTTGGTGCTGTGGCGAGCGCAGCATCCTGATGTCGCCCTACGCGCAATCCATATTCATCACGGATTAAGCCCGCACGCAGACAGTTGGGTACAGCACTGTGAGTCGGTATGTGCGCAGTGGCAGGTGCCGCTGGTGGTTGAACGGGTCCATCTTGAGGATGATGGCCTGGGCATCGAAGCGCAGGCTCGACGCGCGCGCTATCAGGCCTTTGCGCAGACCTTACTACCGGGCGAGGTGCTGATGACCGCTCAGCATCTGGATGACCAGTGTGAAACATTCCTGCTGGCGCTTAAGCGCGGCAGCGGTCCTGCCGGACTTTCCGCCATGGGGGAAAGCTCACCGTTTGCCGGAACTCAACTGATTCGACCGTTGCTGGCGCAAACGCGAGAAGCGCTTGAAGCATGGGCGCGACAGCATAAATTATGCTGGATAGAAGATGAAAGTAATCAGGATGATACCTACGATCGCAATTTCCTCAGATTGCGCGTTACCCCATTGCTCCAACAGCGCTGGCCGCACTTCGCGCAAGCCGTTGCCCGCAGCGCTGCGCTGTGCGCTGAGCAGGAGAGTTTACTGGATGAACTGCTGGCCAGCGATTTAGCCGATTGCATCACATCCCGCGGAACACTGTTACTGACGCCATTAATGATGATGAGCGGCGTGCGGCGTGCCGCGCTGCTTCGTCGCTGGCTGGCGGGGTTAAATGCGCCGATGCCTTCCCGTGATGGGCTGGAACGTATCTGGCAGGAAGTGGCGCTGGCTCGGGAAGATGCGTCACCAAGTTTTCGCCTCGGGGAGTACGAGGTCCGTCGTTATCAGTCACAGCTGTGGTGGGTGAAGTCAGTCGATGGGCAAAGCGAAACTGTTATCCCGTGGTTAGAGTGGAAAACACCGTTGGCGCTGCCTGCCGGATTGGGTTCGGTTCAGTTAATCTCTGCGGGTGATTTGCGCTTGCCGCAAGCGGATGAAGTCGTCAGTATCCGTTTTAAAGCGCCAGGGGTATTGCATATTGTCGGGCGTAACGGCGGACGGAAATTAAAGAAAATCTGGCAGGAGCAGGGGATCCCGCCCTGGCGACGAGATATCACACCGCTGCTGTTTTACGGCGAAACGTTGATTGCGGCTGCGGGTGTTTTCGTGACGCGTGAGGGGGCGGCGGAAGGCGAAGAAGGCGTGAGTCTGGTATGGCATGCCTGATGGTGATGCGCTTAACAGGCCTACGTATCACATGGAAAGTAGGCCGGATAAGGCGAAAAAAAGTTAAGATTCGCTGACCACCACGGTACCAATTTGCGGGTGACTGAAACTGGCAATTTTGTCGAGACGAAGCTCCCGGGTTTCACCTGCGACATCTGCGACCAGATACTCCACGTTTTTGCGGGAAACCAGGTCATTTGCTTTTGCCTGTAGAACTTCGCCATCTTTGAGCGTCAGCGTCAGTAACAAATGGTGCTGGCAGGCGAGTTCAAGATTGTCGTAATCATCACAGTTGATGGGTTGATACGTTTCATTCATTGACATAATCGCTCACCAGTAAGTTCGCGGCAGCATACGCCGCTTTTTCCCTGACCGACTCTGGAAGGGCGCTGTCTGCCGCCACTTCATTAAGCACCTTCAATACGCAACCCAGCGCATCCGGGATATACCCTAAGTCTCCGCTGGCGATTTCCGCGTACCGCTTGCGTATTAACTCACAATATTTTTCCACATGCCCTCCTGTCAGCACTCTGACTTAACCGTGGATGCAAGTCTAAGCCTACGAAGATAAACTCTGTTTAGCAAGGTGACTATACCATACTCATTCAAGCAATATCAGCGCCTTGATAGAGGAGCAGTTAGCAGCCTTTTGCCGCAGTTTTCGCTACAATGTGCGCCTGATTCGAAAGGAGTTCTCTCATGGCGCTTAAAGCGACAATTTATAAAGCCGTCGTCAACGTAGCGGATCTTGACCGCAACCAGTTCCTTGACGCGACATTGACGCTGGCGCGTCACCCTTCAGAAACCCAGGAACGCATGATGTTGCGTCTGTTGGCATGGATTAAATATGCTGACGAGCGGCTGCAATTCACACGGGGTTTAAGCGCTGAAGACGAACCCGAAGCATGGTTGCGCAACGACCACCTGGGCATTGATCTCTGGATTGAACTCGGCTTGCCGGATGAGCGTCGCATTAAGAAGGCGTGTACCCAGTCTGCTGAAGTCGCTTTGTTTGCCTATAACAGCCGTGCAGCGCAAATCTGGTGGCAGCAGAACCAAAGCAAATGCGCGCAGTTTAAGAATCTTACCGTGTGGTATCTGGATGATGAACAACTGGCGCAACTGAGTGACTTTGCCGGTCGTACAATGGCGCTACAGGCGACTATTCAGGATGGCGCTATCTGGCTGTCTGATTCTCAGAATAATCTGGAAATTCACCTGACCACGTGGCAACCGCGTTCATGATTGTTATCTCCCGAAATGTCTCTATCCCAGATAACGAGCTGGAAATCACGGCGATTCGGGCACAGGGTGCAGGTGGACAGCACGTTAATAAGACTTCGACGGCTATCCATTTGCGCTTTGACATTCGGGCCTCTGGGCTGCCAGAGTATTACAAGGAACGCCTGTTGGCTGCCAGTCATCATCTGATTACAGGCGATGGCGTGATTATTATTAAGGCGCAGGAATACCGTAGCCAGGAATTGAACCGGGAAGCGGCAATCTCCCGACTGGTGGCGGTGATAAAAGAATTAACCGCAGTGCAGAAAAGTAGGCAGGCTACGCGCCCGACTCGCGCTTCAAAAGAACGCAGATTGTCATCGAAGGCGCAAAAGTCCACTGTGAAGGCACTGCGCGGGAAAGTTCGTCGCCCACAGGACTGACGAATGGGAATACAATATTGAGAAGGAATCTGTGGTGAAAACAGCAATACTGTCATTAGCAGCTGTATTTACACTCTTTGCCTTGATCGGCTGTAACAACCGCTCTGAAGTCGATGCTTTGCAACCGACGCAAGCGGCAGAATTAAAACCGATGCAGCAAAGCTGGCGTGGCATCTTGCCTTGCGCTGACTGCGAAGGGATTGAAACTTCTTTGTTCCTGGAAAAAGATGGAACATGGGTAATGAACGAACGCTATCAGGGCGTACGTGATGAACCGTCTTCGTTTGCTTCATATGGCTCGTGGGCGCGTACGGCTGATAAGCTGGTGCTGACCGACAGCAAAGGTGAAAAGTCGTACTACCGGGCAAAAGGCGAGGCGCTGGAAATGCTCGATCGTGAAGGTAATCCGATAGAGTCGCAGTTCAACTACACCCTCCAGCCAGTTTCCGCCAGTTTACCGGTGACGCCAATGCCGATGCGGGGAATGTACTTCTATATGGCTGATGCGGCAATCTTTACCGACTGCGCAACGGGTAAGCGGATGCCAGTGGCGAATAACGCCCAGCTTGAGCGGGACTATTTAGCCGCGCGCGCGGAAAACGGGCAATCTGTATTGCTGACGCTGGAAGCGCATTTCACAATGGAGGCGAACCCGGACACTGGCGAGAAAGTGAAAACGCTGATGGCGGATAAAGATGCGAAATTTATCCCCGGTAAAGGATGTAATTAATTGATGTAAAAAAGGCCCTGATCCTCAGGGCCTTTTGCCGGTATTAGCCTTTAATGGCTTTCACCAGGTAGTCAACGATGTCGCCGGTTTTAATCAGCTGTTTCTCGCCGTTACGACGATATTTGTATTCAATATCATCGTTATCGAGGTTACGGTCGCCGAGCACGATAGTGTGCGGAACACCGATCAGCTCCATATCGGCAAACATCACGCCCGGACGCTCTTTACGATCGTCCATCAGCACTTCGATGCCCTGTGCGCGCAGCTCAGCGTACAGCTTCTCAGCCAGTTCCTGCACGCGGTAGGACTTGTGCATGTTCATCGGCAAAATCGCGACCTGGAACGGGGCAATGGCGTCTGGCCATACGATGCCGCGATCGTCAAAATTCTGCTCAATAGCAGCAGCAACCACGCGAGTGACCCCGATACCGTAGCAACCCATGGTCAGGATCTGGTTACGACCATCTTCGCCCTGTACGGCGGCTTTCATCGCTTCAGAGTACTTGGTACCCAACTGGAAGATGTGGCCGACTTCGATACCGCGTTTGATCATCAGCGTACCTTTGCCGTCCGGGCTCGGGTCGCCGGCGACCACGTTACGGATATCTGCCACTTCCGGAGTTGCAACATCACGATCCCAGTTAATACCGAAATAGTGCTTACCGTCGATGTTGGCGCCGGCGGCAAAATCGCTCATTACCGCAACGGTACGGTCGATAACTACGGGAATCGGCATGTTCACCGGACCGAGCGAACCCGGACCTGCTTTCACGACGGCACGGATTTCTTCTTCAGTAGCAAAAGTCAGCGGGCTGGCAACCTGCGGCAGTTTTTCTGCTTTGACTTCGTTCAGCTCGTGATCGCCGCGAACCAGCAGAGCAACCAGCGGGTAGCTGCTACCTTCAACCGCTTTCACCAGCAGGGTTTTCACGGTTTTTTCGATAGGCAGGTTGAACTGCTCAACCAGTTCGGCGATGGTTTTGGCGTTCGGAGTATCAACCAGCGTCATTTCCTGAGTTGCTGCTGCGCGCGGCTCTTTCGGCGCAACGGCTTCAGCAAATTCGATGTTGGCAGCAAAATCGGAGCTGTCGGAGAATACAACGTCATCTTCGCCGCTCTGTGCCAGTACCTGGAATTCGTGAGAAGCGCTACCGCCGATAGATCCGGTATCAGCCTGTACTGCGCGGAAATCCAGGCCCATACGGCTAAAGATTTTGCTGTACGCGGCATACATCGCGTCGTAAGTTTCCTGCAGAGATTCCTGAGAAGTATGGAAAGAGTACGCATCTTTCATCAGGAATTCGCGGGAACGCATCACGCCGAATCGTGGGCGAACTTCGTCACGGAATTTCGTCTGGATCTGATAGAAGTTCAGCGGCAGCTGTTTGTAAGAGCTCAGCTCATTACGGATCAGGTCGGTGATGACTTCTTCATGCGTTGGGCCGAGTACGAATGAACGATCGCCACGGTCTGCGATACGCAGCAGTTCCGGGCCGTACTGTTCCCAACGACCGCTCTCTTCCCACAGTTCAGAAGGCTGAACGACCGGCATCAACACCTCGATCGCACCGGCGTTGTTCATTTCTTCACGCACGATGTTTTCGACTTTTTTCAGGACGCGCACGCCGGTCGGCAGCCAGGTGTATAACCCGGAGGCCAGCTTGCGGATCATCCCGGCGCGCAGCATCAGCTGGTGGCTGATGACTTCGGCGTCGGCAGGTGTCTCCTTCAGAGTGGAGAGCAGATATTGGCTAGTACGCATGTTGTTACGGTTCCAGTTGAACGATCGAACAGGCTCAAAACGAGCCTGGCACAAAACAAAAGTGGTTTAGTTTACCAGCGAGAAAGGGATGTCAAAAGAGTACGCGACGCAAATTAGCGGGCTTCCAGAGCAAAGACCTCAAATCCTGACGGTGTGACGCGCCAGCGGACGTTAAAGTCCAGCAACCAGACGGCGTAGGTTTTGCCTTCTTCCTCATTTTTACGGTAGGCAGGACGCGGATCCTGCGCCAGCACTTCGGCAATAAACTGACGAAGACGCGGGTAACGTTGTTCGAGCTTCGGTAGCTGCTCCGCGAGATCTTCACTGAACGTCACCTCGACGCTAGCCTGAGGTGCGTCCTGGGCATAGCTGGCGCGAGCATCAGGCAGCGATTCGGCAAACGGCAGATACGGCTTAATATCCACAACTGGCGTTCCGTCAACAAGGTCCAGTCCACCGAGTTCGAGGATTACGTGCTCTTTATGGCAGCGGATGCCCCGCAGCTCAACCAGCGACATACCGACAGGGTTAGGACGAAAGGTCGAACGCGTGGCAAAGACGCCCATTCTGGCGTTACCGCCCAGACGGGGTGGGCGCACGGTTGGACGCCATCCACCTTCCATTGTCTGATGAAAAACAAAAATCACCCACAAATGGCTGAATGCTTCCAGGCCGCGAACAGCATCGGCCTGGTTATAGGGCGCGAGCAAATGCAGTTCGCCGTTGGCGCTTTTCACCAGACCCGGCTGGCGCGGCACAGCGAACTTTTCTTTATAAGGAGAGCGGATAACGCCTATTTGCTCGAACTGAAAATGACTCATTTAGACGAAATGTTCAGAGCAGAACCGATGCAAACTGCCTGACGATAGCAGCCCGGCATCCCACTGGTTACTTCGCAGCTGTGCAGCAATACCGCATTTGCTTTCATTTTAGAGGCGTTAATCTGCATGCGTTTGCGTGCGGTTGGAATGCTCGGCGGGGAATCCTGGTTGGATGCCTGGCAGGATTCCCCGCTGACTTCGCCGAGATCGCGGAACGGTTTGCCCACTAAATCTTCAGCGTTAGTGATGATTCTTACCGGCGTCGCGCGCGGTGCTTTTGGTTTTTCCGGCTCCGCTTTTGGCGGGGTAGCGGTGCTTTGAACGGGTTCAACAGGGGATCTGCTTAACATAGAACAGCCGCTCAGCATGAGTGCTACTAAACAGATCGGTAAAGCACGCATAATATTTCCTCAATGAATGATCTAAACGTCAGATATTGAATCAGGTGCTTGCATAAATGACAAGACGGGCAAGCGCCCGTCCTGATGATATTACAGATTGTGAAAACAGCCTAAAATTACCAGCCTTTAACAGCACCGCCGTTGAAGACTTTGTTTGCCGCTTCGTAAACTTCGTCTGACTGGTATGCTTCAACGAATTTCTTCACGTTCTCAGCATCTTTATTGTCTTCACGCGTCACGATCAGGTTTACGTACGGAGAATCTTTATCTTCAACAAAGATACCGTCTTTTGCTGGCGTCAGGCCGATCTGGCTGGCATAGGTGGTGTTGATGACTGCCAGCGCGATTTGCGCGTCATCCAGTGAGCGTGGCAACTGCGGCGCTTCCAGTTCAACCAGCTTCAGGTTTTTCGGGTTTTCAATCACGTCCAGCGCGGTCGGCAGAAGGCCAACGCCATCTTTCAGTTTAATCAAACCGACTTTCTGCAGCAGTAGCAGGGAACGGCCGAGGTTAGTCGGGTCGTTTGGAATAGCGACCTGAGAGCCATCCTGCAGTTCATCCAGTGATTTGATTTTTTTGGAGTAGCCTGCAATCGGATAAACAAAGGTATTACCTACGGCAACCAGTTTGTAACCACGATCTTTGATCTGCTGATCCAGGTACGGTTTGTGCTGGAAGGCGTTAGCATCGATATCGCCTTTGCTCAGCGCTTCGTTAGGCAGAACGTAATCGTTAAACGTGACCAGCTCAACGTCCAGACCGTATTTTTCTTTAGCCACTTTCTGGGCGACTTCTGCAACCTGCTGCTCTGCGCCAACGATAACACCCACTTTGATGTGGTTAGGATCTTTTTCATCCTGGCCACAACCCACAAGTGCCAGAGAACCGATTAGGGCTCCAACTGCCGCAAAGGTTTTGAATTTGAACGCCATGCTTATTTCCTTTTCTTAATGAGTTTTTAGTGTTGTGTGTAACGTTATTTGTGCGTGACTACCCGGACGATGCGATCGCCAGATAACTGAATTAAATAAACCAGAACGACGAGCAATACCAGTACTGTATTCATTACGGTAGCGTTGTAACCAATATAGCCGTACTGATAACCAATCTGGCCAAGACCACCGGCACCGACAGCACCGCCCATCGCCGAGTAACCAACCAGCGTGATGAGGGTGATGGTGGCCGCATTGACCAGCCCTGGCAGCGCTTCTGGCAGTAATACCTTACGAACAATCTGCAGCGGTGTAGCGCCCATCGCACGTGAGGCTTCAATCAGCCCGGTCGGGATTTCCAGCAGGGCGTTTTCCACCATACGAGCAATAAATGGCGCGGCGCCGACGGTCAGCGGGACGATAGCGGCCTGCAGTCCGATAGAGGTGCCTACGATCATGCGGGTGAACGGAATCATCCACACCAATAAGATGATGAACGGGATGGAACGGAAAATGTTCACCAGTGCAGAGAGCGTACGGTAGAGCTTCGCATTCTCAATGATTTGCCCCGGGCGCGTGACGTACAACAGCACGCCAACCGGCAGACCAATCACAAAACCAAAAAAACCGGACACAAAGGTCATTGCCAGCGTTTCCCATACGCCGCGAACCAGCAGCCACATCATCGGCTCAGACATAACCCAGTACCTCTACTTTTACATGGTGTTCCTGCAACCAGTTAATGGCTGCTTGTGTATCTTCCTGTGTGCCGTGCATTTCAGTCAGCATGATGCCGAACTTCACGCCGCCGGCGTAATCCATCTGCGCGCTAATAATGTTGTTATTCACGTTAAAGCGACGGGCCGTCTCAGAGAGTAGCGGTGCATCGACCGAATGACCGGTGAATTCCATACGCAACATCGGCACGCTGTCGGCTTGCGGCTCTGCTTTTAACCGTTCCAGATAATCTTCCGGGATATCCAGGTGCAGCGTGGACTGAATAAATTTCTGTGCCAGTGGTGTTTTCGGGTGTGAGAACACTTCGCTGACGGTGTCCTGCTCAATCAGTTCGCCATTACTGATGACCGCGACGCAGTCACAGATACGTTTTACAACGTCCATCTCATGAGTAATCAGCAGAATGGTGAGACCCAGGCGACGGTTAATGTCTTTCAACAATTCCAGAATCGAGCGGGTTGTTGCTGGGTCAAGGGCGCTGGTGGCTTCATCGCACAGCAGTACTTTGGGATTGCTTGCCAGAGCACGGGCGATCGCCACACGCTGTTTTTGTCCACCGGAAAGGTTGGCCGGGTAGCTGTCGTGCTTGTCGCCAAGACCGACTAAATCCAGCAGCTCTGTTACACGGCGTTTAATCTCTTCTTTTGGTGTGTTATCCAGTTCCAGCGGCAGCGCAACGTTGCCAAACACGGTGCGGGAAGAGAGCAGGTTAAAGTGCTGGAAAATCATGCCAATTTGACGGCGCGCTTTAGTCAGCCCGGATTCAGATAGCGTCGTCAGCTCCTGGCCGCCGACCTGAACACTGCCTTCGGTGGGGCGCTCTAGCAGGTTTACGCAGCGGATGAGCGTACTTTTACCGGCACCGGAGGCGCCAATAACGCCATAAATCTGCCCGGCAGGAACATGCAGGCTGACATTGTTTAGCGCCTGAATGGTGCGAGTCCCCTGCTGGAACACTTTGGTGATATTCGAAAGTTTAATCATTGGTTATTTATTATCGTAATTAAGTTAGCCGTGGCATTTTCGTCTGTCTGGGACGGTCGACGCCGTCAACAAGATGGATGTTAAGGCATCCAGACGTCTAAATCAATCTAGCTTTGCACGATGAGCACTTTCTTGCCCGCCGAAACATGCGATACTAGAGCCACATGCCTTATTCAGGAGCTATAAAAGGTGGCAAAATCTGTACCCGCAATTTTTCTCGACCGTGACGGCACTATTAATGTGGACCACGGTTACGTCCATGAGATCGACGAGTTCGAATTTATCGACGGCGTTATTGATGCCATGCGTGAACTTAAAAAGATGGGTTATGCGCTGATTGTCGTGACGAACCAGTCTGGTATTGCCCGTGGCAAATTTACCGAGGCACAATTCGAAACGTTGACTGAATGGATGGATTGGTCATTGGCCGATCGTGATGTTGATCTGGATGGTATCTATTATTGTCCTCATCATCCGCAGGGCACAGTCGAAGAGTACCGCCAGGTCTGCGACTGCCGTAAACCGCATCCGGGTATGTTTATCTCTGCGCGAGACTTTCTGCACATCGATATGGCTGCTTCTTATATGGTGGGCGATAAAATAGAAGATATGCAGGCGGCGACAGCTGCAAATGTAGGAACGAAGGTATTAGTGCGCACTGGCAAGCCAGTCACTCCGGAAGCAGAAAATGCGGCAGATTTAGTGCTAAATAGTCTGGCGGACCTGCCAATGGCGATAAAAAAGCAGCAAAAGTAAACGTTATGGATAAAAGGTGAGCGGTTGAAACAAAAAAGCATTTTTCCGCTTGTCTTCCTGAGTCGACTCCCTATAATGCGCCTCCATCGACACGGCGGATGTGAATCACTTCACACTAACTAGCCGGGTTGATTGAAGGGGGAAACCTGAAAATGAGGGTTGACTCTGAAAGAGGAAAGCGTAATATACGCCACCTCGCGACAGAGCGCTAAAGCGCGTCGCAACTGCTCTTTAACAATTTATCAGACAATCTGTGTGGGCACTCGAAGATACGGATTCTTAACGTCGCAAGACGAAAAATGAATACCAAGTCTCTGAGTGAACACGTAATTCATTACGAAGTTTAATTCACGAGCATCAAACTTAAATTGAAGAGTTTGATCATGGCTCAGATTGAACGCTGGCGGCAGGCCTAACACATGCAAGTCGAACGGTAGCACAGAGGAGCTTGCTCCTTGGGTGACGAGTGGCGGACGGGTGAGTAATGTCTGGGAAACTGCCCGATGGAGGGGGATAACTACTGGAAACGGTAGCTAATACCGCATAATGTCGCAAGACCAAAGAGGGGGACCTTCGGGCCTCTTGCCATCGGATGTGCCCAGATGGGATTAGCTAGTAGGTGGGGTAACGGCTCACCTAGGCGACGATCCCTAGCTGGTCTGAGAGGATGACCAGCCACACTGGAACTGAGACACGGTCCAGACTCCTACGGGAGGCAGCAGTGGGGAATATTGCACAATGGGCGCAAGCCTGATGCAGCCATGCCGCGTGTATGAAGAAGGCCTTCGGGTTGTAAAGTACTTTCAGCGAGGAGGAAGGCGTTGTGGTTAATAACCGCAGCGATTGACGTTACTCGCAGAAGAAGCACCGGCTAACTCCGTGCCAGCAGCCGCGGTAATACGGAGGGTGCAAGCGTTAATCGGAATTACTGGGCGTAAAGCGCACGCAGGCGGTCTGTCAAGTCGGATGTGAAATCCCCGGGCTCAACCTGGGAACTGCATCCGAAACTGGCAGGCTAGAGTCTTGTAGAGGGGGTAGAATTCCAGGTGTAGCGGTGAAATGCGTAGAGATCTGGAGGAATACCGGTGGCGAAGGCGGCCCCCTGGACAAAGACTGACGCTCAGGTGCGAAAGCGTGGGGAGCAAACAGGATTAGATACCCTGGTAGTCCACGCCGTAAACGATGTCGACTTGGAGGTTGTGCCCTTGAGGCGTGGCTTCCGGAGCTAACGCGTTAAGTCGACCGCCTGGGGAGTACGGCCGCAAGGTTAAAACTCAAATGAATTGACGGGGCCCGCACAAGCGGTGGAGCATGTGGTTTAATTCGATGCAACGCGAAGAACCTTACCTACTCTTGACATCCAGAGAACTTTCCAGAGATGGATTGGTGCCTTCGGGAACTCTGAGACAGGTGCTGCATGGCTGTCGTCAGCTCGTGTTGTGAAATGTTGGGTTAAGTCCCGCAACGAGCGCAACCCTTATCCTTTGTTGCCAGCGATTCGGTCGGGAACTCAAAGGAGACTGCCAGTGATAAACTGGAGGAAGGTGGGGATGACGTCAAGTCATCATGGCCCTTACGAGTAGGGCTACACACGTGCTACAATGGCGCATACAAAGAGAAGCGACCTCGCGAGAGCAAGCGGACCTCATAAAGTGCGTCGTAGTCCGGATTGGAGTCTGCAACTCGACTCCATGAAGTCGGAATCGCTAGTAATCGTGGATCAGAATGCCACGGTGAATACGTTCCCGGGCCTTGTACACACCGCCCGTCACACCATGGGAGTGGGTTGCAAAAGAAGTAGGTAGCTTAACCTTCGGGAGGGCGCTTACCACTTTGTGATTCATGACTGGGGTGAAGTCGTAACAAGGTAACCGTAGGGGAACCTGCGGTTGGATCACCTCCTTACCTTAAAGAAACGTTCTTTGTAGTGCTCACACAGATTGTCTGATGAAAAGTAAATAGCAAGGCGTCTTGCGATTGAGACTGACACGTCCCCTTCGTCTAGAGGCCCAGGACACCGCCCTTTCACGGCGGTAACAGGGGTTCGAATCCCCTAGGGGACGCCACTTGCTGGTTTGTGTGAGTGAAAGTCGCCGGCCTTAATATCTCAAAACTTACCTTCGGGTGACGTTTGAGATATTTGCTCTTTAAAAATCTGGATCAAGCTGAAAATTGAAACGACACACTGTTTCATTTCTCCGTAATAAGAAATGAAAAGCGGTGTGTTCGAGTCTCTCAAATTTTCGCAACACGGTGATGTTTTACGAAACATCTTCGGGTTGTGAGGTTAAGCGACTAAGCGTACACGGTGGATGCCCTGGCAGTCAGAGGCGATGAAGGACGTGCTAATCTGCGATAAGCGTCGGTGAGGTGATATGAACCGTTATAACCGGCGATTTCCGAATGGGGAAACCCAGTGTGTTTCGACACACTATCATTACGTGAATCCATAGCGTAATGAAGCGAACCGGGGGAACTGAAACATCTAAGTACCCCGAGGAAAAGAAATCAACCGAGATTCCCCCAGTAGCGGCGAGCGAACGGGGAGCAGCCCAGAGTCTGAATCAGCTTGTGTGTTAGTGGAACGGTCTGGAAAGTCCGACGGTACAGGGTGATAGTCCCGTACACCAAAATGCACAGGTTGTGAACTCGAAGAGTAGGGCGGGACACGTGGTATCCTGTCTGAATATGGGGGGACCATCCTCCAAGGCTAAATACTCCTGACTGACCGATAGTGAACCAGTACCGTGAGGGAAAGGCGAAAAGAACCCCGGCGAGGGGAGTGAAAAAGAACCTGAAACCGTGTACGTACAAGCAGTGGGAGCCTCTTTATGGGGTGACTGCGTACCTTTTGTATAATGGGTCAGCGACTTATATTCTGTAGCAAGGTTAACCGAATAGGGGAGCCGAAGGGAAACCGAGTCTTAACTGGGCGTTAAGTTGCAGGGTATAGACCCGAAACCCGGTGATCTAGCCATGGGCAGGTTGAAGGTTGGGTAACACTAACTGGAGGACCGAACCGACTAATGTTGAAAAATTAGCGGATGACTTGTGGCTGGGGGTGAAAGGCCAATCAAACCGGGAGATAGCTGGTTCTCCCCGAAAGCTATTTAGGTAGCGCCTCGTGAATTCATCTTCGGGGGTAGAGCACTGTTTCGGCTAGGGGGTCATCCCGACTTACCAACCCGATGCAAACTGCGAATACCGAAGAATGTTATCACGGGAGACACACGGCGGGTGCTAACGTCCGTCGTGAAGAGGGAAACAACCCAGACCGCCAGCTAAGGTCCCAAAGTCACAGTTAAGTGGGAAACGATGTGGGAAGGCACAGACAGCCAGGATGTTGGCTTAGAAGCAGCCATCATTTAAAGAAAGCGTAATAGCTCACTGGTCGAGTCGGCCTGCGCGGAAGATGTAACGGGGCTAAACTGTGCACCGAAGCTGCGGCAGCGACACTATGTGTTGTTGGGTAGGGGAGCGTTCTGTAAGCCGTTGAAGGTGTGTCGTGAGGCATGCTGGAGGTATCAGAAGTGCGAATGCTGACATAAGTAACGATAATGCGGGTGAAAAACCCGCACGCCGGAAGACCAAGGGTTCCTGTCCAACGTTAATCGGGGCAGGGTGAGTCGACCCCTAAGGCGAGGCCGAAAGGCGTAGTCGATGGGAAACAGGTTAATATTCCTGTACTTGGTGTTACTGCGAAGGGGGGACGGAGAAGGCTATGTTAGCCGGGCGACGGTTGTCCCGGTTTAAGCATGTAGGCGGAGGTTCCAGGTAAATCCGGTACCTTTTTAACGCTGAGGTGTGATGACGAGGCACTACGGTGCTGAAGTAACAAATGCCCTGCTTCCAGGAAAAGCCTCTAAGCATCAGGTAACACGAAATCGTACCCCAAACCGACACAGGTGGTCAGGTAGAGAATACCAAGGCGCTTGAGAGAACTCGGGTGAAGGAACTAGGCAAAATGGTGCCGTAACTTCGGGAGAAGGCACGCTGATATGTAGGTGAAGTGATTTACTCATGGAGCTGAAATCAGTCGAAGATACCAGCTGGCTGCAACTGTTTATTAAAAACACAGCACTGTGCAAACACGAAAGTGGACGTATACGGTGTGACGCCTGCCCGGTGCCGGAAGGTTAATTGATGGGGTTATCCGTAAGGAGAAGCTCTTGATCGAAGCCCCGGTAAACGGCGGCCGTAACTATAACGGTCCTAAGGTAGCGAAATTCCTTGTCGGGTAAGTTCCGACCTGCACGAATGGCGTAATGATGGCCAGGCTGTCTCCACCCGAGACTCAGTGAAATTGAACTCGCTGTGAAGATGCAGTGTACCCGCGGCAAGACGGAAAGACCCCGTGAACCTTTACTATAGCTTGACACTGAACACTGGTCCTTGATGTGTAGGATAGGTGGGAGGCTTTGAAGTGTGGACGCCAGTCTGCATGGAGCCAACCTTGAAATACCACCCTTTAATGGCTGGTGTTCTAACGTGGACCCGTAATCCGGGTTGCGGACAGTGTCTGGTGGGTAGTTTGACTGGGGCGGTCTCCTCCTAAAGAGTAACGGAGGAGCACGAAGGTTAGCTAATCCTGGTCGGACATCAGGAGGTTAGTGCAAAGGCATAAGCTAGCTTGACTGCGAGAGTGACGGCTCGAGCAGGTGCGAAAGCAGGTCTTAGTGATCCGGTGGTTCTGAATGGAAGGGCCATCGCTCAACGGATAAAAGGTACTCCGGGGATAACAGGCTGATACCGCCCAAGAGTTCATATCGACGGCGGTGTTTGGCACCTCGATGTCGGCTCATCACATCCTGGGGCTGAAGTAGGTCCCAAGGGTATGGCTGTTCGCCATTTAAAGTGGTACGCGAGCTGGGTTTAGAACGTCGTGAGACAGTTCGGTCCCTATCTGCCGTGGGCGCTGGAGAATTGAGGGGGGCTGCTCCTAGTACGAGAGGACCGGAGTGGACGCATCACTGGTGTTCGGGTTGTCATGCCAATGGCATTGCCCGGTAGCTAAATGCGGAAGAGATAAGTGCTGAAAGCATCTAAGCACGAAACTTGCCCCGAGATGAGTTCTCCCTGAGACTATAAGTCTCCTGAAGGAACGTTGAAGACGACGACGTTGATAGGTCGGGTGTGTAAGTGTAGCGATACATTGAGCTAACCGATACTAATGAACCGTGAGGCTTAACCTTACAACGCCGAAGATGTTTTGGCGAAGAGACATCAGATTCAGCTTGATACAGATTACATCAGAACGCAGAAGCGGTCTGATAAACAGAATTTGCCTGGCGGCTGTAGCGCGGTGGTCCCACCTGACCCCATGCCGAACTCAGAAGTGAAACGCCGTAGCGCCGATGGTAGTGTGGGGTCTCCCCATGCGAGAGTAGGGAACTGCCAGGCATCAAATTGCAGTAAACCGGGATGAATAATCCGGGTAGTGACAAAGAAATTCGGTGGAGCGGTAGTTCAGTTGGTTAGAATACCTGCCTGTCACGCAGGGGGTCGCGGGTTCGAGTCCCGTCCGTTCCGCCACTTATTAAGAGCCCTGAGCATTTGCTCAGGGCTTTTTCTTTGCCTGTAACTTTATTATTGCTGAATTCGCAAAAATCCTCTGCATTGTTCGCTCTTTTTCTATAAAGAGCAGAAGGTCATAATCCCCTCAGTTAACGAACATTGTGATTAAAAAGAGGAATTCTATGACAATCCCTGCATTTGGTTTAGGTACTTTCCGCCTGAAAGACGACGTGGTTATCGCTTCTGTTAAAACGGCGCTTGATCTGGGCTACCGTGCTGTCGACACTGCACAAATCTATGATAATGAAGCGGCTGTTGGTCAGGCGATTGCCGAAAGCGGCGTACCGCGTAACGAACTGTACATCACCACCAAGATCTGGATTGAAAATCTCAGCAAAGAAAAACTGATCCCAAGTCTGAAAGAAAGCCTGAAGAAACTGCGTACAGATTATGTTGATCTGGCGCTGATCCACTGGCCATCTCCAGGAGATGCTGTATCTGTTGAGGAATTTATGCAAGCATTGCTCGAAGCTAAAGAGCAAGGGCTGACTCGTGAAATTGGTATCTCTAACTTCACTATCCCATTGATGGAAAAAGCTATTGCTGCTGTGGGTGCAGAGAATATTGCGACTAACCAGATTGAGTTATCTCCATATCTGCAAAGCCGTAAGGTTGTTGACTGGGCGAAAGAGCACGGTATCCACATCACCTCATACATGACGCTGGCTTACGGTAAGGCGCTGAAAGATGAAGTGATTGCTGGCATTGCGGCTAAACATAACGCGACGCCGGCCCAGGTGATTCTGGCATGGGCGATGGGGGAAGGTTACTCTGTGATCCCTTCTTCTACCAAGCGTGAAAACCTGGCAAGCAACCTGCTGGCGCTGGAACTGCACCTTGATGCGGAAGACAAAGCGGCAATCGCTGCTCTGGATTGCAACGACCGCCTGGTTAGCCCGGAAGGTCTGGCGCCTGAGTGGGATTAATTGCCTGACCCCTCTGTGCCTTTAACCCTCTTTTACAGCTCCTTCGGGAGCTGTTCTTATATATTCACTTAAAAAATCGATGAATGCCCGAATACGAGTACTGACGGCACGATCGCTGTAATACACCGCGCTGAAAGGCATCTCGACTGGCAGCCGTTTATCCGCCATCAATTCGACCAGCTTACCCTGAGCGATCTCCTTATCAATCATATAATCTGAAAGACAAGCAATACCGTTGCCGTTCAGGCAAAGCTGCTTCAGCGTTTCGCCACTGTTCGAAGACAGGCCGCACTCAACCTCATGTAATTGTCCGTCACTACAGGCAATGGGCCATGTATTGAGCGAAATGGGTTCAGAAAACCCCAGACACAGATGCTGCTTTAACTCTTCAACAGTCTCTGGCTTACCGAAGCGGGCAATATAGTCAGGTGAAGCAATAATCTTGCGGTAGCTGGTAAAGAGTGGACGTGCGCGCAGACTTGAGTCAGTCAAGGCACCGGCACGTATCGCAACATCCACTTTTCGTTCAATAAGATTGATAAATGTCTCTGAGGAAACCAGCGACAACGTCATCTCGGGATAGCGCTCACGGAAAGGTTTGATCAGGGGCATCAGGAAATGCAACATCACCGGTGTTGCCGCATCGATACGTAGCAGACCGCGCGGAGTATTACGCGACTCGATGATTTCCATTTCTGCAGCTGCCATTTCCTGCAGTACCTGCTGCACACGTCTGAAGTAACGCTCTCCTTCTTCAGTCAGGCTTAGCTGTCGGGTTGTGCGATTCAGCAAACTGACGCCCAGTTTCATCTCCAGCTTTTTTACTGCCCGACTGACCGCGGAATTGGCTTGTCCAAGCTGTTCTGCCGCCCGGCTAAAGCTACCGCTTTCAACTACGGCTACAAAAATCGCAAGTTCATCGGATGTCGCTTTCATTTTTGCACCTGAAGCAAAATTATATTGAGATTTTGAATATTTTTGTCATTAAAACATCCCGGCATACTACGTGTCATCTGATTATTGATGATATGGAGCTATTTATGCCTCTCGCTTTATTTGCACTCACAATAAGTGCCTTCGCTATTGGCACGACTGAATTTGTGATTGTCGGCCTGGTGCCGACCATTGCTGAACAACTGGCGATCTCTTTACCTTCTGCCGGGATGCTGGTTTCAATCTATGCGCTGGGTGTCGCGATCGGGGCGCCAGTATTGACTGCCCTGACCGGACGTCTGCCACGTAAGCAACTGTTGGTTGCGCTGATGGTTCTGTTTACGGCGGGGAATTTGCTGGCATGGCAGGCACCCGGGTATATGACACTCATTGTCGCCCGCCTGCTGACAGGCCTGGCACACGGCGTATTCTTCTCGATTGGTTCTACCATCGCGACAAGCCTGGTGCCAAAAGAGAAAGCCGCTTCCGCCATCGCCATTATGTTTGGCGGCTTAACGGTGGCGCTGGTGACGGGCGTGCCGTTGGGTACGTTTATCGGTCAGCACTTTGGCTGGCGCGAGACTTTCCTTGCTGTATCTCTGTTGGGTGTGATTGCACTGATTAGCAGCCAACTGCTGATCCCGGCCAACATTCCGGGTCGGGCGGCCGCCAGCATTCGTGATCAGGTAAAGGTGTTAACCCATCCGCGCCTGTTGCTTATCTACGCGGTTACGGCACTGGGTTACGGTGGTGTCTTCACTGCATTCACCTTCCTGGCTCCTATGATGCAGGACCTGGCTGGCTTTTCGCCGGCAGCGGTAAGCTGGATCTTACTGGGCTATGGCGTATCGGTCGCTATCGGTAATATCTGGGGAGGTAAGCTGGCGGATAAACATGGTGCTGTCCCGGCGCTGAAATTTATCTTCGCCGCGCTGTTTGTTCTGCTGATGGTTTTCCAACTGACGGCCTCCACGCAGTACGCCGCGCTGGCTACCATTTTGGTGATGGGGATCTTTGCCTTTGGTAACGTACCGGGGTTGCAGGTTTACGTGGTACAGAAAGCGGAACAATTTACCCCAAATGCGGTGGATGTGGCATCAGGTCTGAATATTGCTGCGTTTAATATTGGCATTGCGCTTGGCTCTGTAATTGGCGGACAAACGGTAGAGCATTATGGTTTAGCACAGACTCCGTGGATTGGCGCGCTGATTGTTCTGGTCGCTTTTTTACTGATGAGTATCAGCGGTCGCCTGGATAAACCGGCGCGGGTAGTATTGGGATAATTCATTGATGTAAGTACCCACTTACAAAACAAACTGTAATTGTTCGTTGAAAGTGAGTGCTAAAGTCCCTATAACAGAAGAACCAGTCCGGCTGCGGGCTGGTTGACGTTATAGAGGTTTGAAAGTCTAAAGTGCGAAAAAACACCTATGCCATGCGCTATGTTGCCGGACAGCCCGTTGAGCGGATTTTACCGCCTGGGTCATTTGCGCATATCGGCCAGGCATTACCTGCAGGCGTGCCGTTAAGCAGTGAAGATCGCATTCGCGTGCTGGTGTGGAATATTTTTAAGCAACAACGGGCAGAATGGCAGTCGGTGTTGAAGAATTTTGGCAAAGACGCGCATCTGGTGTTATTGCAGGAAGCGCAAACCACGCCAGAACTGGTGCAGTTTGCGACCGCTAACTATCTTGCTGCCGATCAGGTTCCGGCCTTTGTGCTGCCCCAGCATCCCTCTGGCGTCATGACGCTTTCCTCCGCCCACCCCGTTTACTGCTGCCCATTGCGCGAGCGTGAGCCGATTTTACGGCTGGCGAAATCGGCGCTGGTGACGGTGTACCCATTGCCTGACACTCGGCTATTAATGGTGGTGAATATCCACGCGGTTAACTTTAGCCTTGGCGTTGATGTCTATAGCAAGCAGTTACTTCCGATTGGCGATCAGATTGCTCATCACAGCGGTCCGGTGATCATGGCCGGCGATTTTAATGCCTGGAGCCGTCGACGGATGAATGCGCTGTACCGCTTTGCGCGTGAAATGTCACTGCGCCAGGTACGCTTTACTGACGATCAGCGCCGCCGCGCGTTTGGTCGTCCTCTCGATTTTGTGTTCTATCGCGGTCTGAACGTGAGTGAAGCCTCTGTGCTGGTCACCCGCGCATCTGACCACAACCCGCTACTCGTTGAATTCAGTCCCGGCAAACCTGAACAATAACGGTGTGTCAGGTCTGCCGTAGGGCAGGCCTGTGATGGTGCTGCTCTTCATATTTCACAACAACCGAAGGACAACACAATGACAACACGCTCCCACCATGACAACGTCGAAAAGCAGTTTGGCTCTCAGGCTAATGCCTATTTAACCAGCACCGTACATGCTACGGGTCGTGATTTACAACGACTGGCGGAAAGGCTGTCTGCTTTTCCACAGGCACGGGTACTGGATATGGGATGTGGAGCGGGGCACGCCAGCTTTGTGGCTGCGCAACACGTACAACAGGTCGTGGCTTATGATTTATCGTCGCAGATGCTTGAAGTGGTTGCTGAGGCGGCAAAAGACCGAGGTCTGGAAAATATCGCCACACGGCAGGGGTATGCTGAAAGCCTGCCATTTGAAGATAACGTATTTGATGTGGTGATTAGCCGCTATTCCGCGCATCACTGGCATGATGTCGGGCGCGCGCTGAGGGAAGTGAACCGCGTTCTGAAGCCCGGCGGTGTGCTGATTGTGATGGATGTGATGTCGCCAGGCCATCCGGTCCGTGATATCTGGTTGCAAACCGTGGAGGCGTTACGTGATACCTCACACGTACGCAACTATTCCAGCGGAGAGTGGTTGTCGTTAATCAATGATGCCAATCTGATTGCCGATACGTTGTTAACTGACCGTCTGCCGCTGGAGTTCAGTTCGTGGGTGGCGCGGATGCGCACGCCTGCAGCGTTGAGCGACGCGATTCGTGTTTACCAACAGAGTGCTTCTGTTGAAGTGAAAACCTACTTTGCGTTGCAGGAAGATGGCTCGTTTACCAGCGACACGATCATGGTTGAGGCGCATAAAGCGGGATAAATAAAAAAGGCACTGGGGGGAAGCCAGTGCCTTCATTTCTACAATGCTATCAGGAGTCCGGCATGCCGTTGTTTTTCACAAACAACGTGAGCTGATCGCCTGGCTGCAGATTGTCCGTATCGTTGTTCCAGCGCATCACATCCTTGATGTTAACCCCGTGGCGTTTGGCAATGCTCGACAGCGAGTCGCCTTTACGCACACGATAGGTGATGCTATCGCTGTTATTAGCCAACCGCTGCGCGCTGGTACCCGCACCTACGGTCAGGCTTTGGCCCACTTTCAGCGATGATCCACGCAGATTATTCCACTGCTGCAGATCCTTCGTGCTCACGCCAAGACGTGCAGCGACGCCGGAAAGCGTATCGCCAGAGCGAACTTTGTAGCTACGGCTGTTCAGCGGCGTGTTATCCGCAACCAGCGTTGACTGTACGGCTGCAATTTCGCCGGAAGCCAAAGACTCACGCAGCTTCTCTGCATGCTTCTTTGGTACCATCACGTATTGCGGACCGCTGGCACCCAACGTGGAGCCTTTCACACCTGCATTGAAGGTCTTCAGCTTGCTGACGGAAATACCCGCCATATCGGCAACCTGAGCCATCTCAACCGGGCTACTCAGGCGAACACGTGCCAACGCGCGGCTTTCGTCTGTAGTTGGCAGACGCACGCCATAGCGTTTGCTGTTTTTGAGTATATCGCTCAATGCCAGCATTTTGGGCACGTATAGCTTCGTTTCCTGAGGCAATGGCAACGACCAGAAGTCAGTGGGTTTACCACGAGCTTTGTTCGTTTTGATTGCCTTCATGACACGACCTTCACCGCTATTATACGCGGCAACAGTCAGCAGCCAGTCGCCATCAAACATCTTGTTCAGACGCTGCATCATGTCCAGCGCGGCAGTGGTGGAAGCCACAATGTCGCGACGTGCATCATAATTGCGGGTCTGTTTTAAACCATAATTGCGCCCCGTGCTCGGAATGATCTGCCAAATACCTGCGGCATTGGCGCCAGACGTTGCGTGAGGATCAAAAGCGCTCTCCACTATGGGTAGTAGTACCAGTTCCATAGGCATGTTACGTTTCTTAACTTGCCCGGCTATCCAGTACATATACGGCTCTGCCCGTAAAGTTACATCGTGGAGATAGCTCTTATTGCGTAAATACTTCTGTTTTTGTTCGCGAATCCGGTTGTTTTCCGGAATTCCCATCTTTAGCTCGTCACCAATGAAAGCCCACAAATCCTGATCAGCAGCGATAGATGTTCCATCGTCCATCCATCGCGCCTGACTTGTAAACTTTCCTGCTTCCCCTTGACCAGCTGCAGAAAGGCTCTGTGCGTGCTGTTGGACGTTACCAGTATTCTGGCACCCAACAAGCAGGACAGAGGCGAGTAATATCGCTTTTGCCTTCATGTGTGTGTCAATAGTTGCTTAAAAGACGACCGATCATAACGGCGAAGTTTTCAAAAGGCAACCCGGAATTGTCAGAACGTATCTTTCTTTGACCTTAACCAGGCAAAACGCTCTTCAGGTTGTTGCAATATTGTTTCTTTGTTTATTTCGTTAATTAAATCAATATCTTCTGTTCTTAAAAAAAGATTATTTCGTCGCTCATTTTTCAGAATTACGGGTAGCGTCATTTGTTTTTTTACCCGTAACTCATTAACTTTACGATAATAATCATTAATAAACGAATCGTGCGGCAGAATGCTTAAGGCAAACTTCATGTTTGCTAATGTGTACTCATGGGCGCAGCAGATCAATGTATCATCAGGAAGCGCACTTAATTTATTAAGTGATTGATACATCTGTGAAGCTGTACCTTCAAATAGTCTGCCACAGCCGCCTGAAAAGAGCGTATCGCCACAAAATAGGTAAGGTTGGCTAAAGTAACAGATATGTCCTAAAGTGTGACCCGGCGTGGCAATTACTTTAAATTCATGCCCTAAAACGAGTGCAATATCGCCATCTTTGACTATATGGGTCGTTCCCTTATCTTGCGTTTCAGCCGGTCCGTAAACCACTAATTGTGGGAAATGTTGCAAAAGTTCTTTCACACCGCCAACGTGATCCTGATGGTGATGGGTGAGGAGAATGGCCTCTGGCACCCAGTGATATTCTGCAATGGCTTTCAAAACGGGAACGGCTTCGCCCGGATCAACAATCAGGCAACGATTTTCATTATTTGTCAGGACCCAGATGTAATTGTCCTGAAATGCGGGAATACTGTTAAGATTCATAAATTACCTCTCAATGCGTAACGGAAGGTTGTGATGAAACCGGCAAGGATCCCTCAAACTGTCGTAGCGCCCGTTAGCTGGGATGATATGCCCTGGGGCGAACACTATCGTGAGGCGCTGGAGTATCAGCTTAACCCGTGGTTCGCAAAAATGTACGGTTTTCATCTGCTTAAGATTGGCAATTTAAGCGCAGAAATCGATTCTGAAGCGTGCGCGGTTTCTCATCAGGTAAATGTTTCTTTGCAAGGTTCGCCCATGCAGGTCACAGCCGATCCTTTACACCTTCCTTTTGCCGATAAATCCGTGGATGTTTGCCTGTTGGCGCATACACTACCGTGGTGCGCCGATCCGCATCGCTTATTGCGTGAAGCCGACCGGGTACTGATTGATGATGGCTGGTTAATACTGAGCGGGTTTAACCCGGTTAGCCTGATGGGGTTGCGTAAGCTGGTGCCAGTGCTACGTAAAACACCGCCTTACAACAGCCGGATGTTTACCCTGACGCGCCAGTTGGATTGGCTCTCTTTGCTGAATTTTGAGGTGCTGCACTATAGCCGGTTCCACGTGCTGCCCTGGGCGAAGCAGGGCGGTAAAATGTTAAGTGCGCATATTCCGGCACTAGGCTGTTTGCAGTTGGTTGTCGCGCGCAAGCGAACAATTCCGCTTACGCTCAATCCGATGAAACAAAGTAAAAGTAAGGCACGCATCCGCCAGGCCGTTGGGGCAACCCGACAATACCGCAAGCCAGATGCTTAAGACTCTGCCTGATACCCAACATCATCCTGGGTGGGACTCATTGCCGCAGCACGAGCAAGCTCATCGCAGCGTTCGTTTTCCGGATGACCCGCGTGCCCTTTAACCCATTCCCATTTGATTTGGTGCGGCCCCAGCGCGGCATCCAGACGTTTCCACAGATCGACGTTCTTCACCGGTTTTTTATCTGCGGTTTTCCAGCCGCGCTTTTTCCAGTTGTGGATCCACTGCGTAATGCCCTGACGCACATACTGGCTGTCCGTGCTGAGTATCACTTCACACTGTTCTTTCAGGGCTTCCAGCGCAACGATTGCCGCCATCAGCTCCATGCGATTATTGGTAGTGAGGTTGTAGCCTTCGCTAAAGGTTTTTTCGCGCCCGCGATAGCGTAAAATCGCCCCGTAACCACCTGGCCCTGGATTTCCCAGGCATGAACCGTCGGTGAAAATTTCTACCTGTTTAAGCATCTCTGGTAGACTTCCTGTTTTAGCAAATCGAAATCAAACGATAAGTCTGACATAAATGACCGTTATGAGCACTGGAATTACACGACAGGTAGTCCTCGATACCGAAACCACCGGTATGAACCAGATTGGCGCCCACTACGAAGGCCACAAGATCATTGAGATCGGTGCGGTTGAAGTGGTGAACCGCCGCCTGACCGGAAATAACTTCCACGTTTACCTGAAGCCGGATCGGCTGGTGGACCCGGAAGCGTTTGGCGTACACGGAATCGCCGATGAATTCCTGCTTGATAAACCCACGTTCGCCGATGTTGCCGATGAGTTTCTCGACTATATCCGTGGCGCGGAGCTGGTTATCCATAACGCATCGTTTGATATCGGCTTTATGGATTACGAATTCGCGAAACTCCATCGCGATATCCCGAAGACGAACACCTTCTGTAAAGTGACCGATAGCCTGGCGTTGGCGAGGAAAATGTTTCCTGGCAAGCGTAACAGCCTTGATGCGTTATGCTCGCGCTATGAGATAGACAACAGCAAGCGTACCCTGCACGGCGCATTGCTCGATGCCCAGATTCTGGCCGACGTTTATCTGATGATGACCGGTGGGCAGACCACCATGGCGTTCTCAATGGAAGGTGACAGCCAGCAGCAGAATGATACGGGGATCCAGCGCATTGTGCGTCAGTCCAGTAAATTACGCGTTGTTTTCGCCACTGATGAAGAGCTGGCAGCCCATGAGTCGCGCCTTGACCTGGTACAGAAGAAGGGCGGAAGTTGCCTCTGGCGGGCCTAGTTCTGGTATTTACAGTACAGAAATGGTCATTCGGGTGATTTTTGCAGCAAACGATTAAAAAACGTGAGAAAAAGCGTTGACGAGGCGCGAGGCAATCCGTAATATTCGCTTCGTTCCCAAGCGGAACACAACGCGGAGTGGTAGTTCAGTTGGTTAGAATACCTGCCTGTCACGCAGGGGGTCGCGGGTTCGAGTCCCGTCCATTCCGCCACTATTCAGAAAGCCTGAATCAGAAATGATTCAGGCTTTCGTCGTTTTTACTGCCCAAAAAAATAAAAGCCTGCAACCATATGTTATTGCAGGCCTTGCTGTTACTCGCTCAGCGTCTGTGCGTTATCTTTTTGCACCTGCTGGCGCTGTTCTGGGGTCAGCACTTTGTTCAGGTCAAAGTAGTATTTCACGCGGTAATAACGCGCCTGTTGTTCGATGTTGCTGAACGCCGAAAGCTGTTTTTTGACGGCTGCTTCATCCCATTTCCCGGACTTGATGACGTCAATTAGCGCGCCGTCTTTAACGTCTTTCACTGAAATCTGACTGACATTGGTTTCAAGCTGCTGGTGCAGTTTTTTAATCTGCGCCACCTGGTCGTTGGTCAACTTAAGGTGTTGAACGACCGGATCCTGGGCCGGAGCCGGAACATTAGATGTGGTTGCTGCAAGCGAGCTAAAAGAAGCGCCAGCCACGGTAACTGCCAGCAAAGTCATGCGTACGAAGTTTTTCATTATTGAAATCCTGATAAGGGAATTATCGACATTGTCTGCCACTCGCTGGTGACGAGTGATTATCCCTTGCAGAATACGTTGCCCGATGCATGTCGCCACGCGAATTTGTTTTGCGGTTGGTTACGGAGTGAAACAATCCCGCCGTGGATACATGGTCCGTGGCGGGAGGGAAGGCAAACTCTACAGGATGAAAGCGTCAGCATCCTGCCAGGCGGGAAACTTCTCGCGATACTCGCGTAGCGCCGAGAGTGACAACTCAGCGTCAATACGTGTGGCCTGATGCGGCTCGGCGGTGGCAATAATCTCACCCTGCGGATTAATCACCCGGCTGTCACCGCGATAATGATGGCCGTTACCGTCAGTGCCCACGCGGTTACATCCTGCTACATAAGCCTGGTTCTCAATCGCCCGTGCGGTGAGCAGAATCTGCCAGTGCAGCGAGCGCGGTGCGGGCCAGTTGGCAACGTACAAGGCGAGGTCGTAGTCGTTGCGGTTACGCGACCACACCGGAAAACGCAAGTCATAACAGACCAACGGCAGAATGCGCCAACCACGCCATTCAAAGATGATGCGCTCTTCACCTGCCTGATAATGCTGATGCTCATCCGCCATACGGAACAGATGGCGTTTGTCATAGAGATGCACGGTGCCTTCGGGTTCAACCAGCAAAAAACGATTCACCGGCCCCCGTTCAGACTGTATCGCCGCGCTACCTGCTATCAGGGCATTCGTCTGCTGCGCTTTGCTACGCATCCAGCTTACAACTTCCTCTTGCGGCAACGATTTGTTTGCCGCTTCCATCGCAAATCCGCTGGTAAACATCTCGGGCAACACAATAACGTCACGCCCGGTGACGGTTTCCAGTTGGCGGTCGAAATGGCGCAGGTTGGCCGGGCCATCCATCCAGATCAGCGGTTGTTGCAGCAGCGTAATTTTTAAACCTGGCACGATCGAGGCTCCTCGTTGAACAGCATTTTGACACTGTAGCATGAGCCTTAACGAAAATGTGGCAATAAAAAGCCCCGCATTGAGCGGGGCTGAACGTTGTGCGTTAGCGTTATGCTGCTTCGACCTTACGCACCTTCTCTGGCAACTTTACCGGCTGAGTCGCCAGCGCCTCGGGTTCAAAGTCATCCACGTTAATGCTGCGCAGACGACTCGCCTCGGCTTTCACCAGAATTGCGGCTTCGTCTTTATCAATCAGCCCTTTGGCCAGCGCATTGTGCGCCAGTTCATCCAGGCGGGTAAACGGCAGGTTTTTACCCAGCTCTTTGCAGATCCGCTGGTGGATAGGGTCGGCTGCAATCACATCCAGCAGCGCCTCTTCCAGTAAGCCAACCGGGTTGTGTTCGCTTGGCGTCAGGTACTGACCGCGACCAAGACGAGAACGGGTGGCGCTTGGAACCTGCAAAATCTTCGCGACTTTATGATCCAGCTTGTCAGACGGTGCATGGTAGTGGCGACCGGTAGGGAAGATAACCACATTAAGCAAGCCTGCGACCAGACGGTTCGGGAAGTTTTTCAGCAGGTCGTCCATCGCCTGTTCCGCTTTGTACAACGCATCCTGAACGCCCCAGTGGACCAGCGGCAGGTCTGCTTCATTACGGCCTTCATCGTCATAACGCTTCAGCACCGCGGAGGCCAGATACAGCTGACTTAACACATCGCCCAGACGCGCGGAGATACGTTCACGGCGCTTCAGGCTACCGCCCAGTACGGCCATGGACACATCCGAAAGCAGTGCCAGGTTGGCGCTCAGACGGTTCAGGTGCTGGTAGTAACGTTTGGTCGCATCGCCAGTTGGCGTGCTGCTGGTTAAACCACGCGTCAGGCCAAGCCAGAAGCTACGCACTTTGTTACTGCCGACGTGACCAATGTGTTTGAACAGCAGTTTGTCGAAGGCATTCACATCGTTACTCTGCGCCGCCGCCATCTCTTCCAGAACATATGGATGGCAGCGAATCGCACCCTGACCGAAGATCATCATGCTACGGGTCAGAATGTTGGCACCTTCAACGGTAATAGCGATTGGCGCACCTTGATAAGCACGGGCGAGGAAGTTGCTTTCCCCAAGCATAATGCCTTTACCGCCAGTGATATCCATTGCATCGATGATTGACTGCTGCCCGCGGTGGGTACAGTGATACTTCACGATGGCCGACAGCACCGCCGGTTTTTCACCCAGCATAATACCGTAGGTTATCAGCGACGCCGCAGCGTCCATCACGTAGGCGTTACCCGCAATACGTGCCAACGGCTCTTCAATACCTTCCATCTTACCAATAGAGATTTTGAACTGGCGACGAATGTGCGCATACGCACCGGTGGCCATTGCGACCGATTTCACACCGCCCGTCGAGTTAGACGGCAGGGTAATACCGCGTCCTACGGACAGGCATTCCACCAGCATGCGCCAGCCCTGACCGGCCATTTTTGGGCCGCCGATAATGTAATCAATTGGAACAAAGACATCTTTGCCCAGCGTCGGGCCGTTCTGGAACGGCACGTTCAGCGGGAAGTGACGACGTCCAATTTGTACGCCTGGCGTTGAGGTTGGGATCAGCGCACAGGTAATGCCAAGATCTTCTTCGCCACCCAGCAGTTTTTCCGGGTCGGAGAGTTTAAATGCCAGACCCAGCACGGTAGCGATAGGCGCCAGCGTGATATAGCGTTTGTTCCAGGTCAGGCGCATACCCAGCACCTGCTGGCCCTGCCAGTCGCCCATACAAACCACGCCGGTATCAGGGATCGCGCCTGCGTCGGAACCCGCTTCCGGACTGGTCAGGGCAAAGCATGGGATCTCCTGACCACGTGCCAGACGCGGCAGGTAATGGTTCTTCTGCTCTTCGGTGCCGTAATGCTGCAGCAGTTCGCCTGGGCCTAATGAGTTAGGTACGCCAACGGTGATCGCCAGGATACCGGAAACGCCGGAGAGTTTCTGCAGAACGCGAGCCTGAGCATAGGCGGAGAATTCCAGCCCGCCGTACTCTTTCTTAATGATCATCGCGAAGAAGCGGTGTTCTTTCAGATACGCCCACAGTTCCGGCGGCAGATCCGCGAGTTCGTGAGTGATCTGGAAGTCGTTCGCCATGCGGCACGCTTCTTCCACCGGGCCATCAATAAACGCTTGTTCTTCAGCAGTCAGATGCGGCTGAGGATAGTTATGCAGTTTTTTCCAGTCTGGCTTGCCCTGGAACAGGTCGCCTTCCCACCAGGTCGTACCGGCATCAATCGCTTCTTTCTCGGTGCGTGACATCGGCGGCATGACTTTACGGAAACCGCGGAACACCGGCGCAGAGATCATGGATTTGCGCATCGGCGTAAAGTTAAACGGTACGAGGATAATGGCCAGAGGAACCAGCAGCCAGACTGACCACAGGCCAGCCACGCCAAGCGCGGCCGTCCAGGCGAGCAAAATTAAGCTGCTGAGGAATAAGCTCACGCGGTGATAAAACAGAACGCTGAGCAGAACAACCGTAGCGATAATACTCAAAATCATCATAACGAAAAGCTCCCTTGCTTGTAGGAGGTCTGACCACTTGTGATGATATGGTTGTAGTGGATGTGAATTCTTTTAGCAATGTGTTTACAAAATAATTACAACAAAGCTCACATTGTTGTTGTTTTAACCGGCACAAAAAATCAAAAGCGACAGCCATTCCTGTGGCTTGTACTTCTCGCTGGTAGCGCTATCCGGTACACTGCATCTTGTCATTTACATTCATGCTGAAGGATATCCTCATGTACCAGGATCTTATTCGTAACGAACTGAGCGAAGCGGCGGAAACGCTGGCTAATTTTCTTAAAGATGACGCCAATATTCACGCCATTCAACGCGCGGCGGTCCTGTTGGCAGACAGCTTCAAAGCCGGCGGTAAGGTACTTTCTTGCGGTAACGGCGGCTCCCATTGCGACGCGATGCACTTCGCCGAAGAGCTGACCGGACGCTATCGCGAAAACCGTCCGGGCTACCCGGCGATCGCTATCTCTGACGTCAGCCATATCTCCTGCGTCAGCAACGATTTCGGTTACGATTATGTATTCTCCCGCTACGTGGAAGCCGTGGGCCGCGAGGGCGATGTCCTGTTAGGCATCTCCACTTCGGGTAACTCCGGTAACGTGATTAAAGCGATTGCTGCGGCGCGTGAGAAGGGAATGAAAGTCATCACCCTGACCGGCAAAGATGGCGGTAAAATGGCCGGCAGTGCAGATATTGAAATTCGCGTGCCGCACTTTGGCTACGCTGACCGTATTCAGGAAATTCATATCAAAGTGATCCATATCCTGATCCAGTTGATCGAAAAAGAGATGGTTAAACCATAAGAAGACGATTGCCGGATGGTGGCTGAAGCCGTATCCGGCCTACATGAGCGCCACGTAGGCCTGATAAGCGCAGCGCCATCAGGCAATTCACGGTTTTAAGGTAGGTGATGTATGTGCGAACTGCTCGGGATGAGCGCCAATGTGCCAACCGATATCTGCTTTAGCTTCACCGGGCTGGTTCAGCGCGGCGGAGGTACCGGTCCGCACAAAGACGGCTGGGGTATTACGTTTTATGAAGGTAAGGGCTGCCGTACGTTTAAAGATCCGCAACCCAGCTTTAATTCGCCTATCGCCAAACTGGTACAAGACTATCCCATCAAATCCTGTTCTGTGATTGCCCATATTCGTCAGGCGAACCGTGGCGAAGTGGCATTGGAAAATACCCACCCCTTTACGCGAGAGCTGTGGGGACGTAACTGGACATACGCCCATAACGGCCAGCTCAGCGGCTATAAATCGCTGGAAACTGGTAATTTCCGTCCGGTCGGCGAAACCGACAGCGAAAAAGCGTTTTGCTGGCTGCTGCATAAACTGACCGAGCGTTATCCACGCACGCCTGGCAATATGACGGCAGTATTTAAATATATCGCGATGCTGGCAGGTGAACTGCGGGAGAAGGGCGTCTTCAACATGCTGCTATCTGACGGGCGTTATGTGATGGCCTTCTGTTCGACCAACCTGTTTTGGATCACGCGGCGTGCGCCATTTGGCGTAGCGACGTTGCTGGATCAGGATGTGGAAATCGATTTTAGCTCAGAGACCACACCCAATGATGTGGTCACCGTGATTGCCACACAGCCGTTAACCGGCAATGAAACCTGGCAAAAGATTATGCCAGGCGAGTGGGCATTATTTTGTCTCGGGGAGCGCGTAGTTTGATGCCAGCTGCGGCTGAACGACTTCGTGACTCAACGGCTTGCTGATAACATAACGGCCATCGACGACGGAAACAGTTGGTGGCTTACGCGTTTGTTCGAAGTAATCGTATCCCGGTTTTAGTTGCGACCAGAACTCTTTGTAATACGAGAACTTATGACGCTGCATGTTGGCGTCGGTCATACGGAACGGATAAATGCTGACCTGCACACTGGACTGCCCAAACACCAGCGCGCCGGTGACAAACTGGAAAATCTCATCAATGCCGTTATCGGTCATCGCGTAGCAGCCGACGGAAACGCAGGCACCGTGGATCATCAGGTATTTACCTTCATAACCGTGTGCGCGGTCGTAGGCGTTAGGGAAACCAATGTTAATCGCTTTGTAGAAGCGGCTATCCGGTTTCAGCTGTCCGCGCTGTACGCTGTAAAATCCTTCCGGACTTTTGAAATCACCCTGACGCTGTTTCGGCCCTAAGCCGCCGGAATAATTGCAGATCTTATAGCTGTCGAGCAATTGATACTGTTCGCCCATCTTGACGTACAGATCCAACGTTCGCTCTTCTTTGAAGATCTGAATATAGACAGGGGAGCCCATTAATTGCTGCTTATATTCTTTGCTGACAGGCGTGGTCGGGCTGCTGCTGCTCAGCAAACCGGCAAACGAAACGCACGGCAATAAAAGCATCGCAAGAAAAAATGCGATTTTACGCATACTGCTTATTCCTTGATAAAACGATTACACACGCCAGGACGGCAAAAAGAGTCCCCAAATCGGATAAATCTGGATCTGGAGCGCTCACATTATCACCCAGAGAGTTTTTCGCAAGTCTCTCGTGCTGCGTTTACACTTTAGATTTTCTTTATACGGAAAATTGTGCTTAAAGTCTGTCAGACACCGGCGTATTTTGCAGGTTAGCGAACGTCATTGAGTCTTTTTAGTGCAGAATTTCTAATGTATTGAATTTAAAAAATTAATAATTTAATAATCGAATATTAAAATGGAATACCCGGCAATAGCGGTAGACTGCGCCGAACGTGTTTGATTAGGTATTTTTGTTTTCATGTCTTTTGTCTCTGCACCCCGACGCTTTTTGCCGGGTCTGCTGTCTTTGTGTGTTGTGTTGTCATCACCGTCTGTCGCCAAAGTTCAGCCCCTCTTATCTGACGCCCATCTAAGCTATGCGGCGCAAATGCGCATGCGTAATCGTGCCCGGTTGCTGAAGCAATACCACGCGCAGGTAAAAAAGCAGGCAAGTTATGTGGTGGTAGGTAATGCGCAAAGTAAAAGCGCGCTGCGCCAGCAGAACAGGACGCTGATTAAACAGCACCCGGAGTGGTTCCCTGGGCCGCTGAAAGCGAGCGATCATCGCTGGCAGGAGCTGGCGGAGAATGATCATTTTCTCAGCAGCGACCATCTGCACAACATGACCGAAGTGGCAATCCACCGTCTTGAGCAGCAGTTAGGTAAACCCTATTTGTGGGGAGGGACCAGCCCGGATCAAGGCTTTGACTGCAGTGGGCTGATTTTTTATGCCTACAACAAAATCCTGGCGGCAAAATTGCCGCGTACGGCGAATGAAATGTATCACTACCGGCGGGCGACCATCGTCGCCAATCGCGACCTTCGTCGTGGTGATTTATTGTTCTTTCATATTCACAGCCGGGATATTGCCGATCATATGGGGGTCTACCTGGGACAGGGGCAATTTATTGAATCGCCGCGTACGGGAGAAACTATTCGGGTGAGTCATTTATCCGATGACTTCTGGCAGGATCATTATCTCGGCGCCCGTCGTATTCTGACGGAAAATACCATTCTGTAATCAATAAGGCGGTGCGAATGGCACCGCCTTGCCACGGGTTAACTCAGCGCCCCCATGATTTTTAATTCCAGCTCATCCGGAACTTCGTTATAAGACAGTACCTGCAAACCCGGTGCAAACAGGCGGGCATAACGCGCGAGCAGAGGACGAAGCTGCGGTGCGACCAGCAGCACAGGTTCTTTTCCCGCCGCTTTCATCTGTTCTTTAATCTGCGGCATATTGGTCTGGAACTGATTGAGCATATTCGGATCGACCGGTACGCTATCGAGCACTACTTTGCCGCTTTGCTGCGCCTGATTCACCACATTCGCCAGCAGATTCTCCAGTTCACTGTTCAGCGTATATACGGCCAGCTCATCTTTGCGTACAAACGGGTGGGTAATACTGCGACGAAGCGCCAGACGCACATCGGCCGTTAACAGAATATGATCTTTGGTGACGGCGCTACTGGCGACCAGGACGGTGGCAATGGTGACGATATCGCGCAGCGGCACGCCTTCAACCAGCAGTGCCCGGTAAACCTTCAATAGCTGGCTGTAATTCAGCGCTGCGCTCAGATCTTCCGCCAGGCGAGGTGCCATTGAAGAGAGGCGGTTATGCAGTTGCGTAATATCATCGTAGTTAAACAGGTCGGGAATATAGCTGCGAATGACCTTATTCACATGCGTCGCAATAACGCTGGCGCTATCGATAACCTGGTACCCCATATTTAACGCTTTGGCTTTTTGCGCCGGGACAATCCACGTGACCGGCATACCGTAGGCCGGATCGTGGCCTAAAACACCATCGATCTCACCGTAGGTTTCACTGGAGGGCAGTGCCATCAGCTTATCTGAGGGAATATCGGCCTCATCAGCCTTGATCCCATTGATAAAAATGGCGTACTGGGTCGGTTTCAGACGGAAGTTTTCGCGGATGCGAATTTCCGGCAGCAGCACGCCGTTGGTGTCTGAGATAACCTGTCGCACGCCGCGAATACGTTGAGTGAGCGGATTCCCTTTGGACTTGTCCACCAACGCCACGAGTTTGTACCCCAGGCTCAGGCTGATTGGCTCAATTAAGGGGATGGTTTCCCAACTGACCTGTTGCTCGGTGGTTTCAACGATGGTTTTGGTCAGCGTCTCAAGATTTTTTTCTTCGGTCTCCGCCACCTTCGGGCGCTTGCTCATACGCCAGGCGGTAAACCCCAGCAGGGCGCTGAATACCAGGAACGGGAAATGCGGCATTCCCGGTACCACTGCCAGGACAAACATGATGCTGGTGGCGGTATAAAGTACGGAGGGGCTTGCCAGCAATTGGCTACGAACGTCGGTGGCGATATCGCCGCTGTCGCTCACGCGAGTAACGATAATTGCCGCCGCCGTCGACAGCAGCAGAGAGGGGATCTGGGCGACCAGGCCGTCACCGATGGTCATCAGGACATATTGCTGGAAGGCGGCTTCAGCGCTTAAATCGTATTTAAAAATACCGATACAGACCCCGCCGATCAGGTTGATGGCCAGAATCATCATCCCGGCGATGGCATCACCGCGCACGAACTTCGACGCGCCGTCCATTGCGCCATAGAAATCCGCTTCGCCCGCCACATCTTTACGTCGGGCCTGCGCCTGGGCCTGATTAATCAGCCCCGCGTTCAGATCGGCGTCGATCGCCATCTGCTTGCCGGGCATGGCGTCCAGCGTAAAGCGGGCCGAAACTTCGGAGATACGCTCGGCACCCTTGGTCACCACGATAAAGTTGATGATCATCAGGATGATGAACACCACAAAACCGACGACAAAGTTACCGCCGATCACCACCTGACCGAAGGACTCAATCACCTTACCGGCAGCGCCTGCGCCCATATGCCCATGCAGCAACACCACGCGCGTTGACGCCACGTTCAGCGTCAAGCGCATCAGGGTGGTTATCAGCAATATAGTCGGGAACAGACTGAATTCGAGCGGGCGTTTCGCGGAAACGGCCACCAGCAGCACCATCACCGCCAGCACGATGTTAAAGGTGAACAGAATATCCAGCAGGGCCGGTGGCAATGGCAGGATCACCATCGCCAGGATACACAGTATGACCAGCGGAATGCCGATGTTACCGTTACGCAGCAGCGCGAGGAATTGTTTAGTTGTTTTCGGCATCCAGTTTAAGAACCTCTTTTGGAATGGAAATATGTCTGTTCAGCGAAGGCCGTGCCTGGGAACCATCACGCCAGTGCTTCATTTGCAGTACATAGGTCAGGACGTGTGCTATCGCCCGATAAAGTTGAAATGGGATCTGTTGATTGACCTGGGTGGTGTAATAAACCGAGCGCGCCAGCTTAGGAAATTCAACAATTTCAATGTTGTTCTCCGTCGCCACCTGACGGATATACAGCGCGATTTCATCGGTGCCTTTGGCGACCACGAAAGGCGCGGCGGCACGCGACTGGTCGTACTGTAGCGCCACGGCATAGTGGGTCGGGTTGACGATCACCACATCGGCTTTTGGCACAACCTTGCGAATTTGCCCCATCGCCATTTGCCGTTGCAGGCGGCGGATCCTGGCCCGTACTTCCGGTTTACCTTCCTGATTTTTATACTCTTCCTTCACTTCCTGTTTGGTCATCTTCAACCCTTTGGTGAACATTTTCTTCGCCAGCGGCACATCAATCAGCGCGAAAAAAACAAACAGGATGACGAAGTTGCACATGATGCTGCTGTACAACGCCAGGCCATCGCTGATGGCCTGTTTGAAATGCAACTCTTGCAACCCCAGAAAGGCGGCAACGTTATTGCGTACGCTAATCCACAGCATCACCAGCAGAACAATCGCTTTGAGCGTCATCTTGCCGGTATCTACCAGATGGTCGCTTGAAAACAGGCGGCCAATCCCTTTGAGCGGGCTTAACTTGCTAAAGTCCGGCAAAATTTTCTTCGGCAGGAACAGCCACCCGCCGGGCACCAGCGAGGCAAACAGCGCGGCAACCGGCATGGGTAACAGCGTCAGAATGAACTTGCCTAAAATCAGCAGATGATGTTCGAGAAACTGGCCGATGATGTCCGGGTCATTAATGTTCTGCGCATACTGATGAACGCTGATAAAGCTTTCTCGGACAAAATCTTCATACCACGGGAAGCTGCTGGAAATCACCATAAACGCGGCAAACAGACTGGCGGCAAGCCCCATATCTTTGGAACGTGGAATCTGTCCCTCTTCTCTGGCTTTGCGAAGTTTTTGCGCCGAGGGTTTTTCTGTTTTTTCTTCGCTGCTGCTATCCGCCATAGTGTCCCTTTAGCGCGTCAAGCTGTTGTAAGACGAAGTTCGCCAGGTGCAAATAGTGATCGGGCAGATTGTAAAGCAGGGTCGCAAAGCAGATCAGGCCCGCCAGCATGTTGATGGGAAAGCCCAACGAGTACAGGTTGAGCGGCGGTGCAATGCGGTTTAGCAGGCCAAAGCAGCCCTGGACAATCAGCATAATAAAGGTCGTCGGCAGAGCCAGCAGGGTAGCTGCGGCAAACACCCAACCCAGCGCCAGGGAAATGGTGCGCAGAGATTGCGGATGCAGCGCATTGCCAATCGGCCAGTAGGTAAATCCTTTGAATAAAATGCTCACCAACAGCAAATGCCCGTCCATGGCAAAGAACAGGATCACCGCATAGATGTTGATGATTTCCGCCAGTACCGTTGTTGACGCGCCGCTGCTGGGGTCGTTCATCACCGCCATGCTCATCCCCATGTTGAAAGAGAGGATCTGGCCCGCCAGCTGCAGCGCTAAAAATAAAAACTGCAGCATCAGGCCGAAAAGCATGCCCCACAGAAACTGCTCTGCGGTCAAAATAACGCTGTTGATCGACAGCAGGCTGTCAGGGACCGGATGGGGGATAAGCGGCGTAATGATGAAGGCCAACGCCAGGGATAAAATAATGCGTATCCGCACCGTTAGCGCGGCGTTATCCAGTACCGGGGCGTAGTGAATAAACGCCATAATGCGCACGAACGGAAACCACATGCCCAGTATCAGGTTACTTAACTGTGTGACGTCTGTTTCGCGCATGTCAGTGCACCAGAATGGCGGCCTGAGTGAACAGATGCACGCAGAGATCGCTCAACTGGACGATCATCCATTTTCCACATATACCCAATACCGCGAGGGTGACGATAAGCCTGGGCAAAAAGCTCAGCGTTTGTTCGTTAATTTGCGTGACGGCCTGAAAAATGCTGACCAGCATCCCCACCAGCAGGCTGGGAACGACCAGCACGCAGACCAAAATGATCACGACTTTTATACCGCTGGCGACAATATCTGCGGCTACATCAATGGTTAACATGTCTTCTCCGTTAGCCCAGTCCGAGACCACGAATGCTGGAGGTTAGTGTGCCGACGGTCAGCGCCCAGCCATCAATTAGCACAAACAGCATCAGCTTAAAGGGCAGGGAAACGATCAGCGGCGACAGCATCATCATCCCCATCGCCATCAGCACGCTGGCGACGATCAGGTCGATCACCAGGAACGGAATGTAAATCATGAAGCCTATCTGGAAGGCGGTTTTGAGTTCGCTCAGTACATACGCCGGGACGACAATGGAGAGATCCTGATCGGCGGCATTACCTTTCGCGTTGGCGATCGTCATGATCTGCGCAATCGCTTTTTTGTTAGTCTGCGCCAGCATAAAGCGCTTCAATGGCGAGGCGGCGGTGCTTAGTGCGTCAGGGAGCGTAATTTGATCGTTTTCAAACGGCACAACCGCGTGGTCGTAAATGTTGATCCAGATTGGACGCATCACCAACATGGTTAACGACAGCGCAATGCCAATCAGTATGCGGTTCGGCGGCGTTTGCTGCAGGCCCAACGCCTGACGTAGCAGAGAAAGAACAATAATAAATCGCGTAAAGCAGGTCATCATCAGTACCAGAGTAGGCAGAATGCCCACCAGGGTCATCAGGATCAGGACCTGGATTTTTACGCTGTACTCCTGGCTATTTCCGTGTGAAATCACATTCAGCAACGGGATATCTCCCCCTTGCGCGCAGGCAAAGGGAGAAAGGATGAGTAACGAGAAACCCAGTATAAGCGTGAGTGTTGGTGCGCGTTTCATGGTGCCAGGTCGTTGATTTCATGCGTGTTGAATTCAAGGACGCGCAGGCCATATTTTTCATTGACCACCACCACTTCAGCTTTACCTAACAGGATATTGTTGACCTTAATATCCAGCGGTTCACCGGCGAGCTTGTCCATCTCAATGACGGTGTCGTCATCAATGTTCAGCAGATCGGACAGCATCACCTCCACGGAGGACACTTCCAGCGTGAGCGTGACCGGTATACGTTTCAGTAGTGACATCGACTCGGAAAAACGGTCTTCTAAACGTGACACCAGCGTCTCTGTCACAGATGGTGCGGGGGATGTGGTCGCTTCGGGGGCTAACTCGAAGCCTTGCTCTAAAATATCTTCTGGCTTACTCATAGGATTTCTCCGTCTTGCTCGTGAATTCGGACAAAAACAGTTTGTCTTTGTCCTCGACGATCAGGGCATTAAATAATTCGGATTTCCCGATATAAACAGGGAAAGTATCAGGCATCGCAATAGGTAAAATATCCCCGGGTTTAATTGTCGTCAGGTCGGCAACATTGAGGGGGATTTCTGCAATTTTCACGTTCATGGTCAGCGGCAGCGTATGGATAATTTCTTTGATCAGCGTTTTTTTACGCGTCTCAGCGCTGGCTTTATCAATCTGCTTTTTCTTTTCGCCGTGCTCGCTATGGCGGATTAAATTCAGAATGTAATCGGTATGGGAATCGTCCAGTAAGATGCGGAAACTGCAATTCTCCTCATCACCTAAAACGAATGTAAGCTGATATGCCCAATGTGTTTGTATGGTACTGCTGTCAGGTTTGAGCGTTAGCGGAATGCCAGATATATTTTTATTAAAAATAATATTGCTCACATCCAGCGCCAGCCGGCTTCTCAGCCGGGTTTCTGTTTTTGTTGGTAAATTATTTTCTGACTTTTCGTCGGCAAGTGATGAAGTCAGACCATAAAAGTTACCTAATAGCATTAACAATAGCGCGCGATCAATATCAAAGGCCAAATGCCCAACCTGCGAGACTAATAACTCAGCGCTTTTATTGATAACATCCATCTCACAGTGTATTTTTCTGAGTGTTATATTTGTGCGATGTTTTTTTAGGAAATAGTTTCCAAGATGTGATTCAATTGTATCAAAATTACCCGTAAACATAGTCGGCAGACGATGATATGGACGTCCAAGCCGGTTACCTTCAAGTTTAAAGATCCCGGGCGTTTGACTATATTTCAGCATGGTGCACTTTCTCAGCTGTAATTTCTGGGGCGGATGAGTTGATATCGAATTCCGCGGTTATCAAAGAAAATACAAATCCATTTAATTTATGGTTCATCCTTGACGCTATTCTCATATTGTTAAAGTCCATTAAGTATGAAATGCGGTACCTACTCACGTCTATGAAGTAGGGCTGGATATTAGATATTTTACCCCTGGGCTCTGCAAGTTATTAATGGTGTCAGGTTATAATTAAAAAATAATTAATTGCATACATGTGATGTATCCATCTAACAGTCTTGCCTTGCTAAGGCATGTTCAATACACCTTTTTTATGTCAAAAATCACATAAGCTGTTGTTTTATATGAAATAATATTTTTATTATCTTTTAATTTAAGATTGTTAATAGCGCCAGTGTTAGTATTTTTTTAGGAAAAACCCTATTTGAAAATAGTCTTCGATAGGGCTGCCCTTTGAAAGGGCGGTAAAACATGAGCAAGGATGGGATTAAGACATGGCACGGGCGATATCTATTATTCGATGATTGTGCTTTGGAATAATTTGTATATTTCTCGTAACGGATGTTAACTTTACTTCTAAGTGTAAAATAATCATGTTTGAACTTATTGCCGAAGCAGCCTCCAGTATCAATGTTTTTTCAATGGCAAAGCGTATTGCTGCGTTTAATGTTCCAGTGCTTATCCACGGTGAAACCGGTACTGGTAAAGAATGTATCGCTAAATTTATCCATTCAATTGCATTCGCGCAGGAGCCTCAGGCACCTTATATTGGGGTGAACTGTGCCGCCATTCCTGAGAATATGCTCGAAGCCACGTTGTTTGGTTATGATAAAGGTGCATTCACCGGAGCGGTGGCTACCGTGCCGGGAAAAATGGAATTAGCCAATAACGGCACTTTATTGCTGGATGAGATCGGCGATATGCCTTTAGCGCTTCAGGCTAAAATATTACGTGTATTGCAGGAGCAACAGGTTGAGCGCTTAGGCAGTAACCGTACAATCAAACTGAACTTCCGTTTAATTGCCTGTACCAATAAGAATCTTGAAGAAGAGGTGGCCGCAGGACGCTTCAGAGAAGATCTCTATTATCGCATGTCCGTTATTCCGCTGACGATGCCGCCGCTGCGCGAGCGCATGGAAGACATTATTCCGCTGGCGGAGTCTTTTATCAAAAAATACTCCACGGTGTTGGTTAAAAATATCAAGCTTTCTGAATCGTCACGCCGGGCATTACTCAGCTACGGATGGCCGGGTAACGTGCGTCAGCTCGAGAATGCTATACAACGGGGAATGATCCTGAATCGTGATGGCGTCATTTATCCCGATACTTTAGGTCTGCCATCCATTGAATATGATTCCTGGAGCGAGCCGCAATGGCAGCCAAAGCCCAGTATGCCAGTAACGACCAGCGATAATCTGGGTCAGCATGGCCGTAGCGCACAATATCAATATATCGCTGACCTGATGCGTAAATATCAGGGCAATAAAACCAAAATTGCTGATTTATTAGGCATTACCCCACGCGCGCTTCGTTATCGTCTGGCGTCAATGCGAAAGCAGGGAATCGAGATTTTTTCCTGAATCAGTCTGTGGTACCGAGAACGCTTTTTTAATTTTAAGAGTAGGTCATGAGCATAAATACGATAGCCCCAGCCAGTACGATGCAGACGCAGATGATGCAGGACATGCAGCAGATGAAAGCGGTCGCACAGGCGCCCGTCCTTTCACCGATGCAGATTAACGCAGTGGGTGCACAGTCTGCATCATCTCCGGTCTCATTCGATCGTGTGATGCAGGGCGCGCTCAACCATGTTGATCAATTTCAGCAGGTTGCAGAGCAAAAACAAACGGCCATTGAGATGGGGAAAAGCGATGACCTGGCGGGGGCCATGATTGCCAGTCAGCAGGCATCATTATCGTTTTCTGCGCTGGTACAGGTCAGAAATAAAGTTGCTTCCGGATTCAACGACCTGATGAGCATGTCAGTCTAACGCTATGAATGAATTAATAAAAAAACTCACTCAGTTTTTACCCTCGTTCTCTTTCAAACTCGATGGTAATAAACGCCTGGCGTTACTGGCGGCGGCAGCTCTTGCAGCGACCGCCATTATTGTTAGCGTGCTGTGGAATAGTAACCACGGCTATGTTTCGCTGTACGGTAGTCAGGAAAATCTCCCGGTTTCGCAAATCGTCACCGTACTGGATGGTGAAAAACTGGAATACCGTATTGACCCGCAAAGCGGGCAAATTCTGGTTCCGGAAGACGCGCTGTCGAAAACGCGGATGACGCTGGCGGCGAAAGGTGTGCAGGCCATGCTGCCCAGCGGCTACGAGCTGATGGATAAAGACGAAGTGCTGGGTGCCAGTCAGTTTGTGCAAAACGTCCGTTACAAGCGGAGTCTGGAAGGCGAACTGGCGCAGAGTATCATGACGCTGGATGCCGTTGAGAGCGCCCGCGTGCATCTGGCGCTGAATGAAGAGAGTTCATTTGTCGTCAGCGACGAGCCGCAAAACAGCGCCTCGGTGGTGGTGCGTCTGCATTACGGCAGCAAGCTGGATATGGACCAGGTGAATGCCATTGTGCATCTGGTGTCTGGCAGCGTGCCCAATCTGAATGCGTCGAAGGTCAGCGTTGTCGACCAGGCGGGGAATTTACTCTCTGAAGGTATTGGCGCGGGAGAAGCCGTCTCTGCAGCGACGCGTAAGCGCGACCAGATCCTCAAAGATATTCAGGATAAGACCCGCGCCAGCCTTGCCAATGTCCTCGACTCGCTGGTCGGAACCGGTAATTACCGGGTGAGCGTGATGCCGGATCTCGATCTGAGCAATATCGACGAAACCCAGGAGCATTACGGCGATACGCCGAAGGTGAATCGTGAAGAAACGGTACTCGATAGCGACACCAACCAGATCGCCATGGGGATCCCCGGCTCGCTGAGCAATCGTCCTCCGCTGGCACCAAACCAGGTGGGAAATGGCGCTACCGCGACGACGCCTGAGGAGTCTCGCCAGCCAGCCGCGCTGTCAAAGCATAGCGAGAACAAGCGCGACTACTCGTGGGATCGTAGCGTTGAGCATATCCAGCATCCTGGTTTTGACATTAAGCGTTTAAATGTGGCCGTGGTGCTTAATCAGAGCGCGCCTGCACTGAAGAGCTGGAAACCGGAACAAACTACGCAATTGACGGCGCTGTTGAATAACGCCGCCGGGATTGATGCAAAGCGTGGCGACAATCTGTCGTTATCGCTGCTCAATTTTGTCCCGCAGTCGATCCCTGTCGAGCCTCAGCTCCCGTTGTGGAAGGATGACAGCGTTCTGGCCTGGGTACGTTTAATTGGCTGCGGTCTGCTGGCGTTGCTGTTGCTGCTGTTTGTTGTACGCCCGGTTATGAAGCGTTTGACCGCCGAACGTCGCCGCACCACAGCACCCGAGCTGGCGCTGGACACCACACCGATGGCGATCCCTGCGGATACGCCCCATTTTGCGGCTGCTGAAGACGAACGCAAAAATATCGAACTGCCTTCTTTCCCTGGTGACGACAGCCTGCCTTCGCAGAGTTCTGGTCTGGAAGTGAAGCTGGAGTTCCTGCAAAAACTGGCGATGAGCGACACCGATCGCGTAGCTGAAGTTCTCAGACAATGGATTACCAGCAATGAGCGAATTGACAATAAATAACGGCAATAACAACAGCTACCTGGAACAGGCCGCAATTTTATTGCTGTGTCTGGGCGAGGAGGCGGCAGCCACGGTGATGCAAAAGCTCAGCCGCGAAGAGGTGGTTCGCCTGAGTGAAAACATGGCGCGTCTTTCTGGCGTGAAAACCAGTATGGCGAAAAAAGTGATTAATAACTTTTTTGATGAGTTCCGTGAGCAGAGTGGCATCAACGGCGCCTCGCGTTCTATGTTGCAAGGGATCCTCAATAAGGCGCTGGGAACAGAAATCGCCAGCAGCGTGATCAACGGCATTTACGGCGATGAGATCCGCTCGCGGATGGCGCGTTTGCAGTGGGTGGAACCGCGTCAGTTGGCGATTCTGATCTCAGAAGAGCATTTGCAATTGCAGGCTGTCTTCCTTGCCTTCCTGACGCCGGAGATCTCTGCCACGGTACTGTCTTACATGACTGAGTCAGTGCAAAACGAGATCCTCTATCGGGTTGCCAAGCTCAACGATGTGAACCGCGACGTTGTGGATGAGCTGGATCGTCTGATCGAACGTGGGTTGTCGGTGCTGTCTGAACATGGTTCAAAAGTGAAAGGCATCAAGCAGGCCGCAGATATCGTGAACCGTTTCCAGGGTAACCAACAGGTGATCCTCGATCAGCTACGTGAACGCGATGAAGACGTTCTGGAGCAACTGCAGGATGAAATGTATGACTTCTTTATTCTGAGCCGCCAAAGCGACGAAGTGCGCCGTCGTCTGCTCGACGAAGTGCCGATGGAAGACTGGGCGGTGGCGCTGAAAGGTACCGAAGCGCTGTTGCGTCGTTCGATTTATGCCGTGATGCCTAAGCGTCAGGTACAACAGCTGGAGGCGATAACGTCGCGCCTGGGGCCGGTTCCGGTGAGTCGTATTGAACAAATTCGCCGTGAAATCATGGGGATTGCTCGCGAGCTTGAGGAAGCGGGTGAAATTCAGCTACAGCTGTTTGCTGAACAGACGGCGGAGTAACACATGGCGATTGAAACCATTCGCGGTCGTTATCGATTACACCGCTTTCCCCCTCGCCAGCGCCATTTGCAGACTGAACAGCTTACGCCGGGGATCACACCGGCGGATTATCAGCGCCAGTTGATGGACGGCTTCCAGGAAGGTCTGCAAAAAGGCTTTGAACAGGGGATGACGGAAGGCCAGGAGCAGGGCTTTCAGGAAGGTCATCTGAAGGGGCACGATGAAGGCCGTCGTCAGGGATACACTGAAGGCAGCCTGGCCGGGCAGCAGGAAGGGCGCAAGCAATTCGAGCAGGCAGCCCAACCGCTGGAGGCCATCTCCGGCAAAGTGAATGACTACCTGGCGCACGTTCAACGTAAACAGCGGGAAGACCTGTTGCAGCTGGTGGAAAAGGTCACTCGTCAGGTGATTCGTTGCGAGCTGGCGCTGCAACCGACGCAGCTATTGTCGCTGGTTGAAGAGGCTATTTCGGCCTTTCCGGCGATGCCTGAGTCGCTACAGGTTCTGCTGAGCAACGAAGAGTTTAACCGCATTAAAGATGCCGCCCCTGACAAGGTCGTTGAATGGGGGCTGACCCCATCCGCCGACCTGCAGGCGGGCGAGTGTCGGGTGATCACCGATAAATCCGAACTGGATATTGGCTGCGAGCATCGGCTCGACCAATGCATGTCGGCGCTGAAAGAGTCACTTCTGCCGGAGCCAACGGGTGAGTGATCTTTCCAGATTTGACCACGCGCTGCGTTCCATTGAGTCGATCCCTTTAGCCCGGGTTGCCGGGCGACTGGTGCGCGTGAACGGCATTTTGCTGGAGAGCGTGGGCTGTCCGCTGGTGACCGGCCAACTGTGCCGTGTCGAAAGCGCCAACCATACGTTAATCGACGCGCAGGCGGTGGGGTTTAACCGAGATATCACCTACCTGATGCCCTTTAAGCACCCCGTGGGACTGATGGCCGGCGCGCGCGTTTTCCCCGAAGAAAAGGCCCAGGAGATCCTGATAGGCGAAAGCTGGCTGGGGAGGGTGGTCAATGGCCTTGGCGAGCCGCTGGATGCCAAAGGGCGTCTGACGGGCAATGATGTGCTGCCGCCGCAAGCACCTTCCATCAACCCCCTTACGCGTCGGTCGGTGAATCAACCGCTGGATGTCGGCGTTAAAGCCATCAACGGTCTGCTCACCATCGGTAAAGGCCAGCGTGTGGGCTTGATGGCTGGCAGCGGCGTGGGGAAAAGCGTGTTGTTGGGGATGATCACCCGCCAGACCAAGGCCGATATCGTGGTGGTGGGGTTAATTGGCGAGCGTGGTCGCGAGGTGAAGGAGTTTATTGACCACTCGCTGGGCGCGGAAGGCCTGGCAAAATCCATTATTGTGGCGGCCCCGGCGGATGAGTCGCCGTTGATGCGTTTGAAAGCCACCGAACTTTGCCACTCTATCGCCGCCTGGTTTCGCGATCGCGGGCATCACGTTTTACTGCTGGTGGATTCGTTAACCCGCTATGCCATGGCGCAGCGTGAGATTGCGCTATCGCTGGGTGAACCTCCGGCAACGAAAGGCTACCCGCCGTCGGCGTTTGGCATGATCCCCAAGCTAGTGGAAAGCGCGGGCAACAGCGAAAGCGAAGGGTCAATGACCGCCATTTACACGGTGCTGGCGGAAGGGGACGATCAGCAGGATCCGATCGTCGACTGCGCGCGCGCGGTGCTGGACGGGCACATCGTGTTGACCCGTAAGCTGGCGGAAGCCGGACATTATCCAGCCATTGATATTGGGCAGTCGATCAGTCGCTGCATGACCCAGGTTGCGCCCAATGAGCACCAGCAGTCCGCTCGGCTGCTGAAACAAAACTATGCCGCTTATATGGAAATTAAGCCGCTGATCCCGTTGGGGGGATATGTTGCAGGGGCCGATCCCAGCGTGGATAAGGCCGTCAAAGTGTTTCCCGCCATTGAGCGTTTTCTGCGCCAGGAAGTCAGTGAACCCGCCTCGCTGGAGCTGGTGCAAAGCCGCTTACAGGCCCTTTTCCCGGTGGCAAAGAAAGCGGAAGGTAAATAATCATGCGACAAATTATCGATACCCTGGCGCAGTTGCAGCGCCTGCGGGATAAAACAGTCAAAGACATGACGGTACAGCTGGCTAAACAGCAGCAGGTTTGCATCGGCTTTGACAATAACATCAAAGCGCTGGGCTACCTGATTCAAAAAACCGGCACCGGCGTTGAAACGCCTTCTGTTGAATCACTCAAAAATGTGACCGGCTATAAAGGCACGTTACGCACAGTTATTGCCTGGCAAGAGCAGGAGAAAACGCTGGCAAAAATTAAAGAGCAGCGTATTCAGAAAAACCTCGTCGCGGCGGCCTGTGAAGAAAAAATTGTTGCCATGACGCTTGATGATAAACGCGATGAACTGAGCAATGAGGCGCTGGTAAAAGAACAAAAAGCCGTCGATGAGATAGCCGCGCAGTGTTGGCTAAGACAAAAGACGCTGGGGCTGGTATGAAAACGATCATTACGTTCGGCACATTTGATGTTTTTCATATTGGGCATCTGCGTATTCTTGAACGTGCCGGGCAGTTGGGGGAGCGGCTGATCGTGGGCGTATCTTCAGATGCGCTAAATATGCAAAAAAAAGGCCGGATGCCGGTTTACAGCCAAAACGATCGTATGGGGATTGTTGCCGGGCTGAAATGCGTGGACGGCGTGTTTCTCGAAGAGTCGCTGGAGAAAAAAGCGGATTATATTCGCCAGTTCAGCGCCGATACGCTGGTGATGGGCGATGACTGGGCTGGGCGCTTTGATAGTTTGTCGTACCTGTGCGAGGTGGTCTATTTCCCCAGAACGCCATCGATATCCACCACCTCGATTATCGAGGTGGTTAAAAGTATTAATTTTTAGAGGACATAGATAATGGTACAGGATCGGGACCAAAATGGTAATGTCATATATTACCGTGGCGTGGTTAACCATCGTGTAAATGTACAGTTTGTAGGCAATAATAATACTCTGTTGATTCATAACGAGGCTAAAGAACTAAGCGGAAGTGTCAAGTTTTATGGTGACTTCGGATATTTCTCTCTTGGGGCAATGTCCTCTTTTCGTGGACAGGTAATTGTTGGTGATAAGTGTAGGGTCAATATTGGTAACAAGACTACAGTGACCAAAAACTGTTTCATTAATACAGCGGAAGAAACGGATGTCATCATTGGTGATGATTGTATGATTGCATCAGATACGATATTAAGAACCCATGACTCACATCCTATTTTTGATATTGTCACGCAAACCAGAATCAATATTGCGCAATCGATTATTATTGGTAATCACGTTTGGCTCGGCGATCAAGTTATTGTACTGGGTGGTGCCAGGGTTGAAGATGGCAGTATCATAGGCATTCGAGGATTAGTAACAGGAATAATTACTAATAACAGTATTGCTGCTGGTGTTCCCGCCAGGGTAATAAGAAAAGATATCGCCTGGGAGAGACCTAATCTTAATAGAACAAAGTTGAATGTTCTTCATGATGCCAGTGAAATTGAATGTAGTGATTATTGGAATAAAACTAAATAGTAATGCTGGTTGTTTAAAATTGTGGTCTGAGGATGGTTATGAGTCAGAACGTATTTTTATCAATGATACTGAAGATGTTTATCATTGGGGGGGTAATGGGACCTCGTTGCAAATAAAAGAACAATTAACTCGCATAGGGGTAAAGAATATTTTTTCTTTGCCCGTTTACACCATTCCATTGTTACCCCATATCCCAGCAAAAGTGAGTGATATTGGCACCCGAGAAGAATTCATTCAACATTTGGCACCTATCGCGAATGCTATGAATGCCAGTGATTTTATTGTAGTAAATGGTGAATGGACGATACATGACTTTAAGCCAGGGGTCAGGGCATTACTTTTTTTGATCATCGCAGCAAAAAAATTCTTCAATAAGAGAGTTTATCTTATTAACCACTCTTGTTATCCTAATTCTACAGATGAGAACATTCTCAACTATTATAAAGAAGCCTATCGGTCCTGCGAGTTTATTGCGGCCAGAGAAAGTCTGTCTTGTTTAATTATTCGAATGGTATTAGGTGTCTCTTGTGCCGAGTCTTTTGATAGTTTACCGCTGACAATCAAAAAAATTCAGCATGATATTCCAGAAAGATTAATTGCTGATGATTATGTTTGTATCTCTGGTGCGGTTAATTATAATTTATTAAAGACTGACTTTATTGTTGCTAAAATAAAGAAAAATTATCCAAATCATAAAATTATCTATTTAACAGGTTCGAAAAAAGAAGGCATTCATAAGAAAGAACAAGCGGTAATAAGTCACTATTTGGAAAAATTCCCGGAGATAGTCGACTTTGATGCTAAAGCGCTTGAAGATTGGCTGTCTATTATCAAACACAGCGCGGTGCTCATTTCTGGACGATATCACTACACGATTGCTGGCGCGTGCTTTGGGACACCAATGGTCTATTTTTCGTCAAACACACCTAAAATAGAAGCGATTGCCTATGATAATGGGCTGCCACCCGTTGTTGCCACTGAGGCAGAGTACAACGAGCGGCTGGATTCATTGCACAAGATACATTGGCACAGTAAATTAGATTTATTATGTAAAAAAGCAGAGGAAAACTATAACTGGCCAGATGTTAAACCCTGAAAGGCCCTCGATGGGTCTCTAATATATGCCCTGACATACTTTTAGGGACCCGTTTCGGTAGCAACAGTATTTGCTAGTCAAGCCACCCGCCAACGAGATTTCTGTTGATGACTTTCTCCTTTATAAGCCCATTAAGTACCGGGTTCTTTAATGATTCGGTGGTTGTGTCAGCATCTCCTATAATATGCCGGAATGTGTCTGGTGCCATCGTGAATAGCAGCGTGCTGAAAGTACAGATGATTGCCGATGGTGTTAAACCTATCACCGGTAAAATTTCAAACGGAATATGGTTAGGCAAAGTGTAGATATTATCGCTGGAAAATGCGGAAATTATCCTTGCTCTGTTCTCAGGAGAATTAATTGGGTGGGCTTTGAAAATAATCTTATCATCGGGCTTGATGATCCCTGCCGATCTCATCTTTTGAATCTTTGTTATTTGTTTCTCTGTAATAGCATCATCTTTCTGACGGTTAAAGTATCCGGCCCCCATGTACAATAAGCTATTTTTTTGCTTGATTTCTTTCTTTACTTCATTGATGGTAGTGTTTGTTAAGTTCAACAGTGAGAGGCAAAATGCTAGCTGTTTAGGTTTGAGCGTTTTGATATCTGCGGTCGCTAATACTGTCGTATTTTTTTGTATCGATCTCTGAAAAGGTGAAGATGAACTCCATTTTTGTTGGTACTGATCCATTAAATGATAGGTGACATCAAAAAAATTATGCCACAGGTAATTCATCAATAGTGGCCAGGATTCTCTTAGATAGCCAGAGAAAGGGTTTAACTCATTTTGCAGGATCATTTGTAAATATTTAGCATGAACTCTGCTGACTTCTGGGAATGCATTGCTATGTATTTCACTGAGTTGTAATCGCTCACCAATGCTGCGTATACCATCATCATATAAATGTATTTTTATCTGTTCTTTTTTTATTATCTTAGAGATGAATGCAATAACGGGATAAAGTTCGACGTTTGTATGTACAATGTTTGAGTGAACTTCAACCACTTTGGGCTGAACGCGTTGAATGACATTGACTATTTTTGCTGTAAAGTCGGGTGTGACAGCATACTCCTGCTTAATGTAGTAAGCATTAGTACCTTTTAGCTGGAATGGCGTCAATTCATTACGATACCAGCATATAATTTTGAGAATGTTGGGGTCGGATGCACATTCTGCAAAGTCCAGCATCTGAGGGATAACGGGTACAGAGGCGGATGAGAGATATATCTTTAAAGTATCCATGTGTTAGTACCTGATCGCAGTTATATCGTTGCTATATTCTTTACTTTGCATTTTTACTAAGCGATGTCTTTAAGTATATCTATAATTATGGATTCCAGTTTTTGGCAGGCATTAATATTATCAGACGGATATAAATTGGCTGCGGCCTGCTCTCTGTCTTTTACTTGCTCATCCTTGAATAGTGCTTGATGCAACATACTGATAATGTTATCCCGAGTAAATTTATAGCGAAAGTTACTTTCTATTGGCAACAGAGAATAATTAGGTTCGAAATTAGCGTGTTCACCCGGTGCGATATCCAGTGTTAACACTGGCTTTTTAGTTAACAGGAAATCAAACATGATAGATGAATAATCTGTTATCAACGCATCAAATTTATTGAGGAACGGATAGACGTCCGTATCGGCATCAATAAAATAGAAATTATTAATCTTTAGTGCGTTGCTGTCAAAGTTAACAGCCCGATATGGATGCGTCTTTATAAATACGTCTATGTTATTTTTACTGGTATATTGAAGGATTTGCGTAAGCATTTCTCGACTTAAGAGATCGGTGCTGTTGAATCGTTGCCAGGTTGGAGCAATAAAAATCCTCTTCCTTTTGCTGGCAAGACCTTTCATTGTTCTGGCGTCAAGTTTTGCGCCGAGTAACTCTAATGGCGTAATATTGCGTAGTAATACCTCATTCCGAGGATAGGATGCGTTGATAATATTATTGCAACCAAATACTTCTCGCCAGTAAGGATTTAACACCTCTGCAGTACTTAATACGTAATCCGCACGGGAGGCCCAGGCTAAAGATCTGCCAAAATCAGGAATGGTCATGCTAAAATAGGGTGTTAATTGTAATAATAAGTTTTTAACCGAAATGCCATGCCATAACTGAATATGTTTTGCCCCCTCCAGACATGCAAAGTATGACCAATTTTTATGTAGACTGTGATGCGGATTAACGCAGAAAATAGCTATCTGGGTTTCTAATAATAAATTTATGGTTTCATCATTGTTTTTACCTAACAGATGCACTGGTAAATGATGCTTTTGCAACATATCATAAACTACTTCATTCCATGTACACCATATGCATTCTAGCTGAGTATTTTTCACCATATGCAGATATAAGTATTTAGTATTATCAGCAAAGGCATCACGATCAAAAAACAGGATTCTTTTTTTATTTTTGATCTTTTTTCGTGAAGTCTGCGCCAATACCTGGTAGAGCTGATGATCTACAGCGGGAGAATTATTCATATACTCTTTGATACCTTTTAATTGATGATCAACTAAACAGTTTTTTCTGCAGACTGCGTAGCAACGTATTGGTTATTAGCGACTGTGGCGCTTTTACCAGGCTATCAATCTCCTGCGCCGCCCGTTTCCCCGCCTGACCATCCATAAACGCATCACAATAATGGTGACGAATTTCGGCTAACGGTGCTTCCAGTGCAGTCCAGTCAAATGCGTCAGACAGCGCGCTGCGCAACGCCTGTATATCCTGGGCTACCGGGAGAACGTCGCGGATACGTTGATCGGCGCTGTCTGGGGTCGAGAAACTTTGTTGGCCATCCAGCAGCGAGGTCATCTCTGGCCAGCTCAGTAAAATGACGCGTTTATTCATATGAATGGCATCAAAAATAAAGCCGCTGCTGTCCGTCAGGACGTAATCTGCCTGTGCCATAAGCGCCAGCAGGTGCTGCGGATCGTCAATTCTGTTTTTTAAATAGCGTTGCGCCAGCGCCAGCGAGGCGGCTTCTTCCGGCCTGTGCAGGGTGCCATGATGCAGTTTGGTGACGACATTGTATTCATGGCTTAATCGACTGAGCTGTTGTGCCCAATGGGGGAGCGAGCTTAGCGCGCCATAGGTTGGCGCGTACAGGATGGTCTGCTTTTTCGCATTCAGCTTCACGCTTTTTGGTAGTGCGGTATCGTAAGTATGGTTATGCCATTCATCGAAACGGGGATTGCCTACCACTTTGGCGCTGCCGCCAATATCAACCGCGTGCTGGCTATAGTGGCTGTAGCAGAGAATGCGATGATAAAAGGCATTCCACCAGGCATGATTCCACTCTTCTTTCGCCAGTCCATACATTGTCCGCACATGGGTATCCGCCAGCCCGTTCAGCAACGGCGTGTAATATGGGCTGACAAGGCATTTGAAACGCTGACGTTTCTCAATCACCACAGAAAGACGTGTTCCACCCAACAGGGGATCGTTAATGGTTTTAATTGTTGCGGTCATTTCATCCAGAAACGACGCGTGTATTTTGTCACTGACCAATAGCGAGCAGGAATGCCCCATCGCCTGTAGCGCGGTTATGATCGGGCGATAAACCGCGTAATGCAGCGACGTTTCCATATAGAAGCCAATGGCATCTGTCAGAGTGGAGGCCGAAGGAAACTGTGTTTCGGCCAGAGCGTTGACGGTATCTGGTTTCTTATTGATTTTATTGAAATAGTAGCCGATGTTATCGGTTTCTATTTTCTCGATATCGCTATAACCCGCGCGCTGATAGCAGATGCTCGGATAGCAGGAGAGCCATTTCCCGTCACGTAGCAGCGACTGCCATTGTCCTTCGAGAGTATCGGAGAGGTCATTCTCCATTTGCTGAGCGAGCGTCGGGTAATAACCGCAGTTGACCAGATAGGCGCAAACCTTATTGCAGTCGCGGGCGTGGATCATACCCTGGAGGCTTTTGAGTTCGCTGCCTTGTTGAATCTCCCCGCCAAGGATAACCACTTCCCACGGAAAATTAGGCAGTGCGCTCAGGAGCGAATTGAGTACCCGAATATGCTTTTCCTGCTTCAGGATCACGCTATCGTCTTCGAGTAACAGGTAATTTTTCCAGCCCTGAAGCTGCGCCAGGCGCAGCGCCTGCATATGGGACTGACGGCGCCCAATCTGGCCGTTAGTGGCTACTGATGCGGCAAGGCGGGTGACCTTTTCCGTCGGGAAATTGAGAAATGCCAGCTCTTGCTGGATATGCGCTAAACGATCCGGACGTGAGTCCAGATTCACGATCACCACCTGATCGATGTAATCCCACTGAATCGGCTGATGATGGGTGGCGTTATGCAGGCTCTGATACCAGTTTTTCAGCATCGGGTCGGTAATCGCCTGCGCCAGAGGGGTTTCCAGTGGCTCGCTGCTGCCCAACACAAAGTCTTTATCGAATGTATTTTGGCTGTGTGAGATACAAATAATGGTGCGCTCACCGGGTAATTGCAGCGGGTTCGCGGTGAATTTATTGGTGAACCCTTCTTCTTCTCCTAAATTGCATTCATCAACGTAGCGATGCTTTTTCAAATAATTACGATGGTAACAGAAAGTGCCGTTGAGAATGTTTTGCGGGCCAAAGCTGCGTGTTCTGAATATCCGGTTGATGTGGCTGTACCAGATAGGGATCTGATCGGAACCTGAAATCAGCGCCCGGTGGCGCTGCATCATGTCGATGGCGTAAGAGATTTTGTCAGCCGGATAATAGTCATCATCATCCATACAGAGAATATACTCACCTACCGCCAGCGCATTGAGCATATTGCGCTTTTTCCCCAGATCGAGTTTTTCCGGGTGGTAGATATAACGAATATTAAATTTCTCCGGGTGATTCTGCGTCAGCCGGTCAATGATCGACTGATTACTTTGCGGGGAATCATCGAGGATCACCAGCTCCCGCCGGTCGGCAGGGTAGTCCTGATAACGGAACATATACAGCAGATAAGGTAAAAATGTGGCACGGTTCCACGTTGGCGTGATAACGCTGACAAACGGTTTTTCGCGACCAGTGTCGAGCGTTTTAACAATGCCGGGCAAGGCGGGTCGTGCTTTAGAGGATTCAGACATGGTGATGTGTATTCGCGATTCGAAAAAGGGCCGGGCATTCACCCGGCCAACAGGCACTAACGTGTTATCAGGGAAAATGCTGAGAGCAGAGGGTCTCCCGGCAGCATGTCCAGAATATGCTGGCGCAACGAATGGGCATTCTCGCCGTTGCGCCACGTTTCAAACAGCGCGAAGAGGGCGTAAATATCGTCATGGCTCAGCGCAGAATCATCCATTGTCCACAGGCAAAACAGGGTGCGAAGAATAAAGACGTCAGCCACCAGCCCGAAGAAGCGCTGCAGCACGCTTTCGCTCTCGTGCTGCGGGAATGTATCGTGATACAGGCGATAAATCAGGTAGTTACTGAATATCCATGCCTCCTGAGCAAAGTAGCGCTCATACGTGTTTAGCCATTGAGTCTGCAACTGTTGCTGAAGCATGGCTTCACTGTTCGCATCTTGCAGCATCAACAGGCTGACCTGCAGGGGTAAGGTCAGCTTACGAGTGCTTTCTGGCAACAGATCCCAGTTGAACTCACAACTGCCCATTTGGGTGATCAGCTCGCGCTGCAACTGGGGCAGGCTGGGCAGTTGCGCGAACTGATCCTGCAGTTTTCCGCTTTGCGCATGGTCGGCCAGCACCTGCGGCAGCGAGGCCAGTTTCGCCAGCGTAGAGTCGCTACTGCCAGGGCATTTTTCGGAAAAAGAGAGCATGATGCCCAGCGCGTACAGGCGAAGCTCTGGCGATAACCCCGGCAGGGTGATGGTATGCAGAGCAGATTGATTCAATACCTGATCGCGTGGTGATAACGCCGGGCTGTCGACATCAGCCGCACATTGCGTGGTATGTAAGACAAAGGCATTGGGATCGCCTAAGGCTGCCTGACAGCTGGCCGGATCGGTTAAGGCCAGACTCTGACGCACTTCCGTTTTCCAGCGCATGTTAATCCGTAACGCGGAATCCGGATGGCGGGATAAAAACAACCGGACAAAGTCAGGTTCATAACAATCAATCATACTCATAATCTGTTCTCAGCAATCCCAATATTCAAAATCTGGCTATGTCATTGCAATATCCATGCCTGAATTGTAATTTCATTTATATCAATTGGTTAGACGAGGCGCGGAAAGCGGGTTTCCGCGTCAGGGAAGGACGTTTAGCGCTGGTAAATAAAATCGGGTTCAGTGCCTAAAAAAGCCTGGATAAACTCATACTGGCGGATCAGCAGATCGCCGTTTTTTTCGTTATACGCCTTGCAGCGTTTCGCTTTTTGCTCAAGGCTTTGCCACCAGCCCTCTGCGGCACTTTTCTGTACCCCAGGCAGCCAGCTAAAGACCTGTTCTATCCCTGCGCGATCGACGCTTACGCCCAGCAGTTGCAGAATAGAACGGCGCTGCTGGCTGCTGTTTTGCAACTGCTCATAATGCTGCTGAATAAGATCATTGACGGTCAGCAGCTCTTCACTGGCGCGACGGATCATACACAGACGTTGTTGTTCCAACTGGTGTCTGAGCGCGTCATACCGCGTCCCATCTTCACGGATGCCCTGAAGCAGCGTTTTCACCTGCTGTAGCCTGGTACTCACTGTTTTGGCCTCTTATTTCTGGAAAAAGCTGAGCATGTCGCCAGCCAGTTGCTGGGTATCAACCTGCATGTCGCCTGCGGCCAGCATGGCCTGCATTTGCGCCACTTTGTCGTAATTAACGTCACTTTGCGTATCGCTGTTCAGCGTTTGCTGCGCCGTTTGCAATCCCGCCTGCGTAATATCGTCGGCGGAAAGCGTCGTGGCGCTGGGCGCGCTGGTCTGTGTGTTGCTCTTATCTGAACGCGCCTGTTCGGTGGTTGATGCTGGGCGATTGCCAGGCAGAGTCGGGGTAATTTTCATAGCAACCTCGTACATATTTCGTTGGGTTGGTTATCTGTTATTGGCTAAAAGCGACGGCAATAGCGGAAAACTTTAATCCCACCACAAAAAATCCCTTCACTGCTCGGCCGTTAGCGTGGTGACCACGCCGGTATCGTCCACCACGCCGCTGATTATCCGCTGGCTGCTGCTGTTACGAATTTTTATCACATCCCCTTTACGGCCATTCTTCAACGCCACGCCAGGCATCGAGGCGGTAATGCCAGCCATATGCGAGACGATCATCACCGGCTGGTCGCGTTTAACCAGCAAAGGCTGGACCAGTTCGCTACGTGTAATTGGTTTTCCGGGTTGCAGGGCGCGCTTGCTGGTGAGGCCAATCGCCTCGTCCATATTGGTCATTAACCCTTCGCGCTGGTTGCTGATATTGAATTTTTTAAGCAGCAGGTCATCGGCGGTAATCACCGTATCGCGGGCAATCAGCGACTTTGGCATTACCACCGGGACTGACACATCGGGGCGCACCGCTACGTTGTACTGCCAGCCCGCGCTGCCGGGACAACTCACCACAAAGTTCATTCGCGTCAGAGCCATCTCCGTGGAAGAGTTAGCGGTGATTTGCGGGGCCGCCGCGCAGAGCGCGCTGGTGCTCACGGCAGAGGGAATATAGATATTGAACGTGTAGCGATAGTCCTGCCACTGCTGTTTGTTCGCCAGCGCGTCGATTTCATGACCGGCGGCAGTCAGGACCAGCGCGTTGATCTGTTCCCGGGCACTGTGCTGAATGGGGTGGAGGGCGGCATGCAGAGGTAAGGCACAGCATAAAGCCAGCATTATTTCCGCAGCAAGGAGGAAAGAAGACTTCCCTCTGTGAATGGGCAGTTTCATAAAATCATTTCTCATCAACCACTTAAAAGTTGGCATGGTTATTGCTAATAACAGCGATATCTACGCAGGAGTGATGCAAGAAATGGGAATCAGTTTTCAGCAGGCATTGGGTGTACATCCGCAGGCAGTGAAGTTACGTCTTGAGAGGACCGAGCTACTGACTGCGAATCTGGCAAACGTCGATACACCAAATTTCAAAGCTAAAGATATTGATTTTGCCGCTGAGATGCAACGGGCAAGTCGCACAAATGTTTTGCCTGAGGCTGACGTGAAATACCGGGTGCCGATGCAGCCCTCAGAGGATGGCAATACCGTAGAGCTGAATACCGAGCAGGCCCGGTTTTCGCAAAATAGTATGGATTATCAAAGCAGTCTGACTTTTTTGAATCTGCAACTTAGCGGCATCAAAGAAGCCATCGAAGGAAAATAACCATGTCGTTTACTGATATTTACCAGATCTCTGGCTCGGCGATGACGGCGCAAACCATCCGTCTGAATACCGTTGCCAGCAACATGGCGAATGCGGAATCTCCTGCCAGCAGCGAGGCACAGGCCTATAAGGCGCGCAGCCCGGTTTTTGCTGCGGTTTATAACAATAGCCTGATTGGTAGCAACAACCGTCACGGCATTGATGGCGCCAGCGTACAAGTGCAGGACGTGATGCAAAGCGGCGGGGCGGTGAAACGTTATGAGCCGCACCACCCAATGGCGGACCAGAACGGTTTCGTCTGGTATCCGGATGTCAACGTGGTCGAGCAAATGGCCGACATGATGTCTGCCTCTCGTGATTTCGAAACCGACGTTGATGTGCTGAATAACGTCAAAAGTATGCAGCAAAGCTTACTCAAACTGGGAGAAGTGTAATGAATACCCTGGCTCTGTATGCCCAATCTCAGGCGCTGGCTTCTTCTCAGGAGAAGACGGCGGTGGCTGAAAATACTGTGAGCGCCACGGCGCAAAGCAGTAACCTGGGGGACAGCAGTTCTTCCTCTACCTCGTCAACCACGGATACCAGTGGAACCAGCGATACACCGACGACAACAACGTCTACGGAAACGTCTGCAGTTGACACGTTTTTGACGCTGTTCGTGGCCGAAATTGAAAACCAGGACCCGACCGATCCGACCGATCCTACGGCCTATATCGATCAGCTCTCCTCAATGGCGCAGGTTGCCATGATGGAAGAGATGAGCGTGCAGGCGAACACCAATGCCGTGCTGATGAGCAACATTCAGGTGATGGCGCTGGGCAATATGGTCGGCGACGACATCATGGTGCAAACCACCTCGCTGGATATTGAAGACAACAGTCAGGCGATTCAGGGACGTGTCACGCTGGATGACAGCTGTACCGATGTGGATCTGCATTTCACCGATGAAGCCGGTGATGACTACACCGTGTCGCTGATCCCGGAAGGTCAAACCTCCGTCGGACCCGGCCAGGTGGATTTCGACATTAATCCTGCGGATTACGGCATCCCGCCGGGTGATTACAGCGTGTCTGTGGTGACCAATACCGGGGAAGAAGAAGTACCGATTGAGGTGACGGGCACGGTGGAAGATGTGCGTATTCCGCTCGATGGCAGCACGCCGGTGCTCAATGTTGACGGCGTTGGCGAAGTGCCTTTCACCATGATCACCCAGTTTGGCGTACCGGACAGCACCGATGACACCACGCCGCCTGATACTGACGGCGGCGATAACGCTGACAGCAATACCGTCATCTGATCTCGTTAATATTACAGGAACAAAAAAAATGAGTTATGAAATTGCAGCGACGGGCCTGAACGCCGTCAACGAACAACTGGATGGGATCAGTAACAACATCGCGAACTCCGGTACGGTCGGGTATAAATCAATGACCACTCAGTTTTCCGCGATGTACGCCGGGACGCAGGCGATGGGCGTGAGCGTGGCGGGTTCCGCGCAAAGCATTTCCACCGGCGGCTCGATGGTCTCTACCGGCAATGCGCTGGATTTGGCCATTAACGATGATGGTTTCTTTGTTATGTGCGATAGCGCGGGGAATATCTCCTACACCCGCGCCGGGTCCTTTGTGACGGACAAAAACGGCTATATCGTTAACGCATCGGGCGATTACCTGCAAGGCTATCCGGTTGATGACAGCGGCACACTGCAAACCGGTACCGTAACCGATATCCAGATTAAAACCGGCAACATTCCGGCGCAGGCTACCGACAGCATGACCTTCACGGCCAACTTTGATGCCAGTGATGAAGCGATCGATCGCACCAGCGTGCCGTTTGACCCGAATAACAGCGACACCTACACCGACAGCTACACCACCACCGTGTATGACTCGTTGGGTAACGAGCACTCGGTCAGCCAGTATTTTACCAAAACCGCGGATAACACCTGGGAAGTGCAGTACACCTTTGATGGCGAAGCGCAGACTGGCGTACCTGCAACTACGCTGACCTTCGATCCGAATACCGGCAAGCTGACCTCTCCGACCACGCCGCAAACCATCACCTTTACCACCGATGAAGCCGCGCCGATTTCGATGACCGTCGATTACTCCGACTGTACCCAGTATGGCTCAGATTTCTCTGTTACCACCAACTCCGCGACCGGCTATGCCTCCGCAACGCAAAACGGCGTGCAGGTGGATGACGACGGCAAAGTGTACGCCACCTACAGCAATGGTGAACGTATGCTGCAGGGCCAGGTTGTGCTGGCGACCTTCCCGGATGAGAGCGGACTGGAAGCGGTAAGCGGTACCGCGTGGGTGCAGACGGGTGAATCCGGTACACCGTTGATTGGCACGCCTGGTTCCGGCTCCTGCGGCACGCTCTCTTCCGGCATGCTCGAAAGCTCCAACGTCGATATCACCAACGAACTGGTCAACCTGATGACCGCCCAGCGTAACTATCAGGCGAACACGAAAGTGATTTCGACCAGTACGCAGTTGGATCAGGCTCTCTTCCAGGCGATGTAAGGCTAAGAAATGGATCGGTTGATTTATACCGCACTAAGCGGCGCCACCCAGACGCTGCTGGAGCAGCAAATTAGCGCCAACAACCTCGCCAACGTCAACACCAACGGTTTTCGTGCGGATATGGCGATGGCAAGTAATGACAAAGTCAAAGGCGGTGGCTTCGATACGCGTTTTATGGCGAAAGAGAGTCCCAGCGGCGTCAATGACAGCACCGGCGTGGCGGAAAAAACCGAGCGTCCGCTGGATGTCGCCATTCAGGGAACCGGCTATATCGCCGTGCAGGATAAAGCCGGAAACGAGGTCTATACCCGCAACGGTAATATTCAGCAGGACGATCAGGGACAACTGACCATCGACGGCAATATTGTGCTCGGGGATAACGGCCCGATCATTTTGCCACCGAATGCGATTGCCTCCTTCGGCAGCGACGGCACGCTCTCGGTGACCCCCGACGACGGTGATGTGACCGCCACGATGGATATCGATCGCCTGAAGCTGGTGGATATTCCGGTCGCCAATCTGGCGAAAAACAGCGAGGGGATGCTGGTAACGGCGGATGGCGTACCGGCCCAGCGCGATGAAAACATCAAAGTGAGCGGCGGCTTTCTGGAAGGCAGTAACGTGTCTGCGGTGAGCGAAATGATGTCGTCCATTGCGATGAACCGCCAGTTTGAAGCGCAAATCAAGATGATGAAAACCGCTGAAGATCTCAGCGACTCAGGCAACAGGCTGCTACGCGGCTCCTGAGTTGTCGCCTTTAATCAGGGATAAAGTGTTATGAACGCAGCGTTATGGATCAGTAAAACCGGCCTGTCGGCGCAGGATGCTGAGATGAGTGCGATTGCCAACAACATCGCCAACGTCAACACCACGGGCTTTAAGCGTGACCGCGTGATGTTCCAGGATCTGTTTTATCAGACTCAGGAAGCGCCGGGCGCCATGCTCGATCAAAACAACATCATGCCGACCGGAATGCAGTTTGGTAGCGGTGTGCGCATTGTCGGTACGCAGAAAACCTTCACCGAAGGGAATGTGGAAACCACCGACAATACGATGAACGTGGCCATCATGGGGCAAGGGTTCTGGCAGGTGCAAAAGGCCAACGGCGATATTGCTTATACCCGTGACGGCAATATGCAGGTTAACGCTGACGGCGTGTTAACTAACTCTGAAGGACTGCCTCTGCAACCGGAAATTGATGTTCCGGCAGGCGCCACCAACGTGGCGTTTGGCGAAGACGGCACCGTGACGGCGATCCTGCCCGGCGACAGCGATCCTACCGAATTGGGACAACTGACGCTGGTGAACTTTGCCAACCCGGCCGGACTTTCAGCCGAAGGCGACAACCTGTACCTGGAAACGGCAGCCAGCGGTCAACCGACGGAAGGTATTCCGGGGGAAGATGGTCTGGGAACGTTACAGGATAAAGCACTGGAAGGCTCGAACGTGGACATCGTCAACGAAATGGTGGCGATGATCACCGTACAGCGCGCCTATGAGATGAACGCCAAAATGGTCTCTGCGGCAGACGATATGCTGCAGTTTATTAGTCAGACACTGTAACTCAAGAATGTGAAATGCCGGAAGCATGCTTATCCGGCCTACGAGTTACACCCCTTTGTAGGCCGGATAAGCGTCGCGCCATCCGGCAGAAATAGGCAGAACGTGAAAAATTATCTCTGGCTGGTGGTACTGCTTCCCCTGTTAAGCGGGTGCGAATCGCAGGCTCTCCTGGTCAAAAAAAATGACGAATACTTTGCTCCACCTAAAACGGAAGCGCCGCCAACGGCGGATGGCCGCGCGGGAGGGGTGTTCGAAACGGGTTACAAGTGGTCGCTGACGGCGGACCGTCGCGCTTATCGGGTGGGCGATATCCTGACCGTGATGCTGGAAGAATCCACCCAGTCGAGCAAACAGGCGAAAACCAATTTCGGCAAGAACAATACCGTGGACATCGGCGCGCCGACTATCTTTGGCCATACCAAAGATAATCTGTCTGGCTCGGTTGACGCCAATCGTGATTTCAACGGGACGGCGACCTCGCAGCAGCAAAACAGTTTGCGCGGCGAAATTACGGTGTCGGTGCACTCGGTACAACCGAACGGCATTCTGGAAATTCGCGGTGAAAAATGGCTCACCCTCAACCAGGGGGATGAGTACATCCGCCTGAGCGGTCTGGTGCGTGCCGATGATATTCAAAACGACAACTCTGTCTCCTCGCAGCGTATCGCCGATGCGCGAATCTCGTATGCAGGGCGTGGAGCGCTGAGCGATGCCAATGCGGCAGGCTGGCTGACGCGTCTGTTTAACCATCCTCTCTTCCCGATCTAATGCAGGATTTTACTATGCAACACTTACGCGGGCGCTGGATGAAAGCGTTAAACGGCATCGTTATCGCGTTGAGCCTGGCGCTGCCCGGCACCACGCAGGCGCAGTCTCTGGAGTCGCTGGTCAACGTCCAGGGGATCAGGGAAAACCAGCTCGTCGGCTATAGCCTGGTGGTGGGGCTGGACGGAACCGGGGATAAAAACCAGGTTAAATTCACCAACCAAACTATTACCAACATGCTGCGCCAGTTCGGGGTACAGCTGCCGAGCAAAATCGATCCGAAGGTGAAAAACGTCGCGGCGGTGGCGGTCAGCGCGATGCTGCCGCCCATGTACTCGCGTGGGCAGACCATTGACGTTACGGTCTCGTCGATTGGTGATGCCAAAAGCCTGCGCGGCGGCACGTTATTGCTCACCCAGCTACATGGCGCGGATGGTGAGGTTTACGCCCTTGCACAAGGGAGCGTGGTGGTCGGCGGGATGAACGCCACCGGGGCCAGCGGCTCCAGCGTTACAGTCAATACGCCGACTGCCGGGCTTATTCCTAATGGTGCGTCGGTGGAACGTGAGATTCCCAGCGATTTCCAGATGGGCGACACCATCACGCTGAATCTGAAGCGTCCCTCTTTTAAAGACGCCAATAACATTGCGGCGGCGATCAACGCCTCGTTTGGCGGCATTGCCACCGCGCAAAGCTCGACTAACGTCAGCGTCCGCGCGCCAACCAGCCCCGGTGCGCGCGTCGCCTTTATGTCGCAGTTGGATGACGTGCAGGTGCAGGCGGAAAAAGTGCGCGCCCGCGTGGTGTTTAACTCACGAACTGGCACGGTGGTGATGGGCGATGGCATCGCCCTGCACGCGGCGGCGGTATCGCATGGCAGCCTGACGGTTTCCATCAACGAAAGCAGCAACGTCAGCCAGCCAAATGCCTTTGCCGGCGGTCGTACGGCGGTTACGCCGCAGAGCAACATTTCGGTGAATCATGCCCGTCCTGGCATGATCTCTTTGCCTGAATCCAGCAGCCTGAAAACGTTGGTTAACGCCCTTAACAGCCTGGGCGCCACGCCGGACGACATTATGTCTATTTTACAGGCGCTACATGAAGCCGGGGCGCTGGACGCCGATCTGGAGGTGATTTAATGGCCGACATCAAAGTGAATCATAGCGGCGGCATTGACGGCAGCGATGCATTAATGGGGCCGAAAATCAAAGCGAACGATTTGCAGAAAGCCGCTCAGCAGTTTGAAGCCATTTTCTTACGCAACATGCTGAAAGAAATGCGTAAAACCAATGAGATCTTCGACTCGAAAGACAACCCGTTTAACAGTGACTCGGTGCGCATGATGCAGGGATTTTACGACGATCAGCTTTGCAACAGCCTGGCCCAGCAGCACGGCATTGGGATTGCGGCGATGATCGTTAAACAACTTTCCCCGCACCACAAAGGATAAAGGTTGCGCGGCGGCTTAAGAACCGGGGTTTTTAAGTCGCTCTTAATCGGCAAGGTTGTTAACGACAGACCGGGTGACTGACCGGCAAGGACTCTTTGATGGACATGATTAACATTGGCTACAGCGGCGCATCAACGGCGCAGGTGGAGCTTAACGTAACCGCGCAAAATACGGCGAACGCCATGACCGACGGTTACACCCGACAGGTTGCCATCACCAGCACCATTGGCGCCAGCTCCGGTTCGGCGAACAGTGCGGGTAACGGCGTGCAGGTTGACAGTATTCGCCGCGTTTCAAACCAGTACCAGGTGAACCAGGTGTGGTATGCCGCCAGCGATTACGGCTACTACAACACCCAGCAGGAGTATTTAACGCAACTGGAAACGGTGCTCAGCGACGATAACAGCAGCCTGAGCGGCGGTTTTGACAACTTTTTTGCCGCGCTAAACGAAGCCACCACCAGCCCGGATGATTCCGCCCTGCGTGAGCAGGTGATCAGTGAGTCCGGCGCGCTGGCGCTGCGTGTGGATAACACGCTGGATTACATCGACTCGCAAAGCAGTGAGATCGTCAGCCAGGAACAGGCGATGGTGGCGCAGGTGAATACCCTGACCAGCGGCATTGCCAGCTATAACCAGCAGATCGCACAAGCTGAAGCCAACGGCGATAACGCCTCTGCCCTGTATGACGCTCGTGATCAAATGGTGGAGCAACTGAGCGGCATCATGGACGTGCAGGTCAATATTGATGATGAAGGTAACTACAACGTCACGCTGCAAAACGGTCAGCCGTTGGTCAGCGGGCAGGAGAGTTCCACCATCGAACTGGATACCAACGCCGACGGCACGCAGAGCATGTCGCTGACCTTTGCCGGAACGACGTCATCGATGAACACCGATACCGGCGGCTCGCTGGGGGCATTGTTTGATTATCAGAACCAGGTGCTGACGCCGCTGACGGGAACCATTAACAGCATGGCGTCGCAATTTGCCGATGCGGTCAACACCCAACTGGCGCAGGGCTACGACCTGAACGGGAATCCCGGTGAACCGCTGTTTATTTATGATGAAAACTCATCTGACGGCCCGCTGGAAGTGAACCCGGATATCACCGCCGATGAGCTGGCATTTTCCAGTTCGCCGGACGAAAGCGGCAACAGCGATAACCTGCAGGCATTGATCAACATCTCTACCGAACCGCTGGACATTGACGGCCTCGGCAGCGTAACCGTGGGCGAAGCCTGTTCATCGATCATCAGTAACATCGGTATTTACAGCCAGCAAAACCAGACGGAAGCGGAAGCGGCGGCCAACGTTTACTCCGAAGCGCAGAACCAGCAGAGCAGCGTCAGCGGCGTGAGCATGGATGAAGAAGCGGTGAACCTCATTACCTACCAGCAGATTTATGAGGCCAACCTCAAAGTTATCTCAACGGGCGCAGATATTTTCGATTCTGTGCTGGAAATGTGTAGCTAATCGGGAGAGGAATGAATATGCGTGTGTCTACTCAGCAATCTTATGTGTCCATGACGCAGAGTTTTAACGACCTTTCCAGCGATCTGTCTCATGTGGTTACGCAGATGGCGACCGGGAAAAGCATTCTGCTGCCATCTGACGATCCTATCGCGGCAACCCGTATTACCCAGCTTAACCGCCAGCAATCGGCCCTCGACCAGTATCAGAGCAATATTGACTCCGCCACAGCGGGTATGAGCCAGCAGGAGTCAATTCTGGATGGCGTTAATAACGATCTGTTGGCGATTCGCGACGATCTGCTGGAAGCCGCCAACGGCACTAACACCGCCGATTCGTTAGCCAGTCTGGGGCAGGATATCCAGTCGATGACTGAAGCGATGGTCTCGGCGCTGAATTACCAGGATGAAGACGGCCACTATGTGTTTGGTGGAACGGTCAACGATCGGCCGCCGATTGTCGCAGTGGATGAAGACGGTGACGGGGTGACCGACAGCTATACCTACCAGGGTAACGGCGATCATCGCCAGACCACGGTTTCCAATGGCGTGGAAGTGGATACCAACGTAGCGGTCAGCGATTTCTTCGGCGATAGCCTGGATGTGCTGAACACCCTGACGTCATTGTCGAAGGAGCTGCAGGATCCGTCGATTGACCCTGCCGATCCGCAGGTACAAAGCGATCTTGAAAGCGCTATCGATACGGTGGATAACGCCTCTGATGCACTCAATGCTTCTATTGCCACTATTGGTGAAACGCAGAATACGATGACCATGCTGAGCGGCGCGCAAACGGATATCACCACTTCTAACGATCAGCTGATTAGCCAGTTGAGCGATCTGGATTACGGCCCGGCCTCGATTACCTTTACCGGTCTGGAAATGGCGATGGAAGCCACCTTAAAAACCTACTCCAAAGTGAGTGAGTTGAACCTTTTCAGTGTGATTTAACAGTCAGCAGCAGCCCAGGAACAGTATGCAGGTCGGTTTAAATACAACATCACTCTCCGGTAGCGGAGCGCTCAATCCTTCAGTGCAACAACATAACGTTGCGCAGAATGCCCCTGTCCGTCAAAAGTTACCCGCAACGGCGAGTGATTACCCGGCCTCTCCACTCATTACCACCCGGCCTCAACGCTACAGCGTACAGCTCAACGATCAACTCACTACGTTGCAGCAGGCCGATCACTATCTGGGGCAACTGGAACAGCATTTGCTGGATTATCGTCACGCATCGCGCCGCGGCGGGCAGGCACAGCAGCAAAAGGGCGCTGAACTTTCCCAGTGGCTGGAAAAACGGCCGTCCTTATCCGGCGGCGCGGTTGACCGGCAGCTGCGTCCGGTTCTGCAGGGCGAAGCGCGAGTGACCTTTCACTCGCCTGACCTGGCGCAGATGCTGCAAAAAAACGCCATCAGTTCACGTATGTTTAGCGTTTCCGATGGGCGACAAATGCAGCACTCTGCGGTGGTGATCGGCGAGGAGCTGGATCCTGGGCAGTACAGAATGATGATGGGTAATGCGCTGCGTCGTGTCGGCGTACAGGTGCACGAGCAGCAGGGCGCGATGAGCTTTTCCACCGCGGAAAAGCAGTGGCCGCAGATCCAACAAACCCTGAGCGTACGCGATATTGATGCTAAGTCATCAACGTTTACTCCGCTCAAGACATTCGCCGATCCCTCTCGTTCAGAAGATCTGCTGCAACAGCTATCTCAGGGGAGTAAACGCCCACAGGATGGTTTACAGCAAGCGCTGGATGCGATTGGCGATCAGCGTGCGCAAATGGCCGCCCAACAGGAGAAGGCCCGGCAACTGATTGACGGAATGGCGCGTTTTCCGCAGGCTGAAAGTGCGATTAAAGCCTCTGAATCACTCGGTGGGGTACTGGATCATGCTAATCACAATTATCAGGTATTAGCCCAGGCGGTAAATGGACAAGCCCGGCTTTCCAGCCAGACAGTCCGGAGCTTATTAAGTTAATTTGTCTGACATGCTTTTGTTGAAAAAGTAAATTCAGAGGGGTCTGTAACTAACAGACCTCCAACATCCTGAGTAAAGAGTAAATTTTGCTGCGGGTTTAAATGAATCCACCATGTATGCAGGTTATGCTCAACAATAAAAGAACTAAAATTTGATAAGCGGAGATCGTTTTTATCTGCTTTCGCATCGCTAAAATGAAGCTCGCCTTGTTTAGATGGTCCTGCAGAACGATTAAGACAAGTAGAGATCTCGAATATCGAAGGCGCCTGATTATTTTGTTCCAAAGGGATGAGGGTGAGATCCGTATCCTGGTGCAGTGGACTCAGAATAAGTTGGTAATGTGCACTCTTTTCGGTGTTAAGATCGTAGTTGGCAATAACAGTCTTCTCAATGTTAGCATAGGCCATGATACTAAAAAATAAGGAAGAAATAGTCAGGGTATAGAAAAAGTAATTATTTGCATTTTGGCATTTCATTTAACATTTTCTCCACTTCTTTAATTAAAATACCATTCATTTCGTTATCTTTATTTAGCCAGTTATCAAAACTCAGTGCTAACTGCCAGCTATCATTGCATTGGTTGCTAATCACATTAGCTAATGCAAGCTTGTTCAGCGATACCCGATAATACAACGTCATCGAGGCATTATGGCTGGCCAACTGCTGATTGATCTGCTGTATGCCGGGGAGAATATGTTGTGAAACAAGCGATAACGATTTCTTATTCTCACCCGGATCGTAAAGTTGATATACCGTAACACGGTTGGCATTTTCTAGTGTCTCTTTAACCAGTTGTGGGCTTTCTTCCATTTTAGTGGCAGACGGCGCTTTAAAATAAGAGATTAGGGCGAACAGCGACAGTGCGATAACGATAACGGGTAAGGTAATCAGAACGGCTCGGTAAGAATGACGTTTAATTGCCGGTTTTTTCTTATTTTTTTCTGGTAAGATTCTGTTATATAAATTTATTTTTTCATGTTCTGTTGATGCGCATAGCGTATCAGACACGAGAGCTTCTATAACATCTCCGTGCGCTTCGACTTCATAACTGAGGCTGACATCAGCCTTATTTTCATTAGGATCAATGGTTTCAGTCAGGTAGCTTTTATTAAATAAATACCCTTTTTTGGGTATGGTTTTTATGATTTCCTGTTGTTTACCATCATCATCGATAGCCACGCGCAGGGCATGAATAGCTGTTGGTAGACTATTGCCACCGACGATACGATTCTTCCACACTGCAGTCATTAAAAATGAACGAGATAAAACGACATCGGCATTTTTAGCTAATGTCTCCAGCAGAATAAAATGGTATTCGCCCAGGCGACGGATCTCACCTGTTTCACAATGGATTAATGCATTAAGCGAGGAATCCATCCGCCAGTTGTTGACTACAATACTCATGGTTTTTTATACCCGTGCAAGATTTTTATATCCCTGGTGTCACACCGTTAAAAATCAGTGCATTAAATTTCTGGAGAAATTGAGATGTTTTTCTGGCTGAGAAAAAACAGCCTGATTGGTATTGAGCGTTTTTTGTTCTGTCCTCAAAGGGATTGGAAATGTAGCGAAAGTGTCTGAGACTCACAATATAAAAATACAGGGTATTTGCAACTAAATGTAAAATAAGGCTTAAACAGAAAATTTTAAAGTATTCTTGGTTGAGGATAATCTGATTGCTATCATGATGTTATCCCTGCAGATACGTAAGTAATCAACCCATTATTAGATATTTCTAATAATCTTTTAATTAAATCTTGATTGAGTTCTTCCTTGCATGGTGACTGTTTTGGTACTAAAGCACGGAAAGCTAAAATAGATGGACAGGATGTTTGTCTCATTAGCTAATGATGTTGTGAAACGCGTAAAAAAATTTTTTTCTGTGCTTTAAGTTTTTCGAACGGGTGGTCGTTTTTACAGGGTATCGAAACGAAAACGATTATTCCCAAGGAGCAGTACCATGTTATCGATCAATACTAATACCGCATCAATGGCAGCTGTTAACGCTATCAACAAAAGCAGCGCATCTCTGTCTACTTCTATGGAACGTCTGGCGACAGGTAACCGCATTAACTCTTCAGCTGATGATGCTGCGGGCAAACAGATTGCCAGCCGCCTGACTGCACAGTCCAGCGGCATGGGCGTTGCACTGAGCAACATTCAGGATGCAACCGCAATGCTGCAGACTGCAGATAGCATGTTTGACGAAATGACCGACGTGCTGGGCCGTATGAAAGATCTGTCCACCCAGGCAGCGAACGGAACCTACAACAGCGACGACCTGCAGGCGATGCAGGATGAATACGACGAGCTGGGTCAGCAGATGTCCGATATGCTGCAGAATACCACCTACGGTGGTACTAACCTGTTTGGTACGAAAGCTACCAGTAACACTGGTGTTTCAGGCCTGTTCCAGAGTTCAGTGACCTTCCAGGTAGGGGCTGAATCATCTGATACCATGACAGTAGATATCTCCAAGCAATTGGGTGATCTGGTTGGCGATCTGAATCAGGTCAGTAACTCTTTCCTTACTGACAACGCCACCAACGTGAGTTCATCTGGTACTGAGCTGACAGCTTCTGCAGGTGCAGCTAACAACATGATCAGCACCATCCAGACTGCAATGGACGACGTGTCCAAAATCCAGTCCAAACTGGGTGCGTCTATCAACCGTCTGAACGACACCGCGAACAACCTGACCAGCATGCAGGACAACACTGAAGTGGCGATCGGTAACATTATGGATACCGACTACGCGACGGAAGCGTCCAACATGACCCAACAGCAGGTACTGATGCAAACCGGTATCACCATGCTGAAGCAGTCCAACAGCATGTCCAGCATGGTTTCCAGCCTGCTGCAGTAATTCTGTTCAGTGGTGAAATTGTGCCATTAACAACACCGCCGACTGGCGGTGTTGTGCTTTCAGCGGCAGAAGGTTGGTCAGGAAGTTTCCTGTTCAACGGAAATTCGATTTCCGTATGCCTGGTAATTAATTGATTTTAAATGAAATTAAAAATGGCATACATTTTGCTTTAATACCGATAACGTCGCACGGAGTTATTCATGATCAACCCTAGAACCATGGCGAAAGCCGCAGCCTATGCTGATATCGCCACGCAGAGCGCCAACCTGCAACAGCAGCAGGCAGAGTTGGATGCTGAAAGCAGCGGGCTTGATTCGCTGAGCACGGCATTAACCGATTTCCAGTCGGCTATTGATGCCTTGAACAGTGATACTGCTGGTCCACTGACCTTTTCAGCGACATCGAATAACGACTCTACGACGGTTTCTGCCAACTCGGAAGCGCAGGCGGGAACGTACTCATTTTATGTTAGCAAGCTGGCACAGGGGCAGCAGTCTACCTTCCAGATGACAGACAATATTTATGAGGCGACCGGTACATTTGATCTGACCATGGAAGATGGCAGCAGCATGGAGATCGATCTTTCTACGGCCGATAGCGATGGTGATGGCTTTATCGATGCCACCGGGCTGGTAGATGCTATCAATAGTTGTGACGAAAACCCGGGTGTTTCGGCTGCGCTGGTGAAAACAGATGGCCAGACAACCATTATGCTGACATCTGACACTACCGGCGCACAAAGTGGTTTTACGGCGACCGTGAATGGCACTGTCATTGCCAGCCCGGAAACCGCGATGACAGCTCCACAAGATGCGGAAATTCATCTGGGGAGTAAGGATGGGCCGGTCATCACCAGCAGCAGCAATACCTTCGATGATGTGATTCCTGGTGTGACCATGACCTTTACGGAGGTCAGCGATCCAGACGATGCCAGTGATGTCACGACGATTACTGTGGCAGAAGACTCCAGTGCTTCACAAGCAAAAGTACAAACCTTTGTTGATGCCTATAACACTCTTGTCGACACAGTAGATTCATTAACCAGCAATGGCGGTGATGGTTCTAATCCTGGTGTTTTCGCCGGTGACGCCGGGCTCAGTTCATTAACCAACCAACTTGATGATATCGCCCACTCATACTACGACGGCGTATCGATTGTTGATTATGGCATCTCGCTTGATTCCGACGGTCATTTAGAAATTGACTCCGATAAGTTTAACGAAGCGATGGAAGCGAACCCGGATGGCCTGACGTCGATTTTTGTCGGTGATGACAGCATGGTTGCACAGATGGATGACCTGATGGACAGCTATCTGGACTCCAGTACCGGCATCATCACTATGCGTGAAGACAACATTGAGGATCAGCAGAGCAAAATCCAGGACGAAAGCGATCAGCTTACAGAAACCTATAACACCAACTACGAACGCTACCTGGAAGAGTACACCAATACGCTGATTGAAACGTACACCATGAAAGTGAGTATGGCCGCGTTTATGTAAGCGACCGGTTTAGTAAAAGAATAGAGAGTCAATATGTACGACACGCAGGATGGTTATTCGCAATACAAAGAGATGGATCTTGCTGCCCGTACGGCAGCAGCGTCACCTCTGGAACTAGTGCTGGTGCTGTTTTCCGGTTTGATGGACGAACTGGAACGCGCCAAAAGCCATATTGAAAACAAACGCTATGAGCGTAAAGCGCAGAGCATCAATAAGTGCATCGATATTCTCAACGCTCTAACCAGCTCGCTGGAGTTTGAAACGGGCGGCGAACTGGTGGTGAATCTGTCCCGACTTTATGACCACTGCGTCTATCGTCTGTATGAAGCCAGCGGCGAACTGTCGTTAGAAAAAATTGATGAAGTGATCCTGATCCTGACGAATCTGCGCACAGGTTGGGAAGGTTTGTCGGCAAAGCTGGGGTAAGACGATGGAAAGAGAACGCCAGCAACAACAGCTTTATGCCCTGGTAAAAGAGATGAACGACGCCCTCGATCAACAGCGTTGGCGGCGATTACCCGGCCTGCATCAGCAGGTAATGCGTGTTTTTCATGAATATGAAGCCTGGGAAACGGATGCCAGCGCGTTGCGCAAGGTCAAAGACAACATGCTTTCGGCATTTGAGGCGCTGATTGCGCGGCGAACTCAGCGTGCGGAAGAACTCAAAGCGCGAATGGATAAACATCAGCAAAACCAGGAAGGCATGTTGGCGTACTCAATGGTTAATTTAATGTCGGAGAAGGCATGAATCCTGTATTACTGGCCTCGGCCAGTGCGTTGGCAGAGGCCACGCCTGAAAAAATGGCTATTTCGGCTCCAACGACTCCTGCGGGCGGTAGCGCGTTTGCATTACCGCAGAGCGGGCTTAACGTGGTGGCTGAACGCCTGATCGGCGCAAAAGTCAGCCAACAGCAGGCATCGACGGCTGAGCACAACCACGATGACGCAGATCCTGCGGCCATGCAGGCATTGCTGGCGATGCTGTTGGCGCAACCGGCTCAGACGGCAACGCCCGCGGCGGCGCAGAAGCAGCCCGGCGGCGAAGTGCTGAAAATGCTGGCGCAGGCGCAAAACACGGGGGCCGGATCTTCGCTTCTGCGCCAACTGGCGAGCGCGATGGCCGGGCAAGGAAAAACGTCCACGCCGTCGGCTGAGCAGCACGCCACCGATTCATCGTCATTGCCGCCAAAGCTGCAAACGTTGCTGGCGTCAATGACCGAGGATTTGCCTCAGGCTACCCCGGATCAACAGGCCAAACTGGCGACGTTCTCTGCCCAGGATCTCCGCGCGATTGCGCCGGAATCCGCATCGCTCTCGCCCTCACAGCAAATTTCCGCTCGGATGAAATCAGCACAGAATGGCGTTCCTCGCCCAGTGATAGAGAGAAAAACGTCTGCTGTACCGGCGAATCCAACGCTCTCTACGCAATCCTTGCTGAATACGGCGGCGCAGGGCAATCAGCCGGTGAACGCCCTGAGCGACCACAACATCGCGTCGACGCAAGTTTTCGCACCCGTCACGGTATCAACGGAGGAACTCGGCGAGAAACTGACCGCATTGCTCAAAGACAGAATTCAATTCCAGTTGGGCCAGCAACAGCAGGTATCGACCATTCGTCTTGACCCGCCATCGCTTGGCAAACTGGAAATTGCCGTGCAACTGGATGCAGGCAAGCTGATGGTGCACATCGGCGCAAATCAGAGCGATGTCTGCCGTTCGCTGCAGCAATTTAGCGATAACTTACGTCAGCATCTGACAGCGCAGAACTTCATGGAAGTGAATGTTCAGGTCTCTTCTGAGGGGCAATCGCAACAACAGCAACAGCAGCAGTCTGGTCATCAACAGGACGAGGTGACATCAGCGTTAATGCTGAATGATGATCCTCAATTTCAACGGAATGAATCCGTTCTGATCAAAGTGTAAAAGCAAAATGAAGAAAATCGTTATCGCATGTGTGATTAGTTCCGTCGTTGCTCTCGGTATTGCAGGTGGAGCAGGGTGGGGTATTTATCATTTTATGAATAAAGGTGCGAAAGCTAAGGTAGCTACGACAGCAAACCTGGCTGAGATACCCGAAGAGAATCAGGATGAGAGCAGCAGCATTTTTGTCTCCCTGCCGGAAACGGTGGTGACGCTTCATGATAATGAAGGAGCGGACAGATATATGGTGGCAGAGCTGGTGATGGTTGTTGATTCAGATAAGGATGCTGAAAAAATTAAGAAAGATGAACCGCTCTATCAAAGTATTACGGTAGATGAACTCTCGAATATGAAATATGAAGAGATTCGCGCTTTAAAAATATCTGAAATCAGAACCATGGTTTCTAATACGCTGAAAAAAGAGTTAGCGCGACGCAAAATGGCGACACCGTATAAGGACATATTGGTGAAAAAAGTCGTGTTTCAATAAGCGGCGAGCCAGAGAATAACATGATACAGGATGCTTACGAGTCAGAAGACTTTAATGCGACGCCCGTGCTGACGCCAAAACAGGAGAGCCATTATTTACAGGCTTATCTGCCTTTGGTGCGCAAAGTGGTGCGTCAACTTGCGCCGCAATGTACCTGCGTTATGGACCGGCAGGATATGGAGCAAACGGCGCTGATGGGATTGCTGAATGCGATTCGCCGCTACGGCCAGCCGGATGAAGGGTTTGCCGGTTATGCCGTCCATCGTATACGCGGCGCCATACTGGATGAACTTCGCAGTCTCGACTGGCGACCTCGTCAGTTACGACAAAAATACCATCAGATTAAAGATCTGATTCGTGACGCGCGCACCCTACTTGGGCATGAACCCTCATGGGAAGATCTCTCTAAGCTCGGACTCTCGTCTGAGGATTACCAGGAATATCAACAACTGGAAGGCGCAGAAACGCTGGCCAGTCTGGATGAATTACTGAACGGCGATATACCCGTCGGGACGCTCGAAGGGCGAGGTCTTGAAGAGCAGATAGTGACGCAGGAAATGCTCGGCCACGCCCTGAGTCAGCTTAGTGAAAAAGAGAACCTCGTGCTCTCGATGTATTACCAGCATGACATGAATTTAAAAGAGATCGCGCTGGTACTTGGGCTAACAGAAGCCCGAATTTGTCAAATGAATAAAAAAATCACGCACAAGATTCGTGATTGTTTATATCCAGATTAACAATTTCGAATTGAAATGCGGAGGACGTAATGCAAAAGATTTTAGGTTTACTGGTGGTTATAGGTTGCGTATTTGGTGGTTATTTTGAGGCTGGTGGGCAGTTAATTGCCATCTGGCAGCCAGCGGAAATTATCATTATTATCGGGGCCGGTCTCGGCGCGATGATTATTGGTAACCCGATGCATGTGCTGAAAGAGATCGTTCATCAGATCAAAGGGGTGATCAGTAAAAAGAAAATGGGGCCGGAGTTTCAGCGTCAGCTACTGATGTGCCTGTATGAACTGCTGGAAATGGTGCAAAACGGCGGTCTGCGTATGCTGGATCAGCATATTGAACAGCCGGAAGAAAGTACCATCTTCCAGAAATATCCGCTGGTGCTGACCCAAAAACGCCTGGTGACCTTTATCGCCGATAACTTCCGCCTGATGGCGATGGGTAAAATCGATGCCCATGAACTGGAAGGGATCCTCGATCAGGAACTGGATACCGCGGAAGAATCTTTGTTAACCCCTTCGCGCTCCCTTCAGCGTACCGCAGAGGCGATGCCTGGATTCGGCATTTGTGCTGCGGTATTGGGCATTATCATCACCATGCAGTCCATCGATGGTTCCATTGCATTGATCGGTCTGAAAGTGGCGGCGGCGCTGGTGGGGACATTCTTAGGGGTATTCATCTGTTACTGCCTGATGGACCCGCTGGCTAACGCTATGGAACAGCAGGCGCGGGCGGAACACTCGCTACTGGAATGCGTGCGCACCGTACTGGTGGCGCAGGCGGGCGGTAAGCCGACGCTGCTGGCGGTCGATGCGGGCCGTAAACTTCTTCATCTGGCTTCTAAACCGACTTTCGCCAATCTGGATGCGTGGGTCAATGCGATGCTGGAGCAGGAATAAGCATGAGGAAGGGGCCAAATCGCCGCGATCGCGGCGCAAAGACCACCATTATCCGGCGGCAAATTAAAAAGAATCATGCGGGCCATCACGGTGGCGCGTGGAAGGTGGCATTTGCTGACTTCACGCTGGCAATGATGGCGTTGTTTATGACCCTATGGATTGTGAACAGCGTCAGTAAGGCCGATCGTGAAAACATCGTCGCGGCGCTGCATGGACAGTCTATTTTTAACGGTGGCGGCATGGCACCGTTAAACAAGCTCGGCAAACAGCCGATAGCGCCAGGCGCGCAGAAGAAAAACGTCACGCGCAACAAGCTGGATAAAACGGTTAACCCGCAAGAGACGGCGAAAATCACCGAAGATAACGCCAAAAAAGCGCTGGATGTGAATGAAAAAGCGGTGCTGCTGAAGCAAAAATCAGCCCGTGAATTGGGTGAGCTGGCGACCGACATTAACGTCATTGCCCGCAATGCGCATATGGAAACCAACCTTGAGATGGAAATTGTTCCTCAGGGGCTGCGCGTGCTGATTAAAGATGACCAGAACCGGAATATGTTTGAACGCGGTAGCGCCAAAATTATGCCGTTCTTTAAATCGCTGCTGGTTGCGCTGGCCCCCGTGTTTGACTCGCTGGACAACAAGATCATCATCACCGGCCATACGGATGCGATGAGCTATAAGAGCAACATTTACAACAACTGGAACCTCTCTGGCGACCGTGCTTTGTCAGCACGACGCGTGCTGGAAGACGCCGGCATGCCGCAGGATAAAGTCATGCAGGTTAGCGCCATGGCGGACCAAATGCTGCTGGATGCGAAAAACCCGGAAAGCGCAGGCAACCGTCGTATTGAGATCATGGTGTTAACGCAAAGTGCTTCCGATACGCTGTATCAATATTTTGGTCAGCACGGCGAGAAAGTGGTGCAGCCACTGGTTGATAAGCTGGACAAGCAAAAGCAGGTGACTTCTTTACGTCAACCCTCTGCTCCCGTCACGCATTAATTTTGTTCTCCGCCCCCACGCAATGTGGGGGCAAATTATCCCGCAGGAAGGCAATATGATAGATATAGCCCATATTATTCCATTGGATATTCATACTGATAACGTCACCGATGTGGCTTGCCAGGGGGCGCATTTCGACCCGGTTTCAGGTATCTGGTACACCGAACCTCATGAGTTAAATGAGACGCTGCGCGAGCATGTTTACGCGACGGACAATTTTAATATTGTGGCTCCTTATTACCTGGTTATTACGTCGAAAATGCAATGCTGGAATTGCCATCAGCCCACGCATATTCATGGTGTGATGCTTACCCGGTTTATCAAACAGAATCAGGATGATAAAAGATGGATGTCCGTGCGGCGCAATACATTTTTGTTCCATATCAACACGCTGCCGGAAGAGATAAAAAAGAACATCAAAGCCAGCAATTACTATCTGGATAAAAGTAAAACGACCGGGCTACGTTACTGGATGAACCATTGTGAAATCTGTGGAGAACGCCTGGGTGACTACGAGCTGTTCTGCGTCGAAGATGATGCATTTCGTCTGATGACGATTGAAAAACTTTTGCGGGCAAATGTGCGCAAAGTGAATAAGTTGTTTGTCAGTACGGCAGGAAATCCCGCCGACCATGCGCCAAAAGACATTGTGCGTTATCTGTGTGATGCGCGCTTTGTGATGAATGGACCCGCACTGACGTAGCAGAGGTACAGACTTCTCATATCGTAAAAATACTGTATACTTAAACAGTGTTGTGAGAGGTGAATCATGCGCAAAATCATACATGTCGATATGGACTGCTTTTTCGCGGCGGTGGAGATGCGTGATAATCCCGCCCTGCGTGACATTCCCATTGCCATTGGCGGTAGTCGTGAACGCCGGGGAGTTATCAGCACGGCCAATTATCCGGCGCGTAAATTTGGCGTGCGCAGCGCGATGCCAACCGGAATGGCGTTAAAGCTGTGCCCGCATCTTACCCTGTTACCCGGTCGTTACGAGGCTTACAAAGAGGCCTCTCGCCAGATTCAGGCGATCTTCTCCCGCTACACCTCACTCATCGAACCGCTTTCGCTGGATGAAGCCTACCTGGATGTCACCGACAGCATTCATTGCCACGGCTCCGCGACGCTGATCGCCCAGGAGATCCGCCAGACGATCTTCAACGAACTACAGCTCACCGCCTCTGCCGGGATTGCGCCGGTTAAATTCCTGGCAAAAATCGCCTCCGATCTCAATAAACCCAACGGGCAATATGTGATAACCCCTGCTGATGTCCCTGAATTTCTCAAAACGTTGCCGTTGGGGAAAATTCCCGGCGTCGGCAAAGTCTCCGCCGCTAAGCTGGAATCAATGGGATTGCGTACCTGCGAAGATGTTCAAAAATACGACCTGGCTACGCTGCTCAAACGTTTTGGTAAGTTTGGCCGCGTGTTGTGGGAGCGCAGCCAGGGGATTGACGAGCGGGACGTCAACAACGAGCGGCTGCGTAAATCCGTCGGCGTCGAGCGGACGCTGGCGGAAGATATTCATCAGTGGTCAGAGTGCGAAGCGATTATTGAGCGGCTCTATCCTGAACTGGAACGGCGCCTGGCAAAGGTCAAGCCGGATCTGCTGATCGCCCGCCAGGGGATAAAACTCAAGTTTAATGATTTTCAGCAGACCACGCAGGAGCACGTCTGGCCGCGCTTAAATAAAGACGACTTAATTGCGACGGCACACAAAACCTGGGAAGCGCGTCGGGGAGGGCGAGGCGTGAGGCTGGTGGGATTACATGTCACGCTGCTCGATCCACAAATAGAAAGGCAGTTATTGTTGGGGCTTTGACGTTGATGTATTGCCGGATGGTGGCGTTAAACGCTTTATCCGGCCTACAAATCTGCTTGTAGGCTGGATAAGCACAGCGCCATCCGGCATTTAGCGCAGACTTACTTCGCCGGAATAGACTTCAGCAGTTCAGTCAGAAGCCGCCAGTAGTGGCCGACGCTTTCGATATGAACCTGCTCATCCGGGGAGTGTGGACCGGTGATGGTTGGCCCGATGGAAACCATGTCCATTTCCGGATACGGTTTTTTGAACAGGCCACATTCCAGACCAGCGTGAATGATCTGAATGTTTGGCGTTTTATTGAACAGACGCTGATAGGTTTCACGAACCAGGTGCATAACCGGAGAGTTCGCATCCGGCTGCCAGCCTGGATACGCGCCTTTGGCTTCGGTTTTGGCGCCAGCCAGTTTACCCAGTGAATCCAGCATGCTCACCACGTAGTCTTTACCGCTGTCGATCAGCGAGCGAACCAGACAGTGGATCTGAACATTATCGTCAGTCATGGTTACCACACCGACGTTCAGCGAGGTTTCTACCACGCCTTTGGCGACGTCAGAATTGCGGATCACACCGTTCGGGGTGGCATTCAGCAGACGAATGAAGCTATCGCGAGACGAGGTAGTCAGCGCGGCTTTGTCGTTAGTCACGGCATCCAGCAGCAGCGCCAGGTTTTTCTCTTTGGCTTCCAGTTCGTTTTTCAGGATTTCCTGGTAGGTGCTGACCAGCGCTTTTAACGCATCAACTTTATCGGCAGCCACGGCGAGGGTGGCGAAGGCTTCACGCGGAATCGCATTGCGCAGCGTACCGCCGTTGAAATCAACCAGACGCAGATCTAACTCTTCAGCGTGGCCTGCCAGGAAACGTACCAGCAGCTTGTTCGCGTTACCGAGACCCACATGGATTTCGCCGCCGGAGTGGCCGCCTTTCAGGCCTTTTAACGTCAGCTTAAAGCTCTGGAAGCCAGCCGGGATTGCTTCACGGGACAGCGGCAGGTTAGAGGTAAAGTCGATCCCGCCCGCGCAACCCATATAGATCTCACCTTCTTCTTCTGAGTCGGTGTTGATCAGGATATCCGCTTGCAGCCAGTTCGCCTGCAGACCAAATGCGCCGTCCATGCCCGCTTCTTCGGTCATGGTCAGCAGCACTTCCAGCGGACCGTGTGCCACATTGTCATCAGCCAGTACCGCCAGTGCGGACGCCATACCGATACCGTTATCTGCACCCAGCGTGGTACCACGGGCTTTTACCCACTCGCCATCAATATAAGGCTGGATCGGATCTTTGGTGAAGTCGTGCACGGTGTCGTTATTTTTTTGCGGGACCATATCCAGGTGCGCCTGCAAAACGACCGGCTTGCGATTTTCCATGCCAGCGGTAGCGGGTTTACGAATCAGGATATTACCAACCTGATCGCGCTCGACGTGGAAACCTTTCTCCTGGGCCCAGCTCAGAATGTGTTCAGCGAGCTGCTCTTCATGGTAGGACGGATGAGGAATAGAACAGATTTTGGCAAAAATATCCCACAGCGGTTGCGGGGATAACTGAGACAGTTCAGACACGTTGAGTCTCCTTGGCGATGTCCTGCAAAATTGACTTGCAGGCCACGGGGTTAGCGGAATTAAAAACACCACAAGTCAGGCTTGCGCGATGCGATTGAGAATACCACTTTCTTCGCTGACGGCTAGTATAAAGCATGCAAAAAGAGGCGCGGATTCCGCGAAACACTGGTTTTTAGTGCGTCAGATCTCTATAATCTCGCGCAACCTGGTTCACCCTCAATTTATTAATTAGCCGTAGATAAACAGGCTGGGACACTTCACATGAGCGAAAAATACGTCGTCACCTGGGACATGTTGCAAGTCCATGCACGTAAACTGGCAAGCCGCCTGATGCCTTCTGAACAATGGAAAGGCATTATTGCCGTTAGCCGTGGTGGTCTGGTGCCGGGCGCATTGCTGGCGCGTGAATTGGGTATTCGCCATGTCGATACCGTATGCATCTCCAGCTACGATCACGACAACCAGCGCGAACTGAAAGTGCTGAAGCGTGCGGAAGGTGACGGTGAAGGTTTCATCGTGATCGATGACCTGGTAGACACCGGTGGTACCGCCGTTGCTATCCGCGAAATGTATCCTAAAGCGCATTTCGTCACGATCTTCGCTAAGCCGGCTGGTCGCCCGCTGGTGAATGACTATGTGGTTGATATTCCGCAGGATACCTGGATTGAGCAGCCGTGGGATATGGGCGTGGTATTTGTTCCGCCGATCTCTGGTCGCTAATCTAAAAAGTTTTCAACGCCCGCACTGTCGGGCGTTGTTCTTTTTGTGCGGTGTCAGGTTACACTATGCCTTAGTGAGTACTCATGGAGGCCGTAATCATGTCGCAGGCTAACCTCAGCGAAGTTCTGTTTAAACCCCGCTTCAAACATCCTGAAACGTCAACGTTAGTTCGTCGTTTTAACCACGGCGCGCAGCCATCTGTGCAGTCCGCTCTGGATGGTAAAACAATCCCGCACTGGTATCGCATGGTGAATCGCCTGATGTGGATCTGGCGTGGGGTCGATCCGCGTGAAATCCTTGAGGTGCAGGCGCGTATCGTCATGAGCGAAGCCGAACGCACGGATAAAGATCTCTACGATACGGTCATTGGCTATCGTGGTGGAAACTGGATCTACGAGTGGGCGAAGCAGGCGATGGACTGGCAACAGAAAGCGTCTATGGAAGAGGATCCGCAGGTGAGCGGACGCCACTGGCTGCATGCTTCCACGTTGTACAACATTGCAGCATACCCGCATTTAAAAGGTGATGAGCTGGCAGAGCAGGCGCAGGCCCTGGCCAACCGCGCTTACGAAGAGGCGGCCCAACGACTGCCAGGTACATTGCGCGAGATGGAATTTGCCGTTGCCGGCGGTGCGCCGATAACCGGCTTCCTGCACATGCCAAAAGGCGACGGCCCGTTCCCGACGGTGCTGATGTGCGGTGGTCTGGATTCTATGCAAACCGACTACTACACCCTGTATGAGCGCTATTTCGCTCCGCGTGGTATCGCCATGCTGACGCTGGATATGCCGTCGGTTGGGTTCTCGTCAAAATGGAAACTGACCCAGGATTCCAGCCTGCTGCACCAGCACGTATTAAAAGCGCTGCCGAATATTCCCTGGGTGGATCACACCCGTGTGGCGGCATTCGGTTTTCGCTTTGGCGCTAATGTCGCAGTACGCCTGGCCTATCTTGAATCATCGCGCCTGAAGGCTGTGGCCTGTCTGGGACCGGTGGTTCATGCGCTGCTTAGCGACCCACAGCGTCAGGCTTCAGTACCGGAAATGTATCTTGACGTTCTGGCCAGCCGTCTGGGGATGCACGATGCGTCCGATGAAGCGCTACGCGTCGAGCTAAACCGTTATTCATTAAAGGTACAAGGGCTGCTGGGGCGACGCTGCCCGACGCCAATGCTCTCGGGGTTCTGGAAGAACGATCCGTTTAGCCCGGAAGAGGAATCTCGCTTAATTACGTCGTCATCTTCTGACGGTAAGCTGCTGGAGGTTCCGTTCAACCCGGTGTATCGCAATTTTGACAAAGCGCTGCAAGAAATTACCGGGTGGATCAATCATAGATTGTGTTAATAGATTGCTAAATTTTATTGGTTTGGTAAAACAGTTGCTTCACCTAAGGAGATCGCAATGACGTTACCGAGTGGGCACCCGAAAAGTAGATTGATCAAAAAATTCACCGCGCTTGGCCCGTACATCCGCGAAGGGCAGTGCGAAGATAATCGATTCTTTTTCGATTGTCTGGCTGTTTGCGTCAACGTGAAACCGGCACCAGAGAAACGTGAATTTTGGGGCTGGTGGATGGAGCTGGAAGCGCAGGAGAAACGCTTTACGTACAGCTACCAGTTTGGTTTGTTCGATAAAGACGGCAACTGGACCGCCGTGCCGATTAAAGAGACTGAAGTGGTAGAGCGACTGGAATACACCTTACGCGAGTTTCATGAAAAGTTGCGTGGGTTGTTAACGACGCTGAATCTGGCGCTGGAGCCTGCTGACGACTTTAAGGATGAGCCGGTTAAATTAACGGCATAATGAACAGCAAAATGCCGGATGGCGGCGCAACCCCATCCGGCATTTTTTATGTTACATCAGAACTGATAAACCATACCGACGGCCACGATATCATCATCGTTGATGCCCAGTTTATTATCGCTATCGAGCTGGTTGATTTTATAATCAACAAACGCTGACATATTTTTGTTGAAGTAGTATGTTGCGCCCACGTCGATATAATTCACCAGATCCTCATTACCTACGCCTTCAATATCTTTACCTTTCGACAGCACATAACCCAGGGATGGACGCAGACCAAAGTCAAACTGGTACTGAGCAACCACTTCGAAGTTCTGAGTTTTGTTAGCAAAGCCACCGGAAATAGGTGTCATATTGCGCGTTTCAGAATAGAACGTTGCCAGATAAATGTCGTTGGCATCATATTTTAAACCTGTCGCCCAGGATTCTGCTTTATCGCCAGTACCCCGGTTTTGCAGGTTCTGCTGATTGGTACGGTCGGAGTTGGTATACGCACCACTGATGGCGAAATCGCTGCCGCCAAAGTCATACGTCACGGAGGTACCAAAGCCGTCGCCGTTCTGTTTCTTCACATCGCGGTCCTGGTTTTTGCCCTGATATTGCAGGGTAAGATCCAGACCATCGACGACGCCGAAGAAGTCGGTATTACGGTAGGTCGCCAGGCCGCTAGCACGTTTGGTCATAAAGTTATCGGTCTGCGCGGAAGAGTCGCCGCCGAATTCCGGGAACATATCCGTCCAGGCTTCCACGTCATACAGCGCACCCAGGTTACGACCATAATCAAACGAGCCAAAATCTTTTAATTTCACACCGGCGAAAGCCAGACGTGTTTTTTGCTGATTGGTTTCGTTTTCCGCTTTATTCCCTGCGAACTCAGCTTCCCAACGACCATAACCGGTCAGTTGATCGTTAATTTGTGTTTCGCCCTTAAAACCTAAGCGGATATAGCTCTGGTCGCCGTCTTTGCTGTCATAATCAGTCATGTAGTGCATCGCTTTGACTTTGCCATACAAGTCCAGTTTATTACTGTTCTTGTTATAGACTTCTGCCGCCTGTACGGACGCCGATGCAACAATTCCCATCACCACTAATGCCAGAGTGCTCTTTTTCATTTTCATTCCTGATTTAAAGTACGCGCTAATATTTACTGGGTGTGATCCCCGTTAAAAGACAGGAGGGTTTTTAACGTCTGGCAATGAACGTTTTATGACAAAGTAAGAATATTTTTAAAAAAGAATGTTTTTTTGTGTCTGTAATAAATGCGTCAAAGTCTGCCGCTACGCTTGCTGATCCTGCGCAATAAAATTTCATGCTTTGTGCGCTGGCTGTTGGCAACCGGGGCCAGTCCTGCTAAAACGTTCGTTTGATATCATTTTCCCCAATTTTGAATGGCAGAGAATCATGAGTGACAGCCAGACGCTGGTGGTAAAACTTGGCACCAGTGTGTTAACGGGCGGATCGCGCCGCCTGAACCGCGCCCATATCGTAGAACTGGTTCGCCAGTGCGCACAGCTCCACGCTGCAGGACATCGTATTGTTATCGTTACTTCGGGCGCGATTGCCGCCGGACGTGAGCATCTTGGTTACCCTGAGCTCCCGGCAACGATAGCTTCGAAACAGCTGTTGGCGGCGGTAGGGCAGAGCCGATTGATTCAACTGTGGGAACAGCTGTTCTCGATATACGGTATTCATATCGGGCAGATGCTGCTAACGCGTGCGGATATGGAAGACAGAGAGCGCTTCCTCAACGCCCGCGATACGCTGCGCGCGCTGCTGGATAACAACATTGTTCCGGTCATCAATGAGAACGATGCGGTGGCGACCGCTGAAATTAAAGTCGGTGACAACGACAATCTTTCGGCGCTGGCGGCGATCCTTGCCGGAGCCGATAAGCTGCTGCTGCTGACCGATCAGCAGGGGCTGTTTACCGCCGATCCGCGCACCAATCCGCAGGCGGAGCTTATCAAAGACGTGCACGGTATTGATGATGCGCTGCGCGCCATTGCCGGAGACAGCGTCTCTGGTCTGGGAACCGGCGGGATGGGAACAAAATTACAAGCCGCCGACGTGGCCTGCCGCGCCGGCATCGACACCATAATTGCCGCAGGCAGCAAACCGGGCGTGATTGGCGACGTGATGGAAGGCGTTTCCGTTGGGACGCGTTTTCATGCTCAGGCTTCTCCACTGGAGAACCGTAAACGCTGGATCTTCGGCGCGCCGCCTGCCGGGGAAATTACCGTTGATGAGGGTGCTACCGCAGCGATTCTGGAACGCGGCAGCTCATTACTGCCAAAAGGGATTAAAAGCGTGACAGGCAACTTCTCTCGTGGTGAAGTGATCCGCATCTGCAATCTGGAAGGGCGCGATATTGCCCACGGCGTCACCCGCTATAACAGCGATGCGCTGCGCCGTATTGCCGGACATCACTCACAACAGATCGACACCATCCTGGGCTACGAATACGGTCCGGTTGCTGTCCATCGTGACGATATGATTACCCGTTAAGGAACAGGCATATGCTGGAACAAATGGGCATTGCTGCCAAAGCTGCGTCATATAAGCTGGCGCTACTCTCCAGTCGCGAAAAAAACCGCGTGCTGGAAACCATTGCTGATGAACTGGAAGCGCAAACGGAAAGCATCCTCAGCGCGAACGCACAGGATGTTGAACAGGCGCGTGAAAATGGCCTGAGCGAAGCGATGCTTGATCGCCTCGCACTGACGCCAGCGCGTCTGAAAGCGATTGCTGACGATGTACGCCAGGTGTGTAATCTCGCTGACCCGGTCGGGCAGGTGATTGACGGTGGTCTGCTGGATAGCGGTCTGCGTCTGGAGCGTCGTCGCGTGCCGCTGGGCGTGATTGGCGTGATTTATGAAGCGCGTCCAAACGTCACCGTTGATGTGGCTACCTTGTGCCTGAAAACCGGCAATGCGGCGATCCTGCGCGGAGGAAAAGAGACGTACCGGACGAATGCCGCCACTGTTGCGGTGATCCAGCATGCGCTGCAAGCCTGCGGTTTACCGGCTGCCGCGGTGCAGTCGATTGATAACCCGGATCGTGCGCTGGTCACTGAAATGCTGCGGATGGATAAGTACATCGATATGCTGATCCCTCGCGGTGGCGCAGGGCTGCACAAGCTGTGTCGTGAACAGTCGACTATCCCGGTTATCACCGGTGGTATTGGTGTATGTCATATCTATGTAGATGACACGGCGGAGATCGCCCCGGCACTGAAGATTATCGTTAACGCCAAAACCCAGCGTCCGAGCACGTGTAATACTGTCGAAACACTGTTGGTGAATCAGAGTATCGCTGAGCGCTTCCTGCCTGCTCTAAGCCAGCAAATGGCAGAAAGCGGCGTGACGCTTCATGCAGATGATGCTGCGCTTGCCGCGTTGCAGGCCGGACCGGCAAACGTCGTAGCGGTAAAAGAGGAACAGTATGACGATGAGTTTTTATCGCTGGATCTGAACGTGAAAATCGTCACCAGTCTGGATGATGCCATTGCCCATATTCGTGAGCATGGTACTCAGCATTCCGATGCGATTCTGACGCGTACGCTGCGCAACGCCGATCGTTTTGTGAATGAAGTCGATTCTTCCGCTGTGTATGTGAACGCCTCCACCCGTTTTACCGATGGCGGTCAGTTTGGGCTCGGGGCGGAAGTGGCAGTTAGCACGCAAAAATTACACGCGCGTGGCCCAATGGGGCTGGAAGCACTGACTACATACAAATGGGTTGGCTTCGGCGACGACACGATCCGTGCGTAATTGAAAACGGGCGATGCCATAATAGCACTCTGATTTTCAAGGCTATTAAGGCATCGCCCAGTTAATTCTAACCTTCACTCCACTGCCACATTTTTTCTATCCTGCGTTTTAACATCATCAGTCTGGTTTTGACCCATGCGTCCCTGCGCCATAAAGGCGATGTATCACAGAATTTTCCCCGCCAGCATGAATTTTCCTGGTCTTCAGTTCACGTATTGTTCCCATGGCCCGATCTATTAGAATCAGTCTCATTTTTATGAGGAGTTGTTGCGTGAAATCGGATATTCACAAACATCGCATTCCTGTTGTGCCGCTCGGCAACCCGTTTCCCCCCCGCCATTGTTCGCTGTGTCCAAAGGGAGCGGCAATTGATCGTGATAATCAACACCGATTAATAGACAAAAGAAGAAGGTTTAAAGCAGGGGAGATACTCGCCAGGCAGGATGAAGCCGCAAACATGCTTTTTGTTATTCACGAGGGATACTGCAAGTCCAGCGTGGAATGCGGTGATAACGATTTTATCAGTCGCTTTTATGTTCCGGGAGATATCATGGCGCTGGATGCTGTCGAAGGGGGGAAGTACCTGACAACGATTAAGGCGGCAACGGCTGCGGAGGTATGTCATATCGATATTGCGCGGTTGTTCAAAGTAGCAGAAAAGGATCCGTCGGTTGCTGCCGCAGTCATCAAGTTTCTCTGCAGGGACAATGGATTCATTGTTGAAAAACTGCGGCGCTATGCGAATAAACATGCTGAGGCCAGGATCGCTGCTTTTCTGGTGGAATTTTACGAGATGCATTTACGTATTGGCAGGCCAGAAACGACGCTACACTTGCCATTCTCCCGGGAGGAAATTGCCAGTTATCTTGACCTTAAAATTGAAACCGTTAGCCGCTCATTAAAATCCCTCGAACAACAAAATTTGATTACCCTACATCGAGTGCGTACGGTAACACTTAATAGTTATTTGGGATTAAAAGGTTTCAGCTAAATCTCTCATGGTTGAACGTTATATAAATCTTGATATTCCAGGAATATTCTTTTTATATGGAAAATTCCTGGTTTTATTTTTGTGAAATAATTATCAATTCGAATACTAATCCTCCATCTTAGTGCTTATTTTATAAGAATATTCCCTCATATATGAATATTTTATGAGAATTTTCTTGTGAAGTTAAAAATTTAGCATAATTGCAACAAATAATAAGCATTATAGAGAAAATATGGAGGTGTTAATTATCTTTATGTTTTGTAAGGGTTTTGCTTAGGTGCTATTTGTATGATCTTTTTGATATTTATCAAAAACATAAAAAAGATGAATTGTTTGGTATTACTTATTTGTGTGGGTGATAATTCTGAAACATGGCATATTTTAAGTAATTGCGTCTTAGGAAACTTCTTAGATAGATTTTTTGGTGGGAAAATTCTTAGTTTTTTGTAATTTTTGCGTTTCAGGGTTTGTTGAGATGTTACTTAATTCAAATGATAATTTTTGGGCGCGGCAATTCTGGCTCGCAATTAATGGAACCGCTGGAGTGATTTAAAAATAAGACTCGGTGGTGAGTTTGTTCTTAGGAGAAGATAAAAATGAAAAAATTATTATTAGTAACCTCTCTGGCTTCTGTATTTGTTGCAGCAAATGCAATGGCAGACGTTACTGCTTCTGCAACTGCCTCGTGGGACGCGACGGCAACAAAAGATACCACCAGCATGTTGGTTGTCACTCCGCTGAACTCTTTGACTTTCCAGTATGCTGAAGGACTGAACGCCTTCAACTCTCAGGACGGTGCTTTTGATGTGACTATTCAGGGTCAGGAAACGGCAACTGATTTTGAGCTGACTGCTCAGATCATTAGTAACACGCTGACCAACGCCAGTGGCGATGCGTCTACCCTGAACGTAGGGGTGGCATGGAATGGCACCGCGCTGACTAATTCATCAGATACTGTCCTGGTTAACTCCAGTTCGACTTCTGGTCTTGAAAGCCTGATGGCTGATGGCGCTTATAACGGTGCTGCTCGTGTCAGCGATCAATCCAACTTCAAATTCACCATCGCGTCAGCGACTTCTGATGGTAGCCAGGCAGTAACGGATTACTCTGCTCTGCCAGACGGCTATTGGACCGGCGATGTAAAAGTACAGTTTAATGCAACCTGGACGACTCCGTCTGCCTAAGTAATAAAAATTCGGGAGAATTTTTTCTCCCGAATTTATCAGGAATGGCGTCATGAAAAAATATTTACCGACAGCGATGTTGGTAGGGTTAGTAGCATCTTTTCCCGGATGGGCAATTAATGTGGGTGAAATCACATCGATAATGACTTCTGCTGAGAGTTCATTATCGAAAGAAATTACTAATACAACTGATGCGGCGCGTTATGTCAGTGTTTCGGTAAAACAATTGTCATCACCTTTGGCGGGGGGAGTCGAAATAAAGCCTGTCAATTCCGGAGAGTTACTTTCTACACCTGCCAATCTTATTCTTCCTGGTCAGGCAAAGGATGTTTTTCGCTTCTTTTATAAAGGACCTGCAGATGATCTCGAACGTTATTATCGTCTGCAATGGATAGATGAGCCGGTCACCGAGAGCGCGGAAACCCGGGCGAATAAAATGGCGGTTGCAACAGCGTCGGCAGAAATTGGCACTATTCTGGTGGTCGCACCGCGTAAAGAGCGTTTTGAATACAGCCGTAATGGCGATGTTATTACCAATACCGGCAATGTTTCATTTCGTGTGATCGCCTATGGCGCTTGCAAAGACAAGGCTCGCGATCAGGGACGAGGTTGTCGCGAACGTTATTACATTATGCCGGGTACGAAAATAAAATTACAGTTTACCGATATCAGCAATAGCCGTTCACGCATCGGTATCTGGCACGGTAAGCAGTTTATTACAGTGAAGTGATGGTCGATTGCAGCCATCTGTACGGGATAAATAAAAATACCGGAATGTAAGGATGCATATGACAACAATAAATATTGTCGGCGGTAGCATTTGTCTTTTTCTTGCGCTGACACCAGGAACTTCACATGCAGCCCCAGTAAAAGTGGGTAATTACGTTATTCCCAGTGCTTTCGCCCGTTCACTGGAGCAGGGAATGACGGTGCCGGTATATATTCGTTACAACGAGACTGACGAGAAAAGTCAGCAAAAAATTGCCGATGCGGTGATTTCGCTTGTTGATGGCAATATTACAGTTAAAGCCCTGACTCTTGCTGAATTGCCTAATAATGCCGTGTTATCTGGAAAAACTCGTGCGTTGGTAGAAAAAATTCGTGATGTGAAATTTCACGATAACACCAATATCGAGCTATCGGACAATGCACGCCTGCAGCTCAACGTCTCTTCATTTCACCTGGAGATGATTGTCAGCAAAGATGCGTTAACTGAAGCGATTGTCGCACGCAGTAGCCTGCTTGGACCTTCCAGCGTGGAGTCTCTCTCTAACGTCCTGAACTATAACTTTGGTACCTACTACAACGATTATCATAATGGCAGCAGTACCCGCAGCTATCTGACGGTGGACAACACAACATCGCTGCGTGAGCACCATATCAACATTAACGGTTCGTTTTACGGCATCGGCGACAGCAACGGCACCAGCAAACTTTATCGTGCGATGTATGAGCGTGATTATGACGGTTATCGACTGGCGCTCGGGATGCTCGACACCTGGAATGTCCAGTCTATTGCCAGCCTGAATGCACTGAATGGCGGGAAAATTTACGGTGTGAGCTACGGAAACAAAGGAAGTACGGTTGTTGAGAATACCGCGCTTTCACTTACGCCGATTACCGTATTTTTGCCAGCCGCTGGAGAGGTTCATGTCTTCCGTGATGGGCGTTTGCTCAGCGTGCAGAACTTTAATATGGGCAGTTATGAAATTGATACCAGTCGTTTTCCGTATGGTGTTTATGACGTCACGGTAGATATCGTGGTCAATGGCCGGACAATTAATAGTCGTATCAGCAGGGTTAATAAAATCTTTGCCCGCCAGCAAGCTGCCGGGATTGATCAGCTCTCGTGGCAGCTGTTTGGTGGTTCACTGGATTATGACCGTGTGAGTTATAAGCGAAATCATTATCAGGATTTGGGCAGCGAGCAGACCTGGATTGCCGGGGGGGCCGCATCGGTGACGCTGGCGATATTGTCGGGGCTGGGCCTGAAGTCCACGCTCTACGGTTTTGACAACAATGCGGTTAATGAAACGGATGTCACGCTCAATGTGAATGAATACGTAAGCATTGGCAATCAGACGCTGGTGGCGAACGATTCGTCATGGCGAAATATCAGTAACATCAACCTTAATGTACCTGAGGGATACGGTTCCCTTTGGGCATCTCGTGAAGACAGTAAAATTGGCGATCGTCTGCCCATGCAGGAGCGTGATAATTATTCCATTGGCGGGACTCTTAACCTCGGAAAGTTTATTCCTCATGGCGGCTCGCTCACCGTGAGTCAGACGGAGAATCGCTACTCGGGAAATAAATATCGTAATCTGGACTACAGCACGACCCTTTATTCAGGCAGGTATGCCACGGTTGGGTTGCGTGCAGGTATTCAGCGTTATTACTACAACAACCAGAATGACGATGGGCGACAGGAACGTTATGTCAGTCTGGATTTATCGTTGCCGTTGGCATCCTGGTTGAGCATGGGCGTCTCCCGGGATCGCTATGGCAGTACTCAGGGTAATCTCAGCGCGCGCAAGCAGTATGCTGAGGGCCCGATTAAATCGGTCGGATTGTCGGCATCAACGCGTCTGAGTGGCGAACAGTATTACGACAATAATTATTCGGTAAACGGCAATTTGAGTTATGACACGAAATATAACGCCGGCACCGTATCGGTAACGCGTTCTGCTGACAACTCCACCAATATGAACTTCTCTTCCCAGGGGGCTCTGGCGTGGGCAGGTAAAGATTTCGGCCTGAGTAAAGAGCGGCAGCGGTCTGGCATCATTGTGAAAACAGATTTGACCGGCGAAGGGAAACTGGCTGCGAAGATTAATAACCGCAACTATCTTCTCAGCGGTAAATCAAATTTCATTGCACTGCCGCCCTATGCTCAGTACAAGCTGGAAATCCTCAATGATAAAAACTCTGAGGACAGCTTCGATATTGTTTCAGGACGCAAACAGGAGCTGACGCTATATCCGGGTAATGTGGGTGTTATCAACCCTGAAGTGAAAAGCATGGTCACCGTATTCGGGCGCATTCGTTATCCCGATGGGCAGTTGGCTGCAAATACCGATATCCATAACCACATCGGTAAAACGCGTACGGATGAGAAGGGTGAGTTTGCTATTGATATCGATAAAAAGTATCCGGTCATCACGTTAATTTCAGCCAATGGCAGCATATGCGAAGCCGATCTTGATTTGGAAAAAGCACGGGGCGCAGCGTGGATTGGTGATGTGAAATGTGCAACGCAAACCACGATGGCTCAGAGGTAATAAAATGAAAGTATTGATTAAATTAGCTACTGTAATCTGTACCGTAGGGAGTTTTTCACCTGTGCCTGCTTTGGCGTTGAATGCAATCTCTTCCGGCTCAGTCAGTAATAACTATTTGTTTATCGAAAATGCCATTGATAGTGAATACTTTATTACCCCATCGGCACTTGATCCGCGTTTCAGCGGGTCAAACACGTGGATAAAATACGGTACCTCTCAGGTCAGTCTCGGGTATTTAGGTTTTGTCGGCTGGACTGCGCCTGGAAATTATTATCAGGACATGTGGATTGATAACTCCCCGATTAACGGGCCTTTCCGGGGAATCCGTTGTTATAGTGGCACTCAATGTCCATCAACCGGGTTTATTGCCGGATTGGGCACAGACAAAAACGGTTTTTATCATGCGCAGGTCGGCTCTGTCGCAGGCGTTATTGGTGGCGCCTACGGATTCGCTTCCCTGACCGATACTGCTTATGAGTACTTTCGCAATGTGCCTACCGGTAGCAGCGAAACCTATGTGTTCAACCGCTGTTATACTTCTGTAAATTATGATTATTCTTCCGGGCAACGGTGCAAAGACCAATCGACAGGATCATGGAATTACGTCAATTACACGTTAACTAAACGCGGTCATCTGTCACTTGTCTCGACTAACGCATTTCAGGAGCTTTGGGTTGCCAGCGACGGTACGCCGAGCATCACCAAAGACTCTGGTTATTGCGAACTTGGCGTGGTGGGCGGTACTGACGGTGTGATTTGCAAAATGGTGAGTTATAACTTGCAACAAACGGCCAATCTGACCGCCTCCTTGACGTTTCGCGCTTTTGTCGACACGGCGATGCTAGGTTTTACGCCCGGAGCGGCCACCGTGAGATACTCCGGGAATGGTTCAAACTGGTATAACTATGGTACTTCAACTGCTTATTACAACGTTTTTACGACCTCTGGAGAATACATTTATATTTTTCTGTCAAAAGCATTTTTGAAGAATCTTGTCGATTCAGGGATCAGCATTACTAACAGTCAGCCCTTTACCTTCGGCTTTTATAATGGCTTAACACCAGAGTCAGGACACTACCAGTTTACCCCTTCGCTACAGCTTAATATTGTGCCGAAGGAGTATGGGATCAGTATCGTCTCTTCGGACAACACAGCTTCTGCGAGCGGTAGTGGCACGATTGGTGATGCCGCTCCTATAGAAATGGATTACACCGTAACCGTCTCAGGCCCCCGTCAGGCCGACAGTATCACCGCGCAAGTTATTGGGGAAAGTACGACGATAAACAGTGTGCCCTACTGTCTGTTTACGTCTGCGCAAGGCGGGCTGTCCGTCCCCATTCCCGCTTTTCTGCAGTACAACAGTCAGTCGGGGGGCGTGGTGCAAAAACGAAATAGCTGCAGTGAAGCGGCAGTCAGTATGAGAGATGCGCAGTGGCAACAGACGCCCTGGGATGCAAATAACAATGACGATGGAAGCTATTATGCTACTGATTTAAAGTTGCTTTTCCCAATGAATGATTCGCGTTCGATGTTAACCGTTTCCGGCGCTGACTGGGAAGGTGTCGTCAGCGCCAGTGGAGAGATAAAAGTCACGGCGAATTGGGTGGGAGTGACGCCATGAACCGCCGTCGTCTGGCGCTTAGATGGGTATTTATTCTACTTTCCGGTCTGACAGCATTCTCTACACAGGCAGTCTACCTGGAGTCGACCATTTATGAGATGCCGTCGGATAAATCATTTATCAGTAAACGAATCTATAACGATAGCCAGAAACAGAATTTATACAGTATCGGCGCAGTAAAAATTGATAAGCCGGGACCGGGAGGAGAAAACAGGAGTGCTATTGCTGAAGGCGAACTTCTGTTTACTCCGCTGAATTTTTCACTGGCTCCGCAGGCGAGTGAGTTTTTTAAGATTTTCTACCGTGGGCCGCAGGATGATAAAGAACGCTATTACCGAATTCTGTTTCGTGAAATGCCGATCACGCTGTTTACTGAACGTAATCAAGGGAAAGGCGGGCAGGCTCTCCCGGTGATCGCTATGGACACCATATTGGTTGTTCGCCCGAGAAACATAAATCTGGCCTACACCATTGATGAGGCTAACGGAACATTGAAAAACACCGGGAATACTTTTTTTAAAATCATCGTACATCAGGGGTGCAACTCAACCGATGATGAAGCCACCATGCGTTATGTGTTGCCGGGTGAAACCTGGCGTAGCAGCGAGCTGAAAACTAAAAACCGAAAGTTTATCGTAGCGTTGCAGAAATACATTCCAGTGGGTCAGGGGTGCTTCAAACTCAATCAATAGTAAGTATTGAGTCTGATCCGATATGTCATGGTTAGATATCGAACCTATACTGTAACTATCTTTATACAATGCAGTAATCAGCTTGGCACAGATGAAACTTTGGTCATTTGTACTCCATGTCACGGTATTTAAGAGTCAGGTAGTATGAAAAGTATAATTAATGATCAGGTTGAGTACGATTCCACCAGAAAAAGCCTGAAACATCGCGATACTACAATAATCCTTTCGGCATCTACAGCGAGACTACTTGAGCTATTCATTGCCTATAAAAATCAACAACTCCACCGTGAGTTTATCATAGAAGAAGTATGGAAGAAGCATGGCATGGCCCCATCGGGTCATAGCCTTAATAAAAGTATCAGTATATTGCGAAAAGCATTTAGTGAGTTGGGGGCCGAAAACCCCATTGAAACGTTGCCCCGGCAGGGATTTTTGTTCCATGCTTCGGTCAATGATGAACAGTCATCTTTCAGTAGGGATGTACCTGTTCGTTCGGTAACAGAAACGGTGAATTCACCCGCAACACCGAAACGCAAAAATATTCTTCTGTTCATTTTGTTGTTCGCTTTTCTTGGGAGCGCGGTTTTGATATTGCCAGCTCTTAACTCAGGTACCACGAATTTTATCTATATCAGAGCAATAGGTGATTGTGAACTTTATACTGCCGATGACAATAATGCTGATAAAACGAAGGCATTTTTATCTTCTGATATGTGGCGAAAAGTAAATACAATTTGTCATAATGGCAAGAAAACAATTGTTTTTTATGATGATAATAATTTATCGGCAGGTAATAATCTTAAAGAGAATTTTTTGGGGATCTGTACGCTGGATAAAGGAGGGGTTGCCCGTGAATGCGAAAATTATCTTTATTAGCGGGGTGATCTTTCTTGCTGTGATAACAGCATACTTTTTTTATCGCCATCAAGAACCTGAGACGTTGACCTGCTCTGCCAAGAATTACCTTCATTTGCAGGCGCAAACTCAGGGGGTAAAAATTGAAGGTGAAGTTCTGTTGGTTTTTCGTATTTCTTCCACTACCGAAGGGCGGGTACCCCAGGTAGGGAGCCTTAATATTCAAGGTAAGCACTATGCTGTAGATCGTAATGTTGTTCTGAATTTTATTGGCAAAGACCGCGACGGATATTTGCAAACTCGTCGCCAGGCTATCGTCAAAAACAAAAATGATAATGTTCCCGATGAAATTACCGAACTGCTTATGTCTCAACAGGATATTTTCTATTATAAGGTCATCCGTATCGCCGGAAATGTCTATGCGATAAGAGATCTGCGACGTACGCTCATGGTTTGTCGGGCAGCATGAATCGAGGTAATATGTTAGTATTTTGATTTTTGTGGTTGTATGTTTTGTTGTTTCTTATGTTTGTAGTCTTTTATTTTGCCTTGTGGTGAAAATGAGTAAAAGGATTTGTACTGGTGAAAATTAGGAATTTTCCTTTTTCGATATTTAAAATGGATTTACCATTTAATGGGAATACGCATATGGATAATTGTGATTATAAAATCTGAAACTACGTGATATGACTTATGGATAAAGTTAGTTCACGAACCGCCTTATAATTGCTGGAGGCTGAAGGTGTTGTATATTCTCTCGTGTATATAACGAGGGACCTGCTATGCCATAAATTTAAGTTGGTGGTAACTATGAATATGAAAAAGGTTTTTCTGCTCAGTTATGATATTTTTCTTTTCTCAGGGATAAAAGCATGGCTGCCAAATCTGGTACTGGTTGATGCGCGAACATTTATTTCTGGTACGCAGTCAGTTATTCCACGACACCCGTCCTGTTTGCTGGTGATCGATAACCGGTTACCATTGCTCCTGGTCAGGAAATGGTTTCAGAGAAATAGCACGCAGTTTATCAACATAAACTGTATTGTTCTTCGGATGAATGAAACTCGTTCTGTTAATCGAGGATACGAGGAGTATGCTTTCATTAATGGACGAGAATTATCTGATCAATTGATTTCTCAGCTAAGAGCCAATTTAATGGCACCCAATGAGGTTGTGGAGGTCACTAAAGGTTCGACAATGTTTACTTTTCATTTGACTGAATTTGAAGAGGAAATGTTGTATGCATCATTCACAAAAGAAAAATTACACGATTTTTGTATTGCTAACTCACTAACAACTAAGTCAGTGTATCGATATCGGGAACGGATAACCGCTCGCCTGGGATTTTCTCATTTTAATGAAACCATCATTTTTTTAACCAGGAATAATTTATTGCATGAAGGTTACCCGACAAACAATTATTCTGGTGAGAATGTAATTTACGGCGAAGCATATGATGTCTCAGATTCTGGTCGACTGAGTATGGCAATAAGGAATGAAGAAATCATTCCTTATTTTCAGCCCATCGTAAATATCAATGGGGACGTCTGTGGCGTTGAGGTTTTGGCTCGATGGCCACAGGGCCATAATTATGCGATTTCTCAGCGTGAGTTTATACCTCTGGCTGAAAAAAGTGGCTTAATGAATGAGTTAACGAGCTATTTAATGACCACCGTTGCGCGTAATCTGGTCGACGGAAGCGAAGGGATAAATAAAACACTATTCGTCTCCTTTAATGTCAGTCCATCAGGTTTAAGTAATCCCGTTTTTTATTGGGAATGCCTTAATTTTATGGAGATAACGCAAAGACTACCGATAAAATTAATGATTGAAATAACCGAAAATCAGACTCTCACTATCACTCCAGCCATCAAAGAGCTGATACGATCGTTGCGAAACAGAGGAGTTCTGTTTGCTTTAGATGATTTTGGGACGGGATACGCTAACCTCTGCTATCTCAATGAGTTAGACCTGGATGTTATCAAAATTGATAAAACTTTCATCAAGGCTATTAAAGAAGCTGAGCAACATATCCCTATGCTCGAGTCAATCATTCATCTTTCCGGGCTCCTGGGATTACGCATTGTGGCGGAAGGCGTTGAATATGGCTATCAGCAGCAATGGTTGGGGAAAAATAATGTGGATTACCTGCAGGGCTATCAATTTTTACCGCCAGTGATGTTTGATGATTTTATGCGTTTTTACAAGCAGTCTGTAGGGCTGTTTGAATCAGCGTCGGATTCAACTTTTTCAGCGTAAACCTGTCGGGAACATCAGGGGCGGATGCCTCTGATGCCGGTATTTTTGCAGAGGTTAGTGCTACAGATCCTGCCTGTCTGGTGAAGGCGAAAGCCTGTAGTGAATGAAGCATCGTTTGTTTATGTGTCTTTTACAGGGTATTTATAACGGTATCAGCGTTAATCAAACCGCTTCCGAGGTTAGTCCATAGCCATGCGTCATTTCCTGCAAAAATTAAGAGCCTGGTTTCCGCCGCCACTCATCTTAGTACTTTTCCTCGTTGCCGATGCGTTGACGGCGAGCTCACGTTTCACATTTGGCGCGGTAAATATCGTGATAAGCGCATTACTGGCCAGTGTCAGTCTGTGGATGATACTGCATACCGCATGGCAAATGCGGATGAAACGTACGACCCTGAACCCGCTTCATGCAAATAAATCGACCACGCTTGTTACCGGCGGATGTTACGCCTGGAGTCGTAACCCGATCTACCTTGGTATGAGCGGACTCCAGCTAGCCTTTGCTCTGTTCATCGGCAGTCCGGCTGGCGTAGTGGCTGTACCGCTGTTTATGCTGGCGGTTGCCAGATTGCATATTGATTTTGAAGAGGAACAATTGCGAAAACATTTCGGGCTGGAATGGGATCGCTTTGAGCGACAGGTTCGCCGCTGGCTATAGTCATACCCGACCGGGTACAAGCATTCCTGTCACGACACGATTCGTGCGTAATTGAAACCGGATGATGCAAAATTAGGCGTTTGATTCACAAGGCCATTGACGCATCGCCCGGTTAGTTTTAACCTTCTACCCCGTGTTCGCATTCGTGGGCATGTCCTTATCAGGGCCGATATAGCTCAGTTGGTAGAGCAGCGCATTCGTAATGCGAAGGTCGTAGGTTCGACTCCTATTATCGGCACCATCCCTTAGTATTTCCAAGTCATCTCAAATCAACAAAAACCTTTAAAAACATAGATATTACGCGATTCTTCGTCATTTGACGTCAACCCCTATCTCTTGAAATCAACATACAATTGGGGGCACAATCGGGGGCATGTTCTGTTCGGTCTAGGAAATGTGCCCCCAATGATGCTGAATGCCCGCAAGGTTGAAGCCGCTAAAGGAAAAGAGAAGAGCTATAAGCTATCTGATGGAGGTGGCCTGTACCTTCAGGTTGAACCTATTGCTCTAATGTGGAGTGCGGTCACTCGTTTGTGATGAATGTTGCTTTCTCCCATTCCGTTAGTCCAAGCGCGCTGAACGGGCAAGGGAGGGTTAAAGAGCTAATTGATGCAATTCCACCCGAGGAACGGGAAAAGGCTTTAAAGTTGCTGCTGGCTGCGCAAAAGAATGGGTAAAGTATGCGTCGGGAATGGCCGATCCATTCCCGGAACCTGAACACAGGATTTCAGTTTATACGGATATAAAATTATTATTTTTCAACTAGTTATGTTTTTCATGTTTCACAAATCTTCATAAAATCACACACCTAAAATAAATTATCCATTTAATATCATAGTGTTGCGTATTCAGGCCACAAATGCGACGGACATTAAAACTGAAAAAAGCTGAATTTCTTTTCATTCTTTTCAGTTTCTTCTTCGCAGTGCATCCCCAGCACGGACGCGGGCTGGCAGTATCGTTTGTAAAAAATCACAACTGAAAAATTTTAGTGATATGAAAACCGCAGGTGGGTGCGGTGTAGTGCGATTTTGGTCATCCTAAAAAAATTTTAGTTAGAAGCCACATGTTTTCTATCGAACAGGCTCATATAATACTAAGCAGCATAGGCTTAGCTTGTAGAGGGTTGAATGGATATCAATTATGTGGTTTTGAAAATGAGAAATATCAATGATCTCATAAATGCAGGATCATTTGATTCTGCCTATAACCTTGTGACGGAATTACTGAAAGGTTTAGATAATTTAAATACTATCAATAAAAATAGAATAATAATATTATCTAACCTAGCTGGAAATCTTATTGATATTGGAAGCTTTAGTAATAAGAAAAGCATAGCGGAAGAAGGATTGAACATTTTTATAAATAATAAGGAAGATATCTTAACCATATCAACAGAATCTTCGTATTATTATAACTTGGCAAACGGTATGAGCGCAGTTGTTAACTTTAACTCTCGTGACGATGCAAATATTGATACTTTCATTAAATTGAATGAGGTAAAAAATAATTACTGGAAATCATATATATTCTCTAGGCAAGAAGGTGATGTTCATCCTGAGTTAATGGTTAATTTAGGTAATGCATTAAAAAGACAGTATCGTATATCTGAATCAATGGATTATTATGATCAAGCTATAGCTATTGATGATTCAATTCCGCAGGCGTGGGTCAACAGGTCTGAAGCTTTAGAGTTACTTAATGACTTATCTACCACATATACATTAAAAATGTTAAGGGAAGTTATTCGAGGTTATCAGTGTGCAATAAATACAGGAAAGTGTATCCCTGAATGGATTGCAACCTATCAAAGAAAAATAAAGTACAACGAAGATCTATTAGCGGACTCATGTATAGATGACGTTGAGGATGTAGGAACAGATGAACGACTCACTCGTGAGGAATACGAGGCTTTATCACACTATCAGAAATTTTGCATAGATAATAATTTAATGTTGTCTGAACATTCTCTATATTGCAATTGTTACGCATCATCTAAAGATAATATAACTATTGCAACTGCCGAGAAGGGAGTTTTTGGGGACTTTATTGTACCAATGGAAATGGTGTTGAACAGACTTAAAGCTGAATACTCGCTTGCGAGAAAGATGTTTTTTGAATATAAATTTGGTAGTGAGTTTTTTGATGCGGATTCTGAGGTTTGTTATTCGGAGTTATATAATGGCGAGATTCTATATGAAAATGTCGAGAAGTTGAGAATATCATTTAGATCGTGTTTTGGAATCTTAGATAAAATAGCAGTTGCTTTATGTAAATTATTTGATTTAAAACCAGATAGAGGTCACATTTATTTTCACAATTTCTGGCAGGTTCGTGATGAAAAAAGAAAGGATAAAATAAACAAAATAAATAATAAAGGATTGTTTGGCTTGTTTAGTATTGCAATGGATTTGAATGATAAAAATGGTGAACTTGCTTTTTTCAGAGAGTGGAGGAATGATTTAGAACATAAGTTATTAGTAATTCACGAAAAGGGAATGCTTATAGATTTATATGATTCATATAAATTCTTTGATGACGTAAAATTTATTGAGAAAGAAGAATTTGAACAGCATCTATTACAACTCATGAAAATTGTTAAGTCAGCGATTATTTTGTTTATGCTCACAGTACGTATCGAGGGAAAACGAAATATCCCTGATGATGTTTTGACCATCTCAAACACCATTGAGAGAAAGGTTTTTTAGTGTGCTCCTTCAGTGTCTATTAGTATTTCTCTGTATCCCACAAATGCAGGTGGTGATGATGGGGGCATATGTGGGGGCATTTTTTATTTTTGCTTATATTTTTATTAGTAAAAACAAATGGTTATCTTTGTTATCTGCTCCTATTATCGCACCATTTCTCTATTTCCTCGGACTGATTTTTCCCATTTCCTGTACCAGGCCCAGGCCGTTTGATGTCATCATCATCTCATTGTACTCAAATATATCTTCTGTATTACCGCTATCCTTCCTCCAGAAAAGGGAGCAGCGACAGCCGCTCCCTTCTGGCATCAGGATTTTGGGAACACCCAAACATGTTTTTCGGGTAACGCCAGGTGGCAATGCTGAGGATCGCGTACTTCGCTGCCGTAGGCGCGGATGACAAAATCATCAGCTACGGTGCGGAACAGGTACTCCCAGCGGTCACCGAGATACATGCTGGTGAGCAACGGGAGAGCCAACTGGTTTTCGCCTGGCCCGTCGGCCAGCGCCACACGTTCAACGCGGATCACCGCGGTGCCCTCATGGCCAACCTGAACGCCGTCGCCCGCCTGACCCCACAGGACCCAGTCGCGTCCTTCAATACGTGCTTTGCCGTCACGCACGTCAGTGACTTTGCCATGCAGACGGTTGTTGCTGCCCATAAACTCAGCGGTGAACAGCGTTTTTGGGGAACCATACATCTCTTGCGGCGTACCCTGCTGTTCAATTTTGCCGTTGTTGAGCAACAAAATGCGGTCAGAAATCGACATCGCTTCTCCCTGGTCATGCGTCACCATTAGCGCGGACAACCCGAGATTAATAATCAGCTCACGCAGGAATACGCGCGCTTCTTCCCGCAGTTTTGCATCAAGGTTGGATAATGGCTCATCGAGCAGGATCACGGGTGGGTTATAAACCAGCGCCCGGCCAATCGCTACGCGCTGTTGCTGGCCGCCAGAAAGTTGATGCGGATGGCGCTTACCCAGATGTCCCAGGCCCAGTTGATCCAACACACCCTGTACCCGCTGGTTGATCTCTGCGGTGGAGACTTTGCGCAACTTCAGCGGGTAGGCCACATTCTCAAATACGGTTTTATGCGGCCACAAGGCATAGGACTGGAATACCAGCCCCAGATTACGCTCTTCGGCGGGGATTTCGCTGCGCGGGGTGCCGTCGTAGACCTTGTTGTTGCCGATGGTAATTGACCCTTGTGTCGGTTTTTCCAGCCCGGCCACCGCGCGCAGGAGGGTGGTTTTACCGCTCCCGGACGGCCCGAGTAACGAAACCACTTCGCCCCGTTTGAGGTCCATGGTCACGCCCTTTAGCACCGGATTATCACCGTAGGTTAAGTGCAGGTTCTCGACCGATAATTCAATCATGTAATTTCACTCCAAAACGTAGGGCAATACCCAGGCCCACCACCACCAACAGAATATTGATAAACGAGAGTGCTGCGACGATGTCGATAGCACCTGTCGCCCACAGAGATACCAGCATCGAGCCGATGGTTTCCGTACCCGGCGACAGCAGATAGACGCCCGTGGAATACTCACGCTCAAAGATCAGGAACATCAGCAGCCATGAGCCAATCAGCCCATAACGCGAAAGCGGAATGGTAACGTGGCGGGTAATCTGCCCACGCGTCGCACCGGTGCTGCGTGCCGCTTCCTCCAGCTCTGGCCCCACTTGTAGCAACGTTGAGGAGATGAGGCGCAGGCCGTAGGCCATCCACACCACCGTATACGCCAGCCAGACGCTGAAAATGGTGCTACGCAGCGAGCGCAGCCAGACAATCAGCGTGTCTCGCAACCACTGCGACCACGGCATGCCGGATAACCAGCCGGATTTCAGCGCGTTATCGAGCCACATCGGTAAGAACAGAAACACCCACAAAAACGCCAGACCCGCGAGCAGGCCCGGCACCGCACGGGGCACCAGCACGCTGTAGTCGAGAAAACGCGTGGTGTTATCCGGCTTACGGTGCATCGCGATACCAATAAACAGATAGCAACCTACCGCCAGTGCGCCGCCTATTACGCCAATCGCCATGGAGTTGACGATGGCCCGCAACAGGTTCGGCTGTTCCCAGATGGTGCGAAAGGTGCTAAGCGACAGCTCATCCCACAGCGAAACGCCTACGCCCCAGTTGGAGATAAACGCACGCAGTACCACGCCCATTAGCGGCACGCCAATGGTGATGGTTAGCCAGAACGCCACCACAGCCCCCGCTATCCAGCGCCATTTACCCAGCGGCAGCGCGCGGGCCTGCGAGGCTTTACCCTTCATGGTGACGAAGCGGTTAGCGGTACGCATCAGGCGACGTTGTAGCATGACCAGTGGGATGGTCAGACAAATCAGCACCACCGCGACCGCCGCCATCAGGTGATACGACGGCGTACCCAGTTTATTGGTCAGTTGGTACAGGTAGGTCGCCAGCACCATGTTGCCTTCCGGATCGCCCAGCACCAGCATCAGACCAAAGACTTCCAGACCGAGGAAAAACAGCAGCACAACGGCGTACAGAATCGAGGGGCGAACCATCGGCAGGCTGACCGAGGTCATCACCTGTAGCGGGGAAGCGCCGGAGATACGCGCGGCTTCCTCCACGTCTGAGCTCACACTGCGCAGCGCTGACGAGATATACAGATAAGCGTGCGGTACGTGTGTCAGGCCAGCAATGACCACGATGCTCGACATGTCGTAGATATTCCACGGCACGAAGCCAATCAGCGATTGTGCCCACAGTGACAGGAAGCCTACCGGCCCTGCGGCCACCACATAGCCAAAACCCAGCACCATCGGTGAAACAAAAATAGGTACAAGGATCAATGGCTCAATTAACCGTCTGCCGGGCAGGTCGGTACGCACCATCAGGAAGGCCAGAATGCCGCCCAGCGGAATGGCGATAATGACCAGACCGAATGCGAGAATAAAGCCGCTTTTCAGCGCTTTATAGAAGTCAGGGTCGGTAAAAATAAAGCCAAAGGATTCAAGGCTCCAGTCCTTTGCCGGCGAGAAAAACGGCGCGGACAAAAAGCTTTGTATCACGATGAACGACAATGGCGTGTAGATAACCAGCGCGGTTAACAGCACGACGATGCCGCGCGGCAAGCTTTGCCACTTTCTGCGTAATGCATTCATAAGCGGAGATCCGGTAACACGAATTCAGGAAGCGAGTACCAGGCGCACCAGTGAACCGTACGCCTGGTTCTGGCTCTTATTTGGCCGCGGCTTCACGCCACTGTTTGATGTAGTCCAGACGTTTTTTCGGTTGCAGGTATTCAAGTAATGACTCATCAACCGGGATCGGCTTCAGCGCGCTACCCAGCATTTGGGTCATTCCGTCGATGTCATTTTTACCTTCGATGTCGTTACGGATAGAGGGAATATCGGCCTGGTTGGCGAGGATGTTTTGCCCTTTTTCAGACAGCACATAGTCCAGCCACAGTTTGGCGGCATTGCTATGTTCAGCCTGCTGGCTGATGAAAGAAACTCGTGACAGCACCAGGGTGTAGTCCTTCGGATAGGAGATGCCCAGTGACGGGTCGTTTTTGGCACGCGCTTCGGCGTAAGAGCCGAGGATATTATAACCAATCAGGTTTTCACCCGATGAAACCCTCTCCATCATCGTACCGGTGGACGATTGCACGGCTAACCCGCCTTTCGCCACGTCGGCCAATGTTTTGAAGTAGTTCGGATCGGCCTTGTAATCCAGCACCGATAGCATGAAGCCAACCCCGGATTTTTCGATATCGTAGGTGGTGACTTTGCTTTTGAATTTATCCACCTGGCCTGCAATCAGCTTTGCCAGCGCGGCGTGAGAATCCGGAACCTCGTTCGCCGGGATGAGGCGCTTGTTGTAAATAAACACCACTGGCTCGTAGGTGGTGCCGTACGCTTTGTTGTGCCAGACAGCCCATTTCGGCAGTTGGTTCTGCTCTGCTGAAACATACTCCATCGCATAATCGGTCGCGAGCTTCATCGCGGTATCCATGGAGGAGCTCCAGATGACGTCACCGCTGCCGCCGCCAGCAGCCTGTTCGCTGATATAACGGTTATACAGCTCGGTGCTGTTCATATCGTTATATTCAACTTTGATGCCCGGATAGGTGGCTTCAAAGCCCTGAATCAGCGGCCCCGCCGCTTTGGTATCCGTTGTGGAGTAAACCACGACTTTGCCTTCTTTGGTGGCGGCATCAACCACCTTTTGGTAGTCAGCCGGATACCCCTGCGGTAGCGCGGACAGGGCAGAAAACGACATGAAAACAGCAGCAGAGATCAGAGAGATGCGGAATGTGTTCGTCATTATTATTAACCTTCTGGTTACACTTTGGGAACTAAAAATCAACATAGCGGATGGGAGGGGAGAGACAAGAGGGGAGAGAGAGCCGGCTGGTGGAAATGTGATTGTTGGCGTTGTTTCGGTAATTAACACCATAGAAACCGTGAGCGCGGGGATTTGAGAGAATGGAATGCTCACCGTTGTAGGCCGGATAAGCGAAGCACCATCCGGCACTATACGGAACACTGCCGGATGGCGCTTCGCTTATCCGGCCTACGGAGTTGTCAGTCAGCCCCCTTCCGATACAACCGCCGCGGATGCCCAATACTCCCATACTGAATCTCAATCACAACAAACCCAATCTCCACGCAGTACTCCAGATACCGACGCCCCGTCGTTTTACTGATCCCCGCCTCCTCGACCACCTGCTCAACCGACCAACTCACCGCCGGATGATCGCTAAAAATCCGCTGCACCCGCGCCAGCGTCGCAGGCTCAATCCCCTTGGTCGACGGCTGCCCCGCAGCCTCCCCGGCAGGCAAATTGAACAGCTTATCCAGCGCGTGCTGATCCACCACTTTCACCTGCCGCAGCGTGTGCTCCAGCAGCATAAAGCGCTCCAGCGAGGCCCGCAGACGGTGGGAAAATACGGGTTTTAGCAGGTAGTCAAACGCGCCGCTGCGCATAGCATGGCTGCAGGTTTGCATATCGCTGGCGGCGGTGATGAATATCACCGAGCACTCAAACTGTTTGAGCAGCGGGCTATCAATAAGCTCAACGCCCTGACCGTCCGGCAAATAGTTGTCCAGCAGCAGCAGACGTGGCTGATGAAGGAGGATCAGTTCGCGGGCCTGTTCCAGCGATCCCGCGATTCCCACGATGCGCAGATGGAAGTTTTGCTCAATAAACTCCCGATGCAACTGTGCGAGATGTGGCTCATCCTCAACAATAACAACCTCAAGAGGGCGGATATCAGTCATGGGAAGGTCCTGTCGAAAGAGAAATCTGGAACGGGATGAAAACCGAAAATACGGTACCCTGCGGGATGTTATCGCTTATTTCGATGCTGCCACCGGCCCGACGAACGTAGCTCGCGACCAGGTACAGGCCAATACCATGTTCTGAACCGGTGAGTTCACTGCTGTCAGTGGGTTTACTGGTAAAGCCTTGCTCAAAAATATGCGGCTTCATGGCCTCATCAACGCCACAGCCCCGGTCAGCCACCTCAATCACCAGTTCGTGGTTGCGATCCGATATATACACTTCCACCGGCGCGGTACGTGCTGGCGTTTTCAGCGTGGCATCGACAGCGTTGTCCACCAGATTACCAATTACTGACATCAGCTCCGTTTCGCTCAGCCCTTCCGGTAGGCGCGAGAGCTGACAGGCGGGGTCGAAAACCAGCTCAACACCTTTCTCGCGGGCACCGACATATTTCCCCAGCAGCAGGCCGCACAGCGCCGGAGAGACAAACTGCCTGGAGAGGAAATCCAGCACCTGCTGGGCCCCCTCTGACTGTACCTGAATATAACGCAGCGCATCGTCATAGCGCTGCATCTGCAGCAGACCGACGAGCGTCGCCGTCCAGTTGAGCTGCTCGTGGCGCATGATGCGCAGGTTATCGGCATAGCGGGTCACCTGGCTGAGTTGACTGCTGAGCGTATTGATATCGTTCTTATCGCGGAAGCTGAATACCCAACCGCTTTGGGTGCCCGGCTCGACTTCAATAGCCACGCGGTTGACGATGGTTTCCCGTTGATTCAGGACGGTAATATGATCGTGATGGCGGCTGTCATAAGCGGTATTGCCAGGCGCGAAAAATGACGGCGGCAGTTGAATCACCTCATCCAATGGCTTGCCGAGCAGCGCTTGTTCACTCTGGCGAATATTGAGCATCTCCCGGGCGGCACGATTGATGAGGATGAGCTGTTTATCGGCATTGACCGCAAAGACTCCTTCGTACATCGCCTCCAGCAGCGCTTTTTGCTGCAGCACCAACTGGGCGATATCTTTGGGTTCCAGGCCGAACATCTGTTTTTTCAGCGTGCGGGTCAGTAACCAGGAAAAAATAAACAGCAGCAGCAGCAGGGCAAGGCCGTACATTCCGGTGCGCCACAGCAGGCGGGCGTTGATATTGGCGATGTAGGAGGTGAGGTAACCGACGGAGACAATGCCGATTACCTGATGATGGCTATCGAAAATAGGTGCTTTACTGCGTAACGAGACACCGATCCCACCCTTACGCACAGTGATAATGGTTTTGCCCTTCAGTACATCAGCATTGTCGCCGCCGATCATCGGCAGGTTAAGGCGCTCCGGGGATTCTGAGTGGTAAAGATGCTGTTCACGCGCATCACCAATCACAATATAGCTGGCGTCGCTTTCGGCGCGCAGCGGCTGAATCAGTTGTGCGATACCAGGAATATCCCGCTGCTGTACTTTTTCTGCCAGACCGGGAATCAGGGCAATTTCGCTGGCCTGTACTCGCGCGCGTTGGCCCAAATCGTGGTGCAACTGACGGTCGATAAAGTGAAACAGCAATACGCCAAGCAGCGCCAGCAGAAGGCAGGAAAAAGCCACCAGCGAGAGGAACAGCTTTACCTGAAAGGACAATCTGAGTTTCATGTAGTCCGCAGCGGCCAGAGCAGAAAGGGTCATCTGAAAAGCCTATCATGCGAAAATACGAACCGTAATCGAGGGACGACAGAGTTGTGAACTGCCTACATTCTCCGCGAATTTCTGAGGCAATAAACGGTATGTCGACGATGCGATCCAACGGCTGTATCCATTGAAAATGCGCATCGTTGACGGTGATTTTTTTGGATCTTCCGGTCTATGACTCTGGGTGTCCGTCGATCGCGGCTTTCAGATCGCGATACTCTTCGCATTGGGTGCCACAGATATTCTTAATGGTTGCCAGCTCCGCTTTCGCCAGGTCGGGGCGGCCTTTAACCATCCATGCTTCCCCAAGATATTCGCGCACTTTCGCATAGTGCGGATCAAGGGCAATCGATCGTTGGTAGTAACTTATCCCTTCATCCGTACGCCCTAGCTTGCGTGTCGCGTAGCCTCGATAGTTCCAGGCTTCACGCGTATTGGGCTGCTGTAAGGTATCGAGTAAATTGATGGCATCCTGATAATGGCCGGTTTTCGCCAGGTGATACGCATACTGCGTTTTATCCTGATCGTCGATCATGCTGCTTTTTTCGGGCAAACATTTTTGGGTTTTGTTGTCGTAAACCTGACCCTTCGGGCATGTTGGGGTGGTGGTATCGTCATTTCCCATGGCGCTGGCTGCAGCGGAGTAGAGCAGCCCGCCTGAGATCAGGCAAATCAACGGCAGTATTTTCGTCATGGCGTGCATCTTCATGGTCCTGTCCTCTCGGTATGAGTGAAGGTTCTTGCATGCTGTAAACCGCGCAGCCCATGCTTTATTCATTATCGATGCCTATAAATTGACCTGCCGTTTATTTTTAATACACCGCTTTATTAGCAAAGAAGGAGTAGCCGCTAACGCGGCTGTTGCTGGGTCGCACAGTGAATACCGCCGCCACCGGCCGCGATACCGTCGATATTCAATTGAATAATCTCACGCCCGGTAAATTGCTCCTGCAAAATATCGCGCGTGTTACGGTCCGTGCGTTTATCGCCAAACTCCGGCGCAATGACCGCATCATTACACAGATAGAAATTGATATAACCGGCGGCAAAATCACTGTTCGCATAGCTCTGGCGAATAGTTGATGGTCCTTCCAGCGTGATCACGTTCAGGTGCCGTCCTTTTGCATCTGTGGCTGTGCGTAAGATTTCCAGATGTCGCCGGGTTACAGCGTAGTCAAACGATGTAGGGTCCTGCTCAAGACCTGCTACCACCGTACCCGGATGTGTGAATCTGGCGTAAAAGTCCGTATGGCCGTCGGTAATATCCTTTCCGGCAATACCTGGTAGCCAGATGATCTTATCCAGTCCCAGCAGGCGCTTTAATTCGGCTTCACATTCAACTTTACTGACGCCAGGGTTGCGGTTGGGATTGAGAACACAACTTTCGGTAATAATGGCTGTCCCTTCGCCGTCTACCTCTATCCCGCCACCTTCAAGGATCAAGGTTGAGCGGATAAATTCAGCTTTAGCATAATCTGTGACAAATTCAGCCACTTCGGCATCGCGATCGTGTTCCTGCTTCTCGCCCCAGCCGTTGAAGTTAAATCCAACGTCACCGGGCATGCCGTGGGGGCTTTTCACAAATACTGGTCCGGTATCGCGGATCCACAGATCGTCAATTGGATGAACCAGCAGGTTAACTGATGGCCCACATAGTTTTGCCGCGAGCGCGTGGTCTTCTTCGCGCACCAGCATATTCACGGGTTCAAAGGCGGCAATGGTGTTCGCGACCAGCGCCAGATTTTTCCGTACCACGGGAAGCAGGTGAGGTTCCCAGATAGCCACACTGGCACCAAACGCCATCCAGGTGGCAGCATGAGGTGCTCCTTCATCCGGCATCTGCCAGCGGCGGCTCTCTGCTGCGCAGGCAACCTGGCTTAAACTGATACCCGTCATGCTGGCGAGTAGCATACTCGTTGACGTCACCAGGCTCTGCCTGACAAATGAACGTCTTGTTATCATGGGATTAACCTTTGCGTATATTTATCTGATATTGGATGAATAAAATAATAATAGATAATTAATGCTCTGCGTATTTTAAATATTGAATAATAAATAAATTGATTGCGGGTAAGTTTCATGCGGAATATAGCACGGGAGATATTCGTTGCAATCTCTTAGTTTTATATTATGAGTGAAATTGACTACTATTAAAATTTCTCAACTATATATTTATATATAATTTATATTTATCAGCATGAACATGTGTCACGCCGTTGGCTCTGAAGCCTCGTCTGACGGGCCTTGTCGCGGATTGTGATCTGGCCGGTTGTTCTGTTGTATTTATTAATGCCATGAACCGTGTGGACTATAGTAAAGATGGCCGTTATTTCTCATCATTAATAACCGTGAGTGGGGGATGTGCATGAAGAAGATACTGATGCTGGTCGGAGATTATGTCGAAGATTATGAAACGATGGTGCCTTTTCAGGCTTTGCAAATGCTTGGGCATCGTGTGGATGCCGTCTGTCCGGATAAAAGTCAGGGTGACTACGTTCAGACCGCCATTCACGATTTTGATGGGGCGCAGACCTACAGTGAGAAACCCGGGCATCGCTTCACCTTGAATGCGAATTTCTCTGATGCGCGCGAGGCGGATTATGATGCCTTGTTGATCCCTGGCGGGCGGGCGCCGGAGTATTTACGTCTGAATCCGGAAGTCATTCAACTGGTACAAGACTTTAACTCTGCGGGTAAACCTATCGCCGCGGTGTGTCATGGCCCGCAACTGCTGGCGGCAGCCGGAGTGTTAGAAAACCGGACCTGCAGCGCGTATCCAGCGTGTGCGCCAGAAGTTCGGTTGAGCGGTGGGCATTATGCCGATATCGGGATTGACCAGGCGCACGTCGACGGTAATCTGATTACCGCGCCGGCATGGCCTGCTCATCCTGCCTGGTTGGCTAAATTTATTGAAGTATTAATGAAGTAACGGGTACCGGCTTTGCAGGTCGGTATAACCCATCCGGCTATACCGACTGCAAAAAATTACCGTTGCATGAGTGCGAATACTCCCCAGCCGAGATATTCCCGGGTGAAGGTGACATGGCGTCCCGGTGACGTCCTCAGTTGCTCTCTGACTTCCTGCGCAAAGTCATCATTTGGGTTCGCCTCCAGCCATCGACGCATCGTCAACCACTTAGCGGCTTCGTATCGATCCCAGCCTTCCTGGTCTGCCAGCACCATTTCAACCAGGTCGTAGCCCAGTTTGTCGAAAAACGAAACGAGGTCGGCAAGGGAAAGAAAATCGGCCACCGAGCCGGCTCCGCATGCCTGGGCAATATCTTCTGCGGCGGGCATTTGACGCCAGTACGGTTCACCGATCACGATGATTCCGCCAGGTTTGAGGCTTTTTGCCAGCAGCGTGATTGTCCCGGCGACACCGCCTGCAATCCACGTTGCGCCGACGCAGGCAGCGATATCGCATTTTTCATCCGCGACATAACCTGCCGCATCGTTATGGATAAAGCTCACGCGATCGGTGACGCCCAACTGTTCCGCGCGTTGTCTGGCTTGTGCGCTAAACAGTTGGCTCATATCAATACCGATCCCCGTAATGCCATGGTCGCGTGCCCAGGTGCAGAGCATCTCACCGGAACCACTGCCCAGATCCAGAACACGGGTTCCTGGCGTCATACGTAGCGCCTGACCTAATGTGGCATATTTTTGCGCGGTGAACGGATTATGAATGCGATGAGCGCTTTCGCTGATCGTAAAAATCTTGGGAATATCCATCACTCTCTCCTTAGCGATTATCTAACTGGGCGCGAACATTGTGTAATCCGGTGGTGTTGATGCGGTAGGGCTGACCATTGACGGATTTGATCAACTTTTTGGTTCTGAGCTTTTTAAACACCTCAAGCGTGCAGTCGCAGAGCAGCAATCCTTCACGGCTATAACATTCAACGGATGTGACGCGGCCAGCGCTGTCGCGGACGTGCGCAATGCGGCCACCTTTGGCGAGAACGTGTAAGGTACGTTGTTCCTGACGGGATAAATTCATACTGGGAAACCTGTTTAATCATCATGTGCAAAACGTGCAAACACACAGCGGTGTCCGCATTCGATTTCAGCGCATTGATAACCAGTCCGGCCTGATAAGGTCGGCAAACTGATTATCTGATGATGACATTCTCCAGCATCAAAGCCTCGGGTTGAGTTGAAAGGTATTTACACGGTGTATGATAGCAGTGGAATGTTGGATGGGAATCTTGCGCCAGTAAAAGTGTGACCCGCAACGGAAAAATGGCCTGGAAGGACATCTCGTCGCATCGAATAGCTTTAAATTGTTGTAATGTTATTAACATATTAAATCATTAAAATATTTTATATTTAAATGGCTTTAAAAATATGGATTTGAGTTATTCTGCACTCTTCGTTCTTATGTTTCACGCTAATATATTAGCCTGATTTAAGCGTGTCGGGATTGATTGTTTTATTTATGATAAGCAGTATTTATTATAGCTATCGCAGGATGATGTTCTGTAAATTATTTCTGTTTAAGAATTCTCTCTATGGTGAGAAATGTGTATACTTGTTTCTGCAAGAGACTCTTCTGTTATCATTAAAATTATAAATATGTCCTTTACACCCGTATTTCCTCTACTCTGTATCTCTTCTCAGGGTAGAGGTTTTTTTACCTGTAATTCATCGGGTAGCACCTATTAATAATAATTTAACACCGTGCCAGGTGTTATTGTGGCTACTATGACTAATGATGCCGGATATCATGACTTTATAATAGTACCGCGGCGTTTCTATTCCGTAATGAATTGTTCAGCTATCCCTCTGTTTACCAGGGTATAGTATAGTGGCGCTTATAATTGTCTGTTTTTCAGCGTGATATGTTTTTCTTGTCGTTGGGATAAATGTGACCTTGCTCATGGATTTTAATGCACTAAATGGCTATTTCTAGAGAAGTGCAAACGGTTGCACGTAGCTGTAATGGTATTCGTTCATTAAAAAAATATAGCGATGGTTTGCCTTGTGTCTTTATAGGATATGGAGACTTAAATGATTTCCATTATCTCTTGGGTAGACGGAAACTGTTATGGCTTCTGTTAGCTTAACACCATGTAAAATAGTCGTAAAAACAAGCAGGGAATATGATATGATCATCAAAAAGGCGATTTTTATTACAAACATAACGATCGGTTTTTTATCTTCCTTAATATAAATCGTTGTCAGAACACTCATGAGATCAGTGGTCTGGGATGAGCGCTTATTTTATTTGACACTTCAGATGTATCCCTCTCGCGCTGCATGCAGGTATCTCCTCGCAGTACCCCATGAATGAAACATTAAAGGATGTCCCACAATGGATATTGTTGAACGCTTTATTAACTACACCAAAATCAATACCACAACCTCACGGGAAAATGGCGCAAATGGCATCATGCCGTCTTCCCCAGGCCAAATGGTGCTGGCAAAACTGCTCGCAGCAGAGCTTGAAGTATTAGGGATGCAAAACATTGAAGTCAGGGATACGGCGATTGTAACGGCAACATTACCTGGAAATACTGACGATAATATTCCTGTCGTTTCCTTTTTTGGACATCTGGATACCAGTGCCGAACAGACTGCAGACACGCATGCGCAACGCCTTCACTATAGCGGTGGCGATTTATGCCTGAACAAAGAACATAATATCTATCTGCGCGAAAGTGAATTTCCAGAACTGAAAAACTATATCGGTGATGACCTGCTCGTGACGGATGGAACCAGCCTGTTAGGTGCTGATGATAAAGCTGCCATCGCTGCCATCATGAATGCCATACAGTATCTGGTTGCACATCCGGAGATTAAACATGGACCGGTGAAGGTCGGTTTTGTTCCTGATGAAGAGCAGGGGCTACGGGGTGCCAAAGCTTTTGATGTTGCCGCGTTTGGCGCAAATTTTGGCTATACCCTGGATTGCTGCGGCATAGGTGAGTTTGTCTATGAAAACTGGAATGCAGGCGATGCGGAAATTATCTTCACCGGTCAATCTGCGCACCCAATGTCAGCTAAAGGTAAACTGAAGAATTCTCTGCTGATGGCGCATAAGTTTATTGCGATGCTGCCGGGCGGAGAAGCACCTGAATATACGGAAGGTCGTGAAGGATATTACTGGGTAAAACAGCTGCAGGGTAACAGTGCCCGTACCGTACTGAAACTGGATATTCGCGACTTTAGTGAAGAAGGTTATAAGTCCCGTATGGCATTTATTCGCCAGCTTGCAGTAAGTGCCTGTGCACTATGGGGCGAAAATAGCGTGGTCTGCCATTTAACCGATCGCTATGCGAATGTGTTTAATAGCCTGCAGGGCGATTCGCATTATCCTATTGATATTGCTATGCGTGCTTATCAGAAATGCGGAATCACTCCGCAACCTGTCGCCATGCGTGGCGGGTATGATGGCGCGGTTCTGTCGCAGAAAGGGTTACCGTGTCCGAATATTTTTACCGGTGCGCATAATTTCCATTCAATTTATGAATACTTGCCGGTGCGATCGCTACGGGCAGCCAGTGATGTTGTGGTCGCAGTTATTGAAGAAACCTACGCTGAGTTCGCCGAAGGGAGAACTCAGTCATGATTCAGGTAATAATTGCCCTTCTGGTTATCGTTGTGGTCGCTCGTCTGATCCTGAAGGGGTACCGGGCCGAACCCGTGTTATTTATCGCTGGTCTGGTGCTAATGATTTGTACCGGATTAACCGGATGGGGCTCCGTATTGCCGAAGGGGGTTGCCAGTACCGGGATTGCTTTTCTCGATCCATTTGAAGTTATGCGCGATCTGTTCAGCACACGTGCAGCCGATCTCGGTCTGATGATCATGGCGTTGATGGGATTTGCTCACTACATGGATCATATCGGGGCAAATGAAGCTGTGGTGCGCGTGGTGACGAAACCGTTACGGGCACTGCGATCTCCTTATATTCTGCTGTTTTTTTCCTACCTGCTTGCCAGTCTCCTGCAACTGGCCATCCCTTCAGCGACCGGGCTTGCCGTGTTACTGATGGGGACAATGTTCCCGATTATGCTGGGCCTGGGGCTCTCTGCGGCTTCGGCCGCCGGGGTCATCGCCACCTCGCTGGGGGTGGCATACACCCCAACAGCGATTGATGCCATCAGGGGAGCGAAAGCAGTCAATATGGATGTGGTGGAATACGTTGTTTACCACCAGGGGCCAGCAGCGCTTGCAACCGTACTGGTTGTCGGCGTTTGCCATTTTTTCTGGCAACGTCATTGCGATCGCAACGCGGGGACGTTACCTCGGGAAATCGGGAGCGCTGAGATTGTCGATTCAGGAAAGGCGCCGGCTTTTTATGCTGTGCTTCCCATGCTGCCTATACTGATGGCGGTAGGATCATCCGCGATGTTTGTCAGTGGAATTAATCTAAACATAATCACCATCGTGCTTATCGCAATGGCTATTTGTATGCTGATTGAATGGATACGAGCGCGTGATTTAAAGTCGGTGTGTGAAGGGTTCAGCCATTTTCTGAAAGGAATGGGCGCGGCGTTTACCGGTGTTGTGGGCCTGCTGGTCGCAGCCGGAGTTTTCGCGCATGGCATCAAAGTCATTGGTGCCATTGATCAGTTAATTTTGATGGCAGAACATGTCGGATTACCACCCTTTGCGATGGCCGTCGTCTTCGCGCTGGTGACGCTTGCGGCAGCAATTATTATGGGCTCGGGGAATGCGCCATTCCTGGCATTTGTTGAGTTAATCCCACAAATTGCCGCGAGCATGGGCGCTAACGCGGTTGCTATGATCCTACCTATGCAGCAGGCATCACATATGGGGCGGGCTATTTCGCCGGTATCCGGTGTTGTTATTGCGGTTTCAAGTGGGGCAAAAATTACACCTTTCGATGTAGTTAAACGTACTGCTGTGCCGCTTATTGTGGGCTTTGTCACCCATACTTTGATTATCGGTATTTTCTATTAGTCGTAACTGCTGCAAGCAAACCTCCGGGGCGCGGAGGTTTGCTTGATAATGTTATTTATAATCTCAAATAAAACTGGTTGTCATGAGTTATTATTTGTTTTCATCTTTATCGCATTATTCTTATTGTTTTACCACGGTGTCGTATATAGATGAATGATTAAGGAAGGTAATATGTTAATCCGGCGTTTTTTATACGTGAGAATTAATTAATCTGGATCATATTATGCTGGTTTTAATTGTAGTAGTTTTTTAAATGAAGTGATGCCAAGTCCAAATGTGATAACGATTTATCTGGGTGGGTTTTAAGTGGTCAGTGATTTAGGAAAGATCAGCGCATCGAGGCACAATTACCAGGATGAACTTGAAACGTTTACCTGGAGTGCGTTAGTTGCCGTGGGTATCGCAATACAGGACCAGAAGGTTTACTCTAAAATATCAGAACATCTCTTCATTATGAACTGGCTGGCGATTGCGAAAAAAAGGAAGATATTTTCAAAAACTATCGCCAACGAACTTCAGTGGTTAATAGAAGAGGGGAAAAGGAAAAGCATTAATGCCCAACTTAAATTTAAGATAGAGTATTTATATGCTACATCAAGTGGTGATGTCACAATGCAGAGTTACTATTTTAAATTTACTCATGTTATTGAAAATCTAAGGAATAATGGTTGGAAGAGTTTTCTTCTCACACCCGGGAAATGGCGTGATTTGAGTGAAGATGTTAAGGTTCGCAAAGGCAATTTTATTTTTATGGATGACACCCGACTTCAGGAGTGCTTTGGTACTCAGGGCGAGATATTAAAACCTTTCTGTCTTCGGGTTTATGGTGATGTCGAATTTGCAAAGTCGCTGTTCATCAAAAATAATCTTCCGGTTGAGTTTGTAAAGCATACTTCAAATGAGTTTTACTACTTTTATTTTAATCTGGATGGGTGATGAACACTGGCGATACATAAATGAAATTTGCCAGTCATAATACGTTGTTGTAGCCAGATTTTACATTCTGAGATATAAATCGCGATAGAGGGATCGGGGATGTTTACGCGAAAGTTAACGATCACGACTGAATGGATAAAGTTATCTGATGTTCCTGACCGCGTGTTCATCGCTTTTCGAGGGGTAATCGAAATATGCGAAAGTTCATCTGTTCCTGACGACAAGACTCCCCTGCTAAGGTTGGAAAATGAAATGGCGATTATCACGGTTGACGCATTATCCTGGGTCAGAGTTCCGGCAGAAAGTCGGGGAAATATTACGGTATATATTCTCTGATGTGCTGAATATTAACACCGATAAATTACATCAGACATCGGTAAAATCATCATGACCTGATTATGCGGGCTACAACATTCGTATTGCATTGGTGTTATAGATAATGCCAAACACCGCTACCGCCAGCAGGAACAGGGATGAGATAAAAACGCTGTATCTGACAAACAGCGTGGGCATCCAGCGTTTGAAAATCACGATATAAAATGACAGAACGGCAACGTCAAAAATGATCCATACCAGCGTGAGTATCAGCATGCTGGTGGCGAAATTATGTGTAATGGTGATGAACTGTGGAAAGAATGAAACGAAAAACAGAATATCTTTCGGGTTTGATACGCCAATCAGAAAACCGTTGATAAATCCCCCATGAGACGGCTGGCGAGAGTCTTCGCTGGCGGCTTGATTTCTTGCCCACAGACTGCAAAACGCGCTATAGCCGATATACAGCGATCCGGCGAGACCCAACACACACAGCAGCAGAGGAGAGAGTGATACCACCCCCGCCAGCATCAGCGCAGCGAGCGCAAGCAAGAGCAATGAAGCACCGTTAGTTCCGCATAGCGTCATAAAGGCCTGGCGATAGCCGTACTGTGCCGCCGTCGCGGTAATCAGTGCCACAACAGGACCAGGCGTTAGCAACAGTGTTAGCACCGAGAGGCTGTATACAGCCAGTAAAGCGAGATTCATATCTGATGATCCTGACGTTATTTTTCATCAGTATTCCGCTTGCGTGTCACATTGAAAAACGAATAAAACTGCGCTCTACTGTGAGTAAAACTCAACATAGAAGCCGATGATGACGCTACCCCCGCTGTATGCCCTGAGAGCTTTCGAAGCTGCTGCCCGTCTGGGGTCCTTTAGTAAAGCGGCTATTCAACTGAACGTCACGCCTGGTGCGGTAAGCCGTCATATTCGCACACTGGAAGCCTGGTTTGGCTGCGAACTGTTTGTTCGTAGCGGTCCCCGTATTGAGATAACGCCTTCAGGGCAGGGGTTAGCGCAACAGCTGACGGCCGGGTTTCAGAGTTTAGAACATGCCTGCCATGCTTTTCGTAGCAGCAGTCATGAGCTGCGGTTGAAAGCACCCTCAACGTTGACCATGCGCTGGCTGCTGGATGTGCTGCGGCATTTCCGGGAAGCCCATCCAACGCCGGTGATTGAAATCTCCAGCGTGTGGATGGACACCGATTCCGTCGCATTCAGTCGCGAACCGTATGACTGTGCAATCCTGTTGGGGAATGGTTATTTTGGCGAGGATACGGACAGTCGTTTGCTGTTTCAGGAGTGGCTAATCCCGGTCTGTGCGCCTGCGTTGCAGGCTCAGGCGCAAAGTGATATCGCCGCCTGTGAATTGATTCATCCTTCCGCCGATCGCCGCGACTGGCGTCGCTGGCTGCAGCGTACCGGGGCGTTTCCTGCGTTGAACCTGGCACGTGGCAACGTGTTCGACACCCTGGAGCAGGGGAGTCTTGCGGCAATGAGCGGGCATGGGGTAGCGGTCGCCGATCTGCTATTAAGCCTGACGGCTATTGAGAGTGGGATGCTGGCGTTACCGTTTAAACAGGTGGTCGCGACAGGGGACGGTTATTATCTCGTCTGGCCAAAAGCGTCAACCCGGCTTCGAAATATTGAGTTGCTGTATCGCTGGTTAAAAGAAGCTGCGCCTGAGGCTGACATAGCAGAACTGCTCTGGCTGGAGTAACCCGCAGAACACCATATTGATAACAATTCTCATTATTATTGTTGTGTTGTGCGGGTAATGGTAATGTTGCCACCCATCGTACGTTGCAAATTCCATTTCTTGTGCAGAAGACAGCATGAACAACACCACCATCCAGAATACATCCGGACGTTTTACCCGCACCTTCTCCGTCAGTGAGTTTAGGGACTTTGGTGAGCGTTACGGGATCGATTACCGTTTTCCGTTGCTGGCGCAAAAAACGGGTCTTCCGTGTTCCAGTGCTGTATTGCAAGGGGAAGTAGAGGAGATGATGCTCCCTTGCGGGATGTGCGTCACACACTCTGATGTACAGGTGCTGCAACCGTATGAAACTACCTCCCGGCACAGTAGCCCCTTGTATATGCTGGTGGTGCTGGAAGGTTGCGTGATACTGACGCTCAACGGGCAGGAACATGTGGTACGTTCCGGCATGGCGTTTAGTTCGCGTCTGAGTGAACGCCAGGCAATGAGCGCCCGTCACCTTGCCGACTGCAAGCTACGGACGCTATCACTCGGGTTGTATCCTGACGGAGCATGGCGCAAAGGATTACTTGAATCCCTCATGCGTGAGTGGGAAAACTGTCAGACGCCAACGCTTATTTGGCAGGTGCCGGGGTTTTTACTCAGCGGATTACAGTATGCGCAGCAGGGCTCACTTAGCCATGTTTCCCGCCAGTTGATGCTGGAAGGACTGATTTTACAATTATTTGGTCACGGTCTCAGCGTTTGTCAGGTGGAAAGCGGCAAATGCCTCGCCGCCAGTGGCGAACAGCAGCGGCTGGAAAGGGTGCGCCGTCTGTTGGAGCAATCCCCTGAAAATGACTACACGCTTAACGAGCTGGCGCAGCGCGCAGCGATGAGCCCCAGCAGTTTGCGCAGCAAGTTCCGTGCGGCATATGGCTGTTCCGTCTTTGACTACCTGCGCGACTGCCGTCTGGAACGTGCGCGCGGCTATTTACTGGAAGGATACAGCGTACAGCAGGCGGCCTGGATGTCGGGTTATCAGCACGCAACTAACTTCTCTACCGCTTTTCGTCGTCGCTATGGCTTCCCGCCCGGTGATGTTCTCAAACTTTGCTAATCCATTTTCCCGTTTTATGCGCGAAGCTGATTCATAATTTGGCGCTGCGCATACGCAACCTGGCATTCGGCATAGCGACTCCTGATACAAAAATGGCAATAATTCTCATTTACAGATAGATATGCCTTGGGAGATGTTCATGTTCGCGAAGACTCGGTTGGCGCTGCTGATAGGATGGGTGACCGGCAGTGTGGCTTTTCCTCTGCTGGCGCAGGAAACAACAAAAAACGATACGGTGGTTGTCACTTCGCAAATGCAGAGTGGGGCGACCAAGCTTGCCACACCGGATATCGAAACACCGCAGTCGGTATCGATCGTTACCCGTGAACAGTTTGAAGAGCAGGGCGCAACCAGCGTGCGGCAGGCTGTTAGCTACACACCTGGGGTGTACAGCAATCAGATTGGTGCCTCCAACCGCTTTGACTACATTGTGCTGCGCGGTTTCTCCGATGGTAGTCTGGACAACGTCTATCTCGACGGCCTGAAAATGATGGGCGACACTAACTCGCACAGTTCGCTGGTGATCGATCCGTGGTTTCTCGACAATATTGAAGTGGTGCGCGGCCCGGCTTCCGTGCTGTACGGCCGTTCCTCTCCGGGCGGGATCGTGGCGCTGACATCGCGTAAACCGTCGTTTGATGCGGGCGGAGAAGTGAAGCTGTTTGCTGGCAACAATAACCAGCGCGGCGCGGCGTTTGACGTCACCGGGGCGCTGGATGATAACGATCGCGTCGCCGCACGACTGAGTGGAATGACGCGTTATGCGGACTCGCAGTTTGGTCCCTTGAAGGAAGAACGTTACGCGCTGATGCCGAGCCTGACCTGGCGCATCACCGATCAAACGCGTCTTGACCTGATGGCCTATCTGCACCGTGACCCGGAAGGCGGTAGCCACTCCGGTCTGCCGTATGACGGCACCGTGGTTCCGCATTACGGGCAAAAGATCTCCAATACCTTTTACGAAGGCGAGGATGATTATGACAAATACGATCGCCGTGAAAACATGGTGGGCTACAACATTGAGCATATGTTTGATAGCGGTTGGTCGGTACGGCAAAAGCTACGCTATCTGCATACCGACGTTGAGCTGAACCAGGTGTATGCGGCAGGCTGGTTGAATGAAACCGAACTTAATCGCGGCTACTCCGGCTCAGACGAAAACATGTCGGCGATTACGCTGGATAACCAGCTCGACGGCAGCTTTGATACCTGGCAGGTAAACCACCGTCTGCTGGTGGGGATCGACTATCAGGATCGCAGCAACAATACCACCGGCTACTACGGGGCGTTCCCGCCGATTGACGCCTTTAATCCGGTGTACGGCGCGAAGCCGGATTACATCAATATGTATGCGCGCGAGAAACACAAGTTGCGCCAGACGGGCTACTATTTGCAGGATCAGATGTCATGGGATCGCTTCCGTATAACGCTCGGTGGCCGCTACGATCAGGTGAGCATATCTAATATTGATAAGCAAAACGGCACTCGCAGCGATCTGGACAAAAATAACTTCAGCAGTCGCGCTGCTCTGCTTTATTTGTTCGATAACGGCGTTGCGCCGTACATCAGCTATTCCACCGCCTTTACGCCAACCAGTTTTGCTGATGAGAACGGTAACCTGTTGGAACCGATGAAAGGCAAGCAGTGGGAAGCCGGGCTGAAATATGAACCGGAAGGGTTGAATAGCCAGTTTAGCGCGTCGGTGTTCCGCATTAATCAGACCAATATTGCCACCAAAGAAGAGCCGACCGATCCGTACCGTTCGATTGGCGAAATTGAATCTGAAGGGGTGGAGCTGGAAGCTATTAGCCAACTGACGGACAGTTTCCGTTTGCAGGCGGCGTATACCTATACCGACATTCGCTATAAGAAAAGCAGCCCGGAAGAGCAGGGCAAGCGTGCCGTTTATGCGCCGCGCAATCAGGCCAGCACCTGGTTAAGCTACGATGTGAAAAATGGCCCACTGGCGGGGCTAACGTTGGGCTCAGGCGTGCGTTACGTCAACGGTATTACCAGCGATCGCCAGAATACTCACACCCTGCCATCGTATACGCTGGTGGATCTGGCGATTGGCTACGACTTAACGAATATTGGTATTAAAGGTTTGAGCACGCAGTTGAACGTCAACAATCTGACCGACAAGCGTTACGTTGCAGCCTGTAATTCGCTCTCATACTGTTATTTCGGTGCCGAGCGCAGCATTGTTGGCAGCGTTTCGTGGAAGTTCTGATGCTTAAGCCGGATGCGGCGCTGGCGCCTTATCCGGCATACGGCAGCGTGCAAATTGTAGGCCTGATAAGCGCAGCGCATCAGGCATAGTGGATTGCGGCTATTTGGTAAAACCGTTTTGCATACAAATCTGTGCGCTGGTTCTCAGGGTGAAGGCTAACTTGTCAGGATACTGGCGGTAATAGTTATGTTCTTCTTCCAGCCCTTTTGCCTGCGCCAGACGTACCGTTTCCAGCGAACAGGTTCGGTAGATCAAATCTTTATTCATATTGCTCTGCTTCTCGCGCTGTTTATCTGCGGACAGCGCCAGCCAGCCCTCGGACAGCGTATAATCGTAGACCACCCGATTCCCTTTCGCCTGCACGTTCTCAATGGTAATGAATTCGTCGATCTTCAGTCTTGGCTGACCACGCATTTTTTTCTTATCTTCTGCGGCGGCATATTGTGCCAGTGCATTAATATCCATCCCGGCTATTTTCTGCTTATAGATATCGACATAGGCGGCGGGTTGCTGATAATGCTGAGCATAAGCATTTCTTAATTCTCCGTCACTCATTGAACAGCCAGCTAAAAATAAAGGTAATAGCAGCGTCAGTTTTGTTTTAGTCATGATGTTATCCCATTCATTATTGTGGTCCCCAGTCGCCCATAACAAAATAAAAGTCATCAAATTACAGGTGATCTTTAGGGTTGTATAAACGGGGCGACGACAGCACAAGTGCAATTATCTTAAAATGGCGGAATAAGCGGGAAACCCTGCCAGAATTGGCAGGGTTAATGGATGAAGAGGATCAGAATTCCATTTTCACCGTGAACTGCACTTCTCGTGGGTCGCCGATCTGATTACCCAGATTATTGGTGGCAATGGATGAGGTGTAATAGGTCTTATCAAACAGGTTTTTCACATTGAGCTGCAATGTGACCGGATATTGCAGCTTCATCTTATAAGCGGCAAAGGCATCGGCGACAAAATAGCCTGGCAGATAATAGTCTGCGCCATTGGTTGCGGAACGGCGACTCACCCCATGACCCCCACCGCCAATCGTCAGGGTATTGCCCATAAAGGCATTCTGAATATCGTAGGTGAGGAATAATGAGCCGGTATGCTTCGGTACATTAGGCAGCGGCTTACCTTTGTAATCAGGATCTTCCGTCACTTTCGCGGCGGTATAACCGTAGCTGGCGATGATATTGGTGTTGGTGGTCAACGAACCGGCGACATCCACTTCCACACCTTGTGAACGCACGCGACCCGCCGTTTTCGCCACAGTTTCGCCATTGATCATTTCGTTGTACAGCACATTGCGTTTATCAATATCAAACAGGGCAATATTGGCGGTGATACCGTCAAAGATATCGAATTTTGCCCCCACTTCATAAGCCGTTGAGGTTTCAGGTGGCAGTTCGCCAATATAACTGGCGATAGAATATTGCGGCATGAAGGATCGCGAGACGTTACCGAACAGCGATACCGACGGCGTCAGTTTGTAAACCATACCGAATTTGGGCACCCACTGTTGGTCGGTACTGTTGGTGTTGACGTTGAACGGACGCCCTTTGCCAGCGTATTCGGTGTAGTACTGATAACGCATCCCGGCGACGGCGATCCATTTATCGGTCAGGTACAGCGCGTCCTGCACATACGCAGAATAGCTCTCTTGTTGAATAGTCTGATCGCTATCAGCGGCAGAAACGTTAGTACATTTATCCAACGTACCGTAGACAGGATTATAAATATTGAACCCTTTTACGTTCTTGCAGCGGATCATGTCGGTGCGTAGCAGATCGTAGTTCTCATAAGAGACGCCGGTGAGGATCTCGTTATAAAAGCCAGCGATATCGACGTTGCCCTGTAAATCGGCACGTGTGGCGTGCATGCGCTGGGTGGAGCCTTGAGTGGCATCGACACGGCGGGTCAGATTTCCGGTTGCAGAATCATACGCCATTACGCGAGCCTGATTATCGCTGTATTTATCCTGGCTAAAGCTGTAGTCGAATTTCGCTGTCCATTCGCTGTTGAAGCGGTATTCGGCATTCAACTGTGCCAGATCCGATTTGCCGTCGGTGATATTAAACGGCTCATCAAAGCGGGTTTTGCGATCCACATTCACCGCGTGTTTGGTGTTGAGATCGAAAATGGTGCCGCGATCGAACGGCGCTTTGTAGTCGCGGTGTGAATAGAGCACGCTGACGGTGGCGTTGTCGCCAAACCAGGTCAGAGAAGGGGAGATAAAGCTGCTCTGATTGGTGCCAAAGTTGCGCCAGTAATCCTCGTGTTGGTACTCGCCAATCAGACGATACGCCAACGGCGTACCTTCAATCGGCCCTGTCACGTCAAACTGCCCCGTACCGCCGCCAAAACTGCTGGAGGTTGCTGAAATCGACCCGCCAAACTGCGTTTCCGGACGTTTGGTGACGACGTTAATCAGGCCGCCGGGATCGAGAATCCCGTACAGGGTTGAGGCCGGGCCTTTCAGTACTTCCACGCGTGAGGTTGCGGCGTTAAAGCTGCGCGGCAACACGGTTTTCAGACCGTTGGTCATCACCGAGCCGTCACGGTTTGCGCCGAAGCCACGGCGAACAAACGCATCCTGTGTGCCACCTAATGTGTTGGTTTGCACAACGTTACTGACGTTATACAGCGCTTCGTCCAGCGTCGTGACGTGCTGATCTTCCAGCACTTTATCGCTGACAGTGTTCACCACTTGTGGGATATCCAACAATGGCATGGATGTCAGCGTCGCGGTGGACGAGCTCAGCGGTTGATAACCCGATGTTACGGCCTGATCGGCAGACGACGCATCTGCCCGAACGGTGATGGTATCTTCCCCTTTAGGCGGAGTCGTCTCTTTCTCCGCTGCAAATACCGTAGGTGTTGTTGTTATGCCCAGAAAGAGAGCAGAGCACAATGCCCGCCCTTTCATCCCCGAAAAGTAAGTCGTTAACTCAGCCATTATTTTATTTATTCCGCAAAAGACCCTGCCAAAAATGGGCAGGGAAACAGGTTGATTCAATTCATTGCCCGGCTTGCCAGCCCTGCATTTATCCATCTGTAAGCCGGCGTTACTGGCATCAGATGTGTAATTGAGAATCATTCAATCATGGGCGTTTGTAGTAGTAAACGTAAAAATGAAAAAGAAACTACAGGCGATTCGACACAACTTAACCGTCGTTTTTTTAAGGGTATTTAATTTACAATACATTGAAAAAGAATGGTTTTTATTGATTTTTCGGCATTTTTTATTTGTGCTTTGGTTGTTGGCAACAGGTGATGTAACTACAGGGTGTAATTGCTTGACTACTACAGCGCAAGCCAGCAAGATCACAAAGAGAATGAGTTTTATTTTTATTTAGAGAATTACGCATGCAGGCTTTGCCATGCGGCGGCGCAGGAGTGAACATGCCACAGCATGTGGAAAATACCGCCCACAGAACGGGCATTGAACTACAACAGCTTTCTGCGGGTTATCGCCATAACACCATTGTCCACGATATCTGTCTCACTATTCCGCAAGGCAAAATGACGGTGCTGGTGGGGGCGAACGGCTCGGGTAAATCAACGTTGTTAAGCACCATGGCTCGGATGTTGAAACCGCACGGCGGCAGCGTATTGCTGGATGGCAAAGCCATTCATCAACAGCCCACCAAAGCGGTTTCGCGCCAGCTTGGCATCCTGCCGCAATCCCCATTGGTGCCCGAAGGACTTACCGTTTTCGAACTGGTATCGCGTGGGCGTTTTCCCTGGCAGAACATGCTTTCGCAATGGACGGACGATGACGAACGTGCCGTGGAGCAGGCGCTCCAGTTAACCGGAACTGCTGATTTTGCGCATTTGCCGGTGGAGAGCCTTTCCGGTGGGCAACGTCAGCGCTGCTGGATTGCGATGGCGCTGGCACAGCAAACGCCGGTCATCTTGTTGGATGAGCCGACTACGTTTCTCGATCTGCGCTATCAGGTAGAGATCCTTGAACTGTTGCATTCACTGACTCGCCATCATGGTCGTACAGTGATCGTGGTCCTGCATGACCTGAATTTTGCCGTGAATTACGGGGACATGCTGGTGTTCCTCAAACAGGGGACGTTGCAGGGCGTCGTGCATGATGGCGAAAACTGCACGCCCGAGTTGATTAAGCACGTGTTTGACGTCGACGTGCAGATGTCGGTGAATCCTCTCACCGGCAAACCGTTCTTTATGCCGTTCCGCGCGCCGGGCGGGCAAGAGCAATGACGGTCATGACAAGCACACTGCCTCGTCGCCGTGGCCGGTTTATGCTGGCACTCCCCGTGTTAACGCTGCTGTTGTGTGTTCTGGCGGTGGTGCATCTGGGTGTTGGCGCACGCACTATCAGCCCGCAGACCGTCGTGCAGGCGCTGTTCCACTTTGACGCGAAAGATTTCGACCACCGGATTATTGTCTCCTTACGTCTGCTGCGCATGACGGCGGCGATGCTGGTCGGCGCAGCGTTAGGTGTGGCGGGTGTGCTGTTGCAGGCGTTGATTCGTAATCCGCTGGGAGAGCCGCATATTCTGGGGCTGAACGCCGGGGCTGCTTTTGTCGTTGTGTTGTGCACCGCGCTTGGCGTGACGGGGGTAAGCCAGCCATTGCTGGCGGCTGGAGGCGCAGCGGCGTTGTTCTCGTTGGTCATCGCGCTTTCTTCCGCCGGACGGGGGGGGTTAACGCCGCTGAAGGTTACGCTGTGCGGCGTGGCGCTGTCGGCCATGGTGTCATCGCTTACTGCGGCCATCCTGATTCTGGATGAACAAACCCTGTTGGCAATGCGCACCTGGCTGGTGGGCGATCTTTCTGGTCTGCACTGGGAAGCAGTCAAAAGCGCCGTTCCTCCGTCGCTAGCTGGTATGGTTTTGGCGCTCGCTATCGCGCCGGGCCTGAATATTCTGGCTCTCGGCGACCGTATGGCCTGTGGGTTAGGGGTGAACATTCTGCGCATACGCTTGCTGGCGATGGTAGCCATTGCGCTGTTGTGCGGTGCGGCAGTCTCTGTCGTGGGGCCGCTGGGGTTTATCGGTCTGTTAGTGCCTAACGTTACCCGCCGTCTGGTAACAGAAGATATTCGTCAGATGCTACCGACGTCGGCATTGCTGGGTGCGGCGCTGCTGCTGTTGGCGGATATTGCCGCCCGCACGGTGCTGGCTCCGCAGGAGCTGGCTACAGGGATCATGACCGCCCTGGTGGGCGCGCCGGCGTTTATTTTCATTGCGTCGAGGTTTTTGAAATGAACGATATGCTGCAGCGTGCAGGGCTTCGTGCATGGCGGGTGGGGGGATTTTCTCGTGTCATTCGTCCCAAAACCGTGCTGTACAGCCTCAGCCTGACGGTGCTGGCAATCGCATTACTGCTGTTCGGCGTGATGCAGGGTTCGCTCCCGGTTCCGGCTTCCGCTATCGGACGGGCGGTGTTTGACCCTCAGGCGTTGACGGCTCAGCAACAGTATGTCGTTTGGGATGTACGACTGCCGCGACTGCTGATGGCGCTTCTGTGCGGGGCGATGCTCGGATTGGCTGGGGCGGCGATGCAATCTATCACCCGCAACGGGTTGGCCGATCCCGGGCTTATCGGTGTCAAAGAAGGGAGTTGCGTGGTGGTGCTGGCCCTGGTGCTATTTTTCCCGTCCGCAAGTCTGGTCTGGCGGCCCCTGGCAGGAATGGCCGGTGGCGCACTGGTCGCTGCACTGGTGATGCTGCTGGCCCGTGATTTCTCCCGGCCTCGCTTCGTGTTGATAGGCATTGGCGTGTCGTGGTTCTTTGCCGCGGGAATGGGCGTATTTATGACCACCGCGGATGTCCGTGACGTTCAGACTGCACTGGTCTGGCTGGCGGGCAGCCTTCATGCCGCCACCTGGCCGCTACTGCTGGTGGCGCTGGTCTGGACGTTGCCTGCGGCCATCATCTTATTTGCCACGGCGAGAGCTTCAGATGTGGCGCTACTTGGCAATGCGACGGCAACGGGGCTGGGTGTACGTTTACCCCGACTGGCGTTGTTGCGTTTTCTCGCGCCGGTTGTACTCACCGCCGCCAGTGTTGCCTGCGTGGGCAGCCTCGGTTTTGTCGGGTTAATGGCGCCACACATGGCACGATTCTGGCTGCGTGGCGGACAAACAGCGCTGCTGTGGGGAAGTGCGTTGATCGGTGCATTGCTGGTGCTGGTCACCGATACCGTGGGGCGTCTGGCGTTTGCCCCACTGCAAATCCCCGCCGGGATCGTCATTGCCCTGGTCGGTGGACCGTTCTTTTTACTGTTGCTCTGGCGTCGCCGGGATCGTTTGTAATTGTTAAGAGGGTATATGCGTTTAATCTTTTCATTGCTGCTGCTGGTCGGCTGCACCGCCCAGGCGGCGGTGCCTGTTCAGTCATTTACTGACGATCTCGGGCGAGTGGTGAACGTGCCGCTACATCCGCAGCGCATTGTGTCATTGCACGATCTCGACATCACTATTCCGCTGATCGAGCTGGGCGTGCCTCCGGTGGCCAGTCACGGCCGAACACGCCCGGATGGCAGCCATTTTCTGCGCTCAGGTGCGCTGTTGACAGGGGTTGATTTTGATAACTCGTCGATTGCGTATATCGGAACGGCGGATATTGATATTGAAGCCATTGTCGCCGCGAAACCGGATTTAATCATCACCGAACCCAGCCGTAACACGCCGATTGAGCAACTGGAAAAAATAGCGCCGACGGTCAGCATCGATCATCTTGATGGCGGTGCGCCGGAAATCTACCGCAAGCTGGCGCAGCTTACAGGTACGCAGAACCGGCTGGCATTGCTGGAACGGCGCTACCGTGAAGAAATTGCCCAGCTCAAGCGGACAGTAGATACGCAGCACATCTCTGTGGCGGTAATACAGGCTAATCAGGGAAAAATCAACGCGTTACACACCTATCACTCCCTGGGGCGAGTTTTACGCGATGCTGGTTTCACTTTCCCGAAGCTTATCGACAGTATTCCGCCGGGTGGGCGCATTGATGTCAGTGCGGAACGTCTGCCTGAACTGGATGCCGATTTTGTCTTCGCGACCTGGCGTGGCGATACCGGCGGTAAACCGCAGGATGAAATCGCGGCGATGGATGCGGTGATGCCTGGCTGGTGTGAGTTCCTGACCGCCTGCCAGCGCGGACATTACGTTTTACTCTCCCGTGAAGAGGCTATATCCAATTCCTATGCCTCGCTCAGTCTGATGGTGGCGCAGGTGCAAACGCATATCGCCGGACGATGGCTACCGGAGGCTAAATAACCATGCTGACGGCGAAAAAAGCCAAAAACCGTATTGATGTCTATGGTGACCGTTTTCGCGCCCGGGCGCATTTACTCTCGCCACGCATGCAGGCCGTGGCGCGTTATATCAACGAAAATCGCGAAGTGGTGCTGGAGTTTACGGCGATAGAAATCGCTGCCGCCACGCAAACCTCTGACGCGACGGTGGTCAGGGCAATTCAGGCGCTGGGGTTTGCCGGGTTGCGCGATTTAAAGCAGACCATTGAGCACTGGTTTGGTCCTGGCGTGACCTCAGAAGAGAAGATGACCACCACGGTGAATACGCTCTCTTGCGATGTGAACTCAAGCATTGATTTCGTCCTGCAGGGGCATCAGCGTACCTGTGAAGCGCTTTCTACACCGCAAAACCGCTATGCGATTGCCCAGGCGGTGGCGTTATTGGTAGAAGCCCGTCAGGTGGGGATTTTTGGTATTGGCGCATCCGGCGTATTGGCGGATTATACCGCTCGTCTGCTCAGCCGTATTGGCCTGCCTGCGGTAGCATTTAATCGCACCGGGATTAACCTCGCAGAGCAACTGATCGCATTGCAGCGGGGAGATGTGCTGATCATGATGGCGCAGAAATCACCGCATCGGGAAGGGCTGACGACCATTCGCGAGGCCAGGCGGTTGGGTGTCCCGGTTATTTTACTGACGAACGCGCTGGATTCCCGTTTTAGTAAAGAAGCGGATGTGGTGATTAACGTGCCACGCGGCGGCGAGAATGGGAAAATGCCGCTTCACGGTACGGTGCTGGTGTGTCTGGAAATGATCGTCCTGTCCGTTGCTTCGACTGCGCCGCAACGTTCAATTAAGTCCGTGAAACGGATTAACGAACTGTATCGGGGCATTGGTAAATCCGGGGCGAAGAAATAAACCGGTTATACCCGATGTGTAGGCCGGGTAGTGGGACGTCGCCACCCGGCATAAAGGCAGACAGATCAAACCATTAATGGCCGATCATTCTGGCCTTCGGGATCAACTGGAAATACATATGATCCGGCACCGGCGTCTGCCAGACGTTGGCGTACACCGCATAACCTACGGCGGCAAACAGAATACCGAGCAGCAGTAGCGTCATTGTCCACCCTGATAACCTACCTTGTCGCCACCATGGTGTCGGCGCTGCGCTATGCCCTGATTGTGCGCCAGGCGGTGTCTTCAGTGACATAGTCAGCGTCGAGGCTACCGGACAGGATTCCACACAGGTCATACATCCTGTGCACTCAACGGTGCGTACCTGAATTAAGCGATCGACCGGAATATTCGACGGGCAGTTCTTTGTGCATTTGCCGCAATCGATGCAACTGTCGGCATTACGGCGGATCTTAAACGGCGACAGCAAAGAGAACAGGCCAAGCAGTGCGCCATAAGGGCACAGATAACGGCACCACGCATTGCGAATAAACAGGCTCATGATGCTGATAACCGCCACTACGATGAGCGTCGTCGAGCCGATATTACGAAAGAAATCGAGCATCTTAACGTCGATAATCATGCCGTAGGCTGACATCAGAAAATACTGAATCCCCTGTGCTGGCATCGACAGGGCGATATACAGAAAGAAACTCAGCAGCAGATATTTCAGGCTCAGCAAAGGGAGGTCCAGCCAGCGCGGCAGGGTGAAGTTGCGACCCGTTATTTTTTTGCCCAGATTCCCTATCAGCTCAGACAGCGTACCCACCGGGCACAACCACGAGCAGAACGCTTTTTTTAACAGCAGACTCATCAGGATAAAGGCAACAAGCAGCAGCATGGAAGCGGCGTGAATAGGGGGAAGAAAGCCGGTTTCCAGTGTGTAGCGGATATTCATCAAGCCCGCGATCGGTAGCCATCCCTCAATACCGCCGGGTCTTGATATATAAACGCTGGCACCGGCTGTTTCGAAATAGCGAACCCAATACCAGAACGTCACGCCAATATAGATATTGATAGCCAACAGGAGAAACTGGGTGGCTTTTCTCCAGCTACTGGCATTGCGCCAGTCATTCCACGGCAGTTTTCCTCCGACGGTACCAGGGCGGCGCTGCCAGCGCGTTTTCTTCTTCCCGTTCATGATCTTTTATTATCCCTCATATTTCCCCCTGCATTCAGGAAGACTCATCACCGGGATATGCTACCGCTATAAAGATATGGTGTATTTGATTTGCATCTTATTAATCGGCTGCCATTTTTATCACGCTAATGGGCATGTATAAAAATAACAGCACGATATTTATCACAGGTCAGATAAATACCCTGAACGGGGTATTTATTTATCTGTGGGGGACGACAGTCATTCCCGGTACGTTTCTACGCGGTTACGGCCATGGCTTTTCGCCAGATAGAGCGCGCGATCGGCTTTATCAACCAGTTGTTTGTAGTCGGGGTGATAGTCATATTCGGCAACGCCGATACTGACGGTAATAGAGAAGGATTCAGTCATGGAAGCGGCGATACGCAGCTCGGCAATTTTCTTGCGCAGTGTTTCCAGAATAATCGAGGCCTGCGATTCGTCTGATTCGACGAGCAGGATCATAAACTCTTCACCACCATAACGGAATACGTAATCGCTACTGCGGATGTGCTCATAAATAACGGCCGCGACGTTTTTCAGCGTCATATCGCCAGTGTTATGTCCGTAGCTGTCGTTGATCTGCTTAAAATAATCAATGTCCAGCATTGCCAGGGTAAAGGGTCTTCGTGAATGTAACGCCAGCGAGATTTCACGGCGCATAATCGTCGGAATAAAGCGGCGATTAAGCAGCTGGGTCAGCGAGTCTTTGCCATTTTCCTGTTTGACCAGCGCTTCAAACATTGAGGCGAGGAGAAAATGGATTTTGGCCGAGAGCTGTCGGATATCCTGCAATAAGCTCATCCGTTCGGTTTCGCCAGGTTGTTGCTGATTCGAGAATGCCTGTGTCAGACGGTTATCGATTTCAGCGATCACGGATTCCATTTCTGCCAGCAGATTACCGCTGCCAAGAATGTGTTTTCCTTTATGGGAGAACCACATACCAAAATCTGAGTCCGCCAGGAACACCAGATCACCGGACGGTAAGCCGGTCGCAATGTTGTAGATAAACTGATTTTCCCAATCGGTAAACGAACGGATTTGCCGTTCGCGCTCGACGTTGACGTCGTCGTAAATGGTCTGCAGCCGATACTGCTCCTGCGTGTGCAGCGAGTTTTGATAGCTTGGAGAGTAGGAAACGGTCATGGCCTCCAGCGCGGTGTCCATCGCCAGACTGCTGAAACAGATAGCATCGCTCAACAGGCTGACAGAGTAGTCGGCCTTACTTTTCAGCAACTGATACAGCTCTTCTTTTAGCTTACGTGCACCGCGGTTAACCAGATCGATAGGCAGGCCGATACGGGCGTGTACCACACCAATTTCACGCTGTTTTGCCAGCAAGAGCGGGAGGTCTTCATATGCGCTGCCGAGCACGCTGCGCAACCAGTCAAACATACTGCCGCTCAGTCGCGTACTGACCTGCTCCGTATTCAGAAACAACGCGCTCTCCGCATGAGAGAGCATGTAGTCATAAAAAACGGTCACTAAATGGCGGATCTCATCGTCGCTTAACCCTGTGAGGATCGTATGAACGTCAGGGGATGTCTGGCGTATTAGCGCCCGCCATTCTGTAAGGAGTAATGTGTCGTTTACGGGATCAACCTGTTCCATCTCACAGCCACTCAAAATGTGATTGAAAAATTCAGGCGGTATTACGGACAATTACGTCACGATGGTCAAGTGAAACTCTCTTTACGCATTAACGATGGCGAATACCTTCATAAATCAGCCTTAAGGCGAAGACGCCGATAATGGCGCCAATTACCCGGCTGGCAACGCGCTGAATGCGACCATATGCACGGCGTACTGCAGGAAGAGAAAACGCCTGGCTGAGAAAAATACGCCAGATAACAGAAGAAAGCACAATGCCTGCCCATGCCATCAGCCTGGCCCAGGTCGGGGTTTCTGCGCTTAAGGTGACTGAGAAAATACTAATAAAAAACAATACGGTTTGCGGATTCGATAAATCCGTTAACAGCCCGCGACGAAAGAATACATACCAGGGGGCGGATATCGGCTGCTGTAACGTGGGCATTTGCGGTGTCGCCTGATGGCGAATGCTGTTCCAGGCAAACCACAGCAGATAGGTTCCGCCAACAATCTTAATCAACGAAAATATCTCTTCACACTGGGTAATAAGCGTTGCCATACCAAACAGGCCAAGGCCGGAGTAAAACGCGTCGCCCAGGGCCACGCCCAGACCGGTCATCACCCCCGCGCGCCGTCCTGATGCCAGGCTGGTTTGCACCACCACAAACAGGTTCGCCCCGGGGTTGAAAAAGGTTAAAACAAACAGGCTGACGGTGAGTACGACGGCGTGTAGCGGTTCCATAGACAACCATTCCTCAAATATTCATAAAGTTAACACTATAATTTCAACGAGCTGGCTGTTCTGAGGATTAACTCACACTGGCTATTGAAACTTTGAACCGGTTGAAGTGCGGATACGCGATGGCTGGTTTTTTCTGTGCCGCAAAATTTCTATATATTTCTGCTGAGTGTGGATTTTTTATCCAGGCTGGACTAGTTATTAATCATCCTTGAATCGCGTTATCTCATGTTCAGGGATCGATGATGGCGTCATAACAAAACCTGGAGCTGGTCTATGAAAACTGGAATTAAAGTACTTATTGGTGCATTAGCTTTTGTCGTGACCAACGCATATGCCGCGGAATTTATGACAAAACTTGAGTTTGAAAAGGTTGAGTCGCAGTACACAAAAATCGGTGATATCTCAACGAGTAATGAAGTTTCTGTCGCAGATGCTAAAGAAGAGCTGCTGAAGAAAGCCGAAGAGAAAGGCGCCGATGTTGTGGTATTAACTTCCGGTCAAACGGATAATAAAATCCATGGCACAGCCAATATCTACAAGAAAAAATAATACGCTGCATTGAAAGATAAAATACCCGCCAGCCTCTGTACTGGCGGGTTATTCTTTTAACCTGCGCCAAAACGTGGTTCGGCTGATACCGAGATATCGTGCTGCCGCTGTTTTATCACCATTGAATTGTGCCAGCACCTGCTGTGGCGTCAGTGATGATGATATCTGGGGTATTTCGGCGACAATCGCCAGTTCTGGCAATAATTGCTGCAAGAAATGGACGTTAAGTTCTGGTTGTGGCTCGACGCTTAAAAATAATGCCAGACGCTCCATCATATTGCGCAGCTCACGAATATTCCCCGGCCAGCCGTAATTCAGCAGCATATGTTGGCTGAGCCCTAGTCCTTTGCGCACAGGCTCAGAAAACGGCACATCTAATTCCGCCAGTGACTGTTTTAAAAAGCCTTCCGCCAGCGGTAAAATATCGGGCAGCCGTTCGCGTAGCGGGGGGAGCTTGAGGCGCAGAATGCTCAGGCGATAAAACAAATCGGTACGAAACTCGCCTTGTTTCATCTCCTGCTCCAGATTGCAGTGGGTGGCGCTAATCACCCGCACATCGACCGGAATCGGCTGGTGCCCACCGACCCGGGTAACCTCTTTTTCCTCCAGCACGCGTAGCAGTCGGGTTTGTAACGGCAGCGGCATTTCGCCTATCTCATCAAGAAACAGTGTTCCGCCGTGGGCGATTTCAAACAGACCCGCGCGTCCGCCCCGCCGTGAGCCGGTAAAAGCGCCATCTTCATAGCCAAACAACTCCGCTTCCAGTAAGGATTCGGTGATTGCCCCGCAGTTGACGGCGACAAACGGTGGTGAGGGTTTACCGCGTCGATTCTCCTGACGGGTGAAATATTCACGATGAATGGCCTGCGCCGCCAGCTCTTTACCCGTGCCCGTTTCGCCCTGAATCAACACCGGTGCGCGAGAACGGGCGTAGAGCATTATGGTGTGCCGTACCTGTTCCATCTGCGCAGAGTGACCGCGCATATCACCGAGCGCGTAGCGGGTGCGCATCGTATCGCCAGAAGCGTATTGACCGTTTCGCCGTAGCGTCAGGCGCGTCATATCCAGCGCATCGACAAAGGCCTGGCGCACGGTAGCCGCTGAATAGATAAAGATGCCGGTCATACCCGCTTCTTCCGCCAGGTCGGTAATCAGCCCCGCGCCGACTACCGCTTGTGTACCGCTGGCCTTCAGTTCGTTGATTTGCCCACGAGCATCTTCTTCAGTGATATAGCTGCGCTGCTCAAGCTGCAAATTGAAGGTCTTTTGAAAGGCGAGAAGCGCAGGAATGGTTTCCTGATAGGTAATGACGCCAATCGATGATGTGAGTTTTCCCGCTTTCGCCAATGCCTGTAGCACATCGAAGCCGCTGGGTTTAATCAGAATAACCGGAATTGATAAGCGGCTTTTCAGATAGGCACCGTTGGAGCCCGCCGCAATGATCGCATCACAACGCTCGCTCGCCAGCTTCTTGCGGATATACGTCACCGCTTTTTCAAAACCCAACTGAATAGGGGTGATGGTCGCCAGGTGGTCGAACTCCAGGCTGATGTCGCGAAACAGTTCGAACAGGCGGGTGACCGAAACGGTCCAGATAACCGGTTTGTCGTCGTTCACCCGCGGCGGAAGATACGTATCAGCCATAGCCAACCCAAAAAGTAAGGAACCGAGTATTAGGGTTTAGTTGTGTTTCATAAATGTTGCAATGAAACGTTAAGGCCAGTTTCATGAAACGATAGCTGACACGCTTTTGTACAACAAAGATACAGGAATTGATTTTAATGCATTGTTTTTAAAGGTGAATATATAAATTGATGAAAAATTAAGGTCTTTGGCATACCCCTTGCTTTAGGTAAATCAACTAATGCTAACAAGTTGATAACAAGAGGACGGGATATGTCTCTACACTCCCCAGGGCTGGCGTTTCGCGCCGCGCTCAGCAAAGAAAATCCATTACAAATCGTTGGCACCATCAACGCCAATCACGCTCTGCTGGCCCAACGCGCCGGGTATCAGGCGATTTATCTCTCCGGCGGCGGCGTGGCGGCAGGGTCTCTGGGTCTGCCGGATCTTGGTATTTCTACCCTGGATGATGTGCTGACCGATATTCGTCGCATTACTGATGTTTGCCCGCTGCCCTTGCTGGTGGATGCGGATATCGGGTTTGGATCGTCAGCGTTCAACGTGGCGCGTACCGTGAAGTCGATTTCCAAAGCTGGGGCTGCCGCGCTGCATATTGAAGATCAGATCGGCGCCAAGCGCTGCGGTCATCGTCCGAACAAAGCGATCGTCTCTAAAGAAGAGATGGTCGACAGGATCCGCGCGGCGGTGGATGCACGTACCGATCCCAATTTCGTCATTATGGCGCGAACCGATGCGTTGGCGGTGGAAGGGTTAGAGGCTGCCATCGATCGCGCCCAGGCGTACGTCGAAGCGGGCGCGGACATGCTGTTCCCGGAAGCCATTACCGAGCTTGCGATGTACCGCCAGTTTGCCGACGCGGTGCAGGTGCCGATCCTCGCCAACATTACTGAATTTGGCGCTACGCCGCTGTTCACCACCGATGAACTGCGCAGCGCAAACGTCGCGATGGCGCTGTATCCGCTGTCGGCTTTCCGCGCCATGAACCGCGCAGCGGAAAAGGTTTACAACGTGCTGCGTCAGGAAGGAACGCAAAAGAGCGTGATCGACATTATGCAGACGCGTAACGAACTGTACGAAAGCATCAATTACTACCAGTTCGAAGAGAAACTCGACGCGTTGTATAGCAAAAAGTAACCGTCGTAGGCCGGATAAGGCACAGCCGCCATCCGGCAATAAATTTGTACCCTACATATTATAAAAATGACGAGGACAACATGAGCGACACAACGATCCTGCAAAATAGTACCCATGTCATTAAACCTAAAAAATCGGTTGCGCTGTCAGGCGTTGCCGCCGGAAATACCGCGCTGTGTACCGTAGGCAAAAGCGGTAACGACCTGCACTATCGCGGCTACGATATTCTCGACCTGGCGCAGCAGTGCGAATTTGAAGAAGTCGCGCATCTGCTGATCCACGGGAAATTACCCACCCGCGATGAACTCACCGCCTATAAAAGCAAACTCAAAGCGCTGCGCGGACTGCCCGCTAACGTACGCACCGTGCTGGAAGCGCTGCCTGCCGCCTCGCATCCGATGGACGTGATGCGCACCGGCGTCTCCGCGCTGGGCTGTACGCTGCCGGAAAAAGAAGGTCATACCGTCTCCGGCGCGCGCGATATTGCCGACAAGCTACTGGCTTCGCTCAGTTCAATCCTTTTGTACTGGTATCACTACAGCCATAACGGCGAGCGTATTCAGCCGGAAACTGACGATGATTCCATTGGCGGTCACTTCCTGCACCTGCTGCATGGCGAAAAGCCTTCGCGAAGCTGGGAAAAAGCGATGCATATTTCGCTGGTGTTGTACGCCGAGCACGAATTTAACGCCTCCACCTTTACCAGCCGCGTGATTGCCGGGACCGGCTCCGATATGTATTCCGCGATTATCGGCGCGATTGGCGCACTGCGTGGACCGAAACACGGCGGGGCGAATGAAGTGTCGCTGGAGATCCAACAGCGCTACGAAACGCCGGACGAAGCCGAAGCGGATATCCGTAAACGCGTAGAAAACAAAGAAGTGGTGATTGGTTTTGGTCATCCGGTTTACACCATCGCTGACCCGCGCCATCAGGTGATCAAGCGCGTGGCGAAACAGCTTTCTCAGGAAGGTGGTTCGCTGAAAATGTACAACATCGCCGACCGTCTGGAGGGCGTAATGTGGGAAACGAAAAAGATGTTCCCCAACCTCGACTGGTTCTCGGCGGTTTCTTACAACATGATGGGCGTTCCCACCGAAATGTTCACCCCGCTGTTTGTTATCGCCCGCGTCACCGGATGGGCGGCGCACATCATCGAACAGCGCCAGGACAATAAAATTATCCGTCCTTCCGCCAATTACACCGGCCCGGAAGATCGCGAATTTGTCCCGATTGAAAAACGTTGCTAATTCAAAAACCTCTAAAGATAAAAAACAGGAAATGTACCCTATGTCCGCACATATTTCGAACGTCCGCCCGGAATTTGACCGTGAAATCGTTGATATCGTTGATTACGTCATGAACTACGAGGTCACCTCGAAGGTGGCGTATGACACCGCGCATTATTGCCTGCTTGATACCTTAGGCTGCGGCCTGGAAGCGCTGGAATATCCGGCCTGTAAAAAACTGCTGGGGCCGGTCGTCCCAGGTACAGTGGTACCGAACGGCGTGCGCGTACCTGGCACCCAGTTCCAGCTCGACCCGGTGCAGGCGGCGTTTAACATCGGTGCGATGATCCGCTGGCTGGACTTTAACGATACCTGGCTTGCCGCTGAGTGGGGTCATCCTTCCGATAACCTCGGCGGTATTCTGGCCACGGCTGACTGGCTGTCACGCAATGCGGTGGCGGCGGGGAAAGCGCCGTTGACCATGAAAACGGTGCTGACCGGCATGATTAAAGCTCATGAGATTCAGGGCTGTATCGCGCTGGAAAACTCGTTTAACCGTGTTGGTCTCGATCACGTTCTGCTGGTAAAAGTGGCCTCCACGGCGGTGGTCGCTGAGATGCTTGGCCTGAACCGGGATGAAATTCTCAACGCCGTGTCGCTGGCGTGGGTCGACGGACAGTCGCTGCGTACTTATCGCCATGCGCCGAATACCGGCACGCGTAAATCCTGGGCCGCAGGCGATGCGACCTCGCGCGCGGTACGTCTGGCATTGATGGCGAAAACCGGTGAGATGGGATATCCGTCTGTGCTGACGGCGAAAACCTGGGGCTTCTATGACGTCTCTTTCAAAGGCGAATCGTTCCGCTTCCAGCGCCCGTACGGCTCATACGTGATGGAAAACGTGCTGTTTAAAATCTCCTTCCCGGCCGAGTTCCACTCGCAGACCGCGGTAGAAGCAGCAATGACGTTGTACGAGCAGTTACAGGCCGCAGGTAAAACGGCGGCGGATATCGAAAAAGTCACCATTCGCACGCACGAAGCCTGTATCCGCATCATCGATAAAAAAGGCCCGCTGAATAACCCCGCGGACAGGGATCACTGTATCCAGTATATGGTGGCCATTCCGCTGCTGTTCGGGCGCTTAACGGCGGCAGATTACGAAGACGGCGTGGCGCAGGACAAGCGCATCGATGCCCTGCGCGAGAAGATCACCTGCTTCGAAGATCCGGCCTTTACCGCCGATTACCACGACCCTGAAAAACGCGCCATCGCCAACGCCATCACTCTGGAATTCACCGACGGCTCACGCTTTGAAGAAGTGGTAGTGGAATACCCAATCGGCCACGCGCGTCGTCGTACTGACGGCATGCCGAAGCTGGTCGAGAAGTTCAAAATCAACCTGGCGCGTCAGTTCCCGACCCGCCAGCAGCAGCGCATCCTGGATGTCTCCCTGGACAGAACTCGCCTGGAGCAGATGCCGGTCAATGAGTATATGGATCTCTTCATTATTTAAACCAGCGTGCAGCAAGGCGTAAGTTCAACAGGAGAGCATTATGTCTTATAGCGAGTTTTATCAACGTTCTATAACGCAACCGGAGTCGTTCTGGGCCGAGCAGGCCCAGCGTATTGACTGGCAGCAGCCGTATACGCAGGTACTGGACCACAGCAACCCGCCGTTTGCCCGCTGGTTTTGCGGCGGCACGACCAATCTGTGCCATAACGCCATCGACCGCTGGCTGGAGAAACAGCCTGACGCGCTGGCGCTGATTGCTGTGTCATCCGAAACCGAAGAAGAACGCACGTTTACCTTTCGTCAGCTGTATGACGAAGTGAACGTCGCGGCGGCGATGCTATTGTCGCTGGGCGTACAGCGTGGCGATCGGGTGCTGGTGTATATGCCGATGATCGCCGAGGCGCACATTACGCTGCTGGCCTGCGCACGCATTGGGGCGATCCATTCGGTGGTGTTCGGCGGCTTCGCGTCGCATAGCGTGGCGGCGCGCATCGACGACGCCCGGCCGGTGGTTATCGTTTCGGCGGATGCCGGGGCGCGCGGGGGCAAGATCCTGCCGTATAAAAAGCTGCTCGATGATGCGATCGAACAGGCGCAGCACCGACCGCGTCATGTGGTGCTGGTCGACCGCGGTTTGGCGAAAATGGCGCGGGTCGAGGGACGTGACCTCGACTTTGCCGCGCTGCGCCAACAGCATCTCGGCGCGCGGGTACCAGTTGTCTGGCTGGAATCAAACGAAACATCCTGCATTCTCTACACCTCCGGGACAACCGGGAAACCGAAAGGCGTCCAGCGCGACGTTGGCGGCTATGCGGTCGCGCTGGCGACCTCGATGGACACCATTTTCGGCGGCAAAGCGGGCGGCGTGTTTTTCTGCGCGTCGGATATCGGCTGGGTAGTTGGGCATTCGTATATCGTGTATGCCCCGCTGCTGGCGGGGATGGCGACGGTGGTTTACGAAGGTCTGCCAACGTATCCGGACTGCGGCGTGTGGTGGAAAATTGTTGAGAAGTATCAGGTCTGCCGGATGTTCTCCGCCCCGACCGCCATCCGCGTGCTGAAGAAATTCCCGACCGCGCAAATCCGTAATCACGATCTCTCTTCGCTGGAGGTGCTGTATCTGGCGGGGGAACCGCTGGACGAACCAACCGCCAGTTGGGTAACCCAAACGCTGGGCGTCCCGGTTATCGACAACTACTGGCAGACTGAATCCGGCTGGCCGATTATGGCGATTGCCCGCGGGCTGGACGACAGGCCATCGCGTCTGGGCAGTCCCGGCGTGCCGATGTACGGCTACAACGTACAACTGCTCAATGAGGTGACCGGTGAACCTTGTGCGGCAAACGAGAAGGGCATGCTGGTGATCGAAGGGCCGCTGCCGCCGGGCTGTATTCAGACCATCTGGGGCGATGACGAACGCTTTGTGAATACCTACTGGTCGCTGTTCTCCCGCCAGGTGTACGCCACCTTTGACTGGGGCATTCGCGACGCCGATGGCTATTACTTCATCCTGGGGCGTACGGATGACGTGATCAACGTCGCCGGACACCGACTCGGTACGCGAGAGATCGAGGAGAGTATTTCCAGCTATCCGAACGTTGCGGAAGTGGCGGTGGTCGGCGTGAAGGATGCGCTGAAAGGGCAGGTGGCCGTCGCGTTTGTCATTCCAAAGCAGAGCGACAGTCTGGAAGACCGCGACATCGCCCATTCGGAAGAAAAGGCGATTATGGCGCTGGTGGACAGCCAGATTGGCAACTTTGGCCGTCCGGCACACGTCTGGTTTGTGTCGCAGTTGCCGAAAACACGTTCCGGTAAAATGCTCAGACGGACGATCCAGGCGATCTGCGAAGGCCGCGATCCTGGCGATCTGACCACCATTGACGATCCAACATCGTTACAGCAAATCCGCCAGGCGATCGAGGAGTAGGGCGTTGCCGGGTGGCGGCTTCGCCTTATCCGGCCTACGAAACCGCGCACCGTAGGCCAGATAAGCCGCGAAGCGGCGCCATCCGGCAAAAGCAACGTGATTAGCGCCAGCTCAGCTGATAATGATAACGCCCTGCGCTCAACTGAAATTCTGGTGACACTGAAGGGCTCCACGAATCATCCCCGCCGACGCCCATATGGAAACCATCAATGTTGAGCCATGTTCCGGCTTCAGGCTGCAGCAGATGGCGATGGCTGGTTGCCATCAGTTGCTTCTGGCTGTAACGGCTGATGTTGAACTGGAAGTCACCACGCCACAGATGATCCCCGTAGCGTAATTCGCGTGTCCCGCAGCGCAGGCCATTTTCACTTGGGAAAACATACGGGGTGTACATTTCATCGAGCGATAAATCCCAACGGTCGAAACAAGCGGCGTTCAGCCTGTCCGGGTAGTTCTCATGCGGCCCAAGGCCTAACCAGTTTACCCGTTCAGCCACCTGCGCCAGCTGGCAGCTCAGGCCGATGCGGGCTGGATGCGGCGTACCGCTGGCGATGTCGACATCCACCGCTATCTGCATTTCACCCTTGCCGTCAATACGGTAGCTTTTTCGGCTGATGAACAGCGTTTCGCCCCGATACTGCCAGGCATGCGCGGTGGTGATAAGGATGCTGTTCGACAGCGCTTCGGCCTCGCATTGCAATAGCCATGGCTCAGCATGGTAATGGCCCGCAGCCTTCCAACGTTCGACCCAGGCATTAGGATCGATGCGCGTTACTTCGCTGATGCCGATGTCGTTATCCAGCGGCGCACGGGTAAACTGATCGATTAACGGTGCAAACAGCTGTGCTTTTTCGGCCAGCCAGTATTGCGTCAGTAAGCCTGTACGGCGGCAGAATTCCCAGCGTTTATCACTGACGATTACCGTAAACGTGTCATCGCGGATCGTCAGCTGTGGCGCTGTGCTGGCGCGAGGTTTAAGCGCCAGACTGAGTTTCTCTTCCAGCTTCCATTGCTGCCAGGCGCTGATATGTCCGGCGTCTGACCACGCAGTAGCCTGGGGTTGTTCCACGCGAACCGTCAGCCATAGCTGGCCTGCGGTTTCCGGCATCGGGACATCTGGCAGGGTGATCCGCTGGCGGCCTTGTGGGGCGATATTCAGAGCAATTTCTCCGGCGGCTAGCGGGTTGCCGTCCTGGGCAATAGACCAGTGCAGAACTTCGTTATCGCTGCGGCGGAACAGATATTCACTGGTCACTTCAATCTGGCGCTCGTTACCCGGTAACAGCGTAAACTGAAAAAACTGCTGCGCGTGTTTGGCCTCATATAACGCCGGGTGCGGGGTACGATCGGCGAACACCAGTCCGTTCATGCAAAACTGACGGTCGTTTGGTGTGTCACCAAAATCCCCGCCGTAGGCTGACCACGGATTACCGTTGTCGTCATATTTAATCAGCGACTGATCGACCCAGTCCCAGACGAATCCTCCTTGCAGACGCGGATACTGGCGGAATGCCTGCCAATATTTGGCATAGCCGCCGAGGCTGTTACCCATCGCGTGAGCATATTCGCAGAGGATCAACGGGCGCTGCTCGCCGGGCATCGACAGCCACTTTTTAATCGACCATTTGGGTACGGCGGGGAAGGGCTGATCCTGATCGACGCGGGCGTACATCGGGCAAATAATATCGGTGGCTACGGTATCCGCGCCGCCACCTTCGTACTGCACCGGGCGAGAGGGATCTTCCGATTTTATCCAGCGGTAGAGCGCGTCGTGATTGACCCCGTGACCGGATTCATTACCCAGAGACCAGATGATAATGCTCGGATGGTTGCGATCGCGCTGCACCATGCGCGTGACGCGCTGGCTCATGGCGGGAAGCCATGTTGGGTCATCGCTCAGGCGATTCATGGGCACCATACCGTGGGTTTCGATATTGGCCTCATCCACCACATACAGGCCGTAGCGGTCGCACAGGGTGTACCATAGCGGGTGATTTGGGTAATGCGAACAACGCACGGCGTTAAAGTTGTTCTGCTTCATCAGCAGAATATCCTGCACCATCGTTGCCTCGTCCATCACCTGACCGTTGACCGGATGGTGCTCATGACGGTTGGTACCGCGAATCAACAGCGGCTTACCATTGAGTAACAGCAGTCCGTTTTCAATGCAAACCTGACGAAAGCCGACGTCACAGGTCTCGGCTTCAATCAGCGTACCGTCAGCGGTATGTAGCTGCACAACGGCGCGGTACAGATTAGGCGTTTCGGCACTCCACAACGCCGGGTGTTCAACGTTGAGGCGCAGCGTAGTACGGTCGTGATAAGCGCCGCGTTCATCAACAATCTCGCTGCCGGGCGGTGAGGTGAGCTCGCCAACCAACGTTTCGCCGTTCCACAATTGCAGGGTCACGCGTACATCTTCACGCTCGTCGCCTGCTATCCGGACTTCCGCTTCCAGCACCGCGCGGCTGAAATCATCATTAAAGCGCGTGTTGATGCGTAGGTCACGGATCTGTGTTGTGGGTTTATGCAGTAAAGAAACATCGCGAAAGATGCCGCTCATGCGCCACATATCCTGATCTTCCAGATAGCTGCCATCGCTCCAGCGCAGCACCATGACGGCCAGGCGGTTTTCGCCGCGCAGCAGATAATCGCGAAGATCAAATTCAGACGGCAGGCGGCTATCCTGACCGTAGCCGACCCAACGACCGTTGCACCACAGATGAAACGCGGAGTTCACGCCGTCAAAAATAATCCGCGTCTGACCCTCATCTAACCATGCATCTTCAACACTAAATGTGAGCGAGTAACATCCGGTGGGATTCTGCGTCGGAACAGAGGGCGGATTGACCGGGAATGGATAGGTGATATTGGAGTAGATTGGCGCATCATAACCGCTCATCTGCCAGTTAGACGGCACGCAGAGGGCAACGGCCTGCGGTAAATCATGCTCAAGCCAACTTTCTGGTACTGCCTCTGGTGTGGCAAACCAGGCGAACTGCCACTCGCCGTTTAACGAAATTCGTTGGGATGAAGGCCGGTGGTTACGGGCATCATCCACGCAGCGCCAGCTACAAAACGGCGGATGTGCCTCCAGACGGTTTATCTGTGTGACGCCGGGGTTTTCCCAGTCACGGCGCGCCAGTACGGCGGCGAGTGAGTCCGAGCTCAGAGTCATAGCGGTATCTCATGTTTGTTATTCGCTCACAATTTAATAAACATAAGGCCTGCGGTGAGACGCTGTAAAGCCGGGCGGGTTTAATGGGTGAACTGACTCACAGTAATTAGCGCTCGCCGGATGGCAGCAGAGAGACCTGACGCGCCAGTTGCATCAACGACTCCGCCAGCACCTGAGGCGTGGCGGTTTGTGCGTCAGGCGGCAGTACGGTTTTCCGTTCGACCAGCGTGACCGGCAGCAGCAGATTGCCGGGGGCGGACATACCCTGCGTAAGCTGCAACAGCCTGTCAACGCTGGTCTGTCCGAGAGTGGGGAAATCCTGCCTGATGGTGGTCAGCGGCGGGATGTAGCAGGCGCTGTCTTCGGTGTCGTCGTAGCCGATCACGGAGATGTCCGCTGCAACTCGCAGACCGAACTCGCTGATTGCGCGCATCGCGCCCAGCGCCATTTGATCGTTAGCCACCAGCATAGCGGTTGGAATGATACCGTCGTTAAGCATGTGCATGGTTTGATGAAAGCCGGACATGGCGCTCCAGTCACCTTCACGTTCTACAATGGGACGTAGCTGGTAGTGCGCCAGATATTTATGCCAGCCCGCACGGCGAAGCCTTGCCGAAACTGAAGTGTGCGGCCCGCTCAGCAGGGCGATTCGCTGATGACCATGCTGTACAAGATGTTCAACGCCGAGCCGAGCGCCGTCATCATGGGAGAAAATCACGCTGTTAATCGGCGTCTGGTCAGAAACATCGAGAAACAGTACCGGCACTGTACCGCAGGCGGCGGCCATGGCAATGGCGTCTTCTTCATCCAGCGGATAGTTGATGATAAGCCCGGTTACGCGCTGAGAAAGCAGGTTGTGGACCGCGGTTTTACACGCCTCAACGCCGCTGCGCTCGACCATGGCGATCACCACGCTGGCGCCGGACTGGTCGGCGCGGGATTTTATGGCGGCAACGATTTGTGAGGGGGCATGCAGGGCAAGGTTCGCCGTCACGACGCCAATCAGCGGCGTCTGTTTGCCTGCCAGTTGCTGTGCGACGCGGTTGGGGATGTAATTGAGTTCCGCCATCGCGGCCTCAACTTTCTGTCGGGTTTTTGCGGAAACGTGGCTGGCCTGATTCACGACGCGCGAGACGGTCTGGTAAGAGACGCCTGCATGGTCTGCGACATCGTATAGCGTTACCGGTTTCACGTTTATCACCCCTGTCATGATGTTATCTGCGCGCTATGATGCCACAGCGGGACGATTTTGGGGGATTTACGCATAGGTTCTGCGAGGCGCATTCCAGGGTTGCGGATCGTGTGCGGGAGGATTTATCGTCGTTAAACTTATCAGATTAAAAAGTGAGGACATCGTGAGCGACTCTGCGGCAAATAATATCCTGTCCATTTACCGACGCCATGCGGAGGCTTTTGCCCGCCAGCGCTCACGCGCCTTGTTTGAGAAAAGCTGGCTGGACAAGTTCATCAACGTGATGGGCGGGCAGGGCCATATTGTGGATATTGGCTGCGGAAACGGTCAGCCGATTGCGGGTTATTTTATCCAGCAAGGTTTTCAGTTGACGGGGGTTGATGGTTCCCCGGAAATGCTGGCGCGGGCGCGGCACTCTTTTCCCGCACAGCGCTGGCTGGAGCAGGATATGCGTGAGCTGGCGCTTAACGAGACATTCGACGGTCTGATCGCCTGGGACAGCTTTTTCCATTTAACCCAGTTGGACCAGCAAAAGATGTTCCCCATTTTTGACCGGCTCAGTCATCCCGGCAGCGCGCTGATGTTTACCAGCGGCACGGACAACGGCATTGCGATGGGGGAATTTGAGGGTGAGCCGCTGTTTCACGCCAGCCTCGCGCCTGATGAGTATCACGCATTGCTGTCGATGCACGGTTTTACGGTGATTGAGAGGGTGATGGAAGATCCGCACTGTACCGGGCACACCATCTGGCTGGCGCAAAAAAGAGGTTAATCGCCGCGAAAGGTTTTACGCCATTCAGCCGGGCTGACGCCGAAGCGGGATTTAAAATGCTGCCGCCAGGTGACGGGGGAGAGAAAACCTACCTGTTCGGCGATGCGTTCAACGGGTAACTGACTGGACTCCAGCAGGATCTGGCTGCGGTGTAGGCGCTCGGTAATCAGCCATTCAGCCACGCTTGACCCGGTAGCCTTCATAAAATGACGGGTTAGAGTGCGACGACTCATCATCACCCGCTGTGCCAGCTCGTCGAGATTATGCGGTTCGTGGAGATGCTGGCGCAAATAGTCGAGCAGGGCGTTAATGCGCTGATCCTGGGTATTTTTCGCTACCGGTTGTTCGATAAACTGCGCCTGACCGCCCTCACGATGCGGTGGCACAATCATCCGTCGGGCAATCTGATTCGCCACCGTGCTGCCAAAACGCTGGCGAATTACGTACAAGCAGCAATCCAGCGCGGCGGCGGTACCTGCTGAGGTAATAATACCGTCGTCATCCACGTACAGTGCGTTGATATCCAACTGGGCCGCCGGGAAGCGCGCCTGAAAATCCTGCTCGAACTCCCAGTGCGTAGCCGCTCGTTTACCGTCCAGTAACCCCGCATAGCCGAGGACAAACGCGCCCAGACACAGCCCGACAATCTGCGCGCCGTTTTGTCGCGCGCGGTTGAGCGCACCAAGCAGGCTTTGTGGTGGACGATGCGCGGTGGTGCCCCACCAGGGGATCACCACGATGTCGGCAGCCTCCACCGCTTCATAGCCGTGGGTTGCGGTAATGGAGAAACCATCCTGCGAGGAGATGATGCCCGGTTTTTCGCCGCACATCTGCACCTCAAAGCGCTTTTTCACCGCCATTTTGTCACTGAAAATGATACACGGCACCGAGAAGTGAAACGGGCTGAAATCTTCCACGGCAACAATGGCGACGTTAAGCGGCTGCATACGATTCCTTTGTAGAGATTAAAATGCCAGGGTTTCACCATCTTCCGGCACGTTGACATATTGCGCAATCTGGTTGTCGCGGGCGTACTCTTTCAGGGCCGCGCGGGTCAACAGACAATGGTTAATCGCCTCCATATGGGTCGCCACAATGTGTGCTTCGGGTAAGGTGAAGTGGGTTTTCAGCACATCTTCCGCACCCATGATAATTGGGCCAAAACCGATGACGTGGGCAAAACCCGCATTCAGAACCACCACGCCTGGCTGGAAGGTATGCATGTTGGCTTCCACCTCGTCGCGCCAGAGGGTGTCCCCGACCAGATACAGCGTTTTTTCCGCCGGATGCATAAAGATAACGCCACAGGCATCACCCAGGCGTTCTGCCATTTGTGGAATGGCATAGGCGCGATCTGAGCCGTGCTGGCCACCGGTTTTACGCAGAGTGATAGCGCCGACCACGGTATTTTGCGTCAGCACGGTGAGTTGTGTGAAACCCTGCCCCCGCAGTACGTGTGCATCATGGTCATTTTGCACATAGATTGGTTTGTCTTTCGGCACGACACGAGCGGCAACCTCGTCCCAGTGATCTTCATGCAGATGGGTCACGATCAGCGCATCGACATTAAGCAGGGTATCGATGTCGATGGGCAGATCGACGGTTGGGTTGCGAATGTCGGCTCGTGCGGTTCCGGCAAAACCCGGATATGCGCCTTTCGCAGCCAGCATAGGATCGACCAGAAAAGTCATTCCACCAAAGGTGATGTGCTGTGTGGCATTACGGATTTGCGTGATGTTCATGGTGTGCGCTCTGCGTGTTGGGTCAGTGGTATCATCGTAGAGTGTTGTCCAGAAGATGAATGTGGGCAAATGGGCGACTAACGATGGGATTGGGCCAATCGCATCCAGCCTGCAGAGAACGTTATTTATGGCGTTTAATCGCCGTCTCATTATCTAAATTAATAAACGTATACTTTCCTTTTTTCTGCATTATTTACTCTGCGGCTATTATACCGAGCTAAATAAAGAAACAGTCATTTTAATTCAGGAGAATTAATTAAATGCGAAGTGGCTCCAGACAATATTGTTGATTTATGCAACACATTACAGCCAGGAAACAGATCGCGAACCATGAAATAACAATGCTATCATTCGCTCCAGACGCGGCAGGCAACTGCTGGCACACGCATTTACCCCGGAGCACCTGATGAACAACGACATTCCGCTAAAATATTATGATATCGCTGATGAGTACGCGACCGAGGCTGCAAAGCCGGTGAACGATGCCGAACGCGATGCGCTGGCGCACTACTTCCAGCAGCTGATCACCCGTTTGATGAACAACGAAGAAATCAGCGAAGACGCGCAGCAGGAGATGGCAACTGTCGCCGGCGTCGACGCACAGCGTATTGATGACATTGCGGAGTTCCTCAATCGCTGGGGTAACGAGTAGCCAAAGACGGGGCCTGTGTTTTACACTGCGCGCAAATTGAGTAGGTATACTCTACGAGTATTCGGTTTAATCAGGCGGAAACAGCAATGAACGGAACAATCACAACGTGGTTTAAAGATAAAGGCTTTGGATTTATCAAAGATGAAAACGGCGACAACCGCTATTTTCATGTGATTAAGGTTGCTAATCCTGAGCTGATCAAGAAAGACGCGGCGGTGACTTTTGAACCCACCACCAACAACAAAGGCCTGTCTGCCTATGCGGTGAAAGTCATACCCGACAGCAAGTACATCTATATCGCGGGCGAGCGCCTGAAGCTCACTGCGATCAAGTCATACCTGGTGTACAGCGAAGAAGTGCCGGTTGAAACCCGTATCGACAAAGAAAACGCGGTGCTGTCTGTCGGCGTGCTGATGAACAGCATACGACCGAAATCAGACGTGAAGCCTGGCGAAATGCGCACACTGAAAAAGCTGGTGATCACTACCTTCCAGGGCACGACGCTGATCTTCTCGGAAGATGAAATCGACATCGACGAGACGGTGAAGCTGCTGAAAGTCTGACGTCCTTCAGAGTGAATGAATGCCGAAACTCTGCTCTTTTCAAAAGCAGGGTTTCGGTTTTTTTTTGCATTCAGTCAGATCGGGTAGGTATATGGGCGCAAAAGCTGCTTTGTGTCAGAAGCAGATGTGAACGTTTTATATAAGAAGTGAAAGTGGTACTTTGCCGGGGTTATTACTTTTGATTCTCTTGTCTTATCTATTATTGCTGCTGCGCCAGTGTTAAAAATAAAAATAGAAAAATCAGCAGAAAGTAATGTAGTAACTTATCCATAATGTTAATTATTGATGAAATTAAAGTAACACTCCGTAAGGTTTGGATGTTTTTATTTCTCATAGACGAGAATTTACATATAGTGATATAATATGGCGGGAAAAACAGGCAGCTTATTAAGCTGCCTGTCATGTAAATAAATTTTCGAGGAGACTATTCCAGTGGGACGTAAATGGGCCAATATTGTTGGTAAAAAAACGGCTAAAGACGGTGCAACGTCTAAAGTATATTCCAAATTCGGTGTGGAAATCTATGCTGCGGCTAAACAAGGTGAACCAGACCCAGAATTAAACACAGCTTTAAAATTCGTTATTGAACGTGCGAAACAAGCCCAGGTTCCAAAGCACGTTATTGATAAAGCTATTGATAAAGCCAAAGGTGGCAGCGACGAAACGTTCATGCAAGGGCGTTATGAAGGCTTTGGTCCAAGTGGTTCCATGATTATCGCTGAAACCCTGACTTCAAACGTTAACCGCACGATTGCTAATATTCGCTCAATCTTCAATAAAAAAGGCGGGAATATTGGCGCGGCGGGTGCTGTCAGCTATATGTTTGACAATACTGGCGTGATTGTATTTGCGGGAACAGACCCTGACCGTATTTTTGAAATTTTGCTTGATGCTGAAGTGGATGTACGTGATGTTACCGAAGAAGAAGGCAACATCATTATTTATACTGAATCTACAGATCTTCATAAAGGAATTGCAGCCCTCAAAGCAGCTGGGATTACTGAATTCTCAACCACAGAATTAGAAATGATTGCTCAATCAGAAGTTGAACTTTCACCAGAAGATTTAGAAATCTTTGAAGGACTTGTTGATGCCCTTGAAGATGATGATGATGTTCAAAAAGTATATCATAACGTTGCAAATCTCTGATTATAAATTAAAGAAATCTGTCATTATGGCAGATTTTATAAATTGTAAGTTTGTTATGATCAACATGTCTGATAAGATGTGTTGATTATAATGAACAGATAAAAATACTATCGCTAAAAGAAACGCATCAATTGAAATTCCTGGCCTAAACTATCTGATAATAAATGGCAAAGGCGCTCCTGCAAGTTCAGGTCTTCAATACTGAAGCGTATTATCTTGAGTAAGGACAGTGCTGATATGAATATTATTGAAAGTGGTATTCGTGACGTAAAACAAGGTGAAAATGTCACAATAGTCATGCCTGTGAATCTTTATGAATGCGAGTTGGGCCATGATGTGTTTGTCGGGCCATTTGTTGAGATACAAAAGGGATGCGTCATAGGCGACAGAACTAAAGTGCAGTCCCATACTTTCATCTGTGAAAACGTTACCTTAGGCGAGGACTGCTTTATAGGGCATGGTGTGACCTTTGCTAACGATCTTTTCAAGAGCGGAAGTCCTGACGCTTCTGCAAAAAGCTGGATTAATATTGTATTAGGTAACGCAGTAACGGTGGGCAGTGGAGCCACAATTTTAACAACGGAAATTTGCAGTGGTGCGGTGATTGGTGCCGGTAGTGTGGTGATAAAGCCCGTGCTGGTAAAAGGCGTGTATGCTGGCAATCCGGCCAGACTTTTGCGAAAGCTTTAAGTATTACCCTTGCCATTGCGAACCCAAATTTATGTTCTTCCCAGACCGTTCATGTCGACTCCTCTTGTTTGCGGACATGGCGACTATTCTTGCTGCTCACGCCATATAAAGAAACGTCTGCTGCATCAGACGTTGCGTTCCTCTGAATGGTGCCGTAGGTCATGACTCATTTCCTGTAGTTCATTGATTAATCGTGCTAAATGGAAGCCATCGCACACGGAGTGATGTACCTGAACGGCGAGAGGTAACACTACTTTCCCATCTTGTTCATAGTATTTCCCAAGTGTGAACATGGGGGCAAAAAAGTTCTGCATGTTCGCAATGTTGATATTAAAACTGGTAAAACTTACCCAAGGGATAGCCGATACAAAAAATACATTTTCCGGAGACTCTCCCTTCGGCCAATAAGAAAGATTATTACAATAGCGTGCAACGTCTTCTGAATAAGTGTTTTGGAAGTGATGAATATTGCCATCGTAGCGGCTCCATAATGATGAAAAAGTCTCAGTTTCATTATGGAAAATGGTATAGCTTGGATGAATTTCATTCCATATGACAAGCTCATTGTTCTTTATAGCCATACGGAATTCAGTATGCTTGTTGACAACTTTAGCAAGGAGGGAAATCATAGTAGGGTAAAATTTCCAGCCAATCTCTTTTATATGTTTTAGTACTGCGGTAATGTCTAACAGAACAGTTTGGTTAATTGTACTTTGAGCAAAAGACTGAAATACCTCAAAATGCTCTTTCCTTGGCCAACGAGACAAGTCAACAGCCGTATATTCTGGAGTTGTTTTTTTCACTTTTTATCCTTTGATTTGCAATCAAATATCATATTTTAGCCTAAGTCTTTCCGTGACGTAATCAGGCTGCATGTCCCGAAGCATGTTACCAGCGAACGCATTTGCGAGAGTAGCGTATCCTTATACAGGAAGAAAGATTAAAGCCTCTTCACAAGAGACTTTGCGTCCCTGGATTTATGATGTCATTCATCAGTGTGTAACGTGCTTCTTTGCGCGTGTATTGATCGATTAACGGCACAAGTCGCCGGAAATGCTCACTGGCACAATGTTCATCGAGAGCCGCGTGGTCTGGCCATTCTTCGATGAAAATAAAATGGCCCGGATCTTTTTCATCAATATAGAGGTCATAAGCAATGCAGCGCGGTTCTTTCCTGGTGGCCGATATTAGCTCACGATACAACGGGAGAACGGTTTCAATATACTCAGGTTTGATGAAATCCTCGGCAATGACCTTTAACATACAGCCTCCTGGCAAAAATGAATGCACACTCTGCAATGAAGATATCATTAAAGCAAGATGACACCGCGTGATATCGGCTGATGAGTGAGTCATCCCAGCTATTAATCAGATGATGCGTATAACTGTGATCCACTTCACCTCCCGGCAACCAAAATCTCCTGCGACTCGACGCCGTCCTCAATCTGTTTCGCCACCCTTTGTAAGGCCGGAAGATGCTTTTCTGCGGCCTGTTCGATGGTCATGGCGCTGGCCATATACACCAGATTCAGGCAGCCGATCACCCGCTGTTCGCTACGGATGGGGACGGCGATAGAAGCGATTTTCTCCTCCTGATCCCAGCCGCGATAGTTCTGACCAAAACCGTCTTTCCGCGCCCGGGTCAAAATGGCGTCGAGCTTTAAGGGTTCGCGCGCCAGCTGGAACTCTTCTCCTGGCCGGGAGGCCAGCATTTCAATCAGTTCCTGACGTTCATTCTCCGGGCTAAATGCCAGCCAGGTCAGGCCGGAAGCGGTTTTCAGCAATGGCAAACGACGCCCGACCATCGCCCGGTGAAACGACAGGCGGCTGAAGCGGTGAGTGGTTTCACGTACCACCATCGCGTCCACATCCAGCGTGGAAACGTCGGTCGGCCAGATCACCTCGCGCAGCAAATCCCCCAGCAGCGGGGCGGCCAGCGCAGAAATCCACTGCTCGTCACGAAATCCCTCGCTAAGCTGACGGACCTTGATGGTTAAGCGAAAGCTGTCATCGGACAGGCTGCGTCGGACGTAACCCTCATCCTGCAACGTCTCCAGCAGCCGCCTGACCGTAGTGCGGTGCAGGCCGCTCAGCTCAGCCAGCAGGCCAACGCTGGCTCCACCATCGAGCCGGTTTAACATATTTAATAACATTAATCCGCGCGTTAATCCGCGTACGGTTTTGTATTCAGTACCGTCATCATTTTTCATATTTATTGACAAATCTACAGGTAAAACAACGTTGTGCACTTAGTGCACATCCAGGCATGTTTTGATTGTAGCGCAAAAACTCACTCCTATACTGACCGCACAATAAAAAATAATTTACATATTTTTAACAAAATGAATTGCGCCTCGCCAGGGTCTGCAATTGCGTTTTGTCCGAGTCGTGAGGTTCTGAAATGACAACAATAAACCCTGATATCCAACCCGCTGTGCAGCACACCGTACAGGTCGCGATTGCCGGAGCTGGTCCGGTTGGGCTGATGATGGCCAACTATCTGGGCCAGATGGGCATTGAAGTGCTGGTGGTGGAGAAGCTCGACACGCTGATCGACTATCCCCGCGCTATCGGGATTGACGATGAAGCGCTGCGCACCATGCAGTCCGTTGGTCTGGTCGAAAACGTGCTGCCGCATACTACGCCGTGGCACGCGATGCGCTTTCTCACCCCGAAAGGCCGCTGCTTTGCTGATATCCAGCCGATGACCGACGAATTTGGCTGGTCGCGCCGCAACGCGTTTATTCAGCCGCAGGTGGATGCGGTGATGCTGGAAGGGCTGTCGCGTTTTCCCAGCGTGCGCTGCCTGTTTTCCCGCGAACTGGAAGCCTTCAGCCAACAGAACGGTGAAGTAACGCTGAATCTGAAAGCGCCGGACGGCCAGCGCGAAACGGTGAAGGCCCAGTGGCTGGTGGCCTGCGACGGTGGGGCCAGCAACGTCAGACGTTCGCTGAATGTGCCATTTGAAGGCAAAACCGCGCCAAATCAGTGGATTGTGGTGGATATCGCCAACGATCCGCTCAGCACGCCGCATGTGTATCTGTGCTGCGATCCGGTGCGCCCGTATGTCTCCGCTGCGCTGCCACATGCGGTGCGCCGCTTTGAATTTATGGTGATGCCGGGAGAAACCGAAGCGCAGCTCAGTGAGCCGCAAAATATGCGCCAGTTGCTGAGCAAAGTGCTGCCGAACCCGGATAACGTCGAACTGATCCGCCAGCGTGTGTATACCCATAACGCCCGTCTGGCCGAACGTTTTCGCATTGACCGCGTGCTGCTGGCCGGCGATGCGGCGCACATTATGCCGGTCTGGCAGGGGCAGGGGTACAACAGCGGCATGCGCGATGCCTTCAACCTGGCGTGGAAACTGGCGCTGGTCATTAAGGGCAAAGCTGGTGATGCGCTGCTGGATACCTACCAGCAGGAACGCCGCGACCACGCCAAAGCAATGATCGATCTCTCGGTGACCGCAGGCAACGTACTGGCACCGCCAAAACGCTGGCACGGTGCGGTACGCGACGGGGTTTCCTGGCTGCTGAACTACATTCCGCCGGTCAAACGCTACTTCCTTGAAATGCGCTTTAAGCCGATGCCGCAGTACCACTCCGGGGCGCTGGTGCGTGAAGGCGATGCGAAAACGTCTCCGGTCGGCAAGATGTTTATCCAGCCGAAGGTGACGCTGGAATCGGGTGAAGTGACGCTGCTCGACAATGTCATCGGGCCGAATTTTGCGGTGATTGGCTGGGGTTGTAACCCGCTGTGGGGCATGAGCGAGGCGCAGATCCAACAGTGGCAGGCGCTGGGGACGCGGTTTATCCAGGTGGTGCCGGATACGCAGATTCATACCGAGCAGGATAACTATGACGGCGTTATCCGCATTGGCGATACGCAAAACCGCCTACGCACGTGGTTTGCCCAGCACAACGCTTCGCTGGTGGTGATGCGCCCGGACCGCTTTGTGGCCGCCATCGCTATTCCGCAAACTCTGGGCAGTACCCTGAATAAACTGGCGTCGGTGATGACGCTTACCCGCGCTACTGCCGATATTCCTGTTGAAAAGGTGGCCTGATATGCACGCTTATCTTCACTGTCTTTCCCACTCGCCGCTGGTGGGCTATGTCGACCCAGCACAGGCTGTGCTCGACGAGGTCAACGGCGTGATCGCCAGCGCCCGGGCGCGCATTGCGGCGTTTGACCCTGAACTGGTGGTGCTGTTTGCCCCCGATCACTACAACGGCTTTTTCTACGACGTGATGCCGCCGTTCTGCTTAGGCGTGGGAGCCACGGCGATCGGCGATTTCGGCAGCGCAGCGGGAGAACTGCCGGTGCCGACAGATCTCGCTGAAGCCTGCGCCCACGCGGTGATGAAAAGCGGCATCGATCTCGCCGTGTCCTACAACATGCAGGTCGATCATGGTTTCGCCCAGCCGCTGGAGTTCTTGCTTGGTGGGCTGGATAAGGTGCCTGTGCTGCCGGTGTTTATTAACGGTGTCGCCACGCCGCTGCCAGGCTTTCAGCGTACCCGCATGCTCGGGGAAGCGATTGGCCGTTTCGCCAGCTCATTGAATAAACGCGTACTGTTTTTAGGCTCCGGCGGGCTGTCGCATCAGCCGCCGGTACCGGAGCTGGCGAAGGCCGATGCTCATATGCGCGACCGTCTGCTTGGCAGCGGTAAACAACTGCCCGAAAACGAGCGCGAGCTGCGCCAGCAGCGGGTGATCAGCGCCGCCGAGAAGTTCGTGGCCGATCAAAACTCGCTGCATCCGCTGAACCCTGTCTGGGATAACCGCTTTATGAGCCTGCTAGAGCAGGGGCGTTTGCAGGAGCTGGACGCGGTCAGTAACGAAGAGTTGTCCGCGATGGCGGGCAAATCAACGCACGAAGTAAAAACCTGGGTTGCCGCCTTCGCCGCCATTTCTGCCTTTGGCAACTGGCGCAGCGAAGGCCGTTATTACCGCCCGATCCCAGAGTGGATCGCCGGATTCGGCTCCCTGAGCGCCACCACACAGAACTAAAACAGAACTGAATATGCAGGAGAACATCATGACTTACCAACCGCAAACCGAAGCCGCGACCAGTCGTTTTCTGGAGGTGCAGGAAGCAGGCGAAACACTACGCGTGCATTTCAATGACTGTGGACAGGGCGAAGAGACCGTCGTGCTGCTGCACGGCTCCGGTCCTGGCGCGACGGGCTGGGCAAACTTCAGCCGCAATATTGATCCGTTGGTACAGGCCGGATACCGGGTGATCCTGCTGGATTGTCCTGGCTGGGGCAAAAGCGATGGGATCGTTAACCGCGGTTCGCGATCCGATCTCAACGCTCGCATCCTGAAAAGCGTGGTTGATCAATTGGATATTCAAACAGTCCACCTGCTGGGTAACTCGATGGGCGGCCACAGTGCTGTGGCGTTTACCCTGAGCTGGCCGGAGCGCGTGGGCAAACTGGTGCTGATGGGCGGCGGAACGGGCGGCATGAGCCTGTTTACCCCAATGCCGACCGAAGGTATTAAGCGGCTGAATCAGCTGTACCGCGCGCCAACTATCGAGAACCTGAAGCTGATGATGGATATCTTTGTCTTCGATACCAGCGATCTCACTGAGGCGCTGTTTGAAGCGCGTCTGAATAACATGCTGTCGCGCCGCGATCACCTGGAAAACTTTGTCCAGAGTCTGGAGGCCAACCCGAAACAGTTCCCGGATTTCGGCCCGCGCCTGGGGGAAATTAAAGCCCAAACTCTGATTGTCTGGGGACGCAATGACCGCTTCGTGCCGATGGATGCCGGTCTGCGCCTGCTCTCCGGAATTGCCGGTTCTGAGCTGCATATCTACCGCGACTGCGGGCACTGGGCGCAGTGGGAACATGCGGATGCCTTTAATCAGCTGGTGTTGAATTTCCTCGCACGCCCTTAAGGAACGGACATGACCAATCTTAATCTTGAGCAGTTAGCCGCCGATTTACGTCTGGCGGAGGAAAAAGGGGAAGCTATCGCCCCGCTGCGTGAACTGATCGGCGTGGACAACGGCGAAGCGGCCTACGCCATTCAACGCATCAACGTGCAGTACGAGGTGACGCGTGGGCGGCGCGTGGTCGGGCGCAAAGTAGGGCTGACGCACCCGAAAGTGCAGCAGCAACTGGGCGTCGATCAGCCGGACTTCGGCACGTTGTTTGCCGACATGTGCTACGGCGATAACGACACCATTGCGTTTGAGCGCGTACTGCAACCGCGTATTGAAGCGGAAATCGCGCTGGTGCTGAACCGCGATCTGCCCAATGCCGACACTACTTTTGACGAGCTGTATAACGCCATCGAGTGGGTGCTGCCCGCGCTGGAAGTGGTCGGCAGCCGTATCCGTGACTGGTCAATCAAGTTTGTTGATACCGTGGCGGATAACGCCTCCTGTGGCGTGTATGTGGTCGGCGGTCCGGCACAGCGTCCGGCAGGATTAGATCTGAAAAACTGCGCGATGAAAATGACGCGCAACAACGAAGAGGTTTCCAGCGGGCGCGGCAGCGAATGTCTGGGACATCCGATCAACGCCGCCGTCTGGCTGGCGCGCAAAATGGCCAGCCTCGGCGAGCCGCTGCGCGCCGGAGACATCATTCTCACCGGAGCGTTAGGCCCGATGGTGGCGGTGAATGCAGGCGATCGTTTTGAAGCCCATATCGAGGGTATTGGTTCAGTCGCCGCCACCTTTTCAGCGGCGGTTACAAAAGGAAGTCAGTCATGAGTAAGCGTAAAGTGGCCATTATCGGCTCCGGCAACATTGGCACCGATTTGATGATCAAAATTCTGCGTCACGGCGTGCATCTGGAAATGGCGGTGATGGTCGGTATCGATCCGCAATCCGACGGGCTGGCGCGCGCCAGTCGTATGGGCGTTGCCACCACCCATGAAGGGGTGACAGGGCTTATTGCGATGCCGGAGTTTGCCGATATCGATATCGTATTTGACGCCACCAGCGCGGGCGCGCATGTGAAAAACGACGCCGCGCTGCGTGCTGCTAAACCGGGGATCCGCCTGATCGACCTGACGCCCGCGGCAATCGGCCCGTACTGCGTGCCGGTGGTGAATCTGGAGGCCAACGTTGATCAGCAGAACGTTAATATGGTGACCTGCGGCGGGCAGGCGACTATCCCAATGGTGGCAGCAGTTTCTCGCGTGGCAAAAGTCCATTACGCCGAAATTATCGCCTCGATCGCCAGTAAATCTGCGGGTCCAGGCACGCGCGCCAATATCGACGAGTTTACCGAAACCACCTCGAAGGCGATTGAAGTGGTTGGCGGCGCGGCAAAAGGTAAAGCGATTATCGTCCTTAACCCGGCCGAGCCGCCGCTGATGATGCGCGACACGGTGTATGTGCTGAGCGAAGCGGCCTCTGAGGTTGAAGTTGAAGCGTCGATTAATGAGATGGCGGCGGCGGTGCAGGCGTACGTGCCGGGCTATCGCCTGAAACAGCGTGTCCAGTTTGAAGTGATCCCGCAGGATAAACCGGTCAATCTGCCGGGCATCGGTCAGTTCTCCGGGCTGAAAACCGCCGTCTATCTGGAAGTGGAAGGCGCGGCGCACTATCTGCCAGCCTACGCGGGCAATCTCGATATTATGACCTCCAGTGCGCTGGCGACCGCTGAGAAGATGGCGCAGTCACTCACTCGTCAGGCAGGAGAAGCAGCATGAACGGTAAAAAACTCTATATCTCTGACGTGACCCTGCGCGACGGCATGCACGCCATTCGTCATCAATATTCGCTGGAAAACGTGCGCCAGATTGCCAAAGCGCTGGACGACGCACGGGTCGATTCCATTGAGGTGGCGCACGGCGACGGTCTGCAGGGTTCCAGTTTTAACTACGGCTTTGGCGCGCACAGCGACCTGGAGTGGATTGAAGCGGCGGCGGACGTGGTCAAGCACGCTAAGATTGCCACGCTGCTGTTGCCGGGCATCGGCACGATTCATGACCTGAAAAATGCATATCAGGCTGGGGCGCGCGTCGTGCGCGTGGCGACCCACTGCACCGAAGCGGACGTGTCGGCCCAGCATATTCAGTATGCGCGCGAACTGGGTATGGATACCGTCGGCTTTCTGATGATGAGCCACATGACCACGCCGGAAAATCTGGCGCAGCAGGCGAAGCTGATGGAAAACTACGGCGCGACTTGTATCTACGTGGTCGATTCCGGCGGGGCGATGAACATGAGCGATATTCGTGCCCGCTTCCGCGCCCTGAAAGCGGTGCTGAAGCCGGAGACGGAAACCGGAATGCATGCGCACCACAACCTGAGCCTCGGCGTGGCGAACTCGATTGCCGCGGTGGAAGAGGGTTGTGATCGTATCGATGCCAGCCTGGCCGGTATGGGCGCAGGCGCAGGCAACGCGCCGCTGGAGGTGTTTATCGCCGCGGCGGATAAGCTTGGCTGGCAGCACGGCACCGATCTGTATGCGCTGATGGACGCTGCCGACGATCTGGTGCGTCCGCTGCAGGACCGCCCGGTGCGGGTGGATCGCGAAACGCTGGCGCTGGGCTATGCCGGAGTGTACTCCAGCTTCCTGCGCCACTGCGAAGTGGCAGCGGCGCGTTATGGCCTGAGCGCGGTAGATATTCTGGTTGAACTGGGCAAACGCCGGATGGTTGGCGGCCAGGAAGATATGATCGTCGACGTGGCGCTGGATCTGCGCAATAGCAAATAAAAATGATTACGCGGCTGGCAACGTATCAGCCGCGATTCACCTGCATCGTGACCTCAGAGGTACATCTTATGACTACTCGTACCCCCGCATCCTCATCCCGCCTGACGTTGACCGTCGGGCTGTGTTTTTTAGTCGCCCTGATGGAAGGGCTGGATTTACAGGCTGCCGGGATCGCTGCCGTCGGTATCGCTCACGCGTTTGCGCTGGATAAAATGCAGATGGGCTGGATCTTCAGCGCGGGCATTCTCGGGCTGCTGCCCGGCGCGCTGGTGGGCGGCATGCTGGCCGATCGCTATGGCCGCAAACGCATTCTTATTGCCTCTGTGGCGCTGTTCGGTCTGTTCTCGCTGGCAACAGCGATATCCTGGGATTTCTCATCGCTGGTGTTTGCCCGCCTGATGACCGGCGTCGGGCTGGGCGCGGCGTTGCCGAACCTGATCGCGCTGACTTCTGAGGCGGCGGGCCCGCGTTTTCGTGGTACGGCGGTGAGCCTGATGTATTGCGGTGTGCCGATTGGCGCGGCGCTGGCGGCAGCGCTCGGGTTTAGCGGTCTGGCCTCTGCCTGGCAAACGGTGTTCTGGGTCGGCGGGGTGATCCCGCTGCTGCTGGTACCGCTGTTGATGCGCTGGTTGCCGGAATCGCAGGTTTACGCCCAACAAACGCAGGTGGCTGCCGCGCCGCTGCGGACTCTGTTTGCGCCAACCACCGCGACAGCCACGCTGCTGCTGTGGCTGTGCTATTTCTTCACCCTGCTGGTGGTGTATATGCTGATCAACTGGCTGCCGATGCTGCTGGTGGAGCAGGGCTTTCAGCCCTCGCAGGCGGCGGGCGTGATGTTTGCCCTGCAAATTGGTGCGGCCAGCGGCACCTTAATCCTCGGGGCGTTGATGGACAAACTACGTCCGGTGGTCATGTCGCTGCTGATCTACACCGGGATGCTGGCATCATTACTGGCGCTGGGCACGGTATCGTCATTGAGCGGCATGTTGATGGCGGGATTTGTGGCGGGGATGTTTGCCACCGGGGGGCAAAGCGTGCTGTATGCGCTGGCACCGCTGTTTTACAGCACGCAGATCCGCGCCACCGGCGTGGGTACTGCTGTCGCCGTCGGGCGTCTGGGTGCGATGAGCGGTCCGCTGCTGGCAGGGAAAATGTTAGCGCTTGGCACCGGAACAGTGGGGGTGATGGCAGCTTCAGCGCCGGGTATTTTAGTGGCGGGCCTGGCGGTATTTATTCTGATGAACCGCAAATCGCAGATGCCGGTCCCGGCCAGCGGTGCTTAAGCGCTCATTCGGTGGTATGAGTGGGGGAGATACGGTTCCCACTTCCGGGTGAACGCCAGTCGGTGAGGACGTTGCCAGAGTTTACATAAAGCCTGGCAACGGAGGCGTTATGAGCTGGCGACCCTTTTTGTATCTGATTATTAATCCCCACCCGACATTAAGCGCCCGGCGCGGGCATCTGCGCCTGGTGCAGGGTTGACTTTGCATTCTGTTAACAAACGCGGTATAACAAACCTTCTTTGGATGTTTAGATGTCCATACGTTCAGAAGGTTATATGCAAACAACACAACAAAATGCGCCACTGAAGCGCACAATGAAAACGCGTCACCTGATTATGCTCTCCTTAGGCGGCGTGATTGGCACAGGGTTATTCTTCAATACCGGGTACATCATCTCCACCACCGGGGCGGCGGGAACGCTGCTGGCTTATCTGATTGGCGCGCTGGTGGTCTGGTTGGTTATGCAGTGTCTGGGCGAGCTGTCGGTCGCGATGCCGGAGACCGGGGCGTTTCACGTCTATGCTGCTCGTTATCTTGGCCCTGCAACGGGATATACCGTGGCCTGGCTCTACTGGCTGACCTGGACTGTGGCGCTGGGTTCGAGTTTTACCGCCGCCGGATTCTGTATGCAGTACTGGTTTCCGCAGGTACCGGTATGGGTCTGGTGCGTGGTGTTTTGCGCGATTATTTTTGCCCTCAACGTTATCTCCACGCGCTTTTTTGCCGAAGGGGAGTTCTGGTTCTCGCTGGTGAAAGTGGTCACCATCATCGCCTTTATCATCCTCGGCGGGGCGGCGATTTTTGGTTTTATCCCGATGCAGGATGGCTCGCCCGCGCCTGGACTGAGTAATATCACGGCGGAAGGCTGGTTCCCACACGGCGGTTTACCGATCCTGATGACGATGGTGGCGGTGAATTTCGCTTTTTCGGGAACCGAGCTTATCGGTATTGCCGCCGGAGAAACAGAAAACCCGCGCAAGGTCATTCCGGTGGCGATTCGTACCACCATCGCGCGACTGATTATTTTCTTTATCGGCACCGTGTTTGTGCTGGCGGCGCTGATCCCAATGCAGCAGGCGGGCGTGGAGAAAAGCCCGTTTGTGCTGGTGTTTGAGAAGGTGGGGATTCCGTACGCCGCCGATATTTTTAACTTCGTGATCCTGACGGCTATTCTATCCGCGGCGAACTCCGGGCTGTATGCCTCCGGGCGCATGCTGTGGTCGCTGTCGAATGAACGCACGCTGCCAGCCTGTTTTTCCCGAGTGACGAAAAACGGCGTGCCGCTGACGGCGCTGTCGGTCAGTATGCTCGGTGGTGTACTGGCGCTGTTTTCCAGCGTGGTGGCCCCGGACACGGTATTTGTCGCGCTGTCGGCAATCTCCGGGTTCGCGGTGGTGGCGGTGTGGCTGAGCATTTGCGCTTCGCACTTTGTCTTTCGCCGCCGTCATCTGCAGCAGGGTAAGGCATTGAGTGAATTGCATTATCGTGCGCCGTGGTATCCGCTGGTGCCGGTACTGGGATTTGTGCTGTGCCTGGTGGCTTGTGTCGGGCTGGCATTCGATCCAGCGCAGAGAATTGCGCTGTGGTGCGGGTTACCGTTTGTGGCAGTGTGTTATGGTGCTTATTTCCTTACTCAACCGCGTAAAGCCAAACAGGAGCCCGAACATGTCGCAGAATAATCCGTTAAGCGCCATCCTTGATAAACAGGATTTCCTGCTGCTCGATGGTGCGATGGCGACGGAGCTGGAAGCGCGTGGCTGTAACTTAGCCGACAGCTTGTGGTCAGCCAAAGTGCTGGTCGAAAATCCGGAGCTTATCCGCGAAGTCCATCTCGATTACTACCGGGCAGGGGCGCAGTGTGCGATTACCGCCAGCTACCAGGCGACACCGGCGGGGTTTGCCGCCCGTGGCCTGGATGAAGCGCAGTCGAAAGCGCTAATTGGTAAAAGCGTGGAGCTGGCGCGTAAAGCCCGTGAAGCGTATCTGGCCGAGAACCCGCAGGCGGGCACGCTGCTGGTAGCTGGATCAGTCGGGCCTTACGGCGCGTATCTGGCGGATGGTTCTGAATACCGTGGTGATTACCAACGTAGCGCTGAAGAGTTTCAGGCGTTTCACCGCCCGCGCGTGGAAGCGTTACTGGATGCCGGGGCCGATCTGCTGGCCTGTGAAACCTTGCCAAATTTTGCCGAAATTAGCGCGCTGGCTGAGTTATTGACTGCATATCCGCGTGCGCGGGCGTGGTTCTCATTTACCCTGCGCGACAGCGAGCACCTGAGCGACGGTACACCGCTGCGTGACGTGGTCGCGCTGCTGTCGGGTTATCCGCAGGTGGTGGCGTTAGGTATTAATTGCATTGCGCTGGAAAACACCACCGCTGCGTTGCAGCATTTACACGGTTTAACGGCGCTGCCGCTGGTGGTGTATCCGAACTCGGGCGAGCAGTATGATGCCGTGAGCAAAACCTGGCATCATCACGGTGAGCATTGTGCGCATCTGGCGGATTATCTGCCGCAGTGGCAGGCCGCTGGCGCACGGTTGATTGGCGGGTGCTGTCGCACCACGCCTGCGGATATTGCCGCGCTAAAAGCGCGAAGCTGAGAGTTTATCCGGCCTACATCGTTCACTGTAGGCCTGATAAGCGCAGCGCATCAGGCATTGCCGGATGGCGGCACAAGCGCTTTATCCGGCCTACAAAGCCACAAAACGTTATGCCGCATCCGCCAGAACAAACATGCCGTACGGGTGGATTTCGAGGTAATACTGCTCGCCGACGTCCGGCTGTAAACGCGTAGCGTTGACCTGCAATAAGATCTCCTGCCCGTGCCATTCCACCGTGACTTCATACTGGGGTCCCATATAGGCCACGTGGCGGATCACGCAGCGCTGACTCTCTTCGCCGCGATCGCTGAGCGTGATCGCTTCCGGGCGCACGCCGACCATACCTTCGCCTTGCGTATCAAAGTGCAGCGGGCGCGGCAGATGATAGCCGTAGATATCAACGTATTGGTCACTGAAGGTGGCCGGGAACAGGTTGGCATCACCCATAAAGCTTGCCATAAAGCGCGAGGCGGGCTGGCGATAAAGATCCTGCGGTGAACCGATCTGCATGATGTGCCCCTTGTTCATCACCAGCACGGTATCGGAAACCGCAAAGGCTTCGCTCTGATCGTGGGTAACGTACAGCGAGGTGATATCAAACTGCTTTTGCAGTTCGCGGATCTTGTCGCGCATGCTGCGACGCAGGTTGGCGTCGAGGTTACTCAACGGCTCATCAAACAGCAGCACTTTCGGCTTGAGGATCAATGCGCGCGCCAGCGCCACGCGCTGTTGCTGACCGCCGGAGATCTGATCGACATAGCGCTCTTCGAAGCCTTCCAGATCCACCATCGCCAGTGCCTCTTTGACACGGGCTTTCACCTCAGCGCGGGATACGCCGAGCATCTTCAGGCCATAACCCACGTTCTCTCCCAGCGACATATGCGGGAACAGGGCATAGGACTGAAACACCATACAGATATCACGCTGCTGAATTGAGCGATGGGTGACGTCTTCGCCATCAATGAAAATCTGCCCTTCGCTCGGTTTTTCCAGCCCGGCGACCAGGCGCAAAATGGTGGTTTTACCACAACCGGATGGGCCGAGCAGCGTCACCATTTGCCCCTGCGGGATGGTGAGGTTGATATTGTCGATAACCGTGTTACTGCCAAATCGTTTGGTGACGTTGCGCAGTTCAACGAAATTTTTCTGAGTCATAGTGCGCTCCATTACGCCTGGTTTTTGGCTTTTGAACGGGAGGTTCGTGATTCACCGATCAGCCAGTCAAAGATGAAAATAATCGCCAGCATCACCACGATCAGAATGGAACCGTAGGCAATCGCCACACCGTATTCGCCATCTTCCACGCGGTTCAGGATGTAGGCCGTCGCTACACGGGTATCCGGCGTGACGAGGAACACAATGGCGCTGACGGTGGTAATGGCGCGCACAAAGCTGTAAATCAGCGCCGAAAGGATCGCCGGGCGCAGCAACGGCAGCAGGATGTGCGTAATGGTACGCAGCGAACCGGCGCGCAGGCTGAGCGAGGCTTCGTCCAGTGATTTATCGATCTGGCCTAAGCCCGCGATACCCGCCCGAATACCGACCGGGACGTTACGCATTACCATCGAGATAATGACAATCGCCGCCGTACCAGTGAGGTACACCGGGGCGCTATTAAAGGCCAGAATGTACGATACGCCCGCGACGGTGCCTGGAACGGCAAAGCACAGCATAGTGGTGAACTCGATGGTCTTTTTGCCCTTAAACTGCTGGCGCACGACTACCCAGGCGATCAGCAGGCCGAAGATGGCGGTGATCGGCGCGGCAATACCGGCGTAGAGCAGGGTGTCGAGCAGTGAAGGCCATGCGCCGTCGCTCATCCCCTGGCCGAACAGTTTGGTAAAGTTCGCCAGCGTCAGGGTGTAGTCCACGCCCCAGTTAACAGTGAAACTGCCGTAGAAAATGCTGCCGTACAACAGGGCGTTAAAGGCAATCCACACCGCCAGCAGCGCGACCACGCTCCACACCAGCGTCACCGGCAGCGGCTGCACGTCGCCCCGGTAGGATTTACCGGAAACGGTGACGTATGAGCGTTTACCAATCCACATATATTGCACGCAGAACACCAGCAGCGAGAACAGCAGCAGGAATGCACCCAGCGTACTGGCGGCCTGGTAGTCGAGCTGCGAACCGGTGATGTAGAAGTAGATTTGCGTTGCCAGCACGTCGAAGTTACCGCCGAGCACCAGCGGGTTACTAAAGTCAGCCAGCGACTGCACAACCACAATCAAAAAGGCGTTCGCCAGCGCGGGTTTCAGCAGCGGGACAAACACGCCGTTAAAGGTCTGCCAGCGGCTGGCGCGCAGAGTGTAAGAGGCCTCTTCCAGCGACGGATGAATGGTTTTGATTGCTCCGTCGAGGATCATAAACGCCATCGGCGTGAAGGCCAGTACCTGCGCCAGCCAGATGCCGGTAAAACCGTACAGCCAGTTGGTGTTGGTTAAGCCAAACCATTCGACCATAAATTCGGTGATATAGCCGGAGCGCCCCATCATCAGCGTGACGCCTAAACCTACGACAAACGGCGGGGTGACGATTGGCAAAATCGAGAAGATACGTCCGATTATGGCGCTGCGTTTGGCGATCCGGGTGGTGTAGATCGCCAGCACCAGGCCAAAGAAGGTGCAGCCGACGCCGACGGCAATCGACAGCATAATTGAGTTGAGGATCACCTGAATGATGTGCGCCTGCGACAGCACATTCATAAACGCCAGCGGGGCAAATTCCCCTGCGTCGTTGGTGAACATCGGAATAAAAATAGCGATACTCGGCCAGACGATAAAAATACCGATCAAGGCGACAATCGCGGTGAGCGAGCCGATGACGAAACGGTCGCCACCCAGCCACTCCAGGCGGGTGAGCGCCAGGGTCATGATCGCGCCAAGTGCGATAAACAGCACGATGGTGGCATAGCCTAAGCCGCGCCCTTCAAGGGTCGCGCTGGTGACGATAAACGCCATACAGAAAAATGCCCAGCCCGCATCAAGATAATGGCGGCCGCGCTGTTCGCGTTTAGCTTCATGGAACGGGCGAACCAGCAGCAGGCTTGGCAGCAGATACCACAGCCAACTGATATTCAACTGTGACCAGCCGTAGGCGGCGAGTATTTCCTCGCGCGTCGACTCCAGCAGACCGTAGTCCAGGCTCCAGCCTGGCAACAGGGCAAACGCCAGCCAGCCGAGCAAAACCCAAAGAAATATCGCATCCCGTTTTTTCACGGGATGGAGTGCAAGTGTGTGTGACATAGCGGTTCCGGTATTCCAGGCCGGATGCGGTATTTACGCCGCACCCGGCAAATGATCGCCGATGTAGGTTTATTTACCCATCTTCACTTCGCTGACCCACTTATTGATCAACGCTTTACGCACGTCGGTCGAGCCGTACTTATCCATGTCGTAATTGATAAGCTTCAGATCGTCGAGTTTCAGCGAGTTAGGCGACGTCTCGGCGGTGGTGTTGGTCAGGATCTGATAGGACTTCCCTTTTTTCCAAGCCAGTTCCTGCGCATCTTTTGACAGTACCCAGTCAACGAACAGTTTGGCGTTATCGAGGTTGCGAGCGCCTTTCAGAATGCTGACGCCGCCAATCTCATAGCCAGTACCTTCGCACGGTGAAATTAGCTCCAGCGGTGCGCCCTGTTCTTTTTCCAGCGAGTAGTCGTGCAGGAAGCCAATGCCAATCGCCGTTTCGCCACGGGCGGCGTTACGCGCTGGGGCAATGCCTGATTTAGTGTATTGAGAGACGTTGGCGTTGAGCTGTTTCAGGTAGTCAAAGGCCTGATCTTCACCCCACAGCTGAGCAAAGGTCGCCAGCGCGGTATAGGCGGTACCGGAGCTTTGCGGGTCAGCAATCTGGATTTCACCTTTGTATTCCGGTTTGGTCAGATCCTTCCAGCATTTTGGCACCGGCAGGTTTTTCTCTTTCAGGCGCTGGGTATTGACGCCAAAGCCCAGAATACCGACGTAAACCGCCGAGGAGAGATTACCTTTCACCTTCGCGGGATCGCGGAATTTCTCCATGATCTGTTCGAGATTGGGTGATTTATACGGCTGCAGCAGGCCCATTTCACCGGCCTGGGACTGCGGATCCAGCGTACCGCCGTACCAGACATCCGCCTGCGGGTTTTTCTTCTCGGCATCCACTTTCGCCAGCGTACTGCCCGAGCCGTTGCGAATGAATGAGGTTTTCACATCATATTTTTCACCGAAGGCTTTGGTTTCGGTTTCGCACATCTCGTTAGTGGCGCTGCAATACACCACCAGACGGCCCTGCGCCTGAGCTGCATTGCTGAAGGCCACCAGCGTCAGAGCGGAAGCAATCAGGGTAGAGGTAAGCGTCAGTTTCATTGTTTTATCCTTTGACTGAGAGAAGGGGTAATGCCTGCAATGAGCAGTGGCATCAGCAATAAACCCATAAAGACAGCGGCGACCGAGAGCAAACTGAACATTCCCGACCAGCCGTAGTGTTCTATGACCAGCGACAGCGGCCAACCCGCCAGCGCGGCCCCCAGATAGGCGAACAGCCCGAGAAAACCGGTAATTGAACCTGCCGCTGCTTTGTGTCCGCACTCCACCGCCGCGAGGCCAATCAGCATCTGTGGGCCAAACACAAAAAAGCCCACCGTAAAGAAACACATTGCCAGTAGCGCGTAGTGGTGCACCGGCGCCAGCCACAGCGCGGCGACGGAGATCATCAGCCCCAGCGTGAACAGCAAAATCATCGGCGCACGCTGACCGCTGAACAGCAGATCCGATCCCCATCCGGCAAACAGCGCCCCCAGCAAACCGCCAACTTCAAACAGCATCACCGTGGCATTGGCGCTGAGCAGATTCACGCCGTGGCTTTCCGTCAGCCAGATGTTGCCCCAGTCGTTGAGCGCAATGCGGATCAAATAGACCAGCACATACGACACGCCGAGGAGCCAGATCATCGGGTTTTTCAGCATGGTTATGCGCAACATTTGCCACAGCCCCATCGGCGGGCTTTGCTGCTCCTGACGCAGCTCCAGCGGATCATGCCGCCATTCCCCAACCGTTGGTAATCCCTCTTCCCGGGGCGTGCCTTTCAGTTGCAGGGTGAGCCAGATACCTAACGCCATGCTGATAATCCCCGGTGCCAGCATCGCTGCCTGCCAGCCCCACCAGTGGGCGGCAAAGGCGCTAATCAGTGGGATAACGGCGCCACCGATATTGATCGACATATTCCAGCAGCCCCACCAGAATCCACGTTCGTTGCGCGAGTACCAGTGGGTCAGCAGGCGGGCGCAGGGCGGCCAGCCCCAGCCCTGGAAAAAACCGTTTAGCGTCCAGACCGCCAGCAGTAGCGTCAGCGATTCACCAAACGCGAACACCACGTTCAGGATGCCGGTAGCGAACAGGCCAATGCCCATAAATGCGCGCTGCCCGTGGCTGTCGTGCCAGAGTCCCGCGGTAAACTTCGACAAACCATAGGTCAGGTAAAACAGCGATCCCAACAGACCGATATCACTTTTATCCAGTCCCAGATCCATTTGCAGTGCCGGGAGCACGTAGTTAACGCTTTTGCGCGTCAGGTAAAACGCCGCGTACCCGATGACCATGCACATCAGCAGCTGTGGACGCAGCGTCCGGTATTGTTGGTTGATGTCGGTACGCATAGCCGTCTCCGTTTTGCTGACTATAAGAAAGTGAAATCGAAAGGGGATGAGAGAAAGTCCAGAGTGGCTAAGACTTTTTCCTGGTTAGTGGCTGATTTGTTGCAAATTTGTGGGCAGGTTAACAATTACCCGCGTGCCGCTGTTCGATTCGAGCGTCAGTTCACCGCCAAGAGCGCTGACTCGCTCACGCATTCCCTGGATACCGAAACCGGGAATTTTTTCCGGCAGAATACCCACGCCGTTGTCAGCGACGTCCAGCAACAAGCTATGTTCCTGCTGACGCAGCGTAATCGATACTTCGCTGGCGTCGGCATGTTTACAGACGTTATTGAGTAGCTCCTGCAACAGGCGATACAGCGTGAAGCGCACCGTTTCGTTTTCTGGCGTATTCTCTAGCTGATAATCAAAGCGACAGCGAATACCCCGTTCAGCAAAAGCAAATTCATTCACCAGATGATGTAGTGCATCTTTAAAAGTCAGCTCGTCAAGCGCGGGTGGGCGTAGCTGGCGCAGTAGCTGGCGGGTCGAGTGGTGAATACGCCGGGCCAGGTCGTTGATCTGATTTGCCGCGTCGAGCGTTTGCTCAGGACCCTGCGAACGTTTAACCAGTTGAGACTGAATTTGAATGGCGGTGATGTTCTGACCAATTTCATCATGCAGTTCCCGCGCCAGGCTTTTGCGCGTGTTTTCTTCCGTGCGGATCAGTTGTTCAGTCAGCGCGCGGCGGGCCGCCAGTTCGCTTTCCAGACGCTGGCGATAATGGTGCAGGTTTTGCGCCAGATGCTGCTGGCGGCTGATGGCGATCCCCAGCCCGATGCCCAGCAGCGCCTGGGTGGCGAGGAAAATCTCCAGCTCCACTAAGTTGCTGAACCCGACGCCGATTTGCCGGGCGATGGTGATCATCATACTGCCGAGCAATCCGGACAACACGCCGCCCTGCCAGCCAAATTTCCACGCCATCACCACGTTCGGTAGGAACACCACGATCAGCAGCAGGCGCTCGATCTCCGGCGACAGCACCATCTGGGTGCCGATGCCAATAATAAAAAACAGGCTGCACCAGATGATAAGTGAGGTGCGCAGCGGGGGATTGGTGGTATCCAGCCCGAGCAAATGATAGCGGTGCTGCTGGCGCAAAAATTCATAGATCAGATAGACAAACGGCGTCAGCAGCACGCCGCCGGTAAACGACGCCAGGCCAATTAACGTCGCCGGGCTTTGGATAAACGGTGAAAGCAGGGCGGTATTGAGCAATGAAGTGATCGTCACCGCGGCCAGCAGCAGGGTTAAGCGCTGCCAGTAAAGCGGGAAGCGGTGCCAGTATGACTGACCGATACTGGCCGGTATCAGGCTTATCAGCGGTGCGGCCAGCAGAAGATAACCGTTGAGTAACTGTTCGTTGTGCAGCCAGAACAGGATCAATACCGGCGGCAATACCAGCGCGGGCCAGTAGCGGCGAGACAGCAGGATCAATAGCGCGAGATACACGCCATGCGGCAGAAATAATGCCGCCTGCTGACCATTGTGGGTCAGGTAAAAACCTAACGTCCACAGCATTAGCCAGCCCGATCCCCATGCCAGCAGAATAAACAGAGAAATAACCCAATGCCGAAGGCTACGCGACATTAATGCCCCGTTAATAGCTGGTGGTCGAGGGCAAAATGCACCAGATCGATGGTGCTGTGGCATTGCAGTTTGCCCAGTACGTTCGCCCGATGAACGTGCACCGTCTTGTGGCTGAGGTCGAGCTTGAAGGCAATCTCTTTTACGCTGTCGCCTTTGACCAACAGCTCAAACACTTCGCGCTCGCGTGGGGTCAGTACTTCCAGTACCTGCGCGGGCTGTTCGCCGCCGCGTAGCGCCCGCAGCGCATCGGCGCACAGGTAATGCCCGCCCATACCGACCGATCGTACCGCCTGCACCAGTTCTTCTGGTCCACAGCGTTTGGTCAGATAACCGCTGGCACCGGCATCCAGCGCACTTTGCACAAACGTGGGTGAGTCATAGATGCTGAGAATGATGGCGCGAAAACCGGGTTTTTGCGCCCGCAGCCGTTTTAGCAGACTCAGGCCATTTTCATCCGGCATGGCGATATCCATGACCGCAACATTGACGTCCTCGCGCAGTAATGCCGGCCAGGCCTCTGCTGCGCTGCTGTACTGGCCGATAACGGCGAGATCCTCTTCGAGACCGAGTAATTGCGCAAAACCGGAACGCACCACCACATGGTCGTCCACCAGCACAACATGAATCATGATATTGCTCTTTTGCCTGACAAGAATATCTATGATGCCTGCCAGCGCCACGCTGGCAATCATCCAGACGCAGTTATGTAACGAATGTAACAAAATCGCAATAATTTACAGCGAGTGTAGGCCTGATAAGGCGCTTGCGCCGCCATCCGGCAACAGTGCCTGATGGCGCTGCGCTTATCCGGCCTACGTTCTGTAATGAGCGAAATTGCTAACCATTGCCGCTTTTTTTCTAAAAACGCTTTGTTCTTAGCCAGAATTTTTAATTCCTTTATCAAATTGTGCCGCAACGAAATACTGCCTCCATAACAAGACAGGGGAGCAGACAATCATGGCTATTTCATCGCGTAACGCACTTCTCGGTGCACTGGCATTCATCGCATTTCAGGCGCAGGCGGTGAACGTCACCGTCGCCTATCAGACCTCCGCTGAACCCGCCAAAGTGGCGCAGGCGGATAACACCTTTGCTAAAGAGAGCGGAGCCACCGTTGACTGGCGCAAATTCGACAGCGGCGCGAGCATCGTGCGGGCGCTGGCTTCCGGCGACGTGCAGATCGGTAATCTTGGCTCCAGCCCGCTGGCGGTCGCTGCCAGTCAGCAGGTGCCGATTGAGGTTTTCCTGCTGGCATCAAAACTTGGCAATTCTGAAGCGCTGGTGGTGAAGAAAAATATCAGTAAACCGCAAGATTTAGTGGGCAAACGCATTGCGGTGCCGTTTATCTCCACCACCCACTACAGCCTGCTGGCGGCGTTAAAACACTGGGGTATCAAACCCGGTCAGGTGGAGATTGTGAACCTGCAGCCGCCGGCAATTATTGCCGCCTGGCAGCGTGGGGATATTGACGGCGCGTACGTCTGGGCGCCGGCGGTCAATGCGCTGGAAAAAGACGGCAAGGTATTAACCGATTCTGAAAAGGTTGGCGAGTGGGGCGCACCGACGCTGGACGTGTGGGTGGTGCGCAAAGATTTTGCCGAGAAGCATCCTGAGGTGGTGAAAGCCTTTGCCAAAAGCGCGATTGATGCGCAGCAACCTTATATCGCTAATCCCGATGAGTGGCTGAAGCAGCCGGAGAATATCAGCAAATTGTCGCGTTTAAGCGGCGTGCCGGAAGCGGATGTGCCGGGACTGGTGAAAGGTAACACTTACCTGATGCCGCAACAGCAGACTGCCGAACTGACCGGACCGGTGAACAAAGCGATTATCGACACCGCGCAGTTCCTCAAAGAGCAGGGCAAAGTCCCCGCCGTCGCGACAGATTACAGCCAGTACGTTACCGATCTCTTCGTGCAATAAAAGGAGGCGCTGATGCTGCAAATCTCTCACCTCGCAGCCAGCTACGGTGGAAAACCGGTGCTGGATGATATCAACCTGACGCTTGATAGCGGCGAACTGCTGGTGGTACTCGGGCCTTCCGGCTGCGGCAAAACCACGCTGCTAAATCTGATTGCCGGGTTTGTGCCGTATCAGCACGGCAGCATTACGCTGTCAGGTAAGAAGGTGGAAGGTCCGGGCGCGGAACGCGGGGTGGTATTCCAGAACGAAGGTCTGCTGCCCTGGCGTAACGTGCAGGATAATGTGGCCTTTGGTCTGCAACTGGCAGGGGTAGAGAAAGTGCAGCGTCAGCGTATCGCCCAGGAGATGTTGCAGAAAGTAGGGTTGGACGGTGCGGGAAAACGTTTTATCTGGCAGCTTTCTGGCGGCCAGCGCCAGCGTGTTGGTATTGCCCGGGCGCTGGCGGCCAATCCACAGCTCCTGCTGCTCGATGAACCGTTTGGTGCGCTCGACGCGTTTACCCGCGAGCAGATGCAAACCCTGCTGCTGAAGCTCTGGCATGAGACCGGCAAACAGGTGTTGTTAATCACGCACGATATTGAAGAAGCGGTATTTATGGCCACCGAGCTGGTGCTGCTCTCATCCGGCCCTGGTCGGGTGATGGAGCGTCTGCCGCTGAATTTTGCCCGGCGCTTTGTGGCTGGAGAGTCGAGTCGCAGCATTAAGTCCGATCCGCAGTTTATTGCCATGCGCGAATACGTGCTAAGTCGCGTCTTTGCGCAACGGGAGGCGTTTTCATGAGCGTAGTTATTAATGATAAACCGCGACAGCGCACGCTGAACTGGCGCTGGCCGCTTTCACGTCAGATAACGTTAAGCCTTGGTACGCTGGCCGTCATTCTGGCGGTGTGGTGGACGGTGGCAGCGCTGCAATTAATCAGCCCGCTGTTTTTGCCGCCGCCAGGGCAGGTTTTGCAAAAACTGCTCGTTATTGCCGGGCCACAGGGATTTATGGATGCCACGCTGTGGCAACATTTGGCAGCGAGCCTGGCGCGAATTGTTATCGCCCTGCTGGCCGCCGTGCTGCTGGGCGTCCCGGTTGGGATCGCGATGGGGCTGAGTCCGACGATGCGCGGTATTCTCGATCCGATCATTGAATTATACCGTCCGGTTCCGCCACTGGCCTATTTACCGCTGATGGTGATCTGGTTTGGTATTGGTGAAACCTCCAAGATCTTGTTGATCTACCTGGCGATTTTCGCGCCTGTTGCGATGTCGGCGCTGGCCGGTGTCCGCAGCGCGCAGCAGGTAAGAGTACGCGCCGCACAATCACTAGGGGCCAGCCGTGCGCAGGTGTTGTGGTTTGTTATTTTACCCGGTGCATTGCCGGAAATACTCACCGGGCTGCGCATCGGGCTGGGTGTCGGCTGGTCAACGCTGGTGGCCGCAGAGCTGATTGCCGCCACGCGAGGTTTGGGTTTTATGGTCCAGTCCGCCGGTGAATTTCTGGCAACGGATGTGGTGCTGGCGGGGATCGCGGTAATTGCCGTTATCGCCTTTATTTTAGAACTGGGTCTGCGCGCGCTTCAACGTCGTCTGACGCCCTGGCATGGAGAAGTACAATGAGTGAACGTCTGAGCATTACCCCGCTGGGGCCGTATATTGGCGCACAAATCACCGGTGCGGATTTGGCGCGCCCGCTGAGCGATAACCAGTTTGAGCAGCTTTATCACGCCGTACTGCGTCACCAGGTGGTGTTTCTGCGTGGGCAGGTGATTACGCCGCAACAGCAGCGTGCGCTGGCGCTACGTTTTGGCGATCTGCATATTCATCCGGTCTACCCGCACGCCGAGGACGTGGAGGAGATTATCGTGCTGGATACTCACAACGATAATCCGCCAGATAACGATAACTGGCACACCGATGTAACCTTTATTGACACGCCGCCTGCCGGGGCGATTTTAGCGGCGAAAGAGCTGCCATCAACCGGGGGCGACACCCTGTGGACCAGCGGGATTGCCGCTTTTGAAGCGCTCTCTGAACCGTTTCGTCAGTTGCTGAGCGGCCTGCGGGCAGAGCATGATTTCCGCAAATCGTTCCAGGAGTACAAATACCGTAAGACGGAAGAAGAGCACCAGCGCTGGCTGGACGCGGTGGCCAAACATCCCCCGTTACTGCATCCGGTGGTGCGCACGCATCCGGTAAGCGGTAAACAGGCGCTGTTTGTGAACGAGGGATTTACCACGCGGATTGTGGATGTCACGGAGAAAGAGAGCGAAGCGCTACTCGGGTTCCTGTTTGCGCATGTCACTAAACCAGAGTTTCAGGTGCGCTGGCGCTGGCAGCCTGATGATGTGGCGATTTGGGATAACCGCGTGACGCAACATTACGCCAATGCGGATTATCTGCCGCAGCGGCGCATTATGCATCGGGCCACGATTTTAGGGGATAAGCCGTTCTATCGTGCGTCGTGAGTTCCTGACCGGTGCCGATTGTAGACCGGATAAGGCGTAAACGCCTTATCCGGTCTACAAACCTAAATGCGGTCCGATATACCGCTGGTAGCGATTTGCCTTCAGATACGTTAAATCCACCAGTACCAGACCATCCACGCAGTTGTTAAAGTCCGGGTCGCTGCCAAAGTCGATAAACTGTACGCCACCTGGCTCACACACTTCGGAATATTGCTTGTAGAGTGGTGGAATACCACAACCAAGGTTGCCGAGCAGCGACTTCAGCCGCGTCAGGTCTTCACTGTAATTTTCCCCGCCAAACTGCGCCAGTGCGTCGGGTAACGAGGCCGGGTACGGTCGGCGTGACTCCGCCAGCGGATGTGTTGCCGGAAACCACAGGCGATAAAAGGCAACCAGCAAATCGCGGGCCGAGGGCGGTAGCCCACCAGAAATAGAAACCGGGCCAAACAGGTAGCGATAGTGTGGATGGCGCGCCAGATACGCGCCGATACCGGACCACAGATAGTCCAGGCCGCGGCGTCCCCAGTAGCGTGGCTGAATAAAGCTGCGCCCCAGCTCAATGCCGTGCTGGAGGATATCGTCCATCCGTTCGTCGTAATGAAACAGGCTATAGCTGTAAATGCCGTCCAGCCCGCGCTTTTCCATCTGTAGGGCGGTCGGCATAAAGCGGTAGGCACCGACGATCTCCAAATCGTCTTCATCCCACAGGATCAGATGCAGGTAGTCATCGTCGTAACTGTCGATGTCGCGGCGTTTGCCGCTACCTTCGCCTACCGCGCGGAAGGCGATTTCCCGCAGACGGCCCAGCTCACGTAGCAACGGAACCTCTTCCTGACCATTACGCTGCCATAGATAGATAACCTTACCGTCTGCTGTACGCCCCAGGCACTCGGCCTGGTGTAGCTCGCGCTTGAGCAGGGCACGGGGTTCCGGGCGAGCGATCGCGCTTTCGGTTTTAAAGACGCCCGGCCGTCCTTTTCCCAGTAGCTGAACGTGTCGGTAGCACTTGTCTGTCATTTCTCGCGGCGTAGTTTGTGGGTTGCACCATGTCGTCCACGCAATTTGCTCGCCAATGGTCACCGGCAGGTTGCTGTTCCGGCGGCGAAACATCTGCTGCATTAACAACAGCATCGGCAGGTTTTGCGATACCAGTGCGCTGGCATAAAACAGCGTGCTATTGCGTGCCTCAATCCACGCAGGTAAGAGCGGTGCGCGGTATTTGGCGGCGAGCTTAATAAAGCCGGAGTGCCATTTTTTATCGTGAATGCCGCGCCGGGTTATGCGCGAAACTTCACCGGCCGGGAAGAAGATCAGCACACCGCCGTTTTGCAACTGTCGATCCATCAGCTGTAGCGCCGCTTTAGCGGTGCGGCCATTGATATTATCCACCGGAATAAACAGCGAACTGAGCGGTTCGAGATGAGTGAGCATGCGGTTGGTGACGACTTTAACATCGCGGCGAACGCGAGAAACGGCGTATAGCAGGGCCAGGCCGTCGAGTGTGCCGGTAGGGTGGTTGGCGATGATAACCAGCGGCCCTTGTTCGGGAATTTGTTCCAGACTACGGACCGGAATTTGACAGTGAATGTTGAGATGCTCCAGCACCTGTTCGACGGTATCTAACCCTTTCAGATGGCGGTGACGAGCGGCAAACTGTTGGAATTCCTCTTCATGTAACAGTTTTCTCAGCACTTTTTTTTGCCACGGGGCGGGCCTCGCCTCTGGCCACAGGTCGTCGATGACATTGTCGAGACTAAACATAGCGGCTCCTCCTCTGTCCTTTTGTGACAGTAGAAGGGCGATGTGTCGGTTAGATGGCGGTTTGGTGACGTTTTATGATAAAACGCCCCGCAGTGCGGGGCGTTGAAAGGAATTAACGCAGGATTTTTTTCTCAGCCAGATCGAGTGCGAAGTAGCTGAAAATCAGATCCGCGCCAGCGCGCTTGATCGAGCCTAAGCTTTCCAGCACCACTTTCTCTTCATCTATGGCACCCGCCAGCGCCGCGAATTTGATCATCGCGTATTCACCGCTGACTTGATAAGCGCCAATCGGCAGCTCGGTGCGCTCGCGGATATCGCGCAGAATATCGAGGTATGCGCCAGCCGGTTTGACCATCAGGCAGTCTGCGCCCTGGGCTTCATCCAGCAGCGATTCGCGGATCGCTTCCCGACGGTTCATCGGGTTCATCTGATAGGTTTTACGATCGCCTTTCAGCGCGGTGCCTGCGGCTTCACGGAACGGGCCGTAGAAAGAAGAAGCAAATTTGGTGGAGTAGGACATGATCGCCGTATCGGTGAAGCCCGCGGCGTCCAGCGCCTGGCGAATCGCCTGCACCTGGCCGTCCATCGCGGCGGAAGGCGCGATGAAGTCAGCACCCGCTGCGGCAGCAACCACCGCCTGCTTGCCAAGATTGGCCAGGGTTAAATCGTTATCCACGCCGTGCTCGCATAATACGCCGCAGTGACCGTGCGAGGTGTATTCACAGAAGCAGGTATCGGACATGACAATCATTTCCGGCACGGTCTGCTTACAGATACGCGACATGCGCGCCACCAGACCGTCTTCTTTCCATGCATCGCTGCCGGTGTCATCGGTGTGGTGGGAAATACCGAAGGTCATGACTGAGCGGATGCCTGCATTAGCAATGCGTTCAATTTCGCGTGCCAGATGCTTCTCTGGAATGCGCATCACGCCTGGCATGGCCTCGATGGCTTTGTAATCGTCGAGTTCTTCTTCAACAAAGATCGGCAACACCAGGTCATTTAAGCTCAGTGTTGTCTCTTCAAACATAGCGCGCAGCGCAGGTGATTTGCGCAGGCGGCGAGGGCGTTGGATTAGGTCTGTCATGGTATGCCTGATGTTTGTGAAATCGAAGGCCGTAGTATACCCGAACCTGAGGGCGGGTGGTTTACGAAAGTTGGCTTTATATTTGGATTTCCCGTGGCGAAAGGCTGAATCATTAGAGCAATTTATTTATATTCATTATTTTGTTTGTTTTTGCTTTTATTATTTTAAATGTTGATGGATTTATTTGTTTATCACGTAACATAACTCTAGCCTATTTATTTTTTATTTGTTTGAGTATTGGGTGGATTATTTGATAATTATATGCGTTAGATGTTGTGTGTTTTATATCTTGTTGAAAATATTTGTATTTTTGTTTTATTGTTAAGACCTGGTTAATTCATGATGTTGTCCGATTTCGGACAGTGAGCAAAGAATAATTGAACCTTTCCGTTGTGAAACAGCATAATCGGCCCTGCGAAACATAAAATGTTTTCTTTGCATTGATAATTGATGGATCAACTATATTACGTCCCTGAGGAGGGATGACAAATGCACATCTGGAAAAAGAAACTTGTAGTCTCACAATTAGCATTAGCCTGCACTTTGGCAATCACTTCTCAGGCGAATGCTTCAACCGATATTTCTGGAACCACGTACACAACGTTCACCCATTATAATGACGCATCTTATGCCGATGGTGTTTACTACGATGGGTATGTCGGTTGGAACAATTACGAAGCTGATAGTATTTATAACGGTGATATTTATCCAGTAATCAATAACGCTACTGTTAACGGCGTTATTTCTACTTATTATCTGGATGATGGACTATCTACTAACAGCAATAACAACAGCCTGACGATTAAAAATAGTACCATTCACGGTATGGTGACTTCCGAGTGTATGACCACGGATTGTACTAACCGTACGGGTACCGACTATTACTATGATCGTTTGGCGATGAACGTCATCAACTCAACTATCGATGACAACTACGAACATTATACCTACAACGGTACCTATAACGATGCGGCTGATACGCACGTTGTCGACGTTTATAACCTGGGTACGGCTATCACGCTGGATCAAGAAGTTGATCTGTCTATCTCCAACAACTCTCACGTTGCGGGTATTACGCTGACTCAGGGTTATGAGTGGGAAGACATTGACGATAACACCGTCAGCACTGGTGTAAACAGCGGCGAAGTATTTAATAATACTATTGCTGTTAGCGATTCTACCCTGACCTCTGGTTCATGGTCTGATGAAGGTACTTCCGGCTGGTTTGGTAATACCAGCAATGCAAGCGATTACAGCGGTTCTTATACTGCTGATGATGTTGCATTGGCTGTTATTGCACATCCAGATGCCGATAACGCGATGCAGACGACTGCCACGTTTAATAATTCCACGTTGATGGGTGATGTTCTGTTCTCCAGCAACTTCGATGAGAACTTCTTCCCGAACGGCGCTGATACTTATCGTGATACTGATGCCGACCTGGATACCAACGGTTGGGATGGTACTGACCGTCTGGATCTGACCCTGAACAACGGCAGTAAGTGGGTGGGTGCGGCAATGTCCGTACATCAGGTTGATGCTGATGGCGACGGTGTTTACGACAGCTATGCAGCAGGCACAGAAGCTACCGCGACGCTGATTGATATTGCAGCCAATAGTCTGTGGCCTGATTCAACCTACGGTATTGATAGCGACACGACCTCTTATGACGAAAATGGTCATGTGGTTGGCAACGCTGTTTACCAGAGCGGTCTGTTCAACGTCACGCTGAACGGCGCATCACAGTGGGATACCACCAAAACCTCTCTGATTGACACACTGAGCATTAACAGCGGTTCCGTCGTGAATGTGGGTGATTCTACCCTGATTTCTGACACCATCTCTCTGATCGGTGCTTCTGCCCTGAACATCAACGAAGATGGCCATGTTGCGACCGATACCCTGTCTATTGACAACAGTACCGTCACGATTGCTGATGATGTTGCTGCTGGCTGGAGTGTAGGTAGTGCTGCACTGTATGCCAACACCATCAACGTTACCAACAACGGTATTTTGGATGTGGGTAACAGCACAGGTGATGCACTGCAGGTTGATACGCTGAACCTGACCAGCTACACCGATGCTTACAACCATGTTAATGCGGGTGTTTTCGACATCAACAGCACTAACTATGTGTTGAATGCTGACCTGACCAACGATCGTACTAACGACAAAACTCAGGCTAACTACGGTTATGGCGTAATCGCAATGAACTCTGATGGTCATCTGACTATCAACGGTAACGGCGATTCCGACACCTCCTACGATCAATCTGAAGTTGATAACTATGGTGACCACGTAGCGGCAGCAACCGGTAACTATAAAGTGCGTATCGATAACGCGACTGGCGCTGGTTCTGTTGCTGATTACAAAGGTAACGAGCTGATCTACGTTAACGACACCAACAGCACTGCAACCTTCTCTGCAGCTAACAAAGCTGACCTCGGCGCTTACACCTATCAGGCGCAGCAGCAGGGTAACACCGTTGTTCTGCAGCAGATGGAGCTGACCGACTACGCAAATATGGCTCTGAGCATCCCGTCTGCTAACACCAATATCTGGAACCTGGAACAAGACACTGTTGGTACTCGTCTGACTAACGCACGTCATGGTCTGGTTGATAACGGTGGCGCATGGGTAAGCTACTTCGGTGGTAGCTTCGATGCGGATAACGGCACCATCAACTACGATCAGGATGTTAACGGCATCATGGTCGGTGTTGATTCAAAAATTGATGGTAACAACGCCAAGTGGATTGTCGGTGCAGCAGCAGGCTTCGCGAAAGGTGATATGAGCGACCGTACCGGTCAGGTGGATCAGGACAGCCAGACTGCCTATATCTACTCTTCTGCTCACTTTGCCAACAACATCTTTGTTGACGGTAACTTAAGCTACTCCCACTTCAACAACGATCTGTCTGCTAACATGAGCAACGGTCAGTATGTTGACGGCAGCACCTCTGCTGATGCCTGGGGCTTTGGCTTGAAACTGGGTTATGACCTGAAACTGAGTGACGCAGGGTACGTAACGCCTTACGGTAGCGTATCCGGTCTGTTCCAGTCTGGTGATGACTATAAGCTGAGTAACGACATGAAAGTTGATGGTCAGTCTTATGACAGCATGCGTTATGAACTGGGTGTAGATGCAGGTTATACCTTCGCCTACAGCGACGACCAGGCGCTGACCCCGTACTTCAAACTGGCCTACGTTTACGACGATTCTAATAACGATGCTGACGTAAACGGTGACTCTATCGACAACGGCGTAGAAGGTTCTGCGGTACGTGTTGGACTGGGTACTCAGTTCAGCTTTACCAAAAATTTCAGTGCGTACACCGATGCTAACTACCTCGGCGGAGGTGATGTCGATCAAGACTGGTCTGCAAATGTAGGTGTTAAATATACCTGGTAAGAGCCTTTTTGCAGAGAAAATAAGGTAACTTACTCGTAATAATGCCCGTCACGGATTTGACGGGCATTTACTGCAAGGAGTGCGCACATGCTATCTACAAATAAACCGCTGGTGGAATTTGGGATGTTGGATAAATGTTTGTCTAAGTATGGCGAACATTTCGAATGTGATAGTAAAAAACAAATTATATATTCCCATGATATAGATGGTGATGACACTTTTATCATTTTAAGTGGTGTTGTTTCCCTGCGTAGAGGGGAAAACGTGCTGGTCGGGATTGCACAGGCGCCTTTTATTATGGGCCTTTCTGATGGCGTGATGAAAACAGATGTACAATACAGATTAATGACCGAAAGTAATTGTACGGGATATCATCTTCCTGCCTCACAAACAATTAATATCATTGAACAATACCAGCTTTGGCGGGAAGCTTTTTGCTGGCTGGCATGGCAAAACGCCATGCTCGAATTGCGCGATCTGCAGTTGATCGGTAACAACTCCTACGATCAGATTCGCGCCACGTTGATCTCCATGACGAAATGGGACGAGGTTCTGCGTTCGCGTATCGGCGTCATGAACTATATTCACCAACGTACACGAATTTCACGCTCAGTTGTCGCTGAGGTTCTCGCAGCATTGCGTAAAGGTGGATATATTGAAATGAATAAAGGCAAACTGGTGAGTATTAACCGTTTGCCTTTTGAGTATTGAATCAGGAGGCGGGGATCACTTGCGGTTTGTTGCCGCTCAGTTCGCTCACCAGATTGTTGATCCCGTCGCTCATATTGGTAAAGCGGGTCAGCGGGGAGCGGGTTACCACGACAAAGGCCCCGACGTTTTGCTGTGGGATCATCGCCATATAAGTAATGAAGCCACCGCCGCCACCGGTTTTTTGAATAATTCCTGGACGCCCATTCTTCGGCGCCATATAGACCCAGCCCAAACCTAGCGCATCGGCTCTGCCCGGAACATCCATCCCTATCACTTTGGTTAACTGCGTACGCTGATAAATCAGCGTCTGCATCCGGTCGGCCTGCTGGCTACGATGATAAAAATCAGAGGAGAGATACTGTTGCATCCAGCGCATCATATCGCCGGGCGTAGAATAGACGCCACCGCTGCCCATGGCCGCCAGCGTATTGTTACACGGGCTGGCGCCTTTTTCCGCGACCATCAGGCGTGCGCACTGATCGGGGGACGGGGTAAAGGTGGTGTCTTTCATCCCGAGCGGTCGGGTGATTTTCTCTTCAAACAACTGCGGATAAGGTTTGCCGGACGCGGTTCCCAGCGCATCGGCCAGCAGGTCAAACGCCAGGTTCGAATAGGAAGCCTGCGAGCCAGGTGCGGCTTTTAGCGTTGCGGTAGAGAGATAGCTCCAGCGCTGTTCGCGAGTCGGCCAGACAAAGACCGGGCGTTTTGCCGCGCCGCCAGGCTGCTCGCGTGGCAGTGCGCTGGTGTGCGTCGCCAGATTCACCAGCGTGATAGGCGTTCCCTGATATGTCGGAACGCGTGCGCCTGGTGGTGCATATTTACTCAATGGATCGTTGAGTTTTACTGTGCCCTGATCGAGTAATTTCACTAACATTTCGCTGGTCATTAATTTGGTCAACGACGCGATGCGAATAACGGAATCCAACTGCGGGTGAACATTATTGCCGGGGCGCGTTTCACCAAAGCTACGAAACACGCGCTGATTACCATCAATCACCACAAGCGCCATCCCCGTAGCGCCGCTGCCGTAGAAAATATGATCGGCATACCGGTCGACGATGTCAGAGGCAAAGACGGGATCGGTTATAGGCTGTGCCGCCTGGACAGATGTCAATGACGCCGCACACAGCGCGGCAGAAAAAAGCAGACTACGTTTCAACGGTGGTGTCCATGAGTTAGAGGAAATAAAAGATGACGTGCGTATGCGTATTTATACTACTCGTTGGCATATTGCAAAGCGCTTATCAGCCAATGATAGTGGGAAAAACGTAACGATGAGTAAACGTGGGCTTTTCCCGGAGAGTGGATGTTCGCTTTTGTGATCTCACGCTGCAATAATCTGAACATGCCGGAGCGCTGTCGGTGTGAAAACCGCAGAAACAATTCTACAAAACCAGATAGCGAACTAAGTGCGCCGGTTCTGGTCACAATTGTCGGTTTCAGCTTGTGTTTATTGGGCGTAAGCCGTCTTGCCGCGGTAAACCACCGTGGCAAATGCACAGCAGTCGTCATAACGATAAGAAGTTAGCAGGAGAGCACTATGTTTAAGTCTTTTTTCCCAAAGCCGGGGCCGTTCTTTATTTCGGCATTTATTTGGGCACTGGTCGCTGTTGTATTTTGGCAGGCTGGCGGGGGAGCCTGGGTTGCACAGATTACCGGCGCATCGGGGAATGTACCGATTAGCGCAGCGCGATTCTGGTCGCTGGATTATCTGATTTTTTATGCATACTACATTCTGTGCGTTGGCGTGTTTGCGCTGTTCTGGTTTATCTACAGTCCGCACCGCTGGCAGTACTGGTCGATACTCGGTACCTCGCTGATTATCTTCGTCACCTGGTTTCTGGTTGAAGTCGGCGTCGCCGTCAATGCGTGGTATGCCCCGTTCTACGACCTGATTCAAACCGCACTCAGCACACCGCATAAGGTGAAAATTGAGCAGTTCTATCAGGAAGTGGGGATCTTTCTCGGGATTGCGCTGATAGCCGTCGTCATTGGCGTGATGAACAACTTCTTCGTCAGTCATTACGTCTTCCGCTGGCGTACCGCGATGAACGAACATTATATGGCGCACTGGCAGCATCTGCGTCATATCGAAGGTGCGGCGCAGCGTGTGCAGGAAGACACCATGCGTTTCGCTTCCACGCTGGAAGACATGGGCGTGAGTTTTATTAACGCGATTATGACGCTGATTGCCTTCTTGCCGGTACTGGTTACGCTTTCTGCGCATGTCCCGGATCTGCCGATTGTTGGATATATTCCTTACGGTCTGGTGATTGCTGCGATTGTCTGGTCGTTGATGGGGACCGGGCTGCTGGCCGTGGTGGGGATCAAACTGCCTGGGCTGGAGTTCAAAAATCAGCGGGTGGAAGCGGCGTACCGTAAAGAGCTGGTGTACGGTGAAGATGATGGTAATCGCGCGACGCCGCCGACGGTTCGCGAGCTGTTCCACGCGGTGCGTCAAAACTACTTTCGCCTCTATTTTCACTATATGTACTTCAATATCGCCCGTATTCTTTACCTGCAGGTTGATAACGTTTTCGGCTTGTTCCTGCTGTTTCCATCGATTGTTGCCGGTACGATTACGCTCGGTCTGATGACGCAAATCACCAACGTGTTTGGTCAGGTACGCGGCTCGTTCCAGTATTTGATTAATTCGTGGACAACGCTGGTTGAGCTGATGTCTATCTATAAGCGTCTGCGCAGCTTCGAACGTGAACTGGATGGTCAGGAAATTCAGGCTGTTACCCATACGCTTAGCTAACAAAAGGAGATGTTATGCCGACGGTTTCCCGTCTTTACCCCTGGTCTGGTCTGGCGGCGTTGGTGCTGGTGGGGTGTAGTAGCCAACCCGCGCAGCCATTAAAAAAAGGGGAGAAAGCTGTCGATGTGGCGAGCGTGGTGCGGCAAAAAATGCCTGCCAGTGTGAAAGACCGGGACGCGTGGGCGCAGGACCTGGCGAAAACGTTTGAAAGCCAGAAGCTGGCGCCGACGGTTGAAAATATCTGTTCGGTGCTGGCCGTGGCGCAGCAGGAGTCCAACTATCAGGCCGATCCGGTTGTCCCGAATTTAAGCAAAATAGCCTGGAAAGAGATTGACCGTCGCGCCGAGCGTATGCATATTCCGGTGTTTTTGGTTCATACCGCACTGAAGATTAACTCGCCAAATGGGAAAAGCTACAGCGAGCGTCTGGATTCAGTGAAGACGGAAAAGCAGCTTAGTGCCATTTTTGATGATTTCATCAATATGGTGCCGATGGGACAGACGTTGTTTGGTTCGCTCAACCCGGTGCATACCGGGGGGCCGATGCAGGTCAGCATTGCGTTTGCCGAACAGCATACTTCCGGGTATCCGTGGAAAATGGAAGGAACGGTACGTCAGGAAGTCTTTACCCTGCGCGGCGGACTCTGGTTCGGCACGTATCACTTGCTGAATTACCCGGCGAACTATAGCGCGCCTGTCTTCCGTTTCGCGGATTTTAATGCGGGATGGTATGCCAGCCGTAATGCGGCGTTTCAGAATGCCGTCAGCAAAGCCAGTGGTGTGAAGCTGGCGTTGGATGGGGATTTGATTCTCTACAACAGCAAAGAACCGGGTAAAACGGAGTTGGCGGTACGCAAGCTTGCCGGGAAGCTGGGGATGAGTGAGAGCGATATCCATCGTCAGTTGCAAAAAGGCGACAGCCTGGCCTTCGAGGAGACTGCGCTGTACGAGAAGATGTATAAGCTGGCGGAAGCGAAGGCTGGAAAAACGTTACCACGGGAAATGCTGCCAGGTATTCAACTGGAAAGCCCGAAGATTACGCGTAATTTGACCACGGCATGGTTTGCTAAACGCGTGGACGATCGTCGGGCGAAGTGTATGGGTCAGTCATCGTTGTGATGACGATGGCGCCAGCGCACCACCGCCGCGATGACGCCAAGGATAAGGCAGCCTGTGAGGAAGGGAATCAGTCCAAACAGGGTGCCGACGCCTAAGCCAATTTCAACGCGTGGGCGTCCGGTCTCTTGCATCTGTAGCTGCATCAGTTCTTCATAGATACCGGGCGCATGGGCTAACAGATTTAAAACCTGAGCCCCGGCCCAGAAGCAAAACAGCACAAAAACGGCATACGCAATGTTTCCGGGCAGAGAGGAGGTATCTCGATGCTTGCCCTTAAACAGGGATTTTGAGAGCGTAAAATCAGCCATAGGGACCTCCAGAGATATCCTGCGTTGTCGATGCCATACCAGTAACTGACAGTGAGTCTGACAGGTGATCGGGATTGTCAATATCAGAATGATGGTAATTTCAGGTAGAGATTATTCCTGGATTTTGGTTTTTTGTTGAACGTCACAAATATGTAACCTTAAGTTAAATTGATTCACATTTAAGAATTTCCGCACAGGACACAGACGCCCGCAGGGAAATGTGCGAGGATGCTGTTCAACGCTGAACTTCCACCGGAGCTGTTATGAACCTGCCTGTAAAAATTCGCCGCGACTGGCATTATTACGCGTTTGCCATTGGGCTGATCTTTATTCTGAATGGCGTGGTGGGATTATTGGGTTTTGAAGCGAAAGGATGGCAAACCTATGCGGTGGGGCTGGTTACGTGGGTGATTAGCTTTTGGCTAGCGGGACTTATTATTCGCCGCCGCGCCGATGAGGATGAAGATGTCAAGGATGCCCAATAGTTATCGGGCATCCTGTCTGCTTTTACATGCTGGTTTTCAGCGCGCTATCGGCAGCGTGGCGCTCCAGCGCCAGCTCGATCAGACGTGTGATCAGATCGGTATAGCTTAAGCCGCTGGCCTGCCACAGTTTGGGATACATACTGATGTTGGTAAAGCCCGGCAGCGTGTTGATCTCGTTGATCACCACGTCATTCTCTGCGGTCAGGAACACATCCACCCGCGCCATCCCGGCGCAACCCAGCGTCTGGTAAGCCTGAATAGCGATCTCACGGATCTTGTCGTTAATTTCTGGGGCAATCGCCGCCGGAACCACGACTTTGGCCCCGTTATCGTCAATATATTTGGTATCGTACGCGTAAAAATCACTGTTCAGCACGATCTCGCCACAGGTACTGGCCTGCGGATGATCGTTGCCCAGCACCGCGCATTCTATTTCGCGACCTTTGATCCCTTGCTCGACCACAACTTTATGATCGAATTCAAATGCCAGTGCGATGGCCTGGTTGTACTGTGCTTCACTGGTCACTTTACTGACGCCAACGGACGACCCCTGGTTGGCCGGTTTCACAAACAGCGGCAGGCCCAGGCGGGACTCGACCTCGGCAAAGCCGATGCTGTTGCGATTGGCGCGAGTTAGCGTAATAAATGGCGCGATGTTTAATCCGGCATCGCGCAGCAGACGTTTGGTGACGTCTTTATCCATGCAGGCTGCAGAGCCCAGCACATCTGAACCGACGAACGGCAGATTCGCCACGCGCAGCATGCCTTGCAGTGAACCATCTTCACCCAGCGTGCCGTGCACAATTGGGAAAATAACATCGACCGTTGGCAGCGGCTGACCATTTTGCGCATCGATTAACTGATGTTCTTGTTTACCCGGCACCTGCGCCAGACTGGTCGCGGAGGGACGCAGTGCAATATGTGCCGGATCGTTTGAATTGAGCAGATAGTTACTGGCATCGCTCACGTGCCACTGCCCTTGTTTATCAATACCTAACAGCACAACGTCAAAGCGAGTCTTGTCGATGGCATCGACAATATTTTTTGCCGATTGCAATGACACTTCATGTTCCGCTGATTTACCACCAAATACGATTCCTACCCGCAACTTTGCCATCTTAAAAACCCATTCCTTGAATGCAAAGCACATACATTACCACGACAAAACGCAGGATTCCTCGGCTTCTGGCAGATTGTTTTGGTGGATTCCCCGGGAATGAATACGCACAAACCCACAGGGCATGTTAGAAGCATAATTCCCTGTATATAATGTGGATTTGATGTGATGAATATCACAAATATGATGAGCGGGGAGATAAAATACTAAACTGTGAAACATCGTACCTCTGGACCCTCGTTTGAAGGCGTAATTTGTTAAGCTGCTCGCAGTTTTCAGCTACTTACCGTTATGAGTCCTTATGGAATCCTGGAGAGTTAACCTTATTTCCGTGTGGTTCGGTTGCTTTTTCACCGGACTGGCGATCAGCCAAATCCTGCCTTTTCTACCGCTCTATATCTCCCAACTGGGAGTAACCTCGCACGAAGCGCTCTCAATGTGGTCCGGGTTAACGTTTAGCGTCACGTTTCTTATTTCTGCCATTGTTTCACCGATGTGGGGCAGTTTAGCTGACCGTAAAGGGCGTAAGCTGATGCTGTTACGGGCCTCACTGGGTATGGCAATTGCCATTTTGCTGCAGGCATTTGCCACTAACGTCTGGCAGCTTTTTCTGCTGCGCGGGGTGATGGGGTTAACGTCGGGATACATTCCTAATGCGATGGCATTGGTGGCGTCGCAAGTCCCGCGCGAACGCAGTGGTTGGGCGTTGAGCACGCTCTCAACGGCGCAAATTAGTGGAGTGATTGGCGGGCCGCTGATGGGCGGTTTTATTGCCGACCATGTTGGTTTACGTGCGGTATTTTGTATTACCGCCGCGCTGTTGGTGGTGAGTTTTTTGGTCACACTGTTCTTAATTAAAGAGGGTGTCCGACCAGTGATTAAAAAAAGCGAGCGTTTAAGCGGGAAAGCTGTTTTTGCTTCGTTACCGTATCCCGCGCTGGTCATTAGCCTGTTTTTTACCACCATGGTGATTCAACTGTGTAACGGCTCAATTGGCCCCATTCTGGCGCTGTTTATCAAATCGATGGTGCCAGATAGCTCAAATATTGCCTTTCTCAGCGGCCTGATTGCCTCAGTACCGGGCATTTCTGCTCTGATTTCCGCGCCTCGACTTGGTAAATTAGGCGACCGTATTGGTACTGAGCGGATTTTAATGGCGACGTTAATATTCGCGGTAGTGCTGTTTTTCGCCATGTCGTGGGTTACCACGCCGTTGCAATTGGGAGTTCTACGTTTTCTGCTTGGCTTTGCCGACGGTGCAATGCTGCCTGCGGTGCAAACGCTATTAGTGAAATACTCCAGCGAGCAGATTACCGGGCGCATCTTTGGGTATAACCAGTCGTTTATGTATCTTGGCAACGTCGCTGGACCCTTGATGGGGGCAACCGTATCGGCCATGGCGGGTTTCCGCTGGGTCTTTATCGCTACCGCGAGCATTGTGCTTATTAATATCTGGCAACTGGCTATCGCGTTGCGACGCCGGCGTCTCGCTCGCTGAATGGCGGATTAACAACGCGGGTTGCCAGCGTTGTTAATCCATAATTGAAGATTATATATCTGGGTGACTATTAATCTCCTTACCCTTTTATATTGAATTATTCTGCAGAAAGCGTTATTCCCCCTTATTTTGTGTTGTGATTGTTTTCGCAAAACGTTTTATTTCTGCAATAAATACAACTTTCATCCTCTAGGAAGTTGTGAGTCTTAGTGATAACGTGGCCTTTATTTGGTTAAGGGAATACGAAAATGAAAAATCTCATCACTGAGTTGTTACTTAAGCTCACCCAAAAAGAAGAAGAGTCGCAAGACCTGGCCGCGCAAGTCGCAACGTTAGAGCGGGTCATCATGGAAATGCTGCGCAACATGGCAACAAATGAGCAGCAAACACTGATTCGTCAAATAGAAGACGCGCTGGCAGGGGTAAGTCAAATGCCTGCATTTCTGACGACCATGCACAGTGCTGGCGAGAACGTACCTAAAACGTGTTGAGATATCTGCAGATACTTATCCACGAATTATCATAAAAGTGTCACATCAAATACTTATAGTCGCTTTGTTTTAATTTTACCGTATTTGTACATGGAGAAAATAAAGTGAAACAAAGCGCACTCGCTATTGCCCTGTTACCCTTGCTGTTTACCCCGGTTATTCATGCAGAAACATCTACCGTAGCGGCTATGGATAATCGTGCCGCACAGGGAGATATCACCACACCGGGTGGCGCGCGTCGATTAACGACTGATCAAACGGCAGCACTACGAGATTCTTTGAACGATAAACCGGCCAAAAATATTATTTTATTGATCGGTGATGGTATGGGGGACTCGGAAATTACCGCTGCGCGAAATTATGCAGAAGGCGCCGGTGGTTTTTTTAAAGGTATTGATGCGTTACCCCTGACCGGACAATACACGCACTACGCGTTGGATAAAAAAACGGGTAAACCTGACTATGTGACCGATTCCGCAGCCTCTGCGACGGCATGGACGACCGGTGTTAAAACATATAACGGTGCGCTGGGCGTTGATATTCACGAAAAAGATCACGCCACTATTCTGGAAATGGCTAAAGCTGCCGGTCTGGCGACAGGCAACGTATCCACTGCTGAATTGCAGGATGCCACCCCCGCCGCGCTGGTTGCGCATGTGACGTCGCGTAAATGTTACGGACCGAGCGTCACCGCTGAGAAATGCCCGACGAATGCGCTGGAAAAAGGCGGTAAAGGGTCAATCACCGAACAATTATTGAATGCCCGCGCTGACGTTACGCTGGGCGGCGGGGCAAAAACCTTTGCTGAGACCGCAGCTGCGGGCGAGTGGCAGGGGAAAACGCTGCGTGAACAGGCTCAGGCCCGTGGCTATCAGATGGTCAGTGATACCGCGACGCTGGCAGCCATTACCGAAGCGAATCAGGATAAACCGCTGTTAGGTTTGTTCTCTGACGGCAACATGCCGGTACGCTGGGAAGGGCCAAAAGCGTCTTACCACGGTAACCTTGATAAGCCAGTCGTGACCTGTACGCCAAATCCAAAACGTAACGACACGGTGCCAACGCTTGCCCAGATGACGGATAAAGCGATTGAGCTATTAAGTAAGAATGAAAAAGGCTTTTTCCTGCAGGTAGAAGGCGCGTCCATCGATAAGCAGGATCACGCCGCAAACCCGTGCGGTCAGATTGGTGAAACGGTCGATCTGGATGAAGCTGTACAGCGCGCGCTGGCCTTCGCGAAGAAAGACGGCAACACGCTGGTTGTCGTGACCGCTGACCACGCGCATGCCAGCCAGATTGTTGCGCCAGACACCAAAGCCCCTGGCCTGACTCAGGCGCTGAATACCAAAGATGGTGCGGTGATGGTTATCAGCTATGGCAACTCGGAAGAGGAATCTCAGGAGCATACCGGCAGCCAGCTGCGCATTGCTGCCTATGGCCCGCATGCGGCGAATGTGGTAGGCCTGACCGATCAGACTGACCTGTTTTACACCATGAAAGCGGCGTTAGGTCTGAAGTAACCTGCTATTTGGTCACTTAATTTTAATAATGAGGTGGCTATTTCTGCGTCAGCAACCAGACTTACTACACGTCATCCTTCAGGCAGCCAACATCGAGGTTGCTTGAAAGGTGACGTGTAGAGTGAATACTCACAACAGGATGGTGCTATGAAAATAACATTGCTCGTTACCCTATTATTTGGCCTGGTTTTCTTAACTACCGTCGGCGCTGCCGAGAAGACGTTAACCCCGCAACAACAGCGTATGACCACCTGCAACCAGCAGGCGACGGCGCAGACCTTAAAAGGGGATGCCCGGAAGACATATATGAGTGATTGCCTGAAAAACAGTAAGTCTGCGCCTGATGAAAAGAGTCTGACGCCGCAGCAGCAGAAAATGCGTGAATGCAACGTTCAGGCAACAGAGCAGTCGCTGAAAGGCGACGATCGTAAAAAATTTATGAGCGCTTGCCTGAAAAAAGCTGCGTAATACATACGGGTGAGCGGATAAAATCGCTCACCCGAAATATCATACTTCCGCCGCCAGACCCCTTTCTATAATTTGGGAAATTTGTTTCAGAATATTCCCAAATACGATGAATGATGAAAACTTTTATCAAAAGAAGGCCGTACCGAATGAAGCATTTATATCGCTTCATCAAAACGACCACCAACGTTCCGGTCTGCGATTTGCCCGACGGATAAGACTGCCTCGCGCAGTCGGGCTGGGGGGAATGTTTTTCCCCATTGCGTCGGTATTAGTCTCGCAACCCATAACCGGAGGTTGGTGGCTGTTACTGGTGGGATGGGCGTTTGTCTGGCCGCACCTGGCGTGGCAGTTGGCGAGCAAAGCGGAAGATCCGCTGTACAGTGAATTTACGAATATTAAAACCGATGCGATCCTCGCTGGCATGTGGGTGGGGATCATGGGGGCAAACCTGCTGCCATCCACGGCGCTACTGATGATTATCTGCATTAACCTGATGGGCGCAGGTGGGGTGCGATTATTCATCGCTGGCGTCGTGTTGATGGTGGTTTCATGTCTGGTGACGCTACAGTTAACGGATATTCCGGTCGTGTTTAGCAGTACGCAACTGAGCGTGCTGTTGTCGCTGCCAGTACTGGTGATTTACCCGCTGCTGTTTGCCTGGGTTAGCTACCAGACGGTGATCAAATTGGCGGAGCATAAACGCCGTCTGCAGGTAATGAGTACGCGGGATGGAATGACCGGCGTTTATAATCGGCGCCATTGGGAGCTACTGCTGCGCAATGAATTTGATAATTGCCGTCGTCAGCAACGTGATGCCACGCTGCTTATTATCGATATCGACCATTTTAAGAGCATCAATGATACCTGGGGTCATGATGTTGGGGATCAGGCGATTGTTGCGCTGACGCGTCAGTTGCAAATGACGCTGCGCGGCAGTGATGTGATTGGGCGTTTTGGTGGTGATGAGTTTGCGGTAATTATGTGCGGAACACCTGCAGCCAGCGCCATCGCAGCGATGTCGCGCGTCCATGAACGACTTAGCCAGTTACGCTTGTCCTGTGCTCCGCAAGTAGCCCTGCGGATTAGCGTCGGTGTTGCTCCGCTGACTTCTGAAACAGAGCACTATCGGGAGTGGTTGAAGTCAGCGGATATGGCGCTTTACAAAGCAAAGAATGCCGGACGTAACCGTACTGAAGCGGCGGCCTGACGTCCGACTTGCACTCAGGATTTGCTGAGTTTCTCTGATTGTTCCATGCACTTAACCATCGCTTCGATGACTGATGAACGGAAGCCGCGTTCTTCGAGGACGCGCACTGCCTCAATGGTGGTTCCGCCAGGCGAGCACACCATATCTTTCAGTTCTCCAGGATGTTTACCCGTTTCCAGTACCATCTTCGCCGATCCCATGACCGCCTGTGCCGCGAATTTATATGCTTGCGCGCGTGGCATGCCGCCCTGAACGGCGGCATCCGCCATGGCTTCGATAAACATAAACACATAGGCCGGGGCTGAACCACTGACGCCAACGACCGGGTGAATCATCGATTCTGCGATGACTTCGGCTTCGCCAAAGCAGCGGAAAATATTCAACACGTCAGCAGTATCTTCCGGAGTTACCAGCGCATTTGGGGTGACGGACGTCATTCCTGCATTGACCAATGACGGCGTGTTAGGCATTGCGCGGATAATTTTACGGTCATGACCCAGTGCGCGGGCGAGTTGATCGAGGGTGACGCCCGCCGCAATGGATACCACCAGGGAATCTTTGTTCAGGCTGGAGGTGATTTCACTCAGCACTTTAATCATGATGCCTGGCTTCACGGCACCAAAGACAATATCTGCAATCTGCGCGACTTCTTGCGCAGATTGCGCCGCATTTATGCCGTACTGATCGTGCAGTGCTGCGACTTTATCGGGAGAGGGGGTATAGACCCAGATTTGTCCGGGGAGTACCTGGCCGCTGGCGATCAGGCCGCCAAGAATCGCTTTACCCATATTTCCGCAGCCGATAAAACCAATTTTCTTGTCCATCTTGTCACTCCCTATGCGTGATATTCATTGTTTTATACCCGTCATCCTTCAAGTAACTTGAATTATTTAGGGTAAATCTGGGAAAGCTAAGCTTAGCGCGGAATGAAGGCGTTCAGAAGAAGAAACAGCGCTTTGCCTGAAAGTAAAAGCACGAGACAATGTGCAATTGCACATGTGTCTGGAGGTGTTATGACGATTTGGGTGGATGCGGATGCGTGTCCGAATGTGATTAAAGAAATTTTATATCGGGCCTCCGAGCGGATGCAGATGCCGCTCATTTTGGTCGCCAATCAGAGTTTGCGCGTTCCGCCTTCGCGTTTTATCCGCACCTTACGTGTTCCGGCCGGGTTTGATGTCGCCGATAACGAAATTGTGCGCCAGTGCAGCGCTGGAGACCTGGTTGTCACGGCGGATATCCCGCTGGCCTCTGAAGTCATTGAAAAAGGCGCTGCGGCGCTCAACCCGCGCGGTGAGCGCTATACCGAGGCAACGATCCGTGAACGTCTGACGATGCGTGATTTTATGGATACGCTGCGTGCCAGCGGGATCCAGACCGGGGGACCTGACAGCCTTTCGCCGCGTGACAGGCAACATTTTGCGGCTGAACTGGACAAGTGGTGGCTGGAAGTTCAACGTAGAAAATAATAATTGTAATTTATTTTTTACACTTTCTTCGTTGTGAATTCTTGTTATAGTAGGGTTTAATCAATTTTATCGCCTTATTGGAATCTATTCTTTACACTTTGGCGACGTACTAGTTTGATGGTATGATTATAACTTTAACAGCATCAGATCCCGCTTACCTGCGGTTCTCTGGGGAACTTCTGTGATGACACAACCGCTTTATCTTGTTGGCCCCCGGGGGTGTGGTAAGACGACAACCGGTATGGCGCTGGCGAAAGCCATCGACTTTCAGTTCGTTGATACCGATCGCTGGTTGCAATCACATCTGCAGATGACGGTGGCTGAAATTGTTGAAAGAGAAGGATGGGAAGGTTTTCGCGCCCAGGAAACGACCGCCCTGCAGGCCGTTACGGCCCCCTCAACAGTCGTAGCGACCGGCGGCGGTATTATTCTTACTGAATATAATCGTCACTACATGCGTAGTCACGGCATGGTCATCTATTTAAACGCACCAGTATCGGTACTGGTAAACCGCCTGGAAGAGGCGCCTGAGGAAGGATTGCGCCCGACGTTAACTGGCAAGCCATTAACCGAAGAAGTGCAGGAAGTGCTTGAGCAGCGCGATGCGCTGTATCGTGAAGCGGCGCATTATATTGTTGATGCGACGAATGAACCTTCGCAGGTTGTGGCTGATATTCTTGTGATACTGTCGCAAGCCCGGTCACGGCTACAGGGCGGAGCTTATTGTTAAGGGCTTCCCGATATAGACCGACCTTTCCACTCCATCCCGGGCGTGCAGACATATTATCTGTCCTCTGCCGGAGCGTGCCTGTATCACAATTTTCGAACCTCCTGCTATACCGCGGAAAGTGAAAATTAAGCGATAACAATATAGTACTGGAATGATTAGGAATCTTTACACTATGCATCGCCGATCTGCTGCTACGCTTTTGAGCATTTGTAGCGCTAGCGCTGGTCAGTACCCGGCATTTGTCCGGGAATTCACGGCAAAGTAAGAAGACGGTGGAGCAACAAATGAGTACGTCGTTGGCTATCCTCACGATTGGTGTTGTGCCGATGTGTGAGGTGTTACCGCTCCTGACGGAATATATCGATGAACAACACATTACTCACCACAGCCTGCTGGGACAGATGCGGCGAGAAGATGTGATGGCCGAGTATGCGGTCTCGCCCGGCGACGAGTCGTTATTGACGCTGCTGAGCGACCATCAACTGGCTCATGTCTCGCGCCAGAAAGTCGAACGCGATTTGCAAAGTATTGTTGAAGTGCTGGATAACCAGGGTTTTGACGTTATTTTGCTGATGAGCACGGCCTTAATTACCCGCCTGACGGCCCGCAATAGTATCCTGCTGGAGCCTTTACGAATTATTCCTCCCCTGGTGGCCTCAATTGTGGAAGGGCACCAGGTTGGGGTGATTGTGCCGGTCGCCGAGTTGCTCCAGGCCCAGGAACAAAAATGGCAGGTGCTACAGACGTCCCCCGTCTATGCCGTGGCAAACCCGATTCACGGTTCTGAACAACAGCTGATTGATGCCGGAAAAGATCTGCTTGAGCAGGGCGCGGATGTGATCATGCTGGATTGTTTGGGTTTTAACCAACGCCATCGTGATTTACTGCAAAAGTCTCTGGATGTCCCGGTTCTTCTGTCTAACGTACTGATTGCCCGACTGGCATCCGAGTTGCTCGCTTAATTTTGCGTGACAGGTACAACGCCAGGCCCCTATATTGGTTATCAACTTAATCACGAGATAGGGCCAGTTGTATGCTTCAAAGTAATGAATACTTTTCCGGCAAAGTAAAATCGATCGGTTTTACCAGCAGCAGTACTGGCCGCGCCAGCGTTGGCGTTATGGCTGAAGGTGAATATACCTTTGGTACTGCGGCGCCTGAAGAGATGACGGTCGTCAGCGGCGCACTGAACGTGCTGCTGCCGGGGGAAACCGAGTGGAAAGTGTATGCCGCAGGGGACGTGTTTAACGTACCGGGCAACAGTGAGTTTCATCTGCAGGTGGCAGAGCCAACATCCTATCTTTGCCGCTATCTGTAAGCGTAAAAATAGCGAATGGCGACACTGAGCCGCCATTCGGTAAACACGGCTTAGCGCTGCGCTTCGCCGCCTAATCCTTCCACCAGGCTTTTAATCAGCGCCGCCAGTTCACCCGTCATCAGGATGAAATCGGCATCAAAACGCTGAGCATAATCTTCGCGGTCGATATCTTCGTTCTGATCGCGCAGCTCGTCGCTAAACTTCAGACGCTTAATGGAGCCGTCGTCACACATAACGAACTGAATGCGCTGCTGCCAGTCGAGGGCCAGTTTGGTGACCAGTTTGCCTGCTTCGATGTGTACGGCAATTTCATCGCAAACCAGATCCTGTTTCTTCGCGCGGATCACGCCGCCGTCTTCCAGCATCGCTTTCAGTTCGGCTTCGTCCAGTAACTGGAATCCCTGTGCCGTTGTGCCGGAGCGAACCCATTCGGTCAGCGTTAGCTCAATAGGGTTTTCCATCGTCAACGGGACAACCGGCAGTGAACCGAGGCTTTTACGCAGCAGCGCCAGCGTATCTTCCGCTTTCTTCGCGCTTGCACAGTCGACAATGATCAGATCGTTGACGGTGTCGATCCACATCATTGTCTGGCTGAAGCGGCTAAAGGCGCGCGGCAGCAATGAGTGCAACACTTCATCTTTCAGCGAGTCTTTTTCGGTCTTTTTGAGCTTGCGACCCTGCTCAGCTTCCAGTTTGATTATTTTTGCTTCCAGCGCCTGTTTGATAACCGGCGACGGCAGAATTTTTTCTTCTTTGCGGGCGCAGATAATAATTTGGCCATTGGCGGTATGCGTTAATGCATCGCTGTGCGATCCCATCGGCGGAACCCAGCCCATTTTTGCCATATCCTGGCTACCGCAAGGGGTGAACGTCATTGATGCCAGCTGTTTTTCCATCTCTTCGGCACGCAAAGAAACATCGCGGCTAAGACGGTAAACCATTAAATTTTTGAACCACAGCATGATAATTTCCACGGCCTTGTCGTTAAATCCAGCGGGCATGATAGCGAATTGTCGCTATGCTTGCATTGTTAATCGGGAAGAGGAGCAAACAGTGCGTATAGGTATCGATTTGGGCGGTACAAAAACGGAAGTTATCGCGCTTGGCGATGCAGGCGAACAGCTTTTTCGCCATCGCCTGCCTACGCCGCGTGATGATTATCGGCAAACGATAGAAACCATCGCCGCGCTGGTGGAGATGGCGGAAAAAGCCACCGGGCAGATGGGAACCGTGGGGATGGGCATTCCAGGTTCAATATCGCCCTATACCGGGGTGGTGAAAAATGCCAACTCGACCTGGCTCAATGGACAACCCTTTGACAAAGACCTGAGTACCCGACTGAACCGCGAAGTCCGCCTGGCAAACGATGCTAACTGCCTGGCGGTGTCTGAAGCGGTGGATGGCGCGGCGGCGGGGGCGCAAACCGTGTTTGCGGTGATAATTGGTACCGGCTGTGGTTCCGGCGTGGCGCTAAATGGCCGGGTGCATACCGGTGGGAATGGCACGGCGGGCGAGTGGGGGCATAATCCGCTGCCGTGGATGGACGAAGATGAGCTGCGCTATCGGCAGGAAGTACCCTGTTATTGCGGCAAGCAAGGCTGCATTGAAACCTTTATCTCAGGGACCGGTTTTGCCACTGATTATCATCGCCTGAGCGGAAATCCGCTAAAAGGCAGTGAAATTATCCGTCTGGTTAACGAACAGGATGCGCTGGCGGAACAGGCGCTGAGCCGATATGAATTACGCCTGGCGAAATCATTAGCGCATGTGGTGAATATTCTCGATCCGGATGTCATTGTACTGGGCGGGGGAATGAGCAATGTCGACAGGCTGTATCAACACGTCCCGACGTTGATGAAGCAGTTTGTTTTTGGCGGTGAGTGTGAAACGCCTCTGCGCAAGGCGTTACACGGTGACTCCAGTGGCGTGCGCGGCGCGGCCTGGCTGTGGCCGCAGGCATAAACGTTTATGTCGCGGGTGCAACCTGTTGTTGCACACCGCGCTTCAGGCGACCATAGATCAGCAGTGATGACATCGCGGTAAAAGACAGTAGAGCCGCAGGGATCGTGACGTAGTTGTAGGCAAAACCCAACGTCAACATTAAGCCGCCGAAGTAAGCGCCAATTGCGCTACCCAGATTAAAGGCCATTTGCCCACCGGCCGCCCCCAGCAGTTCACCGCCCTTCGCGTTTTGTAGCAGTAAAATTTGTAGCGGTGCTGATAGCGCAAACAGACCCGCGCAGCAAATAAAGGCGAACGTCAGCGAGGCGGTTTTGATGCCGCCGAATGCAAACAGCAGCAGCAGGGCCAGTACAATCACAAAATCAGTTACTACCGCAATGCGTAGCGGCGTGTAGCGACCAGACAGTCGACCGCTCAGCAGGTTGCCCAACACCATCCCCAGCCCAACCAGCATCATGATGAAAGTCATCAGCGTTTCGGAGAAACCAGAGATGTACATCATGTAGGGTTTTACGTAGCTGAACCAGGCAAAAACACCGGCGTTCCCAAACATGGTGGCGGAGAAAATGAGCCACGGTGCGGGACTTTTCAGAAAGTGAAATTGCTCGCGTAGCCTGCCTTTTGCTTCGTCGCGGAGGTTGGGTACCCAAAACATAACCGACAGAATAACGGCGATGTTAAACACGGCAATTAGCAGAAACGTGTAGCGCCAGCTAAACGTCTGACTCAGCCAGGTGCCAATGGGAATGCCAATCAGATTGGCGACGGTCATGCCGGAAATCATACCCGCCACGGCGGCGGTAACTTTACCAGGGCGCGCCAGCTTTGACAGGATAATCGCGCCGACGCCAAAAAATGCCCCGTGTGGAAACCCGGAGACCAGCCGGCCTACCGCCAGCATAAAATAGCTGGAAGAGAGGGTGAAGATGGCGTTACCGACGACACAGAGTGTGACCAGAAACAGCAGAATATGCTTAAGCGAAAAACGATTGGAAAACACGGCAATAATGGGTGCGCCGATGACAACGCCAAAGGCGTAAAACGAAATCATATGGCCAGCATCGGGGATGGATATGCCCACGTCACGCGCCAGTTCGGTTAAGACGCCCATAATGCCAAACTCGGCCATGCCCAGCCCAAACGTCCCGAGGGCTAAAGAGAAAATGACTTTTTTCATACTACCTGCCAACAATAAAGACGCAGGATGTGCGCCACAGCGCTGAATGCTCGCCGTCAATAAAGGGATAGCTTGCGGATAAGAAAAAGAGATTGCCATTTCATATCCGTCTTCGTGTATTCACGATCGTGCTATGTATTATGCCGGATGGTGCTTACGCTTATCCGGCCTGTGAAACCACACCCACAGGGTGATTACTCCACCGCAAACATCTTGTCGAGTTTGCTGTAACCTAATCCATTGATTTTTTTAACCTTGATTTGCACGGGAATACGTTCTTTCATCGCTTCAACGTGGCTTATCACGCCAATGGTTTTGCCAGTGGCGTTCAGGGCATCCAGCGCGTCGAGGGCGGTATCCAGCGTTTCACTGTCCAGCGTGCCGAAACCTTCGTCGAGGAACAGGGAGTCAATACGTGTTTTGTGACTGACCAGGTCGGACAACGCCAGCGCCAGCGCCAGGCTCACGAGGAAGCTCTCGCCGCCGGAGAGCGTGCGGGTATCACGCACGGCATCGGCTTGCCAGGTATCCACCACTTCAAGTTCCAGCGCCTCACTGGCCTTGCGTTGCAACAGATAGCGACCGTGCAGGCGGGTTAACTGGTTGTTGGCCAACCAGACCAGGTTATCCAGCGTCAGTCCCTGGGCAAATTTGCGGAATTTATCACCTTCTTTCGAGCCGATCAGCGCATTCAGGTAACCCCAGTCTTCGACCAGCAGTGAGGCCTTTTCAATCTCTTGCATCAGGGTCTGCTGCTGCTGGCGGTTTTCGGCATCCTGCCTGAGCTGCTGGCGAATTTCGCCCTGGCGCGTGGTGTTATCCCGCAGTTGTTGCGTGAGCTGCGCCAGTGCATCGCGAAGATAGTCCACGGTGAGTGTGAGATCCGCGCCGGCAGGCGGTTGCTGCTGATGCGTTGCCAGCGCCTGCTGAGCCTGGTTAAGCAGCGTTTGCGCCTGTTGTAGCTGGCCTTCCAGCGATTGCTTAAGCTGCTCAAGATGGTTAAACGCCTCTTCATCAAGCAGGGCGGCAAGGAAGGTGTCGCGATCGGCAAAGATGCTGGCCTGCAATGCGCTATCAAACTGTGCCTGAATCTCTGCTGCGCGTTGTGCCTCCTGGGCTTCCTGCTGTTGCAACGATTGCCACTGGCCCTGTAATGAGAGGCAGTCATCGTGCACCTGCCGCCAGTTTTCCAGCGCCAGGCTTTCTGTCGTTTCTTCCTTCGCGCCGGTTTCGGGCAATGTTTCCAGCAATGGCGCAAGCTGTGCCATTTTCGCCTGGAGCTCGGTCAGTTCATTTTGGCGACGCTGCCACATCTGCGCTTCGCCCACACGTGCGTTAAGCCAGGCGGTGATATCGTCATCGGCAGGAAGCGACAGACCGTAGCGGGCTAATTCAGCGAGAAGCGTAGTCTGCCGCTGTTCAATATGCAGTTGAAGCTGGGTTATCTGTTCGGAATGTGCAGTAATTTGTGCCTGCAGGGCATGACGCAGGCTCAACTGGTGAAGCTGTTGTTCGTGCTCTTCCTGAGCGGCCAGCCACGGGGCAATGTCATCCTGCGGTTGTAGCGTGACGTTGAGGCTGGCGGTGACGGTCTGCCACTCTTTAGTAAGTGCTTGCTCCTCCTGAGAAAGCGTCTGTACCTCGCGTTCATCGCGCTGTAGCTGTTGGGTTATCGCGTCGAGCTGCCCGCGTAGCGTTGACCCCTCATCGGCCAGCGTTTTGACCTCTTTTTCTAATGCCTCACGCCGCGCCTGATTGACGCTGAGTTCGAGGGTCTGATAGTGCTCAATGGCCGGATGTGTCGTGGAGCCACAAAGCGGACAAGGCTGTCCGGACTGCAGTAAAGCACGCTGGCTTTCCAGATCTTTAATCCGTGCTTCCTGTTCGCAGAGCGTTTTCACATCGGTCAGATGCTGATTTTTATCTTTATAGCGCTGACGTTTTTCTGCCAGGGCCGCGTTGCGTTGTGCTTGCTCCTGCTGGCGCTGCTGAATTGTGGTGCGTAGCTGTACCAGTTGTTTTTGTTTCGGCGCAATTTGTCCATGCAGATTGCTCAGTTGCTGGCGTAATGGACGCAACTGTGAGTGCTGCGCCAGCGCTACCGTGACCTCTTGCGCGCTAAGGGCCAACGAGGGAAGCGGCAGTGCATCCAGCTTGCGCACGTCGCTGTCGCGTAGTTTTTGCCACTGACGTAGCTGCTCGTTAGCGTCAGATTGCTGTGCCAATAGCGCTTTCCATCCTGCCAGTTCGCTGCTCCATAAGCGGAAACGGTCATGTTCGTTCAGCCAGTCGGTTAGCGCCTGCTGTTCGGTGAGCAGGGTCGCCGACTGTTTTTGTGCCTGCTGACGGATGCGCCCGCGCAGCGCTAAGCTGCTTTGTAAGCGAGCATTCACTTCCTGAATATTCTGTCGTGTTCGGCGGAGCGTGGCGGATTGTTCCTGAATTCGCTCCCAGTACGGACGCAATGCTCTGGCGGGATGTGCCAGGCTGAGTGTCGCCAGCTGCGGTTGTGCTTTATCTTGCGCCTCTTTTGCGGTCTGTAATGCTTGCTGGTGGCGGCTTACTTCTGCCTGTAGCTCATTTTGTCGGATGAGCCAATTAAGATGCTGTTGCTGGATTTGCTGACGGGTAAGATGCTGTTTTTCTTCGTCAGTAAGTACCTGCAAACTTTCTGTCAGAGACTGTACCTGCTCTGGTGCTAACAGCGCCACGCCGCTGGCCTGGGCCTGCAGTTTTTCCAGCTCCGTACGCGCTGCTTTGTGCTTTTCAAACACCATGGCGGAGATTTGGCCGTAAATCTCTGTGCCGGTCAGCTCTTCCAGCAGTTCGGCGCGCTCTTTCGGTTTGGCATTGAGAAATGCGGCAAACTGGCCCTGAGACAGCAGCATCGAGCGGGTAAAACGGCCGTAATCCAGCCCGGTAAGCTCGGCGGTCATTTCCAGCTTGTCTTTAACTTTATCGGCGAGAATTTTGCCATCGGCGCAACGAGCCAGTTCGACACGCGGAACCTGCAGGTTACCTTCTGGTTGATTGCGCGCGCGGTTCTGGCTCCAGAATGCGCGATAGGCTTCGCCTCTGACTTCGAATTCAACTTCGGCCAGACATTCCGCCGTATCGCGGGTCATCAGGTCGTTTTGCGACTGCGATACGGTATTGAGTCGTGGTGTTTCGTGGTACAGCGCGAGGCAAATGGCGTCCAGTAGGGTGGTCTTCCCGGCACCGGTTGGACCGGTGATGGCGAACAGCCCGTTGCTGGCAAAAGGCTCTGCCGTGAAATCAACTTTCCATTCCCCTTTCAGAGAGTTGAGGTTTTTCAGACGCAGGCTGAGAATTTTCATGCTTCGGTCTCCCCGGCGAGCGTGTGTAAGGTTGTGCTAAACAGCTGATTCAGGCGCTCACGCTGTGGATCGTCGAGTTCTTCCAGTGCCAGACGGCGGTCAAACACCTCCGTCACGCTTAATTCACTCAACGTTTCACGTCGTTCATTGGCCATGATGCGCTCGCGTTGTTCACGACTACGACGCACCAATAAGACTTCTACCGGTAAGTCTTCGGTCAGAGTCTGGATTTTGCGCTGCATATCATGCAGATAGTCATCGGTCGCGATTTCTATATCTAACCACACCGGCGGTTCCTGTTGCGTGCCACGCCATTGTTCCAGCTGTGCGCTAATCGTCGCTAAATCGCCTTTCAATACGGCAAGTTGTTGGGTTACGGGTACGATGAGGTTTTCAACGGCGCTCAGCTTACCGTTTTCAAAGCTCACCAGGTGGACGCATTTGCTTTTGCCGCACTCGTCAAAACTCAGTGCAATCGGGGAGCCGCAATAGCGAATATGTTCCGTACCGCCGATGACCTGTGCCCGGTGAATATGTCCCAGCGCGATGTAATCCGCCGGTGGGAAATTTTGTGCCGGAAAAGCATCCAGCGTCCCAATATAAATATCGCGTACGGCGTCACTTTTACTGGCGCCGACGGTGGTCAGATGCCCTGTCGCAATAATTGGCAGATTCTGGTCGCCACGCAGCGCGCAGGCGTCCTGATATTGCTGTTGGTAATAGTCGGTGATTGCACCTAATAAATGCTGCTGTTTTTCTTGCCCGGTCAACCCAGCCTGGCTGGTAATGATGTCGCGCGGACGTAAGAAAGGAACCGGACACAGGATAGCCCCCGGCGTGCCGTCGCGTTGCGGCAGTACCTGCGGCGCATGGCCGGCGCTGGCAACGACCGTGGTGTTGAGGAACGCCAGAATATCGCGAGATTCATTGAGTGTGGCAACGGAGTCATGGTTTCCTGCCAGCACGACCAGATGACAGCCTGTTTGCTGTAGGTTGACAACAAAACGGTTATACAACTCGCGGGCGTAGCTTGGCGGTGAACCAGTATCAAAAATATCACCTGCCACAATAATGGCATCCACCTGATGGGATTGTGCCGTTTCCAGCAACCAGTCGAGAAAGGCCTGGTGTTCAGCGGCGCGGCTCTTGCTGTAGAAATTTTGGCCCAGATGCCAGTCAGACGTGTGGAGGATGCGCATAAGAGTTCCATGACAAAAAAACGATGGCGGAGATTATAACCTTGCAAGGACGGTAATATCTTGTTTCCGGGCTGTCATAATTCGCCTGGCTGCGTTAAACCTGGACTATCTTTTCATAAATCTGTCATAAAAGTGACGCATAATGCCACGGTATTGATGGCAAACGATTTAATTATAAACAGGGCAAATCATGGCGAGACGTATTCTGGTCGTAGAAGATGAAGCTCCAATTCGTGAAATGGTCTGCTTCGTGCTCGAGCAAAACGGTTTTCAACCCGTAGAAGCCGAAGACTATGACAGTGCTGTGAACCAACTTAATGAACCCTGGCCGGATCTCGTCCTGCTTGACTGGATGCTTCCCGGCGGCTCGGGTCTACAGTTTATTAAACACCTCAAACGGGAAGCGATGACGCGGGATATCCCCGTGATGATGCTGACGGCGCGCGGTGAAGAAGAAGACCGTGTGCGGGGTCTGGAAACCGGTGCGGATGACTATATTACTAAGCCGTTCTCTCCGAAGGAGCTGGTGGCGCGTATTAAAGCCGTTTTACGACGTATTTCCCCCATGGCGGTGGAAGAAGTTATCGAGATGCAAGGGCTGAGTCTTGACCCTACCTCGCACCGTGTGATGACCGGCGAGGATCCACTGGATATGGGACCCACCGAATTCAAACTGTTGCACTTCTTTATGACCCACCCTGAGCGCGTCTACAGCCGTGAACAACTCCTCAATCATGTCTGGGGAACCAATGTCTACGTGGAAGACCGGACAGTGGATGTGCATATTCGTCGGTTGCGTAAAGCGCTGGAGCATAGCGGACACGATCGTATGGTGCAGACGGTTCGCGGGACGGGATATCGTTTTTCGACCCGCTTCTGACTGACAAGAATCATGGCCTGATGGATTAGGCCGTAAATGGAGTAAGACGTTTGCTAGAACGATTGTCATGGAAAAGGTTGGTACTGGAGCTGATCCTCTGCTGCATACCGGCTTTTATCCTTAGCGCTTTTTTTGGTTATCTACCCTGGTTTTTACTGGCGTCGGTAACGGGCCTGCTTATCTGGCATTTCTGGAATTTATTACGTTTGTCCTGGTGGCTATGGGTCGACAGAAGTATGACGCCGCCGCCGGGGCGCGGCAGTTGGGAGCCGTTGTTATATGGGCTGCATCAAATGCAGCTGCGTAACAAAAAGCGCCGTCGCGAATTGGGTAACCTCATTAAACGCTTTCGCAGCGGCGCCGAATCACTGCCCGACGCAGTGGTGCTAACCACCGAAGAAGGCGGGATTTTCTGGTGTAACGGACTGGCACAGCAGGTTTTAGGGTTACGCTGGCCGGACGATAGCGGGCAAAATATCCTTAATCTGCTGCGCTACCCGGAATTTACGCTGTATCTGAAAACACGCGACTTTAGTCGGCCAATTAATCTGGTACTCAACACCGGACGGCATCTGGAAATTCGCGTGATGCCCTACACCGATAAGCAACTGCTGATGGTGGCGCGTGATGTTACGCAGATGCATCAACTGGAAGGTTCCCGACGTAACTTTTTCGCCAACGCCAGTCATGAGCTGCGCACGCCGCTGACGGTGCTGCAAGGCTATCTGGAAATGATGCAGGAGCATCCGTTGGAAGGGACAACGCGCGAAAAAGCGCTGCATACCATGCGTGAACAAACGTACCGTATGGAAGGGTTAGTGAAGCAACTGCTAACGCTGTCAAAAATTGAGGCTGCGCCGACGCTGCAACTGAATGAGAAGGTCGATGTGCCCATGATGCTGCGCGTGGTTGAGCACGAAGCGCAAACGCTGAGCCAGCACAAACATACGTTTACTTTTGATGTTGATAACAGCCTGAACGTGCGGGGTAACGAGGAGCAGTTGCGTAGCGCTATCTCGAATCTCGTCTATAACGCGGTGAACCACACCCCTGCGGGAACGCACATTACCGTACGCTGGCAGCATGTGGCCTCGGGGGCGGAATTTTGTGTGGAAGACAACGGTCCAGGTATTGCCGCCGAGCATATTCCACGCCTGACCGAGCGTTTTTATCGCGTAGATAAAGCGCGATCGCGGCAAACGGGCGGTAGCGGACTCGGGCTGGCCATCGTTAAGCATGCCCTGCATCATCACGACAGCCGTTTGAATATCGACAGCGAACCAGGCCAGGGAACGCGATTTAGTTTCGTGATCCCGGAACGTTTAATTGCCAAAAATAGCGGTTAAAACGTATTCGTAAGTTTATCTTTCCAAAAGCCAGCGCGAGCTGGCTTTTTTTGTTGTAGTCAATAAGTAGCTCCTGAATTTTACGACGTTTGATTGTTTTTTGTTCGCATGATTACCCATGTCTTTTTCCAGGGAATGGTGTTTTGTGCTGGTTCAATTTTTCATATCACTATATTGTTCTGGTTTTTAGATCCCACCTTGCTTTAAAACGTTATAAGCGTTTAAATTGCGCATCAAATGCTGTCATACCGACTGCATTTACGCGGTAAATCGAAAAACTATTCTTCGCCGCGCCAGACCGGGAGAATTTCCCGCTGGAATTGCTTAAAAATGCCGCTGTATCATCCCGCAGGGAAAGGCAGAAAATTAAACGTTTTCAACACCACATCCACAGGCAGTAAGACTTTATGACCCATCAGTTAAAATCGCGCGATATTATCGCACTGGGATTTATGACATTTGCACTGTTCGTTGGTGCAGGTAACATTATTTTCCCCCCAATGGTTGGTTTGCAGGCAGGCGAGCACGTCTGGACCGCGGCCTTTGGCTTCCTGATTACCGCCGTAGGCCTTCCGGTACTTACCGTGGTCGCATTGGCGAAAGTGGGCGGCGGTGTGGACAGCCTGAGCACGCCTATCGGTAAAGTTGCCGGTCTGCTGCTGGCTACCGTCTGCTATCTGGCCGTGGGGCCATTATTCGCCACGCCGCGTACCGCAACGGTTTCGTTCGAAGTTGGGATTGCACCGCTGACCGGTGATTCTGCGCTGCCGCTGTTCATCTACAGCGTGGTCTATTTCGCGATTGTGATTCTGGTGTCACTGTATCCCGGCAAACTGCTGGATACCGTGGGCAACTTCCTTGCTCCATTGAAAATTCTGGCACTGGTTGTGCTTTCCGTGGCGGCGATTGTCTGGCCAGCGGGCCCGATCAGCAATGCGATGGAAGCCTATCAAAACGCGGCATTCTCGAATGGCTTTGTGAACGGCTATCTGACGATGGATACGCTGGGCGCGATGGTATTTGGTATTGTTATTGTTAACGCCGCCCGCTCGCGTGGCGTTACCGAAGCGCGTTTGTTGACCCGTTACACCGTCTGGGCTGGGCTGATGGCGGGCGTGGGTTTAACGCTGCTGTACCTTGCGTTGTTCCGTCTGGGTTCAGACAGTGCGACGTTGGTCGATCAATCTGCTAACGGTGCGGCAATTCTGCATGCGTATGTTCAGCACACCTTCGGTGGTGCAGGCAGCTTCCTGCTGGCGGCGCTGATTTTCATCGCCTGTCTGGTCACCGCGGTTGGCTTGACCTGTGCGTGCGCAGAGTTCTTTGCCCAGTATGTTCCACTGTCTTATCGTACGCTGGTATTTATCCTCGGCGGCTTCTCGATGGTGGTTTCTAACCTGGGCCTGAGCCATCTGATTCAGATCTCTATTCCGGTGCTGACGGCTATCTATCCGCCATGTATCGCACTGGTTGTATTAAGCTTTACCCGCTCATGGTGGCATAATTCTTCCCGCGTCATTGCACCTGCGATGTTTATCAGCCTGATTTTTGGTATCCTTGATGGCATTAAAGCTTCTGCAATTGGCGATGTCTTACCAGCCTGGACCCAGCGTTTACCGCTGGCGGAGCAGGGGCTGGCGTGGTTGATGCCAACAGTCGTGATGGTGGTCCTGGCCGTTATCTGGGATCGCGCAGCGGGTCGACAAGTGACCTCCAGCGCACACTAATATCACTGACAATAAGTTTTAACCACGGGGCTATTAATATGGCCCCGTGGTTTTTTTATTGTGTTAACAGGTTAGGAATCGATGGAAAGTAATAACAAGCTAAAGCGTGGGCTGAGCACCCGGCACATTCGCTTTATGGCATTAGGTTCAGCAATTGGTACCGGGCTGTTCTATGGTTCAGCCGATGCCATCAAAATGGCGGGGCCGAGCGTGTTGCTGGCCTATATTATCGGCGGTGTGGCGGCGTATATTATTATGCGTGCGCTGGGCGAAATGTCTGTTCATAACCCGGCTGCCAGCTCTTTCTCGCGCTATGCGCAGGAAAACCTCGGACCGTTGGCTGGTTACATTACCGGCTGGACCTACTGTTTTGAAATCCTGATTGTCGCCATTGCCGACGTGACTGCCTTTGGTATTTACATGGGCGTCTGGTTCCCGGCCGTACCGCACTGGATTTGGGTACTCAGCGTAGTGCTGATTATCTGCGCCATCAACCTGATGAGCGTGAAGGTGTTTGGCGAGCTGGAGTTCTGGTTCTCATTCTTCAAAGTTGCCACCATCATCATCATGATTGTTGCCGGTTTCGGTATCATCATTTGGGGGATTGGCAACGGCGGGCAACCGACTGGTATCCATAACCTGTGGAGCAACGGTGGTTTCTTCAGCAACGGCTGGCTCGGCATGGTGATGTCGCTGCAAATGGTGATGTTCGCTTACGGCGGGATTGAGATTATCGGGATTACCGCAGGCGAAGCCAAAGACCCGGAAAAATCTATTCCGCGCGCCATCAATTCCGTACCAATGCGTATCCTGGTGTTTTATGTGGGGACGTTGTTCGTCATTATGTCTATCTACCCGTGGAACCAGGTGGGAACCGACGGTAGCCCGTTCGTTATGACGTTCCAGCATATGGGCATTACCTTTGCTGCCGGGATCCTCAACTTTGTCGTCCTGACTGCGTCGCTGTCGGCCATCAACTCTGACGTCTTCGGTGTGGGGCGTATGCTGCACGGTATGGCAGAGCAGGGCAGTGCCCCGAAAATGTTCGCCAAAACGTCGCGTCGTGGCGTGCCGTGGGTTACGGTGATGGTGATGACCATCGCGCTGCTGTTTTCGGTGTATCTTAACTACATCATGCCGGAAAACGTCTTCCTGGTGATCGCTTCGCTGGCAACGTTCGCCACGGTTTGGGTGTGGATTATGATCCTGCTGTCGCAGATTGCTTTCCGTCGTCGTCTGCCGCCGGAAGAGGTCAAAGCGCTGAAGTTTAAAGTACCGGGTGGGGTAACGACGACCGTTGTTGGCCTGATTTTCCTGGTCTTTATCATCGCTCTGATTGGCTATCATCCGGATACCCGCATTTCGCTGTACGTCGGTTTTGCGTGGATTCTCCTGCTGCTTGCTGGCTGGGTATTCAAACGCCGTCGCGAGCGCCAACTGGCTGAAGTGCAGTAATTTTTTTACTGGGTGGTAATGTTGGTTCGTAGTTGAATTTGGCAATTGCTCTTTATTTAAAAAACGAAGTTGAATAATCAACTTCGTTTTTATTTGTATAAACATGGTGAATGTTTAGTGTTTAATAATGAAAGATAATAATCATTTTCTTTGTTTGCCATCAAACTATTATGAGCGTTTTTTGAAAGTTTGATGAGGGTTTTTATGTTATTTTTCTGCTGCTTTATGGTTTTTATATTCCTTCTTGTAAAGTATAACTATTATTAATGAGATTAAATGAGGAACTTTATGGGTATAAATGATATTCCAGCAGACTGCTCTACAAAGAGTAGAACTCATAATAACCCGGGAGTTAGGGGTAATAGTACATGTGAGGTTTCTGTCTTTAACTCTAAAACTAACAAATTAGTTGGAGTGGCAAATAGTGGACAAACACCCACAAATATTAGTGGTTTAATATCACAAGGACCACGGCCATTACCACAGGCCGGTATAAAGAAGGCCAGTATAGAGATTTGTGTGCCGAAACCTTCACCAGGAGCGGTACGCGCGCAGGCGTCGGTGCAGACCCCTCCGCCGGTGCCGCCCCGTACAGATGTGCACAAGCAGGCGTCGGTGCAGACCCCTCCGCCGGTGCCGCCCCGTACAGATGTGCACAAGCAGGCGTCGGTGCAGACCCCTCCGCCGGTGCCGCCCCGTACAGATGTGCACAAGCAGGCGTCGGTGCAGACCCCTCCGCCGGTGCCGCCCCGTACAGATGTGCACAAGCAGGCGTCGGTGCAGACCCCTCCGCAGGTGCCGCCCCGTACAGATGTGCATAAGCAGGCGTCGGTGCAGATCCGCCCGCAGGTGCCGCCCCGTACAGATGTGCACAAGCAGGTGTCGGTGCAGACCCCTCCGCCGGTACCGCCCCGTACAGATGTGCACAAGCAGGCGTCGGTGCAGACCCCTCCGCCGGTGCCGCCCCGTACAGATGTGCACAAGCAGGTGTCGGTGCAGACCCCTCCGCCGGTACCGCCCCGTACAGATGTGCACAAGCAGGCGTCGGTGCAGACCCGCCCGCAGGTGCCGCCCCGTACAGATGTGCATAAGCAGGCGTCGGTGCAGACCCGCCCGCAGGTGCCGCTCCGTACAGATGTGCACGGGCAGGCTGCGGTGCAGAATACCCCACGGCCTGCACCCCCTGGAGCAGAAGACTTGCGGAGGTCGGAATTAAAACGTGAAGTTCTTCTACAGCCAGAAACAAAGGTAATGAGTAATCCAAAGAGCCATGTAGCGAAAAATGCAACTATTCAAGCGGAGAATGTCGCTAAGGTAAAAAACGACGTTGTAAAGAAAAATAGTGTTCCAGAAAAAAAATCACTTAAGGATAAAATCCTGCAACTTAAGAATAAAATCCTGCAATTTTTTAGTATTCACCACAGCAAGGATGCCTTGCTAAATCTGGAACAGAGAAAAGCTTTAGCTTATGAAAATAGGGACTTAATTAATAAAGGTGTTAGGAATATTCTTGCTCTCGATGTGCCTCAAAGTAATGAATCAACACGTCTTGAAGCATTTGGGGTTTTTAGGAGGGCGCATCGCGAAGCCAATAACACTCAAACATATTTTCAACAAACCATAAATAAAATGGCTGAAGGTAATGGAGATCTGTTTAATGATGGTGACGATGTAGTTGCTTTCTTTAATATATTCAAATATGCCATCAATCAGGCATACAGTGAAATGAAAAGTGGTCAAGACAAGGAGACAGCCAAGAATGCTTTCAACGAAATGGTGTCATTGCTCGGTTCAATGCAACAGCATTTTGCCAATGCCGATAAAAATACCTATAACTTTAATAATGTAGCGCAAGTTATGTTCAGTGGTATGCCTGAAGCGCTCTCCCATCTAAATTTGGAAAAGCCTACTTTCAATTTGCCTGATGGCCAATAAGTATTCATTGTTTACCGGGTAGTCTGACGTTACCCGGTAATTTTCTCCTCCCCCGCACTCCTCCCCCAATAAACGTTAAGATGATGAGTGATCCTGTACTTCGCTATGGCAAGGTGTCGTCATTATCATCAAAGGGGATACGTGATGTTGAACGCCTGGCACCTTCCGGTTGCCCCATTTGTGAAGCAAAACAAAGATCAACTGACGATTACGTTATGGCTGGCGGGGGAAAATCCTCCTCAGCGGGTGACGCTACGCGCGGAAAACGATAACGAAGAAATTTCTCTGAGCATGCACAAACTGCGTAGCCAACCGCAGCCGGGCGTGAACGCGTGGCGAGCGGCGATCGATCTTACCAGCGGGCAGTCCCGCCGACGCTATAGCTTTAAATTACTGTGGCGCGATCGCCAGTTGTGGTTCACCCCGCAGGGATTCAACCGCTTTCCGCCTGCGCGTCTGGAGCAGTTTGCTGTTGATGTACCGGATAACGGTCCGCAGTGGGTTGCCGATCAGATTTTTTATCAGATTTTCCCGGATCGCTTTGCCCGCGGCCAGTCGCGTGAAGCGACTCAGGATAACGTCTATTACCACCACGCGGCCGGACACGACATCGTGCGGCGCGAATGGGATGAACCGCTTACGGCTCAGGCCGATGGTTCGACGTTTTATGGCGGAGATTTGGGCGGCATCAGCGAGAAACTGCCGTATCTGAAGACGTTAGGGGTAACGGCGCTGTATCTGAATCCGGTGTTTATCGCGCCGAGCGTACATAAATATGATACTGAAGATTACCGCCATGTTGATCCGCAGTTTGGCGGCGACAGGGCGCTGCTGCGCCTGCGTCACAATACGCAACAGCAGGGCATGCGGCTGATTCTGGACGGTGTCTTTAACCATAGCGGCGATTCGCATGCCTGGTTTGACCGACATCATCGCGGGACGGACGGGGCGTGCCATAACCCACACTCCCCCTGGCGCGACTGGTACCATTTCTCTGATGATGGGGTTGCGCTGGACTGGTTGGGGTACTCAAGCCTACCCAAACTGGACTTTTCCTCTGAAAGCCTGGTAAATGAAATTTATCGTGGCGAAGACAGCATTGTTCGCCACTGGCTAAAAGCACCGTGGAGTATGGACGGCTGGCGTCTGGATGTCGTGCATATGCTGGGAGAGGCCGGTGGCGCACGTAATAACTTGCAGCATGTCGCCGGAATTACGCAGGCGGCGAAAGAAACCCAGCCAGAGGCGTATGTGGTGGGTGAACATTTTGGCGATGCGCGTCAGTGGTTGCAGGCCGATGCGGAAGATGCCGCCATGAACTATCGCGGTTTTACTTTCCCCCTCTGGGGATTCCTCGCCAATACCGATATTTCATACGACCCACAATCTATTGACGCTCAGACCTGTATGGCGTGGATGGATAACTACCGCGCGGGGTTGTCGCATCAGCAGCAGTTGCGGATGTTTAATCAGCTCGACAGCCACGATACCGCCCGTTTTAAATCTCTGCTTGGTAAAGACGTTGCACGGTTACCGCTGGCGGTGGTGTGGCTGTTTACCTGGCCTGGCGTGCCCTGTATTTACTACGGCGACGAAGTGGGGCTGGATGGAAATAACGATCCTTTTTGTCGCAAACCGTTCCCGTGGCAGCCTGAAAAACAGGACGCTGACCTGCTGGCGTTGTATCAGCGTCTGGCCAAATTACGTCACCAGATCCAGGCGCTACGCCACGGTGGGTGCCAGGTGATTTACGCCGAGGATAACGTGGTGGTGTTTGCACGCGTGCTAAACCGCCAGCGCGTGTTGGTGGCGATAAACCGCGGCCACGCTTGTGAAGTCGTGCTGCCAGCCTCACCGTTGCTCAATGTCAGTCAATGGCAGCACAAAGAGGGCAAAGGCCAACTCGTCGATGATATCCTGACGCTGCCCGCAATATCGGCTTCAGTCTGGATGAGTCATTGATACAAGCGCGCAATTTCCCCACTGGCCAGCAGCGCGTCTCGCCACCAGCGCTGCGCCAGTCCTTCGCTACTATTGCGCCATGCCATATAGGCGACGTCTTTTTGACGAAATGAGATAACCTTCTTTTCCACCAGTTCACCGCTGGCAATCCATGGGCTGGCAATGTGGCGGGGGAGAAATCCGCAGCCCATTCCCGCCCGCAGCAGCATCACCTTACTGTGGAAATCATCGACGCGAATTTGCGCCTGTTCATCCATCAGGTTGGTCTGTAATGGGTGGCAAAAGCGAGCGCTGTCGCTGATAACAATCGCCCGGTGCAGACACAATTGCTCATTCGTCAGGTCATCAGGCGCGCTCGCCAGCGGGTGTCCTGGGGCGACGACAAAGACATTGTCCAGCGTGCCGAGCATTTTGTAGGACCAGGCCGCTGACGTTGGTGGTTCATTAATCGCCCCCAGAATGATATCTGCTCCATTATGGGTCAGCTCCTCCCATGAACCCGCCAGCGTATGGTGGGTGAAGTTGAGACGGGTCTGTTTATTAAGTGCATGAAATTCATCAATAATAGGTAGCAGCGCGGCAAAGGGAAAAGAATCATCGAGCGCTATTGCCAGCTCCTTTTCCCAGCCAGAACTTAGCTGTATTGCCTGCTTTTCGAGATCTTTTGCCGCACTCAGCAGTAGACGCCCTTTTTCCAGCATCATCCGTCCGGTGTCGGTGAATTTTGCCCGGTGTCCGGAACGGTCAAGCAATTCGATGTTCAGATCGCTTTCCAGCTTCTGAATCATATAGCTGAGTGCCGCAGGGGTTTTAAACAGCGATTCGGCCGCCGCAGCAAATGACCCCTGTTTGTCGAGTGCGTCGAGGATCAGCAGAACATCCAGATTGAGGCGCATAAGCAGAAAATATCCTGAAAATTAAACCTCTCTGTTTTACCGAATGGAGAAAAACAATGCCAGTGAATAAATTAGATGAGTCATGCGCATTTTTTTGATGTTGTTTAGGATATATCGCAACACAGAACGAATAGTTTCACAGGACGGTAAGTTTTCTTTAATAACTCGTTAGAAATTTCCCGCTATACTCAACAAGCTTTCTGATTCAGGATCCTGCTGCTGACGGCAGATACAGACCGTTACCTTTTAACTTATTGATTAAGAAGGTGTGCTATGTCTATTCGGGAACTGATTGACCCTCAAAACTCTACGCTAATTTTTATTGACCATCAGCCGCAAATGTCATTTGGTGTGGCGAATATTGATCGCCAGACATTGAAAAATAATACCGTTGCATTAGCCAAAACCGGGAAAATATTCAATGTTCCAGTAATTTATACTTCAGTAGAAACGAAAAGTTTTAGCGGATATATCTGGCCGGAATTGTTAGCTGTTCATCCTGATGTGAAACCGATTGAACGCACCTCGATGAACTCCTGGGAAGATGCAGCCTTTGTTAAGGCGGTAGAAGCGACCGGGCGTAAAAAACTGATTATTTCCGCGTTGTGGACCGAAGTGTGCCTGACCTTCCCGGCGCTGATGGCGCTGGAAGCGGGCTACGAAGTGTATGTGGTAACAGACACTTCAGGCGGCACGTCGGTGGATGCCCATGAACGTTCCATCGATCGCATGGTGCAGGCGGGTGCTGTACCTGTGACCTGGCAACAGGTTCTTCTTGAGTACCAGCGCGACTGGTCCCGCAAAGAAACCTACGACGCCGTTATGGATTTGGTGCGTGAACACAGCGGCGCCTACGGTATGGGTGTGGATTACGCGTATACCATGGTGCATGGCGCGCCGGAACGTAAAGCCTGAATACACGCCATCTTTCATGTTGCCTCTTTGATGGCTTAGTTTGCGTACCCCGGTCACTGACTTATGTAAGTGACCGGGGCTACACAATCTTGCCGCCTCGATGTTTCACGAATAATTGTGTATTGCTTTCATGGCTTAAGCAGGTCAATTTCCCTTTAGCAAGGAACCTTTCATGGCGCAGAACAAACATGTGACGTTGGTAATTACTCACACCCTGCGGCCTGACCAGGCGCAGCGTTATGAGCAGTGGTTGGGGAAAATCATGCCGCTGGCCGCCGAGTTTCCCGGACATCTTGGGGCGAATGTCATTCGACCCACAGATGGACAAAATCTGTGGAACATCATCATTCGCTTCGACACCCTTGAGCATCTGTATAACTGGACTCAATCTGATACGCGCCGGGAGCTGGTTGAGGAAATTGCGCCGCTGCTGGCCGAAGGCGATAAAACAGAAGTGCGCACCGAAGCGGCCTTCTGGTTTACGCCGCCAGCCCCCCATGTACGTCAGCCCAAACGTTGGAAGCAGTTTTTGATAACGCTGCTGGTGATTTTCCCCAGTACCAACCTGGTGCCGTGGCTGACCGGCATTCTGCTGCCTTCAATGAAAGGCTCGTTACTCCTGCATCTGATTAATGATGCCTGTGTGGTTGCGCTGGTGGTCTGGTTGTGGATGCCCATCGTAACCCGTCTGTTTGCCGGATGGCTGAAAAAAGCCTGACCGGTTTCTCAGGAGATTGTTATGTCTCAAACTGCCACACTGATTCTGACTCACGGAAAAATTCATACTCTCGAAAAGCAAAGCCCGCAGGTAGAGGCGGTGGCGATCGCTAACGGGAAGATCCTCGCGACGGGTAGTCACGATCGGGTAATGAGCTTTGCGACCGACGGTACGCAGATTGTCGATCTGCAGGGACACACCGTGATCCCGGGTTTAAATGATTCGCACCTGCACCTCATTCGCGGTGGGTTGAACTACAACCTGGAGCTGCGCTGGGAAGGTGTCCCATCGCTCGCAGATGCGCTGCGCATGCTCAAAGAGCAAGCCGATCGGACGCCGTCTCCGCAATGGGTGCGGGTGGTCGGCGGCTGGAGCGAGTTTCAGTTTGCCGAACGGCGCATGCCAACCCTGGAAGAACTGAATGAAGCTGCTCCGGATACCCCGGTTTTTGTTCTGCATCTCTACGACCGGGCTTTGCTGAACCGCGCTGCGTTGAAAGCCGTCGGCTACACCAAAGCGACGCCGGATCCGGCGGGCGGTGAGATTGTGCGTGACAGCAACGGCAATCCAACCGGAATGTTGATAGCCAAACCGAACGCCATGATCCTCTATTCGACGCTGGCGAAAGGGCCAAAACTGCCGTTAGAGATGCAAGTTAACTCGACCCGCCAGTTTATGCGTGAACTGAACCGACTGGGGCTGACCAGCGCCATCGATGCCGGCGGCGGCTTCCAGAACTACCCGGAAGATTACGAGATCATCGAGCAACTGCACGCGAACCAGCAGATGACGGTGCGTATTGCCTACAACCTGTTTACCCAGCGTCCGAAGCAGGAAGTGGAAGACTTTGAGCGCTGGACGGATATGCTCAAACCCGGGCAGGGAACCGATTTCTATCGTGCTAACGGGGCAGGGGAAATGTTGGTCTTCTCGGCGGCTGACTTCGAAGATTTCCTGCAGCCACGCCCGGATTTACCGGAAGGGATGGAAGAGGAACTGGAGCGCGTGGTGCGCCACCTGGTGGAACATCGTTGGCCGTTCCGCCTGCATGCCACCTACGATGAATCCATCAGCCGCATGCTCGACGTGTTTGAGAAGGTGAACCGTGACATCCCGTTCAATGGCCTGCACTGGTTCTTCGATCACGCCGAAACGATTACTGAACGCAACATCGAGCGGGTAAAAGCGCTGGGCGGTGGCATTGCAGTTCAGCACCGTATGGCATTCCAGGGCGAGTATTTTATCGATCGCTTTGGCAAAGAGGCGGTTAAACATACGCCGCCGGTGGCGAAAATGCTGGCGGCTGATGTGCCGGTTGGCCTGGGTACCGATGCTACGCGCGTGGCAAGTTACAACCCGTGGACAGCGTTGTACTGGCTGGTATCAGGACGCACCGTTGGCGGTATGGCGATGTATGATGATAACAACCGTCTGGCGCGCGATGTGGCGCTGGAACTGTGGACAGCAGGCAGTGCCTGGTTCTCCAGCGAGCAGGGTAAGAAAGGGCGTATTGAAAAGGATCAACTGGCAGATCTGGTGGTGCTGTCAAAAGACTATTTCAGCGTGCCGGAAGAAGAGATCAAAGGCATTGAGTCGGTGATGACGATTGTCGACGGCAAGGTTGTTTATGCCGCCGGACATTTCACCCCACTGGCACCGCCGGCCATCCCGGTTGTACCTGACTGGTCGCCGGTAGTGAAGGTGCCGGGGCACTATCGCTCAGCGCCTCCTGCTGCGGCAAAAATTGGCGCAATGGTGCAGATGCATCAGTGCTGTGGCAGCTGCGGCGTACACGGTCATCAGCATGATATAGCGCGTAAATCGGGGATTCCTGTGTCAGATGACCGGGCCTTCTGGGGTGCGCTCGGTTGTTCCTGCTTCGCGTTTTAACGGACGGGTCAGAGCCAATAAAAAAGGCCGCTTTTGCGGCCTTTTTTCGATTCATGCCAATTACAGGCTGGAAACGTTTTCAGTCAGGTATTTTGCTACGCCGTCCGGAGAGGCGTTCATACCTTCTTTACCTTTTTCCCACTGTGCCGGGCAAACGTCGCCGTGTTCTTCGTGGAACTGCAGCGCGTCAACCATACGCAGCATTTCGTCGATGTTACGACCCAGCGGCAGGTCGTTAACCACCTGGTGACGAACAACGCCGTTAGCGTCGATCAGGAAAGAACCACGCAGAGCAACGCCCGCTTCCGGGTGCTCGATGCCGTAGGCTTTCTGGATTTCGCGTTTGATGTCAGCAACCATTGCGTATTTCACTGCACCGATGCCGCCTTTGTCGACAGGGGTGTTACGCCATGCGTTGTGGACAAATTCAGAGTCAAAAGAAACGCCAACCACTTCAACGCCACGTTTCTGGAATTCTTCGTAACGCTTGTCGAATGCGATCAGTTCAGACGGGCAAACGAAGGTGAAGTCCATCGGCCAGAAGAACAGAACGGTGGTTTTACCGTTGGTATGCTGTTTGAAGTTGAAGTTATCAACAATCTCACCGCTACCCAGTACCGCAGCTGCTGTGAAATCCGGAGCCTGACGAGTTACCAGTACCATATAATTCTCCTGCAAAGTTAAGGGGTTTTTGGAACGCAACGCGGGCCAGTATAGAGAGTGTTCGGGAATAAGACAAAGAGGCGCTGGCAATCAATGAGACAGGTTTTGTCTATCAATCTTTTGCCGGATGACGGCTACTGCTTATCCGGCGCGTCATGCGGGCTACAATCAAAGGGTTTTACGCCGCGCCTGGTCCATCATTTGCGGATAAAACTGCCAGAATCGTTCTTCTAACGCATCGTAATGCGTATTGAGGTCATACCATGAGTCGCGTAGGGCATCGAGACGTGGACGGCGACTGGCCATGCCGTTGAGTACGTTCTGGATAAAATCCATGTCGCGATAGCGCTCAAGCCATTTCTCTGACCACATATAATTGTTCAGATTAATAAAGCGCGGCGGTGATTCTGGCAGAATAGTGGCAACCTGGGTGTGCGCGTAGCGCACAAAATCCGTCAGCGGGAAATCGGGAGAGATTTCCGACCAGTGGCGCGACAGAAAATGATCCCACATGACGTCCAGTGTAATCGGTGCGACGCGACGCGTTTCGCTACGAAACCACTCCTTGGCTTCACGCACCTGTGGCAGGTTATCGGTCATTACGTCGATGCGACGGTGCATGAAGATGCCTTCCACCACGTCGGGCGAATAGTGCGTTTGGGGATTACCCCGGACAAAATCGGCCAGCAGATTGCCGGAAAGCGAGCTATCGGCAAGGTGGGCCAGGTGCAGGTGTGCAAGAAAATTCATATCCACTTCATCCTTCAAACTGCCTCTTTGTTGGCTGCTGAGTTACTCGTCTCGTCCTGAGACTCGCCCTTACGGGCCGTCGCTTTGCGACGTTCAAATCTGTTCCTGACAGATTTGTCACTCACCCCAGTCACTTACTTGAGTAAGCTCCGGGGACTCATTCAGTTGCCGCCTTGATGCATCTTGAATGATTTTGTGTATAGATTATGTCTCTTAACTTGAGGGGTAAAGGTTGCAGGGAGAACGCCCCGGCACTAGACTACCCGCCTCTTATTTTAGTCTGAGTCAGTGTCATGCGCGTTACCGATTTCACCTTTGAATTACCCGAATCCCTGATTGCCCACTATCCGCAAGCTGAGCGCAGCAGTTGCCGCTTGCTGTCACTGGATGGGCCGACGGGCGCGCTGACGCACGGTACTTTCACTGATTTGCTCGATAAGCTCAACCCTGGAGATCTGCTGGTCTTTAATAATACCCGCGTGATCCCGGCTCGTCTGTTTGGCCGTAAAGCCAGTGGCGGCAAGATTGAAGTGCTGGTCGAGCGTATGCTGGATGACAAACGTATTCTGGCGCATATTCGTGCTTCAAAAGCGCCGAAGCCGGGCGCCGAGCTGCTGCTGGGCGATGACGAAAGCATTAAAGCAACGATGGTGGCGCGCCATGACGCGCTGTTTGAAGTTGAGTTTAACGACGAACGCAGTGTGCTGGATATTCTGAACGCCATCGGCCATATGCCGTTGCCGCCGTACATCGACCGTCCGGATGAAGACGCCGACCGCGAGCTGTACCAGACCGTGTACAGCGAAAAACCGGGTGCCGTCGCTGCGCCGACTGCGGGTCTGCATTTTGACGATCCGCTGCTGGCTAAACTGCGCGATAAAGGCATTGAAATGGCGTTCGTCACCCTGCACGTTGGTGCGGGTACTTTCCAGCCGGTGCGCGTAGACACTATTGAAGACCACATTATGCACTCCGAATATGCGGAAGTGCCGCAGGATGTGGTTGATGCTGTGCTGGCGGCGAAAGCCCGCGGCAACCGCGTGATTGCAGTAGGTACCACCTCCGTACGTTCACTGGAAAGCGCAGCGCAGGCAGCCAAAAACGACCTTATTGAACCGTTCTTCGGCGATACGCAGATCTTCATCTATCCAGGCTATCAATACAAAGTGATAGACGCGTTGGTGACCAACTTCCATCTGCCGGAATCGACGCTGATCATGCTGGTTTCCGCATTTGCTGGCTACAAAAACACCATGCACGCCTATCATGAAGCGGTAAAAGCGGAATATCGCTTTTTTAGTTACGGGGATGCGATGTTTATCACGTACAATCCGCAGGCTATTTCTGAGCGTGTCGGGGAATAAGTTTCCGGCATGAGTGTTTAAAACGTCGGACTGTTTTTCTGACGCAGGAGTGAAGATGAAATTTGAACTGGACACCACAGACGGTCGCGCTCGCCGCGGCCGCCTGGTTTTTGATCGTGGCGTAGTGGAAACGCCTGCTTTTATGCCGGTCGGTACTTACGGCACAGTAAAAGGTATGACGCCGGAAGAAGTTGAAGCGACCGGCGCACAGATCATCCTCGGCAACACTTTCCACCTGTGGCTGCGCCCGGGTCAGGAAATCATGAAGCTGCACGGCGATCTGCACGATTTCATGCAGTGGAAAGGCCCAATCCTCACCGATTCTGGTGGCTTCCAGGTATTCAGTCTGGGCGACATCCGTAAGATAACCGAACAAGGCGTGCATTTCCGTAACCCGATCAACGGCGATCCGATTTTCCTCGATCCTGAGAAGTCGATGGAGATTCAATACGATCTCGGTTCCGATATCGTGATGATCTTCGACGAATGTACACCGTATCCTGCCGACTGGGACTATGCTAAACGCTCGATGGAGATGTCTTTGCGTTGGGCGAAGCGCAGCCGTGACCGTTTTGATAGCCTCGGCAACAAAAATGCGCTTTTTGGCATCATTCAGGGCAGTGTTTACGAAGATTTACGTGATATCTCCGTCAAAGGTCTGGTAGATATCGGCTTTGATGGCTACGCTGTCGGCGGTTTGGCTGTTGGTGAACCGAAGGAAGATATGCACCGCATTCTGGAGCATGTTTGCCCGCAGATTCCGGCTGATAAACCGCGTTACCTGATGGGCGTCGGTAAACCAGAAGATCTGGTTGAAGGCGTGCGTCGCGGTATCGATATGTTTGACTGCGTGATGCCAACGCGAAATGCCCGTAATGGTCATTTGTTTGTGACTGACGGCGTGGTAAAAATTCGTAACGCGAAACATAAAAGCGACACCAGTCCGCTCGATGCTGAGTGTGATTGCTACACCTGTCGCAATTATTCGCGCGCATACTTGCATCATCTTGACCGTTGCAACGAAATATTGGGCGCGCGACTCAACACGATTCATAACCTTCGCTACTACCAGCGTTTGATGGCGGGTTTACGCAAGGCTATTGAAGAGGGTAAATTAGAGAGCTTCGTGACCGATTTTTACCAACGTCAGGGTAGACCAGTTCCACCTGTGAACGTTGATTAATTTTAATAATGAGGGAATTTGAATGAGCTTTTTTATTTCTGATGCGGTAGCGGCAACAGGTGCTCCGGCGCAGGGCAGCCCGATGTCTCTGATTCTGATGCTGGTGGTGTTTGGTCTGATTTTCTACTTCATGATCCTGCGCCCGCAGCAAAAGCGTACCAAAGAACACAAAAACCTGATGAACTCCATTGCGAAAGGCGATGAAGTGCTTACCAACGGTGGTCTGGTGGGTCGCGTGACCAAAGTAGCAGAATCCGGCTACATCGCTATCGCGCTGAACGACACCACTGAAGTGGTTATTAAACGTGATTTCGTAGCTGCCGTTCTGCCGAAAGGCACCATGAAGGCGCTGTAATTTATTGTTTTCCCAAAGGGAACTGCCGTGTTAAACCGTTATCCTTTGTGGAAGTATGTCATGCTGATCGTCGTTATTGTCGTCGGTCTGCTCTATGCGCTTCCCAACCTGTATGGTGAGGATCCGGCTGTTCAAATCACTGGCGTGCGCGGTGCCGCCGCCAGTGAGCAAACGCTGATCCAGGTCCAGAAAACGTTACAAGAAGATAAAATCACACCTAAGTCTGTGGCTCTGGAAGAGGGTGCTATTCTCGCGCGCTTCGACTCCACTGATACCCAACTGCGCGCACGTGAAGTATTAATGGGCGTATTGGGCGATCAATACGTCGTGGCGCTTAACCTTGCTCCGGCAACCCCGCGCTGGCTGGCAGCCATTCATGCAGAACCGATGAAACTCGGTCTTGACCTGCGTGGCGGCGTTCACTTCCTGATGGAAGTGGATATGGACACCGCGTTGAGTAAGTTGCAGGAACAAAATATTGATAGCCTGCGCAGCGATCTGCGTGAAAAAGGCATTCCTTATACTACCGTTCGCAAAGAAGATAACTACGGTCTGAGCATCACCTTCCGTGATAGCAGCGCCCGTGATGAAGCTATCTCTTACCTGAGCAAGCGTCACCAGGATCTGGTTATTTCCAGCCAGGGCAGCAATGCACTGCGTGCGGTAATGACTGATGCGCGTCTGAGCGAAGCCCGTGAGTACGCGGTACAGCAGAACATCAACATTCTGCGTAACCGTGTTAACCAACTGGGTGTTGCTGAACCGGTTGTACAACGTCAGGGTGCTGACCGCATCGTGGTCGAACTGCCGGGTATTCAGGATACCGCGCGGGCGAAAGAAATTCTGGGCGCAACCGCGACGCTGGAGTTCCGTCTGGTAAACACCAACGTTGACCAGTCCGCTGCGGCATCCGGGCGTGTACCGGGTGATTCGGAAGTGAAACAGTCTCGTGAAGGTCAGCCGGTTGTGCTGTACAAACGCGTGATCCTGACCGGTGACCATATCACCGATTCCACTTCCAGCCAGGACGAATACAATCAGCCGCAGGTTAACATCTCGCTGGATAGCGCGGGTGGTAACATCATGTCCAACTTCACCAAGGACAACATCGGTAAGCCGATGGCGACCCTGTTCGTGGAGTACAAAGACAGCGGTAAGAAAGATGCTAACGGTCGTGCAGTACTGGTGAAACAGGAAGAGGTGATTAACATTGCCAATATCCAGTCTCGCCTGGGCAACAGCTTCCGTATCACCGGTATCAACAACCCGAACGAAGCGCGTCAGCTTTCTCTGCTGTTACGTGCCGGTGCGTTGATTGCGCCGATTCAGATTGTGGAAGAACGTACCATCGGCCCAACCCTGGGTATGCAGAACATTAAACAGGGTCTGGAAGCATGTCTGGCCGGTCTGGTGGTGTCTATCCTGTTCATGATCTTCTTCTATAAGAAGTTCGGTCTGATTGCGACCAGTGCGCTGATTGCTAACCTGGTGCTGATTGTCGGTATTATGTCGCTGCTGCCGGGCGCTACGCTGAGTATGCCGGGGATTGCGGGGATCGTCTTAACCCTTGCCGTCGCGGTCGATGCGAACGTACTGATCAACGAACGTATCAAAGAAGAGTTGAGTAACGGGCGTTCGGTGCAGCAGGCCATCAACGAAGGTTATGCGGGCGCATTTAGCTCCATCTTCGATGCGAACATTACGACGCTGATCAAGGTCATCATCCTGTACGCAGTTGGCACCGGGGCAATTAAAGGGTTCGCGATTACTACCGGTATTGGTGTGGCGACGTCGATGTTTACCGCGATTGTCGGTACACGTGCCATCGTAAACCTGTTGTATGGCGGCAAGCGCGTCAAAAAGCTGTCAATCTGAGGAGTGCGAAGTGGCACAGGAATATACTGTTGAACAATTGAACCACGGCCGTAAAGTCTGGGACTTTATGCGCTGGGACTACTGGGCTTTCGGCATTTCAGGTTTCCTGCTGATTGCGGCCATCGTGGTGATGGGCGTACGCGGGTTTAACTGGGGTCTCGATTTCACCGGCGGTACGGTTATTGAAATCACGCTGGAAAAACCGGCCGATATGGACGTGATGCGCGATGCGCTGGAGAAAGCGGGCTTTGTTGATCCGCTTTTGCAGAACTTCGGCAGCAGCCACGACATTATGGTACGTATGCCGCCAACTGAAGGTGCAGACGGCGGTCAGGTGCTGGGCAGCAAAGTGTTGAGTGTGATTAACGAATCCACCAACCAAAACGCCGCGGTGAAGCGAATTGAATTCGTGGGTCCGAGCGTGGGGGCTGATCTGGCGCAAACCGGTGCGATGGCGCTGATGGCGGCGCTGATCTCTATCCTGGTGTACGTCGGTTTCCGCTTTGAGTGGCGACTGGCGGCAGGGGTGGTTATTGCTCTGGCGCACGACGTGATTATCACGCTGGGGATCCTGTCGTTGTTCCATATCGAGATTGACCTGACTATCGTCGCATCACTGATGTCGGTAATCGGTTACTCGCTGAACGATAGTATCGTTGTATCTGACCGTATTCGTGAAAACTTCCGCAAAATTCGTCGCGGTACGCCTTACGAAATCTTTAACGTGTCACTGACTCAAACGCTGCACCGTACGTTGATTACGTCCGGTACAACGTTGATGGTTATTCTTATGCTGTTCCTGTTCGGTGGTCCGGTACTGGAAGGCTTCTCGCTGACGATGCTGATCGGTGTTTCCATCGGTACCGCATCTTCTATCTACGTGGCATCGGCGCTGGCGCTGAAGCTGGGTATGAAGCGTGAGCATATGCTGCAGCAGAAGGTCGAGAAAGAAGGGGCGGATCAACCGTCGATTCTTCCTTAACCATTAAGAGTGAAGATACTGGAATCCCGATCGTAAGGTCGGGATTTTTTTTGCCTGTAGTGCGTTGATTTCGTGTGGATATTAGCAGGTGGAGTAGAATCATCGGCAAGCCGGAATGACCCGGTGAGGCGCAGTGTTACGGGGGCTTGATCCCCGGTGGCCTTGTCGCTGGAAAGAGAAAACCCCCGTACATTGTTCGGTATTCACCGGTGACGTTACGGGGGCGATCCTAACCCTAGACAAGTTCAGGATAGCCGCGAAACGTTGCCATTGCAACCAGGGTGGCTATATGACTCTCACAGAGTTAAGCATTATTTTTTGGCACGATCTGGCAGCACCAACGCTGGTCGGAATCGCAACCAGTCTGTTTTTAGGTTGGTGGCGTAGAAGGAAGTAGTGCACTGTGGGCGTAACTCGTCGCCGCATGGCAACATGCGCCCGAAACGGGCCAGAGGGTAACCTCTGGCCTTTTTTGCAAACACTACTGACAGTATGCTGTCAGTAGCACTGTCTTATAGTCCTTCTGAGATTACCCACACAGGCAGGAGGAAGTATGAGCAACGTAATTAATTGGTTTGAAATCCCCGTAGCACAAATGGATCGCGCCATCGCTTTTTATGAACCAGTGATGCAGGTTTCTTTGCGTCGGGAGAACATGGACTGCGCTGAGCTGGCCGTATTTCCGCATCAGGATCCCGCTCCCGGCGGGGCGCTGGCTAAATTTGACGGTATTACGCCTTCAGCGCAGGGCGCTATTATTTACCTGCATACGGACGATTTGGCTGCAACGCTTGAACGCGTCGCCATCGCTGGCGGCCAGTGCGTGTTTGGCCCGCTTGAACTGGGGCAAGACATTGGCACGATTGCGCTGTTTACTGACAGCGAAGGCAATCGCGTTGGTTTACATCAACCCGCGTAATTTTTTCAGGACTGACGATTAATATGACCAGACGCGCCGACCGCTTGTTTCAGATTGTACAAATCCTGCGTGGCAGGCGAGTGACAACGGCGGCGCTGCTGGCAGAACGTCTGGAGGTGTCTGAACGGACGATTTATCGCGATATCCGCGATCTCTCTTTATCCGGCGTGCCCATTGAAGGCGAAGTGGGTAGTGGATACCGCTTAATGGCGGGGTTTGATCTGCCGCCGTTGATGCTAACCCAGCACGAATCAGAAGCGTTGATGGTAGCGATTCGGTTGCTGAAAACATGGGGCGGGGATTCACTCTCACAGGCGCTGGAATCAGCACAGGAAAAAGTGTTGGCGATATTGCCGCTAGAGAGTCGGCGCAGAGCCGAGCAAACGCGGATTTTCGCGCCAGATTTTGGTAATCAGCCGCATTCACGCAGTGCGTTCGATCTCATACATCGCGCGGTTTCAGCTCAGCAGGTGCTGGCGCTGCATTATCGCGATGAGTCCGGGAACCTCTCCTGGCGCGACGTTCAGCCGCTGGGATTATTTTTTTGGGGCGAGCACTGGCTGCTGGTTGGCTGGTGCGAGAAGCGTGATGATTATCGTTGCTTTCGCGTTGATCGATGCCTGAAGATCACGCCACTCGACAGGCACTTTCGCGAATCTGCGGATCGTTCGCTAAGTGACTTTTTACGTAAAGTACGCTGTGAAGACCAGCCATAAAAAAGCCAGCGGTTAAGCTGGCTTGTTTGCGATAAATTGTCTGGATCAGAAGTTGTAACCTACGACCAGGTAACCACCCCAACCGGTAGATTTCGCGCTGAAGTCGCCTTCGCCCCAGTTCAGAGTATCCCCACCTTTCCACTGACCGCCGTTATGGAAGTAACGCGCGACTACGGAGTAGTGCCAGTGATCGTAGTTCAGCGCCAGGACGTGGCTGGAAGCGATAGAGTTGCTGGTGCGGTTCGGGTCATCACCCAAATCTGAGCCCCAGTCGAAGTTGGTGAAGCCGATGTAGGTCAGTTGGCCGCCCCAAACCTGGGTGATCGGCACAAAGTATTTCACTTTGAAACGGTAGCCATCCCACTCGTTTTCGTTGGATGCGCCATAGTTCTGCCACTGGTATTTAGCATAGACGTTCAGGGACAGACCCATCGGCAGACCGGTATCGATATCGGTACCCAGACCCATATACCAGGTGCTCTGGCGGCTGGCTTTGTTATCACCCATATCGTAGATGTAGTTGTTGGCGAAATACCATTCTTTGAACGGACCAAAGCTCAGGTCAGCGCCGGTCAGCTTGTCGATGGAGAAACGCGGTTCGATTTCCATAAACAGCGGGGAACCGTCAGACCAGATACCTTTATCGTTGCCGTTACCCCAGTCGAAGGTTTTCGGAATATCGATGTAGCCATAGAAATCAAACCAGTCTTTTTTGGCAAATGCTTCGTATTCCAGATACACGTCGTTGTTCAGTTTCGGAGAGAAACGGGTGTGATAGCTACCCACCACGTTAACGCTCTGGTGCCACCAGTCGGACAGATATTGCGGTTTGTCATTTTCTGCTGCGTTGGCAGTAAAAGACGAGGAGAGCGCCAGCACTGCACCGGCTGCAAGTAATGTTTTTTTCATATGTATGCCACTGTTTGAAATCCCTTTCGGGATAGAAAAATGCGCAATTTGCGTTTCTATACACTTCATCCTTCAAGCCGCCTCTTTGTTGGCTGCCTTTGCTCACCCCTGTCACTTACTGATGTAAGCTCCAGGGATTCACGCAGTTGCCGCCTTGATGCGTCTTGCATGATTTTGTGTAGAAATATTTCGTGTTTCTTCGGTGCCTATTATAAAAATCATTGTTCACAAAAATATGTTTTGTTTCACAGTTCTATCATTTGCGTAATCGATTGCGTTCACGTTTGCGTACTTTAGGCGGCGAATTGTACTGGCTCCGGTGAATGTTGCCAAGTTTTACCGGAAATATCGCTTATGTCAGAGGAGTAACAAAATGGGCGGGAGTGATGTTGCGGAACGCACAAAAACGTTCCGCAAAAAGTTTATTGACTAACAGGTTGGATGTCGTGGATGCGAACAAAACCTAACTGATCTGGAGACAGTCCGTTTAACTGCAATGGAATGTCTACATCACTGGGGGCAAGAATACTTGCCGGGGCGTTGACCAATTGGTTGTGAACGTTCACTTCCTGATAGTTGTCCGTGGTGCCCTGAATTTGCCCGTATTCGACGGTGGCGCTAAAGGCGGGTAAAGGCGTGTTGGATTCACCCTGAATCCGCAGCGTCAGGCGCGTACCGTCGGCGTTCGGCGCAATATTTATCAGCGACATACGTAACGTGCCTATCTGGCTGTCCAGTCGGGCAGGGGTTTTGGAACCTGGCAGCAGATAGACGCCGCTGGTTGATTTTGCGTTCAACATATTTTGTTGAGTAATTTTTACCGTTTCCTGATTTAGCTGCGTCATCTCTTTATTCAACGTGCTAACGCTTTGATGCATCTGGCGTACTTCGCTTTGCTGTGCGCAGGCGCTTAGGCTAAAGAGACTTCCCACCAGGAGAATTCTTAGGTAACGTCTTGTCATTGTGATTACTTCCTTTATTGTCGCGATAGCATAATGGTAGTGCGCACTGAGCGCGAAGGCATCGATCCTTTGTCTCAAAAGCGTTGCGCCTTTGTTGTCACGCCAGTTCAGGGTAAAATAGATTCCGGTCAACCACTGAGGTACAGGACGCCGTATGCATTGCCCATTCTGTTTCGCCGTAGACACTAAGGTAATTGACTCTCGTCTTGTCGGCGAGGGCTCCTCAGTACGCCGCCGTCGGCAGTGTCTGGTCTGTAACGAACGTTTCACCACTTTTGAAGTGGCTGAACTAGTTATGCCGCGCGTTGTGAAAAGCAACGATGTGCGTGAACCCTTTAATGAAGATAAGCTGCGCAGCGGCATGCTCAGAGCGCTTGAGAAACGTCCGGTCAGCTCTGATGACGTCGAAATGGCGTTGAACCATATCAAATCACAACTGCGTGCGACTGGCGAGCGTGAGGTGCCGAGCAAGATGATTGGCAACCTGGTGATGGAGCAGTTGAAAAAACTCGATAAAGTCGCCTACATCCGCTTTGCTTCGGTTTACCGGAGTTTCGAAGATATCAAAGAATTTGGCGAGGAGATTGCTCGCCTACAGGACTAAGCCATGCAGGATGAATTATACATGGCGCGCGCGCTGAAGCTTGCTGCGCGCGGACGTTTTACCACTCACCCCAACCCCAACGTGGGCTGCGTGATTGTGAAAGATGGGGAGATCGTCGGTGAAGGATATCATCACCGTGCGGGCGAACCGCATGCCGAAGTTCATGCTCTGCGGATGGCTGGAGAAAAAGCGCAAGGGGCAACGGCCTATGTGACGCTTGAACCCTGTAGTCATCATGGTCGCACGCCGCCGTGTTGCGATGCGCTGATTGCGGCGGGTGTATCGCGTGTGGTTGCGGCGATGCAGGATCCCAATCCGCAGGTCGCAGGACGTGGGCTCTACCGTTTGCAGCAGGCGGGCATCGACGTCAGCCACGGGCTGATGATGAGCGAAGTTGAGCAATTGAATAAAGGCTTTCTCAAGCGCATGCGTACGGGATTCCCGTATCTGCAGCTTAAGCTTGGCGCGTCGCTTGATGGCCGTACGGCGATGGCCAGCGGTGAAAGCCAGTGGATTACCTCACCACAGGCGCGCCGCGATGTGCAACGCTTGCGCGCGCAAAGCCATGCCATTTTAACCAGCAGTGCTACTGTGCTGGCAGACGACCCTCAGCTTACCGTGCGTTGGTCGGAGCTTGGGGAATCAACTCAGGCGAGTTACCCGCAGGAAGAGCTGCGCCAGCCAATCCGCATTGTTCTGGATAGCCAGAATCAGGTCACGCCGGAGCACCGTATTGTGCAACAGCCTGGAGAAACCTGGATTGTCCGGACTGAAGACGACCCTCGCAGCTGGCCGGAAACGGTGCGTAGCCTGAAGGTACCGGAACATAACGGGCATCTGGATCTGGTGGTGCTGATGATGCAACTGGGCAAACAGCAAATTAACAGTATTTGGGTTGAAGCAGGCCCAACGCTTGCTGGCGCGTTATTGCAGGCCGGCGTGGTCGATGAGCTAATCGTGTATGTTGCGCCTAAACTGTTAGGCAGCGATGCGCGAGGATTATGTGTGCTTCCAGGCCTTGAGAAACTGGTTGACGCCCCCCATTTCAAATTCAATGAGATACGCCAGGTGGGCCCGGACGTTTGCCTGCATTTAACGACTGCGTGAGGCTTTCTGATTTAGAGGAAGCAGCGCACAGAATATTATGATAAAATCCGCCCCCCTTACGGGGCTATAAATCGAACCCGAAGGAAGAATATGAACATTATTGAAGCTAACGTTGCTACCCCGGACGCTCACGTCGCCATCACCATTGCGCGTTTCAACAACTTTATCAATGACAGCCTGCTGGAAGGTGCGATCGACGCCCTGAAACGTATTGGTCAGGTTAAAGATGAAAACATTACCGTTGTTTGGGTTCCAGGTGCCTATGAGCTGCCGCTGGCGGCTGACGCTCTGGCGAAAACCGGTAAATACGACGCGGTGATTGCGCTCGGTACGGTGATCCGTGGCGGTACCGCGCACTTCGAATATGTGGCTGGCGGTGCAAGCAATGGCCTGGCGCATGTCGCTCAGGACAGCGGCATTCCGGTAGCCTTCGGTGTTCTGACCACCGAAAGTATTGAACAAGCCATCGAACGTGCTGGCACTAAAGCCGGCAACAAAGGCGCAGAAGCTGCACTGACTGCGCTTGAAATGATTAATGTATTGAAAGCCATCAAGGCCTGATTTTTGTAAGGGGAAATCCGTGAAACCTGCTGCTCGTCGCCGCGCCCGTGAGTGTGCCGTCCAGGCGCTCTACTCCTGGCAGTTGTCCCAGAACGACATCGCTGATGTTGAATACCAGTTCCTGGCGGAACAGGACGTAAAAGATGTCGACGTTCTGTATTTCCGTGAACTGCTGTCCGGGGTGGCGACTAACAGCGCGTACCTGGATGGCTTAATGAAGCCTTACCTGTCTCGCCTGTTGGAAGAGCTGGGTCAGGTAGAAAAAGCCGTGCTGCGTATTGCGCTGTTTGAACTGTCTAAACGTAGCGATGTGCCATACAAAGTGGCCATCAACGAAGCGATTGAACTGGCGAAAACCTTCGGCGCTGAAGACAGCCACAAATTCGTCAACGGCGTACTGGATAAAGCAGCACCTGTGATTCGCCCCAACAAAAAGTAATTCCGAGGCCGGTCGGATGGTGGAACATGTTTCCGCTATCCCCGGCTTTTTCTTTTTTTTCTGCTGAGGCATAACGTATGGCATGCGGCGAATTTTCCCTGATTGCCCGTTATTTTGACCGCGTAAGAACCTCTCGTCTTGATGTCGAAACCGGTATTGGTGACGATTGCGCACTTCTGAACATCCCTGAAAAACAGACGCTGGCGATCAGTACCGATACGCTGGTAGCTGGTAACCACTTCCTCCCTGACATTGATCCGACCGATCTCGCCTGGAAAGCGCTGGCGGTGAATTTGAGCGATCTGGCGGCGATGGGGGCGGACCCTGCATGGCTGACGTTAGCGCTCACGTTACCTGACGTCGATGAAGCCTGGCTTGAAGCCTTCAGCGATGGCCTGTTTGAACTGCTGAATTACTATGATATGCAGCTGATTGGCGGTGACACCACGCGTGGGCCACTGTCGATGACGTTGGGTATCCATGGCTACGTCCCTGTAGGACGGGCCTTAAAACGCTCCGGAGCGAAACCGGGAGACTGGATTTATGTTACCGGTACGCCGGGAGACAGCGCGGCGGGGCTGGCGATTTTACAGAATCGGTTGCAGGTTGGAGATGCAAAAGACGCGGACTATCTGCTTAAACGTCATCTGCGGCCAACGCCGCGCATCCTGCAGGGACAAGCCCTGCGCGATCTGGCGAGCGCCGCTATCGATATTTCCGACGGCCTGATCTCCGATCTGGGGCATATCGTTAATGCCAGCGGCTGCGGCGCGCGGGTTAACGTTGATGCGCTGCCTTACTCTCCGGCATTTGCCCAACACGTGGAATCGGAACAGGCGCTGCGCTGGGCGCTCTCGGGTGGTGAAGATTATGAGTTATGCTTTACCGTACCGGAAATTAACCGTGGCGCGCTGGACGTGGCGCTGGGACATCTTGGCACACCGTTTACCTGTATCGGGCAGATGAGCGCGGATGTGGAAGGCATTCATTTTACGCGTGATGGAAAGCCCGTCACGTTCGACTGGAAAGGATATGACCATTTTGCCGCGCCTTAAAAAAGATGTCGCCAAAAGTCGCCTGAGTATGCGCAACCCGTGGCACCTGTTGGCCACCGGTTTTGGCAGCGGACTGAGTCCAATTGTTCCTGGCACGATGGGATCGCTGGCGGCGATCCCATTTTGGTATTTAATGACCTTTCTGCCGTGGCAGCTGTATTCGCTGGTGGTCATGTTGTCTATCTGTATTGGCGTTTATCTGTGCCATCAAACGGCGAAAGATATGGGCGTGCACGATCACGGCAGCATTGTCTGGGACGAGTTTGTCGGGATGTGGATAACCCTGATGGCGCTACCAACCAACGACTGGCGGTGGGTTGCCGCGGGTTTTGTGATTTTCCGTATCCTGGATATGTGGAAGCCGTGGCCGATCCGCTGGTTTGATCGCAACGTGCATGGCGGTACGGGGATCATGATCGATGATATTGTGGCCGGGATACTTTCTGCCGGGATCCTCTATTTTATCGGCCATCACTGGCCGGTAGGGATTATTTAACCCTTTTGGGGGCTGTTGTAGGCCCGATAAGCGTCGCGCCATCGCCGGGTGCGCTATGCTTATCCGGCCTACAATTAGCAATCGCCAATGCTTATTTAAATCCCACCACCGGATGCTGTTTGTACGGCGTTTCCAGCTCGGCTACCTGCTCTGGTTTCAGCGTTAAATCCACCGCATTAAGCAACTCATCCAGCTGTTCCTCACGCGACGTACCGATAATCGGCGCGGCCACACCGGGTTTACTCAGTAGCCAGGCCAGCGCAACCTGTGCACGCGTGACGCCTAATTCTTCACTGATACCGGCCAGCCGTGCGGCAATTTGCGCATCGTTTTCATCGCTCTCGTTGTACAAATTTTTACCGACTTCATCAGAAACCAGACGTGCCGTCGTTTCTCCCCACGGGCGCGTCAGGCGACCACGCGCCAGCGGACTCCATGGGATCACCGCCACACCTTCCTGATAGCAAAGCGGCAGCATTTCACGTTCTTCTTCGCGGTAAATCAGGTTGTAGTGATCCTGCATGCTAACGAACTGCGCCCAGCCGTGTTGTTTCTGTAAGGCCAGCGCCTGAGCAAACTGCGAAGCGTGCATGGATGAGGCGCCGATATAGCGCGCTTTACCGGCTTTAACGACGTCGTTCAGCGCTTCCAGCGTTTCTTCAATAGGTGTGTTGTAATCCCAGCGGTGAATTTGCAGGATGTCGACATAGTCCATACCCAGACGTCTGAGGCTATCGTCGATTGAGCGCAGGATTTGTGCGCGGGATAATCCTTCCGGCAGGTCGTCAACCTGATGAAAAACCTTGGTGGCGACCACGACATCTTCGCGGCGGGCAAAATCACGCAGCGCGCGACCGACAATCTCTTCGCTGCTGCCAGCGGAGTAGCTGTTGGCGGTATCAAAAAAGTTAATACCGCCCTCAAGGGCATGTTTGATTATCGGACGGCTACTTTCTTCCGGTAGCGTCCAGGCGTGATTGCCGCGATTGGGTTCGCCAAACGTCATGCAGCCCAGACAAAGGCGGGAGACCCGAAGGTCTGTTTTTCCTAAGGTGTTGTATTGCATAAATTCGCTCCTGCTTAGCGTGTTATTCATTAAGCATAGCAGGAGCGAGGGGGGGATTATGCCAGCCAGGCCTTGATTTTGGCCTCAATTCCGGTGGCATTCAGGCCCAGTTCGGCGCGAGCCTCGTCCTGAGTTCCCTGGGGAATGAAGAAATCAGGCAGGCCAATGTTCAGTACCGGAACGGGCTTACGATGTGCCATCAGTACTTCGTTTACGCCGCTGCCAGCACCGCCCATAATGGCGTTCTCTTCAATGGTGACCAGCACTTCGTGTTGGGCAGCCATTTCCAGGATCAGCGTTTCATCCAGCGGTTTCACAAAGCGCATATCCACCAGCGTGGCGTTCATCGACTCTGCGACCTGAGCGGCTTCCGGCATCAGGGTACCGAAGTTGAGAATTGCCAGTTTCTCCCCGTGACGTTTCACTATACCTTTCCCGATAGGCAGTTGTTCCAGCGGGGTCAACTCTACGCCCACCGCGTTACCGCGTGGGTAGCGCACGACCGTTGGACCGTCGTTGTAGTGATAGCCGGTGAACAGCATTTGGCGGCATTCGTTTTCATCACTCGGGGTCATGATGACCATTTCCGGGATGCAGCGCAGGAAGGAGAGATCGAACGCTCCCTGGTGGGTTTGTCCATCTGCGCCCACAATACCCGCCCGGTCGACGGCGAACAGGACCGGCAGTTTCTGAATGGCGACATCATGCAGCACCTGATCGTACGCGCGTTGCAGAAAAGTAGAGTAAATCGCCACGACCGGCTTATAGCCGCCAATCGCCAGACCGGCAGCAAACGTCACCGCGTGCTGCTCGGCAATCGCCACATCGAAGTAGCGGTCCGGGAATTTACGGGAAAACTCCACCATGCCGGAGCCTTCGCGCATTGCCGGGGTGATCGCCATCAGCTTATTGTCTTTCGCTGCGGTTTCGCACAGCCAGTCACCGAAGATTTTTGAATAGCTCGGCAGGCCGCCGCTGCTTTTCGGCAGGCATCCGCTGGACGGATCGAATTTTGGTACTGCGTGGAAGGTAATCGGATCTTTTTCCGCAGGCTCGTAGCCACGACCTTTTTTGGTCATGATGTGCAGGAACTGCGGGCCTTTCAGATCGCGCATGTTCTTCAGTGTGGTGATAAGCCCCAGCACGTCGTGACCGTCCACGGGACCGATATAGTTAAAGCCCAGTTCTTCAAACAGCGTGCCCGGCACGACCATGCCTTTAATGTGTTCTTCGGTACGTTTGAGCAGCTCTTTAATCGGCGGTACGCCGGAGAACACTTTCTTCCCGCCTTCGCGCAGCGAGGAGTAAAGTTTGCCGGAGAGCAATTGCGCCAGGTGGTTGTTCAGCGCACCGACATTTTCTGAGATCGACATTTCGTTGTCGTTGAGGATAACCAACATGTCGGGTTTAATATCACCTGCATGGTTCATCGCTTCAAACGCCATCCCGGCGGTGATGGCGCCATCGCCAATCACGCAGACGGTACGACGTTCTTTGCCTTCTTTCTCAGCGGCAACCGCAATACCGATACCAGCGCTGATGGAGGTTGATGAGTGGCCAACGCTCAGTACGTCATACTCGCTCTCACCGCGCCACGGGAACGGATGCAAACCGCCTTTCTGACGAATGGTACCGATTTTATCGCGGCGGCCGGTCAGGATTTTGTGCGGATAAGCCTGATGTCCCACATCCCAGATTAACTGGTCAAACGGGGTGTTGTAGACATAGTGCAGCGCGACGGTGAGTTCCACCGTGCCCAGACCAGAGGCGAAGTGCCCGCTGGAACGGCTCACGCTGTCGAGCAAATAGCGGCGCAGTTCGTCGCAAAGCTTTGGCAGGCTCTCTTTCGGCAGCAGGCGTAACTCCTGGGTGGAGTCGACCAGCGCCAGGGTCGGGTATTTGGCTATATCAAAACTCATCGCAAGCTCATGGGATATGTTGGTTTATTTATCACGCTGGATTATGTAGTCCGCTAGCGCTTCCAGTGCCGAGGTATCGAGTGACTGTGCGGCCAGCAGATTCAGCGACTGGCGGGCATCTTCGATTAAATCCCGGGCTTTATTCCGGGCTTGCTCAAGACCCAGAAGTGCAGGATAGGTACTTTTGCCAAGCTGCTGGTCAGCACCCTGACGTTTACCCAATGTTGCAGTATCGCCTACCACATCCAGGATGTCATCCTGAACCTGGAAGGCCAGACCGATGCTTTCTGCGTATTTGTCGAGTATTGCCAGGCATTCTCGCCCTTTATCGCCTGCGCTTAATGCTCCCAGACGTACGGCGGCGCGAATCAATGCCCCGGTTTTGTGGCGGTGAATACGCTCCAGCGCATCCAGCTCAACCTGATGGCCTTCTGCTGCCAGATCCAGCGCCTGACCGCCACACATACCGGCGATACCGCTGGCCTGAGCCAGTTCAGAGATCATCGCGATGCGGTCACGGTCAGACACTTCCGGCATCGGGGCGTCGCTGATAATAGAGAATGCCAGCGTTTGCAGCGCATCACCGGCCAGAATCGCATTCGCTTCGCCAAACTTGACGTGGCAGGTCGGCAGACCGCGACGCAGATCATCGTCGTCCATCGCGGGTAAATCGTCGTGCATCAGTGAATAGGCATGGATGCACTCGACGGCTGCAGCGGGAGCATCAAGCGTACTCAGGCTGACGCCAAACATCTGGCCGGTCGCGTACACCAGGAACGGGCGCAGACGTTTACCGCCTAATAATGCGCCATATTGCATGGTTTCGACCACGGGAGTGTTCTGAAAGGGCAGTGGCGCGATAAAACGGCTCAGTGCCTGGTTGGCCTGCTCAACGCAAGCCTGTAGTTGCTGCGTAAAATCCATTTACTCATTATCCGGTGTAAAAGGCGTAAGGGCGGCGTCTTCAGTATCTGACAGCAGGATTTGCACGCGCTGTTCAGCCTGTTGCAATTTAACCTGTCCCTGACGCGCCAACTGTACGCCGCGTTCGAATTCGTTCAGCGCTTCTTCCAGCGGCAGGTCGCCGCTTTCCAGGCGGGTAACAATCTGTTCCAGCTCGCTCAGCGCTGTTTCAAAACTGGCTGGCGCTTCATTTTTCTTCGGCATAATGAATGTCTGACTCTCTGTATTGGCAGCACAAGACTATGGTAACGGACTCGCACTGATAAGCAAATAACGCGCAATGGTAAGGCGATGTGCACAGGATGACCATGATGGTGGTATACTTGCGCGCCTGGATGCAGCCGCAGGGTATGGGCTGCTGTATTTTTTCCCATTACAAGTCATTCAGACTTGCCAAAGAACCATTGCCGCCATGAAGTTTATCATTAAATTGTTCCCAGAAATCACCATCAAAAGCCAATCTGTGCGTTTGCGCTTTATAAAAATTCTGACAGGGAACATTCGTAACGTTTTAAAGCACTATGATGAAGACCTTGCCGTTGTCCGCCACTGGGATCACGTTGAGGTTCGCGCGAAAGATGAAAGCCAGCGCCTGGACATTCGCGACGCTCTGACCCGTATTCCGGGGATCCACCACATTCTCGAAGTAGAAGACGTGCCGTTTACCGATATGCACGATATTTTCGAGAAAGCGCTGGTACAGTATCGTGACCAACTGGAAGGTAAAACCTTCTGCGTACGCGTTAAGCGTCGTGGTAAGCATGAGTTTAGCTCCATTGAGGTGGAACGTTATGTTGGCGGTGGACTGAACCAGCATATTGAATCCGCGCGCGTGAAGCTGACGAAGCCGGACGTGACGGTTAATCTTGAAATCGAAAACGACCGTCTGTTGCTGGTTAAAGGCCGTTATGAAGGTATTGGCGGTTTCCCTATTGGTACGCAGGAAGACGTACTGTCGCTGATCTCCGGTGGTTTCGACTCTGGCGTGTCCAGCTACATGCTGATGCGTCGCGGCTGCCGCGTACATTACTGCTTCTTTAACCTCGGCGGCGCAGCGCATGAAATCGGTGTTCGTCAGGTGGCGCATTATCTGTGGAACCGTTTTGGTAGTTCGCATCGCGTGCGTTTTGTTGCTATCAACTTTGAACCGGTGGTCGGTGAGATCCTGGAGAAAGTCGACGACGGTCAGATGGGTGTGGTTCTCAAGCGTATGATGGTTCGCGCGGCGTCGAAAGTCGCTGAGCGCTACGGCGTACAGGCGCTGGTCACCGGTGAAGCACTGGGCCAGGTGTCCAGCCAGACGCTGACCAACCTGCGTTTGATCGATAACGTATCAGACACTCTGATCCTGCGCCCACTTATCTCCCATGATAAAGAGCACATCATCAATCTGGCGCGTGAAATTGGCACCGAGGATTTTGCTCGTACCATGCCGGAATACTGCGGTGTAATTTCAAAAAGCCCGACGGTGAAAGCGATCAAAGCGAAGATTGAGGCCGAAGAAGAAAACTTCGATTTCTCTATCCTCGATAAAGTGGTTGAAGAAGCGAATAATATTGATATTCGCGATATTGCCCAGCAGACGCAGCAAACCGTGGTAGAAGTGGAAACCGTGAGCGGTTTCGGCCCGAACGATGTGATCCTGGATATCCGTTCTGTGGATGAACAGGATGATAAACCGCTGAAGGTTGACGGCGTGGACGTCGTTTCTCTGCCGTTCTACAAGCTGAGCACTAAATTCGGCGATTTGGACCAGAGCAAAACCTGGCTGCTGTGGTGTGAACGCGGGGTGATGAGCCGTCTGCAGGCGCTTTATCTGCGCGAGCAGGGCTTTGAAAACGTGAAGGTGTATCGCCCGTAATTGAGTAAACACCGTGTTGTAGGCCGGATAAGGCGGTTGCGCCGCCATCCGGCAATGCAACGATATTATTCAAAACGCACAGGAAGCGTCTTCCCGTTCGACTCCCAGACGCCCTGATAAACTCCGTCTTTTAACTCCAGCGTTATCTTCTCTTGCGCTTGTTCAGCAGCAGATGTCTTCAGTTCATAATGTTGATTGTCGGCTGTGTCGCATTTGCCGGTTAATTCAATCGGCGCGCCAAATTTCTGGTAAAAGTAAGCCCCTTCAAAGAAATCACCGTATTTGCAGTCCACCTTCAACACAATACGCATGCTTTTTCCCAGCGTGCCGTACATGACTTTGCCGTCAATGCCGGGCGCTGGCGAAACCGGTGTTGTACTCTTTGCGCCAGTCAAATACTGGCCGTACGGCGTGAGCCGATTTTGCAGTTCCGCGGTTGGGATTTTCGTGGTGAAATCACCCAACTCGTCGAGTGCGCGGCTGGCGTGGTTGCTACAGCGTCCGTTCAGGAAGACCAGATGGTCTTTTTGCAGGGAGAATTTGTCGATGTAATACAACCCGTCGGTGTAGGTTGCGCATGATGCGTAGAATTCGGCATAGTCAAAGTCTTCGCCTTTCTCTTCTTTTATTTGTTCTGGTGTTTGCGATTTATGCGCATCAACAAAGGTGTCGATTTGGCCACGGATATCTTTTCTGATGCGAGTATTTAATTCGGCCATCGTAGAACGGGAAAAGAGGTCGTTGAGGGTAATTGCCGCGCCGTTGGCTAAATCGAAGCTGAGCGGTACATTGTACGATTCGCAATACGCTCCGCAGCCTTCGACAAACATGTTCAGAGTTAGAACTTTGGCGTCGCGATACTCAACCGTGTAGTCAAGGTTTGCGGTGGGGTTTCTCTCTGATTTCGCAAACTGGTTCACAGTTGTTTGTGGATTATTACCCGGTAGCTGATTGATAAAGCTTGCGAAAATATAATCGTTAATACGTTTCGCAACCTTAGGGTTATCCGTTGAGGAAAACAATGGCACGCGATATTGCATTTCAGTGCTTCCGGGATAGCGATACTCAATACTCTTTATGTCGAGTTGCGTCGCTGTGGCATAACCGGAAAGGAGCAATAAAGCCACTCCACTCAGATATCCTTTCACTATGATTCCTTATAAGGGAGTGGCCTGAAGATTTACTCGTAGTAGTTATAAATTCCCGCAGCCATCACCAGTTGTGATGCCACCTCGTGGGCTTTTTCGCGACTGACCAGAAGATCAATGATTTTCAAACCGAAATCGATGGAGGTTCCCGGTCCCTGGCTGGTTAACAGGTTAACGCGCGGATCCCACACGACACGCTTGTCCTGCCATTGATCAGCGGGGATTTGGTCTTTCAGCGCCGGGTAGCCGGTCATGTTACCGATGGGAAAAATGTCGTGTGGGACGAGGACGGTCGCGGCAGCGGCGCAGATTGCCGCGACAATGCGTCCGGAGCGATGAAACTGTTTTACGGTTTCGACCAGCAGAGGGCTGTCGCGAAAACACTCGGCGCCTTTAATACCGCCCGGCAGTACGATAATGTCGAAATCGCCGTCAGCAACTTCGACTAATGGCGCATCCGCCAGCAGTTTCACACCGCGCGAGCACACAATAGTCAGGTTGCCATCGCTGGCGACGCTTGCAGTCGTGACCTTAATTCCGCCGCGAACCAGCAGATCGATAGTGGTGACCGCTTCGGTTTCTTCACTACCAGGGGCGAGACATACCAGTGCTTGAGCGCTCATACTCACTTTCCTTTCTTTTAACCATTTCAAACAGGCGGGCATTTTCCGGAACGGCGATGCCGTGTGCGCGTGCGCGTTTTAACAAATAACCGGTAATGTAGTCGATCTCGGTATGACGCATGGCGCGAATGTCCTGCAGCATAGATGAGATATTTTCCGCCGTACTGTCAATCACTTGCTCGACATAATAGCGTAAATCATCCGCTGATGTGTGGTGGCCTTCGCGTTCGATGACCGCTGCCACTTCCTCGCAGATGAGCGCTATTTTTTCAGGATGATGGCGTAACTCACCGTTTGGGCAATCCCATAATGCGGTCAGCGGGTTAATGACGCAGTTGACGGCCAGCTTGCGCCACAGCTCGGCGCGAATAGTGTTATGCCAAGCGACGTCCGGCAGCACCTCTTGCAGGGTTTCAGCCAGATAGCTGAAATCGCCGTCTTGCTCACGCGCCGGCCCAATACGCGTTGTTCCCTGAGCGACATGAATGATGACGTTCCCGTCACGGCGTGCCGCGTGAGTGGTGGTGCCCATCAGCAAGGGTTGTTTAATGTTATGTAACTCTTCAATCGTCCCCATGCCGTTGTGAATAAGCAGAATGGGCGTGGTTTCAGGCAGAATTGCAGACAGGCCTTTTACCGCATCAGAAACCTGCCAGGCCTTCAGGGTGACCAGCAGCAGGTCGCTTTTTGCCAAAAAGTCGGGGTCATTTGCCGTCAGGGATTCATTAAAAACTGAGCCATCCGTGTCGATCAGGTTTACACTGCAGTAGGGTTGCGGTACGCGCAGCCACCCTTGCACCTCATGTCCATGTTTGCACAGCGCTGTAAGCCATAGCTGCCCTAACGCTCCACATCCCAGTACGGTAATTTTCATTCTTCCTCCTCACCTGCAACAGCACCAGGTGTTAATCCATATCGACCGCACCCCATTATTGTTCGCAGATGTCACTACCACGTACAATGAAAGGATACAGCCTAGTATAGCGCTGTCTGTTGAGTAACTTTGCAGGTATTATGCTTCGCATCAAAAATGAAGGGAGAGGAAAAGATGCCATCTTTCGATATTGTTTCTGAAGTTGATCTTCAGGAAGCCCGTAACGCGGTAGATAACGCCAGCCGCGAAGTGGAGTCACGCTTTGATTTTCGTGGCGTTGAAGCCACTTTTGAGCTGAATGAGTCAAATAAGACGATTAAGGTGCTGAGCGAGTCTGATTTTCAGGTCAATCAGTTGCTGGATATTCTGCGTGCCAAGCTGCTCAAACGCGGTATTGAAGGCACGTCGCTGGACGTACCAGAGACCTTCGTGCACAGTGGTAAAACCTGGTTTGTTGAAGCTAAGCTTAAACAAGGCATTGAAAGCGCAGTGCAAAAGAAAATCGTTAAGCTGATCAAAGACAGCAAGCTGAAGGTACAGGCGCAGATTCAGGGCGAAGAAATTCGTGTGACCGGTAAGGCGCGTGACGATCTGCAATCCGTCATGGCGCTGGTTCGCGGTGGCGATCTCGGCCAGCCGTTCCAGTTTAAAAACTTCCGCGATTAAGTCGTAATGCCTGATCCGGCCTACAGGTCGCACACGCTATTTGTAGGCCGGATAAGACGTTAGTCGCCATCCGGCACTCTTCACGCCTGGCTTATCGCTTGCTCAACCTCGAATCGATTGGTCACTTTGCTGTCGATTTTCACGTAGGCCGAATGCTCTTTCGCCACAATTAACACTTCGCTTATTCCTTCTTTTGCCAACAGGCGCTGCTTCAACGTGTCATCCGCGGCAATTTCAGGTGGGATTTCCACGCGCAGGCTGCTGACATACGGTGGCTCTTTCATTGTGCTTGCCACAATCAACCAAACTGCTGCCAGCAACGCGCCAGCCAGGAATACCGCCTGACCATCAAACATTTCGACCACCCAACCGCCGAGCGAACCGCCAATCGCCACGCCAAGAAACTGGCTGGTGGAGTAAACGCCCATCGCCGTGCCTTTATAGCCAGCCGGAGACTCTTTGCTGATAAGCGATGGGAGGAGGGCTTCCATCAGGTTAAAGGCGAGGAAGAATATTTGCACGCCCGCAATCAGACCCCAGAAACGCACGTTAGCGCTCCACAATACAATCTCTGCAATAAGGATCAGTAACACGCAGGCGAGGAATACGCGTTTCATCTTGCGCTTTACTTCGGCGTAAATGATGAACGGCACCACGGAAACAAAGGACAGCAGCATCGTCACCAGATAAATTTTCCAGTGTTCTGCGGCGGGGAAACCGGCTTTCGCCAGTTGTCCTGGTAACGCGACGAAAGTGGACATCAGCAAAATGTGCAGGCACATGATGCCAAAGTTAAGCTTCAGCAGTTTGGGCTCCGCCAGCACTTTGCTGAAGCTATCTTTTACCATGCCCGATTCACGGTTTAGTACGTGGCTGGTGCTATTGGGAACGACCCAAATGGTCAGCACGATACCCGTGGTAGCAAGGGCGGCGATCATCCAGAACAGCGCGTGTAACCCCAGCGCATGGGTAACGATTGGCCCCAGCACCATCGCAATGGCAAAGGTGATACCAAAGCTGACGCCGATAAACGCCATCGCTTTGGTGCGGTTTTGCTCGCGGGTTAAGTCGGAAAGCAGCGCCATCACGGCGGCGGCAATCGCCCCGGAACCTTGCAAAGCCCGGCCTAGAATAATTCCCCAGATTGAATCGGAAAGGGCGGCAATCACGCTGCCGAGAACGAATACCGCTAGCCCACCGACGATAAGCGGCTTACGGCCGATGCGGTCAGAGAGCAGACCAAAGGGGATCTGGAAGACGGCTTGCGCCAGGCCATAAATGCCGATGGCAAGGCCTATCAGCGCTTCGCTGGCGCCCTGTAGCGCCATGCCGTATGTGGTCAGAACTGGCAGAACCATAAACATGCCAAGCATGCGCAACGAGAATACGGTCCCTAAACCCCAGGTGGCGCGCAACTCACCGGGCGTCATTTTGTAATCGTTCATTCCCACCTCTGTATTAATTTCGCGCCTAGTGTAAAGCGGGGAAGGAATGGGGTAAACCTCTACGATATGTGGAATTGTGTAGCACGGAAACTTAAATAGTTACAATTGCAACTAATTTACTTGCGATAATTACAAGTGTAGTCTTTTTGTGGTTATTTCTAATGGAAAGAGGGAAAAGGAAAATGGTATTTCGCGATAAATATAACCAATTGCTTCCTATGGATGACTGTTTCCGATGGATATCATTCTAATGAGTATTCAAGACGATGTGTTAACACTTTTCAGGGAAGAAATACCTGGGTATTTGGATGAAAACTGGAAAGAGGTTCCTTTAGAACTCGATTCAGATTTGTTTGATGCCCCCGGTGATGATCTCTACTGGGCTCTGGATCGATATGAGAAAGAGTTCAAAGTCGATTTATCATGTGTGAACTGGAAACCTTACTATCCATGGCACAATCTACCGCTATTCACGAGATGGTTCAAAGCTAACCGGGAAGAAGTGGAAGCAACGCGCATACCGTTAACCGTAAGGATGTTTGCTGAGTCGGCTGAAGCGGGGAAATGGCTGTTTGAGGTCTGGGATGATAAACAAAAAGACGAGACCTAATGCTCTCCAAACTGCATAATAATAAAAAAGGGTGCCGAAGCACCCTTTTTGTATCAGCAGATTTTACCAGACGTAAGTCAGCAGGTTCTGCGAGTTTGGCACCATAAAGTCGACGGACATCATCACGGAAAGCGCGGTAATGGCGATGATGGAGAAGCCGAACAGCTTGCGCGCCCAGACTTTGTCATCTTCCACTTTATAACCGCGCAGCGCCATGCCCAACCACCAGACGCTCACCGCCGCAGCAACAATCAGGTATTTATAACCTGCATAGCCGCCCAGGGTTAGCATCAGCGTGGCGATAGCAAATGCGATGATATACAGCGTGATATGGTTTTTCGCGACTGAAATACCTTTTACCACTGGCAGTACCGGGATGTTGGCAGCCTGATAATCCTTAAAGCGGAAAATCGCAATCGCGTAAGAGTGCGGCATCTGCCACAGGCTGAAAATAGCCAGCAGAATCAGCGCACCGCTATCGAACTCACCGGTTACGGCGCAGTAGCCAATCACCGGCGGCGCAGCGCCGGAGAGTGAGCCAATCAGCGTGCCATAAACGGAATGGCGCTTCATGTACAGGCTATAGACGCCCACATAGACCACGAAGCCCATTACCCCCAGCCAGCAGGCCAGAGGGTTCGCGCCAAACCACAGCAGCATAAAACCAGCAATACCCAGCAGGGTGGCGTACACCAGTGAGACCGCAGGGGAAATCAGACCTTTAACCAGCACGCGGTTTTTGGTCCTCTCCATCTTCCTGTCGATATCCCTGTCGATGTAGTTGTTAAATACACAACCCGACGCCACAACCAGTGACACCCCAACCAACGTGTAGATAAACAGGGGATAATCAATGCTGCCTTTCGAGGCCAGCAGGAACCCCCCAATCACCGAGATCAGGTTGCCAAAGATGATGCCTGGTTTCGTTACTTGCAGGTATTGCTTAAACATCATAATCGCCGCTCTTAGTGCATCATCATGTTGTAGTTAAGGTTCCACATAATCCAGATGGAGCCCACAACCAGGATGGCGATGATTAGCACAGTAAAGACAAAGGCCGTCATGTTCCAGCCTTCATCAGATTTGCTATTCATGTGCAGGAAGCACACCAGGTGCACCAGAATCTGTACCACTGCCATTGCCAGAATAGTTCCCAGAATGACGGCCGGAGAGGCAGAACCTGTCATCACCATCCAGAACGGAATGACCGTCAGGATGATAGACAGGATAAAACCTGTCATGTAGGTTTTTACGCTGCCATGGGATGCGCCGCCGCTCTCGTTAGCATGACTCATTACATCGCCCCCATCAGATAAACAACAGTGAACACACAAATCCATACCACATCCAGGAAGTGCCAGAACAGGCTCAGGCACATGATGCGGGTACGGTTAGTACTGGTCAGGCCGCGACGAGCCACCTGCACCATCAGCACCGCCATCCAGATAAGACCGGAGGTGACGTGCAGACCGTGCGTGCCGACCAGCGCGAAGAACGCAGACAGGAAACCGCTGCGATCCGGGCCCATGCCGTTAACAATCAGGTGATGGAATTCATAGAGTTCCATCCCGATGAATCCGGCACCGAACAAGAAGGTCAACGCCAGCCAGGAGATAACCTGGCTCTTGTTGTTCTTGTACATGGCAATCGCTGCCATGCCGTAAGTAATGGAGCTGAATAACAACAGGAATGTTTCAACCAGAACGAACGGCAGTTCAAAAATGTCCTTACCTGTCGGGCCACCTGCGGTGCCGTTCACCAGAACGGCATAGGTTGCAAACAGAATAGAGAACAGAATGCAGTCGCTCATCAGGTAGATCCAGAATCCGAAGATCTTGGTCTGGCCTGCATCGTGGTGCCCGTGTTCGTGCGCGTGGGCAGTCGCGTGCGTTAAAGTATCAGTTGCCATTTTTCAGCCCTGCCTTAGTAATCTCATCGAAATGCTGGTTTTCCAGTTTTTCGACTTCCGGGACCGGCACGTAGTAATCCACGTCTTCATCAAAGCTTTTCACAATCCAGCTGATGATCATGCCTGCGAAGCTTGCAATCGCCAGCCACCAGATATGCCAGATCATGGCGAAACCAAACAGTGTTGCGAAGGCGGTAATGACGATACCGGCACCGCTGTTCTTAGGCATATGAATTTCTTCATAGTGCGCAGGCTGCTTGTACGCTTCACCTTTTTCTTTCATTTCCCAGAAGGCATCACGCTCGTGAACGTGCGGCACAACGGCAAAGTTATAGAACGGAGGCGGGGAAGAGGTTGCCCACTCCAGCGTACGACCACCCCATGGGTCACCGGTCAGGTCACGGTTCTGCTCGCGGTCGCGAATAGAAACGTAGATCTGAATCAGCTGGCACAGGATACCCAGTGCAATCAGCGCGGCGCCGCAGGCGGCAACGACCAGCATCGGATGGAACTGTGGGTCAATCTGCTGGCTGAGGCGACGGGTCATACCCATGAAGCCCAGCACGTACAGCGGCATAAATGCCACGAAGAAGCCGATGATCCAGAACCAGAATGCGCGTTTACCCCAGGTTTCGTTCAGCGTGAAGCCAAACGCTTTTGGCCACCAGTAGGTCATACCTGCGAAGCAGCCAAATACGACGCCGCCGATGATAACGTTATGGAAGTGCGCAATCAGGAACAGACTGTTGTGCAGTACGAAGTCTGCACCCGGAACCGCCAACAGTACGCCGGTCATGCCGCCGACTGAGAAGGTCACGATAAAGCCAATCGTCCACAGCATCGCTGAGTGGAATACGATACGGCCCTGATACATGGTGAACAGCCAGTTGAAGATCTTCACCCCGGTCGGGATGGCGATAATCATGGTGGTAATACCGAAGAAGGCGTTTACGTTAGCGCCTGCACCCATGGTGAAGAAGTGGTGCAGCCAAACAACGAACGACAGAACGGTGATACACACGGTTGCCCACACCAGCGAGGTGTAACCAAACAGACGTTTACGTGAGAAGGTTGCCGCGATTTCGGAGAACACCCCGAAGACCGGCAGAACCAGAATGTACACTTCCGGATGGCCCCAGGCCCAAATCAGGTTGATGTACATCATCATGTTGCCGCCCATATCGTTGGTAAAGAAATGGGTACCCAGATAGCGATCCAGGGTCAGCAACGCGACGGTAACCGTCAGGATTGGGAAAGAAGCGATAATCAGGATGTTCGCGCACAGAGACGCCCAGCTGAATACCGGCATCTTGAACATGGTCATTCCTGGCGCACGCATCTTAATGATGGTCACAAAGAAGTTGATACCGGTCAGGGTTGTACCAATACCGGACAACTGGACTGCCCATATCCAATAATCGACCCCGACGCTTGGACTGTACTCTATTCCCGAAAGTGGTGGATATGCCAGCCAACCGGTCTGCGCGAATTCACCCACGCCCAGAGACAGGTTAACCAGGATTACGCCGACAACGGTGAACCAGAAGCTCAGGTTGTTCAGGAACGGGAATGCAACGTCACGTGCACCGATCTGCAGTGGAACCACCAGGTTCATCAGACCGATAACAAATGGCATTGCCACGAAGAAGATCATAATCACGCCGTGGGCCGTGAAGATCTGGTCGTAGTGGTGAGGTGGCAAGAAGCCCGCTTCACCCGCAGAAGCCAGCGCTTGCTGACTACGCATCATGATGGCGTCGGCAAAGCCACGAATCAACATGACGATTGCGACGATGACATACATGATGCCAAGGCGTTTGTGGTCAACCGAAGTCAGCCACTCTTTCCACAGGTAGGTCCACTTACCGAAGTAAGTGATTAGGCCCAGTAAGGCCGCACCACCGATGATAATGGCAGCGATCGTAACCATGACAATAGGTTCATGGAACGGCACTGCATCCAGCGTCAATTTTCCGAACATCGTATTCTTCCTCAACCCCTTGAGTTGGCGGATTCCGCGTGGCTCATGTCCATGCCTTCCATGCCTTCGTGTGCGTTGTGCTCACCTTCGGGTTGGGTCATGTCCATGCTCTTACCGTGAGCCATAAATTTGTTAATAACGTCTTTAAACAAATCAGGTTTCACGTTGGAGAAGTATTCCACCTGGTTGTATTCGCTTGGCACAGCCACTTTCTCGAACGCAGCCATGTCGCTCATGGTGTTCGTGGACTGTTTAGCTTTAGCAACCCATTGGTCGAATTCGGCGCGGTCCTTTGTTGCGATAGCCTTGAACTTCATACCGGAGAAGCCTGGTCCGCTGTAGCTTGCGGAGATACCATCATAAGTACCGACTTCGTTGGCGATCAGATGCAGTCGAGTCTGCATACCGGCCATGGCATAAATCTGGCTACCCAGACGCGGGATAAAGAAGGAATTCATCACGGAGTTGGATGTCACTTTGAACTCAACCGGAGTATTCGCCGGGAAGGCGATTTCATTCACGGTAGCGATACCCTGTTCCGGATAGATGAAGAACCATTTCCAATCCATGGAAACCACTTCGATGGTAATGGGCTTCTCGTCATGCGCCAGCGGTTTGCTTGGCTCAAGAGCGTGAGTGGTTTTCCAGGTCAGAACGGCAAGGAAAATGATGATTAAGATCGGCACCGTCCAGACCACAGCTTCCACTTTATTGGAGTGTGACCAGTTCGGGCTGTACTTCGCATCTTTATTGCTTGCACGATACTTCCAGGCAAAACCAACAGCCATCAAGATGGCAGGAATAACGACAATCAACATCAGGCCAAATGCCGTCAGTATCAGTGAACGTTGTTCCAGTCCAATCTGTCCTTTAGGGTCAAGCAGCGCAGAATTACAGCCACTGAGTAACGCAGTGCCTGCAATTAATGACAACCATCCCAAACTTTTATTGTATTTCCTGAGTCTCATTTAACGACCTCAATTCCACGGGACCGGGTGGCGTTTAAAGTGTGAGGGCATTTTACGGGAAGGTTACATTACTGTAAACATCCTTGGATCTGTGTTACTGGGTTCTGCCGCGCATGTCACATATGTTGCAATATATGTCGCTTTGACTTTAAGAACCTGTTGCAACATCACGTTATAACGAAAGCAGGCAGGCGGGGGACAGGCTGAGGGCAATTGGTATAACCAATACGAAAATAAAACAATTGTTTAACAATTGATTATCAATAAAAAGACAATTCGGGAACAAAAAATAAATCTGTAGTGGCTGAATCGAGTAAGGAAAATAAAATATATAAAAGGCGTCAATAATTTCCAAATTCTTTGGCGCACAAAATAACAAATATTATTTTTATCAATTGTTGTTTATTTAGCCGTTATAATTACGCAGGGTGATTACAACGGCTTATTAATACGGTTTTTTACGCCAGACGGTTTTTGCGCAGAGCCAGATAATCCAGCAATCCGCCAAAAATCACCCCGCAGACCGCGACCGCCACCGAGACTTCAAGCAGTTCCGGCAGGAAGGAGAAGTTGGTGTAATCCAGCGCGTTCATGGTTAACAGCAGCAGCCAAACCAGCAGCAGGCAGCAGCCCACTACCAACGTCATTAATGCCAGACTGTACGCTCCACGAAATTCCGTACGCGGAATAAAGCTTTCATTTTGCCAGCTATGTTCCAGGGTCTGGCGACATACCAGCAGCAGTATGAGGCCGGGGATCGCGGCAAACACGGAGAACAGATAAAACGTCGGCCAGCCGTGTGCTTCGACAAACCAACCTGCTACCGGGCCAACGTAAACGCGACCGACCGCTGAAAGCGCGGAGAGCAGGGCGAACTGGGTTGCGGAGAACGATTTATTACACAGCGTCATTAATAAGGCGACAAACGCCGCAGTACCCATCCCACCGCACAGGTTTTCAAAGAAGACGGCAGTCGCCATACTGAACATGTGCTTGTCGGTTATAGAAAGCAGCCAGTATCCGGCGTTCGATACGCCCTGCAGAATGCCGAAAATGAGTAACGCGCGAAACAGCGAAAGACGCTGCATCAGGATCCCACCGTATAGCGCACCGACTATTGTCGCCAGCAGCCCCAGCGTTTTATTGACGACGCCGACTTCACCGGCATCAAATCCGACACCGCGGATCAAAAAGGTGGTGGTCAGGCTCATGGCGAAGGCATCACCGAGCTTATACAGCACAATGAGCAGCAGGATAAGCCAGGCGTTGTTACGACCAAAGAAGTCGCGCAGCGGAGCCGCAACCGCCTGTTCCAGCGTTTTAGGCACCGGAATGGTGTCAGTCGGTTCAGGTGCTAACAGGGTGGCGATGATACAAGGGATCAACAGCGCTGCCATCAGCCAGTACATCCCTTGCCAGCCCAGCCAGCGATCGGCCATCCACAGGGCCAGTCCGCCTGAAACCAGCATCCCTAATCGATAGCCCAGCACGCTGATAGCCGCGCCGGTGCCGCGCTCTTCTGCGGGCAACACGTCGGTTTTCCAGGCATCAAAGACGATATCCTGCGAGGCCGAGCAAAAAGCGATCACTACTGCGAGTGCGGCCATCCAGCGTAACTGTGTGCCAGGCTCCAGAAAGCCCATCGCGGCGATAGAAATTAACAACAGCACCTGGGTCGCCAGCAGCCAACCGCGACGTCGACCTAAAAATGGCGGCGTGTAGCGATCCATAAGCGGGGACCAGAGGAACTTAAATACGTAGGCCTGACCTACCAGGGAAAAGAAACCGATGGTTTTAAGATCGATATTCTCGACCGTCATCCACGCCTGAAGCGTACCGGAGGTGAGTGCGAGCGGTAAACCGGAAGCGAACCCCAGCATGAGCAGGATAGCCGAACGTGGTTGCTGAAAAATACGTAAGTAATGACTGGACATGGGCTTCTATAGGCCCGACGAACGCCGGGCCATATGGGCAGAAATTAACGCGCGTTCTGCTTGATGAAATCGTGAACGCTGGTGTCCTGAGACATATCAGCGATGGTGTCGGTCAGCACGCTGTTAACGGCGTCAGCGATATTTTTGTTAGAGGCCTGCAGTGCGCCTTCAACAGAATAGCTTGCGCGGTAGTTTTTGGTCATCTTGTTGCCGTTAGCAGCGGTCGCAATGATGGCGATGTCTGCTTTGGTGGCGATGTTATAGCGCACGCTACCCTGAGACACGTCAGCGTACAGCTGGCTAACAATGATTTGCAGGTTTACAGCACCGTTTGGTCCAATCATATAACCGCGTGCGGTCATCTGTTTTTCCAGCACTTCTTGTAGCAGGAAGCGCAGATCGCGTGACGCAGTCAGCGTAACCAGTTGGTTGTCGCGGGTGACTTTTGCCAGCGCTTGATCCTGACGCTGGTCGGCACCGTTGATGCTAACGGTCACGCCCATCAGGCTTGGGTCCTGCTGCGGCAGAGTAATTTTCGGGGAGACTTCAATAGTGGTCGGCGGCGTTGCGCATCCAGCTAACATGAACAGCGCGACAAACGGGACGAGGATTTTTTTAAACATGCCAGGGCTCTCAGCGAATCTAAATTGTATGGTTGGAGAAATTTCCCGCCATCATAACATCGCCAACGATGAGGGGAAGTGGGTAACGCATGTAAATTCATTGTGTTGTCCGTTTTATGACTTTGTGGAGACCATAAACGGACTTTTTGCAATAAATCGAAGTGAGGATTCAGTGAACTTCATCCGTTTGGCTGAGAAAATCAGACAAGCGCTAATTTTTTGTTGCTAAGGTGTAATGAAAACGGTAAAAGCGGCTAGTATTTAAAGGGATGGGTGACATCTCAGCGTTGTCGGAGGAAAATTTCATGATGATTCGTGAGCAAATAGAAGAAAAATTAAGGGCAGCGTTCGAACCCGTGTTCCTCGAAGTTGTGGATGAAAGCTATCGTCACAATGTCCCGGCTGGTTCTGAAAGCCACTTTAAGGTTGTGCTGGTTAGCGATCGCTTTACAGGTGAACGTTTTCTTAATCGTCATCGGATGATTTACAGCACGTTAACGGCAGAGCTTTCCACAACCGTTCATGCCCTTGCCCTGCATACCTACACCATTAAGGAGTGGGAAGCGTTGCAGGATACGATTTTTGCATCGCCTCCGTGTCGTGGGGCGGGAAGCATCGCGTAAAAACGGATTTGCAACAACCGACGCTTTTCCAGTATGTTGCTACAGATTATGTGAAAACGGCCTGCGGGCCGTTTTGTTTTGTCTGAATTCTGAGTAGGTCGTCCAGTATTCAGACAAAAATTAGCCGGGAATTGTGAAAAAAGCCGCAGCAACGCGCAATAACCGTTCTCGACTCATAAAAGTGATGCCGCTATAATGCGCGTCTTATTTTTCGGAATGTCTTCGGGATGATTCTGACGACAGGGAATGTGATTGATTATGAGAACATCCCAGTTCCGCGAAGCCAACAACCTGTGCTTGCGGAGAAGAGTTGACCGAGCACTGTGATTTTTTGAGGTAACAAGATGCAAGTTTCAGTTGAAACCACTCAAGGCCTTGGCCGCCGTGTAACGATTACTATCGCTGCTGACAGCATCGAGACCGCTGTGAAAAGCGAGCTGGTCAACGTAGCGAAGAAAGTGCGTATTGACGGTTTCCGCAAAGGAAAAGTACCGATGAATGTTGTTGCTCAGCGTTATGGCGCGTCTGTTCGCCAGGACGTTCTGGGTGACCTGATGAGCCGCAACTTCGTTGACGCGATCATCAAAGAAAAAATCAATCCGGCTGGCGCACCGAACTACGTTCCGGGTGAATACAAGCTGGGTGAAGATTTTACTTACGCGGTAGAGTTCGAAGTTTACCCGGAAGTTGAGCTGACTGGCCTGGAAGCAATCGAAGTTGAAAAACCGGTTGTTGAAGTTACTGACGCTGACGTTGACGTGATGCTGGACACCCTGCGTAAGCAGCAGGCAACCTGGAAAGACAAAGACGGCGCTGCTGACGCAGAAGACCGTGTAACCATCGACTTCACCGGCTCTGTAGACGGCGAAGAGTTCGAAGGCGGCAAAGCGTCTGACTTCGTACTGGCGATGGGCCAGGGTCGTATGATCCCAGGCTTTGAAGAAGGCGTTAAAGGCCATAAAGCTGGCGAAGAGTTCACTATCGACGTGACTTTCCCGGAAGAGTACCACGCTGAAAACCTGAAAGGTAAAGCCGCTAAGTTCGTTATCAACCTGAAGAAAGTTGAAGAACGCGAACTGCCGGAACTGACTGAAGAATTCATCAAACGTTTCGGCGTTGAAGATGGTTCCGTAGCAGGTCTGCGCGCTGAAGTACGCAAAAACATGGAACGCGAGCTGAAAGGCGCAGTGCGTAACCGCGTTAAGTCTCAGGCGATCGAAGGTCTGGTAAAAGCTAACGACATCGACGTTCCGGCTGCGCTGATCGACAGCGAAATCGACGTTCTGCGTCGTCAGGCTGCACAGCGTTTCGGCGGCAACGAGAAACAAGCTCTGGAACTGCCGCGTGAACTGTTCGAAGAACAGGCTAAGCGTCGCGTAGTTGTTGGTCTGCTGCTGGGCGAAGTGATTCGCACCAATGAACTGAAAGCTGACGAAGATCGCGTTAAAGGCCTGATCGAAGAGATGGCTTCTGCTTACGAAGATCCGAAAGAAGTGGTTGAGTTCTACAGCAAAAATAAAGAGCTGATGGACAACATGCGTAACGTCGCTCTGGAAGAGCAGGCTGTTGAAGCCGTTCTGGCGAAAGCGAAAGTGACTGAAAAAGCCACTTCCTTCAACGAACTGATGAACCAGCAGGCGTAATTCGTCGCTTTTTTAGCACGAATTTCATACGCAAGCCCGTCACCTTTTGGTGGCGGGTTTTTTTTTGTCACGCATTTTGCATGGGAAGAGTGCGAAAACAGCGTTTCAGTGTTAGCGTTACAACAAAAGATTGTTATGCTTGAATTATGGCGATGTCGTACCCATTACTGAGGGACTAGCTGATAATCCGTCCATAAGGTTACAATCAGCACAGCAGGTTTTTTCAAATTTTATCCAGGAGACGGAAATGTCATACAGCGGCGAACGAGATAACTTTGCACCCCATATGGCGCTGGTGCCGATGGTCATTGAACAGACCTCACGTGGTGAGCGCTCATTTGATATCTATTCTCGTCTACTTAAGGAACGCGTCATTTTTCTGACCGGCCAGGTCGAAGACCATATGGCTAACCTGATCGTGGCGCAGATGCTGTTCCTGGAAGCAGAAAACCCGGAAAAAGATATCTACCTGTATATTAACTCCCCTGGTGGGGTGATCACTGCCGGGATGTCTATCTATGACACCATGCAGTTTATTAAGCCAGACGTCAGCACCATTTGTATGGGCCAGGCGGCCTCAATGGGCGCGTTCCTGCTGACCGCCGGGGCGAAAGGTAAACGTTTTTGCCTGCCTAACTCTCGCGTCATGATCCACCAGCCTCTGGGCGGTTACCAGGGTCAGGCAACGGATATTGAAATTCATGCCCGTGAAATCCTGAAGGTAAAAGGGCGCATGAACGAACTTATGGCGCATCATACGGGTCAATCTCTTGAGCAGATTGAACGTGATACCGAGCGCGATCGCTTCCTCTCCGCTTCTGAAGCGGTGGAGTACGGTCTGGTCGACTCGATTTTGACCCATCGTAATTAATGCCCAGCGCGCAGGTGTGCCGCTATAATTACCTGGAGCGGCACAACGCTGACTAGCGTCTTGCGCCTGAGAATGGCATTTGCGTCGTCGTGTGCGGCACAAAGAACAAAGAAGAGGTTTTGACCCATGACAGATAAACGCAAAGATGGCTCGGGCAAATTGTTGTACTGCTCTTTTTGCGGCAAAAGCCAGCATGAAGTGCGTAAGCTGATTGCCGGACCATCCGTGTATATCTGCGACGAATGTGTTGATTTATGTAACGACATCATTCGCGAAGAGATTAAGGAAGTAGCACCGCACCGTGAACGCAGTGCGCTGCCGACGCCACATGAAATTCGCAACCACCTGGACGATTATGTTATTGGCCAGGAACAGGCGAAGAAAGTGCTGGCGGTCGCGGTATACAACCATTACAAACGTCTGCGCAACGGCGACACCAGCAATGGCGTCGAGTTGGGCAAAAGTAACATCCTGCTGATTGGCCCGACGGGTTCCGGTAAAACGCTGCTGGCTGAAACGCTGGCGCGCCTGCTGGACGTTCCGTTCACTATGGCCGACGCCACCACGCTGACCGAAGCCGGTTATGTGGGTGAAGATGTTGAAAATATTATTCAGAAACTGTTGCAGAAGTGCGATTACGACGTGCAGAAAGCACAGCGTGGGATCGTCTATATCGATGAAATCGACAAGATTTCGCGTAAATCAGACAATCCGTCCATTACCCGTGACGTTTCTGGCGAAGGCGTACAGCAGGCGCTGTTGAAACTGATCGAAGGTACGGTTGCCGCCGTTCCGCCGCAGGGTGGACGCAAACATCCGCAGCAGGAATTCCTGCAGGTTGATACCTCCAAGATTCTGTTTATCTGCGGTGGTGCATTTGCCGGTCTGGATAAGGTGATTGCTAACCGTGTTGAAACCGGCTCCGGCATTGGTTTTGGCGCAACGGTAAAAGCACAGTCTGATAAAGCCAGCGAAGGTGAACTGCTGTCGCAGGTAGAACCGGAAGATCTGATTAAATTTGGTCTGATCCCTGAGTTCATCGGTCGTCTGCCGGTTGTGGCAACCCTGAGCGAACTGAGCGAAGAAGCGCTTATTCAGATCCTGAAAGAGCCGAAAAATGCCCTGACCAAGCAGTACCAGGCGTTGTTCAATCTTGAAGGTGTTGATCTGGAATTCCGCGAGGAAGCGCTGGATGCTATCGCCAGGAAAGCGATGATTCGTAAAACCGGTGCGCGTGGTCTGCGTTCTATCGTCGAAGCGGCGTTACTCGACACCATGTACGATCTTCCTTCTATGGAAGACGTTGAAAAAGTGGTGATCGACGAGTCGGTGATTGGCGGCCAGAGCAAGCCGTTGCTGATTTACGGTAAGCCGGAAGCACAGCAGGCATCTGGCGAATAATTCATCAATTCATACAGACGTTTAACCAAAAAGGGGGGATTTTATCTCCCCTTTTATTTTTCCGTAAACATGGCGTTGAATGTGTGGGAATCATCCCCATATACTGACATACATGTTAAAGGTGGTGTGAAGCACAGTCGTACCACCTGATTACCTGGCGGAAACTAAACTAAGAGAGAGCTCTATGAATCCTGAGCGTTCTGAACGCATTGAAATCCCCGTATTGCCGTTGCGCGATGTGGTGGTTTATCCGCACATGGTCATACCCTTATTTGTAGGGCGGGAAAAATCTATCCGTTGTCTGGAAGCGGCTATGGACCATGATAAAAAAATCATGCTGGTCGCACAGAAAGAAGCGTCAACGGATGAGCCGGGTGTAAACGATCTTTTCACCGTCGGGACCGTGGCCTCTATTTTGCAGATGCTGAAACTGCCTGACGGCACCGTAAAAGTGCTGGTCGAGGGGTTACAGCGCGCGCGTATTTCTGCGTTGTCAGACAACGGCGAGCATTTCTCTGCGAAAGCGGAGTACCTTGATTCGCCTGCTATTGATGAGCGTGAACAGGAAGTGCTGGTACGTACAGCTATCAGCCAGTTCGAAGGCTATATCAAGCTAAACAAAAAAATCCCACCAGAAGTGCTGACGTCGCTTAACAGCATTGACGATCCTGCACGTCTGGCGGACACCATCGCAGCGCACATGCCGCTGAAGCTGGCTGACAAACAGTCCGTGCTGGAGATGTCCGACGTGAATGAACGTCTGGAATATCTGATGGCGATGATGGAGTCAGAAATCGATCTGCTGCAGGTTGAGAAACGCATTCGCAACCGCGTGAAAAAGCAGATGGAGAAGTCCCAGCGTGAGTACTATCTGAACGAGCAGATGAAAGCTATTCAGAAAGAGCTCGGCGAGATGGACGATGCGCCGGACGAAAACGAAGCACTGAAGCGTAAGATCGACGCGGCGAAAATGCCGAAAGAGGCAAAAGAGAAAGCGGAAGCGGAACTGCAGAAGCTGAAAATGATGTCTCCGATGTCGGCAGAAGCGACGGTCGTGCGTGGCTACATCGACTGGATGGTTCAGGTACCGTGGAATGCGCGTAGCAAGGTCAAAAAAGACCTGCGTCAGGCGCAGGAAATCCTCGATACCGACCATTACGGTCTGGAACGCGTCAAAGACCGTATCCTTGAGTATCTCGCGGTCCAAAGCCGTGTGAACAAAATCAAGGGGCCGATCCTGTGTCTGGTTGGGCCGCCGGGGGTAGGTAAAACCTCTCTGGGTCAGTCCATTGCGAAGGCGACAGGGCGTAAATACATCCGTATGGCGCTTGGCGGCGTGCGTGATGAGGCTGAAATTCGTGGTCACCGCCGGACCTATATCGGTTCGATGCCGGGCAAACTGATCCAGAAAATGGCCAAAGTGGGCGTTAAAAACCCGCTGTTCCTGCTTGATGAGATCGACAAAATGTCTTCTGACATGCGTGGCGATCCGGCTTCCGCACTGCTTGAGGTGCTGGATCCAGAGCAGAACGTGGCGTTCAGCGATCACTACCTGGAAGTGGACTACGATCTCAGCGACGTGATGTTTGTTGCGACGTCGAACTCCATGAACATTCCGGCGCCGTTGCTGGATCGTATGGAAGTGATTCGTCTGTCTGGTTATACCGAAGACGAGAAGCTGAACATTGCGAAACGTCACCTGTTGCCAAAACAGATTGAGCGTAACGCGCTGAAAAAAGGTGAGCTGACGGTCGACGATAGCGCCATTGTAGGCATTATTCGTTACTACACCCGTGAAGCGGGCGTGCGTAGTCTGGAGCGCGAAATCTCCAAACTGTGCCGCAAAGCAGTTAAGCAATTGTTGCTCGATAAATCACTGAAACACATCGAGATCAATGGCGATAACCTGCACGACTACCTGGGCGTACAGCGCTTTGACTATGGCCGTGCGGATAACGAAAACCGCGTGGGTCAGGTGACTGGTCTGGCGTGGACGGAAGTGGGCGGCGATCTGCTGACCATTGAAACCGCCTGTGTTCCAGGTAAAGGCAAGCTGACTTACACCGGATCGCTCGGCGAAGTGATGCAGGAATCCATTCAGGCAGCGCTGACCGTGGTGCGTGCGCGTGCGGAAAAACTGGGTATTAATCCGGACTTTTACGAAAAACGCGACATCCACGTTCACGTACCTGAAGGCGCGACGCCAAAAGATGGTCCAAGTGCGGGTATTGCCATGTGCACCGCGCTGGTCTCATGTCTGACCGGTAACCCGGTTCGTGCCGATGTGGCGATGACTGGCGAGATCACCCTGCGTGGTCAGGTTCTGCCTATTGGTGGTTTGAAAGAGAAACTGCTGGCGGCGCACCGCGGCGGCATTAAAACGGTCTTAATTCCAGACGAAAACAAACGTGACCTGGAAGAGATTCCGGACAACGTCATTGCCGATCTTAATATTCACCCGGTGAAACGTATTGAGGAAGTTCTGACTCTTGCGTTGCAAAATGAACCCTCTGGAATGCAGGTTGTGACGGCAAAATAGTGACCTCGCGCAAAGAGCATTAATAAAAACAGGGCTGGCAGGCCATTTCGGGCTTGCCAGCCTTTTTTTGTATAGCTAATTTAGATAACGGATTGGGCTTGCCATCATTATCGGGTGTTGTAAGGGCATGGCAGGCCTGATATAACTGCTGCGCGGTCGCACTTTGAAGGATTCTGGTGCGATATATATTATAAAGAGGAAGAGAAGAGTGAATAAATCTCAACTGATCGACAAAATTGCTGCAGGGGCTGATATCTCTAAAGCTGCGGCTGGACGTGCGTTAGATGCAATTATTGCTTCTGTTACCGAATCCCTGAAAGAAGGTGATGACGTAGCACTGGTAGGTTTTGGTACTTTTGCCGTTAAAGAGCGTGCTGCCCGTACTGGTCGCAACCCGCAAACAGGTAAAGAGATCACCATCGCCGCGGCTAAAGTACCGGGATTCCGTGCAGGTAAAGCACTGAAAGACGCGGTAAACTAAGTGATTTCCCCTTTGGGGATGTGACTAAGTACAAGGGCGCATCAACCGATGTGCCTTTTTTATTTCTGATTCCGGTACTTTCTATGCGTTGTGGGCTGACAATTGCCCCTGTTTCTTGTCACAATAGGCCTTTGTGCGCAGCGTTCAGGAAACGCTATGCTGCGTGAAGCATATATACTCAAAATCCTTGCCGCCGTTGTTGTGTCAACGCGCAGACGGCCTGAAGGATAACGCGTATAGTCATCTACAGCGGAGTGTGGTTACACCATGATGGACAGCTTACGCACGGCTGCTAACAGTCTCGTGCTCAAGATTATTTTCGGTATCATTATCGTGTCGTTCATTTTGACCGGCGTGAGTGGTTACCTGATTGGCGGGGGCAATAACTACGCCGCTAAAGTGAATGGCCAGGAGATCAGCCGCGGGCAGTTCGAGAATGCGTTCAACAGCGAACGTAACCGCATGCAGCAACAGCTGGGCGATCAATATTCTGAGCTGGCGGCGAACGAAGGTTATATGAAAACGCTGCGTCAGCAGGTGCTGAATCGTCTTGTGGACGAAGCGCTGCTGGATCAGTACTCCCGTGAGCTTAAGCTCAACATTAGCGACGATCAGATTAAGCAGGCTATTTTCGCCACACCGGCCTTCCAGGTTGACGGCAAATTTGATAACAACCGCTACAACGCGATTGTGAATCAGATGGGCATGACCGCAGACCAGTACGCTCAGGCATTGCGTAACCAGCTCACCACGCAACAGTTGATCAACGGCGTTGCCGGGACCGACTTCATGCTGAAGGGGGAAACGGACGAACTGGCTGCACTGGTTGCACAGCAACGTATCGTGCGTGAAGCGACGATTGACGTTAACGCACTGGCCGCGAAGCAGTCGGTTACCGACGAAGAAGTGGCCAGCTACTACGAGCAGAATAAAAACAACTTTATGACGCCGGAACAGTTCCGTGTGAGCTATATCAAGCTGGACGCTGCAGCAATGCAGGAAACCGCCAGCGATGCTGATATTCAGTCTTATTATGACCAGCATCAGGATCAGTTCACTCAGCCGCAGCGTAACCGCTATAGCATCATCCAGACCAAAACGGAAGATGAAGCAAAAGCGGTGCTTGATGCGCTGAACAAAGGCGGTGATTTTGCGACTCTGGCGAAAGAAGAATCTGCCGATATCATCTCTGCCCGTAACGGCGGTGATATGGGTTGGCTGGAAGACTCTACCACCCCAGATGAGCTGAAAAATGCCGGTCTGAAAGAAAAAGGCCAACTGTCTGGCGTAATTAAGTCTTCCGTTGGTTTCCTCGTGGCGCGTCTTGATGACGTACAGCCTGCGCAGGTTAAACCGCTGAGCGAAGCCCGTGAGGACATTGCGGCGAAAGTGAAGCAGGAAAAAGCGCTGGATGCCTACTATGCGCTGCAACAGAAAGTGAGCGATGCCGCCAGCAACGATAACGAATCTCTGGCGGGTGCAGAGCAGGCAGCAGGTATGAAAGCGGTTGAAACGGGCTGGTTTAGCCGCGACAGCCTGCCGGAAGAACTGAATTTCAAACCAGTCGCTGACATCATTTTCAATGGTGGTCTGGTTGGCGAGAACGGAACACCCGGCAGTAACTCCGATATCATCACCGTGGATGGCGATCGCGCGTTCGTGCTGCGTATTAGCGAACACAAAGCAGAAGCCGTGAAGCCACTGGCTGAAGTGAAAGAGCAGGTAACTGCGCTCGTTAAGCACAATAAAGCAGAGCAGCAGGCGAAGCTTGATGCCGATAAACTGCTGGCGGATCTGAAAGCCGGTAAAGGCGATGAAGCGCTGAAAGCGGCGGGTCTGAGCTTTGGCGAGGCGAAAACGCTGAGCCGTACGGGTCAGGATCCGTTGAGTCAGGCTGCCTTTGGTCTGAGCCTGCCGGCGAAAGACAAGCCGAGCTACGGTGTTGCGAACGATATGCAGGGTAACGTTGTACTGTTGGCGCTGGACGAGGTGAAAGCCGGTTCTATGCCTGAAGCGCAGAAGAAAGCGATGGTTCAGGGGATCACTCAGAACAACGCGCAGATTGTCTTCGAAGCGCTGATGAGTAACCTGCGTAAAGCGGCAAAAATTAAAGTCGGTGATGCGCTGGAACAGCAGCAATAACCGAGTCCGCTCGCAAAAAATTGCAAAAGTTTGTATCTACAAAAGGCCGCTTTCGCGGCCTTTTCCATTTTTGATATTTGCCGTTTGTCTGCTGTTCTGCACCTCGCTATCGTGATTCCACTGTTAACAAACAAGGAGAAAACAGTATGAAACATGGAATCAAAGCCCTGCTTATCACTCTTTCATTGACCTGCGCTGGTATGGCCCAAACTGCATTGGCGGCTGAGGCTGTCGCCAAAAGCCAGGCGACTCAAACCAAAGCGGAAAACTCAGGGGCGGCACAAAGCAAAGCCACACAGCCCGCTAAAGCAAGCGACGATGAAGGCACCAGGGTAAGCATCAACAGCGCTTCCGCGGAGGATTTAGCGCGAGTCATGAATGGCGTCGGTCTGAAGAAAGCGCAGGCGATTGTGAGCTATCGTGAGGAGTACGGACCGTTTAAAACGGTGGAGGACTTAAAGCAGGTACCGGGTATGGGCAGTTCGCTGGTGGAGCGTAACCTGGCAGTTTTAACACTTTAATAACTTGCACAGCGCTGAAAATTTGCCAGACTGTAGAGGTCATACCAGTTATGACCTCTTTACCCTAAAGTCTGTTCCTATAAAAACAACGTAAGGCCCCTGCGCTATGCAAACACAAATCAAAGTCCGTGGTTTTCATCTTGATGTCTATCAGCACGTCAACAACGCCCGCTATCTCGAGTTTCTGGAAGAAGCCCGTTGGGATGGTCTGGAAAACAGCGACAGCTTTCAATGGATGACCGCACACAACATCGCTTTTGTGGTCGTGAATATAAATATTAACTACCGCCGTCCAGCGGTGCTAAGCGACCTGCTGACCATCACCAGTCAGGTGCAACAGCTAAATGGCAAAAGCGGGGTGTTAAACCAGACAATTACCCTGGAGCCGGAAGGGCAGGTGGTGGCTGACGCGTTGATTACCTTCGTCTGTATTGATTTGAAAACGCAAAAAGCGCTGCCGCTGGAAGGGGAGTTACGCGAAAAACTGGAGCAGATGGTGCAGTAGCTCAACGTTGCCTGATGGCGCTTCGCTTATCAGGCCTACGGGCGACATTGCGTACGATGAACGCTGTCGGTAGGCCGGATAAGGCGTTTACGCCGCCATCCGGCACTATTCGCTCTATTATTTCAGGCCGGTTTTCTGCTTCATTGCCGCCATCACTGCCGGTTTATCCGCCAGATAATGGTTCAGGCCGTTGGCACGCAGATTACACGCCGCACAGTGACCGCAACCGTCACCTTTGATGCCGTTATAGCAGGTTAGTGTTTCTTCGCGTACCAGGTCCAGCTTGCCCCAGTAATCAGCCAGCGCCCAGGTTTCGGCTTTATCGATCCACATCAGTGGGGTTTCAAAGCGAATATCTTTCGCCATCCCCAGGCTTACGGCATGGTTCAGCGCTTTGACGAACTCGTCACGACAGTCCGGATAACCAGAGAAATCGGTCTCGCAAACGCCGGTAATGACGGCCTCTGCCTGCACCTGGTACGCGTAAATTGCTGCCAGCGTTAAGAACAGAATATTGCGTCCTGGCACAAAGGTATTGGGAATGCCGTTCGCATCTGGTTCGTAATCGGGTACCGGAATATTATCGCGGGTCAGGCTGCTGACAGCCAGTTCACTGAGCAGCGTGACATCAAGCACTTTGTGCGCGCGTGCGCCAAGTTTTAAGGCCAGGTCACGTGCGACATCAATCTCAGCGCGATGGCGCTGACCATAATCAAAGGTCACGCAGTGCACTTCATCATACTGATGCAGCGCTTGCGCCAGACAAGTCGTGGAGTCCTGACCTCCACTGAATACAACAACGGCACGTTTCATGGCTTTTCCTGACAAAATAACGAAGCCCTTATGGTAGCGCCTGGGCGTGTCGCCGACCAGCTTCTTCACGATGAAGGGGGCGGTAACCAGGCCTCGGTGAACTCAAACCAGCCACGCGGATTCAAGCGTACGCCGTTCACGCCCGGCGGCGCGCTGATGCGATAGTGATAATTGAACAGCGGCGTCAGGGTTGCGTCATGCATCAGCGTGGCGAAAACTTGTTGTAAAGCCGCATGGCGATCGTCCTCATCGGCCTGGATTTGTAGGGCATCCAGGGTCGTTTGCAGATGTGTGTATGCGGGTGCATTCAATACATGTGACCAGAGCTGATCGCAGCGCAACCACTGTTCGAGAGTATATTCAGGTGCTTCACCAATCAGCCTGTCGCCCATCATCAGGTCGGCCTGGGCTAAAGGATGATCGCCATCCCAGTTTTTAGCATTATGAAAAATAAGGGTTAATTCACATCCAAGCAGTGCCAGCGCCTGGCGAAGCTGTTCAGCCATGGCGTGCAGTTCTACCGGCAGGTGGTAAGCCAGCGTCAGTTTTTCCGGGAGCGCTACTTCGTCCAGTTCATCCCATTGCGGGATAGTCCATCCTGGCAGCAGGGCATTGCTGGGAGTAATGAGGTTTTCATCCACCTCAAGCGTCTGTAGCAGCGAAGAGCGGTGGATAATATTGACCAGTCGACGGGCCTGTTGCGTATTCAGGCGCGCGCTTTTTCTGAGTGTGAGATAGCAAAAACCAAGGCTGATCCCGCTGCTTACCTGGCTTAGCATTGGTAACTCTTCAGGTTTACCAATCGCAATTTGCACCGGATGGCGACAGCTGGTGCCCAAATCCTGGGAGAAAAGCTGTGGGGTTATCCAGTATTCAATGGCTTTCAATAGCGGATGACTCAGATGGTAGTGATCGTGACTCTCGATACGCACCAGCTCGGGAGTAAACAGCGTCAACCGGAACGGGCCGGTACCCACAAACGGGTGCTCAGGATGCGCCAGGTGACTGCTGTAGCTCGCCAGACGGTGCGCCAGCCAGAAGTCGGGACGATGCAGAATAAAGGTCAGACACTGGGGATGCGTCACCTCAATGCGCTTTACGCTGATAAACAGCTTATTCAGCGCAGGTAACTCTAACAGCTTCAGCAACTGTTGATGTAGCTGCGTGCTGCTTACCGTATCGCCGTTATGCCAATGCAGGGTGGAACGAATATAGAAATCCCAGCGCAGGCCGTCAGCGGAGATATTCCAGTGGTGGGCTAAGTCTCCACTGGGACGTTGCGTAGTGCTGTCAAAACGTGTCAGGCCAGAGAATACCTGTCCGGCAAGGTGCTGCTCTGCGCGACCGGGCAGGAATCCAGGATGCAAAGGTTCGAGCTGGCGATAATAGGGGATACGCAGGGTTGGCGTATCATTTTGCCATTGCCCGCCCATAAACGGCTGCAGCAGGGTTCTTAATTCCCCGGGGGCCAGTTGAGCCAGTTCCAGTACGCTGAGCTGTTCACCCTTTTGCAGTGCCTGCTCCATCATCGTGTTGCGCAGCGAGTCTGGGGTGACCAAAAAACGTAATGCTCCGCGTTTCCCGCGTCCGGACCGAGCGTGCCACTCCAGCCAGCCTGCATCCTGCGCTTGCTTTAGCAGGGTTCGCACGTGGCGCTCGCTGCAAAAACAGCGTTCAGCCAGTTCCCCGACGGTCACCGACTGCGGTTCTCCGTTCGAAGGCAGCCACAGGCGTTGATACTGGTTCAGGCGATTCAACAATCTCATATAAACCCGGAACAATTCATTTTATCTATTCACTATTACTTCCGTATATCTCAGGTGATACTGAATCACAAGTTAACCGCGTCACAGTGTGGAGAAAGAAATGGCTCGTCTGGCTGCATTTGATATGGATGGCACCCTTTTGATGCCGAATCACCATTTAGGTGACGAAACGCTTTCAACGCTGGCGCGTCTGCGTGAACGCGATATCACCCTGACATTTGCCACTGGCCGCCATGTGCTGGAAATGCGCCACATTTTGGGTTCTATCTCACTGGACGCCTTTTTGATCACCGGTAACGGCACGCGCATTCACTCTCTTGAGGGCGACGTGTTGCACCGTCAGGATCTGGATCCGAATGTTGCGGATATCGTGTTACATCAGAAATGGGATACCACCGGCAGCATGCATGTCTTTAATGACAACGGTTGGTTCACCGGACAAGAGATACCCTCGCTGCTACAGGCGCATGTGTATAGCGGATTTCGCTACCAGATCGTCGATGTGAAACGTATTCCGGCTCATCAGGTAACGAAGATCTGTTTCTGCGGCGATCATGAGTCTCTGATCCAATTGCGCATTCAACTGAATGAAGCGCTGGGAGAACAGGCGAATCTCTGTTTCTCCGCGGTTGATTGCCTTGAGGTACTACCGCTGGGCTGTAACAAAGGATCCGCGCTGGCGGTGTTGAGTGACCACTTAGGATATTCAATGTCCGAGTGTATGGCATTTGGCGATGCCATGAACGATCGCGAAATGTTAGGTAGCGTTGGGCGCGGCCTGATTATGGGTAACGCAATGCCGCAACTGATGGCTGAACTGCCGCATTTATCGGTGATTGGGCATTGCCGCAATCAGGCTGTATCTCACTTTTTGACGCATTGGCTGGACAATCCGCATCTACCTTATTCCCCCGAATGAGAGATCCCTTCCAGCAAGCCAGACTTCGCGTCTGGCTTTTTTTTGTCTGCTCAGTGTGTATTCAGCAACTGGGCAAGTTCCGCTTTCCACGGCGTTAAATCGCCGATGTGCGCGTCAACCCACTGCGGGTTGTAGTAGGTTTCCAGATAGCGTTCGCCGCTGTCGCACAGCAGCGTCACCAGCGACCCCGTTTCTCCGGCGTCGCGCATACGGGCGGCAAGTTGTAACGTCCCCCACATGTTGGTTCCGGTTGAGGCGCCCACTTTACGACCCAACTGCGTTTCCAGCCAGTGCGCGGTGGCAACGCTTGCGGCATCCGGCACACGCAGCATTTCATCAACTACGTCAGGAATGAAGGACGGTTCGACACGCGGACGGCCGATGCCTTCAATTTTGCTGCCGACCGGGCTGCGCAATGTCGCATCGCGATCCTGCCAGAAGGGCAGAAAAACCGAATTCTCCGGGTCCACCACCATCAGACGAGTGTCGTAGCCCTGACAGCGAATATAGCGACCAATGGTTGCGGAGGTGCCGCCGGTTCCGGCGCTCATCACGATATGGCGAGGCACGGGGTTGGGTTCACACTGCATCTGGCGGAAGATACTGTCGGCAATATTGTTGTTACCACGCCAGTCGGTGGCGCGTTCAGCATAGGTGAACTGGTCCATATAATGCCCGTTCAGTTCACGTGCCAGCTGTTCAGAAGCCGCATAAATTTCGCAGGCGCTTTCCACGAAGTGGCAGCGGCCGCCATAAAATTCAATTTGTTCAATTTTGCGTTTTGCCGTACAGGAAGGCATAACGGCAATAAACGGCAGTCCAAGCAGGCGGGCGAAATAGGCTTCAGAAACCGCCGTTGATCCCGATGACGATTCGATAATCGTGGTGCCTTCTTTGATCCAGCCATTACACAGTCCGTAGAGAAACAGTGAACGTGCCAGGCGATGTTTCAGGCTACCGGTTGGATGCGTGCTCTCATCTTTCAAATAGAGCTGAATACCCGGAAACGCCGGAAGCGACAGGCGAATAAGATGCGTATCGGCAGAACGCTGGTAATCCGCATTAATTTCATTGATGGCGTTTTTAACCCAGGAGCTATTCATCATTAATATCCATTTGTCATTTTGTGCCCAGAATAGCGAAAAGCACGGAAAAAATTGTTGCCATTTAGCCTTTAAAATAGAATGTAAGGAGAAAATTCTTCTCTGTGGAGTGGATATGTTAGACAAAATTGACCGTAAGCTGCTTGGCCTACTGCAACAAGACTGCACCCTTTCTTTGCAGGCGTTAGCCGATGCCGTTAATCTGACGACCACCCCCTGCTGGAAACGGCTCAAGCGGCTTGAGGATGACGGCATTCTGCTGGGCAAGGTTGCTCTGCTGGATCCGGAAAAACTGGGGCTGGGTTTAACCGCGTTTGTGCTGATTAAAACCCAGCATCATAGCAGCGAGTGGTACTGCCGCTTTGTCACCGAAGTGACCGGGATGCCGGAGGTGCTGGGTTTCTGGCGAATGGCTGGGGAGTACGACTACCTGATGCGGGTGCAGGTTGCTGATATGAAACGCTATGATGATTTCTATAAGCGTCTGGTGAATAGCGTACCGGGCCTGTCTGATGTTACCTCCAGTTTTGCGATGGAACAGATTAAATACACGACTGCTCTACCTATTGAATAACTCTCCCGGTGATCATTGCCGGAAATCTTGTCAGGACATAACGCGTGCGATTATTTGCTCAATTAAGCTGGTACTTCCGCCGGGAGTGGCGTCGCTACCTCGGGGCGGTGGCCTTGCTTATCATCATCGCTATTCTTCAGCTTATCCCGCCAAAAGTGGTCGGTATCATCGTGGACGGCGTGACGACACAGCGGTTCACCACCGAGAGACTGCTGATGTGGGTTGGCACGATTGCCCTGATTGCGGTGGTTGTCTATTTGTTGCGCTATGTCTGGCGCGTACTTTTGTTCGGCGCATCCTACCAACTGGCAGTTGAACTACGCGAAGACTATTACCGCCAGTTGAGCCGCCAGCATCCTGAATTTTATCTGCGTCATCGCACCGGCGATCTGATGGCGCGTGCAACTAACGATGTTGATCGGGTGGTGTTTGCGGCTGGCGAAGGTGTATTGACGCTGGTGGACTCGCTGGTCATGGGGTGCGCGGTGTTGATCGTGATGTCTACGCAAATCAGTTGGGAGCTGACGCTTATCGCGCTACTCCCAATGCCGGTGATGGCGATAATGATCAAACGTTACGGTGATCGACTCCATAACCGTTTTAAGGTTGCGCAAGCAGCGTTCTCCAGCCTTAACGATCGTACTCAGGAAAGCCTGACCAGTATCCGTATGATTAAGGCTTTTGGTCTGGAAGACCGACAGTCGGCGCTATTTGCCGCAGATGCTAAAGATACCGGCAAGAAAAACTTACGGGTCGCCCGCATTGACGCCCGTTTTGACCCCACGATTTATATCGCCATTGGTATGGCTAACCTGCTGGCTATCGCCGGGGGAAGCTGGATGGTGGTTCATGGCTCTCTGACCCTTGGTCAGTTAACCAGTTTTATGATGTATCTCGGGCTGATGATTTGGCCGATGCTGGCACTGGCATGGATGTTTAACATTGTTGAGCGAGGCAGCGCCGCGTATAGCCGTATTCGCGCCATGCTGGCTGAAGCGCCGGTAGTGGATGACGGCACAGAACCCGTGCCGGAAGGACGCGGCGAGCTGGCGGTGGCAATTCGCGAATTTCGCTACCCGCAAACGGCTCATCCGGTGCTGGAGAATGTGAATTTCCAGCTTAAGCCAGGGCAGATGCTGGGTATTTGTGGCCCGACTGGCGCGGGTAAAAGTACGGTGTTGTCGCTGATCCAGCGTCATTTTGATATCACCGAGGGCGATGTGCGCTTTCATGATATCCCGTTAACTCGCTTGCAACTTGATAGCTGGCGTAGCCGTCTGGCAGTGGTCAGCCAGACACCTTTCTTGTTCTCGGATACGGTCGCCAACAACATAGCGCTTGGACGCCCACAGGCCACACAGGAAGAGATCGAACATGTTGCACGTCTGGCCAGCGTGCATGAGGATATTTTACGTCTTCCGCAAGGCTATGACACCGAAGTGGGTGAACGCGGGGTGATGCTGTCCGGTGGACAAAAACAGCGTATTTCTATCGCCCGAGCGCTGCTGCTGAATGCTGAAATCCTGATTCTTGACGATGCGTTATCGGCGGTGGATGGTCGTACTGAACATCAAATCCTGCATAACCTGCGCCAGTGGGGAGAAGGCAGAACCGTGATAATCAGCGCTCACCGTTTATCTGCGCTGACAGAAGCCAATGAAATTATCGTGATGCAGCACGGACATATTGCTCAGCGTGGCGAACATGATGCGCTGGTGCAGCAACCCGGCTGGTATCGTGATATGTACCGTTATCAGCAACTGGAAGCGGCGCTGTCTGATGCGCCAGAAGTAAACGAGGAGGCGGCTAATGCGTAGTTTTGGGCAGCTATGGCCGACCCTGAAAAGGCTACTGGCGTACGGCTCTCCGTGGCGAAAACAGCTGGCAATTGCGGTGGTCATGCTATGGGTGGCGGCAGCGGCGGAGGTGAGTGGTCCGCTGCTCATCAGCTATTTTATCGACAACATGGTGGCGAAAAACAATCTGCCGCTGGCGATGGTGGCTGGGCTGGTGGCGGCATATGTCGGTCTGCAACTGTTGGCGGCGGGCCTGCATTACGCGCAGTCGTTGTTGTTTAACCAGGCGGCGGTTGGCGTGGTGCAGCAGTTACGTACCGATGTGATGGATGCCGCGCTACGCCAGCCGCTCAGTGCTTTCGATACTCAGCCAGTCGGGCAGCTTATCTCCCGGGTGACTAATGACACCGAAGTGATCCGTGACCTGTATGTGACGGTGGTCGCGACGGTACTGCGCAGCGCCGCCTTAATCGGCGCTATGCTGGTCGCGATGTTCAGCCTTGAGTGGCGGATGGCGCTGGTGGCGATGGCCATATTCCCGGCAGTGCTGGTGGTGATGGTCATTTATCAGCGCTACAGCACCCCCATTGTGCGTCGGGTTCGCGCCTATCTGGCGGATATTAACGATGGCTTTAACGAAGTCATCAACGGCATGAGCGTTATCCAGCAGTTCCGCCAGCAGGCGCGATTTGGCGAGAGAATGGGGGAGGCCAGCCGCTCGCACTATATGGCGCGTATGCAAACCCTGCGACTGGATGGCTTTTTGCTGCGCCCGCTACTGAGCCTTTTCTCGGCGCTGATCCTCTGCGGTTTGCTGATGCTGTTCAGCTTTACCTCTGGCAGCTCCATTGAGGTTGGCGTGCTGTACGCGTTTATCAGCTACCTCGGCCGTTTGAACGAGCCGCTGATCGAGCTGACCACCCAGCAATCAATGCTGCAGCAGGCGGTTGTCGCCGGCGAGCGAGTGTTCGAACTGATGGACGGGCCTCGTCAGCGCTATGGTGAAGATGATCGACCGCTGAAGAGCGGGGACATTGGGGTGGATAACGTTTCATTTGCCTATCGTGACGACAATCTGGTGCTGCAAAACATCAGTCTGTCCGTGCCATCGCGCAGTTTTGTGGCGTTGGTCGGGCATACCGGTAGCGGCAAGAGCACGCTCGCCAGTCTGCTGATGGGGTACTACCCGCTGACGCAGGGGGAAATCCGTCTGGACGGACGACCGCTGTCTTCACTGAGCCACAGTGTGTTACGCCAGGGCGTGGCGATGGTGCAACAGGATCCGGTGGTGATGGCGGATACCTTCCTGGCAAACGTCACGCTGGGTCGTGATATCTCAGAAGAACGGGTGTGGCAGGCGCTGGAAACCGTACAGCTGGCCGAGCTGGCGCGGGGTCTGAGCGAGGGTATTCATACCCGGCTGGGCGAGCAGGGCAATAATCTATCAGTTGGGCAGAAACAGCTGCTGGCGCTGGCGCGGGTATTGGTGGAAACGCCGCAGGTGCTGATTTTGGACGAAGCGACGGCCAGCATTGACTCCGGTACTGAACAGGCTATTCAGCAGGCGTTGGCAGCGGTGCGTGAGCACACCACGCTGGTGGTGATTGCGCATCGGTTATCCACTATTGTCGATGCTGACACTATTCTGGTACTGCACCGGGGACAGGCCGTTGAACGCGGCACGCACCAGCAACTGCTTGCCGCACAGGGCCGCTACTGGCAAATGTATCAACTGCAGTTGGCGGGCGAAGAGCTGGCGGCTAGCGTAAACGAAGATTCGGCAATCGCCTGATGGCGCTGCGTTTATCAGGCCTACAGCCAGAGTGGTTTCGTAAGCCTGAGAAAGCGTTTTCGCCGCCATCCGACAATCAACAATCTGGTGCAAAAATGTAACGCACTATGCACCGTTATAGTGCGTTTTTTCTTTTTCTCTCCTGGCCGTACCCCGTGCGGCTGAATCATCCCGCGTTTTTCATTCCTGGCACATCCCTTGCAATATTCATTTGGTGTATCTGCAGCCACTACTGAATTCTGACTGGAGGGGATCTATGAAGCTGGTTACCGTGGTAATCAAACCGTTCAAACTGGAAGACGTCCGTGAAGCATTGTCGTCTATTGGTATTCAGGGGCTGACCGTCACCGAAGTGAAGGGGTTTGGCCGACAAAAAGGTCATGCCGAGTTGTACCGGGGAGCTGAATACAGCGTCAACTTCTTACCCAAAGTGAAGATTGATGTGGCAATTGCTGATGACCAACTGGATGGCGTAATTGATGTCATCAGTAAGGCCGCCTACACCGGAAAAATTGGCGACGGCAAAATTTTCGTCGCCGAGCTGCAACGCGTGATTCGTATTCGTACCGGCGAAGCCGACGAAGCCGCACTGTAACGTCTGGCACACAGTGATAGGAAACCAAAAAATGAAGATAGCGACGATGAAAACGGGTATTGCTTCACTGGCGCTGCTGCCGGGTCTGGCGATGGCGGCACCGGCGGTTGCAGATAAAGCGGATAACGCTTTTATGATGATCTGTACCGCGCTGGTGCTGTTTATGACTATCCCAGGCATTGCGCTGTTCTATGGCGGTTTGATTCGCGGTAAGAACGTGTTGTCGATGCTGACCCAGGTTACGGTGACATTCGCTCTGGTTTGTATTTTATGGGTGGTTTATGGCTACTCACTGGCCTTTGGCGAAGGAAATAATTTCTTCGGTAACTTCAACTGGGTCATGCTGAAGAATATTGCACTGACGGCGGTCACGGGGAGCTTCTACCAGTACATTCACGTTGCCTTTCAGGGGTCTTTCGCTTGCATTACCGTTGGGCTTATTGTCGGTGCACTGGCTGAGCGCATTCGGTTCTCTGCGGTGCTGATTTTTGTGGTGGTGTGGTTAACGTTGTCGTACATCCCCATTGCCCATATGGTCTGGGGCGGCGGTTTGCTGGCTACTCACGGTGCGCTGGATTTTGCGGGCGGTACGGTAGTACATATCAATGCTGCGATTGCCGGCCTGGTTGGGGCTTATCTGATTGGTAAACGCGTCGGTTTTGGCAAAGAAGCGTTTAAGCCACATAACCTGCCAATGGTCTTTACCGGCACGGCTATTCTCTATATCGGTTGGTTTGGCTTTAACGCTGGCTCCGCGGGTATGGCGAATGAAATTGCCGCGCTGGCCTTCGTCAATACCGTTGTTGCCACCGCGGCCGCCATTCTCGGCTGGATCTTCGGTGAATGGGCGCTGCGTGGCAAACCGTCCCTGCTGGGCGCGTGTTCTGGCGCCATTGCCGGTCTGGTAGGCGTGACACCTGCCTGTGGCTATATCGGTGTCGGCGGCGCGCTGATTATCGGTGTCGCTGCGGGGCTGGCTGGCCTGTGGGGCGTAACCATGCTGAAGCGCTTTCTGCGTGTTGATGACCCGTGTGATGTCTTCGGTGTTCACGGCGTGTGCGGCATTGTCGGCTGCATCCTGACCGGCGTTTTCGCGGCCAGCTCTCTGGGCGGCGTAGGCTTTGCCGAAGGCGTTACCATGGGGCATCAGTTGCTGGTACAACTGGAAAGCGTGGCGATCACCATTGTCTGGTCCGGTGTGGTGGCTTTCATTGGCTATAAGCTGGCGGACATGACGGTAGGCCTGCGCGTACCGGAGGAGCAGGAGCGCGAAGGTCTGGATGTGAACAGCCACGGCGAGAACGCTTACAACGCTTGATGTTTCAATCTGCCGGATGGCAACGCTTTTGCGTCACCATCCGGTAATTCTCAATTACGATTACGCATTACCCCTTCCTGCACGGTAGAAGCAACCAGCACGCCGTCCTGCGTATAAAACTCCCCGCGAACAAAGCCCCGTGCGCCGGAGGCCGAAGTACTCTCGACGTTATACAGCAGCCACTCATTGATATTAAAAGGACGATGGAACCACATAGAATGGTCGATCGTAGCGATCTGAATCCCTTTTTCCAGAAAACCAATGCCATACGGTTGTAAAGCAACGGGCAGGAAGTTCAGGTCTGAAGCATAACCCAGCAGATACTGATGGACGCGTAGATCGTCCTGCAGCGTGCCGTTAGCGCGGATCCACACCTGGCGAGTCGGGTTGGCAACGTGACCTTTTAACGGATTATGAAATTCCACCGGACGTACTTCCAGCGGGCGGTCGTTGATAAATTTTTCTTTCAACAGCGGCGGCAGCAGGTGAGCGACCGAACGGGCGATCTCAGTTTCTGATTTAAGCTCTTCAGGGCCAGGCGCTGCCGGCATCTCTTTTTGATGCTCAAACCCATCTTCTGGTGCCTGGAAAGAGGCAGTCATATAAAAAATGGGTTTCCCATTCTGGATCGCGGCAACGCGGCGGGCGCTGAAGCTGTTACCATCACGCAGCACTTCGACATCATAGATGATGGGCTTTTGGCTATCGCCCGGACGTAAAAAGTAGCTGTGAAAGGAGTGCACCAGGCGCTCTTCCGGTACGGTTTCTTTTGCGGCATACAGCGCCTGACCGACAACCTGCCCCCCAAAAACCTGACGTAACCCTAAGTCTTCACTTTGGCCCCGAAAGAGTCCTTCTTCAATTTTTTCCAGATTTAACAATGTCAGCAAATTTTTCAGTGCCAGACTCATACGTGCTCTCCAGGTAATAGCGTTCTCGCAGCGAGGTAGGCAGAGTATAACGCAATTTTGAAAGTGGTCCGATGGGTGCAATTGTCTGAATTACTGGCCGATTACAGGCAAAACCAGCTGTCTTGTGCCACACTTAGTCACGTTATGTTTTTGTTAACCACTCTTCTGGCGAGGAAAGTTCTCGCTGGTGCATAGATGATAAGGAGAATTTAATGAAACTCGTGCACATGGTAAGTGGTTTAGCGGTTGCGGTCGCTCTGGCGGCCTGTGCTGATAAAAGCGCGGATATTCAGACACCTGCGCCAAGCCCTAATACGTCAATTGCTGACACACAGTCAAAAATTCAACAGCCGAATGTGTCTGGTACGGTATGGATCCGCCAGAAAGTTGCCTTACCGCCGGATGCCGTGCTGACCGTAACACTGTCAGATGCATCGCTTGCCGATGCACCGTCAAAAGTGCTGTCGCAAAAAGTTGTACGTACCGAGGGTAAACAAGCACCATTCAGCTTCGTACTCCCGTTTAACCCGGCAGATATTCAGCCGAACGCCCGTATTCTGCTGAGTGCGGCGATTACGGTGAATGATAAACTGGTCTTTATTACTGATACCGTCCAGACGGTGATCAATCAGGGAGGGACTAAAGCCGACCTGACCCTGGTCCCGGTCCAGCAGACGGCTGTTCCAGTACAGGCGAGTGGTGGTGCCGCGACAACGGTACCGTCAACGTCACCCACACAGGTGAATCCGTCTTCCGCCGTTCCTGCCCCGACACAGTACTAAGGGCATTCTAACCCTCTCCATCCGGAGGGGGTTAGTACACCCAGCGATAGCGCTGTAAATCGATTTGTCCACTCCCTGAAACCACAATACCTTCCGCCAGCAACGCCTGACGCTGTCGTTGTAGGTCTGGACCTGTAAGCGAAATGGCACCATGACGATTAACCACCCGATGCCAGGGCAAAGTGCTGCCTTCGGGGAGACGCTTAAGCACGCCGCCTACCTGGCGAGCAGCACGCGGTGAGCCAGCAAGCCTGGCGACATCGCCATAGGTGGTGACGAATCCTTCGGGGATTGAGGCAACGATTTGCCAGACGCGTTGAGGGAAAGAGTCTTGTATATCCATCGTTTTTTCCTGCGCTAATCCTCCAGCGTAATCCCGAATGACGAGGTAGTGAAGCTTCATTGCACAAGAAAACAGCATCCGGTGCTGGATGGGTTGCAATTACCGGGTGCAGCAGTGATAATGCGCCTGCGCGTTGGTTGACAACGCTCTCAATGGGGGCTCTGTTGGTTCTCCCGCAACGCTACTCTGTTCACCAGGTCAGGTCCGGAAGGAAGCAGCCAGGGCAGATGACGTGTGTGCCGGGATGTAGCTGGCAGGGCCCCCACCCAATTCTGCCGTCCGGCAATCTCAATTCTTCTCATCTTCTTTTCTTTGTCATCGTATTGTCATTTTATTGTCATCAAATGCTGTCAATGTGTTTCGGGGATGTTATTTGATGCTTTTGCCGCTGCCATCGCGCTGTAACGACATGGTCTTACATCCGGTGTGTTTTGGCTGACCACAAGGATTTTCTACGATGTCGACCGCTGTATTGAATGTCAAAATTGATGAGGCGCTAAAAGAAAAACTGCGTCACTACGCTGAAGTGAATAATGAGAACCTAAGTATCTCGACGGAAAAATTGCTACTTATCGCGTTTTCCGCCATTGAAGAGGCGGGAGTCTCCGCTGATGATATTGATAGCCAGCATACGGAAGAATCCGTGGTTGAAGCACTGACTCCTAAAGAAATCAAAGCATTGCGCAGATTACTGAAGAAGAAAAAATGAAACAACAACCGCTCTCAACCGCCTGTAATTATGGCGAAGCCTGTGAATTGCTACGTTCCGGTTATGTGAAACATGTTCGTCTGAGCTGGAATGTCGGTAGCGATGAGTTTTTCCGTATTGCTTCTGACTGGTGCGATGCCGGGGCGAAAATTAAGAAAGACGGCGAGAATTTTGTGATTTCCCTGAAGGGGTTCCCGGTTCCTCCTCAGCGGTAATAATGCCCAGACATCCTCGTCCATCACGGTATTCCAGGACGAGTCTTTTGACTCGTCGCTTAGATTATTTTGCGCATTTTCCCGTGACTTGCCTGTAAACGCAGATTATCCCAAATGGGTTGCAACGTCCGGAAAGCCGAGCGCATTGTGTCATCGGGCAGAGCAAAGGGCATACGCAAAAAGCGATCGAATGCGCCATCCAGGCCGAAGCGCGTCCCGGTACCCAACTGAATACCTGCACTTTCGGCACGGGTGGCAAAGAGCGTTGCCAGCGTATCGGGTAATTCAACCCAGAAAGAGAGTCCCCCCTGTGGTTGAGTAAACTGCCACTCCGGGAAATGTGTCTTCATCAGGTCATGGCACAGATCGCGCCGGGTGGTGAGCAATTGCCGTCTGTCGGGAAGAAAATCGGCCGCATTGTCCAGCAACCAACCCGTGGCAAGCTGTTCAAGCACTGGTGATCCTAAATCAAATGTGTCGCGAGTCTGTACCAGCGCGGCAATAGTACGTGACGAGGCCCGAATCCATCCCAGACGCAGACCTCCCCAGAAGCTTTTCCCTGCCGATCCCAGCAGGATCACCGGCGCATCGCGATTGAATGCAGCAAGTGGAGGCGGAGGCGGGGCGTCATACCACAGGTTCACCATGGTCTCATCGACCACCAGCGTGGTGCAGGTTCTTTCCGCAATATCCGCCACAACCTGGCGAGTTTCGGCGTCCATACAGCGCCCGGTCGGGTTGTGAAAGTCCGGCATCAGATAGGCCATTCTCGGGGCTGTTTGCGCGAGGGTGGCAACCAGACCCGCTGTATCCCAACCGTGCTCAGGCAGCGAAACGCCGACGGGGCGACATGATGCCCCTTGTATTGCGGCAATCGCCAGCGGATACGTGGGGTGATCGACCACTACGCGATCGCCGGGACCGGTGAGTAAACGCAGGATCAACGCCAGGCCGCTGACCGCGCCGTTCACGACCATTATTTCATCCGACTGTGTGGGTAATCCACGTTCGCAATAATGCCGGGCGATGGATTCACGCAAAACCGCCAGTCCCTGCGGCAGATACCCGGAGCTCAGCAAATGCTGCGGCATCGCAAATAACGCTTGTTGGTAAGCCTGATGAATTTCTGGCCCGGCGCTGAGGGCCGCTGTGGACAAATCCAACGCTGTGCCGGTACTGGTTCGCGTAGGCACATGACGAATGTGTTCCGGCAGGATCACCCGTGAGCCGCTCCCATGACGGCTTTCCAGATATCCCTCTTCACGCAGTTGCGCCATGGCGCTGGCGACGGTGGTTCGGCTCACTTCCAGAACGGCAGCGAGCTCGCGTTCGCCGGGCAAGCGACTATCCAGTGCCAGTCGACCATCCAGGATCAGCAGACGTAACGCTTCCGCCAGTTGTCGCCAGATAGGCGTTCGCGAGGGGCTTTCCTGCCAGTGCCCTAGCAGGCGCTGCAAAGATTGACTTCCGTAACGGCGAGATGACATAGCAGTCCACTTTTTGAAAACTGGACATTAATCATAGTGCCAATTGCGGTGAAGATGAAAGCTATCTGAGAGGCGAGGAGAAAATTATGCTGCGTCGTTTACTTCAGCTGTATGTTGGACTGGCGCTGTACGGCGTTTCGACGGCGATGTTTGTCCGTGCAGATTTAGGGGCTGATCCGTGGAACGTATTTCATCTGGGCGTGGCAAATCTATTATCGATGAATATCGGCCTGGTGATCATCGCCGTGGGTGTATTGGTCCTGCTGGCATGGATACCACTGCGCCAGCGCCCCGGATTTGGCACTCTCAGCAATGTCATTATGATTGGTTTGGCGGCAGATGCCGCGCTGGCGGTGATCCCAGGATTCGAATCGCTACTGACGCGCAGTGGACTGCTGGTTGCGGCGGTGATCCTGAACGCGTTAGCCACCAGTCTGTACATTGGCGCCGGTTTTGGTGCGGGCCCACGTGACGGCTTGATGACCGGCATTCATGCGCGTACTGGTTGGTCTGTACGGACTATCCGGACCGCAATCGAGGTGTCGGTTTTGCTCAGCGGTTGGCTTCTTGGCGGAACCGTGGGTGTTGGAACGGTACTGTATGCGTTAGCTATTGGACCGTTAATTCAGATTTGCCTGCCGTGGTTTCGTCATCTGCCGCAGTCACGTATTTGTGTTCGGAATGAGCCTACGGCGTGATTGCCTGCTGACGACTAAACTTAACCTCGACTGACGCGGCTGGAATCGGCTTGCCGCGCAGTACACTTCGGAGGTTTATCTGATGAAGTATGTTGATGGTTTTGTTGTTGCCGTTCCTGCCGAAAACAAGGAGGCATATATCGCGATGGCGGCAAAGGCTGCGCCGCTTTTCAAGGAATTCGGTGCACTGCGCGTTGTGGAGTGTTGGGCTGATGATGTTCCCGACGGTAAGTTGACCGATTTTCGTATGGCGGTGAAAGCGCAGGATCATGAAGAAGTGGTATTCAGCTGGATTGAATACCCTTCCAAAGAAGTCCGCGATGCGGCGAACCAGAAGATGATGTCCGATCCCCGTATGAAGGAGTTTGGTGAATCTATGCCATTTGATGGCAAGCGAATGATCTACGGTGGATTCTCGCCCATTATGGAAGAGTGACATGACTGGCTGTGCGGCGTGCCGCCAGCCATCTCAATACACGCCAGTGCCATGCTAAAGTCGTTTTTCCGCCCACAGAATAAATTCCGCCTTTGGCAGTGCTTTGCTGTACAACCAGCCCTGACCATACTGCACGCCATGTTGATGTAGCCAGCTTTCCTGGTTCTCGGTCTCGATGCCTTCTGCCACCATTTCCAGCTTCAGCGTTTTGGCTATCTCGATAATATGTGGCGTGACGTTATTGTATTCCAGCGCATCGACGAACGATTTGTCTATCTTCAGGATGTCTACATCCAGATCCTGCAAATAGCTCAGACTGGAATAACCGGTACCAAAGTCATCAATATAGATTGAGTGACCCGCCTGACGGTATTTAGCAATAAACGGCGCGCTGTTTTTCGGGTCGGCAAATTCGCGTTCAGTCAGTTCCAGGGCAATTTGTGCGGGCTTTAGTTGCCAGTGGTTAATCATGCGGCTTAGCAGCGCCGGAAGCGTTTCGGACTTCAAATCGGCCGACTCAAGGTTGAGTGATATATGCTGTTGAGGATGTTGATGCAGCCATTTACCTAGATCCTCGAAGACGTTTTCAATAATCAAACGTGTGAGTGGTTCTGTCAGGCCGGTTTCTTCGGCCAGCGGGATAAAAATATCGGGTGAGAGATAGCTACCGTCAGCTTGTCGCCAGCGGGCCAGTGCTTCCGCACCTACGACCTTTCCTGTTTTGAGCGAAATAATGGGCTGGTAATGGACCTTGATAGCCCGGTTCTGAATGGCATCTTGCAATTGGTGATGGGGAGACTGCAAGCGGCGCAAAATACGCAGAATAAAGAGGGCGGTGAGCAGGCCAATAATGAGCCCTGCCGGGAGCCAGATCAGCGCCTGTCGGTGCCAGGATTTTTGCAAAGGTAATGTCGACGCCCAGCTTACGATAGTGATGCCCAGTTCGGGGAAAGGGCGAGAATTATAAATACTGCCCTCTTTTTGAAAATGGCTGATAGAACGGTCTTTTTGCAGATGATGTAACACGTCTGAAGGGAGATCGGCACTACTGGCCACCACGACGTTGCTTACTGTACCCACAATGGCGACTTCGATAGGCCATGAACCAAATGGAATGACATCAATGAACGATCCCGGATCGATCATCACGACATAATGTTCGCTGCCGAGCGCCGCCATAAAACGTTGTATTCCGAGGTCGTTTTGCGAAGTTAACTAGGCGCGATAGCCATCAGGTGTCATTTTCATTGGTGGCGGAAACGCAGCAGCCAGGCTCCTTTTCTCAAGGGAGGAACATTGTGGAACATTGCCTTTGAGGTACATCACTTCCTGAATATAACGGTAGCTGTATGACAACCGGCGCATTTCCAGCAAATGTTCCTCTGAGCAGGGCACACCCTGGAAGGCTTCTATTTTGCGTAGCGCTTTTTTGGCCTGCTCGCCGACGCGTTCTGTACGCAAAGCGACGCGGGTAGAGAATGAATCAAGTTCATCGATAAATTTCGTTTCGACCTGACGATGTGCCAGCCACAGGCTTAAACACACCGGTACGAGGATGGACAGAACCAGTATTCCCGTCACCAGGCCAATCAGATGTCGTGTTGTCACGGTGATATCCTTATTTACACAGCATAGGGAAAGTATATCTGAAAGCCGAAAAAGCTATTCGATTGGCATCATATATTTACGGCCACTTATCATCCCGTTTAGTAACCCACAACGTAAATCGGGTTGTGATTCGTACAAGAGTGGTGTATTTTGTTTGGTATGTTATAACGTAACAAATTGAGGTTGCCATGAAACCGGATATCCACCCTTTTTATCGCCCAGTGGTGTTTCACGATACCAGTGCCAATGAATACTTTAAGGTCGGTTCGACGATTAAAACCGAACGAGAGATTGAGTTCGAGGGCCAAATGTACCCGTACGTAACGCTTGATATCTCGTCTAAGTCACATCCGTACTATACCGGTAAACAGAAAACCTTCGATAATGAAGGCAGCGCGGCTCGTTTCCAGAAACGTTTCGGCCACTTCATTGGCACTAAGCGAGGTTAAGATGCAGGTACTCAATTCACTTCGCAGCGCAAAGCAGCGGCACCCTGACTGCCAGATAGTCAAACGCAAAGGGCGTTTGTACGTCATCTGCAAAACGAATCCGCGGTTTAAAGCGGTACAGGGCCGTAAAAAAAGACGTTAGTCACTTCGCCAGCATTACAGGGACTGAAGTGCGTTCCCCTCGTGGGACGCACTTTTTTTGTTTGTGACAGGGCGTGATTACTGACTAGCCTGCGCGCGGGTTAGTGTGAAGACATCATAAAATGACAGTTCGCCTTTCCGCGTTATCATTTTTTGCAGTTGGGCCTTATGCTCACTGTCGACTTGGGGAGAGTGCAGAATAGTGTCGATCAGCGAGGGTGGCACAAAGCGTGTGTTGTACCATTCACCGTTATAGCAGACTCTGAAATCCAGTACGTCAATGTCTTCAAAGCGGTAACGTGGCGCAACGTCAAAAAAGAAAAAGGCGTTGAGTAAGGCGAACAGTACAACCAACAGCCATACCGAATCGACCAGCGTTTCTGATTGCAGCATAACCGCCAGTGTGGCAAAAAACGCAACATACATGCCGATAAATAGCCCTGGATGTTTACGAATAAAGCTGATGCTAAAGCGCGGTTTGTTGTCGCGCTTTTCGCGAATATTTAAGTCATCGATGGTTTCGGTAAGCAGGCGTTGTATTTCTGTCATCTCTTGCCTTCGTGAAGTCTGCAATAGTCAGGAGGGATCAGCCCATTTTAAAAGGGGATACTGTCTGAGAAAAGTAACAGATTAACCACAATTTAGCATAACAGTTACATATCAGATCACAGTGTTTTGATGATCCGTGCCGGATTGCCTCCGACGACGGTGTTTGCCGGAACGCTTTTCGTCACCACTGCGCCTGACGCCACAACCACATTGTCGCCCAGTGTTACCCCCGGATTTATGACTGCGCGACCACCGATCCAGACATTATTCCCGATGGTTACAGGTTTCCCTAGTTCAACCCCGCTATTGCGTTCGTTAGCGTCCAGTGGATGAGTTGCCGTATAGATATGGACTCCCGGTGCCAACATACAGTTATCACCGATGTGGATTGGGCAGACATCAAGCATGACGCAGTCGAAGTTGGCGTAAAACGCGTTGCCGAGATAAATGTTATACCCGTAGTCGCAACGAAAAGAGGGCTCAATGTAAGCGCCTTCGCTTTGCCCCAACAGATCGCGCAGGATAGCCTGACGTTCACTCTGCGCATCGGGTGCGGTGGCATTGTATCGGTGGATGAGTAGGCGTGCACGGAGACGGTCGTTGCGCAACGTTTCATCTGCCGGGCGATACAATTCGCCGGCGATCATCTTTTTCTTATCTTCACTCATTACGAACTTTCCCGTTTGCTGATAGGCAGTCACAGTACAGTAAAACGCAATGCAGGGAAGGGGAACGTTCCCGTTTTCTCACTGTGATCGCAATCACGTGATTTGAATTAAATAATGATAGTTGGTGCGGGAAATGGTCAGCCAGACAAACAAATGTTTCGCGATACCTGACTTAACCTCATGAGCAATTAACGAATAAATTTCCAAACAGATGTTGGGATCTTGTCGTAGAGCTTATTCATTGTCAATTCAGCAAGACGATGATCGGCGGCTGAGTAAAATACAGCCAGTTCATTGTCAGACAATTCATATTTATTTTTCTCAATAACACGTTCAAGCGTGTCAATTGTTTGACAGCGTCGCAGGCGCATCAAATAATCTGTTTTAGTTAATGGTTTATCGGACATAACTCTTACCTATGATTGTAATAATTTTTAACAAGACAAACTGACAGGATTAGCCCTGGTGGCATTGACAAAACAGCGAAACAGTCGATTACCTGACTTCCGCCATTTCTGTAGATCCTGCGTATTAATACCATAACTACTGAACAACATAAAAGTGTCATCCAGGTATTCATCAATCTGCGCGATCAGCTTATTGTCCTCATTGTACTTAATTTTATAATTAAGTGCGAAGGTTGCAATATGCTCTATCAGTTCATTGAGCTGCAAGCTGGTTGCAGAGGTAGGGTCATTTACCCAACCATGGTTGCTTTGTTCAAGGTTTGCAAGACAGTCATGATACAGGGTTTCGCAGAGAAATTTAAGCTGCGCGATATCATGTCTTTTCGGTGAGTATTCATCCATAACGCATCCCCTTCTTAGTGGTTTAGACTAACCGAACACCTTTCGGGATGGATACAACAAACGACCTGGAACTTGCCCGCGACTCCTGATGATTTAACTATAATCTACTCTAAAAAAGATTTCATCGTCATATCACGAAAAATTACAATTATGCAAAATTATGACGCAGTCCCATTTTTACATTTTAACAGATAAATGCCGGTATTCGAAATGGAACAACTTCTTTATTCTCGGCCAATCATCACGTTATCTTGTTTAGGTTTAGCAACGAAAGGCGACAACCGACTCTGTGAACGAAAACTAGGAATAGTCTTAATATTTATTTAAGTAAATAAGGGTTCATGACGTTTTTTAAGAATAGCCTTTAGACTCACAAGGATTATATCGCTTATTTAAACAAGAGAAAATAAACGAAATCGCAATAAGCGCTTTTTATGATTTTTTTCCAGAAAAAAGGCCGCTTGCGCGGCCTTATCTTTAGGAATGTATCAATGATGCTCAACTGAGTGGCTATGTTCAACATCTTCGTTCTTGCGGCTAAAGCGGCGGCGGACCACCACAAAGAACACCGGAACAAAGAAGATAGCCAATACGGTTGCTGTGACCATCCCGCCCATTACGCCAGTACCGACGGCGTTCTGCGCGCCACTCCCTGCACCGGAGCTGATAACCAGTGGCATTACGCCGAGGATAAAGGCTAACGATGTCATCAGAATCGGACGTAAACGCATACGAACTGCGTCCAGCGTCGCTTCTACCAGGCCTTTACCTTCTTTATCCATCAAGTCTTTGGCGAATTCGACGATCAATATCGCGTTCTTCGCCGACAACCCAATGGTTGTGAGCAGGCCCACCTGGAAGTAAACGTCGTTGGTCAAACCACGGAATGTTGCCGCCAGCAGCGCACCGATAACCCCCAGTGGAACGACCAGCATAACGGAGAACGGAATTGACCAGCTCTCGTACAATGCCGCCAGACACAGGAAGACGACGATCAGTGAAATCGCATACAGGGCAGGTGCCTGGTTACCGGACAGCCGTTCCTGGTAGGACATGCCCGTCCAGTCATAGCCGATACCGGATGGCAGTTTGCTGGCCAGTTGCTCCATCATTGCCATCGCTTCACCGGTACTTTTACCCGGTGCGGCCTGGCCCAGGATTTCCATGGAAGGCAGACCGTTATAGCGTTCCAGACGCGGAGAACCATATTCCCAACGTGAGGAAGAGAACGCAGAGAACGGCACCATTTGTCCATCGCTACCGCGGACATACCAGTTTCCAATATCTTCTGGCAACATACGGTATTTGGCTTCAGACATGACGTAAACTTTCTTCACACGACCGCGGTCGATGAAGTCGTTCACGTAGCTTCCGCCCCATGCAGCGCCCAGCGTTGTATTAATGTCACTAATGGAAACACCCAGAGCCTGCGCTTTTTCCTGATCGATATCGATCTTGAATTGCGGAGTATCTTCCAGACCGTTAGGACGTACGCCTACCAACAGATCTGGATGTTTCGCGACTTCACCAAACAGTTGGTTACGCGCCTGAGTCAATTTTTCATGGCCCAGACCAGCCTGGTCAATCAACTGGAAGTCGAAACCCGTCGCGGTGCCAAGTTCTACGATTGCTGGCAGGTTAAAGGCGAATACCATGGCGTCTTTAATCTGCGAGAATGCACCCATCGCACGTTGAGTAATGGCCTCAACTTTGTTCTCTTCGCCCGGACGTTCACTCCAGTCTTTCAACGAGACGAACGCGATACCGGTGTTCTGACCACGACCCGCAAAACCGAAACCGTTAACGGCAAACACCGATTCAACGTTCGCTTTTTCTTTAGTCAGATAGTAATCCGTCATTTCGTCCAGCACCTTCTGGGTACGCTCTTGCGTTGCACCCGCTGGCAGCTGAGCCATTGACAGGAATACCCCCTGGTCTTCATCCGGCAAGAACGAACTTGGCAGACGAACGAACAGATAGGCCATGCCCACGACGATGATCAGATACAGCGCCAGATAACGACCGGTGCTGCGCAGAATACCGCCTACGCTGTCGGTATAGTGGTGCGTGCTCTTATCGAACATGCGGTTGAACCAACCGAAGAAGCCCGTTTTGCCTTCACCGTGATCGCCTTTAGCAATCGGTTTAAGCATTGTTGCACACAGGGCAGGGGTCAGAATCAACGCCACCAGTACAGACAACGCCATTGCGGAAACAATGGTGATGGAGAACTGGCGGTAAATCGCACCGGTAGAACCCCCGAAGAAGGCCATTGGGATAAATACCGCTGACAGTACCATCGCGATACCCACCAATGCGCCCTGAATCTGGCCCATTGATTTACGCGTTGCTTCTTTCGGTGGTAGCCCTTCTTCGGCCATGACACGTTCAACGTTCTCGACCACCACGATGGCGTCATCCACCAACAGGCCGATGGCGAGCACCATCCCGAACATCGTCAACGTGTTTATCGAGAAGCCGAAAATCGCAAGGACGGCAAACGTACCCAATAGCACCACCGGCACGGCGATAGTCGGAATCAACGTCGCGCGGAAGTTCTGCAGGAACAGATACATGACCAGGAATACGAGGATGATTGCTTCCGCCAGCGTTTTCACTACTTCGTGAATAGAGATTTTCACGAATGGCGTAGTGTCATACGGGTAAACGATCTTCAGGCCTGACGGGAAGAAGGGTTCCATCTTCTTCAGCTCTTCGCGGATAGCGTTCGCGGTGTCGAGGGCGTTAGCGCCTGTCGCCAGCTTGATACCCAGACCAGACGCAGGTTTGCCGTTGAACTTCGCAATGATGTCGTAGTTCTCGCCACCCAGTTCGACTTTCGCGACGTCACGCAGACGTACCTGAGAGCCATCCTGGTTCACTTTCAGCAGAATTTTGCCGAACTCATCTGCGGAGGTCAGACGGGTTTGCGCGATGATCGACGCGTTAAGCTGCTGGCCTTTCACTGGCGGCGTACCGCCTAACTGACCGGCTGCAACCTGGGCGTTCTGCGCTTTAATGGCGCTGATCACATCAACCGGCGTCAGCTGGAAGTTGTTCAGTTTATTCGGATCCATCCAGATACGCATCGCGTACTGGGAACCGAACAGCTGCACGTCGCCCACACCTGAAGTACGGCTGATCGCATCCTTCATGTTGGCGCCCACGTAGTCGGAAATATCCTCCTGCGTCATGGTGCCGTTGGTGTTGATGACGCCGACAACCATCAGGAAGCTACTGGACGATTTCTCGACGCTCACGCCCTGTTGTTGTACTTCCTGCGGCAGCAGCGGCATTGCCAGCTGCAGTTTGTTCTGCACCTGTACCTGCGCAATGTCAGCATCAGTACCTGACTGGAAAGTCAGGGTGATCTGAACCGTACCGGTTGAGTCACTGTTAGAGGACATGTACATCAGGTTATCGATACCGTTCATATTCTGTTCGATAACCTGCGTAACAGTATCCTGTACTGTTTTGGCATCAGCGCCAGGGTAGGTCGCGGAGATCGTCACTGCCGGAGGTGCAATAGTAGGATATTGCGCTACCGGCAATTTGAGGATCGCGAGCCCCCCTGCCAACATGATGATAATGGCGATCACCCACGCAAATATGGGGCGATCGATAAAGAAATTAGGCATGTCTTAACGGCTCCTGTTTAAGTTAAGACTTGGACTGTTCAGGCTGGCTACCGCTTGCGGCTGGCTGGTTATTATCCGCGGTGACTTCCTGCGCTTTAACCTGAGCGCCAGGACGAACTTTCTGCAGCCCACTTACAATCACGCGGTCGCCTGGCTTAAGTCCTTCAGTGACTAACCATTTGTCGCCAATTGCTTGTGCTGCCACAATTTGACGCGTTTCAACTTTGTCATCAGCACCGATAACTAATGCACTGGCATCGCCACGCGGTGTGCGGGTAACGCCTTGCTGTGGAACCAGTAACGCCGTTGGGTTAATCCCTTCTTCCAGACGTGCGCGGACGAACATACCCGGCAGTAGGGTGTGATCCGGGTTCGGGAAGATTGCGCGTAACGTAATTGACCCAGTGGTTTGATCAACCGTCACATCCGAAAACTCCAGCGTACCGGACTGCGGGAATTTAATACCGTCATTGGTCACCAGTTCGACTTTTGCTTTACCGTTCTCTTGCTTCAGCGTGCCATTGGCCAACTCTTGTTTCAGGCGCAGGAAATCGTTACTTGACTGCGTCACATCGACATAGATGGGATCCAACTGCTGAACGGTCGCCAGTGCGGTCGCCTGACCGTTTTGCACCAGTGCGCCTTCAGTAACAGATGACTTACCAATGCGGCCGCTGATTGGCGACGTGACTTTGGTATAGGCCAGGTTGATACGTGCGGTTTCTACTGCGGCTTTCGCAGCGACAACAGCAGCGTTCGCCTGTTGTGCATCTGCCTGCGCGCTATCGTAGTCCTGTTGACTGATGTACTTTGTACCTAACAGTTTCTGATAACGTTTAACCGTCAGCTGAGCGATATTTGCCGCTGCTTGTGCTTTGGCCAGATCGCCTTTCGCACTTTCGTACGCGGCCTGGTAAGTAGCAGGATCAATCTGATAGAGAGACACACCTGCTTCAATGTCGCCGCCTTCGGTAAAGTTACGCTTCAGGATAATACCGCTGACCTGAGGGCGAACTTCCGCAATGCGAAACGCACTGGTGCGACCTGGGAGTTCAGTTGTGATCTGTAGAGGTTCAGTTTTGAGCGTCACAACTCCAACTTCTGGCATCTGCTGGCCCCCTTGTTGGGCCTGTTTGTCGTCACATCCTGTTAGCGCTAAGCTGCCTGAGAGCATCAGAACGACTGCCAGAGGCGTTAACCCTCTGTTTTTGTTCATATGTAAACCTCGAGTGTCCGATTTCAAATTGATCAATGGCTTAAAGCCCATAAACCCATTGCTGCGTTTATATTATCGTCGTGCTATGGTACATACATTCACAAATGTATGTAAATCTAACGCCTGTAAATTCACTGACATATGGCACGAAAAACCAAACAACAAGCACAGGAAACACGGCAGCACATTCTGGATGTTGCTCTGCGTTTGTTTTCGCAGCAAGGGGTATCATCCACCTCGCTTGCGGAGATCGCAAAAGCCGCTGGTGTAACGCGCGGTGCTATCTATTGGCATTTCAAAAATAAGTCGGATTTATTCAGTGAAATCTGGGAGCTAGCAAAACCTAACATTGATGAGTTAGAAACTGAGTATCAGGCAAAATTCCCCGACGATCCACTATCAGTATTAAGAGAAATTTTAATTTACGTTCTTGAAACTACCGTGACAGAAGAACGCCGACGTTTATTGATGGAGATTATATTCCACAAATGCGAATTTGTCGGGGAAATAGCATCAGTTCAGTTAGTCGAACGTAGCCTGTGCCTGGAAAACTATGACCGTATAGAAAAAACGTTACGCCACTGTATGGATGTCAACATGCTGCCGGAAAACCTGAACACACGTCGTGTTGCGGTGTTAATGCGTAGCTATATTTCCGGAATCATGGAGAACTGGTTATTTGCCCCCGAATCATTTGATCTGAAAAATGAGGCTCGCCACTACGTGGCGGTGTTGCTGGAGATGTGCCTGCTTTGTCCAACCTTGCGCCTGCAGATAGGGGAGACACGCTAACTTACCATTTCTGCACCAGGAATTCTCCTGGTCATTTTGCCTCCTGCTATTCTGCTGGTCACAGCCGTGATATTCTTGCCGCTTGACTATTTCCGGTCACTTTCCCGGTTCAGAAACATTCATTCTCATGACTATGTTGCAGCTCTATAAACGTTCACAGCATGTAATTGCTATTAGCATTCTTTTCTTCATTCTATTGCTATCCTGCCAGTCATCTGCATTTGCGCGGGCGCAACAGAGTGGTGAACTGCCGACGAAAGCGGATATCCAGAGCCAGTTAGACACGCTGAGTAAACAAAAAGATCTCTCCGCGCAGGATAAGCTGGTCCAACAGGATCTCATCGATACCATCGCCACGCTGGATAAAATCGATCGCGTGAAAGATGAGACCGTACAGCTTCGCCAGAAAGTGGCCCAGGCGCCGGAGAAAATGCGCCAGGCAACGGATGCGCTAAATTCGCTCAGCGATGTTGATAATGATGACGAAACGCGGAAAACACTGAGTACGCTCTCTCTGCGCCAGCTTGAATCTCGTGTCGCCCAGGTGCTGGACGATCTGCAAAGCGCGCAAAACGACCTTGCAGCCTACAACAGTCAGTTGGTCTCGCTGCAAACGCAGCCAGAGCGCGTGCAAAATGCGATGTACACCGCATCACAGCAAATGCAGCAAATCCGTAATCGCCTGGATGGGACTAATGTGGGTGAGGCGGCATTACGCCCCAGCCAACAGGTGTTGCTGCAGGCGCAGCAAGCGTTGCTGAGCGCGCAGATCGATCAACAGCGTAAAAGTCTGGAAGGCAACACTGTTTTGCAGGATACCTTGCAGAAACAGCGTGATTATGTAACGGCGAATACGAATCGTCTCGAACACCAGCTTCAGTTGCTGCAGGAAGCGGTGAACAGCAAACGTCTGACGCTAACCGAAAAGACGGCGCAGGAAGCGGTAACGCCAGACGAAGCGGCCCGTATCCAGACCAACCCGCTAGTTAAGCAAGAACTTGATATTAACCATCAGCTCAGCCAGCGTCTGATTGCCGCGACTGAAAACGGCAACAGCCTGATGCAGCAAAATATTAAAGTCAAAAACTGGCTTGACCGCGCGCTGCAATCCGAACGTAACATTAAAGAGCAGATTGCCGTTCTGAAAGGCAGTCTGCTGCTGTCGCGTATTCTGTATCAGCAACAACAAACGCTGCCGTCGGCGGATGAACTTGCCGATATGACCAACCGGATCGCCGACTTGCGTCTGGAGCAGTTCGAAGTCAACCAGCAGCGCGACGCGCTGTTCCAGAATGATGCGTTTGTCGCCAAACTGGAAGAAGGGCACAGCAACGAAGTTAACGGCGAAGTCCATGATGCCTTACTGCAGGTTGTGGATATGCGCCGTGAACTGTTGGATCAGCTCAATAAGCAACTGGGCAACCAACTGATGATGGCGATTAATCTGCAAATTAATCAGCAGCAGTTAATGAGCGTGTCGAAAAACCTGAAAGGGATCCTCACGCAGCAGATTTTCTGGGTTAACAGTAACCGTCCGATGGACTGGGACTGGATCAAAGCTTTCCCGCAAACGCTTAAAGACCAGTTTAAGTCGATGAAAATCACGGTGAACTGGGAAAAAGCGTGGCCCGCAGTGTTTATTGCGTTTCTGGCGGGATTGCCGCTGCTGCTCATTGCCGGGCTCATCCGCTGGCGTCTTAAATGGTTGAAAGAGTACCAGGCGAAATTAGCCGCCGCGGTAGGTAACCTGCGTAATGACAGTCAGCTCAACACGCCAAAAGCGATTCTGATCGATCTCATCAGAGCCTTGCCGGCGTGCCTGATTATCCTCGCGGTAGGTCTGATTCTGTTGACTATGCAGTTGAATATCAGCGACCTGCTGTGGGCGTTCAGCAAGAAGATGACCGTCTTCTGGCTGGTGTTTGGTCTGTGCTGGAAGGTGCTGGAAAAAGATGGCGTGGCGATTCGTCATTTTGGTATGCCTGCGAAACAGACCAGCCACTGGCGTCGCCAGATTGTGCGCATCAGCCTCGCGCTGTTACCGTTAAACTTCTGGTCGGTTATTGCTGAGCTGTCGCCGCTCAACCTGATGGACGATGTGCTGGGTCAGGTGGTCATTTTCCTCAACCTGCTGCTGATCGCCTTCCTGGTATGGCCAATGTGCCGCGAAAGCTGGCGCGATAAAGAGTCGCATGGTCTGCGTCTGGTGACGATTACCGTGCTGTCGATTATCCCGATAGCATTAATGGTGCTGACGGCAACCGGCTATTTCTACACCACGCTGCGCCTGGCGGGACGCTGGATTGAAACGGTTTATCTGGTCATTCTCTGGAACCTACTGTACCAGACCGTGCTGCGTGGATTAAGCGTCGCGGCGCGTCGTATCGCCTGGCGTCGCGCGCTGGCGCGTCGTCAGAACCTGGTGAAAGAAGGGGCGGAGGGCGCAGAGCCGCAGGAAGAGCCGACCATCGCGCTGGAGCAGGTAAACCAGCAAACGCTGCGTATCACCATGCTGGTGATGGTGGCTCTGTTTGGTGTTCTGTTCTGGGCCATTTGGTCTGATCTGATCACCGTGTTCAGCTATCTCGACAGCATTACGCTCTGGCATTACAACGGTACCGAAGCGGGTGCGGCAGTGGTGAAAGACGTCACCATGGGTAGCCTGTTGTTTGCCATTATTGCCTCGATGGTGGCGTGGGCGTTGATCCGCAACTTACCCGGCCTGCTGGAAGTGCTGGTACTGTCGCGACTCAAAATGCGCCAGGGGGCATCGTACGCGATCACCACGATCCTCAACTACGCGATCATCGCTATCGGTGCGATGACGGTCTTCGGATCGCTCGGTGTTTCGTGGGATAAGCTACAATGGCTGGCCGCCGCTCTGTCGGTTGGTTTGGGTTTTGGCTTGCAGGAAATCTTCGGTAACTTTGTTTCGGGTCTGATTATTCTGTTTGAACGCCCGGTGCGTATTGGCGATACGGTTACCATTGGTACGTTCTCCGGTACGGTCAGCAAGATCCGAATTCGTGCTACCACCATTACCGACTTCGATCGCAAAGAGGTGATCATCCCGAACAAAGCATTCGTGACGGAGCGTTTGATCAACTGGTCGCTCTCCGATACGACCACGCGTCTGGTGATCCGCATTGGCGTGGCCTATGGTTCGGATCTGGACAAAGTGAAGAAAGTGCTGCTGCAGGCGGCGATGGAGCACCCGAAAGTAATGCACGATCCGGAGCCTGCGGTGTTCTTTACCGCCTTCGGCGCCAGCACGCTGGATCATGAGCTGCGTTTATACGTGCGCGAACTGCGCGATCGTAGCCATACGGTTGATGAACTTAACCGTGCGGTCGATCGTTTGTGCCGTGAAAACGACATTGATATTGCCTTTAACCAGCTCGAAGTGCACCTGCACAACGCGAAGGGAGACACCGTGACTGAGGTTAAGCGTGACATCATTAAAGGTGATGATCCTACGCCTTCGGTAGGTTAATAGAAAAACTCATCAGGCCTGCGAGCTTCGATTCATTCGTAGGCCTGATAATTGAAACGCCATCAGGTTTTCAGTTACAGCTCTTTTTTAGATAAAGAGAGCAGTTTCTTTTCGTAATCCCGTTTAACAATCTCCAGCGCCTTCAGTACGGTTTCAGGTGCAACCTGGTTTTCCTCAAGTAAAACAATCAAATCGACGGCCAGTTTGACCTCGTCCGGGGCGTTCTCTAATGACATAAATTCTCCGGGGATTAACGGGTTAAACGCGCCAGCACGTTTTCTATTCTTGCCAGAGCATGGCGGCAGCGAGCCAGTCGCGCCTCGAATGCTTCTACTTCACGATGCAGTTTTTGCTGTTCTTCAAAACCCGTTGCCTGAGCCAGACGCTCTTTGCGTTCACGCGTCATTTCCACCAGTCGGCGTTCAAACTCCTGGTGTTGAACCCGCTTGCGCTGCCAGCGCGCCAGGCCTGGAGATGCGCTGTCCCACTCTCGGAGCGACCAACTGGCGGTTTCACGCGAAATCGCCTCTAACTGTGAGGCAAGGTGTTCCGCCAGCCAGCTAATTTGTGGTAGTTGTTGCTGTTCGACTGCACGGCGCAAGGCGGCGAGATTATCTTCAGCTTCATCCAGACAGGCCTGCAGCAACGTGCTGCGAGTGTGAAACAGATGCCTGTCAAAGCGGGCGCTCAGCGTTGTGTGGTGCGCCAACGGAGCACAATGCTGCCGCAGGCGGTTAAGCTGGTTTTCAAGCGTCTGTAGCAGCATGACGGTTTTCACGACAACACTCCGATGAAAATGAGAACTGTTATGCTAAAGTAGCGATTCTCTGTGTTAAGTACTGATATTATGCAACGCATTATTCTAATCATCATTGGCTGGATAGCGGTAGTGTTAGGCACGCTGGGTGTTGTATTGCCGTTGCTGCCCACGACGCCATTTATCCTGCTGGCCGCCTGGTGTTTTGCCCGCTCATCGCCGCGTTTTCACGACTGGCTGCTGTATCGTTCGTGGTTCGGCGGGTATCTGCGTCACTGGCAAAAACACCGCGCAATGCCGCCTGGGGCGAAGCCGCGCGCGATTTTGTTGATCCTGGTGACGTTTGCTATTTCCCTCTGGCTGGTCAATATGATGTGGGTGCGCGGCCTGTTGCTGGTTATTCTCGCCTGTTTACTGATTTTTATGTGGCGGATCCCGGTGATTGATGAAAAACAACAAAAGCAGTAAAGCGCAATAATCGCTGTTGCAATTGTATCTCGCAGCCAGTAAATTCGACCGTTTTCGAGCACAGGCGCAGATGGTCAAAGGTTAACCAAGTGTAACCCTGGCCCTAATATAGACACAAAATCATTCAAGATACGTCGAGGATGAAGTGTATAGTGCGCCGTGAAGTAATACTGTATCAATCAGGCACAAACTTATGACCGCGACTGCACAGCAGCTTGAGTTTCTCAAAAATAGCATCAAAAGCATCCACGATTACCCAAAACCGGGCATTCTTTTCCGTGATGTCACCAGTTTACTGGAAGATCCGAAAGCCTACGCCCTTAGCATTGAATTGCTGGTTGAACGCTATAAAGATGCGGGTATCACTAAAGTGGTTGGCACCGAAGCGCGTGGCTTCCTGTTTGGCGCGCCGGTAGCGTTGGGTCTGGGCGTCGGCTTTGTTCCGGTACGTAAACCGCGTAAGCTTCCGCGTGAAGTGATTGCTGAGAGCTATGAGCTGGAATACGGCACCGATCAACTGGAAATTCACGTTGATGCCATCAAACCGGGCGATAAAGTCCTGGTTGTGGACGACCTGCTGGCAACCGGCGGTACGATTGAAGCGACCGTGAAGTTGATCCGCCGTCTGGGTGGCGAAGTGACCGATGCTGCTTTTATCATTAACCTGTTTGATCTGGGCGGCGAACAGCGCCTGGAAAAACAGGGGCTGACCTGTTATAGCCTGGTGCCTTTTCCAGGGCACTAATCAGTTAAGCAGTACCTGACGACACAACCTCGCCGTTGCTGCGAGGTTGTGTTAGCATTACCCTCCTGTGAATCCACCCTCCAGCCTTTCAGAGCCTGCCAATGAGTTATCAGGTCTTAGCCCGAAAATGGCGCCCACAAACCTTTGCTGACGTCGTCGGCCAGGAACATGTGCTGACGGCACTGGCGAACGGCTTGTCGTTAGGGCGTATTCATCATGCTTATTTGTTTTCCGGCACCCGTGGCGTCGGAAAAACCTCTATCGCCCGCTTGCTGGCGAAGGGATTAAACTGTGAAACTGGCATCACCGCTACGCCGTGCGGCGTGTGCGATAACTGTCGGGAAATTGAGCAGGGGCGTTTTGTCGATTTGATTGAAATCGATGCCGCCTCACGCACCAAAGTCGAAGACACACGCGATCTGCTGGATAACGTCCAGTACGCGCCTGCGCGCGGCCGTTTTAAGGTCTATTTGATCGACGAAGTGCACATGCTGTCGCGGCACAGTTTTAACGCCCTGCTGAAAACGCTCGAAGAGCCGCCCGCGCACGTCAAGTTCCTGCTGGCGACCACCGATCCGCAGAAGCTGCCGGTGACCATTCTGTCGCGTTGTCTGCAATTCCACCTTAAAGCGCTGGATGTCGAACAGATTCGCCATCAGCTTGAGCATATTCTCAAAGAAGAGCATATCGCTCATGAACCACGCGCGCTGCAACTGCTGGCCCGCGCCGCGGACGGCAGCCTGCGCGATGCGCTGAGTTTGACCGATCAGGCGATCGCCAGCGGCGATGGTCAGGTCTCGACCGGCGCGGTCAGCACCATGCTCGGCACGCTGGACGACGACCAGGCGCTCTCGCTTGTTGAAGCAGTTGTGGCCGCCGACGGCGAACGCGTGATGACATTGGTGAACGACGCCGCCGCGCGCGGTATTGAGTGGGAAGCGCTGCTGGTTGAGATGTCGGCTTTGCTGCATCGTATAGCCATGGTTCAGCTTTCACCTGCCGCGCTCGGCAGCGATATGGCCGCCATTGAACAGCGTATGCGTGAACTGGCGCGAATCGTCCCGCCAACCGATGTGCAGCTTTACTACCAGACCCTGCTAATCGGGCGCAAAGAACTGCCGTATGCGCCGGACAGGCGAATGGGCGTCGAAATGACACTGCTGCGTGCGCTGGCTTTTCATCCGCGCATGCCGCTTCCGGAACCTGAAGTCCCGCGCCAGTCGTTTGCCCCGGTCGCACCCACAGCGGTGATGACCCCGACGCAGGTGCCACAGCAGCAGCCTGCGCCAGCGCAACAAAATGTGCCGCTCTCCGACGCCACCAGCCAGGTGCTGGCGGCACGCAGCCAGTTGCAACGCGCTCAGGGAGCAACCAAACCAAAAAAGAGTGAACCGGCAGCCGCTTCCCGCGCGCGGCCGGTGAATAATGCTGCGCTGGAAAGACTGGCTTCGGTGTCGGAACGTGTTCAGGCGCGTCCGGCAGTCTCTGCGCTGGAAAAAGCACCGGCGAAGAAAGAAGCGTATCGCTGGAAAGCGACCAATCCTGTTGCAGAAGTCAAAGAAGTCATCGCCACGCCGAAAGCGCTGAAAAAAGCGCTTGAGCATGAAAAAACGCCGGAACTGGCGGCAAAGCTTGCGGCTGAAGCCATTGAACGCGACCCGTGGGCCGCCCAGGTGAGCCAGCTCTCGCTGCCTAAACTGGTGGAGCAGGTGGCGCTTAATGCCTGGAAAGAAGAGAATGGCAACGTGGTTTGCCTGCACCTGCGTTCCACGCAGCGACACCTTAATTCCAGCGGCGCGCAGCAAAAACTGGCCGAAGCATTGAGTACCTTAACAGGGTCAACGGTTGAATTGACCATCGTTGAAGATGATAATCCCGCGGTGCGTACGCCGCTGGAGTGGCGTCAGGCCATTTATGAAGAGAAGCTCGCGCAGGCGCGTGAGTCGATTATTGCGGATAATAACATCCAGACGCTGCGTCGTTTTTTCGATGCGGAGCTGGACGAAGAGAGTATTCGCCCCATTTGATCGTCAGCCTAATGGTTTGACGATCGTCATCCCTTAACGTGATTGAGAGAGAAGCCTATGTTTGGTAAAGGCGGTCTGGGTAACCTGATGAAACAGGCCCAGCAGATGCAAGAAAAAATGCAGCAGATGCAGGAAGAAGTCGCCAAGCTGGAAGTGACCGGCGAATCTGGCGCGGGTCTGGTAAAAGTGACCATCAACGGCGCGCATAACTGCCGTCGCGTGGAGATCGATCCAAGCCTGCTGGAAGACGACAAAGAGATGCTGGAAGACCTGGTTGCTGCGGCATTCAACGACGCGGCGCGTCGCATTGAAGAGACGCAGAAAGAGAAGATGGCCTCTGTTTCTTCCGGAATGCAGCTGCCGCCTGGCTTTAAGATGCCGTTCTGATGCAAACCAGCCCGCTGTTAACTCAGCTTATGGAAGCACTGCGCTGTCTGCCGGGCGTTGGCCCGAAGTCTGCGCAGCGCATGGCGTTCACGCTGCTTCAGCGCGATCGCAGCGGCGGGATGCGTCTGGCACAGGCGTTAACGAAGGCAATGTCGGAAATCGGCCACTGTGCCGATTGCCGCACTTTCACCGAGCAGGACGTCTGCAACATCTGCTCGAACCCGCGTCGCCAGGAAAACGGTCAGATTTGCGTGGTGGAGAGTCCGGCGGACATCTACGCCATTGAGCAAACCGGGCAATTTTCCGGACGTTACTTCGTGCTGATGGGACACCTGTCGCCGCTGGACGGTATCGGGCCTGATGACATTGGGCTGGATCGTCTTGAACAGCGACTGGCGTCTGAGCAAATTAACGAACTGATCCTCGCGACCAATCCCACGGTCGAAGGAGAGGCGACCGCCAACTATATTGCTGAGCTTTGCATGCAGTATGGCGTTGAAGCCAGCCGTATCGCCCATGGCGTTCCGGTCGGCGGCGAGCTGGAAATGGTCGATGGCACCACGCTATCGCACTCTCTGGCAGGACGACACAAGATTAAATTCTGAACAAACGGAGGCCGCGACGGCGGCTTCCGCTTGAAATCCTTCCCGCTTGTCCCCATTTCACCCTCAACGTGTTTTTACCATTGAAAATGGCATTGTTGAGGTAGATCTACATGAAAGGACAAGAAACTCGTGGTTTTCAGTCAGAAGTAAAACAGCTTCTGCACCTGATGATCCATTCTCTGTATTCCAATAAAGAAATCTTCCTGCGTGAGCTTATCTCTAACGCCTCGGATGCGGCAGACAAGCTGCGTTTCCGCGCACTGTCTAACCCGGACCTGTATGAAGGTGACGGTGAGCTGCGTGTGCGTGTTTCCTTCGATAAAGATAAGCGTACGTTGACTATTGCCGATAACGGCGTGGGGATGAACCGTGATGACGTTATCGATCATCTGGGGACCATTGCGAAATCCGGCACCAAATCTTTCCTCGAATCCATGGGCTCCGATCAGGCGAAAGACAGCCAGTTGATCGGCCAGTTCGGGGTTGGCTTCTACTCAGCCTTCATCGTGGCGGACAAAGTCACCGTGCGTACCCGTGCTGCGGGTGATAAACCGGAAAACGGCGTGTTCTGGGAGTCTGCGGGCGAGGGTGAGTACACCGTAGCCGACATCACCAAAGAAGACCGTGGTACCGAAATTACTCTGCATCTGCGCGAAGGCGAAGACGAGTTCCTTGATGACTGGCGCGTACGTTCCATCATCAGCAAATATTCCGACCATATTGCGCTGCCGGTCGAGATCGAAAAATCCGAAGAGAAAGACGGCGAGACCGTGGTTTCCTGGGAAAAGATCAACAAAGCGCAGGCGCTGTGGACGCGTAACAAGTCGGAAATCAAAGACGACGAGTACAACGAATTCTATAAGCATATCGCCCACGATTTCACCGATCCGCTGACCTGGAGCCACAACCGTGTGGAAGGTAAGCAGGAGTACACCAGCCTGCTGTATATCCCGTCGCAGGCGCCGTGGGATATGTGGAACCGCGATCACAAGCATGGTCTGAAACTTTACGTCCAGCGTGTATTCATCATGGATGACGCCGAGCAGTTCATGCCGAACTACCTGCGCTTTGTGCGCGGTCTGATAGATTCCAACGATCTGCCGCTGAACGTCTCCCGTGAGATCCTGCAGGACAGCACCGTCACCCGTAACCTGCGTAGCGCGCTGACCAAACGCGTACTGCAGATGCTGGAAAAACTGGCGAAAGACGACGCGGAAAAATACCAGACCTTCTGGAAACAGTTCGGTCTGGTGCTGAAAGAAGGCCCGGCGGAAGACCATGCCAACCAGGAAACCATCGCCAAACTGATGCGCTTCGCGTCTACGCACACTGACTCTTCCGCACAGACCGTATCTCTGGAAGACTACGTTGCGCGGATGAAAGAAGGGCAGGAGAAAATCTACTACATCACCGCAGACAGCTATGCGGCGGCGAAGAGCAGCCCGCACCTGGAACTGCTGCGTAAGAAAGGCATCGAAGTGTTGCTGCTTTCTGACCGCATCGATGAGTGGATGATGAACTACCTGACCGAGTTCGATGGCAAACCGTTCCAGTCTGTGGCCAAAGCCGACGAGTCCATCGACAAACTGGCAGATGAAGTTGACGAATCGGCAAAAGAAGCGGAAAAAGCGCTGACGCCGTTTGTTGAGCGCGTGAAAACCTTGCTGGGCGATCGCGTAAAAGAAGTGCGTCTGACTCACCGTCTGACCGACACGCCAGCCATCGTTACCACCGATGCGGATGAAATGAGCACCCAGATGGCGAAACTGTTTGCCGCTGCGGGCCAGGCCGTACCGGAAGTGAAATATATCTTTGAACTGAACCCGGACCACGTGCTGGTAAAACGCACGGCGGATACCCAGGATGAAGCGCAGTTTAAAGAGTGGGTCGAACTGCTGCTGGATCAGGCGCTGTTTGCTGAGCGCGGCACGCTGGAAGATCCGAACCAGTTCATCCGTCGCATGAACCAGTTGCTGGTGTCCTGATACCCGTAATGTAATGCCGGATGGCGCTAGCGCTTATCCGGCCTACAGTATCTCGTAATAGTAGGCCGGATACGGTGTTTACACCGCCATCCGGCTTTTTTTCGCCTTCTGAACTCAATTTTCCATCATTAACCGTTTCAGCGCGGGTGGCTTCCTTGAGCCAATTGCGTGATGGTGGTATCGTTTAGCGCTTTTTAAAAAATATCGACAACCTTTAAGGGGATTTTCGTAATGCGTATCATTCTGCTTGGCGCTCCGGGCGCGGGTAAAGGAACTCAGGCTCAGTTCATCATGGAGAAGTATGGTATTCCGCAAATCTCCACCGGTGATATGCTGCGTGCCGCCGTGAAATCTGGCTCCGAGCTGGGCAAACAAGCGAAAGACATCATGGACGCCGGTAAGCTGGTGACTGATGAGCTGGTGATCGCGCTGGTAAAAGAGCGTATTGCTCAGGAAGACTGCCGTAATGGTTTCCTGCTCGATGGCTTCCCGCGTACTATTCCGCAGGCAGATGCCATGAAAGAAGCGGGTATCAACGTGGACTACGTTCTGGAATTCGACGTTCCGGACGAGCTGATCGTTGACCGTATTGTAGGTCGTCGCGTACACGCTGCTTCTGGCCGCGTTTACCACATCAAATTCAACCCGCCTAAGGTTGAAGGCAAAGACGACGTGACCGGCGAAGAGCTGACCACCCGTAAAGACGATCAGGAAGAGACCGTACGCAAGCGCCTGGTGGAATACCATCAGATGACCGCGCCGCTGATCGGCTACTACTCTAAAGAAGCGCAGGCGGGTAACACCAAATACGCGAAAGTTGACGGCACTCAGGCCGTGGCTGACGTTCGCGCAGCGCTGGAAAAAATCCTCGGTTAATTTTTAACGCGGTTAATGCCGGATGGCGGTGGATACACCTTATCCGGCCTACGATTTTTTGTAGGCCTGATAAACGCAGCGCCATCAGGCAAATTCTCGTCTTACCTCTCACAGCAATTAGTTCTTCTTTACCGCTTTTCCGCTACAATTATCAACAATTTGAATCGATAAGAGGCGGTAATGCGTCAGACGAAAACCGGTATCCTGCTGGCAAACCTCGGCACTCCCGATGCCCCAACCCCCGAAGCCGTTAAGCGCTACCTGCGCCAGTTTTTAAGCGATCCACGCGTCGTCGATACGTCCCCCGCACTGTGGTGGCCGTTGCTGCGTGGTGTGATTTTGCCGCTGCGCGCGCCGCGTGTGGCAAAGCTGTACCAATCAATCTGGATGGAAGACGGTTCCCCGCTGATGGTCTACAGCAAGGCGCAACAGCAGGCGCTGGCACAACGTCTGCCTGATACGCCTGTTGCACTGGGGATGAGCTACGGTTCGCCGTCGCTCGAAAGCGCGGTCGATGAACTGCTGGCAAGCGGGGTTGAACACATGGTGGTGTTACCGCTGTACCCGCAATATTCCTGTTCGACAGTGGCGGCAGTCTGGGACGAGCTGGCGCGCATTTTAGCGCGTAAACGCGGTATTCCTGGCGTCTCATTTATTCGCGATTACGCTGATGACAGCAGCTACATTGATGCGCTGGCCAAGAGCGCCCGGGATTCATTCGCTCAACATGGCGAACCTGATTTACTGCTGCTCTCCTATCACGGCATTCCGCAGCGCTACGCCGATGAAGGCGATGACTACCCGCAGCGCTGTCGCGATACGACGCGTGAGCTGGTTTCAGCGCTTGGCCTGCCGCCGGAAAAAGTCATGATGACCTTCCAGTCTCGCTTTGGCCGCGAACCATGGCTGACACCGTATACCGACGAAATGCTAAAAATGCTGGCGGAGAAAGGAACCCGACATATCCAGGTTATGTGTCCGGGCTTCGCGGCTGATTGCCTCGAAACGCTGGAAGAGATAGCGGTACAAAACCGGGAGATTTTCCTTGAAGCGGGTGGTAAGCAATATGAATATATTCCGGCGCTGAATGCCGCGCCGGAGCATATTGAAATGATGGTGAAACTGACCGAAGCCTACCGCTAAAGCTGTTGCTTAAAGAAATGCGCGCCGTCCTGCAGAGCTTCATCGGCGGTTTTCATCATCCGCGAATAGTGCAGGAAGGCGTGCAGCGTACCGGGATACATTTTGTACTGGCAGGGCTGCTGATGCGCCTGTAACGTCTGGAATAATAAGCGGCTATCGTCGATCAGCGGATCGAACTCCGCACCGGCGATAAAACACGGCGGTAGGTCGCGCGTCAGATCGTTATTAAACAGGCAATAGTACGGTGACTCGCGATCGTCAGCGCTACGTAGGTACGCGTTTTCGTACATCTGCAGATCCTCGCGGGTTAAACCATCCCACGCTCCGCCCATCAGCCGTCGGCTCAGTGAATCCTGCAGGCCGTAAAGGCCATACCACAACAGCACGCCAGCGACTTTGCCGCAGGCAATGTTTTTATCTCGCAGCCACAACGCACTGGCGAGCGCCAGCATCGCTCCGGCGGAATCGCCGGCAAAACCTATCGTATTGATATTGAGGGAATAGTCGCCAGCATGTTGATGATAGTACTGGCAAACGGCGACGATCTCTTCGATGGCTTGTGGGTAGCGCGCTTCCGGCGCCAGAGAATAGTCGATGCCAATAACTGTGCACTGGGTGTAGTGCGCCAGTAAACGCATAATACGGTCGTGGGTATCCAGATTACCGAGAATAAAACCACCGCCGTGCAGGTAATACAGCGTCGCCTGGCTTTGGGGCTGCGGAGCGTAGATGCGTGTGGCAACGGGGCCGCACGCGGTAGAAATCACGCATTCGCGGGTATGCATCTGCGGGGCATCGGCATTCCACAATCGCCGCTCATGAATGTAGTGTTGGCGCTGGGCCACAAAGTCATCGGCAGCGGGCCACGGTGGCAAATCGTCGCGATGAAAATTCACCACGCTTTTCATTTCATCCGAAATTTTGTCGAGTACGGGGATTTTGTTTTCCGGCTTCATAAAACACTCCTTGTGAAGGTGAGTTATTGTAGAAATTAATCCCGGATAAACTGCGATCTCACCGTCCGATATTGAAACTCAGCGCCGCATCGCATGCGCAGCAGGGAATGTGCTACCATGCATCGCTCAGTTAACCACCCGTAAAATCGACCATGAAATTTCCCGGTAAACGTAAATCCAAACACTATTTCCCCGTCAGCGCGCGCGATCCGTTGCTGCAACAAATTCAGCCAGAAAATGAAACCAGCGCAGCCTGGGTTGTCGGTATCGACCAGACGCTGGTAGATATTGAAGCCAAAGTGGATGATGATTTTGTAAAACGTTATGGATTAAGCGCCGGGCACTCTCTGGTGATTGAAGATGATGTTGCGGAAGCGCTCTACCAGGAGCTGGTACGCGAAAACCTGATCACCCATCAGTTTGCAGGTGGCACCATCGGTAACACTATGCATAACTATTCCGTGCTGGCAGATGACCGTTCGGTACTGTTGGGGGTGATGTGCAGTAATATCGAAATTGGTAGCTACGCGTATCGCTATTTATGCAACACCTCCAGCCGCACCGATTTGAACTATCTACAGGGTGTAGATGGTCCTATTGGCCGCTGCTTTACGCTGATTGGTGAATCCGGAGAGCGTACATTTGCCATCAGCCCTGGTCACATGAACCAACTGCGCGCGGATAGCATCCCTGAATCAGTCATTGCCGGGGCTTCCGCGCTGGTGCTGACCTCCTATCTGGTGCGCTGTAAGCCGGGCGAACCGATGCCGGAAGCGACCATGAAGGCGATTGAATTTGCCAAAAAGCACAACGTGCCAGTGGTACTGACGCTGGGCACCAAATTCGTTATTGCGGATAACCCGCAGTGGTGGCAGACATTCCTGAAAGAGAATGTCTCTATTCTGGCGATGAACGAAGAAGAAGCCGAAGCGTTGACCGGCGAGAACGATCCGCTGCTGGCGTCTGACAAGGCGCTGGACTGGGTGGATCTGGTGCTGTGTACTGCGGGTCCGGCAGGTCTGTATATGGCCGGCTTTACTGAAGAAGAGGCGAAACGCAAAACTCAGCACCCACTGCTGCCAGGGGCGATTGCCGAATTTAACCAGTACGAGTTTAGTCGCGCCATGCGCCATAAAGACTGTACTCATCCGCTGCGCGTGTATTCGCACATCGCGCCGTATATGGGCGGGCCAGAAAAGATCATGAATACCAACGGTGCTGGCGACGGCGCACTGGCGGCATTGCTGCATGATATTACCGCTAACAGCTATCACCGCAGTAACGTGCCTAACTCCAGCAAGCACAAGTTCACCTGGTTGACCTACTCGTCGCTAGCCCAGGTATGTAAATATGCTAATCGCGTGAGTTATCAGGTGCTGAACCAGCATTCACCGCGCCTGACGCGCGGTTTGCCGGAACGTGAAGACAGTCTCGAAGAGTCGTACTGGGATCGCTGAGTTCTTGCCCGATGGCGCTACGCTTATCGGGCCTACGCGTAGCAATATGTAGGCCGGATAAGGCGTTTTACGCCGCCATCCGGCACGTAACATTAACTGGCAGTAGCAACTTCACCGGCAGGCGGCGTTTCAATCAGCTCCAGCATGGTGCGGGCGATTTCACGCTCACCCATGACCACCTGATTGGCGCCACGCTCGGTAATGTATTCCACCTCATCGTCATAATGCGCGCGGGCGATAATCTCAATCGACGGGCACTTCTCACGAGCGGAAGCAACAATTTCACCCGCTTCATAGCCATTCGGAATGGTCAGCAACAGCCAGCGTGCGCAATCCAGATGCGCCAGATTCATAATCTCTTCGTTGGCGGCATTTCCCAGCACCGCGCGGATCCCGCGCTCGCGCAGTTCATCCACCCGGGTACGTGAGGTTTCGATAACCACCAGCGGGATCCCCGCAGCCATCAATTTCTCACCCAGCAGGCTGCCGACGCGACCAAAGCCAACCAGCAGGGCGTGATTGCAGATATCCACCGGAATTTGCTTCTCTTCTTCGATAGCCTCTTCCAGCGTCTGCTCTTCCAGCGTTTCTGTTTTGGCGAGATATTTTTCTAACACCGCGAACAGCACCGGGTTGAGCATGATGGACAGGATTGCCCCTGCCAGCACCAGATTCTGTCCGGCCTGCGGCAGCAGATTTAACGCCATTCCCAGACCCGCCAGGATAAAGGCAAATTCACCAATCTGCGCCAGGCTGGTGGCAATGGTGAGCGCCGTGCGTTGGGAGTGACCAAACATGCGCACCAGGAAATAGGCGGCAAGGGATTTACCAAAGATGATAATCGCCAGCGTACCCAGCACTGCCAGCGGCTGTTGGATCAGGACTAACGGATCGAACAGCATCCCGACGGAAACGAAGAACAGTACAGCGAACGCATCGCGCAGCGGCAGGGTGTCATGCGCCGCACGGTGGCTCAGTTCCGATTCATTCAACACCATACCAGCGAAGAATGCGCCCAGCGCAAAGGAGACATCGAACAGTTCCACTGCGCCAAAGGCGATACCTAAGGCAAGGGCGAGAACTGACAGGGTAAACAGCTCGCGTGACCCGGTTGCGGCGCTGCGGGCCATAATCCACGGTACCAGGCGACGCCCCACCAGCATCATAATCGCGATAAACGCCACCACCTTACCGATGGTAATCCCCATATCGACGGCCAGCGAAGCGAAGCCGACATCTTCTTTTTCCAACATTCCGGCGACGGCTGGCAGGAGAACCAGCGTCAGTACCATCATCAGATCTTCGACAATCAGCCAGCCAATGGCAATTTGCCCGCGCTGGCTGTCAATGAGCTGTCGTTCTTCAAGCGCACGCAGTAGCACTACGGTACTGGCGGTTGAAAGACACAGACCAAAGACGATACCGACCATCAGCGACCAGCCTAATACGGCTGAAAGCGCCATACCCAGCAGCGTTGCCACCGCTATCTGGGCAATCGCGCCGGGAATGGCGATAGACTTTACCGCCATCAAATCCTTCAGGGAAAAGTGCAGCCCGACGCCGAACATCAACAGGATCACGCCAAGCTCGGCCAGTTCAGGCGCGAGCTTGGTATCAGCAACAAAACCAGGTGTAAATGGACCGGCCAGAACGCCCGCTAACAGATATCCCACCAGAGGAGAAATACGTAGTTTATTGGCAATCATGCCTAATATAAAAGCGAGCACAAGGCCGCCGACAATGGTGGTGATAAGCGGGGTGGCGTGATGCATTCCGTCTCCTTTGGTTGCTGTGTTGATCCTGAAAACCCAAATTCCGAGTAATAGTTTATGACAATTTTGATGTTTATGTTGATGAATAATTATTGAATTTTGATGAAAACAGGATTTTAAAGGAAAAAAAGCACGGATCGGAAAACTACGGGGGGATGTTTGAGGCAAACGCTGATGGCCGCTGTAAGTGATGACGACCAAAGTTTACCTTTGGCCGTCAGAAAATCAGGCTTTATGTCGGTTATCAGGTAAGAATATGGTCAGTATCCCCAGAAGTGGCAGGAAAGCACATATTTTGTAGACCAAATCGATACTGGTATGGTCGGCAATCAGCCCTAACACCGCGGCTCCCAAGCCACCCATGCCGAAGGCAAAACCGAAAAATAGCCCAGAAACCATGCCGATACGCCCAGGAAGCAGCTCCTGTGCGTAGACCAGAATGGCAGAAAAGGCCGATGCGAGGATAAAACCAATGATCACGGTTAAAATCCCGGTCCATTCCAGCGTTGCGTAGGGTAAAACAAGGGTAAATGGCGCAACGCCGAGGATAGACCCCCAAATAACATATTTTCTGCCAATTTTATCGCCTAATGGTCCGCCAATCACCGTCCCGGCCGCGACGGCAAACAGGAAGGCAAACAGATGAAACTGGGCATTTTGTACCGATAATCCGAATTTTTGCATCAGATAAAAGGTGTAATAGCTGCTAATGCTCGCCATATAGAAGTATTTGGAGAAAATCAGCACCAGCAGAATGCTTACCGCCAGCACCACTTTATTACGCGGCAACGGATTAACGATAGCGACCTTCGGCTTTCCTTTACTCATCCGATGCTGCGCGGCATACCAACGGCTGATTTGTGCCAGGACGACAATCGCTAATAGCGCAGCCAGCACAAACCAGGCCACATTACCTTTACCATATGGCGCGATGATGACAGCCGCCAGCAATGGCCCCAGAGAGCTACCGAAGTTGCCGCCAACCTGGAAAATCGACTGGGCAAGGCCGTGGCGACCACCGGAGGCCATACGCGCCACGCGGGACGATTCCGGGTGAAATACCGAAGAGCCGGTACCAACCAGCGCCGCGGCGAGCAGCACCATATGGAAGCTGCCGGCCATGGCCAGCAAAACAAGCCCGCTCAGCGTGAAGCACATCCCAATGGGCAGCGACCACGGCATCGGGTATTTGTCAGTCCAGTAACCCACCACCGGTTGCAGCAGCGAGGAAGCGAGCTGGAAGGTTAGGGTAATCATCCCTATCTGCATAAACGTCAGCGAGAACTCTGACTGCAAAAGTGGATAAATCGCCAGAATCAGCGACTGGATCATATCGTTGAGCAGATGGGAGAGGCTGATTGCCCCTAAAATGCCAAATGAGGTGCGTGCTTTAGCAACCGACGCTGACGCGCCAGCCACTGGCTGGGTTGGTTCACTTATTGCCATAGAAAGTCACTTCTGTTTGGTTGCGATTATGAGGGTAATCTAATTCGTTATTATTACTTGCCTAACATACCTGCGGAAGGTGTTTGAAGGAAGTCTCATTTCTGAAAACATTTTCGACTATTATTTTATATCATTGTAATTTCAGTCGTTGATTTTGGCTCAGGGAGAGAAATATGACGTTTTTGAAACGGGGCGTGGAGCTGGCGCTATTAGCCGCATTTGCGCTGGCAGGTCAGCCTGCACAGGCGTACGAAAAAGATAAAACCTATAAAATCACCATTCTACATACCAACGATCATCACGGTCACTTCTGGCGTAGTGAATACGGGGAATATGGGCTGGCGGCGCAAAAAACGCTGGTGGACGGTATTCGTAAAGAGGTGGCTGAGGAAGGGGGCAGCGTACTGCTGCTTTCCGGCGGTGACATTAATACCGGCGTACCGGAGTCCGATCTGCAGGATGCGGAACCTGATTTTCGCGGGATGAACCTGATTGGCTATGACGCGATGGCGGTCGGTAACCACGAGTTTGATAATCCCATGACCGTACTGCGCCAGCAGGAAAAATGGTCCAAATTCCCGTTTCTCTCGGCCAATATCTATCAGAAAAGCACCGGCGAGCGTTTATTTAAGCCGTGGGCCATCTTTAAGCGCCAGGATTTAAAAATTGCCGTACTCGGTTTAACCACTGACGATACGGCAAAAATAGGCAACCCCGAGTTCTTTACCGATATTGAGTTCCGTAAACCTGCTGATGAAGCCAAACTGGTTATTCAGGAACTGAATATGGGTGAAAAGCCAGACATTATTATCGCGACCACCCATATGGGACATTATGACAACGGCAACCACGGCTCGAACGCCCCTGGCGATGTCGAAATGGCGCGCAGCCTGCCAGCAGGTTCGCTGGCGATGATTGTGGGTGGTCACTCACAGGATCCGGTGTGTATGGCTTCAGAGAACAAGAAGCAGGTGGATTACGTCCCGGGTACGCCGTGTGCGCCAGATAAGCAAAATGGGATCTGGATTGTACAGGCACACGAGTGGGGAAAATACGTGGGCCGGGCGGACTTTGAGTTCCGTAACGGCGAAATGAAAATGGTTAACTACCAGCTCATTCCAGTCAACCTGAAGAAAAAAGTGACCTGGGACAACGGTAAAAGTGAGCGCGTACTCTACACCCCGGAAATAGCGGAAAATCAGCAAATGCTTTCGCTGCTGACGCCGTTCCAGAATAAAGGTAAAGCGCAACTCGACGTGAAAATCGGTAGCGTCAATGCGCGCCTCGAAGGCGATCGAAGCAAAGTCCGTTTCGTGCAGACCAACATGGGACATCTGCTGCTGGCTGCGCAAATGGCGCGAACCAGCGCTGATTTTGGCGTGATGAGCGGCGGCGGTATCCGTGACTCCATCGAAGGCGGCGATATCACCTATAAGAGCGTGCTGAAGGTACAGCCGTTTGGCAACATCGTGGTGTATGCCGATATGAGCGGGAAAGAGGTGATTGACTATCTGACCGCAGTGGCGCAAATGAAGCCGGACTCCGGGGCCTATCCGCAGTTTGCCAACGTCAGCTTTGTGGCGAAAGACGGCAAGCTTAACGATTTGAAAATCAAAGGCGAGCCCGTTGACCCAGCCAAAACCTATCGTATGGCAACGCTGAGCTTCAACGCCACCGGCGGTGATGGCTATCCGCGTATTGATAACAAACCAGGCTATGTGAATACCGGATTTATTGATGCGGAAGTGCTGAAGGAGTACGTGCAGAAGAACTCACCGCTGGATGTCGGTGCGTATGAGCCGAAGGGTGAGGTGAGCTGGCAGTAACAGGGCTATTTTGTTCGCCATTTTGAACACGGGCAGTGCTCGGAATCCTCACGTACTTCATGTACGCTCCGGTTCCTGCGCGCTGGCCGAGTCCAAACTGCCTTCACCAATAACGCCCTGTTGAGTATTCGATTTGCAGGCCTTAAAGCTGCACGCCATCAGGCAGTCATTCTATAACCGCTTAATCCCGGCGGGCGATATCGGCGAATTTCGCATCCAGAATTTTCGCCAGATCGCTCGCTGCCAGTTCGATGTCCAGTCCGCGTTTGCCGCCGGAAACATAAATGGTGTCAAACGTTTGGGCTGGCGCGTCGATGAGCGTCGGCAATCTTTTTTTCTGCCCCAACGGGCTGATACCGCCTACCAGATAGCCGGTAGTGCGTTGCGCGACCATGGGGTCGGCCATATCGACCTTTTTGGCGCCCAAAGCTTTGGCAACCTTTTTGAGATCCAGTTGACCGGCTACCGGTGTGACGGCAACCGCCAGATGTTTCATATCGCCATTCACGGCAACCAGCAGCGTTTTGTAGACCTGATCCGCATTCAGTCCTAATTTACGGACCACTTCGTCGCCAAAGTTGGTCTCGGACGGATCGTGATCGTAGGTGTGGATCTGAAAAGAAATTTTGTTTTTTTCGAGTAGTTTAACGGCGGGTGTCATAGCAATTTTTCCTGGCCCAGACAAAATACGCCATAAGCATACGCCTGATGGCGGTGGAAAAAATAGTACCATCTTGCGCAATAGTATTGGCAGGATGATGACTTTGAGCGACAATCGACCTACACCGATGCTTTAAGCGTCGGCATAATAATAATGATGAAATTCCTCTTTGACGGGCCAATAGAAATATTGGCCATTTTTTTATCGCATCATCTCCGGTAAATTTCCCTCTCCATACAGATGCAGTGCGCCCACTGCGACCACATAGTGGCCTGCAGGCATTGCCTTGAGTTTGTCCCGCCAGGCCTCATTACGCTGGTGCATTAATACGTCATATAATGACTGGCTGAATGTGTTGGGTAACGTGAGTGCGCTATTTTGTGGTGGTGATTCAAGCCACCAGCCCATCATTTGTTGCAGCAACCTGGCGTTGGTGTGCCAGTGCGTCAGGGTATCGTCAAGCAAAGCCAAACCGTTATCAGGCAATTGACATAACAGGTCGATTTGGCTGGAGGCGCCTTCCAGTTCAATAATGGTTTTTTGCGCCTGTTTAGCCGCTTTGAGCAGTTGGTAGTCAATGCCATATTCCGCCCGTAATCCCAGCTGTTGCGCCTGTGTGGCTTGTAAGATCATGGCTATTTGCCACAGGGGTTGAGTCGAAAACAGGGAAGGGGAAATACCAAGATCGGCAGAAACTTTTTGCAGATTGCGCAATTGCTCTTCGCTGATGCGTTCTTCCAGCGTGGCAAAAGCCGGAAGATTGGCAAACGGAGTATCGTCACCGGAGACATCGGCTTCGACAATCAGTGCGTCAGCGTGGCTGAGTTTTTTCAGTAACCTGGCAGGCAGAGGGGCCATACCCCGGCTACCCATATGAATACTGCCAATCAGATGAAAATGGCGGTTGCCAGGCAAAGAGATATCGATGGCCGGCCAGGTATAATGGTTACCGCGCAGTGCAGACCATAATGCTTTTACCCGGTATAACAAATCCATACGACCTCCCTAAGTGGAGAACCATGCTAGCGCGTGGCCGGAAAAGTCGCAATGTGTGAATTGCCGGATGGCGCAGTTGATAGCGCCATCCGGCAAAGGGTTACTCTTTCGGTTTGAAACGCAGCAGTCGGTTCGCGTTGCTCACCACGGTAATGGAAGAAAGCGCCATCGCCGCCCCGGCAACGACCGGGTTGAGCAGCGTGCCGGTGAACGGCCACAAGATCCCGGCGGCAACGGGGATACCGATGCTGTTATAGATAAACGCGCCGAGCAGGTTCTGTTTCATATTACGCAGCGTTGCCCGCGAGATAGACAGCGCATCTGCAACGCCCATCAGGCTATGACGCATCAGCGTAATCGCAGCTGTTTCAATCGCCACATCGCTGCCGCCACCCATGGCGATCCCTACATCGGCCTGCGCCAGTGCAGGCGCATCATTGATACCGTCACCGACCATGGCGACCTGGCGCCCCTGGCTCTGCAGACGCTTGATCGCCTCGGCCTTACCGTCTGGCAGAACGCCCGCAATCACCTCATCAATACCCGCCTCTTTGGCAATGGCGTTGGCGGTCGTTGGGTTGTCGCCGGTCAGCATCACCAGACGATACCCGGCGCGGTGCAGGCGCTGGAGCGCTGCCACGCTGTCGCTACGCAGTGGATCACGCACCGCTAACAGCGCCGCTGCTTTACCATCAATCGCCAACAGCACCGGGGTTGAACCCTGGGAAGCCTGAGCGGTGATTTCAGCTTCCATTTCAGTGGTATCTACCTGCTGTTCATTAAGCAGTGCCTGGTTGCCCAGCAGCAGCGTATGACCTTCCGTTTCGCCACTAACGCCTAACCCGCGCAGCGTACGGAAACCGTTGACCTGCGGCAGCGAGACATCGCCTGCTTTGTCCAGAATCGCTCTGGCCAGCGGGTGGCTGGAACCCTGTTCAAGGGCCGCTGCCAGACGAATTGCCAGCGCTTCCTCGGTGTTGCCAAACGTTTTGATTGCGACAACCTGCGGTTTACCTTCGGTCAGCGTCCCGGTCTTGTCAAAGACGACGGTATCAAGCGTGCTGGCGCGCTGCAGCGCATCGGCATCACGTACCAGTACCCCAAACTCAGCGGCACGCCCCACGCCGGAAATAATCGACATCGGCGTTGCCAGACCCAACGCACACGGGCAGGCAATAATCAGGACGGTGGTGGCGATGACCAGCGTATAAACAATTTGTGGCGCCGGGCCAAAGAAATACCAGATAGCGGCACTCACCAGCGCGATCAGCACCACCACCGGAACGAACACCGAGGAAATACGGTCGGCCAGCTTACCAATCTCGGGCTTACTGCTTTGCGCCTGACGCACCATGCGAATAATGCGCGACAGCGTGGTGTGGCTGCCAACAGCGCTGGCGCGGAACAGTACGCTGCCGTCCTGGACGACCGTACCGGCGTGGACGCTATCGCCTTCGCCTTTTTGTTGCGGAATCGGCTCACCGGTCAGCATCGCTTCATCCAGCCAGGCTTCGCCCTGGGTAATTTCGCCATCGACCGGAACGCGGTCGCCGGTGGTCAGGCGCAACAACATTCCCGCCTGAACGTCTGCCAGCGGTACGTTCTTTTCACCTTCGTCAGTAACGACGCGTGCGGTCGGCGGCGTCAGATCGAGCAGTTTTTCCAGCGCTTTGGACGAGCGCTGGCGAGCCCGCGCTTCCAGCATGTGTCCGAGGTTAATCAGACCGATAATCATGGCGCTGGCTTCATAATAGAGGTGTCGCGCTTCCATCGGGAACCACTGCGGCCAAAGGTTGACGCTCATGGAATAGAGCCATGCCACCCCTGTACCCAGCGCGACCAGCGTATCCATGGTTGCGGTGCCGTTCATCAGGCTTTTCCACGCGCTGCGGTAGAAGTGACCGCCTGCGAAGACCATCACGGCGAGTGTTGCCAGACCAATTACCAGCCACAGGCTACGGTTGTCGGCACTCACCATCATGTTATCGCCAATCATTCCCCATACCATGACCGGGATACCCAGCAGCAGCGCGACGGCTGCCTGCCAGCGAAAACGCTTCATGGTTGCCACGGCGGTTTCCTGCTGGCGTTCGCGACGCTTAGCGTCGTCTTCAATGGCTTCTGCGCCGTAACCCGCTTTTTCCACCGCCTGCACTAAATCTGCGGCGGAGGCACTGCCCATTACCAGCGCAGTGCGTTCCGCCAGGTTTACCCGTGCCTGGGTGACGCCCGGTACGCTTTGCAATGCATTTTGTACACGGGTCACACAACTGGCGCAGCTCATGCCGTTTAACAGCAACTGTTGGCTGTCATCATCAGCCGTAGCTGCCGGAAGCTCGGAAGGGACCGCTGCCAGTGCTTCCGACGGGATTGATGACTCCGTCAGCGGTTTAGCCTTTGGGTGGCTTAACTCCGCCCCGTAACCGGCTTGTTTGATGGTTTCAATCAGCGCTTCTGCGCTGGCGCTCCCGGTAACATGGGCCTCTGTCACGGTGACATCCGCTTGCTCAACATCCGGACGTTGTTCCAGACTTTCTTTAACGCGTTTTACGCAGTGACCACAGGACAAACCGTCCAGGGTTAGATCGATTGTTTGAGACATAACCAACTCCTTCATTGCAGGTTTAACTGACTGTGATAAAGGTTAAACCTTCCAGCAAGGGGAAGGTCAAGGGTGTTTTTAGAAAAGATGAAAAAAGGAGGCGAAGGGGGAAAAACGGGAACGTCACGTCAGAGCGTTCCCGGTCTGTTATTGATTGAGGACGATAAGCGGCGTTCGATGCTCCGGTTCATTTATGACCGTGAGATCGGCACCGTACAGCGCGTTCAGCGCCCGTTGCTTCAGGACATCCTGCGGATACCCGTTATCAACAATCCTGCCGCGTTCCATCAATACCACGCGGTCGGCATAACGCGCTGCGAGGTTGAGATCGTGCAGGACGCAGCAGACGCTAAACTGCCGTTCACGCACCAGGCGACGCAGCAGACGAAAAAGGTGCTGCTGGTGGTGAATATCCAGGGCGGAGGTGGGTTCATCGAGAAACAACCATTTGGACCGAGGCTCGGGCTCCCAAAGCTGAACCAGCAGACGCGCCAGCTGTACCCGCTGTTGTTCTCCTCCCGACAGATGCCGGTAATCGCGCGCGGCCAGCGCCTGGCAGTCGCACAACGTCATGATGTGCTCCGTTTCATCGCCCGTATTGCGCGTGCGATACGGATGCCTGCCCATGCGAATGACCTCCTGAACGCTAAACGGGAAGGCCATATGACTGTTCTGGCGCATCACGGCACGGATTTTTGCCAGCTCGGTGATTGACCACTCGTCCAGCGGCTTGCCGAATAAGCTACAGCGCCCACTGTGAGGTTGCAGATAACCTGTGAGCTGGCGTAGCAGCGTCGATTTCCCGGCGCCATTCGGGCCAAGGATCGCGACGATCTCTCCTTGGGGTAGCGTCAGGGAAACATCGTCGGTCAGTCGTCTCCCCTGAATGTTGTAGATCAGATTTTCTGCGGCGATCATGACACCCTCCGGCTACGCAGGATTAACCACAGAAAATACGGTCCTCCGATCAGGCTGGTTAACAGGCCAACGGGCATTTCGGCAGGCTGCACCAGAGTGCGGGCCAGCGTATCGGCAATCAGGAGTAGACAGGCGCCCGCCAGCGTAGAGCAGGGAATCAACCAGCGATGATCGGCGCCGGTAGTCATTCTGATCAGATGCGGGATCACCAGGCCTATAAAGCCAATTACGCCGCTGACGGAAACGGCAGCGCCAACCAGTAGCGAGCTGAGCAACAGTAACTGCTGGCGCTTACGTTTGACGTTCACGCCGAGGTAATGCGCCTCTTCATCACCCAATTGCAGCAAATTAAGCGTGCCCGCCATACAGACGGTGATAGCAATGGCTGGAAGAACAAAGGTACTGGCAACCAGCAGCGTTGGCCACTGGGCCTGGCCGAGATTGCCCATCATCCACAGTGTAAGTTGACGTAGCTGCTGCTCATCGCCCACATAGCTCAGCACGCCAATAGCCGAACCGCACAGAGCATTGATAGCGATACCAGCTAACAGCAGTTGCATCATTCCGCCGTGGTTATGCCGCTGGCTTATCAGGAAAATAATCGTGCAGACCACCATGCTGCCCGCGACGGCAAAAATCATCTGCTCATACAGCACCAACACCACGGGAAACGAAAAGGGGATAACTATCGCGATACCGACCATCAGCGCGGAGCCGCTACTGACGCCAAGCAGGCCAGGATCGGCCATCGGATTGCGAAAAAGCCCCTGCATAATGACCCCTGCCGTTGCCAGCGCTGCGCCTACCAGAACGGCCAGCAACACGCGGGGCAGGCGGATGTTCAACCAGATGTCACGGTATTCGTCGTTGAACAGCGCGCTGAAGCTAATGTTCAGCGCCCCCTGGCTGGCTCCGAAGAGCATCAGAGCGACCAACAACAGAGAAAGACCCGTCAGAATGCTGACGGAAGAAAGCGAGTCCTTAAGCACGCAACGCTCCATAACGTCTTTGCGGCGCGAAGTTCCCGCGCCGCGAGGGGTTTACGCGGGTTTCAGTCCTGGCTCAACCAAACTGTAAATCTGGTTATTGAGTGACGGAGCTGTAGCCAGTTCGTGAATGTGCCTGGCAACATCTGCGCGCATCACAAAACCATGGCACTCCTCGGCCTGTATCCGTTGCGCCTGACCTGTGGCTGCACCGTTCAGTAAACCGCCGGGGCGGAGAATGGCGTAGTCCAGTTGACTGGTTTGTAGCCAGCTTTCAGCCAACGATTTTTCGCGTACCGCCTGACCAAATGCGGCCCTGGCGCGTGGGGACAAAAAGGGCCAACTGTCGCCACAGCCAAGCGAAGTCACCAGAATCATGCGTTTGATCTCCGCTTTTTCTGCTTCATCAATGACGGTTCTGTGCGCCAGATAATCCTCGGCACCGCCCATGGAGGAGATCACCGTGGCATGTTGACCCGCTGCGCGACAGGCACAGGCGGTGACCTGGCTGTCGCAGGCGTCGCCAATGAAGACCTGCACTCCTTTTTCCTGCAACCCGGCAGCGACCTGCGCGTTGCGAACGACGGCAATCACCGGACGTTGTTCCGCCAGTGCGAGTGCCAGCGTTTTCGCGCCGACGCCGCTACCACCCGCACCAAAAATGAGCCATGGAGCCATCAGGCATGTTCCTTTAAGGATGAAGACAGCGCGTGAAAGGCGCTGACCTGGTCGGCCAGTAGCTGACGATGCTCATCCCGACCGAGGAAAATTTTGAACATAGCGCTACCCGCCTGGTTAAAGAAGAGAATGGACGCGGTGTCCATGCCCATAAATTTGCGTTCAATCAGGGCGATATGCGTGCAGTTTTCTGCCTTGATATGACCGGTCATGCCTTTTTTGCCGCGCAGGTTGAAGTAACCGTGGCGGTGGAATCCTGAAGGTAATTCACCCGTGAATTCCAGTATGACATCAGCAGTATGGACCAGGGTGGTGACTTTGCCCCATTCGCTGACGGTTTCCCAGACGGTATCAAATTGACTGCCGGAAACCAGCGTCGGGGAGGGGAGGTTTTTCACCACCTCCAGCAGCGTGGTGTTGTACTGGGCTGCGATAGCTTCCAGCGTACCGTCCGGCTCAGTTTTCAAAAAATCCTGTAAAGAGACATGGCTCATACTTCACTCCTTTTATGGTTGCTCTACCGCAATACGCGGCGCGTTAAGTGTTTGAATCAGTTCATCAAGAGACTGCAAAATATTGCTCGCCCAAAAACGCCCTTCATTGGTCAGGCGCAAACAGGTACTGGCATCTCGCGTCAGTCCTGCGTGATGCCACTGGGTCAGTAGCGGGGCCAGTTTTTGTGCATGAGGCGTCAGTTCATCCAGCGGGACGCGGGCCGTTTCGATACCGGCCTGGAGGGTGTGTCGCCACTGGAAACCACGCTCGGCGGTGCGCATCATCATCATTAGCGGTTTTTTTCCGGCGACGATAGATTCATGCCATGTACTCAGATTGCGCTCGACCATCCAGGAATAGCCATTGACTGACCCTCCTGCGCCAGAGCCGAATGCCAGACAGTCTGCTCCCTGTTTAATCAGCAGGTTGTACAGATTGCGTTCCCGCGTCGTTCTCGCCCAGTGGCTGTTACTGATACAGCGCCAGCCCGCGCTGTCCATAAAATCGCAGCCCTGAAGATAGAGATCGCGGCGTTCGGCAGGAGAGGGAACGGTTGTGCGCCCGGTTTCAACCGCTTTGCCAAGCGGTGTATTAGGGATCAGGTTCAGCGCATAAAGATCTACACCGTCGAGGCCGATGTCGCGAGCAATCGCCAGATCCTCGCCCCACACCTTTGCGTCCTGTCCTGGCAGACCAAACAGCAGATCGCACACCACGGCGGCACGATCCCGTTTTACCAGCCCCTGCATAAAGGCCGTCGCGGTCGGGCCGTCCGAAGTGCGCGCCATTTTCTTGCGGATCCGGCTGTTAAAAGACTGAATACCGATCGAAAATCGATTGGCGCCAGCGTCAAGGCAGGCATCTATTCGCGCATCGTCAAAATTGAGTACCCGCCCCTCAATAGTGATTTCGCAGTCCGGCGCCAGAGGTAGCTTGTCACGCAGTGCGGTGATGATTCTGGCCAGATCCCGTGCCGACAGCGCAGACGGTGTACCGCCGCCAAAATAGACGGCGTGAATCGGGGCCGACTGATGTAATGCGCTATCGGCTTCCATCTCTATTTCGCGTAATAGCGCGTTGGTGTAGCGGGCGCAGTGATCCTCTTCAAAGCGGTTTTGATAAAAACCGCAGAAAGTACAATGTGTTGCACAAAAAGGGATATGCAAGTACACCAACCGTTTCCGCGGTGGGGTTGGCTGGCTGATGACCTCCTGCCAGGTTTGTGACAATAGCTCTTTGGCAACCGGGATCGCCCCACGCCAGGGCATCGTGGCGCGGCGATCCTTAAAGGGCTGACTTCCCTCGAGCGCAAAATGCGCGGTGAGATCCAGCGAGTGTTCAGTTTTCATTGTTCTTTATAAATCCAGTTAGTGAGGCCAGAATTGCTGGTGCAGGGCTTCAACCGCATCGGCGACGCGCGGCCCCATACCCAGAATCAGCGCCTGGTCTACCGCCACAATGCGCTGCTTTTTCCAGGCTGCAGTGTGGGTAATACCGGCGATTGCGCTCAGACGAGCCAGACCACCATCCACCATTTGCGACGTCACCACGATCACCTCTGGGTTGGCGGCGATCAGCGATTCCGCGCTGTAGCTTTTGTACTGTGCGTGAGTGGCGACATTTTGTGCGCCCGCAAGGGTCATAATGGCATCGGCAACGCTACCCTTGCCGGCGACCTGTGGCGCGCTGCCGCCAGCGGAGAGAATGAACATGGCTTTGACCGGCGCGTTTTTCGCTGCCACGCTGTGCTGAACGCGATCCAGACGTTGACGAATGCGATCGATCAACGTCTCACCTTGTTCGGGAATGCGCAGGGTTTGAGCCAGTTCCCGGATGTTGGCGTACATTTGCTCAACGGTGGCCGGTACGCGCGGCAACGTCACGACGTTAACTTTTTGCGCCCGCAGCTGATCCAACACGATTTGAGGGCCTGCATCCTGCCAGGTGATAAAGCTGTCCGGATGCAGCGATAAAATGCCCTCGCTGCTTAACTGCTTCCAGTAACCGATGTGCGGGAGTGCGGCAGTTTCGGGCGGGTACGAGGTGGTTTCATCAACGCCGAGCACCCGGTTGCCGACGCCCATGGCGTATATCAGTTCGCTAAGCGAGCCGCCCGCCACCACCAGGCGGTCGGCGGACTGGGCGCTGAAAACGCAGGCGAGGCTCAGTAAGCCAATCAAGAGTTTTTTCATCGTCAGAAATTCCACGCAAAGCCAACGGCGGCATTGAAACCAGCGTCTGGAATAGATTCATGCGCGGTTCTGTAACGCTTGTCGGTCAGGTTGTTGAGCGCGAGGTTGATCTGATACTGATCCTGCGGACCGAACTCGGCGTTGAATGCAAGGTTAAGCGTGGCCCAGCCTGGGTAGTTGATTTCCGTGGTGCCGGTATTATCTTTGGCGCTGGACGCCGCGCGGATAAAGACATCGGACGTCAGGTTAGCGACGTTCATCAACCAGGTATGTTTCAGGCCGACGCGCCCGGTCAGAGTGGGTTCGCCGGTATCCCAGGTTTTAAGGGTATTGCCTTCGTACTGACGGCGAATGAGATTACCGCTCAGGTAAGGTGAAACTGCCCAGCCGTTGTATTCTGCGGTGAGTTCCATGCCCCAGGTTTTGGCCCGATCGATGTTGTCGTAGTAGTAATAGCCGCCCCGTGAAGAGGTGGTATTACCGCTGCATACGGGTTGACCTGAACAAGCCAGACTGGCGATATAGTCTTTAGCTTCGGAGTAATAAATGGCGCCGTCTATCAGCCACATATTCCCTTTATACCGCGCGCCCAGCTCATAGTTATTCGAGTGTTCCGCCTTCAGGTTTGGGTTGCCGTAGGTCACGCTACCGCCTGCGGACGTCTGTGTGAACAACTGAGTCAGCGTAGGGAAGACATAGCCCTGGGCATATGCAGCCCGGAGTTCAAGATCCTTAAAACCGGAATAGCGTAGGCTGGTTGAGGTCACCAGTTCATCATCGTGAACGGAATTTCCCCCGGTAGATTGCCAGGTCGTACCGCTGCTTTGGATAGTTTGCGTATCGTTGCGATTGAGCTTCGAAGACAGCCAGTACTGGCGTGCGCCCACGGTCCACGTCCAGTCATCGGCAAAGCGCCAGTCGTTTTGCGCGAACAATGAGGTGTTGCTTTGCTCCGCTTCGTTGTATGACAGCGTGCGGGTTTGTGTATCGAAGAAGCCGGTAGCCGCGGTCTGGCGCGTGCTGCCGTCCGTGTCCTGTTTTATTTTGTCATGCTGGTACTGAGCGCCAATCACCAGCTCGTTGTTAGCAGGCAGGGAGAAGTTGCTCTGTAGCGTTACCCCCTGGGTATACTGTTTGTCGTTGGTATTGGTCTGATTGCTGACCGTCAGCGCTTTAATCATCGGGCTGGGGATAACCTGGGTCGTTTTGACCCGGTTTTCAAATTTGCGCTCTATTGTCTGGGTGTATGCGTCAACATGGATGTTCTTCAGGTAATCCCCATCGGCCGCGTAGTCGTAGAAAAGACCGATTTTCTCGCGTTCCAGCTTAGGAATTTTGACGCTAAAGTCGTCGAACTGGCCTTCCGGATCGTCAAACCAGGTTTGGGTGGACAGTTTGTAACGATCGAGGGAGAGTCCGATTTTGTGGCGATCGAAGTTGTAACCAAGCCACACGCCCTGGCCGTTATTACGGAAATTGGTGTCGGGCAATCTTCCGTCAGGTGTGTCGCGGTCGCCCTGGTCGGAATAGCTGCCATTGATGCGGTAGTCAAAGTTTCCGATGCTGCCCCAGGCTGCCGCTGATTCTTCCCATCCTGCCGTTGCGGAGTTATAAACAGCCTTAACGCTGCCACCGAGAGGCTTATCGCCGCCTTTTTTGGTAATAAAGTTCACGACGCCGCCAATCGCCTGCGAACCGTAGAGGACAGAATAGGGGCCTTTGACCACTTCAATCCGTTCCAGCGCGGATTCGTCAATCAGCAAACCGGCTCCGTAGTTTTGTCCGGCACGTTGGTAACTGACGACCTGGCCGTCGATCAAAATCAGCACCCGCGAAGAGGCTTCGCCACGGATACGAATTTGTTTCCGCCCTGCGAGGGCGTTATCGGTGACTTCGACGCCGGGAATATCTTGTAAATCATCAGCAATAGAAACGTTGGTGGAATTTTGCAGCGTCTGACGATCGATAACCTGGATGGTTGCCGGGCTATCCCAAAGACTACTTTCTGTGCGGTTAGCCGTGACGATCACCGTGTCTTCGTCGGACGTAGAAGCGTGTGCTGAAGAGGTAGCTGCAAAAGCGGCGCCGGACATGCATAATGTCAGGGCTGAAAGAATAAATGGCCTTTGGTTATTCCGTGGCAACATAAGAGAACCTTTGTTGAATGTAAATGATCATCATTATCATTCGCGTTTATATATAAAATTGTTTCCCTTTGTTCAAGATGAAAGATGTAGAACCAATATATCTTTTGATTTGAGTCAATTTCGTGCAGTCATTAAATGCATAAATGTGATCTGAATCGGATATAACAATGTGAATTAAAAGGATTTGTGCATCGCGGTGATGGTGGAAAATGTGCAGAGTTCTCGGGTAAATCATTACGACAATCTGGGCTATAATGGGGCTCAGTACCAACAAGATCCGCGGGGGAAATGTGAATATTAGCGATGTTGCGAAAAGAACCGGTTTGACCAGCAAAGCGATACGCTTTTATGAAGAAAAAGGCTTAGTGACGCCGCCGCTGCGTAGCGAAAATGGTTATCGCACATACAACCAACAGCATCTGAATGAACTGACGCTGCTGCGCCAGGCACGCCAGGTGGGTTTTAATCTCGAAGAGTGCGGCGAACTGGTGAATCTGTTTAACGATCCGGCGCGCCATAGCGCAGATGTGAAAAAGCGTACCTTAGAAAAGGTCGCGGATATTGAGCGGCATATCAGCGAGCTGCAGGCCATGCGCTTGCATTTGCTGGCACTGGCGGAGAGTTGCCCTGGCGATGACAGCGCCGAATGCCCGATAATCGATAACCTCTCCGGCTGCTGCCACCATAAAGCAAAGGCTTAACGGCGAGGGGGATTAAGCATAAATACCACCGTGCCGCGGTACCACGGGGATTTCTCAAGCTGCGCTTCCGCCTGCGGGTCCCGGCTACCGTTTTGCACCAGCCCCAGCTTAAACGGAATGCGCAGACGACTGAGTGCAGGCAGATACGCCTGATAATTCGTTACCGTATGACGGCCCTGATAGCTCTGGACCACCAGTTCATCGACCGCCAGCGCATTCAGCGTGGCGACGTCGCCCGTTTTTGCCCAATCCAGAAGTCCAGTCACGCCAAGTGCAAACTCGGCCGGTAGCTGTTGGCGTAATTGCTGCAGAAAGCGGGCGTAATCGGCAAGCTGATGGGTCGCCGCGTCAAAATCAACCTGCAGGCCGACCACGTGATTCCCGGCGGTCTGCCAGCGTTGCATCAATCTTATGATGCGAGCCGGGATCGCCTCCGGTACGTCGAGCGTGGTAAAGCGCACGGTCAGCCAGATTGAGGGAAAAGACAGGCGGCTGACCGGCAGCCCGAGACGCTGGAAAACCACGTTACCCGAACGAATCAGCACCTCACCCTGATGCAGATAGACCGTTTGTGCGTCTTTCAGCTCGTCACTGGCCTTCACGCCGGACCACAGCCAGAAGGCCGGATGCTCACGGGCGGCGACGATATCCGCCGCCTGTGCCTGTCCGACCAGCAGCGCGGTTACCAGTAGTATTTGAGTTTTTGCGCCCACGGACTTCCCGGATACTGCGTTTTCAGTTGGGTGAACCAGCCTTTACGCTGCAGTTTATCCACTTCCTCACCGCCGCACTCGTTAGAACCTGACGGCGCATAGCACATGATGGCGCGATACAGCGCGAAGCTCTTGTCTTCAACCTCTGCTTTTGGCGAAGTGATTACCTGCTGATAGTAGCTTTGCCTGTCGAACTGGCCGAACGGCTCCTTGCGCGATATTGCTGATTCAAGTACGTCGTTGCCAGCACTGTTTTTCCACAAATCGACGTGGGTTTGCGTGGTGCGGAAGAATTCGCCTAAGCAGTTCAGCGCGTGGGCATCATCCGCTTTTTTGCTCAATACCGTTACCGTTTCATTGAGGCTGCGACAGGTGTAACCGGCTTGAGCGGCATCGCCATTCCAGTCGAAAATACTCAGATTAACGTCAGCAAACGCGTCGCCAATAACCGGTGGGGTAATGGCGCTGGCCAGCTTTCTGTCATTCAACCAGTCGCCAAAGCGGTTTTCGGTAAGATCGCGTACCAGCAGCGTATGCAGGGCGATGGTACGCTCTTCATTGTTAGGTCCATGGACGGCCTGCTGGCGCAAAAGTTCAGGCGAGGCCTGTGTTTTCAGTATCTGCGAGCGAAAACGCAGGTTGGTTACTGCGCTTTCTGGGGCAAAAACCGCCGCCACGTCGCCGCTATAAACCAGCGTTGCGGCGAGCTTAGCCTGTACATACTGCTGCTGTTCGTTGTCCTGGCTGAGTTTTAGCAACTGCTGCCAGAAATCACGCGCCGCGCGCCAGTTCTTCTGGCCCATCAGCGCTTCGCCGTACAGTACCTGTTCACTGAAGGCGAGCGTATCGTGAGCGGCAAGTTTCTGCGCTGGCGTAACGGCCTGAATAATCGCCGCGTAGTTCTCCGTCGCCAGCCACAGATTCAGTTGCAGATCGCGCCATAGCGGCAATTTTTGGCTCTGCTCAAACACCGGTTTGCTGGCATCGAGCTGCGCCTGGGTCAGCGTGGGTTTACTGTTGTTATCCAGACGCAGCGCGCGCAGCAGTTCGATATAGCTGACATGCGGTGCATCGGGGAATGCTTCTACCACGGACTGTTCGTAGAACGCCATACCGTAGACATTATCGTATTCGATGACAATTTCACGCAGTTGCCGAGCGTCAGCCGACTGCTGGAGCGTCTGCTCATACAACCCGGCCAGCTGCGGCCACGCCTGTAAATACCAGTTGATGCGACGCAGCATACCGCGCGCGGAGTCGGCATACAGGCCTTGCGGGTAACGTTGCAGATAGGCTTGCGCCTGCATCTGAGCCTGAGTCGCGTCCTCGCGGTTAATTTTTGCAATATCAAAATCGCCGTACTCGCCCACGCTGTTCTGGCTGCTCTTGTTCAGGGCCGCACGCATCAGCATGTATTGCGCGGTCTCTGCCAGCCACGGACGCTCACTTTTGGCAAGCTGAGTGAAATCCCGTTCGGCGCTGGCATAATCACCGGCATAGAAACTGGCGGCTGCGGCCAGATAATTTTTATAGGCCTGAGCGGGTGAATCCGCCGGGAGGGGGGCAAGCGAAGACTCAATTTGCTCGCGGGTTGCCCCGGATAGCAGCCCCGTACGTGCCTGGGCTAAGGCCTGGCGCTGTTCCGTCGTTAACGTCGAGTCGGCCAGCAGTGCGGCAAAAAACGCGCTGACGCTCCCGGTGTTATTCGAAACATGACGGTTCTCAAGCTCAGCGTCGTTGACGTTTATTTCGTCTGCGCTAATGTTCAGTTCGGCCATCTGTCGGGAGAGTGGGCTGTTTTCGCCGGATACTGGAGTAGCGGCTGGCGGCGGGGCAACGTCATCCCACTGCGGATGATAGGCAAAATAGAAATCCCGGGAGCGGGTGATATCCGCTGGCATTGATTGCACCGGCAGAGCAAATGATTTTTCCTGGCTCAGCAGCCGCAGCAGGTTATCGCGGCTGTCGTTTTCCGGATTAAAGGTCGGCGTGCCTTTCAGCAGGCAGCTGTCGTCGCTCCATTTGCAGTCTTCCATATCGAAAGAGGCGAATGCCTGCGGGGCGGCGGTCAGTAATGTGCAAAGGGCAAAGGCAAGGGGTGTCTTCCTGACCATAGTCTTATTTCCTGTCTTTTTAGTGTGATACCGCTTTAATAATCAGGGTTATCCCTTCAACGGCTATGACTTCAACCTGCGTTCCGGCGCTCAAATCGTCGCGGGCGCTGACGGGCCATGAGCTATCGCCGACGCGCATATGTCCACGGCCATTGACCAGGCCAGTGTCCAGAATAAATCGACGGCCAACCAGCTGCTGCCCGCGTTGGTTAAGATGGCTGTCGGCGGGTTTCTGCTCCTGAACGCGCCTTGCCAGCCATTTCCACCACAGCCACGCCGCCAGCAGGGTGAGGGCGGCGAACATCGCCCCCTGCCACGCCCAGTCAAGCGGGACCAGCCACACCACCAGGCCGGTAATTACCGCCGCTACGCCGCTCCACAGCAGATAGCCGTTACCGCCCAGCATCTCGGCGGCGAGTAGCAAACCGCCGAGGCTGAGCCAGAAGATGTGGGGGTGCACCAGAATCATCGCTATCATGATTTTTTCCGCTCGCTGGCGCTGTCCTTAACCAGTTCGGCAATCCCGGCAATGGAGCCCATCAGGCTGCTGGCATCCAGCGGCATCATCACCACTTTGCTGTTATTTGACGAACCGATGTGTTGCAGCGCTTCGGTGTATTTCTGGGCCACGAAGTAGTTCACGGCCTGAATATCCCCGGCGGCAATAGCCTCAGAAACCATCTGCGTTGCGCGAGCTTCGGCTTCTGCGGAACGTTCACGCGCTTCAGCCTGTAAAAACGCGGACTGGCGTTCACCTTCCGCTTTAAGGATCTTCGACTGCTTCTCACCTTCGGCCTTGACGATTTCTGCCTGACGGATCCCTTCGGCCTCAAGAATGTAGGCGCGCTTGGTACGTTCGGCTTTCATCTGCGCGTTCATCGCGTCGATAAGTTCTGCCGGAGGACGCACGTCGCGGATCTCGATACGGGTGATTTTGATGCCCCAGGGATTCGTGGCTTCATCAACAATATGCAGCAGGCGCGTGTTGATGTTGTCGCGCTGGGAGAGCATTTCATCGAGTTCCATCGAACCGAGAACGGTACGAATGTTGGTCATGGTCAGGTTGATAATCGCCAGTTCCAGGTTGCTAACTTCATAGGCCGCTTTCGGCGCGTCGATCACCTGAATAAAGCACACGGCATCAATGGCGACGTTGGCGTTATCTTTGGAGATGACTTCCTGAGAAGGGATATCAAGCACCTGTTCCATCATGTTGATCTTACGACCAATGCGGTCCATGAACGGCACAACAAGGCTTAAACCCGGTTGCAGGGTTTTGGTGTAACGGCCAAAACGCTCTACCGTCCACTGATATCCCTGCGGGACGATTTTGACGCCAGCGCCGACGATGACCAGCGCGACAAAAATAAGAATAGGAATAAAAATGAGCATTGATGAAACCTCCTGTTGTGCTGTCCTTTACTGCCTCATTAATCAAATTATACCCGATTAATCAAGGGGGGTTCCCTTATAATAAATTACAGGCATATACCCTTCATACTTCAAGTTGCATGTGTGTTAGCTACGTTAGCTCACCCCAGTCACATAGTTAGCTATGCTCCTGGAGATTAATGAGGGACATCCATGTCCCTCACCGGAGGCCAGCCTTAAGCTGGTCAAATTCGTTCCTGACGAATTTGTCGCTCACTTGCCGCCTTCATGCAACTCGAATTATTTTGGGTATAGACTGTCTGCATGAAAGAGGTAAAAAAGGGATATGTAATGGAAGAAAGCAGCATTCTGCTTCAGTTAAAAAATGTCGCATGGCAGGCAGGGGAGACGCAGGTTCTCAATAACGTCTGTTTTGATCTCCGCGCCGGAGAATTTAAGCTGATTACCGGCCAGTCTGGCTGCGGGAAAAGTACGTTACTCAAGATTGTGGCGTCATTAATGAGTCCGACTGCCGGTGAGATTCTGTTTGAGGGCAAGGATATAACCACCCTCAAACCCGAAGTGTATCGCCAGCAGGTCTCTTATTGCGCGCAAACGCCCGCTTTGTTTGGTGACACCGTTTACGACAACCTCATTTTCCCCTGGCAAATCCGTAATAAACGTCCGGAGCCGGATGCGTTTCTGAGCGATCTGGCCCGTTTTGAACTCCCCGAGACGATCCTCAGAAAAAGCATAAATGAGCTGTCCGGTGGCGAAAAGCAGCGCATCTCGTTAATTCGTAATTTGCAGTTTCTGCCCAAAATCCTGCTGCTTGATGAAATCACCAGCGCGCTGGATGAGGCTAATAAACGTAATGTGAACGAATTAATTCACCACTATGTTCGCGATAAGAATATTGCGGTGCTGTGGGTGACGCACGACAAAGATGAAATTACGCATGCGGATAATGTCATAACCCTTCAACCGCACGCCGGAGAAATGCAGGAAGCACGCAATGAACGAGCATAATATTACCAATGAGTCCCTGGCATTAGCGATGATGCTGGTGGTGGTGGCGATCCTGATTAGTCACAAAGAAAAACTGGCGCTGGAGAAAGATATTCTCTGGAGCGTTTGCCGGGCAGTGGTTCAGCTTATTATCGTCGGCTATGTGCTGAAATATATTTTTGGCGTTAACCACAGTATTCTGACCTTACTGATGGTGCTGTTTATCTGCTTTAACGCGGCTTATAACGCACAAAAACGCAGTAAATATATTGATAAAGCTTTCCTCTCGTCGTTTATCGCTATCACGGTGGGGGCGGGATTAACGCTGGCGGTGCTGGTTTTGTCTGGCTCTATCGAGTTCACGCCGATGCAGGTCATCCCGATCTCCGGCATGATTGCAGGCAATGCGATGGTGGCGGTGGGGCTGTGTTACAACAATCTGGGGCAGCGGTTTAACAGCGAACAGCAGCAAATTCAGGAAAAACTCAGCCTCGGCGCGACGCCGAAAGTGGCCTCCGCGCCGCTGATTCGCGACAGCATTCGCGCCTCGCTGATCCCAACGATCGACTCTGCTAAAACGGTAGGGCTGGTGAGTTTACCGGGGATGATGTCCGGGTTGATCTTCGCCGGTATTGATCCAGTAAAAGCAATTAAGTATCAGATTATGGTGACGTTTATGCTGCTTTCTACCGCCAGCCTGTCGACCATTATTGCCTGCTACCTGACCTATCGGAAATTCTATAATTCGCGCCACCAATTAGTCGTAACGCATTTGAAGAAGACGTGATGTGATGCCGGATGGCGGCTAGCGCTATCCGGCAAATGCGGCAGATTAGTACAACAGCGCGTACAGCTGGCGGCGGTATTTTGAGGCCAGCGCATCGCCGGTTCCGAGTGCGGCAAGGATCTCCTGGAAGGTCTTACGTGCCTGACCGTCGGCAGCAGTGAGATCTTTCTTCAGGTGGCTGAACAGCAGTTCCAGTGATTCCTCGTTACGTCCGACCTGATGTAACTGGATGGCCAGTTGAGTTGCCAGCGCCGCATCCTGCGGATTGCTGGCGACCTGCTGCTGCAGTTGCTGGATTTCCGGTGTATCCGCCGCCTGCTTCAGCAGTTCGATCTGTGCGATCAGCCCCTGATAACGGGTGTCCTGATCCTGCAACGGAATGGTTTTCAGCACCGCTTCGGCTTCGTCAGAGCGGTTCAGGGCGATTTGCGTTTCCGCCAGCAGCAGGCCAATTTCGCTGCTCTGGTTGGAGATCTGCCAGGCTTCTTTCAGCAGCGGCAGCGCGTCGGCGTGATTACCGGCTTCGATGAACTCGATTGCCTGACGCGCTTTCAGCTCTTCTTCGCTCGGCAACACTTTTTCCAGCAGCGCGCGGATAACCTCTTCCGGCTGCGGGCCCTGGAATCCGTCTACTGGCTGACCGTTCTGGAACAGATAAACCGTAGGGATGGCGCGTAGGCCAAACTGAGAAGCGATCATCTGCTCGGCGTCGCAGTCGAGCTTGGCGAGAATAAACTGGCCGTTGTACTGGGCGGCAAGGCTCTCCAGTACCGGCGTCAATTGCAGGCAGTGCTGGCTGCGCTCAGACCAGAAATAGAACAGGACCGGCGTGGTCATCGACTGTTCAAGGGTCTGCTGCAGGTTAGATTCGTTAATGTTAACAATATTCTGTGTGGACATGGAGTTACTCTCTTTTGTCGATTTCTTGTTACATGGGGGCTGACGCGCGCGCTTCAACTCAACCCTGTAAAATTTTGTCCATTATGCGGCCTGGCAACAGGCGTTTAAGTAGCATCACTGCCCAGGTCACCAGTGTAACCGGATAACGGAGCTTCGGTTTGTCGCTCTCAAACGCATGACGCACTTTAGCGACGACCGCTTCTGGTCCCAGCGTAAAACGCGCGGCAATGCCGGGGTTTTCCACGGGAGCATCGCTCTGGGTCTGGTTGACGTTTTCGGTAAAACGGGTGCGAATAGGGCCGGGTTCAATCAGGCTGACCTTAATGCCGCTGTGGCGCAGCTCCATACGCAGCGCGTCGGACCAGGCTTCCAGCGCATATTTGCTGGCGGCATAGGCGCCGCGTCCCGGCGTTGAGATCAATCCCATCACCGATGAAGTCATCACGATACGTCCTTCGCCGTGAGGGAGCATGGCAGGCAACAGGCGCATGGTAAGCTGATGTGCGCCAAAGAAGTTGGCGGAAAATTGCTGCTCCATTTGCTCGCGGCTAATGGTGGACAGCGGGCCATAGACGCCGTATCCGGCGTTGTTAAAGATCCCATACAAACGATTATCGGTCAGGGCGATCACCTCGTTGGCGGCGCGATCCACGCTTTCGGGTGAATCCAGATCCAGCAATACGCCAGTGAATCCCATACTGTTCATACGCGCGACATCGTCAGGTTTGCGACAGCCTGCCAGAATTTGAAAACCCTGGCGTTTAAGCTCAAGCGCACTTTCCAGACCGATTCCGCTGGAACATCCTGTTATTAAGACCGATTTTTGCATAACTTTACCTGTCAGGATCTCCGTTGAATTACGAGTCGTGATTTACTAAAGGGGTCAATTGTTTCGCCATCCAGTCGGCAATAAACGGCTGGGCGTCACGATTAGGATGGATACCATCATCCTGCATCCATTGGGGTTTCAGATAGACCTCTTCCATAAAAAAGGGCAGCAGAGGAATATCAAACTCTTTGGCAAGCTTGGGATAAATCGCGCTAAAGGTTTCATTATAACGGCGACCGTAGTTAGCTGGCAGATGAATTTGCATCAGTAGCGGTTCGGCATTTGCCGCTTTCACGTCTTGCAAAATGGTACGCAGGGTTTGTTCAGTTTGGGCTGGTGCAAACCCGCGCAGGCCATCGTTGCCGCCAAGTTCGACCAGCACCCAGCGCGGCTGGTGCTGCTTGAGTAATGCGGGTAGGCGGGCCAGACCCTGCTGAGAGGTATCACCGCTAATACTGGCATTTACCACCGGTGTTTTGCTGTGCCATTTATCATTAAGCAGTGCAGGCCACGCGGCGCTGGCGGACATACGGTATCCGGCGCTCAGGCTGTCACCCAGAATTAATAACGTGTCCGCTGCGGCGGCGCGGAAAGTTAACAGAACCAGGAACAGGAAAGGCCAATGCCAGCGGAAAACATTGTTGAAGTTCATCATCTTAAGAAATCCGTCGGTCAGGGTGATCAAGAGCTATCCATCCTTACCGGAGTTGAACTGGTTGTCAAACGCGCCGAGACCATTGCGCTGATAGGCGAGTCGGGATCGGGGAAATCCACGCTGCTGGCGATCCTCGCCGGGCTGGACGATGGCACCAGCGGTGAAGTCAGCCTGGTGGGGCAGGCGCTGCACACTATGGATGAAGAAGCCCGGGCGCAGCTGCGGGCGCGACACGTGGGTTTTGTCTTCCAGTCATTCATGTTAATTCCAACCCTCAACGCGCTGGAAAACGTCGAACTGCCCGCGCTGCTACGCGGCGAAAATAGCGGAAAAAGCCGTGACGGGGCAAAAACGCTGCTGGAGCAACTGGGGTTGGGAAAACGCCTTGATCATCTTCCGGCCCAGCTTTCCGGCGGGGAGCAGCAGCGCGTAGCGCTGGCGCGGGCGTTTAACGGACGCCCTGATGTGCTGTTTGCCGATGAACCAACGGGCAATCTGGACAGGCAGACCGGAGACAAAATCGCCGACCTGCTGTTTTCTCTGAACCGGGAACATGGCACCACCCTGATTCTGGTGACTCATGACCCGCAGCTGGCGGCGCGTTGCGATAGGCGTTTACGCCTGGTGAACGGACAGTTGCAGGAGGAGGCATGATTGCACGCTGGTTCTGGCGCGAATGGCGCTCGCCTTCATTACTGATTGTCTGGCTGGCGTTAAGCCTGGCGGTGGCCTGCGTACTGGCGCTGGGCAATATCAGCGATCGCATGGAAAAAGGGTTGAGCCAGCAAAGTCGTGAGTTTATGGCGGGCGATCGGTCGCTGCAAAGTTCGCGCGCCGTACCGAAAGCGTGGATTGACGAGGCGCGACAGCGTGGTCTGAAGGTGGGTGAACAGCTCACCTTTGCCACCATGACCTTTGCCCGGGATACGCCGCAGCTGGCGAACGTCAAAGCGGTGGATGATGTGTATCCGATGTACGGCACGCTGCAAACCAATCCGCCGGGGCTGAAACCGCAGCCGGGCTCAGTGCTGCTGGCCTCGCGTCTGATGGCGCTGCTCAACGTAAAAATCGGTGATTCCATCGACGTTGGCGATGCCACCCTGCGCATCGCCGGGGAAGTGGTGCAGGAACCGGATTCCGGTTTTAATCCTTTCCAGATAGCGCCGCGCCTGATGATGAACATGGCGGATGTCGAAAAAACGGCGGCGGTCCAGCCGGGAAGCCGGGTGACCTGGCGCTATAAATTTGGTGGTACGCCACAGCAACTGGAAGCCTATGAAAAATGGCTGCTGCCGCAGTTAAAGCCGGAACAGCGCTGGTATGGGCTGGAGCAGGATGAAGGGGCGTTGGGGAAATCTCTGCAGCGTTCGCAACAGTTCCTGCTGCTGTCGGCATTGTTAACGCTACTGCTGGCGGTTGCTGCCGTTGCCGTGGCGATGAATCATTACTGCCGTAGCCGTTACGATTTGGTGGCGATATTAAAAACGCTCGGCGCGGGCAGGGCGCAGCTGCGCAAGCTGATTATCGGCCAGTGGCTGATGGTGCTGGCGCTGTCTGGCGTGACCGGCGGCCTGTTCGGGCTGTTATTTGAGCGGGTGCTGGTGGTATTACTGAAGCCAGTTCTGCCCGGTGAGCTGCCGCCCGCCAGCCTGTGGCCGTGGCTGTGGGCACTCGGTACGATGACCGTCATTTCTCTGCTGGTGGGGCTACGCCCTTATCGCCTGCTGCTGGCGACACAACCATTGCGGGTACTGCGTCGCGACGTGGTGGCAAACGTCTGGCCGCTTAAGGTCTATCTGCCCGTAGCAACGATAGTTGTGGTTGCGCTGCTGGCCGGATTGATGGGCGGAAGTATGCTGCTGTGGGCGGTACTGGCCGGGGCTGTGGTGCTGGCGCTGCTGTGCGGCGTGCTGGGCTGGATGCTGCTCAACGTACTGCGTGGCCTGACGTTAACGTCGCTGCCGCTGCGTTTGGCGGTCAGCCGGCTGTTGCGCCAGCCGTGGTCAACGCTGAGCCAACTGTCGGCATTTTCGCTGTCCTTTATGCTGCTGGCGCTGTTGCTGGTGCTGCGCGGCGATCTCCTCGACCGCTGGCAGCAGCAAATGCCGCCGGAAAGTCCAAACTATTTTCTGATCAACATTGCCACTGAGCAAGTGGCTCCGCTGAAGGCTTTCCTTGCTGAGCATCAGGTGATCCCTGAGTCGTTCTATCCCATCGTGCGGGCGCGTCTGACGGCAATCAATGACAAAGCGACCGAAGGTAATCAGGACGAGGCGCTTAATCGTGAATTGAATCTGACCTGGCAGGATACCCGGCCGGATCATAACCCGATTACCGCCGGAAGCTGGCCGCCAAAAGCGGGTGAAGTGTCGATGGAAGAGGGGCTGGCGAAGCGGTTAAACGTAAAGCCTGGCGATCGTGTGACCTTTATGGGCGATACCCAGGATTTCAGCGCCACGGTCAGCAGTCTGCGCAAAGTGGACTGGGAAAGCCTGCGACCGAATTTCTTCTTCATTTTCCCCTCCGGTGCGCTGGACGGGCAGCCGCAAAGTTGGTTAACCAGCTTTCGTTGGGAGAACGGCAACGGCATGCTGACGCAGCTTAACCGCGAATTCCCGACTATCAGCCTGCTGGATATTGGCGCTATTCTCAAACAGGTGAGTCAGGTGCTGGAGCAGGTGAGCCGCGCGCTGGAGGTGATGGTGGTGCTGGTTACCGCCTGCGGTATGTTGCTGCTATTGGCGCAGGTGCAGGTGGGGATGCGTCAGCGTCATCAGGAACTGGTGGTCTGGCGTACGCTGGGCGCGGGCAAGAAGCTGCTGCGTACCACGCTGTGGTGCGAGTTCGCGATGCTCGGGATGGTCGCCGGCCTGGTGGCGGCCATCGGGGCGGAAACGGCGCTGGCGGTGCTGCAAACCCACGTGTTTGATTTCCCGTGGGAACCAGACTGGCGGCTGTGGGTTGTGTTGCCGCTTTGTGGGGCATTGCTGCTCTCTCTCTGCGGCGGATGGCTCGGTTCACGTCTTCTTAAAGGCAAAGCGTTGTTCCGTCAGTTCAGCAGTTAATTCATATTCGTGATGATTACGCACCGGTTTTTTTAAATCGGTGCGTTTTTTTATCTATGTAGCACAAATTGATAACTACTTGATATTTAACAGCACAAATCAATAAAAACCCGACAACACGAGTGTATTAATAAACGTTAATATTTGTATGCTGAATAATTGGCAGGCTATCTATCAAGGTACAAATAATGACTATAAAAAAAACGGCGCTGGCAGTATCGATCGGCGCAGCAGTGGCATTAACGACTTTCGCCTCCCAGGCGGAAATCACGGTCCTGAAACAAGATCCGCAAGCGGGCAATCCGCTGAGCCGTCTTAATTTCACCGTCGGCGGGAGTATTCGTCCGCAGTTCCAGAATATGGCTGGTGACGATGGGAAGAATGGCTACAAACGTAATGGCTTCGACGGCGGGACGCGTTTCCGCTTCGCCGCTGACTACTATCTGTTTGATGACATCAGTTGGGTGAGCTACTACGAGCTGGGTGTTAACTTCCCGGCGATGTTCAACTGGGACAATCACTATGCTAACGGTGCCAACGATACCACGCGTCGTATGCTGTACACCGGTCTGAAGAGCGCGACCTGGGGTACGCTGACCTTCGGTCAACAGAACAGCATTTACTATGATGTGGTGGGTGCGAAAACGGATATCTGGGACTACGACATGATCGGCCAGGCGCCAGGTAACGGTATCAATGGCGACTACGACGGTTCCTATCGTACACGTAAGTCACTGAAGTATAAAAATACGGTAGGCGATGTTGATCTTTACGCGTCTTATCTGTTCAGCGATGACTACAACCCGAATAACGGCCTGCGTTACAAACGTAAAGGCGGCGGCTCGCTGGGTGTGGATTATCACATTACCGATGACCTGACCTGGGGTACGGCGTGGAACTACACCCGCGCGGAAATGCGTGGTAACACCAGCAAAACCTACGATCAAAACATCGTCGGTACCGCGCTGAGCTGGAAACCGGACAACTGGACCTTCTCAATGGGCGGCGGCTGGTATCAGAACTTCATGACCACCAAAAAAGTCTCGGTTAACGACTACTTTGCCGGTGATGCCTGGGGTCTGGAATACTTCGCGGGTTACACCTTCCCGGTTGGTCAGTATGCGCTGAAATCCGTTCAGCCATACTTTATGGGTGATCGTATTGAATACGTGAATGGTCGTAACTACCTGCGCACCGACAACGGTGTGGGTATCAGCTTCCAGCTGGATTACGGTTTCCGTGTGGATTACGAACACGTCTTCACCTCCAGCACCGACAATCTGGGTGATATGAACCTGGTTCGTCTGCGTTACGATTTCTAATCAAACGCCCGCCGCCCGATGCGCTTATCGGGCCTAAGAAAGCTGTTGTAGGCCGGATAAGGCACTTGTGCCGACATCCGGCTTTTTCATGCCTTCTCTCATTTGAAAACACATTCTGCAACATCATGAATTAATTTCAAGGACAGCAGGTTGTGATCTGTGTCATGTTAACAATCAGCCTGTTAAACAGGTTAACAACAACAACGCCGCAAGAACGGCGTGAGACATGACACCACAACGTTAAAATGGAGAGATTATGGGATTGCGTCAGAGTTTACGCGTCGCGACCGGGGCGCTGTTACTGGCCTGTGGATTACAATTTGCTCATGCGAACAGTGATCCGCACACCATCGTATTTGGCGTCGCGCCTGGGCCGTACGGCGATATGGTAAAACAAGCCATTGCCCCTACGCTGAAAGAGAAAGGCTATAAGGTCGTGGTGCGCGAATTCAGCGACTACGTGCAGCCTAACATGGCGCTCTCCAACGGCAGCATTGATGCCAACCTGTTCCAGCACTCGCTTTACTTTGACAAATTCACCGCCGATAAAGGCCTGAAGCTGAGCAAGCTGATTGTGGTTCCAACGGCCGGGATGGGGTTTTACTCACATAAAATCAAAAGTCTGGATGAGTTGAAAAAAGGGGATGTGATCACGCTTTCCAACGATCCCACCAACCTGGCTCGCGGTCTGCGTTTCCTGCAGTCAATTGGCCTTATCACCATCAAAGATAACATCGACCCGACTAAAGCCTCTGAGCGCGATATCGCCAGCAACCCGAAAGGGCTGGTGTTTAAACCGCTGGAAGCGGCACAGCTGCCGCGCACGCTGGACGGCGTGACCGGCGCGCTGGTCAACGGCAACTTTGCCGTAGCGGCAAAACTGGATCTTGCCAGCGCCATCAAGCAAGAGCATCTGGATGAAAATCTTAAAAATATCATTGCGGTACGTAGTGAAGATGCGGATAAACCGTTCGCCAAAGATATTGTTGAGGCGGTGAAATCTCCGGCATATCGCGCCGTGATTGACGACCCGAAAAATATCTACAGCGCCTTCCAGAAACCGGAATGGATGTCGGCAGCCCAATAATCGCTGCGCACAAGGGTTAACAGGGGCAGCGACGACTGCCCTTTTCGCATTTCTGAGGTGGCTATGATTGAGATAGAAAAGGTTTGCGTGGACTTCGCCGCAGGCCGTGGACCATCAACCCGGGCGGTTGATGACGTCAGCTTGCGCATTGGCGCAGGTGAAATATTCGGTATTGTCGGAACCAGCGGTGCGGGAAAAAGTACGCTGCTGCGCACCCTGAACGCCTTAACGCGACCGAGCCAGGGAAGCGTGAAGGTGAACGGCGTAGAAATTTCCGCACTGGAAGGCGCGCATCTACGTAAAGCCCGTCAGCGTATAGGGATGATTTTTCAACATTTTAATCTGATGCATACCCGCACTGTGGCGCAAAACGTTGCTTTCAGCCTGAAGGCTGCGGGCTGGGAACGCAGTAAAATTGGCCCGCGCGTGAGCGAAATCCTGTCGCTGGTGGGGCTGTCAGACAAGGCGAACCGCTTTCCGGTTCAGCTCAGCGGTGGGCAAAAGCAGCGCGTGGGTATTGCCCGTGCGATTGCTAATCACCCGGATGTGTTGCTGTGTGATGAACCGACTTCCGCATTGGATCTGGAAACGTCAGCCACGATTCTGACGTTGCTTAAGCAGATCAACCAACAGTTGGGGATCACGATCGTGCTGATCACCCATGAGATGAACGTGATCAAATCCATTTGCGATCGCGTGGCGGTGATGTCCGGTGGCAAGGTAGTGGAGTCTGGTGAGGTGTTTGATGTTTTTGCTCACCCGCAGCACGCTTTCACTCAGCAACTGGTGTCGCATACTCTCAATCTGACGCTACCCGACCGTCTGCGCCAGCATCTGCCCGGTCAGTTGCTAAAAATTCTGTTCATCGGTGATTCGGCAGAACAGCCGGTGTTGTCAGAAGTGGCGGTTAAATTTGGCGTGGCGGTGAACATTCTGCACGGCAAAATTGAATATATCGGCGAACGTGCGCTGGGGATTCTGGTGGTGCAACTCACCGCGCCGCATAACCCTTCTGCGGTGGATGTCGCCGTGGAACATATTCGTCAACGTACTGCACAGGTGGAGGTGATTCGTGGATGATTTATTGCCGGATTTGACGCTGGCGTTCAATGAAACCTTCCAGATGCTGAGTATCTCTACGCTGTTGGCGATTATTGGCGGTCTGCCGCTCGGTTTTCTTATTTTCGTTACCGACCGGCATTTATTCTGGCAAAACCGTTTTGTGTATCTGCTCAGCTCCGTGCTGGTGAATATTATCCGTTCGGTGCCGTTTGTGATCCTGCTGGTTCTGTTGTTGCCGCTCACCCAGTTTTTGCTCGGCAATACCATTGGACCCATCGCGGCGTCGGTCCCACTTTCGGTAGCAGCAATTGCTTTCTATGCCCGTCTGGTTGATAGCGCGCTACGTGAAGTCGATAAAGGCATTATCGAGGCGGCGGAAGCCTTTGGCGCCAGCCCGATGCGCATCATCTGCACCGTTCTGTTACCGGAGGCGAGCGCGGGTCTGCTGCGTGGGTTGACGATAACGCTGGTGAGTCTGATCGGTTACTCCGCGATGGCCGGGATCGTTGGCGGCGGTGGAGTCGGCGACCTGGCGATTCGCTTTGGTTATTACCGCTACGAAACCCAGGTCATGATAGTCACCGTGGTGGCGTTGATTATTCTGGTGCAGGTCGTTCAGGTGCTGGGCGACTGGTTGGCGAAACGCGCAGACAAGCGCGACAGACATTGATTACTGTACGCTAAGCCAGTCAGCCACCTCCTGCCATGAGCCGCGAAAGACGATTTTCGCGGCTTTCTTTTCCAGCTGATAGCGATACATCGGGTCGTAATACTCGTTGAGCAACGGCACCAGCCAGCCCATATGAGCGTCGGTGCTGCCCGTTGCCTGCTGTTCGCGCAGAGCCACGTCGAGCAGGGTGGTCAGCTCGGCAAAACGCTGTAAACCCAGACGGCGGCGGATAGCAAACAGGCCGTGATGCAAATATTCACAGTACTCCTGCCAGCCCTGACTCTCGCCATAAGCGTGAGTGAAATCGTGGTGCATGCGTACAAAATACTCTTCGCGCAGCCGCTCCAGCCGTAGCTCAAAAGGATCGTCCACCACCGCAATAGATGCCTGGGTCATGCGCTCGCGCAGGCATTCGGGCAGATGATTAGCGCCGATCATGCGGCCTTCGTCCTCAAGTACCCACAGACGCAGATCCTGACGGCTGTCGGTTTTCAGCATTTCGACCGCCAGCAGGTTTTCAAAGCTTGCCTGGCTCAGCTGCGGCTCAACGGTGCGACCAAACGAGGAACCGCGATGGTGCGCCAGACCTTCAAGGTCAATGCCGTTCGGCTGCTGTTGCACCAACTGTGTTTTACCGTTCCCGGTACAGCCGCCAATTAAGACAATCGGTTTTTGCACCAGTTCTTCCGTCAGTTGAATCGCTGCCTGGCGCAATGCTTTATAACCGCCTTGTATTAGCGGGTAGTCAGTACCGGACTCGTGCAACCATTGCTGCACAATGTGCGAACGCTGGCCGCCGCGCGCGCAACATAAGTAGCCCGCAGGATTTTGACGACAGGCATTAAGCCATGCCTTCAGGCGTTGCTGGCGAGTCTCGCCACAAACCAGTTGATGGCCAAGCGCGAGGGCGGCCTCAGGCCCCTGACGTTTATAACAGGTACCTACGGCGGCACGTTCGTCATCGTTCATTAAGGGAAGGTTTATTGCGCCCGGCATTGCGCCCTGCTGAAATTCGACGGGGGCGCGTACATCGATTAAAGGCGTACCGGCGAGCAGAATCGCGCGATAGTCCGTTCCATCGTTCATGTTCAGTCCTGAAAATACAAAACAGCAATGGAGGGGATTTTACGCGCCAGGGGAGGGGCCGGGGAAGGATAAAATCCATTACCCGGCATTAATGGCTTATTTCAGCTTTGACTGCGCCCAGATAATGCCGCTGGCGTATTCCGGTGGCAGCAGGGGGATAAGCGCCTCCAGCGTCGCGCTAAGACGTGCAGTATCGCTGTCGCTCAGGTTCAGATGACCCACCTTACGACCTTCACGCACTTCTTTGTCATACCAGTGCAGGTGTACCAGCGGCAGCTTCAGCCAGTCGTAGTTCAGGTCGCTACCAATCAGGTTTACCATCACCGAAGGATTATTCACCACCGGAGTCGGTAATGGCAGGCTGGTAATGGCGCGCAGGTGCAGCTCAAACTGGCTGATGCTGGCGCCGTTTTGCGTCCAGTGCCCGCTGTTGTGCACGCGAGGCGCCAGTTCGTTGATCAACAGACCTTCCGGGGTGATGAAACACTCCATCGCCATCACGCCGACATACCCCAGTTCCTGCATGATGGCAGAGAGCATCGCTTCGGCCTGTTCTTGCTGTCTGGCGTTAGCCTGCGGGAAGACCACGCTGGTGCGCAGAATACCGTCCTGGTGCAGGTTATGGGTCAGCGGATAGAAGACGGTGCTGCCGTCGTGCGCACGAGCGCCTACCAGCGACACTTCACCAGAGAAATTGATTCCCTGCTCGACAATACACTCGCCGTAGCAATCATCCGGCAGTTGTTCGGTTTCATTGGCGCGTAAACGCCACTGTCCACGACCGTCGTAGCCGCCGACGCGACGCTTGACGATAGCCAGCGCGCCCAGTTTGTCGAATACCGCAGGCCACTCGCTTTTATCCGCCAACAGTTGCCACGGCGCAGTTGCCAGGCCGAGCTTGTCGAAAAGCTGCTTTTGCGTGAGACGGTCGGCAATAATCGGGAAAACGTCGCGGTTAACAAACGCCGGGTGGCGCGCCAGTTCGCGGGTTAACGCGGTTTCCGGCCAGCGCTCGATCTCAGCGGTAATGACGCTTTGCTGAAAGGGGACGGCGGCGGGCTCTGCATCCAGTCCGACGGGCCAGACCGCAATGCCCAGCGGCTCGCCGGCCTGACGCAACATGCGCCCTAACTGACCGTTACCGAGTACGCAGACCTGCTTCATGCCGCACCTCGCGGGTCCGGGTTCTCCAGTACCTCATCGGTTTGCGCTTTACGCCAGTCGCTCAGACGCTGATGTAATGCTTTGTCGTGTGTTGCCAGAATTTGTGCTGCCAGCAGGGCCGCATTGGCCGCACCCGCTTTGCCGATCGCCAGTGTTCCAACGGGAATACCGCGAGGCATTTGAACAATGGAGTAGAGGCTATCTACACCGCTCAACGCTGCGCTTTGCACCGGAACGCCTAAAACAGGCACCAGCGTTTTCGCCGCAATCATGCCAGGCAAATGCGCTGCGCCGCCAGCACCGGCAATAATCACCTGATAACCGTTTTCTTCAGCGCTTTCGGCGAAGCTGAACAGTTTATCAGGGGTACGGTGAGCGGAGACGACTTCAACATGATGCGGAACGTCCAGCATTTCGAAGATTTCGGCGGCGAACTGCATGGTAGCCCAGTCGCTTTTGGACCCCATCACGATGGCGACACGCGCCGGATTATTGCGGGAAGACATGCGTCTGAAAACTCCTGTGGTGCACTACACTCGACTTTTGAGGCCACCGAGAATAGCATAATTAACCTTCAAGGAAAACGATTGCGTCTATTCTGCGGCAGGTGTTTTTAAGCAGGAATTAAAAGGGAAAAGCGATCAGTTCAACGTCGTCAGGTGTGACTTTCACCATTGAGCCTTCGGTATGCCAGGCACCTAACACCACGCGGAAAGCGGGTTGCGCATTGGCCGTTACTTCGTGGACAGCAGGACGGTGTGTATGTCCGTGAATTAACCACTGGACCTGATGTTTTTCCATCTCGTTAATCACGGCCTGCGGATTCACATCCATGATTTCCAGCGATTTACTGCTGTTGGCGGCTTTACTGTTGGCACGCATTTTTGCGGCAATGCGCTGGCGAACAAACAGGGGCAGGGCGAGAAACAGCTTCTGTAGCCAGGATTGATGTACTTTGGCGCGAAATGCCTGATAGCCAGCGTCGTCGGTGCACAAGGTGTCGCCATGCATGATCAGTACCTTGCGACCATACAGGTTGAGCACTTTTTCCTGAGGTAACAGGGTCATGCCGCTCTCACGGGCAAAACGCTTGCCGATCAGAAAATCACGGTTGCCGTGAATAAAAAAGCAGGGAACGCCGGAATCCGTCAGCGCTTTTATCGCTGCGGCCATTTCACGATGTAGGGGATTGGGATCGTCATCGCCTATCCAGGCCTCAAACAGATCGCCAAGAATGTACAGCGCATCAGCCTTTCGTGCATCGCCGGCTAAAAAACGCAGAAAACCGGCGGTGATCGCCGGTTCTTCCGTGCAGAGATGAAGATCTGCAATAAACAGTGTTGTCACGATTACTCGCTGACGGTCACGTTTTCGATGATAACGTCTTCTTTTGGTACGTCCTGATGCATACCGCTGCGACCGGTGGAAACGCCTTTGATTTTATCAACGACATCCATACCTTCGACAACTTCAGCGAACACACAGTAACCCCAGCCCTGCATGCTTTCGCCGGAGAAGTTCAGGAAGTCGTTGTCGGCAACGTTGATGAAAAACTGAGCAGTCGCGGAGTGCGGAGCCTGAGTACGCGCCATTGCCAGCGTTCCACGGGTGTTTTTCAGACCGTTGTTGGCTTCGTTTTTGATAGCCTCTTTCGTGGCTTTTTGCTTCATGCCCGGCTCAAAACCGCCGCCCTGGATCATGAAACCATTAATAACACGGTGGAAAATGGTGTTGTTGTAAAAACCTTCGCGGCAGTAGTCCAGGAAGTTTTTAACTGTTTCAGGCGCTTTATCATCAAACGTTTTGATTACGATATCGCCGTGATTAGTGTGGAAAGTAACCATTTTTGCATCCTGTTCCGATAGAGTGGTGCTTCGACCCTGGTCAGGGTCACATGATAGGGGCTTGTTATAGCATAACCGCAAGGTTCGATCACCTTGCAAAGTGTGCTGCTTCGGGGCCAATTTATAGGTATTATAGGGCTTTGTTATCCACACACGTCTACACGGAATCTTCGATGTTAAAAATCTTTAATACACTGACGCGCCAAAAAGAGGAATTCAAACCCATTCATGCCGGGGAAGTCGGCATGTACGTGTGTGGCATCACCGTTTACGATCTCTGTCATATTGGACACGGGCGTACCTTTGTTTCTTTCGACGTTGTTGCCCGTTATCTGCGTTTCCTCGGCTACAAGCTGAAGTATGTGCGCAACATTACCGATATCGACGACAAAATCATTAAGCGCGCGAATGAAAATGGCGAGAGCTTTGTGGCGCTGGTTGATCGCATGATTGCGGAAATGCACAACGATTTCGATGCGCTGAATATTCTGCGCCCGGATCTTGAACCGCGCGCGACGCACCATATCGCCGAGATTATCGAAATCACCGAACAGCTGATTGCCAAAGGTCACGCTTACGTTGCTGATAACGGTGACGTGATGTTTGACGTGCCGACTGACCCGAACTACGGTCAACTGTCCCGCCAGGATCTGGATCAGCTGCAGGCGGGTGCGCGTGTTGATGTGGTTGATGTGAAGCGCAACCCGATGGACTTTGTGCTGTGGAAGATGTCCAAAGAGGGTGAGCCGAGCTGGCCGTCTCCATGGGGCGCAGGTCGTCCTGGCTGGCACATTGAATGTTCTGCGATGAACTGCAAACAGCTGGGTAATCATTTCGATATTCACGGCGGCGGCTCCGACCTGATGTTCCCGCACCATGAAAACGAAATTGCTCAGTCCACCTGTGCGCATGACGGTGAATACGTTAATTACTGGATGCACTCCGGGATGGTGATGGTTGACCGTGAGAAAATGTCCAAATCGCTGGGCAACTTCTTTACCGTGCGCGACGTGCTGAAATACTACGACGCCGAAACCATTCGCTACTTCCTGATGTCCGGCCATTATCGCAGCCAGTTGAACTACAGCGAAGAGAACCTGAAACAGGCACGCTCTGCGCTGGAGCGTCTGTACACCGCGCTGCGCGGCACTGACAAGTCCGTTGCTCCAGCCGGTGGCGAAGCCTTTGAAGCGCGCTTCATTGAAGCGATGAATGACGACTTCAACACGCCGGAAGCCTACTCCGTGCTGTTTGATATGGCGCGTGAGGTTAACCGTCTGAAGGGCGAAGATATGGCGGCAGCTAACGCTATGGCTGCGCATCTGCGTAAGCTGTCCGGCGTGCTGGGCCTGCTGGAACAGGAGCCAGAAGCCTTCCTGCAAAGCGGTGCGCAGGCGGATGATGGTGAAGTTGCTGAAATTGAAGCGTTAATCCAACAACGTCTGGATGCCCGTAAGGCGAAAGACTGGGCGGCAGCTGACGCCGCGCGCGATCGTCTCAACGAGATGGGCATCGTGCTGGAAGACGGTCCGCAGGGCACCACCTGGCGTCGTAAGTAAATCTCTATATTGCCGGATGGCGGCTAGTGCCTTATCCGGCCTACGATGGAATGATCGGTAGGCCTGATAAGCGTAGCGCCATCAGGCACTATTAATGACGTCTGTACCACCACAACACACCCATCATGACGGCTCCCGGCAGCCATACCCACATTAGCTCCGAAAGAATAACCTGATGCCCGTACGGCGTGGCGTAGCGTGATAGCGCAAACGGGGCGACCTTAATGACCTGCCACGGTGCGAAGAAGCGTTCATCTGACCACGGCCACAGCCAGCCGACGCCTTTTCCCCCGGTAGTGACAGAATCCAGCAGGCTGTGCGACAGCAGTGAAACCGTCAGGAATAACCAGCAGCGAATCAATCCCGCCTTAAACCATCGTCTGCCAATCAAAACACAGAGTAGTGGCACGACAAAGGCGAACAGCAGCGAGTGGGTAAAACCACGGTGACCAAATACGTTGCCGTAGGCGATGCCAAGCTTAAACGACAACACGTCGGCATCCGGCAACATAGCCAGAATGACGCCAGTAAACAGTAAGCGCGGGGGGATGACTTTAAGCCCGAGACCTAACCCTAAGCAGAGTGGCACGGCCGCGTGGGTAACAATTGTTGGCATGATGATCGCTTCGTATGGAAAAACGACATGCTAACAATTCACTGTGAAGTGGTGATGAAGTGATTATCTGAAAATGAGAGAGGAAGTGGCCGGACAGGGGGTTAGCCTCATCCGGCACCGGGGATCACGCCACGACGGTAATACTTTGGCCTTCAAAGCTTACGGTCTGTCCGGCAACGATTTTGCAGCGCTTACGCGTTTCTACTACACCATCGACCTTCACCAACCCTTCGCCAATGGCGATTTTTGCCTGGGCGCCACTTTCGCTCCAGCCTTCCAGCTTCAGCAGATCGCAGAGTTCAACATGTGGGTGTTTACCCAGTGAAAATGTGGCCATCTTAAACGTCCTTTACATCATGATATTCAACACACGCCTGCAGCGTGTTTTCGATAAGCGTGGCGACGGTCATAGGGCCAACGCCTCCCGGCACTGGCGTGATATATGACGCGCGTGCGGCAGCATCCTCAAAGACCACATCGCCAACAACCTTACCATTCTCCAGACGGTTGATGCCGACATCAATCACAATCGCACCTTCTTTAATCCACTCACCGGGAATAAAGCCTGGTTTACCGACGGCGACGATCAGCAGGTCAGCATGCTCAACGTGGCGACGCAGATCTTTGGTGAACCGGTGGGTAACGGTGGTGGTGCAGCCAGCCAGCAGCAGTTCCATGCTCATCGGGCGACCAACAATATTGGAGGCGCCAATCACCACGGCGTTCAGGCCATACGTGTCGATGTTGTAGCGTTCAAGCAGGGTCACGATACCGCGTGGGGTACATGGACGCAGGCGCGGCGCGCGTTGGCACAGGCGACCGACGTTATACGGGTGGAAACCGTCAACGTCTTTATCCGGTGCAATACGCTCCAGCACTTTGACGTTGTCGATACCCGCCGGCAACGGCAGTTGTACCAGGATACCATCGATGGTGGCATCTGCATTGAGCGTATCGATCAGCTCAAGAAGTTCCGCCTCGCTGGTGGTTTCAGGCAGGTCCCAGGAGCGGGAGACAAAACCCACTTCGTCACAAGCTTTGCGTTTACTTGCCACGTAAATCTGCGAAGCCGGGTTGCTACCTACCAGCACAACAGCCAGTCCTGGGGCGCGTAATCCAGCCGCTAAACGCGCCTGAACTTTTTGAGCAACCTCAGAGCGCACCTGCTGCGCAATCGTTTTACCGTCAATAATCTTTGCTGCCATCAGAGAGAGGATTCCGTCTGTTACGTTAAGTCGAAGGGGATGTCACTATTTTGTCAGAAGCGGGGCGTGCTGTCAGTTTTCGTTTGCGTTTTTACGTGCGGTGGAGTGTTTCGCATAGCCCGTGAGCGCGGCAACAGGTGTTGGACGTTGGTACGTAATTCATAAGCATGCTAACGAAACTTAACCTAAATGAAACAACTCATCACCCTGCTATTTTCATGGGTAATATCTCAGAAACCAGACTGTTACGTCTTGTTATGGCCGTTTTTGCCTCATTTCCATCCGGAATTTTCTTAGAGTCCAATAAGAATAAGCCAGGGTCATTAAAAGGAATTGCAGGTATTTTTCATTAATTGAAATGTTTAATTTATCCCGGTGACGAATTGTCATATTCGTGAAGATTAATTAGTGAATCAAATACTCAGGAGAGTGGGAGTACACGTTTCGCTAATTCTCTCTCGATATATATCTTTACAGGATGCAGAGATAATTTGCCTGACATTTAATGTCGATAATGATTCAAACGGATCCCGCAGGACGCTGGAGCCGGATGTGTGTAATTCAAGGGAAATCCATGAAACGTAAATTAATGACCTCTTCTGTTTTTGCCAGCATGATGTTAATGGCGGGCGCAGCGGTGGCGGCAGATCCGGTAAGCGTGAGCGGCGGTACGGTTCACTTTGAAGGTGAACTGGTCAATGCAGCCTGTGCAGTGAGCACTCAGTCAGCCGACCAGGTTGTCACATTAGGCCAATATCGTACCGCCAGCTTCACCGCAGTCGGTGACACCACGGCGCAAATTCCGTTTTCCATAGTGCTGAACGACTGTGACCCGAAAGTTGCTGCGACTGCTGCTGTTGCTTTCTCGGGCCAGACGGACCTCACCAACAACAGCCTGTTGGCTCTCTCCTCTTCGGATAACAGCACCACAGCGGGCGGCGTAGGGATCGAAATCCTGGACAACACCTCTACCGCACTGAAGCCAGATGGCGCGACCTTCTCAACCGCTCAGGCGCTGGTGGAAGGCACCAACACCCTGCGTTTCTCCGCGCGTTATAAAGCCACAGCAACCAGCGCCACGCCGGGTCAGGCAAATGCGGATGCGACCTTCATCATGAAGTACGAATAAGCCGTTTGATTCTTGCAGGGAAGACTACCGCCTCATGGGATGAGGCACTATCCGGGGATGATGAAGGATGTGGCAGATGATAGGGAAAGGCGTAGCGCTGGCGGGAATGGTCTGCGTAATGCCGGCGTTTGCTCACACCGTGATACTGGAAAGTGGCCGTCTTCATTTACGTGGGCAACTGGTTAATGGTGCCTGTACGGTTGCCACAGACAGCCAGAGCTTACGGGTGCAGATGGGGCAGTACCGCACTAACGCGTTTTCCGGGACGGGAAGTTTTGCTTCTACCAGCGTACCGTTTTCGCTGCGACTAACGTCGTGCAGTGCTGATGTTTATGACCATGTGGGGATTGCCTTTGCGGGCGTTACGCCAGCCGAAGATCCACAGGTCTTTCTTGCCAGCGGCGATGCGTCTGCGGTTTCGGGTATTGGTCTGGCGTTGTTTGATGAGCGACAGCGACAAATAATTCCGAATGCGCTGCCGCTTCATTATGCCCCGATTTTAACGCAAGAGATGACGTTTCATTTCACTGCTCGCTATCGGGCTGTCTCGGAATATATAACGCCGGGAACGCTTCGTTCAGATGTGTGGTTTACGTTGGTGTATCCCTGATTTATTTCCTAACGATAATCACGCCAAAGGTATTTGTAGCTATGTTTAATTATCTAAAATCAGGCTTTATCATTTTACTGGCCTTATTTTCTGCCACCAGTGTGCAGGCATCTGGTGGAATTGCATTAGGTGCAACTCGCGTTATTTATCCTGCCGAGGCTAAACAAACGTCCCTCGCCATTAGTAATAGTGATACCAAAGAACGTTTCCTGATTAATTCATGGATAGAGAACAGCGCAGGCGTCAAAGATAAATCGTTTGTGGTCACACCGCCGCTGTTTGTCAGTGAACCTAAAAGTGAAAACACGCTGCGTATCATCTACGCGGGCGAGCCGCTGCCCAAAGACCGTGAATCGCTGTTCTGGATGAATGTGAAGGCTATTCCGTCGGTCAATAAAAATAGCCTTGAGGGGAAAAACGTTCTGCAACTGGCGATTTTGTCGCGCATCAAACTCTTTGTCCGCCCAAATAATCTGCCACAAATCGCGGAAGATGCGCCAGGCATGCTGCAGTTTTCCCGTACCGGCAACCACCTGAAAATCACCAACCCGTCAGCGTATTACGTCACGCTGGTCAATCTCAATGTCGGAAATACGAAGATTGATAACGTTATGGTTGCGCCAAAAAATGACACGCAGGTCCTGTTGCCGACTGGCGTTCAGGGAAACGTTACGTTCCAGACGGTGAACGATTATGGCGCAGTCACCACCGCTAAAACGGTTAGCGTGCGTTGAGAAAACGATGAATAAGACAACGTATTTTCCTGGCCTGTTACCGGGGGTTACGCCACCGCTGGCGGGGGTGGCGTTGTCCACGCTGGCCGCGCTCTTTCCCTCCTTCAGCCAGGGTGAAAGCTATTTCAATCCGGCGTTTTTATCTGCCGATACCGCTACTGTGGCGGATTTGTCTCGTTTCGAAAAAGGGAATCACCAGCCTGAAGGCGTTTATCGTGTGGATATTTGGCGCAATGATGAGTTTGTGGCCACCCAGGATATTCGTTTCGCCACCAGCGCGGGGAAAGCCGGAGAAAAATCCGGCGGGCTGATGCCGTGCTTTGATCTCGACTGGGTTAAACGCCTTGGCGTCAATATCACTGCGTTTCCGGCACTCAGTCAGGATGCGAACAATACCTGTATTAATTTGCCAGAGGCGATTCCTGGTAGCGAAATTGCCTTCGATTTTTCTACACTGCGTTTAAATGTCAGCCTGCCGCAAGCCTCAATGTTGAACAGTGCGCGTGGCTATATTCCGCCAGAGGAGTGGGATGAAGGTATTCCGGCGGCGCTGGTTAACTACAGCTTTACCGGCAGTCGCGGCAGCGATACCGACAGCTATTTCTTAAGCATGTTAAGCGGCCTGAACTATGGCCCATGGCGGCTGAGGAATAACGGTGCATGGAACTACTCGAAAGGTGACGGCTACCATTCGCAAAGCTGGAAAAATATTGGCACATGGCTTCAGCGCGCGATTATTCCGCTGAAGGGTGAGCTGGTGATGGGGGACAGCAACACCGGCAACGACGTTTTTGACAGCATCGGTTTTCGTGGTGCTCGTCTCTATTCGTCCGACAGCATGTATCCCGACAGCTTACAGGGCTATGCGCCAACCGTCCGTGGGATTGCGCGTACCGCAGCGAAACTGACTATTCGCCAGAATGGCTACGTGATTTATCAAAGCTATGTTTCGCCAGGCGCTTTTTCGATAACCGATCTTAACCCCACCTCGTCGAGTGGTGACCTGGACGTAACGGTTGATGAGAAGGACGGCAGTCAACAGCGCTATACGGTGCCGTATTCCACGGTACCTCTGCTCCAGCGTGAAGGACGTTTCAAATATGACGTTGTCGCCGGGGATTTTCGCAGCGGTAATAGCCAGCAGTCTTCGCCATTCTTTTTCCAGGGAACGTTAATTGCCGGGTTACCAGAAGGTTACACCGCATATGGCGGCACGCAGTTAGCTTCACGCTACACCGCACTGGTGTTAGGTACTGGCCGCAACCTGGGTGACTGGGGAGCCGTCTCTGTCGATTTAACGCATGCCCGGAGCCAACTGGCGGATGACAGTACGCATCAGGGGCAATCGCTGCGTTTTCTGTATGCAAAATCACTGAACAACTTCGGTACCAACTTCCAGCTGTTGGGGTACCGCTATTCGACGCGCGGGTTTTATACCCTCGATGATGTGGCGTATCGCAGTATGGAAGGTTACGAGTACGAATATGACAGCGAAGGGAATCGCCACGATGTTCCACAGGTGAAGAGCTACCACAATCTGAGCTACAGCAAAAAGGGACGTTTTCAGATCAACATTTCGCAGAACCTTGGCGATTACGGATCACTCTATGTATCGGGTAGCCAGCAAACGTACTGGAACACCTCAGATACCAATACCTGGTACCAGCTGGGGTATGCCAGCGGCTGGCAGGGGATTAGCTATTCACTCTCCTGGTCATGGAATGAATCGGTCGGGATCTCTGATACCGACCGCATCCTGGCCTTCAATGTGTCTGTACCGTTCAGTCTGCTGACCGGGCGGCGCTACTCGCGTGATAACGCACTCGATCGCACCTACGCCACTTTCAATGCGAACCGTAACAGCAATGGACAAAACAGCTGGCAAAGCGGTATTGGCGGCACGCTGTTAGATGGACGCAATCTCAGCTACAGCGTTAATCAGGGACACAGCAGCTCCAACGGATACAGCGGGAGCGCTAACGCGAACTGGCAGGCGGCCTATGGCACGCTGGGCGTGGGTTACAACTATGACCGTGACCAGCATGACTATAACTGGCAACTCTCCGGTGGCGTCATCGGACATGCGGACGGCATTACGCTCAGCCAACCACTGGGCGATACCAACGTACTGATAAAAGCACCTGGGGCCCAGGGGGTGCGGATAGAAAACCAGACCGGCGTGCAGACCGACTGGCGTGGCTACGCGGTCATGCCGTATGCCACCGTTTATCGTTACAACCGCGTCGCGCTGGATACCAATTCAATGAATAACAACACCGATGTGGAAAATAACGTTAGCAGCGTCGTGCCCACGCAGGGGGCACTGGTACGTGCGGCGTTTGATACACGCATTGGCGTGCGGGCGCTTATCACGGTTAACCGGGATGGAAAACCGGTGCCATTTGGGTCGGTGGTTCGCGAAACCACGAGCGGCGTCACCAGCATGGTCGGTGAGGATGGACAAATTTATCTGAGTGGTCTGCCGCTCAAAGGCAACTTGTTGATCCAATGGGGTGAAGGCGCAAACGCACGCTGTGAAGCGCACTATACCTTGCCTGAAGAGAGCCTGAAACAGGCTGTAACGCTCACCAACGTGATGTGCCAACGACCGTCGGCACGACAGGGATAATATGATGAAACGACAAACCGGTTTGCTACTGGGAAGCGCTTTAATGCTTATAGCTAATACGTCATGGGCGACGGTCTGCCATAACTCGAACGGAACGCCAACGGACGTTTATTACGATCTGTCGAATGTGTTTAACAGCAGCAATAACCAACCGGGCCAGGTAGTGACATTGCCTGAAAAGTCAGGCTGGGTTGGGGTGAATGCAACCTGCCCGGCAGGGACGACGGTGAATTACACCTACCGAAGTTATGTGACAGAACTCCCCGTGCAAAGTACGGAAAATAACTTTCAGTATCTGAAACTCAATGATTACCTGTTGGGGGCCATGAGTATTACCGATAGCTACGCGGGGTTGTTTTATCCTCCACGTAATTATATCCGCATGGGGAATCACCCAAACGTTTCCAAACAGCAGCCTTTTGGCGTGATGGATTCGAAGCTGGTGTTTAAATTAAAAGTGATTCGTTCATTTATCAACATGGTGCCGATCCCGCGACAGACGATGTTCAGCGTCTATGTCACTACCAGTACGGGAGATGCGCTGAGTACGCCGGTTTACACCATAAGCTACAGCGGCAAGGTGGAAGTTCCACAAAACTGCGAGGTGAATGCCGGGCAAATCGTGGAGTTTGATTTTGGCGATATTGGTGCCTCGCTGTTCAGCAAGGCGGGAGCCGGTAACCGGCCCGAAGGTATCAATACGCAAACGAAAACGGTCGCCATAAAATGTACAAATGTTGCCGCGCAAGCTTATCTGACCATGCGGGTCGAGGCCGAAAAAGCGTCCGGGCAAATGATGATATCGGACAACCCGGATTTAGGTTTTATCGTGGCCGACAGCAGCGGTAAACCGCTGACACCCAACAATCTGTCCAGCACCATTCCCTTTCAGTTGGATGATAACGCTGCCGCGCGGGTTGGCATTAGAGCATGGCCAGTCAGCGTGACGGGCAATAAACCAGCGGAAGGGCCTTTCACCGCCCGTGGCTATCTGCGAGTTGATTATGAATAAGCAGAAAACAATGAGACGCCGTGCACTTTTCGTATTGATATCAGCAGTGTCAGCCAGTTCACTATGCCAGGCGGATACCTCGCTGGGTGAGATTAATATCGAACTGCACGGTAATATTGTGGACTTTACCTGTGCGGTTATTGCCAGTGACAATAATAAGTTGGTTGAACTAGGCACCTGGCCAACAAAACAATTAAAGACCACCGGGGATACGACCCAACCGGTTCCCTTCACGTTGAAACTTGAAGGCTGCCCGCCGGGGTCGGCCTCGATAACCTTTTCCGGCACGCCGGCAGCGGGTACCACGTTGTTGGCGCTGGACGATGCCGTGATGGCACAAAAGGTCGCGATTGAATTGCACGATAGCGACCGTACGCGATTACCGCTTGAACAAGCCAGCCAGACAGTAAGTATTGATGAAAATGGCAACGCTATGCTGACTTTTTTTGCCAACTATATTGCGCTGGCAGATGGCGTTCAACCGGGGATCGCGAAAGCAGATGCTACGTTTATGATTAACTACAATTGACATCATGCGCTGATAACGCACTCCCGAACGACGCCTCGCCGGGAGTGCGATCACATTAATTCATGCATCTTTGCATAATCAATTAGCTCAACAATGGTATGTAGTCCGAGCTTGGAATAGATGTTAGCTTTGTGAGCGCTGATTGTTTTATTACTCAATAAAAGTTGCTCAGCAATTTCTTTATTAGATAACCCATTCGCCAGATAACGTAAAACCGTTACCTCGCGGTTCGATAACGGCATGTCATTCAGCACACCTTTACGTATATTAATATTATTAATAAAGTTAAGCGTGTCTGAAGGGAAAAATGAATATCCTGATAAAATCATTTTCACCGCGTTATAGATATCATTGAGATCCTTTCGTTTGCTGACGAAGCCATTGGCACCGGCACGGATCGCCCGTCCGGCATAAAATGATTCAGACTTTGAGGATAGAAACAGTACCCGAGTTTTTTCCTGCAGAGATTTTATTCTCTTGAGTAATGTAAACCCATCGGAGCCAGGTAGTTCAATATCCAGAATGACCAGATCGACTGGATAAGTCCGTAGATGATCTATTGCTGCGCGGCTGTCATCGGTTTCCAGAACAACCTGAATATTACTATTCTTTTCGAGCAGTACTTCTATCGACATTCTGACAATAGGGTGTTCGTCCATAATGATAACGGATGCTGGTTTCATTGTTGTATGCCTCAAACTGTTTGTGTATCTTGCGATTTTGATAAAACATCAGGCGTTATAATATTGTCAAATAGCCAAGGATTGCTCTGGAAGAAGAACCGAATAAATATTATGTCATCCTTGTTTATTCGGTTGTTCTACGTCAGAACAATGAGTTTGTGGAATATCCATTTCACACCAGGGAAAACTTACAATTAATCAGAAAACAGTGAGGATTATACCTGCTCTGCACTTTCGGAAAAGGCTTACAGCACGTAAGTTCATAATGTCTGTTAGGATATCCTGAAAGATCAGGGCATGGTAATGACTATTGATATTAATCTCCTGCTGTTTGAATTATGGCAGATTGAAAAAATTTTTTAAATAGTAAAAACGACACAATGGACTAATTGTTTAGGTTTTGTTAAGGCGGCGAGGCAATTCTTTTTTGTCGAAATGTACTGAATCTGTCAGCTAAAGCAGGATACCTGCGCGACATATAATACCAGGAATAGTTGTAAATATTAAATGTTTGTAAAAATCACATTCGTTTTCTCAGTTGAAAATAAGTAATTTCCTATAAATTCTTATATCACAGAGGGTTAGGGTGTTAAATTAAATGGGGATAGGTAACGCTGAGGCGATGTATCAGATGCAAAAAACGCTGACGATGTGGCAACCCCAGCAGCGTGATCAGTTGGTTCAGGCGATAGATAACGCGGTGATAGGGTTGAGCCTGCAGCAGAGCAATCTTCTTTAACGATTTACCTTGTGACAGTAATGAGATCATCTCCCAGTCGGCCTGATTTATGTGCCCGGAGTGAATATGGTCCGGCGGCATAGATAATAAAGCATGGCGCATCTCCGGGAGGCGCTGACGGCGCGACAGGATATAGAATGGCCCAGCCATCGCAATAAAGTGCCTGAGCGCTTCGTGGCGACTGGGAAGTAATATGAAAATTTGAATATTATCCTGTTCTTTAATGAGTCGGCGAAGATATTCCAGAACATCGAAATATGAGCTTGATGCACCATCCATATCAACCACTAACTGACTCGCTTCAGACTCTTTCAACAGTGGCAGGGCCGATTCAATCGTCTGGAAGATGGCCGTGTGTGTACCAGAAAATAAATAGCGATTTAACGTATAGCCGAGATAGTTGTCTGTTGTGATAATCGCTTGAGATATTGTGTCGCCCGGTAATGTGTAATCAAGTTTTTGAGCCAGATACTCAATTCTGTCAAATTCCTGCGGCGCACAGTGATCATATTGCCAGGTACAGTGGGTGTTTCGTAAACGGCGATGCCGTTCCCGGCGTTTTACACTGCGCATCCTTCCTTTTTCCCTGTCCGTATCTATTGCGCCTGCTCTGGATAAATGGCTGGCCACAAATATCCCTGACCCAAATTTGCGCCAGCGCGCAGGGCAATTTCCTGCTGTTTTTGCGTTTCAATTCCTTCAACTACCACCAGGCTGGCGATTGCGCGCCCCATCTGAATAACCTGGCGGAGTTTTTCCGGCACATGACTGAGTGTCCAGAACGTATTTTTATCTAACTTCACCCCTGACAAATGCCAGTTGGCTGCGGTGAATGTGCCAAGCAGTTCCTCATTGACGTCATCCAGCCATATTGGGATACCATGGTCTTCAAGATGTTGAATTACGCCATAGACGATCGCCCGCTGGGGTGTACTTAAAGAATAAAACGTATTTGGATCTTGTATTTCGATAATCAAGCTGGACGGAGAGGGCGTAATCAGGGAATGGAATAGCGGCCAACTCAGAAAGGCTTGCATCGGTAAATTCAGTGAGTAGCGCAGTCCCTGTTGGTAGCACTTAATTTTGTCAATTTGCTGATAAAACAGATGCTGTCGATGCTGAACCGACAGTTGGTGAAAATATTTCTCACTGTTTATATTGGCGGGAAGATGTGTGAGGACCTCACAACCGTATCTCAACGCGGTAGACAAATCGACAATGGGCTCGAATTTAAGTGCGAATTGCAGGGGTTCTGCATCGCTGTTTTTGGCGGTAAAGACCGAGTACTCAGATTTATCATTCCATAATAGCAGGCTCGGTGCCACGATATCCCCCCTGGCGTCAGAGCAAATATTACCGAGTGTGTCTATTTGTTTCCCCGGAAATAATATACATAGGGTATTCTGGCAGCATGCGATTAGGTACAGTAGGTGCCGATACTTAATTGATGATGAGACATTTCTCAATAAAATGCCCGACCGCAAGATTCACTCTACTGTTGCAGAAAACTCAGGTGCGCCCTGATATACCTTAAAAATTGCTGATCATTTTTCACATCCAGCTTTTTCATAATACGGCGGCGAGTTGCTCTGGCCTGGATATCGCTGATGGAGAGAAGATGTGCTGTTTCAGCGAGCGTGTTACCGCTGGCAAGTAGCATTAAAAACTGGCGTTCCTCCACTGAAAAGTGGCGGGTGGTACAGTAATGGCAGATGGTTGCAGGCACACTGTGGCGGAGCGCGCGTTTTTGCAGAATCAGAATCAATTTTTGGGTTATCGCTTCAACATTATCTTCGCGATAGATCAGCGGCAGCATATACAGGCAGGGACGAAACATCAGCTTATCTTTATCGCCTCCGTTGCAGATGATAACCCGATGCTGGCGTCTGGTGTGGACGGGAACCTGATAACATCCTGCGCTGAGCCAATCGTCATCCAGTGAAATAAAGGCGATGTCTGCGCGATCGATATCTTCGGTAGGTAAAAAGCAGATGTCCTGATGCCACTCATTTGCCAGGCGGGAGATGATGATTTTCAGCCCATGTTCGAAATGACTATTTTCTTCCTTGATAGCGATACTTAACATTGACGAGGTCCTGAACAGCAGGGAAGGGGTTGGGGAATGTTAAGCAAAATCATTAATTTTCTAAATACTTGTAACCTTAAATCCCGCATTATGCTGGCTGAGTTATTACCAGGTGATTTCCTGGAACCCCATGAACGACCAGAAAAAAACAACATTCGTACACTTCGTCAGCAACCGGAACAAAAGGCATTGACTCAGCAGGCGCTGACCGTATAATTCACGCGTTTCATCTGCATGAAGTCATCACTTCTCTATGCGCCCTTAGCTCAGTTGGATAGAGCAACGGCCTTCTAAGCCGTAGGTCGTAGGTTCGAATCCTACAGGGCGTACCATTTCGATAAAATATCCTCCCGGCAAAGTTTTATTCCAGTAGGCATAACGTCTACATCAGCGGCTCTGAATTTAACTTTTTCTGCAGCGTTTTGGGGATATAAAAACGGGAGCCTGATCGCTCCCGTTTTCCTGTTTTTCTAACCAATATCACCGCACAACAAGTACGGGGCATTTGGCATGACGTACTACGGCAGCGGCGGTTGACCCCAACAGATAGGTGCTGAAACCCGGTTTATGGGATGCAATGACGATCAATTCGGCGTCCACGGCATCTGCCAGTTTAAGGATCTGATCTTTCGGTGGGCCATAAACCACATGGGTCTGCGTTCTGCCGGCGGGGATATTGAATTGCTTAACAATGTCGTCGAGCTTTTCGGTGGCTTTCGCCTGTATACCACTTCTGTCCGGGAACTCGTTGGAGTAGGCAAGCCCGAGTGATGCGTAGAACGGAACGGTAGGAATGACCGCTAAAAAATGGACCTTAGCGGTTTTTGCATGCGCTTCAACCTGCGGAATAACATGGCGAGTTAAATCGGCTTCAGAGATATCAATGGGCACCAGAATAGAGCGATACATATTCACTACCTCCTGTTTGTTTACCTCTGTCCTGAGTGTAGCGAACTTTATTTCTGTATAATAAGTGACCAGATCAAGATTGTGCGCGCATTTTGATATTCATGAATGTTATGTGATGAAGATACAACAACCACAATGGTGATTATTATTCGGCCAGCACAATAACATCTCCTGTCGCGGGGGCTTCTTGTCCTGGTAACCACAAACGTCCCCACGCGCCGGTGCAGTGGCAGCCGAGAAGTTTTTCTGGCTGCTGTTGTTTAATAAATCGTCGGGTTTGCCATAACGTATAGGGCGATGCGCAGCGTAAATGGAAGCCGCCGACCAGGGCATGAATTTTGCTGATGCCCGTTATTTGCTGGCAGTGAGCGACGATATTGGCGATGCCCCGGTGTCCGCAGCCGGTAATGATGACTAATCCACGGTCTGACTTGTAGATCAATACCCCTTCGTCAGTGATGTAGTCGCGTTGGGGAGGATTCTCATTGATGACACCGTAGGCCTGCGGTGCGGATACGGATATTTCTCCTGACCACAGAAAGCGTTCGCTAAGGGGCAAAGGCTCACGGGAGTACGCCATCTGCAGACGAGAGTAATCATTATCGCGCGATAATTTCTTGATTTTACGGGTATATCCTGCAAGCGTGAACGCAGCGTAACGTTCGCAGGCAATGTGTGGATGACAGATTATGCGGCTGTTATCGGGAAGCCACGGGACGCCGCCACAGTGATCATAGTGACCATGTGAGAGCACGACAGCGGTTAACTGAGACAAGTCTACGCCCATTAATGCGGCATTGTGCCTAAAACTGTCATCAGGCCCGGTATCAAATAATATCGTGGTAGTTTCATCCTGAACTAACAGACTTAATCCAGGTTTTGCCCGTAGGACTTTTTCTGCACCGCGGGCGCGCCTGTTTTCAAGTAACACCGTAAGGGTTAAAGCCATGCCTGACTCCAGCGTTAAAGCAGCATACTGTAACGCACGGAATGTAAGAACGCTGTGATCTCAGCGCTCTTTGGGACAGTTCAAATTGACACTAACCACGGGAAAGCGCGCAGGCTATGTTGCTATCCAGGCCCGCACGCGTGTCTTGGTGGAGAGATGGATTACCCTTGCGTTGCTGCCTGTTCGCGATGTTTTTTCGCCTGCAGCTCATGTGAATATGAATGACTGTTATTCATTGACTGATGAACGACCATCGCTTTTTCATGTTCATTCATTTGCGAAAAAGACGGTGCACTAGCCCGCGTGGATTGGCTATTCTGCACCTGTGCTTTATGTGTTTGTGCCATTTGCTGATGGGCAGGTGTATCGCTGTTATTCATCATCTCGTGAGCCATAGCTGCCTGCTGATGCGTTGTGGATGTTTCTGCCGCATTAACGCCAGCTGAGATAAAAAAGGCGATAGCTAAAAAGGAAGATATCTTATTCATCATATTTCTCCAGTGTCGGTTTACAGGAGAATTATAATAATCAGGGGCTGTCAGTGAGGTGACAGGATTATGACGATGATGTCAGAGAATAATAATATTAATATCAGGTTTAATCGATGGCGCATTAGCGCCACCAATAATTATTAAGCGGCATATTTGGGTAATGTCAGAATAAAGCGGGTAGCGCGAGCGTCGGATGTCACGGAGACTTTTCCCTGGTGGGCAATCACAATCGATTTCACTATCGCCAGGCCAATACCGCTACCTTCGCCTTTACGCTGTCGTGAGGGATCGACGCGATAAAACCGGTCAAAGAGTCGTGGCAGATGTTCCGCGGCTATTGGCGTACCAGGATTTTCCACAATAATATGCACGAGATCATCAGCCTCTTTCACTCGCACGGTGACAGATTCGCCTTTGGGCGTATAGCGCATTGCGTTAGAGAGCAGGTTGCTCATTGCCCGGCGTAACATTAACGGGTCGCCAGAAACCCGGCATGTCCGACCTTCAAAGCGCAGGCTGACTTCGCGTTCTTCCGCCCAGGCTTCGAAAAAGTCGAACACTTTACTGACCTCATCCGCAAGATTCAGCGCTGTTTTTTCCGGGATCAACTGATTATTGTCTGCCTGTGCCAAAAACAACATATCACTCACCATCTTCGACATACGCCCAAACTCTTCGAGATTAGAGTAGAGCACATCTTCCAGCTCTTTCGTGCTGCGGGGATGGCTGAGGGCAATTTCTGTTTGCGTGACCAGGTTGGTGATTGGCGTGCGGATTTCGTGAGCAATATCAGCAGAAAAATTGGACTGACGTTTAAACACATCTTCGATTCGTTCGATCATATGATTAAATGACTCGACCAGTTGCTCAAGCTCAATCGGCACGGCCTGCGGGTCCAGGCGAACATCGAGATCTTTAGAGGTGATATTTTGGATGCGCCGACTGACATTACGGATCGGTTCATGACCTTTATAGACGGCGAACAGCACAATAAAAACAATCATCATGCTAATTAACGATGCTGTCATGATCAGTTTGTTTTTCAGATCGTTAATATAGTGCAGATGAAAATCAATCGATAACGCCATAAACAACGTATAGGCCGGTTTTCCGTCTGGCAACTGCCCAATGGGTAAACGAATCATTCGCCAGTTGGAGGACGCGTTTTTCCCGTGCGCATGTTCTGATGTTTGCAGCGTTGGGCCGGAAATTAAAAAGACATTACGGGTATGTGCATTTTTATCCGGCGTTGCCGAGGCGATAAACTGACGAAGATCCGGCGCATTAGGTGAATGGAAAATGGCCCTCTGATTGGCATCTTCCAGAGAAATAATGACGTTAGAATAACCCGAAACTACGTTTTTTAGTGTTTCCAGCCGACGCGATTCCGGTTCGTTCGGGTGGTTAATAATACGCTCCAGCGTCGCGCTGATCTCTTTTAAATCATTGATATCCTGCTCTGCGAAATGGACTTTCACCGAGTGGATCATTATCCATGCGAAAGCGAAAAATGAGGCGATAGTCGCCAGACTGATAAAAAAGGTTAACCGTGTTGCCAGCGAAAAAGGGCGCTGTAATCGTTTAGTTGCCATCCGGCACCTCAAGCATGTACCCCACGCCACGCACGGTCTGAATCAGTTTCGGCTCAAAGTCATTATCGATTTTGGCCCGCAGACGCTTCACGGCGACATCAATCGCATTGGTGTCGCTGTCAAAATTCATATCCCAAACCTGAGAGGCAATCAGCGAACGCGGCAACACTTCTCCCTGATGACGCAGGAAAAATTCAAGCAGCGTAAACTCTTTACTGGTCAGGGTGATGCGTGTGCCGTTGCGGGTGACCTTTCTGCTGACCAGATCGACCATTAAATCCGCGACCTGAAACTGACTTTCGACAATGACCGCGGCTCCCCGTCGCAGCAGCGTTCTGACCCGCGCCAGCAATTCTGCAAAGGCAAACGGTTTAACCAAATAATCATCAGCCCCCAGCTCCAGACCTTTGACCCGATGCTCAATGGTACCCAGTGCGGTGAGTAGCAGAATGGGCATGCCTTTATTGGCGGTGCGCAGCATCCGCACGATATCCCAGCCGTTTACATCGGGCAGCATGATGTCGAGAATGAGCAGGTCATAATCACCGGTCATTGCCAGGTGATATCCGTTCAGACCGTTGTCCGCCAAATCCACAACAAAACCCGCTTCCGTCAGGCCTTTCGTCAGGTATTCGCCGGTTTTTTTTTCATCTTCGACAATCAAAATCTTCATGACATTCTCCATCACGCACTGGCTGTGCGGATTTTCAATTCTAGAGAAGGCGGATCGGATAGCAATCGGTTATTGGGAAAATGACAGTTTTGTCATTTTCCTGTCACCGCTTAAACAGAGTCATTCAGGTATAAATTCACACATCTTTTATGGTTATCAGTCCGGTCTGGACGAGAAGAACTATGTACAAATTTAAGCTTCTTACCCTCAGCGCTATTTTTGTTCTGGCTGGCTGCTCGTTGGCTCCGGACTATCAACGTCCGGCATTGCCGGTTCCGCAGCAATTCTCCTTAAGTCAGCACACGCTGGTTTCGGCCCCGACGGGATATCAGGATACGGGCTGGCGTAACTTTTTTGTTGACTCCCAGGTGAAGGCGTTGATTGGTGAGGCGCTGGTCAATAACCGTGATTTACGCATGGCGGTACTGAAGGTTCAGGAAGCGAAAGCGCAATACGGTGTGACGGATGCCGATCGTTACCCACAGCTTAACGCTGGCTCCAGCGGTACCTATAGCGGGAAATTAAAAGGCGATAGCAGCACCAACCGGGAATTTGAAGCGGGACTGAATCTCAGTTTCGATCTGGATTTCTTTGGTCGACTGAAAAATATGAGTGAAGCCGATCGGCAGAATTTTTTCGCCAGTGAAGAAGCGCGTCGAATGGTGCATATCTCATTAATTTCTAATGTGGCGCAAAGTTATTTCAACCAGCGTCTGGCTTATGCGCAACTGCAAATTGCCGAAGAAACGTTGCAAAACTACCAGCGCTCTTATGCGTTTGTCGAGAAACAGTTGATGACCGGCAGTACGAACGTGCTGGCACTGGAGCAGGCTCGCGGCGTGATTGAAAGCACACGCAGCGATATTGCCAAACGTCAAGGCGAACTGGCGCAGGCGAACAACGCACTGCAACTATTACTGGGGACGTACGGGAAATTACCGGACGACCGCGTGCGCAGTCGCGGTGATATAAAACCCGTGACACTGCCCCCCGCACTCCCATCGCAAATATTATTGCAGCGCCCGGATATTATGGAGGCCGAACATGGATTGCTGGCGGCGAACGCCAATATTGGCGCTGCACGAGCCGCATTTTTCCCATCGATTACGCTGACCAGCTCTGTATCCAGCAGCAGTGGCGATCTCTCCAGCCTCTTTAATGCGGCCAGCGGCATGTGGAATTTTGTCCCGAAAATAGACATTCCGATCTTTAACGCTGGACGTAATCAGTCAAATCTCGATTTAGCAGAAATCCGCCAGCAGCAATCGGTGGTGAATTACGAGCAAAAAATTCAGAACGCATTTAAAGAAGTTGCGGATGCACTGGTGTTGCGTCAAAGCCTTGCCGATCAAATTACCGGACAACAGCGTTATCTGGACTCATTACAAATCACGCTGCAACGCGCTCGTGCACTCTATCAACATGGTGCGGTTAGTTATATCGAAGTACTGGACGCCGAGCGTTCTTTATTCACTACACAGCAATCGTTGCTCGACCTTAACTATGCCCAACAGGTTAATGAAATTAAGCTGTTTGCTGCCTTAGGCGGTGGCTGGGTTGAATGATCTTTAATCTTAAATTCTCAGGAGTATATTGCATGAAAACTACCGCTAAAGCCGCTTTGTTTACTGTGTTATCTGTAGTCATGTTTAACGCTCAGGCCAATGAACATCAGCATGGCGAGATGATGAATATGGCGCCTGCGGCCCAGCAGGAGCAAGTGATTAGTGCGACAGGCGTGATTGAATCTATTGATATGGATAGCAAAAAAGTCACGATTAAACATGAACCTATTCCCGCAGTGAACTGGCCGGCAATGACGATGCGTTTCACGCTGGTATCTGATACCAGGGCCGACGATATTCAGCCAGGCGATAAAGTTGCATTTACGTTTGTTCAGCAGGGAAATCTCTCTGTCTTACGCGATATTCACATCAGTAAATAACGGATCTCGCTGGTCTCTTTTATTCTTGCCCGGGTTTTCCTGGACACGGGCGAGACTATCGCGCAATGGAAATCACTATGGCGTCTTTAAATATTAAAAATACCGCGCTTATTCTCGGCAGCATGATTGTCGGCGGAATTATTTCTGTCGGTGTGTATACCTATTATTCATCCGCAAAAGTATCGGCCGATACCGGCGCTGCTCAAAAAAAAGAAGAGCGTAGAGTTTTATTCTGGTACGACCCCATGTATCCCAATACGCGGTTTGATAAACCGGGTAAATCTCCGTTTATGGATATGGATTTGATCCCGAAATATGCCGATGAAGAGACGGCGAGTACATCCGCACCGGGTGTGCGTATTGACCCGACACAGACTCAGAATCTGGGGCTAAAAACCGAACCCGTGCGCCGTGGGCCATTGCAATATGCACAAACTTTCCCGGCGAACGTCAGTTATAACGAATATCAATTTGTCATTGTCCAGGCGCGTTCGGCAGGCTTTATCGAGAAAGTTTATCCGCTGACTGTGGGCGACAAAATTAAGCAGGGCTCGCCGCTTATCGATCTGACAATTCCTGACTGGGTAGAAGCACAAAGTGAATATTTACTGCTGCGGGAAACGGGCGGCAGCGCGACGCAGGTTGAAGGTATTCTGGAGAGATTACGCCTGGCGGGAATGCCGGAGGCGGACATTCAACGCTTGAAAGCGACGCGGAAAATTCAGACCCGCTTTACCCTGAAGGCCCCTATTGATGGGGTGATTACCGCGTTTGATTTACGTACTGGTATGAACATCTCAAAAGATAATGTGGTCGCGAAAATTCAGGGAATGGATCCGGTTTGGGTCAGTGCTTCAGTCCCGGAATCTATCGCCTGGCTGATTAAAGACGCCTCGCAATTCACCATTACCGTACCTGCCTGGCCGGGTAAATCCTTCACCATTAGCAAATGGAGTATTTTGCCGAGTGTGGATTCCACGACGCGCACGCTCCAGCTTCGTCTACAGGTTAATAACCCGGATGAGGCCCTTAAGCCGGGAATGAATGCCTATCTGCAGCTAAAAACGCAAAGCGAGCCGATGCTGCTGATTCCGTCTAAAGCGCTGATTGATACCGGTACCGAACAGCGGGTTATCACCGTCGATAATGAAGGACGATTTGTACCTAAGCAGATTGCCGTATTCCATGAGTCTCAGGGGTTAACGGCCATTCGCTCTGGTTTGAGCGAAGGTGAAAACGTGGTGTCCAGCGGTCTGTTTCTGATCGATTCCGAAGCGAATATTTCTGGCGCCCTGGATCGTATGCGCGCCCAGGCAAACGGGACGCTCGCTGTACCCGCGATGCCAGCCCAGGCGACCCATTCACACTGAGGACATGATAAATGATTGAATGGATTATTCGCCGCTCGGTGGCAAACCGTTTCCTGGTGATGATGGGGGCGCTGTTTCTCAGCATCTGGGGCACCTGGACCATTGTGAATACGCCGGTTGACGCACTGCCCGATCTCTCTGATGTGCAGGTGATCATCAAAACCAGTTATCCGGGGCAAGCGCCGCAAATTGTTGAAAATCAGGTGACCTATCCGCTGACCACCACCATGCTGTCGGTGCCGGGAGCGAAAACGGTGCGTGGTTTCTCGCAATTTGGCGACTCTTACGTATATGTCATTTTTGAAGACGGGACCGATCCTTATTGGGCGCGCTCCCGTGTCCTGGAATATCTCAACCAGGTGCAGGGGAAATTACCCGCTGGCGTCAGTGCTGAAATGGGACCGGATGCGACAGGGGTCGGCTGGATATTTGAATATGCGCTGGTGGATCGCAGCGGCAAACATGATCTTGCCCAATTACGTTCCCTGCAGGACTGGTTCTTAAAATATGAATTGAAAACTATCCCTAACGTGGCGGAAGTTGCCTCGGTGGGTGGTGTGGTCAAAGAGTACCAGGTTGTCATCGATCCGATGAAGCTGACGCAATATGGCATCAGTCTGGGTGAGGTGAAATCGGCGCTGGATGCCTCAAACCAGGAAGCCGGTGGTTCATCTGTCGAAATGGCAGAAGCGGAATATATGGTCCGCGCCAGTGGGTATCTGCAGTCCCTTGATGACTTTAATAATATCGTGCTGAAAACTGGCACAGATGGCGTTCCGGTCTATCTGCGTGATGTTGCCCGCGTACAAATTGGGCCGGAAATGCGCCGCGGGATCGCCGAGCTGAATGGCGAAGGCGAAGTGGCAGGCGGCGTAGTGATCCTGCGCTCCGGTAAAAATGCGCGCGAGGTGATCTCCGCGGTTAAGGCTAAACTTGAAACGCTGAAGAGCAGTCTGCCGGAAGGCGTTGAAGTAGTTACAACATATGATCGCAGTCAACTGATCGATCGCGCGATTGATAACCTGAGCTACAAGCTGCTGGAAGAGTTTATCGTTGTGGCGCTGGTGTGCGCGCTGTTCCTGTGGCATATCCGCTCGGCGCTGGTGGCCATTATTTCTCTGCCGCTGGGACTGTGTATCGCGTTTATCGTGATGCATTTCCAGGGACTGAACGCCAACATTATGTCGCTTGGGGGGATAGCCATCGCGGTCGGGGCGATGGTCGATGCCGCAATCGTGATGATTGAGAACGCGCATAAGCGGCTGGAAGAGTGGGGGCATCAGCATCCGGGTGAAACGCTGGATAACGAAACTCGCTGGAAAGTCATCACCAACGCCTCGGTGGAAGTCGGTCCGGCGCTGTTTATTAGCTTACTGATTATCACGCTGTCGTTTATCCCTATCTTCACCCTTGAAGGGCAGGAAGGGCGGTTGTTTGGTCCGCTGGCGTTTACCAAAACCTACGCTATGGCAGGTGCTGCGTTTCTGGCCATTGTGGTGATCCCGATCCTGATGGGATTTTGGATCCGTGGCAAGATCCCGGCGGAAAGCAGCAACCCGCTTAACCGTTTCCTGATTCGTATTTACCACCCGTTATTGTTGAAAGTGCTGCACTGGCCGAAAACGACCCTGCTGGTGGCGGTGCTGTCGATCCTGACCGTCATCTTCCCGCTGAATAAGGTTGGGGGCGAATTCCTACCGCAGATTAACGAAGGCGATCTGTTGTATATGCCTTCAACCTTGCCGGGGATTTCCGCAGCGCAGGCGGCAGATATGCTGCAAAAAACCGATAAGCTCATCATGACGGTTCCTGAAGTGGCGCGCGTGTTTGGTAAAACCGGTAAAGCTGAAACGGCGACCGACTCCGCGCCGTTGGAAATGGTGGAAACCACCATCCAACTGAAGCCGCAGGATCAGTGGCGTCCGGGGATGACGATGGACAAAATCATTGAGGAACTGGACAAAACCGTTCGTTTACCGGGGCTGGCGAATCTGTGGGTCCCGCCAATTCGTAACCGTATCGATATGCTCTCTACGGGGATTAAAAGTCCTATCGGTATTAAGGTTTCGGGTACCGTGTTGTCGGATATTGACGCCACGGCAGAGCAAATCGAAGAAGTCGCAAGAACGGTGCCTGGCGTGGCATCCGCATTGGCTGAACGTCTGGTCGGCGGACGTTATCTTAGCGTAGATATTCATCGTGAAAAGGCCGCCCGTTATGGGATGACCGTCGGCGATGTGCAACTGTTTATCACCTCAGCGGTAGGCGGTGCCATGGTAAGTGAAACGGTTGAAGGTATCGCCCGCTATCCGATCAATCTGCGTTATCCACAAAGCTATCGCGATAGCCCGGAAACGCTACGGCATCTGCCGATACTGACGCCAATGAAACAGCAAATCACGCTGGCTGATGTTGCAGATGTGCAGGTGGTTTCGGGGCCGTCGATGTTGAAAACCGAGAACGCGCGGCCAACCAGTTGGATCTATATTGATGCCCGCGATCGCGACATGGTGTCGGTGGTGAACGATCTGAAAAAAGCGATTGCTGAAAACGTCCAGCTAAAACCGGGAACCAGCGTGGCATTCTCCGGGCAGTTTGAGCTGCTTGAGCGCGCCAGCCACAAGCTTAAACTGATGGTGCCGATGACGCTGATGATTATCTTCGTGCTGCTGTATCTGGCATTCCGTCGTTTTGGTGAAGCACTGTTGATTATCACCAGTGTGCCCTTTGCGTTGGTAGGCGGAATTTGGTTTCTCTACTGGATGGGATTCCATATGTCGGTCGCGACCGGGACCGGATTCATCGCACTGGCAGGCGTGGCTGCCGAATTTGGCGTGGTGATGCTGATGTACCTGCGCCACGCCATTGAAGCAGAGCCTGCGCTGGAAAACCCGCAAACCTTTACCGTAGATAAACTGGATGAGGCGTTGTACCACGGAGCGGTACTGCGTGTGCGTCCTAAAGCAATGACTGTCGCGGTCATCATTGCGGGTCTGCTGCCGATTTTATGGGGAACGGGAGCCGGGTCTGAAGTCATGAGTCGTATCGCTGCACCGATGATTGGCGGCATGATCACGGCACCTTTGCTGTCACTGTTCATCATTCCGGCAGCGTATAAGCTGATGTGGCTACACAGGCATCGCACCCAGAAATAGCCCCTGGTAGCGCTCGCCTTCAATCCTTTGAAGGTGGGCGCTATGATTCCAGCGCCTTCACCCGTTTACGGTACTCACCAGGCGTACAGCCGAATTCACGCAGAAAAACTTTGTGAAAAGATGACTCGCTGGCATATCCCACCGATTCGGCAATCACGACCAACGGCTGGGCGCCGCGCGACAGCATCTGGGCGGCGAATTGCAGACGCAATGTAGTGAGTACGGCGAGCGGCGTGGAGTTTGAAACCTCGCGAAACAGTTGAGCAAAACTGGCCCGGGACATATGCGCGCGCTGCGCCAGTTCTTCAACACTCCAGGGATGTGCGGGTGATTCCAGCATCTGGAACACCACCGCTCCCAGTCGGGGATGTAATAGCAGATTCAGCACATTTTTAGCAGGGGGGGCCTGAGATAACCATTCGCGAACGGCAAGCGTGAACAGCGTGGCGCATTGCTGGCTGCACACAACGTTGGAACCGGGCAGCATGCTCAATGATTCCTGCTGCATCAGCCCGATCATCGCCTTAAGCCAGTGGTAAACGGGGCTATTTTCGCCAGGTGCCAGCAGCAAAACTTCCGGCAGCGCGGTTAAAAAATAGCGGGAGGATGTCTGTAGTTGCAGACTTCCGCAGACAATATGCGTTTGCTCTTCACCTGACTGGCACAACCGATGCGCGGAGTTTTGCGGCAAGATGACTACCGTACCAGGACGCAGTGTATAAGTGTTGCCATCAGGCATCTCCAGTAAAGCGCTACCCTGGGTTACCGTATGCCAGCGGATCACGGATAACTCACCTGCTGCATGAGGGAGTTGCCAGTCTCTGCTCAATACGCAGTTTTGATCAATAGAACCCTGCGGATCGTTAAGCATTAGCAAGCGGCTAAGTGCATCCATAAAGACTCCTGAACAATTTTTATTGTTGTTGATAGAACCGTAATTATCGCCATATTTTTATATTAAATTAATTTTATCAAATAGTTACTTTTTGTTTTGTTTGGCAGATTTTTGGTTTTTATTATTTGGTCTTAGACGATTGAACAAAAAATTGCGCGTTATGGATATGCTGGCCTGACAGGGCACTGCCTATAATCCAGAGTAACAAATGAACAATGACTTTGCGGAGAGGCAGCATGAAACAATATCAGGCGATCATTATTGGATTTGGCAAAGCAGGTAAGACGCTGGCGGCTACGCTGGCAAAGACGGGCTGGCGGGTAGCAATTATTGAGCAATCCAACACCATGTATGGCGGAACATGCATTAATATCGGCTGTATTCCAACCAAAACCCTGGTACACGATGCTGAGCTGCAGCATGACTTTGCAACTGCGATGCAGCGTAAGGCTTCCGTGGTCAGTTTTCTGCGCGATAAAAACTTCCATAATCTGGCCAATCTGGAAAATGTGGACGTGATTGAAGGGCGTGCTGAATTTGTCGACAACCATACCGTGCGGGTAATGCAGTCGACAGGAACGCTTGAGCTGAGCGGTGAGAAAATTTTTATTAATACCGGTGCACAGTCGACGATTCCTGATATTGAGGGATTATCCAGTACGCCGGGCGTCTTTGACAGCACCGGGTTGCTGAATTTGACCCAACGCCCACAGCGCCTGGGTATCCTGGGGGGTGGCTATATCGGCGTTGAGTTCGCGTCGATGTTTGCCAACTTCGGCAGTCAGGTCACTATTTTTGAGGCTGCACCGCTGTTTTTGCCCCGTGAGGACCGGGATATCGCCGATGCGATCGCTGATATTTTACGCGATAAAGGCGTAGAGCTGATCCTCAATGCTAAGGTGCAGTCGGTTTCGTCTCATGATGGCGCGGTGCAGCTACAGATGCCGGAAGGGGAACAGGTTGTTGACGCACTGCTGGTCGCATCAGGCCGCAAGCCGGCGACGGAACAGCTGCAACTGAAAAAAGCCGGTGTCGATGTGAACGATCGTGGCGGCATTATTGTGAATAAATATTTGCGGACGTCGGCGGATAACATCTGGGCTATGGGAGATGTAACAGGGGGGCTGCAATTTACCTATATCTCACTGGACGACTTCCGTATTGTGCGTGATGGCCTGTTAGGCGAAGGGGTGAGAAACACCGGCGATCGGCAAAATGTGCCATATTCCGTCTTTATGACACCACCACTTTCCCGCGTGGGGATGACAGAAGAGCAGGCCCGTGCCAGCGGTGCGGCGGTACAGGTGGTGACGCTTCCCGTCGCTGCGATTCCACGGGCGCGAGTCATGGATGATACGCGTGGTGTACTTAAAGCTGTGGTGGACACGGATACGCAGCAGATATTAGGTGTCTCACTGCTGTGTGTGGATTCGCATGAGATGATTAATATCATTAAAACTGTGATGGATGCTGGGTTACCTTATACCGTGTTGCGTGACCAAATATTTACCCATCCAAGTATGAGTGAGTCATTAAACGATCTGTTTTCTCTCGTTCAATAATAAATATAGAGTCTGCATCTTTGCCCCACCTGTGTGGGGGTTTTTTGGCCCACGTCAGTGTATCCGCTATTTCAGCGGCACCTTCTGATGTCGAAGAGGACATTGCTAAACTGGCGCAAGAAAAGCTGGCATCATCATGGAAAATTACTTCGATGAGAATTGATAGCAGTACTTATGTCACTGCAATTTTGTACAAGTAGGATTGCCGTCATGGAAAAATATCTTCGTTTACTGGGGCAGGGGGATCGAATTGGATTAACCTTGACCGATTAGCCGTTGGTCAGGATTGATGGGGGAAATTCTGGCATTTGCAACGCCGGTGGTCACCTTGTCGCTTTTAATTACCACACCAGAAGTATGGGTTATGCCATTGGGTGATTTACACTACGGCTTTCCGTATTTATCGGGGGCGGGACGTCTGGTGCTAAAAAACACGTTAATGTTGGCTGGGGCAGTGATGATAATTGCTGATTCTGCCCGGGCAATCGTTAAACAACGGTATTGAATTTTTAACGCTGTATCCTCTGTAAGAGAGTTTGCCACTCTAATTTAATTCGGTATTTACCGGGGCCAGCATCATGCTGGCCTTTTTATCACTTAAGTTAAATTACGATTAATATACCTGAATGATACATTCATTCCTGTGAAATGAGACGTAATGGTATTGGTATCAGTTGGCTAATGACCACCTGCTGGATATTGTGCCTATAGGTTCAGCACCCCCCGTCCACGCTCTGTATTGTCAACTCCTTAGTTTTACAGCATTTTTTCTATTTTATTTCTATACGATTATTGCTATTTATTATCTCAAAATCGCATTTTGAAAAGTCTTGTTATTCGCTTTTGTTATAGCTATTGCGTAGGTTTGCATGGTTTTAGGCATGGCTTAAGCTAAAATTAATTCTGATTAAATGTTTTTACGTATCAATAAGTGACGAAAGATAGTTAAAAACTTAAGTTTTAATCAACTGTTCGACATGGAATCCACTATGGTAATTAGGCACCAGGGGTGGATGCTGATCTCGCGTTTTTGTCTGTCATCAGACCGGGGTCGAGACATATCTTAAATATGGAAATAAGGGTTTTAGAATGAACTTTGGATTAGCAAAGGACAACAAGTTTGAGATCATAGCTATCCTTCGTGAAGAGCTGCATAAGAAGACGAAGCTGGAAGTTTTATGTGAAAACACCAGCGTCATCACGCAGTTAGAAAGGATCGATTTCGAACGCTTTGTGGTCACCGGTCATGAAGACATCATTCCTGAAAAGATCCAATACTTTATCCTGCACAGTGACAGCGGGATTATAAAATTTAGCGCCAGATTTGAAGCCACCCCATCAACAGGTGCTGAGGCAGGATTATCCTACCTCATCCCGGATATGATTTTCTTTGCCCAACAGCGACAGAATCAGCGGTTTTCTTTTCTGAAGGGGTTCGATTTTTTCTGTTTTGGTCGTTACAAAAACGGAGAGAACTACTCACTTAAGATTAAAAACATCTCTCAGGGTGGTTGTGCGTTAATCGCTAAAGATGTTAATGCCCGTTTTCTTTACAAGGATGCAGTGATTAAAAATGCTGCTCTGGATTTTGATACGTTCGGCAGTTTTCAGCTTGATCTAAAAGTCATTGATGTCGTCGCGATCAACGAATTTGATGAGGATAATCAATTGTATTCCTGTCATCAGGTTTCTTGCGAGTTCGATTTTAAGAACCGTCGTGAAGAGGCTGAAGTTGAGAAAACCATTATTAAATTTTTAATGAGTAATAAAATTAGAAGCTTATAAGGAGCGGTGAACAGGATGTTGATGTGTGGCAGTGATAATTTTGTGGGCAACGGTATGTTTGCCTACCTGACAAGCAAACATGTGCCGATAAAAACATTCCAGTTTGAGGATATGTTGCAGCAGTCGTCATTATGCCAGCATCAGACAATGGTTTTTAATATCATTAACAATGAACAGCCTTGTTCTGCCATTGTGCAGTTTTTGAATAAAAACCGGTTCAAGTTTTATAATAGCGTTGTCGTTATCGTTGCTGATAGTTTGGTGGCGAAATTATGTGTTGAATTATTATACGTTGAAAAAACCATAGTATTGACTGAGAAATCCTCATTGCGTGATTTTGCTCAGTTGGCTACGTTGTCGGTCGGGAAATGGAATCCCCGACTGTATCGTTCGCAGAAGAGATTGACGGAAAGAGAACAACAAATCCTCAATCTATTGGTAAGTGGTTATTCTGCCAAGGAAATCTCTGAGTTGGTTAGTCTGAACTATAAGACTATTCAGGCGCATAAGATGAGAGTTGTCGCCAAGCTGGGACTGACTAATACCTCTGATCTGAATAAACTGATTGTCAGATTTACCCACAGCATGTCTTTTTTACCCTAACCTGGCTATTCTTTTCTGATGTAACGCATTTAACAGCAGGTACAACTCGGGAGTGACTTTGACTGGTTTTTAATTTATATGATTTGTAGAGGGAGAGGGGGAATGTTTAATTCCGATGAGGTGCTCACCGCGCTTGAAAAGGCATTGAATACCAGTCAACTTTATATGGTTTATCAGCCTATTTTTAATTTACATACCGAGTGTATTAGCGGATTTGAAGCATTAATGCGGTGGAACAGCCCTCAGATGGGTATGATTTCTCCTGATGTATTTATTACGTTACTGGAAGACAGCGGCAATATATTTTCAATTGAAGATATGGTTGCCAGCCCGCCGTGGAATGTTGCGAGTACCTGGCCCGAACCTCTTGTATTATCAGTAAATATTTCTGCGCTTGAATTCTGCGATCCTCTTTTACCTCAACGAATCAGACAAAACCTGGCCGCTTCCGGCCTTCCGGTTCATCGCTGCCAGATTGAAGTAACGGAAACATCGCCGCTGTGTGACAGCCAAATAGCGGCGAAAAATATGACGGAACTGAAGGCAATCGGGGTCAAGTTAGCGCTTGATGATTTTGGTACCGGGCACGCTAATCTTAATTATCTGTTGAAATATCCTTTTGATACCTTAAAAATTGATAAAGAGTTTGTCACCGAAATAGAGCCCGACACTAAATCGACAAGGATTATTGAGGGTATCATTTCTTTAGCGCACAATTTTGGCATTGAAGTCCTGGCCGAAGGGGTTGAAACCCAGTCTCAACTTGATCGCCTGACGCAGATTGGCTGTGACAAAATTCAAGGCTTCTTCATTTCTCCCCCGGTGTTGGCAGAAGAGATTCCTTCACTCTTAGCGCAATATAGCCGTTAATCTCATCCCTCTTTGTTGTTCCCCTTAGTCTGAATTCTTTCGCGTTGTCGGGTGGCGGTGCCTGTGCCTTATCCGACCTGCAAGAACGAACACTAATCCGTAGGCGTGATAAGTGCAGCGTTTCAGGCAGCGCTGTATTCTGGAGCGACAAAAAAAGCCCCCTGTGAACAGGGGGCTTGCGAGTTTATGCCTGCTTAAAACGATTTCTTAAAGCCAATCGACGCATTGACCGGGGCTTCAACCTGCGATTTATTGCTGCCGTTGCTGAACTGTGTCCCCAGTTCGCCGTAGACCTGCAGATTACGGTCGATAGACCACGACAGACCCGCTGCAACCTCGGTGCTGGAGTACTGCTGTGAAGATTCCAGCGTGGTGGTGGCGACCGCGTTGCTGAAGTGCGTTTTATCTTTGGAACCCAGACCCTGCCATACGTTGACCCGGCCGTACGGCTGGAACTTGCCATGGTTGGTGTCGTAGTCCGCGACCAGACGCACGCCCAGACGCGCGGTAAACGAATCGGCGGTATCCATTTTCACTTTCGTTTGGGTCACACCATCCAGCGTGCTGTTATCAAAGTTGCTGTACTGATAGATCAACTGGGCCTGCGGTTCCAGGCTCCAGGCGCTGGCACCTAAACGGAATGCTTTACCCACTTCAGTTGAGGCCGTCAGCGTATTGCCTTTGACGGTGTAAGAGCCGTTGTTACCCGATGCTGACAGGCGGGATTTATGGTTCCCGTATTGCAGGACGTTATCGACATACATACCGTCACCAGAGAACCAGGTAGCATAACCGCCAACGTAAAATGCGTTGTCGTCGATGTTGCCGCCTTTGCCGTTGCTGCCCGTTTTACTGCCTTTTACATTGCTGTCGATATCCAGAATGCTGGTATACATACCGGCTTTCCAGCTTTCATTGGCGTACATATCGACGCCGACCTGAATACCCATGGTATGGGAACTGGTTTGCGTACCGGCTGCATCATCCAGTTTGGTTTTACCGGAATAACCAATCATTCTCGCCCAGGCGCGATTGTCTTCATCAATACCCGGTTTAACCTCATCACCCATACGCTGGTGCATGTTGCCCAACAGACTGATGTCCCCCTGGCGAACCACGCTGGCGAGACCGGAATACAGCATGGTTTCCGGACGATATTCACTCCTCAGGTACCAGTTTTCGCCCTGGCCCTGAGCGTTTCCGGCGTGGAGCTGATACTCAAAGGCACCCGCAGCCATACGTTCAGCGACAAGATGGAAGGCATCCCGTGAGGTTTGTGCCGTCGTCGTTGCACCGTTAAGCGCCGTGACCACTTCGATACCGTCACCCACGGTCGGTGCGCCAAGGCCGGAGCCGTCGACATCCAGCAGCGTGCTTCCGCTGGCTTTACCGCCATCAATAATCAGGCGATCAGCAATACCTGTGCCGCCGGCATTCTGCCGGGCAGCCATGTTGATAGTGCCTTGTTCGCCGCTGTAATCCCCTTTAACCGTTAAGGTTGTGCCTGGTTGCTGGCCGGTGAGCGACACATCGCCACCGTTGCTCAGCCCTGCGACTGTCTGGTTATAACCCTGGGTATTCAGGGTGGTGCCCGCGACAACATAGTGGTGCGAGGCGGCGCTCAGAGTATTGTTATCACCGGCTTGCAATACCCCGCTGGTGATGAGCGTTGCACCGCTGTAGCTGTTTTGGCCTTGCAGCTCCGTTGTACCGCTACCGGTCTGATGCAGTTGGCCTGCACCACTGATGTTTCCGCTTAACGCCAACGTATCGGCGCGATTAACGTTGAGCACGCCGTTATCAACGATATCCCCTTCAATACTCCCTATCGTACCGCCCGTGCCGAGCTGCAATACACCTTGTTCGATGGTGGTGCCACCGGTGTAGGTGTTATCCAGCGTCAGCGTCAGTGAACCTTTACCGGTTTTGGTCAGTTGACCGTTACCTTCGACTTCCGTCAGCAGGGACACATCATGTCCGTTGGTGTCGAATGTCCCACCACCAGATTCCAGCGTCACCTGACGGGCGGTATCAAACGCTTCACCATATTTCAGCGTACCGCCGTTAAAGGTGATTCCGGTCTCTGCTGCGCCGAGGTTGGTATCGCCTGCAACCTGAAGCGTCCCTGACGTGATAGTCGTGCCGCCGCTGTAGGTGTTGTTGCCCGTCAGAATTAACGTACCGAGGTCGCCTTTATTCAGACCACCGGTACCGCGGATCACGCTGTCAATGGTTGCGGTGTAGTTGACGCCATCGACCGTACCATCACCGACGCGAATCAACGTATTGGCGGTATCGGTAGTAATGGCTTCACCGCCGACGCGATAACCATCGGTAGCGAACTGCGCGCCGCTGATGATGACATCGCCTTTACTGTTATCGACGGTCACATTACCGGCTTCCCCCTGGAAGACGGCAAATGCGGCATCGGTAAACGGTGCATTCAGCGCGCCTTCTGGTGTCGATTCATCGGTGGTCCAGTTGTCGTTCCCCTGGCTGGATTGCCAGATACCGTCGCCGCCGTTGATGACGCCGTTGTTTTTCAGCTCGCCATTCTCACCGCCGGTGCCGTCCCAGAAGCGCAGCGTCAGTCCGGCATGGTTGACCAGGTTGACCTGATTTTTCACCGATGTTTGTACATACAGGCTGTCAGCCGCTTCCGGCGCGTTAGCAATATCCATCACATTGTTAGTCAATGTGCCGGTGTAGTTGATGACGCGATAGACACCAACATCAAAGCTACCGCCCGGTGAGGTTTCAATGTTGAGCTTACCGTCGAGCGTCAGGGAGCCATTCACGTCGATCAGGTCGTTGAAAGCACCGCCCGGGGTATAAGCCTGACCAAACTGATAATCCAGTTGGGCGTTATCGCTCAGCGTCAGTGAACCGGTGGTCAGTTTGCCCACGCTGTTGATGGCGGCACCGGCGGTAATATGACCGTCGTCCAGCACATCAACCGCGCCGCCGATAATACCGTTTCCGCCGAGGGTGGCACCCGATTTCACTGTGACCTGACCGGTAGAAGCAGACTGATTGCCGTTGACCAGCAGCACACCTTCGTTGACGTCCGTGGTGCCGGTGTAGGTGTTGTCGCCGGTCAGGATCAGTGTACCGTTACCGATTTTCACCAGGCTGCCGTCGTTGCCGCTGATAATGCCGCTGATGGTGTCAGGCTCCGGAAGCACCAGATTCCCCAGCGACAATTCTTTATTGCCCAGTTCGACATTACCCGCACCGGACAATGAACCGATGGAAGTCGCGCTGTTGACTGCGCTGACATCTACCAGACCGCCTGCAAGGTTTTTGACGACGGTATTCTCTGCCATTGCCTGGTCAGCAAAGGTCATCAGCCCGCTGTTAGTTACATCGGCATTGCCGCCGTTGGCGTTTTCTTCCAGCGCCAGTGTGCTGTCTTTTGCCACGCTGACCGTCGCGTTGCCCGCAGTGGCGTTATTGGTTAACAGCGCTTTCGCTGTGCCCGTCAGGTTCAGTTTGGCGCGGGCGGCTGTGACGGTATCCGCCAGCGTTAACAGGCTGTCGGCAATGTTCATGGTCAGTGATTGTAGACGGGTGTCTGCGCCGCTGATGTTGAGCGTTGCCCCATTATTAACCGTGATGGTGCTGCTCTCGTTGCTGCCGAACACGCCGGTTTTGCTGGCATTGACCGTCACATTGTTGCTATTACCGGTACCGGCAATTTCTGTGTCGCCTTTGTAGCTGTTGGCACGGTCGAGCGCCAGAATACTGCCGGCATCGCTTGAGCTACTGGTGACTTTCAGTTTGCCATCACCGGTAATCTCCCCGGTCGGCGTGAAGTGGTGCGAATTGAGATCGAATACGGCCGCATTAGCATTGGCGCCCAGCTCGATGGTGCGATTGCTGATCAAATCCGCGCCTAATTGTAGCGTCGAGGCGTTGTTAATCGCCAAATCGGTTCCGCTCTGTCCGAGGTTATTATCGGAGGAGATCTGCAACGTACCGCCATCAATGCGCGTCCCGCCGCGATACGCGTTATCACCACTGAGGATCAGACGACCGAGGTCGGTTTTCACCAGTGTCAGTTTGTCGTTGGTGCTGGCTTCACGAAGGATTGACTCAATGGTTGCCGTAAAGTTTTGTCCCGCACCGCCGGCGCCTACGCGCAGCAACAGTTCACCGGTCCCCGGCGTCTGCCCCGCATGGGTGGCATTTTCTGTGGTGGCCCAGGCGTTAAGTGCATCGCCTTTTACGACGTAACCATCGGCATCAAACTGCGCCCCGGAGAAGTTAACTTCACCTGCAGCGTTATCCACGGTAACGGTACCGCCTTTGGTGGTGAAGACGGCAAATGACTTCTGCGCCCACGGGGCGTTGCCCTCACCGGTGGATGTTGTCCAGTTGTTGTCGCCCTGAGCACCGATCGCCATCCATTCACCGTCGCCGCCGTCAATCTTGCTGTTGCCTTCGATGCCGGATGCGCCGTGACTCTGATTGACGGTTGCGCCGTCCCAGAACTGCAGGGTAACGCCGTTGGCATTCACCAGGTTGACCTGTTTGTCGATAGAGGTCTGGACAAAGATGTTGCTCTTATCCTGAGTGTCCGGTACAGCACCTAACTCCAGCGTCTGGTTATTCAGCGTACCGCCATAGTTATAAATACGGTACACACCAGGCCCGAAATTCCCGCCCGATGACGTGGTGACATCCAGAGTCCCGTCCAGTTGCAGATCGCCTGTGACGTTAATCAGGTCATTCAGCTTACCGCCCGGCGTATAGGCCTGGCCCAGTTCGAAGGCGGAAGTCGTTTTGCTGCCAAGCTGCAGATTACCGTTAATGGATAACGTACCCGCACCGCCGTCACCAGCGCTAATCGTTGTGGCGTCGTTCATCAACACGTTGCCGCCGATAATGCCATTCCCACCCAGTGTGGAGGTGCCGCTGACGGTGGTTGCGCCACGTGCCGCGCTTTGATCGCCATTCACCAACAGCGTGCCATGGGTGACAGTTGTGTCGCCGGTATAGGTGTTGTTGCCGGTCAGACGGGTAATGCCGCCACCTATTTGCTGCAGTGCCCCAATGCCGGAGATCACGCCATTGAGCAGCACGGTGTTAGCGCGGTTAATCGCCAGCACGCCGTTGTCGATGATGTCAGACACTTTGCTGACTTCACCTTCATTTCCGCCGTCACCTAACTGCAACGTACCTGTTTGCGCAATGGTGGTAGAGCCTGTGTAGCTGTTGTTGGCGGTAAAGACCGTGGTGCCGCCCGCCGCACGTTCAAACTTCCCGTCACCGCTGATAGTACCGTTATAGATTTGCGCCGCGGTGTTATCACCCAGGGTATCGAAGATAGCCCTGCTGCCTGCGCCCTGGGTTGTGACATTGTAGTCGCCAATACTGGCGGCAGTACTGGTTGGCTCGACATGGTCGCCGGTGCGCAGCGTTGCACCATTGTTTACAGCAATAGTTTTGCTTGCCAGACTCAGGTTTTCAACGATGCGGACATCCGCGTTTGACCCGCTGAGTGTCAGCGAATCCCAGCCGGTGCCAATATTCGTGCCGGTAGTCAGGTTGTCGCTGACCAGCGTTCCAATCTTCGCATCTTTTGTATCGGTGAAGGTGAGGGCGTTGCCCGTACCGGCAGCGGTAATGATGTGGCGCGTGTTCTCCAGCGTCACATTGCCGATGTTGGCTTTATTGTTACCGCCAGTACCGGCGAAATTCACTTCACCGGCATAGGTGCCGCTACGCCAGTTGAAGGTGTCCATACCTTCACCGGTATTGATTACGCCGCTGGTGACACCGCCGCTGATATCAATGGTGTCATTGCCTTTACCAGACTGAATGGCCACCGCAGTGTCGGTGATGGCCTGCAGGGTGCCGGTGTTGGTAATGGCTTTACTGCTGTCACCGCTGGCGTCGATTACCGGGGAGGTGGTGCTGGCAGAGATAATCTTGCCACTGTTGGTTAACGCGCTGACGTTTTTCGCGATGATTGCCGAACCGCCAGCGCTGTCGTGCACGTTAATGTCGGCCTTGGTGTCGATGCGGCCATCAGTATTGGCGCGGATACCGCTGCCTTCGCTGTTCAGTACCTCAATGGTATAGCCTTTGCCGATGGTCAGATTGCCCGTTACTGCGTCACCATTGCGCTGTTCAAAGGCGAAGCCGGTACCTTTACCGTTAACGTTAAGGATGTTGTTAAGCCCATCTTTCATGTTCAGGGCTACGCTGGTGCGGATCCCCGCGCCGTCGTTGGAATCGATGGTCACATTTTGCAGTGTGATATTGGTGTTGTTAGCATCGTTTTGAATGCCTGCGCCCGTGCCATCAGCACGGATCTTCACATGCTGCGCTGACAGGTCGCCGGCTTTATCTGCCAGGCGAATGCCATCAGCAGTACCGTTGGTGGTAATGCTGTCGCCACTAATGCCGTTAATCTGCAGGCTGGCCCCTTCCGTCAGTAATACGCCAGCGGTGCCATCATCAACCTTAACCTGGCCCAGTTGATTAATTTGCGCACTGGCACCCGACGCGCGAACGCCGATGCCGTTGCTGACATGCAGGGCGCTGGAGGAGTTGTTGGTTAAGCTACCGCCTTGTTGAACGTCCACGCCGATACTGTCGATGCTGGCCAGATCGATAATTGATTTGGTATCGAGGATCAGGTTACCCAGATTTCTCGCTATATAGGCGATCACTTCATTGCCACTGGCTTCAGAGGTGATCTTCGCGTTTGAAGTAAGCGTAGTGCTGGTGGCATTACCCTCTGCGCTGCCATTCAACCGATGCGCCTGGCCATCAACCACCCCGGCAACGGTACGTTCACCTGTTAAATTAATGGTGGTTTTGTCGCTGATATTACCGCTGGCGCCGCCTTCGATGACCAGTGCTGCGGAATCGCTACCCTGCACGGTAAATGTGGCTTCACCAGTATCGACTTGACTGCCTGCACCGGTAGCGAGAACGCCAACGGAGTTCTTACCGCTGAGGGTAAGGTCAAGGTTGGAGCTGGCCTGGCCGCCAGGAGGGGTGGTGTTACCGGCCAGCAATGCGCCATTGGCGATACGGAAAATGGTGGTGCGATCCTGACCGTTGTCATTCATCACCGCCTGACCAATATTGGCGATCGCGTCTTTCCCATACAGATAATAGCCAATCTGATCGGTGTTGTTGAACACCGGGCTACTCAGGCTATCAACGTTAGCAATGGCGTTATCACGCACGTGTACGCCGATGTTCCCGGCCTTGTCCAGCGTAATGTTGGAGTAGACGTTGACCACGGCCTGACCTTTGGCGCCTCCTTCAGCCCAGATGGCGTAGTTACGATCGTTGATGCCACCCGTACCGCCCACGATAATAGAGCCTGTGGCACTGGTGGTTACTTCGGCATTTTTGTTATTGGCGCTGACGTGGATCCCCACGTTATTCGTGCCGTTGACGTTAATCTTGCCGTCGTTGCGGATTTCCTGATTATTTTCCGTGCCGCTGTCACGCACGGAGATGCCGTAGTTCTTGTTGTTCCCCGCATCCCCATTACCATTGATGACGATGTTGCCCGTATTCAGTACGTTGCCTGTTGCGTTGCCGATCAAAATTCCTGCCGCGTTACGGACACCGGTACCCAACGTGATGAGACCGTTGTTAATCACCTCTTTGGCGCTTTTGGTCATAATTCCGGCGCTCAGGCTGGCACCACCTGGCATGATGACATCCTGGGTCAGGTTACTTGCGTCACGACCAAGGTAAATAGCGGCATCAGCACTGTTGGTAAAGGTCGCATTTCCGGCGACTTCCACGCCAAAGGCGGTGCCGTCACCGTAAGACGCGCCGTTTTTACGTCCGTCGACGACGTTAATATTGCCGTTATTGACACCTTTTGCCTCGCCGGACAACTGCATACCAATAGCCAACGTCAGCGAAGTATCAGGTTTATCCTTGCTCCAGGGATCGGCGGCAGATGCGGTGCCGAAGTTATCGGTGGTGATCGCCTGGTTGATGGTGCCTTCGTTGGTGATAACGCTGGTACCTTGTCCCTGCATACCGAATGCGCCGTAGCTGTTAACGTTCTGATTACCATCTTTATCAATGAACAGACCTGAGTTGATAGTCCCGCGGTTGGTTGCCTCGGCGTTTTGCGCCAACATGCCAATCGCCAGGCTTTGCCCGCCAGAACTGCGTAGCGCGTTCAGCTCGCCGAGGTTGTTGATAACTCCACCGTCAATGGCTTTCATGACGCCATTGATACTGCCGTCAACGGCAATTATCGCCTCTTTGTTCAGAGTACCGGTGGTGCCAGCGCCGTTGGCATAAATGGCATGCAACTCACCGCGGGCGGCAGTGGCGTTGTTGATATGTGACTTTCCATCGGTCCAGACTTTGTAGTCCCAGGTGAGTTCATCAGACGGCTGACTGGAATTAATTAAGCTATCGATATACCCGGCATACTTTGCTTGTGCTGCTGTGACGGTGGTGACCTCTTCAGCCTCCAGCCACAATTGGATTTGGCTGACCTTATCGCCATTGGCATTTTCTGCGGCGTCGGCACTTCTGCCCAACAGGAAGTCGTTAAAATCAGCCAACTCCTGCGTACTGGTAATGGTGAATGTGCGCACCCCGGTTTCGATAACCTTGCCATCTGCATCATAGCCATAAGTCATCAGCGACACATCATCGCCAAAGACAGAGGTTTGCGCTGAGCCGGTGAACGTTTGTGTGGGGATCACGGGTGCTGCGTTAAATTTTATATAGTTGTCAGACTGCCAGTTTACCTGGCTGTTGGCGCCTTGTGCTTCCAGTAAGGAGGAGTCTTTGGCCAGTAACTCGATGGTATTGGCTTTGTCGCGTACATTGAGGGTGTCATTACCTATGTTCAGGTTGGCCGTAGCACCATCGGTTGCCAGCGCGATACCAAACTGCTTATAGATTTCAGACCTGGTTGCATCATAAGTATTTAATACGGAATCGCCGATTTGCGATTTAGTAAGAAAGCTACTTAACACATTGGTATCATAGACCTTAATGGTTTCTGTGCCGTCCGGGAATGCCGGGTCAACCACCTCGAAGTTTTCGCTTTGAGAAGGCGTAGCCGATTGGTTATACGTCAGGTATTCCGCCAGCTCTTCTGCTGTGGTGATTGTTTTTGCACCCTGGCCTGGGCTGGTAGCCTGCAGCGTGATTTTTCCTGTTCGCAGTAACTCACTGATGGTGGTTGATTCTACAACGCCGCTTTGACCCGGATTAATCGTCGGGATTGCGCCGCTGATATTGAGTGTCTGACTGGCAGTATTATTTTCATATAAGAAGCCGTAGTCGTGGGGAACCTGATAAACGCCCGCAGAAATACCGTTCTGGAAGTCGTCAGAAATATTTCGATCGCCCGTAGTGGTAATCTGCGCAGCTGAGGCCATCATCGTAGCGCCACTTAATGCGCTGGCGGCCAGTACCGCAACAGTTTTACGTGAACTGCTTTTTTTCTTACCTCTGGTTAATTCAGAGACGACAACCCAGATGCCGAGTGCCGCGTTCCAAATAATGCTGTAAACCTTATTCATATATAACCCTCGTTTACATTCCTGTTATGTATGTGTTAATGCGTTGAGTTGTTGGCGATGGTTGGCACGCGGATGTGCTACCCGGTATGTCGATTTTCGAAAATAGCGATCCCTTCCGGGCCAGGCGGAATTAAAAAATGAGCCGAAAGAAAATCTGTTAATAATTAACTGTGATTACTATCCTTAAATAAGTCAGTTACGGCTGGCTATAGTGAGAAATGGTGTACTTGAGCCGGGTATTACTTTTACCCAGCTTTCTGGCAATGTTGCTTTTGTACGCCCCGATTGTTTTTTCGCTTTTTTGCGATACTCCGGCGATTTGTGCCAGTGACCACCCGCGGGCTAGCATCATCATCACATTGAATTCGTTGGTCGTTATTTTTGTTTGTAGTTCTTTGATATTGCGTGGATTTTTTCTGTCGATGATACGAGTGATTGTTTGCAATAGCTGATCAAGACTGGTGTCCTGATCGAGGAACTGCAGGGCCATTCCGCACACTGTTTGAAAAATAGAAAAAGTGGCTTCATCGGCTAACACGATGATCGTTGTGGATGGTCGTATAGCCATGTTGCGGATAATCCTGGCATATTTTAAAAAATCTGACTTGTCAGGATTAATAATGATGCAATCCGTTTCATAAGATAGCGTTTGGACGGCAGAAAGCGTCTGGGAGGAATGGTACGCGATATCAATATATAATGATGAGCCACGTAGGATTTCTCGCATGCCTAGCCAGGGGTAAATTGAGTCACCCAAAAAAATAGCTTTAGACATAACGATCTCCTTGAAATTTTGGTGCAAGCAGTCGCCTCTTTTTTTGGTTAAAAAAGAGTTTCTCGCGATGCATGAAATGTTAATTAATTCTCGTATGCCCTAAATAATTCAAGTTACAGGAAGTCCGGGGAGAGAATTCCCTGGCGTACAGATACTATGTGGCTGAGGTGAATTAACGCAGCCAACGCATATGTAACTTGAAGTATGACGGGTATATTTCGCTCTTTGCTTTGAACGTATCCTTATTTATTCGGATATCAACAGATAATATCTGTCTTTATTTAAATCATTAACTATTCTTAAAGTGGATATTACACTTTGTTAAAATTTAAGATAAATCGTTTATATCACCTCTGTGAAGATGATTGATAGATTTCGCTTATTGATCGGCGAAGTTTTGTGTCCGTCGATTCGATAATGACAGGGGATTCCTATAGGTTTAGAAGGGGAATACTGTTAATTGTTATTAATTTCAAACAGATATGTGGTTTTCTTAACGGGGTAGGAAACAACCAGGAGAATTCTTAATCAAAGGCCGGGCAGGGAAGGAGCTAAATGTTTGGAAGGAGAAAATAGTGTTTAATTTGAATTAATGGGCTGAAAATGAAAATAATTTAGATTTATATTCTTGTTTTGTTAGTGTTTTAAGGTGTTTAATCTGAAATAAGCTTTTTGTGCTTAATCTGAAAATCAGTCTTGCAGCCGCTTTTTTGTCTGCTTTTTGTACGCGCATTTTCTCAGCCAGCCAATAGTTCTTGCTCCACTTGTTGTACCTGCATTTCCAGCGTAGTGCGGATTTCGGTCAGTGCCCGTTGCTGATCGGAGAAGTAGGCTTCTTTGTCTGTCACTGAAGTAGCAAGACGCCAGGCGTTTTCCGCTTCCAGATCGCTAATCTCTTTGAGCAGCGCATTAATTTGCTCCCTGAGCTGATGAATCTTGCTACGTAAATGCTGCAGATCGTTTAATCGATCACTTGCCATCATCGGTTCGAGTCCGCTTTGTAACTGGGTCAGCAATGCCCGAACTGCGGCCAGATCGGCATTTTGTCGTGCCTGATTAAGCTGCACCATCATCTGATGGGCTTTCTCTTTCAGGTCATCCGCTACCACGTCCGGGTGACAAAGGCGACTGGCCTGACGCCACAGGCGTTTTAACTCATTACGTTCATCCGCTGAAAGCCGCTGGTCGCGGGTGTAGCGGTGCTGCGCATCCTGCTGTTGTTCCTGATATTCATCATATTCGTGGCTGGCTTCCTCCTGTGCCTGACGGGTCGCGCTGTCGTCCTGGCGAGAAAAGTCGTTTTCCAGTTCACGAATTTCCGCCAGCAGGGCGGTGATAAGCTCAGTCTGTTGCTGAATGCGCTGGCGAGTTTCCACGGATTCGCGGGAGTCCGAACTCAGATTTACCCAGTGCTGCTTGAGTTTCGCCAGTTGATCAACGGCCTGTGAAATATAGTGCAGACAGGACTGATAATCTTTTTCGCGACGTTTTCGTTCTGCTTCCTGCTTACGTTGTGCGCTGGCGGCCAACTGCTTACGCAGTTCGAGAATTCGGCTCATTAACGGTCCGAGGCGAAGATGATACAGGTCATTGAAATCATCGAGGATTTGAATGCGCGTGTTGCGCTTATCAATCAGATCACGCAGTTGGGTTTCAAGCGCTTTCAGTTCGAGCTTACTGGCGGCAATGCCGGGGTCCTGCCACGTTGATACTGCGCGCTGGGATTGTAGCCAGTGCGTAATTTCACGCAGGGCATCGCCGAAACGCCGTTCTTCAATCGCCTGCACGATGACGCCGGGAATGACTGGCAAAGGTTCATTTTTCAGATGCGCCAGCTGCTGGAAAATAATCTCTTCATCTTCCAGTTCGATGGCGCTTTTGACGATCTCAAGTCGTTTAATGATCTTATTCATGACAGTCGTTGCCTGGCGTGGTTCAAAAACGAGTGACTGAACCACGACAGGTTCACCCGTTTGAAAATGTTGGAAAAACAGTAAAGTGCATTCTGTGGCCTGCGATGCCTTTTCGTCCAGAATAATTAACTGTAATTATGAAAAAGCGGTACTGGCGCGCACTTCTTCATGTCTTTAAACCCTCGTTTCATCTTTTTTATTCACCGGCTAATTATTCTTGATCTGATAAAGATAATGCGTATAGTTCTCATTCTCTTTTGATATTAACAATCTGCGTGAATTCTGGTAAGGATCCTGACAATGAAAAAAACAACATCCGCTCTGGCATTGTTGGCTGCCGTTGCATTGAGCGGCTGCACAGCTAACGCCACGCCAGCCAGTAACCCGCTGGCACAGGAAAAAGCAATCGCACCGGCAGCAACGGATATTCAGCAACGCGCACTGGCTGACGGCTTGTATGAAATGGCGCTGAGTCCTGCGGGTGATGCGCTGTACGTCGCCAGCGCGGAAGGGTTCAAAGATGTTCAGGGTGGGGTGGTTTACAAGCTGGATCCGCAAACGCTGAAGACCATCGGTCTGAGCCACACCGATCTGAAAAACTTTGGTATGGCTATCTCGCCAGACGGTAAAACGGTGTATGTCACCAACTCTCTGGATGGTGGTCTAAGCGCGCTGAATGCCGCAGACGGCAAAGTGAAGAATCGCGTGCTGTTCCCGGAACGTAACCCGCAAGGTTTCCCATACGGTGCGCGTCAGGTACTGCTGCATAACGGTCTGCTCTATATTGGCGCCGTTGCCGATCCGGCGGTGATCTGGGTGGTTGATGCCGAAACGCTGAAACTAAAAACCCGGATTAAAAATACCGGTAAATGGATGACCGGACTGCATTACTCAGAAATGACGCAGCGTATTTATGCGGCAAATGGCGGCGGTGAAATCCTGGTTATCAACCCGCGTACTCAGCGCGTTGAAAAACGCTGGCAGCCGCTGGGCGATAAACCCGCGTTGCTGTTGAATATGGCGGAAGACCCGCAAACCGGTCGCCTGTTTGTCACCGACAATTCCAAAGCGAAAACGACATTGGTGTTGGATATTCATACGGGCAAGCTGCTCAAACAACTGGATATCGGGGATTCTCTGGCGGTGAAATTCAATGCGAAGCGTAATGAAATCTATATTACCCAGCGTGATTCCGGAAAATTGCTTAGCCTGAACGCAACGGATTACAGCGTGAAGAAAAGCTGGGAGCTCCTCCCCAATCCAAACAGCCTGTTGCTCTCTGCTGATGGCCAAACCTTGTTTGTCACCGTGAAACAGAAATTCAATAAAGACCACTCCACCTCCGCGCCAGATAACGTGGTGCGTATTGATCTGAATAAATAATAACAACATGTTGCCGGGGCGCTCTCCGGCAACGTCGTCAGACTTTTAATGGCATGGCTATGGACAAGACTAAAACATACGCACAATTAATGAGAAAAACTGTGCTGGCCGCTACTATTGGCGCGCTTTCCGGCACGGTGAATGCTGCTGAAACCCCGACAGAAGCGGAAGATACCATTGTCGTACAGGCTGCAGAGGGACGTGATTTTAAACCCGGTGGCGATACGTTACTGCCTGCTTTCCTCGACGGCCAGGTCGCCAATGGCGGCAGGCTGGGGATGCTTGGTCAGCAAAATGCCATGGATGTGCCATTTAACGTTATAAGCTACACCTCAAAACTGGTCGAAGATCAGCAAGCTAAGACCGTAGCCGATGTTGTCGCCAATGACGCGAGCGTGCAGGCGGTGCAAGGCTACGGTAACTACGCAGAGACATACCGTATTCGCGGTCTGAAACTTGACGGCGATGATATGACCTTTGGTGGATTATCAGGTGTGCTGCCGCGCCAGGTGGTGGATACGCAGATGATCGATCGCGTTGAAATCTTTAAAGGCGCGAATGGATTGCTCAATGGCGCGGCCGGTAGCGGCGTTGGCGGAATGATTAATCTTGAACCCAAGCATGCAGACGATACGCCGATCACACGCCTTGGTATGGACTATACCAGTGACTCACAGGTGGGAACGTCGCTCGATGCCGGACGTCGTTTTGGTGACAATAACCAGGTCGGTGCCCGTGTGAATCTGTTGCATCGTGAAGGGGAGGGGGCGGTTGACGACGATAAACGTCGTACCACGCTGGCATCGCTGGGACTGGATTACCGTGGCGACCGTTTCCGCAGTTCATTAGACGTCGGGTATCAAAAAAAGACGTTTCACGGCGGTAACATGGGGATCAATGTCTACTATGTGCCATTTGTCCCCGATCTGCCGAAAAATACGCACAACTATAGCCAGAGATGGGGTTATAGCGATATTGAAAATGAGTTCGGAATGGCGCGCACGGAATATGACCTGACCGATAACTGGACCGCTTATGCTGGTTTAGGTGCGCAGCACGCGCATGAAATTGGTTTGTACAGTGCCCCGGAAATATACAACCAGGCCGGTGACGCCAAAGCCGGACGCCTTGATACCAATCGTATTATTGATGCGTTCAGCGGGATGGCAGGGCTGCGCGGGAATTTTGATACGGGTTTTGTGTCACATAAGGTTAATGTAGGCTATTCCGCCGTCACTAAAGAAGACAAAATCGCCTGGCGCATGGGGTCACGTGCCGCACGTCCGGACGTCAATATCTACGATACGCAAGCTGTAGCAAAACCAGCGGTGACGGCGACGGGAGGTAACTACAGCGATCCGTTAACCAGTGGACGTACGCGTAGCCAGGGGTGGTTACTCAGCGATACGTTGGGCGTGCTTGATGATCAGCTTCTGTTTACCGTCGGTGCCCGCCACCAAAAGGTCGTGGTACGTGATTACAACAAAGAAACAGGCGCTGAAAACGTTAAGAACAGTTTTGATGACAGCCGCTGGATGCCGACGTACGGTGTCGTATATAAGCCGTGGCAGGAACTTTCTCTTTATGCGAATCATACCGAATCGCTACAGCCTGGCAGCACCGCGCCAAGCAGTGCGGTGAACTACGGTCAAAGCACCGGAATCATCCATGCAAAACAGAATGAGGTTGGGGTCAAAACAGACTTTGGGCGTGTAGGCGGTTCACTGGCGCTGTTTGAAATCAAAATGCCGGTTGCGCAGTTGGATAGCCAGACCCGGTATTACGCAATCAACGGTGAGCAGCGTAATCGTGGCGTGGAGCTGAATGTATTTGGTGAACCGGTGTTAGGACTGCGGCTGAACGCCAGTGCAACGTGGCTGGATGCGACGCTCAGTAAAAATCAAAACGGTGTCAACAACGGTAAGACGGCAATCGGCGTACCGGACTTCTATGCGGTGCTGGGGGCTGAATATGATATTAAACCTGTTGAAGGACTCACCGCGACGGCACGGCTGAACCATTCTGGCGCTCAGTATGCCAACGCGGCAAATACCAAGAAACTCGACAGTTTTACCACACTGGATTTAGGTGTGCGTTACCGTATGTCACTCAATCAAAATCAGAACCAGATGATTTTGCGTGCAGGGGTCGATAACGTCACCAACGAGAATTACTGGTCAGGTATTGATGATACCGGGACTTATCTGTTCCAGGGCGAGCCACGCACGCTGAAGGTTTCCGTCAGTTACGACTTCTGATTTTTTTCCTGGGCCTCGGTGCGTTGGGCAAGGATGCCCGGCGTATCCAAACGATTGCGCCTTGCGACAACCAGGTTGAAATGTTAAAAGAAGCCCCTTCAATAAAAACCACACAGGGGTAGGGCGTGAAAAACGCGTCAACTGCATCTGACACCAGCGTGTCTGATGCCGCGTCGACGAATGAACCGACGCTTCAGCGGGGGTTGCAAAACCGCCATATTCAGTTAATTGCGCTGGGCGGCGCAATTGGTACAGGCTTGTTTCTGGGAATCGGCCCGGCTATTCAGATGGCGGGACCTGCTGTATTACTCGGTTACGGTGTTGCCGGGATTATCGCGTTTCTGATCATGCGTCAGCTGGGCGAAATGGTGGTTGAAGAACCCGTTTCCGGATCGTTTGCCCACTTTGCCTATAAATACTGGGGTCCGTTCGCGGGTTTCTTGTCTGGCTGGAACTACTGGGTGATGTTTGTGCTGGTTGGCATGGCAGAACTCACCGCAGCCGGAATTTATATGCAGTACTGGCTGCCTGATGTTCCAACCTGGATTTGGGCCGCGGCTTTCTTCGTGATTATCAATGCGGTCAACCTGGTCAACGTGCGTCTGTATGGCGAAACGGAATTTTGGTTTGCGCTGATCAAAGTTCTGGCGATTATCGGCATGATTGGCTTTGGTATCTGGATGCTGGTTTCCGGCAACGGCGGCGAACATGCAAGCATCGATAACCTCTGGCGTTATAACGGCTTTTTCGCGACTGGCTGGAATGGACTGATCCTGTCGTTGGCGGTGATCATGTTCTCGTTTGGTGGTCTGGAACTGATCGGAATTACCGCTGCCGAAGCGCAGGACCCGCAAAAAAGTATCCCGAAAGCGGTAAACCAGGTGGTGTATCGTATTTTGCTGTTTTACATCGGCTCATTGGTGGTGCTGTTGGCGCTGTATCCGTGGGTGGAAGTGAAATCCAACAGCAGCCCGTTTGTGATGATTTTCCATAATCTTGACAGTAACGTGGTGGCTTCTGCGCTGAACTTTGTCATCCTGGTGGCTTCGCTGTCGGTGTATAACAGTGGCGTCTACTCTAACAGCCGTATGCTGTTTGGTCTGTCGGTACAGGGAAATGCACCGAAGTTCTTAACCCGAGTCAGCCGTCGTGGCGTACCGGTAAACTCATTGATTCTGTCCGGCGCGATTACGTCGCTGGTGGTGCTGATCAACTATGTGTTGCCGCAAAAAGCCTTCAGCCTGTTGATGGCGCTGGTGGTTGCGACGCTGCTATTGAACTGGATTATGATCTGTCTGGCACACCTGCGTTTCCGGGCGGCAATGCGTCGTAAGGGGCGTGATACTCAGTTTAAAGCGTTGTTGTATCCAGCGGGTAACTACGTGTGCATCGCCTTCCTTGGTATGATTCTGGTGCTGATGTGCACCATGGATGATATGCGCCTGTCCGCTATCCTGCTGCCGGTGTGGATCCTGTTCCTGTTCGTGGCCTTCAAACTGCTGCGTCGCAAGTCCCGCTAATATCTAACCGATCTCATCCTGGTGATGAGATCGGTCCTTTCTTCATGCTACCGATTAACGCTGAAAGACACCTGCCAGGGCGCGAATATCATTTCCGGTAGGGGATTGATGAATGCGTAAACCAAACTCTTCGACGACGGCAAAAATATGGTCGAAGATATCAGCCTGAATACTTTCATATTCCAGCCACACCACCGTATTGGTAAACGCATAAATTTCAATCGGTAAACCGTGGTCATCTGGTGCAAGTTGGCGCACCATTAATGTCATATCTTTGCGAATACGCGGGTGGTGGCGTAAATATTCGTTCAGATAAGCGCGGAAGGTGCCGATATTGGTCATCTGGCGATGATTCAATACGGACTCAGGCGCATCTAATTGCTGGTTCCACTCGCTGATTTCCTGGTGACGCGTGGTTAAATAGGGTTTCAGCAGATGCGCTTTATGCAATCGCTGGCGTTCATCTTCATCAAGAAAATGAATGCTGGTGGCATCGATGCTGATGCTGCGTTTAATTCTCCGACCACCGGAAGCCGACATCCCGCTCCAGTTTTTAAACGAGTCTGATACCAACGACCAGGTGGGGATCGTGGTGATGGTATTATCCCAGTTGCGCACTTTTACGGTGGTTAAGCCAATATCAATAACCGCACCATCTGCGCCGTATTTCGGCATTTCCAGCCAGTCGCCAAGCTTAAGCATGTCGTTGGCTGAAAGCTGTATTCCGGCCACCAGGCCGAGAATCGGGTCTTTAAACACCAGCATTAATACGGCAGCCATGGCACCCAGACCGCTTATCAGTATTGCCGGCGATTGGCCTATCAGCAGGGAAATCATCAGGATCCCGACGAGGATGGCGGCAATCAGTTTGATACCCTGAAATATACCTTTCAAGGGTAACTGGGATGCGGCAGGGAGTTTTTGCGACAGGTTGAGAATAACGTCCAGCAGAGAAAACAGGGACAGCAGGGCGTACATCATGATCCACAGCTGTGCGCAAGTCACTAATATATCTGCCGCTTCACTGCCTTTTTGTAGCCAGAGTGTGGCCTGTATATTGACGATGATACCTTGTAGCGTAAACGCCAGACGGTGGAATAATTTGTTCTGCGTGATAATTTGCAACCACAGACGGGAACTGGTGCTGGCACGTTTTTCAAATGCGCGTAATACCACCCAGTGCAAAATAACGTGAACAATAATGGCGGTGATAAAAATAATGCCAAAAATCATCACCAGCGAGGTGGTGTGATTTATTTCAATGCCGAGTTCTTCTACCTGAGATATCAATTCCTGCATAATGTCTCCTTAATAAACAGCGGTCTATGATGACCGCTGCGTGGAGCTTATGCAAATATGGGGATCAGACTTCTGTCAGCGTCGTTTCTTGCGGCAGACGTGATTTTGGCAGGGCGGCGTTGAAGTCTTCTACGCTGTGATGACCCACCGGGACCACGACAACGCTGGTGTAACCTTTTTCTTTCAGACCAAACTCTGCATCCATCACTGCCGCATCAAAGCCTTCAATCGGCACTGCATCCAGACCCATTGCTGCAACGCCCAGCAGGAAGTTACCGACGTTCAGGTACACCTGTTTTGCCATCCAGTGGTTGTCATCTTTCAGTTCTTTGCGATGCATATCAGCAAAGAAGGTACGACCTTTGTGGTTTGCGGCTTTGGCTTCAGGGGTGGCGAAGCGTCCATCGCGCTCTTCTTGATCCACCACGCGCTCCAGCCACGCATCGTCCATCGCCGTTTTGGCGCAGAACACCACGACGTGGGAAGCATCCAGCATTTTACGTTCGTTGAACACGAAGCCGCCGGCTGCGGATTTAGCCACCCGCGCTTTTCCCTCGTCAGTGCTGGCAACGATAAAGTGCCATGGCTGAGAGTTGGTACTGGACGGACTAAACTGCAGCAGTGTTTTTAATTTTTCGGCCTGCTCAGCGGTCAGTTTTTTAGTCGGATCGAATGCCTTAGTGGAGTAACGTTTTAAGGCGACAGAAACAATATCCATAACTACTCCTGGTGGTTTTTTATACCCTGCGGGTACGTTTTGTTTCAGCAGGGTACAGGGTTAGCGGGAAAATGATAAGACCGAAAAATGCAAAAACACTTATCGACGCTAACGATAAATCAGCCAGGCCGCAGGCGTTTTTGATCCCGCTTAGGCAGGCCGTCTACCACCCGATGCCATGAGTCGTTCACCAGGTCAGTCAGTAATGACTCGCTAATATCATCGCCGGGGTAGACGGATATCCAGTGCTTTTTATTCATGTGATAGCCCGGTTCGATACTGCGGTAAATCTGCTGATTCAGCAGTGATTTTTGTGGGTCTGATTTCAAATTAACCAACGGACGACCGCGCTGCTCTGAGACAATCATAAAAATCTTACCGCCGACTTTGAAGACATCGTATTCCGGGCCGAACGGCCAGCATTGCTCAGTAAAAGGCAGTTCGAGCGCAATACGTTTAGCACAAGCATGCAGCGTTTGGCCGTCCATTATTTTTCCTCGCGGGTCAGTGCGCGCCACATGGCCTCAAACCCCATCGAAATATATTCATTCGCGCGGGCAGGATCGCGGGCGGCAAATTCCATGGTTGTTTCTGCCAGTGAAAGAAAAAGCCCATCACCGAAGGCACGATATTCGTCAGACATAAATTCAGGGCGAACGGAACGATGACATAAATCGCGCAGTTCCGGGAACATATCATCAGCCTGCTGTTCGGTTTCTTTGCTGATCTTTTCGCTGACGGCCAGTTGGCGGATAGTGCGATGTCCACAAGTATGGTCCAGACCCCAACTGATGTAGCTGTTCCAGATGTAGTGAGTCATGGTTTTGGCATCGGTCACTGAGCGATCCAGATTTGCCATCATTGACTGGCAGAGGTCTTGCTTTAAATGGAGGTAAAGCTCGTTGATCAGATCATCTTTTGTTGCGAAATAGCGAAACAATGTTCCCTCTGCGACACCTGCATTGCGGGCAATTACGGCGGTAGAGGCCGCAATGCCTGATTGTGCAAATGCTGCGGTTGCAGCTTCCAGTAATGCCTGTTTTTTGTCTTCACTCTTCGGACGAGCCACTACACTTTACCCCTAAGTCTGTAAAAAAATAGGATTGAATCACGGCCTTTGCAGCACCGCAACGGCGAATGTCAAAGATTGAAAATCATCTTGACGACAAACTTTCGATTTCTATAATGAGTGCTTACTCACTCATAATCAAGAGTCAGTCGCGCAACCCAGCGGAAAGGGGGCGCGTTTAAGGTCAGGATATGAAGCGTCTCACAGTTTGTGTGGTTGTTATTATGCTCATTGCCGCAGCAGCAAGTTTACCGTTTGTCCTCAATGCCGGATTTGGTCAGGCGCCGCAAGGAGCACAACTGAGTCAGGTTGAACAGTCGCCACACTATCGTGATGGACAGTTTCATAATCAGGTCCCGACCCCGGGCTATACCGGCAACAAAGGTATGCTGGCGGCCTGGTGGGAGTTTCTGATCGCGAAGCGAGAAAACGCGCGACCCGCGCAGCCGTTACCACTGGTTGCGACCGATCTCGCCAGTTTATCGCCAGAGCAGGATACCCTTGTCTGGCTGGGACATTCCTCGTGGTATTTACAGTTGGCGGGCCAGCGTATTCTTATTGATCCGGTGTTGAGCAATTATGCCGCACCGTTTTCATTCCTGAATAAAGCTTTTGCTGGTGAGTATCCGTGGACCGCGCAGACGATGCCGGAGATCGATCTTCTTATTATCTCGCATGATCATTATGACCATCTGGATCTTGCCACCATCAAGGCCCTGATGCCGAAGATTAAGCGCGTGATTACGCCACTTGGCGTGGGATCGCACCTGCGTTACTGGGGAATGAACAGCGAGATTATTGAGGAACGTGACTGGAATCAATCCGTCAAAGTGACGGACTCGCTGATCGTCCATGTCCTGCCGGCCCGCCATTTTTCTGGCCGGGGGATTAAACGTAACCAAACGCTGTGGGCCAGTTTCATGTTTGAAACGCCGGAACAGAACGTTTACTACAGCGGTGACTCCGGCTACGGGCCGCATTTTAAAGCGATTGGCGAGCAGTTTGGCAAGGTCGATTTGGCAATCATGGAAAATGGTCAGTATGACCAGGACTGGAAGTTCATTCATATGATGCCGGAAGAAACCGCCCAGGCCGCGGCCGATCTCCACGCGAAAGCGGTATTACCCGGACATGCGGGTCGCTTCGTTCTGGCAAAACACACCTGGGATGATCCCTACAAAAGACTGGCACTTGCCAGTCGCCGCCAACATTACCGATTGCTGACGCCGATGCTGGGTGAGCCGGTAGCACTGTCCGAACCGGACCAACAGTTTACGGCCTGGTGGCAGCAGGCAACGCAATGAACAGAGGGGAGAGCATGATGACGATTTCTGCTCAGGTAATTGATACGATTGTTGAATGGATTGATGATAATTTGAACCAACCCTTGCGCATTGATGATATTGCGCGCCATGCGGGGTATTCAAAATGGCATCTGCAACGCCTTTTTCTGCAGTACAAAGGCGAGAGCCTCGGGCGTTATATCCGTGAACGTAAGCTATTATTAGCGGCACGCGATCTGCGAGATACCGACCAAAAAGTTTACGATATCTGTCTGAAGTATGGCTTCGATTCGCAGCAGACTTTCACGCGTATTTTTACCCGTACGTTTAGCCAGCCGCCTGGGGCGTATCGTAAAGAAAATCACAGCCGCACACATTAACGGTATACGGGTTCTCGCGGGTCTATTCTGCCAGCGAGAACCAACGCCGCCAGATGAAGCGCAGTACAAAATATTCAATCACCCCGAGAAGCAAGAACCACAGACAAAACAACAAAGTATAAAACTGATTAAGATCCATTAAATGAAAGGTTGTGACTAACTTTTGCGCCAACGCCAGGCCAAGCGAAGGGGCGGGCAGCAGCAGGCAGGAAAGCAGAGCCAACAGCAGTATCCCGGCGGCGGTCATCAGTGATTCAAGCGGGTGTTTCATGGCATTGTTAAACTTGAGTTAAAAAGCCATTGTCCGGGATCTCGTTGGTTAACGCAAACGTCGCGCTTAATGCCCCGCCCAGATCTCACAGTGTTTTTTCACCAGTCCACTCAGCGAGCCACCGTTTGCCACAAAATCACGCATGTGCCGCACCTCATTGTGACCCTTTTTCACCTGCTGATGTAAGGTGTGAACGGCACTCGCTGCCCCCACTTTTTCAGCCGACGCAGTGACAGTGTTCAGTAAGCGTAGCGTGTCATCCGCCAGGCAGTGGTGATCCCCGGTATTCACGTCGGTGAGTATTCCTTCCATACCAAAACGACAGGCCTGAAAACGGTTGAACTTGTACAACAGATAATCATTTTCCTGATGCCTGAATGGCCGTTCGGTGAGTAACCAGTGGGCGGTAGCCTGAATTAGACCGGCTATGTTGAGAGCATGCTCAAGGGTCAGCGGGGTATCCATCACCCGTACCTCTACCGTGCCAAAATGCGGACTGGGGCGGATGTCCCAGTGCAAATCTTTAATGCTGTCAATCATGCTGGTATACGCCAGTCGGCGAAAGAGCCTGGTAAATTCCTGCCAGTTGCTTACCCACGGCATCGGGCCATTATCGGGAAATCCGGAGAAAATGTTCAGCCGTGCGCAGGCAAAGCGTGTATCGGCAGCCTGCATATAGGGTGAGGCCGCAGAGAGCGCAATAAAGTGGGGGACAAATCGCGACAGGCCGTGCAGCAGGTAAATCGCATCGTCACCGTTGGCACAACCGATATGAACATGCTGACCGAAAACCGTTGCCTGCTGAATAAGGTAGCCGAAGTTCTCCAGGTTCCGCCGATAGCGTTCGTCATCACACACTTCCTGACGCTGCCATGTCTGAAATGGGTGCGTACCACCACCGCAGATTTCGAGGTGAAGCGTTTGGGCTGCGCGCAAAACAAGGTGTTGTATGGTGGAAAACTGCGCGGCCGCCTGGTCAACATTGCAACACACCCCGGTCGCCATTTCCAGCATACTTTCGGTGATATCGTGCTTCACCTCGCCGACAGTGAGTTCTGACTTCACGGCGTCAATCAACCTGGACGCGTCCTGACTCAGATCGTAGCCCGGAGGATTGATTACCTGCATTTCCAGTTCAATACCTAGCGTAAAGGGGTCTGAGACATGAAAATCGGGAAGTGACATAGTGTTCCCCTGAGCGTTGATTTTTAATCAGTATAGAAGGGCGGCGATTTTCTGTTCCGCGTGAGAAATCCCTGACCAGTGCTTTGAAGGTGAAATGGCGGGTGCTATAAATTGGTTTTTGCTTGCATAACAGGGGTTGAACAGTGCCAGAGATAAATCTGTATGGGCAAACGGTGGGTGATGCCCTACCGGACTGGAATGGCGCAACTGCGCTGCCACGGAGTGTGCTTATCGGACAATATTGCCGTCTGGAGCCCCTGAATGCTGACCGCCATGCCGCCGATTTGTTTGACGCCTACGCGCAGGCACCTGACGAACGTGACTGGACCTGGCTTGCCTGCACGCGTCCGGCGAGCGTAGAGGAGGCCGTGCGCTGGGTCACGGGTAAATCAACGGATGCCACTTTGGTTCCCTATGCGGTGATTGATTTACAATCCGGGCGCGCCGTGGGGTTAGTCTCATTTATGGCGATCGACCTTGTAAATGGCTCGGTCGAGATAGGCCATGTGACCTGGTCGCCACGAATGAAGAATACGGTGCTGGGTACTGAAACCGTCTGGCTGTTGCTGCGCCAGGCGTTTGCGCTGGGCTATCGCCGCGTGGAGTGGAAATGTGATTCCCTGAACATCGCATCCCGACGTGCGGCGGAGCGTTTAGGGTTTATCCATGAAGGGCGCTTTCGCCAAAAGATGGTGCGCAAGGGCCGTAATCGCGACAGCGACTGGCTATCAATGATTGACGATGAGTGGTCACAGTGTGACGCTGTTTTGCAGCGTTGGCTGGCTGTCGACAACTTTGATGAAAACGGGCTGCAGCGCCAGTCATTGGCGGCATGTCGGCAGCAATAGTACGCTTCAGAAAAATTAACGATGCGCCCGCAGTCAGTACAGTCATGGCATGGGCGCATTTATTATGGGTGCTGATTCACTAACGGGTTTGCCAGCGGGTACGTTCGACGGCGCTTTGCCATTCATGCCAGCGTTTTTGCAGTCTTCCATGGCGTACCATATCGGGCTGGAACGACACGTGATCGGGCAGGTAGTCGTGTAACTGGCTGGTTGCTATACCCAGCAGGTTCTTGCGTGCCAGCAGTCCTGCACCTATCGCGGAAAGTTCAGGGATATCGCTGCGCATGACCGGACAGCCCAGCAAATCAGCCTGATACTGCATCAGCCAGTCATTTTTTGTTGGTCCACCGTCAACCATTAACGCACTGAGTTGAAAGCCTTTGTGCTGGCGCATCGCGGATACAACATCGGCAATCTGATAGGTAATGGACTCTAGTGCTGCACGTACCAGATGTGCGCGCTTTACTCCGCGGCTAAGACCGTGAATCAATCCTCTGGCATCTTCATCCCACCAGGGGGCGCCCAGTCCGGTCAGTGCCGGAACAAAATAGACGCCCAGTGTCGAGTCAACCGTAGCAGGCAGTGTATTGAGCTCGTGCAGCAATTGCGCGTCCGGTAATTCGCTAAGACCTGTGCTATCGGCCATCCATGCGACGGCGTCCCCGGTATGCGGAATATTGCCCTCCAGACCGTAGACCAGGGTATCACCATCATGCCAGGCGATGGTCGTTGCCAACGCGTTCACCGCAGACTGTGTCGTGAATACAGGAGCCATAACGGAAGATCCGGTGCCATAGGTGGCTTTGACACAGCCTTCGGTCCCCAGTCCATGAGCAAACAGCGCGGCATGAGAGTCGCCGATCATCGCCAGAATAGGGATGCCATCAGGTATCGTCGCCAGGCCTTGTGTGACGCCAAAAGGGTAGCTGGAAGGGCAAATTTCAGGCAGTGCCTGTCGTGGGATACCAAACAGCGCCAGCATCTCGCTATCCCATTGGCCACTGTTCAGATTGAGCAATTGCGTACGCGAAGCGTTCGAGATGTCGCAACGAAATGACTGGCCGTGTGTCAGGTTCCACAATAACCAGCTATCGATGGTTCCGAGACATATTTCGGCTTGCTGTGCGAGCGCCATACCGTTGGGAACAGACTCCAGTAGCCAGCGCATTTTAGAGGCAGAAAAGAGCGGGGCGACGGGTAATCCGGTGGCGGATTTTATGTGTGCCTCTCGGCCCTGTTCACGTAATGCACGACAAAAATCGGCCGTCCGCGAACACTGCCAGGTGATGGCAGGGCCGATGGGGCGTCCGCTGGTACGATACCAGCCGATCGCCGTTTCACGTTGATTGCTGATCGCCAGCGCGGCGACGCGATGTGCGCCAACGGCAGCAATGGCTTGTGCTACCACAGCCAGCGATGCTTCCAGCAGCGCATCGCCCGACTGTTCAACCCAGCCTTCGCGGGGCGTGTGGATCGCCAACGCCTGGGAGAATTTCGCGACCACATTTCCCTGGCTATCCAGCGCGACGGCTTTGGCATTGGTGGTGCCTTCATCGAGCGCAACAATAATGTCTTTTTGTGCTGACATTGTTTTCTCCAGCCCCTCTGATTCCCTGAGCATTAGCGATGGAAAAAGGTGTCCACCCCGAGATAGCGGGTGAAAGCTTCATGCAGCACCTCGGCGCTGGCAGAATGGTTCATGGCCACGTGATGCTCAAAGCCGTTGCGACAGATCCAGGACAGTAGATCCTCCAGATGAGGCACCTGAATTACCGCGCGGCAGCCAACCGTATCCAGTGGATCGTCAACCGATTGCCCTTCCCCGACGTAGGCTTTGATTTCACCGGTTAAATCGTCGGTGCTCAGGCGGAAGTAGGTCAGCGCACCGCTTTTCATGCGTCCATGTACCGCACCACAGGTGTTCTCTTTTCCCACCGTGGTGCCGATGATATCTGCCGTGCCCATCTTCGGGTTATCCAGACTGGCTGATGCGAAGTTACCGCAGTGAAACAGGACACATTTGTCACGATCGTCGCCGAAATTATTATTCCAGTCAGCAATCGATGCAGGGCTTAAATTACTGCTGGCGAGCGCGTACATTGACAATGCACCCATCACGTCCACTTCGCAGGCGCTGGGCATTAACTGCCCGGACATTACGCTCATGATCGAACAGACATTGATACCCAAATTTTCCTGCAGCGAGGTCCAGCACTGGATGGCTGTCGTATCAATATCGTTGGCAACAACCCATTCGCTGATAACGACAAACAGTTTTGCCATTGTGACCAGTTTGTCAGTTGGAATGGTGCTGGCGTCGGCGTTATCCAGCAACAGACGTCGCTTCTCATCCACGCGAATATCGTCGTCGCGCAGTCGTTTGATGCGGGTAAAGACTTCAGACAGGTCCAGTGTTTCCACGGCGATCCCCAGCCTTTCGAGTAATTTTTCGCTGTAGCGGACGGTATTAAACCCGGCCGGACGTGCACCGATTGCGCCGACGCGTACACCGCGCATGCTGGTAACAACCCGGCAGATTTGTTCGAAGCGTTTCAGATCCTGTTCAAACACTTCGCCTGACAGATCGCAGACATGCTGAGTGGTCAGCGTAAACGGTATACCGTACTGGCGCAGGTTATTGCACAGGGAGATCTTGCCGCAGAAGCTGTCACGGCGGGTGGCCAGTCCCATTTTATCAAGATTGTCCTCCTGCGCCTGTACCAGCACCGGCACATTTAAACCAGAAAGACGCAGCGTTTCCGCTATCGCTTTTTCGTCGCCAAAGTTAGGCAACAGTACCACCACACCGTGAATGTCATCGCGGTGTGTGCGGAATAATTCAGCACAAATTTTCGCATCCTGACGGGTTTCAACCCCACCGAGCTCGGTCTGCGTATCGTCGAGCATAATGGTTTTAATGCCCAGCCGGTCAAAGAGTGCGCTGGCCTGTTCGCGGGCTTCAGCAACCAGATAGCTCGGGAAAAATCCCCGATTGCCAATGATGACAGCCATGGTCAGTTGTTGAGGAATTCGGGACATAGCTTTCTCCAGTAAGTGTTCTGTTATTATTGTTTTATCGTGTTGCCTGTAACAGCGTGGTGGCGTTTTTCACGACGCCCGCTGCGTCAATTTCGTGGCGCGCGCGTGTTGCCGCACGATCGGCGGCGATGGCATATTGGCCATCGCCAATGCCTAATCTACGCAGTGGAATAGCACTGCCTGCTTCTGCCAGCACTTCAGCCACCAGACTACCCACGCCACCATTCACGTTATGTTCTTCTACGCTGACCACAGCCTTGCAGTGGGCTAATGCCGCCAGCAACTGTTGGGTATTACAGGGGCGAATTGACGGTACACTGATTACGCTGGCATCAATACCAGCCTGTTCCAGCTGTGTGGCAGCCTCGACAATTTCATGCACGGTTGAGCCCATCGCGACCAGCGCAACATCTTTTCCTTCCCGCAGAATATCGATATTCCCCGGGGCGAAGCGGTAGTTTTCGTCGTGCAATTCGGGCAAGGCTTTGCCATCAAGGCGAATATAAACCGGACCAACGTGGCTTAAGGCATAGTCGATAATTTGTCGGCATTCCACTGGACAGGATGGGGCGTAAATCTCAATATTGCCAAAACCTCGCAGCACGGAAATGTCATCAATGCTGTGGTGCGTACTGGCGAGCGGGCCGTAGCTGGCCCCCGCGTTCAGACCAATCAACTTCACGTTGGTATTGTTGTAGCAAATGTCGACTTTAATTTGCTCATTAGCCCGTGAAATCAGGAAGGGCGCGGCGTTACAGGTGACGGCGATTTTACCGCCCAACGCCAGACCAGCAGCGGCGCCGACCAGCGTCTGTTCGGCAATACCTACGTTGACCAGACGGCCGGGAAATTCCTGCATAAATGGGGCGATTTTAGCTGTTGATGTTGAGTCGGCCACGACGGGCACAACATCCATCCCGCGTTTGACTGCGGCAATTAACGTGTTCACCATCACGGTGGCGAGGTGTTCGCTATTACGCATCTTTCAGTTCCTCCAGCGCCAGTTCAATTTCTTCTCCTTTTGGCACACGGTGATGCCATTCCGGGCGGCCCTGAATAAAGGAGATCCCGGCCCCTTTGGTGGTGTGTGCAATGACAACGTGCGGTTTGCCTTCGGGTGTTAATCCTTCCAGCGTGCGCACCACATCATTCATATCGTTCCCACGGCACTCTGTAACCTGCATGCCGAAGGCACGCCATTTTTCATCCAGCGGATCGGTGTTCATGATCTCTTTGGTTGCTCCGGCGAGTTGGAGGTTATTTTTATCGTTGATAATAATGAGGTTATCGAGTTTATAGTGGGCGGCGACCAGGGCCGCTTCCCAGTTACTGCCTTCGGCCAGTTCTCCGTCACCGGTGACGACAAATACCCGGCGCTTGCTATTGCTACGTTTAGCTGCCAACGCAATCCCTACTGCAACCGGTAGGCCGTGGCCAAGAGCCCCTGTGTTCAGTTCGATTCCTGGTGTTTTATGTTTTACCGGATGGCCTGGCAGATGCGAATCGGCGTGTTGGTAGGTCGCCAGCCAGTCCACCGGAATAAACCCCGCTTCTGCCAGTACACAGTAGTACCCCCCCACGGCATGACCTTTCGACTGGATGTAGATATCACGCTCGTCGCTCTCTTTAAGCGCCACAGAGCAGTTCAGGATGCGAAAATAGAGTGCTGTCAGCAGTTCAACCTGCGACAGGTCAGCGCCAGTGTGCCCGCCAGCCGGGCTTTCAGCATTCAACACGATTATGCGGCGACGCACGGCACGTGCTTTCTTTTCTAGCTCTGGTATTGAGAGCAAAAACGGATTCATAAGACACCTCTTGAATGTTTAATCTTAGTTGAATAAATATTCCGTGCGGGTGCAGTAGTGCAACTGTCTCTCTATTCACTGCGTAATCTGCAGATAAAACAGTCTGTCGTTATTGGTTAGAATAAATATTCACTACTGATTTATTATTCATTATTGAAGATATGCCTTGTCTGGCAGTTTGTCTACGGCTTGTGCCACCAAATTTTGGAGAAAAGAGAAAAGGATCACACTAACGAGTTAACAGGAAAGGTGCAGATGGCTTGTTATCTATTCAGGTATGAATAAAAATAACAGGTAGTTTACCAGGGGGAATGCCATGTCAAAGCAGGATGAACAGCGGTTGCTGGTTAAGATAGCCACACTCTACTATGCCGAAAATAAAAAACAGTCTGAGATCGCTACGCTGCTGCACTTGTCGCAGTCCTTTGTCTCCCGTGCGTTGACGCGTTGCCAGAAAGAAGGGCTGGTGAAAATCACCGTCGTACAGCCGACCAATATCTTTGTGGAGCTGGAAAAAGCCATTGAAGAGCAGTTTGGTATTCGCCAGGCGATTGTCGTTGATGTTGGAGATAACTCCAGCAGTACGCAAATCAAACATGCTATTGGCAGCGCGGCGGCACACTATGTTGAAACCCGCCTGCGTGCCGAGGACCTGGTTGGGATTTCCTCCTGGAGTAGCACCATTCGTTGCATGGTTGATGAGATGCACCCGCAAAATATCCGTGCAGCGGGCGTCATTCAGTTGCTGGGGGGCGTAGGGCCGAACGGCAACGTGCAGGCCACGATTCTTACCCAGCAGTTGGCGGCGCACCTTGGCTGTCCGGCCTGGCTACTGCCTTCACAAAGCATTGAACATTCGGTGGAGGAACGTACGCGGTTGGTTAACAGCCCGGACGTTGCTGCTGTGGTTGAAAAGTTTGCCGAAGTGGATGTGGCCATCGTCGGCATTGGTGAACTCGAGCCTTCTCAACTGCTGAAAAACTCAGGCAACTACTACAACGAAGAAATGTTGCGGCTGCTGGCCGAACGCGGCGCGGTCGGGGATATCTGTCTGCATTATTACGATGCAGCGGGAAATCCGGTACTTAACCATGAGGAAGATCCGGTCATCGGCATGGAGCTTTCGCAGATCCGCGACTGCAACCATGTGATTGCGCTGGCGGGCGGAGTGGAAAAACAGAATGCGATTCGCGGCGCACTGCAGGGAAATTATATTGACGTACTGATCACAGACTACCCGACAGCGCGTAGTCTGGTAAAAGGGTGATGTCGCGGCGAGTTCAGTTATAACCAGCCCCAGGGGCTGGCTATAGCCATCAGCGTTTTGTTAAGCGTAGTTTATCAGGCCTACTGTCATACGCGACGTAGGCCTGATAAGCACGGCACCTTGAGGGCTACTGCGTTTCCATCGCTGCTTTTTGCGCGACCACGGCGGCTTTTTGCTGCATGCGATTTTGCATCTGGTCGATGATGACTGCGACAATAATCACGATGCCTTTAATCACCATCTGCCAGAATTCGCTGACCCCCATCATGACCAGACCATCGGCCAAAAAACCGATGACGAAGGCACCAATTAATGTCCCTAAAATCGTGCCCCGCCCACCCGCCAGCGACGTACCACCAAGTACAACGGCGGCAATGGCGTTCATCTCAAATGCCGTACCGTTCGCCGGATGGCTGGCGGAAAGTTGCGCTGAGACCACAATACCGGCAATGGCGGCACACAGTCCTGACAGGGTATAGACCCAGATTTTCACCTGTTTTACTTTTACTCCTGACAGCTCAGCAGCGCGTTCGTTATCGCCGATGGCGTACACGTGGCGACCAAAAGGCAGGCGACGGGCGACGTAAGCAATGACCAGGGCCAGCGCTATCATCATCCAGATGGCCCATGGAATGCCAAACAACGTTCCAGCACCAATCTCATCAAAACCGGTATTACCGAGCTGAGGATTACCGGAAAGCCCTGGGAAGGTTTGCCCATCGGAGGTCAGCATTGCCGCGCCGCGCAAAACGTACATGGTGCCAAGCGTACAAATAAACGGCGCAACGTTATACCGGGTGATGATCCAGCCATTCGTCGCGCCAATCAGTCCACCAATCAACAGAACGACAGGTACAATTACCCAGACACTGGGAAAAATTGCTATGCCGAACATCGGTAATACAATACCTTTGGTGATAAGCCATCCGGCAATCATGCCGCACAGCCCCAGCGTAGCGCCAATCGAGAGATCAATCCCGGCGGTAATAATGACAAACGTGATCCCCAGTGCCAGAAATGCGTTAATGGCAATGTGCTTGATCATAATGACCATACTGCCGCCAGAAAGGAATCCCGGTACGGTAAAAGCAAAAAAGCCGACTATCAAAAACAGTGCAATAAAGGTGCGTAATTTTAGGATCAACAGCAGGATATTTTCCCGTGAGAAAGCGACTGTGGAGCGAGGCGCGACGACAGCAGATTGTAGTGTTTTCATGTCAGAACCCCTGAGCACTTGCGGTTACCAGCGCCGACTCTTCGGCACGATCGCGGGCGATATCGGCCGTTAGCTTGCCGCCGGACATCACCAGAATGCGGTCAGAAACCGCCATAATTTCTTTTAAATCCGAGGTGGAGAAGACCACAGCAATCCCCTGCTGTGAAAGTTGGACCATCATGCGGAACACATCGGCTTTTGCCCCGACGTCGATGCCACGTGTCGGTTCGTCAAGAAATAGAATTTTGGGATTGGTGAGCAGAGAGCGACCAATCACCACTTTTTGCTGATTACCGCCGCTCAGCGCCTGAATTTCCACATCGGGTGAGGAAACTTTTATCGACAGATTACCAATTGTGCTGGCGACTACCGCCTCTTCATCTTTACGGGCAATGGCAAAGCCGCGCTGCAAACGGCGCCACAGGCTGGCAATGGTCAGATTGGTGGCAACGGATGAAATAGGGAAAATCCCCGTGCGTTTGCGGTCCTCTGGCACCAGACTCATCCCCATACGGATGCGATCGGCGGTCGTTAAGCGTTGCGGGACCGGTTTGCTGTCGAGCCACAGTTTGCCGAGATAGTTGCGCTCAGTACCTAACAAGCACTCGAACAATTCAGTTCGTCCGGCTCCCATCAGCCCATAGATACCGACAATTTCACCCGCGTGAATGTTAAAGGTGACATCATTGACGACCGCGTTGCCCGCAGTATTGACGCAGGTAATATGTTCCGCTTCCAGAACCGGGGCGCCAAACGTGCGGCCAGGTTCGAGAAAGTTGCTCACCGGATCGCTGCCCAACATCTCGCGCACAATCCATGGCACATCGATCTCGCTCACCCTGGCTTCGGCCTGAAATTTACCATCGCGTAAAATGGTGATCACATCGCCAATCGACATCAATTCTTCGAGACGATGGGAAATGTAGATAATTGACACCCCCTGGCGGGTCAGTTCACGAATGACACGGAACAGGATCTCGACTTCAGTTTTACTGAGCGCTGAGGTGGGTTCGTCAAGGATCAGGATATCCGCATCTTCAGCCAGGGCCTTCGCGATTTCGACCAGTTGTTGCTGTCCCACTTTGAGATTGCCAACCAGATCGCGTGGTGATATTGGCTGATCGAGTCGGGTTAACAGTTCGGCGGTACGTTTTTCCTGTTCGGCCTCATCAATGGGAGCCATGCCCGTTTGAATTTCCCGACCGAGGAAAATATTTTCCGCGACGGTGAGGTTCTCAAACAGGTTTAGTTCCTGATGCACCATGCCAATTCCGTGTGCCGCTGCGTCCCGGGTATTGGCGAAGCGCACGGGATTTCCATTAAGCGACATCTCGCCGCTGCTGGGCTGCTGAACACCCGCGAGGATCTTCATCAGTGTGGATTTTCCCGCGCCGTTTTCACCAATAATCACGTTCACTTTGCCGCGCCAGACCTGATAATCCACGCTGTCCAGCGCAATCGTGCCAGGAAACAACATGGAAATAGCATGGGTGCGCAGGATGATGTCATCAGCTGAGGTATTGCGCATTAATGAGTCTCCTGTTCAAGCGTCAGCGCTGCCGCGTTTTCCGCTTTTCCAGCATTCAACGTCACGGCGAACAGCACTGTCGCAGTCTTCCCTTGCCAACTCGTGTCTACGGCGGATAAGTGTTTTGCCGCTTCGCGGTTATAGGCCCGTGAAAGTTGGGCAAACTGAACCTGATTAGTAAAATCTTCGAACTTGAAACCGCTGGCATCACGAATAGCATTGCCGCGCATTACCGGACCAATCTGGACTGTGACGGGCATGTCATTGACCTTCACCACGATGGTGCGTTCACGCCCATTGGTGGTGTCGATGCTATCAATCGTGCTGGTCAGGCGTACAAACACGCTTTCGGGAGCGGGTGAGGGGGCCTTCAGGCGAGTGGTCAGCGCTGAAGCATCCAGAGCATGTTGCTGCGCCGCCTCCAGAACACGGGATTGCCAGGTTTGTTGCGCGATCTGATCGGGAGTTTGGTTGTCGAAACTGGCTTTGGCCTGTGGATCGGCCGGGATGATGGGTTTGCCGTTTTCGTCGAGGTCAACTACCGTGCAGGCCGTCAGCAACAGGGCGGCGCACCCAACCAGTGCGGCACCCCATTGTGTTAACGACATAGTGCCTCCGTTTAGTGGCTCAAATTAAACGAGTTCAGCTTGCTGGCATTGGTTTCATCAATCAGCACGCAATCCATAAGCTGTTTTTCCTCTTTCTGGGCTTTGCCGTTTTTCAGGTAATAATCTGCCTGCTCAACCGCCATTTGTGCCTGTTGCCAGCCGGGTTGCAGCACGGTCGCTTTGATATTGCTTTTATTGATGATTGAATCGCGGGTGTAGTCGCTACCATCAAAACCGACCACGATGACATTATTTTTCCCGGCAGCCTTCAGTGCGGCCTCGGCACCCAGCGCCATAGTGTCATTCCCTGAGATCACCCCTACGATATCCGGGTTGGTTTGCAGAATGGATTCCATGCGGGTAAAGGCTTCGGTTTGGCTCCAGTTTGCCGTTTGTTGGGCCACCATTTTCATGTCCGGGTAATCGTCGAGTACATCGTGATATCCCTGCGAGCGTACATGAGCGTTGGTGTCGGACTGACGCCCCAGTAGTTCAACGTACTTCCCTTTTCCGTCCAGCAGTTTGGCGAACGTCTCCGCACCGAGCTGTGCGCCTTGATAATTATTCGACACGATTTGTGCGACGGCGATGCCGGTTTTATTGATTTCGCGATCGATCAGAAAGGCAGGCACGCCTGCTGCTTTGGCTTTTTCCAGCGGACCCACGGTGGCATCCGCACCCGCATTATCGAGAATGATTGCTTTCGCTTTACGGGCAATGGCGGTTTCAATCAGCTGGTTTTGTTTATTGACGTCATCATCATGAGAGGCAACCAGCGTGGTGTATCCCAGCGCTTTTGCTTTGGCAACCGCGCCGTCGGCCTCGGCTTTAAAGAACGGGTTGTCGTGGGAAGGGGTAATAATCGCAATCAATCCGTTGTCAGCAGCATACAGCGAACCCGAGGCGGTCAGGATCGAGGCCAGTAATACGGATTTAACCAGGGTCTTGTTCATCTTTTTCTCCACTTTGAATATTTATTCAAATATGATTTATTATTCAAGTTAACGATAAATCGAGATAATCGAACTGTCTACGATTTGCGCAGCTAATTTCTTAAAAGGAGAAAAGGATCACGATCCTGATGGCGAGGCCGGGCACAGCGTAATGATGTTGTTACCACGCTGAAACCAACGCACGTTGACGTCCTGATTGCCGAGGTTTGCCGAAAATGATGGCATAATTTGCAGGGTTATATGCTGAGTCGTGAGGGCGGTAATTTTTGCGCTGGCGAAACCAGGTAACCCGCTTGCCTGGGTGGAGAATGCCTTATACAGACTCTCTTTGGCGCTGAAGGCCAGGGTTAAGGCAAGTGGAAAGGGGAGTGACGCATGAAGCAAAACCTTTCTCTCAGTGTTGTCTATAATGCTGTCAGCCAGCTCAGCTGCGACCTGCGGCGAAAAAATAGCCTCAATATCCAGTCCGACGGGGTGGCGTGAGACGACAGCCAGTGCCGTTGTCGCGCTATGACTGATACTGCCAAAGAGGCCATGTGGCCACAGCGGTTGTCGCTGCTCGCCGATGCCGGGCACCGTTTTGATACCGTATTCACGTAAAGCATGTATTGCGGCGATACGTCCTGCCAGGTGCTCTGCTTTACGTTTACGTGCGCCAGCGGTTAGCTGGGCATGGTGAGGGAGCCAGAGCAGATCGTGCTCGTGAAAGCTGTTGGGATCAAATTCGATGATCTGCAGCGAATAGTCTGCGAAAGGCAACGATGTGTGTGTTGTACGCATGATTTTGTATCGTTTCCCTCTCCCCACCGGGAGGAGAGGGAACAACGCTATCAGAAGTGTGTATTCACGCTCATGAACCACGTACGACCCGGTTCGTTATAGGTGTACGCGCCAGCGCCCGCCATATAATTACCGGTAACGATATCGCCAGTGGTCTGGGCATTGCCTTCACGCCACAGACGTTTGTCAAAGACGTTATCCACGCCGCCGGTCAGGCTGACGTTTTTGGTCACGTCCCAGGTCGCGCTCAGGCCGACGATGCTGTAAGGACTCACTTCTTGTGCCGAGCTGCCGGTTACCGGTTTACCCTGGTAATCGTATTTCTTCGGCTGCTGTTTGCCGTACCAGGTAAAGGTGGATTGCAGTGACAGATCTTCACGCGCCTGCCAGCTCAATGTTGAGTTCAGCGTGTACTCAGGAATAATCGACAGACGTTCGCCAGTCTCTTTATTCTTGCTTTGCAGCATGTAGGTGATGTTGTTGGTCCAGGTAACGGTTTCGCTAACCGGCACGTTCAACGTTCCTTCCAGGCCTTCTACCACCGCTTTAGGAATGTTTTCCCACTGATAGATATCGGTGTAGGTTGTTGTAGTCTTGCCCGTTGTAGCGTTTTTCTTGCTGATAGAGGTTCTGTCAAACGGTACCGTACCCGCTTCAATCTTGTTTCGGTAATCGTTGCGGAACCAGGTGACGCCAGCCAGCCAGCCATCACGTTTGAACTCGAGACCAATCTCTTTGTTGATGCTGGTTTCAGCTTTCAGGTCATCGTTACCCATCATGTAGCAGCCAATACCGCTGGCAGAACCGGTGGCATAGCAGCCCTGGCCTTTACTGTACAGAATGTAATTCGGGTTGAGTTGGTACAGGCTTGGTGCTTTATAGGCGCGCGCGATACCCATTTTCAGTGTAAAGTCGTCGCCCAAACCTTGAGACAGGTTCAACGACGGGCTCCAGTTGTCGCCCACAATGCTGTGGTGGTCGAAACGCAGACCCGGTGTCAGCATGGTGCTGTCGGTCAGCTCCATGTTGTTTTCGGCAAACAAAGAGAAGATCTCGGCTTTTGAATATGGGCTGCGATCGGTGCTGCTGTAGCCTGGAATATTACCGCCCATAAAGGTCTGCGAGTTAGACAACATGTCCTTCATGCGCTGCTGGTTCCATTCAGTACCCAGCGTCAGGTTTTGATTGACCAGTAGATCCAACGGAATGCTGATCTCACTGTGCAGCATGACGTCATTCAGGTCGGCATCGACATATTTTTGTGAAGCAGTCGGGTCGAAGATCCCCTCTGTTCCACCGGCCAGACCTTCCGGCGTGCGAGAGTTCCGCGTATGTTCGTACTGCACCCAGTTGCTGGTGGTGACACCATTATCCCAGCCGCCGTTCCAGGTCAGCGAGTAGTTCTGACGGTACAGACGGTTAGTTTCTTTACCGTAGTTATCTTTCACCAACTGGTTAGTGTTGGTATTTTGCGTGTCGCCCGCGTACAGGTTGCCCTGGCGGCTATAACCCGCTTCCAGTTCAAGTGACTGAAGTGGGGCAAAATCCCAACGCACAATACCGTTGATGTCTTTGTTGATCACCCCTTCACGACCGGCGGGTAAGGTATTTGAATATGTGCCGGTACGTTCTGACTGATGACCCTGGTTGATGTCCCATGCGTCGGCCTGGGTTTTATCGAGATTACCGTACAGACGGAAGCTGAAATCTCCGCCCATTGGGCCGTTCAGGCTAAAGTTGGTGCGTTTGGTCGAACCTTCGTCTTTGTGTTCCGGGGCATTGAAATAGGTATCCCAGGAGCCGTGCCATTCACTGCTGCCTTTTTTGGTGATGATATTCACCACGCCACCCGCAGCACCGTTACCGTAGCGTGCCGCGGCTGGGCCGCGCAGCACTTCAATACGCTCGATCATTTCCGGCGGCACCCAGGCGGTATCGCCACGGGTATCACGCTCGCCGCGCCAGCCCTGACGCACAGAGTTGCGGCTGGTGACCGGCTTGCCGTCGATCAGAATCAGGGTGTTTTCCGGGCCCATGCCGCGAATGTCTATCTGACGGTTGTTGCCACGTTGACCGCTGGTTGAGTTACCGGTCAGGTTAACGCCTGGCATGGTACGGATGATTTCCGACACGTCGCGAGCCGGAGGGTTCTTACGGATTTCATCTGCGGTGATGGTCGAAACGCCTGGAGCCTGCAGGTTCTGCTGAGCGGCGGTGACGACGATGGTGTCTTCATGAGAGACGGCGGCGCTATCGGTTTTATCTTCTGCCATCGCGGGCAGGGCTACCCCGTAAATCCCTAAATTGACCAATAAGGCCAGTGAATGAATCTTGTTGTTCATTGTATGTCCTGCTTTCTTTTAGCCACGAGTACCCGTGTGCCGTTTTGGGCACCAGGCCTGATGTCGCCCGCATCTGCGTAAACCCCTCCGTTCCAGAAAAAGTACGCAGCGCCAGGTCGGTTTATAAGTGGTGAAAAACTGTGCGCGCTTCCCACAGCGCGTCAATACGCTATTGCAAATGCAAATAGTTATCAATAATATTATCAATATATTTCACGCTCAGATATAAAATTTCACAATAAACATGGGGTTATGGCGGTGACGACGTTAATGATGGGAAGCGAGGCGTGGTGGCAGTCGAAAAAAGGCCCGGAGTGGGAGCGTGAAGACAACGGAAATTATCGGGTAACGTTCTGGTGGCGTGACCCGCAGGGAACGGAAAAAGAGTCCGCCATTCGCCGCGTGTGGGTCTATATCACCGGCGTCACCGATCATCATCAAAATGCCGTACCTCAGTCGATGCAACGCATTGATGGAACAAATGTTTGGTGCTGGAGCATTTCTCTGAGCGCCAACTGGCGCGGCAGTTACTGTTTTATTCCAACAGAACGGAACGATATTTTTGCTACGCTGGCACCGGGTGAAACACCCGATCGCACTGTGCTACGCGAAGGCTGGCGACAACTGCTGCCACAGGCTATTGCGGATCCTCTCAATACTCAAAGCTGGAAAGGGGGCCGGGAGCATGCGGTGTCCGCGCTGGAGATGCCAGATGCTCCCGTACAGCCAGGATGGGATCGCCCTGAAAATCCCGACTTGCCCGCAGTATGCCTGCAATGGCACAGCGATCGGTTGGGTAATACGCGCCGGGTGTGGGTTTTCACCACCGGTGAAGCCAACCCGCAAGAACGTCCCCTGGCTATTCTGCTGGACGGACAATTTTGGGCACACAGTCTGCCTGTCTGGCCTGCGCTGACCTCACTCACTCATCGTGGCCAGCTTCCTCCCGCGGTATATCTCCTGATTGATGCCATTGATACGCCGCATCGCAGCCATGAGTTGCCGTGTAACGCTGATTTTTGGCTGGCAGTTCAGCAGGAATTATTGCCGCTGGTCAAAACCACGACGCCATTCACCGATGACCCGCAGCGTACGGTGGTTGCCGGGCAAAGTTTTGGCGGTTTGGCTTCGCTGTATGCTGGCCTGAACTGGCCGGAACGGTTTGGCTGCGTACTCAGTCAGTCCGGATCTTATTGGTGGCCGCATCGCGGTGGTCATCAGGATGGCGTGATTATTGAACAACTGAAGGCCGGAACGGTAAGCGTTCAGGGTCTACGTATTGTGCTGGAAGCCGGGACCCGCGAGCCGATTATTTTTCGTGCTAATCAGGCGCTATTCGCCCAATTTCCCTCTGCACCACAGTCTATTTTCTGGCGTCAGGTTGAGGGTGGTCATGATGCGCTTTGCTGGCGCGGCGGCTTAATGCAAGGGCTGATGACGCTCTGGCAACCGCTCACCGACACGCTTTAACCGGACGATGTTCCACGACAGGAGTTGAGTATGGAATTCAGTAACCCCTTCGATAACCCGCAGGGACAGTTTTACATTCTGCAAAACCCACAACGTCAATTCAGCCTTTGGCCTCAGCAGTGCTCACTTCCTGCTGGCTGGACGGTTGTGTGCGAACCGCAGTCGCAGGAAGTCTGCCAGCAATGGCTGGATGCGAACTGGACCACGCTGACGCCAGCGAACTATGTCGATGTACAGGAGGCGCAATGACTCAGCGCTTACCTTTAGTTGCGGCCCAGCCGGGGATCTGGATGGCAGAAAAGCTCTCCACATTGCCCTCGGCGTGGAGCGTTGCACACTATGTCGAATTAACCGGTGAACTGAATGCACCACTGCTGGCAAAGGCAGTCGTGGCCGGTCTGGAGCATGCGGATACCCTGCGGATGCAGTTCACTGAGGATAACGGTGAAATCTGGCAATGGGTTGATCCTACGCTCACCTTTGCTGAACCTGACATTCTCGATTTACGCAATGAATCCAGTCCGCACGAGGCGGCACGTGCGTTGATGCGGGCGGATCTGCAACAGGATCTGCGCGCTGACGGTGGCAAGCCGCTGGTCTTCCATCTGCTCATTCAGGTGGGAGATAAACGCTGGTACTGGTATCAGCGCTATCATCACTTACTGGTTGATGGCTTTAGTTTCCCGGCTATTACCCGCCAGATTGCTGCAATTTACACAGCGTGGCTGCGCGGTGAATCCACGCCAGCCTCGCCATTTACGCCGTTTGCCGAGGTCGTGGAAGAGTATCAACAGTATCGTCAAAGCGATGCCTGGCAACGTGATAGCGCATTCTGGGCTGAGCAACGCCAACAACTGCCGCCGCCGGCTTCATTGTCGAACAAACCGCTGCCAGGTCGCTCAGCCAGCGCGGATATTATTCGCATGAAGTTAACTGCACCTGAAGGTTCATTCCGCCAGCTTGCGTCACGTATGCCAGATGTTCAGCGTGCGGATCTGGCGCTGGCGCTGGTTGCATTGTGGCTCGGTCGTTTATGCAGCCGAATGGACTATGCTGCCGGGTTTATCTTTATGCGCCGTATGGGATCAGCTGCGCTTACCGCTACCGGACCGGTGTTAAATGTCCTGCCCTTTGGCGTGAGACTTGATGCAGCAGAAAGTCTCCCTGCGCTTGCGCAACGGCTGGCCGGGCAGATGAAGAAAATGCGCCGACATCAGCGCTATGATGCCGAACAAATTGTCCGTGACAGCGGGCGTGCGGCCGGGGCTGAGCCACTGTTTGGCCCGGTACTGAACGTGAAAATATTCGATTATCAGCTGAATATTCCCGGCGTACAGGCGCACACCCATACGCTGGCGACAGGACCGGTGAACGATCTGGAGCTGGCGCTGTTCCCGGATGAAAACGGTGGGCTGAGCATTGAAATTCTGGCGAATAAGCAGCGATATGACGCCGCTACGTTGGCGCAGCATGCCTCGCGTTTAATCGCGCTTATCGAGCAGTTTGCCGACAATCCGTCGCTATGCTGCGGCGACGCCGAAATGTTGTTACCGACAGAACATGAGCGGCTGGCGAAGATTAACGACACGAGCGTGGAGATCCCGTCCACTACGCTTAGCGCACTGGTGGCGCAACAGGCCGATAAAACACCGGATGCCCCGGCGCTGGCCGATGCCCGCTATCAGTTTAGCTATCGCGAAATGCGTCAGCAGGTGGTGGCACTGGCAAAACTGCTGCGCGAACGCGGTGTGCGCCCGGGGGACAGCGTGGCGGTTGCCTTACCGCGCTCCGTTTTCCTGACGCTGGCGCTGCACGGCATCGTCGAAGCGGGCGCAGCTTGGTTACCGCTGGATACCGGATATCCGGACGATCGTCTGCGGATGATGCTGGAAGACGCCAAACCTACGTTGCTTATCACCACTGATGAACAACGGATTCGTTTTAGCGGTATCCCTGGGCTGGAAAGCCTGTGCTACACCGCTCCGCTGCCAGAGCAAGATGACACACCATTCGCTTTATCACGACCAAATCATACGGCCTATATCATCTTCACCTCCGGATCGACGGGCAGACCAAAAGGAGTGATGGTGGGGCAAACCGCAATCGTTAACCGTCTGCTATGGATGCAGAATCACTATCCGCTGACGGCCGACGATGTGGTGGCGCAAAAAACGCCATGCAGTTTTGATGTTTCGGTCTGGGAATTTTTCTGGCCTTTCATTGCCGGCGCAAAACTGGTGATGGCTGAACCAGAGGCACATCGTGACCCGCTGGCGATGCAACAGTTCTTCGCGACGTTTGGGGTGACGACAACGCACTTTGTACCGTCGATGCTGGCGGCATTTGTGAGCTCACTGACGCCAGAAACGGCGCGGGAAAGCTGCTCCACGTTGAAACAGGTGTTTTGTAGCGGTGAAGCGCTGCCGGCAGAATTGTGCCGCGAATGGGAGCAACTGACCCACGCGCCGCTGCACAATTTGTATGGGCCAACCGAGGCGGCGGTAGATGTAAGCTGGTATCCAGCCTGGGGTGAGGAGCTCGCTGCCGTAACCGGCAACAGCGTACCCATCGGCTATCCGGTCTGGAACACCGGTTTGCGGATCCTCGATGCCATGATGCGTCCAGTGCCCATTGGTGTCGCCGGTGACCTGTACCTGACGGGGATCCAACTGGCGCAAGGTTATCTGGGGCGTCCGGATCTGACGGCGAGCCGTTTTGTTGCCGATCCCTTTAGCCCAGGCGAACGTATGTATCGTACCGGAGACGTGGCGCGCTGGCTGGAAAATGGTGCGGTGGAATATCTTGGGCGCAGTGATGACCAGCTAAAAATTCGTGGGCAGCGTATTGAACTGGGCGAGATTGATCGGGTGATGCAGCAACTACCAGATGTGGAGCATGCTGTTGCCCATGCCTGCGTATTCAATCAGGCGGTAGCGACAGGCGGCGATGCGCGCCAGTTAGTGGGCTATCTGGTGTCACAATCGGGTTTACCGCTGGATATTTCGGCATTGCGCGAGAGTCTGCGCGCAACCCTGCCTGCACATATGGTACCGACAGTGCTGCTGCAACTGGCGGAGCTCCCGCTCAGCGCCAACGGCAAGCTGGATCGTAAAGCGTTACCAATGCCACAACTGACGTCACGTCAGGAAGGGCGGGCGCCGCGAGCAGGGACTGAAACCACTATTGCTCAGGCGTTCACGGCCTTGCTGGGCTGCGAGGTCAATGATGTTGAAGCGGATTTCTTTGCGCTTGGCGGGCATTCGCTGCTGGCGATGAAGCTGGCCGCGCAGTTGAGCCGCATTTTTGCGCGCCAGGTAACGCCTGGGCAGATTATGGTGGCCTCGACCGTCGAACAGCTCAGCGCATTGCTGGATAGCAATGATGACGAGCAGTCGCAACGGCTGGGATTTGAAACGCTGCTGCCGCTGCGTGAAAGCGATGGTCCTGTGCTGTTCTGCTTCCATCCGGCATCGGGTTTCGCCTGGCAGTTTAGCGTGTTGTCACGCTATCTTCCTCCACAGTGGTCGATTATGGGTATCCAGTCACCGCGACCGGATGGCCCGATGCAGACAGCAGAAAACCTGGATGCGGTGTGCGAACAGCACCTGGCAACGATACTTCGTCAGCAACCTCATGGACCTTATTATCTGATTGGGTACTCGTTGGGCGGTACGCTGGCGCAGGGCATTGCTGCCCGATTACACGCGCGTGGAGAAACGATCGCGTTTCTCGGCCTGCTGGATACCTGGCCGCCGGAAACGCAAAATTGGTCGGAAAAAGAGGCCAATGGACTCGATCCGGAAGTGTTGGCGGAAATTGATCGTGAGCGGGAGGCGTTTCTGACTGCTCAGCAGAGCAATGCATCCGACGCATTGTTTAGTGCCATTGAAGGTAACTACGCCGATGCGGTTCGACTGCTGAGTACGGCACATAGCGTACCTTTTGCGGGACACGCGACGCTGTTTGTTGCTGAACGCACGTTACCGCCGGGAGTCAGCCCGGAACGCAGTTGGTCGCCGTGGATTTCCAGTCTGGATGTTTATCGCCAGGACTGCGCGCACGTTGATATCATTACGCCAATGGCTTTCGAGAAGATTGGGCCAGTCATGCGTGACTTGCTCAGCGATATCCAATAAATAGACTCGCCACCTCTGCGGAGGTGGCGCGATTTACCTGTTTGCAGTGCGTCCTAACGGAACCACTAACGGCGTTCCGGCAACCGGATCGTCGATAATCATACACCGTAGCCCATAGATTTTTTCAATGAGCTCTGCCGTGACAATCTCTTTCGGCGCACCCTCGGCGACGATCTTTCCATCACGAAGTGCAATCAGATGGGTGGCATAGCGACACGCCTGATTCAGGTCGTGCAGAACGGCGGCCAGCGTGTAACCTTTCTCCCGGTTTAGCTCACTCAACAGCTCCAGCAGATCAATCTGATGGCTGATATCCAGCCAGGTGGTCGGTTCGTCGAGCAGCATAATCGACGTTTCTTGTGCCAGTACCATCGCTATCCACGCGCGTTGTCGTTGACCGCCGGAGAGGGTATCCACACTTTGCGCCGCCAGATGTGTGATCCCCGTGGCCTGCATCGCGTGGGTTACCGCGATTTCATCTTCTTTACGCCAGCGGGTAAATAAAGGTTGATGTGGATAACGCCCACGAGCAACCAGCTCCTGCACGGTAATATCGCCCGGCGTGGTGGCATTTTGCGCCAGCAGACCAATTCTGCGTGCGACCTCTTTACTGGGGTAATGTTGAATATGTTCACCATCGAGCCAGACTTTGCCGTGCGCGGGCGTCATCAGACGACTCAATGTACGTAGCAGCGTGGACTTTCCACAACCGTTGGGGCCAATAATGGCAGTGAAGTGACCATCGGGGATCGAGACATTAAGGTTTTCTGCCACGGTAAACTTGCCATAACCCAGCGTTAACTGGTCGCCACGCAAACGGGCTACTGATTCGGTCATTTTTTGCGGGACTCCTGAATTAACAAGACGATAAGGTAAATACCGCCGAGGCTTACGGTGACAACGCCAACCGGAAGCTGATAAGGCATAAATAGCTGCTGAGCGCATAAATCGGCCATCAGCAGTAGCAGGGCGCCGCACAGCGCCGACTGCGTTAATCCCCAACGTGCCGTGCCGCTAAGCCGACGCGCGATGTGTGGGGCGACAAGAGCAATAAACGAGATAGGTCCTGCCAGCGCGGTGGCCGCAGCGGTCAACACCACGGCGACCAGCATCATCATTAAACGTGAACGCTCTACGCTGACTCCAAGCGCGCAGGCGCTGTCATCACCCATTTCCAGTAAACGCAGGCGGCGTACCAACAGCGCGGCGCACCCCAGCATCACGATAATTAGCGGCGCAGAAGGCCAGGTCTTCGCCCAGGTCAGACCGTTGAGCGATCCGGCGTTCCACAGCCCGGCGGTCAGCGCGGTTTCTAAGGACGCCTTCAGCAGCAGCCAGGTGTTGAAGGCCACCAGCATAGCGCGAATGCCGATCCCGATGATGATCAGCCGGAAGGTGTCGATGCCGTTGCGCCAGGCCAGCGCCCAGACCACCAGCGAAGTCAGGATCCCACCGAGCATTGCCGCCAGCGCGATGGCGGTAAGATGCTGACCAAACAGCACCATTGCCACCAGTACGCCGCTCCAGGCACCGGTATTGAAGCCCATCACGTCCGGGCTACCCAGCGGGTTACGCATCAATGACTGGAATATCGCGCCGCTAACGCCCAGCGCCGCGCCAATCAGCAGCGCCATCAACACGCGTGGTAATCTCCACTCGGTCACCACCAGCGTAATGCTACGCGGTGCATCACCGAACAGGGCGGCAATAATTTGCGGGGTCTCGAGCATAACGGCACCGCTACGCAGGCTCCACAATCCAACGGCCAGGCAACCGACGACCAGCAGCAGACAACTGACAATCAGGCGACGGGAGAGGTGCATCATGCGCCACCCCCGCGCGATTTACGGCGTACCAGAAAGATAAGCACCGGCGCGCCGATAAACGCGCTGACGACCGAGACGCGCAGCTCGCCGGGCACAATCAGACGACCGATGATATCGGCAATCAACAGCAGAGAAGGGGTGGCCAGCAGAGTGACGGGCAGCGACCAGCGATGATCTGCGCCCACCAGCCAGCGTGCCATATGCGGCATCATCAGGCCGATAAAGGCGATAGGGCCGACGATGGCGGTCGCACTTCCGCACAGTACGGTAATCACCAACAGGCCAATAAACTGGGTACGCGCAACTTTGCTCCCCAACGCCGTTGCGGTGTCGCTTCCCAGACTGAGGCTATTCAGAGCACGGCTGAGGAACAGCGCGACAGCACCGGCCATCAGGACCGGGATCAGCACGACTTTCAGCGTCTGCAGGCTGCGGATATCCAGTGAACCGGCTTGCCAGAAACGCAACTGGTCGTAGACGTCCGGGTTGAGCAGGGCGATGCCTGTGGATAATCCTTCCAGAACAGCACCCAGCGCAACACCGGCCAATGTCAGACGTACCGGGCTGAGCTGCCCGCCGCCCTGACTGCCGGTAAATGCCACGATCAGCGATGCGACCAGCGCACCGGCAAAAGCCATCAGCAGTTGTTCTTGCGCAGAGGAGAAGCCGAACAGTGCGGCCCCCAGCACAATAGCAAAGCTGGCACCAGAGTTGACGCCCAGAATACCGGGATCGGCGAGAGGGTTTCGCGTGAGCGTTTGCATCAGCGCACCCGCCAGGCCCAGTGCACCACCTGCGAGGAGCCCTGCCAGCGTACGCGGGAGTCGCGCGTCCAGCACGATGGTGCAATCGGCGCTTTGACAACTGCCGGTGAGTGCATCAAATACCACGGAGGTGGGCAGCGACTTTGCGCCAATAACCAGACTTAATGCCGTGGTGAGAACAAGTAGTAACAACAGTCCGGGCACGGCGAAGGCGCGTGTCACGGAAATAGAGCATGACATATCAACTTCCCTGATAATGATAGTAATTATCGTTATCGATCTTATTTGGATATGTTAGCATGTGCAGCCATTGAATGGATATTGAAAAAGTACCTGGTAAGGCTCTGTAATGAATCGACAATCCTGGCTGCTTAATCTCAGCCTGTTAAAGACCCATCCTGCATTTCGCGCCGTCTTCCTCGCCCGTTTTATTTCCATTGTCTCTCTGGGGCTATTGGGGGTTGCGGTCCCGGTACAGATCCAGATGATGACGCAGTCGACCTGGCAGGTCGGTTTGTCGGTTACGCTGACCGGGAGCGCCATGTTTATTGGTCTGATGGTGGGCGGCGTACTGGCCGATCGCTATGAGCGCAAAAAGGTGATCCTGCTGGCTCGCGGAACCTGTGGGATCGGTTTTATTGGCCTGTGTCTGAACGCGCTGCTGCCCGAACCGTCGTTGCTGGCTATCTATGTTCTTGGTTTATGGGATGGCTTTTTCGCCTCGCTGGGTGTCACTGCGTTGCTGGCGGCGACGCCGGCGCTGGTCGGGCGTGAAAATCTGATGCAGGCCGGGGCGATTACCATGCTGACTGTGCGTCTGGGATCGGTGATTTCGCCAATGCTTGGTGGGGTGTTGCTGGCGACCGGTGGCGTGGCCTGGAACTACGGCCTGGCGGCGGCGGGTACATTTATTACCTTGCTGCCGTTGTTGAGCCTTCCCGCATTACCGCCTCCGCCGCAGCCGCGCGAGCATCCTCTGAAATCGCTGCTGGCAGCATTTCGCTTTCTGCTTGCCAGCCCGCTGATTGGCGGCATTGCGCTGCTTGGCGGTCTGTTGACCATGGCGAGCGCCGTGCGCGTGCTGTATCCGGCGCTGGCGATAAACTGGCAGATGTCGAGCGCACAGATTGGGTTACTGTATGCGGCTATTCCCCTGGGCGCGGCCATCGGGGCTTTAACCAGTGGGCAACTGGCACACAGCGTGCGTCCGGGTCTGATTATGCTGGCATCAACTGTGGCCTCTTTCCTAGCTATCGGTCTGTTTGGCTTGATGCCCGTTTGGCAGCTCGGTGTGGTTTGTCTGGCGCTGTTTGGCTGGCTGAGTGCGGTCAGTTCTTTGTTGCAGTACACCCTGTTACAGACGCAGACGCCGGAAGCGATGCTCGGGCGAATTAACGGTTTGTGGACCGCACAGAACGTCACCGGCGATGCGATTGGCGCGGCGCTGTTAGGGGGGCTGGGGGCGATGATGACGCCTGCGGCCTCGGCAAGCGTCAGTGGATTTGGGTTGGTGATTGTCGGTCTTTTACTGCTGCTGTTGTTGGGAGAAGTGCGCCGATTCCGGCAGGTTCCCGTGAATGTCTGATCGCGTTATGCTCTACGGATTGTAGGCCGGATAAGGCGTTAGCCGCATCCGGCACTGACCATTAAAACAGAGCCGACAGACGTTGCAGCAGCAGCGTTGCGCTGTAGTAGTCGAGACGGAAGGTTTCCGTGCCCAGCGCATAGACGCGTCTGTTTTGCACAGCAGGCAGATGCGCCAGCAGTGGATTAGCGTAAATCGCATCGGCATCTTTGCTGTCGCCTGCAAACAGGAACAGCGCTTCGCCATTCAGACCCGCCGCCAGGTTTTCACCACCAAGCTGGATAATATCGTGACGTTTACCCTGGCTCTGGCTGGTATGTAGTCCGGCAGGTAGTGGTGCCAGCGTGAAACCGAGCTGTTCCATCAGCTTGCCTTGCGCGGACTCCGGCGTCCACAGGTTGGCGCTGTGTGCGGCTGCGGTATACACCAGCGCACTGACTGGCTGTGGCGGCAGGGTGATACGTTGCTTTACCGCGAGCAGTTGCTTATCAAACTCAGCAATACGCGCCGCTGCCTGTTGCTCCTGCCCGGTGATTTCACCTAATTGTGTCAGCAGTGACTGCCAGCTTTTGTCGTCGTAATTAATGATAAGCGTAGGGGCTATGGTGGACAGTTGATCGTACAGTGCAAGCGCGGAATCTCCCCCGGTGGCGCTGACCAGAATCAGATCCGGCATTTGTGCTGCAACGGCTTCGGCGCTCGGCTCGCCAATATACAGGCGGCTCAGTTTGCGTTCTTTGGCGACGTCGCTCCACTGGCGTAAAAAGCCCTGAGCATCACCAATACGGTTATTCGGTGTCGTGGCACCGCTGGCAATGATAGGCGCATCAATAGCGAGCAGAGAACCGGTGAGCGTGACGCTGGTGGACACAATGCGCAGTGGCTTATGTTCCAGCGTGTGCGTGCCGCGGCTGTCGGTAACCTGGCGTGGCCAGTCAGCGGCATGGCTTAAAGAAATTCCTGAAATAACGAGTCCAACCAGTAACAGCGCAGTGCGGTAAAACGCGGAAAATCTCACAAATAAGCTTCCTGTTATCAATGTGGTTAATGCTTCTCATTTTCATTGTTACGCGTCAGGGATGCAAGCCTAAGTCGCACATTGTGTTACCACAAGAGTTGACATACTGACGCTTTGCTTTTAGGTTAGCGACCGAAAATATAAATGATAATCATTATTAAAGCCTTTATCATTTTATGGAGGATGATATGGACACGTCACTGGCCGAGGAAAAAACGCAGACTATGGCAACTCTCGCTCCCGACAGTTTTTTCTTTATGTCGCCGTATCGTAGTTTTACGACGTCAGGATGCTTCGCCCGCTATGCGGAACCGGCAATTGATGGTGATTCACCAGACAGCCCATTCCAACAGAAAATGCACGCACTGTTTGCGCAGGCCAAATCGCAGGGCATCGCAAACCCCATTATGGTAGGGGCCATTCCCTTTGACACCCGCCAGCCCTCGTCGCTGTTTATTCCTAAATCATGGCAAAGCTTCTCACGCACGGCAAAGCAGCAATCAGCACGTTACTTTACTGCCCATCAGTCGCTGAATGTCGTTGAGCGTAAATCGATTCCTGAGCAGGATTTTTTCGAAGATATGGTCGCCAGAGCAGCGGCGCTGACGGCAACCCCGGAAGTCGACAAAGTGGTGCTGTCTCGCCTGATTGATGTGACCGCCGACGCCAATATCGACAGTGGTGCGCTGCTGGAGCGGCTGGTAGCGCAAAACCCGGCAAGCTACAACTTCCATGTGCCCATCGACGATGGCGGTGTACTGATCGGCGCCAGCCCAGAATTGCTGTTACGCAAAGAAGGCGACCATTTCAGTTCGCTGCCGCTGGCGGGATCTGCGCGTCGCCAACCGGACGATGTTCTGGACCGGGAGGCTGGGATCCGTCTGTTAGCTTCCGAGAAAGATCGCCATGAACACGAACTGGTCACCCAGGCGATGAAAGCGGTTCTGCGTGATCGCAGCAGTGAGTTGCAACTTCCTTCGTCTCCGCAACTGGTCACCACGCCCACGCTCTGGCATCTCGGTACCCCGTTTGAAGGTAAAGCCAATGCCCAGGAAAACGCACTGACGCTGGCTTGTCTGCTGCATCCAACACCGGCGCTAAGTGGCTTCCCGCATCAGGTCGCACGTAAACTTATCGCCGAACTGGAGCCGTTCGATCGCGAACTTTTCGGCGGCATTGTTGGCTGGTGTGATTCGCAGGGCAACGGCGAATGGGTCGTGACGATCCGCTGTGCGAAACTGCTGAGTAATCAGGTACGTTTTTTCGCCGGAGCCGGCATTGTGCCCGCCTCGTCACCGATTGCGGAGTGGCGTGAAACAGGTGCCAAGCTATCCACCATGTTGAATGTTTTTGGACTGCATTAAGCGCCTGGTCTACCAGGCTATTCAGGCCTTATCGACAGGCTCTAAGGAGCAATAATGAGTATTCCTTTCACCCGTTGGCCGGAAGAGTTTGCCCGCCGCTACCGTGAAAAAGGCTACTGGCAGGATTTGCCGCTGACCGACATTCTGACCCGCCACGCCGATTGCGACCAGACGGCGGTGATTGACGGGGAACGCCATCTTAGCTACCGCCAGTTAAATCAGGCGACGGATAATCTTGCCTGTAGCCTGCGTTGTCAGGGGATCAAATCCGGCGAGACCGCACTGGTGCAGTTAGGCAACGTGGCTGAGCTGTATATCACTTTCTTCGCACTGCTCAAACTGGGCGTGGCTCCCGTATTGGCACTGTTTAGCCATCAGCGTAACGAACTCAACGCCTACGCAGCGCAAATTAAACCGGCGTTACTGATTGCCGATCGCCAGCATGCGTTATTCAGTGACGACGAGTTTCTGAATACCTTTGTTGCCGAACACAATTCAGTGCGCGTGGTCCAGTTGCTCAATGATGACGGCGAACACAATCTGCAAACGGCTATAAGCCAACCCGCAACGGCGTTTACCGCCACGCCATCGCCTGCCGATGAAGTGGCGTATTTCCAGCTTTCCGGCGGCACGACCGGGACGCCAAAGCTGATCCCGCGTACCCACAATGATTACTACTACAGCGTGCGCCGCAGCAACGAGATTTGCCATTTCACTGGAGAAACGCGCTATCTGTGCGCTATTCCAGCGGCGCATAACTACGCCATGAGTTCGCCTGGCGCGCTGGGCGTTTTCCTCGCGGGTGGAACAGTGGTGCTGGCGGCAGACCCGAGCGCGACGTTGTGCTTTCCGTTGATTGAACAGCATCAGGTAAACGTTACGGCGTTGGTACCGCCAGCGGTGAGTCTGTGGCTGCAGGCAATTCAGGAGTGGGGCAGTAACGCACAACTGGCTTCGCTGAAACTGTTGCAGGTGGGAGGCGCGCGGCTTTCGGCTTCGCTTGCCGCTCGCATTCCGGCGGAAATAGGCTGCCAGTTGCAGCAGGTCTTCGGTATGGCGGAAGGGCTGGTGAACTACACCCGTCTGGACGACAGTCCCGAGCGCATCATCAATACCCAGGGCCGTCCGATGTGCCCTGACGATGAGGTTTGGGTGGCAGACGCTGACGGTAATCCTTTACCACAGGGCGAGACCGGACGCCTGATGACGCGTGGCCCGTACACCTTCCGGGGTTACTTCAATAGCCCTGAACACAATGCCAGCGCGTTTGATGCTAACGGATTCTATTGCTCTGGTGATCTGATCGCCATCGATCGGGATGGTTACATCACCGTGCAGGGGCGCGAGAAAGATCAGATTAACCGCGGCGGGGAGAAGATCGCTGCCGAAGAAATCGAAAACTTGTTACTGCGCCATCCGGCGGTGATTCATGCGGCATTGGTCAGTGTGGATGACGAACTGATGGGCGAGAAAAGCTGCGCCTGCCTGGTGGTGAAAGAGCCGCTGCGCGCGGTACAGGTGCGTCGTTTTCTGCGCGAACAGGGCGTGGCGGAATTCAAATTGCCGGACCGTGTCGAGTGCGTTGAGTCATTGCCGCTGACCCCGGTAGGCAAAGTGGATAAAAAACAATTACGTCAGTGGCTGGCATCACGTTCACCGGCCTGAAGGAGAAGAAGAAATGGCAATCCCTAAACTGCAGGCTTATGCGCTGCCAACGGCGCTTGATGTTCCGGCAAATAAAGTTGACTGGGCATTTGAACCAGAACGCGCCGCGCTGCTAATCCACGACATGCAGGACTATTTTATCGGCTTTTGGGGCGAGAACTGCCCGATGATGGAACAGGTAGTGGCCAACATCGCCGCGCTGCGTCAGTACTGTAAAGCACATAATATTCCGGTCTATTACACTGCGCAGCCGAAAGAACAAAGCGATGAAGACCGTGCGTTGTTGAACGATATGTGGGGACCCGGCCTGACGCGCTCGCCTGAACAGCAAAAAATCGTCGATGCGCTGGCACCGGACGAAGCGGATACCATTCTGGTTAAATGGCGTTACAGCGCGTTTCATCGTTCACCGCTGGAGCAGATGCTAAGAGACACTGGACGTAACCAGCTGATCATCACCGGCGTGTATGCGCATATTGGCTGCATGACCACCGCGACTGATGCCTTCATGCGTGATATTAAGCCGTTTATGGTCGCAGATGCGCTGGCGGACTTTAGCCGTGATGAACACCTGATGTCGCTGAAATACGTGGCGGGGCGTTCCGGTCGCGTGGTGATGACCCAGGAGTTACTGCCGACGTCTGTTCCGGACAGTAAAGATGCGCTGCGCAGCGTGATTCTGCCGCTACTCGATGAGTCTGAAGAGCCAATGGATGACGAAAACTTAATCGATTACGGTCTGGACTCAGTACGTATGATGGCGCTGGCGGCCCGTTGGCGGAAAGTGCATGGCGATATCGACTTTGTGATGCTGGCGAAAAAACCGACCATTGACGCCTGGTGGACGCTGCTCTCCCGCGAGGTGAAGTGATGGCCGGATTTGACTTCACAGGGAAAACCGTCTGGATAACCGGCGCGGGAAAAGGCATTGGCTACACCACGGCGCTGGCGTTTGTTGATGCCGGGGCACAGGTTACGGGCTTCGACCGCGAGTTCGCGCTGGCAGAGTATCCCTTTGCCACTGAGGTGATGGACGTGGCGAACGCGCAGCAGGTGGCGCAGGTATGCGAGCGTTTGCTGGCGAATACCGGGCGTCTCGACATACTGGTGAACGCCGCAGGGATCCTGCGTATGGGACCAACCGACGCGCTGAGCGTGGAGGACTGGCAGCAAACCTTTGCCGTCAACGTGGGCGGAGCATTCAATTTGTTTCAGCAGACGATGGCGCAGTTTCGTCGCCAGCGGGGTGGGGCAATTGTCACCGTCGCATCGGATGCGGCGCACACGCCGCGTATCGGCATGAGTGCTTATGGGGCGTCAAAAGCCGCGCTGAAAAGCCTGGCGCTAACCGTGGGACTTGAACTGGCGGGCAGCGGCGTGCGCTGCAATGTGGTTTCGCCAGGCTCGACCGATACCGACATGCAGCGTACGTTGTGGGTCAGTGATGATGCGGAACAGCAGCGTATTCGAGGGTTTGGCGAGCAGTTTAAGCTCGGCATTCCGTTGGGGAAAATCGCCCGGCCGCAGGAGATCGCCAACACGATTTTATTCCTCGCCTCCGATCTGGCCAGCCACATTACGTTGCAGGATATTGTGGTGGACGGCGGCTCCACGCTGGGGGCATGACGATGATCTGGAAACGTCATTTAACGCTGGATGAACTGAATGCCACCAGTCAGAACACCATGGTGGCGCATCTGGGCATGGTTTATACCCGACTGAGTGATGATGTGCTGGAAGCCGAAATGCCGGTGGATGAGCGTACGCATCAGCCGTTTGGTTTGCTGCACGGCGGCGCGTCGGCGGCTCTGGCGGAAACGTTGGGGTCAATGGCGGGTTATCTGATGACTCGAGACGGGCAGTGTGTGGTGGGAACTGAGTTGAACGCCACGCATCACCGCGCAGTATCGCAGGGGAAAGTGCGCGGTGTGTGCCAGCCGTTGTATCTTGGGCGACAGAATCAAAGCTGGGAAATCGTCATCTTTGATGAACAGGGGCGGCGCTGCTGCACCTGCCGTTTAGGCACGGCGGTGATGGGGTGAAGTCACCCGGCAAAGTAAAATGAAATTGCAGGGTTAACAGGTAAATGAAGTGATCTAGTTAACAATGCAATGTAAATACTCAGTGATACTTCGGGTTTGCATGGTTGTCAGGTTGTTAAATCTAGAAAAGATGTTATAGAAACAAAATGTAACATCTCTCTGGATAGGACAACGGATAACAACTATGAATAAATCAGGGAAGTACCTCGTCTGGACAGTGCTCTCCGTAATGGGAGCATTTGCCCTCGGCTATATCGCATTAAACCGTGGTGAACAGATCAACGCGTTGTGGATAGTCGTGGCGTCGGTCTGTGTCTACCTTATCGCTTACCGTTTCTATGGCCTGTACATCGCGAAAAATGTACTGGCGCTGGACCCGACGCGTATGACGCCAGCCGTGCGTCATAACGACGGTCTGGACTATGTTCCCACCGATAAAAAAGTACTGTTTGGTCACCATTTTGCAGCGATTGCCGGAGCGGGTCCGTTAGTAGGACCGGTGCTGGCGGCGCAAATGGGCTATCTGCCGGGGATGATCTGGCTGCTCGCCGGGGTAGTGCTGGCCGGCGCGGTGCAGGACTTTATGGTGCTGTTTGTTTCTACCCGTCGCGATGGTCGTTCCCTTGGCGAACTGGTGAAAGAAGAGATGGGCCCAACGGCAGGCGTCATTGCGCTGGTGGCCTGTTTTATGATCATGGTGATTATCCTCGCGGTACTGGCGATGATTGTCGTGAAAGCGCTAACCCACAGCCCGTGGGGAACTTACACCGTAGCGTTCACTATCCCGCTGGCGATTTTTATGGGGATTTACCTGCGTTATCTGCGCCCGGGTCGCATTGGCGAAGTGTCGGTCATCGGTCTGGTGTTCCTGGTATTTGCCATTATTTCCGGTGGCTGGGTGGCGGAGAGTCCTACCTGGGCCCCTTATTTTGACTTTACCGGTGTACAGCTGACCTGGATGCTGGTGGGTTACGGTTTCGTGGCTGCCGTGCTGCCGGTCTGGCTGCTGCTGGCACCGCGTGATTACCTTTCTACCTTCCTGAAAATCGGCACCATTGTGGGTCTGGCGGTAGGGATCCTGATAATGCGCCCGACGCTGACCATGCCTGCGTTGACCAAGTTTGTTGACGGTACCGGCCCGGTCTGGAGCGGTAACCTGTTCCCGTTCCTGTTTATTACCATCGCCTGCGGCGCAGTCTCTGGTTTCCACGCGCTGATTGCCTCCGGCACCACGCCGAAGATGCTGGCGAATGAAGGTCAGGCCTGTTTTATCGGCTATGGCGGGATGCTGATGGAATCCTTTGTCGCCATTATGGCGCTGGTAGCGGCCTGTGTTATCGATCCGGGCGTCTACTTTGCGATGAACAGCCCGATGGCGGTACTGGCACCTGCCGGAACCACCGATGTGGTTGCGTCAGCGGCACAGGTCGTGAGCAGTTGGGGCTTTGTTATCACGCCTGATACGCTGCATCAGATCGCGAACGATGTCGGCGAACAATCCATTATCTCCCGTGCAGGCGGCGCGCCGACGCTGGCGGTGGGCATGGCGTATATTCTGCACGGTGCGCTGGGTGGCATGATGGATGTGGCATTCTGGTATCACTTCGCCATTCTGTTTGAAGCCCTGTTTATTCTGACGGCAGTAGACGCCGGTACGCGCGCCGCGCGCTTTATGCTGCAGGATCTGCTGGGCGTGGTGTCACCAGGGCTGAAACGTACCGATTCGCTGCCAGCGAACCTGTTGGCGACGGCGCTGTGCGTACTGGCCTGGGGTTACTTCCTGCACCAGGGCGTGGTGGATCCACTGGGCGGTATTAACACCCTGTGGCCGCTGTTTGGTATCGCCAACCAGATGCTGGCCGGTATGGCGTTGATGCTCTGTGCGGTGGTGCTATTCAAGATGAAACGCCAGCGCTACGCATGGGTGGCGCTGGTGCCAACCGCCTGGCTGCTGATTTGTACCCTGACTGCCGGCTGGCAGAAAGCGTTTAGCCCGGATGCGAAAATCGGCTTCCTGGCTATCGCCAACAAATTCCAGGCGATGATCGACAGCGGTAACATTCCGGCGCAGTACACCCAGTCGCAGCTGACGCAGCTGGTGTTTAACAACCGCCTGGATGCGGGTCTCACCATCTTCTTCATGGTAGTCGTTGTGGTGCTGGGTCTGTTCTCCATCAAAACTGCGCTGGCAGCGTTGAAAGAGGACAAACCAACGTCGAAAGAGACGCCGTACGAGCCGATGCCTGAGAATGTCGAAGAGATCGTGGCGCAGGCGAAAGGCGCGCACTAATATTCTCTTAACCAATGAGCCCTCTCCTGAACGGGGAGGGCGTTTGTACGACAGGGAATCACTATGTTTGAAACACTCGCCAAAGCCGGGAAGTATTTAGGTCAAACCGCCCGGTTAATGATCGGTGTGCCGGATTACGACAACTATGTTGAACATATGCGCGTCACGCATCCGGACCAAACGCCAATGACCTACGAAGAGTTTTTCCGCGAGCGCCAGGATGCGCGCTATGGGGGGAAAGGCGGCGCGAAGTGCTGTTGATTTTTTGCCGGATGGCGTTAACGCTTATCCGGCCTACAACAATGCTTTGACCGTAGGCCTGAAAAGGCGAAGCCGCCATCAGGCAACCTGCACCATAGTCATACCGTAAACGACTCTACCTTTTCGAATGCTGCGCGCAGTGTCTCCGACGTTAACGTTACCGGCAGGGCGTGAATGGACTCCACCGGGCGCAGGGTGTGCGCAATCACTTTGTCGATTTCTGCGCGATTATTGATATCCACGTCCAGTTGAGCTAATCGGGTTGGCAGATTGAAGCGCTGATAGGCGGTAATTAACTGCGCCAGCACAGCATCTTGTCCCAACAACGCACTCTGCACCAGGATGCCGTACGCCACTTTAGTGCCATGTAAAAACTTCTCTGTTTGTGGGAGGACGGTCAGGCCATTGTGAACAGAATGCGCCGCCGCCACGCGGGTGTAGCGCTCGCCCAGACCACCAACCATACCACCGCCAGCAATGATCGCATCCACCACGTCGCAAAACGCACGGGTCAGTTCACCACGCTGCTTATCTGCCAGCGCCTGCTCGCTGCTTTCCAGTAGGATGTCGCGGATCGTCTGTGCGGCATTGATACCCAGACGAACAGTTAATGGCAGGTTTTCCGGCTGAGGCGCAAGTACGACGGCCTCGTACCACTTCGCTAGCGTGTCGCCGATACCTGCCAGTAGATATTCCTCTGGCGCATTGAGAACGATCTCGGGTTCGACCAGCACGAGGAAATTGGCATCAGGGAAAATTTCAAAATGCAGCGCCTGACCTGCATCGTTGTACCACACGGACAGCGGCGTCCAGGCAGCGCAGGTCGCCGCAATCGTAGGAATACCGACAAACGGCAAATCCAGACGACGGGCCAACGCTTTAGCGGTGTCGAGCAATGTTCCTCCACCCACGCCAATCACCACGCTGCGATTCTCTCCCGACTCTTTTGCCAGTTGAGTAACATCGGTTTCGCTGCAATGTCCCGTAAACAGTAGGCGCTTAGCCTCGGCAAGATGAAAGGCCTCTGGCAGATAAGGCCGGGCTGCATTGATGGCGCGCTCACCATATACCCAGACGGCGCGTGAGAGTTGATCCTTTGTGAAAAAATCGTTGAGTCTCGACAGGCTGCCGCGATGGGAAAAATAGTTAGCCGGGCCGGTGACGACGCGAATCTCGGTATTACTCATGTTGTGTTGTCCTTTTGGCTGTCCTGTCCAGGCAGGTTATTTTTATATGGACGTCTGAACGTCTTGATTGCCAAATACTAGCATCGTGCTATAGTGGCTTCAACCACAACATTACACGCTGGGATAACAATAATGAGTAATAACCCGCTGATTCCGAAAAGCAAACTGCCTAATCTGGGCACCACTATTTTCACGCAAATGAGCGCGCTGGCGCAGCAGCACCAGGCCATTAACCTCTCGCAGGGATTTCCTGATTTTGATGGTCCACTCTTTTTACAAGAACGTCTGGCGTATCACGTCGCGCATGGCGCAAACCAGTATGCGCCGATGACGGGCGTACAGCCGCTGCGAGAGGCCATTGCGGATAAAACCGCGCAGTTGTACGGCTATAGACCCGACGCAAATAGCGAAGTGACCGTTACTGCGGGGGCAACGGAAGCATTGTACGCCGCGATCACGGCACTGGTACGGCCTGGCGATGAGGTGATCTGTTTTGACCCGAGCTACGACAGCTATGCGCCCGCGATCGAATTATCCGGCGGCGAGGTTAAACGCATCGCGCTGCAACCGCCGTCTTTTCGCGTCGACTGGCAGGAATTTGCTGCGCTAATCAGTGACCGCACCCGGCTGGTGATCCTAAATACACCGCATAACCCCTCGGCTACGGTATGGCAGAAGGCGGACTTTGAGGCGTTATGGCAGGCTATTAACCGGCATGAGATTTATGTTGTCAGTGACGAAGTCTACGAGCATATCTGTTTTGCCACGCATGGGCATGCCAGCGTGCTGGCGCATCCGCAACTAAGGGCGCGCGCAGTTGCCGTTTCATCATTTGGCAAAACCTATCATATGACGGGCTGGAAAGTGGGGTACTGTGTTGCGCCACCGGCTATCAGCGCGGAGTTACGTAAGGTCCATCAGTATTTAACCTTCTCGGTCAACACGCCGGCACAACTGGCGCTGGCGGATATGCTGCGCGAAGATCCGACGCACTACCGTGAGCTGCCCGCGTTTTATCAGAGAAAACGTGATGTGCTGGTGAATGCGCTGCGTGACAGTCGGCTGGAAATACTACCCTGCGAAGGGACGTACTTTTTGCTGATTGATTACAGTGCTGTTTCTGATCTCAACGATGTGGCGTTTTGCCAATGGCTGACTAAAGAGGTCGGCGTGGCGGCGATACCGCTGTCCGTTTTCTGCGCCGATCCTTTCCCACATAAGCTGATTCGCCTGTGTTTTGCTAAGCAAGAATCGACGCTGCTGGCAGCGGCAGAACGCCTGGTTACGCTGTAGTGACGCGATTTCGCTACTTCACCGTCCAGGCTTTAGAGAATCGACGGTCGGCAAATAATTCTTGCAGACCGTTGATTTGCTTCAAACGTAAGACTTCGTCGCTATCCATTCCCAGTTCTTTACCGATTTTCTCTTCGCTCCAGCCTAATTGTGATAATTCACGAACGATTTCCGACATAGCATGGATTTGATGCCGCCCACGGGCACGATTGTGGCGGATTGTTGCCGCCATGCGCTCATGACGCCCGCGTTGCAGACAGGCAACGGGCAGATAACCTTTCAGGCGTGATTTTAGTGATGATTTGTTTTTGCCGATTTCATGTCGATGGAATCCGTCGACGATTTCATATTCTTCCGGGGTTGATTGAACCACGACGATCGGTTGTGTGAAGCCATCGGCTTCAATGGATTTCAGCAGTAGCTTTTTCTCCGGCGGCGCAACGTTATTTGGGTTGTAATCATTTGGCGAAATAGCGCTGTTTTTGATCCACAGAACGCAGTCTACCGGTTCTTCACGGAAAGGGCTGACGCTATGGATTGCCATCCTGAATTCATTGATTGCTTCAATTCGTTCTTCTTCTGAAAGGCCAGAAAGAAAACCGGTGAGTTCCTGAGTTAGTCGTCGTTGCATAAGATCCCCCATTCCTGGCGTTTGGTTTTCATACGTTCGTTATAACGCTGATAGTTTTTCATTTTTGTGGGACTGAATGAGAGTGCCCGACACCAGTAGTCATTATTCAGCAGTACTTTGCAGATCCGTCTCCATGAGGGGATATCTTTAGAACCAATATCGTTTTCCTGGGTTTGAGGAATATTATCGATCCCATTTTTCTTGTACCACTGTAAATAGACGGCAATTTTGTTGCGGTAGTGCTCTGCGGTCTGTTGCGGCATGCTGTCTAATAGCAGCATGGCGTACGCTTGCCAGCTTAAATGCTCAGGTTTTAATATTTTCCGGTGGCCGTAAAAATGGTTGTCATGGCCGGCGTATATTCCGCCGCTTTTAACGCCGCTAACCCGGGTGCACATGGCTGCCCATCGCTGTGGCTCAATAACATGATACAGCCACAGTCCCTGGCGTTGTTCCGGGCCAAAGGGTTCGCAAATGCGCATATATCGTGTTGGCACGCCAGCCTGGTACATCAGGTTATACAGGGGGTTGCATGGCATTTTTGTTTTCGCAAACCATGTCCATATATCGGCTGTTTTCCAGTCATACACCGGATAGATATACCAGGTGTGTCCTCCCGGTGCGGCGGTAGTCCACGGTTTGTCATCGGCAAAACGTTGCTTACGTGAATGGGCAATGGCGACAAAACGGTTATATGATTCGTCGGCACGGATGCCCACCATCATTGCCGCAGGACGTTTTTCTGAAAACCAGTCAGCGAACTCACGAACGAATTGTTCAAAGGTCATGCCGGGTTGGTAGAAATGAAAGAAACTGGGATCGGTAATCGCATCTGCTGGTGGTTGCCGCACCCATTGTGTATTGGGTTCCCAACACTGCCATTCCGGTTGAAATTGTGAGAGAGAATTTTGGGTGGTGAGCGGTATTGCTACCCAATAAAAACGTTCTATAACGTCAGAATAGTGTTCTCGTAGCGCTTCAACATAGTCGATAGTACAAGAGAACTGGGCTTCCCAGTCAATAAACAATACGCTTATTTTTTTATGTAACTGGCGTGCAAGAGTGGCGGTGAGATGCATCATGAGCCCGGAGTCTTTCCCTCCAGACAGTGAAACGCACACGCGAGGCAGTGTTTCCAAAGTCCAGGTAATGCGTTCCTGAGCGGCTTCCAGCACGCTCTGACTCAGAGGGATTTTGTAAACAGACATAGCAAGTCCATACTGAAAGAATAAAAGAGTAACATCTCTAATGTATACTTTGAATAAGATATGCCAATTTACGAAGCGTGCAACCTTTAAATACATTCACTTAATGTATTTAAAAAATTTTTTTATTTAGTTCATGTATAGTTCTTTGATGTGTCGCTTTTTTCGGTTTTTTTATTTATTTTTGCTATGGAATTCTCAAAGTTTTTGTTGTTAAGTGAGGCCCGGTTGTACATTAAAAATAGATTCATTGATGGTGGCTTAATATCTGTTTTGATTTTCTTTAAATTGAATAATGGTGAATATAATTCAAAGGTTGATTTAGGAATGAAACCAATGATATCTGTAATGGATATAATGTTGATAATTGACATCAGTGAATCACTAGAGAACCCGGTTTTACGATTGGCGAGAAAAGCATTTGTTTCCGACTGGTACTCTTTTACACCTGCATCGTCAGAGAGAAACCACGAAAACTGTTCTTCCAGTATTTCATTTAACGTTGTTTTTTCATTTATTCTGGGGTGGTTTTTGCCACAGACCAATACGGTCTCAATTGTCCTGAATGGGGTGCATATAATTGAGCGGTTAACGATCGGTGATGTCGTGATGACAACATCCGCTTTACGGTAGGCGAGTAAGTCTTCAGCGGTTTCCGATGTTATCAGAATATCACGATGTTCAATTTCAACATATTTGTCTTCCCTGATAGATTTAATTAACTCACTTATGTAGGCATTGTTGATAATTTGCGGACTGTAAATGACGAATTTTTTCTTCAGACTGGAGCTGTGCATGATATTTATTGTTTCTTCCAGACTGTTGAGATTGTTCTCAAGGTGATGGTGTAGATTGACCGCCGTTACGGTAGGCGTAATACCTTTCCCTGCCCGAATAAACAAAGGATCATTGAATTGAGTGCGAAGCCTTTGTAGCGACTGGCTAACGGCTGAGGGGGTAATAAACAGCGTTTCGGCGGCTTTGCTTATGCTCAGATTCTGATAGATACACTCGAAAATAACCAGCAGGTTCAGATCGAATTTTTTGAGGTCGTAAAGGTTAGCCATACGCTAATTCCTGTTTTAGTTTAGTTGTGAAATATTTCATTTTGTTATGTATAAGTTGTAATGCATTATCGTTTCATATACATGTAAAACTTAATGAATAGTTTACTACTACTTAAAATAGCACAGGCAGGGTTATTTTTTCGGTAAAAAGTGCTAACGGGTTAATTGATATAGAAAAGAAGAATGATTGATATGAAAATAATATCAATCATTCGTTGCGTATATTTATTTGGCTCCCATGATAATATCCAGCTTCTCTTTATCGGGCAAACCTACTGCCTGTTGCAGGGTATTATCTTTGCTCATGTAATAAATGGCGGGTGTGACATTGGCGCCTAAATCGTCCATTAGTTTTTGGTTGATATTCAGCGTCTTCATTTGCTCGGCAGGCGGGTTTGCTGGCAGTGCCAGCGTCATTTTGCCGCCGGAGGCTTCATAGTCGTACCAGGTTTTAGCGGGGTCCTTGCTTGCCAGAATGGCCGCAGCGGTTGCCGGGCTTTCGGGTTTTATTACGCCAACCAGCAACGTGCGCAGTTGGACTTTACCGGCGTCCACCCACGGGCGCGCCTGCTGCCAGAACTGTTTACAATAGGGACAGAAGGGATCGGCAAACACATACACAATAACTGGCGCGTCTTTTTTGCCATCCAGAATCCACGACGCTTTTTCCATGCGTTGCCACATCTCGCGCCCGGCAGGGGCATAGATCTCTTTTTCTATCAGCGCATTACTCAGGTTTTCACCTTTCTCGTTATACATATAGCCGGAGATCGCCTGTTTTCCATCAGGCGTCACATAGATAGTGACCCCCATGTCCTGATATTTGCCCAGATAACCTTTCATGCCTCCCGGGGCGTCGAACGACTTCAGAATCGTAATGCCCTGTTTCTCAATCGCTTTCACGGGGGCAGGAAGCTCTTCAGCGTGGACGACTGCAGGGAGCAGAGCTAAGAGTAATGTACGTTTAAACATTGATTTTCCTTATAAAATTAGAAGGAAAGGGAGTTAAGTTGCAAAACCTATCGCAGCCATAGGTAAGATCGACAGTCTGTCGATTGCCCTTTCGGTAGTTGGGTGATGTAATCCCAATCGCTGTTACGACCTTGGTTAAGGTAATGTAGAGCGCAACACATAGCCAGTTCTGCTGGCACTGAAGTTACTTGCGGGTAACTCGGGTAATGAGGCTCCCTGCAAAGGGAGCCTTTTTTACTTTTAGAATAGGGTTTACACCATGCGGTTGAGTCGGTTGTTAGTTAACGCTTATTGATTTGATAAAGGAAACGCATTAGCCCTTATCAATGATTTTCGTTAACTTATCCCTCAACGAAAACACGGAGGAAGTACAGATGTCTTTGATTAATACCAAAATTAAACCTTTCAAAAACCAGGCGTTCAAAAACGGTGAGTTCATCGAAGTAACCGAGAACGATACCGAAGGTCGTTGGAGTGTCTTCTTCTTCTACCCGGCTGATTTTACGTTCGTATGTCCGACCGAGCTGGGCGACGTTGCTGACCATTACGAAGAACTGCAGAAACTGGGTGTGGACGTTTACTCTGTTTCTACTGACACTCATTTTACTCACAAAGCATGGCACAGCAGCTCTGAAACCATCGCGAAAATCAAATATGCGATGATCGGCGACCCGACTGGCGCCCTGACCCGTAACTTCGACAACATGCGTGAAGATGAAGGTCTGGCTGACCGTGCAACATTTGTTGTTGACCCGCAGGGTATCATCCAGGCAATCGAAGTTACCGCTGAAGGTATCGGCCGTGATGCGTCTGACCTGCTGCGCAAAATTAAAGCTGCACAGTATGTCGCTTCCCACCCAGGTGAAGTTTGCCCGGCTAAGTGGAAAGAAGGCGAAGCGACCTTAGCGCCATCTTTAGATCTGGTCGGCAAGATCTAAGTCTGTTTTGCCTTGCGGCGCTGCGCTTGCATAGGCCTACGAAACCGTAGGCCGGGTAAACGAAGTGCCACCCGGCAATCAATGGGCGCAGACGCGCCCATTTCATTCCAGCACCATGACGCAAGTTGCATTGATGCGGCCCCGCGAATTCGGCTTGCATGATGATGTTTTCAGAGAGGGAAGAATAATGCTCGACACAAATATGAAAACCCAGCTCAAGGCTTATCTTGAGAAACTGACCAAACCTGTTGAGCTGATTGCTACGCTGGATGACAGCGCTAAATCGGCAGAAATCAAGGAACTGCTGACTGAAATTGCTGAACTGTCAGAAAAAGTCACCTTTAAAGAAGATAATACTCTGGCCGTACGTAAGCCATCGTTCCTGATTACCAATCCTGGTTCTCACCAGGGGCCGCGCTTTGCCGGTTCTCCGCTGGGGCATGAGTTTACCTCTCTGGTTCTGGCGCTGTTGTGGACCGGTGGTCATCCGTCAAAAGAGGCACAGTCACTGCTGGAGCAGATCCGCGACCTCGACGGGGACTTTGAGTTTGAAACGTATTATTCACTGTCCTGCCATAACTGCCCGGATGTGGTGCAAGCGCTCAACCTGATGTCTGTACTTAACCCACGCATCAAGCATACGGCGATTGATGGCGGTACATTCCAGAACGAAATTACCGATCGTAACGTCATGGGCGTTCCGGCGGTCTATATGAACGGCAAAGAGTTCGGCCAGGGTCGTATGACGCTGACTGAAATCGTAGCGAAAGTGGATACCGGTGCAGAAAAGCGCGCAGCGGAAGAGTTGAATAAGCGTGATGCTTACGATGTGCTGATCGTCGGTTCGGGTCCTGCCGGGGCAGCGGCTGCGGTGTACTCTGCACGTAAAGGTATTCGCACCGGTCTGATGGGCGAACGCTTTGGCGGTCAGGTTCTTGATACCGTTGATATCGAAAACTACATCTCTGTACCGAAAACCGAAGGCCAGAAACTGGCTGGCGCACTGAAAGCACATGTTGATGATTACGATGTTGATGTTATTGATAGCCAGAGTGCGAGCAAACTGGTTCCGGCAGCTCAGGAAGGTGGTTTGCATCAGATTGAAACGGCTTCCGGCGCGGTGTTGAAAGCACGCAGCATCATCATTGCTACCGGTGCAAAATGGCGCAACATGAATGTTCCGGGTGAAGATCAGTATCGCACCAAGGGCGTAACCTACTGTCCGCACTGTGATGGCCCGCTGTTTAAAGGCAAGCGTGTCGCGGTGATAGGTGGCGGTAACTCGGGTGTTGAAGCGGCTATCGATCTGGCGGGTATCGTCGAGCACGTGACGTTGCTGGAATTTGCCCCGGAAATGAAAGCCGATCAGGTTCTGCAGAATAAAGTCCGCAGTCTGAAAAACGTCGACATTATTCTGAATGCGCAAACCACAGAAGTGAAAGGCGACGGCAGTAAAGTCACCGGTCTGGAGTATCGTGACCGCGTCAGCGGTGATATCCACAATGTGGAACTGGCGGGTATCTTTGTGCAGATTGGCCTGTTGCCAAATACCAACTGGCTGGAAGGCGCCGTTGAGCGTAACCGCATGGGTGAAATCATCATTGATGCCAAGTGCGAGACCAGCGTGAAAGGTGTTTTCGCTGCCGGTGACTGCACCACCGTACCCTATAAGCAGATTATCATTGCGACTGGCGAAGGTGCCAAAGCATCATTGAGCGCGTTTGATTATCTGATTCGCACGACAACCGTATAAGAAAGTAAGACTCACCTGCAAAAGAAGCGAAATGCCCGATAGCACAAGCATATCGGGTCTACAAATGGGATATCATCGGTTTGTAGGAGAAAGAGGCTACCGGAAGGTAGCCTCTTTTTTTATTAGCGAACGACCAGCACCGGTAAGGTAGCGTGGCGGACAACGCTGGAGGCGTTAGATCCGAGCAGATGGGTGCTGATTGATGGGTTACGCGACCCAATGACAACGACATCTGCATTCAACTCTTCACCTAACTCGTTGACCACGTCACGGACGCTGCCAAAGCGGACGTGTTGCTTAATACGGGAAGGATCGATGCTGAAGTGACCGACCATCGTTTGCAGACGGGTTTCCGCTTCGTGTTGCAGATGCTCTTCAAAACGACGAACGTCAGCCGCAAAGCGGTGCAAACTTAGGCTCGCTGAGCCTGGCAGCACATGCAGCAGATGGATAACCCCTTTATCCTGGGCCAGAAATTCTGCATGGCGAATAGCCTTGTCGCTCAGTTCCATTTCGAATACATCAACAGGCATTATGATCGTGTTGTACATAAACATTCTCCTTGTCATTACATGAACACATAACAGCATAGTATTAAAAATGATTCTGTCAGTCACGACACAGATTTGTGTTTTGCGAACAGGAAAGAAAGCGAGGAGCAGGGAGATCTAACCGGAAAGAGGATGCGGATGCATCCCCTGTAAGATAAAGCGAGTCGCTTTGATAAGACAGAGTTAGCGCAGGTAGTCGCCTGCAGCTTCAGGCTGGTACTCAAGCTCGATGACTTCGAGGTGGGTCGATGTACCGCCCGGTAATTCCCAATGGATCGTATCGCCAACGCGCAGGCCCAGAAGCGCTGCACCGACTGGCGCCATTACCGAAAGCTGTGTACTGCTGTCAGTCATATTGGCCGGATATACCAGGGTACGTACACGCACTTCGCCATCGCTCAGATTGCGGAATTTCACGCGGCTGTTCATGGTCACCACGTCGTGCGGCATGGTTTCCGGGGAACACATTTGGGCGCGATCCAGTTCAGCGTTTAATGCGTCCGCTATCGGTAAACCAGCAAACGCAGGTTGCTCCAACAGGCGGTCAATGCGTTCCGCATCGAGGTCGTTAATGATAATAGTTGGTCTGGACATTTATTACTCCATGTCGTCGATACTGCGGATGCGCAGGTAAATAATCCCAAAAGAAAACCCTCACCGTCAGGCGGCAAGGGTTTAGCTTTTATGATGATACTGAGACTTACCCCATGTTTGAAGTGATTTAGTTCACATTCAGGCAAATCATCAATATTGTCGCGTATGGTGTAATGTCAGCCAGTTAAGCATTATAGGGAACATGTGATTCCGGCTCAGGGTTCCGTTCACTTCAGCGGCATCACTTTTCTGCGGCACAGCCCCCGTGAACGGGCAAGGGAGGCTCGCCGCCGCCTCCCTTGCAACCCAGGCTCCCGGCGGGAAAATCGTCGCTACGCGATGTATTCGTCTTATGCCGTCTGCCTGTCGGGTCGGGGCCGAGCCTACGTCCATGCAGGCCGTCCCCTCTGTCCGCATCCCTGCGGACAGACCCGGTCAGCCGTCAACGCCTCATCGATTTTCCGCCGGGAGCCGGGATTGTTAAGGGTACAGCGATAGTACCCTTAACACGTTCACAGGCAGTATGGTTTCAGAGAAGTGAAAAACATAAGGTGAACGGAACAATACACCAGAGGCAACAGGTTCATTACCTTTAGTTCGTAACTGACAAGCATTACGCGTATGGTGTGATTTTAGCCGAAAAACGTGATCGTTCTCAAATTTGCATTATGCTTTTTAAGCGCTCGCTGCGGGCGCGTCACGACAACTCAGTGTTCCTCGACAGGAGATCTCATGAGCCAGTACGACAAACTTACCTTAAAAGATGGCAGCTATTTGCATTTCAAAGACTGGGGAAGCGGCCAGCCCATTGTGTTCAGCCATGGTTGGCCGCTAACCGCAGATGCATTTGAAGATCAGATGCTGTTTCTCGGGTCGAAAGGATTTCGTGTGATAGCCCATGACAGACGAGGGCACGGGCGTTCGGCCCAGCCCTGGGATGGCCACAATATGGATCAGTATGCTGACGATTTGGCCGAACTTACCGCGTATCTCAATCTCAAAGATGCTGTGCATGTCGGGCACTCTACCGGCGGTGGCGAAGTTGCTCGTTATATTGGCCGCCATGGGACGCAGAGGGTCGCAAAAGCGGTACTCATTGGTGCGGTAACACCCATCATGATTAAAACCGACTTTAACCCGAATGGTGTACCGAGGGAGGTGTTCGATAGCATTCGTGAAGGCGTTGTGAACGATCGTGCCGCCTTTTTCTATGAGTTGACGGCCGCATTCTATGGCTACAATCGACCGGGCGCAAAAGAGTCGAAAGCCGTCAGGGAAAGTTTTGTTGAACAGGGTTTACAAGGCTCCATCAAAGCGTTGTACGACTGTATCCACGCGTTTTCGGAAACAGATCTGCGTGAGGACCTCAAAAAGATGACTATCCCGACGCTGGTGATCCACGGTGACGACGATCAGATTGTCCCGTTTGAAACCTGCGGCAAGGTTGCGGCAGAAATCCTACCAGATGCACAGTTGAAGGTGTATGCCGGAGGGTCTCACGGTATTTGCACCACCCATAAACAGCAGATCAACGCCGATCTACTCGACTTTATTCAGTCGTAATCGTTCGTGGATTGTTCTACGCTGATCCTCTTCCGTCAGGGGGATGAGCGAAGCACAATTTATGCTTAGCAGAGGTTAACTTCACCAGGGAAAACTATGTATTTCTATCAACCGTCACAGGGACACGGCCTGCCACATGACCCGCTCAATGCCATTATTGGGCCACGCCCTATTGGATGGATTGCGTCGAGTGACAGTAACGGTCGGCATAATCTGGCGCCGTACAGTTTCTTTAACTGTTTTAACTATCATCCGCCGATTATCGGTTTTGCCAGCAGCGGCTGGAAAGACAGCGTGCAGAATATTATCGAAACCGGTGAATTTGTCTGGAACCTGACGACTCTTGAGCTGGCCACTGCGATGAACGAAACGTCGGCCAGTCTGCCGCACGGCGAGGATGAGTTCTTTGCCGCAGGGCTTTGCAAAGCAGAGAGTCGGTTAGTTAACGTGCCGCGCGTGGCACAAAGTCCCGTCAATTTTGAGTGTCGTTTATCACAGAGCCTGCAACTGACGGCCGCAGATGGCTCACCGGTTGATACCTGGCTGGTATTGGGGGAAGTGGTGGGCATCCACATCGATGAAACGCTGCTGGAAGACGGCATCTATCAGACGGCGAAAGCGAAGCCGGTACTGCGCGCAGGTGGGCCAACGGCATATTATTCGATCAGTGAAACACACCGTTTTGATTTAGTTCGCCCGGACGCCCGAGCAAAACGCTAAGCTTACGGACCGACGCCGGCTTGCAGCGTCGGTCGCAAGTTTCAATATCCCACTTTGTCGATAATAAACTGTTTACCACAGCTACCTGGATGTGGTTGCGGTAAGAATGACTGTGCAGATAACGTCTGGTTGATGTTGTCGGCTTTCAGGGATAACTGGATCTCAGTGAGATACGCTGGATTGCCGTGGCAGCTTAGCTTCACAGCTTTGACGTTCTCTTTGCCCCAGCTTTTGGCAACTGCAGCGTCAAATGCGTTACGGCTGACGGTTTTGCCGTAGTTTTCCGCCAGGAATTTGCCCACCTCGCTGTTCTTAACCTCATTATTCAGCCGTACCATCGTGCCAAAGTACGCGTCGGGATCAAAACCGAAACACGCGCCATGTTTGGCATACTCGTAACGTTCCAGACAGGATCTCCCTCCAGCGCCGGGCATTACAGCGCTGAGTTTTGCTGCGCTTTCCAGCGACAGTCCGGTTTCGGGGGCCGCGCATTTACGGCTGGCACGTGCTTCAGGCAGGTTGGGAATTGGTCGCGTTGCGCAGCCAAAACGCATCCAGCGGCGGTTGTCTACTCCACGGGCGGCAATGGATTTAGGCAGGCTGGGCCATAAACCGTGAACGGTCAGGAAATCCGCTTTGTCTGCGCTCTCTTTTTGTAAACGACATTCGTCAGGCTCCTGACGATTACGCTCGTGTTGGCTCTGACAAAATCCGGTTTGCCAGGAGAGGGCCAGCACGTAACAGTCAAAATCAGCGTACTGTTTTGCCTGAAGTTCATCGGCCTGAGCTGCAGAAACTGGCAGCAGAAGCGCTGCCAGTAATGAAGAATAACGCCATGTTGATGTCATGATGATTTCGAATACTTATATAAATTATGAATATCATCTATTTAATCATAAAAAATGCCAGTCAGGTTTAGCTGACTGGCATCATTTTCATCAGGCGTGAACCGAAATGATTAGCTCCACATTGCCAGAATCGGCCAGCCGACCAGCAGAAGCATAGAGATGTAGATAACGCCGAAGATAGCACCCAGACGCCAGTAGTCTTTAGACTTCACATAACCACAGCCGTAGATGATAACGCCAGGGCCTGTTGCATACGGAGTCAGACAGCCCATGATACCGATGGACAGTACCAGCAGGATACACAGGTGTTCCATCGGCACGCCCGGGATACCTTTACCTACAGCCAGAATAACCGGCAGCATGGTGGCGGTGTGCGCAGAAAGGCTGGCAAACAGGTAGTGAGCAAAGTAGAACACCAGCACCAGCACGATTACTGTCGCGTTAGGCGAGAAACCTTCCAGATGCGTACTCATGGTGTTGGCGAACCAGTCGATAAAACCGGAACGGGTTAAACCGTTGGCCATTACTACCAGAGTGGCAAGGTTGACCAGGGTGTTCCATGCGCTGTTATAGCGGGTAATATCTTTCCACGGTACCACGTGCAGCGCTAGCATCAGGGAGACCGCCAGCAGACCCACTGCGGTAGCGTCAATCAGCTTGCCACCGAAAACCCACAGACCCAGGCTGAGCAGAACCAGACCGATCAGCGTTATCTCTTTACGGGTCAGTTTACCCATGGTTTTCAGTTCATCACCGGCCCATGCGGCAACTTCAGCACTGTGAGTGACTTCTGGTTTGTACAGAACGTATGACAACCACGGAGCAACGATCAGCAAAATAATACCGACCGGCAGGAAGCTGAGGAACCACTGCAACCAGCTGATTTGAATTCCGGCGATTTTGTTAACGAATTCCAGACCCAGTACGTTTGGCGCAGCGCCGGTCACGAACATAGAGGAGCTCAGGCTGGTACTGATAACCATCATCCACATCAGATATCCGCCGATACGGCGCGCGGAAGGATCGTTAGGGAAGGATTTAAACAGCGGCGGCAGGTTTTTGATAACCGGGAATACAGTACCACCGGTACGCGCGGTGTTGGACGGTGTAAACGGCGCCAGCAGAATGTCGATGATAACAATCGCATAGCCCAGAGTCAGGGTACGTTTCCCCATGAATTTCACCAGGAACAGCGCGATACGACGACCCAGACCGGTGACCTCATAACCCAGCGCGAAAATAAACGCACCAAACACCAACCACACGGTGGTGCTGGAGAAGCCCGCCAGACCCCATTTCAGCGCTTGCTTACCCGCTTTAAATGCCGGGTCGGCCAGTTCTGAAGCATCAAACAGCAGATAGTTGCTGCCGATAACGCAGATCGTTACGGCGATAAAGCTGATCGCTGTTGCCGGAATTGGCTCCAGGATCATACCGACGATCATCGCCACAAACACGGCAAAGTAGTGCCAGGCCTGTGGAGGCATTCCATCAGGGACGGGGATAAGAAACATGACGCCCATTACAACCAATGGGGCCAGTAACTTCCATATTTTATCTTTTGCTAAAGACATGTGTGATTCTCCGGAAAGGATCTTTAATTGTGATAATGATGAACTTGTGAAATCTGAGCTAAGAACCAGGTGACGATCAGCAGATCGGCGCAGCCTCCGGGACTGAGGTTGCGTTCAATGCACTGTTGGTCGAACTGGTGTAGGTATTCGAGATCGGCAGGGGTACGAATCCCCCCTTGCTGTATCAGGGCGGTGGCCTGCTGCTGTAGCCAGCGCAGACCTTCTGCGCCGCCACGTGAAGCCACGTTGGTGTCGCCGTTGATAGACATCAGCAGCAATAAAGTGTCGAGTAACGCCAGTTCAGGGTCGCGGCCCTGAGTCAGCAGTGCGCGGTAGTGCGGCAGGGCATGCTGGATGACGAGCGGGTATCCCGCTTCGGCTTCGCCCCGTGCGCCGGTTAATCCCAGTTGCTGATAAAGACGTTGGCCAGCCGTGAGTTGTTGATTGTTCTGGCGCAGTTCGCGCTCGGTCAGGCCCCGGCAAAATGTTGCTGCCGTAGAGCAAATGGTTTCAGCGGTAACAGTCAGTTGGAGCTGGTGCAGGCGGCCAATGGCGGCACACAGCAGTCCCAGAGAAAAGATGCTGCCTTTGTGGGTATTTACCCCAGCAGTGGCGCGAAACATATCAGCTTCGCAGGCCATACCCAGCGGACGCAGTCCTTTCAATACATCCTCAGGCGACAGCTGTGCGCTAAACGCCCCATATTCAATAAAACGTGGCAGCCAGGCCTGAATCGCTTCGGCGCTGCGATGAAAATCTTCCAGCGCCATATCTTTATGCGCACCATTATTAATGCGATCCACCAGACCTGGCTTGGGCGATAAGTTGACTTCAGTCAGCATGGCGCGCCAGGCAAGTGTTGCGTAGGCGTCGGGCAGATCCAGAGGAAGGACTGCGTTATTCGTCGATGTTGCGGGAATCGGCATCATGCAGCAGTGCCTCCATTTGAATGAGTAAGTCGGAAAGCGCGTGGGTTTTACCCCGCGCACATTCTGCAGCGCTTTGCTCGCACAACAGACAGCGGCGGGCAGGAAGCGCGAAATGACGCCGGGACAGAATTTCCCCTTCAGGGGTCAGGACATCGATGTCCCATAACCGTCCCAGCGGATGTGAATGCTCAAGCTCGATAGTGGCAAGCTTGAGGTCGTGGGCTGGTGCCTCGATGGACAACAGACCTTCCGGACCGCTGGCGGAGACCAGCGCAGTTTGCTCCCTGACAATCCAGGATGATTGTTTCGCCAGCGCAAGCAGGGCGATGACGCCGTGATTAAAGATGCGACGGGTTAATTCGCTGTCTTTGATCGGACCTGGCGCTACCACGGTAAAAGAGACCAATGGCGCGTGGTGACGCGTGAGCCAGGCATGTTGCCTCGCTTGTCTCTCATCACGGCTGGCGAGCAGCTCGGGAATGGAAACCGCGTGGCAGGTGGCGTGTTCAGGGAGCAGGTGCATGGCTTATTCCTTCACCTGATGCACAACGTCAATCACTGAACCGTCGCGATAACGCACAACGGCAATTACGCGGTCAGTAAATTCGATAGCGCGTGGCTGACCGGTAAGCTGCTGTGCACGTTCGCGCAACCATTCAATGGACACGACTTTCATACCCGCTTCTTGCAGACGTTCTGCCAGCTCAGGGCGCGCAGGGTTGACGGCGATACCGTGGTCAGTGACCAGGATATCAACGCTGGAACCTGGGGTTACGCAGGTCAGGACGTTATCAACCAGCGTCGGGATGCGCCCGCGAACCAGCGGTGCGACGATGATGGAAAGCGCTGCGGCAACAGCTGTATCACAGTGACCACCGGATGCGCCGCGCAGTACGCCGTCAGAACCGGTCAGTACGTTCACATTGAAGTTGGTGTCTACTTCTAATGCGCTCAGCACCACGACGTCCAGACGATCGACAGAGGCGCCTTTTGAGCCCCAGTTGGCATACTGGTTAGCACTGATTTCAATGTGATTTGGATTGCGGGCCAGGGACTCAGCCGCATTACGGTCGAAGCTCTGTACATCCAGCAGTTTGCGGATTAAACCTTTCTCATGCAGGTCAACGATGGTGGCAGTGATACCGCCCAGCGCAAAGTCAGCACGGATGTCGCGGCTGCGCATTTTGTCTTCCAGGAAACGGGTAACGGCCAGAGACGCGCCGCCGGTGCCTGTCTGCAGTGAGAAGCCTTCATTGAAGTAGCCGGAGTTAGCAATAACCTCTGCTGCGCTGCGGGCGATCAGCAATTCGCGCGGGTTGGTGGTCATGCGAGTGGCATCAGCACCAATTTTGTCCGCATCACCGACCTGATCGATCTGCACGATCAGATCCACCTGATCCTGGGTAATGCTGGCTGGATTATGCGGGTAGGTCAGCAGCTGTTCGGTCAGCAGGACAACCTGTTTTGCGTTTTCGGCGTCTACGCGGGCATAGCCCAGTGAGCCGCAGCACGCTTTACCGGTATAACCGTTGGCGTTACCAAACGGGTCACAGGACGGCACACCGAGGAAAGCGACATCAATGTTGAGCTCGCCGCTTTGTACCAGATGTACACGACCACCGTGAGAGTGGACCTGAACAGGTTCAGCCAGCAGACCGCGAGAGATCTCTTCTGCCAGCGGGCCACGCAGACCAGAAGTATAAATACGGCTGACGACACCCTGACGAATGTGTTCAACCAGCGGCGCATGGCAGTCGCTCAGGGAGCTGGAAGCCAGCGTCAGGTTTTTAAAGCCCATTGCAGCGATGGTATCCATCACCAGGTTGATCGTCAGATCGCCACCACGGAAAGCGTGGTGGAAGGAGATGGTCATGCCATCCTGTAAGCCTGAACGGCGAATGGCCTCTTCCAGGTTAGCGCACAGTTTTTTGTTGCGCGGTTTTTGCGCCTGTAATTCAACTTTTGCGGTGCTCTGATAAGCGGAAAGCTCGCTTTCTGCATGACGGCTCCAGGTCGCCACGCGATCCTGGCGTTGAGACTGTTCGATTTTCTGCGTCATTTTTTTGCCTTATTCTTCGCGAATGCCGGAAAGTTCTGCACGGGAGATAACCAGAAGGGCGCGCTCGATAACCGGGCTGTCGACCATCTTGCCGTTGAGGGAAACTACGCCACGGCCTTCACGGGCGGCGGCTTCAGCGGCTTCTACCACCAGACGTGCGTGAGCCAGCTCTTTGCGCGTCGGGGCATACAGGTTGTGCAGGAGTTCAATCTGACGCGGGTTGATGAGCGACTTACCATCGAAACCCAGTTGCTTGATGTGTGCGGCTTCGTGCAGGAAACCCGCTTCGTTATTGGCATCGGAATAGACGGTATCGAACGCCTGAATGCCAGCAGAACGCGCAGCCTGCAGAATTGAGCAGCGGGCAAACAGCAGTTCAGTACCTTCCGGGGAGCGTTCAGTGCGCAGGTTACGCACGTAGTCTTCTGCGCCGAGCGCAATACCGATCAGACGCTCGGAAGCATGGGCAATTTCTACCGCGCGGGTAATACCTAATGGTGATTCGATAGCGGCCAACAGACCGGTGCTGCCGGGTTCACGACCACAGGCTTTCTCGATGCGCAGGATTTCGCTTTCGATGTCGATGACATCCTGGGCGGTATCCGTTTTGGGTAAACGTACGATGTCAGCACCACCGCGTACCACGGCTTCAAGATCGTTGATGCCCCATTCGGAGTCGAGGGCGTTTACGCGCACGATAGTTTCAACGTCGTGATACAGCGGATGCTGCAGCGCGTGATAGACCATGCGGCGCGCGGTGTCTTTCTCACGCAGTGCGACGGAGTCTTCCAGGTCGAACATCAGCGCATCTGCCGGGTAGATGAATGAGTTGCTGACCATCGCGGCGTTAGCGCCTGGTACGAACAACATGCTGCGGCGTGTGCGGGATTTACGTTGTTGTAAAGAATCGGAAATCATTGGCAATCCTCCCATGGCAGTGCCGGAATGCCGCTGGCGCGGGCCAGTAATGCTTCCAGTCGCGCACGTAAAATGCAGTCCAGTGCGCCTTTATCATCAACATTTAATTGCACGCCGCGGACGTTATAGCGGGACAGAACGTCCAGAATGGTGGCCCTGATGGCATCACCGAACTGCTTTTCGACGCTACTGTTAACCTGCAGGTCAATATCCTGCGTATCGAGCGGGGCGATGCGGATCATCACATCACCGGACTCGAGAGTGCCTGCGACGGCTGCCTGGTTTATTTTCATTTTTCACCTGTTGCTAATGCGGGGGTATTTTGGCGGACTGCCGCAGCCGATGAGGTTCGCTCAACCATGCTTTGCAAGTAGTGCAGCGTGGCTTCGGGTACCAGGGATGCGATAGCCGTGAGATCTTTTTTAACCAGCAGCTTGCGCACCCAGGAGGCGGAAATCGGCATCTCCTGGAAACACAGCCGCTCAATTTCCACCAGTTCAATCGGCGGGGCGGGAAGTGTTGGGGTCTCCAGCCAGTAGCGCATATCGTTGTTGTACTGGGAGGTGACGGTGCAATATGGCTCAGTACCGACGAAACGGTGCGTAACGCCGAGTGCCGGGGCCAGGTACTGACGGAAAATTTTCAGGTCTATTTCGGTGTAGCAGTGGTTAATAACGCTCTGCTCTTTAATGAAGTAGCACGGGAACGTGGCGCGAGAGATGATGTATTCCGAACCGCGGTGTACGGTTAAACGTGGAATATCTTTTGTCCCTTTGAGGACCAGGTCCAGTCGGTCTTCATACGGGAAACGCGAAGTATCTTCTTTCACCAAAAACAGATGCAGCCAGTCGCACTGTGCGGCGGCTTGTTGGATCAGAAAACGGTGCCCGTTGGTGAAGGGGTTGGCATTCATCACGATACAGCCAATTTTTTTCCCTTCACGGCGCTGTTTTGCCAGTGATTCAGCGTAACGTTTCAGGCGAGTGGTGCTGTTTTCCATCAGTACCATAATGCCGGGCACGCTGGTCAGCGTCGAAAAGCCGCACTGCTTAAACAGTGACTCATACTCGGTTTTGGTATAGATGAAGAGATGGGTGCAATGCCGCTCGTAGGCGAGGTTGATTAACTCAGTCGCCAGCGTCAGCGCTAAGCCTTCACCGCGTACGGATTCACAGATCGCGACGCATTTAATGATATTGCCGGCGATGCCGCCACAGGCGATCAGACGATCGTTACGGGTGACGGTGATAAATACTTCGACGGTGGTGTCAACGCTCAAATCGTTCTCTTTCAGAAATTGAGCGATAACCGCCATCTTTTTATTTTCTGAGCGTTTAACTTGCGTGAATATATTATTACCGAACATAGTAAATAGAGCCCCGATGGTATATTTGTTACTGGGTTTCTGTTTTTGTTGCTCTGTTTAGCAACTTGATAACGTTTTGTTTGCAATTGAAGGGAATGTTTTTTTATTACGGAGTATTTCTTTTTTTCCCTGTTGCATACATCGTAAGGAGTATTTTGGCGGCAAATTTTGATTTATTTCACAATAAGTTAGATGGTTTTAATGTGTTTTATGGTTTTAAGTTTTTTAATTAATTTAACCCGAAAATAGCGTGTGGTTTTTATTTGTTTAATTGATTTAAGGTGGGGAATCTGTAACGATCCTATTTTAGGCCGTGACTTGTAAATAAAACATTTTTATTACATATACAACGAAAAATAAGTTTCGGTTAACGTCGGTGAGGAAAAAACATGTCAAAAAAGAAAAATAAAACACGGTTTCCTTTTTTTCGCAGCCTGGCGTTTCCGTTGCGTATTTTTCTACTCATTCTGGTCGTTTCTGTTTTTATCATCGCGGCGTTAGCACAATACTTTACCGCCAGCTTTGAAGATTATCTGACAACGCATGTCCGCGATATGGCAATGAATCAGGCGAAAATTATCGCTTCCAACGACAGCATTATTGCTGCCGTAAAGCACCGTGATTACGAGCGTCTGGCAACGATAGCGGATAAGTTGCAGAGCGGGACTGACTTTGACTATGTGGTTATTGGCGATACCCACTCGATCCGTCTTTATCACCCTAATCCGGATAAAATTGGCTACCCCATGCAGTTCACCAAACCCGGCGCGCTGGAGAAAGGGGAAAGCTACTTTATTACCGGTAAAGGATCTATCGGGATGGCGATGCGCGCCAAAACCCCTATCTTTGATGATGATGGTAAAATCATCGGTGTTGTCTCAATTGGCTACCTGATCAGTAAAATAGACAGCTGGCGCTCGGATTTCTTACTTCCGATGGCTGGGGTGTTCATTCTGTTGTTACTGGTGCTTATGTTACTTTCCTGGTTTTTTGCCGCCCATATTCGGCGTCAGATGTTGGGTATGGAGCCTAAACAAATTGCGCGGGTGGTACGTCAGCAGGAGGCGCTGTTTAGCTCAGTCTACGAAGGCTTAATTGCTGTTGATCCTGACGGGTGCATTACGGCGATAAACCGCAGTGCGAGAAAAATGCTGGGGCTCTCGTCGCCTGGACGTAAGTGGTTGGGTAAGCCGATTGCGGACGTCGTTCAGCCAGCAGACTTTTTTACCCAGCAGATTGCGGAAAAGCGCCAGGATGCGATGGTTAACTTTAATGGGTTGAGTGTTATTGCCAACCGCGAGGCTATCCGCTCAGGCGATGAACTGCTCGGGGCAATCATCAGTTTTCGTAGTAAAGATGAAATTGCTACCCTTAATGCGCAATTAACGCAGATCAAACAGTATGTAGAGAGCCTGAGAACGCTGCGCCATGAGCACCTGAACTGGATGTCGACCATCAATGGCCTGCTGCAAATGAAAGAATATGACAAGGTTCTGGCCATGGTGCAGGGAGAATCCCAGGCGCAGCAGCAACTCATTGATAGTCTGCGCGGCGCTTTCGCCGATCGTCAGGTTGCAGGCCTGCTGTTTGGCAAGGTACAGCGTGCGCGGGAACTTGGTCTCACAATGACCATTGTGCCTGGCAGTCAACTGCATAAACTTCCTGAGGGGTTGGATAGCACAGAGTTTGCAGCAATTGTTGGCAATCTGCTTGATAATGCTTTTGAAGCCAGTTTGCGTACCCAGCAGGGTAACAAGGTCGTTGAACTCTATCTGAGCGATGAGGGCGATGAGGTGATCATCGAAGTCGCCGATCAAGGTTGTGGCGTACCGGAAGCATTGCGCGAAAAAATATTTGAACAGGGTGTGAGCACTCGTACCGATGAACCAGGCGAACATGGCATCGGTTTGTATCTGATTGCAAGTTATGTGAGGCGCTGTAATGGGGTTATTACGCTCGAAGATAACGCCCCCTGCGGCACCTTATTTTCTTTATTTCTTCCGAAAGTGAAAAAAAACAATGACGGAACCATTAACGCTGTTAATCGTTGAGGATGAAACGCTACTGGCGGAAATGCATGCTGAATATATCCGCCATATACCCGGTTTTAGCCAGATATGGCTGGCGGGTAATCTTGCGCAGGCAAGAATGATGATTGAGCGTTTTAAGCCCGGTTTGATTCTTCTTGATAATTACTTGCCGGATGGCAAGGGCATAACTCTGTTACACGAGCTAACTCAGGCACGTTACCCTGGCGGCGTGGTGTTTACCACGGCAGCTAGTGATATGGATACGGTCTCCGAAGCCGTACGCAGCGGGGCGTTTGATTATCTGGTTAAACCCATAGCCTACGAGCGACTGGGGCAGACGCTTACCCGCTATCAGCAACGCAGAAGAATGCTGGCCGGTAATGACAGTGCCAGCCAAAAACAGATTGATGAAATGTTTAATGCCTATGCGCGCGGTGAGCCGAAAGGGGATTTGCCGACGGGGATCGACGCGCTAACGCTGAATGCTGTACTGAAGTTATTTGCTGATCCGACGGTACATCATACTGCGGAAACGATCGCCCAGGCGCTAACCATCAGCCGTACAACATCCAGACGCTACCTGGAGTACTGTGCCAGCCGCCATTTGATCATTGCAGAGATTATTCACGGGAAGGTAGGTAGACCGCAGCGTATTTACCACGGCGGCTAATACACGTCATCCTTTAAGCTGCCTCTTTGTTGGCTGCGTGCAGAAACCCCAGTCACATAGTTATCTATGCTCCTGGGGATGTCTTCACTTGCCGCCGCGATGCAGCATAAATGATTTTGTGTATTAAGGTCAGGTATTAACAGGTATCGTTAACCGCTAATCAGGGCAGACGTTGCCGGTACCATCACTTCAGTGGCGATAATCACAATCAGCAGTCCGACCATTACCGGAACAGAAGTTCGTTTTACGACTTCAAACGGTGAAATCTTCGCCATCCCCGCGACAGCCACAACCACACCGGATACCGGGGAGATTGTGCGTCCGAGGTTTGACGCCTGCAGCATTGGGATCGAAAGGTAGGCAGGATTGATACCGGAAGAGTGCGCCAGTTTTGGGATCATCTCAACGAAGGCGTAGAAAGGCGCGTTACCGGAGCCTGTGGTCATTGCGGCCAGCATGGTCAGAATCACCAGGACCAGCATCAGAATAATGCTCGCAGAACCAAATGAGGTGGCGATAGAGATCAGACTCTGAATAAAGCCAATGGTGCTCAGACCCTGAGCAAATACACCGGCTGCAACTAACAACATGACGACGTTAGCAAAGGCATCTGCCATTCCGCGGTAGGCGACTTCCAGACCTGAGAAAACCTTCTGGGTGTTGAATCCGCGGATGAACTCCAGCACTGCGGCAATAAGCATGCACAGCACCAGAATCGTGATAATGTGCAGTTGCGGGCCCCATTTACCATCAAAAATCAGTACACCGACGATCGGGGTAAACGGCAGAATGGCGTAAAACGAGGGAGCCGTAGTGGTGATTTCTGCCACATCTAACATTTCGTGAGAGATGTTCTCTTTTTTATCCAGATAGCGCTGCCAGAAGTAATGAGCAATCGCCATACCAATAATGGCAGCAATGGAAATCGGCAACGTGGTTTTAAACGCGAAGTCGATCAGTGGCATTTCCGCTGCTTTTGCAGCCAGCACGACATCCCCGGAAGTTGGAGAAAGAATGATTGCGGCAGGGGAGGCGCAAATGGCCGCCGCAGCACCACGACTGATCCCAACGTTAACCATGACTGGAAAGAGTGTCGCCATCAACAGCACGCCCAGCCCGGTTGCCGAAGAGACTGCCAGTGACATCAGGCAGGCAACAAAATAGGCGGCAATCATTAGCATGTAAGGCGAGTTGATATATTGCAGGGGCCTGGAGGCCAGCTTAACGACCATATCGTTCGCGCCGATATGCGTCATGTAGGCGGCAAAACCACACAGCATCATAATCATCATGCCGAGGTCGCCGCCGCGGCTCATCAGCAAAATTTTAATATATTCAACAATATCTGTCGCGGTGTAGCCGGTACTTTCGGCACTGCCGGGCAGAACTTTATGTCCCATCAGGGCGCTGATAATCAATAAAACCAGGCCCCCGACAAACAATACGCCGGTCGCGGAATAACCTTTAATGATGTAGCGAGCCACACCCACAATAACAACGACTCCAATAAGGAGTTCTATAAATGTCAACATTGTTTCCCCTGTCATATTGACGCCCAGAAAGTAAAAAAACTAAAAAAAGCATAAAGCGGTGTGAGAATGTGCCTAATAAACACCTGCCTCTTGCTGATTAAAATCAATAAAAATACGGATTCAACCGATGGCGCAGGCGTTTTTTCAACATAGCGGATGAAAAGGGAGTACGGCAATCAAAAACTGTGAAACACTCTGGTTTTATGTGTTATTTTGTTTTGTGATGATGCATTGATGTTAATTAATTGTAATTTATTTGGTGTTTTTGCGTAAGAGAAACCGGTTAATAGAAATAAGAGAACATGTCACATATAAAAACCACAATAAATATAATGACAACGATCTGAAATTTATATGTGGAGAATATTCTGATTTTTTATTAGCGCATCTTTGTTAAGCTAACATTAAGGTTTTGTTTGCTACAATTAATACTAACTCCCAGGATGGTAATTAAGTCGTGATTGTCGCTAAACGTTATTTTCTCATTTTTTCATTTCTTTTTATTCAGTTAGCCTTTATTCCTCAGGGTTTTGCTGAGGATAAAGGGTGGTTTGATACTTTTAAAGATAATGTCAGTGAAACCTGGCAGCAGCCTGAGCATTATGATCTGTATGTGCCGGCCATTACCTGGCATGCGCGTTTTGCCTACGATAAAGAGAAAACCGATCGCTACAACGAACGTCCCTGGGGGGCAGGATTTGGCCAGTCCCGTTGGGATGATAAAGGTAATTGGCACGGGCTCTATATTATGGCCTTCAAGGATTCCTTTAATAAATGGGAGCCGATTGGCGGCTATGGCTGGGAAAAAACCTGGCGACCGCTGGCCGATGATAATTTCCGGCTGGGGCTGGGCTATACAGCTGGTTTCACCGCGCGCGATAACTGGAACTATATTCCCGTGCCATTGATCCTGCCGTTGGCATCGATAGGCTATGGGCCGGCAACGTTCCAGATGACCTACATTCCGGGTACGTATAACAACGGAAATGTCTACTTTGCCTGGATGCGTTTCCAGTTTTGACAGGTAGATTATTATAAACCTGTTTAAAAACATATGGATACATTGTTTGTCCGAAAAATAACGCGACATTTATCACTTTTTGACAAAGTTCGACTGGACAAAGTGCATCACAATTGTTGTACTGATACCCGACACAGCATTTGTGTCTATTTTTCATGTAAAGGTAATTTTGATGTCTAAGATTAAAGGTAACGTTAAGTGGTTTAATGAGTCCAAAGGATTCGGTTTCATTACTCCGGAAGATGGCAGCAAAGACGTGTTCGTACACTTCTCTGCAATCCAGACCAATGGTTTTAAAACTCTGGCTGAAGGTCAGCGCGTAGAGTTCGAAATCACTAACGGTGCCAAAGGCCCTTCTGCTGCAAACGTAATCGCTCTGTAAGCATACGACAGCAAGCATTCAAAACCCGCTTAATTGCGGGTTTTTTTTCGCCTAGTGTGCAGGAGAGGCAGAAACCAGCCAGAATGCCAGAGCCGTCATCGCAAATGAACCCAACAGGTTAACCAGCACATTCACCATTGCCCAACCAAAGCGTCCCTCTTGCAGCAAAAACACGACTTCTGCCGAGAAGGTTGAAAACGTCGTCAGTCCTCCGCAGAAACCGGTGGTAATGAGCACTTTCCACATTGGATCAATGTTTGTCATGCGGTTAAACCACGCCAGCCCCATGCCAATAATAAACGCGCCAATCAGATTTGCTGCCAGCGTACCGAATGGGATGGCCTGATGCAGCGGATTGAACCGCATGCTTAACATCCATCTTGCTACGCTTCCTGTACCGCCACCGATAAAAACTGCTAAAAGGAGTTGTAACACTGCATAATCCTGCTATTTGATTGTATATAGCGTGAGTGTAACGCTGAATAATCGTTGTTGGCGAGCTTAACCCATTTTTCTGGAGGGAATATGTTTGTTGCAGCAGGGCAATTTGCCGTGGGCCCCTCGTGGGAAAAAAATGCGGAAACGTGTGTCAAGTTGATGTCTCAGGCCGCAGGAGAAGGCGCATCTCTGTTGGTGCTGCCGGAAGCGCTGTTGGCCCGTGACGATCTCGACCCCGATCTATCGGTGAAGTCAGCCCAGCTACTGGAAGGCGGTTTTCTGACGCGGTTACAGCAAGAGAGTGCGCAAAATGAGATGACGACGATTCTGACGATTCATGTTCCCTCTGTACCTGGCCGGGCGTTGAACATGCTGGTTGCGTTACGGAGAGGTCGGGTTATCGCCCATTACGCAAAATTACATCTCTATGATGCCTTTTCGATTCAGGAGTCGCGGAATGTCGATGCAGGTGAGGCTGTAGCGCCATTGCTGGACGTAGACGGATTAAAGGTAGGGTTAATGACCTGCTATGACCTGCGCTTCCCTGAGCTGGCATTGGCGCTCGCGTTACAGGGGGCTGAAATCCTGGTCTTACCGGCGGCCTGGGTGAGAGGATCGCTCAAAGAGCATCATTGGACAACGCTGTTGGCGGCAAGAGCTCTGGATGCAACCTGTTATGTGATTGCTGCGGGGGAGTGTGGTAACAAGAATATCGGTCAAAGCCGGGTTATCGATCCGTTTGGCGTGACGATTGCCGCTGCGGCGGAAACGCCTGCGCTGATAATGACGGAGGTTTCTGCTGAGCGGGTGAGGCAGGTCAGGGCGCAACTTCCTGTGTTACGTAACCGCCGCTTTGCGCCACCGCAATTATTATGACGTTTTTTTAAACAAGGCTTGATTCACCTTGTTACAGATTGCTATTGTGTGCGCGCGTCGAAAGGCCGTTAATATTCTCAGGTTAATATGGCGCTTTATGCAGCCTGGTTTAAGTTAAGAAGGTATCTATGGGTGAGATTAGTATTACCAAACTGCTGGTGGTTGCCGCACTGGTCGTTCTGCTGTTTGGTACCAAGAAGTTACGTACACTGGGTGGAGACCTGGGAACGGCAATTAAAGGCTTCAAGAAAGCGATGAACGATGATAATGCCGATGCTAAGAAAGATGCTGACGGTAGCGTTCAGACTGAGAAGCTTTCCCATAAAGAGTAATGTCAGGAGCACGATGCTCATACTGCATACTCTGCATGAAAAAAAACCGGCAATTGCCGGTTTTTTTATTGCTGAAATGTAAGTGAGTATTACACGATTACTTCACTTCCAGCCCTTTCGCCTGCATGTCCGCATGATAAGAAGAACGAACAAATGGGCCGCAGGCTGCATGGGTAAAGCCCATTGCCATGGCTTCAGCCTTCATCTCATCAAACTCGTCCGGGCTTACATAGCGCTGAACCGGCAGGTGGTGACGGCTTGGCTGTAAATACTGCCCCAGCGTCAGCATGGTCACGCCATGGCTGCGCAGGTCACGCATAACCTCAATGATTTCAGCATTGGTTTCACCCAGACCCACCATCAGACCGGATTTGGTTGGGATCTCAGGGTGCGCTTCCTTGAAACGTTCCAGAAGCTTCAGTGACCAGTTGTAATCAGCCCCAGGGCGTACGTTACGGTAAATACGCGGAACGTTCTCGAGGTTATGGTTAAACACGTCTGGCGGGGTGGCCGTGAGGATATCCAGCGCACGATCCATACGACCACGGAAGTCAGGTACCAGCGTTTCGATTTTAATCGACGGGCTTTTCTCACGGATTGCGGTGATACAATCCGCAAAATGCTGAGCGCCACCATCGCGTAGATCGTCGCGGTCAACGGAGGTAATGACAACATAGCGTAGCGCCATGTCCGCAATCGTCTGGGCCAGTTTTAACGGTTCGTTAGCATCAGGGGCAACCGGGCGACCATGGGCAACGTCACAGAATGGACAGCGGCGAGTACAGATTGCGCCGAGGATCATAAAGGTCGCGGTCCCGTGGTTGAAACATTCTGCCAGGTTAGGGCAGGACGCTTCTTCGCAGACAGAGTGCAGGCCATTTTTGCGCATCGCTGCTTTGATACCCTGGATGCGAGTGGAGTCCGCTGGCAGTTTTATTTTCATCCATTCCGGCTTACGCAGCAGGGCTTCGCGCTCTGTTGCTACATTTTTTACCGGGATAAGAGCCATCTTATCGGCATCGCGGTATTTAACACCGCGTTCCATCACAATGGGTTTACTCATAGCTTGCGTGTTCCAGTTGCGAATTACGAAGGAAAGCGTTTCAATTCAAGGGAATGTTGCATTTATCAACTATTTTTGAATTAGTGATACGCAGTATATCATTGAAACGGGCCAGAAAGCAGCCTGACAGGCTGGCAAAATGTAAAATAGTTGTTGTTTTGTGCCATTTGCCACAACATATGCTGCGGCAAACGATAACCTGTTTTTCAGTCTGCGATGTACTCGTGGGGGGGATTGCCCAACAGCGCTAAAATGTTAGCCAGCAGACGAGGACGCACGCTCTCGGTCGTGGCTGCGCTATCCCACTGCGATACTTTCGCCATCTCCATTCCGGCGTAACCACAAGGATTGATACGCAGGAAAGGCGACAAATCCATATCCACGTTGAGCGCTAAGCCGTGAAACGAACATCCTCTACGAATACGTAATCCCAAAGAGCAGATTTTCTTCTCCCCGACGTATACGCCAGGCGCATCAGCGCGCGGATGGGCGTCAATACCTATCTCCGCAAGCGTATTCACCACGGTTTGTTCCAGCAGTGTTACCAGTTCACGCACGCCCAGTTTGCGGCGTTTGAGATTCAACAGAACATACATAACCTGCTGGCCGGGTCCGTGGTATGTCACCTGACCGCCCCGATCGCTCTGGATAACGGGAATATCACCGGGCATCAGTACGTGCTCTGCTTTACCGGCCTGACCCTGGGTAAAGACAGGATAATGCTCTACCAGCCAGATTTCATCATGACTATTTTCATCGCGGGTATCGGTGAATTCGTGCATGGCCAGAGAGACTGGCTCGTAGGGCTGAAGACCGAGCTGGCGGACAAGAATTTTATCCTGATACAAAACGGCATCTCCGTAGATACTCACATAGAGTAGAGAATGTTAAAGAGGGGAAAAGTATATCACAGGGGGGAGGGGTTACCCGAGCGGGGATGCAGCGGGTAACCGACAGGCTTTTACAGCACCATACGTACGATATCGATATTACCTAATTCTTCGTACAGTGTTTCAACCTGCTCAATGTGTGTCGCATTAATAGTGATAGAGACCGAGTGGTAATTGCCTTTGCTGCTCGGTTTTACCGTTGGGGAGTAATCACCTGGCGCATGGCGCTGTACCACTTCAACCACCTGATCAACCAGCTCAGGCAACGCCTGCCCCATTACTTTGTAAGTAAATGGAGTAGGGAATTCAAGCAGTTCGTTAAGTTTGGTTTTCATGTCAGCTCCGGCGTTACATCAAAAAATAATAACTCCCACGGCGCGTGGGAGTTATCTGGATACCTAGTATATGGGGACGTAAATCACACTTTCAAGTGTTCGATTTTTAGCCAAACCAGTGATGGAACATTAATTTAATGTAATCAATGATTTTACCAAAGAAGTTGCCTTCCGGGATTTCCTGCAGAACCACCAGCGGACGCTGTTCAATGGTTTTGCCATCAAGCTGGAAGTTGATGGTGCCGACAACCTGGTTTTTCTGCAGCGGTGCATGCAGTTCCGTGGTGTTCAGAACATAGCTGGCTTTCAGATCTTTCATGCGGCCGCGTGGAATAGTCAGGTACACGTCTTTATCGACACCTAATGACGCACGATCGGTATTACCAAACCAGGCCGGTTCTGAAGCAAACTCTTTGCCGACTTTCAACGGGTTCACGGTTTCAAAGAAACGGAAGCCCCAGGTCAGCAGTTTTTTACTTTCAGTTTCGCGGCCTTTATAGGTGCGACCACCCATCACGGCGGAGATCAGACGCATCTGGCCTTCGGTTGCGGATGCAACGAGGTTGTAGCCAGCTTTGTCAGTGTGGCCGGTTTTGATACCGTCAACATTCAGGCTGTTATCCCACAGCAGACCGTTACGGTTGAGCTGGCGGATACCGTTAAAGGTGAACTCTTTTTCTTTATAGATAGAGTATTCGTTGGGCACGTCGCGAATTAGCGCCTGACCAATCAGTGCCATGTCACGGGCCGAGCTGTACTGACCGTCAGCATCGAGACCATGAACGGTCTGGAAGTGGGTATTTTTCAGGCCCAGCGCATTCACATAGCTGTTCATCAGACCGACGAAAGCATCCTGGCTTCCGGCTGCGAAGTCCGCCATTGCCACGCAAGCATCGTTCCCTGATTGCAGGTTAATACCACGGATCAATTGAGAAACAGGAACCTGCATGCCAGGTTTGAGGAACATCAGCGATGAACCTTTAAACACCGGGTTGCCCGTAGCCCAGGCGTCGTTGCCGACGGTGACCAGATCGGTTTCTTTGAATTTCCCGGCTTTCATCGCCTGGCCGATGACGTAGCTGGTCATCATTTTGGTCAGGCTGGCGGGGTCACGGCGAGAGTCCGCATTTTGTTCTGCGAGAACTTTGCCTGAATTGTAGTCAATCAGGATATACGACTCCGCATCGATCTGCGGAACACCCGGGATCATGGTTTTAATATTCAGGTCATCTGCATGGGCAGCAGAAAGAGAGGCTGCGCAGAGAGCCGCGGTGAGCGCCATGCGCTGCACGAAACGAGCGGAAAAAGTGGTCTTCATGGTCTGAACTACGACGTCCGTGGTGAAATTAAAAAAAGTGCCCTACTATAGCAAATGCATAACTGGCAGGCATCTGACTTTCCGCGTGACTTTGTTAATGTCATTTACAGAAATTGACAATTCAGATGCCTGGTTTACGTTATTACACGCCGGTGATGAAGGACTGTAATTGCGCCTCGGATTGCAGACGCTGCTGCAGTGTGGAGGCTTCAGCCTTGCTGGCGAATGGCCCCATCTGAATACGCCAAACGGCACCGTTTTGCACAACCCGGCCCGGAACGCCAAACTGCTGACTTAAACGCTTTTGATACTGCTGTGCACGCGCCTGCTCGCTTACCGCACCAACCTGAACGACGTAACGACCGTTGGCTGCAGCTGCCGGAGTGGCAACGGCGACGGCTGGTGCTGCTGCGACAGTCGGTGTTGTGGCTGGGGCAGTCACAGGGGCAGCCGGTTGTGGCGCTGGCGTCGGTTCGCTACCTTCAAGCACGCCGGAAGCGAGCGTAGTCGGCGCACCGAGGAATCCACCGCTGTTTACTGGTGCTCCGGTAGGGTCATCGCTTTTCAGCGTGGAATTGCTGATCGGGCGGATATCTCCTTGCGGCTGACCCGCATCCGGTGTAGCAGGCATGCTGCCACCGCCGCTTAAATCAGGGCGAGAGGGCAGGGCATAGGTTTGTTTGGCCACTGTCGTACAGGCCATACCTGGGCCGGACAGAGAACCATCCTGTGCGACAATGATAGGATCGATACGCACTTTCGTGTTGTTAGATGTGTTCAGACGATCGGCTGCTGCTCGCGACAGCGAAACGACGCGATCGTTGCCATATGGGCCACGATCGTTAATGCGTACGACGATCATTCGACCGTTTGCCAGGTTAGTAATTCTGGCATAGCTTGGAATGGGCAGCGTCGGGTGCGCAGCAGTCAGCTGCATCGGGTCGAACGCTTCACCTGATGCGGTCAAATTACTTCCTGGCTCCGCATCGTAAATGGCGGCCAGTCCAGCCTGGCTAAAGCGGGAGGGATCCTGGACTATCTTGTAGCTCTTACCGTCACGCTGATAGTCCTGATTCGCCGTTGGGTTCAGGGGTTCAAAACGCGGATCGGCTCCGCTGATTTCAACAATCGGACCATTACACACCGCAGGTTGCGGCGCGACGGCAGCCTGTTGCTGACCATCATCACTTGAACACGCCGCGAGCATTCCTGCTGCGATGCAGATTCCAATCCACTGCTTACGCATTGCGTACCCCTTACACGCTTTTTGACAACATTTTTCTATGGGTGTGGATCGACATGACAATCCCGAACCCGGCCATCAGCACGATCAGTGCAGAGCCTCCGTAACTGACCAGTGGGAGTGGAACCCCAACTACAGGCAGAATACCGCTCACCATACCAATATTTACGAAGACATAAACGAATAATATCAACATTAAACCACCGGCCATGACGCGACCAAAGGTCGTTTGTGCGTGGGCGGCGATCCACAATCCGCGCATAATCAGCAAAATGTACAGGGCAAGCAGAATTAAAATCCCTACCAGACCCAGCTCTTCCGCCAGTACTGCAAAGATAAAGTCAGTATGACGTTCGGGCAAAAACTCCAACTGCGACTGCGTACCATGCAACCAGCCTTTGCCGCGTAGCCCACCTGAACCAATAGCAATTTTAGACTGAATAATGTGATAGCCCGCGCCCAGCGGATCGGTTTCCGGGTCGAGAAGCATCATCACGCGTTGTCGCTGGTAATCATGCATCAGGAAGAACCACAGTATTGGAATAAATGCGGCCACCAGAACCACAGCAACGCCGATTAAACGCCAGCTCAAGCCGGAGAGGAACAAGACAAACAGGCCGGAAAGCGCAACCAGGATTGAGGTGCCGAGGTCAGGCTGCGCGGCAACCAGCAGCGTGGGCATAAAAATGAGCACCAGCGCTATAGCCGTATTCTTCAGCGAAGGTGGGCAGACATCGCGGTTGATAAAGCGCGCCACCATCAGCGGGACGGCTATCTTGGCGATTTCCGAGGGCTGAAAACGCACGATTCCCAAATCCAGCCAACGTTGTGCGCCTTTGGAAATGGCGCCGAAGGCATCGACAGCAACCAACAGTATGATACAGAAGATATAGAGGTACGGCGCCCAACCTTCATAGACTCTGGGAGGAATTTGCGCCATCACCACCATGATGACCAGCCCCATAGCGATCTGGCCGACCTTACGTTCCATCATGCCAATATCCTGGCCGCTGGCGCTCCAGATGACCAGCGAGCTGTAGACCAGCAGAGCCAGCAAGATAAGCAACATTGTGGGATCGATATGAATTTTGTCCCAGAATGTTTTTTTGTTCGGATTATCCGTCACGATTATTGGTCCTCACCTGCTGCAACCGCCGGGTTTTCAGCAGGCAGATTGGTGTTGTTGTCACCCAACATAATGTGGTCAAGGATCTGGCGCATGAGTGTACCTACAGCCGGACCGGCCCCACCGTTTTCGAGGATCATCGCGACAGCGACCTCGGGTTTGTCATAGGGCGCGAATGCAGTCATCAGTTTGTGGTCACGTAAACGTTCGGCGATCTTATGTGCGTTATAGGTTTCATTGGCTTTCAGGCCAAATACCTGCGCGGTACCGGATTTCGCCGCAATTTTGTAGGGTGCGCCAGCAAAATACTTGTGCGCAGTCCCATTAGGGCGATTCGCTACACCGTACATACCGTCTTTGGCGATTTCCCAGTAGCCAGAATGAATGTCACCGACAGGAGGCTCATGTGGCTGTACCCACGGCACTTGCTTGCCGTTTTCCGCTGTGCTCATCAGCAGATGAGGGACTTTCACCATGCCGTCGTTGATGAGGATCATCAGCGCTTTACTCATCTGGATAGGTGTTGCTGTCCAGTAGCCCTGACCGATACCGACAGGGATTGTATCACCCTGGTACCAGGGCTTTTTAAACCGTTTTTGCTTCCACTCGCGGGTTGGCATGTTACCGGCGCGCTCTTCAGCGAGATCGATGCCCGTATAATGGCCGTAACCAAACTTGCTCATCCACTCAGAAAGACGGTCAATCCCCATATCATAGGCGATTTGATAGAAAAACGTATCAGCGGACTCTTCCAGAGAACGGGTGATGTTCAGATGACCGTGACCCCATTTTTTCCAGTCACGGTAACGTTTCTCTGAACCGGGTAATTGCCACCAGCCCGGATCAAATAGCCCGGTATTGCGGGTAATAACGCCTGCGCTTAACGCAGAGACCGCAACATAAGGTTTAACCGTGGACGCCGGAGGGTAAACGCCTTGCGTGGCGCGGTTAACCAGTGGGGTATTGGGGTCATTGAGTAACCCGGAATAATCTTTGCTGGAGATGCCGTCCACGAACAGGTTCGGGTCATAGCTTGGCATAGAGACCAGTGCCAGGACACCGCCAGTACGCGGGTCTGTGACCACGACGGCGGCACGGCTACCCGCCAGCAGCGTTTCAATGTATTGCTGGAGTTTCAAATCAAGCGTCAGATAGATATCGTGCCCGGCCTGCGGCGCCACTTCTTTAAGCTGGCGAATAACGCGGCCGCGGTTATTGACTTCAACCTCTTCATAACCGGTTTGACCATGAAGTACGTCTTCGTAATAACGTTCAATACCCAACTTACCGATGTCGTGCGTCGCCGCGTAGTTGGCCAGCTTGCCGTCTTTATCCAGGCGTTCAACGTCTTTATCGTTGATCTTCGATACGTAGCCGATCACGTGGGTCAGTGCAGAGCCGTAGGGGTAATAGCGGCGTTTATAGCCTTTAACTTCGACGCCAGGAAAACGATACTGATTCACGGCAAAGCGTGCGACCTGAACTTCAGTCAGGTTGGTTTTTACCGGAATAGAGGTGAAGCGGTGTGAACGGGCGCGCTCTTTTTTGAAGGCGGCAATGTCATCGTCCGTCAGATCGACGACGTTACGCAGCGCGTCGAGCGTATCCTGAATGTTGTCGACCTTTTCCGGCATCATTTCTATCTGATAAATGGTGCGGTTAAGGGCGAGGGGAATTCCGTTGCGGTCATAAATGATGCCGCGGCTGGGGGCGATAGGCACCAGTTTGATGCGGTTCTCGTTCGAACGGGTCTGATAATCAGTAAAGCGAACGATTTGCAGATTATAAAGATTGGCGATTAGCACGCCAGTGAGCAGCAAAATCCCCAAAAAAGCGACCAGCGCCCGGCGCACAAACAGCGCAGACTCAGCCGTATAGTCGCGAAAAGAATTCTGTAGTTTCATCCGCTGCTTAATCTACTCAAGAATCAATGATCACTCACGGTGATAAGGATGGTTGGTGGTAATGCTCCACGCCCTGTACAGACTCTCTGCGACCAGCACCCGGACAAGAGGGTGGGGAAGGGTTAATGCAGAGAGTGACCAGCTTTGCTCCGCTGCCGCTTTACAGGCGGGGGACAGTCCTTCCGGTCCGCCAATCAACAGACTGACGTCACGACCATCCAGTTTCCAGCGTTCCAGCTCGGTCGCCAGTTGTGGCGTGTCCCAGGGTTTTCCTGGGATATCAAGGGTGACGATGCGGTTTTTGCCTGCGGCGGCCAGCATCTGTTCACCCTCTTTGTCGAGAATGCGCTTAATGTCCGCGTTCTTGCCGCGTTTTCCTGCCGGGATTTCGATCAGCTCAAAGGGCATGTCTTTCGGAAACCGGCGCAGGTACTCCGTAAAACCGGTTTGCACCCAGTCAGGCATTTTCGTACCCACAGCGACAAGTTGCAGCTTCACGCATTAACTCCAGAGTTTTTCCAGTTCATATAGGCGACGGCTCTCTTCCTGCATAACGTGGACAATCACATCACCAAGATCGACGACGATCCAGTCAGCTACGTTTTCGCCTTCTACGCCAAGCGGCAGCAGACCGGCGGTGCGAGACTCCTGAACAACGTGATCGGCGATAGACATGACATGGCGGCTGGACGTGCCAGTGCAGATAATCATGCAATCGGTGATACTGGATTTGCCCTGAACATCTAAGGCGATGATGTCTTGACCTTTCAGGTCATCAATTTTGTCGATTACAAAATCCTGGAGTGCTTTACCCTGCAAGTGTTCCCCCTGGGTGAAAAAGAGTTAAAAACGTCTGTTAGTATACCTGAACCAGAGGCGATATCGGGACAAATGTCTCCGAAAGCGCTTTTGAGGTGCGCTATCATCCCACCCCACGCAACAGAATGCATCGCCATTTTTGTAAAACAATTTCTGCAAAGCTCTGAAAGGCGGGAAAAGTCAGGTTGCGGAGAATAGCAGCCTGTCATAGGGTGTCAATGGGAGAGAGGCCCTTCGGCAGAAAAAACAGTGCATTCACTCACCCTCGTGCCACACGGCGCGACTATTGAGAACTTTCAGAACTGCAAAGTCGTCACAAAAATCAATGGCACTCCAGCATCCCTGTTCGATGCGAAAGTGCCACATGGCGGCCGTGGGCATGGACAGCAGCCGGGCCACCAGTACGCTCAGCACGCCCTGATGACTTACCACCAACAGATTTTTACTGTCTTTGTATTCAGCAAGCTGAGCAATGAAACGTTCAACACGCTGTGAAAATGCCTGAAATCCTTCGCCATTAGTTGGGGTTGCGTTCTGCCAGTCGTTACACCATACGGCATAATTTTCAGCGTCTTCGCGCGCAAGATCGCGATGATGGCGCATTTCCCAGTCGCCAAAGAACATCTCATTAAGTTCAGGCATGACACGCACAGGAACATCGCGTTCCGCCAGAATCAGTTGGGTTGTATGGCGGGCGCGTTCGAGTTCGCTGCACAGAACGTTGTCGAAAGGGACATTGCGTAGCAGCCCACTCAGTGATTGCGCCTGAACAATCCCCCGTTCCGTTAGCGGTGTGGGGGCATGACCGCTGTATAACCCAGCGACATTGGCTTCGGTTTCTCCGTGACGTACTAACCAGAGTCTCATTTTTTCCTCTTGGGGCTATTCGCACAAAATATGATGCTTGCCCTGATTGCGCAGAGATTTTTTCAATAAAATACCCCTTTTTAACTGGAGCGGCACGATGTCTTTATTGAAGAGCGCGCACGGCGGTAATACCCGAGAAGCCGCCGCATTGTTGGGCATCCCGCCTGAGCAATTGCTGGATTTTAGCGCGAATATTAACCCGCTGGGTATGCCCGCAACCTTAAAATGCGCGCTTATCGACAATCTGGACAGGGCTGAATGCTACCCGGACGTTGACTACACCCAGTTGCATGCGGCGCTGGCGCAGCATCACCAGATACCTGTTTCGTGGATCCTCGCGGGGAATGGCGAAACAGAATCTATCTTCACCCTGGTTAATGGGCTCAAGCCGCGTCATGCGATGATTGTTGCCCCTGGATTTGCTGAATACCGCCGGGCGCTGGAATGGGGAGAATGTGCGATCCATGAATTTGCGCTGCGCGAGGAGGATGGCTGGCAGCTCACCGCCACGATCCTTGATGTGTTAACGCCAGAGCTGGACTGCCTTTTTCTCTGTACGCCCAACAACCCTACAGGGCTATTGCCCGATGGTCATCTGCTTGCTGCGATAGCAACGCGCTGCGCTGAATTGGGGATTACCTTGATTCTGGATGAAGCCTTTATCGATTTTATTGCCGGGGAGGAGGGTTTTATTCCGCGGCTACAAGAGAATCCGCACATTTGGGTTCTTCGCTCGCTGACCAAGTTCTATGCGATACCGGGGTTGCGACTGGGTTATCTGGTCAATAGCGATGAACAGGCCGTGGCACGGATGCGCAGCCGACAAATGCCGTGGTCAATTAACGCATTTGCCGCGCTGGCGGGAGAGATGATTCTTAGCGATAGCGCCTACCAGCAGGCGACGTGGCAATGGCTGGCACAGGAAGGACAGCGATTTGATCAACAATTGCAAACACTGCCCGGCCTGACAGTCTATCCCGGTCGGGCTAACTATCGGCTGTTACGCTGCGATCGACTGGATATCGATTTGCAAAAATCACTGCTGGAACAACATGTTTTGATCCGCAGTTGTGCCAATTACCCTGGCCTGGACGCGCGTTATTACCGGGTTGCTGTTCGCAGTAAGGACGAAAATGACCGCCTGTTGGCGGCATTAAACAACACGCTTAGCGGTACAAACCCTGCTGGTTGATATAGTCGAGCACGGCGCGTGGCAGTAAGTCGTCGCACGGCTCGCCTTTTTCCAGGCGTTCGCGGATAAGCGTGGCGGAGATATTGAACCACGGCGTTTCGGCAAGGTAAATCTTACCTGCCGGCAGGTTATGCAGATCATCTGCCGTATGGGTCAGATGATTTTCCAGCCACTGCTGGTGCTGTTCCTGTGCCATTTCGAGCGGGTAACCCGGGCGTCGACACACGATAAGATGGGTGTTGTCCAGAATCGTGTCGTAGTCATGCCAGGAAGGAAAGGTCAGCAGTGAATCCTGACCAATAATGAATGCCAGCGGTGCATCCGGGCCTTGTTCCACACGCCACTCTTGCAGCGTTTGCGCGGTGTACGAGGCGGTATCGCGTTTTAGCTCGCGTTCATCCAGTGAAAACAAAGGTTTGTCGGCAATGGCCAGCTCAAGCATATGTTTACGCTGAGCGCTGGAGGCTTCCGGTTGCGCACGATGTGGTGGCACGTTATTGGGCATGACAATGACCCGAGAGAGGCCAATCAGATTAGCCAGAATTTCAACGGGTTTCAGATGACCATAATGCACCGGATCAAAGGTGCCACCGAACAGAGCCTGCAATGATTTCATATCAACCATCAATAAAAACATCTGCCAGTGATTTATGGCAAAGCAACAGGGAAAGTCCCTCAAGCTCTGCCCACACTGACTGACCATAGTCTTGTTTAAGCGTAATTTCCGTACGTGTTAACAGCGTGACCGCCTGACGTAACTGCGTGGGAGTCAGCCGGTTTAACGCTTCTCCCATCATGCCACGGCGATTTTGCCATACCCGATGTTTGTCAAACAATGCCCGTAATGGGGTATGGGCCGACTGCCGTTTCAGGTTCACCAGCAGTAATAATTCCCGCTGCAGAGTACGTAACAAAATAACGGGTTCACTGCCTTCAAGACGGAGCTGTTGCAGAATATGCAGCGCGCGTTTGCTTTTGCCCATCAGCAGCGCGTCCACCCAGTGAAACGGGGTAAAGTGCGCGGCATCGTTAACGGCTTGCTCCACACGAGGCAATGTTAATTTACCGTCAGGCCAAAGTAGCGACAACCGCTCCAGCGCCTGCGCTAACGCTAGCAGATTGCCTTCGTAGCAATAGCATAAGAGCTGGTTGGCGGCGTCATCCAACTGCAGATTATGATGTTTCGCCCTTGCGGCTACCCAACGCGGAAGCTGTGCCTGTTCAGGTGTCTGGCAACTGACCAGAACCGCGTTATTCGCCAGTCCGGTATACCATGCGGCGTTTTCCTGGGCTTTGGTCAGCTTGTTACCACGAACAATAAGCAGCAGATCGTCATGTAGCAGTGTGACGAGCGAGGCAAGTTGTTCGTTAATGGCGGTATTGGGGCCATTTTCTGGCAGCTGCAGGAGTAACGTTTGACGGCTGGCAAACAGGCTCATCGCCTGGCAGAGTGAAAAAATTTCCCCCCAGTCGGTGCTGTTGTCCAGGGTGAAAGCGTGGTGTTCTTCGAACCCTTGCGTTGCGGCAGCCTGGCGGATGGCATCCTGGCTTTCCTGCAATAAGAGGGGATCGTTACCTAAGAGTAAATACGCCGCGCGCAGCCCTTCATTGAGCTGTGCGCGGAGTTGTTCAGGGTACAACTTGAGCATCAGTTACCCAGCGTGGTGGAAACACGCGCCGGAGAGGAGGACGCTGGCGCTGCAGTTTTCACTGCAGGCTCGACGTCATCGCCGGATGACTGAACATCAGCAATATGTACGCTTGGCAGTTTACGAATCAACTGCTCGGCCGCCTTGTCGTACATCTCTTTAACGATCATCTCCTGCTCGTTATCCTTCGCCAGTGCCGCTTGCGGGTTGTCGAAGAATGAACGATAGACTTTAGCGCTGATCGGGTAAATATCATGGCCCGGGATCAGGACTGAAGCACTCACGGACATCACCATCTGGTATTCAGCGGTTTGACCGTTCTGGAACACGGAGGCGGTATCCTGCGAAATGCTGACCGCGCCAAGGCGTAAGGACGGAACGTCTTTGCGCGTTGAGCTGTCTTCCAGCAGTGTAACGCCATTCAAACGCAACTGATTACGCACCGCCCGGCTTAACGGGCCGTTCGGATCACCCGTGACCAGAATCATGGTTTTCATCGTGGGGGGAACCTGCGTAGTACTACGCAGATGCCAGCCACACCCGGCGGTGACCAGCACCGCCAGAGATAACAACAATGTTGTCAGAAATCGCACGCTTCCTCCCGCGCTTAGCCAACGACCAGATTGAGGAGTTTACCCGGTACATAGATCACTTTACGTACGGTAACGCCATCAAGATATTTTGCCACCAGAGGCTCCTGGCCAGCACGTTCACGAACCTGCTCTTCAGTGGCGTTTACCGGAACGGTGATTTTGCCACGTACTTTGCCGTTTACCTGAACCACAACCAGCGTTGAGTCTTCAACCATTGCGGCGTCATCAGCTACCGGCCACGGCGCATTGTCGATATCGCCTTCGCCTTTCAGCGCCTGCCACATCGTGAAGCAAACGTGTGGGGTGAACGGGTTGAGCATGCGTACAACGGCCAGCAGCGCTTCCTGCATCAGGGCACGGTCCTGCTCGTCTTCCTGCGGTGCTTTCGCCAGCTTGTTCATCAGTTCCATAATCGCCGCAATTGCGGTGTTAAAGGTCTGACGGCGACCGATATCATCAGTCACTTTAGCAATGGTTTTGTGCACGTCGCGACGCAGCGCTTTTTGATCTTCCGTCAGTGCAGCAACGTTCAGCGCCGGAGCATCACCCTGTGAAGTGTGCTCATAAACCAGTTTCCAGACACGCTTCAGGAAGCGGTTTGCCCCTTCTACGCCGGATTCCTGCCATTCCAGGGTCATATCAGCCGGAGAGGCGAACATCATGAACAGACGCACGGTGTCCGCGCCGTAGCGCTCAACCATGACCTGCGGGTCGATACCGTTGTTTTTGGACTTGGACATTTTGCTCATGCCGGTATACACCAGTTCATGGCCTTCAGCATCCTTCGCCTTAACGATACGACCTTTTTCGTCGCGCTCAACGATGGCGTCAACCGGAGAAACCCAGTTGCGTTCGCCGTTTGCGCCAACGTAGTAGAACGCATCGGCCAGCACCATTCCCTGACACAGCAGCTGTTTAGCCGGTTCGTCAGAGTTGACCATGCCCGCGTCGCGCATCAGTTTGTGGAAGAAGCGGAAGTAGAGCAGGTGCATGATGGCGTGTTCAATACCGCCAATGTAGATATCAACCGGCAGCCAGTAGTTTGCCGCTTCTGGGTCCAGCATGCCTTCGTTGTACTGCGGGCAGGTGTAGCGCGCGTAGTACCAGGAGGACTCCATAAAGGTATCGAAGGTGTCGGTTTCACGCAGGGCAGGCATACCGTTAACGGTGGTTTTCGCCCACTCCGGATCGGCTTTGATCGGGCTGGTGATACCGTCCATGACGACATCTTCTGGCAGAATTACCGGCAGTTGATCTTCTGGTGTCGGCAGTACGGTACCGTCTTCCAGCGTCACCATCGGAATTGGCGCGCCCCAGTAACGCTGACGGGAAACACCCCAGTCGCGCAGACGGTAGTTAACTTTACGCTCACCGACACCCAGAGCGACCAGCTTGTCGGCAATGGCGTTGAACGCGTCTTCGAAGGCCAGGCCGTCAAACTCACCGGAGTTAAACAGCACGCCTTTTTCGGTCAGTGCCTGCTCGGACAAATCCGGCTCTGTGCCTTCAGAAGTCAGAATTACCGGCTTGATGGACAGGCCATACTTGGTGGCAAATTCGTAGTCGCGCTGATCGTGACCCGGAACGGCCATCACCGCACCGGTGCCGTATTCCATCAGGACGAAGTTTGCCGCCCAAACCGGGATTTCTTCGCCAGTCAGCGGATGAACCGCTTTAAAGCCGGTATCGACGCCCTTTTTCTCCATGGTCGCCATTTCGGCTTCAGCAACCTTGGTGTTACGGCATTCGTCAATGAAGGCAGCCAGTTCCGGGTTATTTGCCGCCGCTTTTTGCGCCAGCGGGTGACCTGCGGCAACGGCCAGGTAGGTCGCACCCATAAAGGTATCCGGACGGGTGGTGTAGACGGTCAGCGTGTTGTCGTAACCGTTCACGTTGAAGGTGATTTCTACACCTTCAGAGCGGCCAATCCAGTTGCGCTGCATGGTTTTAACGGTATCAGGCCAGTGATCCAGGTTATCCAGATCACGCAGCAGTTCGTCTGCGTAAGCGGTGATTTTGATGAACCACTGTGGGATCTCTTTACGCTCAACTTTGGTATCGCAGCGCCAGCAGCAGCCGTCAATAACCTGTTCGTTCGCCAGTACGGTCTGGTCGTTAGGGCACCAGTTCACCGCAGAGGTTTTCTTGTATACCAGACCTTTTTTGTACAGTTCGGTGAAGAACTTCTGTTCCCAGCGGTAATATTCCGGGGTGCAGGTCGCCAGCTCACGGCTCCAGTCGTAACCAAAGCCCAGCATTTTGAGCTGGTTTTTCATGTACGCGATATTGTCGTACGTCCACGGTGCTGGCGCGGTATTGTTTTTTACCGCCGCACCTTCCGCAGGCAGGCCGAACGCATCCCAGCCAATGGGCTGCAGTACGTTTTTGCCCAGCATGCGCTGGTAGCGGGCGATCACGTCACCGATGGTGTAGTTACGTACGTGGCCCATGTGTAGTCGACCAGAAGGATAGGGAAGCATAGACAGGCAGTAATACTTCTCTTTGCTCTCGTCTTCGGTAACTTCAAATGTGCGCTTCTCATCCCAGTGAAGCTGTACTTTGGATTCTATCTCTTCCGGGCGGTATTGCTCTTGCATGGCAGCCAGTGGTCCTGTTTTCAATACAGCTACAAACGTAGCTCTAGATGTGGTGTTTCAGATCCGCATAGCATAGCCCAAACGCCCGCGTCAAAACAGCCTTTCGCGCATTCAGCGTTGAATTCCCGCAAGGATAATTCTGACACGAATTTACACACTCTGTGGACAGTCTTGCAAAGCGTAGCGTAAATAACGTCTATTATTATAGACAGTTAACGACCCAGGAGGCGAAGCGATGAACAAGGTTGCTCAATATTACCGTGAACTGGTGACGTCACTCAGCGAACGTCTGCGTAACGGCGAACGCGATATTGATGCGCTGGTGGAGCAGGCGCGTCAGCGAGTTATGCAGACCGGGGAGTTAACCCGAACCGAGGTGGAGGAACTCACAAGGGCCGTCAGACGCGACCTGGAAGAGTTTGCACTCAGTTATGAAGAAAGTCTCGATGAGGAGACAGACAGCGTCTTTATGCGGGTTATCAAGGAGAGTATCTGGCAGGAACTGGCCGATATTACCGATAAAACGCAGCTCGAATGGCGCGAAGTGTTCCAGGATCTCAGTCATCATGGGGTTTATCACAGCGGCGAGGTGGTTGGGTTGGGGAATCTGGTCTGCGAGAAGTGTCACTTCCATTTAGCGGTGTACACTCCGGATGTGCTGCCGCTGTGTCCGAAATGCGGACACGATCAGTTCCAAAGACGGCCATTTGAGCCGTAATCGCTTATTGCCGGATGGCGACGTGAAGCGTCTTATCCGGCCTACAAATTGCACGATTTTGTAGGCCGGATAAGCGTTAGCGCCGTCCGGCGTGTATCAGGCGTAAAACTTCAGCCGTTCCGCCAGCAGATCGACAAATCCCTGGCGATCAACGTCCACCATCACGGTGGCGTTTGGCTTATTGCCGCTCAGGAAGTAGTAGTCCACCACGGTCATGCCCTGCGTGTATTTGCCCTGAGTTTCCACACCAACCCAGCGATCAACGGTGGTAAACAGTTCCGGTTTCAGCAGCCAGGCAATAGTGCAGGGGTCGTGCAGCGGCGCGCCGATGAATCCCCATTTTTCGTCTTTGTGATATTCAAAGAAGAAGTCGAGTAGTTCAGCAACGATCGTTGAAACAGGATTGCCAATAGCGCGGAACCGTTCGGTATCTTCGCGATGTATTTGCGCTTTATGCGTCACATCCAGACCCGCCATTACCACCGGAATGCCCGACTGGAATACGATTTCAGCGGCTTCAGGATCCACGAAAATGTTGAACTCAGCGGCGGGCGTCCAGTTTCCGAGACCCATCGCACCACCCATTATCACGATACGGGCGATTTTAGCGTGCAGTTCAGGATGGCTATTCAGTAGCAATGCCACGTTGGTTTGCGGCCCGGTGGAGACAATGGTCACTGGTTCCGGGCTGTCACGCAGGGTTTTCGCCATCAGTTCCACAGCGGTACAGGTCTGTGGGGCAAAGGCGGGTTCCGGGAGCGCCGGGCCATCTAACCCACTCTCGCCGTGGACGTTATCGGCAATAATCAGATCGCGCATCAGCGGTTTCACAGCGCCACCGGCGACGGGAATATCACTACGATTGAGCAGTGTTAGCATGCGTAATACGTTACGCAGCGTTTTGTCGGGCGTCTGGTTCCCGGCTGACGAGGTTACCGCTTTCACATCCAGTTCAGGTGAGGCGAGGGCGAGAACAATTGCGATAGCGTCGTCATGACCTGGATCGCAATCAAACAGGATCGGAAGTGCCATTGTTGCTCCTTGTAAGTGGGACTCTGTGACAAGGTTAACGCTGGGCTGTATCTGTTTCGAGAAGTGAAGAGGTAAATCGTGAGGTGGCGCGCACATGGCGATGCGCGCCAGCAAGATTAGTGCAGGATTTTCGCGAGGAAGTCTTTGGCGCGGTCCGATTTCGGATTGGCGAAGAACTCTTCTTTCGGTGAGTCTTCAACAATTTTCCCTTCATCCATGAAGATCACCCGGTTCGCCACTTTACGCGCAAAGCCCATTTCGTGGGTTACCACCATCATGGTCATCCCTTCATTGGCCAGTTCAACCATGACGTCCAGTACTTCGTTGATCATTTCAGGATCAAGCGCCGATGTCGGTTCGTCAAACAGCATGGCGATAGGATCCATACACAGCGCCCGGGCGATAGCGACACGCTGTTGCTGGCCCCCGGATAGCTGGGCCGGGAACTTCTCGGCATGTGCTGACAGACCAACGCGTTCCAGTAACTTTTGCGCTTTGTCGCGGGCCGGCTTTTTATCGCGCTTAAGCACTTTTACCTGCGCCAGAGTCAGGTTCTCAATGATCGACAGATGCGGGAACAGTTCAAAGTGCTGGAACACCATACCAACACGAGAGCGCAGTTTGGCCAGATCGGTTTTTTTATCATTTACCACGGTGCCATCAACGGTGATGACGCCCTGTTGCACTGGCTCCAGGCCGTTTACCGTCTTGATAAGCGTTGATTTACCGGAGCCTGACGGGCCACAGACAACCACCACCTCACCTTTTTTCACTTCCGTGGAGCAGTCGGTCAGCACCTGAAAGTGACCATACCATTTAGAAACATTTTTCAGGGTAATCATTAAACTGTCCTTTTCTTCAAATAGCTGACCAACAACGATGCGCTCAGACTGAATACAAAATAAACGGCGCCAGCAAACAGGATCATTTCAACCTGCGTGCCGTCACGCTCACCAATGGTGGAGGCGGTACGGAAGAAATCTGCCAGACTCAATACATAGACCAGCGAGGTATCCTGGAACAGTACGATGCCCTGGGTAAGCAGCAGCGGCACCATTGCGCGGAATGCCTGTGGCAGAATGATCAGCTTCATCGACTGCCAGTGGGTCATCCCCAGCGCCAACGCGGCGCTGGACTGCCCACGAGAAATACTCTGGATACCGGCACGGATAATTTCGGAATAGTACGCGGCTTCAAACATCGAAAACGCCACCATCGCCGAGATCAGGCGAATATCGGTTTTTGGCGACAGGCCCAGCACGTTTTGCAGGAAACCGGGCACAATCAGGTAGAACCACAGCAGCACCATCACCAGTGGAATGGAGCGGAATACGTTGACGTAGCCCTTCGCAAACCAGGCAATCGGCGCAAAGCTCGACAGTCGCATGACGGCAAGGATGGTCCCCCAGACGATACCAATGACGACCGCTGTAACGGTGATTTTCAACGTGATGATCAATCCGTCCAGCAGATACGGCAGGGAAGGGACGATAGAACTCCAGTCAAATTCGTACATTATTTGCCTCCCAAATTGCCAGGCAGGCGGATTTTGCGTTCGACGAGATTCATCACCAGCATGATGACGGCGTTAATCAGGACGTAGGCCAGCGTGATGGCGGTAAACGATTCCCATGCGTGGGCGGAGTAATCCAGCAGCTTGCCCGCCTGCGCCGCCATATCCACCAGACCGATGGTGGAGGCGATTGCGGAGTTCTTCACCAGGTTCATCATCTCTGAGGTCATTGGCGGAACAATCACGCGATAAGCGTTTGGCAGCAGGACGTAGCGATAGGCTTGCGGCAGCGTCAGGCCCATCGCCAGCGCGGCGTTTTTCTGCCCGCGAGGCAGGGACTGAATCGCGGCACGAACCTGCTCACAGACGCGCGCGGCGGTAAACAGCCCCAGACAAAGCATGGATGAGAGGAAGAACTGAATGTTGGGATCCAGTTCTGACTTGAACCACATGCCAATGTTTTCCGGCAGCAGTTCAGGAATGACCAGATACCAGGTAAAGAACTGGACGATGAGTGGAACGTTACGAAACAACTCAACGTACAGCGTGCCGATTCCGGAAAGGAAACGATTTGGTACGGTACGTAAAATGCCGAATAAAGAGCCTATGAGGAAAGCGATAATCCAGGCGGTGATAGATAACGCGACCGTGACCTGGAAACCACTCCAGAGCCAGCCGAGATAGGTGGTGTTGCCGAACGGGGCCTGTTGTAAAAAAATACCCCAGTTCCAGTCTATAGACATAAATCTACTCCAGAAAAAAAAGGGTAGCAGCGCTACCCTCGAAGATTGTTATTCGGCGTTTTGCGGTTTTCAGGCCTGATGGGGAACGACCATCAGGCTTATAGTCTGTCCGTGCCAAGTAACAATCGAGAGGGCAAGGTGAACTCGCCCCATTTATTTTAGTTAGTTAAGCGCTTTATCATTCGGTGATTTGAACAGAGCCTTCATTTCGTCTGACAGTTCGAAATTCATGTTCAGGTTCTTCGGTGGAATTGGATTTTTAAACCACTTATCAAACCATTTCTCAGCTTCGCCTGAGGTCTGAGCCTGGGCAATGGTGTCATCCATCAGCTTTTTGAACTCAGGGTCATCTTTGCGCAGCATACAGCCGTAGGCTTCCTGAGATTGCGGCTTGCCAACGATCTCCCAGTTGTCTGGTTTCTTCGCTTTCGCGCGTTCGCCAGCCAGCAGGGCGTCATCCATCATAAAGGCAACGGCGCGGCCGCTTTCCAGAGTACGGAAAGAGTCACCGTGGTCTTTCGCGCTGATGATGCGCATATCCATTTTTTGTTCTTCGTTCAGCTTGTGCAGCAGGACTTCTGAGGTGGTACCTGAAGTCACGACCACGGCTTTGCCTTTCAGGTCAGCGAAATCTTTGACGTCACCGCCTTTTTTCGCCAGCAGACGGGTGCCGACAACGAAAATAGTGTCAGAGAAGGCTGCTTGTTTCTGGCGCTCAACGTTGTTGGTGGTGGAACCACATTCAAAGTCGAAGGTACCGTTTTGCAGCAGCGGAATACGGTTCTGAGAGGTAATTGGGATCAGTTTCACCTGCAGGTCAGGCTTGTTCAGCTTTTTCTTCACCGCTTCAACAATTGCGTTGGAGTAATCCTGTGAATAGCCGACCACTTTTTGCTGATTATCGTAGTAAGAAAACGGTACCGAGGATTCACGGTGTCCGACGACGATTACGCCATTTTTAGCGATCTTATCCAGCGTACTGCCTGCCGCTGGTGCTGCGTCTTCTGCGTGCGCCAGACCAGCGGACATTCCCATGACCAGCATGGCTGTGGCGAGCTTACGTAATTGCATATCCAACTCCTTTATCGTCTGCGCCGGTGACGCATTGATACCCATTGTGATGTTGTTATTGTTTGCTACTTAAACGTGCAGTCTTGTATATGTTTGTTAACATTTAGTTTGGATGAATGTAAAGAATTTGCTGTGTTATTGTTTATTTTTGCGAAGTGCGCCGCACCATTTGGGGGCAAAAATATCCTGTTGCACTTTTCGGGTGCTACCTTCGCTCAACTTTGGTGCGACCAGGTTGCACATTCAGCCAAAACAGCGTTTGCCTTGTAGAACAAAGCAATAGACGTGCCAGAATGAGATGTGGGAAATGTTTATGGGCCGGATAAGCAAAGCGTTATCCGGCCGGGGAGGGGAGGTTACTTACGACGTTGACGCAGGCTCATGACCACCGCACCAAAGCCAAACAGTGCGGTCAGCAGCCACAGCGGCCAGTTACCGGTACGGGCATAAGGGGTTAAGCCCGTGGTCGGCGTAACGCTGGTGGTCAGAACCTGACGGGTAAACTGCGGGATCATCGCCTGAATTTCACCCTGCGGGCCAATCACCGCGGTAATACCGTTATTGGTGCTACGCAGCAGCGGGCGTGCCAGCTCCAGAGAACGCATCCGCGCCATCTGGAAGTGCTGCCACGGACCAATGGACTTACCGAACCAGGCATCGTTGGAGATAGTCAGCAGGTAGTCAGTATCCGGACGGAAGTTATCCCGAACCTGTTCGCCAAGAATGATTTCGTAGCAGATGGCAGCCGTCAGCTTAAAGCCGTGCGCATGCAGCTGTGGCTGTACATAAGGTCCACGGCTGAACGAAGACATTGGCAGGTCAAAGAACGGCGCTAACGGGCGTAGGATCGATTCCAGCGGGACAAACTCACCAAATGGGACAAGGTGATTTTTGTTATAGCGATTGGTCGAGTCATAACTGTACGGACTGTCTTTACCCAACGTGATGATGGTGTTGTAGGTGTCGTAACGATTCTGTTTGTTCAGGCGAGCATCTACAATCCCGGTAATCAGCGTGCTGTTTTTCGATTTCAGCAGGTCATCCATCATGCTCAGAAAACGCTGCTGGTTAATTTCCAGATCCGGAATAGCAGATTCTGGCCAGATGATGAGCTGTGATTTACCCATCTCGGGCTGGGTGGCGTCGAGATAAATTTTCAGAGTGTTGAGTAACTGACCTTCATCCCATTTGAGCGACTGTGGAATGTCGCCCTGCACCATCGACACCTGCGTGGTTTTTTCCGGCTCCAGCGTATACCACTGGATATAGCGTAGCGGGAAGGGCAGCGCGAAAAGTATCACGGCCACGACCAGCGGACGCCAGTTACGGCTGACTAACGCCAGCACCAGCAGGCCGCTAACCATCATCAGCAGGAAGTTGATTGCCTCTACGCCCATTACCGGTGCAAGCCCTTTTAGCGGGCCATCAATTTGGCTGTAACCAAACTGCAGCCATGGGAAGCCGGTCAGGACCCAGCCGCGCAGGAATTCAGTTATCTGCCAGATAACCGGCGCGGCAATCGCTACCCGAATCCAACTGGTTTTCGGCCACAGACGCGACAGAATGCCAGCAAACAGACCGGTGTAGAGGGAAAGGTAGGCGGCAAGCAGAACCACGAGAAAAACGTTTACCGGCCCCGGCATGCCGCCAAATTGCGCGATGCTGACGTAGACCCAGTTGATGCCTGAACCAAACAGGCCCATTCCCCAGAAATAGCCAATGGCAGCAGACTGGAGAGGACGGCGGTTGAGGGTAAGAGCCTGCAGACCCATCAGCGAAATAATCGCGGCGGGCCAGATATCATACGGAGAGAAAGCCAGCGTCCCGCAGGCACCGAATAATAACGCCAGCAGCAGGCGCATGCGCTGGCGTTCAATTAATGGGGCAAATGCCATGTAGTCTATGATCCAGTTTCGGGTTTATTCGTCCAGTTTGGGCTGGGGTGAGTCGTCCGGAATTCTGACATGAACCTGAATAATACGACGGCTGTCAGCCATCGCCACTTTGAACTGGTAACCATCAATGTCGATGGTCTCACCGCGAGCGGGTAAATGACCAAAGGCCTGCATAACCAGCCCGCCAATGGTATCGACTTCTTCGTCGCTAAAGTGGGTCCCGAAAGCTTCGTTGAAGTCTTCAATCGACGCCAGCGCGCGAATAGTCCAGGTGTGGCGACTGAGCTGACGGAAATCAATATCGTCTTCTTCGTCGTACTCATCTTCAATTTCACCGACAATCAGTTCAAGGATGTCCTCAATGGTCACCAGACCTGAGACACCGCCAAACTCGTCGATGACGATAGCCATATGATAACGCTGGGAGCGGAACTCTTTCAGCATGCGGTCAACCCGCTTGCTTTCAGGTACGACAACCGCCTGGCGTAACACTTTCTCCATGCTGAAGGCTTCGGCATCGCTGCGCATAAACGGCAGCAAATCTTTGGCCATCAGAATCCCTTCAATGTGATCTTTGTCTTCGCTGATCACCGGAAAACGCGAGTGGGCAGACTCGATGATCACATCGAGACATTCGTCCAGGGTCTGGTTGCGTTTCAGGGTAATCATCTGAGAGCGAGGGATCATAATGTCGCGTACGCGTTGGTCCGCAATATCCATCACCCCTTCGAGCATATCGCGCGTATCTTCATCGATAAGGTCGTTTTGCCCGGAATCACGGATCAGCTCCAACAGTTCGTCACGGTTTTTCGGTTCACCGTGGAAAAGTTGGCTCAGTAACAGGGAAAAAAATCCCTTTTTGCTGTTTAAGGTGTCACTACTGTGTGAATTGTCGTCGCTCATGGCGTCGTATGGGTTCTCATGTTAGTTAATAGGTCGCTCAATGCGCGTAAACTCAGCGCACGGCTTTATGGGAAGCCCGGGCAGATGCCCGACGGCTTATTCCTTCTCGGCAATGTACGGATCCTCATAGCCCAGAGCAAGCATAATCTCTGTTTCGAGGGATTCCATCTCTTCCGCTTCATCGTCTTCGATATGGTCGTAGCCGAGCAAATGCAGGCTACCATGCACCACCATGTGCGCCCAGTGGGCTTCAAGCGGCTTACCTTGTTCCTGCGCTTCTTTCTCAACGACCTGACGGCAGATGATCAAATCACCCAGCAGCGGCATCTCAATGCCCGGCGGGGCTTCAAACGGGAAAGAGAGTACGTTGGTTGATTTATCTTTCCCGCGATAGGTCAGGTTCAGCTCGTGGCTTTCAGCATCGTCGACCAACCGAATCGTGACCTCTGACTCTTCCTGAAACTGCGGGATCACGGCATCCAGCCATCTCTGAAACTGACTTTCTGGTGGTAAGCCGGATTCGTTTTCGCATGCCAGCTGTAAATCGAGGATAACCTGACTCATTTTTGTTCCTGCTCCTGAGCTTCGCGCTTGCGTTCTGCAGCCTGCTCGGCTTTGCGTTTCTGTTCTGCTTCTTCCCAGGCTTCATACGCCGTGACGATACGAGCCACCACCGGATGGCGAACCACGTCTTCGCTATGGAAGAAATTAAAACTAATTTCGTCGACTTCAGCCAGCACTTCAATGGCATGACGCAGACCGGACTTGGTGCTACGCGGCAGATCAATCTGGGTGATATCGCCGGTGATAACCGCTTTGGAGTTAAAGCCGATACGGGTCAGGAACATTTTCATCTGTTCGATGGTGGTGTTCTGGCTCTCATCAAGAATGATGAACGCATCGTTTAACGTACGGCCACGCATATAGGCCAGCGGCGCAACTTCAATGACGTTACGTTCAATCAGCTTTTCAACCTTCTCAAAACCGAGCATTTCGAACAGCGCGTCATACAGCGGTCGTAAATAGGGATCGACTTTCTGGCTCAGATCGCCTGGCAGGAAACCCAGTTTTTCACCGGCTTCAACCGCTGGACGGGTTAGCAGAATACGGCGGATCTCCTGACGCTCTAGTGCATCGACCGCAGCGGCAACCGCCAGATACGTTTTACCTGTACCCGCAGGGCCAACACCAAAGGTGATGTCGTGGTCGAGGATATTCGCAATGTACTGTGCCTGATTCGGCGTGCGCGGTTTAATCACTCCGCGCTTGGTTTTGATATTCACCGCTTTGCCAAATTCCGGCACGCTGTCTGCGCTTTGCTCAAGCACACGCGCTTCTTTAATCGCAAGGTGAATTTGTTCTGGCTCGATGTCCTGTGTCTGGCCGCGCATTGGGGCCGTATCGACATACAGGCTGCGTAAAATATCTGCCGCAGCGGTGACACAAATTGGACGACCAGTCAGTTTGAAGTGGTTATCGCGGCGGTTAATTTCGATGCCGAGACGACGCTCCAGTTGTTTTATGTTGTCATCAAATGGCCCGCAAAGGCTCAACAGGCGGGCGTTGTCTGCGGGTTCAAGGATAATTTCGCGAGTGTCTATGTTCAAACTGTTCCTCTTATGCATGTCTCGCCGGACGCTGAACATTTACCGGCATCTAAGGAAATTATTCACGCCATGGGGGAAAGGCGCAAGCATTGCAATAAATATGGGGGTACCAGGGCAAATTACAAGGCCCGCCGGAGCAGCGAGCCAGGAAGTGTAGGCCCGATAAGCATGGCGCCATCGGGCATTGTTTGCGTTTTTCAGCAGGATTAAGGCTGATAAGTACCCACGCCCAGATCGTTTTCTTTGCGGGTACGCGCAATGACCGACTCAGGGGATTCTGCGATGCGCAGGCCCATTTCGTCTTCGGTACGCACCACTTTGCCGCGCAGTGAGTTGGTCCAGACATCGGTAATTTCAACATCAACAAACTTACCGACCATATCCGGGGTACCTTCAAAGTTCACCACGCGGTTATTTTCGGTACGCCCTGACAGTTCCATCACGCTTTTCCGTGACGTACCTTCGACCAGAATGCGCTGGGTCGTGCCGACCATACGACGGCTCCAGGCCATGGCTTGCTGGTTAATACGCTCCTGCAGGATGTATAAACGCTGTTTTTTCTCTTCTTCCGGTACGTCGTCAACCATATCGGCGGCAGGGGTGCCAGGACGCGCAGAGAAGATAAAGCTGTAGCTCATGTCGAAATTGACATCAGCGATCAGCTTCATGGTCTGCTCGAAGTCCTGGGTGGTTTCACCCGGGAAGCCGACGATGAAGTCGGAGCTAATCTGGATATCCGGACGTGCTGCGCGCAGTTTACGGATGATTGCTTTGTATTCCAGCGCGGTATGGGTACGACCCATCAGGTTCAGTACACGATCCGAACCACTCTGTACCGGCAGGTGCAGGAAGCTCACCAGCTCTGGCGTATCGCGATAAACTTCAACGATATCATCGGTGAATTCGATCGGATGGCTGGTGGTAAAACGGATACGGTCAATGCCGTCGATCGCTGCGACCAGACGCAGCAGATCGGCGAACGAGCCGGTGGTGCCGTCGTAGTTTTCACCGCGCCAGGCGTTGACGTTTTGCCCCAACAGGTTTACTTCACGCACACCTTGGGCTGCAAGCTGGGCGATTTCAAACAGAATATCATCCGCCGGACGGCTGACTTCCTCACCGCGGGTGTAGGGAACCACGCAGTAAGTACAATATTTATTGCAGCCTTCCATGATGGACACAAACGCGCTTGGCCCTTCAGCACGCGGTTCTGGCAGGCGGTCGAATTTTTCGATCTCCGGGAAACTGATATCAACTACCGGGCTACGGGTGGTGCTTCCACGCACTTTGTTGATCATTTCCGGCAGGCGATGCAGGGTTTGCGGCCCAAAAATAATATCGACGTAATGCGCGCGTTGGCGAATATGATCGCCTTCCTGAGACGCAACACAGCCACCAACACCAATGATGAGCTTGGGATTCTTCTCTTTTAACAGCTTCCAGCGACCTAATTGATGGAAGACTTTTTCCTGAGCCTTCTCGCGGATTGAGCAGGTATTCAGCAGCAGCACATCCGCTTCTTCCGCCACGTCGGTCAGTTGATACCCGTGAGTGGCATCCAGCAGATCGGCCATCTTCGATGAATCGTATTCGTTCATCTGACAGCCCCAGGTTTTAATATGGAGTTTTTTGGTCATCGACTTGCTCTTGCGAAATTGTGGCTGAAATGCAGGGCGCATAGTGTACTGCTTTGGCGCGGTTGTGACCAGTATGACGGATGTCAGCCTCAAGGGGGAAAAAATCCTGTAAACTTACACAATACATGTAACAGGATGATTGACCATGACAAATCAACCAACGGAAATTGCCATTGTCGGCGGGGGGATGGTCGGCGGCGCGCTGGCGCTGGGACTGGCGCAGCACGGATTTACGGTAACGGTTATCGAGCATGCCGTGCCCGCGCCGTTTGTGGCTGACGGACAGCCGGATGTCAGAATTTCGGCCATTAGCTCCGCCTCCGTGTCGTTGCTGAAAGGGCTGGGCGTCTGGGATACGGTTCAGGGAATGCGTAGCCATCCTTATCGTCGACTGGAAACGTGGGAGTGGGAAAATGCCCATGTGATGTTTGATGCCGCCGAGCTTAAGCTGCCTTTACTGGGCTATATGGTGGAGAACACGGTCCTGCAACAGGCGCTCTGGCAGGCGCTGGAAGTTCACCCTAAAGTTACGCTGCGCGTGCCGGCGTCGCTTCTCTCTTTGCATCAACATCACGATCGGCATGAACTTGAACTGGCAGACGGTGAAAAAATTAGCGCGAAGCTGGTCATCGGCGCCGATGGTGCCAACTCTCAGGTGCGAAAAATGGCCGGGATTGGCATTCATGCCTGGCAGTATGCGCAGTCCTGTATGTTGATTACCGTGCAATGCGAGAATTCACCGGGAGACAGCACCTGGCAGCAATTTACCCCTGACGGTCCGCGCGCGTTTTTACCGTTGTTCGATAACTGGGCCTCGCTGGTGTGGTACGACTCACCAGCTCGCATCCGCCAATTGCAAGCGCTAAATATGCCGCAACTGCAGGCGGAGATCGCTAAACATTTCCCTTCACGACTCGGTAACGTTACGCCTGTGGCGGCGGGGGCATTCCCACTTACGCGTCGTCACGCGCTGCAATATGTGCAACCGGGGCTGGCGCTGGTAGGTGATGCCGCGCATACCATTCACCCACTGGCGGGGCAGGGCGTTAATCTGGGTTTTCGTGATGTCGATGCGCTGATTGATGTTCTGGTGAGCGCCCGCAGCTATGGTGAGGCGTGGGCCAGTCAACCGGTACTGAAGCGTTATCAGAATCGTCGTATGACCGATAACTTCATTATGCAAAGTGGGATGGATTTGTTCTACGCCGGTTTTAGCAACAACCTGCAGCCGCTGCGTATTATGCGCAATCTCGGGCTCATGGCCGCAGAGCGCGCAGGTGTGCTGAAGCGTCAGGCGCTGAAGTATGCGTTAGGGTTGTAGTGCCGTTAAACCAGGCGCGAAAACAGTGTTTCTCTACCTTCTTTGCCTGGAAAAAATCCCTGATACCAAACACTTCCGGTGTTGGTTGTCAGGGTTTCACATTGCCATTGATGGGTGGCAACGCAATACAACGCTCTGGCGCTAATACCTGCGAAGATGAGCAGGCAAGCCAGCACAAACAGCGCCGCAACCGTATTTCCCCCATTGGCATAATCATGCGTCAGTATGGCAATACAGGCAATTTGCAGGCAGAGCTTGCCGCTAAACCCATAGATAAAAAACTGGCGAAGCCGTGCTTGTGAAAAGAAGCAGGGATTTTTCAGTACAGATCGCTGTTCCTGAGCGGGAAAACCGTGGATATAGACCATCCACTGAGTATTCTCCGTCAGCGTTAAGGCCGTACCGGCTTCATTAAGTCGGTGAAGATGCATTGACACAATAATCGGGAATACGATGCCAATCAGAACGAAGTAGGTTATCAGTGACGAAATGCCGATAAAGCTGAGACCAACCGCGAGAAGAAAAAACAACAGGGCAGTTATTCGCATGAATAACAGTGGGAAAATTTGATAATTCATCACAAGCTCCTTTTGCGCAAAAGCGGATTCTAGCATTAAGCTTTTGGGCGCTTGTGCAGGAGAGGGAGTTTTTAGGATTTTATAAAAGCAAAAAGCTCGCCGAAGCGAGCTTTTTTAATATGGCTGGGGTACGAGGATTCGAACCTCGGAATGCTGGTATCAGAAACCAGAGCCTTACCGCTTGGCGATACCCCAACGGGTGCACCCACAGAGTGGACGACTTTTTGAAATTGGCTGGGGTACGAGGATTCGAACCTCGGAATGCTGGTATCAGAAACCAGAGCCTTACCGCTTGGCGATACCCCAACAATTTTTTGGATTTACCGAACGAGTCGATACGTCCTTAATATGGTGGCTACGACGGGATTCGAACCTGTGACCCCATCATTATGAGTGATGTGCTCTAACCAGCTGAGCTACGTAGCCTGATACTATCATATTCTTCGATGGCTGGGGTACCTGGATTCGAACCAGGGAATGCCGGTATCAAAAACCGGTGCCTTACCGCTTGGCGATACCCCAATGACCGTCGCGGTGAACCGCTATATCGAAGAAAAAATGGCTGGGGTACCTGGATTCGAACCAGGGAATGCCGGTATCAAAAACCGGTGCCTTACCGCTTGGCGATACCCCATCCGTGCAACGCTTACGGGTGAATGGTGCGGGAGGCGAGACTTGAACTCGCACACCTTGCGGCGCCAGAACCTAAATCTGGTGCGTCTACCAATTTCGCCACTCCCGCAAAAAAGATGGTGGCTACGACGGGATTCGAACCTGTGACCCCATCATTATGAGTGATGTGCTCTAACCAGCTGAGCTACGTAGCCATCTTTTTTTCGCGTAACCTTATCGGCGTTGCGGGGCGCATTATGCGTATTGAGCCTTGAAGCGTCAACCCCTTTTTCATTGAAAATAGCTGGAATGTGACTGTTTGGTTAGGTTGCGAACAGTATGACGCAATATTCGGCAATTATTAGTTATTAATTGTTTTTTAGCACAGAAAACAGACATAAAAAAAGAGCCCCGCAGGGCCCTTTTCTAAGGATTAACTTATTTATAAGCGGACTGGTGTACGCCAACCGCGCGACCAGACGGATCGTTCATGGTTTTAAACGCTTCATCCCATTCGATCGCTTTGGCGGAAGAACAGGCAACAGAAGGGCCGCCCGGAACACATTCCGCAGCGCTGGCAACCGGGAACAGTTCTTCGAAAATCTCACGGTACAAATACGCTTCTTTCGACGATGGCGTGTTGTACGGGAAACGGAAGCTGGCGGTTTCCAGTTGTTGGTCGGAAACTTGCTCTGCAGCGACTTCTTTCAGCGTGTCAATCCAGCTGTAACCGACGCCGTCAGAGAACTGCTCTTTCTGCCGCCATGCGACGCTCGCCGGCAGGTAGGATTCAAAACATTCGCGCAGAACATGTTTTTCCATTTTGCCGTTGCCGCACATTTTATCCTGCGGGTTGATGCGCATCGCCACATCAAGGAATTTTTTGTCCAGGAAGGGCACGCGAGCCTCCACGCCCCAGGCTGACATGGCTTTGTTGGCACGCGCACAGTCGAACATGTGCAGCGCCTGCAGTTTACGCACGGTTTCTTCATGCAATTCTTTCGCGTCTGGCGCTTTGTGGAAGTAGAGATAACCGCCAAACACTTCGTCTGACCCTTCGCCCGACAGCACCATTTTAATGCCCATTGCTTTAATCTTGCGCGACATTAAGTACATCGGCGTCGAGGCACGAATGGTTGTAACATCGTAGGTTTCGATGTGATAAATCACGTCGCGGATAGCATCCAGACCTTCCTGCACGGTGAAGTGGATCTCGTGGTGCACGGTACCCAGATGGTTTGCTACTTCTTGTGCGGCTTTCAGATCCGGTGCGCCTTCGAGGCCGACGGCGAAGGAGTGCAACTGCGGCCACCAGGCTTCACTGCGTTCCTGATCTTCAACACGACGCGCGGCGTATTTTTTGGTGATTGCGGAAATGACCGAAGAATCCAGACCGCCGGACAGCAATACACCATAAGGAACATCTGACATCAGGTGGCTTTTCACCGCATCTTCCAGCGCCTGACGCAGCTCGTTTTTATCGGTAACGTTGTCTTTTACCGCATCGTATTCAAACCAGTCGCGCTGGTAGTACTGACGAATTTCGCCGTCTTTACTCCACAGATAGCTACCGGCCGGGAATTCTTTAATCGTACGGCAAACAGGAACCAGTGCCTTCATTTCAGACGCAACATAGAAGTTACCGTGTTCGTCGTAGCCCATATACAGTGGGATGATCCCGATGTGATCGCGGCCAATCAGGTAAGCGTCCTGCTCGCTGTCGTACAGCGCGAAGGCAAACATGCCTTGCAGGTCATCCAGGAACTCTGGGCCTTTTTCCTGATACAGCGCGAGGATAACTTCACAGTCGGAACCTGTCTGGAACTGATAGCGATCGCCGTATTCAGCGCGCAGCGCCTGGTGGTTATAAATTTCACCGTTAACCGCCAGGATATGCGTTTTCTTCACGTTGTACAGCGGCTGAGCACCGGCGTTGACGTCGACGATGGACAGACGTTCGTGTGCCAGAATGGCGTTATCACTGGCGTAAATACCCGACCAGTCCGGGCCGCGATGGCGCATCAGACGAGACAATTCCAGGGCTTTTTTACGCAGTTCAACTGCGTCAGTTTTAATATCGAATACGCCAAAAATAGAACACATAACCTTCTCCGTTAACCTGTTGCGTGATGCTTTTTATGTTTGCTTGATAAAGAAAATGCCGCAAAGCGGGAGAGGGCGCAAGCGAATTGCGGGTCAGAAAATAAAAAATGCAATGGTCATTGTGGATTGGTGAAAAAAGATTATGCAATGAACATTGTTATTGATGAATCAGCAATGAAATGGTGATTTTATTGAATGGATGAGATTCTGTAGGCTGGATAAGGCGTTTAGGTCGCCATCCGGCAATAACGCTGTAGAATTGCCGGATGGCGACGCGGGGGCTCTTATCCGGCCTACGGATTAAATGACGTCAATCTCGGCAACGGAGGGATAGATCCAGCTTGGTCTGAATGGCATGTTGTCAATATCGTCAAGTTTGGATACGCCAGACAGTACCAGGATAGTTTCCAGACCCGCCTGGAAACCTGCCAGAATATCGGTGCGCAGGTTGTCGCCAACAATGACAGTTTCTTCTGAGTGCGCCTGCATTTTGTTGAGTGCCGCGCGAATAATCCACGGGCTGGGTTTGCCGACATAAAACGGTTTACGGCCGGAGATCTTCTCAATACCGGCGCACAGCGCACCACAGGCCGGGTAAAAGCCGCGACCATGGGTATCCGGGTTAGTGGCGATAAAACGTGCGCCGTTAGCCACAAAGTATGCCGCTTTATGCATCATGTCCCAGTTGTACGAACGGGTCTCTCCGACAATGACAAAATCAGGGTTAACGTCGGTAATAGTAAAGCCAGCTTTATACAGCTCATGGATTAACGCACCTTCACCCACCACGTAGGCTTTTTTCCCTTCCTGACGACGGAGAAAATCAGCAGTAGCCATAGCGGAAGTATAAAAGACGCTATCGGGGACATTCACACCCGCGGTGGCGAAGCGGTTTGCCAGATCTTGCCCGGTCTGCGAAGGGTAATTCGTCAGCAGGACTAACGGTAAACCTTTCTCCAGAATGCCGGTCAGAAAGTCTGCCGCACCTGGTACGGCAACATTGTCGTGCATCAGCACGCCGTCGATATCACAAATTACATTCTTAATGGTCATGGACAATCCGACATTAAAAAAAGAAGGCATTACTATACACAAAATACACTACATCATTCGAGTTGCATCAAGGCGGCAAGTCTGCGAACTCCTGGAGCTTACTGAAATAAGTGACCGGGGTTCGCAGATGCAGCTTGAAGGATGACGTGTATTAGCTTTCCAGCAAACGCTGCAGCAATGTCCCGTTGAGCATTGCGCGTTTCACCAGCGCAAATGCACCAATCGCTGAACGGTGATCCAGCGTGGAACGTACCACCGGCAAATTGTGGCGAAACGCCTTCAGTGCCTGATTATTAATGCAGCTTTCTATTGCCGGAAGCAGGACTTTATCTGCTTCGGTAATCTCACCGGCAATGACGACTTTTTGCGGGTTAAACAGGTTAATTGCAATCGCGATGGTTTTACCCAGGTGTCGACCAACGTGCTCGATAACTTCTGCTGCCAGATTGTCACCTTTGTTGGCTGCCTTACAGATAGCTTTGATACTGCAATCATCCAGCGTGAGCCGACTTGGATAGCCTTGTTTTAGCAAGTTTTGTACGCGGTGTTCGATAGAAGCATTGGCCGCAATGGTTTCCAGACAGCCGAAATTACCGCAGTGACAGCGCTCACCCAGCGGTTCTACCTGAATATGACCAATCTCACCCACGTTGCCATTGCGACCGATAAAAATGCGGCCATTGGAGATAATCCCTGCGCCGGTTCCGCGGTGAACACGCACCAAAATGGAGTCTTCGCAATCCTGACTTGCCCCGAAATAGTGCTCAGCCAGCGCCAGGCTGCGAATATCGTGACCAACAAAGCAGGTGACTTTGAAGCGTTTTTCGAGCGCTTCGACCAGCCCCCAGTTTTCGACCTGAATGTGTGGCATATAGCGGATGACGCCGCTTTCAGGATCGACAAGGCCTGGCAGGATGACAGAAATTGCGATCAACTCGCGGATTTTCCGCTGGCAACTGTCAATAAAGGTGGCAATCGTATTGAGCAGCGCATATTCCAGCGTTTCCTGGGTGCGCTCCGGGAGAGGGTAGTGCTCTTCGGCGACCACTTTGCTGCTCATATCATAGAGCGTCAGCGTGGTGTCGTGGCGGCCAAGACGCACGCCAATTGCGTGGAAATTACGGGTTTCGGTGACGATGGAGATAGCGCGGCGGCCCCCCGTGGAGGCCTGCTGATCGACTTCTTTGATCAGCCCGCGTTCGATCAGTTGACGCGTAATTTTGGTTACGCTGGCGGGGGCAAGCTGGCTTTGCTCGGCAATCTGAATTCGCGAGATTGGCCCATGCTGGTCAATCAGGCGATAAACCGCCGCGCTGTTAAGCTGTTTTACGAGATCAACATTACCTATTTGAGCTTGTCCGCCTGGTGTCATTCTTTCTCTTACTCAGTAACGACCTCGTTGCCATTAACGATGGTCTTGATAATTTTAAAGTCGTGCGTGAACGCGGTCAGGTTGGCTACTTTGCCTGGCGCGATGCTGCCGAGTTGTTTGTCGACGCCAATGGCGCGAGCAGGGTAGAGCGTTGCCATGCGCAGGACTTCGTCCAGTGCGATACCGCAATGTTCAACCAGATTGCGTACACCTTCGATCATGGTTAATGATGAACCGCTCAGCGTGCCGTTCTCATCAACACACAGTCCATTGCGGTAGTATATTGTTTTACCAGCGAAAATGAACTGCTCAATGTTTGCCCCCGCCGGCGCGGTCGCGTCGGTGACCAGGCACAGCTTGTCGCCTTTCAGGCGTTTAGCATTGCGGATGTTGGCATAGTCAACATGCATGCCATCGGCGATGATACCGCAATAAATATCTGCCTCATCCAGAATCGCGCCTGCCAGACCTGGTTCGCGACCGGTAATATAAGGCATCGCGTTGAACAGATGTGTTGCAAAGGAAATGCCTGCACGGAAACCGATTTTTGCTTCCTTCAGCGTCGCGTTAGAGTGGCCCGCAGACACCACGATACCGGCATTCACCAGTTGGGTGATCACTTCGACAGGAACCATTTCAGGCGCCAGCGTCACTTTGGTGATGACATCCGCATTATCGCACAGGAAATCGACAAGTGCAGCGTCCGGTTGACGCACAAATCCCGGATTATGCGTACCTTTTTTCACCAGGTTCAGCCACGGACCTTCAAGGTGTAGCCCTAATGCTTGATTTGGATGCTTAGCGAGGTATTCACGCATCACGCGAACGCCCTGCTTCATCAGGTCATCGCTGGTGGTGATTAGCGTTGGCAGATAGTTGGTGCAGCCAGATTTTTCATTGGCTTTTTGCATGATTTCCAGCGTCTCAACGGTAACGGCTTCTGCCGTATCGTTAAACTGTACACCGCCACAGCCGTTTAACTGCACATCAATAAAACCGGGGGAGACAATGGCTCCATTTAGCGAGCGCTGTTCAATCCCTGACGGCAATTCAGACAGTGGGCAAACGCTATCGATCAGGCCATTGGCGACAACAATCGCATGGTCATCAAGAATTTCGTGACCGGTAAAAATCCGGCCCTGGGTTAAAGCATACATTCCGACCCCCGATTTCAAAAAAATGCCGCCCTGCACGTTTTCGACAGGGCGGAGACATCATTACAGACCTTTAATATTTTCCGCTTCTAACTCGTTAAAGTATTTCAGCGTCTTCACTTTCAGTTCCATAGTGGAAGGTTCATCGCAGACCACAACTGCTTTCGGATGAAGCTGCAGACAGCTGATGGTCCACATATGGTTAACGTTGCCTTCAACAGCCGCCTGCAGCGCCTGTGCTTTCTGGTGACCCAGCACTAGGATCATTACTTCTTCAGCATCCAACAGGGTGCCCACGCCTACGGTCAGTGCATATTTAGGCACCTGGCTTACGTCGCCGTCAAAGAAGCGTGAGTTAGCTACGCGGGTGTCGTGGGTCAACGTTTTGATACGGGTACGGGAAGCTAAAGAAGAAGCGGGTTCGTTGAACGCAATGTGTCCATCGTTACCTACGCCGCCCATAAACAGATGGATTTTACCGTAAGAACGGATTTTCTCTTCATACTGACGGCATTCTGCATCAATATCCGGCGCGTTACCATTGAGGAGGTTGATGTTTTCTGCTGGAATATCAACATGATCAAAGAAGTTACGGTGCATAAAGCTGTGATAACTTTCCGGATGTTCCTTCGGCAGGCCAACATATTCGTCCATGTTGAAAGTGACAACATGTTTGAAGCTCACCTGGCCCGCTTTGTGCATTTCGACTAATGCTTTATAGGCAGTCAGCGGAGTGCCGCCAGTCGGCAGGCCCAGAACGAACGGACGATCTGCCGTTGGTTTGAACGCGTTAATGCGGTTAACGATATGGCGAGCAGCCCATTTGCCGACTTGTTCAGCGGTATTCAGGGGGATCAGTCTCATTCTTCACCTCAAAAGTAAATGTAAGCAGTTGGCGGATTGAGTCTCTGTGCAGTATTAAGCGTAACCTGGTTTTGCATCGGTAAGGATCAATCCGTTTCGATTTTTTGAATGATAAAATAAGTTTTCGTAGTTAGCCAGTTTAAGGGAGGGTTAATAACGATATTTGGTGATTGGAATCACAAAAAACACGCTTTTAATTTGCGATACGAATTAATTTTTCACACACTCTGAATGTAGATGAATGGTTAATGTTGTTGTCCCAAAATCTCTTGCTGTTGCAGTTAGGAATGGTCGCACAATAAAAATATGGCTTCAAAGGAGCCTAATCGGGGTCTCGTAGGGGGAATAAAATGAATATTTTAGGTTTTTTCCAGCGGCTGGGTAGGGCGTTACAGCTCCCCATCGCGGTGCTGCCAGTCGCGGCACTGTTGCTGCGATTCGGCCAACCAGATTTACTGAACGTACCCTTCATCGCGCAAGCGGGTGGGGCTATCTTTGATAACCTCGCGTTAATTTTTGCTATCGGTGTGGCTTCCAGCTGGTCTAAAGACAGCGCGGGTGCGGCAGCGCTGGCAGGTGCGGTTGGTTATTTCATATTGACCAAAGCAATGGTTACCATTAACCCGGCGATCAACATGGGCGTGCTGGCGGGTATCATAACCGGTCTGGTCGGCGGTGCTGTGTATAACCGTTGGTCTGGCATCAAACTGCCTGATTTCCTGAGCTTCTTCGGCGGCAAACGTTTTGTACCCATCGCCACTGGCTTCTTCTGTTTGATACTGGCTGCTATCTTCGGCTACGTGTGGCCGCCGGTGCAGAATGCCATCCATGCGGGTGGTGAGTGGATCGTGGGCGCTGGCGCGCTGGGTTCTGGTATTTTTGGCTTCATCAACCGTCTGCTGATCCCAACCGGTCTGCATCAGGTGCTGAACACCATCGCCTGGTTCCAGATTGGCGAATTCACTAACGCTGCAGGTACCGTATTCCACGGTGATATCAACCGCTTCTACGCGGGTGACGGCACTGCGGGTATGTTCATGTCTGGCTTCTTCCCGATCATGATGTTTGGTCTGCCGGGTGCGGCTCTGGCGATGTACTTCGCCGCGCCGAAAGCGCGTCGTCCGATGGTCGGCGGTATGCTGCTGTCCGTTGCTATCACCGCATTCCTGACCGGTGTTACCGAGCCGCTGGAATTCCTGTTTATGTTCCTGGCTCCGTTGCTGTACCTCCTGCACGCCGTTCTGACGGGTATCAGCCTGTTCGTTGCGACGCTGTTGGGGATCCATGCGGGCTTCTCTTTCTCCGCAGGTGCTATCGACTACGTGTTGATGTACAACCTGCCGGCTGCAAGTAAGAACGTCTGGATGCTGGTCGCCATGGGTCTGGTGTTCTTCGTTATCTATTTTGTGTTGTTCAGCGCGGTTATTCGTTTGTTTAACCTGAAAACGCCGGGCCGCGAAGATAAAGAAGACGAGATTGTTACTGACGAAGCAAACAGCAATACCGAAGAAGGTTTAGCTCAACTGGCAACCAACTACATTGCTGCGGTTGGCGGTACGGATAACCTGAAAGCGATTGATGCCTGTATCACCCGTCTGCGTCTGACCGTTGGCGATTCTGCCCGCGTCAATGATGCGATGTGCAAACGCTTAGGCGCATCGGGTGTGGTTAAGCTGAACAAACAAACTATTCAGGTTATCGTGGGTGCGAAAGCTGAATCTATCGGCGACGAAATGAAGAAAGTTGTGGCACGCGGCCCGGTTGCGGCAGCGTCTACTGACAATGCCCCGACAGCGGCTGCCCCGATTGCAAAACCGCAGGCTGTCGCGAATGCGGTCGCCATTGAAGCGCTGGTTTCTCCGATTACCGGTGATGTGGTTGCACTGGAGCAGGTGCCTGATGAAGCCTTCGCCAGCAAAGCAGTGGGTGACGGCGTGGCGGTAAAACCAACGGATAAAATCGTGGTTTCTCCGGCAGCGGGTACTATTGTGAAAATCTTCAACACCAACCATGCGTTCTGTCTGGAAACGGAAAAAGGCGCGGAAATCGTGGTCCATATGGGTATCGATACCGTGACGCTGGAAGGTAAAGGCTTTAAACGTCTGGTTGAAGAAGGTGCGGTTGTTGCAGCAGGTCAACCGATTCTGGAAATGGATCTGGAATACCTGAACGCCAACGCACGTTCCATGATTAGCCCGGTTGTGTGCAGCAACAGCGATGATTTCGGTGCGCTGGTTATTAAAGCCGAAGGTCATGTGGTTGCCGGTCAGACACCGCTGTATGAGATTAAAGGTAAATAACTGCTCCTGAGTAAAGTGAGTTAAGTGCCTTAAGCGGCGGGGGAGATTCCTCCGCCGCTTTTTTTTGCAGCAAATACCCTCATATATCCTGTTGAAACACCTTTTTTGTGCAACTAATAGTTGTCTCCTGACGTCGCTTATAAGATCATGTTCCGTTATACGTTGTTTACGCTTTGAGGAATCCACGATGAGTGAGGCTGAAGCCCGCCCGAGTAACTTTATTCGTCAGATCATCGATGAAGATCTGGCCAGTGGTAAGCACACCACTATCCATACACGTTTTCCGCCGGAGCCAAATGGCTATCTGCACATTGGCCACGCGAAATCCATTTGTCTGAACTTTGGCATTGCGCAAGATTACCAGGGCCAGTGCAACCTGCGTTTTGATGATACGAACCCGGTTAAAGAAGATATCGAGTACGTTGAATCGATTAAAAACGACGTTGAATGGTTAGGTTTCCACTGGACTGGCGACATTCGCTACTCTTCGGATTACTTCGATCAGCTTCACGCCTATGCGGTAGAGCTTATTAATAAAGGCCTGGCGTACGTTGACGAACTGTCAGCGGAAGAAATTCGCGAATACCGTGGCACGCTGACTCAGCCAGGCAAAAACAGCCCGTACCGCGATCGCAGCGTTGAAGAAAACCTCGCGCTGTTTGAAAAAATGCGTAACGGTGGTTTTGAAGAAGGTAAAGCCTGCCTGCGTGCGAAAATCGATATGGCTTCGCCGTTTATCGTGATGCGCGATCCGGTGCTGTACCGTATTAAGTTCGCTGAACACCACCAGACCGGCAATAAGTGGTGCATCTACCCGATGTACGACTTTACCCACTGCATCAGCGATGCGCTGGAAGGCATCACGCATTCACTGTGTACGCTGGAGTTCCAGGATAACCGTCGTCTGTACGACTGGGTGCTGGACAACATCACTATTCCGGTTCATCCGCGCCAGTACGAATTCTCGCGCCTGAATCTGGAATACACCGTGATGTCCAAGCGCAAGCTGAACCTGCTTGTGACCGACAAGCACGTTGAAGGCTGGGATGACCCCCGTATGCCGACGATCTCTGGCCTGCGTCGTCGCGGTTACACCGCTGCCGCGATCCGTGAGTTCTGCAAACGCATTGGCGTGACCAAGCAGGACAACACTATTGAGATCGCTTCTCTGGAATCCTGTATCCGCGAAGATCTGAACGAAAACGCCCCGCGCGCGATGGCGGTTATCGATCCGGTGAAACTGGTTATCGAAAACTACCCGCAGGGCGAAAGCGAACTGGTCACCATGCCTAACCATCCGAGCAAGCCGGAAATGGGCAGCCGTGAAGTGCCGTTCAGCGGTGAAATCTGGATCGACAGGGCCGATTTCCGCGAAGAAGCGAACAAGCAGTACAAGCGTCTGGTGATGGGTAAAGAAGTCCGTCTGCGTAATGCTTACGTGATCAAAGCTGAGCGTGTCGAGAAAGATGCAGAAGGGAAGATCACCACCATTTTCTGCACCTACGATGCTGACACCCTGAGCAAAGATCCGGCCGATGGTCGTAAAGTTAAAGGCGTTATTCACTGGGTGAGCGCGTCCCATGCGCTACCGATTGAAATCCGTCTGTACGACCGTCTGTTTAGCGTGCCAAACCCGGGGGCAGCGGAAGACTTCCTGTCCGTTATTAACCCGGAATCGCTGGTTATTAAGCAGGGTTACGGTGAGCCTTCGCTACAGGCCGCTGTTGCTGGTAAAGCGTTCCAGTTCGAGCGTGAAGGGTATTTCTGCCTCGACAGCCGCTACGCAACAGCTGACAAATTGGTGTTTAACCGCACCGTGGGTCTGCGCGATACATGGGCTAAAGTAGGCGAATAAACCGTCGTTACGCATCATCTTTTCAAACGCCGCACTCTGCGGCGTTTTTTTTCGCCTGAAAATGGTTAGCAGACTCTATTTGCGCAGCGAAATAATTGTTATTCAGGAATGGTTTTTGCCGTTTATATTTTTCTAACAAAAACCTTGTTTTATCAGCCACTCTGGACTGAAACCGATTTCATCTTCATGGAAAACAAGCCTTTTTTCAATTTTTCAACGCTTTTTTAACTCCCAATGAAAATGTAACAGAAAGCAATGAAATATGTGCGGTTGCTCATGTTCTTACATACTGGTTACAAAAAGAGATTGATAATTCGCATCGCGAAAAATAGTCTATTCATTGTAGTCAATGAGGTTTTCTCAGCGCTACTTTTTTAATTTTTGCTTTTTCGCTGTCCGCTTTTATCGGCAGCATTTTTATGTCAAAGAGGATTAACATATGCGTACGTTTAGTGGCAAACGTAGTACGCTGGCGCTGGCTATCGCCGGTATCACAGCAATGTCGGGTTTTGTTGTCGCTCCACAGGTTCACGCCGAAGGTTTTATTGATGACTCTACCTTAACTGGCGGCATCTATTACTGGCAGCGTGAACGTGACCGTAAAGATGTGACCGACCACGACAAATACAAAACCAACCTTTCTCACTCCACCTGGAACGCTAACCTCGACTTCCAGTCCGGTTATGCGGCCGATATGTTTGGTATTGATATCGCAGCATTCACTGCTATTGAAATGAACGAAAGTAGCGAAAGCGGCCATCCAAACGAAATCGCATTCTCTTCAAAAAATAAAGGCTATGACGAAGATTACTCCGGCGATAAGAGCGGGATTAGCCTGTATAAAGCGGCAGCCAAATTCAAATTTGGCCCAACCTGGGCGCGCGCTGGTTATATTCAGCCAACCGGGCAAACTCTGCTGGCACCACACTGGAGCTTTATGCCTGGTACCTATCAGGGTGCTGAAGCCGGTGCCAACTTCGATTATGGCGATGCGGGTGCGCTGAGCTTCTCCTATATGTGGGCCAACGAATATAAAGCACCGTGGCATACCGAAGTCGATAAATTCTATCAGGCCGATAAAAAGACCAAAGTTGATTACCTCCATTCAATCGGCGCAAAGTATGACTTCAAAAATAACCTGCTGTTGGAAGCAGCATTCGGTCAGTCTGAAGGCTACGTCGATCAGTATTTCGCCAAAGCCAGCTACAAATTTGATTTAGGCGGTAACCCGTTTACCACCAGCTACCAGTTCTACGGTGCCCGCGATAAGGTTGATGACCGCACAGTTAACGACATTTATGATGGCACGGCCTGGCTGCAGGCACTGACCTTCGGCTACAAAGTGGCAGAAGTCGTTGATCTGCGACTGGAAGGGACCTGGGTTAAAGCTGACGGGCAGCAGGGCTACTTCCTGCAGCGTATGACCCCGACCTATGCGTCTTCAAACGGTCGTCTGGACGTTTGGTGGGATAACCGCTCTGACTTCAACGCCAACGGTGAAAAGGCCGTGTTCTTCGGCGCGATGTATGACCTGAAAAACTGGAACCTGCCTGGCTGGGCTGTGGGTGCATCATACGTTTACGCGTGGGATGCTAAACCGGCTACCTGGCAGCTCAACCCGGATGCGTACTACGACAAAAATCGTACTATTGAAGAGTCGTCTTACAGCCTGGATGCGGTCTATACCCTGCAGGATGGCCGTGCGAAGGGCACTATGTTTAAACTGCACTTCACCCAGTACGACAACCATTCAGATATTCCGAGCTGGGGCGGTGGTTACGGTAACATCTTCCAGGATGAGCGTGACGTGAAATTCATCGTTATTGCTCCGTTCACCATCTTCTAATGCCGACAGAGGCAGGCCGCAAGCCTGCCGTTTTGTTGAGGAATGTGTTATGAAAAAGCTGATACTCATCGCCGTCATGGCATCAGGGCTGGTTGCCTGCGCGCAATCACCCGCGCCGAAAGAAGATAGCCGTCTTAAGGAAGCCTATAGCGCGTGTATCAATACCGCGCAGGGTTCGCCGGAGAAAATCGAAGCCTGCCAAAGCGTGTTGAATGTGCTGAAGAAAGAAAAACAGCACCAGCAGTTTGCGAATGAAGAAAGCGTGCGCGTACTGGATTACCAGCAGTGTATCCAGGCAACGCGTACGGGTAACGATCAATCCGTTAAGGCCGATTGTGATAAGGTCTGGCAGGAAATTCGCAGTAATAATACGGCGAAATAAAACGTGGTATGAACAAGAACGGGCGGAGAGATTTCTTCGCCCGTTTGCATTTTAGCGTCGTTTCTCAATTGCCCACTTGAGTAATGCCGCACAACGGTAAAATCCGTGGGCAAATTTTCCGTATGGGATGGTCAGAAATAGCGCCATCACGACACCAAGATGAATAGCAAGCAAAATAGCCATCCCTGAGGTATCTCTGCCTGCCAACAACGCTAAGCCCGTCAGACTCGTCAGTAGCAGCAACAGGATAAAACCGCGATCCATCGGTTTTTGCCGTGCGTCGCCCTGTAGCGGTGAGCGCTTAAGGTTCAGCCATAACAAACCCGCTGGGCCGACAACCAGGCCAATGCCGCCTAATGTGCCCAGCATGACCGGAACGCTGAGGAACGGATAGGGCGCTTCTATGTCGGCAAAGTAGTGATAGCCCGTTGCCACCACGGTGGCGGCAAAGCAGAGCAGAAAACCGTAGAAGGTGAAGTGATGGAAACGGCGGCGCATCAGGGTGAAGGCATCATCTGCTTCGTTACACCCTTTGCCGTGCCCGCCATCGAGATATTTCAGCGTCAGCGCATTGTGAGAGGCTTCAGCAATGTCAGAGGAACGCGGCATCCCCGGAGAAATCTCCCGCCAGAAGCGGATAACGCCCGCCATCAGCAGACCCATCGCCAGAATAAAGACTGAACCAAACATCCATGCCAGCAGGTTATGCGGGAAAATTTGGTAGAAATCTCCGGCCAGCGGGGGATGGAGTAACGTGCCTGTTAAACCTATAGCGAGGAGTAAAAACAGGATCAGACCGAAAACCAGCGACAGCGTCACGGTGACGCCTGCACGACGATAAAGCGCGCCAAAGGCGGCGGGTTGCGCGTAGTGCTGATAGGTTTCCAGCCTTACTTCTGCCATTGCTTTCGGTACATTGATAGCAAATTCATGGGGCGGTGCGTATTGACACGCGTGCAGGCAGGCGCCGCAGTTATGGCACAAGTTGGCCAGATAGTTGATATCCGCTTTACCGAATTCCAGACGCTGAGTCATCGCCGGGAACACGGCGCAAAAACCCTCGCAATAGCGGCAGGCATTGCAGACTTGCATAACTCGTTCAACTTCCGCTTCCGGCTCGGTTAGCATTTTCGCTTCGATAATTAATTTCTCAAGCGGTTTCATGATGTGCCTCCTCACGTGCTGCCAGAGCGGCTTCTTTTCCGGCAATACGGCCAAAGGTGGTCCCAATCGACATGCCTACACCTGCGGTGTAGCCTTTTCCCAGCACGTTGCCCGCCATCATCTCCCCGGCGACGAACAGATTGCGACTTGGACGCCCGGCAAAATGCACTGCGGCGTGTTCATTCACCTTTAACCCCAGGTAGGTGAAGGTGATCCCCGGACGTAAGGCATAGCCATAGTAAGGTGGCGTATCCAGTGGTCGCGCCCAATGTGTTTTTGCCGGTGTCAGATTTTGTGTTGCACAGTTATCCAGAGTGGTGTGGTCAAAGTGGCCTGGCAGGCAGGCGCTGTTGTACTGCATGACAGTATGGGTAAAGCGCTCAGTATCCAGTCCCAACTGGCGTGCCAGCTCTGCTAACGTAGTGGCCTGTGCGCCTGGAAAAACCGGGGGCATGAAGTGACCGATGGCTTTACTGTCGATAATGGAGTAACCAATTTGCCCGGGCTGGTGGGCGACCAGACGTCCCCAGATGGCATAACGTTTGGGCCAGAAATCCTCGCCTTCATCATAAAATCGTTCTGCATCGCGGTTCACTACGATGCCAAGCGAAACACAGTCCACGCGGGTGCAAATCCCGCCGTCATATAAGGGGGCCCGGGCATCAATCGCCACGCAGTGTGACTGGGAGGGGTCGCCGATGATGTCCGCGCCGGCATCGATCATAAATTTGAGCAGTACGCCCTGATTAAAGCGCGTGCCACGAATGAGGAAGTTATCCGCAGGCCATTCACCGCGGGCGTTCTCACCCCAGGCTTCTCGCAGCCATTCGCGGTTAGATTCAAACCCGCCAGCGGCAAGCACGCAGGTCTTTGCCGGAATGCGCTCTGCACCAGCCAGCGCCGCTACGAACTCGCCGTTGTGCAATTCAAGCGCCTGTACCGGGGTGTTATAGCGGATTTGCACGCCTAACTTTTCTGCGCTGCGATAATAGGCATTCACCAGGGCTTTCCCGCCGCCCATAAAAAAGGCATTGGTTCGCGCCACGTGTAGAGCGCCTGAGAGTGGAGGTTGAAAATTGACGCCGTGCTGGCGCATCCAGTCGCGACACTGTGATGAGGTACGGATCACCAGACGTGCCAGGGCTTCGTTGGTATTTCCTTCCGTTACGCGCAGCAGATCTTGCCAATACTCCTCTTCTGGATAGCTCTCCACCAGTACATCCTGTGGCGCATCATGCATACAGCGTAAATTACGCGTGTGTTGGGAGTTTCCTCCGCGCCATTCACGCGGGGCTGCCTCAAGCAACAGTACCGAAGCGCCTTGCTCCCGGGCGGTTAAGGCGGCACATAGTGCAGCATTGCCGCCGCCAATCACCAGAACATCAACCATCGCATACTCCATTACCACTTAACCAATTGTTAAGTTTGTAATTAAAATGTATACGAGTAAGTTGTGTGGACGCTATGACGCGATGCTAAACAGCCCTTTAATTATTGTAAAGGATCGCACCTGGCCAGTGTCCAGATTCCACCAGTTGATGCATCACTTTGGCTAGTACCACACGGGCAGCGAGACCTGCTGGGGTGAGTTCATCGTCAGAAAGGCTGACCAAAAAGTTGGGGCGGCTAAGTATGGGATTATGGATGCCAATCACTCTTAATGTCTCTTTATCGAGATGGGAAATTGCCGCACCGGGCTGAAGTGTTGCACCGATTCCGCTGCGAACGGCGTGCATCAGTAGCGTCAGGCCGTCAATTTCTGTCGCGATCTCAATGTTCAGCGCATGCTCCTGGCTGATAGCATCCAGTCTGCCGCGCAGACCATGTCCTGGGCTTGGCATTATCAATGGAATACGTGCCAATTGGGCTGGAGCAATATTGTCATCGGTAATATCAGCCAGTAGGGCATGAGTACCAATTAAAAATAGCCGTTCTTCGAGAATCGGTCTGGCGCTCCAGCGCAGGATCTTTTCTTTTTGAAATACCACCGCCAGATCAATCTGGCGGGTATTAATCATTCGTTCCAGGTTACCAGAGAGGCTTTCCACCACATGCAGGCGGACATCACTATAGCTTTCCCGCATGGCGTTGATGAAAGGCATCCCAAGAACGGAAGCAGTACTGGGGGCCATGCCGACGCTGACGTGCCCGGAAAGTCTGGCCTCCCGTGCGGCGAGGATCGCATCGTCTGCGTGACGGAGCGCCAGCTGTGCCTGGGCGTAAAATGCCAGTCCAGCGCTGGTGGGCGTCACGCCACGCGAGGTACGTTGCAGCAGACGTATGGCGAGTTCGTTTTCCAGGCGGGTCATTTGCTGGCTGAGCGCCGAAACACCGATACTGAGGTCGAGCGCCGCGCTACCCATGCTGCCGGTTTCTACAATGCGCACAAAATAACGTAGCTGGCGAAGTTCCATTTCGACTCTCCGGAAGGGACAATTGCTTTTTACATTAAAGCAACACAAGAGTGGAGGGAAGGGGAAACACGCTGATAACGCGCATAAAAAAAGCCAACCGGATGGTTGGCTTTTCAGAGAGCATTACATTACTTGCCGTCGTGCGCGTGCTCATCTTCGCGGCAATCGCCTTCAGCGCAGTGACCGTACAGATAGAGGCTATGGTTAGTTAAACGAATGCCATGTTTAGCCGCAATCTCACGTTGACGCGCTTCGATGGAGTCATCGCTGAACTCGACCACTTTGCCGCAGTCAAGGCAAATCAGGTGATCGTGATGATGCTGTTGAGTCAGTTCGAAGACGGATTTACCACCTTCAAAATTATGGCGGGTCACGATACCGGCATCATCAAACTGGTTCAGCACGCGATACACGGTCGCCAGACCAATTTCTTCACCCATGTCGATCAGGCGTTTGTATAAGTCTTCCGCACTGACGTGATGGTTATCCGGTTCCTGAAGAACTTCCAGAATCTTTAAACGAGGAAGCGTTACTTTCAGGCCAGCCTTCTTTAATGCGGTATTGTTGTCAGTCATGCGGAATCTGTCCTGTAGCTAAACGGTTCACTTCATTAACAGAAGTGACAGAAATTGCACTTGAGATAATGCGTATCATTATAGAACTGCCATGCCTAAATGAAAACTGCAAGTCTCTGGCAAATATTGTTAATCAAAACGTGGTATCACCAACAAACACACTGTGCAATACCCGATTGGCATCCAGCCATTGTACAGGGTCAGGCGAAAAAGTTACAAATTTGTAGCAATTATTTTGATTGGTTCTATCTATTGATGCGGCGCAGATGAATATCTACGCCGCACGAAATCAGGCATTGATGATTTCGTCGAGGTGCAGCTCTTCAGAGATCTGCTTAACCCATTTTTCTACGCGTTCAGCGGTCAGTTCCGGCTGGCGATCTTCATCGATAGCCAGACCGACAAAGTGGTCGTCATCTGCCAGACCTTTAGACGCTTCAAAATGGTAACCCGCCGTTGGCCAGTGGCCGACGATGGTGGCGCCGCGCGGCTCAATGATGTCACGGATGGTGCCTAACGCATCACAGAAATATTCTGCGTAATCTTCCTGGTCGCCACAGCCGAACAATGCCACCAGTTTACCGTTAAAATCAATGTCTTCGAGAGTAGGGAAGAAGTCGTCCCAGTCGCACTGCGCTTCACCGTAGTACCAGGTTGGGATGCCGAGCAGCAGAATGTCATACCCTTCCAGGTCTTCTTTGCTGCTTTTTGCAATGTCATGTACATCGGCAACGTCTTTACCAAGCTGTTTTTGAATCATTTTTGCGATATTTTCGGTATTACCGGTGTCGCTGCCGAAAAAGATGCCAGTGATTGCCATGAGTAAAATAACCTCTTGAAACTTATTGAAATGGTGGTGGCGCATTGCCCACGGATAAGGGCAATCATAGCAGAACAGTCAGGCATGCGGAAACAGCAAACACGCAGGACTGCACTCTGTGCTACACGATTTATGATTTAGAGCAGAAATTCAGACTAAGCCTGACCGCGCAATGCGGTGAGTTGGTTCATCAGCATCTCTTCGATGAGTTCACTGCGACTCATGTTGCGTGCCTCGGCCAGCTCGTTCAGAGCGTCAACGGCATCGGCGTTCAGTTTCAGTTCGACACGCTTAAGCCCGCGAACTTTGTCGCGTTTAAGCTGATTACGTTTGTTAATACGTAACTGTTCATCACGCGAGAGCGGATTAGTTTTGGGTCGTCCCGGGCGACGCTCCTGCGCGAACAGATCTAATGTCGTACGGTCCGTTTGTTCTTTGGCCATGATCTTGGTGACTTCGGGGAAACAATCAGCCAGGCGTCCGCCCGGATGGATAGCGCGCCATAATACATCAGCAGGGGAGGCGCGCCAACGCCCACGCGCGTAATCACGCGCGGACGCTGAGTTTTTAATCAGTTAACCTGCTCGCTCAGATAACGACGGATGGCGCGCAGCACCGCATCGGGTTTTTCCGCATGTACCCAATGGCCTGCGCCGGCAATAACGTGTGCGCGGGCCTGCGGGAATTGCGCCAGTAGCTGTTCGCGATATGCTTCGGTCACATAAGGTGAATTACCGCCGGGGATAAACAGCGCCGGGTGTTCCCACGCCGGAATGGTCTCCCAACCGACGATATGAGGATATTGATCCCACAATACGGGAACGTTAAAGCGCCACTCGCCGTCAACAAAGGATTTCAGCAGAAACTGGATAACACCTTCCTCTTGCAGGTGCTGACGCATAACGCTCGCCGCCTGCTGGCGTGAGGACGCTTGTGCATCGGTTACGGCATTGATTGCCGCAAAAATCTCATCGTGGCGGCGAACATGGTAGTCAACGGGAGCAATGTCGATGGCGACCAGCCGTTCGACACGTTCAGGAGCCAGCGCAGTCAGCGCCATAACGGCTTTACCGCCCATCGAGTGGCCAATAAAGATCGCTTTTTCAATCTGCCTAGCGTCCAGCGTATCCAGCAGATCTTGCGCCATGGCCGGATAATTCATCTCAGGTGAACGAGGGGAGAGACCATGATTTCGCATATCAACCTGGATGATGTCGTGATCGGCCACGAGATCGCGTGCCAGGATCCCGAGGTTATCCAGACTGCCAAACAGGCCGTGAACCAGGACGATGGGAGAATTATTGTGCGGGTTTTGCGCAGATTGCGCTCGGATATTCAATTTCATGGCAAAGTTCTTTTTTTCACACTGACGGGTTAGGGTATCATGTTGACCATTCTGCCACATGGCTGCAACAACTACGGTTACTCCGAGTTTTGCTGGTCACCAGGCTTGACGCTATCCGCTGTTAGGATTTGCCTTTACACTACAGCGTGTAAAGTCCTGACAACTTGTATTCAGCCAAACATTGCACTGGATTAAGATGAAAACGATTGAAGTTGATGATGAACTCTATAGCTATATTGCCAGCCACACCAAGCATATTGGCGAGAGCGCATCCGACATTTTACGGCGTATGTTGAAGTTTTCCGCCGCATCACAGCCTGTCACTCCGGTAGTAAAAGAAGTCCGCGCGGTACAACCTGTCGTGGAAGCCAAGCCGGTCAACCCTACGAAAGACAAAGTGCGCGCCATGCGTGAACTGCTGCTTTCCGATGAATATGCGGAACAGAAAAAAGCAGTGAATCGCTTTATGCTGGTGCTGTCTACACTTTACTCACTGGATAACAACGCGTTCGCCGAAGCAACGGAATCGTTGCACGGACGTACGCGCGTTTATTTTGCAGCGGATGAACAGACGTTGCTGAAAAATGGTAATCAAACCAAACCGAAACACGTGCCAGGCACGCCATATTGGGTGATCACCAATACCAATACCGGCCGTAAATGCAGCATGGTTGAACACATCATGCAGTCAATGCAATTCCCCGCGGAGTTGATTGAAAAGGTTTGCGGAACAATTTAATCCTTGCATTAGAAGGACCAGGCAATGGCAATCCACAACCGTGCAGGTCAACCTGCGCAACAGAGTGATTTGATTAACGTCGCCCAACTGACGGCACAGTACTATGTACTGAAACCAACAGCAGGGAACGCTGAGCACGCCGTTAAGTTCGGTACGTCCGGACATCGCGGTAGTGCGGGTCGTCATAGTTTTAATGAGCCGCATATTCTGGCTATCGCTCAGGCGATTGCCGAAGAACGTGCGAAAAACGGGATTACAGGCCCGTGCTATGTGGGCAAGGATACCCACGCGTTGTCTGAACCGGCTTTCATCTCTGTGCTGGAAGTGCTGGCAGCGAACGGTGTTGATGTCATTGTGCAGGAAAACAACGGCTTTACGCCCACCCCTGCCGTGTCGAATGCTATCCTGGTCCACAATAAAAAAGGCGGTCCGCTGGCTGACGGCATTGTGATCACGCCGTCCCATAACCCACCAGAAGACGGCGGAATTAAATACAACCCGCCAAACGGTGGCCCGGCAGATACCAACGTCACCAAAGTCGTAGAAGACAGGGCTAATGCACTGTTGGCTGATGGTCTGAAAGGCGTGAAGCGTATTCCGCTGGATGCCGCGCTGGCGTCCGGTCATGTTAAAGAACAAGACCTGGTTCAACCCTTCGTGGAAGGGCTGGCAGATATCGTCGATATGGCGGCAATCCAGAAAGCGGGTCTGACGCTGGGCGTTGATCCACTGGGTGGTTCCGGTATCGAATACTGGAAACGTATCGCTCAGCACTACAACCTGAATCTGACCCTCGTTAACGATCAGGTCGACCAGACTTTCCGCTTTATGCATCTCGATAAAGACGGCGCCATTCGTATGGACTGTTCCTCCGAGTGCGCGATGGCCGGTCTGCTGGCGCTGCGTGACAAATTCGATTTGGCATTTGCCAATGACCCGGACTATGACCGCCACGGTATCGTAACACCGGCTGGACTGATGAATCCGAACCACTATCTGGCGGTAGCGATCAACTACCTGTTCCAGCATCGTCCGCAGTGGGGCAAAGATGTTGCCGTCGGTAAGACGCTGGTGTCATCGGCGATGATTGACCGTGTAGTGAATGAGTTAGGGCGTAAACTGGTTGAAGTGCCGGTTGGCTTTAAATGGTTTGTTGACGGTCTGTTTGACGGCAGTTTTGGCTTTGGTGGGGAAGAGAGCGCGGGGGCATCTTTCCTGCGTTTCGACGGTACACCGTGGTCAACCGACAAAGATGGCATCATCATGTGCCTGCTGGCAGCGGAAATTACGGCAGTGACAGGCAAGAACCCGCAGGAGCATTACAACGAACTGGCGGCGCGCTTTGGCGCACCGAGCTATAACCGAATTCAGGCTGGGGCCACCTCCGCGCAGAAAGCGGCGTTGTCTAAGCTCTCTCCGGAAATGGTGAGCGCCAGCACGCTGGCGGGCGACCCGATCACTGCGCGTCTGACGGCAGCGCCAGGCAACGGCGCATCGATTGGCGGCCTGAAGGTGATGACCGATAACGGCTGGTTTGCTGCGCGTCCTTCTGGTACCGAAGATGCTTACAAGATCTACTGCGAAAGCTTCCTCGGTGAGGAACACCGCAAGCAGATCGAGAAAGAAGCGGTCGAGATTGTCAGCGAAGTGTTGAAAAACGCATAAATCACCTGCCGGATAAGACGCTAGCGTCGTCATCCGGTATGAATGATGAAAAAGCCGGATAGCGTATCAGCTGATCCGGCTTTTTTATTCAGTGCATATTCACGGCATAAACCGATAGCCAATTCCGGTTTCGGTGAGAAAATGACGCGGGCGGGCCGGGTCCAGTTCCAGCTTCTGGCGCAGGTGTCCCATATAAATACGCAGATAGTGACTGTGTTCGACGGCGTTTGGTCCCCAAACCTGATTCAATAACTGACGTTGCGTCAGCACCTTCCCGGCGTTATTCAGCAATACCGCTAACAGGCGAAACTCAATCGGCGTCAAATGAATTTCTTCGTCACCCCGGTGTACGAGGCGGGCGGCGATATCCACTTTAACATTAGAAAAATGCACGACCGGTTCGGGAGACGTCCCGCTGGCGTGGCGACGCAATGCCACACGCAATCGCGCCTGCAGCTCGCCAATACCAAAAGGTTTGCTGAGATAGTCATCGGCTCCGGCATCCAGCGCGGCGATTTTATCGCTTTCCTCACTGCGGGCTGAAAGCACAATCACCGGGATCGCGCTCCATTGACGCAGGTCGCGAATAAAATCAATGCCGTCGCCATCCGGCAGGCCGAGATCGAGAATGATGAGATCGGGTTTTCGCGTGGCGGCTTCCAGCAGACCACGTTGCAGCGTTTCCGCTTCAAATACACGTAGCCCATCGGCCTCCAGCGCGGTGCGTAGAAAGCGGCGAATGGCCTGTTCATCTTCAACAATCAGTACGTTCGTCACATATCCTCATGAAAATCTTCAAGTTCAGGGGGAATTTCCTGGGGCAGTGTAACACGAAAACATGCTCCTCCCTGCGCGCGATTGTGGACAGAAATAGTCCCGCCATGCACGTCTACAATGGCCTGACAAATTGCCAGCCCCAGCCCAACGCCTGGCACCGATGACTCTTTATTTCCCCGAGAAAATTTGTCAAAAACGCGCTGTTCCATACCCGATGGAACACCCGGCCCATTATCCCAGACGTCCAGTTGCAGGTGTTCGCCATCAACGCTGGCATCAATACCGATCTGCGCCTGTGGGCCCGCGTATTTGACGGCATTTTCCAGCAGATTAATCAGCACCCGTTCAAAGAGCGGGCCATCGACGTGAATCAATGTCAACGGTTCTGGTAACGACAGATTTATCGGGGCAGAGAGACCTGGCTCCAGCATCTGCAGGGCGCTGCCGACCACCTCTTCCAGCGTTAACCACTCCTTCTTAAGATTAAAGCCGCCAGACTGAATTCGCGCCATATCCAGCAGGTTATTCACCAGTCGGGTCGTGTTCAGGACGTGCTGGCGAATTTCGCTGGCCTGACGTGCGTGCGGCGATCCTTCGCTTGCCAGATCCAGCGTTAAGATTTCTGCCTGGCCGAACAACACCGTCAATGGCGTGCGCAAATCGTGGGACAGAGCAGCGAGCAGGGCGTTGCGAATACTTTCGCGCTCGCTGGCAAATCGGGCCTGCTCTTCGCTGGCGGTTAGCGTCAGGCGTTCCAGCGCACTGGCGACCAGTAAAGTGAAGGTTTCCAGCAGGCGTTGCTGTTCGGGGATCATCAACTGGCGTAAATTTCCCGGTTCCACGACCAGCAGCCCATGCGTTTTGTCGGCGCTTTTTAACGGTAAAATTTGATACGGCACGCCGGGTAAGGTGTCAGTGCCTGCGCCGGCGGGTTGCCCTTTATCAAAGCTCCATTGGGCAATAGCGTCATCCCAAGGCGTCATGCCCTGTTGATGGGTGAGAGGGGCCAGCTTACCGTTCTCGCCGGGCAGTAAAACCTGGCTACGGGCCTGGAACGTTGAGGCAATAAACTGTTCGCTGGTGGCGGCGATATCCTGTTGGCTGCGCCCTACAGCCAGTGCTTTCGACATCTCATACAAATGACGCGTACGCTGTTCACGATAACGTGCAACCCGGGCCTGATAACGCACCCCGGCGGTCAGATTACCAATAACCAGACCTACCGTTAGCATCACGGCAAAGGTAAGCAGGTACTGGACGTCGGAAACGGCAAGCGTGCCGCGTGGCGCAATAAAGAAGAGATCAAAGCTGGCGACGTTGATAAACGTCGCCACCACCGATGGCCAGCGCCCGTAGAACAGGGCGATCACCACCACGCCCAGTAGATAGAGCATCACCAGGTTGGCTGCGTCAAATGCAACCAACCACTGCATGGCAATCAATGTCGTAACAGCACACAATGCAGCAGCGACCACACAACCCTGGATTTGTACCCGCCATTTATCCTTAAAGGTGCGGTTATCTGCGGTTTGCAGCACAGGGCGTGCAGGGGGCTCATCGAGGGCTACAATCATCAGATCGAGATCCGGTGCGCGATGGGCCAGCTTGTCAGCAAAGGAGTCGCTGCGCCACCAGCGACGTGTAGTTGGACGCCCGAGGACAATTTTCCCCAGATTATGCTCACGGGCATAGCGGATCACCGCTTTATCTTCGGCAGGGTCGGAGAGAGTGGCCGTTTCAGCCCCCAGTTCCTGTGCCAGTCGCAGCGCGCTTAAGATTGCCCGCCGCCGTTTTTCGGGTAGCCGGTGTAGCGCAGGTGTTTCAACATATACCGCATGCCAGACGCTACCCAGACGCGCCGCCAGGCGTGCAGCCGCTCGCACCAGTTTCTCGCTGCCGGTGTTGTGTCCAATACACAGTAAAATGGCATCGCGGGTATGCCAGACTTTTTCTTCTCCCGGACGCCCCCGCCAGGCACGCATCTGATCGTCCACCCGATCGGCGGTGCGTCGCAGCGCCAGTTCACGTAGTGCAATCAGATTCCCTTTGCGAAAGAAATGCTCGATGGCTCTTTCCGCCTGACCGGCGATATAGACCTTGCCTTCGTTCAGGCGCTGACGCAAATCGTCGGGGGGGAGGTCGACCAGTACCACGTCGTCAGCGGCATCGAAAAACGGGTCAGGAACGGTTTCGCGTACCTGAATACCGGTGACGCCGCTGACCACATCATTCAGGCTTTCCAGGTGCTGAACGTTAACGGTGGTAAAAACATCAATCCCGGCTTCCAGCAGTTCTTCAATATCCTGCCAGCGGCGGGGGTGGCGTGAGCCTGGCGCATTGCTGTGTGCCAGTTCGTCCATCAAAATCAGCGCCGGGCGGCGGGCGAGGGCGGCATCAAGATCGAACTCGCTGATATGCCGCCCACGGTGTGCCTGACGTTTCAACGGCAGCACGGTGAGACCGTCAAGCAGTGCGGCGGTCTCCTTGCGCCCGTGGGTTTCCACCACGCCAATCAGCACATCCAACCCCTGCGACCGCAGTCGCTGGGCCTCCGCCAGCATGGCCCAGGTTTTCCCCACGCCCGCACAGGCGCCGAAGAAAATTTTCAGTTTTCCCCGGTGCGGCGCGGTGGTCTGCTCCAGCAGGCGATCGGGGTTAGGACGTAGGGGTTCGCTATGCATGTCCTTTTTCTCAGTGCTTATCCAGCGCTAAATTAAGTTCTACCAGGTTAACTACCGGCTGGCCGATAAAACTGACCAGTGGCTTTTGCGTGTATTGTGCAACCAGGCGCGTGACCTCTTCAACGCTGAGGTTGCGAGCCTGCGCCACGCGGGGGATTTGCCAGGCCACCGCAGCTGGCGTCAGGTTGTTATCCAGCCCGCTGGCGGAAGCTGTTACCAGCTCTACCGGAACGGCAGGATTTGCCTGCGGGTTGGCGGCACGCAGCGCGGCAATCCGGCTTTGCAGCTGTTTATCCAGTTCCGGGTTGCTGGCTGCCAGATTACTGCCGCCTGAAGCCATTGGATTATAGGGCATTTCCGCTGTGGCTGAGGGGCGTCCCTGAAAATAACCGGCAGCGGTAAACTGTTGCCCAATGAGCTTGGAGCCGCGAACAATCTGACCTTCGCGGAGAAGCGACCCGTTAGCCTGGTGGGGGAACCACCACTGCCCCAGCGCGGTGGTCAGCAGCGGATAAACACCGCCGGTGATAAGCATCAGGAAAAGCAATGTTGATAATGCAGGACGTAATCCACTCATCTGAAACCTCACACCAGACCCAGCAGGGTCAGCAGTAAATCAATTACTTTGATACCGATAAACGGCACAACCAGGCCACCCAGGCCGTAGATCCACAGATTGCGGCGCAGCATCGCGGAAGCGGATAACGGCTTATAGCTCACGCCTTTCAGCGCCAGTGGGATCAGGAAGACGATGACCAGCGCATTGAAGATGACGGCGCTGAGGATCGCCGAATCCGGCGAATGCAGTCGCATGACGTTCAGTGCGTTAAGCTGCGGGTAAGTTGCGGCGAACGCAGCCGGGATGATGGCGAAATATTTCGCAACGTCGTTGGCGATACTAAAGGTGGTCAGCGACCCACGCGTCATCAGCATCTGTTTACCAATGTGCACCACTTCAATCAGTTTGGTGGGGTTGGAGTCGAGATCCACCATATTGCCCGCTTCTTTCGCTGCCTGGGTTCCGGAGTTCATGGCAACGGCAACATCGGCCTGCGCAAGGGCTGGAGCGTCGTTAGTTCCGTCTCCGGTCATCGCCACCAGACGACCTTCTGCCTGATACTGACGAATTAGCGCCAGCTTGGCTTCCGGTGTGGCTTCGGCTAAGAAGTCATCCACACCGGCCTCTGCGGCGATTGCTGCAGCAGTCAGGCGGTTATCGCCGGTGATCATCACTGTTTTGATGCCCATTTTGCGCAGTTGGGCAAACCGTTCTTTAATCCCACCTTTTACGATATCTTTCAGGGCAATCACACCCAGTACGTGGGAGCCTTCGGCCACCACCAGCGGCGTTGCGCCAAGGCGAGCAACGTTTTCGACCTTCTGCTCCACATCGGCAGGGAAGTGGCCGCCGTTAGCTTCGACGTGACGACGAATGGCATCAACCGAGCCTTTGCGGATCATCCGGTTGTCGATGTTGATACCGCTCATCCGACTCTGAGCGGTAAACGGCACAAAGGTGGCATGGAGCGACTGTACGTCACGAATACGCAGGTTAAAGCGCTGTTTAGCCAGGACAACGATGCTGCGACCTTCCGGTGTTTCATCGGCCAGTGATGAAAGCTGCGCGGCATCGGCCAGCGTTTTTTCGTCCACGCCCTGGGCGGGCAGAAAATCAGAAGCCTGACGGTTACCCAGCGTGATGGTGCCGGTTTTATCCAACAGCAGTACGTCCACATCACCAGCCGCTTCTACCGCACGTCCGCTGGTGGCGATAACGTTCGCACCCAGCATGCGGCTCATCCCGGCGACGCCAATCGCGGAGAGCAGCCCACCGATCGTGGTGGGGATCAGACAGACCAACAGGGCAACCAGCACCGTGATGCTGACTGCACTGCCGCCCCAGGCAGAGAACGGCCACAACGTGGCGGTTGCCAGCAGAAAGACGATAGTCAGGGCAATCAGCAGGATCGTCAGCGCGATTTCGTTGGGCGTTTTACGCCGCTGTGCGCCTTCAACCATGGCAATCATTCGGTCGAGGAATGTTTCTCCGGGGTTGACGCTACACGCGATCACCAGCCAGTCCGAGAGAATGCGTGTCCCGCCAGTGACGGAGGCAAAATCGCCGCCGGATTCACGGATTACAGGCGCGGACTCACCGGTAATGGCGCTTTCATCCACCGAGGCGCCGCCTTCGATAACTTCGCCGTCACACGGGATAATATCGCCAGCTTCCACCAGCACGATATCCCCTTTACGTAACTCTTCGGCTGGCACGTGATCCATTTGCGCACCATATTTCGGTTCACGAAGTTTGCGGGCAAAGGCGGTTTTTTTAACCCCTTTCAGGCTGTTGGCCTGCGCTTTACTACGCCCTTCAGCCAGCGCTTCTGCAAAGTTAGCGAACAGAACAGTCACCCACAGCCAGAGGCTTATCGCGCCGGTAAACAGTGGATTACCTGACATATGGCCTGTCGCCATCGCCACCGTTAACAGGGTGGTCAGCAGGCTGCCCAGCCAGACGATAAACATCACCGGGTTACGCCACTGAGTATGTGGACTTAATTTTTTCACGGCGTCCATCAGCGCTTGTGCGACCAGAGAAGGTTCGAACAGCGCCAGTTGCTTGCGACTCATAGTCATGTGCTCCGCATCACTCAACGTAAAGAGAGGTATTCTGCTACCGGGCCAAGCGCCAGTGCAGGAACAAAGGTGAGGGCGCCAACCAGCAACACGGTACCGATCAACAACCCAACAAACAGCGCACCGTGGGTAGGTAGCGTGCCGGGACTTGCTGGCTGGCTCTTTTTACCAACAAGTGAACCGGCAATCGCCATCACCGGGATAATGATGCCGAAGCGGCCGAAGAACATGCATAAGGCCAGCAGGCAGTTCCAGAACGGGCTGTTGGCGCTTAACCCGGCGAAGGCACTACCATTGTTGTTCGAGGCGGACGACACGGCATACAGCACTTCGCTAAAACCATGCGGCCCGGGATTGAGCATGGCGCTACGCCCGACATCGCTCATCATGGCTATCGCTGTCCCAAGCAGGACCAGCGCAGGGGTAACCAGAATCGCCAGCGCGGTCATTTTCATTTCGCGGACATCGATTTTTTTACCCAGATACTCTGGTGTGCGGCCAATCATTAACCCGGCGATAAATACCGCCAGCAGCACGAACAGCAGCATGCCGTACAGACCTGAACCCACGCCGCCGAAGACCACTTCGCCAATCTGCATCAACCACATCGGTACCATGCCGCCCAGCGCAGTGAAGGAGTCGTGCATAGCAATGACTGCGCCACAGGATGCGGCTGTCGTGACGATTGCAAACAGACTACTGACCAGCACGCCAAAGCGGCTCTCTTTACCTTCCATGTTGATATTGCTGTCTGCGCCAAACGCCATCAGATGCGGGTTACCCTGCACTTCGGCCCACATTACAACCGCTACGCAAACAACAAAAATAAGCGACATAGCCCACAGCAGGGTGCGTCCCTGTCGGCGATCGCCCACGACGTCGCCGAAGGCGAAACACAGCGCCGTGGGAATTAAGAAGATTGCCAGCATCTGGACCAGGTTGGTCAGTGCGGTTGGGTTTTCAAAAGGATGTGAGGAATTGGCATTAAAAAAGCCGCCGCCGTTGGTACCGAGCATCTTAATGGCTTCTTGTGAGGCGACAGGTCCCATCGGTAGCAGTTGTTTTGTCCCTTCGAGCGTGGTGATCGCCTGATAAGGCAGCAGGTTTTGCAGCGCACCTTGTTGGATGAAAAACAGCGCGATGAGCAGAGAAATCGGCAGCAATATCCACAGCGTAATGCGGACCAGATCCACCCAGGCGTTGCCCAGCGTGTTCATACTCTGGCGCGTAAAGGCGCGAGCCAGGGCAAAGATCACCGCAATACCGGTCGCCGCAGACAGGAAATTCTGCACGGTCAGGCCGGCCATCTGGCTGAAGTAGCTTAAAGTGGTTTCACCCGCATAGGACTGCCAGTTGGTGTTGGTCACAAAACTAACAGCGGTATTGAGCGCGAGATCCCACGATAGCCCCGGTAACTGTTGTGGATTCAGCGGCAGCAGGTTTTGCGCCATTAACATCGCAAACAGTATCAGCAGGCCGAGGATATTAAGTGCGAGGATCGCCAGCAAATAGTGCAGCCAGGTCATTTCCTGCTGCGAAATACCCAGCCCACGCCACAGCACACGCTCAACGCCGGCAAGACCGGGTAAGGATGTGTTGTTGATAAGACGCGCCAGCCCAAAGCCCAGCGGCCTGGCGAGAACAAACAGCACCAGCAGGAAACTGGCGATGAGTAAAAATCCTTGCGCTGCCATCAGAACGCCTCCGCATTAATCAAGGCATACACCAGATAACCCAGTAACAAAAAGACCAGCACAAGGCCGGTTATCACGCCTGCACTCACAGTGCACCTCCAGTGGCATAAATGTGATAACCAGAGCGTAGGTTTTTGGTTGCAAAGATTTCGCAAAAATCTGCGGGCGGGGTGTAAAAAAAGTATAAAAATGGCAAAGACCATTATTTAACTAATGATTAGTATTAATTTAACCTTTATGTAACTTAATTACGAATTTACGTTAAACGAAGCATCAATAGATAAAAATAAGTGGTCGGATGAGTAGCAAAATTACACACAAGGCGGTATTATTTTCATCAGTTAACCAAGTTTATTTTTCCGGTGCTATTCACCGAACAGATATATGGGAGAGGATTATGGACTTTTATAAAGAATATCCAGCACACATTGTTTTCTTGCGCCGTACCTTTGCCGTACTGGCTGGTGTTCTGGCGCTGCCGGTCATGCTGTTCTGGAAAGACCGTGCCCGTTTTTACAGCTACCTGCATCGCGTCTGGTCGAAAACCAGTGATAAGCCGGTGTGGATGGAGCAGGCTGAAAAAGCCACCTGCGATTTCTACTAAGTTACCGTTCAGGCTCAAAAAAACCGCCAACAGCAATGTGGCGGTTTTTTTATACGTCGCAGTCTACACTTACCTGTGTAACGGATAAGGAGTGGCGATGAGCAAGAGAGTTCCTGTTGGTGTCCGCGCCTGTCTGACCGCAGAAGCGAACGATAAATTTCTGTTTGACGAGAATACGCTGGTACGTATTTATGCCTTGCATGAATTGCACCGACTGCGCCAGAGCGGATTATCACGTGGCGCATTGATTGATTTTCACACCCGTTACAAGCTGGTGTTACTGGCACACTCCCAACCGGAGTATCGTGAGCTCGGCCCTTTTGTTGCCGCAATCCACGAATGGGCAAGCCTCGATGCTTTTTATACGGAGTACCGTTTACGGTTGATTCATCTGTTGTTTAATAACGCGACCCGACGCAACCATACCAATGTCCTGATGCATGTGCAGGGCTATTTCCGTAACCAGCTCAATCTTCGTCAACGTCAGGAACTGACCTCAATAATCGATAACTATCGACGTGAGATGCAGCCGCTGCTTGCGCCATTGATGCTCCTCCAACACTATATGACGGAGCACCCGAACAGCTGGTTGTCCGGGCAACGTTACTTTGAACTCTGGCCTGCGATTCTGCGTTTACACGGCAAAGCTTAATTTTTATTTGGGAGTTTTATGACCACTCATCTGGTCTGGTTTCGGCGAGATTTACGTTTGCATGACAATCTTGCGCTGGCAGCGGCATGTCGGGATCGTTCGGCACGGGTATTGGCGTTATATATTGCCACGCCCGCACAGTGGAAAGCGCATGATATGTCACCGCGTCAGGCGGCGTTTGTCGGCAAGCAGTTGAATGCGCTGCAAACGGCGCTGGCAGAAAAAGGCATCCCGCTGCTGGTTTATGACGTCGGGGATTTCACAGCCAGCGTAGAGATAGTCAAAAATGTCTGCGCACAGCATGACGTTAGCCGACTGTTTTATAACTATCAGTACGAAATCAACGAACGCCAGCGCGATGCTCAGGTTGAAAAATCATTATCGCAGGTGGTCTGTGAGGGTTTTGACGATAGCGTAATCCTGGCACCGGGCGCGGTAATGACCGGGAATCATGAGATGTATAAAGTCTTTACACCGTTTAAAAATGCCTGGCTGAAGCGGTTAAAAGACAGTATCCCGGAGTGTGTTGCGGCACCAAAAGCCCGCGAAAGCGGCGCAATTCCCCCCCCATCAACGCCAATTACGCTCAATTATCCACAGCAGGATTTTGATGTGGCGCTTTTCCCGGTAGAAGAAAAATCGGTTATCGCGCAATTACGTCAGTTTTGCCAGCAGGGCGCGGCAGAATATGAGCAACAACGTGATTTCCCGGCAAATGAAGGCACCAGCCGGTTGTCGGCAAGCCTTGCCACCGGTGGGTTATCACCGCGCCAGTGTCTGCACCGTTTGTTAGTCGAGCAACCGCAGGCGCTAGAGGGAGGCGCCGGGAGCGTTTGGCTAAACGAGCTCATCTGGCGCGAATTTTACCGCCATCTACTGACGTACTATCCCGCACTGTGTCGGCATCAGCCCTTTATTCGCTGGACTGATCGTGTGCAATGGCAAAATAGCGTGACGCATCTTCAGGCATGGCAGACGGGAAATACAGGGTATCCAATCGTAGATGCGGCGATGCGCCAGCTTAACGGCACAGGGTGGATGCATAATCGTTTACGCATGATCGCGGCTAGCTTTTTGGTGAAAGACCTGCTGATCGACTGGCGAAAAGGCGAGCAGTATTTTATGTCACAGCTGATCGACGGTGATCTGGCGGCGAATAATGGTGGCTGGCAGTGGGCTGCTTCTACCGGAACGGATGCTGCGCCGTATTTCCGTATTTTTAACCCCACCACGCAGGGGGAGAAATTCGACCGTGACGGTGATTTTATCCGCCAATGGGTACCGGAATTACGCGATGTACCGGGAAAAGCCATTCACGAACCGTGGCCGTGGGCGGAGAAAATGCAGGTGACACTCAACTATCCTCGTCCGATTGTCGATCATAAGCAGGCAAGGTTAGCCACGCTGGCAGCCTATGAGGCAGCGCGTAAAGGGTAAAGGCATGGTGGATTTTGCGTAATACCTTCCAACAGAATGAACATGTTGCAGTCGGGTGATTTTAGCGCTGAAGCGTGCGCTCAGTACCGTGAATACCCTGCTGCACAAGTTTTCTCTCAGCAGTAAATTTCCGTCATCTGAATGAAAATGACGGAAATTAATGACAACGCCAACGACCTCCACCCCGCATGATGCGGTGTTTAAAACGTTTTTACATCATCCCGAAACTGCACGAGATTTTCTCGACATTCACCTGCCAGCTGAACTGCGGATGCTTTGCGATTTGAATTCGCTGCAACTGGAGTCAGAAAGCTTTATTGAAGCGGATTTACGTTCGCGCTACTCCGACGTGCTCTGGTCTTTGCACACACGCAACGGTGACGGTTATGTCTATGTGGTGATAGAGCATCAAAGTTCAGCCGAGCCACATATGGCTTTTCGTCTGTTGCGTTATGCGCTAGCGGCGATGCAGCGCCATCTGGACGCAGGGCACAAGGAACTGCCGCTGGTGATACCGATGCTGTTTTATCATGGCTGCCGAAGCCCCTATCCGTACTCATTGTGCTGGCTGGATGCCTTTGCCGACCCCGTGGCGGCAAGACAGCTTTATTCCAGCGCATTTCCGTTGGTAGACATAACGGTGGTACCCGATGATGAGATCATGGCTCACAGGCGAATGGCGCTGCTGGAATTAATGCAAAAACATATCCGTCAGCGGGATTTGATGGGGCTGGTAGAGTAACTGACCACGCTACTACTTACCGGATGCGCTAATGACACGCAACTGCAGGCGATGTTTAATTACATCCTACGATCCGGCGATGAATCTCGCTTTAATGAGTTTATGCAAGAGATGGCACAACGGATCCCCCAACATAAGGAGAGGCTGATGACTATTGCGGAGCGGTTACGGTTAGATGGATTACAGGAAGGTTTACAACAAGGGCTACAACAAGGCAAAGAAGTAGGAAAGCGAGAAGCTGCATTACGTATAGCGCAAACTATGCTGGAGCAGGGAATAGATCGCGCAATGGTACTACTAGTGACGGGGCTTACTGAAGAGGAACTCGCTGCAAGTTATGCGTAATTACCCGAAAAAACAGGCCCGAATAGTATTACATCATCGGGCCCTTACACTCAGGATTCTACCGCCAGCGGACGGTTTCTGAACTTAAGCGACTGGTACAGCCAAATCATCAGCACCAACGCCACACAGGCCAGCGCGCCCCAGGTAATTTCGCTAAAGACATCAATATAGGCGTTGATGGAATAGTTGATAGCACCGGAAGCATCAAACGCGCCCTGTGATGTCTGGTCGGCAATCACACCCGCCAGGTAGTTGGCAATGGCCCCGGAAAGCAGCATATAGATGCCGGTTAATACGCCGGTTACCCCTGGGATCTCAATGCGTGTAATTTGTGACATGGCGACAGGGTCGATAAACAGTTCGGCAAAGCCCATGACCGCCAGCCCCAATACCATCAGCGGCATGGAAGAGTGGCCGTAAGCTGCGGACCAACGGGCGCTTAAGGTCAGAATACAGAAACCCGCACTCATTAACCCCAGACCGAGAGCAAACTTACCCCAGATACGAACGGTACGATTGCCACTCACGCTTTCTTTGACCACCCAGGCCAGCACGATACCGCACAACATAACGGCGAAGGCGTTTACCGACTGAAACATGGCAGTAGGGACTGAATATCCCATCACGTCGCGATTGACAAAGCGGTCGATATACAGGCTGATGGAGCTACCACCCTGCTGTGCAAAGGCCCAGAACAACAAGCTGAAGAAGGTCAGCGTGACGATAAGCCCCAGCTCTTTACGCTGTTTCTGCGTTTGCGCCTGACGGTAAATTTTTGCCAGAACAGCCAAACCAATGACGGTGGCGACAATCAGCGCGTACACGGACCACTCTTTCCAGAACAGGACGGTAATTAAAAGCGGTGCGGCGACCAGCAGAACCAGCAGCCAGGCCCAGTTCGGCAGAATGAGCGATTTGGCACACAGCACGGCTTTGTTGACGCCGGTGGTGTGAGCGAAATGACGATTCCCGCATAAGAAAATGACCAGCCCGGCCAGCATACCGATAGCGGCCAGCGCAAAGCCCATTGCCCAACTGTACTCTTCCTGCACATAGCCGCAGGCGATAGGGGCAATAATTGAACCAATGTTACCGGCGGCATAGAGCAGAGAGAACCCGCCGTCACGGCGCGGATCTTCTGGTTTATACAATTCACCCAGCAGGCAACTGATGTTGGATTTAAACAAACCGTAGCCACAGACAATAATGGCCAGAGATAAATAGAGAAACGCCGGAGCCATTTCACTGGCGCCCAGGACCAGATGTCCCACTGCCATCAAAAATGCGCCAATCATTACCGCCATGCGGTTACCGAGCACTTTATCCGCCAGGTATCCCCCGAGAATAGGCGTGACATACACCAGCGAACAGTAAGCACTGAACAGTTCATACGCGTGATTATCGTTGTACTTAAGCTGGTTAGTGAGATACAGGATCAGCAGTGCACGCATGCCATAAAAACTGAAGTATTCCCAAATTTGCAGCGCGACGACGTAATAAATCGCGCGCGGCTGAGATGCTTGTTTATTCATTATTTTCTCGAAGTAAATGCCTCACGACGGGAGGAACGTGCCGTGTGAGTGTGTTTCCTTAAAGTTGTAACTTTGATACAGATCTGATTATTTTTGCAATATGCTGTCTGATTGCATAAATATACATGAATAAAATCTCATGGTGGTAAGCAATTTACGTTTACAGGCCGCGTGATTGTTTCTTGATGTGTCAGCGAAATGGCTATCGACGAACGGAGATGAGGACGCTATTTTAACTGAAGCTGTGTTGCTGATTGGGCAGGCAGAATTTATGACAACGAGGACGATGATGAAAAACACCGAGCTGGAACAACTGATTAACGACAAGCTGAACAGCGCAGCCATAAGCGACTATGCACCGAATGGTTTGCAGGTTGAGGGCAAAGAAACGGTGCAAAAAATCGTGACCGGCGTAACCGCAAGCCAGGCATTACTGGATGAGGCTGTTCGCCTTGGGGCCGATGCGGTCATCGTTCATCATGGTTATTTCTGGAAAGGCGAATCTCCGGTTATTCGTGGCATGAAGCGCCGGCGTCTGAAAACGCTGCTGGAAAATGACATCAACCTGTATGGCTGGCATCTGCCGTTGGATGCCCACCCCGAACTGGGGAATAACGCACAGCTGGCCGCGCTCTTGGGGATCACGGTGATGGGGGAGATAGAGCCTCTGGTACCGTGGGGGGAACTCTCCATGCCGGTTCCTGGGCTGGAACTGGCATCCTGGATTGAAGCGCGTCTGGGACGTAAACCGTTATGGTGCGGTGATACCGGGCCTGAAAACGTTCAGCGTGTTGCCTGGTGTACGGGGGGCGGTCAAAGTTTCATTGATACCGCAGCCCGCTTTGGTGTTGATGCTTTTATTACCGGGGAAGTTTCTGAACAAACCATTCACTCTGCCCGCGAGCAGGGACTGCATTTCTATGCTGCCGGTCACCATGCTACCGAACGCGGCGGTATTCGTGCATTGAGCGAATGGCTGAATGAAAATACCGATCTGGATGTGACGTTCGTCGACATCCCTAACCCAGCCTGATAAAGAGGGACGAAAGTGCAGCGAGCGCGTTGTTATCTGTTAGGTGAAACCGCGGTGGTTCTGGAGCTGGAACCGCCGATTACGCTGGCAACTCAGAAACGCATCTGGCGTCTGGCCCAGCGTCTGGCTGATGCTCCGAATGTACTTGAAGCCATTCCGGGAATGAACAATATCACGGTGATCCTGAATTCCCCGCAGACGCTGGCGCTGGATGCCATTGAACGCCTGCAACGTTGGTGGGAAGAGAGCGAGGCGATGGAGCCGGATTCGCGCTTTGTCGAAATCCCCGTTATCTATGGTGGCGAATACGGGCCCGATCTGGCCGAAGTCGCCCGGCACAGTGGTTTGAGCGACAAGCAGGTCGTTGAATTGCATGCGTCAGTTGATTATGTCGTCTGGTTTTTAGGGTTTCAGCCGGGATTTCCCTATCTTGGGAGCTTACCGGAACCATTGCATACACCAAGACGAGCCGAACCGCGCTTACTTGTTCCGGCAGGGTCGGTGGGGATCGGCGGGTCACAAACCGGTATCTACCCGATTGCAACGCCCGGCGGGTGGCAACTGATAGGACGTACCGCCGTTAAGCTTTTTGATCCGCAGCGCGAGGAGCCGATCCTGTTACGGGCTGGAGATACTGTACGTTTTGTCCCGCAGAAGGAGGGCGTATGTTAAACATCATTCGTGCTGGCCTGTACACCTCCGTACAGGATGGGGGGCGTCATGGCTTTCGTCAGTCAGGGATAAGTCACTGCGGCGCGTTGGACAAACCGGCATTGAACGTCGCTAATCTGCTGGTAGGAAATGATGCGAATGCTGCCGCGCTGGAAGTCACGTTGGGTCAGTTGGTGGTGGAGTTTGACGCGGATGGTTGGTTTGCCTTGACCGGCGCGGGATGCGAAGCGCATTTGGATCGTACTCCGGTATGGAGCGGTTGGCGGTTGCCGGTTAAAGCCGGACAACGCCTGTCATTAAAACACCCGCATCATGGTATGCGCAGCTACCTGGCGGTGGCGGGCGGTATTGATGTTCCCGACGTTATGGGATCGCGCAGTACCGATTTGAAAGTTGGTATTGGCGGGTTTGAAGGACGTTTGTTACGTGATGGCGATAAGTTGGCGATTGGCGTTTCAACACGACAATTCAATGGCCCACAAGGGGTAAAACAGTTGATGTGGGGCAACCACATTCGTGCGCTGCCCGGACCTGAATATCAGGAATTTGACGAGGCATCGCAGGCATCGTTCTGGCGATCGCCGTGGCGACTGAGCCCACAGAGTAACCGTATGGGGTATCGCCTGCAGGGGCAGCCACTGACACGCGCGACAGACCGCGAGATGTTGTCACACGGTTTGCTCCCCGGCGTGGTACAGGTCCCGCATAACGGGCAGCCAATTGTACTGATGAACGATGCCCAGACCACGGGCGGATATCCGCGTATCGCCTGTATCATCGAGGCGGATATGTATCACCTTGCGCAGATCCCTCTTGGACAACCGATTCACTTTGTTCAGTGCTCGCTGGAAGAGGCGTTGAAGGCGCGTCACGATCAGCAGCGCTATCTGGAACAATTAGCATGGCGACTTAACGATGAAAATTGATTTGAATGCAGATCTCGGCGAAGGCTGTGCGAACGACGCGATGCTACTCCAGCTGGTGTCATCGGCCAATATTGCCTGTGGGTTTCACGCCGGTGATGCGCAGACCATGCTCTTAAGCGTGCGCGAAGCGCTAAAAAATGGCGTGGCAATAGGCGCGCATCCGAGCTTTCCGGATCGGGAAAATTTTGGTCGTAGCGCCATGACCCTGCCTGTGGAAACGGTTTATGCGCAAACGCTGTATCAAATTGGTGCGCTGGCGACCATCACGCGCGCTGAGGGCGGCGTGATGCGTCATGTCAAACCGCACGGCATGCTTTATAACCAGGCCGCAAAAGCTCCTGTGCTGGCCGATGCGATAGCCAGAGCGGTTTATGCCTGCGATCCGTCATTGATACTGGTAGGGCTGGCGGGAAGTGAGTTGATCCGTGCCGGAGAACATTATGGCCTGGTGACGCGTCAGGAGGTTTTTGCAGATCGGGGGTATCAGGCTGATGGTAGCCTGGTTCCGCGTAGTCAGCCAGGTGCACTGATCGAAGACGAAGAGCAGGCGCTGGCGCAAACGTTAGAAATGGTGCAGTCCGGGAGAGTAAAAAGCCACAGTGGAACATGGGCAAGCGTAACCGCGCAGACGGTATGCATTCACGGGGATGGTGAGCACGCACTCGCTTTTGCCCGTCGTTTGCGCAGCGCCTTTAATGCCTGCAATATTCAAATTAGCGCGTAAGTTTATTCATACAAAACAATAAGATATTACACAACAACATAAAGGATTTAACTATGGGAGAGGCTATTTCTCTCTGGCCATTGACGGGGATCGCCGTCATCGTGGTCGGATTTCTTTTACGTTTTAACCCGGTATTGGTGGTTATCGTTGCCGGGATCGTCACCGGGCTGGCTGCGCATATGCCAATCGCCACTATTCTCGAAAAGCTGGGTGAAGGCTTTCTCAACACCCGCAACCTGCCGTTTATACTGCTGATTCCGTTGGCAGTCATTGGTCTGCTGGAACGTCACGGTCTGAAAGAGCGTGCCCAGGCGTGGATCGCGAAAATCCGCAGCGCCACCAGTGGGCGTCTGCTCATTGTCTATCTGTTTATTCGTGAAGCGACCGCCGCGCTGGGCTTGACCAGCCTGGGTGGGCATCCTCAGATGGTACGTCCGTTATTAGCCCCGATGGCTGAAGGGGCAGCGGAGAAAAACCACGGGGAATTGCCGGGGGCCGTGCGTTATCGCCTGCGTGCAATGTCTGCGGCGACTGACAACGTTGGTCTGTTTTTCGGTGAAGACATCTTCGTTGCCTTTGGGGCAATCATTTTCATGCACAACTTTATGCTGGAGTCCGGTGGGATCCAGACCGAGCCACTGCATATTGCTTTGTGGGGGATCCCAACGGCAATTTGCGCCTTCTTGATCCACGGTACGCGCTTGTGGCGTCTGGATAACTATCTGCAGCGTGAGGTGGCGAAAGCCAATGCGGCAGCGAAAGGAGCAGCGCAATGAATTTTCAGCAAAGCTATCTCTACTGGCTGGCGGGTGCGGTACTGTTGATTGTGGCGGTGATGTCATGGCAGGACAAAGCGAACCCACGCCGTCTGAGCACGGGGCTGTTTTGGGGACTGTATGGTGTGCTGTTCCTGCTTGGCGACTGGACGTACTCGCTGTTTGGCGACAAACGTACGGTACATATCGCGGTCGGCATTGCGGTGGTCGTCCTGGCGCTGATTGCCGGGTTTGGCGGCGTGAAGCTGGGCAGCTACCATCAGCGTACACAACAACAGCGTGAAGAAAGCGCCAGTCGACTGGGTAATCGCCTGTTTTTCCCGGCGCTGGCTATTCCGGTGGTGACCGTTATCGGTGTACTGATGTTTAATCATATTCCGGGCTTGCAGGATGCGCTGTTTGGGCCAGGGAATCACGCCACACTGGTCACGCTCTTTTCGATGACCGCAGGTTCGCTGATTGGTCTGGCAATGGCGATAAAAATGACCCATGAGCGCGTCCATCAGCCCATTCAGGAAGCCCGTCGTCTGCTGGACTCCATCGGTTGGGCGTTCATCCTGCCGCAAATTCTGGCGACGCTCGGGCTGCTGTTTACGGCTGCAGGGGTGGGCAGCGGCATTTCATACCTGACCCAGGAATACCTCGCGGTAGATAGCCGTTTTATCGCCGTGGCGGTGTACACCATCGGCATGGCATTGCTGACCATGGTGATGGGCAATGCGTTTGCTGCTTTCCCGATTGTGACCGCCGGGATCGGTATTCCAATTCTTGTGTTGCAGCATGGTGGTAACCCCGCGGTGATGGCGGCTATTGGCATGTTCTCCGGTTATTGCGGAACCTTAATGACGCCGATGGCAGCGAACTTTAACATCGTGCCTGCAGCCCTGCTGGAGTTACCGGATAAAAATGCCGTGATTAAGGCGCAGGTGCCAACCGGGATACTGCTGTTGCTGGTTAACGTGTTCCTGATGTATTTCCTGATGTTCCTGTAAGGAGGAAGGATGAAAACGGTCTTAATCACCGGATTTGAACCCTTTGGCGGCGAGTCAGTTAACCCTTCCTGGGAAGTGGTCTCCGGGCTCGACAATGCTATCATCGCCGGGTGCCGCGTCGTTGCGCGTCAGCTACCGTGTATGTTTGGCGAGTCTCTGGCCGTACTTAATGCCGCGATTGACGCGCTGTCACCGTCGTTGGTGCTGGCGGTGGGGCAGGCAGGAGGTCGTACCGATATTACCGTTGAGCGTGTGGCGATCAACGTGGACGATGCGCGTATCGCGGACAATCAAGGCCAACAACCGGTAGATGTGCCGATTGTCGCCGAGGGCCCGGCAGCATGGTTTAGCACGCTGCCGATCAAAGCGATGGTGATGGCGATGCGCAACGCGGGAATTCCGGCCTCGGTTTCCCAGACCGCTGGCACTTTCGTGTGTAACCACGTGATGTATGGCCTGCTGCATAAACTACGCGACGCCCCGGCAGTGAAGGGCGGTTTTATCCATATTCCTTATCTGCCACAACAGGCCGCCGCGCACCCCGGAGCGCCAAGTATGGCGAGCGAAACGGTGCGCCGGGCGCTGGAAATTGCCATTGACACTGCATTGCAGGTGGACAGCGATATTGCGGTGACGGGCGGTGCAACACACTAACAAAGGACAGTATTATGCCTGAAGGCCCGGAGATCCGCCGCGCGGCGGATAACCTGGAGGCGGCAGTCAAAGGCAAACCCCTGACGGATGTCTGGTTTGCCTTTGAGCAGTTAAAACCGTATCAATCCCAACTCATCGGGCAGAGTGTTACCCAGCTTGAAACGCGGGGTAAAGCCTTGCTGACCCATTTTTCCAATGGCCTGACGCTGTACAGCCACAATCAGCTTTACGGCGTGTGGCGAGTGGTCGATACCGGCAACATTCCGCAAACCACGCGGGTGCTGCGCGTCAGGCTGCAAACAGAGGATAAAACTATCCTGCTGTATAGCGCGTCTGATATCGAGATGCTGACGCCAGAGCAGCTTACCACCCATCCGTTCCTGCAGCGGGTTGGGCCTGACGTACTGGATGTACGTTTAACGCCCGATGACGTTAAAGCACGTCTGCTTTCATCCCGTTTTCGCAATCGCCAGTTTTCCGGTCTGTTGTTGGATCAGGCATTTCTCGCGGGATTAGGTAACTATCTGCGGGTAGAAATTCTCTGGCAGGTGGGGTTGACCGGGCAACATAAAGCGTCACAGATTAGCGATGAACAGTTGGATGCACTGGCGCATGCGCTGCTTGATATTCCTCGTCTGTCCTACAACACCCGTGGGCTGGCGGATGAGAACAAGCATCACGGGGCGCTGTTTCGCTTTAAGGTTTTTCACCGGGACGGAGAAGCCTGTGAGCGCTGTGGTGGGATCATCGAGAAAACGACACTTTCCTCGCGACCGTTTTACTGGTGTCCGGGCTGCCAGCATTAGGTAGGCTGTCTTGGAGCATGCGCTGAGATAAACCGCGCCACCGCCGGACCGGTCAATAAGATACTGAACAGCCGCAGGGTTTGCATTGCCATGATTAGCGCCATATCGGCGTGGCTGCCTGCGGCAATTACCGCGACGGAATCCACGCCACCTGGGCTGGTCGCCAGATAGGCGGTGAGAAAATCGATTTGCATGTAATGCGCCAGACTCCAGGCCATAGCGGCGCAGATCGCCATCAGTGAAAAAATGGACAACAGGATCTGCGGCAAAGGGCGCAGCGCCATTAAAAAGATCTGCTTGTCAAAACCCAGGCCGATTTGCCAGCCGATGGCCATATACGCTATCGCCAGTAGCCATTCCGGCAGTTCAATTACCATCACACCACCTGCGTTCAGCAATGCCCCCGCCAGCATCGGCAGCAACATGACGCCAGAGGGAATACGCAGTAAGCGCCCGGCTATACCGGCAACTGCGGCCAGCAGTATGGTGCTCAACAGATTAATACTCAGCGGTGGAAACCAGACGATTTGCTGACCGACCGTTTGCGCCTGATCGCCCATGACAAATCGGGTTACCAGCGCGGCAGCGCCGACCACCAACAGTACCCGCAGATACTGCATAAAGGCAACCAGGCGGATGTCAGCGCCATAATCCTGCGCCATCGCAACCATCGCGGCTGCCCCACCAGGTGATGAACCCCACGCGCCGGTGTTCCCTGGTAGATTGCTGTAGCGAACCAGCAGCCAGCCGATTACCGCGCTGCTAATGAGGGTTACCAGCAGGATGACAATTACCATCGGCCAGTGTGCCGCAAGCGTGGTTAAAATAGATCCTGTGAGGTTTTGCGCAATCATACAGCCGAGAACGGCCTGCGCGGCAAGAAATGTGCAGCGGGGAGGGTGCAGGGAGATCCCGCGCATACTGAAAATGATACCGACGATCATCGAACCGAGCAGCAATGCGCCTGGGAGATGTATCAACAGGAAGAACAGGGAAAGAAGGAGCGATAGCAGAAACAACAGGCTCCACTGTAAAACAGGCATCCCATGCTCCTGAGTTAAATGACGGAATTCTCAGTAAATCATAGAGAAAGCGTGATGAGAATAAAATAATGTGGATCAATAAAAACAGGCCGGACTCTGGCTTCAACGCCTTGTCCGGCCTGGGAGAGTTGATTGCTGTAAGCCGGACAGGCGCTAACGCTATCCGGCAGACAATTAACGCTTAATATCAGACTTAAAATCACGCTTGTCGTAGCCGGTGTACAGCTGACGTGGACGGGCGATCTTCATGCCATCGGTGTGCATTTCGTTCCAGTGCGCAATCCAGCCAACGGTGCGCGCCATGGCGAAGATAACGGTGAACATAGAAGACGGAATACCCATCGCTTTCAGGATGATGCCGGAGTAGAAGTCGACGTTCGGGTAGAGTTTCTTCTCGATGAAGTACGGGTCGTTGAGCGCAATATGCTCAAGCTCCATGGCCACTTCCAGCAGATCGTCTTTGGTGCCCAGCTCTTTCAGCACTTCGTGACAGGTTTCACGCATCACGGTGGCGCGCGGGTCATAGTTTTTATAAACACGGTGACCAAAGCCCATCAGGCGGAAAGAATCATTCTTGTCTTTCGCGCGGCGAACAAATTCCGGAATGTGTTTAACAGAGCTGATTTCTTCCAGCATTTTCAGTGCAGCTTCGTTTGCGCCACCGTGAGCCGGTCCCCACAGGGAAGCAATACCGGCCGCGATGCAGGCAAACGGGTTAGCGCCAGAAGAACCCGCGGTACGTACGGTAGACGTTGAGGCGTTCTGTTCGTGGTCGGCGTGCAGGATCAGGATACGGTCCATGGCGCGTTCCAGAATCGGATTCACTTCGTATTTTTCGCACGGCGTGGAGAACATCATGTTCAGGAAGTTACCGGCGTAGGAGAGGTCGTTACGCGGGTATACGAACGGCTGTCCGATGGAGTATTTGTAGCACATCGCGGCCATGGTCGGCATTTTGGACAGCAGACGGAAAGCGGCGATTTCGCGGTGACGCGGATTATTCACATCCAGCGAATCGTGATAGAACGCAGCCAGCGCCCCGGTTACACCGCACATAACGGCCATCGGGTGAGAGTCGCGGCGGAAACCGTGGAACAGACGAGTGATCTGCTCGTGGATCATGGTATGGCGAGTGACCGTGGTTTTGAACTCGTCGTACTCTTCCTGTGACGGTTTTTCACCGTATAGCAGGATATAACACACTTCCAGATAGTTGGACTCGGTCGCCAACTGGTCAATCGGGAAGCCGCGATGCAGCAAAATACCTTCGTCACCATCGATGAACGTAATTTTGGATTCGCAGGATGCGGTAGAGGTGAAACCTGGGTCAAAAGTGAACATCCCTTTTGAACCGAGACTACGAATATCAATAACATCTTGACCGAGCGTACCTTTCAGCACATCCAGTTCAATAGCAGCGTCACCATTTAGAGTGATTTTTGCTTTAGTATCAGCCATTTACGGTCTCCTTAGCGCCTTATTGCTTAAGACTGCCGGAACTCACATTTGCCTTCGTACATCAATGAACCGTTACCAGTTTGTTATTTGGCTCGCCGCTCTGCGAAAGAGGGGATGACCTGGGTACAGAGCTATGGGCGCTTGCAGGTAAAACGGTCTTTTCATGGCGAATAAACTGCAAATCAAGAGCTTAGCAATCCGAATTATTAAACCTGTCTATCACTAATAACTGTCCTGACGGTATTGGTCAATACTTCCACACTGTTGCATAACTAAATCTCCGGTGAAAGAGTGACCCCATAACTTTTACGCATTATATGCTTTTTCTGGTGTCGTTTGTAACAACTTTGTTTAATGATTGTCAAATCAGATGATTAAAAATTAAAATAATGTTGTTATCGTGACCTATGTCACTGTTCGGGATAAAACCCGACAAACTATATGTAGGTTAATTGTAATGATTTTGTGAACGTCCTATACTGCCGCCAGGTCTCCGGAATACCCTGCAATCCCGAGCCAACCAGCGTTGTAACGTGTCGTTTTAGCATCTGGAAGCAGTGTTTTATATGACGCGTAGTTATAGTAAGGACGCTGTCTGACCCGCACGCAGACCGGAGGAAGGAAATCCCGTCGTCTTTCAGGCTACAGGTGTCTTCATCTTCTGTACCCGAAGTCCAAAGGGAATAATAAGAACAGCATGTGGGCGTTATTCATGATAAGAAATGTGAAAAAACAAAGACCTGTCAATCTGGATCTACAAACGATCCGGTTCCCAATCACGGCGATAGCGTCCATTCTCCATCGCGTATCCGGAGTGATCACCTTCGTGGCGGTCGGGATTCTGTTGTGGTTATTGGGTACCAGCCTTTCCTCCCCTGAAGGTTTCCTCACCGCGTCATCCATTATGAATAACTTCTTTGTGGAGTTAATTCTGTGGGGGATCCTGATTGCGCTGGCCTATCACGCCGTTATGGGCATTCGCCATCTGTTAATGGATTTTGGCTATATCGAAGAAACCCTCGAAGCAGGGACACGCTCCGCCAAAATTTGTTTCGTTATTATTGTCGTGCTTTCACTTCTCGCAGGAGTCCTCGTATGGTAAGCAACGCCTCCGCATTAGGACGCAATGGCGTACATGACTTCATTCTGGTTCGTGCTACCGCTATCGTTCTGACGTTATACATCATCTATATGGTCGGCTTCTTCGCCACCAGCGGCGAGCTGACGTTTGAAATCTGGACCGGTTTCTTCTCATCGGCATTCACCAAAGTCTTCACCCTGCTGGCACTTTTCTCCATCTTGATTCATGCCTGGATCGGCATGTGGCAGGTGTTGACCGACTACGTTAAACCTCTGGCTGTGCGCCTGATTCTGCAACTGGCTATCGTCGTTGCGCTGGTGGTTTACGTCATTTATGGATTTGTTGTGGTGTGGGGTGTGTAATGAAACTGCCAGTCAGAGAATTTGATGCTGTTGTGATTGGTGCCGGCGGCGCAGGTATGCGCGCGGCGCTGCAAATTTCCCAGAGCGGTCAGACCTGTGCGCTGCTCTCCAAAGTGTTCCCAACCCGTTCCCATACCGTATCTGCGCAAGGTGGCATCACCGTGGCGCTCGGTAATACCCATGAAGATAACTGGGAATGGCACATGTACGACACTGTCAAAGGGTCGGACTACATTGGTGATCAGGACGCTATTGAATATATGTGTAAGACCGGTCCGGAAGCGATTCTGGAGCTGGATCACATGGGGCTGCCGTTCTCTCGCCTCGATAATGGCACCATTTATCAACGTCCGTTTGGCGGCCAGTCGAAGAACTTCGGCGGTGAGCAGGCGGCACGTACCGCAGCGGCGGCAGACCGTACCGGTCATGCGCTGCTGCACACGCTTTATCAGCAGAACCTGAAAAACCACACCACCATCTTCTCCGAGTGGTATGCGCTGGATCTGGTAAAAAATGCTGATGGCGCGATTGTCGGTTGTACCGCGCTGTGTATCGAAACCGGTGAAGTGGTTTACTTCAAAGCCCGCGCCACCGTGCTGGCGACCGGCGGTGCTGGCCGTATTTATCAGTCCACTACTAATGCCCACATCAACACCGGTGACGGCGTGGGTATGGCTATCCGCGCTGGTGTGCCGGTGCAGGATATGGAAATGTGGCAGTTCCACCCAACCGGTATCGCCGGTGCGGGTGTTCTGGTAACAGAGGGTTGCCGTGGTGAAGGTGGCTACCTGCTGAACAAACACGGCGAGCGCTTTATGGAGCGTTATGCGCCGAACGCGAAAGACCTGGCGGGGCGTGACGTGGTGGCGCGTTCCATCATGATCGAAATCCGTGAAGGTCGCGGTTGCGACGGCCCATGGGGTCCGCACGCCAAGCTGAAACTCGACCACCTGGGTAAAGAAGTACTGGAATCCCGTCTGCCGGGCATTCTCGAACTGTCTCGCACCTTCGCTCACGTTGATCCGGTGAAAGAGCCGATCCCGGTTATCCCAACCTGCCACTATATGATGGGCGGTATTCCGACCAAAGTCACCGGCCAGGCGTTGACCGTAAACGAGCAGGGCGAAGATGTGGTGATCCCTGGGCTGTTCGCAGTAGGTGAAATTGCCTGCGTATCCGTTCACGGCGCCAACCGCCTGGGCGGCAACTCGCTGCTGGACCTGGTGGTGTTTGGTCGTGCGGTGGGTTTGCATCTGCAAGAATCTATCGCCGAGCAGGGTGACCTGCTGGATGCGACCGAAGATGAAATCGATGCTTCTCTGGCGCGTCTGAACCGCTGGAACGGTAACCGCAACGGTGAAGACCCGGTGGCCATTCGCAAAGCGCTGCAGGAATGTATGCAGCACAACTTCTCGGTATTCCGCGAAGGCGATGCGATGGCGAAAGGTCTGGAAGAGCTGAAAGCGATTCGCGAGCGTCTGAAAAATGCCCGTCTGGACGATACCTCCAGCGAGTTCAACACCCAGCGCGTTGAGTGCCTGGAGCTGGACAACCTGATGGAGACCGCGTACGCCACCGCAGTATCTGCAAACTTCCGTACTGAAAGCCGTGGCGCGCATAGCCGCTTCGACTTCCCGGAACGTGATGATGAAAACTGGCTGTGCCATTCCCTGTACCTGCCAGAATCGGAATCCATGACACGACGTCAGGTCAATATGGAACCGAAGCTGCGCCCGGCATTCCCGCCGAAGATTCGTACTTATTAATGCGGAGACAGGACAATGAAACTCGAGTTTTCAGTTTATCGCTATAACCCGGATGTTGACGACGCTCCGCACATGCAGGATTACACCCTGGAGGCGGAAGAAGGGCGCGACATGATGCTGCTGGATGCGTTGATGCAGCTGAAAGAAAAAGATCCGTCGCTGTCGTTTCGTCGCTCCTGCCGTGAAGGGGTCTGCGGCTCCGACGGTCTGAACATGAACGGTAAAAATGGACTGGCCTGTATCACACCTATTTCTGCGCTGAATCAGCCGGGCAAGAAAATTGTCATTCGCCCGCTGCCGGGCTTACCGGTTGTGCGCGATTTGGTGGTAGACATGGGGCAATTCTACGCACAGTATGAGAAGATTAAACCTTACTTGTTGAATAATGGGAAAAATCCGCCGGCTCGTGAGCATTTACAAATGCCTGAGCAGCGTGAGAAGCTCGATGGGCTGTATGAATGTATTTTGTGTGCATGCTGCTCAACGTCTTGCCCGTCATTCTGGTGGAATCCGGACAAGTTTATTGGCCCGGCAGGCCTGCTGGCCGCGTATCGCTTCTTAATTGATAGCCGCGATACCGAGACCGACAGCCGCCTGGAAGGTTTAAGTGACGCTTTCAGCGTATTCCGCTGCCATAGCATCATGAACTGCGTCAGCGTATGTCCTAAAGGGCTGAACCCGACGCGCGCCATCGGCCATATTAAGTCGATGCTGCTCAAACGTAGTGCATAAATAGTTGTTGTTGCCGGGGAAGTGATTCCCCGGTAGTGCAGGAAACCTCTAAAAACTGCCACATTGATAGCAATAATCGTAGCCTGAACAGCGACGATTATTAGACAGTTTTTAAAGGTTCCTTAGCGGACGCAGAAAACACGACAGTCCGCAACAAGTGAACCCCGGCACGCACATCGGTGTGCGTGGTAGTATCCACGGCGAAATACTCGTCATAGATCACGTTGCATGTGCGTTGGCTGCTCTTGCTCACCCCGGTCACTTACTGGATGTAAGCTCCCAGGGATTCGCAAGCTTGCCGCCTTCCTGAAACGTGATCTATTTAGAGTATTAAATAAGCAGAAAAGATGCTTAAGGGATCACGATGCAGAACAGCGCTTTGAAAGCCTGGTTGGACTCTTCTTACCTCTCTGGTTCTAACCAGAGCTGGATAGAACAGCTCTATGAAGACTTCTTAACCGACCCTGACTCGGTAGATGCTAACTGGCGTTCGACGTTCCAGCAGTTACCTGGTACCGGAGTCAAACCGGATCAACTCCACTCAAAAACACGTGATTATTTCCGTCGGCAGGCGTTGATTACCCCACGTTACTCTTCTTCTATTTCCGACCCTGATGCCAATGTGAAGCAGGTTAAAGTCCTGCAGCTCATTAACGCCTACCGTTTCCGCGGTCATCAGCATGCGAATCTCGATCCGCTGGGACTGTGGCAGCAAGAAAATGTGGCCGATCTGGATCCGTCCTTCCACGATCTGACCGATGCGGATTTCCAGGAAAGCTTTAACGTAGGTTCTTTTGCCGGCGGCAAAGACACGATGAAGCTGAGTGACCTGGTTGTCGCGCTGAAACAAACTTACTGCGGCCCGATTGGCGCCGAGTATATGCACATCACCAGCACCGAAGAAAAACGCTGGATTCAACAGCGTATTGAGTCTGGCCGTGCCGCGTTCAGTAGTGAAGAGAAGAAACGCTTCCTCAGCGAACTGACGGCAGCGGAAGGTCTGGAACGCTACCTGGGTGCGAAATTCCCGGGCGCAAAACGCTTCTCGCTGGAAGGTGGAGATGCGTTAATCCCAATGCTCAAAGAGATGATCCGCCACGCCGGTAACAGCGGTACCCGTGAAGTGGTGCTGGGTATGGCGCACCGTGGTCGTCTGAACGTTCTGGTTAACGTACTGGGCAAACGCCCGCAGGAACTGTTCGACGAATTTGCGGGTAAACATAAAGAACACCTCGGCACCGGTGACGTGAAGTACCACATGGGCTTCTCGTCTGATATTGAAACCGAAGGCGGTCTGGTACACCTGGCGCTGGCGTTTAACCCGTCGCACCTGGAAATCGTTAGCCCGGTGGTTATCGGTTCCGTGCGTGCACGTCTGGATCGTCTGGACGAGCCGAGCAGTAATAAAGTCCTGCCAATCACCATTCACGGTGACGCGGCAGTTACCGGGCAGGGCGTGGTTCAGGAAACCCTGAACATGTCGAAAGCGCGTGGTTACGAAGTGGGCGGTACCGTGCGTATCGTCATCAACAACCAGGTGGGCTTCACTACGTCTAACCCGCTGGATGCGCGTTCTACACCGTATTGCACCGACATCGGTAAAATGGTTCAGGCGCCGATTTTCCACGTTAATGCGGATGACCCGGAAGCGGTCGCTTTCGTGACGCGTCTGGCGTTGGATTTCCGTAACACCTTCAAACGCGATGTGTTCATCGATCTGGTGTGCTACCGCCGTCACGGCCACAACGAAGCCGACGAGCCGAGCGCAACTCAGCCGCTGATGTATCAGAAAATCAAAAAGCATCCGACCCCGCGTAAAATCTACGCTGACAAGTTGGAAGCGGACAAAGTCGCCACGCTGGAAGATGCGACCGAAATGGTCAATCTGTATCGTGACGCACTGGATGCTGGCGAATGCGTGGTGAAAGAGTGGCGTCCAATGAACATGCACTCCTTCACCTGGTCGCCATACCTCAACCACGAGTGGGACGAAAACTACCCGAACAAGGTTGAAATGAAGCGTCTGCAGGAGCTGGCAAAACGCATCAGCACTGTGCCTGAAGCCGTTGAAATGCAGTCGCGCGTCGCCAAAATTTACGGTGACCGTCAGGCCATGGCCGCAGGCGAGAAGCTGTTCGACTGGGGTGGCGCAGAGAATCTGGCTTATGCCACGCTGGTTGACGAAGGCATTCCGGTACGTTTGTCGGGTGAAGACTCCGGTCGCGGAACCTTCTTCCACCGCCACGCGGTGATTCATAACCAGGCGAACGGTTCAACTTACACGCCGCTGCAGCATGTGCATAACGGTCAGGGCACGTTCCGCGTATGGGACTCCGTGCTGTCTGAAGAAGCGGTACTGGCGTTCGAGTATGGTTATGCCACGGCAGAGCCACGCACGCTGACCATCTGGGAAGCGCAGTTCGGCGACTTTGCCAACGGTGCGCAGGTGGTTATCGACCAGTTCATCTCTTCCGGCGAGCAGAAGTGGGGCCGTATGTGCGGTCTGGTTATGCTGCTGCCGCACGGCTATGAAGGTCAGGGTCCGGAGCACTCCTCTGCACGTCTGGAACGTTATCTGCAACTCTGCGCTGAGCAAAACATGCAGGTTTGCGTCCCGTCCACCCCGGCACAGGTTTACCACATGCTGCGTCGTCAGGCGCTGCGTGGGATGCGCCGTCCGCTGGTGGTGATGTCACCGAAGTCGCTGCTGCGTCATCCGCTGGCAGTGTCTACGCTGGACGAACTGGCAAATGGCACCTTCCTGCCAGCCATTGGCGAAGTCGATGAACTTGATCCGAAAGGCGTGAAGCGTGTCGTGATGTGTTCTGGTAAGGTTTATTACGACCTGCTGGAGCAACGCCGCAAGAATGGCCAAAAAGATGTTGCCATTGTGCGCATCGAACAGCTCTATCCGTTCCCGCATAAAGCGGTGCAGGAAGCGCTGAAACCGTTTGCTCATGTACATGATTTTGTCTGGTGCCAGGAAGAGCCGCTCAACCAGGGCGCATGGTACTGCAGCCAGCATCATTTCCGTGAAGTAATTCCATTTGGGTCAGCTCTGCGTTATGCAGGTCGCCCGGCCTCTGCCTCTCCGGCAGTAGGATATATGTCCGTTCACCAGAAGCAGCAACAAGATCTGGTTAATGACGCGCTGAACGTCGATTAAATAAAGGATAAATAATGAGTAGCGTAGATATTCTTGTTCCCGACCTGCCTGAATCCGTAGCGGATGCAACGGTTGCAACCTGGCACAAAAAACCGGGCGATGCAGTACGTCGTGATGAAGTACTGGTAGAAATCGAAACTGACAAAGTGGTACTGGAAGTACCGGCATCAGCGGACGGTATTCTTGATGCGGTTCTGGAAGATGAAGGGACAACCGTCACTTCTCGCCAGATCCTTGGTCGCCTGCGTGAAGGCAACAGCACCGGTAAAGAAACCAGCGCTAAGTCTGAAGAAAAAGATTCTACTCCGGCACAGCGCCAGCAGGCGTCTCTTGCTGAGCAGAACAATGATGCCCTGAGTCCGGCGATTCGTCGCCTGCTGGGTGAGCATAACCTCGAAGCCAGCGCTATCAACGGCACTGGCGTCGGCGGTCGTATCACGCGTGAAGATGTTGAAAAACATCTGGCGAAAGCTCCGGCGGCGAAAGCCGAAGCCAAAGCGCCGGCCGCTGCGCCTGCGCCACAGGCTCAACTGGGCGCGCGTGGTGAAAAACGTGTTCCGATGACCCGTCTGCGCAAACGCGTAGCTGAGCGTCTGCTGGAAGCGAAAAATTCCACCGCCATGTTGACCACGTTTAACGAGGTCAACATGAAGCCAATCATGGATCTGCGTAAGCAGTACGGTGACGCGTTCGAGAAACGCCACGGTATCCGTCTGGGCTTTATGTCTTTCTACGTGAAAGCGGTTGTTGAAGCGCTGAAACGCTATCCGGAAGTGAACGCGTCCATCGACGGCGATGACGTGGTTTATCACAACTACTTTGATGTCAGCATGGCGGTCTCCACGCCACGTGGTCTGGTAACGCCGGTCCTGCGCGATGTGGATCTGCTGGGTATGGCAGACATCGAGAAAAATATTAAAGAACTGGCAGTCAAAGGTCGCGACGGCAAGCTGACGGTTGAAGATCTGACGGGCGGTAACTTCACCATCACTAACGGTGGTGTGTTCGGTTCCCTGATGTCCACGCCGATCATCAACCCACCGCAGAGCGCCATCCTGGGTATGCATGCCATCAAAGACAGGCCGATGGCGGTAGACGGCAAGGTTGAAATCCTGCCGATGATGTATCTGGCGCTGTCTTATGACCACCGTCTGATCGATGGTCGTGAGTCAGTAGGCTTCCTGGTAACCATTAAAGAGTTGCTGGAAGATCCAACGCGTCTGCTGCTGGACGTGTAGTTAATAAGAGTATCACCTGCCCCGTAGGTCTGGATGCTTATCAGACCTACGGGTAAAAGATAACGATTACCTGAAGGATGGACAGAACACATGAACTTACATGAATATCAGGCAAAACAACTTTTTGCCCGCTATGGCTTACCGGCACCGGTGGGTTATGCCTGTACTACTCCGCGTGAAGCAGAAGAAGCCGCTTCAAAAATCGGCGCTGGCCCGTGGGTAGTGAAATGTCAGGTTCACGCTGGTGGCCGCGGTAAAGCGGGCGGTGTGAAGGTTGTGAACAGCAAAGAAGACATTCGCGCTTTTGCTGAACACTGGCTGGGTAAACGTCTGGTTACTTACCAGACAGACGCCCATGGTCAACCGGTAAATCAGATTCTGGTTGAAGCAGCGACCGACATCGGTAAAGAACTTTACCTCGGCGCAGTTGTTGACCGTAGCTCCCGTCGCGTGGTCTTCATGGCCTCTACCGAAGGCGGCGTGGAAATCGAAAAAGTAGCGGAAGAGACCCCGCATCTGATCCACAAAGTGGCACTCGATCCGCTGGCAGGCCCAATGCCTTACCAGGGACGTGAGCTGGCGTTCAAACTGGGTCTGGAAGGTAAACAGGTTCAGCAGTTCACCAAGATCTTCATGGGTCTGGCGACTATCTTCCTGGAGCGCGACCTGGCGCTGATCGAAATCAACCCGCTGGTTGTCACCAAACAGGGTGACCTGATCTGCCTCGACGGCAAACTGGGCGCTGACGGCAACGCGCTGTTCCGCCAGGCTGACCTGCGCGAAATGCGCGACCAATCTCAGGAAGATCCGCGTGAAGCGCAGGCTGCGCAGTGGGAACTGAACTACGTAGCGCTCGACGGCAACATCGGTTGTATGGTTAACGGTGCGGGCCTGGCAATGGGTACCATGGACATTGTTAAGCTGCACGGTGGCGAACCGGCTAACTTCCTTGACGTGGGCGGCGGCGCGACCAAAGAGCGCGTGACCGAAGCGTTCAAAATTATCCTCTCTGATGACAACGTAAAAGCAGTACTGGTGAACATCTTCGGCGGTATCGTACGTTGCGACCTGATCGCTGACGGTATCATCGGCGCGGTAGCCGAAGTGGGTGTTAACGTTCCGGTCGTGGTGCGTCTGGAAGGTAACAACGCTGAACTCGGCGCGAAAAAACTGGCTGATAGCGGCCTGAATATTATTGCAGCGAAAAGTCTGACGGATGCAGCTCAGCAGGTTGTTGCCGCAGTGGAGGGGAAATAATGTCAGTTTTAATTAATAAAGATACCAAGGTTATCTGCCAGGGCTTCACCGGTAGCCAGGGGACATTCCACTCCGAACAAGCGATTGCTTACGGTACGCAGATGGTTGGCGGCGTAACGCCAGGTAAAGGCGGCACCACGCACCTGGGCCTGCCGGTGTTCAACACCGTGCGTGAAGCTGTAGAAGCGACGGGCGCAACCGCCACAGTTATCTACGTTCCGGCACCGTTCTGCAAAGATTCCATTCTGGAAGCAATCGATGCTGGTATCAAACTGATTATCACCATCACCGAAGGCATCCCGACCCTGGATATGCTGACCGTGAAGGTGAAGCTGGATGAAGCTGGCGTGCGCATGATCGGCCCGAACTGCCCAGGCGTTATCACCCCGGGCGAATGTAAAATCGGCATCATGCCGGGCCACATTCACAAGCCGGGCAAAGTGGGTATCGTTTCCCGTTCCGGTACCCTGACCTATGAAGCAGTTAAGCAGACTACCGACTACGGTTTCGGCCAGTCTACCTGTGTGGGCATTGGTGGCGACCCGATCCCAGGCTCTAACTTTATCGACATCCTGAAGCTGTTCCAGGAAGATCCGCAGACTGAAGCGATCGTCATGATCGGTGAGATCGGCGGTAGCGCGGAAGAAGAAGCGGCTGCGTACATTAAAGATCACGTGACCAAGCCGGTGGTTGGCTACATCGCGGGCGTCACCGCGCCGAAAGGTAAGCGTATGGGTCACGCTGGTGCCATTATCGCCGGCGGTAAAGGGACAGCGGATGAGAAATTCGCGGCTCTTGAAGCTGCAGGCGTGAAAACCGTTCGCAGCCTGGCCGATATCGGCGAAGCACTGAAAACCGTTATTAAGTAAGCCATAAAAATACAGCCCTGACTTTCTGCATGGTCAAGGGCTGGTCTAATTTCGACATGGTTGGCCATCTGATGATGGCCTTTTTTATTTTCTGCCATCCCGCATCATGCAATTTGATCACAATCATCTTCACAAATGAGATTATTTTTTGCGGCGAGCATCATTCTTTCTTTTGCCTGGATTTTGCATATTACCGCCTTTAGTCATATTAAGGTTGGAGGATGGCGTGTCGCTGAAAATTCAGGATGATTACTTACCATGTTTTTTCTCTATAGCAGAAGTATTCTCCAATGCGACGGGGTTAGCAACGGTAGTCGTTGATGTTACAGGCAGAGCTCTCTCTGATTGCCATAATTTTAATTCATTCTGTAAGCTGATGAGAGCGAATAAACGCTACAGTGTTGGTTGCCAAACGTGCGATAAACAGTGTGTTTTTGAGGCACTGAAACAGTGTAAGCCCAGAATATTCTGCTGCCATGCAGGGCTAAGTCTGTTCTCCATACCATTAATTTATGAGGAGAATCTGCATGGTTTTATTATCTGTGGTCAGGTTCGGGCTAAGTACCAGGAATATAAAACCATCATTGTTGAAGATGAATCACGATGGATGTGTGATCCTCAAATAAAAGCCGAGTGGGATCAGCTTGTTGCGGTTGATAATAATACGTTGGTGGCATCGGCTAATTTATTGCATTTTATTGTTAACAATTTTGAGGTGCAAAAAAAACAATCTGAAGTGGTATTCGATAAACCGACAAGTAACGTCCGGCACTATTTAACGGAGCTTTCTCGTCATGAGAAAAAACTACTGGCGGCACTGCGTTATATTGATGATAATCTGTATAGTGACTTATCTCTGGAGTCTGTGGCGGCACATGTCTGTTTAAGTGCAAATTATTTCAGCCGATTTTTTAAGAAGCGACAGGGCGTTAACTTTAAAACATGGGTGAGTCAGAAAAAAATGCAAAAGGCGGGGGAGTTATTACACGATCCGGTTCATTCAATAGACAGTATCGCCCGGAAACTTCAGTACGCACAAACCAGCTATTTTTGTCGCGTTTTCCGGGCGGCGCATCAAACATCACCCCAGTCTTTTCGTCACGCCAGACTCTCGCAGTAAAGATGTTCAGGGAGGTCGATAGCGGCAGGAATAAAAGACAGACGATCGCTCAGCGTGACGACATTGCCAATGACGATCAGTGCAGGCGGCGTAATGTTGGCTTCCTGCGCATTGCTCAGTAACGAGCCGAGGGTACAGGTCAGCCGGCGCTGATTCTCCCGGGTCGCGGACATGATGATGGCCGCGGGCGTCTCCGCCGGTTTCCCACCCATCAACAGTTCTTCACAAATAAACGCCAGATTCGCAATACCCATGACGATAACCAACGTACCGTTAAGTTTCGCCAGCTGGCGCCAGTCCTGCTGCTGGTTGCCTTCGCGTGTATGACCGGTCACCACGTGAAAACCAGAGGCGTAATCGCGATGTGTTACCGGGATCCCGGCACAGGTTAATCCCCCAATGGTTGAACTGATACCGGGGACGACTTCAAAAGGGATCCCCGGCTCAATAAGCCCTTCAACTTCTTCGGCCCCACGACCAAATACGTAGGGATCGCCACCTTTTAAGCGCACGATATTGTGATGCGTCTGGGCATACTGAACGAGAAGCGCGTTGATTTCATCCTGTGGCACACAATGAAATCCCGGATTCTTACCGACATTGATAAGCTCACAGTCAGCGGATGCCCATTCCAGAATCTTAGGATTGACCAACCTGTCGTAAATAATGACATCTGCTTGTTTAATGCACATCGCTGCTTTGAGGGTGAGTAATGAAATATCACCGGGACCTGCGCCAACGAGCCAGACCTTTCCGAAAGTTTTCACATTGTGTCCTTTATCACGTCTAACAAAAAAAGGCAGAACCACTCCGGAGAATGATTAAAAGCAGTCGTTTGCCTGTAAGTTATAACGCTGAATTTTCCTAAATTATCACAAGGATAATATTGATTAATCTCGCAAAGTTTTTTCCACAATAAACAAGATGACTTGAAAAATTATTAAGAACTTATTGGCGCTATGTGTCTGAATTTAACCTTAATTAAATTGTGTTTATTGTTGTGCTTGAGTATTATTGGTTAATATTTATCCGCCATCAGTATGAACAAATCATGGATTGGATCAATGACATCAATGCCTGAAATAAAATATAACACTCGATGTTTATTCGGGTGATATGAATTATTTTTTATAAATTAAACTATTTTTGTACGCTGCATATGGAAGAGGTTATGAGAGGAAAAATACCCAAAACGGAGTTGCTGGTAACTTTTGAAGTGGTTGCGCGTCACGAAAGTTATACCCGGGCAGCTGAAGAGCTGGCTTTAACACAAAGTGCTGTTTTCCGCCAGGTGAATGCGCTAGAGGATTTTCTTAATACAGCGCTATTTAATCATGCCAAAAAGCGCATTTTTTTAAATGCGGCAGGCAAACACTATTTAACTATTGTTAAAGAAACACTGAACAAGCTTGAACGAGATACGACGACGATCATGACATGGCAGCCGACCGTACAAGTGATCGAACTGGCGGTTAACCCGACGTTCAGTACGCACTGGCTGATCCCAAACCTGCGTGAGTTCAATAAACTCAATCCTGATATTATCGTTAATATTCATTCTCTGGCGAATATTGGTGATTTTCTTAACCGGGAATATGACGCAGCGATCATGCGGGAAGATTTTTACTCGCCGTGGTCGGGGGTCGAGTACCTGTTCGAAGAGGAAATTCTGCCAGTGTGCAGCCGTTGCTTGCTTGCTGAACCGGACCGGAAGCTGTCCGTCGATGAACTGCTGAACGAATACCCGCTGTTGCATCAAAGTACCCGCATCAAAGGCTGGCAGGAATGGTTTGCGCTGTCCGATGTCAGCAGTCCGCTGGTGAATAAAGGTCCGCGATTTGATCTGTTGTCGATGCTGATTGCGGCAGTACGTTCCAACCTTGGCGTCGCATTGCTACCCCGTTTTGCCATTCAGCACGATCTGGATAGTGGGGATATGGTGATTCCTTGCGATGTTCCAATGCGTACCGGGAATCGATTTATCATGACGTGGCGGGAGGAGAAATCAGAGTCCCTTCATTTGGAGATCTTCCGCAACTGGTTGCTAAATAAATCCGTGATGTCGGCTGCCTGATGGCGGCTTGCGCCTTATCAGGCCTACAGGTTTCGGTGTTCACCATAGGCCCGATAAGCGTATCGGTTTTGGGTAAATCGCCGGATGCGGCGTAAACGCCTTACCCGGCAAAAGAGCGATTACCAGTCGATCCCTGGCTGTGCCTGAATGCCGCTATCAAAAGCGTGTTTAACCGGGCGAAGCTCGCTGACCGTATCGGCAAGTTCAAGTAACAGCGCATGGCAACCGCGCCCGGTGACGATCACGCTCTGGTCGGCAGGGCGATTTTCGATGGCGCTGATTACCTCCTGCGTATCCAGATAGTGATAAGCCAACATATAGGTGAGTTCGTCCAGTACGACCAGATCGTAATGCGCATCAGCCAGCATGCGTTTACTTTCCTGCCACACTGCGGTGGCCGCCTCGATATCGGCTTCCCGGTTCTGGGTTTCCCAGGTAAAACCGGTACCCATAATATGAAACTCCACGCCGAGAGGGTGCAGTGTGTTGTACTCGCCATTATCCCACTGGCCTTTAATAAACTGCGCGACGCCAACGGTTTTTCCGTGACCAACCGCGCGTGTCGCCGTGCCGAAGGCTGCGGTAGATTTTCCTTTACCATTGCCGGTGAAGACAATCAGAATCCCTTTCTTCTCCGTTGCCGCCGCCACGCGGGTATCAACCTGCGCTTTCAGCTTCTGCTGACGCTGGCGATGTCGGTCATTGTTGGCTCGCGCTTCCATGATAGCTCCTTAATGTCCTGCCGGGCAGGTTGCGCAGCGATGCTGCTGCTCAAACTGACTGAAGAAGTTATTGCCTTTGTCATCTACTAATACGAACGCAGGCATATTTTTAACTTCCATCATCCACACCGCTTCCATGCCCAGTTCGGGATACTCAAGGCACTGCAGGCTCTTCACATACTGCTGGGCCAGCAGAGCCGCTGCGCCGCCAATGCTGCCGAGGCTAAATCCACCGTGTTTGTGACAGGCATCAGTGACCTGCTGACTGCGGTTACCCTTGGTGAGCATAATGAGGCTGCCGCCTTGTGCCTGGAAAGCATCGACATACCCATCCATGCGTCCGCCGGTGGTGGGGCCCATTGAGCCACAGGCCTGATTTTCCGGGGTTTTGGCGGGGCCGGCGTAATAAACGATATGTTTTTTCATGTATTCCGGCATCGGTTCGCCGTTATCCAGGCGCGCTTTGATGTTTGCGTGGGCGATATCTCGGGCAACAACAATTGGGCCGCTTAACGACAAACGAGTCCCGATGGGCAGGGCGGAAAGGTCATGCAGGATTTCGCGTAACGGACGGTTCAGATCCAGTTGAACTGTCTGGGCGCCATTTTCCACCCGCTGTGAATCAGGGATAAATTTGCCCGGGTTATGCTCGAGTTTCTCCAGCCAGATACCGTGTTTGTTAATTTTGGCTTTGATGTTGCGGTCGGCAGAACAGGAGAGGGCCATGGCGATAGGGCAGGAGCCGCCGTGGCGCGGTAAGCGAATTACGCGAATATCGTGGGCAAAGTATTTGCCGCCAAACTGCGCGCCGATGCCAAACTCGCGGCTGGCATTGAGCAGTTCGGCTTCCAGTGCTGTATCGCGGAACGCCTGACCCAGCTCGTTCCCGCTGGTGGGCAGGTTATCGTAATATTTGGTTGATGCCAGTTTGGCTGTCTTCAGCGCCTGATCGGCGGACAAGCCCCCAACCACGAAAGCGATGTGGTACGGCGGGCAAGCGGCGGTACCCAGCGATTTCATTTTTTCGATCAGGAAGGCTGTGAGCTTTTCCGGCTGCAGAATGGATTTGGTTTCCTGGAATAGCGCCGCCTTATTGGCAGAACCACCGCCTTTGTTGACGAACAGGAATTTATACTCATTACCCGGCGTGGCGCTGATGTCGATTTGCGCCGGCAGGTTTGTCTGTGTATTGACCTCGGTATACATGTCCAGCGGGGCATTTTGCGAGTAACGCAGATTGTTTTCGGTGAAGGTGGTATATACGCCTTTGCTCAAGGCTTCGGCGTCATCGCCGCCTGTCCAGACATGTTGTCCTTTGCAGGCCACAATGGTTGCCGTCCCGGTGTCCTGACAGTTAGGCAGGACGCCTTTGGCCGAAACCTCAGCGTTGCGCAGCAGTTGTAATGCGACGTACTTATCGTTACTGCTGGCCTGCGGGTCGTGCAAAATGCTGGCTATCTGTTTCAAATGTCCGGCGCGCAGAAAAAATGAAGCCTCATAAAATGCCTGCTGTGCTAATAAGGTTAACGCTTCAGGCGCTACCTTAATCACTTCCTCTCCGTCTAACTCCGTTACCGTTACGTGCTGGTTACTCAGTAATTCATACTCGGTATTATCTTTACTCTGAACAAAGAGTTCCTGCCAGACAAATGGTTTAGACATGTTTACTTCTCACCTCTTCATTTTTGCCGGATGACGGCGTAAATACGTGCGCTAATCGTAGGCCGGATAGCGCTTCGCTTATCCGGCAGAGTGTTATTTTGCTAAAAAGACATTGGCCTGCGTCGCTTCGGCGACATATTCGATAGTTTGCTGGGCGCGAACGCTGTTACCGGCTTCGTCCAACGGCGGAGAGTAGACGGCAATGGCATATTTTCCGGGCACCACCGCAACCATCCCGCCGCCGACGCCGCTTTTCGCCGGAATGCCAACGGTGTACAGCCATTTACCGCTGCCGTCGTACAGTCCGGCAATCGCCATTTCCGCCAGCACCTGCGGAACATATTTTTCATTCAGCAACTGCTTGCCGTTGAAGGGCGATTTCCCTTTGTTCGCCAGTACGGCACCCATTTTGGCCAGTTGCTCAACGGTGATATCCACCGAGCACTGACGGGTATAAATTTCGACGGCGTCGTCGGTGTTGCCATAGAAGCTGTTATAGGATTCCATCAGCTTCGCCAGCGCCTGATTGTGCTGGTTGGTCTCCATCTCAGATTTGTAAACCGGCTCATTAACCGTGAGCGTGGCATCGGCCCAGACGTTCAGGTTGTCGAGGATTTTGTTCCAGCGATCGGTTTTGTCTTTGGCTTCAATCAGACTAACGGTGCTCATGGCTCCGGCGTTTACCAGCGGGTTTTCCGGCGCGCCTTTGGTCAGTTCAACGGCTAAACCTGAATTAAATGGCATGCCAGTGGCATTGGCCCCGAGTTTATCCAGCACTACCTGAGGACCGTGCTGTTCCATGGCGAGCGCCATGGTGAAGACTTTACTCAGCGATTCCATGGGAAAGGGTTTGTTAACATCGCCAACCTGGTAGATTTTTCCGTCCACCGTAGCAATAGTGATGGCAAAATTATTTGGGCTGTAGCTCGCCAGGGCAGGGATGTAGTCGGCGACTTTTCCATCATTGTTACTTTTGTACTTTTGATGCGCCTGTTCTATCAGTCTGGCGTAGTCCGGCGCGGTTTGCGCGAATGAGGTAGCGCTAAACAAGACGCTGAAAGAAAAGAGACTCACGCCGAGCAGAGTTTTAGTCATGGTGCTTTCCTGTTGGGGTACTTATCATGCGCCGGATGGCGGCGTACCGCCTGATCCGGCTTACGGATAATTAAACGTTATGTAGGCCGGATAAGCGCAAGCGCCATCCGGCAATAACGAGGTATCAGGACAACGCGACTTCTGTTTCGGTGACCGGGCGGTCTTGCTCCGGTGTTTTGACTGGCGCTGTTCCGCGGCAGCCTGAACCAAAGTGTTCACCTTCCCAGCGACCTACAATGGCAGCGCCCATGGCATTACTCATGACGTTGGTGGCGGAACGACCCATATCGAGGAACGGATCGACGCCCATCAGCAGGATCAAACCCGCCTCCGGAATGTTGAACTGGTTCAGGGTAGCGGCGATAACGACCATCGAGGCACGCGGTACACCCGCCATCCCTTTAGAGGTCAGCATCAGAATTAACAGCATGGTAATTTGCTCGCCCATGCTCAACTCAATGTTGCACGCCTGGGCAATAAAGACGGTGGCAAAGGAGCAATAGGCCATGGAGCCTACGAGGTTAAAGGAGTAACCGATCGGCAGAACAAAGCTGGCAATTTTTGACGATACGCCGAATTTTTCCAGCTTATCCAGCGTGCCCGGGAAGGCTGCTTCAGAACTGGAGGTCGTAAAGGCCAGCAGTGCAGGCTCGAAGATTGATTTGGTCAAACGCGCGATGCAAGGCCCGACTATCATGGTTGACAGGCCAATCAGAATTGCCCACAGCATACCCAGCGTCAGGTAGAATTCACCCATGAAGATCCCGGCGCTGACCATTACACCCAGACCACGTTCGGCAATCAAACCTGAAATAGCGGCAAAAACGGTCAGTGGCGCAAACAGCATGACGTAGCCTGTCAGCTTCAGCATCACGTGTACCAGCGAATCCAGAACCTTAACGATAGGCTCGGCTTTTTCACCGATTGCGGCCAGGCTGCAACCAAGGAAAATGGAGAACACCACGATCTGCAGGATTTCGTTCCGCGCCATCGCGTCAACGATACTGGTTGGTACGGCATGTGAGATAAAGACTTTCAGCGTGAAGGGTTCAGACTTAACGGCGGCAACAGCGCCTGCGTCATGAGCAACAAAGTTGATGCCTGCGCCCGGCTGGAAGATATTAACGATAACCAGACCTAAGGCGATCGACAGCAGTGAGGCACAAATAAACAGGAAAAAGGTTTTAGAAAATATACGACCCAGCGTTTTGGCATCGCCCATCTTGGCAATACCGACAACCAGAGTTGAAATAACCAATGGCGCAATAATCATCTTCACCATACGTAAGAATATAGTGGTGAAAATGGAAATATCCTGTGCATATGATTTTGCTGTTTCAGCCGCGGCCATATTATTAATGGCCACCCCGGCAATCATGCCGAGTATCAGGCCTAATATGATCATCTTGGTTAAACTTATTTTCTTCATGTGTACTCCATCGGATAAAGGCTGGTAATTGGAATAATGTAGGGTGGCGTGTGCCTGAGCCTGGACAGCAGCTCAGACGCACGCCTGTTGTGACCAACCGCATGAATATTCGAAGCACTGTGATACAGCTGAACTCTGTGCTCCAATGGCTGTTATTGTGTTTTTTGTTACAGATCGAATTCAATACTTAATAATGGTGCGTGTTGCTGCGCGCCATAAACATCATTGTCACCGACATTGCCGGAAATAATATCGCGCGGCATGACAATTTTTACGGCATTTGCCGGATCGAACCACACAATATTGTGAATAAAGTCAGGTTCGACATTATATAACCCAGCAATAAGTTGCGGAGTTAATTGCTCTGAGCGTTTTACGCGCTGATAGTCTTCCCGGGTTTTAAACAAAATATCTAAAACCAGTTCGTACGGTCCGGCATTTTTTGAGCGAATGACCTGCGCCAGTGAACAAATTGACTGTTTCATGCCTGAACTCCTTCTGGCGTCACCTGCTCAATGTGGAAATCAAACCGCAGTGCATCGCTGGCTTCAATCAGGTGATAGATCGAGAACTCATACACCGGCCCACTCTGAATATCAGATGGCGAGAATGGGAAAGCGAGGTTACCCGCTGTCGCAATACGATTTTCATAGCCGTAGTGCAACAGGGTAGAGCGCACCAGCGAGCAAACGCTGTTGGCGATATCCTGCGTCGGCGCAACGACGTCCAGTAAAATCCCCAGTTCATGACCCGCGGTTTTCATCGGTTCATGGTTGCCCATCACGCCGTTCTTCCCGTACAGGTGGAACGTCATGCGGATGCTGTCGTCATTCAGGGAGAGGTTACGTGCTACGCTTGCCTGTACCTCTTCGAGAATGGTGTCAATTCCGGCAATCATAATCGGGTCGCGCGTTCCGGCGATGGTCAGGCAGCGGAAGCCAACCTGACGCGCGCCTTCCAGTTTCAACGCATACGGTGTTTCTTCATGACGTGAACCGCTGACATACACTTCGCCCTCGTTAACCTGGGTAAAGGTGCACGCTTTCAGGTTCAGCACACCGCCCGGTCCCGGCAGGAAGTACGGATCGGACTTCTCATACAGGGTGTGCGCCGCAGCAGACGTTTCAGTGAACTTACGCTTGGGATTGAACGCCTTCAGCGTAAAGCCGTTGTCGTCGATAATGCCCATCGCACAATCGGAGCCGGAGCCGGGGGTTGCTGCAATGGCAGCACACTCAAGGATCTTACCGCAGTGCAGCGCCAGACCTTCATCAAAGCCTTGCATAATCGGCAGCGCCGCGAAGCAGGCTGGATCGTAAGCGCGTCCGCCCAGAACAACCTGTGCCCCCGCTTTCAGCGCACGCTGGAAAGGTTCGACACCCATCTGCGCGACGATGTAGGTACTCTCTTCAATCGCCTCGTGAGTCAGTTCAGGCACAAAATCGAGCGCGGTGATTTTGCCGTTATCCAGCGCCTGATGAACGATTTCTTTGTCGACATCAGACGGGATCAGCGCCATTGAGAAGGACAGTTTTTCTTCCTGGGCAATCTCATGGATTATCTGGCGACACCACTCCAGATGCGGAGCGGCACCAGAACCACCGGCGGTACCGATCACGACCGGGATGTTGTTCTTAACGCCCGCCACGATCATATAGCGCAGATCGCGTTTTACCCCGGCTCTGTCGGTAAAGGGTTTACCTGCCCCCAGGTAGTGGGGGCCAGGATCGGAGGAACCTGCGTCAACAGCAATAAGATCCGGTGACTCTTCCATGGCTTTACGAAAACTTTCTTCCGGGAAGCCATAACCCAGGATAGCCGTCGGCGATAAGATCTTAAATGTGCGTGCCATCTCTTAATCCTTAGTTTGCAACAACGCGATGGTGCGATTCATCTCGTTAAACACGATGTTGAGACCTTCATCGAAACCCATACCCGGTTTAACCAGCATGCGCATCGGACGCGCGGCAAGCGCCACGTGTACGCAGGTGCGGGCACTGATCTCGGTTTCGTTACAAGTACCGCCCTGATAAGCTTCCATGGCGTGTTTGTTGCAATACAGCACCGCATCAACGATGTTGTGAATACCGCCAAGATCAGGGGTTTTGATCTGTACCATGTGGCAGCTGCCCGCATCGGTAAAGTCCACGATATCCTGATAGGTGTTACACCATTCGTCGGCGACAATTTTCACGCCGGAACCCAGACGGGTCAGTTCTTTGGTGATGGCAGTCAACATGCGGATCTGATCCGGCTTGTTACCCGCATCTACTGGCCCTTCGATATACAGCGGCAGGCCCTGTGCTTCGGCTTCCAGGCTGGCGATGTATTCGGCGCAGCGCACGGGATCCATATCGAAGATCAAACCGATCGTGCCGTACACATCAATATGCAGCGTTGGGTGATAACGTTCGCTGGTGCGCAGGCTTAAAATGCGGTCGGACAACCAACGTACATACTCACGCAGTTTTTCGCCTTTAAAGCCCAGTTTCTCTTCCACGTTGTTGATCAGCGCATGCGGCAGGACGTCCACCCCTTTGAGGATCATTTTGTCAACGGCGATGTAGCGGTCGTCGCCGCTCTGACCAAATAATGGAATGGCTTCCGGCACGCACGGCAGTTGCCATTCATCGCAAACCACTTCAGTTTTCAGACGACCGGTAGCCAGCGCTGCCGCGTCGAGCAGCGCCTGAGACAGACCATAGCGGACGGCGGTATGCAGCAGATGACCGTCAATACGCAGTTGATCAAAGAAACGGGCGTTTGGCAGGAACGCATCAACGTCACGGCCTTCCAGCAGCGGTTTGATGTGATCGTTGAGGAACGGAATGAAATTTTCTGCCAGGAATAGCGGATCACGGCCACCTGCACCTGAATATTGCACCGCTGCGCAATCGCCCACCGCTACCGCGCCATTTTCCAGAATCAGTTGCACGGAAACGCATTCACCCGCCTGACGAACAGAGGTAAATCCAGGTGTTACCGGATCGCCGGTATAGATAAACCCGTCATGACCGGCGCCATTTTTGATGGCCTGCTGATCGTCAAAATAAAATGAGGAGTAGCCAGCGGTGAAAAGGGCCTTTTTGATTTTCATTATGGTCTTCCTATTAATTTACTGTGGGATACGGCGTTGATGTCATCAATGACCATCTGGAAAGAAGGCTTGCGGCCTTCAAAATGTGCGCGCTCTGCGACATAGTCGTGGTGCAGGGCGAGAATATCTTTCGGCAGCGGAACCGCACCGGCTTCGAGAATACGGATGGCGCCTGTGTTATCGCGCACCGGCAGAATTTTGCCCGCATTGCAGGCGGCAGGTGCGAACGGCACATCCAGTACGCCAGCTTCAAAGGCCAGCACTGTACCGCGCGCAATGTCGCCATTACCCAGTTCGAAGACTTTTTTCAGTACTGCGCGGACTTCACTCTTAATCAGTTCGACTTCCTGCTCGACGGCAGCGCATTGCGGGAATTTCTGGTCGCTGACCATGTTGAGCATCTGGCGTGACGCTTTCAGACCCTGGGCGTTGGCTGCAGCCGTTGGGATACCGAACGCTTCGTGCGGGCTTTTGGTAATGACTTTCGTGGCACCGGACATACCGGCAACCGCCGCACCCCAGGCGATAACGGAGAAGGCTTTCGCTTCATCTTCCGGGAATCCGCCCATCCACTGGTGGAAAACGGTACTCAGTTCGTAATCGTCGAAGCCGTGGTTATGGAAGTATTCGTGGGACAGTTCACGCAGCGCCTGAATGGCGGCGATATCCTGCGTCAGGCTACCGACCTGGCCGTAGCCGACGGTAATGGATTTCACGCCTTGTTCCAGCGCCAGCAGACCTTCAATAATCGCCACCGAGTGGGACATAAACGGCGGGATCAGGGTACCGGTCAGCGGGCCAAACGGCTCACGGTTGATGCGAATGCCGTTCTCTTCGTACAGACCCATCAGACGGTCGCAGTACTGCCAGTCGCGAATGGATTTTTCCAGGGTGACGCGTTTGGCGTAAGGGATGTTGTAGGAGATACCGCCACCTTCGTAGCTGGTAAAGCCACTGGCCATGGCGATTTCAGCCAGCAGGCGCGCATCCGGCGTTCCGTGGCGGACCTGGATTGGTTTTTCCAGCGACTCAGTCATACGGCGGCAGGCAGCAACCCCATGATTGACGACGGGTAAACCATTCAGTTTGGAGGTGCCCGCCTCGATAGATTTTTGGATCCCGACAGCTGCTTCTTCATAGCGGTTCAGACGGGTATAGGCATCGATGGTACTTGGCAGGAGGTCACATTCTTCCTGCAATGTTTTAAGCAGCTCAATATGTTCATCCATGAGTGCGACGCCTGCACGCGGCTGGCTCAGTGTTTTACCTTCTTGATCGGCCTTCAACAGCGCGAGGGAGAAGCGTTTTGAATCTGGAATTGATTGCTGGTACTTCACGCCATCTTCGAATTTCTCAACGTCTTTGCCGGTTTCCCAGGTTTGCAACACCTGGTGCCTTTCGGTCATGAATTCGTCGTGGGTCAATTTTTTATTTCGAAGTTCCATTCGTAGCTGCCTTTAGTTTTGTAGGGTTAAACACTGAATGCTGGTGCGAGCAGCGGCTTGCGGGTACAGCCTGGCGACGTTTGCCAGTAGCGGGAGCAGGCCATTTGAATCGCGGTAATACTCAAACTGATTCGGTAACAGAATTCTTTTACCCTGGTCGTCCAGCTCCCGGTATTTAAGCCAGTTATGGATATCGAACTGGCTGGCGCGAGAGAGCCATCCCCCTGAACCGACGACTTTGCGTACGGTGGTGAGATCGCGACCCATCTGTAAATCCACGTTACCGACGCAGGTGCAAACCTGCTTCTTAGTGCCCGCGTGGCGCTCAGTGGCATAGCCCACGCACAAACCGGCTAACAAAGTGTCGAAATATTTCTCTTCCTCGTTGACCGGCAGGTAGTCCGGCTGCCCAACCAGATGGCGCAGGTAGCGATAAAACGCTTCCTCACGTTGTGGTTGTTGGGCGAAAACAACTTTCACCATATCCTGCGTGCTTTCTCCCACCACGACGGCGGAAACGCGCATGCCCAAATCACCTTCAACGGTACGTTTGACGAACGGTTCAGGGACACCATGCAGGACAGTATCGGGGGAGAGGGTATTCGCGCTGGCTGAATAGACATCCGTGGTGGCGCCACCCATATCAATCAGCATGAACTCCTTCCATGCGTTGTCGTAATCGCTAATGGCTTTGACTAACTCATAGACCGTCCATGGCGTCGGCATTGGCTCTTCGCCTGTTTCGCCAACAATGACGTCCAGACCTTTACCTTTGACAATGCGTGACAAGAACACATCGCAAATCGCCTGGCGCGCGGCAAACGGATTCGGGTGATCGAGATCCGGCAGAATGTTGTCTACCGTGGTCAGATCTTTGTGTCCCAGAATCGTTTGTATTTCGTCCTGAATGTCCCGGTTTCCGGCGTAGATAATGGCGCAATCAAGCTTTGAACCTGCCAGCGCGTGCGCATTCGCCAGGCCGTAGCTTTCTTCGCCGCCGTCTGTACCGCCGGTAAACAACAGAATATCTGGCGGTGCGGATTCCAGTTCCTGGATGTCATGACGGTTCAGTTTGTACGAATAATATTGCGCGATTTTCGCTCCTGCCGAATGGGCGGTAACTTTTGCCGATTCCAGCGTAATGGAAGGTACCAGCCCCATTGCTGCCACGGCGAGTCCACCTTTGGCCGAGGAGGAGTATTTCAACTGCACTTCACCACTTTTCAGTAACGGGCGAGCATCGGCAACGTTCAGCACCTGATTCAGGCTGGCAAAAAAACCGTCTGCCAGATGATGTGTGGTGGTTGGGGTCAGGACATGGTTTACCAGGGTTAATTCTTCACCTTCATGGGCGAAGAGGGCTGCCTTGGTCCATGTCGAGCCGATATCGACAGAAACTGTTTGCATCAGATGGCCTCTTCCAGGCAACGCTGCTCGAGGCCATTGTGTTGGTGAATATCATTAGTGATAAGCGCACAGACATCTTCCAGGTCGTGGCTCGGTGCGAAGACGCGGTTAAACCCCATCTCTTTAAATTTCACTTCGACATCGGCGAAGTCATGTTTTCCGACGACCAGGTTGCCGCCGACGTACAACAGGATGTCGCCGAGGCCACGTTCAATACAGCGCTCACGCAAGCCGAGGCAGTCAATGTCGCCGTGGCCGTAGATGGAAGACACCACGATGGCATCAGCGCCTGTTTCAATCGCGGCATCAATATATTCATCCTGGCTCACCATCACCCCGAGGTTGATTACGTGAAAATCATGAGCAGTAAAAACGCGATCCAGAACTTTATTGCCTACTGCATGGCAGTCAGCACCGATGACGCCAATAACAAGTGTAGATTTCTTCATGGGTAATCCTCTGTAGGGCTGATGGTCAATAAGTGAAAATTGTTTTCTAATATTTAGAGCATGGGTTTTGACAACCTTTTAATAGGGTTGGAGTTTCTGTGGAAGCGGAAAAGGAAGCAATTGATCTATTTTCAAAATATCCTGCGCAAAATGATTGTTATATTTTACCTTCATAAAAATTCATTTAAATCAATGTGTTATAAATTAATTTCCATTGGTTATTTTATTTATTAGCGAATTACCTAATAAACCACTTGCCATGTTTGTGATCGAAATCTTATTTTGTGGCGCAGGCTTTGTCAGGGGTGTTTTTAATAATTTCGAAAATGGTATTCGCTAAATAACTTGTGAACGGCATAACGGTTTTTTATTTATTAATCTTATATGTCGTAAATTTTTTTTGTTAAATTTAAGATAAAAATGATAATGAATTGTTCGGAATATATATATTCTTTGGCATAGAAGCGATGTTGTGGTGGGAGTGATAACTTACAGTGATGATTTAAGCGAAACGGCGGGTCTCTGCAGGGAGATCGCCAAACCTCAGGGCGTCGGTCAATGCTTGCCGCTTCGCTTCCAGTTGAGATAGTTACATTGTGGTGTTAATTATAAGTAAAATTAAAATGAATGATTTGTATTAAATAATGATTACAGGACTTGCTAAACAAAAAACTGTGAGCTACCCAGCAATAGTGACTCTTTATCTGTCCATAATTTTGTCCCCCAGACTGGTTAAAAGATCGTGTAGATTTAAATAAATATCCTATCATTTGTAGTAACGGCAATTACTCATTGAAAAACATATCGTTAACATGGTGTTCACTAGTCACGCTAGCGATAAACACTATTAACATTTAAATTGAAAATTGATTTAAATCAATGTTTAAAACTTGGTAAACATCACCAAATGAGGTTAAATTGCTGCAGATCAAATTGGTCTGAAAGTGATAAATTAGCTATAAATTGATCACTATCGAAAAATGCAAATTTACCTCGATAAAAACCTGTTTATTGTAAGGATTTTACGGCGTAATATAATTGCGGGATCAATTTGAGTGTTTTATTAACATGTTTGTAACCTTTCATCATTGTCCTTTCTTCAAATGAGAAGAAAGAGCAGCGGGGGAAGGAAGCAAATAAATTTGTATTGGGGCATGCGTGTGACCCTTTCTAACGGGGTTCACTCTCGGAGTCTTCATGCGATGAGCAAGGAGTCATGATGTTAGATATAGTCGAACTGTCGCGCTTACAGTTTGCCTTGACCGCGATGTACCACTTCCTGTTTGTGCCACTGACGCTCGGTATGGCGTTCTTGTTGGCCATCATGGAAACGGTCTACGTCCTTTCCGGCAAACAGATTTATAAAGATATGACCAAGTTCTGGGGCAAGTTGTTTGGTATCAACTTCGCTCTGGGTGTGGCAACCGGTCTGACCATGGAGTTCCAGTTCGGGACTAACTGGTCTTACTATTCCCACTATGTAGGGGATATTTTCGGTGCGCCGCTGGCGATTGAAGGTTTGATGGCCTTCTTCCTCGAATCCACCTTTGTAGGTCTGTTCTTCTTCGGCTGGGACCGTTTGGGTAAAGTCCAGCATATGTGCGTCACCTGGCTGGTGGCCTTAGGTTCAAACCTGTCCGCACTGTGGATTCTGGTTGCGAACGGCTGGATGCAAAACCCAATCGCTGCGGATTTCAACTTTGAAACCATGCGTATGGAGATGCTGAGCTTCTCTGAACTGGTGCTCAACCCGGTAGCACAGGTGAAATTTGTTCACACTGTGGCATCTGGTTATGTTTGTGGCGCGATGTTCGTTCTGGGTATCAGCTCCTACTATATGCTGCGCGGCCGTGACTTCGCGTTTGCTAAACGTTCTTTTGCTATCGCTGCCAGCTTTGGTATGGCTGCCATTCTGTCTGTTATCGTTCTGGGTGATGAATCCGGTTACGAAATGGGCGACGTGCAGAAAACCAAACTTGCTGCTATTGAAGCCGAGTGGGAAACCCAACCTGCACCGGCATCCTTTACGCTGTTCGGTATTCCGGACCAGGATGCGCAGGAAAACCATTTTGCGATTCAAATTCCTTATGCCCTGGGCATCATCGCTACCCGCTCCGTTGATACACCGGTCATTGGTCTGAAAGATCTGATGGTGCAGCACGAAGAGCGTATCCGTAACGGGATGAAAGCGTATCAACTGCTGGAAGAACTGCGTGCAGGTTCTACCGATCAGGCTGTTCGCGACCAGTTCAACAGCATGAAGAAAGATCTGGGCTATGGTCTGCTGCTGAAACGCTACACGGACAACGTCACCGACGCGACCGAAGCGCAAATTCAGCAAGCCACGAAAGACTCTATCCCTCGTGTTGCACCGCTGTACTTCGCATTCCGTATTATGGTGGCGTGCGGCATCCTGATGCTGGCTATCATTGCTGTGTCCTTCTGGACCGTGATTCGTAATCGTATCGGCGAGAAAAAATGGCTGCTGCGCACCGCGCTGTATGCGATTCCGCTGCCGTGGATTGCTATTGAATCCGGTTGGTTTGTCGCAGAGTACGGTCGTCAACCGTGGGCGATTGGTGAAGTGTTACCAACAGCCGTAGCGAACTCTTCGCTGACCGCTGGCGACCTCATCTTCTCGATGCTGTTGATTTGCGGCCTGTATACCCTGTTCCTGGTGGCTGAACTGTATCTGATGTTCAAGTTCGCACGCCTTGGGCCGAGTAGCCTGAAAACCGGTCGTTATCACTACGAGCAGTCCACTGTGACTTCTCAGCCGGCACGCTAAGACAGGAGTCGTCAAATGATCGATTATGAAGTATTGCGTTTTATCTGGTGGCTGCTGGTTGGCATTCTGCTGATTGGTTTTGCGGTCACTGATGGCTTCGACATGGGGGTGGGCATGCTCACCCGTTTCCTCGGTCGTAATGATACCGAGCGTCGAATTATGATTAACTCCATCGCCCCGCACTGGGACGGTAACCAGGTTTGGCTCATCACCGCGGGTGGCGCACTGTTCGCTGCCTGGCCGATGGTGTATGCCGCTGCGTTCTCCGGTTTCTATGTGGCGATGATCCTGGTACTGGCGTCTTTGTTCTTCCGTCCGGTCGGTTTTGATTACCGCTCCAAGATCGAAGACATGCGCTGGCGCAACATGTGGGACTGGGGCATCTTCATCGGTAGCTTCGTGCCGCCGCTGGTTATCGGTGTTGCGTTTGGCAACCTGCTGCAAGGTGTTCCGTTCCACATGGATGAGTACATGCGCTTGTACTACACCGGTAACTTCTTCCAGTTGCTGAATCCGTTTGGTCTGCTGGCAGGGGTTGTGAGCGTAGGGATGATCATCACTCAGGGCGCAACCTATCTGCAGATGCGTACCGTAGGCGAACTACACCTGCGTGCACGTACCACCTCACAGGTTGCGGCGCTGGTGACTCTGGTTTGCTTCGCACTGGCCGGCGTTTGGGTTATTTACGGTATTGATGGTTATGTTGTGACTTCCGCACTGGATCACCACGCCGCCTCTAACCCGATGACCAAAGAAGTGGCGCGTGAAGCGGGCGCATGGATGGTGAACTTTAACAATGCACCTATTCTGTGGCTGGTTCCGGCGTTGGGCGTGGTTCTGCCGCTGCTGACTATTCTGACTTCCCGTATGGAGAAAGGGGCCTGGGCGTTCATCTTCTCCTCACTGACGTTAGCCTGCATCATCCTGACTGCCGGTATCGCGATGTTCCCGTTTGTGATGCCATCCAGCACCATGATGAATGCGAGTCTGACCATGTGGGATGCAACGTCCAGTCAGCTGACGCTGAATCTGATGACGTATGTAGCTTGTGTGTTCGTACCGATCATTCTGCTGTACACCGGCTGGTGTTACTGGAAGATGTTTGGTCGCATCACCAAAGAAGATATTGAAAGCAACACCCACTCTCTGTACTAAGTAAGGAGCTTAAAATGTGGTATTTCGCATGGATTTTGGGAACGCTTCTTGCCTGTGCATTTGGGATAATCACAGCGCTGGCGCTTGAGCACGTTGAATCAGGCAAGGCCGGACAAGAAGACAGTTGATGATCAACATTATCGCGATGGTATACAACGCGATGGACAAGCGCCCCTTGCGGGCGCTTTCCTTTGTGCTGGCAATCGTGTTGGCCGGCTGCATATTCTGGGATCCGTCACGTTTCGCGGCCAAAACCAGTACGCTTGAAATCTGGCATGGTTTTCTGCTGATGTGGGCGGTCTGCGCAGGCATCATTCACGGCGTTGGCTTTCGTCCTCGCGCCGTACACTGGCAGGGCATCTTCTGTCCGCTGATCGCAGATATCGTCCTCGTTGTTGGTCTGATTTTCTTCTTCTTTTGAATAAGAAACATCCTTAAATATTTATGGGCTTGCATAAGCCCATAATTTTTTACTCTCCGTTTACTTTCCCCCATTCCAAAGCACCATTCCCGCGCGTATAGTAGCGAAGTTTGAAAGCACTAACCTAATTGCATTACCGGGATGTAAAGTGAAGACAGCGCGATATACAACGACATTCTTGATGCATCGCGGCGGCAAGAACGCGAGTCACCAGGCGCTTACAACGTTAAGCGACCGGTGTGAGTGGGCGAAGCCAACAAAGAGGCAGTAAGAATGAATAAGTATATTTTTCGATGGCCGGTTCGTGTCTATTATGAAGACACCGATGCCGGTGGGGTGGTTTATCACGCCAGCTACGTCGCTTTTTATGAAAGAGCACGCACAGAGATGCTGCGTCATCATCACTTTAGTCAGCAGGTTCTGTTGGCCGAACGTGTAGCCTTTGTGGTGCGCAAGATGACCCTGGAGTATTTTGCGCCTGCCCGGCTTGACGATATGCTCGAAGTCCAAACTGAAATTACGTCAATGCGTGGCACCTCATTGGTTTTCACGCAACGCATTGTCAACGCAGAGAACGTCGTGCTGAATGAAGCCGAAGTTCTGATTGTTTGCGTTGATCCACTCAAAATGAAGCCTCGTGCGCTTCCCAAGTCTATTGTCGCGGAGTTTAAGCAGTGACTGACATGAATATCCTTGATTTGTTCCTGAAGGCAAGCCTTCTGGTTAAACTTATCATGTTGATTTTGATTGGTTTCTCAATCGCATCCTGGGCCATTATTATCCAGCGGACCCGTATTCTTAATGCTGCTTCACGTGAAGCCGAAGCATTTGAAGACAAGTTCTGGTCCGGCATTGAATTGTCGCGCCTGTACCAGGAAAGCCAGGGGCGTCGTGATAATTTGGCTGGCTCAGAACAAATTTTCTACAGCGGATTCAAAGAATTTGCGCGTCTGCATAGGGCGAATAGTCATGCGCCGGAAGCGGTCGTTGAGGGGGCATCCCGTGCGATGCGTATCTCGATGAACCGTGAACTGGAAACGCTGGAAACGCATATTCCATTCCTCGGTACTGTCGGCTCCATCAGCCCGTATATCGGTCTGTTTGGTACCGTTTGGGGGATCATGCACGCATTTATCGCGCTGGGCGCGGTAAAACAGGCGACGCTGCAAATGGTTGCACCGGGTATCGCGGAAGCGTTGATTGCAACGGCCATCGGCCTGTTTGCGGCAATCCCGGCGGTTATGGCTTACAACCGACTGAATCAGCGCGTGAACAAGCTGGAACTGAATTACGACAACTTTATGGAAGAGTTCACCGCGATTCTGCACCGCCAGGCGTTTACCGTTAGCGAGAGCAACAAGGGGTAAACCATGGCCAGAACGCGTGGACGAGGTCGTCGCGAACTTAAGTCTGAAATCAATATTGTACCGTTGCTCGACGTACTGCTGGTGCTGTTGCTGATCTTTATGGCAACCGCGCCGATCATTACGCAGAGTGTGGAAGTCGACCTGCCGGATGCGACCGAATCGCAAGCCGTCAGCAGTAACGACGAGCCACCGGTCATTATTGAAGTTTCCGGTGTTGGGCAATACAGCGTGGTGGTTGAAAAAGACAGGATGGATCAGCTGCCGCCGGAGCAGGTTATCGCGGAAGCGAAGAGCCGCCTGCAGACCAATCCGAAAACGGTATTTTTAATCGGTGGTGCGAAAGACGTGCCTTATGATGAAATAATTAAAGCGCTGAACTTGTTACACAGTGCAGGCGTTAAATCGGTTGGCTTGATGACGCAGCCAATCTGATGACTGCGTATTGCTGGCTTGAAAGATAGCGCGTAACAGGCGAACAGTTTTTTGGGAACCGAGAGTGTCAAAGGCAACCGAACAAAACGACAAGCTCAAAAGGGCGATAATTATTTCAGCGGTGCTGCATGTCATTTTATTTGCAGCGCTGATCTGGAGTTCGTTCGATGAGCACATTGATGCTTCAGCCGGCGGCGGTGGCGGTTCGTCCATCGACGCCGTTATGGTCGATCCTGGTGCTGTTGTTCAACAGTACGACAGGCAGCAGCAACAGCAGGCAAGTGCGAAACGTGCAGAAGAACAGCGTGAGAAACAGGCGCAGCAGCAGGCCGAGGAGCTTCGTGAGAAGCAGGCGGCAGAGCAAGAGCGTCTGAAACAGCTGGAAAAAGAACGTTTAGCGGCGCAGGAAAAAGTACGCGAGCAGGCGGAACAGCAGAAACAGGCTGAAGCCGCTGCGGCGAAAGCACAGGAGCAACAAAAGCAGGCTGAAGAGGCTGCGGCGAAGGCTGCTGCAGATGCGAAAGCTAAAGCAGATGCTCAGGCGAAACAAGCGGCAGATGCCGCGAAGAAAGCCGCTGCTGATGCCCAGAAGAAAGCTGAGGCGGAAGCTGCAAAAGCGGCTGCCGATGCTAAGAAGGTTGCCGAAGCACAAGCTGCTAAGGCAGCCGCGGACGCTGCGAAGAAAGCTCAAGCTGAAGCCGCTAAGCAAGCAGCAGCCGAGAAAGCTGCCGCTGAGAAAGCAGAAAAAGCCGCCGCCGCGAAAGCTGCCGCTGCTGAAAAGGCTGCCGCTGACAAGAAAGCTGCTGCTGAAAAAGCTGCAGCAGATAAAAAGGCTGCAGCCGAGAAAGCTGCTGCCGATAAGAAAGCTGCGGCAGATAAAGCCGCTGCTGCGAAAAAAGCCGCTGCCGAAAAAGCCGCTGCCGCTTCGGGTGTTGACGACTTATTAGGTGACTTAAGCTCCGGTAAGAATGCACCGAAATCGGGCGGTGGAGCGAAAGGAAACGGCCAACCGGCGAAAGATAGTGGTACAAGTGGTGCAAATGGCGGTGCATCTGGCGCTGATATCAGTGCTTACGCATCTCAAATTCGTAATGCGATTCAGAGTCGTCTGTATGGCGCCGATTTGTATGCGGGTAAATCCTGCGTATTACATATCAAGTTAGCGCCTGATGGTCTGCTACTGGATGTGACCGAAGAGGGCGGGGATCCGGCATTGTGCCAGGCTGCGCTGACGGCTGCGAAAACAGCCAGAATTCCTAAGCCGCCTAGCCAGGCTGTTTATGAAAAAGTAAAAGATGCCAAACTGGACTTTAAACTGTAATAACGACCCCTGAGGAATCGGGGGAAACAGTCTAAGGTTGAGACAGAGTTCTGGTAGTTTTGTGTATTTGAGTTTGTTAACATTCTGCTAAATTATCGTGGGCGTTCCGTCCAGATAAGGGAGATATGATGAAGCAGGCATTACGAGTAGCATTTGGTTTTCTGATGCTGTGGGCAGCAGTGCTGCATGCAGAAGTACGTATCGAGATCACCCAAGGGGTGGACTCGGCACGCCCGATTGGTGTTGTCCCGTTCCAGTGGGCAGGGCCGGGCGCCGCACCTGAAGATATCGGTGGTATCGTAGGTGCTGACCTGCGTAACAGCGGTAAATTTAACCCATTAGACCGTTCTCGCCTGCCGCAGCAGCCGGGGACTGCGGCTGAAGTTCAGCCTGCTGCATGGTCTGCCCTGGGTATTGATGCCGTAGTGGTTGGCCAGGTTACGCCAAACCCGGATGGTTCCTATAGCGTTGCATATCAACTGGTTGATACCGGTGGCGCACCAGGTACCGTACTGGCACAGAACACATATAAAGTGAACAAGCAGTGGCTGCGTTATGCGGGCCATACCGCAAGTGACGAAGTTTTTGAAAAACTGACTGGTATTAAGGGCGCATTCCGTACTCGTATCGCGTATGTTGTTCAGACGAACGGTGGTCAGTTCCCGTACGAATTACGTGTGTCTGACTACGATGGTTACAACCAGTTTGTCGTTCACCGCTCTCCGCAGCCGTTGATGTCTCCGGCGTGGTCTCCGGACGGTTCTAAACTGGCCTACGTTACCTTCGAAAGCGGTCGTTCAGCGCTGGTTATTCAGACGCTGTCCAACGGCGCAGTGCGTCAGGTTGCCTCGTTCCCGCGTCACAACGGTGCACCTGCGTTTTCTCCGGATGGCAGCAAACTGGCGTTTGCCCTGTCTAAAACCGGTAGCCTGAATCTGTACGTTATGGACATCGGTTCCGGTCAGATCCGTCAGGTCACTGATGGTCGTAGCAACAACACGGAACCTACCTGGTTCCCGGACAGCCAAAACCTGGCCTTTACGTCTGACCAGGCCGGTCGTCCGCAGGTGTATAAAGTTAACGTCAACGGCGGTGCTCCGCAGCGTATTACCTGGGAAGGTTCACAAAACCAGGATGCTGATGTCAGCAGCGACGGTAAGTTTATGGTAATGGTAAGCTCGGCTAATGGTCAGCAGCACATTGCCAAACAAGATCTGGTAGCGGGTGGCGTACAAGTTCTGTCGTCAACGTTCCTGGACGAAACGCCAAGTCTGGCACCTAACGGCACTATGGTAATCTACAGCTCTTCTCAGGGGATGGGATCCGTGCTGAATTTGGTTTCTACAGATGGGCGTTTCAAAGCGCGTCTTCCGGCAACTGATGGTCAGGTTAAATTCCCTGCCTGGTCGCCGTATCTGTGATAATAAATAATTGATTAATAAAGGAATCATTGAAATGCAACTGAACAAAGTGCTGAAAGGGCTGATGATTGCTCTGCCTGTTATGGCTATTGCGGCATGTTCTTCTAACAAGAACGCCAGCAATGACGGCAGCGAAGGCATGCTGGGTGCCGGCACTGGTATGGATGCAAACGGTAGCGGCAACATGTCCTCCGAAGAGCAAGCGCGTCTGCAGATGCAACAGCTGCAGCAGAACAACATCGTTTATTTCGATCTGGATAAGTACGATATCCGTTCTGACTTCGCTGCAATGCTGGATGCGCACGCTAACTTCCTGCGTAGCAACCCGTCTTACAAAGTCACCGTAGAAGGTCATGCGGACGAACGTGGTACGCCTGAGTACAACATCTCCCTGGGTGAACGTCGTGCTAACGCCGTTAAGATGTACCTGCAGGGTAAAGGCGTTTCTGCTGACCAGATCTCCATCGTTTCTTACGGTAAAGAAAAACCTGCAGTACTGGGTCATGACGAAGCGGCTTACGCCAAAAACCGTCGCGCCGTACTGGTTTACTAAGAGAATTGCATGAGCAGTAACTTCAGACATCACCTGTTGAGTCTGTCGTTACTGGTTGGCATAGCGGCCCCCTGGGCCGCTTTTGCTCAGGCGCCAATCAGTAGTGTCGGCTCTGGCTCGGTCGAAGACCGCGTCACTCAACTCGAGCGTATTTCTAACGCTCACAGTCAGCTTTTAACCCAACTCCAGCAACAACTCTCCGATAATCAGTCCGATATTGATGCCCTGCGTGGTCAAATTCAGGAAAGTCAGTATCAGCTGAATCAGGTTGTTGAACGCCAAAAACAGATATTGCTGCAGATGAATAATCTTGGCAGCGGTAGCGCGCCTGCGGCGCAATCTGCGGCTGGCGATCAGAGTGGGGCGGCAACCCCGGCACCCGATGCGGGTGCTGCAGCTTCGTCAGGCGCACCGGCGCAAACTGGCGATGCGAATACTGATTACAATGCGGCAATCGCCCTGGTGCAGGATAAATCCCGTCAGGATGATGCGATCGTTGCATTTCAGAACTTCATCAAAAAGTACCCGGATTCTACTTACCTGCCCAATGCGAATTACTGGCTTGGTCAGTTGAATTACAACAAGGGTAAAAAAGATGATGCAGCGTTCTATTTTGCATCCGTAGTTAAAAACTTCCCGAAATCACCGAAGGCTGCAGACGCGATGTACAAAGTCGGCGTCATCATGCAGGACAAGGGTGACACAGCAAAAGCGAAAGCGGTTTATCAGCAGGTTATCACTAAATACCCTGGTACTGATGGCGCGAAACAAGCGCAAAAACGCCTTGGCGCGATGTAATGCACACCATGCGACCAGAAATCGTGTTATTTCTGGTCGCGTCGTGTGATTCCTAAGCAGTTGAGTAATTTACATCGAAATTTTTGTTGCGCTAAAATCTGAAATCAGTAATATATGCCGCCGTTGCCAAGGGATATCAAACAAACCAAAAGCAGCGCAAAAGTGGGTCGTTAGCTCAGTTGGTAGAGCAGTTGACTTTTAATCAATTGGTCGCAGGTTCGAATCCTGCACGACCCACCAATCGCTAAGGTGGAACGCGATTGTAAAACGTGAAGGATAACGTTGCGTAAGCAACGGCCCGTAGGGCGAGACGAAGTCGAGTCATCCTGCACGACCCACCACTAACTCAGTTAGTAAGTAGTATCCAGCGTAGTATCGGGTGATTAGCTCAGCTGGGAGAGCACCTCCCTTACAAGGAGGGGGTCGGCGGTTCGATCCCGTCATCACCCACCACTCGGGGCGTTAGCTCAGTTGGTAGAGCAGTTGACTTTTAATCAATTGGTCGCAGGTTCGAATCCTGCACGCCCCACCACTATTTTGGTGGTTCCGAGTAAAAAATTTTCAGGCAACACCCAAATGGGGCGTTAGCTCAGTTGGTAGAGCAGTTGACTTTTAATCAATTGGTCGCAGGTTCGAATCCTGCACGCCCCACCAATATTGTGGTGGGTTCCTGAAAAGAGTAAAGCAGTAAACCCCATATGGGGGCGTTAGCTCAGTTGGTAGAGCAGTTGACTTTTAATCAATTGGTCGCAGGTTCGAATCCTGCACGCCCCACCAGTGTAAAAAGGCGCCCTAAAGGCGCCTTTTTGCTATGCGCAGGATTTTTGATTCGAACCTGCTTGCCGGATGTGTTTCGCTTATCAGCCCTACAGACGACACGACTCATGTAGGCCGGATAAGACGTCAGTCGCCATTCGGCATGCATCACACGCAATTCTTGTGACTTTTCTACACCAATCCGCTATCTTGTTTAGCATACAAAACAATTCTAACCGAATATGGCGTGCGTCACGCTTTTAATCGGTTATTTCGTTAAGCCAGTAAAACGAGAAAGCAAGATGAGCGTGATGTTTGATCCAGAAGCAGCAATTTCTCCGTTTCCGCCGAAGCCAGCGCTGCTGAGTGCGGATGAAAAGCAATTTTATCGAGAGAAAATTAAACGTCTGCTGAAAGAGCGTGATGCCGTCATGGTCGCGCACTATTACACCGACCCTGAAATTCAGCAGTTGGCCGAAGAGACCGGTGGCTGTATCTCAGATTCGCTGGAGATGGCGCGGTTTGGTGCAAAACATTCTGCCTCTACGCTGCTGGTTGCGGGCGTAAGGTTTATGGGAGAAACCGCCAAAATTCTCAGTCCGGAAAAGACTATCCTGATGCCGACCTTACAGGCGGAATGTTCATTAGATCTGGGCTGTCCGATTGATGCGTTCAGCGCATTTTGCGACGCGCATCCGGACCGCACCGTGGTGGTTTACGCCAATACCTCCGCTGCCGTTAAAGCGCGAGCGGACTGGGTTGTCACGTCCAGTATCGCGGTAGAACTTATTGAGCACCTTGATAGTTTAGGTGAAAAAATCATCTGGGCTCCGGACAGACATCTGGGCAACTACGTGCAAAAACAGACCGGTGCAGACGTTCTTTGTTGGCAGGGGGCCTGTATCGTCCACGACGAATTTAAAACTCAGGCTTTAACACGCATGAAGGGGCTTTACCCTGATGCTGCGGTGTTGGTGCACCCGGAGTCCCCTCAGTCTATCGTTGATATGGCCGATGCGGTTGGCTCAACCAGCCAGCTCATCACTGCAGCTAAATCGTTACCGCATAAGCAGCTGATTGTGGCGACTGACCGGGGCATTTTTTACAAAATGCAGCAGGCCGTTCCGGATAAAGAATTGCTTGAAGCGCCGACGGCTGGCGAGGGGGCAACCTGTCGCAGCTGTGCGCATTGTCCGTGGATGGCGATGAACGGCCTCAAGGCGATTGCTGAGGGCCTGGAACAAGGCGGAGCGGATCATGAGATACATGTTGATGCTGCGCTGCGAGAAGGGGCGTTGTTGCCGTTAAACCGCATGTTGGAATTTGCGGCTACACTTCGAGCTTAATTATTTATTTTTGCTCTGGGGGAAAAGATGGACTTTTTTAGCACACAGAACATCCTGGTACATATTCCGATTGGCGCTGGCGGTTACGATCTGTCGTGGATCGAAGCTGTGGGGACGATCGCCGGGTTGCTGTGTATTGGCCTGGCGAGCCTTGAGAAAATAAGCAATTACTTCTTCGGCCTGATAAACGTCACGCTGTTTGCGATTATCTTCTTTCAGATCCAGCTTTATGCCAGCCTGTTGCTGCAAGTCTTTTTCTTTGCCGCCAACATCTACGGCTGGTACGCCTGGTCCCGGCAAACCAGCCAGCATGAAGCGGAACTTAAAATTCGCTGGCTACCGTTACCAAAAGCGCTGGGCTGGCTGGCGGCCTGCGTGGTAGCGATCGGCCTGATGTCGGTCTATATCGATCCGGTGTTTGCGTTCCTGACTCGCATTGCGGTCAACATAATGCAGGCATTGGGGTTACAGGTTGCTGTGCCTGAACTGCAACCCGATGCGTTCCCGTTCTGGGATTCCTGCATGATGGTGCTATCGATTGTGGCGATGATCCTGATGACGCGCAAATACGTTGAAAACTGGCTGCTGTGGGTAATCATCAACGTAATCAGCGTGGTGATCTTTGCCCTGCAAGGGGTGTATGCCATGTCGCTGGAATACATGATCCTGACGGTTATCGCCCTCAACGGGAGCAGGATGTGGATTAACAGCGCGCGTGAACGAGGTTCCCACGCGCTGTCTCATTAATGGTGATGATGTGAATGGCCGGACACGCCCTGATACAGGTGGCAGTCCGGCCCATTGCATGGCTGATACTCCATCTGGATCGTCGCGTGTTCAATCTGGTAGTGATGGATAAGGAAATGCTGAATACGTTCCAGCAGGGCATCATGATCGTACGGCGGGATCACCTGCACATGCAGCGTCATGACCGGCTTTTCACCCACCATCCAGACGTGGACATGGTGCACATTGCGAACTTCGGGAATATCCCGGCTGAGATGTCGCTGTAGGGCGGCGATATCCAGCGCATGAGGTGCGCCCTCCAGCAATTCATTGACGCTATCTTTTAACAATCGCCAGGCACTGCGCAGCACCAGTACGGAAACCAGAATAGAGAGAATAGGATCCGCAGGGGTCCAGCCCGTCCAGATAATAATCAGCGCAGCGATGATCGCCCCGACCGAGCCGAGTAAATCCCCCATTACATGCAACGCTGCGGCGCGGACGTTGAGGTTTTTCTCTTCACTGCCGCGATGTAAAACCCAAAAAGCAAGCACATTGGCCAGTAAACCCGCGACAGCAATAACCATCATCATGCCGCCCGCCACGGGACGAGGTGTCTGGAAGCGCTCAATCGCCTCCCAGACGATTAAAATGGTGATAACGACCAATGCGATGGCATTAACGAATGCAGCCAGCGTCGTGAGCCTCAGCCAGCCGAAAGTGTGGCGTATTGTAGGCGGGCGACGGGAAAACTGGACGGCCAGCAGCGCGAAAAGCAGTGCTGCCGCATCCGTAAGCATATGCCCGGCGTCAGCCAGCAAGGCCAGCGAGCCGGAGAGTATCCCTCCCACCACTTCAACCAGCATGAACCCCGCTGTAATGCAGAAGGCGAACAGCAGTCGACGGGCGTTATTATCCTTTGGCTGGTCAGGGGAAGTATGAGTATGTGAGTGCGCCATTGTGCCATCCCTTTGTTATTCTCACCTTTACTGTATGACATCATACCGTTTTTGGGGGGATAAAATTAAAAAGGAGAGCTTCTATTCTCCCGTTATCAGCCACGTAAATATTGGGCATTGCCTTACAGTACAGTGGGTAAAAATCCACAATGTGCATCGATAGCCAGCACAGAATTTTGAAAATAATAATAAAATCCGCAATTACAGTTGGAATTTGCGGTTTGGATCTCATTATTCGCTACATTCTTGCGTTTTTTTGCGTAATCCCAGGATAACACGGTTCGTACTGTAAAACCCCGTTTACACTTTATGACTGAAGATATAGATTGGAGGGATTGCATTCATTTATATAAGTATGGCAACGCTGGAATAATCATGAATTATCAGAACGACGATTTACGCATCAAAGAGATCAACGAGTTATTACCGCCAGTCGCACTGCTGGAAAAATTCCCCGCTACTGAAAATGCCGCAAACACGGTGGCTCATGCCCGTAAGGCGATTCATAAAATTCTGAAAGGGAGCGACGATCGCCTGTTAGTGGTGATTGGGCCGTGCTCTATTCATGATCCGGCAGCCGCCAAAGAGTACGCCGCTCGCCTGCTGGCGCTGCGCGAAGAGTTAAAAGGCGAGCTTGAAATCGTCATGCGCGTCTATTTTGAAAAGCCGCGTACCACCGTCGGCTGGAAGGGGCTGATCAACGATCCGCACATGGACAACAGCTTCCAGATCAACGATGGGCTGCGCATTGCACGTAAATTGCTACTGGATATCAACGACAGCGGATTGCCGGCTGCGGGTGAATTCCTCGACATGATCACGCCGCAATACCTCGCCGACCTGATGAGTTGGGGCGCGATCGGGGCGCGTACCACTGAGTCCCAGGTACACCGCGAGCTGGCATCGGGTCTGTCTTGCCCGGTTGGTTTTAAAAACGGTACCGATGGCACGATCAAAGTCGCGATTGATGCAATCAACGCCGCAGGAGCGCCACACTGCTTCCTGTCCGTGACCAAATGGGGTCATTCGGCGATCGTGAATACCAGCGGTAATGGCGATTGCCATATTATTCTGCGCGGCGGCAAAGAGCCAAACTACAGCGCTCAGCACGTCGCAGACGTAAAAGAAGGTCTGATTAAAGCAGGACTCTCTGCGCAAGTGATGATCGACTTTAGCCATGCCAACTCCAGCAAGCAGTTCAAAAAGCAGATGGATGTTGCGAAAGACGTTTGTGGACAAGTCGCTGGCGGCGAAAAAGCGATTATTGGCGTGATGATCGAAAGCCATCTGGTCGAGGGTAATCAGAACCCGGATAGCGGTGAGCCGCTGACCTACGGCAAAAGCATTACTGATGCCTGCATTGGTTGGGAAGACACCGATGCAGTGCTGCGCCAGCTGGCGGATGCGGTCAACGCGCGTCGCGGTTAAAGTTATCTTCCTCCCTTATTAAAACCGGCGAATCAGGCCGGTTTTTTTAATTAATATTAATAAGTTCATTTTATTTATATACTCATTATATTTCTAAGGTGAATATAAATATATTCCTAATTTTATCATTCCTGTAATAAATATATTAAATTCAGGGTTATCATATTCCCAGGATTTAATATAAATATAAAGGGATGAATATGAATAAAAGCTTTAACATCGTCTGGAATACCGCGCGTAATATGTATGTCGTGGCTTCTGAATTTGCACAGGGTGACAGTCAGATAAAAAACCAAGCCAGGGCGGCAGGCATCGCCACGCTGCTGGGGTTACTCTCTGGTCCGGCGATGGCGGATTATACCCCGACTGTTGTGGCCGGTGAGTCCGTTAGTGGAGAGACCCTGAATGCCACAAATGACCATCAGATGGTCTACGGCAGCGCCTTCAATACGACGATAGAAGGCGGGCGGCAGTATGTCATGGACGGTGGACTGTCTCAGGATGCGCAGGTAACGGGAGGCACTCTCCAGATTCAGGAGAATGGCACCTCCGTGAATGCCGTGCTGAGCGGAAAAGGTAAACAGTTAGTCGAGGGTAGAGCAGAACACACTACCATCAATTCGGGAGCAAGAAACTATGTGTACGGAACCGCAGTGGATTCCGTCATCAATGCTGGCGGAACGGAACACGTTTTTGGGTTATCCAGCGGCGCGACCATCAATAACAAGGGTGTGCAGGAAGTCTATGGTATCGTTAAAAACACGACTGTAAATCAGGGGGGAGCGCTGGTACTTAGAACACACGAGGACGGCAGAGAAAGAGCCAGTTTCGCCAGCAACACTACCGTCAACAGCGGCGGCTCACTCTGGCTGGAATCAGATTATGCCATCCTTGAAGGTACTACCCTGATTAAAACCGGTGCCACCGTTAATGCCGTAACCGGTGTTATCACCAACAGTGGGATCCTGGATTATGACCTCGACGCGGGAGCCTCCCGTACCGAGAGCAACAGCATTCAGGGCATTGGGTCCCTGCAAAAAACCGGGCAGGGTACGTTGCTGCTTACCGGTAACAACACTTACGCTGGTGACACGCTTGTCGACGAAGGCACCCTCTGGCTCGCTGATTCTGCCGTTATCGGCGCCCCCACAGTATCTGGCTCATCTTCGCAGTTAATGGCCTACCTACCTTCCGGCTCTGTCAGCGTCGCTGCAGGGGCAACCCTCGGTGGTACCGGCGTTATCAATGATGATGTCTCGAATGCTGGCAACATCGCCATCAGTCAGAGCAATGAGACCGGTCACACCCTCACAATTAACGGCAATTACACCGGTAATAATGGCACGCTCTCCCTTAATACACAGCTGGGGGATGATGCCTCCCCGACGGATAAGCTCCTCATTTCCGGCGATACCGCAGGCACGACCACTGTCTTTGTTACTAATACTGGCGGGGACGGAGCCCTCACCACGCAGGGGATCGAGGTGATAGATGTCGGCGGTCAGTCTGACGGCGTCTTCACCCAGGGCAACCAGGTTCAGGTCGGATTGTATGAATACCGCTTGTATCAGGACGGTGGTGACTGGTATTTGCGCTCGCAGACCGTTACCCCGGTTAATCCTGACGATGGTGGCGATGTCACTCCGGTTAATCCGGATGACGGTGGCAATGCCGTCCCTGTGGACCCTCAGTATCGCGCTGATATCGGCGCCTATCTCGGCAACCAGTGGATGGCGCGTAATCTGCAAATGCAGACCCTTTATGACCGCGAAGGCAGCCAGTTACGTACCGATGACGGCAGTATGTGGATGCGCTTTAAAGCAGGTGATGCATCGTCACAGGCTGCAAACGGTCATGTGGATATTGACAACAACTATTCTCAGCTCCAGATTGGCGGCGATATACTGAGCTGGGATGATAGCGTGCAGAGCCTGAAAGCAGGGCTGATGGTGAGCTATATCAACGCCGATACGGACAGCACCGGTAACCGAGGGGCGGATGGGAGCCAGTTTTCTGCCAGTGGTAACGTAGCCGGTTACAATCTTGGGGCTTATGCCACCTGGTTTGCGGATGCGAAGGACCATAGCGGGCTGTATGTGGATAGCTGGTACCAGTACGGCCTCTACAATAACAGCGTAAATAACGGCGACGTGGGTTCAAAGGATTATGATTCGACAGCCAGCGCTGTTTCTCTGGAAACGGGCTATCGGTATGACATCGGACTTGAAAACCTGAACACTGTCAGCCTGACGCCACAGGCTCAGGTGACATGGCAACAATATAAAGCGGACGCGGTTGTGCAGAATGGAACGCGTATTGACGGACAAAACGGTGACAGCTGGACCACGCGCCTCGGACTGCGGGTAGATGGCAAGCTGCACAAGAATACCACATCGGTTATCCAGCCGTTTGCGGAGGTAAACTGGTTACACACCAGCGATGATGTTGCCGTTTCGTTTGATGGCGTGCAGGTGAAGCAGGATCTTCCGGCAGATCGCGCCGAGGTGAAAGTAGGTATTCAGGCGAATCTGAATAGCCAGTGGAGCATCACGGGTCAGGTTGCTGGGCAAAAGGGACGTAATGATTATGGCGATCTCAACGGTAGCCTGGACGTCCGTTACAGCTGGTAAAGTGGCATAAAAAACAGAGTAATCAGGCCTACAAGTAAGCTTGTAGGCCTGATGAAATTACTTCGCTTTACCCTGGTTGGCTACCGCTGCAGCTTTTGCTGCGATCTCGTCAGCGTTACCCAGATAGTAATGTTTGATCGGCTTGAAGTTTTCGTCGAACTCATACACCAGCGGTACACCGGTCGGGATGTTCAGTTCGAGGATCTCATCTTCGCCCATGTTATCCAGGTATTTCACCAGCGCACGCAGGGAGTTACCGTGAGCGGCAATAATGACGCGCTCACCGCTTTTCATGCGCGGCAGAATGGTTTCATTCCAGTAAGGGATAACGCGATCGATAGTCAGTGCCAGGCTTTCGGTGACCGGAAGTTCTTTGTCGGTTAGTTTGGCATAACGCGGATCGTGACCCGGATAGCGCTCGTCATCTTTAGTCAGTTCCGGTGGGGTGACCGCAAAGCCACGACGCCATTGCTTAACCTGCTCGTCACCGTATTTTTCAGCAGTTTCGGCTTTGTTCAGCCCCTGCAGTGCGCCGTAATGACGTTCGTTTAGTTTCCAGGATTTCTCAACCGGCAGCCAGGCCTGATCCAGTTCGTCCAGGACATTCCACAGGGTGTGGATGGCACGTTTCAGCACAGAGGTATAAGCAAAATCGAAGCTGTAGCCTTCCTCTTTCAGCAGTTTACCTGCCGCTTTTGCTTCGCCCACGCCTTTTTCAGACAGGTCAACATCATACCAACCGGTAAAGCGGTTTTCGTTGTTCCACTGACTTTCACCATGACGTACCAGAACCAGCTTAGTTATAGCCATACACTCACTCCTATAAATCATATTTAATGATAATAATTCTCATTATATTGCCGTAAAGTGTCAGCGGCAATGCTTACGCATAACCATAGCGAAAATAGCGGCACAGTGTAAGGTTCTTGTGAACTCAAGGTTGCGATTTTGTCTTTGAGTGGTGTGGTTTTGAGCGGATCTCGCGTGGGGATAAATGACGAGCCGGGTATCGGCTCGTCACGGTTAACTATCAGGCAGGAATAAACCGGTATTCCGTCACGCTGGCGTATTCTTCGCCCGGTCGCAGGAAGCAGTCTGGCTGCGGCCATTCCGGATGATTTGGGCTGTCAGGCAGAAACTCACTTTCCAGCGCCAGTCCTTGCCAGTCTTCGTAGGCGTCAGGCCCACGGGATGGCGTACCACCGAGGAAGTTACCGGAATAGAACTGCAATGCCGGGGCAGAGGTGTAGACCTCCATTTGCAGTTTTTCATCCTGGGACCAGACCATGGCGACCGGTTTGCGGGCATCGCCTTGCGTCTGTAACAAGAAAGCGTGATCGTAACCTTTCACCTTGCGCTGATCGTCATCGGTCAGAAACTCGCTGTCGATGCGTTTAGGTGCACGGAAATCGAACGAGGTGCCCGCCACGGGTTTCAGTCCGTCATGCGGGATACCCATTTCATCAACCGGCAGGTACGTATCGGCCAGAATCTGCAGCTTGTGCTGGCGGACATCCGTTTTGTCGCCGTCGAGGTTGAAATAAACGTGATTCGTCAGATTCACCGGACAGGGCTTATCCACTGTCGCACGGTAGGTAATCGAAATACGGTTATCATCGGTCAGGCGATATTGCGCGGTGGCGCAGAGGTGACCCGGAAAGCCCTGATCGCCATCGTCAGACGTTAAGGCGAACAGCACCTGACGGTCATTCTGATTGACTATCTGCCAGCGACGTTTGTCGAAACCGTCCGGCCCGCCGTGCAGCTGGTTGTCGCCCTGGCTTGGTATTAATTCAACTGTTTCGCCGGCAAAAGTATAGCGGCTGTTGGCGATACGGTTAGCGTAGCGGCCAATCGAGGCCCCCAAAAATGCGGCCTGTTGTGGGTATTGTTCCGGGCTGGCGCAACCGAGTAATGCTTCGCGCACGCTACCATCGCTGAGCGGAATACGGGCAGACAGCAGGGTTGCGCCCCAGTCCATCAGCGTGACCACCATCCCAGCGTCATTGCGCAGGGTGAGCAGGCGAAACGGCTGACCGTCCGGAGCCTGCACGGGGATTTCGTTTAACATTGTCCGGCTCCTTGTGAGGGTTTGCAGACGTAGAATGTTTCTTTGATACCGGTTTTTGCTTCGTACTGCCCGGCGACAGCCTGCTTCACGGCAGGCACCAAATCTTGTGGGATCAGCGCCACGATGCAGCCGCCGAAGCCGCCACCGGTCATGCGTACACCGCCTTTATCGCCGATGGTCGCTTTGACAATCTCTACCAGCGTATCAATTTGCGGCACGGTAATTTCAAAGTCATCGCGCATTGAAGCGTGAGATTCCGCCATCAGTTGGCCCATGCGTAGCAGATCGCCTTTTTCCAGCGCCTGTGCTGCTTCAACGGTACGCGCATTTTCTGTGATGACGTGGCGGACGCGTTTGGCGACAATCGGATCCAGCTCATGGGCGACGGCGTTAAACGCTTCAAGGCTGACATCACGCAGCGCTGGCTGCTGGAAGAAACGCGCGCCGGTTTCACACTGTTCGCGACGGGTGTTGTACTCACTGCCAACCAGCGTACGTTTAAAGTTACTGTTGATGATCACCACCGCCACACCTTCCGGCATGGAAACGGCTTTGGTGCCCAGCGTACGGCAATCGATCAGCAGCGCATGATCTTTCTTGCCCAGCGCGGAGATGAGCTGGTCCATAATGCCGCAGTTACAGCCGACAAACTGGTTTTCCGCTTCCTGGCCGTTCAGGGCGATCTGCGCGCCGTCGAGCGGCAGGTGATAGAGCTGCTGGAACACGGTGCCCACAGCCACTTCCAGCGAGGCGGAAGAGCTTAAGCCCGCGCCTTGCGGGACATTACCGCTGATCACCAGATCCGCGCCGCCAAAGGCATTACTGCGTTTTTGTAGATGCTTCACCACGCCACGCACGTAGTTCGACCATTGCTGGCTATCGTGGGCGATAATCGGCGCATCGAGGGAGAACTCATCAATCTGATTGTCGTAATCAGCGGCGATCACGCGAACTTTTCGATCGTTGCGCGGCGCACAACTGATGACGGTTTGATAGTCGATGGCGCAGGGCAGAACGAAGCCGTCGTTATAATCGGTGTGTTCGCCGATCAGGTTTACGCGACCCGGAGCCTGAATGGTATGGGTGGCAGGGTAGCCAAACGTTTCTGCAAACAGAGATTGTGTTTTTTCTTTCAGACTCATTATTTAAACTCCGGATTCGCGAAAATGGATGTCGCTGACCGCACGCAGTCGCTCAGCCGCTTGCTCTGCCGTCAGGTCGCGCTGGGTTTCAGCCAGCATTTCGTAACCAACCATAAACTTACGTACGGTCGCGGAACGCAGCAGCGGCGGGTAAAAGTGTGCGTGCAACTGCCAGTGACCATTCTCTTCGCCGTTAAACGGCGCGCCGTGCCAGCCCATAGAGTAGGGGAAAGAGCACTGGAACAGGTTGTCATAACGACTGGTCAGTTTTTTCAACGCCAGCGCCAGGTCAGCACGCTGTTCGTCGGTCAAATCAGTAATACGCAGGACATGCGCTTTCGGCAGCAGCAGCGTTTCGAACGGCCATGCAGCCCAGTAAGGGACAACCGCCAGCCAGTGCTCGGTTTCTACGACCGTACGGCTGCCGTCCGCCAGTTCGCGCTGGACGTAATCAACGAGCATTGGCGTGCCCTGTTCAGTGAAGTACGCTTTCTGTAGGCGATCTTCACGTTCGGCTTCGTTGGGCAGGAAACTGTTGGCCCAAATTTGTCCGTGGGGGTGCGGGTTCGAGCAGCCCATCGCCGCGCCTTTATTCTCAAATACCTGCACCCAGGGATAGGTTTTGCCTAACTCTGCGGTTTGTTCCTGCCACGTCTGTACAATTTCTGTTAGCGCAGGGACGCTGAGCTCTGGCAGCGTTTTACTGTGATCGGGCGAGAAGCAGATCACGCGGCTGGTACCGCGTGCGCTCTGGCAACGCATCAACGGATCGTGACTGTCCGGCGCGTCCGGGGTATCAGACATCAGCGCGGCAAAGTCATTAGTGAAGACATAGGTCCCGGTGTAATCCGGGTTTTTGTCACCGGTAACGCGCGTATTGCCCGCGCACAGGAAGCAGTCCGGATCATGCGCGGGCAGTACCTGCTTAGACGGAGTTTCCTGCGCCCCCTGCCAGGGGCGTTTGGCGCGATGCGGTGAAACGAGGATCCACTGCCCGGTGAGCGGGTTAAAACGGCGATGTGGATGATCGACAGGATTGAATTGCGTCATGATTGGTCCTTAATCCGAATATCCCTGTGGATGGCGTGATTGCCAGTGCCAGGTATCTTGTGCCATTTCATCCAGTGTACGCGTCACGCGCCAGTTAAGTTCGCGGTCTGCTTTGCTGGCATCGGCCCAGTAGGCAGGCAGATCGCCGTCGCGGCGCGGAGCAAAATGGTAGTTCACTGGCTTACCGCAGGCTTTGCTGAAGGCGTTGACCACATCCAGTACACTACTACCAACGCCAGCGCCAAGGTTGTAAATATGCACACCCTGTTTGCCCGCCAGTTTTTCCATTGCGACAACGTGCCCGTCGGCAAGATCCATTACGTGGATGTAATCGCGAACGCCGGTACCGTCTTCGGTCGGGTAGTCATTACCAAATATGGCCAGAGACTCACGGCGGCCCACGGCAACCTGCGCGATGTAAGGCATCAGATTGTTAGGGATGCCCTGCGGGTCTTCGCCCATGTCTCCTGACGGATGTGCGCCAACCGGATTGAAATAGCGTAACAACGCGATGCTCCACTCAGGTTGTGCTTTTTGCAGATCGGTCAGGATCTGTTCCACCATCAGCTTACTTTTGCCGTACGGACTTTGTGGTGTACCGGTCGGGAAGCTTTCAACGTAAGGAATTTGCGGCTGATCGCCATAGACTGTGGCGGAGGAGCTGAATATGAAGTTTTTCACGTTGGCGGCGCGCATCGCATTGACCAGACGCAGAGTGCCGTTGACGTTGTTGTCATAGTACTCCAGCGGTTTAGCAACGGATTCGCCGACGGCCTTCAGACCGGCAAAGTGGATGACCGTATCGATGGCATGATCGTGCAGGATTTCGGTGATCAGCGCTTCGTTACGGATATCACCTTCGACGAAGGTCGGATGTTTTCCACCTAAACGCTCAATAACGGGCAGTACGCTGCGCTTACTGTTGCAGAGGTTATCAAGGATCACGACGTCGTGGCCATTCTTAAGCAACTGCACACAAGTGTGGCTTCCAATGTAACCGCTACCACCTGTAACCAATACTCTCATAATTCGCTCCGTTATGCCTATATCATGTAATGAAGATAGCATAACAAAGTTGTGAAAAGTGTGACATGGAATAAATTAGTGGAATCGTTTACACGCTAACATTTTCACATATTGGTAGTGGTTATTTTATTTTAAATCATTACGTTAGGTTGTTATCTCAGCGTTTGTCTGAAAAAAAAGCAGAAAAAAGGGCGTGTTCAAACGCCCAGGCATGAAAATTAACGCAGTGATGTTTGTTGATAGGTGTAGATATCGCCTTCGGGCACAAACTCCAGTCGGTGAGTAATGCAGGCGGGTGCATCTTCAGCATGGTGAGAAACAAACAGCAGTTGGGTTTCACCTTCACCGATCAGAACATCAACGAAGCGGCGGATCAACTGGCGGTTTAGCGGGTCCAGGCCTTGCAAGGGTTCATCAAGGATCAATAGCGTAGGGTGTTTAACCAGCGCGCGCACAATCAGCGCCAGCCGCTGTTGTCCCCAGGAAAGGCTGTGGAAAGGGGCGTCTGCAGTGCGTTTATCCATTCCCAGAATATCCAGCCACTGTTGTACCAGCTTGTGTTGTCTGTCTGATACGGCCTGATAAATACCGATGGAATCGAAGTAGCCTGAGAGAATGACGTTACGCACCGTAGTGCTTACCCGGTAATCCAGATGCAGGCTGCTGCTGACGTAACCGATGTGTTTTTTGATATCCCAGATAGTTTCACCGCTACCCCGACGACGGCCAAACAGCGTCAAATCATTACTATAGCCCTGCGGATGATCGCCGGTGATTAAACTGAGCAGCGTTGATTTTCCCGCACCGTTTGGACCGACAATCTGCCAGTGTTCCCCTGGGTTTACCCGCCAGCTCAGATGATGAAGAATCGGGCGATCATTATAGGAAACGACCCCGTCGTTGAGCATAATCCGCGGTTCGTTCTCAGACAATATGCGACGTACGGAAGGCTCATCCGGTTCGGGCAGGGTAATACCATCAAGTCGTTCACTATGGGCAAGTTGGGCGATTAACGCTTGTTGCAGAAGACCCGTTTTTTCACCAGTTTCTGTCAATGTGCAATCGGCGAGTACGCCGGCAAACTGCACGAACTCGGGAATTTCATCGAAGCGGTTTAACACCAGCACTAACGTAAAACCGGCCTGATGTAACGCTGCGAGCAGCTCTGCCAACTGGCAACGTGAAGCCACATCCAGTCCGTCAAACGGTTCATCAAGGATCAGCAAATCGGGTTCAGACATCAGTGCCTGACAGAGCAGAGTTTTCCGCGTTTCGCCGGTGGAAAGGTATTTGAAACGTCTGCTGAGCAGTGAGGTAATACCAAACTGCTGTGCCAGGGCGGCACAGCGAGCAGGATCGCTGACCTCATCCTGAATAATTTCCGCAGTAGTACGCCCGGTATCGTCTTCGCCTGGGCTCAGAAGATCGGTGTTGTTACGCTGCCATTCGTCGCTGACCAGCTTTTGTAGTTGCTCAAAGGAGAGACGGGTTATACGCGTGAACTGGCTGTGGCGTTCGCCTTTTAGTAACGGTAATTCTCCGGCGAGCGCACGCGCCAGTGCGGATTTTCCGCTGCCGTTAGACCCCACAAACGCCCAGCTATCACCCGCGTTTAACGTCAACGAATTCAACTGAAGCGTTTTGGTATCACTCAGACGAAACGTGCCTTGCGAAATTTGCAACGATGACATTTTGTATCCCATTATCTGCAGCGATTAATAACAGGGATACGTGTTCTTCAGGCCGATGTCAATCACTCAGCACAGCGTTGCGATAATCACTCTGTCTGCGTTGAAATAGGCCGTGACATTCGCGCCTTCGTGCAGCGTCGCGGTATTTTCTGTCGGAATGGTCGCACACAGCGTCTGACCGTCTGGTAGCGTCATCAATACCTCGCACTGTTCCGAGCCGCGTTCGATATGGCTGATCGTGCCCTGCAGCTGGTTGTCGGCAGCCTGAGCGATAGCGTCATCCTGGGTAATTCCGACCCACGGCGCTTTCAACAGGATCAAGACTTCTTTGCCTTCATCAAGCCCCAGACGTTCACCGCTCTGCGCGGTAATCGCGACTTTCAGCCGGGTTGCGCCATCAGCCAGCAGGACGTCAACATGTTGCTGAACCTGGTCGTGGTCGCGCGCGGTTATTGTGCCAAACCACTGGTTACGAGCGCTGGTTTGCAGTGAAAAACGAGAGATGGCCGCCAGCAGACTATTAAGTGGAACCGCATCGTCATCGCTGAGGACATCGAAGGCTTTTTGCTGAATTTGCGCCAGCAGGTCGTACAACTGAATCAGGCGCTGGCCGTAGCGGGTTAACACTGCACCGCCGCCGCCTTTGCCTCCAGTGGCGCGCTCTACCAGCGTCTGCTCACTAAGCTGGTTCATTTCGTTAATCGCGTCCCAGGCGCTTTTATAACTGATACCTGCATCCTTCGCGCCCTGACTGATGGAGCCAGAAAGCGCAATGTGCTTAAGCAGAGAAATGCGGCGGGGATCGGCAAACAGTTTTTGCTGAAGTTTCAGTGTAAGTAGGATTTCGGCCTGCATAACAAGCTCCTGGCAAAAAAGGGTATTGTGACGGAAAACCGCGCCTGAGCAAAGCCGACCGCACAAAAGGGGAGTGCTTTTCTGTGTTATGTGGTTAGAATACAGCTAAGGACTATATCTGGAGTTGACCATGTTAGAGTTATTGAAAAGTCTGGTATTCGCCGTAATCATGGTACCTGTGGTAATGGCCATCATTCTGGGACTGATTTACGGACTGGGTGAAGTGTTCAACATTTTTTCCGGTATCGGTCAGAAAGACCAATCCAGACAGAACCATTGATTCCCCGAACGCCCGCTTAGCCGGGCGTTTTTTATTGTTCATTATCCAACTGCGTTAGTTCCTCAAGATCCTGCTTTCCCTGCCGATATTTTCTTTGTGTAACCTCTAATTGGTAGTAATAACCGCTGGGAAAATCCTGATTTACTCGTTATATTTGCGCCTACATAACGAAACTCAAAGGAGTTACAGATGGCACGTACATGGTTACGCTTGTTTGCAGGGGCAACACTTTCTCTTTCTGTTGCCGGACATGCACTGGCGGATGAAGGTAAAATCACAGTGTTTGCAGCGGCGTCGTTAACGAACGCGATGCAGGATATTGCCGCAGAATATAAAAAAGAGAAGAACGTTGATGTCGTTTCTTCTTTTGCTTCTTCTTCCACGCTGGCGCGCCAGATTGAAGCAGGCGCACCGGCAGATCTGTTTATTTCTGCCGATCAAAAGTGGATGGATTACGCGGTAGACAAAAAGTCTATCGATACCGCAACGCGCAAAACGCTGCTCGGTAACAGCCTGGTCGTTGTCGCGCCGAAAGCCAGTGCACAGAAAGACTTCACTATCGACAGCAAAACCAACTGGACCAGTTTGTTGAACGGTGGACGTCTGGCCGTTGGCGATCCGGAGCATGTTCCGGCGGGCATTTATGCCAAAGAGGCGCTGCAAAAACTGGGAGCATGGGATACCCTGGCACCGAAACTGGCTCCGGCTGAAGATGTTCGTGGCGCATTGGCGCTGGTTGAACGCAACGAAGCCCCGCTGGGCATTGTCTATGGTTCTGATGCCGTCGCCAGCAAAGGCGTAAAAGTTGTGGCGACCTTCCCGGAAGACTCACATAAAAAAGTGGAATACCCTATCGCGGTTGTTGATGGCCACTCCAACGCAACGGTCAGCGCGTTCTATGATTACCTGAAAGGACCGCAGGCTTCTGAAATCTTCAAACGTTATGGATTTACGACCAAGTAATGATACTGACCGATCCTGAATGGCAGGCCGTCTTACTGAGCCTGAAAGTTTCTTCCCTGGCCGTGTTGTTTAGCCTGCCGTTTGGGATCTTCTTTGCCTGGCTACTGGTACGCTGTAAGTTCCCGGGCAAAGCGTTGCTCGACAGCGTACTGCACTTGCCGCTGGTACTGCCACCGGTTGTGGTGGGGTACCTGTTGCTGGTGGCTATGGGGCGGCGCGGATTCATTGGCGAATGGCTGTATGACTGGTTTGGCATCACCTTTGCCTTTAGCTGGCGCGGTGCGGTACTGGCCGCGGCGGTGATGTCTTTTCCTCTTATGGTGCGGGCTATTCGTCTGGCGCTGGAAGGTGTTGACGTCAAGCTGGAGCAGGCGGCCCGCACTCTGGGAGCCGGGCGTTGGCGCGTATTCATGACCATTACCTTACCGCTGATGCTGCCCGGTATTATTGTCGGTACGGTGCTGGCGTTCGCGCGTTCACTCGGGGAGTTCGGCGCAACAATTACCTTTGTCTCCAATATTCCTGGCGAAACCCGCACTATCCCTTCGGCGATGTATACCTTGATCCAGACCCCCGGCGGCGAAAGCGCGGCGGCAAGGTTATGTATTATTTCTATTGTGTTAGCGCTGATTTCACTGCTGATCTCTGAATGGCTGGCGCGTATTAGCCGTGAACGGACGGGGCGATAACCATGCTGGAACTTAATTTCTCTCAGACGCTGGGAACGCATTGCCTGACGCTCAACGAAACGCTGCCAGCCAGCGGTATTACCGCTATTTTTGGTGTCTCTGGCGCGGGCAAAACGTCGCTGATTAATGCTATCAGTGGTCTGACCCAACCACAATCCGGGCGTATTGTGCTCAACGGTCGGGTACTGAATGACGTTGAAAACGGTATCTGCCTTACGCCTGAAAAACGCCGGGTGGGCTATGTTTTTCAGGATGCGCGTCTGTTCCCGCATTATAAAGTACGCGGCAATCTGCGTTACGGTATGGCGAAAAGCATGGCCGGACAGTTTGATAAGCTGGTGGCGCTGTTGGGTATTGAGCCTTTGCTCGACCGTCTACCCGGCGGCCTTTCTGGTGGTGAAAAGCAGCGTGTCGCCATCGGTCGGGCGCTGCTTACCGCGCCGGAGTTGTTGTTGCTTGATGAGCCGCTCGCCTCGCTGGACATTCCGCGTAAGCGCGAACTGCTGCCTTACCTGCAACGCCTGGCGCGTGAAATTAATATTCCGATGCTGTATGTCAGTCACTCGCTCGATGAAATTTTGCACCTGGCGGACAAAGTGATGGTGCTGGAAAACGGGCAGGTGAAAGCGTTTGGTTCGCTGGAGGACGTCTGGGGCAGCAGCGTGATGCACCCCTGGCTGCCGAAGGAACAGCAAAGCAGCATTCTGAAAGTCAGCGTACTGGAACATCATCCACACTATGCGATGACCGCGCTGGCGCTCGGCGATCAGCATCTGTGGGTCAATAAGCTGGATCAACCACTGCAAACCGCGCTGCGTATTCGTATTCAGGCATCAGATGTTTCACTGGTGCTCCAACCGCCGCAGCAAACCAGTATTCGTAACGTGCTGCGGGCGAAAGTCGCGCAGTGCTATGACGATAACGGTCAGGTGGAAGTACAGCTTGAGGTCGGCGGGAAAACGCTGTGGGCGAGAATTAGCCCATGGGCCAGGGATGAACTGGGTATCAAGCCTGGCCTGTGGCTGTATGCGCAAATTAAGAGCGTGTCGATTACTGCCTGATTACAACAGGTGGGAATAGATAAATTTCGCGATGCTGTCGGTGGTGTTGTCACCAATCACGATGTTGGCGCGGGCTTTGACTGCATCATCGGCATTGCCCATCGCCACGCCGGTACCTGCGGCTTCCAGCATACTGATATCGTTGAAGTTATCACCAAAGGCGATCACGTTTTCCATTGATCCGCCCTGGGCTTCAATCCACTGGGCAAGGCGTCGTCCTTTGCTGTTGCCTTTACGGGCCACGTCAACCTGATCATGCCAGGACCACTCACACTCCAGCCCCAGTTGCTGTTCAACATGTTTACCAAACTGCTGCAGCTTTGGAATATCTTCGTCAGTCAGGGCAAATTTCCACACGGCGTTGACGTCATGCGCCGCCTGCGCCAGTGAAGGTACCTGGGTGAAGGTCGGGCGCTGTTCCGGCGGCAGGGTTTGCGCCCAGTTAGCGGTACGCACCACATGCCCGGTTGGGCGCTCATACAGCATGGCTTCATCCACATACATCAGCCCGTGGATCTGATGTTCATTCAGCATATCGATCAGTTGCAACGCCTGGTTAACCGGGAGGGGATCGGATTCCAGCACCTTTTTCGCCTGATAATCATACAAGTAGGTACCGTTGCAGCAAATTGCAGGTGTATCCAGCGCCAGTGCCTGATAAAAAGGATGAATAGCAACGTGATGGCGACCCGTGACAATGATAAGTTGGTAGCCTGCTTCTCTGGCGCGCGAGAGCGCTTCGAGAGAGGAGGGCAGCAAGGTTTTTTTCGGGGTCAACAGGGTACCGTCTAAATCCAGGGCAATCACGCGTGCGGTCATAGGTTTTTCCAGATTAAGGTTGAGAATTTTGTCTGCTGGAATGGTACACCGAGACGGGAGCCGGACAAAATTCTGAGCCTTAATTAAGCATTCACCGTTAAAAGCGTCTACCTTAGGCGTGTGTCAGGCAATTGCAGCCACCTGCCAAAAGCAAAGGAGTTTTCATGAAGCAAACCGTTTATACCGCCAGCCCTGAAAGTCAGCAAATTCACGTCTGGAGCCTGAATCACGAGGGGTCTCTGACGCTGACGCAGGTGGTTGATGTGCCGGGTCAGGTACAGCCGATGGTCGTCAGCCCGGATAAGCGCTACCTCTATGTTGGCGTGCGCCCGGAGTTTCGCGTGCTGGCTTACCGTATTGCGCCTGATGACGGTGCGCTGACCTTCGCGGCAGAGTCTGCGCTGCCGGGGAGCCCGACGCATATTTCTACCGATCATCAGGGGCGTTTTGTGTTTGTTGGCTCTTATAACGCGGGCAGCGTGAGCGTTACCCGTCTGGATGATGGTCTGCCGGTAGAGCTGGTAGACGTGGTTGAAGGTCTGGACGGCTGCCACTCGGCCAACATCTCACCGGATAACCGTACCCTATGGGTTCCGGCGTTGAAACAGGATCGTATCTGCCTGTTCACCGTCAGCGATGATGGTCATCTGGTCGCGCAGGAGCCGGCGGAAGTGACTACCGTTGAAGGCGCAGGCCCGCGCCATATGGCATTCCATCCGAATCAGCAATATGCCTACTGCGTGAATGAGTTGAACAGCTCCGTTGACGTCTGGGAACTGAAAGATCCGTACGGCAAGATTGAGTGCGTACAGACGCTGGATATGATGCCTGCTGATTTCTCTGATACCCGCTGGGCGGCAGATATCCATATTACGCCAGATGGTCGTCATCTGTATGCCTGTGACCGTACCGCCAGCCTGATTACGGTGTTTAGCGTCTCAGAAGATGGGAGTGTGCTGACGAAAGAAGGCTTCCAGCCGACCGAAATCCAGCCGCGCGGTTTTAATATCGACCACAGTGGGAAATACCTGATCGCCGCCGGGCAAAAATCGCACCATATCGCGGTGTATGAGATTTCAGGCGAACAAGGCCTGTTGACGGAGAAAGGTCGCTACGCGGTAGGGCAAGGTCCGATGTGGGTGGTGATTAACGCGTACTAACAATAGCGACGCCCGTTAGCGGGCGTCGCTATCTGTAAGATTGATTGCGAATGCTTTTGCTGTTTCTGTCTGTTTGATCCCCTTCTATAGTCAGTTGTACTCGCGTTTCTGCTGACGGCCTGTACCTCTTTTTCTTCAGCGCTGAATACCAGCGCCTGCTTTCGAAAAAAATGCTTTTCTACCAAAAATTGGAGCATTTTTTATAATCTTTTAATGTGCTTTTATAGTATTAATAACCCCGCAGAGTTATTTTTACATTAATTTCGCGAATGTAATTATTATTTGTTTTTATAATATTAGCGGTGTTAATTATTAATTCTCTCAATGTGAAAAATATTTTCTTTCCTATATGGGGTATATATATGTCTGATTTAAGTTTCAGTGCTGCAAGTAGATCTATTTGTGATAAATTAGCAGATAAAAACATTGTAAAAAAAAGACCGCCAGTGGAGAGAAGGAGGCATCTTGCTGATAATCTCCAGTCAGTAAAACAGTCAGATAAAAAGATAAATGTATCTGATGGGATCTGCAAAATTAATAACTCCCATGAATTAGATAAAGCGAATGTCCATCACAAACATCATCATAAATCGATTCAGGTTCAACGTCATCAAAGTAACAAAGGAAAAATTGAACATGCAAAATTAGAAAATAAAACTAACAAAGAATTTATTAATGAAATTAAAAATAATAATGGAGTTATAAACACTCGTGGTAATCGCATTCTTCCGTTATACGCTGGATGCGAGGTACAAATGTCTGTTAATGGCCAAAATGTAATAGTTAAGCCCTCTTTTGATTCAATTGGTCAGGTTGAGTTTTGCATAGCTAAACGAGGCAAGGAAGACGTTATAGCCAGAACATTGACGAAAAAAGAGATTATCACTATTCTTTCAGAAGCAAAGTATAAAAAAGACACTTATACAGTAGATGTTAACGGAATTACATTCCCCTCTTCTCCAAAAGGTGAGAAGAAATTTATTCCATGGAACCATATTCTGGCTACTACCCCTGAAAAATCCACTAATGCCAATAAGTATGAGGGAACAATGGCTAAGGGTGGTGAGATTATTTTATTTATCGATGAGAGTCAGGGGGGGCGTGGAAATCTAGCGGAGGTAAAACAGGAAACGATAATACCACTCAATGATATTATTGGTCGGCGAACGCTGAATACCGATCGTGATTTCCCTACGAATATTGATAAATACAATAGATTTGACAGTAGAAATATGAATTCACTTTCTTTAAATGACATTGAAAATAGGTTAAACAAAAGAAAGGAAAGTGCTGATCATGCTGCCCATAACCTTCAGAAGGCCGAAAAAATGGCAGTCAAGGCTGAAGGTGCGGCTAAAAAGAGTGATGCTACTGACAAAGAAAAGGCCTATGCAATAAAGGCAAGAAAAGACGCAGATAAAGCCCAGAGTAAAAATGATGCCGCTCAAGCCGCTTTTCGCAGTGTACGGGAGGACATTATTACTATTTATTCTGAAACGGAAAGACAATACGGCTTGGATGCCGTAAGAACGCTACGAGATAGTATCGTTCATATACTGGCAGATAAAGATGTCAACAATATGGTCCATATTGATCGCAAAGGGAATATGAATGATGAAGCCAGGATGTATTTTTTAAACTCTGGATGGACAAATAATGAGGGTCGTTACATAGAAGGTGGTGTTGCCAAAAGGCATCTCATACCTTTATTGCACCCTGAGTTGACGTTCGTAAAAATTCGCTCGGAGGACAAAACAAGAGGATCTTTACGTAAACTTAGAAATTTGTATGGGCGGCATGCAAAGCATGCTTTGCAAGCGCTATCCACATCTGAGCAGGCTGAAATAACGGTTATTATTCAGTGCGTAAAGGATGGTGTGAGCCTCAGGCGTTTCTCGCCAACGATGTTACGTAAATATCTCCCCATTATTGAAGAAATAGCAAAAGATCGCAAAAATATACTTTCAATGGAAAATCAGAAAAATAAAATATTTACCACTAATGACCCTCTTGGACACAAGGCAGGTGAGGAATTATCTTCACTGCTGCGCATTATTAGAGAGAATAAAACAGATGTAGCCAAATGCGAAGATATGATAACCAATTGCCTTTTTAAGGTTGGTCCAGGAAATGAAAATGAAATTATAAATCACTATGCTGATTTATTAAGCCATAACCCATTGATTTTAGAAGTGGAAAAAACGCATTCATACGCAAAAGACCTCGAGCAAGTAAAACAGGAAATTAATGGCTTACTGTCTAATAAAATAAAGCTTGAGGCTGCCGGGAAGTCATCAATGCGTAAAGAGATAAAGGATATTCGGCATAAATTAAAAGAGTTATCCAGGAAAAGAGAGAGTTTAGAGATTGCCGTTAGTCATTGCAATAGAGGAAGTGAAGCTACTATCCGATTTATTGGCATAAATGAAAACGTTAATAATGTTAGTACTATTCGCAGCTATTTCGATAATTTATCTGTGTATCAAGGTAAAAAAATAAGAGATACTATGGTAAAACAATATCGCGAAAGTATCGGTCAGATGATAGCCCGTAGCAGCGCACAAGATAAAATGTTTTACTTTAGCTATTATATTGAGCTATTCAGCCTTATGTCCAAGGCTCGTCAGGACAAGATCAAATCTGGAACCGCTTCGGATAATGATAAATTCCTGGCTAAACTTTATTCCTATGAAGCTAAAAAAATGACCAGTCAGTTCAGTTATTATCTTTCGCATTTAGAAAAAGTAGGGATAAATAAACTGGAAAGTAATTTACGTCCTGTAACGCAGAATGCGTTAAACATGATAATACCAAAACGACCGGAAGAAATTAAAGAAAAATTTGTAGCGGTAAGGGGTCATGCTGAACAACCGAGTAGGCAAAAGAATGTGCTTTCAGCTATGCAGATTGCACAGGAACTGGCAATCCAAATAAAAACAGTGGTGAATTGGCTTAAAGAAGACAATATACCGAATGCTCTATCGATGACCCAGTCTTTGGCTGAACAATTAAACATGGTGGTAAATAACCTCGAAACGGGTGAGCAACGTCCACAGGATGTTGGGACAGAACCTGAGCGGGTGATTGCACAAGCCCGGGAACGGTTAGCACAAATTAACAATAGTGATAGTGGAAATAAATCAAAATTATTGAATTATGCTCAGACATTAGCAACGCAACTTAATGAATTGGTAGGGCAATTAAATACGCTGGTAAATAACCTCGAAACGGATGAGCAACGTCCACAGGATGTTGGGAAAGAATCTGAGCGGGTGATTGTACAAGCCCAGGAACGGTTAGCACAAATTAACAATAGTGATAGTGGAAATAAATCACAATTATTGAATCATGCTCAGACATTAGCAACGCAATTTAATGAATTGGTAGAGCAGTTAAAGAAATTAATGAGTGCAAATACGGCCCCAGAAGCCGCTTTTTTGCGTACCAGTGCAATCGCTAATCAGGATGAAAGCGGCCCTTCTTACGCCCGGTTGGATCACAAAGATGTGGCGTTACTTCGGGAATCTTATAGACACAGAAATAACGGTAAGGCGTACGAAAAACATTGGGAGAAAATTAAAAAAATTTATATTGATGCGGGCGCAAATAAAGGGTTGTATGATATTACAGCCAACGATACGGGACTGGGACTAAGCCTTGCTTATAAAAAAGAAGGTAAGGATGTCATTATTCAGTATGACCTGAATGGAGATATTCAGCCTGTGATTGATATGTCTACCTGGCGAGTTGTACCTTCAGAAAAAAACAAGGATGATCAATATAAATCCAATAACATATTGTTTGTTGAAAAAATGATTGATCATGCTACGAGAGCTATCATCACTCCAGATATAAAAGATGAAGTGACTATACAGGCTCTTAAATTCTATGTGAAAGGTGCTTTTGGCCAGGATATTAATATCCTGGATGTTAAAAACTTTAATGTTAATCCCAAAGCTATCAACATCATCATGCATAGTGATGGTTCGGCTCAACTGGTCACTAGAAAAAATGGAGTAAATGAAATACATAGAAAAGAAATTGATATTTTTAATGTTATTAGTCATGAGTTACATGTGAAAGGCGGTAAAAAACGAGAAATAGAACAAGGTTCTATTTCTTCAGAATTCATCAAAGATAAAGCAGAGGGTATGCTTTTTTCTCGAGATCTAGCAACTATTGTAAATCAAGTAGATGTCAGAAGGCCAATTGATGAAAACAGTTCTGAGTATAAGGAGTACTTAAACAAGAAGCAAAGTCTGGATGCCTTAAAAGAAAAAATAATAAACCTGGGGCATTTGAATAAAGTTATTTTGCGCATACCTGAAGGGACCGCCTTTCGCATGACTAAGGATGGTTTTTTGCAAACGGCTGTTATTAATGGCGATAATGCGATTGTTTCGAAAGTTTACAGCCATAGCGAAGGACGAATTGAAAATGGGGAGTATATTCCTCAGGTTATGGCTTCAGATTCTATATCCACTGGTGTAGCGCAAGATGCCGATTTACTCAATCTAATGTTGGATTTGGATGATACCCCTAATCCAAATGTACCGAAAAAGCAAGAGGCACCTGATCTGGATGCTATATTAAGGGAGTTGTCCGCAACACTGCCATCAACGGAAAGTTCTGCTAATAAATTGCAAACTGCTTCTAAAGTAGAAAAAAATATTAAGCCTGATATCGCATTAATGTCTTCAGATAAAGGTAATAATGAAAATAGTATCACTGATGTGGCTCAGGAGGCGGCGACTCAAAAAAATGAACGTGTAGTAGTAAGTGATCGAGATACTGTAAATATTGAATCTCAAAATAGAACTTTGACCTCAGCAGATACTGTTAACCAACCTCAGCAAGTTAAAGATGTTGTAGATATTACAAGTGAAATGTCAGATTTAAAGACGAAAATTCTCGATGCGATTGATTTCAAGAAATTCCATTCACAAATTGATGGCGAAATAGCTGTTTTAGCTCTTTATTCATATTTGGCAAGTCAAGGCATTCGTCTCCATGTTTTGAACGATGGACATGGTAATGGACTTCTTGGTCGTGTTAACTTTAACTCGGGATTTGTAAGTAGAGGATTAAATATTGGGTCAGAGTTGGAAACTAACAAGGATATTTACGTATTTTTAAAAAACGGACATTATGATGGCTTTAGCCCATCATCAATGAAACCTGTTCAGGTAAACGGTGATGGTAACTGTCTTTTTCATTCTGCGGCGGCGATGTTAAATCGAATTGCAATGAATGATGATGCTGCAATGAAGGGTGACGATCTCAATGCCATGACAAAAGTACATCTGGAAGACAATTTCGATAGGTTTGTTACGGCATTTTTTAATGCTCATGATGAAGTTGAAATTAAACAGATGCAGAATGGAGACCTTAAAACGCATTCTGAAAAACTGTTCAGTCTTGTGAAAGAATATAAAGAATCCAGAACAAAAACAAAAGAAACTGTCGCTGTACAGCCCGCAGATGATTTACCTCAAAGCAAGACTTCAGAACGCGGACTCAGCAGAAAAGAACTCAACCGCCTTTACAGCAACCGGGCAGTGTTGGTGCAATAAGTAGATAGGCATGTTCAGGGATGGCGGTAAGCCATCCCTTTTCGCTGTTACTGCTTCGGTTCTGCGACCACTTTGCTACCGATACCGCGGTTGTTGTATTCCCACATGCGGTTGAAGTTGGTGTCGTTCAGGTTGCGCTGAATTTCACCTTTGTCATCTTCCGCACCGGTGTTCCCGGCAAACGGACGTTTTGCGATAACGCTGTCAGCCCAGGGTTTCGCCATGTTGAAGCCTTCGTTAATCACGCTGTCGCGGATAACCACCTGACCGTTAGTGTTCGAATCGACATCCAGCGAGCGACCCAACTGCGCTACGCCATCGCCTGCTGCAGTAAAGCGGCTATTAGTGGCGAGGAAACCGTAGTAGATGTTGGACAGGGTAGCCGGTGCAAACACGTACGCTTCCTGCTGGGTGCGGGAGTTTACTACGCGGAAATCGGTGTTATCGAATACCACCGCGCCGCGACCAGAAACAATATCCACATCGCCTTCAATGTAGCTGTTGGTTACCAGCGTACGCGGTTGACGATCGCTTTCCAGACGGTTTTGTACGCCGCTGTTGGTCACGAAGAAGGTGTTCTGACGTCCCAGAATGTTAACCTTGTCGATCTGCACTTTATCGCCATCGGTACGCAGCGCAACGGCCGGGTGATTACCCGCATCAACGCTGTCACCGAGGTTATTTTCGATGGTCAGGTTCTGCAATTGCAGGCCGTTATTCTGCGACCAGACGACAGCAGAACACATCACGCCGATGTTGGTGCCGCGCTTGTTCTGGCAATTATCATACATATACCACGCAGGTTTACCCGGCATATATTTACCGCCTGGGTTCACCGTACGACGCCAGTCCGCGGTGCTCATTTCGCCATCAATAGCCTGGCCAATTTTCACATCCAGCGGTTTTTCGCCCATACCGTACAGCGTCAGGCTTCCCGTTGCTGCCGGGATGTAGACCGTGCCCTGATACTCACCTGGCATAATCGCGATGTACTGACGTTTGTTGGTACGTTTAATGATTGCCGCATCAACCGCGGCCTGAATGCTGGTATGCGTCACGCCCTGGGTGCCTGCCGGGCCAACGACGAAGTCAGGCTGCGCGGGCAAAGTAATAGAAGAGGGGCTCCACGGCGCAGTGTTTGGCGTCAGTGCGGAAAAATAGTGCGCAGCGACGAAATTTTTCGCTTCATTGGCCGACAGAATCGGGCGCATAGACGTTCCTGGCGCGGTCTGATCGGAAGGAATTTGATCGGGCGGTGTAGAGCTACAGGCGGTCAGCGTCACGCCAAAAGCCATAGCCAGCGCCAGACGGGAAACTGATGAAATGTTCACAGGTTGCTCCGGGCTTTGAAAGTTATCCATTGAAGCCTGCTTTTTTATACTAAGTTGAGCGAAACGGGAAGGCGAAAAGGTAAAAAGTTGTTTTTTATAGCAGCAATCTCGGGTGTAGAGAGTCCTTATATCACAATTAGATAACAATTTTGGTCCTTCAGGTTGACAACATCCACAGGATGCAAAATAAATGTCTATACAACCTATGACAAGTGGTGAGTCGAATGCAGCAATTTTTCCCTGATGATGCTATCTGGCGTAATGTCCGCCTGGCGACCATGGATCCTGAACGTGATACCCCGTATGGGCTGGTGGATGGTCATGCGCTGATCGTCCGCCAGGGCAAGATTCGCGATATCGTCCCGGAATCATCGTTATATCTCACACATGACAATACTTTTGATATGCAGGGCAGGCTGATTACGCCTGGCCTGATTGATTGCCATACGCATCTTGTCTTTGGCGGAAACCGCGCAGGTGAATGGGAGCAGCGGCTAAATGGTGTCTCCTACCAGCAGATAAGCGCTCAGGGTGGGGGGATTAATGCCACCGTGTCGGCGACGCGCAGCGCCTCCGATGAACAACTCTTACAGGTAGCCCATCAGCGGATGGAACAGCTGATCAAAGAAGGTGTTACGCTGCTGGAAATAAAATCCGGCTACGGTCTGGATTTGCCGACAGAAGAGAAAATTTTACGCGTCGTGGCTGCGCTGGCGGCAGAAAATACCGTCGAAATAAGCCCAACGCTGTTAGCTGCACATGCCACACCGGCGCAGTATCGCGATGATCCCGATAGCTACATTACGCTGGTTTGCGAGACTATTTTGCCGCAGTTGTGGGAACAGGGTTTATTTGAAACCGTTGACCTGTTCTGTGAAACCGTGGGCTTTACGCTGGCGCAGAGCGAACGCGTCTTTCAGGCCGCGCAGGCGTTGGGTATCCCGGTTAAAGGTCATGTCGAACAACTGTCATTACTGGGCGGGGCGCAGTTGGTAAGCCGCTATCACGGCTTATCCGCCGATCACATTGAATATCTGGATGAAGCGGGCGTGGCGGCGATGAGCCAAAGCGGTACGGTCGGTGTGCTATTGCCCGGCGCTTTTTATTTCCTCAAAGAGAAACAGCATCCGCCAGTCGAGTTATTACGTCAGTATCAGGTTCCGATGGCGGTGGCGACCGACTACAACCCCGGCACCAGCCCGTTTATTAGCCTGCACTGGGCGATGAATATGGCCTGTGTACAGTTTGGCTTAACGCCGGAAGAGGCATGGGCGGGGGTAACCCGTCATGCTGCCCGCGCGCTGGGGCGTCATGCCACTCACGGTCAACTGAAAGCGGGGTTTGTGGCCGACTTTGTGGTGTGGGATGCCGAACTCCCGGTCGAAATTCTCTATGAACCTGGTCGCAACCCAATCTATCAACGTGTATTTAAAGGGCAACCATTATGACCAACTGGCAACCCGCTTCTCCTGCGCTGTGGCAGGGACGTGATGACCGGGCCGAATCGCCGAATGCGCTGCGCCTGTTTCAGACTATCACCCAGAGCCCGACGTTTAGCCCAGAAATGTATCGCGAGCAGATAGCGTTGCTCGGGTTTGCCTGCGACGAAGGTGTTAAACGTAATCAGGGGCGCACGGGAGCTGCCGGAGCGCCGGACGCGCTGCGTAAAGCACTGGCCAATTTAGCCAGTCACGCGGGTCATCAACGGTTGGTCGATTTGGGAAACATTGTGGCCCAGGCTCCCGACCTTGAAGGTGCTCAGCAGGCGCTGCGTACAGCGGTGCAGCGTTGCCTGCAGGCGGAGATGCGCACCTTCGTGTTGGGCGGGGGACATGAAACGGCATTTGCGCATGGTGCAGGGGTGTTGGATGCCTTCCCGCAGGCAAAAGTGGGGATTGTTAACCTCGATGCGCACCTGGACCTACGCTACGCCGAACAACCCACTTCCGGTACGCCGTTTCGTCAACTGGCGCACCTCTGTGAGCAACAGCAGCGTGAATTTCATTACGCCTGCGTTGGCGTCAGTCGGGCAGCGAATACCCAGGCGCTGTGGGATGAGGCCCAGCGGCTCGGTGTGACCGTAGTGGAGGATCTGCATTGTGATACGGCGCAGGCGCAGCTGGCGCAATTTGTTGCAAACATGGATGTCATCTATCTGACAATCGACCTCGACGTGCTGCCGGTGTGGGAAATGCCCGCCGTATCCGCGCCTGCCGCGTTGGGTGTCCCGCTGGCGACGTTGTTGGGGCTGATTGAACCTCTTTGTCGCAGCGGTAAACTCCAGGCGGTAGATATGGTTGAGTTTAACCCGCGTTTTGATGATGATGGCAGGGCTGCGCGGGTTGCGGCGCGATTAGGCTGGCAAATCGCCCACTGGTGGCACTGACATACCTGATGGCGTAGCGCTTATCAGGTTCGGGTAATGCCTGTAAACTGTACCCACTCACATTTTCAGCTTAAGGAAGGCTCACGCATGCTCCCATCCCGTTCTGCTCCGGCTCCTTTTTACGAAAAGGTCAAACAGGAGATCAGCGAAAAAATTGCCAGCGGTATCTGGCAACCTCACGATCGCATTCCGTCTGAGGCAGAGCTGGTGGCGCAGTATGGTTTCAGCCGCATGACCATCAACCGGGCGCTGCGTGAGTTAACGGATGAAGGTTTACTGGTGCGTTTGCAGGGCGTGGGGACGTTTGTCGCCGAGCCAAAAGGTCAGTCTGCGCTGTTTGAAATTCGCAGCATCGCGGATGAAATCAACGCCCGTCAGCATCTGCACCGGTGCGAAGTGCTGACGCTGGAAAGAACCCGGGCAAACGCGCAGCAGGCTTTGGTATTAAACGTCAAAGAAGGCACCTCTATTTTTCACTCTGTCATGGTGCACTACGAGAACGATCTGCCGGTACAGATTGAAGATCGCTGCGTGAATGCCGAAATTGTGCCGGAGTATCTGGCGCAGGATTACAGCCAGACTACGCCACACGCTTACCTGTCGCTGATAGCCCCTTTAACGGAAGGTGAGCATATTGTTGAAGCGGTACGTGCCAGCGCTGAAGAGTGCGCGCTGCTGAATATCAAAGAACACGATCCCTGCCTGCTGATCCGCCGCAAGACCTGGTCTGCGTCTTCTATTGTCTCTCATGCCCGTTTGCTGTTCCCGGGTTCCCGCTATCGCCTGCAAGGGCGGTTTATGTCCTGATACAGGACATGAAAACCGTGATTGCTGACGCAATATAATAAAAATGTATCTTAATTGTTAAAATCATCCTTGCGGTGACTTGTATAGACAAGTATATGTTACTTATCTATCCGACGTTCGCGAGGAGTTTTCTGTCATGTCCCATAGCAAATATCGTCAGCAGGATATTCGTGCCCCACGCGGCACCACCTTAACGGCCAAAAGCTGGCTGACCGAAGCGCCGCTGCGCATGTTAATGAATAATCTGGATCCCGATGTGGCGGAAAATCCGCATGAGCTGGTGGTGTACGGCGGGATTGGCCGCGCCGCGCGGGACTGGGAGTGCTATGACGCCATCGTCAAGGCACTGACCGAACTTGAATCTGATGAAACCCTGCTGGTCCAGTCCGGCAAACCGGTAGGCGTATTTAAAACTCACGACAACGCACCGCGCGTGCTGATTGCCAACTCCAACCTGGTGCCACATTGGGCTACCTGGGAACACTTTAATGAACTGGATGCCAAAGGGCTGGCGATGTACGGCCAGATGACCGCCGGGAGCTGGATCTACATCGGCAGCCAGGGCATCGTACAGGGCACTTATGAAACCTTCGTTGAGGCCGGGCGTCAGCATTATCAGGGTAACCTGAGCGGACGCTGGGTTCTGACCGCCGGGCTGGGCGGCATGGGTGGTGCGCAACCGTTAGCCGCTACGCTTGCGGGGGCGTGTTCGCTGAACATTGAATGCCAGCAAAGCCGAATCGATTTCCGTCTGCGTACCCGTTACGTCGACGAGCAGGCGACATCGCTTGACGATGCGCTGGCGCGTATCGACAAATACACCCGCGAGGGTAAAGCGGTCTCCATTGCGCTGTGTGCTAACGCCGCCGACGTTGTGCCGGAACTGGTGAAGCGCGGTGTGCGCCCGGATATGGTCACCGACCAGACCAGCGCCCACGATCCGCTGCACGGTTATCTGCCGTCCGGCTGGAGCTGGGATGAGTATCAGGCAAAAGCGGTGTCCGATCCGCAGGGCACGGTGCAGGCGGCGAAACGCTCCATGGCAACGCACGTTGAGGCGATGCTGGCGTTTAGCAAAATGGGCGTGCCGACGTTTGATTACGGCAATAACATTCGCCAGATGGCCAAAGAGATGGGCGTGGAAAACGCTTTTGATTTCCCCGGCTTCGTACCTGCTTACATTCGACCGTTGTTCTGTCGCGGCATAGGCCCGTTCCGTTGGGTGGCGCTTTCCGGCGATCCGCAGGATATTTATAAAACCGATGCCAAAGTGAAAGAGATCGTGGCTGATGATAAGCATCTGCACCACTGGCTGGATATGGCGCGTGAGCGGATTAATTTCCAGGGTTTACCGGCGCGTATCTGCTGGGTCGGTCTGGAATGGCGGCAAAAACTGGGGCTGGCGTTTAATGAAATGGTGCGCAGCGGTGAAGTATCCGCGCCGATTGTTATTGGCCGTGACCATCTGGACTCTGGCTCCGTTGCCAGCCCGAACCGCGAAACCGAGGCCATGCGCGACGGTTCTGACGCCGTATCCGACTGGCCGCTGCTGAATGCGCTGCTTAATACCGCCAGCGGCGCGACCTGGGTGTCACTGCACCACGGTGGCGGGGTAGGAATGGGCTTCTCCCAGCATGCCGGGATGGTGATTGTTTGCGATGGCACCGATGAAGCCGCTGCGCGTATCGCCCGGGTCTTACACAACGATCCGGCGACCGGGGTGATGCGTCACGCCGACGCCGGATATGACATTGCGGTGGAATGCGCCGTCGAAGAAGGGCTGAATTTGCCGATGATTGCTGCGACGCAGGAGAAACGCTGATATGAACACCATGACATTAACACCGGGTCATCTGAGCTTTGCGCAACTACGCGACATCTGGCAGCAGCCGGTCAAATTGAGCCTCGATGCTGCCGCGATTGATGCTATCAACGCCAGCGTCGCCTGCGTCAATAACATTGTCGCTGAAGGCCGTACGGCGTATGGCATTAATACTGGCTTTGGCCTGCTGGCCCAGACCCGTATCGCCACGGAAGATTTGCAAAATTTGCAGCGCTCGCTGGTGCTTTCCCATGCGGCAGGTGTCGGCGAGGCGCTGGACGACGCGATGGTGCGTCTGATTATGGTGCTGAAAATCAACAGCCTGGCGCGCGGTTTTTCCGGTATTCGCCTGAGCGTGATTGAAGCGCTGATTGCGCTGGTGAATGCCGAGGTGTACCCGCTCATTCCGGCGAAAGGCTCAGTGGGGGCATCGGGTGACCTGGCGCCGCTGGCGCATATGTCTTTGACGCTGCTCGGAGAAGGCAAAGCGCGCTGGCAGGGGGAATGGCTCCCGGCGACCGAAGCGCTGAAAAAGGCCGGGCTGGAGTCGATTACGCTGGAGGCGAAAGAAGGGCTGGCGCTGCTCAACGGAACTCAGGCGTCCACCGCCTTTGCGCTGCGCGGATTAATTGAAGCTCAGGAGCTGTTCGCGTCTGCAACGGTGTGCGGGGCGCTGACCACCGAAGCCGTGCTGGGCTCTCGTCGTCCGTTTGATGCCCGTATTCATGCCGCACGAGGACAGCGTGGGCAGATTGATGCCGCGACGCTGTATCGTCACGTATTAACTGACACCAGCGCGCTTTCGCAGTCGCATCATAACTGTGAGAAAGTGCAGGATCCGTATTCTCTGCGCTGCCAGCCGCAGGTGATGGGGGCGTGTCTGACGCAAATGCGCCAGGCAATGGATGTTCTGTTGGTCGAAGCCAACGCGGTTTCCGACAACCCGCTGGTATTTGCCGAAGAGGGGGATGTCATTTCTGGCGGTAACTTCCATGCTGAACCGGTGGCGATGGCGGCAGATAATCTGGCGCTGGCGATTGCCGAAATCGGCTCGTTATCGGAGCGACGTATTGCGCTGATGATGGATAAACACATGTCGCAACTGCCGCCGTTCCTGGTAAAAAACGGCGGGGTGAACTCCGGCTTTATGATTGCCCAGGTCACCGCGGCCGCACTGGCGAGCGAGAACAAAGCGCTGGCGCATCCGCATAGCGTGGACAGCCTGCCAACCTCCGCCAACCAGGAAGATCATGTCTCAATGGCGCCAGCGGCGGGCCGCAGACTGTGGGAGATGGCAGCAAATACGCGCGGCGTGATTGCCGTAGAGTGGCTGGCGGCGTGTCAGGGGATTGACCTGCGTGAAGGGTTAACCTCAAGCCCGCTGCTGGAGCAGGCGCGCCAGACGCTACGTGAGCAGGTTGCCCACTATACACAGGACCGTTTTTTTGCCCCGGATATCGAGTGCGCGACCGAACTGTTAGCGCAGGGCGCGTTGCTGCATTTAGTTCCGGAGTTTCTGTAAAAATGCCGGATGGCGCTGGCGCTTATCCGGCCTACAAACCAGCTCGTAGGCCGGATAAAACGCGTTAGCGTTGCCATCCGGCACGGAGGTTAGCTAAACATCGCCGTAATTGAGGCGCTGGCGAGCGAGTGGAAATGGACGTTAAATCCAACCATCGCGCCGCTGGCGTCCTCATCGACATCAAGACGATCCACATCCAGCGCATGAACCGTAAAGATATAGCGGTGGGTTTCCCCCTTCGGCGGCGCAGCGCCACCATAACCTGCTTTACCAAAATCCGTGCGTGTTTGCAGCACGCCTTCCGGCAACGCAACCAGCCCCGAGCCGTAACCTTGTGGTAAAACCCGGGTATCTGCAGGCAGATTTACCACCACCCAGTGCCACCAGCCGGAGCCGGTTGGCGCATCAGGATCGTAACAGGTCACGACAAAGCTTTTAGTCCCGGCGGGCACATCATCCCATGCCAGATGCGGGGAAATATTATCCCCGTCATATCCCATGCCGTTAAAGACGTGGCGATGAGGAAGCTTTTCGCCATCGCGCAGATCGTTACTGATTAGTTTCATGCTGACTCCTCTCGTTAGCCAAAAAGTGTAGCCAGAAACCGTAGAGCTTACCGCTGGTTAATCGCTAAAAAATGTTGCATTGCGCACAGCCTCGTTGACGGCCTGGGTCAGACGACACAGTTGTTCGGGCTTGATGATGTACGGCGGCATCAAATAAATGAGCTTACCAAACGGTCTTACCCACACGCCCTGTTCGACAAAGAACTTCTGTAACGCGGCCATATTCACCGGATGCGTGGTTTCGATGACGCCGATGGCACCAAGCACGCGCACGTCGGCGACCCAACGGGAATCTGCCGCCGGGGCGAGCTCTGCCCGCAGTTGCGCTTCTATGTTCGCTACCTGCGAGCGCCACTCGCCGGTTTCGAGTAACGACAGGCTGGCGGAGGCGACGGCGCAGGCCAGTGGATTGCCCATGAAAGTCGGGCCGTGCATAAAACATCCGGCTTCACCGTTGCTGATGGTTTCCGCGACCTGGCGGGTGGTCAGAGTGGCGGAAAGGGTCATTGTCCCGCCGGTTAACGCTTTGCCAAGGCACAAAATATCCGGGGTGATATCGGCGTGTTCACAGGCAAACATTTTGCCGGTGCGACCAAATCCGGTGGCGATTTCATCGGCAATCAACAGGATACCTTCACGGTCACACATCTTACGGATGCGCTTTAACCACTCAGGATGGTACATGCGCATGCCGCCAGCGCCCTGCACAATCGGCTCAAGGATCACTGCCGCAATTTCGTGGCGATGCGCGGCCATCAGGCGGGCGAACGGTACCATATCCAGTTCGTCCCACTCGCCGCCCATGCGGCTTTGCGGGGCGGGCGCAAACAGGTTCTCCGGCAGATAACCCTTCCACAGACTGTGCATCGAGTTGTCGGGATCGCAGACCGACATTGCGCCGAAAGTATCGCCGTGATAACCGTTACGAAACGTCAGGAAACGCTGACGGGATTCACCTTTGGCCTGCCAGTATTGCAGCGCCATTTTCATCGCAACTTCCACGGCGACCGAACCAGAATCCGCGAGAAAAACGCACTCCAGCGCCTCGGGCGTCATCGCCACCAACTGGCGACACAGCGCAATAGCCGGGGCATGGGTAATGCCGCCAAACATCACGTGCGACATGGCATCAATCTGCGTTTTCATCGCGGCGTTCAGCTGCGGGTGATTGTAACCGTGGATCGCCGCCCACCAGGACGACATACCGTCAATCAGCCGCTCACCGTTGGCTAATATCAGTTCACAACCTTCGGCACTGGCCACCGGATAAACCGGTAGCGGGGAGGTCATGGAGGTGTAAGGGTGCCAGATATGGCGTTGGTCAAACGCAAGATCGTCCGTTGTCATAATCGACTTGTAAACCAAATTAAAAAGATTTAGGTTTACGAGTCTACACCAAACTAACAACGAAACGTATACCAATATGGCTCATTCTTCTCGCTGGACAATGTCGCAAGTCACCGAATTATTTGAAAAACCGCTATTGGATCTGTTGTTTGAAGCGCAGCAGGTTCATCGTCAGCATTTCGATCCGCGGCAGGTTCAGGTCAGTACGCTGCTGTCGATTAAGACCGGTGCTTGCCCGGAAGACTGCAAATACTGCCCGCAAAGTTCCCGCTATAAAACCGGTCTGGAAACCGAGCGTCTGATGGAAGTTGAGCAGGTTCTGGATTCCGCGCGTAAGGCGAAGCAGGCAGGTTCAACACGGTTTTGCATGGGGGCGGCGTGGAAGAATCCGCATGAGCGCGACATGCCTTATCTGGAACAGATGGTCCAAGGTGTAAAAGCGCTGGGGCTGGAAGCCTGTATGACGCTGGGCACGTTGGACGAAACCCAGGCTCAGCGCCTGGCCAGCGCGGGTCTGGACTACTACAACCATAACCTCGATACCTCGCCGGAATTTTACGGCAATATCATTACCACCCGTTCGTACCAGGAGCGACTTGATACGCTGGATAAAGTGCGTGAGGCGGGGATTAAAGTCTGCTCTGGCGGTATCGTGGGGTTAGGGGAAACGGTTACCGATCGTGCCGGTTTATTGCTGCAACTGGCGAACCTACCCACACCGCCGGAAAGCGTCCCCATTAACATGCTGGTGAAAGTAAAGGGCACGCCGCTGGCCGATAACGACGATGTGGATGCGTTTGATTTTATTCGTACTATCGCTGTCGCGCGCATCATGATGCCGACCTCGTACGTGCGTCTTTCTGCCGGGCGCGAGCAGATGAACGAACAGACCCAGGCAATGTGTTTTATGGCCGGGGCCAACTCGATTTTCTACGGCTGCAAACTGCTCACTACACCCAACCCGAACGAAGACAAAGATCTGCTTTTATTCCGCAAACTCGGTCTGAATCCGCAGCAAACGGCGGTACTGGCGGGTGATAACGAACAGCAGCAACGTCTGGAGCAGGCGTTGCGCACCCCGGATACCGACGACTACTACAACGCGGCAACCGTATGACCTGGCAGCAAAAAATTGACGATGCGCTCACTTTGCGTCGTTCTGCTGATGCTCTGCGTCGCCGCTATGCGGTGACACAGGGGGCAGGGCGCTGGTTGTTGGCCGAGGGGCGTCAGTATCTGAATTTTTCCAGTAACGATTATCTGGGGTTGAGTCACCATCCGCAGATAGTCTGTGCCTGGCAGCAGGGGGCTGAACGTTTTGGCGTCGGCAGCGGGGGTTCAGGCCATGTTAGCGGCTATTCCATCGCCCATCAGGCGCTGGAAGACGAACTGGCGCAATGGCTGGGTTATTCACGAGCATTGCTGTTCATTTCCGGTTTCGCCGCCAACCAGGCGGTGATCACAGCGTTGATGGGAAAAGATGACCGGATTGTCGCCGACCGCCTCAGCCATGCGTCGTTGCTGGAAGCGGCCAGTCTGAGTCCCGCCGTGTTACGCCGTTTTACCCATAACGACCCGCAACATTTGGCTCGTCTACTGTCTGCCCCCTGTCCGGGGCAGCAGTTGGTGGTGACCGAAGGCGTGTTCAGCATGGATGGCGACAGCGCACCGCTGGCGGAAATTCACGCTGAGGCGCAGCACCAGAATGCGTGGTTGCTGGTGGATGATGCCCACGGTATAGGCGTTAGCGGTGAGGAAGGGCGTGGCTCATGCTTCCGACAGCAGGTGAAACCAGAGCTGTTAGTGGTGACCTTCGGGAAAGGATTTGGCGTCAGCGGCGCGGCAATCCTGTGTTCAGACAGCGTGGCCGATTATCTGCTGCAGTTTGCCCGTCATCTGATTTACAGCACCAGCATGCCGCCTGCTCAGGCGCAGGCATTGCGTGCCGCGCTGGCAGTGATCCGCAGTCGTGAGGGCGATGAACGCCGGGAAAAACTGGCCATGTTGATCCAACGTTTTCGTGCTGGCCTGGATATTGCGGATTTCACGCTGGCAAACTCAGACAGTGCCATCCAGCCATTGATCGTGGGCGATAACCATAAAGCACTGCAACTGGCGGAGGTTTTACGCGCCCAAGGTTGTTGGGTGACCGCCATCCGGCCTCCTACGGTACCGGTCGGCACCGCCAGATTACGGCTGACGCTGACGCAGGCGCATGAATGCCAGGATATCGACCGCTTGCTGGAGGTGCTGCATGGCGCAGGTCAATAAGCAGGCCATTGCTGCTGCATTTGGACGCGCCGCTTCCCACTATGAACAACATGCCGGGCTACAGTGCCAAAGCGCCGACGCCTTGCTGGCGCTGCTTGGTGAACGGAATTATGCACGGGTACTGGATGCGGGGTGCGGCCCAGGGCGCATGAGTCGCTACTGGCGTGAGCAGGGAAGCGAAGTCAGCGCACTGGATCTTTCTGAACAAATGCTGGCAGAGGCACAGCGGCAAAATGCCGCCCACCACTATCTGCTGGCGGATATTGAAGCCATCCCTCAAAACTCTGCCACTTTTGACCTGGCCTGGAGCAATCTGGCGGTGCAGTGGTGCAGCGATTTACACGGCGCGTTAAGTGAGCTTTGCCGGGTTGTGCGCCCCGGAGGCACGGTGGCGTTTAGTACCCTGGCACACGGCTCGATGCCGGAATTACGCCGGGCGTGGCAAGCGGTAGATGACCGGGAGCACACCAACCGTTTCTTGCCCGTGGAGCAACTTGAAAAGGCTCTGCATGGCTGGGACGTCGAGTATCAGCTTCATCCGGTGACACTGTGGTTTGACGATGCGTTGAGCGCCATGCGCTCGCTCAAAGGGATCGGTGCGACGCATCTCCATGATGGACGCGAACAGCGCGTACTGACCCGTTCACAGCTGCAGCAGTTACAGTTAGCCTGGCCCTCTGTACAGGGAAAATACCCGCTGACGTATCAACTTTTTTTAGGAGTAATTCAACGTGACCAGAACGTATTTTGTCACCGGGACGGACACTGAGGTTGGTAAAACAATTGCCAGCTGTGCGCTCCTGCAGGCCGCGGGGCAATTGGGTTATCGAACGGTCGGCTATAAGCCCGTGGCGTCCGGTAGTGAAATAACGGCTGAGGGTCTGCGTAATAGCGATGCTCTGGCATTACAGCGCAACAGCGCTGTGGCAGTGCACTATACGGCAATCAATCCCTATACCTTTGCCGAACCCACGTCACCGCATATCATCAGCGCTGACGAAGGTCGCCCTATTCAGGCCTCAGTGATGTCTGCGGGGTTACGTAAGCTGGAAGAGCAGGCTGACTGGGTGCTGGTGGAAGGCGCTGGCGGTTGGTTTACGCCGCTTTCACCCACGCTGAGTTTTTCTGACTGGGTACAAACAGAACAACTGCCGGTGATTATGGTGGTTGGCGTCAAGCTTGGCTGCATCAACCATGCCATTCTGACTGCGCAAGCGGTACAACAGGCTGGGTTGACGCTGGCGGGGTGGGTCGCCAATGATGTGACTCCGCCAGGGAAACGCCATGCTGAATATATGGCAACGCTGAAACGCGCGATTCCGGCTCCGCTGCTGGGGGAAATCCCATGGCTGGAGGACGAGCCAGAACGCGCAACGACAGGGCACTATCTCGACCTTAGCGTTTTGCCTCTGGCGCCATCCAGTCGTTAAGAAACGGGTCGCTGAGCTGCGCCAGTTGCCCCTGGGCCACATTGCGTCCGCGATGTAACAGGCAATAGCAATCAGCGACCCGACGAATAAACGGCAGGCTTTGCTCTGCGAGCATTATGGCGATGCCCAACTCCTGGCTTAGCCTCACAATCAGGTTCCCCAGCTTGTGGATATACGCCTGGCCCGTTCCTCGCGTAGGCTCATCGAGGATTAGCAGGCGTGGGCGTGTAACCAGCGCGCTGGCGAGTGCGAGCTGGTGCTGATTATCCTCTGATAAGGCAACCCCTTTGGTCTGACGCAGACTGTACAACTGTGGGAAGAGGCGGTATATATCGCTGCTGTTCATTGTTTCGCTTTCTTCAACCGCCTGGCGCGCAATATGCAGATTTTCCTCGACCGTCAGTTGCGAAAAAATCCGTCTCTGTTGTGAAACGGAGTTAATACCCAGCGCAATGCGATTTGCCGCCGGGATCGGACTCAGATCGCGCGGTGGCGCGCCTGCCTGATGCCAGACCATCGTACCGCTTTCGATAGGCAAATTGCCGATGATGCAATTGGCCAGCGTCGTTTTCCCCATCCCCGGAAGTCCCAGCACACCAGTACACTTGCCGGGCTGCAGGTCGAGATCCACATCCCATAGCGTGTGCTGGTTACCGTAATAGTGATTCACTGCGCGAAGACTCAACATAGGTTTTCTCCATCATGAAGTTATCCGCCCGACAGGCCGGGGAGCAGAAGAAAATTGCAAATCTCTTGCCACAAATGGGAAATGCGCGAAAAACAGCGGGATAGCGTGATCCATCGGCAGCGATGTCTGGTTTTTAACGATCCGGGTTAATTTTGCGCACATTGCCAGTGCCTGGTCGCGTCGGGATGGTGCAGGCAGGTAAATGGTGAAAATGCGAGCAAGATCTCGACAGCCTCCAGGGCTCCGTTGGCTGATAAATATAAAAAAATGGCGATAATTTTTTTTTATCCCACCCGAAAAGAGCAAGTCGGTGTTTTTGCCAGGCGGCAGTCAGCACGGGCTGGAGGCAGTTATCCACTATTCCTGTGGATAACCTTGTGTATTAGAGTTAGAAAACACAATGTAAGCGAGAGAAGACGCGGCCTGCGACTAAATTGATGCGAAAGACGGCTCGAGAGAATAGTTATTGAAATACAGAATGTTAGATAAAAGCAATGGCTGTCGCGGAAGTGTCATGCGTTGCCATAAAACTTTCATCTGCCGTCTTGACAAATGTTAAAAAAGTCATTGGTTTGGGGATAACACATTTTTACTGGTGTTTTATCTCGCCAGCGCCAAAATTTTAGCCTGCTCTGACGGGCATTCTGATGGCGTAACAGAAATATTCTGGTGCGTTACTGTTTTTTCATCCAGTATATTTTACTGGCAAAATATACTGCTGCGAGTAAAATTACACACCTGCCCGCCCATTGCTTCAGGTAGCTGCTCATGAGTAAACCGTTCAAACTGAATTCCGCTTTTAAACCCTCTGGCGATCAGCCTGAGGCGATTCGTCGCCTGGAAGAAGGGCTGGAGGATGGTCTGGCGCATCAGACGCTGCTCGGGGTGACGGGGTCGGGGAAGACATTCACTATTGCCAACGTGATTGCGGATTTACAGCGTCCGACGATGGTGCTGGCCCCTAACAAAACCCTCGCAGCCCAGTTGTACGGCGAGATGAAAGAGTTCTTCCCGGATAACGCAGTGGAATATTTCGTCTCCTACTACGACTATTATCAGCCGGAGGCTTATGTCCCGAGCTCTGATACTTTTATCGAGAAAGATGCGTCGGTAAACGAACACATTGAACAGATGCGTTTGTCGGCGACCAAAGCCCTGCTTGAACGGCGGGATGTGGTGGTGGTGGCCTCTGTTTCCGCGATCTATGGTCTGGGCGATCCGGATCTGTATCTGAAGATGATGTTGCATCTGACGGTGGGGATGATTATCGACCAGCGCGCGATCCTGCGCCGGCTTGCTGAACTGCAATACACGCGTAACGATCAGGCATTCCAGCGCGGGACGTTCCGCGTGCGTGGTGAGGTGATCGACATCTTTCCGGCCGAATCTGACGATATCGCGCTGCGTGTTGAACTGTTTGATGAAGAAGTTGAGCGCTTGTCGCTTTTCGACCCGCTAACCGGGCAGGTTGAATCCACTATTTCGCGCTTCACCATTTACCCGAAAACCCACTACGTGACGCCGCGCGAACGTATCGTGCAGGCAATGGAAGAAATTAAAGTCGAGCTGGCGGAGCGCCGCAAAATCCTGCTGGCGAACAACAAACTGGTAGAAGAACAGCGTTTAAGCCAGCGTACGCAGTTCGATCTGGAAATGATGAACGAGCTGGGTTACTGCTCGGGGATTGAAAACTATTCACGCTATCTGTCCGGACGCGGTCCGGGCGAGCCGCCGCCGACGCTGTTTGATTACCTGCCTGCCGATGGCCTGTTGGTGGTGGATGAATCTCACGTTACGATTCCGCAAATTGGTGGCATGTACCGTGGCGACCGGGCACGTAAAGAGACCCTGGTCGAATACGGATTCCGTCTGCCGTCGGCGCTGGATAACCGCCCGCTCAAATTTGAAGAATTTGAGGCGTTGGCCCCACAAACCATCTACGTCTCAGCGACGCCGGGCAACTATGAGCTGGAGAAATCCGGTGATGAAGTTGTCGATCAGGTGGTACGACCGACCGGCCTGCTGGATCCGGTCATTGAGGTGCGTCCGGTGGCGACACAGGTTGATGACCTGCTGTCCGAGATCCGCACCCGTGCGGCGATTAACGAACGTGTGTTGGTCACAACGCTCACCAAACGCATGGCGGAGGATCTCACCGAATACCTCGAAGAACATGGCGAGCGGGTGCGCTATCTGCACTCCGACATCGATACCGTGGAACGTATGGAAATCATTCGTGATTTGCGCCTGGGCGAGTTTGACGTGCTGGTTGGTATCAACCTGTTGCGAGAAGGCCTGGACATGCCTGAGGTCTCTCTGGTGGCGATTCTGGATGCGGACAAAGAAGGGTTCCTGCGTTCGGAACGATCGCTTATCCAGACCATAGGTCGAGCGGCGCGTAACATCAACGGTAAAGCGATTCTCTACGGCGATAAAATTACCGCATCGATGGCGAAGGCCATTGGTGAAACCGAACGTCGTCGCGAGAAACAGCAACTGTATAACGAAGAGCACGGTATTACGCCGCAGGGGCTGAACAAGAAAGTGGTCGATATTCTGGCGCTGGGTCAGAATATTGCGAAGACCAAAGCGAAAGGTAAAGGGAAGTCGCGTGCCGGGGCGAAATCCGAGGTTGTTGAGCTGGACATGACGCCGAAAGCGCTGCAGCAGAAGATTCACGAGTTAGAAGGTCAGATGATGCAGCATGCCCAGAACCTTGAGTTCGAAGAGGCCGCGACGATCCGCGACCAGTTGCATCAACTGCGCGAGCTGTTTATCGCGGCGTCTTAACGCGTAGCCGGATGGCGGGGTAAACCCTTTATCCGGCCTACAGGGTAGATCGTGTTTGTAGGCCTGATAAGCGCAGCGCATCAGGCAAATACGTTCAACCTAACGCCTGCACCGCTTTCTCCAGCGCGCTATGCAGCAGTTGACGGTCATGACGGTAGGGAATATCGCTGGCCTCCAGTTCATCCTGAATCACAATGCGGTCGGTCATGGCCGAAACATCGACTTTTGGTCCGACAATCACCGCATCAATCACCTTCTTACCAACATATTGCTCAATGATGGCCAGCTTATCGGCAAGCGTCAGGCTGGCGGCTGGCAGGCTGAGTTCGCGTCCCAGATTGCCGATATAAACCATTGGTGCCGGTGTGCGACGCAATGCCTGCGCCATTTCGTCAAGCAGCAATAGCGGCATCAGGCTGGTATAAAAACTTCCCGGTCCTATCAGGATCAGGTCCGCTTCCGCGATGGTTTCAATCGCCTCTCGCGTGGCGGGAACTTTAGGTGAGAGCATTAATTCTTGCGGCAGGGTAGTGAGCTGGTCGATATTTACTTCGCCATACACTTCATGTCCCTGATCGTCGAGCGCCATCAGGTCCACCGGTAGTTCTGACATGGGAATTAAATGTGCATCAACTTTTAGCAGGCTACGAATTAAATTGATGGCTTCCAGAGGCCGCACGCTGAGGTGATCGAGCGCCTTTAACATCAGATTTCCGAGGTTATGGCCGGAAAGTTCGCCATTACCGCCAAAACGATACTCAAACATCGCCGATGCGACGCTTGGTTGGGTAATTAACTGGTTGAGGCAGTTCCGCATGTCTCCCCAGGCAATACCGCCTTCTGAACGGCGAATTCGCCCCGTGGAACCGCCGTTATCGGTGGTCGTGACGATGCCCGTCAGGCGTGAACCTAAAGAGGAAAGTGACGACAGAACGCGTCCTAATCCATGCCCTCCGCCGAGAGCGACAACGCGATCCAGATCTGCCAGCGTACGAGTGCGCATAGTTATTCCTGATATCAATTGATCGGCGTTACAGTAACGTAAATAGCGTGTTTTCAGCAATTATCCAGTCGCCATCTGCAGAAAATAATTTTCTGCGATCTACCCCTTTCTGACGACATCCACCTGATAGCAAGATGATGTATATCAATGCAAAACGATGGTTTTTGCTTATTCTGTAGCGAAATTGCACGATCATGCCGCTATATACATATTTATACAGCGAAAGTGTACATGGCAAAAGTGTCATTTACACGCTAGTATCGGCATAACCACAATGTACTCGAAGCATGACGAGTATAAACACTCTAGCCTCTGCACCTGGGTCAAATGATACGGTGCTTTGGCCGTGACGATACGTGAATACGATTGTCACCAGGGCGCAGGAAGAAATGACTTCGCCTCCCGTATTTGGAAAGGTGTACATGGGCTCTCAACTTACCGATGCATTCGCGCGTAAGTTTTACTACTTGCGTTTGTCGATTACCGATGTGTGTAACTTTCGTTGCACTTACTGTCTGCCAGATGGCTATAAGCCAGGTGGTGTGACTAATAACGGCTTTCTGACCGTTGATGAAATTCGCCGCGTCACGCGTGCGTTCGCCAGCCTGGGAACGGAAAAAGTGCGTCTGACAGGTGGCGAACCGTCACTGCGTCGCGATTTTACCGACATTATTGCTGCCGTACGTGAAAACGACGCTATCCGTCAGATTGCGGTAACCACCAATGGTTATCGTCTGGCGCGCGATGCTGCTGCATGGCGCGATGCCGGGCTGACGGCACTCAACGTCAGCGTCGACAGCCTGGATGCCCGTCAGTTTCACGCCATTACCGGGCAGGATAAGTTTCAGCAGGTGATGGCGGGGATTGACGCCGCCTTCGATGCCGGTTTTGAAAAAGTGAAAGTTAACACCGTGCTGATGCGCGACGTAAACCATCATCAGCTGGACACCTTCCTTGCGTGGATCCAACCTCGGCCAATCCAACTGCGTTTTATTGAACTGATGGAAACGGGCGAGGGCAGCTCTCTCTTCCGTAAACACCATATCTCCGGACAGGTACTTCGCGATGAGCTACTGCGTCGCGGCTGGATCCACCAGATCCGACAGCGCAGCGACGGCCCGGCTCAGGTTTTCTGTCATCCTGATTATGTTGGTGAAATTGGTCTGATCATGCCTTATGAGAAAGACTTCTGCGCCACCTGTAATCGTCTGCGCGTTTCCTCTGTTGGCAAGCTTCATCTGTGTTTATTTGGTGAAGGCGGGGTGAACTTGCGTGATTTGCTGACCGACGACACCCAGCAGGCTGCGCTTGAAGAACGTATCTCTGCCGCGTTGCTGGAGAAAAAGCAGACCCATTTCCTGCATCAGAACAATACCGGTATTACGCAAAACTTATCTTACATTGGCGGCTGATCGCTAAAAGGAGTTTCTCATGAGTCAGGTAAGCGCTGAATTTATCCCGACACGCATTGCTATTCTTACTGTTTCCAACCGTCGTGGCGAAGAAGATGACACCTCCGGCCATTATCTGCGCGACTCGGCGCTGGAGGCGGGTCATCAGATTGTTGATAAGGCGATTGTCAAAGAGAACCGCTATGTGATTCGCGCTCAGGTTTCAGCCTGGATTGCCAGTGACGATGTGCAAGTGGTGCTCATTACCGGCGGCACTGGGTTAACCGAAGGGGACCAGGCACCGGAAGCGCTGCTGCCGCTGTTTGACAGAGAAGTCGAAGGCTTCGGCGAAGTGTTCCGTATGCTCTCCTTTGAGGAGATTGGTACCGCGACGCTGCAGTCTCGAGCGGTTGCCGGGGTGGCCAATAAAACGCTGATTTTCGCCATGCCGGGGTCGACCAAAGCGTGTCGTACCGCCTGGGAAAATATCATTGCGCCGCAGCTTGATGCCCGTACGCGTCCGTGTAATTTCCACCCACATTTGAAGAAATAAGTATGTCGCAACTGACTCATATTAACGCCGCTGGCGAAGCGCATATGGTGGATGTCTCCGCCAAAGCGGAAACCGTACGCGAGGCACGTGCTGAAGCATTCGTGACCATGCGTAGCGAAACGCTGGCGATGATTATCGATGGAAGTCATCATAAAGGTGATGTTTTCGCTACGGCCCGCATTGCGGGTATTCAGGCCGCCAAACGTACCTGGGATCTTATCCCGCTGTGCCATCCGCTGATGCTCAGTAAGGTGGAAGTCAATCTTCACGCTGAACCGGAGCACAACCGCGTACGCATTGAAACGCTGTGTCGCCTGACCGGTAAAACCGGCGTTGAAATGGAAGCGTTAACGGCGGCCTCCGTAGCGGCGTTGACCATTTACGATATGTGCAAAGCGGTGCAAAAGGATATGGTGATTGGTCCGGTGCGTCTGCTGGCAAAAAGCGGCGGCAAGTCGGGGGATTTTAAGGTGGATGCACATGATTAAGGTTCTCTTCTTTGCTCAGGTACGCGAACTGGTCAACACCGATGCGCTAGAAATGACGGCTGAATTTCCAACGGTAGAAGCGCTGCGCCAGCATCTGGCGGGCAAAGGCGATCGCTGGGCGTTGGCGCTGGAAGACGGCAAGCTGCTGGCGGCGGTAAACCAGACGCTGGTCAGTTTTGATCATCCTCTTAACGCGGGTGATGAAGTCGCTTTCTTCCCGCCGGTAACCGGAGGCTAAAATGGCTGAAACGCGAATTGTTGTTGGCCATGCGCCGTTTCGCGTCGGGGATGAGTATCCCTGGCTGGCAGAGCGCGATGAAGACGGCGCGGTAGTCACTTTCACCGGTAAAGTGCGCAATCACAATCTCGGTGACAGCGTTAAGGCGTTAACGCTGGAACACTATCCAGGGATGACTGAAAAAGCGCTGGCGGAAATCGTCGACGAAGCGCGTTCGCGCTGGCCGCTGGGCCGGGTAACGGTGATCCATCGTATTGGCGAACTGTGGCCGGGTGACGAAATCGTGTTTGTTGGCGTGACCAGTGCGCATCGCAGCAGCGCGTTTGATGCCGGGCAGTTCATTATGGATTACCTGAAAACGCGTGCGCCGTTCTGGAAACGCGAAGCCACGCCAGAAGGTGAACGTTGGGTCGACGCCCGCGACAGCGATAAGCAAGCAGCAAAACGCTGGTAGAGTACAATTGGTTTAGGCACATACTGACTCAGAAGATTGTCATGGACCGATTCCCACGATCCGATTCTATTGTGCAGGCCCGTTCCGGCCTGCAAACCTACATGGCGCAGGTCTACGGCTGGATGACTTGTGGGTTGTTACTGACGGCGTTTATTGCATGGTACGCGGCGAATACGCCTGCGGTGATGATGTTTGTCTTTTCCAGCAAAATTACCTTCTTTGGGCTGATCATTGCACAGCTGGCGCTGGTATTTGTCCTGTCCGGCATGGTGCAAAAGCTCAGTGCTGGAATGGCTCTACTCGGCGTTAACCGGTCTGACGCTATCAAGCATTTTCATTGTCTATACCTATTCGTCTATCGCCAGTACCTTTGTGGTCACCGGCGGGATGTTCGGTATCATGAGTTTGTACGGCTACACCACCAAACGCGATCTCAGCGGCTTTGGCAACATGCTGTTTATGGCGTTAATTGGTATCGTTCTTGCCTCGTTGGTTAACTTCTGGCTGAAGAGCGAAGCGCTGATGTGGGCGGTGACCTACATTGGGGTGATTGTGTTTGTCGGCCTGACCGCCTATGACACGCAAAAGCTGAAAAATATCGGTGAGCAAATTGACCTGCGCGACAGTTCCAACTTGCGTAAATACGCCATTCTTGGGGCGTTAACGCTGTATCTGGACTTCATCAACCTGTTCCTGATGCTGCTGCGTATTTTCGGTAATCGTCGTTAATTCTCTGTTGCCGGATGGCGCCACGCTTATCCGGCCTACAGTCTTGTAACGAAAGTAGGCCGGATAAGGCGTTAAGCCCCATCCGGCACTACAGTCACGGTGATTTAGCCATCGCTTCCTCGTTTTTACCCGCGCTTTTTCGTCCAACTTCGCTATCTGGTTTTTCCTCCTGCATCCTCGGTTTGAATGCGATCTTGTGTTTCGATCGCGGGTTGTGCTGGCGGCTCCACTTCAGTCAGGCGCGGAGTGTGTGCCGGTAGCCAACCGACCAGTGCCGGGAAGTGGCGTAAAAAGTGAAATGCTAATACGCTTTTGGTCAGGTTCCACCAGGTGCGTCTGGGTAACATTGATTCATCAACTCGCTGGCAGTCCTGCGCAATAATGGGAGTCAGATTGTCGCGCAGGATCTGATTGAAAGCACGGTCATGAATAATGAGATTGGCTTCCAGATTCAGCGACAGACTGAGCGGGTCAAGATTGCTGGACCCGACGGTAGCCCAGTGATCGTCCATCAGCGCCACTTTGCCATGCAGCGGCTTGCGGTGATATTCGTAGACGTGGACGCCCCCTTTGACCAGATAGTTATACAGCAGCCGGGCACCCACTTTCACAATGGGTATATCAGGCTCGCCCTGAACAATGAGTTTTACCCGTACGCCGCGTCGTGCTGCTTTACGCAGGGCATGCAACAGACGATAACCGGGGAAGAAATAGGCATTGGCAATAATCACTTCCCGCTTTGCCTGCGCGAGCATTTTCAAATAATGGCGTTCAATATCATCGCGGTGTTCCTCGTTATCACGCCAGACGAACAGCGCCTGCGCTTCACCGGGGCGATGATTTTCGACTGCCCGGTGATGCCGTCGCCACCAGCGGCGTACGGCGCTTTGTCCCGGCAGGTTTTCCAGCACGAATGTCAGAATATCAACCACAATCGGACCTTCAACACGCACAGCGTAATCTTGCTTGGCTTCCGGCCCATAGTCAGACATGTGTTCGGCGGAGTAATTAATACCGCCGACGAAGGCGATGCGATCGTCAATGACCACAATTTTGCGATGCATCCGGCGAAACAGATTGGTGCGCATCCCGAACAGGCGTGGGCGCGGATCGTAATAACGGAAAACAATACCCGCCGCGGTTAACTCTTCGACAAAGCTGTCGCTTAGATCCGGTGAGCCGTAGCCGTCCAGCAACACCTCTGCGGCGATCCCGCGGTGTGCGGCAGCGAGCAGTGCGGCATGTAGCTGTTTCCCGACCGCATCTTCAAACCAGATAAAGGTCTCCAGAATGATTTTTTGCTCCGCGTGCTCAATCGCGTGAAATACGGCGGGATAGTACTGATCGCCATTTTCCAGTAGCTGAATTTGATTGCCTTCACGCCAGCCAGTTTTCATACACGAATCTCCGCGCTCAGGGGGGCATGATCGGACAAATGTCGCCAGTGACGCAGCGCCAGCGTCGTTGGGGTACTGGCATTCGCGTTTTTTACATAGATCCTGTCCAGACGCAGCAGGGGAAACTGCACCGGAAATGTTCGCGCCGGGCGACCGTGAGCGCGGGTAAAAATCTCGTCAAGGCCGGCCTGGCTCTTCAACGGATAATTTGCCTGTTGTCGCCAGTCGTTAAAATCGCCAGCAACCACCACGGGATCCGCGTTGGGCAGGGCATTGACCCAATTTGCCAGCATGCTGAGCTGTGCCTGGCGATGGGCTTCACGCAAACCGAGGTGGACGCACATCACATGAATCGGGCGGGAAAGCATCGGCGGCATAATGCGACAGTAAAGCACACCGCGTTTTTCACTCGTGCCAACGGATACATCACGGTTTTCATAATGCTCAATGGGGTAGCGCGATAGCACGGCGTTGCCGTGATGCCCCTGTGAATACACGGCATTGCGCCCGTAGGCGAAATCGCTCCACATCGTGTCCGCCAGAAATTCGTAGTGGCTGGTATCCGGCCAGTTTTCTATCTGCAGTGAGTGTACGTCGTGAGCGCCCAGCACTTCCTGCAGGCACACAATATCTGCGCCAACTGCCCTGACGGCATCCCGCAGCTCGGGCAAAATAAAGCGTCTGTTAAAGGCGGTGAAACCCTTGTGAGTATTAATGGTGAGCACATTGAATGAAAATCGGTCTGCTGATTCGCTCATGATTCTCCCGTTGGCGTCACTTTCCTGACTCTCTCCATCATCCTTCGGGATGAGGGTTTTGACCGTATCGCGAATTCTGTGGCGAAATAAATAGTGTAGTCGCCGTCACAAAAAGATGCGGTGTTGCGGAATTTTCCGTAAAGTCCGGTACTCTGAATAATTAGTTAAAAATCCTTCAGGAGAAAAGCCATGAGGTGGCAACAACGTGTTCGTGTCGCAACGGGTCTAAGTTGCTGGCAGATTGTGTTGCATTTACTGGTAGTGGCGTTGCTGGTAATGGGCTGGATGAGCGGCAAGCTGGTGCACGTCGGCCTGGGATTATGCGTCGTGTATGGCGTAACGGTTATCTTAATGCTGGCATTGCAACGTCACCATGAACAGCGCTGGCGTGATGTGGCTGACGTGCTGGAAGAGCTGACGACCACGTGGTATTTCGGTGCGGCAATGATCGTACTGTGGTTACTGTCGCGTGTGCTGCAAAACAACGTGTTACTGGCGCTGGCGGGGCTGGCGATCCTTGCCGGACCCGCAGTGGTCTCGCTGTTGGCGAAAGACAAAAAGTTACATCACTTTGCGTCTAAACATCGCATACGCCGCTGAGCCTGTTGTGGCCGCTATCACCAATAGCGGCCACAAACTTCCCCAGACAATCTGCAGACTCGCATCTTTCAGGTAAATCTGTTTCGTGATGTCCGTAAAGTGACGGATCGGGTTTATCCATGTCAGATTCTGCAACCAGACCGGCATGTTTTCGACCGGTGAGACGTAGCCCGAGAGTAAAATCGCCGGCATCATAAACACAAACACCCCGATAAACGCCTGCTGCTGTGTCGCGCACAGTGACGAAATCAGCAAGCCAAATCCCACCAGAGACAGTCCGTAAATCACCATCGTGAAGTAGAACAGCCCCAGTGAACCGGCAAACGGGATGTGATAGGCCCAGATGCCGATTGCCAGTACGATGGTGGCCTGAAAGGTGGCAACAATCAGTGCCGGCACCGCTTTACCGATGAAAATCTGCCAGGTGGTAAGCGGGGAAACCAGCAGTTGATCCAGCGTGCCTTGCTCGCGCTCGCGAGCAACCGAGAGCGAGGTGACGATCATTACGCCGATAGTGGTGATCATGGCGATCAGCGACGGAACCACGAACCATTTGTAATCCAGATTCGGGTTGTACCAGTTACGCACGACCAGCTCGCTGTTGTTTGGTTTCGGCTTGCCGTCCATCAACTCCTGCTGATACGTCTTAACGATCTGCTGCAGATAATTTGCGGCAATCTGCGCGCTGTTGGAGTTGCGCCCATCGAGAATTAGCTGCATGGGTGCCTGCTGGAAAGTATCCAGATTACGCGAGAAGTCTGCCGGGAAGCGCACCAGTAGCAGTGCTTTTTGCGTGTCGATGGTGGGTTGGATTTCCTGGGGACTTTTTAGCAGCAGAATATGGGTAAAGGCGCTGGCGCGGGCGAAGCGTTGGGTTAATTCCACCGAATGTTTACCGTTGTCTTCGTTGTAGATAGCGATAGTGGCGTTGGTGACTTCCAGCGTTGCCGCAAACGGGAACAGGATCACCTGAATCAGTACCGGTAAAATCAGAATGGCTCGCGTTTGCGGTTCGCGTAGCAGCGATTGCAGCTCTTTACGAATTAACGTCCATAAGCGATGAAACATGCCCGTCCCCTTAATCCAGCCGACGTTTGGTTTTCAGCCACGTCAGGCCAATAAACATTACCGCCGAAGCGATTAAAAACAGCACGTTGATAATTAGCACCACTGGAATATTTCCCGCCAGAAACAGGCTTTGCAGGGTGCTGACGAAATAACGCGCCGGAATAATGTAGGTTACCGCCCGGATAATCGCGGGCATGCTGTCTATCTGGAAGATAAAACCTGACAGCATAATCGAGGGCAGGAAAGCGGCGTTCAGCGCGACCTGCGCGGCGTTAAACTGGTTGCGGGTAATAGTCGAAATCAACAGGCCCATGCCGAGCGTACTCAGCAGAAACAGGCTGGTAATGAAAAACAGGATCAGCAACGAGCCGCGATAGGGCACGCCAAGAATAAATACCGACACCAGCATACACAGCAGCATCGCCAGCATGCCCAGAAAGTAATACGGGATCAGTTTGCACAGCAGCAGCTCGACGCGGGTGACTTCGGTAGACAGCAGGGCCTCCATGGTTCCGCGTTCCCATTCGCGCGCTACCACTAATGAGGTGAGGATTGCGCCAATCACCGTCATTATGATGGTCACCGCTCCGGGAATAATAAAGTGCTGGCTGATGGCTGCCGGGTTAAACCAGTAGCGGGTCTGCACGTCGATCAAGGGCTTGAATGATTCTCCCCGGTCTTCCGCCCGCTGTTGTTGCCAGATCTGCCAGATACCTTCGACATAACCCTGTACAAAGTTGGCGGTATTCGGTTCGCTGCCGTCGGTGATCACCTGGATCGGCGCCACGTCGTTGGGTCGCGCCATCTGCTGGGCAAAATTCACCGGGATCACCACCAGCCCGCGAATGCGCCCGGCCTGCATTTTCTCAATCAATTCCTGACGGTTATCGCTGATGGTAGCGTCAATATACGGCGAGCCGGTCATGGTATGGGTAAAATCCAGCGCCTCCTCGCTTTGCTGTTCGAGCAAAATCCCTACCCGCAGCTTGCTGGAGTCGAGGTTGATCCCGTAGCCGAAGATAAACAGCAGCAGCAGCGGGATCACGACGGCAATCAGCCAACTGCTGGGATCGCGGACGATCTGGCGGGTTTCTTTCACGCACAGCGCGCGTACGCGACGCCAGGAGAGGGCGGAATTACTCATGCGCGTGCTCCTTATCCCAGTCATTGATTAGCGTGATAAACGCCTGTTCCATCGTTGGGTCCGGCGTGTCGCTATCGGCTGCTTGTGCTTTCAGGTCATCAGGCGTGCCGCTGGCAATCAGTTTGCCGCGATACACCAGCCCGATACGGTCACAGTATTCCGCCTCATCCATAAAGTGGGTGGTCACCATCACCGTGACGCCTTTTTCCACCATGCTGTTGATATGCAGCCAGAACTCCCGACGGGTGAGGGGATCGACTCCGGAAGTGGGTTCATCGAGGAACAGGATATCGGGTTCATGCATCAGCGAGCAGGCCAGTGCCAGGCGCTGCTTAAAGCCCAGCGGCAGATCGTCGGTGGCGTGAGACGCGATACTCTTCAGGCCAAATGCCTCGCTCATACGATCGATTTTCTCCTTCTGCGCCCGACCGCGCAGACCGTAGACGCCGGAGAAAAAGCGCAGGTTCTGCTCAACGGTCAGGTTGCCGTACAGGGAGAATTTCTGCGCCATATAGCCCAGATGCTGACGCGCTTTACCGGAGCTGACTTTCAGGTCCATGTCCAGCACCAGCGCTTTGCCGGAGGTGGGAACCAGCAGGCCGCACATCATTTTAAAGGTGGTGGATTTACCGGCACCGTTGGGCCCTAGCAGGCCAAAAATCTCACCACGTTGTACGGAAAAGTCTACGTGGTCGGTCGCGGCAAAATCGCCAAACTTCTTGGTCAGCGCTTTGGCTTCGATCACCGTTTCGCCAGGCGTGCCTTCAACCGTATGCAGGATAGCGCCCAGTGGCGATTCCGATGTCCCGGCTCCGCCGAGTAAATCGATAAAGGTATCCTCGAAGCGGGGAGTCGTTTCGCTGATGTTAATCTCCGGCATGCCGTCTGCCCGACGAATATCGTCCGCAGTTGCTGCTTTTTTCAGGATTAAGCGTACCGATTTCCCCTGAATCATCCCGTCGCTGACCTGCGGTAGTTTTAATGCCCGTTGCAGCAATCGACGGTTATTTTCCTGCGGACTGCTCATCAGGAAACTGCGGCCCGCCATGGTTTGCGTCAGTCGCGTCGGTTCACCCTGATACAACAGTTCGCCTTCGTTCATCAGCAGTACATCGCGGCACTGCTCTGCTTCATCCAGATACGAGGTGCTCCAGAGGATCAACATGCCATCCCCCGCCAGTTCGTGCACCATTTGCCACAGTTCACGACGGGAGATGGGGTCCACACCGACACCCGGTTCATCCAGCAACAATACTTTGGGTTCGCCGACCAGCGTACAGGCCAGCCCGAGCTTCTGTTTCATCCCACCGGAAAGTTTGCCCGCCAGTCGTCCGGTAAATGGCCCCAGCGAGGTAAATTCCAGCAGGCGGGCAAAGGTTTTTTCTCGCGCTTCGCCGGTGACGCTACGCAAATCAGCATAGAGATTGAGGTTCTCCATGACGGTTAAATCTTCATACAGGCCAAATTTCTGCGGCATATAGCCCAGTACCGCATGCAGCGCGCTGTCGTCCTTGATAGGGTCAAAGCCAATCACCGCAGCACTTCCGGCATCGGGTTTTAACAATCCCGCCAGCATGCGCATCAACGTGGTTTTCCCCGCGCCGTCCGGCCCGACAAGTCCGGTCACGTAGCCTGCATGTACGGTGCAGTCGAGCGGGGCAACGGCCGGTTTTTCCATTCCGGCAAAGTTTTTAGTCAGGCCTTTGAGCGTAATAACGGCATCATTCATGCCGTGCCTCGTCACTGAATTTGATCGTCACCGGCATTCCCTGGCGCAGCGCATCGTCCGCGTCGGTCACCACAATACGCAGGCGATAAACCAGGTCGGTGCGCAGGTCAGGGGTCTCGACCGTTTTCGGCGTAAATTCGGCGGTTGGTGACACAAAGCCGATTTTACCGTGATACGGTTTGTCCGGACGGCCATCGGTGTAGAGCAGGATCTCACGTCCCGGCTGTGCCTGGCTCAGATTCCGCTCATCTACGTAGGCGCGAACCCAAACCGGACGCGTGAGTGACAGCGTCAGTACCGTACCGCCTGCGCTTAGCATACTGCCGGGTTCGACTGCACGGGTAAGCAGCGTACCGTCAGACGGCGAGGTCAGCGTGGTGTCATGCAAATTAAGCTCTGCCTGTGCCAGCTCGGCCTGAGCTTGTTCGAGCGTGGCTTTTGCCTGCTCGATGTCCTGCACACGATTACCGCTGCGATATTGGCTGAGTTTATCCTGTGCGGATTTCAGTGAAGCTAACGCCTGATCGCGAGATGAACGCGCGTTTTCCAGATCGTTAGCGGAGATGGTGCGGCTTTTCCACAATCCGACCTGTCGATTATAAAAGTTCTGTGCGTAATCATAGGCAGCCTGTGCCTGTTTGACGGCCGCTGCCGCCTGGGCGATCTCTTCAGCGCGATACCCGGCCAGCATCAGATCGTATTGCGCCTGGGCAGCGGCAACATTGGCTTTGGCCTGCATCAATGCGTTTTCATACGGTGCGCGGTCCAGTTCGCCCAGCACCTGACCGGCGGTAATCGCATCGCCTTCATCAACCGCCAGCGAGGCCAGCCTGCCGCCAACGCGAAAACTCAGGTTGACGCTACGGATATCGACATTGCCGTACAGCGTCAGGCCATTATCTTGCCGACTTTGATACCACCACGTTCCACCGGCAATCACGGCAACGAGGGCCGCGATAACCAGCCCGAGAACGACAGGTTTTTTCATGACTCCAGACTCCTTTGCGTTAAGCCTTGCAGAATAAGATCGATGTGACAGGTGATCGTTTGATCAATCAGCGCGGTTTTATCTTCATCAAATTGTGACCAACCCGTACGCAACAGAATGGTTTCTTTCCCCAGACGAAAGGCCAGCACCTCGCCGAGGATGGCGTGGGTATGCAGAATCATTTGGGTATCGTTGGCATCGCCGCCGGTATAGGCGGCAATCAGGCGCGTTAAGTGTGTATGCAGCGGATTGATAACCTGGTCGTGCACCAGTTGATAAGCCGCGGTGGGGGAAAGCTGTTCCCGCGAAATAAATTTGCTCAGGTTTACGGTGTCGTCCTGGGTGAGCAACATGATCATATTTTTGCAGGCGCGCAGGATTAATTCGCGCATCGCGCCACGATCCGGTTCTGGCTGAGCGAATAAACGCTCGGCCTCTTCAGCGTGCGGACGAAACTGTGAGCCGATAAAATCGGCAATCCACTGGGCGCAGGCGAGATATAAATCCTCTTTTGAGCCAAAATAGTAGGTGATAGCCGCTATATTTTGCCCGGCCTGCGCGGCGATATCGCGCGTGGTGGCGTGCAGACCATACTCGCCGAATTGCGCCAATGCTGCGGCAATGAGCTGGTTCTTCGCCTGTTCACCTTTGGTTGTCATGGTGGGTGTATTCATAGCATGACCTGATCTTAATCAATCGATTGATTAAGATTATGACTGATGTGCAACCTTGTCCAGTCCGGATCGTTATTTTCCTCGCAGGGATAATTTATGCGGCACATCACAAAAACTGCTACACTCCGCCCCTTCATGACATTGTGGTTTTTGTCATCTCTATTGTATGTATCTCCCTGAAAACGACACCGGTAACGGTCAGGGCGGTTCGGAGTTGTTATGTCTTTTGATTCCCTTGGTTTAAACCCTGAAATTTTACGTGCCGTTGCCGAACAGGGTTACCGTGAACCTACCCCTATTCAGCAACAGGCGATCCCTGCCGTGCTGGAAGGCCGCGATCTGATGGCCAGCGCCCAGACCGGTACGGGGAAAACGGCAGGTTTTACCCTGCCGCTGTTGCAGCACCTGATTACCCATCAGCCGCATGGTAAAAGCCGTCGCCCGGTGCGTGCGCTGATCCTCACGCCAACCCGCGAACTGGCTGCTCAAATTGGCGAAAACGTACGTGATTACAGTAAGTATCTGAACATCCGCTCGCTAGTGGTCTTCGGCGGCGTCAGTATTAACCCGCAGATGATGAAGCTGCGCGGCGGCGTAGATGTGCTGATTGCCACGCCTGGTCGTTTGCTCGATCTGGAACACCAGAATGCGGTGAAACTGGATCAGGTTGAGATCCTGGTACTCGATGAAGCTGACCGCATGCTGGATATGGGCTTTATTCACGACATTCGTCGTGTTCTGGCGAAGCTGCCGGCAAAACGCCAGAACCTGCTGTTCTCAGCAACGTTCTCTGACGATATTAAGTCGCTGGCCGAAAAGCTGCTGCACAATCCGCTGGAAATCGAAGTGGCGCGCCGTAATACCGCCTCAGAGCAGGTGACTCAGCACGTTCATTTCGTGGATAAAAAACGTAAACGTGAGCTGTTGTCGCAGATGATTGGTCAGGGCAACTGGCAGCAGGTGCTGGTGTTTACCCGTACCAAACACGGTGCGAATCATCTGGCTGAACAGCTGAATAAAGACGGTATCCGCAGCGCGGCAATCCACGGTAACAAATCTCAGGGAGCGCGTACCCGTGCGCTGGCCGATTTTAAATCCGGTGATATACGCGTGCTGGTAGCGACCGATATTGCCGCGCGCGGGCTGGACATTGAAGAGTTACCGCACGTGGTGAACTACGAGCTGCCAAACGTCCCGGAAGATTACGTGCACCGTATTGGCCGTACCGGGCGTGCCGCCGCTACCGGCGAAGCGTTGTCGCTGGTGTGCGTCGATGAACACAAGTTGTTGCGTGACATCGAGAAGCTGCTGAAAAAAGAGATCCCGCGTATTGCGACGCCTGGCTACGAGCCAGATCCGTCCATTAAAGCTGAGCCGATCCAGAACGGTCGCCAGCAGCGTGGCGGCGGTGGTGGTCGCGGGCAGGGCGGAGCAGGGCGTGGTCAGCAGCCGCGTCGTCAGGATGGCGGTGCGCCAAAAGCGAAGCCGCGTAATGGCGAAGGCAAACCGGCAGGCGATAAGCCTCGTCCGCCGCGCCGTCCGCGCAAACCATCTTCCGCACAGTAATTGCGAGCCCGGCCGAAAGGTCGGGCTTTTCTTTTTGCGACACGTCCCAGAAAGTGCCACAATAGTGGCTGTTTATACAGTATTTCAGGTTTTCTCATGGCACTTACGGCTGCGTTAAAAGCGCAAATCGCCGCCTGGTATAAGGCGCTTCAGGAACAGATCCCCGATTTTATCCCCCGTGCGCCGCAGCGGCAGATGATTGCTGACGTCGCGAAAACGCTGGCAGGTGAAGAAGGACGGCATCTGGCGATTGAAGCGCCGACCGGAGTGGGGAAAACCCTGTCGTATCTGATTCCCGGTATTGCCATTGCGCGTGAAGAACAGAAAACGCTGGTGGTCAGTACCGCTAACGTTGCGTTGCAGGATCAGATCTACAGCAAAGACCTGCCGTTGCTGCGTAAAATCATCCCCGATCTGCGTTTTACCGCTGCTTTTGGTCGTGGTCGTTATGTCTGCCCGCGCAATTTGGCCGCGCTGGCCAGTACCGAACCCAATCAACAGGATCTGCTGGCCTTTCTCGACGATGACCTGACGCCAAATAATCAGGAAGAACAAAAGCGCTGCGCCAGGTTGAAAGGCGATCTCGACAGCTATAAATGGGACGGACTGCGCGATCACACCGATATCGCCATTGACGACGGACTCTGGCAGCGTCTGAGCACCGATAAAGCCAGCTGTCTGAATCGCAACTGTCACTACTATCGTGAATGCCCTTTTTTTGTCGCCCGCCGCGAGATTCAGGAAGCCGAAGTGGTGGTGGCTAATCATGCGCTGGTGATGGCGGCAATGGAAAGCGAAGCCGTTTTGCCGGAGCCGAAAAACCTGTTGCTGGTCCTTGATGAAGGTCACCATTTGCCGGACGTCGCCCGCGATGCGCTGGAGATGAGTGCAGAAATCAGCGCCCCATGGTATCGACTTCAGTTGGATCTGTTCTGCAAATTAGTGGCGACCTGCATGGAGCAGTTCCGCCCGAAAACCACGCCGCCGCTGGCGAATGCCGAGCGGTTGAACGGTCACTGTGAAGAGCTGTATGAACTGATTGCTTCACTTAATAACATCCTCAATTTCTATATGCCCGCTACCCAGGAAGCGGAACACCGCTTTGCAATGGGAGAACTGCCTGGTGAAGTGATGGAGATCTGCCAGCGGCTGGCGAAACTGACGGAAATGCTGCGCGGCCTGGCAGAACTGTTCCTCAACGATCTCAGTGAAAAAACCGGTACCCACGATATTGTGCGTCTGCATCGGGTTATTTTGCAGATGAACCGGGCGCTGGGCATGTTCGAGGCGCAAAGCAAACTGTGGCGGCTGGCATCGCTCGCACAGTCGTCAGGCGCGCCGGTGAGTAAATGGGCGACGCGCGAGGTGCGTGACGGGCAGATCCACGTCTGGTTTCACTGCGTGGGGATCCGCGTGAGCGATCAGCTCGAAAGACTGCTGTGGCGTAGCGTACCGCATATTATTGTCACCTCTGCCACGCTGCGTTCTCTCAATAGCTTCTCGCGTCTGCAGGAGATGAGCGGTCTGAAAGAAAAAGCGGGAGATCGCTTTGTTGCACTGGACTCACCGTTTAACCACGTTGAACAGGGCAAAATCGTCATTCCGCAGATGCGCTACGAACCGTTAATTGATAACGAAGAGCAGCATATCGCGGAAATGGCCGCCTATTTCCGCGAGCAACTGGAAAGTAAAAAGCATCAGGGCATGTTGGTGCTTTTTGCCAGCGGACGGGCGATGCAGCGTTTTCTTGAGCACGTTACCGATCTGCGCTTGCTGCTGCTGGTACAGGGTGACCAGCCGCGCTATCGTCTGGTGGAGTTACACCGAAAGCGGGTGGAAAACGGTGAACGCAGTGTACTGGTTGGACTGCAATCTTTTGCCGAAGGTCTGGATTTGAAAGGCGAATTGCTGACCCAGGTACATATTCACAAAATCGCGTTTCCGCCCATCGATAGTCCGGTAGTGGTCACTGAGGGCGAGTGGCTGAAAAGCCTGAACCGCTACCCTTTTGAGGTGCAAAGCTTACCAGCAGCGTCGTTCAATTTGATCCAGCAGGTGGGGCGACTCATTCGTAGCCATGGCTGCTGGGGTGAAGTTGTGATCTACGATAAGCGGTTGTTGACCAAAAACTATGGCAAGCGTTTACTGAATGCGTTACCCATTTTTCCGATAGAGCAGCCTGCTGTGCCAGACGTTATAGTAAAACCAAAAGAAAAAACGAAACCCACGCGCCGCCGTCGGCGTTAACGATGCGAGCAACAGGAAAGGAGTTATCGATGGATTACCGCAAAATCATCAAAGAGATTGGGCGAGGTAAAAATCACGCGCGTGACCTGGACCAGGATACTGCTCGCGGACTGTATACCCATATGCTGAATGGCGATGTACCGGATCTTGAAATGGGCGGCGTGCTGATTGCGTTGCGCATTAAAGGCGAAGGCGAAGCGGAAATGCTGGGCTTTTACGAAGCGATGCAAAACCACACCATTCGCCTGACGCCGCCGGTTGCCAAACCCATGCCCATTGTCATTCCCAGCTACAATGGCGCGCGCAAGCAGGCCAATCTGACGCCGCTGCTGGCTATCTTATTGCATAAGCTGGGCTTCCCGGTGGTGGTGCACGGCGTCAGCGAGGATCCTACCCGCGTGCTGACAGAAACTATTTTTGAGCTGATGGGGATCATGCCCACGCTGCATGCCGGCCAGGCACAGGCAAAACTGGATGGTCATGAACCGGTATTTGTTCCGGTGCGCGCGCTGTGTCCGCCTCTGGATAAGCAACTGGCGATGCGCTGGAGAATGGGGGTGCGCAACAGTGCACATACGCTGGCGAAGTTGGCCACGCCGTTTGCAGAAGATGCCGCGCTGCGTCTTGCCAGTGTTTCTCATCCTGAATATGTCTCGCGAGTGGCGAAATTTTTTGGCGACATCGGCGGCCGTGGTCTGCTGATGCACGGTACCGAAGGCGAGGTGTACGCCAACCCGCAGCGCTGTCCGCAGATAAGCCTGATAGACCCGACGGGAGTGCGCGTGCTACAGGACCGCCAGAGTGAGATGCCTGACGAGCCAGTCCCACTGCCGGTAGCAAAAGATCCGGAAACCACTGCCCGCTGGATAGAACGCTGTCTGGCCGGAAGCGAGCCGATACCGGCCTCATTGAAAATTCAGATGGCCTGCTGTCTGGTGGCCACCGGAGAATCCGCCACGCTGGCAGACGGGCTTGCTCGCGTCGATCAAAGCTTCTGACCCTTTCTTCATCCCGACGGGCCTGTCATCTGGCCCGTCAGTCGTTCCTGTCCTGCACCCTCTGCAACGTGAAATTTCTGCACGATTATTGACCTCCTGGCGACCGTAGCGCAGCATAGTTTGTTGAAAAATAAGAAACACAACAAACACGCAACACAACAGGAGATAACAATGGACAGTGGACATCGCTTTCACGCGCCAACGCTACATGCGTTTATTCAGGCCGTTTTCCGACAGATGGGGAGTGACGAGCAGGAGGCGCAGTTGGTGGCCGATCATCTGATAGCCTCAAATCTCGCCGGGCATGATTCACACGGTATCGGGATGATCCCAAGCTACATTCGCTCATTCTCGCAGGGACATCTGCAGATCAATCGTCATGCCAAAGTGGTCAAAGATGCGGGCGCAGTGGTTACGCTGGATGGGGATTGCGCATTTGGTCAGGTAGCCGCGCATGAAGCTATCGCGCTGGGGATTGAGAAAGCACAGCAGTATGGAATTGCTGCGGTAGCACTGCATAATTCTCACCACATTGGGCGCATTGGCTACTGGGCGGAGCAGTGTGCGGCGGCGGGCTTTGTCTCTATACACTTTGTGAATGTGGTGGGGATCCCGATGGTTGCCCCGTTCCATGGTCGTGATAGCCGTTTTGGCACCAACCCTTTCTGCGTTGTGTTTCCACGTAAAAATGATTTCCCGTTGCTGCTGGACTATGCGACCAGCGCCATCGCTTTTGGCAAAACGCGCGTGGCGTGGCACAAAGGTGAGCCGGTTGCGCCGGGCTGTCTGATTGATGCTCAGGGGGCTCCTACTACCGATCCTGCCGTTATGCAGGAATCGCCATTGGGCTCGCTGCTCACCTTTGCCCAGCATAAAGGCTACGCGCTGGCGGCAATGTGTGAAATCATGGGCGGTGCGCTTTCTGGCGGTAAAACGACCCACGAAGCCAGTTTGCAGAACAGCGCAGACGCCATTATTAACTGCATGACCACGATCATCATTAACCCAACACTATTCGGTGCCCCGGACTGTGACAATCAGGTTTCGGCATTTGCTGAATGGGTCAAAGCGTCGCCGCATGCTGAGGATACGCCTATCCTGTTACCGGGTGAGTGGGAAGTGAATACCCGTGAAGAGCGGCTGGCGCAGGGTATCCCGCTTGATGCCGGAAGTTGGCAAGCGATATGTGAGGCGGCACAGCAAATCGGTATGCCGGATGCGGTATTGCAGGCGTTTCGCCAACGGCTTGAACGTTAGATAAAAAAAGCCCGTCCAGTGGCGGACGGGCAAACAAAGGGTAACAAACAGGGTCAATGAGGGTTGGAGCATTGGGTCGTACAGGAATTCTGTTGGTTATTTGTAGATAACCGCGGTGCCGCTCATTTTGTCGTTGCCGACAGCGGAGGTGATGCTGTAACCACTTGCACCAGCAGCAGCTGCTTTTTCAGCCAGTTTTGCTTCCAGGCCGTCCAGCGTGGTGGCGCCATCAGCAGATACCACACCCATTTTATTCATGCTTTGCGCCTGAGTGGAGGTAACCGGCTCAGCAGCGAAAACACCAAATGACAGGGTAGACAGGGCGATAGCAGCAACAGCAAATTTAATGTTTTTCATGATTTTTCTCTCGCAGGTTTATTCGGTTAGTCGATGTTCTGTTCAGCAGACGTTGTTCTGTCGATGTGAGAAGTATCACGTTTTTTTCGGTGAGAGAAAATCGAATAGAATTGACGACATCAATCAAAAAAATTGAATGACAAATAACTTATTGAATATTAATAAATTCAGAAGAGGGATTTACAGTTCTTGTCATAGCGCTTTACAGAGAAAGTGACAACGGCACATTTTGCTACACCGCGAGTGAAAAAGCGTGCTCGTAAAGGAAATCGTATGCGCTGAAACTTTTGGTAAAGATGAGTCAACGTAGCTGGCTGTCTTTCGAACCTCTGCGATTATATCCTGAAAATGCAGAGTTATGTGAATCTTTATCCTGCTGGCAGGAGATGCACAAACGCACGCCGGGTACCGCTTCACGGCGCGCCTGCGGGATAGGATTGCCACATTCTTCACATTCATGCAGACTTTCCCCCGTCGGTAACTCACCGCGGGCGCGGGCAACAGCATCTTCAATCGTATTGTTGATCTGTTCGTTAACAGCGTCGTCATTTGCCCATCCGGATGCCATATGTACCTCCTGTTGATGTCTACAGAATAAGTATAGCGAATGTGATGGGCGAAAAACGACCACGCATCAGCGGTATCAGATTTCAGACCATTCGCGCAGCAGGTTATGGTAGAGATTGAGTAATGACAGGATCTCGCTACTTTCCCCATGACGTGTCTTCAGGGACTGAATGTTTTTATCCAGTTCAAACAGCATGGCGCGATTTTTGTCATCACGGATCATTGATTGTACCCACATAAAGGATGCCACACGAACGCCATGGGTTACTGGCGTGACGCAATGTAGGCTGCTGGAAGGGTAAAGTACCAGATCGCCAGCAGGAAGTTTCACCGCATGCTGGCCGTAGGTGTCATTGACCAGCAGCTCTCCTCCCGCATAATCGTCGGGATTACTGAGGAATAAGGTGGCGGAAAGGTCTGTGCGCATCCAGCCGTTTTCCGGGTGACTACGCACCGCGCCATCAACGTGAAAACCGTAGGTTTCGTTGTTCTGGTAGCGATTAAACAGCGGTGTGGAGAGCGTTTTCGGTAATGCTGCGGCGAAGAAAAGCGGGCTGTTATTCACCGCGGTTTGTACCGCCTGTTGCAAAATGCCGTAACGCTCACTTTGCGTATCCACCTGCTGGTTGTTTTTTACCTGCGCGCCCTGAGTGCCGGTGGTTGCGCGGCCATCAACCCAGTCGGCAGCGTCCAGTTGTTCGCGAAACCAGGCGACATCCTGCGCCGACAGAACGCCGGGAATGTGGTACATCATCAGTGTTTCTCCTGAAAGTGGGGCTTACGCCCCACGAGATGGATCAGAAATGCATATTGGCGGTGAGCAGGAAGGTTCTTGGCTCGCCCGGATGGTAACGGTATCCACTCTTGTTAATGGAGGATACATAATCGGTGTCGAACAGGTTATAGACGTTCAGCTGGAAATCGAGATTGCGGTTTACGCGATAGCCTAACTTGGCATCCGCAACCCAGTAGCCTTCAGTATAAGATGGCGTACCCACGGCGCCGTCCGAGCCGCGATGCATACTACCCACGTAACGTGCGCCCGCGCCAACGGAAATATCATCGGTAGCCTGATACTGGCTCCACAGCGTGAAGGCATGTTCCGGCGTATAGGGCAGGGAAGAAGAACCATCCTGAGCAACGTTTTTGCCGCTGTGGATCGTGGCGCGTTGCTGGGTGTATCCCCCAATAACCTGCCATGCGGGAGTGATGTTGCCAGCTACAGAGAGTTCGTAGCCTTCAACGCGTTTCTCCCCGTACTGGGAATATGTTCCGTCGTCGTTCTGCTCTACTTCATTTTCAATATCCGTACGGAAAATCGCGGCGGTTAACAGCAGGCGCTTATCCAGCACCTCCCATTTGGTGCCGATCTCGCTGGTTTTCGCTTTCTGCGGTTTAAAATCGGTCCGGTTGGCGCTGTTACCGCTTCCGCCCTGTGCAAGGGCAAAGTTACTGCCGCCCGGCGGTTGCTGAGAAACGGCATAGTTAATGTAGACATTGCCGTTATCGGTCAGGTGATACAGCGCGCCCGCTTTCCAGTTCACCAGATTGCCTGATTTGGCAGTATCCACGGTCGTAACCGGAGAACCTTTGGCGACGCCTGTCGGACATGCAACTGCACCACGGCCAGAAGCACCGCACGCGGTGGCGCTGTCATACTCGGTACGATAATTATCCAGACGAATACCACCGTTCAGTTCAATATCACGCGTAATTTGCAGAGTATCGAAGGCGTAAATACCGAAGGTATCGGTCTGGCCGTTGGCGTTGGCGCCATTACGGGATAATCCACCAATGTTCACGTTGCTGTTCGGTGAGTAAATATTGACCGGCGGCGGAGTGATCGGGACTACGCCATAGTTGGTTTGCGTTTCGCGCGTCAGCTCCACACCGGTGCTGATGTCATGACCGATGGATCCCGTGTAAAACTTTGAGGTCAGGTTGGTCTGGTTGGTGAGGATTTTGTTGCTGACATCTTTGGTATTCGCGACACGCGACCAGTTCCAGGTGTCAACGCTGCTTGTGGGTTGGGTGATGTTTGACGCACCGCCCATTACCGCCGTCATCAGATAATCCTGCTTAATACGCGACCAGCGGGTGGTGTTGCGAATCGTGGTGCTGTCGCTCAGATCATGTTCAAAACGCATCGTCGCAGTATCGGTCGTCGAATCGTCGTAATCCGAGTTTGTACCGTAGAAATTATGCGTATCCACTTTTCCTGAATGATTCAGTGCAGAAGTACCCGCGGAAGGCGCGGAGTAACCCGGCAGGCCGATGGTGGGAATGCCTCCATCCGGTGTGTTGTGTTGAGTAACGTGTAGATAGTTCAGATACAGTCGGTTCTCGGTACCTAAGCCAAAAGCGAGAGAGGGGGCCACGCCGTAACGTTCATTCTGCACGTTGTCGCGACCGGCATCATGCGTTTTTTCACCCATCAGGTTTAAGCGTACTGCGGTGGTGTCACCGATGACCTGATTGATATCCAGCGTTCCCCGGCGAAACCAGGCGCTACCGACGCTGGCTGAGGCATCAATACCTGAATCGGTGCGCGGCTGCTTGCTGATCATATTGATGGAGCCAGTGGGGGCACTGCGACCATAGTCGGTACCGGAAGGGCCTTTAATCACTTCAACCTGTTCCGTATTGAAGGTGTCACGCGTGACGCTACCAATATCACGAATACCGTCGATATAAATGCTGTTTGAGGTGTCAGCACCTCGCATATACACCGCATCGCCGGTGGTGGAGTTACCATTTTCACCCGCAAAAAATGCGCCAACACCCGGCACGTTTTTCAACGCATCAGTAAGATTGGTTGCTCCCTGATCCTTAATAACCTGCTCAGAAATGACCGTCATGGTGCGAGTGGTATCCGCCACCGGGCGGGAGAATTTAGGGTCGGCAGACTGTGTTGGGGCGTACAGCGAAGGTTTGGCCGCTTCAACGACCAACGTATCTTCTTGTTTTTTATCCTGATCGCCTGCGGCTACAGCCTGGGCTGCCGGAGACAGGCCAATGCACAGACCGGCAAAAAAAGTCAGTGAATGAAAACTACTGGACGGCAAGTTGCGATTTTTATCCATGTTAATGAATGACTTATTATTTTTGAGTAGAAGGTTTCACTCAAACGAAGGGACATCTCTGTGGACGTTATACCCTGCAGGCCTCGCCTGAATGAAATGCGTAATTGATAATAATTTTGATAAGCATTATCAATAAGTGTGACGTTTTAGCATTCATTACTTCAAAAATAAATACATTTATTTACATTGAATTCAAAATTCCAACATGGCGGTTACAGTTCATGCAGGGGATTTCAGAAAGAAAGGACAGCAAACTGCATTCAGGGCGAATGCAGTTGAGCTGAGGGAGAGTTACTTATAAATAGTTGCTGTACCGTACATCTGATTTTTACCGCCAGCGGAATTAACCACAAAACCTTTCGCGCCTTGCTCTTTGGCTTTTTCTGCCAGCTTACCTTCGAGGTCATCCAGACTTGATGCTCCGCTCACGGAAATCGTACCGGAGGCTTGTAGTGGACCGTTGGCAGGACTGACATTGGGCTGGGCAGCAAAAGTCGCAAATGTCATGCCGGTAAGTATGGTAGCGGCAAGGAATGTGAGGCATTTCTTCATGATGATATCCTCTGAGAAACAACAGATCGTGCCTGATAAGTTTAGGTCGTCATTGCAGGGCATTTGCCGCAAAAAATCGACCAACAACAGGCTGTTTTTTGAACGATGCAATTCGTATAAAAAATGAAATTTCCCTGCTGTGTATGTTTACCCCGTGGCGTTATGCGGGTATCTTACGCCGCTGTTAAAAGGAGAATGCTATGCCCCCCCAGAAACCGGGATTACATCCACGCAACCGCCACAATGGCCGTTATGATCTTGCGACGTTATGCCAGGTTACCCCCGAGCTGACGCAATTTCTCACCCTCACGCCCGGCGGCGAGCAGAGTGTTGATTTCGCAAATCCGCAGGCAGTGAAGGCGCTCAATAAAGCACTGCTGGCGCATTATTATGCGGTGGCAAACTGGGATATCCCGGAAGGTTTTCTTTGCCCACCGGTTCCGGGTCGTGCGGACTACATTCACCATCTGGCCGACCTGTTGGGTGAAACCACCGGAACCATCCCTGCAAATGCCAGCGTGCTGGATGTTGGGGTAGGGGCGAACTGCATTTATCCACTGATCGGCGTGCATGAATACGGCTGGCGATTTACCGGCAGTGAAACCAGTAGCGAAGCGTTTAACAGCGCTCAGGCGATCATAAACGGCAATCCGGGGTTAACCCGTGCTATTCGTCTGCGTCGTCAGAAAGATGCTTCGGCAATCTTCAACGGTATCATTCACAAAAATGAGCAGTATGAAGCCACATTGTGTAACCCGCCATTCCATGATTCTGCGGCCTCAGCCCGCGCAGGAAGCGAGCGCAAACGCCGCAATCTGGGCCAGGACAAAGATGATGCGCTGAACTTTGGCGGACAGCAGCAGGAGCTGTGGTGTGAAGGCGGTGAAGTGGCGTTCATCAAAAAAATGATCGCCGAAAGCCAGGCCTTTGGTCGCCAGGTAATGTGGTTCACCACGCTGGTTTCGCGCGGCGAGAATTTGCCTCCGCTGTACCACGCATTAACGGATGCGGGCGCGGTGAAAGTGGTTAAAAAAGAGATGGCCCAGGGGCAAAAGCAGAGTCGCTTTATTGCCTGGACCTTTATGGATAACGATCAGCGTCGTCGTTTTATGGCGCGTCAACGCTAAAGCGTGGGCTCGGCTGGCGGCAGCGGTTCGCTTGCCGCAGGGGTTGGGCCATGCACCGGTGCAGGCAAGACCTGATAGGTCTGTACCGGCGCGCGTACGTTGGCCAGATCGAAGTATTTTTTCACCTGGCTGTCGAGCGCAAAACGTACCGTCCACTGCTTCAGCGGCAAGGTGGTAAACGAAACCCGCAGCGTGAAGGCCGTATTGGTTAACCCCACAATCCCGGCAAACGACGGCTCGCCAATGATAAGCCCGCGGATATCTTCTTTTTCCATCACCGCAGCAACCGCGTCTTTCAATGCCTGATTCGCTTTATCCGCATCCTCATGGCGGTCTACATCGTAATTGGCGACGACCGATCCAATGCCACGCACAAAATTGGCGAAGGTCGTTATCGATGACCACGGGATGATATGGTACGCCCCGGTGTCCTGACGCACGCCCACTGAGCGGATGGACATCCGTTCTACCGTACCGGTGAGTGGACCGATGGTCACCAGATCGCCGGTGTTCATGCCATTTTCGAACTGAATAAAAATCCCGGTAATAATATCTTTTACCAGTGTTTGTGAGCCGAAAGAGATAGCCAGCCCCAGCGCCCCGGCACCAGCCAGTAAAGGGGCGATATTGACGCCAATTTCGGACAGCACAATCATGATAGTGATCGTGCTGATGATCACCGCCAGTGCGTTGCGAAACAGCGTCAGCAGGGTGCGAGTACGCGCGCTGGGTAACGGGCGACCATGAATATCGGAAGCCAGACGATTTTCAATCAGGCTGGCGAGGATCGTCCAGCCGATGGCGGAGAAGAATAAAATCAGCGCGATACGGATCAGAATATCCACCGTTTTTTCTCCTGCGCCGTAATGCAGCCAGTTCCAGAAGTCGAACAGTCCCCAGGCGTTGAGTAGCAGCATGACCGCGACGCACACTGTCAGGATCCTGGCCACGCTTAACGCCGTTGACAGCCAGCCATTTAGCCGCTTTTGTAATTCCGGATAGCTGCGCTGCGTGTGCGGCGACAGGGTAATGGTTTTGGCAATCCAGCGGGATAACATGCCGGATACAAAGGCGGCTATCCCGATGATCACCAGGCTGCGCAGCGTGGCGCCCATCATGAATTTCAGGCTGTTGCCTGGATCAAACAGCGAGAAGAAAAACAGCACAATGAAGTAGGCGCTGGCCAGCCAATGCCATACCAGCGCAAAAGCACGGATAAACAGGCTAAAGAAAGCTAAAGAGCGTGCGGCAAGATTCTGTAAGTGCTGGGTAATCTCATTCTTGTTTCTGAAAATCAGGTACAGCGCCCACAGCGTGATGCACAGCATGATGATGACATTTGCCATCGCGCCGACCTGCACATTAACCTGATTCGAAATAATGGGTACGGCAACGATAAGCCCGTAGCCAATCAGGCTGCTCAATGAACTCAAACGGCGATTCCAGTAGCGTGCGCCTGCATCCTGAATGTTAAACGGGCGCAGCTCGGCCACCTCCGGGCAAAATATCAGGCGCAAAATGGCCTTGAAGAATTCAATCAGGGCGAAGGCATTGAGAAACAGGCTTTGCTGAAAGGCGATGGTGCGACTGCCGGCGTTCATTTTGTCGCTCAGTATCTGCCCGACAAACAAGGTGAGCGCCAGTAGAAGCAAATCGATAACGAATGCGCCAACGATCATCGCCGGAAGCTGGAGCCAGTTGCTGCGCTCACGGTTTTTGCGTCGTGCCCATTGTCCCATTTTGCGATACAGCGGCAGCGCGCACAGGCGAACCAGCCAGAAAAAACCGAACACTGACACCGCCAGCATTAAAAAATGCGTCAGGGCATTGGTGAATGTTTGCGGGTTAAAGATCTTATGCGGGGCATCGGTAATATTGCGATAAAGCTGGGCAAAGCGGCTGGAGAGGGCTTCACCGTAGTGGCGGGTGACATCCGTGACGTTTTCCAGTACCGTTTTTTCTTCCGTTAACGTGGGCGGGACAATGGTCGGCACCGGCTCGGCAGGAGGGGCAGTGGCCACTTTGCGTAACTGGCCGATCAGCTCCTGACGCGAGGCGTCATTTTCCAGCACATCGGCCAGGGCGCCGTAAGCCGCCTTTTTCTGTTCAATATCCGGCTCTTTCGCCGGTGTGGTTTGCGCGTTGGTTGACGTTGGCGTGGTGACGCCAGGAATCGTCACCGCCTGGGTCGGAAGACTCAACAGACAAACAAAAATGAACAGGATCCCGCGCATGACTCCTCCCATGAGAAAATAAATGCAAAAGGATAAGTATAGATGTCAGGGCGGGAGAGAATTGAAATGAGAGGATTCTGGTGAAAAACCTCCCTTCGGGCGAAGGGAGGCAGGGCTATCAGGAAACGTGCTGCAAGAATTCCTGTAAGCGTTGGCTGGGCGGATTTTCAATCAGGGCCTGCGGATTGCCGTCCTCGGCAATACGTCCCTTATCGATGAAAATCAGGCGTGAAGCCACTTTTTCGGCAAAACCGATTTCGTGGGTCACAATCACCATGGTCATTCCTTCTTCCGCCAGGTCCTGCATAACTTTCAGAACTTCGTGGCGCAGTTCCGGGTCGAGTGCTGAGGTTGGCTCATCAAACAGCATCATTTTCGGTTTCACCGCCAGCGCACGGGCGATAGCCACACGCTGTTGTTGACCGCCGGACAGCTCAGAAGGGTAGTGATGGGCGCGCTCTGCCAGACCCACTTTCGCCAGCAGCTCTTTCGCCAGTTTCTCGGCCTGTTCTTTATTTGCCCCGCGTACGCGCTGCGGCCCAAACATGACGTTTTCCAGCGCCGTCAGATGCGGGAACAGGTAGAACTGCTGAAACACCATCCCGGCTTCCTGGCGGATTAACCGCTCGTCTACCTTCGGATCGTTCACTTTCAGGCCGTCAACAATCAGGTCACCGGAGGTAATTTCTTCCAGCTTGTTAATGCAGCGCAGCAGGGTAGATTTACCGGAGCCAGATGGCCCGATAATCACCACGACTTCACCTTGTTTAATATTCAGATCGATGTTGTGTAGCACCTGGGTTGGACCAAAGTGCTTAGAAACGTTTTTAAATTCAATCACAGGATTTTCATCCTTCTTTCCAGACGACGCAGAATGAAGCTCAGCACCAGCGTTATGATCAGATAGAACACCGCAACGGCGCTCCAGATTTCCAGTGCGCGGAAGTTACCGGCAATGATTTCCTGGCCCTGACGGGTCAGTTCAGCGACGCCAATGACGATAAACAGCGAGGTATCTTTGATGCTGATGATCCACTGGTTGCCCAGCGGTGGCAGCATACGACGCAGCGCAAGAGGTAAAATTACGTGGCGGATGGTCTCCGTGCGTGAAAGTCCAAGCGCCAGGCCAGCCTCGCTGAATCCTTTGTGGATTGAGAGTACCGCGCCACGCGTGATTTCCGCGATATAGGCGCCGGAGTTAATCATGATGGTGACAACAGCGGCGCTGAAGGGGTCAATACGCAAATCGTTAAACGCCATTGGCAGGGCGAAGTAGATAAACATCACCTGTACAACGATTGGCGTACCGCGGATGACTTCGATAAACACCAGCGCTACGTGGTTGGCTATCCAACCGCCGAAAGTACGCGCAAAACCTGCTGCAAGCCCGATAATCAGACCGCCAGCCAGACCGAGGATTGAAATCCACAGGGTCATTTTGGCGCCTTCTATCAAAAGCGGGATGGCGGGCCAGATGGCACTCCAGTCAAACTGCATATGTCGTTCCTGTTACCGTGGTGAAAAGAGTCAATTGCCCGTTTTACCGGATGTACTTATCCGGCCTACAGGTCTCAAAAATGCTGGCGTAGACCCGGCAAGCATCACGCTACCGGGCCTGTGCTGTAGATTATTATTTAGGTTCAGTACCGAACCATTTTTTGTAGATTTCGTTGTAAGTACCGTTCTCTTTCAGCGTTTTCAGCGCGCCGTTCACTTTCTCACGCAGTTCATCGCTGCCTTTCGGGAAGGCGATACCGTACTGCTGGGCTTCCAGGGAATCACCTACAGCTTTGAACTGACCGTTGCCCGCAGTCTTGATGAAATACAGAATGTTTGGTGTATCGTGCAGTACGGCGTCTGCGCGGTTGGTACCCAGTTCCATATACGCGTTATCGATGTTCGGGAACTGACGCAGGTCTTTAGTTTTGATGTTAGCTTTCGCGTAATCAACGGAACCGGTGCCGCTCTTCACTGCGACAACTTTACCATCGAGATCTTTCACGCTTTTCACGTCGTTGTTATTCGCTTTCACCATCACTAACAGGCCGCTTTTGTAGTAGCCGTCAGAGAAGTCGATGGCTTTTTTACGCTCTTCGGTAATAGTGATACCTGCCAGCGCCAAATCGACGTTTTTGGTTTGCAGAGCCGGGATGATGCCGCTGAAATCCATTGGTTTCAGTTCATAATCCAGCTTTAGTTCTTTGGCGACGGCAGCCCACAGATCCACATCAAAACCAACGTATTTGTCACCCTGTTTGAATTCAAAGGGAACAAAGGCGGTGTCGGTTGCGACAACCAGTTTCTTATCTGCGGCATGGGAGGACACCGCAAAAGCCAGGGTAAGTGCAGCCAGTGAAACTTTTAATACAGACTTCATAGGATTTCCTTTTATATCCACGGGGCGATCCCCTGCGAGAACATATGGCTTAATGAAAGAATCGTGCCAATTTTGCAACTCATTGTTTTAACAAGAGGGCGTCTCATTTTGTTGCACAATAAGTAGGGCAAAGCGGGCTGTTTGCACCGTTTCAGGGCACTCATTTGGTGCATGACGGACGCGGTGCAAACGGTATGACTATTTAGCGTAAAAATTGTTGATAAAACAATCTTTCGTTAACGATTGTGTGAGGTGATTATTACAAATAATTTACTTTGGAGTGACGAATGATCAATGTTGTGCACCATAGAAGTGCAAAACCCCCGCAAATGCGAGGGTAATATAGGTATTTCTTATATGTCTGTTATTCGATGTTCGCTTCGATAAACCACAAGAATTTGTCGAGGTCACGGGAGGCCGCAGTGAAGATATCTGCTGTATCCTCATCTTTTGCTTCACTTATCGCTTTACGTACGCTGTTAGCAACCACGGCATAACGTTCGGCCAGCTCTTTTAAGTGGTCCTGTACGTTATGGATATCCAGCGGGTAGCTTTTCAGTGGCGTTTTGCTGTTAATAACCTGCGTTGTCCCCAGTGCCACACCGCCTAACTGTACGGCACGCTCAGCCATGGTATCGAGGTGATCGGTCAGTGCTGTCCGGAAACCATCCAGCATTTCATGTACGGCAATGAAGTTTGCGCCGCGCATATTCCAGTGTGCCTGTTTGGTGATCAATGACAGGTCAATGAATTGGATCACCTGCTGATTCAGCAGTTCAACGGTCGCTTTTTTATCGCTGTCGGTTACATCGTTACGGGTATAAAGGAGGGCTGATGCTTTTGTTTTTACCAGTTTTGCAGTACTCATAATCTCATATCCTCTTGATGTTTACGTCCCAAATCTTCAACGAGGATAAGTATAGCGCTAATTTCAGTTTTATTTTTCTGGTGTTGCCTATCACTTTAATAGCGAGGCGAATGAAAATATAAAATATCGATATAAATCAATTTAATAAGTTATTTTAGTACAGCGTATTGTTATTATTGTGTTAATGCTATGCCTCAGCATAAATAGCGTGCTTCAACGGGGAGGTAGAGGGCGATAATAATAGTGGGGATAGATAACAAGATATTCTGCATGATTATGCAAACCATGCAGAATATTGGCAGGTTAATTCACGTCAATTTGCTTAATTTGCGGGTCCTTACGGATGGTGAGCGTAGAGCCCATGGACGCAGCAATAATCGCTCCCAGAGCCAGCGTCTGGATAAACGTCAGCGTTTCCCCGAGGAAAATCATTCCAGACACTGCAGCCAGTGCAGGCTCCATGCTCATCAGTGTCCCAAAGGTACGTGTAGGCAGTCGCGTTAATGCGATCATTTCCAGCGAATAGGGGAGCGCAGTAGAGAGGACTGCTACCGCTAAGCCCAACGGGAGAATAGACCAGTGCCACAGCGCATCGCCTGCCTGAATGACGCCAATCGGCACGAAAACCAGCGCTGCGATTAATGAGCCAACTGCGACCGTTGCCGGGCCATGCTCTTCGCCTGCGCGTTGCCCGGTAAGAATATAGATAGCCCAACAGGCGCCAGCACCTAATGCCAGCGCGGCACCGGTTAAATCAACGTGAGAAACATCCTGACCTAACGGTAGCAGGAACCACAGTCCGAGCACGGCCAGCGCAACCCAGATAAAATCCACCGGGCGGCGGGAGGAAAACAACGCTACCGCGAGCGGCCCGGTAAATTCCAGCGCTACGGCAATACCCAGCGGTACAGTCTGAATTGACAGGTAAAAGAGATAGTTCATCCCACCCAGAGACAAACCATAAAACAGCAGGGGAAGACGTTGCTCTTTGGCAAAACGTAAACGCCAGGGTTTAAAGAATGCGATAAGGATGAGCGTTCCCAGTGCGAGGCGCAGGGCGGTAACGCCTGGCGCACCGACGAGAGGGAACAGCGATTTCGCCAGCGATGCGCCGCTTTGAATCGAGGACATAGCTATCAGCAAAACCAAAATAGGCAACCAGACTGGCGCTTTACGTGACGACCCCGGCATCCTTTCTCCTGTCAAATGATGGTTACACACCTTGCCCCGCGGGACGCCGCAGATTTGCTGCGATGCGCGTGAGTATGTGTATAGAAAAGTAAAACAGCGAGTGTAATGGAAATACGCTCGGCTGGTTGAGTATTCGTTGAAAAAAAAATTACTGAGATCCGTACAATGGCATGAAAACGATGGATTAATAATCTGCGCGATTAGGAATCATCTGGATGAATGTGTCGTGTTGTGCGCGCAATAATGGCATAAATCATTAGAAAAGTGATGTTAATTGAAAGAGATAGCGGGTTTATGAAACGTTCTGTTACATGAAAAGCTTCGTTAGACATCGCGAATCGCAAAGAGTTTCCCATCAGTTTTTGGTATATTTAAAACTTAAGATTTACTTGAAGCACATTTGAGGTGGTTATGAAAAAAATTGCATGTCTTTCAGCACTGGCCGCTGTTCTGGCTTTCTCCGCAGGTACCGCTGTAGCTGCTACTTCTACCGTTACTGGTGGTTACGCTCAGAGCGATGCTCAGGGCGCAGCGAACAAAATGAACGGTTTCAACCTGAAGTATCGTTACGAGCAGGACAACAGCCCGCTGGGCGTGATCGGTTCCTTCACTTACACTGAAAAAGATCGTACCGACTCGTTTGGCGATTACAACAAAACCCAATACTACGGCATCACTGCAGGTCCGGCTTACCGTCTGAATGACTGGGCAAGCGTCTACGGTGTTGTAGGTGTTGGCTACGGTAAATTCCAGGATGCAGCAACGCCTGCTGACAAACACGACACCAGCGACTACGGTTTCTCTTACGGTGCCGGTGTGCAGTTCAACCCGATCGAAAACGTTGCTCTGGACTTCTCTTACGAGCAGAGCCGTATTCGTAGCGTTGACGTAGGTACCTGGATCGCGGGTGTTGGTTACCGCTTCTAATCACTTCGGTGATATAAAAAATCCGCCTCCAGGGGCGGATTTTTTTTGCCTGCAATTATGAGCTGTTAACGAGATTTGGTCTCGAAGATATCAGTGCCCAAATGGTTGTAGTCCACCTTCTGCAATTTAAAGTTGGTGATATACACTGGCCCGGCTTTTTTCTCAGAGATAAAGCGGTAGCTGTTGATAATTTCCTTCGCGCTGATCCCCGTCCACTGTGAGAAAAAACTCAGGAAATCATTGGCGGATCGACGGGCCTTAATCACCCGATGCGCTTTATCATCGCTGGACAGTACCATAAAGGGCACCTGGAAGTTCTGTTGGAACTGGTCGTCATGCGCCAGGTACTGCACCTCTTTTCCGCGCTCTTTAAAGGCGAGGCCATGATCGGAGAAATAGACCATCGAGAAGCTACTGCCGCTGTTACGCAACTGCTCGTAAAGCTGGCGCAGTAGGTCATCCGTCTGCGTCATGGTGTACAGGTAACAGGAGGTCTCCTTGGACTGGACGAAAGTCTCATATTTTCCTTGTGTACGGTCGCAGGCCTGCGGGTGAGAACCCATTAAATGCAGCACAATCAGTTGCGGCTGGGTGCGTTCGGTGGCCAGCACCTGGGCGGTCATTTTCAACAGCGCTTCGTCACGGGTGTTTTTGTCCGCTTCGAAATCACCGTTTTTCAGGAACTGAACTTCATCTGCTCGCTTCGCAATGCTGGCGATTGCCGTATCGTATTCACCGATCTGCCCCTGATTGGAAAACCACCACGTCTGGAACCCAGCGCGGTTGGCCAGCGTGACAAAGTTATCCTGGAACTGAGGCTTATTATCGACGACCCGATTTAGCGTTAAGCCGAGCGATTTTTGCGTAGAACCACTGGCGGCAATGTAATCAGCAAAAATGTAGCCATTAACGGTGCTGGAAAACGGCGTGTTATCCCAGTGACCGCCAAACGCGCCTAACGCATCACGACGGGCGCTTTCACCGATCACCACAACATAGGTGTGATACTTCGGCTTCACGGCGGTGACTGTCCAGCTGTCTTTGACGCTCGACAGCTTCGCCATACGCTCTTGCTCATCAAGCACTTCGTTGTTATTGACGATAACGTCCTTGGCAAAGCGGAAAACCGGGTAACCGGTATCTTTTAACTTGAAAACGCCGCCCCATGCCAGGTTTTGTACCGGAGTAACAAAGAATGCAACGATGCTGAACAGCAAGCACAGGCTGTCGTACTTGTTCCAGCGACGTTTCTGCTCGTCTTTTTTACGCCGTACGGCGATAACGCCGAGCGCAAAAATAAACACGCCAACCAGGTAGTTGTACCAGGGGAAGATGGTCAGGATTTCGGTTGACTCTTCCATGTTGGTCGAGTGCAGCGCTAACAACGTATTAAAGTTTGGCGAGCCGTAAGCCTGGCCAAACGGAAAATACATTGCCGCAATCAACGAACAGACGCCAATCAGTGCTTTTTGCGCGCGCGGCGCAGTACGCCACAACAGCATCAATACACAGGTAAAGGCAACGCTATAAAGAAGGCTTAGTGGGTAGCCCAGCGCGAGGTTGATCAGCAAAGACTGTAAAAAGTAAAAGCCAGTCCACGGACTAATCGCCCGGCTGCGAGCAATGATTGAATCTTTGAGGGTTAAATTCATATGCCACTGTTACAAAAACGCCATGTGCTACCCCTGGCGCAAAGGGTCATGCCTGCCTGAGAGAGCGAGAAGAGGGAATGGGTCCGCATCCGCGAGCCGCAATATATGCAGGGCTGCGAAAAGATAGAGTGTGTGCAAGAGAAGGTCAACTACTACAAAGAAATTGTTTTGAGAGGGCAACTGCAAAACAGACAAAAAGAAGGGTTATTCGGACGAAACCTATCACCGTAATCAGGTTACGGCAAAGAAATGAAGCGGCGTACCGCGACGCCGCATTATTTTGCTGAGGATTTATCCTGCTCTGGTTTGCCGTTAATCATGTCACACAGCATAGAGATCAGCATCAACCGTACTTTAAAGGGAGAGTGGCTAAACACGCGTATACACCTCTTAAATTCATTCATATAAACCTCCTGACTTCACGATCCCATCAGTCCTTGAGGGATGTCTTTATTATATACAGATATAGCACAGGCTATATTATATAGCTATTGCTAAAACGTTAATTTTTTGTGCCCACGCAACTCTGGTTTACAATGAGCGTTCTCTAATCAGATGCCGTTAACGCGTCACAGTAACGAGGAAGCAGAATGAGTCGTCGCGCAGGTATGCCAACAACAAAAAAAGTGACGCAATTGGTGAATGTCGAAGAACACGTTGAAGGATTTCGTCAGGTCCGGGAGGCGCATCGCCGTGAGCTGATTGATGACTACGTAGAGCTGATTTCCGATCTCATTATCGAGGTGGGTGAAGCACGCCAGGTAGATATGGCCGCGCGGCTTGGGGTTTCCCAGCCGACGGTTGCCAAAATGCTTAAACGCCTTGCCTCCGTTGGGTTGATTGAAATGATCCCCTGGCGGGGCGTGTTTTTAACCGCAGAAGGTGAGCGATTAGCTCAGGAGAGTCGGGAGCGTCATCAGATTGTGGAGAATTTCCTGTTGATGTTAGGTATCAGCCCGGAAATTGCCCGTCGCGATGCGGAAGGAATGGAGCATCACGTCAGTAAGGAAACACTGGAGGCTTTTAGCCGGTTTACGCAACAGCAAGGAACAGACTCTGAATGAGTTTCCCTTTGCTACGCGCCTTACAGCGCGATCGCTTTTTCCAACTGTTAATCATTGTTGGGGTTGCACTGAGCCTTTTCACGCCATTTGCGCCCCGGCTGTGGCCGGGGGCTATTGACTGGCACACGATTATTACGCTTAGCGGCCTGATGTTACTGACCAAAGGCGTGGAGCTCAGCGGCTATTTTGATGTGTTAGGGCGCAAGATGACTCGCCGCTTCAACACAGAACGCCAGTTGGCGATATTTATGGTGCTGGCGGCGGCGCTGCTGTCGACGTTTCTGACCAATGATGTGGCGCTGTTTATTGTTGTTCCGCTGACGATCACCCTGAAAAAATTGTGCGCTATTCCGGTGAATCGCCTGATTATCTTTGAAGCGCTGGCGGTTAACGCCGGATCGTTGCTCACGCCAATAGGTAACCCGCAAAACATTCTGATGTGGGGGCGGTCTGGCTTGTCATTTGCCGCATTTACCTGGCAAATGGCGCCGCTTGCGGGGGCCATGATGCTGACGCTGGTGGTGCTGTGCTGGTTCAGTTTCCCGAATAAAGCATTGCATTATCACACCGGTACGTCCGCACCTGACTGGCAACCGCGTCTGGTGTGGAGCTGTCTGGCGTTGTATATCATCTTCCTGGCGGCACTGGAGTTAAAACAAGAGCTGTGGGGCCTGGCGATCGTCGCCGCGGGGTTCATGGTGCTGGCTCGCCGTGTGATCCTCAGCGTTGACTGGACGTTGCTGTTAGTGTTTATGGCGATGTTTATTGATGTGCATTTGCTGACGCAGTTGCCGGTGTTACACGGAATAACCAGTCAGATTGGCACGCTTTCAGCACCGGGGCTGTGGTTGACGGCAATCGGCTTGTCGCAGTTTATCAGTAACGTTCCCAGCACGATTTTGTTGCTCAACTATGTTCCGCCGACGCTATTGTTGGCCTGGGCAGTTAATATCGGAGGGTTTGGCCTGTTGCCGGGGTCGCTGGCGAATCTGATTGCTTTACGCATGGCAAATGACCGACGCATCTGGTGGCGTTTTCATCTGTATTCGGTGCCGATGCTGATATGGGCGGCGCTGGTGGGATATGGCTTGCTGTTGATGATGTAATTGATGTGGTGTGCCGGATGGCGGCTGGCGCCTAATCCGGCCTACAGTGCTGGTAGGCCCGATAAGCGTAGCGCCATCGGGCATGTATAGCCGATTAGTTCAGACGAACCGGCATACCAGAACGGTTCTGTACCGCCTGCTCAACGACGGCCTGATCGACGTCAGACTGACCGGTGATGCTGGTAATGCTCTTATTCAGCGTAATTGGTACGATTTCCCCGCCTTCAAACTGTGCTTCAGTCGTAGACAGCGGGTTATGTACCTCGATGTAACGGCTGCCGTCTGGTTCGGTAGTGGCTTTTACCGGCTCATCGATAAACTGGACGCGAGTACCGACCGGCACATTTTCAAACAGGAACTTGATGTCATCGTTACGCAGACGCACGCAGCCGTGGCTGACGCGTAAGCCGACGCCGAAGTTAGCATTGGTGCCGTGGATGGCGTACAGGCGACCGATATACAGCGCGTACAGACCCATCGGGTTATCCGGACCTGCCGGAACAACTGCTGGCAGCGGTTCGCCCGCAGCGCGGTATTCCGCATGCATTTTCGCGGTTGGCGTCCAGGTTGGACCCGCTTTCTTACGTTCAACTTTGGTGGTCCAGTTGATAGGGGTGTCTTTACCTAACTGGCCGATACCGATAGGCAGAACGATGACGGTGTTAGTACCTTTCGGGTAGTAGTACAGACGCATTTCGGCGCTGTTAATCACAATACCTTCATGCACGGTATCCGGCAGGATCAACTGCTGAGGAATGTTCAGCACTGTGCCGCCTTTCGGCAGGAAGGTATCCACGCCCGGGTTAGCTTCCAGCATGTTAGACAGACCCATCTGATACTCCGCCGCAAAATATTCCAGCGGTTGGGTGTTGCCTTCAGGAATCGTGATGACCTGGTTCTGGCCAATCAAACGGCTGCCATCGGTAGGCAGCGGGTACGTGACGGCAGAAGCGGTGTTACAAAAACCAACTATTGCGAGTGCCGCCGCGAAAAGCGTTGTTAATTTCATATTCATGTTCATGTATGCGAGATTCAGTGCCAGGCAGGCTAGTGGGTTGAGATTTATGTAGTGTTGGGCAGGCATTATATGTGCATTCTGAGCAACAAGGAATTCGGATGTGTACTAAATCACATTTTTTTCCTTTTGCTTTCACTTTATCTGTGCTGCATGAACGGCGCGATCTTATTGCAGAGTTATGGCATAATAAGCGGTTTGTCACATATTTCTTTCTCTTTCAGGATACGCCAGTGTTAGTTTCCAGCAACGTCACTATGCAGTTCGGCAGTAAGCCGCTGTTTGAAAATATTTCCGTCAAATTTGGCGGCGGCAATCGTTACGGCCTGATTGGCGCGAACGGTAGCGGTAAATCCACCTTTATGAAAATTCTCGGCGGCGACCTCGAACCGACGCTGGGCAACGTTTCCCTCGATCCGAATGAGCGCATCGGTAAGCTGCGTCAGGATCAATTCGCCTTTGAAGAGTTCACTGTTCTCGACACAGTAATTATGGGGCACGCTGAACTGTGGGAAGTGAAGCAGGAGCGCGACCGTATCTACGCTCTGGCCGAGATGAGCGAAGAAGACGGCTATAAAGTGGCTGACCTTGAAGTTCAGTACGGCGAAATGGACGGCTACTCTGCGGAAGCGCGTGCGGGTGAACTGCTGCTGGGCGTCGGTATTCCGGTAGAGCAGCATTACGGCCCGATGAGCGAAGTCGCGCCCGGCTGGAAACTGCGTGTGCTTCTGGCACAGGCGCTGTTCTCTAACCCGGACATTCTGCTGCTCGACGAACCAACCAACAACCTGGATATCGACACCATCCGCTGGCTGGAGCAGACGCTGAACGAGCGTGACAGCACCATGATCATCATTTCGCACGATCGTCACTTCCTGAACATGGTCTGCACGCACATGGCGGATCTGGACTACGGCGAACTGCGTGTTTATCCGGGTAACTACGACGAATACATGACGGCGGCAACCCAGGCGCGTGAACGTCTGCTGGCCGATAACGCCAAGAAGAAAGCACAGATTGCCGATCTGCAATCCTTCGTCAGCCGCTTTAGCGCCAACGCATCTAAATCTCGTCAGGCGACCTCTCGTGCGCGCCAGATTGATAAGATCAAGCTCGATGAAGTGAAAGCCTCCAGCCGTCAGAACCCGTTCATCCGTTTCGAGCAGGATAAGAAACTGTTCCGTAACGCGCTGGAAGTGGAAGCGCTGGCGAAAGGTTTTGATGAAGGCCCGCTGTTTAAAAACTTCAACCTGCTGCTGGAAGTGGGGGAGAAGGTTGCCATCATTGGTGCCAACGGCGTGGGTAAATCCACCATGCTGAAAACGTTGGTTGGCGATTTGCAGCCGGACAACGGTACCGTTAAGTGGTCTGAAAACGCCCAGGTTGGTTACTACGCGCAGGATCACGAATACGAGTTTGAAAACGATCTGACCGTTTTCGAATGGATGAGCCAGTGGAAACAAGAAGGCGATGATGAGCAGGTTGTGCGCAGCTTCCTCGGTCGTCTGCTGTTCAGCCAGGACGATATCAAGAAGCCTGCAAAAGTGCTCTCCGGTGGTGAAAAAGGACGCATGCTGTTCGGTAAGCTGATGATGCAGAAACCGAATATTCTGGTGATGGATGAACCAACCAACCACCTGGATATGGAATCTATCGAGTCGCTGAACATGGCGCTGGAAATGTACCAGGGCACGCTGATCTTTGTTTCTCACGACCGTGAGTTCGTCAGTTCCCTGGCAACCCGCGTGATTGAAATTACGCCGGAACGCGTGATCGACTTCACCGGCAACTACGAAGATTACCTGCGGAGTAAAGGCGTCGAATAAGTCTCTCTCCCCGCACTTTTCTGAAAAAAAGTTCTACTGATTAATCTTAGCCACAATTGTGGCTAAGATACTTTCCATAACGACCTACGCAAGGAAAGAAAATGAGTCAGATGGAACCACTCTCTTTAGCCAATCTTAAATTAAACTTACTAAATTTAAACAACAGCAACGAGCATCCTTTCATTTTACGTGAAGATGGTGATGATATTGTTGCATCCTGGAATATCGAAGATGCTGAGTGGATAGATTATTTCAGTCAATACGGATTGCAAAAACAATATGAGTTAAGACTGTTTTTCAATGAAAGCAAAAAGCAAATTACTTATCGTGAAAAAACGACCGATGTGGAGTGGGATGCAGATTTGGGTGGGTTCAGATTAAGCAAATCTGTCCAAATAGGGAAACGCCTTGAGTTTTCTGCTGGGGGATCCTGGGGTAAAAAAGAAGATGGTAGCTTCGGTAAAATTGATGGCTATAAATTTGTATCAACGGAAATTACCGATCCTATTTTTGATATTGTTCGTGATGCGGGATGGCAGGTTCGTGGTCTGTTAGCAGACAAGAAGAAAAGGAAATTTGTTATTGCGGGAGCGGTGATTGCCGCACTGATTATTTTTATCGGCCTTGGCACTTTCCTTTTTTCCACGATGGGTGATTTGAAGGATGCTGCGCGAACAGAGATAGATTTGCTCCGTGATGGAAAATATATTCAGGCTTATCAGGCAAGCTCTTCTTCTTTGCAAAGAAAAATGAACAGCGAGGATTTTAAGCTTGTAACCGAGTCTGTTCATTTTGATGATATTAGTGAATACAGTTTCGATAGTTTCAATGTAGTAAATGATGTTGGTTCTTTGTCTGGAAGCGTAGAGTTTAAAAACGGAGAGTCTGGCGAGATTAACGTTACTATGCTCAAAGAAAAGGATAAATGGAAACTGGCAGCAATTTCAGTAGAATAAAAAAATACCCGGTTTTTATCATATAATGAAGAAAACCGGACTATTTTAAAAGCGATGAAAGGGGAAGGATTATTCCATCCCTAGCGCGCGTTTACCGTGGATATTCAAATCCTCCAGCGTGAAGCGTCCTTCCCAGTTCGTTTCATAATCCTCGCGCGGGAAATCACCCGGCGACGCGCCTTTTTCCAGCGCGGCTTTCACTTTGTGAGCGTAGGCCAGATTCTTTTCGCACATCGGTGCGGCAGGGATGTACATCACGTTGCCCCAACCCTGTTGATTTTCTACCGGCGCGACGGCGTGAATGACATCACAATGCCACCACACTGAGTCTCCGGCTTCCAGCTGTGGAATGCTGGTTAGCGCTTCAATCAGCAGCGGATGCCATTGCGCGGAAATCGGCAGGACTCTGCCGGGCGCGACGCCGCACAGTTCATCTTCCGGCACATCGTCAAGCAATGGGCGTAACAGCACATATGCCATCGCTTCTGGAATAGGGACCACGTGCAACAATCCCTGACCTGGCAGCATATCGGACAGTGCTGTCCAACCCTGGAAGGTACGGAACACTGAACATTTGGTGGTGTTATCCACCGTGTACTCTTCTACTTCGGTGCGATGCGCTGCCTGCCACGGATCGTAATCGTCCAGTTTACCATTGAAAACATGAGCAAATACCCGCTGATACGCAGGCAGCAGCCAGCGTTCCAGCGCGCCGGAATCCGTATGCGCGCCCAACCCTTTGGATGTGGTTCCCGGCGGACGGCGGCGTATACGGTCAGGGTAGATAACGCTGACATCCGGGTTAAACCATTGTTTACCTTCGCTTGAAAATGTCCAAAGATGATTGAGGAACGACTGTGCATTGGCCATTTCTTCACTCTGGCGGGCCTGCATCTGCGCCTGGGACCAGTAAATGGGGTAGATTTCAGGTCGCGATGCGCTCAGGGTGCCGAAGAAGTTATCGCCCGGCCCTTTGTAGACGTCATCAAAATGGTTGCGATCCAGGTAATCGAGCATCGACTGATCCCATGCCAGCGCCTGTTCGCGGGGGAAATGCCCCTTAATGACCGCGCATCCGCGACGCTTAATTTCTTCACGCTGCTCTGCACTCACGCGACCCGCTTTGATATCCGTATAGGACAACACCGGCCATACCGGGGAGCCTTGCGCTTTGAGGGCGTTGATTTCCGCCACGCGGGTGGCAATGGCATCGCTCAGCTGATTGAAGACCAACTGAACATCCCCAAGCTGTACCCGCAGTTGCTGTTTCATCTGACGGATTGCCGCTTTGTGATCGGCGGGCAATGTGTCGCTGGTAAAAGTAAAAGCCATAACCACCTCGCATAACTTTCATTTGAAACTAATCTAACTTACAAGTGCAATATAAGTTAAAAATAAGTTAATGCAAGTTTAAAAACTTGATGGTGTGCACGGAATGCAAAAACGGTGAGAACCGGAGCAGGTACTCCGGTTGGCAGGATCAGGCGTTAAAAGGCGAAGTGTTATCCAGCACCGCCTGAATCACGTTCAGCGCGCCTTGATGGTTATTATCGTCGGTCTGATAGCGGGCAATAAATTTGATGTTCTCGGCTGCATTAGCCATGGCGAAAGAGTAGTGCGCCATTTTCAACATTTCCGCGTCGTTGCCGCTGTCGCCAATGGCGACCACGTTTTGTGGTGACAGGTTCCAGCGTTTTAACAGACGGCTGATCCCGTTGGCTTTATGTAAGCCGGGAATGATCAGGTCGATAAACCCAAAGCCGCTGGTGACGGGCTTCATAATGCCGTCGAGAGCAGAATGAAGGTGATCGATAACTAATGGGATCTGTTGGTCAGGTAAATTCAGCGAGAACTTGAACAGCACATCGTCGATATCCTGGTAATCCTTTACGGGTTTCAGGCGATGGTAGTGTTTTGCCATCAACGCGACAAAGGACTCTGGGGCATTTTCGCTCACGTAGGCGCTTTGCAGTCCACAGGCCACAAAGTTGAGCTGCTTATCTTTGAGCAGTTCGCCAATGACAATGCGGGATTCGTGGCGGGTCAGCTCGCCGTGAAACAGTTGCTTACCATGTTCGAATACCAATGCTCCATTTTCGGCAACAAAGGAGATCTCATTTTTCAGCTCGGGGAAGAAGGAGATAAGCTGGTAGTACTGATTGCCGCTGGCCACGACAAATTCAATGTCTCTTTTTTTCAGTTCCTGGTACTGCGCCATAAAGCGTTCGCGATCGTATTGCTTGGCGTCGTCGAGAAACGTTCCGTCCATATCGGTGACGATAACGTTGATGGTCATATATGCTCCTGGCTTATAACTGCAACCAGAAACATTCTAATAACAATGTGACCTGTAGCACAAATTTAATTTCGAATGAAAGTAAAAGGCCGGGTGGCAGCTTCGCCTTACCCGGCTAAAGGGAGAGTATGTAGGCCCGGTAAGCACAGTGCCACCGGGCGGGAGGGGGTTACAGCATATGTTCAGTGCGCGCGATGATATCGTCCTGCGCATCCGGAGACAGCGCGGTGAAGAAGGCGGAATAACCCGCGACACGCACCACCAGGTCACGGTACTGATCCGGGTGTTTTTTGGCTTCCAGCAGCGTTTCACGAGAAACGATGTTGTACTGAATATGCCAGCCTTTGTGCTCTTCAAAGAAGGTACGCAGCAGAATCATCAGCTTCTGTTTATCAGACTCATTTTCCAGCGTAGCCGGGTTCAGCTTCTGGTTTAACAGTACGCCGCCGAGGATTGAGCCGGTAGGCAGTTTACCTACAGAGCCAATTACCGCCGTTGGACCGAGATGGTCCGTACCGGAGGCCGGGCTGGCGCCTTCTGCCAGCGGAGTATGCGCTTTACGGCCATCCGGCGTTGCCATCGTTGCCGCGCCGAATGGTACGTTTGCGGAGATAGACGAGGTCCCGGCATAGTAGTTGCCGCCAACCGGACCACGGCCGTAACGCGGGTTGTGATACTGCTTAAGTTCGTCAATGTAGGTCTGATAAGCGCGAGCCAGCAGCGCATCAACGCTATCGTCATCGTTGCCGTACTTTGGCGCGCCGTTGATCAGGCGTTGACGCAACTGCTCGTGGGTCAGACCATCAAAATCATCAGCCAGCGCGGCGGCCAGTTGTTGTTGACCGATAGCGCTCTGTTCAAAGACCAGTTTCTTCACTGCTGCCAGGCTGTTGCCGAGGTTGGCGATACCCACCTGCAGACCGGATACCCAGTCATACTTCGCGCCGCCTTGCTTAATGCTCTTCGCGCGCTCAATACAATCATCTACCAGCGCAGAGCACAGAATATCGTGTACGTTTTCTTCCAGCATGGTGTCGACGACATACTCTATTTCGATGGATTTGCGCGTGTAGTAGCGGATCTGCGTATCCCAGGCCTCCATCACTTCATCGAAATTATTAAAGTTGCCGACTGAAAGCGCTTTTTCCTGCGGCAGGAATACTTTGCCGCTGGTGGCATCGCGTCCGCCTTCCAGCGCCGCCAGCATCACGCGGGCAAAGTTAATAAAGCTCATGCCGGTGCAACGGTAGCCCCATTTCCCGCCAACAGCGGTTTCGATGCAACCAATAGCTGCGTAGTCATAGGCGTCCTGCGGTTCAATGCCCAGCTTAATGAATTCCGGAATGACGATTTCATCGTTGTTAAAGGCTGGCATCCCGAAGCCGCAGCGGATCACCTGCACGCAGGCATCCAGGAAGTCATTACTCATCCCCGCATGATAACGCACGCTGAGGTTCGGCTGGGTAGAGCGCAGTCGGCCACAGGATTCCAGAATGGCATAGGAGAGCGGGTTGACGGCATCTATCGCCTGACCGTTGACCAGGTTCTGGCCACCGATGGTCACGTTCTGATACAGCGGGCTGCCTGCTGAGGCTTTCGAGTGGGAGCCAGAGCGAATTTTGTTTACTTCCAGCAATTTCAGCCAGCAGCTGTGCAACAGCTCAATGGCGTGCTCACGATCGAGACTCTGGTTTAGTTCTACGTCACGACGGTAGAACGGATAGAGGTACTGATCCATGCGGCCAAACGATACGGAGTGACCGTTCGATTCAATTTGCAGGATCAACTGGATGAAGTAGCACAACTGCAGCGCCTGCCAGAACGTTTTTGGCGGCTCATGGGCGATGACATCGCAGTTTTCCGCCATGGTCAGCAGTTCATCACGGCGGCTGGCGCGCGTTTCTGTGGACGCCATTTTACGCGCCAGCGCGGCAAAGCGCTCAATGTGCAGGCTGACGGCCTCCAGCACGATATCAATCGCTTTCAGGAACTGATCGCCATGGAGGTCTTCCAGACAAGTCAGATTAATGCGGGAACGACGTTCATCGACTTTGTGGCGCAGACCGTCGAGACCTTTTTCCAGCAGCAGCGGGAAGTTCACCGCCAGGTGTGCGTCGCCGGAGGTCATATTACCTTCAGCTTTGATAATGCCGGTTTCCAGCAGCCCTTTTTGTTCGTCGGTAAACATGCCGTAGCAGCGGTCCTGTACGGTCTGACCGCGCCACCATGGGCACACCTCATGCAATACGCGCTTGTTCTCTTCGCTAACCGCGAAGCCTGCACCGGGCCTGTCGGCGAGATCATCGATCTCTTTTTCAATCCAGGAGACGGTGTATTCCGGGAAGATTGGCGCGGCGCGTACTTCGCTTGCCTGGTTACCGATGATCAACTCGTCATGCTTGATCCAGATAGTGCGTTCCGCCAGGTGATGAGCCAGTGCCAGCGCACGGCGTACCGGGATGGGTTTATCCAGATGCTGTTGGTACATCTCGGTATAGTGCTGGGCGCGCTCGGTACAAACCGGCGGTTTCACGATGTGGATCAGGGCCGTTTTATGCGCTTTGATACGATCGCTGAGTGTGTCCAGTTTCAGAGTAGTCATGGCGATTATCCTCGTAGGGTCGCGGTTAAACCTTTAAGGCTGGCGTACTGCTGGGCAAATTTGAGCAGCGCAGGCGCATCAAGCGGTTTATCCGGGGCGTTGTAGGGTTGATTGAGTAAGTTGTACTTGTTGATGCCTAGCGTGTGGTAGGGCAAAAAATGGATCTCTCCGACGTGGAGTTCGTCGGCGGCAAAATCGGTAATGGCCTGAATAGCTGCTTCGTCAGCGTTGAATCCCTGAATCAGCGGGACGCGGATAATTATTTTTTTACCGGCGGCGGCCAGTTTTTTCAGGTTTTCCAGCACGCGAGAGGCGCTGCCATCGGTCCACTGTTTAAACGGCGCGTCGGCGACATGCTTTAAATCGGCCAGGAACAGATCAACGTAGGGTAATGACGGCTCAATATACTTCCAGGGAACATGCAAACAGGTTTCTACTGCCGTATGAATGCCTGCTTCGTGGCTGGCCTGGAACAATTCAGCCGCCAGCTCTGGCTGCATAAACGGTTCGCCGCCGGAAAGCGTGAGTCCCCCTCCGCTGCGGTCGTAAAACGGTTTATCCCGCAATACGGTCGCCATGATTTCGTCCACGCTTTTTACCTCTCCACAGACGGTCAGCGCCTGGGTAGGGCAGCAGTGGGTCAGCGCCGTCAGAGCATCATCGGTCAGTTTTTCGCGATGAATCAGCAACCCGCTCAGTGCCCGCTCAATCACCTCCGGTGCCGCCTGAGCACAAAGATCGCAACCATCAAGGCACAGACGTGCGTCATAGAGCAGATCCCGCGTCCGGGCGCGGCTTTCCGGATTCTGGCACCACCGACAGCCCAGTGAGCATCCCTTAAGGAACACCACGGTGCGGATACCTGGACCATCATGCGTGGAATAGCGCTGGATATTGAAAATCATAAGCGGCCTCTTTTCTTTCGTATAAAGATTAAATTACTTTCGAATGAAAGTTATATTGACGTGCGTCAACTAACCGCGAGGTTTCGCCGTGCTACCTTTTATTCATGCTAATTATTCGTTTGAGGAAAGGTGATGGAACTCTATTTAGATACGTCTGATGTTGCCGCGGTAAAAGCGCTGGCGCGTGTTTTTCCGTTGGCAGGGGTGACCACTAACCCAAGCATTGTGGCGGCAGGTAAGCAGACGCTGGACGTGTTACTGCCGCAATTGCAGGACGCGATGGGTGGGCAAGGCCGCCTGTTTGCACAGGTAATGGCGACCACCGCCGAAGGGATGGTCAGCGATGCGCGTAAACTGCGGGCAATCATCGCGGATATCGTCGTGAAAGTGCCGGTCACGGCAGAGGGTCTGGCAGCAATTAAATTGCTGAAAGAAGAGGGCATCCCGACGCTGGGGACCGCGGTTTACGGTGCTGCTCAGGGGCTTTTAGCTGCGCTGGCTGGCGCCGAATATGTTGCGCCATACGTTAACCGCGTGGACGCTCAGGGGGGCGACGGCATTCAGACGGTGACCGATCTGCAGGCCTTATTGAAAATGCATGCCCCGCACGCCAAAGTGCTGGCAGCCAGTTTCAAAACGCCGCGTCAGGCGCTGGATTGCCTGCTGGTCGGCTGTGAGTCCATCACGCTGCCGCTGGATGTCGCTCAGCAGATGATTAGCTCTCCAGCCGTTGATGCTGCCGTGGCGAAGTTTGAGCACGACTGGCAGAGCGCATTTGGTCGCACGTCGATCTGATGCTGTTGCCGGGTGGCGCTAACGCTTACCCGGCCTACGTTCGAGCCGTTGTAGGTCGGGTAAGGCGAAGCCGCCACCCGACTTTTTTACCGACTACAAACCTCGCACCCCGGATTACGCATCAGCTTCATTTCGCGAAACTGGCAGGTCATGGCGTCGTACATGACGATTTTTCCAGACGCCGGTTTACCGTAGCTTGCCAGCAGCTTAATGGCTTCCATCGCCTGTAACGATCCGATCACGCCGATTAGCGGGGCCATCACGCCTGCCTCGACGCAGGTCAGGGCGTTTTCACCGAACAGACGGCTCAGGCAACGGTAGCAGGGCTCGCCTTCCTGATACGTAAAGACGGTAATTTGCCCTTCCATGCGAATTGCCGCACCGGAAACCAGCGGAACCCCGGCGGCAAAGCATCCTGCATTCAGCTGATTGCGGATGCTGACGTTATCCGTACAGTCCAGCACCAAATCGTGTTCGGCGATAAGCGAGTGAATCTCGCTCTCGTCCAGCAGCGCATTCACTGGCGTAATGGCGATATAGGGGTTGATTCGCGCCAGGGCGTCGCGGGCGGAGAGCACTTTCGGCTGTCCAACGGTCGCATCGCTGTGCAGCGTCTGGCGCTGGAGGTTCGACACGGAGACCGTGTCAAAGTCGAGCAGGGTTAAATGTCCGATGCCCGCGCCCGCCAGATACTGAGTTGCCGCGCATCCCAGCCCTCCCAGACCAACGACCAGTACCCGCGCCTCCTTGAGCGCTTCCTGACCTTCGAAATCGAAGCCGCGCAGAATGATTTGCCGGTTATAGCGCATCATCTCCTGGTCGCTGAGTTCTGCCATTACAGGCCTCCAAACAGTGCGTTAAACGGCTCGACCTCAACCCATTCTCCGGCTTCGACGTTACCACGGTCGCGTTCCAGCACGATAAAACAGTTGCCCAGGCTAAAGGAGCTAAAAATATGCGAGCCCTGATGTCCGGTAGTGGTGACTTCCAGTTCGCCTTCTGCGGTACGCTGTAATACACCGCGCTGAAAATCCAGACGGCCAGGCGTTTTCTTCAGACGTGATGCGCTGCGCACGCGCTGGCGTGGCGGCAGTCCGCAGGCGGTGTTACCGCTGAGTTTCGCCAGTAGCGGTTGGACCAGTTGATAAAAGGTGAGGGCCGCTGACACCGGGTTACCCGGCAGGCCGCAAAACCAGCTGTTGCTCAGTTTGCCAAAGGCGAACGGTTTACCGGGTTTGATGGCCAATTTCCAGAAGGCAATTTCTCCCAGTTCTTCCAGAATGGTTTTGGTGTAATCCGCTTCGCCAACAGAAACACCACCGGAACTGATAACGACGTCGGCCTGGCTGTCGGCTTCGATAAACGCGGCGCGCAGCGCGTTGGGATCGTCACGAATAATCCCTAAGTTGATCACCTCGCAGCCCAACTGCTGCAGCATCAGATGTACGGTCAGACGGTTAGTATCATAAATCTGTCCGTCGCCCAGCGGCTGACCCGGCAGTTGCAGTTCATCACCGGTGGAGAACAACGCCACGCGGACTTTGCGCACGACGGGGACATCGGCAATACCGAGCGAAGCCAGCACGGGAAGCTCGGCGGTGGTCAGGCGAGTCCCGGCGGGAAATACCACCGCGCCGTTGGCAATATCTTCACCGCGCAGACGAATATTTTGTCCGCTGCGGACGTCGGCGGTAAAACGCACACCGTCGTCAGTTTGTTCCGTTTGCTCCTGCATCACTACCGCTTCGCAACCGACAGGAACCGGGGCACCGGTCATAATACGGATGCAGGTTCCCGCAGGCCACTCGCCATGGAAAGGCTGACCGGCAAAGGCTTTACCTGCAACGGAGAGCGGCTGGCCGGATTGCAGATCGGCCAAACGCACCGCATAACCATCCATTGCAGAGTTATCGAATCCAGGGACATCAATCGGGGAGACGATGTCGGTCGCCAGAATACGACCAAAGCATTGAACCAGGGGCAGCGTTTCGACGGCGGTGAGTGGGGTAATACGCGAAAGCATCTGAGAGAGAGCCGTTTCAAGCGGCATCAGTCCGGCGGTAAATTCCATGTGAAGACTCCTGCGGGGCAAAATCGAATCCGGTTATTATGTCAGAAAATGGACGCGGACAGTATGCCACCTCAGGCTTAGGATCGGATCTGATAACGGTTTTCTGCCAGAGGATAGCGCGACAGGAAAAATGCCGTATAAACTCAATGTTTCTGCTTTTTTCCCTGGGGGCTAAATGACTCATAATATCCCGGACGCCATTCGACGCCAGGTGGATGCCGCCAGTGCGCTCATCCGCCAGATTTTCGAGGGGAATCTCGTTGCCATTCATTTGTATGGATCTGCTGTTGAAGGGGGATTAAAACCCCAAAGCGACATCGATTTACTGGTTACCATCAGGCAACCGCTGGATATGCAGCAAAGAAAAGAATTGATGCAGGATTTGCTGGCTATTTCTGCGCCTCCCGGCGTCTGCGTGCGGTATCGTGCGCTGGAAGTGACCGTTGTACTGTTCTCGCAGATTGTACCGTGGCGATTTCCACCGGCGAGAGAGATGCAGTTTGGTGAATGGTTGCGTGAAGATATCTGCGCTGGTGTGTATGAACCGGCGCAGGTGGATCCCGACCTTTCCATTCTGCTGACCCAGGCCCGGCGTGCCAGCGTACCGTTGTTCGGTGAACCCGCTGAGAGATTATTCAACGTCATCCCTTTTAGCGATATCGTACAAACATTTCGACATATCCTTGATATGTGGCAGAAACCGGCCGATTTAGAAGGGGACGAGCGGAATATTATCCTTGCTCTGGCACGCATCTGGTATAGCGTGGTTACGGGCAATATTGTCGCTAAAGATGAGGCTGCGTCCTGGCTGATACCGCAATTGCCCACTGAACATGCCGCCACGTTGCAGGCTGCGCGTGCGGAATATCTGGGGTTAACCAAAGAGAACTGGGCCGCATGTATGCCGTCTGTTGAACGCTTTGTGTTTTATGCAAAAAAACAGATTACCGATCGGTTGAATTAATTTATTCAATAACGTCGGGGAATCTCCTGTTTGTTGAACACTGCTGCATGACCTGATGCGAAGAAGTGTGAGGGGCGGGCCTTTACCTTTACATGACGTCTGCATCTTTCTATATTCAAAAATCGAATCAATAACTCACAGAAATTCTGATATTTATAACCCCGTTACCTGCCACCTTAATGGATGAAAAAAATGGGCAAAGCAGTCATTGCAATTCACGGCGGCGCTGGGGCAATAACCCGCGCTGAGCTAAGCCAGGAGCAGGAGTTGCGTTATATACAGGCGCTGTCAGATATCGTTGAAACCGGTCAACGTATGCTAGAAGCGGGCCGAAGCGCGCTGGATGTTGTCACTGAGGCTGTGCGCCTACTGGAAGAGTGCCCTCTGTTTAACGCCGGAATTGGTGCTGTGTATACCCGTGATGAAACCCATGAACTGGATGCCTGCGTCATGGATGGTAATACCCTGCAAGCGGGTGCTGTCGCCGGAGTCAGTCATCTGCGCAACCCGATCCTCGCGGCGCGCCTGGTGATGGAACACAGCCCCCACGTCATGATGATTGGTGAAGGGGCAGAAAATTTTGCCATTGCCCAGGGTATGGAGCGCGTTTCGGCGGATATTTTCTCGACGCCAGAACGCTATGCACAGCTGCTGGCGGCGCAAGCAGCGGGTGAAACGGTGCTGGATCACAGTGCGACCCCGCTGGATGAAAACAATAAAATGGGTACCGTGGGTGCGGTTGCGCTGGATATGTTTGGCAATCTGGCGGCAGCAACATCGACTGGCGGGATGACCAACAAATTACCGGGTCGGGTGGGGGATAGTCCGCTGGTCGGCGCAGGCTGTTATGCCAATAACGCAAGTGTGGCCGTCTCCTGCACCGGTACAGGTGAAGTTTTTATTCGCGCGCTGGCGGCCTATGACATTGCGGCATTGATGGATTATGGCGGCCTGAGTTTATCAGAGGCGTGTGAACGCGTGGTGATGGAAAAATTACCGGCGCTGGGCGGCAGCGGTGGATTAATTGCTATCGATCATGAAGGGAATGTGGCTTTGCCGTTTAACAGCGAAGGCATGTACCGCGCCTGGGGATACGCAGGCGACACGCCCACCACTGGTATTTATCGGGAAAAAGGAGATACCGTTGCCACACAGTGATGAGCTTGATGCCCGTGATGTGCTGTCCGTCAGCAACCTGAATATTGCCTTTGAACAGGAGCAGCAACGCGTTAGCGCTGTGCGCAATCTGTCATTTCGCCTGAAGCGTGGCGAAACGCTGGCGATTGTTGGCGAATCCGGTTCCGGAAAATCGGTAACGGCCTTGTCGCTGATGCGTCTGATTGAACAGGCGGGCGGCGAGGTAAGCTGTGATGCGATGCTGCTACGGCGGCGTAATCGGCAGGTGATTGAACTCGGCGAGCAGAGCGCAGCCCAGATGCGCCATGTGCGTGGCGCGGATATCGCGATGATCTTCCAGGAGCCTATGACATCGCTTAACCCGGTGTTTACCGTCGGCGAGCAAATTGCCGAGTCTATCCGCTTGCACCAGGGTGCCAGTCACGAAGAGGCGATGGTAGAAGCGAAGCGAATGCTCGATCAGGTGCGTATCCCCGAGGCGAAGGCGATTTTATCGCGTTATCCACACCAGCTTTCCGGCGGTATGCGCCAGCGGGTGATGATCGCCATGGCGCTGTCGTGTCGCCCTGCGGTGTTGATTGCCGATGAGCCGACCACCGCGCTGGACGTCACCATTCAGGCACAGATCCTGCAACTGATAAAAGTGCTGCAGCAAGAGATGTCGATGGGCGTTATTTTTATCACCCACGATATGGGCGTGGTGGCAGATATCGCTGACCGGGTGCTGGTGATGTACCAGGGTGAAGCGGTCGAAACGGGCAGCGTTGAGCAGATTTTTCATGCTCCGCAGCATCCTTACACTCAAGCGCTATTGGCAGCAGTGCCGCAACTTGGGGAGATGCGCGGGCATGACCTTCCGCGACGCTTCCCGCTTATTTCTCTGCACGATCCTCATCATGTTGAACCTCAAACCGAGCAGGACACGGTAGTTGAGGGAGAGCCGATTCTGCGGGTTCGCAACCTGGTGACACGTTTTCCCCTGCGTAGCGGCATCCTTAATCGCGTGACCCGCGAGGTGCATGCGGTGGAAAACGTCAGTTTTGATCTCTGGCCCGGCGAAACGCTTTCACTGGTAGGCGAGTCGGGGTGTGGTAAATCAACGACCGGGCGGGCATTGTTGCGTCTGGTGGAGTCCCAGCGCGGGGAGATTTTCTTCAAGGGACAACGCATTGATACCCTGGCCGCCAGCAAGTTGCAGCCGCTGCGTCGGGATATCCAGTTTATCTTCCAGGACCCTTATGCGTCGCTCGACCCCCGACAGACGGTGGGATATTCCATCTTAGAGCCACTGAGGGTGCACGGTTTGTTGCAAGGCGATGCGGCGACAAAACGGGTCGCATGGTTGCTCGAGCGTGTCGGGTTGCTACCTGAGCACGCCTGGCGCTATCCGCACGAATTTTCCGGTGGTCAGCGTCAGCGTATCTGTATAGCCCGGGCGTTGGCGCTCAATCCTAAAGTGATTATTGCCGATGAGTCCGTCTCGGCACTGGATGTCTCGATTCGCGGGCAAATTATTAATCTGTTGCTCGACCTACAGCGGGAAATGGGTATTGCGTACCTGTTTATTTCCCACGATATGGCGGTGGTGGAGCGTATTAGTCACCGCGTGGCGGTGATGTACCTGGGGCAGATTGTTGAGATCGGCACCCGACGGGCGGTGTTTGAAAATCCACAGCATCCCTACACGCGAAAACTTATGGCGGCAGTCCCGGTTGCCGATCCATCGCATCAAAGACCACAGCGCGTGCTGTTGTCGGATGATATCCCCAGTAATATCCGCAAACGCGGTGAAGAGATCCCCCCGGTTTCACTACAGTTAGTGGAACCGGGGCATTACGTTGCGCGTGTGCCAGCGGAAAGTGCGCTTTCGCGTTTATGACAGGCAGGCAGGGTTTAAGGAGAATAACATGACAAAAATTGTTGCTCGGAAATGGCTGGTTGCTGTGGGAGTGGCCTCTGCGCTGGCCGCATCGCCTGGCTGGGCCGCCAAAGATGTGGTGGTTGCTGTAGGGTCTAATTTCACCACGCTCGACCCCTATGACGCGAACGACACGTTGTCGCAGGCGGTAGCGAAGTCGTTTTATCAGGGGCTGTTCGGCCTTGATAAAGAGATGAAGCTGAAAAATGTGTTGGCGGAAAGCTATACCGTTTCTGATGATGGCCTGACGTACACCGTTAAACTGCGACAGGGCGTGAAGTTTCAGGATGGGACTGACTTCAATGCGGCTGCGGTAAAAGCCAACCTTGATCGCGCCAGTAATCCGGAAAATCACCTTAAACGCTATAACCTGTATAAGAATATCGATAAAACCGAGGTAGTTGATCCTGCTACAGTGAAGATTACGCTGAAGCAGCCATTCTCTGCCTTTATCAATATTCTGGCGCATCCGGCTACGGCGATGATTTCTCCCGCCGCGCTGGAGAAATATGGCAAGGAGATTGGTTTCCATCCTGTCGGCACCGGGCCATATCAGCTTGATACCTGGAATCAGACGGATTTTGTGAAGGTTAAGAAGTTCGCGGGTTACTGGCAGCAAGGGTTGCCAAAGCTGGATACGATTACCTGGCGTCCGGTAACGGACAACAACACGCGTGCGGCAATGCTGCAAACCGGGGAAGCGCAGTTTGCTTTCCCTATTCCGTACGAGCAGGCGGCGTTACTGGCGAAGAATAAAAACCTGGAACTGGTCGCCAGCCCGTCTATTATGCAGCGTTATATCAGCATGAACGTCACGCAAAAACCGTTCGATAATCCGAAGGTGCGCGAGGCGTTGAATTATGCCATCAACCGTCAGGCGCTGGTGAAAGTGGCTTTTGCCGGTTACGCCACGCCGGCAACGGGCGTTCTTCCGCCATCAATAGCCTATGCGCAAAGCTACACGCCGTGGCCTTACGATCCGGCAAAAGCACGCCAATTGCTGAAAGAAGCGGGTTATCCCAACGGCTTTACCACCACGCTGTGGTCATCCCATAACCACAGCACCGCGCAGAAAGTGCTGCAATTTACCCAGCAGCAACTGGCGCAGGTGGGCGTGAAGGCTCAGGTGACGGCGATGGATGCCGGGCAGCGGGCGGCGGAAGTCGAGGGTAAGGCGCAGAAAGAAAGCGGGGTACGGATGTTCTACACCGGCTGGTCGGCGTCTACAGGCGAAGCGGACTGGGCGTTGTCGCCGCTGTTTGCGTCACAGAACTGGCCGCCAACCTTGTTTAATACCGCGTTCTACAGCAATAAGCAGGTGGACAGTGATTTAGCGGCGGCCTTGCAAACCAACGATCCGGCGCAGAAAGCGAAGCTGTACAAGGACGCGCAGGATATCATCTGGAAAGAGTCGCCGTGGATCCCGCTGGTGGTGGAGAAACTGATCTCGGCGCACAGTACGAATTTGACCGGATTCTGGATCATGCCCGACACCGGGTTTAGTTTTGATGACGCGGATTTGAAATAAGCTATTCATTCGGCCCTGCATGGACGGGGCCGGCGAAGGGAGTCTGATGCTCAACTATGTTTTCAAGCGCCTGCTGGGGTTGATTCCGACGCTGTTAATTGTGGCGGTGCTGGTATTTTTATTTGTTCACCTGCTACCCGGCGATCCGGCGCGGCTGATTGCCGGACCGGAAGCCGACGCCGAGGTGATTGAACTGGTGCGTACGCAGTTGGGTCTGGACCAGCCGCTGCATATTCAGTTCTGGCACTACATGACCAACGTGTTGCAAGGTGACTTCGGGACCTCGATGGTTTCTCGTCGTCCGGTTTCAGAAGAGATAGCCAGTCGTTTTATGCCGTCGCTATGGCTGACGATCGCCAGTATGGCGTGGGCGGTTTTGTTTGGTATGACGGCGGGGATCATTGCCGCCGTTTGGCGCAACCGCTGGCCTGACAGGTTGAGTATGACGCTGGCAGTAACCGGGATCTCTTTCCCGGCCTTTGCGCTTGGCATGCTGCTCATGCAGATATTCTCCGTTGAGCTTGGCTGGTTGCCCACCGTTGGCGCTGACACCTGGCTGCACTATATCCTTCCGTCAATTACGCTGGGTGCGGCGGTGGCCGCGGTGTTAGCCCGGTTTACTCGCGCATCGTTCGTCGATGTGCTCAGTGAAGACTATATGCGTACCGCGCGGGCCAAAGGGGTGAGTGAAACCTGGGTGGTATTAAAACATGGCTTGCGTAATGCGATGATCCCGGTGGTCACCATGATGGGGTTGCAGTTTGGCTTTTTGTTGGGCGGTTCTATTGTGGTTGAGAAGGTGTTCAACTGGCCTGGTCTTGGGCGATTGTTGGTCGACTCAGTTGAAATGCGCGACTACCCGGTGATCCAGGCCGAGGTGCTGTTGTTTTCTCTGGAGTTTATTCTTATCAACTTAGTGGTGGATGTGCTTTACGCCGCCATTAACCCGGCTATCAGGTACAAGTAAGGATGCGATTTTTTAACTGGCGCCGACAGGCGATTTTGAATGCAATGCCCCTTGTTAAGCCAGAGCAGATACGCACGCCGTGGCATGAGTTCTGGCGTCGTTTTCGCCGCCAGCGCATGGCGATGATTGCGGGTGTATTTGTCCTGGTCCTGATCGCGGTGGCGATTTTTGCTCGCTGGTTGACGCCATTTGATGCCGAGAACTACTTCGATTATGACCGACTGAATGATGGTCCCTCGATGCTGCACTGGTTTGGCGTTGACTCGCTTGGGCGGGATATTTTTAGCCGCGTACTGGTTGGCGCACAAATTTCTCTGGCGGCCGGGGTCTTTGCCGTCTTTATTGGCGCGGCGATTGGCACGGTACTGGGTCTGCTGGCTGGATATTACGAAGGCTGGTGGGATCGGCTGATTATGCGTATCTGTGACGTACTGTTTGCCTTTCCAGGGATTTTGCTGGCAATAGCAGTGGTCGCCGTGCTGGGCAGCGGCATTGCGAACGTGATTATTGCGGTTGCGGTGTTTTCCATTCCGGCTTTTGCGCGACTGGTTCGTGGCAATACGTTGGTTCTCAAGCAACAAACATTTATTGAGTCAGCACGCAGCATTGGTGCCAGTGACGCGACCATCATTTTTAACCATATCCTGCCGGGGACGGTTTCATCGATCGTGGTCTTTTTTACCATGCGAATCGGCACGTCGATTATCTCTGCCGCGAGCCTGTCCTTCCTCGGTTTAGGGGCACAGCCGCCGACGCCAGAATGGGGGGCCATGCTAAATGAAGCGCGGGCTGATATGGTGATCGCGCCGCACGTGGCGATTTTCCCGGCGGTGGCGATATTCCTGACCGTGCTGGCGTTTAACCTGCTGGGGGATGGGTTGCGCGACGCGCTGGATCCGAAGATCAAAGGATAATACAAGGCCTGATAAGACGCGCTGGCGTCGTCATCAGGCGTTGCCGGATGCGGCGTAACGCCTTATCCGGCCTACGGTTGAGTTACGCTTATTAAACGCGAGTGCCCCACAGATCGTATTCATCTGCGTTTTCGACTTTCACGCGGAGGATATCGCCAGGCTTCACGTTGGTTTCGCCATTCAGGTACACCGCACCGTCGATTTCAGGGGCATCAGCCATACTTCGACCAATCGCGCCTTCTTCGTCAACTTCGTCCACGATGACCAGAATTTCGCGGCCCACTTTCTCCTGCAAACGTTCAGCAGAGATCTGCTGCTGCAGCTGCATAAAGCGGTTCCAGCGTTCTTCTTTTACCTCTTCCGGGATTTGATCTGGCAGATCGTTGGCTCCTGCACCTTCTACCGGGCTGTATTTAAAGCAGCCGACGCGGTCCAGACGCGCTTCTTTCAGGAAATCGAGCAGCATCTGGAAGTCTTCTTCGGTTTCGCCCGGGAAGCCAACAATAAACGTTGAACGCAGGGTCAGTTCAGGGCAGATTTCACGCCACTGTTTAATACGTGCCAGCTGTCGGTCCACAGAGCCTGGGCGTTTCATCAGTTTAAGAATTCGCGGGCTTGCATGCTGCAGTGGGATGTCCAGATACGGCAGGATTTTCCCTTCCGCCATCAGCGGGATCACATCATCAACGTGCGGGTACGGGTAGACGTAATGCAGACGGGTCCAAATCCCCAGTTTTGACAACTGTTCGCACAGGTCAACCATGCTGGTTTTAACGGGCTCGCCGTTATGAAAACCGGTACGATGCTTTACATCCACACCGTAAGCAGAAGTATCCTGGGAGATCACCAGAATCTCTTTCACGCCCGCATCGACCAGACGTTTAGCCTCGCTGAGAACATCGCCAATCGGACGGCTCACCAGATCGCCACGCATCGACGGAATAATACAGAACGTACAGCGGTGGTTACAGCCTTCAGAAATCTTCAGATAGGCATAATGGCGCGGCGTTAGCTTGACGCCCTGTTCAGGAACCAGGCTCAGGAAAGGATTATGCTTTGGTTTGGGAACATAGTGGTGAACGTGCTCCAGAACCTGTTCGTAGCTGTGCGGTCCGGTAATTTCCAGTACCTTCGGGTGGACCTCACGGATCTGATCGACTTTCGCGCCCAGACAGCCAGTGACGATCACCTTGCCGTTTTCGTTCAGCGCTTCGCCAATGGCTTCCAGTGACTCCTGAACTGCGCTGTCGATAAAGCCGCAGGTGTTAACGATGACCATATCCGCGTCGTCGTAGCTTGGTACGACATCATAGCCTTCGGTACGAAGTTCGGTCAGGATGCGCTCAGAATCGACAAGGTTTTTCGGGCAGCCGAGGGAGACAAAGCCGATTTTCGGCTGGTGGGTTACATTGCTCATAGCGTAAAAAGTGTTCAGTTATTGGAATATTCAGGGCAGGGATTCTACAGAGTTCTGAACAAAAATTGTATCGCAATCTCAAATCATCAGCGGCCTGCCGGGCGCGGAATTAAAGATTATTTGTAAATTATGTTAATTTTAAGTGATGGATTGATCCTGGACACGACTTTGTTCAAAAAATAACCATACTATTAAGTTGCACCATAGTTGGAAAGAGGAGGAACAAGGTATGGTTGTTGACAGACTGAGAACCGATCTTCTCAACAAATTGATAAACGCCCGTATCGAACTTGCCGCTTATCTGCAGTTGAGAAAAGCGAAAGGCTATATGTCAGTCAGCGAGAGCGATCGTCTGCGTGATAACTTTTTTGAACTGAATCGCGAATTGCACGATCAATCACAGCTCCACGGTATGCATCTTGATCAGGAAGAGTGGAATGCCCTTCGTCGTGCTGAAGGGGCGTTAGCCGCCACCGCTGTTTGTCTGATGAGTGGACATCATGATTGTCCGAACTTTATTGCCGTTAATGCAGAGAAACTGGAAAACTGCCTGACAACGCTGACGCTGAGTATCCAGAGTTTGCAAGCTTATTCAACGCTGGAACACATCTGAACCAGGGGGAGGGCGCTCCCCCTTTTTGTTAAGATTATGTAAAAGTGGCGGGATAATTCCCCTTGCTGGCTACGCTTTAAGCAGAGCCATTAAGGAGGTGCTATGCGTCGACTCTTTCTCTGTGTTGCCTCACTGGCGTTGCTTTCCCCCTATGCCGCTGCCGTCAAGGTGGAGATCCTGCAAACCAAACTCGACCACCCGTGGTCGCTGGCCTTTTTACCCGATAATCGCAGTATGCTGATTACGCTCAGAGGAGGGCAACTTAGGCTCTGGCAACCCGATAAGGGGCTTTCCGACCCGCTGACCGGCGTACCCAAAGTCTGGGCGAATGGTCAGGGGGGACTGCTTGATGTGGCGTTGGCACCGGATTTTGCCCAATCCCGGCGGGTGTGGCTAAGCTTCGCGGAAGCTGACAGTGAAGGGAAAGCCGGAACAGCAGTAGGCTACGGGCTGTTAAGTGACGATCGTAAACACCTGCAGGGCTTCCGGACGGTGTTCCGCCAAATGCCTAAGTTATCAACCGGGAATCATTTTGGCGGGCGTATGGTATTTGATGGCAAAGGTTATTTGTTTATAGGCCTTGGCGAGAATAACCAGCGCATAACCGCTCAGGAACTGGACAAATTACAGGGCAAAGTGGTTCGACTAACAGACGAGGGCAAAATTCCACCGGATAACCCGTTTGTGAACCAGACTGGCGCGCGGGCTGAAATATGGTCGTATGGCATCCGCAATCCGCAGGGGATGGCGATGAATCCCTGGAGCGATGCGTTGTGGCTCAATGAGCATGGCCCGCGTGGCGGAGATGAGATCAATATCCCCGGGAAAGGTAAAAACTATGGATGGCCAATCGCGACATGGGGTGTTAACTACAGTGGTTTCGACATCCCCGAAGCAAAAGGCTCAATTGTGGCGGGCACCGAGCAGCCTATCTTTTACTGGGAAAAATCACCTGCTGTCAGTGGGATGGCCTTTTATAATCACGATACGTTCCCACAGTGGAGACACAAACTGTTTATTGGTGCGCTGAAAGAACAGGGGGTGATTGTGTTAAGCGTGAAAGGTAATACTGTGACGGAAGACGGGCGTATTTTGCATGACAGAGGGCAGCGAATCCGCGATGTGCGCGTCGGACCAGACGGTTATTTGTATGTATTAACCGACGAGTCCGACGGGGAATTGCTGAAAGTGAGTCCCTGACAGGATTAGCTGACCGGGATCATCACGACTTTCTGGAATGCCGGGCGCTCGGTGAGCTGTTGATACCAACGTTCCAGGTGAGGGCGTGGCGTCCAGCTCAGGCCGACATTAAACAGGTTATAGATGAACGGTGCGACGGCGATGTCCGCAGTGCCAAATTCAGCGCCAGAAAACCACGCCCGGTCGGCCAGCGCGTTGTCGAGAATGGCAAACAGGTTATCGCAGACCTTCGCACCGGCCTCGATGGCTGCCTGATCGCGTTGATCGGCAGGGGTTCTGACCAGACCAAATAAGATAACCCGATGTGCAGGGCTCAGCGTCTGGTTAGCCCAGTCCATCCATTTTTCACCCTCGGCACGTTTCGCCGGAGCGTCAACCCACAGTCGTTTTTGCCCGTACTGGGCCGCCAGGTAGCGGACAATGGTATTGGATTCCCACAGCAATACGTCTGTTTCGTCATCGCGTAGCAGTGGAACCAGTCCGTTAGGGTTCATCGCCAGATAGTCTGCGTCATGATTTACGCCATGCTGTCCCCCAGCCAGAATTTGGCTATACGGCAGTTCCAGTTCTTCGAGTGTCCACAATACTTTTTTTACGTTGGTCGAATTATTGCGACCCCACAGTGTAATCATAGTAACCCCGCAAATTAATTGAGCAGCTTTATGGCTGCATTCTCTATCTGACTCGCTCACATGGTGGGGTAAACCTAATATTTACGCAACAAGGCGCAAAAAAATCGTGATGAGAGCAGCGCAGCGCGGCGTTATTGCATAAACTTTAAAAACTTTACCAACTTACGGTTTCTTTAAGCTCGTTAGTGCGTTATTACTCACCGCACTTATTTTACACGTCATCCATCAGAACTTTTCTGTATGGTTGGCTGAGGCAACTTGGCCGGTTTTGTGTAAACACGGTGTGGTATGACGTGGTTTTTTGGAATGGATACTCGGGTGGCATTTATGACGCAATACTTCTCTTCCCTACGCAGCCTTGCTGCAGGTTCAGCACTCTTAATCCTTTTGGCGCCGACCGTACAGGCGGCGGAACAACCAACGGCCCCGCCGAGCGTTGACGCACGTGCGTGGATCTTAATGGATTACGCCAGCGGCAAAGTGCTGGCGGAAGGTAATGCCGATGAGAAACTGGATCCCGCCAGTCTGACCAAAATTATGACCAGCTATGTGGTCGGTCAGGCGCTAAAAGCCGGGAAAATTAATCTGAATGACATGGTTACCGTCGGGAAAGATGCCTGGGCGACCGGGAATCCGGCCCTGCGCGGCTCTTCGGTGATGTTCCTCAAGCCTGGCGATCAGGTTGCGGTGTCCGATCTGAACAAAGGCGTGATCATTCAGTCTGGTAATGACGCCTGTATTGCGCTCGCTGATTATGTTGCCGGCAGCCAGGAATCGTTTATCGGTTTGATGAACGGCTATGCGCAAAAACTGGGATTGACCAACACGACTTTCCAGACAGTACATGGTCTGGATGCAGCAGGGCAGTTCAGTACCGCGCGTGATATGGCATTGTTGGGTAAAGCGTTAATCCACGATGTGCCGGAAGAGTACGCCATCCATAAAGAGAAAGAGTTTACCTTTAATAAAATTCGCCAGCCTAACCGTAACCGCCTGCTGTGGAGTACCAACCTGAATGTGGATGGTATGAAAACGGGCACCACGGCGGGAGCCGGTTATAACCTGGTTGCATCCGCGACACAGGGCGATATGCGTTTGATCTCCGTGGTGCTGGGGGCAAAAACCGATCGTATTCGCTTTAATGAATCCGAAAAGTTGCTGACATGGGGTTTCCGCTTCTTTGAAACCGTTACGCCGATTAAACCGGACGCCACCTTTGTTACCCAACGAGTCTGGTTTGGCGATAAGAGTGAAGTCAATCTGGGCGCTGGGGAAGGTGGGTCTGTGACCATTCCGCGCGGTCAGCTGAAAAACCTGAAGGCGAGCTTTACCCTGACAGAGCCACAACTGACCGCGCCACTGAAGAAGGGCCAGGTTGTGGGGACAATCGACTTCCAGTTGAACGGAAAATCTATTGAACAGCGTCCGTTGATGGTGATGGAAGCGGTGGACGAGGGGGGATTCTTTAGCCGGATGTGGGACTTTGTGATGATGAAATTCCACCAGTGGTTTGGTGGCTGGTTCTCTTAATCGCTGATGCCGGATGACGATATGAAAGCACCGTCATCCGGCACAAATTTAGTACATCAATTTGATATGCTGCGCTTTGGCATACTCGACAAACGCATCATCCGGGCGGTTATCGCTGATGATGGTATCAAAGCGTTTTAATTCGCCCATCCTCGCGGGACGCACTTTCCCAAACTTGCTGTGATCAACCACCAGAACATGGTACTGCGCCATCGACATCGCCCAGTGTTTAACCGGTAATTCCTCAAGGTTAAAACAGGTTGCGCCTTTATCGATATGCACGCCGGCTGCGGAATAAAAAGCGATATCCGGGCAGACGTTATTCAGGGTTTCCTGGAAATCGAGTGGCTTGAAAATAGCATTACTGGCATGGAATTCGCCGCCACATAAAATGACGCGGCACTGTGGTTTCTCCTGTAACACCAGAAACGTATTCAGTGAATAGCAGATTGCGGTGAACGGTAATTCATTATCGATCGCTTCAATGATCCACGGCGTTGTTGTTCCGCAGTCGAAGAAAACGGTCTGATGCGCCTGGACGAGGCTGGCTGCCTGTTGCGCTGCCCGGCGTTTTTCATCAACCAGGCGGGATTTTTGATCGCTGATTAAATAGTGGCTGGCGCTACGGGGTTCCAGAACAATATAGCCCCCAAGCAGTACGACCGGGGCCGTGTTATTATTCAGATCGCGACGAATGGTCATTTCTGATACACCCAGCAGTGTCGCGGCTTCTTTAAGGTGTAATTTATCGCTGCGTTTTAGCGCCTGCAGTAATTGACCAATACGCTCGTCGCGTCGAGTTTCCATAGTTCCCCTGGAGAGTAGAATACGTGCTCAGTTTCGCGCTTAATACTACTCTCTTTACCGTGGGTTAGTCACGTACCCAGCCTTTACGAATAGGCAGGGCAAAACAGGTGCGATAGCAGGTCTGCAAACCGTGGTACAGGGTTGTGCCGAATCGTTGCCAGATCATCTGGGCGCTCAGGCAGCCGATCAGACCTGCCAGTAACCCCCCCAGCATATCCAGCGGCCAGTGTACGCCGAGGTAAACACGCGACCAGGCAATCGCCACGGCGACGACCATCAACAGTGCTCCGGACCACAGGCGGTGCCAGAACAGGAAGGCCAACGCGAAGGTAAAGATAACCGTACCGTGGTCGCTCGGGAAGGAGTCATCTGCAGCATGGTGCAGGAAGTTGTAGCCGATATGATTGACGAATGGCCGGTCGTGAGGGAATAAATGTCCCATGATCCATGAAATGGTCAAGCCGACTGCCAGCGCAATCGCCATTTTTATGACCAACTGGCGCTGGATGGTCACGCGGTTTTGCGGCCCCCAAAGCCAGAGAATGATCGCCAGTAGCGGTACGATGCTAATCAGATCTTTGGCAATAAAAATGGCGAGCGAGATCGTCCATTGCGCAGAGTCCGGCGTGGCGTTGATCAGGTAAAAAAGCGAGTTGTTCAGATTTTCCAGCATAACATCCAGACTCAATGTAATCGTTAAAAAGGCCCATATTGGGGATCATAAAATTGCTTTCAGGCGATAAAAAGCGGTCTTGTCCTATTTGTCTGTTAACTGACTCTTTTTAAGACAATTAATGAGGCTTATTGAGCATGATAGCGGTCTCAACTTAAATTAACCTTAAAACAAAAAGCTATCGTGCAATTGAGTGTAAAAATGTGCGCATTTTGCTTTCAAATCACATAATTCACTATCACCAGTAAGGCGCATTTATTACACTTTGCGCGTTTTTTCATTTGTTAAGAGATTGCATGCAGAACCGTTTATCTTCAGGCGCCCGCTTGGGGCGTCAGGCATTACTTTTCCCTCTCTGTCTGGTGCTTTACGAATTCTCTACATATATCGGTAACGATATGATCCAACCCGGAATGTTGGCGGTGGTGGAGCAATATCAGGCCGGTTTAGATTGGGTTCCAACGTCCATGACCGCTTATCTGGCAGGCGGCATGTTTTTACAGTGGTTGTTAGGGCCGCTGTCGGACCGTGTTGGTCGTCGTCCGGTGATGTTAACCGGGGTGGTTTGGTTCATTGTGACCTGCCTCGCAACGCTGTTTGCACAAAATATTGAGCAATTTACTTTCCTGCGTTTTTTACAGGGGATTAGCCTGTGCTTTATTGGCGCGGTAGGTTACGCCGCAATTCAGGAGTCCTTTGAAGAAGCGGTGTGCATTAAAATCACTGCGCTAATGGCAAACGTAGCATTGATTGCACCGCTTTTGGGGCCGTTGGTTGGGGCCGCCTGGGTACATGTCCTTCCGTGGGAAGGCATGTTTGTCCTGTTTGCCGCGCTGGCTGCAATTGCCTTTTTTGGCCTGCAGCGCGCGATGCCGGAAACGGCTACCCGTCTGGGCGAGAAGCTTTCTATCAAAGAGTTGGGCAAAGATTATAAGCTGGTGCTAAAGAATGTGCGTTTTGTCGCAGGCGCACTGGCATTGGGCTTTGTCAGTCTGCCATTGCTGGCGTGGATTGCGCAGTCCCCGATCATTATTATCAGTGGCGAACATCTCAGCAGCTACGAATATGGCCTGCTGCAGGTGCCGATTTTTGGTGCACTGATTGCAGGTAACCTGGTGCTGGCGCGTCTGACATCCCGCCGCACGGTGCGCTCGCTGATCATCATGGGGGGCTGGCCAATCTCCGTGGGATTGATCATTGCCGCCGCGGCCACGGTTGTTTCTTCTCATGCGTATCTGTGGATGACGGCAGGTTTAAGTCTTTATGCATTTGGCATTGGCGTGGCGAATGCCGGGTTGGTGCGCCTGACGCTGTTTGCCAGTGAAATGAGCAAAGGGACAGTTTCAGCTGCAATGGGTATGCTGCAAATGCTGATATTTACCGTTGGTATTGAGCTGAGCAAACATGCTTATCTGCTGGGTGGAAACGGCTTGTTCAGTCTGTTTAATCTGGCCAGCGGTGTGCTGTGGCTGATTCTGATGGTTATCTTTCTGAAAGATAAGCGGGTAGGGAATTCCCGGGAAGGTTAAAGCCCGGTTTCCGGGCTTTGCAATCATTAGTGATGGTCATCAATCTGATGCTCAATGACCATCCCTTCACCTACGCTGGCAACATGACGCGCATACGGATGTGCGCGGTAAACAGGGGCTGGAGTGGCTGCCGGAGCAACATAAACCGTTTGCGGGGCAGTAGCGACACTGACCGCCTGCGGAACATTGACGGAAGAAGGAACAACCACTACTTTGTATCCGCTTGGTACATCAACGGTAACATTCTGTGCAAATGCTGTTCCTGCAAATCCCAGCAACACTGTTGCCATCAGTACACTTTTCTTCATAATCTGCTCACCTGAAATATTCACTGGAAGTAATAATCCAGTGGGTTAATTTGAGGCGGATTATGAATAGATCATGCCATCATTTTGTTGCCGTCTGTGCTGAGGCGTTAATGTGTAAACGGTGCTTCATTGTTTAACACGCGGTCGATAATATCCAGCACGCCCTCTTCGTTATTCGAACCCGCGCGATATTTCGCCGCCTGGATAACCGGCTCATGGGCGTTGGCCATTGCAAAACTAAATCCTGCCTGGCGCAGCATCTCGATATCATTTCCGCCATCGCCAAACACGACAACCTCATCGTTGGTAATATTCCAGCGTTGTTGCAGCAGGCGTAGGCCGTTGGCTTTATGAACACCCGGAATAATTAAATCGATACTGCCGTATCCGGTATGCACCGGTACCATAATGTCGCCAATCGCCTCATGAAGATCGGCCTGCACCTGGGGAATGCGATCGTCGGAGATATTCAGGCCAAATTTGAAGAATACATCGTTGATATTGTCGAAGTTATCGACAAATTCAAGACGGTGATAATACATGGCAGAGATGGATTTATGCTCATCGCTGTACTGCTTCAGGGTGTAGGCGCTGTTTTTACCACAGGCGATAATATCAACGTCTGCACGGGTCAGCAGATATTCTACGATGGTCTGGAAATCGTCTTTTGCCAGTTCACCGTTAAAAATATCTTCCCCTTCGCTGACCACCCAGCCACCGTTTTCCGCCACAAATGAGATTTCATTGGCCAGTTCGGGAAAAAAAGAGATCAACTGGTAATACTGATTGCCGCTGGCGACTACAAAGCGGATCCCTTGTGCTTTCATTTGACGGTACTGCGCCATAAACCGCTCGCGGTTATAGGTCTTTTGGTCACTTAAAAACGTACCGTCCATGTCTACTGCAATTAACTTGATACCCATTAGCCGTTCTCCATCACAGTGGTATTTTTGACATCCGGTTTAGCCACAGCCTTCGCTACGATGGCTGCGACAAGCACCAGCGCCAGCACAACCAACATGGCGCTGCGCAGGCCATAGTGTTCACCCAAATAGCCCAGCAGCGGCGGACCTACCAGGAATGCCAGATAGCCAGTAGTCGCAACAACGCTCACGCGGGTTGGCGCATCAGGGCCGGTATCGCTGGCGGCTGAAATGGTCAGCGGGAAGCCGAGAGAAGCCCCTAGCCCCCAAAGGATCACCGAGACACCTGCCACCCATGAGCTGTCGACAAAAATGATCAGGCTGATACCGAGCGCGCCCATCAGTGCACTGGCGCGTACTACTGCCACACGGCTGTAGCGGTCGATGAACCAGCCACCGGTGAAGCGCCCGACGGTCATACCGAGCGTAAAGCCGGCATAAATCAGCGATCCGGATGTCGGGCTAAATCCATGTCCATCAACCATCAGTAATGGAAGCCAGTCGTTGGCGGAACCTTCGGCAAATGCCATTGCGAGCACCACGACGCCAATCAGCAGCAACTGCATATCGCGATAGAATGGCAACCCTTTTTCAACGGCGTGCGAACCGTCAGTAGCATTCTTACCTGTGCCGTCGGGGATAGCCTTAATAGCGATAAAAATAGGGGTAATAGCCACCATCGCCGCCAGCAGAATATGTGCTGTCGCGGGGACGCTGACGGCGGTAAGTACCATGCCAACACCTGCGCCAGCCAGCGTTCCAAGGCTGTAGAAACCATGCATCATCGGCAGAACAGTTTTGTTCATTTCACGCTCAACCGCTGCACCTTCGACGTTGATAGCCACTTCTGCCGCGCCAAAACTGGCGCCAAACACGCACAGACCAAACGCAAACAGCCAGGCGGAATGCAACCATAATGCGAGGCTGAGAATTGTCATTCCCAGAACCGCGCATGACATGGTGGCGCGGATGACGTTGCGTGTGCCAAATCGTTTCACCAGCCAGGCCGAACAAAGAATGCCACTCATCGAACCAATTGAGAGTCCAAACAGCACCGCACCCATTTCGGCGGTAGAGATGGAGAGAATATCTCTGATGGCAGGGGTACGCGTTGCCCAGGAGGCCATTAATAATCCTGGTAAAAAGAAGAACGTGAACAGCGCCCAGGTGCGACGTCTTAAGGCTTTGCGTGATGAGATGCCAGTCATGAATTCGAGCCAAAGAAAAGAGGGAAGAAGACAACATTAGCAAGGTTGTGTACATTTGTACACAAATGCAAGAAGAGGTAAAGCAGTGCGACGCGCGAACGACCCACAACGACGGGATAAAATAGTCCAGGCCACGCTGGATGCGGTTATAATCCATGGTATTCATGGGGTTACACACCGGAAAATCGCCATGATTGCCGAGGTGCCGCTGGGCTCAATGACCTATTACTTTTCGGGAATAGATGAGCTTTTAATGGAGGCATTCGAGCGTTTTACTGACACCATGTCTGTGCAATATCAGGCATTTTTTGCCGGTGTTGAAAATGCGCCACAGGCCTGCCATGCGATTACCGATATGATCTATAGCTCTCAGGTCACAACGCCTGACAACATGGAGCTTATGTATCAGTTATATGCCTTCGCCAGCCGTAAACCGGCGCTAAAAACAGTGATGCAAAACTGGATGCTACGCAGCCAACAAACGCTGGAGCAGTGGTTCGAGCCGGTAACCGCACGAGCGCTGGATGCATTTATTGAAGGGATGACGCTGCATTTTGTCACAGATAAAAAACCGCTCTCGCGGGAAGATATTCTGGTGATGGTGGAGCGTATTGCCGGATTACCTCAGAGATGAAATCATCAAAATGGTTTGTCGAGGCGGGTAACGGCCTGACGTAAAAAATCAATGACTTTCATCGCCTCTGGCGTCAACGGCCGGGCGGCTTTTTTTACCGTCCCGACATCCATATAAGTAATAAAATCATCAATCGTTCTGTGCATGACGCGCAGACCATCCAGTGACCACGGGCGATACACCAGGTCGGATAAAATGGTTATTCCTCTGCCTTTTGCAACCAGGCTTCTTATTGCTTCAAAAGAGTTGCTGCGAAAACTGATATTGGGCGTATAGCCACGCTGCTGCCAGTAATCGATGATTACGTCAGGGTACTTATCGGTTTCCAGCAGTAAAAATGGTAGCTTTTCGACGTCTATTAAACGGATCGATGCCCGGCTCTGTAGCGGATGCCCAATAGACGTCCACAGGCGGCGCTGTGAACGAATGAATGTTTCGATCTCAAGGTCGTTATCATGGCTGATATTTGAGGTCAGAAGCAGGCAAAAATCGACCTTTTGTTCCCGTAGCGCCTGTACCAGTTCCGGTGCAGTAGCTTCATAAAATACGATCTCCAGCAAAGGGAAACGTCGTTCAAGATCGTTGAGTATATCCGGGATGAGATAGGCTGAGAGCGTTTCGGCAATGCCTATGCGCACCGTGCCGGTGAGAATTTCACTCCTGTCATGCAGAGCGTCAACAGCCGAGTGGCTACTGTTGATGATGTTGCAGGCATGTGCCAGAAAGCGCTCGCCCTCGGCGGTGAGCTTCACGCCTTTGGGGTAACGTACAAATAGCTGCACGTCTAATGATTCTTCCAGATTCCGCATGGCAATGGTCATTGATGACTGAGAAATATGGCAGCGCGCAGCAGCTTTGGAAATTTGTAATGTTTCTGCAAGTGCGATGTAAAACTCAAGTTGCCTTAGCGTGAATTTCATAGTTTTAATCTATGCACATGGATGAAAACGTTATATTAGCATTCATTCTCACGCCGCCGTAGCCTTGTGGTCATACCGTACAACTGACAATAAGGCGCAAATATGCCCTATCTTTTACTCAGTCTGGCTGCCTGTTTTTGGGGCGGCAACTATGTGGTCGGCCATATATTGGTTGCCGAAGTTAATCCCATCGTTTTATCAGCAGCACGCTGGGTATTTACCGCATTGCTATTGATGGCGCTTTATTTCCGACAGATCGCCATGCAGTGGCCAGCGATGAGAAAATCCTTTGGTACTATCGTCTTCCTCGCGCTTTGTGGTCAGGTTCTTTTCCCCTTAACGTTATATATCGGCCTGCAATATACAACCTCGCTCAATGCCGCGATTTATATGTCCACCACACCGGCACTCGTTCTGTTAATCAATAAGTTCTTTTTTAAAGAGCGGATCTCTGCGCGAAATATAGCAGGTGTGCTCCTGAGTACCGTTGGTGTTATCTGGCTGGTGTCGCAAGGCGGGTTGATGCACGCACAGGTATTGGAACATCTCAATCGGGGCGATGTCTGGACCATGGGGTCAGCGCTGAGTTGGGCTGTTTATTGTGCCTTTCTACGCGTTAAACCGTGTGAGGTGAAGGGAAACGCATTTGTTGCCGTGAGCGCGTTGTTAGGTGCGATTGTACTTATTCCGGTACTGGCTCTGGTGTTGATACGCAATGGTATGCCGGGCTGGAATAGCTATGCAAATACAGGCGTTATTACTGGGCTGGCATACCTTGTTATTTTTCCTTCCTGGCTGTCATATCTGTTATGGAACAAAGGGATTAGCGCCATTGGCGCAACGCGCGGAGAGATCTATTCACACTTGATTCCACTGAGTGGCGGATTATTTAGCGTGATGTTTATGCACGTCACTCTGCATTCATATCATCTGGTGAGCGCGTTGGTTATTATGTGCGGCATAGCATTGTGTTCCCGCACGAGTGCAAAAAAAGGCTCGCAGCAGCGCACGGCGTGAAAGAGCGGGTAAATTAGCTTACGGTTGCGCCCCCGGTAATATTTACCACCGTAGCGGTCATTGCTCCGGCATGGTCTGAAGCCAGAAAGGCTGTAACCTCAGCGATTTGCGCAAGCGTAGGCAGGCGTCCGAGCATGGTGCCTTGCGCCGCGCCCGCTAACCATTGATCGACGGTTAAACCCATTGATTGCGCTTTAGCGGTGAAAATCTCCCCGGTATAGGAACCGGCCGCTACCGCGTCCACAATCGCATGTGAGCGCACGCCGACGACTCGAACATTTGCCGGTCCCAGTTCGCTGGCGAGCGCTTTAATAAAAGCCTCTGTTCCCGCACAGCCGACGATGTGCCCCAAATGCCCAGGTATTGCCATCGGGGCCGCGGGCGCGACAACGGTGAGAATGACGCCCGCTCGATTGCCGCCCATGTGCGGCGTTACGGATTTTGCGATATTGAACTGTGCCGAGAGGAAAGGAGTGATACCGCTCATAAACTCAGAGAGGGCTAATGCCTCGATGCGCTTGCCCTGTTCATGCATAAAGCCGGTCGCGTTAACCACCACATCAATTCCACCGATTCGCTGTACCAGGCGGGTAACTTGTGTTGAGGTGTCGTGCTCGTCGAGCACATCGGTGATAAACGTATCGACAGTGCCACCCGCCATTCGCAGGCGACTGGCTGCCCAATCAAGCTTTTCCTGACGGCGTGCGCCCAGGTACACATGGGCACCTTCGCGCGCCATGGTCTGCGCAACCGCACTACCAATAGCCCCGCTGCCGCCGAAGATCACCGCGACTTTGCCTGCGAGTAACATAGCAACCCCCATCACCATTTAGCACCGAGTAAAAGTATGTGCCATAACCGGCATGCTGCAAATTTGGGGAGGAATTTCGGGGGAGGAGGGAGGGAGTTAAAATCCAGGCAACAAAAAACCCATCAACCTTGAACCAAAACGGCGGGGTTGATGGGCTCCACAAATTGGGGACATCAAAGAAAAGCAGTGGCAATAGTTATGACTGACGCCTTTAAGAAAAGTTCTGCTTACCTGCAAAAAATTTTCATTAAAAGCAAAAAACAGTTCTAACCGATGCCGGGCCAGATGATGACGATGAGTGTCCCCGCCAGCGTCAACAGAACGTTAGCAATCGCGTATGTGCCCGCATAGCCTAAAGCAGGAATGTTGCTGCGCGCGGTATCGCTGATGATTTCCATTGCTGGCGCACAGGTACGCGCCCCCATCATCGCCCCGAACAGCAGGGCCCGGTTCATGCGCAATACATAAGCTCCAAACAAGAAACAGATGATCACTGGAACCAGGCTGACAATCAGACCCGAAATCAGCATCTGGCCACCCACTGCGCCGAGGCCATTACCAATGCCGCTACCTGCGCTTAAACCGACACCAGCCATAAAGACCATCAGGCCAAACTCTTTGACCATGTTCAGCGCACCTTGAGGAATGTAGCCAAACGTTGGATGGTTAGCACGCAGGAAGCCCAGCATGATCCCGGCGAACAACAGTCCAGCCGCATTTCCAATGCCAAAGCTGAAATTACTGAACTGGAAAGTGATCATCCCGATCATCAGGCCGATGATAAAGAATGCGCAGAAAGCAAGCAGATCGGTGACCTGGCTGTGAATGGAAATAAAGCCGATACGATCGGCAATGGTTTTCACACGGCGCGCATCGCCACTGACCTGTAATACATCGCCTTTATTAAGTACGACGTTGTCGTCAATGGGCATTTCGATCTGGCTGCGGATCACGCGGTTCAGGAAGCAGCCATGGTCAGTCAGCTTCAACTGGGCCAGACGACGACCTACGGCATTGTGGTTTTTCACCACAATCTCTTCGGTGACGATACGCATATCGAGCAGATCGCGATCGAACACCTCTTTACCGTTACGGAAGCTGGGGTCGAGGCGAGCATGTGCATCCGGATAGCCCACTAAGGCAATTTCATCGCCCATTTGCAGCACTGCATCACCGTCCGGGTTGGCCAGAATACCGTTGCGGCGGATACGTTCAATATAACAACCAGTCTGGCGGTAGATGCCCAGCTCGCGCAGATTTTTCCCGTCAGCCCATGCAACCAGCTCTGGACCGACACGGTAGGCGCGGATCACCGGTAGATAAACCTTACGGTTGGCGTCAGTGTCCAGCCCGCGCTCACGCGCAATTTGTTGGGCGCTGGTTTGCAGATCCTGATGCTGCAGTTTTGGCAGATAGCGCGCACCCACAATCAGACTGACCAACCCAATTAAATAGGTGAGGGCGTAACCCAGACTCAGGTTATCAAGGGCGGTGGATAGCTGTGTACCTTCCATCCCTGAATGGCGCAACGTATCGCCCGCGCCGACCAGAACGGGCGTAGACGTCATTGAACCAGCCAACATGCCTGCCGTCAGGCCAATATCCCAGCCAAATAGCTTACCCAGTCCCAGGGCGATCAGCAGCGCGCTACCGACCATCACCAGTGCAAGCATCAGGTAATTTTTCCCATCCCGAAAAAAAATCGAAAAAAAGTTGGGACCGGCTTCCACCCCGACACAAAAAATAAACAGCATAAAGCCAAGATTTAATGCGTCAGTGTTAATACTAAAGTGCTGCTGACCTAATAATAGGGAGACCACTAAAACGCCAATGGAATTACCGAGTTGGACTGAACCCAGGCGTAATTTACCCAGACACAGGCCCAGAGCCAGGACCACAAATAATAACAGGATGTAATTCCCATTTAACAAATCTGCGACGTTTATATTCACGGAGGCTAACTTCTTGTTTACTAGTAAGCTATTGAAAGAAATGGCAATTTACGCTAATGTTTTTGCCAGAAATTAAGGGGCGACAGCATCGTACACAGCCCCAAATAATGCAGCATGACAATATATGCGGCTAGTTTAATCTCATTACGTATCAACGGCTATAAGAATCGTGTGGGTGTGTTTTTGGCATGGAATGCCGAGTAACTTTATCTGACTGGACGCCTGCGGGCGAAAAGAGTGTTCGATAGAGAAGATGTCAGGAGGAACGATTGAAACATAAGCAAAGTTGGGCGGGTGCGATCTGCTGCTTTGTGCTCTTTATTGTAGTGTGTCTTTCATTAACGCTGAATATGAAAGGCGCATTTAGAGCGGCTGGGCATCCTGAGGTCGGGTTATTGTTTTTTATACTGCCTGGCGCTGTGGCAAGCTTTTTCTCCCACCGTCGCGAGGTGCTCAAACCCCTTCTTGGTGCAATACTGGCAGCGCCGTGCTGCTTGTTACTGATGCGGTTCGTTTTTATGCCGACGCGTTCGCTGTGGCAAGAGCTGGCATGGCTGTTCAGTGCAGTGTTTTGGTGTGCGCTTGGGGCATTGTGTTTTTTATTTATCAGTAGCTTATTCAACCAGCGTCAGCGGCGGAAAAAAAACTGATTACGCCCTCCAGCGGAGGGCGTAGAAACAGCTATCAGGCGAACAGATTCATATTCTCTTTTGCCCACGCTTCAAAATCCGTGCAGCCGCCGATGTGTTGTTGATCAACGAAAATCTGCGGAACGGTCTCAACTGGCTTTCCTACCGTTTTTTCCAGATCTGCTTTAGTAATACCTTCGGCATGGATATCAATGTAGCGGAAGTTAAAATCGTCATGCTCATTGCTTAATTTTTCTGCTAATTCTTTTGCGCGCACGCAATACGGGCACCCTGGGCGACCAAAAATAACGGCAAACATCTCTATCTCCTCGAACTTATCAGGCCGGATGGCGAATGTTGTTATGATGCCGCGATTTGTGACGGATGGAAAGCAGGTTCAGCCTGTTGCTTTGATATCCTTAGTCTATGCCTTCGTTTTTCAATCCGCATTTTTGTTAAACATGGGCTGTCGGAACGTTTTACACTAAGCGCCATTTATCGGGAGGCACCTATGCGCACAGTGGGCGTGTTACCCAAAAGCGTATTGATTCTGGAAATCATCGGGATGGTTTTGTTATCGCTGGCGCTGCTGTCGCTTAACGATTATCTCACCTTACCCGCACCGCTGAACGGGCCATTGGCCTGTGTGGTAATGATATTTCTGGGTGTACTGTTAATGCTTCCCGCCGCGGTGGTGTTGATGTTGCGCATTGCGCAACTGTTGGCACCGCAGCTGATGTCGCGTGCTCCCGACGCTTCTTCCCATTCAGCCAGAGAAAAAAAAGATGACGCCAACCATTGATTTACTTCGCAGCCACCGTTCCATTCGCCATTTCACCGATGAAAGTATTTCGGACGCACAGCGTGAGGCGATCATTGCTGCCGCTCAAGGGACATCAAGTTCAAGTTTTTTGCAGTGCACGACGATAATTCGTATTACCGATCAAAGTCTGCGGGAGTCCCTGGTGACCTTATCCGGCGGACAAAAACATGTCGCACAGGCCGCCGAGTTCTGGGTTTTTTGCGCCGATTTTAATCGCCATTTGCAGATTTGCCCCGATGCGCAACTGGGGCTGGCTGAGCAACTGTTGCTTGGCGTGGTTGATACGGCGATGATGGCGCAAAATGCGCTGACAGCGGCTGAATCGCTGGGACTTGGCGGTGTGTTCATTGGCGGTCTGCGCAACAATATTGAGCCGGTAACGGAATTACTGACGCTGCCGAAGCATGTTTTGCCACTGTTTGGTCTGTGTCTCGGCTGGCCTGCGGATAACCCGGACATCAAGCCCCGGCTGCCAGCAACACTGGTGGTGCATGAAAACCATTACCAGCCGCTCGATCGGGATATTTTGTCGCAATATGATGAACAGCTTGCGCAATACTATCTGACCCGTGGTAGCAACACGCGTCGCGATACCTGGAGCGATCACATTCGCCGCACCATCATTAAAGAAAGTCGCCCCTTTATCCTGGAATATTTGCATAAACAGGGATGGGCCACGCGCTAAAGATTTTAACCCAGTGTATGATACGCCAGCTTTTACCAGGTCTTTTAGAGAGGTGCAGGGTGAAAATTGCCATTTTGTCCCGGGATGGAACGCTCTATTCTTGCAAACGCCTGCGTGAAGCAGCGATGCAACGCGGTCACCTGGTAGAAATTATCGATCCCCTTTCTTGCTATATGAACATTAGCCCGGCAGCGTCTTCTATCCATTATAAAGGCCGCCAGCTTCCCCATTTTGACGCGGTTATTCCAAGAATTGGCTCAGCCATTACCTTCTACGGTACGGCGGCATTACGTCAGTTTGAGATGCTGGGTAGCTATCCGCTGAATGAGTCAGTAGCGATTACCCGCGCACGCGATAAGCTGCGCTCGTTACAACTGTTGGCGCGACAGGGAATTGACCTGCCCATTACCGGAATAGCCCACTCGCCGGATGATACCAGCGATATGATTGATATGGTCGGCGGTGCGCCGCTGGTGGTGAAGCTGGTGGAGGGGACTCAAGGGATCGGTGTGGTATTGGCCGAAACGCGCCAGGCCGCAGAGAGCGTAGTGGATGCATTTCGTGGTCTGAATGCCCATATTCTGGTCCAGGAATATATCGAAGAGGCGAAGGGGCGAGATATTCGCTGTTTCGTTGTGGGTGATGAGGTGGTCGCGGCTATTGAGCGGCGGGCCAAAGAGGGCGATTTTCGTTCTAATTTGCATCGCGGCGGAGTTGCCACGATTGCCAATATCACGCTGCAGGAAAGGGACATTGCGCTTAAAGCCGCCCGCACGATGGGGCTTGATGTTGCTGGCGTCGATATCCTGCGTGCAGAACGCGGACCGCTGGTTATGGAGGTCAACGCCTCTCCAGGGCTGGAAGGCGTGGAGAAAACCACAGGGATAGATATTGCTGCGCGAATGATCCAGTGGATCGAGCGTCATGCTACTCCTGAATTTTGTCTTAAAATCGGCGGCTAAACGCAATATCGATAGCGATCGTGGTATGACACGGTCTTTTTGCGTAAGCTGTGCCGGTAATTTTTTCATCAATAGAGGTCGCACATTATTATGACATCACTGGTCGTTCCCACTCTGGATACGTTGCGTCAATGGCTCGACGACCTGGGCATGAGTTTTTTTGAATGTGATACCTGTCAGGCGCTGCATCTACCGCACATGCAGAACTTCGATGGCATTTTTGATGCAAAAATTGATCTGGTGGATAACGTCATTCTATTTTCCGCGATGGCGGAAGTCAGACCTTCAGCGCTGCTGCCGCTGGCCGCCGATCTATCCGCTATCAATGCCAGCTCACTGACGGTAAAAGCCTTTCTGGATATGCAGGATGATAATCTGCCAAAACTGGTGGTTTGCCAGTCTTTATCCGTGATGCCGGGTGTGACGTTTGAACAGTTTGAATGTTTTGTGCGTCAGAGCGAAGAACAGATATCGATGGTGATCCTTGAAGCCGGGGCACATCAATTGTTGTTTAATGCCGAAGAAGACGGGCAAAACGGCAATGCAGAGGTTCATTTCCTCCATTAATCGTTCCTGATTTTGGGTATTTATAGCGCAGCCGCTGCCAGAGCGGTTGCGTATTTCACGTTTTTATTCTGCATTTAACCTTTTCTTAAAGAATTATTCACTTCGGTTCCGCCCCTTCCGCATTACGTCATAGACAAAATCTGCATAAAAAATTGATAAAAGACGTTTTTTTATCTGGGCTATATTCTCGAATCCTGGCTAAAGTTATTCTTGCAAGGCTTGTAAACGCCACCGTTCAATTTGCCTATTATGAGCTATCTGTAGCTGTATGCATGTTGAATAAGTCAGCGGATATCAGCGAGCAATAGCGGCGGGGAGAGAGACCTCTCTTTCATTGATGCCGCATGAAATAATATGCACGTTTCTTGCATATCATTAGAGTGTGACTTTTTTGTTCGTTTGTTAACGAACTTTCAGAAGGAAAGAGATTATGACCGCCTTAAATAAAAAATGGTTATCAGGCCTGGTTGCAGGTGCTCTGATGGCCATCTCTGCCGGCACGCTCGCTGCTGAACAAAAAACACTGCATATTTATAACTGGTCTGACTATATTGCTCCGGACACGGTGGCTAATTTTGAGAAAGAGACCGGTATTAAAGTCATTTATGATGTATTTGACTCCAATGAGGTGCTGGAAGGTAAGCTCATGGCTGGCAGCACCGGTTTTGACCTCGTTGTCCCGTCAGCCAGTTTCCTCGAACGGCAACTGACCGCGGGCGTTTTCCAGCCCCTGGACAAGAGCAAACTGCCAGGCTGGAAAAACCTCGATCCTGAACTGCTGAAACTGGTGGGTAAACACGATCCAGACAATAAGTTTGCTATGCCGTATATGTGGGCAACCACCGGTATTGGCTACAACGTAGATAAAGTTAAAGCGGTGCTGGGTGCGGATGCACCGGTTAACAGCTGGGATTTGATCCTCAAACCGGAGAATCTGGAAAAACTCAAAAGCTGCGGTGTCTCTTTCCTCGATGCGCCTGAAGAAGTGTTTGCTACTGTGCTGAACTATTTGGGTAAAGATCCAAACAGTACCAAAGCGGATGATTACACCGGGCCGGCAACCGATTTGTTGTTGAAACTGCGTCCGAATATCCGTTATTTCCACTCCTCGCAATACATTAACGATCTGGCAAATGGAGATACCTGTGTAGCGATTGGCTGGGCAGGGGATGTATGGCAGGCGGCAAACCGTGCGAAAGAAGCGAAAAATGGCGTCAATATTTCCTTCTCGATTCCCAAAGAGGGGGCGATGGCGTTCTTTGATGTGTTCGCGATGCCTGCAGATGCGAAAAACAAAGACGAAGCCTACCAGTTCCTTAATTACCTGCTGCGCCCTGATGTGATTGCGCATATTTCCGACCACGTGTTCTACGCCAATGCGAACAAAGGAGCGACGGCTCTGGTTAGCCCGGAAGTTCGTGATAACCCGGGTATCTATCCGCCAGCGGACGTACGCGCCAAACTGTTCACACTGAAAGTACAGGATCCGAAGATCGATCGTGTACGCACCCGTGCCTGGACGAAGGTGAAAAGCGGGAAATAACCCGATGTTCGGGACATGACCCGGCGGTGCTTGTGCCTGCCGGGGATGTCGCGATCCCGAACACACAAAACCCGGCAATACGCACCAATAAGGTGCGTTATTTGCACTGTTTCTTTATTTATGCCGGAGAGCACTTGAGTGAATGATGCAACCCCACGCCCACAAGCGAAAATCCGCAAGGCGCTGACCCCGCTGCTTGAAATTCGCAACCTGACGAAGTCATTTGACGGTCAGCACGCCGTCGATGACGTCAATCTCACTATCTACAAAGGCGAAATATTTGCCCTGCTGGGTGCGTCCGGTTGTGGTAAATCAACCCTGTTGCGCATGCTGGCGGGGTTTGAACTGCCGACTACCGGGCAAATCATGCTGGACGGTGTCGATCTGGCGCACGTTCCACCTTATCTGCGCCCAATTAATATGATGTTTCAGTCCTACGCTCTGTTTCCGCATATGACTGTCGAGCAGAACATTGCCTTTGGTCTCAAGCAGGACAAACTGCCGAAAGCGGAAATCGCCAGCCGGGTGAATGAGATGCTCGGACTGGTGCACATGCAGGAGTTCGCCAAACGTAAGCCGCATCAGCTTTCAGGCGGTCAACGTCAACGCGTGGCACTGGCGCGGAGCCTGGCCAAACGCCCTAAGCTGCTGTTACTGGATGAACCGATGGGCGCTTTGGATAAAAAACTGCGCGACCGCATGCAGCTGGAAGTGGTTGATATTCTTGAGCGTGTAGGGGTGACCTGCGTGATGGTGACGCACGACCAGGAAGAAGCCATGACCATGGCGGGTCGTATAGCCATCATGAACCGCGGGAAATTTGTGCAGATTGGCGAGCCGGAAGAGATCTACGAGCACCCGACCACCCGCTACAGCGCTGAATTTATCGGTTCGGTAAACGTTTTTGAGGGGCTGCTAAAGGAGCGTCAGGAGGACGGTTTGGTGATTGATTCTCCGGGGCTGGTGCATCCGCTAAAAGTGGATGCTGATACTTCCATCGTCGATAACGTACCGGTGTATGTCGCGCTTCGTCCGGAAAAAATCATGCTCTGTGATGCCCCTCCGCCGGATGGCTATAACTTTGCGGTGGGTGAGGTGGTGCACATTGCCTACCTGGGTGATTTGTCTGTGTATCACGTGCGTTTAAAAAGCGGCCAGATGTTGAGTGCCCAGCTGCAAAACGAACATCGCTATCGCAAGGGGCTACCGACCTGGGGTGACGAGGTACGTTTGTGTTGGGATGCGGACAGCTGTGTGGTGTTGACGGTTTAAGGAGTAAAGATGAGTACACTTGAACCTCCGGCACGTGCCGAAAAAGCGAGCCGTTTCACGCTGTATATGTCGCAGTTGCAAATGAAACATGGTCGCAAGCTGGTGATCGCGTTGCCGTATGTGTGGCTGGTTCTCCTGTTTTTATTGCCGTTTCTGATTGTCTTTAAGATTAGCCTGTCAGAAATGGCACGGGCGATACCGCCGTACACTGACCTTGTGGCATGGGCCGATGGTCAGCTATCTATTACGCTCAATTTAGGTAACTTCCTGCAGTTGACGGACGACCCGCTCTATTTCGATGCTTACCTGCAGTCTTTGCAGGTAGCGGGGATTTCGACGATCTGCTGTCTGTTGTTGGGGTATCCACTAGCGTGGGCGGTGGCGCACAGCAAACCCTCGACGCGCAATATTTTGCTGTTGCTGGTGATTCTGCCTTCCTGGACCTCTTTCTTGATTCGCGTGTACGCCTGGATGGGGATCCTGAAAAATAACGGGGTGCTGAACAACTTTCTGATGTGGCTGGGCGTTATCGATCAGCCATTGACGATCCTGCATACCAACCTGGCGGTTTATATTGGCATTGTTTATGCCTATTTGCCCTTTATGGTGCTGCCGATTTATACCGCACTGACGCGCATTGACTATTCGCTGGTGGAAGCTGCGCTGGATTTAGGTGCCCGACCATTAAAAACCTTCTTTAGCGTGATCGTGCCGTTGACCAAAGGCGGGATTATCGCTGGCTCAATGCTGGTGTTTATCCCGGCGGTAGGGGAATTTGTTATTCCGGAACTGCTTGGGGGGCCGGACAGCATTATGATCGGCCGCGTACTATGGCAGGAGTTTTTCAATAACCGTGACTGGCCGGTGGCGTCTGCGGTTGCCATCATCATGTTGCTGTTACTGATTGTGCCAATCATGTGGTTCCATAAGTATCAGCAGAAAAGCGTGGGGGAACACGGATGAATAACTTACCGGTTGTCCGCTCGCCGTGGCGGATCTTTATCCTGGTCGTGGGGTTTACGTTTCTGTACGCCCCCATGCTGATGTTAGTTATCTATTCGTTTAACAGCTCCAAGCTGGTGACGGTGTGGGCGGGGTGGTCAACACGCTGGTACGGTGAACTTTTCCACGATACTGCAATGATGAGTGCCGTCGGCATGAGTTTAACGATTGCTGCCTGTGCTGCGACGATGGCGGCGATCCTCGGCACCATAGCTGCCGTGGTGATGGTGCGTTTTGGCCGTTTTCGTGGTTCGAATGGTTTTGCCTTTATGATCACCGCACCGCTGGTTATGCCGGATGTCATTACCGGTTTGTCGCTGCTGCTCCTGTTTGTGGCGCTGGCGCACGCCATTGGCTGGCCAGCGGATCGCGGTATGTTGACCATCTGGCTGGCGCACGTCACCTTCTGTACGGCGTATGTAGCGGTGGTGATTTCCTCACGTTTGCGCGAACTGGATCACTCCATTGAGGAAGCGGCGATGGATCTCGGCGCGACGCCGCTGAAGGTCTTTTTCGTCATTACGCTGCCGATGATTATGCCGGCGGTCATTTCCGGTTGGTTATTGGCCTTTACGCTATCGCTGGATGATTTGGTTATCGCCAGCTTTGTCTCTGGTCCTGGGGCCACAACGTTACCGATGTTGGTATTCTCCAGCGTACGTATGGGGGTTAACCCGGAGATCAACGCACTGGCGACGCTGATCCTTGGCGTGGTAGGAATTATCGGATTTATCGCGTGGTATCTGATGGCGCGAACAGAAAAACAACGGATACGCGATATCCAACGTGCAAGACGCGGCTGAAAAAACTAAAATCTGCCAATCTGTCTATACGGCGCAGCTGTGGTGGTTGCGCCGTTTTCATGGAAGACGACGCGTTGGGATTTTTTAAGAAATCATCCACATCACATGCCCGCTTAAACGTCCCTGCTTTGGTGCAGGTGGCGGCGCTGGCTATCATTATGATCCGCTGTCTCGATCTGTTGATGATTTTTAATACGCTTGGGTTTCGTGGAACCAGTGAGTTTATTCATCGCAGTGTGCAGACCTGGAATTTGACGCTGGTATTTCTGGGCAGTCTGGTGCTGCTGTTTATCGAAATTTTCTGCGCATTTTCGCTGGTCAAAGGACGGAGCTGGGCCCGCTGGATCTATCTGCTGACCCAGATTATCGCCAGCGTCTATCTGTGGGCAGCTTCGCTGGGCTACGGATATCCGGAACTGTTCAGTATTGCGGGGGAGTCCAGACGCGAAATCCTGCATACGCTGGTGATGCAAAAATTGCCGGATATGCTGGTGTTGCTACTGCTTTTTGTTCCTGCGTCCAGCAGGCGGTTCTTCCGCTTGCAATAACGTGTATAATTTTGGCCCCCGGTTAATTTGTAGGTTTTTGTATGCAGTGCGCACTTTATGACGCCGAACGCTGTCGCTCCTGTCAGTGGATAGCACAGCCTGTCGCCGATCAACTCTTCGCCAAAACAGCCGATTTGCAAAATCTGCTGGCCGATTATCCGGTCGGAGAATGGTGCGCGCCGGTCAGCGGCCCGGAAAGCGCTTTTCGTAATAAAGCTAAAATGGTGGTTAGCGGCAGCGTGGAGAAACCGCTGTTGGGCATGCTGCATCGTGACGGTACGCCGGAGGATTTGTGCGACTGCCCGCTTTATCCTGAGTCTTTTGCGCCCGTGTTTGCCACACTCAAACCGTTTATCGCCCGCGCGGGGCTGACGCCCTATAACGTGGCGCGTAAACGCGGGGAGCTGAAGTATCTGCTGTTAACGGAAAGCCAGTTTGATGGCAGTATAATGCTGCGTTTTGTCCTGCGTTCCGACGCGAAACTGGCACAACTGCGCGCGGCGCTACCGTGGCTGCAGGCACAGTTACCGCAGTTAAAAGTCATTAGCGTCAATATCCAGCCTGTGCATATGGCGATTATGGAAGGGGAGACAGAAATCTTCCTGACCGAACAGCAGGCACTGGCCGAACGTTTTAACGACGTACCGTTGTGGATACGCCCGCAGAGTTTCTTCCAGACCAACCCGGTAGTGGCGGGGCAGCTATATGCCACGGCGCGCGACTGGGTACGCCAGCTTCCGGTTAATCACATGTGGGATCTGTTTTGCGGCGTCGGGGGTTTTGGTCTGCATTGCGCCACGCCGCAGATGAAACTGACAGGGATTGAAATTGCGCCAGAGGCGATTACCTGCGCGAAACAGTCTGCGCAGGAGCTTGGGTTACAGAACCTGCATTTTCAGGCGCTGGACTCAACTCAGTTTGCTACCGCTCAGGGCGAAGTACCGGACCTGGTGTTGGTGAATCCACCGCGTCGGGGAATTGGCAAACCGCTGTGTGATTTTCTTTCCCACATGGCACCGCGTTTTATCATTTATTCCAGCTGTAATGCGCAAACCATGGCGAAGGATATTCGTGAGTTGCCAGGGTATCGCATTGAACGCGTCCAGCTTTTCGATATGTTTCCGCACACAGCACACTACGAAGTGTTGACGCTGCTTACTCGGCGATAAATGGCATGCCTGATGGCGCTTTGCTTATCAGGCCTACAGGTTGTTCGTCATTCGTAGGCCGGATAAGGTGCTTGCACCGCATCCGGCAAATGCAATATGCGAAAAAAAAGCCCGTACTTGCGTACGAGCTCTTTCTCGAATATGGCGGTGAGGCGGGGATTCGAACCCCGGATACGTTGCCGTATACACACTTTCCAGGCGTGCTCCTTCAGCCACTCGGACACCTCACCATATTGTATTGCTGCCTGACCACATGGGGGGCAACGGGGCGCTACTATAGGGAGTTGCGCTAAAACGGTCAAGCAGAATTTACATGTTCATATTCGTTTGGTCACGCAATGTACATATTCCCCCACCCGGACAGGCGTGGGGGAGAGGATTAGCGCTGAGAGTCCAGTTTTTCACCGTTGGTGACGACTTCCTGGGCTTTGCTGTAGCTCTCAATCAGCAACTGATATGCCGGGAATACTTTCGTGTACACTTCTGCCCACTCTGCTGCATCTTCACGGTTCCATGTTCCCTGCAGTTCAGAAGCAACGGCGGCGGTATCCATCGGAACTACGCCAGCCTGAACGACACGTGCCAGGGTGATTTCCTGCGCCATTTTGCTGTAAGTACCGGAAGCGTCGATCACTGCGAAAACTTTGTAGCCTTCCGCAACCGCGCTGATGGCTGGGAAAGCCATGCAAACACTGGTGATGGTACCGGCGATAATCAGCGTCTTACGACCTGTTGCTTTGACCGCTTTCACGAAGTCTTCGTTATCCCAGGCGTTGATTTCGCCTTTACGCGCCACGTATTGAGCATGAGGCGCATTGGCGTGGATCTCAGGGATCAACGGGCCGTTCGGTCCCTGCGGTACTGATGCGGTGGTAATCACCGGCATCTTCGCCAGGGAGGCCATTTTAGCCAGCGCGGCAGCACGTGCTCGCAGTTCTGGCATTGGCATATCGCCTACGGTTTGGAAAAGTCCGCTCTGGTGATCGATAAGCAGCATAACGGAATCATTTACATCGATGACCGGGCGTGAACCATTAAAGTTTGCAGGGCTGGACATAGTATTCTCCTTTGATTCAGATTTGGCCAAAGCGGCCGGAGTTAAAATCGCGTACGGCTTCTGCGATCTCTTGTTTCGTGTTCATGACAAACGGACCGTAACCCACAATCGGCTCATTCAACGGTTCGCCTGACAACAGCAATACGCTGGCATCGCTACTGGCTTCAATATGCAATGTTTTACCCTGCTGGCTTAACACCACCAGCTGTGCCTCGCTGACGGGCGTGGTGCCGTTTACGGTAATGTTGCCTTTCAGTACGACCAGCGCGGTGCTCCATCCTTCCGGCTGAGACAGCGTGAACTGATGATTACGCTGCAGACGCATATCCCAGACATTCAGCGGCGAAAAGGTATGTGCCGGACCTTTTGTCTCCTGATAGCTGCCCGCAATGACACGGAGAGTGCCGGCGTCATCTGGCAGCGCGACAGTAGGGATAACATCACTACTAATGCCCTGATATCCGGGTACGGCCATTTTGTCTTTCGCTGGAAGGTTGACCCAAAGTTGCACCATTTCCAGCTCGCCACCCTTCCGGGTAAATTCCGGAGAATGGAATTCTTCGTGTAAAATACCTGCACCTGCAGTCATCCATTGCACGTCGCCAGGGCCGATAATCCCACCGCGACCGGTTGAGTCACGATGTTCAACTTCACCGCTGTAAACGATGGTCACCGTTTCGAAACCACGGTGAGGGTGTTCGCCCACGCCACGTTTTTCATTACCTGGGGTGAAGGTATGTGGCCCGGCGTAATCCAGCAGCAGGAACGGACTTAATTGTTCAGCATGAGACTGGTAAGAGAACATCGAGCGAACCGGGAATCCATCGCCAACCCAGTGTGGGCGAGGTGCGGTGTAGACGCCTGTTACTTGTTTCATATGTGTCTCCTCAGTGGCGTTATCTTGATGTGAATAAGCTTATATTCATGACAGAGAACTGAGTAGTAGCTAAAATAGCCTTCACAGTCTCATAAATAGGACAATAAGATGACTAAGCCGGATCTCAATGATTTCGCGTGGTTTGTTCACGTAGTTGAAGAAGGAGGATTCGCTGCGGCCGGTCGGGCACTCGATGAACCGAAATCAAAGCTGAGCCGCCGAATTGCACAACTGGAGGAGAGGCTGGGGGTGCGATTGATTCAGCGAACCACCCGGCAGTTTAATGTTACTGAAGTTGGGCAAACGTTCTACGAACACTGTAAGGCAATGCTGGTGGAAGCGCAGGCAGCGCAGGATGCCATTGCTGCGCTACAGGTTGAACCGCGTGGAATTGTGAAGCTGACGTGCCCGGTTACGTTGCTGCACGTGCATATCGGACCCATGCTTGCCCGTTTTATGGCGCGTTACCCTGATGTATCTGTGCAACTCGAGGCCACGAACCGCCGTGTTGACGTCGTTGGAGAAGGTCTGGACGTGGCGATTCGTGTCAGGCCTCGACCATTTGAAGATAGCGACCTGGTGATGCGGGTGCTGGCGGACAGGGGGCATCGTTTGTATGCCAGTCCGCAGCTAATCGAGAAAATGGGCGCGCTACATTCTCCGGCTGAATTGACTCGCTGGCCGGGGCTGAGCCTGGCCTCGGGTAAACATGTGCATCGTTGGGAGCTATTTGGCCCGCAGGAAGCTCGTGCGGAGGTACATTTCACGCCACGAATGATCACCACCGATATGCTGGCGCTACGTGAAGCTGCCGTTGCCGGTGTGGGAGTTGTGCAACTTCCGCAGTTGATGGTAAAAGATCAATTAGCCGCAGGCGAGCTGGTGGCATTACTCGACGGTTGGGAACCAAAGCGAGAGATCATTCACGCGGTTTTTCCATCGCGTAGGGGGTTATTGCCGTCGGTTCGTGCATTGGTGGATTTCCTCACGGAAGAATATGCACGAATGATCGAGGATTAAATACGTAATATCAGTCCACAAAAAAGGCCGGTTAAACCGACCTTTTATTATCTGGACGCCATTCGGGCGTTAAAACAATCAGCGACTACGGAAGACAATGCGGCCTTTGCTCAGGTCGTACGGGGTTAGTTCAACAGTCACTTTGTCGCCCGTCAGGATGCGGATATAGTTTTTACGCATTTTACCGGAGATGTGTGCAGTAACCACGTGACCGTTTTCTAACTCTACGCGGAACATGGTATTAGGTAACGTATCGAGAACGGTACCCTGCATTTCAATATTGTCTTCTTTGGCCATCTAATCCTCTGGGGTATCACTACCGTAATTTGAACCGGCAAGATAATGCCGAAGTTCTTTTAATAAGTAAAGATTTGTGCGTTTAAAACGCAGCAAATCGGGTTTGGCGCATTACTCTAACCGCACACAACAAAGCCGCACTAAAAGCGCAACGTGTAAGGGAACGATGAGATAAACGATAGGCGTTGCCTGACGCGAACTGTTCCTTAACGGCGGCGGGGTAATGGGCTAAACCGACTCTGCGGCACCAATTATAACACCCCGACAAAAAATGTGCCGAAAACATTCACTCCTGAGGCGAAAATAACGTCCTGGGCACCCAGAAGTGGCTCGGTAGGCGCTGCTGGCGTAGCCTGCTTAAATGTTCAAGGTAGTCCCTGCGCGGAGTCTCAATGGCTCCCAGCGACGCGGTATGGGTATTTAACACCTGACAATCAATTAATTTTCCGCCCTGACGGATAAATTCAGCGCAAAAAACAAGCAGTGCGGTTTTGGAGGCATTTTCCTGGCGACTGAACATCGATTCACCGCAAAAAAGGGTACCTTGCGCAACGCCGTACATCCCGCCGACTAATTCATTTTGCCGCCATACTTCAATAGAGTGCGCATGTCCAAGTTCATGCAGCCGATGATAGGCATCCACGACATCATGCGTTATCCAGGTGCCTTCTTCCCGGTCGTTTGCACATCCTTCAATGACCTGACCAAACGCGTAATTGAGCGTCACGCGATAAGGCGAATTTTTATGAAAGCGCTTCATGCTGCGACTTATGTGAAATTTATCAGGCCAGAGAATGGCGCGTGGGTCGGGCGACCACCAGAGGATAGGGTCGCCAGGAGAAAACCACGGGAAAATACCGCGCTGGTAGGCCATTAGCAGGCGGGCAGGGCTGAGATCGCCCCCCAGCGCCAACAAACCGTTAGGCTCGCGTAAAGCGCCTTCCGGTGAGGGGAAGGCGATAGAATGGCGGGACAGTTGCACCAGGCGCATGACAGCAAAACTCCACTACGCGAGTTGGATCGTTCAATAATAGCTTACAGACGTTGCTTAAACTGGTAATAACGCCCCTGCCTGGCTAACAGATCTGCGTGATTACCTTGCTCAATTATGCGTCCGTTGTCCATCACTATTATTTGATTAAATCGCGACAGTCCGCGCAGGCGATGTGTGACCATGAGTACGGTTTTATTGCGCATCACATCGTTAATCAATTCAAGCATTTGGCTTTCCGTTGTCGCATCCAGACCTTCAGTAGGTTCATCCAGAAGCATCAGCGGCGCATCGTGCAGCAAAGCTCGCGCGATAGCCAAACGGCGTAGCTCTCCGCCTGAAAGCTGACGACCGCCTTCACCCAGCCAGGCATTGAGACCATCACCTTCAAGCAGTTTTTCCAGACCGACACGACACAGCATCCCGGATAGCGCTTCATCGCTGGCGTGTGGCGCAGCCAGCAGCAGGTTATCGCGCAATGTCGCACTGAACAGATGCACTCGCTGTGGTACGACGCTGATGCATTGGCGCAATGCGGCTTCGTTCAGCGTTGAAATCGGACGATCGTTAATCAGGATTTCGCCGTGTTGTGGATCCCATGCACGGGTCAATAATTGCAGTAACGTTGATTTCCCACAGCCTGTCCGACCCAGAATCGCAATGTGTTCACCAGGTTTAGCGAGCAAAGAAAGGGTGTCCAGAGCTTTTTGTGTTTGCCCTGGATAGCTGAAAGACACCTCACGCAATGTCAGAGTAATCTGTTGCGAAACGGTAGCTTCCGTATCCGGGAAGGTGACTTCTGGTTGTTGTTCTGTCAGTTCGGTAATACGTAGTGCTGAAGCAATTACCTGGCCGAGATGCTGAAATGCGCCGGTAACAGGGGCCAGCGCTTCGAAAGCAGCCAGCGCGCAGAACACAAACAACGCTATCAGTGCGCCTGGTTGAGTGTTTCCGCCTACGCCACCTGAAGCCATCCATAACATCATCACCACAGCCAGAGCGCCAATCAGCAGCATGACAGCCTGAGATAAGGCCGTTAATTCGGACTGACGACGCTGGGCTTCATGCCATTGCAGCTCGGTGGCTTCCATTTGAGCGCGGTAGCGTTCACTGGCGCCAAAAATGGTCAGCTCAGCCTGACCCTGTAACCAGGAGGTCAACTGCTGGCGATATTGCCCGCGCAGATGCGTCAGGTTCTGCCCGGTGCTTTTACCCGCCTGGTAAAACAACGGAGGCAAGATAAACAGAGTCAGCAGCATAATACCGCCAAGGGTGATGGCGAGCGTGAGATCGAGAACGCTCAACCCTAGCGTGACTACTACAATAACGACAAACGCGCCAACCAGCGGGGAGAGCACGCGTAAATAGAGATGATCGAGCGTGTCGACATCCGCCACAACGCGGTTGAGCAGTTCGCCCTGGCCGTATCGGGCGAGCCCGGCAGGGGAGAGCGGCAGCAATTTGCTGAAGGTGTAAATACGCAGATGCTGCAATACACGAAACGTCGCGTCGTGACTGACCAGTCGTTCGAAATAACGACCTGCGGTTCGGGTAATTGCCGCCCCGCGAACGCCAGCCGCCGGAAGCATGTAGTTAAAACTGTAAATCCCGGTGACACCGACAACGGCCGAAGCAGACAGGAACCAGCCTGAAAGCGTCAGTAAACCAATGCTTGCCAATAATGTAACGATCGCCAGAACGATCCCCAGTGTTAACATCCATTTATGACGTTTATACAGCGTCAGATAGGGTAGCAAAGCGCGCATTTAGATGTCCTCCTGACGGTGAGCCAGTAATGTCGCAAAAGCCCCGCTGGCTGCGCTAAGTTGCGCGTAGGTACCTTGTTCGACAATCTGACCGTCTTGCATGACCCAGATAGCGTCCCAGTCGGCAAGATCTTCCAACTGGTGCGTAACCATCAGCGTGGTCTGGCGGCGCGATGCCGCATGCAACGCCTGCATCACACGTTGTTCGCTGTGAGCATCAAGACTGGCTGCGGGTTCGTCGAGCAGCAGTAACTGACACGGGTTGAGTAAGGCACGGGCAACGGCAACACGCTGCGCTTGCCCGACAGAAAGTCGGCCTGCCTGGTCGCCCACAGGGGTATCCACACCCTGAGGAAGCAGCGGTAAAAACTCACTGACCCAGGCGCTATCAAGCGCGGCCTGTAGCTGTTCTTCGCTGGCGTCAGGGCATGCCAGCAGCACATTTTCGCGCAATGTAGCAGCCGGAAGCTGCGGGTTTTGCCCGACCCATGAGAGTTGTTTACGCCAGGCATCAGGCGACAAGTCACGAAGTTCAAAGCCATTAATACGCAATGAGCCCTGATACGAGAGAAAACCGGACAGAACATTCAGCAACGAGCTCTTACCGGAACCACTACGCCCAACCAGCACCGCGCGCTGGCCTGCGGGTAGGGAGAAGTTAAGCGGACCAGCCAGGACTTTGCCTTCGGGTGAGGTGATGATCAGATCTTCGGCTTCAATTGAAACCGCGTCTTTGGTTGCCAGCTCAATATCGCCACGCTCAGGATGCGCGAGCGGGGTTTCCATAAAGGTTTTCAGGCTGTCGGCAGCGCCTACCGCTTGCGCCTTGGCATGGTAAAACGTCCCCAGATCGCGCAGCGGCTGGAAAAATTCCGGTGCCAGAATCAGCGCCAGGAAACCTGCCGCCAGCGTGACGCCGGTTCCGTAGTGGCCGAAATCAAGCTCGCCGAGATAAGAAAAACCGAAGTACACGGCTACCAGGGCAATAGAGAGCGAAGTGAAAAACTCCAGCACGCCCGAAGACAGGAATGCCAGGCGAAGCACTTCCATCGTGCGCTGACGGAAATCCTGCGATGCAGCCCGGATGCTTTCCGTCTCCGCTTCGCCGCGACCAAAAATTCTCAGTGTTTCCATGCCGCGCAAGCGATCGAGGAAATGACCGCTGAGTCGGGCAAGTGCCTGAAAGTTACGCCGGTTGGCATCGGCAGCGCCCATACCGACCATTGCCATAAACAGAGGGATCAGTGGTGCGGTTCCCAGCAGGATAAGGGCTGCAACCCAGTTTGACGGGAAAACGGCAGCCACAATCAATAACGGGACGCATACCGCAAGCGCCATTTGCGGCAAATAACGCGCATAGTAGTCATGCATATCGTCAATCTGTTCCAGAATCAGCGTGGCCCAGCTTCCGGCAGGCTTCCCCTGTATCCATGCGGGCCCCGCCTGTTGCAGACGGTCCAGAACCTGGCGACGAATCTCAAAACGAATATGTTGACCCGCGTGAAACCCTATTCGCTCACGTAACCAGACAACCCACGCCCGCAGGATAAAAATCAAGACCAGCACGACGAAAGGGAACAGCAGCGCTTCACGGGGAATATTTTCCATGATCATGTGCTGCAGAATCCGAGCCATGAGCCAGGCCTGAGCGACAATTAACAGGCCACTCACGAACCCCAACAGGCGTGAAATATTCAGCCAGCGTTGAGAAATGACACTTTGCTGTTTTAACCAGCGGGTAAGCTCTTTTTGACGGGTTTTATTCATTGCACGCTTAGCAGGTGAGTTATTGGAATTTTTGGGCAGGACAATGTTACAACGGGGCAAAAATAAAGGCGACTTATAGTCGCCTTTTTTACTTTTGTTACTGATTTGTAAAACTATTTGCAGGCGTCCGCCAGACCGTCGAGATAACGTTCAGCGTCAAGGGCGGCCATACAACCTGTGCCAGCTGAGGTAATCGCCTGACGATAAATATGGTCCATCACGTCACCGGCAGCGAACACACCAGGAATGCTGGTTTGTGTCGCATTGCCGTGAATACCGGACTGAACTTTGATATAGCCGTTTTCCAGTTCAAGTTGACCATCGAAAATAGCCGTGTTCGGGCTGTGGCCGATGGCGACAAACAATCCGGCGACGTCGAGAGATTCAACGTTGTCAGTATTTTGCGTATCGCGCAGACGCAATCCGGTTACACCCATTTGGTCGCCAGTCACTTCTTCCAGTGTGCGATGCGTGTGCAGCACGATGTTGCCGTTTTCAACTTTATCCATCAAACGTTTGATGAGGATTTTCTCAGCACGGAAACTGTCGCGGCGGTGAATCAAGTGAACTTCGGAGGCGATATTCGCCAGGTATAACGCTTCTTCCACAGCGGTGTTGCCGCCGCCGATCACCGCAACTTTTTGGTTACGATAGAAGAAACCGTCGCAGGTTGCGCAGGCGGAGACGCCGCGGCCTTTAAAGGCTTCTTCTGAAGGTAAGCCCAGATAGCGTGCTGAAGCACCAGTGGCGATGATCAGTGCGTCACAGGTGTACTCGCCACTGTCTCCGGTGAGACGGAAAGGGCGGTTTTGCAGATCTACCTTGCTGATGTGATCGAAGATGATCTCCGTTTCAAATTTCGTTGCGTGCTCGTGCATGCGCTCCATCAGCAGCGGGCCAGTGAGATCGTTTGGATCGCCAGGCCAGTTCTCCACTTCTGTTGTCGTGGTCAACTGACCACCTTTTTCCATACCGGTAATCAGCACCGGCTGCAGGTTTGCACGCGCAGCGTAGACGGCGGCGGTATAGCCCGCAGGGCCTGAACCCAGAATAAGAAGTTTACTGTGTTTGGTCGTGCCCATGAGATCCCCATAGTTGTTGGTAGGCAATGGGCAGGATTGTAGGGAATTTGCAGTCGTAAAAAAAGAGTATGGCGATTTTGTTAACAATATGTGTAATAGCGGAAACCGATGATGGGCAAAATTGAGGGTAATGCGCCTCTCTAATTTATTCGAGTTGGGGGGCCCGCGTGAAGCCAACGCACAGGTGATGTGAACTATGACGGAGATATAATGATTTCTACTTAAAATCGGTCAGTTATAAGGTGATAAAATGACGATTTTCCATCACTCCCAATGAATAACTGGCATGTTGTACTAAAAATCGATGTTTTGCTTTGACAATCACCTGCTGTTTTGCGAAAACATTCAAGGAAGAAAAAAACTGTGTCATGTATATGCTGCATAATCATGCATGTAGATACCATGTTTACCGGGTTAGTGAAATCTACGCATGGTGTGGACAGATGCCATTCGTGATGTCGATAGCCGCCGACAGGCAACGGTCTTCTCACCATAAACCCAGGCATTGCGCACCGTAAATCCCTCTGGGTTGCGGTTTATTGTGATGGGTAGCGACTCTGAACAGTGATGTTAATAGAGTCAGGCAGGAGTAGGGAAGGAATACAGAGAGACAATAATAATGGTAGATAGTAAGAAGCGCCCTGGCAAAGATCTCGACCGTATCGATCGTAACATTCTTAATGAGCTGCAAAAGGATGGGCGTATTTCTAACGTCGAGCTTTCAAAACGAGTGGGACTTTCTCCAACGCCCTGCCTTGAGCGTGTGCGTCGGTTGGAAAGACAGGGTTTTATTCAGGGCTATACAGCGCTGTTAAACCCGCATTATCTGGATGCATCACTTCTGGTTTTTGTTGAGATTACTCTGAATCGTGGCGCCCCGGATGTGTTTGAGCAATTTAACTCTGCAGTACAAAAACTTGAAGAAATTCAAGAGTGTCATTTGGTTTCCGGTGATTTCGACTATCTGCTGAAAACACGCGTACCGGATATGTCGGCATACCGTAAGCTGCTGGGGGAAACCCTGCTGCGTCTGCCTGGCGTGAATGACACACGTACTTACGTGGTAATGGAAGAAGTCAAACAGAGTAATCGTCTGGTAATTAAGACGCGCTAACACGGAACAGGTGCAAAATCGACGCAGTTTGATTACACTCCTGTTAATCCATACAGCAACAGTGCCGGGGTAACCCGGTGCTGTTGTCCGTTTTAGCATCGGGCAGGAAAAGCCTGAAACCTGGAGAGCCGTTTTTGAGCCAGGAATACACTGAAGACAAAGACGTCACATTGACGAAGTTAAGCAGCGGGCGCCGACTTCTGGAAGCGTTGCTGATTCTTATTGCCCTTTTTGCCGTCTGGTTGATGGCAGCATTACTCAGCTTTAACCCTTCGGACCCCAGTTGGTCGCAAACCGCATGGCACGAGCCTATCCATAATCTGGGCGGAATACCCGGAGCATGGCTGGCGGATACGCTGTTCTTCATTTTTGGTGTCATGGCTTACACTATCCCCGTGATAATCGTCGGTGGCTGCTGGTTTGCCTGGCGACATCAGGCCAGCGACGAATACGTCGATTACTTCGCCGTATCGCTGCGTATTATTGGCGTTCTGGCGCTGATCCTCACCTCTTGCGGGCTTGCCGCAATCAATGCCGATGACATCTGGTATTTTGCCTCTGGCGGCGTTATTGGCAGCCTGCTCAGTACTACGCTGCAACCCCTGCTGCACAGCAGTGGCGGTACGCTTGCGCTGTTATGTATCTGGGCCGCGGGTTTAACGCTGTTTACTGGCTGGTCATGGGTGAGCATTGCCGAAAAACTGGGTGGCTGGTTACTGAATATTCTGACTTTTGCCAGCAATCGTACTCGTCGCGATGATACCTGGGTCGATGACGAAGAATATGAAGATGATGAAGAGTCGGTCGACGCCGTTGATGGCACCCCACATGAATCCCGACGGACACGTATTCTGCGCGGAGCGTTAGCGCGCCGTAAACGGCTGGCAGAGAAGTTTACCAATCCACTTGGGCGTCACACTGATGCCGCGCTGTTCTCCGGCAAGCGCATGGATGATGAGGACGAAATTGAATACAGCGCGCGTGGCGTTGTAGCCGATCCTGACGATGTGTTGTTCTCTGGCAATCGTGCCACATTGCCTGAATACGATGAATTCGACCCGCTATTAAACGGCCATTCAGTGACTGAGCCGGTCACCGCGGCGGCGGCCGCCACTGCCACTGCGACAACTCAGGCCTGGAGTGCGCCAGTCGACCCGCTGTTGCAACCTGCGTCAGTACCGGGAACCGTTTTAGAGCAACCCACTCCTGCTGTGGCATGGCAATCCGCACCGGCTCCGCAAACCGGTGAAGCGGTTATCGCGCCAGCGCCGGAAGGTTACCCACAGCCCGTTCAGTACGCGCAGCCGCCGGTTCAGCCTTATGAACCCTGGCAGCAACCTGCCCCGGTTGAACCGCAGATGCCATATTCTGTACCGCCAGTTGCCGAAGCTGGCTATGAACAGCCGACGATGCCGCAACCGGCAATGCCGTGGCAAGCACCTGAGCCAGTGGTGGAGCCCGCCTGGCAACCAGAACCGGTTTACCAGCAGAGTACGCCGCTTGAACCGCAGCCTGTCTATCAGCAAGACACCGTGCAGCAACAACCCGTGGTTCATCAGCAGCCCGTGGTGGAACAGCCGTCGGTCGCCGAGCCTGAGCCTGTCGTTGAAGAGGTGAAGCCAGCACGTCCACCGCTCTACTATTTTGAAGAAGTGGAAGAAAAACGCGCGCGTGAGCGTGAGCAGCTAGCTGCCTGGTATCAGCCGATTCCAGAACCCGTGCAAGAGCCTGAGCGGGTTAAACCCGCTGCACCGTCTATGCCAACAGCATCCATACCTCCCGTTGAGTCTGTTGCTGCCGTTGCGCCGCTGGCCGCAGGTGTAAAAAGTGCCGCTTTGGGAGCGGGAGCCGCTGCCGCAGCGCCTGTCTTTAGCCTTGCGGGTGGCGGTGCGCCGCGTCCGCAGGTGAAAGAGGGAATTGGCCCTCAACTGCCGCGCCCTAATCGTGTGCGTGTCCCGACACGCCGTGAGTTGGCTTCATATGGCATTAAGTTGCCGTCACAACGTATGGCGGAAGAGAAAGCGCGCGAAGAGCAGCTTGATTCGGACGCGCAATACAGTGACGATGAAATTGATGCAATGCAGCAGGATGAGCTGGCGCGTCAGTTTGCCCAGTCGCAGCAGCACCGCTATGGCGAAGAGTATCAGGATGATACCAATCACACTGATGACGAAGATTCAGCCGCAGAAGCGGAACTGGCGCGTCAGTTCGCTTCTTCCCAACAGCAACGTTATTCCGGCGTACAGCCTGCCGGGGCGAATCCATTCTCGCTTGATGATTTTGAATTCTCACCAATGAAAGCGTTAGTGGATGAGGGGCCGCATGAGCCGCTGTTTACCCCCAGCGTGATGCCGGAACCTACGCTACAGTATCAACAGCCTGTCGCACCGCAGCAGCATTACCAGCAGCCGCCGCAGCCTGTTGCACCGCAGCAGCATTATCAGCAGCCGCCGCAGCCTGTCGCACCGCAGCAGCATTATCAGCAGCCACCGCAGCCTGTCGCACCGCAGCAGCACTATCAGCAGCCGCCACAGCCTGTCACACCGCCGCCGCAGGAAAGCCTGATCCATCCGTTATTGATGCGTAATGGCGACAGCCGCCCTGTACAGCGTCCGACGACACTGCTGCCATCGCTGGATCTGCTCACCCCACCACCGGCGGAAGTTGAGCCAATAGATACATTCGCGCTGGAGCAAATGGCGCGTCTGGTGGAAGCGCGTCTGGCTGATTTCCGTATTAAAGCCGATGTGGTGAACTACTCGCCCGGACCGGTGATTACCCGTTTTGAGCTAAATCTGGCACCGGGTGTTAAAGCTGCGCGTATTTCTAACCTTTCCCGAGATCTGGCGCGCTCGCTATCAACCGCAGCAGTTCGTGTCGTGGAGGTTATTCCTGGTAAACCGTATGTCGGACTGGAGTTACCGAACAAAAAACGCCAGACCGTCTATCTGCGTGAAGTACTGGATAACGCGAAATTCCGTGATAATCCGTCACCGCTTACTGTCGTTCTCGGCAAGGACATTGCTGGTGAACCTGTGACTGCCGATTTGGCCAAGATGCCGCATCTGTTGGTGGCAGGTACCACGGGGTCGGGTAAATCTGTTGGGGTCAACGCCATGATCCTCAGCATGCTCTACAAGGCGCAGCCGGAAGATGTTCGCTTTATCATGATCGACCCGAAAATGCTCGAGCTGTCGGTTTATGAAGGTATCCCGCATCTGCTGACTGAAGTCGTTACGGATATGAAAGACGCAGCCAATGCCTTGCGCTGGAGCGTTAATGAAATGGAACGCCGCTATAAGCTGATGTCAGCGCTGGGAGTGCGTAACCTTGCGGGCTACAACGAGAAGATTGCGGAAGCAGATCGTATGGGACGTCCAATCCCGGATCCGTACTGGAAACCAGGCGATAGCATGGATGTCACCCATCCGGTGCTGAAAAAAGAGCCGTATATTGTGGTTCTGGTCGATGAATTTGCTGACCTGATGATGACTGTCGGTAAAAAAGTGGAAGAACTGATTGCCCGTCTGGCGCAAAAAGCGCGTGCGGCAGGTATCCACCTGGTGCTGGCAACCCAGCGTCCGTCGGTTGACGTTATCACTGGGCTTATCAAAGCAAATATCCCGACGCGTATAGCGTTTACTGTGTCGAGTAAGATTGACTCTCGTACCATTCTTGATCAGGGGGGGGCTGAATCCCTGCTAGGCATGGGTGATATGCTCTATTCTGCGCCAAACTCAACGATTCCAGTGCGTGTACATGGTGCTTTTGTGCGCGATGAGGAAGTTCACGCGGTCGTGCAGGACTGGAAAGCGCGTGGTCGTCCACAGTACGTGGAAGGCATCACCTCAGACACCGAGAGTGAAGGTGGTGGTGGTGGTTTTGACGGTGGGGAAGAGCTGGATCCGCTGTTCGATCAGGCGGTGAATTTTGTTACCCAGAAGCGCAAAGCCTCCATCTCAGGCGTCCAGCGCCAGTTCCGCATTGGCTATAACCGTGCGGCGCGCATCATTGAACAGATGGAAGCGCAGGGAATTGTCAGTGAGCAGGGACATAATGGCAATCGTGAAGTGCTGGCTCCACCGCCCTTTGATTGATTGCAAAGTTAAGTAATTCAGTATTTTCTACTTTCCTCATGCTGATTTTTGGCCTGAAATGGATAGCAGAAGGAGCTCCCCGTTGGGAGTGACGTATTTTGAGGAATAACGATGAAAAGAATCGCAATCACCTGTGCATTACTGTCGAGCTTTGTGGTGAGCAGCGTTTGGGCTGACGCCGCCAGCGACCTGAAAAGCCGTCTGGATAAAGTCAGCAGCTTCCACGCCAGTTTTACCCAGAAGGTAACGGATGGTAGCGGCGCAGCGGTGCAGGAAGGCCAGGGTGATTTATGGGTTAAACGTCCGAATCTGTTTAACTGGCATATGACACAGCCTGACGAAAGCATCCTGGTTTCCGATGGGAAAACGCTGTGGTTCTTTAACCCGTTTGTTGAACAGGCGACGGCGACCTGGCTGAAAGACGCCACGGGCAATACGCCGTTCATGCTGATCGCGCGTAACCAGGCCAGCGACTGGCAGCAGTACAACATTAAGCAAAACGGCGATGATTTCGTGCTGACACCTAAAACCAGCAGCGGTAACCTGAAGCAGTTTACGATCAATGTTGGGCGTGACGGGACGATCCACCAGTTTAGCGCCGTTGAACAAGACGATCAGCGCAGCAGCTATCAGCTGAAATCTCAGCAGAATGGTGCGATCGAACCTTCCAAATTCACCTTTACCCCGCCGCAAGGTGTAACGGTTGACGATCAACGTAAGTAGAGGCGTGTGAGTGAGCAATCTGTCGCTCGACTTTTCTGATAATACTTTTCAGCCACTGGCCGCGCGTATGCGGCCAGAAAATTTAGCGCAGTATATCGGCCAGCAGCATCTGCTGGCTGCGGGCAAACCTTTGCCACGTGCTATTGAGGCCGGGCACCTGCACTCCATGATTTTATGGGGGCCGCCGGGGACGGGCAAAACCACGCTTGCCGAAGTGATTGCCCGTTACGCCAACGCCGATGTTGAACGTATTTCGGCGGTTACGTCTGGTGTAAAAGAAATTCGTGAAGCGATTGAGCGTGCGCGTCAGAACCGTAACGCTGGCCGGCGTACGATCCTGTTTGTGGACGAAGTTCACCGTTTTAATAAAAGCCAACAGGATGCGTTTTTACCGCATATTGAAGACGGTACCATCACGTTTATTGGCGCGACCACTGAAAACCCCTCGTTTGAGCTGAACTCGGCGCTGCTGTCACGCGCACGCGTTTACTTACTGAAATCATTAACCACCGACGATATTGAACAGGTGCTGGACCAGGCGATGTCAGACAAAGCGCGGGGTTACGGCGGCCAGGATATCGTACTGCCGCCGGAGACGCGTCGGGCGATTGCCGAACTGGTTAATGGTGATGCGCGCCGGGCGCTGAATACGCTGGAAATGATGGCCGATATGGCCGAAGTTGATGATTCCGGCAAGCGCGTATTGAAAGCAGAGTTGCTCACTGAAATTGCTGGTGAACGCAGCGCGCGTTTCGATAATAAAGGCGATCGTTTTTACGATCTCATCTCCGCATTACACAAGTCAGTTCGCGGAAGCGCTCCGGATGCGGCGCTTTATTGGTATGCGCGTATCATCACCGCTGGCGGCGATCCGCTGTACGTTGCCCGTCGTTGTCTGGCGATTGCCTCTGAAGATGTAGGCAATGCCGATCCTCGCGCCATGCAGGTGGCGATTTCCGCATGGGATTGCTTTACCCGCGTGGGGCCAGCGGAAGGTGAACGCGCGATTGCTCAGGCGATTGTTTATCTGGCCTGTGCGCCGAAGAGTAATGCGGTTTACACCGCCTTTAAAGCCGCGCTGGCTGATGCCCGGGAACGTCCGGATTACGACGTGCCTGTCCACCTGCGTAATGCGCCGACGAAGCTGATGAAAGAGATGGGCTACGGTCAGGAATATCGTTACGCTCATGATGAGCCAAATGCCTATGCTGCCGGAGAAGAGTACTTCCCGCAGGAAATGGCGCAAACGCGCTATTATCACCCGACAAACAGAGGTCTTGAAGGCAAGATTGGCGAAAAGCTCGCCTGGCTCGCCGGACAGGATCAAAATAGCCCTATAAAACGCTACCGTTAGTGTTATCGTTGCGGTAATGTTGTCGATGTATCCCTGTGACCGCAGGCTGTGGTCACTTTCTCCTATTTTAATTCGATAAGCACAGGATAAGCATGCTCGATCCCAATCTGCTGCGTAATGAGCCAGACGCAGTCGCAGAAAAACTGGCAAGCCGGGGCTTTAAGCTGGATGTAGATAAGCTGCGCGCTCTTGAAGAGCGTCGTAAAGTTCTGCAGGTACAAACTGAAAACCTGCAGGCAGAGCGTAACTCTCGATCGAAATCCATCGGCCAGGCAAAAGCGCGCGGGGAAGATATCGAGTCTTTACGTCTGGAAGTGAACAAACTGGGCGAAGAGCTGGATGCCGCGAAAGCTGAACTTGATACCTTACAGGCCGAGATCCGCGATATTGCGCTGACCATTCCTAACCTGCCAGCGGACGAAGTTCCGGTGGGTAAAGATGAAAATGACAACGTTGAAGTCAGCCGCTGGGGTACACCGCGCGAGTTCGATTTCGAAGTGCGCGATCACGTTACCTTGGGTGAAATGCACACGGGTCTTGATTTCGCCGCTGCGGTTAAACTGACCGGCTCTCGTTTTGTTGTCATGAAAGGGCAGATCGCGCGTATGCACCGTGCGCTGTCTCAGTTTATGCTGGATCTGCACACTGAGCAGCATGGTTACAGCGAAAACTACGTCCCGTATCTGGTTAACCATGACACGCTGTACGGCACTGGCCAACTGCCGAAATTTGCTGGTGACTTGTTCCATACGCGTCCGCTGGATGAAGAAGCTGACAGCAGCAACTATGCGCTGATCCCAACGGCGGAAGTGCCGCTGACCAACCTGGTACGCGACGAAATCATCGACGAAGATGCGCTGCCGATCAAAATGACTGCGCATACGCCGTGCTTCCGTTCCGAAGCGGGTTCTTACGGTCGTGACACTCGTGGTCTGATCCGTATGCACCAGTTCGATAAAGTCGAGATGGTGCAGATTGTTCGTCCGGAAGATTCGATGGACGCGCTGGAAGAGATGACCGGCCATGCTGAGAAGGTCCTGCAACTGCTGGGGCTGCCGTATCGCAAGATCATCCTGTGCACAGGCGACATGGGCTTCGGCGCATGCAAAACCTACGATCTGGAAGTGTGGATCCCTGCACAGAATACCTATCGTGAAATTTCCTCCTGCTCCAATGTGTGGGATTTCCAGGCTCGTCGCATGCAGGCGCGTTGTCGTAGCAAATCTGACAAGAAAACACGTTTAGTGCATACACTGAACGGCTCTGGTCTGGCAGTGGGACGTACGCTGGTTGCCGTTATGGAAAACTACCAGCAAGCTGATGGCCGTATTCAGGTACCGGAAGTATTACGTCCGTACATGAATGGCCTGGAATTCATCGGTTAAGTCATTTTTCCTTGCTAAAAAAGCGCCTCAGGGCGCTTTTTTTACGCCCGTTTGATGCCGGACAATAACCCTTACTCCATTAGTGGTAATACTGCCTTCGAATGAAAGTCAGTATTTATCTCTGTCTTTGCATAAATTCGATATATAACGGTCTGTATAACGATAGCATCGATATATAAACGACTATACAACGAACATTCCCTTTTTGTTTATTGTGAGCAGCAGAGTGAGCCACTATGAAAACTAAGATCCCCGATGCCGTACTGGCAGCTGAGGTTAGTCGCCGCGGTCTGGTGAAAACGACGGCGATAGGCGGACTGGCGGTGGCCAGTAGCGCGTTTACCCTGCCATTTACCCGTATCGCAAATGCCGCAGAAGCCCTCAATCCAACACAGATTAATGAGAAAGTGATCTGGAGCGCGTGTACGGTGAACTGTGGTAGCCGCTGTCCGCTGCGTATGCATGTGGTAGACGGTGAAATAAAGTATGTCGAAACCGACAACACCGGTGATGACAACTATGACGGTCTGCACCAGGTACGCGCCTGTCTGCGTGGGCGCTCTATGCGCCGTCGCGTCTACAATCCCGATCGTCTGAAATACCCAATGAAGCGTGTCGGCAAACGCGGCGAAGGTAAATTTGAGCGCATCAGTTGGGATGAAGCCTACGATATCATCGCCAGCAATATGCAGCGTCTGATTAAAGACTACGGTAACGAGTCTATCTATCTGAACTACGGTACCGGCACGCTGGGCGGCACGATGACGCGCTCATGGCCGCCGGGTAAAACGCTGGTGGCACGTTTAATGAACTGTTGCGGCGGTTACCTGAACCACTATGGGGATTATTCTTCTGCGCAAATCGCGGCAGGACTGAACTATACCTATGGCGGATGGGCTGACGGTAACAGCCCGTCTGACATTGAAAACAGTAAGCTCGTTGTCCTGTTTGGTAATAACCCAGGCGAAACTCGTATGAGCGGTGGTGGGGTGACCTACTACCTTGAACAGGCGCGGCAGAAATCTAATGCCCGCATGATCATAATCGATCCCCGCTACACGGATACCGGTGCGGGTCGTGAAGATGAATGGATTCCCATTCGACCGGGTACAGATGCAGCGCTGGTTAACGGTATTGCCTATGTACTGATCAGCGAGAATATGGTTGATCAACCGTTCCTCGATAAGTACTGCGTGGGCTATGACGAAAAAACTCTCCCGGCGGGAGCGCCGAAGAACGGTCATTATAAGGCGTATATTCTCGGTCAGGGTAAAGACGGTATCGCGAAGACCCCGGAATGGGCCGCGCAGATAACCGGTATTCCTGCTGATCGAATTGTTAAGTTGGCGCGTGAAATTGGTAGCGCGAAACCCGCCTACATTAGCCAGGGTTGGGGGCCGCAGCGTCACGCCAACGGTGAGATTGCGACCCGTGCCATTTCGATGTTGGCCATTCTGACCGGTAACGTTGGTATTAACGGCGGCAACAGCGGTGCACGTGAGGGATCATACGATTTACCGTTTGAGCGTATGCCAACGCTGGAAAACCCCGTCGAAACCAGTATCTCAATGTTTATGTGGACGGATGCGATTGAGCGTGGTCCGGAAATGACGGCGCTGCGCGACGGTGTTCGTGGTAAGGATAAGCTCGATGTTCCGATTAAGATGATCTGGAACTATGCCGGTAACTGCCTGATTAACCAGCACTCTGATATCAACCGCACGCATGAAATCCTGCAGGATGATAAGAAGTGTGAAATGATCGTCGTTATCGATTGCCATATGACCTCCTCGGCGAAATATGCCGATATTCTGCTGCCGGACTGTACGGCCTCTGAGCAGATGGACTTCGCGCTGGATGCATCTTGCGGGAATATGTCCTACGTGATTTTCACCGATCAGGCGATCAAACCACGCTTTGAATGCAAGACTATCTACCAAATGACCAGCGAGCTGGCGAAACGCCTTGGCGTCGAGCAACAGTTCACGGAAGGCCGTACTCAGGAAGAGTGGATGCGTCATCTGTATGAACAGTCGCGCAAGGCTATACCGGAACTGCCGACATTTGAAGAGTTCCGTAAGCAGGGCATCTTTAAGCAGCGTGATCCTGAAGGACATCACGTGGCGTATAAAGCATTTCGTGAGGACCCCAAAGCCAATCCGCTTACCACGCCGTCAGGTAAGATTGAAATTTATTCTCAAGCGCTGGCAGAAATCGCTGCAACCTGGGAACTGCCGGAAGGCGATGTGATCGATCCATTACCGATTTATACACCGGGCTTTGAAAGCTTAAACGATCCACTGGTGGAAAAATTCCCTCTGCAATTAACGGGCTTCCATTATAAATCTCGCGTCCACTCGACCTATGGCAACGTTGACGTTCTGAAAGCGTCCTGTCGCCAGGAAATGTGGATTAACCCGATGGATGCACAACGACGTGGTATTAACAACGGTGACAAGGTACGTATCTTTAACGACCGTGGCGAAGTGCATATTGAGGCTAAAGTTACCCCACGTATGATGCCTGGCGTTGTAGCGCTGGGTGAGGGCGCCTGGTATGACCCGGATGTGAAACGTGTGGATCAGGGCGGTTGTATTAACGTGCTGACGACCCAGCGACCTTCTCCTCTCGCTAAGGGGAACCCATCACATACGAACCTTGTTCAGGTTGAAAAGGTGTAAGGAGTAACCGATGACAACCCAGTATGGATTTTTTATTGATTCCAGCCGTTGCACCGGTTGCAAAACTTGCGAACTGGCCTGCAAAGACTTCAAAAATTTAACGCCTGACGTCAGTTTCCGCCGTATTTACGAATACGCCGGCGGTGACTGGCAGGAAGATAACGGTGTCTGGCACCAGAACGTTTTCGCCTACTACCTCTCCATTGCGTGTAACCACTGTGAAGACCCGGCCTGTACCAAGGTGTGTCCAAGCGGCGCGATGCACAAACGTGAAGATGGTTTTGTGGTCGTGGATGAAGATGTGTGCATTGGCTGTCGCTATTGCCACATGGCCTGCCCGTATGGCGCGCCGCAATACAATGCCGCCAAAGGACACATGACCAAGTGCGATGGCTGTCATGAACGCGTTGCTGAGGGTAAGAAACCCATCTGTGTCGAATCCTGCCCGTTGCGTGCGCTGGACTTCGGCCCGATAGAGGAACTGCGTAAAAAACACGGCACCCTGGCCGCGGTTGCGCCGCTCCCTGGCGCGCACTTTACCAAACCGAGCATCGTCATCAAACCAAATGCCAATAGCCGCCCTACCGGGGATACCACGGGTTATCTGGCTAATCCGAAGGAGGTGTAAGATGGGAAGTGGATGGCATGAATGGCCGCTGATGATCTTCACTGTTTTCGGGCAGTGTGTTGTGGGTGGCTTTATCGTTCTGGCGCTGGCGCTGATGAAAGGGGACTTACGCCCTGATTCACAACAGCGTGTGATTGCCTGCATGTTTGGCCTGTGGGTATTGATGGGCATCGGTTTTATTGCTTCCATGCTTCATCTGGGCTCACCGATGCGGGCGTTTAACTCCCTCAACCGTGTCGGTTCTTCCGCGCTAAGTAACGAAATCGCCAGCGGCTCGATCTTCTTTGCCGTTGGTGGTATTGGCTGGTTACTGGCGGTGTTGAAAAAAATGTCACCAGCATTACGCAATCTGTGGTTAGTTCTCACCATGGTGCTGGGCGTAGTTTTTGTCTGGATGATGGTGCGCGTATATAACACTATTGATACGGTGCCTACCTGGTATAGTGTCTGGACGCCGATTGGGTTCTTCCTGACGTTGTTCATGGGAGGTCCGCTGCTGGGATATCTGCTATTACGCGTTGCCGGAATTGACGGCTGGGCGATGCGACTGTTGCCTGCTATTTCAGTGCTTGCGCTGGTTGTGAGCGGCATCATGTCCGTGATGCAGGGCGCCGAGCTGGCGACAATCCACAGCTCAATTCAGCAGGCATCTGCGCTGGTGCCCGATTACGGTTCGCTGATGGCATGGCGGATTGTGGCACTGGCTTTAGCGTTGTGCTGCTGGATTGTTCCGCAGGTGAAAGGTTACCAGCCGGCAATACCGCTGCTTTCCGTCGCGTTTATTCTGCTGTTAGTCGGTGAGCTGATTGGCCGCGGCGTGTTCTATGGTCTGCATATGACGGTCGGCATGGCGGTCGCCAGCTAACCTGAAAATGCCGAATGGCATCGCGCTTGTCCGGCCTACACATTACAGTACTGAACGTGTAGGTCGGATAAGGCGTTAATATGGTCATCCCACAAATAAAAGATGCCTATTATCCATGAATTTTTTCGACTGAACGTAGCGGGGCAATTTTGTTTTAGATCAATTAAAACAAATAGATGTATTTTCCCATTTTTTATCAATCCGCATTAAGAATCAGTAATACGAATCGATCCCCCTGAAAGCGCCTCAGGCCCCTGATTGCGCCGATTGACAATGTTTTTTGCAGTGGCATGATGCGCATGAAATTTGAACTTCCTCACGGTTTTTATTCATGTCCACCTATACCCGTCCCGTTATGCTATTGCTGTGCGGGCTGCTTCTGTTGACCCTGGCGATCGCCGTGTTAAACACGCTCGTCCCGCTTTGGCTCGCCCATGAAAATCTGCCAACCTGGCAGGTAGGAGTGGTCAGTTCGTCCTATTTCACCGGAAATCTGGTTGGGACGTTACTGACCGGGTACTTAATTAAACACCTCGGTTTTAACCGCAGCTATTACATAGCCTCGCTTATTTTTGCTGCGGGCTGTGTCGGACTGGGCGTCATGGTAGGTTTTTGGAGCTGGATGACCTGGCGTTTTATTGCGGGTATCGGTTGTGCCATGATCTGGGTGGTGGTGGAAAGTGCGTTGATGTGCAGCGGGACGTCGCGTAACCGTGGACGCTTACTTGCCGCCTATATGATGGTCTATTACGTAGGGACGTTTTTAGGACAATTATTGGTCAGTAAAGTCTCGACAGAATTAATGAATGTTCTGCCGTGGGTGACCGGCACTATCCTTGCCGGAGTATTACCGTTGCTCTTTACCCGCATTGTGAATCAGCAGGGTGATGAACAACAGTCAACCCCCATTGTCTCTATGCTGAAGCTTCGCCAGGCGCGTCTGGGCGTGAATGGCTGCATTATTTCCGGGATTGTGCTGGGGTCGCTGTATGGCCTGATGCCGCTGTACCTCAACCATCAGGGTGTCAGCAATGCCAGCATTGGTTTCTGGATGGCGGTACTGGTCAGTGCAGGTATTCTGGGACAATGGCCAATTGGTCGTCTGGCCGATAAGTTAGGTCGCTTGCTGGTTTTGCGCGTTCAGGTCTTTGTGGTGATCGTCGGGAGTATCGCTATGCTGAATCAGGCGGCAATGGCACCTGCATTGTTTATGCTGGGCGCGGCAGGTTTCACCCTTTATCCGGTTGCGATGGCCTGGGCCTGCGAGAAAGTAGAACATCATCAGTTGGTCGCTATGAACCAGGCATTGTTATTAAGCTATACCGTGGGTAGCCTGCTTGGGCCGTCATTTACCGCCATGCTGATGCAAAATTATTCTGACAGTTTACTGTTTATCATGATTGCCAGCGTATCGTTTATTTATTTACTGATGCTGCTGCGTAAGACAGGGCATACACCGAATTCTGTGGCGCATATCTGATTTGATTTAACAGGATAAAAACAGGTTCCCATACATGTTGTTTATGTATACTTTATGGGAGCCTGTTTTATTTAATCATCGCTATTCTTTCCTGAAAATAAAATGTGCAGAAGATTATAGTTTTACATTCTGCCATTTCCGCTTGGCCATTTTACCGCGCATAATCCCTCGCTTCATTTATTGATTATCAAAAATAGCGTCTACGAAGGATCGCCAATGGCAAGTGTGCAGGAAAAACAATTGCGGTGGTACAACATCGCATTGATGTCTTTTATTACCGTATGGGGATTCGGCAACGTTGTAAACAACTATGCTAATCAGGGATTGGTGGTTGTTTCTTCATGGATATTTATTTTCGCCCTCTATTTTATCCCTTATGCACTGATTGTCGGACAACTTGGCTCCACGTTTAAAGACGGTAAGGGTGGGGTTAGTACATGGATTAAACACACAATGGGACCGGGACTGGCTTATCTCGCAGCGTGGACCTATTGGGTGGTGCATATCCCTTATCTGGCGCAAAAGCCACAGGCTATTCTGATTGCGCTGGGGTGGGCGCTGAAAGGCGATGGTTCGCTGATTAAAGAGTATACCGTGGTGGCGTTGCAGGGGCTGACGTTAGCGCTGTTTGTCTTTTTCATGTGGGTTGCATCCCGTGGCATGAAATCGCTTAAAATCGTTGGATCGGTTGCGGGGATCGCGATGTTTGTGATGTCCATTCTGTATGTCGTAATGGCCGTCACCGCCCCGGCGATTACTGATGTGCAAATCGCCACAACCAATATCACCTGGGAATCTTTTATCCCGCACATCGATTTTACCTATATCACAACGATCTCGATGCTGGTCTTTGCGGTCGGTGGCGCGGAGAAAATCTCTCCATACGTTAACCAGACGCGTAACCCTGGCAAAGAGTTCCCGAAAGGGATGTTAGTTCTGGCGGTTATGGTGGCGGTGTGCGCGATCCTGGGTTCTCTGGCAATGGGGATGATGTTTGACTCTCAGCATATTCCTGATGACTTAATGACTAATGGCCAGTATTACGCTTTCCAGAAACTCGGGGAGTATTACGGCATGGGTAACACATTGATGGTTATTTATGCAGTTGCCAACACGTTAGGTCAAATTGCGGCTTTGGTGTTTTCTATTGATGCTCCGCTTAAAGTTTTACTGGGCGATGCTGATCGCAAATATATCCCTGAAAGCCTGTGTAAAACCAATGCCTCTGGTACACCGGTGAATGGCTATATTCTGACACTGGTGCTGGTGGCCATTTTGATTATGTTGCCAACGCTGGGTATCGGAGACATGAACAATTTGTATAAATGGCTACTGAATTTGAATTCAGTGGTGATGCCTCTGCGCTATCTGTGGGTGTTTGTGGCATTTATTGCCGTTATTCGTTTGGCGCAGAAATATAAACCGGAATATGTCTTCATTCGTAACCGCTCTCTGGCGATGACGGTGGGAATTTGGTGTTTTGCGTTTACTGCGTTTGCTTGCCTCACGGGGATCTTTCCGAAAATGGAAGCCTTTACTCCAGAGTGGACATTCCAGCTCACGTTGAACATTGTGACGCCGTTTGTGCTGGTTGGGCTGGGATTGATTTTCCCGCTGCTGGCAAGAAGAGGGCGTTAAGGGGAAATGTGGTGGGTAACAGGCTCGTTACCCACCACAAAGCTTAGTACATCACTTTGTGACCATACTGCTCAAGGATACCTTTCACGCGCTCCATGGTCTCTTTTTTCGGCGGCTTCACGCCGTCGAGTTTGTACTCTTCACCCATTGCCACCCATTTGTGTTTGCCAAGTTCGTGGTATGGCAGCAGTTCAATTTTTTCGACATTGCCCATATCACGGGTAAACTCGCCCAAACGGTGTGCTGAATCATCGTCATCGGACCAGCCAGGCACGACAACGTAGCGGATCCACACTTTGATGTCTTTGTTAGACAGGTAACGAGCGAACTCCAGCGTACGATGGTTAGATACGCCGACCAGGTTCTGGTGGATCTCGTCGTTCATCTGTTTCAGATCGAGCATCACCAGGTCGGTGACTTCCAGCAGTTCATCAATCACTGGATCGTAACGGCGAACAAAACCGTTAGTATCAAGACAGGTATGAATCCCTTCTTTTTTACAGGCACGGAACCAATCACGGACGAATTCAGCCTGGAGAATGGCCTCTCCGCCGGATGCCGTTACGCCACCACCGGATGCGTTCATAAAGTGACGATAGGTCACGACTTCTTTCATTAATTCATCGACGGTGACTTCTTTACCGCCGTGCGTATCCCATGTGTCACGGTTGTGGCAGTACAGGCAGCGCATCAGGCAGCCCTGGAAGAAGGTAATAAAACGGATGCCCGGGCCATCTACAGTGCCACAGGATTCAAAGGAGTGAATGCGACCAATAACTGACATTGCGGTGTTTCTCCAGGTGTGGCCCATCCGGGGCCAGTGTTAGTGCACAGTTATTAACTGTGTCGAGTCTGTTTTGGCTGATATCCATACTTTTCGTCTTTCAAGCTGCATCTTTGTTAGCTTCCTTCGCTCACCCCAGTCACGTACTTCTGTACGTTCCAGGGGATTCACTCCGTTGCTGCCTCAATGCAACTCGAAATCCATCGAGTATATAAGTATAGATAGCTGACAAAGCAGGCTATTAAAAAGGCCCCACTTACGTGGAGCCTTTATTGTACGCTTTTTAAAGTACGATTTCAGTCAAAACCAATTACATGGTCTGAGTGAAGGTACGAGTAATAACGTCCTGCTGCTGTTCTTTAGTCAGGGAGTTAAAACGTACTGCGTAGCCAGAAACACGGATGGTCAGCTGCGGATATTTTTCCGGATGTTCCATCGCGTCCAGCAGCATTTCACGGTTCATGACGTTCACGTTCAGGTGCTGACCACCTTCGATGGACGCTTCATGGTGGAAGTAACCATCCATCAGACCAGCCAGGTTGGTCTTACGAACTTCGTCGTCTTTACCCAGTGCGTTCGGAACGATAGAGAAGGTGTAAGAGATACCATCTTTAGCGTAAGCAAACGGCAGTTTAGCAACAGAAGTCAGAGAGGCAACGGCACCTTTCTGGTCACGACCGTGCATTGGGTTAGCACCTGGGCCGAACGGTGCGCCAGCGCGACGACCGTCTGGGGTGTTACCGGTTTTCTTACCATAAACCACGTTAGAGGTGATGGTCAGAACAGACTGAGTCGGGATAGCGTTACGATAAGTAGTCAGTTTCTGAATTTTCTTCATGAAACGTTCTACCAGGTCAACCGCCATGTCATCAACGCGCGGGTCGTTGTTACCAAACTGCGGGTATTCGCCTTCGATTTCGAAGTCGATAGCCAGACCGTCTTCGTCACGAATCGGTTTAACTTTCGCATATTTGATTGCAGACAGGGAGTCAGCAGCAACGGACAGACCAGCGATACCACACGCCATGGTGCGGATAACGTCACGGTCGTGCAGCGCCATCAGAGAGGCTTCGTAGCTGTACTTGTCGTGCATGTAGTGGATAACGTTCAGTGCGGTGACGTACTGTTTAGCCAGCCAGTCCATGAAGTGATCCATGCGGTCCATAACTTCGTCGAAGTTCAGAACGTCGCCTTTGATCGGTTCAGATTTAGGACCAACCTGCATTTTCAGTTTTTCATCAACGCCACCGTTGATTGCGTACAGCATGGTTTTCGCCAGGTTTGCACGCGCACCGAAGAACTGCATTTGTTTACCAACAACCATCGGGCTTACGCAGCAAGCGATAGCGTAGTCGTCGTTGTTGAAGTCCGGACGCATCAGGTCATCGTTCTCGTACTGCAGAGAAGAGGTGTCGATGGACACTTTAGCGGCGAATTTCTTGAAGTTCAGAGGCAGTTTTTCAGACCACAGAACGGTGATGTTCGGCTCCGGAGAAGGACCCATGGTGTACAGGGTGTTCAGGAAGCGGAAGCTGTTTTTGGTAACCAGAGTACGGCCATCAACGCCCATACCGCCGATTGATTCAGTTGCCCAAATCGGGTCACCGGAGAACAGTTCATCATATTCAGGAGTACGCAGGAAACGAACCATACGCAGTTTCATGACCAGGTGGTCAATCATTTCCTGAGCGTCTTGCTCGGTGATTTTGCCTGCTTTCAGGTCACGTTCGATGTAAGCATCCAGGAAGGTGGATACGCGACCGAAGGACATTGCTGCACCGTTCTGAGATTTAACCGCGGCCAGGTAGCCGAAGTAAGTCCACTGGATAGCTTCCTGAGCGTTGGTAGCCGGACCAGAGATATCGCAGCCATATTTAGCAGCCATTTCTTTGATCTGACCCAGAGCGCGGTGCTGTTCAGCAATTTCTTCACGCAGACGGATAGTTGCTTCCAGGTTTACGCCATTTTCCAGATCGGACTGCAGAGAGACGAACTGAGCGTATTTGTCTTTCATCAGGTAGTCGATACCGTACAGCGCAACGCGACGGTAGTCACCGATGATACGGCCACGGCCATACGCATCTGGCAGACCAGTCAGAACACCGGATTTACGGCAGTTCAGAATGTCTTTGGTATAAACATCGAATACACCCTGGTTGTGGGTTTTACGGTATTCGGTGAAGATTTTTTTCAGCATCGGGTCCAGTTCGCGATTGTACGCTTTGCAGGAACCTTCAACCATTTTGATACCGCCAAACGGGATAATTGCACGTTTCAGCGGAGCTTCAGTTTGCAGACCAACAATTTTCTCAAGCGCTTTGTTGATGTAGCCAGCGTCGTGAGAAGTGATGGTAGAAGCAACGGAGGTGTCAAAGTCAACAGGCGCGTGAGTGCGGTTTTCCTGTTTAACGCCTTCCATTACGCTGTCCCACAGTGCAGTGGTCGCTTCAGTTGCGCCAGCCAGGAAGGACTCGTCACCCTCATACGGAGTGTAGTTTTTCTGAATGAAGTCACGGACGTTTACTTCATTCTGCCAATCACCTTTGGTAAAACCTTCCCAGGCTGTGGCTAACTTTTCATTAAGCTCGGACATGTAACACCTACCTTCTTAAGTGGATTTTTTATTTACTGCGTGTAATGAGCATCAACAGATTAATGATGATCGTTACCACGCAGGTAAATGACCCAGTATGTCAACCCGACCAACAAACCGCCGCCGATAATGTTACCGATCGTAACCGGAATCAGGTTATCGGTGATGAAATTCATCACGGTCAGGTGAGAAAAATTCTCCGGAGAAGAACCGACAGCGGTCCAGAATTCCGGGGTGGCGAAATCGCGTATTACGATACCCATAGGGATCATAAACATGTTTGCGATACTGTGCTCAAAACCGCTGGCAACAAACATTGCGACCGGTAATACCATGATAAACGCTTTGTCCATCAGGCTGCGGCCAGAGTAGCTCATCCATACCGCCAGGCACACCATTAGGTTAGCCAGAATACCAAGGCTTACAGCTTCAACAAAAGTATGGTGCACTTTGTGGTCGGCAGTTTGCAGGACGTTGAGTCCCCACGCGCCGTTGGCGGTCATATACTCGCCAGAAAGCCACATGAGTAACACAAAAATCAGCGCACCAATCAGGTTACCGACATAAACGTTAAGCCAGTTCTTCGCTAACTGACCCCAGGTAATACGACCACTGGCTTTAGCGACGACAATCAGTACGGTTGAAGTGAAGAGGTCAGCGCCGCAGACAACGCAAAGGATCAGCCCCAGGGAAAAGCAGATACCACCCACCAGCTTTGCCATGCCGAAAGGCATTGTGCCGGTACCGGTTGTGGCAGTGATATAGAAAACAAAGGCAATTGAAATGAACACACCGGCAGTAATTGCCAGATAGAACGTCTTAAGCGGATGTTTCGTTGCTTTATAGACGCCTGCTTCTTCGGCAACTTTGGCCATAGCAGCAGGAAGTATAAGATCAAAAGGGTTGTCAGCTTTCACACTAACTCTCTCTTTATTAAGTCGGCGACGAGATACTAACAAAGCATTATAGATGAGAATTTGATATAGATCATATCTCGCCTGGCTTATAGGCCCGTAAGACGCATGGTTTTTATGCGATTACGGTGTAACTTGTTGATTATCCATGTAAAAATAAATTTTAAAAATTATAAAGTGAGTTGAAATTTTTCTTTATGCCTCCAGTCGGACGGTTAATTAAAATGGAGTAATTGAGATAAATAGCGATATTAATAAACCAAAAATTTTAATATCAACTACTAATATTTAACCTTGTTTTTACATTTATTTTTGAGTACACAAAAATAAAAAAACAGGGCGCTTAGAGCGCCCCGTAATATAGCCCAGACAATACGTTTAGCCTACTCAACGCGGGCTGTTTGCCACTATTTTGACCAGTGTGCTGCTTTCGCGCGTTGCAGCTTCTCATAGGCTTTCAGCAGAGACTGATGTGCCGGGAAAGCCCGCAGATCGCTATCAACCGTTTGTAATCCGTAGAATGGCGCTTCTCCGCTCATTGCTGCACTTGCTGCTTCAACTGCCTCTGCACCGTACATACGAACAAATGCGTTAAGATACTGCAGCGGCTGACGATCTTCTTCCTGAGAGAGCAGCAGCAGAGTTTGCAGGCAACGGTAATAGTTTGCGCGTTCAGCACTAAAGACGGATGCATTAAATTCCATTGTCCATTCCGTCCAGATCAGTGCCTGCTCAAGGTCACCACCCGCCAGAGCCAGCATTACTTTGAGCTCGCCAATGCGCAGGGTATACCAGCCATTATCCGCACCGGTCGCCAAACCCAGCAGCTCACGTACGCGAGTGAAGTCGTCAAATCCTTCTTCATCCAGTTGTGCGAGCAGGTTGAGGTAGTCTTCTTTTTCCCATTCGCTGCCTGGCAGAGAGAGAATGGTCTCACGCAGGTGCGCTCCCATGCTGTTGTTGGCTAACCACAAATCTTCTGCAGGGTAGATGTCAGACATGCCCGGGACGATAATGCGGCAAGCGTAAACGCTCAGATGCTCGTAGTCGGCGATGTAGACTTCCTTATCTTCCGCTTTGAAGATGGCCATCAGGGTGGCGAACTCTTCTTCCGTGGTGCCAGAGAAATTCCAGTCAACGAACGGGTAATCGGCATCTTGCTTGAACAGATCCCAGGAGATCAGACCGCTGGAATCGATGAAGTGCGTTTCGAGGTTAGTGTGCTCAGCCACTTCTTCATCGTCGAAGGTTGGGGGAGTGAAGACATCAAGATCTTTCAGGCCACGGCCCTGCAACAGTTCAGTGACGGTACGCTCCAGTGCAACACCGAAATCCGGGTGCGCGCCGAAAGAGGCAAAACAGGTACCGTTAGCCGGGTTGAACAGTACAACGCAGATAACCGGGTATTTGCCGCCCAGCGAGCCGTCGTATGCGAAGATTGGGAATCCTTCGGCTTCCAGCTTTGCAATGGATTCAACGACTGCCGGGTAACGCGCCATCACTTCGGCCGGAATTTCCGGCAGGCTGATGCTTTCCGCGATAATGCGGTTTTTCACATAGCGCTCAAAAACTTCAGACAGCCCCTGAACGCGGGCTTCATTCGGTGTGTTACCCGCAGACATACCGTTAGATACGTACAGATTACCGATAATGTTCATCGGAATGTAAACGGTCTGATTATCTGACTGACGGGTAAACGGCAGGCCGCAAACGCCGCGTTCTTCATTGCCGGATTGCAGATCGATAAGCATGCTACCGGTCAGTTCATTGTCTGGATCGTAGAATGCACGCAGACGCGCATCCAGCAAACCTTCAGGTACGTCATCATCTTCTGTCAGTGGGAACCATTTTTCGTTCGGGTAATGTACGAACGGGCCGTTAGCGATGGTGTCGCCCAGCCAGAAATCCGCAAAGAAGTAATTCGTGGACAGACGCTCAAAATATTCGCCCAGTGCGGAGGCCAGCGCCGCTTTTTTCGTCGCACCTTTACCGTTGGTAAAGCACAGCGCGCATTCTTTGTCGCGAATATGCACAGACCAGACGTTAGGAACGGGATTCAACCACGAGGCTTCTTCAATTTGAAAACCGAGGTCGAGTAATTTTTGCTGGAAGCGAGCGATGGAATCTTCCAGTGCGGCATCTTTGCCGGGGATAAATGTTTGCGTCATGAAAATCACTTTTGTCGTACGGAAAGCGCGCAATGATACGGGTTTTCAATGAATGGCGCTATCGCCGCCCGAGCCTCGGCGTAAATAAAGCATTTGATTCACACCGTAGCGTGTTCAGTCGAATGTCTGCGGACTATCTGCTGAAGGGAAGGGGGCTTCTTTCTTTATATATCTCTGCGCTATGCAAAACCAGAATGGTCGAAGGTTGGCTGGGCCAAATGCGCCTCCTGATAGCGAAAATCTCGGTTTTTATCCGTCAATCCGATAGATTCTTTTGTGTGATGCACCGCTCATTTTTGCCCTGGCCAGTTTTACCCATTGCGGCGCGTGTCACTGAATGATAAAACCGATATCCACAGGAATAACTTATACCCAATGTCTGTCACAGGAATTATCGTAAACGACAGGATGTTGATCGGATAACAACACAACGTGGTGAGGGGAAATGGCTCAGGTCTTCAATTTTAGTTCAGGTCCGGCAATGCTACCGGCAGAAGTACTTAAACTGGCTCAACAGGATCTTCGCGACTGGAACGGTCTTGGCACGTCGGTGATGGAAATTAGCCACCGTGGCAAAGAGTTCATCCAGGTCGCAGAGGAAGCGGAGCAGGATTTTCGCGATCTTCTCAGTATCCCCTCCAACTATAAAGTGTTGTTCTGTCATGGCGGTGGCCGTGGGCAGTTTGCGGGTATCCCATTAAATATTCTGGGTGACAAAACCACGGCGGATTACGTCGATGCCGGTTACTGGGCCGCCAGTGCAATTAAAGAAGCGAAAAAGTACTGCACGCCAAATGTTATCGACGCCAAAGTCACCGTTGACGGACTGCGTGCTGTTAAACCGATGAGTGAATGGCAGCTTTCTGACAATGCGGCGTATCTGCACTATTGTCCGAACGAAACCATCGACGGTATCGCGATTGATGAAACGCCGAATTTTGCCAGCAACGTGGTGGTTACGGCGGATCTGTCCTCGACCATTCTTTCCGCACCGCTTGACGTTAGTCGTTATGGCGTAATTTACGCCGGGGCGCAGAAAAACATCGGCCCGGCCGGGCTGACCATTGTCATCGTACGTGAAGATTTGCTGGGTAAGGCCCATGTGTCCTGCCCGTCAATCCTCGACTATACCGTGCTGAATGACAACGACTCCATGTTCAATACGCCACCGACCTTTGCCTGGTATCTGTCTGGCCTGGTTTTTAAATGGCTGAAAGAGCAGGGCGGTGTTAACGCGATGGATAAAATTAACCAGCAAAAAGCGGAACTGTTGTACGGCGTGATTGATAACAGCGATTTCTACCGCAACGATGTGGCGAAATCGAACCGTTCACGCATGAACGTCCCGTTCCAGTTGGCTGACAACGCGCTGGATAAACTTTTCCTGGAAGAGTCGTTTGCTGCCGGTCTGCATGCACTGAAGGGACATCGTGTAGTTGGCGGAATGCGGGCTTCAATCTATAACGCTATGCCGCTGGAAGGCGTAAAAGCACTGACCGATTTCATGGTCGATTTCGAGCGCCGCCGCGGCTAATCTGCTGTATTTTCATCCCCACAGTCAGTCTGTGGGGTTTTTATGTCTGTTTTTGAGAGTTGAGTTTCATGGAATCCCTGACGTTACAACCCATTGCGCGGGTGGATGGCACCATCAATCTGCCTGGATCCAAAAGTGTTTCTAACCGCGCTTTGCTGCTGGCTGCATTAGCAAATGGCACCACTGTCCTGACCAACCTGCTGGACAGCGATGATGTCCGCCATATGCTTAATGCTCTGAATGCGTTAGGGATTAGCTATACCCTTTCTGCCGATCGCACGCGTTGCGAGATAATCGGTAACGGCGGCGCGCTGCATGCAGAAGGCGCTGTAGAGCTGTTCCTTGGCAATGCCGGAACCGCAATGCGCCCGCTGGCCGCAGCGCTGTGCCTGGGCAGCAATGACATCGTGCTGACGGGCGAACCGCGCATGAAAGAGCGCCCGATTGGTCATCTGGTTGATGCGTTACGCCAGGGCGGAGCCAACATTGAATACCTGGAGCAGGAAAATTATCCGCCTCTACGTCTGCGCGGTGGTTTCACCGGAGGGCAAGTTGAGGTAGACGGCAGCGTATCCAGCCAGTTCCTCACTGCATTGCTGATGACTGCGCCGCTGGCGCCGCAGGACACGACGATCGCCATTAAAGGTGAGCTGGTATCCAAACCTTACATTGATATCACACTGAACCTGATGAAAACGTTTGGTGTTGAAATTGAGAATCAGAACTACCAGCGCTTTGTCGTGCAGGGCAACCAACAGTACCAGTCTCCGGGCGCCTATCTGGTAGAAGGCGACGCTTCATCGGCCTCGTATTTTCTTGCGGCTGGCGCGATCAAAGGCGGTACGGTGAAGGTTACCGGGATTGGGCGTCATAGCATGCAGGGTGATATTCGCTTTGCTGATGTGCTGGAAAAAATGGGCGCGACCGTGACATGGGGTGATGATTTTATTGCCTGTACTCGCGGTGAGTTGAACGCTGTCGATATGGACATGAACCATATTCCTGATGCGGCAATGACCATTGCGACCGCCGCGTTGTTTGCAAAGGGCACAACGACTTTACGGAACATTTACAACTGGCGCGTCAAAGAGACCGACCGTCTGTTTGCGATGGCAACGGAGTTGCGGAAAGTGGGCGCGGAAGTTGAAGAGGGGCATGATTTTATCCGTATCACTCCGCCGGTTAAGCTGCAGTTTGCGGATATTGCGACCTATAACGATCACCGTATGGCGATGTGTTTCTCGCTGGTGGCGTTGTCTGACACGCCGGTAACCATTCTGGACCCTAAATGCACCGCCAAAACCTTCCCGGATTATTTCGAACAGTTGGCCCGTATTAGTACTCCTGCCTGATCCTCACGAAACGCCGGTCCCTGGACTGGCGTTTCGATGTCCGTAACCGCACTGTTTTTACGCTTACAACTAATGCTAATTTGTTGATGATTTAACTTATTTATTTGTTTTTATTATAAATATCATCGGAAGATTAGCATGAAAAATAAATCACTCTTTTTGGCGTTGGCGGTTTCCGCTACGTTGTTGGCAGGTTGTAAAAATGGCGTAAATGGCGACCTTGTTGCCAGTTCCGGTATGGCGGCTTATAAAGCTGCGACGCTTTCCGACGCTGATGTCAAATCTCTCTCTAACAGTTCATGTAAGCAGATGGATAGCGAAAACCAGCTAGCGGGCGCAAAAAGCAAATACACTAAGCGTCTGAATAAAATTGCGAAAGCGTTGGGTAATAACATTGATGGAACGCCGGTCAACTATAAGGTTTATATGACCAGTGATATCAATGCCTGGGCAATGGCGAATGGATGCGTACGTGTTTATTCGGGTTTGATGGACCAGATGACCGACAATGAGATTGAAGGTGTGCTGGGTCATGAGTTGGGCCATGTTTCTTTAGGACACTCACGTAAAGCAATGCAGACTGCGTATGCCACACTCGCTGCGCGCGATGCTATTTCTGCGACCAGCGGCGTCGCTTCTCAGCTTTCCCAGTCTCAGTTGGGCGATCTGGCGGAAGGTGTGATTAACTCAGCGTTCTCCCGTAGCCAGGAATCGGATGCGGATGACTTTTCCTATGATTTGCTGAAAAAACGCGGTATTGACCGTCAGGGGTTAGTGACTGCGTTTGATAAGTTTGCCACGATGGACGCAGGCCATGCAAAATCACTGATGGATTCTCATCCGGCATCTGACGATCGTGCTCAGCATATGCGTGAACGTATCGCTGCAGATAAAAAGTAAAACAGTGTCATCTTCCGGGCTGGTTTCTCGCCAGCCCGCTATAATTGCGCAATTCTTCCTCATATCGTTACAGACTAATCGGGTTTTTACACTCTGTGTTAACGATTATTAGCGTTGGCGCGTATAATGCGCGGCGTTCACGTTAACGTATGCCCGTTTAAGGAGAAAAAGATGACGGCAATTGCCCCGGTTATTACCATTGATGGCCCAAGTGGTGCAGGAAAAGGCACCTTGTGCAAGGCAATGGCGGAAGCATTGCAGTGGCATCTGTTAGATTCAGGCGCGATTTACCGCGTACTGGCGCTCGCAGCGTTACATCACCATGTTGATGTCACTTCTGAAGATGCTCTGGTACCGCTTGCCTCACACCTGGATGTGCGTTTTATCTCAACGGACGGCAACCTGGAAGTCATTCTGGAAGGCGAAGATGTCAGCGGCGAAATCCGCACCCAGGAAGTGGCGAATGCCGCCTCTCAGGTCGCTGCGTTTCCTCGCGTACGCGAAGCGCTGTTACGTCGTCAACGCGCGTTTCGTGAAGCGCCCGGCCTGATTGCCGACGGACGTGATATGGGCACGGTGGTGTTCCCTGATGCGCCAGTAAAAATTTTTCTGGACGCCTCCTCGCAAGAACGTGCGCATCGACGTATGCTACAGTTGCAGGAGAAGGGCTTTAGTGTTAACTTTGAACGCCTTTTGGCCGAGATCGAAGAACGCGATTACCGCGATCGCAACCGTGCTGTAGCGCCGCTGGTTCCCGCTGCTGATGCTTTAGTTTTAGATTCAACCCGATTAAGCATTGAGCAAGTGATTGAAAAAGCGTTACAATACGCGCGCCAAAAACTGGCTCTCGCATAAGTGCGACCGAATTTGTAGTACCCCCGTTGCAATGGATTGACAGCGGGTATGTTAAACAACCCCATCCGGCATGGAGCCAGGTGGACGTTAAATATGAAACCTGAAGATTAAACATGACTGAATCTTTTGCTCAACTGTTTGAAGAATCCTTAAAAGAAATCGAAACCCGCCCGGGTTCCATCGTTCGTGGTGTTGTTGTTGCTATCGACAAAGACGTAGTACTGGTTGACGCCGGTCTGAAATCTGAGTCCGCCATTCCGGCAGAGCAGTTCAAAAACGCCCAGGGCGAGCTGGAAATCCAGGTTGGTGACGAAGTTGACGTTGCTCTGGATGCAGTAGAAGACGGCTTCGGTGAAACCCTGCTGTCCCGTGAAAAAGCTAAACGTCACGAAGCTTGGATCACGCTGGAAAAAGCTTACGAAGAAGCTGCAACCGTTACTGGTGTTATCAATGGCAAAGTCAAGGGTGGCTTCACTGTTGAGCTGAATGGTATTCGCGCGTTCCTGCCGGGTTCCCTGGTAGACGTTCGTCCGGTCCGCGACACGCTGCACCTGGAAGGCAAAGAGCTTGAATTCAAAGTAATCAAGCTGGATCAGAAGCGTAACAACGTTGTTGTTTCCCGTCGTGCCGTTATCGAATCCGAAAACAGCGCAGAACGCGATCAGCTGCTGGAAAACCTGCAGGAAGGCATGGAAGTTAAAGGTATCGTTAAGAACCTCACTGACTACGGTGCATTCGTTGATCTGGGTGGCGTTGACGGCCTGCTGCACATCACCGACATGGCATGGAAACGCGTTAAGCATCCGAGCGAAATCGTAAACGTTGGCGACGAAATCACTGTTAAAGTGTTGAAGTTCGACCGCGAGCGTACTCGTGTATCTCTGGGCCTGAAACAGCTGGGCGAAGATCCATGGGTAGCTATCGCTAAGCGTTATCCGGAAGGTACCAAACTGACTGGTCGCGTGACCAACCTGACCGACTACGGCTGCTTCGTTGAAATCGAAGAAGGCGTTGAAGGCCTGGTTCACGTTTCCGAAATGGATTGGACCAACAAAAACATCCACCCGTCCAAAGTTGTTAACGTTGGCGACGTAGTGGAAGTTATGGTTCTGGATATCGACGAAGAACGTCGTCGTATCTCCCTGGGTCTGAAGCAGTGCAAAAACAACCCATGGCAGCAGTTCGCGGAAACCCACAACAAGGGCGACCGTGTTGAAGGTAAAATCAAGTCTATTACTGACTTCGGTATCTTCATCGGCCTGGACGGCGGCATCGACGGCCTGGTTCACCTGTCTGACATCTCCTGGAACGTTGCAGGCGAAGAAGCAGTTCGTGAATACAAAAAAGGCGACGAAATCGCAGCAGTTGTTCTGCAGGTTGACGCAGAGCGTGAGCGTATCTCTCTGGGCGTTAAACAGCTCGCAGAAGATCCGTTCAACAACTGGGTTGCACTGAACAAGAAAGGCGCAATCGTAAACGGTAAAGTCACTGCAGTTGACGCTAAAGGCGCAACCGTAGAACTGGCTGACGGCGTTGAAGGTTACCTGCGCGCTTCTGAAGCTTCCCGCGACCGCGTTGAAGATGCAACTCTGGTTCTGAGCGTAGGCGACGACGTTGAAGCTAAATTCACCGGCGTTGATCGTAAGAACCGTGCAATCAGCCTGTCTGTTCGTGCTAAAGACGAAGCTGATGAGAAAGATGCAATCGCAACTGTTAACAAACAGGAAGATGCAAACTTCTCTAACAACGCAATGGCTGAAGCTTTCAAAGCAGCTAAAGGCGAGTAATATCGAGTACTCTATACCCGCACATGCAACTTGAAGTATGACGGGTATAAATCCTTTGTGCTGTTAACAGCACAAAGGGTGACGAGTAGCTTGACAGATTACAGGATTCGTCCTGTAATCAATGACAAAGGGCGGCTACGGCCGCCCTTAATCAATGCAGCAGCTAATTTTGCCTTTAAGGAACCGGAGGAATCATGACCAAGTCAGAATTGATTGAAAGACTTGCAACCCAGCAACCTCATATTCCCGCGAAAGCGGTTGAAGATGCAGTAAAAGAGATGCTGGAACATATGGCCTCGACTCTTGCGCAGGGCGAGCGTATTGAAATCCGCGGTTTCGGCAGTTTTTCTTTGCATTACCGCGCACCACGCACCGGACGTAATCCGAAGACTGGCGATAAAGTGGATCTGGAAGGAAAATATGTTCCGCACTTTAAGCCGGGTAAAGAACTGCGCGATCGCGCCAATATTTACGGTTAAGTCCTCAGCAAGACTTAGCCCCGAGAAAAGCACCTGTATGGGTGCTTTTTTCATTTTCACCTCCCTGTGCTGGAATCTCTCTCCCAACATATTTGTATGTTACATCTGCAGTTAAATAACATCGGAACGCACCTCGTTTACCGGTAAATAGTTGCCAGACATCTGCTGAGTTGTCCTGCACACTCCCTGTCACAGGGAGGTGTCATATGAAACTAACAACAATCAGTACGTGTGCGTTATGCGGCATTCTCCCGCTGACGGTATTACCCGTATTACCTGACATGCTGTGTGTCAGCTTGGTATTTGGTCTGGCGTGTCTGCTTTGTCTCATTCCTCATCGATATATGCATTACGCTGGATTAGTCCTGCTGTTTTTCCTGTGGGGAATACTGGCTGCGAAAGAGGTTATCTGGGCCGGTAATACGCTGCCTGCGAAAACCCAGCAAGCCATTGTGAGGATAACCGGAACTGACAATATGACAACGCACTACGGCCAAATCACTCACCTTCAGGGGAAACGAATCTTTCCTGCCGTTGGCGTCGTACTGTATGGACAGTACTTACCTGGCGATGTTTGCGCAGGTCAGACATGGGCGATGATGCTGAAAGTTCGCGCTGTGCATGGGCAACTGAATGAAGGTGGATTTGATAGCCAGCGCTATGCATTGGCACAGCATCAGCCGCTAACGGGGCGATTTCTGCAGGCCTCAGTGATTACACCGCAATGCAGTCTGCGTGCACGTTATCTCTCCTCGCTAAAAACCACGCTTGCCGCCTATCCCTGGCAGCAAGTCATACTGGGGCTGGGGATGGGGGAACGTTTGTCTGTATCGCAGGCGGTAAAAAATATAATGCGTGATACCGGAACAGCACATTTGATGGCCATTTCCGGGCTGCATATTGCTTTTGCCGCACTCCTCGCTGGCGGATTGATACGAGGCGGACAATTTTTTATGCCAGCACGCTGGGTCTGCTGGCAGGCTCCGCTAGTCGGGGGTGTGCTCTGCGCTGCATTTTATGCCTGGCTGACGGGGCTGCAACCACCGGCATTACGCACGGTCATCGCGCTAATGGTATGGGGGGCACTAAAACTAAGCGGCAGGCAGTGGAGTGGCTGGGCGGTCTGGATTACCTGTCTGGCAGCAATTGTGGTAGTAGATCCGGTCGCGGTGATTTCACAAAGTCTGTGGTTGTCTGCTTTCGCCGTAGCGGCGCTGCTATTCTGGTTTCAGTGGATGCCGATGCCGTGCTGGCCGCTCTCGCGTATCGGACGTGCAGTGCTGGCGCTTGCTCATCTTCAACTGGGAATTACGGTACTGCTTCTGCCTGTCCAAATCGCATTATTTCACGGTGTTAGCCTGAGCTCATTGCTGGCCAATTTATTTGCGGTACCGCTGGTCACATTTGTTTCAGTTCCTCTGATATTAGCGGGTATGGTCGTGCATTTAACCGGTCAGGTGATGATCGAGGCAGGGCTGTGGTATCTCGCTGACCGTTCTCTGGAGCTGTTATTTTGGGGTCTCAATAGCTTACCGGAAGGATGGCTCAACATTGATGCGCGTTGGCAATGGCTTGCACTGTCCCCATGGCTGATGCTTATTGCATGGCGATTAAATGCCTGGGAAACGCTACCGGTTGCCTGTTTTACCGGGCTTTTGTTATTGAGCGGACCGTTCTGGAGGACACCCCGCGCTGATTTGTGGCAGGTACATATGCTGGACGTCGGGCAGGGGCTGGCGATGGTGATTGCGCGTAATGGTAAAGCACTGCTTTATGATACTGGTCTGGCATGGCCTGAAGGTGATAGCGCGCAACAGCTGATTATTCCCTGGCTACGTTGGCACAACCTGGAACCGCAAGGGGTAATTCTAAGTCACGAGCATTTGGATCACCGTGGAGGGTTGCAATCGCTACAGCAAGCCTGGCCGTCACTGTGGATCAGAAGTCCGTTGGGCTGGAAAGGGCATCTCCCTTGTTTTCGCGGGGAGCATTGGCAATGGCAGGGATTAACATTTAGTGCACATTGGCCAGTCAGTGGAAATAAAGAGCAGGGGAATAACCATTCCTGTGTGGTAAAGGTGGATGACGGACATCAGAGTATTCTCCTGACTGGTGATATTGAATCCCCTGCTGAACAAAAAATGCTAAGTCACTACTGGCAGCATCTGCAGGCTACGTTTGTGCAGGTTCCACACCACGGGAGTAACACGTCATCCTCATTGGCGCTGATTCAACGCGTTGGCGGACAGGCCGCAATAGCCTCAGCATCCCGCTACAATGCCTGGCGTCTACCGTCATGGAAAGTCCGACAGCGTTACCGGAAACAAAATTATCAGTGGCTGGACACACCCCACCAGGGGCAAATCACGCTAGATATTTATCAAAAAAGTTGGCGCATACGCAGCTTACGGGATCAGATTTTACCCCGTTGGTATCATCAGTGGTTTGGCGTGTTGGAGGATAACGGGTAGAATATGCGGCTATTCTAACAAATGCTGGTTTTTTGAATGCATAACGATAAAGATCTCTCTACGTGGCAGACGTTTCGCCGACTATGGCCAACCATAGCGCCTTTTAAATCGGGTCTGATCGTGGCGGGTATAGCGTTAGTCCTTAACGCGGCCAGCGATACCTTCATGTTATCGCTCCTCAAGCCATTACTGGATGATGGTTTTGGTAAAACTGATCGCTCTGTGCTGCTGTGGATGCCTCTGGTGGTCATTGGGCTAATGATAGTTCGCGGTATTACGAGCTACGTCTCCAGCTACTGTATTTCATGGGTGTCAGGCAAAGTGGTCATGACCATGCGCCGCCGCCTGTTTGGTCATATGATGGGCATGCCTGTCGCCTTTTTTGATAAACAGTCTACCGGTACGCTGCTGTCTCGTATTACCTATGATTCAGAGCAGGTAGCGTCATCATCTTCTGGTGCGCTAATCACCGTAGTACGTGAAGGTGCCTCGATTATTGGCCTGTTTATCATGATGTTCTATTACAGTTGGCAGCTGTCATTGATCCTGATTGTGCTGGCGCCAATTGTGTCAGTGGCAATCCGAGTGGTTTCCAAGCGCTTTCGTAGCATCAGTAAAAACATGCAAAACACCATGGGGCAGGTTACGACAAGTGCGGAGCAGATGCTGAAAGGCCACAAAGAAGTTTTGATTTTTGGTGGCCAGGAAGTTGAAACCAAGCGTTTTGACAAAGTCAGCAACAAGATGCGTCTGCAGGGTATGAAGATGGTTTCTGCCTCTTCTATCTCCGATCCTATCATCCAGTTGATCGCTTCTCTGGCTCTGGCCTTCGTGTTATATGCGGCCAGTTTCCCAAGCGTGATGGAAAACCTGACGGCAGGGACAATCACCGTTGTCTTCTCTTCAATGATCGCCCTGATGCGTCCACTGAAGTCACTGACTAACGTCAATGCGCAGTTCCAGCGCGGTATGGCGGCATGCCAGACCTTATTTACGATACTGGATAGCGAACAAGAGAAAGATGAAGGTAAACGCGTCATTGAGCGCGCTTCTGGCGATCTGGAGTTCCGTAATGTGACCTTTACCTACCCGGGCCGTGACATTCCTGCGCTACGTAACATCAACCTGAATATTCCGGCGGGCAAAACCGTTGCCCTGGTTGGTCGTTCGGGTTCTGGTAAATCCACTATCGCCAGCCTGATCACGCGCTTCTACGATATTGATGAAGGGCAGATTCTGATGGATGGGCACGACCTGCGTGAATACACCCTGTCATCGCTGCGCGATCAGGTGGCGCTGGTATCGCAGAACGTTCACCTGTTCAATGATACGGTTGCCAACAACATCGCCTACGCGCGTACCGATATGTACAGCCGCGAGCAGATCGAAAAAGCGGCACAGATGGCCTACGCCATGGATTTCATCAACAAGATGGATGATGGTCTGGATACGGTGATTGGCGAAAACGGCGTGCTGCTTTCAGGTGGTCAGCGCCAGCGTATCGCCATCGCTCGCGCCTTGCTGCGCGACAGTCCGATCCTGATCCTCGATGAAGCTACGTCGGCGCTGGATACCGAATCCGAACGCGCGATTCAGTCTGCGCTGGATGAGCTACAGAAAAACCGTACTTCTCTGGTCATTGCTCACCGCCTTTCTACCATTGAACAGGCAGACGAGATCATCGTGGTAGAAGACGGGCTGATTGTTGAGCGTGGAACCCATAGCGAACTGCTTGAGCAGCGTGGGGTTTATGCACAATTACATAAGATGCAATTTGGTCAATGATCGCGCGAATCTGGTCGGGTGAGTCGCCACTATGGCGACTGTTACTTCCACTCTCCTGGCTGTATGGCCTGGTGAGTGGCGGGATCCGCCTATGCTACAAGCTTGGGCTTAAACGTGCATGGCGTGCGCCAGTACCGGTGGTGGTGGTTGGCAATCTTACCGCGGGCGGCAATGGTAAAACGCCGGTAGTGATTTGGCTGGTTGAGCAGCTGCAGCAACGCGGTATTCGCGTGGGCGTGGTGTCGCGTGGTTACGGCGGGAAAGCGGCTGCTTACCCGTTGTTATTGACCGCAGAGACCACTACCGCAGAAGCGGGTGATGAGCCTGTGCTTATCTTTCAACGTACCGGCGTACCCGTAGCGGTATCTCCGGTAAGATCGGATGCGGTAAAAGCGATCCTTGCTCACCATGACGTGCAGATTATTGTGACAGACGATGGGTTACAGCACTATCGTCTGGCTCGTGATGTGGAAATCGTGGTGATTGACGGTGTGCGTCGGTTTGGTAACGGCTGGTGGCTCCCTGCTGGGCCAATGCGTGAACGCGCAGGTCGCCTTAAATCGGTAGATGCCACGATCGTTAATGGCGGCGTTGCGCGACCGGGTGAAATTCCCATGCATCTTGAGCCGGGGCCGGCCGTTAATTTACGTACCGGTGAACGTCGCGATGTGGCGCAACTGCCTGATATTGTCGCCATGGCGGGTATCGGTCATCCACCCCGTTTTTTTGCCACGCTTGAGGCATGTGGCGCCAGGTTACAAAAATGTGTCGCACTGGCGGACCATCAGTCTCTGACCTACAGTGACGTCAGTGCGTTGTTAGCAGAAGGACAAACGCTGGTGATGACGGAAAAAGATGCCGTGAAATGTCGTGCATTTGCCGATGATAACTGGTGGTATTTACCCGTTGACGCACATCTGTCAGGCGAACGGCCTGATGCGTTGCTGGATAGCTTAATCTCGCTGACTCGCTGACTGATTCACGCTGCGGCAGCGAATCATTTATGAGGCCATAAATGTCGTTGCCGCGTCTTTCTCTGACGGATGCCCGTCATCTTCACCTTGCTGCCCAAGGGCTACTGAAAAAAACACGCCGCCGGGCAACGCCTGCAGATATTCTTCCCACCATTTCGCGCATGTCGTTACTGCAAATCGATACCATCAATATTGTGGCGCGCAGTCCCTATCTGGTGCTGTTTAGTCGTTTGGGTGACTATTCCCCCCAATGGCTGGATGAGTCCTTACTGCAGGGCGAATTGATGGAGTATTGGGCCCATGAAGCCTGTTTTTTACCGCGCAGCGACTTTACGCTGATACGCCATCGTATGTTGGCTCCGGAAAAAATGGGCTGGAAATACAAAGCGGCGTGGATGAAAGAACATGCCCATGAAATTGAGCAACTGTTACAGCATATCCAGCATAACGGGCCGGTACGTTCAGCCGATTTCGAGCATCCGCGTAAGGGTGCCAGCGGCTGGTGGGAATGGAAACCACAAAAGCGGCATCTGGAAGGGCTTTTTACATCCGGGAAAGTGATGGTGGTGGAGCGGCGTAATTTTCAGCGAGTGTATGATTTAACGCATCGCGTCATGCCTTATTGGAATGACGAGCGTGATCGGCTGTCGCAGGATGAAGCCGAAATTGTGATGCTGGATAATAGCGCCCGTAGTTTGGGTATTTTCCGTGAGCAGTGGTTGGCGGACTACTATCGCCTGAAGCGTCCGGCGTTAAAAAACTGGTGCGATATGCGAAGGGAACAGCGACATATAATTCCTGTTGATGTAGAAGGGCTGGGCACCTTGTGGTTGCACAGCCACCTTCAGCCGCAACTGGAACTTGCTCTGGCGGGAAAGTTGACTGCCACCCACAACGCGGTTTTATCCCCGTTTGATCCGGTGGTCTGGGATCGTAAACGGGCAGAACAGCTGTTTGATTTTAGCTACCGACTGGAATGCTATACGCCAGCGCCGAAACGTCAGTATGGTTATTTCGTCTTGCCGTTGCTGCATCGCGGGCAGTTAGTTGGGCGCATGGACGCCAAAATGCACCGTAAAACCGGCGTGCTGGAGGTTATTTCGCTGTGGTTGCAGGATGGCATCAAACCAGGGGTTACTCTGCAAAAAGGATTGTTTCAGGCGATTGATGATTTTGCCCGCTGGCAGCAGGCGACGCGAGTGACATTGGGGAATTGCCCGGACGGTTTATTTGCTGAATCTCGGCACGGTTGGGAAATAGACCCAGCCTCTTAATTGATTATGTTAATATTTACGGATTCACAATCCGGTCCATCTGGAGGAACTATGGATCATCGTCTGCTTGAAATCATTGCCTGCCCGGTATGCAATGGCAAACTCTGGTTTAACCAGGAAAAACAGGAACTGATTTGTAAACTGGATAACCTTGCTTTCCCACTGCGCGACGGCATTCCAGTTTTGCTGGAAACCGAAGCCCGTGTTCTGACTGCTGATGAGAGTAAATCATGAGTTTTGTGGTCATTATTCCTGCGCGTTATGCGTCCACACGTTTGCCGGGTAAGCCGCTGCTGGATATCAACGGCAAGCCCATGATTGTGCATGTCCTGGAACGTGCGCGTGAATCTGGCGCCGAGCGTATTATTGTTGCCACCGATCATGAAGATGTCGCTCGTGCGGTAGAAGCGGTGGGTGGCGAAGTGTGCATGACCCGTGCCGATCACCAGTCTGGCACGGAGCGACTGGCGGAAGTTGTCGAGAAATGTGGCTTTAGCGATGATACCGTTATTGTGAACGTCCAGGGTGATGAGCCGATGATCCCGGCGGTCATTATTCGTCAGGTCGCTGAGAATCTGGCGCAGCGCCAGGTTGGTATGGCGACCCTTGCAGCCCCGATTCACAGCGCAGAAGAGGCGTTTAATCCAAATGCGGTAAAAGTTGTGCTGGATGCCGAAGGTTATGCTCTCTATTTTTCCCGTGCGACGATCCCATGGGATCGCGACCGTTTTTCCAAAAGCCTCGAAACGGTGGGCGATACCTTCCTGCGTCACTTGGGCATTTACGGTTATCGCGCCGGATTTATTCGCCGTTATGTAAACTGGCAGCCGAGTCCGCTTGAGCATATTGAAATGCTGGAGCAACTGCGTGTGCTGTGGTACGGCGAGAAAATTCACGTTGCCGTCGCAAAAGAAGTCCCAGGAACCGGCGTAGACACTGCCGAAGACCTTGAGCGCGTTCGCGCTGAAATGCGTTAGTTTTTCTCATGACACTCCCCCCCGGTGATGCGATTTTTGGGAGGAGTGTCGTATCGTTACGCTTTCCCTCCACTTTTCTTTTCATCAATTGATCTCATCCGGGTGACATCTGTCTGCACGACGCTCATTATGAAAGCAGTAGCATTAATGAGGGCAATCTGAAATGGAACAGTTGCGTGCCGAACTCAGCCATCTGCTGGGTGAAAAACTCAGTCGTATTGAATGCGTAAATGAAAAAGTGGATACGGCCCTGTGGTCACTGTATGACAGCCAGGGAAATCCGATGCCACTGATGGCGAGAAGTTTCACCACACCGGGGATGGCGCAGCAGTTAGCATGGAAAACCACCATGCTGGCACGCAGCGGGACTGTGCGTATGCCAGTCATTTATGGGGTCTTAACGCACGAAGAGCATCCCGGCCCTGATGTCCTGTTGCTTGAGCGTTTACGCGGTGTGCCGGTAGAAGCGCCAGCCAGAACGCCCGAACGCTGGGAACATTTAAAGGATCAGATTGTAGAAGGTCTGCTTTCATGGCATCGACAGGATAGCCGCGGCTGTGTGGGAATGGTGGATAACACGCAAGAGAATATCTGGCCATCCTGGTATCGTCAGCGAGTTGAGGTGTTGTGGACTACGTTAAGTCAGTTCAACAATACCGGGCTGACGATGCAGGACAAACGGATCCTGTTTCGTACCCGTGAGTGTTTGCCCGCTTTATTTGAAGGATTCAATGATAACTGCGTGCTGATCCACGGTAATTTCAGCTTACGCAGCATGCTTAAAGACGCCCGTAGCGATCAGCTTCTGGCAATGGTGGGGCCGGGGTTGATGCTGTGGGCGCCCAGGGAATATGAACTGTTCCGCTTAATGGATAATGCGCTGGCGGAAAGCCTGCTATGGCAATACCTGCAGCGCGCGCCAGTGGCGGAGTCGTTCATCTGGCGGCGCTGGCTGTATGTGTTATGGGATGAGGTTGCGCAACTGGTCAATACCGGACGTTTTAATCGTTCCAACTTTGACCTGGCAACGAAATCACTGCTGCCGTGGCTCGCCTGAACCTTTTAGCCACTGCCAGATGCGCCCCAACGTTTCGTAACCAACACGATCGCTATGCATTAGCCAGACAGGCGAAGGAATTGCTCGCTCCCACGGATTGAGTGGTGAATCGATGGCCAGTTGATTAGCGGGTGCAGGCAACGGATGCAGTCCGGCCTGCTGGAAGAAAATCATCGCACGCGGTAAGTGCGATGCGGATGTCACCAGCAGGAACGGCGTATCGCCAATGGCCTGTTTTACTGCTATCGCTTCTTCTTCGGTATCTTTAGGTTTGTCCAGCGTAATGATCTCGCTGCGGGGCACGCCCAGCGACTGCGCCACGCGAGCGCCAGCTTCAGCCGTGCTGACATTATTGGTCTTTGCGGCAGCGCCGGTAAAGATAAGCTTCGAGCCCGGGTTTGCGCGCCATAAACGAATACCTTCATTCAGACGTGGAAGGCTGTTGTTGATCAGGTTTGAACTTGGCACCCACTGCGGATTCCACGTATATCCGCCACCCAACACCACAATGTACTCCACTTTTTGCGTACCCTGCCAGGTTGGATAACTATCCTCAAGCGGTTTCAGCAGACGATCGGCGACAGGTTGCAGGCTAAGCAGTAAAAGTGCGAGCCAACTCAGGCTGATACACACTTTCCCCGTTTTCTGAAAGCGGCTAAACCAGATTAACCCCAGGCCGATGCCCATCACAAGCAGCATCAACGGAAGCGGCAGCATCATACCGCCAATCACTTTCTTCAGCGTAAAAAGCATCCTTTTTGGTTCCTTTTTTAACCATATAGCAGGGGATCTGCAGCGATATTACACCAGGAAGGTTCATTCTCGGCGTGGGTGTGACAAAATAGCGGTTTTACTTAGTCGCCCTAAAGCCAGCCTGTGGAGAGCCCGATGCGGGATCGCAATTTTGATGACATTGCAGAGAAGTTTTCCCGTAACATTTACGGCACCACCAAAGGTCAATTAAGACAGGCTATTCTCTGGCAGGATTTGGATCGCTTACTGCCCACGCTCGGTGAACAGAAATTACATATTCTGGATGCGGGTGGGGGCGAAGGGCAAACGGCCATCAAAATGGCGGAGCGCGGTCACTTCGTGACATTATGTGACCTGTCCGGTGAGATGATCGCCCGTGCGCAACAGGCAGCAGAGGCAAAAGGTGTGAGCGGAAACATGCATTTCATACAATGCGCCGCTCAGGATGTTGCTGCGCATTTGGAAAGCCCGGTTGATCTGATATTGTTTCATGCTGTGCTGGAATGGGTGGCCGAACCGGTTTGCGTGCTGCAAACCCTGTGGTCGGTATTACGTCCCGGCGGCGCGTTATCGTTAATGTTCTACAATGCTAACGGTCTGCTGATGCACAACATGGTCGCAGGGAATTTCGACTATGTGCAGGTTGGGATGCCAAAACGTAAAAAACGTACGCTTTCACCAGACTATCCGCGTGAACCAGGACAGGTTTACCAGTGGCTGGAAGAGATCGGTTGGCAGATAACCGGTAAGACAGGCGTGCGCGTGTTTCATGATTATCTGCGAGATAAGCATCAACAGCGTGACGGTTATGAAATGTTACTTGAGTTAGAAACGCGCTATTGCCGCCAGGAACCGTATATCAGCCTTGGCCGCTATATTCATGTCACCGCGCGCAAACCGCAGATGCAAGGATAACCTATGAGTGAATTTTCCCAGACAGTCCCCGAACTGGTTGCCTGGGCCAGAAAAAATGACTTCTCCATCTCTCTGCCGGTAGACAGACTTTCGTTCCTGCTGGCGGTAGCCACGCTGAACGGTGAGCGACTTGACGGTGAGATGAGCGAAGGCGAGCTGGTGGATGCGTTCCGCCATGTGAGTGATGCGTTTGAGCAAACCAGCGAAACCATCGGTGTTCGCGCCAATAACGCGATTAACGACATGGTACGTCAACGTCTGCTGAACCGCTTTACCAGCGAGCAGGCGGAAGGTAACGCTATTTATCGTTTAACGCCGCTGGGGATTGGCATCACGGATTACTATATTCGTCAGCGCGAATTCTCTACATTGCGTTTGTCGATGCAGTTGTCGATTGTTGCTGGTGAGCTGAAGCGCGCGGCAGATGCCGCCGCAGAAGGTGGTGATGAATTCCACTGGCACCGCAACGTCTATGCACCATTGAAGTATTCGGTAGCGGAAATTTTCGACAGTATCGATCTGACCCAGCGCATCATGGATGAACAGCAGCAGCAGGTAAAAGACGACATCGCACAGTTGCTAAACAAAGACTGGCGGGCGGCAATTTCCAGCTGTGAAATGCTGCTGTCTGAAACGTCTGGTACGCTGCGTGAACTGCAGGATACGCTGGAAGCCGCAGGCGATAAGCTCCAGGCGAACTTGTTACGCATTCAGGACGCGACGATGGCTCATGACGATTTGCATTTCGTCGACCGGCTGGTGTTCGACCTGCAAAGCAAGCTCGACCGTATTATCAGCTGGGGTCAGCAATCCATCGATTTGTGGATCGGCTACGATCGTCACGTGCACAAGTTTATCCGTACCGCTATTGATATGGACAAAAATCGCGTCTTTGCCCAGCGTTTACGTCAGTCTGTCCAGAGCTATTTTGACGATCCGTGGGCGTTGACCTATGCCAATGCCGATCGTCTGCTGGATATGCGTGACGAAGAGATGGTGCTGCGTGATGAAGAGGTCACCGGTGAGCTCCCGGCCGATCTGGAATATGAAGAATTTAACGAGATCCGCGAACAGCTGGCGGCAATTATCGAAGAGCAGTTGGCTATCTATAAATCCAGACAAACGCCACTGGATCTCGGATTGGTCGTGCGCGAGTATCTGGCGCAATATCCACGTGCGCGTCACTTCGACGTTGCGCGTATTGTTATCGATCAGGCGGTACGTCTTGGCGTAGCGCAAGCAGACTTCACCGGACTGCCAGCCAAATGGCAGCCGATTAATGATTACGGAGCCAAGGTACAGGCGCATGTCATTGACAAATATTGAACAAGTGATGTCGGTCAAGCTGGCGCAGGCGCTGGCGAATCCGTTATTTCCGGCGCTGGATAGCGCGTTACGTTCGGGTCGTCATATCGGCCTGGATGAACTGGATAATCATGCCTTCCTGATGGATTTTCAGGAATATTTTGAAGAGTTTTACAGCCGCTATAACGTGGAATTGATCCGTGCGCCGGAAGGGTTCTTCTACCTTCGTCCGCGTTCAACGACGCTCATTCCCCGTTCGGTCCTGTCTGAACTGGACATGATGGTCGGTAAAATTCTTTGCTATCTCTATCTCAGCCCGGAACGTCTGGCGAACGAAGGAATTTTTACTCAGCAAGAGCTGTACGACGAGCTGCTAACGCTGGCGGATGAAGCCAAACTGCTGAAGCTGGTGAACAACCGTTCGACCGGTTCGGACGTTGATCGCCAGAAACTCCAGGAAAAAGTGCGTTCTTCACTTAACCGCCTGCGTCGTTTAGGCATGGTGTGGTTTATGGGTCACGACAGTAGCAAATTCCGTATTACGGAATCAGTCTTCCGCTTTGGCGCGGACGTGCGCAGCGGTGACGATCCGCGCGAAGCGCAGCGTCGCTTAATTCGTGATGGCGAAGCGATGCCGGTCGAGAACCGCCTGCAGCTCAACGATGAGCCTGAAGAGAATCAGCCGGACAGTGGAGAAGAAGAATAATGATTGAACGCGGTAAATTTCGCTCACTTACGCTGATTAACTGGAATGGTTTTTTTGCCCGTACGTTTGACCTTGATGAGCTGGTTACCACGCTGTCGGGCGGGAACGGGGCGGGTAAATCCACCACCATGGCGGCATTCGTTACAGCGCTTATCCCGGACTTAACCTTGCTGCATTTTCGTAATACCACCGAAGCCGGTGCAACCAGCGGCTCACGCGATAAAGGTCTGCACGGAAAGCTGAAAGCAGGTGTCTGTTACTCGATGCTTGACGTGCTCAACTCGCGCCATCAGCGTGTGGTCGTTGGCGTGCGTCTGCAGCAGGTTGCCGGGCGCGATCGTAAAGTGGACATCAAGCCATTTGCGATTCAGGGGTTACCGATGTCGGTGCAGCCAACCCAACTGGTCACGGAAACGTTGAACGAACGGCAGGCTCGCGTGCTGTCTCTTGCTGAGCTAAAAGAGAAGCTTGATGAGATGGAAGGCGTGCAGTTTAAGCAGTTCAACTCGATAACCGATTATCACTCGTTGATGTTCGATTTGGGCATCATTGCCCGTCGTCTGCGCTCTGCCTCCGACCGTAGTAAATTCTACCGTCTGATTGAAGCCTCGCTGTACGGCGGTATCTCCAGCGCCATTACTCGCTCACTGCGCGATTACCTGCTGCCAGAAAACAGCGGCGTGCGTAAAGCGTTCCAGGATATGGAAGCGGCGCTGCGTGAAAACCGCATGACGCTGGAAGCGATTCGCGTCACCCAGTCAGATCGTGACCTGTTTAAGCATTTGATTAGCGAAGCGACTAACTATGTGGCGGCAGATTATATGCGCCACGCTAATGAACGTCGTATTCACCTCGACAAAGCGCTGGAATATCGTCGTGAACTGTATACCTCGCGCCAGCAGCTGGCCGCAGAGCAGTATAAGCATGTGGATATGGCGCGTGAACTGGGCGAGCATAACGGCGCGGAAGGCGATCTGGAAGCGGATTATCAGGCCGCGAGCGATCACCTGAATCTGGTGCAAACCGCGTTGCGTCAGCAGGAAAAAATTGAACGCTACGAAGCGGATCTCGAAGAGTTGCAGATCCGCCTCGAAGAACAAAATGAAGTCGTGGCAGAAGCTGTCGATCGTCAGGATGAGAATGAAGCCCGTGCGGAAGCCGCCGAGCTGGAAGTGGATGAGCTGAAAAGCCAGCTTGCCGATTACCAGCAGGCGCTGGACGTCCAGCAAACGCGCGCCATCCAGTACACTCAGGCGATTCAGGCACTGAGCCGAGCCAAAGAGCTTTGCCACTTACCGGATCTGACCGCCGATAGCGCCGCTGAATGGCTGGAAACCTTCCAGGCCAAAGAGCAGGAAGCGACCGAGAAGTTGCTGACGCTGGAACAAAAAATGAGCGTGGCGCAAACTGCGCACAGCCAGTTCGAACAGGCTTACCAACTGGTGGCGGCTATCAACGGCCCGCTGGCGCGTGGTGAAGCCTGGAGCGTGGCGCGTGAGCTGCTGCGCGAAGGCGTTGAACAGCGGCACCTGGCGGAACAGGTTCAGCCATTGCGCATGCGTTTGAGCGAGCTGGAACAGCGTCTGCGCGAACAGCAGGAAGCCGAGCGTCTGCTGGCTGAATTCTGCAAGCGTCAGGGTAAACAGTTCGATATCGATGAGCTGGAAGCGCTGCACCAGGAACTGGAAGCGCGTATCGCCGCCTTGTCGGACAGCGTCTCGTCTGCCAGCGAACAGCGTATGACGCTGCGTCAGGAGCAGGAGCAGCTGCAATCGCGTATCCAGCATCTGATGAAACGCGCGCCTGTCTGGCTGGCCGCGCAAAATAGCCTGAACCAGCTTAGCGAACAGTGTGGTGAAGAATTTACCTCCAGCCAGGATGTGACCGAGTATCTGCAACAATTGCTGGAGCGCGAGCGTGAAGCCATTGTTGAGCGGGATGAAGTCGGCGCGCGCAAAAATGCGGTTGATGAAGAGATTGAACGTTTAAGTCAGCCGGGCGGGGCGGAAGATCAGCGCCTCAATGCGCTGGCGGAACGCTTCGGCGGCGTGCTGCTGTCTGAAATCTATGACGATGTTAGCCTTGAAGATGCGCCGTACTTCTCTGCGCTGTACGGTCCTTCGCGCCATGCCATCGTGGTGCCGGATCTATCACTGATTACTGAGCAACTTGATGGACTGACGGATTGCCCGGAAGACCTCTACTTCATCGAAGGGGATCCGCAGTCGTTTGATGACAGCGTTTTCAGCGTCGATGAACTTGAAAAAGCGGTGGTGGTGAAAACCGCCGAGCGTCAGTGGCGTTATTCCCGCTTCCCGACGGTGCCGATTTTTGGTCGTGCTGCGCGCGAAAGCCGTATCGAAACCCTGCATGCCGAGCGTGAAGGGCTGTCTGAACGTTTTGCAACGCTCTCCTTTGACGTCCAGAAAACCCAACGTCTGCACCAGGCGTTTAGCCGCTTTATTGGCAGCCATCTGTCGGTGGCATTTGAAGCCGATCCGGAAGCGGAAATTCGCCAACTGAACAGCCGTCGCGTTGAACTCGAACGTGCGCTGACCAATCATGAAAATGATAATCAGCAAAGCCGTATGCAGTTTGAACAGGCGAAAGAGGGGGTTTCTGCTCTTAACCGCCTGCTGCCGCGTTTGAATTTGCTGGCAGATGACACGCTGGCCGATCGTGTGGACGAAATTCGTGAGCGTCTGGATGAAGCCCAGGAAGCGGCGCGTTTTGTGCAGCAGCACGGCAACCAGTTAGCCAAACTGGAACCGATGGTTTCGGTTCTGCAAAATGACCCGGAGCAGTTTGAACAGCTGAAAGAAGACTACGCGTATTCTCAGCAGATGCAGCGTGATGCGCGTCAGCAAGCTTTTGCCCTGACCGAAGTGGTACAGCGCCGGGCGCACTTTAGCTATTCCGACTCCGCCGAAATGCTCAGCGGTAACAGCGATCTGAATGAGAAACTGCGTGAGCGTCTGGAACAGGCGGAAGCTGAACGTACCCGCGCCCGTGAAGCGTTGCGCAGCCATGCCGCGCAGTTGAGCCAGTACAATCAGGTTATGGCCTCGCTGAAAAGCTCTTATGACACCAAGAAAGAGCTGCTTAACGATTTACAACGTGAACTGCAGGATATTGGCGTTCGTGCGGACAGCGGTGCCGAAGAGCGCGCGCGTATCCGTCGTGACGAACTGCATGCGCAGCTCAGCAATAACCGCGCTCGTCGCAACCAACTGGAAAAAGCGCTAACCTTCTGCGAAGCGGAGATGGAAAACCTGACCCGCAAGCTGCGCAAGCTTGAGCGCGATTACCATGAAATGCGTGAGCAGGTGGTGACCGCGAAAGCCGGCTGGTGTGCGGTGATGCGGATGGTGAAAGATAACGGTGTGGAACGTCGTCTGCACCGTCGCGAGTTGGCCTATCTTTCCGGTGACGAACTGCGTTCGATGTCGGATAAGGCGCTCGGTGCGCTACGTCTGGCGGTTGCGGATAACGAACATCTGCGCGATGTGTTGCGCATGTCTGAAGATCCAAAACGTCCAGAACGTAAAATTCAGTTCTTTGTTGCGGTTTACCAGCATCTGCGTGAACGTATTCGCCAGGATATTATCCGTACCGACGATCCGGTTGAAGCCATCGAGCAGATGGAGATTGAATTGAGCCGTCTGACGGAAGAGTTAACCTCCCGTGAACAGAAGCTGGCCATCAGCTCTCGCAGCGTGGCAAATATTATTCGTAAGACAATTCAGCGCGAACAGAACCGTATTCGTATGTTGAACCAGGGTCTGCAAAGCGTGTCGTTTGGCCAGGTAAACAGCGTTCGTCTGAACGTCAACGTACGCGAGACGCATGCCACCTTGCTGGACGTACTCTCCGAGCAGCATGAGCAGCACCAGGATCTGTTTAACAGCAATCGTCTGACCTTCTCTGAAGCGCTGGCGAAGCTGTATCAGCGTCTGAATCCGCAGATTGACATGGGACAGCGTACGCCGCAAACCATTGGTGAAGAACTGCTCGACTACCGCAACTACCTGGAAATGGAAGTTGAGGTTAACCGTGGTTCTGACGGTTGGCTGCGTGCCGAATCGGGCGCCCTGTCCACAGGGGAAGCGATCGGTACCGGGATGTCAATCCTCGTGATGGTTGTTCAAAGCTGGGAAGATGAAGGGCGTAGACTGCGTGGGAAAGATATCTCGCCATGCCGCCTGTTGTTCCTTGATGAAGCCGCACGACTTGATGCCCGCTCCATCGCAACCCTGTTTGAACTGTGCGAGCGTTTGCAGATGCAGCTGATTATTGCTGCGCCGGAAAATATCAGCCCGGAGAAAGGCACAACCTACAAACTGGTGCGTAAAGTCTTCCAGAACACCGAACACGTTCATGTGGTGGGTCTGCGTGGTTTTGCCCCTCAGTTACCTGAGCCCTTACCTGGGATAGAAGATGCCTCTTCGCAGGCAAGCTAAGTAAAAAGGCGGCGCTAAAGCCGCCTTTTTCTTTTCCGATATGCACATGATACCTGGTGTAATTTCTTTAGACTTCTTTACATTAGGTTAGGCAAAAATGATTTGATGTTTATATACTGAAGGTAAGCCTAACGCGTCACCGGGCTTGCTCGTCATACTTCAGAATGTATTGGCGTTTTACAGGCCCGCTCCCTTGAGAGTAATGGGGAATACAGGCGGTCTGGCTACTCAAAGTATGATAAAGAAAACAGGGGGCAAGGGATGTTGCTTAATAAAATGTGTGGTCGTCGGCTGTCGGCAATCAGTTTGTGCCTGGCCGTAACATTCGCTCCACTGTTCAACGCGCAGGCTGATGAGCCTGAAATGATTCCTGGCGACAGCTCTGCGGCCGTCAGCGAACAGCCTACAGCGTTATCGCAACCGCAGGTACAATCTTACGCGACAGGTGTGATGGCGGGAATTCAGTCTCTGCCCAATGGCACATCTGTGGACAAAGCCCGCGCTGAATTGCAATCTCAGCTACCAGCAGGCTATACGCCGGTTTATATGAGCCAGCTGGAATTACTGTATGCCGCACGCGAAATGAAACCGATGTGGGAAAATCGTGATGCGGTAAAAGCCTTTCAACAACAGTTAGCCGAGGTGGCGATTGCCGGGTTTCAGCCGCAGTTTAACGCCTGGGTTGCGTTACTGACTGACCCGGCAGTTACAGGCCTGGCACGTGATACTGTGCTTTCTGATGCGATGATGGGCTATCTGCACTTTATTGCCAATATCCCCGTCAAAGGTAGCCGCTGGCTCTACAGCGATAAGCCTTATGCACTGGCAACGCCACCGCTCTCCGTTGTTAACCAATGGCAGGTAGCGCTGGACAACGGTCAGCTAACTTCATTTATCACCAGCCTTACACCTCAGCATCCACAGTATGCTGCGATGCATGAGTCGTTGCTGAAGCTGGTGGGGGATTCGCGACCCTGGCCACGGTTAACCAGCACCACGACGTTACGTCCCGGTGAATGGAGTAATGATATCCCGGCGCTGCGCGAAATTCTGCGTCGTACCGGAATGCTGAACGTCGGTGTCAGCACTTCTGCCAAAGAAGGGCGTAGCGTCTACGATCGCGAACTTGTTGACGCGGTGAAACGTTTTCAGACATGGCAGGGGCTGGGGGCCGATGGCACGATTGGCCCTGCGACGCGTGACTGGCTGAACGTGACGCCTGCTCAACGCGCGGGCGTACTGGCGTTAAATATTCAGCGTTTGCGCCTGCTGCCGAGCGATCTGTCTACCGGCATCATGGTAAACATCCCAGCCTACTCGCTGGTTTATTATCAGAACGGAAATCAGGTGCTGGCTTCCCGTGTTATTGTCGGACGTCCCGATCGTAAAACGCCGATGATGAGCAGCGCGTTGAATAATGTGGTTGTAAATCCACCGTGGAACGTGCCGCCGACGCTGGCCCGAAAAGATATTCTGCCTAAATTGTGGAACGATCCGGGGTACCTTGAGCGTCACGGGTATACTGTAATGCGCGGCTGGAACAGCAAAGAGACGATAGATCCGTGGCAGGTTGACTGGGCTACAATCACCGCCTCAAATCTGCCGTTCCGCTTCCAGCAGGCACCGGGCGCGCGTAATTCGCTGGGTCGCTATAAATTCAATATGCCGAGTTCGGACGCCATTTATCTGCACGATACGCCAAACCATAATTTGTTCCAGAAGGATACTCGGGCGCTAAGTTCTGGCTGTGTGCGCGTGAATAAGGCCTCGGAACTGGCGAATATGCTGCTGCAGGATGCTGGCTGGAATGATACGCGCATCTCGGATGCCCTGAAGCAAGGGGATACGCGGTATGTAAATATCCGCCAGAATATTCCGGTCAACCTGTACTATCTGACTGCCTTTGTGGGAAGCGATGGACGTACGCAGTATCGAACAGATATTTACAATTACGATCAGACAGCGCGATCCAGCGCACAAATCATGTCGAAAGCTGAGCAATTAATCAGATAAATGAAGCAGTTCGAGGAAAATGATTGTCGTAAGTTATGACGAAAACGGGGCAGGATGGCTGCAAGCCCCGTATTTCCTGGGTTTGGGAGCCTTGACGTGGACTACTTAGCCAGATAAGGTTTCCCGCGTGCGCTAGAGCATACATACGATAACATTGACCTGTAGACCTTAATACCATGGACAAATTTGACGCTAATCGCCGCAAACTGCTGGCGCTTGGTGGCATTGCCCTCGGCGCTGCCATCCTGCCTACGCCTGCGTTTGCTACACTCTCCACCCCACGTCCGCGTATATTGACTCTGAATAACCTGCATACCGGTGAGTCAATAAAAGCAGAGTTTTTTGATGGCAGGGGCTATATTCAGGACGAATTAGCAAAACTTAATCACTTTTTCCGTGACTTTCGGGCGAATAAAGTGAAATCCATCGACCCGGGATTGTTTGATCAACTCTTCCGTCTGCAGGGATTGCTGGGTACGCGTAAACCCGTACAACTGATCTCCGGCTATCGTTCCATCGATACCAATAACGAACTCCGTGCACGCAGTCGTGGTGTGGCAAAGAAAAGCTACCACACGAAAGGCCAGGCCATGGATTTCCACATTGAAGGCATCGCATTAAGCAATATTCGCAAAGCTGCGTTATCTATGCGCGCAGGTGGTGTAGGATACTACCCCAGCAGTAACTTTGTGCATATCGACACCGGGCCTGCACGGCACTGGTGATCCGTAAGCTTAATGAAACAGGAGCTGTATGAACTATCGTATTATTCCGGTCACTGCATTCGCCCAGAACTGCTCGCTAATCTGGTGTGAGCAGACGCGTCTGGCCGCACTGGTCGATCCCGGCGGTGATGCCGAGAAAATCAAACAGGAAGTCGATGCCAGCGGTTTGACGCTCATGCAGATCCTGCTTACCCATGGACATCTTGACCATGTAGGGGCAGCGGCTGAACTGGCACAGCATTATGGTGTTCCGGTTATTGGTCCGGAAAAAGAAGATGAGTTCTGGTTACAGGGGCTCCCTGCTCAGAGCCGCATGTTTGGCTTGGGCGATTGTGAGCCGTTGACGCCCGATCGCTGGCTAAACGAAGGCGATCGGATTAGCGTCGGCAACGTAACCTTACAGGTGCTGCATTGCCCGGGTCACACGCCAGGGCATGTTGTCTTCTTTGATGAACAATCAAAGTTACTGATTTCAGGCGACGTGATTTTCAAAGGTGGCGTAGGGCGCAGTGATTTCCCGCGTGGGGATCACAGCCAATTGATTGATTCGATTAAACGTAAACTCTTGCCATTGGGTGATGACGTGACGTTTATCCCGGGTCACGGCCCACTTTCTACGCTGGGTAACGAACGGCTACATAACCCGTTCCTGCAGGATGAAATGCCAGTCTGGTAACACCGCAGATAAATAAAAAGGCCGCGATTGCGGCCTTTTTATGCGCAATAAATTACAGCACTGCGACAATCGCTTCGCACAGCGGTGCCATGTTATCTGGCGTCATTCCTGCGACGTTTACACGTCCGGAAGCGACGGCATAGACACCAAACTCTTCACGCAGACGCAGAACCTGTTCTTTTGTCAGGCCGCTGAAAGAGAACATACCGTTCTGTTTGATGATAAAGCTGAAGTCGCGGTTTGCACCTTTCTCCTGCAGCGTATTGACAAACAGTAAACGCATGCGCTGAATGCGTTGGCGCATGTCAGTCAGTTCCTGTTCCCAGATGGCACGCAGTGCATCGTTGCTCAGAATTGTGGCGACTACGGATGCACCGTGGGCTGGCGGGTTGGAGTAGTTCGCACGAATTACCGATTTCATCTGGCTAAAGGCACGGTCAACGGTTTCAGCATCAGCTGCAACCAGTGTACAGGCACCTACGCGCTCATTGTACAGACCAAAGTTTTTGGAATAGGAGCTGGCGACAATCAGCTCTTTATGCAGCGCGGCGAATGCACGCAGACCCTCTGCATCTTCTTCCAGACCACGCGCGAAGCCCTGGTAGGCGAAGTCGAACAGTGGTAACCAACCTTTTTCGACTGACAGCTGAGCCAGCGTTTGCCACTGCTCCAGCGTCGGATCGATACCGGTCGGATTGTGGCAGCATCCGTGGAATAATACGACGTCGCCAGCTTGTGCTTCAGCCAGGCTTGCCAGCAATGCATCAAAGTCCAGTGAATGGTTTGCAGCATCGTAATAGTTATATTCACGCACTTCCAGACCAGCAGAATTAAATACGCTCTTATGGTTCGGCCAGCTTGGGTTGCTGACCCACACGCGTTTTGCGCTGGTGTTTTTTGCCAGGAAATCAGCGGCCACACGCAGGGCGCCCGTACCACCAGGGGTCTGTGCGGTACGCGCGCGTTTTTCATTAATCAGAGCACTTTCTTTACCAAACAGTAATTCCTGAGTGCAGCGACCAAACTCTGGAATACCGTCAATGCCAAGATAGTTTTTGGTGGTTTCATTTTCCAGGATATATTGCTCGGCTTTTTTAACGCTGGTCAGTACCGGCGTTTTGCCTGTCTCATCTTTATATACACCGATTCCGAGGTTTATTTTCCCCGGGCGGTCATCGGCACGAAACAAATCAGCCAGGCCCAAAATGGGGTCGGCAGGAGCGGCGGTAATGTTCTCAAACATGACGAGGTTCCATTGTGGTTACAGAAGGGAAGTCCGCTATCAGGTTAACGGTAGATTTACAAAATGCCAACCGTTAGTGACGAAAAGCAGGGGTGTTTTTTGAAGACGCAAGAATCCGCTGGCGGATATAAAAAAACAGGACCGAAGTCCTGTTTTTTAGGCATTTAGCAAAGAGGTCTGCTATTAGAACTGGTAAACGATACCCACTGCAACGGTGTCGTCAGAGCCTACGCCCAGTTTGTTGTCAGAATCGATCTGGTTGATGATGTAATCAACATAGGTGGACATGTTTTTGTTGAAGTAGTAAGTCGCGCCCACTTCGAAGTAGTTCACCAGATCTACGTCACCGATACCTTCGATATCCTTACCTTTAGATTTGGTATAGGCGAGGGACGGACGCAGGCCGAAGTCGAACTGGTACTGAGCAACTAACAGTACGTCTTCAGTTTTGTTCGCATAACCGTTAGAAATGCGGGTTGCGTTGCGGGTTTCGCTGTAGTTCGCTGCCAGGTAGATGTTGTTAGCATCGTATTTCACGCCGGTAGCCCACTGCTCAGCTTTGTCGCCATGGCCGCGCAGAAGCGGGTTTTGCTGGGCATCGGTACGGTCAGCCGCGCCGTATGCACCGACGATACCGAAGCCTTCGTATTCGTAGCTTACAGAACCGCCAACGCCGTCACCATTAGAGCGACGAACGTCATCACGCTCGTTTTTACCCAGGTACTGAACAGCGAAGTTCAGGCCTTCAACCAGACCGAAGAAGTTGGAGTTACGGTAAGTCGCGAGGCCACCGTTACGCTGAGAGAAGAACTGGTCGGAAGCCGCAGTATCGCCACCGAATTCTGGCAGCATATCGGTGTAACCCAGTGCATCGTATACGACGCCGTAGTTACGACCGTAATCGAAGGAACCTGCGTCACCGAATTTCAGACCAGCAAACGCCAGACGGGTTTTGTTCCCATTCTGAGAGTCGTCACCGCCTTCGGAGTTATTGCCGCTGAACTGGTATTCCCACTGGCCGTAACCGGTCAGCTGGTCGTTAATCTGAGTTTCCCCTTTGAAACCAAGACGGGCGTAAGTCTGATCGCCATTAGGTGCGTAGGCGTTGTCACCGTTGTGCTTGGAAAAATAGTGCAGACCTACAGCTTTACCGTAGATGTCTACTTTATTGCCATCTTTGTTATAAACTTCTGCAGCGTTAGCTGCCCCGGCTACCAGCAGAGCAGGGATAACCACTGCAAGAATATTGCGCTTCATCATTATTTATTACCCTCATCGGTTTTTATATGACACCTGCCACTGCCGCCAATAAATTCCGTCAATAAAAATTTACGGAACTATTGATGAGAGTTTGGTGTCTTTATGTGTCTGCAGGCATCTTTCCATTCAAACTACCGTTTCGCTACTCTCAAAGTGCTACAAATATAAAGATTTGGTTTCAAAAAGAAAAAATGTGTAACAAAATGTTATTTTTATGCAACTTTGTGAACGACTTCAAATTTCAGGTGTCCCTGCGATTGAATTTTGCTCAGTTTTATCTATTTATATGATTTTCTTATACTTAATTTTGCTAACGACATTTTTATCTAGCCCCGCAAAAAAGAACCATTTTTACAAATGCATATTTTGGCCGTCCAGAATGCCGTGCGAATGGGTAATAAATGCTCTATTTGATCATGAAGTGCTAATCCACAATAAAAATAGTGATTATTTTTTGTTCTCAAATGTTGCAGTGAAACATTGCGTAACAGGAAGGGGGAATTTACGGGTTGAGTTTAGTGCGGGATGAGAGTCCATCTAAGGCGACAAATACAGCAATGCGCTGAACGAAAAAAGGCCAGCAGTGCTGGCCTTTATGATTAAAGCGACAACGTTAGAAGCTGGCGTTACGCGGTGTACGCGGGAACGGAATAACATCGCGGACGTTCTGTACGCCGGTGACATAAGCGATCAGACGCTCAAAGCCCAAACCAAAACCGGAATGCGGAACGGTACCGTAGCGACGCAGATCGCGATACCACCAGTAATCTTCTTTGTTCAGACCCATCTCCAGCATACGGGCATCCAGCACGTCCAGACGCTCTTCACGCTGAGAACCACCGATGATTTCACCGATTCCCGGTGCCAGCACGTCCATTGCCGCAACGGTTTTACCGTCGTCGTTAAGGCGCATATAAAACGCCTTAATATCTTTCGGATAGTTTTTAACAACCACAGGCGCTTTAAAGTGTTCTTCGGCAAGATAGCGTTCATGCTCAGAAGACAGATCGACACCCCAGTAAACCGGGTTTTCGAACTGTTTGCCGCATTTTTCCAGGATGCTTACCGCATCGGTGTAATCCACCTGCGCGAAGTCAGCATCAATAAAACGTTCCAGGCGTGATACCGCGTCTTTGTCGACACGTTCGGCGAAGAACTTCATATCATCCGCACGTTCTTCCAGTACGGCTTTGAACGCGTATTTCAGCATTGCTTCAGCCAGACCTGCAACATCGTTCAGATCGGCAAAAGCGACTTCCGGCTCAAGCATCCAAAACTCTGCGAGGTGACGGCTGGTGTTGGAGTTTTCCGCACGGAAAGTCGGTCCAAAGGTATAAATTTTGGACAGGGCGCAGGCGTAAGTTTCACCGTTCAACTGACCGGAAACGGTCAGGAACGCTTCCTTACCAAAGAAGTCTTTATCGAAATCGACTTTACCCTGATCGTTACGCGGCAGGTTTTCCAGATCCAGCGTAGAAACACGGAACATTTCACCCGCACCTTCCGTATCGGAAGCGGTGATCAGCGGAGTAGATACCCAAAAGAAACCCTGCTCGTGGAAGAAGCGATGCAGCGCTTGCGCCAGCGTATGACGTACGCGCGCTACCGCACCAATCATATTGGTGCGCGGACGCATATGCGCCACTTCACGCAGATACTCAATGCTGTGACGCTTAGCCGCCATTGGGTAGGTATCAGGATCTTCAACCCAGCCCGCGACTTCAACTTCAGTGGCCTGAATTTCAAAGCTCTGTCCTTGTCCAGGTGATGCAACGACTTTACCCGTTACGATAACTGAACAACCCGTCGTCAGGCGCAGCACGTCCTGATTGTAATTGGGCAGAGAATTATTGATGACGGCCTGTACAGGATCAAAGCAGGAACCGTCATAAACGGCGAGGAAGGAGATGCCAGCTTTTGAATCTCGGCGGGTACGCACCCATCCGCGCACGGTGACTTCGCTGTCAACGGCTACGCGGCCCTGGAGTACGTCGGCTACAGGCACAACGCTCATAATATTCTCTCTGTTAATAGTCGGATATATAAACACATGTCCACCCGTAATGGGGGGATACCTATGTTACCTGGCATCTGCAATCAGACAAGCAGAATTCGTAGCTGGAGTGAAAGATTTCGGAAATAAACGTGAAAAGGGAGCCAAAGTGGCTCCCTGGAAGGACTAGCTGGCTTTTTTAATATGCGGGAGATCGAAGGCTTTGCGCAGCGCGCGCACAAACGCTTTATCATGGCAGATGGTTTTACCCGGGCTGTCAGATAACTTCGCCACCGGTTTGCCGTTACATTCGACCAGCTTGATAACGATATTCAGCGGCTTAACCTGGGGGATGTTACACGTCAGGCGTGTCCCGATACCAAAGCTCAACTGCACGCGAGAAGAGAAGTGGCGGTAGAGTTCAATCGCTTTATTCAGATCGAGGTTATCGGAGAACACCAGCGTTTTGCTTTGCGGGTCAATGCCCAGTTTTTCATAATGGGCGATGGCTTTCTCACCCCATTCCACCGGATCGCCAGAGTCGTGGCGCAAACCCTGGTAGCGGGTGGCAAACTCAACGCCAAAGTCGCGCAAAAACGCGTCCATGGTGATGCAATCGGTCAGGGCGATGCCGAGCTGGTCGGGATATTCGTTCAGCCAGGCGGCCAGGGCAACGCGCTGGCTGGTGGCAAGCTCAGGGCTGATTTGCTGGTGTGCCTGGAACCATTCATGCGCCTGGGTTCCCATCGGCGTTAATGACAAACGACGGGCAAGATCGTAGTTGCTGGTGCCAACAAACCACGGCTCTTGCTGCAGGCGTTTAACGATAGCCTGCTGGACTTCACGTGAAAAACGACGACGCGTACCGAAATCCATCAGATGGAAGCGGGACATATCGACATCTTTCGTTAAAGCAGAGAATTCTGCTAATTTGTTTTCCAGCTCAGCCAGCGCCTGTGGGACGCCTGGTTCGGGCGAGCGATAACGGTGTACCAGCTCGCTTATCACCGCTAACAGCGGAACTTCCCACATGATCACTTCGCGCCATGGCCCGGTTAAGCGAATGTTCAACTTACCGTTGTCATTGGTGACGCAAACCTGTTCCGGGTTATAGCGGAAATCACGTAACCAGGTGAGGTAATCAGCTTTGAAAAAAGGCAGGCCGGAGAGCCACTGGTACTCGTCCTCCTGCAGTCGCAGGTGCTGCATAGCATTCACCTGTTCGCGAATAGAATCGGCATAAATACCGAGCAGGTCATCGCCACGGCAACGAAATTCAGCCGCTACTTGTACATCATAGTAGTGGTGAAAAACGGCTTGCTGCATATGCAACTTATAAGCGTCTGTATCCAGCAGCGAGTGCAGAACAGGAGAAGCGAATTGTGTCATAGGTGCGCAGTAGCATCCTCTCACGGGAGCGTTTAGTACAATAAACAACTAAGAAAACCGCTGGAGTATACCCTGTTTAGCGATTTATTGAACCCCGATCACACCATAAGCTGTCTTTCTGGTCGAGGGCAATTCGTGCCGCGTGTTATAAAAATGTAGCAAAAAGGGCGTTTGTGCCTGAAAAGATGAACATTCTGCGTAGCGTGATTTACGCAACAGGAATAGACTGAAGCCGAGACTCTACCAAAGATGCTAAAGGTTTTTTTATGACACAACAGCCACAAGCCAAATACCGCCACGACTACCGTGCGCCGGATTACCAGATTACTGATATTGACTTGACCTTTGACCTGGATGCTGAAAAAACCGTGGTCACCGCAGTGAGCCAGGCTGTCCGTCATGGCACGTCCGATGCGCCCCTGCGCCTGAATGGCGAAGATCTGACCCTGATGTCAATCCACGTGAATGACGAACCGTGGACAGCATATAAAGAAGAAGAGGGCGCTCTGGTCATCAATCAACTGCCGGAACGTTTTACGCTGCGTATCGTGAATGAAATTAGCCCAGCGGCGAATACCGCGCTGGAAGGGCTTTACAAGTCAGGTGACGCGCTGTGTACCCAGTGCGAAGCGGAAGGCTTTCGCCATATTACCTGGTATCTCGACAGGCCGGACGTGCTGGCGCGTTTTACGACCAAAATTATTGCCGATAAAACCAGATATCCATTCCTGCTTTCCAACGGTAACCGTGTTGCGCAGGGCGAACTGGAAAACGGTCGCCACTGGGTACAGTGGCAGGATCCATTCCCGAAACCGTGCTATTTGTTTGCGCTGGTAGCGGGTGATTTCGACGTGCTGCGCGACACCTTTACCACCCGCTCCGGGCGTGAAGTGGCGCTGGAACTGTATGTCGATCGTGGGAACCTGGACCGCGCGCCGTGGGCGATGACCTCGCTGAAAAACTCCATGAAATGGGATGAAGAGCGCTTTGGCCTCGAATATGATCTCGACATCTATATGATTGTCGCCGTGGATTTCTTCAACATGGGCGCGATGGAGAATAAAGGTCTGAACATCTTTAACTCCAAATACGTGCTGGCGCGTACCGATACCGCCACCGACAAAGACTATCTCGATATTGAGCGCGTCATCGGTCACGAATACTTCCATAACTGGACCGGCAACCGCGTAACCTGTCGCGACTGGTTCCAGTTGAGCCTGAAAGAAGGGTTAACCGTGTTCCGCGATCAGGAATTCAGTTCCGATCTCGGCTCACGTGCGGTAAACCGCATCAGCAATGTGCGTACCATGCGCGGCCTGCAGTTTGCTGAGGACGCCAGCCCGATGGCGCATCCTATCCGCCCGGATATGGTCATCGAAATGAACAACTTCTATACCCTGACCGTGTACGAGAAGGGTGCGGAAGTGATTCGTATGATCCACACCCTGCTGGGTGAGGCTAACTTCCAGAAAGGGATGCAGCTGTACTTTGAGCGTCACGACGGTAGCGCTGCAACCTGTGATGATTTTGTGCAGGCGATGGAAGATGCGTCTAACGTTGATCTCTCCCATTTCCGCCGCTGGTACAGTCAGTCCGGTACGCCGATTCTGACCGTACGTGATGACTATAACCCATCAACTGAACAGTACACGCTGACCATTAGCCAGCGCACGCCGGCCACGCCGGATCAGGCTGAAAAGCAGCCCTTGCATATTCCTTTTGCCCTTGAGTTGTATGACAACGAAGGGAAAGTGATCCCGCTACAAAAAGGCGGGCACCCGGTGAATTCCGTACTCAACGTGACCCAGGCAGAGCAGACGTTTGTCTTTGATAACGTCTACTTCCAGCCGGTTCCGGCGCTGCTGTGCGAATTCTCCGCGCCGGTGAAACTGGAATATAAATGGAGCGATCAGCAACTGACCTTCCTGATGCGCCATGCGCGTAACGATTTCTCTCGTTGGGATGCGGCGCAAAGCCTGCTGGCGACCTATATTAAGCTCAACGTTGCCCGTCATCAGCAGGGACAACCGCTGTCGCTGCCGGTCCACGTGGCCGATGCATTCCGCGCGATTCTGCTCGATGAGAAAATCGATCCGGCACTGGCGGCAGAGATCCTGACGCTGCCTTCAGTAAATGAAATTGCCGAACTGTTCGACATCATTGATCCGGTGGCGATCGCCGAGGTACGCGAAGCGTTAACCCGCACGCTGGCGGCCGAGCTGGCGGATGAATTCCTCGCCATCTATAACGCTAATCATCTTGATGAGTATCGCGTTGAGCATGGCGATATTGGCAAACGTACGCTGCGCAACGCCTGCCTGCGATTCCTGGCCTTTGGCGAAACCCATCTGGCTGACACGCTGGTAAGCAAGCAGTACCGTGAAGCGAACAATATGACCGATGCGCTGGCGGCGCTGTCTGCGGCGGTCGCAGCACAGTTGCCGTGTCGTGACGCGCTGATGCAGGAATACGACGACAAATGGCACCATGACGGTCTGGTGATGGATAAATGGTTTATCCTGCAATCCACCAGCCCGGCTAGAAACGTGCTGGAAACGGTACGCGGCCTGTTGAAGCATCGCTCTTTTAGCATGAGTAACCCAAACCGCATCCGTTCGCTGATCGGTGCCTTCGCGGGCAGCAACCCGGCTGCATTCCATGCGGAAGATGGTAGCGGTTATCAGTTCCTGGTTGACATGCTGACTGAGCTCAACAGCCGTAACCCGCAGGTGGCGTCACGCCTGATTGAGCCGCTGATTCGCTTAAAACGTTATGATGCAAAACGTCAGGCGAAGATGCGTGCGGCGCTGGAACAGCTGAAAGGGCTGGAGAATCTGTCAGGCGATCTGTTCGAGAAAATTACTAAAGCGTTGGCCTGAGACGTTGACCTGTAGTTTTGTAGGCCGGATAAGGCGGTAACGCCGTCATCCGGCAAAATGCCCGGTGGCGCTCATGCTTACCGGGCCTACAACGTCCTGAATGTTTATCCATGCAGTCGGATTGACTGTTCTGCCTCGCCACGCTGCATCACCCGATTCAACACCTCGGCTTCCAGTTCTGCCAGACGAAGAGAGCCAATCCGGCGTGGTCGCGCAATATCCACCGTTAAATCCAGTCCGATTTTTCCATCCTCAATCAGCAAAACGCGATCGGCCATTGCCACCGCTTCACTGACGTCATGGGTGACCAACAGCACGGTAAAGCCGTGCTCTTGCCATAAAGAGACGATCAGCTCCTGCATTTCAAGGCGGGTTAAGGCATCCAGTGCGCCGAGGGGTTCATCCAGCAGAAGCAGACCGGGGCGATGAATTAATGCCCGCGCCAGAGCCACGCGCTGTTTTTGTCCGCCAGAAAGCGCTGCGGGCCACTCCTGAGCACGATTCTCCAGCCCAACTGCGGCCAGCGCATCTCGGGCTGCATTGCGCCACTGACCTTTCAGACCCAGACCCACGTTATCGATAACCGTCTTCCATGGCAGCAGACGCGCATCCTGAAACATCATTCGCGTATCATCCTGAATCTCTGCCAGCGGGGTGGTTCCGGCGAGTAATGCGCCAGAGGTGGGCGACTCCAGTCCAGCCAGCAGGCGCAGCAACGTACTTTTACCTCCGCCACTGCGGCCTACCACGGCAACGAACTGTCCGGCCGGAATATGCAAATCTAACTGATTGAGCACCGTATTGGCGGCGTATTGTTTCGTTACGGCGCTTAGCAAAAGCGGCGTGCCCTGGTTCAGGCGAGCGGTGTTCATATGGTAGCCTCCTTCACATGGTAAGCCGGGTTCCAGCGCAGCCAGATTCGCTCCAGCAGTTGGGCACTGACATCGGCTAGCTTGCCGAGCAGGGCGTAGAGAATAATGGCCACCACGACTACATCGGTTTGCAGAAATTCGCGAGCATTCATCGCCAGGTAGCCAATACCGGCATTGGCTGAAATAGTTTCCGCCACAATGAGCGTCAGCCACATCAGTCCGAGAGCAAAACGCACCCCAACCATAATCGAGGGCAGGGCACCGGGGAGGATCACATGAATAAACAGTGAAAAACCAGACAACCCATAGCTGCGCGCCATTTCAACCAGCCCGCGGTCGATATTGCGTATCCCGTGCCAGGTGTTGATGTAAATCGGGAACAGCGTGCCCAGGGCGACGAGAAAGATCTTGGCGGATTCATCAATACCGAACCACAAAATCACCAGCGGGATCAGCGCCAGATGCGGTACGTTACGCAGCATCTGCACCGAGGTATCCAGCAGGCGTTCTCCCCAACGCGAAAGACCGCTGATCAGTCCCAGCGTCAGGCCAATCGATCCACCGATAGAGAATCCGATCAGCGCGCGCCAGGCGCTGATCGCCAGATGCTGCCAAAGTTCGCCGCTGGCGGAAAGCGTCCAGAAAGCTTCGACCACGCCCTCCGGTGAGGGCAGGATGCGGTTGGACAGCCAGCCCATTGATGATGCGAGCTGCCAGAGCGCCACCAGACCTACCGGTAAAAACCAGGGCGCGAGGCGCAATAACCATCTGTTTTTCGTCGTTGCCATTAGCCGCTCCTTAGCTTTGTGCGACTTTACGCGGGATGAATTCGTTCGCCACCGCTTCGCCTTGCTGCTGCAGGCGCAGCGGTTGCGGAATTTCGGGTATCGCGACATCCAGATGCGGGAACAGCAGCTCACCAACCCTGTATGCCTCTTCCAGATGCGGATACCCGGACAGCACAAAGCTGTCGATTCCCAGCGCGGCATACTCGTTAATACGCGCTGCGACCGTAGGACCATCTCCAACCAGTGCGGTCCCTGCGCCACCGCGTACCAGTCCTACCCCTGCCCACAGGTTCGGGCTAATTTCCAGTTTGTCGCGTTTACCGTTGTGCAGTGCAGCCATTCGCTGCTGACCAACCGAATCCGTTTTTAAGAAGGCGGCCTGGGCTTTGGCGATGGTGTCGTCATCCAGATGGGCTATCAGACGATCCGCAGCCTGCCACGCCTCTTGTGTTGTCTCCCGTACGATCACATGCAGACGAATACCAAAGCGGATCTTGCGCCCGCGCGCCGCTGCTTTGGCCCGCACCTGTTCAATCTTCGCTTTCACCTGTTCAGGCGGTTCGCCCCAGGTCAGGTAGAGATCAACCTGTTCGGCGGCCAGATCTTGTGCGACGTCAGACGAGCCGCCGAAATAGAGTGGAGGATGTGGCCGCTGGATCGGCGGGAAGAACAGTTTTGCCCCGCGAACATGAATATGTTTGCCGTTGAAATCCACCGTTTCACCTTGCAGCAAGCGCCGCCAGACCTGAGTAAATTCGCCAGAGGCTTCATAGCGCTCGGTGTGATCGAGGAACACGCCGTCGCCAGCCAACTCCTGCGGATCGCTGCCGGTCACCAGGTTAAATAGCGCCCGACCATTAGAAAGCCTGTCGAGCGTTGCTGCCTGACGCGCGGCAACCGTCGGCGAGGTGACGCTTGGGCGTAGCGCGACCAAAAATTTTAACCGCTGGGTGACCGGGATCATCGAGGCGGCGACCAGCCAGGCATCTTCGCAGGAGCGACCGGTGGGGATCAGCACGCCGGTAAACCCCAGACGGTCGGCCGTTTGCGCAATTTGTTGCAGATATCCGTGATCGACCGGGCGCGAACCTTCTTCCGTTCCAAGATAATGACCGTCACCGTGGGTGGGTAAAAACCAGAACATGTTCAGACTCATAATTTTTCTCCTGCCTGCTGAGTGGGTTGCCAGATACGCTGGCGAATATCGATTTTTTTCGGCACCAGACGGTTGTCATAAAACAGATCCGCGGTTTGTTGCTGTAGCGCAGCAACAGAGTCGCTGACGGGCGTAATGGTGGTTGGCGGGCGGTGATCCAGATAAGAGGCAATTACCGGCTCAGGCAGGCCCATGGTTTTAGCCAGCAGGGCAATGCTTTGCTGGCGCTGGCTGAGGGTTAACGCATCGGCCTGGCTAAAGGTATTCAGTACGCCAAGAATAAAAGCGCCATTTTTTTCGGCATAAGGACGTGCGGCGAGATAAAACGAACCGGTTTGCTTGAGGTCTGAGCCGTCTTTCAGCACGCGTACATCACCTTGCAATAACGCGGCGGAATAGTAGGGATCCCAGATAGCCCATGCATCAACGTTTCCTTGCTGGAAGGCCGCTCGCGCATCGGCTGGCGTCAGATAAGTCGGTTGAATATCGGTAAATTTCAGCCCAGCCTGTTGCAGTGCACGGAGCAGTAAATTGTGGGCGCTGGAACCTTTCTGGAAAGCGACTTTATGTCCTTTAAGCTGCGCGACGTTCTGGATCGGGCTATTTTTCGGCACCAGAATCACTTCAGCTTTCGGTTTGGGGGGCTCAACGCCCACGTAAACCAGATCTGCCCCCGCGGCCTGGGCGAAAATGGGTGGAATGTCACCCGTACTGCCGAGATCGATACTGCCGATATTGAGCGCTTCCAGCATTTGTGGCCCGGCAGGGAACTCAACCCACGAGATTTTGGTTTGCGGGTAGCGTTTCTCCAACAATTGATGGCTTTTTGCCAACACCATGCTGACGCTCCCTTTCTGATAACCAATGCGTAGAGCATCGGGCGCAGGTTCTGCGGCGTGCGCCAGCGTTGACAGTGACAGCAGCCCAGCCAGTGTGAACCACGACGTGTGACGTTTGAGCAGATTAAGCATGGGCGGCACCTCGCAGGGCATTCAGTTGAGGGAGTTGGATATCGCGACGATGCAATGCCAGCCAGAAGGTGTCGAGCGCACTATCCATGCGCTGCTGCAGGTTGGGCGTAAACTGCGGTTTATGCTGATAATCGATGACCTGCGAATCATCGGCAAATACGCCGTGCAGGATCTCCTGGGCTTTTAACGCACTCAGTACCGGTTTCAGCGCGTAATCGACGGCCAGTAAATGCGCCACGCTGCCGCCGGTCGCCAGCGGCAACACCACTTTTCCTTCCAGCGCCCGCTCGGGGAGCAGATCGAGCAGCGTTTTCAGTGCGCCAGAGTAAGCGGCTTTGTAGACCGGCGTGGCGACAATCAGCCCGTCAGCATCTTGCAGTTGTTCAATAAATGTCTTCAACGCCGGACTGTCAAAACGGGCATAGATTAGGTCTTCCGGGGCAAAGTTATGCAGGTTCCAGTGAAAGACTTCGACATCATGACTGTTGAGTTTTTCTCGGGCATATTCCAGTAACGCGCTGGAGCGAGAGGGAAAGCGTGGGCTTCCCGCCAGAGTAATGACGCGCATAATTTCAACCTCTCCTTATAACTAATTGTTTGCTTTTAGTTAACATTGATAACAATTTATGCAGTCTGGCAGAGAGATTTTGTTTATCGAAATGATTTATACGGGATAGAAAAGTTGGAAATTGAATAAAAAGGCAGGGGCCAGGAAAACGATTGCTATTTATTGCCGCAGGTCAATTCCCTTTTTGCTCGCGATCGCACATAATACGCCCCCGGTTTGCACACCGGGAATCCAGGAGAGTTCATGTACTACCCCTTCGTTCGTAAAGCCCTTTTTCAGCTCGATCCAGAGCGCGCTCATGAATTGACATTCCAGCAGTTACGTCGCATTACCGGCACGCCGCTTGAAGCGCTTGTCCGCCAGAAGGTACCTGCAAAACCGGTTACCTGTATGGGGCTGACGTTTAAAAACCCGCTCGGTCTTGCTGCCGGACTGGATAAAGACGGGGAGTGCATTGATGCACTTGGCGCGATGGGATTCGGCTCAATTGAAATAGGTACCGTGACGCCGCGTCCTCAGCCGGGTAACGATAAACCGCGTCTGTTCCGTCTGGTCGATGCAGAAGGTTTGATAAACCGTATGGGGTTTAATAACCACGGGGTTGATAACCTGGTTGAGAACGTTAAAAAATCGCATTTTGACGGTATTCTGGGGATTAATATAGGTAAGAATAAAGATACCCCAGTAGAGAACGGCAAAGATGACTATCTGATTTGTATGGAAAAAGTCTATGCTTATGCGGGTTATATCGCGATTAATATCTCTTCACCGAATACGCCGGGATTACGTACGCTGCAATACGGCGAGGCGCTAGACGATCTCCTGACGGCAATTAAAAATAAGCAAAATGATCTGCAAGCGATCCACCATAAATATGTTCCAGTGGCGGTAAAGATCGCGCCGGATCTTTCTGTGGAAGAACTGATCCAGGTTGCTGACAGTTTAGTTCGTCATAATATTGATGGCGTAATTGCGACTAACACCACGCTCGATCGTTCTCTCGTTCAGGGAATGAAAAACTGCGATCAAATGGGTGGCCTGAGCGGGCGACCGTTACAATTAAAAAGTACAGAAATTATTCGCCAGTTGTCTCAGGAATTAAAAGGGCAGTTGCCAATTATTGGTGTTGGCGGGATCGACTCGGTGATTGCCGCGCGGGAAAAAATGGCTGCCGGCGCAAGCCTCGTACAGATTTATTCGGGCTTTATTTTTAAAGGTCCGCCGTTGATTAAAGAAATCGTCAGCAATATCTGATCTATGCCTTAATCCGACAACCAGGGCTTTATTTCTGGCCCTGGTTGTTTTATATTCCTTTACTGTTGCTTATTTAAACATTCTGAGCTTTTATTATTAAGGCAATAAACGAAGCGGCAAAAGGATACTGTCGTAATGGCGATGATTAAGGAAAGGAGAGAAACTGATGCGAATTAAACCCGACGATAACTGGCGCTGGTATTATGATGAAGAGCACGATCGTATGATGCTCGATTTAGCCAATGGCATGTTATTCCGCTCGCGTTTTGCGCGTAAAATGCTCACGCCTGATGCTTTTTCTCCATCTGGTTTTTGTGTTGATGACGCCGCGCTTTATTTCTCCTTCGAAGAAAAATGCCGTTATCTGGATTTAGCTAAAGAACAAAAAGCGGAACTGGTGCTAAATGCGCTGGTGGCTATTCGGTATCTTAAACCGCAAATGCCAAAAAGCTGGCACTTTGTTGCGCACGGTATTAACTGGTCGCCAACCGTGGGTGACGCCGCCTGTGTGGATTTAAGCGATACCGAAGAACAGGTAAATCTGTTAGTGGTAGAGCCGGGTGAAAATGCCGCACTGTGTTTGCTTGCGCAACCCGGAGTGGTCATCGCTGGTCGCACCATGCAACTTGGCGATGCGATTAAAATCATGAATGACAGACTGAAACCACAGGCAATTGTCGACAGTTTCAACCTTGAGCAGGCGGTCTAACTTTCCAGCCTGATTGCTGTCTTGGGTACACAACTGCAGCAAAGAATCGTTCCGTCATCGCCAATCGCCGATTTTTTCAGTGGGTTGACTTCGCCTTCTACCAGCCGAATCCGGCAGCATCCGCAAATTCCCGCACGACACGAGTAGGGAACACGGATCCCCTGGTTTTCCAGCTGTTCCAACAATACCTGCTGATTATTTCCGCGAAACGTTTGACCCTGCCAGTCAATCATCACTGTTGCATCGGGTTGTTGTTGCAAAGCTGTATCATCAGATTCCGCCGCGCTGTACAGCCGGGCGAGTCGGGTCGCCAGTATTTCGACTTCATCACCTACACGAATTACGCCGCTATTACGGGCGATGAGATTCTGGCCGAAATCGACATCACCGTTGTCCGCCGCCGTGCGGAAGGTTTGCAGCGTTGCCAGTGGCTCGCCAGACGGATGTTTCTGGCCTTTTTCCGGGCTGACGGTAGTGAAAATACAGCGGCTACAGGGTTTTGCCACATCAAAAATGACGTCGCCGATGCGAATCACTTTCCAGGTATCTTCTTCCCAGGCGCCAGCGCCTGAAATCACCAGATTAGGGCGAAACTGTTCCATTTTGACGCTTGCCGGACAGCGCTGTTGCAGATCGCGTAGCGATGCTTCATTGGTCAGCAGATAGGGATAACCGTCGGCGAAGGATAAGGGAACGTCATCGTGGCGCTTTACCCGGCGCGTCAGTTGCGGGCCAACCCAACGCAACTGCACATCACGGGAAAAGAAACCGCTGATCCAGCGATTGATATCCGCTGGTGCTACTCGCGCGGTAAAATGATTTCCCCATACTTCAGTTGGCGCATCCTGGGCGGCGAAGTCGGCAAATCGTACGAGCGCACTGCTGCCGTCTGGAGCCGTAAGATGCAGCCCATCGTGGAATGGGGAAGGCGTAAAACGGACCATTTGTGGGAACTGGCGGGCGGTTATGAACGTTCCGTCAGGTTCAGTGATCATAAATATGCGATCAAAGGCAAGGCCGCTGATATCTGCCAGGGCGTGCGTTAGCCCAATGCCGCGCATTGATTTAACCGGATGGATAAAAAGTCGGGTTAACGTGACCACTGTACAGCCCCTCGAATGAAAATAAGCCTTCAACTTTATGACATACAGCCCATATTAGCTATAATGCGCAGCAATTTTCTTGGAGTAAAAGTGACATTATGAATTCTCTGTTTGCCAGTACGGCCCGCGGGCTGGAAGAGCTGTTAAAAACTGAACTGGAAAACCTCGGCGCGCTGGAGTGCCAGGTCGTTCAGGGTGGGGTCCATTTTAAGGGCGACACGCGGCTTGTTTACCAGAGCCTGATGTGGAGCCGCCTGGCCTCGCGCATTATCCTGCCGATGGGAGAATGCAAGGTCTACAGCGATCTTGATCTGTACCTCGGCGTTCAGGCAATCGACTGGACAGAGATATTTAATCCTGGTGCCACCTTTGCCGTGCATTTTAGCGGCCTGAACGAGACGATTCGTAATAGTCAGTACGGTGCACTGAAAGTAAAGGATGCGATTGTCGATGCCTTTACCCGTAAAAACCTGCCGCGTCCGAACGTAGATCGTGAATCACCCGATCTGCGCATTAACGTCTGGTTGAACAAAGATACCGCCAGCATCGCCCTCGATCTGAGCGGTGACGGCCTGCATCAGCGTGGTTATCGCGATCGCGCGGGTCAGGCGCCGATTAAAGAAACGCTGGCCGCCGCTATTGTTATGCGTTCTGGCTGGCAGCCGGGAACCCCGTTACTCGATCCGATGTGTGGTTCCGGCACACTGCTGATTGAAGCGGCGATGTGGGCAACCGATCGCGCGCCGGGCCTGCACCGTGGCTACTGGGGCTTCAACGGTTGGGCGCAGCACGATGAAGTCGTCTGGCAAGAAGTCAAAGCCGAAGCACAGGTTCGTGCACGCAAAGGGTTGGCGGACTATACCTCGCACTTCTATGGATCTGACAGCGATGCGCGGGTAATTGAAAAAGCGCGCAGTAATGCCCGCCGCGCCGGTATTGCCGATCTGATGACGTTTGACGTTAAAGATGTCGCTAAACTGAGCAACCCGCTGCCGAAAGGACCGTATGGGACGGTTATCAGCAACCCGCCATACGGCGAACGTCTGGATAGCGAACCGGCGTTGATAGCTCTGCACAGCCTGCTGGGACGCACGATGAAAAACCAGTTTGGCGGCTGGAATTTGTCGCTGTTCAGCGCCTCGCCGGATCTGCTCAGCAGCCTGCAATTGCGTGCGGATAAACAGTTTAAAGCGAAAAATGGTCCGCTGGATTGCGTACAGAAGAACTATCACGTTGCAGAAACGACCGCTGACAGCAAACCTGCAACGGTGGCGGAAGATTATGCCAACCGCCTGCGCAAGAATATTAAGAAATTGGAAAAATGGGCACGTCAGGAAGGGATTGAATGCTATCGCCTGTATGACGCTGACCTGCCGGAATACAACGTTGCAGTGGACCGCTATGGTGACTGGGTCGTGGTTCAGGAATATGCGCCGCCGAAGACGGTTGATGCGCAGAAAGCACGTCAACGCCTGTTCGACATTATCGCCGCAACGCTGTCGGTACTGGAAATCGCGCCCAATAAACTGGTGCTGAAAACCCGTGAGCGCCAGAAAGGGAAGAACCAATACCAGAAAATGAACGAGAAGGGCGAGTTCATTGAGGTGAGCGAGTATAACGCGCGCCTGTGGGTAAACCTGACCGATTATCTGGATACCGGCCTGTTCCTCGATCACCGAATTGCACGCCGCATGTTGGGGCAGATGAGCAAAGGGAAAGACTTCCTTAACCTGTTCTCCTATACCGGCAGCGCCAGCGTACATGCGGGATTGGGCGGTGCGCGCAGCACCACAACGGTAGATATGTCGCGTACCTATCTGGAATGGGCAGAGCGTAACCTGCGACTGAACGGGTTAAGCGGACGTGCGCACCGCTTGATTCAGGCCGACTGCCTGGGCTGGCTGCGTGATGCCAATGAACAGTTTGATCTGATCTTCATTGATCCGCCGACGTTCTCTAACTCTAAGCGTATGGAAGACTCGTTCGATGTGCAGCGCGATCATCTGGCGCTGATGAAAGATCTGAAACGCCTGCTGCGTAAAGACGGCACGATTATGTTCTCCAACAACAAACGTGGATTCCGTATGGACCTCGACGGTCTGGCTGAACTGGGATTGAAAGCACAAGAAATTACCCAAAAAACGCTTTCCCAGGACTTTGCCCGTAACCGCCAGATCCACAACTGCTGGCTGATTACCGCAGCCTGAAAGGAAAAATAAATGTCATTGATCAGTATGCATGGCGCATGGCTGTCGTTCAGCGATTCGCCACTTCTTGATAATGCAGAATTGCATATCGAGGATAACGAACGCGTCTGTCTGGTAGGCCGTAACGGCGCGGGCAAATCGACGCTGATGAAGATCCTGAACCGTGAGCAGGGTCTTGACGATGGGCGTATTATTTATGAGCAGGATCTGGTTGTGGCGCGTCTGCAGCAGGATCCGCCGCGCAACGTGCAGGGTAGCGTCTACGATTTCGTCGCCGAAGGGATTGCAGAACAGGCGGTTTACCTCAAGCGTTATCATGATATCTCGCATCTGGTGATCACCGACCCGAGTGATAAAAACCTCCAGGAACTGGCGAAGGTTCAGGAACAGCTGGATCACCATAATCTGTGGCAGCTGGAAAACCGTATTAATGAAGTACTGGAACAGCTTGGCCTGGAAGCAGACATGGAGCTGGCATCGCTTTCCGGCGGCTGGTTACGTAAGGCGGCGCTGGGCCGTGCGTTAGTAAGTAACCCTCGCGTACTGCTGCTGGATGAACCGACGAACCACCTGGATATTGAAACCATCGACTGGCTGGAAGGGTTCCTGAAAACCTTCAATGGGACAATCATTTTCATCTCCCACGACCGTTCATTTATTCGCAATATGGCGACGCGCATTGTCGATCTCGACCGCGGCAAGCTGGTGACCTATCCGGGGAACTACGATCAGTATCTGCTGGATAAAGAAGAAGCGTTGCGCGTAGAAGAGTTACAAAACGCGGAATTTGACCGCAAACTGGCGCAGGAAGAAGTCTGGATCCGTCAAGGTATTAAGGCGCGTCGAACCCGCAATGAAGGCCGCGTGCGTGCGCTGAAAGCCATGCGTCGCGAGCGTGGCGAGCGGCGTGAAGTGATGGGCACAGCGAAGATGCAGGTCGAAGAAGCGAGCCGCTCAGGCAAGATTGTTTTCGAAATGGAGAATGTTGATTACCAGGTTGACGGGAAGCAGCTGGTGAAAGATTTCTCCGCGCAGGTGCAGCGCAGCGACAAAATTGCCTTAATTGGGCCTAACGGCTGCGGCAAAACAACGCTGCTGAAGCTGATGCTGGGACAATTACAGGCCGACAGTGGTCGCATCCGCGTCGGGACGAAACTGGAAGTTGCCTATTTCGACCAGCACCGTGCTGAACTGGATCCCGATAAAACCGTGATGGACAACCTGGCTGAAGGTAAGCAAGAGGTGATGGTGAACGGTAAGCCGCGCCATGTGCTGGGCTATCTTCAGGACTTCCTGTTCCATCCGAAACGTGCGATGACGCCAGTACGTGCTCTCTCTGGCGGGGAACGTAATCGCCTGTTATTGGCGCGTTTGTTCCTGAAACCCAGCAATCTGTTAATTCTCGATGAACCCACCAACGATCTCGACGTCGAAACGCTGGAACTGCTCGAAGAGTTGATTGACGGTTATCAGGGGACCGTATTGCTGGTGAGCCACGACCGTCAGTTTGTCGATAATACCGTGACCGAATGCTGGATCTTCGAAGGCGGCGGTAAAATTGGTCGTTATGTCGGCGGTTATCATGATGCGCGCAGTCAGCAATCGCAGTATGTGGCGTTTAAACAACCCGTTGAGAAAAAAACGGAGGAAACTGTTGCGCCTAAAGCAGAAATTGTAAAACGTGGCACCAGCAAACTAAGCTATAAACTACAGCGCGAACTGGAGCAGCTTCCTGCGCTGCTTGAAGAACTGGAAGCTAAGCTGGAAGCCTTACAGACTCAGGTTGCTGACGCCGCGTTTTTTAGTCAGCCGCACGAGCAAACGCAACAGGTGTTAGCTAATCTGAACGAAGCGGAACAAGAACTTGAGCAAGCCTTTGAGCGCTGGGAGTATCTTGAGTCTTTGAAGAATGGCGCATAATTAAAGGAGCACCTATGTGCGAACATCACCATGCCGCGAAGCATATTTTGTGCTCGCAGTGTGACATGCTGGTGGCGCTTCCTCGCCTTGAGCATGGTCAGAAAGCGGCATGTCCACGATGTGGCACTACGTTAACGGTTGAGTGGGACGCGCCACGGCAGCGTCCTACCGCCTATGTGTTAGCAGCATTGTTCATGCTGCTTTTATCAAACCTGTTTCCCTTTGTGAATATGAACGTCGCAGGGGTGAGTAGTGAAGTGACGTTGCTGCAAATTCCCAGCGTGCTCTTTTCTGAAGATTACGCCAGTCTCGGCACCTTCTTTATCTTATTCGTTCAGTTGGTTCCGGCCTTTTGTCTGCTGACGATCCTGCTACTGGTAAACCGGGTTCAGATGCCCGAGCGGCTTAAAGCATGGCTGGCGCGCATTTTGTTTCAGCTAAAAAGCTGGGGAATGGCCGAAATCTTCCTCGCGGGCGTGCTGGTGAGCTTTGTTAAACTAATGGCCTATGGCGATATCGGTGTGGGCAGTAGTTTCATCCCGTGGTGCTTCTTTTGTCTTCTCCAGTTACGAGCATTCCAGTGTGTCGATCGTCGCTGGCTGTGGGATGATATTGCGCCGATGCCGGCTATCAAACAGGTCTTAAAACCTGGCGTGCCTGGTATCCGACAAGGATTGCGTTCCTGCTCCTGTTGCACGGCTATTCTTCCGGCTGATGAGCTGGTGTGTCCGCGCTGTCAAACGAAAGGCTATGTGCGTCGTAAAAACAGTTTGCAATGGACACTGGCATTACTGTTCACGTCGATCATGCTTTATCTTCCTGCCAATATTCTGCCGATTATGATCACCGATCTGCTGGGGTCAAAACTGCCATCAACCATTCTTGAGGGCGTGGTTTTAATCTGGAGCGAAGGTTCTTATCCCGTGGCTGCAGTTATCTTTATCGCCAGTATTATGGTGCCGACCTTAAAAATGATCGCCATTGCCTGGCTATGTTGGGATGCCAAAGGGCATGGCAAACGCGACAGCGAACGTATGCACCTGATTTATGAGGTGGTGGAATTTGTCGGTCGCTGGTCAATGATCGACGTTTTTGTTATTGCGGTACTCTCTGCGCTGGTGCGCATGGGAGGGTTAATGAACATTTATCCTGCAATGGGTGCTTTGATGTTTGCTTTAGTCGTCATTATGACAATGTTTTCTGCGATGACATTTGATCCGCGTCTGTCGTGGGACCGTGAACCAGAACCAGGCCATGAGGAGTCCTGACAGCATGGAATCTAAAAGTGGGGAAGCCAAAGTGCAGAAGGTAAAAAACTGGTCGCCCGTGTGGATATTCCCGATCGTCACTGCACTCATTGGCGCATGGGTTCTGTTTTACCACTACAGCCATCAGGGGCCGGAAGTCACGTTGATTACGACCAATGCCGAAGGTATTGAAGGGGGCAAAACGACGATTAAGAGCCGCAGTGTGGACGTCGGCATCGTTGAGAGCGCAACCCTGACGGATGATCTGACCCATGTGGAGATTAAAGCGCGTCTTAATTCCGGTATGGAAAAGCTACTGCATAAAGATTCTGTTTTTTGGGTTGTGAAGCCGCAGGTGGGGCGTGAAGGTATCAGTGGCCTGGGAACGCTGTTGTCCGGGGCATATATTGAGCTGCAACCCGGTAATAAAGGCAGCAAGCTGGAAAATTACCAATTGCTCGATTCTCCACCGCTGGCGCCGCCTGATGCGAAAGGGATCCGCGTGATCCTGGACAGTAAAAAAGCCGGTCAATTGAGTCCGGGTGACCCGGTGCTGTTCCGTGGATATCGCGTGGGCTCGGTTGAGACCAGCACGTTTGATGCTCAAAAACGCACGATCAGCTACCAGCTTTTCATCAATGCGCCAAACGATCGACTGGTAACCAGTAATGTCCGTTTCTGGAAAGACAGCGGTATTGCCGTCGATCTCACTTCGGCAGGTATGCGAGTAGAAATGGGCTCGCTCACGACGCTGTTTGGCGGTGGGGTAAGCTTTGACGTACCGGAAGGGCTGGAGCAAGGCCAACCGGTTGAACAGCATTCCTCTTTTAATCTGTATGACGATCAAAAAAGTATTCAGGATTCCTTGTATACCGATCACATTGATTACCTGATGTTCTTCAAGGATTCAATTCGTGGTCTGCAGCCGGGTGCGCCGTTGGAATTCCGTGGTATACGCCTGGGTACAGTAAGTAAAGTGCCTTTCTTCGCGCCAAATATGCGCCAGGTATTTAACAATGATTACCGCATTCCTGTTCTGGTGCGTATTGAACCTGAACGGCTGAAAGCGCAGTTGGGTGAAGACACCGATGTGGGGGCTCATCTTGCTGAGTTGCTCAAACGTGGGCTGAGAGGCTCATTGAAGACGGGGAACCTGGTGACCGGCGCGCTGTATGTCGATCTCGACTTTTACCCGAAAGAGCCGCCAATTACAGGGGTACGCGAGTTTAATGGTTATCAAATTATCCCAACAGTGAGTGGCGGTCTGGCGCAGATTCAGCAACGTCTGATGGAAGCGTTGGATAAGATTAATGGCCTGCCGCTGAACCCGATGATTGAGCAGGCAACCAATACGCTGTCGGAAAGCCAGCGCACGATGAAGCATCTGCAAACTACGCTGGATAACATGAATAAGATCACGTCCAGCCAGTCGATGCAGCAGCTTCCTGCGGATATGCAGAATACGTTACGTGAACTGAATCGCAGCATGCAGGGCTTCCAGCCGGGTTCTGCGGCCTATAACAAGATGGTGGCAGATATGCAGCGTCTTGATCAGGTACTGCGTGAACTGCAGCCGGTTCTGAAAACGCTGAACGACAAGAGCAACGCGCTGGTGTTTGAAGCGAAGGACAAAAAAGATCCAGAGCCGAAGAGGGCGAAACAATGAAAAAGTGGCTAGTGGTGATGATGGCGGTCTGGCTGACGTCATGTAGCTCCAGCGGAGAGAGTAAAAGCTATTATCAGCTCCCCATTGCGCAAGGGGGGGGACAAAGTTCAGCTAATCAGGGCAATCGCCTGTTGTGGGTTGAACAGGTTGCAGTACCTGATTACCTGGCGGGGAATGGTGTGGTGTACCAGACCAGCGACGTGAAGTATGTGATAGCAAATAACAATCTCTGGGCCAGCCCACTGGATCAGCAACTGCGTAATACCCTTGTCGCAAATCTCAGTATGCAACTTCCTGGTTGGGTGGTTGCATCTCAGCCGTTGGGAAGCACTCAGGATACGCTTAACGTGACGGTGACAGGCTTTCACGGACGTTACGACGGTAAAGTGATTGTCAGCGGTGAATGGTTGCTGAATCACCAGGGGCAATTAATCAAGCGTCCGTTCCATATCGAAGTTGTACAGACGCAGGATGGCTACGATGAAATGGTGAAAGTTCTGGCCAGCGCCTGGAGTCAGGAAGCGACGGCAATCGCCCAGGAGCTGAAACGCATTCCATAAGCTTAAATAATTGTAAATTATGCCGCCTCAGGCTCATCGCCAGAGGCGGTTTTTTTTATTTTTTTAGCAGTTGAGGTAGCTGTTCTGACAGAGAATTTTTGTACAAATGATTTACCAGCTAGCTCACAAATATGACACTGGCGTGAATTTTGCGCATTGACGAGTCTAATGTTTAGGGGTATTCGTTTAGTGTGATTGCACACTTAGTAATCACTGTTTTCTTTTCCACCAGACCTAAAAATGAGGGAAACGAGGCATGAAGAGACAAAAACGAGATCGCCTGGAACGGGCACATCAACGTGGATATCAGGCCGGCATTGCCGGACGCTCAAAAGAAATGTGTCCCTATCAGACGCTGAATCAGAGGTCATACTGGCTGGGAGGCTGGCGAGAAGCCATGGGGGATAGGGTTTTAATGGCCTGATTCTGTCTCTTTAGATAAAAGAAACCTCCGCTTAGCGGAGGTTTCGCCTTTTGTAGACCGGCAAAATAACGTGCGCTGCCATTCGGCCATGTCGCACTGCCAGACCTACAGATGTCTGCGATTAGAACGCCGAGGTGTCCTGGAACAGACCCACTTTCAGATCATTTGCGGTGTAGATCAGGCGACCATCAACCAGCACTTCACCATCAGCCAGACCCATGATCAGGCGGCGGTTAACGATGCGTTTGAAGTGAATGCGGTAAGTGACTTTCTTCGCGGTCGGCAGAACCTGACCTGTGAATTTCACTTCGCCCACGCCCAGTGCACGGCCTTTACCTTCGCCGCCCAACCAGCCGAGATAGAATCCAACCAACTGCCACATGGCATCCAGACCCAGGCAACCTGGCATTACCGGATCGCCGATAAAATGGCATCCGAAGAACCACAGGTCCGGGTTGATGTCCAGTTCAGCTTCCACATAACCTTTGTCAAAGTTGCCGCCGGTTTCGGTCATCTTGATGACACGATCCATCATCAGCATGCTTGGTGCAGGCAGTTGTGGGCCTTTAGCACCAAACAGCTCACCGCGACCAGAGGCAAGAAGGTCTTCTTTTGTATAGGATTCGCGTTTATCTACCATGTTCTCTGTAAGCCTTATTTTATTGAAGCACGCAGGATAGCTAACACGTGTACGCTGAACAAGTCCGATCAGTTCGGAATAATCCAATTCAGCCAACGTAGCGGCCATGGAAAACGGTGACGGCCTTCCTGTTGCGTTGCCGCAGCAATACGCTCCTGGATAGTTTGCATCAGCGTCGTCTGACCTTCTCCATCCCACACCAAATTTAATAGCAGTGGCAGCGCATCGGTCACGTCGTCTACTGCCCAGATAGTGAATTTTTCTTCTTCAACAGCCTGCAACAGTGCGGGTGGCAGGCTCAGATGTCTGACGTTGGCTGCAGGGATAATCACACCCTGAGTCCCCGTTAATTCACGCTGCTGGCAGATGGCAAAGAAGCCTTCAATTTTCTCATTCAGACCGCCGACAGGTTGAGCACGACCAAACTGATCGACAGAACCGGTTATCGCGATGCTTTGATTGACGGGAACGTCAGCGAGGGCGCTTATTAGCGCACACAGTTCTGCCATAGAGGCGCTGTCACCGTCTACTTCACTGTATGATTGCTCAAATGTCAGAGAGGCAGAGAACGGTATTTGCTGTTCAAGCTGGAGTTCCGACATCAGGAACGCCTGCATAATCATCATACCCTTGGCATGAATATTTCCGCCCAGCTCGGCTTTACGTTCAATATCGGTAAATTCGCCATCGCCAATATGCACGACGCAACTGATTCGTGAAGGTTCACCAAATGCGCGGGGATGACCTGGAAATTCAATCACCGACAGGGCGTTTATTTGCCCAATACGCTCGCCTTCCGTTTCAATGAGGATCTGCTCTTGCAGGATCTCATCCTGCATCCGTTCAGAGAGGAATCCTTCTCGCCATTCACGCTGAGCAAGCATCAGGCTCAATTGCTCCGCAGTGCAGGTATCACTGTCGCAAAGAGGGGCCACTTCTTTGAGCTGGCGGGTGATCCATAGCGGATTAAGCGGCAGCGTATCCTGTTCGCCGGTATAGCGAACGGCTTCGCGGATGAGAACCTGCCAGGCATCGGCAGCGGGATAGGGCAGATTGTTGCGGCGGGCAGTATGCGTTACCCACTGACACCACTGTGTCATGGTTTCGGCATCCACTATCTGCAAGTTATCTTCAAATTCGCTGTAGATAGCCTGTTCTGCCAGTTCTGGTTCCATTTCCTGGAAGTCTGCCAGCGATTCACGTTCGCCGACCAACACCACTTTCAGTTTAAGCGGCATAGAAGGGACGGAGACTGGCAGGGGGCGAGACTCATCAAAGGCCACCCAGTCAAAACGTTCGTGGCTGACAATGGCTTTCAGGCGCATCCACAACAACGGCTGAGCCAGAAGTGTGCGCAATGAGATAACCAGCACACCGCCGTTGGCCTGATGGACCAGTCCCGGTTGCAGCGTAATTTCGCCATTGAACTGGCGCAGACAGCCAAACAGTTGTTCGGCCTCAACCCAGTCAGCATTAACCACCTGAGTTAACGTCGCAAAGTTGTCGTCTGCTTTCTCTGCTGCGCGGTAACGAATAGTGTGGCCGGATACATCGTAATGCCCCCCGGTTAACTTATCGGCATCCGCATGCAAGGTACGTGCAGCCGTTGCAATAAGATTGAGATACTCCAGCTCTTCGGGCGCTTTCACCAGCATAAACGAGGACGTAGCCCAGTGCTGAAGAAGTTGCTCTAGCGCGAATTGTAAACGTGGCTGAGTATCACTGAGTAAGGTGTCGGTGTCGTCAGTGACGTGCGGCTGTGCAAATATTTCCTGATAGCTATCGGTATCAGGAACCAGATCACGCCATGCAAGTTTCGTAATGGTCAAAGTTGATGTTTTTTAGTCTGTTGTAAAAAACGAGATTATACCGTAACCATCAGCACTGCACACGTGGAAAGCGCCGCTAAACGAATGTGATGACGAGCGACAGTTCACAGGCTGGATATTCTTTTCTTCAGATGCCGAAAAAGCTGATATTCTGATAAGAGTTACACGGTAACATTGAGATCGCAATGAAATATCAACAACTTGAAAATCTTGAAAGCGGATGGAAATGGAAGTACCTGGTGAAGAAGCATCGCGAGGGGGAGTTGATTACCCGCTATGTGGAAGCCAGCGCTGCCAAAGAAGCCGTTGATTTGTTGCTAACCCTCGAAAATGAACCGGTTCGGGTCAACGCCTGGATTGAAGAATACATGAACCCAGCACTGCTCAATCGTATGAAGCAAACGATCCGGGCGAGGCGTAAGCGGCACTTTAATGCAGAACATCAGCATACGCGTAAGAAATCGATCGATCTGGAGTTTATGGTCTGGCAGCGTTTAGCCGGGCTTGCGCAGCGACGTGGTAAAACGCTCTCAGAAACGATTGTGCAGTTGATTGAAGATGCGGAACATAAAGAAAAGTATGCGAACAAGATGTCGACATTGAAACAGGATCTACAGGCGTTACTGGGTAAAGAGTAGGGTACGGGTAACGTCAATATGGAGCGTGTCTGTGCTTTTGCATGATATGTAGGTGAAAAAAAACCCCGCCAGGCGGGGTTTTTTTATAAGACGATAACTTAAGCCTGAGGCTGAGTTACAACGTCTTTGATGCCTTTAACTTCGATCTCAACACGACGATCCGGAGCCAGGCAGTCGATCAGCGCAGCGCGAGCTTTCACGTTGTCACAGGTGTTGCCGGTAACCGGGTTGGATTCGCCCATACCACGTGCGGAGATTTTGTCAGAAGGAATACCTTTAGAGATCAGGTAATCAACAACAGACTGAGCACGTTTCTCAGACAGACCCTGGTTGTAAGCGTCAGAACCGATGCGGTCAGTGAAGCCCAGAACAACGACGGAACCGTCTTTCGGATCCAGGTTGCTCAGCTGGCTGTACATCTGATCCAGAGCCTGCTGGCCTTCTGGTTTCAGAGTTGCTTTGTTGAAGTTGAACAGAACGTCAGACTTCAGAGTGAAGTGTTTGGTCTGTACTTCTGGAGCCGGAGCCGGAGCCGGAGCAACTACCGGAGCTGCTTCTTCCTGCTGGCCGAAACGGTAAGAAACACCAACGCTCAACAGACCGTTGTCTGGACGACCACCAACGGTGTTCGCGTCACCGATGTTGTTGGTCCACTGGTATTCCAGACGGGTAGCGATTTCAGGAGTAATTGCATACTCTACGCCGCCAGCGAATACTGGGGATACACCAGTGTCGTGGTCTTTGAAGCCGTCGTTGTTTTTAGCATCTGCACGCCAAACCATACCACCCAGACGGGTATAAACGTCCAGATCGTCAGTGATTGGGTAACCCAGTTTAGCGGTCAGCTGAACGCCCTGAGCTTTGAATGCGCCATTTTCAGTGTTGCCTTTGTACGGCATACGACCTAACCAGTCGTAACCCATTTCAAAACCAACGTACGGGTTAACCTGGTAACCACCGAACGCACCAGCACCCAGTTGGCTTTCGTGGGTCGGTCCGTTGTTGTTGATCTGATTGTTGCCGATGTCATGGAACTGGGACCAACCCAGTTTAGCACCAGTATACCAGGTGTTATCTTTCGGAGCGGCCTGCGCCACGGTAGCGAAACCAGCCAGTGCCACTGCAATTGCGATAGCTGTCTTTTTCATTTTATGCGCCTCGTTATCATCCAAAATTCGCCATGAATATCTCCAGAGAGATAACACGGTTAAATCCTTCACCCGGGGACCAGTTCAATAGTTACTCTACCGATATCTGCGGCTTACGCCGAGCACCCCTGGCGATGTAAAGTCTACAACGTAGTTGAAAACTTACAAGTGTGAAGTCCGTCAGGCATATGAAAAAAAAAGGCTTGTATACACAATATTTAACATTTGTGGATGATTAATTGTACAGCTACTATCGCGGAAACCGCTTCACACAGGCGTTCTCACAAAAAAGGTGTTAAAGCTCAAAGCCGAATTTGAGGGTGAAAAAAAATTCCAGGATAAATCCTAATTTTACTTAATGATACAAATTCGAGTGAATTTTTAGCCCGGAATGCTGTCTCCCCGCAAGTGTCTGAGCGCGTACAGGACGCATGATAAATCCCATCGCATTGCCTTCATCTGCTGCTTTTACCAGCTCGGCATGTTCATCTTCGGTTAATTCTTCCGTCAGCCAGCCAATTACGACGCTGTAGTTACCCGTGCGTAGCGCACGAACCATAGATTCCAGCGTATTGCAGGGAGAGAGTTGGCTAATTTGCATGACTTTCGTCAATGGAAGCCCGGCCGACTGCACCCACTCCCGGCTTAGTTTTTGCTGAGGCGTCAGCCACAGCTGCCAGCGCGACTGCTGACCTAATTGCTGAAGCAGGGGAAGCAGCAGGAGCTGCGTCATCATGGGCTGGTCCTCGCGATAGACCACTTCACTGATAAGCCCAGCGGTAGTGTGCTCTGACGACACGCGCGCAATTTTGCTTGCTGTGGAAGAGAACGACGAAGAACGATTTGCATAGCCTGAAGTGTACATAATCAATCCAGCCCTGTGAGTTACTGTATGGATATACAGTAACCCTGCTATAACCAAAGATCAACCTTATTTTCTGAAACAGGTTCGCAGTTTTTGGTTGTTGTTACGGGAAAAACAAAATTCATCTTGCCCCTTGCGAATAAGTTGCCTATTTTCGTCATTAACGGATCCGCTACTGCAAATCATTTTATTACGTTATGATTTAAAAGGATTTTTATGAAAAAACTTTCTTATGCAAGGATCTATAAATCACAAGAATATCTGGCGTCATTGGGGACTATTCGTTATCGATCGCTGTTTGGGGGTTATAGCCTGACGGTTGAGGACACGGTATTCGCCATGGTCGCCAGTGGCGAGTTATATCTTCGGGCCTGTGAACAGAGTGCGCAGTACTGTGTAAAACATTCCCCTGTCTGGCTGACATTTATAAAACGTGGACGTCCGGTGGTGCTCAATTATTATCAGGTGAACGATACGCTGTGGCAAAACCAGCAACAACTGGTGTCGCTATCACGGTATTCACTGGATGCGGCGTTAAAAGAAAAGCAAAGTCGTTTTGCACAGCATCGCCTGCGTGGACTGCCGAACATGACATTCCATCTGGAAACCCTGCTGAATGAAGCAGGTATAAAAGATGAAAGCACATTACGCATGTTGGGGGCAAAAATGTGCTGGTTGAAACTGCGACAGGTTAATCCCGCCCTGACGGTGAAAATACTCTATGCCCTTGAAGGCGCAATTGGGGGAATTCATGAGGCGGCGCTCCCGGCGATTCGTCGCCAGGAGCTTGTGGAGTGGGTGAGTTCTCTTACGCCTGAACCGGTGTACTAGACGGCAATGCGGCAATTTGCTGCTGTAATCGTCTGATTTCTGGTAGTAGCGCTATCAATAGGCCAACTTGCTGTACGACCAGTGGTTCTTTACTGTCCGGGCGTGGTTCAAGATGCTGAATCCGTTGCTTCAGTCCTTCAAGCGCCTGGTATACGCGCTGCTCGTCAGCGGGTTGATGATGAAGTGCATCATCAACATAGCAAACGGCATCGTCCAGTAATGCCAGAACGTCCGGGTTGGTTAACTGTTCACGGTGTGCGCCCAGTGCCGAGATATAACTGGTAAAGGTATGGTTGAGGCACAGCAAGCGGAATGCCGTTTCGCGCGTTTGGGCAGTGACATCCGGTTCACTCGACATATTCGACACCACGGATGCCAGCTCCGCATCACGATTATGCGCATCGCGGCGCGCAATACGGTATGCCAGGCGATTGTCTCGCCCCTGATGATACTGTTCGAGAATGGCATCAAGGTAACGACAGTTTGCATCGGTCGCCCGTTCAATCACCCGTGGCAGGTTGCGAAAGCGCCAGTCTGGCCAGATGAAACTGACGGCTGCCCATGCGATGGCACAACCAATCAGCGTATCGATGACGCGCGGCAGTGCGACTTCAAACCCTTCACCAAGCAGGTTAAAGCACAGCAATACCAGCAGCGTGATAAACATTGTGGCATGTGCGTACTGAACATTGCGGAAAGCAAAAAAGAGCACGCCGGTGATCACCAGCAGTATTAATTGCCCTTCCAGCGATGGGACGAACCACAGGATGGGCAGTCCAATCGCTATCCCGACTAATGTGCCGATAATCCTTAACGCCAGACGATGTCGTGTGGCGTTGTAGTTGGGCTGGCAGACAAACAGGCTGGTCAGCAGGATCCAGTAGCCATGGTTCATGCCCGTTATCTGGATAATGGCGTACCCGACGCAGAGCACCAGAGACATGCGAACCGCGTGGCGAAACAGCGCCGACTCTGGCGTAAAATTGCGACTCAGACGCAGCCAGATATCACTGAATCCGTGCGGACTGTCATCGGCAAGCTGATTTTCTGACTCATTGCGCGAGAGTACCTGAGCCTGTTCAGACTCAATGGTGGCCAGTTGCGCATCGATAGCCCGCAGGTTCGATAGTAAGAATCCCAGCGTATTGAGCAGATCTGCAGGGGCACCGCTTGCACGCATGCGCTCAAGGGCAGCATCTATATGTGTAAAGACTCGCTCAAAGTGTGGATCGTGCTGGTAAGGGGTGCGTAGCAAAATGCAGTGAGACAGTTGCGTACAGGCTTGTCCCTGCATCGACATTAGTCGTTGGAAACGAAACATCACATCGCTGTGACGGAAATGGTCGCGTAGCGTCTGGTACTGAATATGTGAGGAACTTGCGCGTTCGTGAATATCCTGCGCGACAAAATAGTAATGCAGTGTGCGGCGGGTTCCTCGCTGTCCGCGGTCACCGCGCAGACGGGTCAGTAATGATACTTTTGTTTGGTTCAGCGTCGCCATCAGTTGCCCATTGGCCAGCGCTAACTCATACAAGGGGGCCTGACTTTCATCTTCAATGTCGGGATCAAAAAGGCGGGATTTCAGCTCCAGGTAGTGTGCCAACTGTTCGTAGCTGCGTGCCAGATTGTCCTGCAGTGGACGAATCGGGAACAGAAGGTGACCGATGAGCGTCAGAAGGTTATACCAGATGGCGCCTGCAAGCAGCAGGATCGGTTGCTGATACCACTGATCGTACAGTGATGTTCCCAGCATGGTGTAAATGGCGATCAGTAATGCACCAAAGGCGATGGTCGCATAACGCTGACCTAAGCCCCCCAGCAAAATAAAGCCGCTGGTGGAAAGCGTTAATCCAATTGCGAAAAGCCACGGCCAAGGGAAGAGCAATTCGACGGAAGCCGAAGCAATGAAAAAGCAGATCAGCGTAATAATCAAATTACGCAGACGGCCCGCGAGCCGATCGTCCAGATCGGTCAGCGCGGCAGCAACCATGCCCAGCGTGAGCGGGATGGTCAGTTTGACGTCACCCAGCCACCACGGCAGCGCCGTAGTGCCGCAGAGCGCGATAAAAATCCGCACGTAGTACAGCCAGGTGCTGTTCCAGGTATAGCGTTTAAGCAGTGGACTTAACATAAAGGCCATCAGTTCCGATTATTCAAAGCGACGACGCGCGTTGGCTTCGCGTGCGGCACGGGCAACTTCGACTGAAACCACGCGACGACCAACGGGCCAGAGTGCAATTGCGGCGATTTTAAAGTTCGCAATACCAACCGGAATACCAATAATCGTAATGCACTGGGCAATACCGGAAACAATATGCATCAGGCACAGCCACCAGCCGAAGAAAATCAGCCAGAAAATGTTGAGCAGCGTACCGCCGGTATTCAGAAGCACGTTTTTACCCGCCGGGTTGAGTTCATCAACGTGAATCGCCTCATTACCGTAGGGGAACAGCGACAAGCGTGTGATTTCCCAGCAGGAGCGGGTCAAGGGTAGTGTGAAGATAAGCACGATACTGACTAACGTCGCCAGTAACCAGGCTAAGGTGGTGGCGAATCCCCCAAGCACAAAATTTAAAATATTCAGAACAGTACGCATAAACCCTCGGTTAACTCTGGTTTTCTGTGAGTTTGGCAATTGTAACGTTTTTTTGGGCTGGAGCACGTTTTCTCTGGCGGTTACACTGATAAGCAAACCTCTTCGTGTGGATCCGCGTAAGTCTTATGGAACTGAAAGCAACTTCTCTGGGAAAACGTCTGGCGCAACACCCTTACGATCGGGCCGTTATTCTCAATGCCGGCATTAAAGTCTCTGGCGACCGTCATGAATATCTTATTCCATTCAATCAGTTACTGGCTATCCATTGTAAAAGGGGCCTGGTATGGGGTGAGCTGGAATTTGTGCTTTCTGATGATAAAGTTGTACGCCTTCACGGCACTGAATGGGCGGAAACCCAACGTTTCCACCATCATCTGAACATCCTCTGGCAGCAGTGGAGCCAGGAGATGAGCGACGTCGCTGCGGGAGTTTTACAGCAACAGCTGGATGCGATCGCGGCGCGTACCAGTGATAACAAATGGCTGACGCGCGAACAAACGTCAGGGCTGCAGCAGCAGATCCGCCGTGCCTTTGCCGCGCTCCCGCTCCCGATCAACCGACTGGAAGAATTTGATAATTGCCGTGAGGCGTTGCACCAATGCCAGGCATGGTTAAAGGACATTGAAGCCTGCCGCTTACAGCACAATCAGGCATACACCGATGCAATGCTGGAAGAGTATGCTGAGTTTTTCCAGCATATTGAATCTTCGCCGTTGAACCCTGCTCAGGCGCGTGCGGTAGTGAACGGTGAGCAATCATTGTTGGTACTTGCAGGGGCCGGAAGCGGCAAAACATCCGTATTGGTCGCCCGTGCGGGCTGGCTGCTTGCTCGAGGAGAGGCGGCGGCTGAACAGATCCTGTTGCTGGCGTTTGGACGCAAAGCAGCCCAGGAGATGGATGATCGCATTCGCGAACGGCTGCAGACGCAAGACGTCACTGCACGGACGTTCCATTCACTGGCGTTGTACATTATTTCGCAAGGTAGCAAAAAAGTTCCAACAGTGAGCAAGCTGGAAAATGATGCCGCCGCTCGCAACAAACTATTTATAACAACCTGGCGTCAGCAGTGCAATGAGAAAAAGGCTCAGGCTAAAGGCTGGCGACAATGGTTAGAAGAAGAAATGCAGTGGTCTGTGCCAGAAGGCAATTTTTGGGACGATGAAAAATTACAACGTCGTCTGGCCTCACGTCTGGATCGCTGGGTTAGCCTGATGCGTATACATGGTGGAGCACAGGCGGAGATGATCGCCAATGCGCCGGAGGCGATCCGCGACCTGTTCAGCAAACGTATAAAGCTGATGGCGCCGTTACTCAAGGCCTGGAAGAGTGCTCTGAAAGAAGAGAATGCCGTCGATTTTTCTGGATTGATCCATCAGGCGATTGTCATTCTGGAGAAGGGACGCTTTATCAGCCCCTGGAAGCATATCCTGGTTGATGAATTTCAGGATATCTCCCCACAGCGCGCCGCCCTGTTAGCCGCATTGCGCAAGCAAAACTCACAGACCATGCTATTTGCCGTAGGGGATGACTGGCAGGCCATTTACCGTTTCAGTGGTGCACAACTTTCGTTAACTACCGCCTTCCGGCAACACTTTGGTGAGGGCGATCGCTGCGATCTGGATACAACATACCGTTTTAATAGTCGTATTGGCGAAATAGCCAATCGGTTTATCCAGCAAAACCCGCATCAGCTTAAAAAACCGCTCAATAGCCTGACAGCAGGCGACAGGAAAGCCGTCACTCTGCTCGATGAAAGTCAGCTGGATGCGCTGTTGGATAAGCTATCCGGCTTTGCGAAAGCAGAAGAACGCATACTGGTGCTGGCGCGATATCACCACCTCAAACCTGCCAGTCTTGAGAAAGCAGCGACCCGCTGGCCCAAACTACAACTGGACTTTATGACTATTCATGCCAGTAAAGGACAGCAGGCGGATTATGTCATTGTCGTTGGGCTTCATGATGGCAACGATGGTTTTCCGGCCCCGGCCCGTGAGTCGATTATGGAAGAAGCATTACTGCCAATGGTCGAGGATTTTCCGGATGCAGAAGAGAGAAGGTTGCTCTACGTGGCACTTACCCGTGCCCGGCATCGGGTGTGGTTGCTGTTTAATAAAGACGCGCCATCCTGTTTTGTTGATGAACTAAAACAACTGGATGTCCCGGTAGCGAGAAAACCCTGAAGAACAGGCGGCGACGGCGGCCGCCTGTCTGGCGATTATTTGAGGCGCTCTGCCAGATAACGGGCGTAATCCGGGATCAGGATGTCCGTTGCATCGTTGAAGTTTGGCGACTGGATAATAAAATCGGCGGTAGATACGTTGGTGGCAACCGGAATATTCCAAACTGTGGCCAGGCGCAGAAGGGCTTTAACATCCGGATCATGAGGCACGGCGTTGAGTGGATCCCAGAAGAAGATCAACACATCAATTTTCCCTTCAGAGATCAGTGCGCCGACCTGCTGATCGCCGCCCATTGGACCGCTAAGCATGGCGTTGACATCCATGCCGGTCGCGCGTTGAATGAGATTTCCTGTCGTGCCTGTCGCATAGAGGACATGCTTTTCTAACAATGGCTGGTGGCGTTCCACCCAGCTCATCAGCATCTGTTTACAGTGATCATGTGCAACCAGCGCAATATGCTTACGCGCCGGTAAAGTGCGAGTCGTCAGTTCCATAGTACAGCTCCCAAGTTAACCTTATTACAGAGTACTGGAAGCGTTTGACGCTGCAAGAGAAAGACAAAAAAAATGCGTAGGTGAACATAAACGTCATGAGGGTGGCTGTTTCTCTGCCCATTGCAGAAAATTACTTCGTGTTTGCGCATCGGCCTGGCCAAACCAATATTTCAAACGCTGTTCGGTGAGTGTTTGTGACTGCGGCGGCACCCGATCCAGTTCAGAGACCCCTGAGAGCAATGCGCTGTCATCTGCCATCATAGTGGCAAATTGTGGGAGTGAAGCATGCTTAGACGATTTGTTATAGCGTTCAGTCTCGAGTTCATAATCCACGATTTTTGCCGATGAGGTAATCGACAAAATATCCAGCTTGACCGGAATGGGCATGGAATCGCCATCTAATAGTTCCACACGGGGAGCTTCATCGAAATGCGTTGCGTCACGTTCGTTGTTCAGACGGGGGAGATGAAAATTGACCTGACTAACCAACTGAGTATCAAAACTGATGACCAGCGGAGGAGAAATATACAGACGTTCTTCATGGCTGGAGAGACGAATCGTTTTCTCAACGCGAAAGACAAGCTGATGCCGACCATTCTCCAGCTCAATACTGTCGGCACCGCGCAGTAAAGAGCTGGACACCTTTTTTCCGTCCAGCACCAGCAGGTCAATATCATTAGACAGGCGCAAAGAGGTCGCACAAACGGTTACCGGCAAAAACAGAGCAATCAGGGCTGTCACAATGCCGGTTTTCATAAGGTTCTCCTGTCCAGAAGATTTCTGTATAAGATGTATCTAAATTTTTCGACAATCATGTTTACTAACATATAGACATATTTTCTAGTTTAGCTCTCATGCGCCAGTATGGGATGAATGGTTGCGACGTCAGCTTTGTCGTACACTTTGCAAAACAGCCTGGAGGAAGACGATGAAAGAGACCGATATTGCTGGCATTTTGACATCTACCCGTACGATTGCGCTGGTAGGAGCAAGCGATAAACCCGATCGCCCGAGCTATCGGGTGATGAAGTATTTACTCGATCAGGGTTATCACGTTATCCCCGTGTCTCCTAAAGTTGCCGGGAAAACGCTGCTGGGGCAGCAGGGCTATGCGACACTGGCAGACGTACCAGAGAAAGTGGATATGGTGGATGTCTTTAGAAACTCAGAAGCAGCATGGGGAGTCGCACAGGAGGCTATTGCTATTGGTGCGAAGACTTTGTGGATGCAGCTTGGCGTGATTAATGAGCAGGCTGCCGTGCTGGCGCGCGATGCGGGCCTGGCAGTAGTGATGGATCGTTGCCCGGCGATTGAAATCCCCAGACTGGGACTAGCGAAGTAAGGTTGTACTGTTGCCGGATGGCGCATTGTATATCCGGCCTACAACGGTGTTTGTCGTAGGCCGGAGAAATGTTGTCAGTTGCGCAGGCGTGGAGCCTGGAGCTGTTTACGGATTGTCCGTGCCAGTTCATCCATCGATGGTTGCTCTGGATGTTCTTCCTGTAGCTCGCTACTCAACTGTGCTTCAGCCAGATACGTATGTACTGGCAGGCCATTATCGTCTTCCATCACCACGTGATACCAGGGAGCGGCGCGAAGTTCGTCGTTAACCGCCAACTCATCAGGTGACGGGTCATCAAGCGAATATTCCGGGTCGATATCCACGACCACTCCGAGGTAACCTAACAGGGAATGGCGGACCTGCTGGCCGATACCGAATTTGCTGGCAATCATAGTCACCTCCCGGGAAATAGATACCCTCTATGTAAGGGTAATATTCCACTTTTCAAGTTACATGATGCGACAGGCAAACCCTTTCAGATACAGCCCTTCCGGGTAGGTAGCGATCACAGGATGATCGGCGGCCTGACGGAACTGCTCTATAAATTGTACATCACGCCCGGCATCTATTGCGGCATCGGCGATGATTTTCTGAAATAAATCGGTGGTCATCAATCCGGAGCAGGAGAATGTCAGCAGTACGCCACCCGGATTCAGCAACTGAATTGCCAGCATATTGATGTCTTTATAGCCACGGCAGGCGCCCATCAACTGGCTCTTGTTTTCGACAAACTTCGGCGGGTCCATCACGATAACATCAAATTTCTCACCACGATCGCGATAGGCGCGCAGCAACTTGAACACGTCATCACGCACAAACTCAGCTTTGCTCAGATCCAGCTTGTTCAGCTCTACGTTCTGGCGGGCAATATCGAGCGCTTCCTGGGAGGTGTCGACGCTGACCACCTGACGGCATCCGCCCATTAATGCTGAGACAGCAAAGCCGCCGGTATAAGAGAAACAGTTCAGGACACGTTTGTTTTCCACGTAACGACGCGTGGCCAGGCGGCTGTCACGCTGATCGAGGTAATAACCGGTTTTATGTCCGTGCTGAATATCAACCAGCAGCTTCATTCCGTGCTCTTCAATTGGCAGCAGTGCTGGCGGAAGCTCGCCCGTTACTGGCCCTTGAGTCAGCTCCATACCTTCTTTTTTACGCACCGCTACATCGCTACGGTCATAAATGGCGCAGTCAGGGAAAACAATTTGCAGAGCGCTAATCAGCGCGGCGCGTTGGTATTCAGCCCCCGCACTGAGCAACTGCAACACCAGGAAGTTGCCGAAGCGGTCAATGGTGACACCCGGCAGACCATCGGATTCTCCGGCGATCAGACGATAGCTGTCCAGACCGTCTTTTTTCGCCAGCCAGTCACGCCATGTCTGCGCCTGCTGCAGACGACGGGTGAAGAAATCAATATTGATGGACTCAGACTTGTCAAATGTCCAGACGCGTGCACGGATCTGCGACGCGGGTGAGTACGCGCCGCGTGCTAACCATTTACCCTGATGGTCAACAATATCGATGGTTTCACCGAGGTTGGCTTTACCTTCCATACGTGCGACGGCACCGGAAAATACCCACGGATGGCGGCGCAGTAATGATTTTTCGCGCCCTTTGGCTAACACTAAACGTACACTCATAATTTACTATTCTGTCAATTCAAAGAAATGGGCGCCATTGTCCTGAGTTTTACGTGTATTTGCAACGCGCGCTGTGATGATAAGGAGAACCGCAATGTCGAAAGTCTGCATAATCGCCTGGGTCTATGGCCGGGTTCAGGGGGTAGGATTTCGCTACACCACCCAGCATGAAGCACAACGGCTGGGATTGACCGGATACGCGAAGAATATGGATGACGGCAGCGTAGAGGTTGTCGCCTGCGGTGACAGCGAGCAGGTAGAACAACTGATGAAGTGGTTAAAAGCCGGGGGCCCGCGTAGCGCCAGGGTAGACAGAGTCCTCAGCGAACCGCATCGGCCTGGCGAAGAGTTAACGGGATTTAGTATCCGCTATTAAATACATTTGACCGGTTTTGGCAGACCTGCAATTTTGGTTGCCTGCTTGGCCGGACCTTTCGGGAACAGGCGGTAGAGATAACGGCTGTTGCCTTTCTCTTCGCCAAACTTATTGGCCATCGCTTTGACCAGCATACGAATAGCGGGGGAGGTATTAAACTCCAGATAAAACTCGCGCACAAAGCGCACTACTTCCCAGTGTTCAACTGACAGCGTAATTCCTTCGTTTTCAGCAATGGCAACTGCCAGCGGTTCGCTCCATTCGGTTGTGTCTTTTAAATAGCCTTCGCTATCAGTACTGATTTCTTTACCTTCAAAGATCAACATAATTCTTCACTGCGTTAGTCAAACTGGCGGCAGTTTACCAAAAAAGAAAGCCCCGCATAAGCGGGGCTGGATAATGTACGTGGTCATTTTAATCGCGGCTGGCGAAGCCCAGAATGCTAAGCAGGCTGACGAAGATGTTGTACAGCGATACATACAGGCTGACGGTTGCACGGATGTAGTTGGTTTCACCACCACGGATGATGTTGCTGGTTTCAAACAGGATGGCACCTGAAGAAATCAGGATAAACACCGCGCTAATCGCCAGATGCAGCGCTGGCAGTTGCAGGAAGATATTCGCAACCATACCAATCAGCACCACCACGATACCTGCCATCAGCATACCGCCGAGGAAGGACATGTCTTTACGCGTGGTCAGAACATACGCAGAGCAGCTGAAGAAGACCAGCGCCGTACCACCCAGTGCCATACCGATCACGTCACCCATACCTGCCGACAGGTAAGTGTTCAGAATCGGTCCCAGGATGTAACCCAGGAAACCGGTGAAAGCGAAAGCAGACAGAATACCTACTGGTTTATCTGCCGTTTTGTAGGTCAGGAACATCAGACCATACATACCAACCAGCGTCAGAATCAGACCCGGAGATGGCAGCATCAGTACTGTACTGGCAGTTGCGGTGATCGCTGAAAACGCCAGCGTCAGGCTGAGCAGGAAATAGGTATTACGCAGCACCTTATGTGTGCTGAGTAGCGATGTACGATCGCGCGAAGAACTAATAATACGATCCATGAGTCACTCTCTTATGACAGATGTAATTAATGATGGAGGATAATGAAATCAAGGGGAATGACACAGCGGTTTTACCCATCTTTACGCATTTTAACCCGCCAGGCTTAAGCATATTATTTCAACAAAAGCTCCCGAATCAGATGTTAGCACTATAAGTGCAAAAATGTCAGATCCACCTCTCCCAGGTAACTGAAAAATATTGCGTTATTTCCGAATCTCTCTGACAGTGACAGCGGTGTTTACATAAAACAGAGCAATAAGGTAAAGGGAATGACTCAACATAAATCGAAGATATTGACGTTTACGCTGTTGGCTGTCTGTTTGATGTCTATCAACGGCATGGCGAGCGCTGCGACAGTTCCCGCGGGCACAGAACTGGCAGCTCAACAAGAACTGGTCAGAAATAACGGCAGTGAGCCAGCCTCACTGGATCCGCATAAAGTTGAAAGCAACGTTGAGTTTAATTTAATCAGCGATATGTTCGATGGACTGGTGGCCGTAAACCTGGATGGCACTATTGCGCCCCGTCTTGCTGCCTCCTGGGAGAATAAAGATAACACTGTCTGGATCTTTCATTTACGTCCAGGCATAACCTGGTCAGATGGATCGGCTATTACTGCACAGGATGTCGTCTGGAGCTGGCAGCGCCTGGTTTCACCGCAAACTACCTCACCCTATGCCTCTTATCTGGGCAATATACATGTCGCAAATGCGGTTGATATTGCTCAGGGGAAAAAAGATCCCGCGACGCTTGGGGTCAAGGCACTGAATGACACCACGCTGGAAATTACCCTGACGCAGCCGACAGCGGCATTTTTAGCGATGCTGGCGCACCCATCACTGGTCCCGCTGGATAAAGTGCTGATTGGCCGCTTTGGCGATAAGTGGACTCGTCCGGAGCACTTTGTCAGCAGTGGTGCGTATAAGTTGTCGCAGTGGGTCGTCAACGAGCGGATTGTTGCCGTGCGCAACCCGCATTACTGGGACGATCAGCACACGGTCATTAATAAAGTGACGTATTTGCCCATCAGTTCAGAGGCTGCAGACGTTAACCGTTACAAAGCCGGGGAAATCGATATTGTTTTTAGTGTTCCGGTCAATCAGTTCGCTCAATTGAAAAAGACGATGGGTGATGAACTCCATGTCTCACCTCAGCTTTCAACTTATTATTATCAGTTTAATACCACGCGTGCGCCGTTTAACGACCCACGCGTGCGTCGGGCGTTGAATATGGCGCTGGATAAGGACATCATCGCACAAAAGGTGATGGGACAGGGACAGCGTGCGGCGTGGGTTATCAGCCAGCCTGAAATTGGCGGGGTAAAATTACACGCGCCGGACTACGCATCATGGCCACTCGACAAACGCATTGCCGAGGCAAAAAAACTGCTGGCGGAAGCGGGCTACGGCCCTGAGCATCCGCTTAACTTAAATCTGCTCTACAACACTTTCGAAACGCATCAGCGAATCGCGATTGCCGCCTCGTCAATGTGGAAGAAAAATCTTGGCGTTGAGGCAAAACTGCAGAACCAGGAATGGAAAACGATGCTGGATACCATGCACACCGGCAATTTTGACGTCGTACGCTATGCATGGATAGCGGATTACGACGATGCGTCGAGTTTCCTCAATATTTTCCGCACAGGTGATAGTGAAAACACCACCCGATACAGTAATCCAGCCTTTGACGAAGCGATGCACAATGCGGCGAAAGCAACTTCGCTCCAGGAGCGAGGCAAATATTACCAGCAGGCTGAAGACCTTTTAGGGGAAGATGTGCCAGCGATTCCGGTTTACCACTATGTTCGTACCCATCTGGTGAAGCCATGGGTGGGGGGATTTGCACCGGATAACCGGGGAAACTACTACACCAAAGATATGTACATCAAAAAACAGTAAACAGCAGCAGCCCGGATTTGTGCTGAATAAACGGTCAATTTGTTGTTATTTAAGTCGATTAACAACATTTTGGCTGTTTTTCAGGCAAACGAACACATTGGTGCTTTACAGGTTCGTTCGGGATGTTTATAGTGCGCCTCATTGGAAGCGTGGCCGAGCGGTTGAAGGCACCGGTCTTGAAAACCGGCGACCCGAAAGGGTTCTAGAGTTCGAATCTCTACGCTTCCGCCAAACATGAAAAGGGGTTACCGAAAGGTAACCCCTTTTTGCTTTTGAAGCATTAGAATAGACTTGCAATCTTCACCAATCCCCTTATGTAACATTCAAACACTTGCCTACCCCAATCCCAGGCTTTTCTTTTTAGTGCTATACGCTGCAATTTAACTGCACATTGAAAGTCTTTCCATATTGGCGTGGCTGAAGGCATGGCCATGATGTATTCATGACCTGTAAAAGCCTTAACTGAACCCAGGCCAGTCCAGTAGTGTTTGCCTGGGGGGCAAGTTCAGATCATCAGCAAATTGATGCGTTGCGCAGAAGGACATTGTCGGTACTAGTGAGACGGTTACCCATAAACGTTATTTCTGGCTAAAAAGCTGACGCGGATAGAGTCATTCATCCACAGTTTTTCTGAATATCTGCCGGGCAGGTACCGAGCTGGGCAATCCGTAGCCGAGAAATCGAATCTGATGAGTTTGGTTTTTTATAAAAAATACGCCCTGCTTACCTGTAGGTGCGGCTCATCGCCGCACTCTTAACATATTCACGGATGGCTAATAAATCGGGACAGGCGTTGGCGCAAAAAGCGGTTTTCCTGCCGCAGTTGCGCGTTCTCCTCGAGCAACGTCAGTGCGACGGCAATTCCTGGCCAGTCAAGCGCCAGTTCATGGCGCAGACGCAGTGCGCGTTGCACCACGGTCAGTGCATGGTCATCAAAGGTCTCATCTTCACGGGGTTCGATTACCCCTAAACCGACAATTTCATTCAGTTCTTCTGCAGAAACACCGGTATGCAGACAAAACTCGGTAATGGTAAAGGTAACGGTCACGTTAGCCATTATGCTTTCCCCCACTCTTTGCGCGGATCAAAGGACTTCTGCGCATCCGCCAGCTGTTGCCACAAGGCGGCGCTGTTGTCGTCAGGTTTCGGCGGCATCACGATTTTGATGACCGCGTACAGGTCGCCAGTCTGTTTTTTACCGACCAGACCTTTGCCTTTGATACGTAATCGCTGTCCAGCCTGGCTTCCTGCGGGGATGGTCAGCAAAATACTCTCTTTGAGTGTTGGTACAGTTACTTTTGCGCCCAATGCGGCTTCCCATGGGGCAAGCGGAACGACAACTTCCAGATCCTGATTAACAATATCAAACAGCGGATGCGGCGCGATATGAATCACCAGCCACAAATCACCGTTCGGGCCACCGTTTTCACCAGGGGTTCCCTGACCTTTCAGGCGAATGCGCTGCCCATTGCCGACACCGGCCGGGATCTTAACGTTGAGGGTTTTGGGGATTTCCCGCTCGATCATGCCAAACGCATTGTATACCGGCAGGTTGTAACTGATGGTGCGGCTATGCTCAGCAAGGGTTTCTTCGAGGAAAACGGCGACCTCGATTTCAATATCATGCCCGCGACTGGCGTGGCGCTGCCGTGACTGATGTGTGTGCTGGCCAAAAATTGAAGAGAAGATATCGTCGAAATCTTCAGCGCTGTAGCTTTGACCTTCTCCTTGCTGGAACTGACGATTAAACTGCGGGTCGTTGCGATGCTGCCACAGCTGGTCGTATTCGGCGCGGCGCTGTTCATCGCTCAGTACTTCCCAGGCTTCGGCAACTTCTTTAAAACGAGCTTCAGCGTCGGGTTCTTTGCTGACATCGGGATGGTATTTTCGCGCGAGACGACGGTAGGCGGTCTTGATTGTCTTGAGATCGTCTGTCGGCTTCACGCCCATAATGGCGTAATAATCCTTTAATTCCATAGCGTTCTCTCGTGTAAATCAACACATGAAGAAGGCAATCCCTCTCAAAAGGTATCACCGTTAAGTTTAGGGTAATCCCGATAGGCGCGAATGCCAACCATGAAAAAGGGGGCGCAGGTCATAAAAGGGTCACCGGCTAATGCGGTGAGCCTGCTTGTTTATTTACCTGTCATACTCACATTTTCCCTTTTCACCAGACTGTTCGTTGTTGAGCGAAGCATCGCATTTTATCCAGTAATAGAGTGGCTGAAATTAACATGGGAGAGATACTGAATGATCGCCGTTATTTTTGAAGCAGATGTGCATCCTCAGGCTGGAGAGCGATATCTTCAACTGGCCTCAGAGCTGAAGCTGTTGTTGGCAGAGATCCCTGGGTTTATTTCTATCGAACGATTTCAGAGCATTAATACGCCCGGGAAAATGCTGTCACTTTCATGGTGGGAGGATGAGGATGCAGTGCGCAGGTGGAAATGCAACGTCAGGCATCAGGCCGCACAACAGGAGGGTAAGCAGTTGATTTTTTCATACTACAGAATACGTGTTGCCTCTGTTTTGAAGGATTACGCCTCTGAATAAGGTTCTGCCAGCGTATATGACAGCTGACAGTCAATAATGTCTGCCTGTAGCAACAGGAGCCAGAACAGGCTCTGGCTCCTGTTGGTGGTGCGTCAGTAATATTAACGGCTTATCAAGGTCTGGAAAAAAGAAAACGAACGGTATCAGCGTAGTTCTGGACAAAAGCGTTAACGTTATCTGATTTTAATTCTTTCGGGTTAATCATATATTTACCCTTGATAAAGATAGCCGGTACACCTTTCAGGTCTACCGCTTTAGCCAACTCCTGTTGCTTCGCCGTTAATGATTTTACGGCAAAGCTATTCCATGCAGCATCATAGTCATTTGCACTGACACCAGCGCGGATAAATACATTGCGAATATCATCTGCTGTTTTAACAGTTTGTTTTTTCTGCACGGCATCAAACAGTAAAGGTTTTACTTTATCTTCCACGTTTAACAGCATAGCGACAGACCACGCGTGCGTCATCTCCGGCCCCAACGGACCTAAGAAATCAACGTGATACTCAGTAAGTTTGACATCAGTAGGTAATGCTTTTTTCACATTATCAGTGACTTCCAGAACTTCATCGTATTGGTAGCATGAAGGGCAATAAAATGAAAAGAACTTTAGCGCAGCGGGCGCTGACGCAACTGGCTTTTCAAGTGAAATATATTCCTTGCCATCGGTAAATGTTGCTGCCTGAACGCTCACAGTAAAAATCAGGCCTAGAAGAGGAAGTAAGATTTTTTTCATTTCCATATACTCTAAATAACATTTAACAAACAATTGTTTTGATGATGAACATAATGTTCATGGCGGTAAGTTATAATACAATATTTATCCGAAAATGTGCTGGCCCTTACTTTCATTTACGCAGGCATATCTACTGGCATACTTGTCATTCAATTTCATGGCAGTGGTGAAATACTTGTAGGGACGCTTTGTGAATAGTAAATAATAAACCCCGTGATATTTTTAGCTTTGTTTTATTAGCGTCATTATTTTGCAATAATGAAATTAATTAACAATATTAATTATCATTTCTGGGCAGCGCGCTGGAGCGGAATGAGAATTGACCGGCCTCTGCCGACATAACTTTACAGGGTAAAGGTTGCCAAAACCTCGCCAGTGACTAAGATAACTCGCGTCAATCAGTGAGGGTATAATGGCGAAACGTCAACGGATGGGATGGTGGTTCCTCTGCCTGGCATGTGTTGTGGTGATGGTATGCACCGCGCAGCGCATGGCGGGTCTGCACGCGTTGCAGATGAACACCACGACCACTGCTGTTGTCGCGAGCGCCCAGGCCGATACCGATGAAGCTTCGCCCGTTACGCCTTGTGAGCTAAGCGCAAAATCATTGCTGGCTGCACCGCCAGTATTGTTTGAAGGCGCGATTCTGGTGCTATGTTTGCTGCTGTCGCTGTTGGCACCCGTGCGGGCATTTCGCCTACCTTTTTTCCCTCCGCGCGCTATCTCGCCGCCCACTCTCCGGGTGCATCTCCGATTTTGTGTCTTCCGTGAATGACAGCGCAGCCGTTGCAGACTGTTAGATAATTATTCACGGAGAAAAAATATGAAGACTGTTTCCAGGCAGGCGCTGCTCTGCCTGTTATTGCTATGGCTGCCCGTATCCTGGGCGGCTGATATCGGCTGGCTGCGTTCACCCGATAACAATCACGCCAGTGTGCGGTTACGTGCCGATACAGCAGCAGACGGTGAAACCCGTCTGCTGCTCGATGTTAAACTGGAGGATGGCTGGAAAACCTACTGGCGATCGCCGGGTGAGGGCGGTGTAGCACCGTCCATCGCCTGGAAAGATAAAATGCCTGCTGTTGATTGGTACTGGCCGACTCCCGCGCGTTTTGAGGTCGCCAATATCACCACCCAGGGATATCACGATAATGTCACCTTCCCGATGGTAGTACGTGGCACCACGCCAGCCGCCCTTAACGGTGTATTGACCCTATCAACCTGCAGCAATGTCTGCCTGTTAACGGATTTTCCCTTTTCCGTGACGCCGAGCGTCCAGGACCCGTCTTTTGCTCATGACTATGCGCAAGCGATGGGGCAGATACCGCTGGCCAGCGGGCTGACCGATGCGCTTAGTGCCGGGGCGCAAGCCGGAGAGCTGGTGGTTGAGGCTCGTCGTGTGGGGGGCTGGTCTGCGCCAGGCCTGTACCTGGACACCGTTGATGATGCGGATTTTGGTATGCCGCAAATCCGCGTAGAGGGCGAAATACTACGGGCAACGGTTCCGGTTCATGACAGCTGGGGGGAAGGGGCGCCGAATCTTCGTGGTAAACAACTTACACTGGTTCTGGCTGATAACGGCGTTGCCCAGGAAAGTCGTCTTACGATTGGCGAAGCCCCGGTTATTGAAAACGCTTCACTCCCGCTGTGGCAAGTGGCGCTTATGGCGTTATTGGGCGGTTTGATTCTCAACCTGATGCCCTGCGTTTTACCGGTTCTGGGCATGAAGCTGGGCTCGATTTTACTGGTTGAGGAAAAAAGCCGTCGTCAGATCCGCCGTCAGTTTCTGGCATCGGTGGCTGGGATCCTGGTCTCTTTTATGGCTCTCGCGCTGCTGATGACGGTGCTGCGCCTGACCAATCAGGCGCTTGGTTGGGGGATCCAGTTCCAGAGTCCGTGGTTTATCGGCTTTATGATGCTGGTGATGCTGACGTTCAGCGCCAGCCTGTTTGGGCTGTTTGAATTTCGCCTTCCTTCAGCAATGACCACCATACTGGCAACTCGCGGCGGTAACGGTTTGTCAGGGCATTTCTGGCAGGGCGCGTTTGCGACGTTGCTTGCCACGCCGTGCAGTGCGCCGTTCCTGGGGACGGCGGTGGCGGTGGCGTTGACCGCCTCGCTGCCGACGCTATGGGGGCTGTTCCTCGCGCTCGGGCTGGGGATGAGTTTGCCATGGTTGCTGGTGGCACTGCGTCCGGGTCTGGCGCTGCGTCTGCCGCGTCCGGGGCGTTGGATGAATATCTTGCGGCGTCTTCTTGGCGTGATGATGCTTGGCTCGGCTATTTGGCTGGCAACATTGCTGCTCCCGCACCTGGGGTTCGCAAGCCAAAGTACAGCCAAAGAGAGTGTGAACTGGCAACCGCTGAGCGAGCAGGCCATTGAAGATGCACTGGCTCAGCATAAGCGCGTAGTTGTAGATGTGACGGCTGACTGGTGCATTACCTGTAAAGTCAATAAATTCAATGTTCTACAAAAAGAAGATGTCCAGACTGCACTGCAACAACCCGATGTGGTGGCTCTGCGGGGTGACTGGACGCTGCCCTCTGAAGCGATCACCGAATTCCTGAAAAAACGCGGCCAGGTTGCTGTGCCGTTCAACCAAATTTATGGTCCCGGTTTGCCGCAAGGTCAGGCATTGCCGACGTTGTTAACCCGCGATGTGCTGCTGAATACACTGGCCGATGCCAAAGGAGTGAACCCATGAAAATGATGATTGTCCTGCTGCTAACCCTGTTTTCTGCCGTCAGCGTGGCGAAAGAACCTGCACCGTTTACCCCGGAACAGGAAAAGCAAATTGAAGCATTAATTCAGGAAGCCCTGTTTAACGATCCCAACAGCCCGCGGATTGGCGCAAAGCAGGCAAAACTGACCCTGATAAACTTCACCGATTACAACTGCCCATACTGCAAGCAATTGGATCCGATGCTGGAAAAGATTGTACAGAAATATCCTGATGTGGCGGTGGTGATTAAACCGCTGCCGTTTAAAGGGGAGAGTTCGGTTCTGTCGGCGCGAACCGCGCTGACGACCTGGCGTGAGCATCCGCAGCAGTTTCTGGCGTTACATGAGAAACTGATGCAGAAGAAGGGCTACCACACGGCAGTGAGTATTAAACAGGCACAGGAGAAAGCCGCTGCCAGCCCTGTGACGCTGGATGCACAAAGTGAGGAGACGCTGAGCACCAACTTGCAACTGGCACGTCTGGTCGGTGTGCGAGGCACGCCTGCAACGATTATTGGCGATGAGCTGATCCCGGGTGCAGTACCGTGGGAAACACTGGAAGAGGTGGTCAAAGAAAAACTGGCGGCCGCAAATGGTCAGTAAACTGCGCCGCTGGCTGCGCGAAGGACTGATCTTACTGGTGTTATTCGCCGGGGCGATGTTGTTGATGGATGCCTGGCGAGCGCCCCAGCTTCCCGTAGCGTTTGACAGTACGCCTTTGCAGACGCTGGATGGTGAAAACGTTACGCTGGCCTCGCTCAGCAAAGAGGATCCAGTGCTGATCTATTTCTGGGCGAGCTGGTGCGGCGTGTGTCGGTTCACGACACCGGAAGTCGCCAGACTGTACTCAGAAGGCGAGAACGTGATAACCATTGCGCTGCGTTCTGGTAATGAGGCGGAGGTGACGCGCTGGCTGGCGCGTAAAGGCGTAGACTTTCCCGTCATCAACGATGCCGACGGAGCCATCTCCCGCAGCTGGGACATCAGCGTCACGCCAACGCTGGTCGTGATGTCGCACGGTCGCGTGGTGTCGACAACCAGCGGCTGGACCAGTTACTGGGGAATGAAGCTACGCCTCTGGTGGGCAAAAAACGTCTGATTCTGATGCCGGGGAAACCCGGCATTTTTTTACGATAAAAAGGTAAGAAAAACATGTTGTTCTGATATTGGATCCTGAAATTATATACTAATAGTTATATATTTTTGATTTTTTCTGTAGTTGCAAATCCACAAAGGTAATGGCATATCTGATGATGTTTTAAATATCTTATTTCTCGCAGGGATTAAAGAATAATGCGCAAGGGTAAAGTTATTGTTATATCAATGATGTTTTTTTGTATCCTTATTTTTATTGCTGCTATTGTCTGGTTTATGATGTATCAGGGGGAACTCGCTGAACCTACCGGTGAAGAGAAACATGCCGCTATTCTGCATGCTTCAGGCCTGTTGAAATCAGATGCGCAGGATAAAAAAACAATTAACAATTTGTATCAACGTTATATTTTAGCGCGTAAGGTTAATCTGGATTCCGGTGAATGGGTAGCTGATGACGTCCAGACGCAGGGATGTAAAAAACTCGCTCCGGAACATGATCCCGCGAAGATCCATCAGCGCTGTACGATTGCAGATGTATATCTTGTAAAAGATAAAAGCAATAAAATTCAACAAATTATACTCCCTGTTTTCGGTAAGGGCGCGAAGTCAATGATGTATGCCTTTCTGGCTCTTGACCCAGACGGACGTACGGTTAAAAACCTGTATTACTATCAGCAGCGGGAAACTCCTTTTTTGGGAGCCAGAGTGGAAGATGAGAGTTGGCGCAAGCAATGGCCGGGTAAAAAAGTGGTTGATAATAACTGGATGCCAGCACTAAGAATAACTCAGGAGAAACCACAGAATATCGATGAATATACAGTAGATGGTATTTCTGGTGCGACCCTGACATCGAATGGGGTTGAGAGAAGCATCAACTACTGGACAGGCGAACAGGGTTACGGCCGTTTTTTGCAACGGATTACTCGTGGCCCTGATATAATAGTTCCCTGATCGCTTTTGTTTTAAATAACGTTTATCTTCATACTCATTGCCGGCCTCATTTACGTCAGTGAGTATGGGGCAACTCAATTCCATATCACCGATAAATTCTCCTGTATTGACGGCATCATTAATAAATCCCGAATGTCTCAATTTCGTATTCATCACATTTTCATGAGATAAATTTACATAACTTGTTACCTATTGACATTTTTATGATCCAGGTCATGTACAACGCAAGCTAAAATCGATAATGATAATAATTATCATTTGTATTTTACGGGATGCGTACCGTGCGTAAGTTCTGTGTTTTCCTGCTGACCACTTTGTGTAGCTTGCTTGTAAGCCTTCATGTATGGGCCGCAACAAACTATGCTCCGTTAATTGAGGATATTGAACAACGTCTTGATAAAACAGCAGAACTTTACTCTCAGCAACAAACTGATGAAGCGCGGCGAACGGTGCAAATGGCTTACTTTGAGGTATTTGAAAACCTTGAAGGTCCTATTCGAATCAACATTTCCGCCAGCAAAAGTTATGAGATGGAAAGCGCTTTTGGTGAGATTCGTCGCATGATTGGCGAAAAAAAATCGCTCTCTGACGTGCAGTCTAAAATCGACTGGCTCAAAGCCTCGCTGCGCGAAGTTGAACCTGTGTTAGATGGCGGACATCGCCTGGTTGCCGAAGAGCAGCACAATGCGTTTTCCAGGACAGATATCGCCGTACACTGGCAAGAAAGTTTTCGCGTTATCGACGATTTGTTGGCTCAGGCAGTAAATAACTATCAGGCCGGGAATTTAAGCGTAGCCAGCCAGAACGTTCAACAAGCGCACTATCAAGGTTTTAAAAACTCAGAGATGGAAATGTCGGTCAGACAGAATCGATCGGCAAAAGACGCTGCTGCGATTAACCAGCAATTTTCTGCGTTGATTGCGCTCACCGCAGAGCCGGATCGCCTTAATGATGTCTCTTATCAGGTCACGACGTTGTTACAGGATATTGAGGATCTTCTGCCTGGTCTGCCTACTACCCGTGACGAACAGCAGGTCACGGCGGTGCAAAACACGGGGAATACGCCCACGGCACAGGATGATATAGCCCGCGCAGACTGGGCTGCCGTCTCGTTGGGTATCCATCAAAGTATTCAGAAAGCGATTGCCCGTTACCAGGAGGGCGATGCGAAGAATGCCATTCTGGATGTGCAAGACAGTTATTTTGACCGCTTTGAAGCTAGCGGTATGGAAAACAAAATCGGTTCTCGCGATTCGGCATTTAAAACCTCGCTGGAGGCTTACTTCACGCGTCTGGTTAGTCTGATGAAAGCGGGTCAGCCAGTGGAAAGACTCAACGCTGAAGCCAGCGCACTGGAGCAGGATTTACAAAAAGCAGTGGTGATGTTGGGGGAAGGAGAAGAAACCCAGTGGAGCCTGCTGCTCTACAGCCTGATGATTATCGTGCGCGAAGGACTGGAGGCCCTGCTTATTGTGGCGGCCATCGTGGCTTATATGGTGAAAAACAATCACCAGGATAAGCTTCCGTTAATTCGCCAGTCGGTGATTGTCGCGTTAATCGCAAGCGTTATTACCGCTGTGATATTCCAACTCCTGTTCACGAATTCCGGCGCCAGCCGAGAACTGCTGGAAGGCGTAACGATGCTGATTGCCGTCGTCATGCTGTTCTTCATGAGCTACTGGTTACTGTCTAAAGTCGAGGCTCGCCACTGGAAAGCATGGCTGGAAGGGAAACTGTCCCACTCACTTTCCCGTGGTTCACTGGTTGGACTGTGGCTTACCAGCTTCCTGGCGGTTTACCGCGAAGGGGCGGAGACCGTGCTGTTTTACTACGCCCTTATCGGGGATGCGAATGATATTTCTGGGCATATGGCGATTGCGGCAGGTTTTGTTATCGGCTGTGTTGTTCTGCTGGTCGCCTGGCTCATCATGCGCTACTCGGTTGTACGCCTGCCTTTGAAGCCGTTCTTTATGTTTACCGGCAGTTTTATGTACCTGATGGCCTTTGTATTTGCGGGCAAAGGGGTTCTGGAACTGGTGGAAGGTAAGCTGTTCCAGCCAACGTTGATTAACGGCTTCCCTGAAATCAGTTGGTTGGGAATTTATCCCTACGTGGAAACGTTATTACCGCAGACCATATTGCTACTTGCGGCGCTGGTGGCGCTGTGGGTGATGCGGCGGAAAAGCACTGTTCCTGGGGAAACGATAAAAACTAATCTATAGCTGTTATTTGAGACGAGAGGATATGTCTGATGACCATGAAGAAAACCCTGATTGCCAGTGCAGTGATGGCCGGTATTTTCACTGCTCCGGCAGCGTTTGCCTTTAAGGAGTATCCGGCAGGCGAGCCTGTCACCATGAATGAGATGGAACTGGCCGCTGTGTACCTGCAGCCAATCGATATGGAACCGCGTGGCATGGGATTACCGGCAGCAAAAGCCGATATTCACCTTGAGGCGGATATTCATGCCGTGGAAGGCAGTAAAAATGGTTTTGGCGCAGGCGAATGGATCCCTTATCTGACTATCAGTTACACCTTGATTAACAGTGATACGGGTGAAAAACAAGAAGGTACGTTCATGCCGATGGTTGCCAGCGATGGCCCTCATTACGGTGCGAACATCAAAATGATGGGGGTGGGTAACTATAAAGTGACCTATCACATCGAACCGCCGTCAAAAGCAGGTATGCACCGTCATACAGACAGTGAGACCGGCGTTGGTCGCTGGTGGAAACCATTTGATGTGAGTTATGAATTTAAATACGTCGGCCTGAACTAAGCGCTTTTCCATCAGGCTGCTTGATTTGCCATTTTGGACCGGGCAGTGCTCACAATCTTACGTACGAAGTGTACCCACGATTTGTTTTGCGCTGCTCATGTCTTAACTGACCGCGAACTTATCCCCCTGATGGGCAGGCTCTAAATTATCGATGTACCTGGATAGTTACATCATTCAATCCGCCGTACAGAGTCGATGTTATGAGTTATTTTTTTGTCACGACGCTACAGGTTTTTTTCTGCATTGCGCTGCTCTCCGGGGTTCTCTGGAGTCGCATCGATCCCCCTTCATTGCGCCCACTCGTCTGGACCTTATTCACAGGCTTAATCCTTGGCGTGCTGGTGGGACTTACCCTCCGCGGCTCGCAGCCAGTGCAATTGTTGCTGGTTGGCACAGAAGTGATGATTACGCTGCTGTTTGTATTGAGCTTCTGGTGGGTATCAAAGCGCATTCGCTACCTGTGGCAAGGGATTTTGGTGTTTGGCGCAGCCCGACATTGGGCTTTGGATCCCAATCTCGGCGGATTAACCAGCACCCATGTGCTAAATACCGATCTGCTGTTGAATCTGACGGCAATGCTATTGGCATTTGCGATCCTCTGCCTGGCGGGGGTACTGAGCGCCATGCTGTTGCGTCGTATTCGTGGACTCTACTGGCCGTTGACGCTGATTCTGATGGTCATGATTTGGCTGCCATTAAGCGGTAATTTGTTGCTGCTGTTAATGAAACTGCAGGTGCTACCGCTGGCGAAATCGCTATTGAGTTTCGTGGCCAAAGTGACAAACAACGCGGCGATGTATAACTGGTTGGGGGCCGCCTTATTACTTGCTCTGGCACTGTGCTGGGTACCGGCGTTGTTACGCGCGATCCGCCAGACGCGTAAAGCCGATGAGCCGATTGCTTATCGACTGGCGCTGGCGCATCGTCGAAATGCGTTTCGTCTTTGGCTGGTCACGCTAGGTTGTGCGGTGGTGGTGATCGCCGGGCAACTGTGGTGGGAAAAAGTCGCCTCTCAACCGCCGCAGTTGTCAGAAGCCATTCCGGTACAACTTGCCAGTGATGGCATGGTTCATCTGCCAATAGAACGACTCCGTGATGGCAAGCTGCACCGCTTTGTTTGGGTGGCCGATGATGGTAAAGCGGTACGTTTTTTCGTGATTAACCGCTATCCCGACAAGTTGCGTTTGGGGGTGGTTTTTGATGCCTGTCTACTGTGTGGCGATCAGGGTTACGTGATGGAAGGTAATCAGGTTATCTGCGTGGCATGCGGGGTACACATTTTCATTCCTTCGATTGGTAAACCTGGTGGTTGCAATCCGGTGCCAATTGAAAACTGGCGTAATGATGAGAAAGAGCTGGTGATCCCAGGTAAAGAGCTGGCTGCTGGCGTGAATTACTTCTCGACGGTCATGACCATCAAGGTGACCGACCCGGTTGATGGTTCCACATTGACCAATACTTCTGCTGACTACAAATACAGCTATGGTGGCAAAACCTGGTTTTTCTCGTCCGAGGCCAATTACGATCGCTTCCGTAAAACTCCGGAACAGTTCGTCCCTGCTGAATTGAGGGAGGAGTAACAAAATGCTGTGGCGAATGTTACGACAATCCTGGGGGCGTAATCTCCGACGCAAGGGGCTGGCTATTATGACCGTCTTTCTTGCGTCCAGCCTTATCTCCGCCCTGCTGGCGGTGTCGATTGATATTGGCGATAAAATGTCCAGAGAATTGAAGTCCTATGGTGCCAATATTTTGATTGAACCTGCCGGACAGGCGGCGCTGCCTGCACTTTTCAGTGAAAACAGTAATCCACTATCAGGACAGGATTTCCTTGATGAAGCGGAACTCCCCAACATTAAGGATATTTTCTGGCGCAACAACATTGTCGGCTTTGCCCCTATGCTTGGCGGTGATGTCGACGTTAACGGCAAAGAAGTACGTATTCTCGGCACCTTCTTCAGCCAACCGGTAGATATTCCAGATGAAGAAGGGTTTGAGACGGGGCAAAAAACGGTAAGCCCATTCTGGCAAGTGACAGGCCACTGGCCGCAAGAGCCTGCTGGTGATGCTCCTCAAACACTGGTAGGGCATGCGTTGGCACGACAAACGGGCTGGAAGCCAGGCGATCAACTGGTGATCCGTACCAGCAATACAACGGTGAATGTGACCGTCAGCGGCATCCTCTCCAGCGGCGGGGATGAGGATAACCAACTGGTTATGCCGTTGAGCACGGCGCAAACGTTGCTGGATTTACCCGGCAAAGTGCAGGCCATTCGTGTCTCAGCGCTGACGGTGCCGGAAAATGAGTTGTCGCGTCGGGCGCGTGAAAATCTCGATGCACTGAATGCTGAAGAGTACGACCTTTGGTACTGCACGGCCTATGTCTCGTCCATTGCTCATCAACTGGAGGAGGCTATTTCCGGTGCAGAAGTTCGCCCTGTGTGGCAGGTTGCTGCATCTGAGGGGGTTGTAATCGATAAAATTCAGTTGCTGATGGCCGTCGTGACCGTCGCAGCACTGGCAGCTTCGGCTATGGGAATCGCGTCACTGATGACCAGCACCATTATGGAGCGCGCTAAAGAGATCGGCCTGATGAAGGCGCTTGGCGCGCATCAGTGGCAAATCATGCTGTTGTTCTATCTTGAAGCCGCGTCCAGTGGACTGGCCGGTGGGGCATTGGGATGTGTTGCTGGATGGGGAATGGCGAAAGCGATTGGCCTGATGCTATTTGATGCGCCATTAAATTTTGCCTGGATTGTGGTGCCATGTGTATTGGTTATTGCGGTCCTGATTGCCCTGATTGGCACCTGGTTCCCGGCCCGCCGTATTGCCCGCCTGTATCCTGTGGAGGTGCTGTATGGCCGCTAAACGTACCATGCTCTGGTTGCTGGTATGGCGGGCGCTGCGTCTGCGTTTTCAGCGAGTTAGCGTAGTATTTGCCGCATTGATGGTCGGGGCGACCATTGTGACCGCGCTATCTGCGGTGTGGTTCGACATCAATACCAAAATGAGTGAAGAATTGCGGACCTTTGGCGCAAATTTCTACATCGGGCCAGGCCATGGCTCCAGCATGCCGCAGCAAGCGTTGCAGACTATTTTAGATCAGGCACCGCAAGGCCTGGTTCACGGAGCCAGTCCTTGGCTTTACGGTATGGCGCGTACCGAGCTGGAGAAGGTGGTGATTGTCGGCGTGTGGTTTGAATCCTTGCAAAAGCTGGTGCCGTACTGGCAGGTTCAGGGGAGTTGGATTGGTGTTAGCTTTGACGATCGCAATGCGATGATTGGCGTCAAATTGGCTGAGCGTCTTAACGTCCAACCGGGCGATAACATCATCCTGGTGGATCACAATCAGCGCAAAAACTTACAGATAAAAGGCATTGTTGAAGCCGGTGATGCGACAGATAACATGCTAATTGTGAGTCTTGATGTGGCGCAGGCGTGGTTGCATCAGCCCGATAAAATCAGCCATGGGCTGCTGAGTGTCAGTAACGATGTCGGTCAGGTGGAAAACTATGCCAGCCGATTGCAGGCTCAATACCCGGATCTGGAGATCCGTCCTATACGGAAAGTCTCCGCATCAGAAGGACAGGTACTGGATAAAATAAAAGGGTTAATGGGGCTGGTATCGGTTGTGATCCTTGCGCTGTCATCTTTGTGCGTGAATACCACGTTGATGGCCATTGTGGGTGAGCGGGCCAGGGAATTTGCGCTGCAAAAAGCGTTGGGGGCCAGCAACGGTGATATTGTCCGGCAAATTCTCCTTGAAACCTGCATTATCGCGCTGGCTGCAGTGGTTTGTGGGTGGATCTTAGGGTACATGTTGGCCCAACTACTGGGACTGACCGTATTCAATGCCGCAATAGCGCTACGCTGGCCAGTGCTGCCCATCACCCTGACATTATCTTTACTGGTCGCCATTCTGGCGGCGATTGTTCCGGTCCGTCGCGCGGTTAGCGTCGAACCCGCAAAAGTGTTGAAAGGAGAGTAACGCAATGTCCGTTGTGCAGACCCCGTCAATGGCGATTGAAACCCGCCATTTATATAAACGGTTCGGCGATGTTACCGCCTTAGATGACATTAACCTGCAAATAGTGCAGGGGGAGTTTGTCGCGATTATGGGCGCTTCTGGTTCGGGTAAAACGACACTGATGAATATTCTGACCTGCCTGGACACCGCGACAGAAGGTCAGGTGTTTTTAGATGGGATTGATGCTGCCGCACTGGATGAAGAGGGGCGTCGCCGTTTTCGTGCTGAGAAAATAGGGTTGGTATTCCAGCAGTTTCATCTGATCCCGTTTTTAACCGCGCTGGAGAATATCATGCTGGCGCAACACTACCATAGCGTGGTAGATGAAGCGGCGGCCAGAAAGGTTCTGGAACAAGTCGGTCTTGGGCATCGAGTAACACACCTGCCGAGTCAACTTTCTGGGGGAGAGCAGCAACGGGTGTGCATTGCCCGGGCGCTGGTCAATGAGCCGCCGGTGATTTTTGCCGATGAACCTACGGGTAACCTTGACGAAGAGAATGAACAGCGGGTGTTGGATCTACTCACTGACCTGCATCGGCAGGGGCGCACGATTGTGATGGTGACGCATAATCCGGCGCTTGGGTTATTTGCCGATCGTATTATCCGTTTGCAGCATGGCAAATATCAGGGTGAGGAGGCGAATCAACATGCGCTGGATTAACATATTAACTTTCTCCATTTTGGTTCTGATTAGTGGATGTAAAGAAGAGAAGTTGGTGGTTGGGCAGCAAGCCCCGGCGCTGGCAACATTCGACCTGCAGGGGGGAGAAGCAGGGCTTGAACGCTGGCGTGGAAAGGCTGTTTATCTAAACTTTTGGTCGGCGGGATGCGGTGGCTGTCTTGCCGAAATGGACGCGCTGGAAGCGCTAAGTAAAAAGTGGGGCGATAACGTTATGGTCGTGGCCGTGAATACCGATCCGGCGACGGTTAACATAGATAACTTACTGGCGAAACATCAGGTTTCTTACCCGGTACTCCGCGATCAGCTTAAGATTTCCCAGGAGCGCTATCAGGTCATCGGTACGCCAACCTCTGTGTTAATTGACAGGGACGGTCGTGTACTGGAATTACACCAGGGGATGCGGAAACCGCCTGAGTTAGATGCAACGTTTGCGCGACTGGCCGCCCGATGAACGCGATACAAAGAGAAACACTATATGGCATTCAGGTGGAATAAAGAGAGTCTGGCCGTCCTGCGTGAAAATGCAGGCGTTCTCACGACGGAGCAGATTGCGGGGATGCTTCGCACTAATATTACGGTTGTGCGCAATATGGCGTACCGACTGAAACTGAGCCTGCGGGTATCAGCCTACAATCAAAAACGTATTGAGCAGGTACAAACTCTCTATACGTCTTCTGAACCACTAAATCTGAAAGAGATTGCTGCAAAAACTGGACTGACATTCAGTACGGTGCAATACATTGTATATGTGAAATTAAAAAGTAAACCATATACCAAACGGGAATATGTTTCCTTTGAAACTGATGATGCGGTTCATTATCGGATACAACGAGAGTTCATTGATACTGAGCGTTCCCTTTTACACAACATCCCAGATAACACGTGCTTTCATCAATTGTATCTGACAGACGGAACCTTATATTGTGCACGTAATATCCGCAGCGAAGTGATTATCTGCGAATAATTGGATGGCATATTTCGTCACCCGACGAAGCAAGTATTCATAGTTGCGTTTAACCTGGCTTATCTTTTTTTGTGGGGAAATAAAGAATGGCCAATGTATACGCATTTGAACCCTCCCTGGTGATGATGATTACCGTCACGTTTGTCCTCGCCGGGATGGTGAAAGGTGTCACCGGTATGGGTTTGCCCACGGTGGCGATGGGGATCCTCGGATCGCTTATTTCTCCGGTCGCAGCGGCGGCGATGTTGCTGTTACCCTCTCTAATTAGCAATCTGTTTCAGTTTGGCGGTGGTGGTAACACTGGCCGATTGCTGCAACGATTGTGGCCTATGCTGCTGGCGGTGGTGATTGCCACTTTGCTTGCCAGTGTCTGGATCACCGGGGGCGACACAACCCGGACCCAGTTTGCGCTTGGTATGGCACTGGTTGCTTATGCTATCTGGACGCTGGCGGGAAAGAAAATTACCGTGGATCCGCAGCGTGAAAAACCCCTTTCCCTTGTCATTGGATTCGTGACCGGTTTATTGACGGGGGGAACGGGGGTATTTGTCATGCCCGCCGTGCCATGGATCCAGTCTTTGGGCTTTGAAAAGGATGAACTGGTACAGGCGCTTGGGATCTCTTTTACGTTTTCGACACTGGCGTTAGCACTGGGCTTGTGGTGGCACAACGCGCTGCCCGTACAATCCCTAAGTTTGTCGGCTTTGGCCATTGTTCCTGCACTTATTGGCCAGTGGATAGGAACCCGTGTGCGAAGAGTTATTTCTCCGCTCGTGTTTAAACGCTGTTTTCTGTTTTGTCTGATCGGGCTTGGCGTAGAGATGATGCTGCGAGCGGCGTGACCTGTGCAGTGACTTTAGGGCGCTCTCATGGCATCGTTCATTCAGCTATTTAGGGTCAAAGGGGGCGTTATGGCATCAGTGGTGTTAAATGAAGAAGAGGACGATCTGGAGTCGAGAATGGCGCTTACTGCGGCGGCAATGGCCGATAAGTCGCGCTCGCGTATGCTGTGCGCCCTGATGGATGGGCGCGCCTGGACTGCAACCGAACTTAGCGCTGTGGCGGATGTGTCTGCGTCGACCGCCAGCGCGCATCTGGCGCGTCTGTGCGAACAACGCTTTGTTGTGGCGCTTGCGCAGGGCAGGCATCGTTATTTTCGCCTTGCGAGTCCCGATATCGCCGAACTGCTGGAGCGCCTGATGGGCGTGGCGTGGAGCACATCCGTACCACGAAAAATTACTACGCCGCTAAGCTTGCGGCATGCCCGAACTTGCTACGATCATCTGGCTGGAGAGGTGGCGGTAAGGCTGTTCGATACGCTGGTTTCCCGCCAGTGGTTAACGCCGGATGGCGAAACGCTGACGTTACTTGGACAGGAAAAGCTGGCGCTGATGGGGATTGTCCTCACTGCTGGCTCATCCCGGCGGAAATTAACCTGTGGTTGTCTGGACTGGAGCGAACGACGTTATCATCCCGGCGGCGTGCTTGGCGCATCGCTGCTGCGCTGGTTGATTGAAAAGCAATGGATAAAAACGCAGACAGGCAGCCGCCACGTTACCTTTACCCCACTTGGTGTGCGCAAACTTCAGACGGAGTTTGGCATCCAAACGACACGGTAGATGCCCCATTTTTGCGAAAGCGTTCCCGGAAAAATGTCATATATCTGTCACACTCTGTGGTGATTGATAACAACAAGAGGTCGTAGGGATGAATAAATCGTTAATCGCCGCAGCCGTGGCAGGGGCTGTATTATTGTCAACCGCCGCGCAGGCGCAGACCGCGCCGGAAGGCTATCAGCTTCAACAAGTATTGATGATGAGTCGGCATAACTTACGTGCACCTTTAGCCAATAATGGCAGCGTTCTTGAACAGTCCACCCCCAAGCAATGGCCAGAATGGGATGTCCCCGGCGGACAACTCACCACCAAAGGCGGTGTGCTGGAAATCTATATGGGCCACTACATGCGAGAGTGGCTGGCAGAGCAGGGGATGGTGAAATCGGGCGAATGTCCGGCACCGGATACGGTTTATACCTATGCTAACAGCCTGCAGCGCACTGTTGCTACGGCGCAGTTCTTTGTCACCGGTGCTTTCCCTGGTTGCGATGTTCCGGTCCATCATCAGGAAAAAATGGGCACCATGGATCCCACCTTTAATCCGGTGATCACCGATGATTCCGCCGCCTTCAGCCAGCAGGCCGTACAGGCCATGGAGAAAGAGCGTAGTAAAATGCAGCTCAACGATAGCTATCAGTTGCTTGAGCAAATGACCGACTACAAAGACTCTCCATCCTGCAAAGAAAAACAGCAGTGTTCCCTGACCGATGCCAAAGATACGTTCAGCGCGAAATACCAGCAGGAGCCAGGCGTATCGGGGCCGCTAAAGGTGGGAAATTCGCTGGTTGATGCCTTCACGCTGCAATATTACGAAGGCTTCCCGATGGACAAGGTTGCCTGGGGCGAGATTAAATCGGATCAGCAGTGGAAGGTTCTGTCGAAGCTGAAAAATGGCTATCAGGACAGCCTGTTCACCTCCCCGGAAGTGGCGCAGAACGTCGCCAAACCTCTGGTGAAATATATTGATAATGCGCTGGTTACTGAACGCGCGAAAGCACCGAAAATAACCGTGCTGGTGGGACATGACTCAAACATCGCTTCGCTGCTCACCGCGCTGGATTTCAAACCATACCAGCTTCACGATCAGAACGAGCGTACGCCGATTGGCGGGAAGATTGTCTTCCAGCGCTGGCATGACAGCAACGCAAATCGTGATCTGATGAAAATCGAGTATGTGTATCAGAGCTCGCAGCAGTTGCGTAATGCAGACGTTCTGACGCTGAAATCCCCGGCGCAGCGCGTAACGCTTGAGCTGAAAGGATGTCCGATAGATGCGGATGGTTTTTGCCCGATAGATAAGTTCGACAGCGTGCTGAATGAGGCGGCGAAGTAAAAGAAAAACTCCCCCGTGTTCGCGGGGGAGTCTGAGCGCTAGACGTTTTTACGTTCGATAGTCTGTTCACCCCAAAAGAGCGAATCTTTGTCTGTTTTTTCAAAGGCTTTGATGAGTACCTCGTCGCTACCTTCTTCCCAAATTTTTTCCGCCAGTTTTTCGTCATAATTCGCGACTTCAAAAATGGCTTCGGCTATTTCCGGCGATGTATTGCGCAGACTTGCCCATTCACCAACGTGATGAGCTTTCGCTTCTTGAGTTGGCATTCGAATCCTCCTGTTGAAGATTAGCCGTTGAGTTTTACTGCCAGACCCGCGACATATTCACCCTGATAGCGGGCGATAGATAACTCTTCCTGACTTGGCTGACGAGAGCCGTCGCCTCCGGCGATGGTCGTTGCGCCGTAAGGTGTGCCTCCACGAACTTGTGAGACATCAAACAGTTCTTGCGCCGCATAACCGATGGGTACAATCACCATCCCATGGTGGGCAAGTGTTGTCCAGGTTGATGTAATGGTTTGTTCCTGACCGCCGCCAGTGCCTGTTGAGCTGAATACGCTGGCGAGTTTGCCGTAAAGGCCGCCAGAAGCCCACAGTCCGCCAGTCTGGTCGAGGAAGGTGCGCATCTGGCCGGACATATTGCCAAAGCGTGTCGGGGTACCAAAAATAATGGCGTCGTAATCAGCCAGTTCTTGCGGGGTGGCGACTGGTGCGTTTTGGGTTTTGCCGCCAGCCTTGAGGAAAATCTCAGGCTGCATGGTCTCTGGTACGCGCTTAATAATCACTTCCGCGCCATCTACCTTATTTGCGCCTTCTGCAACTGCATGGGCCATAGTTTCAATGTGTCCGTACATGGAATAATAAAGCACCAGAACTTTTGCCATTTTACACTACTCCTCGAGTTAACTGTGTCCGTAGCGATTCGCTACCTCCCTTTAAAGATATGACGTACGGCCAGGAGTGCAAATTTCACAATCACTTCTTTGATTTATAACAATTTTTATAACAACTGTTTTTGTTGCAAAATGATACATTTTTAACCGAGCGGAATTTGGTAGCCATAAGAAAGACTTATTGATTTCATGCCGCGATTATTAACATCTGGCGGCCATTCCTGTTGCAGAATATTACAGTTCGCCGGTTATCCGGTTACTCTTCACTATGCTTAATCCCACGCAGTAAAAATCAGGGCACGGCCCTTGCGCTGCGTGAGGTATCACTCCTCAGTACCTATGCAATATGATGGCTAATCAATGACGGAGGTCAGTAATGGCAAACCATCGGGGCGGTTCCGGCAACTTTGCGGAAGACCGCGAAAGAGCATCAGAAGCAGGTCGAAAAGGTGGCCAGCACAGCGGGGGCAACTTCAAGAATGACCCGCAACGCGCTTCAGAAGCAGGAAAAAAAGGGGGCAAGAATAGTCACGGCAATAACAAATCGTAATTGTCGGGCTGTCTGTTAGAGATATCGTGACGGCTGAGTGTTCAGAGACAGACGTTACGTCGCCACCGCCGCCGGGTCGTTCCGGCGGTTTTTTTTGTCTGCAAGGTTGAACTGTAACAAAACGCAACGCAGACTAATGACATTCAGATAATCGGGTGTCTCATGTCATTACTTTCTCGTTATTCCTTCTCTGTTAAACCCCAGGAGGCGATCCTCATTGTGATCACCATGTTCTGGGGCGGAACGTTTTTGGCTGTGCAATATGCTGTCACGCTGAGCGGTCCCTTTTTCTTTGTCGGCGTGCGTTTTGCCACCGCCGCGCTGGCGGTCGCGCTTTTGTCGTTACGCACATTGCATAAGCTAACGTGGCTGGAATTCAAAGCAGGCGTGGCAATCGGTATCGCCATTGCGCTGGGCTATAGTCTGCAAACCTGGGGACTACAGTTTATTCCCAGCAGTAAATCGGCGTTTATTACTGCGATGTACGTGCCACTGGTACCGCTTTTACAATGGCTGTGTCTGGGACGTATGCCCGGACTGATGCCGTGTGTCGGCATTGTGCTGGCTTTTATCGGGTTGATTTTTCTCGCCGGGCCAGGAGGCAATTTGCTGGCTTTGGGCGAAGGAGAGTGGATCACGCTCGCTGGCGCGGTGGCGATTGCGGCGGAAATTATCCTGATTAGCGCGTGGGCGGGAAAAGTGGATGTGCGGCGGGTAACGGTGGTACAACTGGCAACTGCTTCAATCGTAGCGTTTATTGCAATGGCCCCAGCCGGAGAGTCCGTACCGCCGATGTCAACCGGATTGCTGGTTGTGGCGTTGGGGCTGGGGATTTTCAGTGCGATTATCCAGGTCACCATGAACTGGGCGCAGCGCAGCGTTTCGCCGACACGCGCAACGGTAATCTATACCGGTGAGCCTGTATGGGCGGGGATTTTTGGTCGACTCGCAGGGGAACGTCTGCCGCTGCTTGCTCTGTTGGGGGCGGCATTCATTATCATTGGCGTACTGGTCAGCGAACTCAAGTTCAAAAAGAAGAAAGCCGTCCAGCAGGAGGCTCCGCCCGAGTCGCTTTAATTTAACGTTTCAGTGTGCGATTTGTTATGCTGGCGCCCTCAGAACAAGGAGAGGGTGCATGGCTCAAGGCGCAGAGAAAAAAACAGGTAAACGCTCGCAGGCCGTGAGTGCAAAACGCCAGGCTATCTTAACCGCGGCATTAAATGTCTTTTCCCAGTATGGCATTCATGGCACGCGTCTGGAGCAGATTGCGGAACTGGCGGGGGTGTCTAAAACGAATCTGCTTTATTACTACCCTTCTAAAGAAGTGCTCTATATTGCCGTATTACGCCAGATCCTCGATATCTGGCTGGCACCGCTGAAGGCCTTTCGCGAGGACTTTGCGCCACTGGCGGCGATTAAAGAGTACATCCGACTCAAACTGGAAGTGTCCCGCGATTATCCCCAGGCATCGCGACTATTTTGTATGGAAATGCTGGCAGGCGCGCCGTTGTTGATGGCTGAATTAACTGGCGATCTCAAAACGCTGATTGATGAGAAATCTGCGCTGATTGCTGGGTGGATTAAAAGCGGGAAGCTGGCGCCGGTCGATCCGCATCATCTGATTTTTATGATTTGGGCTTCAACCCAGCATTACGCCGATTTTGCCCCACAGGTAGAGGCAGTGACGGGCGCAACGCTGCGTGATGAAGCCTTTTTTAACCAAACCGTTGAGAGCGTACAGCGGATGATTATTGAAGGGATCCGCGTGCGTTAACCTGCCGGCGGTAACGGGCAGCTTAAGTCACCCTCTTCGCACTGTAAGAGCGAGGCGAGAAACGCTTCGCGTTCGTTGGTCTTATCCGTCAGGCACTGGCTGGAAATCATCGCCTGAACGCTACCGCCTTCGGTACCTGAACTGATTAACGCACAGTCCGCATCGCGCAAAGTTATCCAGGATATTTGCGCTTTTTTCAGTAAATCGCGCTGGGTTGGAGCGGCGCGCTTCAGCGCATTCTGGTACGTTTCATTAAGTTTGGCGTCGGCCGCCTTATACTGCTCTGCCGCACAGGTGTTCATCTCAATCTGCGTGTTCGCGTTGGCGCAGTCATCCGCCAGCACCTGGCCGCTCAGCAGCAGTGCGGCACAGGTCAGTACAATTCGTTTCATGCTTCCCTCTGGCTTCATAAAAAAAGGCCCCGTTACCGGAGCCTTAATTAACCACAACCTTAGCCGATTGTCATCAGGCTGGCATTCCCCCCGGCTGCGGCGGTATTGACGCTCAGGGAGCGCTCAATATACAACCTTTCCAGCAGAATATTGCTCTCGCCACGGGCAAAGCCCTGGACCGACACAATCGCCCCTTCGCGGGCTGCCACAGATTCGCACAATGCGCGAAGCTGATCGGAATCGCCGTGGAAAATAACGGCATCAAACGGCTGCGAGGTGATGTTGTCTGCTTTGGCAAACTGAATACGCCCGGAAACCGCAGTTGGCAGGCGTTTTGCCAGGTCGCGATGGAACGTATCATCTGGCCACAGGATTAAGCTACCAACGGAAGCCACCGCGGCAACCTGTACCAGTGCATCCTGTTCGTCATCGGCGATACACAGCACACGTTCGCGCGGCAACAGCGTCCAGGTATTGCGCTCGCCGGTTGGTCCTGGCAGCAGGCGTTGCGTTCCGGCCTGTGCCAGTTCGCCAAACTGCTGGCAGAGCGCATGCAGCGACGGGCGATCGATTGCCCATGCGGTGAGCGCTTCCAGCGGTTGAACGAGTGCGGCTTTAAGCTGCGCATCGACCGGGTAGTCTGCATCCTGACGCGCAAGCGTAATGCCTAACGCATTTTCCGGACGGTTAGCCAGCAGGCGGTACAGATACAGCGGTCCACCCGCTTTGGGTCCGGTGCCTGACAAGCCTTCGCCACCGAATGGCTGTACGCCGACAACGGCACCGACCATATTGCGGTTAACGTACAGGTTACCCACATGTGCCGATCCCGTGACCTGGGCGATGGTTTCATCGATGCGGGTGTGCACGCCCAGCGTCAGACCGTAGCCGGAGGCATTAATTTGCTCAATCAGGCTGCCCAGATTATTACGGGTGTAACGCACGACGTGCAGTACCGGACCAAACACCTCTTTTTGTAATTCATCGAAGCTTTCCAGCTCAATAAGCGTCGGGGCGATAAAGGTACCGGTTTGCCATTCCCGCGCATCGTCGCTATTTTCGCGCACGGCCTGGAACACCGGACGCCCTTTGGCGCGCATGGCCTGAATGTGGCGCTCAATATTGGCTTTGGCTTCTTCATCGATAACCGGTCCAATATCGGTAGTCAGGCGGCCCGGGTTGCCCATGCGGCATTCCGCCATCGCGCCGCGCAGCATTTTCAGCGTATGGTCGGCTACATCGTCCTGCAGACACAGGACGCGAAGCGCGGAGCAGCGCTGCCCGGCGCTGTCAAAGGCAGAAGCCAGGACGTCGACCACGACTTGTTCCGTCAGCGCGGAGGAGTCGACGATCATGGCGTTCATCCCGCCGGTTTCGGCGATAAGCGGGATTGGACGTCCCTGAGCATCCAGGCGGGTCGCGATATTGCGTTGCAACAGCGTGGCAACTTCCGTTGAGCCAGTAAACATGACGCCGCGTACGCGCTCATCGGAAGTGAGTTGCGCCCCGACCGTTTCGCCCTGACCAGGCAACAGTTGCACCACGCCCAGCGGTACACCCGCTTCGAGTAAAATAGCGATACCCTGGGCGGCAATCAGCGGGGTTTGTTCCGCAGGTTTCGCCAGCACGCTGTTGCCCGCCGCCAGCGCGGCGGCAATCTGTCCGGTGAATATAGCCAGCGGGAAGTTCCATGGGCTAATGCAAACTACCGGGCCTAACGGACGATGGGTTTCATTATCGAAGTCATCGCGGACCTGACCGGCATAATAGTGCAGGAAGTCGACCGCTTCGCGCACTTCCGCAATGGCGTTACTGAAGGTTTTACCTGCTTCGCGCACCAGAATGCCAATCAATTGCTGCATCTGGCCTTCCATCAGAACGGCGGCGCGATGCAAAATAGCGGCACGCTCTTGCGGCGGTGTGGCGAACCAGATCGGCGCGTTATTTACCGCGTTCTGTAATGCCTGTTCCACCTCGCTGTGAGTCGCTTCACGCACGTAACCGACTATGTCTTTCGGTTCGGCCGGGTTGACGACGGGCGTCATTTCACCGTCAGCAACCGGATGTTCGAGTATTGGCTTAGCGTGCCATTTTTGCAGCGCGCTGTTGAGCAGGGCAGAGGACAACGAGGCCAGACGATGTTCGTTAGCTAAATCCAGCCCGCCTGAGTTTTCGCGGCCTTTACCGTACAGGTCACGCGGCAGGGCAATTTTCGGATGCGGCAGCCCGGCCTGACCTTCCTGCTGAGCCAGTTTTTCAACGGCTTCAACAGGGTCGGCAACCAGTTCATCCAGCGGCAGGGTGGTGTCTGCAATACGGTTGACGAATGAGGTGTTGGCGCCGTTTTCCAGCAGACGACGTACCAGGTACGCCAGCAGCGTTTCGTGCGTGCCGACCGGCGCATAAATGCGGCATGGACGGTTCAGTTTGCCATCAGCGACTTTGCCGGTGACCTGTTCATACAGCGGTTCACCCATACCATGCAGACACTGGAACTCATACTGACCTGGATAGTAGTTTTGACCCGCTAGCTGATAAATGGCCGCCAGCGTATGGGCGTTGTGGGTGGCGAACTGTGGGTAGATCAGATTCGGTACAGCAAGCAGTTTTTTCGCACAGGCCAGATAGGAAACGTCGGTGTACACCTTACGGGTATAGACCGGATAACCTTCCAGACCGTCCATTTGCGCACGTTTGATTTCGCTATCCCAGTAGGCGCCCTTAACCAGGCGGATCATCAGGCGACGGCGGCTGCGCGTGGCGAGGTCAATCAGGTAGTCGATAACATACGGGCAGCGCTTCTGGTAGGCTTGAATAACAAAGCCGATACCGTTCCAGCCCGCCAGCTCAGGTTCAAAGCACAGTTTTTCCAGCAGATCGAGGGAGATTTCCAGTCGGTCTGCCTCTTCAGCATCGATATTGATACCGATGTCATACTGGCGTGCCAGCAGGGTCAGCGACTTCAGGCGCGGATAAAGCTCATCCATCACGCGGTCATACTGCGCGCGGCTGTAACGCGGGTGCAGCGCCGACAGCTTGATAGAAATGCCAGGCCCTTCATAGATACCGCGCCCGTTTGAGGCTTTGCCAATGGCGTGGATCGCCTGTTGGTACGACACCATATAAGCCTGGGCATCGGCGGCGGTCAGCGCGGCTTCACCCAGCATGTCATAAGAGTAGCGGAAACCTTTTTCTTCCAGTTTACGCGCGTTAGCCAGCGCTTCGGCGATAGTCTCTCCGGTGACAAACTGCTCGCCCATCAAGCGCATTGCCATGTCGACGCCTTTACGCACCAGTGGTTCACCGCTCTTGCCGATAATACGGTTGAGTGAGCGTGAAAGGCTGGCTTCATTATGCGTAGAAACCAGACGACCGGTAAACAACAGCCCCCAGGTCGCCGCGTTGACGAAAAGTGACGGACTGCGTCCAATGTGCGACTGCCAGTTGCCGTTGCTGATTTTGTCGCGGATTAACGCATCGCGGGTTGCCTTATCAGGAATACGCAGCAAGGCTTCCGCCAGACACATCAGCGCGACGCCTTCCTGTGAAGATAGGGAGAACTCCTGCAATAAACCTTGTACCATCCCGGCGCGGCCGCTGGCGGTCTTCTGGTTACGCAGTTTGTCGGCCAGGCTGTATGCCAGCTTGTGCGCTTGCTCAGCGATGGGTTGCGGCAGACGAGCCTGCTCCATCAGCATCGGCACTGCGTCGGTTTCGGCGCGGCGGTACGCGGCGGTGATTGCTGCGCGGGAAACAGACTGCGGCAGGATCTGCTCTGCAAATTCCAGGAAAGGCTGATGCGCTTCATTCTGCGGCGTGGTTGACTCCTCACCCTCATTCGCGGCACCCGCCAGCAGGGCCGGTAGTTCAGGAAGCGCGTCGTCATTTTCCAGTCTTTCGAGATAATTAAAGATGGCTTGTTTGATCAGCCAATGTGGCGTGCGATCGATTCGTGATGCTGCTGTTTTAATACGCTCGCGAGTGGCGTCATCCAGCTTAACCCCCATCGTGGTGGTTCCCATGCCATTTACTCCTGTTGTACTGAAATACGGGTCTGATAGTTACCGAGAAATATCCACTATGTTGCAACTTTGTGCAACCGTGTTAAATGTGACTTGGTTTGCAAGCTTGGAAATGAATGAAATGTTAATAAATGTGAGTTTTATGATGTGGGCTGTAAAAATTACAAAATCTTTTTCTCTGCGGTAGTTAACACTTTTAAAAGGTGCAACCGAAAAAAATGTGAGAGAGTGCAACCTACAGAAAAATGCTATCTACTCTGGATCAAATTTGATGTAAATGGTGTGTTAAATCGATTGTGAATAACCATCGCTTCCGGCAGGATACGGTCGCCCTGGTCAACATAGATATCTTTGCCACGTTCCGGCAGGGTAATAAAACGGCAAGCCACGGCATTGCTGATACATAATTTTGGAGAGTTTTGATGGCTATTAGCACACCGATGTTAGTGACATTCTGTGTCTATATTTTCGGCATGATATTGATAGGGTTTATTGCTTGGCGTTCGACCAAAAACTTTGACGATTATATTCTGGGTGGACGCAGTCTGGGTCCGTTCGTAACGGCGTTGTCCGCCGGGGCATCTGACATGAGCGGCTGGCTGCTGATGGGGCTGCCTGGCGCGATTTTCCTGTCGGGGATTTCAGAAAGTTGGATCGCTATCGGTCTGGTATTAGGGGCATGGATTAACTGGAAACTGGTGGCCGGGCGTTTACGTGTACACACCGAATACAATAACAACGCGCTAACGTTGCCGGATTATTTTACCGGCCGTTTTGAAGATAAAAGTCGTATCCTGCGAATTATCTCAGCACTGGTTATCCTGCTGTTTTTCACCATCTATTGTGCTTCAGGTATTGTGGCAGGGGCGCGTTTATTCGAAAGCACCTTTGGTATGAGCTACGAAACCGCGCTGTGGGCGGGCGCGGCCGCGACGATCATTTACACCTTTATCGGTGGTTTCCTGGCAGTAAGCTGGACCGATACCGTCCAGGCCAGCCTGATGATCTTCGCCCTGATCCTGACGCCGGTGATGGTTATTATTGGCGTGGGTGGGTTTGATGATTCGCTGGAAGTGATTAAACAAAAGAGCATTGAGAACGTGGATATGTTCAAAGGGCTTAACTTTGTTGCCATCATTTCCCTGATGGGATGGGGACTGGGCTATTTCGGTCAGCCGCATATTCTGGCGCGCTTTATGGCGGCAGATTCTCACCATAGCATTGTCCACGCACGTCGCATTAGTATGACCTGGATGATTCTGTGTCTGGCTGGCGCGGTTGCCGTTGGGTTCTTCGGCATTGCTTACTTCAATAACAACCCGTCGTTGGCGGGTGCCGTGAACCAGAATGCTGAGCGTGTGTTTATTGAACTGGCGCAGATCCTGTTCAATCCATGGATTGCCGGTATTCTGTTGTCTGCGATCCTTGCAGCGGTGATGTCGACGTTGAGCTGCCAGCTGCTGGTATGCTCCAGTGCGATTACCGAAGATTTGTACAAAGCGTTCCTGCGTAAAAATGCCAGCCAGAAAGAGCTGGTATGGATTGGGCGTATCATGGTGCTGGTCGTGGCGCTGGTGTCCATCGCGCTGGCGGCAAACCCAGAGAACCGTGTGCTCGGCCTGGTGAGCTACGCCTGGGCTGGCTTTGGTGCTGCCTTTGGTCCGGTTGTTCTGTTCTCCGTAATGTGGTCGCGTATGACCCGTAACGGCGCACTGGCAGGGATGGTCATTGGTGCAGTGACGGTTATCGTCTGGAAGCAGTTTGCCTGGTTGGGCCTGTATGAAATCATCCCGGGCTTCGTGTTCGGCAGCATCGGGATTGTGGTCTTCAGTCTGTGGGGGAAAGCGCCATCAGCAGCAATGCAGAAACGTTTTGCCGAGGCTGATGCGCATTATCATTCAGCACCGCCGTCGCGTTTGCAGGAAGAATAATCAGCCTCTGTCCTCAAGCCCGCCGTGTGCGGGCTTTTTTATTGACCCGGTCGTAAAACCGTCATAACCGTTACCTACCTAACCTTTTACATTCAGTCATCATTCTCAAAACATTCTGCTTGAGTTTTTCTTTGCTGTAATGATAATCACTATCACTGTAATTTACTTTTCTTTGCATCAGTTGACTGAGAATAACGTTAAAGGGTACTTCGCATGTTTGTTCCATTTCTAATTATGTTGCGCGAAGGGTTAGAGGCCGCGCTGATTGTCAGCCTGATTGCCAGCTACCTGAAACGGACTCAGCGTGGTCGATGGATTGGTGTGATGTGGATTGGTGTGTTGCTGGCGGCGGCGTTGTGCCTGGCGTTAGGCATTTTCATCAACGAAACCACCGGTGAATTTCCGCAAAAAGAACAGGAGCTGTTTGAAGGCATCGTGGCGCTCATTGCCGTGGTGATCCTGACCTGGATGGTCTTCTGGATGCGTAAAGTATCGCGCAACGTCAAAGTACAACTGGAACAGGCTGTCGATAACGCGTTACAGAAAGGCAATCATCATGGCTGGGCGCTGGTGATGATGGTCTTTTTTGCCGTTGCCCGTGAAGGGCTGGAGTCTGTCTTCTTCCTGCTGGCGGCATTTCAGCAGGATGTGGGTATCTGGCCACCGCTAGGTGCGATGCTGGGACTGGCTACTGCGGTGGTACTGGGTTATCTGATTTATCTCGGTGGGATTCGCCTCAATCTCGGGGCTTTCTTTAAATGGACCAGCCTGTTCATTTTGTTGGTTGCCGCAGGCCTTGCTGCGGGGGCCATTCGTGCATTCCACGAAGCCGGGTTATGGAATCATTTCCAGGACGTGGCGTTTGATATGAGCAGCGTTCTGTCAACGCATTCGCTGTTTGGCACATTGATGGAAGGGATCTTCGGTTATCAGGAAGCGCCAAGCGTCAGTGAAGTTGCTGTCTGGTTTATCTATCTGATTCCGGCATTGATTATGTTTGCACTACCGCCGCGTTCAGGCACTACGGCATCGCGTACCGCACCTTGATAAAAACGCGATGCAGAATACTTTTTAGTTACAACATACTTATTTATAGGGATAGGTTATGACGTTTAATTTTCGCCGTAGTGCGCTGCAGTTGGGTATTGCCGCGCTGTTTGCATCCGCTTTTTCTGCACAAGCCGCCGATATTCCGCAGGTGAAAGTCACGGTTAACGACAAACAGTGTGAGCCGATGACGATCACGGTTAACGCCGGGAAAACGCAGTTCATCATCCAGAACCACAGCCAGAAAGCGCTGGAGTGGGAAATTCTTAAAGGCGTTATGGTGGTTGAAGAGCGCGAAAACATTGCACCAGGCTTTAGCCAGAAAATGACGGCTAATCTGCAGCCGGGTGAATATGATATGACCTGCGGTCTGCTGACCAACCCGAAAGGCAAGCTGATCGTGAAGGGGACTGCAACGGCAGATGCCGCGCACAGCGACGCTCTGCTGAGCCTGAGTGGTGCAATTACTGAATACAAAGCCTATGTAACGGCAGAAACCGCGCAACTGGTGACAGGCACGAAAGCCTTCACGGATGCCATTAAAGCAGGCGATCTGGAGAAAGCCAAATCGCTGTATGCGCCAACCCGCCAGCATTATGAGCGTATTGAACCAATTGCCGAATTGTTCTCCGATCTCGACGGCAGCATTGATGCGCGTGAAGATGATTATGAGCAAAAAGCCGCCGATCCGAAATTCACCGGCTTCCACCGCCTGGAGAAAGCGCTGTTTGGCGACAATACCACTAAAGGTATGGACAAGTACGCCGACCAATTAAACAGTGATGTTCTTGACCTGCAAACGCGTATTAGCGAGCTTGCTTTCCCACCGTCTAAAGTGGTTGGCGGAGCAGCAGGGCTGATTGAAGAAGTTGCTGCCAGCAAAATCAGTGGGGAAGAAGATCGCTACAGCCATACCGATCTGTGGGATTTCCAGGCCAACGTCGATGGCGCGCAGAAAATTGTCGATCTCCTGCGTCCTCAATTACAAAAATCCAATGCTGAACTGCTGGCGAAGGTGGATGCGAACTTCAAAAAAGTCGATACCATTCTGAGCAAGTACCGTACCAAAGACGGTTTTGAAACCTATGACAAACTGACCGATGCCGATCGCAATGCGCTGAAAGGGCCAATCACGACGCTGGCGGAAGACTTGTCGCAATTACGCGGTGTTCTGGGTCTGGATTAAGCACTATGCAGCAAGATAATGAAAACGGCGTGAGCGAACCGTCACGCCGACGTTTACTGAAAGGGATGGGCGCCCTGGGTGGGGCGCTGGCGCTGGCGGGTGGATGCCCGGTCGCTCACGCGCAAAAAACGCAAAGCGCGCCGGGAACACTGTCACCTGATGCACGCAGTGAACAACAACCGTTTTATGGCCAGCACCAGGCCGGGATCCTGACGCCGCAGCAAGCCTCAATGATGCTGGTGGCGTTTGATGTGCTCGCCAGTGATAAGGCTGATCTTGAGCGTCTGTTTCGTTTACTAACCAGCCGGTTTGCGTTTCTAACCACCGGTGGGCCGGCACCAGAAACGCCGAATCCACGTTTACCGCCAATGGATTCCGGTATTCTTGGGGCATACATAGCGCCGGATAATCTGACGATGACGCTGTCGGTTGGATCTTCACTGTTTGATGATCGCTATGATCTGAAAGCACAGATGCCGAAAAAACTGCAAAAAATGACGCGTTTTCCGAATGACTCACTGGATGCTGCGTTATGTCATGGCGATTTGCTGTTGCAGATTTGCGCCAACACGCAGGACACCGTTATCCATGCGCTGCGCGATATCATTAAGCACACGCCTGATCTGCTCAGCGTGCGCTGGAAGCGGGAAGGGTTTATTTCCGACCACGCCGCACGCAGTAAAGGTAAAGAGACACCTGTCAATTTGCTGGGATTTAAGGATGGAACCGCGAATCCCGACGCAGCCAATGCAACGCTGATGCAAAACGTGGTGTGGGTCACTGCGGAGCAGGGGGAACCGGCATGGGCACAAGATGGTAGCTATCAGGCCGTCAGGCTCATCCAGTTCCGCGTGGAATTCTGGGACCGTACGCCGCTTAAAGAGCAGCAAACGATTTTCGGCCGCGATAAACATACCGGCGCACCGCTGGGTATGCAGCACGAGCATGATGTGCCGGATTACGCCAACGATCCCGAAGGCGAGGTAATTGCACTCGACAGCCATATCCGTCTGGCAAATCCGCGCACCAAAGAGACTGACTCCAGTTTGATGATGCGCCGTGGCTACAGCTATTCGCTCGGCGTGACCAATTCTGGTCAACTGGATATGGGACTGTTGTTTGTTTGCTATCAGCACGACCTGGAAAAAGGGTTTTTGACGGTGCAGAAACGCCTGAACGGTGAAGCGCTTGAGGAGTATGTCAAACCTATTGGTGGGGGATACTTCTTTGCCTTGCCGGGCGTCAAAACTGCAGACCATTATCTGGGACAGGCCCTGCTCGAAGCATGATGATTGTGCCCCGCAGTGCGGCGGGGCATTTCCTGACACTCTGATGAATGAAAAAATTATTTTTCATGATCGGCGGCGACTGAAATAATTCTGTCATCTCTCTGCAAGAGACTGTTGCTGGCGATAAGATGAAATTAAGTTAACAATAAGTAAAAATATTGTTGCATTAACGAAGGGTTATGATGTAATTATAAGTAATAGCGGTAGTTCCCGGCGGTGATAGTCGTTCACTATGGAGATCGCGAATGGAAAAGTCCTGTACTGGACATGTTTTTCAACGTTATTGCAGTCCCTTACGCGGACGTTTCTCTTCCGGTAGCCATCTCGTCACCGTTAAATCTCTCTCCCTTTCACTTCTTATCCTTGTAACTGACACCCTGTACGGTGCGCGTAGCCGTGTATGGCGTCTTATCCGAAGGCAGGCAATGGCTTACAAGGAAGCCAACCCTCAGATGTTCGTGCGCATAATCGTGCCGCCAACGGCGCGTGTGATGTATACCTACAACTCAAGGTGCTATCCATGGGAAGACAAAAAGCAGTGATCAAAGCTCGTCGCGAAGCAAAACGTGTGCTGAGGCGGGATTCGCGTAGCCATAAACAGCGCGAAGATGAATCGGTCACCTCGCTTGTGCAGATGGGCGGCGTAGAAGCGATTGGTATGGCGCGTGATAGCCGCGACGCCACACCGATCACGGCGCGAAATGAAGCTCAGGCGCACTACCTGAATGCTATCGAGAGCAAGCAGCTGATCTTCGCCACCGGTGAAGCCGGGTGTGGTAAAACCTGGATCAGCGCGGCGAAAGCAGCAGAAGCCCTGATCCACAAAGATGTGGACAGGATCATTGTAACCCGTCCAGTTCTGCAAGCTGATGAAGACCTCGGCTTCTTACCTGGGGATGTCTCCGAGAAGTTCGCTCCCTATTTTCGTCCGGTTTATGACGTGCTGGTAAAACGTCTGGGAGCCTCCTTTATGCAATATTGCCTGCGACCTGAGATTGGTAAGGTAGAAATCGCGCCGTTCGCGTATATGCGGGGACGTACATTTGAAAATGCTGTTGTTATTCTGGATGAGGCTCAGAATGTGACTGCTGCGCAAATGAAGATGTTTTTGACCCGCCTCGGAGAGAATGTGACGGTGATTGTGAATGGGGATATTACCCAGTGCGATCTCCCCGCTCATGTTCGTTCAGGGCTAAGCGATGCGCTGGCCCGTTTCGAAGAAGATGACATGATTGGGATCGTTCGATTCAACAAAGATGATTGCGTTCGCTCGGCACTGTGTCAGCGGACGCTCAATGCTTACAATTGATCTGTTTTGCGTCTTCAAGGCCCGGGAAACCGGGCTTTGTTTTTTGTACCCCTATGAGCACAACGGACTGATGGCGTGGCCAACATTGTTGGTGAGGTCAGGTGTTCACGTTGTATCCCGCATGGGAAAATAGCTATAAAAAAGCCGCTGGTCGCGGCTTTTTAAATAAAACTGAGGTTACTGTGGGAACCACTGGTCACTGATTTTCTGGTACGTGCCGTCCGCTTTGATGGCGGCCAGCGCACTGTTCAGTTTTTCCAGCAGTGCTTTGTTATCCGGGCGAACAGCAATGCCAAGACCCGTACCAAAGTATTGCGGATCGGTGACTTTTGCCGTTGCAGTACCTAACTGTGGATTAGTTTTCAGCCACTCATTGACGACGGCAGTGTCGCCAAATACGCCATCAATACGGCCATTTTTCAGGTCGATAATCGCATTCTGATAGCTGTCGTAGGCCACGGTTTTTACTTCAGGATGTTTGTCCTGCAGGTATTTCTGGTGCGTGGTGCCGTTTTCCATCCCAATACGTTTGCCTTTCAGATCATCAAAGCTTTTATAGGTGTCTTTCTTCGCAATTACCAGCGCTGAGTTGGCATAGTACGGCTGGGTGAAGGAAACCTGCTTGCTACGTTCAGGCGTGATGTCCATGCCGGAAATCACCGCATCATATTTCTTGAATTTCAGCGCGGGGATCAGGCTATCGAAAGCGTGATTGGTGAAAGTACAGTCTGCCTGCATTTGTTTGCACAGTGCCGTTGCCAGGTCGATGTCAAAACCGACAATTTTATTGCTGGCGTCCAGCGACTCAAATGGCGGGTAAGTCGCTGATACACCGAAATTAATTTTATCTGCAGCTGAGGCGCCAGCGGCGAAAGTAGCAAGTAATGCGGCCAGTACTAACTTTTTCATGGTGGAACTCCCGTCTGTCAATCTTATGATTATTTACCGTGTCTGCGGCGTGGATTAACAATGCCATTTAATGAATTTGTATGCAATAAAAATGATTAAATATTTTTTTGGCATAAAAAAAGACGGGCAATTGTGACACTTGCCCGTCTTGTGTTTTTCAGTTTATGCAGTTATTTGGCTTAATTACGGTGTTCAAACGCCAGCGCTTTACGTTCGATTAAGCGCATCATCAGCGTCAGCAAGCCGTTGACGATCAGGTAAATCACGCCGGCTGCGCCGAAAACCATCACGTCATAAGTGCGACCGTACAGCAACTGGCTATAGCCCATAACTTCCATCAGCGTGATGGTGTATGCCAGTGAGGTACTTTTAAACACCAGCACCACTTCGTTGGAATACGAGGAGAGGGCGCGTTTAAAGGCGTACGGCAGCAGAATGGCCAGCGTATCCTTCTTGCTCATCCCCAGCGCACCACAGGACTGCCACTGGCCTTCCGGGATTGCTCGAATCGCACCGTAAAACAGTTGCGTGGTATAGGCCGCACTGTTTAAGGACAGCGCGATTAACGCGCACAGCCACGGTTCGGACAGCAAATGCCAGAGCACCGGATATTCCTGCAGCGCAGGGAACTGGCCGGGTCCGTAGTAGATCAGGAAAATTTGCACCAGCAGCGGTGTACCGGTAAACAACGTGATATAGGCGCGAACCAGCCAGACCACAATCGGCGTCTTAAGCGTCAGGATGACAGTGAAAATCAGCGCCAACACCAGAGCAACTACGATGGAGGCGACCGTCAGCGTCAGGCTGGTATGCAGCCCTTTCAACAATTCAGGTAAATACTCAAGCATCAGCCCGGTCTCCGCTCAAAACGTGTCGCGCGCAGGTCAATGCGTTTGAGAATGTACTGACTCACCAGTGTAATCACCAGGTAAATAGCGGCCGCCACAATGTACCAGGTAAAGGGTTCCTGGGTACGGGTAGCGATGCTCTTGGTTTGCAGCATCAGATCGTTCACGCTGATAAGGCTGACCAGCGCGGTATCTTTCAGCAATACCAGCCACTGGTTACCGAGCCCCGGCAGCGCGTGACGCCACATTTGCGGCATCACCAGGCGAAAGAAAATCGCGGTTTTAGATAAACCTAATGCCTGACCTGACTCCCATTGCCCGAGTGGTACGGCCTTCAGCGCGCCACGCAGCGTTTGCGACGCGTAAGCGGCATACAGCAATGACAGCGCAATCACACCGCACAGGAACGGGCTGACGTCGAAGTTTTCGATCTGCATCTGCACCGGAATTTGTACAAATCCGAGATTGATCGTAAAGCCATCGGCCAGCGTCAGTAGCAACTGTGAGGAGCCGAAATAGATAAACAGAACCACCAGAATTTCTGGTAACCCGCGCAGAATGGTGACCAGCGCTGAACCTGCCCATGCCACTGGACGCCATTTTACGGACTCCCAGACGGCAAAAAACATGGCGAGCGCGAGGCCGATGATCAGCGCACAAACGGCAAGGCCGACGGTCATCCCGGCGGCGCTTGCTAAAGGAAAAAATTCATTCATCAAATATTACTTCTGGAACCATTTGTTGTAGATGGTCTCGTAAGTCCCATCTTTCTTCACTTTTTCCAGCGCAGCGTTAAATTTCTGCTGCAGCTCGGTATTGCCCTGGCGCACAGCAATGCCCAGACCGGTACCGAAGTAATCTTTATCCGTGACTTTGTCGCCAACCGCGGCCAGTTTCGGATTGTCTTTCAGCCATTCCGTTACTACTGCGGTATCACCAAAGACGCCGTCAATACGACCGTTTTGCAGATCGAGTTTGGCATTCTGATAACTGTCATACGGCACGGTAGTCACTTCCGGATGTTTATCCATGATGAATTTCTGGTGCGTAGTACCGTTTTGAACACCGACTTTTTTGCCTTTCAGCTGCTCAATGCTGGTGTATTTACCCTGTTGGCCAACAAACAGCGCAGAGTTGTCGTAATACGGGGTGGTGAACAGAACCTGTTTTTCACGTTCAGGCGTGATGTCCATACCGGCCATCACCGCGTCAAAACGACGGAATTTCAGGCTCGGGATCAGGCTGTCGAAGGCCTGATTGGTGAAGGTACATGTGGCGTCAATCTCTTTACATAGCGCATTCGCCAGATCAACGTCAAAGCCTACGATCTTGTTGTTAGCATCGATCGATTCAAATGGAGGATAAGACGCTTCGGTGGCGAAACGAATGGTTTGGGCTGCGGTAGCGGAAAGGCTAAAACCTGCGATTAGCGCGGCAATCAGAACTTTTTTCATTGTATTGTCCCGAATCTTAGTGAGAAAGATAGTTTTTAAACGCTTCGGTTTGCGGGTTGGCAAAGCAGCTCGCATCCCCAAACTCGACGATATGACCGTTTTCCATGTACACCACGCGACTGGCCGTTTTACGAGCAACTTCCACTTCGTGGGTGACGATCACCTGAGTAATATTGGTTTCTGCCAGCTCACGAATGATGCTGACGATTTGGGCGGTAATTTCCGGATCAAGCGCTGCGGTAGGCTCATCAAACAGCAATACCTGTGGCTCCATCATCAACGCGCGGGCAATAGCCACACGCTGTTGCTGGCCGCCGGAGAGATGCAGCGGATAGCGATCGCTGTATGGCTTCAGGCGCAGACGTTCCAGCAGTTTCTCGGCGCGCGCCATCGCCTGCTCTTTTGTCAGACCCAGTACGCGGCAGGGCGCTTCAATCAGGTTCTGCACCACCGTGAGATGCGGCCAAAGATTATATTGCTGAAAGACCATGCCCACGTTTTGACGCAGATCCCGAATGGCTTTATCTGACGGGGTTTTCGTGAAGTCGAAACGGTTACCCGCAATAGAGAGCGTGCCCGAGCGCGGCATCTCAAGCAGGTTGAGTACGCGCAGTAGCGAGCTTTTCCCGGCTCCACTTGGGCCAAGTAACACCAGTGTTTCACCCTGAGGGCAATCCAGCGTGATATCGAACAGCGCCTGATGTGCGCCGTAGAAGCAGTTAATGCCGTTTAATTGAATACTCATTGACACTCGATACTGGCAGTCTGATAGCTATTGAAGCCGCAGATACTACCTTTGACAGAATAGTTATGCAATATTTATGCGTTAAAAGTTAAATGCAAACCGCATTCTTCTCTAAACATAGCACAAAATAGCGGGGCTACCAGTGGGCAAGAATAATTGTCGGCATTCTATGCAGAATGCCAGACAATTTAAGGGGTTTATGATTTTGACGGTGAATGGGGCGGTTAGCGGTTTTCGACAGACTGGCGCAGCGTCCCGGCTGGCGCGTGTACGCTGCCGCCCAGATAACGCACATCATCGATCACCCAGCACTGGCCTTCGCGGATCATTAGCACTTCATCGCGCCAGCTCTGATCGCCTTGTTTAAGCTCTACGCGCAGCGGAATATTGCGTGCATCACTATTCGGAATGGTTGATGCGCTGGCGACGCTGGCGCTATCTGGTAATGTGGCACGACTGGAAAACGGATCGCTGTTAAACAGAGCGCGATGCGCGTTATCACGGCTGGCATCGTTCAGCAGTTTAGCCAGGTTGTCGCTGAGGTATGGACGAAGGGGGGTAAGATCGTTGTTTCGATGCTGAATACGGTAATCATAGAATTGTTGAGCCACGCTGTCTGGCCCGCCTTCTACGCATGAACCGCTACGCGTGCCGTTATCTTTATAAACCGGCGTCACGGTAGTACAGGCGCTGAGAAGGAGTGCACAGGGAACCAGCAGAGAGAGTTTCGAGTAGCGCATAATGATTTCCTTATTAGCTTTCTACTATTAGTGTTCTACGTTGATAGAATATATCCTTTCAATGATAGTGGATCGGTTCGATAATGCTTTTGAGATCGTGCTCTTAGCGCAAAAAGGAGATTAACCATGCAGTTTTCGACTACCCCAACGCTGGAAGGGCAGAGCATCGTGGAATACTGCGGTGTTGTTACTGGCGAAGCCATTTTAGGCGCGAATATCTTCCGCGATTTTTTCGCCGGCATTCGCGATATTGTCGGCGGTCGCTCCGGCGCGTATGAAAAAGAGCTGCGTAAAGCGCGTGAAATTGCTTTCCAGGAGTTGGGCGAACAGGCGAAAGCGCTGGGTGCTGACGCGGTGGTCGGTATTGATATTGATTACGAAACCGTGGGCAAAGACGGCAGTATGCTGATGGTGAGCGTCAGCGGCACGGCGGTGAAAACCCGCCGATGAAGCGTCTGTTGTGTCTGCTGGTATTTACGCTGCTGTTGGTGGGATGCGCTGGCGAAAAAGGGATTGTCGACAAAGAAGGATATCAGTTAGATACCCGCCGTCAGGCGCAGGCTGCTTACCCGCGTATTAAAGTGCTGGTTATCCATTACACGGCCGATGATTTTGATTCTTCTCTGGCTACGCTGACCGATAAAAACGTCAGCTCGCACTATCTGATCCCGGCTGTGCCGCCGCTCTACCACGGCAAACCGCGTATCTGGCAACTGGTGCCGGAAAAAGATCTGGCCTGGCATGCGGGGATTAGCTTCTGGCGTGGCGCTACGCGTATTAACGATACCTCGATTGGCATTGAGCTGGAAAACCGCGGCTGGCAAAAATCAGCGGGCAGCAAGTATTTTGCGCCGTTTGAGCCCGCGCAGATTCAGGCGCTGATCCCATTGGCGAAAGATATTATCGCCCGCTACGACATAAAACCGCAGAACGTGGTAGCCCATGCGGACATCGCGCCACAACGTAAGGACGATCCCGGACCGCTTTTCCCATGGAAAGTGCTGGCCGAACAGGGCATTGGCGCGTGGCCGGATGCTCAGCGTGTGGCGTTTTATCTTGCCGGGCGAGCGCCTCATACGCCGGTAGCAACCGAATCTTTACTCGATCTGCTGTCGCGTTACGGCTATGAGATAAAATCTGATATGACGCCGCGCGAACAGCAGCGGGTGATTATGGCCTTCCAGATGCACTTCCGCCCCACGTTGTGGAACGGCGTGGCGGACGCAGAAACTCAGGCGATTGCCGAAGCGTTACTGGAAAAATACGGGCAGGGTTAACGCAGAACACCAATGCCTGATGGCGCTTCGCTTATCAGGCCTACGGCTAATTTGGGCTGGTTTTTTGTAGGCCGGATAAGGCGCTTGCGCCGCCATCCGGCAATGGTTAACGCGGCAGCTTACCGTGGTCGCGCAGCCAGGCCGCGGTACGTTCAATCCCTGCATCCAGCGTCACAATGGGCTTATAACCCAACTCTTCCTGAGCGCGGGTAGTATCCAGCGTAAAATCAAAATTTAGCTTCGAGACGCCGTAATGCGTCAGCTTTGGCTCTTTTGCCGATTTATTGCCCAAACGCTCCATGCTGCGGGCAATCATGTCCAACATCGGGTAGGGAACTGAGCGGATCCGACAATCAATATTCAGCTCGTCGATGAGCTTCTGCACAATGCTGCGCAGAGTGCGATGCTCGCCGTTGGTAATGTTGTACGCGCGACCTGAAGGCAGCTTATCGCAGGCTTGCTGACTTGCCAGCCACATCGCGTGCACTGCATTTTCGTAGTAGGTCATATCCACCAGCGCACTTCCGCCGTGCGGCAACAGGATGCTGCCATAGTGGTACATCATATGGGCCAGGCGCGGGATAAAGACCTTATCGTGTGGCCCGAACAGGCTTTGCGGACGCAATACCGTAAAACGCGTCTGCGGGTTGGCCTGCGCCAGCAACGCGATCACGTCTTCGCCAGCTGCTTTGCTGCGGGCAAATTCATTGGCGAAGCGGTGCGGACGAAAGTCCTCTTTGATATCGCGATGGTGGTGATAATCAAAATAGAGCGACGGCGAGGAGATATGAATGAAGTTACGCACGCCCCAGGCCACGGCCCACTCGCCCAGGCGGCGAGTAGCGCGAACGTTGGCCAGATCGAAGGCTTCCTGAGTTCCCCACGGTGAGGTAAAACTGGAGCAGTGCCACAGCGTGTCGATGCCGGCAAGCATCACTTTTGCCTGCGAAGAAACCAGCTCGGTCAAATCGGCATGTACAAATTCTGCGCCCATTTTTTCCAGCAGTTTGCCCATCGCTTCGTTGCGACCGGTCGCTCTGACGCTGACGCCTCTGCTGCATAAAAACTCAACCGCGTTTCGGCCTAAGCCGCTGGTGGCTCCGGTAACCAGTACCTTCATATCAATCCACTGTGTTTAAAAAACGTCGTGCGCATTCTTCCGTGAATTACGTCTGTATGCAATGGGAAACATGAAAGAATACAGTCTCTTTTTCGCATTAGTCTGTGATTTGTTCTGCAAGTTTGGCAATACGCTTCGCCATCCCTCTGAAAATGAACAGGTGGGCGGGGATCATCAACAGCCAGTAGAAGAGGCCAGGCATGCCGTGCGGATGCCACCAGGCGCGTACATCAATGCGTCGGTGATCGCCTTTATCTTCCAGTGTGAAGCTCAGGCGACCCAAACCAGGCGCTTTCATTCCAAACAGCAGCGTCAGCTGTTTCTCGGGTTCAACAATGATAACTTTCCAGCTATCGACAGTATCGCCAACCTGTAATAGCGGGTGTTGTGGTCGGCCTTTTGCCAGCTTATGGCCGACCAGCAGATCTAACGCCGCACGCGTTTTCCACAAAATGTTGCCAAAGAAGTAGCCTTCTTTGCCGCCGAGCCGGTTCACGACCTGCCACAACGCTTTTTTGCTGGCGGAGGTTTCGACGCTAAAGCCAGCCTGTTTGGCGAAATAGCCATATTCAGGACGCCAGCGGGCAAACGCCTGCGCGTCGTAACCCCAGTCGCTGGAATTGACCAGCTTTTCTTCTTCCTTCAACGTGCTGCGCACCGCGTCATCAAAGGCAATCAGCTTTTGCGGGATCAGCGCACGTAATTCGGTATCATCGGCTAACAGGTCGTGTTTCAGGCCCTGGATCAGCGCTTTGGCCGTGGTCGGCGGCACCGACGTTATGACGTTTAAAAACCAGACCGAAATCCAGCGGGTAGGAAAGGGAATGGGGATCAGCAGGCGATGTTTACCGCTGACCGCCATAAAATGTTCGAACTGCTCCTGATAGCTCAACACCTGCGGTCCGGCGGCTTCGAGTACGCGGTTATGTTGTGTGGGATGGTCTAACAACGCCACCAGGTAGTACATCAAATTCTCCAGCGCGATGGGTGTGGTACGTGAGCGCACCCAGCGCGGAGGGGTGAGTACCGGCAGGTTGTAGACCATGTCGCGCATCACTTCAAAGGCAGCAGAACCTGCCCCCACGATAATGCCCGCACGCAATTCCGTCATCGGCACGCCTGATTCACGCAAGGTGTCAGCGGTTATTTGCCGCGCACGCAGATGATCGGATTGTTCATGCCGGGGAGCCTGTAATGAGCTCAGGAAAATAAGCTGATTGACCGGTGTATTACGCAGCGCATCGCGCACGTTCATCGCCACCTGACGTTCGTGGGCGATAAAATCACCGCCTTCACCCATGCCATGGACCAGGTAATAAACCGTATCAACGCCGGTCAGCAACGGCGTAAGGTTATCTGGCCAATTCAAATCGACCTTATGGCAACTGACGTTGGCCAGTTGCTGCTTTTCCAGTCGTTCAATGCGACGTGCCGCAGCCAACACCTGATGCCCTTGCTGACTGAGCGCCTGTACCAAATGCTGACCAATGTAGCCACTGGCGCCAAGAACCAAAATCCGTTGCGGCACGCCCATCTCCTTAGCGGGTTAAAAAAGCGCGCCAGTGGGCGACGACTTCAGCAAGTTGTTCACGTGATACGTCCAGATGCATCACCAGGCGCACAATCGGCGAGGCGTTAATCAGCACGCCTTGTGCTTTCATGTATTCGCCCAGCGCGGCAGCGTGCTCTTCGCCAACACGAACAAACAGCATGTTGGTGTCGTGGCGCATGACGTCCGCCCCTGCTTCGCGCAGTTGTTCAGCCATCCAGGCTGCGTTGTCATGGTCTTCCTGCAAACGCGCCACGTTATTTTTCAGCGCATACAATCCGGCCGCCGCCAGAATGCCCGCCTGGCGCATTCCGCCGCCGGTCATTTTGCGCCAGCGAATGGCACGCTTAATGTACTCGTGGCTGCCGACCAGCAGCGAGCCTACCGGCGTTCCCAGACCTTTGGAAAGACAAATGGTGAATGAGTCGCAGTATTGCGTGACATCTTTAAGCTCACAGCCATAGGCGACGATGGCGTTAAAAATACGCGCACCGTCGACGTGCAGGGCAAGATTGCGCTCCCGGGTGAATTCCCAGGCCTCTTTCAGATACTCGCGTGGCAGCACTTTGCCGTTATGCGTGTTTTCCAGGCTGAGCAGACGGGTGCGGGCAAAATGGATATCGTCTGCTTTGATTTTTGCTGCAACTTTGTCCAGCGGCAGGGAGCCATCCGGAGCGGCATCAATGGGTTGCGGTTGAATGCTACCAAGCACCGCTGCGCCACCCGCTTCGTAGAGATAGTTATGCGCGCCCTGACCGGCGATATACTCTTCGCCGCGCTGACAATGGCTGAGCAGGGCCACCAGGTTCGCCTGAGTGCCGGTAGGTAAGAAAATTGCGGCTTCTTTGCCAGAAAGCTCGGCTGCGTATTGCTGGAGGGCATTAACGGTAGGGTCATCACCGTAGACGTCGTCCCCGACCGGGGCGGCCATCATCTCTTCGAGCATGGCGCGACTGGGTCGGGTGACGGTATCACTGCGTAAATCAATCATGGTATCTCCTTATTACACTTCATCCTTCAAGCTGCCTCGGCGTTGGCCTCACCCTCAAACCCCAGTCACATAGTATTCCTATGCTCCTGGGGATTTTCGGGCTTGCCGCCTTGATGCATCATGAATGATTTTGTGTGTGGTTTAATAAGGATGTTTTACCTGAGCCAGTTAGTTTTCGCCAGTTCGATCACTTCATCACCGCGTCCGCTGATGATTGCGCGCAGCATATACAGGCTAAAACCTTTGGCTTGTTCGAGCTTGATCTGCGGCGGGATTGCCAGCTCTTCTTTCGCCACAACGACATCGACCAGAACCGGACCATCGATTGACATGGCGCGTTGCAGCGCCTCATCAACCTCTGAGGATTTCTCCACTCGAATGCCCGTGATGCCACAGGCCTCGGCAATCCGCGCGAAATTCGTGTCGTGCAGTTCGGTGCCGTCGGTCAGATAACCGCCAGCCTTCATCTCCATCGCCACAAATCCCAGTACGCTGTTGTTGAAGACAATAATCTTCACCGGTAACTTCATTTGTACCACCGACAGAAAATCGCCCATCAGCATGCTAAAGCCGCCGTCACCGCACATTGCGACGACCTGGCGTCCCGGTTCGGTCGCTTGTGCGCCGAGCGCCTGCGGCATGGCATTGGCCATCGACCCATGGTTAAAGGATCCAATCAGGCGGCGTTTGCCGTTCATTTTCAGATAGCGTGCCGCCCAAACCGTTGGCGTGCCCACGTCGCAGGTGAAGATGGCGTCGTCAGCGGCAAAGTGGCTGATTTGCTGTGCCAGATACTGCGGGTGAATGGCTTTATCACTGGGTTTGGCTAAATCATCCAGCCCTTTACGCGCCTCGCGATAGTGTTCCAGCGCTTTATCCAGGAACTGTCGCTCGGTTTTTTCTTCCACCAACGGCAGCAGGGCGCGGAGGGTGGATTTAATATCGCCTACCAGCGCCATATCCACTTTGCTGTGTGCGCCAATGCTTGCGGGATTGATATCAATCTGAATAATTTTGGCATCAGAGGGGTAGAACGGGCGATAGGGGAACTGGGTGCCGAGCAAAACCAGCGTGTCGGCATTCATCATGGTATGGAAGCCGGATGAAAAGCCAATTAACCCGGTCATACCCACGTCGTACGGGTTGTCGTACTCAACATGCTCTTTCCCACGCAGGGCGTGAACAATCGGGGCTTTGATTTTAGCCGCAAACTCAACCAGCTCTTTATGCGCACCGGCACAGCCGCTGCCGCACATCAGGGCGATATTGCTGGAGTAGCGCAGCAGTTGCGCCAGTTTTCTCAGCTCTTCTTCTTCCGGGGTGACTACCGGGAGCGGCGCATGATACCAGTGCGTGGTGGCGCTTTCAGGGGCGGGCTTCAGCGCCACGTCGCCGGGTAATACCACCACGGAGACGCCACGGTTGAGCACCGCTTTACGCATAGCTATAGCCAGCACCTGGGGGATCTGCTCAGGGCTGGAAACCAGCTCGCAATAGTGGCTACATTCGCGGAACAACTCCTGCGGGTGGGTCTCCTGAAAATAACCGCTGCCTATCTCACTGGAGGGAATATGCGCGGCAATCGCCAGCACCGGGACATGGTTGCGGTGGCAATCAAACAGGCCGTTGATCAGGTGCAGGTTGCCTGGCCCACACGAGCCGGCACAGACGGCCAGTTCGCCCGTCAACTGCGCTTCAGCGCCCGCGGCAAAAGCGGCAACCTCTTCATGGCGGGTTGGCATCCAGTCAATCGTGCCCATACGATTCAGACTGTCACTAAGGCCATTGAGCGAGTCTCCCGTCACACCCCAAATACGTTTAACGCCAGCTTGTTCGAGTGTTTTAGCAATAAAAGCGGCAACCGTTTGTTTCATGGTTTTCCTTCTCCTCTAATGTGATACCGGTTACAAGTTTAGATGAAGATAATCGTTATGCTTCTCATTACCCCTTATTTCCGGCAGGTTTCATTTAATCTGTATTAAGCGTAGTTTGTTAATTGCACATGGTGAAACAAGGAATAAATTCAAATGGTTATAAAACTATTAAATACAGTTAACCGGGTACTGGCTCACGAAGATTTTGGCAAGTTTTTGTTACGCCTTGCTGTCGGTGGACTGATGCTGTTTCATGGGCTGCATAAACTGTTCGCGGGTATTGATGGCATCAGCGGCATGCTGATAGCGAAAGGTTTCCCGGGCTTTATTGCGTACGGCGTTCTGCTGGGAGAGGTTGTAGCGCCGTGTCTGATTATTCTTGGGATCCTGACACGCCCGGCGGCATTAGGGCTGGCGTTTACGATGGTTGTGGCATGGCTGATGGTCGGGATGGGCGAAACCTGGACACTGGATAAAACCGGTGCATGGGCGATTGAAAGTCTGGTGTACTTTTTTGTTGGCGCGATGGCGGTGGCGTTCCTGGGCGCGGGAAAATATGCCCTGGGCGGCAATTCAGCCTGGCGGTGATAAATGACCGGATGACGGTATTAATACTCCGTCCGGCCTACAACGGTTCTTGTAGGCCGGATAAGTATGCCATCCGGCAATGACTCTTTACGCAAGTACCAGATCACCCTGCGGATGACAGGAACAAGCCAGAACGTAACCTTCCGCAATTTCCGCATCGGTCAGCGTCATGGTGCTGCTGACCGTGTAGTTACCGTCAACCACTTTGGTTTTGCAGCAGCCGCAAACGCCTGCACGGCATGCGGCAACGACCGGAACCTTGTTGCTTTCCAGTGCTTCCAGTAGCGTCGTGCCCACCGGCGCATAGAACTCTTGTGCGGGTTGCAGCTTGGTGAATTTCAGACCACTGGTGGCGGCTTCGGCAACAGGTGTGAAGAACTGCTCTTTAAAGAAGCGTGTTACGCCAAGCGCTTTCACTTCTTTTTCGACCAGATCCATATACGGTGCCGGGCCACAGGTCATCACGGTACGCGAGGTCAGATCCGGGACGTTCTTCAGCAGTTCGGTGGTCAGTCGGCCGGAAACAAAACCCTGAGTGGCATTGTTTTCAGCGACTAATGTCACCGGATATTCACGCCATTCATCGGCAAAGATGACATCTTCTGGCGAGCGAACGTTGAAAATCACCTGCACGTCGGCTTGTGGACGGTACTTCGCCAACCAGCGACGCATCGACATGATTGGCGTTACGCCACAGCCGGCAGCCAGCATCAGGAACTTGTCTTCTGCTTTATCTTCACAGGTAAATTCACCCATGGCATCGGACAGCCAGATGTAGTCGCCGCGCTTCACGTCACGGGTCAGCCACTGCGAACCTGCACCCTCGTCAATGCGGCGGATGGTCAGCGTAATGTATTCGCTAACGCCCGGCGTTGAAGAAATGGTGTAAGCACGCAGCGTGTCCGCTGAATTACGTACGCTGACCAGTGCATACTGCCCGGCGCGGTACGGATAATAGTCGTGGCACAGCAACGAAATTGTCCATACATCCGGCGTTTCCTGATGGATGTGATGAACCTGCATCCGCCATGGGCACTGATGAGTTGGCATTGTCATTCTTTACTCCTTACGCGCTCAGCAGTTGCTTCATGTCTTCTTCAACGGTGGTCACGGAACGCAGACCAAATTTCTCGTTGAGAACTGCCAGCAGATCTGGCGTGAAGAAGCCAGGCGCAGTCGGGCCAGTCACGATGTTTTTCACGCCCAGCGACAGCAGGGTCAGCAGAATAACAATCGCTTTCTGTTCGAACCATGAGAGCACCAGAGACAGCGGCAGATCGTTCACGCCACAACCCAGTTTCTCCGCCAGCGTGACCGCCAGGATAATGGCAGAGTAGGCATCGTTACACTGACCGGCATCGACCAGACGCGGCAGACCTTCGATATCGCCGAATTCCAGTTTGTTGAAACGGTATTTACCACAGGCCAGAGTCAGGATCAGGCAGTCATCCGGTACGCTGGTGGCGAAATCGGTGAAGTAGTTACGTTCACCACGTGCGCCGTCGCAGCCGCCAACCAGGAAGATGTGACGTAGTTTTTCACGGCTCACCAGGTCAATCAGGGTATCAGCTGCACCCAGCAGCGTCTGACGACCGAAACCAACGGTGATCAGATGCGGAATTTCGCTGTACGGGAAGCCAGCCATCTGCTGCGCCTGAGCAATAACCGGACCGAAGTCATCACCTTCGAGGTGGCTCACACCCGGCCAACCGACGATGCTACGGGTCCAGATGCGGTCATCATATGCGCCAACGGTTGGGTCGATGATGCAGTTAGAGGTCATGACGATTGGGCCAGGGAAGCGAGCAAATTCAACCTGCTGGTTCTGCCAGCCGCTGCCGTAGTTACCGATCAGGTGTTTGAACTTACGCAGCTCCGGGTAGCCGTGCGCCGGCAGCATTTCACCGTGGGTATAAACGTTAACACCGGTGCCTTCAGTCTGCTCAAGCAGGTTGTACAAATCTTTCAGGTCGTGACCGGAGATCAGAATGCACTTACCTTCGGTTGCTTTCACGTTGACCTGGGTTGGGGTCGGGTGACCGTATTTCGTGGTTTCACCGGCATCCAGAATGCTCATCACTTTAAAGTTCATCTGGCCGATTTCCATTGAACACTCCAGCAGAGCATTCATATCGGAAGGCCAGGTACCCAGCCACGCCATGATTTTGTGGTACTGAGCGTAGATATCGTTGTCGTACTGGCCGAGAACGTGTGCGTGCTCCATGTAAGCTGCCGCACCTTTCAGACCGTACAGACACAGCAGACGCAGGCCGAGGATATTCTCGCCGATGGTCGCTTTGTCTTTGTTCGGAGTAAATTCAGCGGCCTGACGTTGCAGGTCGCCCAGATCGTCGCTGACCAGTTGCAGGTCGGCCATCGGGTTTTCAACAGTTGCGTTAGCATCAATGTTCAGGCATTGCGCTTTCAGTGCATCGCGCATGGCGATAGCTTCACGAGCATAGCCAACAATACGCGGGGAATCGAAGTTCACGTTGGTCAGCGTGGAGAAGAATGCACGCGGCGCAAAGTTATCAACCTCATGGTCGATGATGCCGTATTCACGTGCTTTCACAGCCCATGCAGACAGACCTTGTAGGGCAGCAATCAGCAGATCCTGCAGATCGGAGGTTTCAGCCGTTTTACCGCACATACCCTGCGCGTAAGAGCAGCCGTTTCCTGCCGGAGTACGGATGGTTTGTTCACATTGCACACAAAACATGGTCACACCTTTTAAAGTTATATTTGATATACATGTTTAAGGTTATGCCTGCGCGCGAAGGGATTAAAGGGATTTCTGCTACAACTTGCAGGGAGATTGATTTAGCGCAATTTTGGCGGTAGCTGACTACCGCCAGAGAGGTATTTGTCTGTGTATCAGGCGGAGAAAAAGGCCATTAACAGTGGCACTAACAGACTCAGAATAAAGCCGTGCACAATGGCTGCGGGAACCATCTCCAGACCGCCACTGCGTTGTAACACGGGCAGCGTGAAATCCATTGACGTCGCCCCGCAAAGACCCAATGCGGTTGAACGGCTGCGGACCGCCAGTCCAGGGATCAGCATAATGGCAATCAACTCACGCGCCAGGTCGTTAAAGAAGGCGGCGCTGCCAATTACTGGACCGAATGATTCGGTCAACAGAATGCCTGACAGGGAATACCAGCCAAAACCCGATGCCATCGCCAGTGCTGTTTTCAACGGCAGGCCGAGGATCAGCGCATTGATGACGCCGCCCAGCAGAGAACTGGCCACCACGACCACGGCAACAATCATGCCCCGACGGTTCAGTACAATCTGCTTTAATGTCATACCGCTGTTTCGCAGTTGGATCCCGACCAGGAATAATAAAAAGATCAGCGTATATTCGCTGGCTTCGGTCGCGTGCTGCAGCATCGACAATCCGCTAAGACCCAACAGAAAACCCAGCACCACGACGCCGCAAAGCTGTAGCGACTCAAGCGCCATCGCGATCCGGGAGGGGAGCTTCTCTTGCTGGTGGCTGTGTCGCCAGGGGAGTGAGCGCTCCAGCCACAGCAGCGCTGCGATATTACATAGCAGAATGACCGTCACACTAACGGCAGAATAATAAAGAATGGATAACAGATTACTGGCGAGATTATCCAGAAACGCCAGACTGATCCCCATAAAAAAGAGAATAAGGTAGACGATCCAACTCAACAGCCGATTGATAAGTTTTAATGCGGCTCTGTGTCGCAGCGGAATGAGGTAACCCACAATAAGGGGTACCAGAATGATTAACAGCCCTGAGAACATGAAACCCCGATCCTTGCTGAGAAGTAAGACGAAATGCACAACTATAACCTAAATAATTCAAGTTGCAGGAAGGCGGCAAGGGAGTGAATCCCCGGGAGCGTACATAAGTACGTAACTGGGGGGAGCGAGCGCAGTCAACACATCTGCAACTTGAAGTATGACGGATATACACACTACTGAAAGCAAAGAGGGGAGTAAAGTTGCAAATAAAAGGAAATATAGCGAGGAAAAAAAGGCCTGACAATTCATCAGGCCTTGTTGTTAGCGATTAATCGCGTTTTTCCAGCAGGGTGCGGTAAATAAGACCGCCGACGATCCCGCCGATAATCGGCATAACCCAGAATAACCAAAGCTGTTGTAATGCCCAGCCACCCTGGAAGATAGCAACCGCAGTACTACGAGCCGGGTTTACGGATGTATTGGTGACCGGGATACTGATCAGGTGAATCAACGTTAATGCAAGACCGATGGCAATTGGCGCAAAACCTGCCGGAGCATGTTTATCGGTCGCACCGTGGATCACTAATAAGAAACCTGCGGTCAGGACGATTTCAATTACGATGGCAGAAAGCATGGAATACCCGCCAGGTGAATGCTCACCGTAACCGTTTGAGGCGAAGCCACTGGCTGCTGCATCAAAACCGGCTTTGCCGCTGGCAATAAGATAAAGTACTGCTGCTGCTACAATGCCGCCCACAACCTGAGCAATAACATAACCAATAACGTCTTTCGCCGGGAAGCGACCACCAGCCCATAAACCGAATGTCACTGCAGGGTTAAAATGGCCACCTGAAATATGACCCACAGCGAATGCCATGGTTAATACTGTCAGACCAAAGGCCAGGGCGACACCGGCAAACCCAATACCTAACTCCGGGAAAGCCGCGGCCAGAACGGCACTACCACACCCACCAAAAACAAGCCAAAACGTGCCGAAGAATTCGGCTGCTAATTTCCTGAACATAACCACCTCAATTAAAAGTTCCGGGTTAGTTTTTCTATCCCGGTATTTCATCGCTAAAAGGGACGATGATTAAAACGCGCTTATTCTAGAAAAAAATCTCATCCCTTCGCCACTTAAATTAATAAAAAAATTTGATTTAAGGCAATGTGATGCGAATCCTTTTTGGAGTTCAGGTGAATAAAGCATAGTTCAGTTATCAGAAGTCTGATGATTGACGTCTGAAATTATATTCAAAAGTAATTTTTAAAGAGAATATTCTTAACTCTTTCGATTTATCTGCGGATGATATCGGGTGTTCTGAGCGCCCGCTTACCGTTATACTCCTGATAACTTGAAGGAAAAAGTGAGCATTTCCGGAGGCTATATGATTCTCGAACGCGTTGAGATTGTTGGGTTTCGTGGTATTAATCGGCTGTCGTTGATGCTGGAGCAAAACAACGTGCTGATTGGGGAAAACGCGTGGGGTAAGTCCAGCCTGCTGGATGCGTTAACCCTGCTGTTGTCGCCAGAGTCGGATTTGTACCACTTTAACCGCGAAGATTTCTGGTTCCCGCCGGGTGACATCCAGGGCCGGGAACATCATCTGCATATTGTCCTGACATTTCGTGAATCTCAACCGGGTCGCCATCGTGTGCGTCGATATCGCCCGTTAGAAGCGTGCTGGTCGCCGTGCCATGATAACTATCACCGTATATTTTATCGGCTGGAAGGCGAGTGCGCTGATGACGGCAGCGTCCTGACATTACGCAGTTTTCTTGATGGCGAAGGCCACCCATTACCCATCGACAATATTAACGATCAGGCGCGTCATCTGGTGCGTTTGATGCCAGTATTACGTTTACGTGATGCGCGTTTTATGCGGCGCATCCGTAATGGAACGGTGCCGGATTCCGCGGATGTTGAAGTGACTGCGCGTCAACTGGATTTTATGGCACGTGAGTTGGCCACCCGACCGCAGAATCTGACAGATGGGCAGATTCGCCAGGGGCTTTCGGCTATGGTTCAACTGCTGGAGCACTACTTTTCAGAACAAGGTTCCGGTCAATCCCGCTATCGTCTGATGCGCCGACGCTCCAACAACGAGCAACGCAGCTGGCGTTATCTGGATATTATCAACCGTATGATCGATAAACCCGGAGGGCGCACGCACCGTGTGATTCTGCTGGGACTGTTTTCTACGCTGTTACAGGCCAAAGGGTCGCTAAGACTGGATAAAGATGCTCGTCCGTTGCTACTGGTAGAAGATCCTGAAACGCGCTTACACCCCATTATGTTGTCTGTTGCCTGGCAACTGTTGAATCTGCTTCCCCTACAGCGGGTGACGACGACCAACTCTGGTGAACTGTTATCGCTTACGCCCGTTGAACATGTGGTCCGTTTGGTTCGAGAATCTTCCCGCGTCGCGGCCTGGCGACTGGGACCGGGAGGACTCAATGCGGAAGATGGGCGGCGCATTGCCTTCCATATCCGTTTTAATCGGGCGTCTTCACTGTTTGCCCGTTGCTGGCTGTTGGTGGAGGGAGAAACAGAAACATGGGTCATTAACGAACTGGCTCGTCAGTGTGGGCATCACTTTGATGCCGAAGGGATTAAAGTCATTGAATTTGCCCAGTCAGGGCTTAAACCCCTGGTGAAGTTTGCCCGCCGGATGGGAATTGAGTGGCATGTGTTGGTCGATGGCGATGAGGCGGGGAAAAAGTATGCGGCCACGGTACGCAGCCTGCTGAACGATGACAAAGAGGAAGAGCGCGAGCATTTGACCATGTTACCTGCGCTGGATATGGAACACTTTATGTACCGCCAGGGGTTCTCGGACGTTTTTCATCGGGTGGCGCAAATACCGGAAAATGTGCCGATGAATATGCGGAAAATTATAGCGAAGGCGATCCATCGCTCGTCAAAACCGGATCTGGCGATTGAAGTGGCGATGGAAGCGGGGCGACGCGGTGTTGAAGCGGTGCCAACGTTGCTGCGGAAAATGTTCTCCCGCGTGCTGTGGTTAGCACGCGGGCGAGCGGATTAGCGGCGGAACATGACTGATAACTGCGAGTGGATACTGTCGAGTAACTGATAGCGGCGGCGATATTCCGCGCGCTTCTTACTGGCAATATCTGTTTCGCTTTTACGCGCCAGCGTACGCGGAATATGATAGTAGCCATTGCTGTCACATTCGCCGCCAACTGACTCCCAAAATGAATTGTAGTCAGAAAGAATAACCTTGTTTTTATCATGGTAACGCTGGCTGCGAAAAATATGCTGGTCATTGCTGACGGCCAGTACTTGTTCAATATTCAATTGTTCTGCAAAACGACAAATAGCTTCCATTACAATACGTTTAGGAAACAAACCATGGCATGATTTTGTCGCTTTTTGAATTTCTTCGTGCGGCATTAATCGGTTACCCCCCTGCAAGCCACCAATAAAAAGCGCGCTGCGCCCTTCATAGTTGCACAGGGTGAAGGTCATTTCTGCTAATGTCTCGCCCTCACTATTACGGACAAGAATGGTACTTTCACCTTCTTTATCCAGGGCAATAAATGATGACATTATAATGGTGTATATTGCGCTGTCTTTGCCTTCAATTTGTGCCAGTTGTAACCCATCGGCACTTAAATAATCATTAAATTCTGTCGATGAAAAAGCGTTGCGAATAACATTGTAATGAAAACGCACAGCATCGAGTTTTGTTTTACGGTCAAGGTTTACTGCGAGATACGCGCGATGCAGGCGAACCGGTATACGGGGTTGGATCGCGAGAATTTTTTCGAGATCCGGCCATTGCGCCAGCTCAGCCATCCATTCACGTGTTAATCGTGGCATCAGCAATGAGCGCCATACAAACTTACGGCGAAAGCTTCGTTGATGCCAAAATTTACCTGGCCGCCATTGTCCGGTTGTCAGACGACAAAAAAGACTAAAACTTGTGGCGGGTCTGGAAGAATGAAAAGTGCTTTCTGTTAGCTGGCTCATAATAACAATCCAATAGATACTCTGATACCAATTTCAGCACAGTGGACCTTAACGGTTCATCAATAACTCTGTTATTCTTTGCACTTTTCAACGTCTGTTAATTTATCGTTGATGGTTATCACTCCACTCTGGTAGGCGTATTGGGGGACACTGGGACATTTATGAAGCTCAAGGGAAAAATTAAAAAACGTTATTTTCTGCTCGCCATCATCATTATTGTGGCGATGATTTCACTTTGGCGAACGCTTAATGCGCCACTACCACAGTATCAAACGTTAATTGTACGTCCAGGCGATCTCCAGCAAAGTGTGCTGGCTACCGGGAAACTGGATGCGTTACGCAAAGTTGATGTTGGTGCACAAGTGAGTGGGCAGTTAAAAACGCTGTCAGTAGCCATCGGCGATAAAGTTAAAAAAGATCAGTTGCTCGGCGTTATCGATCCTGAGCAGGCGCAAAACCAAATCAAAGAAGTAGAAGCGACGCTCATGGAGCTGCGGGCTCAGCGTTTACAGGCCGAAGCTGAGTGGAAACTGGCGCGCGTAACGCTTTCTCGTCAGCAACAACTGGCGAAAACGCAGGCGGTTTCGCAGCAGGATCTCGACACGGCAGCGACCGAAATGGCGGTCAAGCAGGCACAGATTGGCACTATTGATGCACAAATTAAGCGTAATCAGGCTTCCCTTGATACGGCAAAAACGAACCTCGATTACACGCGAATCGTCGCGCCAATGGCGGGTGAAGTGACGCAAATCACCACCCTCCAGGGGCAAACCGTGATTGCCGCCCAGCAAGCACCCAACATTTTGACGTTGGCAGATATGGGCACCATGCTGGTAAAAGCGCAGGTCTCCGAGGCAGATGTTATTCACCTGCAGCCAGGCCAAAAAGCCTGGTTCACTGTGCTGGGCGATCCGCAGACACGGTATGAAGGCGTGCTCAAAGATGTCCTGCCGACGCCTGAGAAGGTGAATGACGCCATTTTCTACTACGCCCGCTTCGAAGTGCCTAACCCGAAAGGGATCCTGCGCCTTGATATGACCGCGCAGGTGCACATCCAGCTTACAGACGTTAAAAATGTACTGACGATCCCGCTGTCGGCGTTGGGCGATCCTATTGGCAACAACCGCTATAACGTCAGGCTGCTGCGCAATGGTGAAACCCGCGAGCGCGAGGTGGTCATCGGTGCCCGTAATGATACCGACGTAGAGATTGTGAAAGGGTTGGAAGAGGGTGATGAAGTTATCACCGGTGAGGGTAAAGCGGGAGTAGCACAATGACGGCATTGCTTGAGTTGAGCAATATCCGCCGTAGTTACCCGTCAGGCGAGGGACAGGTTGAGGTATTAAAGGACGTTTCCTTACGCATTCAGGCCGGTGAAATGGTGGCGATTGTCGGGGCGTCAGGCTCGGGTAAATCGACGCTGATGAACATTCTGGGATGCCTGGACAAGCCGACCAGTGGAACCTATCGGGTTGCGGGGCGGGATGTTTCTACACTGGATAGCGATGCGTTAGCGCAACTGCGGCGTGAGCATTTCGGCTTTATCTTCCAGCGTTATCATTTGCTGTCACATTTAACGGCGGCACAAAACGTAGAGGTCCCGGCGGTGTATGCCGGGACTGAACGTAAGCAGCGTCTGGCGCGTGCTCAGGAATTACTTCAGCGCCTGGGATTGGGCGACCGGGTTGATTATCAGCCTTCCCAGCTTTCCGGTGGTCAGCAGCAACGTGTCAGTATTGCGCGTGCGTTGATGAATGGTGGTCAGGTTATTCTGGCCGATGAACCCACTGGCGCGTTGGACAGCCACTCCGGCGAAGAGGTGATGGCTATTCTGCATCAGCTACGCGATCGCGGGCATACGGTAATTATCGTCACGCACGACAGCCAGGTTGCCGCCCAGGCAGAACGCGTCATTGAAATTCGTGATGGCGAGATTGTGCGTAATCCACCACCACAAAAAACCACTGCCGGACGTGATATTGATGAACCAACGGTGACGACGGCTTCTGGCTGGAGCCAGTTTGTCAGCGGTTTTCGTGAAGCATTGACCATGGCATGGCTGGCCATGGCCGCCAACAAGATGCGTACACTGCTCACAATGCTGGGTATTATCATCGGTATCGCTTCGGTGGTGTCGATTGTGGTGGTGGGCGATGCGGCAAAACAGCTGGTGCTGGCAGACATCCGGGCGATTGGTACGAATACTATCGATATCTATCCGGGCAAAGATTTCGGTGATGACGACCCACAATATCAGCAGGCGCTGAAGTATGACGATTTAGTCGCGATTCAGAAGCAACCCTGGGTCAGTTCCGTTACGCCTGCGGTATCGAAGAACCTACGCCTGCGCTATGGCAATATTGATGTCGCCGCCAGCGCAAACGGCGTTAGCGGTGATTACTTCAACGTCTATGGCATGACGTTTAGTGAAGGCGCTACCTTTAATGCAGAACAGCTGGCGGGGAGGGCGCAGGTGGTGGTGCTTGACAGCAATACCCGACGTCAGTTGTTCCCCAGCAAAGCAAAAGTGGTGGGTGAGGTTATTCTGGTGGGAAATATGCCAGCCACCGTTATTGGCGTCGCGGAAGAAAAACAATCGATGTTTGGCAGCAGCAAGATCCTGCGCGTCTGGCTGCCATACAGCACCATGTCAGGGCGGATCATGGGGCAATCGTGGTTAAACTCTATTACCGTGCGGGTAAAAGAGGGTTTTGATAGCGGCCAGGCTGAGCAGCAACTCACCCGTCTGTTATCGTTGCGTCATGGCAAAAAAGATTTCTTCACCTGGAACATGGATGGCATCTTGAAAACCGCCGAAAAAACCACACGTACATTACAGCTCTTTCTGACGCTGGTGGCGGTGATTTCGCTGGTGGTGGGCGGGATCGGTGTGATGAACATTATGCTGGTATCGGTGACAGAGCGTACGCGTGAAATCGGTATTCGGATGGCCGTGGGTGCGCGGGCCAGCGATGTGTTACAACAGTTCTTAATTGAGGCTGTGCTGGTGTGTCTGGTGGGCGGCGCGCTCGGCATCAGTTTGTCGATGTTAATTGCCTTTACGTTACAGCTGTTCCTGCCCGGGTGGGAAATTGGTTTCTCTCCTGTCGCGCTGCTAACGGCTTTCCTGTGTTCAACCGCCACCGGAATTTTGTTTGGCTGGCTTCCGGCCCGTAATGCAGCGCGTCTGGATCCCGTTGATGCTCTGGCACGAGAATAACGCGTTGTATTGCATAAGAAATAAAAATGCCAGCCTTAGGGGCTGGCATTTTGTCTGCGGGATGTACACAATGAGACAGAAGAGCTATGCGACAGCTTCTGCTTCAATGACGGGCACGATAAGACTGGCATGATTGCCTTTTGGCCCCTGGTGGACATCAAACTGGACAGACTGTCCGGCTTTTAGCGTTCTGTAACCATCCATCTGAATGGTGGAGTAATGGGCGAAGATATCTTCACCACCGCCTTCGGGGCAGATGAAACCAAACCCTTTGGCATTGTTGAACCACTTAACAGTACCCGTTTCCATACTTCGACATCCTTCGTAAATCTTATATAAGTAAGATGGAATGAACCGGTGGCGGAGTGGGGGCTGTTCAAAACCTCGCCAACTCTCGAAACTACAATTTAGAGAAATCAGGCGAGGCGTCAAGCGCCAGGCAGGTGGAATAGGGTAAAAATGCATCAAAATTTGAAGCAGTTAACGCTATTGTCGGATATGTGACAGATGTCGCGGATGGCACTGATAGATGATAGTTATCTAATACTTGAGGTAGATTGATTGTGCGCATAGGCTCTTGTCAGCGGCAAGTTATTCTGCCGGTAACCGTAACTGAAGATGACGACTGACAATGGGTAAGACGAACGACTGGCTGGATTTCGAACAGCTGGCGGAAGACAAATTGCGCGACGCGCTAAAACCGCCATCTATGTATAAAGTGATATTAGTCAATGATGATTACACTCCGATGGAGTTTGTTATTGACGTGTTACAAAAATTCTTTTCTTATGATGTAGAACGTGCAACGCAACTGATGCTTGCTGTTCACTATCAAGGTAAAGCCATCTGCGGCGTATTTACCGCCGAGGTTGCTGAAACCAAAGTGGCGATGGTGAACAAATATGCGAGGGAAAACGAGCATCCGTTGCTGTGTACGCTGGAAAAAGCCTGAATGCAGGCATAAATATTGGGGGAGGTGCCTATGCTCAATCAAGAACTGGAACTCAGTTTAAACATGGCTTTCGCCAGAGCGCGCGAGCACCGACATGAGTTTATGACCGTCGAGCACTTGTTACTGGCGTTGCTCAGTAACCCATCGGCCCGCGAAGCGCTGGAAGCGTGTTCTGTGGATCTGGTGGCGCTCCGTCAGGAACTCGAAGCCTTCATTGAACAAACCACACCCGTATTGCCTGCCAGCGAAGAAGAGCGCGACACGCAGCCGACGTTGAGTTTTCAGCGTGTTTTGCAACGCGCTGTCTTTCATGTTCAGTCCTCCGGGCGCAATGAAGTGACTGGCGCGAATGTGCTGGTCGCTATTTTCAGCGAGCAGGAGTCACAGGCGGCCTATCTGCTGCGTAAGCATGAAGTCAGTCGCCTGGACGTGGTGAATTTCATTTCTCATGGCACGCGTAAAGACGAACCGAGTCAATCTTCTGACTCAGGGAATCAGCCAAATAACGAAGAGCAAGCTGGCGGGGAGGACCGTATGGAGAACTTCACGACTAACCTTAACCAGCTTGCCCGTGTGGGCGGAATTGATCCGCTCATTGGCCGGGACAAAGAGCTGGAGCGCGCCATTCAGGTCCTGTGCCGTCGCAGAAAAAACAACCCGCTGCTGGTGGGAGAGTCTGGTGTCGGTAAAACCGCCATTGCCGAAGGTCTCGCCTGGCGTATCGTCCAGGGCGACGTGCCGGAAGTGATGGCTGATTGCACCCTTTACTCTCTGGATATCGGTTCGCTGCTGGCTGGTACCAAGTACCGCGGCGATTTTGAAAAACGCTTTAAGGCGCTGCTGAAACAACTGGAACAGGATACCAACAGCATTCTGTTTATCGATGAGATCCACACCATTATCGGTGCGGGTGCGGCATCGGGCGGTCAGGTGGATGCGGCTAATCTGATCAAGCCGCTGCTCTCCAGCGGGAAAATCCGTGTGATAGGTTCAACCACTTATCAGGAGTTCAGCAATATCTTTGAGAAAGACCGTGCGTTAGCACGTCGCTTCCAGAAAATCGATATCACTGAGCCGTCAGTGGAAGAGACCGTGCAGATCATCAACGGTCTGAAACCGAAGTACGAAGCGCACCATGATGTTCGCTACACCGCCAAAGCGGTACGTGCAGCGGTCGAACTGGCGGTGAAATACATTAACGATCGTCATCTGCCGGATAAAGCGATTGACGTGATTGATGAAGCGGGCGCACGTGCGCGTCTGATGCCGGTCAGCAAGCGCAAGAAAACCGTCAACGTGGCAGATATCGAGTCCGTCGTGGCCCGCATTGCGCGGATCCCGGAGAAGAGCGTTTCGCAGAGCGATCGTGATACGCTGAAAAATCTGGGCAACCGTCTGAAAATGCTGGTATTCGGGCAGGATAAAGCCATTGAAGCACTGACCGAAGCGATCAAAATGAGCCGTGCTGGTCTGGGACACGAGCATAAACCGGTCGGGTCGTTCCTGTTTGCCGGGCCGACTGGCGTTGGTAAGACCGAGGTCACGGTACAACTGTCCAAAGCGCTCGGCATTGAGCTGCTGCGTTTTGATATGTCCGAATATATGGAGCGCCACACCGTCAGCCGCCTGATTGGTGCGCCTCCGGGTTATGTCGGTTTTGACCAGGGTGGTTTACTGACCGATGCGGTGATTAAACATCCTCATGCGGTACTGTTGCTGGATGAAATCGAAAAAGCGCACCCGGACGTCTTCAACCTGCTGCTGCAGGTGATGGATAACGGTACGCTGACCGACAATAACGGGCGTAAAGCGGATTTCCGCAACGTGGTGCTGGTGATGACGACCAACGCCGGGGTACGTGAAACTGAGCGTAAATCGATTGGGCTTATTCATCAGGACAACAGTACTGATGCGATGGGCGAAATCAAAAAAGTGTTTACGCCGGAATTCCGTAACCGCCTCGACAACATTATCTGGTTCGATCATCTCTCTACTGAGGTGATTCATCAGGTGGTGGATAAATTTATTGTCGAGCTGCAGGTTCAACTGGATCAGAAAGGTGTCTCTCTGGAAGTGAGTCAGGAAGCACGTAACTGGCTGGCGGAAAAAGGCTACGACCGCGCAATGGGCGCACGTCCGATGACGCGAGTGGTTCAGGACAACCTGAAAAAACCATTGGCCAACGAATTGCTGTTTGGTTCGCTGGTGGATGGCGGTCAGGTTACCGTCGCACTGGACAAAGAAAAAAATGAGCTGACCTATGGTTTCCAGAGTGCGCAAAAGCACAAGCCAGAAGCTGCCCATTAATTTCTAATTACATGATAAACCGGGTGTAATGCCCGGTTTTTTTTCGCCTGAAAGTAGTGATTTGAATTGGAGGGACTCGGAGAGTTTAAACGGCAGGCAAAAAATAAGCCTGCGTAAGGGAGATTACGCAGGCTAAGGAGGTGGTTCCTGGTACAGCTAGCATTTATGGGTTATGTTTTTCAGCGGAGGGGATAATACCCTTAATGAACGAAACGGTATGTGATCGATTTCTAAGAATCTTCCGAACGCTGAAAAATAACCGTAATTAACTACTTAGCATGCGGGTTGCGCGTGGACTCACCGGCAAAATTACGCATCAACAATGCATAATTCAGATCGATATCCTGCGGTACGGGCATCCATACGGTATAACCATCACCTGGCGCAACTGGCATAGCTTCGCCTTTCGCGTTTTCCATCTGCTCAAGGGTGAAATTGACGTTACCCTGCGGCGTCATCAGCTCCAGACTGTCACCAACGGTGAATTTGTTTTTCACCAGCACAGCGGCCAGATCGCCTTTGCGTTCGCCGGTGAATTCGCCGACAAACTGCTGACGTTCGGAAACAGAAAAACCGTATTCGTAGTTCTGATAGTCGTCATGCGTATGGCGGCGCAGGAATCCTTCGGTATAACCACGGTGCGCCAGGCCTTCCAGTGTTTCCAGCAGTTGCGGATCGAACGGTTTACCGGCTGCAGCATCGTCAATGGCTTTACGATAGACCTGTGCGGTACGGGCGCAGTAATAGTAAGACTTGGTACGGCCTTCGATTTTCAGCGAATGCACGCCCATCTGGGTCAGGCGTTCAACGTGGGCAATTGCGCGTAAATCTTTTGAGTTCATGATGTAAGTACCGTGTTCGTCTTCGAACGCGGTCATGTATTCACCCGGACGCTGGGCTTCTTCAATCATAAACACTTTGTCCGTAGGCGCGCCGATCCCAAGCGTCGGTTCCACGTTTTGTACCGGTATGGGTTCATATTTGTGTACGATATTACCCACTACATCTTCTTTCCCTTCCTGCACGTTGTATTCCCAGCGGCAGGCATTGGTACAGGTACCCTGGTTAGGGTCGCGTTTGTTGATGTAGCCGGAGAGCAGGCAACGGCCGGAGTAGGCCATGCACAGCGCACCGTGCACGAAGATTTCAAGCTCCATATCCGGAACTTGGGTGCGGATCTCTTCAATTTCTTCCAGCGACAGTTCGCGAGACAGGATCACGCGGGTCAGCCCCATTTGTTTCCAGAATTTCACCGTTGCCCAGTTTACGGCGTTAGCCTGTACTGAAAGGTGAATGTCCATCTCCGGAAAGTTTTCGCGCACCAGCATGATAAGCCCTGGATCGGACATGATCAGCGCATCCGGCCCCATTTCCACAACGGGTTTCAGGTCACGAATGAAGGTTTTCAGCTTGGCGTTGTGCGGGGCAATGTTCACCACCACATAGAATTTTTTACCCAGTTCATGGGCTTCATTAATGCCGAGCTGCAGGTTTTCGTGGTTGAATTCGTTGTTGCGTACACGCAGAGAGTAACGCGGTTGGCCCGCATACACAGCATCTGCGCCATAGGCGAAAGCGTAACGCATATTTTTCAGCGTTCCCGCCGGGGAAAGGAGTTCCGGTTTAAACATAGTTTTCTCGTTCTGATGACAGGTCAGACTCGCTTCACTGAATGAAGCGGTTGGGGGAGTGCCCCCATATTAAGGGCGGGCATTGTATCGCTGCGTGACGGGTAGGTAAAGTTATTGTGCCGGGTGGGCGTTTCGCCTTACCCGGCCTTTTTGACTTCTGGCAGATTACGCAATCCGGCAGGCATCGGCTTCCCAGCGATATCCTACGCCATAGACCGCGCGGATAAACGACTGCTCTGTATCCAGCGATTCCAGTTTACGGCGCAGGTTCTTGATATGGCTGTCGATAGTGCGGTCGGTAACCACGCGGTAATCGTCGTAGAGATGATTAAGCAACTGTTCGCGGGAGAAGACTTTTCCCGGTTCATGCGACAGCGTTTTGAGTAAGCGAAATTCAGCGGGTGTTAAGTCGAGCATTTTCCCACGCCAGGACGCCTGAAAACGACCTTCATCGACAATCAGCGGGCTGTCTGCATCCATTTGTTGCAGTTCGCGCTGTGGCTTGCAACGGCGCAGGATCGTTTTCACTCGCGCGACGACTTCCCGCGGGCTGTACGGTTTACAAATGTAGTCATCGGCGCCGATCTCCAGCCCCAGCAGGCGGTCAATCTCTTCGATTTTGGCGGTCACCATCATGATGGGGACTTCCGAGAAACGACGAATCTCCCGACACAGAGTCAGACCGTCGGTACCTGGCAACATCAGATCTAACAAGATCAGATCGGGCGGCGTCTGGCGTACGTAAGGCAACACCAGATCACCGTGATTGATGAGCGTAGGGGCATAGCTTGCCGCACGCAGGTAGTCGATTAGCAGTTGCCCCAGCTTGGGTTCGTCTTCCACGATCAGAATACGCGGCGTGTTTTCATCAATGGGTAACTCAGTCATACATCTCTCTGTAAATCGCGTTCCAGCGGTAATTCTACTGTAATGCTAACCCCGCCAAAAGGCGAATGGGCGGCGCGGATCAGACCATTATGCGCTTGTACGATATTGACGCAAATCGCCAGCCCCAGTCCGGAACCTCCGCTGGCGCGGTTACGCGAGCCTTCGGTGCGATAAAATCGTTCAAACAGCTTCTGTAGCTGTTCGTCGCTAACGCCGGGGGCGGAATCGGCGAAGGTTAATAACACCATCCGCTCGCGCTGTTCGGCGCTGATATGCAGACCGCCACCGCTGTCGGTGTAGCGCAGGCTGTTTTCCAGTAGGTTGTTAAACAGTTGCATCAGGCGATCCCTGTCGCCAAAGACTGTCATGCTGTCCGGGAGTGAAAGTTGGATCGTCAGTCCACGGCTGGCAAAACGTTCACGAAACGCGCCGCTGGCCACTTCCAGCAGAGGGATCAGGTCCAGCGAGGTTTTCTGATAGGCCAGCGCACCTTCATCAGACATAGAAAGCTGATGGAGATCGTCTACCAGTTTGGTGAGCGTACCGACTTCGGCCTGCAGTGAGGCTACCGAATCCGGCGTGAACTGACGTACACCATCCTGGATTGCTTCGAGTTCGCCGCGCAAAACTGCCAGCGGCGTGCGCAGTTCATGAGAAATATCGGCCATAAAGTCACGGCGCATCTGCTGGTTTTTTTCCAGCGTACTGGCGAGCTGGTTAAAGTCCAGCGCCAGTTTACCCAGCTCATCCGTACTGGTCGGCGCAACGCGAGTGGTGAAATCACCAGCCGCAAGTTTGTGCGTGCCTTCCACCAGCCGTTTGACCGGGGCCAGCAGGCTACGCGCCAGCGTAAACGTTGCCAGCGCCGCCAGGATCGTGGAGAGCGCAACGATAAGCCAGCTGGAACGTCTTTGCTGCATGTCGAAATTGATATCGGTATTGCGCGTTAAGCGCTCCACTGGAGAGGCAATCACAGCACCCACTTCGCTACCGTTGACGCGGATGGGATGGCGCATACCGTCGCGGGGGACCGGAGCCCGCGGGCCGACCAGTACGTGGGCATTTTGATCGACAACCCAAAACTGTGTACGCCAGCCGTGCGGCGGCATACCTGGACCCGGTTTATCATCGTCGTTGTCGTGTTCAAAAGAACGTAGGATCTGAAAAACAAACCGATCGTTATTGCGCAAAAATCGCCAGTTGCCATGTTGTTCATACTGTTCGCCGAGCGCATCGCTCAACATTTGCAGCCGCTGTTCGTTACCGTGCTTAATATAGTCGATAAAACCGCGTTCGAAGCTTATGCGTACGGCCCAGTGCATGCTGATCAGCAACACAATGCAGGTGGCGAAAATCGCCAGAAACAGTTTGCCGGTGATACCGGGCCGCCAGAACTTCATCAGGTGCTCCTTTTGCGCCGTGAAATCACCGCGTTGGTCTGCGTGTCGTCCGGCACGCGGGCAAAAATGATGGCGGGCAGTGCGATAAGGAACGCAATGCACAGCCAGGTATACATAAAGACGGTATGCGTAGACGCGCTGTCGATGGCGATATGTTGCTGCCCGAACATGCCTAACAACAGACCGGCGATGGTTACCCCGATACTCATCGACAGTTGCATGATCATCGACAGCAGGCTGTTGCCGCTGCTCGCGAGGTCATCCGGCAGATCTTTTAGCGTCAGCGTGTTCATTGAGGAGAAGCGGGTAGAATTGACCATTCCCTGTAAGAACAGTATGAACGGCAGGGCGTAATACCAACCGAGTAACGCGGTGCTCATCAGCAACAAGCTGACCATCGACAGGCCAAGCGTGGTGGTGACCAGTACGCGACGGTAACCAAACCGGTTGACGACCTGCACCACGATGCGTTTCATTCCCATACTGCCCAGCACCATCGGGATCATCATCAAACCGGCATGAAATGGCGAAAAGCCCAATCCAATCTGCAGGAATACCGGGGTCATGAACGGTAACATCCCGCTACCAATCCGCCCGGCAAAGCTGCCAAACAGGCCTAACGAGAAGGTGTGTGTACGAAACAGGTGCAGGCTAAACAGTGCACGAGGGTTGTTGTGGGCGTGTTTCAGATACAGCAGGATCGCCAGTACTCCACAGATAACCAGTGCTGCCAGCGTGATGTGGGAAATGCCGGTTCCCTTACTACCATCAAGCGCTAAGGTGAGTACCGCCATGCCGACAGCCAGCATCATGAATCCAGAAAGGTCGAAACGGCGAGTTTGCATGGTGTAGTTGGGCATCAGCATTAACGTCGCTATTGCCCCGACAATGCCTACCGGAATGTTAATCAAAAAGATCCAGTGCCAGGAGGCGTACTCAACCAGAATACCGCCTAATGCCGGGCCCAGAAGTGGACCAATCTGACCGGGCAAGGTGACGAATGTCATTGCCGCCATGTATTGCTCGCGTGGGACGATTTTCATCACCGTTAACCTGCCGACCGGCACCATCATCGCGCCGCCTACACCTTGTAACACGCGAGCCATCACCAGTTCATTCAGCGTTCCGGACCAGGCGCAAAAAAGCGATCCCAGCGTAAACAGAATGATAGCGGTGAAGAATATATTGCGCACACCGATTTTATCAGCCAGCCAGCCGCTGGCGGGGAGCATTACGGCAACGGTAAGCACATACGACACAATGACCATGTGCATATGCAGTGGGCTTTCCCCGAGGCTTTTGGCCATCGAGGGAAGCGCGGTGTTGACGATGGTGGTATCCAGCGACTGCATAAAAAAGCCAAATGCCACAATCCAAAGTTGCCAGCGGGTGCTGTCGGGAAGTTCTGTCATAACTCTGCTACCGGTTTGCTGTTTTTACGCGAAAAACGCAGACGCAGACGGTCGAAAAAGAGATAGACCACAGGCGTGGTGTACAGCGTCAGGAGCTGACTGACAACCAGCCCGCCAACAATGGTTATCCCCAGTGGTTGACGCAGTTCAGAGCCGTCACCTGCGGATAATACCAGCGGCAGCGCACCAAACAGGGCCGCCAGCGTGGTCATCATTATTGGGCGAAAACGCAGCAGGCAGGCCTGGAAAATCGCTTCTTCCGGCTGCAAATTGCTATTTCTCTGCGCTTCCAGCGCAAAATCGACCATCATGATGGCGTTTTTCTTCACAATGCCAATTAATAGCATGATCCCTATCAGGGCGATTAGGCTGAACGGGGCATTGAACAGCTCCAGCGCCAGCAAAGCCCCAACGCCCGCTGAAGGTAGCGTGGAGAGAATGGTCAGCGGGTGAACATAGCTTTCATACAGCATGCCCAGCACGATGTAGACCGTGGCAATAGCGGCGATGATCAGGATCACCTGTGAGTTCATGGTGTCCTGAAATACCTGCGCCGTACCGGCAAAGCTGCCGCGAACCGTGGAGGGAACGCCGAGCTGGGTCATGGTTCGGTTGATGGCCTCTGTCGCCTCAGATAAAGAAGAACCCGTCGGCAGGTTAAACGACACGGTTGAGGCGGCAGATAATCCCTGATGGTTTACCGATAGCGGCGCATTCGCCGGTTGCCATTTGGCAAAGTACGATAACGGGATCGCCTTACCGTCATTGTTGATGACGAACATTTTGTCCAGCGCGCTAATGTCCTGGGTGTAACGCCTGTCGACCTCCATCACCACTTTGTACTGGTTCATCGGCTGATAGATGGTTGAAATTTGTCGCTGACCAAAGGCGTTATTCAGCAGGCTGTTGGCGGCTGCGACGTCGATCCCCAGACGAGACATGGTGTCGCGATCGTAGATAAGATTCATCTCCGCGCCATTGTCCTGCTGATCGGAGTTGACGTCAGCCAGTTGGGGCAGGGCGGCAAGCGCCTTACGGATTTTCGGTTCCCACTCGCGTAGTGCTGCGAGGTCATCTGATAACAGAGTGTATTGGTAGCTGGCATTAGCCTGACGACCACCGACGCGAATATCCTGCACCGCCATCAGAAACAGGTTTGCGCCGGGTTCTTTGGCAAGCGCGACACGCAGGCGGTCGATCACCTGTTGCGCCGTTTCGTGACGTTCGCCACGTGGCTTCAGGGTGATAAACATCATTCCGCTGTTGACGCGTGATCCGCCGGTAAACCCGGTAACGTTATTCACCGCAGGATCGTCGCGGATGATCTTCATAAAGTCCTGCAGTTTGCCGCGCATCGCCTGGAAAGAGATGCTCTGGTCGGCCTGGATCCCGCCCATGAGTACGCCGGTATCCTGCTCCGGGAAGAAGGTTTTGGGGATTGAAATATAGAGCCAGACGTTCAGGGCAATGGTTGCGAGTAGCACCACGCCCACCATGCGCGTGTGGCGTAGCACCCACTTCAGCGAGGTGGCGTAGCTTTGTTGTAATGCCACCAATACACGGCCAAATCCCCGCTTACGCGATTGTTCGCGTGGCGTGCTGGATTTGAGCATCCAGCCGCACATCATCGGCGTCAACGTCAGCGATACCAGCAGTGAAATGCCGATGGCAACCGACAGCGTGACGGCAAATTCGCGCAGCAGGCGTCCAGGCAACCCGCCCATTAACAGCAGAGGCAGGAAAACCGCCACCAGCGACAGGCTCATGGAGAGCACCGTGAATCCCACTTCGCGCGTACCCTGTAATGCCGCCTGGAGTGGCTTCATTCCCGCTTCCAGGTGGCGGGCAATATTTTCCAGTACCACAATGGCATCATCGACGACAAATCCCGTCGCAATGGTTAACGCCATCAACGACAGGTTGTTCAGGCTGAATCCGCACAGATACATGGCGGCAAAGGTACCAATCAGCGAGACCGGAACCGCTACTGCGGGGATTAAGGTCGCGCGCCCGGAGCGCAGGAAAACAAACACCACCAGGATAACCAACGCGACGGAGATAATCAGCGTCTGTTCGACTTCCTCCAGCGAGGCGCGAATAGTCGGCGAACGGTCCTGGGCGATTTGCAGATCGATGGCGGCCGGGACCAGCGTTTGTAATTCCGGCAATTTGGCGCGAATGCTGTCTACTGTCTGAATAATATTGGCTTCCGGCAGTTTGCGGATCATCAGCAGAATGGCCGGTTTGGCGTTGGTCATCCCCGCGTTACGAACATCCTGTACTGAGTCGGTTACAGACGCAACGTCACCCAGCCGCACCGCTGCGCCGTTGTTATAGTGGATGATAATAGGTTGATATTCGGCGGCGGTTTTCAGCTCATCGTTAGTTTGTACCTGCCAGCGATGGGTTTCATCTTCGATAGCGCCCTGTGGCTTACGCACGTTAGCGTTGTCGATCGCGCTACGCACTGCGTCCAGTGATACACCCTGGTTAAACAGCGCCTGCGGATTAAGCCCCACACGCACGGCGGGAAGAGAGCTTCCTCCGACATCCACATCACCGACGCCATTGATTTGTGCGATGGTCTGCGCCAGTTGCGTCGATGCGAAATCGTACAGTTCACCCTGTGAGTATGTGTCAGACGTGAGCGTCAGGATCATGATTGGCGCATCAGAAGGGTTGGCCTTCCGATATGTCGGGCGGCTGGGCATCCCGCTGGGCAGCAGGCTTTGCGCCGCGTTAATGGCGGCCTGTACGTCCCGTGCTGCACCGTTGATGTCGCGGTCAAATTTAAATTCGAGAATAATGCGCGTACTGCCAAGCGAACTGCTTGATGTCATCTCATTTACGCCCGCAATCCGCCCAAGTGAGCGCTCCAGCGGAGTTGCGACCGAAGATGCCATCGTTTCAGGGGAGGCACCGGGTAATGATGCGCTGACCATAATCACCGGAAAATCCACCTGCGGCAGTGGAGCGACCGGCAGCAGACGAAAGCCCAGAATGCCGCACAGCGTAATCGCCACCGAGATGAGAATGGTCGCTACCGGACGATGAATGAAAAGCGCGAAAAAGTTCATTTACGCTTCCTCTTCCTGACGTGGGAAGCGGCTTTTCACGTACAGCGACAGTCGATCAAACAGCAGATAAATCACCGGCGTGGTAAACAGAGTTAATACCTGACTTACCAACAGACCGCCAACCATGCCAATCCCTAACGGACGGCGTAACTCCGCGCCCACACCGGTACTTAACATCAGCGGCAACGCGCCGAGCAGCGCTGCCAGCGTAGTCATCAGGATCGGGCGAAAACGCAGTAAACACGCCTGGAAAATGGCGTCACGTGGCGCCATACCCTGTTCGCGTTCAGCGGCAAGGGCAAAGTCGATCATCATGATGGCGTTTTTCTTGACGATACCGATGAGCAAAATAATGCCGATAATCGCGATGACGTCCAGTTCGCTGCCGGCAATCATGAGCGCCAGCAGCGCTCCGACACCCGCGGTGGGAAGTGTAGAGAGAATCGTAATCGGATGAATAAAGCTTTCGTACAATACGCCGAGCACGATATACATCGCGACCACTGCCGCCACAATCAGCCAGATGGTATTGCCCAGGGCAGCCTGGAAGGCCAGCGTACTGCCCTGGAACTGAGTGGTAATGTTAGCAGGCAGGTTAAGCGTTTTTTCAGTATCCAGAATCGCCTGTACTGCATCGCCCAATGACTGATTATCTGGCACATTGAACGAGATAGTCGTCACCGGGAACTGATCAAGATGGTTAATTGATAGCGGTGCAAAGCGCTGCTCAATGCTGGCGATCGCGCTGAGCGGTACGATCCCGCCATCGCTACTGGTCAGACGAATGGTATCCAGCGCAGCAATCCCAGGGGTATTGTTGGTGTCATGTTCTAACACCACGCGATACTGGTTGGCCTGGGTGTAAATGGTTGAAATCAGCCGCTGACCGAAGGCGTTGTACAGGGCGTTATCGACATCCGCCATGCTGATGCCTAAACGGCTGGCGCTGTCGCGATTGACGTTCACATACGCCACCAGACCTTGATCCTGCCAGTCGCTGCTGACATCGGATAGTTGCGGTAGCTGCTGTAGTTTTGCTAACAGCTGCGGAACCCAGGTGCTGAGGGCATCCAGGGAAGTTGCTTGCAGCGTGAACTGATATTGCGTCCGGCTGACCTGGGTATCAATTGTCAGGTCCTGGGTCGGCTGAAGGTAGAGGTCAACGCCGGGGACTCTGTCAACCGCGTCCTGTAACCGGGAGATCACTTTCTGCACGCGATCGTCACGTTCATCCAGCGGTTTAAGGTTGATTTGCAAACGCGCGCTGTTTAATGCCGGATTCGTACCATCTACGCCAACAAACGCGGTCAGGCTCTCTACCGCCGGATCTTTAAGGATGACATCTGAAACCTGACGCTGGCGCTCGGACATGCTGGCAAATGAACTGGATTGTGGAGCCTGCAGCGTGCCCTGAATAATGCCGTTGTCCTGAATTGGGAAGAAACCTTTGGGGATGAAAACCCACAGCATGACGCTCAATACCAGCGTGCCGAGCGCCACGCTCAGCGTCAGCCACGGATGGTTAAGCACTTTTGCCAGCCAGTGACCGTACCCGGCAATCACACGATCGAACATGCGCTCCGAGGCGCGGGAGAAGCGGTTTTGCTTACGCAACGAGGCCTGACTAAGCATACGCGCGCACATCATCGGCGTAAGGGTAAGTGAAACGACGGCGGAAATCAGAATCGCCACGGCCAGCGTAACGGCGAATTCACGGAACAAGCGCCCGACGATATCGCCCATGAATAGCAGTGGGATCAATACCGCAATCAATGAAAACGTCAGGGAGATGATGGTAAAACCAATCTCGCCTGCGCCTTTCAGGGCGGCAGTCAGCGGTTTTTCCCCTTTTTCGATATAGCGCGAAATATTCTCGATAACCACGATAGCGTCATCCACCACAAAGCCCGTTGCGATGGTGAGCGCCATTAAGGTCAGGTTGTTGATGGAGAAATCAAGAAATACCATCATCGCGAAAGTGCCGACTAGCGATAGCGGTACGGCGACGGCGGGAATAATTGTCGCCGGAACATTGCGCAGAAACAGGTAGATAATCATCACCACCAGCGCTATCGCCAGCATCAGCTCGAACTGGGTGTCTGCCACAGAGGCACGAATATTGGTTGTACGATCCGAAAGCACGCTGACCTTAACTGATTTGGGCAGGCTTTCGGTGAGCTGCGGCAGCATCTGACGGATACTGTCAGCTGTGGAGATGATGTTTGCCCCAGGCTGGCGCTGCACATTCATCACAATGGCTGGTTGCTTATTTGCCCATGCACCCAGCCAGCTGTTTTCTGCCCCTTGTTCGACGGTAGCGACATCGCCCAGACGAACCGGCGCACCGTTTTTATAGGCAATAATGAGCTGACGATATTCATCTGCGGACTGCATCTGGTCGTTAGCTGAAAGCGTAACGGCACGCGTAGGCCCATCAAGACTCCCTTTTGCTGAATTGACGTTGGCACCGGTGATGGCCGCTCGGATGGTTTCGCTGGTCAGACTGAGTGCGGCAATGGCCTGTGCGTTCAGCTTCACGCGGACCGCCGGACGTTGTCCACCGGAAAGGGTTACCAGACCGACGCCGGAAACCTGAGAGATTTTCTGCGCGACGCGGGTTTCGACCATATCTTCCACCTGCGTCATCGGCATGGCGGTCGAGGTGACGGCCAGCGTCATGATTGGCGGATCGGCGGGATTAACTTTGCTGTAGACCGGTGGGTTAGGTAGGTCACTCGGCAATAAATTGGTAGCAGCATTGATGGCGGCCTGAACTTCCTGCTCGGCAACATCCAGTGGCAGGGTCAGTTGAAACTGCAACGTGACGACCGATGCGCCACCGGAGCTTTGCGAGGACATCTGTTTTAAGCCAGACATCTGGCCGAACTGACGTTCAAGCGGCGCGGTAACCGCAGACGTCATGACATCCGGGCTGGCTCCGGGATAGAGCGTTATGACCTGAATGGTGGGGTAATCCACTTCCGGCAATGCCGCAATGGGCAGGAAACGATAGCCGATGATACCCGCAAGCAGAATCGCGACCATCAGCAACGTGGTGGCGACGGGGCGCAGAATAAACAGGCGGGACGGGCCGCCTGTATTGCCGGGAGGTAACACCTGCATCAGGAGCTCGCTCCTTTTTTGCCATAGCCGCGCGGTGTGGCTTTGTCGTCGCTAGTGGTGGCGGCGTGAGCCTCTACGACCTCGACTTTAGCTCCTTCCGTCAGACGATCAATCCCGTCGGTGACGACGCGATCGCCCGCGGACAACCCTGCGGCGATCACCACTTTTTGGCTGTCCTGAATACCCGGTTTAACCAGATGTTTGCTGACTTTGTTGTCGCTGTTCAGCACCCAGACAAAGTGGCCTTCGTTGCCCATCTGCAGGGCGGCTGTTGGGATCACAACGGCATTTTGCTGCGTGTCGACCAGCATGCGAGCGTTAACAAACTGATTCGGGAACAAGGCATCGTCCTGGTTGTTAAAGCGGGCCTTTGCTTTGATGGTGCCGGTGGTGGCGTCAATCTGGTTATCGAGGCTCAGCAGCACGCCTTCGCTCAGTTTTTGTGAGTTGGTACGGTCCCAGGCCTCAACTTTCAGTGGCGTCCCCGATTTCTGTGCCTGTACTACGGTCGCGATATCGTTCTCTGGCAAAGTGAAAACCAGATCAATAGGATGGGTTTGTGTAATGACGACAATCCCGGTGGTATCGCTGCTGGATATCTGGTTACCCACATCCACAAGCTTCAGGCCTACCCGGCCATCAACAGGAGCTGTTACCCGGCTCCAGTCGAGTTGCAATTGCGCGCTGGCGACGCTGGCTTCATCGGCTTTTATCGTCCCTTGTGTTTCGTTGACCAGCGCCTGTTGCGCATCCAATTCCTGACGAGAGACCAGATTGGTTTTAACCAACTGCTGATAGCGGGCGAGGTCGCGACGAGCATTGGCCAGCGTGGCTTTATCTTTTGCCAGTTGCCCCTGCGCCTGCGCCAGTGCGACTTTGAACTGACTGGGGTCTATCTCAGCCAGCAGATCGCCGGCTTTCACCTGTTGCCCTTCCTGAAAGTGTATGGCGATGAGTTGGCCGTCCACGCGACTGCGTACCGTCGCGGTGTTCGCGGCAGTAATGGTACCCAGCCCGGTCAGATAGCGTGGAACCGCTTGTTCGACTGCCGTGGCCGCCTGAACCGGAGCCAACGGACCGGAACGCATTCCTCGCCGTCCCGCTGTCGGAGCAGGCTGCGTCTGACGGGTTGCGCCGGGGGCTGTTCCCTGGGGCTCGCTGCGACTTTGCCAGAACCAGAAGGCGGCGATGGCGGCCACGACGATCACGATTACTATCACCCAGCGGGATTTGTTACGGCCTTTCATTGTTATGAGTTTCTCATCCTGAAACGTTTCGCGGAATGATACTAGTTTAGCCAGTGAACAAGGGAGAAAAATGGAGGAATTATGAAACACTGTCGGGATTCGTCTGAATGACGGCGCGGCTTTGCGAGGCATTACGCAACAATTTGCGGCGAAAATAGCGAATGCGTCATTGTGCGTTAGAGTGCGGTCAAGGCAAAAGGAGGTAAGCCAAAGATTTCAGCGGGATGCTGGAACGGGAAAGCCCCTCCCGAGGAAGGGGCCAAAATAAGGAAAGGGTTATGATGAAGTACGTCATCATACTGGTGGTACTCTTAGTCATTAGCTTACCGGCTTACTAAGACACCAGGGGGAGGGGAAACCTTCCCTAACCCTCACTCCTGAAAATAAGCCACAGTAACGATGATGTCAATACGCGCACCTTTGAGCCTGCGAGCCGCTTAGCGGAAAACAACGTCAGCCCAGCGGGCCAGTCCGGCGGTGACAGAGCCGAAATCATCGCCACCGGCGATAGGGATCCCCGGAAGCTGTTCAGCAAGGGCTTTTTTAATCAGCGGTGAACGGGCGCTACCGCCGGTCAGATAAATGACATCCGGTTTTTCCTGCACGTTATCCAGCGCTAAGTGAACCTGCTCAAGAATACGTGCCAGCGGTTGATTTAACGCCATTTCCAGTCCTTGCTGGCTGATAGCGGTGGCCAGCGCTTCGCTGATAAACGGCAGTGCCGCGGTAATGTTTGTCTGATCAGAAAGCGCAATTTTGCTCTCTTCTGCGCTGCGTACCAGGCGATAACTCAGGCGTTCACGCCAGACTTTAAGCAGCAGCGCCACTTTGTCTGCTTCACGCGCGTCGCGGACAAGATCGTTGAGTAAACGTCCATTGGCGGTACTGTAGAAATCACTTTGCGCGGGAACATCGTTGATCGCGACCGCGTTCCACCAGGGTAAAATCGGCAATGCGATGCCTTTTTCCGTTTCGCCGCCCATGCCCAGCAGTGGCATCAGATGTTTAAAGGCTAACGCAATATCCAGATCGTTACCGCCCACGCGGCAGCCGCTGTGTCCCAGCAGGCTGTTTTCGCGATCGGCGCGCTGATGCCATTGCGGCCCCATCAGCAGTAGCGAACAGTCAGTGGTGCCACCGCCGATGTCCACCACCAGTACGCGTTTTTCTTCCTGCAAGGTTGCTTCAAAATCCAGACCCGCGGCTACCGGCTCGTACTGGAAGACGACATCCTGAAAACCGGCGCGTTTGGCCGCACGTTCCAGAATACCCTGCGCCTGGGCGTTGGCGTCATCACCGCCTAACCCCTGGAAGTTGATCGGGCGACCGATAACGGCCTGGGTGATCGCTTCCGGCAGCTGGTTTTGCGCCTGATTGCGAATATGCAGCATCATCGCGCAGACCAGATCCTCAAACAGCGCAACCTGCTGCGGCTTCAGACCGCTGGCACCCAGGAATGATTTTGGCGATTTAACAAAGTACACCTCTTCCGGGTCGTCAATGTATTGCGCCAGTGACGCCAGACCAAACTGCACGCTATTGGCGCTAACATCGATGTCTTCATCGCGGTTATAGCGCATTGCACGACTCAGTAGCGCCTGTGTTTCGGCATCCGTCGTGGGGACATCATGATGGCGATACAACCATTCGCTCACCGCTTCGCGCGTAGGCGCACAAAGCATTGAGGGCAGTAACGTGCTGTTGTTTTCCATTTTGAGCAAGTGTGGCTGCCCGTCACGCATTACGGCTACTGAACAGTTTGCCGTACCGTAGTCAAAACCAATAAACACCGTAGAAATCCCCATGCCAGTGAAGAAGGGGCGTGACTTTAGCGAAATGTCGCCGCCCCGACAACTGGAATATGAAAGCAAGGCGTATCGATTGAATACTGTTTATGCTGTAGGTTTAACTAAAAAGGACACCTGAATGTTAACACTGAGCTGGCAGCCGCCCTATGACTGGCCCTGGATGCTAGGGTTTCTTGCCGCCCGTGCGGTGGATGGCGTCGAAACCGTCGGGGAGCTGTATTACACCAGAAGCCTGGTTATCGGTGAATATCGTGGACTGGTGAGCGTAGTGCCTGACCTGAAGACACACCAGCTGCAGGTCAGGCTAAGTCCGGGGTTACAGCCCGTTGCGCCAGAATGCCTCGCCAAAATTGAGCGGTTATTCGATCTTCGCTGTTGCCCACAGCATATTGCTAACGCGCTGGGCAGCCTGGGCGCAGCGCGTCCTGGACTGCGGCTGCCTGGCTCTGTCGATGCCTTTGAACAAGGTGTGAGGGCGATATTAGGCCAGTTAGTTAGCGTTGCAATGGCGGCAAAACTGACCGCGAAAGTTGTACGCGCCTACGGTGACAGGCTTGATGACGCGCCTGAGTATGTTTGTTTTCCCACACCACAAGCGCTGGCTGCAGCTGAGCCTTTGCATCTGAAAGCCTTAGGGATGCCGCTCAAACGCGCTGAAGCGCTCATTCATCTGGCACGAGCAATGCTCACCGGAAGGCTTGCATCGGTTGCACCAGTTGATATTGAGCAAGGCGTAAAGCACTTACAAACGTTTCCCGGTATAGGGCGCTGGACTGCCAATTATTTCGCGCTACGCGGTTGGCAGGCGAAAGATGTTTTTCTTCCTGACGATTATTTGATCAAACAACGCTTTCCGGGCATGACACCAGCCCAGATCCGGCGCTATGCCGAGCGCTGGAAGCCGTGGCGCTCCTATGCGTTATTACATATCTGGTATACAGAAGGGTGGCAGCCGTCAGTTGATAGCGAAGTTGCTGGTATTGAGTAGCAGATCCAACGGCTGAGCATCAGCAATGATGTCGCCGTAGATCATATCAATACCGATACCAGAAAGTGCGTCCATAATAAGCGGCATTTGCACGGGGCCGGCGATCGTTTTGATATCCAGTCGCTGTGCATGACCCTGGATAATAGAAACCCACATTTCATCCATCAGGTTGCCGTGAACACTGGCGCTGATCTCGCTGTCGAGTAACAGGTAATCGACGGTGTGAAACTTCAGGTTTTCAACAATCTCTAAGTCGCGTCCGACCTGGCTTAAAATAATCCGACAACCCGCGTGACGAAGTCGCTGAATGGCCGATAGGCTCTGAGCTGGATGCGATTTCATCACTCCGGCTGGAATGGTCAGGTGTAATAAGCGTGGTGGTAGCGGACTATGCTGCAACTGCGCCAGAAGTTCATCCACAAGTTCGGTACTCAACAGTCCGGCGGCAGAAAGGGGCAGGGCAATACTGAGCCCCTTACTGGCAATCGCCGTCGCTGCATGCTGGAAAAATTCGTTAAAAACCCGGCGGTCAAGCGCATGATTAAGCGTGGGGTCAACGAGTCCGGTACGGAAAATATGCTCTTCGATAACATCACCGTCCTCTGTTCCCAGGCGCAGTGAGAGTAGCCAGAAGCTGAATGTCTCAGGAATGCGTGGAGAGGCCACTCCCCGGGCGATCATGAGCATCGGGTTGTGCGCAATAATGTGCTTCTGTTCATCAAACGACAGCAGTTCCCGTGAGGCGTGCGTCTGACTTTGCTGGGGTTCATACACGCAGACCCGGCCACGCCCACTATTTTTGGCGGCATAACAGGCGATATCTGCCTGAGACATGACCTCAGTCGCGACATGATTTTTCTCATCGATCAGCGTAATACCCGCACTGGCGCCTATGCGGTGCAGACGGCCTTCCCACCTGAACTGATACTCGTTGATGGCGCTGATAATACGGCCTGAGATAAAGCGAGCGCTTTCGATGTTGCAATCCGGCAGCAACAGGCCGAATTCATCGCCACCGAGACGAGCCAGTACATCGCTGGTACGCAGCATGCTGAGCATCAGAGAAGCCAGTTCGCGCAGCAGGGCATCGCCTGCAGCATGGCCCGCGCTATCGTTCACGGCTTTAAACCTATCCAGATCGATAAAGACCAGAACATGGCGCTGATGCGTATTGTGTACGGCTTGTAGCAATTGTTTCAGATGGTTCTCGAAGCTGACCCGGTTAGCAAGATGGGTGAGGTCATCATGCGACGCGCTGTAGCTCAGTTGGCGTAACATCTTACGCGACTCGGTGACATCCTGAATGACCAGTACGGAGCCAATGCTACCACCGTCAAGGGTACTGAGTGGCGTAATGCTGTACTGAATGTCGTAACTGCTGCCGTTACGGCAATGCAGAACCACCTCCTGCTCTATGGCAGTACGCGACATATCGGCACTGTAGATGTTTTCCATCAATGGGCCGTTATCGCCAAAGGTAATTCGCAGCACTGTCAGTAACGGAATACCTATCGCGTCGTCCTGCTGCCAGCCGCTCATCTTCTCGGCAACCGGGTTCATGAAGGTCACGTTCATGTCGACATCGATGCAAATCACCGCTTCGCCGATTGAGTCCAGCGTGATGTGCAGGCGCTCTTTTTCCTGGTACAGCGCTTCGTTAAGCTGCTTCACTTCGGTCATATCCAAATTGATACCGAGTAAGCGTTCAACTTCTCCGTCTTTATTCAGTACCCGGTTAGCCAACGAGCGGATATGGCGTACGCCGTCACGTACTGCAATACGAAATTCGAGCTTAAAGGGAATTCGTGCGGCCAGAGAGTCGCGAATCACATTTTCAGCATGCTCGCGATCTTCCGGTACGACGCACTCGTACCAGACTTGCCAACTGGGTTTGATATGTAGCGGGACTTCATAGAGATCGAACATGCGCTTATCCCAACTGATCACGTCGGGTTGCAGTTCCCACTCCCAGATACCGATACCGCCCGCTTCGTTGGCGAGGGTAATGCGTTCCATCAGCCGCTTATTCATCCACTCGGTGTGCTTCAGGTCGTTTATGTCTTCAACCTGTGCAATAAAGTAGAGCGGGGTGTTGTCGCTGTGGCGTACCAGCGAAACGGCCAGCAATGCCCAGACAACGTCGCCCGCGCGCGTGTAATAGCGCTTTTCCATGGAGTAACTGTTGATTTCACCACGGACCAACATGCCGAGTTGTTCGAGGTCGTTATTCAGATCTTCCGGCCAGGTGAGCTGCTGGAAGGTCAGCGCTCTCAGCTCTTCCTGACTGTAGCCAAGAAACTGACACAACGCTTTGTTTGCCTGTAACCACTGCCCTTCGGTACCGACCAGCGCCATGCCAATCGCAGAATATTCCATAGCATTACGAAAACGCGATTCGCTTTCCGAGATGTGTTTTCGCTCGGCCCGAAATGCGTACATCACCATAGTCATCATGTTGGCTGGCAACAGAATCATCAAAAACGGCAGCCACGGAATACTTGTCATCACATTCGCTTTCGGGGTGTAGAGCAGCGATGGGTTGGCAGCCAGCATCAGAGAGACCATCAGGATGGTGCTGAGGAAAATTAAAAATGCTTCCATACGCGGCAAACGGACGGCGCTCCACATCAGCAACACAATGACGCAGGTAAACGGCCACGGCACGTACATCATGGAGAGCCAACTGAACGTTAAGGTGACGAGCAGCGTGATGAGGGTCTCAAGCAGTAAACGTGGATCGCGGTGGCGCAGCAGATAATGAGGCTTGAATAACAGACCTAATGGCACCAGCGCCAGCGCGCCGATGGATTCGGAAAGCACCCAAATGAGAAACGTATTTAACGAGGTTCCCTCCGGGAGCAGTAGCCACATCAGCACACCACCTAACAGCGGAGGGATGACGGCGCTACCCAAGGCCAAACGCGCCCAGTCATTCAGATTCTGTAAAGGGTTATACCATGGGAGCAGTTTGCGCAATAACATCGCGCCGGCGACCGCTTCAATAATATTGATGGTCGTATAAGTATAGTTAAGCGAACCTCCAGGAAAAAACAGCAAAGACGCGCCGATGCTGCCGAATGAGCAAGCCAGCGCTATCCCGGGCCACATTTTTCCTGCATGGCGGTAAAACGCCACCATCATGATTGAGGTTGGAAACCAAAGCGGTGCCAGTTGGGTACCGAAGCGCGACAGCTCCAGCGAAAATAGCGTAAAGATAAATGCTACCAGACCTAAACTGGCCAGGCGCAGCAGAGGATGGGGTAGGGTAACTAAAACATGTTGGAATTGTTTACTCATTACCACTTTACCCAAATAGCCGATGTCGGCCAGCAGAGTTACCGGCCGCATCACGTTTAATCTTCGTTTATGCTAGTACAAATAATTTACAATTTATACGCCAGTTGCTCATAAATTAACACGCCCAAGCCATTAATTCCTAAGGCGGGTGAATAAAATTTGAGCCTGCTTTAAAATTAACCGTTTTAATTTGCGACAGGGAAAGCATTGGTGCAGCCTGGGCTGGCATCGCGCTGCTGAAATCCCTATAATTGCCGCGTTTGGCGTTTCGACGCCGCCCTTCCTTACATCCAGGTTAATCAGGTCGCTAAATTTATGACTGATCAGTCCCATCAGTGCGTCATTATCGGCATTGCCGGCGCATCGGCTTCCGGCAAGAGTCTTATTGCCAGTACCCTTTATCGCGAATTGCGTGAACAAGTCGGTGACGAACATATTGGCGTTATTCCCGAAGACAGCTATTACAAGGATCAAAGCCATCTGTCGATGGAAGAACGCGTAAAAACGAACTACGACCATCCGAACGCGATGGATCACAGTTTGCTGTTTCAGCATCTGCAAACACTTAAACGTGGTTCCGCCATTGAATTGCCCGTTTATAGCTATGTTGAACACACGCGCACACAAGAAACTATTCATATTGAACCCAAGAAAGTCATTATTCTGGAAGGCATTTTGTTGCTGACGGATGCACGTTTGCGTGATGAAATGAACTTCTCTATTTTTGTTGATACGCCGTTGGATATTTGCCTGATGCGCCGTATCAAACGGGATGTGAATGAACGTGGTCGTTCAATGGATTCGGTGATGGCGCAATACCAAAAAACCGTACGTCCGATGTTCCTGCAATTTATTGAGCCTTCAAAACAATACGCCGATATCATCGTGCCTCGCGGGGGTAAAAACCGCATTGCTATCGATATTCTGAAGGCGAAAATCAGTCAGTTCTTTGAATAAGTTCAGCGAATTGTGTACCGTTCAGTGATAACCTGGTTCACCCTTAACGCGCCTGGCATTAAGGGTTTGAAGCACGAAAGGAGAAAGTGCCATGCGTTTATGTGACCGAGATATTGAAGCCTGGTTGGATGAAGGTCGTCTGTCGATCAATCCACGTCCTCCTGTCGAGCGTATCAATGGCGCAACGGTAGATGTGCGTCTTGGTAACAAATTTCGTACGTTCCGCGGTCATACGGCGGCGTATATCGATTTGAGCGGACCGAAGGATGAGGTCAGTGCTGCGCTTGACCGCGTAATGAGTGATGAAATTGTCCTCAAAGACGGTGAGGCGTTTTTCCTGCATCCGGGTGAATTAGCGCTGGCGGTAACTTTCGAATCCGTTACGCTGCCTTCCGACCTTGTTGGCTGGTTAGACGGCCGTTCTTCGCTGGCACGTCTGGGCCTGATGGTACACGTTACGGCACACCGTATTGATCCGGGCTGGTCGGGGTGCATCGTCCTGGAATTTTACAACTCAGGAAAATTACCGTTGGCTCTGCGCCCCGGTATGCCGATAGGGGCACTGAGCTTCGAACCGCTTTCCGGTCCGGCAGCGCGACCTTACAACCGTCGCCAGGATGCGAAGTATCGCGATCAGCAGGGCGCGGTAGCCAGCCGGATCGATAAAGACTGAGTGTTTTCAGTCCATTGGGGATAGCATGAGACGATTTCTGACGACGCTGATGATTCTTCTGGTCGTGCTGGTGGCCGGTTTCTCTGCGTTAGTATTGTTGGTTAATCCGAATGATTTCCGCGCATACATGGTGAAGCAAGTTGCGGCGCGTAGCGGATATCAACTGCAGTTGGATGGTCCTCTGCGCTGGCACGTATGGCCCCAGTTGAGCATTCTCTCCGGGCGCATGGTGCTAACGGCCGAAGGTGCCAGCGAACCTCTGGTTCGTGCCGACAATATGCGTCTGGACGTCGCCTTGTGGCCGTTGTTGAGTCACCAACTCAGCGTAAAGCAAGTCATGCTCAAAGGCGCGGTGATTCAACTCATACCTGAAACCGAGGCTGTGCGCGGAGTCGATGCCCCTGTTGCGCCAAAAGATAATACACTGCCGGATCTGGCAGAGGATCGTGGATGGTCGTTTGATATCGCTCGCCTGCGCGTGGCTGACAGCGTTCTGGTATTCCAGCATGAAGACGATGAACAGATAACGGTTCGTGATATTCACCTGAATATGGAACAGGATGCCCAGCATCGTGGAACGTTCGATTTCACCGGCCGCGTTAACCGTGACCAGCGCGACCTGACGTTGTCCATCAGTGGCGCTGTCGATGCGTCTGACTATCCGCATGATTTAGTCGCCAATATTGAGCAGCTGAGCTGGCAGTTACAGGGCGCTGACTTGCCGCCGCAGGGGATCCGCGGCCAGGGTCAGCTTCAGGCTCGGTGGCAGGAAGAGAAAAAACAGCTCAACTTTACGCAGATTAACTTAACTGCTAATGACAGTTCACTCGCCGGGCAAGCTCAGGTGACGCTGGCGGAGAAACCCGCATGGGACGTCAATCTGAAATTCGGCCAGCTCAATCTGGATAATCTGATTGTACAGCATGATGCTCTGGCGGCGACAGATACCGGGGCACAGCAGAGTCAGAGCCAGTCGACGCTGGCGCGACCAGTTATTTCCTCGCAGGTTGATGCCGTCTCTTATCAGGGGCTGCAAGGATTTTCCGCCAACATTGCACTACAGGCGGATAAAGTTCTCTGGCGGAAAATGGCATTTGATCATGTTTCTGCAAAAATCGTCAACCAGGCTGGCTTGTTGAATATCAATGAGTTGCAGGGGAAAAGTGACGGTGGATTGATCTCACTTCCAGGTTCGCTGGATGCCAGAAAAGGCTCACCACGGGCAGTCTTTCACCCACGGCTGGAAGGCGTAGAAATCGGCACTATCCTGAAAGCTTTTGACTATCCGATAGCCCTTACTGGCAAGCTGTCACTGGCTGGCGATTTTTCGGGCTCTGACATTGATGCGCAGGCATTTCGCCACAGCTGGCAAGGACAGGCCAATGTTGAGATGAGCGGCACGCGTATGGAAGGCATGAACTTCCAGCAACTGGTGCAACAGGCGGTTGAACGTAGCGGCGGTAATGCAGGCTCACAACAGGATTTGGATAATGCGACGCGGCTGGATCGCTTTGTGACCGATCTGACGCTGGATAACGGCAAGGTTACGCTGGATAACATGGAAGGGCAGTCTGCCATGTTGGCGCTTTCGGGTAAGGGCACGTTAGATCTGGTTGAGCAAAATTGTGATACTCAGTTTAACGTGCGCGTGCTGGGCGGATGGAATGGGGAAAGTAAATTGATCGATTTCCTCAAAGCGACCCCAGTTCCGCTCAGGGTCTATGGTAAGTGGCAGTCGTTGAACTATAACCTGCAGGTGGACCAACTCTTGCGTAAGCATATGCAGGATGAAGCGAAACGCCGATTGAACGACTGGGCCGATCGCAACAAAGACTCTCGCAACGGCAAAGACGTTAAAAAGCTGCTGGATAAACTTTGAACCCTGGTGCCGGATGGCGGCTTCAGCCCCATCCGGCATGTCGCTTATACCTCGTAATCCATCTCTTCTTCACTGCGCAGTGGTATCAACTGGACTTTCTGCACTCGATGGTTTTCTACTTGCAAGGTTTTCAGCAAATAGTCGCCAACCTGTACTTCCTCTCCGGTTTTCGGGATGCGCTGCAGATACTCCATTAACAGCCCGGCAATGGTGTGGTACTCACGTTTCTCATCTAATGGGATCGGGACATACTGCACCAGGTCTTCAAGCGGCATATGGCCGTTTGCCGTCCACGACCCATCGGCATTTTTCTGAATATCATGACGAGCGTCGATCTCTTCGACTTCATTTGGCAAGTTACCCGCGATGGTTTCCATCACGTCGCTGAGCGTCACAATTCCTTCCACCGAACCAAACTCATCAGCCACAAAAGCGAAGTGTGTACGGGCATTACGGAACTGCTCCAGCGCAGGAAGAAGCGGCAGGGTTTCCGGGAATACCAACGGCTGGCGAAGTAAGACGCGCAAATCGAGCGGTTCGCCACGCAGCGACTGTTGCAGAAGGTCAATTACATGCACCACACCGAGCAGTTCTTCCTGTTCATCTTCTCCGGTTACGACCAGGCGCGTATGCTGGTTTTTCTCCAGTAGTGTGCGAATTTCTGCTTCCGGAGCATTGAGATCAATATGCTCGATATCATGGCGTGACGTCATGATACTGCTGACGGTTCGCTGATTAAGGTTCAGTACGCGCTCAATCATCCGCCGTTCTTGTGGTGCAAAAATCTGGCCTTCATGATGATCCGCCAACATAGCGGCAGTTTCGGCATCCAGCTCGGCATCTTCTTTTTGACCGCTTATCAGACGCATCACCGCCTCGGCGGTACGCTGGCGTAACGTGTGGTTAGCCGACAGGAAGCGACGACGGTTAAAAATAGCCAACTGGTTCAGGGCTTCTATCATGACCGAGAAGCCGATAGCCGCGTACAGATAGCCTTTCGGTATGCGAAAACCAAAGCCTTCCGCGACCAGGCTGAAACCAATCATCAACAGGAAGCTCAGGCACAGAATAACAATAGTTGGGTGGCTGTTAACAAAGCGGGTCAACGATTTACTGGCCAGCATCATCAGGCTGATGGCAATGATCACCGCCGCCATCATGACCGCCAGATGATCAACCATACCAACAGCGGTGATCACCGAGTCCAGTGAGAAAATGGCATCAAGTACCACAATTTGCGCGACCACGCCCCAAAATTTCGCACCCCGACGTTGGGTGGGATTGTCGCTGTCTTTCCCTTCCAGCCGTTCGTTGAGCTCCATCGTCGCTTTAAACAGCAGGAAGAAACCGCCGAACAGCATGATCAGGTCGCGGGCGCTGAAGCTGAAGTCCCGAATGCTGAACAGAGGTGTGGTCAGCGTCACCAGCCATGATATTGATGCCAGCAGCAGCAGGCGCATAACCATCGCCAGCAGTAGCCCGGTAATACGCGCCTTATCCCGCTGGGATGGCGGGAGTTTCTCCGCGAGGATGGCAATAAAAACAAGATTATCAATGCCAAGAACGAGTTCTATCACGATTAGCGTGACGAGTCCGGCCCAGATTGACGGATCGGCAATCCATTCCATAGTAAATGCTATACCCATAGTTATATGACAATTGTCACAATTCGATCATGGGTAAAACCGACGAAAAATGCAATGGCGAGAAGGGATTTCTCTGCCCTTTATATCAGGACAGAGGCGAGATAATAGTCGGAAGGTAACTGCAAGAAATGGCTTTATTTATGCAGTTATATTTAGGAAATATCGCAGGCTGGATATTTATATATTAACATTGTCAACATCAATAAAATCCTAAAAATATACATACCTTATGCTTAATATTAATCTTAAAAGGCTACGTTTCAGGGCTTGTTATCTTGCCTGCTATTCGGTTAGCTGCAACAATTCTTCCCGTAATAATCAAAAGAGAAATATGTTGCCAGTATCGCACCATGCTATTACTGATGGGCAGGCGCTATGAATATGATGACGACAGCGAGGATGGTAAAAATATAAATTAATCAGTGCATTGGTAGCCAATAAAGCCAGGGGCGGTAGCGTGCCTGGTCGCCTGATGATAAACCTAAATTATTCTGTCAAGAGACTGCAGATGGATTCATTTTTTTTAGGACTGATGCCAGTTAAATTTCTATTCAATTAACGGCAAGGTGAATGCAAACAGGCGTAATCGCTATTTAAAACGCACGTGATAATGACTCTGCCAAAGTGATAAATAATCAATGATGAAATCCAAACTTAAATTGATGCCAGTATTGGTGTCGGTAATATTGATCAACGGTTGTACCGTGTTTCCGGGCAGCAATATGTCTACCATGGGCAAAGATGTGATTAAGCAGCAGGATGCCGATTTTGATATCAACCGGATGGTGAATGTTTATCCGCTTACCCCTCGACTGGTTGAACAATTGCGTCCGCGACCGAATGTTGCTCAACCTAATATGTCGCTGGATCAGGAGATCTCCGGGTATCAGTACCGGGTCGGACCCGGCGATGTCCTGAATGTCACCGTCTGGGATCATCCCGAACTCACCACGCCTGCGGGACAGTATCGTAGCTCAAGCGATACAGGAAACTGGGTGCAACCTGATGGCACCATGTTTTATCCCTACATTGGCAAAGTTAGCGTGGTGGGAAAAACGTTGGCAGAAATTCGTAGTGATATTACCGGGCGCTTAGCGAAGTACATCGCAGACCCGCAGGTGGACGTTAATATCGCCGCATTCCGCTCGCAAAAGGCATATGTCTCCGGGCAGGTGAATAAATCCGGTCAGCAGGCCATCACCAACGTACCTCTTACTATCCTTGATGCTATTAATGCCGCAGGCGGCCTCACAGAAGCGGCCGACTGGCGCAACGTTGTGCTGACTCACAAAGGGCAGGAGCAACGCATTTCACTGCAAGCGCTAATGCAAAATGGCGATCTGAGCCAGAACCGTCTGCTCTATCCTGGCGATATTCTGTTTGTCCCACGAAATGACGACCTGAAAGTGTTCGTGATGGGTGAGGTGAAAAAACAGAGCACCCTCAAGATGGACTTCAGCGGTATGACACTCACCGAAGCGCTGGGTAATGCGGAGGGCATCGACCTGACCACCTCCAATGCCAGTGGCATCTTTGTTATTCGTCCATTAAAAGGCAAGGGTGGACATAACGGCAAGATAGCCAATATCTACCAGCTTGATATGTCTGACGCGACATCGTTGGTGATGGCGACCTCTTTCCGACTCCAGCCTTACGATGTGGTGTATGTCACGACCGCGCCGGTTGCTCGCTGGAACCGTTTGATCAATCAGTTGCTGCCGACCATTAGCGGTGTTCGTTATATGACGGATACGGCCAGCGACCTTCACAACTGGTAATCGCCATGTTTAACAAAATCTTAGTTGTCTGTGTGGGGAACATTTGCCGTTCTCCGACGGCAGAGCGCTTGTTAAGGCAATTTCATCCGGCGTTGACGGTGTCTTCCGCTGGTCTCGGCGCGCTGGTAGGCAAGGGCGCCGATCCGTGCGCTATCAGTGTAGCGCAGACACATAACTTGTCGCTGGAAAATCATTGTGCACGGCAAATCTCGGGACGGATGTGTCGGGAGTATGACCTGATCCTGACCATGGAAAAACGCCATATTACGGCGTTGTGTGAAATGGTGCCGGAGATGCGCGGCAAAGTAATGCTGTTTGGCCATTGGGACAGCGAACGCGAAATACCTGACCCGTATCGTAAAAGCCGTGATGCGTTTGATGCGGTGTATGCACTACTTGAGCGGTCTGCCCAGCAATGGGCCCAGGCACTGAATGCGGAGCAGGGAAAACAATGACAGAAAAAGAAAAACAGTCTGCCACGTCGGCAACAGGCAACGATGAAATCGATATCGGACGTCTGGTGGGGACCGTAGTCGAAGCACGCTGGTGGGTACTGGGCATAACCGCCGCATTTGCGCTATGTGCGGCGCTCTACACCCTGTTTGCCACGCCGATCTACAGTGCCGATGCGCTGGTACAAATAGAGCAAAACACCGGCAGCTCGTTAGTTCAGGATATTGGCTCGGCGTTATCCAACAAGCCACCTGCTTCTGAAGCGGAAATTCAGCTTATTCAGTCACGGCGGGTATTGGGCAAAACGGTAGACGATCTTAATCTGGATATTTCCGTCACTAAAGATTCATTTCCTCTTTTTGGTGCCGGCTGGGACCGTCTGATGGGCCGCCAGAATGAAACGGTCAATGTAACGACTTTCGCCTTGCCAACGTCAATGAATGAACAGACCTTCACGTTGAACGTACTGAACGACAAAAGTTATCAACTGGTGAGTGACGGCGGCTTTAGCGCTCGTGGCCAGGTTGGGCAGTTACTGAACCATGACGGTGTAACGATGCTGGTTGAGGCGATTCATGCCAGTCCGGGTAGCGAATTTACCGTCAGTAAGTTCTCCACGCTTGGCACGATCAACAATCTGCAAAATAACCTGATGGTGACGGAAACAGGTAAAGATACCGGGGTGTTGAGTCTGACCTTCACGGGGGAAGATCGTGAACAAATCCGCCAGATCCTTGACAGTATTACCCGCAACTATCTGCAACAGAACGTGGAGCGTAAATCTGAAGAGGCCGCTAAAAGCCTGGCATTTCTGGCAAAACAATTACCGGAGGTGCGCAACCGTCTGGACGTTGCCGAAAACAAACTGAATGCATTTCGTCAGGATAAAGACTCCGTCGATTTACCGCTGGAGGCCAAAGCGGTGCTGGACTCGATGGTAAATATTGATGCTCAGTTAAATGAACTGACCTTTAAAGAAGCTGAAATCTCCAAACTGTTCACCAAAGCGCACCCGGCGTATCGCACGTTGCTGGAAAAACGCCAGGCGCTGGAAGATGAAAAAAACAAGCTTAACGGGCGCGTGACGGCGATGCCGAAAACGCAGCAGGAAATTGTCCGCCTGACGCGTGATGTGGAGTCCGGCCAGCAGGTCTATATGCAACTGCTGAATAAACAGCAGGAGCTGAAGATCACGGAGGCCAGTACGGTTGGCGATGTGCGCATTGTCGATCCTGCCATTGCCCAGCCAGGTGTCCTGAAACCGAAAACGGCGCTGATTATTCTCGGCAGTATCCTACTTGGTTTGATGCTTTCAGTGGTTGGCGTGCTGCTACGGTCGCTGTTCAATCGCGGTATTGAAAGCCCGCAGGTGCTTGAAGAGCACGGCATCAGCGTGTATGCCAGCATTCCCCTGTCAGAATGGCAAAAAGCGCGTGATAACGTTCAGACCATCAAAGGTGTGAAACGCTACAAGCAAAGTCAGTTACTGGCTGTGGGGAATCCGACCGATCTCGCGATAGAAGCGGTGCGCAGCCTGCGTACCAGCCTGCACTTCGCCATGATGCAATCACGTAATAATGTGCTGATGCTTACCGGGGTCAGCCCGTCGATCGGCAAAACATTTGTCTGTGCCAACCTGGCTGCGGTTATCAGTCAGACCGACAAGCGCGTACTGCTGATCGACTGTGATATGCGTAAAGGCTATACCCATGAGCTGCTCGGGACCAATAACGTCAACGGTCTGTCTGAGATCCTTAGCGGCAAGGGTGACATTCCCTCCTGCGCAAAACCAACTTCAATTGCACATTTTGACCTGGTCCCTCGCGGGCAGGTTCCCCCTAATCCTTCAGAACTGCTGATGAGCGAGCGCTTTGGCGAGTTGATGACCTGGGCCAGTGCGAACTATGACCTGGTGCTGATCGATACGCCGCCAATACTGGCCGTGACCGATGCGGCTATCGTTGGTCGCCACGTCGGAACCACGCTGATGGTGGCGCGTTACGCGGTCAATACGCTGAAAGAGGTGGAAACCAGTCTGAGTCGTTTCGGGCAAAACGGAATTCAGGTGAAAGGGGTGATCCTCAACTCCATTTTCCGGCGCGCCAGCGGGTATCAGGATTACGGTTACTACGAATACGAATACACGTCGGATTCGAAATAGATAACTAACAGCAACGCATATCGAATGTAGGCCTGATAAGCGTAGCGCCATCTGGCAACTTTATCTGGGACAAAAAAATGACGACAGACAACCCGCTAATTTCTATTTATATGCCCACCTGGAACCGCCAGCAGTTGGCTATCCGGGCGATTAAATCGGTGCTGCGCCAGGACTATAGTCACTGGGAAATGATCATTGTCGATGATTGCTCTGCCGAGTATGAGCAGCTGCAACAGTTTGTTGAGGCGTTAAACGATCCACGCGTGAACTATACGCATAACGAGATGAACTCCGGCGCGTGCGCAGTACGCAATCAGGCCATCATGCAGGCCAGTGGGCAGTACATTACGGGGATTGATGATGACGATGAGTGGACGCCGAATCGCCTGAGCTCATTCCTTCAGTCTCGTCATCAACTGGTAACGCATGCTTTTCTATACGCTGATGATTATGTCTGTGAAGGTGAGGTTTATTCACAGCCAGCCAGTCTGCCGCTGTATCCAAAATCGATGTACTCACGTCGCCGATTTTATAAACGCAATATCATTGGTAATCAGGTCTTTAGCTGGGCCTGGCGTTTCAAAGCATGCCTGTTTGATACGACGTTAAAAGCCGCGCAGGATTACGACATTTTTCTGCGCATGGTCGTGGCCTACGGTAAACCCTGGAAGGTAAAAGAGGCGACGCAGATCCTGCATGTGAATCACGGCGAGATGCGTATTACCTCATCCCCACATAAGTTCTCCGGTTACTTCCAGTTCTATCGCAAACACAAAGGTAAATTTGACCGGGCGAGTAAAAAATATCAGCTGTTTACTCTTTATCAGATCCGTAACAAGCGGATGAACTGGCGCACATTGCTGACGTTGCTTTCCATCCGTAACGGCAAACGCCTGGCTGACGGTCTGCGAGGACGTTAAGTATGCTGAGTCAACATGTGAGAGCAAAGGTAATGCAATGAATATTCTGCAATTTAATGTTCGGCTTGCCGAAGGCGGGGCGGCCGGGGTCGCGCTGGATTTACACCTGCGCGCGCTGGAAAAAGGGTGGGTGTCGCGGTTTGTATACGGTTATGGCAAAGGAGGCAAGAGAAGCGCCAGTCACGGAAATTATCCGCACGTGATTAAACATGCGCCGCGTTTGACGTCGGCGGCGAATATTGCCCTGTTTCGCCTCGCAAACCGCGATCTGTTTGGCAACCTCGACAGTATGTATCGCACAATCATCCGCACCGCGGGCCCGCTGGTTCTGCATTTCCATGTGCTGCACAGTTACTGGCTGAACCTCGAAGAGGTAGTGGCGTTTTGCCAAAAGGTGAAGGCACATAAGCCCGATATCACCTTTGTGTGGACGCTGCACGATCACTGGAGTGTTACCGGACGCTGCGCCTTTACCGATGGCTGCGAAGGCTGGAAAACGGGCTGCCAGAAATGTCCAACGTTAAGCAACTATCCCCCGGTTAACGTTGATAAAGCGCATCAGCAACTGCCCGGGAAACGTCAAATGTTTCGTACGATGCTGGCGCTTGGCTGCCAGTTTATCTCGCCCAGTCAACATGTGGCGGAAGCATTTAACAGCCTGTACGGTGCCGGGTGTTGTCACATCATCAATAACGGTATCGATGTGGCGACGGAAGCGATTCTTGCTGACTTGCCGGTTCAGCATGAGCCGCTGGGCAGACCGAAAATTGCCGTGGTGGCCCATGATTTGCGCTATGACGGCAAAACCAGCCAGCAACTGGTCCAGGCGCTTATCGCGCTCGGTGACAAAATAGAGCTGCATACCTTCGGTAAGTTTTCCCCGTTTGCCGGAGCAAACGTCATCAACCATGGGTTTGAAAGTGACAAACGAACCTTGATGGGGGCGCTAAATCAGATGGATGGGCTGGTGTTCAGTTCGCGGGTTGATAACTATCCGCTAATCTTGTGCGAAGCGCTTTCTATCGGTGTACCGGTTATCGCCACGCACAGTGAGGCGGCACAGGAAGTGCTGGCAAAATCAGGCGGCAAAACATTCAGTGAAGCGGATGTTTTGCATCTGGTACAACTGAAAAAATCAGAAATTGCACAGGCGGTATTTGACACCTCGCTGGCTACCTTTAGCCAGCAGAGCCGGACAGCATACAGCGGACAACAGATGCTGGAGGAATATGTCTCGTACTATCAGGGTCTGTAGCTATCTGGTGTTGCCGCTGCTTTATCTGCTGGTTAACGTCAAGCTTGCGCAACTGGGTGAAAGTTTCCCTGTCACCGTTGTCACTTTCTTACCACTGTTGCTACTGCTGTTTGTTGACCGTATCAATATTAAAAAGCTGTTGATTGCGTTGGGAGTGGGTGGGGGGCTGGCGGTGTTTAACTACCTGTTTGGCCAATCGCTGGATGCCAGCAAGTATGTAACATCTGCCATGTTGTTTATCTATACCGTGATCATTATTGGCATGGTGTGGAGTATTCGCTTTAAAACCATTTCGCCACATAACTATCCTAAAATTTTGCGTTTATTCTGGCTGGTGGTGGGGTTAGTGGTCGGTGTGGCTGCCATTGAAATGGCACAGATCATTCTCAGCGGTGGCAGCAGTATAATGGAAGCTATTTCGAAATATCTTATTTACAGCAATAGCTATGTGCTGAACTTTATTAAATTTGGTGGGAAGCGTACCACCGCACTCTATTTTGAGCCTGCATTTTTCGCTCTGGCGTTAATCTCAATTTGGCTCAGCATCAAACAGTTTGGTATCAAAACGCCCAAGACCGATGCTATGATTCTGGCAGGGGTGATATTGTCAGGATCGTTTTCAGGGGTGATGACATTTATTTTGTTTTACCTGCTGGAGTGGGCGTTTCAGTATCTGAATAAGGATGCGATAAAAAAGAAGTTACCCTTGGCAATTATTTCGCTGAGTGTGTTTATGGTGGGCGTGATATTTGCCTTCCCCTACATCACGACGCGTCTTGGTGATTTAGGTACTGAAGGCTCTTCATCTTATTATCGCATAGTAGGACCGTTGGTCATGGTTGGCTATTCATTACTGAATGTCGACGGTGTAGTGAGATTTGGCTCACTTTATGAATATGTTGCATCATTCGGAATCTTTAACGGTGCAGATGTAGGTAAAACGATAGACAATGGTTTGTATTTGTTAATTATCTATTTTTCGTGGTTCGCCGTAATATTATCCCTGTGGTACATGGGAAAAGTAACGAAAATGATGATGAATGCGTTTGGTGATAATCAGAATTATCGGGTGCAGCTTTATCTTTTTACACCGTTGTCGCTGTTTTTCACCGGTTCAGTATTTAGTCCGGAATATGCATTTTTAATTGTATGTCCGTTTATTTTGCGCAAGGCGCTGAATATCGCGAGGTAATTTACATGCTGCTGAGTATTATCACCGTCGCTTTTCGCAATCTGGACGGGATCGTCAAAACCCATGCGTCACTGGCGCATCTTGTGCAGGCGAGCGATATCAGCTTTGAGTGGATTGTTATCGATGGGGGGTCAACAGACGGTACACCGGCGTTCCTGGAAAATCTCAATGGAGAGCACCAGTTACGTTTTGTCAGCGAGCCTGATAACGGTCTCTACGATGCAATGAACAAAGGTATCGCTATGGCGCGCGGGCGCTTTGCACTCTTTCTCAACTCTGGAGATATTCTGCATGCCGATTCTGCACATTTTATCCGCCAGTTAAAAACGCAGAGTGATAAAGCGATGGTGATTGGCGATGCTTTGCTGGATTTTGGTAATGGTAAAAAAATGACGCGCCGGGCTAAACCGGGTTGGTATATCTACCACAGTTTGCCAGCCAGTCATCAGGCAATATTTTTTCCGCTGACGGGGCTGCAAACCTGGCATTATGATTTGCAATATAAAATATCATCGGATTATGCGCTGGCAGCAAAATTATACAAGTCCGGGTTCGCGTTTAAAAAACTGACTGGTTTAGTGTCGGAGTTTTCCATGGGCGGCGTATCGACTACGAATAATCTGGAATTGTGTCGGGATGCCAAAAGAGTCCAACGTCAAATATTGCGCATGCCCGGTTTTTGGGCTGAATTTTCTGAATACATACGTCTGCGTACAACCGGTAAGACAAAACACTTATATGGTAAAACGTAAGGTCACACTATGCAGGATTTAAACGGCTTCGCGGTGCCGAAAGGTTTTCGCGGCGGTGGTGCAATTAAAGTGCAATTATGGTGGGCGGTACAAGCAACATTATTTCACTGGTCACCACAGGTGATGTACCGCTGGCGTGTTTTTTTATTAAGGATATTTGGCGCAAAAATAGGAAAAAACGTAGTTATTCGGCCTTCAGTAAAAATTACTTATCCGTGGAAATTAACACTGGGTGATTACGCCTGGGTAGGGGATGACGCGGTTTTATATACGCTGGGTAATATTACGATTGGGGCTCATACGGTTATTTCGCAGAAAAGCTATTTATGCACCGGAAGTCATGATTATGCCAGCCAACACTTTGATATTAGCGCCACGCCAATTGTGATTGGCGAGAAATGCTGGCTGGCGACAGATGTTTTTGTCGCGCCTGGCGTGACGATAGGCGACGGCACCGTCGTGGGTGCACGTAGCAGCGTTTTTAAATCGTTGCCGGCCAATGCCATATGTCGGGGTAACCCCGCAGTAGTTACGCGTAAACGCGTCGAGAACGTTACTCCCTGAAGGGAAATTTTAAGAGGTAATAACATGTCAAAAGTCGCTCTCATTACTGGCGTAACCGGGCAGGATGGTTCTTACCTGGCAGAGTTTCTGCTGGAAAAAGGTTATGAAGTTCATGGTATTAAGCGCCGGGCCTCGTCATTTAATACCGAACGGGTAGACCATATTTACCAGGATCCACATGCGGGTAATCCCAAATTCCATCTGCATTATGGTGATTTGACGGACTCCTCTAATCTGACCCGCATTTTGCAAGAGGTTCAACCGGATGAAGTCTATAACCTGGGCGCAATGAGCCACGTGGCGGTGTCGTTTGATTCGCCAGAATATACTGCTGATGTTGATGGGATCGGCACGCTGCGTTTGCTGGAAGCGATTCGCTTCCTGGGTCTGGAAAAGAAAACCCGTTTCTATCAGGCCTCCACCTCTGAACTGTACGGTCTGGTTCAGGAGATCCCACAGAAAGAAACGACGCCGTTCTATCCGCGATCGCCCTATGCTGTCGCCAAACTGTATGCCTACTGGATCACCGTCAATTACCGTGAATCTTATGGCATATATGCCTGTAACGGCATTCTGTTTAACCATGAATCTCCGCGTCGTGGCGAAACCTTCGTCACACGCAAAATTACCCGTGCAATTGCCAACATCGCCCAGGGGCTGGAGTCCTGTCTGTACCTCGGCAATATGGATTCGTTGCGTGACTGGGGACATGCCAAAGACTACGTCAGGATGCAGTGGATGATGCTGCAGCAGGAGCAGCCGGAAGATTTCGTGATCGCCACTGGCGTGCAGTATTCCGTCCGTCAGTTTGTGGAAATGGCTGCTGCCCAACTCGGTATTAAGCTGCGCTTTGAAGGTGAGGGCGTGAATGAAAAAGGCATTGTGGTTTCGGTGACTGGGCATGATGCGCCAGGGGTGAAACCGGGGGATGTGATGATCGCCGTCGACCCGCGCTATTTCCGTCCTGCAGAGGTTGAAACGCTGTTGGGCGATCCGACAAAGGCACACGAAAAACTGGGCTGGAAACCGGAGATCACATTGCGCCAGATGGTTTCTGAAATGGTTGCTCACGATCTGGAAGCAGCGAAGAAACATTCACTGCTGAAGTCCCATGGTTACGATGTTGTTATTGCACTGGAGAGCTAATGATGATGAAGAAGAAACGTGTTTATATTGCGGGACATCGGGGAATGGTGGGCTCTGCTATTTACCGACAACTTGCACAACGTGAAGATGTCGAGTTAATCATCCGTAACCGTGAACAGCTCAATTTATTAGACACAACGGCGGTTAATGATTTTTTTACCAGTGAAAATATTGACCAGGTTTATCTTGCCGCGGCAAAAGTTGGCGGGATTATGGCTAATAATAATTATCCATCTGATTTCATTTATGAAAACATGATGATGGAAAGTAATATCCTTCATGCGGCTCATAATTCAAATGTCGGGAAGTTATTATTTTTAGGCTCATCATGTATTTATCCTAAGTTTGCGCAGCAACCAATCAAAGAGAGCGAGTTGTTGCAGGGATCACTGGAGCCGACAAATGAGCCCTATGCCATCGCTAAAATTGCAGGAATAAAACTGTGTGAGTCCTATAACCGGCAGCATCGCCGGGATTACCGTTCAGTGATGCCGACGAACCTGTATGGACCTAACGACAATTTCCATAAAGATAATTCCCATGTGATCCCTGCGCTATTGCGTCGTTTTCATGAAGCCACCCAACGGGATGACAAGTATGTTGAGGTTTGGGGCAGTGGGAAACCCATGCGTGAATTTTTGCATGTCGATGATATGGCGGCAGCAAGCATCCATGTGATGGAGTTAGACAATGAAGTTTGGCAGGAAAATACAGAGCCAATGCTTTCTCATGTCAATGTAGGCACGGGTGAAGATTGCACTATTCGTGAACTATCCGACGCCATTGCAAAAGTTGTTGGTTTTCGCGGTGATATTATTTTTGATGCTTCTAAACCTGATGGGACACCACGAAAACTGCTTGATGTCAGTCGCCTGAGAAGACTCGGTTGGCATCATGAAATAGGACTTGAACAGGGGTTGATTAATACTTATCGCTGGTTCCTTGATAATCAGCAGCGGTATCGGGGTGAGTAATGTTTCTCAATAATGAAGACTTCGCTAATGCGGTGCGCACGACGCCGTTGATCTCTCTGGATTTTATCATTGAGAATGAGTTTGGGGAGTTTTTAGTTGGGAAAAGAACTAACAGGCCTGCTCAAGGATATTGGTTTGTGCCCGGCGGCAGAGTATTAAAAGATGAAACGCTGGAACAAGCATTTATGCGTTTGACGGAAGAAGAATTAGGTCAGCAGTTTCCCATAACACACGGTCAGTTTTTTGGTGTCTGGCAGCACTTTTATGAGGATAATTTTTCTGGTTCTTCATTTTCAACGCATTATGTGGTACTGGGTTTTCGACTGAAGATTAATACCAGTACATCAATGTTGCCGTCAAAACAGCATGATACCTGGCGTTGGGCTAAAACAGATGAGCTGATTGCCGATGGGAATGTGCATAAGAATACGCAGGCATATTTCAACCCAGCGACGAAAGATCGGGTGCCCGGGATATGAGAATTCTGGTTTATGGCATCAATTACTCTCCCGAATTGACCGGAATTGGTAAATACACGGGAGAGATGGTGGAGTGGATGGCGAGCCAGGGGCATGAGGTTCGGGTGGTCACGGCACCTCCTTATTATCCGCAGTGGCAAGTCGGCGAACCTTATTCTTCCTGGCGCTATCGTCGGGAAGTTGGTGTCACCACTGTCTGGCGCTGTCCATTATATGTACCAACTCAACCTTCAACGTTAAAGCGGTTGTTACATTTGGGCAGTTTTGCCCTGAGCAGTCTTTTTCCCCTATTGGCTCAGTATCGGTGGAAGCCTGAATACATTATCGGCGTGGTACCCACGCTATTCTGTACACCAGGGATGCGTTTGCTGGCAAAACTGTCTGGCTCTCGCACCGTGCTGCATATTCAGGATTATGAAGTTGATGCGATGTTGGGGCTGGGATTGGCGGCAACCGGAAATTCCACAATGATTGCGCGAGTAGCCAAAGCATTTGAGCGTAGCAGTTTGTTGAATGTGGATAATGTTTCCACGATCTCCCGCTCTATGATGCAAAAAGCGCAGGAGAAAGGCGTTTCTGCAGAAAAGCTTATCTTTTTCCCGAACTGGTCCGAAGTGGAAAGATTTAGCAAGGTGGATAGTGCTGATATAGAGCAAATTCGTCAGCAGTTTGATTTGCCAACCGATAAAAAAATTATTCTGTATTCCGGCAATATTGGTGAGAAACAAGGCGTTGAAAATATCGTTGAGGCTGCAAGCCAGACTCAGGATAAACCATGGATATACGTTATTGTGGGTCAGGGAGGGGGGAAATCCAGGATGGAGCAAATGGTCAAGGAACTAGCCCTAACGAATGTTAAGTTCTATCCCTTGCAACCATACGAAATGTTGCCAGCGTTATTAAGGTTGGCAGATTGCCATTTAGTCATCCAAAGACGTGGCGCTGCAGATGCGGTCCTTCCTTCTAAGTTAACGAACATATTGGCGGTCGGGGGAAATGCCGTGATTACAGCAGAGATCCATACCGAACTGGGGCAGCTTTGTCAGAAACATCCCGGTATTGCTATCTGTATTGAGCCAGAATCAGTTGAGATGCTTGTGGCCGGAATTACTGATGCAATCACTATGCCTGAATACAATATGATTGCACGTTCCTATGCAGAGTCTGCACTTGAAAAAGATAATGTCTTAAATCAATTTATTAATCATTTGAAGGGTTGACTTATGAGTCAGAATAACATTCATCCGGTAATTATTGCAGGTGGGTCCGGTAGCCGTTTGTGGCCATTATCCAGAACATTATATCCAAAGCAGTTCTTGTGTCTGGATGGGAAAAATACAATGTTGCAATCGACAATTTGTCGCCTTGATGGATTGGATTGTTCACCACCGCTGGTAATATGTAATGAAAAGCATCGATTTATTGTTGCTGAACAATTGCAAGAAATCGATAAACTAACGGGGAATATTATTCTTGAGCCACAAGCCAGGAATACCGCACCAGCAATCGCGCTGGCAGCAATCGCAGCATGTAACAATAATTCCGATCATAACCCGTTGTTGCTGGTCCTGGCAGCTGATCATATTATCGAAGAAAATAAATTCTTCCACGATGCAGTGACCTCAGCTATTCCGTTAGCCGAAAATGGCAAGCTGGTAACATTTGGTATCGTCCCGGATGCACCGGAAACAGGGTACGGTTATATTCGACGCGGTGAAGTCAGTAGTACCCAGATTCAAGTTGATTCTGTTGCTTTCAATGTTGATGCTTTTGTGGAAAAACCTGACCTTGAAACAGCCGAAAAATATATTTCTGCTGGTGAATATTACTGGAATAGCGGTATGTTTTTATTCCAGGCCCGACGCTATCTTGAAGAGCTTGAAAAATATCGCCCGGATATTCTACAGGCCTGCTTGTTAGCGATGGATAACGCTGAACTGGACAATGATTTTATCCGTGTCAGTCGGGACGATTTCCTGGCTTGCCCAGAGGAATCGATCGACTATGCCGTGATGGAGAAAACCACGGATGCCGTAGTCCTGCCGATGAACGTTGGCTGGAGCGATGTGGGGTCATGGTCATCACTTTGGGAAATCAGCGATCGTAACGACGAGGGCAATGTTTATCATGGCGATGTCATTGACCATAATACAGAGAACAGTTATGTCTACGCCGAGTCGGGATTGGTAGCAACCGTCGGCGTAAAAGATCTGATTGTCGTCCAAACTAAAGATGCAGTATTAATCGCAAATAAAACGGATGTACAAGATGTAAAAAAAATCGTTGCGCAAATTCAGGCGGATGGTCGCTCGGAACATCATATTCACCGTGAGGTTTTTAGACCCTGGGGAAAATATGATTCTATTGATGAAGGTGATCGTTATCAGGTTAAAAGGATAACCGTAAAACCCGGGCAGGGCTTTGCATTACGTATGCACCATCATCGCGCTGAACACTGGATTATTGTTGCGGGAACGGCAAAGGTCACGATCTGTGATGAGGTCCAATTATTAAGTGAAAATCAATCAGTGTATATTCCTCAGGGTACTATTCATTGTCTTGAAAACCCAGGAAAGGTTCCGCTGGAGATGATTGAAGTTCGTTCCGGAGTCTACCTTGAAGAAGATGATATTGTAAGATTTGGCACACATCATGAACATATATAGAAATCTATTATTCATTTCTGTTAACTGACTCTCTGCGATCTTTTATGAAATAAAAATAACAGAATCTGGACTTTGTTACTTATTTATTTAGGCAATCAGGCCCGGGCTAACTGTTGCCTGAAGAAGGAGATAACATGAGCCAAATAATCCGCGTTACCACTTGTGATATTTGTTACGGGTCAGTTGGTGATGTACGCCTGAACGTGCGAACGCGCACTCTCCTGGTATTGCTAAATCAGTAATGCTGGTATTTCCCTTGCCCGATAAGGGCAAGTGGTGACTAACAGGAACCACGATGACACATCTAAAAAAGCGCGAACGAGCCAAAACCAATGCGTCGTTAATATCGATGGTGCAACGCTTTTCAGATATCACCATCATGTTTGGTGGATTATGGATAGTCTGCGAACTGAGCGGTTTGCCTTTCCTGTATATGCACCTGCTGGTCGCGTTAATCACGCTGGTCGTTTTTCAGATGCTGGGCGGGATAACGGATTTTTACCGCTCCTGGCGCGGGGTAAAAATTTCAACTGAGTTGGTGCTGCTGCTGCAAAACTGGACGCTGAGTCTGATTTTTTGCGCGGGTCTGATTACCTTTAATAACGATTTTGATAACCGGTTTGCTCTATGGCTGGCATGGTATCTGCTTTCAAGCATTGGCCTGGTGCTATGCCGTGCGTTTATTCGCTACGGGGCGGGATGGTTGCGAAATCGTGGTTATAACACGCGTCGGGTAGCGGTAGCAGGGGACCTTCCTGCCGGACAGGTGCTGCTGGACAGCTTTCGCCATGAGCCGTGGTTGGGGTTTGAGGTCGCGGGTGTTTATCACGACCCCATACCGGGGAAAAACGCCCGGGATTGGGCGGGAAATCTGCAGCAACTTGTGGATGATGCCAAAGCTTCACGCATTCATAACGTCTATATCGCTATGTCGATGAGCGATGGGGCGCGGGTAAAAAAACTGGTACGCGAACTGGCTGATACCACCTGTTCAGTGCTCCTGATTCCTGATGTCTTTACCTTCAATATTCTGCACTCGCGGATTGAAGAAATGAACGGTGTTCCTGTGGTACCGCTGTATGACACACCGCTTTCAGGCATTAATCGTCTGCTGAAGCGCGCGGAGGATATTGTGCTGGCATCGCTAATCTTGCTGCTTATTTCTCCTGTGCTATGCGCCATTGCGCTGATGGTGAAGCTGACCTCAAAGGGGCCGGTAATTTTTCGTCAGACCCGCTATGGGATGGACGGGAAACCGATCAAAGTCTGGAAGTTTCGTTCCATGAAGGTAATGGAAAACGATACGGTGGTTACCCAGGCCACGCAGAACGATCCGCGAGTGACCCGCGTGGGTAACTTCCTGCGGCGGACGTCTCTGGATGAATTACCACAGTTTATAAATGTGCTGACAGGCGGGATGTCTATTGTCGGGCCGCGTCCACATGCGGTGGCGCATAACGAACAGTATCGTCAGCTGATAGAAGGGTACATGTTGCGCCATAAGGTGAAGCCAGGCATTACCGGCTGGGCGCAAATCAACGGCTGGCGTGGTGAAACCGATACGCTGGAAAAAATGGAAAAACGCGTAGAGTTTGACCTCGAATACATTCGCGAATGGAGCGTGTGGTTCGATATTAAAATCGTTTTTCTGACGGTGTTTAAAGGCTTCGTCAATAAAGCGGCATATTAATATGAGTTTACGAGAAAAAACCCTCAACGGTGCCAAATGGTCAGCCATTGCTACGGTAATCATCATCGGTCTGGGGCTCATTCAGATGACGGTTATGGCACGGATTATTGATAATCATCAGTTCGGGTTATTAACCGTGTCGCTGGTGATTATAGCGCTGGCCGATACGCTGTCTGATTTTGGCATCGCCAACTCGATTATTCAGCGCAAAGAGATAGGTTATCTTGAACTAACCACCTTGTACTGGTTAAACGTTGGGCTGGGGATAGTCGTATGTATTGCTATGTTTGCGCTCAGCGAAACCATTGCCAATGCGCTTAATAACCCTGAGCTGGTGCCACTGATTAAAACCTTAGCGCTGGCGTTTGTGGTGATCCCGCATGGGCAGCAGTTCCGTGCGCTGATGCAAAAAGAACTGGCCTTCAACAAAATTGGCATGATTGAAACCAGTTCAGTACTGGCCGGTTTTACTTTTACCGTGGTTAGCGCGCATTTTTGGCCGATCGCTATGACTGCCATTGTTGGGTATCTGGTGAATAGTACGCTACGTACACTGCTATTTGGCTATTTTGGTCGCAAAATATATCGACCAGGGCTATGTTTTTCACTTTCATCCGTGTCGCAAAATCTGCGCTTTGGGGCGTGGCTGACGGCGGACAGCATTATCAATTATGTGAACACCAACCTTTCGACGCTGGTGCTGGCCAGAACCCTGGGTGCTGGCGTGGCGGGAGGCTTCAATCTTGCCTGGAACGTGGCAGTTGTACCGCCAATCAAACTGAATCCGATAATTACCCGAGTACTGTTTCCTGCGTTTGCCAAAATTCAGGACGATACCGAAAAACTACGGGTCAATTTTTACAAGCTGCTATCTGTTGTCGGCATTATCAATTTCCCGGCTCTACTGGGACTGATGGTGGTATCAAATAACGTCGTACCGCTGGTGTTTGGCGAAAAGTGGAACAGTATTGTTCCTGTGCTGCAACTGCTGTGCATTGTGGGTCTGCTGCGCTCAGTCGGTAATCCGATAGGCTCACTGCTGATGGCCAAAGCACGGGTTGATATCAGCTTCAAATTCAATATTTTCAAAACCTTTTTGTTTATCCCCGCCATCCTGGTTGGCGGAAATATGGCGGGTGTGATTGGCGTCACGCTGGGCTTTTTACTGGTACAGGTCATAAACACCATCCTGAGCTATTTCGTGATGATCAAACCGGTACTGGGACCGAGCTATCGGCAGTACATGCTCAGCCTGTGGCTACCGTTCTATCTCTCTTTACCCACGCTGGTGGTGAGCTACGCGCTGGGAATGACATTGCAAAATAAATTGCCGTTAAGTGCGTTGCTGAGCCTACAGATAACCGCTGGCGCGCTGGTGTTTGTCGTGATGATTGTGCTGTCGCGTCATCCGCTGGTGGTGGAAATCAAACGCCAGTTCTGCCGTGGTGAAAAAATGAAAGCCTTGTTCCGCGCAGAGTGAATTGCGTTTGTTGTCGTCCGGAGACGGGAAAACCGTCATCCGCACTGATTTTAAGAGGTCATGATGAAATTACTGATTCTGGGCAACCACACCTGCGGTAATCGCGGGGACAGCGCCATTTTGCGCGGTTTGCTGGATGCCATTCATACGCTCCAGCCAGAGACTGAAGTGGATGTGATGAGCCGCTACCCGGTGAGTTCCTCCTGGTTACTAAACCGACCGGTGATGGGCGATCCACTGTATTCACAGATGAAGCAGCATAACAATGCTGCAGGCGTCATGGGCCGCGTAAAGAAAGTGCTGCGTCGTCGCTATCAGCATCAGGTGCTGCTCTCGCGCGTCACCGATTCCGGGAATCTGCGCAATATCGCTATCGCTCAGGGGTTTACTGACTTTGTCCGCTTGTTGTCGCGTTATGACGCCATTATCCAGGTCGGCGGATCGTTTTTTGTCGATCTGTATGGCGTGACGCAGTTTGAACATGCCTTGTGTTCGTTTATGGCTAAAAAACCGCTGTACATGATTGGTCACAGCGTAGGGCCATTTCAGGATGCACAGTTCAATCAGTTGGCGAACTACGTTTTTGGGCACTGCAATGCGTTAATTTTACGCGAATCGGTCAGCCTGGAACTGATGAAACGCAGTGAAATAACGACAGAGAAAGTCGAGTCGGGTGTGGATACCGCCTGGCTGGTAGACAACCATCACGATGACTTTGACCCGGGTTATGCCGTACAGCACTGGCTACAAACGGCTGCAAAGCAGAAGACTGTCGCCATTACATTACGTGAACTGGCGCCGTTTGATAAGCGTCTTGGAACCACACAACAGGCCTATGAGCAAGCCTTTGCCGGCGTGGTTAATCGGATCCTTGATGAAGGTTACCAGGTGATGGCGCTCTCAACCTGTACCGGTATTGATAGTTACAACAAAGATGATCGCATGGTTGCACTGAACCTGCGTCAGTACGTTAATGATCCGGCCCGTTATCACGTGGTCATGGATGAACTAAACGATCTCGAAATGGGAAAAATATTAGGCGCATGTGACCTGACGGTGGGCACACGCCTGCACTCTGCCATTATCTCGATGAACTTTATGACGCCGGCGATAGCCATTAATTATGAGCACAAATCGGCGGGAATTATGCAGCAACTGGGGTTAGCGGAAATGGCGGTTGATATCCGCCATCTGCTGGATGGTAGTCTTGAAGGCAAGGTTGCCGATAACCTGGGACGGCTCGCTGAACTTAACGTCAGGGTGGCGGAGGCGGTTAAGCGTGAACGTGAACACGGTAGGCGTATGGTGCAATCGGTATTAACGCGTATTCAGGAGGGGAAATGAAAGTCAGCTTTTTCCTGCTTAAATTTCCGCTGTCCTCTGAAACCTTTGTGCTGAATCAGATCACCGCGTTTATCGATATGGGGCATGATGTTGAAATTATCGCGTTATATCAGGGCGATCTTGATAACACCCATGCATCCTATATGGACTACCGCCTGGGCGAAAAAACACGATGGTTATTGAAAGAACCGGCTGGCAGGTTGGCAAAGCTGAAATATCGCACTACGACGATTTTACAAGGCATCACCCGGACAGCGACTTGGAAAGCGCTCAATGTTCCACGCTATGGCGATGAGGCGCGTAATCTGATTTTAGCGTCCATCTGTGCGCTAACCCCACGAGCATTCCAGGCCGATGTCTTTATTGCGCACTTTGGACCCGCTGGCGTAACGGCGGCTAAACTACGTGAACTCGGCGTGCTCCGCGGCAAAATAGCCACTGTCTTCCATGGTATTGATGTTTCACATCGGGACATCCTTTCCCGCTATACCCCCGAATATCAGAAGCTGTTTCAGCGCGGTGATTTGATGTTGCCCATCAGCAATCTCTGGGCCGGACGTTTGCGGAATATGGGATGCCCACCGCATAAAATAGCGGTATCGCGTATGGGGATTGATATGACGCGTTTTACACCCCGTGAGGTGAAAGCGCCGGGCACGCCGCTAGAAATTCTCTCCGTTGCACGGTTAACCGAGAAAAAAGGGCTGCATGTCGCTATCGAAGCGTGCCGCCAGTTGAAAGAGCGGGGTATCTCATTTCGTTATCGCATTCTGGGAATTGGCCCTTGGGAGCGTCGATTACGTACGCTTATCGAGCAATATCAACTGGATGACGTGATTGAAATGTCAGGATTTAAACCCAGCCATCAGGTCAAAGAGATGCTTGAGCAGGCGGATGTCTTCCTGTTGCCCTCCGTCACGGGAATTGATGGTGACATGGAAGGGATCCCGGTGGCGTTGATGGAGGCCATGGCCGTAGGGATACCGGTCGTCTCTACTGTGCACAGTGGGATCCCTGAGCTGGTGGAATCTGGAAGGTCCGGTTGGCTGGCACCAGAGAATGATGCTCAGGCCCTGGCGGAGCGATTAGCGACGGTCAGCGTGCTAGACAGTGAGCAAGTGAAGCCGGTGGTGGCGTGCGCCCGCGAAAAAATAGCCGCTGAATTTAACCAGCTTGCGATCAACAAACAGCTAGCCAGTCTGCTGCAAACGATGTAAATCGAGGTTGTATGCCAGAGAAAAAACTCTCCCGACGTACTTTTCTGACGGCAGGCTCTGCGCTTGTCGTACTGCATTCTCCCGTTGCCCGGGCGCTTGAATCACCGGGCAGCGTCAACATTCAGGATTACAATCCACAGGATTGGGTGGCTTCCTTCAGGCAGGCGTTTTCAGAGGCGCAAACCGTTGTCGTGCCTGCTGGTCTGGAGTGCAGGAATATCAATACCGCGATCGGGATCCCGCCTGGTAAAACGTTGCATCTGCAAGGCGGGGTCAGTAGCAGCAGTCGTGGGCGCTTTATTCTGCAGGATGGCTGTCGCGTGACAGGGGAGCAGGGTGGGCGCTTGCGAAATATTACCCTTGATGTTCGGGGATCCGACTGTGTGATAAAAGGCATAGCCATGAGCGGTTTCGCCCCTGTGGCACAAATTTATATCGGGGGGAAAACGCCGCGAGCGATGCGTAACCTCACCATTGACGACATTACCGTCACTGATGCGAATTACGGGATCCTGCGACAGGGGTTTCATAACCAGATGGATGGGGTACGGATAACCAACAGCCGCTTTAGTGATTTACAGGGTGACGCCATCGAGTGGAATGTCGCGATAAACGACAGTGACATCGTGATTTCAGACCATGTTATAGAACGCATCAATTGTACGAACGGAAATGTTAACTGGGGTATCGGTATTGGGCTGGCAGGTAGTACATACGACAACACCTATCCAGACGAACTGGCGGTGAAAAGATTTGTGGTAGCCAATATAACGGGCTCGGATTGTCGGCAGTTAGTCCATGTCGAGAACGGCAAACATTTTATCATTCGTAATATTACCGCGCGAAATATCACCCCGAATTTCAGCAAGAAAGCGGGTATCGACAATGCTACAGTCGCTATTTATGGATGTGATAATTTCGTTATCGATAATATCAATATGAAAAATAGCGCAGGGATGTTGATTGGGTACGGTGTGATCAAAGGACGATATTTGTCCATCCCACAAAACTTTAAGTTAAATAATATTCAACTGGATAACACACATCTCGATTATAAATTACGTGGTATTCAGATTTCCTCAGGTAATGCAACTTCATTTGTGGCCATTACCAACGTGGAGATGAAGCGCGCGACGCTGGAGCTGCACAACAAACCTCAGCATCTTTTCTTGCGAAATATCAAGGTGATGCAGCAATCTACCATCGGGCCAGCGCTGAAAATGCACTTTGATCTGCGCAAAGATGTACGCGGTAAGTTTATGGCCAAACAGGAGACCTTGCTCTCGCTGAACAACATTCATGCAGTTAATGAAGCTGGGCAAAGCTCGGTTGATATTGACAACGTAAACCACCAGGTTGTGAATGTCACGGCAGTGAATTTTCGACTACCGGGCCGGTAATTTTACGACCATTCCTGGCTAAAAACCTACCCGGCTAAGATTATGATTACTGCATTCTGCCGATAAGCGGCGTAACATGCGTCCTGACTGAGCAATGTAATTCATACTGGCTAAAACAAGCTAAAAAGCTATAATTCAGCAACTATTGAATAGGTGAATGACTTAATGATTAATTTGAAAGCAGTTATTCCGGTAGCGGGCCTCGGGATGCACATGTTGCCTGCCACAAAGGCTATCCCAAAAGAAATGCTACCGATCGTTGATAAGCCGATGATTCAATACATTGTCGACGAGATTGTAGCTGCAGGTATCAAAGAAATCGTTCTGGTAACACATGCGTCTAAGAACGCGGTTGAGAACCACTTCGACACCTCTTATGAACTTGAATCGCTGCTTGAACAGCGTGTTAAACGCCAGTTACTGGCCGAAGTGCAGTCCATCTGCCCTCCCGGTGTGACTATCATGAACGTCCGTCAGGCACAATTACTCGGCCTGGGCCACTCTATTCTTTGTGCACGCCCGATAATAGGGGACAACCCTTTTGTGGTGGTGTTACCTGACGTCGTTCTGGATACGGCGAGTGCGGATCCGCTGCGCTACAACCTGGCCGCAATGGTGGCCCGCTTTAATGAGACCGGGCGTAGTCAGGTGCTGGCAAAACGTATGGCTGGCGATCTTTCCGAGTATTCCGTTATTCAGACCAAAGAGCCTTTGGACAACGAAGGTAAGGTCAGCCGCATCGTTGAATTCATTGAAAAACCCGACCAGCCGCAAACCCTTGATTCGGACCTGATGGCCGTAGGGCGCTATGTGCTTTCTGCTGATATTTGGGCAGAAATTGAGCGTACGCAACCTGGTGCGTGGGGGCGTATTCAGCTTACGGATGCTATCGCTGAACTGGCGAAAAAACAGTCTGTTGATGCCATGTTGATGACCGGCGATAGCTACGATTGTGGTAAGAAAATGGGCTACATGCAGGCATTTGTGAAGTACGGACTGCGCAACCTGAAAGAAGGGCCGAAGTTCAGGGATCAAATTTTAAAACTGCTGAGCTAGTGCCATTGCTACCCTCGTTGCCTGCGATTTGAACCGAGTATCGTAGCAGTATATGTAAAGAGTCATGATTTGTCTGATACCCGCAGAATGCTGCTATAAATGTTTTTTTATAAATTTCAAATACTAAAAAAGGTAGATCGGTAAGAAATTACCGGTCCGCCGTAGGACATTTTTCTTGTCTACACAGTGAATAAATAAGAGAATATTCGGTTGAGATATCCCTTATTCGTTGAGGGTTATCAGCAATTTGTTTGCCCAACATAAAATGAGCAGTGCCCTGGTAGCTGTAGAGCCAGTGCGGTAGCGTGCCCATTTGTCATTGAGCGACGATGAAACTTTTTCGTTGGTTTAGTATAACGCATTGATATTTAAGGACCCAAGATGTTACTTCCTGTGATAATGGCCGGTGGTACCGGTAGTCGTTTATGGCCGATGTCGCGCGAGCTCTACCCAAAACAGTTTCTTCGTTTGTATGGACAGCGTTCAATGCTGCAAGAAACAGTGCTCCGTCTGGATGATGTCGATGCACGGGAACCGGTAGTCATTTGCAATCAGGAACACAGATTTCTTGTTGCTGAGCAACTAAGACAAATTAACAAGCTCTCGCATAATATCATTCTTGAACCCGTTGGCCGCAATACTGCGCCAGCAATAGCGCTGGCAGCATTAAGCGCAATAGAGAATGGCGATGACCCAATTCTTCTGGTATTAGCCGCAGATCACATCATTAACAATAAACCAGCATTTCACCAGGCGGTAAAGTCAGCATTTAAATTTGCCATGCAGGGGCGCCTTGTCACATTTGGGATTGTACCAACTGGTGCAGAAACAGGTTATGGCTATATTCACCGCGGTAAGGAAGAAGTTCTTGGTGAGAATATCGCTTACCAGGTTAGCCGTTTCGTGGAGAAACCGAACAAAGAAACCGCGGAAAGTTATTTAGCGTCTGGTGAATATTACTGGAACAGCGGAATGTTCATGTTCCGGGCCAAGAAATATCTTGAAGAACTGGAAAAATTCAGACCCGATATTCTTGAGTCCTGCAAGGCGGCAATCCGCGGTTGCAAAGATAGCGATGAGTTTATCAAGATTGATCGCGATCTGTTTATCGCTTGTCCGGATGAGTCTGTTGACTACGCGGTCATGGAGAAAACGACAGACGCTGTCGTCGTTGGGCTTGATGCAGACTGGAGTGACGTGGGTTCCTGGTCGGCACTATGGGAAGTGAGCCCTAAAGATAAAAAAGGTAATGTCCTGACGGGTGATACCTTCATGCACAACGCAAATAACTGCTATATCAACACTGATGAAAAATTGGTTGCCGCTATCGGTGTCGATAATCTGGTGATCATTAATACAAAAGATGCCGTACTGGTCGTTGATAAAGATCAGGTGCAGGATGTTAAGAAAGTTGTTGAGTATCTTAAAGCTAATCATCGCAGTGAATATAAGCGTCACCGGGAAATATACCGTCCGTGGGGGCGATGCGATGTGGTGGTACAGACCGAGCGTTTTAATGTAAATCGGATCACCGTTAAACCGGGTGCAGCATTTTCGATGCAGATGCATCATCACCGGACCGAACACTGGGTTGTGCTTTCAGGCACGGGTGAAGTAACGATTAAAGATCAAAAATTCCTGCTGACTGAAAACCAATCAACTTTTATTCCCATCGGAGCACAACATCGACTGGAAAACCCAGGCAAGATTCCATTGGAACTGCTTGAGATCCAATCCGGCTCCTATTTAGGGGATGATGACATTATTCGTATTAAAGACCAGTATGGTCGTTGCTAATTTTGAAGGTATAAAGATCTATGTCTAAGCTGACTTGTTTTAAAGCCTATGATATTCGTGGAAAATTAGGCGAAGAATTAAATGAAGATATTGCGTATCGCATTGGTCGCGCATACGGTGAATTCCTCAAGCCTAAAACAATCGTGGTGGGCGGTGACGTACGCTTAACCAGCGAGAGCCTGAAACTGGCATTAGCGAATGGCCTAATGGATGCGGGTACCGATATCCTCGATATTGGTTTAAGCGGGACAGAAGAGATCTATTTTGCAACCTTCCATCTTGGTGTAGATGGCGGCATCGAAGTTACCGCCAGTCATAATCCGATGGATTATAACGGAATGAAACTGGTTCGCGAAAATGCGAAACCTATCAGTGGTGACACAGGACTACGCGATGTGCAGCGTTTAGCCGAAGAAAATAATTTCGCGCCTGTTGATGCCCAACTGCGCGGAAGCTACAAGAAGATTTCTATCCTTGATGCTTATGTCGATCACTTAATGGGCTACATTGATTTCGCGAACTTCACTCGTCCAATGAAGCTTGTGGTTAACTCTGGCAATGGTGCCGCTGGTCACGTCATTGATGCGATTGAAAAACGTTTCGTTGCTGCTAGTGTCCCCGTTTCATTTATTAAAGTTCATCACCAGCCGGATGGCACTTTCCCTAATGGGATCCCTAATCCTCTGTTACCAGAATGTCGCAAAGATACTGCCGATGCTGTTAAAGAACATGGCGCAGATTTAGGGATCGCATTTGACGGCGATTTTGACCGTTGCTTCCTGTTTGATGGGGAAGGGCAGTTTATCGAAGGTTATTACATTGTAGGTCTGTTAGCCGAAGCATTCTTACAAAAAGAACCAGGCGCGAAGATCATCCATGACCCGCGACTGACCTGGAATACCATCGATATTGTGACTAAAGCTGGCGGCATTCCTGTGATGTCTAAAACGGGCCACGCCTTCATCAAAGAGCGTATGCGTAAGGAAGATGCGATCTACGGCGGAGAGATGAGTGCTCATCACTACTTCCGTGATTTTGCATATTGCGATAGTGGGATGATTCCGTGGCTTCTGGTGGCAGAGTTGTTATGCAAAAAAAATACTGACTTAATGGCTATGGTATCTGAGCGAATAAAAAAATATGCTTGTAGTGGTGAGATTAATTTTAGCGTGAATAATATTAATAATATTCTAACGAAACTGCAATTAGAATATAAAGATACAGTGTTACATATTGAAACCATAGATGGAATTAGTTTTGAGTTTGATGATTGGAGAATGAATGTTAGAGCATCTAATACTGAACCTTTGCTTCGTATAAATATTGAGAGTAATAAGTCACCACAAATAGTTGAACAGCATCTTGATGAAGTGTCTAAGCTTGTAAAAGGGGTGATAAATGATTAATAAAATAGAGGCAATTTATCACTATAAAGATTTTATATTTAATAGTATTAAACGAGAATTTAAAAGTCGATACCAAACAAGTATGTTGGGTGCAGTATGGCTAGTGTTACAGCCATTAGCGATGATTATTGTTTACACGGTTATATTTTCAGAGGTAATGAAGGCTAGAATGCCTGATAATACAGGGGCATTTGCTTACAGCATATATCTATGTTCAGGTCTGTTGACTTGGGGATTTTTCTCAGAAATAGTTATTCGATTAATCAATATATTCATTGAAAACGGTAATTATCTTAAAAAAATTAATTTTCCACGAATTTGTTTGCCGATAATCGCTGTTGGAATTTCATTTGTTAATTTTTTGATAATATTTTCATTATATTTAATATTCCTCATCATTTCTGGAAATTTCCCAGGAGTAGAATTTTTTGCAATCATACCATTGCTTATTTTGCAGGTGTTGTTTGCAATGGGGCTTGGTCTAACATTAGGCGTTCTAAATGTTTTCTTTAGAGATGTCGGTCAATTTATGGCAATTGTCATGCAGTTTTGGTTTTGGTTTACGCCAATTATATATCTTGTAAGTATAATCCCTCTCTGGGCTAGAGAATGGTTAATGTTGAATCCAATGTCAGGTGTGATATTAGGTTATCAAAATATATTTCTCTACCATAAATTTCCTGTTTGGTCAGATCTAATTATTGTTTCAGTACTCGCAATTTTATTTAATGTACTAGCCTATTTTTTGTATAAGAAACATGCTGGTGAAATGGTGGATGAGTTATAATGAACATTATTTCAGTACAAAAAATCACAAAGTTTTATAAGACTTATGCTAAAAACAACCATAGATTATTAGAATGGATGTCATTCGGAAATAAAAAATATTCGAATAGAATAAATATTTTGAATGATATCTCTTTTAACGTCGGGGTCGGTGAGTCTGTTGGTATTTTAGGTATGAATGGTGCGGGGAAAAGTACCCTACTTAAAATTATAACAGGTACAACAATGCCATCAAGCGGTAGCGTGTCAGTCCGGGGGCGTGTGGCTGCTTTGCTAGAGTTAGGTATGGGATTCCATCCTGATTTCTCAGGCAGAGATAATGTCTATATGTCAGGACAGCTATTAGGATTAAATACAGAGCAAATTAAGGAGTTAATGCCTAGCATTGAGGAATTCTCTGAAATAGGGAAATATATTGATCAACCTGTACGGACCTATTCTAGTGGGATGCAGGTAAGATTAGCTTTTGCTGTTGCAACAGCTGTAAGACCTGAGTTATTAATTATTGATGAAGCATTGTCAGTTGGCGATGCATATTTTCAAGCTAAGAGTTTCAATAAAATTAGAGAATTTAAAGCCCAAGGTACAACACTTCTAATTGTCTCTCACGATCAGGCAGCTATTGCTAATATTTGTACAAGAGCAATACTGTTGGATAAAGGTAGTATAGTTGCAGATGGATTGCCGACGGATGTTTTAAATTTATATAATGCGAAACTATCAAAAACAGCAGACGAGAGCGAGATAATTGTTAACGACGGAAAATCGGAGTCAGGAAATAAAAAAGCTATAATAAATAGTTTCTACATTGAATCAGAAACTGGGGAAAAGATTGACACATTGGTTACTGGTGATAAATGTTCAATATGCTTTAAGATATTTAATAAACATGTCACCAAGGGGCTAACATTAGGTTTTCATATTCGTGATCGTCTGGGTAATATTGTTTTTGGTACAAATACATTAGCACATAAAATTGAAATGGATGACTATGGGGAAAAGCTAATTAAATTCACGCTCCAAATGAATATAGGTGTTGGGGAGTATAGTGTATCCGCAGCACTTCATAAAGAACATAATCATTATGAAGAATGTTATCATTGGAAGGATGGGCTTGGAACATTTACTGTTATTGCACCCGGGAAAATATTTGTTGGTAGCGCATGGTTAGATAATCAATGTGTCATTGAGGAATTATAATATGTTTAATTTGTTTAGTAACATAAATTTGAAAATACAGAATATTGTTGATGCTATCAATGAAAACAGTAATAAGCTAAATTCCCGCGTGGATATGATTTATGAAAATAATGAAAGATTAAAATCTCGCATTGATGAACTCGATATAAGTATTGCACATCACTTTGAAAACGAAAATAAAACCAACACTCAGTTGATTGAAATGGAAAATAAAAGGGATCTGCTCAGTCAAGATATAAAAACTATTCTTTATCAACACATGGAAAGGTTGGAGTTTATTCGTGAAGAGTTAATGTTTGAACTAAGAGTGAAAACGGATACTCTTAAGGATAGAAATAATACAAAAATAGAGAGTTTAGTATTAAATAATGAAAAATATGAAAATCAAAATTTAAGACGAATAAATGTTGGATGCGGGCATGTTCAACCAGAAGGATATATTAATGTAGATGCAAGGCAATTGCCAGGTATTGATGTTATTTGTGATGCTGGAAACTTGTTTTTTGACGACCAAAGTTTAGACGAAATATATAGTGCACATTTAATTGAACATTTTACAGAGGTTGAACTTAGTAGAGTAATACTCCCTAACTGGTATTCTAAATTGAAGACAGGTGGTATTTTAAGAATAGTGACCCCAGACGCAAATAGCATGATAAATGACTATGTGCAAGGAATAATGAGTTTTGAAGATTTACGTAAAGTCACATATGGGGCTCAAGATTACGAAGGGGATTTTCATTATAATATGTTTTCTGTAGATTATCTTATCGATATATTATCTAATGTTGGATTTACAAATGTAGAATTGATTGAAGACAATCGACGTAATGGGCTGTGTCGAGAAATGGAGCTTATTGCTGTGCGATAAGAATGAAGAATGCATCAAGATAAATTAAATCAAATTAATAAAGATATTGAAGCATATCTTGAAAAAGAAAGATGTAATAGAAAAATCCTATTAGAAGAAAATAATATATTTCTTTCTAAGAAATTAAGTTTTCTGTATGGTGCTACAAGCTTTGAAGTTAATGAATTGTTGAACTTGTGCCAAGGTGACTATATTAATGACATGGCTATTTTAATCACGAAAAAGAATGCAAATAGTGTTTTTCTCTTAAACGTTATGACCAAACTATTTAGTAGACCTCTCTTAATAGTAATTTTTCTTGCTTATCATCCGTCATCAAAAGTAAAACTACATGGTGTATTTAAGTATGTATTTGTAAGGCTTTTGAAAAATAATCCATTCCTGCTCAGTTTTGCAAGGAAAATTTATTACAGATGGAGAGGGTGAGTAAATGTATTCGCATTTTAGAGGTAGATTTATCCAGGTTATTGAGTCTCTAGATATATATGATGCATGTTCTAATCATGTAGTTAACATCGATAAATATGTAAAAGATGTTTATGGGCTGAAAACTGAAATATATGCAAAGCACTATCACCATAATAGAAGTGATATTGTTACAAATATTGAGCATCTAAATAGCCATGATGAGGATATTATTTTTCTTCATTTCTCAGCTTACTCAGAAGTTTGCGTAGATAAAGTATTAGCCTCAAAAGGCATGAAAATATTGCATTACCACAATATTACACCACACACATTCTTTTCTGAAAATTCGTTTTTATATAATCTTTGCAAAAAAGGTCGTGAACAGCTACTTGAGATAAAGGATAAATTTAATTTTATTACTGGTGATAGTTTATACAATCTTGATGAGATTATTAAACTAGGCTTTCCTGAAGATAAAACAGCAAAGTTACCAATCATAATAAATAAAGATGCTGTTTTTAGAGGTGGGAATGTTAAGAGTAGAAACTTATTATTTGTTGGACGTATATGTGAGAATAAAGCTCAACATAAATTGATATGTTTCTATGAAAATCTTCTCGCTAAAAAATATGAATTGGGATATTTATATCTCGTCGGGAAATATGATGTCGGCTCTGATTACTACAATAAGATCAAGAATATAATTGAAAAATTACAGCTTAGTGAGCGAGTGATTTTGACAGGGGCTGTCACAGAGGAAGAATTATCATCTTACTATAGTGATTCATCATGTTTTATTTCTTTCAGTGAGCATGAAGGATTTGGTGTCCCTTTGCTCGAAGCAGCACAATATCAATTACCAGTTTTGGCATTAAATCATGCTGCAACAGCTGAGACACTAAATAATTCTGAAGGTGTCTGCAATACAACACTTGAGCTGGAAGATAAATTATTTAAAGTATTTACTGACTCAAGTTTTTATGAGCGCATGATTGATTCTCAAAATACGGCTTTACAAGAGTATTCAGTAGAAGCTTGGGGTAAATATGCCGATAATCTATTTGAGAAAATTCTGGTGCCACAGAACTATTATACAACTGTATCTTTGGTTGTGTGTACTTACAACCGGGCAGAATATCTTGAAAGATGCTTAGACTATCTATCAAAAAACTACAGTGACAGTTTTGAAGTTATTGTGGTTAATGGGCCATCTACAGATAATACAAATGAAGTATTATCAAAATGGCATGATAAGTTAAAAATATATAATAATCCAATAAGAAACTTATCTGTATCAAGAAACATAGGAATAAATGCCGCTTCAGGCCAAATAGTTGCTTTCATTGATGACGACGCCATACCTTTTTTAGATTGGTTTTATGCAATTTTAGAGTATTTCAATAGTTGTCATAGATTTGTGGCTGGAGCTGGAGGACCAACTTACCTTGCCGGGAGTCTAGATTTCCAAGCCAAAGATATTTTTGTTGACCGTTTTGGTTCGGGTATCATTAATCCTACGGATAAAATTAAGAATAACGCACAATATCGAAGAACCGTTTTAGGTACTAACTCATTTTTTGTCAGAGATTACCTCATTTCATGTGGTGGATTTGATGAAGAGTATGATTATTATCTTGATGAAACAGATTTATGTAGTCGGCTGATTGATAATAATTTCTTGATAAATAGTTGTCCTGATGCCTTTTTGAGGCATGAGTTTTCAAAAAGTGAAAATAGGTTAAATAAATATAACTATAATTGGTATTCGATAGTTAAAAATACTGTTTATTATTCTTGTAAATTTAATGGTTCTGATAAGGATACAATAAATTTAGTCAAAGATGTTATAATTAAGGATCGAGTTGAGTATATTCAGACTGGCTTAAAAAATGGTGAAATAAATAAAGATGAATATAATTCGTTAGTTGATTCTTTATGGGATGGATTTCAAGCAGGAATCAAGGCTGCATCCTTTGAAAGAAAGTTAATCAAGGTTGAACCAATAAGGCCTAAATTATTTAAAAAATTCAATTCATCTGAAATACCATTCAATAGATTGCATATAGTAATTGTAAGTAAAGAGTTTCCTCCTCTGACGAGATCTGGAGGAATCGGTACGCTTTATTATAATCTTGCTAGTGAATTATTATTGGCAGGGCATTTTGTCAGCGTGATTTACAGATCAGATAGCTATGATGTCAAAGAACGAGGAAGATTGAAGTTAATTTCATTGAACAAGAAAAAAAAATCAATTGGTTTTGTAGATGATTCAAATATTGCTAATGAGATTTTGAATTGGTCCACTAGTGTGGCAATTGAAATCGAAAAGTTAAATGAAATCCATCCGATTAGTGTTGTCGATTCCTGTCTTTGGGATTCTGAAGTATATTCATTCTCACTTATTAAAAATAAATTAAATATTCCATTGGTGCTTCGATTGGTGACACCATTAAAGGTCGCTAATGACATGAATAAGTGGAACATGAATGAGAACGATTTAGACTATCTTACGCACTTCGAGTACAAAGTTGTCGAATCTGCTGATGCGGTTGTTCCAATTAGTGACTCCATAAAAAATACTTATATTTCTTTGTACAAACCTTCGGATAGCATTATTTATACTAAAATACAGGCCGGTATAGCTTATTGGCCAACTTTTGACATCACACATGGTTATGGCGAACTGAAAACTAACTTAGACCTATGTAAAAGAATCGAAGGAAAAAAAATAATATTATTTTTGGGAAGGATTGAGCTAAGAAAAGGTATTGATATATTCTCTGATGCTATAGATATTTGTAATTTAGATAGTAAAATATGCAATGATGTAATTTTCTTAGTTGCAGGTGAATGTCAAACAAGTATCAACAGGTATCTCAAATCTGTGAATACCCCTGGCTCTAATATAATGTATATTGGTGAAATTGATAACTATGAACGTGAGAAGATCTATGCAATAAGCGATGTTGTTGTTTTTCCTTCGAGATACGAGTCTTTTGGTCTTGTGCCATTAGAAGCTTTTGTTCATGGAAAGCCAATTATCGCGAGCAATGCTGGCGCAATTCCTGAAGTCGTAATTGACAATGAATGTGGACTTATTTTCGAAGATGGCAATGCGGAGGATTTAGCATCAAAAATAAAAAGCATTATGGCTGACGATGTTTTACGTGAGAACCTAGGTAAAGGTGCTTATAAACGAGTTAGAGAATTATCCTCATATAATTCTGCAAATAAAACAATTCATCTTTATAATAACTTAATTCGAGATATGGTATGAAAATCGCAATTGTTACTGGAATCACTGGACAAGATGGGGCTTACTTAGCCGAGTTACTACTTCAAAAAAATTATAAGGTATACGGAACTTATCGCCGTACAAGTTCTGTCAACTTCTGGCGTATCGAGGAATTAGGCATTAAAGATAACGCTAACCTTCACTTAGTTGAATACGATCTCACTGACCTGTCTGCTAGTATCCGCTTGCTGCAGCAAACTGAAGCTACTGAGGTTTATAACTTAGCTGCGCAGAGCTTCGTCGGCGTATCTTTCGAACAACCGATTACTACAGCAGAAATCACCGGTCTCGGCCCTGTAAATCTTCTGGAAGCTATTCGTATTGTTAATCCTAAAATTCGCTTTTACCAGGCATCAACGTCAGAAATGTTTGGTCTGGTCCAGGCCGTTCCGCAGAAAGAAGATACTCCATTCTATCCGCGCAGCCCATATGGCGTAGCTAAACTGTATGCTCACTGGATGACCGTGAACTACCGTGAGAGCTATAATATTTTTGCATCAAGTGGAATTCTGTTTAACCACGAATCACCATTACGTGGTCAGGAATTTGTAACGCGTAAAATCACTGATTCTGTTGCAAAAATTAAGCTTGGAAAACTTGACGTTCTTGAACTCGGTAACATGGACGCCAAGCGTGATTGGGGTTATGCCAAAGAGTATGTAGAAGGGATGTGGCGTATTCTGCAGGCAGAAAAACCAGATACCTTCGTACTGGCAACTAACCGTACAGAGACTGTGCGCGACTTCGTCAGCATGGCTTTCAAAGCTGCTGGATTTACACTGCGTTTTGAGGGTAAGGACGAGGAAGAAGTGGGTATTGACACAGCAACTGGGAAGACGTTGGTTCGTGTAAATCCAAAATTCTTCCGTCCTGCTGAAGTCGATCTACTAATCGGTAATCCAGCTCGTGCCAAAGAAATTCTGGGGTGGGAACCAAAAACCTCGCTGGAGCAGTTGTGCCAGTTGATGGTTGAGGCTGATTTACGTCGTAACCAGCAAGGGTTTTCATTCTGATGTTCGGCGCCGGCAAACATGCTCTGGTGACAGGGATTAATGGTTTTACCGGCCGCTATGTGGCAGCGGAATTATCCGCTGCCGGATATCGGGTATTTGGTATTGGCGCAATGCCTTTTGATGGGCCTGATTATTACCAGGTTGATCTAATGGATACTGCGAGATTGCGGGAGGTTATTCAGCTCATACAACCAAACGTTGTTATACATTTGGCCGCTATCGCTTATGTTGGGCATGGTGATGCAGATGCTTTCTATAACGTCAATTTACTTGGAACGCGCAATTTATTGCAGGCTTTGAGTACCTGCAGCACCATCCTGGATGGTGTGCTTCTCGCCAGTAGTGCAAATATTTATGGAAATGGTACCGCAGGGCAACTGAATGAATCTGCGACAGCAAATCCAGCGAACGATTATGCCGTCAGCAAGTTGGCCATGGAATATATGTCTCGATTGTGGATGGATAAACTACCCGTATTCATTACGAGACCATTTAACTATACAGGTGTTGGTCAGGCGGAAAACTTCCTTCTGCCAAAGATAGTTAAACACTTTAAATCAAAATCACCGACGATCGAGTTAGGAAATATTGATGTTTGGCGTGATTTTACAGATGTTCGTGCACTAAGCTATGCTTATGTCAAGTTATTACAGGCAAAACCAGTTGGCGAAGTTATTAACATCTGCTCTGGCCGCACATATTCACTGAGAAAAGTTATTGAACTTTGTGAAAAAATAACCGGACACCATCTGACCATCCAGATTAATCCAGAATTTGTCCGGGCAAATGAAGTTAAGACACTTAGTGGGGATCCATCTAAATTACAATCATTTATTCCAGATTGGAATGTCCCACCACTCGAAGATACTCTGCGCTGGATGTTGGAAAACGAGTAATGAAAGTCATATTTGGAACTGATGCAATAAAATACCCATTAACAGGTATCGGTCGCTATGCATTTGAGTTGGCTAAATGTTTATCTGATGATCCAGACATATCCGAATTACTTTTTTTAAATGGGCATCGACTTACTCAGCAAATGCCCGTGCCTAAAGAAAATAGCTCTTCAACAGAGGGGCTTAAAAGTTTAATAAAAAAGAGTCGACTGGCTTCGGAAGTATATAGGCTCACAGCTCCGTGGTTGAAAACTAATGTCTTGAAAAATCATAAGGATGCGATTTATCATGGGCCTAATTTTTATCTGCCACCTAAGGTAGAGCGCTGTGTTGTCACGTTTCATGATCTTTCTGTTTTTACTTTACCGCAATGCCATCCTCCTGAGAGAGTTAGGTATATGCGTAAAGAGCTTTTACAAACGGTAAAGCGAGCATCAGTATTTATTACAGACTCTGATTTTACCAGATTGGAACTGATTAATTATTTTAATATTTCGGAAAGTAGGGTGTTTACTGCAAAGTTAGCATGCAGTGGTGAATTTAAGCCCCGCCGTGAAGAAGATATAACTCCTGTTCTCGGAAAATACGAACTTACCTTTAAAAAATATTCCCTATTTACTGGCTCGATTGAGCCGAGAAAGAATATTGCGACTTTGCTTGATGCCTACGAACGCCTGCCACTGTCACTGAGAAAGCAGACTCCTCTCGTTATTAGCGGATTCAAAGGCTGGAACAGTGATACTTTACATCGTCGATTTGAACAAGGTAAACGGGAAGGGTGGCTGCGCTACCTGGGGTTTACACCGTCAAGCGATTTACCTGTACTCTATGCAGGTGCTGTTAGTTTTTTATTTCCATCAGTCTATGAGGGATTTGGGCTACCAGTATTGGAGGCAATGGCATCTGGGACTCCGGTTGTTTGTTCAAACAGCTCTTCACTTCCTGAGGTTGCAGGTAGCAGCACTTTAATGTGTGATGCTATGGATGTTGAGACACTTACGTCTTTAATTATGAAGAGCCTTACTGATACGGAATGGCAGGATAGTGCCACTAAAAGTGGATTATCACATGTTAACCAATTTTCATGGAAACGATGTGCAACTGAAACGGTTGCTGCATATAAACAGGTGAAGTAAGATTAATGTTGAAAGTACTGCATTTTTATAAGACATACTATCCAGATACTTTTGGTGGCATCGAACAAGTTATCTACCAGCTAAGTGAATCTGGGGCTGAATATGGTGTTGAATCAACAGTACTTTCTCTAAGCAAACGGGGGGATATTAATAATCAGAAAATTGGTGAACAGCGTGTATTCTACGCAAAAACTAATTTTGAGGTAGCGTCAACACCATTCTCTCTATCTTGTATTAAAAAATTTAAAGAATTAGCAAGTCAAGCAGATATCATTCATTACCATTATCCCTTTCCTTTTATGGATATGCTGCATTTTTTGTGCCGAATAAACAAACCAACAGTTGTTAGTTATCATTCTGACATTGTAAAACAAAAATTTATTTTTCGTCTGTATTCGCCCTTGATGAATCGTTTTCTTAGTTCAGTTGATTGTATTGTTGCTGCTTCGCCAAATTATGCGCAGAGTAGTCGTGTATTACAGAAATTTGAAAAAAAAGTTAAGATTGTTCCTTATGGGCTGGATGAAAAATCGTATCCGCAGACCAAAATCGAAAGAGTAGATTACTGGAAAGAACGTGTGGGAGACAAATTTTTTCTTTTTATTGGTACGTTACGATATTACAAAGGGTTAGATATCTTATTGGATGCGGCTCACGCGACGTCTCTGCCTGTTGTAATTATAGGTAATGGAGGAGAAGAAACAGCTCTGAAATTGAAGTCAGAAAAATTGGGGTTATCAAACGTTCATTTTGTTGGCGCTCTATCTGATGAGGATAAAACAGTATTGTTGGAACTTTGTTATTCAGTGGTTTTTCCATCAAATCTTCGTTCAGAGGCCTTTGGCATAACTTTGCTGGAGGGGGCTATGTACAGGAAATCATTAATTTCATGTGAGATTGGCACTGGAACATCATATATTAACATTAATAATATAACAGGTTTGGTTGTTGAACCTGGCAATGTAAATTCATTGAGAGATGCCATGCTCTATCTCTGGAATAATCCCCGGTTAGCACTTTTATATGGTGAAAATGCTAGGGCTAGATTTGAGGCGAAATTCATGGCAGATAAAATGGTTGCGGAGTACTCTAATATTTATAGAGGTATTTTTAGGAAGAAGAAGTCTCTGTAATGTTTCTAAAGTCATAAAAATTGGATTTTCATTATGTTTAAAAATAAGATACGTAAAGTTGTAAGGAAGTTTGCACAGTTTCCTGTATTAGGTAAAATCATTAGAGTATCTGTGGCCATTTTTAGATCGCCATTATATAGAGCTGAAAGTATTGAACTACGGCATAGAGTTGATTTCCTTGAAGAGCAAATTCGGAATTTACAGGGCAGTATGAACTTTAACAATGTAGAGCTAATAAAATTAAGACAAGAGAGTGATAATTTTTTCAAATCCATACCATTTGAGGTAAGACGCTTAAGGCGCGAGGTAAATAACTTAGAAAAAAATAAAGTAATGTAATTATTACTCAGGTCGTATTTGAGGCTATACACTCTTAAAGTATATAATTGTTATTGACAAGGTTTGGATTTGGAATGAAAAAAGTATCAGTTATTATCAATACCTATAATCGTGCTGATTTGTTATTAAGGACTCTTGAATCATTCAAATACATTGATTATCCATTGTTTGAAATTATTGTAATTAATGGTCCTTCTACTGATCACACCGAGGAGGTACTTGATAAGTTTAGAGAATTGATAAAGATAGGTCACTGTGCAGAAGCCAATTTATCAAAATCTCGGAATATAGGGATATCTTATGCTAGTGGCGATATCGTGGCATTCATTGATGATGATGCCATACCTGAGCCTGAGTGGTTAACACAAATCGTAGAGGCCTTTGATTCCTGCGAAGTTGGTGCTGTAGGTGGAAAAGTATTCGATCACACTGGTTATAAGTATCAATATCAATATGCAAATGCTGATAGACTAGGGCATGGTAAATGGCAGATGGAAGAACCATCGCCTAATTATTGTTTCCCAAGGGCATATGAATTTCCATATTTACAAGGAACGAATACGGCCTTTAGACGAGATGTTCTGATTGAGATAGGTGGATTCGATGAAGAATTCATATACTATCTTGATGAGACAGATGTATGCTTACGGATGATTGATAATGGGTATTTTATAAAGCAACTTGCGAATGCATATGTTCACCATAAATATGCCCCATCTCATATTCGTACTAAATCAGCTGCAGTGTATAGATATCCAGTACTTAAATCCAAAGTCTATTTTTCGAATAGACATGGTTATTTGTATCATACTCAAGATTTTATTGATTCTGACAATATGAGGTTTATTCAAAATCATCGCAGCGATATCGAATCTTGTATTTCTTCTGGTAAATTACCTGAAGAAGCACTAGTTTCATTTGAAGAACATGCAATATTAGCAATGAAACTAGGAAGAGAAGAGTCAAGACAAAAGCCCAAACTTATTTCATCCCATTTGTTAGAACGTAATGATTGTGCTTTCAAGAAATTTTATTCTATCCATGCCGATGTTGGAAAACGATTAACAATCGTATTATTATGCGAAGATTATCCGCCAAACCTCTTGGGTGGCATTGCTCGTTTTACGCAGGATAAGGCTACTGCACTAGCGCAGTTAGGACATAAGGTTCATGTCATTGCTCGTGGTGATGATCATTCCACAGTAGATTTTGAAAATGGCGTTTGGGTTCATCGTATAGTCGTACAATCCCATGTGAAACCATGCGAAATTGAGCATTTAAATATCCTGCAGTCTCATTGGGATCAATCAAAATCTTTTCTTGACGAAATAGATAGAATATCAACTCATCGTAGCATCGATATTGTGGAAGCTCCAATATGGAACGTTGTAGGCATTGCACCATTATTATCTGATCGTTACCGTGTAATTACTAGCTTGATGACTACTCTTAAATTATCTCTCTCATCTCGCCCTGATCTCACTGCTAATAAAGAACTTATGGCTTCATTCGTTAATCCGTTAATTGAAATGGAGAGATATATGATCTTGAATAGTGATTCCTTACTTGCCATCAGTAAAGGAATTCTTAATGAGGTTCAGAAGGCATATTCATTAGAAATAGATGAGAATAGATTGTTTGTATCGCATCTTGGCATGCCGGATTGGCGTGAGAAAACCGACATGCGAGAGGTTTCTAATGATAATGAGATTAATATACTCTTCGTCGGTCGATTAGAGAAAAGAAAAGGTATAGATCTCCTGCTTAGTATTATTCCTGATATAGTTGCTGCTTATCCTAATGTATCCTTTGATATCGTTGGAGATGATAGTATCCCTGTTGATAGTGATGTTACATATAGAACGAAGTTCGAAAGTGAATCTGATGTATTACTAAATGAAAAGATAAAATTTCATGGAAAGGTTGATGAAGTTGCATTGAGAAAACACTATTCTAAGTGCGATATATTTGTAGCTCCATCTAGATTTGAATCTTTTGGACTTATTTATGTAGAAGCTATGATGTACGGAAAACCTGTTATTGGTTGTAATGTCGGAGGAATTCCGGAGGTAGTTGAACATAATGTTAATGGGATTCTGATTTCTCCCGGTAATGCTAATGAACTTTATGAAGCATTGTCTTTATTAATTAAAAATCCGTCGCTGCGAAAAAAATTGGGAAAAGAAGGGCGTATGAGATATGAAAATTTATTTTCTGATGTTCAGATGGCGAAATCATCAGTTAACATGTATAAAAAAATAATCGCTATAAATATGCGGGATGCAAGATATGGGGCATAAAGAAAAATTTTTTGTAACTGGCCGAATTGCTGTTTTAGATCAACTGCGAGCCATAGCAGTTATTTGTGTATTGATTTCACATTTTTCGATTGCAATCAATTCAAAATTTATAGCAATTCAGAATAATTCAATTAATATTGGATTGATCGGTGTTTTGATATTTTTCTGCGTGAGTGGTTATGTCATACCATGGTCGATGAATACGCGAGATGGCTTAACCTCGATATTTGGTTTTTGGATTCGAAGAGTTTTTCGTCTCTACCCTATTTATATCGTAATGTCAATCCTTGGGTGGTTTTTCTTATCAGATAATTGGTATGTATCAAAAATCTATTCGGAAATGATGTCAGGCCCCATTGTTTATTGGGGGGGGGCACTGAGCATGATGAGTCATTTTTTGGGGCAAAATACCGTATTTCAGGGGCTAGAGTGGACTTTAGCCTATGAGATGTTGTTTTATTTGGCATGTACGGTTTTTTTGTTACTTCGACGCTGGCTAGCAAATGTTATTTCTTTGTTTGTTTTGGTTTTAACTGTTTCATTTATAAGCATTGGGTTTGATCTTTATGATGCTAATAGCAATATCCAGAAAATATTATATTTTTACTTATTCTTTCTTTCTGGTTTAACTTGTTTTTTATTTAAAAGGAATGTATTGTCCCACAGGTTCTTTACGCTATTAAGCTTTGTTCTTATAGCGACAATGTTCTGTAGAGTTCTTATTTGGTACAAATACTGGGGGGTTAGTTATCTTACTTTTTCATTCATACCTGCCATCTTTATTTTTTATTCCTTCATTTTAGAGCGGATTATAGTTAGCTCAAAGCTAATGCCTTTAATTGGGGTCGTAAGTTATTCTATATATTTAATGCATATTTTTGTTCCGCACAGCATCCCATTAACTGACTTCCCGCCAGTTATAAGATTTTTAGTATGGACTATTATAACTGTTGCTATTGCATCTATTTCATATAAATTGATAGAGCTCCCTGCTATCAAAATGAGCCGTAGGATAGTTTACAAAAAATATTGAACATAACTAATGTACATTATTTTTGCATAGTTCTTCAGTATGGTTACAAATTGTTGTTCGATCATCACCTGACAGGAGTACATAATGTCTAAGCAACAAATCGGCGTCGTTGGTATGGCTGTGATGGGGCGCAACCTGGCGCTCAACATCGAAAGCCGTGGTTACACCGTGTCCGTTTTCAACCGCTCACGTGAAAAAACGGAAGAGGTTATCGCCGAGAATCCGGGGAAAAAACTGGTTCCTTACTATACGGTAAAAGAGTTTGTTGAATCCCTTGAAACACCTCGTCGTATCCTGTTAATGGTGAAAGCGGGTGCTGGCACTGATGCTGCTATCGACTCCCTGAAACCTTATCTGGATAAAGGTGACATCATCATTGATGGCGGTAATACGTTCTTCCAGGACACTATCCGTCGTAACCGTGAGCTCTCCGCTGAAGGTTTTAACTTCATCGGAACCGGCGTCTCTGGTGGTGAAGAAGGTGCGCTGAAAGGCCCATCCATCATGCCGGGTGGCCAGAAAGAAGCTTATGAACTGGTAGCGCCAATCCTGACTAAAATCGCAGCGGTTGCTGAAGATGGTGAGCCGTGTGTGACGTATATTGGTGCCGACGGTGCAGGCCACTATGTGAAGATGGTGCACAACGGCATTGAATACGGTGACATGCAGCTGATTGCCGAAGCTTATTCATTGTTGAAAGGGGGTCTGAACCTGAGCAACGAAGAACTGGCCAGCACCTTTACCGAGTGGAATAACGGTGAACTGAGCAGCTATCTGATCGACATCACCAAAGATATCTTCACCAAAAAAGATGAAGATGGTAAATATCTGGTGGATTTCATTCTGGATGAAGCGGCGAACAAAGGTACCGGTAAATGGACCAGCCAAAGTTCTCTGGATCTTGGTGAACCGCTGTCTCTGATCACTGAATCTGTGTTTGCACGCTATATCTCTTCGCTGAAAGATCAGCGTGTCGCTGCCTCTAAAGTCCTGTCTGGACCTAAAGCTCAGCTTGCGGGTGATAAGGCAGAATTTATTGAGAAAGTACGTCGTGCACTGTACCTCGGTAAGATCGTTTCTTATGCTCAGGGCTTCTCACAGCTGCGTGCCGCATCCGACGAGCATAACTGGGATCTGAATTACGGCGAGATTGCAAAAATCTTCCGTGCGGGCTGTATTATTCGCGCGCAGTTCCTGCAGAAAATCACCGATGCCTACGCTAAAAATCCGGGTATCGCGAACCTGTTGCTCGACCCGTACTTCAAGAACATTGCCGATGAATATCAACAGGCACTGCGTGATGTTGTAGCGTATGCCGTGCAGAATGGTATCCCGGTACCGACATTCTCTGCTGCTGTCGCTTATTACGACAGTTATCGTGCAGAAGTATTGCCCGCTAACCTGATTCAGGCCCAGCGTGATTATTTCGGTGCGCATACCTACAAACGTACTGATAAAGAAGGTGTTTTCCATACCGAATGGATGGAATAAGTCTTCTGATAGTCACTGGCCCGGTTCTCTAACCGGGCTTTTTTTATCTTAAATCTGATTGATTTGCGTTGATTGCTTAATCTTTACTTAATATTTCTGGCGTACCCTGATAAAGAAAATCTGAATTGTTTTAACCTTCGTTGACACAATATTCAACAAAACGTTAAAACATTATTCTCTTATCAGGATGTCCAACATCATGATTAAATATTAAGTTAATACTGAGAGCATGAAATGAAAATTACCATTTCTGGTACCGGATATGTTGGCCTGTCAAATGGTCTTCTTATCGCCCAACATCATCAGGTCATTGCTCTGGACATTGTCCCTTCACGTGTCGAGATGCTAAATAATCGGATGTCTCCGATAGTCGATAAAGAAATTGAACAGTATCTACAATCAAGCGATATAAATTTTAAAGCCACGCTGGACAAGTACGACGCCTACCAGAATGCAGATTTTGTTATTATTGCAACGCCTACAGATTACGACCCGAAAACAAACTATTTTGATACCTCCAGCGTTGAATCAGTTATCAGAGATGTGATTGCAATAAATCCTGATGCACTCATGGTGATTAAATCAACAGTACCTGTTGGTTTTACGCAGACTATGCGACAGAAATTTAACTCGGATAATATTATCTTTTCTCCTGAGTTCCTGCGCGAAGGGAAGGCACTGTATGATAACTTATACCCTTCACGAATTGTCATCGGCGAACGATCTGCTCGTGCTGAGCGTTTTGCTGCCTTATTACAGGAAGGGGCGATAAAGCAGGATATCCCGGTGCTGTTCACTGATTCTACTGAAGCTGAAGCCATTAAGCTTTTTGCAAATACCTATCTGGCAATGCGTGTTGCTTATTTTAACGAACTTGATAGCTATGCAGAAAGCCTGGGGCTTAATGCACGACAGATCATCGAAGGGGTTTGTCTGGACCCGCGTATTGGTAACCATTACAACAATCCTTCATTCGGTTATGGTGGATATTGTCTGCCAAAAGACACAAAGCAATTACTTGCCAACTATCAATCTGTACCTAATAATATTATTTCAGCCATCGTTGATGCTAACCGCACACGAAAAGATTTTATTGCTGATGCCATTCTTTCGCGTAAACCCAAAGTTGTCGGTATCTATCGCCTGATTATGAAAAGCGGCTCGGATAATTTCAGGGCATCGTCTATTCAGGGCATCATGAAACGCATTAAAGCGAAAGGTATCCCGGTCATAATTTATGAACCGGTAATAGCAGAAGAGAGTTTCTTCCATTCACGGGTTGAGCGTGATCTGGCTAAATTTAAACGTGAGGCCGATGTGATTATCTCTAACCGCATGGCAGAAGAACTGCAGGATGTCGCTGATAAAGTGTATACCCGCGATTTATTCGGTAACGATTAAACGCTCGGCGAAATAATTGATACCGGCATCATGCCGGTATCAGTCTATTACTGATGGCGCTTGCGTAAATTCTCAATCACTGTCGTCAGATCGAGATCCTGGTCCTGCAGCAGAACCAGCAGGTGATACATCAGATCCGATGCCTCATTGGTCAACTCGAAACGGTCATGCACGGTCGCGGCCAGTGCTGTCTCAACACCTTCCTCTCCAACTTTCTGGGCAATTCGCTTCGTACCGCTGGCGTACAATTTTGCGGTATAGGAGCTGGCGGGATCTGCCGTTTTACGCTCAGCCAGGAGTTGCTCCAGTTGATACAGGAACAACCATTGGTGGCTGGACTCACCAAAACAACTGCTGGTGCCTTTGTGACAGGTTGGCCCAATAGGGTTAACCAGCGCCAGCAGGGTGTCGTTGTCGCAATCAGCGGAAATGCTGACGACATTAAGAAAGTTGCCAGAGGTTTCACCTTTGGTCCACAGGCGTTGTTTAGTACGCGAGAAAAAGGTCACTTTGCCGCTTTCGATCGTTTTATCCAGCGCTTCCGGGTTCATATACCCGAGCATCAGCACCTCACCGGAAACTGCATGCTGCACGACGACCGGCATCATCCCATCGGTTTTTTCCCAGTCCAGCTCGCGGCATTGTTGCTTCGTTAACATATCCTGATCTCCACGCCCTGTGTTGCCAGGTACGCTTTTAATTCGCCAATATTGATAATTTGCTTGTGGAAGACCGAGGCGGCAAGCGCGCCATCGACATCCGCATCCCTGAAGGCTTCGAGAAAGTGCTCCATCGTTCCGGCACCGCCTGAGGCGATCAGCGGAACGTGGCAAACTTCGCGCACTTTTTTCAACTGCTCGAGATCGTAGCCGTTACGCACGCCGTCCTGGTTCATCATATTAAGAACGATTTCACCGGCGCCCAGTTTTTGCACCTCTGTTACCCAGTCGATCGTTTCCCACTGCGTGACGCGGGTACGGCTTTCATCCCCGGTATATTGGTTAACGTGATATTTGCCGGTTTCTGCGTCATACCACGTATCAATGCCCACCACGATACACTGCACGCCAAAGCGATCCGCCAGGCGGGTGATCAACGTTGGGTCAGCCAGAGCCGGGGAGTTGATAGAAATTTTATCTGCGCCGAAAGACAGTATCTTTGCGGCATCCTCTGGTGATTTAATCCCACCGGCGACACAGAACGGAATGTCGATCACTTCTGCCACGCGTGATACCCAGCTTTTGTCCACCACGCGACCATCGCTCGATGCGGTGATATCGTAAAAAACCAGCTCATCTGCGCCTTCATCGGCATAGCGTTTCGCCAGCGGAACGATATCGCCAATAATCTCGTGATTGCGGAATTGAACACCTTTGACAACCTGTCCGTCACGAACATCAAGGCAAGGGATTATGCGTTTTGCCAGCATTGGATGGCCTCCTCAACGGTGAATTTACCTTCCAGCAAAGCACGACCCACAATGACGCCGCCAACGCCGGTTCCGCGCAGGGCTGCGACATCTTCAATCCCACCAATCCCGCCGGATGACTGAAATGCCACCTGCGGATATTTGGCGCACACTTCTTCGTACAGTGCAACGTTTGAACCCGCCAGCGTGCCGTCGCGGGAGATATCGGTGCATAGCACGTGCTTCAGACCGACGGGTAAATAGGTCTCAACCAGTTCTTCCAGTGAAACCCCGGAATCTTCCTGCCAGCCGCTAACTGCAACCTGTTTATTCCCGTGCTCGTCAATCCGCACATCCAGAGCCAGAACCAGCGCGTCGGCACCAAAACGGGCAAACCAGTTCTTGACGACTTCGGGAGATTTTACCGCAGTCGAACCCACCACTACGCGGGCGACGCCAGCGTTAAGCAGCGCTTCAATATCTGCTTCGGTACGTACGCCACCCCCTACCTGCACCGGTACGTTTACGCCAGCAACCAGTGTTTTAATCAGCGGTATTTGCCGTTTCTGCGGATCTTTTGCCCCGGTCAGATCCACCAGGTGCAACACCTTTGCGCCTTGTGCGGCATAGCTTTGTAAACGGGTCAGGGGATCGTTACCGTAATCACGCTGCGTTGCGTAATCGCCCTGATGAAGACGCACAACCGTGCCGTCGATTAAATCTAATGCCGGAATAATCATTACATCTCCAGAAAGTTTTTCAGCAACTTCGCGCCAGCGGCACCTGAACGCTCCGGGTGGAACTGCACGCCAAAGAAATTATCTTTTTGTACCGCTGCGGTGAAGGGCTCACCGTAGTTGCATTGCGCAATAGTCCATGGGTTCACCGGCATGGCGTAGCTGTGTACAAAATAGAAATACGCCCCATCCTCAATGCCCTGGAAAAGGCGGTTTCCGGCCTGTGGATAGACACGGTTCCAGCCCATATGCGGCAACGGCAGACCAAAATCGGTCATTTTGGGTACGTCTTGATCAACAATCCCCAGCAGGGAGACACCGTTACTTTCTTCACTGCGTCGACCAAGCAGCTGCATACCTAAGCAAATCCCCAGTACAGGCTGTGTGCAGGCTTTGATCAGTTCAATCAGCTCACGCTCGTGTAGCTGATCCATTGCCGCCTGGGCGGTACCGACACCCGGCAGAAACAGTTTATCGGCGCGCAGCACAACATCCGCATCGCGGCTAACTACCGGATCGTAGCCGTGGCGTGCGACGGCGGATTTCACCGAGTTCAGGTTGGCACAGCCGGTGTCGAGGATCACCACGTTCATCACAGCACCCCTTTTGAAGAAGGAAGCGTGTCGCCTTCTACACGAATAGCCTGGCGCAGCGTGCGGCCAAAGGCTTTGAACAGACTTTCCACGCGGTGGTGGTCATTTTTACCTTTGGTTTTAAGGTGTAACGTGACGCCCATGGTGTAAGAGAGCGAACGGAAGAAGTGTTCGATCATCTCCGTACTCAGATCGCCGACGCGCTGGTAGGTAAACTCAGCCCGGTACTCCAGGTGTGGACGCCCGGAGATATCCAGGGCGCAGCGTGCCAGGCACTCGTCCATCGGCAGCACAAAACCAAAACGGTTGATGCCGCGTTTATCGCCCAACGCCAGTTTTAAGGCTTCGCCCAGAGCCAGCCCTGTATCCTCAACGGTGTGGTGATCGTCAATATACAGATCGCCTTTGACGGCTATTTCCATACGAAAACCACCGTGGGTCGAGATTTGATCCAGCATGTGGTCAAAGAAGCCGACGCCGGTATTAATTTTGCTGCGGCCTTCGCGGTCCAGCCAGACTTTAACGTCAATCTGCGTTTCTTTGGTATTACGCTCAACGTGGGCGTAACGATCTCGTTTGGTTAGTTGCTCACCGATCATTGCCCAGTTCAGCGTATCGCGGTGATAGCGTAACCCGGTGATGCCCATGTTTTCCGCCAGTTGAATATCGGTTACGCGATCGCCGATCACGTAGCTGTTCTCGGTATCCAGCGCCTGTTCAATCAGGTATTGCTCGACCAGCTTCACTTTGGGTTTACGACAATCACACGCGTCTGCCGGCAGGTGCGGACAGATCAGTACTTCATCAAATATGACGCCCTGCGAGGTGAAAACTTGCATCATCAGGTTGTGTGGACCGTCAAAATCTGCCTGCGGGAAGCTCTGTGTTCCCAGTCCATCCTGGTTGGTGATCATCACCAGCTTAAAACCAGCTTTTTGTAGTTTTAGCAAGACCGGGACAACCTCCGGCTCAAAGGCAAGTTTGTCGAAGCAATCAACCTGAAAGTCACTGGGCGGCTCGGAAATCAGGGTTCCATCACGGTCAATAAAAAGATACTTCTGGCTCATACTTGCTCCGCACGTAAGGCGTCAATGACGCGCTGGCTCTCTTCGCGGGTTCCGACAGTAATACGCAGGCAGCCGCTCAATGAAGGTTGTTTGTTCTGGTCTCGTAAGATAATGCCCTGATCCCACAAAGATTTAAATACGCTGCTTGATGCTGTGAAGCGCGCCAGAACATAGTTGGTTTCAGAATCGAAAACCTGTTCTACGCAGCGGATGGTTTTCAGGCTATCAACCAGGTACTGACGCTCTTGCAGAATCTGTGCCACGCGCTCACGCATGGCGGAAATGCCTTGCGGCGTTAGTGCCTGAGCGGCGATATCTGCCACAGGTGTAGAGAGCGGGTAAGGCGCGATCACTTTCAACAACAGGTTGATGACATCTTCATTAGCTAGCGTAAATCCGCAGCGCAAACCGGCAAGGGCAAACGCCTTAGACAGGGTGCGCAGTACCACCAGGTTTGGGTATTCCGACAGCCAACCCGCCAGTGTGGCCTGCGGGCAAAACTCGATATACGCTTCATCGGCGACCACGATGGCTTTGCCCTGCGTCATGTCGAGCAGTGAACGCAGATCCTGCGGGTTAATTAACTGGCCCGTCGGGTTATTGGGGCTGCAAACGTAAACCACTTTCACGCCATCAAGCTTGTCAGCGATGCCCTGTAAATCCAGTTGCCAGTCGGCAAGAGTCGGCACGGTGCGACATTCAACGCCAATGGTTTCCGCACTGACGCTATACATACCATAGGTCGGCGGGCAGTAGAGAATCGCATCTTTACCCGGCTCGCAAAAAGCACGTACCAGCAACTCGATACCTTCATCAGCACCGCGGCTGACCAGTACCTGCTCTGGCTTAACGCCCGCATACTGTGCGTAGTTCTCGATCACCGCCTTCGGCTGGCACTCCGGATAACGGTTCAGTGTTTGCTGAGTTAGCTGGAATTCAACGGCGGTGGGGAACTCATTGGCATTGAGCCAGACGTCGCCATTTCCGCCCAGACGGCGGGCAGACTGATACGGTGTTAGCTCACGGACATTTTTACGGGCTAAATCAGTAACGCTGAGAATGTTGTCAGTGCTCATGCTTGCTCCTTCAGGGCGTTAACGCGCAGGGTAACGGCATTTTTGTGGGCTGTCAGTCGTTCTGCTGCGGCCAGCGTTTCGATGGTTGCGGCCAGGGCAGAGAAACCTTGCGGCGATAATTCCTGTACGGTCATCCGCTTCTGGAAATCGGCCAGTCCAAGACTTGAGCTGGTTGCGGTATAGCCGTAGGTAGGCAGCACGTGGTTAGTCCCGGAGGCATAGTCACCGGCAGATTCCGGTGACCAGTCACCGAGAAAGACAGAGCCCGCACTGGTGATGTCATCGACAAGTTCGCGAGCATTGCGGGTCTGAATGATCAGGTGCTCCGGGCCGTACGCATTAGAAATTGCTACGCATTGCGCAAGGGAGCGGGTGACAATCAGACGACTGGCGCTTAACGCCTGCCGCGCGGTTTCAGCGCGTGGCAGCGCGGCAAGCTGGCGTTCTACTGCTTCAGCAACCCGGCTGGCCATACCGGCATCCGGCGTCAGCAGGATCACTTGGGAATCGGGGCCGTGTTCGGCCTGCGAGAGTAAGTCAGAGGCAACGAAATCCGGCGTGGCGCCGCTGTCGGCAATCACCAGCACTTCAGACGGACCTGCTGGCATATCGATGGCGGCACCGTCCAGACGCTGACTCACCTGACGTTTGGCTTCGGTCACAAAGGCATTACCGGGGCCAAAAATTTTGTCCACTTTCGGCACGGATTCACTCCCAAATGCCAGCGCGGCAATAGCTTGTGCGCCCCCAACGTTAAACACCTCCTGTACGCCGCAGAGTTGTGCGGCATACAGAATTTCATCGGCGATGGGTGGGGGAGAGCACAACACCACTTTTTTACAGCCTGCAATGCGGGCCGGGGTGGCGAGCATTAACACTGTTGAGAAGAGTGGCGCGGAGCCCCCGGGAATGTACAGTCCAACAGAATTTACCGGGCGGGTAACCTGCTGGCAGCGTACACCGGGCTGCGTTTCAATATCGACTACCGGCAGTTGTTGCGCGTTATGAAACGTTTCGATGTTTTTCACGGCGACTGCCATGGCCTGTTTCAGGTCATTGCCAAGACGTGCGCCGGCGGCGGCAATCTCTTCAGCGCTGACTTTCAGCGCACTCACGTTAGTTTTATCAAACTTTGCGCTGTATTCACGTAGCGCTGCGTCACCGCGCGACTTTACGTTATGCAGAATTTCGCTCACGGTACGGGTGATGCTATCTGACGCCGAGATTGCCGGGCGCATCAGTAATTCACTTTGCTGCTCTTCAGTACAGCTATTCCAGTCGATGATGGTATTAAAGCTCATAATCGTCTTCCTTTTTTTGCCGGATGGCACGTTGTTTATCCGGCCTACGGGTCTTGTAGGCCCGGCTAGCGAAGCGCTACCGGGCAGCATAAGTGGAATTACTCCATCATCTTCTCAATAGGCAGCACCAGGATGGAGCTGGCGCCAAGCGCTTTCAGTTTTTCCATCGTTTCCCAGAACAGGGTTTCGCTGCTAACCATGTGCATTGCCACGCGCTGCTGATCGCCGGCCAGTGGCAAAATCGTTGGGCGTTCAGCGCCTGGCAGCAAGGCGATAACGTCGTCCAGACGTTCACTTGGCGCGTGCATCATGATGTATTTAGATTCGCGCGCCTGAATAACCCCCTGAATACGGGTCAGCAGCTTATCGATCAGTTGTTGCTTAGCATCGGCCATTTCTCCGTCACGCTGAATCAGACAGGCTTTGGAGCGGTAAATGACTTCCACTTCACGCAGGCCGTTGGCTTCAAGCGTTGCACCGGTAGAGACCAGATCGCAGATTGCATCAGCAAGTCCTGCACGGGGAGCAACTTCGACAGAGCCGTTTAACAAACAGGATTTGAACGACACTCCTTTCTGGTCGAGATAGCGTTTGAGCAGGTGCGGATAAGAGGTGGCGATGCGTTTGCCGTTCAGTGCCGACGGACCGTCCCAGGCTTCGTCTACTGGGGTCGCCAGCGAAAGACGACAGCCGCCGAAGTCCAGACGACGTAACGTAAAGTAACGAGGATCTTCACCCTGTGCGCGGCGGTTGAGCAGTTCTTCTTCCAGCACGTTTTCACCGATGATGCCGAGATCAACGACGCCATCCATGACCAGACCCGGGATATCGTCATCGCGTACGCGCAGAATATCAATTGGCATATTTTCTGCCATCGCAATCAGGCGCTGGGTGTGAAGATTAATTTTAATACCACAGCGGGCCAGCAATTCGCGTGAGTCATCGCTTAAACGGCCTGATTTCTGCATAGCTATGCGTAAGCGGGTGTTGTCTAACATTCTCTATTCCTCGTTATCCTGTCTGAATCGGTTTGGGTCACGCACAAAAAAAAGCCCCCGGAAGAAATCTTCCGGGGGCTTTCTCATACGCTCATGCACCACTGGAAGATTTAAATGTCTCCCAGCACACATCGCCTGAAAGACTAGTCAGGATGATGGTAATGATGGTGATTAAATTGAGCGCGTGTCATAAATTTTCTCGATGAATGCTTATTCATTTGATGTCTTTTAACCTAAACCACTTTAGCCACGGAAAGCAAGGGCTTTTTTTGATCATTAATTCATTTCATATTGATACTATGAATTGTCAGCCACCGTGGGCTGGCGTAGCCTTGGGTTATAGGCCAAAAGTCAGGAGAAAAGGCATGAAAAAGGTCGCAATTGTCGGATTAGGTTGGTTAGGCATGCCATTAGCCATGTCTCTGGCGGCCAGGGGCTGGCAGGTTACCGGCAGCAAAACCACATTGGATGGGGTGGAAGCGGCCCGAATGAGCGGTATTGAAAGCTACTCGTTGCGCCTGGAGCCTGAACTGGTCTGTGAACCTGACGATCTCGATGCGCTAATGGATGCGGATGCGCTGGTCATCACCCTGCCTGCACGCCGTAGTGGCCCGGGTGAGTCGTTTTACTTGCAGGCAATGCAGGAACTGGTCGACAGTGCGCTGGCGTATCGTATTCCACGGATTATTTTTACCAGCTCTACCTCAGTTTATGGTGATGTGCAGGGGACAGTAAAAGAGGGCACACCACGCAATCCGGTCACGGCGAGCGGTCGTGCCCTGAAAGAACTTGAAGACTGGCTGCACAATCTGCCGGGAACGTCGGTGGATATTCTGCGCCTGGCGGGCCTTGTGGGACCGGGCAGACATCCCGGTCGCTTTTTTGCGGGTAAAACAGCACCTGATGGACAGCATGGCGTCAATCTGGTGCATTTGGATGACGTGGTTTCTGCTATCACGTTGCTGCTACAAGCGCCTAAAGGGGGACACATCTATAATATATGTGCGCCTATGCATCCGGCACGCAATGTGTTCTACCCCCAGATGGCTCGCCTGTTGGGGATGGAACCACCGGATTTCCGGGACGGAGTGGATAACGGTAAAGGTAAAGTCATTGATGGCAACCGAATTTGCAATGAGCTTGGGTTTGAGTACCAGTATCCCGATCCGCTGGTGATGCCGATGGAGTGACAGATCAGCAGAGTGTCGCTGTATACCGCCAGGGGGCGAGTATGAAACCACTGCTGGATGTTCTGATCATTCTTGATGCGTTAGAGAAAGAGGGGAGTTTCGCGGCGGCGTCCGCAAAATTGTTTAAGACGCCGTCAGCGCTGAGTTATACCGTCCACAAACTGGAAAGCGATCTCAATATTCAGTTGTTGGATCGCAGTGGACACCGGGCCAAATTTACCCGTACCGGACAGATGCTGCTGGAAAAGGGACGCGAGGTATTACATACCGTGCGCGAACTCGAAAAGCAGGCCATCAAACTGCATGAAGGATGGGAGAATGAACTGGTTATCGGCGTAGACGATACCTTTCCCTTTTCGCTTCTTGCCCCGCTTATCGAATCTTTCTATCAACACCACAGCGTGACGCGTCTTAAATTTATCAATGGCGTATTGGGCGGCTCCTGGGATGCCCTGATTCAGGGCCGGGCCGATATCATTGTGGGTGCCATGCGTGACCCACCCACAGCGAGTGACTTTGGTTTTGCGCGTCTGGGTGTGCTTGAACAGGTTTTTGTTGTTGCCCCCCATCATCCACTGGCGCAGGAACCGGAACCGTTGAGTCGTAGAACGATCAAACGTTTTCGCGCCATTGTGGTCGGCGATAATGTGCATCCCGCGAACGTATCGGCTTCTCAGCTACTTGACGATCAGGAAGCCATCACCGTTTTTGACTTCAAAACCAAACTGGAACTGCAGATAAGTGGTTTGGGGTGTGGTTATATTCCGCGCTATCTGGCACAACGATTTCTGGACAGCGGGGCCCTGATTGAGAAGAAAGTTGTCGCGCAGATTCTGTTTGAACCCGTGTGGATTGGCTGGAACGAGCAGACCGCGGGATTAGCCAGTGCATGGTGGCGGGATGAAATTTTAGCAAATAGTGCTATCGCGGGTGTCTATGTAAAAACGGTTGTCGATAAATCAATCGGTTAGAAAAAAATATTTTTTGACAAGGCTCTCATTCTCTTGTCATTTCGCCCTAATTTAGTGCACAATGCGCCGCTTGCAAAAAATGAGATTAACCGACGTTTTAATACGCGTCGGTTATTTTTTTGCATCAAACCAATCATTCATAAAAGAGGCCGGGCTTCGTACCGGATAGATACTTACTTAAAAATCGACAGTTGTTGTCGCTGAGGATTAACAAAAAATGGGGCAATTTTTTGCTTACGCGACGGTTTCCGCCGTAATGGAGGATAACCATGTCGCATAACGCTACTCCAAACACCTCTCGCGTGGAATTACGTAAAACGCTTACGCTGGTTCCGGTTGTCATGATGGGCCTTGCCTATATGCAGCCGATGACGCTGTTCGATACATTCGGTATCGTATCAGGAATGACCGATGGTCACGTCCCGACAGCTTACGCCTTTGCACTGATCGCCATCCTTTTTACCGCACTGAGCTACGGTAAACTGGTGCGTCGCTATCCGTCTGCAGGCTCTGCCTACACTTACGCCCAGAAATCCATTAGCCCGACCGTTGGCTTTATGGTGGGTTGGTCATCACTGCTGGACTACCTGTTCGCACCGATGATCAACATTCTGTTGGCGAAAATCTATTTTGAAGCTCTGGTGCCGTCGATACCGTCATGGATTTTCGTGGTAGCACTGGTGGCCTTTATGACCGCTTTTAACCTGCGCAGCCTCAAATCTGTCGCGAACTTCAACACCGTGATAGTGCTGTTGCAGGTCGTGTTGATTGCGGTGATCCTCGGCATGGTCGTTTATGGCGTGTTCGAAGGGGAAGGGGCGGGTACGCTGGTGAGCAGCCGTCCGTTCTGGTCAGGTGACGCACACGTGATTCCAATGATCACAGGGGCTACTATCCTGTGCTTCTCGTTCACTGGTTTCGACGGTATCAGCAACCTCTCTGAAGAGACCAAGGATGCTGAGCGCGTGATCCCGCGTGCAATTTTCCTGACCGCACTGATTGGTGGCCTGATCTTTATTGTCTCCACTTATCTGTTGCAGCTGTATTTCCCGGATATCTCTCGCTTCAAGGACCCGGATGCTTCACAGCCTGAAATCATGCTGTACGTAGCCGGTAAGTTCTTCCAGGTCGGTGCGCTGATTTTCTCCACCATTACCGTATTGGCATCCGGGATGGCGGCGCATGCTGGCGTAGCGCGTCTGATGTACGTGATGGGGCGTGACGGTGTATTCCCGAAAAGTTTCTTCGGTTATGTACACCCGAAATGGCGTACTCCGTCCATGAACATCATCCTGGTTGGCGCGATTGCCCTGCTGGCAATCAACTTCGACCTGGTGATGGCGACGGCGCTGATTAACTTTGGTGCGCTGGTGGCGTTTACCTTCGTTAACCTGTCGGTAATCTCCCAGTTCTGGATCCGTGAGAAGCGTAACAAGACGCTGAAAGACCACTTCCAGTATCTGTTCCTGCCGATGTGCGGTGCGCTGACCGTGGGGGCGCTGTGGGTGAACCTGGAAGAGAGCTCTATGGTTCTGGGGCTGATCTGGGCTGGTATTGGTCTGATCTACCTGGCTTGTGTGACCAAGAGTTTCCGCAACCCGGTACCGCAGTACGATGAAGATATCGCGTAATAACCTAATCTGACATCGAAAAACCGGAGACATGTTCTCCGGTTTTTTTATTCCACTGCTTTATTTCCAGCCAATATTAATAACCGTTAGTTCTAAATTAGAGAATTTGGTTATTGGTTCTGAACCCGTTAGTCATTAATAATTTCCTGACTAATATACTTCTGGCTAATTAATTTATGTTTTCAATGATCTTAAGCGGGCTCATCTGTGGCGCGCTGCTTGGCTTTGTCATGCAACGTGGACGATTCTGTCTGACGGGCGGCTTTCGCGATATGTATATTGCGAAAAACAATCGTATGTTCTATGCGCTACTGATAGCCATCTCTGTGCAAAGCGTGGGTGTCTTTGCGCTGATTCAGGCGGGTGTACTCAGCTATGATGCCGGCCCCTTCCCATGGCTGGGAACCGTTGTTGGTGGTTATGTCTTTGGTATCGGAATTGTTTATGCGGGCGGGTGTGCTACCGGAACCTGGTATCGTGCAGGAGAAGGGCTTATCGGTAGCTGGATTGCGCTGTTTACCTATATGGTGATGAGTGCGGTGATGCGCTCTACGCATGCGAGTGGGCTGAATCAGGCGCTGAAAACCTACAGTACTGAGCATAACTCCATTGCTGATACGTTGAACCTGTCCGTATGGCCACTGATCGCTATTCTGCTGGCGGTTACAGTGTGGGTGGTAGCGAAAGAGCTGAGAAAACCAAAATTGAAAGTCGCTACGCTACCACCACGTCGTACCGGCCTTGCGCATATTTTGTTTGAGAAGCGCTGGCATCCATTTGTTACTGCGGTTCTGATTGGGCTGATTGCGCTGTTGGCATGGCCGCTGAGCGAAGCAACCGGACGAATGTTTGGCCTGGGTATCACGTCACCAACCGCCAATATTTTGCAATTTCTTGTCGCAGGCGACAGTAAGTTTATTAACTGGGGAGTGTTCCTGGTGCTGGGCATTTTTATCGGCTCATTTATTGCAGCGAAAGCCAGTCGCGAATTTCGCGTTCGCGCAGCCGACGCACCCACCACGCTGCGTAGCGGTTTTGGTGGTCTGTTAATGGGCTTTGGTGCCAGCATCGCGGGTGGCTGTTCGATTGGCAACGGTCTGGTTATGACGGCGATGATGACCTGGCAGGGATGGGTTGGCCTGGTCTTTATGATTTTCGGTGTCTGGACCGCGTCATGGATTGTGTATATCAGACCGCAGCGTAAGGCAAAACTAGTCGCTGCTGCGGCAAATTAAGCGTAAGGATTTGATGATGGCAATTAAAAGACTGGATGTGGTCACACAGGTTTGTCCGTTTCCACTGATTGAAGCAAAAGCGGCACTGGCTGAAATGGCAAGTGGTGATGAACTGGTGATCGAATTTGACTGTACCCAGGCAACTGAGGCAATCCCGCAATGGGCCGCCGAAGAGGGGCACGTGATTACTGATTATCAACAGGTGGGTGACGCCGCCTGGAGCATTACGGTGCAGAAAGCGTAACCAGGATCCCTCCGCCGTCTGGCGGAGGGCATTTCATCTTCAGACTATCTCTTGCGCATACTGCCAGAGTGATTTCAGTAGCACCAGCTTCTCTTTATTGTCAGCATATTGCTGACTCAACATCTGCAATTCATTCGCGTAATTTTGCAAAAACTCCGGTGTGAATACCTGACGACGATGATCCAGCCAGCGTTGCTGCTCCCCCTCATCCAGTGTTCCGGGGAAATTGCGTGCGCGATAATTAAACAGCAGTTTTTCAATGCGCTTGTCGACAAAAGTGATGTCCAGTGCGGGTAAATTTCGAGGTTCGGTTTCCAGAACGATCTTCATTGCGGCGCGGTCGGCATCGCTGAAAAAACCGTTGTATAACTGCGCATCTACGTTATCCGATGGCGCAAAGGGTTCTGCTTCGGCAAAAATAGCCACCACTTTATCGCGCACCTGCGGGTTTTCACGCAGGACTTTAAGATTATCCAGGCAATGCTGGCGGTTAATTCCGAGACGATCGGCATCTTCCGGACGTAACGTATTAGCCTGTGCCAGAACCGGGCATTTGTTGATATGCACCAGTTTAACCGGCACCGCTGCGTTATCCCCCAGATCGGCTTTGGCGGTGTAAAGACGTGCGCGCAGGGTGTCGCTATCCATTTCAAGCAAGGGAGAAATATCACCCGCTAAGTCGACCATAATAACCGCATTACGATTATCCGGATGCCAGGCAAGCGGGGCAACCCAACTGGTGTTACCTCGCCATGCACCGAACATTCCAGATACATGCACTAAGGGCTTCATTTGCGGGACATCAATCAACGCAGCCAGCTTGTGTTTATTGCGGTGACTGTAGAGATAGTCAAACAGACGCGGCTGACGTGACTTTACGAGTTGCGCCATTGCAATGGTGGCATACACGTCTGCCATCGCATCGTGGGCATTAGCATGCTCAATACCGTTGGCGCGGGTCAGGTGCTCAAGGCGGAAACTGGGTAGACCATCGTCGTTTTCTGGCCAGTTGATCCCTTCCGGTCGTAGCGCATAGCAGGCGCGCATTACATCCAGCAAATCCCAGCGAGAATTGTCGTTCTGCCAGCTCCAGGCGTAGGGATCATAAAAATTGCGATACAGGATATTACGTGTCACTTCATCATCGAAGCGCACATTGTTATAGCCGAGGATACACGTTTTCGGCACGGTAAACAGCGCATGGATACGGGCAGCAAAAGCGGCTTCGTTCTCACCCTTTTCACGTGCTTCTTGCGGCGTAATACCGGTTATCAGTACCGCTTCGGGTTGTGGCAGATAGTCGTCGGCGGGCTTGCAGTAAAAGACTTCGGGATCGCCAATGATATTGAAATCGCTATCTGTGCGGATGGCCGCAAACTGTGCGGGCCTGTCCAGTGCCGGATGGGTACCAAAGGTCTCGTAATCGTGGAAGAGAAAACCAGGTTGCTGCTTGCCGTCATTCATTGTTCAGTTATGTCCGGGATCAATTTAGCGCTTATCTAAGAATACCAAAAAATAGCGCGGTAATCAGCAACGGGATTATCAATGCCCGGCGGTGGCCGCAATAAAATTGCGGTAAACGTGATTAAAATAAAATGAATTAATAGATTTGGGGTTTTAAGGATATTTCATGAAATAAGATAACGTTATTTTGTGAGTGCATAAATAAGCTAATTGAGAACTATTATTGTTATTTTTACGTTTGGTGGTGTGTTCTGGAAACTTTAAAACTCTTTTATAAACAATGAGTTTTATTCTTGCCAGTTAACGGAATTTCATTGTAATGAAATGTGAGTAAGGTTAAAAATTAATAATTTAAAGGCCATATAATCATTGGATATATCTAATAACAGGAGGTTATATGAGCATTAGTCGGCGTAATTTTTTGCGGGGTGTGGGTATTGGCTGCTCGGCCTGTGCAATAGGCAGTTTCCCCCCTGGCGCACTGGCGCGAAATTCACCAGAGAGTATTAAAGGGAAAACATCCCTGACGCCGAGTCTGTGTGAAATGTGTTCCTTTCGCTGTCCAATTCAGGCTCAGGTGATTAATAATAAAACAGTTTTTATCCAGGGAAACCCTAATGCCCCTCAGCAAGGCACGCGCGTTTGTGCTCGCGGGGGCAGCGGTGTTAGCCTGATAAACGACCCGCACCGGATTGTTAAACCAATGAAACGCACCGGGCCGCGTGGCAGTGGTGAATGGCAGGTCATTAGCTGGCAACAGGCGTATAAAGAAATTGCCGAAAAGATGGCGGCAATAAAAAATCAATATGGGCCGCAGGGCGTTGTATTCTCCTCTAAATCTGGTTCGCTTTCCGGCCATTTATTTCATTTGGCGACGGCTTTTGGCTCACCAAATACCTTTACGCACGCTTCAACTTGTCCAGCAGGTAAAGCCATTGCCGCCAAAGTGATGATGGGTGGGGATTTAGCAATGGATATCGCCAATACCCGCTATATGGTCTCTTTTGGACATAACCTCTATGAAGGGATTGAGGTTGCTGATACTCATGAACTGATGACCGCACAAGAGAAGGGCGCGAAGATGGTCAGCTTCGACCCCCGGCTGTCGGTATTTTCCAGTAAGGCGGATGAATGGCATGCGATTAAACCGGGGGGCGACTTACCGGTGCTGATGGCGATGTGCCACGTCATGATTACTGAAAAATTGTATGACGCGGGATTCGTTGAACGCTACACAACAGGTTTTGACCAACTGGCAGAGGCAGTACAAGAGGCCACGCCGGAATGGGCACAAAAGTTGGCCGACGTGCCTGCGGATGTCATTACCCGGGTGACTCGAGAAATGGCGGCCTGCGCCCCCCATGCGATTGTCAGCCCTGGTCACCGTGCGACTTTTTCGCAGGAAGAGATCGACATGCGGCGCATGATTTTCACCCTCAACGTGCTGCTGGGAAATATTGAGCGCGAAGGCGGCATGTACCAGAAAAAAGCCGCTGCAACCTACAATAAGCTGGCAGGAGAGAAGGTGGCTCCGGTGCTGGCGAAACCGGATGCCAAACTCCCTAAGCCAACGGCGCAGCGTATTGACCTGGTCGCGCCGCAATTCAAATACATCGCTGCGGGCGGTGGGGTGGTGCAGAGCATTATCGATGCTGTGTTAAACCAGACGCCTTATCCGGTGAAAGGATGGATTATGTCCCGGCATAACCCTTTTCAAACCGTGACCTGTCGGCCGGATCTGGTCAAAACCGTTGAGCAGTTGGATCTGGTGGTGAGCTGCGATGTCTATTTAAGCGAAAGCGCGGCCTATGCCGATTACCTGTTACCTGAATGCACCTATCTCGAACGCGATGAAGAAGTCTCTGATATGTCGGGGCTGAATCCGGCCTATGCGCTGCGCCAGCAGGTCGTTGAGCCTATCGGTGATGCGCGCCCAAGCTGGCAAATCTGGAAAGAGCTGGGTGAGCAATTGGGTCTTGGGCAGTACTATCCGTGGCAAGATATGCAAGTACGCCAGTTGTATCAGCTCAATGGTGACCATGCGTTATCTGCTGAACTGCGCCAGAAAGGGTATCGGGAGTGGGGCGTTCCACTGTTACTCCGTGAGCCTGAATCGGTACGCCAGTTTACTGCGCAGTATCCGGGAGCAGTGGCCGTTGACAATGACGGTACGTATGGCGAACAACTGCGCTTCAAATCCCCATCCGGAAAGATCGAACTTTATTCCGAAGAACTGGAAACTCTCCTGCCGGGCTATGGTATTCCGCGTGCACGCAATTTTGCGCTCAAGGCCGACAATGAACTCTATTTCATTCAAGGCAAAGTCGCAGTTCACACCAATGGCGCGACGCAATATGTCCCATTACTCAGCGAACTGATGTGGGATAACGCGGTGTGGATCCACCCGAAAACGGCTGGAGAAAAAGGGATTAAAAGCGGCGATGACATCTGGCTTGAAAATGCGACGGGTAAGGAGAAAGGCAAAGCGCTGGTCACTGCCGGTATTCGACCCGACACGCTGTTCGTCTATATGGGATTCGGCGCCAAGGCTGGCGCGAAAACCGCAGCGACAACGCATGGGATCCACTGTGGCAACCTGCTTCCGCATGTAACCAGTCCGGTATCCGGCACAGTGGTCCATACCGCTGGCGTTACGCTTCGTCGGGCATGAGAAAGGAGAACATCATGAATCAGTCAACAAATCCGTATGTCATGCTGCATGACGAGAAACGCTGTATTGGTTGTCAGGCGTGCACAGTTGCCTGCAAAGTTCTGAATGATGTGCCAGAAGGTTTTAGCCGGCTGCAGGTGCAGATCCGCTCACCGGAAAACGAACCTGAGGTGCTGTCTCACTTTCAGTTTGTCCGCGTCTCCTGCCAGCACTGCGAAGATGCGCCTTGTGTCAGCGTCTGTCCGACTGGCGCTTCGTTTCGGGACGAAAACGGCATTGTGCAGGTGGACAAGTCCCGCTGTATTGGCTGTGATTATTGCGTAGCTGCCTGTCCGTTCCATGTGCGCTACCTGAACCCACAAACAGGAATTGCAGATAAATGTAACTTTTGCGCAGACACCCGTCTGGACGCTGGACAATCGCCTGCCTGTGTTTCCGTATGCCCTACGGATGCGCTGAAGTTTGGTCGCCGTGATGACCCTGAAATTCAGCACTGGATTCTTCAAAAAGAGGTTTACCGTCAGCAGGATACGCGTAGCGGTGCGGTGAGTATTTTTCGGCGTAAAGAGATTCATCAGGAGGGAAAAGTATGAATTCTATCTGGGGAGCAGAGCTTAACTATGCGCCAGACTACTGGCCGCTGTGGCTCATTTATGCCGGCGTAGTCATTCTGTTGATGATTGCCGGTCTGGTGATGCATGCACTGCTGCGTCGAATGCTGGCACCCAAAACGGCAGCCGGAGAAGAGCACCGTGACTATCTCTACTCATTGGCTGTCCGCCGTTGGCACTGGGGAAATGCGCTGCTTTTTATCCTGCTTCTGCTCAGCGGTTTGTTCGGCCATTTTTCTATCGGACCGGTAGCGCTGATGGTGCAGGTGCACACCTGGTGTGGATTCGCATTACTGGCTTTCTGGATTGGCTTCGTCATGATCAATGCCACAAGCGGCAACGGTAGTCACTATCGTGTGCAATTCAGCGGGTTGATAACGCGTTGCCTGCTGCAAACGCGTTTTTATCTGTATGGGATAATGAAAGGTGAGGCACATCCGTTTGCGGCAACAGCGGAGAATAAATTTAACCCCCTGCAACAGTTAGCCTATCTGGCCATCATGTATGCGTTGGTTCCGCTGTTAATCATTACCGGGTTGCTCTGTCTTTACCCGCAGATTATAGGCGCCGGGCCGGTGGTGCTGGTGCTGCATATGGTGTTGGCGATTGTTGGCATTCTGTTCATTTGTGCACATATTTACCTGTGCACATTGGGTGACACACCGGGGCAAATCTTTCGCAGCATGATTGACGGCTATCACCGTCATCGCAGCCATCATGCAGAAACAGCATCACATAAAGGCTAATCCTGCGCGTATTTTGCAGGGGAAGTCCGTCTGACTTTTTTCTTTAACAGCAAGAAAATGTGCCTTATGTCACATTTTCTTGCAATTTATCCATGTTTGTTCGGCAGAACTTCCGTAAAAAGAACGGCTATTTCTCCTGGTTATGAGGACATGCTGTTGAAACGCCGTTTGTTTATTGCCGCTTCGCTATTCGCGATAAGTTTTTCGTCCGCTTATGCGACTGATGTCGCCAGTTTTGCACCTCGGCCTCCCGCCATCAATGCTGGCGCGTGGGTGCTTATGGATTACACCACGGGCCAAACCCTGACCGCCGGTAATGAACACCAGCAACGCAACCCCGCCAGCCTGACCAAGTTAATGACCGGCTATGTTGTCGATCGCGCGATTGATAGCCATCGCATTAGCCCAACGGATATCGTCACTGTCGGACGTGACGCATGGGCGAAAGATAATCCGGTGTTTGTAGGCTCATCATTAATGTTCCTGAAAGAAGGCGATCGCGTGTCAGTACGCGATTTAAGTCGCGGCTTAATTGTTGATTCCGGCAATGACGCATGCGTCGCGCTGGCGGATTACATCGCGGGTGGACAGCCACAGTTTGTCGCGATGATGAACAGTTACGTTGAGAAGCTGAAGCTTAAAGATACACATTTCGAAACGGTGCATGGGCTGGACGCGCCAGGCCAGCATAGCTCGGCCTACGATCTGGCCGTGTTGTCCCGGGCGATTATTCACGGGGAACCTGAGTTCTACCACATGTACAGTGAGAAGAGTCTTACCTGGAATGGTATCACGCAGCAAAACCGTAACGGGCTGCTGTGGGATAAAACGATGAACATCGATGGCCTGAAGACCGGGCACACTTCCGGGGCAGGATTTAATCTGATCGCCTCCGCAGTTGATGGACAACGTCGCTTGATTGCCGTGGTCATGGGAGCCGAGAGCGCGAAAGGGCGCGAGGATCAGGCACGCAAACTGCTGCAGTGGGGGCAACAAAATTTTGATACGGTGCAGGTTTTGCGTAGCGGTAAGCAAGTCGGCGTCGAACGAATCTGGTATGGCGATAAAGAAAAAATTAGCCTCGGTACCGAGCAGGATTTCTGGATGGCGCTTCCTAAGGCTGAAGTCCAGAATATCAAAGCAAAATATGTTCTTGATAAGAAAGAATTGGTAGCGCCTATTGCCGCGCATCAACGCGTGGGGGAAATTGAACTCTATGACAGGGATAAGCTGGTGGCGCATTGGCCACTGGTCACCCTGGAATCGGTCAGTAAAGGCGGCGTATTTTCGCGTCTGAGCGATTACTTCCACCATAAGGTGTAATTTTTCACCCATGCTACTGACTGGCAAGAGTGCGAAACTGCTCACATAATAATCACTATTTCCTTGTGGCCGTAATATACAATAATTACACTGTATATAAATACAGTGTAATGACGGAGGTTATATGGAGTACGAGATAAAGCAGGTCGATAAACGCAGGATTGCTGGTTTCCATATGGTTGGACCGTGGGAGCAAACGGTAAAGCAGGGTTTTGAGCAGTTAGTCATGTGGGTGGATGACAAGCAGATAGTGCCGCTGGAATGGATCGCCGTTTATTACGACAACCCGGATGTTGTGCCTGCTGACAAACTGCGCTGCGATACTGTGGTTTCCGTCGCAGAGAATTTCGAGATCCCAGAGAACAGCGAAGGTGTGATACTGACTGAACTGGCCGGTGGTGAGTATGCTATTGCTGTTGCTCGTGTTGAAAATCATGACTTTGCGACGCCATGGTATCAATTTTTTAATCTTCTGCTGCAGGACGCAACATACCAGATAGCCGCCAAACCCTGTTTTGAGATTTATATGAATAATGGCATGGAAGACGGTTACTGGGACATCGAAATGTATGTGCCGGTACAGCCGAAGTAGCTGTTTTTTGTGTAAATCAGGATGAAAGTCCTGGTGATAACGATGATGTTTTCACTAAAAAAGCAGGTACAATTCTGTTCTTTGCTATTCCCTGACGGAGTGGATGAGTGCGTGCCGATAAGTCGCTGAGTCCTTTTGAAATTCGTTTGTATCGTCATTATCGTGTAGTGCACGGTATTCGCATTGCGCTGGCGTTTCTTCTTACTTTTCTGTTGGTTCGCCTGCTGGATATTCCTGAAGGTACGTGGCCTCTGATCACGCTGGTGGTGATTATGGGGCCAATTTCATTCTGGGGTAATGTCGTCCCAAGAGCTCTTGAACGCATTGGCGGGACGATTCTGGGCTCAGTACTTGGGCTGGTTGCTCTGCGTCTCGAACTCCTGTCACTTCCGCTTATGCTGATATGGTGCGCAGTAGCGATGTTTCTCTGCGGCTGGCTGGCCTTAGGTAAAAAACCCTATCAGGCGTTGCTGATTGGTATAACGCTTGCCGTCGTCGTCGGGGCTCCCGCGGGTGACATGAATACAGCGTTGTGGCGCGGTGGCGACGTGATTCTGGGATCGTTACTGGCGATGCTGTTTACCGGCATCTGGCCGCAGCGGGCATTTATTCACTGGCGTATTCAACTGGCGCATTGTGTAACGGGGTACAATCGGGTGTATCAGGCCGCGCTCTCCCCCAATCTGCTCGAGCAGCCCCGACTGGAGAAGCATTTACAACAACTACTGAGTGACGTTGTCAAAATGCGTGGACTCATCGTTCCTGCCAGTAAAGAGACCCACATCCAAAAATCCATCTTTGAAGCTATTCAGACGGTTAACCGCAACCTGGTGTGCATGCTTGAGCTGCAAATCAACGCGCTGTGGGCGACACGTACCAGTCACTTTGTGATGCTGAACGCGCATACCTTGCGTGAAACTCAGCTCAGAACGCAACAAGCGCTACTGACGATCACTCATGCGCTATATGAAGGTAATCCGCAGCCGATACTTGTCAATACGGAAAAGCTCAATGACACCGTGGCGGAGTTGCGCCAACTCATCGCTGAGCATAAAGGCGATAATGTTGCTGAAACACCTATTCATGGCTATGTCTGGTTGAATATGGAGATGGCACGGCAACTGGAATTGCTCTCACATTTGATTTGTCGCGCGCTGCGCAAATAAAGAGCAGATAAGGGGATTGGTTCTACTGCTGCTTCGATTCAGCAAAGATTAAGGGTATGATACTGAAAAAGGCTAAAACCATTGGTAACTACAATGGCTTTACCCTCGATAATTCAGGTTTCAGCCATGCATTATCAATGCAGATGCAACTTGAAGTATGGCGGGCATGAAAGTAATGTTGACCCACTTTAGCCGTTGTTTTAACGAATCCGAATCTCACATTATCAGGGGTGTAAAAATGGAAACTACCAAGCCTTCTTTCCAGGACGTGCTGGAATTTGTTCGTCTGTTCCGTCGTAAAAACAAACTGCAACGTGAAATCCAGGACGTTGAGAAAAAGATCCGTGACAACCAGAAACGCGTCCTGCTGCTGGACAACCTGAGCGACTACATCAAGCCGGGCATGAGCGTTGATGCTATCCAGGGTATCATCGCCAGCATGAAAAGCGACTATGAAGATCGTGTAGATGATTACATCATCAAGAATGCAGAGATCTCTAAAGAGCGTCGTGATATCTCTAAAAAGCTGAAAGCCATGGGTGAAGTGAAAAACGGCGAAGCGAAAGCAGAGTAACGTTTTATGGCAGTAGGGGGCGCTGCTAAGCGGCGACCCCTACTGTAGTTTTACCCCGCCAGTTACCATCCGCAATAAATGCTGCTCAGGCCAGTGAGTTGTCAGTTTTTTCTGTGCCAGCATCCATTTGATGTAATCAACATCATGACGTTTTCTGTCCAGCATCAGACCCACCACGCTGCCGCTGTGCGCAACATTCACCCCGTATAAATCGCACTCTTCTACCAGCGCCAATATCGAATCGAAATCCGGTTTTGGCAACAACATTTGGCTGGCGATTGCGCTAAGCGTGGCGGCCTCCCCCATCCGATAGGGATTTTGGCTAATACAGGCTTCCTGTACTTTTTCCCATGCGCGTTTAAGCGCGGGAGCACCGGCCTGTAACCCGGGCTGGCGCGGAATGCGGTGATAATCTGCGGTACGTAATGTTTCCGGGCTTTCCAGAACCAACAGGTCAAGCTGGGGCTGCGCTTCACAGGGAATTTGCGTAGAGGCGTCGTTATGATCGAAAAGGGTTAACTGGTGGAAAACGGTGCTGTCGGTAGGTTCAAGAGAAACGCAAAGCTGTGCCAGTGTAGGTTCATCAAGCTGATGACCCAGAAAATGAGCGGTGGCAAGCGCGGTGGCGGCAATATCTGCGGTGCTACTGGCCATTCCTTTCGCAATGGGAATCGTTGACTGGATATCTATACGAATATCCTGACTGATATGCGCCGGGTAGTGCCAGTGCTGCAATAACCGGTCAACCATCGCTCGCGAGAGTGGGCGTTCATCCACTTGTGGTGAACCCGAACTGACCTCAACGGTGCTATACCATTCAACCGGGCAGGAGACCAGCTTCTCACTGCCCAGAATCCAGCCCTGGATAAGTTCCCCGCACGATGCAGGACATTGCGCAATAGCCACGTCTTCACCTTTGTGATCAGCAATCCTCGGCGCATAGTGTCATGGCGATCGCGCTATTACCATGATTTGCCGCAATTTGCGGTGCGGCAGAATTAAGCAGGAATGCCCAATGTCACAGTTTCTGATATCGCTATACGCATAACATCCTGCGCGATCATCAACTCTTCATTGGTATTTATAACGGCCACTTTGACCAGCGCAGTTTCAGTTTGAATGAAGGTTGCGTTGCGCTGATTTTTTTCATCATCAACAGCCAGACCTAAGAAATTCAGATTGTGGCAAATCGCAGCGCGTGCTCGGGCTGAGTTTTCACCAATTCCACCCGTAAATACCAAAGCATCCAGACCGCCCATCTGCATAATATAACTGCCTATTGTGGCACGAATTCGCTCTGCAAACAGCGTAAGTGCGAGTGCAGCCTGTGAGTCGCCTTCGTCTGCGGCGCGTTCAACGTCACGATAGTCTGATGAGATACCGGAAACCCCAAGTAATCCCGATTCATTGTTGAGGAGCTGGTTAAGTTGCTGCGGTGTTTTGCCTTCGCGCAGGGCAATCCACGGTAAAATTGACGGGTCAATATCTCCGCTGCGCGTACCCATCATCACGCCAGACTGTGGCGTAAAGCCCATTGAGGTATTCACCGATTTTCCGCCCTTGATAGCACAGATGCTGCTGCCATTACCAAGATGACAACATACGACGCGCAGTGCGCTGAGCGGGACGCCCAGCTTTTCAGCCAACGCGGTACTGACGTATTTGTGGCTGGTACCATGAAAACCGTAACGCCGAATTCCCAGCTCTGAGTAATAGCGCCAGGGTAGAGGATAAATAAAAGAAGGCTCAGCCAGCGTCTGATGAAAAGCAGTGTCAAAAACTGCGACGGCAGGTGCTTCGGGTAATAACTGACGAAAAACTGCGATCCCCAGCGCATTAACCGGGTTATGTAGCGGTGCCAGTTCTGCAAGACGCTCGATTTCGGCCAGTGTTTCATCATTGACGAGGGCTGAGTCTTTAAAGGACTCACCACCATGTGCGACGCGATGACCGACGCCATCGATCTCTTCCAGACTTTTGATGATGTTCAGGCTAAGCAGTTTTTCCAGTAACAGAGTTACTGCTTCACGGTGATCGGCAACGGGTAACGTCTGCCGCCATTTCTGTACGGGTGTTTTAAGCGTGACCTGCGCGTCAGACATCCCGATACGTTCAATCAGCCCCTGGCAGATCATTTCACCCTGCGGCATCGCCAGTAACTGAAACTTAAGCGAGGAGCTCCCCGCGTTAATGGCCATTATTTTGTGAGACATGACGGTTCCTTTGCATTCAGAAAAATGAACATCTCATCGACCCCGGTATTCTCCAGCGCGCTGGTGACAAACACGTTCTGCGCCCCAGCCTGCACCAACCAGCTTTCTATGAGTGAAATCTTCTGAGGGTTAGCTAAATCGGCTTTGGTGACGAGGCCGATAACAGGTCTGTTCATTGGACCCGTAAAACCTGGAGAAAAAGGTGACCATGGGGCGTCGGCATTCAGTACCAGAGCGATAATGTCGGCTTCACAAGCGCTGGCCAGTAACGCACTGTACAGGCAGCGGTTCTCAAGATATTCACCCGGTGTGTCTATTGTCGTTGGCGACCAGACAATCGCCTGAGTTTTCTGGTAATGAAGTGCTTCTCCACGCAAACATTGTGTGAGCGATGTTTTACCGCACTGGCTGGGGCCAATTAGCATGATGCGTTTCATGTGGTTACGTCCGGGTAATAGGGCATGCAGTAAAACGCATCATTTCGCCAAGCGTTCTGGTTACCTGTTTCAGCGCGTACTCAACGGCGGAAACATCGCCCGTCAGTACTACTGCACCGGTAAAACGATCGAGAAAACCAATCTCTACCGCCCCGGACTTTGTGGCGATATCACAGGCGATAATTGAGGCTTCACTGGGCGTAATGGTTAAAATACCAATGGCCGAGACTGAATCCTGCAACCCCAGTTTTTTGAATAAATCCTTACCTGGATTAGCAATAAGGTGCGCCAGTGTGACCTGCTTGCCGGGTACGTATTCCTGGATCATGCGATCCGTCGGCGGTTGTCTGTCCATTATCCTTCCACCATTTGTCGCCACATGCTTTCATGTGGGCGAGGGATGACCGAGCGATAAACCAGCAGACCTTTTTCACCCGCGCTTTCGCTGGCAACCGTCACGGCGTTATTCACATCAGACACGTCGCCTGCGACAACCATGTAGCACTTGCCGCCTATACCAAATGCCATATGGACGCGTACCAGCGTGACGTTGGAGGCTTTAACCGCACGGTCGGCGGCGCAGATGCAGGCCGCAACGCTCCATGTTTCAACAATGCCTACGGCCTGGCGCTGATCCACGCTGTTTAATCCACTAATCGCAGGAAGTACGCTGGCGTGAATGTTAGGCAGTACCAGACTGTCAACGAGCATATCGCCAGCAAGAGAGGTGCCGGTGGCGATCGCCTGCTGAACTGCACCTACGTCACCGCCGAGCATGAGCAGAAATTTTCCCGGGCAGATGGTTTTGCTTACCAGCAAATTCACATTCGCGCTTTTTAACATGGCATCACCAGCTTCCATTCCTTTGGCAATGCTGGTGAGTTCTAAAATCCCTATAGCCTGAGACATGATTAACCTCTTATTACCGTGATGGATTGTTCAGTAATTTCGCTGACAATACCGTCAATACTGGCGTGGACAGGTGCGCCTAATGCTCCGGACGGCACATCGGCGACGCATTGACCGCGAACAACGCGTTCGCCTTGCTGTACGCATGGAATGGCGCTGGCACCAATATGCTGGCGTAGCAACAGCGTCGTTTTATCTGTGGGATAATCAGTCTCAGCCAGTGGCGCGTCGTGATACCAGTCGTTAAGACCCAGTTTGGTGATAAGGCGCTTAACCGGGATCAGCCGGTACTTGGCCATTTCATCCTCAGGATTTAGCGGCCCTTCATATCGATGGTTGAGCGCCCGCAGCTCGCGTTTAAGCATGCGGTTGATGCGCATCGGTGAAATCCCTACCGGACAAGCCACACTTTCACAGACATTGCATTCTGAACAGGTCAGGGCCGTGAGCAGCAACTGCGGCGTGGCTGCCTGCTGATAATTAACCGCGCGAACCAGCAGGTGCGGTGATAACTCGTGGCCAATCAAGTGCCTTGGGCATAAGTCCGTACACAAACGGCACTGTTCGCAAACGGTTTTCGCGACGGAAAGCACAGTACGTTCATCCTGCATCCGCCGCTGAATCAACGCATGAGACTTAGGCAAAACCAGCAGGCCTCCGGTGGTCTTGCTCACAGGGGTATCCAGAGAGGTAATCAGGCCGCCCATCATCGGACCACCGTTAATAAAGCCGGGGTCATCAACGGTTGCGCCTCCGGCCAGTGCCAAAACGTCGCGTAAAGACATGCCGACAGGGACGGTGAGGGTGATTGGTCTGGCGACCGCACCGTTGACGGTCAGAGTACGACGGGTAACGGGGTACTGTTGTTCTACCGCTCTGGCGATGTTGAGCACGGTCTGGACGTTATTGACCACCACGCCGACGCTGACTGGCAGCGCAGCAGGTGGAACTCTCCGGCCTGTTGCCATCCAGATGGTCAGCACCTCATCACCAGCCGGATAAACATCGGGTAAAATATGTAAGCGGATGCCGGCAGGCAGAAGGGGCGTTAACGCACTGATAGCCTTCTGGTATTTCTCTTTGAGCGCAATAATACCGTCACTGGCGCCGGTAGCCGTCATGGCATATTGAACGCCGCGGATAAGTCGCTCAGCCTGGACGGCCATCAATTGCTGGTCAACTTTCAGCATTGGCTCGCATTCTGCGGCGTTTACCAGAAACGTATCAACCTGCGCCTGGAGTTTAACGTGTGCAGGAAATCCCGCACCACCGGCCCCAACCACGCCTGCTGCACGCACGCGATCGCGTATCGTTTGTGCGTCATAAAGAACATGTTCTGCCGTCATGGCTGTCTTCATAATAATTCCTCAAGCAGTTCCTGAATGGCACTGGCATCGGCTACGCGGGGATTGGTTTGCAACGTGACATCAGCCAGCGCGGCCTGAACCATCGACGGTATACGTTGCGACCAGGTATGCTTCTCGTCTTTCAGTGCATCAATAAATGCAGGCAATGCGCACTGTTTTTTGAGTAGTTCGATATGATAAATCAGCGCATTCAGAGCCGTCGTATCGTTCGCGTTATCCGGGCATAAGTGGCAGGCTTTAGCGAAACGGGCATAGCGCTTTGCGGCCCGGGGATCGCGGGCATTAAAATGAATGACATGGGTCAGCAGCAGCGCATTGGCGAGTCCGTGGGGCAGATGAAACTGGCCGCCCAACTGATGGGCAATCGCATGATTGATACCCAGTCCAGCCTGACTAAATGCCATTCCGGCGAGCGTTGACGCGTTGTGCATTTTTCCTCTGGTTGCCAGGCAGTCGCCTTTACTGACGGCGACAGGCAGGTACTGGAAGACGATTTGTGCCGCTTTCTCAGCCAGTGCGTCGGTAAAGTCGCTGGCCTTCGTAGACACGTAAGCTTCCAGCGCGTGCGTTAACACATCCATGCCGGTATTCGCAGTGATGGCTGGCGGTACGCTGACGACCAGCGTCGGATCGAGGATGGCCATGTCCGGGTAAAGCGCATTATTGAATAATGGATACTTAATGCCTTTGTCCGGATCGCTAATCACGCAGGCGCTGGTCACCTCCGATCCCGTACCGCTGGTGGTAGGGATCGCGACACAGGTTTCAATTTCGATACCGAACTGTCGGCTAAACCAGACGATGGCTTTTGCGGCGTCAAGTGCGGAGCCACCGCCGAAACCAATCACCACATCCGGTTGCAGGGATTGCATTTGTGCAATCCCTTGAACTACCGTACCAATGGTTGGATCGGGTGTGATATCACTGAAAATGCTGATGCGATTATCCGCGGGCAGCGTATTTCGCAGCTTTTCAATCAAGGGAGAACGCGCGAGAAAACCATCGCAGATAACCCAGATGTGCTTATTTTTGAAGCGCTTGAGCACATCCAGACTTCCCAGGCCGCTGAACAATCGAGTTTGCAGTGAAAAGCTTTTCATAACGGCCCCATTAGCGAATAGAAAAACCGTTGGTGAGCACACAACGACGAGAGCGTGCGAAAGTTCGCGCTGACGTTGTGCCTTCACCGGTTGGAGTAGCGATAGTAAAGGTGGTAAAGCCTTCACCGCCGACACCAATACCGGCGTAAGAGGGGCCATTTTTCACAAAGATTGAGGTCTGAAGGGTGCGGGCGGCAAGATTCAGACGTGACACGTTTTGTGAATGCATGATGGCAGTGTGATGCAGTCCCTCTTCAACTTTCAGTGCCAACGCCAGTGCACTGTCAAAATCCTTTACGCTCACGATGGGCAGCATTGGCATCAACTGTTCGCTGGTGACCCATGGATCGTCAGCATTGACGATGCCAATCAACAGGCGAGGTGTTTTTGCCGGAACCGGTATGTCCGCAGCTTCAAGCAGGGCTGCTGGACTCTTTCCAACCAATTTTTTATTGGCTATGCCTTCAGGCAGACAGGCGGCGCGCAGTTTGTTGATGTCTTCGTTGTGCAGAAGTAACGCGCCAAAAGACTGCATTTGTTGGACCAGTCGTTCAGCAACAGCATCGACAACAATCAGGCTTTTCTCAGCAATACAGGGCAGGTTGTAATCAAAGGATGCGCCGTTGATGATATCTTCCGCCGCCTTAACCAGGTCGGCAGTTTCATCAACAATACAGGGCGGATTTCCTGCACCTGCGCCAATGACTTTTTTCCCGCTTTTCATACCCATAGCAACAATGCCAGGGCCGCCGGTAATCGCCAGAACTGCGATTTTAGGGTGTGCCATCATCTGCTGGGTAGCCTCAAAAGTGGGTTCTGTGACCGTGACGACAAGATTCCGGATCCCGCAGCAGCGGAAGGCTATATCTTCAATCATGGCAATCAGTTTCAGTGATACTGCTTTTGCGCCAGGGTGCGGGCTAAAATAAACGCTGTTTCCCGCGGCCAACATACTGATGCTGTTATTGATGATGGTTTCCGTCGGGTTGGTACTTGGCGCAACGGAGCCAATCACCCCAAATGGAGAGTACTCAAACAACACCATGCCACCGTCACCGGTTAGCGCCGTGGTAGTGAGGTCTTCGATTCCCGGGGTGTTGTCCAGCGCGGCTTTGTTTTTGAGGAATTTATCCTCTTTGTTGCCCATTCCGGTTTCGGCAGCGCTCTCGGCGGCCAGTGAAGCCAGGTGAGGCGCCAGTTCTTCTCGCAGGGCATTGATGATGGCGCTGCGGGTTTTCAATGGACATTGCTGATAACGCAGAAAAGCCTGATACGCGGCATCAATTGCTTCGTTAACGGAAGGAAAAATTCCATTACCCTTAACTTCTGCTTTTGCCGGGGCGAGTTGTTCACTCAAAATGTTACGAATAAGCGTTTCAAGTTCTGAAGTATTCATTGATGTGTTCTCACGTTAATCGCCGCAATGGCCGTTTCTGCAATGTCCATATCCTGCTCAACGCTTCCCCCGCTGATGCCAAGACCCCCAAGGAGTAAACCCTCTCGCCATAATGCGTACCCGCCACCGAAGGTGACGACTTTTCCCTGCATATGGCTTTCCAGACCGTAAAGCGCGGCCCCTGGTTGCACCGCTGATGTCAGCTCGTGCGTGGCGGTTTTCATCGCCACGGCGGTCCAGGCTTTTTTCGGTGCCAGTTCGCTACTGACGAGCAATGCGTCAGGCATGCGCCAGGTCACCGTTTGAGTTCCGTTCGCATCAACAATGCAAATGACGACCGGAACCTGAATTTCTTCTGCTCTCGCCACCGCCGCGCGAGTCAGTTGGTGGAGCTCCTGAAAAGACAGTGACATAGTCGGCTCCTGGGTGGCTGATGTGCGGATGGCTGCGAGATAGCGCTCCGTCACTTTCTGAATAATGTGGCTTTGATGGGCGTCATGATCTTCTGCTCGTGCAAGCGCATATAAGCAGTCGGACAGGCGATTGATGTAACGCATCAATACATGTCTGACGGAGATCTCAGTGGAGAGTTCGACCAGCCGCCGCTCTGCGCGGCGAGCCAGCGTGCGGGCAAAGTGCAGACGACTGGCGGCTTCGCTGCGGCCTGGTAAAATAAAGCTGCGTAGGGGCGGTACTCTCCCCATCGCGGTATCGATGGCGGCTTCCAGTGCAGCAATTTCTTCTGAGCTGATGTAGCGCTGTTCTGGCGTTGGCTGTTCGCTTTCGCTTGCCAGTTCGGCGCTGAACCAAAAAAGCTGCAGCTGAATACTTTCAAGCAACTGGCGGTGCTGCGGGTTTTTCGCCGCGCAAACGCACAGGCTAAGCGCTGCATTAAGCTCATCCAGCGTACCGTAAGCCTCGACGCGCGGATGCGTTTTACTCACGCGTTGTCCGGTAAAGAGAGCTGTTGTACCGGCATCGCCCGTTCGGGTATAAATCGCCATAGTTCCTCCTAGCGAGAAAGCGTGTCGACAATGCCGACGATAGCCAGGTCGATGGCCTCATTCGGGCCGGAAAAAACGTGTCTGGCGCTGGATCCGCTGCTGAGTAACACCAGTTCGCCCGTTCCTGCACCGACTGAGTCAACCGCGACTTCATCTCCGGTAGCGGGGGAGGCGGGGAGCTCTCCGTCAGCACTCACCCGACGTACCAGCAAGAGTTTTTTTCCCACCAGTGATGGGGATTTTTGCGTGGAAACCACAACGCCTGTAACCCGGGCCAAATGCATAGCTCACTCCTGCTTAATTAGTTGGACATTTCGCGTACCGACAGCTTCCTGAGCCAGAGCCGTCACGACACATCGACGGCGTAGTACCAGTACACCATCCTTCAATTGGGCGACGTCGGCGTAGCTGAGAAGCGTTTCAGGATGCAGCACGATGATTCGTCCCAACTCGTCACTGAACTCCAGCGGCAGACGCGCGAGCTTTTTCACGGGGAGTGCCGGTAGCAGCCGATGCTGTAGAGAGATTTTTACGCGAAGCCCGCATGCCAGCGCCTCGTGGATTGTTACCACTGCGACACTGGACGGACTGCAATCTGCAATTTTTTCCAGTAAAGGCAGGTCTGCCTGAAGGAGGTGCAGTGACGAGTACTGACAACATAATGTCCGGGAATCAATTTCCCGTAACTGTGCGACGCTCAGCGTGATGGTACTTTCCGCGCGTTTTTTTAATCGGGAAACAACCTCCTCGATAATGCGTTGCAGCAGTTCGTTGTTCATCGTGAGGTCACCAGTGTGGCAAATGCATGCGGATTATCAGCGCCTGCTGCATTGGCTTCGTCTGTATCGATATGCATCTCAAGGCGCATATCCGGCGAAACACGTACGGCGATGTTATCGAAAATCAGTCGGCGTTCATCGCCATTGATTGCCACGGAGACTTTATCTCCATGAGAGACACGCAGTATCAGCGCATCCAGCGGCGACATATGGATATGTCGCTGGGCAACAATAACCCCGGAGGGTAACTCCAGTTCAGCAAAGGGGCTGATAAGACGAATGCCAGGCGTGCCCTGAATATTGCCGGACATGCGCAGCGGCGCAGCGATACCTAATGTGCGGGCGTCGGTACGAGATATCTCCACCTGGCTAGTACTACGCAGTGGACCAAGCAGACGCACATTCTTTAACTGACCTTTCGGTCCGACCAGCGTGACGGTCTGATCTGCGGCATATTGTCCGGGCTGCAACAGACCCTTTTTCTCGCTAATCGGCTGATTAGGAAACAGGCGAGTGTAGTCCTCGGCGCAAAGGTGGATGTGGCGATTCGAAATCCCGAGAGGGATAGGGCGTTCACGCATTTCATCCAGTATTTTACTGACCGTTGTTTCCAGTTGCTGTTTATCCATTACGCTTCACCTCGTTTACCAGAGTGCAGACAAAGAGTGCGCGGCTCGCCCTTTTGACGGGGACAGGCAGGGTCAAGACACAGATTGCAGCTAATCAACTCTGCCTGTTGCGCGGCTTCAGGTAATGCAATTTCTGTAGCCATCTCTTCTTGCTCTTGCGATAGATAAGGTATCGGTTCTGGCGCTGGTGCTGGCTCTGGCTGCACGGGCACACTGTGGGAAAGAATGCCTTCTCCGGGCCTGGAAATGACCCTGTGCGCGACCAGTCCATTTCGCAATTCTGCTAAATTAGCACCGGTGGATATAGCCGCCTGAACGGAGGCCACATCCCCGATTATCTTGATCACCGTCCAGCCTGAGCCGTTGGTTTTTTCGAGGCCCACCAGCGTGATGGAGGCGGCTTTCGCCATGACGTCCGCGCAACTGATGGCTAATGCCAGACCACTAACTTCAAGTAATCCCAGTGATTGCTTCACGCTGTGCTCCTTGTTTGCAACGACTTATGCAGATTTAGGTAAAATGGCTTCAACGTCGCTATGCGGACGCGGGATAACGTGGCAGGATTTCACCTCGCCAACGGCGCTTGCTGCTGCGCTTCCTGCATCTACCGCTGCTTTTACGGCGCCGACATCCCCGCGGACCATCACGGTGATCAGGCCTGAACCAATTTTTTCGTAACCAACCAACTGCACGTTTGCGGATTTCACCATGGCATCAGCGGCTTCGATAGCGCCGACAAGCCCTTTTGTTTCAACCAGTCCCAGTGCGTTATTCATACTGCTTTTCTCCTGTGGATTATGAGTGGCATTCGCGGAACGGAATGCCTTTAACCAGCCGCGCAGCGTTATTGCCAATGCTGCGGCGATCATGGCTATTTTGTTGATACGTCAGCGTAAAAAGTGGCGCTGATGTAGGTAAGTTTTTGTAGTGCACGACCAGTTTTTCATGACTGCAGCCAATGCCAACCAGCAATGGTGATTGGCAGGCAGCCAGCCATGCATTGTGGATAACGTCAGTTGAATGGCTCTCCTGAATCACAAAGGGGATCCCTTCTTCCTCAATACCCAGCAGCACGTCATTCCAGACTTCAGCGCAGCCGGTAGTAGTGAAGATAACAATGGCTGGCGTGGTGAGATTACTTTCCATGAGCGAATGCCTTGTACCAGGAGAGAATCAACCCTGTGGCAACCGCATTGCGCGGACCTTCGGTGCCACGAATGTTGCCGCGCCCGGCAACGAGGCGATAATGAGCCAGTGCATCGGTGACCAGTTGCGGAACTTCGAAGTCCAGCGAGGAACCGCCAACCAGCACGACAAAAGGAATGTCCCGAATATTCCCGGTCGGACTTACCTGACGTAGCGCTCTGAGCGCGTTGGTGACGAAAACGCGCTCCTTGGCGCTGCGGCGAATGGCGCGAACTTTCTCCAGCGCCAGTTCGCCCGGCAGTGGCACCAGTTCATCGGGTTTCACCACGCACACGCGGGCAAATACCGTTGGCGGGAGCGGAGTGGGGAAGAACTGGACGCTGCCGTCTTCGTGGCGAAGATGGAACAAGCTTTCAACTTTCGCCAGCGGGTATTTTTTAATCTCTTCAGCGAGATAACGATCATCCATCCCCAGTTCTCGGGCAATGATCATTGTGACCATATCGCCGGCCCCTGCCAGATGCGTGGCAATAATTTCGCCTTTCGGGTTGATGATAGAGGCGTCAGTAGATCCGGCCCCAAGATCCAGAATAGCCAGTGGACGTGTAGTACCCGGTGTGGTTAAGGCACCCAGAATAGCGGCTTCGGCTTCAGCACCACCAACCTGCACATCAATGTTGAGTTTTTGCGTTATTTCCTGGGCAATCATCGCCATTTGCAGGCGATCTGATTTCACCATAGAAGCAATACCAACGGCCTGTTCCAACGAAAACTCGCCGGCAAGTCCCCCGGTCACGCTGACTGGGACTGAAGTATCAACTGCCAACAGATCCTGAATAAAGATTTCATGACTGGGTTTGTTGGTTAATTCAGCCATTGTCTGGCGTACGTGCTCCAGCATGCCGCCAATATTGGTTCCCGCCTCTCCGGTGACGTTATCCAGTTTCGGGCATTCGCCAACCGCTTTCATAATCGCGTCGGCACCTGCCGCGACGTCGACGCGTACTGTTCGTCCTTGCGATTGCAGTTCCAGGTTTCCGGCAGGTATTGCACGAGCTTTCACATCACCTGACGGCGTTTTCACCACTACCGCAGAGCGGTTGCCAATCAGTGCGCGGGCCATGGGGACAATGTTCTTGGTCTCCTCTGCGCTAAGGCTAAAGACAGTCGCGATTCCGTACGGGTTGGAAAGGGTTTCGATAACCTTGCCTGGAACCGCGACCTCAATAGCGGCCAGCATACCCAATGGGATGCGGTCGATATGAAGTACTTCATCGACGATGGGCAGGGGATGAGTCAGACGATTGCTGACCAACACGCCATCGTCCTGCTGCAAAATAACGCCAGTTAACTGGTACCCGGCGCGGACGGAAGCATTTATCATCGTGGCGACATCGGCGAAATCAAATGCAGATGACACTACCAGAATATAGGGCGTATCCGCCGGACGACTAAGCAGGTCTTCCGGCGTAATCGTGATGCCGACGCCTAACCCGACGCCGCCTGGCGTTTTAGGGTTATGACCGATCATAGTGGACTCAGTGATGATGGTTTCGGTGATCGTTTCCATCGCCACGTCGCCAATGACCGGAGTGGCTTCGTTAATACGGATGAGCGCAATATCGCTGACATTGATTCCGGCGTTTTTAGCCGCCAGCGTAAGCGCCTCCTGAATGCCAAACACATTACGCAATGTGCCCTTAATCCCGGTGGTTTCCGCCAGCGCACTGCTGGTGATGCTCAGTGCGCCAGACTCATCCAGGGTAGCCAGAGCGACTTCCGTGGATGAGTTGCCTATGTCAATGCCAGCTATATATCGCATGATCCTGTCCCTGAGTTAGTCGTCGCCTTTGAGTTTTTTACGCTCAACGTACAGCGCTGCCGCTTCACGAACGAAAGCTGCGCAGATCTTTGCCTGATAACGATTTTCGAGATCGTCGGCGATGGCCATCAGCTCGTCTTTCGTTGAGCGGTACGGGCGCAGCGCGTTGTAGATCTCAAGAATACGGTCGTCAGGTACGGCGGTTAGCTCAGCGGCGCGCTCGAAGTTCATCGCCAGCCTGTCACGTCCGGCATCCTTGGCGATTTCCGCCTGGAGGCGCAGCGTTTCAGGGGTGATGCGCATGTCTTGCGCCGTCACTTTGTTGCTCAGAACATTTTCGAGCGTGAAGTCATCCAGGGTTTTGTTGGTTGCGGTTTTTACCCACTCAGGATGTTTATTCGCGAGAGGGTAGTCCGAGACTTTCGCGGTATGAGCTGATGAACTCGCCGTGGTCGGAGTTGCGGACTCTCCCTGCAGGCTGTTCATCCGGCTCAGCACATCCCGAACCATCGATTCAATTGCGTCGGTATTCATGGAGTTATCCTTTATCAAAGCGCCACGCGCAGTTCCTGCGGGTTTTTGCCCGTCACGACGTATTTGGTCTCTTTAATGTGCAGAATGGCTGATTTCGCCTGGTACTTAGGACGAGCCATCTGGTCATTCAGCGTAGGGACCGGTTGCGGAGATTCACGCTTGGCATAACGCGCGGCGTTTTTACCGATCTGACGGTAGGTTTCCAGCGTCAGAAGCGGTGCCTGAGGGAACAGCTCCAGGTTAGAAAGCGGCGGTAATCCCTGCTGATGAATAACCGTGGTGCCTTTTGACTGGATGCCGATAGAGATCCCGGAGCCACTCAGGCGGTTACCTTCCACGGCAACAAACGCCACATCAGAGGATTTAAAGCAGCGGATAACGCGCGCTTTAATGCCTTCTTCTTCAATACCGGCAATCACTTCGCGTAAGATATTTTTGTGCGGTATACCGACGATATTGACGGTTTGCGACAGACCAAACGCTGGCCCTACGGCAATAATCACTTCATCCTGCTGCTGGCCCTGTTTGGCTTCGCCAATCTCAGTCAGAAAACTGTCGCCTTGTACCGCTGCAGCCTGTGGTGCGCTAGCCGCTGTCGTTGAGCGGAATGAGACAGGTTTGTCGCTGGTTTGCATTTCAGACAGTACGTCTTCAATTATCTGGCGCAGCAGCTTTTCATTGATTTCCATTTTTCACCCCTTAGCCAAGTTCGTTGGGATCTAGTGCGCCAGGGATGTTTTTGATCTCTTCCCAGCGTTCGCCTTGCAGGCGATAACCTGTTGCCGGACCGGCATAGTCATTGACGTCATTTACTGCGGACAGCACCTGTCCGTCGCCAACGATAATGGCGGAGGTATGCAGATAATCCCCGGTTAACTTGGCTTTCTGGATGTTGAGCATGTCCTGAGCGACATCGGTAAACCCGCCCTGAGCAAGAGCTTTCACCACTTCCAGACCGTTACGGTTTTTATTGATGATCTCTTGCGCAAATTTGATGTCTTCAACGATGTTACGCTCTGGCATATCTTTTGAACCGTGGGCGTAGGTCGCGGCCTCGACTTCTTCGTCGGTGATTGGCGGTAATCCCATCCCGGCGAATACGGCCTGCAGTGCGCGAGCTGCTTTATTGCGAATGGCGATAACGTCTTCTTCTCGCACCGGACGCAGACCACCGTCGACTTTCAGATCGCGCTGGATGACGTTGTAATCGTCAAAATCTTCGGCATCCTCGTTGGAACCGGCGAACATGTTGTCGTAGTTCGGAACAGCGGAATAACCAGATGAAATGAAATCTGTACCCGGCAAGAATTGCATCAGCAGACGAGCAGTACGACGCATATCGGAGTGGGTAAAGGTCTGGTCATTACTGGAGGCACACTCCAGATCCAGTGACGAGCAGATCAGGTTTTCTGCCAGCACCGCGCGAATACCCGATGGCACGGCTGAAGGTACGCCAATGCAACTTACTGAACCGTTTTGCAAACCCTGAACGCCAGCTGCCTTGGTGATGTAAATGCAGCGCGCTTCCAGATAAAGCATCGATTTGCCTTCGGCGTAGCCCATCTGAACTTCTGAACCGGAGCCAGACGTGAAGCGCATTTTCAGGCCGCGTGAAGCGTAAGAAGAGGCCAGAAAACCTTTTGACCATGGCGTATCGTCGCCGTCGGTAAAGACGGGTTCAGTACCGTAGACGGAGATCGTTTCCGCATAACAGGTATGACCTAACATACCGAGTTTCAGCTCGGTGGCTTCTTCCAGAGAACACTGAGTTAACACACCTGGGCGTCCAACCTGCGAACCTACCAGCAGTGCAATCGCGTTAAACGGCGCGTAACGTGCAACAGCAACGGTCGTTTCCTGCTCATCAAAGCCACGCCAGGCACCCTCTGCAGCATCGGCGGCAATCTGTACCGGGTTATCTTTGACGTTAGTCACGTGCGCTTGTTGAGATGGGGTACGGCGGGCACGCATTTTCTGCATGGCCATCATCATCTCAACGACGTTCATGTGCGAAACCACTTCCACAATTTTCGCTGGCGTCATTGCCGTGGTCAGAGGAACAATGTCCATACGCTTGACGTTGGGGTCGCAAAGCATATTGGCGAGTTTAACCGAGTCCATCGCCATCACCTCTTCAGCGCGAGCCAGGTTAATGCCGTAGCGCGCGATGAAGTGGTCAATCAGATCAAATTCACTGGCGGATTTGCCGTCCAGTTCAGTGACCATCCCGTTGACGATTTTAATCGACGGCTTAGGGTCGTTCGGGCTTTCCATCGCAATGAAGCCTTCTTCGATCCACTCCTTAACGAAGCCGTCCTGATTCACAGGGCGTTTCGCCAGTGCTTCAAATCTTTTCGATCTCATGAATCAGCCTCACTGATATCAGATATAGGACGGACGGTCGTTTTTGGGTTCTGAGCCGAGGGTCGCCAGCACGGTTTTACCGATTTCACGGGCTGAGATAACAGCCTGACGCACGGCCCCTGAGTCACCGGAAATGACCAAAATGGCTTCGTTGCTGAAACTGGTGCCATGGGCGGGGGAGCTGTAGGCCACCACTTCAACATTGGCGGATTTCAGCGCCGTATCGGCCATCAGGACACCTACGGATGCGGGTGCGCCGACGATGACGCCACAGGCACGACCAATCGGTGCGCCAAAGGCTTTTTCCAGCGCGTAGCTGGCGCGTGCGGTGTATTGCATCTCGATGTGACCGGCTTCGTTGGCATAAACGTCGCCAAAGGTGCGATCCAGCTCTTTCAGCGCAACTTCAATCCCGCGCTTCACGTCAGAAACGTCGTTACCGCCGAGAATTATTAGCGAACCATGACCAGCGCCGCCTTTGGTATCACGCGGCAACTCGATGCTGACGACTTCAGTATTTGTGGCTTTCACCGCTTCATCAGCAGCCATGATGTGTGGACCCGCACCAGTACGTGCGCCAAGGATGCCAATGGAGCGATAACGCTTTTCAAGTTTCATCGCGTCCAGTAAGGCGCTATCTACGTTGGCGATCACCAGGCCGACGGTGTCGCCAATCGCAGTACCGACAAATTCCGTTAAACTGCAGCTCTTCTCTGCCATAGCCGTTTCTCGTGTTGGAGGATTATTTTCAGGGATAGCCTGCTGTTCCGGCGTCGCCACGCGAGCAATCACCTGCGCCATGATCTGTTCAACCAGCTCATTGCTGCTCATTAGCTAATTCCCTTCGGTAAGATTTTTTCGACATCGGTATGAGGACGTGGAATGACGTGTACGGCTTTCACTTCTCCCACGTTACGGGCCGCGGCGGCACCGGCATCTGTTGCTGCTTTAACCGCGCCGACATCACCGCGGACAATGACTGTTACCAGTCCCGAACCAATTTTTTCGTAGCCGACCAGCATTACATTGGCTGACTTCACCATTGCATCTGCGGCCTCTATGGCTGCAGTTAAGCCTTTGGTTTCTACCATTCCTAACGCTTCTTGTTGCATAAAGACCTCGCCTGGGTTGTCCCGATTTTCATGACTATAAAAAGAAGCGAGGAAAAAGAATGGCTGACTTGAATGTATGAGAGAAAAAATAGTGAGGAACTGGTGATATAAAATTGCTGTTAATTATTTTATTATGTTGATTTTATTGATTATTTTTAGATTTGTTGATGTGATTATTTGGTTATGTTAATTCCATATTTACACTTTTGAACGTGACAGGTGAAATATCATTTGCTATGCGGGGAAAATGAATTTGTGACGGTTATCTGAAAACAAGATTATGCTATTGGCAATATTTTATTATTTCTAAAATGTACAAATAATAGAGAAATTCCCCGTCATCTGGCTTTGTTTAATAAAAGTGATGGCAAGAATTTGCTATCGCAACACGATTTTTAAAGTCATACCGCCCGCAGATTGCCAACAATTTGCCGACATGGCTTTTTATAGTAAGCCTCGAAGTATTCTACTTGCCAGCAAGGAGTCCGCTGGTAAAGACACGAACTCTGCTTAGAAGGTGTCACAATGAACGATTCACTAAAAGCGCAATGCATTGCCGAGTTTTTGGGTACCGGGTTGTTTTTGTTTTTTGGCATTGGATGCCTGAGCGCCCTGAAAGTAGCCGGTGCCAGTTTAGGGTTATGGGAGATCTGCATTATATGGGGACTGGGGATCTCTCTGGCAGTTTATCTGACAGCAGGGATCTCAGGTGCACATCTCAATCCCGCTATCACCATCGCACTGTGGTTGTTTGCTTGTTTTCCAGGTCGTAAAGTGTTGCCGTACTCCATTGCTCAGGTGGCTGGTGCCTTTGGTGGCGCTCTGCTCGCCTATTTGTTGTATGGCAGTTTGTTTATCGAGTATGAAACCGCCCACCACATGGTGCGGGGTAGCCTCGAAAGTTTGCAGCTTGCCAGCATATTTAGCACTTATCCTGCCGCTGCACTCAGCGTCTGGCAGGCTGCACTGGTGGAAGTTGTGATTACCTCCATTCTGATGGGGATGATCATGGCGCTCACCGATGATGGCAATGGGATTCCCCGGGGGCCGTTGGCACCACTACTGATCGGTATTCTGGTTGCCGTTCTTGGGGCATCGACCGGACCGCTTACCGGATTTGCCATGAATCCGGCTCGTGATTTTGGGCCAAAATTGTTCGCATGGATGGCGGGCTGGGGGGATGTCGCGATGACTGGGGGGCGTGATATTCCTTACTTTATTGTCCCGATCGTGGCACCTATCATTGGCGCTTGTGCGGGGGCAGCAATTTATCGTTACTTTATTGGCAAAAACTTACCGTGTAATAGCTGTAAGCTGGAGGAAAATGAGCGTTAGCTTCACGGAAAATGTTTATTTTTGAAATGTAATAACTGTTTTCGTGATCAGGTTTCCTGAACCGCTTAAAAAGTCTCCCAAGAATGGGAGACTTTTGTTATGTTCGAATACGCCTTTTATCATTGCTCTGGATAGCGAGATGAAAAGCAGATGTAAATAATGTGTTTTATTTATAACAATAAATTAACTGAGAGGTTTTATCATGATTTCTGCGAGTGCCCTGAACTCAGAACTCATTAATAAAATCGCACAGGATTTTGCGCAGGCCACCAGTCTGGCTGTTGTGGTTGTCAATATTCACGGTGATGAAATTTCTGAGCTTTTTAATTTCACTCCTTTTTGCCAGTTGATGCGCCAGCATCCTCAGCATAGTACACGATGTCGTATGAGCGATCGCTGTGGGGGACTGGAAGCTTCAAAATCCGATCAACCCTGCATTTATCGCTGCCATGCCGGACTTACCGACTTCTCCATTCCGCTGGTCATTGCGGGACATCTGGTCGGGTTTGTCTTATGTGGCCAGGTGCGCCTAAGCAATGACGTGGGGCTGGTGGATATTCTGAACGTGGACGACCGTTGGCAAGCCGATCCCGAACTGGTGAGTGAATTTCGTAATGTACCGGAAATGGACTATTCGCGGGTTATTGCTTCCGCGGATTTGCTAAAGCTCATTGTAGAAAACTGTCTTAAAAAACAACTGAATTTCGTCGTAATCAAAGACAATCCGCAGCAGTCAGAACCGGTACGCGCTAACCGCAGTACCAATCCGCATGACAGTAAAATGAAGAAAGCCTTGCGCTATATTGATGCGCATTTATCAGACGAGCTGCGTCTGGAAGATGTTGCCTCTCACGTTTATCTCAGTCCTTACTATTTCAGCAAATTGTTCAAAAAATATCAGGGGATAGGGTTTAACGCATGGGTAAATCAACAGCGAATGGCGAGTGCCAAAGAGTTGCTTTGTCATAGCGACTGGAGCATCGCCAGTATTGCGCGAAATTTAGGCTTTTCACAAACCAGTTATTTTTGCAAAGTATTCCGTCAAACGTACCAGGTTACGCCGCAGGCTTTCCGTCAGCAAATAAATGTCACCTCATCTGAAGAGACAGCTTAAATAGCAATAATTTGCTATTGCCGATTTTTGATATCGTACGCTATGTCAGTCATTATAAAATGAAAAATAACTACAGCAGTCAATAAATTGTCATAGCGCAACAAAATAATAGTATTTGAGGGATAAACTGCACCAGTTTTTATTTTTGTGATGAGATACAGTGTCTGTGTGAAAGACTTTCTTTATTCTTTAATGACGCTTTCATTCAAAAAATGAACATATGAATAAACGGGTTGAGGCCATAACATTGGTTGAATGTACCCGGCAAGATATTAAATTGAATTATTGTCATGAGGTCGTGAATTTGCCTCAAGACACAGAGCCAAATTAAATCGGCTCTTGAACTGACAGGTTTGCCACATTTGTGGTAGGGAAGGGGGTGAGAATCCCCCGCAGCCCCCGCTGCTGTGATGCTGACGACCCCGTATAGACCACTGATCGCAAGATTGGGAAGGACGGGCGAGGACGACGCTAAGCCAGAAGACCTGCCTGTCGGTGACTACCAACAACTTCGGTGGGAAGTGGGTTGCGCAGATGCATACAGTCGAGAGACTGGGTATCTATACACCCCTACCACCCTGAACAGGATCAGGGTATGGCGGCCAGTTTTCACGCATTTGTTCTTGCAGGTACCGGTAGCGGCTGTGGCAAAACCACGGTGACGCTGGGCCTGTTGAGCCTGATGAAAAAGCGCGGTTTACGCGTCCAGCCATGCAAAGTCGGTCCTGATTACCTTGATACTGGCTGGCACACCGCGGTGTGCGGCACGGCTTCCCGTAATCTTGATAGCTTCATGCTACCCACCTCTACACTGAATGCCTTATTTTGCGAGCAGATGCAGCACGCGGATATTGCCGTTATCGAAGGCGTTATGGGGTTATATGACGGCTATGGTACAGACCCTGATTACTGCAGTACTGCGGCGATGGCGAAACAGTTAGGTTGCCCGGTCATCTTGCTGGTTGATGGTAAGGCGGTTTCCACTTCGATAGCCGCCACGGTGATGGGATTCCAGCATTTTGATCCCAGTCTGAACATTGCAGGCGTGATTGTTAATCGGGTCAACAGCGAAACACATTACCAGCTACTCAAAGTTGCCATTGAGCGTTACTGCTCCGTGCCTGTATTAGGCTACGTTCCCCGCATGGAGGGCGTCGCGCTTCCTGAACGTCATCTGGGTTTAGTTACCGCTCGTGAGTCAGTTATCAACCAGCAGCCGTGGCAGGATTTTGCCGCGACGCTGGAACAGACGCTGGATATCGACGCGTTGTTGGCATTAAGCCAGTTAAACACCCTTCCTGTTGGCGAATGGCCCGCGCTACCGGCAGCAGACGCAGGGGTAGGGCTAACGCTGGCCATTGCTGATGACGAGGCGTTCAACTTTTATTATCCGGATAACATTACATTACTGGCGCGTACGGGCCTCAATATTGTTCGTTTTAGCCCGCTGCATGATACCTGTTTACCAGACTGTCAGATGATTTGGTTAGGCGGCGGATATCCGGAACTGCATGCTGCGGCCCTGGCCCGTAATGTCACCATGCTGGAGCAACTGCGAGCGGCGCATCAGCGTGGCGTCGCTATTTATGCAGAGTGCGGAGGGTTGATGTATCTCGGTAGCTCGCTGGAGGACAGCAACGGCGATTGCTGGCTAATGGCGGATATCATTCCTGGGCACAGCAAAATGGGCAAACGGCTGACCCGGTTTGGCTACTGCGAGGCACAAGCCACACAGCAAACATTGCTGGCAACGGCCGGTGAAGTCCTGCGCGGGCATGAATTCCACTATTCCGACTTTACCCCTGAAACCCCGGCGGTGATGAATTGCCGCAAGGTGCGTGATGGCAAAACGCTGCAAGCCTGGTCCGGCGGCTGGCAGGTCGGAAACACCTTCGCCAGTTATCTGCACGTTCATTTTGCTCAACGTCCGCAGATGCTTAGCCACTGGCTGACAGCCGCGAGGAGCGCGCTATGACGATCCTTGCGTGGTGCGTTGCCTGGCTGCTGGATTTTATCATTGGTGATCCGCAGAACTGGCCGCATCCGGTGCGCTGGATCGGCAACCTTATCTCCGCAATCCAGCGCGTCATTCGGCGTTATTGCCATAGTGATAGCACGCTGAGAATCGGCGGTGCCGTGATGTGGCTCGTGGTGGTTGGTGTGACATGGGGCGTTTCCTGGGGGGTGTTGACACTGGCGAATTCCATTCACCCGTGGCTGGGATGGGGCGTAGAGGTGTGGATGATCTTTACCGTGCTGGCGGGGCGTTGTCTGGCAAATGCTGCGCTGGATGTAGAGCGTCCATTGCGTGCCAATAATCTTGCCGAAAGCCGGGAAAAACTCTCCTGGATTGTGGGACGTGATACCTCACAGCTGCAACCAAAACAGATCAACCGCGCCGTGGTGGAAACCGTGGCGGAAAACACCGTTGACGGCATCATCGCGCCGTTGTTCTTCCTCTTACTGGGCGGTGCGCCGCTGGCGATGGCCTACAAAGCGGTGAATACCCTCGATTCAATGGTGGGGTACAAACATGAAAAGTACCGTGCTATCGGCATGGTCAGCGCCCGTCTGGACGATGTCGCTAACTTTATTCCGGCAAGACTGAGCTGGCTGTTGCTGGGTGTGGCGGCGTTTTTATGCCGCCAGGACGGCGTACGCGCTTTGCAGCTTGGCTGGCGTGATCGCTACAACCATAGCAGTCCAAACTGCGCATGGTCGGAAGCTGCTGTGGCCGGCGCATTAGGTATTCGCCTGGGAGGGCCCAATGACTACTTCGGCGAGCGCGTTGAAAAACCGTGGATTGGCGATCAACAACGAGACATTTCTGTAGACGACATTTCCCAAACGATTCGATTGATGTGGGTAGCATCGACCCTGGCACTGGCGCTTTTTATTGCGCTGCGCTGGCTGTGGCTCGGTGTCGCCTGAGGACAACAAAATGCACTATATCCAGCAGCCTCAAGCAATTGAGGCCAAAAGTTTCGACATCATTGGCGAGATTATCAGTGAAACCCGCCCGGACTATCAGTTTGCCAGTCCGTTGCATGAAGCCATCATCAAGCGGGTGATCCACACCACCGCGGATTTCGACTGGCTGGACATTCTGTGGTTTTCCAGCGATGTGCTGGAACAGTTTTGCGCTGCATTGAGTCGTCCGAGCGTGATTTATACCGATACCACGATGGCGCTTTCCGGGATCAACAAAAACCTGCTGGCAAAATTCGGTGGCGAATGCCGCTGTTACATCAGCGACCCACGTGTGGTGCGGGCAGCAAAAGAACAGGGGATCACTCGTTCAATGGCTGCAGTCGACATTGCCGTGAAGGAAGAGGGCGAAAAACTGTTTGTCTTTGGCAATGCGCCAACCGCGTTGTTCCGACTGCTGGAACATGATGCACCTGTCAGCGGTGTGGTTGGCGTACCGGTAGGATTTGTTGGCGCGGCGGAGTCGAAGGACGCACTGACACAAAGTCATCTGCCCGCCATTGTCGCATTAGGTCGCAAAGGTGGCAGTAACGTCGCCGCCGCTATCGTCAACGCCATGCTTTATCACATGCAGGGGGTGCGATGAGCGACCAGTCCTTCGACACGCCAGTGTGGCACAACGGTAAAGCGCTGCGTAAAGGATACACCACGGGATCGTGTGCGACGGCGGCGGCAAAAGTCGCTGCGTTGATGGTGCTGCGCCAGCATCTGATCCATCAGGTTTCCATTGTGACGCCTTCCGGGGTGACGTTATGCCTGAACGTGGAGTCACCGCATATCGAAGGGCAGCAGGCGATTGCCGCCATCCGCAAAGATGGTGGCGATGATGTGGACGCCACGCATGGGATGCTGATCTTTGCCCGCGTGACGTTAGACGATAGCAAAGAGATCGTCTTACAGGGCGGTGAAGGTGTCGGTACGGTGACCCGTAAAGGGATTGGTTTGCCGGTGGGCAGTTCGGCGATTAACCGGACACCTCGTCAGACCATTGAGTCCGCAGTACGTGAAGCGATTGGACCAAATCGCGGGGCAAAAATTGAGATTTTTGCGCCTGAAGGTGAAGAACGGGCGCAAAAAACCTACAACTCGCGGCTGGGGATTCTGGGCGGTATTTCGATCATTGGTACCACGGGCATTGTTACGCCGATGTCAGAAGAGAGCTGGAAACGTTCGCTATCGCTGGAGCTGGAGATCAAACGCGCGGCAGGGCTGGATCGCGTAGTACTGGTACCGGGTAATCACGGCGAACGTTTTGTGCGTGAGCAAATGGGGATCGACACACAGGTTGTGGTCACTATGAGCAACTTTGTCGGTTACATGATTGAAGAAGCGGTACGCCTGGGATTCCGCCAGATCGTGCTGGTCGGCCACCCCGGCAAACTTATCAAAATCGCGGCAGGGATCTTCCATACCCACAGTCATATCGCTGATGCCCGCATGGAAACGCTGGTGGCTCACCTCGCATTACTTGGCGCGCCGTTGGAACTACTGACGCTGGTCAGCGACTGCGATACCACCGAGGCGGCGATGGAACACATCGAAGCGTATGGTTTCCAGCACATTTATGACCATCTGGCCAGGCGCATCTGTATGCGCGTCCTGCAAACGTTGCGTTTTACCAAAAATCCCCCGACCTGCGACGCCATCATGTTCTCTTTTGATAACCAGGTGCTGGGGAGCAATCGCCCGATCGCCGAGATCGCTGAGGAGATGCAATGTTAACCGTTGTAGGGATGGGGCCCGCAGGGTTGCATTTGATGACGCCGGTGGCGCGCGATGCGGTTGCAATGGCCGATGTGCTGATCGGTGGCAAGCGACATCTGCAGCAGTTCCCGGATTTTGCCGGTGAGCGGTTTGCTCTTGGCGCCAATATTCCGGAGCTATTGAACTGGATAGGCGAACATCAGGCGCAAAACGTGGTGGTGCTGGCATCCGGCGACCCGCTGTTCTACGGCATTGGCACGCGGATGGTGGCGCATTTTGGTATTGAAAATGTGCGCATTATTCCCGGCATTAGCGCGGTGCAGTATCTGTGTGCGCAAGCTGGTATTGATATGAACGACATGTGGCTCACCAGTAGCCATGGTCGCAGTGTCTGTTTTGATGAACTGGCGCGACATAACAAGGTTGCGATGGTGACCGACGCGCTGTGTGGTCCGCGTGAAATTGCACAGCAGTTGGTTGCCAGAGGCAAAGGACATCGCTGGATGGTGATTGGCGAAAACCTGGCGATGGACAATGAGCGTATCCACTGCCTGCCTGTGAGCAAAATTACAGCCGACTATGACATGAATGCAGTGGTGATACTCGATGAAAGATGAGCTTTTTCTACGTGGAGAGAAAGTGCCGATGACCAAAGAAGCGGTACGCGCACTTGCCCTCTCAAAACTTGAATTACACCGCGCCAGTCACCTGATTGATATTGGTGCCGGAACCGGCAGCGTGTCGATAGAAGCCGCGCTGCAATACCCAGGATTACGCGTGACGGCAATTGAGCGTAATCCGGATGCGCTCAGGCTGCTGGACGAAAACCGTCAGCATTTTGCCTGCGCAAATATCGACATTTTTCCAGGTATCGCGCCGATGACTATCGCGGAAAAAGCCGATGCCATTTTTATGGGCGGCAGCGGCGGCCATCTGACCGAACTGATTGACTGGTCAATGCGTCAATTGCATCCCGCAGGGCGGTTGGTGATGACATTTATCCTTCAGGAAAACCTCAACACCGCGCTGGCTCATCTGGACCGTCCTGGCGTACAGGGTGTGGATTGCCTGCAACTGCAGGTTTCCTCACTTACCACGCTGGGTAGTGGTCACTATTTCAAACCGAATAACCCCGTATTTGTTATCGCCTGTCAGAAGGAAGGAACCCATGTCTGAGATTTTTGATCCCCGTAGTGTGTGGTTTGTTGGCGCAGGTCCTGGCGATCGCGAGCTGATTACCCTCAAAGGGTACCGGTTGCTCCAGCAGGCACAGGTAGTTATCTATGCCGGATCGCTGATTAACACTGAATTACTGGAATATTGCCCGGCCGGAGCGGAATGTCATGACAGCGCCGAACTGCATCTGGAGCAGATCCTTGATCTGATGGAAGCGGGTGTGAAAGCCGGTAAAACCGTCGTGCGTTTGCAAACCGGTGATGTTTCCTTATATGGCTCCGTGCGTGAGCAAGGCGAAGAGTTGACTAAACGCGGGATCGACTGGCAGGTGGTGCCTGGCGTTAGCGCATTCCTGGGCGCGGCTGCGGAGTTGGGCGTCGAGTATACCGTACCGGAAGTTTCGCAGAGTTTGATCATTACCCGTCTGGAAGGTCGCACGCCGGTACCGGAACGTGAACAACTGGAGTCGTTTGCCAGTCACCAGACATCGATGGCGATTTATCTTTCCGTCCAACGTATCCACCGGGTTGCTGAGCGTCTGATTGAAGGCGGTTACCCGGCGGCCACGCCAGTGGCGGTGATCTACAAGGCAACCTGGCCGGAAAGTCAGACCGTGCGCGGTACCCTGGCAGATATTGGCGACAAAGTTCGCGACGCAGGGATCCGTAAAACGGCGCTCATTCTGGTCGGTAATTTCCTGGGCTCGGAGTATCACTACTCCAAACTCTATGCGGCGGATTTTAGCCATGAATACCGTAAAGCCTGAATCACTTGCGCTATTTTGCCTGACCCCCGGCGGCGTTGTGCTTGCTAAACGTCTGGCGGCGATGCTGCCGGTAACCTGTTTTACCAGTGAAAAGCTGCTGGAGGAGGGGTTTATTCCCTTCGAAAACGGCTTTGCTAATACCGCCCGCGAAGCGTTTGCGAATTACTCGGCGCTGATTTTTATCGGGGCGACCGGCATTGCGGTGCGCGTGCTGGCCCCGCTGGTCAACGACAAATTTTGCGATCCGGCAGTGGTGGTCATTGATGAACGTGCCCAGCATGTCATTAGCCTGCTCTCCGGTCATGCGGGAGGAGCTAATGCTCTGGCGCGTTATCTGGCGGGGATGCTGGGGGCCGACCCGGTCATTACCACCGCGACGGATGTTAACGATATGGCGGCGCTGGACACGCTGGCGTTTCAGTTAAATGCCCGTATGAATGATTTCCGCTCGGCGGTCAAAATTGTTAACCAGATGCTGGTCAGCAACAAACGGGTTGGTCTGTGGTGGGACGACGAACTGGCACAGGACGTCAGCCATTGCGACCGCCGTGGATTTATCACGGTGACCGACCTCAATCAGCTTCCTGAACTGGATGCGCTGATTTGTATTACCTTGCGCAACAATCTGCCTGAGCTGCCAGTTGTGCACTGGAAGCTGGTACCGCAGCGAGTGGTTGCCGGAATTGGCTGTCGTCGGGATACGCCGTTTCCACTGTTAGCAGCGCTACTGGCACGTCAACTCGAAGCACAGCGCTTCGACCCGCTGGCGTTAAAAGCCATTGGCAGCATCACGCTGAAAAAAGACGAACAAGGGCTTATCCAGTTGGCCTCCTGTTGCCGCGTGCCTTTCGAAACCTTTACCGCTGACGCGCTGCGTGAGCATGAACACCGTTTTCCGGCCTCATCGTTTGTTCGCAAAACGGTGGGTACAGGAAGCGTTTCCGGTCCTGCAGCCTGGCTGCTGAGCCACGGACAACTGTTAGGCGAGACCCTGCGAGAACAGGGCGTCACGATCACTTTGGGAGTTTCACACTGATGTTAAGCGTAATTGGAATTGGCCCTGGCTCGCAGGCAATGATGACCATGGAAGCCGTTGAAGCATTGCAGGCAGCGGAAATCATCGTGGGTTATAAAACCTACACCCATCTGGTAAAAGCGTTCACAGGCGACAAGCAGGTGATCAAAACCGGGATGTGCAAAGAGATTGAACGCTGTCAGGCAGCGATCGAACTGGCGCAGGCGGGTCACAACGTGGCGTTGATCAGCAGCGGTGACGCTGGGATTTACGGTATGGCCGGGCTGGTGCTCGAACTGGTCAGCAAGCAAAAGCTGGACGTTGAGGTCCGGTTGATACCTGGCATGACCGCAAGTATTGCCGCCGCTTCTTTGCTGGGTGCGCCGCTAATGCACGACTTCTGCCACATCAGCTTAAGCGATCTGTTAACGCCATGGCCGGTTATCGAAAAACGCATTATTGCTGCCGGTGAAGCTGACTTCGTTATCTGTTTCTACAACCCACGCAGCCGGGGTCGCGAAGGACATCTGGCGCGCGCATTTGAGCTGTTATCTGCCAGCAAGAGCGCACAAACGCCGGTTGGTATTGTGAAGTCAGCCGGACGTAAAAAGCAGGAAAAATGGCTGACCACGCTCGGTGATATGGATTTTGAACCGGTGGATATGACCAGTCTGGTGATCGTGGGCAATAAAACAACCTATGTACAGGACGGCCTGATGATCACGCCACGAGGTTATGTGCTGTGAATTATGGTGATGTGCTGGTCATGGGCGGCACCAGCGACGCGCGCATGCTGTGCCAGCAACTGGATGCGGCAAACGTGGCCTACACCCTGTCAGTTGCGACCCCGACGGGAAAGCAGCTGGCGGGAGACATCAAAGGTCAGGTGCGCTGCGGGCGTCTGGAACGTGAGCAAATGATTGCCTGGCTTCAGGAAAATCGGACGCGCTGGGTGATCGATGCCTCGCATCCTTACGCCGAGGTAGTGAGCCGCAACATCATGAATGCCTGCGAAGCGGCGGGCGTACTGCTGAGTCGCTATCAGCGCCCTGAACAGTTAAGCGGTTTAACCCACCCGCACCTGTATACCGTACAGAGCATTCAGCAAGCCAGCGAGGTTGCGCGGCGCTTCGGTGACCGCGTGCTGCTGACGACCGGCAGTAAAGATCTGGCCACCTGGCGCGAAGAGTTGCCTGAAAAAACGTTGCTGGCGCGCGTCCTGCCTGTACCCGAAGTCATTCAGCAATGCGCGGACCTGGGATTTGGCGTCGGTGAGATCTTTGCGCTGTGCGGACCGTTTAGCGCCGAGTTCAACGCTGCGTTTTATCGCCAGTGTCAGGCTGATGTGGTGATCACTAAGGCATCAGGCGCGGAAGGGGGTTATCAGGAAAAAGTGCAACCCTGTCTGGATGCCGGTATCCCCTGCATCGTGATTACACGCCCGGCACCGTTGGTGACGGGAGAAGAATTACTGGGAAGTCAGGCTGCCTTTGCGGCGCGTTTAACGCGCTGGCTGGCCGCGGCTTAAGGAGTTAGAGATGAAAAAGGCGCTTCTGGTGGTCAGCTTTGGCACCAGCTATCACGACACCTGCGAGAAGAATATTGTGGCCTGTGAGCGCGATCTTGCAGCCAGTTGCCCTGACCGCGACCTGTTCCGGGCGTTTACCTCAGGGATGATTATCCGCAAGCTCAAGCAGCGTGACGGCATTGAAATCGACACGCCGCTGCAGGCGCTGCAAAAGCTGGCGGAGCAGGGGTATCAGGATGTCGCGATTCAGTCGCTGCACATCATCAACGGCGACGAATACGAAAAAATTGTCCGCGAAGTACAAAGTATGCGCCCGCTGTTTTCTCGCCTGACGCTGGGTGTACCACTACTGAGCAGCGTTGAAGATTACGCACAGCTGATGCTGGCGCTGCAACAGCAGATGCCGGCGCTTGGCGAAAATGAAAAAGTGGTCTTTATGGGGCACGGGGCCAGCCATCACGCCTTTGCTGCCTATGCCTGTCTTGACCACATGATGACGGCGCAGCGCTTCCCGGCTCGCGTAGGTGCAGTGGAAAGCTACCCGGAAGTTGAGGTGCTGATCGAAAGCTTAGGTCAGGAAGGCGTGACGGCGGTTCATCTAATGCCGCTAATGCTGGTTGCAGGCGACCACGCTATCAATGATATGGCCTCCGATGAAGAGGATTCGTGGAAAACGTTGTTTAACGCAGCAGGCATTCCAGCTACGCCATGGCTCAGCGGTCTGGGTGAGAATCCGGCGGTTCGTGCCATGTTCGTCGCCCATTTACAGCAAGCGCTGAACGTAGCGTTGGAGGAAGCAGCATGAGTGGCAAATTGTATGCACTGAGCACCGGGCCTGGTGCTGCCGATCTGATAACCGTGCGCGCAGCACGCACGCTTGGGGCGCTGGATATTCTTTATGCGCCAGCCGGGCGTAAAGGTGGCGATAGTCTGGCGTTGTCGATTGTGCGGGAGTATATCGGTGAGCAGACCGAGGTTCGCTGCTGCCATTTCCCGATGAGTGCCGACAGTGCTGAAAAAGAGGCCGTCTGGGATGAGGTCGCTGCTGCGTTGGTACAGGAAGTGGAAGCGGGTAAACAGGTAGGTTTTATTACCCTCGGCGACGCCATGCTGTTCAGCACCTGGGTCTTTTTACTGCAGCGTATTGGTTCGCCTGACTGGTTAGAAATCGTCCCGGGCGTGACCTCTTTCGCTGCGATTGCCGCGCGTTCGAAAACTCCGCTCGCCATGGAGCAACAATCGCTGGCAGTGGTCTCCTGTACCGCGCCGGAAGCTGAAATTCAGCAGGCGTTAAAGCAGCATGACAGCCTGGTGCTGATGAAAGTGTACGGTCGTTTTGCGCGCATCAAAGCGCTGCTGCAACAAGAAGGCTTGTTGGACTGTGCACTGATGATGTCTGAAGCCACGCTGCCGGGCGAGCAGTGCTGGCGCCATCTCGACGAGGTGAGCGACGATCAGCCGCTGCCTTATTTCTCGACCATTCTGGTCAACAAACAGTGGGAGTATGCACAATGAAGCTTGAACAACAGCTAAAACAGCTGTCTTTCAGCGGGTTGGCAGCGGCGCTATTACTGATGATTGTTCCTGAGCAAGCGTTCGCGATGCACATTATGGAAGGCTTTTTGCCACCGATGTGGGCGCTGGCATGGTGGCTGCTGTTTTTACCCTGCCTGTGGTACGGGCTGGTGCGCCTGCGCCAAATCGTGCAGGAAGATAATCACCAGAAAGTTTTACTGGCACTGTGCGGCGCCTTTATTTTTGTGCTGTCGGCGCTGAAAATTCCTTCCGTTACCGGAAGTTGTTCACACCCTACCGGCGTAGGCCTGGCGGTTATCCTGTTTGGACCAGGCGTAGTGGCCATCCTCGGGGCAATCGTTTTGCTGTTCCAGGCTCTGCTGCTGGCGCACGGTGGTTTGACGACGCTTGGCGCTAACGGTATGTCGATGGCGGTAATCGGCCCGGTTGTTGGGTATATGGTGTGGAAGTTGGCCTGTCGCGCGGGGTTCCGCCGTGATGTTTGCGTCTTCTTGTGCGCGATGCTGGCGGATCTTGTTACCTATTTCGTCACCTCAGTGCAACTGGGCGTGGCGTTCCCGGATCCGTCTGCTGGCGCTACCGGTTCAATCATTAAGTTCATGGGAATTTTCTGTCTGACGCAGATCCCCATCGCGATTGCGGAAGGGTTACTCACCGTGCTGATTTACGATCAGCTAACCAAACGCCAGTTAATAACCGCACAAGGACATTAACGATGAAAAAGACGCTGATTATATTGGGCATGGTAGTGGCGCTGGTGATCCTGCCGTTCTTTATCAATCACGGTGGTGAATACGGCGGCTCGGACGGTGAGGCGGAGAGTCAGATTCAGGCTATTGCCCCGCATTATGAGCCGTGGTTCCAGCCGTTATATGAACCGGCAAGCGGTGAGATTGAAAGCCTGCTGTTTACGCTCCAGGGATCGCTGGGCGCAGCCGTAATTTTCTACATATTGGGTTATACCAAGGGCAGGCAACGTCGTGATGACCGGGCTTGACAGGCTTAGCTATCAAAGCCGCTGGTTTCATGTCTCACCGGTGCGGAAATTTCTGCTCTGGCTAATGATGATGATTCTGGCCTTTACTCTGCCCCCGCTGGGGCAGGGTATCGAGATGTTGCTGATAGCGGCGCTCAGTTGCTGGCTGCTGCGGGTTTCTTTCTGGCGCTGGTGTCGCTGGATGGCGTTACCGTTTGGATTTCTGACGATCGGCGTGGTGACCATCCTGTTTAGTTTTAGCCGCGATCCGCAGACTTTGCTGGCCAGCATTCCCGTTGGCAGCTACTGGTTGGGCGTTAGCGCCCCAGGACTTGTCACCGCAAATGAAACCTTCTGGCGCAGCCTGGCTGCACTGGCGGCAACGTTCTGGCTGGTGCTGAATTTACCGTTTCCGCAGTTAATTATCCTGCTCAAACGTGCACATGTCCCACGACTGATGACCGAGCTGATTCTGCTGACCTGGCGCTTTATTTTTATCCTGTTAGACGAGGCACTCGCCATTCATCGCGCACAAACGCTGCGTTTTGGTTATCGTAGCTTGCCATTAGGCTATCGCTCCCTGGCGATGCTGGTGGGATTATTGTTTACCCGCGTGTTGATCCGTTATCAGCAAATGACCACCACACTGGATATCAAACTGTATCAGGGTGATTTTCACCTGTAAGGAAAAGTATGCTTGCCACCTCAGCGCTTTGGTTTCGCTACCAGGATGACCCGATTCTCAAAGGGCTAACGCTGGACTTTTCTCAACATGCCGTCACCGGACTGGTGGGGGCCAATGGCTGTGGGAAGTCCACGCTGTTTATGAACCTGAGCGGTTTACTGCGCCCACAACAGGGGGCGGTGATGTGGCAAGGAAAACCACTGGATTACAGCAAGCGCGGCCTGCTGGCGCTACGTCAGCAGGTGGCAACGGTATTTCAGGACCCCGATCAGCAAATCTTTTATACCGACATCGACAGTGACATCGCGTTTAGCCTACGTAATCTTGGCGTGGACGAGGCTGAAATTGCCCGTCGGGTGGACGATGCCTTGACGCTGGTCGACGCCCAGCATTTTCGCCATCAGCCGATTCAGTGCTTAAGTCACGGGCAAAAAAAACGCGTGGCGATTGCCGGGGCGCTGGTGCTGCAAGCGCAGTATCTGTTACTGGATGAACCCACAGCCGGTCTCGACCCATCAGGGCGTACGCAGATGATCGAGATTATCAAACGCATTGTGGCGCAAGGAAATCATGTGGTTATTTCCAGCCATGATATTGATCTCATCTATGAAGTCAGCGATGCGGTGTATGTTTTACGTCGCGGAGAAGTGCTGACGCACGGTACGCCGGGTGACGTGTTCGCCCGTACCGATCTTATTGAACAAGCCGGGTTAACTCAGCCATGGCTGGTGAAATTGCACACCGAGCTGGGCTTCCCGCTGTGTAAAACAGAGGCTGAATTTTTTAGTTGTATGCGAGAGAACGCACTGAAGGAGGCGTCATGACGCAGGCGATAATGTTGCAGGGAACGGCATCTGATGTGGGTAAAAGCGTGTTGGTCGCCGGGCTGTGTCGAATTTTTTATCAGGATGGGCTGCGTACCGCGCCGTTCAAATCGCAAAACATGGCGCTGAACTCTGGTATTACGCCAGAGGGCAAAGAGATGGGCCGCGCGCAAATTTTTCAGGCTGAGGCCGCCGGCATTACGCCAGATGTGCGTATGAATCCGGTGCTGCTTAAACCGACCAGCGACCGTAAAGCGCAGGTTGTGCTGATGGGCAAAGTGGCAACCGATATGGATGCGGTCAGTTACCACGAGTACAAACCGCGTCTGCGGGATCAAATCCTGTCAGTTTATAACAGTCTGGCGCAAGAGTTCGATGTGCTGGTGCTGGAGGGGGCGGGAAGCCCGGCCGAGATTAACCTGCGCGATCGCGATATCGTCAATATGGGCATGGCTGAAATGGCGCAATGTCCTGTGATTTTGGTGGCGGATATCGACCGTGGCGGGGTGTTTGCCTCCATTTACGGCACGCTGGCGCTATTGCACGATCATGAACGCGCCAGGGTCAAAGGGGTGATCATCAATAAATTTCGCGGCGATGTGGCGCTGCTGTATTCCGGTATTGAGCAAATTGAAGCGCTGACCGGGGTGCCGGTACTGGGCGTCATGCCATGGCTGGATGTGGATCTGGAAGATGAAGATGGCGTTGCGCTGCAAAAGGGCAAATATTTGCGCACTGATAAACGCGACATCGACATCGCCGTTGTGCAAATCCCGCACATTTCTAACTTTACTGATTTCAATGCGCTTGCTGCACAGCCGGATGTGCGCGTGCGCTATGTGCGCCAGCCTGAAGAACTGGCGGGGGCCGATCTGGTGATTCTGCCCGGCAGCAAAAATACGCTGGGCGATCTTGTGTGGCTGCGTGAGAGTGGAATGGCGCACGGCGTCGTGCAATTGCATCGTAATAACGTGCCGGTGGTGGGGATTTGCGGCGGCTATCAAATGCTCGGCGATACGATCATCGATGAAGTGGAGTCAGGGCTTGGCACGCTGCCGGGTCTGGGCTTGCTCAATACCGTCACCCATTTTGCCCAGCACAAAACCACCACTCTGGTTGAGGGAAAAATGTCCTCCTCGCTGCCTGACTGGCTGGCGGGCGCGGCGGGGTTATCCGTTCGTGGTTACGAAATCCATATGGGCGAAACGACGTTAACCGAAGAATGCCGGTCGGTGATGACGCTGCGCAAAGACGGAGGCAATGTGGCTGACGGCGCGGTTACGCCGGATGGCCTGGCGTTTGGTACTTATCTTCACGGTCTGTTCGACAGCGATGAATTTACCCGGGCGCTGGTTAATGGCCTGCGCGTACGTAAAGGGTTAGCACCGCTGGATTCCACCTTCCATTACGCGCAATATAAATCGCAGCAGTTTGATCTGCTGGCGGATGCGATGCGGCAACACATCGATATTGAGAAAATTTATACCATCATGCAGCAACACCGGGAGCCCGTATGATGATTCTGGTTACCGGCGGTGCGCGTAGCGGCAAGAGTCGACATGCGGAAGCGCTGATCGCGGATTCTCCAAACGTTTTGTATATCGCGACTTCGCAGATCTTTGATAAGGAGATGGCGGCGCGAATTCAGCATCATCGCGATGGACGCCCTGCGCACTGGCGTACAGCTGAACGCTGGCAACATCTCGATGAACTGATAACGGCAGAAAACGATCCGCAGGAAGCCATTTTGCTGGAGTGCATTACCACGATGGTGACCAATCTGCTGTTTGCACTGGGCGGTGACAGTGACCCGGATAGCTGGGATTACGCGGCGATGGAGCAGTCGATCGAGGATGAGATCCGTTCGCTGATTGCTGCCTGTCAGCGCTGCCCGGCAAAGGTTGTGCTGGTGACCAACGAAGTGGGAATGGGGATTGTTCCGGAGAACCGTCTGGCACGGCATTTTCGCGATATTGCAGGACGCGTGAATCAGCGACTGGCGGCAGCAGCCGATGAGGTCTGGCTGGTGGTATCAGGAATTGGAGTCAAAATTAAATGAGTAAGTTGTTCTGGGCAATGCTCTCTTTTATCAGTCGCTTGCCCGTTCCTGCTCGCTGGTCGCAAGGACTGGATTTCGAGCACTATTCACGTGGCATTGTGATGTTCCCGCTGATTGGCGTGGTGCTGGGCGGGCTTACGGGGCTGGTCTTTATGGCGCTACAGGCCTGGTGCGGTATCCCACTGGCGGCGCTGTTTGCAGTGTTGACCCTGGCGCTGCTGACCGGCGGTTTTCATCTTGATGGCCTGGCGGATACCTGTGACGGTATTTTCTCTGCCCGTCGACGCGAACGGATGCTGGAGATCATGCGCGACAGCCGGCTGGGAACCCACGGCGGACTGGCGCTAATTTTCGTGTTGCTGGCAAAAGTGCTGGTAGTGAGCGAACTGGCTTTGCGTGGCACACCGATGTTGGCGGCGCTTGCTGCGGCTTGTGTCGCCGGGCGGGGCTGTGCTGTTTTGCTGATGTATCGACATCGTTACGCGCGCGAAGAAGGGCTGGGCAATGTCTTTATCGGCAAAGTCTCCGGGCGTCAAACCTGCGTCACGTTGGGATTTGCGGCGATCCTTGCCGCCGTACTACTTCCCGGTATGCGTGGTGTGGCAGCACTGGTCGTTACGTTGGTGGCGATCTTCATTCTTGGGCAGTTATTAAAACGCACGTTAGGTGGGCAAACCGGCGATACGCTGGGTGCGGCCATTGAACTTGGCGAGTTGGTTTTCCTGCTGGCTCTGCTTTGAGTCAGTCAACATACTGGAACCCTTATGCAGACTTTATCCTCTTTACTTCACGCGATCCCTTCTCCCGATAGCGCTGCAATGTTGCGCGCGCAGCAACATATTGATGGCCTGCTTAAGCCGCCGGGAAGTCTTGGGCGACTCGAATCTCTCGCTGTGCAACTGGCCGGTATGCCAGGCCTGAAGGGTGTGCCGCATGTGAATGGCAAAGCGATGCTGGTGATGTGTGCCGATCATGGCGTGTGGGATGAAGGGGTTGCCGTTTCGCCTAAAATCGTCACGGCTATTCAGGCTGCTAATATGACGCGTGGGACGACCGGCGTTTGCGTGCTGGCTGCTCAGGCGGGGGCAAAGGTACATGTGATTGATGTCGGCATCGATGCTGAACTCATTCCCGGCGTGGTGAATATGCGCGTGGCGCGCGGCTGCGGTAATATTGCTCAAGGCCCGGCAATGCGCCGTTCTCAGGCCGAGGAACTGCTGCTGGAAGTTATTCGTTATACCCATGAGCTGGCCAGGGATGGCGTAACGCTGTTTGGCGTCGGTGAACTTGGTATGGCCAATACGACTCCCGCGGCGGCAATCGTCAGCGTATTGACCGGCAGCGATGCCGAGGATGTGGTCGGTATCGGCGCTAACCTGCCGCTCTCGAGGGTAGGCAATAAGGTTGATGTTGTACGGCGAGCCATTGCCGTCAATCAGCCGGATCGCAATGACGGTATTGATGTGCTGGCAAAGGTGGGTGGTTTTGATCTTGTCGGTATGGCGGGGGTGATGTTAGGTGCGGCGTCTTGCGGTCTGCCGGTCATCCTGGATGGTTTCCTGTCTTATTCGGCGGCACTGGCTGCCTGTAAGATAGCGCCGGAGATTAAACCTTATCTGATCCCGTCGCATTTCTCCGCCGAGAAGGGCGCTCGTACTGCACTGGCGCACCTGGAACTGGAGCCGTATCTCAACATGGGAATGCGTTTAGGCGAAGGCAGTGGTGCCGCGCTGGCGATGCCCATTGTTGAAGCGGCCTGCGCGATGTATAGCAATATGGGGCAGTTAGCTGCCAGTAATATTGTATTACCGGATGGCAAGGAAGCGTAGCCGCTAACGACCCCGCTTTATGGCGGGGGTTTTTATGTGCATTCTCGTCGTAACCCCCTAAAACAGATAAAAAAGCTATACTTAACGGATATCTGCTGCGACGAAGGAAAGGAAAAAGATGCGTCGTGTAAAACTGCTGTGTGCTCTTGTTATGCTGCTCGCGAGTCAGGGATCGCAGGCGGTGAGCTACCCATTGCCTCCTGAGGGCAGCCGTCTGGTAGGAAGCCCTTTGACGATAACGATTCCCGCTGGTAATACTCAGCCCCTGGAGGCTTTTGCCGCACAGTATGGACAGGGATTGAGCAATATGCTCGAAGCCAATCCTGGTGTGGACGTATTTCTGCCAAAGTCGGGTTCCACACTGGTGGTGCCACAACAGTTGATATTGCCTGATACCGTACGTGAAGGCATCGTCATCAACGTCGCAGAAATGCGGCTCTACTATTACCCTGAGGGTGCTAATACGGTAGAGGTATTACCTATTGGTATTGGGCAGGCCGGGAGGGAAACTCCGCGCAACTGGGTCACAGCGGTCGAACGTAAACAGGAAGCACCAAGCTGGACGCCCACGGCAAATACCCGGCGGGAGTATGCTGCTCGTGGGGAAAGCTTACCGGCGTTTGTGCCTGCCGGGCCTGACAATCCGATGGGACTGTACGCTATCTATATCGGCAGGTTGTACGCCATCCATGGTACTAATGCCAACTTCGGTATTGGGCTACGCGTGAGCCAGGGCTGCATCCGTCTGCGTAATGACGACATCAAATACCTGTTTGATACTGTGCCAGTTGGCACGCGTGTTCAGATTATTGACCGACCGGTAAAATTCAGCACCGAGCCAGACGGTAGCCATTGGGTTGAGGTTCATGAACCGCTGTCCCGCAATCGCTCCGAATATGAATCTGACAGAAAGGTTCCGCTGCCCATCACCCCCGTTTTGCGTACTTTTATCAGCGGGAATGACGTGGATGTGAATCGTGGGAATCAGGCGCTGGAACGCCGTTCCGGGATGCCGGTGAATATCAGTCTGGTGCAGACACATTAGCGATGCCACTACGCGGCTCTTTCTTAGCCCTGACTATGGTGGGCCGCTTTTTTAAGCTGATACTGACCCATTTTCACAAAACCGATATGGTCCGCCATCAACTGAGCTTCGTGCTCGCTGTGGGTAACCAGCAGCGCGGTCTGGCCTGCGGCGCGTAAAATATCCCGAACCTCATTACCAAGGCGCTCGCGTGTGCGCTTATCCAGGCTGGAGAAGGGCTCATCCAGCAGTAAAATTTCTGGGTGTGGCGCCAGCGCGCGGGCTAACGCGATGCGCTGCTGCTGCCCGCCAGAAAGTTCATGAGGGTAATGGTTAGCATGACTGTGCAATTCCACCATTTTCAACAGCTCCGTCACTCTGGCCTGTTGCGCTTCACGTGGCATACGCCGTAAACCGAAGGCGACGTTTTGTTGTGCGGTCAGATGGGGAAATAAGGCGTATTCCTGAAAGACCATGCCGACATGACGTTTTTCCGGGGGCAAATGAACGCCGGGGCCAGCGATACGCCGCTCTGAGACATAGATCTCTCCACACTGCAGTCGTTCAAAACCGGCAACTGCACGCAACACCGTTGTTTTCCCACAGCCTGAAGCGCCAAGCAGACAGGCAATTTCTCCTTTGCGTACCGACATTGAGAATCCGCTCAGGACCGGTTGCTGGCTGTTGCCGTAGGCAACGTGCACGTCCTGGAGTCGTAATGCGATTTCTGACATTGTTGCTCTCTTAACCACGGCGAGTCATCTGGTGACGCACCAACAATATAACGGGCAGTGTACCTGTTAAAACAATCATTAGCGCGGCGATAGCACCTTCTTCATAGGTCCCGCGGGCCGCTTCTGCATACAGCAGAGTGGCCAGCGTTTCGAAATTTACCGGGCGCAACAGCAGCGTTGTTGGCAGTTCTTTCATCGCATCGGCAAAAACCAGCAATGCGCTGCTCACTAATGCCGGACGCAGTAACGGAAAATGAACGCGGGCAAATGTTCCGGCACCGTTTTCGCCGAGCAATCGTGAAGCCTGTTCGAGTGACGGCGGGATGCGGCCCAGACCGGAGTCCAGCGCGCCGATGGCAATTGCCTGGAAACGCATCGCGCAGCAAATGACCAACAAAATACCGGCAGACATCAGCGGTAACCCGCGAATATCCAGTAAGTCGGCCAGCCAACGATCGACAGCCATCGCTGGGGGCAAAAAACCAATCGCCAGAATCGTTCCGGGCACCGCATAACCGAGGGAGGCCAGACGCATCACGCCACGACGAAAGCCAGGCATCGCGTTGTCTGCTGCGCTATGGCGTGCGCTCCAGGCCACCAGCAAGCTGACGCAAATCACCACCAGCGTGGTGCCTGCTGCCAGCAAGAGCGTATTTTGTAATGCTGAAAGCAACGAGGCGGAAAGGGGGCTCGTGTCCCCTAAGCGTTTGGCACTTTCCCACATCAAAAAGAGAACCGGGGCCACAAAGCCCAATATAACCGGTAGCGAAATGACCGCGCCGAGTAGCCAGCCACGCCAGCCGGGCACGCGAGTGGGTTGGATTTCCCGCAGGCTGCGGCTGCTGAATCCTTGCTTTCTGCGTCCGTAAAATTCCAGCGTCAGAATGAAGAAGATAAACATCAGCATCATGCAGGCGATTTGTGCGGCGGCGGATAAATCAGAGCGAGAGATCCACGTGGTGTAGACGGTAACGGTTAACGTTTGTACGCCGAGGAACTCCGATGCACCAATATCGTTGAGCGTTTCCAGAAGTGCCAGGCTGATGCCGACAGCCAGTGCCGGGCGCGCCATTGGCAGGGCGACCCGGAAGAACGTCCCGGCAGCGCTGCATCCCAGCGTACGGGCAGCCTCAAGTAAATGGGCCGGTTGACTGATAAAGGTGGCGCGGGTCGTCAGGTAGACGTAAGGATAGAGCACTAAACCGAGCAAAATAATCGCGCCGGAAAGCGAACGCAAATCCGGTAGCCGGAACTGCCGTGGACTGTCAAAGCCCAGCAGGAAGCGGATAAAGGTTTGCAGAGGGCCAATCGGATGCAGTAGATCGAGCCAGGCAAAGGCGACGATGTAGGTTGGCATCGCCAGCGGCAGCAGCAACGCCCAACTGAGGATCTTACGTCCAGGAAAGTCCCATGCTGTGATGGCCCAGGCGCTGCCTACGCCAATCACGCCAACCAGCACTGCCACACCGGCTAACAGCAGTACGGTATTTTTTAATGCTGCAGGCAGCACAAACGTAATGAGATTGTCCCAGTGCGATAAATCCGACTGGGTAGCTTGCCAGATAAGCGCAATGATGGGAGTCAGGACGCCAAGCGCAATGCAAAGCGCCCCAAGGTGCAACGGCGTTAATAATGACTGCGGCCCGGAAACCAGGCCGCGTAACGTCGGAAACTGTAGAAGTTTATTGATCGAATCCAACTTTATCTACCAGCAGACTTGCTTGTTTACGGTATTTCACAATTTCGGTTAACGGAATTTTATCGACATCGATCTCACCAATTGTGGCGTTGATCACCGGATCGAGAGTGACACCTTTCAGTACCGGGTATTCGAAGTTCGCTTTTGCGTACTGCTGCTGGGCAGGTGCGGAAACCAGATATTCCATCAACTTAACGGCATCGGCTTTATTGGGGGCATAGCGTGCTACTGCCGCGCCGCTGATATTGACGTGCGTGCCGCCATTTTCAAAGGTTGGCTTAACGACTTTAATTGCATCGCCCCACTGACGTGCATCGCTGCCTTCTTTGGCGTTTTTCATATGGCCGACGTAATAGGAGTTCGCCAGGCCAATATCGCAAATACCCCCGAGGATATCGCGGGCAACGTCACGGTCGCCGCCAGTCGCTTTACGTGCCAGATTCGCTTTCACGCCACGCAGCCATTCTTCCGTTTTTGCTTCGCCGTGATGGGCAATCATCGCGGCGATCAGCGCCGTATTGTACGGATGCTGACCGGAACGAATACAAACCTTACCTTTGTACTCGGGGCTGGCGAGCTGTTCGTAATGCCAGTTATCGATTGGCATTGACTTCTCGGCGTACAACACTCGCGCACGCATTGACAGCGCAAACCACTGATTATCCGCACCGCGGAGATTGGCCGGAATAGCCGCTTTCAGTGCTTCTGACTCCACGGGTTGTGTCACACCCGCTTCGACTAAATCGATAAGGTTCCCGGCGTCAACGGTCATCAGCAGGTCGGCAGGGGAGTTTTTACCTTCCGCTTTAACACGCTCAAGCATGCCGTCCTTGATATAGACCGTGCTGACTTTTATACCGCTGGTTTTCGTCCAGCTATCAAGCAGGGGCTGAATCAGGCCCGGTTCACGGGTGGTATACAGCGTTAACGCATCCTGGGCGAAAGCCGGCAGGCTGACAGAGAGGACGAGAGCAGAAGCAAGCGTGATACGGCGCAGTCCAGTGCGAGGCAGAGCATTCATCGTTTATATCCCAGCGTAATTGGAACGTACAGTGACCCGGGCAGGGGCTCATTTTTTGCCTGCGTACAATAAATGATAATCACTAGCAATTACAATCATTGCAAAGTGTAAATAATTTACATTTACATAACTTTAATCAACGGTGTGAAGTGGCCTGTCCCTGTTATGGATAAGATATTTAGCATCCATGAATACACTGGGTCGCCGGCTGCCTGGCGTTACCAGACGTAATCACTTAAGCCCGCGTAATAAACGAGACAAAGTGATTAAGTACCCGGCTGACTTCGCGGCTTTTTAGCCATATCATCATGGTGTTCACTTTACCTATCTGTGGCGTAATCATATGACTGCGGACAGGGAAGTTATTCTCATACTGTCTGACAACATTTTCTGGCAACAGCGCAATCCCCATCCCGGCACTCACACAGCCAAGGATCGCCTGAAAAGAGCCAAATTCCAGAGGATCGGCGTAATCGATCCCCTGTAGGCGCAGCCATTCTCCCAGGCGGGAGCGATAGTTGCACCCTTTAACAAAAACCAGCGGCCTTGTCACCTGGAGGTCAGCGCCAGTAATGACATTCTGGTGCTCTGCCGCTGTTACCAGTACCAGCGTTTCCTGACATAACACGTGTGATTGCAGGGGCGAATTTTCCATATGCAGTCCCTGATGATCGGCAACGAATGCGATTTCCAGTTCATTGTTCAGAATGTGTTGCACCAGCGCCTCAGTAGGGGAGGTTTTCAGGTTTAACTCAATGGAAGGCATTTCGCGGTGGAAATTCGCCAGTATCGAAGGGAGACGTACCGCTGCGGTCGTTTCCATTGCACCAATTCGCAATGGCCCCGCCACTTTTGTTCCCAGCATCGACAATTCTGCTTCCTCTAACAACGCCAAAATTTTGTTGGCGTAACGCAGAAGCAGTTCGCCCTCAGGGGTAATGTAGAGTCGATTTTTCTCGCGCACAAACAGAGAGACATCAAGGCTGGCTTCCAGCTGTTTAAGGCGGGTTGTGACATTCGAAGAAACGCAGTTCAGACTACGTGCAGCAGCGGATATGGAGCCCGTTTCCGCCACCGTTTTAAACAAGTTCAGAGAGGTACTGTTCATAGAAGCATCACTCAAAGTGAATGTTTTCGTTATTTTTATTAACTTTTTATTATCATTTCCTTGTGTAAGATAACAATCAAACTTAATTCGTCTTTTGAGGCCAAAATATGGATCTCGATCACAGTGCTGTTGGCCTCCGTCAGTTGAGTACTGCTGTATTTGGTATGATCGTCTTGACCTTAGGAATGGGCATTGGGCGCTTTTTATATACGCCTATGCTCCCGCTTATGCTTCATGAAGGACTGTTTACCTTTTCACAATTATCCATAATTGCCAGCGCCAACTACGCAGGTTACCTTGTGGGCAGCCTCCTTTTCTCTTTTGGTATTTTTAGCGCTGTCAATAAGTTAAGAGTGTTGTTACTGGTCTCAGCACTACTTACCGTCGTGCTGATTTTTTTGATGGCAAAAGTGACCCAGCCAGAAATTATTTTGTTAATCAGGTTCCTCGCAGGTGTGGCAAGCGCGGGAATGATGATATTTGGTTCAATGCTGGTCCTTCAGCATACTCATAACCCTTTTGTTATCGCCTCTTTGTTTTCGGGCGTAGGAATGGGCATTTTTATCGGCAATGAATATGTCATTGCTGGTGTATCCTACGCCTTAAATTCACATGTGTTGTGGATTGGCGCAGCCATAATTTCAGCGATACTTTTCGTCATACTGACGATGCTATTGCCGAAAGATAAGTATATGATCTCCTCAGTAAAAGCTGCCGCAGGTGCGGAGTCGGATATCCAGTGGTGGAATTTAGCCTTACTGTATGGCCTGGCGGGGTTCGGTTATATCATTGTCGCCACGTATTTGCCGTTAATGGCCAGGGGGGGTGGCAACACTTTTTTAGCCGACCATATCTGGTCTATTGTCGGCCTTGCTGTTATTCCTGGCTGCTATGGCTGGCTCTGGGCTGCTCGCAAATGGAATATATTATCCTGCCTGAGCGTTAACTTAATTGTGCAAGCGAGTTGCGTAGTCATGGCCATATTTATTAACTCGCCACTGCTGTTAACCATTAGTTGTATTGGATTTGGCGGCACATTTATGGGTACAAGCTCTTTGGTCATGCCGCTGGCTAGAAAAATAAGCGCACCCCAGAAGATTAATCTCCTCGGTCTTGTTACGCTGACATATGGGATAGGGCAAATTCTAGGCCCATTAGTTGTCAGTGTCTTTCAGAGTAATAAAAATGGGATGACCTACTCCATATTGCTGGGGGCAGCCTCTTTATTTATCGCAGCAGCAATTAGTTATTGGCAATACAACAAAGTTAAATATTCTGGAAAATAATGATAATAGTTATATTTCAGCTAATAACCTTAATAGTTCTTGCGGCAGAACTAGTTTTCAAAAGCAGTATGACTCTGTTCTGCTGTTTAACGGGTTTGCGCTCTTCTCTCTGTGCGCATTTCCCATAATTATCTGGTTTACAGGAGTTTTTATGCCCTATGTAAATATTAAGATCACCAATGAAGGTGTTACCGATAAACAAAAGAAACAGCTGATGGAAGGTGTTACTCAGCTACTGGTGGATGTGCTTAACAAAAATCCTGACACCACTATTGTGGTTATTGACGAAGTCGATACTGATAACTGGGGAATTGGTGGCGTACCGGTGACCGAATTGCGTGAAAAAGCCAGCAAAGAGTGAATCTGATGGCGGGGGGGGGCTCCTCGCCTGATATCAGTTTGTGATAGAACAATTGACCTGGAGAGGGCGTCGATGAGAGTGTTGGCAGGTATTATCCTCTGTTTTCTCGTTGGGCAGGGATTCACGTTCTGTAATGTTCCACTGGGTATGATGTTTGGTGCCCTCTTTACCGTGATTATACTTAAGCGGGTTGGGATCTCCGTAACCTCAATGCCGGGGAGTATAACGGTCATCCAGCTTTCTCTCGGTATCTCAATCGGGATGATGTTTAGGGATTTTTCATATGGTGAACATCGCCAGTTCAGTCTTTTTTTTGCTCTGTTATTACTTTGCTTATCTTTGCAATTTACCTTGAGCTACTTCTGGTGTGTGCGGCGGTTGGGCTGGAGTAAAGAAGAGGCGCTTTTGGGTGCGGTGCCCGGAGCGATGGCGGCGGTGCTGGCGCTAGCCTCCCATATTAAGACTCCGCCACAAAAAATTGTTATCTCGCATTCTCTGCGTCTCATTACCCTGACGTTTCTGGCTGGCTATTTACAGCCCGACTGGAAGCCATTCTGGCCTGATGTTTTAGTCGCAATGCCATAATAACAAAAAGCCCGCTCAAGTTTCCTTAAGCGGGCTTCTTAAATATGGCTCCTCTGACTGGACTCGAACCAGTGACATACGGATTAACAGTCCGCCGTTCTACCGACTGAACTACAGAGGAATCGTTGTGGAGGCTTATCATAGCGGCGAAAAAACTTTTGTCAAACCCCAATTCCTACATTGGGGATCAATTGGTGCTTCTCTCGACAGTTTGTTGCATTTACAGACATTTTAAATGGAAAAAACTTTGCAGCTTTTTTGATTCTCCCTCATCATTTGAAATGAGGTTTCAACTTTCTTCATTAAGGTCCACTTTGAACGTCTCCGCAGCCTTACGCCAGGTCGCATCCCGCACGCCCTGGTATGCTAAACGCAAGCGTTATAAAGTTCTCTTTTGGCGCGAAATTACCCCGCTTGCTGTCCCCATTTTTCTGGAAAACACCTGTGTACTCTTGATGGGAGTACTGAGCACCTTCCTGGTGAGCTGGTTGGGTAAAGAAGCTATGGCAGGCGTCGGACTCGCCGACAGCTTCAACATGGTCATCATGGCATTTTTCGCCGCCATCGACCTTGGCACGACGGTGGTGGTTGCTTTTAGTCTCGGAAAGCGCGATCGCCGACGCGCCAGAGCCGCAGCCAGACAATCACTGGTTATCATGACGATATTTGCTGTCGTACTGGCGGCGGTGATTCACTATTTCGGTGAGCAGATTATTGATGTCGTTGCAGGAGAAGCCACCCCTGATGTAAAAGCACTGGCACTTACCTATCTGGAATTAACAGTGCTCAGCTACCCTGCTGCGGCAATTGCGTTAATTGGCAGCGGCGCACTGCGCGGTGCCGGAAATACCAAAATACCGTTATTGATTAACGGTGGTATGAATATCCTGAACATTATTATCAGTAGCATCCTGATCTACGGCATTTTTTCCTGGCAAGGGCTGGGATTCGTCGGCGCAGGTCTGGGGTTGACGATTTCACGTTACATTGGTGCCATCGCCATTATATGGGTGCTGATGATTGGATTTAACCCAGCGCTGCGCATTCCCCTGAAGAGCTATTTTAAACCGCTGAATCTTGCCATCATCTGGGAAGTCATGGGGATTGGTATTCCTGCCAGTATAGAGTCAGTCCTGTTTAACGGTGGCAAGTTACTTACGCAGATGTTTGTTTCGGGTATGGGTACCAGCGTAATTGCCGGTAACTTCATTGCCTTTTCGATAGCGGCACTGATCAACCTGCCGGGAAACGCTTTAGGTTCCGCGTCTACTATCATTACCGGCAGACGTCTGGGAAATGGACAGATTGCTCAGGCGGAAATCCAGTTGCGGCATGTATTCTGGCTCTCCACAATCGGATTAACCGCCATCGCCTGGCTAACCGCCCCGTTTGCTGGCGTGATGGCTTCGTTTTACACCCACGATCAGGATGTAAAAGAGGTCATTGTCATCCTAATTTGGCTGAACGCGGCATTTATGCCGATATGGGCAGCATCATGGGTTCTTCCTGCTGGATTTAAAGGTGCACGTGACGCCCGTTTCGCTATGTGGGTCTCCATGTTGGGGATGTGGGGCTGTCGTGTTGTCGCCGGCTACACCCTCGGGATCGTATTAGGATGGGGTGTCGTTGGCGTCTGGATGGGGATGTTCTTCGACTGGGCAGTACGGGCCGCGTTATTTTACTGGCGAATGGTCACAGGCCGTTGGCTGTGGAAATACCCACGTTCTGAACGTGAAAAGTGTATAAAACAACCGTCTACGTCTGAATAAACGACGAAATGAAGAATATTTCAGCAAACGATCGCGAATATCCATTCAGGCTTTGACAACGCAGACAGGCATCGCTAATATTCGCCCCGTTCACACGATTCCTCTGTAGTTCAGTCGGTAGAACGGCGGACTGTTAATCCGTATGTCACTGGTTCGAGTCCAGTCAGAGGAGCCATATTTAAGAAGCCTGCTTAAGGAAACTTGAGCAGGCTCTTTGCTTTTTAGCTTTTCAGTAAATCCACCCGACATGCAGGTGGATACTTTACAGACTGGGTATTATCAGAACTGGTAGCTGGCAGTGAGGCTGACGTTACGCGGCTCACCATAGACGATAGAGCCTTCGACATTGGTATCGTAGGTTTTATCGAACAGGTTATTGATATTGCCCTGGAGGGCGAAATTCTTCGTTACCTGGTAGCGAGTGAATAAATCCACCAACGCGTAGCTTCCCTGTTCTGCACGGAACGTGCCGTATGGCGTCACGGTATCGCTATACACTCGATTCTGCCAGTTAACTCCGCCCCCCACGGTCAGTGCCGGCAGGGCAGGCAGGTTATAACGGGTGAACAGTTTTACTGTAGTACGCGGCAGGTTCGGATTGACGGCATTGCCGTCGTTGTCATCCGCAACGTACCGCGTTGCGCCGAAAGTCATCTGCCAGTTATCCGTGATCGCACCGTTCACTTCGAATTCAACGCCTTTGCTGACCGTTCCATCCATCGCTTTAAAGGCCGTATCCCCATTGCTACCGGCGATTGGTACGCCGGTTGATTGCGCCACGTTATCCTGCTCAATGCGGAATACGGCGAGGGTGGTGGTTAAACGGCTGTTCATCCAGTCTGATTTCAGACCAACCTCGTAGTTGTTGCCGGTAATAGGGGAGAGATATTTACCGGAACTGTCGCGTTTGTTCTGCGGCTGGAAGATAGAGGTATAGCTGGCGTAAGTGGACCAGTTATCATCGATGTCATAAACCAGACCCGCATAGGGCGTGGTGTGGTTTTGTTCCATGCTGTAGGTCAAGGTGTCGATACGCCAGTTGGTATAGCGCGCGCCGACGATCAAATGCAATGGGTCGGCCAGAGAAATGCGTGTCGCGGCGTACAGCGATTTCATGTGCGTGGTATCGTCCTGGGCCAGCGATTGCGGATTCCAGTTGGTTTCCGGGAAGTTACCGTCGTAGGTATAGAAGCTGCCGATTTCGTTGGGGAAAACGTTCGCCCACGAGCTCTCATAACGGTTATTTTGCTTGCTGTAACTGCCGCCCAGCATCAGGTTATGCTGACGACCAAACAGGTCGTAGCCACCATCGGCAAAGAGATCGACGGCATCGACTTTACGCTTGCCGCTGTTCCAGCCTGTTCCACCCACGTAATCATAGCCCGGTCCATAGTTGCCATAGGGACCGATCAGTGTGCCGTCAGCTTTATTAACGTAAGCGTCGACGTACATCATCTTGCTGTCGAACTTGACCTCGGAATGTGTGGCATTCAGGGTTGTTTGCCAGGTATCCGCGAAACGCTGTTTGAGTGACACGAAGACTTTGTTGATGTCTTTGTCATTGTAAGTCCAGTCCGGCGCGGTGCTGCGCGAGCGGTCGTAGCTGTTTTTGCTGCCATCGGTATTCCAGCGCGGCAAGCCGCCCCAGGTTGGACTGTTGATATCAATACGCTGGTATTCGTAACCTGCTGACAGGCTGGTGGTGTCGCCCAGATCGGCATCGACAATCCCCGAGAAAAACATTTTTTCATTGTTGTAACGGTCAAGCCAGGAATCGTTATTTTGATAACCCGCCACGATGCGGGCACGCACGTTGCCGTCTGCCGTCAATGGGCTTTGCAAATCCGTCACATAGCGTTGCTTATTCCAACTGCCGTATTCCGCGGAGACATTCCCCGTGAACTCGCGGCTGGTTGCATGTTTACGGATCATGTTAATTGATGCCGAAGGATTCCCCGTGCCGGTCATTAACCCGTTTGCACCACGAACCACCTCTATACGTTCAAACAAGGCCGTGTCAGAAAGGGCATCGCCGAGGTTCCAGCGGGATTCAAAATAGGTCGGGATCCCATCGACCATGTAGTTATCGATCTGGAATCCGCGAGAGAAATAGCTGCTGCGATCAGAGTCCGCCTGGCTTTTACTGATCCCCAGGGTGTTATCCATCACATCGCCCAGTGTCTGGAGTTGCTGATCTTCCATACGCTGTTGGCTGACGATGCTGACAGATTGCGGGATATCTCGCTGTGTCATCTGCATTTTTGTGCCTGCGGATGTCGATTTAACGCTGTAATCCTGCTCATCACTGGATGTGGCGGAGGCTGAACCATCAACGATCACGGTCTCTTCTGCGGAGGCGGCGAGGCTGGTACAAGGCAATAACGCAGCCGTAATACAGGCTGCCAGGAGGGATGGGACAATGGCAGAACGATGCTGTTCGTCCCTGTAGTGTGTTGTGAAAGACATCGGAAAGTCCTTGATAATTATTAATATTAAGTTCGAATCACGTGACTGCGTAATGAACCCTTTGGCTGTTAATTATTTTTCTTGCATGAGAATGCAAATGCGAAATATACGCATTCATATTCAATGTGTAAACAAATGCTACGCATAAATGAAATATTGTTTCAGTACTATGTCAGAGCGATAGCGCCGGGAAATGGTTATAAGAACAGCGCTGGCAGGGCTTTTTGCTTAAAAAATCGAGGGTTAAAGTTGAAAGAGCGTGAGTAACTCGCTCATACTCTATACTCGCAGAGTCACCCGGCGTAGCATGGCACAACGCATGGGCTCTTAATGAAAAAGGAAAACGTCGTGGCAGAAGAAACTATATTCAGCAAAATTATTCGTCGTGAAATTCCGTCGGACATCGTATACCAGGATGAACTGGTCACTGCGTTTCGTGATATTTCACCTCAGGCACCAACGCATATTCTGATCATCCCGAACGTTTTAATCCCAACCGTCAACGATGTGACGGCAGAGCATGAGCAGGCGCTGGGACGAATGATCACAGTGGCGGCGAAAATCGCTGAGCAGGAAGGCATTGCCGAAGATGGATACCGTTTGATTATGAATACCAACCGTCACGGCGGTCAGGAGGTGTATCACATTCATATGCATCTGCTGGGTGGACGTGCGCTTGGTCCAATGCTCGCGCATAAAGGTCTTTAAAAATGACCAGAGGATGCATTGCGCTTACGTTGGGTCTGCTGTTGCTGGCTGGCTGCCGTTCACACCCGGAAATTCCGGTCAGTGATGAACAGTCTCTGGTGATGGAATCAACAGTACTGGCGGCGGGTATCACCGCAGAGCCGCCTGAATTAACAACGTCTGATATTCAGGCCTCAGCATCCTCACGACTCTATAACGAAAGACAAGAACCCGTTACCGTTCATTATCGGTTTTACTGGTATGACGCCAGAGGGCTGGAGATGCACCCTCTGGAAGCGCCACGCAGCATGACTATCCCGGCTCGTTCGTCGGTAACGCTGTACGGCAGCGCCAATTATCTGGGGGCGCACAAGGTTAGGCTTTATCTTTATTTGTAAGGGGTGAATCTTGAAGATCAAAATGAATCGCTACGCATTGATTGCCGCGCTGGCGATGTTTCTCTCTGGTTGTGTGGCTCAACGTGAGCCCGCGCCGGTAGAGGAAGTGAAGCCAGTACCGGAACAACCCGTGCAGCCGCAACAGCCAGTTCCGGTTGTACCAACGGTGCCAACCATACCGCAGCAGCCGGGTCCGATTGAACACGAGGACCAAACGGCGCAGCCAACCCCACGTCAGCGTCATTATGACTGGAACGGGGCAATGCAGCCGATGGTCGGCAAAATGCTGCAAGCTGAGGGTGTGAAAGCAGGGGGCGTTCTGCTGGTTGATAGCGTAAATAACCGTACCAACGGCTCGTTAAACGCGGGTGAAGCCACCGAGACTTTGCGAAATGCGCTGGCGAATAATGGTAAATTTACCCTGGTTTCTGCGCAGCAGTTGGCAGTAGCCAAGCAGCAGTTAGGTCTGTCGCCTAACGACAGCCTGGGAACACGCAGCAAAGCGATTGGTATTGCCCGTAACGTTGGCGCGCAGTATGTGCTCTATTCCAGCGCTTCCGGTAACGTCAATTCACCTGCGCTGCAAATGCAATTAATGCTGGTACAAACTGGCGAGATAATCTGGTCAGGTAAAGGTGCCGTTCAGCAACAATAACAAACTGACGCGCGATGAAGTTCTGTCGCGCTATTTCCCGCAGTATCATCCCGTCGCAGCCAGCCAGAGCGGCCTAAGCGGCGGGAGCTGCATCATCGAACATCAAGCCCACCGTTTAGTGCTGCGCTGTCATCACGATCCTTACGCGCCAGAATCGCATTTCTTACGCCACTATCATGCGTTAAAGCATTTGCCAGAAAGTCTTGCGCCGCGTCCTCGCTTTTATACGCGCGGATGGATGGTCGTCGACTTTTTTCACGGTAAGGTAGAATCCAGATTACCGGACGCCGACGAACTCGCTGGCTTATTGTATCATCTGCACCAGCAGCCCCGATTCGGCTGGCGAATCAGCCTGCTGCCGCTACTCGAGCAGTACTGGCAGTGTAGCGATCCAGCACGTCGTACGCCATGCTGGTTGCGCGCCCTGAAGCGGCTAAGAAAAAGCGGTGAGCCTCGACCTTTGCGCCTGGGGCCGCTGCATATGGATGTCCACGGCGACAACATCGTACGTACAGACTCAGGGCTGCGGCTGATTGACTGGGAATATGCCGGCGACGGTGATATCGCGCTGGAACTGGCGGCGGTATGGGTCAGCGATGAGTCCCAGCACCAACGGCTGGTTAGCGCCTACGCCAAACGAGCGCATATTGAGCAAGATGCGCTCTGGCGACAGGTCAGGCGATGGCAAATCTGGATAATGATGCTGAAGGCGGGGTGGTTTGAGTATCGCTGGCAACAAACCGGCGATCGACAATTTATCAGGCTGGCCGATGAAACCTGGCGGCAGCTAACAATGAAAGGATAAGGAGAGCAGTGTGGGCCCAGTAATGTTGGATGTCGAAGGGTATGAGCTGGACGCTGAAGAGCGTGAGATTCTGGCGCATCCGCTGGTAGGTGGGTTGATCCTCTTTACCCGAAATTATCATGACCCGGAACAGTTGCGTGAATTAGTGCGCCAGATCCGCGCGGCATCGCGTAATCATCTGGTGGTGGCAGTGGATCAGGAAGGGGGGCGCGTCCAGCGCTTTCGTGAAGGTTTTACCCGTCTGCCCGCGGCGCAATCTTTTGCTGCATTGCATGGGCTGGAAGAGGGGGGCAAACTGGCTCAGGAAGCTGGATGGCTGATGGCCAGTGAAATGATCGCGATGGATATTGATATTAGCTTCGCGCCCGTTCTGGATGTGGGGCATATCAGCGCAGCAATCGGCGAGCGCTCTTACCATGCCGATCCGCAAAAAGCGTTAGCGATGGCAACCCGCTTTATTGATGGCATGCATGCGGCCGGAATGAAAACGACCGGTAAACACTTCCCCGGACATGGTGCAGTGACGGCGGATTCGCATAAAGAAACGCCAACCGATCCTCGCTCAGAAGCCGAGATCCGCGCGAAAGATATGTCGGTATTCCAGACGTTAATCACTGAAAACAAACTGGATGCCATTATGCCTGCGCACGTCATCTACAGTGATGTGGACCCGCGCCCGGCGAGCGGCTCGCCACACTGGTTAAAAACGGTACTGCGTCAGGAGCTGGGTTTTGACGGCGTGATTTTCTCCGACGATTTGTCGATGGAAGGTGCGGCGATTATGGGGAGCTACGCAGAGCGCGGGCAGGCATCGCTGGATGCAGGTTGCGATATGATCCTGGTCTGCAATAATCGTAAGGGAGCGGTCAGTGTGTTAGATAATCTGTCGCCGATCAATGCAGAACGTGTTACACGTTTGTATCATAACGGTTCATTTTCACGTCAGGAACTGATGGACTCGGCACGCTGGAAGACGGTAAGCGCTCAGCTCAACCAGCTTCATGAGCGCTGGCAGGAAGAGAAAGCAGGTCATTAACGCACGTTTGGCGAGGATGCGATGATTATCTATTTACACGGTTTTGACTCTAACAGTCCGGGCAACCACGAGAAAGTATTGCAACTGCAATTTATTGACCCGGATGTCAGGCTGATTAGCTACAGTACGCGGCATCCTAAACATGATATGCAGCATCTGCTGAAAGAAGTGGACAAAATGCTGCAGCTTAATGTCGACGACCGACCGCTGATTTGTGGCGTCGGGCTCGGGGGATATTGGGCAGAACGAATTGGTTTCCTGTGTGATATTCGTCAGGTGGTGTTTAACCCTAACCTGTTCCCGTATGAGAATATGGAAGGGAAAATCGACAGGCCGGAAGAGTATGCTGATATCGCCACAAAATGTGTGACCAACTTCCGCGAGAAAAATCGCGATCGCTGCCTGGTTATTCTGTCACGCCATGATGAAGCCTTGAACAGCCAGCGTTCATCGGAGGAGCTGCATCATTACTATGAAATTGTATGGGATGAAGAACAAACCCATAAATTCAAAAACATCTCCCCGCATTTGCAGCGAATCAAAGCGTTCAAGACGTTAGGTTAATCTTTACTGAGCGTTTAAAAAACCAGCCTTCGGGCTGGTTTTTTTGTCCTAAAAGTCTGGGTTGTCTATCTTTTCAGCATCAAAACTTGATGCACATCAATTTTGGTATGACCAATGCACCGTTCGTGTTATTCTCAGTCTCGAGGAACATTTTCAATATCGTAACTTGTTGTTAATTAAAGGCTATATACATAACTTTTAATTAACAATTGGTTAATAAATTTGAGGGGGTCACGTTGACTACACCATTGAAAAGGATCGTGATTGTCGGCGGCGGTGCTGGCGGACTGGAAATGGCGACGCAGTTGGGTAAAAAACTGGGTCGTAAGAAAAAGGCAAAAATCACGCTGGTAGACAGAAACCACAGCCACCTGTGGAAACCGTTGCTGCACGAAGTGGCAACAGGATCGCTGGATGAAGGTGTTGATGCGCTGAGCTATCTGGCGCATGCCCGTAACCATGGGTTCCAGTTCCAGCTGGGTTCGGTGATGGATATCGATCGTGAAGCGAAAACCATCACGATTGCTGAGCTGCGAGACGAGAAAGGCGATCTGCTGGTCCCTGAGCGTAAAGTGCCATATGACACGCTGGTGATGGCACTGGGCAGTACGTCCAACGATTTCAACACGCCGGGCGTCAAAGAGAACTGTATTTTCCTCGATAACCCGCACCAGGCGCGTCGCTTCCACCAGGAAATGCTGAATCTGTTCCTGAAATATTCTGCAAACCTGGGCGCGAACGGCAAAGTGAATATCGCTATCGTCGGCGGTGGTGCAACGGGGGTAGAACTCTCCGCTGAGCTGCACAATGCGGTAAAACAGTTGCACAGCTATGGTTATAAAGGGCTGACCAATGAAGCGCTGAACGTCACACTGGTGGAAGCCGGTGAACGTATTTTGCCAGCGTTGCCGCCGCGTATTTCCAGCGCCGCGCATAACGAGTTAACCAAGCTGGGCGTACGTGTACTGACTCAGACGATGGTCACCAGCGCTGACGAAGGTGGGTTGCATACCAAAGATGGCGAGTACATCAAAGCTGATCTGATGGTGTGGGCAGCAGGTATCAAAGCGCCAGACTTTATGAAAGAAATTGGTGGTCTGGAAACCAACCGTATCAACCAGCTGGTGGTTGAACCAACCCTGCAGACGTCGCGTGATCCGGACATCTATGCGATTGGTGACTGTGCTTCCTGCGCGCGTCCGGAAGGGGGTTTTGTGCCGCCGCGTGCCCAGGCTGCGCACCAGATGGCATCCTGCGCGATGAACAACATTCTGGCGCAGATGAACGGTAAACCGCTAAAAGCGTATCAGTATAAAGATCACGGTTCTCTGGTTTCTCTCTCCAACTTCTCTACCGTGGGCAGTCTGATGGGCAACCTGACGCGTGGCTCAATGATGGTGGAAGGGCGTATTGCACGCTTTGTCTACATTTCACTGTACCGTATGCACCAGATTGCGCTGCATGGTTACTTCAAAACCGGCCTGATGATGTTGGTTGGCAGCATTAACCGGGTGATTCGTCCGCGTCTTAAACTGCACTAATACTGGCTTATAATGCCGGATGGAATGCTTCATCCGGCACTTTCTTTCAGAGTTCTCTGAATCATGCTGCTTTACCCCCTTTCTCCGCGATTTTCATCCGTAATCTGATTGGCATTATTTACCTTCTGTTGCAAAGTTGTTGCTAATAGCAAAAAAGGAGGAAGTCCCGTGAATAAATCAATGTTGGCGGGTATAGGGATTGGCGTAGCTGCTGCGCTGGGTGTTGCAGCGGTGGCCAGTCTAAACGTTTTTGAGCGTGGCCCACAGTTTGCACAAGTCGTCTCTGCAACACCGATTAAAGAAACGGTAAAAACACCGCGCCAGGAATGTCGTAACGTAACGGTTACTCACCGTAAACCTGTACAGGATGAAAACCGTATTGCCGGTTCCGTGCTGGGCGCGGTTGCCGGGGGCGTAATTGGTCATCAGTTTGGTGGTGGCCGCGGCAAAGACATTGCGACCGTTGCCGGTGCGTTAGGTGGTGGTTATGCAGGTAACCAGATTCAGGGGTCAATGCAGGAAAACGATACGTACACAACCACACAACAACGTTGTAAAACAGTGTATGACAAATCAGAAAAAATGCTGGGCTACGACGTAACGTATAAAATTGGCGATCAGCAGGGCAAAATCCGCATGGATAAAGATCCCGGTACGCAAATTCCGCTGGATAACAACGGCCAGTTGGTTCTGAATAACAAGGCGTAAAATAGCGTTATCATGAATATTAGCCCCCCATCGCTCAGGCTGGGGGGCTTTTTTTATCAGAAGGTTAAGGCATAGTTCAAACCAAAGGTGCGACCCCGACCTTTGTATTCATACAAGGATGGACTGCCATAAGTCGGGCTGTAGAGTAACGGTGCACGCTGTCCCCAGAGGGTGGTGTACTCTTCATTCAGCAGATTCTCAACGCTAAAGGTCAGTTTACCCAGCGGGAGCTGATAGCTGCCGATAAAGTCCATCGTATTGTACCCATCCAGCTTGTTGCCACTGGCGTCGCTCAGGTCAAATGTCTGCTGGCTCTGTACTCGCAGAGACCACGGTTCTGGCGCCCAGCCAACCCATGCGGTTGCTTTAGATGGCGAAGCCAGAGTGACATCCCATTTTTGCCATTTACCGTTTTGCTTCACTTCCGATTTAATGATGTTGAAGTTACTTCCCAGACTCCAGTCTGTATCAGCAATGAAATAATCCACCGCGCCTTCAAGGCCATAAATCCGGCGATCGTCGGGTTGTACGTTAATGGTCATATCGTTGCGGTTAACGACGATCGATTTATCAGACGTGGAATAGTAAGCGGCGAGCTGTGTACGCAGGTTATCGCCGGTGTAGCGCCACCCCAGTTCGTAAGAGTTAACTTTAATGCCTTCCAGACGTGAATCCGCTACGTTAACACTGCGCTGGAGCTGATAATGATCGCCAACCAGCGAGTAGGTACCGTTGCCGTAGTATTTTCCGGGGTCGGGAAGTTCCACACCTTGAGAGAAGTTGAACCAGGTCTGCTGGCGATCGGTCAGGTGTGCGAGGATGCCCGCATTAAACAGGAAGTTATCATAGTCTGCTTTGCCACCCGGGATACTATCAGCAGAGTTCGCCAGACCCGTTGCGATGCCTTGTTGTTGCGTATAGCCGACAAAATCATCAACGCGGTTTTCAGTCCACTGGTAGCGGATACCACCGCTGAGCGTAAAGATGTCATTAATGTCGTAGCTGTTTTGCAGGAAAGGCGCGAAGTTGGTGATGCTGTAACCGGGATAGCGCCCGGTGGTGTAGGCCGTTCGGTTATCCATACCGCCAGAGGGGAGGGAATAAGCCAGATCGAAGAATTCTTGATTGGAATCGAATGTTTCGTGATCGGCGTCGATACCCCATGTCAGTTCCCAGTTTTCCATCAGCTGGCTGTTGAGGGTGATTTTGGCACCAAACTGGTCAGTATCCTGCTGTGATGCGGAGAAACTGGTGACCTTACCTTTGCTCAGCGTAGGGAAGGGATAGAATTTAAGTGATTCGTCACGGTAATAGATCTGGCTGACCAGATTCTGGCCGAAGAAATTGGCATCGGAATATTGCAGACTGATCAGATGTCGTTCCGTGCCGGGGATACGGTCGGAATTGAGACCGCTGCTGGTATGAGCATTGCCGGTTCCCGTCACGGCAGACATGTTCTTGCCGAGATCCAGTCCGTAGTCGTCATCTCCCTGGCTTTTGTAGTACTGCGTAACCAGCTGCAGCTGGCGGTTGTCATCAAGCTCAATCGTCCCGGTACCCATCAGATCCAGGCGATCGGAATGCTGCAGACCGGTTTGGGTATTATCGAGCATTAAGGCGTCGTGGTTGGCATCATACCACCCCCCAAACCGTTGATAAGCGACAGACATGCGTCCGGATGCGCGGTCGGTTCCTCCGCTCACTGCGGCGGCAACACGCTCGTCATGATCGTTACTGTTGTTGAAACCGCTTTTGCTGCCCAGTTCGAGTTCAACTTCACGCTCAGACTGACCTTTTTTGGTGACGATGTTGATCAAACCACCGGTACTTCCGCCGCCATACAGTGATGTTGCCCCGGAGATAACTTCAATGTGTGCAATATTAAACGGATCAATGGAGTCGAGCTGGCGGCTGTCGGTGCGGGAAGAGTTGAGACGAACACCGTCAATAAGCACAACGATGGCGCGACCACGCATGTTCATCCCGTAGTTGGTCCGTCCCTGGCTGCTAACGTCGATTCCGGGGATCAACTGAGCCAGAACATCTTTAAACTCTTTCCCCCCCTGAACCTGCTGTTCAATCTCTCTGCCTTCGATAACCCATGTCGTTTGCGCCATTTCTGCCACGGTGCGTTGGCTCCGGTTGGCGCTGACGATGAGATCTTCTTCTTCTGCCGCCATTGCCGGTAGGGTTAAAGACAGTAACAGAGGATTGAGCACCCAGAGATGCTTATTCATTTGTATTCCTTATAAAATTTGTTGGCCTGTTTTTATTTTTACGGCATGGAAACCGATCGTTACATTATGAAACGGGTATTAAAACAAATGCGAATATTGCTGATAATGATTGACATTATCAATGTATTTTACAAAATAAATGCATTAACCCAATGAAAACAATAAAGAATGTAGGGGTTAAAATGTGCCGTTTCCACCAGGAGCAGCGTAAGCTCCCGGTGATGACATTAAGACGTGGGTAGTGTGGGGATGGTTAATCTTTAATCAGTTCAGGCCACAATCGTAATGTGGTGTGCGCGATCTGCATCAGTTTTTCGAACGAGGCTCCTTCGCGGGCGCTGATCGACATACCCTGCAAAATACAGTTCAGATATTCAGCCAACTTTTGTACATCGCAGTGTGCTGGTATTTCACCCTTTTCCTGTCGTTGATGCAGAAACTGAGCCAGCGTCTGTTCCTGCATGGCGTGACGGGATTTAACCGTGTGCGCAATGTCCCGGGAGGAGGCGGCCAGCGTAGCGGATGTGTTAATCATGAAACATCCCGCAGGCGTGTCTTTACTGGTGAAGCAGGTCGCTATGGCGGTGAAATAGTCCTCAAGTGCAGATTCGAGGCTTTTTTCTTCACAAAACAGTTGGGCTTCGTGTTTTGCCGCGAAGCGACTGATATAGCGGTCCAGCACGGCACGAAACAGTCCTTCCTTATTGGTAAATTCTGCATACAGCGTAGGCGCTTTTGCCCCGGTTGCTTCTACGAGATCGGCGAGCGATGTCGCTTCATATCCGTGCTGCCAGAAGAGTGTCATGGCCTTATCAAGCGCGGCTTCCCTGTCGAACACTTTTGGTCGGCCACGGCTTTTTTTTGCACAACCTGTCGTTTCAGTTGTCATGGTGCCGTTGTACCTGGTTGGGTTTATTGAATAACCATTATAAAAATAATCGCGCAGACACTCCAGTGCATTCAAGATAAAAATAATTCAATGCTATTGATATGAAAAATAAGACCTTTGTACTTTAAATAACAATCGTTATAAAAAAATGTTGACGTGTGACCTGGATCACATCTATGATTTATCTATCGATCGTTAAGTTAATCGCTTACGGCACACATTCATCTGCTAAAGGTCACTATCATGAAAAACGTAAAAACTCTTTTTGTCGCTGCTGTCCTGAGCTCACTTTCATTTGCAAGCTTTGCCGCTGTTGAAGTTCAGGCTACACCTGCAGGCCAACAGAAAGTCGGTATTATCTCCGCCAACGCCGGGACTAATTTAGGTTCTCTGGAAGATCAACTGGCACAGAAAGCAGATGAAATGGGGGCGAAGTCATTCCGTATTACTTCTGTTACCGGTCCTAACACCCTTCACGGGACTGCAGTTATCTATAAATAAGTTGTAAGCCCTCGCAATGCCACTGCGAATTCAATAAAAAACCCCGCGGGAACAAACCGGCGGGGTTTTTTTATAACCTGAATTTACAGCGTTTGTGCAGGAGCATCGTGATGGCGTGTCACGTCTACAGGCATGCCTGAACGTAGCTCCATTGCATGCTCCATCACAGCTGCGTCTGTTTGTGCCGCATTTTTAAAGTTCTGCATTGATGAATTCAACACGATTGGCAGTAACTGCGGGTCGTCATTAATCTTTTCTGACAGCGGTTGGTGTACTTCAACCAGGCGCATACCGTTAGGTTCAACGGAGGCTTTAATCGGCGTGTTGATGATGTTCACTTTGGTTCCCGGCGTAACCTGACGGAATAAGGTTTCAATATCACCGTCACGCAGGCGAATACACCCGGAACTAACACGCATACCGATGCCAAAATCCGCGTTGGTTCCATGCAGCAAATACACACCGCCGTAAGCCGCTAAGCGGATTGCATGATGGCCCATCGGGTTATCCGGCCCGGCAGGTACTACGGCAGGGAGGTCGATACCATTGGCTTTATACCGTGCTCGGATATTCGCTGTTGGTGTCCAGGTGGGGTTGGCGCGTTTATCCGAAATGGTGGTTACCATTGTCGGGGTTAGCGTGTCACCGCCTAACTGGCCAATGCCAATGGGATACACGGTCACCGATTTTGTCCCTGGCTGGTAATAGTAAAGACGCAGTTCGGCGAGGTTAATGACAATCCCTTCGCGTGGGGCATCCGGTAGCAGAGTTTGCAATGGGATGGTTAAAACACTGCCCGGGCGAGGTACGTATGGATCGACGCCGGGGTTAGCCTGCAGCAGCGCTAAAAAGCCGACGTTGTATTTTTTCGCAATGGCTTCCAGCGATCCGCCGTTGTTTTCGACAACGTGAGTGGCATTTTCGCCCACCAGTTTGCTGCCCGGCGGCGGGAGCGGCCAGGTATTCGCTTGAGCCGGGAGCGCTAATGCGACGGTCGCCGCGAGCGTAAAAAGCGTTAGCCAGCGAGAGAGTCGTTTATTGTTTAACATCACCTAAATCCATTGTTTTTACGTGGTTTTTATTATGTAAAAGTAAACAGGAATTATGGCGGTTTGCTGTGTCGGGAAGTGCAGGGAAGTGCAAAGAGTTTGTAAATTCATCGGCCGGGCAAGCACCGTGCTCACCCGGCCGGAACGCTATGCTATGGCGTTTTCTTCCAGTTGACGCATAAACTGACGTACCCAGTCGATACGGGTTTTACGCTCAGCTAAATCTTGCATGAACTTCAGCCTGGTTGGGCCATCCAGACGGAAGTGTTGCGGTTGCTTTTGCAGTAAGCCAATCAGCCACACCGGGTTGACGTGGTTCTTCTCGGCAAACTCAATCGTCCCGCCTTTTTCATTGCCTTCTAGCTTTCTGATACCAAGTTTTTGCGCTTGCTGGCGCAAACGGGCAATATCCAGCAACGTACGGGCCGGGTCAGGCAACAAACCAAAACGGTCTATCAGCTCGACCTTAATTTCTTCCAGCTCGTTTTCGCCTTTCGCACTGGCAATGCGCTTGTAGAACGACAGTCGCGTATTCACATCGGGGATGTAGTCATCTGGCAATAGTGACGGCATCCGCAACTCGACTTCAGTTTGCTGGTTGGTGAGATCTTCGAGTGACGGTTCGCGTCCCTCTTTTAGCGCGTCAACCGCGTTCTCCAGCAGTTCCATGTATAGTGAGAAGCCGATGGTTTCCATCGAACCGCTCTGATCTTCGCCCAGCAGTTCCCCCGCGCCGCGAATTTCGAGGTCGTGAGTGGCTAGCGCAAAACCTGCACCCAAATCTTCCAGTGATGCAATTGCCTCAAGGCGTTTTTGTGCATCGGTGGTCATCGCTTTTGGATGCGGCGTCAACAGCCAGGCATAGGCCTGATGGTGTGAACGTCCCACGCGGCCGCGTAGCTGGTGCAATTGTGCCAACCCGAAATGGTCAGCGCGCTCGATAATAATGGTGTTAGCGGTTGGAATGTCGATCCCGGTTTCGATGATGGTGGTACACACCAGCACGTTGAAGCGCTGATGGTGGAAATCGTTCATCACGCGTTCCAGCTCGCGTTCGCGCATTTGTCCGTGTCCAATCCCGATTCGCGCTTCCGGTACCAGCTCTGCCAGCCTGTCAGCGGTTTTCTGGATGTTTTCAACATCGTTGAACAGATAGTAGACCTGCCCGCCGCGCAGCACTTCACGCAGGATAGCTTCGCGTACCACCAGGCTGTCGTATTCGCGCACGAAGGTTTTGACCGCCAGACGACGAGCGGGCGGTGTGGCGATGATCGACAGATCGCGCATGCCGCTCATCGCCATATTGAGCGTACGCGGGATCGGGGTTGCGGTCAGCGTCAGAATATCGACATCGGCGCGCATTGCTTTAATACGCTCTTTGTGACGGACACCGAAGCGGTGCTCTTCATCGACAATCAGCAGACCCAAATCTTTGAGTTTCACATCGCTTTGCAGCAGTTTGTGCGTGCCGATGAGAATATCGATTTTACCTTCGGCAACCTGCTCCAGAATCTGCGCTTGCTCTTTGGCGCTACGAAAACGGGACAGCATCTCAATGCGCACGGGCCAGTTGGCAAAACGATCGCGGAAGTTGTCGAAGTGCTGCTGGGCGAGCAGGGTGGTCGGCACCAGCACGGCAACCTGCTTGTGATTCTCTACGGCGAGGAAGGCGGCGCGCATCGCCACTTCGGTTTTACCGAAGCCGACATCGCCACACACCAGGCGGTCCATGGCCAGCGGCTGACACATATCGCTGAGTACCGCGTTGATGGCCTGCGCCTGATCGGGTGTGGTTTCAAATGGGAAGCTGTCACAAAACAGCTGATACTGCTCGCGGTCGTGTTTAAAGGCAAAACCTTCTTTTGCCGCACGCTGGGCGTAAATATCCAGCAACTCCGCCGCGACGTCACGTACCTTCTCGGCGGCTTTCTGCCGGGCGCGCGACCAGGCATCTCCGCCAAGTTTATGCAGCGGGGCATTCTCTTCCGCGCCTCCGGCATAGCGGCTTATCAAATGCAACGATGACACCGGTACATACAATTTGGCGTCGTTGGCGTAGGTGAGCATCAGGTATTCGCCGGTAATGCCGCCCGCTTCCAGCGTGGTCATACCGGCATAGCGACCCACGCCGTGCTCCAGATGCACCACCGGCTGACCTGGATGCAGCTCTGCAAGGTTACGAATTAACGTATCCGGGTTGATGGTACGACGAGAATCCTGGCGGCGGCGCGCCACGCGTTCACCCAGCAGATCGCTTTCACAAATCAGCGCCAGATTGCGTTTGCTATCGATGAAGCCATGCTCGGCTGCACCAATCATCAAATAACGACCATTGTCTGCGGCTTCATCAAGACGCAATATCCGCTTCGGCGCAACTTTGATGCGAGCCAGAAGTTCGCCAAGCGCTTCCCGGCGACCTTCACTTTCCACTGAGAAAATTACCGGACCGGTAAAGCTCTCAAGGAATTTACGTAACGCATCTAACGGTGATTTTTGCTGCGCCTGCACGGCGATATCCGGCAGCTTCTGGAACCCGAGGTTAGTATTCGCAGCTTTGTTCGCCAGACTCTCGGTTTTTAGCTGAACGCGCGGCCAGCGTTTCAGTTCAGAAAACAGCTCATCCACCCGCAGCCACAGTGATTCAGGTGGCAGAAGCGGGCGCATCGGATCAACGCCGCGATTCTCAAAACGTGACAGGGTATCGGCCTGGAAGCGCTCAGCGCTGGTCTCGATATCGCCGGTATTCACCAGCAGCGTATTGGCCGGGAAGTAGCTGAACAACGGCGGCAACGGCTCGTTGAAAAATAGCGGCTGCCAGTATTCAATACCCGCAGGTAACGTGCCTTTGCTGACCTGCTGATAAATATGTTCGGCGTCGCGTTTCACCTCAAAGGTGTCGCGCCACTGACTGCGGAACAGCTCGATGGCCGTTTTGTCAGTCGGGAATTCGTGCGCGGGAAGCAAATTAATGGCATCGACTTCTTCCAGCGTGCGCTGGGTGTCGGTATCAAACAGACGCAGGCTGTCGATTTCGTCATCAAAGAAATCAAGGCGATAAGGCAGCTCGCTGCCCATCGGGAACAGATCCAACAACGCGCCGCGCGTGGCGTATTCGCCGTGTTCCATGACCTGATCAACATGGCGATAGCCGGCGCTGTCCAGCTGCTCACGCAGGGCATCACGCGACAGGCGCTGACCCTTTTTCATCACCAGTGCATGACCGTGTAGATAGCTGTGCGGGCAGACGCGCTGCATCAACGTGTTGACCGGTACGATCAGCACACCGCGTTGCATCGCAGGCAGTTGATACAACGTGGATAGTCGCGAGGAGATAATTTCCTGATGTGGGGAAAAACTGTCATAGGGCAGTGTTTCCCAGTCAGCCAGATTCATCACCATCTGGTCGGTAAACTGACGAATTTCATCATGCAAACGCAGTGCATTTTGCATGTCCGGCGCGATCAGCACCACTGGCCCCGCGTGATGTTCAGCGATTTCGGCGACCAGCGTCGCGCAGGCGGCATCGGTAAGTTCACCCAACTGGCGCTGATCGCCAGCTTTTGCTGGAAGCGTGTAACGATGTTGTTCAGGCATTCGGTTGTCAGGATCTCGTTTGGATATACGTCTGATAAGCAATGTTTCTTTATTATCCGTGATCGTTTCTCATAAGCAAATTGATTCGCCCCCGAAGGGGGGCAAAAACGCGTTGAAGTTAGCGCGAGGCGGTCGATAAAGAAGGCGGGGAAAATAGCAGGTCGGCCACTGTTTTTTGTGAAATTTTACGCACCAACAGGCCAAACAAGGTGCACAGCAGCAGGCAGGCGAACGGATACACCAGCAGCAGGGCCAGCTCTGCATATGCAGGCCAGGCGGCATGATTGATTTTGGGGATTAGCGTTAAGCTGAACAGCTCAACCAGAATACGGTGGGTGGTGTAGATGGCGATGGTATTGGCGCCAATCACGCTTAACGGGCCGGACTCACGCATACCAAAGCGCAGCTCAAATTGATAAAACAGCTTCATGATCAGCACAATGGAAAGAAGAGAAAGTAATAGTGAAACATTTGCCAGCCATGCAACGGCGGCGACGATTGTACTAACCAGAAAAAGCACAGAATGGCGGCGCAGGGGAACCTCTTTGATCCATGCCATCAGCGTTGCACCAAACCACGCGCCGAGGCTGTAGTATGGCAGGTTACGAATGACGCTGTTCATTCCCCACCACGGTGTCGGGACATAATTGATCGCCACGCTCAACACGACAAATAACGCCAACAATGGCGCCGCCCAGCGGCTGAAAAGCTTACACAAAACAAAATAAACAATCAGTGCGTACAGATACCACAAGCTGGTGCTGGCGGTGAGCATCCCGTGGGTAAAATCACTGATCGAATCGGCATAGGCGGCGTTGGCGGTATGGTTCAGATCGCGCTGCGGGGCCAGCCAGTTATTGAGCGCGACTAACGCCAGCCATTGTACCACCCCCCAAAGCACCAACACCCAGGCGATGCTCCAGATTCGTTTATCCAGGCAGGTGGTCCACGTGACGCTATCGATATAGCGACGGATCAGATACCCCGAAATAAAGAAAAACACCGGCATGCGAAACGGCGCAAGGTACAAGTTCAGGTAAATCCAGCATTTGCTCAGTATCTCTGAAAGCGGATGCTGAAAAGTAGTGAGGTGCGGGTAAAACGTGATTACCGAGTGATAAATTACCACCAGACAAATACATAACCCTTTGATCTGGTTAATCCATAGTTCTTTTTTAATCATCGAGACGGCGTATCCATATTGATTGCTATAGCCTGCCATCCTGCGCAACTCGCGGTGGGCTGTAATGCGTAACTGTCTGCATTTTGTTTTTTTAAGATAAAGATCAGGGATCTGGACTTAAGAAAAGAGGGACAACTTTAGCGGATTGATTTATTTATACTTTTAGGACAAGTGCTGACGAACACTTACGGTTCAGTCATTTACCCATTCCGCTTTCGCTTATATACTCGTGACTTTGCTAACAGCAACCAGACGGATTTCATGTACCAACCTGTCGCTCTATTCATTGGCCTGCGTTATATGCGTGGGCGTGCAGCAGATCGCTTCGGTCGCTTCGTTTCCTGGCTCTCCACCATTGGCATTACCCTCGGGGTAATGGCGCTGGTCACGGTGTTGTCGGTGATGAACGGTTTCGAGCGCGAGCTGCAAAACAATATCCTTGGCCTGATGCCTCAGGCCGTTCTCTCGTCTGAACAGGGTTCTCTGAACCCGCAGCAACTGCCGGAAAAAGCGGTGGTGTTGAACGGCGTCAACCGCGTCGCACCGATAACTACGGGGGATGTGGTGCTGCAAAGTGCGCGTAGCGTGGCGGTCGGCGTGATGCTGGGCATCGACCCGGCGCAAAAAGATCCTCTCACACCGTATCTGGTCAATGTGAAGCAAACAGATCTGCAGCCGGGTAAGTATAATGTCATCCTCGGTGAGCAGCTTGCCGGGCAGTTGGGCGTCAATCGCGGCGATCAAATTCGCGTGATGGTGCCTTCGGCCAGCCAGTTTACGCCGATGGGGCGTTTGCCGAGCCAGCGTCTGTTTACGGTGATTGGCACCTTCGCCGCCAACAGTGAAGTCGACGGTTACCAGATGCTGACCAACATTCAGGATGCGTCACGTCTGATGCGTTATCCGGCAGGCAATATCACCGGCTGGCGTTTGTGGCTGAACGAACCGCTAAAAGTTGACACGCTGAGCCAGCAAACGCTGCCGCAGGGCACCAAATGGCAGGACTGGCGCGAGCGCAAAGGGGAACTGTTCCAGGCCGTGCGCATGGAGAAAAACATGATGGGGCTGCTGCTTAGCCTGATCGTGGCAGTTGCGGCTTTTAATATTATTACCTCGTTGGGTCTGATGGTAATGGAGAAGCAAGGGGAAGTGGCGATTCTACAAACGCAGGGGCTAACGCCGCGGCAAATCATGATGGTGTTTATGGTTCAGGGGGCCAGTGCCGGAATTATCGGCGCGCTGCTGGGCGCGGTGCTGGGCGCATTGCTTGCCAGCCAACTGAACAACCTGATGCCGATTATCGGCGTGCTGCTGGACGGTGCCGCGTTGCCGGTTGCTATTGAGCCGCTGCAGGTGATCGTCATTGCGCTGGTGGCGATGGCCATCGCGCTGCTGTCTACGCTTTATCCTTCCTGGCGCGCTGCCGCCACTCAACCCGCTGAGGCTTTACGTTATGAATAAGATCCTGTTGCAATGCGACAACCTGTGCAAACGCTATCAGGAAGGCACGGTGCAGACTGATGTTCTGCACGATGTCAGTTTTAGCGTCGGCGAGGGTGAGATGATGGCGATTGTCGGCAGCTCAGGCTCCGGCAAAAGTACACTGCTTCATCTGCTCGGCGGGCTGGATACACCGACTTCCGGCGACGTCATTTTTAGCGGTCAGCCGATGAGCAAACTCTCGTCAGCGGCGAAAGCGGAACTGCGTAATCAGAAGCTCGGATTTATTTACCAGTTCCACCATTTGTTGCCAGACTTTACCTCGCTGGAAAACGTGGCGATGCCGCTACTGATTGGCAAGAAGAAGCCGGCTGAAATTACCGAGCGCGCACGTGACATGCTGAAAGCGGTTGGGCTGGATCACCGTGCCAGTCATCGCCCGTCTGAACTGTCGGGCGGCGAACGCCAGCGCGTAGCCATCGCCCGTGCGCTGGTGAATAACCCGCGCCTGGTACTGGCAGACGAGCCAACGGGTAACCTTGATGCGCGAAACGCGGACAGCATTTTCGAACTGCTGGGTGAGCTGAACCGCTCTCAGGGCACGGCATTTCTGGTGGTGACGCACGATCTGCAACTGGCGAAGCGCATGAGCCGCCAGCTTGAAATGCGCGATGGTCGCCTGACGGCTGAACTGAGCCTGATGGGGGCTGAGTAATGGCATCGCCTTTATCATTATTGATTGGTCTGCGCTTTAGCCGCGGTCGGCGACGCGGTGGCATGGTGTCGCTGATTTCCGTGATTTCTACCGTCGGTATTGCGTTGGGCGTGGCGGTGTTGATCGTCGGTCTAAGCGCCATGAACGGATTTGAGCGAGAGTTGAACAACCGTATTCTGGCCGTGGTTCCGCACGGTGAGATTGAAGCGGTAAATCAGCCGTGGAACAACTGGCAGGAAGCACTCGACAAAGTTCAGAAAGTGCCGGGTATTGTCGCTGCGGCGCCTTATATCAATTTCACCGGGCTGGTGGAGAGTGGGGCGAACTTGCGCGCCGTACAGGTAAAAGGTGTTGATCCGCAGCAGGAACAGCGTTTAAGCGCACTGCCATCCTTCGTGCAAAACCACGCCTGGGATAATTTTAAAGCCGGTGAACAACAAATCATCATTGGTAAGGGTATTGCCGATGCGCTGAAGGTGAAGCAGGGCGACTGGGTGTCGATTATGATCCCTAACGCCAGCGCGGATCATAAGTTACAGCAGCCTAAACGCGTGCGTTTGCACGTTACCGGTATTCTGCAACTGAGCGGTCAGCTCGATCACAGCTTTGCCATGATCCCAATGGAAGACGCGCAGCAGTACCTGGATATGGGTTCCAGCGTTTCCGGGATTGCCCTGAAGGTCAACGATGTCTTTAACGCCAATAAGTTGGTGCGAGATGCGGGCGAAGTGACCAATAACTATGTTTATATTAAGAGCTGGATCGGTACTTATGGCTATATGTATCGCGATATCCAGATGATCCGCGCCATTATGTATCTGGCGATGGTGCTGGTGATTGGCGTAGCCTGCTTTAATATCGTTTCCACGTTAGTGATGGCGGTAAAAGACAAAAGCGGCGATATTGCGGTATTAAGAACGCTGGGGGCGAAAGACGGACTGATCCGCGCCATCTTCGTCTGGTATGGACTGCTGGCGGGTCTGTTCGGTAGCCTGATAGGTGTGGTTATTGGTGTTGTTGTTTCTCTACAGCTCACACCGATTATCAATGGTATTGAGGCGCTTATCGGCCATCAGTTCCTCTCCGGCGATATCTATTTCATTGACTTCCTGCCATCGGAATTACACTGGCTGGATGTGATTTACGTGCTGGTGACAGCATTAGTGCTGAGTCTTTTGGCGAGTTGGTATCCGGCGCGTCGCGCCAGCAATATTGATCCTGCGAGAGTACTTAGCGGCCAATAACAATATATACACTAAAGCATTCATGCTGCATCAAGGAGCGGTGATGTATTACGGATTTGACATCGGTGGGACTAAAATTGCGTTAGGCGTATTCGATAATCAACGTCGTTTGCAATGGGAAACGCGCGTCCCTACGCCGCGTGACAGTTATGACGCTTTCCTTGATGCGGTGTGCAATTTGGTGCAGGAAGCAGACCAGCGGTTTGGCATTAAAGGTTCGGTTGGCATCGGCATTCCTGGTATGCCGGAAACGGAGGACGGTACGCTGTATGCAGCCAACGTTCCTGCTGCCAGTGGCAAACCGCTGCGGGCCGATCTCAGCGCACGACTGGATCGTGATGTGCGTCTGGATAATGACGCCAACTGTTTTGCACTCTCCGAAGCCTGGGACGATGAGTTCACCCAGTATCCGTTAGTGATGGGCTTAATCCTCGGCACCGGTGTCGGTGGTGGCCTGGTGCTTAACGGAAAGTCTATCACTGGACGTAGCTATATTACCGGCGAGTTCGGTCATATCCGTTTGCCTGTTGATGCGTTGACGTTGATGGGATTTGATTTCCCGCTGCGTCGTTGCGGATGTGGTCAACTGGGGTGCATCGAAAGTTATCTTTCCGGTGGCGGATTTGCGTGGTTGTACCAGCATTACTACCATCAACCTCTGGATGCCCGTGAAATTATCACCCTCTGGGAGCAAGGCGATGAGCACGCGCATGCGCATGTAGAGCGTTATCTGGATTTGCTGGCCGTTTGCCTGGGGAATATCCTGACTATCGTCGATCCAGATTTAGTGGTGATTGGCGGTGGCTTGTCGAACTTTACCGCTATTACGACGCAACTGGCGGGCAGGCTGCCACGTCATTTGCTGCCCGTTGCCCGTGTGCCGCGTATTGAGCAGGCACGACACGGTGATGCGGGTGGGATGCGCGGAGCCGCTTTCCTACATCTTACCGATTAATACAAAGAGGTTGTTATGCTGTCGCGTCGGGGTCATCGATTAAGCCGTTTTCGTAAAAATAAACGCCATTTGCGCGATCGCCTGCGTCAACGGATCTTTTTCAGAGACAGAGTGGTGCCTGAACTGGTGGAAAAACCAAGGGTGTTAGTCCTGACTGGCGCGGGAATTTCCGCTGAATCAGGGATTCGTACCTTCCGTGCTGCGGATGGTCTTTGGGAAGAACATCGGGTTGAGGATGTGGCAACGCCGGAAGGATTTAGCCGTAATCCTGGACTGGTTCAGTCGTTTTATAACGCCCGTCGTCACCAGTTGCAACAGCCCGAAATTCAGCCAAACGCGGCGCATATTGCGTTGGCAAAACTCGAAGCCGAGCTGGGTGATCGCTTTCTACTGGTAACGCAAAATATTGATAATCTGCACGAACGTGCGGGAAGTCAGAACGTTATCCACATGCACGGCGAGCTTCTTAAGGTTCGCTGTTCGCAAAGCGGGCAGATTTTAGACTGGACAGGGGACGTCACGCCAGAAGACAAATGCCATTGCTGCCAGTTCCCTGCGCCCCTGCGACCGCACGTTGTCTGGTTTGGCGAAATGCCGCTGGGGATGGATGAAATTTATATGGCGCTGGCGATGGCAGATGTTTTCATTGCCATTGGCACGTCAGGGCATGTTTATCCGGCTGCGGGTTTTGTCCACGAAGCGCGTCTGCATGGGGCGCATACGGTGGAGTTAAATCTGGAGCCAAGCCAGGTGGGTAGCGAGTTCGAAGAGAAGTATTACGGCCCGGCAAGCCAGGTGGTGCCCGAGTTTGTAGAGAAGTTATTGAAGGGATTGTGATCACGGATGGCGTAGGCCCGATAAGCGCAGCGCCATCGGGCAGTGATGATGCGCCGGATGCGACGCTGGCGCGTCTTATCCGGCCTACGAGGAGGGCAATTAGCGTCCTGCTTTCAGCTTCTGATAATACTCTTCATAGATGGCGCTGGCGGAACCAACATCGTTCTGCCATTCCCCTTTGTTGATGGTTTCTGCATCCGGGTACAGGGTTTTATCATTCGCGACTTCCGGACTTAGCAGCTTGCGTGCCGCCAGGTTTGGCGTTGGATAACCAATAGTTTCCGCCACTTCTTTCGCCACGTCCGGGCGTAGCAGGAAGTTAATCAGCTTCAGCGCACCTTCTTTGTTTTTAGCATTTGCCGGAATAGACAGGCTGTCCATCCAGAAAATCCCACCTTCTTTCGGCCAGACGACTTCCAGCGGTGTACCTGCCTGACGCGCAACATATGCGGAGCCGTTCCACACCATCCCCAGATTGACTTCACCTTCCATATACGGGTTGGCCGGGTTGTCAGAGTTAAACGCCGCAACGTTAGGCATTAGCTTCTTCAGCTCGTTATACGCAGCTTCAATCTCTTTCGGGTCGGTGGTATTCCCGGAGTATCCCAGCTTGCGCAGCGCCACCTGGAAGACTTCGCGGGCATCATCCGTTAACAGCAGGCTGCCTTTGTATTCCGGTTTCCACAGGTCAGCCCAGCTGGTCACGGTTTTGGGATCAATGGCATCACTGTTAATACCAATGGCCGTTGCACCCCAGATATACGGGATTGAGTAGTCGTTGTTCGGGTCAAACGGCTTATTGAGCATTTCCGGATCGAGGTTGTGGAAGTTGGTTAACGTCGACTTGTCGATCTTCTGGATCATGCCTTCTTTACGCATTTTGTCGACGTAATAGGTGGAGGGCACCACCAGATCGTACGCACCGTCTTTATAGGTTTTGAGCTTGGCGTACATGGTTTCGTTCGACTCGTAGGTCGAATAGATTACCTTAATGCCGGTCTCTTTGGTGAACTGTTCCAGTAATCCTGGCGGAACGTATTCGGTCCAGTTGTAGAAATAAAGCGTGTTGTTGTCATTCGCGTGAGCGGCGCTCATGCCCAGTGCCAGAGCACCCGCCGCGAGCAGGTGGCGTGACCATTTTTTCATCATTTAACGTCCCCTGAATTAAGGGCCTTAACGGCCCTTGGTTTTATCACGTGCAATAAGCTGGCTGGCAATCACCATAACCAGCGACAGAACCAACAAAATGGTTGCCAGTGCATTCACCTCTGGTGATACACCGACTTTAACCATTGAGTAGATTTTTAATGGCAAAATTTCATAGCCGGGTCCGGTGACGAAGGACGAAACCACGACATCATCCATCGACAGCGTAAAACTTAGCAACCAACCTGCAGCTACCGCCGGCATGGCCAGTGGCAGAATGATCTTGCGCAGAATGGTCACTTCACTGGCACCCAGGTCTTTAGCTGCTTCAAGCATACGTACGTCAAAGCCTTTCAAACGTGAGTAGACCGTTACGACCACAAAAGGCAGGCAGAACGTGATATGTGAAAACAGCAGCGACCAGAAGCCCAGTTGAATGCCAATCAGCATAAACAGCACCAGCAGCGAAATTGCCATCACGATATCCGGCGACATCATCACCACAAACAACATGCCGCTGACAAATGGTTTGCCACGAAAACGGTAGCGATATAAAGCGACCGCAGTCAGTGAACCGATCAGGGTGGCAAAGGTCGCGGAGAGCACGGCCATCGTCAGTGAGTGCTGTGCCGCCTGCAACAGGCTGTCGTTATTCATCAGCAGGCCGTACCATTTGGTGGTAAAACCCTGCCAGTTAATGCCGAAGCGCGAGCTGTTAAAGGAGTTCACAATCAAAATGATGATTGGAATATACAGATACGCGTAGATAGCGGTCATGAAACCGCCTCTGAGCAGCCGACCGATCATTCGAGTTCCACCTTCTTGTTCAGCAAGCGCGAGGCGCGCCAGTAGATCAGCAGCATCAGCCCCATCACAATGGTCAGCGTAATGCTGGTGGCGGCACCAAACGGCCAGTCGCGGATGTTCAGGAACTGCACTTTAATCACATTACCAATCAGCAGGTTTTTCGCCCCGCCCATTAAGTCGGATACGTAAAACAGCCCCATGGCTGGCAGCATAACCAACAGACATCCGGCGATAATTCCCGGCATCGTCAACGGAATAATGATGCGGGTGAAGGTCTGAAGTTTACTGGCACCCAAATCACGCGCGGCTTCCAGTAGCGGTTTATCGAGTTTTTCAATGCTGGAATAGAGCGGCATCACCATAAACGGCAGCAGGATGTACACCAGGCCGATAATCACCGCGCTGGGGGTAAACATGATACGAATAGGAGTATCGATAACGCCGAGCCACAACAGAAATTCGTTGAGATAGCCTTTGGTACTGAGGAAAATTTTGAGTCCGTAGATGCGGATAAGTGAATTGGTCCAGAACGGAACAATCAGCAGGAACAGCAGCAGCGGGCGCACTTTTTCCGGCAGTTTCACCAAAAACCAGGCAAACGGGTAGCCGAGTACCAGGCAGGCGAGCGTGGCAATCAGCGCCATATTGAGGGAATGAACCAGCACCTCAAAATAGAGCGGATCGAGCAGGCGTGTATAGTTTTCCAGCGTAAAGACCATTTTGACGAAATTGGCGTCGTCGCGGGTCAAAAAACTGGTACCGATGATCATCAGGTTGGGCAGAAAGACAAACAACACAAGCCAACCGACAATGGTGACGATCACCACACTCTGGAATTTACTTGTGTTCTTCATCAGCCAGTACGACCTCCCAGCTTTCTACCCAGTTAATCGCCATTTTCTGGTCGAGCGAGTGGTCAAAGTCAGGATCGTCTTCGTTGAAGAATTCACTGACCATCACCATCTTGCCATTTTCCAGTTCCACAACCGACTCCAGCGTCATGCCTTTGTAGTTGCGTTCACGCACGTAGCCGATAAGACCCTCGATATGATTATCGTCGTTGATTTCATCCACGCGCAGATCTTCCGGGCGTAACAGAACGTGCAGTTTCTGTCCGGGAACCACCGCGAAGTTGACGTAAATATTGCACTCGCGGCCTTCAACGTTAGCACGAACACGCTGCTCGTCCAGACGTTCTATCACCGTGGCGTTAAACATATTGATCTCGCCGATAAATCCGGCAACGAACAAATTTTTCGGCTCTTCGTAGATCTCGCGCGGTGTACCGTCCTGCTCAATCTTGCCGTCACGCATCACCACGATACGGTCTGACATAGTCAGCGCTTCTTCCTGATCGTGAGTGACAAAGACGAAAGTGATACCCAGCTTACGCTGTAACGCTTTCAGTTCGTTCTGCATCTGCTTGCGCAGTTTGTAGTCCAGCGCAGAGAGAGATTCATCTAACAGGAGTAAACGCGGTTTATTGACCACCGCACGGGCAATCGCCACGCGCTGCTGTTGGCCACCGGAGAGTTGATGCGGTTTTCGCTGAGCGAACTCTTCCAGTTGCACCATGCGCAGGGCTTCAGTAACGCGAGGAGGAATATCGGCTGCGGGGGTTTTCTGCATGCGTAAACCAAAGGCCACATTCTCATACACGGTCATGTGGGGGAATAACGCATAGCTTTGGAAGACGGTGTTCACGTAGCGGTTTTCCGCAGGAACGTGAGTGATGTCCTGGTTGTCCAACATAATATGACCGGAATCAACCGTTTCCAGACCGGCAATCAGGCGAAGAACGGTTGTTTTACCGCAGCCAGAGGGGCCGAGCAGCGTGAGAAATTCGCCATTGTTGATGGTCAAATCCAGGCTGGAAATCACCTCTTTGCCATCGAAACTTTTGCGAATTCCCGCTAATTGCACCAGTGGAGAAAGCGAACGCGGTTGTTTATTCAATTTTTTACTCTGTCCCATGTAAACGCAACGGATGGCTGACCGATGCGGGGTTTGTGGTTAACCACCTTGATGACTCTTAATGAGGGCGGTTATTCTACGGCAAACCATTGTAATCGCCAATCCTTGTTGCGAATTACTGACTTAACCCTATAGTCAGAGGGGATGTCAGGGAGAAATATTCTCACTTGCGGGGATAAAAGTGACCTGACGCAATATTTGTCTTTTGTTGCTTATTGATAATGTTGTCACAAAAAGTGAGGGTGACTGCATGGATAAACTACTTGAGCGTTTTTTACACTACGTGTCGCTGGACACCCAATCAAAATCGGGCGTGCGGCAGGTACCCAGCACTGAAGGACAGTGGAAGTTATTGCAGTTGCTTAAGCAGCAACTCGAAGAGATGGGACTGGTCAATATTACCTTGAGCGACAAGGGGACGTTGATGGCAACGTTGCCCGCTAACGTTGCAGGCAATATTCCCGCGATCGGTTTTATTTCCCATGTGGATACCTCACCGGATTTCAGCGGTAAAAACGTTAATCCGCAAATTGTCGAAAACTATCGCGGCGGCGATATTGCGCTCGGTATTGGCGATGAGGTTTTGTCGCCGGTGATGTTCCCGGTGCTGCATCAACTTCTGGGTCAGACGTTGATCACCACAGATGGCAAAACGCTGCTGGGTGCGGATGATAAAGCCGGTATCGCCGAAATCATGACCGCACTGGCTGTGTTGATACAAAAAGATATTCCGCATGGCGATATCCGCGTGGCCTTTACGCCAGATGAAGAGGTCGGTAAAGGCGCGAAGCATTTCGACGTTGCAGCATTTGATGCGCAGTGGGCCTATACCGTCGACGGTGGCGGCGTGGGCGAACTGGAGTTTGAAAACTTCAACGCCGCGTCGGTCAATATCAAGATCGTCGGTAACAATGTGCATCCGGGTACGGCAAAAGGGGTGATGGTGAACGCGCTGTCGCTGGCGGCTCGCATCCATGCCGAAGTTCCCGCCGATGAAAGCCCGGAAGCGACGGAAGGCTATGAAGGTTTTTACCATCTGGCAAGCATGAAAGGGACGGTTGATCGGGCTGATATGCACTACATTATCCGCGATTTTGACCGTAAGCAGTTTGAAGCGCGTAAACGCAAAATCATGGATATTGCCAAAAAGGTCGGTAAAGGGTTACATCCGGACTGCTATATCGAGCTGGTGATTGAAGACAGCTACTACAATATGCGTGAAAAAGTGATCGAGCATCCGCATGTGCTGGATATCGCCCAGCAGGCAATGCGCGATTGTGACATTGAGCCGGATCTTAAACCCATTCGTGGTGGTACCGACGGCGCGCAACTGTCGTTCATGGGATTACCTTGCCCGAATCTGTTCACCGGTGGCTATAACTATCATGGTAAGCATGAGTTTGTGACACTGGAAGGCATGGAAAAAGCCGTGCAGGTGATTGTGCGAATTGCGGAATTGACGGCGAAACAGTAGCCGCTTTTGCCGGTAGATGCCGGATGGCGCTTCGCTTATCCGGCCTACAAATAGCGTATCCCGTAGGGCGGATAAGCGAAGCGCCATCCGGCGCACTCTCAATAGGTTACCCTTCGAAGAACCAGTATCCGCTATTCACTAGTGCGGCAAGCATGGCGAGGAAAGACGGATCTTCCAGTGCATCCTCAAAGTTTTCCGCTGTCAGAACAATATGGCTGGCGAGCGCATCCAGCGCCGGACGGTGAGGGGAGTCAATTTTCTCACCATTTACATAAACGTCATCGCCAATGCGCAGTACACGCAATCCGCCCAGACGAACCAGGACATCGCCTTGCTTCAGGGCATCATAGATTTCGTCAGGCTGATAAGGCGGCTCAGGCGGGGCAACGTCCAGTTCATGACGCGACTGAGAGATAAACTCGCCAAACCACTGTTTAAAATGCTCCGGCTGGTTAATGAGCCCCAGCATCATTTCGCGCAGCTTGTCCATTTCCTGTGGCAGCACGTCTGCTGGATGGTCGCGCGGCGGTAGATCTGGATCGCTGTAGTACGTGCTACCCAGTTCGCGTTGCAGAACGTAATCCGCAAATCCGCTGATCAGCTCCCGGGTATTCGGTGCGCGGAAACCTACCGAGTAATTCATCGCGTTTTCTAACGCGTAGCCTTCGTGCGGGAATCCAGGTGGAATATACAGAATATCGCCTGGCTCCAGCTCTTCATCAATGATGGCTTCAAACGGATCAACCTGGAGCAGGTCAGGGTGCGGGCAATGCTGCTTCAACTGCAGTTTTTCACCCACACGCCAGCGACGGCGACCGGTTCCCTGGATGATGAACACATCATATTGATCCAGATGCGGGCCAACACCACCGCCGGGTACAGAAAATGAGATCATCAAATCGTCAATGCGCCAGTCCGGCAATTCACGGAATGGCCGCATCAGCGCGGCAGTTGGTTCATGCCAGTGGTTTACGGCCTGGACCAGCAGTGACCAGTTGCTTTCACCAAGATGGTCATAGCTCTCGAAAGGACCGTGGCTAACCTGCCATTTGCCATCCTGGTGGCTGACCAACCGGCTGTCGACTTCGCTTTCCATTGCCAGCCCAGCCAGTTCGTCAGGGGAGAGTGGATCAATAAAGTTGTTAAAGCCGCGTTTTAAGACCACCGGGCGTTTTTGCCAGTGACGTTCAAGAAAATCGGGCCAGTTAAGAGTGAGTTGGTATTCCATAATGAGCATCCCGCAGGCTGGTATCTGCAACCGATTATAACGGATACTTAACCTCAAGCGTGAAGTCAGTACATATTTATTACATGTAAAGATTACTCGTCTTTTTGTCCCGGATGTTGGCGGCCGAAAATAACTTCCATGCGCGCTCCGCCCAGCAGACTGTCGCCAGCGATAATCTGCCCGTCATATTGCTCGGTGATCTCACGTGCGACAGCCAAACCCACGCCTTGCCCGGGGCGTAAGGTATCCACGCGCTGACCACGGTCGAACACCACTTCACGTTTACTGTGTGGAATACCGGGGCCGTCATCTTCTACCACAATGTGCAGATGATCTTCCGTTAATTGCGCTGAGATCTCGACAAATTCCAGGCAATATTTACAGGCGTTATCCAGGACGTTGCCCAGCACTTCGACGAAATCGTTCTGTTCACCCACAAAGCTTGTCTCAGGCGAAATGTCGAGATTAATGTTAACCCCTTTACGCTGGTACACCTTGTTTAATGCAGAGGTCAGTTTATCCAGCAACGGTGCAACCGGATGCAATTCCCGGCTGAGAAGGGCGCTACTGCCGCGCATGCTGGCACGATGCAGATAATAGCCAATTTGCTGTGAAATACGGCTAATTTGCTCCAGCATGACGGGTTCAGCATCGCTCACGCTCATTTTCTCATTACGCATCGAGCGTAGCGTGCTTTGCAATACGGCCAACGGTGTTTTCAGGCTGTGGGTGAGGTCAGTTAACGTGGTACGGTATTTATCGTAGCGCTCACGTTCGCTCTTTAATAAGCGGTTGAGGTTACGCACCAGACTGGTGAGTTCACGCGTGGTGGCAGGATTAAGCATCTCGCGATGATGCTCTTCAAGCTCACGGACTTCGCGCGCCAGTGATTCGATAGGTCGCAGGCTCCACCAGGCTGCAACCCACAGCAACGGGATAACCAACAGTAAATTGGCAACCAGCACATAAATAAACCAGCTCCAGACCATATATGAGCGTTTGAGCTCAATAGGAATGGTATCAACAACCACAATGGTCAGTTGTGGCATTCTGGCGGTGGCAGGGTAGATGTTCACTGCCACGGAGTGGGTCATTTCTGCATTATCGTCATCTTCTCTGACTTCTCTTAGCTTCTGTTGCGCCGAATGATCCTCGCGTAGCAATGTGCTGGTGGCGTCGACATTGGCTTCAATCTCATGAAAACCATTTGTCTTTAGCCAGTCTGGTTGAATACGTTGTACCAGCCAGGGTACGTCGCGTTGGGCCCAGAGCAGCTTACCGTTTTCATTATAAATCAGCGACATTGTAGGGCTTTGCATATCGAGATTTTCAGGTAGCTCGACATTGATTTTGCCGTTTTCCCATTTCGCCAGGGTATAGAACAGATTACTTTCGCCACGTAGCAGACGAAATGTTGTTTTATCAAAGCTGACGCTATAGCCAACCAAAGCCACCATGCCGTAAGCCAGCGAGAGGACCAGTACAACGCCTGCGGTTGCCAGCAAAAAGCGCAGCCGCAGTGATAACGGGAAAAAATGACGCAGTAATTTATTCATCAGCGCAGTTCAAAAAGATAACCTTGCCCACGTACCGTGGTGATCACATCGTCCGGATATTGCGCCTGAATTTTCTTGCGCAGACGTCCCATTAAGACATCAATGGTGTGACTTTCACGCAGTTCAGCATCCGGGTAGAGCTGTAACATAAGCGAATCTTTACTAACGACTTTGCCGCTATTACGGATCAGCGTCTCCATAATGGTGTATTCGAACGCCGTGAGTTTGATCACTTCATCGTTCACGGACAGTTCGCGGCGAGAAAGGTCCACCTGAAATGGCGGAAGCGAGATTATCTGCGAGGCCAGACCACTATTGCGGCGCATCAATGCCTGCATTCTTGCAACCACTTCTTCAATGTGAAACGGTTTTGTGACGTAATCATCTGCACCGGCACTGAGCACTTCCACTTTGTCCTGCCAGCCTTCACGGGCGGTTAACACCAGAATGGGCAATGAAACGTCATTACTGCGCCAGCGGCGGATCAGTGACAGTCCGTCTTCATCGGGGAGTCCTAAATCGACGATCGCAATATCCGGCAAGTGTTCATTAAGAAAATAGTCTGCTTCCTTTGCATCTTCTGCATCATCCACCTGGTGGCCTAAATCCTGTAGCTGAACCTTAAGGTGGTGGCGTAATAATGCATTATCCTCAACAACCAGCACGCGCATCATTGTTTCTCCCTAAATTCATGGTACGAATAGTTTAACGCTGATTATGTGGCAGTGGGGATAAACATTTAATAAACCGGGGGAAGGGATGTTAATGCGGCGATAAAAAGCCGGAATCGCTTACGCTTATCCGGCTTCTGTTCAGCATCTGGCGGAGTGCAGATTACTTCAGTTCATCAACCATGGTGATGGCGCGACCAATGTAATTGGCCGGCGTCATGGCTTTCAGGCGGGTTTTCTCGTCTTCCGGCAGCGCCAGACCATCGATAAACTGCTTCATGCCTTCAGCGTCAACGCGCTTGCCGCGAGTCAGTTCTTTCAGCTTCTCGTACGGTTTTTCAATGCCATAGCGACGCATCACGGTCTGGATCGGCTCTGCCAGAACTTCCCAGTTATGATCCAGTTCATCCAGCAGATGATCGCGGTTCACTTCCAGTTTGCTCACACCCTTCAGCGTGGACTGATAGGCGATCAGCGCATAGCCAATGCCCACGCCCAGGTTACGCAGAACGGTTGAATCGGTCAGGTCGCGCTGCCAGCGGGAAACCGGCAGTTTGCTCGCCAGGTGTTGCAGAACCGCGTTAGACAGGCCCAGGTTACCCTCAGAGTTTTCGAAATCGATAGGGTTTACTTTGTGCGGCATGGTGGAAGAACCAATTTCACCGGCAACAGTTTTCTGCTTGAAGTGACCCAACGCAATGTAACCCCAGACGTCGCGATCGAAATCGATCAGAATGGTATTAAAACGGGCGATGCAATCAAACAGCTCAGCAATGTAGTCGTGCGGCTCAATCTGCGTGGTGTAGGGGTTCCACTGGATGCCCAGCGAGGTGACGAACTCTTCGCTAAACTGATGCCAGTCAACTTCCGGGTAAGCGGCGATGTGGGCGTTATAGTTACCCACAGCACCGTTGATTTTACCGAGGATTTCAACCTGGTTGAGCTGGCGATACTGACGTTCCATGCGGTACGCCACGTTTGCCATCTCTTTGCCCATCGTTGACGGGGTGGCAGGTTGACCGTGAGTACGGGAGAGCAGGGGAATATCGCGATATTCAACAGAAAGCGCGGTGATGCCATCAATCAGTTGGCGCCAGTACGGCAGGACTACTTCGTCGCGCGCCGTTTTCAGCATCAGCGCGTGAGACAAGTTGTTGATGTCTTCTGAGGTGCATGCGAAGTGGATAAACTCGGAAACAGCGTGCAGTTCCGGGATATCCGCCACTTTTTCTTTCAGGAAATACTCAACTGCCTTCACGTCATGGTTGGTCGTACGCTCGATGGTTTTGATACGCGCAGCATCTTCTTCATTGAAGTTAGCGACGATCGCATCAAGGTAACCGATTGCGTCGGCAGCAAAAGCAGGAACTTCCTTGATCGCTGCGTGCGCGGCCAGTTTTTGCAGCCAGCGTACTTCAACCTGTACACGGAATTTCAGCAAACCGTATTCGCTGAAAATCCCGCGCAGCGCGCTGACTTTATCGCCGTAGCGTCCATCGACAGGGGAAACGGCGGTCAGTGAGGATAATTCCATAGATCACAACTCCGGGGTTAAATGAGCAAGAATTTGTTTTGCCTGAGTCGTCAGGCGATTACGAGAAAACATGAGTTGCAGACGGCCGCCACCTACCTGATGCCAGAGCACGGTAGCGCGAATGCCAGCCAGCAATGAAGCGCGTACTTTGGCCTGAACCTGTGGGCTCTGCAGGATAGCCGGGGAGCCAGTGACCTGAATACGCGGGCCGAGTGGGCTGATGACGTCAACATAAATGCCGGCCATCGCACTCATCAGTGTTTCTGACTGCAAATCAAAATGGTCCAGTTGGCGCTGCAAGCCGTTGATACGGTCTCCCAGCGTGTCCATGGCGCCTTTGGCGGCTGAAAGCTTACGCTCCAGCACCATCAGGCTTAATGTATAGCGGGTAAGTTCCGCGTTCAGCCCCTGACGGCTGCTGGCGTTGAGCACACCGAGCATCGTTTCCAGACCGAGACGCAGGTTGGCCTCGCTGCCGCCAAACACGCCCAGCGTAGAGCTGGGATTCATGTCAATGACGCTGTTCAGTGAAACGTGTAATGCATCGGCATCACAATGCCCCTGGTGCGCCAGTTCTTGCACCAGGCGTGCCGACTGACAAATGCCTGCCAGGGCGAGGGTGATGTCATAATAATTCTTTGCCACGTTCACTGCTTCCTTGTATCAAATGTGTAAATAATTATACCGGCAGAGGCAATCGTTGTTCGATAATGCCGCCGCCGAGGCACACTTCGCCATTGTAAAAGACCGCCGACTGACCCGGCGTTACTGCCGCGACGGGTTCATCGAAAATGACTTCAATACGCTCGGCATCCAGTGCCTTAACGGTGCACGGAATGTCGGTCTGACGATAGCGGGTTTTCACCGTGCAGCGCATGGTGCCGGTGAACGGTTGACGGTCGACCCAATGTAATTGCTGTGCAATCAGGCCAACGGACATGAGGCGCGGGTGTTCATGACCCTGAGCGACAACCAGAATGTTGTTCTCAACGTCTTTATCCACGACATACCATGGATCTTCGGTACCTTCTTTTGTTCCGCCAATACCCAGACCTTTACGCTGACCCAGGGTGTGATACATCAGCCCCTGATGCTGGCCAATTTCTTCACTGTCAACGGTAATGATCTTGCCGGGTTGTGCCGGCAGGTAACGACCGAGGAACTCACGGAACTTACGTTCACCGATGAAGCAGATGCCGGTGGAGTCTTTTTTCTTCGCAGTAACCAGACCCAGATCTTCGGCAATTTTACGTACCTGCGGTTTTTCCAGTTCGCCAACCGGGAACAGGCTTTGCGCAATTTGCTCATGGCCGAGGGTATAGAGGAAATAGCTTTGGTCTTTATTGCCATCAAGCCCACGCAGCAGTCGACTTTTACCGTCGACATCCGCGCGACGCACGTAGTGACCGGTGGCGATGTAATCGGCACCTAAATCTTCAGCGGCAAATTCGAGGAAGGCTTTAAATTTAATTTCTTTGTTGCACAGAATATCCGGGTTCGGCGTACGGCCCGCTTTGTACTCTTCAAGGAACAGTTCAAAGACGTTGTCCCAATATTCTGCGGCAAAGTTGACGGTATGCAGCTCAATGCCGAGTTTGTCACAGACAGCCTGAGCATCCGCAAGATCGGCGGCTGCTGTGCAATATTCCTCGCCATCGTCCTCTTCCCAGTTCTTCATGAACAGGCCTTCTACCTGATAACCCTGTTGTTGCAACAGCCAGGCAGAAACGGAGGAATCGACACCGCCGGACATGCCGACGATCACTTTTTTTGGGCTTTCAGACATAGGAATACTCACGACATTGAACTTCAAGGCGGCATATTCTAGCACGCAGCCCCTTACTTGACACCCTCTGTAAACGGCCAGTTAAATTCACCGATCATCGCCAGCGGGTAGCGTTGTCCGCTCTGGTAGCAGCGAATGCTCTCCGCAACCAGCGGTGAGCGCAGGTTTGGCGCGCAGAGAACCTCTTCTGCGCTGACCCAGTGACAGCAATCTATATCGCTGTCATGAGGTTCGGTAGCGCACATATTGGCAAGCTCGATAGAAAACAGAAAACGTAAAAAGGGCGTTTTATCCGGCGCAATCCATTGATGCATTCGAATGAAATGTTGTGGCTGTGCGTGGATACCTGTCTCTTCCCAGAGCTCGCGCGCGGCGGCCTGCACTAACGTCTCATCCGCTTCCAGATGTCCTGCTGGTTGATTCCACAAGGCTTTGCCATTGATTGTTTCCTCAACGACCAAAAACTTATCTTCTGCATGCACAATGCAGGCGACCGTGACGTGCGGTTTGAACATACCTGTTCCTTATTCAGTTAGTTACATCCCGCCATTGACCATTGGCGAGATTATCCAGTGTGTAATCCCCCATGGCGTAGCGAATGAGACGCAGCGTCGGGAATCCAACGTGGGCTGTCATGCGGCGAACCTGGCGGTTGCGGCCTTCATATAAGATCACTTTCAGCCAGGTGGTGGGGATATTTTTCCGCTCCCGAATGGGCGGGTTTCTCGGCCACAGCCATGCAGGCTCTTCTACCACTTCAATACCTGCTGGCAGCGTGGGACCGTCATTGAGCGTTACCCCGGTACGCAGCGCATTCAGCGCTTCTGTCGTCGGCTCGCCTTCAACCTGGACGTAATAAATTTTCCCGGTGCGCTTTCCGGGTTGTGTTAAACGGGCCTGCAGCGCACCGTCATTGGTCAGCACCAAAAGCCCTTCACTGTCCCGGTCGAGTCGGCCCGCAGCATAGATTCCCGGCACGGGAATAAAATCTTTTAACGTGCTTCTGCCTGCCTCGTCCGTAAATTGCGGCAAAACATCGTAGGGTTTATTGAACAAAACCACGCGTTTTGGCTGGTTTTCTTTACGCTGCCTGGTGACTTGTCGTGAGCTGAATCGCTCAACCCGGTGATTTCTAAAAGAAGTTTTTTGCATGGTATTTTCAGATTATATCAATTGCCGCATTATAGCCTAAGAACGAGTGTCTTTCATGGCGGCAAACATTAGGGTAGTATTGACATGCTCATTACAAAACATTAACAAAAAATTGCTCTAACGCATTCGTGCAGCAGGACGCAAACGCACATGCAGCGCGATGACAGACGAGCAGAACCAGAAGCGCTCGAAGGAGAGGTGAATGGAAAGCAAAGTAGTTGTTCCGGCGGAAGGTAAGAAGATCACCCTGCAAAACGGCAAACTCAACGTTCCTGAAAATCCGATTATCCCGTTCATTGAAGGAGACGGTATCGGCGTTGATGTAACCCCACCGATGATCAAAGTTGTCGATGCTGCTGTCGAGAAAGCCTATAAAGGCGAGCGTAAAATCTCCTGGATGGAAATCTACACCGGTGAGAAATCCACTCAGGTTTATGGCCAGGACGTCTGGCTGCCTGCTGAAACCCTTGATCTTATTCGTGAATATCGTGTTGCCATCAAAGGCCCACTGACCACTCCAGTTGGCGGCGGTATTCGCTCTCTGAACGTTGCCCTGCGTCAGGAACTTGACCTGTATGTCTGCCTGCGTCCGGTGCGTTATTACCAGGGTACGCCTAGCCCGGTTAAACACCCAGAACTGACCGACATGGTCATCTTCCGTGAAAACTCAGAAGATATCTATGCGGGGATTGAGTGGAAAGCGGACTCCGCTGATGCTGAGAAAGTGATTAAATTCCTGCGCGAAGAGATGGGCGTGAAGAAAATCCGCTTCCCGGAACATTGCGGTATCGGTATCAAGCCGTGTTCCGAAGAAGGGACCAAGCGTCTGGTTCGTGCAGCGATTGAGTACGCCATCGCTAACGATCGTGATTCTGTTACCCTGGTTCATAAAGGTAACATTATGAAATTCACCGAAGGCGCGTTCAAAGACTGGGGTTACCAGTTGGCGCGTGAAGAGTTCGGTGGTGAACTGATTGATGGCGGTCCGTGGGTTAAAATCAAGAACCCGAAAACTGGTAAAGAGATCGTGGTTAAGGACGTTATCGCCGATGCGTTCCTGCAACAGATCCTGCTGCGTCCCGCTGAGTACGATGTTATCGCGTGTATGAACCTGAACGGTGACTACATCTCCGATGCGCTGGCAGCACAGGTTGGCGGTATTGGTATCGCACCGGGTGCCAACATTGGTGACGAATGTGCGCTGTTTGAAGCAACCCACGGTACTGCACCGAAGTACGCAGGCCAGGATAAAGTGAACCCAGGTTCCATCATCCTGTCTGCAGAAATGATGCTGCGTCACATGGGTTGGGTCGAAGCGGCTGACCTGATCGTTAAAGGTATGGAAGGCGCGATTAACGCGAAAACCGTAACCTATGACTTCGAACGTCTGATGGATGGCGCTAAGCTGCTGAAATGTTCAGAGTTTGGTGACGCGATCATCGAAAACATGTAATCCAGATTCTGGGTTGTGTGAGAACGGGAACCGGGTGGTTCCCGTTTTTTTTCAATGGAATTCGGTGGCGATTAAAACCGCTTTAAACCTGCCGGGGCTCTACGCCAGATTTGTATTTTTTACTCTCATGGTATTTGTGATTAGTGTTGGCGAACACAAATTGATATTTACGTCTGGTCTGTAAGCTCAATGACGCGGTTCTTGCCAGGATATCTCGACCCGACAAGCAATCATATTTTTTATAGATGAGCTGCAAAACCAGGTTCTGGTGATTCATTGCACAGCACTCATTCGATGAGAGGCGTGAAACCCTCTGCCGGAAAAACAATATCCTGCTGTTGCCTGAAAAAATAGACCTTTATATTTATGTGTGTTTATTTTTACTACTTAAACAGGTAGCTTATTTTTTGTACGGTGGTAGCGAAATTTACTGTGTCGCAAATAACAGTAATGGCCTTTTTTAAGCAATGTCAAAAAATAAATTTAGATTAACTCTTTGATTTTAATGGGCTAAAAGATGGGGAAGCTTACAGTATCAATAATCGCTGGGCAGCATGTGTAAATAGCATAATAACTAAATTATAATTCTCTTACATTCGATAGATTGGTGAGGTTAGAATGCGGTTAATTGTCATGTTGTTAAGCTTTGTCGTCACTACCCAGGTCTGGGCCGGTGAACTTTCCAAACCTGTCGGTAAAGTCCTTTTAACAGTATCCGGTAATATAGAAAATACCAATGAAGACGGGAAAGCCATTTTTGATATCGCCAGTCTCGAGAATCTGGGCACGGTAAGTTTCCAGACCTCCTCACCCTGGTATAATGGACGCACTACCTTTACGGGTATCTCGCTGCAAAAGCTCATGGATTATGTCGGGGCAAAAGGTTCTGTTGTTAAAGTCACTGCGCTCAATGACTACACCACCGTTATCCCACTCAGTGATTTCAAAAAATATAATGTTATTCTTGCTCTAAAAATCAACGGAGAATATATGCGCATCCGTGATAAAGGCCCACTATTCATCGTGTATCCCTATGACAGCATTCCTGAACTGAATAATCAGATTTTTTATTCAAGGTCAGCATGGCAGGTCAGCTCAATGAAAATTGAGTAGGGGTTCAGAGGACCATCATGAACAGAATACTGGCTGGCATTATATTCTTCCTTTTTATATCTACCGGATATATATCTTTTCTTGTGCACGAAAGACAACAAGAACTACAGAAACTGACTCACTACACCGACTCATGGTCTGCTGTTCAAATGGTATCAGAATATTACCGATTTGAATCGTGGCTTGGTCTCTACATTAGTGATGATACGATGACGCTCGATGCTGTGCGCCTGCGTCTCGATATTATGCTCAGCCAGAGCGATTTAATAAAGGAAGGTGATTTAGGGCATTATATAGAGAGCAATCAAGCGCATTATGAACTGGCTATACAGCTTGAAAAAATGCTTAATTATCTGGATGTTCATCTTGAGAAAATGAATCGTTCAGAACTCAAGGCATACCTGAAAGAAATGCATGCGCTTGATGCACCGCTAGCCCGTCTTTCATCCGGTGCGTTAGATAAAGATGTTAGCTCGATTAATAATACAAATATTAACATTCAAACCCTGTATTATATTTATTCAGCTATTTCAGTATTGCTTATAATATTGAGTGCGATACTGGGGGTTCTGATTTTTTTTCAGAACAGAAACATTTTGAGAGCACATCTCCAGGTTAAGTGCCTTGCTGAGGAACTTCAGGAATCTAAAGAAAAACTGCAGATCCAGAATGCAAAACTGGAGTATGACGTCTATCACGACTCTCTCACCGAGATGAACAATCGCCAGTTGTTCTGGGGGGATTTAAATAAAACCATCGAGATGGCAGAAAAAAACAATGACTCTGTGACGGTGATGTTGTTCGATTTAGATCGATTCAAAGAGGTAAATGATACGTATGGCCATGATGCCGGTGATATGTTATTACGTCAGATATCCCATCGTTTGATTTCTATGAGCCAGGGTTCCGACACGCTATATCGTTTAGGCGGCGATGAGTTTGCTTTTCTTTCGAGCGGTCTGACAGAGAGTCATGCTGTTTCCCGAGCCCAAAAAATATGTGATTTTATCAACCAACCCTACACTATTTATAACGCAATTATAAATATAACCACTTGTGTTGGTATTGTTATCTCTGAAACTGAACGCCGTTCCGACTATCTTTATAAATTTGCCGATCTGGCGCTTTATGAAGCGAAAAATGAAGGCTCGGGTAAAATAAAAGTCTTCCGACAGCGGATGTTAGAAAAGCTGCAAGAAAGCAGAACTCTTGAGCATGATATGGCAATGGCCATAGTGAATAAAGAATTCGTGGTTTATTATCAGCCTATTGTCGATTCTTTCAGCCAGGAAATTTACAGCTATGAAGCCCTTATTCGTTGGATACATCCTCTAAAAGGGCTTCTGTCGCCGGATAGTTTTATTCCTGTTGCAGAAAAAACAGGAATGATTAACGAGATGGGAAAATCTGTGCTTGAAATTGCATGCAGGGAAGCAGCGTCCTGGACCGTACCGGTTAAAATTTCAGTCAATGTTTCACCTGTCCAGCTAAGCAGCAAGGCCTTTGCCGGAATCGTGCTGTCCATTCTGAAAGAAACCGGACTTCCGGCAGACCGTCTCGAGCTGGAAGTGACGGAATCCTCTCTCTTTACGGAGAGCAATACGCCGATGAATACGCTTAACAAGCTCAGAGCTCTGGGGGTAAAAATCTCCATCGATGATTTTGGTACCGGATACTCTTCTCTTTCGCGACTGAGTCGGCTTGCTTTCGATAAAATCAAAATAGACAAGTCCTTTGTGCATTCGATATCTACGCAGGAAGACGCCCTTAATATCATCAGGCTTATTACTGGTATGGCGAAATCGCTGAATATGAAAGCTGTTGCAGAAGGTGTCGAAACAGAGGAACAGCTGGCGAGCCTTCAGGCTTTGGGCTGCGATTTCGCGCAAGGGTATCTGTTTGGTAAACCGCAGCCGGGTATCAATGGGAAAATCAGAAACGGTTAAATAACGCCCGTTCCTCGTGCCCTGGCGATATGCTAAATCAGCGTAACGACAACGTACTTGCCAGCGCTAAGACGTTGGCAATTGCCGCTTTCGCTTGCGGACTGTTTTTCCAGCATGTCGAGCCGACCATTGACGCCGCTTGCTGGGTAATATCGTCGACAGTAGAGTTTTTAAGATCGGCAAGCGAGTGGAAACCAAGTTGCTCAAGCCGCTCGATGACTTTGGGGCCAACGCCTTTTAATGACAGAAGTGCCTGACGCTCAGTGGTTGAAAAGGGCATTGTCTCTCCTTACGTATGCGCAATACTGACAATCCGCTTACGAATACACGCTGATAGCGGCCAGGCTATCAGTTATAGCCTGGCCAACAGAGGTAAGCAAAACTAGAACTGGTAGTTTAAGGATACCCAGTAGTTACGGCCCGGGTTGACGTATCCGGTCGTGGATTGTGCAGTCTGATAGTAGTCGCCTGCATAAGTACTATTGCGGCCAACCTGATACAGCGTGACGTCACTAAAGTCTTTATCCAGCACGTTGTTCACCGCCGTATTCAGCGTCAGTTCTTTGGTCAGTTTATAAGACATCCCCATGTCCAGAACGGTCCAGGCTTTTAAATTTGCACCTTTGTCGTCATACACCGCCTTTTGGACGGCGCTGAGGTTGTCGTAATTCTCCGTATAGCGTGGAGCCTTACCGCGGTAGCGAGCGCTCAGCCAGGCGTTCATATCTTCCGTTGCCTGCCAGTTCAGACGGGCGTTCGCCATGTGTTTCGGGGTATAACTCAGTGGCGCGCCTTTATTCTCGCCATCTTTTTGCTTGCTCTGGGTATAGGTGTAGTTGAGAGATAAACTCAGCGAGTCCGACCATAGCGGGAATGTACTGGCAAACTCGATACCATCGGTTCTTGCTTTACCGCTGTTGGTGTAGCTGTTGGTATTATCATCGATAGAATACGAAACGATTTTATTTTTGTATTCAGTATAGAAACCCGTGACGTTGGCGTTCAGCCCAGCGTCATTCTCATAGTAAAGCCCGGTTTCGTAACTGGTACTTTCTTCAGGTTTAAGGTTCGGGTTCCCGACGGTATTGACCGTCCCCTGTGCCGTTACGCCACTGATGCCATTATGAAGTTGGCTGAGCGATGGCGCTTTATAACCCGTTGTGATGCCGCCTTTGAGGGTCCACTCATCGGATACGTCCCAGACCATATAGGCACGTGGGCTGAGGTGCCCGCCAAAGACGTCATTATGTTCATAGCGAGTCCCCACGGTTAAGGCCAGAGAATCGAGGATATGCCATTCATCTTCAGCATAGGCCGACCATGTTTTCTGGTGGAATGTCTCGCCGGTATTGGCCAGCACGACACCGTCCTTCATGCGGGCATCCCAGTATTCTCCCCCGAGAGTCAACAGGTGCGAGTCACCTAACGGCGTCAGCAGCATGGAATCCAAAATAACGTTGGTGTTCTTCAGTTCACGTGCGTCGCCGGCCCGGCTCGCGTTCTCTGGTGTCAGTGCCGAGGAGACCAACTGGCGGCCTTTGTTCTCGGTTTCATTCCAGCCTACAGAGGATTTCCAGGTACCAAATGTTAATGCGGTATCGTGGCCGAGCGTCACTTTGTTACGCTCATAACGCAGCGTCTTATCATATCCGCCGGTCAGATTGCCAAGCTGTCCATCATCGTTATCGTAGCGTTGTCTGGCGGAATCGAGATCTAGCCACAACGTATTGCTGTCACTGGTTTTCCAGTCCAGGCGAGTGCCGATATTGTAATTCTCAGATTCCGTAGGATACGGCACGCGGGTGGAAGAGGTATCGCTCAGCGAAGTGACACTGGAGCCTTGACGCTGCGTGGTGCTGCCGCGAACTTGCATATCCAGTACACCGGCGATCAATGGGCCGCTTGACCAGAAGTTGGCGACAGTGCTGTTACCCCATTTATTACTTTCTTGCAGGTTAACGCCGGTATTAATGGACGTGCTCCATTTATCGGTGCTCTTTTTGGTGATGATATTGACAACGCCGCCAATGGCATCGGAACCGTATAACGTCGACATCGGACCGCGGATCACTTCAATATGGTCGATTGCCGCCAGTGGAGGCATAAAGCTGGTATTCATAGCTGAAAAGCCATTCGGTGTCACGTCGCTGCTACCATTTTGACGGATACCGTCAATCAAGAGCAGGGTATAGCTGGCGGGCATACCACGGATGCTAATTTCCAGACCGCCGGTTTTACCCGTGCTACTTTCGACATCCACACCTTCCACAGAACGCAGAGCTTCACCTAAATCGTTATATTTATTGGTTTGTAACTCTTGCTGTGAAATAACGGAAACGCTGGCAGCCGCATTGGTGATCTTTTTTTCGTAACCAGAAGCGGTTACTACCATCACGTCTTCAGCGAAGACAAAGGGGCTGGTAAACCCTATACAGGACAGAACGACAGAGGCAACAGGTTTTAAACGCATAGTCAAACTTCCTTTGTTAAAAATTCAAAGGCAGTAAGATAATTGATGAAAATGATAATACAAATAATTATCATTATATATTTACATAACTTGTCACTTACTGTGTCTTTCTTTAATAAATATACATAAATTGTCATGAATTTGAGGTAGGTAAAAACCGAAGCTGGTGAATAGTTTTTCCTGTAACTATTGCTTCTTATTTAATATAAAGGCGAGTAAATACGGTGATTTTGCTTAGGCACTTCAGCGAAGTGAGAGGTGAAAGTACCGGGTATTAGAAAGTCGTATGATGTTTTTTAAAAATCGTCATACTTTTCTGCGCTGCATCATTTTTTTCGACATTGCTGTCCGCCATAATCCCTTCCCCAGGAGACCGTCTAACGTAAATTGTTCGTTAAACGCGATAAAAATAACGTAAATCTGGATAAGAGAATGATTAAAGGCAAGCTGGCACTGCTGACGTGCGCACTGACTCTCGCATTAACCTCACCACTCCTCGCTGCGAAAAATGCAGACGAAGGCCAGACGTTAAAACTGGCCATTGGGCCCGAGCCGACGGAGGGATTTGACCCGATGTTGGGCTGGAGTCATGGCAGCTATCTGTTGTTGCATGCACCTGTGTTAAAGCAAAATGCGGATATGAGCTGGGGAAACCTGCTGACGGAAAAAGTGGTGACCAGTGCCGACGGCAAAACCTGGACGCTGACGCTTAAGCCCGATCTCAAATTCTCTGATGGTTCGCCGCTAACGGCTGAAGATGTGGTCTTCACCTATAACAAAGCCGCAAAAAGTGGTGGGAAAATTGACATGGGGAATTTCACCCATGCCCGCGTGATAGACAACCGCACGGCAGAAATTACGCTTAGCCATCCGCAGAGCACTTTTGTGAACGTGCTCGGTTCGTTAGGTATTGTTCCGGCAAAACAGTATGACGAAAAAACATTTGCCAAAAATCCGATTGGCGCAGGTCCTTACCGCCTGGTGAGCTTTCAACCTGGGCAGCAACTGATCGTGGAAGCAAACCCGTGGTATGCCGGTAAGAAGAATGATTTCAACCGGCTTGTGTTTGTATTCCTCGATGAGGATAACGCATACGCCGCAGCGCGTAGTGGCCAACTGGGACTGGTACGTATTGCGCCGTCGATGGCGGTGGCGCCCGCACAGCAGAATTTAAAACTGTGGGTTCGCGACAGTGTAGAAAACCGCGGTATTGTTTTCCCAATGGTTCCGGCTGGGAAGAAAGATGCTAATGGTTATCCGGTTGGGAACGATATTACAGCCGATATTGCTATCAGGCGTGCGATCAATTACGCCATTGACCGTAAGCAGCTTGCCGGGCAGGTTATGGAGGGGCATGCGATCCCCGCGTATAGCGCGGTTCAGGGGTTGCCATGGCAGGGGACTTCGGTGGCATTCAAAGATGGCGACGCTGAAAAAGCCCGGACGATTCTGGATCAGGCCGGCTGGAAAGTGGGCAAAGACGGCGTACGGGTGAAAGACGGTAAAGAGGCGCGTCTGACGTTGTGGTACGCCAGCGGCGACAGTACGCGCCGGGATTTAGCCGAGGCCGTACGTGCGATGCTGGAGCCAGTGGGTATTCAGATTTCGCTGCAGTCGGGTAGCTGGGAAACCGTCGAACGTCATATGCATGCTAATCCTACGTTGTTCGGCTGGGGGAGCCTGGATCCGATGGAGCTTTTCCATCACTACAGCGGGCAGGCGGCGGGTGTGGAGTATTACAACCCGGGCTACTACAGCAATCCGGTGGTCGAGCAACATCTCAAGCAGGCCATTGATGCACCAGACTGGCAAAAAGCGTTGCCTTTCTGGCAACAGGTTGAGTGGGATGGTAAACAAGGCGCAGGCGTACAAGGGGATGCCGCATGGGCATGGCTGCTGAATATTCAGCACACCTATCTGGCGAATCCGTGCATCGATCTGGGCAAAGGTGCACCGGAAATTCACGGTAGCTGGTCACTGCTCAATAATCTGGACGAATGGACCTGGACCTGCCGTTGATGAAGTCTGTTTTAGGCCATGTATTACGGCTGATAGTGTTGTTAGTGCTGGTCGCGGCTGGCACTTTCATTTTGCTCAGCTTTTCGCCGGTCGATCCAATCCGGGCCTATATTGGCAACGATTTGCTGCATGTTCCGCCGGAGCAATATGCACGTATTGCTGCTCGTTGGGGCCTGGATCAACCCCTGTGGGAGCGTTTTTTCCACTGGTTCTTACGCGTGCTACAGGGCGACCTTGGTTACTCGATGTTGTTTAATGCCCCTGTTGCCAGCGTGATTAAGGAGCGGTTTGCGACCTCGTTTGCGCTGCTGAGCGGTGCGTGGCTGGTTTCCGGTTTATTGGGAACGACAATGGGGTTTGTTGCCGGCCGCTACCTGAACCGTTGGCCGGATAAAGCCATCTGCCGACTTAGCTATCTGCTTTCTTCCTTACCGACCTTTTGGATTGGCATGCTGCTGTTGGCAGTATTTGCGGTACGCTGGCCGCTGTTCCCGGTCTGTTGTGCGTGGGAACCGGGAAATAACAGCGATATGGCAACGCTGACTGAACGTCTGCGCCATTTGGTTCTCCCTGTTTGCGCACTTAGCCTGCTGGGGCTGGGGCAAATTACGTTGCACACGCGGGAAAGTATCGCCAGCGTGATGAAAAGCGAATTTGTTCGTTTTGCGCGTTCGCAGGGTGACAAGGGGTGGTCGCTGTTGCGTCACCAGGTTCTGCGACACGCCATCACGCCAGCGCTATGTCTACAGTTTGCCTCGTTGGGCGAACTGTTGGGCGGTGCGTTGCTGGCTGAGAAAGTTTTTGCCTATCCGGGGCTGGGGCAGGCTACCATCGATGCCGGATTACGCGGTGACCTGCCGTTACTGATGGGGATTGTCTTGTTCAGTACCGTGCTGGTGTTTATTGGTAACTCTCTCTCTGCCTGGTTTGTCCATGTTCTGAATCGCGCGCTGGAGCGACCTGATGCTCTATAACCCGACGCCGACGCTTGTTCGTCTTCTGCTATCCGTGAGCGGCCTGTTATTTATTGCAGTATATGGCGCAGCTATGCTGGATAATCCGTTGAACGTGAATCTTCTTGTGCGTCATCTTCCGCCTGATGCGCTGTACTGGTTTGGTACCGACAATCTGGGGCGCGACCTGTGGGTTCGTTGCTTTCAGGGGGCGCTAACCAGCCTGCAAATCGGTATTGGCGCGGCGCTGTGCAGCGGATTCATTGCGTTACTGATGGCGGCGATTTCCCGTCTGCACCCACGCCTGGATGTCGTCATGCGTCTGATCACCGATGCGATGTTGTCCATGCCGCACCTTCTGCTGCTGATTTTGATCTGTTTTACCTTGGGCGGCGGGAAAAGCGGGGTGATTATGGCGGTTGCGCTCACACACTGGCCGCGGCTGGCATTGATTTTACGTGCTGAAGCGGAACGCGTTGCCCACAGTGATTACCTGACACTCACCTGGCGACTGGGGCATGGCCACTTTTACTGCTGGCGGCATCACTATTTACCTGCGCTATTGCCCCAGTGGTTAACGGGAACGTTGCTGATGTTCCCTCATGCGGTATTGCACAGTGCAGCGTTAAGTTTCCTTGGCTTCGGGCTGGCACCCCACGAACCTTCGCTGGGACTGTTGCTGGCAGATGCGCTGCGGTTTATCAGTCATGGCGACTGGTGGCTGGTGCTGTTTCCAGGGCTGATGCTATTTCTCCTTGTGATGCTATTTGATCAACTTGCCCGGGCGGTACATCGTTTATGGTTGAGAGGTGATGCATGTTGAGTTTGCGACAGATTTCGCTGGAAGTGGCGCGTTATCGCTGGTACGGCGCAAAAAAATGGTCCTCGTTGCTGCAGGATGTCTCTTTTGATGTTGCGCCGGGCCAGATGGTGGCGTTAGTGGGAGGCAGTGGTGAGGGTAAGAGCCTGCTGCTGCAATGCTTACTCGATCTGTTGCCGGAAAATTTGCGCTTTCATGGCAATATCACCCTTGATGGGAAAATGCTGGATAACAATGACATCAGGGCATGCCGTGGCAGTACGTTTAGTTATGTTCCGCAAGGTGTGCAGGCGCTGAATCCGCTGCTGTCTATTGAAAAGCATTTACGAAGAGCCAGCCAGCTTTCCGGTCAGGCGTGGAATGCAGGGCAAATTGAACACTTGCTCGAACGTCATCATCTGGAAACCACCGTGTTAGAGGCTTTCCCGCGTCAGCTTTCGGGAGGAATGGCCAAACGCATTCTGGCGTGTCATGCCGCGCTCAGCCAGGCTCGTTATATTCTTGCTGATGAGATTACCGCCTGGCTTGATGCGCCTCTGGCAAATCAACTGCTGGAACAGCTACGCGGCCTGTGTGAGCGGGGCGCGGGCGTTTTATTGGTGACACATGATCTCACTCTGGCTGCACGTCACGCAGATCGCATTGTCGCGCTGCATCAAGGAACGGTGTCGGATAATGTCAGCCGGGAACAGCTTTTACGCGGTGAAATTAGTGAACATCTAAAACGGCAATGGCGAGCGCTGCCCGAAAGAAATCAACTTTTTGGAGAGCGGTATGCTGTGCTGTCGTGATGTGTTCATTCGTCAGGGAGGTAAAATACTGTGGCAAAATCTCTCGTTCTCGTTGTCACCAGGGGAGCGCATTGGGATTTGCGCACCCAGTGGAACCGGAAAAACAACGCTGGGACGTGTGCTTGCGGGGTGGCAAAAGCCGACCTCCGGCGACGTTCTGGTTGATGACCAACCGTTGCCGCGCCATCAATATTGCCCGGTGCAGCTTGTACCGCAGCATCCGGAATTAACCTTTAACCCCAGACGGAGTACCGGTGATGCGGTTCATGATGCATGGCGGCCAGATGCAGAAACGCTTGCCCGACTGCATATTAAGCCGGAGTGGCTAACGCGTCGTCCCGGACAACTTTCGGGCGGTGAGCTGGCGCGAATTGCCATACTGCGGGCGCTCGACCCGCGTACGCGTTTTCTGATTGCCGATGAAATTACCGCCCAGCTCGATCCTTCCATTCAAAGGGATATCTGGGCGCTGCTGCTTGAAGAATGTCAGCGTCGGCCATTGGCTATGCTGATTATCAGCCATCAGCAGGCATTGCTTGATCAGCTTTGTTCCAGCAAGCTCATTGTAGCGTGAAATGAGACAAGGGCTTGCAGCTGGTCTATTGATTTAATTGATACGTTATATTATAACATTTCACTCGCAAATGATTTGAGGGTGAAATTTTGGCTATGCATTTGGAAAAATTGGCAGTCGTTCTGGGGATGCTTTTTGTTAGTAGCCAGGTACTGGCGCATGGTCACCATTCCCATGGTGCACCAATGACCGAAATAGAACAAAAGGCGGCAGAAGGCGTTTTTGATGACAAAAATGTGCAGAACCGTACGCTCGCCGACTGGGATGGCATGTGGCAGTCTGTCTATCCATATCTGGTGAGTGGCGAACTGGATCCGGTATTCAAAAAGAAAGCGGAGAAAGACAAGAGCAAAACGGCAGAGCAGGTTAAAGCCTATTACCGCAAGGGCTACGCGACCGATGTTGACACTATTGGTATTGAAAACGGCGTAATGGAGTTTCATACCGGTAAAAAGGTGGCATCGTGTAAGTATGATTATGCCGGATATAAAATTTTGAACTATACGTCAGGCAAGAAAGGTGTGCGTTATCTGTTCGAGTGTAAAGACGCTGGCAGCGACGCGCCGAAATACGTGCAATTCAGCGATCACATTATTGCGCCACGTAAATCGAGCCACTTCCATATTTTTATGGGTAATACCTCGCAGGCTGCCTTGCTTGAAGAGATGGATAACTGGCCAACCTATTACCCTTATCAGCTCAAGGGAGAAGAGGTGGTGGATGAAATGCTGCACCATTAATCCCGACTGAAACTGTTCACAAAAACCCGCCGATGTTGGCGGGTTTTTGTGTATTACACTGACAGGAACATTATTTCCCGGATGTCAGCGTGTTGTAGCTGGTCATCAGGTTGCGATAGTCAGGAATATGGTTGGAGAACAACGTTCCCAGCCCTTCAATATCGTTGCGCCAGTCACGGTGTAATTCGCAGGCCAGACCGAACCACGTCATTAATTGTACGCCGGCAGACGACATACGATTCCATGCGGAATCACGGGTCAGCGGATTAAACGTACCGGATGCATCAGTGACCACAAACACGTCGAAACCGGCTTCAATGGCAGAAAGCGCAGGGAATGCGACGCAGACTTCGGTCACCACCCCGGCAATAATTAGCTGTTTTTTGCCTGTCGCTTTGATCGCGTTAACAAAATCTTCGTTATCCCAGGCATTAATCTGGCCAGGACGTGCGATGTAAGGGGCATCCGGGAACAGTTCTTTCAGCTCAGGAACCAATGGACCGTTAGGACCCGTTTCAAAGCTGGTAGTCAGAATCGTCGGGAGTTTGAAATATTTCGCCAGATCGCCTAATGCCAGAACGTTGTTTTTAAACTTGTCTGGATCGATGTCACGGACCAGCGAAAGTAAACCCGTTTGGTGATCGACCAGTAGTACGGCAGCCTGATCTTTATCAAGACGTTTATAAGCAATAGTCATTTTTCTTTCTCCATGTGATGAGAGGGGGCCTTGCGGGCTGAATCTACTGATAAACATTAGTGGCTAAACGGGGCATTGGGTAGGCGCAAAAGTGGGTTTCATCGTTGCAAATCTGGAACGAATAATGATGTTGCAATCGGACTGAAACAGAATGCTATATTCTAAAGCTTCTCTTTCCATCCCCTGGCGCATTCGTTAGCATATTGTCTCGCAGCAAGTGCATGTGTTTTTTCAGGAAGAGGTTAACGTGTTCGCAGAGTATGGAGTTCTGAATTACTGGACGTATCTGGTGGGTGCTATTTTTATCGTGCTGGTACCGGGGCCAAATACGATATTTGTGCTGAAGAACAGCGTCGGTCGTGGAGTGAAGGGTGGTTATTTGGCAGCAAGCGGTGTGTTTATCGGTGATGCCGTATTGATGTTTCTGGCCTATGCTGGCGTAGCTGCGCTTATCAAAACAACACCCGTATTGTTCAATATTGTTCGTTATCTCGGCGCGTTTTATCTGCTGTATCTCGGTGCGAAGATCCTGTATGCCACACTGAAATCGAAAGCCAGCGACGCTGCGCCAGAAGAAGTTCCGTTTGGTGCGATTTTCAAACGTGCATTAATTTTGAGTCTGACGAATCCTAAAGCCATTCTGTTTTATGTATCGTTCTTCGTACAGTTTATTGATGTCAACGCGACTCACTCAGGGTTGTCGTTCTTTATTTTGGCGATGACGCTTGAAATAGTGAGCTTTTTCTATCTGAGCTTCCTTATTTTCTCCGGTGCGTTTGTGACACAGTATATTCGTACGAAGAAAAAACTGGCTAAAGTTGGGAATTCCCTCATTGGCTTGATCTTTGTCGGTTTTGCCGCACGTCTGGCGACGCTTCAGTCGTAACGCTATTGGCCCGCTGTTGACGGCGGGCTTTCAGTATTAAGCTGTTCCCTTCATTGAAAAATGGGATTGTTATAACCAATAAATGGTATTTTAAATATATATTTTGAAGCGTACCCTGTTCACAGCAGCGATTCAATAAGACTCGCTGGTTGTCGACTGGAAAAGGGAAGAAAAATGCTTCAAATTCCACAGAATCATATTCACACACGCTCAACGCCGTTCTGGAACAAAGAAACTGCACCTGCCGGAATTTTCGAACGCCACCTTGATAAGGGTACCCGTGCCGGGGTTTATCCTCGACTTTCTGTGATGCAGGGGGCGGTCAAATATCTCGGATTTGCAGATGAACACAGCCCGGAGCCAGAAGAGGTGATGATTATCGAAGCCGGTCAGTTCGGCGTTTTTCCACCGGAGAAATGGCATAACATCGAAGTAATGACCGACGATACCTACTTTAATATCGACTTTTTCGTGGCGCCCGAAGTGTTGATGGAGAGCGCAAATCAACGAAAAGTTGTGCGTACCGGCAAGGAGTAAATCATGGGTAAAGCAACCTACACCGTTACAGTCACCAATAACAGCAATGGCGTGTCTGTCGATTATGAAACTGAAACGCCGATGTCGCTGTTGATTCCGGATGTCGCCGCTGAAGTGGTTAAAGACCTGGTCAATACGGTTCGTTCATACGATACCGAGAATGAGCACGAAGTCTGCGGCTGGTAGATGTTAGCCTCTGCCTCTGATTGAATATTTTCGTTTTTGATTTATAAACCGCACTGCGTTTTGATGGCGCAGTGCGGTTTTTTTGTCCGTGTTAAACCTGGACATATCCGGAAAAAGATTTCTTAAGAATACCTTAAGAAATCCGCATTGATTGCTAATGTTGGATCATTCACAGGGGTTATGATCGTGAAACAGTCACAATACAGAACCTCGCTTATGAAACTGAATACCCGACTAACATTACCCATTTTCATTCTTGGGCTGGTCATCGTAGCGATCCCGTTCACTGCGAACTGGAATCTACCTTTGCTCAACGGTACTGTCGTCAGATGGATTGAGAATGGCCAGGCGTTATGGCTGCTGTTTGGTGCGCTTTTTACTCTCAGCTACATCCGGCCTTTATCACGTCCGGAAGGCGAGAAACAATTTTGGCTTTGGGCGGCTGTGTGGTGGTTGGTGTTGCTGGGTCGCAGTACCAGTTGGGGCCGTGATTATTTTCCGGAGCACCCTAAACTCCTGTTCAGAGCTATCTCAGTGGTATTGATTGCGATGATTATTTTGCCTGTTCTGATATCAAAACACTTACGCCAGGATATTGCCCGTCGCTTACGCAATGAACCGCTGCCGCTATGGCTGTTAGCGATCACCACCTGTGCATTTTTGATCTCCGATACGGTAGAGCATCATCGTCTGCTGGCCCCTATCTTTTTGCACAATGCGCAGTACGGCGATCTCATTGAAGAGCTGTATGAACTCCCGTTTATGGCGGGATTGTTTCTGATGAACCTCGGTTTTATGCAGCGGGACAAGCAGGTGGAATCAGCTGCCATTCGCTTTAGTGAACCACAGCTGGCGAAATAACGAGAAAAAGCCTGAGTCTGGGAAGTCAGACTCAGGCGGCCTGGGCGGTGACTTACTCAATGGCCTCGCACAGGCGTGATTTCATGTCGCTATACGTTTGTGCGGCATACTTCTCTGCCCATCCTTGATCGCTAATGTGCTCAATATTGACGGCACAATATTTGGTTTCCGGGGTCTTCGAGATGGGGTCCAGATTATCCTGGGTCAACTCATTACACGCGCCAATCCACCATTGATAGGTCATATACACCGTTCCGGTGTTGATGCGTTCAGAGACATCAGCCCGACTGATAACCTTGCCACGACGCGAACTGACCCATACCAGGTCACGATGACGAATACCTAATTTTTCTGCATCATGGGTATTGATTTGCACATACCCAGGCTCATCGGCCAGGGCCTGCAATGCTGCGCAGTTGCCGGTCATCGAGCGGCACGAATAGTGGCCGACTTCGCGCACAGTGCATAATACCATTGGGTACTTTTCATCAGGTACTTCTGCAGGAGCACGCCACTGTGCGGCAAACAATTTACCTTTGCCATTGGCGGTATCAAACTGGCTGTGTGCATACAGATACGGCGTACCTGGGTGATCGAGTTCCGGGCATGGCCACTGTACATGACCCATATCACCCATTTTTTCGTAAGTCACGCCGTAGAAGAGCGGGCATAGCTCGCGCATCTCATCCCAGATTTGCTGGTTACTTTGATACTGCATCGGATAGCCCATTGCGGTGGCCAGCAGACTGATGATTTCCCAGTCGCGTTTGACATCCCCCGTAGGTTCAATCGCCTGTTCAAACCGCTGGAATCCGCGGTCGGCGCAGGTAAAGACTCCGCCATGTTCGCCCCAGGAGGTGGCCGGCAGGAGGACGTCGGCCATTTCCGCTGTCTTGGTCATGAAGATATCCTGCACGACAATAAAATCGAGCGCGTTAAACCCTTCGCGGACCAGACCTAAATCGGCCTCGGTTTGCAACGGATCTTCCCCCATGATGTAGTAGGCTTTAATTTTGCCTTCGATAGCCAGATGCGGAACTTCGGTGATGCGCGTCCCAACCTTGTCATCCATCTGATTAACGTCAATCCCCCAGGCGTTGGCGAATTTCTCCCTGACGGTGAAATCGGTCACGTCCTGATACCCTGGGAACTGGTTAGGCAGCACCCCCATATCGCACGCGCCCTGCACGTTATTTTGCCCACGCACCGGCCCAACGCCGACGTTAGGGCGTCCCAGGTTGCCGGTCAGCAACGCCAGGCTCGACAAGCCACGAACCACGTCAACGGCCTGACCAAATTGGGTGACGCCCATTCCCCACATCACAGTTGCCGAGGGCGCTGCGGCAAAAGTACGCATCGCCTGACGAACCTGCTGTGCGGGAACACCCGTTAAATGTTCAACGGCTTCAGGCGCATAGTCCTTCACGGTTTCCCAGTATGTTTCCAGTCCTTCCGCATGCTTTTGCACATACTCGCGATCGTAAAGTTGCTCTTCGATAAGCACATGGCCAAACGCGTTGACCAGCGCCATATTACAACCGTTTTTCAACTGCAAATGTTGGTCAGCGATACGAGCAGTTTCAATACGACGTGGGTCGCAGACAATGATTTTTGCGCCGTTCTGGCGAGCTTTAATGACCCGGCGAGCCACAATCGGGTGCGAGTCGGCACAGTTGTAACCAAAGATCAGCAGGCATTTTGAGTTTTCAATGTCGCTGATGGAATTGCTCATGGCGCCATTGCCTAACGTTTCCTGTAACCCGGCAACGGAAGGGCCATGGCAGACACGGGCGCAGCAATCGACATTATTGGTATGGAGAACACCACGCGCGAATTTTTGCATCACGTAGTTGGTCTCATTCCCTGTTCCACGTGAAGATCCGGTGGTCATGATGGCGCGAGGACCATAGGTATTTTTGATATCGGATAAGCGTTTTGCGGTGTAACGAATGGCTTCATCCCAGCTAACGGGAGTGAATTTCCCACCTTTTTCATAACGGATCATCGGACGAGTCAGACGGGGAGTAAGAAGGCGAGTGTCGTTAAGAAAGTCCCAGCCATAGTAGCCTTTCAGGCATAACTGGTTTTGGTTCGTTACACCCTCTGCGGCTTCGGCGCGGATGATTTTGTTATTTTCAACAACAAGCTTGAGCTTGCACCCGGCCCCACAGTAAGGGCATACACTGGTGATTTTTTTCATCAATAACAGACCTGTTAAATGCTGAAATAGCGCGAATTGTAAGCGGAGCCACGCGATACGCATCGCGGACTACGATTTGTCATAGTGACAGGCTGTTTAAGCATAAAGTGTGCCAGAAGTGGAAACCCAGCAATGGCAGGGGCTGAGGGGGAGTCAGTAGACCTGAATGACTGACGATTCGACATTAATGACGAGCTACGTCAGGGCAAATGCCGCCATCGAATGGTTTAACCTTATGAAAGATCAGAAAAAGATGAAAATAACAGGTGATATTGATCACAAATTTTAATTTTTCAGCGCTATGCTATGCTTTTATACAACGAGTGAATCGTTAACTTAAAAACATAAGCGAGGGATATTATGGGCATTATTTCATGGGTGATTTTCGGTCTTATCGCGGGGATTTTGGCAAAATGGATTATGCCGGGTAAAGATGGCGGCGGATTCTTTATGACCATTATCTTAGGGGTTGTTGGTGCGGTAGTGGGCGGTTGGATCAGTACCTTCTTTGGTTTTGGTAAAGTCGATGGGTTCAACTTTGGCAGTTTCGTCGTAGCCGTTATTGGTGCGATTGTGGTGTTGTTTATCTACAGAAAAATCAAAAGCTAAGCAAACATACTGACAATAAAGGCCACTGATAAGTGGCCTTTATTGTCAGATTACCACCAGCCCAGTTCCGTTCCCAGCACGACAATAATGGCCACGCCAATCATAATAAGCGTTGTTTTTTTCATCGTTATGCTCCTGGTGAGGCGTAGCCGCCAATAAAGAACCAGGACAGGAAAACGACAGCGGAAATGAAGATAATAACGGGGAAAATAATACCGAGTCGCATACGCTTATCTGCCAGAATAATTTAAAGACGATTAAGCATAACAGGGCTTAATGTACGACAAAAGCGGTTTTATCCTGGCGTTTCTTATCCTGATACATCGCACTGTCTGCAAGATGAAGTGCACAGTTGACGTCTGTCTCCAGCGGGTCAATTTCTACAACTCCCAGACTGGCTCCCGGATAATACAGACAGATATCACCCAGGTCATAGTCACCGCAAATTAGCTGCTGTAAGTGGTTTTTCACGCTTTGCAAACGAACACACGGCGACATTTCGATTCCCCCTGACAGGCTGGCGACTAAAAATTCGTCACCGCCCAGACGACCAAGAATATCATTCTCACTGCATCCACGGCGTAAACGCTGGCCAATTTGGATCAAAAACTGGTCACCGACTTCGTGCCCAAAACGATCGTTGATCAGTTTGAAATCATCTAAATCAATATAGGCGACAATAATTTTGTGCCTCAGGTGGCGTGCCAGCGAGAAGAGGGTTTCGATATTTTCAAATATTGCCCGACGGTTAGGTAGCCCGGTCAGAACGTCAGTGTAGGAGTGGGCGATCAGCGCAGCATTCGCTTCACGTAATTGAGCAACCAGCGATTCTTTCTGAATAGACTGCGCTATCAGGCCCGCGAACAGATGCAGTACCTGTTCACCTCGTTCACTAAGCGGTTGTTGCTGACGACTGGTGGCGCAGAGGGTGCCATAGAACGTGCCATCGGGCAGGTGGACAGGAGTACTCAGAAAGGTTGTGATCTCCAGCGCGCGTGCGGCGGTACATTCTGGCCAACGCGCGGGAACGTTATCGCTATACAGACAGTTTGCGTCTATTGCGCGCTTGCAGAGTGTCTCATCCCACGGCACTGACAGCCCTTCGGGGATCTGCATTTGCTTACTATTACGCGCATACAGAATATGCTGCAGACGCGCATCTAAATCGACCTTAGTAAGATAGGTCGACTCCATCTCAGTCACTACCTCCAGCATCTCCAGAAGTTGCCGAACCAGACTCTCAACAGACTGCTCTGTGGCTAATGATTGTGAGACTCGGGCAAGGATCATGTCTGACATGAGAGGCAAATACTCCAGAATGCTGATAAGTCCTGTATTGCCCGCATAATAGAACATCGGAGGGAAAGATGAAACACGCTATCCGGGTCAAAATGTAGACATGGGATTGAAACTCGTCAGTAAAACATGGAGATAGGTGGGGAGTCGGGGTACTCTTCCAGTGTAACGTTTTTAACAGGAGTGAATATGAAACTTGCCTCTATTGTTGTGCCCGGCATTTTGGTGCTGGCGGGGTGTTCCACATCACCTGAAGCACCAGTACCACCGAAAATTGGCATGGCGAACCCGGCATCCGTATATTGTGAGCAAAAGGGCGGCGTGCTGGTTGCGGTGCAGACACCGCAAGGCGTAAGGTCGGATTGCAAACTACCCGGTGGCGAAGTTATTGATGAATGGGCGCTTTGGCGCAGAGATCATCCGGCAACGGGCAAATAACCCGCTGTCACAATTGACGTAACCACTCAGCCAGAACCAGCGCATGGTTTTGCTGTGTATCCTTCGCTGCATACAGCAGCGTTAACGGCTGTTGCCGGGCAATGTCCGCGAGTCGCTTGCCTTCCTGCTGTTGCTGGGCAAGTTCTGCGCGGTATTGCTCGGAGAAATGAGCAAAATCGATGATATCTGCGTGGAATGCCTTACGTAAATCAGATGAGGGCGTCAGCGCTTTATCCCATTCATTGAAAACAAGATCGGTTTTTTTCACCCCGCGCGGCCACAGCCTGTCGACCAGAACACGATAGCCATCACTTTTTTCTGCCGGGTCATACACGCGTTTACACTGAATATTCATCTCTTAATCCGCTCCGTTAAGCTACTGAACTCGTCTTCACTACGGCTAAATAAGATCGTAAAACGTGACCATTATAGCATTTTGGCCACATAGACTCTCAATTTAAGGGATTGTGGTAACAACAAAAAATCGGTAGGCTGAGGCTCCTTATGTTGTCCCTCATTGTCTGGACATAAGGAAAGTTAATGGAAATTTCCCCTGTTAAAGATACGCTTCGCATTGCGCTGGTGGGCGATTACAGCCCCGATATTGTGGCGCACCAGGCTATTCCCCTTGCCATCGATGATGCTGCTGCCGTTCTGGAATTAGTGGCTGATTATGACTGGCTCACCACATCTGATATTAGTAGCGGCGAAGATTTAGTCGGCTATGATGCCATCTGGGTGGTCCCTGGCAGTCCTTACCAGCACCCGGAAGGCGCGCTGACGGCAATACGTTACGCCCGCGAAAACAGCATTCCATTTTTGGGCACTTGTGGCGGTTTTCAGCATGCCATTCTCGAGTATGCTCGCAATGTGCTGGGCTGGCGTGATGCTGCGCATGCGGAAACAGAGACCTCGGGCCGTATGGTGATTGCACCGCTGACCTGCTCGTTGGTCGAAAAGACGGATGATATTGAACTGCGCGCGAATACGCTGATCGCCAGAGCCTACGGACGGGATGCCATTACAGAGGGGTATCACTGTAACTATGGCGTGTCGGAAACTTTTGCCGCTGAGCTTGAAAGCGGCGATCTGCGAGTGACGGGCTGGGATGACTCTGGAGATGTTCGCGCTATTGAACTGGTGACACATCCGTTTTATGTCGGGACGCTTTTTCAGCATGAACGAGGGGCACTGGCAGGAAAGCCTGTACCGCTCGTCCAGGCACTGCTGCGCGCGGCCAGAGGATAACAACTGGGCAGGTTGCTTATTCACCTGCCCGGTGTATTACGTGCTGGCGATCTCTTTGTCGCGTCCTGAACAGACGCCAAACACGGCCATGATGAGAGCGAGCAGTGCGACGCCAACCAGCGGGATCTGCCAGCTATCGTTAAGATCGTGAATTTTCCCCATCACCGGCGGCCCACATGCGGCCAGCAAATATCCGACAGATTGCGCCATGCCTGATAGCGCGGCAGCCTGGTGCGCTGAGCTTGCACGTAGCCCGATAAAGGTGAGACCGAGGATCATCGTGGCACCGGAACCAAAGCCAAACAGCACGGTCCACAGGGCCGCCTGCCCGGGCATAACAGCAAACCCTGCAGCGCCAACAGCGCACATTAACGAGACCAGTGCGGCGATAGTACGCTGATCTTTAAACCGATACAGAACGAGGGGGATCAGTAGCCCGGGAGCTGCGGTCGCCAGTTGCAGCAAACCATGCAGCGATCCCGCCTGTGCCTCACTGTAGCCGTGGCTGATCATAATGGCGGGTAACCAGCCGATAATGACATAATAGATGAGTGAGTTGATGCCCAAAAACAGCGTGACCTGCCAGGCGAGACTGGAGCGCCAGATCGCGCGGGAGTGCAACGCTCGCGAATTACTGAGGCTGGCATTGGCCGTCTGGCGCCATTGAGGTAACCAGATCAATAACGCCAGCAGCGGAAAGATCATTAACATCATCAGTGCGCCGCGCCAGCCAAAGCCATTTAACGCCAGCGGCACGACCATTGCCGACCCCAGCGCTGCTGCAGCGCCCATCGTTAACGAATACGCCCCGGTAAGCTTTGCCACATGCTGTGAAAAATCACGCTTAATGAGTCCCGGCAAAAGGACATTTCCCAGTGCGATGCCACAGCCAATGACTGCCGTCCCACCAAACAAGGCTCCGGATGAAGGGAGCGAACGTATAGCAATACCCACACAGATCAGCAGCATGGCTGCTAACAGGCTGCGCTCAATGCCCCAACGGCGCGCAACGGCGGCAGCGAGGGGGGATACCAGCGCGAAGGCCAGCAGCGGCAGGGTAGTCAGAAGTCCCGTCTGGGCGGTACTCAGGCCGTAGTCGGCGCGAATGGTATCCAGCAATGGGGCTGTACCGGTAAAGGTGACGCGTAGTGTGGTGGCAATCATCAGGATCCCCGCGATCAGCAGCGCTGCGCTTTTGCCGCGGGAGGAAGGTGTAGTAATCATTTTTTTCTCATATCGTCAGGCGAGGCGATACTTTAGCGTTTTTACACTATGGATGAATCAAGCTAAAATGACAGTTTATCGCTAAAATAGGACATTCTTATGTTGGGGCTGAGACTGGATGGGTATCAACCCGATCTTTACCACGATGCCGCCGTGGCTTTTTGTATTCAGGCTCAGGAAGATGAACTTTTCAGCCCACTGCATCAACACCGCAAAGGTCAGTTAATCCTGGCGTTGCATGGTGCAATTACCTGCGAAGTGGAGAACGCCATGTGGATGGTGCCGCCGCAATATGCGGTGTGGATCCCTGGCGAAATTCCACACAGCAACCACGTTACCGTGGGCGCGCAATTGTGTTTTCTGTTTATTGAGCCGCAGGCTGTCGTGATGCCTGAATGTTGCTGCACGCTGAAAATCGCTCCGTTATGTCGGGAACTTATTCTTGCGCTGGCGAACAAAACGGATGCCCAGCTCTGTGAACCAGCTACCCAGCGGTTAACGCAGGTGTTGTTTGACGAACTCCCGCAGCAGCCACAGGAGCAAATGCAGTTACCAGTATCCGATCACCCGAAAATTCGCAAGATGGTGGCGACGATGGCGCAGGAACCTGCACAATGGCAAACACTGGGGCAGTGGGCCAACGTGTTTGCCATGAGTGAGCGTAACCTTGCTCGTCTGGTTGTCAAAGAAACAGGATTAAGCTTTCGCCGCTGGCGTCACCAGCTACAGCTGATCCTGGCGCTGCAAGCTCTGATCGACGGGCACAATGTACAGCAGGTTGCTCAAATGCTCGGTTACGATTCAACGACCGCGTTTATCACCATGTTCAAAAAAGGCCTGGGACAAACGCCAGGCCGTTATCTGGCAGGATTGACTACTGCTTCCCAACAATCAACGAGACCAGACCTGCCGCAATGAGCGGTCCCACTGGCACCCCGCGAAACAGCGCCACGCCCAGAACCGTGCCCACCAGTAAACCGGCGACGAGTTGAGGCTGGCTACCCATCAGCGTGACGCCGCGCCCGCCAAGCCAGGAGACAACAACGCCGACGGCGATAGCGACCAGCGACTTCCAGTTTACAAAGGAGTGAATAAGCGTAGAGGGGGGCAGCGTTCCGCTGGCGATCGGCGCCATGACGCCAATGGTCAGAATAATAATCCCAACGGTAAGCCCCTGCTTTTCAATCCACGGGAAGAATGTATTCAGCGGAGTAACACGGACGATTATCAGCACCAGAATTGAAACGGCGACAGTGGTGTTGTGGCTGACAAAGCCCAGAGCTGCCAGTCCGAGGAGGATCAGCAGAGTGACATCAAACATCGTAGTTTCCTTGCCAAAAGAAAAAATAAGCCTGCTTACTGTACGCGTAAACGCGTGACGGAACAGGCTTTTTTTAATGATTATGATTTTTTTTGGGCTAACGCACGATGCGACGTTTTTTACTGCTAACGCAGACCGTTATTGTTCGCGGCGGAAAGGGATTAATTCAGGTTGCGCGATACGCAGGTAATCTGCGGTATCCATGATCACAGATTTTTCCAGCAACCCGGCATTAAACGCAATTTCATGAAAACGCTCAAACAATAGCGGATCGGCGACCAGCTTGAGATTCGGGTGGAAGCTAAACGGCGGGATCGCGCCAAATACACAGCCGGTAAGTTCATCGACTTCCGCCGGGCTGGCAAGCGATGCTCTTAACCCACCAATATGACCCGCTAACAAACTGAGATCGGCCTGCTGGTCAGCGGGCAAAATTGCCAACACATGCTGATTAACGCCGTTGCCTTTGACCTTACAGACCAGGGCTTTTGCTCCCTGGCCGAGCGCGGTACCACGAGTTTCAGAAACTGCCTCACATTTGCCGACGGCTTCATGGCTTACCACGCGGTACGTTGCGCCTTGCTCTGACAACAGCGAAATTAAACGCTGATGCGTTGCGTTACCTTTGTTCACTTCCGTCATGACTTACTCCTGGTACAACAATGAAAATCCTGCAGAAAAATAATCACGCACCGGCGCGTTTTTTCTGTTTGTTCAGATAGAGCTGTGCATCAGATGCTTTGTAAGCATCATCAATAGTGTCGTTCGGCTGCATATTATAAACCCCGGCGGAGAAGCTGATGGAAATATCATGCGCAATAATTTGTAAGTTATAGCGAATTCTCTCTAGCAGGCGGGGCGTTAAATCACTGGGATGGTCGATGAGGATGATACAAAACTCATCGCCGCCGAGGCGGATGGCGTAGTCGCTTTTGCGAATGGAACTTTGAATGGCTTTGGCCAGATGAGTGATAATCCGATCACCTTCTTTATGCCCTAACGTATCATTGATGACTTTCAGCTTATCGCAGTCGATGGCGATAAAGGTGACGAGAGTGCCCGTATTGACCAACTGCTGCAAACGTTGTTCGAGCGTCGGGGTTAAAACTTTCCGATTGTAGAGTCCGGTCATGGCGTCACTGATATTTTCGCGCGTGACGTTGTGATACAACCGAAAATGCGTTCTGACCAAATTCAACAGCAAAATTGTTGCCAGCAGATAGAAAGCGAAGATTTTCCAGGATGAGACAATAAAGTACATTAAATCAAGCGTTAAAGTGATGCGTATGCCGCCTGGAATGTCCTTCTCGTAGTGAACATAGTGAAACAGGTTAGTCTCACTTTGGTGAACGAGAATCTCTTTACCGGAGCTGGTATCCGAGAGCGTAACGTTAAGATAGCGCCATACCAGAGGCCGGTCGCTGGTATAAAAGATATTCTTTAAATTCTCTTTGTTGATATCCACCATTACTACACCTTTTAACTTACCGGTAGAGTAGACCGGCGTTAAAAAGCTCATCACCTTTTTCCCGGTCAGGTTATCCAGATAAATACTGGAGATCACCGTACGCCCCGTGAAAATACCGTCAATATCATTCTGGTCGATGCCCAGGGTGCCTTTTTGCAAAAACGTCCAGTTATGTATCGCAAATTGGCGCGAGTCGATTCGATCATAGAAATAGACGTAGTTATTTTTGAGGTCGACGTAATATCGGAATTTATACTCCAGCGTACCTAATCCCTGACCGTAATCTTTCTGCTCACGATTAGCGTTTACCGCCTTATCAAAAGAGGGCAGCAGGAATATGTCTTCAAGTTGTTCGCTACATTTCGTTGAGGTGGTTTGCAGCGTCCCGTGTAATGGCGGGTAGTTATGCTCTGTGAGATTGAGTCCATGAGTGCCGTTAACGCTGTCGAAAGCGGTGCAAAGTGCTTTTTGCTGTTCGACAGACGCGGGTTCATGGGGGGATGAAAATGTGCGCATCAGATGGGCGGCAATACTTTGATTAGTATACTTATCATAAAGAAACGATGAGTCGGCTTTCTCATTGATATAGCGCATGTACGCATTCATCGCTTTATCGCTGGCAATGAGCTCATAAACCAAAAAAGAAGACGTCAAAACAATTACGCTAACGGAGATAAAGAGCCTGAGCGCTTTATGATGCAATTTCATAATGATTTACAGCCCTGTAAGTCTGATACTTCAGTCTATCACACGGTATAGCTCCTCTCTAACGCTACGCGGAAGGACATTTTGTAATAAAAAACATTCGTACTCTTCACCTTTAACTCTTAATGTTGTATTTATAATGCAACTTATAGAAAAGGAGACAGGCAGATGAGCACGACTGAAAAAGCGGGCCATACGTTCTTAGCCAGCCTGGGCAAAACCCGTCTGCGTCCGGGGGGCATTGAAGCAACAGAGTGGTTGTTCAGCCAGTCACAGCTGGCGCCCGACAGCCAGGTGCTGGAAGTGGCCTGCAATATGGCCACCACGGCGATAGAGATAGCACAACGCTTTGGTTGTACGGTCTACGCTATCGATATGGATAAAACCGCGCTATCAAATGCCAGAAATAATGTGGCAGCAAATGGGCTGGAAAATCACATTCATGTGATGGCTGCGAATGCCAGTACCCTTCCTTTTGCGGATAACAGCTTCGATGTGGTGATTAACGAGGCCATGCTAACAATGTATGCCGATAAAGCGAAGGCGAAATTAATTGCCGAATATTATCGCGTGTTGAAACCCGGCGGTCGTCTGTTAACCCACGACATTATGTTCACCACTCAAAGACTGGACGCGAGCGAGCAGGGCAAGCTTGTGGAGGTGGTGAAATCAAACGTGAGTCCGATGACCAGACAAGGCTGGCGTGAGTTATTTCTCAACTGCGGTTTTGAACAGGTCATGCAGCAGAATGGCGCTATGTCGCTGATGTCGCCAGGAGGATTAATTCGTGATGAGGGAGTTACTGGGGCGATTAAAATTATGTTCAACGGTTTACGCACTTACGAAAATCGCCGTCGGTTCCTGAAAATGTTTCGCTTCTTCCGTTCGCAACGTCATCAGCTAAACTACATTGCCTGCTGCTCTGTTAAGGGAAAATAAAAACAGGATGAGGCACTATTTATAAAATCAGTCAGCACATATACGCGCTGACTGATTTGTTTAGGCTAATTATTGCTGGTCGTACTTTGCTTATGGAACAGTTCGCGGAATACCGGGTAAATATCATCCTGATCGCGAATATGCTGCATCGCAAAGTTATCAAAGGTTGATTGCAGATGTTCGTATTCACGCCACAAGGTCTGGTGCGCACGGCGAGTGATTTCGATATAGCTGTAATATCTCACCACTGGCAGCAGTTTTTTCGCCAGGATTTCATGACACAGTGGTGAATCATCTGCCCAGTTATCGCCATCCGATGCCTGAGCGGCATAGATATTCCACTGGGCAGGGTTGTAGCGATCTTTTACCACTTCATCCATTAACTTCAGGGCGCTGGAAACTATGGTTCCCCCCGTTTCCTGAGAGTAGAAGAACTCGTGTTCATCAACCTCTTTCGCCTGAGTATGATGACGAATATAGACAACCTCCACGTTTTTGTAAGTGCGGCTCAGGAACAGATACAGCAGGATATAAAAACGTTTTGCCATATCTTTAGTCGACTGATCCATTGAGCCGGAGACGTCCATCAGACAGAACATCACCGCCTGGCTGGAAGGATCGGGTCGTTTCTCATAATTCTTGTAGCGCAAATCAAAAGTATCTATAAACGGCACGCGTTCGATTTTTGCCCGTAGTTCGGCAATCTCTTTGCGTAACCTTTCCTCTTCCAGCAACTGCGCGGGTTCACTTTTGGCGATGGTTTCCAGATCGGCCTCAAGCGCATGCAGTTCACGACGTTTACCCGCCGTCATTGCTGTGCGACGCGCCAGTGAGTTTTGCAAGGAGCGCACCACGCTGATATTGGCGGGCACACCGTTGGAGGTAAATCCTGCACGGTGCGTTTTAAACTCCGTTAACTGACGTTGCTGATTCTGCTTCAGGTTAGGCAGCGCTAAATCTTCGAACAGCAGATCAAGATATTCATCTTTAGATATCTGAAAGACGAACTCATCCTGACCCTCGCCATCCTGACTGGCCTGGCCTTGTCCGCTACCTGAACCGCCGCCGCCCCCCTGCGGACGTTCGATACGGTCATTCTGTACAAAATGATCATTACCTGGATGCACGCGATGACGCAGGCCACCGCGCCCCTGATGAAACATCGGTTCGCTAATATCATCGGTCGGAATAGAGACAGATTCGCCGCTATCTACATCGGTCACCGAACGCTTGTTAATGGCCTCGGAGATCGACTGTTTAATTTGCGATTTATAACGGCGCAAGAAGCGTTGGCGATTTACCGTGCTCTTGTTCTTGCCGTTAAGACGCCGGTCAATAAACCAGGTCATATGCCCCCCGTACTGCCAACTGTTCGCCATGTCTGTAAGTGCCGGATGGCGCTGGCGCTATCCGGCCTACGGAACATTATTTTGCAAGCCCGGTAAGCGCATGCACCACCGGGCACTTATGTTAAGACGATTTACGTACGCGCAAATACCATTCGCACAGTAAACGTACCTGTTTACGCGTATAGCCTTTTTCCATCATACGGTCGACAAAATCGTCGTGCTTTTTCTGCTCGTCAGTCGAGGTTTTAGCGTTAAACGAAATGACCGGCAGCAACTCTTCGGTATTCGAGAACATTTTCTTCTCAATAACCGTGCGCAGTTTTTCGTAACTGGTCCAGTTTGGATTGCGACCGCTGTTATTCGCTCTGGCACGCAGAACAAAGTTGACGATCTCGTTACGGAAATCTTTCGGGTTGCTGATACCCGCCGGCTTTTCAATTTTCTCCAGTTCTGAGTTCAGTGACTCGCGATCGAACAGCTGACCGGTATCTGGATCGCGATACTCCTGATCCTGAATCCAGAAATCCGCATAGGTCACATAACGGTCAAAAATGTTCTGTCCGTATTCGGAATAAGATTCGAGATAAGCCGTCTGGATCTCTTTGCCGATGAATTCAGCATATTTCGGGATCAGATAGCCTTTCAGGAACTCAAGATAACGCTCAGCCTGCTCCTGCGGGAATTGCTCGCGTTCGATTTGCTGCTCCAGTACGTAGAACAGATGAACCGGGTTAGCTGCCACTTCGGCATGGTCAAAGTTAAAGACGCGAGAGAGGATCTTAAACGCGAAACGCGTGGACAGACCGTTCATTCCCTCATCAACCCCGGCGTAATCCCGATACTCCTGATAGGATTTCGCTTTTGGATCGGTATCTTTCAGGCTTTCGCCATCGTAAACGCGCATCTTCGAGTAAATGCTCGAGTTCTCAGGTTCTTTCAGGCGAGAAAGAATGGTAAAGCGAGAGAGGGTTTCCAACGTGCCCGGTGCGCAAGGCGCATGGGTCAGCTCACTATGGTTAAGCAGTTTTTCGTAAATTTTGATCTCTTCAGAGATCCGCAGGCAATAAGGCACTTTGACGATGTAAACACGGTCAAGGAACGCCTCATTGTTTTTGTTATTACGGAACGTTACCCATTCAGATTCGTTCGAGTGGGCAAGAATAATCCCGTTAAACGGCAGGGCGGAGATACCTTCTGTCCCGTTGTAGTTTCCTTCCTGGGTGGCAGTCAGCAGAGGATGCAGCACTTTAATCGGTGCTTTAAACATCTCTACGAATTCCATAATCCCCTGGTTGGAGCGGCACAGCGCACCTGAGTAGCCATAGGCGTCAGGATCGTTCTGGGCGTGGTGTTCGAGTTTACGAATATCCACTTTCCCGACCAGAGCGGAAATGTCCTGGTTGTTTTCATCACCAGGCTCCGTTTTAGCGATGGCGATTTGCTCGAGAATAGACGGCCAGACTTTGACGACGCGGAATTTAGTGATGTCCCCGCCGAAATCATGCAAACGCTTCGCAGCCCACGGCGACATGATTGTACCGAGATAGCGACGCGGAACCCCATACTCTTTTTCCAGGATCTGCGCGTCTTCCTGCGGATTAAACAGGCATAACGGATGATCGTTAACCGGGCTACGTTCACCATTGGCGCTGAGGACATAAATGGGCACTCTTTGCATCAGCGATTTCAGTCGCTCTGCAAGCGATGATTTTCCGCCTCCCACAGGCCCCAGCAGATAGAGGATCTGCTTCTTCTCTTCCAGCCCCTGAGCCGCATGTTTCAGATAAGAAACAATCTGTTCAATCGCGTCTTCCATGCCGTAAAACTCTTCAAAAGCGGGATAACGTGCAATCACCCGATTCGAAAAGAGTCGAGAAAGTCGAGGTTCGTGGGCAGTGTCAACCATGACAGGCTCACCAATAGCCATTAATAGCCGCTCTGCCGCGTTGGCATAAGCACTGCGATCTTGCCGACAAGTGGTAAGAAACTCCTGCAGCGTGAACTCTTCGTCCTTGGCAGCTTCATAACGCTGGCGATAGTGATCGAATATATTCATGGTATGCCGTCCTTTCGTTTTTTAGCACATGTTAAGAGCCGTTCATATGAATAGTAGAGGCCCCTGAAGAGGTAAACTGAACGACGTCGCTGCTGAAGAAATAAGCAACTCTCATGCCATTTCGATGGTCAGGAGATCAACGTATTCGGTGATACACCTTCTAAATTTAAGCGTAGATGGCATTTGCAAAACTTGCCTGTACGCGCAAATGAATTTCAATGGCATATCAATAACTCATCAGCAAAAAAAGCACATGTTATGTAAAGAAATGGGGCTGAATTCATGTGGTGTTCACCGTACTGCAAGCAAAATGTCATCACTCGTTGAGAAATTAGGGGGTTACATTGGGCAGGTAATACGTAAAATAGTTGGGCTGAAGCGTATTGGCGGTTACACTTTCGTCGCTAAACATTTGAATAAGGAATTATGGATTGTGACCAAACTCAAACTTCTGGCACTTGGCGTGCTTATTGCCACGTCCGCGAGCGTCGCGCAAGCAGAAAGCAACCTGACGCTGGGCGCAGGCGTTGGTGTGGTTGAACACCCTTACAAAAACTACGATAGTGACGTTTACCCGGTCCCTGTTGTGACCTATGAAAGCGACAACTTCTGGTTCCGTGGTCTGGGCGGCGGTTACTACCTGTGGAATGACAATACAGATAAATTATCTGTGATGGCGTACTGGTCGCCACTGTACTTCAAGCCGGGCGACAGCGACGATAGCCGTCTGCGCAATCTCGATAAGCGCAAGAGCACCATGATGGCCGGGCTTTCTTACGTGCATAACACACAATATGGTTTCCTGCGTACCAGCCTCGCGGGAGACGCACTGGATAACAGTAATGGTATCGTATGGGATCTGGCATGGCTGTACCGTTATACCAACGGGGGCCTGACGCTGACACCGGGGATTGGTGTTGAGTGGAACAGTGAAAACCAGAACCAGTACTACTACGGTGTATCGCGCCACGAATCGTCCCGCAGTGGTTTACGCAGCTACGATCCTGAAAGCAGCTGGAATCCGTACCTTGAACTTAGCGCCAACTATAATTTCTTAGGCGACTGGAGCGTGTACGGTACTGCGCGTTACACCCGTTTGTCTGATGAAGTGACAGACAGCCCGATGGTAGACAAATCCTGGACGGGTCTGATCTCAACGGGTATCACCTATAAGTTCTGATGCATTTCCAATGCTGAACATGAGCCCGCGTTATGCGGGCTTTTTTATGCCTGACGGGAATGAATGTTGATCTCAAGCATGAGAATTCACGATTTCTGCTGATTCTGCCTTATGCGATGCTGCAACGAATAATTAACGTGTTTTACCTGGCGTAGTTACCAAAAAGGAACGTATTATTTAATTAGTCTGATATCGATTTTCTTACAGCGTAAGAAATACAGGTGTCGCAGAACCAATCATCGTTAGCGACTAACAAAATCTACTACGGCAATATACTGAAAATGCACTGTTTTGTTATTACTCCTGGATCTCAATTAACCTTGCAAAACGTGTTGAAAGTATCTGATAACTATTTTTATCGTTTAATTTAACCATGAAAGTCATCTTTCATGTGAAAACTAAAAAACTAAACGTTTAATTTTTATTTTACATTCTTTAGGTAATTATCTGAAAAAATTTAAATTGACATTAAATATTCTATTGCAGATATTACTCAAACGTTGAAAATAGTGAGCGTAATTCTTTCTTGCAGAAATATAATCTGCGATGAAGGTTTTTGAGAATAAACCTGGTATAGATAATGAAAAAATTAATCATGATAGTTGTGATGGGTGGGGTTCTGGCGGGTTGTTCTACCGAGGCCTCTCGCATGAATGACTGTGAGAACAAGGGCGTCAGTCGGGATGCATGCTACGTTGTTGAGCAGAATCGTCAGGCTACAATCAATGCTGCAGCGGAAAAACAGGCTATGGAAAATGCACAGAACCTGTACATCACAAATGACGGTAATTCCAGCCATCATCATAATCACAATAAATATTAAGGTTTTACTCATGAATAAATTAATTATTACCGCTGCGCTGGTGGCATCAACTGTTGTCCCTGCTCATGCTATTAGCGAGGCTTACCGTCGTCAGTTGCAACATGATCATAAAACCATGGTTAGTGAAGCGAATGTTCCGGTTAACGCCAGTATGGTAAAATCTATACATGTGAATAAACTGGGGGTTGATTTTAAACGTGGTACCGATGGCATTGCCTACATTAATGGTAGCCCGGCAGCCAATGATGAAAATAATGCAGATGCGCAAACTTACAGTGCAGGCCTGATTTCGGTTATTGTGTATAAGAACGGAAAAATAAACGCCATGAAAGAAGGTAAATATTTAGGCCGTTTAAAATAATCTCAGTACAGCTAACAAGTTATCTGTCTGAGCCCGGAAATAAATACTGTTCCCGGGTTTTTTATTGTGTCTGATTAACGACGAGCCCTCCAAACGAGGATGGTGCAATTTGTGCACCATCACAGGACACATCACCCATGTTTTGCTTTACTGTGGTGCATGTGCTCAGGGGGAACTATGACAGTAAAACAAGTGATGTTTACAAAACAGGTATCACTTCCTGCTATTGGGCAGGGAACATGGAACATGGGGGAGAACCCCTGCCGTCGTCGTGATGAAGTCTCGGCGTTGCAGGCTGGCCTGGATCTGGGGCTGCGTCTGATTGATACGGCAGAAATGTATGCTGATGGTGCAGCAGAAGAGATTGTTGGCGAAGCCTTAGCGGGACGGCGCGATGGTGCATTTTTGGTTTCAAAAGTTTATCCGTGGAATGCCGGAGGCCAGAAAGCGATTGCTGCCTGTGAAGGCAGTCTGCGCCGGCTGAAAACAGACTATCTGGATCTCTATTTGCTGCACTGGACGGGGGACTTTACTTATGAAGAAACCGTCAGCGCCATGGAAAAACTCATCGCTCAGGGGAAAATTCGTCGGTGGGGTGTTTCGAATCTCGATTATGACGAGATGCAGGCGCTATGGCTGGTTGCAGGTGGACGACAATGCGCCACTAACCAGGTGCTATATCATTTAGCGTCGCGCGGCATTGAATATGACTTGCTGCCATGGTGTCAGCAACAGCAGATGCCGGTCATGGCTTACAGTCCGCTGGCCCAGGCGGGACGGTTGCGCCGTGGTCTGCTCACTCATTCGGTGATTAGCGACATTGCACGTGCACACGATGCCAGTACCGCCCAGATCTTACTGGCGTGGGTTATTCGTCAACCGGGCGTGATCGCGATTCCAAAAGCGGCAAGCGTAGCGCATGTCGAACAAAATGCCGCCGCGCTGAATATCACGCTCTCGGTTGATGAACTGAAGTTGTTAGATGAGGCATATCCGGCGCCAAAAGGTAAAACGGCGCTGGATATGGCCTGATTTGCCTGATGGCGCTGCGCTTATCAGGCCTACGGCTACGAGCGGTTTGTAGGCCGGATAAGGCGTTAGCCGCATCCGGCATGATGCGCAGAGTTGTCTTAGCGTTTAGCAACACGAATAGTCTGCGCGAGGCGAGATGGTTTTTCTGCGGTGGTTTTCTGCGGAGCGGTCGCGTAAGCCGTTTCTACACAAACAAACGTTTTGTAACCGTCATCCGGCATGTCGCCCATGCTAATGGACAGCGCCGGGCCCGGGTTCCAGCCGACAACGTTCAGATGGTGGTGGTGCACGACATCGATATTGCGCTTGAGCGAATCATCATGGATGACGCTACATGCTTCCGGGTTCAGATAAACACGGTCAGTACGATCCGGGAAGGTCTGAATGCCGTCAGCCAGCACATCTTCTTTCGCATCGTTCACTTTATCGATCAGGCGATCGCCAAGACCACTGACTTTCACTGCGGCAATATCACCCACGTTGAAGTAGGTATGCAGTGCCGAGGTGGTTTCAAACTCACCGTGGGCTTCCAGTTCGATTTCACAGGTAGCACCGACCTTAAAGCGGGTAAGCAGGGTAAAGTCGTGTGGCCATAGCTGACGCGTTTCAGCGTTGCTCTGCAGTTCAAACGTCAACACCACGCCATTGTCGTCTTCGTTATGCGCTTTCAGCGTCCATGGCAGGTTACGGGCAAAACCATGCGAAGGCAAACCCTGTTGAGCCGCCGGGCCAAACCACGGCCAGCAAATGGGGACGCCGCCACGCAGCGCTACGCCTGTTTTGAACGGGGTATTGTTACTTAGCCACAGGACTTCCTCTTCGCCGTTTGGTTTCCAGGAAAGAAGATGTGCGCCCTGCAGCGCGAAAGAAGCTTTAACCTGTGGGTGATCGACAACAAGAACCTCAAGTTCATCAAGCTGACGGCGGGAGAGGACAGGGGTAAGCTGTTCAATGACCGGGAGAGCGAAAATTTTGTTAATCATGATGCAATCCTTGGTATGTAAATATTTTGGTCATAAAAAAAGGCGACCGAAGTCGCCTTTTTGGATCAGATACTCATCTCAACTTATTTGGAGATGTGAGCAATCAGGTCCAGAACTTTGTTGGAGTAGCCGGTTTCGTTGTCGTACCAGGATACCAGTTTCACGAAGTTGTCGTTCAGTGCGATACCAGCTTTAGCATCGAACACGGAAGTGCAAACTTCACCGTTGAAATCGGTAGATACGACGTCGTCTTCGGTGTAACCCAGAACGCCTTTCATCGGGCCTTCGGAAGCAGCTTTGATTGCTTTCTTAATTTCTTCATAAGAAGCAGCTTTTTCCAGACGAACGGTCAGGTCAACAACGGATACGTTCGGGGTAGGAACGCGGAACGCCATACCGGTCAGTTTGCCGTTCAGTTCTGGCAGTACTTTACCTACAGCTTTAGCAGCACCGGTAGAGGACGGGATGATGTTCTGGGATGCGCCGCGGCCGCCGCGCCAGTCTTTGTGAGACGGGCCATCAACGGTTTTCTGAGTAGCGGTGGTCGCGTGAACAGTCGTCATCAGACCTTCGATGATGCCGAAGTTGTCGTTGATAACTTTAGCCAGCGGAGCCAGGCAGTTAGTGGTGCAGGAAGCGTTAGAAACGATGTCCTGACCTTCATATTTGTCAAAGTTTGCGCCTTTAACAAACATCGGAGTGTTATCTTTGGACGGACCAGTCAGAACCACTTTTTTCGCGCCAGCAGTGATGTGCTTACGAGCAGTTTCGTCTGTCAGGAACAGGCCAGTAGCTTCAGCAACTACGTCAACACCAACTTCGTCCCATTTCAGGTTAGCCGGATCACGTTCAGCGGTAACACGGATTTTTTTACCGTTTACGATCAGATGACCGTCTTTCACTTCAACGGTACCGTTGAAACGGCCGTGAGTGGAGTCATATTTCAGCATGTAAGCCATGTAGTCAGCGTCTAACAGGTCGTTGATTGCAACGATCTCGATGTCAGAGCGTTCTTGAGCAGCACGGAAAACAATGCGACCGATACGGCCAAAACCGTTGATACCTACTTTGATAGTCATATATTCCACCAGCTATTTGTTAGTGAATAAAAGGTTGCCTGTAAAATTACAAAAACCTTACGCAGCGTCAAGCGGAATCGTGTCAATCATTGCGACAAATCAATCTGCTGCCTAAGCTTTGCGCAACTGACTCGCCTCACTCTTCCTTTGGGCTTGAAACCACATGGGGTCGGCGGCCCGAATTTTAAAGGGCAATTAAGATAAAAACGTGATTCTTATCACGAATTGCAGGCTGCCATTTCGCAAGGATCAAGTTTAGAACAAAAGTTCGCACTCCGGTGTTAATGTTTTGTTAGAATCTGTCTCGCAATGTGAGTTTAGATAAAGTGAGATGTGAGCAAATGGCTAATCAACCTTCTCCAGAAGAACTGAAAAAAAATTTAACCGAAATGCAGTTCTACGTGACGCAGAATCACGGGACAGAACCGCCATTTACCGGGCGTTTGCTGCATAACAAGCGTGACGGCATCTACCACTGTCTGATCTGCGACAAACCGCTATTTCGTTCCGAGACAAAATATGACTCTGGCTGCGGCTGGCCCAGCTTTTACGAGCCCGTCAGTGAAGAGGCTATCCGTTACATAAAAGATACTTCACATGGCATGCAGCGCATTGAAATTCGCTGTGGTAACTGTGATGCGCACCTCGGACACGTTTTTCCGGATGGTCCGAAACCTACCGGTGAACGTTACTGCGTTAACTCAGCGTCTTTGAACTTCACCGATGGTGAAAACGGCGAGCAAACCAAGGGCTAAAGAAACGATTCAGCAAATTATTCTACGGAGAGTGGATTTAACATGAATCTTGATGAGATGATCAACAGCATGACGCCGGAAGTTTATCAGCGCTTATCGACTGCCGTTGAACTCGGTAAATGGCCGGATGGCGTGGCGCTAACGGCAGAACAAAAAGAGAACAGCTTACAGCTGGTGATGTTATGGCAAGCGCGAAACAATATTGACGCACAGCATATGACGATCGATACCAACGGTGAGATGGTGATGAAGAGTAAGCAGCAGCTTAAAATGGAATTTGGGATTACGCCCGAACCGATTGCGACGTTTAAATCCTGATTAACCTGGCCCGGCAAACATCGGTGTCGGGCCCGCAGTTGATGTTATTTCTTGTTCATCATCGCCTTCAGATCGGCAAACGGATTGTATTTCGCCTCGCCGACGTCTTTCTGCGCATCTTCCCCCGCCACTACAGTGGAACCATACTGATCAACCTCAGTGTATTTCGAATGCTCATGATCGTGACAGTACAGGCATAACATCTCCCAGTTGCTACCGTCTTCCGGGTTATTGGAGTGATCGTGATCGATGTGATGTACCGTCAGCTCGCGCAAATTTGAATACACGAACTCACGGGAACAACGTCCACAAACCCAGGGGAAGAGCTTTAGCGCCTTTTCCCGGTATCCAACTTCCAGACGGGCGTAATTTTTAGGGATAAAAGCCATAAAAGCGCATGCCTCCAGTAGAAAATGAAGAGCTGCGCCAAAGGCTGGCGCAGCAGAATGGGCTAATCATAACCTATTGTGTCAGGCGTTGGGATCAGTGTTTGATGCCTAACGAATCGGCTAACTGCTTCGCCAACTGGTTTTGGTCATCTGCACCGTATTCCCAGAACATGGCGCCTCCCAGTCCCTTGCTCTTGATGTAGTCAGCCTTGATCTCTACCGAGCGCGGGTTTTCATAAGAGAGGGCAAAAAGTGCTTTTCCATCTGCAGACTGCACCGATATCCACGGCACTTTTGCTTCATCATCCCAATGCTGGCTAAAGCGTTTTTGCGGATCGTTGATCAACTTCGTCACAATATCGTTGTACTTCACATAGGTATCTTTACTCAGATCGACGCCCAGTGATTTGAACAACTCAATTTGCGCAGGCTCGAAATAGGGCTGGGTAACAGGATTTTTCTGCGCGTCAGGTTTGCTCCAGTCAATACCTGGCTCAACGGCGCGTTTTGGTACGCGTCCATAAAAACCGATGCCCAGGTTCATTTGACTCGCTTTTAGACCGGCAGCAAGGTAGTTGTCGACGACAAAATTGGCGCTGTACCTATCCGCTGCGGCGACCGTTGGCCATTGTGTCGAATCGTACAGATTCGAGTTGAAATACTGAGTACCGTAGGCCATGTCATAGGTCATCAGGTTGATGTAATCGAGCGATGGCGCAATGGCTTTCACATCCACCCAGCTTTTCGGACTTTCCGCATTCGCACCCACGGCGATGGTTAGCAGTTTTTTATGACCCAACGCGGCACGCAGCTCTGTTAACAGCGCGGTAAAGTTCGCGCGGTCGGCTGGCTGGCTTTCAACCAGTCCCCAGGCGCCGTTGACCGGATATTCCCAGTCAAGGTCGATGCCATCCAGTCCATATTTCGCAATTATCTCCTGCGCAGACTGAATAAACACCGCGCGCGATTCTTTCGTTGCTGCAGCCCCAGAGAATCCGCGTGCGCCCCAGCCGCCGACGGAAAGCAGAACTTTCAGGTTCGGATTCTGTTTACGCAGCTGTGGAATTTTCAGCAAATCATCCTGCACTTTCTGTGAAAGCCAAATTTGATGGAGCTTGCTGGCATCTTTTAAGGCGTCATTGGTCTCGTCTTTTTCATTGTTATAGACAAGGCCAAACGAATAGTTGAGATGGGTTATCTGGCGAACATCCAGTTTATTGATATCGCCACCAGGACCCGCGGTGACGTCACCACCACCATTGAAGTAGCCAACAGACATCAGCGAACTGGCGGAAACAACGCTCGCGCAGAGCAGGGGTAATGCTGCCAACAAAGGCAAAAGTTTCATCGGTGTTCCTCTTTGACATTTAAACAAGCAAACACGCCACGGAAATGGCGTGGCGAAAAAAACAGCACTTGCAGGTTAACAGTTTCATAACAGAAAAAATGCGAAGGGGTTCACGGCATTTTAGCCAAGCGGCTGCAATGTGCCGTTGGCTTTCGATTCAATCTGGCACTTATTTGTGATCTAAGTTGTGAAATGCAGATCATAATCTGTGTTTTAAAGATTTTGTGTTGACCACAAAAATTATATGGATAAGTATGATGCCAGGTGATGCAAAACTAAACACAAAGGAAAATTCAATGAAAGCACTGGCAAGATTTGGCAAGGCCTTTGGCGGCTACAAAATGATTGATGTCCCGGAACCGGTATGCGGCCCGGATGACGTAGTGATTGAAATCAAAGCTGCAGCTATCTGCGGCGCGGACATGAAACACTACAATGTCGACAGTGGATCCGACCAGTTCAATTCGATTCGTGGTCACGAATTTGCCGGCCAAATTGTGCAGGTTGGCGATAAGGTTAAGGACTGGAAAATCGGTCAGCGAGTGGTTTCTGACAACAGCGGGCATGTCTGCGGTGTTTGTCCGGCTTGCGAACAAGGTGATTTTCTTTGTTGTACAGAAAAAGTGAATTTAGGTCTGGATAACAATACCTGGGGAGGTGGGTTTTCGAAATATTGTCTGGTTCCTGGGGAGATCCTCAAAATTCACCGTCATGCGCTGTGGGAAATCCCAACAGGCGTTGATTATGAAGAGGCGGCTGTACTCGACCCCATCTGCAATGCCTACAAATCTATCGCTCAGCAATCCAAATTTCTTCCGGGTCAGGATGTAGTGGTTTTTGGTACCGGCCCGCTGGGACTTTTTTCGGTACAAATGGCGCGCATTATGGGGGCCGTTAATATCGTGATGGTCGGGCTGGAAGACGATGTCGCAGTGCGTTTCCCGATAGCCAAAGAAATGGGGGCCACGGCTGTCGTCAACGGTTCGACCGAAGATGTGGTTGCACGTTGTCAGGAGATCTGCGGGAAAGATAATCTGGGACTGGTCATCGAATGTTCCGGTGCCAATATTGCCCTGAAACAATCTATCGAAATGCTGCGTCCTAACGGTGAAGTTGTCCGCGTGGGGATGGGCTTCAAACCTCTCGATTTTTCTATTAACGACATTACTGCGTGGAATAAAAGCATCATTGGTCATATGGCCTACGATTCCACTTCCTGGCGCAATGCTATTCGCCTGCTCGCTAGCGGTGCGATAAAAGTCAAACCGATGATCACTCACCGTATCGGCTTATCGCAATGGCGAGAAGGTTTTGACGCGATGGTCGATAAGACTGCGATTAAGGTCATCATGACCTACGACTTTGATGAATAACTCCATTTATTAAAGGAAGGTTCCCGGATGGAACAAATAGCAAAACCGCACTGCGGCGCGAGGTTGGACAGGCTGCCTGACTGTCGCTGGCATACGTCAATGTTTGCCATGGTTGCCTTCGGATTACTGGTTTGCTGGAGTAATGCCGTCGGCGGATTAATTCTCGCGCAGTTAAAAGAACTTGGCTGGACTGATAATTCCACCACCGCCACGTTCTCTGCCATTACGACGGCTGGAATGTTTCTCGGTGCGCTCGGCGGGGGAATTATTGGCGATAAAATCGGGCGTAAAAACGCATTTATTCTGTATGAAGCGATTCATATTATTTCTATGATCGTGGGTGCGTTTTCACCCAATATGACCTTTCTGATCGCCTGCCGTTTTGTAATGGGAGTTGGATTAGGCGCGCTGCTGGTCACCTTATTTGCCGGGTTTACCGAATATATGCCTGGCAGAAATCGTGGTACATGGTCGAGTCGGGTCTCGTTTATCGGCAACTGGTCTTATCCACTCTGTTCGCTGATTGCGATGGGGCTGACGCCACTTATCAGCGCGGAATGGAACTGGCGCGTACAGTTGTTGATTCCTGCGGTGCTGTCGCTCATAGCTACTGTTATTGCCTGGCGCAGTTTCCCTGAGTCGCCTCGCTGGCTGGAGTCTCGCGGGCGCTACCAGGACGCCGAAAAGGTGATGCGGGCAATTGAAGAAGGTGTCATTCGACAGACCAGTAAGCCACTGCCGCCAGTCGTGATAAAGGATGATGGCAAACAACCGCGTTCTGTACCGTACTCCGCCTTATTAACAGGTGTATTGCTGAAGCGGGTTATTTTGGGTTCTTTTGTTCTGATTGCCATGAACGTCGTTCAGTACACCTTAATTAACTGGCTACCGACAATATTTATGACTCAGGGTATTAATCTGAAAGACTCCATTGTCTTAAATACCATGAGCATGTTCGGTGCGCCGTTTGGGATTTTTATCGCCATGCTGGTCATGGATAAAATTCCGAGAAAAACAATGGGTGTGGGGTTATTAGTGTTAATTGCTGTACTGGGTTATATCTATTCGCTGCAAACCAGTATGCTGTTAATTACATTAATCGGTTTTTTCCTTATTACCTTTGTTTATATGTATGTTTGTTATGCCTCCGCTGTCTATGTTCCGGAAATATGGCCAACCGAAGCGAAACTTCGCGGTTCTGGTCTGGCGAATGCGGTAGGGCGTATTAGTGGTATCGCCGCGCCTTATGCGGTCGCGGTATTGCTTAACGGTTATGGAGTGACGGGTGTATTTGTACTGCTGGGGGCGGTCTCCATTATTGTCGCTGTCGCCATTGCTACCATCGGAATTGAAACCAAAGGCGTCTCTGTCGAAAGTCTCGGTATTGATGCAGTTACCAGCAAATAATATTGATGGGAAATAAAATGAAAAATTCAAAAGCGATATTAAAAACGCCGGGCACGATGAAAATTATTGCCGCCGATATCCCGGTGCCAAAAGAGCACGAAGTGCTGATCAAAGTTGAATACGTTGGCATTTGCGGTTCAGATGTTCATGGATTTGAATCAGGTCCTTTTATTCCGCCAAAAGATCCTCATCAGGAAATTGGTCTGGGGCATGAATGCGCCGGTACGGTGGTGGCGGTAGGGAACCGTGTAACCAAATTTAAACCGGGTGATCGGGTGAATATTGAACCCGGTGTACCGTGTGGTCACTGCCGCTACTGCCTGGAAGGGAAATACAACATCTGCCCGGACGTCGATTTTATGGCTACGCAGCCCAACTACCGCGGTGCGCTAACCCACTATCTGTGCCATCCGGAGAGCTTCACTTACAAGTTGCCCGATAATATGGACACCCTGGAAGGTGCGTTGGTGGAACCTGCGGCGGTGGGTATGCATGCTGCAATGCTGGCAGACGTTAAACCGGGTAAGAAAATCGTCATTCTCGGGGCGGGGTGTATTGGTTTAATGACTCTGCAAGCGTGTAAATGTTTGGGCGCAACCGAGATCGCGGTGGTTGATGTGCTGGACAAACGTCTGGCTATGGCCGAACAACTCGGGGCGACAACCGTGATCAACGCTGCAAAAGAGGACACCATTGTCCGCTGCCAACAGTTCTCTGGCGATATGGGCGCGGACATTGTTTTCGAAACCGCCGGTTCAACCATCACAGTTAAGCAGGCGCCGTATCTGGTGATGCGCGGCGGGAAAATAATGATCGTCGGTACAGTACCTGGTGATTCCGCAATTAATTTCCTCAAAATTAACCGTGAAGTGTCTATTCAGACCGTTTTCCGTTACGCCAACCGCTATCCGGTTACTATTGAAGCCATATCCTCCGGTCGGTTCGATGTGAAATCGATGGTGACGCATATTTACGATTATGCAGATGTTCAGCGCGCGTTTGATGAATCCGTTAATAACAAAAGCGAAATTATTAAAGGCGTAATTAAAGTAAATCATTAATTTATCGCAAAGGGAGAAATAACTATGCTGGCAGATATTAAATATTGGGAAAATGATGCCCAAAATAAACATTATGCGATTGCTCACTTTAACGTGTGGAATGCAGAAATGCTAATGGGGGTGATTGATGCGGCGGAAGAGTCGAAATCGCCGGTGATTATCTCCTTCGGTACTGGTTTTGTGGGGAATACCTCGTTCGAAGATTTTTCGCACATGATGGTTTCAATGGCTAAAAAGGCCTCGGTTCCAGTTATTACCCACTGGGATCACGGACGCAGCATGGAGATAATCCATAACGCCTGGACTCATGGCATGAATTCGCTGATGCGTGATGCCTCTGCCTTTGATTTCGAAGAGAATATTCGTCTGACAAAAGAGGCCGTGGATTTTTTCCATCCACTGGGTGTGCCGGTCGAAGCGGAACTGGGCCATGTGGGCAATGAAACGGTGTACGAAGAGGCACTGGCGGGTTATCACTATACCGATCCGAACCAGGCGGCGGAATTTGTCGAGCGTACCGGCTGCGATTCGCTGGCGGTGGCGATTGGTAACCAGCACGGCGTCTATACCTCAGAGCCGAAACTGAATTTCGACGTGGTTAAACGCGTGCGCGAAGCCGTATCCGTTCCGCTGGTGCTGCACGGCGCGTCCGGCATTAGCGATGCGGATATCAAAAAAGCCATTTCATTAGGTATCTCTAAAATCAACATTCACACCGAACTGTGCCAGGCTGCGATGGTGGCAGTACAGGAGAACCAGGACCAGCCGTTCCTGCACGTTGAACGTGAAGTTCGCAAAGCGGTAAAAGAGCGCGCACTGGAGAAAATTAAATTGTTTGGTTCTGACGGTAAAGCGGAATGACAACATGGATAATATCGAGGTTATTTGTATAGGGGCTGCTATTGTTGATATTCCTTTACAGCCTGTGAGTAAAAATATCTTTGATGTTGACTCTTATCCGTTAGAACGAATAGCGATGACAACCGGCGGCGACGCAATTAACGAAGCGACAATTATTTCTCGTCTCGGTCATCGTACAGCGTTAATGAGCCGGGTTGGGGCTGATGCAGCAGGTCATTTTATTCTCGACCACTGTCGTCGGGAGAATATAGATATTCAGAGCCTGAAGCAGGATGCCGCAATTGATACATCTATTAACGTGGGATTAGTCACCGCCGATGGCGAGCGTACTTTTGTGACTAACCGTAACGGCAGCCTGTGGAAGCTGAATATCAGCGATGTTGATTTTGACCGCTTCTCTCAAGCAAAGCTGCTGTCGCTGGCGAGTATTTTTAATAGCCCGTTACTGGACGGCGATGCACTGACGGCCATTTTCACTCAGGCAAAAGCGCATCGGTTAATTATCTGCGCGGATATGATTAAACCACGACTGAATGAAACGCTGGACGATATCCGTGAAGCGCTGAGCTACGTGGATTATCTGTTTCCCAATTTTGAAGAGGCAAAACTGCTCACCGGGAAAGAGACGCTTGATGACATTGCCGACAGTTTCCTGAACTGTGGAGTGAAAACCGTCGTGATTAAGACCGGCAAGAGAGGCTGCTTTATCAAGCGTGTCGATATGAAAATCGAAGTTCCAGCCGTTTCGGGAATTACCGCCATCGACACTATCGGCGCGGGAGACAATTTCGCCTCGGGATTTATTTCAGCGCTGCTTGAAGGCAAAACCCTGCGTGAGTGCGCGCTGTTTGCTAATGCAACGGCAGCCATATCGGTTTTGAGCGTAGGGGCCACGACGGGTGTGAAGAACAGAAAGCTGGTTGAACAACTTCTCGATGAATATGAAGGATAATAGCGGCAGATGAAAATGATTCCTTTAGGCAGTACGGATATTACGCTTTCCCGCATGGGATTAGGCACCTGGGCGATTGGCGGCGGTCCGGCGTGGAACGGCGATCTCGATCTGCAGGTATGTATTGATACCATTGTTGAGGCGCATCGCTGCGGTATTAATCTGATTGATACCGCGCCAGGCTACAACTTTGGCAACAGTGAAGTGATTGTCGGACAGGCACTGAAAAAGCTACCGCGTAACGATATCGTTGTTGAAACCAAATGCGGCATCGTCTGGGAACGAACAGGAAGTTTGTTTAACAAAGTGGGCGACCGGCAGTTGTATAAAAATCTCACGCCCGAGTCGATTCGCGAAGAGGTGGATGCCAGCCTGCAAAGACTGGGTATTGAAAGCATTGATATCTACATGACCCACTGGCAGTCGGTGGAACCCTGTTTTACGCCGATTGCAGAAACCGTCGATGCACTAAACGCACTCAAGAAAGAGGGGAAAATTCGTTCTATCGGTGCGGCGAACGTCGATGCGGAACATATCAGGGAGTATCTCAAACACGGTGAGCTGGATATCATCCAGGCCAAGTACAGCATCCTTGACCGGGCACTGGAAGCTGAACTGCTGCCGTTATGCCAGCAGCATGGCATCGTGGTGCAGGTCTATTCACCGCTCGAGCAGGGTCTGCTGACCGGTACTATCGCCAGAGATTATGTCCCGGGCGGCGCGCGGGCCAACAAAGTCTGGTTCCAACGGGACAATATGCTACGGGTGATTGACATGCTTGAGCAATGGCGGCCGTTGTGCGAAAAATACCGCTGCACAATCCCCGCGTTGGCACTGGCGTGGATTTTGAAGCAAAGCAATTTAATCACCTTGCTGAGCGGCGCAACCGCGCCTGAACAGGTTAGTGATAATGTTCAGGCGTTAACGATTTCCCTAACCGATGATGATTCTTCATTGATGAGGCGAATGGCTGAGGCGTTGGATACAAAATAAGCCAAATGGGAGTTACCTCTGTTTCTGTGTAAAATAGTATTAAAATCTGTGATTCAGACATGTTCTTTTGAAAATAAACATAGCCTGTGAGATACTTGGGTCTTATTATTACTTTGCAGGAAACAGAGGTGTCATCGTGGCGGCAAAAGACAGGATTCAGGCCATTAAGCAAATGGTGGCGAATGATAAGAAAGTAGCGGTATCTAATTTAAGTTCGATCTTTCAGGTGACTGAAGAAACGATTCGCCGCGATCTGGAAAAACTGGAAGATGAAGGTTTTTTGACCCGAACATATGGCGGTGCAGTGCTCAATACCACCGCGTTGTCCGACAATATCCATTTTTATAAGCGTGCAAAATCTTTTTTTGAAGAAAAGCAGATCATTGCCCGTAATGCATTACCGTTTATTAAAAATAAGACCACCATGGCTGCCGACTCCAGCAGTACCGCGATGGAATTATTAAAACTGTTGAAGGAAAGAAACGATCTGACGCTCCTGACCAACTCGGCCGAAGCTTTTCATGAGCTGGCACAGTCAGAGATTAACGTTGTTTCTACTGGCGGTGAATTAAATAAAAATACGCTGTCGCTTCAGGGAAGGATCACCAAGGAGATTATCAGCCGCTATCATGTTGATATCCTGGTGATGAGCTGCAAAGGTCTGGATATGCAGAGCGGGGCGCTTGATTCTAACGAAGCGGAAGCTGAAATCAAAAAGACGATGATCCGCCAGGCGACCGAAGTAGCTCTGTTAGTTGATCATTCGAAGTTCGATCGTAAAGCGTTCGTCCAGCTCGTGGACTTTAGCCATATTAATTACCTTATAACCAATAAGGCACCGGGTGCAGAGTGGATTGCATTTTGCAAAGAGAATAATATTCAACTCGTATATTAATTTTAACGTAGGGCGTGTCGATATTATTTTAGTTTGCACCTGGGCAATGCCATAAGAACCTAATGATGATGGATGGCGCGGCGAATTTTATTCTGCCGCGATCGCCATACTTTCTATTTAGCTTAATTTGAGGCATCCAGATGGAACAATGTGACCCTATCGGTGCAAGATTAGATCGCTTACCTTTATCTCGATTTCATTTTCGTATTTTCGGCATTATCAGTTTTAGTCTATTAGTCACCGGTTTTCTCAGCTATTCCGGGAATGTGGTATTGGCAAAATTAGTCAGTACCGGTTGGTCAAATAATTACCTCAACGCCGTGTTTACCTCGGCTCTGATGTTTGGCTATTTTATTGGCTCACTAACCGGTGGCTTTATTGGTGATTATCTTGGCCGACGCAAGGCGTTTCGCTTCAATTTGCTGATCGTCGGGGTCTCTGCCTGTGCGGCAACGTTTGTGCCTAACATGTACTGGCTTATCTTTTTCCGCTTCCTGATGGGGAGCGGAATGGGAGCGCTAATTATGGTGGGCTATGCCTCATTTACTGAATTTATTCCGCCCGGGGTGCGTGGGAAGTGGTCTGCTCGCCTGTCGTTTGTCGGCAACTGGTCGCCGATGCTGTCGGCGGCAATTGGCGTTGTGATTATCGCCTTTCTAAGCTGGCGGATGATGTTTTTACTCGGTGGCATGGCAATGCTCTTAGCATGGTATCTGTCGGGAAAGTACTATATTGAATCTCCTCGTTGGTTGGCTGGCAAAGGACAGAGAAACGAAGCTGAAAAACATCTTCTACAGGTGGAACTGCAAATTGAGAAAGAAAAAAACATTACTTTACCTTCCTGTCATAGCGATTGCCTGACGGCGGATATAAGCACGGAAAGTGATTCATTTTGGCTCTTGTTCAAAGGACCGATGCTGCGTTGTACGCTGGTGGCAATCACTGTGCTTATTGCGATGAATATTTCGCTCTATACCATTACGGTATGGATCCCGACGATTTTTGTTAATTCGGGAATCGATGTGACGAAATCTATTTTTATGACCGCGATAATTATGATTGGCGCACCCGTTGGGATATTTATTGCCACACTGATTATCGACCGTTTTCCACGACGATTGTTTGGTTCATTCTTGTTGATTATTATCGCGCTGCTCGGCTATTTCTATTCGATTCAAACCGAAGAGTGGGCTATTTTGAGCTACGGGTTGGTGATGATCTTTTTTTTGTATATGTATGTGTGCTTTGCCTCTGCGGTATATGTCCCCGAACTGTGGCCCACACACCTTAGATTGCGGGGATCGGGCTTTGTGAATGCCGTGGGAAGAATTGTCGCAGTATTTACGCCCTATGGCGTCGCTATCTTGTTGACACGCTACGGCTCGATTACGGTCTTTATCGTGCTAGGCATAATGCTGGTGCTGTGCGCCTTGATTCTTTTTTGCTTTGGCATCGAAACACGCAAAGTTTCGCTGGAAGAGATTTCAACGCTGGCCTGAGATAACGTGCCGACAGGGGAGATCCTGTCGGCATCAATTAGCGCTGGGTTTCCAGCCAGTCGTCCAACGTATACAGCGTTGCGCCCGCCGCCGCCATGTCCATAAAGGCGTTTGCACTGTCCTGGGGGTGAATATTGACGCCGCGGCAGCCATCGGTAATAACGCTGACGGTATAACCCAAATCGAGCGCATCCAGAACGGTAAATTTGACGCAATAATCAGTTGCCAGTCCCATAATGATGAGGTCGGTAACATGATGTTGCTGAAGCCACGCATTCAGTGCAGTAGCCTGGCGACGACCGTTATCAAAAAACGCACTGTAACTGTCGACCAGCGGGTTCTCGCCCTTGGTAAAGGTTTGAGATATCGCCCGCTGTTTCAGCAGTGGATGTAGGCTTGCTCCTTCACTGTGCTGTACGCAATGATCGGGCCAGAAGGTTTGCGCCAGGCCATCGAGTTGTCCCTGGCTGTAGGGGGCAACCTGATGCTGGCTGGCAAAGCTGCCGTGGTGAGCAGGGTGCCAGTCCAGGCTGGCAACGACCATGTCACCGCGTACGGCACACCAGTCAATCAGACGGTTGGCAATATCGATTGTGCTGTCACCTTGTGGGACCGCGAGGGCACCACCGGCACAAAAGTCATTTTGTAAATCGACCAACAGTAAGGCTCGGGCCATGGGCATAGACTCCTTTAATCGTCAGGCGTGAGCTCACCACGCAGATTTTGCGTCATCGCTTCACGGATCGTCTGCGTATCCAGTCCCTGACTCAGCAAATAGTGCAGTTTGGTGAGTGTGGCTTCGACGGTCATATCCGCGCCGCCAATCACGCCAGCATGCGCCAGCGCATTGCCTGTCGCGTAGCCCCCCATGTTCACCTTGCCGGACATACACTGCGTAAGGTTCACCACCACAATGCCACGCGAGCTCGCATCTTCAAGTTCTTGCAGAAACTCTTTATTTTGCGGCGCATTACCCACGCCGTAGGAACGCAAAATTAGCGCTTTTACCGGTTGTCGCAGGAAGTTGCGCACCACGTCAGCGGAGATTCCAGGATAAATGGTGACCACGCCAATCGGTTGCGGAGTGATAGGATGCACAATCAACTCACCTGTGCCGTGAGGTGCGGGCGGTGTTCCCAGGCGACGAATGTGGATCCCGGCTTCCAGCAGTGGTGCAAGGTTGGGGGAGGCAAACGCGTCAAAACCATCAGCATGCGCTTTAGTGGTCCGGTTGCCGCGAAATAATCGATTGTTGAAAAACAGGGTAACTTCATTGATCGGGTAATTTGCGGCAACGTACAACGCATTCAGCAAATTGATTTGTCCGTCAGAACGTAGCTCTGCTAATGGGATTTGTGACCCTGTCACAATGACCGGCTTGCCCAGATTCTCCAGCATAAAAGAGAGCGCCGAAGCCGTAAACGCCATGGTATCGGTGCCGTGCAGAATGACAAAACCATCGTAATCGTCGTAGTGCGCTTTAATGTCTTCCGCAATATGCTGCCAGTCTTCCGGCGTCATATCGGAGGAATCCATCAGCGGGGCGTATTCGTGGATGGTGAAGTCTGGCATCTCCGGACGGTGGAATTCTGGCATCAATGCCAGCTGGCGCTGCAGGTGACCGGAAACGGGAATATAACCCTGTTCTGAGCGCTGCATACCAATGGTACCGCCGGTATAGGCAACGTAAATTGATTTTTTCTGCATGACTTTTCTTCTGTCTCAAAGAAAACCCCTCTTCATCCCGAAGAGGGGTCAATAGTTAGCGAACGTTGGCGCAGGTCAGGCAAAACGCATAGCGGTTTTGCGGATCGTTGAATGCAGCCAGCTTATCGCTTTCGGCTTTTACTGCACTGGCCGCAGAGGCCAGCGGTGGTGGGAGCATAGCCTGAATGGCGTCAGGCAGCATGGCACGAACGGAGCCTGACATGCTGTCCATCACCATATCAACGAATGTCGGTTCGTCCTGATAATACTCAATGTGCCATTGTTTCAGTTTGGCCAGCTCAGCCGCTTTCGCCACGGCGTCATCAAAATCACCCAGACTGTCTACCAGACCGTTGGCTTTTGCATCCTGTCCGGTCCAGACGTGGCCCTGCGCGATTTTGTCAATCTGCTCAGGCGTTGTCTTACGCGCATCCGCAACCAGCGTGATAAAGCGTTTGTAGCCGTTCTCGATGCTAAGTTGCATCATTTGCTGCACTTCCGGCGGTAACGCTTTGGTGATGGAGATATCCGCCAGTGGGGACGTTGCAACACCGTCAGTATGCACGCCAATTGAATCCAGGCTGTTTTCTACCGTGTTGATAACACCAAAGATGCCGATGGAGCCGGTCAGGGTGCTGGGGTTTGCCACGATGTAGCTGGCAGGCGTAGAGATCCAGTACCCACCAGAGGCCGCCATGCCACCCATGGAAACGACAACCGGTTTGCCCGCCGCTTTTGCCGCTGCCAGCTCAGAACGGATTACTTCCGAGGCGCTGACGCTGCCGCCAGGGCTGTTAACGCGCAGAACAATGGCTTTCACTTTCGGATCAAGACGCGCTTCGCGGATCTGTGCGGCAGTGGTGTCGCCGCCCACATTCCCAGGGGTTTCTTCACCGTCCATAATCGCGCCATTGGCGAAGATAACGCCAATGCTGTCGCCGGTATCTGCCGGGGTTTTCAGCGTGTAATCGTAGTAGCTGACAGAGCGGTAGTTTTTATCCGCTTTACTCCAGCCAAACTGTTTGGTCAGCATTTTTTCGACTTCGGCGCTGGAGGCCAGTGCATCCACCAGTTTGTTGTCGAGCGCATATTTCGCGGTATCACCATCGACTTTCGTCAAACCGTCAAGCATCGCCTGCGCGCCCGGGAACACCTGCTGCGCAGGGATTTGGCGGTTGGCGGCGACCGTGTCGAGATAGTTCTGCCACAGCTCGCCTATCCAGCGGCTGTCGGCTTCACGCGCGGCAGGAGACATATCATCGCGGATAAACGGTTCTACGGCAGACTTATAGGTACCGACGCGGAACACGTGCGTGGAAACTTTCAGCTTGTCGAGCAGGGATTTGTAGTACAGACCGTTAGTGGCAAAGCCGTGCAGATCAACGGAACCCTGTGGAGAAAGATAAATTTTATTGGCGAAACTGGCGAGGTAGTACTGCCCCTGGCTGAAGTTATCGCCTACGGCAAAGACCGGTTTACCGCTGTCGCGGAATTCACGTAGCGCTTTGCCAATATACTGCATGGACGGCTGGTCAGCTCCGGCAAAATTTTTCAGATCCATCACGATGCCGGTGATGTTGCGATCATCTTTTGCCTGGCGAATAGTATTCACGATATCGAACAGGGAGTTTTCCTGCAGGCGATCGGAACTGGCGCCAAACAGTTGACGACCAATAACGCTTAAGCGACTGGTGCTCGATGGCTTATCGACAATCACCCCCGAGATATCCAGCAACAGTGCGCCTCGCTCAGCATGTTCGCTGGTACTGCTGCTACTGACCTGCATCCAGATACCCACGCCAACCAGCACCAAAAAGATGAAGAACAGGTTAAGCACAAATTCACGGACGAAATTGAGTAATCGCCATGTCCATTTAAAAAATCCGGCAATAAATCGCCACAGGGTTCGCATGTATTCTCCCTACCGATTAACAACACGCCACCCGAAATTCCGGAGAAAGGCGTTAAGATGAGGCTATCGTAATGACCCGGCAGGCACTTGTCAGCAGGAATCGCCGCCTGTGCTGTAACAAAATCCGCCCACGTGTTAATTTTGTGAACAAATATCATTGTTGGAGTTAAGCAAATGGATGCACTCGAATTACTTATCACCCGTCGTAGCGCTTCTCGTCTTGTCGAACCAGCCCCGGCCGGAGAGCAACTGCAAAATATTCTGCGCGCCGGTATGCGTGCGCCAGACCACAAGTCGCTACAACCGTGGCAATTTTTTGTGATTGAAGGTGAAGGACGCGAACGCTTTAGTGCCGTGCTTGAAAAAGGCGCAATCGCCGCAGGTAGCGATGAGAAAGCTCAGGAAAAAGCGCGCAGCGCACCGTTTCGCGCGCCGCTGATTATTACCGTGGTGGCGAAATGTGAAGAAAGCGACAAGGTTCCGCTGTGGGAACAAGAAATGTCTGCCGGTTGTGCTGTGATGGCTATGCAGATGGCCGCAATTGCCCAGGGCTTTGGCGGTATCTGGCGCAGTGGTGCATTAACCGAAAGTGCGGTCGTTCGTGAAGCATTCGACTGTCGCCCGCAAGATAAAATCGTCGGTTTCCTCTATTTGGGAACGCCGCAGCTAAAAGCCTCCACGACAATTAACCTTGCCGATCCGAGCGCATTCGTCCGTTATTTCTGATATCAACGGCAAAACTGTCTGGATTATGAGCAAAGAGACCCGAATTCAGACAGTCACTCTTACCACATCATGGAATGAGCGCTACCATATCCGGATTGCAATGACAGGAGATGTCCATGAGCGAGCACGCTATTCGTTTAACGCAATACAGCCACGGAGCCGGTTGCGGTTGTAAGATTTCCCCCAAAGTACTGGAAACCATCCTGCACAGTGAGCAGGCGAAGTTTGTTGATCCGAACTTACTGGTGGGTAATGAAACTCGCGACGACGCGGCGGTATACGATCTGGGGAACGGCACCAGCGTTATCAGCACCACCGATTTCTTTATGCCGATTGTCGATAATCCGTTTGATTTTGGCCGCATCGCCGCGACTAACGCCATCAGCGATATATTCGCTATGGGCGGCAAACCGATTATGGCAATTGCTATTCTGGGCTGGCCGCTGGATAAGCTGGCGCCGGAAATCGCCCGCGAAGTCACCGAAGGTGGACGTTTTGCCTGCCGTCAGGCGGGTATCGCGCTGGCGGGTGGTCACTCTATTGACGCCCCTGAGCCTATCTTTGGCCTTGCGGTAACCGGCGTTGTGCCGACCGAACGCGTGAAGAAAAACAGCACCGCAGAGGCAGGGTGTAAGTTATTCCTGACCAAGCCTCTGGGGATTGGCGTTCTGACGACAGCAGAGAAAAAATCGCTGCTGAAGGACGAACACAAAGGACTGGCGACGGAAGTGATGTGCCAGATGAACATTGCCGGCGCGGCATTCGCCGAAATCGATGGCGTGAAAGCCATGACCGACGTTACCGGTTTTGGTCTGCTGGGGCATCTGAGTGAGATGTGTCAGGGCGCAGGCGTTCAGGCGCAGATTGTCTACCAGGCTATTCCTAAGCTGCCCGGCGTTGAAGAGTACATCGCGCAGGGTGCAGTACCCGGCGGTACCCAACGTAACTTTGCCAGCTACGGACACCTGATGGGTGAAATGCCGCAATCGGTACGCGATCTGCTCTGCGATCCGCAAACCTCCGGCGGTCTGCTGCTGGCGGTAACGCCGGAAGCTGAAGCCGAAGTGAAAGCCGCAGCGGCGCAGTTCGGTATCGATCTCACCGCCATTGGTGAGTTAGTGGAAGCTCGTGGCGGTCGCGCCATGGTTGAGATTCGTTAACCCGATGCGGTTGTTTATTGCCGAAAAACCAAGTCTGGCGCGCGCCATCGCCGATGTGCTACCCAAGCCGCATCGCAAAGGTGACGGCTTTATTGAATGCGGAAATGGACAAGTGGTGACCTGGTGTATTGGTCACTTGCTTGAGCAGGCGCAACCAGACGCCTACGACAGTCGTTATGCTCGCTGGAGTTTGGTCGATCTGCCGATTGTCCCGGAAAAGTGGCAACTGCAACCGCGCCCCTCGGTGACCAAACAACTTAACGTCATTAAGCGCTTTTTGCATGAGGCCAGCGAAGTTATTCACGCCGGTGACCCCGATCGTGAAGGGCAACTGCTGGTGGATGAAGTGCTGGATTACCTGCAACTGGCACCTGAAAAGCGCCAACAGGTACAACGTTGCCTGATTAACGACCTCAACCCGCAGGCCGTGGAGCGGGCTATTGAGCGTCTGCGCGCCAACAGTGAGTTTATTCCACTGTGCGTCTCGGCGCTGGCGCGTGCGCGTGCGGACTGGTTGTACGGTATCAATATGACGCGCGCTTACACTATTCTTGGACGTAACGCGGGCTATCAGGGCGTACTTTCGGTCGGGCGAGTACAAACGCCGGTGCTCGGGCTGGTTGTGCGTCGTGATGAAGAGATTGAGAACTTCGTCGCCAAAGACTTCTTCGAAGTGAAAGCGCATATCGTAACGCCCGCCGATGAGCGGTTTACCGCTATCTGGCAGCCGAGCGAAGCGTGTGAGCCGTATCAGGATGAAGAAGGGCGCTTGCTGAATCGCACGCTGGCTGAACACGTGGTGAACCGCATTAACGGTCAACCGGCGATAGTCACCAGCTATAACGATAAACGGGAATCAGAATCCGCGCCGTTGCCGTTCTCGCTGTCGGCGTTGCAGATTGAAGCGGCGAAGCGCTTCGGTTTAAGTGCGCAAAACGTTCTGGATATCTGCCAGAAGTTGTATGAAACCCATAAGTTGATTACCTATCCGCGTTCGGATAGCCGTTATCTGCCGGAAGAGCACTTTGCCGGACGTCATGCGGTGTTGAACGCGATTAGCGTCCATGCACCGGATCTGCTCCCGCAACCGGCGGTCAATCCCGATACGCGAAATCGCTGTTGGGACGACAAAAAAGTGGATGCGCACCACGCCATCATTCCTACCGCCCGCAGTTCGTCCATCAATCTGAATGACAACGAAGCGAAAATTTACAACCTGATTGCCCGTCAGTATCTGATGCAATTTTGCGCAGATGCGGTATTCAGGAAGTGCGTTATTGAGCTGGATATTGCCAAAGGCAAGTTTGTCGCTAAAGCGCGTTTTCTGGCGGAAGCCGGATGGCGCACGCTGCTCGGCAATAAAGAGCGCGACGAAGATAATGACGGGACGCCGCTGCCGGTGGTGGCAAAAGATGACGAACTGCTGTGCGAAAAAGGCGAAGTGGTTGAACGTCAGACTCAACCACCACGTCACTTTACCGATGCCACGCTGCTGTCAGCGATGACCGGGATTGCGCGATTCGTGCAGGATAAAGAACTGAAAAAGATCCTGCGCGCAACAGATGGTTTAGGTACGGAAGCGACGCGCGCCGGAATTATCGAACTGCTGTTTAAGCGCGGGTTCCTGGTGAAAAAAGGGCGTTATATCCATTCCACCGATGCCGGAAAAGCGCTATTTCACTCACTGCCTGAAATGGCGACGCGTCCGGATATGACCGCGCACTGGGAATCTGTCCTGACCCAAATCAGTGAAAAGCAATGTCGCTATCAGGATTTCATGCAGCCGCTGGTGGGGACGCTGTATCAGCTTATCGATCAGGCGCGCAGCACACCGGTACGACGCTTTCGTGGAATTGCTGCACCTGGCGGTAGTGGTGATAAGAAAAAGAGCGCGCCGCGTAAACGTCCGGCGAAAAAAAGCCCGCCATCTGAAGAGGCGGGCCTGTAAGTTTGTAGGCCTGACAAGCAGAGCGCATCAGGCTTAGCCGGATGCGGCACCTGTGTCTTATCCGACCTAATGGTCTACAGAGAAGATATTAAATCACACCCTGACCCAGCATCGCGTCGGCTACCTTCACGAAGCCCGCGATGTTGGCGCCACGTACGTAGTTGGTCTGCTTGCTTTCGCCGCCGTATTCAACACAGGCATGGTGAATATCCAGCATGATGTGGTGCAGACGCGCATCCACTTTCTCCGCTTTCCAGCCCAGACGTGCGGCGTTCTGCGCCATTTCCAGACCGGATGTGGCGACGCCACCGGCGTTGGCGGCTTTACCTGGTGCAAACAGTACGCCAGCTTCGAGGAACAGGTCGGTGGCTTCGATGGTGGTCGGCATGTTCGCGCCTTCAGCCACGGCCTTGACGCCGTTGGCGATCAGCATTTGCGCGGCTTCCACATCGAGTTCGTTCTGCGTGGCACACGGCAGGGCGATATCGACCGGAACTGACCACGGTTGTTTGCCTTCCAGGTAGGTCAGGCCAAACTCACGGGCATAATCTGCTACACGACCGTCACGGCTGTCTTTGATTGCGCACAGACGCGCCAGTTTTTCTTTGGTAAATCCGCTTTCGTCAACTACGGTACCGCTGGAATCGGAGGCGGTAACCACCCGCGCGCCAAACTCCATGGCTTTCTCAATGGCGAATTGCGCCACGTTACCGGAGCCAGAAACCGCTACGCGCATGCCTTCAAAGCCCAGACCATGGCGTTTGAGCATCGCTTCGGTGAAATACACCAGACCGTAGCCGGTGGCTTCCGGGCGAATCAGGCTGCCGCCGAAAGAGAGACCTTTACCAGTAAAGACGCAGGCGCTGTTGTTGGAGAGTTTTTTCATCATCCCGGCCATAAAGCCGACTTCACGGCCGCCCACGCCGATATCGCCCGCCGGAACGTCGGTATCGGGACCTAAATGGCGGAACAGTTCGGTCATCAGCGCCTGGCAGAAACGCATGATTTCGCCTTCGCTTTTCCCTTTCGGATCGAAATCGCTCCCGCCTTTACCCCCGCCCATTGGTAGCGTGGTGAGGGCATTCTTAAACGTCTGCTCGAAGCCAAGGAATTTCAGGATCGACAGGTTCACGGAAGGATGGAAACGCATACCGCCTTTGTATGGGCCAATGGCAGAGCTAAACTGCACGCGCCATGCGCGGTTGACTTGCACCTGATTGCGGTCGTCCAGCCAGACTACGCGGAACTGGATCACGCGCTCCGGTTCAACCAGACGTTCCAGCAATGACATCTGACGATAACGTGGGTTTTGCTCGAGGAAGGGCCACAGCGTGGTCATTACCTCACGAACGGCTTGCGCGAACTCGGTCTGATTCGGGTCGCGCTTTTGCACATGGTTAAGAAATGACTCCAGAGAACATGTCTGATCCATAGATATAAGAACCTCTTATGTATTGATATGGTTATATTTTTGATATTTGTGTTAAGTGTTTTGCAGTTTTTGACTATACCACCAGCACTGTGACGAGACGCAAGAAAAAATTAATCCCGCTAAGTAAATTAATATTGCGTCGTGGGTCATAACCAAAAACGATGATCGAAGAGGCTAAAGTTTCTGCCGGTTTATACCGTTATACTGAGCATAGATGTCAGTTAAAAAGGAAAGAATATGCGCCGTTTAATCATGGCAGGTGCGTTGGCACTGATGTCCAGCGCGACGCTGGCAAATCAGCTTTATCGCCCGGACGTGCAGGTGAATGTGCCGCCGGAAGTGTTTAGTTCCAGCGGCCAGCGCGCGCAGCCATGTAATCAGTGCTGCATTTATCAGGATCAAAACTATTCAGAAGGGGCGGTGATTAAAGCCGATGGCGTGCTGCTACAGTGCCAGCGCGATGAAAAAACCATCAGCACGAATCCGCTGGTCTGGCGTCGCGTAAAAGAATAAACGCTTCCAGTAGCGGGATATCGGCAGGCGCCAGCGGATAACGCAGCGCCTCTTCGGGTGAACACCAGACGATATCCTGATGCTCATACGCCTTCAGTTCTCCCTGATATGACGGTACATGCCAGGCATGTAAGTGAATCAGTCGGCCCGAAACCTCGCGTTGATGGCTGGCAATGTAGCGCCCCACGACTGCCTCAATGCCCAACTCTTCACGCAGTTCACGGGCCAGCGCATCTGGCTGACTTTCGCCCAGCTCAACCTTACCGCCGGCAAACTCCCACATGCCTGACTGATCCGCATGCTGCGGACGCTGAGCCAGTAAAATTTTGCCATCACGTTCAATAATAGCGGCGACCACGTCGAGGGTTTTCATTATATTCATCAAGATCTAACGACAGAAAATGACATACTATCGTTATCTTTGTTTTATCTAAAGTATTCAGGAGCCACCGTTGAACGAACCTCAGTCGTGGGTAAAGCCGTTAACGCGTATCCCTTCCAGTCTAAAACCGCTCGCTGCTACGCAGAAAAAACATTATGGCGATGTGCTACATCCTACGCGCTGGTGGGGGCGGATGCCGTTTCTGTTCTGGCTGGTAGCGCTGTTTGTCGGATTTCTGGAGCGTAAAAAGGCGCGTTTAACGCCGGTGATGCGCGCGCTGTTGATGACCCGCGTTTCTCAGGTGTGCCACTGCGCTTTCTGCGTTGATGCTAATAGTTTACGGTTGGCTGAACGCTGTGGCGCGCTGGATAAAGTCTTACAGGTTGCCAACTGGCAAGAATCGGCGCTATTTAGCGCAGAAGAGCGAGTAGCGCTGGCCTATGCCGATGCGGTCACTGCCACGCCGCCACAGGTTGATGCTGCGCTGAAAGCGCAGATGAAGCAGCATTTTACCGAGGACGCCATTACGGAAATGACCGCGTTGATTGCGTTTCAAAATCTCTCGGCGCGTTTTAATGCTGCTCTCGATATTCCTTCCCAGGGGCTGTGCGACAGCTTTATAGGACGCCCGCATGCTTGATCGTCATATTCATCCGCGATTAAAACCGCTTTTGCATCGCTGCGTAAGCATTATTGATAAACCGGCGATTACCCCGGACGGGCTTACGCTGGTCGGTTTTGCCATTGGCGTGTTGGCCTTGCCATTTCTGGCGTTAGGCTGGTATCTGGCAGCGCTGGCGGCCATTGTGCTCAATCGGCTTTTTGATGGGTTGGATGGGGCGCTGGCGCGGCGCAGAGGGCTAACCGACGCAGGCGGATTTATTGATATCTCGCTCGATTTTCTGTTTTACGCCTTAGTGCCGTTTGGTTTTATGCTCGCCGATCCGGTGGCTAACTCGCTGGCTGGTGGCTGGCTGCTGTTCGCCTTTATGGGAACCGGCAGCAGCTTTCTGGCCTTTGCCGCGCTGGCAGCGAAACATCAAATTGATAACCCGGGCTACGCGCATAAATCGTTTTATTATCTGGGGGGACTGACCGAAGGTACCGAGACGATTTTGCTGTTTGTGTTGGGGTGTCTGTTCCCGGACTATTTTGCCGTGATGGCGTGGGTCTTTGGCGCGCTGTGCTGGATGACGACGTTTACCCGGATCTGGAGCGGATACCTGACGCTGAAAACAGTTCAGCGCCAGGAATAATCAGAGATTACTTGCTGCTGTCCGGACCCCGTTCACCGCTGGCAACCGGATTTTTTGGATTGCTGCTCCACTCATACCAGCCGCCGTCGTAGACGGAGACGTTTTTCCAGCCCATCGCACGGGAATACATAAACGTTTCTGAAGCGCGCCAGCCGGTACCGCAATAGAAAGAGACCTGTTGATTCGGCAGGATATTCCATTGCTTCCACATGGCGGCGATGTCATCCGCGCTGCGCATGGTGCCATCCGGGTTATGAAAATCTTCCATATGCGTGGAGTCGCTGCCTGCGTGGCCCCAACGTGCGCCTGCAATCTCACCTTTTGGCTTAATGTAGCTGTAGCCACTGGTGGTACCGACAAATTCTGGCCATGAACGAATGCTCACCAAAGACGCATCCTGGCGATGCAGCAGACCGCGAGCCTGTTCCATATCGAGCATCAACTGCGGCTGGGCAGGAATGGTCACGCCGAAATCTGGTTCTGGTTTCACCGATGGCGCCGTGCCGCGTTCGACCGGTAAACCTGAGTCGGACCAGGTTTGCCAGCCGCCGTCGAGCAGACGAACATCTTTCACGCCGGCGTACAGCATAATTTGCGCCACGCGCGCAGCGGCATAGACATCGCGGCCATATAAAATCACCGTGGTGTCATGGCGGATACCGTGTTTCGCCAGCATCGTTTTGAGCTGTTCGTCGGACACTTTGTTCCACAGCGGTTCGCTTTCGACTTCGTTGGTATCAATGTAGCCCGCACCAGGGATGTGGCTCAGCAGATACAACTTCGGCGCGCCCCAGGCGGCCTCAATCACTTTCCAGTCGCCCGCCGGTTTAGCAGTTACGTTTTTACCCTGCTGCAGGTCGTGCAGCCACTGCGGGTACACCAGCTGTTCGAAGTGCGGCAGACGTTGCAGGCGGGCTGGGTCCGTAAGCGCATCGCTGAGGGTGGAGATATGGTTAAAGCCCACTTTTTGCAGGCGGGCTTTGACAGCCTGTATGTCGTTATCGCTGCCATACAGTGCCACCGGCGTGTCAGTGTTGAGTTGATGTGATTTAACCCAGGCGCTGAGTTGTTCATCATTCATCTTGTCGAGCCAGGCGGCAGACAGGTTCAGTGCGGAAGGTTCGTGTCCTGAAGGACCATTAAGCGACTGCGGCCAGCCGTTGTAAAAAGCGCTCTGACGGGTATCGATCGCCGCGCCTTGCTTTTGCTGTAACTGGTCGAGGGTGAGCGTCTGTGCTGTTTCAGCAGCCCAGGAAGAAGCGCAAGCGAGCCCTAAAGCCAGTGCCAGCGCGGTCATTTGAGAAACACGTTTCATCGAATAGCCCGACGTTGAAAAAAAGAGGACGACATTCTGTGCCGCCGGTTACGTAAAAACCTTGCGTTAACGCAGCATATCGCCACATTCACGCCCAGTTTTCCATCTGAAATACACGGCCTGCTGGCGGGACATCCTGCGCGTCATGGGTAACCTGTACCACTGGAATACCCAGCTTACGTACCTCGGTAAAGACCCACCGGCGAAAGGTATCGCGCAGCGACGTGTCCAGCCTGCTAAAGGGTTCATCGAGTAACAGCGCCTGGGGCTGCGCCAGTAGCGCGCGGAGCAGAGCGACTCGCGAACGTTGTCCGCCGGAGAGCGAAGCCGGATCGCGCGAATAAAAACCGGCCAGGTCCGCACGCGCGAGAGCGCTTTCCACCGCATGTCGTCTGGTGGAACCCTGTAGAGTGGCGGGTAGGGCCAGCAGTAAATTCTGCCCAACGCTGAAATGGTCAAACAGCAGTGCATCCTGAAACAGAATGCCAATCTGGCGCTGCGCCGTAGGCAGAGCGTCAACGCGTCGTGCGTTGAGCCACAGCTCGCCTGATGCCTGAAATTGAGGTGACAACGCCCCGACCATCCACGAAAACAGCGAAGACTTTCCACTGCCGGAGGAACCCATAATCGTGACAATGTCACTTTTATTAACCTGAAAGGTAACGTTCTTCAGCAGCGCAGTCGCACCCTGGTACAACGAAAGGTTTTGCACAATGAGCATTAGCGGAGTCCTTGTCGAAAGCGGCCAATCCACGCGGCGAGAATGGCTGCGAGTGCGAAAACGAGCAGTGGTAGAAGAAGCTGCCATAGCGCCTGAGTTGCCAGAATCGCAGTGCTACCGCCGCTGCTTAATGCCACCGCTTCGGTTGTCAACGTGGGAAAGCGTCCAGCGCCTAACCACAGCGTCGGCATATACTGGGCGATACTGACAGAGAATCCGACCGCGAAGGCAATCAGAGCCGGGCGAGCCAGTAGCGGGCATTTTACCTGCCAGAATATGCGGCCCCGCGTCCAGCCAAGCGTTTGTGCAATCAAAATCAATCGCGGGTCAATGCGCTGCCAGGCCGGTTTAAGCACAAATAGCATCCAGGGCATCACCCATAGCAGGTGTCCCCAGACAATGGTCCTCATCAGTCCATCCTGCCCGGCATATAACGCCAGCAAATACTGGCCGGTTACCAGCGGCAGTGCAGGCAAAATCAGCGGTAGCCAGACCCAACGGTGTCCGGTTTGCGGTCCCCATTCCAGCCAGGCAAAAAGTATCAGCAGAGCCAGCAGGCTGGAGACGAGTCCCAGTTGCAGACTATTGCCGAGCGCCTCGCTATTTAGCGATGAATAGTTGGCGAGCAGCGCCAGAACCAGTGCGCATAGCACACCGTTAAGGGGCAAAAGTTGTACTAATGAACGTTCGATTGTACAGGATGGAAAACGCAGGCGTTCACCATTTACTGCCGGGATAGTACGTCGCCAGACGCGCCACAACAAATAACCCACCAGCGCGATAATGAGGAGCAACAGCACCAGTAACAGGCTGGCGAGTGCGCCTTTCGCCTGCTGTTCGACATCGCCCTGACTGAGCCATTGCCAGCTCAAAACTGCCAGTGTTGGCGGATTTCCGGGGCCAAGGACGATTGCTACATCCACAACGGAGAGTGACCAGGCAACAATCGCCAGCATCGCTTTGCCTAAGGCCGGGCCGATAGCGGGCAGTACCAGCCAGTTCAGGCATTGCAGTCGGTTGTAACCCAGCGAATCCAGCACGATAACCTGCTGCGAAAGTTGTTTTTCACTCAGTAGAGCCGAGAGGATCCATAACAAAAAAGCGCTCTCTTTCACCGCCAGCGTCACGCCAAGCCCAATGCCGTAACGGTCTGGCTGTGGGCTGAGGAACGGTAGCCATTGCCAGATTTTACCGCCTTCGGCAAAAACCAACAGCACGCTGGTGGCGAAGGCAACATGCGGGATCGCCAGCAGCCACGGAAGACGGGTGCTTAGTCGCGCCCAGCCTGCGCCGGGCCATAAAGCGAGGATTGCCAGCAGCGCGATGATCAGTGCGCCGCCGGCAGCCAGTCCTGTGGAAACAAGCGTCGCCAGTAACGCCTGCGGAAGTTGAGGGTCGGCAAAGAGAGCCAGCCAATGGGTTAGGCTAAGGGCTGGCGCTATCAGAGAGAAAGCCGCTGGCGCCAGCGGCAGATAAACTGCCGCCATGATGGCCCAGAGTAGCAAAATTAATGCGTACCGTAGCGGCGTAGCCATTCTTGTTCCAGAGCGTTTACCCAGGCAGCATGCGGTTCCGGCAGAACGGCAGGGAGTCCCTGTGGGATCCGCGCCAGCAGCGCATCACGCTGTTCGACAGGTAATTTTTGTGGATCAAGCACCGAAGGATCTCCCCAGACAGTTGAGTCGGCTTTACGCAGTTGTGCTTCGGGCGAAAGCAGGAAGTTTGCCACGACTTTTGCTCCGGCACTGGCGCGGGCATTCGCCGGAATGGCAACAAAGTGCACGTTGCCGAGCATGCCCTGTGAGAAACCAAAACTGTAGCTGCTTTTAGGCAATTCGCCGCTGGCTACTTTTTGCTGCGCGTGGGCAGGGTTAAAGGTCAATGATAAACGCAGGGTGCCGCTATTGAGCAGTGCATCCATTCGTGCTGGCGTGGGCGGAAAATCTTTGCCTTCACGCCAAAGTACAGGGTGCAAGGTATCAAGATAATGCCACAATGGCGCGGTAACGTCGGCGAATGTCGCTGTATCAGGCGCGATTTTAAGTGCTTGTGGTTTGGTGGTGAGCGATATTAACAGCTGCTCCAGAAACGCCGTGCCGGTAAAGTCGGGCGGGCGCGGATAGGTCACCGTGCCAGGGTGCGCCTGCGCAAATTCAAGCAGTGCCTGCGGAGATTGCGGCGGCTGCGCGGTGAGATCGCGCCGGGCAATGAAGGTGAGTTGGGCACCGCCCCACGGTGATTCAGCTCCCTCCGTTGGAACGGAGAAATCTTCGGTCACCGGTTTCTGGGTATCAACATAGCGCCAGTTAGGCAGCGTTTGCGCCCACTGAGTTTGCAGCAGCCCGGCTTCTTTCAGGGTGCGGAAGTTTTCGCCGTTAACCCACAATAAATCGACAGAGCCGCCTGTTTTTCGCCCGGATGCCGCTTCCGTCTGGATGCGTTTTACAGCGTCGGCGGCATCTGCCAGGCGTACGATTTTCAGGTTAATGGCGTAGTGCGTTTTCATCTCACCGCTAACCCAGTCGAGATACTGGTTAACTGCATTGTCGCCACCCCAGGCGTTGAACCACACCGTCTGACCGCGGGCATCATTTTTGATTTGTTGCCAGCCGTCGTTCTGGGCAAACGTCGCCAGCGGACAGAGCATTAAACTCAGGCACAATAAGCAGTAACGCATAGTATCTCCATGGCTAAAAATGGGGGAAGTCTCAGGTTTTTTTTCGTTGATGTTCAAGATAAAGGCTTCTCGCCACTGAAATTATTACGCTCAGAGCGAACAGGATGAACAGGCCGGTTACAAACCAAAATGTACCGCCGGTTAACAGGCTACCCGCCCATGAATAGACGATAGTAGCGGGTAACTGTCCGATGCCGGTGGCGATGAAAAAATGACGAAAACGAATCGAGGTCAGGCCTGCCGCGTAGCTTACTGGATCGAACGGTACAAAAGGTAACAGGCGACAGACCAGAATGGTGTGCTTACCATAGCGCTCGAAAAAAGCGTCCATATTGTTCAGCACCGTTTTTCCGGTCAGCTTTTCTACCGCACCGCGACCTAAAATACGGGCAATAAAAAAGCACAGCGCCGCACCTGCCATCGCACTGCTCCAGGACAGTATGCCGCCCCAAAATGCGCCAAACAGCGAGGCGTTGGCAAAGGTGATCACAAAAGCGGGAAGCGGGGCGACGATGGCCTGCAAGATCATCAGGAAGAATGAAACGACCGCCGCCTGCGTTCCGTAAGAACGAATAAAATTCTCAAGAGCATGCTGATCGAGCGTGGTAAATGCAGTCAGGCTCTGCGTAAGAAAGTCTCTCACGTCGGGCAACCATGCCCACGCTATCAACGCGACTACCAACAGGGCAATGAACCCAGCCCGGCAATACTTTCTGGTCTGCGTTTTATTCAGCGTTCTCATTTACCGGCAAGCTCTCGATTTGCAGAGGGGTCGACATGTTTGTATCGGGCCCAGGCTTTTGCCGCCTGCACGAGGGCAAACAAGGCAATGCCTGCAATACTGAGCTTACCGATAAATACCAGGGTAATGCCTTCACTGGCGAGTTCGTGTGACATCAGCGTATAGATAAAGATACCTGGTAACGTGGTGATAGCTGAAATCAGAGTAAATGACCAGAACGGAATGGCAGTCAGCCCGTAAGCATAGTTTTGAATATTATAAGGAAACAGTGGAACGAGGCGGGTCAGGATCAGAAAGTCGATACCGCTATGGGCAATCCCTTTTTCGATCGCCTGAAACGTCGCCGTATGCCCGACATGTTTCAGTAATAGTTCCCGCCCAAGCCAGCGTGCCAGTAAAAATGACAATGCCGAGGCAACGGTTGCTGCCAGTAAAGAGATGAGCGTGCCAACCAGTGGGCCGAAAAGGATACCGCCGACAATCACCAGTATGCTGCCGGGTATCAGGCACAGCGCCGCAACGATAAATAGTAGAATATAAAGCGCGTAGCCGAACAGCCCGCTTTGGTGGATGACATCTTGCAAATGATGGAGATTGGTTATCAGGTCGGTCAGACCATAATGATGGAAAACTCCCGCCAGAACGCAGAACAGGACCGCGACAATCAGCAGTCGGTATTCTGCCTTATGCGAACTTCTTTTTCATGGGGGGTCTCCTGTAAAACCGAGTGCAATGGAGCATTTTCGTCAGCGAAAAGTGCGCGCGAAGATATAATAAATTCCCGGCCGCAACAATGTATTACCGCCGCTTTATTGATTTTGCACAGAATAAACAGACTCTCCAGGCCGGGCCCGGAGAGTAAAAAACATAGGAGGTCAGACGCGGAATTTAGCCCATACCGGCGCATGGTCGGACGGTTTTTCCATGCTGCGAATTTCATAGTCGATGCCGGTTTCTTCGCAACGTTCCGCCAGCGGATTGCTTGCCAGCAGCAGATCAATTCGCAGACCACGGTTATCGTCAAAGCCTTTTGAGCGGTAATCAAACCACGAGAACTGGTCATTCTTTTCAGGATTTGCGTGACGGTAGGTATCCACCAGACCCCAGCCCAGCAGGCGTTCCATCCACTCACGCTCCTCCGGCAGGAAGGAACATTTTCCGGTACGCAGCCAGCGTTTACGGTTCTCTTCGCCAATGCCGATATCGAGATCGGTTGGGCTAATATTCATATCGCCCATGATCAATACCGGATTGTCGCGCTTCAGCTCTGTCTCAAGATAGTTTTGCAGGTTCTGATAAAACGCGGCTTTGGCCGGGAATTTAGTTTCATGGTCACGACTTTCGCCCTGCGGGAAATAGCCGTTGATCACAGTGATGCTGCCCAGAGGGGACGGAATTTCTGCCATGATGATACGACGCTGCGCTTCTTCGTCATCGCCCGGGAAGCCACGACGTACCGCAATTGGCGTTTCTTTCGTTAACAACGCGACGCCGTAATGGCCTTTCTGGCCGTGATAAAAGACGTTGTAACCGAGCTTTGCTACCTCTTCGAGAGGGAACATATCGTCGTGAACTTTTGTCTCCTGTAAGCCAATCACATCCGGTTGGTGTTTTTCAACAATGGCTGCCAGTTGATGAGGACGGGCACGCAGGCCGTTGATATTAAAAGAGACAAATTTCATAGTCGCTGCCACTTTGTAAGATGAATAGTGCAAGGATGGTAGCAGAATTTCCACGAACTGACTGCTTCTTGTCACCTGATTCCAACAATGATTGCTAATGGTGTTAACGATGGAGCAAAAACTGCACCGTTTTGGTGCGAAGCGCGTCGCTATGGGGCAATAATTTCCGATAAATTTCGTATACGATCACAATTCCAGAATTATATTTGGCGACTGAATAAAATTTCGGTTTTTCCTCTAATTAGTCCCCTGTTACGCAAACATATTCACTTTATATGCACATGTAGTGAATATTGCTGTGTTGTAACCTGTTGATATTACGTCCTCGACCTCCGTTTATGCACTTTTTTCGCTGGCTGGCACGAACCCTGCAATCTACATTTACACCGCAAACACTATATTTATTAACATATAAATAACCTTTTATTTACCGTTGAGGTCGCTATGTCTCTGTCAATTACGCGTGAAAATTTTGATGAATGGATGATGCCTGTATACGCTCCGGCCCCTTTTATTCCGGTGCGGGGTGAAGGTTCACGTCTGTGGGATCAGCAGGGTAAAGAGTATATCGATTTCGCGGGAGGCATTGCGGTTAACGCGCTGGGTCACGCCCATCCGGCATTGCGCGAGGCATTAAACGACCAGGCGAGTAAATTCTGGCATACAGGAAATGGCTACACCAACGAGCCGGTATTGCGTCTGGCGAAAAAGCTGATTGACGCTACCTTCGCCGAGCGCATTTTCTTCTGTAACTCCGGCGCAGAAGCCAACGAAGCGGCACTAAAACTGGCGCGTAAATATGCCCACGATCGTTTTGGCAGCCAGAAGAGCGGGATTGTGGCGTTTAAAAATGCCTTCCATGGCCGCACGCTGTTTACCGTCAGCGCTGGTGGTCAGCCCGCCTATTCACAGGATTTCGCGCCGCTGCCGCCGGATATCCGCCATGCCGTGTATAACGATCTCGATTCTGCCAGCCAACTGATTGATGACACTACCTGTGCGGTCATCGTCGAGCCTGTCCAGGGCGAAGGCGGCGTGGTGCCGGCAACAAACGCGTTTTTGCAGGGGCTGCGTGAATTATGCGATCGCCATAATGCGCTGCTGATTTTTGATGAGGTTCAGACCGGGGTTGGCCGTACTGGCGAGCTGTATGCCTATATGCATTATGGCGTTACGCCGGACCTGCTGACTACCGCAAAGGCGCTGGGCGGCGGTTTTCCTATTGGGGCGTTATTGACCACAGAACGTTGCAGCAGCGTGATGACCGTGGGCACTCACGGTACAACTTACGGCGGAAACCCATTAGCCACTGCCGTAGCGGGTAAGCTGCTGGAAATTGTTAACACGCCGGAAGTCCTCAATGGTGTGAAACAGCGTCATGACTGGTTTGTGGAACGTATTAACGCCATTAACGAACGTTTTGGACTGTTTAGCGAAATTCGTGGGCTTGGACTGCTGATCGGCTGCGTACTGAATGCGGAATATGCCGGGAAAGCAAAACTCATCTCGCAAGAAGCGGCCAATGCAGGGGTGATGGTACTGATTGCTGGCGCTAACGTGGTGCGTTTCGCGCCAGCGTTAAACGTCAGCCAGGAAGAGGTGGCAACCGGGCTGGATCGTTTTGCGCTGGCATGCGAACGCATTAAAGCAGGAGGTTCATCATGATGGTGATTCGTCCCATTGAACGTGCTGATATTACCGCGTTGATGCAGCTTGCCGGTAAGACCGGCGGCGGATTGACCTCGCTACCGGCGAATGAAGCGACGCTAATGGCGCGTATCGAACGTTCGCTACAAACCTGGCGCGGTGAGTTGCCCAAAAGTGAGCAGGGATATGTGTTTGTGCTGGAAGACAGCGCCAGCGGAACTGTGGCCGGGATTTGCGCCATCGAGGTGGCTGTCGGGCTTAACGATCCCTGGTACAACTATCGGGTCGGTACTCTGGTGCATGCCTCGAAAGAGTTGAATGTCTATAACGCATTGCCGACGCTGTTTCTCAGTAACGATCACACCGGAAGCAGTGAGCTTTGCACGCTGTTTCTCGATCCGGACTGGCGTAAAGAAGGTAACGGCTATTTGTTGTCGAAGTCGCGCTTTATGTTCATGGCCGCGTTTCGTGACCGTTTTAACGAAAAAGTCGTTGCAGAGATGCGGGGTGTCATTGATGAACACGGTTATTCACCGTTCTGGCAAAGCCTCGGAAAACGTTTTTTTTCAATGGAATTCAGCCGCGCAGATTTTCTCTGTGGCACCGGACAAAAAGCCTTTATTGCTGAGCTGATGCCTAAACACCCTATTTACACCCACTTCCTGTCGGAAGAAGCACAAAGCGTGATTGGCGAAGTGCATCCGCAAACGGCGCCCGCGCGGGCGGTGCTGGAGAAAGAGGGCTTTCGCTATCGCAACTATGTCGATATTTTCGACGGCGGGCCGACGCTGGAATGCGATATTGACCGGGTGCGGGCAATACGTAAAAGCAGGCTGGTGGAAGTGGCGGAAGGTCAGCCAGCAACCGGCGATTATCCGGCTTGTCTAGTTGCCAATGAAAACTATCAAAACTTCCGCGTCATGCTGGTTCGCGCAGACCCGGATACCCAACGTCTGGTACTGACGGCGGCACAACTGGATGCCCTGAAATGCCACGCGGGCGACCATGTACGTTTTGTGCGTCTTTGTGCAGAGGAGAAAACAGCATGACACTATGGATAAACGGTGACTGGGTGACGGGGCTGGGCGAGCGTCGGGTGAAAACCAACCCAGTAGGTGGTGATGTGCTGTGGCACGGCAATGATGCCGATGCCACGCAGGTGGCGCAAGCGTGCCAGGCTGCGCGTGCAGCTTTTGCCGGTTGGGCTAAACAGCCCTTCAGCGAACGCCAGGCGATTGTTGAAAAGTTTGCTTCATTGCTGGAAAGCAATAAGTCCGAGCTAACCCAGATTATCGCCAAGGAAACCGGCAAACCACGCTGGGAAGCCGCGACTGAACTGACGGCGATGATCAATAAAATCGCCATCTCCGTCAAAGCTTACCATGCCCGTACCGGAGAGCAGCACAGCGAACTACCGGATGGCGCGGCAACGTTGCGCCATCGCCCACACGGCGTGCTGGCGGTTTTTGGTCCGTATAACTTCCCTGGTCATTTACCCAATGGCCATATTGTTCCGGCATTGCTGGCAGGCAATACGTTGATTTTCAAACCCAGCGAGCTGACGCCGTGGACCGGTGAAGCCGTGGCAAAGCTGTGGGCGCAGGCGGGATTACCGCCGGGCGTGCTGAACCTGGTACAGGGCGGGCGTGAAACGGGGCAGGCCCTGAGCGCGCTGGAAGACCTTGATGGTCTGCTGTTTACCGGCAGCGCCAATACCGGTTATCACCTGCATCGACAGTTATCTGGCCAGCCAGAAAAAATCCTCGCTCTCGAGATGGGAGGGAACAACCCGCTGATTATCGAGAACCCGGAAGATATTGATGCCGCCGTGCATCTGACCATTCAATCTGCGTTTGTAACCGCCGGACAGCGCTGTACCTGTGCCCGCCGCCTGTTAGTTAAAAAAGGCGCGCAGGGTGATGCGTTCCTGATGCGTCTGGTGGAAGTTAGTCAGCGTTTAATGCCCGGCAACTGGGATGCACAACCGCAGCCGTTTATGGGCGGACTGATTTCCGAACAGGCCGCGCAGCATGTCTATGATGCCTGGCAGCGTCTGGCATCGTTAGGTGGCCGTACGCTGTTAGCACCGCGTCTGGTGAAAGCCGGAACGTCACTGCTGACCCCCGGCATCATCGAACTGACCGGGGCGGCGAACGTACCTGATGAAGAGGTTTTTGGCCCTCTGCTTGGCGTCTGGCGCTATGACAGCTTTGATGACGCGATTCGCATGGCGAACAACACCCGTTTTGGACTGTCGTGTGGGTTAGTTTCACCCGATCGCAGCCAATTTGATCAATTGCTGTTGGAGGCGCGGGCAGGGATCGTCAACTGGAATAAGCCGTTAACCGGCGCGGCGAGTACAGCGCCGTTTGGCGGGGTTGGCGCGTCCGGGAACCATCGTGCGAGTGCGTGGTATGCCGCAGATTATTGCGCCTGGCCGATGGCAAGTCTGGAATCACCAGCCTTAACGCTGCCAACGGCGCTTAGCCCAGGACTCGATTTTTCTCGTGAGGATAAGCGATGAAAGCCCGTGAGATTAATTTTGATGGTCTGGTGGGACTGACCCACCACTATGCTGGATTGTCATTTGGTAATGAGGCCTCAACCAAACACCGTTTTCAGGTGTCGAACCCTCGTCTGGCGGCGAAACAGGGTTTGCTAAAGATGAAAGCGCTGGCGGATGCGGGATTTCCCCAGGCGGTGATCCCGCCCCATGAGCGGCCTTATATTCCGGTGCTACGGCAGTTGGGATTTAGCGGCAGTGACGAGCAGGTACTGGAAAAGGTGGCACGGCAGGCACCTCACTGGCTCTCCAGTGCCAGTTCCGCTTCGCCGATGTGGGTGGCGAATGCGGCAACGGTCTGTCCTTCGGCAGATTCGCTGGACGGAAAAGTGCATCTGACGGTCGCGAATCTGAATAACAAGTTCCACCGTTCACTGGAAGCGCCAACCACAGAAGCGTTGCTAAGCGCGATCTTCCGCGATGAGAGCCGCTTTACGGTCCATAGTGCATTGCCCCAGGTTGCGTTACTGGGTGATGAAGGCGCGGCAAACCATAACCGTCTCGGTGGTGATTACGGCGACCCCGGCATACAGGTGTTTGTCTATGGTCGTGAAGAGGGCAACGGCGCGCATCCGAAGCGTTATCCGGCGAGGCAATCCAGAGAAGCCAGCGAGGCTGTTGCGCGCCTGAATCAGGTGAACCCTAATCAGATTATCTTTGCTCAGCAAAACCCGGATGTTATCGATCTTGGTGTGTTTCATAACGATGTTATTGCGGTATCAAATCGTCAGGTGCTGTTTTGCCATGAATTGGCGTTTGCCAACCAGCAGGCTTTGTTACAGCAGTTGCATAGCCAGGTGGCGGGATTTACGGCGCTGGAAGTTCCCCTGGCTGAAGTGTCAGTGCAGGATGCCGTGGCAACATATCTGTTTAACAGCCAGCTACTCAGTCGTGATGACGGTTCAATGATGTTGGTCTTGCCGCAGGAATGCCGGGAGCATGCAGGGGTATGGCATTATTTAAACCGTCTGCTTGAAGATGACAACCCGATTGACGATCTACGGGTATTCGATCTGCGCGAAAGCATGTCCAACGGTGGTGGCCCGGCATGTCTGCGCCTTCGGGTCGTGTTAACCCCACAGGAGCAACAGGCGGTGAACCCGGCGGTTCTCATGAATGATGTGCTGTTTAACACGCTGAATAACTGGGTTGATCGTTACTATCGCGATCGTCTTACCGCCGCAGACCTTGCTGACCCGCAGTTGCTGCGCGAAGGGCGTGAAGCGCTGGATACGTTGACGCAATTACTCAACCTCGGTTCGGTGTATCCCTTCCAGCAGGAGCGTACACGCCATGGATAATTTCCTTGCGCTGACGCATGCGGGGGGGGCGCCAGATGCCACCCGGGGGAAAGCTCACGGTTTTGACTGGCAATGGATCGGGCATGGCATGCTGGAGCTGACGCCGGTTGTTCCGGTTGAGCGTTCGCTGGTTTTGTCTGCGGGCATTCATGGTAATGAAACCGCACCAGTAGAAATACTGGATACATTGTTGGCCGGGTTGTTTAGCGGCAAGCTGCCGCTGACATGGCGGCTATTGCTGATCCTGGGCAATCCGCAGGCGTTAGCTGCGGGCAAACGCTACTGTCATAGCGATCTGAACCGTATGTTTGGCGGCCGCTGGCAGATTTTTACCGCGAGTGAAGAAACGCGCCGAGCCCATGAACTTGAGCTGTGTCTGGACGATTTTTACGCGCGGGCGCAAGAGTCAGTACGCTGGCATCTGGATCTGCATACCGCGATTCGCGGCTCACAGCATCTGCGTTTTGGCGTGCTGCCACAACGTAATGTTGCCTGGGACGAAGATTTTCTGGGATGGCTGGGAGATGCAGGACTTGAGGCGCTGGTGTTCCATCAGACGCCTGGCGGTACGTTCACCCATTTTAGCGCTGGACATTTTGGCGCGCTGGCCTGTACGCTGGAACTGGGTAAAGCGCTGCCGTTTGGACAAAACGATCTGTCCCAGTTTGCGCAGACGGCGGATGCGCTGGCGAAACTGCTGCAAGGCGAGCGAATCCCTACGGGAGAAACATCTCCGCTGCGCTATCGCGTGGTGGCGCAAATTACACGACGCAGCGACGATTTTATTCTCCATATGGATAACCAGACGCTCAACTTTACCCCCTTTAAAGAGGGGACCTTGCTGGCGCAGGATGGTGATGAACGTTTTATCGTCACCCATAACGTTGAATATGTTCTCTTTCCTAATCCAAATGTGGCCTGTGGTTTACGCGCGGGACTGATGCTGGAAAGGTTGTAAAAGATATATCCGCCCTCGGGTTAATCTCTGAGGGCTTATTATTGCGTGCTGTTTGTATTTATTACGGATTATTCCTGGTAAGCTGCTTTCTTAATAACCAGGTTTCAGGTATAGTTCTTCATAATTCTTTCAAAATCATCGTGTTGTAATTTTTTATTTCAACTCTCCGCAATTTATTCTTTTTTTCTTCATAATTGATGAAAGTTTGTTTTTTACACTTTCATTGTTTTACCGTTGCTCTGATTAATTGACGCTTAAGTCGGTAAAGTTAATCCCGTCAACACGACATCACATTGCATAAGCTTCGCATGAATGTCGTAAGAATAACTGAAAGGAAGGATAGAAATTATGCGTAAATTGACTGCTCTGTTTGTTGCCTCTACCCTGGCGCTGGGCGCTGCAAACCTGGCTCATGCCGCTGACGCTACCACAGCAGCTCCGGCAGATGCCAAACCGATGATGCACCACAACGGTAAATTCGCCCCGCATCACGACATGATGTTTAAAGACCTGAACCTGACCGATGCACAGAAACAGCAGATCCGCGACATCATGAAAGGTCAGCGCGATCAGATGAAACGTCCTCCGCTGGAAGAACGCCGTGCAATGCACTATATCATCGCCAGCGATAGCTTCGATAAAGCGAAAGCTGAAGCGCAGATTGCGAAGATGGAAGAGCAGCGCAAAGCTAACATGCTGGCGCATATGGAAACGCAGAACAAAATTTACAACATTCTGACCCCGGAACAGAAAAAACAGTTTAATGCCAATTTTGAGAAGCGTCTGACAGAACGAGCAGCGCAGAAAGGTAAAATGCCACAAGCTGCCGAATAATCGGTAGGCGTCTATACTCAATCATTCATGCTGTGTCGGAGCAGATTGCCCCGGACAGCGTGAAAAAAAACTCAAGACCGCCGGCCTTGTCCACAACACGTTTAACGATGTGGGCAGGATCGGCGGTTTTTTCTTTCCTACCTATTGCACAGCGCTTGGGACAGGTTATGCTCCTGAGGCCCGCGAAAATGCTACCTGGATCAGCGCGTTAAACTTTTTTGCAAAACGCCATGGTCATCGCTAAGGCAAATCAACTCTGCTGCCGATAACAACGAGCAGGGTGAATGATAACAATGATGATTTGGCTGCCTGATGACGGCATGTCGGCGCACAGTGCCTTTCTGGAGGGATGATGGAGTACTTTGATATCCGCAAAATGCCGGTTAATCTCTGGCGTAATGGTGCGGGAGAAACGCGTGAAATATGTTGTTTTCCGCCAGCAACGCGCGACTTTCACTGGCGGGCGAGTATTGCCTCCATTGCTGCGAACGGCGAATTTTCACTCTTTCCCGGAGTTGAGCGCGTTATTACACTGCTCGAAGGGGGAGAAGTCACATTGGAAGGTGCTAACACGTTACCGCATACGCTAAAACAGCATCAGCCTTTTACGTTCGCCGGTGACCGCGTGGTAAAAGCGAAGCTGACGGAAGGACAGATGTCGATGGATTTTAATATCATGACCCGTCGGGATGTTTGCCAGGCTAAAGTTCGTGTGGCTGACCGGACGTTTACGACCTTTGGTTCGCGTGGCGGCGTGGTATTTGTTATTAGCGGAGCCTGGCAACTGGGGGATAAGTTGCTGACGGCTGACCAGGGGGCGTGCTGGCATGACGGTAAGCATACGTTGCGACTGTTGGAGCGCGAGGGGAAGTTGTTGTTTAGTGAGATTAACTGGAAGCCAGGTTTTTCGCCTGATTCGGTGCAATGACGTCGTTTGGGCCGGATAAACCATTTTGTGGTTATCCGGCACGGGTAAATCAGCGAATTACGATTTTTTCCAGAAGTCGTCAAACACCGTAATCGGTGGGCGACGTTTGTGTTCTGTTTTCACGTACCAGCCTTCAATTTTCTTCGCAACGTCGGCATTCAACGTTTTTCCTTCCAGATAATCGTCAATGTTGTCGTAGGTAACGCCTAATGCTGCTTCATCTGGCAGAGAGGGACGATCGTCTTCGAGGTCGGCGGTTGGCGCTTTCTTGTATAAATGCTCAGGGCAACCCAATGTCGCAAGAAGCTGCTTACCCTGACGCTTGTTGAGGCGGAATATTGGGTTAATGTCAGTGCCGCCATCGCCATATTTGGTAAAGAATCCGGTAATGGCCTCTGCGGCGTGATCGGTACCCACGACAACACCGCTGGTCATTCCGGCGATACTGTATTGTGCCTTCATACGCTCGCGGGCTTTTTCATTGCCGCGCACAAAATCACTCAGTTCAATACCTGCTTCGCGCAATGCCTGCTCGCTGGCCAATACCGCGCCTTTGATGTTGACGGTGAGTACACGGTCAGGTTGTATAAACGCTATCGCGTCCTGACAGTCCTGTTCATCGGCCTGCACACCATAAGGCAGTCGCACGGCAATAAACTGCAAAGCATCGTTACCCGTTTCTTCACGTAACTCGGAAATCGCCATTTGGCATAACTTTCCGGCCAGGGTTGAGTCCTGTCCGCCGCTAATCCCTAACACCAGCGATTTAAGGAAAGGGTAGGTTTTGAGGTACGATTTCAGAAAATCCACGCTGCGGCGAATTTCCTCTTCTGCATTAATATGTGGTTTGGCGCCAAGTGCCCGGATTATCTCTTGCTGCAGAGTCATTTAACCCCCTATGGAAAATAAAATGATCAAAAATAACGATGTGTTAAAGCTAACGCGTTGACGTCCAAACGACAAGGGATGCAGCCGGATATAACATCATTTTGTTTTGATAGAATTTTCTGAAATGACCCGAGTATCAACTGACAGCTTGAAAAATGCGTTGTTGTGCTCCAGGCTTATATAACACGCTGAAAAACAAGAGGACGGAATATGAACAAGAATCTAACAGGAATTCTGAGTGCAGCGGCGGTATTGACTATGCTGGCAGGCTGTACGGCTTACGATCGTACCAAAGACCAATTTGTGCAGCCCGTGGTGAAAGATGTGAAGAAAGGGATGAGCCGGGCGCAAGTGGCGCAGATTGCCGGTAAACCTTCTTCTGAAGTCAGCATGATCCATGCGCGTGGTACATGTCAGACCTACATCCTGGGTCAACGAGATGGTAAAGCAGAGACCTATTTTGTTGCATTAGATGATACTGGGCACGTGATTAATTCCGGCTACCAGACCTGTGCGGAGTACGACACCGACCCGCAGGCAGCGAAGAAGTAACAACTGTTTATTGCCTGAGCACTCTGACGAACCGGCCGCTGTGCCGGTTTTTTTGTGTCACGCGATCTTATTTATTGTCGCGAATTATTTGCCCGAAGTGTGAGGGGTGTCATAACCGCAGGTCAAGGAGAGACAATTTAGTTGGTCAATGAAATACCATCCGCGGGTGCAATCCCGTATACTCATTTCAGCCACCTAAAAAAGTAATTTAGCTGACGCAAGTTACCCAGAGCATGGATGCAGGTTATGGCTTGCGGAGTGTCTGGTACACAGATAATCGCACATGAGGATCGTTTTAATGGAAAAGAAACACATTTATCTGTTTTGTTCTGCGGGCATGTCGACTTCTTTGTTGGTCTCGAAGATGCGTGCTCAGGCTGAAAAATACGAAGTGCCGGTTATCATTGAAGCGTTTCCCGAAACGCTGGCCGGAGAAAAAGGCCCAGTAGCCGATGTTGTGTTATTAGGTCCACAGATTGCTTATATGTTGCCCGAAATTCAGCGTTTGTTACCCAACAAACCTGTAGAAGTGATTGACTCGCTGTTGTATGGCAAAGTCGATGGTTTAGGCGTGCTTAAGGCTGCAGTTGCAGCAATTAAAAAAGCCGCAGCAAATTAATTATTTTAAATTTTCCCGTCAAAGAGTTATTTCATTAACATTCACCGCAATTGTTAATTGCGGTATTTAAGGGTATTTTTCTATGAGTAACGCTATTGCTTCACTTGAAAAGGTACTCCTTCCTTTTGCTGTAAAAATTGGAAAGCAGCCACACGTTAATGCAATCAAAAACGGTTTTATTCGTTTAATGCCGTTAACCCTCGCAGGGGCTATGTTTGTATTAATCAATAACGTTTTCCTGAGCTTTGGGGAGGGGTCGTTTTTTTATTCCATGGGCATTCGACTTGATGCTTCAACTATTGAAACACTAAATAGTTTAAAAGGCATCGGTGGGAACGTCTATAACGGTACGCTGGGTATTATGTCATTGATGGCGCCATTCTTTATCGGTATGGCGTTGGCGGAAGAACGCAAGGTCGATGCGCTGGCTGCTGGTTTATTATCTGTCGCCGCATTTATGACAGTCACACCTTACAGTGTGGGTGAAGCCTATGCCGTGGGTGCTAACTGGCTGGGCGGTGCGAACATTATTTCCGGTATTATTATCGGCCTGGTGGTCGCGGAAATGTTCACCTTCGTCGTGCATCGTAATTGGGTTATTAAATTACCTGATAGCGTTCCGGCTTCTGTTTCTCGCTCCTTCTCTGCACTGATTCCTGGCTTCATTATCCTCTCTATTATGGGGATCATCGCCTGGGCGTTGAACACCTGGGGAACGAACTTCCACCAGATCATCATGGATTCCATTTCAACTCCGCTGGCGTCACTGGGTAGTGTGGTGGGTTGGGCGTACGTGATTTTTGTTCCGCTGTTGTGGTTCTTTGGTATTCACGGTTCTTTGGCACTGACTGCACTGGACAGCGGTATCATGACCCCCTGGGCGCTGGAAAACATCTCTATCTACCAACAGTTTGGTTCCGTAGACGCGGCACTGGAAGCGGGTAAGACGTTCCACGTCTGGGCGAAGCCGATGCTGGACTCCTATATTTTCCTGGGAGGGAGTGGGGCAACGCTGGGTCTGATTATTGCTATCTTCCTGGCATCTCGTCGCGCTGATTATCGTCAGGTAGCAAAACTGGCACTGCCATCAGGTCTGTTCCAGATTAACGAACCCATTCTGTTCGGTCTGCCGATTATCATGAACCCGGTTATGTTTATTCCATTCATCCTGGTTCAGCCGATTCTGGCAGCGATTACCCTGGCCGCTTATTACACAGGCATTATTCCACCAATTACCAACATTGCACCGTGGACTATGCCAACCGGTTTGGGCGCATTCTTTAACACCAACGGTAGCGTCGCTGCTCTGCTGGTCGCGTTGTTTAACCTTGGCATCGCAACGCTGGTGTACCTGCCATTTGTGGTCGTCGCCAACAAAGCTCAGAACGTCATTGATAAAGAAGAAAGCGAAGAAGATATCGCTAACGCATTGAAATTCTAAATTTAATCCGGCATGGCTATGCGGCCATGCCGGACTGAACCAGAGGAAAAAAGTATGTTGGATATCGAGAACATCGTCGACACGCAGTCAGAAGCAGAAGAGCTTGAAGAAGTGGTGATGGGGCTCATCATCAACTCGGGTCAGGCGCGTAGCCTGGCGTATGGCGCGCTCAAAATGGCCAAACAGGGTGATTTTGAGTCAGCGAAGACCATGATGGAACAGTCTCGCATGGCGCTGAACGAAGCACACCTTGTCCAGACTAAACTGATTGAAGGCGATCAGGGTGAAGGTAAAATGAAAGTCAGCCTGGTGCTGGTCCATGCACAGGACCACCTGATGACGTCGATGCTGGCACGTGAACTGGTGGCAGAACTGATTGAGCTTCACGAGAAGCTGAAATAGCGAGGAGTGCAGAATGCAGCTACAGATTAACGCACCGGAAATCAAAACCGTCTATGAGCAGCAGCTTTTTAATGGCAAAAATTTTCATGTGTTCATCTATAACAAAACTGAGAGTATCAGTGGGCTGCATCAGCATGATTACTACGAATTTACCCTTGTATTAACTGGACGTTACTATCAGGAAATCAACGGTAAGCGTGTACTGCTTGAGCGCGGAGACTTTGTCTTTATCCCGTTGGGATCGCATCACCAAAGTTTCTATGATTTCGGCGCGACGCGAATTCTTAACGTTGGTATCAGTAAACGTTTTTTTGAACAGCACTACCACCCGTTGCTGCCATTTTGTTTTGTCGCATCGCAGGTGTATCGGGCGAACAGCTCGTTTCTTACCTACATCGAAACGGTTATAGCATCACTGAACTTTCGTGAAAGCGGACTGGATGAATTTGTAGAAGTGGTCACCTTCTATATTATTAATCGGTTACGCCATCATCGGGAAGAGCAGGTGCTGGATGATATTCCACAATGGCTTAAAACTACCGTGGAAAGCATGCATGACAAAAGGCAGTTCAGCGAAAATGCGCTGGAAAATATGGTACACCTGTCCGCAAAATCCCAGGAGTATCTGACCCGTGCAACCCAGCGTTATTACAGTAAAACGCCAATGCAGATTATTAATGAAATCCGCATTAATTTTGCTAAAAAACAGCTGGAAATGACTAACTATTCTGTAACTGATATTGCCTATGAGTCTGGTTACAGTAGTCCGAGCTTGTTTATTAAAACGTTTAAAAAGCTGACGTCGTTTACACCAAATAGCTATCGTAAGAAATTAACGGAATTTAATCAGTAAATTTTATTTACCAATAACCAATTTTTATAGCTTGCCCAAAATAGCGCCGGGACTGCCACGCTATACCTGACGAATGGGTTGAGCATAATACGTGTCAGTGTTTTTACACTGAAGGGAGAAATTATGAGCCAGAAATTAAAAGTCGTCACTATCGGTGGCGGGAGCAGCTACACCCCTGAATTACTTGAAGGCTTTATTAAGCGTTATCATGAATTACCGGTCTCTGAATTGTGGCTGGTGGATGTCGACGGTGGTAAAGAGAAGCTGGACATTATTTTTGACCTCTGCCAGCGCATGATTGATAAAGCTGGCGTCCCGATGAAAGTGTATAAAACGCTGGATCGCCGCGAAGCGCTGAAAGATGCTGATTTCGTTACTACCCAGTTGCGGGTTGGGCAACTGCAAGCCCGTGAAAAGGATGAACGCATTCCTCTGAGCCACGGGTATCTGGGGCAGGAAACCAACGGCGCTGGCGGGCTGTTCAAAGGCCTGCGTACCATTCCGGTTATCTTTGATATTGTGAAAGATGTGGAAGAACTGTGCCCGAATGCGTGGGTGATCAACTTCACTAACCCAGCCGGGATGGTGACTGAGGCGGTTTATCGCCATACGAATTTCAAGAAATTCATCGGGGTATGTAATATTCCGATCGGCATGAAAATGTTCATCAGCGACGTGCTGGCGCTGAAAGAGAGCGATGACTTATCCATCGATCTGTTTGGTCTGAACCATATGGTCTTCATTAAGGATGTTCTGGTCAACGGTGTGTCACGCTTTGATGAACTGCTGGACGGCGTTGCGTCGGGTCAGTTGAAAGCCTCTGGCGTGAAGAACATCTTCGATCTGCCGTTCAGTGAAGGGCTGATTCGTTCACTGAGGCTGCTGCCGTGCTCGTATTTGCTGTACTACTTCAAGCCAAAAGAGATGCTGGCGATTGAAATGGGCGAATATTACAAAGGTGGTGCACGCGCACAGGTGGTACAGAAAGTAGAAAAGCAACTGTTTGATCTGTATAAAAATCCTGAGTTGAATGTTAAGCCGAAAGAGCTGGAACAGCGTGGCGGGGCTTATTACTCTGATGCCGCGTGTGAAGTCATCAATGCTATCTACAACGACAAACAGACCGAACATTACGTCAACATTCCTCATCATGGCCATGTTGATAATATTCCTGCGGACTGGGCCGTTGAGATGACCTGCACGCTGGGGCGCAATGGTGCAACTCCGCACCCACGTATCACCCATTTCGATGAAAAGGTTCTGGGGCTTATCTATACCATTAAAGGTTTTGAAGTGGCGGCGAGCAACGCAGCACTGAGCGGCGAGTTGAATGATGTGCTGCTGGCGTTGAACCTGAGCCCGCTGGTGCATTCCGACACTGATGCTGAAATTCTTGCCCGTGAGCTGATTCTGGCGCATGAAAAATGGCTGCCAAATTTCGCCGGATGCATCGAGAAACTTAAAAGCGAACAACACTAACTGAGGTTGGCTATGGAACGCGTACTGATTGTGAATGCGGATGATTTTGGCCTGAGCAAAGGACAAAACTACGGCATTGTTGAAGCCTGTCGCAATGGCATTGTCACCTCAACCACGGCCCTGGTGAATGGCGAGGCGATAGAGCATGCGGTACAGCTTAGTCGCGATATACCGGAGCTTGCCGTTGGGATGCACTTTGTCCTGACGCTCGGCAAACCGTTAACGGCTATGCCGGGTCTGACGCGTGACGGTGTGTTAGGGAAATGGATCTGGCAGATGGCAGAGGAAGAAACGTTGCCGCTGGAAGAGATTTCTCGGGAGCTGGCTGCACAGTATCAGCGTTTTATTGACCTGTTCGGGCGGGAGCCGACGCATCTGGATAGTCATCACCACGTGCATATGTTCCCGCAGATTTTCCCGATTGTCGCCAGTTTTGCCGTGGAGAGAGGGGTTGCGTTGCGGATCGATCGGCAGACAGTGTTCCAGGCGTCCGATTTACCGGAAACGTTGCGTACCTCCCAGGGATTTAGCAGTGAGTTTTATGGCGACGCGATTTCTGAGGCCCTGTTTTTGCAGACGCTGGACGCGTCCGCAGACCGGGGAGAGTCCTCGCTGGAAGTGATGTGTCATCCGGCGTTTATCGATGACATCATTCGACAAAGTGCCTACTGTTACCCCCGCTTAACTGAGCTTGACGTACTGACGTCTTCGTCATTGAAATACGCTATTGCGGAGCGCGGTTATCGTCTTGGCAGTTTTCTGAACGTTTAATTCCTGAGTTGGCGGCGCGTCGGTGCGCCGCATTTTTTTGTCTGCGTCATTGATGTTTGCTGCAACTTATCTGTTCCCCCCATTATCGCCACCCACTTCACGAATTCACTGTTTTTGCACCGTCCAGGGGTAAAATCAGCTAAGATAGCGTTTTTCAGATTTTTAGAATTTGTCTTTAGTGAAGCAACTGATTATGAAACCTCTTCGCCAACAAAATCGTCCGGTCATCAGCTATGTTCCTCGCGTGGAGCCCGCTCCGCCAGAGCATGCGGTGAAAATGGATGCGTTTCGTGACGTATGGATACTGCGCGGAAAATATGTCGCTTTTGTCTTAATGGGGGAGGCGTTTCAGCGTTCGCCTGCATTTACGGTTCCGGAGTCGGCCCAGCGCTGGGCTAACCAGATTCGCCAGGAAAACGAACTGAGCGATTAATCGGATATAAAAAAACCGCCGGAGCATAACTCACTGGCGGTTTTTTGTTTTGCGCAGACAGGCTTTTAGCGATGCGCCAGTTCGGCGTGATCGTCGCTGTCCAGAATCGATTTATCGGTCTGTTTCAGCCATTGGCTGGTCAGCGTACCAGCGGTCATGGAACCGCTAACGTTCAATGCAGTACGCCCCATATCGATCAGCGGTTCAACTGAGATCAACAGAGCAACCAGTGTGACCGGCAGACCCATGGCAGGCAGTACGATCAGTGCCGCGAAGGTCGCGCCGCCGCCCACACCCGCAACGCCTGCGGAACTGACGGTCACGATACCCACCAGCGTGGCAATCCACATTGGGTCCAGCGGGTTAATGCCGACAGTTGGTGCCACCATCACGGCCAGCATCGCCGGATACAGACCCGCACAACCGTTTTGACCAATCGTTGCACCAAAAGAGGCGGCAAAGCTGGCGATGGACTCAGGGACGCCCAGACGGCGGGTTTGCGCTTCAACGTTCAGTGGAATAGAAGCGGCACTGGAACGGCTGGTGAAGGCGAAAGTCAGTACTGGCCAGACTTTGCGGAAGTATTTCAGTGGGCTAACGCCGTTAATACCCAGCAGGATGCCGTGTACGACGAACATAATGCCCAGGCCGAGATATGAGGCAACGACGAAGCTACCCAGCTTAATGATGTCCTGCAGGTTGGAACCGGCAACCACTTTGGTCATTAGCGCCAGAACACCGTACGGAGTCAGTTGCATCACCAGACGAACCAGCTTCATCACCCAGCTTTGCAGGGTATCGATAGCCGTTAATACGCGCTCGCCTTTTGGCGCATCATCTTTCAGCAGTTTAAGTGCCGCAACGCCCAGGAAGGCCGCGAAAATAACGACGCTGATAATCGACGTCGGGTTAGCACCGGTCAGATCGGCAAACGGGTTTTTCGGGATAAACGACAGTACCAGCTGCGGAACGCTGAGGTCAGCCACTTTGCCAACATAGTTGGCTTCAATAGCGTTCAGACGTGCAGTCTCGGCACCACCTTGCACCAGGCCTTCGGCGGTCAGGCCGAACAGGTTGGTTACCAGAACCCCGACCAGTGCGGCAATCAGCGTAGTAAACAGCAGCGTGCCGATGGTCAGGAAGCTGATTTTACCTAACTGAGAGGCGTTGTGCAGACGCGCAACGGCGCTGAGAATAGACGCAAATACCAGCGGCATGACAATCATCTGCAGCAACTGGACATAACCGTTGCCGACAATGTTGAACCACTGTACGGAATCTTTAAGAACCTGGCTGTCGGAGCCATAAATGGTATGCAGGGCGAGACCAAACACCACGCCCATGACCAGACCGACCAGTACTTTTTTGGCCAGACTCCACTGTTTGTGGCGGGCTTGCGCCAGCACGAACAGCAGTACTACGAACACGATAATGTTCGCGATTAATGGAAAGTTCATCCCCGTTCTCCTGATCTTATTATGCGTATCACCATGCAATGGTGATTCTGTTGGCGCAAGATTAGCAGAACTGTGACTTGCCTCTTATATTCAAATGGAATTGTTTATACCTAAAATGACATTTTGGCCGATTTATTAGTCAACCTGGTGCGTTATAAAACGATTAAACTGCATTTGCAGCGTATTAATCATCTGTGATGACCAGCGTACCGCGCTGTTCTCTTGTACGGTCTGCGGCATCCAGATAGCCCAGGCAAACAGCGCCATGCACAGGAACCGTTCCAGTTGGTTGCCTTTTTGCGGCACGAGGATGGGCAGACGAAAACGCCAGCGGCAGGGCCAAAGCAGGGGAACGCCTGCCGGAGTCAGCATGTCAGCCAGAATGTGACTGAGATAACCGAGAACCATACCTTGTAAGGCATCGGCCGGGATTATCCAGCTATCCGGAACTTTCAGATAAAACGTGGCCAGCAGGGCAAAGACGGCCAGCAGGCTGTGAGTAAACCCGCGATGGCCAAATGCCCGGGCAATAGGCTTTGATATCCACTTCAGCCGCTGCCCGAGCAGAGATTTCGGGTGATCGATATCGGGTAGCAGGCAGGTTAAAATGGCCGAAGGTACAATATGCCACCAATCACCCTGAGCAAGAACGGGCGTCAGCTCGGCATTTTTGGCAAATACCGCACAGGCAATAGAAAAAAGAAGATGGCCTTCCGCCGTCATGATAAAACCCAATGAACTGTCAATTCATACAGTATAGGGGTTTTATACAGTAGGCGGAAGAGGTGACGTTGTAACCCTTTGTCACAAGTGCACGATTAACGCGCCAACCAACCGCCGTCCACGGCAAGCGTGTAACCATTGATATAGTCAGAAGCCTGGCTGGCGAGAAAAACGACCGGGCCTTGCAAGTCATCCGGTGTTCCCCAGCGCCCTGCGGGAATGCGATCGACAATTTGCTGATTACGCGTACTGTCTTCGCGCAGCTGCTGCGTATTGTTTGTCGCCATATAACCGGGTGCGATGGCATTGACATTAATTCCTTTGGCCGCCCATTCATTAGCCAGTAAGCGGGTGATTCCAGGCACGCCACTTTTTGATGCGGTGTAGGAAGGAACGCGGATTCCGCCCTGAAAAGAGAGCATTGAGGCAATGTTAATGATTTTTCCGCCGTTGCCCTGAACCAGAAACTGGCGCGCCACTGCCTGTGACAGGAAAAAAACGGATTTGAGATTCAGATTCATCACGTCATCCCAGTCTTTTTCACTAAAATCCAGCGCATCCTGACGACGTATGGTTCCCGCATTGTTGACCAGAATATCGACCCGGCCAAACGTGGCCACAGTTTGGGTCACTATGCCAGACAGCGCCTCTTGTTGGCTGAGGTCGGCCTGAATGGCCATAAAACGCCGACCGAGGGCGTTAATTTTCTCTGCGGTTTCATGTGGTATTTTACGATTCACGCCGACTACATCGCAGCCCGCTTCAGCCAGCGCCACTGCCATACCCTGCCCAAGGCCGGTGTCACATCCAGTGACGATGGCTACTTTACCTTCGAGACGAAAAGCTTCCTGAATCATGTTTACCTCAACTATTTATGTCATTAACGCTTGCTCTATAGGGCAAGGATAGGAGAGGTTAAACAGAAACACAATTAAAAGTGAAACGATGTTTTAAAAATAAAAAATCTGAGAGGGCGGGCAATACGATCATTGCCCGTTACAGGATTAGCCGCGCAGATGAACGGCAGTGAGTTCGGTGAGTGAGGTTAATTTGACATCGGCAAGAACGAAGCGAGGATCGTCCTGATTCTCATGCGCTGGTACGACGATGGAACGCATACGGGCGGCTTTTGAAGCAATCATGCCATTTACCGAGTCTTCCAGCGCAACGCAGTTTATAGGGTCAATGCCCAGTTTCGCCGCACAATCGAGGTAAACCTGCGGGTGCGGTTTGCTGTAAGGCAGTTTTTCTGCAGAAGCCAGCGCGTCGAAGTCGTTGCGCAGATCAAACATGGTCAGCACTTTTTCCAGCATATGCAGCGGCGAAGCGGATGCCAGTCCTACTTTGATTCCCTGAGATTTGCACAACGCCACGGCTTCACGCACACCCGGCAGCAGCGGTTTTGTTTCTTCCACTAACGCAATGGCCCGGGTGATGATGCGCTCGGTGACCTCCTGACGTGAGGGACCGTTCCACGGTTGCTGCGCAAACCAAAGATCAACAACCATATCGATACGTAAACCAAGCGTGTCGGGAAGTTCATGGCGGCGGGTGATATCTACGCCTAAACTTGCAATCACATCCAGTTCGGCCTGATCCCAAAGCGGTTCTGAATCGACCAGTAATCCATCCATATCGAAAATTGCAGCAAGAATTTGACGCGGGGTTGGCATCACAACCTCTCCTTTAGGGTGATAACAGGGATTAAGAGCCCACCAGAACGAGCTCTAAGCGTTCATTATGGCTAATTTGGCAGTATACCGCCTTTAAAGATCAGGCGAAAACGGTTATCAACGGGTAAACTTAGGCCAAAATGACACGTCTTTATCAAGGGGAACTCATGACGTATCAACAAGCTGGACGCATTGCCGTCTTGAAAAGGCTGGCGGGATGGGTAATTTTCATTCCCGCGCTGATTTCAACACTGGTTTCTGTACTGAAGTTTATGTATGCGCACAGCGAAAAGCAGGAGGGGATTAATGCGGTAATGCTCGATTTTGCCCACGTGATGATCGACATGATGCGGGTGAATACGCCGTTTCTTAATCTGTTTTGGTATAACTCGCCGACACCGGATTTTCAGACCGGACTTAATCTTGTTTTTTGGTTGATTTTCATTCTGATATTCATCGGTCTGGCATTGCAGGACTCTGGCGCCAGAATGAGTCGTCAGGCGCGTTTTTTACGCGAGGGCGTTGAAGATCAGTTGATTCTGGAACAGGCAAAAGGCAGTGAAGGGTTATCGCGTGAGCAAATTGAGTCGCGTATTGTCGTGCCACATCATACGATTTTTTTACAAATCTTCCCGCTCTATATTTTGCCGGTGATCGTTATCGTGATCGGCTATTTCTTCTTTTCATTACTGGGATTTTTGTAAGTCCGATATTATCAGGCCTGGACTACGTGAAGCGTCAGGCCTGATAAGCAAAGCCGCTTTCGGGCTATTTATACGTTAAGCCGCCAGTAACCTTTCCATCGCTTTTTGCGCCACCACCAGGTGCTGTCCGCCAAACAGAATTGCCCGATTCAGCAACGTATACAACTGATAGATAGGCTGCCTGTCGAGAAAATCTAACGGTAGCGGCGAGACAGACTGGTAACCGTCATAAATCTGCGGCGGTTGATCGGTATGTAACGGCAACATTGCCAGATCGCACTCTCTGTCACCCCAGTAACAGGCGGGGTCAAAGATGTAGGGGCCATTCGGCCCGAGCGCACAGTTTGCCGACCACAAATCGCCGTGCAGGAGAGAAGGTTGTGGCTGATGGGAGGAGAGTCGTTGCTGAACATGATCGACAATGGCGTCAATATTGCCAAACGCAATGCCTTTTTCCGCCGCAAGTTCCAGTTGCCAGCCGATGCGTTGCTCGGCGAAGAAGGTTGACCAGCGACGCTGCCAGGCATTGGGTTGTGGCGTAGTGGAGAGTGCATTATCGAAGTCGAGGCCGAACTGTGGTTGATCGCTCCATTCATGCAAATGCGCAAGCTGTTGTCCGAGAATAAACGCGTTATGCGCATCAAGCGGGCGGGGAGGGAGGAAATCCATCACCAGAAAGCTGTAATCTCTGTCTGCGCCTACTGCCCAGACTTTCGGTACAGATACAGTTTGACTGCGGGAAAGTAGCTCCAGCTGATCGGCTTCTGCCATAAAGCCGGTTAACAGCTCTCTTACATCGCATTTGACGAAAAAATCTCTCCCCGCATAGCGTAAATGCCATGCGGCGTGAATCTCTCCGCCGGGCAGTTCATTACGGAGTTCGATTTCGCCTTCACCTAATTGCTCGCTTAAAAGACGACTGATAGCCTGCCACATGATGTCTCTCCCCATGTTGTCTGCCAGATCATAAGGTTAGCGCAAGAATGCGGTTAAAAAACACGAACTGACGCACACCACGGACGCGTCATCGCTGGAAAGGCACTTAATGTTTGTCGCTCTTCTTCACCCCGTACCGTTGTGGAGACGTCTGACTGCACATGATTCACTTCTTTGTAATCACGTGATTTTTTATCATAGTCGCATAACACCCATGCTGACAGTTTTACGCGAGAATCCCCTTTCTCTTCAAAAGAGGGACGGTGTCATTACTGAGTGAGATACGAATAAATTTTTTGCGTGTCGTCCAAAGAGCACAGGCGCGTACCCTGATTGAGCGTTGCTGCGCTACCTGCGGCGACGCCGTAACGGACAATATCCTCAAAAGGTGCATTCTCAGCCAGTTTAAGCGTCATGGCCCCGACCATGCTGTCGCCCGCGCCTACGGTGCTTTGACTTTTCACCGGCGGAGGGACGACCTGGACGCACGTTTCTTGATTGACGCCCAACGCCCCTTGTGGCCCAAGAGAGACCACAACGCGAAGCGCTTTCCCACTATGTACGATTTCCTGCGCGGCCTTGCGCACATCATCGGGTTGCGTGAGTTCGCGGTTTACCAGCGCACTCAGTTCTTTGAGGTTGGGTTTGACCAGTTCGATATTGCCGATGGCTAACGCCGCCGTCAGTGCTTCGCCTGAGCTGTCGACAATACAGCGGATCCCCTGTTTTTGTGCGGTAGTGATGAGCCGGGTCATTTTTTCTATTTGTACACCGGGCGGCAAACTGCCGCTAATGACCAGTATCGCACCCGATTCAATTTCCAGTACCTGATCCTGCAATTGGTAGAATTCGTCATCAGTCAGCGCTGCACCGGGCATGACAAAACGATACTGCTCGCCGCTGGATTCGACGTGGACATGGAGATTTTGTCGGGTCCAGTCTTTAGCCTCGATAGTCGAGACGGGAACATTTTCGTCGGCAAGTAAAGAAACTAAGTGCTCGCCGGTCGCACCACCGACCGGAAAGATGGCCGTTGCAGTTCCGCCAAGATGTGCAATGGCGCGGGCGACGTTGATGCCTCCGCCGCCAGGTTCAAAAACTGGTGAGGTACAGCGAAGTTTACCTTCGGGGTAGATTTGTGGAGTGGTTGTTGCGCTATCGAGAGAGGGCGCAAGTGTTAACGTATAGATACGTACCATCTTTACCTCCTGTTAGGCTGACCCCAGTCTGGCACTTAACGCCACGAAAGTGAAGTAATTAACAACATGATTTCTCGCAGCTTTATTTAAAATTCTCGTGCCAAAGATATATAAATAAAATAAAGGATTAGGAACGCTCTTATTCAAAAAATGAAATAAGAATTTATTGCTATGTTATTCGAGTCTTTTTATAATTTGTTACCTTTCAAGGGTCTTTTGTCATTGATCCACATGAAAGTTTCCGAGACCGTTATGGTCTCTTTTTTTGTTGTACGGACTCTTTATAAATGAAGCTTTTGAAGACAGTGCCCGCAGCAGTATTGCTGACGGGGTGCGTGTTTGCGTCAATGCATGCCGCCGCCGATGATTCCGTTTTTACTGTCATGGATGACCCTTCCAGCGCGAAAAAACCCTTTGAAGGTAACCTGAACGCGGGATATCTTGCCCAGTCAGGCAACACAAAAAGTTCTTCTTTAACCGCCGACACCACCATGACCTGGTATGGTCAATCTACGGCGTGGTCTCTGTGGGGAAATGCCAGCAACACCTCCTCAAATGATGAGCGTTCATCTGAGAAATATGCTGTAGGTGGTCGTAGTCGTTACAACATGACTGACTATGACTATCTCTTTGGCCAGGCCAGTTGGTTAACAGACCGTTATAACGGATACCGTGAGCGTGACGTGCTAACGGCCGGTTATGGTCGCCAGTTTCTTAATGGACCGGTACACAGTTTCCGCTTTGAATTCGGTCCTGGTGTACGTTATGACGAGCACACTGATGGCACCACTGAAACGCAACCGTTAGGTTATGCGTCCGGGGCTTATGCGTGGCAGATGACGGACAACACCAAGTTTACGCAGGGTGTGTCGGTATTTGGTGCAGATGATACAACGCTTAACTCTGAAACGGCCTTAAACGTTGCCATCAACGAACACTTTGGATTGAAGGTCGCGTACAACGTCACCTGGAACTCCGAACCGCCGGCAACCGCGCCGGAACATACCGATCGCCGCACGACGCTTTCGCTCGGCTATCGTATGTAATGACAAACCGGGCCAAATAATTGGCCCGGCTTTTATCTATTAACGTTAAGTTTATTTAAAAGTTAATCTGTGTTTTATTTTTAATGCTTATCGATAACTCGCTATTTTTCAGATGAATTCGATTTAATTGATAAATACAACGGAACCAGAAAAGCGGCCAGTATTTTAACCCCAGATCATTGCTGCCCAACGCAGCATCAGCATTGCCGCACAAATAACCAGCAGGATCACCACCATCTTCCAGTGTTTCTTCGCAAAGCGGTTTGTTGGCATTGTTTTTTCCTGCTCCGGTGAAATGACTTTCTACAAGTGTAACAAAGACGTCAGGGTGTCAGTGAATTGATTTACATCATAGAGTGCACGTTGATTGTTGCTTTGATCGCATCCTAATGCCGTGTACACTGTCAAACGGTGTTATCAAAAAACGGGCGTAGGTCCAGTGTTACCAGTCAGGTGACCTGTGACATATTTCGCAGAGTGAAGCGGGAATCAGCCCAGACCTTTTTGATAATTTTAAATATTGAATCTTTGTATGTGCTCTTACGTGTGGGGCACCACTGCAAATAAGGATATAACATGCCTGTTATTACTCTTCCTGATGGCAGCCAACGCCATTACGACCACGCTGTAAGCCCCATGGATGTTGCGCTGGACATCGGTCCAGGTCTGGCTAAAGCGACTATTGCTGGCCGTGTTAACGGTGAGCTGGTAGATGCTTCCGATCTGATTGAACATGATGCGAAACTCTCCATCATCACCGCGAAAGATGAAGAAGGTCTGGAGATCATTCGTCACTCTTGTGCGCACCTGTTAGGGCATGCGATCAAACAACTTTGGCCGAACACCAAAATGGCGATCGGACCGGTTGTTGACAACGGTTTTTACTACGATATCGATCTTGACCGTACGTTAACCCAGGAAGATGTCGACGCGCTCGAGAAGCGGATGCACGAGCTCGCTGAGAAAAACTACGATGTCATTAAGAAGAAAGTCAGCTGGTACGAAGCGCGCGAAACCTTCGTGAAGCGTGGCGAGACCTATAAAGTCTCTATTCTTGATGAAAACATCGCCCATGATGACAAGCCTGGCTTGTACCATCATGAAGAATATGTCGATATGTGCCGTGGCCCGCACGTGCCGAACATGCGTTTCTGCCATCACTTCAAACTGATGAAGACCGCAGGGGCATACTGGCGTGGCGACAGCAATAACAAGATGCTGCAGCGTATTTATGGTACTGCATGGGCCGATAAAAAAGCCCTGAATGCCTACCTGCAACGCCTGGAAGAAGCGGCCAAGCGAGACCACCGCAAAATTGGTAAGCAGCTTGACCTGTATCATATGCAGGAAGAAGCACCGGGTATGGTGTTCTGGCATAACGATGGCTGGACTATCTTCCGCGAGTTGGAAGTTTTTGTTCGCTCGAAACTGAAAGAATATCAGTACCAGGAAGTTAAAGGTCCGTTCATGATGGACCGTGTGCTGTGGGAAAAAACAGGTCACTGGGACAACTACAAAGATGCAATGTTCACGACCTCGTCTGAGAACCGTGAGTACTGCATTAAACCTATGAACTGCCCGGGCCACGTGCAGATCTTTAACCAGGGTCTGAAATCCTATCGCGATTTGCCGTTGCGTATGGCTGAATTTGGTAGCTGTCACCGTAACGAGCCGTCAGGTGCGCTGCACGGTCTGATGCGTGTACGTGGCTTTACCCAGGATGATGCACATATCTTCTGTACTGAAGAGCAGATTCGCGATGAAGTTAACGCCTGCATTCGTATGGTCTACGATATGTACAGCACCTTTGGCTTCGAGAAAATCGTCGTCAAACTGTCCACTCGCCCCGAAAAACGTATCGGTAGCGATGAAATGTGGGACCGTGCTGAAGCTGACCTGGCCGTTGCGCTGGAAGAAAACAACATCCCGTTTGAGTTCCAACTGGGTGAGGGTGCATTCTACGGTCCGAAAATTGAATTTACCCTGTATGACTGCCTCGATCGTGCATGGCAGTGCGGTACTGTACAGCTGGACTTCTCTCTGCCGTCCCGTTTAAGCGCCTCTTATGTTGGCGAAAACAACGAACGTCAGGTGCCGGTTATGATTCACCGCGCAATTCTTGGGTCGATGGAACGTTTCATTGGTATCCTGACCGAAGAGTTCGCTGGCTTCTTCCCGACCTGGCTTGCGCCGGTTCAGGTTGTGGTCATGAACATCACCGATTCTCAGTCTGAATACGTCAACGAATTAACGCAGAAACTACAAAATGCGGGTATTCGTGTAAAAGCAGACTTGAGAAATGAGAAGATAGGCTTTAAAATCCGCGAGCACACTTTACGTCGTGTCCCTTACATGTTGGTCTGTGGCGACAAAGAGGTAGAAGCAGGCAAAGTTGCCGTGCGCACCCGTCGTGGCAAAGACTTGGGCAGCCTGGACGTAAATGAAGTGATTGAGAAGCTGCAACAAGAGATTCGCAGCCGCAGTCTTCAACAACTGGAGGAATAAGGTATTAAAGGCGGAAAACGAGTTCAAACGGCACGTCCGAATCGTATCAATGGCGAGATTCGCGCCCTGGAAGTTCGCTTAACAGGTCTGGAAGGCGAAGCTTTGGGTATTGTGAGTCTGAGAGAAGCGATCGAAAAGGCTGAAGAAGCTGGAGTAGATTTAGTTGAAATCAGCCCTAACGCCGAACCGCCAGTTTGTCGTATTATGGACTACGGCAAGTTCCTTTATGAAAAGAGTAAGTCTTCTAAGGAACAGAAGAAAAAGCAAAAAGTTATCCAGGTTAAGGAAATTAAATTCCGTCCTGGCACCGACGATGGCGATTACCAGGTAAAACTCCGCAGCCTGGTACGCTTTCTGGAAGATGGCGATAAGGCTAAGATCACGCTGCGTTTTCGCGGTCGTGAGATGGCCCACCAACAGATCGGTATGGAAGTGCTCAACCGCGTCCGTGACGATCTGAGTGAACTGGCAGTAGTCGAATCCTTCCCTACGAAGATCGAAGGCCGCCAGATGATCATGGTGCTCGCTCCTAAGAAGAAACAGTAAGGCCTTCAAGTAGCAATGTCTGTGGAGCCTACGGGTTCCACAGCCGTTGTTCGCCTACGTTTCGTTTATTAACAATGCGAAGTGGAAGTTATTAAAATGCCAAAAATTAAGACCGTACGCGGTGCTGCTAAGCGTTTCAAAAAAACCGGTGGTGGTGGATTTAAGCGTAAGCACGCAAACCTGCGTCATATTCTGACCAAAAAATCTACTAAGCGTAAACGTCACCTGCGTCCAAAAGGCCTCGTGTCTAAAGGCGATCTGGGTCTGGTTATCGCGTGCCTGCCGTACGCATAAGCCGTTAACGTTTAATTCATTTTTTTACTAAGAATATAGAGACAGGAGAGCACATATGGCTCGCGTAAAACGTGGTGTAGTTGCCCGTGCACGTCACAAGAAAATTTTGAAACAAGCTAAAGGCTACTACGGTGCGCGTTCTCGCGTATACCGCGTTGCCTTCCAGGCTGTTATCAAAGCTGGTCAGTACGCTTATCGTGACCGTCGTCAGAAAAAGCGTCAGTTCCGTCAACTGTGGATTGCGCGTATCAACGCAGCAGCACGTCAGAACGGTATTTCTTACAGCAAATTCATCAACGGCCTGAAAAAAGCCTCTGTTGAAATCGACCGTAAGATCCTGGCTGACATCGCAGTATTCGACAAAGTAGCGTTCACCGCTCTGGTCGAAAAAGCGAAAGCAGCTCTGGCATAAGCCGGTGAAAAGAGGGAGCCTGGCTCCCTCTCTTTTATTTGCAGTACAATCAATTAGTTGACAATTTATCCGTAAGCCTTTTCAATAAAGGTTGTCCGGTTTTTACCACACAAGGTAACGCAAGCATGAATGCTGCTATTTTCCGCTTCTTCTTTTACTTTAGCACCTGAAATCAGGAGGCTTGCGCGTGAAAGAAGAAACGGAAAACAGCGCCTAAAAGCCTCCCTGGTGGAGGCTTTTTTTATACGCGTCATCCTTCAAGTTGTCTCTGTATTGGCTGCATTCGCTCTTTTGCTGCGTTGATACAACTTGAATGATTTTGCGTATATATGAGCGACTAGTGAATATCGCAACATAACGAGGAAAACCATGTCACATCTCGCAGAGCTGGTTGCCAGTGCAACGGCCGCCATTAACCAGGCTTCAGATGTTGCCGCGTTAGACAATGTCCGCGTCGAATATTTGGGCAAGAAAGGGCACCTGACCCTTCAGATGACAACCCTGCGCGAACTGCCGCCAGAAGAGCGCCCGGCAGCAGGTGCGGTGATAAACGAAGCCAAAGAGCAGGTGCAGCAAGCGCTGAACGCGCGTAAGGCCGAATTAGAAAGTGCTGCCCTGAATGCCCGTCTGGCAGAAGAAACTATCGATATCTCCCTGCCAGGGCGTCGTATCGAAAACGGCGGTCTGCATCCTGTAACGCGTACAATTGACAGGATTGAAAGTTTCTTTGGTGAGCTGGGCTTTACCGTGGCGACTGGTCCGGAAATCGAAGATGACTATCATAACTTCGATGCGCTGAACATTCCTGGCCATCATCCGGCGCGCGCTGACCACGACACTTTCTGGTTTGACGCGACGCGTTTGCTGCGTACGCAGACTTCCGGCGTGCAGATCCGCACCATGAAGGAAAAACAGCCGCCGATCCGTATTATCGCCCCGGGCCGCGTTTATCGTAACGACTACGATCAGACGCACACCCCGATGTTCCATCAGATGGAAGGCTTGATCGTTGATACCAATATCAACTTCACCAACCTGAAAGGTACGCTGCACGATTTCCTGCGCAACTTCTTTGAAGAAGACCTGCAGGTTCGTTTCCGTCCTTCTTACTTCCCGTTCACTGAACCTTCTGCGGAAGTTGACGTCATGGGCAAAAACGGAAAATGGCTGGAAGTACTGGGCTGCGGAATGGTTCACCCGAACGTGCTGCGTAACGTCGGTATCGATCCAGAAATCTACTCCGGTTTTGCCTTCGGAATGGGGATGGAGCGTCTGACCATGCTGCGTTACGGCGTTACCGATCTGCGTTCTTTCTTCGAAAACGATCTGCGTTTCCTCAAACAGTTTAAATAAAGGCAGGGTAATACAATGAAATTCAGTGAACTGTGGTTACGCGAATGGGTTAACCCGGCGATTGATAGCGATGCGCTGTCAAACCAAATTACGATGGCGGGTCTGGAAGTTGACGGTGTGGAACCTGTTTCCGGCGCGTTCAACGGCGTTGTGGTGGGTGAAGTGGTTGAATGTGGCCAGCACCCGAATGCTGACAAACTGCGTGTCACCAAAGTGAATGTAGGCGGCGACCGTCTGCTGGATATCGTCTGCGGTGCGCCAAACTGCCGTCAGGGGCTGAAAGTGGCCGTGGCAACCGTGGGTGCCGTTCTGCCGGGCGATTTCAAAATCAAAGCCGCAAAACTGCGCGGTGAGCCGTCTGAAGGTATGCTGTGCTCATTCTCTGAGCTGGGTATTTCCGATGATCATAACGGGATTATCGAACTGCCTGCCGATGCGCCAATTGGCACCGATATCCGTGAATACCTTAAGCTTGACGACAACACTATCGAAATTAGCGTCACGCCGAACCGCGCCGACTGCTTAGGCATTATCGGTGTCGCACGTGATGTCGCTGTGCTGAACAAAGCACCGCTGGTTGAGCCGGAAATCGCGCCTGTAGCGGCAACCATTAGCGACGTCCTGCCGATTCAGGTCGAAGCCGTAGAAGCCTGCCCTCGCTATCTGGGCCGCGTGGTTAAAGGCATCAATGTTAAAGCGCCGACACCGCTGTGGATGAAAGAAAAACTGCGTCGTTGCGGTATTCGTTCAATCGATGCCGTGGTTGACGTGACTAACTATGTGCTGCTCGAACTGGGCCAGCCGATGCACGCATTCGACAAAGACCGCATTGAAGGCGGAATTGTTGTCCGTATGGCAAAAGAGGGTGAACCCCTGGTATTGCTGGATGGCAGCGAAGCGAAGCTGAATGCGGATACGCTGGTGATTGCGGACCATAACAAAGCGCTGGCGATGGGCGGCATCTTTGGTGGCGAACATTCCGGCGTGAATGATGAAACGCAAAACGTCCTGCTGGAATGTGCATTCTTCAGCCCGCTGTCTATTACCGGTCGCGCACGTCGTCACGGTCTGCACACCGATGCTTCACACCGCTATGAGCGTGGTGTTGATCCGGCTCTGCAACATAAGGCCATGGAACGTGCAACGCGCCTGCTGATCGATATCTGCGGTGGCGAAGCGGGTCCAGTCATTGACGTGACAAACGAAGACACGCTGCCAAAACGCGCAACCATTACGCTTCGTCGTAGCAAACTGGATCGTCTGATCGGACACCATATTGCGGATGAGCAGGTGAGCGACATTCTGCGTCGTCTGGGTTGTGACGTGACGGAAGGGCAGGATGAGTGGAAAGCAATCGCGCCGAGCTGGCGTTTCGATATGGAAATCGAAGAAGACCTGGTCGAAGAAGTCGCCCGCGTATACGGCTACGACAATATCCCGAACACACCGATTCAGGCGGGTCTTATCATGGGTACGCATCGTGAAGCGGATTTGTCGCTGAAACGTGTAAAAACCATGCTGAATGACAAAGGCTACCAGGAAGTAATTACCTACAGCTTCGTCGACCCGAAAGTCCAGTCGCTGCTGCACCCGGGTGAAGAAGCGCTGCTGCTGCCAAGCCCAATCTCTATCGATATGTCAGCAATGCGTCTGTCTCTGTGGACCGGTTTGCTGTCCACGGTGGTTTATAACCAAAACCGTCAGCAAAACCGTGTGCGTATTTTTGAAACAGGTTTGCGTTTTGTACCGGATACGCAGGCTAACCTCGGGATCCGTCAGGATCTGATGCTGGCGGGCGTGATCTGCGGCAACCGTCATGATGAACACTGGAATCTGGCGAAAGAGACGGTTGATTTCTATGATCTGAAGGGCGATCTGGAAGCGGTTCTCGACCTGACAGGCAAACTGGCGGACATCCAGTTCAAAGCTGAAGCGAATCCAGCCCTGCATCCGGGTCAGTCTGCGGCGATTTATCTGAAAGGTGAACGTATTGGTTTCATTGGGGTTGTTCATCCTGAGCTGGAACGTAAACTGGATCTGAACGGTCGCACTCTGGTGTTCGAACTGGAGTGGAATAAGCTCGCAGACCGCGTGGTGCCTCAGGCGCGTGAAGTTTCTCGCTTCCCGGCGAACCGCCGTGACATCGCCGTTGTTGTGGCAGAAAACGTTCCCGCAGCGGATATTTTATCCGAATGTAAGAAAGTTGGCGTAAATCAGGTAGTTGGCGTAAACTTGTTTGACGTGTACCGCGGTAAGGGTGTTGCGGAGGGTTATAAGAGCCTCGCTATCAGCCTGATCCTTCAGGATACCAGCCGTACACTTGAAGAAGAGGAGATTGCCGCTACCGTCGCCAAATGTGTAGAGGCATTAAAAGAGCGATTCCAGGCATCATTGAGGGATTGAACCTATGGCGCTTACAAAAGCTGAAATGTCAGAATATCTGTTTGATAAGCTTGGGCTTAGCAAGCGGGATGCCAAAGAACTGGTCGAGCTGTTTTTCGAAGAGATCCGTCGTGCTCTGGAAAACGGTGAGCAGGTAAAACTCTCTGGTTTTGGTAACTTCGATCTGCGTGATAAGAATCAACGTCCGGGACGTAACCCGAAAACGGGCGAAGATATTCCCATTACAGCACGGCGCGTGGTGACCTTCAGACCCGGGCAGAAGTTAAAAAGCCGGGTTGAAAACGCAACGCCCAAAGAAGAGTGATTTAACGATACGCAAAGTATGACGCGTATAACTAAAAAGGCCGCTATGCGGCCTTTTTCCTTTTCACTACTGAATCAGCACCGTAGAATCTCCCCATCTTTTTTCAGCAGAATGGAAAACATGCTGACTTTCGCCCACCAACAGCAGCGACGAAACGTGCGCTGGATACTGTCTCTGTCAGTGCTGATGCTGCTGGCAACCATGATAAGTTTATGCGCAGGAGAACAGTGGATTGCTCCCGGCGATTGGTTTAGCGCTCGCGGCGATCTGTTCGTCTGGCAAATTCGACTGCCCCGTACACTTGCCGTATTGCTGGTAGGCGCCGCACTGGCCCTGGCTGGCGCGGTGATGCAGGCGCTGTTTGAAAACCCGCTCGCGGAGCCTGGTTTACTCGGCGTGTCTAATGGCGCGGGGGTAGGGCTTATTGCGGCTGTGCTGTTGGGGCAAGGGCGATTGCCCGGCTGGGCATTGGGCCTATGCGCCATTGCTGGCGCGCTGATTATCACCCTCATTCTTCTTCGTTTTGCCCGCCGACATTTATCGACCAGTCGTTTGCTGTTGGCCGGCGTGGCGCTGGGGATTATCTGCAGCGCGCTGATGACTTGGGCTATCTATTTTTCCACCTCTTTTGATCTTCGACAGTTGATGTACTGGATGATGGGGGGCTTCGGCGGCGTAGACTGGCATCAGGCCTGGCTCATGGTGGCATTGATTCCGGTGCTGGTGTGGATCTGCTGTCAGTCGCAGCCGATGAATATGCTGGCGCTGGGGGAAACCTCCGCGCGCCAGCTGGGGCTGCCTTTATGGTTCTGGCGCAACTTGCTGGTGGTTGCCACGGGATGGATGGTTGGCGTGAGCGTGGCGCTGGCAGGGGCAATTGGTTTTATCGGGCTGGTAATCCCTCATATTCTGCGACTGTGTGGATTAACCGATCACCGCGTTTTACTCCCTGGGTGTGCGCTGGCGGGGGCAATTGCACTACTGTTTGCTGATGTTGTCGCACGTCTGGTACTGGCATCGGCTGAATTACCCATTGGCGTGGTGACGGCCACGATGGGCGCACCGGTATTTATCTGGTTATTGTTAAAAGCTGCGCGCTAGAAAGCGCAGGTTCGGTCTATGCTTAAAAGCTGAACAGGGTCATCCCACTATTCACCTGTTGTTCTGGAGATGCTATGCAAAACACGCTTTTTAATACGGAAGTGACAACCATCGACGGCGAGGCGACCTCATTGCAGGCGTATGCCGGAAATGTACTGTTAATCGTCAACGTAGCCTCAAAATGTGGGTTAACGCCGCAGTATGAGCAACTGGAAAACCTGCAGAAAACCTGGCATGGGCAGGGTTTCACCGTTCTGGGATTCCCCTGCAACCAGTTTCTGGGGCAGGAGCCCGGCAGTGAAGACGAGATTAAGACGTATTGCAGCACAACCTGGGGCGTTACCTTCCCGATGTTCAGTAAGATTGATGTCAATGGCGAAGCCCGCCATCCGTTGTATCAGAAGCTGATTGATGCGGCACCCACTGCGGTTGCACCTGCAGATAGCGGATTTTATGCGCGTATGGCGAGTAAAGGCCGGGCACCGCTCTACCCGGACGATATTCTGTGGAACTTCGAGAAGTTCTTAGTCGGTCGGGATGGACAGGTGCTGCAGCGTTATTCACCTGATATGACGCCTGAGGACCCGGTTCTTGTACACGCTATAAAGACTGCATTGGCTAACTAATGTCCCGATTAATGCTGCTACAGGATGTTGCGGAATCGACCCGACTCGGCCCGCTATCTGGTGAAATTAAAGCAGGAGAGATCCTGCATTTAGTGGGCCCCAACGGCGCGGGGAAAAGTACGTTGTTGGCGCGAATGGCGGGACTGACGACCGGAGAGGGGTGCATCACCTTTGGTGATACACCCCTCGGTGATTGGCCGGCAGCGAAGCTGGCGCAATATCGTGCTTATCTTGCGCAACAGCAAAATCCGCCTTTTGCGATGCCGGTCTGGCATTTTCTGACGCTGCATCAGCCTGATAAAGCGCGAACAGACCTGCTGCAGGAGGTGGCTGATGCGCTTGGGCTGGGAGATAAACTAGGACGTGGTGTTAATCAGCTTTCAGGGGGTGAATGGCAACGTGTGCGTCTGGCGGCCGTCATCCTGCAAATGAGCCCCCAGTCTAATCCGCATGGGCAACTTTTGTTGCTGGATGAGCCGATGAATAGCCTGGACGTGGCGCAACAAAACGCGCTGGACAGATTGTTGAGCCAGCTGTGTCTGCAGGGAATCGCCATTGTGATGAGCAGTCATGATCTTAACCATACGCTACGCCATGCGCACAAGGCGTGGTTGCTCAAGCGCGGAAAGCTGCTGGCGAGCGGTGCGCGTGATGTGGTGCTAACGCCAGCCAATCTGTCGTTAGCCTACGGTGTAAATTTCCGTCGCCTGGATATTGAAGGCCACAGAATGCTCATATCAACCACTTAAGTTAAATGGGTTCTTGAAAATCACATAATTTCCACGCTAAATTGACACAAAAATAAAAATCAGAGGATTCGTCCTGAATGCGCTTTTGGCTCCTTTTCATCACAGCATTGTTTTTGGCGGGGTGCAGCAGCCATCGTGCTCCTGCGCCAAATGCCCGACTGTCGGACTCTATCGCCGTTATCGCAGGTCTTAACGATCAGTTGCAAACCTGGCATGGTACTCCCTATCGCTATGGCGGTATGAGCCGTAGCGGGGTGGATTGTTCGGGATTTGTGTTGATGACAATGCGTGACAAATTCGATCTGCAACTCCCGCGCGACACGCGTACGCAATCAAAGATTGGTACTGAGATCGATAAAGATGATTTGCTACCCGGCGATCTGGTTTTCTTTAAAACGGGTTCCGGTGAAAGTGGTCTGCATGTCGGGATTTACGATACCAATAATCAATTTATCCATGCTTCAACCAGTCGCGGAGTGATGCGTTCTTCGCTGGATAACGTCTACTGGCGTAAAAACTTTTGGCAGGCGCGCCGAATTTAATCATTGCGGGTGACGAGATCGGCTCGCGGCTTTCTCGTCATCCGCATTTTAAATGTCAACTTTCACTTCTGCTGTTTGTCGGTCTATAACCCTGAACATTAAGAGCGTATCTTGCTAAAAATATGATTTATCCCGAGATATTAAAAAGTGCAAGGCTGGATATTCGTTTATAATCAGGATAAGCTAAAAAAAAAGGATTCGATTTACTGGCTAAAAAGGGAAAAATGAAAGGGCCTCAATTTGTATCAGCAGCAACGTATTTTTCCATCCTTTGCTACAGGATGCCGGATTACACCCATGCAGAGGGGCTGGCACAATGATTGTTTCACTGGATTATCTTTATCATTCAGAGTTCTCTTTTCTTCCTGCACGAAGTGAAAAAGGTGACCTTGAGTTCGTCGATATTGTTACAAACTTTGTCAGCCCGGATGGCGACGTACACATGCCAACAGAGCTGGTTATGCCCCGGATGTCAGACGACGAGCAATGCCGCTTATTTGCCGAGAAGTTGGAATTAATCGAAACGTGCCAACACTTTTTTATTCAACGCAAAATTCCGGCCTGGATTAATTTAACGCCAGCGGTCGCTAATATTTTATTATCAGACGCTGAATATGCTTCACGTGTTGAACGATTTTCATTTATTGAACTGACGATTAATGAAAGTTATCCAGAGTTAAACAGTGGCAAAGAAAATCCCACGCTGGCGGCTCTGGCTGCGCGATTCCCATTAATACTGACAAACTACGGTGCCGGGGGCATATCCACGCGGGCAATTTTTGATGGTCTTTTCAAACGGGTCGTGCTGGATAAAAACTTTGTTCAACAACGGATTACACATATTTCGTTTGAGCCGTTTATGCGGGCTATTCTGGCGCAATTATCTCCCTGCTGCGAATCAATCATCATTAGCGGTATTGATACACAAGAGATGCTGACGCGGGTATTACCTTTGGGATTCAGCGCGATGCAAGGGGGACTGTGGCCGGCGGTATCACCGGCAAAAATTATTTCACTGGTAAAATGATAACCCTTTTATTTGCTGGTGTTTAACAGGCTATTAACAGTCTACACTAGAGACAGGAGGCCCTATGACCCTGTCTTTTACTACTCGCTGGCGTGATGAATTACCAGCAACCTATACCGCTCTTTCGCCCACCCCCCTGAAAAACGCGCGCATCATCTGGCATAACGATGCTCTGGCTGCGCAATTGGGTATTCCAGCTGCGTTGTTTGATGTTTCTGATGGGGCAGGTGTATGGGGGGGCGAATCGCTATTACCTGGGATGTCGCCTTTGGCGCAAGTTTATAGCGGGCATCAGTTCGGTGTCTGGGCTGGGCAGCTTGGCGATGGCCGCGGGATCCTGCTGGGCGAACAACAACTTGCGGATGGTTCAACATTTGACTGGCATCTGAAAGGCGCTGGATTAACGCCTTATTCCCGCATGGGGGATGGGCGCGCTGTGCTGCGCTCGACGATTAGAGAGAGCCTGGCCAGTGAAGCCATGCATTATTTGGGGATACCTACAACCCGGGCCTTGTCGATTGTCACCAGCGAGACTCCGGTGCAGCGAGAGACCACTGAAGCAGGCGCGATGCTCATTCGCGTGGCACAAAGCCATATGCGTTTTGGCCATTTTGAGCACTTTTATTATCGTCGTGAACCGGAAAAAGTACGTCAGCTTGCTGACTTTGCGATCCGTCATTACTGGCCACAATGGCAGGAAGAGGCAAATAAGTATCAGTTGTGGTTTACGGATGTTGTTACGCGTACCGCGACGTTAATGGCCGACTGGCAAGCCGTAGGCTTTGCGCATGGGGTGATGAACACGGACAACATGTCGATTCTTGGTCTGACGATGGATTATGGTCCCTTCGGTTTCCTTGATGATTACGTGCCAGATTTTGTCTGCAACCACTCCGATCATCAGGGGCGCTATAGTTTTGATAATCAGCCTGCTGCAGCTTTGTGGAACCTACAACGTCTGGCGCAGACGCTGTCGCCATTCATCCCGGTTGATGTGCTCAATGATGCGCTGGACGGTTATCAACTGGCCTTGCTAACCCGCTATGGGCAACGAATGCGGCAAAAACTGGGTTTCTTTAGTGAGCAGAAAAACGATAACGAAATCCTTAGCGAACTGTTTAGCCTGATGGCGCGGGAAGGTAGCGACTATACGCGAACGTTCCGCATGCTCAGCCAAACTGAGCAACACAGCACCTTGTCCCCACTGCGCGATGAGTTTATTGACCGTGCGGCATTTGACGACTGGTTCACTCGTTACCGCACGCGCCTGCAACAAGACAATGTGGCTGACGTTGTCAGACAAGCGCAGATGAAGACGGAGAATCCGGCTATGGTGCTACGTAACTGGCTGGCACAGCGGGCAATTAGCCAGGCAGAGCAGGGTGATTATACCGAACTACATCGGTTACACGCTGCGTTACGTACGCCGTTTATCGATCGGGATGATGATTATATCAGCCGTCCACCTGACTGGGGCAAACGGCTGGAGGTGAGCTGTTCGAGCTAAGGCGCGAGAAAAACTTGTGGGGATGCGTTGGCCGGGTGTTGGCCAACGTGAACCTGAGCACCGTACCAGCGTATCAGATCATCAGCCTGTAACACGGCGTCGGGCGTCCCTTGAGACACAATGCTTCCTTGATGGAGCAGTATGATCCGGTCAGCCCACAGTGCTGCCAGATTGAGATCGTGAAGGATGATGCAAACATGCAATTCTCCTGAAGCGGTGAGTGTCTTTAGTAATCTCAGCAGATGTTGCTGATGGTACAGATCTAACGCTGACGTCGGTTCGTCGAGAAATAGCCAACCGCGAGGTCCGGCGTTGCACCACAATTGTGCCAGCGCACGGGCTAACTGAACGCGTTGTTGTTCGCCACCGGAAAGCGCGGCGTATTGCTTGCCCGCCAACGGTGTGCAGCCGGTGACTGCCATTACCTGTGCGATAAGCTCGTGCTCGGGATGTTGGGACCAGGGGGCACGGCCCATCGCGATAACGGCTTCTGTCTGCCAGTCAAAACCTACCTGCGTTTGCTGACGCATAACCGCGCGATGGCGTGACAGCGACTGCGTACTCCAGTCAGCCAGTGATTTGCCATCTAACAAACAGCGTCCGGCAGTCGGTTTAAGAAAGCCGGTCAACAGACGTAGCAGGGTGGATTTTCCCGCACCATTCGGCCCGATTAACGCGACCAGTTCACCTTTAGCGAGTTTGAGCGATACGTCGTCAATTACTGAGCGATAAGCAAGGCGATAGTGAAGTCCTTCGGCAATAAAATGTTCAGCCATGCGCTCCTCGCTGACGAAAAATAAGCCATAAAAACCACGGTGCGCCGAGAAGACTGGTCAACAGACCGACCGGCATTTCCGCAGGCGCAACTGCGGTGCGGGCGAGAGTATCGGCAATCAGTAGTAAAAATGCGCCAGCCAGAACGGAACCGGGGATCACGGCCCGATGGTCTGATCCGAGCCACATACGCATTAAATGCGGAACAACCAAACCGATGAACCCAATGACTCCGCTGACCGCTACAGCAGCGGCCACGAGTAATGCGCTGCACAACAACAAAATACGTTGGATCATCCGAACATCAACGCCGAGATAATGCGCCTCCTCCTCACCCAGTTGTAGCAGGTTCAGCGCCGGAGCCAGACGCCAGATGATCAGCACCGTCGGGATAGTCAGTGACGTGACAGCCAGTAGCGTGGACCACTGCGCGGCTCCCAGACTTCCCATCCCCCACAACGACAACTGGCGCAATTGCGCATCATTACTGACCCACGACAAAACGCCAACCGCCGCCCCGCAGAGTGCGTTGATGGCAATTCCGACCAACAACAGACGCGATAGCGAACCGTCACGCTGTTGGCTGAGGATAAAAATCACCACGGTAGCAGCCAGTGCACCGAGAAATGCCGCCATCATTGGCGCATACAGCATGAGTAACGCGGGTAATGAGACCGGTAACACCACCCACAGGGCGACGGCGCAGGCCGCACCGCTGCTAATACCCAGTAGCCCTGGATCGGCAAGCGGGTTGCGAAACAATCCCTGCATGACGCAACCTGCCAGTGCCAGTGAGCCGCCAATCACCAGCGCCAGCAGAACGCGCGGTAGCCGAATGGTGAGCCAGATTTGACGCAAAGCATCATCTCCGTCCTGCCAGAGCAGGCTTACCGGCAGGCGCAACGCGCCAAAACCGGTCGCCAGTATCGTCATTACACCCAGCATAAAGGCCAGCGTCCATAACGAGCAGGTGATTCGTCGGGCCATCAGGGCAATTGCTCCGCTTTGGCGCGTAGCTGCAAAATGGCCTGTGGCGTGCGAACGCTGAAGCCCAGTAATGCCATATCATCAATCTGCAGTACCTGCTTATTGCGTCCGGCAGGCGTTTGCGCAAGTCCCGGTAGCGCCCACAGGTTATCTTCGCCACCCATCGCCTTAACGCCGTCCTGCGAAATCACCACCAGATCGGGCTGGCTGGCAATGACGCCTTCTTGTGATAACGGCTGGTAACGGCTAAAACCCTGCATTGCGTTACGTAAGCCGGCTGCTCGAATAGCGGCATCAGCCCCCGTATCCTGTCCTGCAGCCATTGCGGTCATTCCACCATGATTGAGAATAAACAGAACGCGTTTATCAAGCTTCGTGGCGGGTAATGCCGCGAGTTCCTGGCGTAATGTGTTGCGCAGGGCTTCGCCTTTAGCCTCCTGGTGTGTCGCCTGCGCGATGACCTGCACTTTCTCATCAATCACGCTAAGCGTATTACTGGCAGGGACCGTGACAACCCTGACGTTGCTGTGTTCGACCTGCTTCAGGGCCAGAGAAGGCTGCGCTTGTGCGCTGGCTAACACCAGAGTAGGGCGGGTAGCCAGGATACCTTCGGCGTTGAGCTGACGTAAATAGCCTACATCGGGTAATTGGGTCGCTTCCTGTGGCCACTGACTGGTGCTGTCACGTGCCACGAGGGATGATTGCGCATCCAGCGCATACACAATTTCGGTGACGTCGCCACCGAGAGCCACAACGCGTTCTTCGTCAGCAGCCAGCGCTGCGATGGGCAGCAGCGCAATCAGGACCAGCAGTTTTTTCATGCGGCCAGTCCTTTTGGCGTTAAGGCATCGATCTGCGCTCGCCATTGTGTTTGCTCTGGTTCACCTTCCGTACGCTGTCCATAAAGCTGGGCAATTTGCGTGCCATCGGCAGCAAACAGTTCCAGGCTGGTGACGTGGCCATCGGCGGTCGGTTTGCGCGTTACCCACGTTTCGGCTACGCACTCTTCCAGCAGATGCAGGGTAAAGGTCGGGTTGAAAATATTTAGCCAGCCTTTCATCGGCACCAGTTTTTCTATTACGCCGGTAAAAATCTGTACGCAGCCGCGATTACCCACGAAAACCATAATTTCATTGCCATCCTGGCGCGCGGTATCAAGTAACTGCGCCAGTGCGCTATTAGAAACTTTACAGGCCAGATCGTCGCCCACCAGATTAAATGCCTGTTGACGGGTGAGATTGTGGCGTTTCAGCAAACCGAAGAACTGATGTACATCAGTCATCGCTCGCCACTCTTGATCAACAGTCTGCGCATCGACCGTGATGACGGCTGGCGCAGAAGTGTTGGCAGGTTGCAGTACCAGTGGCGGGTTTTCAGCGAAGATGAAACGGGTCAGCAACGCAGCCCATTCCTCAACGAGGGTATTCTGTGTGGCATAGACTTTCAGCAGCGCATCCCCCTGATGGTCAAAGAACTGAATGCTCTGACGCTCGCCGTGGGCGGTGGTCTCACTGATATGAAAGGCGCTTGCCCACTGATTAAGGAACAGGCGCAGGTCGAGGGCGCGCGGATTAAGAACCAGTCCGGCATGACCGTTCAGGTGTTGATTGGTAAAAGCGCCAACCTGTTCATGCACCGCATATTCGTTGCGGCAAATGCATTTGGTTTCGCCTACGGCTTCCAGAGCGCCGAGTATTTCGCGGACTTCGCCACGCAAGCGCCAGGCGTCATGGCCGACGCGCGCAAAGGTCAGTTCGGCTTCGCTAATATTCATCAACCCTGCAATGTCACGTGCGTATTTACCGGGATTTTCTTTCTTCAGTTCCAGCCAGCGTGTGTAATGATTCATTGTCTCTTCCTTCCAGATTGCTACCCCGGCGAACCGGGGAAAAGTGATTACCACTGATAACTCACGAAAATTTTGCCATTGCGACCATCCTGTGGGATGCCCTGCGGCGACCAGTACTCTTTGTCGAAGGCGTTGCCCAGCACCAGCGTGGTGGTCATGCCTTTCAGCGCTTGTTGCCCCTGATAGCTCACGTAGAAATCGTTTACCGCATAGCCAGGCTGTTTAGCGTAGCTGCTGCTGATATGCGTGGAGCGGTCCGCAAACGTGCCTATCCAGCCGACTGAGAAACCGCTGTGTGCCACGGGTATGTTCAGTTTGCTGGTGACGGTATCCGGGTTAATGCTGGAAATGTATTCGCCCGTGTCAGTATCTTTGCCGCGTGTGCGGTTATAGGCCATATCGAGACTGAACAGATCGGCGGAGTACTTCGCCATCACGTCCCAGCCCCAGATTTTGGCATTGGGGACGTTATAGGACATGGTTGTCGCGGCAGCAAAGTCGACGCTGGTGGAGATGTAATCTTTCGCTTTGGTGTCGAAATAGCTGGCTTTAAATTCGAGCGCATCGCTCGCCATCAGCAGATCGTCAAAGCGCAGACCAAATCCGTACTCCTGCGTTTCGTTGGTTTCTGGACGCAGGTTAGGGTTTGGCACCCAGTAGTTAGTGTAGAAACGACCAATCGAGAAGTGTTTCGCATCGTTATACATCTCGCCCATGGTCGGCGCACGGAAGGCCTGAGCGTATGAACCGAACAGCATCAGCCAGTCGGCTGGCGTAACGGTCATTCCTGCGCGGGACGACCATTTGTCGGCATCGACATCCGCGTAACCATCGCTGCTACCGCGATATGAGTCATAGCGTGTACCACCCAGCAATGTTACGGGCAGATCTCGCAGGGTGATTTCATCCTGCAGCCAGCCGGAGCTAAAATCAATTTTTGCCTCAGGGAAACCGGTCGTCGCACCTCCGGGGCGTTGTTCCTGGCGATAGTACTCACCACCGTAAGTTAACAGGTGAGAAGCAAAGGAGTCGGTAAACAACCGGCTGCGGTTATCAATTTTTCCGCCTTTGGTCGTTTGTTTGCGAAACTCATTAGTCGCATCCGGATTCTGGGCATTAATGCGAGCCTCGGACCAGTAAAGGCGGGCATCAGCGTTCAGCCAGTCATTGTCCACAGGGGCGAGCGTGTAGGTCAGTTGCGCATCACGCTGGATGGTTGAACGGTCGGTCATCGGGTTGCTGGTGGCATCCGCCGCGCTGGTTTGTGGGTTCTTAGGTTCACGGGCGTCATTGTTGTAGTAGCGCAACGAGCCTGCCAGCGTCTGGGCGCTGTCAATTTTCCAACTGCCTTTCGCCAGCATATTGTTGATCGCTTCATCGTTTGGCGCTGTAGTGCCGTCGCTCTGGCGCAAATCACCGCGATCGCGACTCGACCATGCAAGCAGTCCGTCCAGCGTATCGGTACGCCCAAATGCGCTGGCGCCCATACCGAGGCTGTGATCGCCGGTTGCCGCAGTACCGAACACGCGGTAACCGCTGTTTTGTCCGGCTTCCAGCAGATCTTTGGCATCCGCAGTGTCATAGGCGATCACGCCGCCGAGCGCACCGCTGCCATACAGCAGAGCAGAAGGGCCGCGCACGACTTCGATGCGTTTGATAAGCGCCGGGTCGAGGAAGGTACTGTTCAGGTGTCCGGTGTCGGTGCCCTGACGAACGCCGTCAACCAGCACCAGAACGCCGCGGCGGTCATAGCCGCGCAGATTCACATCCTGGCCGTTGGTGCGGCCCGTGCCATCGAGGGTCAGACCCGGAACCGTCCGCAACAGATCGGCTGCCGAACTGGCGGTCTGGTTTTCCGGGGCGGTGGCATCAATCACGCTGACCATCATCGGTGCTTCAAAGGCACTACGGGCATTGCCGGTGGCGGTGACGGTCATATCTTCGACCGCCGCATACGCGAAAGTGGGCAGGCTACTGACAATCGCCAGCGCCAATAGCGAGGGACGCAGGGATGCAGTGTGCAGGTATGGCATAGCAACTCTCCATTAGGAAATCGAAAGCGCTGGCTGCCTGGGTATCACCTGGGTGGCTGGCGAAAGGTGTTGTTTATTTGGTCAGAATGAGTTTTCCGGCTTGGGTCTGGCGCAGCAAGTAATGCTGACCATCATGTTCTATGATCACGCGTCCTTCTTTACCCAGCAGGCTTTTACTGTCAATTCGACGCTCATTTGGCATGACAGAAGGCGGTGTTTTTTCTTTTGCAGGCGTTGCTGTAGTGTTATCCATACGTGACATAGTGTTTAAAAATAACAATCAATGTAACAATGATAATCATTATCAATAAACTGAGAATTTGCATCAAGTCTTTTTGTGAAATAATTGTGACGGGATCAAATTTGCGGGATTGTGCTGCATTAAAAAAGCCCGGTCGCATTACGCTGACCGGGCCTGGATGGGCACGAACCTTAGGTCGGGTCAGGCGAAACCACCGCCCGGGCATGATGTTAGAATCGACTGTCTACCGCCGCGGCGAGTTTTTCGACCAGCAGTTCCGTATCTTCCCAGTTCAGGCAGGGATCGGTGATTGACTGACCATAAACCAGTGGCTGGCCGCTGACGATTTTTTGCGTACCTTCGCGTAAGAAACTTTCCGCCATGATCCCGGCTATTGCCGTCGAACCATCGCGAATCTGCTGACAGACGTCATCGCACACTTCTAACTGACGGCGATGCTGCTTCTGGCAATTGCCATGGCTGAAATCCACCACCAGATGCTCCGGCAGAGAGAATTCATGCAGCGTATCGCAGGCAGCGGCAATATCTTCGGCAGAGTAGTTCGGCTTTTTACCACCGCGCATGATGATATGACCGTAGGGATTGCCGCTGGTCTGATAGATAGTCATCTGCCCGGTTTTATCCGGTGAGAGGAACATGTGGCTGGCGCGTGACGCGCGAATAGCATCGACGGCGATACGCGTGTTGCCATCTGTTCCGTTTTTGAACCCGACAGGGCAGGAGAGCGCGGAAGCCATTTCACGGTGAATTTGGCTCTCTGTGGTGCGTGCGCCAATTGCGCCCCAGCTGATCAGATCAGCAATAAACTGACCTGTCACCATATCGAGGAATTCAGTGGCCGTCGGTACACCCAGTTCGTTGACCTGTAACAGCAGTTTACGTGCCAGCTCAATACCATGATTTACACGATAGCTGCCATTCAAGTCCGGGTCGGAAATGAGGCCTTTCCAGCCCACGACGGTACGCGGTTTTTCAAAATAGGTACGCATCACGATTTCCAGACGCGCCTGGTGTTTAGTGCGCAGTGCCTGCAAACGCGTGGCGTATTCCATGGCGGCATCGAGATCGTGAATCGAGCATGGTCCAACGATGACCAGCAAGCGAGGATCTTCACCATTCAAGATTTTTTCTATCCGGCGTCGGGAATCCGTAACATGGCGGGCGACGGAGGACGAAACAGGATGCCGTTGCGCAAGCTCTGCTGGAGTGACCAGGTTGTCAATACGCGCAGTACGGAGTTCATCGGTTCTGTTCATTACTTATCTCAGAAATTTGTTGCTTCAACGGCAGGACTACCGGGAAGTGATGTACATCACAATATCACACTCATCCTGCCTGGTGGCGAGCATAATAACAAAAAATCGAACCAATGCACTAGCATTCTAGTACATGCGGCGATTCAGCCCCATAATGTCGAGGATCTTGGTGGCAATCTCTTCTACCGAGTAATTGGTACTGTTCAGCCAGGGGATCTGGTTTTTTCGGTACAACGCTTCTACCTCAGCAACTTCCATTCGGCACTGGCGCAGCGAAGCGTACCGGCTGTTCTCCCGGCGCTCTTCGCGGATCGCCGCCAGGCGCTCAGGGTCGATGGTCAGGCCGAATAATTTATGCTGCAACGGCTTCAGAGAGGCGGGCAGCACCAGATTATCCATATCATCGGCAATAAAGGGGTAGTTGGCCGCACGGATACCAAACTGCATAGCCAGATACAAACTGGTCGGAGTTTTGCCGCAACGAGAAACGCCAAGCAGGATCACCTGCGCCTGATCGAGGTTGCGCAACGAAATACCGTCGTCGTGCGCGAGGGTATAATCAATGGCGGCAATACGCGCATCGTACTTGTTGAGGTTGCCGGGATTCAGGCCGTGCGTGCGATGTGCGATCGGCGTGGGGTCGAGTTTCATCTCATGTTGCAGCGGCGCGACCAGTGCCTGGACGATGTCCTGGCAAAAACCTTCACTTTGTAAAATGATCGAGCGAATTTCCGGCAACACAATGGAGTAGAACACCAGAGGACGCACACCCGTTTGTTGATAAATGGCGTCAATCTGGTCTTTAACCGCCCGCGCACGACTCTCATTTTCAACAAACGGCAGCGTAATGCTGCTGATCGTGACCGGAAATTGCGACATTACCGCGTGACCCAATACCTCTGCGGTGATGGCTGTGCCATCAGAAATATAAAATACATGACGATCAACAGCATTATCCATTTTGCTCATCCTGGGGGCAGACATAATTCTCTGAAAGCATAAATTAAAATTCGTCAGAAGCGAATATTGCTGCATCAGTTTTATAAAGTGAAACAGTATTTTTATATTTAATGAAAAGTACATTTCATTTTTCGGAACAAATGTTTATACCGACTGATTTTGTGGTGATCCCGTGCCGTTCGCGGGTTTGCGCAAATGCGGAAAGAATCTGAAAAAATAAAAAATAAAGTTGCTTGAACGATTCACCGTTTTTTTCGCTGAGGTAAATATGCCAAGATAATTACGCAAAATTGAGTTTCCTAACCTCGTTCATATATAAGGATTGTTCGATGTCCAACAATGGCTCGTCACCGCTGGTGCTTTGGTATAACCAACTCGGCATGAATGATGTAGACAGAGTTGGGGGCAAAAATGCCTCCCTGGGTGAAATGATTACTAACCTTTCAGGTATGGGCGTTTCCGTACCGAATGGTTTTGCAACGACCGCCGATGCGTTTAACCAGTTTCTGGACCAAAGCGGCGTAAACCAGCGCATTTATGAGCTGCTGGATAAAACGGATATTGACGATGTCACCGAGCTTGCAAAAGCGGGTGCACAGATCCGCCAGTGGATTATCGACACTCCTTTCCAGCCTGAACTGGAAAATGCCGTCCGCGATGCCTACGCGCAGCTGTCAGCGGACGATGCCAATGCTTCTTTTGCCGTGCGTTCCTCCGCTACAGCAGAAGATATGCCAGATGCGTCATTCGCGGGCCAGCAGGAAACGTTCCTCAACGTCCAGGGATTTGATGCCGTACTGGTTGCTATCAAACACGTGTTTGCCTCGCTGTTTAACGATCGCGCAATCTCCTATCGTGTTCATCAGGGCTATGATCACCGCGGCGTCGCGCTCTCTGCGGGCGTTCAGCGGATGGTGCGTTCTGATCTCGCGTCTTCCGGTGTCATGTTCTCCATCGATACCGAATCCGGTTTCGATCAGGTGGTGTTTATCACGTCTGCATGGGGCCTGGGCGAGATGGTGGTGCAGGGCGCTGTGAACCCGGATGAATTCTACGTGCATAAACCGACGCTGGCGGCTAATCGTCCGTCCATCGTGCGTCGTACGATGGGCTCTAAGAAAATCCGCATGATTTATGCGCCGACTCAGGAGCATGGCAAGCAGGTTACCATTGAAGACGTTCCGCAGGCGCAACGCGATGTTTTCTCACTGACCAACGAGGAAGTGCAGGAACTGGCGAAGCAGGCGGTGCAAATCGAGAAGCATTACGGTCGTCCGATGGACATCGAATGGGCGAAAGACGGTCATACCGGCAAGCTGTTCATTGTACAGGCTCGTCCGGAAACCGTACGTTCTCGCGGTCAGGTGATGGAGCGTTATACGCTGCATGCGCAGGGTAAAATTATTGCTGAAGGTCGTGCCATCGGTCACCGCATTGGCGCGGGTCCGGTCAAAGTCATCCAGGACATCAGCGAAATGAACCGTATCGAACCAGGCGACGTACTGGTTACCGACATGACCGACCCGGACTGGGAACCGATCATGAAAAAAGCGGCGGCAATCGTCACCAACCGCGGCGGTCGTACCTGTCACGCGGCGATTATTGCCCGTGAACTGGGAATTCCGGCGGTTGTTGGCTGTGGCGATGCGACCGAACGCATGAAAGACGGTGAGAAGGTCACTGTCTCCTGTGCGGAAGGCGACACTGGCTACGTGTATGCCGACATGCTGGACTTCAGCGTGAAGAGCTCCAGCGTGGAAACCATGCCGGATCTGCCGTTGAAGGTGATGATGAACGTCGGTAACCCGGACCGTGCTTTTGACTTCGCTTGTCTGCCAAACGAAGGTGTCGGCCTGGCGCGTCTCGAATTTATTATCAACCGTATGATTGGCGTGCACCCGCGCGCTCTGCTGGAGTTCGATGACCAGACGCCTGAGCTGCAAAACGAAATCCGCGCCTTGATGAAAGGTTTCGATTCCCCACGTGAATTCTACGTGGGTCGTTTGACGGAAGGGATCGCGACGCTGGGTGCGGCGTTTTATCCAAAACGCGTCATCGTGCGTATGTCTGACTTTAAGTCCAACGAATATGCCAACCTCGTCGGCGGTGAGCGTTATGAACCGCATGAAGAGAACCCAATGCTGGGCTTCCGTGGCGCGGGCCGTTACGTTGCTGATAGCTTCCGCGACTGTTTCGCGCTGGAATGTGATGCCGTAAAACGTGTCCGTAACGATATGGGCCTGACTAACGTCGAAGTAATGGTACCGTTTGTACGTACCGTTGCCCAGGCGAAAGCGGTGGTGGAAGAGCTGGCACGCCAGGGGCTGAAGCGCGGTGAGAACGGGCTGAAGGTAATCATGATGTGTGAGATCCCATCTAACGCCTTGCTGGCTGAACAGTTCCTCGAATACTTCGATGGCTTCTCTATCGGGTCTAACGACATGACACAGCTGGCGCTGGGTCTGGACCGTGACTCTGGCGTGGTTTCTGAACTGTTTGATGAGCGTAACGATGCGGTGAAAGCACTGTTGTCGATGGCGATTCGTGCCGCTAAGAAACAGGGTAAATACGTGGGTATTTGTGGCCAGGGCCCATCTGACCACGAAGACTTCGCGGCCTGGTTGATGGAAGAAGGGATCGACAGCCTGTCGCTCAACCCGGACACCGTTGTTCAGACCTGGCTGAGTCTGGCTGAACTGAACAAGTAACTTGATGCCGGATGGCGGCGTAAACGCCTACCGGCCTACGATTGGCATTCAACGTAGGCCGGATAAGATGCGCTAGCGTCGCCATCCGGCACTTTATCCTGCAACACTCTCCACGCTCAAACGCTGAATAATATCCTGACGCAGTTGGTATTTTTGTACTTTACCGGACGCTGTGCGCGGTAATTTCTCTACGATCACAATGTGCTCAGGGTATTTGTACTTTGCCACCCGCTTGCGACTAAAAAAGGCTACCACTGACTCCAGCGACAGCGAATGGTGCGGAGGTTTTAGCACCACATACGCACACGATCTTTCGCCTAAACGATCGTCCGGCATTGCCACAACGCAGGCATCATGGATACGCGGATGCTGCAACAGAATATCCTCGACCTCGCGGCTACTGATATTTTCTCCACCGCGCACAATAATATCTTTTTTACGCCCGGTGATTTTGATGTATCCGGCATCGTCCATTCGGCATAAATCGCCGCTGTAATACCAGCCGTCATTATCCAGTGCTCGGGCGGTCAGTTCAGGTTCATCAAGGTAGCCCATAAAAACATTGGGCCCGCGGGAGGCCTCTTCTCCTTCCATACCCGCAGGCAACGTGTTACGTGCCTCATCGACAACTTTAATTTCCACGCCGGCTGCGGCATATCCGTCGGTGTTCATCGTGCGGGAAAGCGAATCATCCAGATTGACCACCGCGTGCGGCGAGCTTTCTGTTGAGCCATAGACGCTTAAAAGTTTAATGCCGAGCTGCTGACAATCGCGGGCTATTTTTTTCGGAATAGTGGTGCCGCCGCATAAGAAAAAGCGTAACGACGAGAGATCGTAGGGATGTTTTTCCACGCTACACAGCATGTCATAGACGAACGGTGTGGCGCCGAGTACGCAGGTACAGCGCTGCTGTACCAGTAATTCGAGACAGGCTGCTGGAGTAAAAATATCCAGCAGTACGCTGCGTGCGCCAATTAAAAACGGTGCGGTCACGCCATGTAAAAAACCGGTAGCATGGCCAAGTGGCGCGGGCATTAAAAATACATCCAGCCAGGTAAGATTAAGACGGGCACAATAGGCGCGTTCACTGGCCAGGATGTTGTTGTGGGTCAGCATTACCCCTTTGGGCATCCCCTCTGTTCCGGAGGTAAACAGCACCGCAGCCAGCTCATCGGCATGCACACTAATTGGCTGGGTTAATGGTGGTGATAAAAGGAGCTGGCTGAGTGCCAGTGAGTCTGTCGCGGGTGCCAGCTTATCGACGGCAACAATCTGTTGCAGATGCGGCAGCTGGTTTTGCAAGGGCAGGATCAGATCTACCGGCCGGGTTTGTTTAAACAGCGTAGGTGCGAAAAAAATCTTTGCCTTGCATTTGTTCAGTACCCATACCAGCTCGGCTTCGCGCCAGGCAGGAAGTAGTGGTACGGAAACCGCTCCGGTTTTCAGACAGGCCAGATAGATAAGGGTAAATTCACACCAGCCGGGCAGTTGAAAGGCGACGCGGTCACCTGGCTGGATTCCGCAGGCTAACAACCAGGTCGCCAGACGGCTGGCCGCGCTGTCGAGCGCGGCGTAGGTGTATGAATCGCCGTGATTATCGACCACAGCGATTTTGTCCGGCATCGCCTGGGCTGTTTGGCTCCAGTAATCACCCAGCGATGCATCCCCCCAAAACCCTTGTTGTCGATAAGCTTCCCGACGTTCGGCATTAAACGTTAATGTGACACTCATGAGTTATTCCCTGGATAATTTCGGTACACGTCCTGCCGAATAACAGATGTGCTGTATCCGGCGTGCAACAGGCGATACGTGTTAGCCGTAACGGAAATCCACACCAAATGTCCCAACCGGGTATTCCCATTGTTCGAGGATAGTCGAGCCGCACAGAACCCGGCAGGTACCACATTCCAGGCAGCCTGCGGAATCAAAATGAATATTTCCACTTTCGTCCTGCTTATACAGTCCAGCAGGACAGGCTTTCAGCAGTTTGCGAAATTCTTTCATGTCAGGATGTTCGGTAAGGATGATGTGCGGATGCCCCTCATCGACATTGAATTTATTAACGCCCAGTTTGACGTCAACATTTACGGTGTTGTCCTGACTCATAGTGCGGTTGCTCCCTTGATGCCGTCTTTCAGTAGGTTCATCAGCCCAATCTGCTTCGCGTGGGATAAAATGGTCTTGCGAATTGGCTGGTTTGGGCTGCCATCAATGGTGAACATATCGCTCATGATATCGGCCACCATGCGCGGGTATTGGGTAAACAAACGGGGGTTTTCCATTAGCGCGGGGATCTTACGGAAATGCTGTAAATCACGCATCACACAACCCTGTGCAAGGGCGCGTTTGTAGTCCATCAGGCTGTTGGCAGAGAAATCCTGACGTTCTTTCGCTGCAATGGCGGTTTTGGCCGCAGCCTCTGCTGAAGCAATCGCCAAATCCATGCCACGCACGGTGTAACCCAGGTTCAGACAAAAACCGGCGGCGTCGCCGACTATCATCACACCGTCATCAACCAGCTTCGGTACCATCGCCAGGCCGCCTTCCGGCACCATGTGTGCGGAATACTCCAGCAATTCACCGCCGGCGATCAGTGGGCGAATAGTGGGGTGCTGTTTAAAATCTTCCAACATTTGCGGAATGCTTTTTGTCGCATGCCCGATATTGCCCAGACCACATACCAGTCCCAGAGAGACGGAGTCTTTGTTGGTATACAGGAAACCTCCGCCCATCAGGCCATTAGATGGCGAACCGGCAAACAACCAGGCGGCACCTTCATTTCCTGACAGATTAAAACGATCTGCAATGACTGCTGGCGGCAGGCCGATCAGTTCTTTTACGCCAACGGCATAATGATGTGCCGAAGAAGGCGGTACCATTCCCAGTGAACGTCCCAGCATGGAGTTGACGCCATCAGCAAGGATAACGATATTGGCTTCCAGGATATCGTCACCCGCCTGCACGCCAGTGACTTTGTTGCCTTCCCGGATCAGGGAATCGACGCGAACGCCCGGAATAAACTGAGCCCCGGCCTGTTCGGCTTTTTCCATCAACCAGGGATCGAGCCTGTTGCGCAATACGGTATATGAGTCCTGCGCTGGGGTATTGTCTTTTTCACGGTGGAAATCGAGAGTGACAGCACTTTCTTCCGTCAGGAAAGAGATTTTTTCGCGGGTCACTTTCCGTTCGACAGGGGCTTCCTCTGCAAAGCCGGGCATAATGTGCTCCAGGCTATGCGTGTAGAGTCGTCCTCCGGTCATGTTTTTGCTGCCGGCACTGTTTCCGCGCTCAATAACCAGCACGTCCAGCCCGGCCTGGGCCATCACGTAACCTGCTACCGCACCCGCCACGCCAGCACCGACCACAATGGCATCAAATTTTTCATCTGACATGTTCTTTGCTCCTTTCCCGCTGCGAATGCAGCGGGATATGTGCGTTAAATGTGGCCGTTAGCGACTGAGCTGTTCGATAAGGGCCGGGACGACTTTGTAAATGTCACCAACCAGACCGTAATCGGCGTAGTTGAAGATCGGGGCTTTTTTATCTTTATTGATGGCGACTATGATCTTCGCGCCGTTCCCGCCGACCATATGTTGAATTTGCCCTGAAATGCCCAACGTCAGGTACAGATCTGATTTCAACAGCACGCCGGAAACGCCAATATAGCGCTCGCGCTCCATCCAGTTTTCACCTTCGGCAATAGGGCGAGAACAACCCACTTCGGCACCCAGAACGGCGGCAAGATTGCGTACCATCTGCAGGTCGCTCTCGGCCACCAGGCCACGACCGACGCCAACCACGCGTTTGGCTTTGCTGAGATCGACACTGCTGAGAGATTTGGCGCGACGTTCCTGGCAAACAATCTCATGAAGTGGCGTGATATAAGGTGCTGAGATGACAGGGCAAGTGTGCGCAGGATTGGTTTCTGCTGGTTCAAACATACCAGGGGCAAGCGTGATAATCGCCAGCGCGCTATTCAGTTTTTCTTTACCGAATGCCAGACCGCCATACATACGGTGTTCTGCAAACAGCGCACCTGCATCGAGAGTGACCGATGTGGCGTCGTTTACCATCGCCGCATTGAGTTGCATGCTTAACCGCGCGCCCAGTGATTTTGTGCGTTTAGACGCAGGCATCAGCAACAGGCCGGTGTGCGTTTGCAGTAAGGCTGAGACAGTCTCGGCGTAGTTTTCAACACGCTGCAGTTCACTGGCGTGTTCGAGCACGATGATGTCATCGGCACCCAGCGCTTTCACCTGATCGGCCTGTTCGTTGCCCTGCACAATAAGGTGTACCTGCTCGCCCCACTGGCGGGCGGCGGTCATTAATTCCGCATAGCGTTCTACGTTATCGCTAAACACCCATACGTTGGCTAATTTACTCATGATGATTGTTCTCCGTTGGGCTTAGTTCAGGGCTTTTTTCAGATGTTCGGCCAGTTCGGCAATGGCTTCTGCTGAGTCATTTTCCAGAATGATGTGCTTACGTTCTGTCTGCGGTGGAACGCTAAGGCTGACTAATTCCGCCAGCGGTGACGCTGGCGTCCAGCCAATATCGCTGGCCTGCCAGGGGGTGACGGGTTTTTTGCCGGCACCAAGAATAGCTTTCATTGCCGGAATCCGCGGTGTATTGATATCCGAGGTCACGCAAATTACTGCCGGGAGCGGCAGGTCAATGACTTCGACTTCATCTTCAAGGGTTCGCTCAACCAGAATGCGGTCGCCGTTACGTTGGATGTTGCTTACCGCGTTAACCACAGGAAGCTGCAGGAGCTCACCTACCAGTAAACCGACCTGTTGTGCGTAGACATCGCCGGACCCTTCCCCGAACAGCATCAGATCGAATTTAATGCTTTTAGCCGCACAAGCCAGCGCCTGGGCGGTATCGCGCGGCAGCGCATGCTCCAGCTGTGGGTCCTGCACCATAAACAGGCTATCCGGACCGCGGGACAGCACGTCTTTACGTACTTTAGAGTTTTGCAACAAGGAGCCGCCCACGGTTAAGGCGACAATCTCATCGCCTTCGGCGGTAAGTTGTGTGGCGGCTTCAATCGCATTCAGATCAAATTGACTGATTTTGGCATCGGCCCGATCAAAGTTAAGCGAGCGCTCTGGGGTAATAACAATGTCCTGTTCTTCAGGCACCAACTTAAAGCAGGTTATTATTTTCATGGCATCTCCAGTGAGTCACGTTCGGATGATGACGAAGTGCGTCATTATCGGCAGTAGGGAAAATTTGACTGAAAATAGTGTGCGGCAGAGTGTGGCCTGTTTTCGACGGGGCAATCTGTTTTCATTCCCAACAATCTTGCAGAAAAATGTGCAACGGCGATGCGGAGTTTCTAAGCGAGGAGTAAAAGTTGTGTACGCAAGGTTACACCGTGAAAACAGTAAACGAGGGTGTAATTGAGAAATGCATCCTATTTTTAAGCGATATCTGCCCGCATTTGTTTCTGATATGTAAATCGTTAATGTTGAATTAATAACATTTATTCTTTTCAATTAGTATAAAACGTAAATAACGCACGCTAACAGTGTTCCTGGACAAGAAGTGTCATCTTGCAGACGGCGCAAATAATTTTGTTTCGCTTGGATAGAATATCGTTGTATAACGTGGTTAATCGTTATCATTTAACACTATTAATTTTCCGCACATTTACCATCTAAAGGTGGAGGCTGTCATGTATCAACGATGTTTTGATAATGCCATGGAAACCCTTTTTGAGCAGGGGAAGACCCCCAGATTTTCGCGATTCGTCATCAGTGATGATCCTAACTGGGAGTCGGGCCACCATGTGCATGACAATGAAACCGAACTTATCTATGTCAAAAAAGGTGTCGCGCGCTTAATTATTGATTCTTCACTGTATGTCGCTCACGCCGGGGATATTGTGGTGATAGAACAAGGACGGTTACATGCTGTCGCCTCGGATAGCAACGCACCTGCCACGACCTACACCTGTGCACTGTACGGTTTTCGCTTCAATGGTTGGCAGGATAACCAGCTGTTGCAGTTACACTCGTGTCCGGTCATCAGCGTCGGCCAGGGAAAGGAAGTTATTAAGAGTATTTTTAATGAACTGAGTATTATGATACCGCAGTGTAAAAATAATCTGTCATCCTCTGCTTATGATGCCTTTGCCTACGCATTAACCGTCTTGTATTACGAAAACTTTAAAAATGCTTATCGTTCGGAGCAGGGGTATATTAAAAAAGACGTGTTAATTAAAGATGTTCTGGTGTATTTGAATAACAACTTTCGCGAAAAAATCACACTCGATCAGTTGTCGAAAAAATTTCGCGCCAGTGTGAGTTATATTTGTCACGAATTCACTAAAGAGTATCGTATTTCGCCGATTAATTATGTTATTCAACGACGAATGACGGAGGCAAAATTTTCGCTGACGAATACGGAAGCGTCGTTAGCGGAAATCTCGTGGCGGGTGGGGTATGAAAATGTTGATCACTTTGCCAAACTCTTCCAGCGACACGTAGGCTGTACTCCCAGCGATTATCGTAAGCAGTTTAAAAATAATCTGACTGAGCAGGAATGCCTGCAGCCGGAAATCTGATTTTCTGGCGTAAGTCCGGATAGCGTTTATCCGCTATCCGGATGATAGTACGGCTTACTTGTTTTGATAATCTTTCAGGATCTGACGTCCGGCGACGTAGATCATGATTTCATCGGTGCCACCGCCAATGCGTTCGCAGCGTACATCACGCCAGAACCGGGATACCCGGGCTTCATCGGTATAACCCAGACCACCCATTATCTGAATCGCGTCGTCGATAACTTCCATTGCTGTGCGCGCGCAGTACAGTTTTGCCAGCGCCGCGCTGGTACGCAGTGATTGTTCCTGATCGGCCTGCCAGGCGACTTTCAATACCATATTGCGCATGTTTTCGATTTTAACCGCCATCAGCGCCAGTTTTTCCTGGATCATCTGGTTGTGGCCAATCGGTTTACCAAAGGCGATACGCTGGTTGGCGTAACGTGCGGCATCCTCGAAAGCGCATTCGGCAAAGCCGGTGCTGCGTGCTGCGTTGATCAGTCTCTCCATTTCGAAGTTGTACATCACGTTGAGGAAGCCCATACCCTCTTCGCCGACCATATCACTTTCGTCAACTTCAACGTCATCAAGATAGACTTCGCAGGTACTTAACATGTGCCAGCCGATTTTGTGCAGCGGATTAACTTTGATGCCGGGTTTCTTCGAATCCACCCACCACAGGGTAAAGGCTTTCTTCGGATCTTTCGGCTCGGGATCGCGAGCCAGAACCAGCATATACGGGTACTCTTTGGCACCGGTAATAAAGGTTTTTTGCCCGTTAAGGTACACCTTGCCGTTTTTGCGGGTGTAGCTGGTGGTGGCGCTGTTGTTATCTGAGCCAGCTCCCGGTTCGGTTAACGCCAGCGCATAGGCCGGATCGCCCGTTTCCATGGTGCTTTCAGCGGTTTTACGTAGCTGCTCCGCGGAGCCAAAACGGCGCATACTGTGGATACACTGGCCGTTAGTGATCAGAAAGGCAGGCGCACCACATTTTGAGACTTCCATCAGCGCCAGCATTTGCGTGACGTAATCTGCCGGAATGCCACCGAACTCTTCCGGCACGCCCAGCATCGAAATACCGTTATCCGCAAGCGCGCGCATAAATTCTTTAGGGTAGGTGGAGGTCTGATCGCAGGTGCGGAAATATTCTTCCGGGAAATTACTGGTGATCAGTTCCCGAATGCTGGCAAGCAGCAGCTCTTGTTCTTCAGTTAATGAAAAGTCCATCAGGGTACTCCTTTTAATTGGCGGCGTCGGGCAAAACAAAACCCATCGTGGCATCGATAAATAATCTTTCGTCCATCAGTTTCAGGTCTGGAGAAATAACGGGGGTGAATTCCATTTTGTCCAGAATGTCTTCTTGTAAAGAAACACCTGGGGCAATTTCCACTAAATGGAGGCCATCTTCTTTTAACGTAAATACGGCGCGTTCGGTGATGTAACGCACATCCAGTCCACGTTCGAGGGCAATTTTTCCACTGAAGGTGATTTCAGGTAATTCGTTAACGAATTTCTTCACCCGACCTTCCTGCACGATATTCAATTTGCCGTCGGCAACATCTGTTTTCAGACTTCCGGCTGTCAGGGTGCCGCAGAAAATAATTTTCTTCGAGGTGGCGCTGATATCAATAAAACCGCCAGTGCCCATGATCTTGCCATTGAATTTATGCACACCGACGTTGCCGTGCTGATCGACTTCGGCGAAGCTTAAATAGCACACATCCAGACCGCCACCGTGGTAGAAGTCAAACTGGGAGGTCATATCCAGAATAGCGCGGGTATTGACGTTGGCCCCAAAAGCGATGCCCTGCGAGGTAATACCGCCGATTGGCCCGGTTTCAACCGTCAGTATGAAGTCATCGGCGCAGCCTTCTTCACGCGCAACGAGACCAATACCATCGGCAATTCCTACGCCAACGTTACCCACTGCACCTTTGCGCATTTCGAACAGCGCACGTCTGGCCACCAGTTTACGTTGGTTAAGCGGCAGGGCAGTTTGCAGGCTGTCATCAAGGATGAAATCGCCTGAAATAAAACGGTTAACCGGCGCTCCGCCATACAACTGAGTCTGTTCTGGATCGATAACGACGATATCCACCAGATAGCCAGGGATCCGCACGGCTTTAGGGGGCAGTGTGGCTTTCTTCACCATTTTTTGTACCTGCATCATGACGATGCCGCCGTTGTTATGCACGGCCTGCGCGATGACCAGCGCATCGAGATACATCACTTCATCTTCAAAGGTGGCGTAGCCTTCGCTATCACAGGTGGTGGCGCGAATAAAGGCGATATTCGGCGCAATGGCTTTGTAGTAGAGATACTCTTTGTTATCAATTTCTACCAGTTTGATCAGATCTTCGGTGGTCACTTCATTGAGTTTGCCACCTTGTTGGCGGGGATCGACAAACGTGCCAATGCCGATATCACTCAAAATACCTGGCTGATGGGCCGCAGAGGCACGCAGGGTTTGAGTTAATACGCCTTGTGGATAGTTGTAGGCGGCTATTTTATTTTGTTCCGCGAGGTCGGATATCCGTGGGGATTGTCCCCAGTGGCCGCACAACGCCCATTTAACTAAACCTTCCTGTGCCAGTGGACTAATACCCCGGTCTGCACGGTCGCCCAGTCCTGTCGGGCTAATTAGCGACAAATTACGTGGGGATTGGCTATTTTTATATTTCTCGGCTAGTGCATTAATTAATGTTGTGGCTTCAAGTATCCCACCGCCAGCGCCTAATACGCAGAGTGTGGCTTCATCCGGAATATAATCAATTGCGTCAGCTGCAGATAATACCGGTACCCGACCATTTAAGCGTGTTGGTCTTAAAAGTTTCATATAAACTCCAGGTTATATTCGTGCGAATGCCTATCGCTATATTCGATAATAGTATTTTGCGTTATTTGAAAATATTTAATCGTCTGCCAGATATTCGTGGTAAAACGAATATCTGGGGCAGGGCGTTATTTATTGCAATTTAAAAAAATTGGGCTATTAAGCCTGGTGTAATATTGTCAGAACGGTACGTAGATCGGTTACGGATATTTGTCCTGGGGCCGAGGCTTTTTTCACCGCACCAAACGTCGCCGCTGAGCCGAAAACTTCGCCGGACAGTCGTGAGATCACACCGGTTTTCGCCATTGACATGGTAATAATTGGGCGGTCGGCGTAGCGTTCCTGCATTTCCAGCGTTGCGCTAAGCAATGTCAGCACATCCGCTTTGCTTTGCGGCATCAACGCGATTTTGGGAATATCTGCACCAAGTTCCTGCATTTTACGCAGTCGCTGGACAATATCATCGGCTGCTGGTGTCTTGTGAAAATCATGATTCGACATAATAACGAAGACATTTTTTGCGTGCGCATGCTCGACGGTCGCTTTAACCAGTTCATCACCGGTGAAAAGCTCCAGGTCGATCATATCTACCAGACCGCTGTCCACTGCTGCGCGGTTTAATGCAATATAGTTTTCGACGGACAGAGCCTGTTCACCCCCTTCTTTGGCACTACGGAAGGTGAACAGCAACGGTTTATCCGCCATCACATCACGGATCGCACGTGCGGCTTCCAGTACTGCGTCAATGGAAGCGACATCTGCGAAATGGTCAACACGCCATTCCAGGATGTCGAAATCCGCTTCGCGATAGGCCAGTGCTTCGCTTTTTACCGTTGAGATGTCTTTACCCATCAGTGAGACAATGATCTTCGGCGCACCCTCGCCAATCAGGAGGTTTCTTACGGTTACGGTTTTCATTGATTACCCTTTAACTATTCACAAATACTGCCCATCAGGCTGCAAAACCCATAACCTGTTTGACATACTCCAGCGGGAAATCTTTCCCGGTCCAGAGCTTGAACTGCTCAGCCCCTTGCCACAACAACATGCCGTAACCATCAATCGTTTTGCAACCGGCATGTTGTGCCTGTTGCAACAACCTGGTCATATGCGGGTTATACACGCATTCGGTCACCAGCAGTTCCGGGCGAAGCAGGGAAACGTCGGTCACAATAGATTCGTTATCCAGCGGTTTCATGCCGACTTTCGTGCCGTTGGTCAAAATATCCGCGCTGGCGAGTGCCTCGGCAAATGCCTGTCGATCGGCAAGGTCGATCACGGTGACAACGCAGTCGGTGTTTTCATTAACACGTTTAGCGAATGCCTGCGCCTTTTCAAAGAACTCATCTTTACGGTTAAAGATCTTAATTTCTTTGATGCCTTCAATGGCTGCCTGAGCGCCAATGGCTGTAGACGCGCCGCCCGCGCCCAACAGTACCATGGTTTTACCTTTAATATCGAAGCCGCTTTCTTTAATCGCGCGAATATGGCCGGTGCCGTCGGTGTTGTAACCACGCAGGTAGCCATCATCATTAACGATGGTGTTGATTGCGCCAACCAGTTTGGCGGCAGGTGTTAATTCATCAACATATTCACAGGCCAACTGTTTATTGGGCATAGATACCCCGGTGCCGCGCATTTTTAACGCTTTTAAACCAGCAATTGCATTAGCAAACGTTGAGTTATCGACTTCAAATGCCATGTAGGTAAAAGGCAGGCCCGCTTTTTCTAATGCTTTATTTTGCATTTCAGGGGACAGACTGTGTCTGATAGGGTAGGCCATCAGACCAATCAGTTCATATTTTGCAGTTACGTCCATTTGATACTCCTTCTAAACAATTTATTGAAAATAACGTTCGCCCAACCGCACATCATTTTGGGGGATATCAAATACGCGGTAATAGCGAATAAAGACGATGATGGCGGTGATGAATGCCAGCAGAGCAAATGCAAGGTCCAGCAAAATGATGTATTGCAGGCCGATGTTAGAAAGGTATCCGGTGATCAGTGGGATAATAAAGTTGGCTACACCACCCATCATCATATAAACACTGGTGACTTTGGCTTTGCTCTTCGGGAAAAACTCTGACATCACCGAGACACCGAGCTGTAAAATACCGCCAGCAGCAGAAAAGCCAATCAGAAACGAACCTGCGTTACAAACCAGCGGAGAGGGATACAGATAAATGACCGCAGCGGTAATGCTTGCCAGACCAGCGTTAAAAACGTTAGCCCAAATGGGGCGAACCATTTTCTTCAGGAGGGCAGCAAAGATGAATACGCAGACCAGCGATCCCATGCTGTAGTAAGAGATGGTTTTTAGTGCGTCAGTTTCTGCCATGCCAGCAAATGCCATGGCATATTTCGGCATCCAGACCACGATGACATAAAAGGTTGAGAATGCGGCAACCCCAAACAGCACGGAAGCGACACCTTCCAGCCAGACCAGGGGTTTACTGTTCATCTGTGGCAGATCTTTGGCGAGACCCGCGTCCACCATCTGGCTGGGAAAGCGACTTTTTAACAGCATCAGGGTGATGACCACGAACAGTACACCCGGGATGATGACCGCATAGCCGTACCAGACATGGTTGAGCAGCATGGTGCTGACGACGATGGGGTAAATCATCTGACCAAACGACACCATGGCTTTAACCAGAATAACCGCCGAGCCGGATGCTTTAGGGAAACATTCCATTAACGCCGGATAACCGCCGGTATCCAGCGCTGAATTCGCTACGCCAACGCATACAGCCAGAATAAAGGCAATCATCAGATTGGGGCTGGCGGGAATACCGAAGAAGAACAGCATATATAGAATAACGCCTAACAGAATGATAGCCCGACGACCGAACTTATCTGAGAGAACGCCAAAGAATAAAATACTGACCAGTCGACCAAGACCAATGCCGGAAATTAGATAGGCAATCCCTGCATTATCGGTTGAAAACTTTTCAGCCAGGGAGGTCATGTTTTGCGCCAGTGTGATGACGCTAATACCGTGTAAAAAATAACTTAAATAAATACAGGTTATCGCCAGAAGAAATGGCGTGTTAAAGGTCTTTTTCTGAGACATTTTTTCACAACTCCTTGCGGATTTTAAAATTATTCTGTGCTCGTCGGTGTAGTTTAAATTTCGGCGACCTTGTGATTAATATACCGGGCAGTAGTTATTGTACCTACATAGCATGGCGTTTAAGTTACCAGGTATATTGCATATCAAACTGTGAAACCTAATTCGTCAGGCCGACGTTTTGCCGTTATTTTAAAAATACGTCCAATTATTTTGCAGAAGAGGGGAACAATATTGCACCCGCATTATTGTGCGAGTGGTGCCATGTTTAACTGACGCTTTGCTGCAAGCCGGCTGCGATAACCAATAAACAGTGCCAACAGGAAACCGAACGCAGCGATACCCGCATCAAACCACATGATGTGCGCAATACTGGTTTCGGAGAGCCTGGCGGTAATCAGTGGGATCGTGAAGGTCGCGATACTGCCCGCGCTGTAGTAAATACCGGTAGCTTTACCTTTCGCCTGCGGGAAGCGAGCGGCCATTAGCGTTAGACCGATTTGCACGACGCCTCCGGCTGATGAGAACCCGATGACAAAGGCGAATGTAATCACGACCCAGGTCGTTGGATGCAGGCAAACTGCCAGCAGCGCGACAAAGGAGATAAAGGTGTACAGCATCAACAGAGACGTGGCACGACCCGCTTTTCTCGCCAGGGGAGCAGTAATGAATACGCACAGCAGAGAACCACAGGTGTAAATACTTAACAGCTTGATAGATAACGTATACGGCATACCGGCGACAAACTGACCATACTGTGCCAGCCACTGGCTAACCAGATAAAATGTGGCCATCGAGATATAGCCATACAGGGTGTAACTCCCCAGATCGAGAAGGGAACAACCATGCTTCGGCTGAATAGGTTCCTGTAAAGAGGATGATGGCATGATGGAATGCTTCGGCCCCGGATGTGCAGGGAAGCGGCAGCGAAACAAAAATATGCCGTTGACCGCCATAATTCCCGCCGCCAGCAAGAAAGACCAGCCAAACCAGAGTTCAGCCCACACCAGCAGGCTGATAACCATCGGCAACAGAAACTGGCCGCTGGACACAAAGGCTTTAATCAGGATATTGGCGGTGCCGGGTGAACGGGGGAAGGCTTCCATCAGGCTGGGGTAGGTTCCGGCATCAAGAAAACTGTTTGCCATTCCCGCTAAAAAACCGAAGGCGTAGGCAATCACAATGCTGTGAGTATTGATGATGCCAAAAAAGAAGATGAGGTAGCAGATCATGCCAAAAATGATAAACGGTCTGCGCCCATAGCGATCGGACAGCATGCCTGCAACTAATAAGACGCTTAACCGACCGATACCAAGGGAGGAGATGACAATCGAGACCCCCGCTGCATTGGTTTGCCACTGCTGTTCAAGTGAGGACATATTGAGGGACATCAGAATGACCCCCATACCGTGTACCAGGTAATTAAGGTACAGCCCTATCGCAGTAGAGAAATAGGTGTTTTTCATAATGTGTTACTCGGCGAAGAGGCTAAATGGATGTTGTATTTTGTGTCGCGTAGGGCGTGTTAGCCCAAATAGTATGCAGACTGCGCGTGAGCGAGGGCATAATGTCGGGTGCCCGTGTTGCAACGTAGTGATGGCGTTATGACCGCCTAACACAAACGCTCGAGGTTGTGTGCATAGAGCTCCACTGCAGCAGATTGGTAGATTTTCCAGTCGAGAAAATTGTCGTGGTGATAAACTGCCTGAAAAGAAACCAGATCGGGGAAAAAACGCATTGTGTTATTACCAATACGATTATTTATTTTTTCGATGATCGCGTTAATTCTTAACTTTCTCTTTGCTTTCATTTCTGCACAAATGCGCGCGATGTTTTCCGGGATTTCTTTTTCCCCACTTTCCCATTGTTGCCAGGCAACAATGTCGCCATCACGCGCGATATACGCGGCGCTTTCTTCTACCGTCATAGCAAAAATATGGCGGATAGCCTGCAATTCTAATGCGTTCATTATTTGATCACTTAATAAAAGACGGTGGAATAGTAATAGCATTATTGTGGATATTTCGGCTTGAAGAGAGTCACAGTATCTTGTGCAATATTATTTGTTATTAATCTGTGAAGTTGGTGCATTTGGCGTGAGAGTGAAATAAAACAATTGGCTAGCTGATGTGATGTAGGCCGTGATGGGACGTGGAAATGCAGGATAAAAAAAAGCCCATCGTGGGAGATGGGCAAAGACTACACACAGCAATTCGTTGTTTCACTCAGGGGATTTCCATGCTTATAAATCAATGTGTTGATCTAAAGCCTTGAGGTAATAGTAGGCATGCTGGTTTTTCACGTCGATCAGATTCATCTCAATAGTTTAAAAACTGTAAAGAATTTGCGACATAAATGAGTACTCCCACAGGGCTGGGGCTGGGGTTGGTTCGGGGAGCTGCGATGTATTTATCAGCAATAGTAAACAATCAGGCGGCAATGTTGCCGCCTGATGTTGTATTACTTATTGCTTTCGATTTCAGCGATTTCTTCGAGAATTTTATCCGGGTCAGTGCCCGGTGCAGGGGCTTCATTGACCCATGCGGAGAACAGGCGCCATGAAACAGCCAGTACCACTGGGCCGATAAACAGACCAATCATACCGAATGCAATCAACCCGCCGATAACCCCGGAAAGAATAAGGATCAACGGCAAATCAGCCCCCATACGGATCAGCATGGGACGAATAACGTTATCCAGTGTTCCGACCACGCCACTCCACACCAACAGCACCGTGCCCCAGGTAGAATCACCTGTCCAGTAAAGCCAGATAATGGCCGGAATCAGCACCGGTAAAGGCCCCAGTTGCACCAGACAGGAGAGGATCATCAACACCGCCAGTAGTGTCGCGTAAGGTACCCCCGTTACCGCCAGACCAATACCGCCGAGGACGGCCTGTACCAGCGCGGTGACGACCACGCCTAATGCAACCGCACGAATGGCCTGTGCTGCCAACAGGATTGCCGCGTCACCGCGTTTTGATGCAAGACGGCAGGCGAAGTGGCGAATGCCTAGCGCTACCTGCTCACCGCGCCAGTACAGCAGGGCGCTGAATAGCAACATCAAGCCACAGTGCATCATAAAGCGGCCAATATGCGCGGCCTGACCAACAAACCAGGTGGTTGTGGTACCGATATAGGGACGAACCTTAGCCATGATAGCCGAACCGCCCATATCCAACAGGCTGTGCCATGCGCCATAGAGTTTGGCACCCACCAGAGGAATACTGTTTAACCACGCCAGATCCGGCAGCGTCATATCACCAGCGGTAACGGCATGAATCAGAGGACCACTGCCATCAACGATGCTGTTGACCAACAGAGCGATAGGAATAATAAATAACAGAACTAACAACAGGGTCATCACCAGCACGGCCAGCGAACGGCGTCCCCACAGCAATTTTTGTATACGTATCAGGATGGGCCAGGTCGCAATGACCACCGTACCTGCCCAGGCAAAACCGAGGATAAAGGGTTGCACAATCCAGAGACAGGCCACAATCATGATGGCTAAAAACAGCACCGATAGCAGCACTTGTGCAATATCCCTGGGCTGACGGAAATTTACCATAAATACTTTTCACCTTTGTCTTTGCGTCAGAACGTTGACGCGACGTGAACACGTTAATCACACTCTATAATGATGAGCAATTTCAGCGGTTTTGAACAGGCGGATTCTGCCTGTAAATCTGCTGAGCGTATTAGAAAAAAATGTGATACAACAAACAAAGCAACACGCAAACGATTAAATTCACAACACAGACCGCAGGAAAGGGTCACTATAATGATTCCACAAATTTCTCAGGCGCCAGGTGTCGTTCAACTGGTGCTCAATTTTTTGCAGGCGCTGGAGCAGCAAGGATTCACGGGCGATACGGCAACGAGCTATGCCGATCGTCTGACAATGTCGACGGATAACAGTATCTATCAGCTTCTGCCTGATGCCGTGGTTTTCCCTCGTTCGACGGCTGATGTGGCGCTTATTGCCCGCCTGGCGTCAGAACCGCTCTTTTCGTCGTTGATTTTTACCCCTCGCGGCGGCGGCACAGGCACCAACGGGCAGGCGCTTAATCAGGGCATTATTGTTGATATGTCCCGTTACATGAGCCGCATCATTGAAATCAATGTGCAGGAAGGTTGGGTGCGGGTAGAGGCGGGGGTGATAAAAGATCAGCTTAACCAATATCTGAAACCCTACGGCTATTTCTTTGCGCCTGAATTGTCCACCAGTAACCGGGCGACGTTGGGGGGAATGATCAACACCGACGCTTCCGGGCAAGGTTCGCTGGTCTACGGTAAAACCTCCGATCACGTGCTGGGTATTCGCGCGGTATTGATGGGCGGGGATATTCTCGATACCCAGCCGATGCCGGTTGAATTTGCCGAAATGCTCGGTAAAAACAATACGGCGATTGGGCGCATCTATAAGACGGTTTATGAACGGTGTCGTGAGAACCGACAGTTGGTCATTGACAAGTTTCCAAAGCTCAATCGCTTTTTAACCGGCTACGACCTGCGGCACGTCTTCAATGATGAGATGACCGAGTTTGATTTAACCCGCATCCTTACGGGTTCCGAAGGTACGCTGGCATTTATCACCGAAGCCCGCCTTGATATCACGCCGCTGCCTAAAGTTCGGCGACTGGTCAACGTCAAATACGATTCGTTTGACTCTGCATTGCGTAATGCGCCAGTGATGGTGGAAGCGCGCGCGCTGTCGGTCGAAACCGTCGATTCAAAAGTGCTTAATCTGGCGCGTGAAGATATTGTCTGGCACTCCGTCAGCGAATTGATTACCGATGTCCCGGATAAAGAGATGCTCGGGCTGAATATCGTCGAGTTTGCTGGTGACGATGAAGCATTAATTGATTCTCAGGTCAGTGCGCTGTGTGAACGTCTGGACGGGCTAATTGCCCGGCAGGAAGCCGGCGTAATTGGCTGGCAGTTGTGTACCGAACTAGCTGGTGTCGAGCGCATCTACGCCATGCGGAAAAAGGCCGTTGGTCTGCTGGGTAATGCCAAAGGCTCTGCGAAGCCGATTCCGTTTGCCGAAGATACCTGCGTACCGCCGGAACACCTGGCCGACTATATTGCCGAGTTCCGTGCGCTACTCGATAGTCATGGCCTGAGCTATGGCATGTTTGGTCACGTGGATGCCGGGGTGCTGCACGTCAGACCCGCGCTGGATATGTGCGATCCGCAACAAGAAGTGCTGATGAAGCGCATCTCTGATGATGTGGTGGCGCTGACGGCCAAATACGGTGGTCTGCTATGGGGCGAACACGGGAAAGGTTTCCGTGCTGAGTACAGTCCGGCATTCTTTGGCGAGGAACTGTATCGCGAACTGCGCAAAGTGAAGTCGGCGTTTGATCCGCAAAACCGGCTCAATCCGGGGAAAATTTGCCCTCCGGAAGCCATCGATGCGCCAATGATGAAAGTGGATGCGGTTAAACGTGGGACTTACGATCGTCAAATCCCGCTGGCCGTTCGACAGGAGTGGCGTGGGGCAATGGAGTGTAACGGCAACGGGTTATGCTTTAACTTCGATGCCAAAAGCCCGATGTGTCCGTCGATGAAAATTAGCCTCAATCGCATTCACTCGCCAAAAGGGCGGGCAACGCTGGTACGGGAATGGTTGCGCCTGTTGGCCGATCGTGGGATCGACCCCGTGAAACTGGAAAAAGAGTTGCCAGAAAAACGTGCCAGTTTACGTACGCTAATCGCCCGAACCCGGAACAGCTGGCATGCACGTAAGGGCGAGTATGATTTCTCGCATGAAGTGAAAGAGGCGATGTCCGGGTGTTTGGCATGTAAAGCCTGTTCTACGCAGTGCCCGATAAAAATTGACGTTCCGGAATTCCGCTCGCGCTTCCTGCAGCTGTATCACACGCGCTATCTGCGCCCGCTTCGCGATCACATGGTCGCCACCGTTGAGAGTTATGCACCGCTGATGGCGCGCGCACCTAAAACGTTCAACTTTTTCATCAATCAACCACTGGTACGTAATCTGGCTAAAAAACACATCGGCATGGTGGATTTGCCGCTGTTGTCTGCACCATCATTACAACGACAGTTGGTCGGGCATCGTTCGGCCAATATGACGCTGGAACAGCTTGAAGCTCTCAGCCAGGAGCAAAAAGCACGTACGGTGCTGGTGGTGCAGGACCCTTTCACCAGCTATTACGATGCAAAGGTAGTGGCCGATTTCATCCGACTGGTAGAAAAATTGGGTTTGCAGCCGGTGTTGTTGCCATTCTCGCCTAACGGCAAAGCGCAGCATATAAAGGGCTTTTTAAACCGGTTTGCGAAAACGGCGAAAAAGACCGCTGAATTCCTCAACCGGGTGGCAAAGCTGAATATCCCAATGGTCGGTGTCGATCCGGCGCTGGTGCTATGTTATCGCGATGAATACACGCTGGCGCTCGGCGAGCAGCGCGGTGATTTCCATGTCTTACTGGTCAATGAGTGGTTATCGGCTGTACTGGCGTCACAACCGCCGGTCGCTATCGGTGGCGAACCGTGGTACTTCTTCGGACACTGTACCGAAGTGACCGCTCTGCCGGGAGCGCCTGCGCAGTGGGCCGCGATTTTTGCCCGGTTTGGGGCCAAACTGGAAAACGTCAGCGTGGGGTGCTGCGGGATGGCGGGTACCTATGGTCACGAAGTGAAGAATCATCAGAACTCACTGGGGATCTATGAGTTATCATGGCACCAGGCAATGCAACGATTGCCGCGTAACCGTTGTCTGGCTGCCGGGTATTCATGTCGAAGCCAGGTTAAACGCGTAGAAGGCACAGGCGTTCGCCACCCATTACAGGCATTACTGGAGATTATAGGATGATCTGGAAACGTGAAGTCACACTCGAGGCGCTCAACGCCATGGGTGAAGGAAATATGGTCGGGCTGCTCGATATTCGTTTTGTGCATATCGGCGACAATACTCTGGAAGCCACAATGCCCGTGGATCATCGCACCAAACAACCCTTTGGTTTGCTGCACGGCGGGGCGTCTGTCGTGCTGGCTGAGAGCATTGGCTCGGTGGCTGGATATCTGTGTACGATGGGCACTCAAAAAGTGGTGGGCCTTGAGATTAACGCCAACCACGTTCGTTCTGCACGTGAAGGGCTCGTCAGAGGGGTGTGCAGCCCTGTGCATACCGGTTCACGTCATCAGGTGTGGCAAATCGAGATCTTTGATGAGCAGGGTCGGTTATGCTGCACCTCGCGACTGACGACCGCTATTTTGTGATGCATGTTGAGTTTGGTCATTATCTGCGCAGGTAATGGTGTTATACTGTGCAGGTTCTGAACACAAGCGAGGATGATATGTCTACCCAATTAGACCCGGCCCAACTGGCAATAGAATTTTTACGTCGTGATAAAACCGATCTTTCACCAGCTCAGTACCTGAAAAGATTGAAACAATTAGAGCTGGAGTTTGCCGATTTATTAACGCTCTCTTCGACTGAACTGAAAGAAGAGATCTATTTTGCCTGGCGCCTGGGCGTTCATTGATTCCGGTATGCCTGTCGTAATAAAAACCCCGACACATGTGTTCGGGGTTATTTTTTGCCTTAAACCTTGTTTACCACTTCATCTCACCGGTATTCACTTTCGCACTCAGCTCCAGAGAGCTTTCGTCTGCAAGGCCCGGCCATGCTGCGGTCATTGTTTTTATCACGTAGGCTGAACCTTTTTTCGCGCCCAGCGCCTGCTCAAACGACTGCAAATAATCCTGGGTGAAGTGAATCGCTTTATCACCCGTCGGGCGTTCACCAATATAATGACCGGGAATCACCTGAGTGGGATGTAATTGCTGCATTTCACTCAGCACGTTTCGCCATGCCGTGCGCTCTGCCGATGACTGCGTGTCCGCTGTCCAGACGTGAATACCTGAAGCGATACCGGTTCCGCCAATGATGGCGCGGTTCGCCGGGATCCAGACATACGCCGCATAGTCATTAGGATGGCGTAATTCGAGCGTTTCGCCATCAACCGTAAAGCGTGTTTGCGTGGTGGCCTGCGGTACAGTGAGCGATGTTGGCGCACCATCTTTCATCTGTGGGCTCCAGAACTGTAATTTGGCTTCTTTGGTGGCACGAATATGATCCACCACGTGCGGCGTAGCCAACACCTTGACACCGGGGAAGGCTTTGACAAGTGGCTCAAGGCCAAAGTAGAAATCCGGATCGCCAGACGTGATCACAATGGCTTTCAGCGTCTTACCGCTGGTGCGAATCAGTTGCACCAGTTTTTCACTGTCTTTGGTGCTGAATTGGGCATCAAACAAAATCGCTTCTTTCGGGCCGGACACCAGCGTAGAAGAGACCGGGAAAATAGCCTTTTCCTGCGGATTGTAGACATCCAACTGTAGTGGAGCGGCAAATGCCGAAGAGGCAAACAGGGGTAACAGCATAGCCAGTGTATTGATTTTCATAACGGGGAACCTTGTGCAGGACATTGTCTTTTGATCGTTCCCGTATTTTAAGGAAATTCGGATCTGTTAGAATTCCCATATCAGGACATGCTGAGTTTCATAAAACGATCGGATGGGATGCAATGGACAGAGTCATGGCGGCAACAGTTTTTAACCATATCTGTGATTTAGGCAGTTTGAGTGCCGCCGCGCGCGCGCTGGGGCTTTCCCGGCCGATGGTCAGTCGCTATCTGGATGAGATGGAAAAGTGGACCGGGGCGCGGCTTATCCATCGTTCGTCACGGCGCTTGACAATCACGCCTGCCGGTGAAGAGGCATTGGTGAAAACCCGCACCCTGGCACAGCTTTCGCGAGATATCGGTGCCGCCGGGCTCGCGCAAACTCCATCGGGCACGCTACGTGTGGCGTGTGCACATTTTACCGCCATACATATTCTGGCGCCGGTGCTGCCCGCGTTTCTTGCTCGCTATCCTGACCTCCGCATTGAAGTTGAGATCAACAATCAACCGGTAAGCCTGGTTGGAGAGCGTATCGATGTGGCGATCCGCATCACGGAAAACCCCGAACCTGGAACGATTGCCCGGCGCTTAGGGGATTGTGAATCGGTGTTATGTGCCTCCGTGGATTATCTTAACCAGCATGGCATCCCAAAAAACGTCGACGATCTTGCGCAGCATAATTGCCTTTATTACAGCGGATTCGCCGGAAAGTCATGGCATTTTCTGGATGCGCAAGGGCAAGCTGTCACTGTGGCCATTAAAGGTAATTTAAGCGCCGGTATCTCGTCACTGCTATGTGAATCCGCCCTGGCGGGGATGGGGATTGCGTTGGTACCTGAGCAGGAGGCGAGAGAAGGGCTGGCGCAGGGGAGATTAATACGACTTCTACCCCAACTACAGCCTAAACGCCTGCCGATTTATGGTTTATATCTTTCCCGCGATCACCAGCCTGCGGGGTTGCGACTGTTGCTGGACGCACTGAATGAGACACAGTGCTAACTATGTGATTGAGTGTGTTTATCAAATAGTCAAAGCGCAATTTGTGTTAAAAAAAATTTATCAGTGTATGAGATTCTTCTGATCGCCCCTTCAAGAGCTAAGCCATTGTGAGTGCCGGAGATAAGCGCCGGATGGGGCCGGAACCCTTAAGCCTGCCAGCAAGCAGACTTAAGGGTTTTTTATGGCCCACATGCGCTTTGGGCCGTATTGCTCCCCCGTAGTCATCCCCACCTATCCCTTAAATAGACATTATCTATACATCTTTTAGCATTTGACCTGCCGGAACGATTACACATTCATAATCTATTATTAATCAATGTATTGAATAAAAAAATCCATCCCTGTTAACCCTCGCCGCAGGGTCTATGCTTAATAAAAGTCGTCAAAAAGGGCGGTTAACCCGAATGCCCCTGCTGTTGAGGGGTTGAAGTGATAATCATTATCACTAACATGGTGTTATAGCTTAAAAGCTAGTGACTCGAGGTAACCCTATGGAATTGCATTCAGGAACATTTAATCCCAACGATTTTGCGTGGCGCGGGCTGACGTTAACGCCAGCGGCAGCGGCGCATATCCGTGAACTGGTGGCAAGGCAACCCGATATGTTGGGTGTGCGGTTAGGCGTGAAACAAACCGGGTGCGCGGGATTTGGCTATGTGCTGGACACCGTCAAGCAACCTGAGAAAGACGATCTGCTCTTTGAAACAGAGGGCGCCAGACTTTATGTCCCGTTACAGGCGATGCCGTTTATCGATGGAACTGAAGTCGATTTCGTGCGTGAAGGATTAAATCAGTTATTTAAATTTCATAACCCGAAAGCCCAGAACGAATGTGGCTGTGGCGAAAGCTTTGGGGTATAGGCGGTACTATGTCTCGTAATACTGAAGCAACTGACGATGTCAACACCTGGGCTGGCGGGCACCTCAATTACAAAGAGGGGTTCTTTACCCAACTCAAAACCGATGAGCTGGCCAAAGGGATCAACGAAGAGGTCGTGCGCGCGATTTCGGCAAAACGAAATGAACCCGACTGGATGCTGGAATTCCGTCTGAATGCGTTTAACGCGTGGCTGACGATGGAAGAACCACACTGGCTAAAAGCGCACTATGACAAACTGAACTACCAGGATTACAGCTATTACTCTGCACCTTCTTGCGGTAATTGTGATGAAACCTGCGCCTCTGAACCGGGAGCGGTGCAACAAACGGGCGCGAATGCATTTTTAAGCAAAGAGGTTGAGGACGCGTTCGAGCAGCTTGGCGTACCGGTCCGTGAAGGCAAAGAGGTGGCGGTGGATGCCATTTTCGATTCGGTGTCAGTCGCAACGACCTACCGCGATAAGCTGGCGGAACAGGGTATTATTTTCTGCTCGTTCGGCGAAGCCATCCACGATCATCCTGAACTGGTAAAAAAATACCTCGGTACCGTCGTCCCGGGGAATGACAATTTCTTTGCCGCGCTGAATGCGGCGGTAGCATCAGACGGCACGTTTATTTATGTGCCGAAAGGCGTGCGTTGCCCAATGGAACTGTCGACCTATTTCCGTATCAATGCAGAAAAAACCGGACAGTTTGAACGCACGATTCTGGTGGCGGATGAGGGGAGTTACGTCAGCTATATCGAAGGTTGTTCGGCGCCGGTGCGTGACAGTTACCAACTGCATGCGGCGGTGGTTGAGGTGATCATCCATAAAGATGCTGAGGTAAAGTATTCAACGGTACAAAACTGGTTCCCCGGCGATGGCAATACCGGCGGCATCCTGAATTTCGTGACCAAACGTGCGCTGTGTGAAGGCGAAAACAGCAAAATGTCATGGACGCAGTCAGAGACCGGTTCAGCCATTACCTGGAAGTACCCGAGCTGCATTTTGCGCGGTGATAATTCGATCGGCGAATTCTACTCCGTTGCGCTGACCAGCGGTCATCAGCAGGCCGATACCGGCACCAAAATGATCCACATTGGCAAGAACACGAAATCGACCATTATCTCGAAAGGGATTTCTGCCGGACATAGCCAGAACAGCTACCGCGGCTTAGTGAAAATTATGCCTACCGCCACTAACGCCCGCAACTATACCCAATGTGACTCGATGCTGATCGGGGCGGACTGTGGGGCGCATACTTTCCCGTATGTGGAGTGCCGTAACAACAGCGCTCAGCTTGAACATGAAGCGACGACCTCGCGTATTGGCGAAGATCAGCTGTTTTACTGCCTGCAACGTGGGATCAGCGAAGAAGATGCTATCTCGATGATCGTCAATGGTTTCTGTAAAGACGTGTTCTCTGAGCTGCCGCTGGAATTTGCTGTGGAAGCGCAAAAACTTCTCGCCATAAGTCTTGAACACAGCGTCGGCTAAAATTTAAGGAAAGCACATGTTAAGCATTAAAGATTTACAGGTCAGTGTGGAAGATAAGGCGATTCTGCGTGGGCTGAGTCTTGAGATTCGCCCCGGAGAAGTCCACGCCATTATGGGGCCGAACGGTTCCGGGAAAAGCACGTTGTCTGCGACACTCGCCGGACGAGAAGATTATGCAGTCACTGGCGGGACGGTAGAATTCAACGGTAAGGATTTACTGGAACTGTCACCGGAAGACCGTGCCGGTGAAGGCATCTTTATGGCATTTCAGTATCCGGTAGAAATCCCCGGCGTCAGTAATCAGTTTTTCCTGCAAACGGCACTGAATGCTGTGCGCAGCTACCGTGGCGAAGAGTCGCTGGACAGGTTTGACTTCCAGGATCTGATGGAAGAAAAAATTGCGTTGCTGAAGATGCCGGAAGATTTGCTCACCCGTTCGGTCAACGTGGGCTTCTCCGGCGGAGAGAAAAAGCGTAATGACATTTTGCAAATGGCGGTACTGGAGCCTCAGTTGTGCATTCTTGATGAGTCTGACTCTGGTCTGGATATCGACGCGCTGAAAATCGTCGCAGACGGCGTGAACTCGCTACGCGACGGGCAACGCTCATTTATTATCGTCACCCACTACCAGCGAATCCTCGACTATATCAAACCCGATTATGTCCACGTTCTCTACCAGGGGCGCATTGTGAAGTCCGGTGATTTTACGTTGGTTAAACAGCTGGAGGAGCAAGGGTATGGCTGGCTTAGTGAACAGCAGTAACGTGCTCCAGCAGTGGCATCATCTGTTTGAAGCGCAGGGTGAGCGTCGCTCACAGCATGCGCAACAACACCTGCAACAGATGTTACGGCTGGGGTTGCCGACGCGTAAACATGAGGACTGGAAATATACGCCGCTGGAAGGGTTAACCAACAGCCAGTTTGTCAGTGATGTTGCTGAGATAACGTCAGCCCAGTGTGAAGCGTTGGCACCGGCTATTGATGCCATACGACTGGTATTTGTCGACGGGCAATTCTCTCCAACGCTGAGCGACAGCACAGAAGGTAGCGGTTTTGACATTACCGTTGATGATGCGCGTCAGGCGCTCCCTGCGGCTATCCAGCCAGAGGTGTTCCTGCATCTGACCGAAAGCCTCTCACGCAGCGTCACGCACATTCAGGTCAAACGATATCAACGTCCAGCGAAACCGCTGCTGTTGATGCACATCACCCAGGGGCTGGCAGGTGATGAGGTGAATACCGCGCACTATCGTCACCATCTTGAACTGGCCGAAGGTGCAGAGGCTACCGTCATTGAGCACTATGTTAGCCTGAATGCGCATCGACATTTTACCGGTGCACGCTTAACGATGAACGTGGCGGCAAATGCCCATTTTCACCATATCAAACTGGCGTTTGAGAATCCGGTTAGCCACCATTTCGCGCATAACGATATCCAGTTAGGGGCAGATGCCACGGCGGTGAGCTACAGCTTCTTACTCGGTGGTGCGGTATTACGCCATAACACCAGTACCCAGCTTAATGGGGAGAACAGCACACTGCGCCTTAACAGCCTGGCGATGCCGGTGAAAAATGAAGTTTGCGATACCCGAACCTGGCTTGAGCATAACAAAGGATATTGCAACAGCCGGCAACTGCATAAAACCATCGTCAGCGATAAAGGCCGGGCGGTGTTCAATGGCTTGATCAACGTGGCGCAGCACGCGATTAAAACCGACGGTCAGATGACCAACAATAATTTGCTGCTCGGTAAACTGGCGGAAGTGGATACTAAGCCGCAGCTTGAAATCTATGCCGACGACGTGAAATGCAGCCACGGGGCGACGGTAGGGCGGATCGACGACGAGCAGATGTTCTATCTGCGTTCGCGCGGGATCGGCCAGCAGGATGCCCAACAAATGATTCTCTACGCGTTTGCCGCTGAACTGACGGAAGCTCTGAGCGATGAAACGCTGAAACAACAGGTACTGGCGCGGATAGCCCAACGTCTGCCAGGAGGCGTAGCATGACATTTCCCATTGAAAAAGTACGGGCGGACTTTCCGGTCCTGACGCGTGAGGTCAACGGCTTACCGCTGGCTTACCTCGACAGTGCTGCCAGTGCGCAAAAGCCCAACCAGGTGATTGATGCCGAGGCAGAGTTTTATCGGCATGGCTATGCGGCTGTCCATCGGGGGATTCATACGCTCAGCGCTCAGGCAACGGAAAAAATGGAGAATGTCCGTAAGCTGGCGTCATTGTTTATTAACGCGCGTTCAGCCGAAGAGCTGGTGTTTGTTCGCGGTACGACGGAGGGCATCAACCTGGTGGCGAACAGCTGGGGCAATAGCAATGTTCGGGCGGGTGATAACATCATCATCAGTGAAATGGAACACCACGCCAATATTGTCCCCTGGCAGATGCTGTGCGCCCGTGTAGGTGCGGAACTGCGTGTTATCCCACTGAATGCCGACGGGACGTTGCAACTGGAAACGCTATCGACGCTGTTTGATGACCGTACGCAACTGTTGGCCATTACCCACGTATCTAATGTGCTGGGCACTGAAAATCCGCTGCCGGAGATGATCGCGCTGGCGCATCAGTACGGCGCAAAGGTGCTGGTAGACGGCGCGCAGGCGGTCATGCACCACCCGGTGGACGTGCAGGCGCTGGATTGCGACTTTTATGTCTTCTCCGGACATAAGCTGTATGGACCCACCGGCATTGGCGTGTTGTATGCCAGAGAGTCGCTGCTGCAGGAAATGCCACCGTGGGAAGGCGGTGGCTCGATGATAGCAACCGTCAGTCTGAGCCAGGGAACGACGTGGGCTAAAGCCCCCTGGCGTTTTGAAGCCGGAACGCCGAACACCGGAGGGATTATCGGTCTGGGAGCGGCCATTGAATATGTTAGCGCGTTGGGGCTTAGTGAAATCAGCGAATATGAACAGTTCATGATGCGCTATGCGCTGGAGCAACTGGCGGAGGTACCTGATCTGACGCTCTACGGCCCGGAAAACCGTCTGGGCGTGATTGCGTTTAACCTCGGCAAACATCACGCGTATGACGTCGGTAGCTTTCTTGATAACTATGGAATTGCAGTGCGGACGGGGCATCACTGCGCTATGCCGTTGATGGCTTATTATCACGTTCCCGCGATGTGCCGGGCTTCCATTGCCATGTATAACACCCATGAAGAAGTGGATCGCCTGGTGACGGGACTCAAGCGTATTCATCACTTGCTGGGATAACAGGGAGGCATTATGGCTGCGCTACCGGATAAAGAAAAACTGTTGCGTAATTTTCTGCGTTGCGCTAATTGGGAAGAGAAATACCTGTACATCATTGAACTGGGTCAGCGCCTGCCGGAATTAACTGCCGACGATCGCTGCCCGGAAAATAGCATTCAGGGATGTCAAAGTCAGGTATGGATTGTTATGCGGCAGAATGCTGAAGGTATTATTGAATTACAGGGCGACAGTGATGCGGCAATTGTGAAAGGACTTATCGCCGTCGTCTTCATTTTGTATGACCGGATGACGGCTCAGGATATTGTGAATTTTGATGTGCGTCCGTGGTTCGAAAAAATGGCGCTCGCACAGCATCTCACACCTTCACGTTCACAGGGGCTGGAGGCGATGATTCGGGCGATCCGCACCAAAGCCGCAACTCTTAGCTAAACTGATAAAACACGTCATCTTTCAGGCTGACTGGAATGATTCCGTGCAAGGCATCGCAATGACTCGTAGGCCGGATCGGACGTTTGCCGTCATCCGGCAATAACGCCAGGGGGGTGAGTGAGTATGAAACGCGCGTCTGTTATTACGTTAATGCTGATCGGCGCTTACAGCGCTATACAGGCCGCCTGGGCGGTCGATTACCCTTTGCCACAGGCTAACAGCCGTCTTGTCGGGCAAAATCAAACCTACACCGTGCAGGAAGGCGATAAAAACCTACAGGCGATTGCCCGTAAGTTTGATACCGCCGCAATGCTGATCCTTGAAGCCAACAATACTATTGCCCCCGTCCCTAAACCCGGAACGCTGATCACTATTCCCTCGCAATTATTGCTGCCAGATGCGCCACGCGAAGGCATTATTGTGAATCTGGCGGAACTGCGTCTGTATTACTTCCCGCCGGGAGAGAATAGTGTTCAGGTATTCCCGATTGGTATCGGTTTGCAGGGGCTGGAAACGCCGGTAATGGAAACGCGGGTTGGTCAGAAAATCCCCAATCCGACCTGGACCCCTACACCGGGCATCCGTAAACGCTCTCTGGAGCGCGGCATAACATTACCGCCGGTAGTGCCTGCGGGGCCAAATAATCCGTTAGGGCGCTTTGCACTGCGTCTGGCGCATGGAAACGGTGAATACCTGATCCATGGCACCAGCGCGCCGGACAGCGTGGGCTTGCGTGTGAGTTCCGGCTGTATTCGCATGAATGCACCGGACATCAAAGCGTTGTTCGAGCAGGTGCGACCAGGTACGCCTGTCAGGGTGATTAATGAGCCGATAAAATATTCGATAGAGCCGAACGGCATGAGGTATGTCGAAGTGCATCGACCGCTGTCACCGGAAGAGGAACAAAACGTCCAGACCATGCCATATGTACTACCAGCCGGTTTTACCTCGTTTAAAGACGACAAAGCCGTGGATAATAGCCTGGTGGAACGAGCGTTGTATCGCCGTGCGGGCTATCCTGTCACCGTGACCGCCGGGCAAGCCTCGGTCGTGAGCAATGGTGCGGATGTGAAGTCTGCGCGTAATGGTGTACCAGGAGGGGATGCAGAGGTGCGCGTAACGCAATAGCAGGGAAGGGAAATTCAGAGCAAAAAAAATGGCGCACAATGTGCGCCATTTCTATTACACAGATACTATTACTTACGGTATTTAGTAGCTGCGTTGTCCAGACGCTGGTTAGCGCGAGCTGCGTCATCTTTAGCAGCCTGAACGTCGGAACGCATTGCGTTCACGTCGTTGCTCAGCTGGTCAACTTTAGCGTTCAGAGTCTGAACGTCAGAAGACAGCTGATCGATTTTAGCGTTGCTGGAGCAACCTGCCAGCAGAGTAGAACCCAGGATTACCGCGCCCAGTACCAGTTTAGTACGATTCATTATTAATACCCTCTAGATTGAGTTAATCTCCATGTAGCGTTACAAGTATTACACAAAGTTTTTTATGTTGAGAATATTTTTTTGATGGGAATGCACTTATTTTTGATCGTTCGCTCAAAGAAGCATCGAATTGTGCAAAAACAGCTAAAAACTCGTGAGAAAACAGAAAGCTTCCATCGGATTCATCTTAGATAATCTCGGATTGGATAGTGAAATCCGATTTGATTTTTTATTAATCGTGGCTATCAAGAAAATAAAAAAGCGCCGCAAGGGCGCTTTTTAAGCAAATTAATTCGCGATGGAATTATTACAGCACGTGAACAGATGCCGTATTGGTGGTGCCGCTCGGAACCAGCGCACCGGAAACCATCACCACAACGTCACCTTTCTGTGCCAGACCGCTTTCCAGAGCAACTTCTTTACCCAGGCGATAGAAATCATCGGTAGAGCTGATTTCTTTAACCACCTGTGCAACAACGCCTTTGCTCAGCACCAGCTGACGCGCGGTAGTTTCGTTGGTGGTCAGCGCCAGGATGGTGGCATCCGGGAAGTATTTACGTACTGCGCGAGCAGATTTACCGCCCTGGGTTGCGACGACGATCAGCGGAGCATCCAGTTTTTCTGCAGTTTCAACCGCGCCACGGCAAACGGCTTCGGTGATGCGCAGTTTGCGGCTGTCGTTGTTGAAGTCCAGACGGCTGGTCATCACGCGGTCAGTACGCTCACAGATGGTCGCCATGATGGTAACGGCTTCCAGCGGGTATTTACCTTTTGCAGACTCACCAGACAGCATGACTGCGTCGGTACCGTCGAGGATGGCGTTAGCAACGTCACCAGCTTCAGCACGGGTCGGACGCGGGTTTTTGATCATGGAGTCCAGCATCTGGGTCGCAGTGATAACGACTTTACGTGCGCGGATACATTTTTCGATGATCATTTTCTGCGCGAAGATAACTTCTTCAACCGGGATCTCAACGCCCATATCGCCACGAGCAACCATGATGCCGTCAGACGCTTCGAGGATTTCGTCGAAGTTGTTCAGGCCTTCCTGGTTTTCGATTTTGGAGATGATCTGGATGTTTTCGCCGCCGTGCGCTTTCAGGTGCTCGCGGATTTCAACGACGTCAGAACGTTTACGGATAAAGGAGGCTGCAACGAAGTCAACGCCTTGTTCGCAACCGAAGATCAGGTCTTGTTTGTCTTTTTCAGCCAGTGCTGGCAGGGCAATGGAAACGCCCGGCAGGTTAACGCCTTTGTTTTCGCCCAGGTCGCCGTTGTTCAGCACTTTACAAATAACTTTGTTACCTTCGATAGCGGTAACTTCCATGCCGATCAAACCATCGTCGACCAGAACGGTGTTACCGACGGACAGGTCTTTAGTGAAGCCTTCATAGGTAACAGCAACGATTTCATTGTTGCCCACAACAGATTTGTCGGTAGTGAAAGTGAAGGTCTGGCCCGCTTTCAGAGAAACGTCGTTGCCGCCTTCCAGCTTAATGGTACGGATTTCCGGACCTTTGGTGTCGAGCAGAATAGCGGCTTTTTTACCGGTTTTGCTCATGACGTTGCGCAAATTCTTGATGCGCTGACCGTGTTCTGCGTAATCACCGTGGGAGAAGTTCAGACGCATGACGTTCATGCCCGCGTCCAGCATTTTGGTTAACATCTCTTCGGATTCGGTTTTCGGACCGATGGTGCAAACAATTTTCGTCTTTTTCATGACAGTCTTAGTCTTTAAGTTGAGAAGGATATGGAAATCTGGCTTCCATCGCGCACGGATGGAAAGCTAAACCTGAGTTACGAAAGTTGTGATGCCTCGCTCTAAGAATAGGTGACATCGATAAAGCGTGCAGAGGAATGTGTGCTTGCGTTTCAGCCCAACGGGATGGTGAGTTTTGTAGTCGTTGAGTTTTACAGGTCAATGTGCTGAAACCATTCAAGAGACAATTGGCGCGCATTATACGCTGAAAATTATCAAAAAGGAAAATGGAAACAGCGTTTCAAAAGAGTTCTGTGCAGTTTCACAAGAAATATTCACTAATTTGTTCATAGGTATGGATAAAGAGGTTGTCCACCGTCGAGGTTTGTTGCGCAACAACCTGCATTTGTCCTCTCAGATGAGGGTTATCCTGTCATCCCGGCTCGAATGTCTTCATATTTCTAAAAGTTATATCAAATTCTTTTTAATTCATTTTAAAAGTCAATCTCGCTGATTACACTCATTTGGACATCCATACTGCTAAACAGCCAAAAGCACTAGCAGGATAACAATAAGCAGCAGCGGATACCCAAACGACATGATTGTCCTGAAAAATATTTCGAAAGTGTTTACGCCAGGCAGGCTTTCTATTACCGCTGTCGATGATGTCAACCTGACGGTTGAGCAGGGGCAGATTTACGGGATCATTGGTTACAGCGGGGCGGGAAAAAGCACCTTAATACGTTTGCTCAATGGTCTGGAAAAACCGTCCTCCGGTAGCGTGACGATTAACGGTCAGGATATTTCCGCCGCCCGCGGGGAATCGTTGCGTCAGGCACGGTTGAAAATCAGCATGGTGTTTCAGCACTTTAATTTACTGTGGTCACGCACCGTCAGTGAAAATATCGCTTTCTCTATGCAAATTGCCGGTGAGCCGAAAGCGATGATTAAGGCGCGAGTGGCCGAGCTGATTACCCTTGTCGGTCTGAGCGGTCGCGAAAATGCGTATCCATCGCAGCTCAGTGGCGGCCAAAAGCAGCGCGTAGGGATCGCCCGCGCGCTGGCGAATAATCCTGATGTACTGCTCTGTGACGAGGCTACGTCAGCCCTGGATCCGCAAACTACCGATCAGATTCTGGAGTTACTGCTCGATATTAACCGTCGCTTCAAATTAACCATCGTGCTGATCACCCATGAAATGCACGTGGTACGCAAGATCTGCGATCGCGTCGCGGTAATGGAAAACGGCAGGGTGGTTGAAGAGGGCGATGTACTTACTGTTTTTACCCATCCACAGCAACCGATCACCCGACAGTTCGTTCGTCAGGTGAGTCAATATGCCGAGGAAGACGAATTCAACCCGCAGCTGGCCAGCGAACTTGGCGGCGTGGTGATCAGGCTTACGTTTACCGGGCAACGTACGCATCGGCCAGTGGTTGGCGAATTGACCTTACGCTATGGCCTGCCGTTTAACATTTTGCACGGCAAGATGACGCAAACCGCGCACGGTGTGTTTGGTCAGCTCTGGGTGCACGTTGTGGCCTCTGAGGAACAATTGAACAATATTTTGGCCGACCTGCGCCAGAGCGACATTGAAGGCGAGGTGATTCAACATGCCTGAAGATCTGTTTCCCCATCTGAAGTGGGACCAACTGCTGGCAGCGACCCAGGAAACGCTCTATATGACGGCACTTTCTGGCGCGGCAACGTTTGTCCTTGGGATTGCACTCGGGCTGGCGCTATTCCTGACCGCTCGCGGTGGACTATTCCAGAACCGCGCCTTGTATAGCGCGATCTCGCTGGTGGTCAATATTTTCCGCTCGATCCCGTTCATCATTCTGATCGTATTGCTAATACCGTTTACCAAAACGATCGTTGGCACCATTCTCGGCGCCAATGCCGCGTTGCCCGCGTTGATTGTGGGGGCTGCACCTTTTTACGCACGCCTGGTCGAAATCGCCCTGCGTGAAGTCGATAAAGGCGTTATTGAAGCGACGCGCTCGATGGGCGCACGTCTGACGACGCTTGTTTTTCGGGTTTTACTGCCGGAATCCTCACCCGCTCTGGTGTCCGGGATCACCGTGACGCTGATTGCACTGGTTAGCTACAGCGCGATGGCGGGGGTGATTGGTGCCGGTGGTTTAGGGAACCTGGCTTATCTGGAAGGATTCCAGCGCAACCACAGCGACGTCACGCTGGTGGCGACGGTAACGATTCTGCTCATCGTCTTCATCATTCAGCTTTGCGGCGATGTGATCACCTCTCTGTTAGATAAACGCTAATAAAATACGGAAACCATCATCATGAAAAAATCACTGACATTACTCGCAGCTGCAACCTTAAGCGCCCTGAGCTTTGCCTCGTGGGCAGATACGCTGACCGTTGGCGCGTCCAACGTGCCGCATGCAGAGATCCTCGAGCAGGCTAAGCCTATACTGGCGAAGCAAGGGATAGACCTGGAGATTAAACCATTCCAGGACTACATTCTGCCGAACACCGCGCTGGCGGGTCGTGAGATTGACGCTAACTACTTCCAGCATATCCCGTACCTGAATAGCGTGATTAAAGATCATGCTGGCGACAAATCCTATGATTTCGTCAGCGCAGGGGCGATTCATATTGAGCCGATTGGTATCTATTCGAAAAAGGTGAAGTCACTGAAGGATCTGCCGGAAGGTGGCAAGGTGATCATGCGTGATGCGGTATCTGAAGAAGGTCGTATTCTGTCGATTTTTGAAAAAGAGGGTGTGATCAAGCTGAAGCCGGGTGTGGATAAAGTGACGGCGCGCATTAGCGACATCGTAGAGAACCCGAAAAAGTTGAAGTTCTTACCTAACGTGGAAGCGGCGCTGTTACCGCAGATGTATAACAATGAAGAAGGGGATGCGGTGGTGATTAACGCCAACTACGCAATCGACGCCGGACTGGATCCAGTGAAAGATCCGATTGCCGTAGAAAGCGGTGAAAACAACCCGTATGCCAATATCATTACCGTGCATCGCGGTGACGAGAAGAAAAAGGATATCGTGGCGCTGGTTGATGTGCTGCACTCCAAAGAGATCCAGGACTGGATCCGTACCAAATATAAAGGCGCGGTGATCCCGGTTAATAACTGATCCGCTTTTTGCTGAGTGGCGGCAGTGCCTTATCCGGCCTACGACGTCTTGTAGGCCGGGTAAAATGCGTTCGCGCAGAGCTATACTCGTTCAATTCTCGCTGGCAACCCCTGACGCACAGCGGCTCCTGAAACCCAATCCAGCCAGGTGTTGGCAACCTTTCGTGTCGGATCCGCAAAGCCCAGATCGTTGATATTGATTCCCGACTTTATCTTTTTATCAAATGGCATCGGCTCACCGTCGAGCGTATGCTGCGCAGCGCCCATTTCTTTATGCCCGTAACCATGTTCAATGGCGATGACACCCGGCATGACGCCATGGAGCAGACTTATCTGCGCTTGCGCCTGACCGCCAGGGGTGGTGATACGCACGATATCGCCGTGTGCTAAACCATACCGCTGACCATCCTGTGGATTGAGCGCCACCAGATTAACCGGCTTCAGATGATGCAGGCGCGGGATCACCGCTGTGGCGCTGGACATGGTATTCGATTTAAAGGAAATCAGTTTCAACGGCCACTCTTGTTCCGGGAACAACTCCTCAACCGCACGTCCATCAGAGAGGCGCGAAGGATACCACGCCGGACAGCCGCTGTAGCGCTCGCCGGTAATCGCATGACGGTGTGCAGCGACATCCGCATTCCATATTTGCAGCGGTTTTTCCCACGCATTGCCGACGCGGTTATCGACCCGACCACTGTTATCTGGCGCAAAACGGCCACCGCGCGAATAGATAAACGCCACGCGACTCACCTCATCGGTTTTTAACGTTTGGGTCATCACCGGCAAGATTCGTTGCACCCCGGTCAGCGCGATATCCTCTTCCCGTGCCTCCGCCACAGGCGTTTTGCCCATAAAAGCAATGTTGGCGGCCAGCCGCAGATAATAATCTTCGGCGCGGTTGAGCGGATACTGATTGCCCTGCGGGTCGGCAATGGCATTGTCACCAAAGCCGGGGAGACCAATGCGTTTTGCCACCGCGATGCAGAAAGCCTCCATTGAGACTGGTTGACCGTCAGCGGTCTGGCGGGTAGCGGGCCTGACCACGGGCCAGCGGGCGGTGGTGGCTTTACTGGCGACACCGGCCCATGGGGCGCTGAATCCCCAGCTTTCAAAGTTATGCGTGTCCGGTACGATGTAATCCGCCAGCGCGGTTGTTTCGTTCATGAACGCATCAATCGCGATAAACAGCGGCAAACGTGCAGGATCTTTTAGCTTTTCTTCTGCCACACCGCGTAAGCCCGCAATCCCATAAAACGGGTTGGTCATGTTGGAGATCCAGGCCTTTAGCGGATACGGATAACCTTCCAGTGCTGAGACCAGCAATTCGGTAAGCTGGCCTGCGACAAACGGATACCAGGGCGCTTTGGCCGGGAAGGGCGATTGCCCGGCGGCGACTTTGTTGCGGTACTCTTCGGAAGACTCATAGGCTGTCTTGCTGCGGGCGATGCTCAGACCTTTAGGTTTCACCTTCCCGGCAAAACTGTCCATATTGTAGCGCGGGCCGTCAGTTGCGCCGTTGAACTTACCGCCGCCGACGAACACGCCGCCTTCGAGGCTCAGGTTCCCGATCAACGCATTGAGCATCATTACCGACCAGGCATTATAAAAACCGTTACCCGCCATCATCCCACCGTGCGTGATCACTGCTGCTTTTCGTCCGTGACGGGTGAAAGCATCGGCCAGCGCGCCAATGTCTGCCTCAGAAACACCACACTGCTGGCTGTATTGCGCCATTGACAGTTTCTCAGCGGATTCTTTCAGACACTGGAAGCCACTTTTTACCGTGACCGTTTGCCCCCCGGCCAGCGTGACGTCACGGGAGATGAACAGTTGGGCACGTTGGCAACTGCTGGCGGCGACGATCTCTCCGGCTTCGTTAATGACTGTTGGTTCGTTGGCGGCGTCTGCGCGTAAATGCGCCAGCGTTAAATGCTGACCGGCGAGCGTTGGAATTTCATCGGTAATGACCAGATGGGTGGCGTTGGTCCAGCTTTTTTCCCCGGCCTGCTTCATGGCCTGTACGTCTGGAATAGCCAGGTAATCAGCGTTATAGCGCTGCTTTTCAATTATCCAGCGGATCATCCCCATCGCCAGAGCGGAGTCCGCCCCTGGGCGTACGGGCTGCCAGTGCCCACGATCGTCGGCAAGCACTGTCGTTAGCGGTAGGGCTGGTGCAACCACAACATAGCGGAAGTCATCACGTAAACGGGCACTGGCGAGTTGCCGTGCCTGGCGTTTAAACGGGTTGCCGGATTGTGCTGGAGACGTCCCCATAAACAACGCAAATTCGACATTATCCCAGTCGGGTTTTACGTGGGTATTTTTATCCAGATCGCCCATCAACGCGCCAGATCCGGCACGATAGGCCAGACCACAGTATGCGCCATGGGCACCGAAGTTTTTGCTGCCGAAACTGTTCAGGGCAAAGCGACGCAAAAATGTATCACGTCCTTCATCACTGGTATTGGTGACCAGTAGCTGATTGGATTTTGGGCCGAAACCGGGGTGTCGGGCATCAATCGGCGTATCGGGATCGTGGATCGCCCGCAGACCGTCAACGTGGCCTTCGCCAAACAGATCGCCGCCTTCCACCACTTCTTTGATCAGTTGCTCAAAGCTGATGCGCTGCCATTTGCCTTCCCCACGTTTACCCACGCGTTTCATTGGCTCCAGAATACGCAGTGGGCTGTACAGGCCTTCAAGTAACGTTGCACCGCGAGCGCAAGCGGTGGAGCGGGCATCAAGGCCGGTTTCGCCCGCCAGTTGTTCCATCGCGGCGGCAAAGGGAACAGAGGAGTCAATGTGGTGTTCGTGAGATAGCGGATGGTACGGGTTGCCCGCAATACGCAACACTTTGCCTTGTTCGTTATCAACACGGACACGCACGCCACATTGCGTCCAGCAGCCGAAACACTGCGTCATGGAGATCACCTGTTGCGGGTTCTGTTGCCAGCGCGTTTGGGCATGTGCTTCGGGGATGAGTGCATTACCAAAGATACGGTCACGGGTTATTTTTCCTGATGTTCCGTCAAGCAAACCATCAATCGCACGCTTTGCCACGTCCCGATAACTCAGGCCGAAGGTCACCATGCCCCCGACGGCTAGACCAACTTTAAGCCACTGACGACGAGTTAAATTAGGCATGTTGCATTCTCCTTGCGATCGCGTTCAGGGCTTCACGAACCATAATGATCAGTGCGACCCACAGGCCAAAAGTGCCAAGAATAGCCAGCCAGCCATCTGTGCCACCGGGCAGGGTATAGGGATTAAACTGGGCGTTAAATTTCGGTACGGTCTGTACCTGAATGAGTAATGTCCAGCGCATTAGCCAGCACAATGCCATTGCACTTATTGCCAGCGAAATACGTAATGGCAGTGATAACGGATGGCGTAACACCAGGGCGCAAACGCCCAGTGAGGTAACCCAAAGTGCAATCCAGCCGATGGCGTAATGTCGCGCGGAAGCCGCCACATCCAGCCACTGGCGAATTGCTGACCCCGATAGCGTGTTGCCACTAGCCCATATCACCACCACGATAGCCAGCGCGCACAGCGTGGCTATCTGTCCCCATGCCAGTTTGCGCGGTAATGTTGTCCCTGCGTTTTTCACCGTGGCGATAAGCAGGGCAAGGAACGTTTGCAGGGCACTGAGGAACATCGCTACCGGGAAGGCGTAGCTGAACCAGATCGGACGCGCCTCGACAATCGAGACCTCGCGACCTGTATAGACCAACAGTCCAATCGCCGATAGCGCACTTCCCACGGCCAACCATTTAGTGACGCTGTAACTTTTTGCGGTTAATCGCTTAACCTGTTGTGCGATAAACCACAGCCCTAAAAACCCGGTGAATAGCGGTAAAAACAGCGCGCCCCACGGCATCCACGACCATGGCGTCGGAAAGGCGTAGAAATGCCAGACACGAGCGGTCTGGTGTAAATCAGCGGTCAGCGCCAGCGGCGCGGTAATCGCGCAGGTCAGGGCGATTAACAGCGTCAGGTTTTCCAGTTCCGGCGTCTCTTGTTTGCGCCAGTGGATCACGCAGGCAAACAGTGCGGCGCAGGCGGCAATGCCGATAAAAAAGAAATATTGCACAGCCCAGGGTAACCAGCTTACGTCCTGTGGATGCGTCAGAACCTCTTCGATAATCAGGGTAGGGTTCATTTAAACCTCCTGCCAGAGCGCGGGCTGGGCACGCCCCATTAATGGTGTCACAAAGGCCTCATCCAGGCCCAGATAGAACACGTGCGGCGAGGTGCCACTTTCCGGTTTCAGGACCTTGATGGCGTCATGATGTTGTTGCAGCATTTGAGAAATCCGGCTGTGTGGATCCTTGATATCACCGATGATGCGCGCGCCGCCAACACACGACTCTACGCAGGCCGGGAGCAGGCCCGCTTCCAGTCGATGAACGCAAAAAGTGCATTTATCGGCGGTTTGCGTTTCATGGTTGATAAACCGTGCATCGTATGGGCAGGCCTGCACACAGTAGGCGCAGCCAACACAGCGTGTGTTGTCGACAACCACAATGCCATCTTCGCGCTGGAAGGTGGCCTGCACCGGACACACCGGCACGCAAGGGGGGTTATCACAATGGTTGCACAGGCGCGGCAGCAGGACGTTGGTGACGCTTTGCTGGCCTTCAAGTTGCACCTGATACTGATTAACGTTGGTACGAAACTCACCTTGCGGCGTCTGGTTTTCAATCGCGCAACTCACGGTGCAGGCCTGGCAGCCGATACATCGACGCAGATCGACCAGCATGCCGTAGCGATGCTGGGGCGATCCTTCATGCCGTTCAGGCGAAAAGGGAAACTGGGCCTGTGCGAGGGGAACCAGTGATGCGCCAGCGGTCAGGACGCCCAGTTGCTGGAGAAACTGCCGTTTACTGCTGTCCATATTTTCTCCCGTCACGATGCAACAACGAAACATTGGTCACGCCGTTGATTTGCATGTGATGAATAAAGAATCTCAATGATTTACAGTGTAAAAATCGTGGCGGGGGCAGCTCTATTGTGGTTAACCACATACCCGGCTTGTTGTTGATCTAAAACAACATAATTGACAGGGATAATTCAGTGGGATGTAACGTCGTTCGATGTCTGACGCTATTGGCCTCCGTGTGGATGCTCGGCAGCGTGGCGTGGGCAGGTTCGTGGAATGTGGGTGTTTTGGCGATGCGTGGCGAGGTCTCTACACGTGCCCACTGGCAACCGCTGGAAACCCTGTTAAATCAGCAAATTCCGGGTGAACAGTTTCATATTCAACCGCTGGATCTGCAGCAGATGCAGGAGGCGGTTAACCGTGGAACCGTCCAGTTTGTGGTCACCAATCCGGCGCAATTCGTGCAGTTAAACAGCCATGCAGCGCTTCGCTGGCTGGCATCATTACGCTCCACTCGTGGCGGAAAGGCAACCAGCAACGTGATTGGCAGTGCGGTCCTCGTCAGGCGCGACAGTGGGATTGTGAATGCACATGATCTGATTGGTAAAACGGTAGGTGCCATTGATGCTCAGGCATTTGGCGGTTATTTGCTGGGATACAAAGCGCTCAGCGATGCGGGATTGCGCCCTGAACGTGATTTACATCTGACGTTTACCGGCTTTCCTGCCGATGCCTTGCTGTATTTATTACGTGAAAAAGCGGTTCAGGCGGTGATTGTGCCCGTGTGTCTGCTGGAAAAAATGGATGAAGAAGGGCTAATCCGCAAAGCGGACTTTAGGGCCGTGATTAGCTATCCAACGTCAATTCCTTGCGTAACCAGCACGCCGCTCTATCCTGACTGGTCGTTTGCTGCCTTGCCCGCGGTCAGTGATGAACTGGCCGATCGTGTCACGCGGGTACTGTTTAACGCGCCACAAAACGCTGTCTTTCGTTGGGGCGCGCCGGCCTCAACCCGCGAAGTAGAAGCTTTGCTGCGCGATGTCCGCCAGCACCCACAGCAGCGCCAATTGTGGCTGGATGTCAAAAGCTGGTTTATTCAACATCGTCTGGCCATGGGGGCGGCGGGTATCGTCCTGTTGTTGCTGACGCTCAATTACATCTGGGTCATGCTGCTGGTCCGCCGACGTGGAAGACTGCTTGAGCGTAATAATGTGCTGTTGCGTAAACAGGAACAGGCGCTGGAAACCGCGCGTCAAATGAGTGTGCTGGGCGAGATGACGTCCGGATTCGCTCATGAACTTAACCAGCCGCTTTCGGCTATCCGCCACTATGCACAGGGCTGTCTGATTCGTCTGCGCGGCCAGGATCAGCAGCATCCGTTGTTACCCGCCCTTGAACAGATTGACGTGCAGGCGCAGCGGGGCGCCGATACGCTACGCAATTTACGTCAGTGGGTCAGTCAGGCGCAGGGAAATCCGGTGATGACTGACGACTGGGAGCCCATTAACATTCATGATGCGATCCATCATGTCTGGCAGTTATTACGCATGGCACAGCAATTCCCGACGGTAGCGTTACAAACGCAGGTCGATAATTCGCTCACGGTTACACTGCCGACCGTTTTGCTGGAGCAGGTTCTGGCTAATCTGGTACTAAACGCGGCCCAGGCGGGGGCAAAAACGGTGTGGTTCTCAGCGTGCAGTGAGGAGCATGGTGTGCGTATCCTGGTGCAGGATAACGCCGGAGGGATCGACGATGCGCAGTTATATCAGGCATTCCAGCCCTTTATGACCACCCGCAAGGAAGGGATGGGACTCGGGCTGGCCATTTGTCAGCGACTGGTTCGCTATGCAAATGGCGACATTAGCATCAAAAATCACCCAGCGTCTGACGGTCTGGCGGGCGTAGCGGTGACATTACATTTTAAGCAAACACAGGAAGGAGGGCGTCGTGGCAATAATTCATCTGTTGGATGACGATGTAGCGGTTACTCAGGCCTGTGCATTTTTACTGGAAAGTATGGGGTATGAGGTACGCTGCTGGGAGCAGGGTGAAACATTTTTGGCTCAGGCCGATCTGCATCAGGTCGGCGTATTACTGCTGGATATGCGCATGCCGGTACTGGATGGACATGCCGTGCATGAAGCAATGCGTCAGCGCGAGAGCACCCTGGCGGTGGTATTTCTTACCGGGCATGGTGATGTGCCCATGGCGGTTGAACAAATGAAGCGCGGAGCCGTCGATTTCTTACAGAAGCCGGTTTCAGCCGCGCCGCTACAGGCTGCGCTGGAAAATGCTGTGCAGGCCTCGGTAGCGGCTTTTTCGCGACAGGAAATCGTTGCTTGCTATCAGCAACTTACCCCGAAGGAGCGAGAACTGGCGAATCTGGTTGCAAAGGGGTTGATAAATCGGGAAATCGCCGATGCCATGAATATTGCCGTTCGCACGGTTGAAGTGCATCGGGCGCGGGTGATGGAAAAAATGCGGGCCGGAAGCCTCGCCGAGCTGGTAAATCGACTTCAGCGGATCCAGTAAAATTTTGACATTTATTTGATTTTCATTGGATTTTGTCTAATTTGTCAGAGTGATATATGCTGTGGGTTTGAGTTAATGACGAGCGGGTGAATATGGGAAATCAGACCAAAGACGACGAGCTGTACCGCGAGATGTGCAGAGTAGTCGGTAAAGTAGTGCTGGAAATGCGCGATCTGGGGCAAGAGCCTAAGCATATCGTCATTGCTGGCGTACTGAGAACAACCCTCGCCAATCAGCGTGTGAAGCGCAGTGAGTTAGAAAAACAGGCCATGGAGACGGTGATTAAAGCGTTGGCCGGTTAATCCATAAAAGAGGGCGGTAGAATTATTCTGCCGTCCTCTTATTTTATTCTTCGTTATCTTCCAATAAATATAATTTAGTTCGGTCACTAAAATTACGCATTGCGCTATATATTTAATTATATATCGAATGGTGTATAACACAATATTTGTGATTGCACTCCCAAATATTTTCATGCATATGAAATGTTATTTCAATCTCGCTTAATGATAATAAATATCACTCCACATTAATTATTTTCCTTCCGATTTTTAATTGATAACGATCAAGGTTACAGGGGGAGAATAACCACATTATTTATCTGCCTAACCCTAAAGGATTATACCCGAGTTTAGGGTATGGATTGATTCAGTTTAACCACCGTCATCTGTGCGATCAGGTTAGGGCAAAAATTCACGTGTTGTTGGCAACATTTATGGCCGATTTGACCTGATCTGCATTCATTAAAATTAGCCTGGATCTGTTGCTACTACAGCGTTTGCGAAGAGGATGCGAAATAAATGAACCAGGTTGATCGTCCATTTTTAGATTGTGGTTTAACGCGGCTTGAGTTTCTGCGTATATCAGGGAAGGGTCTGGCAGGATTAACGATTGCCCCCGCTCTGCTATCCCTTTTTGGTTGCAAGCAGGAAGATATCGATAGCGGCACCGTCGGACTTATCAATACGCCGAAAGGGGTGCTGGTGACTCAACGAGCCCGCTGTACTGGCTGCCACCGCTGTGAAATTTCCTGTACTAATTATAACGATGGCGCTGTTGGCACCTTCTTTTCCCGCATCAAAATTCATCGTAACTACTTCTTTGGCGATGATGGTGTTGGGTCCGGTGGCGGGTTGTACGGCGATTTAAACTACACCGCAGACACCTGTCGTCAGTGTAAAGATCCCCAGTGCATGAAAGTTTGCCCGATTGGCGCAATTACCTGGAAACAGGAAGACGGTTGCATTGCCGTAGATCATAAACGCTGTATTGGCTGCAGTGCCTGTACCACGGCCTGCCCATGGATGATGGCGACCGTTAATACCGTAACGAAGAAATCCTCAAAATGTGTTTTATGCGGGGAATGCGCTAATGCTTGTCCGACAGGGGCATTAAAAATTATTGAGTGGAAAGATATTACTGTTTGATGGATAGCAGGGCTGCCTGATACGCGTCATTTAATGCCGGAAAATTGCAGTTTTTGAATAAAAGAACTGCCTGAAAGGTGGCGAGTATATCTATCGGACCTTCTTGCAAAGGAAAACATGATGGCTAATGGTTGGACAGGTAATATTTTACGGGTCAATCTCACCACGGGTAATATCACCGTTGAAGATTCCAGTAAATTTAAGAAATTTGTCGGTGGGATGGGCTTTGGCTATAAAATTATGTACGACGAAGTCCAGCCAGGCACCAAACCTTTTGATGAAGGAAATAAGCTGGTTTTCGCGACCGGGCCGCTAACCGGTTCGGGCGCGCCCTGCAGTTCTCGCGTTAATATCACCTCATTATCGACATTTACCAAAGGCAATTTAGTGGTCGATGCCCATATGGGCGGTTTCTTTGCCGCACAAATGAAATTCGCGGGTTACGACGCCATTATTATCGAAGGGAAATCACCTTCTCCGGTCTGGATCAACATCAAAGACGATAAGGTCAGCATCGAAAAAGCGGACTTCATATGGGGTAAGGGTACGCGCGCAACCACTGAAGAAATATGCCGTATCACCAGCCCGGAAACGTGCGTTGCAGCCATTGGTCAGGCGGGTGAAAACCTCGTTCCGCTTTCCTGCATGATTAATAGCCGTAACCACAGCGGCGGAGCCGGCACTGGCGCAGTCATGGGGTCGAAAAACCTGAAGGCCATTGCGGTAGAAGGGACCCAGGGGGTCAATATTGCCGATCGCAAAGAGATGAAGCGGCTTAATGACTACATGATGACCGAGCTAATCGGCGCCAACAACAACCATGTTGTGCCGAGCACGCCGCAGGCCTGGGCTGAATACTCTTCACCTAATTCGCGCTGGACGGCTCGCAAAGGGTTGTTCTGGGGCGCTGCGGAAGGAGGGCCAATCGAAACGGGGGAAATTCCACCGGGAAACCAGAATACGGTCGGTTTTCGTACCCATAAATCCGTGTTTGATCTCGGCCCGGCCGCTGAGAAGTATACCGTCAAAATGAGTGGCTGCCATTCATGTCCAATTCGCTGTATGTCGCAACTCAATGTTCCCCGTGTGAAAGATTTTGGTGTGCCGAGTACCGGCGGGAATACCTGCGTGGCGAACTTTGTACATACCACTATTTTCCCGAATGGGCCGAAAGATTTCGACGATAAAGACGATGGGCGCGTCGTAGGAAACCTGGTTGGCCTGAACCTGTTTGACGATTATGGCATCTGGTGTAACTACGGGCAGTTGCACCGTGACTTTACTTACTGCTACTCCAAAGGCGTCTTTAAGCGAGTGTTACCTGCGGCAGAGTATGCAGAGATCCGTTGGGATCAACTGGAAGCAGGCGATCCGAACTTTATCAAAGATTTCTACTATCGACTGGCGCATCGCGTGGGTGAACTCAGCCACCTGGCAGATGGTTCCTACGCGATTGCAGAACGCTGGAATCTGGGCGAAGAGTACTGGGGTTACGCGAAGAACAAACTATGGTCGCCGTTTGGTTTCCCTGTTCACCATGCGAACGAAGCCTCAGCGCAGGTGGGGGCGATCACCAACTGTATGTTCAACCGCGACTGTATGACGCATACCCATATCAACTTTATCGGCTCCGGTTTACCGCTGGCGCTACAGCGTGAAGTAGCGGGCGAACTGTTTGGCTCACAGGATGCCTACGATGAAACCAAAAACTATACCCCGATTAATGCCGCCAAAATCAAATACGCCAAATGGACGCTGCTGAAAGTCTGTCTGCACAATGCGGTTACGCTGTGTAACTGGGTCTGGCCAATGACGGTTTCGCCACTGAAGAGTCGAAACTATCGTGGAGACCTCGATCTGGAAGCGAAATTCTTCCAGGCCGTAACGGGGGATGAAACAACTCAGGCGAGTCTGGATTTGGCCGCGGAGCGCATTTTTACCCTGCACCGTGCTTATACAGTCAAGTTGATGCAAACCATGGATATGCGTAATGAGCACGACCTGATCTGCTCCTGGGTGTTTGATAAAGATCCGAAGATCCCAGTCTTTACCGAAGGGACCGACAAGATGGACCGGGAAGATATGCGTCAGTCGCTTACGATGTTCTATCAGGAAATGGGCTGGGACCCGGCGTTGGGCTGCCCAACTCGCGACACCCTTCACCGCCTCGGCCTTGAGGATGTGGCTGCCGACCTGGCTGCACACAATCTGTTGCCGGCGTAAGGAACGCAGATGACGTACGTGAGTAACGACCTGGCCGCTGCAGAGGATGTGCATGGTGATGACGTGGATAGCCAAAAGAGACAGTGGCTGCACGCGTTACACCAGCCTGTCGCACACCAGAGTTCGTCATTAATTCAGGAACCCACCAGTCCGGAGTCGATAGTGGCGGATTTTATCCGCCAGCATTCTGCTTCAGGTCAACTGGTGGCACGCAGCGTGTTTCTGTTGCCACCTTATTCGGTTCCTGAAAGTGACCTGGCTATGCTGCTGGACGCGATGTGTCAGCATGCATCCGACGCAGATATTCTCTGTATCCAGGGGTCAGAGGATACCTACTTCTACTCGACGCAAACCATAACGGCAAACTACGCCGAGATGTGTGTGCAGGTGGTGGAAAATGATATCTGCCGTGCCATTGCAGAAGCGGTACGTTTTGACTGCCAAACGTATCCTCGCCCCTATAAGGTCGCCATGCTGGCGCAACCGCCATACCACTTTGAACCTGAGCAGGTTACGGCGGCGCTCACGGCAATGGAAACGCATCCTGATTATGCAGACATACGTGCTGTGGAATCGTCGAATGCGGAACCTTATCTGTTTAGCGAGCGCTTTATGAGTTACGGCAAAGCGTATGGCCTGTGCGAATGGCTTGAGGTTGAGCAGTATCAGAACCCCTGAATTTTTCAGGTTGATGTCATGGAACGTGTGGACGATCACTGTCACAGTATTAGAGGATAACCCGATGTCCTTCACCCGACGAAAATTTGTCATTGGCATGGGGACGGTGATTTTTTTCACCGGCCCAGGCCAAAACCTGTTAGCGAGTACGAAGAGTACTAAAAACGTTCGTTATGTCATGATCCACGACGAATCATTGTGCAACGGATGTAATATTTGCGCCCGAGCGTGCAGGAAAACGAATCATGTTCCTGTTCAGGGGAGTCGTTTATCAATAGCCCATATCCCGGTAACGGATAACGATAACGAAACGCTGTATCACTATTTTCGTCAGTCCTGTCAGCATTGTGACGATGCCCCCTGCATTGAGGTGTGTCCGACCGGTGCTTCCTGGCGAGATGAAAACGGGATTGTGCGAGTCGATACCTCTCGTTGTATCGGCTGCAGTTACTGCATTGGCGCATGTCCGTATCAGGTACGCTATCTCAACCCACAAACCAAAGTGGCGGATAAATGCGACTTCTGCGCCGAATCACGTCTGGCGAAAGGTTTCCCGCCAATTTGCGTCAATTCTTGTCCAGAACACGCGTTGATTTTTGGCCGTGAGGACAGCCCGGAAATTCAGACCTGGTTGCGGGAAAACAAGTACTACGAATATCAACTTGCAGGCGCCGGGAAGCCCCATCTGTATCGTCGGTTCGGTCAACATTTGATTAAAAAGGATAATGTATGAACGCGTCGCAGAATGCCGAACAGTTTCACGCACAGCTTGCGCAGTACGTCCCAATGTTTTCGCCGGATTACTGGCCTGTCTGGTTGGTTTTCGCCGGGTTAATGCTGGTGGGGATGTGGCTGGTGCTGGCACTCCACGCAATGTTGCGCTTTCGTTCAGCGAATAAAGCGTCTGCAGGACACGGAGAGAAGGTCTATTTATACTCGAAAGCTGTCCGTTTGTGGCACTGGTCGAATGCGCTGTTATTTCTGTTGCTGCTGGCCAGCGGCCTGCTAAATCATTTCACTGCGGTCAGTGCCCCAGTGATGAAAAGCCTGCTGACTGTGCATGAGGTATGTGGCTTTTTGCTGCTTGCCTGCTGGATTGGTTTTGTCCTGATTAACCTGATTGGGGGGAACGGGCATCACTATATTATTCAGCGTCAGGGCTGGATCGGCCGGGCGCAGAGGCAGACGCGATTTTACCTGTTTGGCATTATGCAGGGCGAAGCGCATCCATTCCCGGCATCAACGCGTTCGAAATTCAATCCGTTACAGCAGGCGGCGTATGTCGGCGTGATGTACGGTTTGCTGCCGCTACTGCTGATCTCCGGGTTGCTATCCCTGTACCCACAGGCTGTGGGCGATCTGTTCCCTGGCGTACGTTACTGGTTGCTGCAGGCGCACTTTGCGCTGGCTGTCGTGAGCGTGTTTTTCATTTTTGGACATCTTTATCTCTGCACCACAGGACGCACACCGGGCGAAACCTTTAAGTGCATGGTGGATGGCTATCACCGGCATTAAGAGATGATGATTACGCGTGGTGACTTACGGGCCTGGCGCGTCGGGCCCGTGATGTATCGCTGGTTTCTGCGTGCGTTTCCTGAAGGAGGCAGCTATGCGGAGGTGCACCGTGCACTCCAGCAGGAAGGGTATAGTGACTGGGCAGATAGCCTCGTGGAATACGGCTGGTCAAGATGGCAGGATGAAGAGAATTTTGTCCAGCAGGATATCTGTGCGATGGGCCGTGTTGTCTGTCCGCAGACGGCAGACGACAACGGTAAACAATTGGCGAGCGCGGCTGATGGCGACAGTCTCGGTAGCGCGGGCGATAACATTAAAATCGTCAGCGCCGGGTACGCCGCGCAGATTGCCAGTGCAGGTTACAGCGCACGTATTGGCTGCGTGGGTTATAACGCTCATGTTGCCAGCTCCGGTGAGCGTGGCCGTATTGCCATCGCGGGAAACTCCACACGAGTCAGTAGTGTGGGAGGCGGTACACGAATGGCCAGCACGGGTATGCGGGTGCGCATCAGTTCGCTGGGTGACAGAAGTCGTATCGCCAGCAGCGGTGATTTAACCCAGATAGCCAGTTTTGGCGCAGAGTCGAAAATCGCCAACTGCGCGGACAACGTGCAGATCATGGCCAACGGAGAAAACACTGTTATTGCCAGTACTGGCGTGGTCGATTCAATAATTCTCGGCCCCGGCGGATGCGCGGCTCTTGCCTATCACGACGGTAAGAGAATGCGCTTTGCGGTGGCTATTGAGGGTGAAAATAACATTCGCGCAGGGGTGAAGTATCGGCTCAACGAAGACCATCAATTTGTGGCATGTTGAGCCGTGTTGCTATTTCAACGCGAACCGACGCTGAGTGATCTTCTCCAGGCTAAAGCACAGCAGGTAATAGACCAGTCCGGTAAAGACAAAAATGGCCGCCGGGTAAATTTGTACCCGGTTGTTAACCTGACCCGCAACCGTCGTGAGTTCAGGCACATTGACGATAAATGCCAGCGACGTGTCCTTGAGTAGCCCGATAAAAATCCCCGTTAGCGAGGGCAGTACGTTGCGCAGAACCTGTGGCAACAGAATTAACCCGAGCGCCTGGAGCGGACGAAACCCCTGAACGATGGCCGCATCATACTGACCGCCTGGCAGCGCAGTGATACCCGCGTACACAGAATGCATCACCGAGGCGGCGGTAAACCAGGCCAATGCCAGCGTAACGGTTATGGCTCCCGGTAAATCACTGCCTGTGAGCATGGGCAACAGATACCACATCCAGAAAATCACGAAGATTAACGGAATACCACGAATAAACTCTGCCCAGATAAACAGCCCCTTACGTATCGCCCCAGGAAAACGCCAGGCACAGCAGGCGAGTGCGATCCCAGCGGGAAGCGCCAGTGCCGCTGCGCCAATCGCCATCAACAGCGTGAGCAGAACGCCCCCCGGTTGCCCCTCTGTGACCCGCCCCCACAGGAGGTAGTCCAGATTGTCGGTAATAACCGAAATATTAGCGATCATGCAGTAGGCTCCTGAAACGGAATATGCGTGTTTTACGCGCCAACGGTTTACCTGCTGCAGACACAGGACCAAGACGGGTTAACAACATCCCCAGTACAATGCCGGTCAGCAGGTAGAGTGCCGTGCCGACGGCAAAGGCTTCCAACGCATGGGCGTTATAGCTTTCAATTTGCCGTACCTGGTATGTCAGTTCTGCAAAGCCAATGCCGCTGGCCAATGAAGACAGCTTCATCAGATTAAGATATTGCCCCACGATCGGCTGCCAGGCATTTGCCAGCCCCTGAGGGAGCAGGATGTGACGAAACGTCGCCCATGACGAAAACCCCTGTGCTATGGCTGCCTCGCGCTGCCCGCCAGAAACAGCCTGTAAACCGGAGGCGACCTCTTCGACCAGAAAGGCCGAGGTAAAGACACCCAGTCCCCATGCGGAGCAGAGAAACTCCGGCGTTAACCACCAGACATCCCCCGGCAGAATGGACCAGGAGTGTTCCGCATTAATGAAGGTAATCACGTCGCGAGGAAGGAGATTCCATGCAGCGAAGTACCAGAACATCAATTGGACGAGTAAAGGAGTATTGCGAAAAACAGAGACCCACACGCTGACCATGGTGGTCGCAAAGCGCTGTCCTGTCAGGCGCAGGCTGAGCAGAAAGATGGCAAACACCGTGGCGAGTACCACGCCGGCTAGCGTGACCCAAAGTGTGGTCAGAAAACCGGAGATTATCCATTGCAGAGGTTGCCCGCTCAGCACCCCCTGCCAGTCCATTGCATGCATTATAACGATGACTCCTGGTGTAACGGGTCGAGCACTTTTTTCAGAAAACGTTGGGTCCTGGGGTGCTGAGGGCGAGTGAAAAACGCCTCAGGAGGTGCGACTTCGAGAATATCGCCGCCATCAATAAACACCACACGATCGGCAATCTCCCTGGCGAAATGCATTTCATGGGTCACGACAATCATGGTAATACCGCTATGAGCCAGACGCTTCATGACCTGCAACACTTCGCCAATCATTTCTGGATCCAGAGCGGAGGTGGGTTCATCAAACAGGATGATTTGCGGCGAGGAGGCCAGCGCGCGGGCGATAGCAACACGTTGTTGCTGCCCGCCGGAAAGTTGGGCGGCATACGCATCGGCTTTCTCAGCTAATCCTACTTGTTCCAGCAGTTCAAGTGCCCGTTGCTCAGCATCCGTTTTTTTCCAACCGTGAACATATTCCAGCGCCAACGTGATGTTCTGCTGTGCCGTCAGGTGGGTGTAGAGATTGAATTGCTGGAACACGAAACCAATCCGGCTGCGAAGCTGACGCAATGTGGGGCCGCGCAGCTGACCGATTGGTTTGTCATCAATAAAGATATCGCCGCCGCTCAGTGACTCCAGTTGGTTTATCAGGCGAATAAGCGTCGACTTTCCTGAGCCAGAAGGCCCGAGAATGGTGACGACTTCGCCCGGTTCAACCGACAGGCTGACGCCGTTAAGCACGGTATGATTGTCATAGTGTTTTATGACATTACGCAGTTCAACACGCGCCTGGCGCAGATGCGTAAAATCCGCAGCCGAAGCTGCGGGACGATGAAAAAGGCCTGAGAGCATATTACTTCGCTTCTATTTTGAAGGCGCGGGGCTGTGGATTTTTGGTTTGCGGACCAAACCAGACATCATAAATTTTGGCTGCCTGCCCGGTTGACTCGAGCTTTAATAGCTCGTCGTTCACGGCCTTCAACAGCGCAGGTTCACCTTTTTTCACACCCACACCAATTTCTTCTTTGCTCAACAGGTCGGGCAAAATTTTGAAATCTGCTTTATCCGGCGCACCGCCTAACAACCCTGCCAGAATGGTGCTGTCCTGGGTGATCGCCTGGACATTACCATTACGCAGTGCGGTTAATGCCAGCGGAATATCGTCATAGGCCAGCACACGTGATTGTGGAAAACGCTGATGCAACGCCTGCTCACCTGTCGTCCCTTTCACCGCACCGATACGGGCCTTACTGTAGTCATCAAGCTTATCCGGCGATTTTGCCGGAACGAGGAATTGCTGTCCGGTAACGAAGTAAGGGGCGGAAAAATCGATAACCTGTGCACGCTCAGGTGTAATCGTGATATCCGCTACGATTAAATCGGCCTTACCGGACTGCAATAACGGTATACGGTTAGCCGGATTGGTGGCGACCAGTTCCAGTTTAACGCCAAGTGATTTAGCCAGCGCTTCAGCGAAATCAACGTCGTAGCCGACAATTTTATGTGTTTTTGCATCAATAGAGCCGAACGGTGGATTGGCGTCAAAGGTGGCGATTTTTACCACGCCTGCGGCTTTGATATCGGCCAGTTGATCGGCCTGAGCGTATGACGCGGCAATGCCTGACGCCAGCAGGATACTGAGTGCCAGCCATGTTTTTTTTGTGCTGTGAATCGTCGTTGCCATCATTTTCTTTGAATCCCTGTTGTTTTGGTTTGTGCTTTTTACGCTCCCATAACTTGCGGCGGTGACCAAATAAGAAAAAATTCTTATCTATATACAAAATGGTATTAGTGAAAAGGGTGTTAATTGCGGGTGAAAATAATGAAAAACTGAAATGCAAAATAGCGCACAACGTTGGCAAAAATTCGCATTTCATTTTTTACGCATTCTGCGCTGGAATAAGTTGAGCCCAACAGACAGCGGAGGCGGAGAAGATGAACGGGGTTAAATATCTTTGGTTGCGTATAAAGAATCGACATCCACAGACTCCACAACATAGTGCGGAACGAAATCTTCAGCGTGTTGTGGAGTCTGTTCTTCCTGCCGCCAGCCTGTATGGGGTGGATATCGCCAACATTGATCCGGAGTGGTTCCGTGATAAAACAACACGCTGAACTTCGCCTGACGCGCGAAATGTACTGGAATGAAGTGTGCAAAATGAGCAGAAATACTACTGAATCTCCATTCTGACCTGTAACATACATCAAAACAGGTCTGGATTGGGAACAAGCATGCTGCGTGATAATTTTAACGATCTCTATTATCTCATTGTCGTTGCCCGTGAACGCAGTTTTACCCGCGCCGCAGCGAAGTTAGGGGTCTCGCAGTCAGCATTAAGCCATGCCATTCGCGGGCTTGAGGAGCGACTGGATGTCAGATTGCTGACCCGTACCACGCGAAGCGTCGCGCCAACCGAAGCCGGAGAACGGCTTATCAACAGTATCAGTCCGCGTTTCGATGACATTGAGTCGGAGCTACTGGCATTAACCGATATTCGCCAGCGCGTGGCGGGGAATATCCGTCTGACGCTCGGGGAACATGCGTTGCAATCGACCGTCTGGCCTGCACTACAGCCGTTTTTGCAGGCGTATCCTGATGTAAATGTGGAAATGACCATCGACAACAGCCTGACGGATATCGTGACGGGACGCTATGATGCCGGTATCAGGCTTGGCGAGCAGGTGGCCAAAGATATGGTTGCTGTCAGGATTGGTCCCGACTGGCGCATGGTTGTGGTGGGATCCCCCGCCTATTTTGCCCGCCATGGCAAACCGCAAACCCCGCATGATTTACAGAATCATAACTGTATCAATATGCGCATGCCGACCCTGGGCGGGCTGTATGCCTGGGAGTTTGCCAAAAATGGGCAGGATCTCCGCGTGCGGGTAGAAGGGCAGCTTATTTTTAACAATCTTCCACCGCGTATCAGTGCGGCGATTTCGGGCATGGGCCTGGCATTTGTACCGGAAGACACCGTCGAGCAGGCGGTAGCAGAGGGAGCGCTGGAAAAAGTGCTGGAAGACTGGTGTGAACCTTTTCCCGGTTATTACCTGTACTATCCCAGCCGTAGACAACATACCGCAGCCTTTGCACAGCTGATTGAGGCGTTGCGTTATACGGCGTGAAGCGCAGGCTGACTATAAAAAAACCGGCATTGAGCCGGTTCAGAAATTAGATTTTGCAGGCATCGCCGCAGTCGTTATCAGCAATCATTTCCTGCGCTTTTTTGTCCGCATCTTCCAGACGTTCAGCATTACGCTCTTGCGCTTCTTCCAGCCCATCAAAGACCAGATTATCGAGATCAATTTCCATCATTCACCTGCCAGGTTCAGCGTTTAACATCATTCCATTATATTGCAAAAATGTTGCTGAACAGCAGCGATTATTGCTACTAAGCACGTTCTTATACCAGGTCAGCGTATTTTTCCGGCAGCGTATCCCACAGATGGCGGTTCGCTTCCAGCAGCAGACGGTGCTGCTCAACGGCGTGCGCGTTTTCCCGTGCCCCGCGCGACATCAGCGTCCAGGCCTCCAACGCTGAAAACCTCTCGTCACTCACTCGTTATGTTAATTAAATGTTATTAAATCGAGTCGAGCCCTTGTTTATTCAGGAACGTGATGTGCGATTTGTTTTAACAAATATGCGACAAAATCACTATACATATAACTTAATATCTTTTATACATTAATTGTTCAACCCTGCGACTATTCCACAAAAGAGAAAGCAATATGGAACAGACACCTGATAAGAAAAACGATAATTTTCAAAAAGATGGCAAAGAACAGTTCAACCGCTCGATCGGGCTTATTTCAAATTTTGCGTTGGGTTTTACCTACCTGTCACCGCTCACCGCTGTTTATTCGCTGTTCGCGTTGGCAGTGACGCTGGCGGGACCACCCGCGGTGTGGTGGATTTTAATCGTCGCGTGTGGGCAGTTGTTAGTCGCCCTGGTGTTTGGTGAGGTTGCGTCTCAATATCCGATCACCGGGGGGCTGTATCCCTGGGCGAGAAGGTTGTGGGGTAAGAAATATGCGTGGATCGCCGCCTGGATCTACCTGTGGGCGCTGGTGGTGACGATTACCTCGATCGCGGAATATACATCAACATTTGTTGAATCACTCTTTCATTATGGCCAGACACCCGCCACCATGCTGGTGACCTCCGTCTTGCTGCTGCTTTTGATGATGGCCGTCAATATGTCCGGGACCAGGAATCTGGCCAGGGTCGCCAAAATTGGTTTCTGGTGTGAAATCGTCAGCGTGATTGCGCTGGGTATTTACCTGCTGATTTTCCACCGTTCACAGCCTTTCTCCGTCATCTTTGATTCGATGGGGGTACTGGCACATGACGGAAGTTATTCCACCGCCTTTATGTCTGCCGCGCTGATGGGCCTGTTTATGTTCTTTGGCTTCGAGGCGTGCGGTAACGTTGCAGAGGAAGTGCAAAATCCAAGCAAAAAAATTCCGGTAGCCATGATTTTAAGTATCGTGTTTGGCGCGATCTCCGCCATTATCTCCGTCATGGGCTATTTGCTGGCGTCACCGAACCTGGTGAGTATCGTGAATGGCAAAACCGCCGATCCGATCCCGGCAATCCTCAATGAAGCACTGGGGGAAACCGGTGCGACGGTCTTTATCGTTGTCGCTATTATCGCGATGCTGTCGTGCATTCTGTCTCTGCAAGCGGCGTTAAGTCGTCTTATCTTTTCTTTCTCCCGCGACAGAATGCTGCCGGGCAGCGAGTGGATGGCCAAAATTTCCAAAAATGGTGTCCCGGATAATGCCATGGTCGTCAGCTGCGTGTTGCCGGTTATCATTTGTGTCTGGGTCTATTTCCAGCCAGATAACTTATCGCGTATCACCGCATTTGCTGTGATCGGTATTTATATTTCATTCCAGATGGTGGTACTGGCTGCGCTGCGTCAACGTCTGAAAGGCTGGAAACCCGCCGGAGAGTGGACGATTGGTGGTTGGGGCGTGATTGTAAACGTGCTGGCATTAGCTTACGGCCTGTGTGGGATCTGGTTACTGGCGCAGCCAGCTGACAGCAGTGATTTCATCGACCGTTGGACAGTACTGTTTGGTCTGGCGATTGTGGTAGGTTCAGGATTGATCTACATGTTCCTTACCCGACCTTTTGGCCGCTCGGCTGCACCGGAAAACGATGCTATTGCCTATGCCACGAAGCTCAATATAGGGCAGGATAACTAAAACTAAGGGCCTTCGGGCCCTTAATTTCGAACGCTTTGCGCGCCGGATACAACGCTGGCATCCTTATCCGGTAACGCTCAGCCTTGAATGGACTATTTCTGGTAGTGATAAAGGATAAAGTAGTCGCTTTGATACACCACCGTGCTGTGGGCTGGTGACAATAATTCACCGACGCGAAAGCGCGGCCAACTGGAAAAGATGATCCGGTTTTCCAGATTGGTCAGAATGACATAATCAGGGTGAGGGCAGGAGAGCAGTTCGGCTTCTATCTGACTGACCAGCAGATCGACGGCGGCGACGCCGAGGAACTGATCATGATAGTAAACCGGAACCGCTGAGGTTAGGGTATAGGAGATGTTACAGATATAGTCGACATACGGGCCATGGATGTACGCTTCACCTGCCGGAGGCGAATGCTTAAACCACTCAAAGGTTCTGAAATCCAGCCGCTGTTGCGTCGCCTGATCCAAATCCAGATGTGCCTGACTCAATCCATTATCTTTCTTATACCACCATTCCAGCAGCCAATATTCTTTGGTGGTTTCTGTACTCTCAATATGGCTGGCGAAACCTGCGCCCGAACAGTAGTGATTGTTGTTCAGTGTGCTCTTGATGTGTTGCTGAACCGTTGATCTGACAGCGGGGTCGAGGACAACTTCGGCGGAGCCTTTTTGCACGCCGGCAATGGCCTCGTGAATGCTCCTCGCCAGCGCAACGGTAGACTCTACGGTAGAGGCGGTAATATCATCAATTTTACGGATTAATGCGCTTAAGGATGTCGAAGAGCTCATGGTCTGTCCTGCCTTCACTGATTGTCAGTTCGAGTTATATTTCAGCTTTTTTTCAATAAGGTAGTAGGTAAACGTATCGATGATCTGCGTGGCGTACTGGACCGACCCGGTCTCGTTATGGGCGGCTAGCGCGTCGGCCAGCGCCGAATAAAGCGCGATAATTTCCGCATGAATATTGTCGGCGCGATAGAGTATTGCCACCAGTGATGCCCACTCGGCCTGGACCTGAAGCTCCTGGTTGGCTAGCCGTGCTGAATGAGAGCTGGCCGCAATTGCCAGCAAACAACGCATATCGGCCTGAGTCATCAGTTCCGGTGAGTCGGCTTTCCTCAGCACGTCTACAAACTCGCGAAATTTGGCAATATCCGCCGCGGTCATGCGTCTGGAGGCTAACCTGGCGCTGTGGCTGATAATGGCGCAATGCATTTCGCCTAAATCCGAAAGGTAATCGGTACTGATCGATTTAAACGGATGCAGGGCGCTATTTTTGCCATCAATATTCTCGCAAACGAAGCTCCCGCCATTACGGCCACGAACCGTATGGATAAGATTATTAGCCCGAAGCGTGTTGAGCGCTTCTCTGATAGTAATATGTGAGACACCCATCATTTTTGCCAAATCGGTTTCATTGGGCAGCTGTTCTTTTGGCTCCAGCAACCCGGTAATAATGGCATTTGACAGGCGCTGCACTATCTGGTCTGAACGACTGACTTGCCCGATAGGCGCAAATATGACCGCATGAGTAATCATAATCTTTTCTGCACTCAATTCCCTGAAACAACGACCATTTTTAACACATGCCCGCGGGGCACGAAAGGTCAGAATGGCCGCGTTATTTTACATGCCCACGCGCAACATCGCTGCACAGGCGGATGTGTGTCCCGATAGCGTCAAAGCGCACTGCACGCTGACGATGAAAAACCTTACTCTGAAAATGTAAAATTTAAGTTAAAAGTGCGAGGTTTATCATAGTGTCAATGTTGCGCATTTGAAAAATTTTTACAATATATATATTACATAAGCTTCTTTATGTATTAATTGGCGGGAGACAGGCATGAGAACCCTGAAGCATTTTATAAATGGGCAATATGTAGCGGGTAACACAGAAGACACGTTTGAGCTGGTGAGTCCGGTTGACGGTGAAACGTACGCGTTATCGCCTAATGCCGGTGCGACTGAGGTGGATCTTGCCTACTCGGCGGCCGCGGCGGCATTTAACATTTGGAAAAAATCGACACCAGCCCAGCGGCAAAAAGCACTGCTGCAACTGGCGGATGAGATAGAAAAAAATGTTGAACGACTGGTCAACGCGCAAAGCCAGGAAACCGGTCAATTGCGTCATTTTATCGAAAAAGAAGAGATCGCAGCCTCGTGCGATGCGATCCGTTTTTTTGCCGGCGCAGCGCGTTGTCTGGAAGGGAAGGCCGCCGGAGAATATTCCGCCGGGTTCACCTCAACGATTCGTCGTGAGCCGTTGGGCATTGTGGGACAAGTCACACCGTGGAACTACCCGTTTATGATGGCGGTGTGGAAGATTGCACCGGCGCTGGCCGCAGGCAATACGGTAGTTTTAAAACCGAGCGATACCACCCCGGTGAGTACGCTGCTCCTGGCTGAACTGGCGGCACCCTTATTTCCGCGCGGGGCGTTTAACGTTGTGTTGGGCAAGGCCAGTACTGGCTCACTGGTGGTTTCTAACCCGACGGCTTCATTGGTGTCGATTACCGGTTCGGTACGCGCTGGTCTGCAGGTTGCGGCATCAGCAGCAGCTAACCTGACAAAGGCCCATCTTGAACTGGGTGGCAAAGCACCCGCCGTCGTGTTTGCTGATGCCGATATGGACAAGGCGATTACTGCCATCACTACCGCAGGATTTTTCAATGGCGGACAGGATTGTACTGCCGCCACGCGCATCCTGGTGGAAGATTCTGTCTATGCGACGTTCCTGGAAAAACTGATCCAAAAAACGAAAAGTATCAAGTTTGGTCCTCCGCAGGATCAGGAGGCGTTATATGGCGCGCTGAATAGCAAAAACCAGCTTGAGCAGGTGAAGGGGTTTATTGAGCGTTTACCTGCACATGCGAAAATTGAAACCGGTGGTCATGCGGGGCCTGGGCCGGGTTTCTACTTTGAGCCGACGATAATTTCCGGCCTGCATCAACACGATGAAGCCATTCAACACGAAGTGTTTGGCCCGGTAATGACCATTCAGTCGTTTTCTGGTGATGAAGACGCGTTGCGCAAGGCGAATGATGTGGAATATGGCCTGGCCGCGAGCGTCTGGACCTGCAATCACAGTCGCGCGCAGCGTTTCAGTATTGATCTCGATTTCGGCACAGTATGGATTAACAGTCATATTCCTCTGTGCGCCGAAATGCCGCACGGTGGATTCAAAAAATCCGGCTATGGAAAAGATCTCTCCTCTTATTCGCTCGATGAGTATACCCGGGTGAAGCATATCATGTGTGATATTTCCGAATAACAGGTAATACGATGAAAACATTAAAAATAGCCGCACTTTCATTGGTGATGTTCTCAGGATTCAGTCTGGCAGAAAGCTCACCGCTGAACACGGTTAAAGCATATATGGCAGCATGGAATGCGCATAATGCGCCGCTGGCTGCCCAGTACCTGGCGGACGATGCCGTTTATTACGATGCCGCCGCAGGAGAGCCGGTAACCGGCCGGAAAAAAGCTGAAAAAGACGTGATTGGTGCATTTATTAAGGCGGTCCCGGATCTGACCTGGAAAATGGTCGGTAAACCTGTCGCGGATGAAGATACTGTGGCATTTCGTTGGGAATTCTCGGGTAAAAATAGCGGCGAATGGGCGGGAAGTCCGCCGACAAATAATCCGATCAAATTTGAAGGTGTCAGCTATATTCATGTTAAGGCAGGAAAAATCACCTGGCAGGGTGATTATTATGACGCTAAAAAACTGGATGAAGAGCTGAAGCCAGTGAAGTAGTCGGCGGTATCCTCCTTGTATCTGCGAGGGGGAACCTCTCATTTGTAGTGTTTTTTAGGACAATGTGTCAGTGGCAAAAGGACAAAGTTAATGGCAATTACCCGACGTGATTTTCTCAACGGCGTGGCGGTGACTATCGCTGCGGGACTGACCCCTCTGGATCTGGTCAGAGCGGCAGGAAAGGGGCACGAATTTATTGATGGAAGTTATTATCCGCCTGCGTTAACGGGGCTACGCGGTAACCATCCGGGTTCGTTTGAAATGGCCCATGCGTTAGGCCGTGAACATAAGCACTTTGATTTAAGCGCTCTGCCCATCGAGGAAGAGTACGATCTGGTGATTGTGGGCGGCGGTATCAGCGGACTGGCCGCGGGTTGTTTCTGGCATGAACTGGTCGGAAAAAACAGCAAGGTGCTGATCCTCGATAACCATGATGATTTTGGTGGTCACGCCAAACGCAACGAATTCACCTCCGCAGGCAAAAAACTTATCGGATATGGCGGGAGTGAAGCCTTTCAGTCACCCGCGCATAATTTCAGCCCCGAAGTGAATAAGCTGATGGAAACCGTCGGCGTGAGCGTCACGCGGTTGAAAAAGAGTTTTGACGTTAATTTCTACCCCGACTGGCAGCTAAGTCGTGGCGTCTTCTTCGATAAAAAGAATTTTGGTGAGACGAAAATAGTCAGCGGCGATCCGGGGCGTGCGGTATCCGATGATATTCCGCCGGATCGGCTCAATGGCCGTAATATCGAAGACTTTATCAATGACTTCCCCTTGAGTGAGGAAGATCGTAAAGCCCTGATCGATTTGCATGTGCGTCCGGCTGATTATCTTCCTGGGATGACGGTTGATGAGAAAACAGAATGGCTGGATACCCACAGCTATAGTGAGTTTCTTTCCACCAGGGTTGGTTTAAGCAAAATGGCGCTGCTCTATTTCCAGCAGCGTTCCAACGATTTCTTTGCCATCGGTATTGAAGGCATTTCCGGTAGTGATGCTCGTGCGTGCGCATTGCCGGGAATGGAAGCGTTAGGGCTGCCGCCGCTGGACGGTGAATCGCTTGCCGACCTCGAAGAGCCATATGTCTATCATTTCCCGGATGGCAATGCGGGTCTGGCACGGTTGCTGGTCAGACACATGCTGCCGGACGCGCTGCCTGGCAATACCATGGAAGATTCTGTCCTCGCCAGACTGGATTATGAAAAGCTCGACTTGCCGGAAAACACCACGCGTTTACGCCTGAACAGCACGGTGATTAATGCGGCGAACGTGGAGGGTGGCGTTGCCGTCACCTGGCTACGCGATGGCAAAATGCATCGCGTGCGCGGTAAGAATGCCATCATGGCGGGCTATAACATGATGATCCCATATCTGGTACCGGAAACACCAGAGCAGCAGCAGGCCGATCTCAAACTGAACGTGAAGGCGCCGCTGGTGTACACCAATGTGGTGGTCAAAAACTGGCAAGCGTTTAAGCAACTGGGGGTTCATGAGTTTTATTCACCGGCCGCGCCTTACAGCCGAATCAAGCTCGACTATCCGGTCAGTATCGGCGGATATCAACACCCGGCCTCGCCGGACGAGCCAATGGTGATTCATATGGTCTATGTGCCCACGTATCCTGGCAGTAATCTGTCCGCGAGGGAGCAGTTCCGTTTGGGGCGTGCTTATCTGCTGGGGACCACGTTTGCCGCACATGAAGAGATGATCCGTTCTCAGTTGCAGGAAATGTTTGGCTCAACCGGTTTTGACAACCAACGGGATATTGCGGCCATTACCGTTAACCGCTGGGCGCATGGTTATGCGTATTACGCTAATTCACTGTTCGATGATATGGAAAAAATGCCGGAGATTATTGAGCGGGCGCGTAAACCTATCGGACGTATTGCCATCGCTAACTCTGATGCTGACTGGAGCGCTTATGCTCATGCTGCGATCGATCAGGCATGGCGCGCGGTTAATGAACTCAAGGATATGGGGTGATCTATGCGTAATGCAACCGTTCTAATCGCCTGCCTGTTTACCGCTTCTGTCTCTGCCGCTGAATCTAACGGTGAGTACATCGCGAGGATCTCTGACTGCGTGGCATGCCATACCGCGGAAGGCGGCGCGGCGATGGCGGGAGGCAAGAGGTTCCCCACGCCGGTTGGTGATATCTATTCGACGAATATTACCCCGGATAAGACGCACGGTATCGGCAACTATTCTTACGACGATTTTGAGAAGGCCGTGCGCCAGGGGATTGCTAAAGACGGTCATCCGCTGTACCCGGCGATGCCTTATCCTTCTTACTCGAAACTGTCCGACGCAGATGTTCAGGCGCTGTATAGCTATTTCATGCATGATGTTAAGCCGTCAGCAGAACCCAATAAAGAGAATGCTATTCCCTGGCTGATTTCGGCCCGCTGGCCGCTGCATATCTGGAATTGGTTGTTTACCGATGCGCCGACTGCCGCTGTTGAAGGCAACAAAGCGGATGATACGGCAGCGCGGGTAAAACGGGGGGCTTATCTGGTTGAAGGTCCGGGTCACTGCGGGTCATGCCACACTCCGAGAGGGATGGCGATGAACGAAAAAGCCTATACCAATGCCGATGCTGAGTACCTGAGCGGGGCGATGATCGACGGCTGGTATGCGCCATCGCTGCGGGGAACCGGGATGTCTGAGCAGGCGTTAACGTCATTGCTGCTGACGGGGAAAAGCAAACATGCTGCGGTATCGGGATCGATGTCTGAAGTCGTCAGCCAGAGCACACAGTACCTGACGGACGAAGATGCCACGGCGATTGCGCTGTATCTGTTGAGCCTGAAAAGCACGAAGACGGAACCGACGCGTACGAAAGCCGCTACGGCCTCCTGGTCGAATTCCCCTGAAGCGGGTAAAGTGACCTACAACCGCTACTGCTCGACCTGTCATGGTCTGGAAGGGAAAGGGACCGATGATAATGCACCTTCGCTTATTCACAACCCGTTAGTGATGGTAGACGACCCAACGCCGTTGTTCAGGGTGATTGCCCACGGCGCAGAAACACCGACGACGCGGGGGAATGTCTCCTTTAAGATGCCAGCCTATGGCGGGTTGTTCAGCGACAGCGAAATGCGCGATGTGATCAATTACGTGCGTAAAAGCTGGGGTGAAGGTAATGGTGAGGTAAGCCAGGAAGATCTGTCCGGGATTAAAAAAGCCTCACATTAATCTGTGCAATGATGCCGGATGGCGCTGCGCTTATCCGGCCTACAAAAAGCGTAATTCGTAGGCCGGATAAGGTGCTTACTCGGTGTTTATCCTGATAATATCCGCCAGTCGGGTAAACGCCGCAGCCATCTCATGTTCTTCAATACTGGCAAAGCCCAGCAGCAGACCGCTGCGTTTTTCTTCTTTCACGTAGTACCGCGAAAGTGGGCGAACCAGAAGACCTTGTGCGTTGGCCTGTTGGGCAATTGCGCTATCATCAGTACCCGCAGGTAGCTGTAAAATCAGATGTAGTCCGGCGTTGCTGCTGTAAGGTCCCAGATAATCCTCACCAAGCTGGCTGATGATGAGCTCTACCAACGTATGGCGTCGGCGGCTATATAACTGGCGCATTTTACGGATGTGCGCCGCATAGTAACCCTCACGAATAAACTCAGCCAGCGCCGCCTGAATCAGGAGATGCCCACCACGATAGAGATCGTTATGTACCTTCATCAGTGGGGCGGCAAGCGGTTTGGGTATCACAACGTACCCGAGCCGCAGTGCCGGATAGAGGGTCTTGCTGAAGGTGCCGATATAGATAACCGGAGCATCTTCTTCCAGTCCCTGCAATGACGGGATGGGTTGGCCGGAAAAACGAAACTCGCTGTCGTAGTCATCTTCCACAATCCAGCTGTGCGTTTCACGTGCCTGATAGAGTAGCTGCCGTCGTCGACCAAGGCTCATTACCGGGCCAAGCGGATATTGATGTGACGGTGTCACAAAAATAAGTTTCGGCGCCGGTTCGACGCAAGCAGGCGCAAGCATGCCTTGTTCATCAACCGGGATGGCCGAAAAGTTGACGGCATTGATGCGCAGAATGTTTTTTATTCCCCAGTAACCGGGTTCTTCAATCCACGTATTATCGCCAGGATTACACAACGAGCGGGTTACCAGATCCAACGCCTGGTGAATGCCCTCGGTAATCAATATTTGATCTGGCGTACAGCGCACGCCGCGTGCGGTGCGCAGATAGTCCGCCAGCGCTTCTTTCAGTTCAATCAAACCACCAGTGGCATCGTAGGTGAGAAACTCCGGGCGTAGCCGCCTTGCCAGCCGATCCTGAATCTTTTTCAGTGTGCGATGCGGGAAAGAATGCACGTCCGGTACACCAGGAATAAAAGCTCCCCACTGGCGAGGGCTGGCGCTGGCATGCCCAAGCAGTTCAAGGCTACGGACGGACAAACTGGTGTGGTCTTCACGTGTCGCAGGTGAAACCGGAGGTTTATTAGGGGCCAGACCGAGATTGTCCAGCACGCTGTCGGTCACAAATGTACCGCTGCTGGTGCGCGCGGAGATATAGCCTTCGGCCTGCAACTGCTCGTAAACCCGCAGGACAGTATTCCGTGATAACGCCAGCTCACTCGCCAGGTCGCGTGAAGGTGGCATGCGGGTAGCGGGTTTCAGGCTCCCCTCAAGGATGCAGCTACAGATGGCGGCATACAGGCGACGATGCAGCTTCTCGTCAGTCTGCTGGCTAAATGCATGCTTGATCACATCTCCGGCAAGTGAACGCATTTGGATCCTTAAAATAAAACGATTTGGCTCTCGATTAAAGTACCAGATGGCGTCTAAATTTAAAGGGTAATTCAACCAATTGTGTTTATGGACAAGGTGTAGAGAATGAACAATAAAAACCTGCAACAACGTCGTCTGGATGCCACCCCACGTGGCGTAGGTGTGATGTGTGATTTTTATGCCCAGTCGGCTGAAAACAGCACGATTACCGATATTGAAGGCAATCAGTATATTGATTTCGCCGCCGGGATTGCCGTGCTGAACACCGGGCACCGCCATCCGCGTCTGGTGCAGGCCGTTGAGGCGCAACTGCAAGCCTTTACCCATACGGCTTATCAGATTGTTCCCTACGAAAGTTATGTATCGCTGGCGGAGAAAATCAACGCGGTGGCGCCAATTGACGGTAAGCGTAAAACGACATTCTTTACCACCGGGGCTGAGGCCGTGGAAAATGCGGTTAAAATTGCCCGCGCTCACACCGGTCGCCCTGGCGTTATCGCCTTTGGCGGTGGTTTCCATGGGCGGACATACATGACGATGGCGTTAACCGGCAAAGTGGCGCCATACAAAAAAGGCTTCGGTCCGTTCCCGGGGTCCGTTTACCATGCGCCATATCCTTCTGCGCTACAGGGGGTTTCAACTGCAGACTCGATTAAAGCGATAGAACGTTTGTTTAAAGCGGATATCGATCCGAGCCAGGTCGCTGCGATTATCTTCGAACCCGTCCAGGGGGAAGGCGGCTTTGTTGTCGCTCCGGCGGAGTTTGTCGCGGCAATTCGCCGTATCTGCGATGAGCATGGTATCGTGATGATTGCCGATGAGGTGCAAAGTGGTTTTGCCCGTACCGGGGAGCTGTTTGCGATGGATCACTATGCTGATAAAGCAGACCTGATGACCATGGCAAAAAGCCTTGCGGGTGGGATGCCGTTGTCGGGTGTCGTAGGCAAAGCCGATATTATGGATGCGCCCGCGCCGGGTGGACTGGGGGGGACTTACGCCGGGAACCCGCTATCGATTGCGGCAGCTCATGCGGTACTGGATATTATCCGTGATGAAAAGCTGTGCCAGCGTGCGGCAGCGCTTGGCGAGCAACTGCGTGCTGTGCTGACCGATGCGCGTGCAGTATGTCCTGAACTTGCCGAAGTGCGGGGATTAGGCTCGATGATTGCCGCTGAATTCTGCGATGCGGCCACGGGTGAACCCAGCGCCACCGCCGCGCAGCGCGTGCAGAAAAAAGCGCTTGAGCAGGGGCTGCTGCTGTTAACCTGCGGCCAGTATGGCAACGTGATCCGCTTCCTTTACCCACTGACTATCCCGCAGGATCAGTTTGCAAAAGCGTTAGAGATAATCAAAACGTCGATGAAGTAATCTCGTTCAGTACAGATCGTGTGTAAAGCCGACAGTAGCCATTACCGTCGGCTTTTTTGTTGTAACCATTTCGCCAATCCTCTCTCGTTATATATTTACATATATATCGATTAAGCCTATTCTATTCATCATACAAATATAATAAACGTGCCCCGCAAGAGAAGGCGCTTGTGTTATCGACCGCCAGTCTTTCTATCTAACGAATTGAATCAACAAATGTTAAATTGCAAAATCACCCCAATTGCCTCCGGGTTGCTGACTTTTTCTTGTCTTGCCGCCTCCCTGTCGGCCCATGCTGATGACACCATTACCGTTACTGCTTCCGCGCCTGCTCAATCTTCGTTTCCCGAGCAGGAGCCCGCGGCAGCTGAAAAAAAGGCGACGATCGGTAGCCTGGGCCAGCGAGAGTTAATTGATGTTCCGTGGTCGGTACAAACACTGTCGAAAAAAGTGATTGATCAGCAACAAATCAAAGATGTTAAGGATGTTTATCGCTACATACCGTCCGTTCAGGGAGAGGGGGTTCGACCACAAACCCGTGGCATGCAAGGGAGCGTGGTGCAAAACCATATGATTGATGGGCTGAATGCCGTTTCCACCACCGAATATCCGACAGAGCAGTTCCAGAATATAGACGTGCTGAGTGGTATCGCGGGTTCACTGTACGGGCCAGCCAACCCGGCGGGGATGTTTAATCTGGTCTCGAAACGCCCTCTGGATACGCCACTGCATCGGGTTACCGTAGGGCAAGGTACAGGGTCAGGAACGCTGGCATCAATGGATTTCAGCGGGCCTGTCGACGCGGGAGACAGAGTGAAGTACCGCCTCAACCTGATGAATGATGAAGGGCACAGTTACACCACCGATAGTCATGTTCGTCGGCAGTACGCGGGATTGGGCCTGGATTTTCAACTGACCGATAAAACCGTGCTGGAGAGTAATTTCAGCTATTACCATTATTATGAAAAAGGCATGCCAGGCAGCTTTGCGCTGGCAAAAGGCGTGCAGTTTCCTTCGGCATTCGATCCGACGAACAGTAAATATGGCCAGTCATATGCAGGTCATGATGATGAAACGACCACTGCGGACATGCACATCAAGCATGATTTTGACGGTAACTGGATGCTGGATCTGGGGGCCTTACACCAGGTTGCTGACCGTGAATCGACGGCAGTAACCAACACCCTGACGGATAATCGGGGTCACTACACCACCACGACCTCGAATTCAGCGGCCAGTCGCTTTACGATCAACAGCTATTTAGCGAACCTGACCGGCAGCATTGATTCCGGCTGGTTGACGCAGGATATCGCGACCGGAATGCGCGGATTTGTATGGAAAAACTATAACCCGAGAAATGGGGGAACCTTTACGCTGGGGCATTCTTCACTTGATCAACATCCCGACTATCCGCGCCCGCCTTATCCTGACTTTACTAATCGCTATCATTCGGCGACCACTACGCAGCATGCATTTCTGTTAAGCGATACGCTGCATTTCACTCCGCAATGGAGTTTGTTGCTGTCTGGCAGCGAAAACTTGTTTACCGTCAGCAACTATAACAAATCCGGTCATGAAACCAGTCGCCAAAAGGATAACGGCATGAGCGGCTCCGCCAGCCTGATGTATAAACCGGTTGAGAACGTCACGCTGTACACCACCTGGGCTGACAGTTTGCAGCAGGGCGATACCGCACCTGCCGGGGCCAGCAATGCAGGACATGTGCTGGATCCGTACCGCAGCCATCAGGTGGAGGTGGGGGCAAAATATGCGCCCGTCAAAGATCTGCTGCTCACCGCGGCGCTATTTGAAGCAAAACGTCCCTTTGCTTATACCAACGACAACGGCGAATTTGCTCAGGACGGTACGCAGAAAAACCGTGGGCTGGAACTGATGGCTGATGGGCATATCACGGAAAATTTACGGGTGTTAGGGGGAGCCGCCTGGTTGGACCCCATGCTGCACAATACTGCCGCCAGTAATGCAGATGGTAAGCAGGTTGTCGGCTTGCCACGCTTTACCTCGAATGTGCTGGCAGTCTATAGCATTGAACAGGTTCAGGGACTGGATGTGGATGCCAACGTGCATTACGTCGGACGTCGGGCTACCGATAACGCGAATGATACCTGGGTAGGCAGTTATACCACGGTGGATATTGGTAGCCGTTATGCCACCAGACTGTGGAACACACCCACAACTTTCCGGTTTGATATCACTAACCTGACTGACCGCCGCTACTGGACCAACATTGTCCCCGGCGCGTTGACGGGTTATACGGGGGCCGGGGCGGCCAGTGCGCAACTTGGCGCCCCACGTCAGGCGCAGATTTCCGTTCAGGTTGATTTTTAAGGATTGCTGATGAAAACGTGCCACACATGGTTGCTCTGTGTGTGGCTGGCGTTTCCCGCCCTGGCCACGCGTCAGGTTGTGGATGATGCCGGTCACACTGTAACCGTCCCCACACAAGTTCAACGTATTGCGGATAGCTGGTTTGCCCATCACTCGGTGTTGATGACGCTGGGGGCGGGACGTCAGATTGTCGCCACCGTCAACCATCCACAGAGCCAGCCGTGGATGTTCAAAATAAACCCATCGCTGAATCAGGCCTTACAAATTCACGGGACGTCATTCAATAGCGAGGCCCTGCTGGCTCTGCATACCGATGTTCTGTTTGTCGCAAAGGGCAAGGGGGATGCGCAGAGTTACAACCAGGCGGGTATCCCGACGCTGGAAATGGCATTTACTGATTATCCTTCGATGGAAAAGTCAGTCACGACCACGGCGGACGTGTTAGGCACGGATCAGGCTCGCGCCAGGGCGGTGGCATATAATCAATTTTTAACCCGCACTATTGCGGATGTTCGCGCGAAAACGGCGACATTAGCGGAAAATCGGCGCCCGCGGGTTCTGCACATTCAGTCGCTGAACCCACTGAAAGTCGACGGTAGAAACACGTTGATTGATACCTGGATTGCGCTCTCTGGTGGGCGGAACGTCGCCGGGGAAGTGGACGGTAACATGAAAGAAGTCTCACCCGAGCGGGTGCTGTATTGGCAGCCGGAGGTGATTATTCTCGGGGCGGGATGTGGCGATATTGCCAGTTCACCTTATGCAGCGTTGTTCAAAGAGCTTAACGCGGTGAAACAGGGCAAAGTCTGGCGCAATCCGGCGGGCGTCTTCCCCTGGGATCGCTATGGAACCGAAAGCGCGTTGCAGTTGCAGTGGGCCGCGTCAAAGCTGCATCCAGCACTGTTTGGCGGCCTGGATATGGTTAACGTAACCCGCGATTTTTACCGCCAGTTTTTTGATTATTCGCTTAGCGAGGCGCAGGCGAAGCGGATTTTAGCCGGGCTACCCCCACAGGGGTAAAGCGGGAAGCGCTGACGGGCAAATGCAGGCCAGTTCAGGGTTACACGCTGTATTTGCCGTGACGAACCGCGTGGCGGTATACCGTGTCTGGCGATAATGGGTTGCCAGCTATCACGTTATATAATTTAATGCATATCGAATTTTTCCCAGTCCAGATGGTATCTATGTTAACTCTTCGCTCTTTTGTGCTGGTTTGCGCCAGCATGTTTTTTGCCTTTTCCGCACAGGCGGATCGCACTATCACCGATCAGCTTGGGCGACAGGTTACAATCCCTGACCATGTCGATAAGGTGGTTGTGCTGCAACACCAGACGCTGAATATTCTGGTGCAACTGGATGCTGCGCAGGATATCGTCGGCGTGATGTCGAGCTGGAAAAAACAGCTTGGGCCTGAGTTTGCCCGGTTTATGCCGACAATAACTACGCTGCCTACGCCTGGCGATCTCACCAGCGTGAATATCGAAAGTTTGCTGGCGATTCATCCGCAGGTAGTGTTTGTCGCCAACTATGCGCCCGCTGAGATGATCCAGCAGATTCAGAATGCCGGTATCCCGGTGGTGGCTATCTCGTTACGTCAGGATATTGCCGGGCAACAGAATAAAATGAACCCGACGATGGCTGATGAAGAGCAGGTCTACAACGAAGGCTTAAAGCAGGGGATCCGCCTGATTGCGGATGTGGTCGGGCGTAAAACGCAGGCGGAAACGCTGATCAATTACGTCTTTACGGCGCGAGCAAAATTCAATGCGCCAGTTGCGGCCATCCCGGAAGCGCAAAAGGTTCGCATTTATATGGCTAACCCTGACCTTATGACCTACGGTTCCGGGAAATACACTGGCCTGATGATGCAACATGCGGGTGGGTTAAATGTGGCGGCGGCCAGCGTGAAAGGCGCGCGTCAGGTGGCGCTTGAGCAGGTGCTGGCGTGGAACCCGCAGGTGATTTTTGTTCAGGACCGATATCCGCAGGTGGTCAAAGAGATCCAAAACGATCCTAACTGGCAGGGAATTGACGCGGTGAAAAATCATCGTGTCTGGCTGATGCCTGAATATGCCAAAGCCTGGGGTTATCCGATGCCGGAAGCATTGGCAATAGGTGAGTTGTGGATGGCCAAAAAACTTTACCCGGATGCCTATAAAAATGTCGATGTGGATGCGCAGGCGCAGGATTACTATCAACGTTTTTATCGTGTGAACTGGCAGTCAGATGCTGCTAAGTAAACGGGATTTCCCCTTGCAATCATTACTGATAGCAGGGGTGTTGGTGCTGGGGGTCAGTTCGCTGTGTCTTGGACAATATCCGCTGTCACTTCGTGAAGTGTTTTATCAACTCACCCATTTTGGCGATGCGCAGGGTATTGCCAGTCAGGTGATATGGACAGTCAGACTACCGCGTATTCTGATGGCGTTGCTGGCGGGGGGCGCGCTGGGATTGTGCGGCGCTACCTTGCAAGGGGTGTTTCACAACCCATTGGTCGACCCGCACATCATAGGCGTAACCTCGGGGGCGGCCTTCGGCGGGACGCTGGCGATTCTGCTGGGTCTTGAGCCGTGGCTGATGATGGGGTCAACCTTCTTCTTCGGTCTGGCAGCGCTCATTCTGGTATATGCCATTGCGGCCTTACAAGGGCTGGAAAATACGCTGGTGCTGATCTTATCTGGCATTATTTTAAGTGGTTTTTTTGCCGCGCTGGTGAGCCTGATTCAATACCAGGCCGATACGGAAGAAACCTTGCCGAACATCGTATTCTGGCTGCTGGGCAGTTTTGCCACGGCTAACTGGCATAAAGTCCTGCTGCTGGCGATCCCGGTATCCATTGCGGCGACGATGTTGTACCAGTTGCGCTGGCGGATAAATCTGTTATCGCTCAATGATAAAGATGCTAAAGCGCTGGGCGTGGCGGTGGTTCCGCTGCGGCGTAGCGTGCTGGTGTGCTGCGCGTTTTTAGTTGCCGCTCAGGTGGCGGTCAGTGGCAGCATTGCCTGGGTTGGGCTGGTTATTCCCCATCTTGCGCGGTTGCTGGTGGGGGTTGATCATCGTCGCTTGCTCCCGTGTGCTTTTTGGATGGGAGGTGGTTTTATGATTGCGGTCGATGATATCGCCCGCACTCTGATGCATGCGGAAATACCGCTTGGGATCATCACCGCGTTGCTCGGCGCACCGCTGTTTGCCTTCTTGCTCATTCGTACCAGTCGTCGGGGGAAACAATGACATCTATTGCGCTCAGCGTGAATCAGCTTAGCTATGGCTATCGCTCTCCACTGTTTGACCCCCTCACTTTTCAGTGTCAGAAAGGCCAGATCTGGGCGATGCTTGGGCGAAACGGTCTGGGTAAGAGCACGCTGCTGGATACGCTCACGGGCACGCGACCCGCGCTGGGCGGGAGTATTGATGTTCATGGGGGGATAGGCATTGTGGCCCAGCATTGCCATCTGCCGTTTCCCTATACGGTGAGCGACGTGGTGTTGATGGGGCGGGCGCAGCACGTAAAATTGTTTGCTCAGCCCAGCCGCCAGGATCAACAACGGGCGGAGCAGGCGCTGGAACAGCTAAACATTGCGCATCTCGCCGCCACATCGTTTAGCTCACTTTCTGGCGGTCAGCAGCAACTGGTGATGATTGCCCGTGCTCTGGTTACAGAATGCCAGACGCTGTTGCTTGATGAGCCATGTTCAGCGCTGGATCTTGCCAATCAGCAGGTCGTGCTGCAGCTCATCAGCGATTTAGCACACCGGCAGGGGTGTAGCGTGCTTTTCTCGACGCACGATCCGTTGCACGCCTTACAGATTGCAACTCATACGCTGCTGTTGCTTCCTGAGGGAAAATGGCTGGCAGGGCCGACGGACGGCGTGGTGACAGAAGATAATCTGTTCCAGGCCTATGGCTTGCCATTGCGAAAATTCAGTGTGGAAAACTATCAGACACCGTTTATTGCGCCGCTGTTTGCTATCCACCGCTAACAGGCAAGAAACCGGCGGCGGTCAGCAACGCCTGACCGTCGTGGGCAAGCATAAATTTAACCAGTCTCATCACCTCTTCAGAAGCATCGAGCACCGCCAGTTGGTATTCACACAAGATGTTCTGTTCCGCAGGAATAGCAACGTAGCGAACATCGGACGGTGAACCGAGTGCTTTTGCATAATGTGCGTAACCAATAAACAGATCGGCCAACCCCTGGCGAAGAAGCCAACTGCTTGCCAATTCTCCTGGCGGGATGCTGAGCGTATCGCGGCCACCAACCAGTGGCAGGGCGCGTGCACGAAGCTGTCGTCCAAGTCCCGGTTCCAGTGCATCCATGTTATCGAAAAATGTCCAGGTATAATCACCGGAAGGGTCGCAGCCCGGTGTGGATGTGCCAATACGCAGCACCGGGTCGCGTAGTAAATCCAGCCATTCACCGCGCCGGTTGGTAACCAGGCCCAGTTGATTCCAGCACAGTGTATGTGTGGAAACGGCCCGGTGTGTGTCCAGTAGTCGTTGCGGATGTGCCCGATTTGCACTGGCGAATAGAGCACACGGTTCCCCGGCTTCAATACGCTCGCGCAGCAAACCTGCCGGGCCATAGCCAACGTTGACCTCAATGCCGCTAAGGCGGGTGAACTGATTGAGTAGTGGGGTAAATGCCAGTCGTAAACTTCCCGCAGCAAGGAGGGTGATTGAAGAGGGCATGATATCTGATCTCTGGGCTATGGCAGTTATGCGAAGAAGATGAATGATACGCCCTGCACAAGGGACTTTGAAGGCATCTGATGATGCCATTTCGCTTACATCATTTGATGTTGTAGTCACTTTCAAAGGGTTATTTGATCCAGCGTGCGGTGGGATGCTGACGCTGTCTTTTTTTGTTCTATGCTTTGACCGTAATGAAAGATCCTGAACGGAAGAGGGCATGCGTGCAGGGGGAAGACAAATGACAATCTTGTGTAAGACCTGCGGAACGTCCTATGACGATACGCATGGGGCTATAACGCATTGCAAAATCTGCGAAGATGAGCGCCAGTATGTTCCCGTTACCGGACAATCATGGATCGATCCAGCCGCGCTTCACGCGACGCATACGAATAAATGGCTGCAGCATGAGCGTTCGCTACTGAGTATTCAGACCGTGCCACGGTTTGCCATTAACCAACGGGCATTTTTGCTACGCACCCCGCTGGGGAATGTGCTCTGGGATTGTATTGCGAATCTGGACCCGGCCACGCAGACGCTCATCACCGCGCTGGGTGGGTTGAGTGCCATTGCCATTTCGCATCCTCACTACTACTCCACGATGCAGGATTGGGCGGCAGCATTCGATGCACCAATCTATCTGCATGCCGACGATCGCCAGTGGATTATGCGTGACAGTCCCTCTATTCGGCTATGGGAAGGCGATGTGCATAAAGTGCTTCCTACCGTGACGTTGTTACGCCTGGGCGGACATTTTGCGGGGGGGAGTATTATGCATATTGATGATGGGGAGGGGATAATCCTTGTGGGCGATATTTTGCAGGTCACTCCCGGTGCGGATGCTGTGTCGTTTATGTGGAGCTACCCCAATATGCTGCCATTGCCGGCAAGCGCGGTTATCCACATTATGCACGCGTTGCAGGATGTCAGATTCGACCGACTCTATGGCGCGTTTGAAGGTCAGGATATTAAATCCAACGCCAGACAGATTGTGGTGCGATCGGTGCAGAAGTATCTTGCTTGTCTGCGCAAAGAATAGAATGGGTTTCAGGAGAACGTTTGAGAATTTAGCACCAAATCAAAGGGATATGATTTGGTGCGTCCGAGTGGACTCGAACCACCGACCCCCACCATGTCAAGGTGGTGCTCTAACCAACTGAGCTACGGACGCAAATGGTGCGTTCAATTGGACTCGAACCAACGACCCCCACCATGTCAAGGTGGTGCTCTAACCAACTGAGCTATGAACGCAACGTTGTAGGTGACAACGGGGACGAATATTAGCGGCACAGACCGAATGAGGCAAGAGGGAATTAGCATTTTTCTGCATGTTTTCACGCGATTGCAGAGTAATTAAGCAAGTTGACTATATTTTGTTGATTTTGCAGCGTGTTTTTTATTCAGACAGCGAACTGGAGCATACCATGTTCGGTTTGAATGACAGGGGCGCTCAGACTTTACGCGCTGTAAGGATAGTAGTTTCTATTTTCTCTGGGGTAGTGAAAGGGGTAAAACGCTTGAGCGGCTTGCTGTCACGCCTATCGGGAAGCCCACACTGTAGTTGATGTGACAGGCTTCGCTGCGTACGCGACAGTGGATTGGACAGAAAACTGATTCAAGAGGCGATGAACTTTTGCGAAGAACAGAAATTCTCTGCGGTTCAGTTATGGACATTCCATAATTTATATTAACCAACCTGACGAGCGTTCCATTCGTCGCGCGTGATTTCCCAAAGTTCAGAATCCAGCAAACCGCTGACATACTCTTTCTTTTCCGTCTTGATAAGCCGCATGCCGCTACTGTCTGAAATACGTTTGGAACGGATATTGAGAGATGCTTTCGGCGCACGCAATACCGTCTTATTTAACGTATTAAACCAGTAATCCGTAGCGATATTACTGGCCTCACGCATAAAACCCTGACCCTGATATTCCGGATCTAACCAAAATCCACGGTTATTATCCTCAACGTCATAAAGGCAAATTAAACCTATGAGAGCGTCAGGGGCCTCACGGAGTCTGATAGTCCAGATCCACGCAATCCCTTTTTCCATATCAGGCAGGGCAACGTTATTGACGTAATTCTCCGCACCGTTATCAGGATAGGGCCAGGGTACTGAGGAAACCATATAGCGAACTATCTCCCAGCGTGGATAAAGCAACTGAATCTGCGAGGCATCTTCGGCTTCTAATGGTTTTAACAGCAAGCGTTCCGTATGGAGTTTTGGTATTTTCATATGCGCTTTTCCTACAAGAGCAAAATAAGAGAATCAATGTGGGGAGGATTTTGAAAAAATATTAATAACCAGAACCCCAGCACAAATAAGAAGCATGCCTGCGATCGCCGGAAAATCAAGTTTTTGCCCACTTACCAACCAGCTCAAAAGGCTGATTAATACGATTCCAGCACCTGACCAAATTGCGTACGCAATACCCGTTGGAATGGTCGACAGAGTCTGGGAGAGAAGATAAAAGGCTGTGCAGTAGCACACAATAGTTGCTACCGATGGCCATAGGCGTGTGAATCCGTCAGAGAACTTCATCAGGGTTGTACCTATGACTTCAGCTACAATAGCTCCTGCAAGGAAAATGTATGAATTCAAGATCTGATCCCATGTGACAATCTAAAGCAAATATCGTATCACAAAGGGTTGGGTGAGTTTGAACGCAGCCCAAACTACTACTGAAATGTCCGTTTCATGGCATCTGGCGAAGCACCGCAAGTTCCGCTTTGAGCGAGGTGCGGACGTGGTAGAAATTAAAATAGCGCAAGTAAGTCATGCTCATAGAAAAAAGAGGGAGCAGCATTCACGGTTCCCTCTTTTTTCGTGTAGTGATTAATAATCACCACGATATTGATTATTTTACGACGCTGACCGCATGAAGAATTACACTTGCCACGGCATCTGGCTGAGAAATATGTGGGGCATGACTGGTGTTCAGGGTAGTCACCGTCGCGTGAATTTTCTTCGCCATCGCTTTCTGTAAGTCAGTGTCGAGCATATGATCCTGTTCGCTGACAATATACCAGGAAGGTTTATTTTCCCATGCCGCGTCTTTCACTTTTTCGCCAAATACTGCGCCGTTAGTTGGGCCCTGAGTGGCGTAGATAAGTCTCGCTTGTTCCGCAGTAACATCCTGCGCCAGGTGCTGAGAAACGCCTTCAAAAGTGAGCTTCAGATAACCCGCATCATCAGCATCAATATGGCTGAAACCTGATGGCGTAGGATAATCTTTTGTTAAATCACCGACAGACTCTCCGGCCGATGGTGCAAAAGCGGCAACATAAACCAGTGCTTTGACGTTCTCATTTTTTGCACCGGCCTCTGTAATGACTGCTCCACCATAGGAATGGCCGACCAGCACAACAGGACCTTTTACTCGTGCCAGTGCGCGACGTGTTGTGGCGGTATCTTCAGCAAAGGAGGTGAGTGGGTTTTGTACGGCAACGACATTAAGCCCTTTAGCCTCAAGCAAAGGAATGACCTTATTCCAGCTTGAACCATCTGAAAATGCACCATGCACAAGCACAATTTTATGAAAGAGCGAAAAATATTCTGGCTGAAATGGAAGAAGCGGAAGCCGTGATTGCTGAAACCCGTGCGATCCCCCGTGGTAATCTCAGGATCAGCGCTCCCATTACCTTTGGCAGTCAGCTGCTGGCCTCAAAACTGCCGGAATATCTCAAACAAAATCCCGAAGTCTCGCTCGAACTCTGTCTGTCGAATCGCACTGTCGATCTGTTTGAAGAGCGCTTTGATGCCGTTTTTCGTACGGGAGAACTGGCGGACAGCCAGCTACTGGCAAGAGCGCTTGCTCCCTATCAGATGGTTATTTGTGCTGCACCGGCTTATCTTGAAGAGGCTGGAACGCCCTCTGTGCCGCAGGATTTGACGCGGCACCAGTGCCTGATCTTTACCCATACATCAATGCGGACGGAATGGAAATTTGAAGGCCCTGGCGGACAAGTCTCGGTACCTGTAACCGGCAGGTTTAAAACGGACAACAGCGAAGCCCTGCTTGCTGCCGCCCTCTCAGGGCTGGGAATCATTATGCAACCGCTTCCGCTGATGAGCGCGGACATCGCCGCCGGGCGGCTGGTGCGGGTTCTGCCCGATTATGAACTGCCCGGTCGGCCCGTCCATGTGCTTTATGCCCAGGACAGAAGAATGACTCCACGATTACGAAGTTTTATCGATTTCTGCATCACCCATTTTGGCTCTTAGATACCCGTGAAGACGGCTTACTTCGGATCGCCGAGAACCTTTTTCAACTCCTCGATATCCTCTTCAACCGCTGTTTTAAGACCGCGGCGTTCCAGCCAGTTTCTGCCCCATATGCTTAGATCCAGAACCAGTTTGTTCAGCTCCCGTCCTTCGTCACTCAACGAGTATTCAACCTTTGGTGGAACAACGGGATAAACCTGGCGAATAATCAGGCCATCCTCTTCAAGTTCACGCAGTTGCTTCGTCAGTAAACGCTGATTGATGCTGGTTAAAAACCGCTGGAGTTCGCTAAACCGAAGCGTACCGTCCTTAAATAAATGATAGAGGATCACCCCTTTCCATTTCCCACCCATGATATGCAGTGCTGCTTCCATTGAACAACCTGGTGCCGAATCGTAGTTACGTAATTTCTTCATAAAAACATCATGGTTACCTTTTGGTAAGTATGTGCATTTTTTTAGCGTATAAACGAATTATCATCGTATGGTACTTTTAGCGGGCTAAATATCAATCACTTTCTGGAGTAGAAATGTCAGCTTTGCTTTTTGAACCCATCACAATCAACGGCGTTGAATTCCGCAACCGTATTGCCATGTCCCCGATGTGCATGCACTCGGCATCTGACGACGGCAAGATTAATGACTTTCATGTTATCCACTACGGCGCGCGTGCCCTGGGCGGAGCAGGTCTTATCATGCTGGAAACGGCCTCTGTATTACCGAATGGTCCAATCGGTCCTGGAGACATCGGTATCTGGGATGATAGCCATATTGAAGGTTTGTCCCGCGTGACAGATTCCATTCACCGTTTTGGCGCGAAAGCCGGCGCACAGATTGGACATGCTGGTCGCCAACTGGGAATTGACCTGCCCTCTATCGCGCCGTCAGCTATTCCGTTCACACCTGAGTCCCGCGTACCACAGGCGATGAGTATTGAGCAAATTAACGAAGTCGTAGAGGCGTTCCGTCAAGGTGCTCGCCGTGCGCGTGAAGCCGGTTTTGACGTTATTGAAATCCACGGTGCCCACGGCTATCTGTTGAATCAGTTCCTGTCGCCGCTAGCGAACAAACGTACCGATGAATACGGTGGTAGCCACGAGAATCGTTACCGCATTGTGCGTGAAGTCATTGACGTCGTGCGCAGCGAGTGGAAAGGCCCATTGTTCCTGCGTATCTCTTCAACCGATTATGTTGAAGGCGGAAACCGTCCGGAAGACTTCTTGATCTACGGCAACTGGATGAAAGAACAAGGTATTGATCTGATTGACTATTCAAGCGGCGGAATTGCGATGGTACAGGTAAACACTTACCCAAATTATCAGGTCCCTGCAGCCGAGCTACTACGAAGGGAGTTGGATATTAAAACCGGGGCTGTAGGTCTGATCGAAACAGGTCGTCAGGCAGAAGAAATTTTGCAGAATGGCCGAGCAGATATCATTCTTGTTGGCCGGGATATGCTGAAGGATCCGTTCTGGGCGCGTACTGCAGCAGACGATTTGAACGTTGTACTCCCCGTTCCTGCACAGTACACCCGCTATGGTTCTGGCTGGCAGCGTTCTCAGCCGCGACTGCCGGCAGCTGACCTGGCAAGCACTGTAGAGCAATAATAACAGCTACTTCATCGGCCCTGCACGGTTGTAATGCTGTATCTGTACCAATAGACCCTTTGTTGTAACCCTCATAGTTAAAAAAACAGAAGTGCTTTTCTATTGCCCCTGCATGCTGACGCAGGTTTTTTTTATTGAGAACATCTGATTTTGTATTGCGGATGGTAAAAACCTTAAAAATCAAAGATAAAATTAATTTCATAAATATACTCATCAAATCATATCAACGTCCGCTCCTGGCTGTGAGTCAAAACACCGAAGCACAGTGCTGTGACTCCTCAACGTTATCCCTGTGCTGATTTCTTACTCTGTGTTCGATCGGATGAAATAACAATGGCTATGCCAGCCAGAACGATCAGTGTGCAAACCAGAATTCTCAAATCAGGCAATTCGCCAAGAAATAGCACTCCACCTACCGCAGCAATACAGGGCACACTCAACTGCAGCGTGCTGGCGGTTGCTGAAGACATAGTGGCAACAAGTTGGTACCAAAGTACGTAAGCCACACCAGAAGCCAGTCCGCCGGAGAGCAGGGCAAGGATGACGCCGTTGGCGTCAGTATGCACGGGCTCCTGTCGTACCAAACTCAGGATGAAAATAACCGGAAGGCTCAGAATGAAATTTCCTGCAGTCGTCCCGGCAGGAGAGAGGATATTTTTCCCACGCACAGAGTAAGCTCCCCATGCCATGCCTGAAACAACCATCGTCAGGGCGGGTATCAAAGGGGGAGCGGTTGCGCCGGGGAGCAGCAGCATAATGATCCCCCCGATGGCAATAACGATCCCGATGGCTTTGTATCCGCTAAGTGTTTCACCTTTTATTAATCCCCAGCCAATCATGCAGATCTGCACTGCGCCAAACAGCAGTAATGCGCCTGTTGCGGTATTGAGCTGCACATACGCGATTGAGAAAAATAATACATAGGCACACAGCAACAGGGCATCGATGATTTTCCAGCGTATTTCTTTCAGTTTACCCCGGGCTATATGCCAGAAAAACAGCATTACTGCACCACCGAGTAATCTCAGCATGCTGAACGTTTCAGGATCTGAATACTCATTCTTTAAGGCGATACGGCAGAGGATAGAATTGGCTGCAAATGCAGTTAGCACCAGGAGAACCAGCAACAGCTTTTTCATACCCATCCTTAATGTTGACGATCTGTTGCAGAGTATAGAGTGCATACATCAGGACAGACATGCTAACGATGCTTTTGTTTATAATCCAACACGATAACGTTGCACAGGGGCTGGCGCTATCCCTAAATGATGCTCAGGAAAGTGAGAATGGAAAGAACTGATACACGGCCACCATAGCGGAGGTACTTAATATCACACTGATGATGAAGTAAGTTTTGAAGGGCTGCTTTTGTGTTTTATGGTGAAAGAGTTGTTGGCCGACAATGGCTCCAGCCCATCCGCCCACAGCGCCAAATACCAGCAACGTGGATTCCGGCACTCTGCGCCAGGCCTTACGCGCTGCCATTTTGTCCACGCCGTAAATCGCCAGCGTCAATATGTTGGCGAGCAGGCCCCATATCAGCAACGGATGTGGGGCAAAAAGGCTACTGACCGCAGAGCAGACCAGTAGCAAATAACAACAGCGATTGAGATTCATCTCATTAACCACAGCCAGAACGGAGAGGCGATTATCTTAACCCAGAACCGACACCGATAAATGGATATGTAGATTCCTGGAAGCCAGGGTTATCCAGATTTTGATACAGAAACTGTCGGGGTCGCATGTCCAGTCTATAAAATAGAACATTATGAAAAGTAATGATATTGTTCTACCAGCCACGCTCATAACGAGGTTTTATGAAAATCAGAAGGTTCAAGAATGGAGATGAGATTTCGTTACTCAGCGTTTTCTTATCTTCTGTACATACCCTCGCATCCCACTATTACACACATGAACAAATAGATGCCTGGGCCCCGTCAGATATCGACCCGGATCACTGGACTAATCGCATGAGGGCACTACGTCCCTTTGTTGTTGAAGTGGATGGTGAAATAGCTGGATATGCGGATGTTCAGCCAAATGGGTACATTGACCATTTCTATGTCTCGGGAGTCTACCCGAGACAGGGCGTAGGGACGCTACTGATGGACCGCATTCATGAAGAAGCCAGACAACGTGGAATGGGTGAACTTACTTCAAATGTCAGTAAGGCTGCGGAAGCGTTCTTTCTACGACACGGCTTTCATGTCGTGGAACGAGGTTTCCCTGTGTGTCGTGGCGTGACACTACAAAATGCACTGATGCGTAAATATTTGGCGAAACAGATGAAAAGAAAAAGAGTCGTGTCTGGATAGTTAAATCAGAGTGTCATCATCATTTCATGCCAGGCCATACCACCGTGGTCTGACTCTGACGGTTTCATATACTTGTAACCAAAATGAGCATACAGATCGACGTGGCGATCTTTACACAACAGGTGGATTGTTTTTTTGTTCATTGCTTTCATATGCGCCACGAATTCACGCATCAGCAACGACGAGTATCCTTTGCCCTGATAATCCGGGTGAACCACGACAGACATAATCACGGCATTAGGTGCATCCGGATCGTGTCCAACCAGTTCTTTAAATTCTTCATCAGACATCACGACTTCCCATGCGCAGCCTGCATTGATGAAACCAATAACGTCGCCGTTCAGCTCCATACACAGGAAACCTTCCGGATAGCGGTTAATACGGGTGGCTATTTTCTCGCGCGTTGCGGCTTCATCCCCTTCGTAGGATGTGATTTCAATATCATAGCAACGATCGACATCGGCGGCAGTGGCCTGACGGAATACAGGGGTAGACATAGTTTTGCCTCTTCAGAATCATTTTGTTGGAAATATACTATCTTTTTTCAATCATGCTTTCGCTGCATTTTATGCAAAAATAAAATGTACAATATTCATTAATCACTATTTTCAAATTTCACCCGGAAAAAAGAACCATGGTGTCGACGTTGCGCAAGACCGATCTGAATTTATTGCTTATCTTCGATTCTCTTTATCGGCATGGGAGCGTAACGGAGGCCGCTAATGAAATGGCGCTAAGTCCGTCGGCGCTGAGTCATGCGCTCAATCGCTTACGTGCCTCACTGGATGATCCCTTATTTGTGCGCACTGGCGGACGCATGGTGCCAACGTCAAAAGCAGAGAGCATTGCCGCCAACGTTTCCGCCGCTCTGAACAGTCTCTCGACTTGCCTACATGAGCCTGAACACTTTGAGCCGGAAAAAAGCCGGGAGACGTTTACTTTTGCCGCCACGGACTACACGGCCGCTGTGATCCTGCCAGGCCTGATCGCGAGAGTTAACAGCCTCGCGCCGGGTATTACCATTAAGCTTATCTACTCATGCGATTTTAACGCCGATGAAGATCTGCTTTCGGGCAAAGTTGATTTTGCTCTTGGTTTTGAAGAAGAGCAGAAAAATCCCCGGCGCGGTATTGAGTCCATTACCTGCTTTACGGATGATTACGTGGTTGCGGTGCGACGTGGTCACCCTGAAATTTATGATTCCCTTACCCATGAGCGCTATATTAACGCCGGACACGTGGTGGTACGCCCATGGCTGGAATCCCGGGGGGCTATTGACCGTTATCTGGAAAGTCAGCAGGTACGCCGCCGAATTGTTGTTGAATTACCAAGTCTGATGATTGCCCCGCTCATTGTTTCAAATACTGATCTGGTCATCACGCTGCCCAAGCGGGGCATCTCATCTGTTTTTGATATGAAAAATCTTGTGGTGTTTACTCCTCCATTCCCAACACCCCAGTATATTCTGAAGGCTTATTACAGCCCACAGCTCAGTAACTCCCCTGGACATTTATGGATGAAAGAGCAAATTTTACAGGTTTGCGAGCCGCAAAACCCGATTACGTCAATGAATGCACCCGATCAAACCCCTGACCCAGATCGGTGATCAGGTCATCCGGATCTTCCTGGCCAATCTGGAGCCGAAGGGGTTCTCCCTTCTTGTGCCAGGTTGTCGCAGTTCGATATTCCCGGCAGCCGAAAGGAATAATCAGGCTTTCAAAACCGCCCCAGGAATACCCCATTCCGAACAGCTGCATGTCATTTAGCATGTGTGTTAAAGCCTGTTTGCTGAATACGGGATCAAGCACCACAGAGAACAGCCCTGACGATCCCGTAGGGTCTCGCTTCCATATTTCATGTCCCGGACAATCCGGCATTGCGGGGTGGAGTACAGTTTTGACTTCAGGTTGTTCTTCAAGCCAGTGAGCAATTGCCAGTGCTTCCGCTTCTTTCAGCGAATATGCAACATTCTTAAACCATGTAAGGCAAAGAAACAGTCTTCTGCACCCGGTAACATGGCAAGTATGCCCAAAATCATGCCCGTTGATGTTGGGCTTTAGATACTTTTTACATCAACGTAACCCGCTTCCAGATAGCAGACAAAACAGGGTCAGAAAGTTAATTTATCCTGCTTTTTTGCCCGCAACTCGTTAACAATACCTACAAACGCAAGACCGACGGGAACAAGGGCCCCCCACAGGACGGAGTTCCAGCCGTAGAGGCTGAGTAGAGCACCTGAAGAAAATGACCCTACAATCATAACCCCAAATACCACAAAATCGTTCAGGGACTGGACCTGGGTTTTCTCTTCTGGACGATGATATTCAATGATCTTCGCCGATGCGCCGGTGAAGCCAAAATTCCAGCCGAGACCCAGCAAAATCAGCGACAACCAGTAGTGAAAAATATCGGTTCCACCGAGTCCGGCGAGGACAGAGCATGCAGTGATAAGCAAACCCGCAGCAGCGATACGCATGGCTCCAAAGCGGTTAATTAATTTGCCAGTGAAGAAACCCGGACCGTACATGGCAATAACGTGCCACTGGATACCGAGATTGGACGCCTGTTGAGAGATGCCGTGCATGTGCATCGAGAGTGGTGCAGCCGTCATCAGGAAGTTCATCACCATATAGGTTACCGCACCGCTGAATACGGTTCTGGCAAACCCTGGCTGACGGGCAATTTCGCGTAAAGGCCGCCCACCCGTTTTTATCGCGCAGGTAGGTTCTGCGGTTTTTACGCCTTTAAGTATGAATGCCGAAATAACGGCCACGAGCGCCTGCGCGAGGAACGTGACGGCGAAGGTATGAGGCGGCCAGAAGTGCATCGTGCCTGAAACCAGCATCGGGCCAATCACGCCGGCAACCACGCCGCCTCCCATCACCAGCGACAGGGCCCGGGCGCGACGTTCTGGCGTGACGCCGTCGGTTGCCGCAAAACGAAAGCTGAGCGCAACGGCTGCATAGGCTCCGCCCATGAAGGCGGCAATGCAGAACAATATAAATGAGCCAATCACGACGGCCAGGGCGGCGGTCAGTCCAGTCAAGACACCCGCCCCGGTTCCGACCATAAATGCGCTTTTACGGCCATTTTTACGCGCTAATGAGCCTAACGGCAGGATACAGCCTGCCATCCCCAGAACAAACATGGTGATGGGAAGTGTAGCCAGCGAGCTGCCGGGAGCGAGGGCGTTACCCACAATTGCGCCAGTGGCATAAAAGACGACAGAGTTGGCACCCGCGAGGGCCTGCGCGGCCGACAGGCGAATGATATTATTTCTCTGGTCTGCAACGGGCAGGAAATGTTCTGCGGACATGTGATTAATTATCCTGATTCATGGTGAGCACTATCCTGTATCGCGCCAGACCTTGCTTAAGTCTGTTGAGCGCCTCATTTGCCCGTTCAAATGGCAACATCTCTGTGATGGGCAACGTCTGAAAGAGGTGGCTGAACTGCAGTGCGCGCTCGGTTTGCGCCGGTGTGCCGACGAAGGAGCCTGTCAAGGTGCGTTCAGCGCCGATCATCATACCCGGCGAGACCTGCAGCGGCTTTTGTCCTGTACCCAGCAAGATTGTTTTACCCTGGGGGGAGAGGGCGGACAAGAGGGCTGAAACCGTTTCTGAAGCCGGTGCAGTTGCCACGATAAAATCCACACCGCCGTCATTTTTCAGGCGTTCTGATGCATTTTCCTCAAGTGTATTGATGTAGTGATGCGCACCCAGCTTAAAGGCCGCGCGTTCTTTTTCGCTACCCCGTGCAATCACAGTCACCTCAAAACCCATTTTACGGGCGTACTGAACAGCCATGTGGCCAAGCCCACCCACTCCGAGAACAGCCACTCTGTCGCCCGCTCTTGCGCCTGAATTACGCAGTGCGTTGAAGGTAGCGGTACCGGCGCAAAGGATCGGGGCTGCATGCACGGAAGAGAGCGCGGAGGGAATTGCTATCAGCGCGGTATGTCGCATGACAACGTACTCTGCGTAGCCGCCATCGCAGCTGAGGCCCGGCGTCAGTTGATTTTCACAGAGATGAAAAAGCCCTCTGCGGCAAGGTTTGCAGTGCTGACAATACCCACCCAGTCGGCCGACGCCTACGCGCTGACCGCATTGCCAGATATCGGGTACCCTGTTCCCCTTGCGGGCAATAAACCCAACGATTTCATGTCCCGGTATACGGCCGGGTTGGCCCTCCTGCGGCGCTCTTTCCGCGTCCCGGAGATCGGCACCGCATACTCCGCATGCTTCAATTTTGATAAGCACCTCATCCGGACCGGGAGCGGGTATCGGCCGCTTTGTCATTTCCAGCACCCCGGGGGCAACGATCTGCATCGCGCGGTATTTTTTATTCATAAATGGCACCGATATAATAGGGATTATCAGATGGCAAGGGCGAGATCTTTAGCCCTGGCTTCCTGAACAAAGACGGCCGTCATACAGGCATTAAACGCAGCGAGCATTAATTCCCGCGGATCAGGAGCCAGTCCCTCGCCACCCAGCGAAACCGATTCATCGGAATCGATAACATGGTTTTGAAGTGCCAACGGAGCGGAACCTCCGGAATACGGCTGGCAGAGCGTCCGGCGCGGTCTTCAGGCGTTACGGCCAGCCATCACACCGCCATCAATATCCCAGATAGCGCCGGTGACCCAGCCAGTTTTTTCAGAAAGCAGGAAAGCCACAGTTTCCGCGATGTCGACTGGCGTACCCACGCGTCCGATCGGATGGAAGCTGTCAAAGCTGTTCATCACATCTTTTACGTCGTCTTTCGGAATGAAGCCTTCGTAAATAGGAGTGTGAACAACGGCCGGAGAAACCGCATTCACGCGGATCCCTTTTTCACCCAGCTCAATGGCCAGGTTTTTAGTCAGCGCGTGCAGACCGGCTTTGGCCATCGAATAGGCTGAAGACGGCGTGGCACCAATCGCCTGCTGCGCCCACATGGAGCCGATATTCACGATGGAGCCTTTAATCCCGGCATCAACCATATTGCGAACCACGTCACGGGTAATAAAGAACGTTGCGCGGTTAATGCTCATATACATGTCATAGTCTGACGCTTCATGTTCGGTGAAGGGTTTTGGGAAAAACACGCCAGCCGCATTGACCAGCAGGCTGATATCTTTGTGTTCGGCATTAATGGTGTCTACCACATGCTGCATCCCTTCTTCTTTCATCAGGTCGGCAACGATGATAGAAACCTGACCATCCGCAGCCAGTGCCTGGCGGGCCTGCCCGGCTTTGTCCTGACGATTGCCAACAAGCACAACGCTGCCGCCGTTTTTCAAAACCAGCTTCGCCGTTTCGAAGCCCATACCGCTTGTACCACCGACCACTAACAGTTTTTTACCGGCAAAAGATGCGTTCATCGCTAACCTCTTTGAATTCATATGGTTGTTATTGATGAAAAGCCGTACTCCTCATCGTGTGAAATCAGAATGCCACCCGGACGCCTGATTGACGACTGAGAAGAAATTGCGACTCAGGAAAGAAAATCTTTCTCGCTGGCGTATACTGAGAAAAATAATGAATCAGGATTTCCACAATGCGATCGCTAAACCGACTTAAATGGCTGCACGCTTTTGAAGCCACCGCCAGGCACGGCAGCTTTACCGGCGCGGCACAGGAGCTTGGCGTTACGCCCGCTGCAGTAGGCCAACTGGTACGCTCGCTGGAAGACTGGGTCGGACACCCGCTTCTTCACCGCACCCGCTCCGGAAAAGAGCGGCTGACGTTGGTTGACGAAGCGGAGGAGGCGCTACAGGACATCACGCAGGGACTGGACAAACTCGAAACCGGGTTAAACAAGCTTCGCGGTCGCCGCTCGCGTTCGGTGGTGGTGGTGACGGCATCGCAGGTGCTGATGATGAACTGGCTGATGGATCGCCTGAACCGGTTTTCGGAAACGCACGAAAATATCAATCTGCGGCTTAACGTCACGGAAAAACTGATGGATGTGTCGCACGGCGAGGCGGACATCGGTATTCGCTGCGGACAGGGCGACTGGCCAGGCGTGCATAAAACCTGGCTGATGGATGAAGAAGCGGTGCTGGTCTGCAGTCCGCGCCTGGTGCCGCCCGGGAAAATGGCCTGCCGTGAATGGCTCGCCACGCAAAAACTCATTCACGATGACACGCCGCATCCTGGGGCGGATTTTCCGTCATGGGATGCTGTCCTGATGGCGGTCGGTGCACCCGAAGCGCTGGATAGCGGGCTGCATATTAACTCCACCTCAGCGGTCATCCTGTCGGCCCTGAGCGGCAGGGGCGTGGCCATCGTTCGTTACGCTTTGGTGAAGCAGCTTATCGAAACCGGTCAGTTGGTTCAGCTGCACCCCGATCGCCGTTGGCCGCTCAAATGGTCCTATTATCTGGTCACTCCGCAACAAAAAGTTATGCGTGATGAAGTCAACGTTTTCCATGACTGGCTTCTTCAGGATGTCGTCTCAGACCGTTCATAAACTGCCCCCTCAGGCATTACGCTGCCCCGGCAATCACGTCGGGTGCGTAGTGCTTATACCACGACAATTCACGACATAGAATTTCTTTTCTGCTTCGCAAGATTATCTGATTTGTTGAAGCTGTCTGGCTTTCTGATAATCGCCCTCAACGAAAGGTAATACAGACCGGTTTTTTAAACGGGCGTATTACTTCAACCCTGAACGAAGGAGAGAACGATGGCTTATCTGCAAATCACCCTGAATATCAGTAATGAAAACCGTGCGGCAGCCGCTGAGGTATACCAGAAATACAAAACTCCGTTTCTGACCACCATTGAGGGTGCCACCTCTAAAGAGCTGCTTGTCCGCGACGAAGACGTCCAGGTGCTGCACGGTTTTACGACCGTTGCGCAGGCGCAGGCATACCTTAACAGCCTGCTGTTTACGCAGGATGTCGTTGCCGGATTAAAACCGTATTTAAACAGTGCGCCTGACGTGCGTATTTTCGACGTCATTTAATAACTTTTCTGAGACAAACAACAACCGGAGTTTTGAATGTTCTTAAACTGGAATGAATATCGCAGTGGCCTGCTCGCCACCATCGACAAATTTGCCAAACTGCAGCCTGAGTTTATGAAAGGCTTTCAGCAGATGGATAAAGGTGCGTCAGAAAGCAAGCACCTCGATCCCAAAACCCATGAACTGATTGCGCTGGCCGTGGCCGTAACCACCCGCTGCGACGGTTGCCTGGCCGTTCATGTGGATGCTGCTGTTAAGTACGGTGCCACGCGCGAAGAGATCGCCGAAGCGCTGGCGGTTGCCATAAACCTGAACACCGGCGCAGCGCTGACGTATACCGCGCGCGCACTGGATGTGTACGATAATCTGCCGAACAAATAGGCCTGCACACGGCTCCGCGTGGGGCCGTCTAATCACTGATTATGATGTTACTGAATTCTGATTTTTCGCAGCGCGTGATCATTACCCCGGATGATTATCAATGGATATTTTCACCCTAGCCCGGGGTTGAGCGCATGATGCTTGACCGGATTGGTTGCGAGCAGGTACGCGCAACCCTTCTCGTCAGGCTGCGCCAGATGTCTGCCGATGCACGCCAGCCGGTCAGGTTATATACGCAGAAGGCGGCTAACTGGCATGGTCAGCCGCAAAGACAAGTCTTCGCTTTATTCTCTGGTACCTCAGAAACAATGCTGCTTCAGAAGCTTGTCCCAGGCGCGCGGATTTTCTGTGCGCCGCATGTTGGCGGAGCAGAGATCCACGACGTATCCGAGCCAGATTCGGGTAAAACGGCGATTTTTGGTTTTACTGGCGTACTTGCAAAATCGAGATGGACTGTCAGCGATGCTGTTCTCAAAAGCCTTTGTCGGGAGCCGCTCGTACGCTTATTTGGGCAGGATGCGGTAGAGCCCGAAGCTGAGTATATAAAAGACTGGGCGGCCGATCCGTTTCTGCAACGGAATTTGATCTCCAGCAGGAAGTCAGTCACGTAATACCTGAGCAACTTTCCGCCAGGGGAGAATTGTCCGGTGAGATAACAGGTATTGCCAGTGAATGGTCGCCGCAGTTCCCGGGCTATCTGACAGGCGCAATTGACTCTGCATTAACGGGCGTTCAGCGCTGGCTACAACAGAAATAACCCGCGAAAATGGGGGGCTACCATCCGAGCAGGAGATGGGTTGTTGAAAACAGAGTATCCGGTTCTATAATGCGTCAGCTTTTAAAAAGAGCTGGCTTCTGAAGCGTCCGCTTCACGCCCTGAGACATTCGATAAGCTTTTTACGGCATCAATAAGGGCGATTTTCGCGCTTCCAGTGCCAGCAAATATTTTGCTTCATCATAACAGGTTCTAGTCTTCCAGCAGCGGTAAATTATCCTTATCCATTTGAATGCCAGAGCCCGGATCGCTGATTGATGAGATTTTCCTTTTTCTCGCAGCCCCTGGTAATACAGCTTGGCCCAGTATGATGAGTTAACCGTCTTGGCAGCCCATTCGACGAAGGTTTGCCTGACGAACTTGGCACACTGCCATCGCCAGTGAACCCAGGATTTCTGGCCACTTCGTTCAGTCACCGGTGCAATCCCCGCGTAGTTTTGAATTTCCTCAGCGCTGTTGAAGCGGTCGCGGTTATCACCCAGTGCGGCAAGCATACGTGGGCCCAGACACGGCCCCATGCCCGGTAGTGATCTGAACAGCTCTGCATCCGGAAGTGTATCGAATAACGATTCGATTCGTTCGTCGTAGGTTCTGATAAGTTCACCTACAAGTTTGATTTGCGATGCAAGAGCTGTTGCCATTAGCACGTTCGCCTCGATGACACTTTTATCAGTGGTCAGGGGAATAGCGTTCGCAATGCTTGTCACCCGCTGTTCTGTATAAGCTACAGCGGGACCACCTCTTGCGTTCATAAAATGACGGACGGTATCACTCCTGGCACGTTTGAGCTGTTGCAGGCTTGGCCAGCGGATTATGAGCTCACAGAACAATGAACTGTCCCGATGCGAGAACCATTCCAAGGGTTGAGGGTAATACTGCTTAAGCGTGTTAATGAGCCGATTAACAAAGCGGCGTTTGTCTTCTACCAGCAGTCTGCGCTGCTCGACTAGTTGTAGAAGTAAACGGATATCAGCATTGTCGGGTTCGATGGGTTTTATCTTTTGGGGATAGCGAAGCATCAGATCTAACGCCAGCTCGGCATCCTGCGGATCGTCCTTCGCACCACTTGGCCAGAAGGTCTGCCGATAGCGGGCCAATGATAACGCGTGTACAGGAAAGACAGTAATAAAGGGGTACTTCTGGAGAGCGTACACTACCGGGCCTTTTTTCAGTTCAAGGGCGATAGCGATCCTGCCTTTGACCTTCTGATGCAAGTCATTGAGCCAGGTATCAAGCGCTTCCGGCGTATGGTTAATCACATGGAATGTGCGCTCACCGTTTTTAAACTGAACGCAGACATCGTGTTTTTTATCCGCCCAGTCCAGGCCAACATGAGCAGCAAACTGATCTATAGCAGTCATCACCAACTCCTTTTAACCGGGGATTGGTATGCATTCCACGCTCTTCGAAAGAAATATAGTCAGCAGTTTATCTGCATGCCCTGAGTATTCGTTAGCGAACGTGGAGCACTTACTGGCTCGAAAGCAAAGCGGCAATCATCAAATCACATGATTCTGGCACAATATTCGTAACCAATAAGCGCATACCCTGAATCACTTAAAAGTGTAACTCTCAGGGTGTGAATGACTATACCTGGCACAAAGCGAACATTCTAAAACAAGTTGATGGACGATGAGCATTGCTCATCGCAAGCATTCAGAGCCAGGCAGAAAGACACTGCGGCACAGTTCCCGTTTCGTTTAGCCGAGGTTTACTGCATACGACCTGCACAATCTACCTCACCACACACATCGGTCTGCCAGATATCGGCTCGGGATGGATCTCCGTTTCCACGCTGAATACGCTTCTCAGCAATCCAGGATTCATCACTGCTTCCGGTGTGCCTTGTGCCATCACATGTCCGTTGGCCATGACCACCAGATGATCGCAGTATCGGCTGGCCTGATTAAGGTCGTGCAGCACTGCGACTACCGTTTTCCCCTGGGCTCGGAGTGCGCCCATCAACCGCATCAATTCCACCTGGTGATTGATATCGAGATAGGTCGTTGGCTCATCGAGCAGGACAACGGGCGTATCCTGCGCCAGGACCATCGCCAGAAATGCGCGCTGGCGCTGGCCGCCAGAAAGATCGGTTAACCGTCTGTCGGCAAGATGATGGATTTGGGTCTGGCTCATGGCGAGATTGACCCGCGCATTGTCTTGCGCACAAAGACGCCCCCAAAGTGGTAACCACGGGTTGCGGCCGTAGGAAACCAGCTCCTGGACGGTGATCCCCTCTGGCGTTAAATGGTGTTGCGGCAGCAGCGCCAGCCTGCGGGCAAGCTGGCGCGATGAGAACGTATTGATGGGATTGTCGTCAAGAAATACGGTGCCGGACTGCGGCATTAACAGCCGTGAAAAACAGTTTAACAGCGTCGATTTCCCACAACCGTTAGGGCCAAGTAGCGCAGTAATCTTGCCCGTAGGCAGTGCGAGTGATACGCCGTCAAGCACCTTGTTTGTCCCGTAACAGACCGTCAGATTTTCAGTTCGTAATGTCATTTATCGCATTCTCACAAGCAGCCAGACAAACCACGGCGCACCGATAATGGCGGTCAGCACGCCAGCCGGAAGCTCCAGCGGGGGATGAATAATTCGCGCCAGCAGGTCGGCCGCCACCAGCAGCAATGCACCCGTCATGGCCGAAACGGGCAGCAGCCAGCGGTGACGTCCACCGGTAATGGTGCGCACCATATGCGGTACCACGAGTCCAATAAAGCTAATCGGGCCGCAGACGGCCACGCCGGTTGACGTCATGGCAACCGCCAGTAGTAAAGCCTGAAACCGTGTACGCGGCACCGACACCCCGAGCGTGGTGGCACGCGCATCGCCCAATGCCAGGAGGTCGAGATCTCGGCAAAAAACCAGGCTCAGCGGCAGAAACAACATCAGCAGCGGGGCGGCAACCTTCACAAAACTCCAGTCACGTCCCCATAAGCTGCCGGTCAGCCACAGCAGGGCGCTGTTCACATCCTGCGGGCGCGAAAGCATCAGGTAATCCGTCAGGCTGGCCCAGCAGGCAGAAAGTGCGACACCCGTGAGCGCGAGCTTCATCGGCTGGCTGGTGTTCGCCAGCATTCTCAGCAGGATCAGGCCTGCCATGCCACCGACAAAGGCCAGCAGCGGCAGGGCAATCACCGGTAGTGACGGCAAGAGCAGTAGCGCGCCCACAGAGGCCAGGCTTGCGGCATGATTTACGCCGAGAATATCCGGCGATGCCAGAGGGTTACGCACGATCCCTTGAACCAGAACGCCTGCCACCGCGAGGGCTGCGCCGACCAGCAGCGCCAGCAGCAATCGCGGCAGGCGGTACGCCGTTAATACGTAATGATACTCGCGCCCGGTGTGCCAGTCGGTCAGCAGGGCGCGCCAGGGAACGGCGATCACCCCCATTTGCAGAGACAGAACCGAAAATCCCGTCAATGCGAGGGCGATGAAAATGACTAACGCAATTTTCATCCACGCCCCCTGACCAGCCAGACAAAGCAGGGCGCGCCAATCAGCGCCACTACTGCCCCGGCAGGCAATTCGCCAGGAAAAGCCAGCGCTCGGGCCAGAAGATCTGCCAGCAGCAGCAGCGTAGCGCCCATCAGCATGCTCATCGGTAAAACCTTGCGCTGATCGAATCCCACCCAGAAGCGAGCCAGATGCGGCATCAGCAGGCCGATAAACGCCACCGGGCCAGCCACGCTGACGCAGGCACCGACCAGAAGCAGCACCAGAATATTGATGATCAAACGTAGCTTTGGCAGATTCACCCCCAGCGTGCGGGCGGTGCTGTCACTGACGTTAAGCAGGTTCAGTTGATTAGCCAGCAGCAACACCACCGGCAGGGCAACCGCCACCATCGGGAAAAGCTGCCAGAACTCCTGCCAGCGTGCGTGGGATACGCCTCCCGCGAGCCAGTATAAAATGCCGTAAGCGTGATCTTCCGTCAGCAGCAGGGTGATGCGGGTCAGGGCCATGCAAAACGCCGAGAACGCGATGCCCGCGAGGATCAATTTGTTTCGGTCCTGGCTGTGGCGAAATCCGCCGCCAGCGGTCATCACCAGCAGCCAGCTTACGCCGCCACCGCAGGCGGCGATAAAGGCGATGGAGTAACCTGCAACGGGCACGGGGCTGAGAGCGCTGGTCAGCGCCATCGCCAGCGCCGCGCCGCTGTTAATACCAAGCAGCGAAGGGGATGCCATTGAATTATGCGTCAGGGTCTGCAGCAGCGTTCCCGCGAGAGCCAGACTCGCGCCGATCAGAATGGCGACCAGGCTTCGCGGCAAACGAAGGTTTTGCACCAGCGCTTGTGCAAGCGTCGGCGTATGGCCCGGCAGCAGAGCGTGAATGGCGTCAACGCCAGAAACAGGAATGGCCGAGTAGCAAAACAGACTCAGCCAGAAGAGAGTGATAAGCGCGGCAAGGGGAAGACCCCACTGCAGCGCTGGGTGTCTGAGAACCGTCATTTCACATCGGATAAAGGCTGGTGATGGAAGATTTTTACCGTGTCACTGGCAATGCGTTCGGCCGCGAAAATGCCGCGCATCCGCGCCCAGGCGTTACTGTCGACCGACGCCGTCTGCTGTTTTTGCACTGCAGTTAACATCTGCCACAGCGGGTCCTGCTGCCAGCGTTTGACGATGCTCTCTTTGCGGTAGTGGGCGACCAGCAGCCATGCAGGATTGATCGCCAGCAACTGCTCCAGGCCGATAGACGGCATAGACGCACCGGATATTGACGCCGGCACCGTCAGCCCCAGAGAGGTCAGGACGCCCCCGGTCCAGGTCTCTTGCGTGTGCAGGTTGAACTGCTGCTCCCGGGACGTACCAAACAACACCAGCGTGCCTTTTGGCAACTGGCTTGCCCACGCTGACATCTGTTGTTGGTGTTGCGCCAGACGTGACTGCATCTGCGCCTTTTTGCCCACAACTTCGCCGATGATGGCTGCAGATTGCAGATTTTCAGCGTAGGTTTCATTGCGGGATTTAAGCAGCAGCACCGGTGCGATTTGCTGCAAGGCGCTGTAGATACCCGCATGACGGCTGCTGTCGGCAATGATCAGATCCGGCTTCAGCGCGCTGATGGCTTCTAAACTCGGCTGCGTGCGCGTGCCGACAGACTGCCAGGATTTAAGATGGGCGCGAACTTCTGGAAGAATGCGCGTGGCATCGTTATCGTCGGCAATGCCGACCGGACTAACATCGACGGCTGCCAGTGCGTCCGCGAACGACAGTTCCAGCACCACGATCCGCTGTGGCGTTTTATCAAGCGTAAAGGTGCCATGTTCGTCATGAACCGTGGCGGCAAAAGCATGGCCGGTGAGCAGCAGCAGAGCGGCGAATAGCGTGCGTAATGATGTGAACATGTGAATGGCCTGTGTTGAGTGGCGCGTCGTTGACCCGGCCGACAAAAACAGCATGCAGGCCGGGTCAACGGGATTTAGAACTTCAACGACCCCTGCATATACAGCGTGCGCGGCTGGCCTGCGTAGATGCCTTTATTGTTGTCGTCGTAGGAGCGGGTGAAATACGTCTGGTCGAAGATATTCTTCACGCCGAACGCCAGGTTCAGGTCTGCCATTTGCGGACCAAAATCATAAGCTACGCGTGCGCCCCAGAGCATAAAGCCAGGGATACGACCGGTACTGCCATCGGCGCTCTCTTTCACGGTGTTGGCGTTATCCGCAAACTGGCTGGACTGGAAATCACTGTTCAGGTTGAAGGTCCAGTTGCCCGGCTTATAGTCCACGCCCAATGTGCCTTTGTGTTTCGGGGAGAACGGCACCTGGTTGCCGTAGGTGTCGCCTTTCTCACGAATCTCGGCGTCCACGTACGCATAGCTTGCGTAGACTGAAACGTTGTCGAGCGTTGGCGTCAGCGTGCCGAGGTCATAGCGGGCCTGGGTTTCCAGCCCGGTATGGCGCGTTTTACCGCGTGCTGTAACGGTGTCGTTGGTCTGGTTGGAGTCGTACTGATTATTAAAGTTAATCAGGAACAACCCCATTTCCGCGGTCAGCGCGCCATCGTCGTATCGGGTGCCGAGCTCCCAGGTTCGCGCTTTTTCCGGTTCCACATTGCCGCTTTGCACAGCCTTGCCAATTTGGCTGTACTGTACGGTGCCGAACGAGCCTTCGGTGTTTGCATAAAGATTCCAGCTGTCAGTCAGGTGATAAAGCACGTTTAGCGCCGGAAGCGGGGCGTTATAGCTCACTTCCTCATGTGTGCCTTTGATGGCGTTGTTCTGGTATGACTCGATATGTTCAAAGCGCATACCCGGAGTGATAGTCCAGTTGCCAATATCGATTTTGTCATCCAGATACCAGGCGTGCGCTTCGGTGCCGGAACGGGTGTCACGATCGTAAGGGCTGGCGCTGGACGGCAGTTGTCCGCTGCTGGTGGCGGTGTAGTAACGCATTTCATGCGTCGACTCGCTCACATAGCGGTATCCCACCCCCACTTCGTGCGCGGAAGGGCCCAGCATAAAGCTCTGGCTGTATCGTGGCTCAATGCCGCGTACCCAGTAATTGCGCGGTGAAAGCGTGGTGCGTTTGCCCTGTTCCAGGTAGCCGCTGCGCAGGGTTTCGGTGTAGAAGCCCTGAATATTGAATTTATGCTGGCTGTCCGGCTGGAACTGATAGCCAAGGCTTGCCAGCTTGCGACGCCCCCAGAAGCGATCGTTCGGACGCGTAGATTGCCAGCGGTCGGCGTTGTAATCCGCGCGCGACAGGCCCCCGGGCATATCGGCTTCACCGTCGTAGTATTGCAGAAGGCTATTGAAGGTATGCACGTCGTTCGGCGCATATTTGCTTTTCAGCATCAGGTCATCGATGCGCGTCGCGCTGTGCTCGCGCCAGTCGCTGCCGCGCGTGCCGGAGTAAAGCAGGGCGGTGCCAAAACCGTTATCCGCTGTGCCGCCCACCATCAGGTTGTGCGTCTCTTTGGGATTATTTTGTGAGGACGTTGGGCTGAGCTGGCCTTCCATGCCGGCTTCGATCCCGAAGTCTTGCGGAATGGCGCGGGTAACAAAGTTCACCACGCCGCCCACGCTCTGCGGTCCGTAACGTACGGCGCCGCCGCCGCGCACCACATCGATGGCGTCCATATTTCCGAGCGAAACGGGTGCCAGGGAAAGCTGCGGCTGGCCGTAAGGGGCAAACGGCACCGGAATACCGTCCATCAGCACCGTTGAACGGCTGGCAAGGCGCGGGTTCAGGCCGCGAATACCAAAGTTCATCGCCAGATCGTGGCTACCGGTACCGTTGTTTTCCGGGGCGGTAACGCCAGGAATACGATTCAGCACCTCGCGCATGGTCGTCGCGCCGGTTTTGGCGAAATCCTCACGGCGGATAACGTCACGCGCGCCGGCATGTTCGAATACGTCGTTTTCGCGCGCATCGCCCAGCCAGTCGCCCACAACCGTGAGCGCATCTTCCTGTGGTGCTGGAACGTGTTCGAGCGTCCAGCTGTTATTCCCTAACGGCTTCACCTGCAGGCCACTGCCCAGGAGCAACTGCTGCAAACCACTCTCAACATCGTAATCGCCGTGCAAACCGTTGCTGTGCTTGCCGCGCGTCAGGCTGGCATCAACAGACAGGGTAATTCCGCTGTGTGCGGCATATTGGTTTAGCGCTTTATCGAGTGAGCCTGGTGCAATATCAACCTGCGCTGCGAAAGCGGATAACGAGAGCCCAGCCAGCGGCAGCAGGCTCAGGCGAATGGCGTTAACCAAAGGTGTTGTTTTGCTAAAAACGCGTAAAGGCGTCATACCTTCTCCATCATCATTTTTGTTGTGTTCAGCTATGAGTCGAATGAGAAGGGGAAAAAGGACAATGAAAATGAGAATTATTTTTCTTACAGTGCCGAAATATTTACCCAGTATCGCGTAACAGTCTGAATTTTAACTGGAAGTGTCTGGGCAATAACATCCAGAATCGCATCGGTATTTTTCAGCGGGAACGTGCCACTCAGGCGCAGCCCGGCCACTGCCGGATCGCAACGCAGCACGCCGTTGCGATAACGGCTCAGTGTGGCAATGACCTCACCCAGCGGTTTATCGCTGAAACTCAGAACACCCTGGGTCCAGGTTGCGCTTTCATCATCCGATGTGGTGATTTCAGCAAATTCAGACGCGCTAAACTGCAGGCTCTCGCCAGCGTTGACGATACGTTTTTCCTGCAGATGATTTGCCAGGCGGACTTCAACAGCGTGCTGCTGTACGGCTACGCACGTGATGTTATCGTGCTGAAAGACGGTAAATTCTGTGCCTAACGCGGTGAGCTGACCCTGGCGGGTCATCACACGGAAAGGCCTCTGCTGCGCATCTTTTGCGGTGGTAATCGCAATTTCGCCATACCAGAGGTGGACAGCGCGCTGATGCGTATCAAAACGAACATCAGCGGCGCTTTGTGTGTTGAGCGTCAGCAGTGAGCCATCCTCCAGCCGCTGATGGCTGACCACGCCTTTAGCGGTGCGGTAGTCGGCACGTAGACCTTCTCCGGCCTCAGATTGCCAGAGCTGCCAGCCGCTACCCACGCCAAGCAGTAGCAACAACCCTTTCATGACGTGACGACGAGTTAGGCGCGTATCGTGCAGCGCCCGGCTGGCGACATCGCCCGGAACGCTGCTGAGCTGGCTGCGCAGGTTTTCAACCTGTTGCCATGCCCACTGATTGTCCTGGTCCTGTTCATACCATTGTTGCCAGCGAGCTTCCTGCTGTGGGCTGACACGCTCGCCGCTCAATACCGCATACCAGTGTGATGCCGAGCGCAAAGCCTGACGGCGAGAATCGGTGATAGAAGCGTTCACAGGCCGTGCTCCAGACGAAACAGCAGACAATGTTCGATAGCCTTTGCCACATACTTTTTCACCGAGCTGACGGAGACGCCGAGCTTAAGCGCGATCTCGCTGTATTTGAGCCCCTCCAGTTGCGAAAGCAAAAACGCTTCGCGTGTGTTTCCGTTCAGGCCGTCAAGCATGCTGTCGATGAGTTGCAGGGTTTCGAGCTGGCTCTCACGTTCCTCGGGCGAAGGCGCGAGATTTTCCGGCATCAGCGCCAGCATCTCCAGATAGGCTTTCTCCAGCGCGTTTCGACGAAACAGGTCGACCATCACCCGTTTGGCAATAGTACACAGGAAGGAACGAGGGTCGCGGACAGTCTTGAGCGAGTCACTGCCCATTACCCGTAAAAATGTGTCCTGGGCAATATCATCAGCATCAAAGGCAGACTGGAGCTTGCGCGTCAGCCAGCTTTTCAGCCAGCCGTGATGTGTGCCATAAAGCGACTCGAACGTGAAGCAAGCGGTAGTAGTGGCGCGGTCAGACATGCGGATTGCATCAAAAGTTAATTATCACGCGGCCACATTAACATGAGAATAGTTATCATTACAATTGGAAATGAAATGAGATAAAAATGACATTTTAAAGGGGTTATGATTTTGGCATTAATAGCATCCCTTATTGCCCGCGCTTGCGCTCCCCATCTTTCCTGAGAGTCATAGATCCCATTGGCGATGGTTTAATTGCCTGCACATTCGCAGGCAATAGCACAATAAAATTACGCCAACGGGATGTCTTCAAGGCGGAAATAAACGGTGAGTCCATGCTTATGTGCGACATCGATGTCCATATCAGCACCTTTAGAAGCGCCTTTAATACGGTAAATCGCATCACATTTGGTGATAAGTCGATGGGCAACAGGGTAGATCATAGATTCGCCGATTTCATCGTCAATAGCCGTAGAACCGGCAGCTTTTGCCAGTGGTAGTGCCAGCCATTCGCCAATTACAGGAATGTGTCCTCTTTGATATACCGCTAACGCTGCATCTTCCAGGCGAGCAAGATTCGCATCGATAAGATTTTGTTTTCCATCCGTACCGCTACGGTAGGGGCCAGCAATGAGAATAAGTTGTTTCACAAAGAGAACCTCATAGAATGTTTTTCAGCGCGACGTGGTAAAGCAACATAATGGTTTTGCCATCGACGATAAGACCACTTTCAATTGCGGCAAGTGCGCTTGCAAGCGGCCACTCAAGCACTTCGATATCTTCTCCTTCAGCCGCAATTCCACCACCGGCACCTGTCTTGTCGGCAGCATCATATTCCGCGATGTAAAAATAGAGCTTCTCCGTGACCGAGCCTGGGCTCATGTACGCCTCGAAAACCTTCTGTACGCTGGATACACGAAAACCGGTTTCTTCTTCAACTTCTGCTTTGATCCGTTTTTCAGGAGCCATGTTGTCAAGAAGACCTGCTGCTGTTTCAATGAGATAGCCATCGTGACCATTTATAAATACCGGAAAACGAAACTGACGAGTTAAGATCACTGTTTTCCTGTCACGGTTATAGAGCAGAATCGTGGCTCCGTTGCCGCGATCGTAAACTTCACGACTTTGGCGCTGCCAATCACCGTTTCTTCGTTGAATATCAAAAGTGTATTTTCTTAAACAATACCAGTCATCGGATAATGTTAGGTTATCGACGATGCGTATTTCTGCACGTTTAGGTTGCATGAAGACTCCTTGATCCGTAGAGTTGATATCATAATCAGCATTATCGTGCAAATACAAGTATAAACATGCATAAACAGGAACGGTCACATGCTCGCTCATCAACGTAAACACCTTATTCTTGAACAACTGCAGGTTGAAGGGCAGGTCCAATCGAAAAATCTGAGTGATCGATTTGGCGTTTCAGAAGACACCATTCGACGGGATTTACGTGAGCTTGCCGCAGAAGGGCGATTGCAGCGCGTTCATGGTGGTGCTTTGCCATCGTCTTCAGCTGTTGCGACATTTTCCGAGCGTAAGTCATTAAAAACAGATGTGAAAATGAAGATCGCGCGCAAAGGCACTGAACTCATTTCTTCGGGACAAGTTGTTATTGTGGATGGCGGCACGACCACATCAGAGCTCATTGCCTGTCTGCCGGACGATCTGCATATTACCGTGGTGACACACAGTCCCAGCATTGCACTGGGGTTGGTCGATAAACCCGAGGTTGACGTTATTTTGATCGGTGGCCGACTGTACAAGCACTCCATTGTCAGTGTAGGGGCGGCTGCTATTGAAGGCATCGGCAATATTCATGCGGATATTTTCTTCATGGGGGTAACGGGTATTCATCCTGAAGCGGGATTAACCACGGGTGATTATGAAGAAGCGTGCATCAAACGTGCATTTTCCGGCAGAGCGGCGGAAACGGTCGTACTGGTGTCACCGGAGAAGGTCAACGCTGCGTCATCGTTTGTCATCGGTGAGGTAGGGCTAATCAATACTATCGTGGTTGATAGTGAAACCGATGATAATTGGTTAAGGAGTATTGAAGGAAAGGGCATCACCATTATCAAAGCGTGATTCTCTGTTAATCGAACATGAGAAATCGCATAAAAAACAGATACAGCCACGCCAGTACACTCTGGCCGTTCAGCAACTGTCGCAGATAGCCCAGCACTGTAAAAATCACGCTTTCCATCGTTTGTTCGTGAGATGGCACATATTTGTAAAGTCGGAGGGAAAGGGCAATGAATAGGGGATCTTTGGTAAGGATCTTACTGACTATGGCATTAGTTGGGGATGGAGTAGGACTAGCGACCGCTTTGAGCGAGGAGCGGAAGTTCGAAGTTTTATGAAGGCATTACTTAAATCGTAGCGTGTTAAACAAAGGGGCAGTTCGCCCCCGGTTCTTTCCCCAAATTGATGTAAAACACTACTGAAGAGCTTTAAACAACGTCTCAATATGAATATCAACCGTGTCCAGTGCTTTAACAGGTAACGCTGTACCCGCGAACAAAAGGGGAAGCTCTGTGCATCCCAGAATGATGGCCTCAATGCCTTCATCCCGATACATCCGCTCAATGATCGCGGTAAACGTGTCTCGCGTCTGTGACTTAATAATGCCTCTTTCGAGTTCATCGTGGATTTTTTCTGCGATGTAATCAACCTCGTCAGCATGCGGGACGACCACCTGGATGCCTGCTTCAGTGAAAGGCCGTTTGAAGAAGTCAGCCTCCATTGTAAATCGTGTTCCCACGAGACCTACTTTTTTCAGGCCCTGAGTCTGAACTTCTGCACAAGTGGACTCGATAATGCTGACAAGAGGAACTGTTGTACACGACTGGAGTTCGTTGAAGACGATGTGTGGTGTGTTACCGGTCAAGGCGACGACTTCAGCCCCAGCGGCCACCAAATTCCCGACAGCCTTGGCCAGGTACCTCGTCAGCGCTTCATAATCTTTCCGTCCACACATGGTCAGGACGTCATATACATTGATACTTTCAATAGTTAGAGACGGGAAGAATGTATCGCCAATTCTTTTGTTAGCTTCATAAACAAATTTGCGATAGTAGAGCAATGTTGATTCTGGTCCGGTGCCGCCGATTAATCCAAGTTTCTTCATTTTATTACCCTCAATAGCTCCCGTATTAATCAAGCGTGACCATTTTGCGATGATCAACAAGCGCTTGAGACTAGCTGGGAGGCTGGTAGCTGTTTAAATGGAGTAAATAAATTAAAAAACATGTAGATTCATTTCAATTGAATAAAATAGAATCCAATTTTCAATTATGGTGAAAGTATGGATATAGCTGACTTCCGAACCATCATCGCACTGGTAGAAACAGGTACTATTACTGCAGCAGCAAATTTGCTCTGCCGAGTCCCCTCCGCAATAACCACTCGCGTTCAGAACCTGGAGAGCCAGCTCGGAACCACACTGTTTGTAAGGTCTGGCCGTAGGTTTCTTCCGACAAATGAAGGTCAGGTGCTTTATAACAATGCACTGAAGATTATCGAGCTGGTTACCTTAGCAGAACAGCAGATGGTAAAGCCAGTGCCTGGCGGTCGGTTCCGACTTGGGGCGCTCGACAGTATGGCCGCAACAAGGTTGCCTGAGCCGCTGGCGCGTCTCTACCAGCAACATCAATCAGTAACGGTGGAGCTGGTTACCGGGATAAGCCGCACACTGCTCGATGCAGTGCTTAGTCACGAACTTGATGCAGCCTTCATTGCAGACGCGCCGGATAATGACAGACTGGAACGCATGGTTGTTTACAAGGAAGAACTGGTTATTATCGCCGCAGCAAATTTCCCGCAGATACGTTCTGCTGCCGATTTAGCTCACACAACGTTGCTGGTATTCAGTGACGGTTGCTCCTATCGCGATCGGCTAACAACCTGGTTCAGAGAGGCTGGGATCAGACCTTTCAGGCTGGCAGAAATGTCCTCCTACCATGCCATTCTGGGGGGAGTCAGTTCTGGAATGGGGGCGGGGGTGATACCAACACCAATCCTCGATACGTTTCCGACACAGGAACTCATCACAGTCCATCCCTTTGATTCAGAAAACAGTCAAATAACAACGGAACTGATATGGCGCAAGGGAGAGCTCACGGCTAATACAGGTGCCCTGATTGATATCTTGTCCTCAACGTCGAAATTGCCTGACAGGCAGGGTGCTGCAATCTAGTTTGAGATTATGAACGCTTGACGGTGTCTGCAATGTCGAAATCCCTACCGGGTGAAATGACACTTCTGGTCTTTTCTATCCTGCCAGAGGCTAATGCCCGACTTTGAGCCGTTAACAAAAGCTTAAACTGTCACCTTCCGCTCCTGGCACCAGGTAGACGGTTCAAATGACAATAATACCTAGATTTCAAGTGCAGCAAGGATGATGGTTTCCATTTTCTCCGGGGTAGTGAACGGCGCAAAACGCTTTAGCGGCTTGCCATCGCGTCCGATCAGGAATTTTGTGAAATTCCATTTTATCCGTCCCCCCAGCATGCCGGGCAACTCGTTTTTTAGATAACGAAATACCGGATGCGTAGCGGCGCCGTTAACCTCCACTTTTTCAAACATTGGGAAGCTTACACCGTAGTTGATGTGGCAGGTCTGCGCGATTTCGTCGGCGTCGCCGGGTTCCTGCTTACCAAACTGGTTGCAGGGAAAACCAAGCACCACCAGTCCACGAGATGCGTACTTTTTGTACAGTACTTCCAGACCTGCATATTGTGGCGTGAAGCCACAATGGCTGGCGGTATTTACCACCAGAACCAGCTTGCCAGCATAGTCAGCCATAGGGATACGCTGGCCGTCCAGGCTGGTGGCTGTTAGTTGATAAAAGGTGGTCATAGCGAACTCCTCAGAGCAGGACCTGTCAGACATCGGCATAGCCATACAGCATGGTGCTGCTGGGGCAAGTGAGGAGCGGAGGTGAGTCCGCTCGGTTTAGTGCTGCCAGATTCAGTCCCTAATGATCCAAATCTTCGCGAGTGGGTCCTTGAAAGTAAAGGGTACTAATATGGCAACTACGCGGTTGAGTCAGCACAAAATGAATTGTTTCCCAGACAGAACGCCCATTCATTAGATGTTCTCCCATTCTGGATTGAGTGTCGACAAGAGGATCTAACCCGGTCAATTCAAAATCCGGTGGGTATAACCCGGTTACCCGTATATTTTCTTTGGATAACTGTTCCGACAGTTTAGTTGTAAAACCACTCATCCCGTGTTTACTGGCAAAAAAAGCGGGATGGGCAATTGAATCCGTAAAATTCGGAATGCCGCATACAGATATAATCGAAACGATGTCAGCACTGTCTGAGCGCCTTAATCCTGGAAGCAATGCCTGTGTTAGTAGAATTGAACCTGTCAGGCCTGAGCTGACGGTATTGTAGATTTCTGAGTCTGGTTGTTCGTCTATAGTCCCTGATAACCACTGAGCAGCATTGAGGATTAGAATGTCGATGGACCTGTCTATATCTAAGAGTTGTGAAGCAAACTGAGAAATAGATTCAGGCTGGGTTAAATCACACAGATACCCTTTTGCAACACCACCTTCAGCGGCGATGATGCTGCAGGTTTTGTGAATATCCTCAACCCGCCGGGCAGAAAAATCCACGTTGACGCCTTCTCGAGCCAACCAAACGCACAACGCCTGACCAAATCCGCCGCCGCCGCCGGTGATAACGGCTCTTTTACCTTTCAACATAACGATGCTTCCCTTTCGTGATGAGTTTGTGTCGCTGGATATATAGCATGGTGATACGGGGTCACATCTTCCCGTTAGTGCCATTTACGGCGGGATATAAATAGCGGTTTGCATGCGTTATATCGTTCTCAAAATGGGCTCAGCTCAGATTTAAGCAAAATGCACACCGACGGGGGGATGCATGATGGGACGTCAATCCAGATTAAAATACCGACAATCCCAATCCTTGTTTTACTTCTCTTAGCGTTTGCTGTGTGATGTCGTAGGCCTGCGCGCTGCCTTTTTTAAGCATCGCCATCAGCATACCTTTATCCTGAATATAGGTTGCCCGACGCTCACGCATGGGCGCGATGAGTTCTTGCAGGCACATCTCCAGCTCATTTTTGCATGCCCGATCACCCAATCCTCCTTGCTGATAATTCACTTTCATTTCTGCGACTTTGGCCTTATCCGGGTGAAAAGCATCCAGATAGGTGAACACGACATTACCCTCAATTTGCCCCGGATCGGACACTTTTAGGTGGTTAGGATCAGTGTACATTGCGCTGACGGCGCGATGGATAGTCTCTTCACTTGCCGACAGGAGCAGCGTATTACCGAGCGATTTCGACATCTTGGCGTTGCCGTCAATACCAGGAAGACGGCTGGTTTCGCTTAACATAGCTTTACAGTGATGCAGAACGGGGGTCGGTAACAGGCTATTCATCTTATGCACGATTTCATTAGTCTGTTCGATCATCGGCAACTGATCGTCGCCGACGGGCACCAGGCTGGCTTTGAACGCCGTAATATCTGCTGCCTGGCTGATGGGGTAAACCAGGAAACCGACCGGAAGCGAACGGGCGAAACCTTTTTGTGCAATTTCATTTTTGACCGTTGGGTTACGCTCGACGCGAGCCACGGTAACGATATTCATATACAGCGCGGTGAGTTCGGCAAGGGCAGGTAGTGCTGATTGTAAACAAAGGGTGGTGAGTGAGGGATCAATACCTGCAGCGAGATAATCGGCCAACACTTCGGGTATGTTATTTTGGATCTTTTGTGGATTGCTGCCGTTATCGGTCAGACCTTGCAGGTCTGCGACCAGAACAAACTGCTGATAGTCGTGTTGCAGTATCGCGCGTTGGCGCAGGGAACCGACATAGTGGCCAAGATGCAGTGGCCCAGTAGGGCGGTCGCCGGTAAGGATGATGGATTTGTTGTTCATAGAAGACTCCTTAAGCATAAAACCGAAAGGGGTCTCAAAATGCAAATAACCGCCTTTCGGCGGTTATTTAAAAATGGATAAACACATTCTGACCGCCTTTAAGAAGGCAGCCACCAACGCTTGTGGTTAAAACCGTTGCAATCGTGTTTTATATTCATCGGGTCAACATATCACTACCAGGGGTAGAGGTAAAGTAATGCTCTGCCCGCTCGGGGGGATATTTTAGGAAGTACCCGTCTGGGCTTACGCACCGCTTTTTAGCTCGCTTCCAGCATCCCAAAGCTCACTATGCGTGAACGCCCCAGCTCTTTTGCGCGATACAGCGCGACATCCGCGGCACGTAACAGGTTATCGCTCTGGGCGTGCTGCGGGTAGCTGGCGACACCAATAGACACATCAACATGACCGATGTCAGAGACGCCAAAGCTGAGCGTCAACTCGCGTACCCCGTTGTAAATGTCCGTCGCAAAGCGATTGGCCGCTTCTTCATCCATACCGGCAAGCAGAACCAGAAACTCTTCACCACCGTAGCGGAAGGCCATTCCGTGGTCGTGAACAACGCGCTGAATAATTGCTGCGATACTTTTTATCACCCCATCACCAGCCTCATGACCAAATCGGTCGTTGATGTTTTTGAAGTGATCGATATCGATCATCAGGCAACTGATCGGTTCCTGGTTGTGGACAGCCTGACTCATTTGGGTGCGCAGAGTGTCTTCAAGGTGATGGCGATTGCGCAGACCGGTCAGTGGGTCGTAAAGCGCTTTTTCCAGTAATGCATCGCGCAGACGTTGGTTGGCTAATGCCAGTCCAAGTGCCTCGGCCATCAGCTCCAGATAAGCACGGGAAGGGGCGGAATTGTCACTGAGATTCTGGAATGAGAGCAGGCCGATGGCTTCCCCCTGGGCGATCAACGGTACGCACAGGGTATGATCCTGACACGATTCAGGCAGGTGGTAGCAGGCGATATCAGGCTCACCTTGCACGGGAGGATGACTTTGCCCACGGCGCACTGCCCAGCAGTCATCCAGATGGAAAGGGTCTGTTTTGCCTTGCGGCGAAAGCCACTCGGCGGCACAGCGCATGTGCCAGGCTTGCCGATCAAGAATGTAGAGCCGTCCGGCAACGCCAGGGGCAATGTTCGGGGCAAAAAGCTGCGCAACATTGATAACATCGGCAAAGTTTTCGCAGCCCTGTAAACGCTGGGTCATACGAGCCAACAGTTCACGGATCGCCCAGTCGGCGTCCCGCTCTTTCTCCAGCCGCTGCCGCACCAGGCCGTTCTCACGAAAGATGCGAATGGCTTGCGCCATATCGCCAATCTCATCAATCTGATTAAAGTTAGGCGTTTCTACGGCATAATCCTGCGATGCGAGACGGTGAACCACGTCGCTCAGACGCACAACCGGACGCAGTACGCGGCGTTTCAAAATAAAGCCGAGGACAAACAAAAACAGCAGCGCGGTTAAACCGACCATAACTTCGGAGAGCGTACGCAGTATGCGGGAAGTCCTGGTGGCATCGTCAATGCTGTTACGTACACGGTTATCGAGCAACTGCCGGAAATGATCTATCCGCACCTGCGCCCGTTCCAGTTCCTGTTCATAGGCTTTGCCGTAGAGCAGGGCGATTGCCTGTGACGTTTCTCCGCGGGCCATACTGGCGAGCGCGGCTGCTTGCTCTTCCTGCAGCGCATCGACAATTTGTAATCCTTCATGCAGCAGCGCCAGCTCTTCACCTGTCGCGCCGAAGTCTTTTAATTTTGTTAACCGCAGCTCAATCGCTTTTAGTGATGACGCCTTTTGGCGATAGGCATTCAGTGCTTCTGGATCTTTGGCGATCACGTACTCGCGAGCTAAATCTGACAATGACCAGGCATCGAGCTCCACCTCTTCGGTTAGCTGATCAAATTTATACCGCTGCTCTACCACCTGACGTTCAGTATTGTCTGCTCCGGAAGCCATCAGCATAACAACGCCGGAGGCAATGGTCAGGCATACCGTCGCACTGTAGGCCCAGTTGGTGATTGTGGCTATTCGCACTTTTTCGTTCCTTCTGCGACGATTAATGAATAAGCATGATTGAAATTATAGGAAACGTATGATTTTGCGTGAAAACAAAAGGCGACCCGCGGCCGCCCTTTGTTATCGTCATGCCATCATAAATCTGGAGGGTTTTTTCCTTCTTCCATGAAGGCTTCATCGATACCTTCTACGTTGCCCTCATGGTCACGTCCGGAGAACAGATTCCAGCTCGCCAAAAACAGTGCAGCGATTAGCGGGCCAATCACAAAGCCATTGATACCGTAAATCTCCATCCCACCGAGGGTGGTAATCAATATCAGGTAGTCCGGCATTTTGGTGTCTTTTCCTACCAGTAGTGGGCGCAGGATATTGTCCACCAGTCCGACAATAATGACGAAGAATCCGACAATAAACAGCCCTTGCCACAGTTGGTGGGTGGCAAAGAGGAAAATAGCCGCCGGGACCCAGACTATCGCCGAGCCAACCGCTGGCACCAACGAGAGGAATGCCATTAGTGCGCCCCACAAAACGCTGCCGTCGATGTCGACAATGGCGAAAGCAATGCCGCCCAGCGTGCCCTGTACGACAGCGACAACCGCCGTGCCTTTGACTGTCGCCCGCGTGACACCCACGAATTTGGCAAACAAGTGCTGCTTGGCAAAATCAGACAGCGGTAAGGAATCCAGAATCTGACGCACCAGATACGGTCCATCCTTCAACAGGAAAAATAGCAGGTACAGCATGATGCCAAAGCTGATGGCGAAGCCGAAGGTCCCTTTACCAATCAGGAAAGCACTGCCTGCGAGGTACTGTCCGCCCTGCAGCGCAATGTCGGAGAGTTTTTTCTGGATCTGCGCGACATTATCCAGATTGTGTTCTGCGAGGAATCCTCTGGCCCAGTCAGGAAGATAAGAAAGAATAGAACTGACCACTTCCGGAAACTGCGTATCGTTTTGCTGCAACTTGGTGTAAACCACATTCAGTTCGATTGCCAACGATGACAGGATCACCATCAGAGGAATAAAGACAATTAAGCAAATAATACCAATAGTGATTAACGATGCCAGACCGTTACGTTCGCCAAGCGCACTGCGCAGTTTGTTTTTTACCGGATTAAAGATAGTCGTCAGAATTGCGGCCCACAAGATTGCGGAGAAGTAGGGGGACAATACGTCGAAAAACGCCCAGGTCACGAGGGCAAGAATGAAAATGAAGAAACCTTTGGTCAGTCCGTTAAATCGCATTAGTGAATCCTGTAACTGAGAAGCAGTCTCGACTATAGAACTGTTCAGCAGAATTACCAACTGTGGATGTTGATTCCGGCTTAACGCCGCCTTGATGAGCAAACAGTGAACTCAGAGCAAAAAATTGCCGCGTGTTCCTGTCTCCGTAAGGGGTGAGCGAATGATCTATCTACTCGCCGAGAAAGGGGGCAACGTGTCTGGAAAGCCAAAAATTCTCCGTTGTTTACTGTCCACCATGAAGCGAGTTGATTCGCCAGCCGGTTGAAAATTCGTTATGATCTATCCCCACTTTTTAGTCTGGTTGTCTGATGTCTACGATTCTCGATACCTTTGTTGCTCCGCCGTGCCATGACGAAATAGAAATCCTTTATCAGGATGAACATCTGCTGCTTATCAATAAACCCAGTGGGTTGCTGAGTCTGTCGGGGAAAAATCCGCAAAATCTTGATTCGGTTCACTATCGTCTGGTACAGATATACCCGGGCTGCACGCTGGTACATCGGCTTGATTTTGGTACTTCGGGTCTGATGGTCGTTGCACGCAATAAAGCGATCAATGCAGCGCTCTGTCAGCAGTTCAGCCAGCGCGCGGTGACTAAGGTGTACAGCGCATTGTTATGTGGACACCTGAAACAGGATGACGGTGTGATTGATGCCGCCATTGTCAAAGATCCAGCACTGTTTCCGTTGATGTCGATTAGTGCTATTAGCGGTAAACCTGCGCGTTCCCGTTTTCGGGTGATTGAGCGCTTCAATCAGCTACTGAAGGATGGACGGTCACTGCCCCTGACACGGGTGCAACTGATGCCGGAGACCGGACGAACCCATCAGCTACGTCTTCACTGTCAGCATTTGGGTCATCCGATCTGGGGCTGCGATCTTTATGGTGGACGCGAGTGGCCTGGCACGGAGCAGACGTCGCGGCTGATGTTACACGCCAGCGAACTGCGCCTGGTACATCCCATCAGCCATGAACAAATCAACGTCTGCCATGCCAGCCCATTTTAACCCGGCGGCTATTACGGTGTTATCGTGCTGCACGCTGCAGAATGACGGCTGACGGCTGGCGTTGCAGAAAACGCATCCGCAGCATCATCAGCACCGCGGCAGAGGTCAGGCCAATAATAAAGCCCATCCAGAAGCCCGCTGGCCCCATGCGGTCGACGACCAGATCGGTGAGCGCAAGAATATATCCACTTGGCAAACCCAGCACCCAGTACGCCGTGAAGGTGATAAAGAAAATGGAACGCGTATCTTTATAACCACGCAGGATCCCGCTGCCAATAACCTGAATGGAGTCCGAAATCTGGTACACGGCAGCCAGCAGCATCAGCTGTGCAGCCAGTGTGACAACTTCAGGATTATTGTTGTAGAGCAGGGCGATGTGCTCGCGCAAAGTGACGGTGAAAACGGCGGTCATCATCGCCATACATACGCCGACACCTAAGCCAGTTCTGGCAGCGGTCTGTGCATCCAACGTTGATCCCTGACCCAGGCGGTATCCCACACGAATAGTGACGGCAGCCGCCAAAGACATCGGCAGGACAAACATTAATGAGCTGAAGTTCAGCGCGATCTGGTGCCCGGCCACGTCGACAATCCCCAGCGGGGAGACCAACAGCGCCACCACGGCAAACAGCGTGACTTCAAAAAATAATGCCAGCGCAATTGGCAAACCCAGCTGTACCAGGCGTTTCATCACCGCGGTGTCAGGTTTCTGGAAGCCACGCTCATTACGGATATCACGCATTGATCGGGCGTGTTTTACGTAAGAAAGCATGGCGGCAAACATCACCCAATACACCGCCGCCGTTGCCACACCGCAGCCTACGCCACCCAGTTCTGGCATACCCAAATGGCCATAGATGAAAACATAGTTAACCGGAATGTTCACCAGCAGGCCGAGAAAACCCATTACCATTGCCGGTTTGGTCTTGGCCAGGCCTTCGCACTGATTACGGGCAACCTGGAAGAACAAATATCCGGGCGCACCCCATAGCAGCGCGCGCAGATATCCCACGGCTTTGTCGGCCAGTGCAGGGTCAATGTTATGCATAGAGCGGATAATGTATCCCGCATTCCAAAGCACAATCATAATCAGAACGGATACGATCCCCGCCAGCCAAAAACCCTGACGTATTTGATGAGCAATACGATCGCGGCGCCCGGAACCGTTAAGTTGCGCAATCACTGGCGTCAGCGCCAGCAACAGCCCGTGACCAAACAGAATTGCGGGTAGCCAGATGGACGTACCAATAGCAACGGCTGCCATGTCCGTCGCGCTATATCCGCCGGCCATCACGGTATCGACGAATCCCATTGCGGTTTGAGCGATTTGCGCAAGAATCACCGGAATTGCCAGAGCTAATAACTGACGCGCTTCACTTACATACTTTTGCACGTGTACACCACTATATTGTTGTTATTTGAGAGACTAAAAAAGCCGCCTTATATGGCAGCAAGGAGAAAATGCAGGGGAAATTTCAGTCTATTGTAGCGAGGAATCCGTATTTCTCCAGTGAAAAAATAGGCGGGAGCGGCGCATTGCTGGCAACCTGATTTTCCACCTGCTATTGTGCACAGCAGAGATGTCTTAATTGAGTTCAGGAGTTACAGGTATGTTTACGGGTATTGTGCAGGGCACCGCGAAACTGGTGTCGATTGATGAAAAACCGAATTTTCGCACACATGTAGTGGAGTTACCTGAATACATGTTGGATGGGCTGGAGACCGGCGCATCGGTAGCACACAACGGCTGTTGTCTGACAGTGACCGAAATTAACGGTAACCAGATAAGCTTCGATCTGATGAAAGAGACGCTGCGAATCACCAATCTGGGTGACCTGAAGGTCGGCGATTTGGTCAACGTTGAGCGCGCAGCAAAATTCAGCGATGAAATTGGCGGACATTTAATGTCAGGCCATATTATGACTACCGCCGAGGTATCGAAAATTCTGACCTCAGAAAACAACCGCCAGGTGTGGTTTAAAGTTCAGGATCCGTTGCTGATGAAATATATCCTGTACAAAGGATTTATCGGTATTGACGGTATTAGCCTGACGGTTGGCGAAGTCACACCGACACGCTTTTGCGTGCATTTGATTCCGGAAACCTTGGAACGTACAACGCTGGGCAAGAAAAAACTGGGTGCGCGAGTCAATATCGAAATCGACCCGCAAACACAGGCTGTTGTTGATACGGTTGAACGTGTATTGGCCGCGCGTGAAAGCGCTATGAGCAACGTTACTGGCGAAGCGGGCGTTTAAGTCGGAATAAAAAGCCCCCGGTAGTTCGGGGGCTATGCTGTCTAACGGGGAACGCGGAGCCCGTGTTCAACGCCACGAGAGAACACAACCTGCCACAGCTGGATGTCGCGCGCGCGAAATGCGCCAGCACACGCATTCAGGTAATAACTGAACATCCGTTTAAAGCGTTCACTATAGTTGGCGGCAATTTCTGGCCAGGCGGTTATGAAACGCTCGTGCCAGGCCATCAGGGTAGTATCGTAATCCGCACCAAAGTTATGCCAGTCTTCCATCACGAAATGTGGCTCGCTGGCGTTGGCTATCTGGCGAACTGACGGTAAACAGCCGTTCGGGAAGATATATTTATTGATCCACGGATCAACATTATTGTCGGTTTTTTTAGAGCCGATGGTATGCAGCAAAAAAAGACCGTCTTGCTTTAAATTACGGTCAACAACGTCAAAATAGGTGTTGTAGTTTTTCGGCCCCACATGCTCAAACATACCGACGGAAACGATACGGTCAAACCGGTCATTCAGGTCACGGTAGTCCTGCAGCAAAATCGTGACATCCAGCCCTTCACAGCGCGTCTGCGCCATTTTTTGCTGTTCTGCTGAAATAGTCACGCCAGTCACGCTCACCCCGTATTGTGACGCCATGAACTGGGACAAGCCTCCCCAGCCGCAGCCAATATCGAGAACGCGCATACCTGGTTTCAATTGCAATTTATCGGCAATCATTTTTAGCTTCGCCTGCTGGGCAGATTCCAGGGTATCGGCATCTTTCCAGTAGGCGCAGGAATATTGCATGTAGGGATCAAGCATGCGGCTAAAGAGATCGTTGCCAAGATCGTAGTGTTCTTTGCCAACGACCCACGCACGTTTTTTGGTTTGTAAATTAAACAGACGGGCCGTTGCGATACGTAGCGTATCTCTGAAGTGGCGGGGAAGTTGGCTTTCAAGACCTGCACGCAGGACTTTGCTAAAAAACATATCCAGCCGATCGCATTCCCACCAGCCGTCCATATAACTTTCACCTAAACCCAACGACCCTTCCTGCAACACGCGTTTGAAAAAGTCGGGGTTTTTAACGCGAATATCTGCCGGTGCCGGGCCATTAATAGTAATGCCTGCACGGCTCAATAGCTCATTGGTGATTCGGTACCAGTCATCATCCGGTACGCTGACGTCTTCTATACATGATGAACTCATAGCTTCTCCATCACTGGTCGGTGATCAGAACCTTAAAACAGCGTAGACGCTTTTTTGGGCTTTGTGAGAAATCTCACGGAATTAATCCGCGAATCTATAATCCGACGTAGAACAGAGGAAGGGAGGAACCCTTGCCGAAAAGGCCATCCATGGAAGAACGGGAACCTGCTTGTTCCCGTTACTCTATAAATCTTATCGTTTTATTAACAACCGAAAATCAGTATAGGCCTGAATTTTTGGCTATTCAACCGAAAATTGTTAGCGGGCTAACTAAATGCCCGCAACAATGATTAATGTGACTCACCGTGTGCAACTTGCGCGCTCTCATCCGGCAAGGATGTGTTCTCAGCCTGTGACTGCATTTTGTAACCTAACGCGGCCAGCAACACTGTCGTCAGCATAACGCTGGTGGTCGTGAGCAGCGGCGTGCTGATTAACCACGAAACGACCAGGCTTGCCAGGAAGCATAACCCCAGTTGCAGCGTATTCTGCAACGCAGCGGCGCGCCCTGTTGCCTGAGGGAATGGGCGCAGCGCCTGAGCGACAACGATAGGGTAGATTGCCCCGTTCGCAATGGCCATCACGCAGAATGGGATCAGGATTTCAGCCAACGCAACGTGGTGAATAAAGCCTGTAGCCCAGGTGCCGATAACGCTAATGGCGTACAGGATAAGCAACCATGGCAGAAGCTGGCGACCCTGCCATTTTTGCAGTGCCGCGCGGCAGCCGTAACCCCCGATCAAAAATGCAATAGTTTGCGGGACATAGCTCAGACCAATCACAGCCGGGCTATAGCCCATTTCGCTAAGGATAAATGGTGAACCCGTCAGCCATGCGAAGAAACTTGCAGAACATGCTGCGTAAATCAGTACATTTCCACGGTATGCTTTGGAGCGCAGCAGCGTAGCGAACGTCAGTTTATCCTGGCTGTCGTCGCGCGCTTTTGCCGTTGGTTTTAAGCGCAGGGCCGGCAGCATCAGGATCAGGGTAATCGCAAAAAGGGTAGCAAAAATGGCCTGCCAGGAAAAATGTACCAGGATCCAACTGCCTAATAACGGTGCAAGTGCAGGGGATAATCCAACCAGCGGCATAATGGTGGCAAAAATGCGGTTTACTTTTTGTGAAGGATAATAATCGGTAACCAGCGCCTGCCAGATAACCGAAGCCGCACAGACACCAACGGCCTGAATAAAGCGTAGCACCAGTAAGCCGGTGGCGTTTTCTACCCACAACATGCCCAGGCTGCCCAGCGCGAAGATGGATAAGCCCAGCAGCAAAATAGGTTTGCGACCATAGTGGTCAGAGAGTGGCCCCCACAAAAGTTGTGCGACGGCAAATCCCGCTAAGAACAAGCTAAGGCTGGCACTCACGGCAGAGGCGGGCGTCTGTAAATCGGACTGAATAGCCGCAAAGGCGGGCAAATACATATCCGTTGCCAGAAAACCCAGCACGCTAAGACCTGCCAGCCAGACTAAAAACCCTTTTCCCGGTTGCATTATCGTTTCTCTTTTTAGCAATAGAACATTGCCGCTGAGTGTAGTGAGTGTAATTCTCGCTGTGAAACGCTAATATTTGCTTACTGATTTCAAATTTTTTGCAGGCAGAATATGTGGTCTGAATATTCACTTGAGGTGGTTGATGCGGTGGCGCGTAACGGTAGCTTTAGTTCTGCTGCTCAGGAGTTGCACCGCGTACCTTCGGCGGTAAGCTACACAGTGCGTCAACTGGAAGAGTGGCTGGCTGTGCCACTTTTTGAACGTCGTCATCGGGACGTGGAATTAACGCCTGCTGGCGCGTGGTTTTTAAAAGAAGGCCGATCTGTTATCAAAAAAATGCAGATCACCCGTCAGCAATGTCAGCAAATTGCCAACGGCTGGCGCGGGCAGTTGGCGATTGCAGTCGATAACATTGTCCGCCCGGATCGTACCCGCCAGATGATCGTGGATTTCTACCGCCATTTCGATGATGTGGAACTTCTGGTCTTTCAGGAGGTGTTTAACGGCGTCTGGGACGCGCTTTCAGATGGTCGGGTGGAGTTAGCTATCGGAGCAACGCAGGCCATTCCGGTAGGGGGGCGCTATACGTTCCGGGATATGGGAATGCTAAGCTGGAGTTGCGTGGTGGCCAGTCATCATCCGTTGGCGGCAATGCCGGGACCGCTCAGTGACGATACGTTGCGCAACTGGCCATCGCTGGTACGCGAAGACACGTCCCGTACGCTGCCAAAGCGTATTACCTGGCTACTGGACAACCAAAAACGCGTCGTGGTGCCTGACTGGGAATCATCGGCCACCTGCTTGTCAGCCGGACTCTGTGTCGGGATGGTACCGACGCATTTTGCTAAACCGTGGATCGATAGCGGAAAATGGGTGGCGTTACAGCTGGAAAATCCGTTCCCGGATGCCGCATGCTGTCTGACATGGCAACAGAACGATACGTCGCCGGCATTGAGCTGGCTGCTGGACTATTTAGGGGATAGCGAAACGCTGAACAAAGAGTGGCTGCGGGAGCCGGATGAGGCTCCCGCACAACAGTCTTAACGACGGTAATCGCGGAACGGGCCGTCGGCCACGGAGCGACGCTCTACCAGGCGTGGGTGTACCTCGATGGACTGCGATTCTTCACGTTTATTCACGATTCGGTCTAACAGCATGTTGAAGGCCGTTTCACCAAGTGAATCTTTTGGCTGATGGATGGTTGTCAGCGCAGGGGTGAAGTAACGGGCGTTGCGCACGTTGTCGTAACCGATAACTGAGATATCCTGCGGCACGCGCAGTCCCATCTCATCTGCGGCACACAGCGCACCCATCGCCATAATATCGCCACCACAGAATACGGCGGTTGGGCGATGTGACTGGGAGATGATTTGCTGCATAGCGCGGTAGCCGGATTCAGGCTCAAAATCACCCTGGACAATCCAGTTGTCAGGCACTTTAATCAGCGCTTCTTCCATCGCTTTCATGAAGCCAGCCAGGCGGCCTGCGCCGGTATTACGCTCCATAGGTCCTGGGATCACGCCGATCTCACGATGACCGCGTTCAATCAGATACCGGCCTGCCATGTAACCGCCTTCGAAAGCGTTATCAATGACGGTATCGGTAAAGTCGGCTTTTGCTTCGCCCCAGTCCATAACCACCATGGGAATATGGCGATACTCTTCGAGCATGGAAAGCAGTGATTCCGGATATTCTGAACACATTACCAGCAAGCCATCTACGCGCTTTTGCGCCATCATAGACAGATAAGCCTGCTGTTTTTCGAGACTGTTCCAGGCGTTGCCCAAAATCAGGGTGTAGCCTTTCTGGAAACAATTTTTCTCAACGGCCTCGATAATTTCGGCGAAATAGGCCGCTTCGCTGCTGGTTGCCAACAAACCGATCGATTTGGTGTGATTCACCTTCAGGCTACGTGCAACTGCGCTAGGGGAGTAGTGCAGCTCTTTGATCGCTGCCCAGACAGCGTTGCGCGTTTCTTCAGCGACAAAGCGCGTTTTGTTAATTACGTGTGATACGGTTGTAGTGGAAACGTTTGCTCGCTTCGCTACATCTTTAATAGTTGCCATTACATCTCACTCCAGACCATATCCTAAGCTCCTGAGAATACTCCAGGTAAACGTTTGCCTTCACACACCCTCAACGCAACGTCAGGGTTGCGGCACGCCGGGAAAACGACACGGAACGTCAGGAAGGGGTCAATGGCCGGTACGCTAATCAAGTAAGCGTGGAATTTTGTCTGATCTTAACGAAAAGGGGAAGAGTTAAAAGCAGTTATCAATATAAATCGTGAGAGATTTTTGCTTTCAAGTGTGTAAAAATGCGCAATATCACTTTTTGTGTGGGAATAAAAAGGAGAAAACTTGATGAGCACCGATCTGAAATTTTCGTTAGTAACGACCATAATTGTTCTGGGCCTGATTGTCGCGGGTGGCCTGACTGCAGCACTGCACTGATTTCCCCCGAGGGAGTTCGCTCTCCCTCATCCTTTCTGCTTGCCTTTTCCGTCCTATTTTTTGCAAATAAGCAAAAGTCTTTTGCAGTTTTGTTAACTTTATTAATTTTGCGATCAATGTCATGCTTTTGACTCTTATGATGTGTCGTGCCAAGGCTCGACGTTACGGAGTCGATAGATGAAACTAAATTATCCTTTACTGGCGCTGGCGATAGGTGCGTTTGGCATTGGAACGACCGAATTTTCTCCTATGGGGTTGCTACCCGTCATTGCCAAAGGCGTGGATGTATCCATTCCGGCCGCAGGGATGTTAATCAGCGCGTATGCGGTAGGCGTGATGGTTGGCGCCCCGCTGATGACATTACTGCTGTCCCATCGTGCGCGTCGCAATGCGCTTATCTTCCTGATGGCCATTTTTACGTTGGGTAATGTACTTTCGGCGATATCTCCGGATTACACGACGCTGATGCTGTCGCGCATTTTGACCAGTCTTAACCACGGGGCATTTTTCGGCCTTGGCTCTGTGGTTGCCGCAAGCGTGGTGCCCAAACACAAACAGGCCAGTGCCGTAGCAACTATGTTTATGGGGTTAACAATTGCCAATATTGGCGGTGTTCCCGCAGCAACCTGGCTTGGGGAAACCATCGGCTGGCGTATGTCCTTTATGGCGACGGCGGGACTGGGTGTTATCGCCATGGTCAGCCTGTTCTTCTCATTACCCAAAGGTGGGGCAGGAGAGCGCCCGGATGTCCGCAGCGAACTGGCGGTACTCATGCGTCCGCAGGTGTTGTCGGCTCTGCTGACGACCGTTCTGGGGGCCGGGGCGATGTTTACGCTTTATACCTACATCTCACCCGTGCTGCATAGCATTACTCATGCTACACCGGCGTTTGTCACCGCTATGCTGGTGCTGATTGGCGTTGGGTTCTCTATCGGTAACTATCTGGGGGGTAAACTGGCTGACCGTTCGGTTAACGGTACGCTGAAAGGCTTTTTACTGTTGCTGATGATTATTATGCTGGCGATACCTTTCCTTGCGCGTAATGAGCTGGGTGCGGCCGTGAGTATGGTGGTGTGGGGTGCAGCAACGTTTGCGGTGGTTCCGCCGCTGCAGATGCGTGTGATGCGCGTTGCCAGCGAGGCGCCTGGATTGTCATCGTCAGTTAATATTGGCGCGTTTAATCTGGGGAATGCCCTGGGAGCGGCGGCTGGTGGGGCGGTAATTTCCGGAGGGTTGGGCTACAGTTTCGTACCGGTAATGGGGGCGATTGTGGCGGGACTTGCGCTACTGCTGGTCTTTGTCTCGGCAAGGAAACAAGCGGAAGAAGTCTGCAACGCAACGAATTAAAAACAAAAACGCAGAAGGGAAACCCTTCTGCGTTGTCATCTTATGCTGCGAAGTTTTTCGCAACAAATTCCCAGTTCACCAGTGCCCAGAAGTGTTCCAGGTAGCCAGGACGGGCATTACGATAATCGATGTAGTAAGCATGTTCCCACACGTCAACGGTCATCAGCGGCGTCGCGTCAGTCGTCAGCGGTGTACCTGCGTTGGAGGTGGACACGATAGCCAGTTTGCCATCCGTTCCTTTGACCAGCCAGGTCCAGCCAGAACCGAAATTCTTGATAGCGGCATCGGTGAATTGTGCTTTGAAGTCTGCAAAGCTGCCAAAGGAGGCGGCAATCGCTTCGGCCAGTTTACCGGTCGGCTCGCCACCTGCGTTCGGGGCCAGGCAGTTCCAGTAGAACGTGTGGTTCCAGACCTGGGCTGCGTTATTGAATACACCACCTTCAGAGCTACGTACGATCTCTTCCAGTGATTTACCTTCAAACGCCGTGCCTTTAATCAGGTTATTCAGGTTAGTAACGTAAGTCTGGTGATGTTTGCCATAGTGGTATTCCAGCGTTTCGGCAGAAATGTGCGGTGCCAGAGCATCTTTGGCATACGGTAATGCAGGTAATTCGAACGACATTGCTTCTCTCCTTATTATTTATATTGAGTACACACAATAGCCTCATTGTGAGTAAGGATAGGGTAGCAAATTGAAAGGTTATGCAAAAGAAGAACTTACCCTACAGCATATTCTGTAGGGTAAGTTTTTAGCGAATTGTTTTCGGCGTCATTACACGGCGAGCGCCCACGTAGTGGCGTTGCCAGTAATCTTCGCTCAGAGAGGTTATTTGAATTTCCTGACCGCTGCGTGGAGACTGGATAAATTTACCATTGCCGACATAGACGCCAACGTGGTCGGCGGTACCGCGACCTTGCGTGCGGAAGAAGACCAGATCACCGTTTTTCAGTTCGCCACGTTCAATCGGCGCAGCGTCGCGCAGGTGATACATTTCATTGGCGGTACGCGGAATGCGGAACTTGACCAGATCTTTGTATGCGTAATAAACCAGCCCGCTGCAATCAAAACCGGTTCTGGGTGAGGTGCCCCCCCAACGGTAAGGTTTGCCGATTTGGTTCATCAGGGTAGACATGGCGGTTTTGGTTGCTTTCTGTACTTTCACTTTATGTACATCAGCAACGGCTGTTGGCGCAGTCGTCTTCACTTTTACGCAACGTGGCTTATGACCTTTGCGCGGGGTACATTTTTCAGTCCAGGTGACGGCGGGGGATTGTATTGCCGCTGTTTTACTACGACGGTTTGCTGTTTTCGTCGATTTTGCCGGAGTCGCTGTGCGTTTTTTGGAGGAGGAAGCCGTTTTCGTACTGGTTTTACTGGTGTTTTTTGTCGCCGTTTTCTTGTTGGTTTTTGTTGCTTTTTGGCTGGCTGTTGCGCTTTTCTTTTTATCTACCGTCTTGACGGTGTGGGAAGCGGTAGGTGTCGTCCTGGCCTGCTTGGAAGCATGAGCCATAGGCGTAAAAGGCAGTGTGGTAAAAAGTAAAGCACAGAGCGTGATCGAGATTCGGTTTATCCGCGCCACTGAGCAGTCCTCTGGTAAGGCAGGTCTATCGTGCCTGCGTGTGATTTTCAAAACTTGACGATTCTAATCTATAGAAAGAGGGAAAGTTAATAGCTTTTTTCGTTTAAAACTACGTTTCGTAACCGACCGCAAAAAAAAACAGCAATTCAGGGCGTAATTGGTGAACAGATAATCAAATCCACAGGCTTCATGCGGATAAATGAGATTGTGAATGCAACTTTTAACGACAGGCGATAAAATAATATCGCGTAATGAAAATGTTATTTTCCGTTACCTGCCTGACCCGCTACAATGTCAGACTACTGCCGTAAAAGAAGTTTAAGGAAGCAAGATAATGAGCACCACTATCGAAAAAATCCAGCGCCAGATCGCTGAAAACCCGATTCTCCTGTACATGAAAGGTTCCCCAAAACTGCCAAGCTGCGGTTTCTCTGCTCAGGCTGTGCAAGCGTTGTCCGCCTGTGGTGAACGTTTTGCTTATGTTGATATTCTGCAGAACCCGGATATTCGCGCCGAGCTGCCGAAATATGCCAACTGGCCGACTTTCCCACAGCTGTGGGTTGATGGTGAACTGGTAGGCGGCTGTGACATTTTAATTGAAATGTACCAGCGCGGGGAGTTGCAGCAGTTGATTAAAGAAACTGCTGCGAAATACAAAACCGAAGAGCCAGACGCTGAGTAATTTTAGCGGAAATAAAAAAGCGACCTGTGATGGTCGCTTTTTTTATCGGTCCGTTATGCTTCTTCGGGCATGGGAAGAGGCCAACCGCCGAGGCGTTTCCAGCGGTTAACGATTTCGCAAAACAGAACGGCTGTCCGTTCTGTGTCATACAGCGCCGAGTGCGCCTGAGTCCCATCAAACTCCATTCCTGCAGCCAGACAGGCTTTCGACAGTACTGTTTGCCCCAACGACAGGCCGCTTAATGCTGCCGTATCAAAGGTGACGAAGGGGTGAAACGGATTACGTTTCAGTGAAGCGCGTTCTGCTGCAGCCATCATAAAACTGTGATCAAATGTCGCATTGTGCGCCACCATGATAGCCCGATTACAGCCGCTATCTTTGATACCTTTACGCACCATTTTGAAGATGGCATGCAGCGCGTCGTACTCGCTGACCGCGCCACGCAGCGGGTTGCTCGGGTCGATACCGTTAAATGCCAGCGCTTCGGGTTGTAAATTCGCCCCTTCAAACGGTTCAACGTGGAAATGTAACGTCATGTCCGGCATCAGCCAGCCTTGTTCATCCATTTTCAGAGTGATGGCGGCAATTTCAAGCAGCGCATCGGTTTTGGCGTTAAATCCTGCTGTTTCGACATCAATGACGACAGGATAAAAACCACGAAAACGGTCACACAGACCGGAAAGTTGAGCGTTATCGGACATCTGGGTCTCTTAATACGGGAAAATTGCAGCGCGTATTATGGCAAAATGATGAGTATAAAACTACGGGCACAGACGATCTGCGCCCGAGGGGGGGGTTAGTCGCCCAGACCGCGGCCGGCGTCTTTTTCTTCGATCAGCTCAATTTTATAGCCGTCCGGATCTTCAACAAACGCGATCACTGTTGTGCCGCCTTTTACCGGACCCGCTTCACGCGTTACGTTACCGCCGTTTTGACGAATACGTTCACAGGCCTCTGCCGCGTTATCTACGCTCAGGGCGATATGACCGTAGGCTGTGCCCAGCTCATACTTATCGACACCCCAGTTATAAGTCAGTTCGATCACCGCTTCGCTGGTTTCCGGGCCGTAGCCGACAAAGGCCAGAGAGTACTTGTATTCAGGGTTTTCGCTGGTACGCAGCAGCTTCATGCCCAACACGTTAGTATAAAACTCGATGGAACGCTGCAGGTCACCCACGCGCAGCATGGTATGAAGTAAACGCATCTTTTTCCCCTTCGAAAATGGCTAATACATTCAAAATGTTGTTTTAGTATAGCGGCGTTGTTACGCCGCTATCAATGGCAGAACTGAGTTTGTGAGGTTACAGGGTAGGATAATCGGTATAGCCTTCAGCACCGCCGCCGTAGAAACTTTCCGCACGCTGTGGATTGAGCTCGGCTTTACGCTGCAGACGTGCAACCAGATCCGGGTTAGCAATGTAAGCACGACCAAAGGCAACAGCATCGATCAGACCTTTCTCGATCAGTGATTCGGCTTTCTCTGGCGTATAGGCGCCCGCACCAATAATCGGACTGTGGAAACGGGCGCGAACTTTCTCGCGAAACGCGTCTGAATACGGTTCGCCACCAGCCCAGTCTGGCTCGGACATGTGCAGATAAGCAATGCCGCGTTTGCCCAGTTGTTCAATCAGGTACAGAGCATCAGCCTCTTCATTCGGACCGTTGTCGACGTTCTGGAACGAGCCGATAGGGGAAACACGAATACCAATGCGATCGGCACCCCATTCTTTAATACCGGCATCAACCACTTCCAGCACAAGACGCGCACGATTTTCGACGCTACCGCCGTATTGATCGGTACGCTGGTTAGAGGTTGGCGACAGGAACTGGTGCAGCAGGTAGCCGTGGGCAGAGTGTAGTTCAACCATGTCGAAACCCGCTTCGCGCGCGTTGGCTATTGCCTGACGGAAGTCATTTACGATGCCTGGGATTTCTTCGGTTTCCAGCGCACGCGGCATTGAGGTATCGACACGTGTTGCCTGGCCATTTTCATCGCGCAGTGAGGTACGGGTACCGGCGCTAATCGCAGAAGGCGCAACCGGTGCCTGACCATTTGGCTGCAGACTGGCGTGAGAAATGCGCCCGGTGTGCCACAACTGAACAGCAATATGACCTTGCTCAGCATGTACGGCCGCAGTGATTTTTTTCCATGCGGCAATCTGTGCTTCGCTGTGTAGCCCCGGCGCCCCTGCGTAGCCTTTCGCCTGGGCGGAGATCTGCGTCGCTTCACTGATAATAAGACCTGCGCTGGCGCGTTGACGGTAATACTCGGCCATCAGCGGAGTAGGGATGTCGCCCGGCTCGATGCTGCGCAGACGCGTCAGTGGCGCCATGAATATGCGGTTCGCTGCCGTAATGGCGCCCACTTTCAGTGGGGAAAACAGTTTTTCAGATGACATGTGGCACTCCTGAATAGACCGGTCGTCTAGTAATAAAGGAAATAAAAACGCCTGTTAAACGGCAGGCGTTGTAATGATGGTTTTAACGTGCGCCAGCGCATTTTCCAACGGAGTGGCGCTACGAGAAATCTTGGCCTGGAGGTTGGCGCCCAGCCACAATGCATACAGCACCTGTGCCTGCTGTAACGGCTCGCCAACAAAGGACAGACAGTGATTGCCCCGGCCTTTCTCCAGCGCCTGCGCTAACAGCGCAATAATGTGCCGTGCACCTTTATCCATCGCTGTGCGCATATCCTCTGACAGATCGCACACTTCGGCAGACAGCTTAACGGTTAAACAGCCGCTGATAATGCCGTGCTGGCTAAACTGGTTCAGGGTTTCCTGATAGTAGGCCAGGATACGGTCGCGGTAATTCCCCGCCCCTGTAGCAAAATGCGTAGCCAGTCGCTGATGATAGGCCGCATAGTGGCGTTCCAGCATCGCGACGCCGAACGCTTCTTTCGAGCGAAAATAGTGATAAAACGAACCTTTAGGAACTTCAGCTGTTTTCAGTAGTTCGCTTAAGCCCATGCCGGTGAAGCCGCGCTGCATACACAGCAGTTCGCCGGTCGCCAGCAGATGTTCGCGTGTATCGTGTTCAGTGACTTTGTTCATGGGACGAAGTGTAATAGACCAGTCGGTCTAATGCAATAGCCCTTGCGAGAAATTCAGTTAACGTCTTCAATAGGTATATCAATCTTACTAAAGGAGGGGATGTGGCCGAACAGCTGGAGTTTTTCCCTGTCCAGAGCCCATGCCGTGGAATATGTCAGTCTGACGAACGCGGATTTTGCCGTGGCTGTTTTCGCAGTCGGGATGAGCGTTTTAACTGGCAGAAAATGAGCGATGCCCAAAAGCAGGAGGTACTGCGGCTTTGTCGCCAGCGCCTGATGCGTAAATTACGCGCAAACAAATCCAACCCGCCGGAAGAACCGCAACAACCTTCACTCTTTTAAAAGCGTAATTGCGTATACTCGATGCACATTCACTTATAAGGAAGCTGCTATGGTTCAGCGTATTACTATTGCGCCGCAAGGCCCGGAATTTTCGCGCTTTGTGATGGGGTACTGGCGCCTGATGGACTGGAATATGTCCGCACGTCAGCTAGTCAGCTTTATTGAGGAACATCTCGATCTGGGTGTCACGACTGTCGATCACGCGGATATTTATGGCGGATACCAGTGTGAGGCGGCGTTTGGCGAGGCGATGAAACTGGCACCGCACCTGCGTGAAAAAATGCAGATTGTTACCAAATGCGGTATTGCCACGACGGCGAAAGAGGAAAACGCGCTGGGTCATTACATCACTGACCGCGCCCATATTATTGCCAGTGCCGAACAGTCGCTGAAGCTGCTGGCAACCGATCATCTTGATCTGCTGTTGATCCACCGTCCCGATCCGTTAATGGATGCAGACGATGTGGCGGAAGCTTTCAAGACATTACATCATAGCGGTAAGGTGCGCCATTTTGGTGTCTCTAACTTCACCCCGGCACAGTTCTCATTGCTGCAATCGCGTCTGCCGTTTACGCTGGCGACCAACCAGGTAGAAATTTCACCGGTACATCAGCCGCTCCTGCTGGATGGCACTTTAGATCAACTACAGCAGTTGCGTATCCGTCCAATGGCCTGGTCCTGCCTCGGCGGCGGTCGCTTGTTTAATGACGATGCGTTCCAGCCATTACGAAATGAACTTGCCGTGATAGCAGAAGAACTGAATGCACAGTCCATAGAACAAGTGGTGTATGCGTGGATCCTGCGTCTGCCGTCGCAGCCACTGCCGATTATTGGCTCGGGTAAAATCGAACGTGTGCGTGCTGCAATTGAATCAGAGTCATTGAACATGTCTCGCCAGCAGTGGTTCCGTATTCGTAAAGCGGCGCTCGGTTACGACGTGCCTTAATCACGTATTCAGCGTTCCGTCGTTCAAATTTGTGCCACTGGATTACACTTATCAGTCAGACACCTGGATGACGGAGGTTGTATGAAACGTTTGAGTTTAGCCATCATCACGTTATTGGCCTGTGCAGGTGCACAGGCTGCCAGTGAGAAGGTGGTGATGAATCTGGTGACGTCACAGGGCGTTGGCCAGGAGATTGGTACGGTCACTATTGCCGAATCCGCAAAAGGGCTGGAGTTTACGCCTGATCTTAAAGCACTGCCACCGGGTGAACATGGTTTTCATGTGCATGCTAACGGCAGTTGCCAACCCGCTATCAAAGAGGGTAAAGCCTCAGCAGCAGAATCGGCTGGCGGTCATTATGATCCGCATAAAACTGGCAAGCATGAAGGTCCGGAAGGCGCAGGTCACATGGGTGACCTGCCATTGCTGGTGGTAAATAACGAAGGGAATGCGACAACGCCGGTTGTTGCGCCGCGGCTCAAAACGCTCGACGAGGTAAAAGGTAAGGCGCTGATGATCCATGTGGGTGGCGATAATATGTCCGATCAACCGAAACCACTTGGCGGCGGAGGTGCGCGCTACGCCTGTGGTGTTATCAAGTAATCAGCGACTCAGCGTGCCCGGTGGCGGCGCTTGCTCAAGTTGTGAAAGTGAGCAGTGTAGTCGCCAGATAAGGGCCGATAACTCCTGCGCTGCGGGCTGATGATGATGGGCCAGTGCATCACAGATGCGCTGGAGTTCGTTAAGCGTGGCATTCAGCGGACGTTGCTGCACGCCACGTTCACTCATCACATCGCGTAACAGTGATATACACACATCCCTGACGCGCGCCAACGGATCTGATCGTGCCTCCCAGACGCGAAGTTGCCATACCACGTGTGAGCAGTTCAGTAGCACCACTCCCCAGCGTAGTAACCAACGTCGCGCCAGTGCATCCTGGCTGTTGCTGAGCTGGCTGACATGATGATAGGTCAGTGACTCAAACTCATTTTCACTGAGTGACGGATGGCGGCTAAGTTGATCAACAAAGTTACGCCGTAACGCGCGAATATGACGGCGGCTCTTTCTCGCATCAGAACCTGGCCGCAGAATGGCAAAAGCCAGCCACGACAGAGCGACGCCCGTGATCTTCGCCGTATTGTCATTCAAAAAAACTGCAAAATCATAGACGGGAGGATTGGTCACCGCGATGAACGATCCCATAAAGACGATCAGCTGTCCCCAAAGCCCCGCCAGTTTCGGCATCTGTAATTTTAACAACTGCATGGTGGCAAGCAGTGGGAAGAGAAACAGAATGAACTGCCAGAGATCGGTAATTTGTACCATCAGACCGAATTTCACCACAAAACTGAACAGCGACAGCAGGACCAGCGTGCGCATCAGCAAAGAGAGTGATTTGAAGGGGGCTGCTACGGCGGAATACAACACGCAGCTGATGGCGGCAAGTGTCAGAGCCCCGGAGCCTGATTCCCATTGTGCGCCAATGCTCCACGCGCCGATTGCCATCAGCGTAATGAAGGTACGCAATCCGCTCCAGAGAGCCTCCGCGTTATCGGTATGACGGGCAAGACCCGGCGTGCGCTCAATATTGATATTATCGACCGTAACCCCCTTTTCCAGTAAGCGCAGATAATGGCTGCTTTTCAGATAGATACGGCAAAAATAGCGCAGACGCTGCCAGAAGGCGACGTGCCGATAGTCATGCTGATCGACGGGGCACAGCGGGGCGATAATCCGCGCGACGGCGTAGCTGTCGGTATCGGGTTTTACCAATGCGTTCAGCAACTGCTCAATGACATTCCGGGTATTTGCCGGGGGATTGGGCCAGTTCAGTAGCATCCGCCGCAGACTGGAAATTACGCTGGTCAACCGCAACTGCTGGTGTAACAACGCATTGAGCAAGGTATTTTGACGGCGAAAACGGTAGTGGCTCCAGAACGCCTGAATACGTAGCAGATTCATGGTCAGGATTTGGCCGATCACCCCTTCATGGGCGGTGCGGATAGCATCTGTGGTTTCTGGCTGCCAGAGTAAACTGGCATGCTCCAGCAAACGTGCATGCATATTTTTCAATGCGGTCAACAGCGTGGTGCCATCGGATGTACTGGGCAGGATCATCATCATCAAGCCGCCACACAGGATCCCGACAATGACTTCGCACACACGTGCCTGGGCGATATCCCACAGTTGCGTAACCTCTGTAATATGCACCATTGGAAACGCAATAATCGCCGCGGTATAGCCTGCCAGTTGAAAAGCGTAGGCCACGTTGTTGGTGAAATGCGCGCACGCCCAGGTACAAAAACCGATCCAGACTGACATGCTCAACAGAAACAGCCACGGTTCATTGAGTGTATGGCCGGCTATAATCAATGCGGCCGTTGCACCAAGTAAACTGCCCGCGATACGCCCCAGACTTTTGCTGATCACGCCACCAACGGTTGGAAAACTGACTACCGCTGCTGATGTCATCGCCCAGTAGGGTTCGTCCAGATTGAGGTAATAGGCGAAGGTTAGCGCCAGACACATCGCAATAGTATTACGCAGCGCGTAACGCCATTGTCCGCTCGTGGCTTTAAACCACGGCAGACTGGCTGGTGTCAGGCGGGGCAGTTTCATTTTTGCTGACCGATGGACACGCTACAGGTTGTCCCCGAAACCAGCGTAACATCGTGCGGAAGGGTATCAAATTCGATACGAACAGGAACCCGCTGCGCCAGACGGACCCACGGAACGTTTGGTTTGATGTCAGGAACCAGACCGGAATTGCTTTCCACGCTCTGATCATAAATAGCGCGACCAATGCTGGAAACGTGACCCTGTAACTTAATGTTGCCGCTGTAGAGAGTGATTAGAGCAGGTGCCCCGTCTTGAATATGGCGTAGCTTGGTTTCTTCGAAATAGCCCATGACATAAAAAGAGTGACTGTCGACCAGAGCAAACAGCGGTTTACCCGTTGAGGCGTAGTCTCCGGTACGGGTTGATAGATTGGTGACCCAGCCTGTGACCGGGGCTTTGACTACCGTTTGCGCCAGTTGCCACTGAGCATGGCGCAAGCTGGCCTGGGCTGCGGCAACGGTCGCCTGCATGGCTTTTACATTGAGCAGTGCACTGTCCAAATCTTCTGCCGAGATGAAATTTTGCGACAAATTGCGGCGACGTCTGGCTTCATTATCGGCTTTGGTCAGATCGGACTGCGCTTTGGCCAGTTGAGCCTGTGCATTCAGCTCAGCTATTTGGAAAGGGGTCTTGTCGATAACAAAAAGAATATCGCCTTTGTTAACCAGTTGATTATCTTTAATGTTGAGTTCACTAATGCTGCCAGAGATTTGCGGTGTGATGCTGACCTGTTCAGCGCGGACTTTTCCGTCACGCGTCCATGGAGATTGCATATAGTAATTCCACATCCACCACCCGGCGAGGACGGCGATGACAGCGACTATAATAGTGGAGAAGTATTTAATGGTTTTAAGCGACATAATCACCACGCAATCAACATGACAAAGGCCAGACACACGCAAAGCGTAAAGAGGGACAGATCCATTAACAGGGGATGCCAGATTTCGCCAGAATAGATCCAGTCGCGTAGCAGGCGATGAACAACTAGCCAGAGGATAAATCCTGCAACAAACGCCTTGAAAATAGGGGGGAAGTAGACAGATGCTCCGATCATTAAATCTTGTAGGGGCAATCCTGTTGCATTAAACATAAACTTCACGGGCAAAATCCTTGGCGAAAAGAGCGTTGCTATAGGTTTAGCAAAAAAAGGGACAATGTGTCTCTGTAACGCATAATGTCTGAAAAAATGTCATCCGGTAAGCAAATTTGGCAATACATTTGTTTTGGGAATACAAATGCTGCACACTATTCTAAAATCAGCACAATAACTTAGCAAGCTAATTATAAGGAGATGAAATTGGAATCGCCATTAGGTTCTGATCTGGCACGGTTGGTGCGCATTTGGCGTGCTCTGATTGACCATCGCCTGAAACCTCTGGAGTTGACGCAGACGCATTGGGTTACGCTGCACAACATTCATCAGTTGCCACCGGATCAATCACAGATTCAACTGGCTAAAGCGATTGGTATTGAGCAGCCTTCATTGGTGCGTACACTCGACCAGTTAGAAGAAAAGGGACTCATTTCACGACAGACTTGCGCCAGCGATCGTCGGGCAAAGAGAATTAAATTAACGGAGAAGGCCGAACCGCTGATTGCTGATATGGAAGCGGTTATCAATAAAACGCGCGGCGAAATTCTGGAAGGGATTTCCGCTGAGGAAATTGATCTGCTGATAAAACTGGTCGCCAGACTGGAACACAATATCATTGAACTGCAGTCGCAGGGCTAAAGCGATCAAAACGACGTGTGGCCAGAGGCTGACCACACGTGAATTCGATTAACGTGGAGACACGGTAACCTGGCTACCATTGTTAGCCATAACAACGCGCTGGCCCGCAGAGAATTTGGTCGCACCCTGCTTCTGAACCACCATAATGGTATTACCGTCATCCTTACGAATTTCCAGTTCTACGCCCTGGGTTTTATTCATCGCGCCTTGTACGCCCTGGCCTGCTACGCCACCAGCAACCGCACCTGCAGCTGTCGCTAATGAACGACCGGTACCGCCGCCTACGGTGTTACCGAGGAACCCACCCAGCACAGCACCACCAATAGCGCCAATCACGTTTGCGTCGTCACCACCCTGGATTTGCACCGGACGAACATGAACAATCGTACCGTAGGTAACGTTCTGAACTTGTTTCGCTTCGGATGCGGTATACACGTCACCGGAAAGGCTATCATTGTTAACGCAGCCCGCTAAAGATACGCCCATTAATGAAACAATCAGCACACGTTTAATCATTTACAAATCTCCTTTGTCACCACGAAACGCTAATAAAGCACTCCTCATGGCTAAATTATATGGCATTTGTGAGTCTAAGGTCACATGTTCTACTGGAATAATATGAAAATCTTAACCGAAATCGGGTTAACCGAGTATAAACGAATCATTCATCACGGTGATGGAATTTAGCGGTTACTGGAAAGATTAACCTGCAAAAATCATCAAGGAAGCATGGAATTAGTCGACACTTTATGGTGGAGTGTCAAGGCTAATTTGCTTAAAAGGATGACGTATGAAATCGGGCCGTTTTATCGGAGTGATGTCTGGAACCAGCCTTGATGGTGTGGATGTTGTGCTGGCGGCGATAGATGAAACGATGGTTGCGCAGCAGGCAAGTCTGACATGGCCCATCCCCGTTCATGTAAAACAGGCCATTCTGGATATTTGTCAGGGGCAGCAACTGACGCTTTCCCAATACGGTCAACTGGACACGCAGTTGGGGCGTTTGTTCGCTGATGCGGTGAACGCGTTGCTGCAGCAGGAAAAATTAAAACCGCAGGATATTGTCGCGATCGGCTGTCATGGGCAAACCGTGTGGCATGAACCGACAGGAATTGCGCCACACACGCTACAAATTGGTGATAACAACCAGATTGTAGCGCGTACCGGGGTAACGGTGGTCGGTGATTTTCGTCGGCGCGATATCGCGTTAGGTGGACAGGGGGCACCGCTGGTTCCCGCTTTTCATCAGGCGTTGCTGGCGCATCCAACGGAACGCCGGATGGTGTTAAATATTGGTGGTATTGCCAATCTGTCACTGCTCATTCCAAAACAACCGGTTCGGGGGTATGACACCGGCCCGGGCAATATGCTGATGGATGCGTGGATTTGGCGGCAATGTGGCCAACCTTATGATAAAGATGCACAGTGGGCCTGCTCGGGTACAGTGATCCTGCCACTGTTGCAAACGATGCTTAACGATCCGTATTTCTCTGCACCAGCGCCAAAGAGTACGGGGCGCGAATATTTCAATTATGGCTGGATTGAACGCCATCTGGCGCAGTTTCCGGGAATTCGCCCACGAGACGTACAGGCGACTTTGGCTGAGCTGACGGCCGTGACGATTTCCGAGCAGGTCCTGTTGAGCGGTGGGTGTGAACGGTTGATGGTATGTGGCGGCGGTAGTCGCAATCCACTTCTTATGATGCGTCTGGCGGCGCTGCTGCCAGGAACGGAAGTGACCTCCACCGATGAAGCCGGGATCAGTGGTGATGATATGGAAGCGTTAGCCTTTGCCTGGCTGGCGTGGCGTACACTCGCGGGACTGCCGGGCAACCTGCCTTCGGTGACCGGTGCATCTGAGCCAAGCGTTTTAGGGGCTATTTTCCCCGCCAATCCACGAACTCAGAGTTAACTGAAATTATTTCAGGCGCTATACCGATAAACTAGGGATGTTAGGGAGGGTGTTTTTGCCCTCCGGGACCAGGAAAGTCTTCAGGATATGGCTATGAAAAAATTGTTATTAGTGTGTCTGCCCGTATTGCTTACCGGTTGTAGTGTGTACAACCAATTTGTCGAGCGCATGCAAACGGATACGCTCGAATACCGCTGTGATGAAAAACCGCTTACCGTAAAATTGAACAATACCCGACAGGTGGCGAGCTTTGTTTATGATAATCAACTATTGAATCTCAAACAGGGTGTGTCGGCATCAGGTGCACGCTATACCGATGGTATCTACGTCTTCTGGTCTAAAGGCGACGAGGCAACGGTCTATAAACGAGACAGAATTGTGCTAAATAACTGTCAGTTACAGAACCCGAAGCGTTGAGATTTTCACCTGGGCGGCGCACAATAGCGTCACCCACTGACAATCCGTAGCCAACATCATGTCTGATAACGACGAATTGCAGCAAATCGCGCATCTGCGCCGTGAATACACGAAAGGTGGTCTTCGCCGCCGCGATCTTCCCGCCGAACCCCTTGCGCTGTTTGAGCGCTGGCTGGGGCAAGCCTGTGATGCCAAACTGGCAGACCCTACCGCTATGGTCGTCGCAACAGTCGATGAACACGGTCAGCCGTATCAGCGAATCGTGTTGCTCAAACATTATGATGACAAAGGGCTGGTGTTTTATACCAACATGGGCAGCCGTAAGGCGCACCAGATCGAGAACAACCCACGCATTAGCCTCTTGTTCCCCTGGCATACGCTGGAACGGCAGGTGATGGTCATCGGTAAGGCCGAACGCTTGTCCACGCTTGAGGTGGTAAAATATTTCCACAGTCGCCCGCGCGATAGCCAGATTGGCGCCTGGGTTTCTAAGCAGTCCAGTCGGATCTCCGCACGCGGAATTCTGGAAAGTAAATTTCTTGAGCTGAAGCAGAAGTTTCAGCAAGGGGAAGTTCCGTTGCCGAGTTTCTGGGGCGGCTTTCGCGTGAGCATTGAACAAATGGAGTTCTGGCAGGGTGGTGAAAACCGTCTGCACGACCGTTTTTTATACCAACGTGAAGATGACGCGTGGAAAATTGACCGTCTGGCCCCCTAAAGATGCAAAATTCTTGTTTTAAGCGCTGGTGCTGATGAATCCGGCGCTTTATTCTATGTCTCTTTCGCATCAGGCGAAAAGTCGTGTACCGGCAAAGGTGCAGTCGTTTTATACATGGAGATTTTGATGGCAAGCAGTAACTTGATTAAACAATTGCAAGAGCGGGGGCTGGTGGCCCAGGTGACGGACGAGGAAGCGTTAGCAGAGCGACTGGCGCAAGGCCCGATCGCGCTCTATTGCGGCTTCGATCCTACCGCTGACAGCTTGCATTTGGGGCATCTGGTTCCATTGTTATGCCTGAAACGCTTCCAGCAGGCAGGCCATAAGCCTGTTGCGTTGGTGGGTGGTGCAACGGGTCTGATTGGCGATCCGAGCTTTAAAGCCGCCGAGCGTAAACTGAATACTGAAGATACCGTGCAGGAGTGGGTGGATAAAATTCGCAAACAGGTGGCACCGTTCCTCGATTTCGACTGTGGCGACAACTCGGCGATTGCTGCGAACAACTACGACTGGTTTGGCGGTATGAACGTACTGACTTTCCTGCGTGATATCGGCAAACACTTCTCCGTAAACCAGATGATCAACAAAGAAGCGGTTAAGCAGCGTCTGAACCGTGACGATCAGGGGATCTCCTTTACCGAGTTTTCTTACAACCTGCTGCAAGGTTATGATTTTGCCTGCCTGAATAAACTGCATGGCGTGGCATTGCAAATTGGCGGTTCTGACCAGTGGGGTAACATTACCTCGGGTATCGATCTGACCCGCCGTCTGCATCAGAATCAGGTATTTGGCCTGACGGTTCCGCTGATCACTAAAGCTGACGGTACCAAATTCGGTAAAACGGAAGGTGGCGCAGTTTGGCTGGATCCGAAGAAAACCAGCCCATACAAGTTCTACCAGTTCTGGATCAACACAGCTGACGCGGACGTATATCGCTTCCTGAAATTCTTCACTTTCATGGACATTGAAGAGATCAATGCGCTGGAAGAAGAAGATAAGAACAGCGGTAAAGCGCCGCGTGCCCAGTATGTTCTGGCTGAGCAGGTAACGCGTCTGGTTCACGGCGAAGAAGGTTTAGTGGCGGCGAAACGCATTACCGAAAGCCTGTTCAATGGTAACCTGAGCGACCTGAGCGAAGCGGACTTCGAACAGCTGGCACAGGATGGTGTACCGATGATTGAAATGGACAAGGGTGCCGACCTGATGCAGGCGCTGGTGGATTCTGAACTGCAGCCTTCTCGCGGTCAGGCGCGTAAGACCATCGCGTCTAATGCGGTCACCATTAATGGTGAGAAACAATCTGACCCGGAATATTTCTTCCAGGACAGTGATATTTTGTTCGGCCGCTACACCTTACTGCGCCGTGGCAAAAAGAACTACTGTCTGATTTGCTGGAAGTAAGTCAAAGTCAGCAGGGGCGTGGGAAACTACGCCCCTTTATTTTTTAGGGTTGTGGTAAGTAAAATGAAGAATATCCTCGCCATCCAGTCCCACGTTGTTTTTGGCCATGCCGGCAACAGTGCTGCCGAATTTCCGATGCGTCGTCTTGGCGCGAATGTCTGGCCGCTCAACACCGTTCAGTTTTCTAACCACACGCAGTACGGTAAATGGACCGGCTGTGTTATGCCACCCAGTCACCTGACTGAGATTGTTCAGGGCATTGCTGATATCGATAAACTTCAGACCTGCGATGCGGTGCTGAGTGGTTATCTGGGATCCGCTGAGCAGGGCGAGCATATTCTGGGTATTGTGCGCAAAGTGAAAGCGGCAAATCCCCAGGCGAAATTCTTTTGCGATCCAGTGATGGGTCATCCTGAAAAAGGGTGCATCGTGGCGCCTGGCGTTGCGGAATTTCATGTTCGTCACGCACTTCCGGCCAGCGACATTATCGCGCCAAATCTGATTGAACTCGAAATTCTGTGCGAGCATGCGGTTAACAATGTTGATGAGGCGGTGCTGGCTGCCCGTGAACTGATTGCGCAGGGGCCGGAAATTGTGCTGGTTAAGCATCTTGCCCGTGCAGGCATGAGCGCAGATCGCTTTGAGATGCTGTTGGTCACCGCTGATCAGGCGTGGCATATCAGCCGTCCGCTTGTTGATTTTGGCTCACGCCAACCGGTTGGCGTTGGTGACGTCACCAGTGGCTTGCTGTTGGTTAAACTGTTGCAGGGGGCTTCATTGCAGCAGGCGCTGGAACATGTGACTGCGGCGGTGTACGAAATTATGATCGCCACCAAAGAGATGCAGGAGTATGAGCTGCAGGTGGTTGCCGCTCAGGATCGTATCGCGAAACCGGAACACTACTTTAGCGCTACTCAGCTGTAATCAATGTGCAATGGCGCTCACGCTTATCGGGCCTGGGTTTGGCTGTAGGCCGGGTAAGCGCAAGCGCTACCCGGCAACAACAATTAATTTAATCCTTCCGCTTTAAGCGCTGCGGCAACCGCCGGGCGTTCAGCCATCCGCGCCATATACGCCTCGATATGGCTTAATCCTGCCATATTCAACTTAACCGCATACGCCCAACGCAGTACGGTAAACAGATAGGCATCAGCAATGCTGAAGCGTGCGCCGCAAATCCACGGGTTGTCTTTCAGCGATTCGTTCACATACTGCATTTTTTTCTCAAGCAATGCGCGTACGGTTGGTTTGTACTCCTCTGGCGTGTCCGGGCGGAACAGTGGGGTAAAACCTTTATGTAGCTCTGTAGCGATATAGTTAAGCCATTCGATAGTTTTGTAGCGTGAGAGACTGCTGGTAGGGGCCAGGAGATGACGGTCTGGAACGGTATCTGCGAGATATTGCATGATGGCGACGCCTTCGGTCAGTAGTGTACCATCATCCAGCAACAGTGCGGGAACTTGTCCTTTCGGGTTTACCGCGAAAAAATCGTCGCCGTTTTCCAGGCGTTTCTTCATCAGATCAACACCATCCAGAGTGAAATCTTTACCGCTCTCACGAAGTGTGATGTGGGAAGCGAGAGAACAAGCGCCCGGTTTGTAGAACAGTTTCATCGGTAACTCCTTTTGGCTGAGGTATACCGTATGGTAGTGCTACCTGGAGCAAAAAAAAAGCCGCTAACAACAGTTAGCGGCCTGAAATTAAGTTTCCCTGAGAATTACGCTGTTGCGGCCTTAGCGGCTTTCTCATCGGCTTCGTCGTCCTGAGTCATACGATTCAGTTTCGGTGCCGTCAGCAGCATCAGAACAGCGATAACCGCCGTTGCAACACCAATCTGCAGGAACACGCGACCGTAGACTTCCAAAGACATCAGCGGATCGGTCACATTCTCCGGAACCGCCATCATGTTAGCCACGTAACCACCGATGATGTTTGCACCGGCAGTGGTCAGGAACCAGCTACCCATAATGAAGCCCATCAGACGCTGTGGAACCAACTGTGCCACCATCGCCAGGCCCAGACCAGAAATCATCAGTTCACCGATACTTTGCAGACCGTAGCAGATGATCAGCCAGTTAACAGAAACGATGCCCGCATCGGTCGCGAATTTAGCGCCCAGCGGCAGGATCAGGAACGCACCGGAACACAGCACCATACCAATCGCAAATTTGGTTGGCATCGGCAGCGTATCGCCCATCTTGTTATAGATAGCGGCGAGGATTGGGCTACCAATGATGATCCAGAACGGGTTCAGCGCCTGGTACTGTTCAGGTTCGAAAGCAATGCCAAGAATAGAGTGCTCAACGTTACGAATCGCAAAGAAGTTCAGTGAGGTCGGCATCTGGCTGTACAGCACGAAGAAGATAATCGCTTCCAGCATCAGAATGAAGGCGACGATCATTTTACGACGGGCAGCACCGTGCATGGTGAAGGCTTCTTTACCGAAGATAAATACGATACCGATAGCAATTACACCCAGAACCATACGTGCGATCTGCTGGTTGTGCAGCAGCCAGGTCGCAATCGCGATCAGCACCACAACGCCAACGATGGTCAGCAGCAGGTTACGGAAGTTGATCGGCTCAAAGTCAGGCTTGGAACCGTACTGTTTAACCCAGCGCTGGCAGAAGGCGAAGTTAACAACGGTGATCAGCATACCCACAACGCTCAGGGCGAACGCGGTGCTCCAACCGTAACGCGCTGCCAGCCACGGTGTTGCCAGCATAGAGAAGAATGAGCCGATGTTGACGGACATGTAGTACATGGTGAATGCACCATCAAGACGCGGGTCATCTTTGGCATAGCAGGTAGAAAGCAGGGAAGATGGGTTCGCTTTAAACAGGCCGTTACCGACCGCGATGGCTGCCATACCCATATAAACGATACCCGCATCGTGACCAGACCATGCAACCAGCGCATAACCAATGGCCAGGACAACGGCACCCAGCATAATGACGCGTTTTGTACCCAGAACTTTATCACCTAACCAGCCACCAATAGCAACAAGGCCATACACCAGGGCGCTAAAGGAGGAGAAAAGGGTGATGGAATCCGCTTCTGACATACCCAGTTGCTTCACCAGGTAGACGGCCATAATCCCTTGCAGGCCGTAATAACCAAAACGTTCCCATAGCTCAATTGAGAAAATGAGATAGAACGCTTTTGGTTGTTTGAAGGCGTTTAAACTGACGCTTTCTGTTGGTTTATTGTTTGCAGTAGACACTTTTACCTCTTTTTTTACATCCCATATCAACGGGGGTGTTCTGGTACGTGATGAGTCAAGTTCATCCGTCCGATTGTTATAGTGGGAGGGGAAACGGCAAGTAATGTTCACTATCTTGACCATTCAGACAAGGGGTTTGTAATAATCTGTTACATATAACTCAGATGGTGAAATCGTCGGGGCTGAGAAATGTTATCCAGCGTTAAATTTCTTCATATGGAGAATGACAGATTTTTACACTGTAAGGATGGGGTCAAAATGGGAATGTGGCGATATGTTCTGCTATTTTGGCTTGAAGGTAGTGATATGGTCCATTATCTGAAAAATAGCCAGTGTAATGTTTTGTATCGAAACGAAGCTGTCAGGTCATCTGATTGTCATTTTAACTACAAAATAATAAATATTTTACATAATGTTATCAGGGTGATCTTGATCACGGATGGATAGAAATTTCTACTATTAAAAAAACGATTAACCTACTCAGGTGTTAGTTCACAAGAATATTACATTAGATATGCAGGAAGGTACGGCATCATTGTCGGGAAATTAACGGTTGAGAAGTGCATAACTAATCGTTATGAAATAGGGGCCAGCGTTGTGGCCCCATGTTGTCAGATATCGACTTTTTCTTTGAATTCGCAAAGATCTTCGATAATGCAGGAACCGCAACGTGGTTTTCTGGCTATGCAGGTGTAGCGACCATGAAGAATTAACCAGTGGTGGCAATCGACTTTAAATTCACTGGGGACGACTTTCAGCAGTTTCTCTTCGACCTGTTCGACGTTTTTACCTGGGGCAAATTGTGTCCGGTTACATACCCGGAAAATGTGGGTATCTACGGCAATCGTTGGCCAGCCGAAGGCGGTATTTAACACTACATTCGCCGTCTTGCGCCCAACGCCAGGCAGGGCTTCTAATGCGGCTCTGTCTTCCGGAACCTCGCCATTGTGCTTTTCCAGTAAAATGCGGCAGGTTTTAATCACGTTCTCCGCTTTGCTGTTAAACAAACCGATTGTCTTGATGTAGGACTTAACACCTTCAACGCCGAGTTCCAGCATCGCGGCAGGCGTATTAGCGACGGGGTAAAGCTTAGCTGTTGCTTTATTGACGCTGACATCGGTGGCCTGCGCGGAGAGCAAGACCGAAATCAGCAGTTCAAACGGTGATGTAAAATTAAGCTCGGTTGTCGGATGCGGATTGTTATCACGCAGGCGCGTCAGTATTTCCAGCCGTTTTGCTTTGTTCATTACACATTCCCTGTTTCACCCGCCGGGTCTGCTGCCATAGCGGCCTCGGCACGACGCTTCTTCATCTTTTCATCAATCAGATACTTAACAGCCAGCATCAGCCCCAGGCCAATGAATGCACCCGGCGGTAGCATGGCCAGCAGAAATGGTGTGTCAGTATGGAAGATCTCCACGCGCAGGACTTTGGCCCAATTGCCCAGCAGTCCGTCTGCGCCGTCGAACAATGTACCGTTACCTATGATTTCACGCAGCGATCCGAGAACAAACATGGCGCCGGTCGCCCCCATGCCAATAGAAAAACCATCGAGCGCGGATAAAGCAGGGCCCTTTTTAGCGGCAAAGGCTTCTGCGCGGCCAACAACAATACAGTTGGTCACAATCAAGGGGATAAAGATACCCAGAGACTGATACAGGCCAAAGGCGTAGGCATTGATAAGCATTTGTACCGCACTCACTACGGAGGCGATGATCATGACATAAATGGGAATACGGATTTCGGGCGGTGTCCAGCGGCGTAGCGCTGAAATTGTCAGGTTTGTCAGGGTCAACACCAGCGTAGTCGCAAGCCCCAGACCTAACGCATTGGTTGCAGTAGAGGTAACGGCCAGCAACGGGCACATCCCGAGTAACTGTACAAGGGCGGAGTTATTTTTCCAAAGCCCCTGAACAATGACGTCTTTAATTTCGCTCATGGTTATTCTCCACAGGCGCTAAGTTGAGGAAGTTGCGCAGGCAGCGTCTGCGCATATAAACCGGCGCGTTTTACTGCATTCACTACCGCACGCGGCGTGATGGTTGCGCCCGTAAACTGGTCAAAGTCGCCGCCGTCTTTTTTCACCGCCCAGTGAGGGTCGTTCTCTGCACTAATCGTTTTGCCGCTAAAATGGGTTATCCAGTCTGACAGACGTAACTCGATTTTATCACCGAGGCCTGGTGTTTCATGATGTTCTGTTACCCGCGTACCCAGCACAGTACCGTTGAAATCTACACCAACCAGAAGTTGAATTGCGCCGGAATAACCATCGGGGGCCGTAGCCTCCAGAATTGCCGCAACCGGACGATCGTCCTGGCGGGCAATATACACTCGGTGGCTGCCTTTGCCTAACGCTGGCGCATCGACCAGATAACAACTCTCAGGCAAGTTATTATTGTAGCGTTCGCCAGGCAGAACCTGATCGAACAGTGCTTTTTGCTGCAGCGCGGCCTGTTCATCAATAGTGGACTTGGTTAATTGATTGATTGCCGCGGTTAACCCCGTCGAGCCCGCAGCAAACAGCGCCAGTGTAATACCGTGTTTACGAATCGTTTTCAGCATAGGGAGTCCTTAGCGATGTCCGTACACGCGAGGGCGAGTGTAATAATCAATCAGCGGAACCGTGATATTTGCCAGCAATACGGCAAAAGCCACACCATCAGGATAACCGCCAAAACTACGAATCAGCCAGACCAACAGACCCGCAAGCGCGCCAAAAATCAGGCGACCACGGTTGGTAGTTGATGCCGTAACGGGATCGGTAAGAATAAAGAATGCACCCAGCATGGTGGCGCCGGAAAGCAGGTGCAACTGCGGTGATGCCAGAGAGTCTGGCGAGAAAATCCAGCCTAAAGTGGCGCAAACAGCGAGCGATATCAGGAAGCTCACCGGGATGTGCCAACGAATCGCTTTCTGCCATAACAACACGATGCCGCCCGCGAGCCAGGCAAGGTTAACCCACTGCCAACCCGCGCCCGCGAGCATGCCGCTGTAAATCGGATACTGCATCACCTGTTCAACGGTACGCCCTGCATGTAGTGACGTCTTAAAGGTATCGAGAGGCGTTGCCTGACTGATGCCGTCGATCCCTATACGGAGCGTGTTCATATCGCTGCCGCCAGCGGTATGTCCGGTAAAGATAACGTTTAAAGCATCAAAAAATCCGGGCACCGTAGCGGCAATTTCATGCGGTGGCAGCCAGCTTGTCATTTGCACCGGGAATGAGATCAACAGCACGACATAACCAATCATTGCCGGATTAAATGGATTCTGCCCAAGACCGCCATACAGCTGCTTGGCAATGATAACGGCGAAGACGGTACCCAGGATCACCATCCACCACGGAGCCAGGGGAGGAATACTGACGGCAAGCAGCAACCCTGTAAGCAGGGCGGAGTTGTCTTTCAGGATTGCGGCAACGGGCTGTTTACGTAGTTTAAGCACGCCCGCTTCGGCGGCGATGGCACTGACCGATGCCAGCACTATCTGGAACAATGTACCCCAGCCGAAGAACCACCATTGAGCGGCAATTCCTGGTAATGCAGCAATCAGAACCAGCATCATGATACGCGATGTTTGACGCTGGTTATGGGTATAAGGGGAGCTAGCTATTCTGAATACCATTTATTCCTCGTTTACAACCTGCTGCTGTGCGGCTTTCTTTGCCTGAGCGCGAGCAATAGCGGCCGCAACGGCGGCTTTACGTGGATCAACCGGCTCGGCCGTTTCCGTTACTGCCTGCTGCTCAAGCTTGCGGGCTTTGGCACGGGCAATTGCGGCTTCGACGGCAGCTTTGCGCGGGTCAACCGGTTCGGTTGTTTCCGTAGCTGATTGCTGCTCAAGCTTGCGGGCTTTAGCTCGGGCGATTGCGGCTTCGACGGCGGCTTTGCGCGGGTCAACCAGTTCGGCTGTTTCCGTAGCTGCCTGCTGCTCAAGCTTGCGGGCTTTGGCTCGGGCAATTGCGGCTTCGACGGCAGCTTTGCGTGGATCCGCACCCGCTCTGCTGTCCTCATCTTTTGACGGATTATCAGTGCGTGCGGCGCGAGCCTGCGCTTTTCGCGCTTCACGTGCGGCAATCACTGCGCTGTTATCAGGTTTTTCACCCGCCTGAATGACAACCGGCTGCATAGCCTGGGCCTGTTTCTCTTTCACGCGAGCCAGTGCAGCAGCGATGGCATCATGATCTTTCGCTGCAGGTTGTACAGCTGCGTTTTTATGCCGCTCAAGACGCGCTGCTTTTTCACGTTCAAGGCGCGCCTGTCGGGCTTCAAATCGCGCTTTTGCTTCAGCCGCTCGTTTTTCTTCCTGACTAATGGCGTAAATCTCGGCTTTTTCCTGACGGAAATACTGCACCAGGGGAATGTTGCTTGGACATACCCAGGCGCAGGCACCGCATTCAATGCAGTCAGCAATGTTGTGGGTTGTCGCTTTATCATGCTGCTGGCCTTTACTGAACCAGTAAAGTTGCTGCGGCAGAAGATCGGCAGGGCAGGCATCGGCGCAGGCGCTACAGCGAATACAGCCTTTTTCTTCCTGCGGTTCACCCATTTCACTGGCAGAAGGCGCAAGCAGGCAGTTGCTGATCTTCACGATGGGAACATCCAGCCAGGGCAGGGTAAAGCCCATCAGCGGACCGCCCATGATCACCATCTGGTCAGCAGAAGGACAGAAATCTGCATCATTGAGCAGGTGACGAACAGGCGTACCCAATCGCGCCCAAACGTTGCCCGGGCGGCTGACTGCTTCGCCCGTTAGCGTGACCACACGCTCGGTGATTGGCTCGCCGTCAATAACGGCCCGCTTGACAGCATAGGCAGTCCCCACGTTTTGCATCAGCACCCCGATATCGGAGGAACGTCCACCGTGAGGAACCTGTTTCCCGGTCAGGATTTGCGTCAATTGTTTGGCACCGCCTGACGGGTATTTAGTGGGAATGACTCGTAAACTGATATCGTGAGAATCAGCCAACACTGCGCGCAGCATGGAGATAGCCTGCGGTTTGTTATCTTCAATACCCAGCAGGACTTCGCGCGGTTGAAGAATATGAGCAAGTATGCGGATACCTTCGACCACCTGGGCCGCGCAATCTTGCATTAAGCGGTCATCCGCGGTGATGTAGGGTTCACATTCAGCGGCGTTGATGATCAGTGTTTCAATTTTATCACCGCCACCCTGCAATTTGACGCCGGTTGGAAAACCTGCGCCGCCGAGTCCGGCAACACCGAATTGGTGAATACGGGCTATGAGCTCCTCGCGGCTGCGGGCACGATAATTTGCCCAGCCGTCACGCTCAATCCAGCGATCTTCGCCGTCCGCATCAATGATGACGCTAAGTTCAGCTAAAGCCGAAGGATGCGCGGTAGAGTGCGGGGCAATGGCAACAACGGTGCCGGAGGTCGGGGCGTGTACGGGCAACATTCTGCCGCGCCCACGGGTTAGCGCCTGACCACGCAGCACGGTGTCGCCCACATTGACACACAGTTCACCTTCAGCGCCAATATGCTGCTTCAACGGAATAATAAAGCGCGGAGCCAGCGGAACCTGCCGCAGCGGTGTCCCGTTAGACTGGGTTTTCATTTCAGGTGGGTGAATGCCGCCATCAAAGTCCCAGATTTTATTTTTTCTGAATGCGGAGAATAACTTAAGCATGTTGTTCCACAGGAATGATGCGCACAGGAATAGTGTTTAAATCCCACTTCCAGCTGTCAGGTGTCTCGGCGACCGGGCGTAATTCGATACATTGGGTCGGGCACGGATCAACGCACAAATTGCATCCGGTGCACAGATCGCTCATCACCGTGTGCATGGCACGCGTAGCGCCCACGATGGCATCGACCGGGCAGGCCTGAATGCATTTTGTGCAGCCGATACAGTTATTTTCATCAATCACCGCCAGCATACGAACGGGGGTAGCGTCCTGCTCATCACCATCAATAGGTTGCGGATCGACGTTCAACAGGGTCGCAATTTTTAGCATCACCGCTTCGCCACCAGGGGCGCATCGGTTGATTTTTTCGCCCTGACAGCCAATAGCTTCAGCATAAGGACGGCAGCCCGGATAACCGCACTGCCCACACTGGCTTTGCGGGAGAATTTCATCAATTTTCTCCACGACTGGATCATCCTCGACGGCAAATCGACGAGAGGCATAACCCAAAATAGCGCCGAACGCCAGACCCAGCAGACTCACTGCGGCAACGGCAATCCAGATAGCATTCATTACAACTTCACCAAACCACTAAAGCCCATAAAGGCCAAAGACATTAAACCAGCGGTAATCAGCGCAATCGCATTACCGCGGAAGGGGGCAGGAACGTCTGCCACGGCGAGGCGTTCGCGAATTGCGGCGAACAGAACCATCACCAGTGAGAAGCCGACGGCGGCGGAAAAACCGTACAGCGCCGACTGTAAAAAATTATGCCCGAGGTTGATGTTCAGCAACGCTACACCTAATACCGCGCAGTTAGTGGTGATCAGCGGTAAGAAGATCCCCAGTAGGCGATACAGCGCAGGGCTGGTTTTGCGTACAACCATCTCGGTAAATTGTACCACCACGGCGATGACCAGAATGAAGGCCAGCGTGCGCAGGTAGATGAGATCGAGCGGGATGAGGATCCAGGTGTCAATCAGCCATGCGCAAATGGATGCCAGCGTCATTACAAAGGTCGTGGCGAGGCCCATACCCATTGCGGTTTCCAGTTTTTTGGAAACGCCCATAAAGGGGCATAAGCCCAGAAACTTGACCAGTACAAAGTTATTGACCAGTACAGTTCCGACAAACAGCAGCAGGTAATCAGTCATTTTTCGGCCTGAAATAAAAAAGCCGCCTATTATCTGACAATCTACAACAGGCGACAACAGGTTAACTGTAGGGTTATTACGGGTTCACAAACGTCGTCTTAACGCGTTGCGAGCGTTTGAAATAGGGTACCAGCAGCGCAGCCGCTAACAAAGGGAACAGCAGTTGACGCACGGCAAACGCATCCGGAACAGGTGAAAATGCAAACGCTTTAATTGCCAGTAACACCGAGATCAGCAGCCATATAATATAGTGTTTTGGCACACAGACTCTGCGTTTGAAAAACGCGATGGTCAGCCACAGCGTGTAGTACCACATGGCGATAGCGGTAATAAAGGAGACGCCCCATAGCAGCAAATTCGTCGTACTTTGCTCGCTCAGCGTGTGGAATGTCTGCGGTGTGGCCAACGCAGTGACATACAGCAGTAACGCCAGCGAAGCACTTAACAACGCGACTAACAGCCAGGCCAATGGCCCAAGTAGCCAGCCTCCGATACGTTGTGCCGCTGTTGTAGTCATTTCATCTCCAGGTTTACGCGCGCGAACAGACATGCCGTTCATTTTGGGGCAATTATTATAAAGCTTTTAACGCCAGGCGCTACTGTCTTGTTTATTGCACGTAATGCCAGACGGATTTGGGTACCTGGCCAACATCGAACAGGCGGCCTCCCGAAATGAGCTCGGCACGGCGGTGGTCTGCAGCGCGATACATATTGATAATGTCGCTATCGTCAGTAAGTGTGTAGTTAAGATGATCGAACAATTTTTCCAGACTTTCTAGCGAACTGATTTTGCGGAATTTTAATAAGTAATCCTGAACAGTCATAAAAGGCAATCCATATTAATAAAATAATACTAACGGAGTAGTAAATATTAAAAAACAACCAACGTTGTACAGGTAAACGCGAATTTGCGCGCAAATGTAAGAAGAGTTTTCAACCCTGTGGGAATCCAGGCGCTATTTACGCCTGCGGAAAGGGTAACGCGCTTCACGATCGCAGGCAATACGCGCTGGAGCGGGATGCGGCATAATTCGCTTTTTTTTTGACAAAAAATGATCTTTTACAGCCCTACCCAGCAACCATCGCGGAGTTAACTGCCAGGCTATAACGGGCTGCGTATATTTATTTTTTCTGTACTGCAGCGACGGGTTCCGGTGGTTGGTAGTTGTCAATATGATTGGCAACACCCAACAGGATCACGGAGACCACGAGAACAATCCAACCTGTTAACTCAATAAGACGATTCATTACTGACGACATTTGCTTTGATTTATCCATAAACACAGGTAGCAAATGTTACTTATCAATAAATGATACAGCAAGAGCATTGGGAACGATTTCGATGACTTTTTCGCGGCAAGTTAACTCTAAGTGGCATATGTTTGACTTAAGTTAAGCAACAACCTTTGTAGCGCAAAGGTTATTAAACTATTGTGGCGCTACTATCTATGGTGTGAAATAGGCCAGATCTGAATTGAGAGGCAAAAACATGAGTGACAACATCCGCGTTGGGCTAATCGGTTACGGTTATGCCAGTAAAACTTTCCATGCCCCCCTGATCGTGGGCACTCCGGGTCTGGAACTGGTTGCGGTGTCCAGTAGTGATGAAACAAAAGTGAAGGCGGACTGGCCTTCGGTGGCGGTTGTTACTGAGCCTAAACACCTGTTTAACGATCCGAGTATCGACCTTATTGTGATCCCTACACCCAATGATACACACTTCCCGCTGGCGAAAGCGGCGCTGGAAGCAGGTAAGCATGTGGTTGTTGATAAGCCTTTCACTGTGACACTGTCACAAGCACGCGAGCTGGATGCGCTGGCCAGAAGCGTAGGGCGCCTGCTTTCTGTCTTCCATAACCGTCGCTGGGACAGCGATTTTCTGACGCTGAAAGCCTTGCTGGCTGATGGCGCGTTGGGTGAGGTGGCTTATTTTGAATCTCATTTCGATCGCTTCCGCCCGCAGGTCCGTGACCGCTGGCGTGAACAGGGTGGCCCGGGGAGTGGTATCTGGTATGACTTAGCGCCGCATCTTTTAGATCAGGCAATTAACCTGTTTGGCTTGCCGGTGAGCCTGACGGTCGATCTGGCACAGCTCCGTCCAGGGGCGCAGTCGACAGATTACTTCCATGCCATCCTGACGTATCCGCAGCGTCGGGTGATTCTTCACGGAACGATGCTGGCAGCGGCTGAGTCTGCTCGTTATATCGTTCACGGATCGCGTGGCAGCTATGTGAAGTATGGTCTGGACCCACAAGAGGAACGTCTTAAAAATGGTGAGCGGCTGCCACAGGAAGACTGGGGTTATGACATGCGTGATGGTGTACTGACACGCATGGAAGGTGATGAGCAGGTGGAAGAAACCTGGTTAACCGTGCCAGGTAATTATCCGGCTTACTATGCGGGAATCCGTGATGCGCTGAATGGTAACGGCGAGAACCCGGTTCCAGCCAGACAAGCCATTCAAATCATGGAACTGATTGAGTTGGGCATTGAATCGGCGAAACACCGATCGACGCTGTGCCTTGCCTGATAATGCCAATGTCGGATGTCGAGGCATCTTATCTGGCCTACAATGCAATGTAGGCCAGATAAGCGTTAGCGCCATCCGGCAATAAAGCCATTACGCTGCGGCGACTTTCTCACGCAGTGCTTGTTTCTCTTCATTGCTCAGGAACGCCATTTCCAGGCCATTGATTTGCGCCTGGCGAATCTGTTCACGCGTCAATCCTGCAGCCGGAGCGGCTACGGTGTATTCGTGAATAATATCCACACCCTGAACCGCCGGGTCGTCCGTATTCAGACTGGCCAGTACACCGTGTTCAAGGAATGTTTTCAGCGGATGCGTCGTCAGTGAGGCGACGGTACTGGTTTGAATATTCGATGTAAGACAGGATTCAATGCCGATACGCTGCTCGGCGAGAAAATCCATCAGGGCGCGATCTTCGACGGCTTTTACGCCGTGGCCAATACGTTCTGCTCCCAGTTCTCTGATAGCTTGCCAGATGCTTTCCGGGCCTGCCGCTTCACCTGCATGAACCGTGATATGCCAGCCAGCGTCGCGTGCACGGTTGAAATGGGACAGGAACAAACTGCCCGGGAAACCGAGTTCATCGCCGGCCAAATCCAGTGCGGTGATGTGATCACGATGCGCTAACAGTGCATCCAGTTCCTGCAAACAGGCAGCTTCGCCGAAAGTACGGCTCATAATTCCAATTAAGCGAGCTTCAACGCCGAACGTTTTACAGCCTTCGCGTACGCCTGCAATAACGGCTTCAACCACACCTGCAACGGGGAGTTGATGGGCCATCGCCATATAGCCTGGGGAAAAACGTAGTTCAACGTAATGCAGACCATTACGTGCGGCATCCTCAATATTCTCAAATGCGACGCGGCGACAGGCATCCAGCGAGGCCAGCACTTTGACACCCCAGTCAAGCTTTGACAAAAAACTGACCAAATCAGGCTCAGTTGACGTTACCTGCACGTGAGGGATCAGCATTTCAAGTGTTTGAGCAGGAAGCGTTAAATTAAACTGACGACCAAGATCCAGGATCGTTTGGGCACGGATGTTCCCATCAAGGTGGCGATGGACGTCGGTTAAAGGAAGGGAAGTATCAATCATGGTCGCACTCATGTTTTTAGGTAAAGTGCGCAGTATTATAAGAATAAATCGGGATAAAAATCTATGTTGCGCAATGATTAATTTCATTGCGCAACTTTAGTTAGCGCAGAGAGCGCAGGGCGTTAATTAATCCCTGAACACCTTTCTCAAGTTTTGAGCGGGGACATCCGGTATTCAGGCGTACAAAACCGCACCCTTCCTCTCCGTAGGTCGAACCTGGCATGATCGCCACTTTTTGCTGGTGGATAAGCGCATTTTGTAACGCCTGGTCATCAACCCTGAGCGGACGTAAATCTATCCAGGCCAGATAGGTGGATTGCGGGATCTGCCAGTTAAGTTCAGGGAACGCGGTATTAAGTTCATCAGCAACATAATGCAGGTTGCCGACAAGATAATCCCGTAAGGCATCCAACCAGCGCTCACCTTGCTGATAGGCGGCAATATGTGCGGTGAGTGCCAGCACCGCAGGGGAAGACAATCCATCGCGTCCCTTTAGCGCACTGAGATAATCGTTGCGACTATTGGCGTCTTCGATGATCCCATACGCTCCGGTTAATGCCGGGATATTGAAGCTCTTGGAGCCGGAGGTGAGTAGCGCCCAGTCGCCGCGTGCGACATTGATCCACGGGATATGCGGTTGCTCTCCCCAAACCATATCCATATGGATTTCATCGGAAATGACGTTGACACCATGTCGCTGGCATAAGTCAGCCATGGTTTCCAGTTCCTCGTGCGTCCACACTTTGCCCGTTGGATTTTGTGGGCTACACAGCAGAAGAATTTTACTCTCTGGCCGTGAGAGAGCTGCTCCCAGCTTTGCCATGTCGCAATACCAACCGTCGCTCCGCTTTTCCAGACCGACGGGGAGCACTGTGCGCTGGTTGCCCTCGATGGCCTTGTAGAATGCATCGTAAGCTGGCGTATGGACAACTACCGCGTCGCCTGCAGACGACCACTGGCGGATGAGTTCTGAGACCATATAGATAACTGAGGGGCCATATACCAGCGATTGAGGATCGATCCGGGTATTGTGACGAGTTAGAAACCAGTGGCTAATGGCCGCCAAAAACTCGTCATTTTTCCAGCGGCTGTATCCTAATACACCGTGTGACAGGCGCTGTGTCAGCGCCTCCAGAATGCAAGGGGCCGTAGCAAAATCCATATCAGAGATGGTGAACGGCAGCAGATCGGCAGTGCCAAAACGGTCGGCAACGTAATCCCACTGAGTACACCAGGTACCATGCCTGTCCACAACCTTTGAAAAATCAAACATGTCGTTGTCCTCACGCCTGTACGGTGTTCATCAGAACTGCGATTTCGTCTTTCACTGACTGGACCTGCGGGCCAATAACGACCTGAAGGTTATGCTGATTGAGCTGTACCACGCCAATGGCCCGGTTGTCTTTCAGTGCCTGGACATTTACGCGTGACATATCTTTGACCGACAAGCGCAAACGCGTAATGCAGTTATCCAGACTAACGATATTCTCCGCGCCACCCAATGCCGCCAGAATTGCCGGGACATTGTAGCCAGATTTACCGGGTGTGCCTGCCATCACTTTCTCGATATTGCTGGCAATTTCGACATCACGGCCCGGTGTCTTCAGATTAAAGCGGGTGATCGCGAAGCGGAAGATAACGTAGTACACCGCAAACCAGATGGCCGCGACAACAGGGACCAGATACCACTTGGTGGACAACCCGTGCAGGATCCCGAACACCACGAAGTCAATCAGGTTACCGTCTGTGTTGCCGATAGTCACACCGAGCACCGCCATCACGGTAAAGCCGAGGCCGGTCAATAAGGCGTGGATCACGTACAGAACTGGGGCAACGAACAAGAACAAGAATTCCAGTGGTTCGGTGGTACCGCCAATGACGCAGGCAATCAGACCAGAAATTAATAACCCTTTAATTTTATGTCGATTCTCAGGACGAGCACAGTGATACATCGCTAATGCTGCACCCGGCAAACCACCGAGGAACGCCGGCATTTTGCCCTGAGACAGGAAGCGGGTTGCGCTTTCAGAGAAGCCTTGTGTTGTCGGGCAGCTCAGCTGCGCCTGGAAAATAGTCAATGCGCCACTGACGCTATGACCACACACTTCCTGGGTACCGCCCGCTTCAGTAAAACGAATGAGGGCCACCAGAATATGGTGCAGGCCAAAAGGCAGCAGCAGGCGTTCGCCGGTACCAAACAGCATCGGACCAAATTCACCTGCGCTGTTGATGATATTGCCGAGCCCGGTAATACCCATCGCAAATATAGGCCAGATCAGAGGGATAACTAATCCAACCAGTCCCATGACCAGTGAAGAGATGATGGGGACAAAACGGGTGCCGCCGAAGAAAGCCAATGCGTCCGGCAGACGGATATTGTGGAAGCGTTCATGCAGCATCCAGACAATGATCCCAGCGATGACGGCACCGAGGATCCCGGTGTCGATCGACTGGATCCCCAGGATGTTTTGGATGTTATTGGCCTTCAGGATTGCTGCATCAGTGGTAGGTAAAATCCCTTTCGCCGTCAACCAGAAGTTAACGGCAAGGTTCATGACTGCATAACCAACAAACCCGCCAAATGCCGCCACACCTTTGTTCTCGCGCGCCAGACCGAGAGGAATAGCAATACAAAACATCACGGGTAAGAAACTAAAGGCGAAAGAGCCGACTTTACTCATCCAGGTAAAAAGAGCCTGAAGCACCGGGTTACCCAATGCGGGGATCAGCGTTAAGACATCATGACTGCTTAATGAACTGCCGATCCCCAACATGATCCCGCAGAAGGAGAGCAGAGCCACGGGCAACATAAAGGTTTTGCCCAACTGCTGGAAAAATTCCCATAACGTTATTTTTGGTGTGGTTCTCGTCGTCATCTAACGACTCCTCGTGAAAGCTCGGTGACTAATGATGGCGAGAAGATAAAACGTTTTACCTAATTTTAGTGCGGTATAAATCACATTATCGAATGATAATACGGCGTATAACTATAACCGATTGATAAAACGTTTTATCCGTCACGTTATCAGGGAGTTTTCTGTTTTTATGGCTATAGCCAAAAAAATAACCATTCATGATGTTGCGCTGGCTGCCGGGGTTTCGGTCAGTACAGTCTCATTGGTGCTTAGTGGAAAAGGGCGTATCTCATCCGCAACCGGGGAGCGGGTAAACGCAGCCATTGAGCAGTTGGGGTTCGTACGTAATCGTCAGGCATCGGTGCTGCGTGGCGGTCAGAGTGGTGTGGTCGGGCTGATTGTGCGCGATCTGTCTGCGCCATTTTATGCTGAACTGACGGCAGGCCTGACGGAAGCATTAGAAGCACAGGGTCGGATGGTCTTTCTTTTACACGGCGGCAAAGACGGTGAACAATTGGCTCAGCGTTTTGCGATGCTACTTAATCAGGGCGTGGATGGCGTAGTCATTGCAGGTGCAGCTGATAGCAGTGATGCGCTGCGACAACTGGCTGAAGAAAAAGGGATTCCGGTCGTATTTGCCTCACGAGCCAGTTACCTGGATGACGTCGACACGGTACGACCCGACAACATGCAGGCAGCGCAATTGTTGGTTGAGCATCTCATTCGGCACGGTCACCAGCGAATCGCGTGGCTGGGGGGGCAGAGTTCTTCTTTAACCCGCGCAGAGCGTGTCGGCGGCTATTGTGCGACGCTGCTAAAATATGGTTTACCGTTTCATAGTGATTGGGTTCTGGAGTGTTCATCCAGTCAAAAGCAGGCTGCCGAAGCCGTTGCTGCACTGTTACGCCGCAACCCGACGATCAGCGCCGTAGTGTGTTACAACGAAACCATCGCTGTTGGTGCCTGGTTTGGTCTGATGAGAGCGGGGCGTCAGAGCGGCGAAATTGGCGTCGATCGCTATTTTGAACAGCAAGTCTCACTGGCCGGATTTGCGGATGTGGCAGAAAACGCGCTGGATGACATTCCCATTATCTGGGCCAGTACCCCGGCACGCGAAATGGGTTATACCCTGGCTGAACGTATACTGCAGCGCATTGGTAATGATGACAGCCATTCCCGCAATCTGACGCTTTCCGCCCGACTGGTCACGCAGAAGTAGCTTGCCGAAGATCAAAAGCCCGATAAGCGGTATTATCGGGCCTGGTTCAGAGAAGAATTACTGTTGTGGAACTGCCGGAGCATCCGGTTCGCCAAGGGTCGGCATACCGAACATACCAACAAACTCATCCAGCGGCATCTTCTGCCCGTTGAGCGTTACCTGGCCATTGGTGTATTGCAGGCTGGAGCCGATAGTGTTGTCCTGCATCGTGGTAATGCGGAACATCTGCCCCATCGCAGCCATGCCATTGACCTGCTGTTTAGCCAGCTCCGCGGCTTGCTCCTGCTGATAGCCCTCAATTTTGGCTATCTGTGTCATGAACTCAGTTGCCATATCCACAGGAATAGTCAGCTTCGCGTCCAGTGATTTGACTGAACGATCCACTTCCTGAGCCAGCGTTTGTGGCTCTTCTTTGGTCGCGGTTGGATCTTTGAGCAGCAGCGACAGATTAAACGTCGTTTCGCCTTTCGCATTTTTCCAGCTTAACGGCGCAATGGTGATTACTGGTTCACCTTTCATCAGAATGGGCAGCGCATTAAAGAACGCTTCCGTGACTTTCTGCTGATACAGCTCTGGGTTTTGGACGACATCAATCTGCGACATTAGCGCCTTGGTTTGGGCACTGTACTGCTGGCTGAACTGATGCAGGGCTTCACCGTCAATCTGACCCACTTTCAGCGTTAGCTTACCGCTACCCAAATCCTGACCCTGTAATTTAAGGCTGTTCAGGGTGTAATCCAACTGACTGTTCACGGTTTTTCCGTCGTTAATCAGATCGGATTTACCATCAATTCCCATTCCTTCCAGCACGGCCAGTTCTTTGCCTTCGACCGATATCGACAGCTTATCGAGAGACAGCTTCTGGTCGCCGATGCGTTCACCAAAACTGGCGACACTGCTGGACCCTTCGGTTGTCAGGTTATTAAAGGTAATTTGCACCTTCTGATCGTATTCGTTGACTGCATTAACCTGACCGCTTTGCGCAGTGCCCGTCAGGGAAACCGCGTTACCGTCTTTATCTGCGGTGAACTGGAATTCCCCACCGCTAAAGGCCACTTTTTCGTCGCCTTTCTCGTAGTTCAACGGTTTAAGGGAAAGATCGGAACGGGTGTCGCCACTATAGCTAATACGGGAGTTGATGACGAAAGGAGACTCGCCTTTGGCTATATCAAACAATGACTTAGTGACATCGTTATTCACCAGTGTTGTTCTCACCGAAGCCATAGCAGGAATGAGGTTCAATGACTTAAGCTGGGTTAACGGGAAGGGGCCGTGATCCACCGTTTCATCCAGAACGATAGTTTGGCCTGCTTTCAGCCATGCGTTTTCCTGTCCGGCGATGGGCTTCACTACCAGTTGCAGTTGGCTATTGAACACGCCGCGCTGGTAGTTTTGATAACTCAGTTCAATTCCTGCCTCAGGTGAGTAGCGTTTGATCTGATCATTTGCCTGCGTCACCATCTCAGCGAGATGCGTTTCCAGTTTCTTTCCGGTGTACCAGGCGCCGCCCGTCCAGACGATACCCAGCGCAACCACCACACCCGCAGCTACCAGCGATTTTTTCATTTCGATATCCATAAAATAAAACCAGGCGTTTGAAGACGCCTGGAGGAGTGACATGTTTTTAACTCTCTACTAGCTTAGCAAGAGTTGTCAAAAATATCAGTATCTTGCTAGAGCTTGTTGTAAACACGCGCTAAACGGCCGACGCCGCTGACACTTATTGGCGATTCATTCGCACTAATAAATGCGGATTCACCCGGTTTTAGTTCCAGACGTTGATCGCCTTTACTCAGTAGCGCTTCACCTTCGATGCAGAACAAAATTGCCGCGCTGTGCTGGCTAATTACGGCTTCTCCGGCAGACAGTTCATGCAGGGAGAAGGCGAAATCATCAACCGGGATCGGGAAGTCGAGTTCACCACCGGTTTTGACCGGCGTGGTCAACAGTTGGTTCGCCGGTTTTGCGACAAATTTAACGTTGGCCACCAGCTCCGGAATATCGATATATTTCGGTGTCAGCCCTGCACGCAGCACGTTATCTGAGTTTGCCATGACCTCAAGTGCCACACCTTGCAGATAGGCGTGCGGCGTTTCGGCGAACAGGAACATCGCTTCGCCAGGATTTAGCTTCACCACATTCAGCAGCAGTGGGGAGAAAAGACCGCTGTCGTTCGGGTAGACATCGGCGATAAGGCGAATAGTCTGCCACGGTTCGCCTTGCTGGCTGTTAAGGGCTGATTTCAGTATTGCCAGTGCATGCGATTTTTCCTGGTCCTGCATATTTAACAGGCTGGCGAAAAGGTAGCTCAGGCGCTCGGCACCGGGTTCCTGCAAAAAGTGAGCAATGGCAGGATGTGCGCCCGCAACCGGTTGTAACAACGCAACGATGTCAGAGAACTCGCGAAACGCATTCATCGCCAGGAATGGCGTCAGGGCAAAAACCAGTTCTGGCTTGTGGTTCGGATCTTTGTAGTTACGCTCAGCGGCATCCATCGGGATCCCGGCAGCGTTTTCTTTGGCGAAACCTATCTCAGAGTTGTGTTTGTTTGGATGGACCTGAATAGAAAGGGGTTGAGCGGCGCAGAGCACTTTAAACAGGAAGGGCAGTTCGCCAAAGCGTTTTGCTACCGCATCGCCCAACAGTGCGGATTTATCGTGCTCGATAACATCGCGCAGAGCAACGGGTTGGCCATCGGCCCCTTGAACCTGAGAGCTGCTTTTCGGATGAGCACCCATCCACAGCTCGGCCATTGGCTGCTGGGTTGGGTTGGCAATGCCATAAAGTTCCGTTAACGCAGTTTTACTTCCCCAGGCGTAGTGTTGCACTGAGTTGATCAGTTTTTGCATTATCAATGCCCTGTTTCAATGTTGAAAAATCTCTGGCTATTAAACCAAGAAACCCCGGTCGAAGTAACCTGCACGTGCAAAAAGTCGTACTAGTCTCAGTTTTTGTTAAAAAATTGTGTAGGATATGGTGACTCGCTTTTAATACCCTGAGTAATTCTGGTTGCAGAAAGCCATATCTTCTACAACCCGATCTGCGGCAGGGAAGCAGGGCAATGGAACATCTGCCCAGAGAATAACCAGACCGAGCAGTAAGTGAGAGCACAATGTCAAACAAACCCTTTCATTATCAGCATCCTTTTCCCCTCAAAAAGGATGATACCGAATACTATCTGCTGACCAGCGACCATGTTTCCGTTGCCGAATTTGAAGGGCAGGAGATTGTCAAAGTTGCGCCTGAGGCTTTAACTTTGCTGGCTCGCCAGGCATTTCATGACGCATCGTTTATGCTGCGTCCTGCTCATCAGCAGCAGGTTGCAGACATTCTGCGTGATCCGGATGCCAGCGAAAACGATAAATATGTCGCCCTGCAATTCCTGCGTAACTCTGATATCGCGGCAAAGGGCATTCTGCCGACATGTCAGGACACCGGCACGGCGATTATCGTGGGTAAAAAAGGACAGCGTGTCTGGACTGGCGGCGGTGACGAAGCGGCGCTGGCGCGTGGGGTTTATAACACCTACATCGAAGATAACCTGCGCTATTCACAAAACGCCGCGCTGGATATGTACAAAGAGGTGAACACCGGTACCAATCTGCCAGCACAGATTGACTTGTATACCGTCGACGGCGATGAATATAAATTCCTGTGTATTGCCAAAGGCGGCGGTTCGGCGAACAAAACCTATCTGTACCAGGAAACCAAAGCGCTGCTCACGCCAGGCAAATTAAAAAATTACCTGGTGGAGAAGATGCGTACGCTGGGAACAGCAGCTTGCCCGCCGTACCACATCGCGTTTGTGATCGGTGGAACATCCGCAGAAGCCACGCTGAAAACGGTGAAACTGGCGTCGGCGAAATACTATGATGAGCTGCCGACCGAAGGTAATGAACATGGCCAGGCATTCCGTGATGTGGTGCTGGAAAAAGAGCTGCTGATTGAGGCACAGAATTTAGGGTTGGGCGCGCAGTTTGGCGGAAAGTACTTTGCTCATGATATCCGTGTAATCCGCCTGCCGCGTCACGGCGCGTCGTGTCCGGTCGGTATGGGGGTCTCTTGCTCTGCTGACCGTAATATCAAAGCCAAAATCAACCGTGAAGGGATCTGGATTGAGAAGCTCGAACACAATCCTGGCAAATATATCCCGGAAGAACTGCGTCAGGCAGGCGAAGGCGAAGCCGTGCGTGTCGACCTGAACCGTCCGATGAAGGATATCCTGGCACAGTTGTCGCAATATCCGGTTTCTACCCGCTTGTCGCTGAATGGTACGATCATCGTTGGACGTGACATAGCGCATGCGAAACTGAAAGAACGTCTGGATAACGGCGAAAGTTTGCCGCAGTATGTTAAAGATCACCCAATCTATTACGCCGGACCGGCAAAAACGCCGGAAGGTTATGCATCTGGCTCGCTTGGTCCAACCACTGCCGGACGTATGGACTCGTATGTTGACCAGCTTCAGGCCGCGGGCGGGAGTATGATCATGCTGGCAAAAGGAAACCGCAGTCAGCAGGTTACTGACGCTTGCCATAAACATGGCGGTTTCTACTTAGGCAGCATTGGTGGGCCAGCGGCCGTGCTGGCTCAGGGCAGTATCAAGAGTCTGGAGTGCGTGGAATATCCCGAACTGGGGATGGAAGCCATCTGGAAAATTGAAGTGGAAGATTTCCCGGCGTTTATCCTGGTGGATGACAAAGGGAACGATTTCTTCCAGCAAATTCAGACGTCGCAGTGCGCACGCTGCGTTAAGTAACGTCAGCCGCCCTACGGGGCGGTTTTTTTTACCGCACGAACCACCAAACGACAGTTTTTTCCTCGTTAATACTCATAAGACCAATGCAAGTGGGCAATGTCGAAACATAACCTAATCAATCGTTAATATAAGGAGCAGGTAATGGTAACGGTACGCCGCGAGAATGATTCAATGGGTGCGATCGATGTTCCGGCCGATAAACTCTGGGGCGCGCAAACGCAACGATCGCTGGAGCATTTTCGCATTTCAACAGAGAAAATGCCGGTCTCGCTGATCCACGCGTTGGCGCTGACTAAACGGGCCGCTGCGAAGGTTAACCAGGATTTGGGGTTGCTGGCTGCGGAGAAAGCCTCCGCCATCATGCAGGCTGCAGACGAGGTGCTGGCAGACAAACATCGTGATGAGTTTCCGCTGGCTATCTGGCAGACCGGCTCCGGCACGCAAAGCAATATGAATATGAATGAGGTGCTGGCAAACCGGGCCAGCGAATTGTTGGGCGGCGTGCGGGGGATGGAGCGAAAAATACATCCGAACGATGACGTCAACAAAAGCCAAAGTTCAAATGATGTTTTTCCCACGGCAATGCATGTCGCCGCGCTGTTGGCTTTGCGTGAGCATCTGATCCCTCAACTGAATGTGTTGACCACCACGTTACGTGAAAAATCGCATGCCTTCGCCGACATTGTCAAAATCGGCAGAACCCATTTACAGGATGCGACGCCCCTGACGCTGGGTCAGGAAATCTCAGGCTGGGTGGCCATGCTGGAACATAACCTGAAGCATATTGAACATAGTCTGCCACACGTTGCTGAACTGGCGTTGGGCGGTACGGCGGTAGGGACCGGGCTGAACACCCACCCGGAATATGCCGAGCGGGTTGCGGATGAACTGGCTGTGTTGACCTCTGCACCTTTTGTCACCGCGCCGAATAAATTCGAAGCGCTCGCCACCTGCGATGCCCTGGTTCATGCCCACGGCGCGCTCAAAGGCCTGGCTGCATCGCTGATGAAAATCGCCAATGATGTACGCTGGCTGGCATCCGGTCCGCGCTGCGGCATTGGCGAAATTTCTATTCCTGAAAATGAGCCGGGCAGTTCCATCATGCCGGGTAAGGTTAACCCGACACAATGTGAAGCCCTGACTATGCTGTGCTGTCAGGTTATGGGTAACGATGTTGCCGTTAATATCGGCGGGGCGTCAGGGAATTTTGAACTGAACGTCTATCGCCCGATGGTTATCCACAACTTCCTGCAATCGGTTCGCCTGTTGGCTGATGGTATGGAAAGCTTCAACGAACACTGTGCGACAGGGATCGAGCCAAATCGTGAACGCATTGATCAGCTGCTCAACGAATCACTGATGCTGGTAACCGCGCTAAACACCCATATCGGTTACGATAAAGCGGCTGAGATTGCTAAAAAGGCGCATAAAGAAGGACTGACCTTAAAAGCGTCAGCCCTGGCGCTGGGATATTTAACCGAGGTCGAATTCGACAGCTGGGTCCGCCCGGAACTGATGGTCGGTAGCATGCGACCGGGTCGTTAATCCGCTACATACAGGTGCAGCCGTGGGATAATCAGTCTTAACGGTTGCGCCTGAGGTTTAAAACGGTGCTGAACATTGTCAGCATCGTAGTTCAGTAATCCTCCGATATCCGGCACCGTCATGCCGTTTTCGTTATTTACTAGCGCAATTAATGGCGTCGGGCAGGCATATTGCACCTGTTTTTGCTGCCCTTTGTACCAGACTCGGGCGATGGGTTGTACTTTGACCGGGCGTTTGATCTTCAATTTTGCCTGCTGTGGCAGGGCAGCGATGTCCTGGTATTCACGCTCAAGCCTGGCCTGCCACTCTTCGCGTGTCCACGGATGCACGCTGCGTGGTGATGTCAGGCTCTTTTCCAGTTGTTGCAGTACCTCATCACGTGTCAGGTTCTTAATAATATGCTTGTTGGCCCAGCCAAATCGCAGGGTAGCCGGATTTCTGACGACCGTTAGCGTCCGATAGGCGTTCAACGTAATCAGCCCCGGTAGGTGGCGGTGCACCCATTCAAAACGCGCCGCCGATGGCAGACCAGAATCTACGGTGACAATACGCTCAAAGGTGGTTTTAAGCTGATTAATACGTTGTATTTGCTCTTCCAGCACGACTTGTGTGCCGGTATTCACCTGATAGCAGAGTACCCCCGGCAGGCGGACAGCCGCTTTGCTGCTGCGATTCTCGGACTGCTGTTGAATAAACAGGTGGCGAAAGTGGCGTAGTGCCAGGGTTTCCGCCTCTTTACCCAAGTGCTGTTTAACGTCGATGGTTTCCAGTGGCGCGTGTTCTGCCTCTTTCACCACTTCCGGCAACGAGAACACGCGAGCAATCAGCAGCGTCTGCTGTTGCAATTGCCCAGTGAGGTGTGCCAGTTCTTGTTCCATCTGGCGAAAGGTTCCGTTTAAGCGTTCGACAAGATCATAGCGAGACATAGGCTTACCATTTTAGTTACAACATACTTTTTTATAGCACAAGACACTCAACCTGACCACCGAGCTGTGTAGGTCAGGCAGCTGAAAATTCAGGTATGTTATGCCAGACAGGCCAACTGAAGGAGAAGCGGGCACCACCGAGTTCACTTTCACCACAGACCACAGTACCGCCCATAGCCAGAGCAATGGAGTGGACGATGGCGAGGCCAAGTCCGCAGCCACCTGTCGCCCGGTCACGGCTGGGGTCCAGACGAACGAACGGTTCAAAAATTTGCTCGCGCGCAGCTGGCGCGATGCCGGGTCCATCATCTTCGACGATAAGCGTTGCCTGACTCCCATTGAGTTGCAGGCTGGCTTGCACAGTAGACTGGCAGTAACGCAGAGCGTTGTTTAACAAATTATCCAGCACACGCTCCATCAAACGCATATCCAGTGCGCCGTAGTCTCCGATTTGAAGATGGCGCAGGCGTACCGCACGATCGGGATTGACGCTTTGTACATCTTCCAGATGTGTTGTTAGCCACATAGGCAGGTCCGGGACACTGAGTTTTAGCTCATTTTGCGGCCGATCCAGACGAGCATAGGTGAGCAATTCTTCAATTAACGCTTCCAGTTGACCAATATCGCGGTTTAGCGCCTGCGATTCCTGCTCGGTGAGGTTATCGCTCATTTCCAGGCGGTAACGCAATCGCACCAGCGGTGTGCGAAGCTCATGGGCAATGCCGTCAATCAGCTGTTTTTTACTGGCAATCAGGGCATTGATATTGTCTGCCATTTGGTTAAACGCCACGCCCAGGCGCTCAAAGCTTGATCCGCTGTCAAAGTGCAACCGCTCATTAAGATGCCCTTCACCAAAACGCTGCGCAGCGGCCTCCAGTCTGAGCATCTCTTGCCAGTGTGGGCGCATCCAGATCAGCACAGGGAAGGCTAATGAAATAGCAATGAAGGCCATCAGCGCGACGTCCAGCAAGCGCATCTGGTGCAGGAAATAGAGATAAGGTACCGGGCCGACGGCTAGTACATAGTGGCTTCGCGGAATTCGTTGAATAAAGGTGTACTGATCGTCGAGCGCAACGATATCGCCTTCCCGTAAGCGCTGCATGGTGGGAGCATCCAGATGGTATTTATTCAACGGTTCTACGCGAAGATCAAAAGACAGATTTAAATCCATCTCTTTCAGGGTTTTCCCCCAGTCACGCGGCGGGATTTCGCGTAATTCGCTGCGCATCAGATACAACGAGCTTTTCATCAAGTCGTCGAGCGACTGTCTACCCGCACGTTCCGCGGTGAATTTGTACACCAGGCCAACCAGCAGGGTCATCACCAGAAAACAGACAAACAATAAGAGATAAAACTGCACAAACAGCTTTTTCATGAAAAATCACTCAATGTTCAATATGTTAGCTATTGCGCGTTTCCCTCTGGGGGCACCAGGGGGACACAGTTGTATCCGCTGATGCGCTGGTTCAGAAAGGCTATTTGATCACCATCAAGCGCGTTTATCCAGGCAGAGTACACTGTATAAACCATTTCTGCATTCTCATGACCCATCTGATTTGCAATAAACGCAGGGTTGGCTCCAGCGGAGAGCATCCAGCATACATAAGTATGCCGGGTTTGCTATGGGCGACGGCGGCGCACGCCAGAACGCCTTATGGTTGTGTTCCAGAGTGAGCTTATCGAATTAGCAGTGAATCGCCACAGGTTTAACAGATACCTCGGAGTCATCCTGCGAGATAGCGGGCAACAATGTGGGATTAACCGGGTCTGGCGGCTGATGAAGCGTGCCGGGATAAAGGCTCAGGTCGGGTAGCGCAGCCCACGAGCGCGTAAAGGTGAAGTCAGTATCGTGACACCCGACAGGCTCCAGCGACAGTTCAACCCGGAAGCTCCGGATGAACGTTGGGTAACGGACATAACCTACATCCGAACCCACGAAGGCTGGCTGTATCTGGCTGTCGTTGTTGACCTGTTCTCGTGCAAAGTTATCGGCTGGTCAATGCAACCCCGGATGACAAAAGATATTGTTCTGAATGCGCTTTGATGGCCGTGTGGTGACGTAATCCCCAAAAACAGGTACTGGCTCATTCTGACCAAGGTAGTCATGGTTACGGATGCGGTGCTGCTTACGGGGCTGTATAGGGGTATATTCATTGCCACTAATGTTTTTTTACGACGAAAAGATATGATTGATTTGGCGTATTATGTGAATGCTATTAAAAGCGGAAAGGAAGTAATTTGTATTCAAGAATCTTGTGAATGCGATGATTTGGCTGAGGTTGAGACTATAACCATGGAATGGAGACATGATAGTGGTGTGGTAATCCGCTGTACTAATGAACTTGAAGCTACACAACATCCCAATGATGTTTGCCCTGAATGTTGGATTTGTTGGGAAGTGATAGATGCGGCAGGGCAGGAAATCAGGCCAATGAAGAAGAATTTTTATAATGTTTGTCAGGAGTCATTCTGGTTGAGTATGAATTGACAGTCTGTACTACATTTCACTTTTTGCAACACTGCAAGCAATCGCTCCTTTTTATGAGATGACGCTCGCGGCCAAAGCAGGTTAGTGAGAAATAAAAATGAGCACAGAAGCGGCTATCAAAATCTTCGATCCCCGGATAGCTAAGCTGGAACCACGCGGCGGTAAGTCGTCCATCCACTGGGATGATAGGTGGACGATCGAAGTGGCGATATTTAGTACAGGCATCTCGCAGTAATAGCTATTGTGAAGCTCATCTGCGGATAGGTTTGATAGTGGAAATGAGTTATCAATGATTTTGACAAAACATCCAGAGGATAAGAATTATCATCTTCGGTAACTGGTTGGATAAAATATTATAATCTTTCTCGGTTAGATAGTGCTTCAACAGGTGATGATTTATAGTTTTATTTAACATGAAATTAACTTTGCATGACGTGTATAATATTTTGATGTGAATAAATTGACCGATATTGCCATTATGAAATTCGCTTAGGTGGGGCGGTTAGTAAAAAACCCGCACCCATAGCTAAAATTACCTAAAAGATAATTGAGTAGAATGTGTTTGCGGTGAATCCCCCTAAGCGGTGGGGCATAAACAGCAAAGTGTAATTAATTTTACATGGTCCAAAATTGGTGCGAGTCACGGAGGCTGTCCAAAGACTCACCGGGAGGCACCCGGCACCATACTCAATTAGCCCCGACTCCCCTGCCGGGGCTTTTTCATACCTGTTTTCTGCAAATTCCATAATTAGCCGTCAACCAGTGAAGAATACTGCTATAGCATTTGCTTACATGACTCTCAATTGCTCTGCATTAACCGCCCATACTGAAAATACTTGGCACACCGAATCCACATCGGCGAACGATAAAGCGTTAAGCGTGTTTCTATTGCTGCCAGCATAAGCGAGACCGCAAGCCCCAGTGCCTGTATTAATGCTGATAGTAGTACGAGTGAACAGCAGAGTGCGACAATCTACGAAATGATTAAAAGGCCGGGGGATGGACATCATCATCCCCGGTAACCGGTTGGCAAGCTGTTGTTGTTTTCTCCAGATTAGAGAGTGGACTGATAGCTGTGATTACACAACATGATTTAACATGAAATTAACTCATCATTAGTATATCTAATATTTTTATTATGAATATATTGGTAGTCAAAAAATGGAATGCGGCCTGTAAAATAGTGGTTATTGCCCTGCATAGACGTTGAGCAATGATTATTTGGTGATGTTATGCCGAAAATGGACTGGAAAAAGCTGGAGCAGGAATTCCAGCGTGCGCAGGTATATTAAAACGCGCAAGAGTGCGCAGAAAAAGAAACCAGAAGCCAGTTGTAGTGGCACAGTAAATTTGGCCACCTGATTAAAAGTGATATTCTCACCACTACCTAAAACAGGTGGCTTAATGAACAAGAAAACTAAGCGTACTTTCACCCCTGAGTTCAGGTTGGCATGTGCACAGCTGATTGTTGATAAGGGCTACTCAATCGACAAGCCAGTGAAGCAATGAATGTCGGTTCTACCACGCTTGAAAGTTGGGTTCGTTAGCTCAGGCGAGAGCGTCAGGAGGAACAGAATACGATATTAAAAAAGGCTACCGCACTCTTGATGTCCGACTCACTGAACGGTTCACGATAGCCGCCAGACTGAGTGACAGCCACACGGTTGTAAGCCTTTGTTCCGCACTGGAAATACACCGTAGCAGTTACCGGTACTGGCGAGAAGGCGAAAACGACGCGATACTGTCAATCCGGCGCGAGTGAGGCTGTACAGCGAAGTACGCCGGCGTGGAACCGGACAGGGGCGCGCACTCTGGCTGAAATGCTGACCCAGAATGGCATTCCGATATTACACTGTATCCACTATTTCTGCATTGCCATCCTCCGCTCGGCGCTTTGGCATGTATGACGTATAATGCGGCTTTGATGCATTCTGATCTATTCCACACAACTAATAAAATGAACCTCAATCGTTTCTGTTACTTGCTACTGATTTTGGCTGCGTCAGGCAGTATATTCACCCCACATCCCTTGGTCATGTGGTGCCTGCTTGTTAATGTTTTGACGCTGGTGATTTACGGCGCAGATAAAATGGCGGCGCGTAAGGCCTGGCGCAGAGTGCCAGAATCCACTTTGCTGGTGTTTGGCGTTGTGGGCGGGTGGCCTGGCGCGATTGCGGGCCAACAACTTTTTCGTCATAAAACACAAAAACAGCCATTCAAAACCTATTTCATAATCAGTATTTTATTGAGTGTTTCAGCGATGGCAGCTGTTTATTGGCTTTTAGCATTTTCATCTTCCTGAGTATCAATCACGAGTATCAAAAACAGCGGAGACAGGATGATATGAAGATCTATATTATCGACCAGAATGGCGATTTAGCCTTACAAAATGGTCGCAGTATTGTTGTTGAGTTTGCTGATGGCAAATCGCTTGAACTGGCTGGTAGCCCACAACCGTTACCGGAGGGAATCCCTGACGGGATCCATATTTGGGGCGGCAGAATTCCGTATCAAACGTCAGAAGAAGTGAAGACCTCGCAACTGGATTTCAAACCGGTAGCGGCCAATGGCATGATTGTTTCACCGCTCCCGATCAAAGAATCTGATTCCTGTGTAACAGAGATGTTTATTGCAGATGATGACGGTTCCCTGCAACCGCTAAAAGGGAGCAGGGTGGTTATTGCGCTTGAAAATGGCAAAACCCTGGAGTTCATGGAACATTATGCCAACAATGGGCTGCTGGTTTGGGGAGGACGCGAGCCCGATTCGCAACTTCCTTTTGAAGAAGTTAAGCAAAGAACCGAGAGTCTTGGAGTGTATCTACTGGCAGGCAACGTTGTTCATGTATTTCCCTATAAAGTGGAGTAACAATATGCTTTTCGCCTCAAGGCTCAATCAAATAAGAGGTCGCATTGGATAAATCTGTAGTCAATGGCTGGCTCAGCCGATGGGGACTCACCCCTGATGGCGAACAGATTGCAACGCACACATCGCAGCTTTTGCCCGTTACCGTTATTAAAAATGGACAAAAAGCGATACTCAAACTCACCACCGATGATAGTGAACGGAATGGCGGCGAGCTGATGGTTTGGTGGAGCGGGAATGGCGCAGCGAGAGTGCTTGCTCATGCTGATGGCGCGATTCTGTTAGAACGAGCGACAGGGTCAAGTTCTTTAGCTGACATGTCCCGCTCTGGCAAAGATGCGCAGGTTTGTCGCATTATTTGCCATACTGCCAGCCGTCTCCATCTCCCGCAAAATACGTATACACCCGCGCTAACGCCGCTACATCATTGGTTTGGCGATCTTGCCCCAGCGGCGAAAATCTATGGTGGAGTTATGACGCGCTGTGCAGAGATCGCAAACGAATTGTTCTCATCTCCTCAGAATGAGGTCGTATTGCATGGTGACTTACACCACGGCAATGTCCTCGATTTTGGCCCGGCAGGCTGGCTGGCAATTGATCCCAAGGGACTACTGGGTGAGCGAGGGTTTGATTACGCCAATATATTCACGAATCCTGACCTTGCCGATCCCTGTGTTGCTATCGCGACAGACCCAAACATTTTTAAGCAACGCGTGCAACTTGTCTCTGAGATAGCCGGGATTGAACGACAGCGACTGCTGATGTGGATAGTCGCATGGTGTGGTTTATCTTCTGCATGGTTTCTGGAGGATGGGGAAAATGCGGCGATAACCTTGCGTGTTGCGGAGTTAGCGATTGTTGAACTGGACGAAGAGAGCAGGCAACTTTGATCTAAGACACTGGGCTGGTAATTCTTAAACGTTATCATTAGGCTGATAAACGTTTTATTAATCTATCAGTGAACGGCGGTGATGTTGTGTTGTTTATTACAAAACGAGTGGGCCGGAAATAATGACTTCGTTGTATTCATTAATAAAAAAACGGCCAAACCTCATATTGCTGGTGGTTTTTCTCATCGGAGCAAACATAGTCGCCTGGCTTTGGGCATTAACCGCGTTTAGTCATAATACGTCACTTCTGGCGCTGAGCCTGATCGCGTGGTGTTATGGTTTGCGTCATGCAGTCGATGCCGATCATATTGCTGCCATAGATAGTGCGACGCGAAAGCTCATGCAGCAAAAGAAACGCGCACTGACGACGGGGGCATGGTTTTCTCTGGGACACTCCACCATCGTTGTGCTGGCAAGCATTGGTATTGCTCTGACCACCAGCGTATTTAAGCAACATATGGTATGGTTTCAGAATATTGGTGGAATTATCGGAACCACCGTTTCTGCCGCATTTCTGCTGATTCTGGCTACCATCAACCTCATCATTTTCTGTCAGGTCTGGAAGGCGTTCCGCCATCTGAAACGTACCGGTATTTATGATCTCTCCACGGAAGATGTCACGGTTTCAGGTCCGCTGAATTGGCTATTCCGCTCAGCCTTCAGGTTGGTTGGGAAAGACTGGCACATGTATTTTGTTGGTTTCTTATTTGGCCTGGGCTTTGACACCGCGACTGAAATCTCGTTATTGGGCATATCGGCTTCAAGCGCCTCCAACGGGATGTCTGTCTGGTCCATTTTAGTCTTCCCGGCGCTGTTTACCTGCGGTATGGCGCTGATTGACTGCCTCGACAGTATTCTGATGGTTGAGGCCTACGGTTGGGCATTCAATAAGCCGCAGCGTAAGCTGTATTACAATATGACCATTACCGGAACCTCAGTGATTGTGGCGCTGTTTATCGGTGGACTGGAGGGGTTGGGCCTGCTGTCTGATGCTTTTTCGTTACAGGGCGGGCTGTGGGACACGGTCAGTAACTTAAGTGACCACATGGGCAACGTCGGGTTTGTCATTATTGGCGTTTTTATTGCCTGTTGGATTATTTCCGCGTTGAACTACCGCTGGAAAAAATATGACGGTCTGACGTTCAGTTGAGGTAGAAAATCGGTATGCAACTCAACGTGACGCTGTCACGTTGAGTTGCATTCACGCGATAGGTTATGCGCCTCATCCGGTGGGTTATTTCTGAGATTCGTCGTCCCAGGCGTGCGGCGCGAACAAATAACCTTTGTTGCGTACCGTTTTGATTCGATAGGGTTCAGTCGCGTTATCGAGCAGTTTTTTACGTAACCGGGAAATTGCGACATCGACACTGCGGTCCATACCGTCGTAACTTACGCCGCGCAGATTCTTCAGCAACGCATCACGGTCCATAATCTGCCCGGCATGGGTTGCCAGTTCCCAAAGTAACTCAAAATCCGCCGTAGAGAGGGCGACCAGCTCACCGCCGAGCAGCACAGACCTATTCGTTGGGTCAATGGTCAGTGCGCCAAAACGCAGAGTGGTGTGCGGGGTGATGGTGGCAGCCTGAATCCCTTTAGCCTGGGCTGAATGTTCGTTTTGGCGTAAATGCAGGCGCAGGCGAGCCAGCAGTACTGCCGGTGGTGTGGTTTTCAGGATATAGTCGCAGGCACCCATTTCGAGAGCCAGAATATGGTTCATGTCACTGTCCAGCGAAGTCAGCAGGACAATTGGACCTTGCCAGCGCCCACGCAAATCACGGCAAATAGTCATACCGTCCTTACCTGGAAGCATAATATCTAACAACACCAGATCGGGTTGCACTTGCAGAATTTTCTCTTCGGCCAAATCACCACGAGGTTCAACGATAACCTCAATATCATGCCGGGCCAGATAGGCCGCAATCAGCGAACCTACTTCGGGATCATCTTCAACAAATACGATGGTGTTCATATCATTCATTTTGAATATAAAACGCCAACATACACCGCCATCGTTTTTCCTTCCATTAATCTTTTCTAAACGAGAACGCTTCCGTTATGCTAGAGGCTGATGTTATTGATGTGTTAAGGCAAAACGATGGGGCTCGTAGTAAAAGCGGCGCTGGGTGCGCTGGTGGTGGTGTTGATTGGCTTGCTGGCTAAAACAAAGAATTACTATATTGCCGGATTAATTCCGTTGTTCCCAACCTTTGCGTTGATTGCCCACTATATTGTGGCCAGTGAACGTGGGATCGAGGCGCTGCGTACAACGATTGTATTCAGCATGTGGTCGATTATTCCCTATTTTGTCTACCTCATTTCACTGTGGTACTTCACCGGTTTTATGCGTTTACCCGTCGCGCTCATTGGCTCGGTAGTCTGCTGGAGCCTGAGCGCGTGGTTGCTGATCTTTTGTTGGATAAAACTGCACTAGCGCAGGTGGCGACCACCGTCAACGGCAAAGCTGCGGCCGGTGACAAAGCAGCTGGTAAACAGGTAGTCTATTAAATCAATGACTTCTTTTTCACCGGGTGCGGTTTTCATCAACGATTTATTCAGCGCCTGCTGACGATATTCTGCATCGTCACCCTCGTTAAACAGGATTAGCGAGGGGGCGATTGCGTTAACTTTCACTTCCGGGGCCAGTTTGCGGGCAAATGAGCGGGTCATATTATCCAGAGCAGCTTTACTGGCAGCATAGGCAATATGCTTGTCGCTGCCACGCTCTACGACGTAATCAGTAAAATGGATAATATCGCTGGCCGCATGCCCATGTCCGCGCAGCAGGCCTTCCAGCGCGTGATTAAGCAGGTAAGGGGTATTCACGTGGATCTGCATCATGCTGGACAGCACCTCAGAAAGCGGCAGCCCCGGTTTTTCGGCAAGCCAGGCGCTGGCATTATGCACAATAGCGCGTAAACCTTCGGTACGGGCTTTCACTTCCCTGGCAAAATCGAGGACGCCTTCGTCGGTCGCGAAGTCAGCCTGAATACATTGTGCCCCCGCCTCTTGCAGGCCATCAATCGCCGGGTAGTGTGTCCGGTAACTGACGATCACCGGCTGCTTTTGATTCAGAAAATGCCACGCGATGGCGAGACCGATACGACGGCCCCCTCCGGTGATAAGTATTGGCAAAGCGGGCTTTTTACCCATCGAGATCTCCATGAGTCGCAAACGATGGGTCAACTATTTAACCCATCAGCATCCAGGTCGCTGGAACAGCTGCTACAAGAAGCAGGCCGATCAAAGCCATTTCCTGGCGTTTTAATACGTTGTCATGCGCGTGAGTTTTGCGGGCATAAAGGAAAACCAGCAACCCCGGAGCATACAGCACCACGGACAACAGCAGGTGCATTGGACCTGACGCGTACAGTAACCATAAGCCATAAATGCATGCACCGACACCAACAGCCTGATGAATTGGGCGGGTCGCTATTTTCAGCAAAAATGCGCCGACGAGGAAATAGGGCACCAGAATCATCTCAGAGGCAATAGTCAGCAGCGTATTGTAGTCAGAACCTGTGAGCCAGATCAGCACCAGACAGACCTGTACACAGATGTTAGTCAGCCACAGTGATGCAGATGGCGCACCTTGCGCATTCTGACGGGCAAAAATACGCGGGAATGCTTTGTGCGTGGATGCCAGAAATGGGACTTCCGCCGCCATAATCGTCCAGCTCAAATAGGCGCCGCAGACAGAGATAATCAAACCCGCGGCGATAATGATTTCGCCCCATGGCCCCATCATTTTAACCATCAGACCAGCCATTGATGGGTTGCGGATCTCAGCCAGTTCCGGGCGTGCGACCACGCCAAGAGAAAGCAGGGTCACCAACAGGTAGACGCCAAGCGCGGCAAGTACTGCCAGCAGTGTCGCGCGCCCAACGTCGCGTTTGTTCCTCGCCCGTGCGGACACCACGACAGCGCCTTCCACGCCGATAAACACCCACAGAGTGATAAGCATGGTGTTTTTAACTTGCTCCCAGACAGGAACACCCAGTTTCACACCGGTAAAGTCCAGGCTAAAGGTGTCGAGCTTAAATAACATAAATGCCAGAACGATAAACAGGCCAAGCGGCAGTAGCTTCGCCAGCGTCGCCACCAGATTAATGCTGGCGGCTGTCTGTACACCACGTAACACCAGAAAATGCACGACCCACAGCAGTACCGATGCGCCAACAATAGACTGCCAGGTATTCCCGTCGCCAAACAGACGCAACGCAGGTGTATCGGTAAAGAAGCTAAGTGCGGAAAAGACGATAACCAGATAGGAAACGTTAGCGATAACGGCGCACAGCCAATACCCCCAAGCGGAACAGAAACCGATCAGTTCTCCGAAGCCTTCACGCGCGTAGGTAAAGATACCGCCGTCCAGTTCCGGGCGGATACGCGTCAGGATAAGCATGGCAAACGCGAGCAGCAGGATCCCCGCGCCCGTAATCGCCCAACCAATCAATAACGCTGCCGGGCTGGCTACTGCAGCCATATTTTGTGGCAGGCTGAAAACACCGGCGCCAAGCATTGAGCTTAGAACCAGCGCTGTCAGTGCGCTCAGACCCAATTTCTTTTCCATTTGTATCCAGTTACAAAAACGAGAGTGAGAGAATAATTATTTTGGCAAATCGCATAAAAATGGTGAAAGCGACTCAAGGCGCGGGATTTTACGGAGAGAAGACAGCGCATGCAATGGGGATAGGCAGATTTGTGACTAAAAATGCTAAAGGCGGCATAAAGCCGCCTTTTATTGTTACAACTGTCTGTTACTTATACAGGTCGGCGCTGATGGTCATGTTGTTACCACGTTCCGACCACTGGCGGGTAATGTGGTAGTACTTGGCACCTTTTTTCGCTGCACGTTTAGCAACCTGGTAAGAGACTTCGGTCATGTTGCCATAGTTACCGGTGAACTTGATGCTGTCGAACGGCACCATCATCGCGGCGGTAGCTTTGTTCAACTCCTCAACTTTAGTACCGTCAGGCAGGGTGACAGTGTAACGTCCGCCTTTAGTTGACTGAGTTTCGAAGAAACGACCCACTTCGGCACTCGGAGACGCGGTTGTTGCCACGCCTGGGATTTCAACTTTCTTCGCGGCTTCGCCACCGGCTGCTAACGCGGCACGTCCGGCATCAGAATCGGCAGGGATCGCATCAGGGCTTTGAACAACACGTTTTTTCGCATCTTCTTTGTAGATGAATGCGGTAATACGTTGGTTACCCCCCTGGTTGGCATCAACCTGGCGTACGATATAAAAAGAGTAAGCCCCTTTTTCTTTCGCCACTTTGGTGATGGCATCATTTACTTCAGGCTGGCTGCGGTAGAAACCCTGAACCGTAACGGTATCGAAAGGTTCAATCAGAACAGCCTGGTCTTTCGGTAATTCCATAACGCCGTTGATGACGCGATTTTTGGTGACTTCTGCTTTTTCAGCGTCGGCTTTATAGATATCGGCGACGACGCGCCAGTTACCGCCACTGCCAAAATCTGAGGTATCAACAACATAAAAGGAGGCTGCACCGTCTTTATCTGCACGACGGGATACGGCGTCTACCGCATCACCGATAGCATTAAAACGACCGGTAACCACAATGCGGTCATAGGGTTTCAGGGCAGCTGCTTGCTCCGGCGTCAATTCTGTCGCTGCATTTACAGAAAAAGCAGTTGCAGAAAGAAGAGCGGACGCCAGGAGAGTGTTCTTAAGCTTCATAAAAATAATCCTTCGCCTTGCGCAAACCAGGTACTGGTATTGTTATTGACTAGAAACGTGGCTGATTATTGCATTTAAATTGTGTCAGTGTCTGCGTGATTTTTCACTCATCGTGCCACCCATGCTAACAACATCGATAACATTTAGTGATATGTCTAAAAATTCGGCGTTTGGCGGCTAAAACTGATAAAGCAGTTGAATTTCATAAGTTAATTTAATGTTAATCAATTGTTCTACGGTGGCGCTTAATCATGTTTTGCCGCTTCGCTTGAGCGAATTATCGGCCTTTGCGGGCTATTTAAAGGGCATTATCCCTGCTTGCGAATGAATTCATTCCTGTTTTGCAAATTTCATAATAAATACTGTTTTTTGGCGCTAGATCACAGGCGTCATTTTCAGTAGCTTATACAGAGTTTGTTACTGTTTTATTTTATTGGGGTAACACTGAGCTCTCTCGGGAGTGTGCGCATGCCTCTTGCGAACATTGATAAACCATCATCAAAAATACAGATGGAAGGGAACATTATGCGAATTGGCATACCAAAAGAACGGTTAACCAATGAAACCCGTGTTGCAGCCACACCGAAAACGGTTGAGCAGCTGCTGAAGCTGGGTTTTAGCGTCGCGGTTGAAAGCGGCGCAGGTCAACTGGCTAGTTTTGACGATAAGGCGTTTGTGCAAGCAGGCGCAGAAATTGTTGACGGGAATGCTGTCTGGCAGTCAGAGATTATCCTGAAGGTCAATGCGCCAGAAGCGTTTGAGATTCCGTTGCTTAATTCGGGTACCACGCTGGTGAGTTTTCTCTGGCCTGCGCAGAACCCTGAGCTACTGCAAAAGCTCGCTGAGCGAAATGTGACGGTCATGGCGATGGATTCCGTGCCGCGTATTTCGCGTGCGCAGTCACTGGATGCCTTAAGCTCGATGGCCAACATTGCCGGGTATCGTGCAATTGTTGAAGCGGCACATGAGTTCGGACGGTTCTTTACCGGGCAAATTACTGCGGCGGGTAAAGTTCCACCTGCCAAGGTGATGGTGATCGGTGCTGGCGTGGCGGGATTGGCCGCTATCGGTGCAGCAAACAGCCTCGGGGCGATTGTTCGCGCCTTTGACACGCGCCCGGAAGTAAAAGAACAAGTTCAGAGTATGGGCGCTGAGTTCCTCGAACTGGACTTTAAAGAAGAAGCGGGCAGCGGCGATGGCTACGCCAAAGTGATGTCCGAAGCGTTTATTAAAGCGGAGATGGAGCTGTTCGCCGCTCAGGCAAAAGACGTCGACATCATCGTTACCACCGCACTGATCCCGGGGAAACCAGCGCCGAAACTGATCACGCGTGAGATGGTTGATTCGATGAAGCCCGGCAGCGTGATTGTCGATCTCGCCGCGCAAAACGGGGGTAACTGCGAGTATACCGTTGCCAATCAGGTGACCACCACCGAGAACGGCGTCAAGGTTATCGGCTATACCGATTTGCCGGGACGTTTGCCGACTCAGTCTTCACAATTGTATGGCACCAACCTTGTAAACCTGCTGAAACTGTTGTGCAAAGAGAAAGACGGCAACATCACCGTTGATTTTGACGATGTGGTGGTGCGCGGCGTGACAGTGGTTCGCGATGGTGAAATTACGTGGCCTGCACCACCCATCCAGGTTTCTGCTCAGCCACAAGCGGCGCCTAAAGCTGCACCTGCACCACAGGAAGAGAAAAAACCTGCATCCCCATGGCGCAAATATGCGCTGATGGCGCTGGTGGTGATTTTGTTTGGCTGGCTAGCCGACGTCGCGCCAAAAGAGTTCCTCGGACACTTTACGGTGTTCGCACTTTCCTGCGTGGTGGGTTACTACGTGGTGTGGAATGTCTCGCATGCGTTGCATACCCCGCTGATGTCCGTGACTAACGCTATCTCCGGGATCATCGTCGTGGGGGCATTATTACAAATTGGCCAGGGCGGCTGGGTGAGTTTCCTGAGTTTTATCGCGGTGCTTATTGCCAGCATTAATATTTTCGGTGGCTTCACCGTGACTCAGCGCATGCTGAAAATGTTCCGGAAAAACTAAGGGGTAACATATGTCTGGAGGATTAGTTACAGCTGCATACATTGTTGCCGCAATCCTGTTTATTTTCAGCCTGGCGGGACTTTCCAAACACGAAACGTCTCAACAGGGTAACAACTACGGCATCGCCGGGATGGCGATTGCGCTGATTGCCACGATTTTTGGCCCGGATACCGGCAACGTCGCCTGGATTCTGGTTGCAATGATCATTGGTGGTGCAATTGGTATTCGTCTGGCGAAAAGAGTCGAGATGACCGAGATGCCGGAGCTGGTGGCGATTCTGCACAGCTTCGTCGGTCTGGCCGCCGTACTGGTTGGTTTCAACAGCTACCTGTATCACGATACCGGTCTGGAACCGATCCTGGTGAACATTCACCTGACTGAAGTGTTCCTCGGCATCTTTATCGGTGCAGTAACCTTCACCGGTTCTATCGTGGCGTTTGGTAAACTGCGCGGCAAGATCTCATCTAAGCCGCTGATGCTGCCGAATCGCCATAAGTTGAACCTGGCGGCACTGGTGGTTTCTTTCCTGCTGCTGGTGGTGTTTGTTCGTACCGAGAGCGTGGGCCTGCAGGTTCTGGCGCTGCTGGTGATGACCATTATCGCACTGGCGTTTGGTTGGCACCTGGTAGCATCCATCGGTGGGGCCGATATGCCAGTCGTCGTCTCTATGCTGAACTCCTATTCAGGATGGGCGGCAGCAGCGGCAGGCTTTATGCTGAGCAACGATCTGCTGATCGTTACGGGTGCGCTGGTCGGTTCCTCGGGTGCGATCCTGTCTTACATTATGTGTAAGGCAATGAACCGTTCTTTCATCAGCGTTATTGCGGGTGGGTTTGGCACCGATGGGTCCTCAACCGGTGATACCGAAGAAGCAGGTGAACATCGCGAGATTAATGCCGAAGATACCGCTGAAATGCTGAAAAACTCTCATTCTGTGATTATCACCCCGGGCTACGGTATGGCGGTGGCGCAGGCGCAGTATCCGGTGGCGGAAATCACTGAGAAACTGCGCGCCCGTGGTATCAAAGTCCGCTTTGGTATTCACCCGGTAGCAGGGCGCTTGCCTGGTCACATGAACGTGCTGTTGGCGGAAGCAAAAGTGCCGTATGACATCGTGTTGGAAATGGATGAAATCAACGATGATTTCGCCGATACCGATACCGTGCTGGTTATTGGCGCGAACGATACGGTGAACCCGGCAGCGCAGGATGATCCGCGCAGCCCGATAGCCGGAATGCCGGTGCTGGAAGTGTGGAAAGCGCAGAATGTTATCGTGTTCAAACGCTCAATGAACACCGGTTATGCAGGCGTGCAGAACCCGCTGTTCTTTAAAGAAAACACCCATATGCTGTTTGGTGATGCCAAAGCCAGCGTGGATGCGATTCTGAAAGCGTTGTAATGCGTGCTTAAAAGTAAGACGGCCTCTGCGGAGGCCGTTTTTTTATTAAACATCCAGTTTACGCTGGGTTATCCATTCCACGCGCGCCGGATCGCGATGCGAGAAAAATGCGCTGATCCCGGCGTCCATGGCGGCGATTTGCGTCATTTCCTCAGTCGTTAAGGTAAAATCCAGTATCTGAATATTCTCTGTCATACGCGCTTTACGCACGGTTTTCGCCAGAGAAATAATTCCGCGCTGATAAATCCAACGCAGTACTACCTGACCGATGCTTTTCCCGTATTTTTTACCAATCGCGGCCAGTGTCGGATTTTGAAACAGGTCATTGCGCCCCTCGGCGAACGGTGCCCAGGCTTGTGGTTGAATATTGCGGCTCTGCATCCAGGCTACGGCATGCGGTTGCTGGTGGAAGGGATTCACTTCTATCTGATTCACTGCCGGGATGATGCGGTTGAAGGCCATCAAATCTGCCAGACGGTCCGGGTGAAAATTGCTGACGCCAATTGCGCGAATTTTCCCTTCCTCGTAGAGTTCCTCCATCGCACGCCAGGCACCGTGTACGTCGCCATAGGGCTGGTGGATTAAATACAGGTCAAGGTAGTCAAGTTGAAGGCGCTGCAACGAACGCGCAAACTGAGCTTTCGCGCCAGCGTAGCTGGTATCCTGTAACCACAGCTTGGTTGTGATGAAAAGTTCATCGCGGGGTACGCCGCTTTGTTTCAGCGCATTGCCGACCTGAGTTTCATTCAGATAGGAGGCGGCGGTATCGATCAGGCGATATCCTGTTTCGATGGCATCCCGCACGGCTTGCTCACACTCGTTCGCTTCGGTCATTTGGTATACACCAAAACCGAGCAGAGGCATCTCAACACCGTTATTTAAGACCGTTGTATTCATGGAACGCTCCTGAACATCATTTTTTGCATTGCCAGCAGATTAGCAAGAATCTGTTCACACCATTAGTCCGTTAAATCAGCATAGACCTATGAGCTAAATTCATTTTTAGCCGGCTAAAATGCGAAGGTTGTCGCATGTGTTAGCGGGGAGAGGGCGTTACTCATGATTGGCGTTCATAAACTTATGCTTCTTCGGCTATCTAATCACTGTCATTCACCCCGTATATACTGCCACCTGACTTTTCCTAAGATAACAGGACGCTATGCGTACACGTGAACAGTGCTTGCCGGCTGCTACTGCAAGCCAGACCGGTCTCTCTTTTATTCTAATCCTCAGCGGCCTGATGGCCTTTACTTCACTTTCAACCGATATCTACCTCCCGGCGATGCCGACCATGGCGGGGGATTTAAACGGCAATGTGGAGCTTACTGTTACCGGTTTTTTGGTGGGGTTTGCTATTGCGCAGCTGATCTGGGGACCGATCAGCGATCATCTGGGTAGACGTACACCGTTGTTCATCGGCATGGTGCTGTTTATCATCGGTTCTGCGGGGTGTGCGCTGTCCACGGATATCACGCAAATTGTTTTCTGGCGGGTCTTTCAGGCGCTGGGGGCCTGTACCGGACCGATGCTGGCGCGTGCCATGATTCGTGATCTCTTTGCTCGTACTCGTGCGGCGCAAATGTTGTCAACCCTGGTACTGGTTATGGCGATTGCCCCCATCGCAGGGCCATTGATTGGCGGGCAAATTATTCGACTGAGCACCTGGCACTCTATTTTTTGGTTACTGGTGGCCATTGGCGTGCTGATGTTTATCTCGTTGCTGTGGTTACCGGAAACACTCCCTGAAGAAAGACGCGTAAAAGCCTCACTGGCAGGCGCATTCCATCATTACCGCGCGCTATTAACCAATGGTCGATTTATGCGCTACACCCTGAGTCTGACCTTTTATTACGTGGGTGCGTATGCGTTTATTACCGGTTCGCCATTTGTTTACATTCGCTATTACCATGTCGATCCGCAGCATTATGGCTGGTTATTTGCGTTAAATATTGTCGGCGTTATGGCGATGAGTGTGGTCAACCGCCGGCTGGTGCAACGGCACGCGTTAGAACAGTTGCTTAAGTACGCGACAATGTTGGCGGCACTGGCTGCTGTTGCATTGGCACTGCTGGTTAAGCTGGAAATAGGGGGGGGTTATTGCCATTATCATCACTGTGTTTCTGCTATTTTCGATGAATGGGATCATTGCAGCAACGTCGACGGCCGCCGCGCTGGATGCGGCCCCCAATATCGCCGGGTCAGCTTCGGCGCTGATTGGTTCATTACAGTATGGCAGTGGCATCATCTCATCGTTACTGCTGGCGAGATTGAGTGACGGCACCCCCTGGACCATGGCCTGGATTATTGCGCTATTCACACTGATGAGCGCCGCACTGGTGTTCCGAGACAAACAGTAGTTGAACAGCTCCGCGATAGCGGGGCATACGCTTATTCTTTGTTAAGATCGCTCAGCAGGACGGCAATGCTTTGACCACCATTTGTTTGCTCAAGGGCAATCTTTACAATGATGGTCAGCGGTACTGAAAGCAGCATCCCAACGGGACCGAGCAGCCAGCCCCAAAAAATCAGCGACAGGAATACCACCAGCGTAGAAAGTCCCAGCCCACGTCCCATGATGCGGGGTTCGAGGATATTGCCGAATACCAGGTTAATCACCAGATAACCTGCCAGCACGAGCAACGCGTCGTAAAAACCGCTGAATACCAGTACCTGAGCAATAGGGGGAATCGCTGCCAACACCGAACCGATGTTAGGAATATAATTCAGGGCAAAGGCCAGTAGTCCCCAGACAAACGCGAAGCGGACATCCAGTGCGGCAAGCATGCCCCAGGCGACCAGGCCGGTGACGATGCTGATGGCGGTTTTTAGTACCAGATAGTGTGAGACACTGTCGATAGCGCGTTGGATTGCGGCCATTCCCTCAAGAGGGCGGCTCATCATTTGTTTGAGTTTTCCGGGGAGTTGCGGTACTTCCAGCAGCATAAAAACCACGGTCAGCAACAGTAGAAATATCGAGGACATCGCATTAGAGAGTTGCGTCAATAAATTGGTGACCAGCGTCATCGCAGCGTTCGGATCGACATATTTCACCAACTCGTCTACGGAAACGCCGATCCCCGCACGTTGTAGCCACGGTTCGATATTTTTCAGTGGGATAACCAATGACGAACGATACTGCGGCAGTGTCCGTGCCAGCTCATTTAAGGATGTACCTAAATAAGCCAGAAGCAGCACCATTAGCATGACAATAATAACAACCAGCAATGACACGGCAAAGACACGCGGTATGCGGAGCTTAACCATGCGCTGTACTACGGGATTAAGCACGACGGCGATAAATAACGCCAGAATAAACGGTACGATGATATCGGCGGCAAATCGGATACCGGTTAAAATGATAACCAACATGCCGAGCATAATAACTATTTTTAGGCCGTTAAGCGTGATGATCGGTTTTGCCATGTGAATCCCTGAGTTTTTTATCAATATAATAATGTGATCTGCCTCGAGCCGTTATAACAAAAATCAAACGAGTCGGGTAAAGAAGTGAAAAGATTTTGAGTTCGCATTGAACCTATGATACAAATCATCTGTGTTTAACTACCGAGGACAATTATCATCCGCGATGATGAGAAGCAACACTGCGGATAATTGTAATATTATGGACAATACGTTCAGGATGTTTTTGCGTTTACCTACACTTCTTCGTACCTCCTCCACTTTCTTGCTTGCGGGTGAGCAACACTGGCGCAACGCGCTTTAGTCCCTTCTTCTGCCTGAGCTGGCGTTATGCGCTGAGCTATCTGATTCTATTTTTTGGTTTACTGCATGCAGTAGGCCCAAAGGACTATATTCTCAAGCAGGAGAAGCATCATGTTTTACTGGATATTATTAGGTCTGGCCATTGCGGCTGAAATTACCGGTACGCTGTCAATGAAATGGGCCAGCGTAGGCCATGGTAATGCGGGCTTTATTTTAATGCTGGTAATGATCGCCTTATCGTATATTTTTCTCAGTTTTGCCGTTAAAAAAATCGCCCTTGGTGTGGCCTATGCCTTATGGGAAGGTATCGGAATTTTATTTATTACGCTGTTTAGCGTGTTGTTATTCGACGAAACCTTGACCACGATGAAAGTTGCTGGACTGGTCTCGCTGGTGTTAGGCATTGTGTTGATCAAATCGGGTACCCGCAAGCCGGCAAAAGCGAGGAGGGAGGTGACCCATGCAGCAGTTTGAGTGGGTTCACGGCGCGTGGCTTGGAATGGCCATCGTTCTTGAAATCGTTGCTAACGTCTTCTTAAAATTTTCCGATGGTTTCCGCCGTAAGGCTTATGGCGTGTTGTCGCTGGTGGCGGTGTTAGCGGCCTTTAGTGCGCTGTCCCAGGCGGTAAAAGGGATCGACCTTTCTGTCGCCTACGCGCTGTGGGGAGGATTCGGGATCGCCGCAACGTTGGCCGCAGGATGGGTGCTTTTTGGTCAGCGCCTGAATAACAAAGGCTGGATTGGCGTCGCCTTGCTGCTGGCCGGAATGATAATGATCAAACTTGCCTAATCTACGTGCTGCCCGCAAACGTGGGCAGCATGCGTCATCCCTTCGCCAGTGCTTCGAGTTTATCGCGAAAACCCGTCACAGAAATGGCGCGATTATCTGCCCGCCAGCGATCTTTTGCTGCTGGAGCGGAGCTTTGCACACCAATTAATTGCCAGCCTGAATCTGTCTTTAACATCAATGGGGAGCCGCTGTCGCCAGGGAGCGTATCGCACTGATGCGACAAGACTGTATTTTGCGCCCAGCCAGTTACCACGCAATCCTGATGCGTGTACAGGTCATCCAGGTGATCTTCCGGGTACCCCGATTGAGTCACTTTACGGTCAGCAGCTTTTAGCGCAGCGGTTAACGCGGCTTTATCACCGTCAAATAACGGTAGCGGCGTGATCCCGGAGGGGGGATAACGTAACACTACCAGACCAAAATCCCACGGAGCTGCAGAAGGTGGGACAATCCAGCCGTCACCATCTGCTTTTAAACGCTTGCCGAGAGAGGGATCAACCCGTCCTTCAATGCCGTGGATTTCATAGCGCCAGATACCCTTTTTCGACACAAAACGTAGCGCGACGGCTTTATCCGGCTTGCCTTTTGGTGGGGTGAGTAAGCAGTGCCCGGCGGTCAGGGCCAGGTGAGGTGAAATGAGCGTAGCCGTACACAGGTTACCGCTGGCGGTTTCCAGTTGCCCGATAGCGTCCCACGGTGATTGTGTAGGGTCAGTCACCCTCACACGATCATCATGACCAAAAAACAGCGTTTTTATGTTATCGGCTTCAGCAATGGTCGTTGCAGGCTGCTCCGCATGTGCAACGACAGGAAATAGACAAATTGAACCCAGTAATACCGCAATGGTTTTATGCATATCACACTCTGGTGGGGAATTATGATTATTAACAGCAAACCCTCAGTTAATACTATAGACGGGACGGCGGGAAAGTGGGAGTAAAATCAGATAACTACACTCAGGAAAGATAAAAATGCATGGCGATAAGAGCGCAAATTATCAGGGTAATAAGAATGAACTCAAAGCGGTAATGTGACACCATTTTACCCTCCGAAAGGCGGCGCTAAATCAGACTGATTTAGCGCCGTATGCTATGGCATGGGGGATGCCATGGTTACTACAGATGTTTTATGCAGCCGGCTGAGCAGCTGGTTTAGCGGTTTCGTGTTTTACTGCTTTTTTGGTGTGTTTTTTAGCGGCCTGAGCTTTCTGCTCTGCGGCTGGTTTGGTTGCAGCTGGTTTAGTTGCTGCTTTTTTGGTGTGTTTTTTGGCTGCCTGAGCTTTCTGCTCTGCAGCTGGCTTGGTTGCTGCTTTTTTGGTGTGTTTCTTCGCAGCCTGAGCTTTCTGTTCTACAGCCGGTTTAGCTGCGGATTTTTTAGCGTGCTTTTTGGCAGCCTGCGCTTTCTGCGGAGCTGCTTTGTGCTGTTTTTTATGATGAGTGGTTTTTGCCGGTGCGGCTTTCGTGGTCGCAGCAGCAGTCGGAGCGGTAGTAGCAGTTGTTTCAGCAGCAAATGCAGCGGAAGACAGACCCATAGCAGCGGCAACAACCAGAGCTAATACTTTTTTCATTCTCATACCCTCGATTTGGTTTTTCATTCAACCCCACTGCGGGGCCGTTGAAATAACTATATCGCTGTAATCTCTGGGCTTCCGTGAGTCATTGGTTTCGACGTGTAACCGTTTGTACAATGACTCACGGTTTACGATTACAGATAGCGGGCTTCCAGATGGGCGCGGAAATAGCGGCTGCTCAGCGGCTCTCCGGTTGCCTGGGTAATGAGCTGCTCGGTCGTGAAACGACTGCCATGTTGCCAGATATTCTGGCGCAACCAGTCAAACAAGGCGCTAAAATCTCCTTGCGCAATGGCGTGGTTTAAGCCTGGCAAGGCACGGTTAGCTGCACTGAAAATCTGGGCTGCATACATCGCCCCCAATGTGTACGAAGGGAAGTAGCCAAAACCGCCATCGGTCCAGTGGATATCCTGCATACAGCCGTTACGGTAGTTCCCGATCGTAGAGAGCCCTAACCAGGCCTGCATTTTTTCATTCCACAAGGCAGGAATATCATCGACCTCAATGTCGCCGTTAATCAACGCGCGCTCGATTTCATAACGCAGGATCACGTGAGCAGGATAGCTAACCTCGTCAGCGTCAACGCGGATATAGCCCGGTTTGACCTGCTGGTTCCAGGCGATGAAATTGCTTTCCTCAAAGGCGGGTTGATTGCCAAAATGTCGGGTTACTGCGGGAATTAACCGTTTCAGAAACGCCGGGCTGCGGCCTAATTGCATTTCAAAGAACAGGCTCTGAGATTCATGGATGGCGGTTGATCGTGCCAGGGCAATAGGTTGTCCTGACCAGTTCTGAGGTAGATTTTGCTCATAACGCGCATGACCTGTCTCATGAATGACGCCAAATAACGCGCTGAGCAGTTCGTTTTCATCGTAGCGGGTGGTAATCCGAACATCTTGCGGTACGCCGCCGCAGAACGGATGTGCACTGATGTCCAGGCGTCCCGCGGTAAAATCAAAACCTAACTGAGCCATGGTTTCAAGGCCCAGCTCACGCTGAACTGCAGTCGGGAAGGGACCAGTGGGGGCGATAAGCGATTGTTGTGATTGTTTTGCCACTACCTTATTGAGCAATTCGGGTAGCCAGCTCTTGATGTCGGCAAAGAGAATATCCAGCCGGGCGCTGGTCATCTCTGGTTCAAAGACATCCAGTAATGCGTCGTAGGGCGAACATCCTTTCGCTTCTGCACGCAGTCGGGCTTCTTCGCGGCTGTACTTAACCACCTCTTTCAGGTTTTCAGCAAACCCTTCCCAGTCATTGGCCGGGCGTTGGCTGCGCCAGGCATGTTCGCAACGACTGCCCGCCAGTGATTTCGCTTCTACCAGTGATTCGGGTAGCAAGGACGCTTGATGATGTAGCCGTGACATTTCGCGCAGATTGGCCTGCTCGACATCGTTCAGGTCTTCCTGCTGTGCGGCGGCGATCCACTTTGCCACATTGGCACCGGTTAACAGTTGATGTTCAAGCACGCTCAGTTCAGCCAGCGCTTCACCCCGGGCTTTGCTACCGCCAGGCGGCATCATGGTAAACATGTCCCAACTGGCTATTGCCGAGAGGTGGGAGAAGCGAGAGAGGCGCTGGAACGTACGGGTGAGTTGATGGTAATTATCGCTGTTACTCATTTTTTGTTCTCGTTCTGTTGGACCAGATTTCAGAGTCTAACGCGATTTCGCAAATTAACCCATTCATCATAGGCATGGGAATTTTGGTAGCTTGTCAATGATAATGATACTTTTTATCATGGTTGTGTATTGTTCAGATAACGAGAACATTTCATTTTATCCAAGGAGCTGATGTGCAACAGGAAGTCAGTAACGAATATATCGCAAGGACAAAAGCGGTGGCTGGCTGTTTCTCTATGTTTTTGTTGATGTTCGGCCTCACATTTTCCCCATTATTTTTCCCTGCCAGTCACGACTTGCTCGCCAAAGGATTACTTTTCCCGCTGCTGTTTACACTGGAATTCGTCGTTCTGGTGCCGTTGTATTACGTTTTCTTTAGAAAAAGAGACGGTCTCGGCAAAGGAACATTCAACGCCAGGTGGTTTGCCATATTGTTTGTTGCGCTGCTGATTGTGCAGCTGGTCCTGCCCTGGGTATTGGGGATCAGAAAGACCGAAGAATGGGTGACAAGCCAGGTCTCACTGAACAGCTACGCGCTTTGGTTATCCAGTGTAACGCTGATATTTATTGCACCCGTGTATGAAGAAATCATCTTCAGGGGCTGCCTGTTCAATGCCTTTCAGTACTGGTTCAATAATAAAACAGGATTGTCGTCAGTGGTGGTGTCGGCTATTTTCGCCGTGATGCATACACAGTATGTGGATCTGAGAACGTTATTGATGTTGTTTATTGTGTCCCAGGTTTTGATCCTGGCGAGGCTGAAAAGTAACGGTTTACTGATGCCGATTTTGCTACATATTTTGATGAACGGTACGGTAATTGCTCTGCAGATTAGCGCCCAGACGTTTATGTTATCGTGAGACGTTTATGATGCCCGGTTTTCGGGCATCATTGATTATGCGTGCAGACGGTGGTGCAATCGGGCACCAACCAATAGCGCCAGCACCAGCATCAGTGCGATAAACCCGCCCACGCCGTTCCAGCCATAGCTATGCCAGAAAACACCCCCTAGTGTACCGGCAATGCTTGAGCCCAGGTAATAGCTGAACAGGTACAGTGAAGAGGCCTGGCCTTTAGCGCGTTTGGCTCGCGGCCCGATCCAACTACTTGCCACGGAATGCGCCGCAAAAAAGCCGGCTGAAAAGAGCAACATACCGGCAAAAATCAGCCATAACGAGGTAAACAGAGTCATTATTAATCCGAACAACATCACGCCTGTCGAGAACAACATTACCGGGCCGCGCCCATAACGGGTGGTCATGGAACCGGCTTTTGGTGAGCTCCAGGTGCCGGTAAGATAAGCCACAGACAACAAACCGACGACAGCCTGGCTCAGCGCCCAGGGAGACAGCATCAGACGGTAGCCGATGTAGTTAAACAGTGTGACAAACGACCCCATCAGCAAGAACCCTTCTGCGAACAACAGTGGAAGTCCTCTGTCACGCCAGTGCAAACGGAAGTTGATAAATAACGTTTTAGGCCGTAACGATGTCGGTCTGAAGTGCCGTGATTCCGGTAAGATCTTCCAGAACATTAGCGCGGAGGCGAGGGCAAAGCAGCCAATAGCCGCCAGCGCGATTCGCCAGTTAAAAAAGTCAGTAAACACGCCGCTAATCAAACGACCACTCATACCACCAATCGAGTTTCCGCTGATGTATAAGCCCATTGAAAATGCAACAAAACTTGGGTGAATTTCCTCACTCAAATAGGTCATCCCCACGGCCGCCACGCCGCTCAGTGACAGTCCGATCAGCGCACGCATGATTAAAATACCGTGCCAACTGGTCATCATTGTTGAAAGGAGCGTACAACAAGAGGCGAGCAGCAGCGCGGTCACCATCACCGGCTTGCGGCCTATGGCGTCGGAAAGTGGGCCGGTAAACAGTAACCCTATTGCCAGCATCGCTGTTGAAATGGAGAGCGAAATACTACTGCTGGCAGGAGAGACACCAAACTCGTGCGAAAGCACAGGCAGTATGGGTTGTACGCAATAGAGGAGGGCAAAAGTCGCCAGTCCGGCGGAAAACAGCGCCAGCGTGACGCGCATAAATGGGGATGTTCCGCGTTTGATAAAACCATCCGGCGGGGTAACTATCTGTTCATCAACATCGCTTGTTGGCGCGGTATCGACAGTTGTTGTACGGCTCACTTGAAATCCTTGCTCATCCAATTACGTCTACAGGACCAGCCTTAAGAGTATGAAAATCACAATATTCTGTCTAATATATTAATAATCTCAAATAATATTTTAAAGATATGAATATCGAACTGCGTCATTTACGTTACTTTGTGGCAGTTGCGGAAGAGCTGCATTTTGGTCGTGCAGCGGCACGACTGAATATTTCGCAACCTCCGTTGAGTCAGCAGATCCAGATTCTTGAGCAGCAGGTGGGTGCACGGCTACTGGCGCGGACTAACCGCAGCGTGGCGCTTACCGCTGCCGGAAAACAGTTTCTGGCGGACAGTCGGCAAATCCTGGGTCTGGTAAATGAGGCTGCCGCCCGTGCTGAGCGATTACACCTGGGGGAGTCGGGAGAACTGCGCATCGGTTTTACGTCATCAGCCCCGTTTATTAAGGCCGTGTCCGATACGCTGTCTCTTTTTCGCCAATGCTATCCTGCGGTGCATATGCAAACCCGTGAAATGAATACGCGCGAGCAAATTGCCCCGCTCAACGAGGGAACACTGGATTTAGGGCTCCTGCGCAATACGCAACTACCGGACACGCTGGCGCGGGAGGTCATTTTGCATGAGCCGCTGATGGCGATGATCCCACGCGCACATCCTCTGGCGCAAAAGCCGGTGGTGACGCTGGCGGAGTTGGCAAACGAGCCGTTTGTCTTTTTTGATCCGCATGTTGGAACGGGGTTGTATGACGATATTCTCGGCCTGATGCGCCGTTATGATCTGAAACCAACCATCGCCCAGGAGGTCGGTGAGGCGATGACCATCATTGGACTGGTGGCCGCAGGGTTGGGGGTTTCCATTTTGCCCGCCTCTTTTAAACGGGTGCAATTGTATGAAATGTGTTGGATCCCTATTGCCGAAGACGATGCGGTCTCCGAAATGTGGTTGGTGTGGCCGAAGCATCATGAACAAAGCCACGCTGCGCAGCGTTTTCGCCAGCAGCTTTTAGCCGCAGTGCAGCGCGGTTAATTTAGTTTAAAAATGGTCGAAAATGTGCAGTAAATCACAAGGCTAAGCAAAAAGTTGACGGAAACCATTGAAGTGCTTCACCATAGTCTACAGATTATTTCGGAGCGCGAAAATAAAGGGAGTAAGTGGTGGTTGCTGATAGTCAGCCTGGGCATATCGATCAAATTAAGCAGACCAATGCGGGCGCGGTTTATCGTCTGATTGATCAGCTGGGACCGGTATCGCGTATTGATCTCTCTCGCCTGGCACAATTGGCGCCTGCCAGTATAACCAAAATTGTCCGAGAAATGCTGGAAGCGCATTTGGTGCAGGAGCTGGAAATAAAAGAAGCCGGTAACCGCGGACGTCCGGCGGTTGGGCTGGTTGTCGAAACAGAAGCCTGGCATTACCTTTCTATTCGTATTAGTCGTGGCGAGATTTTCCTGGCGCTGCGCGATCTGAGCAGCAAACTGGTGGTCGAGGATTGTCTTGAAATGGCGCTGGTCAGCGAGACATCGTTACTGGAACGGGTTGTTGCGCAAGTTGATCATTTTTTTATTCGTCACCAGCAAAAACTCGAACGCCTAACTTCCATCGCGATTACCTTACCCGGCATTATTGATACAGAGAACGGTATCGTACATCGTATGCCATTCTATGATGACGTCAAAGAGATGCCGCTCGGCGAAACGCTGGAGCGGCATACCGGCGTGCCGGTATACATTCAGCACGATATCAGCGCATGGACCATGGCCGAGGCGCTGTTTGGTGCATCACGCGGGGCGCGTGATGTTATTCAGGTAGTCATCGATCACAACGTGGGTGCAGGGGTGATCACTGATGGTCATTTACTGCATGCAGGCAGCAGCAGCCTGGTCGAAATAGGTCATACGCAGGTGGACCCTTACGGCAAACGGTGCTACTGCGGTAATCATGGGTGTCTGGAAACGATCGCCAGCGTCGACAGCGTGCTGGAACTGGCGCAGGTGCGACTGAAGCAGTCAATGAGCTCCTCTCTGCACGGACAACCGTTGACGGTAGACGCACTGTGTCAGGCGGCCATGCAGGGCGATTTATTGGCGAAAGATATTATTAACGGCGTTGGGACACATGTCGGTCGTATCCTGGCCATCATGGTGAATTTGTTCAACCCGCAAAAGATATTGATAGGATCTCCACTCAGTAAAGCTGCTGACATTTTGTTCCCGACGATTGCTGACAGCATTCGTCAACAGGCGCTTCCGGCCTACAGCCAGCACATTGTTGTCGAAAGTACGCAATTTTCTAATCAGGGGACGATGGCGGGGGCCGCTCTCGTTAAAGACGCGATGTATAACGGTTCTTTGTTGATTCGTCTATTACAGGGTTAACATTTTTTAACTGTTGTACGAAAAATTGCGCTATCTCAAGCTGGTTCTGGCCGTCATACTTTAGACTTTCTCCACTGTTTTATTTTCCTGACTTATATTTTCAGAGCATACGGTGGAGTTAGTGATGCTGAAGCGTTTCTTTATTACAGGTACAGACACTTCTGTTGGGAAGACCGTGGTTTCCCGCGCATTACTACAAGCGTTGGCGTCAGGGGGTAAACGTGTGGCGGGTTACAAACCCGTCGCCAAAGGCAGCAAAGAGACCCCGGAGGGTATGCGCAATAAAGATGCACTGGTGCTGCAAAGTGTGTCATCCATCGAACTGCCGTACGAGGCGATTAACCCTATCGCGCTGAGCGAAGACGAAAGCAGCGTGGCGCATAGTGGTCCGGTTAACTACACCCTGTTATCCAATGGACTTGCAAGCCTGAGTGAGAAGGTTGATCACGTTGTTGTTGAAGGCACAGGTGGCTGGCGTAGTCTGATGAACGATCTGCGTCCGTTATCGGAGTGGGTAGTACAGGAGCAACTCCCGGTTCTGATGGTGGTGGGCATTCAGGAAGGCTGTATTAACCATGCCATTCTCACCGCACAGGCGATTGCCAGTGACGGGCTGCCGTTGATTGGCTGGGTAGCGAACCGTATTAACCCCGGATTGGCGCATTATGCCGAAATCATCGACGTGCTAAGCAAAAAATTACCGGCACCGTTGATGGGTGAATTGCCTTATTTGCCACGTGCCGAGCAGCGCGAGCTTTCTCAGTATATTCGTCTGTCAATGCTCGGCAGCGTGTTGTCTGTAGATAGAGTCATGGCGTAACGTTCGCGACAGCACTGACGACACGACGCAAGCAATCAACAGGCCGGGGAGCAGTCGATACTCCCCGGTCATTTCACAGACCATCAATGTCGACATAATGGGGGCATGGGTCGTCGCCGCCAGCAGTGTGGCCATTCCTGTTAAGCCCAACAGTACCGCTATTTCATCCGCCCCCGGAAGCCAGAATCCCCATACCCGACCCAGTAACATACCGATCGACAAACCGACGAACAGCGTTGGTGTAAACACGCCGCCGGGGGCTCCTGAACCGCTACTGGCGAGTACGGCCAGCAATTTGCAAATGAAAATTCCGCTGATGACGGCGAGCAAAGGCGGAGAGAGTAAATACGACTGTACCACGCTGTAGCCGTTGCCCCAGACCGCAGGTGTGAGTAGCGACAACAGGCCAACGATCAACCCACCCAGGGCTAACTGGCCTGGTGGTGCGAGTTTTAAGCGCAAAAAGCCGTTGTGGCTGGTGGTCATAAGCCACATAAAAAGAGGTCCGCAGAGACCGGCTAACAGACCCGTGCTGATAATCATCACATATTCCAGCACATGCAGCTCACGTGTCAGATGAACGGTATACAGTAGCGCGTTGCTGTCGCTAAGCGCATTGGTGGTTAACAATGCGACGACGGCGGAGACAACCACCGGCCCTAATGAGGCGAGGATCAACGTGCCAAACAGCACTTCGGCAATAAATAAGCTACCCGCCAACGGAGCGTGATACGCACCGGCCATACCAGCAGCAGCCCCGCAGGCAATCCATAATTTCCATTCCGAACGCGGTGTGAAGCGTTGTGCGAAGCATGAGGCCGCCAATGCGGCCAATAAAATCATTGCTCCTTCACGACCAATGGCGCTACCGCTCGCCACGACTACCAAAGAGGCCAGTGATTTCACCAGACTTGCGCTGACGTCGAACTGCCCGTCAGTCTGCAGGGCTTCCATATAATCTGTGGGGGCCTGTGGGCGTAAACGATTAAATTTTTGCCAGCCCCAGAGCAAGAGTCCTGCGGCCAGACCACCGAGCGCAGGTGTCAGCATGCGTCTGAACGGCGGCAGATTTGTCGCGGCATTGACCAGACTTCCCGTATCGTTACTCAGAAACAGCCATTCAAGCAATTGCATCGCATGACGAAATCCTGCAACGGCCAGGGCTGCAAGGATACCAATCAGCGCGGCGATCAGCAGACGCCGAAACAGAGTGCGTAGGTCAGGATAAGCATGTAAACGATGCATGGGTTGCCAGACAGGAATATTCAGACGGCTTATTTTGCGGGTAATTAGCCGCAGAAGCAAAAGCTCAGCGTGCGAAACTCAGCGGGAAATGGGCAGGAACTGTCCTGCCCGTGGGTGACATTAACGAAACAATGGTTTATCTGCCACCGGAACTAATAACTGCGACTGCCATTGTGCCAGCGTCAGGCGTGCCAGTTTACCCAACCCCTGGTAGAACGGATGGTCCGCCTTCTCGATAAAAATATCGAGAAAGCGAGCCGACCACGGCAGTAGATGCCAGGCCAGCAATTGCTCACATTCGGTGTGGCGGCCATTTTCGGCAAGCCAGGCGGTTAGCAGTAACAGCGAACCAAAGTGATCTTCTGGCTCATTCTGTTGCAGCGCAAACTGAATGCCGTTGTCGCGCATCCATTGACGTAATGCCAGCGTGGAATCACCAAACAACACGTTTTCGCGATCCAGCCAGACCGAACCCCAGGGCGGGGATGGCAAAGCGTAGGGGCCGATAAACAAACGTTGCCAGGCTTGTGGGAGCGTTTCATCGCTATCTGTCTGCATTTGTGCAGCCAGTGGCGACAGCGTAGCTTCCGGCAGCGGCCACTGTGCTTGCCAGCCATCAGCTTTTAACGCACTGACCATCGCAGATGCTTCAGCGCTATCTGGCGCATAGAAGAACAACGCGCCCAGAACGCGCGCTGCGGTTGAAAAGTTGTCACATTGTGAAAAATGGGTCATGCAAACAATCCTGAACAGTGCGGGTTGCCCCGCACCCGAGAGTTAACCTGCAACAGCCATTCCGACTGTCATATGCAAACCATAAAACAAACCACGACCAATGATTTCACCGGCCAGGACTAAAATTAAACCTAACGCCAGCCCAGCGGCATGCGGGTTTTTACGGCGGATAAGCGGGCATATCCAGCACCCAAGACCTGAGGCCAGCAAGACGATGCGCCACACCTGTAAGCGGCCGTAGTCAGGTACCAGCGCATTGGCGAATTGCACCGAACTGTGGATTGTGCCGAGGGAAAGTCCCTGCAGGACAATCACACCTGCACTCACCAGTAACGCCAGCACGCTTATTCCCGCGAACACGTTGGCATTAAAAGGAACACCAGCAGCACGCAACAGCAGGGCGGCAAAGAGTGGCCCGCTCAGAAGCATGGTCATGAAAAAGGCCACCGTAGTGTAACCATTATACCAGGTCGGTACGGTATCTATCTGGTAAACGTTGGTCATCGCCCAGACAAACACCACGCCCAGCAACATGCTTACCAGCAGCCATATTTTACCTAATGCAGCAGGCATTTTACCGAGAAAAGCGACCAGCCACCATAAACCACCGACGGCAAAAAACAGCGAACCGCTGGCGATTTCATTACTTAGCGCTGATTCACCGACTCTGTTCAGTGAGTTAAATGCGCGTAACGGAGACCCCAAATGCATAACCGAGGCCAGGAATGCGATTCCCATTACCAGCCAAAGAAAAAACATACTGCGAACAATGCGCTGCCTTACAACATCGTCTTTGGCGGCAACCCAACCCAGCCCACTGACGATTAGCGCGCCTGCCACGCATTGGCCCAGAACCGTGAACAGTACCAGCGGCCATTCATGCCATCCACTTCCCATTTTAGACCTCCTTCGGATTAGCCAGATAACCCGTGGTATCCCCGGTCGGGCGGCTATTGGCATTTGGTTTGATGACGATGCTCGGTTTGGTAAAGTGCGCGCCAGGGAGCGGCGCAACCGCGGCCAGGGTGCCGTGTTTTTTACGCAGTTCCTCTATCGGGCCGAAGTCCAGCGCACGCAACGGGCAGGATTCGACACAGATGGGTTTCTTACCCTCAGCAACGCGTTCATGACAGCCATCGCACTTGGTCATGTGTCCTTTGGCGGCATTGTATTGCGGCGCGCCATACGGGCAGGCCATGTGGCAATAGCGACAGCCAATGCACACGTCTTCATCCACGACCACAAAACCATCTTCACGTTTGTGCATCGCGCCGCTTGGACACACCTTGGTACAGGCCGGGTCTTCACAGTGGTTGCACGCAATGGAGAGGTAGTAGGCGAAAACGTTCTGGTGCCAGACACCGTTATCTTCCTGCCAGTCACCGCCGGCGTATTCGTAAATACGGCGGAAACTGACGTCAGGCGTTAAATTTTTGAAGTCTTTGCAGGCCAGTTCGCAAGTTTTGCAACCGGTGCAACGGGCGGAGTCGATAAAAAATCCGTATTGAGTCGTCATGGGTTACACCTTACGCCTTTTCAACCTGAACGAGATTACTGTGGGATGGATTCCCCTTCGCTAACGGAGAAGGACGATGTGACGTGAGAATGTTAATAGAACCACCGTGATCGATCTGGTCACCAAACATATCAGCATTGAGCCATGCGCCTTGGCCGATGGCTGTCACGCCGGGCAAAATACGCGGTGTAACTTTCGCGGCGATCAGCATCTGACCATTGCTGTTAAACACCCGTACCGTATCGCCGTGATGAATACCACGTGAACGAGCATCGACGGGGTTGATCCAGATTTCCTGCGGGCATGCCTGTTGTAAAACATCAATGTTGCCGTAGCTTGAGTGAGTTCGCGCCTTATAGTGGAATCCGGTGAGCTGTAGCGGATACGTTTTGCGTTTGGGGTCGTCCCAGCCGTCAAAGCCTGGCGCATAAGCCGGTAGCGGATGCACAATCTCGTCTTGCTTGAGTTCCCATGTCTCGGCAATGGTGGCCAGCCTTTCAGAGTAAATCTCAATTTTCCCTGATGGCGTTTTCAATGGGTTTGCCGCAGGATCTTCGCGGAATGAACGGAAGGCGACATAGTGTTCTTCCGGGCATTTTTTCTTGAAAATACCGGTTGTTTTCATCTCTTCGTAATCCGGCATTTCCGGGTTACGTTCTTTGGTTTTGGCATGCAGATATTTCACCCACTCGTGCTGGGTGCGGCCTTCCGTGAATTTTTGATAGACGTCCGGGCCCAGGCGTTTCGCGACTTCACTTAACATCCAGTAGATGGGTTTTCGTTCAAATTTAGGTGAGGTAGCGGGCTGTCCGAGGATCACATAGCCCATATTCCCGGCGGACTCATGTGAGATGAGGTCTTCCTGTTCAGTAGGCATCAGATCCGGCAGCAGGATGTCGCAGTACTTCGCCGACGCGGTCATAAAGTGCTCAATGCCGACAATCATTTCGCACTTACTGTCATCCTGTAAAACGTCATGAGTATGAGCAATATTGCCATGCTGGTTGATGAGCGTATTGCTGGCATAGCACCAGATAAACTTAATAGGCACATCCAGTTTATCTTTGCCGCGTACACCGTCGTGGGTGGCTGTCATTTCTGCGCCATGATCGATAGCATCCGTCCAGGTGAACACCGATATCTGTGTTTTGACCGGATTCTCTAACATGGAGAACCATTCAACGCCCAGATCCCAGGTCCCTTCACGCATACCGGAGTTACCGCCGTTAATTCCCACGTTTCATGTTAAAACAGAGAGCATGGTGATTGCTCGGGCTGTCTGTTCACCGTTGGAATGGCGTTGTGGTCCCCAGCCCTGGCAGATGTAAGCCGGTTTTGCCGAACCGATTTCACGCGCTAACTGGATGATTTTGTCTGCTGGGATGCTGGTAATCTGAGATGCCCATTGCGGTGTTTTGGCAATTCCGTCCGGGCCGTCACCTAATATATAGGCCTTGTAGTGCGCATTACGCGGTGCGCTGGCGGGGAGAGTGGTTTCATCGTAGCCGACGCAGTATTTATCAAGGAAAGGTTTATCAATCAGATCTTCTGTGATCAGCACCCAGCCGATTGCGGCGGCCAGTGCAGCATCCGTCCCTGGGCGAATAGGCAGCCATTCATCTTCACGACCTGCGGCGGTGTCATTGTAGCGTGGATCGATAACGATCATTCTGGCATTTGACCGCTCACGTGCCTGCTCGACATACCAGGTTACGCCACCGCCGCTCATACGCGTTTCGGCTGGGTTATTACCAAACATCACAACCAGCTTTGTGTTGGCGATATCGTCGGGGCTGTTACCGTCGTTAGCACCGAACATATATCCCATGGCGGCGCTGATTTGTGCGGTGCTGTAACTCCCGTAACGGCTTAAATAGCCGCCACAGGAATTCATCAATCGGTAGGGGACGTTGGAGTTCGTGATATTACCGCCATCCACACCGGTACCGTAAAGAACGTGAACGGCTTCATTACCGTAATCATGCAAAATACGCTTCAGATTTCCGGCAACGGTATCCAGTGCTTCATCCCAACTGATACGCTCAAATTTGCCTTCACCGCGTTTACCAACGCGTTTCATCGGGTATTTGAGGCGGTCAGGGTGGTTCATACGACGGCGAATCGAACGACCGCGCAAGCAGGCGCGAACCTGGTGATTACCGTAGATATCATCGCCGGTCGTATCAGATTCAACCCAGTAGACTGCATCATCTTTCACATGCAGACGTAAAAGGCAACGGCTGCCGCAGTTAACCGTACAGGAACTCCAGACAGCTTTATCTTCAACAGGTTGCACTGATTGCTGTACGGCAGCAGCAGCGGCACGAATACCAAAGGGTAGTGACAGGCCTCCGGCAGCAAGTGCCAGTGAACCTATAGCCGAGGATTTCACTAACGTCCTGCGGCTAATACCTCCATATTGCTCATCTTCAGACATAACCCACTCCATTGTAATTATCGTTATATACATTGTTTTATAACGAAATAACTAGCTTGCTAACAATGAAGTAGAGTCTACCTATTTATAGGTAAATCTTATTAATGCATATCAAACAGGAGTGACCCTCCGCGAACGGAGGGTAAAAATTTATTGCGGTTCAGCCACGTGACCGTCCTGAGAAGGGCTACTGTTTGCGGGTGCGTTACCGCTGTTAGTTCGGGTATAGAGGATCTTGTGCGTATCATTGGCACAATGACCGACCACCAGTGAATCAGGCTGATCGGCCTGGTCATTAGGAACAATATTCAACGTGAAACTGGATTCCGCGACACCATTATTAATAATGCGCTGCTCGATATCACTCTTCACGCGCTCACATGACGCGGGTGCCGCCAGGATCTGCGGGGAAGCGACCAGTAATAAGCTCGCGGCAATTCCTGCTATGTATTTCATCATCAACTCCTTTCGTGATCGACATAAACTAAGATTAGCATTTCTGGTGTAAATAACTGTATTTGCTAATATGATTGAGAATTATCTTCTTATCCCGGTGAAAAATGTGAAGAAACAGACCCTGTTAGGTTTCCTGTGTATCGTGTTGGTTGGGTGTGATAACGCCAAAGGGCTGGTGTCCTTTACGCCGGAAATGGCCAGCTTCTCCAATGAATTTGATTTTGATCCGCTGCGCGGCCCGGTGAAAGATTTTAGTCAGACACTGCTCAACGACAAAGGCGAAGTGACTAAGCGCGTCACAGGTACGCTCTCGCAGGAAGGCTGTTTTGATACGCTGGAATTGCATGATGTCGAAAATAATACGGGTATGGCGTTAGTGCTGGATGCGAACTTCTATCGGGATGCCGAAACGATGGAAAAACGGATCCGTTTACAGGGGAAATGCCAACTGGCGGAACTGCCTTCTGCGGGCGTAGTGTGGGATACCGACGATAACGGTTTTGTTGTGTCCGCCACGGGAAAAGAAATGAAGGTGCAGTACCGGTATGATGCGGAAGGCTACCCGCTCGGCAAAACCACCGTCAGTAAGGACAATACGCTGCAGGTTGAGGCTAAACCGTCAGCCGATCCATTGAAAAAACTGGATTACACGGCAGTAAGCATGCTGAACGATCATCCTTTAGGTAACGTCAAACAAACCTGTGAGTATGATTCGTATGCTAATCCGGTCAACTGCCAGCTGGTTATCGTTGACGAAAGCGTAAAGCCGGCAGTTGAGCATCATTACTCGATTGAAAACACCATTGATTACTACTAACCGTTTTTACTGAGCGGTAGGTTGTAACAGGCTGGAACCCGGTATTTTGTGATCGGCAAGATATTGCTGTTGGAAGATACACATGCGAATGGTGTTACGATATTGGCCGTTAATAAAGAACTCATGAATCAATTCACCTTCGACCATAAAGCCAAGTTTGCGGTAGATGTGAATGGCTTTTTCGTTCTCTTTATCAACGATCAGATACAGCTTATATAAATTAAGCACGGTAAAACCGTAATCCATCGCCAGCTTTGCCGCGCGCGTTGCCAGACCTTTGCCCTGGTAATCCGGGGAAATGATGATCTGAAATTCAGCCCGGCGGTGCACATGGTTTATTTCAACCAGCTCCACCAGCCCGGCTTTCTCACCGTCACACTCGACCACAAAACGGCGTTCACTTTGGTCGTGAATGTGTTTGTCATACAGGTCTGACAGCTCAACAAACGCTTCGTAAGGTTCTTCAAACCAGTAGCGCATGACGCTGGCGTTGTTATCAAGCTGATGGACGAAACGTAAATCTTCACGCTCCAGCGGGCGCAGCTTTACACTGAGGGCGCTTGCCATATCGTATCCTTTCAATATCTTCTAGTGAGCACAATGATTATGGGGCAACGGTGCGGCCAGTGCGGCGATCGAGACAACGCAGGGTGTTAGGCTCCCAATACGCATTCAGGTTCGCGCTTTGTTCGCATTTATCACGGCTATCAAAAGCAGCGTCGGCTTTGTCCCACTCTTTCTCTGTACGCTTGTTGACTTTCTGACGCAACTGACGCGTATCGTTCCACTGTTCCTTTTCCATTGCAGCCTGTTGACGACTTTGCGCACTGTCCCCGGACTCTATGACCAGTTTACTGGTTTCAGCAAATACGGAAGAGGTGTACACGGCCGCCGCCAGCGTCAGCATGGCCGTCAGACACAGGCGTTTGGTCAGTGTAATTTTCATGGCGAATTCCTTTAATGAGAAAGGGAAAAAAACGATAAAACAGGGTTAAATTCTACACTATTCCTGCGCCAGGGCATACCCACTGGGCGCATATGGATACGTTGGACATATTCTGTCGTATCATGGTTAAACCGAAGGTAACTGAATTACTTCAATGCTTAAGACAACATTACTTTTCTTCGTCACCGCGTTATGCGAAATCATTGGCTGCTTTTTACCCTGGCTCTGGCTTAAGCGTGGGGCGACGGCCTGGTTGCTGGTTCCCGCTGGGGTGTCATTAGCGCTGTTCGTCTGGTTGCTGACGCTACATCCGGCGGCGAGCGGGCGGGTATATGCCGCGTATGGTGGTGTCTACGTGGTGACTGCACTGCTCTGGTTACGCATTGTCGATGGCGTAAAACTGAGCCTGTACGACTGGTCCGGCGCGTTAGTAGCACTGTGCGGGATGTTGATCATCGTTGCCGGATGGGGGCGCGCATAGCGCCTTTTTTTGTGATCAGTGAGCGTTTTTTTGATCTTCATACTTGTATGGTAGTAGTTCAGTTGGGTAAATTTCCTGCATCACAAGAAGAGATGTAAGGATTAAAAAATGAAGATTGTCGGGGCTGAAGTTTTTGTTACCTGTCCAGGACGTAATTTTGTCACGCTGAAAATCACGACAGACGATGGGATCACTGGATTAGGGGATGCCACGCTTAACGGGCGTGAATTATCCGTGGCGTCCTACCTGAAAGATCATGTGTGTCCACAGCTAATTGGACGTGATGCGCATCGAATTGAGGATATCTGGCAGTTTTTCTACAAGGGGGCTTACTGGCGCCGCGGCCCGGTAACGATGTCGGCGATTTCTGCGGTGGATATGGCCCTGTGGGATATCAAAGCGAAGGCGGCGAATATGCCGTTGTACCAGTTGCTGGGGGGCGCATCACGCGAAGGCGTCATGGTGTACTGTCACACAACGGGTCATTCCATTGATGATGTGCTGGAGAATTACGCGCGTCATAAAGAGATGGGGTTTAAAGCGATCCGTGTGCAGTGTGGTGTACCGGGAATGAAGACCACCTACGGAATGTCTAAAGGTAAAGGCCTGGCCTACGAACCTGCGACCAAAGGCCAGTGGCCGGAAGAGCAGCTGTGGTCGACGGAGAAATATCTCGATTTCACACCGAAATTGTTTGAAGCCGTCCGCAACAAATTTGGTTTTGATGAACATCTTCTGCATGACATGCATCACCGTCTGACGCCAATTGAAGCGGCTCGTTTTGGTAAGAGCATTGAACAATACCGTTTGTTCTGGATGGAAGACCCAACCCCCGCTGAAAACCAAGAGTGCTTCCGCCTGATTCGCCAGCATACGGTCACGCCGATTGCGGTAGGGGAAGTGTTCAACAGTATCTGGGACTGCAAGCAGCTTATTGAAGAACAGCTGATCGACTATATTCGCACCACTATTACCCACGCAGGCGGTATCACCGGTATGCGTCGTATTGCTGATTTTGCCTCACTTTATCAGGTACGCACGGGTTCTCATGGACCTTCCGATTTGTCGCCAGTCTGCATGGCCGCTGCGCTGCATTTCGATCTGTGGGTACCCAATTTCGGGGTGCAGGAATATATGGGGTACTCAGAACAGATGTTGGAAGTGTTCCCGCATAACTGGACCTTTGATAACGGCTACATGCATCCAGGTGACAAACCAGGGCTCGGTATTGAGTTTGACGAAAAACTTGCAGCGAAATATCCGTACGATCCCGCATATCTGCCGGTCGCCCGTCTTGAAGATGGCACGCTATGGAACTGGTAAGGAGTGATTTGTTATGAATAGTATTGTGATTGAAAAACCGAATACGCTTGTTATCGCACAGCGACCAGTACCAGAACCCTCAGCAGGAGAGGTCCGGGTAAAAGTAAAACTGGCGGGGATTTGCGGTTCAGACAGCCATATTTATCGTGGACATAATCCATTTGCGAAATATCCGCGAGTTATTGGCCATGAATTCTTTGGTGTAATTGATGCTGTAGGTGAAGGGGTTGAACGTTCGCGAATAGGTGAACGTGTGTCCGTTGATCCGGTTATCAGTTGTGGACATTGTTATCCCTGTTCGATTGGTAAACCTAACGTTTGCACATCGCTGGTGGTGCTGGGCGTGCATCGGGATGGCGGTTTCAGCGAGTACGCTGTCGTGCCGGCGAAAAATGCCTGGACGATCCCCGATACCGTGCCCGATGAGCATGCCGTTATGGTCGAACCTTTTACCATCGCCGCAAACGTGACCGGACAAGTTAAACCAACAGAGAACGATATCGCACTGATTTACGGGGCAGGCCCGATGGGGCTCACGACTGTTCAGGCACTTAAACATGTCTATAAAGTAAAAACGGTAGTGATTGCAGACAGAATTGACGAACGTTTGACGATGGCAAAACAGTGCGGTGCTGACTGGACAGTCAATAATGGGCAGCAATCATTGCAGGATTTTCTTGCTGAGAAGACACTGAAACCTACGATTATCGTGGATGCGGCTTGTCATCCATCCATTTTACAGGAGGCTATCACGCTGGCATCACCGGCTGCGCGTATAGTTTTAATGGGATTCTCCAGCGAGCCTTGCCAGATTGTGCAGCAAGGTATTACAGGGAAAGAGCTTTCAATCTATTCTTCAAGATTAAATGCAAATAAATTCCCGGTTGTTATTGATTGGTTGGTCAAAGGACTTATCGACCCCAATAAACTTATTACCCATACTTTTGACTATCACCACGTTACCGACGCAATTGAATTGTTTGAGAAAGATCAGCAGCATTGCTGCAAAGTTTTACTCACATTCACTGAATAATATTAATAACTGCGAGCAAGTGGTACGCATCTTACCTCTTAGAGATAGCCAATATGAATCAAGAAAAACACGAAAGGTCAACGAAAGATCTGGTGAGAGCAGCCGTTTCAGGGTGGTTAGGGACAGCTCTCGAATTTATGGATTTCCAATTATATTCATTGGGTGCCGCGCTGGTATTTCATGAAATATTTTTCCCGGAGCAATCTGCCGCGATGGCACTCATTCTGGCAATGGGTACCTACGGTGCGGGATATATTGCTCGTATCGTTGGAGCATTTATATTTGGCAAAATGGGCGACAGCATTGGACGTAAAAAGGTGCTGTTTATTACCATTACCATGATGGGGATCTGTACAACATTAATAGGCGTACTGCCAACGTATGCACAAATCGGTATCTTTGCGCCCGTATTACTGGTGACGCTGCGTATTGTGCAGGGTCTCGGTGCAGGGGCCGAAATCTCTGGGGCTGGTACAATGCTCGCTGAGTACGCACCAAAAGGAAAACGCGGTATCATTTCCTCTCTTGTTGCAATGGGAACTAACTGCGGCACATTAAGTGCTACTGCAATCTGGGCCGTGATGTTCTTTGCCCTTGATCGTGAGGAATTGTTAGCCTGGGGTTGGCGAATTCCGTTTCTGGCGAGTGTAGTGGTTATGGTTTTTGCCATCTGGTTGCGAATGAACCTCAAAGAAAGTCCAGTATTTGAGAAAGTTAATAATGAGGAAAACGCACCTGCATTGAATAACCCGTCAGAAAATACGCTGGGTGCAATGTTTACCAGTAAATCTTTCTGGTTGGCAACCGGCTTACGTTTTGGACAGGCGGGTAACTCAGGTTTAATTCAGACTTTCCTTGCCGGATATTTGGTGCAAACATTGTTGTTTGATAAATCAATACCGACAGATGCCTTAATGATTAGTTCTGTGCTTGGATTTATTACAATACCCTTACTAGGGTGGTTGTCAGATAAATTTGGTCGCCGTTTACCATATATAATTCTGAATATATCTGCAATTATTCTTGCTTATCCAATGTTATCGATTGTTGTAGATAAAACGTATAGCCCCGGCGTCATTATGACAGCGCTGATTGTTATTCATAATTTTGCGGTGCTGGGATTGTTCGCACTCGAAAATATCACCATGGCTGAAATGTTCGGTGCGCGTAATCGCTTCACCCGAATGGCAATTTCAAAAGAGGCCGGTGGATTGGTGGCCGTTGGTTTTGGTCCTGTTCTGGCCGGTATTTTCTGCAACATGACAAATTCCTGGTGGCCGATTCTGGTGATGGTTATGGCTTACTCGCTGATTGGTTTGGTTTCAGCACTGCTAATGCCTGAAGTGAAAGACCGTGATTTGAGTGTCCTGGAAGATGCTGCGGAAGTGAGCAAAACCGAGACGGTTCGTGCTGGAGCCACTCAGGCTGGCTAGTACGGACAGGGTATGGTCAGGTCTGAACTGATGGCCTGATCATGCTATTACACAGCTTTAAATGATGTCATACCAATCATAGAAAGTTTAATGCAAATCAAAACATACAACCATACAGGCGTTACTCTGAGACAGTCCTGATTTCATTGATAAGTAGGTCATACAATGCAAAACAAGCTCTTAGCGGCAAAGGCTGCACTTCCTGGCTACGATCGTACAAAACTGGTTCCGCGTATTGTTCATCTGGGGTTCGGTGCTTTCCACCGTGCACACCAGGGGGTATACGCTGACATCCTGGCAGCAGATCACAATAGTGACTGGGGATACTGCGAAGTAAACCTGATTGGTGGAGAGCAGCAGATTGCTGATTTGAAACAGCAAGATAACCTGTACACCGTTGCGGAAATGTCTGCGGATGCCTGGACCGCAAGAGTTGTTGGCGTGGTTAAAAAGGCGTTGCATGCGCAGGTTGATGGTCTGGAAGCTGTACTGGCTGCGCTGTGCGAACCGCAGGTGGCGATCGTTTCCCTGACCATAACTGAGAAGGGGTATTGCCATTCTCCGGCTACCGGGCAATTGATGCTGGATAACCCGATGATTGTCGCCGACCTGCAAAACCCAAAACAGCCGAAGACGGCACCGGGTGTGGTGGTTGAAGCACTTGCACGCCGTAAAGCCGCAGGTTTAGGTGCGTTTACCGTGATGTCCTGCGACAACATGCCTGAAAACGGCCATGTGATGCGCAATGTTGTCACTGCGTATGCCCGGGCGGTGGATGCTGAGCTGGCTGCATGGATCGAACAACATGTGACGTTCCCGTCAACAATGGTTGACCGTATTGTCCCGGCGGTAACCGCAGATACGCTGGACAAAATTGAACAACTTACCGGGGTACGCGATCCGGCGGGTGTGGCATGCGAACCGTTCCGTCAGTGGGTCATTGAAGATAACTTTGTCGCAGGGCGTCCAGAGTGGGAAAAAGCCGGGGCTGAACTGGTGGCAGATGTTATCCCGTTCGAAGAGATGAAGTTGCGTATGCTTAACGGCAGCCACTCTTTCCTTGCTTACCTCGGCTACCTGGCAGGATATCAACACATCAACGACTGCATGGGTGATGAGAACTATCGTGTCGCCGCCCGCGCGTTGATGCTGCAGGAGCAAGCGCCAACATTAAAAGTGAAAGGGGTGGATCTTCAGCATTATGCCGACTTACTGATTGACCGCTATAGCAACCCGGCGTTGCGCCACCGTACCTGGCAGATTGCCATGGACGGTAGTCAGAAACTGCCGCAACGTATGCTTGACTCTGTGCGTTGGCATATCGTGCACGGCAGTGGTTTTGATCTGCTTGCACTCGGTGTAGCGGGTTGGATGCGCTATGTCGGGGGCGTGGATGAGCAGGGACAAGCCATTGAAATTAGCGATCCGCTGCTGCCAGTGATCCAGAAAGCGGTACAGAACAGTCACGAAGGTGAAGATCGTGTGCAGGCGCTATTGGCTATTGACGCTATTTTTGGTGACGAACTGCCACAGGTTGAACGGTTTAAAAAGCGGGTTACAGAAGCGTACCTGACTTTGCTGGCGGAAGGCGCGAAGGCAACGGTTGCAAAATATGCTGCGAAATTACTGTCAGTAAGATAACGCTTTATGTCGCCATCCGGCTTTAACGACAGCCAGATGGCGCATTGTTTTTGGCATTCACACCAATTAGTTCATGCCTAAACGAATCAGTTCGAGGGGGGCATATTTGCCTTCACATCCTTCGATTTCCACTGTTTTACCGCGGCGGATTTGCTCAGCGGTCAGGCCATCGGTGTCAATGGCTGTAATACGGCCGGTGAGTCCGGTGTCACTAATCATGACACGGCTGCCAGTGGTGATTGCGTTGCGGTTACGATCGTATGTTTTCATGGTGTTTTCTCCTTTCCAACTTACCGTCAAAGCCCGTGGGCTTTAGTCCCACGTAACGGGCGCAATATAAATACGCTTCTCGTTAATGATTTTTTTTGTTTTCGATCAAAATCACAGCTTTTTTTATCGGGATATGCAGGAGAGGGGATCTTTCGGGGAAACTCACCTCAGTGAGAGGTGAGCTACGTATTAGTCTTCGCTAAACCAGTCGCTATTTTCCTGACGAATAAGCTGAACAGATTCGCTAATTTCCTGTAGATGCAGCATCATTGCACGCTCGACGGCATCGCCATCATGTTTTACCAGCGCTGCAAAGATATCATGGTGCTGACGAAGTAGCATTTCAGGTGGGGAGACATGATCCAGACTCATATAGCGCACACGGTCAATCGTGGCTTTAATATTCTCGACGGTGTCCCAGGCAAGCTGGCAATCAGCGATTAATGCCAGCTTCTGATGAAACTCATCATCAAGCTGGAAGAAATCGTTGAGCTGCTTACGGTCGATGGCAATGCGTTGCTGGTGCAGATTCTGTTCCAGTTGATAGCACTGGTTATCGGTGATCATCGAGGCGGCGCGGCGGGCTACGGCACACTCAATGGCCTGACGTACAAAACAGCCATTTTGCACCTGCGACAGCGAGATCTTATTTACGTAACTGCCACGTTGTGGACGGATCTGAATCAAACCGTTTTCTGCCAGTTTGATGAATGCTTCTCGTACCGGCTGGCGAGACACGTTAAAGCGTACGGAAACCTCTTTCTCCGACAATGGCGTACCAGGTGCAATCAGACAATGCACGATATCGCTGCGAAGAATACGGTAAATCTGTTGATTTACCGGCTGTGTAGGGTTGAGCTGCGTTTCTACGGTCATTCATTCTTACTTATTAGAGAGTTAACCCGGCTATTTTATCACTTATCGAGCGCTTTCTATACCCGGCACAAGGCCGGGTATCTCATTTAGCTTCGATGCACGCTAAGCCCGGCAAAAGACTGGGTGACTGGCATCATCTCAAGGGTATTGATGTTGACATGAGCCGGTAACGAAGCAACCCACCATACAGCTTCAGTGACATCCTGCGGAGTCAGTGCAGTGGTATTTTCGTAGGTTTTACCTGCTTTATCATCGTCGCCTTTGAAACGCACATTAGAGAACTCGGTACCGCCAACCAGTCCGGGTTCAATGTCGGTAACGCGGATCGCCGTGCCGTGTAAGTCTGTACGCAGGTTCAGACTAAACTGACGAACAAACGCTTTGGTTGCACCATAAACGTTCCCGCCAGCGTACGGCCAGCTACCGGCGGTAGAGCCGATATTAATTATGTGTCCGCGGTTACGCTCGACCATGCCAGGCAGAACGGCACGAGTCATATAAATCAGGCCTTTGTTGTTGGTATCGATCATGGTTTCCCAGTCATCGACATTCGCTTTGTGGGCTGGCTCAAGACCCAGCGCCAGACCGGCATTGTTGACCAGGATATCGATATTGCGCCATTCGGCAGGCAGGGTGTCCAGCATCTCTTCAATGGATGCGCGATTGCGTACGTCAAGCTGGGCGATATACAGATTATTACCCAGTTCATCTTTCAGTTCCTGCAGACGTTCCTGGCGGCGTCCGGTGGCAATAACTTTATGCCCATTCTCAATAAAACGACGCGTAATGCACTCACCAAAACCTGCTGTTGCTCCGGTTACTAAAACGATCATCTCACTGTTCCTCAACGCTTTTTATGTAGTACTACCATAGCACGTCATTTCTGTTCAGAGCTATTCCTGCTTAACGAGATTGCGGTCAAATCCTGGGAGGCCTACTCTAGTAAACAAATCGTTTTCAGGAGGAAAAGATGTCGTTAACAAATCCTTTTTTGCACCACAGCACATTACCTTACCAGGCACCGCAATTTGATCAGATTGAAGATTGCCATTATCGGCCCGCGTTTGATGAAGGTGTGAAACAAAAACGCGCTGAAATAGCGGCGATTGTGCAAAACCAACAGGCTCCTGATTTCACAAATACGTTGCTGGCGCTTGAGCAAAGTGGGGCGTTGTTGACGCGCGTCACCAGCGTTTTCTTTGCGATGACGGCAGCGCATACCAACGATGAGCTGCAGCGTCTTGACGAGGAGTTCTCCGCCGAACTGGCCGCGCTGTCCAATGATATCTATCTCAATGACGCACTTTTTTCGCGTATAGATGCCGTCTGGCAGCAACGCTCTTCGCTGGCGCTGGAAGGTGAATCATTGCGTCTTTTGGAGGTGGTTCACCAACGCTTTGTGTTGGCTGGTGCATGTCTTAATGATGCCGATAAAGCGCGCCTGAAAGCGCTAAATACGGAGTCAGCGACGTTAACCAGCCAGTTCAATCAGCGTCTGCTGGCGGCGAACAAAGCGGGTGCACTGATTGTGGATGATGTCCGGCAGCTTGACGGACTCAGCGCAGAAGAAATTGCCGTTGCGGCGCAAGCCGCCAGCGACAAAGGACTTGAGGTTCGCTGGGTTATCCCACTATTGAACACCACACAACAACCGGCACTTGCTGCGTTACGCGATCGACAGACACGAGAAAACCTGTTTACCCAGGCATGGACGCGGGCGGAAAAAAATGATGCCAACGATACTCGCGCTATCATTAAACGGCTGGTGGAGATCCGCAGAGAGCAGGCAACATTACTGGGTTTTGCGAATTTTGCTGCCTGGAAAATTGCCGACCAGATGGCGAAAACGCCAGAAGCGGCACTTTCTTTTATGCGGGCGATCGTGCCCGCTGCACGTCAACGCGCACTGAATGAGCAGGCTGAAATTCAGAAAGCGATTAATCAGCAACAGGGACAATTCGAGGTTGAGGCCTGGGACTGGGCATTTTTTGCCGAGCAGGCGCGTCGTGAAAAATATGCTCTTGATGAAGCTCTGCTTAAACCTTACTTTGCCCTGGATACGGTGCTGAATGAAGGTGTTTTCTGGACAGCAAACCAGCTATTTGGCATTAAATTCATCGAGCGCTTTGACATCCCTGTTTATCATCCGGATGTACGGGTTTGGGAGATTTTCGATCATGATGGCGTAGGACTGGCGCTATTTTATGGTGATTTCTTTGCCCGTGAATCAAAAAACGGTGGTGCCTGGATGGGAAATTTTGTTGAGCAATCTCTGCAAAATGAAACCAGGCCGGTAATTTACAACGTCTGCAATTATCAGAAACCTGCTCAGGACCAACCCGCCTTGCTGCTGTGGGATGATGTCATCACGTTGTTCCATGAGTTCGGACACACGTTACATGGTCTGTTTGCCAGCCAACGGTATGCGACGCTGTCAGGCACGAATACCCCGCGTGATTTCGTCGAATTCCCGTCGCAGATAAACGAACACTGGGCGAGTGATCCGCAGGTTTTCGCGCGTTATGCTCGCCATGTTGAAACGGGTGAAAAAATGCCCCAGCCATTGCTGGAGAAGATGCAACGGGCCAGCTTGTTTAACAAAGGCTATGATATGACGGAGCTTCTCAGTGCTGCATTGCTGGATATGCGCTGGCACAGCCTGGAGCAGTGTGTGTCATCGCTGTCAGTTGATGAATTTGAGCAGCAGGCCCTGGCTGCGGAAGGATTGGATCTGCAGGCTGTACCGCCGCGTTATCGCAGCAGCTATTTTGCCCATATATTCGGTGGTGGCTATGCCGCAGGGTATTATGCCTATTTATGGACGCAAATGTTGGCCGATGACGGCTATCAGTGGTTTGTAGAGCAGGGCGGATTGACCCGTGAAAACGGGCAGAAATTCCGCGAAGCGATTTTGTCCCGTGGTAACAGCACTGACTTAGCTGAGCTTTATTGCCAATGGAGCGGCCGAGATCCAAAAATGGAGCCAATGCTCAAACATCGAGGTTTGAGCGCCTAAGGCATTGTCTGCCAAAAAATTGAACCGGGCGCGATGCCCGGTTTTTAGCGTGATTTTTTCTTGCCCAAAATGTGAGATGGATGAATGACGATGAGGTTGCCAACAAAGGTAGAGCTGATTTCATTCTGCTTTGCTGTTACCTGGGTTATTTGGTGTGTATGGGTAGACAAAATCACTCATGACACGTACCTCTTTGACGGGGTGCTTTATAAGTCAGTTATTGTTGGAGTTGCCTTTCTGCCAGGCGTGTTCATGGCCTGGCGCGTGTACCTAAGAAATAAGTACGCAACAGGTAGATAAGCTGATTTCAGGTATGGGCGGGCAGATTCTTTACCACGAAGCCGTTCATTGAGGAAATCGTTTTCAAATATCACATTTCATGCGGTTAATATTATCGTCATTTTTGCGATTTAACTCATGGGTGTTCGGTTCCATTAAATATAAAACAAGGAAAATAGAATAAAATCTATCGCATTGATTACCATGATTATTTTAATTTCAAGTTAATTTATTATCATTCGAAGTAATCTTTGTTTTCTTTCCTTAATATTAATTACTATTAAAAAATTTACATAAGTTTTCCTTTTTGGCGCTAAAATGCCCATGTCTAAATGTTCATACAGGGAAGGAAACCGTGATGATCAGAAGAACGCAGGAAATAGATGTAATTTTAATCGAACTTAACAAATCAATTGATGCTCATTATAAGTGGCTAGTGAAAATGTTCCGCTGTGTGGTGTCATCAGATGTTACTCAGCCTGATATTTCGGGCGATGACTCTCACGCTGTTTGTCAATTTGGGCAGTGGCTCAAAGACCATCCACAGCACGATGATGATGAATGCAGTTATGTCAGCAATATTCACGCGACACATGAGAAAATGCATTTGTTAGGTAAGGAATTGCTATTGGCAATCGTGGAAGAGCGTAGCCATTCATGGCATTTCGACAGTTTCCAGGATGCGTTACTGGGATTTACGTCTGCGGTCATGGACTACAAAATATATTTACTGACTATCCGCAGTAATATTGATGTGTTAACAGGTTTGCCTGGCAGAAGAATGCTTGATGAGTCGTTTGACCAGCAGTTACTCGATGCTGAGCCGCTTAACCTGTACATATTGTTGCTGGATATCGACCGTTTTAAACATGTTAATGATACCTACGGACATCTGGTTGGTGACATGGTGTTGCGCAGTCTGGCGTCAAATTTATTAGCATGGACTCGATACGATGAGGTTGCTTATCGCTATGGTGGTGAGGAGTTTATTGTCATCATCCGAACCAAAACGGACGAGCAGGCATGCCAGGCAGGGTTGCGTCTTTGTCATCTGATTGGCCAGAAAAAAATCCCTTATCCAGAAGGCGAAATCGGCATAACGGTAACGGCTGGCATTACCAGAGTTCAACAGGGTGAAACACTGGACAACGGTCTTGGACGTGCTGACAGAGCCATGTATGAAGGGAAACAGACCGGCAGGAATCGCTGCATGTTTATGGATGAAAAAGAGAAAATCACGCTAGTTGGCACTAATGATCAACTGACACCGCGCGTCAGAGCGTGAATTTTATCAGTGTAGACCGGCTGTAGTTACGTTTCGTTTAACTTCCATTGCGGTTGTCGATGATATGTTAGCCGACTATTCGTTATCTTCGCAGGGAATTGCCAGATAACGTATAAAGCAAAACACAAATCTATCCATGCAAGCATTTACCGCTGGTTTTTCCGGCGGTTTTTTTTATCTGTAATTCTGAGAAATGATTCAGGGAAGGGAAGCAGGTAAAAAAATGGCCCCTTGTGCAGTTATGCGACAAGGGGCCGGTTCGGTGCAGGATTATCTCCGTTCATCAATCATCCCATCTGTGGCTAAAATACGCGGCCAGGAAACCGGAAAATAAAATAATTCCCAGAACAGCCATAAAAATATTCATATTACCCAGCATAGTAAATGCTCCTTTATCTATTGAGTTTCCTCTCTTACCTTAATTTCACCTCGTTAATGACTATAGTAGCAATTCGAACTTAAACAAAGAGTGAACTGTGTGAATATTTCGTCTGAAATGTAAGGTTTTGGCTTTTTCTCGTCGAAGAAAATAAATAATCGTGACGAAACAGGCGCACCCATCTGCAAATAATCATAATTTTATCTTGTAATCCGCTGCAGCTACCGGGTTGTCCGGACACAAGATGTTGCACGTTTATAATGCAACACTGTGTCATGGTGGTTCAATTCTTCTCTCTTGCCGTCATGGCGACGCATTCTTTTTATCTGCATTTCATTGATGGTATTTATAATTTATTGAATTATATACCTTTTTTATATCTGGCACTGTTTTTGCCTTATTCCTTCTGAACACCCTTAATTTGCACCGTTTTGCCTTTCCGGCTGCACCGGAGCTTTCAGCAAGTCTACTTTCAGGAGTGAAACTATGCAGCGTCGTACATTATTAAAAGCCTTTGCTCTTTCGGCCTCTGTTGTGGCTATGGGGATGAGTTTTAGCGTTCAGGCTGCCGACACCATTAAAGTTGGCATCATGCATTCGTTGTCCGGGACAATGGCTATTTCTGAAACACCGCTGAAGGATGTGGCGTTGATGACCATTGATGAGATCAACGCCAAAGGCGGTGTACTGGGAAAAAAACTGGAGCCGGTAGTGGTTGATCCGGCGTCAAACTGGCCGCTGTTTGCCGAAAAAGCCCGTCAGTTGCTAAGCCAGGACAAAGTGGCGGTGGTTTTTGGTTGCTGGACATCGGTTTCGCGCAAATCTGTACTGCCGGTATTTGAAGAGTTAAACGGCCTGTTGTTTTATCCCGTGCAATATGAAGGTGAAGAGATGTCACCTAACGTTTTCTATACCGGCGCTGCGCCCAATCAGCAAGCCATTCCCGCGGTTGAGTATCTGATGAGTGAAGACGGTGGCAGTGCAAAACGTTTCTTCCTGCTGGGCACCGATTACGTTTATCCGCGAACAACCAATAAAATTCTCCGTGCCTGGCTGCATTCAAAAGGCATTGCGGATAAAGACATTGAAGAGGTTTATACCCCGTTTGGCCACAGCGATTACCAGACCATCGTCGCCAGCATCAAAAAATTCTCCGCCGGGGGAAAAACGGCGGTGGTATCAACCATTAATGGCGACTCTAACGTTCCGTTCTATAAAGAGCTGGCAAACCAGGGTCTGAAAGCGACCGATGTTCCGGTTGTTGCGTTCTCTGTTGGAGAAGAGGAGTTGCGCGGTATTGATACCAAACCCCTGGTAGGCAATCTTGCGGCCTGGAACTATTTTGAATCCGTTGATAATGCCACCAATAAGCAATTTATCGCTGATTACCGCGCCTATGCGAAAGCGCACAAACTACCGAATGCTGATTCTGTGGTCACGAACGATCCGATGGAAGCCACGTATGTTGGCCTGCACATGTGGGCGCAGGCGGTTGAAAAAGCCGGAACGACGGATGTCGATAAAGTCCGTGCGGCCATGGCGGGGCAATCATTCTCTGCACCTTCTGGCTTTACGCTGACAATGGATGCAACGAACCATCACCTGCATAAACCCGTCATGATTGGCGAAATTGAAAGTAACGGTCAGTTTAACGTGGTATGGCAAACGGATGCCCCGGTCCGTGCCCAACCGTGGAGTCCGTATATCGCCGGGAATGATAAAAAATCTGAGCAGCCCGTCAAAACCGCCAGCAACTGATCTTACGCCCTCCTGTTGGAGGGCCCAATTTTGGAGAACGCTATCATGAAAGCCATGCGCTTTATTCGTGGCGTGTTGTTGCTGACGTGGCTTTTGCCGTGGATAGCGCAGGCAACAGATGCCGATACCTTCGCCGCGGCCAGTCGGACACAGCAGGCGACATTACTGGAACAATGGGCGATTAACCCCGATGTTCAGCGTTTACCTTTGCTTAATGCCCTGAGTGGCGAAAACCTGCTGACCGATGACGTTAAAAATTCATTCACGATGAACGGTTCGCGTGTGCAATCTCTGGGGGCGGCCAGCACACCCAGTGGTGAATTAAAAAAAATCCGCCTGACTAACCGCCTGCGTAACCTGGTGGCTGGCACATTGTCTGTTCATCAGTTATTAAGTGACAATGTCACTTTTAGAATGAATGCTGCCCGAACATTACAACGTGAAGCACTGCCAGTGATGCTGCCATTTTTGCAGCAAAGGCTGCTGCAGGAGACGGATGCTGGCGTGAAATCCGCCCTGGCGGCTGCTCTGGCAAACCTGCAACTGAACAGTAGTTCGCCCGATGTCAGGCGCCGGGCCATCGAATTGCTGGGCGCATCCAATGATCCTGAAACACAAGCGCGATTACAGCCTTTCACCCAACTGGAACATGAACCCGATGCGCGTGTACGCGCTGCCGCCAGCGAAAGCCTGAATACCATTGAACATCGAATGAAGGTTGGAGAGTTGCTTGGCCAGGCGTTTATGGGATTATCGCTCGGGTCTATTTTATTGCTGGCGGCGCTGGGGCTGGCCATCACCTACGGGTTACTCGGCGTCATTAATATGGCGCACGGTGAAATGCTGATGCTTGGTGCTTATTGTACCTGGATAGTGCAACAGCTGATGAGCCAGTTTTTCCCGCAGTGGTTAGCCTTTTATCCGCTGATTGCGCTGCCGGTTGCTTTCCTGCTGACCGCCGCTATGGGAATGCTGCTGGAACGCACAGTGATCCGCCATTTGTACGGACGCCCACTTGAAACGCTACTGGCAACCTGGGGGATTAGCCTGATGCTGATCCAGTTGGTGCGCATGACCTTTGGTGCGCAAAACCTTGAGGTAGCTAACCCGGCATGGCTGTCGGGTGGTATTCAGGTCTATGCCAATCTGATTTTGCCGTGGAACCGGATTGTGGTGCTGGGATTTGCCATTCTGGTGCTGTCCTTCACCTGGTTGTTGCTGAATAAAACCCGTCTGGGTATGCGCGTGCGTGCAGTGACACAAAACCGCAGCATGGCAGATTGCTGCGGCGTTCCCACGGGGCGCGTGGATATGTTGGCATTTGGTCTCGGCTCCGGCATTGCCGGACTTGGGGGCGTGGCGCTATCGCAGTTGGGCAACGTTGGGCCAGAACTGGGGCAAAGCTACATCATTGATTCATTTTTGGTGGTGGTGCTGGGAGGCGTTGGACAGCTTGCCGGGAGCGTCGCGGCGGCGTTTGGTTTGGGGATTTTCAACAAGATTCTCGAACCGCAGGTTGGGGCCGTCCTCGGCAAAATTATGATTCTGGTGCTGATTATTCTGTTTATTCAAAAACGTCCGCAGGGGCTGTTTGCGCTAAAAGGGAGGGTCATTGACTGATGACGATGCCAATGACATTAACGCTGGCGCGCAAAGCGCCGCGTATTACCTGTGTGCTGGGGCTGGCTTTACTGCTGGCACTGATTATTCTGCCATTTCTCGCGCTGCTGCCTACGGATCATCCGCTGGCGATATCTGTCTGGACACTGACACTGGTTGGGAAAATTCTCTGTTATGCCATTGTGGCAGTTGCCCTGGATCTGGTGTGGGGATATGCGGGAATGCTCTCGCTGGGCCACGGTATTTTCTTTGCGCTGGGCGGTTATGCGATGGGGATGTACCTGATGCGCCAGGCATCTGGTGAAGGGGTGCCAGCTTTTATGTCGTTCCTGTCGTGGACTGAACTTCCGTGGTTCTGGTGGGGAACGCAGCATTTTCTTTGGGCGATGATGTTGGTTGTTATGGTGCCTGGCTTGCTGGCGTTGGTGTTTGGCTGGTTTGCCTTCCGTTCAAAAATCAAAGGGGTCTATTTCTCCATCATGACGCAGGCGCTGACCTTTGCCGGCATGCTGTTGTTCTTCCGTAACGAAACCGGGTTTGGCGGCAATAACGGATTTACCGGTTTTACCACCATTCTGGGATTTTCGGTGACGGCGACCACGACACGTATCGCGTTGTTCCTGGCGACCGTTGTGCTGCTGATTCTGGCGCTGTGGCTCGGATGGGCGCTGGCTCGCAGTAAATTTGGCCGTATTTTGACAGCCGTTCGCGACGCTGAAAATCGGTTGATGTTCTGCGGGTATGACCCAAAGGGTTTCAAACTACTGGTATGGACACTCTCTGCCGTCCTGTGCGGGCTGGCGGGGGCGCTGTATGTTCCGCAGGTGGGGATCATTAACCCCAGTGAAATGTCACCCACCAACTCAATTGAAGCCGCGATTTGGGTCGCACTGGGTGGGCGCGGTACGTTGATTGGCCCGGTGTTTGGCGCGGTGCTGGTGAACGGCGCTAAAAGTTGGTTTACCGTCATCATGCCTGAATACTGGCAACTGTTTCTCGGCCTGATTTTTATTGGCGTTACGCTGTTTTTGCCTCGAGGCGTAATTGGTCTGTTTCGCAAGGGAGACAAATAATGCAGCCAGATGAAGGGCTTTTTACCCGCCAGATGCCGGGCGATCGTTTTCGCAATCAAACAGATCCGGTGCTCCAACTGGAAAAAATAAACGTTAACTTTGATGGTTTCCAGGCGCTAACGGATTTGACGCTCAATATTGGGGTTGGCGAGTTACGCTGCGTTATTGGACCCAATGGCGCGGGAAAAACCACGTTGATGGATGTCATCACCGGTAAAACGAAGCCGCAAAGTGGGCGGGCGATTTACGATCAATCCATTGATTTAACATCACTCGACGCCATCGCCATTGCTCGCCAGGGCATTGGTCGCAAATTTCAGAAACCGACCGTTTTTGAAGCGTTGACGGTGGAAGAGAACCTCGAGTTGGCGATGAAAAATGATAAATCCGTTTGGGGGTCATTACGGGCGTGTTTATCGGGAGAACAACGGGATCGCATTGATGACATGTTGACGCTGTTGCGACTGAGTAACGAACGCGCCCGTCGTGCCGGACGCCTTTCCCATGGACAGAAACAATTTCTGGAGATTGGTATGTTGCTGGTGCAGGAGCCGCATTTGTTGCTACTGGATGAGCCAGCTGCCGGGATGACGGATGCTGAGACGGAATACACCGCTGAACTGTTTCGCCAGCTTGCCGGAAAACATTCTCTGATGGTGGTTGAGCACGATATGGGGTTTGTTGAGAGCATTGCTGATCACGTCACGGTATTGCACCAGGGGCGGGTACTGGCCGAGGGGAGCCTGCGCGATGTTCAGGCCAATGAGCAGGTGATTGAAGTGTATCTCGGACGCTAAGGAGTGCTGATGCTACAGGTAAATGAACTAAATCAATACTATGGCGGCAGCCATATCCTGCGTGGCGTGAGTTTTGAGGCGCGTATCGGTGAAGTAACATGTCTGCTGGGGCGTAATGGGGTTGGCAAAACGACACTGCTGAAGTGCCTGATGGGTCTGATTCCAACCCGCAGCGGCAGTGTTATCTGGCAGGGTAAAAACATTACTCTCCGTAAGCCACATCAGCGGGTACTGGCGGGGGTAGCGTATGTGCCGCAGGGCCGCGATATTTTTCCTCGCCTGACGGTTGAAGAGAATCTGTTGCTGGGACTCTCCCGGTTTTCAGCGCAAGAGGCAAAACGTGTACCGGATGAAATTTATGCGTTGTTTCCGGTATTACAGGAGATGAAATACCGGCGGGGCGGTGATTTGTCGGGCGGGCAACAGCAACAGTTAGCTATTGGCCGGGCGCTGGCCAGTCGCCCGCAGTTGTTGATCCTCGATGAACCAACAGAGGGGATCCAGCCTTCGGTGATTAAGGAGATTGGCCTGGTTATTAGCCAACTGGCCCATCGTGGTGATATGGCTATATTGCTGGTGGAGCAGTTTTATGACTTTGCCGAACAGCTTGCAGACAAATACCTGTTAATGTCGCGAGGCAGCATTATTCAACGTGGATCAGGTGAAAATATGGCAGCAGAAGGTGTGCGTGGGTTGGTTGCCATCTGAATCAGGCGACAGTGCCGTTTTGGCACTGTCGCAGTAATTTTCAGCAGACTGCCGGCTGGCTCCAGGGTTTGGCGCGCATGCCTTTTATCATTAACGCCCAGGCCAGGACAATCGCCACCATTAGTGCGACAAACAGCGACCATGGGGGCAGTGTGGTCAGGATGACCCCGCTGACTAATGGGTTTACCGCCGCGCCAAGCCAGCCCAGTGACTGGGCGGAAAAGTAACTGGCTTTCATACCTGCCGGTGCGATGTTGTCGATCAGCATGTATTCACCCGGCGCGTAGATGACCTCGCCAATGGTGAAAAAGGCGGCTGAAATCCCCCAGAACAGCAGGCTGTTGCCAGAGAAGGTAAAACCGACCAGACCGATAACAAAAAAAAGTGTACCCGCAGCCATCAGCGGGCGGATGTTTGCAGACGTCAGTCTGCGTCCGACAGCATATTGCAGCGATACCACAATTGCTGCGTTGACGGGCAGGACGACCGCCACCACTTTCTCAGCAAAATCACCATCGGCAACCACCATCACGTACTGAGAAATACAGGATGCAAATGCGCCACCGACAAACGAGGCCAGAAAAGCAGACAACGTAAACCAGCATAATGCTTTATCGCGCAGCAAAACTGAGGGTGACCAGACTGTCGCGTTCAAACCTTCAGAGGGAATTGCGGAGCGTTTTACCCATGTCTGGATAAACACCAGCGGGAAGGCTGAACATATGGCCGCCAACCAGAACGGCAGGTTAATGCTTTGCATGACCAGTAGCGTGCCCAACGGCGGGCCAACGGTCCAGCCGATGTTCAGCACGGTGTAGTTAAGTGAGAAAATCTTTGTTTTAGTGGTGGCTGAGAGGTTATCGGCAAACCAGGCTTTCAGCACGGTTGCAAACACGGAGTAGGCACAGTTGATCAGCGCGAAGAGCAGAACCACCACCACCACGTTATGCACCAGAGGAATCGCTATAAAGCCGCAAGCAAAGCCCGCGATCGCCAGTAGCATAAAGCGTTTTTTTTCAAATTTATCGGCCAGGATGCCGAATCCAAGACTGAAAACGACGCCAATAGTCAGTGCTACTGTCATTGCATAACCGATCAGATCGACACCCAGGCCATACTGACGACTGAGGTAAATCGTCATGAATGGTAGCGTGGCTCCGCGTCCAATGGTTAATAACAAAGATGACGCGAGTAACGCGAGAGTGGACCTTCTCAGTGAGATATTCATTTTTCTGCCCGACAATGCATGTTGTTATGTTTTTTTTAGATATCAGAAACAAATAGCATGCTAAAAGTGTGATGTACACTCAATAAGTTGTCTGAAAATGCCCTGTGTGGCCTACCTGAATTAATGATCTGTTACGGTACAACGATTTCCGTTACCTTAACTTGTTTACAAAAATTTAATATTTGCAGGGGCGGTGGTATGTCGCGTAAAGATGGGTTGCTGGCGTTACTGGTTGTCGTAGTTTGGGGGCTGAACTTTGTTGTCATTAAGGTGGGACTACACAATATGCCGCCGTTGATGCTGGCAGGCTTGCGCTTTTTACTGGTGGTGTTTCCCGCAATCTTTTTTGTTGCCCGCCCGAAGATCCCGCTCTCGCTGTTACTTGGCTATGGCCTGACCATCAGCTTCGGTCAGTTCGCTTTTCTGTTTAGCGCCATCAAGTTTGGGATGCCTGCCGGTCTGGCATCGCTGGTTTTACAGGCGCAAGCGTTTTTCACTATCGTGCTGGGCGCGTTCGCCTTTGGCGAGCGTTTGCAGGGGAAGCAACTGGTCGGTATCGCGCTGGCGGTGTTCGGTGTGCTGGTATTGATTGAGGCGAGTCTCAATGGACAACATGTTGGTATGCTTGGCTTTATGCTGACGCTGGCGGCGGCACTGAGCTGGGCCTGCGGTAATATCTTTAACAAGAAAATTATGCAGCATACTTCGCGTCCAGCGGTCATGTCGCTGGTGGTGTGGAGCGCATTAATTCCTGTCGTACCGTTTTTTCTGGCATCGGCATTGCTTGATGGCCCAGCGCAAATCGTGCAGAGCCTTGTGGCGATCGATATGACCACCATCCTGTCCCTGGTGTATCTGGCCTTTGTGGCGACCATTGTGGGCTATGGCATTTGGGGTTCTCTGCTGGGGCGCTATGAAACCTGGCGTGTTGCGCCATTGTCGTTGCTGGTACCCGTGGTAGGGTTGGCCAGTGCCGCAGTGCTGCTGGATGAAACGTTAACCGGGCTGCAACTGCTTGGTGCATTGTTGATCATGGCGGGGTTGTATATCAACGTGTTCGGTTTTCGCTTGCGCAAGATTGTGCAGGTGAGGGGTTAAAAAAAAGCCCCGCAGTGACGGGGCTAAATAATTACAGGCTGTGCATATTGTAATAAGGCACGCCTAACTCATCGGATTTATCGCTGCCGGCACCCATATGATTAAAATCGAACGGGGACTGATCGTGCGCAGGGGGCATAATCATCGCGTCGCGATTATTTTGCGTTGTCGGTTGCGGGGTCTGTTCCGCCATGCTCTGGCCCGACGCAACAAGCAGCAGGGCCAGCATCGCATAAGACAGAAGTTTCATGATTTCCTCGGTTACGTCGTTAACTGGCGATTAGCAATTGCATTGATTGAGCGGGAGCAAATACCGGGATTCGCCATGCATATTCGTCACCCGATATTTATGCGGCGGTACATCAAAATAGTTCTTGAAGGTCCGGGTCAGCGTTTGCTGAGACTCAAAACCGTAACGCTCTGCAAGATAGAGGATCGGTTCGTTACTCTCTTTCAATTTTTGCGCTATTTCAGTCATTTTGCGGCTACGGATGTATTGACCTAATGAATGGCCGGTTTCTTTTTTGAACATCCGCTGCAGGTGCCATTTGGAGTAACCTGAACGCTCAGACACTTTTTCCAGCGAGAGTGGCGATTCAAGGTTATTTTCGATCCAGTCCAAAATGCTATGAATAGTGATTGTGTCAGTATTGCGTCTGGACATCGTCATACCTCTTTCTGTTTACGGCAGGATCCTCTTAAGCAAATGCTCAAGTGTTGCTACTTCTTCCGCCGTTAAGTTTTTTGTTAGTTCCTGGTGCAGGTCTTGCCCTACTAATTGATGACACTGCTCGCAAATTGCTGCGCCGTGCTCGGTGAGTTTCACCAGTACACCGCGCTTGTCATGTGGATTCGGAAGCCTTTCTATCCAGCCTTTACAGGCCAGTCTGTCCAGCATCCGCGTCAGGGCGCCAAGATCGACAGACAGCACTTTTTTCAATTCGACAGGGGTAATGCACACCGCACAACGGATGGAGCAGAGCACCTTAAACTGCGATGCCGTGATATCCAGCGGTGACAAATAGTCGTTTAATAAACGATCTTTTTTCTGATTAACCATGTAGATCAAACGACCCAGTGGGATGATTTCATTGAACAGATCACTGGTGTTTTTCACAATGGTTGCCCTGGCAAGTAGTTAGTCACGGCTGATACTATTGCTTAGGCAAATATAAGTCAAATGAATGAGTGGCCGCATGCCACGTTTTGCTAAAACATCAGGAACGCGCTACGCATAGCGCGTTTTTAACGTTCTGATCCGTAGGGTTTATGCGTAAAGAGAACTAATGAATCCTTACATCGACAACATGGCTTAACCCTGGAGTTTGCCCTTATACTTGCCGTTGACGAAAAACGCACAGGAAAGATGACATTATGATGGACTTGTTTAAAGCAATAGGACTGGGGCTGGTAGTCCTGTTACCGCTGGCAAACCCGTTAACCACCGTGGCGCTGTTTCTCGGCCTTGCTGGCAACATGAACAGCGCAGAGCGTAACCGTCAGTCATTAATGGCGTCTGTCTATGTATTTGCCATTATGATGGTCGCGTACTACGCCGGGCAGGTGGTAATGAATACGTTTGGGATTTCGATTCCAGGGTTGCGTATTGCGGGCGGGTTAATCGTTGCGTTTATCGGCTTTCGTATGCTGTTCCCTCAGCAGAAAGCGCATGATTCTCCGGAAGCGAGAAGCAAATCCGAAGAACTGGAGGACGAACCGACGGCCAATATTGCCTTTGTTCCGCTGGCCATGCCGAGTACTGCCGGCCCGGGGACGATTGCAATGATCATCAGTTCGGCCTCTACCGTGCGGCACGGTTCCGAATTCCCGGACTGGGTGATCATGGTTGCGCCGCCCATTATTTTTGCCGTCGTCGGGATTATCTTGTGGGGATGTCTGCGCAGTTCTGGCGGAATTATGCGGCTGGTGGGGAAAGGCGGGATCGAAGCTATTTCCCGTCTGATGGGCTTCCTGCTGGTGTGTATGGGTGTGCAGTTTATTATTAACGGCGTGCTGGAAATCATCCAAACCTACCATTAAACAACGGGCCCGGTATATCTACCGGGCCTTTTTCTTATTGCTGCTGTGGTTGTTCTTCCAGCGTTACCGGCCATTTGCGGAAGATAATCACTGACCAGATCAGCGCGGCAACGGCAGGAAGTGCACCGACGTAACCAATCGTCGACATCGACCAGTGCAGACTTACCTGATTTCCCACCAGCGCTCCCGCGCCAATACCAATATTAAAGATACCGGAGAACAGCGCCATTGCGACGTCAGTGGCATCCGGAGCCAGTGCCAGTACTTTCACCTGCATTCCCAGGCCGATCACCATAATGGCAATACCCCAGAAAATACTCAGGACAGCCAGGTGCATTTCGCTATCAGCAGCAGGCAATAGCAGCACCAGGCACAGGGTCAACAGGGCGATAGCCGCGCTTATCAACACCGAGGCATACTGATTACCCAGCTTGCCAAAAATTACGCTGCCAATAATACCCGCGCCACCGAGAACCAGAAGCAGCACAGTGGCAAAGTTAGCGCTCAGCCCGGCGACAGTCTGCACAAAGGGTTCGATATAGCTATAAGCCGTATAATGCGCAGTGACCACAATCACCGTCAGCAGATACAGGCTCATTAACGCCGGACGGCGGAATAACACCGGCAGGCTTTTTAATGAACCGGAATGCTCACTGGGTAATTTGGGCAGAAGCTTAATCAGGCAAAGCAGGGTAATTAGCGCGCCCATACCGATGGCGAAGAAGGTAGTGCGCCAGCCAAAATACTGGCCGACGATGCGTCCGATAGGCAGGCCTAATACCATCGCCAGCGCGGTGCCGGTCGCAATCAGGCTGAGTGCCTGCGCGCGTTTCCCGGCCGGAGCAAGGCGTATCGCCAGCGATGCAGTGATCGACCAGAAAATGGCGTGTGCGAAAGCAATACCAATACGGCTAATCACCAGCACGGTAAAATTCCATGCCAGGAAAGAGAGTACGTGGCTGGCGATAAACACGACAAACAGGCAGATCAGCAGCTTGCGGCGTTCTACCTGACTGGTGAGCAGCATGAAGGGCAGCGACATCAGGGCTACCACCCAGGCGTAGATCGTCAACATGATCCCAACCTGCGCGGTCTGCATATTAAAACTTTGCGCAATGTCGGACAGCAACCCGACCGGGACAAACTCAGTGGTATTGAAAATAAAACCGGCAATAGCAAGCGTAACTACCCGTAGCCACGCGACCTTGCGGGAAACAGTGTTTGTTGTCATATGTATAAATCGGGTTAACTGCAAAAAGGAGAGGTGGCGATCTTAAAACGTTTACTGGTGAAAATACAATCATTTCGTGATTAAGATCACGCTGTTTTGCGGATGATAATGCGGTGCATTACGAGAGAAAATAAAGCCGGTCAGTACTACTGACTGACCGGAGAATACCGTTACCTGAGCGAGTTTAGTGCAGCTGCGCTTCTTTCATGCACAACGCTTCATGCTCACTGTCGATGATTGGCTCAACTTTACCCATCAAAAACAGATAGTTCAAAATTCCCAGAACCACCAGTGCGGCAGAGAACACCAGCGCCCAGGTAAAGGAGCCAGTGGCTGCAACAATGGCTCCGGTAATAATTGGTCCTACCGCGCCTCCCATATTGGAGACAGTATTCTGTAACCCTGCAACAATCGATACGCTGTTTTTAGGTGCAACGTCACCCGGTAGTGCCCAGACCTGCGAGGCGGCAACCGTGGTGCCTGATTTCGCCACACACAGTAAAAACACGGTCATAAACACGGAATCAGTAAAAGGGGCAAAACCAATACATAAAGCCATTAACAGACCGATTGTCAGGAATAATTTTCTTGTGGCAGTCAGCGACAGGATCCGCTTATGTACCATACGGTCAGAGGCCCAGCCGGCAAAGACTTCGATCACCATCCCACATAATAATGGCAGGGCGGCAACCATCCCCATTTTGATAAAATCCATTCCTTTGTCTTTTACCAGATAAGTGGGTAGCCAGGTAATAAAGAAATAGGATGTATAGTTGATGGTAAAGAAACCGATACACATTGCCCAAATGTTACGGTAGCGCAACAGTTTATACCAACGCATCGGTAATACGGATTTGTCGCCGTGTTTTTGCTTTTGCCCTTCGCGAATATGTTTAATTTCGCTTGTACTGATCCTTTTGTGGTCCTCCGGGTTTTCTGTATAAATAAAATACCAGGCAATGACCCAAAAAATGCCTACACCACCAATAATCAGAAATGTCATCCGCCAGTCAAACTGGTAGATCATCCAGACAATAAGCGGCATCGCGACGGCACCACCAAATTTAGAGGCACTGTCAAACAATCCTGAGACGGTGGCCCGCTCCCGATCCGGGAACCAGCGCGCAGCGATCCCTGCATTGCTTGGATAGGCGGCGGCTTCACCGACGCCCAGAGCGAGTCTCAATGCGAGTAGAGATTTAAATCCAGTGGCTAAACCCATCATTGAGGTGGCGATTGACCACCACGCGACGGCAAAACCCAGACCTTTTTTCTGACCAAAACGGTCAGCAAACCAACCTGCCGGTATTTGCAGTAAAGAATATGACCAGAAGAACGCCGCCATGATAAACCCCATCATTTCAGGATCGAGTTTTAGCTCATCAATGAGGTGAGGTGCTGCAGCAGATAATACCGTCCGGTCAATATAGTTAATTGCAATAGCAAGCCACATTAATCCCGCAATCCACCAACGAATTCGGGATTTTTCTGCAAAATTATTCATATATCTGGCCCATGGTAGATGTTCATTTTTATTATTGTGGAAAGGGTAGGGTTATCTCCACAATGTTATAATCCGTTCATTATATTTTTAGGCTTACGCTGATGAATGACATGTTCAATGATGTTATAAACACATTGCTCGCCTATATTGCTGATCGCACCCTCGGTATATCCTGCAATATGTGCCGTAGGGATGAAATTATCGAGCGCAAATAAGGGGTGTGAATTGCACGGCTCTTGTAAAAAGACATCGGCGGCAGCGCCCTTAATGACACCCTGCGTGAGAGCCAGAAAGAGATCCTCTTCATTAACGACACCACCGCGTGAAACGTTTATGAGATAACTAGTGCTCTTCATTTTTTTCATCTGCGCTAAATCAAAGAGATTTTTGGTTTCAGGCGTCAGCGGAGTGTGTAACGTGATGAAATCACTTTGTTCTGTTAGTTCATCGAGCGAAACGTATTCAATGTGATTATCTGCGGCGAACTGTGCATCCTGCCATGCGTCGTGAGCCAGCACGCGCATATTAAAGCCGCGGGCTCGCAGTGCAACCTGTTTACCGATATTACCTAACCCAATAATGCCAATCGTTTTTCCATATACATCGGAGGCGAAGATCCGTGGCCAGTTTCCCGCGCGGGTTTGTTCAATCGCGTAGGGGAGTTGACGCGCACAGTTAAGGATCAGGGAAAACGCAAAGTCTGCGACGGCATGCTTATTGGCATCCGGCACATTGGTAACAAAAATACCTTTTTCACGCGTGGCATTGAGGTCAATATTATCGACGCCCACGCCGTGTTTGCAGACGATTTTCAGATTCGGTGCCGCAGCTATTAGTCCGGCATTAACATCGGTAAAAGCGACGATCATTGCCACTGTCTGTTCCAGATGAGGTGCAAGCGCTTCTAAACCGGCATCTGCAGGTAGCATGATTAACTCAAGTCCGGCGTCGTTAAGCAGTTTGATCGGTTGCTGATCGTATTTGGCAAATGAAGGTGATGTACAGATGACTTTCATAATACAATCCTGTTAGTTAAGCGGCGTTGCCGCCGCTGTAAAAGTGTCTATCGTAAATAGTTATTGATAATTTGCTGGATCTGGCGTTCCTGATGAGCATCAAACGTGACAGCGTAACGGCTTGCGCCTACCTCGTGCCCCATGATTTGCAATGCTTTTTTGACTGCGGCGGGCGAGAACGCAACTTTATAGAGCTCGGTTCGCAAACCTGTGACGCTTTCCTGTGCTTCATGCGATCCGACAACATCACCGGCCTTGAATCGCGCCCAGATAGCGTTAATTTCTTTTGGCGCTACGTTCGCCAAACCGGAAATACAGGCTGAACAGCCATCAACAAATCCCTGATGAATGAGTGAATCTGGACCATTCAGCACATCAAATCCCTCGATATCTTTAACTGCATCCAGGAAGCTGCTAAGACTTTCATAACTGCCGGCACTGTCTTTGATCCCGATAATGTTCGGGTGTGCCGCCAGCACTCTGGCTGTTTCCGGTTCAATGGTATTTCCCGTACGTGCCGGAATGTTGTAGAGAAATACCGGTACCGATAGCGCGTCGGCAATCGCGGTATAGTGAGCTATCAGTTCCTGCTGTTTGAGCGGAACAAAATACGGGGTAATCACCGATACGGCATCGACGCCCAGTTTTTCTATTTGCTTGCCCAGACGAATGGTTTCACGGGTAGAGATTTCACCAATATGCGCCACTACGTTCGCCCGCCCAGCAACTTCCTCAACGCAGGTGCGGGTCACTGCTATTTTTTCTTCCTCGTTGAGCACAAAAAACTCACCGTTTGTGCCGCCGCAGAAAATACCGTTTCCGGCATTTAACTGGCGGTTTACCTGGTTTCTCAGTTCTTTAAGGTTAAGCCCGCCGTCGTGGTCGAACGGGGTAACGATTGCCGTCAGTACACCACAGATTTTCTTACTCATGATTCACTCCTTTGGTATTCAGTTCTGGAAACAGAGTTTGATAAATGGCCTGAATATCCTCATGACTCACCTCGCAGGGAGCATTATTCATCAGGCGTTTTACGTTCAGTGCGGCATCGGCCAGTGCGGGAATATCAGTAGACGGTACACCAAGCGTTGCCAGGTTATCGGGCAGGTTCAGTCGTTTCACGAGTGTGGCGAAGTACTCCACCAGGGCGCGGGATTTTTCTTCGGCACTGAGTGTTGAGTCAGCGTCAGGCAGCAGATCCCACACCAGGGCAAACTTGTCGACCACAAATGGGCGAATCACTTTCATGCAGGGTGCTAACAGAATGGCGTTAGCGACGCCATGTGGGAGATGGTATCGACCGCCGAGCGGGTAAGAGAGCGCGTGGACCAGGTGAGTACCAGCATGATTAATCGCCACACCGCCGTAATACGATGCCCACAGCATCTCCAGTTTGGCCAGCAGATTTTCCGGCTCATTGACGGAGATTTCGATATGGTTGAGTAGCTTACGCAGGCCAATGAGCGAAGCGTTATCACTTACCGGATTGGCGACGGTAGCGGTAAAGCATTCGATCAGATGACATAGCGCGTCGATGCCAGTGGACGAGGCAATATGCGCCGGCATGCTGGTGGTGAGTTCTGGCAACAGGGCCACGTAATCCGGTAATAGCACCGGAGAAATGATTCCGACCTTGGTGTTTTGTTCCGGGATCGCCAGAATCGCATTGGGAGTCGCTTCAGAACCCGTACCTGCTGTGGCGGGGATCAGCACAGAAGCAACGCGTTGCAGCGGTTTTTCTCCCGCCAGCATGGCGTCAAGCGTTGGAGATTCAGGATGGCATAAGACGGAGAGCAGTTTCGCCACATCCAGTACGCTACCACCGCCGATACCGATCACCATTTCTACGTTGAGACCTTGTACGTTTTTTAATAGTGCGCTGACATCGTGATGCCCGGGTTCTGCAGGCACATTGTCAATCAGAGCCACATGACGTCCATCGTTGGTCAGTAAGTTGCGGATCTGTGTTACCGCGCCCAGTCCGACAATATTGCTATCCGTCACCAGTAACAGCTGGCGTTTACCTGCCAGTAACGGCTCCAGTGCGGGGATAGCATTCGAACCGCTAATGACGGTGCTATTGATTGTTGCCACAGCATTCTCCTGTTGTTCGAGTGATTGAATTCGCTCACTGAGATTCAGGAACGATTGCATCATGGGCTAAATTTATAATTTATCTCGGAGATGAATAACTTGAGCTTGCTCACATTTAATCAAATGTGATTGAATATAATCATTATCAACATACAACAACCCGGAGCATGGATGAGTAGACATGTTGTAAGACCCCAGATCCTTGTCATTGCTGATGACTTTACGGGGGGAAATGATGCGGGGGTGAGTCTGGCGCTGACGGGAATGACGGTAAATGTCGCTTTCACATTGCCCTGTGCCGATGATGTAGATGTGCTGGTCATCAACACGGATAGTCGTGCGCTGGAGGCAGAGCAGGCCGCCGCCAGAGTAAGTGAGCTGGCTCTGACGAGTCAGGCTGGTCCTCAGACGCAGTGGCTGAAGAAAATAGATTCAACATTGCGCGGAAACCCGGGGGCCGAACTGGACGCGTTAATGCGGATTACAGGTAAAAAGCGGGCCATCGTGGCACTGGCTTGTCCCTCAGTCGGGCGAACCACCGAGCAGGGGCAGTGCCTCGTTAACGGTATTCCGGTAACGCAGACCGAATTTGCCAGCGATCCGAAAACACCGGTGATGAGTGCCGATATTTGTGAGGTGATACAGGCACAAACCACCATTGCGTGTCGGGCGATGTCACTGAATGACTACATGCAGCACCTGCGCGAGCCTGCTGTTGAGACGCCGCAGATTTGGGTTGTGGATGCCCGGACTGACGCTGACCTTGATGTGATTGTTACTGATGCGCTGATGCAGGATGAGCTGCCGCTGCTGGTGGGGTCTGCCGGGATCTGTGACGCGCTGGCCCGCCATGTCCGGACACCGTCCTCACAGTGTTTACTGGCGGTAGTGGGTTCAATGAGTGAAATCGCTCAACAGCAGATTGCCGCTGTGTACCAGGACCCGCAGGTGGGGACTGTATTCATTGATATCGAAAATATCTTCAGCGGTAGCTCGACAGAGTACGCGCAGCGCATCGTTAGGATCCTCTCCTCTGGTAGGCACTGCATTGTTCACACAAGTCCCGACAGTGAAGCACGCCATCATATTCCGCAGCTGTGCGTGCGTATGGGGATGAATCGCGCTCAGCTCGGTGAAAAAATCTGCCAGTTTCTTGGACAGCTTATCCGGCAGGTTTTGCAGGAGGTATCGCCAGGCGCGCTGTATCTCTCTGGCGGTGATGTGGCGATGGCGGTTGCAGACGCCCTTAAGGCAACAGGATTTCGTATTACTGACCGTGTGGCCCAGTGTGTGCCGTACGGTCATTTTGTCGGTGGCGACTGGCAACGCCCGGTTATGACAAAGGCAGGGGGATTCGGTGACGAAACGACGTTGCGTCAGGTTTTAAATTTTATCGAGGAGAACATGAGTGAATAACATTATTGCAGTAACTATGGGCGACCCTGCAGGTATTGGACCTGAGATTATTATTAAATCGCTGGTGGAGGGAGAGCTGTCTGGCGCTCCGGTTGTGGTTGTGGGATGTGCCCAAACGCTGCGTCGTATCCAGTCATTAAATGTCACGCCGCCAGCGGAACTCCGGGTTATCGACAGCGTAACCCAGGCGCAATTCGCCCCCGGTGTTATCAACGTGATTGACGAACCCCTTGCCGATCCTGCGGCGCTTGAACCGGGGGTGGTGCAAGCGCAGGCGGGTGATTTGGCCTATCGCTGTATTAAACGCGCTACAGCACTGGCGCTAAGTGGTGAAGTTAAGGCCATTGCCACTGCGCCGCTGAATAAAGAAGCACTGCACATGGCGGGACATCATTATCCCGGCCATACCGAACTGCTGGCGCAACTGACCAACAGCAAAGACTATGCGATGGTGCTGTATACCGAACAGCTTAAAGTGATTCATGTCACCACGCATATTGCACTACGTAAATTCCTTGATACGCTCAGTGAACAGCGTGTAAAAACAGTCATTCAGGTCGCAGATGATTTCCTGCGTCGTGTCGGGTTTGATAATCCACGTATTGCGGTCGCAGGCGTCAACCCCCATGCCGGCGAAAATGGCCTGTTTGGCGAGGAAGAGATAACGATTGTCGGACCCGCGGTGCAGGCAATGCAAGCGAAAGGGTTAAATGTTACGGGACCATGTCCACCAGATACTGTCTTTATGCAGTGCCACGAAGGTATGTATGACATGGTGGTGGCAATGTATCACGATCAGGGCCATATTCCGCTAAAATTGCTGGGATTCTATGATGGGGTGAATATCACCGCCGGATTGCCATTTATTCGCACTTCTGCAGACCATGGCACGGCGTTTGATATTGCCTGGACAGGTAAAGCCAAGTCTGAGAGCATGGCCGTGTCCATCCAGTTAGCAATGCAAATTACGCGGGATTAAAATGAAGGGATATAATCGGTTAGAACAGATTATGGATTATCTGAAAGGGCATAATCTGGCGACAGTTGAACAGCTTGTCGCTGTGACTCAGGCCTCTCCGGCGACCATTCGCCGCGACCTGATTAAACTCGATCAGGAAGGTGTTATCAGCCGTACTCACGGCGGCGTGACGCTTAACCGGTTTATCCCTTCGCAACCAACCACACATGAAAAAATGCAGCGCAGCCTGATGGAAAAACAGGCTATTGCCTGCGCGGCGGCAAGCCTGGTGAAAGCCGGGGACGCCATTATCCTGGATGCGGGAACGACGATGATTGAACTGGCGCGCCAGCTTACCCATCTGCCGTTGCGCGTCATCACCAGCGATCTGCACATTGCGCTATTTCTTTCTGAGTTCAAGCAAATTGAAGTGACGATCATTGGCGGGCGTATTGATGACTCCAGCCAGTCCTGTATCGGCGAGCACGGGCGTAAACTGCTGCAAAACGTGTGGCCGGATATCGCGTTTCTAAGCTGTAACGGCTGGGATCTGACCCGCGGGATCACCGCACCGACGGAAGAAAAGGCCGGTCTGAAGCGCGACCTGATTGCAAACGCCAAACGTCGCGTACTGCTGGCAGACAGTTCAAAATACGGTGCATGGTCACTTTTCAACGTCACACATCTGGATGCGTTGACGGATATCGTGACCGATGCGCGACTCAATGAAGAGGTGCGGCAGCAGCTTGAGCAACTGCCTTGCCATCTGACGTTCGCCAGTTAATCTGCATTTTGCGACAGCTGAGGTTCCAGTACCTCAATAAATGCTTCCAGCTGTCGCGTCATCGCCCCCCGACGCCAGACCAGCCACGTATTTAACCAACGCCAGTTTTCACTCAGCGGCCAGGCATTGACCTGATGGTGGCCTGGCATGCTTTCCAGCATAGAACGTGGAATCAGCGCGATTCCCGCGCCGGCAATCACACAGGCCAGCATGCCGTGGTAGGACTCCATTTCATGGATCGTGCCTGGCATGGCGCGATCGGCGTGAAACCAGCTTTCAAAGTGGCGGCGATAGGAACAGTTGGCGCGAAAGGCATAGATATTGTAACCATTCACATCGCTGGCCCGTTTGATGGGGGGGTGGCCATGTGGGGTGACAATCATCATCTCTTCACGGTACACCGGCATTCCTTCAAGACCTGGATGGGTAATAGGGCCATCAGCAAAAGCGGCGTTCAGCGTACCGTCGAGCACACCGTCCAGCATGGTACCGGACGGTCCTGTTGCCAGTGCAAACTGGATTTTAGGGTAGCGCTGATTATATTCGGCAAGTGTGGCCGGAATACGCACGGCGGCTGTACTTTCCAGCGATCCCAGAGAGAACAATCCCTGTGGTTCATCACCTGCGACCACCATCCTCGCTTCTTCTACCAGCGCCAGGATCCGCTGGCTGTAACGCAAAAAATTGTGCCCGGAGGGAGAAAGCCGCAGACGTTGATTTTCACGAATAAACAGATCGACGCCAAGGTCCGCTTCAAGCTGGCGAATACGCGTGGTGAGATTGGACGGCACGCGATGCACCTTCGCCGCAGCCTGCGTGATGCTGCCGGTCTCTGCGACGGCATTGAACATTTCAAGTTGCGTCAGGTCCATAATTTTCTCTGTTCGTGAATGGTATGGTTAATATTATTCATTTTTCAGAAAGAGTAAACCTGCGCATGATATAACCATACCTTGCGAGAAAGAGAGGCACTTATGACCATCACAGCAGCAACACATGCTATTTCCGTTGACCCGACCTGTGGCGAAATGCTGACGGCAATGCCGTGGGCCAGCGACGATGAGATTACCCACGCGCTGAATCTGGCGGCGACGGGATTCAACGCATGGAAACGCACGACCGTCACCCATCGCGCACAGATGTTGCGCCGGGTCGGACAAGCGCTGCGTGAACGCGCCGAAGAGATGGCGCAGTGTATCTCGCGTGAAATGGGTAAGCCCGTCAGGCAGGCACGTGCGGAAGTGGCAAAGTCTGCGGCATTATGTGACTGGTACGCCGAACATGGGCCAGCGATGCTCAGTACCGAGGCCACGCAGGTTGAGAATCACCAGGCCGTGATTGAGTACCGTCCCCTGGGGACTATTCTGGCGATCATGCCGTGGAACTTTCCGCTCTGGCAGGTTATGCGCGGCGCCGTGCCGATTTTGCTGGCCGGAAATGGCTATCTGTTAAAGCATGCACCGAATGTCACTGGTTGTGCCGCGATTATCGCCCAGGTCTTTACCGATGCGGAAATACCCGCTGGGGTATATGGCTGGGTGAATGCCGATAACGCCGGGGTGAGTCAGATGATCAATGACCCGCGTATCACGGCGGTAACGGTGACGGGCAGCGTTCGTGCTGGTGCTGCGATTGGCGCTCAGGCTGGTGCAGCGCTGAAGAAATGCGTGCTTGAGTTAGGCGGTTCCGATCCGTTTATCGTGCTTAATGATGCAGACCTTGATTTAGCGGTTAAAGCCGCAGTGGCAGGGCGTTATCAGAATACCGGGCAGGTTTGTGCCGCAGCGAAACGCTTTATTATTGAAGAAGGGATTGCGGCAGAATTCACCCACCGTTTTGTTGCGGCAGCCAGTGCACTGAAAATGGGCGATCCGCTAAATGAAGAGAACGATCTCGGCCCAATGGCACGTTTTGATCTGCGGGATGAACTGCATCAGCAGGTTGAAGATTCACTGGCTCAAGGAGCGCGCTTACTCCTCGGTGGGGAAAAAATAGCTGGTCAGGGTAATTACTATGCCGTGACGGTACTGGGTGATGTTACGCCGGAAATGACTGCGTTTCGTCAGGAGCTGTTTGGCCCGGTTGCGGCGATTACCGTCGCGAAGGATGCTGAGCACGCATTAGCACTGGCTAATGACAGCGAGTTCGGCTTGTCGGCGACGTTGTTTACCGCGGATGAGGCACTGGCGCAAACTATGGCGGCCCGTCTGGAGTGTGGTGGCGTGTTTATTAATGGTTACAGTGCCAGTGATGCTCGCGTTGCTTTTGGCGGCGTGAAGAAAAGCGGTTTTGGTCGTGAGCTTTCTCACTTTGGTCTGCATGAGTTTTGCAATGTGCAAACCGTCTGGAAAAATCGTCTCTGATAGCCCGGGTGCCTCTGCAGGGGCACCCGTCTTATTTCTGCAATAAATTTGTCATTTACTCTGCGTACACTCGCGCCTAACGCTTTGATACAGAAGAGTAATATGAACATAACGCAAATTTTTCGTCGCCTGACTCCCCGTCAGTTTGGTCTGTTAACCGGTATCATTTGTATTATTGCACTGTTCTCTGTTTTGCAGATTGCATCCTCGCTTATGCTCTCAGCCTCTGTCAGGGACGCGCAGATTAATGAACAGCATAATCAGCAGGTGCTTTTGCAACAGTCGAAGATCGATGAAGCAAGGGTGGCGTTGTTATCTGCCAGCGACTTACTTAATCGTGCTGGCGTTTACTTTATGCAGGATGCGGCTACCGGCTCGGAAGGGAGCTGGCGCCCGTTAATGGAAGAGGCCCAGCATGCGTTAACGCAGTCAAAAACGGCATGGGATGCCTGGCTTGCAATGGATCCGCATCAGCCTCCCGACTTGATGGAGAGCTATCAGCGTTTTTATAGCGGTATTCAGGAGCAGGCCGATGGATTAATGCAATCCAATAGCATTGATGCGTTTTTTGCCGTGCCTGTTCAGGCGTTTCAGACAGACTTTAATGAAAATTATGCACGTTTTCAGCAAGACAGTTTCCAGCAGACGGAAAAAGGGCGAGAGCAGCTGTTGACCAGTCTTGAACGTTTACAGCACCTCTTTTTATTTATTCCTCTTGTGCTGGTGGTGATTGCGGTACTGGTCTGGCGCAGTATGTCCCGCTGGGTAATCGCGCCACTGAGACGACTGATCGATCATATTGATGTGTTAGCGGCTGGCGATCTTTCCCGTCCAGCCCCCCAGGTGAGCCAGTTTAATCGTGAAGTGACACAACTGAGCTCACGTATCGACGCGATGCAGCAGGGGCTACGGATGCTGGTGCAACAGGTGAATGACGCTACGACCTCAATGGTGGGAAATATCACTCAGCTTACGCAAAGCAATAAACAGTTATATCAGCAATCCGCGAAACAGAGCGATGAGCTAAATACGGTGACATCACATATTTCGTTTCTGGAAACACATGTTGAGGATAACAGTGGGTTTGCTCAACTGGCGAATCAACGCGCCGTGCAGGCGCGGGATATTGCTGCGGGTGGCAACCGGATGATGGCAACGGTAAATGCGTCGATGCAGGCAATTGTTGCCCGTTCATCAGAGATGCGCGGGATCATCTCACTGATTGACAGCATCGCGTTTCAGACCAATATTCTGGCGTTAAATGCGGCGATTGAAGCTGCGCATGCTGGTGAACAAGGGCGTGGATTTGCGGTTGTTGCAAAAGAAGTTGGGTTGTTGGCGAGAAAAAGCAGTCAGTCCACGCAGAATATTCAGGCGCTGATTCATCATTCCTTAGCGGGTATTGACGAGGGATTTCATGCGGTGAACGGACTGGATGACAACTTACAGCAGGTTATATCGCTGGTGGAAAATCTTGGCGCCTTACTGAATGATATTTCTGCTGCGACGATGAATCAAGGAACCCGTATTCACGAGTTGACCAGTCAGCTTCAGGCTCTGAATAACGAAGCCCGACAGACCAGCGATCTGGTGAATGCTGCGTCTGATTCCTCCTTACAGTTACATCATGAATCTCATCAGCTTATGCAGGCCGTTGCCAGATTCCGTCTTCCGGCCTGACGCTGTGTATTCAGCTCTGTTATACTCGCAGGCCTTTCATACCTGCGAGCAAGGAGCATGTTGTGGCCAGGGCCATGGACAATTCAATTTTAGAGACCATTGTGCAGCAGGTTCGTCCGCTGATTGGTCAGGGAAAAGTTGCCGATTATATTCCTGCATTAGCCTCTGTCGATGGCTCAAAACTGGGTATTGCCATTTGCACCGTTGATGGTCAGCACTATCAGGCGGGGGATGCGCAAGAACGTTTTTCTATTCAGTCGATTTCAAAGGTGCTTAGCCTGGTTGTCGCAATGCGTCATTACCAGGAAGACGAGATCTGGCAACGTGTTGGCAAAGATCCTTCCGGTCACCCGTTTAACTCGCTGGTGCAGCTGGAAATGGAGCAGGGTATACCGCGTAATCCCTTTATCAATGCCGGGGCATTGGTGGTTTGCGATATGCTGCAAGGTCGCCTGAGTGCGCCACGGCAACGAATGCTGGAAGTGGTACGTGCATTAAGTGGCGTTTCAGATATTGCTTATGATACGACGGTGGCACGCTCTGAGTTTGAGCACTCAGCCCGCAACGCGGCAATTGCCTGGCTGATGAAGTCCTTTGGTAATTTTCATCACGATGTGACGACCGTTCTGCAAAATTATTTTCACTACTGCGCGCTGAAAATGAGCTGTGTGGAGCTGGCGCGCACGTTCGTCTTTCTGGCGAATCAGGGGCATGCCTTTCATCTTGCGGAGCCCGTGGTCACGCCGATGCAGGCGCGGCAGATTAACGCGCTAATGGCGACCAGCGGTATGTATCAAAATGCCGGGGAGTTTGCCTGGCGGGTAGGTTTGCCGGCGAAATCGGGTGTCGGTGGCGGTATTGTGGCGATCGTGCCGCATGAGATGGCGATTGCGGTCTGGAGTCCGGAACTGGATCCCGCAGGGAACTCGCTGGCGGGTATTGCGGTACTGGAACAATTAACTCAACAGTTAGGGCGCTCGGTTTACTGATGAACACGCTCGACTCGCTTTTTGCCCGACTGGCGAAATCGACTTTTCGATCGCGGTTTCGTCTCGGTCAGAAAGAAAGACAATATTGTCTGGAAAAAGGTGCGCCGGTCATTGAACAACATGCGGCCGATTTTATTGCTAAGCGCCTGGCTCCCGCGCTCCCGACCAATGACGGAAAGCAAACGCCGATGCGTGGACATCCGGTGTTTATCGCTCAACATGCCACGGCGACCTGCTGTAGGGGATGTCTGGCCAAATGGCATGATATACCTCAGGGGCAACCGTTGAGCGAGCAACAGCAACGTTACGTTGTCACTGTTATCTACCACTGGTTAGTGCTGCAAATGAATAAGCCATAGATAACATAATCCTATGATTCGACTCCTTGTGTTATGTAATTGTTAATTGCAGTATGAAGGGGTCAATCTAAGGAGACTAAATGGCTACCCACACCCCCTGCTTTATACTGAGCGCGGAACAGATCCTGTCGAGAATCGACGAGCTTAGTGATGTCCTTGAACAGTGCGTGAACGATGGCGCATCTGTCAGTTTTATGCTCCCTTTTAACCGCGATAAGTCGCGGCCTTTTTGGACGCGTGTTGCACAAAGTGTCTCTTGTGGAGAACGCATTGTTCTGGGGGCTGAAAATGCGCAAGGGACCCTTGTTGGGACCGTTCAGCTCATTATTGATCAACCCGAAAACCAGCCTCATCGTGCAGACGTTGCCAAACTCCTGGTTCATACCTCTGCACGGCGGTGCGGGATAGCCCGGGAATTGATGAATACACTGGAAATTTGCGCCCATCATGAAGGGAAAACCCTCCTGGTTCTTGATACGTCTACAGGCAGCGCCGCCGAGTTGTTCTACCACAATTGTGGATGGCAAAAAGCAGGGGTAATCCCTGACTATGCAAAAATGCCTGATGGAACAGTGGCCGGGACCACACTTTTTTATAAAACGCTCTAATTTGTCACCGGGGATTGATCAAAACAGGGTTTCATTGTATTAAAGTTTGCTAACCTATTGGACCAATTCAATCAGGTTGTATGACTAATCAAAAAGGGAACCCATTGTGCAAACACTAAATCGTCGCGATTTTCCCGGTGCTCACTATCCTGAACGCATTATTCAGTTTGGTGAAGGAAACTTCCTGCGCGCCTTTGTTGACTGGCAAGTTGATCTGCTGAATGAACATACCGATCTGAACGCTGGTGTGGTCATTGTTCGTCCTATCGAAAGTACTTTTCCGCCGTCACTGAGTACCCAGGATGGTCTCTATACCACCATCATTCGTGGTTTGAATGAAAAGGGCGAGGCCGTCAGCGATGCCCGTTTAATTCGTTCGGTTAACCGCGAAATCAGCGTCTATAGCGAATACGATGAGTTCCTGAAGCTGGCGCATAATCCTGAAATGCGTTTTGTTTTCTCTAACACCACGGAAGCGGGTATTAGCTACCACGCGGGTGATAAGTTTGATGATGCGCCGGCTGTGAGTTATCCGGCAAAACTGACCCGACTGCTGTTCGAACGCTATAGCCATTTCAACGGTGCGCTTGATAAAGGCTGGATTATCATTCCTTGCGAGCTGATTGATTACAATGGTGAAGCGCTGCATGAACTGGTTTTGCGTTATGCTCAGGAATGGGCGTTGCCGGAAGCATTCGTACAGTGGCTGGACCAGGCAAACGCATTTTGTTCTACGCTGGTGGACCGTATTGTTACCGGTTACCCACGTGACGAAGTTGCGAAGCTTGAAGCTGAACTGGGTTATCATGATGCGTTTCTTGATACCGCAGAACACTTTTATCTGTTTGTTATTCAGGGGCCAAAATCATTAGCCACTGAACTTCGCCTCGATAAATACCCGCTGAATGTTCTGATTGTTGATGACATCAAGCCGTATAAAGAGCGTAAAGTCGCCATTCTCAACGGTGCGCACACAGCCCTGGTACCGGTCGCCTGGCAGGCAGGGCTTGATACCGTGGGTGAGGCAATGAATGATGCTGAGATTCGCGCCTTCGTTGAGAAAGCTATCTATGAAGAGATTATTCCGGTGCTGGATCTGCCGCGTGATGAATTGGCTTCATTTGCCAGCGCGGTGACCGGCCGATTCTGCAACCCGTACATTAAGCATCAACTATTGTCGATTGCGCTTAATGGCATGACCAAATTCCGCACCCGTATTCTGCCGCAGTTGTTGGCAGGGCAGAAGGCCAGCGGCCAACTGCCGCTGCGTCTGACATTTGCCCTGGCAGCCTTGATTGCTTTCTACCGTGGTGAGCGTAACGGTGAATCTTATCCGGTTCAGGATGATGCGCATTGGATGGAGCGTTTCCAGGTGTTGTGGGCTCAGCATCGTGACCGCCAGATTACTACCGAAGCGCTGGTCAACGCGGTATTGGCCGTAAAAGATCACTGGGAACAGGATCTGACACAGGTTCCCGGGCTGGTCGAACAGGTTTCTGCCGACCTGGGTTCTATCCTGGCGAAAGGCATGCGCGAAGCGGTTAAGCCACTGTGCTAATACGTTAACCCGGTTCAGGCCGGGTTTTTTAATCGCCCTTATTTAGTTACAACATACAATATAACTTCTAAAAATGGAGCACACCTGTAGCTTCAATGCCCACTATGGTCAGCAGGAAAAGATGTTTAGATAATGTTGCTATAAGCTTGCAACATTGATCGCGATCACGTTTAATGTCCCGGCTTTCACATTTTCCGAAGATAACCATGATCGTTCGCCCCCAACAACACTGGCTACGCCTGATATTCGTCTGGCATGGCTCAGTATTATCCAAAATCTTTTCACGCTTGCTGCTGAATTTCCTGCTCTCCATTGCCGTTATCATCATGCTGCCATGGTATACGATGCTGGGTATCAAATTTACTTTGGCACCGTTCAGCATTCTTGGTGTCGCAATTGCAATCTTCTTAGGCTTTCGTAACAACGCCTGTTATTCGCGCTATGTTGAAGCCCGACATTTATGGGGGCAGTTGATGATTGCTTCCCGTTCGCTTCTGCGTGAGGTGAAAACGACCTTACCAGACGATGCTGAACTGGGACAGTTCGTTCGTTTGCAAATCGCATTTGCCCATTGCCTGCGTATGACTTTACGTCGACAACCGCAGGCGGAACCCCTGGCGAAATATCTCAGCGAGAGCGATTTACAGACCGTTTTTGCGGCTCAATCACCGGCCAACCGCATTCTGCTGATGATGGGGGAGTGGCTGGCCGTTCGCAGACGAAATGGGCAGCTATCTGATATATTATTTCACAGTTTAAACAACAGGTTAAATGATATGTCAGCAGTGCTGGCAGGTTGTGAGCGTATCGCGAACACACCCGTTCCGTTTGCTTACACCTTAATCCTGCATCGCACGGTATATCTGTTTTGCATCATGTTGCCATTCGCGTTAGTGGTGGATTTACACTATATGACACCGTTCATCTCGGTGCTTATTTCCTATACTTTTATCTCGCTCGATACGCTAGCCGAAGAACTCGAAGATCCGTTTGGTACAGAGAATAATGATCTGCCACTCGATGCGATTTGTAACGCGATTGAAATCGATTTGCTGCAGATGAATGATGAAACCGTTGTGCCGGCGAAACATATGCCAGATAAGCATTACCAGCTGACATAGCATCCGGTAGAGCTGGTAACACGACCAGCTCTTATTGTTTCACGGAAGGAATAGGTAAGACTTGATGCGCCGGTGAGTGCGGTTTTAGCCGAATTCTCTTTGCCACCACGCAGGCTGCATATCGGTAAATGAATGAAACTCGGGGGCCAGATCTTCATCATTGGGATCATCAAAAACGCCCGCTAATAGCGCTATTACCGGAGCATCATCAATGGCACCAACTGAACTTCCGCATTGAGGGCAAAAAGCGCGACTGGAGGTTTCTGAAGAACGCCAGGTAGTCGGTTTACCCGCTTTTCCCGTCCATTCTACATTTTCAGCATTAAATTCAATCCAGACGACGGTTGGTGCACCGGTATGCTTGCGGCAAATATCGCACGAGCAGGTATGCGAATTATTAGGGCTCGTCGCGGTAAAGCGAACAGAGCCACACAGACAACCGCCAATGTAGATTTTAGACATGACAACCCCCCGTCAGTAAACGTTCTCAGACACTAGCAGATGACTGGCTTCATCACTAGATCCTCATTGTAAAAAGGCGAGGGTGCGCATGGGGAATTCACAATAATTATCAGCCCCTGGTATAAAGAGGCTGATACCAGGAGGTCAGTGCTTAAGAATTGTGTTTAGCAACGATAAACAACCGCGGAAACGCCAGCAGTATTTTCCCATTCTCTTGCAGTGGATATTGCTCCTGCAGCAATGCATGATAACGCGCCAGATAGCGATGTTGTTCGCTTTCACTCAGGTCCTGCAACCACGGACGCAACCCCGTCGAACTCACCCAGTCGATAATTGACTGGTGTGAATCCATAACGTGATAGTAGGTTGTACGCCAGATATCAACATCGCAACCCATGTCAGTCAAAATATCATAGTACGCATGCACTCCGGGAAGAGGCGCACGGCCGCGATCGGGGTAACCCAGTTCATAGGCAACTTCACGCATCAGAACATGCGTTGGCTCCAGCCAGTTATCCGGCATTTGTACAGCCAATACGCCATCTTTCCCCAGCAGAGAGACCAGGTGGGGGAACAGCTGATAGTGATCGGGAACCCATTGCAAAGATGCGTTTGCATACAACAGATCTACGGGCTCTTCTGTCTGAAATGCGCTAATATCCGCTTCGATAAAATGACAGCCAGGCAACGCGTTACGCGCTTCGCTCAGCATTGCCGGCGAAGAATCCACGCCTGATATTTGCGCTGATGGCCAACGTTGATGTAGCAATGCGGTGCTGTTACCCGGGCCGCAGCCGAGATCGACGACTGAGCGGACATTCTCCAGCGCGACTCTGCTGAGTAATTCAGCTGCGGGTCGCGAACGTTCGGTTTCATATTGCAGATAGAGCGAAGGGTTCCAGTCAGCCATGTTTCTGTATCCTGTATGCGATGAAATAGTATGATTCTGAGCCAGCAATTTCCATCACGCCCTCAGAATCAATGATTCTTGTTCCTTCTCAGCATAGTAAGTGTAGCTTTAAAGGGTAAAAATAGGACAAATCGTATTACAAAAGATAATAATTCATAATCTTTCTTATACTTCTTTTGCTTTCTCTTCAGGATCGCGATCTCTCTTTGGGCATTCAAAAAACTTCTGACATAACATTCACCATTATTATGGTTGTCGATAAAGTCATCACCGTAGTTGCTCTCATAGAGGCTTATGCAGTATTTTATTTTTTCCTTAATAGACTCAATGTCATCAAATTGAATCCAATATTCAGATAATAAATATGCTATCAACTTCTCCTGGAAAACAGACATGGTACTGTGTGTATCATTCAAAAATATCGCATCGAAATCTTCTAAGGCTTCAATTTTATGTGTAGCTTCGTACCATTCGCTTCGCCCAAAGCAATAAACTGGTTTACCGAAAATCAAGGCTTCAATGCTTGTACCAGAATTACATGCGATAACGGCAGAACTCCCTTCAATTAATTCGTGGATATTAGCATCAACAGACAAAACATTCTCGTTGGTTGCTAATAGATACGCAATCTTGGCATCAACACCTCTGGATTTACACATCGGATGGCGTTTGATTACCAACTTTCGATTTGTCTTTTTAGCCAATGCTGCAACATAGTCTAATGCCTCCATGGCGCTGATGTTCTCATGATCGGTAACCGAATCAGAGTTGACCTGCATGGGGAAAAAAAGGTAATTCGAGGGTAGAGCAACGTGGTTATGTGGTTGTTGATGCTTGGAGAGTTTTGTCTCCCTGAAAAATTCCCGCTTCTCGCCAATGATACTTTTGGCACTGTCGTGATCTATTTTATTTATTTTATCGATATATGAACTGAAGTTAACACAAATATCTGCCCATCCCGAATATCCATTTTTATCTACAGAGTACAGTCCATATATAGGTGATTCTTTTATCGAGAAAACATTTTTGTCATTATTATATGAGTGGAAGGAGAATGTAATAGAGTCTTTAATTGCCAGTCTTTTAAGACCATAACAGGGAAAACTAACTGGATTCAGTACTACTTGTAATTGTTCATCATGGAGACAAGATATAAAGTTACCAATAAATTGTCGATGAATGCCTTCACTCTTACCTAGCCATTGTGGTAAGTCAAAGTAAAAACGATTTAAATCATTCATCATAACTCCACGTGATTAATGTAATTAAAACTTTGGGTTAGGCTAATCTTTATTTGGCAGTCGACTGTCCGCTAAACAGTAACGATTATCATTAAAAGTATGCAGGTATTATATTATTTTTATAGGGTCAATACAATCCGGTACTCTTGAATAGAAGTGGAGACAGAAGGGGGATATCGATATGACATAGGCCCTACTGGTGCCGATGTCATATTCAGAAACAAGTATGCTGATTAATATATTTCCCCACATCAACAACTTTATTTGTATCGGGGTCAACATTGAGTACTATAAACCGCATTTGTGGGCAGAACAGTTCCAGGCTTTTTTTACTGCATTCCGTTTGTAACCATTTATGACTGCCACTTTCGGTTTGTACCTGATTGAGGTTTGTATCCTTACTGCACACAAAACCATCCACGATTGCTTTTTGCCTTGCAGCATCCAGATTCAAGCCAATAACATTTAGCTCATCGACGTCTTTGTCATGTGAGCTGGCAGAGACGCGGGTCAACGCACAACCGGTCAGTGTGAATGAAAGAACCAATAGAAACGCGACGCGTAAGATAGCGTTGTCATTTTGATGAACATGGATAGTTCTTTGCATTGTGCTGTAGGGTCCATTGCTGTGAAATTCCAGGGCACAGGTTTGTGTCGTACCTTGTGGTTGTACGCGAAAAGGACTGAGTGAGCAATTGCAACGTCAGCGATTTGACGTATGCGTAAAGTATATGGTTTGAATGGTAGTCGGTGAACAGCCTGAATCCAGGAACAACGCTGTCAGGCGTTATCAATGACCAGCACAATGATGAACCCAGTATGGCAGATTTCACTTCTCTCTATCTAAGTGCGTATAATGTATATTATGTTAAATCAAATCAATGCGTACCTGACTCATAACCCTCTACGGGTTCCCCCCATTACAAAATACTCATAGAAGGCCCGGGCCTTGTCATCAATGGCATGCACCATGATGGCCTTGATACCCACTTGATCAGCTAAGTTAGAAATGCGCAATACAACATCATTAAGCAGCCATTTTCCAAAACTATGACCTTGCGTACAGACATCATTAGCCTGGCCGCCGGGAATAGTCACTTCGCCCTTCTCTTTCCCCTGTTTCAAGTAATGAGCGCACATTGCTGGCCTGGTGCTCATTCACCGTGCTATGCCGGTTTATACCATTGCTGGTCGCCTTGCTTTCTTGTAACCTTGCGCTCGTGCAACTGACAAAATCTGGAACCACCGAACTGGACTTCATATGAATGCTCACATTTCTAAAGACCCCTTACATGGCGTGACGCTAGAAATGCAGGTCAATGCCCTGGTTAATCGTTATGGTTGGGCTGAACTTGGCCAACGGATAAACATCAACTGTTTTAAAAATGAACCGAGCGTTAAATCCAGTTTGAAGTTTCTGCGTCGTACGCCGTGGGCGCGAGCAGAAGTTGAAGCACTGTATCTCGATTCTCTGTATGACGTTGCACCAGAACCCACTGCTCCTGCTATTGATCCCTGGGCTAACAGCCGCAACAAGAAAAAATAAGAGCAAAATTCGATGTCAGCATCCGGTTTTTTTTCAGGTCATTATCAGAAAAAACTGGCGACTCTGCTCGCCCGTTCCCGCAACTCGCTACCGCTAACCAACGTGAAATGGTTCGCTGCACTGGTTGGCAGTATGCTGTTACTTGGCAGTTGCTCTTCACAACCGCCAGGGCCGAAGGTTAACCCTCACCCCCCGGTCACAACGCCGCAACAGAGCAAAGAACCGGTTCGTGGTATCTGGCTGGCAACGGTTTCCCGTCTGGACTGGCCGCCAGTCTCATCCGTAAACATCAGTTCGCCCGCCATCCGCATCAGCCAGCAGCAGAAAGCGCTGACGGATAAGCTGGATAATCTGAAACGTCTTGGGATCAATACCGTTTTTTTCCAGGTGAAACCGGACGGCACTGCGCTGTGGCAATCCAAAATTCTCCCCTGGTCAGACACTCTGACCGGCACCATCGGCCAGGATCCTGGTTACGATCCGTTGCAATTTATGCTCGATGAGGCGCACAAACGCGGGATGAAAGTTCATGCCTGGTTTAACCCCTACCGTGTCTCCGTCAATACGAAGCCTTCAACGGTCGCAGAATTAAACCGCACGCTGTCGCAGAACCCGTCCAGCGTTTATGTTCTGCATCGGGACTGGATCCGTACATCGGGTGACCGTTTTGTACTGGACCCGGGTATTCCTGACGTGCGCGACTGGATAACCAGCATCGTGGCGGAAGTCGTTGAGAATTATCCGGTGGATGGCGTGCAGTTTGACGACTACTTCTATACCGAATCGCCGGGTTCGGCGCTTAACGACAGCCAGACTTTCAGACGGTATGGCCAGGGTTTTGATTCAAAAGCGGACTGGCGACGTCATAACACGCAACGGCTGATCGAACAGGTTTCACAGACCATCAAAAAGCTTAAGCCTGACGTGGAGTTTGGCGTCAGTCCTGCAGGCGTGTGGCGTAATCGCTCCCACGATCCGGCAGGCTCCGACACCCGTGGTGCGGCAGCGTATGATGAATCGTATGCCGATACCCGGCGCTGGGTGCAATTAGGTCTGTTGGATTACATCGCACCACAGCTGTACTGGCCTTTCGCCCGTGATGCGGCGCGTTATGATGTACTGGCAAAATGGTGGGCTGGCGTGGTGAAATCCACCAATACCCGCCTGTATATTGGCGTGGCGCTGTATAAAGTGGGTGAGCCGTCGCGAAAAGAACCGGACTGGACGATACAAGGCGGTGTGCCGGAGCTTAAAAAACAACTCGATCTGAACGAGTCTGAACCGAATATTAATGGCACTATCTTGTTTCGAGAGGACTATCTTAACCAACCGCAAACCCAGGAAGCCGTGACCTATATTCGTGACCGTTGGGGACGCTAAGTATTGCCGGGGGCTGGTGACCGGAGATAAACGCTGACGTAGCGGATAAATTTCCCGATAAACACCCCGGCGAGCACGCCACCGGTAATAATTGCCAACGCGCTCATTACCGGCTGGCGTAAAATATCGGGAGCGATAGCATTCAATACACCTTGTACATATTTGATGCCAAAGGCCAACATCATGAACGGTAATGCAGAGTAATCTGCCGGGCGATGAATGCTGCGTGGTGCGCTACTGCGTGTCAGACGACTGGGGTTTATCAACATATAGCCCACTATCGCGCCGCTAATAATACCAACCATCCACTGCAGATACGTACTGATGGACTGATTGCGGTAAGTGACTAAATCGTAAATATCCCAAAAAAGAAAGAGCGCCGGGATCAGTGCCAGCTTTTCCAGCGTAACGGTAGCGGGTATCCTGGCTTTAATCCCCCGAAATAACAGGAAGACCAACAAGACATACACCCACACCGGTGTGTGCACCAGCATCGCTACGACAAACTCAGCCATACTCCGGCTCCCGACGTATTAACTACGTTAAGTGTAGCCTGGAGTTATCCGGGTGCAGACGATGCCCCCGGATACTTTACGTGGGGGTCAGGCCGCTGAAGGCTCCGGCAATTTGAAGGAGGAAACCAGTAGCGCTAATTGTTCCGCCTCTTCTTTCAGTACCTGGGTTCGCGTGGCGGCATCATCAATCAACGATGCGTTTTGCTGCACAGTGCTGTCCATTTCGGTGACGGCGAGCGTGACTTCGGAAACGCCCTTACGTTGCTCGTCACCCGCGACACGGATTTCCCCCATCAGTTGGCTAACCTGACGCACGTTGTTGACCAGCTCTTCCAGGCGCTCACCTGCATTGTGGATTTGCTGGCTGCTGCTGCCAACATGTGAAACGGACTCATCAATCAACGCTTTGATTTCCTGGGCTGCAGTGGCACTGCGTTGTGCCAGGGTACGAACTTCAGAGGCAACAACCGCAAATCCTCTGCCTGCATCCCCTGCTCTGGCGGCTTCAACGGCGGCATTCAGCGCCAGGATATTGGTCTGGAATGCAATACTGTCGATGACCGCTACAATTTCCACCATTCTACCGGACGAGGCACTGACGTTATCCATTGTCGAGATCACACCTTGCATCACGTCGCCACAGCGATTCGCCGTTTGCGCAGTGTTGTCGGAAAGTTCATCTGCCAGTTGCGTGTTGCTCGCATTTTGATGAACGGTCGCATTTAATTGTTCCATCGCGGCCGAGCTCTCTTCCAGCGCAGCCGCCTGCTGAGTTACCCGTGAAGAAAGCTCCATGTTACTGTCGGCCAGGCTGACGGCGTTATTGGCTACCACCACGCTACTGCTTCTGACGGTGATCAGAATGGCGGAAATTTTATCGACGAACAGGTTAAAGGCTTCCGCGATATCTGAAATCTCATCTTTACCTCGAACATCCAGACGTCGGGTAAGATCGCCTTCACCCTGTGCGATATCATCGAGTGCGCGACGTGTATCATCGAGACGAGAGATCAAGCGACGCACCACCAGCCATGATCCTACCAACAACACGGTCATAATCGGGATCAGCACTTCCAGCACATCCTGCATCATGACTTTGGCGAGGCCAACGATGCGCGTTTCCGGTGTCACCAGCCCTACGACCCAGCCAGTATCAGCCATCGGGAACAACATTACGCGTGACGGAGCATTCAGTACGTTATCGCTTTCCAGCGTGATGGTTTTCACGCCATCAGTCGCGCGCAGCGATTTCAGCCCGGCTTCTACCGGAGCCAGCCAGTGTGCGCTTTGCGCCAGATCGCTAAAGGTTTTGTATTTTGTCTGATCGGCCTGGGGGAAATAGAGGATCTGCCCCTGTTTATCAACCACAAATGCGTAGCCGCCGGTGCTGTTGCCTTGCTGCTGCATAAAGGTCGCTACGTTATCCAGACGAATATCGGTGGTGGCCACACCGGCAAACTTGCCGGCTAATTGATACGGAATACTGCACGTCACCATGTTCACGCCGGAACTGGCATCCTGGTAAACATCAGACCACAGGCAACTGTTCTGTGAGTGACCTTTGGCATGCTGATACCAACTTTCATTGTGATAACCGGCAGATCCTTCGGCATTATAATCATTCGAAAAATCAAGCTTGCCCTCAGCATTGCGCGCCCAGAAAAAGCTACGTTTATCTACTCCCGGGGTAAACGCGTTTGGCTCTGGCCAGATCCCGCCGCCGGTAATAATTGAGTGGCTGTCTTCGCCAATCAGGTGTGGAACCACGCTTTGATACAAAGACTCATCATTAGGCAGTACTTCGGCCAGTCGTGACAGACTGACGGTTTCGCCCTCGATTCGGGATAGCACAGTACTCAGTTGACGGGTTAAACCTTGCCCTGTTTCTTCTATCAGAGCGGTATTGATTTCGACGACGCGTGGCTGACCACGCCAGAGCATAATTGCAACAATAACAAGGGTGGTCACCGCAAGCAGCAGGATGCCGCCAATGGTTAACCGCGTTGAAATACGAGTAGGATACCAGGCCATACAAACTCCTTCTGCAAAAGGCTAACTTTTACCCAGTATCGGCACAGGAGTTTATATCTTTATAACGTTTTCTTAAGTCTTACGAAATAAATAAGTGACGTTGTCACATATAGCAAAACCCAGCACTCAGGCTGGGTTTTAATACATGGATAATCTTATTTAGATAATTCTTTTTTGATTTCTTCTTTTATTTTACTTAATTCACTTTGCGGATGTTTTTTGCAAAGTTCAACGGTCAGAGGCACAGCTGTAGTGATGGTTTCGTTATAGTCAACGAAGTCGCCGCCTTTGAAGTCTTCGTCTTCATTCAGCACCCAGAAAGCAACCGGAGCCATAGTTTGCGGGTTCAAATCAATAAACTCCTGGCAGCTCATGCCTTTCGGAGTGACTTCAGTTTTAGCGTTATCAGTTGCTGCATTGACGCTTACACTGGTTAACAGCGCTGCGACCAGGATGCCTGCTGTAGAAAGGGAGAATTTATTCATTGTAGTACTCCATTTATAATCCAGATAATATCTACACTTGCGCTTTAAACCGTTAATGTAGTTCGCAAAAAATAATACTCCCACCGTCAGAAGAATAAATATTACGGCCATCGATATGGCTGAAATTTATATTTCACATTACTGATTCTGATGTCTGATAAGAAATGTTGCACACAATGTGATCGTTACGACGAAATCAGCAGATTCATCCCTCACTTACCCTACCTTTGCACCAAAACTGAACTACGCTGCACAAATGTTGATCATTGGTTAATGAAAATTGATGTTTTTTAACAAAGAACCCCGACGCAGCGCTGTCGCCGACCTGGCACGCGTCCTGCATTGTTAATCCGGTAACAGTGACGCGGTATCTGACAAACAACTAACAGCGAGATGGTAATGACATCAAAACCTGAGTTATTTGCCCGCATAGAAAGGACCTTTAGCCAGCTAACGCCCAGCGAAAAGCGCGTTGCCGGTTGGTTGTTAGCGCACGCTGCACAGATCCCTTTTGAAACGGCAGACGGCATCGCGAAAGCAGCAGGAACCAGTGGCATTACCGTCGGGCGCTACCTGCGTAAACTCGGGTTTCGTAACCTGGAAGATGCGAAAGCCAGCCTGCGTGAAATACCGGCTATTCCCTATCAGCCCTGGGGAATGAACGAGCGCCTGGACTCCTGGCACCAGCAGCAAAATCTACCTGACCGCGCACAACAGTCGCTGTTGCTGGAGATTGACGCTATCACCCACGTCTACCAACTGGCGCAAAGCGAGACATTTTTACGTATTGCGCAGCAATTGGCGCAGGCAGAAGCCGTTTATATCCTTGGGATCCAGTCCACCCGCGGGATCGCTAACGCCTTTTTTAGCCATCTGGAATATCTGCGCCCGAAAGTGAGTTACTCCGAAGGACTTTCCGGTAGCTGGGTTGAGTCGCTGAACTCGGGATTTAATCAACCTTATGTCGTGATCACCGATACGCGCGCTTACTCGGCGACATCCCGACAATATTGCCGCGTTGCCAGTGAGCGCGGCATTCCTCTGGCGTTAATCACGGATGTATGGTGCCCCTGGGCCAGAGACTATGCCATTGATTTACTTCAGGTGAAAACGGATACCGGGCACTTCTGGGATTCGCTTGCTCCGGTAAGTTGCCTGTTCAACTTATTACTCTCCGCGGTGGTGGCGCAACTGGGCGACTCCCTCGCGGGACGCCTGCAAACTAACCGCCAGTTACAACAACAATTTGGTCAATTCGAACAATAAACAGGAAACGTGCTATGTCAGATACCCCAGAACTGGTCGATTTGTCGGTGATTTTCCCGTCACTGCATATCGACCTGAAATACGCTACAGCCGATAACATTACCGGCGCGCCCATCTACCAGGAAGCGCGCTGCCTGCTGCATTCCGAGGCCGTCACTGCACTGGCTAAAAGCATCAGCATCGCGCAACTGGCGGGTTTGTCATTGGTGGTGTATGACGCCTACCGCCCACAACAGGCGCAGGCGATACTGTGGAATGCCTGTCCGGATCCGCAGTATGTGGTGGATGTGGCGATCGGTTCGAATCACAGCCGGGGTACGGCCATTGACGTCACGCTGATGGATGCTCGCGGTAATGTGCTCGATATGGGGGCTGGTTTTGATGAAATGCATGACCGTTCCCATGCCTGGCACCCTTCAGTTCCTCCGGCTGCGCAGCGTAATCGACTGCTGCTCAATGCCATCATGTTCGGCGGCGGTTTTGTCGGCATCAACAGCGAGTGGTGGCATTTCGAACTGCCAAATGCCGCGCGTTACCCGCTGCTTGACGATCAAATAGCTTGTTACACTGTCACGTCTATAACAACACAACATCCCATTTAATTCTGGAGCCTGGTTATGAAGACTACACCTGCGTTAACCTCGTTTTTTCGCCCCGCTCTGTTAGCCGTTGCGCTGGCGGTCGCTTTGCCTGCCGCACAGGCCGCCGTCCCTAAAGATATGCTGGTTATCGGTAAAGCCGCTGATCCACAAACGCTCGACCCCGCTGTAACAATCGATAACAACGACTGGACGGTGACCTATCCCTCATATCAGCGTTTGGTTCAGTACAAAACAGAGGGCGGCAAAGGTTCCACGGAAGTTGAAGGTGATTTGGCCAGCGGCTGGAAAGCGTCTGATGACCAAAAAGAATGGATCTTTACCCTGAAAAGCGATGCAAAATTCGCCGACGGCACGCCAGTGACCGCTGATGCAGTAAAACAATCTTTTGAGCGCTTGCTCAAGATCGGTCAAGGGCCGGCTGAGGCATTTCCGAAAGATCTGAAAGTTGATGCCATCGACAACAACACGGTGAAATTTACCCTTAGCCAACCATTCGCGCCGTTCTTATATACGCTGGCAAATGACGGCGCCTCAATTATCAACCCGGCGATTTTAAAAGAGCATGCCGCTGATGATGCCCGTGGATTTCTGGCACAAAATACGGCCGGGTCTGGTCCCTTCATGTTGAAGAGCTGGCAAAAAGGACAACAACTGGTACTGGTACCCAACCCACATTATTCCGGCCCTAAACCCACGTTTAAACGCGTATCGGTCAAGATCATCGGAGAAAGCGCTTCCCGTCGTTTGCAACTGTCCCGTGGCGATATCGACATTGCCGATGCGCTTCCTGTTGACCAGCTTGCTGCTCTCAAACAGGAAGGTAAAGTCAACGTGGCGGATTATCCCTCGTTGCGCGTGACCTATCTGTATCTGAATAACAGTAAAGCGCCGCTCAATCAGGTGGATTTGCGCCGCGCCATCTCGTGGGCCACCGATTATAAAGGCATGGTAAATGGGATCCTCAGCGGTAACGGCAAGCAGATGCGTGGCCCTATTCCTGAGGGGATGTGGGGTTTTGATGACAAGGCCATGCAGTACAGCTTTGATGAAGCGAAAGCAAAAGAAGCATTAGGTAACGTTGCCAACAAACCCGAAACCCTGAGCTTCCTGTATTCCGATAACGATCCTAACTGGGAGCCAATTGCGCTCTCCACTCAGGCCAGCCTCGGCAAGTTAGGCATTAAGGTGAAACTGGAAAAACTGGCGAATGCCACCATGCGAGATCGCGTCGGTAAAGGTGACTATGACATTGCCATCGGTAACTGGAGCCCGGACTTTGCTGACCCGTACATGTTCATGAACTACTGGTTCGAGTCGGATAAGAAAGGCTTGCCGGGTAACCGTTCATTCTATGAAAACAGTGAGGTCGATAAGTTGCTGCGCAGCGCGCTGGCCACCACCGACCAGGTCGCCAGAACCAATGATTACCAGCAGGCGCAAACCATCGTCATTGATGAAGCGGCTTACGTCTATTTATTCCAGAAAAACTACCAGTTGGCGATGAATAAAGACGTCAAAGGTTTTGTCTTCAACCCCATGCTGGAACAGGTCTTCAATATCGCCACCATGAGTAAATAAACCACATTAATGCGGAGCCGATTTGGCTCCGCAAGGGGAAGCCAATGACCTTCTGGAGCATTTTACGCCAGCGATGCTGGGGACTTATCCTGGTGGTTGCCGGTGTCTGTGTAATCACTTTTATTATTTCACACCTGATCCCGGGCGACCCTGCACGACTGCTGGCCGGCGATCGCGCCAGTGATGAAATTGTCGAAAATATTCGCCAACAGCTGGGACTGAATCAGCCGCTGTATATTCAGTTTTTCCGTTACGTCAGCGATATTTTTCAGGGTGATTTAGGCACATCCATTCGCACCGGCCGTCCGGTGCTGGATGAACTGCGCGTATTCTTCCCTGCCACTCTTGAATTGGCCTTCTGCTCTCTGCTGCTGGCGCTGATCATCGGTATCCCGCTGGGTATTCTGTCTGCTGTCTGGCGCAACCGTTGGCTCGACCACCTCGTCCGCCTGATGGCGATCACCGGTATTTCGACCCCGGCATTCTGGTTGGGCCTCGGCGTTATCGTGCTGTTTTATGGCCATTTGCAGATTTTACCCGGCGGCGGACGGCTTGATGACTGGCTCGATCCCCCCACGCACGTCACCGGTTTCTATCTGGTTGATGCGCTACTGGAAGGCAACGCCGAGGTCTTTTTCAATGCGCTGCAGCACCTGATCCTGCCGTCGCTGACGCTGGCCTTTGTGCACTTAGGGATCGTTGCCCGACAGATTCGCTCCGCCATGCTGGAACAACTGGGCGAAGATTATATCCGCACCGCGCGTGCCAGTGGTTTACCGGGTTGGTACATCATTTTGTGTTATGCACTGCCGAATGCGTTGATTCCGTCAATAACCGTGCTGGGTCTGGCCCTGGGCGATCTGCTCTATGGCGCGGTACTGACCGAAACGGTCTTTGCCTGGCCGGGCATGGGCGCCTGGGTTGTGACCTCTATTCAGGCGCTTGATTTCCCGGCCGTGATGGGATTTGCCGTGGTGGTCTCCTTCGCCTATGTGCTGGTTAACCTGGTGGTGGATTTGCTCTATCTGTGGGTAGATCCTCGAATTGGACGTGGAGGCGCACAATGATGCTCACACAAGAAACGCCAGCGGCCCCGCAGACCGCCCGCCGTCGCACGGACTGGGCCAAATTGTTCTGGATGATGAAAAGCAGCCCGCTGACGCTGATTGGCGGCGTTATTATTGTACTGATGCTACTGTTAATGGTGCTCTCTCCGTGGATCACCCCTTACGATCCTAACGCCATCGATCTGACCGCTCGCCTGTTGCCACCGTCGGCCAGCCACTGGTTTGGCACCGATGAAGTGGGGCGTGACCTGTTCAGCCGCGTCCTGGTCGGAAGTCAGCAGTCAATTGTCGCCGGTCTGGTGGTGGTGGGTATCGCTGGCGGGCTGGGCTCGCTGTTGGGATGCCTGTCTGGCGTGATGGGCGGACGTGCCGATGCGATCATCATGCGTATGATGGATGTTATGCTGTCCATTCCTTCGCTGGTACTGACAATGGCACTGGCCGCTGCATTAGGGCCAAGCCTGTTCAACGCCATGCTGGCGATTGCGATTGTGCGTATTCCTTTCTATGTACGCCTCGCCCGCGGTCAAACGTTGGTCGTTCGTCAGTTTACTTATGTACAGGCCGCGCGAACCTATGGCGCATCACGCTGGCATCTGATCAGCTGGCATATTTTACGCAATTCACTTCCCCCGCTGATTGTGCAGGCATCACTGGATATTGGCAGTGCGATCCTGATGGCCGCCACGCTCGGATTTATTGGCCTCGGCGCCCAGCAACCCAGCGCTGAATGGGGCGCAATGGTGGCGATTGGTAGAAACTACGTGCTTGACCAGTGGTGGTATTGCGCATTTCCTGGTGCCGCCATTCTGATTACCGCCGTGGGCTTTAATCTCTTTGGTGATGGTATTCGCGATCTGCTGGATCCGAAAGCCGGAGGAAAACACTCATGACACAACCTGTCCTGGAGATCGAGAATTTACATCTGAGCTTCCCCGGTTATAAAGCGGATGTGCATGCGCTGAATCATGTGTCGCTGCATATCAACCGGGGTGAAATTGTCGGCGTGGTTGGTGAGTCTGGCTCAGGGAAATCCGTCACGGCCATGCTCGCCATGCGTCTGTTACCCGAAGGAAGCTATCGTATCCATCAGGGGCACGTTACGCTGTTGGGTGAAGATGTTTTAACTGCCAGCGAAAAACAAATGCGCCAGTGGCGCGGCCAGCGCGTTGCGATGATTTTCCAGGAGCCGATGACGGCGTTGAATCCAACACGACGAATCGGCCAGCAAATGGTGGAGGTCATCCGTCACCATCAGGCATTGAGCCGCACGGATGCCCGGCAGAAAGCCATTGCGTTACTGGAAGAAATGCAAATCCCGGATGCCCCGGAAGTAATGTCCCGCTTCCCGTTTGAGCTTTCTGGGGGGATGCGTCAGCGCGTGATGATTGCGCTCGCGTTTTCCTGTGAGCCAGACCTGATCATTGCCGATGAACCCACCACCGCGCTGGATGTCACGGTACAGCTTCAGGTGCTGCGCTTACTGAAGCGTAAAGCGCGGGCCAGCGGTACCGCCGTGTTGTTTATCAGCCATGATATGGCCGTCGTCTCGCAATTGTGTGACCGGTTATACGTTATGTATGCCGGGAGCGTGATTGAAAGCGGCCCGACGCAAACCGTTATTCAGCACCCCACACATCCCTACTCTATTGGCCTCCTGAAGTGTGCGCCTGAGCACGGTGAACCGCGTGCTTTGCTCCCCGCGATTCCGGGTACCGTACCGAATTTAACCTGTTTACCCGTAGGATGTGCGTTCCGCGATCGCTGCTTTGCCGCGGGGCCTCGCTGTGAAGAAACACCTGATTTATGCAGCCAGGGCGGTGCGGATCAACAATCCGCCTGCTGGTACCCACAACTGGAGACGACACATGTCTGATATTTTACTGGACCTGCAGGATGTTCATATTAACTTCCCCGCGCGAAAAAACTGGCTCGGCAAAGTAACAGAGCGGGTGCATGCACTCAACGGTCTGGATTTACAAATCCGCCAGGGGGAAACGCTGGGGATTGTTGGCGAATCCGGCTGCGGTAAAAGTACGCTGGCACAACTGCTGATGGGGATGCTCAAACCGAGCCAGGGGCACTATTCTTGCGGCGGTGGCAAACAGCATAACGGTATGCAGATGGTCTTTCAGGACCCGCTTTCATCCCTGGATCCGCGCTTGCCGGTATGGCGAATAATCACTGAACCGGTATGGATCCAAAAGCGTAGCCCTGAACGCGAACGCCGCGCCCTGGCCGAGGATTTGGCTCGCCAGGTAGGGATTCGTCCGGAATACCTCGACCGCCTGCCGCATGCCTTTTCTGGCGGACAGCGCCAGCGTATTGCCATCGCCCGCGCGCTGTCATCGGAGCCGGATGTGATCGTCCTTGATGAGCCGACGTCGGCACTGGATATTTCGGTACAGGCGCAAATCCTCAATCTGCTGGTTGCATTGCAGGCACGCCGGAATCTGACTTTTGTGCTGATATCGCATAACGTATCGGTCGTACGGCATATGAGCGACCGCGTGGCGGTGATGTACCTTGGGCAAATTGTTGAGCTGGGCGATGCGCAACAGGTTCTCTCGCATCCGGCGCATCCTTACACCCGTCTGTTGCTGGATTCGGTGCCTAAAACGGGTACGCCGCTGGCTGAAGACCTGGTCCTGCGTAAAACCGAACTCCCCGGCAACAGGACACTACCGCAAGGCTGTTTTTTCCGCGACAGATGCCCGCTGGCAACCCACGGATGTGAAAAAAAACAGACATTACTGAAAAATGAAACCGGACGCGAAGTTCGTTGTTGGCGGGCCATTGACATCTGCTGACTACGCATTTTCAGGCGAGATACGCCTTTTTCAGCGCGTCCACCAGCATTCCCGACGCGGTTGATAATTTATGGTGTGCCGAACGCAGCACCCCGATCCGCCGCTGGATCACGGGACCGTCAAGCTCTATACAGGTTGCGCCAAGTTCCGTCATTTGTGTTCGACACAGTGCGGGAACTGCGCTGCCGCCTAATCCGTTTGCCACCATACGGCCAACGGTCACCAGTTGATGGCTTTCCAGCGCCACGTCCAGCGTATGTCCGCTTTGCACCAGTTGTTCTTCCAGCATCAGGCGCACGGCAGATGGGCGTTGCAGCGTAATAAAATCCAGCGTCAGCAGTTCGCGCCACGCAATACGCTCTCGCCCCGCCAGCCTGGATGTTGGCGGGACGATCGCCACAAAACGATCGACACCGAGCGGCGTGAAGTGCAGTTGCCCTGAATAATCAGGCTCGAAGGCGATCCCCATCTCCACCCGCCCTTCACTCACCATTTCAATGACCTGTTCGTTGATCACATCGTGAACCGTCACGTTAATACCGGAATAGCAATCCCGAAAGGTTTTCAGTACCTGTGGCAGGACGTTAGCCGCAAACGAAGGCATGGCAGCAATGGAGATTTTACCGCGTTGCAGTGTAAAGCGCTGGCGCATTGCTTCTTCCGTATTCTCCCAGTCCGCCAGCAGTTGTCGCCCCATATTCAGCAGCGTTTCTCCTTCCTGCGTCAGGGTCACTTTGCGGGTGGTTCTCAACAGTAACGCCCCGCCCAGCGAGTCCTCAAGTCCTTTAATCGCCAGGCTTAATGCGGGCTGCGACATATTCAGTCTTTCACTGGCATGAGCAAAATTCAGAGTGTGAGCTACCGCTAAAAACGCGCGTAACTGTTTGATGCTCATTCCCATTTCGCATTCCTTTAACCTATTGAATACCTTTAATTAACATTAAATTGATAAAAAAACCCAATGAGTGAGTCACAAATTTAAAATTAACAAATCATTTTTCACCCCCAATGATGTCGGCAAGGACAACTGGAGGGACAAGTGTATGGCTGGACTGGATAAACGTGTCGCCACGTATCAAGAGGCGCTGGCAGGGCTGACCGACAATATGACGCTGCTGGCGGGCGGTTTTGGCTTATGCGGCATTCCTGAAAACCTGATTGCCGAAGTACGCCGTCGGGAGGTTCAGGGACTGACCGTCGTTTCAAACAACTGCGGCGTGGATGGTTTTGGCCTCGGTGTGCTGCTGGAAACACGTCAGGTACGTAAAGTGGTAGCGTCCTATGTTGGCGAAAATGCGCTGTTTGAAAAGCAGGTACTGAGCGGTGAACTGGAAGCCATTCTGACCCCACAGGGCACGCTGGCTGAGCAGTTACGTGCCGGCGGCGCAGGGATCCCGGCGTTTTTCACCGCCACAGGATACGGTACACCCGTCGCCGAAGGCAAAGAGGTACGTGAATTTGACGGCCGTCCTTACATTATGGAACAGGCGATTACCGGTGATTTTGCGCTGGTCAAAGGCTGGAAAGCCGACTGGTACGGCAACGTTATTTATCGCCACACCGCACAGAATTTTAATCCACTGATGGCCGCCGCCGGGCGTATTACCGTCGTGGAAGTCGAAGAAATTGTCCCTCCCGGCGAGCTGGATCCCGCCGCAATTCATACCCCGGGAATTTTCGTAAACCGCATCATTCAGGGGCAGTTTGAAAAACGCATTGAACAACGCACGCTGCGCCAGAAAGGAGCCTGACCATGTTAACACGTGAACAAATGGCGATGCGTGTCGCCCGGGAACTGCGCGACGGTTATTACGTCAACCTTGGGATCGGTATTCCAACTTTAGTGGCCAATTATATTCCCGATGGTATGGACGTGATGCTCCAGTCGGAGAACGGTCTGCTGGGGATGGGCCCGTTTCCGACCGAAGACGAAATTGATGCTGACATGATCAACGCCGGTAAACAGACCGTGACGGCGCGCAAAGGCGCGGCGATCTTCGACTCGGCGCAATCTTTCGCCATGATCCGCGGCGGTCACGTTGACCTGACGGTGCTCGGCGCGTTTGAAGTGGATGTTAACGGCAATATCGCCTCATGGATGATCCCCGGAAAAATGGTGAAAGGCATGGGTGGCGCGATGGACCTGGTGGCCGGGGCTGAAAACATCATTGTGGTGATGACGCATGCGTCCAAAAACGGTGAGTCCAAGCTGCTCCCCGCCTGCACTCTGCCATTAACCGGCGTGGCCTGCATTAAACGCGTGCTTACCGACCTGGCGTTACTGGAGATCGCCGATGGCGCGTTCATTCTGCGCGAACGTGCGCCGGGCATCAGCGTGGATGAGATTGTCGCCAGAACAGCCGGCAAGCTGATCGTTCCCGAAAACGTCCCCGAAATGCAATTTAGCTGAGGAGCTGACCATGCAGGATGTTGTTATTGTCGCCGCAACGCGCACACCCATTGGCAGTTTCCACGGGGCGCTGGCACCGCTCAGTGCCGTGGAACTGGGGGCAGTGGTGATCCGCTCTCTGTTGGAAAAAACCGCCGTCGCGCCGGAGCAAATTGACGAGGTGATCCTGGGGCAGGTTCTGACGGCGGGCAGCGGCCAGAATCCGGCCAGACAGACAGCATTACGGGCTGGCTTGCCGGTGACGGTCCCTGCGCTAACCATCAATCTGGTATGTGGTTCAGGTCTGAAAGCGGTGCAACAGGCGGTGCAGGCTATCCGCTGCGGTGATGCGGACATCATCATTGCCGGAGGCCAGGAAAGCATGAGCAATGCGCCCTATTTTCTCGACGGCGCACGCTCGGGTCTGCGTCTGGGGCATGCCAGTCTGAAAGACAGCGTGGTACACGACGGGTTGTGGGATGCGTTTAACGACTACCACATGGGCATTACTGCGGAAAATCTGGCGGATAAATTCGTTATCAGTCGCGAGCAGCAGGATGCCTTTGCGCTGCAGTCTCAGCAGAAAGCCGCGGCGGCAATTGAAGCCGGTCGATTCAATGCAGAAATCACGCCGGTCAGCGTTCCACAAGGGAAAAAACCACCACGTTTGGTTGAGCGTGATGAACAATCGCGCCCGGATACTCAGGCGGAGAAACTGGCACAACTGAAACCGGCTTTTCGTCCTGGTAATGGCACAGTGACCGCAGGGAACGCCTCATCAATCAACGACGGCGCGGCGGCGGTGATGCTGATGAGCGCCGCCAAAGCAACAGAACTTAAGCTGCCGGTTCTTGCCCGGGTGGCGGGTTACGCCGTTTCCGGTGTCGACCCGGCCATTATGGGCATTGGGCCGGTAGTGGCGTCACTCCAGTGCCTGAAGCGAGCGGGCTGGACGTTGAATGATGTCGATCTCATTGAAGCCAACGAAGCCTTCGCCGCACAGGCGCTGGCGGTTGGCGAATCCCTGAACTGGGACAGCGACCGGGTGAACGTAAACGGCGGTGCGATTGCGCTGGGTCATCCGATTGGCGCCTCTGGCTGCCGCATTCTGGTGACCCTGTTACATGAAATGGCGCGCAGTAACGCGACCAAAGGGCTGGCTACGCTGTGCGTAGGCGGCGGTCAGGGCGTCGCGCTGGCGGTAGAGCGTTCAACAGGAGAACAGCATGCAAAATAATCACTTTAGCGTCCTGGGCGCGGGTTTAATGGGCGTCGGCATTGCCACCCATTTTGCCCGTTTTGGCCATAATATCTGGCTATTTGATACCGATAGCGACCGGATTGCTGAAATTAACGCCGTTGCCGGGAGCATTCTCGATGAGCTGATCGCGACTGACCAGTTTCACGCAGAGGAAAAAGCGTCGGTTCTGAGTCGCTTGCACGGTACGACTTCGCTGCAGGATATCGCCACCGCGCAATTACTGATTGAAGCGATCCCGGAACGACTCGAGCTCAAACACGCACTGTATGCACAACTGGAAGCATTAATCGCCCCAGATGCGGTGATCGCCAGTAATACCAGTGGCCTGCCGCCGGATGCGCTGGCAGAAAAACTCACCCACCCCGAACGGTTGCTGATCGCCCATTTCTGGCATCCCCCCCACTTTATTCCGCTGGTTGAAATTGTGCCGGGTTCAGCAACGAAACCGGAATATCTCAGCGAGTTGCAACGTCTGTTGCTCTCAATGCAACTGGAAGCGGTGGTGCTCGATCGCGCCGCACCGGGGTTTGTCGGTAACCGTTTGCAATTCGCACTGCTGCGTGAAGCGCTGCATATCGTCAAAAGCGGGATCGCCAGCGCGGAAGTGGTGGATCAGGTGATGCGCGCCTCCCTCGGGCGTCGCTATGCGATGGTCGGTCCGCTGGAGGCGGCTGATATGACCGGGCTGTCTACTGTGCAGGATATTTGTCGGCATCTGCTCCCGGAGCTGGCCACTGGCAGCGACATGATGTCACTTGTTGCTGACAAGGTTGCCAACGGCGACACCGGCTTGCGCAGTGGTCAGGGGTTTTATCGCTGGGATGATTCGCGCAAGGAATACATCCAGCAACGCCGTGAACATCAACTGCGCTTTGCCCTGAAGCCATAACGTCTCTTTCTGTACCCCACTATAATAATAAGGAGTCATGATGAGTGTATTAATCGCCCTGGCAGCGCTGGGCTTGCTGATGCTGGCAGCCTATCGCGGATACAGCGTTATCCTGTTTGCCCCCATCGCGGCATTAGGTGCTGTTCTGCTTACGGAACCGAGCGCCGTCGGCCCCGCCTTCACCGGTCTGTTTATGGAAAAAATGGTCGGTTTTGTAAAGCTTTACTTCCCGGTGTTCCTGCTGGGAGCGGTGTTTGGCAAGTTAATCGAGTTATCCGGTTTTTCCCGTTCAATCGTTGCTGCTGCCATCAACATTCTCGGACGTCGTCACGCCATTCCGGTGATTGTGCTGGTATGTGCTCTCCTGACCTACGGCGGTGTGTCGCTGTTCGTAGTGGCCTTTGCGGTGTATCCGTTCGCGGCTGAACTGTTCCGTCAAAGTAATATTCCGAAGCGCCTGATCCCGGCAACCGTGGCGCTGGGGGCATTCTCTTTCACGATGGATGCCCTGCCGGGGACGCCGCAGATCCAGAACATCATTCCAACCAGCTTCTTTGGGACTAACGCCTGGGCCGCGCCGTGGCTGGGGCTGATTGGCTCGCTCTTTATTATCTTTGTTGGCCTGATGTACCTCGAGCGCCAGCGTCGGAAAGCGCAGGCTAAAAATGAAGGCTATGGCACTGAGCTGTTAAACGAGCCGGAGACGCCGGATAACATTAACCTGCCAAACCCGATTATTGCTATTTCTCCGCTGATCCTGGTGGGTGTGTTTAACCTGCTGTTTACCCGCTGGATCCCGCAGTGGTATGGCGCAACGCATCAATTGGAACTCCCGGGGCTTGCCAAACCTATTACCACTGAAGTGGGGAAAATTACGGCTATTTGGGCGGTAGAAGCGGCATTGATATCGGGGATCCTGCTGGTGGTGGTGTTCGGCTATCGCAATATAAAAGGTCGCCTGGCGGAAGGCAGCCGAACGGCGGTTGGCGGCGCTATCCTGGCCGCGATGAATACCGCATCAGAATACGGTTTTGGCGCGGTTATCGCCGCCCTGCCGGGATTTCTGGTGTTGTCAAAAGCGCTGGCTGCGATTCCCGATCCGTTGCTCAATGAAGCGATCAGCATTACCACGCTTGCCGGGATCACCGGCTCGGCATCCGGCGGGATGAGTATTGCGCTCGCGGCGATGTCTGATACGTTCATTGCTGCTGCCCATGCCGCCAATATTCCACTTGAAGTCTTCCACCGCGTCGCATCGATGGCAAGCGGCGGCATGGACACTCTGCCACATAACGGCGCGGTCATTACCCTGCTGGCGATTACCGGCCTCAGCCATCGTCAGGCGTACGGCGGGATTTTTGCCATCACCGTAATCAAAAGCCTGGCCGTGCTGTTTGTAATCGGCGTTTTCTACACCACCGGAATTGTTTAAGGAGAATCATCATGAACTTAACGGGAAAAGTTGCCCTGGTTACCGGCTCGACCAGCGGTATCGGATTAGGCATCGCGCAGGTACTGGCGCAGGCGGGCGCGACGCTGATCCTTAACGGATTTGGTGATGTCGATGCCGCCAAAGATGCCGTTGCGCAATATGGCAAAACGCCAGGCTATCATGGTGCGGACTTAAGCGATGAAGCGCAAATTGCCGACATGATGCGTTATGCCGAAAGCGAATTCGGTGGTGTGGATATTCTGGTCAACAACGCCGGGATCCAGCACGTTTCACCGGTAGAGACTTTTCCGGTTGATAAGTGGAACGCGATTATCGCCATTAACCTCTCTTCTGTTTTTCATACCACGCGCCTGGCGCTTCCCGGCATGCGTACGCGTAACTGGGGACGCATCATCAATATCGCCTCTGTTCATGGTCTGGTGGCCTCAAAAGACAAATCTGCTTATGTGGCAGCGAAGCATGGCGTGGTGGGTTTAACCAAAACCATTGCGCTTGAAACCGCGCAGACGGGAATCACCTGCAATGCGCTGTGTCCCGGCTGGGTGTTGACCCCGCTGGTCCAACAGCAGATCGACAAACGTATTGCTGATGGTGTAGAGCCCGCTGCGGCGCGTGACGCTCTGCTGGCGGAAAAGCAGCCGTCACGCGAATTTGTCACGCCGGAACAGTTGGGTGAGCTGGCGCTATTTCTGTGCTCAGACGGCGCAGCGCAGGTGCGCGGCGTAGCGTGGAATATGGATGGCGGCTGGGTGGCGCAGTAATACCCTCGGGTGCCGGATAAGACGTGGTCACATCCGGCACGCCATTACTAAGATTTCAATTGATAATCCAGCGTAATTTCCGCTTTCAGAACCTGCGACACCGGGCATCCGGCTTTCGCTTTCTGAATAATGCCGTCAAACGTAGCGGCGTCTATCCCCGGAACGCTCACCTGGCTGTGTAACGCCACTTTGGTGATAGCAAAACCGGCATCCACCTTATCCAGAGAAACATCGGCAGTCGTATCAATGGCATCTGGCGTAAAACCTGCTTCGCCCAGCATCAACGACAGTGCCATCGAGAAGCAGGCAGCATGTGCTGCGCCAATCAACTCTTCAGGGTTAGTGCCTTTGACGCCTTCAAAACGTGTATTAAATCCATACGGTTGCTGGTTAAGTACGCCACTTTCGGTCGACACGGTCCCTTTACCGCGTTTAATGTCGCCTTCCCAGTGGGCCTGACCTTTCTTATGGATAGTCATTACCGCTCTCCTGTGTTGTCATCGGAGTAACAAGTATAGGCCTCATGGGAAAATGCATGACCATAATGGAAAGTTCTGCATTTCCTGCTTAAGCATTGACCTTTCAGATAAAATGACCGACCATCCAGAGAGCCGTTAGTTTACTCATCGGCTTTTTGTCAGGTTGTATTTCGTCCGTTCTTACGCGGGCTCGCCCTTGAAACCAGTAACAGGATTAAGGAGTTAGAATGAAATCGAACCGTCAGGCCCGTCATATTCTTGGACTGGACCACAAAATCTCCAATCAACGTAAAGTCGTGACCGAAGGCGACAAATCCAGCGTGGTCAACAATCCTACCGGAAGAAAACGCCGCGCTGACAGCAAATAGTTTCCCGCACGACATACTGATTAACGAGATAAACACCATTGCAACCGCAGTGGTGTTTTTGCTTATAAAACCCCTTAACCCATTCACAATGCTTTATACTTCGCCCGTTTCCCTGGCGGACAGGCCCTATACGATCATAAAGAGTGCCAGGGACGGTTATTCAAAAAAGAGTGAGTGACATGGAAAACGAAACTAAAAAACTGCGTTCCCTTTACATCCCTTACGCTGGCCCGGTACTGCTGGAATTCCCTTTACTGAATAAAGGGAGTGCTTTCAGTGTGGAAGAACGCCGTAACTTCAACCTGCTGGGGTTACTGCCGGAAGTGGTCGAGACGATTGAAGAACAGGCTGAACGTGCCTGGATCCAATATCAGGGATTCAAAACCGAAATCGATAAACATATTTACCTGCGCAACATCCAGGATACCAACGAAACCCTGTTCTATCGACTGGTGCATAATCATCTTGATGAGATGATGCCGGTTATCTACACCCCAACGGTAGGCGCGGCCTGTGAGCGCTTCTCTGAGATCTATCGTCGCGCCCGCGGCGTGTTTATCTCGTATCAGAACCGTCACAACATGGACGATATTCTGCAAAACGTCCCGAACCACAATATCAAGGTTATCGTCGTCACCGACGGTGAACGCATCCTTGGTCTTGGCGATCAGGGGATCGGCGGGATGGGTATTCCAATCGGTAAGCTGTCGCTGTATACCGCGTGTGGCGGGATTAGTCCGGCTTACACCCTGCCGGTGGTACTTGACGTCGGGACCAACAACCAGCAATTGCTGAACGATCCGCTGTACATGGGGTGGCGTAATCCGCGCATTACTGATGATGAATACTACGAATTTGTTGATGAATTCATCCAGGCCGTGAAGCATCGCTGGCCTGATGTGCTGTTGCAGTTTGAAGATTTCGCGCAGAAAAACGCCATGCCGCTCCTGACCCGTTATCGCGATGAAATTTGCTCATTCAACGACGATATTCAGGGCACCGCAGCGGTTACCGTCGGTACGCTGATTGCGGCCAGCCGTGCAGCCGGCAGCCAGTTGAGCGAGCAGAACATTGTTTTCCTTGGGGCGGGTTCCGCCGGTTGCGGGATTGCCGAGCAGATCATCGCGCAAATCCAGCGTGAAGGTTTAAGCGAAGAAGCCGCGCGTCAACGCGTGTTCATGGTCGATCGCTTCGGCCTGTTAACCGATAAAATGCCCAACCTGCTCTCTTTCCAGACCAAACTGGTGCAAAAACGCGAAAATCTTCAGCACTGGGATACACAAGAAGATGTGCTGTCGTTGCTTGACGTGGTCCGCAACGTTAAACCTGACATCCTGATCGGGGTTTCCGGACAGGTTGGCCTGTTTACTGAAGAGATCATTCGCGAAATGCACAAGCATTGTCCGCGTCCGATCGTTATGCCGCTGTCTAACCCGACCTCGCGCGTTGAAGCCACGCCACAGGATATTATCGCCTGGACCGAAGGTAACGCGCTGGTTGCCACCGGCAGCCCGTTCGCCCCGGTCGCCTGGAAAGATAAAATCTACCCGATTGCCCAGTGTAATAACGCGTACATCTTCCCGGGTATCGGCCTTGGCGTGATAGCCTCTGGCGCCAAACGCATCACCGATGAAATGCTGATGTCGGCCAGCGAAACGCTGGCGCAGTATTCACCGCTGGTGCTGAACGGTGAAGGACTGGTGTTACCGGAACTGAAAGATATTCAGACCGTTTCCCGCGCAATTGCCTTTGCCGTCGGTAAAATGGCCCAGCAGCAAGGCGTGGCGGTGAAAACCTCCGCTGAAGCGCTGCAACAGGCAATCGACGAGAATTTCTGGCAGGCGGAATATCGCGACTACCGTCGTACTTCTATTTGACGGTTTGCCCGGCGGTGCTCTGCCGCCGGGTGTTCAACACTTGCGCAATCCAGTAGCTTGCGTTTACACTTTCACCATCGATTAACATTCGGAAATATAAAAGGAGGATACTTATGCTGTACTGTGAACGTTTCATCGTTTCACATGCTTTTGGCGATCGCCAGTGCTCAAGCGTTATCGGTATCGTGCTGCGATAACTTCTGCTTGAGCGAAGCTAACATCTAAATCCCCTTCTCTCGGGCTTACCGGGTTATCGTCAGCGATGTTTGACGAGGCGTTTTTACGCCTGTAACTCTTGAGTAAGCAACAATGAGCACATTACTAACCGCGCAATCCTTACACGTTGATACGGCATTCGGCACCCTGTTCGACGATCTCTCATTTACCCTCAAAAAAGGCGACCGCATTGGGCTAATCGGCTACAACGGCTGCGGAAAAAGCACGCTGTTAAAACTGCTTGATGGCACCATCGCCCCCACCAGTGGAACCATTGCGCAGGCGAATCACTGCCACCTCGCCCGTGTGGAGCAGCACTTGCCGGACGATATACTGCCGCTTACGCTGCAGGAGGCCGTTCTCGTTCAACTTCCTGAGCATGAGCGTGCGGCTCAACAATGGCGGGTTGAAGCACTGCTTGCCGAAATGGGCTTTACGCCGGAAAATTTGCATCTCACAGCGCAAACTCTGAGCGGTGGACAGCACACACGCCTGCTGCTGGCGCGTGCGCTAATGCGAAACCCTGACCTGATGCTACTGGACGAACCTGGCAACCACCTGGATTTGCCGACATTGCTATGGCTGGAGCAGTTCTTACAGAACTGGTCTGGCAGCTTCGTGGTGGTGTCCCATGATCCACAACTGCTTGATGCCGTCACGCAGGGAACATGGATCCTGCGCGATCGCACACTGCACGCTTTTGATCTTCCCTGCAGCGCCGCTCGTCAGGCTCTGGTTGAGAGAGATGCCAGCGATGCACTGCGCTATAAGGCGGAACAAAAGGAGATTGATCGCGTTACCGCCAGTGCCAAACGACTGGCAACCTGGGGGCGTGTCTATGACAACGAAGATTTGTCCCGCAAAGCAAAGCAGATGGAAAAGCAGGTGCAGCGCCTGAAGGATGTTCAGACGGAAGTGACCGCAGGAAGTCAGTGGACACTAACATTGCAGGGTGATGCCCTGCGTGCCGACCGTCTGCTGGAAATGACAAACCTGTCGGTCTCACCAGCCCCTGACGCCGCGACGTTATTTTCCATCGCCGGGATCAGGATAAAAAGTGGCGACCGGGTGGCAATTGTTGGGCGCAATGGTTGCGGGAAATCATCGCTGCTACGGCTTATCTGGCAGCAATATCAGTCGCAAATGGCATCGTGCTCACTGATGTTGCACTCTCGCGTCACACTAGGGTATTACGATCAGACGCTACACCAGCTCACAGATGACGACACGTTGTTTGATGCGCTCGAACCGTTTGCTCCGCAGCCTGATGTTCGCAAGATGGCGCTGATTAGCGCGGGCTTCCCGTGGGTCCGCCATCAGCAGCGGATCAATACCTTAAGCGGTGGAGAGCGTTCGAGGCTACTGTTTGTCGGGCTTACGCTTGCGCGCTACAGCCTGCTGATGCTCGATGAACCAACCAACCATCTGGATATGGAAGGTAAAGAAGCGCTGGCGCAGACGCTACAAAGTTTCAGCGGCGGCGTGCTGCTGGTCAGCCATGACCGTCAGCTTATCAGCCAAAGCTGTAATAGGTTCTGGTTTATCGATAATGGTGAACTTAGCGAATGGCACGATCTGGACGCGATCAACGATCGTATTCGGGAAACGTCTGAGGAGATGAGCGTTCCCAAAACGGTGGTCGAAGCGAGGGCCGAAATACGCGGTGACAGCGATGAATTGCTGGAACAACTCCTCGAGCTGGAGCAACGTCTGGCCGACGATCTCGCCCGCAAGCCGAAACATCAAAAGCCGTTGTTGCAAGCGCAATGGCGTAAAGAGATTGAGCGTCTGAATTCACAACTGGAGTAATCTTTATTGCCGGATGGCGCAAGCCTATCCGGCAATTCTTGCGTGGCGCTTTCCAGATATGCCCCTTCTCCCTTTCTCTTTCTGCGCATTCGCCGCACAATTTTGAATAGTGCAATCCTGGTGTTGCGCTTAAAGGAACATTAATGGTAGTGTTCCTCTTGAAGGAACAAGGATGATACGGATGATCATGAACTTCAGACACAAGGGATTGCGCGATTTGTTTCTTCATGGACGAACATCAGGCGTTATGGCAAAACATGTCCGACGATTACGACATAGACTTGCCGTTATTGATGCAGCAAACAAGGTTACAGATATCAATATGCCCGGTTATCAGCTACATCCTTTGGTGGGCGAGCGTGACGGCAGATGGGCAATTTCTGTTTCAGGTAACTGGCGTATTACGTTTGAATTCGTCAATGGCGACGCGTACATACTGGACTACGAGGACTATCATTGATGAAGATGGCAAATCATCCCCGTCCTGGGGATATCATTCAGGAAGCGCTGGACGAACTCACTGTCAGCCTGCGCGAGTTTGCCAGAGCGATGGAGATTGCACCTTCAACGGCAAGTCGGCTATTAACCGGGAAAGCGGCACTAACGCCTGAGATGGCGATTAAACTCTCCGTGGTGATTGGCAGTTCACCCGAAATGTGGTTAAACCTGCAAAATGCCTGGAGCCTGGCAGAGGCCAAAAAAAACGTGGATATTTCACGCCTGCGTAAGCTGGCAGCGCAGTGATAAAAGTGAATGCCGGATACGCTAACGCCATCCGGCATTTCATTTACTGTTTCGGCTGTTTTTCTTTCCAGGCATCCCAGGCCTGTTTGATCTCTTGCTTTGCCGTAGCTGCGTCGTTGAAACCGTTTAATTCGACCTTCTTACGCCCTTCCGGCAACTCTTTGTACACGCGGAAAAACGACTCCAGTCGTTGCACTTCGATCTTTGGCAAATCGCTCAACTCTTTGATGTCGTCATAGGTGGGGTCAATTTTGCTGGCCGGCACGGCGACAATTTTATCGTCCTTTTCCCCGCCATCAATCATCTTCAGCACGCCAATCGCGCGCAACTTGATCAGCGTTCCCGGGGCCAGCGGTGCCCGGGTATAGAAAATCACATCCAGCGGGTCACCGTCACCTGCCAGGGACTGGGTCAATGAGCCGTAGTTTGCCGGATAGGCAACCGGCATTGACTGGAAGCGATCGGCAACGATAAAGCCGGTTTTGGCGTCGGTTTCATATTTTATGATCCCGCCTGCCGGGATTTCAGTCACGGCATAAAACTCTTCCGGGTTATTCTCCGGTTGCGGAAATTCGAGGATATTCTGCGCCTGAGCGGACGCACAGAGAAACACGCTGACTGCGAGTAGTTTTTTCACCAGATGCATTGTCTTTTAACTCTTCTCTTATTGGAAAGACAACACCTTACGTTTACCAAATGACAGAAACATGACGTTTTTTTGGCAAAAAAATGGCGCTACATCCGCAGCGCCATTGTTGTCAGAAAGCATCAGGTTTACTTAACCCCTTCTTCACTCTCTTTCTTTGCTTCCAGCTTTTCAACATCGCGATACCAGCGCGGGTGATGCTTCTTCGCCCAGCGACGGCTCACTTTCCCTTCAACCATGCCTTTAATTGATCCTTTCACCCAAAATGCCATATACATATGGATGAGGATAGCGTGCATCAGAATAATGCCCGCCGCGGCGTGGAGCAGCAGGCTATAGCGCACGACCTGCATCGGGAAGAACTGCGCAAAGTATGGACGCCAGATAATAACGCCCGTGACCAGCAGCACAAAAATCATGCTCATGATCGACCAGAACATCATTTTCTGTCCGGCGTTGTATTTGCCCACATCCGCCACTTTGTGTTCATTGCCCTTCAGCACTTCCACAATGTTTTTCAGCCACGGAATATCTTTCTTATCCGGGATGTTGTGGTGCACAAAGCGCACAAACATGAACATCAGCGCAACGAAGATCAGCAAACCAAAGAAGGGGTGCAGAATACGCCCCATCTGCGGCGTACCGAAGGTTTGCGTCAGCCATTGTAGGGTCGGGAAGAAAAACGAAATCCCCGACAGCGCCACCAGGAAAAAGCAGATCACCACCGTCCAGTGACAGGCGCGATCGATAAATTTCGTGCGCACAATCATTTTCGACTTACTCATGATGATCCTCCTCGTCGTCGTCCACTTCCTTATTCGGGCCGATGCCAATGTAGTGGTAAATCAGCCCGGCGAAGGTAGCGATAAATCCGGCAGCAGCCAGCGGTTTCAGCGCCCCTTTCCACAGATTGATAGAGGTATCGATCTGCGGATCTTTCGGCAGGCCGTGATACAGCTCCGGCTGGTTGGCATGATGCAGAACGTACATGACGTGCGTGCCTCCCACACCTTCCGGGTTGTAGAGACCGGCATGTTCGAAACCGCGTGCTTTCAGTTTTGCCACACGCTGCTCGCCCATTTCCAGCATTTCCTGCTTGGTGCCGAAATGTATTGCCCCGGTCGGACAGGTCTTCACGCAGGCAGGTTCCTGCCCGACGCTGACGCGATCCACACACAGCGTACATTTATACACGCGGTTATCCTCTTTATTGAGGCGCGGAATATTAAATGGACACCCGGCAATACAGTACCCGCAACCAATGCAATGCTCTGACTGGAAATCAACAATCCCGTTCGCGTACTGGATGATTGCTCCGGCAGACGGGCATGCCTTCAGGCAGCCCGGATCTTCACAGTGCATACAGCCGTCTTTACGAATCAACCATTCCAGCTTGCCGTTCTGTTCGGTTTCGGTAAACCGCATCACCGTCCAGGACTTGGCGCTTAGATCTGCGGGGTTGTCATACACCCCGACGCAATGACCCACTTCATCGCGGATATCGTTCCACTCTGAGCAGGCCACCTGACAGGCTTTACAGCCTATACAGGTGGAAACGTCGATCAATTTTGCGACTTCGGCTTTGTAATCACGGGCCTGAGGTGGCGGCGTGATGGAGTTTGTTGCGGACCTTTTGATGATGTCCTGCGTTTCCATAGACATATATTCGCCCCCTTACGCCTTCTCGATGTTAACTAAAAACGCTTTGTATTCCGGCGTTTGCGAGTTTGCATCACCGACGTTCGGCGTCAGGGTGTTGGCAATAAATCCTTTACGCGCGACTCCTTCAAAGCCCCAGTGGATCGGGATCCCTACGGTTTCAACCTTCTGACCGTTGACGTTCAGGGTTTGCAGACGACGGGTGACCACCGCAACTGCGCGAATAAATCCACGCTTGCTGCTGACTTTCACGTAGTCGCCGTTGCCGATACCTTTTGCTGACGCCAGCGTTTCGCTGATTTCCACAAACTGCTCTGGCTGGGCAATCGCATTTAACAGTGCGTGTTTGGTCCAGGTGTGGAAATGCTCGGTCAGACGATAGGTGGTTCCGACGTATGGGAAGTCCTGCTTCGTCCCCATACGCAAGGCATCCGCTTCGTACAGACGCGCTGCGGGGTTGGAGATCACGTTCGGGTGCAGCGGGTTCGTACCCAGCGGCGTTTCCATCGGCTCGTAGTGTTCCGGGAACGGCCCTTCCGCCAGCTTATCGATAGCAAACAGACGCCCCAGCCCTTCCGGCTGCATGATAAACGGATTGGTGCCACTACCCGGTGCGGCGTTGTTGAAGTCAGGGATATCGTTTCCGGTCCACTTAGTACCGTTCCACTGGATCAACATCCGTTTCGGATCCCACGGTTTACCCTGCGGGTCTGCCGAAGCGCGGTTGTACAGTACTCGACGGTTCAGTGGCCATGCCCATGCCCAACCCAGCGTATTACCCAGACCTGATGGGTCGGCGTTATCGCGGTTAGCCATCTGGTTGCCCTGCTCGGTCCAGCTACCGGTATAAATCCAGCAGGAGGATGACGTTGTACCGTCGTCACGCAGGAGCGCAAAGCTGTTGAGCAACTGACCTTTTTTCGCCACCAGCACGCCATTCGCATCATAGAGATCTTCCAGCGCATAGCCGTTGTTCTCTTTGGCCACTTCCTCGGAATGCGGTTCGTCCGGCACCTTATAGTTCCAGCTCATTTTCAACACAGGCTCTACAGCTTTACCGCCTTCGGTGCGATACATGTCGCGCAGACGATGGTAAATACCGGCCAGAATTTCGCCGTCATTACGCGCTTCACCTGGTGCATCCTGACCTTTCCAGTGCCACTGCAGCCAACGGCCAGAGTTAGCAATCGAGCCGTCTTCTTCTGCAAAGCAGGTGGATGGCAGACGGAAAACTTCAGTCTGAATCGACGCCGGATCGACATCGTTGGATTCGCCGTGGTTTTGCCAGAATGTGGACGTTTCTGTGACCAGCGGATCAATAACCACCAGATACTTCAGTTTGCTGAGGCTCTGTACTACTTTGTTTTTGTCCGGGAAGGACGCAACCGGGTTAAAGCCCTGACAGATGTAGCCGGTAACTTTCCCGCTATCCATCATGTTGAAATATTTGATGACGTCGTAGGACTGATCCCACTTCGGCAGCCATTCAAAGCCCCAGTCGTTTTCTTTCTGTGCCGCATCGCCGTAGAAAGATTTCATCAAACTAACGAAGAACTTCGGATAGTTGCCCCAGTAGTTCACCTGGGAGGCCAGCGTCGCTTTGGGTGTATTGGCGGCCAGATAGGTTTGCAGATCAGTCTGCTTTTCTGACGGCAGCGTCAGATAACCGGGCAGGCTGGTTGATAACAGACCCAAGTCGGTTAAGCCCTGAATGTTGGAGTGACCGCGTAATGCGTTTACGCCGCCACCGGCCATCCCCATGTTACCGAGCAGCAACTGGATCATCGCCATGGTGCGGATGTTCTGCGCCCCAACGGTATGTTGTGTCCAGCCCAGCGCGTACAGGAAGGTCGTGGTACGATCGGCAGCACTGGTGGAGGCCAGAACTTCACACACTTTCAGGAAGTCGGCTTTCGGCGTACCGCAGATGTTTTCCACCACATCCGGCGTATAACGGGAAACGTGCTGTTTGAGCAGGTTCCACACGCAACGGGGATGGCTTAAGGTTTCATCGCGTTTTGCGTAGCCATTTTCATCGAACTGGTAGTTCCAGGACGACTTATCATATTGACGTTTTTTGGCGTCGTAACCGCTGAACAAACCGTCTTCAAAAGCAAAATCATCCCGCACCAGCAGGCTGGCGTTGGTGTAGTGCTTAACGTATTCAGCATTGATTTTGTTATTTTCAATCAGATACAGTAATACGCCGGAAAGGAACGTAATGTCCGTGCCGGAGCGAATCGGCGCATAGATATCCGCCACCGACGCTGTACGGGTAAAACGGGGATCGACAACAATCAGCGTAGCATCATTGTTGTTTTTAGCTTCCATCGCCCAGCGGAATCCCACCGGATGTGCTTCAGCGGCGTTACCGCCCATCACCATTACGACGTTAGCGTTTTTGATATCAACCCAGTGGTTGGTCATCGCACCGCGACCAAATGTTGGAGCAAGACTTGCTACCGTTGGTCCGTGTCAGACGCGTGCCTGGTTGTCTACCGCCAGCATGCCGAGTGAGCGCACGAATTTTTGCGTCAGCATGCCGGTTTCATTACTCGCCGCAGATGCACACAGCATCCCGGTTGAAAGCCAGCGGTTTACCGTCACGCCCTGCTCATTCTTCTCAATAAAGTTGGCGTCACGGTCTGCTTTCATCAGTTTTGCTATGCGGGAGAAAGCTTCATCCCAACTGATGCGTTGCCATTTGTCGGAACCGGGAGCGCGATATTCCGGGTAGCGTAAACGGCTTTCGCTGTGCACGTAATCCAGTAATCCTGCGCCCTTAGGACAAAGTGCCCCACGGCTCACCGGATGATCCGGATCCCCTTCGATATGATAAATCGACTCTTTGGCGTTTTTTGCTCCATCACCAAGGCTATACATTAATAGCCCGCAACCTACGGAACAGTATGTGCAGGTGTTTCGGATCTCTTTTGCGCGTAACAGTTTGTAGTTTCGCGCCTGAGCCAGTGCCATTTTGGGTGCAAAACCCAGTGCGGCCACTGTTGTTCCCGCCATACCGCCCGCGCAGATTTTAAAGAATTGTCTGCGGCTGACGTCCATTGCTTTCCTCTTTTTTACAGGGGTTCGTACAAGACATCTTTCACCTTGCGCCAGCGCGGCAGTCTGAAAGATGACATGTACAACTTCGCGACGAAACTAACAGCTATATCCATATTTTTTTTGCGTCAAATCAATAACGAAACGGTTCCGCTACTAAATAGTGCAGTTTGTGTAACCTGTATACCCACAAGGGGTTAGCTAAAAGCTAATTAGTTAGCCCGTGCTGACGTAAAAGTGCTATAAATTTCAGCTTCATTTTTGCCAGGACGACGGACAGACAAACAGCATGACAAAACAAAAAGCAACGTTAATCGGGCTCATCGCCATTGTGCTGTGGAGCACGATGGTGGGGTTGATTCGTGGGGTAAGCGAAGGTCTCGGGCCAGCGGGCGGCGCAGCGATGATCTTCTCGCTAAGCGGCCTGCTGCTGATATTTACCGTCGGATTTCCAAATATTAGAAAAATACCTGTTCGTTATTTAATCGCCGGTAGCGTGCTTTTTGTCAGCTATGAAATTTGCCTGGCGTTGGCATTAGGTTATGCCGCTACCCGACACCAGGCAATAGAAGTAGGAATGGTCAATTATCTCTGGCCAAGTCTGACGATTTTGTTTGCTATATTATTTAATGGTCAAAAAACAAACTGGATGATTATTCCAGGATTAATTCTCGCATTGACCGGAGTCTGTTGGGTTTTAGGTGGCGAGAACGGTCTAAATCCAGGTGAAATTATCAGCAACATTGCCAGTAGCCCGCTGAGTTATTTTCTCGCATTCTTGGGCGCTTTTATCTGGGCAACGTATTGCACTGTCACTAATAAATTTGCGAAAGGGTTTAACGGTATCACCGTTTTTGTTTTACTGACGGCGGCAAGTTTGTGGGCCTACTATTTTATGACGCCACAACCAGAAATGGTTTTCAGCACACCGGTGACCATTAAGATGTTCACAGCTGCATTAACACTAGGATTTGCCTATGCGGCCTGGAATATCGGAATTTTACACGGAAATGTCACTGTCATGGCAGTAGGGTCTTATTTCACCCCAGTGCTTTCTTCTGCCCTGGCTGCTGTATTGCTCAGCGCCCCGCTGTCGTTCTCGTTCTGGCAAGGCGCACTGATGGTCTGTGCTGGCTCACTACTGTGCTGGCTGGCAACACGTCGGATATAGAAATCAGGCCGGGTTTCTGGCATAGAGATAGAACCCGGCTACACTCTGGTCAGTTAACGGATAATAATTGTACATTTCGCTTGTGTATTATGTTTTTATTTGTTTAATTAAATGTTAAGTAACTGGTAATTAATCAACAACCGAAAATATTATATGTTTACCTATAACCCTCCGGTTGTATATATTTTACATAGGTTACTAACGATTAGTAAACCATAACCAGCACAATAGTCCCCGCCGAAAATATATCCCAACAAAAGGTCACATATTAATATTAATATAATCAGCTGTATTATGTAGATCTAGATCACACAAATTCAAATATTCCGCAATATTATGAAACTTATTATTGAACTAATACCACATCGTCATTTAAAAATAGTTCGTCATTGATGAACGGCCTCGTTTAGCAATGGTTTAGGAAACACACCAAGAAAAAATTATAAGGATTATTTAGAATGAAACTTAAATTAGTTGCAGTGGCAGTGACTACCCTGTTGGCAGCGGGTGCGGTAAACGCAGCTGAGATTTATAACAAAGACGGTAACAAACTGGATCTGTACGGTAAAGTTCACGCTCAGCATTACTTCTCTGACGATACCAGCAGCGATGGTGACAAAACTTACGCGCGTCTGGGCTTCAAAGGCGAAACTCAGATCAACGACCAACTGGTTGGTTTCGGCCAGTGGGAATATGAATTCAAAGGCAACCGTTCTGAAGATCAAGGTTCTGAAGCAGACAAAACCCGTCTGGCATTCGCTGGCCTGAAATTCGCTGAATACGGTTCTTTCGACTACGGTCGTAACTACGGCGTAGCCTACGACATCGGCGCATGGACTGACGTCCTGCCGGAATTCGGCGGTGATACCTGGACCCAGACTGACGTCTTCATGACTCAGCGTGCTACCGGCGTTGCAACTTACCGTAACACTGACTTCTTCGGTCTGGTTGAAGGTCTGAACTTTGCTGCTCAGTATCAGGGCAAAAACGACCGTAGCAGCGACGTTGAAGCGAACGGTGACGGTTTCGGTCTGTCTTCTACTTATGAATACGAAGGCTTCGGCATCGGTGCGACCTATGCGAAATCTGACCGTACTGATGACCAGATGCGTAATGGCAACAACGAATTCTACGCTTCCGGTAAAAACGCAGAAGTATGGGCTGCTGGCCTGAAATATGATGCGAACAACATCTACCTGGCAACTACCTACTCTGAAACCCGCAACATGACCACGTTCGGTAAAGTAGACGGTATTGCTAACAAAGCGCAGAACTTTGAAGTTGTTGCTCAGTACCAGTTCGACTTCGGTCTGCGTCCGTCCATCGCTTACCTGAAATCCAAAGGTAAAGATCTGGGTGTTTACGGCGACCAGGATCTGGTTGAATACGTTGATCTGGGTGCGACCTACTACTTCAACAAAAACATGTCTACCTTCGTTGATTACAAAATCAACCTGCTGGACGACAACAAATTCACTTCTGACGCACGTGTTAGCACTGACAACATCGTGGCAGTTGGTCTGAACTACCAGTTCTAATTTTGTTGTAAGTTGAATACAAAGCCAGTCCATCCAGGGCTGGCTTTTTCTCTTGATGTAGACTCGGTCATAAGGAGTATGCCGTGCAGACGTTCACTGGTCGTTGTCTTTGCGGACAGAGTCATTTTACCGTAAACGTCGAAATGCTTGATGTCTATGCCTGCCACTGCACGCTGTGCCAGAAATGGTCCGGTGGTGTCGCCATGTATCTGGAAGCCAGCGGTCATCCACTACTTTCCCCTGATTCAGCAGAACCTTCGCACTTTCCCTCATCAACGCGCGGAGAACGTTTCTTCTGTTCCGGCTGTGGATGCCCCTTGTGGTTTACGCTGACCGATAGCGACCGCTACTTTATTCCGTGGACATTGCTGGAGCTGAATGAGGTGGATCGCCGCCGTCTGATTCTGGCGGCTGAAATCTATACCGAAACACAGCCTGCGTTCTGGCGGTTGACGGGGCAATACGCTCGCCTGAGTGGAAAAGAAGTCGAAGCGATGGATTACCCCTGTCATTTAGCTCACTAGTTATTGATGGTTCACTTTTGCCAGGCTGAACCACATCCCTACCGCTAATACGATAAGCATGCTGCCAGCGCTGCTCAATGCCACGCTGTGCGACCAGGTAAATGCTTCTCTGGCAGCTGCAAGCAACGCGTCGCTAAGAGACGGCGAAAGAGAATGTGCTAATTGCACCGCTTCACCCATTGACGATGAAGCACGTTCCAGATCCTGCGCACTGAGGCCGGCAGGCGGTAGAATCGATGCGGAAAAACTACGGCTTAGCAAGAGACCAAAAATCGCGATCCCAAGACCGGCCCCCAATTCATAGGCCATGGTTTCGATAGCCCCCGCCGCAGCGGCTTTTTCAGCCGGGGCTGCCGCCATAATGGCCGCCGTTGAGGCCAGTAGCGCACTGGCGGCACTGAACCCCAGTAACGCCATTAATATCCAGGCCTGGATCTGCTGAGTGCTGAAATCCGTCATTGCCAGACCGTAGAAACTGACCGCACTCAACGCCATACCTGCCGTTGCCACGCAGCGCAATCCCAGCCGTGAAACCAACATACCGGCAATCGGGCCGCTGAAGCCACTCGCCAGCATGACGGGTAGCATAAACAGTCCCGCCTGATACGGAGTTAAACCGTGAACAAACTGTAATTCCTGGGCCATCAACAGCTCAAATCCCACCAGGGTGATCATCGCAGTCATCGCCATTACCACGCCGCTTAAGATAATGCGATGGGTGAACAACCGCATATCAATCATCGGACGTGAGGCCGCGAGCTGAATACGAACAAATTTCCACAGCAGCACGGCTCCTGTTAACAGTGTCAATACGATAACCCCGGTCGCCATATGCCCTTTTAGCGCCGTTTTAGCACTGTAAACCAGCAGTAAAATCGCCACGATCAACATAATCGCATGGCCAAAATTTAACGACTGATCGCGGCGTCCAGTCTGGCGCGGCACGTAACGTGCGGTCAATGTCATCACCACCAGAACAATGGGCACATTGATTAAGAACACTGAGCCCCAGTAGAAATGCTCCAGCAACATACCACCGACTAAGGGACCAAATGCTGCACCGCCTGAACCGACGGCAGCCCAAACGCCGAGCGCCATATTACGATGACGTTGTTCGGCAAAGGTGGCGCGAATACCTGCCAGCGTCGCCGGAACGATCATCGCCGCACCAATAGCCAACACGGCCCGGGTTGCGATTAGCCAGCCGGCACTGTGAGCAAACGCGGCAGCCAGCGAAGCCAGACCAAATAGCCCACCCCCTAGTATCAGCAAGCGCTTAAAACCGATGCGATCGCCCAACGCCCCCATCGGTAACACCATACCGGCCATTACCAGAGAATAGATATCAATGATCCACAGCAGCTCGTTACCACTGGCACCCAGCGTCATACTCAGCGTGGGCGCGGCAACGTGCAGCACCGTTGCATCAATCGCAACAGGGATGTAGACCAGCACAATAATCACTAACGTTAACCACTGACGAAACATAAAACTCCCTACAAAACTGAAACTGGACACATGTCCAGCTTTAGCGATCCTACGGAAAATTGAACGTATGTCCAACTTTTTGTTAAACTGGCAATAATGTGAATATAGGGAGGAAGCATGAGCTATATGAATCGGGATGAACGTCGGGAAGTGATCCTGCAGGCGGCAATGCGCGTGGCGCTTGAAGAAGGATTTTCCGCCATGACGGTTAGACGTATTGCCACAGAGGCTCAGGTAGCGACCGGGCAACTGCATCATCATTTTACGTCTGCCGGTGAGCTTAAATCCCAGGCCTTTGTCCGCCTGATTCGCACCCTTCTCGATGCCGAACTGGTCAGTGAAAACGCAACTTACCGTGAACGACTCCATGCCATGTTGGGAAGTGAAGACGGTGGGTTCGAACCCTATATAAAACTGTGGCGTGAAGCACAGGTTCTGGCGGATAAAGATCCGGAAATCAAAAGCGCTTACCTGCTGACCATGCGGATGTGGCACGAGGAAACCGCGAATATTATCACTCAGGGACAGAAGGCCGGTGAGTTTTCATCCACCCCAGATGCCGCCGATGTGGCCTGGCGTTTAATTGCGTTGGTATGCGGTCTGGATGGTATCTATGTATTAGGCATTGAGGAAATGGCCGATCCAGCGTTCGAGCGCCACCTGGATCGCATGATAACGCTGGAGTTATTTATTTGATGTTATACATGAATTAACAATACACCTTTTCAATTTACAATTAGTAACACTTAAGCAACGTGTTATTCCTCTGACGCGCCGCGTTATTGCGCTTTTTTATCTATTCTTTCAGTCAATATTCCCAAAACTTTTCAATAGTTTCTAAAAGAACTCGCGCGGCGCTGTATGCGTTTATTTCTTTTTCATGAACGGCATGTGCATGGAGAATAATATGTCAGCATCAAATGAGAAAAATAATCGTTATCTTTTAACTGACTGGAAACCGGAGAACCCCGCCTTTTGGGAAAATAAAGGTAAGCACATTGCCCGAAGAAACCTATGTATATCAGTGAGTTGTCTGTTGCTGGCGTTCTGTGTCTGGATGTTGTTCAGTGCTGTGGCCGTCAATTTGAATAAAATTGGCTTTAATTTCACCACCGACCAACTGTTTTTATTAACCGCATTGCCTTCTCTTTCAGGCGCAATATTGCGAGTCCCCTACTCCTTTATGGTACCTATATTTGGTGGACGCCGTTGGACCATTTTTAGCACCATTATTCTGGTCATTCCCTGCCTTTGGCTCGGATTTGCCGTGCAAAATACCGCTACTCCGTTTGGCGTATTTATTATTATTGCGCTGATGTGTGGTTTTGCTGGCGCTAACTTTGCCTCCAGCATGGGTAATATCAGCTTTTTCTTCCCGAAAGCGAAGCAAGGCAGTGCGCTAGGTGTTAACGGCGGGCTCGGTAACCTTGGTGTCAGCGTGATGCAGTTAATCGCGCCGTTAGTCATTTTCCTGCCCCTATTTACCTTTTTAGGGGTACAAGGCGTGCCGCAGCCTGACGGTTCTTTACTGTCACTGGCAAACGCCGCATGGATTTGGGTTCCGCTGCTGCTGCTCTCAACGCTGGCTGCGGGCGTGGGAATGAATGACATCGCCAGTTCGAAGGCCTCAATCGCCTCTCAACTACCGGTCCTCAAACGCTTTCATCTGTGGCTGCTAAGCCTGCTGTATCTCGCCACCTTCGGTTCATTTATCGGTTTCTCGGCCGGCTTTGCCATGCTGGCGAAAACACAATTCCCTGACGTGAATATTCTGCAACTGGCGTTCTTCGGCCCGTTCATCGGCGCGCTTGCGCGTTCGGCTGGCGGCGTGATCTCTGACAAGTTCGGCGGCGTGCGCGTCACGTTAATCAACTTCATCTTTATGGCGCTGTTTAGTGCCCTGCTGTTTCTTACCCTTCCCGGCTCCGGAGAAGGAAGTTTTGTTGCCTTCTATCTGGTGTTTATGGGCTTGTTCCTGACCGCAGGACTGGGCAGCGGTTCGACCTTCCAGATGATTGCGGTGATCTTTCGCAAAATCACCATTTACCGGGTGAAGCTGCACGGTGGTACTGAAGAACAGGCCCAGCGTGAGGCGGTAACCGATACCGCAGCCGCACTGGGTTTTATCTCCGCAATTGGCGCTGTCGGGGGCTTCTTTATCCCGAAAGCGTTTGGTTCATCGCTGGCGCTGACCGGGTCTCCGGTAGGTGCCATGAAAATATTCCTTGTGTTCTACATCGTCTGCGTACTGGTGACCTGGCTGGTATACGGCCGGAAATCACAAAAAAAATAGTCATCTTTTGGCCTGTGCAGGCAACGTTATTCGAAGCAGGAGTTATGTCATGAGTAAACTGTTAGATCGCTTTCGCTACTTTAAACAAAAGGGTGAGACATTTGCCGAGGGGCACGGGCAAGTGATGCACACCAACCGGGACTGGGAAGACAGCTATCGTCAGCGCTGGCAGTTCGACAAAATTGTGCGCTCTACCCACGGCGTGAACTGTACCGGCTCATGCAGCTGGAAAATCTACGTTAAAAACGGACTGGTGACCTGGGAAACACAGCAAACTGACTACCCGCGAACCCGTCCTGACTTGCCAAATCATGAGCCACGCGGCTGCCCGCGTGGTGCCAGCTATTCCTGGTATCTGTACAGCGCCAACCGCCTGAAATATCCGCTGGTGCGTAAACGTCTCATCGAGCTGTGGCGTGACGCCCTGTCCCGCCAGCCCGATCCGGTGCTTGCCTGGGAATCGATCATGAACGACCCGCAGAAGTGCCAGAGCTACAAACAGGTGCGCGGGCGCGGCGGGTTTATCCGTTCCAACTGGAAAGAGCTTAATCAACTGATTGCTGCTGCCAACGTCTGGACGGTAAAAACCTATGGCCCGGACCGCGTGGCCGGATTCTCGCCCATTCCCGCCATGTCGATGGTTTCCTACGCGGCGGGTACGCGCTATCTCTCACTTCTGGGCGGAACCTGCCTGAGCTTCTATGACTGGTACTGCGATTTACCGCCTGCGTCACCCATGACCTGGGGTGAGCAGACCGACGTTCCGGAGTCAGCCGACTGGTATAACTCCAGCTATATCATCGCCTGGGGGTCTAACGTGCCACAGACCCGTACCCCGGACGCCCACTTCTTCACGGAAGTACGCTACAAAGGCACCAAGACGATTGCCATTACGCCGGATTACTCGGAAGTCGCCAAACTCTGTGACCAGTGGCTGGCACCCAAACAAGGTACTGACAGCGCGCTGGCGATGGCAATGGGCCACGTCATCCTGAAAGAGTTCCACCTCGATAATCCCAGCGATTACTTCCTCAATTACTGTCGCCGCTATACCGACATGCCAATGCTGGTGCTGCTGGATGCCCGCGAAGATGGCAGCTACGTACCTGGACGCATGATGCGCGCTTCAGACCTGGTTGATGGCCTGGGCGAAAGCAACAATCCGGAGTGGAAAACGGTGGCTTTCAACCGCGCAGGCGAACTGGTTGTCCCGAACGGTTCGATTGGTTTTCGCTGGGGCGAAAAAGGCAAATGGAATCTCGAATCGCTGGCGGCTGGCGCTGAAACAGAGCTTTCCCTCTCGCTGCTTGGTCAGCATGATGACGTGACCGGCGTGGCATTCCCCTATTTCGGCGGCAACGAAAACCCACATTTTCGCAGCGTGAAGCAGGAGCCGGTGCTGATTCGACAATTGCCGGTAAAACGTCTCACCCTCGCAGATGGCAGCGTTTGTCCGGTGGTGAGCGTCTATGATCTGGTGCTGGCGAATTACGGCCTCGACCGTGGTCTGGATGATGTTCATAGCGCACAAGATTACAGCGAAGTAAAAGCCTACACCCCGGCCTGGGGTGAGCAAATTACCGGCGTGCCACGCCGTCATATCGAACAAATCGCCCGTGAGTTTGCCGATACCGCGCACAAAACGCATGGCCGTTCGATGATCATCCTCGGGGCTGGCGTTAACCACTGGTATCACATGGACATGAACTACCGCGGGATGATTAACATCCTCGTGTTCTGTGGTTGCGTGGGACAAAGCGGCGGCGGCTGGGCGCACTATGTGGGTCAGGAGAAACTGCGTCCGCAAACCGGCTGGTTGCCGCTGGCCTTTGCGCTGGACTGGAACCGCCCACCGCGTCAGATGAACAGCACCTCGTTTTTCTACAACCACTCCAGTCAGTGGCGTTATGAAAAACTCACCGCGCAAGAACTCCTCTCTCCGCTGGCCGATGCGTCGAAGTTTAGCGGACATTTGATTGACTTTAACGTACGTGCTGAACGGATGGGCTGGCTACCGTCTGCCCCGCAGCTAAATCTCAACCCACTGACTGTCAAAGCAAAGGCAGAACAAGCGGGAATGTCTCCGGTGGAATACACCGCGCAAGCGCTGAAATCGGGTGATATTCGTTTTGCCTGCGAGCAGCCGGATAGCGGCAAAAACCATCCACGCAACCTGTTCGTCTGGCGCTCTAACCTGCTCGGCTCCTCCGGTAAAGGGCATGAATACATGCTCAAATATCTGCTGGGTACCGAAAGCAGGCTCCAGGGAGAAGCGCTCGGTTCAAGCGACGGTATTAAACCTGAAGAGGTTGAATGGCAGTCGGCGGCGATTGAAGGCAAGCTCGATCTGCTGGTGACGCTCGACTTCCGTATGTCCAGTACGTGTCTGTTCTCCGATATCGTGTTACCTACCGCCACCTGGTATGAAAAAGACGATATGAATACCTCGGATATGCATCCGTTTATTCACCCGCTGTCGGCTGCAGTCGATCCTGCCTGGGAGTCAAAAAGCGACTGGGAAATTTATAAAGGCATCGCCAAAGTGTTCTCCGAGGTATGTGTGGGGCACCTTGGGCAAGAGACGGATGTTGTATTACAACCGCTGCAACACGACTCCCCGGCAGAGCTGGCGCAGCCGTTTGACATTCTGGACTGGCGCAAAGGCGAATGCGATCTCCTGCCGGGTAAAACAGCGCCGAATATTGCCGTTGTGGAACGTGATTACCCCGCCACCTGGGAACGTTTCACTTCGCTCGGTCCACTCATGGACAAACTCGGCAACGGCGGGAAAGGCATTGCGTGGAATACCCAGGCGGAGGTCGATTTCCTCGGCAAGCTGAACTACACCAAACGCGAAGGCCCGGCGAAAGGCCGCCCGCTGATCGACACCGCACTGGATGCTTCTGAGGTGATCCTCGCCCTGGCGCCGGAAACCAACGGTCAGGTGGCGGTGAAAGCCTGGGAAGCGCTGGGGGCGATGACCGGTCGCGACCATACGCATCTGGCGTTGAACAAAGAAGACGAAAAGATTCGTTTTCGCGATATCCAGGCGCAGCCGCGCAAAATCATCTCCAGTCCGACCTGGTCCGGCCTTGAAAGCGAACATGTCTCCTATAACGCAGGCTATACCAACGTCCACGAACTGATCCCATGGCGCACTCTGTCCGGTCGCCAACAGCTGTATCAGGATCACGCGTGGATGCGCGCCTTCGGTGAAAGTCTGGTGGCGTATCGTCCGCCTATCGATACCCGCAGCGTCAGTGAAATGCGCGAGGTTCCGCCTAACGGCTTCCCGGAGAAAGCACTCAACTTCCTGACGCCGCACCAGAAATGGGGCATCCACTCTACCTACAGTGAAAACCTGCTGATGCTGACGCTGTCGCGTGGCGGGCCGATTGTCTGGATCAGTGAAACTGATGCTAAGGAGTTAGGTATTGAAGACAACGACTGGATCGAAGCTTTCAATGCCAACGGCGCGCTCACCGCGCGTGCAGTGGTGAGTCAACGCGTGCCGCCGGGAATGACCATGATGTATCACGCCCAGGAGCGAATCATGAATATCCCTGGCTCCGAAGTCACCGGGATGCGTGGCGGGATCCATAACTCGGTCACCCGCGTCTGCCCGAAACCCACGCACATGATCGGCGGCTATGCGCAACTGGCATACAGCTTCAACTATTACGGGACGGTCGGCTCTAACCGCGATGAGTTCATCATGATTAGAAAAATGAAAAACATTAACTGGCTGGATGATGAAGGTCGCGATCAGGTACAGGAGGCGAAAAAATGAAAATACGCTCACAGGTAGGCATGGTTCTGAATCTGGATAAGTGCATCGGCTGCCACACCTGCTCCGTCACCTGTAAAAACGTCTGGACCGGGCGTGAAGGGATGGAATATGCGTGGTTTAACAACGTCGAGACTAAACCGGGCATTGGTTATCCAAAAAACTGGGAAGATCAGGAAGAGTGGCAAGGCGGCTGGGTTCGCGATGTCAACGGCAAGATCAGACCGCGCCTCGGCGGCAAGATGGGCGTGATCACCAAAATTTTCGCCAATCCGGTGATCCCGCAAATCGATGATTACTATGAACCGTTTACCTACGATTATCAGCATCTGCATAGCGCGCCGGAGAGCAAGAATCAGCCCACCGCGCGTCCGCGCTCGCTGATTGATGGGAAACGGATGGACAAGATTATCTGGGGCCCCAACTGGGAAGAACTGCTTGGCGGTGAATTCTCAAAACGGGCCCGCGACCGTAACTTTGAGAAGATGCAAAAGGAGATGTACGGTCAGTTTGAAAACACTTTCATGATGTATTTACCGCGCCTGTGCGAACACTGCCTGAACCCAAGCTGTGTCGCCACCTGCCCGAGCGGTGCTATTTATAAGCGTGAAGAAGACGGCATTGTGCTGATCGACCAGGACAAATGTCGCGGTTGGCGCTTGTGCATCAGTGGCTGTCCGTACAAAAAAATCTACTTTAACTGGAAGAGCGGTAAGTCAGAGAAGTGTATTTTCTGCTACCCGCGTATTGAGTCCGGCCAGCCGACGGTGTGTTCAGAAACCTGCGTTGGGCGTATCCGTTATCTCGGGGTATTGCTGTACGACGCCGACCGTATCGAGGAAGCAGCGAGCACCGAGCATGAAACCGATCTCTACGAGCGTCAGTGCGATGTGTTCCTTAACCCGCACGATCCGGCGGTGATTGAAGAAGCGCTTAAACAGGGTATTCCGCACAACGTCATCGAAGCGGCCCAACGTTCACCGGTTTACAAAATGGCGATGGACTGGAAGCTGGCGCTACCACTGCATCCGGAATACCGCACCCTGCCGATGGTCTGGTACGTGCCGCCGTTGTCACCGATTCAGTCAGTCGCTGACGCGGGCGGACTGCCGCACAATGGCAACATTTTGCCTGCGGTTGAGTCGCTGCGCATTCCGGTACAGTACCTCGCCAATATGCTTAGCGCGGGCGATACCGGCCCGGTACTGAGGGCGCTCAAGCGGATGATGGCCATGCGCCACTATATGCGTTCGCAAACCGTAGAAGGTGTTACGGATACTCGCGCGATTGAGGAAGTGGGTCTGAGCGTTGAACAGGTTGAGGAGATGTACCGCTATCTGGCCATCGCCAACTATGAAGACCGCTTTGTGATCCCAACCAGCCATCGTGAAATGGCGCGTGATGCCTTCCCGGAGAAAAACGGCTGCGGCTTTACCTTCGGCGACGGCTGTCACGGCTCGGACACTAAGTTCAATTTGTTTAACAGTAGCCGCATTGACGCTATCGATATCACCGAAGTACGCGATAAAGCGGAGGGTCAATAATGCAAATCCTCAAGGTTATCGGCCTGCTGATGGAATACCCCGACGAGCTGCTATGGGAGTGCAAAGATGACGCGCTGGCGCTTGTGGCCAGCGATGCTCCAATGCTGAGCGATTTTAGCCAGGAACTGCTCAATGCGCCGTTACTGGATAAACAAGCTGAATGGTGCGAAATCTTTGACCGGGGCCGGGCCACCTCTCTGCTGTTGTTTGAACACGTGCACGCCGAGTCCCGCGACCGTGGTCAGGCGATGGTCGATCTGTTGGCGCAGTACGAAAAGGTCGGGCTGCAGCTTAACTGTCGTGAACTGCCGGATCACCTGCCGTTATATCTTGAGTACTTAAGCGTGTTACCGGAAGCGGAGGCCAAAGAAGGACTGCAGAACATCGCACCGATTCTGGCGTTGCTGGGTGGGCGTTTGAAGCAGCGCGATACACCGTGGTATCAACTGTTTGATGCCCTATTGCAGCTTGCCGGAAGCCCTCTGTCAAGTGACAGTGTCACTAAACAGGTTGGCACGGAAACCCGCGACGATACCCGTCAGGCGCTGGATGCGGTCTGGGAGGAGGAACAGGTGAAGTTTATCGAGGATAACGCCACCACCTGTGACAGTTCACCGTTACAAAACTATCAACGACGCTTTAGCCAGGACGTGGCACCTCAGTATGTCGACGTCAGCGCGGGAGGCCCGAAATGATACAGTACCTGAACGTCTTTTTTTACGATATCTATCCGTACCTGTGCGGTACGGTGTTTATCCTCGGCAGTTGGCTACGCTACGACTACGGGCAATACACATGGCGCGCTTCTTCCAGCCAGATGCTGGACAAACGCGGTATGGTGTTGTGGTCAAACTTATTCCATATCGGCATTCTGGGGATATTTTTCGGTCACCTGTTTGGCATGTTAACGCCGCACTGGATGTATGCCTGGTTTCTGCCGATTGCGGTAAAACAGCAGATGGCGATGATTGCCGGCGGGCTTTGTGGCGTGCTGACGCTGGTTGGTGGCGCAGGTTTGCTGGTGCGCCGTCTGACCAACCCGCGTATTCGTGCGACATCTTCTACCGCCGATATTCTGATCCTCTGCGTTCTGTTGATTCAGTGTATCCTCGGCTTAACCACCATCACGTTCTCTGCACAGCATCCTGACGGCAGTGAAATGCTAAAACTGGTCGGTTGGGCGCAGTCGGTGGTGACCTTCCAGGGCGGTGCGTCTGCGCATCTGGATGGCGTGGCGTGGATTTTCCGTGTGCATCTGGTGCTGGGGATGACCATTTTCCTGCTGTTCCCGTTCACCCGCCTGGTTCACGTGTGGAGTGCGCCGTTTGAGTACTTTACCCGCCGTTATCAGATAGTGCGTTCGCGCCGCTAATTTCCTCTGCTGCCCGGTAGCGCGTGCGCTTACCGGGCAACATCGCTATCCCGCTTCTTGTACGTTATGATGCTTCTCCATTCCAGGAGAACGCTAATGAAACCACAGGTTTATCACGTCGATGCCTTTACCTCAGTACCCTTTCGCGGCAATTCAGCGGGTGTGGTGTTGCATGCTGACGGACTGAGTGACGCCCAGATGCAGCTCATTGCTCGCGAGCTGCGCCATTCGGAAACGGCTTTTCTACTGACCAGTGACGACAGCGATGTTCGCATTCGTTATTTCACGCCGACGGTCGAAGTTCCTATCTGTGGACACGCTACCGTCGCCGCACATTATGTGCGCGCCAACGTGCTGGGTCTGGGCAACAGCACCGTCTGGCAAACCTCGCTCGCCGGTCGTCATCGGATCGATATTGAAGCGAGTGACAATGACTATCACATCAGCCTTGAACAAGGCGTACCTGGATTCGAAGCTCCGCTGGAAGGTGCTGTACGTGCCGCAATAATCGATGCGCTGCACCTGAGCGAAGACGATATGTTGCCCGGATTACCCATTCAGGTTGCCACCACCGGACACTCTAAAGTGATGATTGCGCTGAAGCCTGAGGTGGACATCGACGCCCTTTCCCCTGATTTGCCTGCCCTGACCGCTATCAGCCAGCAAATTGGCTGTAACGGGTTCTTCCCTTTTCAAATTCGCAAGGACGAAAACGCCACCGATGGCCGCATGTTCTCGCCAGCTATTGGTATTGTGGAAGATCCGGTCACCGGCAACGCGAATGGTCCAATGGGCGCGTGGCTGGTACACCATAACCTGATGGCTCATAATGGCAAAACGTTGCATGTTCAGGGCCACCAGGGTCGCGCGCTCGGGCGTGACGGTATTGTTGATGTGACAGTGACTATCCGTGATAACCAGCCAGAGAAAGTAACGATTTCCGGCTCTGCTGTGATCCTGTTTCACGCCGAATGGGCGATCGATTTTTAAATCTTCAGGTAGGCCGGATAAGGCGATTACGCCGCATCCGGCATTAATTCTGATGCCCCTATTTTCCCGCCTCCGGATGTGTATCAAACGCCGCCATGACTGTCGCCAGCTCATCCAGGGTAAACCCATGCTTCGCGTCATCCACGCCCAGTCCAAACCGTTCCTGCAACAGCGTATACAGGCTGGCGACGTCAGGCAGATTAATCTGCTCTATCGCGTGACCGTCCTGATAATGGGTAAAGTGGAAATTGGTCAACGTCAGCTTGCCGCCGTCAGGTAAATGACGACACATCAGCAGATGGTGGCGGAAATGCGACTGCGGCCAGTGCGCGGACCAGAAGTTACCCATCAGATAATCGCTGTGATGTTGAACGACCAGGTCAAAACGGTACATTGATTGCCAGTGATCGTGATGGCGGAACTGCAGGATCCAGTCTTCCCCCTCCTGAATCAACCGATAGTCGCCGTGCGGCGTTTGCTGTTCAAGATCAGCCTGCAGACGAATGGGAGCCGTCAGCGTTTGTCCGCCGAAGCCAACGTCAGCGATCCACTGTTCACCCTGTAATTCAACCAGTAACAGGCGATGTGTACGCGGCGGCAGACTTGACGGATTAGCCAATACCACGCGTCCCAGTAAACTGCGTACGGTAAAGCCGATTTCGCGTAGCGCCCGTTCAAATACACCATTTTGTTCAAAGCAATAGCCACCGCGGCGGGCAGTGACCAACTTCTCTTCAAGGGACAGATCGTCAAGCTGTATTTCACGCGGCAGCAGCACATCAAGATTTTCAAAGGGTATGGCACCGTTATGCAGTAAGTGTAGCGCTCTCAACGTTTCAATGTCGGCGTTGGGCGCATCTGACCAGCCAATACGGGCAAAATAAGCGTTTAAAAAAGGCGTCATACGGGATTCCTGTTTGTTGAATGTTGTACTTATAACGCATTTTTAATTTTACGCCGTCGCTTTTGTGCGCTGTTCACCCCGGTGAGGCGACAAAATCGCTAATCCCGTTACTATCTATGTTTATTGTGATGTCATTTTTATTCTGCCGAGGAGTCACTATGAGTCATTTTCGTCCGGTTGAATTACAACACGCCAGCCGACTGCTTAATCACGGCCCCACCATTTTGATAACCAGTCGTGACGCGAATACAGAACGGCGTAATGTGATGGCGGCCGCGTGGTCAATGCCCGTGGAATTTGATCCGCCGAGGGTGGCCATTGTTGTCGACAAGACCGCCTGGTCGCGTGAACTGATTGAGCGTAGCGGGCAATTTGGTATTGTTATTCCAGGGGTTGCCGCGATCAACTGGACCTATGCCGTGGGGAGTGTTTCTGGTCGAATAGAAGATAAGTTCAACTGCTACGGTATTCCGGTGGTCAACGGCCCGGTATTGGGATTACCGCTAATAGAAGCCAAGTGTCTCGCCTGGATGGAATGCCGCCTGCTTCCTGCCACAGCGGCTCAGGACAAATATGATACCTTGTTTGGCGAAGTGGTTTCTGCCGCTGCCGATGAGCGGGTATTTGTGCAAGGACGCTGGCAGTTTGATGATGGCAAACTCAATACCTTGCACCACCTTGGTGCCGGAACGTTTGTCACCAGCGGGAAACGTATAACAGCGGCTGAATAATACGGGCGCAATAATCGCCCGTTCTCGTTCACATGCTGTAGCCGGGTTTTTTAATCAATGTGTCCATCTGCGGTGCGATTTCCGCATTCCACACGCCCTGCCACGCCTCGGGCTCAATTTCATTCAGCGCCACGCTGACCGAGCTGTCTTTGCTTTGCAAATGACGAATAATGACCTCGGTAATATCCGCCGCCAGCGCGGTTTTTTGTTCGTTGGTAAGGGCGCGAGGAAAGCATTTGATATCGACGTGCGGCATAGCAGATTCCTTATTGTTTTGGGATGCAGGTAACTTATGCGGACTCTCGTTCAACCAGGTGAAATCCGACATCAATAATATCGTCTTCACGTGGAATTTGTTCGATACGATCGGCAAGCAGCGAGGCAGCGCGTTGTCCAATGGCCCGTCGGTCGACGCTGATTGTGGTGATAGCAGGCCGGTTACTGGCGGCAAAATCAAGATCGCCAAAACCGATTACCGCTAGCTCCTGCGGCACGCGTAAACCACGGCTTTCGGCTTCCATAATCGCCCCCTGGGCTAAGGTATCTGAGCTACAGACAATGACATCGCACGCACCTTCAGCCAATAGCTGAGCTAATCCACTGCGCCCCAATGCCAGAGAGGCCGGAAGCGGGACATCTATCTGTGCGTCAGCCGCAATACCATGACGACTCAGCGCATCGCACAGCCCTTGTTTACGCTGGCCTGCCCGGCGATCGGCTGTCCATAGCAAACCAGGACGGCGATAACCTTTTTTCAGCAAGTAGTCTGCTACCGCCTGACCGACTTTTTCGTGCGAAAACCCGACCAGCATATCAATGGGGGTTGGCGTTAAATCCCAGATCTCCACAACCGGAATGGCCGCATTAAGAATCACCTTTTTCATCCCGGCGGTATGATGGATACCGGTGAGCACGACGCCATCCGGGCGGCGAGAAAGCAGCGTCGCCACCAGCTCAGCCTCTGTTTGCGGCGTGTAACCTGATACGCAGAGCAAGATGTGGTATCCGCGTTCGGCCAGTTCATCGCTTAATGACTGAATGGTATCGACAAACATATTGTTGTTAATTTGCGGAACAACCACGGCGATAAGCTTGCTGCGACGCGACGCCAGCCCCCCGGCCAGCGCGTTGGGAATGTAGCCGGTGGCGCGTACCGCCTGCATCACTTTTTCCACCGTTTTCGGGCGCACCAACTGCGGAGTATTTAGCGCCCTGCTCACCGTCATGGGTGACAATCCCGCGGTACGGGCCACATCTTCCAGCGTGGGTGCTCGCGGAGGTCTGGCGTTTTTCACTGTCGATGCCCTTGTCAAAAATCGCTGATTTATCCTGGCATTATTCATCATGATTTCGGCTATTGCTAGCATGGCTCTGTGATAACACTGGGAAAACAGCAGCTTAGATAGTCATCCCTGAGCAAAATGATAGCGATATCATAAAGATTTGTGCATTTCCCCATAAAGTATTGGAATGTGATGCTGCATACAAGTTATCGCCCTTTTATCTTCGTATTTGTGAGCAATTGTTCAAATCGCAATCAATTCGCTGGTGCAGTGATTGCGCTAACATTAAAAATGATAGCGCAATCATTTATTAATCACCAGGAGAGAATAAGATGTCTTTAAGTGCTAATTCCGATGCCGTAACCTATGCCAAATCGGCCAATGCAAAAACCGCGGCAGAAACCGGCGACCGTATCGAATGGGTTAAGCTATCCCTCGCTTTCCTTCCCCTGGCAACACCGGTAAGCGATGCCAAAGTGCTGACTGGTCGTCAGAAACCACTAACCGAAGTCGCCATAATCATCGCCGAGATCCGCAGCCGTGACGGGTTTGAAGGCGTGGGATTTAGTTACTCCAAGCGGGCTGGCGGCCAGGGAATCTACGCGCATGCCAAAGAAATTGCCGATAACCTGTTAGGTGAAGATCCAAACGATATTGACAAGATCTATACCAAGCTGTTGTGGGCTGGCGCTTCCGTCGGGCGCAGCGGCATGGCGGTTCAGGCCATCTCCCCTATCGATATCGCTTTATGGGATATGAAGGCCAAGCGTGCAGGATTGCCGCTGGCAAAACTGCTTGGCGCGCATCGTGACTCCGTACAATGCTACAACACCTCCGGCGGATTCCTGCATACGCCGCTGGATCAGGTGCTTAAAAACGTGGTTATTTCCCGTGAAAACGGTATTGGCGGCATCAAACTCAAGGTCGGTCAACCAAACTGCGCCGAAGATATTCGCCGCTTAACCGCGGTGCGTGAAGCGCTGGGTGATGATTTCCCGCTGATGGTCGATGCCAATCAGCAGTGGGACCGGGAAACCGCCATCCGTATGGGACGTAAAATGGAGCAGTTCAATCTGATCTGGATTGAAGAGCCGCTGGATGCCTACGATGTTGAAGGTCACGCCCAACTGGCTGCCGCGCTGGATACCCCGATTGCTACCGGTGAGATGTTGACCAGCTTCCGCGAACATGAACAGCTGATCCTCGGCAATGCCAGCGATTTTGTCCAACCCGATGCGCCGCGTGTGGGCGGGATTTCACCGTTCCTTAAAATTATGGATCTGGCGGCAAAACACGGACGAAAACTGGCACCCCACTTCGCCATGGAAGTTCACCTGCATTTGTCCGCCGCTTATCCGCTTGAGCCATGGCTGGAACATTTCGAATGGCTGAATCCGCTATTTAATGAACAGCTTGAGCTGCGCGATGGGCGGATGTGGATATCTGACCGTCACGGTCTGGGGTTCAGCATCAGCGAACAAGCGCGCCGCTGGACGCAATTAACCTGCGAGTTTGGTAAACGTCCTTAATTTATTTGGCGGGTAAGTAATACCCGCCCTCTTCCCTACAGAAACGCTCTCAACCTTATGAAAGGAGTGGGTGATGAACACAATAATAAAGCGCACAAAAGTGCGTTACGGCATTTTGATATTTCTGTTTCTTGCTACCGTATTTAATTACGCCGATCGCGCGACGTTATCCGTGGTGGCTCCAATAATGAGCAAAGAATTAGGTTTTGATCCTGAAGCAATGGGGCTGGCCTTTTCTGCTTTCGGTATTTCTTATGTCATTATGCAACTGCCCGGCGGCTGGCTACTGGATCGCTATGGTTCTCGTCTGGTATACGGCTGCGCCCTGATTGGCTGGTCGCTGGTGACCATGTTCCAGGGCACCATTTATCTGTACGCCAGCCCGCTTGTCGTATTGATTATCTTACGATTACTGATGGGTGCCATTGAAGCTCCGGCCTTTCCGGCCAACAGCCGATTAAGCGTGCAGTGGTTTCCGAATAACGAACGAGGCTTTGTCACTTCAGTTTATCAGGCCGCGCAATATATCTCGCTAGGGATTATTACGCCGCTCATGACGATTATTTTGCATAATCTGAGCTGGCACTTTGTTTTTTATTATATCGGGGCTATTGGCGTTATTCTTGGCATCTTCTGGCTGGTCAAAGTCAGGGATCCCATGCATCATCCGAAGGTAAACCAACATGAAATTGACTATATCCGGGAAGGCGGTGGCGAACCGTCGCTGGGCAATAAAAAAGAGCCGCAGAAAATTACCTTTACGCAAATTAAGAGCGTCTGCGTCAATCGCATGATGATTGGCGTTTATATCGGACAGTTCTGCGTGACGTCAATTACCTGGTTCTTCCTGACCTGGTTTCCTACCTATCTGTATCAGGCTAAAGGAATGTCGATCCTCAAAGTGGGATTTGTCGCCAGTATCCCTGCCATTGCCGGTTTTATCGGTGGATTATTAGGCGGCGTGTTCTCCGACTGGCTACTAAAACGCGGCTACAGCTTGACGATTGCCCGTAAGCTGCCGGTGATCTGTGGAATGCTACTTTCCTGCGTCATCGTTATCGCGAATTACACCTCGTCAGAGTTTGTGGTTATCGCCGCGATGAGCCTGGCGTTTTTCGCCAAAGGCTTTGGCAATCTGGGATGGTGCGTTCTCAGCGATACCTCGCCAAAAGAAGTGCTTGGCATTGCAGGCGGCGTATTCAATATGTGCGGCAATATGGCAAGTATCATTACGCCGCTGGTGATCGGTGTGATTCTGGCAAATACCCAGTCATTTGATTACGCCATTCTGTACGTCGGCTCGATGGGGCTGATTGGCCTGATTTCTTATCTGTTTATCGTGGGTCCGTTGGATCGTATTACGCTGACGCCTTCTGCTGCGTAATTTAAACTTATGGCGATGATAGTTCGCCCGCTGTTCCGGGAATTGCACTCCTGCGGAACAGCGTTTTTTTATTCAAATAATCTTATTGTTTTTCAGGACAGTACGCAGCCGCGGGATTTGACAAACCGCGTCCGCGATGGCGCTAATATTAGGCGTATTATCCTGGAACCAGTCATGTCCAGGCCCCCAGGTGCGCATAACGGCAATATAAACGTCCAGCAACGTGAGCTGATCGCCAAACGCGTACGGTTCGGCGCTTAGCTGGTCGTTCAGCCACATATAAAGCGATTTACGGTACTCAATACAGTTCTTTTTCAACTGCGCCGGAGCATCTGGCGTCCAGCGTTCGGGATAATCAGCATAAGCAAACGTGGGATAGACATTTGCCACCAGCCATATCAGCAGGCGCTGAAATTGTTGACGTTCCACATGTCCGACAGGCGGGGCCAGATCGGGCCTGCGATCAAGAATCATCAGCGCAATAGCCGCCGTTTCCGTCATAATGTCGCCATTTTCCATCCTGAGCGTTGGAATCTGGCACAGCGGATTCATTTTTTTAAGTAACTCCCGCGAAGGGCCGTCACTGTCAAAGCCGCCCACATTAATAAACGTGTAAGGGATCTCCGCCAGTGTGAGCATCACTTCACTGATGGCCGATCCCCAGCCCGGTACCCCATAGACTTTCATCATGCTGCAACCCTCAATGTTAAAACCCTAAGTGTAGAGCAGCATTCGCGTGTCTATGCAGTCATCATTATTACTCTCATAATAACAATATCCGTGCCAGAGCGAACACCAGGAGAGTAAGAGATGCGTTCCAGTATGTTTGAATACATGAGCATTTTTGTGCAGGTCGTGGAGCAAGGGGGATTCGCCAAAGCTGCCGATGTGCTGCACCTGCACCGCCCCGCGGTGACCAAAGCAATTCAGCATCTTGAGGACGATCTGGGGACGAAACTCCTGAACCGAACGACGCGGAAGGTTACCCTGACCGAAGAAGGTGACGCATTTTACCAACGAACCAAAGTACTGCTTGGTGACGTGGATGACATCATGGCCTCTTTCTCACCGACACGGCCTCCACGTGGAAAGCTCAGGATCAATGCTCCACTGTCGTTGGCTCACTCGATTATAGTCCCTGCGCTAAGCGACTTTCAGTCACGCTATCCGGACATTGAGATTGTACTCACCTCCACTGACCGCAAAATTGATCTGCTTGCGGAGGGGATCGACTGCATGATCCGCATTGGCGAGTTGCAGGACTCCTCGCTGATATCCCGACGACTTGGCGAGGTAAAAATGGTGACCTGTGCGTCCGCAGATTATCTGGCTATACGGGGCATCCCACAGACACCGGATGATTTGGCTCAGCATCAGGCACTCAACTTCTTTAGCGAACGTCATCTTGCCCCGCGCGTGCGGGTGTTTATTGACTGGCTGTGTGCGCTTTTTAACGAGCAAAAACCGCGCCTGCAGGGATTATTACAATCTGAGTAATAGTGAAGTTCCATAACGGCGGTTTTTCGCCCCCACCGGAACCGATACATTGTGCGGACTCAAGTCAGAACAATTTACCGAGGTCCGCTATGTCTAAAGTCGTGGTTTTCAATCAAACAGGTGGCGCTGATGTGCTGAATATTCAGGATATTCAGACCCCGGCTCCGCTTGCAAACGATGTTCAGATCCGCGTTCGCGCAATAGGTATTAACCGGGCGGAAATTATGTACCGTACCGGACAGTATATTTACCAACCCAATTTTCCTGCTCGCCTGGGCTATGAAGCCTCCGGCATTGTTGAAGCCGTCGGTGACAATGTGCACGAGTTCGCACCAGGCGATAGCGTGAGCGTCATTCCGGCATTCAGCTTTCATGAGTACGGTATGTATGGCGAAATCGTCAATGCGCCTGTTCATGCGGTCGTCAAACATCCTGAAAACCTGAGCTTTGCCGAGGCCGCCGCCAGTTGGATGATGTATGTGACGGCTTTTGGCGCGCTGGTCGAATATGCCAATATCGGGCCTGGCGATAACGTGCTGATCAATGCCGCGTCCAGCAGTGTCGGGCTGGCAGCGATACAGATAGCCAATATGCTCGGGGCAAAACCGATTGCGATGACGCGCACCAGTGAGAAGCGCGCCCAGCTTCTACAACTTGGCGCGGCAGAGGTTATCGCCAGTCAGGAGCAGGATCTGGTCGTGGAAATTAATCGTATAACCGATGGCAAAGGTACCCGCGTGGTCTTCGACCCGGTCGGCGGCCCCGGTGTGGCGAAAATAGCCCAGGTAATGCCCGCCGGAGGGTTATTTTTCCAGTACGGTTCGCTGGACGGTCGCGATCTGTCGATCCCGGTGATTGAGATCCTTGGCCGTCATCTGACCTTCCGCGGCTATGAGCTTTTCGAAATCACCACTGATGCTGAAAAACTGGCACGAGCTAAACGTTTCATCTTTGAAGGATTGCAATCGGGACAACTCAAGCCACTGATTGATAAAACCTTTGCGTTTGATGACATCGCGAAGGCCCACCAGTATATGGAGGCCAACGGTCAGGTAGGCAAAATCGTCGTTACCCTGTAATCGCTGTGCGGCACAGCCTTGTGCCGCAACATTTTTTCCGCGTATTTACAGAACTTTCGACAAAAACTGCTGCGTGCGCGTGTGGCGCGGATAATTTAGCACCTGTTCGCTGCTACCCTGCTCGACGATTTTGCCGTCAACCATAAATACCACCTGATCGGCCACCTCCCGGGCAAAACCGATTTCATGCGTCACCACCACCAGCGTGGTTCCCGACTGTGCCAGTGACTTAATCACATCCAGCACTTCGCCCACCAGTTCAGGATCGAGTGCGGACGTCGGCTCATCAAACAGCATCACGCGCGGATTTAACGCCAGCGCGCGGGCAATGGCGATTCGCTGCTGCTGTCCGCCGGACAAGTGACGCGACCAGGCATCGGCTTTATTTCGCAGCCCAACCGCATCAAGCAGAGTTAATGCCCGTTCGGTAGCGGCTTTACGCGATGCCAGCCCGTGGGCTATTGGCGCTTCAATCAGGTTCTCCAGCACCGTTAAATGCGGGAACAGGTTAAAGTTCTGAAATACGTAGCCCACATTAATGCGCTGGCGCAGGATTTCTGCCTCTTTTAGTTCATACAACCGGTCTCCCTGAAGGCGATAGCCAATATAATCACCGTCAATCTGAATAAACCCCTCATCGACACGCTCCAGATGATTAATCGCCCGCAATAGCGTTGATTTACCTGAACCGGAAGGCCCGAGAATGACCGTGACCGTACCGGGTGGGATCTCCAGCGATACGTTATCCAGCGCCTTATGGCGACCAAAATATTTGCTGACGCCGGTAATGGAAATATGACCTTCAGGCGAGTGGGACATGGATAGCCTCCTGCTGTGGAACCAGGCGACGACGTTTAGCCGAGCGACTCACCCTGGCGGTGTTAATAGCGGATCGTCTTTCACTGCGTGCCAGCGCGCGTTCAACCAGATGCTGAATTAATGACAAAACGCTGGTGATCACCAGATACCACACGGCTCCAACCATCAGCAGCGGAATCACTTCCTGGGTGCGGTTGTAGATCATCTGGATGGTGTAGAACAGTTCCGGCATCGCCAGCACATAAACCATCGCCGTACCTTTCGCCAGGCTGATAATTTCATTGAACCCGGCGGGCAAAATGGTGCGTAACGCCTGTGGCAGGATTATGCGCAGCGTGCGGCGCCAGGCAGGTAATCCCAGCGCGGCTGCGGCTTCGTACTGACCATGATCAACCCCAAGAAACCCGCCGCGAATAATTTCTGCGGTATAAGCACTTTGCACCAGCGTCAGGCCAACAACTGCAGTGGAAAACTGTCCAAGGACATTAATAGTCTCAAAGCTGCCCCACTGGATAGCAGTGAAGGGTATGCCGATCGCCAGCGTGTCGTACAAATAGGAGAAGTTGTACAAAATGATCAACACCACAATCAACGGGAGTGAACGAAACAACCAGATGTATCCCCACGCCAGGCTGTTTAGCAGCCAGGATGATGAGAGTCTGGCCAGCGCCAGCAACCCACCAAATACCACGCTCAGTAATGTCCCAATGAGCGTCAACAACAGCGTTTGCCCAAGTCCAGACAAGATAACCGGGTCGAAGAACCAGCGGGCAAACACACCCCATTCCCAGCGCGGATTAAACGCGACAGACTGAATAATCGCCGCCAGCACAAACAGAGCAATAATCGCCCCTACGGTGCGCATCGGATAACGTGCCGGGACGACTTTGATGGTTGCAGTCGTTTTCATCTTCTCTCCTCAGGCAATTTTGGCCTGACCTGCGATAGTCAACAGTTTGGTGAAGCGCAGCCTCCCATCAAAGGGCGGCTGGCTGTACTCTTCTGGGTTACGAGTGGTATCGAACTGTGGATCGTATCCCTGACTCAAATAAAGTCGGACGGCCTCTGGCTGGCGAAAGCCCGTGGTCAGATAGATACGGCTATAGCCCGCCAGTAATGCCCGGCGCTCCAGTTCCTGCACCACGTACGCTGCCAGCCCCTGCTTACGCAGGCTGCTTTTAGTCCAGATACGCTTAATTTCAGCGGTGTCTTTGTCATAGGGTTTATAAGCCCCGGTGGCGATAATTTCGCCGTCGCGCTCCAGCACCACAAAGATCCCCTGTGGAGCCAGATACCATTCGGTTAGCTCCACTTCAGCATCACGAGAAAAATAATCACCATAGCGGGCGGCGTACTCACCAAACAGTCCGCTGAGGATCGGCTGTAGCTCAATGGCTTCGGGCGAGACAACGCGGAATTGATCGCTCACATTGACCTCCTTAGTCGCCTAAACCGGCCGGGTTAACTTCAGATTGTGGGATACGTTCTACCCCTTCCCCCCAGCGGTTCAGCACCTTGTCATAGTCGCCATTGCCGATCACACCGTTGAGAGCTGTTTGCACCGGCAGCACCAGACCGCTATCTTTTTTCAGCGTGACGGCAATATGTGCGGCTTTTGGCCAACCGCCATCAACGCTGCCCACCAGTTGCGTTTTGCCGTTGAGGGCAGCTTTCCAGGCCCCAATGACATTCGGACCAAAGTAAGCATCTGCACGACCTGACTGTAGAGCTAACGTCTGAGCAGCATCATCTTTGGTATACACCGGCGTAAACGGTTTTAATCCTTTCTTCAGATTCTCTTCGTTCCACGCCAACAGAATGGCTTCCTGGTTCGTCCCTGAGCCGACGATGATACGCAGACCGGCAATATCTTCCGCCTGCTCTATTTTCTTCAGCTTGCTGCCGGTTTTGACGTAAAAGCCAAGGGAATCTTTCCGATACGTCGCAAAATCGAATTTTTCTTTGCGTGCTTTGGTGACGGTAATATTGCTGATCGCGGCATCATATTTGCCGGAAGCTACGCCCAGCGGCCAGTCTTCCCATGACGTGGGTACGACATTCAGCTCCAGCCCCAGGCTATCGGCAACCAGGCGAGCGATATCTGCCTCACTGCCGATGAGCGTTTTATTATCATCGGCAAATACAGTCAGCGGCGGCTGGCTCAGTCCGGCGATAGCGACCGTGAATTTACCCGGTACAGCCAGATGCAGGTTGGCGGGTAACTGCGCGATCGCCTGTGGATTTTTGGCCGTGTTAATCGGTGTTTTATTAGCTTCCAGACTTACGCCGGTACCGTTGATGGTGACGTCATTTGCCCAGACTGTCGCGCTGAAAGTCAGTGACAGCGCAAGAAGTAGTGATTTTTTCTGCATAGCGTTTTTCTCTTATTGTGTGAATTGATTTGCAGGCGTTGCCAGCCCCAGACTTGCGCGCAGCGTCGTGCCGGGGTAGTCGTGGCGAAATAAACCGCGCGCCTGAAGCACGGGAATAACCTGTTCGACAAACCGTGGGAAGGTATCTGGCGTTCCCCCCTGAATGATGAAACCGTCGGCGGCTTTATCCTCGAACCACTGCTGCAGACCATCAGCAACCTGTGCCGGCGTTCCGCTAAAACGTGGACGTGGACTGGCAGCTTCCAGCGCCACCTGACGCAGGGTTAATCCCCGTTCCCGCGCATTGCGCTTGATCTCGTCAGTGGTACTGCGAAAACTGTTTTCCCCGAGGGGGCCAAGATCCGGGAACGGTGCGTCCAGCGGGTACTGGCTAAAATCGTGATGTTCAAAATAGCGTCCCAGGTAATTCAGCGCGTCGGTGATCGACACCAGTGCAGCGGTCGCCTGGTACTGTTGCTCTACGTCAGCGTCACTGTCGCCAACAATAATGCTGACGCCCTGGAAAATATGCAGCTCATCGACATGACGTCCGACAGCTTCAAGCCGACTTTTGACATCCTGATAAAATGCTTTGGCTTCAGACAGCGATTCCTGATGGGTGAAAATAGCGTCCGCATGCTGCGCCGCTAATTTTTTCCCATCGTGTGATGCGCCTGCCTGAAAAATAATCGGACGGCCTTGCGGCGTACGCCCAATATTTAATGGCCCGGCGACCTGGAAATAATCTCCATGATGGTTTAGCGTGTGCAGTTTATGAGGATTAAAAAATGCCCCGCTTGTTTTATCACGGGTAAAAGCATCGTCTTCCCAGGAATCCCACAGTCCTTTCACTACCTGTAAATATTCATCGGCAATACGATAACGCTGGGCATGCTCAGGATGCTGAGCGCGAGAATAGTTTTTAGCCGAACCTTCCAGCGGGGATGTCACCACATTCCATCCGGCCCTGCCCTGGCTAAGATGGTCCAGACTGGCAAACTGTCGCGCAGTAGTAAACGGCTCGCTATAAGAGGTTGAAACCGTGCCCACCAGACCAAGATGACGGGTGATGCTTGCCAGCGCAGATAATACCGTCAGCGGCTCAAAGCGATTTAAGAAATGTGGAATAGATTTTTCATTAATATACAGACCGTCAGCGACAAAAATAAAATCAAGTTTCCCTTTCTCCGCAATAAGCGCCGTCTCTTTGACAAAATCAAAATTAATACTGGCATCAGCACGTGCTGCCGGATGACGCCATGCTGACATATTCCCGGAGGCACCATGCAAAATAGTGCCCAGACGTAATTGCCGATTTTCAGCCATAGTAACCCCTACCCAACAGGTAAATTAAAGGTGTGCGAATGCCGTTTTTGCTAAATGTGCAAAGTAGTGTGCGGCAGGTTCAATTAACCGTTCATCCGGATTAAATCCCGGATGATGTAATCCGTATTCACTGGCACTACCGATGCTAACAAACGCACCAGGTGTATTTTGCAAATAAACGGCAAAATCCTCCCCGCCCATATGCAGGTCGGCATGATGCGTTGTGTAACCGGATTGTCTGGCTACTTTGGTCGCAATATCGGCCCAGTGCGCGTCATTGACCAAGGCCGTGGGCCCCGCGTGCCAGATAACATCGATCTGTGCGCCAAAGGCGTGGGCAAATCCAGCGACAATATCACTGACCCGCGATTTAACCTGTTGTTGCACCTCTGCGCGATGTGTCCGAAGCGTCCCTTCCAGCTCAACGGATTCCGGTAGTACGTTCCATGTATTTCCCCCCTGAATTCGGGTGACGCTAAGCACCACCGAATCCAGCGTATTGACCTCACGGCTGGCGACACTTTGTAATACCGTCACCAGTTGACTGGCGAGGAGGATGGCATCTTTTCCCTCGTGTGGGCGTGCCGCATGCGCACCTTTTCCGGTAATACGCAGCACAAAGCGATCGACATTGGCATAGAACGCACCGCCGCGTGTGGCAAATTCGCCCACCGGCAAACCGGGCTCATTGTGCATACCGAAAATAGCCGCTACGTTTTGCAGCGCTCCGGCGCGGATCAGCGTTTTAGCTCCACCAAAATTTTCTTCTGCCGGCTGAAACAAAATACGCACGCGTCCGGGTAGTGTGTTTTCCTCCTGCTTAAGCAGCAGTGCTGCACCAAGCATGACGCTGGTATGGACGTCATGCCCGCAGGCATGCATCACCCCCGGCGTGACAGAGCGAAACGGCACATCGGTGTTTTCTTCTATCGGTAACGCATCGATATCCGCCCGCAGAGCGATGACATCTTCTCCCTGACCGATTTCGGCAACCACTCCGGTTTTCAAATTGAATGGCAATAAAGTGACATCTGCAGCATGCAACCAGTCACGAATACGCGCGGTTGTCGCCACTTCCTGGAGGGATAGCTCCGGGTGCTGATGTAGCTCGCGACGCCAGTCGATAAGCTGTGAGGCTAATGACATCAGACAACCTCCATCGTGCTATGGGCTTGCGCCAGCAGGCGTAACGATGTCAGGCGCGCCTGACCTTCGGCCACCGGCGTATCGATAATGAATTCATCAATACCGTATTGCACCTGCAATGAGCGCAGTGTTGCCACCACCTCCTGGGCACTCCCGTGCAGTAACGCCTGCTCACGCCGGGCGATTGTTCGCGGTGCGCTGCCCGCCTGCGCGGCGAAAGCCAGCGCCTGCTCTTCGCTGGCGACGGTGACACGTTGCCCATCCTCCAACTCGACGCCCCAGATTTGTACATCTTCCGCCAGTTGCGCAGCCATATCACTGCTGTCAGCCACAATAACCTGTACGGCGACAATCGTTGGACGTGAACTGTTGGCCTGCCAGAAGCTCAGCACCTCATGCAGTAACGCTTTATCGCCGTTCAGGTGCGCCGCGAAAATAAAGTTCCAGTCAGACTCTGCCGCCAGGCGTGCACTTTCTACGCTCGCGCCCAGCACAAATCTTTGCGGCGGCGCAGGCGGGAGCGGTGTCGGGAATACTGTCTGCCCGCTTTCTGTCCCGGTCAGCGCCAGCCAGGCGTTCAGTTGAGCAAGCTGGTCGGCAAAACTGCCTTTTTCTTCCTGATGAAGACCCAACTGCAGTGCCTGTGTTGACAGCGGTAAGCCGCCTGGCGCTTTTCCAATCCCAAGATCGACACGTCCCGGCGCCAGTGAGGCCAGAAGATTAAAGTTTTCCGCAACTTTGTAGGGGCTATAGTGTTGCAGCATGACGCCGCCGGAACCCACGCGAATGCGCTGGGTTTGTCCCAGTATCCAGGCGATCACCAGCTCCGGCGATGGACTGGCAAGCTGTGGCGTATTATGGTGTTCCGCGATCCAGAAACGATGGTACCCCCACTCTTCTGCGCGTTGTGCCAGGCGCAGCGTACGGGTCAGTGCGGTTGCGGCAGTTTCACCTTCTCCGATGGGGCTTTTATCCAGAATACTCAGGCGGTATGACATGTTGCAGGCCTATATTTGTTAACATGTCAGTATTATTAAATTATAAAATAACCATATAGAAACATTTAATTCACATTTGCTCAGCTAAAAAACAGATAACCAACCCCGCAGCGATCAGGGATAACGTTCATACCAACAGGAACCAAACTTCCGGTTTTGGACGCGGCACTCTGCAGAAAAAATGGCTTGTATTTGCATACTACAAAATATAATAGGTTTTTTCTTGATACTGGAAAGACGGCAACATCCTTTTCCGTTTGATTTATTTTTACGCATGCGTTCAGTAATGAATTTAATTTAAGTCAGACTAAACACCTGTCTGTGTTATGCGCTTGTATTGATTGTTTCATTTTTATGAAAGAGACATAGGTTCCACGCATTAATTTTTTATTTTAAATACTTTCACAGAACTGATGATTAGTAGAGAATGCAGCGTTTCTTATTAAAATGGTTTAAAACAGCTTTTTAATATCCCCTGGCATTATTACGGGGATCTTTGTATGAATTATACATACCATCATGGGGCCTTTATGAAAAGTAACATGCCCGTTACACAAATTGAGCACACACTTAACGGTAAAGCGACGCTGCTATCGACGACAGATAAAGAGAGTCATATTACCTATGCAAACTCCGCGTTTATCGATGCCAGTGGTTTTAACGAAAGTCAATTAATGGGTGAACCACATAATATTATTCGCCATCCGGATATGCCGCCAGCCGCGTTTGCTGACATGTGGTACACGTTGCAGCAAGGTGACAGCTGGACGGGAATGGTGAAAAACCGGCGTCAAAACGGTGACCACTACTGGGTACGTGCCAACGTCACGCCCGTTTGGCACAATGAAAAGTTAACGGGTTACATCTCAGTGCGTACTGTTCCTTCGCGAGACGAAATATCTCAGAGTGAGCAGTTGTATGAAAAAATAAATAATCAACAACTTAGCGGGTTCCGTCTTTTTAAGGGTATTATCATTCGCCGTGGCATATTGGCATGGACTTCAATGTTTAAATGGTTGAGCATTAGTCAACGCGTCAATTATGCTTTGGGAGTCGTTGCCCTGCTCTCTTTGTTATTAATCTTCGCTCCCGTAAATCATTTTATTCAATCCGGCGGTTTACTGGCGTTATTTCTGTTATTTGCCATTTACCTTAAGTGCCAAATTTGTCAGCCAGTTAATACACTATTGACTCAAATGAAGAAAGTCGTATCCGGACGAAAACCCGATAACTGCCATTTAAATCGCGTAGATGAAATCGGCATGTTAATGCGACTGGTTAATCAATCCGGACTTAATCTAAATTCACTGGTTGATGACGTTAGTACGCAAATATCCGGAATTCAGGCCATCAGCCAACGCGTTTCTAAAGAAAGTACCGCGCTGCATACGCGTTCTGAAGAAACATCCGCAGACCTTCAGCAAACCGCTGCCGCCATTGAAGAAATTGGTAGTGCAGTGCAGCAAACTGCAGAAACGGCGGCACATACCATGACGATGGCCGACCAAACCAGCACCAATGCCGCTGAAGGCGGCGATATTATGAAACAAACTATCGCCATGATGCAGGCGATCTCTCGTGATAATGGTCAGATTGTCGATATCATTGGCGTAATTGATAGCATTGCCTTCCAGACTAATATTCTGGCGCTCAACGCGGCCGTTGAGGCGGCGCGTGCCGGAGAATCCGGGCGCGGTTTTGCCGTCGTGGCCGCGGAGGTGCGCAATCTTGCGCAACACTCTGCATCAGCGGCAAAAGAGATTAAACAGCTTATCGAGAAGAACGTCGCTAACGTCAATACCGGCGTAAAAATGGTTGAACAAACAGAAACGCATCTCACCGGAATGATCAGCGATGTGTTACAGATGTCGATGATGATTAAAGACATTAGTCTGGCAACGCGGGAGCAAACCCAGGCGTTGGATCTGATTAATGATTCTATTTCGCGTGTTGGTACCATGACGCACAATAATGCCGAGATGGTGGAGCGTGTCACTGACGCAACTGCCGATTTAACGCAGCGCTCATCGCGATTGCAGCAGGCCGTGCAGGTCTTTGGCGTGTCGGTATAAGGCAAACAGCGCTCATTCTGCTGACGATCAGGATGAGCGCATTCCTTCGCATTTTCCCACCGCCTCTATTTTTACTGAATCGAGTCCACATCCCGTCGATTCAGGCCACAGAAAAACCCCATTTCCCCGTGTCCAGGCTTTGCGTCACTTCTCAATTGAATGTAGGATGCTCGGCCGACAGTTTCCCGCGGTAACACAATGAAGGGTTTCGTAAACGCTGTTTTCGCCGCAACTGCTGCGGCAAAAAGGATTTTGTAAATTAGTCAGGTTAACAGGAAACGTAATGAACAAACACAACACGCAAGCCGCGGAACAACACGCGGCGAAACGACGCTGGTTGAATACTCACGAAGAGGGGTATCACAAAGCGATGGGTAACCGGCAGGTACAAATGATCGCCATTGGCGGTGCTATTGGTACCGGGTTATTTTTAGGGGCTGGCGCACGTTTGCAAATGGCCGGTCCCGCTTTAGCACTGGTCTATCTGGTCTGCGGTATTTTTTCATTCTTCATTCTGCGGGCACTCGGTGAACTGGTTTTACACCGCCCTTCCAGCGGCAGCTTTGTCTCTTATGCCCGCGAATTTTTAGGTGAGAAAGCGGCCTATGTGGCTGGCTGGATGTACTTCATCAACTGGGCGATGACCGGAATCGTAGATATCACGGCCGTGGCCTTGTATATGCACTACTGGGGCGCATTTGGTGACGTACCGCAATGGGTGTTTGCCCTCGGCGCATTGGCCATTGTCGGCACCATGAACATGATCGGCGTAAAGTGGTTTGCGGAGATGGAGTTCTGGTTTGCACTGGTCAAAGTGCTGGCTATCGTTATCTTCCTGGTCGTCGGGACTGTCTTTTTAGGCACGGGAAAACCGCTCGATGGTAACGCCACGGGTTTTCATCTGATCACCGACAACGGTGGTTTTTTCCCGCATGGCCTGCTGCCAGCGCTGGTACTGGTACAGGGCGTCGTCTTTGCATTTGCTTCCATTGAACTGGTAGGCACTGCGGCGGGTGAGTGCAAAGATCCGCAAACGATGGTGCCAAAAGCGATTAACAGCGTTATCTGGCGAATTGGCCTGTTCTATGTGGGTTCAGTGGTGTTACTGGTCATGCTGCTGCCGTGGAATGCCTATCAGGCAGGCCAAAGCCCGTTTGTTACCTTCTTTTCCAAACTCGGCGTTCCCTATATTGGCAGTATTATGAATATCGTGGTGCTTACCGCTGCGCTTTCCAGCCTCAACTCGGGTTTGTATTGCACTGGTCGTATTTTGCGCTCAATGTCGATGGGCGGTTCCGCGCCCAAATTTATGGCCAAAATGAGCCGTCAACACGTACCTTATGCTGGCATACTTGCCACGCTTGTCGTGTACGTCGTCGGGGTTTTCCTCAACTATCTGGTGCCTTCGCAGGTATTCGAGATCGTGCTTAACTTTGCCTCGCTGGGCATCATTGCATCGTGGGCCTTCATTATGGTGTGCCAGATGCGTCTGCGTCGGGCCATTAAAGATGGCAAAGCGGCAGACGTTCACTTCAAACTGCCCGGTGCGCCGTTTACGTCCTGGTTAACACTGTTGTTTTTACTGGCTGTGCTGGTGCTGATGGCGTTTGACTATCCGAATGGGACCTACACTATCGCCTCATTACCGCTGATTGCCATTCTGCTGGTCGCTGGCTGGTTTGGTGTACGTAAACGCGTCGCGGAAATCCACCGTACCGCGCCATAACGCTTTAAGGTAGGTCAGATTTCTGGCCTACCCGTTTGAGCGACTTAGTTTGCTTCAATTAGCTGAGCAACATCATTGCTGTTAATTTCCCGCGCATTCCCGTCCTGATCGGTATAGCTGGTCATTCCCGTATCTTTATCCAGTTTTGGTTTGCCCTGGGTGGTAATCGTTTGTCCGCTTTTCGTCGTCATGACGTAATCGGTGGTGCACCCTGCCAGCGTAAACAGCATTACGCCCGCACAAAGACAGATTAATGGCTTTTTCATGGTATTCCCGTGTTATTCAGTTAGCCGTTGAGGGCGTAGTGTAAGTCTCTGAAGTTTGTCAGGCTACCGATGGGGTGTAACGAGGCGTATCGTGGAGTATAGAGAAATGACAGGAGGGGTTGCCCCCTCCGAATAATTATAGGGCGATACGAATAACATCGTCCGGTTGAGTCGCTTCCTGCTCGCGTGTGGATTTCTGTTTCACGCTAACGTACAGGGTTTTACCATCGGCGGAGAGCGCCAGGCTGTTTGGGAACGTCGGGGTATCGAAGGTTTTAACCACTTTATAGCTTTTCGCGTCGATCACGCTGACTTTACCGGCCTGACGGTGGGTCACGTAAGCTTCGTTACGCACCGGGTTGAACAGTACGGCCAGGGATTCCGGCGCGGCAACTTTTGCCAGCACGTTGCCGTTACGGGTATCGATAACCAGCACTTCCGCTGCTTTAGAGTCAGTGACAAACGCACGATGACCTGCCGTATCCAGGCTCAGGTTAATGAAGAAGTGCTCTTTGCCATCGTCCAGCAGTTTTTTGCGGCTGAGAATTTTGTTGGTGGCGGTATCGATGGTAATGAATTCGCCATCGGCATTGGCGGTATACAGGCGTTTAGCCTTGCTGTCGACGGCCAGTGCAGTGCTCATTTTACCGGTATTTTGAATCGTGTCCTGAAGTTTGACAGTCTCACCGTCCACGACCCAAATCACGCTCTCCTTACCTATTCCGCTGATGTATACCTTGTTGGTGGCGTCATCGGCGACCAGTTCACGAGGCTGCAGCGGACGGACATCTTCAGAACGTTTACGCGCATCCAGTACCAGACGCCCTTTCACCTCACCGGTTTTCGCATCAATCGCCGTCACCGCGCTATTCACGGTATTACCAAACCACAGCGTTTGCGTCGCGTTATTGATGGTTGCGCCAAACGGTTTGAGATCGTTATGAATAACCTGAGTCACTTCAAGCGTCACCGGATCAAGACGGTAAACTATCCCACCTTTATCCAGCTTACGACTCTGCGAGGTGGCCAGCCACAGTGCGTTTTCCTGCTGGCTGTACGCCATTTCGTAGGCGCCTTTACCTACGCCTTTGCGCAGCAGTTCTTCCGCAGCCTGCGTGCTAAATGATGATGCAACCAGCAGTGAACCTAACAGTAAAGAACCACGCAGGCGCGGTGAAAACAGATGACGTAAAGACATGACGACTCCCTTTGATAAATTCAGTTGTTACTGCTTCACATAGCTTCAATGAGCAAAATCATGGTTTTGCCTTTTTAAGAATGAGAATAGTAATCATTATTTATCGCAAAGTGGAGTGTTTATTCACATTCGGTGAAAACCTGCTTATTTTCTCTATGAATACTCGCTTGCGGCGAAATCAATATTCAGACAGATTGGCTCTACAACGCTTGCCGGATGGCGGCGTTGACGCCATCCGGCTGTTACCGTCTTTAACCCCTCCGTATCACTCTTCAGCAAGCCGAATTACGACCTTGCCAAAGTTTTTACCGGTCAGCAGACCGATAAACGTCTCCGGTGCATTTTCCAGCCCCTCAGTGACCTGCTCGCGATAGTGGATCTTGCCTTCCTGGACCCAGCGCCCCATTTCTCGCTGAAATTCATGAATGCGGTGACCATAATCCTGACCAATGATAAAGCCCTGCAAGCGAATACGTTTTTTCAGTAACGTGGCCATAAGCAGCGGTAAACGGTCTGGGCCCGTCGGCAGTGATGTGGCGTTATAACCACTCACCAGACCACACAGCGGAATACGCGCGGAGGTGTTGAGTAACGGCAAAACAGCATCAAAAACTTTACCGCCGACGTTTTCATAATAGATATCGATACCCTGCGGACAGGCTTGTGCCAGTTGGAGTGCGAAATCGGGGGCATGATGATCGAGGCAAATATCAAAGCCCAACACGTCAGTAGCATGGCGACATTTCTCTGCCCCACCAGCTACCCCAACGACCCGGCAGCCCTTCAGTTTACCGATCTGGCCCACGGTTGCGCCAACAGGTCCGGTTGCCGCAGCAACAACCAGTGTCTCACCGGCTTTGGGCTGGCCAATATCCAGCAGCCCCATATACGCCGTAAAGCCCGGCATACCCAGCAGACCAAGCGCCCAGGAAGGATGCTCAGGATGATCGCCTAACTTTACCAAATCAGAACCCTTTGAGATGGCGAAGTCCTGCCAGCCGCTATAGCTCAACACCCATTCACCGGGTTTAAAATCCGAATGATTCGATGCCTCGACCCGACTGACCGTGCCGCCCACCATCACTGCGCCAATCTCAACCGGGGGGGAATAAGACGGTTCGTCACTCATACGCCCACGCATATAGGGATCGAGTGAGAGGTAGACGTTACGCAGTAACACCTCTCCGTCACCGGGGGGGGTGATGGCCTCTTCTTCCAGACGGAAGTTACCGGGCACCGGTGCGCCATGCGGGCGTGACGCCAGAACCCAGCGACGATTGCGTTGCATTTGTTGACCCATTGATGTTCTCCTCAGCTTTTGGCATGAATCCATCAATAGTAGACGCGCTATCTCTGTGATGCTTTCACATTAATTGCCAGCGTGGTTTAACCGCACAACCAGATAAACGCAGGACTGCGCGGTTTCATTGATAAACCGACAGTCATTTGGCGGCCCCAGCTCCAGGCAGTCCCCTGCCTTCATTTCATGGCGTGTATCACCTTCAACAAACACCAATTCGCCCTGCTGCAACCAGAGAAGCTGTCGGGCCTGCACGTAGGAAGAGGCGGGCATCGGGATATCACTGCCGGCCGGTAATTCGATTTGCACCAGATCGATAGGCAGATCGCTGCGCGGAGATACGTGGCGGCGCAAATAATGGCTTTGCGGATCGTGCCAGACCGGCTGGTCGGCGAAACGCAGCAGTTTACCCTCCTGCATTTCGGCTCGGGCAATCAGCGTCGACATGCTGATACCAAACGCACCGGAAAGCCGTCCCAGTAGCGTCGCCGTTGGACTGCTCTCTCCACGTTCTATTTTATGGATCATCGCCCGCGAGACCCCTGCTCGTTCGGCAAGTTCCGTCAGCGACCAGCCGCGAGATTCCCGCTCAATGCGAATTCTTGCACTGATCCGTTGATTTATGCTGTCTTCAATAGTATTCATATTGTAATACTATAGTGAACAACCCCTGAGGTTCAACATGTCAATTCGATTTGCCAGCAAAGACGACTGCGCCGCCATCGCAGAAATCTACAATCACGCCGTACTGCATACGGCCGCTATCTGGAACGATCAAACGGTCGATGCCGAAAACCGCATCTCCTGGTATGAGGCTCGCCAACTGATGGGGTATCCGGTACTGGTAAGTGAAGAGAATGGCGTCGTCACGGGGTACGCCTCTTTTGGCGACTGGCGCAACTTTGACGGTTTCCGTCATACCGTCGAACATTCAGTGTACGTGCACCCGGAACATCAGGGAAAAGGACTGGGGCGCAGGCTGCTCAGCAGACTCATTGAAGAAGCGCGCGCGTGTGGCAAGCATGTCATGGTGGCAGGAATTGAGTCGCACAATCAGGCATCGCTCCACCTGCATAGCACGCTGGGTTTCAATATTACCGCGCAGATGCCCCAGGTCGGGACTAAATTTGGTCGTTGGCTGGATCTGACTTTTATGCAGCTACAGTTAGACGACCGCAGCGAACCGGATGCGCGTGGATGAACCAGACGCTGACCCTCTCCTTTCTGATTGCCGCAGGTATTGGTCTGGTGGTGCAAAACACTTTGATGGTACGCATTACCCAGACGTCCTCGACAATCCTTATTGCTATGTTGCTTAACTCACTGGTCGGGATCGTCTTGTTTGTCAGCATACTATGGTTTAAACAAGGTGCGGCGGGATTTGGCGAACTGGTTTCCAGCGTGCGCTGGTGGACATTAATCCCGGGTTTACTGGGATCGTTCTTTGTTTTTGCCAGTATCAGCGGATACCAAAACGTAGGCGCTGCCACCACCATCGCGGTGCTGGTCGCCAGCCAGCTTATTGGCGGTCTGGTGCTGGATATTCTGCGTAGCCAGGGTGTACCGCTTCGCGCGCTGGTGGGTCCGGTATGCGGTGCGATATTGCTGGTTGTGGGTGCCTGGCTGGTGGCAAGACGTTCGTTTTAATTGCCTGATGGCGCTTCGCTTATCAGGCCTACAGAACGCCGGATAAGGTGTGAACACCGCCATCCGGCAAGGAAATATCAAAGAATAGAGCCGCCTTTGGTCAACTGCTCACGACGCGCTTCCATATCTTCTTTATGCTGGCGCCCATGATGTGCAATTGCCGTACGCAAACGTTGTTGCTGGGTGTAACGATCTTCCCGGCTCAACGCAACATCATCGCTCAACTCAATCAGCAATTCATTCATATGCGTAATGACGCTCTCTTCAATGGCGGCATCAACACGTGCGCTGACCTCATCCAGATGCGACATACTCCCTCCTTAACTCATTAATTTAATTTCGCCTTTGAAAAATCACTGCCCATCAGGCTAACGCTGTATCCGCTGACATTGCTGCGTGTGGCATAGAAGGTTTTGCCATTCGCCAGCGCAATCCACGGGGCCTGCTGATAGAAAATTTCCTGCGACTGCTGGTAAAGTGCGGCGCGCTCTTGCGGTTTGCTCACCAGTTTCGCCTTTTGAACCAGCGAATTATACTCTTTATCACACCAGCGCGCGGCGTTTGATCCGGTTTTAATGCTGTCACAACCCAGCAGAACATCGGCAAAGTTATCCGGGTCACCGTTATCTGACATCCAGCCAAACAACGCAGTATCGTGCTCGCCTTTACGCATCCCGGAGAGATATTCCCCCCATTCCCAGGAGACGATTTTCGCCTTCACACCAACTTTTGCCCAGTCGCTTTGAATCATCTCAGCAATACGACGAGAGTTCGGGTTATAGGGGCGCTGCACCGGCATAGACCACAGTGTCGCTTCAAAACCGTTTTCCAGCCCCGCTTTCTTCAGCAGCTCTTTCGCTTTCTGCGGGTCGTAAGCGTAATCTTTCAGGTCTTTATTGAAGCCCATCATATTCGGCGGGATTGGCGATTTCGCCACCGTTCCGGAACCTAAAAAGACCGCGTTAATAATGGCTTTTTTATCTGTCGCATAGTTCAGCGCCTGGCGCACAAGTACGTTATCAAACGGTTTTTTCTCCGTATTAAACGCCAGATAACCGACGTTCAGCGCTTCAACCGAATGCAGCGTCAGATCTTTGTTCTTTTTAATTTCATCAAACTGCACCGGTGCTGGCGCGGGAATAATCTGGCATTCGTTGGTTTGCAGTTTCGCCAGTCGCGTCTGTACGTTTGGTGTGATGGAGAAAATCAGATGTTTCGTTGGAACTTCACCATCCCAGTAGTTCGGGTTGGCCAGATAGCGGATTTGTGAATCCTGCTTGTATTGTTGCAAAACATAAGGCCCGGTACCAATCGGCCAGTTATCGACGTTTTCCGGTGTGCCTTTTTTCAGCATCTCGTCGGCATATTCAGCCGAAAGAATAGAGGCAAAATCCATCCCCCAGTCAGCAAGAAATGCAGCGTTGGGTTCGTTCAGAACAAACTGAACGTGATAATCATCAACCTTTTTAACCTCTTTGATCAGTTTGTCCAGGCCAACATCGTTGAAATATTCATAGCTACCCTGTGAAACCTTATGGTACGGATGATCGGCATCTTTCTGGCGTAATACTGAGAAAACGACGTCATCAGCATTGAAATCACGGGTAGGTTTAAAGAACTTATTACTATTGAACTTCACGCCCTGACGCAGGGTAAATGTGTAGGTCTTGCCGTCGGGGGAAATTATCCACTCCGTTGCCAGAGACGGGACCGGAGTATTTTTGACCGGATCGAAGTTGATCAATCGGTTGTACAACACCTGTGAACTGGCGACAAACGACGGACCTGAACTGGCTATTTGGGGGTTAAATGATTCCGGGGATGCTTCAGAACAGTAAACGATGGTATCAGTACTGGCGGCATATGCAGCGCCTGTTGGTAAGACGGCGCTGAGTGCCAGCGCGAGCAGCGTTTTCCTTGCAATCATGGTTATAAGCCTTCTTCTTTTATTATTTACTCGTCTATCAGAGCATAGCTGGCAAATACACACTAATAACAAATCTCTATCAGGTTATTCTAATCTGGCAGGTTTCGCTGATTAATTCATCATCGCAGGTGAAATAATTTACCTTAAGTCTTTTTCAAAACGTCAAGATTTTTCCCAATACTCTATGCCATGAAAATTCGCTCCTTTTTGCCTCTCTTCCAACGTTTGTTTACTTTTATTCCCCGTAAAGTAGATGTGTGAAGAAGTCTAAGGGGCAATTACGTGGCAAAAACTCTCTTGCGCAGCGGCAATTTGGATGACTATCAGGCCGTGGGTGGCGGTGGTCAGGCCGTGTTTGATTCAGCACTACAAATTCGTGAAACGCTTCGTCTGCGTAAACAACAGGCGATGGCGGACTGTCTGGCAATACCACAAGTTAACGACAGTGGCGATCGGGTGGACTGGTATTCCCCGGTTGAAGGAAAGGCTGTCGCGTGGAAAGCCGCTGATGAAGATGCGCGTTTTCGGGCTCTGCGCTATCTGTCCAGTACGCTGGAGAATGCCGCGGCACTGAGCCGGAAAAGCCTGCAATCGGGTAAAACTTCTCTGCAACTGTTTGGTTCACTTCTCGACAAAGCCATCCAGTTTCCAGGTGAGAACCACGTGTTCCTGGTTGATGGCAAGCCCGTCATTACGTTCTGGGGCTTCGTCAATCTGAATGAAAACACCCGTGACGATGTACTCGATTGCCTGCGTCATACCGACGTTCCCCCGGTTGTATTGGCACCTGAACCGGAGCCGGAAGTCGAAGAAATCCCGGCGGAAATCACTTTCGCCGAGGCCGATACCCCGCTGCTGACAACAGCTATTGAGCTACCGAAACCCGCTGAACCCGAACCACAACCCCCGGTCATTGCAAGTGAGCCAGAGATTGCGCCGCCGCCAGTACAGCGTAAGTCTACGCGACGCCTGCCGCTGTGGAGCCTGCCCGTTGCTGCTGCAGTGATTGCCGCCATTGCAGGGCCGCTATTGTGGAAACAACACACGGAATCTCCCGCACCTGCGGTTGCCTCCATTGACGTTGCAAAGGTAGACAGTAAACCGCTGCCTGAACTAACACCTTCGCTGCCGCTGCATCGGGCTGACGTTATTCCACCAGTGAAAAAAGAGAAGCCCGTAGAAGGACCGGTGGTGATAGCCGCCATCCCGAAAGATGCGCTGGTAATGGATGCCAACCAGATGAAGGCAGGTACAACACGTTTTCTTAACGGCAACTGGCGTGTGCTGGTCGATATAAAAGATCCGGTCAGCGGTAAAGCCCCATCGCTGCGCTATCAGATCCAGGCCAATAAGGGCACTGCGCGCGTCGTGCATGGCGACAATATCGTTTGCCGCGCCGAAATTTTCTCTGGTCTGCATCAATCGGGCGAATTAATGATTAAGAGTCGCGGGAATGCCCGTTGCACGGACGGTTCGCGTTACCCAATGCCTGAAATCACCTGCAAAGCAGGAACAAACGACGTCGCAGCTTGTACCGCACGTTATGACGAACACGCGGAAATCCCTTTGACGATCAAAAAGATAGGTGCCTGATTTTATGTTGGTGAATCTGTGTGATTACAAACAGAGCGTAACGCTCATCGCCAATAGCGGTGTGCAATTTCTGGATTTTGGGCTGACACCACAGGAATCTGCGCACCACGGTCGTTTTGTTCGCAAAACGGCAAACGGTCCGCTACTGCGTCTGGATTTTGATCTGGCGTCGGGACGCTATACCCTGCCGGGTAATACCGGTGGCCAACCCGAAGTAGTGAAACCGGAAAGCACGCAGACGCTGCATTATTCTCTGGACGTACTTGACGGTGTCTGGTTGCCGCTGCCGTTCCTGCGTTTTAACCCGCCCCGCACATTTGTTGAAGGCCCGGATAACTGGGCGCGCGTCCAGGTGCGAAAACTCGCACAGCCGGACAGTGCCGGCAATACTCACCGTGTCACGGTGGCGCTGGACAGTCAGTTGACTGAAGCCCCGGCAGCATTGACGCCCAATGAGAACGATCTGCTGAATGGCACGCGATTTGCGCTGGCCTGGCACGATAATGAGATCGCAGATTTCCTCGACCAGACGTGGATTGATGGCTGGCTACGCGAGTCCTTTTTGCAGCACGTCACACAGCAAGAAAACCGTTCAGAGCAGGAGATCCAACAAGCTCTACGCAACTTTGAATACCAGGCGCACTGGCTGAATTTGTTGACCCTGTTAGGCGAACAACTTTCCGTCCCGGAAGTGAAGCTGGTGACCCATACGCTCAGCACGCCCGCGATTCCTGTCGATCTGATTCTGGATATTGGCAATACCCATACCTGCGGCGTGTTGATTGAAGATCATGGCGATGCCAATGACGGTTTGCGTCAGACGGCTGAATTGCAGGTGCGTTCATTAAGTGAACCACAGTTCCTCAACGATCCCCTGTTCACCAGCCGACTGGAGTTTTCCGAGGCGCGCTTTGGTAAGCAACATTTCTCCGTTGAGAGTGGCCGCGATGATGCCTTTATCTGGCCGTCGATTGTCCGCGTTGGGGATGAAGCCCGTAAGCTGGCGATGCAGCGTATGGGAACGGAAGGCAGTAGTGGGATCTCCAGCCCACGCCGGTACTTATGGGATGAAACCCCCGTTTTACACGACTGGCGCTTTAGCCAGATGAACAGTAAAACGCAGCGCGAGCCGCTGGCTACCGCCTTCCCGCTGATGAATCTGATGAACGATGACGGTCAGCCGCTGTTCAGCCTGCCGCAAGATGACCGGCTGCCGGTGTTCTCACCACAATACAGCCGCAGCACGCTGATGACGCATATGTTGTGCGAGATTCTGGCCCAGGCGCTGGGACAAATTAACAGCGTAGCGACACGGCTGCGTCTCGGGTTCCCGGCCTCTCCACGCCAGTTGCGCACGCTGATCCTCACTCTGCCGTCAGCCATGCCAAAACAGGAGCGAGAGATCTTCCGTCTGCGTATGTTTGAAGCCATTGCGCTGGTCTGGAAAGCAATGGGCTGGCACCCGCAGGACGAAGATTTCACCACCCGCAAACAGCAAGAAAAGAGCGTTGTTCCCGTACCTGAGATCCAGATGGAGTGGGATGAGGCCAGCTGCGGACAGTTGGTTTGGCTGTATAACGAAGCGATTTCACACTATGACGGGCACACAGAATCGTTCTTTAACGCCCTCGCCCGTCCGGACCGCCAGCCAGAACCCGGTGAAGTTAAAGGTCGTGCACTGCGCGTCGCCTCCATCGATATTGGCGGCGGCACGACGGATATGGCCGTGGTCCATTATCAACTGGATGACGGCGTTGGGGCGAATGTCAAAATCACCCCGCATCTGCTGTTTCGTGAAGGCTTCAAAGTCGCCGGGGACGACATGTTGTTGGATGTCATACAACGCTGCATACTGCCCGCCCTGCAAACCCGCTTACAACAAGCTGGCGTGACCGATGCCGCCGCGCTGCTGGCCACACTGTTTGGTGATTCCGGGAGAATCGATACTCAGGCTATTTTGCGACAACAAACCGCGTTGCAACTCTTTATGCCACTGGGTCATGCGGTGCTCAGTGCCTGGGAGCAAAGCGATATTAACGATCCCGTAGCGGGGTTGCACGCCACCTTTGGCGAACTGCTTTCTCAGCGCCCGACACGCAATGTGATGAACTATATCCAGCAGGCTATCGATCATGCTTTACCGTCTGGTTCACCGGCTTTTGATGTGCTGAGCGTTCCGTTGCAGGTACAGTTCAGGCAGTTGCAAGAAGCGCTGCTGGCAGGGCAATTTACCCTGACATCCCCTCTGCACGCCGTTTGCGAAGCGATTTCCCACTATCGTTGCGATATTTTGTTAGTCACTGGCAGACCCGCCTGTTTGCCGGGGGTTCAGGCGCTAATCCGCCATCTGCAACCCGTTCCGGTCAACCGCATGATCTGGATGGACAGCTATCGCGTACATGAGTGGTATCCGTTCAGCCAGCAAGGGCGTATCGGCAATCCAAAATCTACCGCTGCCGTTGGCGCGATGCTGTGTAGCCTGGCGCTGGATTTACGCCTGCCGCGCTTTAATTTTAAAGCTGCGGATATCGGCGCGTATTCGACGGTCCGCTACCTTGGCGTACTGGATAATACGGTCAATACGTTGCGCGATGAGAATATCTGGTATCACGACATCGATCTGGATAAACCTGGAGCAAAACTGGATACCCGTCTGCACTTCCCGCTGCGCGGCAACGTGACGCTGGGCTTTCGCCAGTTAGCAAACAGCCGCTGGCCAGCCACCCCGCTATATACGCTGAGCATCAATTCCGCTGAGCTGGCAAAAACGATTGCCGGTGACGGCGTATTAAATGTACGGCTGCAACTGCGCGGCGGCAGCAAAGAGACAGGGCCGGAATTTTTCGTTCTCAGTGATGCCTGGCTACAGGATGGCACGCCCGTTGCCGCCAATGCCCTAACGTTAAAACTGAATACACTGGCAGATCGTCGCCATAGCGGCAGCCATTACTGGATTGATAGCGGGAGTGTGTACCTGAAATGAGTAAGATGTTTAACACAGCACAAGCCGCCATCGAATGGGTGAATGACACACGCCAGCGCGCAGCGCGTCTTGATGATGAAGCGGATTCCCTGCTCGCTCAGCTCACCATCGCCGCGGTTACTGAGTCTGCGCTGAATACGGCGTTTTCAGCGCGTGGCTGTGTGGGTCTGTACGGTCATTCACAGCCAGCAAAAGCACATCTGTTGTCCGCACTGTGCAGCAACACCAGTGGGAAATTGAATATTGCTACACCGGATCGCAGTTTTGATTATTTTTCGCATATCAATCCGGGCCATGCGCCGACCAATATGGCGATCCGCTTTACGCGTGAAGACAATCCCGTTGATAGCGAGTGGCCTCTGCGTCTGCGCCTACTGAGTGAAGCGGAACTGGTACAGCTGTTTATCACGCAGTTTTGCGCAATGCCTGACAGCCGCCAGGTTGAAAAATCGATTATTGAAGCCCGGTTAGAAAAATGGCAAACGCTGCGTCAACGTCATCCGGTTCAGGGCATCACGGCACATGACGTAGCCGCCATCGGCCGTTTTTGGCGCTCTTGTGTTCCTGCAAATCAGCAGCAAATTGATGATGCGCTATGGCATCAATTTGCTACATTGCTGCCGGCGCTGGATCTAACCACCCGCGCTCACGCCTGGGCGCTGTTGTGGGGAGAACAACCAGAGTTAACGCAGCAATGGCTGGCATTAGCGCATACTTTGCAACAAACCGGACAGGCGCACGAGCTAGCCGCACCGCTGAGTTTGTTGGTCGATCATTTTGGCTTGCCCGCCGAAAGCTTCCTGACCCAGGTCGCATTAACCGGGAATGACGCGCAAAGCGATGTGGTGGTTCATCCTGTTGCAAACCATCAGTTGCTTAACGCGGTCAGTCTGTCGCTGGAATCGCTGGCGCTGCTGACGCGTGAACTGGTGCTGACTGTCGAAGACTCGGTGTTGGAAAACGTCGACCTGCTCGATATTCCCCTCGCACCGGATGCCCACCCCAACCCGCTGTGGCGGGCCAAATTAGGCTGGATGTTGGAACATTACCGCCAGCATCTGCAACCCGATGTCCTGCTGATCTGCAACGCAGTGTCTTCACGCTCGCAGACACCGACCATCACGCGTAAGCTGATGAGCTGGGCCAACGATACCCAACCCGTACACGATGCGGCATTACCGGGGGTTGTGTGGGCCATTACGCCACAAGATGCTCGTTTTAGCACACAGCAAAACCTTGATGAGGCCGTGCAGCAATTAATGGGCAAGCCCGGGTTGCGCTGGGGAACATTGCAGGCACTGGATAAACACAGCCTGTTGCGCCTTGCTGAATGGCTGTCGCAAGCGACATCCGCTCAACAACGCCAGTCGCGATTAACGTCCCTGCATGAACAGCATCAACAGCGTGTTCGTGAGGCGCTGATGAGCTGGCTTAACGACAGCGAAAGCGTGCCAGACTCCAGCGAGACAGTGATCCGCCAGCTTCAGGCCCAGGCAGCAAAGCATGGTGAACTCCTGGAGGGGTTACTACCACCGATGCGCTGCTTTGAGTCGTTGCTGCGTATCCAGCAGCCACGTGAAGAACAAGTCAGTGGACTCTTTAATGAAGAGATTGACCTGTTTGCCGACGTCCGGGAACCGTCGCATGCATCCGAAAGCAAAGAGACCGGATACCAGGCGCACAAAATGTGGATCAACCATGTGCGTCAGTGGTGTCGTGATGACAATAATGCGCGCCGATTGCGGCTTGATCCTCGAACGCTTAGACAGGTAGCCGACATTCTTATCACTACCAGCTATCGACTGGAGATGCCTCAACGCCTTCAGCAGATTATGCAGCGAGAGAATGTCTGCGGGGCGCAGTTACACGCCGATATCGGTGATTTTATTACCTGGCTCGGCTACGCCAACGTTGCAGAGGATCAACGCCCTGCCAGCAGGATCCTCAAGGGTGCGGCTATTTTCAGTGCGCCAGTACAACAACCGATGTCGCGCCTGACTCAATTGGATGAGCAGCCGCAGCACGGTGCAAGCCGACACGTTTACGACTGGCTGGTTGCGTTGTACACCCGTGCGAATGAAAACGTGGGATACCAGCATCCCCTGGACGTAACCAAAGACGACAGACTGCGATTAGTCGCTCTGCTGGCCCCCTGAAACGGCATTGACAACGCAATCAGAAAAGGGAAAACAGGAGTGCGACGGGAAAGCTCATCGGCCATGTCGCCCCGACTAATACCGCGCTCAGAAAGCGAATACGTTTTTTATCACGTGACAGAAACCAGGTGGTAATGGCCGCAATTGCAGCCATTGCCGCATAAAAAAACAACATTTTTTGGTACAGAGACATTTAGGGCATCCAGGCCAGAAGAGAAAATCGCGCGCAATATGCTCTCTTTTATGACCCACATCAAGTTTTATTCATTTATTTAAGAAAACCGCCTAAATAACAGCCCACTTTCAATATGTTCAGATTTCGTACTATTGCGGATAGCTATAAGCCGTACTATACCCAAAGGGGTAAAAACGAAAGGTGGCAAAAATGAATGTTTCCAGTAAGACCGTGGTGCTGATAAATATATTTGCTGCTGTAGGACTTTTCAGCCTGATCTCCGTAAGGTTCGGCTGGTTTGCTTGATGTGACTCTTTTTGATGAATTGCAGCGCCTGCTGGCAGAGAGAAAATCTTCTCTCTGCCATTAGTAAACGATCTTCGCACTCCGTCACTGCCCGGTAAATTATCCTTAATATGTAACACCCCTAATCCTTCTGCGGCATTATTCCCCCGTGATAGTGGGTCGGTGTCGTACCTGTAAGCTGCCGAAAAAACACGATAAAAGCACTGTCGCTAACAAATTCCAGCTGTTGCGCCACCTGGCTGATTGAGTCACCCTCCGCCAACATCTCCATCGCTTTTAACAGCCTGAATTGCTGCCGCCAGGTCTGATAATTCATCCCTGTATCCCTGATAAAGATGCGGCTGATTGTCCGTTCGCAGGCACCGACCAGGCGGGACAACTGATTCAGTCGGGGCGGTAACGTCCCCATTCGAACCCCTTCCAGCCACAGATTCAGGCGGACATCAGAGGGAAACTGCAACGTCCAGTTTTCACGGCGTGCGGCCCTGATTTCCTCACAAAAAACAGTGATGAGGCTGGCCTGCTGCGTTTCTGTCATTTGCCAGGGCCAGAATGCCATCCGTTCTATGACTTCAAAAAAGAGCGGGTTCACTTCGACAACCTGTAGCGGCAATGCGGATAACGGCGGCAGAATGGTTGAAAAATATAATGACCGATAAGCCATCACCCCGCGCATGATGGCCCGGTGAACCGTACCCGCGGGGATCCAGACCGCACGGCGAGGCGGAAGCAGACACAGGGTATTTTCCAGTTCAATGGTGATACACCCCGCCGCCGAAAAGAGTAACTGATGGCGAAGATGACTGTGCCGGCCTGAATCATGTACGCCCATATCAGAGGCAATACCCACTACTGTTTCCTTAAAACCATCCGGGTCGAAGACATCATCAGGCGCAATTTTCATCATCTGTCCGATATTTGATATATAAAGTCCTGATAATGGTAATAAGACATTTTCTATTCAGCAATAATCCCCCCAAGTTTTTTGCTTCTTGGATATTGCCATGAATATGACCCATCGACCGCCCTTGTGGCTTCTCACATTACTGATTATGTTTCCGCAACTGGTGGAAACCATTTACAGCCCGGCGTTGCCAAATATCGCCACGTTTTTTCAAATAAGCAGTGAACGTGCTGCTCAAACACTTTCCGTTTATTTTGTCGCCTTTGCCGTGGGGGTTGCGCTATGGGGCTGGCTTAGCGACTGCATTGGACGACGGTGGGCAATGGTAGCTGGACTTCTCTGTTACGGAGCGGGTTCCGTAATGGCGGTTATTGCCACTGATTTCAGCGTCTTGCTGCTGGCCCGTATGGTATCAGCCATAGGCGCGGCCGCCGGGTCTGTTGTGGTGCAGACTATGTTGAGGGACAGTTATGAATCAACAACACTGTCCCGCATTTTTTCCATTATGGGCGCAGCACTGGCAATCAGCCCGGTTTTTGGTCTGGTGAGCGGAGGTTGGTTAGTCAGTCTTTACGGCCATACGGGCGTTTTTACTGCGCTGGTATTGCTGGCGATACTGCTACTGATGTTAACCGCAGCCTTATTGCCGGAAACACGGCCGGAGACTACGCGCAGACCACAATTAACGGGACTGGTCTCCCGGATGGTGAGGGACAGTACACTGTGGAAAAATGCCATGCTGGTTGCTCTGTTGAATACTATGCTATTCAGCTACTACAGCCTGGCCCCGTTTCTTTTCGGACAGTTAGGATGGAGTTCCAGGGCATTTGGCTGGACGGGATCCTTGCTTGCCCTCGCGTCACTGTCAGGCAGCCTGCTGAATCGCAAGCTGTTAACGATCGGCTTGTCATCGGGATATCTGGTGCGCCATGCCTGTGCTTTAGCTCTGCTGTCTGGTCTCGCGGCATGGTGGCTACAGCATTCAGTCTGGATTCTGTTGCCAGTGGTTGGGGTTGTTGTTGCCTATGGCATCGCGATCCCCAATGTGTTGAGTCAGGCTCTGCATCACTATCGTGAACAGGCCGGGGCCGCAGGTGCTCTGTTCGGATTATGCTACTACCTGTTACTGGGAATGATGTTAGGGTTAGCGGGTATCATGCAGCAACTGGGACTGGTTCTGACTATCTGTGCGTTCATCGCCTGGCTATGTAGCCTGTGCCGTCGTTAGAACAATCACCTAAATAATCAGGCCCCGACATTGTGCCGGGGCCTGATGGAGTGCAAATTAGCCTGACCTCGCGGATATTTCCAACTTACCGCCGTCCGATGGCGACGAGGCCAGTGGCGCGAATAGTATAGACACACGTTTACCAATATTTAGCTATCCGTGCCCCATTTACCGCTCGCGCTTAAGATATTACTCATGCTTGATCATGACATGGCGAACAATCGTGTAATCTTCCAGCCCGTAAACCGACATATCCTTGCCATACCCAGACTGTTTTTGCCCGCCGTGGGGCATCTCGCTAACCAGCGTGAAGTGCGTATTGACCCAGGTGCAACCATACTGCAGGCGGGCGCTCAGTCGGTGCGCGCGACCAACATCCCGCGTCCAGACTGACGAGGCCAGTCCATACTTCGAATCATTGGCCCACGCCAGGACCTGATCTTCATCTTCAAAGACGGTAACACTGACCACCGGACCAAAGACCTCACGCTGCACGATAGCATCTTCCTGTTTCGCGCCCGCCAGCAACGTTGGCGCAAAATAGTAGCCTGAACCCTCCACTTTTTTGCCGCCGGTGATGACCTTAATGTGTCCGAGCGCTTTCGCGTCATCGACCGCTTTAGCTACCCTGTCAAGATGCGCCTGTGAGCTTAACGGTCCCAGTTCTGTCGTTTCATCATTCGGTGCGCCGATTTTCAGGCTGGCAACTGCAGCGCCGAGTTTTTCGACCAACGCATCATAGATGCCTTTTTGCGCGTAGATTCGACAGGCAGCAGTGCAATCCTGTCCGGCGTTGTAATACCCAAAGGTCCGTACACCACTGACCACCGCATCAAGGTCCGCATCATCAAAAATAATCACCGGGGCTTTCCCGCCCAGTTCCATATGCGTGCGTTTAATCGAAGGCGCAGTATGCTGGATAATATGTTCCCCGGTCACAATGGAGCCGGTCAGTGAAACCATACGTACTTTTTCATGGCCGGTCAGCGGATCGCCCACTGTTTTACCACGACCAAACAGGACGTTAATCACGCCTGCCGGGTAAATATCTTTCGCATATTCCGCCAGTTTAAGCGCCGTCAGCGGGGTAATTTCTGAAGGTTTAATCACCACGCAGTTACCGGCGGCCAGCGCTGGAGCCAGCTTCCATGCCGCCATCATCAGCGGGTAGTTCCACGGCGCGATGGAGGCCACCACACCCAGCGGATCGCGACGAATCATGGAGGTATGCCCTTCCAGATACTCCCCAGCGGCCTGTCCTTGCAGGGTGCGCGCAGCCCCCGCGAAGAAACGGAAAACGTCCACGATGGCCGGAATTTCATCATTAAGCACACAATGTAGTGGTTTACCGCAGTTAAGCGATTCCAGCTCAGCGAAGGTCTGTGCATTATCTGCAATGGTGTCCGCCAGCTTTAACAACAGCTCCGAACGCACTTTCGGCGTGGTTTGGCCCCAGGAGGCAAACGCATTGTCTGCCGCGCGCACTGCGGCATCAACCTGCGCGGCTGACGCCTCAGCAATCTCCAGAATAAGTTCACCAGTGGCAGGGTTATAAACTGGTTGCTTTTCACCTTCACCGCTGACCAGCTCACCGTTAATCAGTAATTGATGTTGCATAGCAATTTCCCATATCGTCGTTTATTTACCGTTTCCGGCGACGGTGTCGCCTTCACGCGTTAGCCACCAGGCCCCTAAAATTGGCAGTGTTGTTACCAGCATTACCAGCAATGCCACAACGTTGGTAACAGGCACATCTCGTGGGCGACCCAGTTGATTGAGCAGCCACAGCGGAAGTGTTCTTTCATGTCCGGCGGTGAACGTTGTCACGATGATTTCATCAAACGACAAGGCAAACGCCAGCATGCCCCCCGCCAGCAGTGCTGATGCCAGATTGGGCAGCACGACATAACGAAAGGTTTGCCAGCCGTTGGCGCCAAGATCCATAGACGCTTCAACCAGACTCCATGAGGTACGGCGAAAACGCGCCACGACGTTGTTAAAGACAACCACCACGCAAAACGTCGCATGACCCACCACGATCGTGAGAAAACCCGGTTCCAGGTTGATGGTCTTAAATGCCGTCAGCAGTGCCAGGCCGGTAATAATGCCCGGCAGCGCAATCGGCAACAGCAGCAACAGCGATATTGCGCTTTTACCGAAAAAGTCCCTGCGCCACAGCGCAGCCGCCGCCAGCGTCCCCAGTACCAGAGCGATTGCTGTCGACAACGCGGCGATTTTAAGTGACAACGTCACTGACTCAAGAATATCGCTACGCTGCGCCGCCACGCTAAACCAACGTAATGTCAGTCCCTGAGGCGGAAAACTAAAAGCAGCCTCCTCTGTATTAAAAGCATAGGTGCCGATGATGAGGATGGGAAAGTGCAGAAAAAGAACCCCTCCCCATGCTGCCAGTTTGAGTAACCAGGGTGCGCGTTCAGAGTGCATCGAAAGCTCCCAGACGCTTCACGAACGCCAGATACAGTGCAATTAAAACAATGGGCACCAGAGTGAATGCCGCCGCCATTGGCATATTGCCGATGGCCCCTTGTTGCGAATACACCATGTTGCCGATGAAATATCCCGGCGGTCCCACCAGTTGCGGCACAATAAAGTCACCCAGCGTCAGTGAAAAAGTAAAGATAGAACCGGCGGCTATACCGGGTATTGCCAGCGGGAAAACCACATAGCGGAAGGTTTGACGAGGACGCGCGCCCAGATCGGCCGATGCCTGCAAAAGCGAGGGCGGAAGCCGTTCCAGAGCAGCCTGAACCGGCAGGATCATAAAGGGAAGCCAGATGTAGACAAAAACCAAAAAGCGCCCTAATCCCGATGTTGACAGCGTATTACCGCCGACAGCCGGCAAGGTGAGGAAAGCGGTCAACAGTGGCTCCAGCCCGAGATGGGTTAGAAACCACTGCGCCACGCCGTCTTTCGCTAACAGCAGCGTCCACGCATAGGCTTTGACGATATAGCTCGCCCACATCGGCAACATGACGGCAATGTAAAAAAAGGCTTTCATTTTGCCACTGGTATAGCGCGCCATATACCATGCCATCGGGAACGCCAGAATGGCGCTGGCAATCGTCACCGCCACCGCCATTGTCAACGTTCGCACAATGATGTCGTAATTAGCCGGATTAAACAGAGCCTGCAGATTCGCCAGCGTCAGGTCTGGCGTCACCGACATAGTGAAATCGTCGAAGGTGTAAAAACCTTGCCACAACAGCGTCAGCAACGATCCAAAGTAGACGATGCCAAACCACATCAGCGGCCCGAGTAGTAGCAAAAACAGCCCAAGCCCTGGATTACGCCAGAAGAACCCCGAGATACGGTTCAGCTTTGTCGGCTGTGCTGGCGAATGTATGACGTTCATAGCCATTCACCTCTCCTCTACCAGCGGAACCATGACATCGCGTGACCACGATGCCATCACCTGCTGACCCGGCGACAGCGCCGACGGCAGCATTTCTCCCGTCAGGTTCGCCTGGCTCACCAGCAACTTTTCACCACCGGCAAGTTTCAGTTCAAAACGCGTCGCCGCCCCCTGGTACTGCACCGCCTGAATGACACCCCGAGCCTGAACCTCGCCCGCCATATCATTTAACCGAATGTGTTCCGGGCGCAGCGAGAACATCCCCTGTAAGCCACAGACGTTTGCCGACATCGCTTCGTCAAAGACGTTTGACGTACCTACAAAACTCGCCACAAACGGCGTGCGCGGACGCATGTAGAGTTCTCGCGGTGAATCCACTTGCTCGATACGACCATTGTTAAATACCGCCACACGATCGGACATCGACAGCGCCTCACCCTGATCGTGGGTGACAAAAATAAAGGTGATACCGAGAGACTGCTGGAGTTTTTTCAGCTCCAGTTGCATCTGTTCGCGTAGCTTGAGATCCAACGCGCCAAGTGGCTCATCCAGCAGCAGGACGCGAGGCTCATTGACCAACGCACGGGCAATCGCTACACGCTGACGCTGTCCACCAGAGAGTTGTGATGGCTTGCGCTCATAGACAAAGCCGAGCGCAACCTTATCTAACGCTTCGCGTGCCCTGGCATGACGCTGCTTTTTATCAATGCCTTTCACCATCAGCCCATAAGCCACGTTGTCGAGAATCGACATATGCGGGAATAGTGCGTAATCCTGAAATACCGTATTGACGTCCCGTTCCCAGGGCGGTAATTCACTGGCTTGCTTACCAAAAATTTTAATTGAACCGCCCGAAAGCTGCTCAAACCCTGCAATCATGCGCAGACAGGTCGTTTTGCCGGAGCCGGATGGCCCCAGCATAGAGAAAAACTCACCATCATTAATTGCAATACTTACCCCATCAACTGCACGAACATCCCCGTACAGACGCGAGACATTATGAAACTCCACTGCGTACGTCATAAAACCCCCAGCGGAATTAACGACCGCCCATAATGGCGATGTAATCCTGCGTCCAGCGACTGTAAGGAACGAATTTTCCACCTTCTGCGATTGGCGTTTTCCAGAAAGCAATTTTGTCGAAATAGCTATAGCCGTTGGTTTCACAGCCTTTTTCGCCCAGCAGCGGGCTGGCTTTACAACCTTCAGGGACTACCGGCAGAGATCCAAACCAGGCTGCGACGTCGCCCTGAACTTTCGGGGTTAATGACCAGTTCATCCATTTGTAAGCACAAACAGGATGTTTTGCTTCGCTATGCAGCATGGTGGTGTCAGCCCAACCGGTGACGCCCTCTTTCGGGAAAACCGTGGCGATTGGCTGGCCTTCTGCTTTCAGGGCGTTAGCCTGATAGGGCCAGGCGCTTGATGCCACCACACCTTCGTTTTTGAAGTCACTCATTTGCACAGTGGTGTCATGCCAGTAGCGATGAATCAGTGCGTGCTGATCGCTCAGGACTTTGATGACCGCCTGATACTGTTTCTCGGTGAGCTGATAGGGATCGGTGATACCCAACTGCGGTTGAGTGGCTTTGACGAACAGCGCCGCATCGGCGATATAGATCGGGCCATCGTACGCCTGGACTCGTCCTTTATTGCTTTTTCCGTCCTCAAGTTTTTGCTCGACGAACACCACTTTCCAACTATCTGGCGGCGTTGGGAAGGTTTTGGTGTTATACATCAGCAAGTTGGGACCCCATTGATACGGAGTGCCGTAAACTTTCTCACCGACGTTAAACCATTCCCCTTTGACCACACGCGGATCGATAGTTTTCCAGTTTGGGATAAGCGCAGGATTTATAGGCTGGACACGTTTGCCCATAATCAGACGCAGTGAAGCATCACCAGAAGCCGTCACCAGGTCATAGCCGCCTTTCGCCATCAGGCTCACCATTTCGTCTGATGTGGCCGCTGTTTTAACATTGACGGCACAACCGGTTTCCTTCTCAAACTGCGAAACCCAGTCATATTGTTTATCGGTTTGTCCGCGTTCGATATAACCTGGCCAGGCAATAATATCCAGGCGCCCTTCCGGTTTATCTAATGATGTTGGGGGTTCGGCTGCATGGGCTGTCATCAGCGTCATACTGAGTGCACACAAGCTACTGAGGGCAAATTGCTTGCTCATAACGTCTTACTCCTGTCGAAAAAATATTGAGCGGCAGCCTTGCCGTAAATATATGTCCTTTCCTAAAAATAGTCGGGGTGTTGAAAGCGTTCCTGCTGGCGCAAGGAAATTTAATCAGGTTGTGAGCTAACGCTCATTACGCCACGGGTTATAGCAAAGTAATTTAATCTTCTGGAGTATAGACAAGGAGTTAAGTGCCAGGGTGGCACCAGGAAGAACTATTGATATTTCGTATGGTGGCACCTGATATAAATAACATCAGGGTTTAACATTCACTATTTCTAAAATAAGAATGCGCTATTCTTTTATATTGAATAGCACATTCAGTTTTATTTCATCATCTCGCGAATTAATTTTCCAAGCTGTTTAACCGCCTGTTCTTCGCGTTCACCCCAGTGCCATGCGGTATTAAAACGAAAGAAACGTGACCATGTCCCCGAGGTTGAAAACATCTTACCTGGTGCGATGCTGATGTGGTGCGCCAGCGCCTGGGTGCTGAGTTCTCCCGCATCCAGCGGTTCTGGCAGTTCGAGCCACAGAAAATAGCCGCTGTCGTTATGGTGTATTTTGACCTCTGCCGGAAGATGACGCAGCAACGTTTGCCAGGCCTGCTGTTTGCGTTCCGCCAGCTGACGACGCAGCCGTCGCAAATGCGCGTCATAACGCCGGGTCGACAGGTAGTCCACCAACGCAAGCTGCATTGGGGAACTGGTGGATAAGGTGCTCATCAACTGGAGTCGCTGAATACGACGGGCATGTTTCCCGGCAGCAACCCAACCGATGCGAAATCCGGGGACCAGACATTTCGAGAAAGATGAACAGTGCAACACCCTGTCTCCTCGATCCCACGCTTTAGCCGGCAGTGGTTTCTCCCGGCCAAAATAGAGTTCGCTGTAAACATCATCTTCAATCAGCATCACATTGTATTTTTCCAGTAATGCGACCAGATGGGCTTTTTTCCGTGCGCTGAGTGTAAAACCCAACGGATTTTGGCTGTTGGTCATCAGCCAGCAGGCTTTGACCGGGTACTCCTGTAGGGCCTGCTCCAGTGCGACAAGGTCGATTCCGTCCTTCACGTCGGTGGCAACGGACAACGCCTTCAGGCGCAATCGCTCCAGAGCCTGTAATGCGCCGTAAAAACACGGATTTTCGACAATCACCCAATCCCCCGGCTCAGTGACCGCCTGCAGGCTCAGGTTAAGCGCTTCAAGTGCGCCAGTGGTGATCACAATCTCATCCGGAGAAAGGGTCATTCCCTGTTGCGCATATCGACGGGCAATAGCATGACGCAGTTCATCATTTCCTGGCGGCAGGTTTTCGATAACACTCATGGCGGTAGCCGTTTTACTCACCTGAGCCAGCGAGCGATTAAGCTGCTGAAGCGGAAATAAGCGCGGATCGGGGAAAGCGGATGCAAACGGCATCACGGAAGCATCACGACTGGCCTGCAGCATGTCAAAGATGTAGGTGTTGATATCCACGGCCTCATCGCGCATGACCTGTACCTGCGGTACGGCGGCTTCGCGTTCGGGGCGCGCGGCAACATAATAGCCCGACTGCGGCCGGGCGATGATCCGCCCCTGACTTTCCAGCAGTTGGTAGGCATGCCCCACGGTCATAAAACTCATCCCGCTGCTTGCCACCTGCTCGCGCAAAGAGGGCAACCGATCGCCTGGTTGCCATACGCCAGACGCGATTTGATCGCGAATTTGCTCCGCCAGTCGCTGGTATTTCTTCATTTTTCGTCCTGATATTCGGTATCGGTGACAACCTCTGTATATATCAGTCTACATAAATAACGATTTTTTCAGAACTGTTATAGTTAACAGTTTTACAACATCGTTAGCGAAAGCTCTTTGCCTGAGGCCCGGGCAGCTATCTGTACAGCATCAATTTTCGGGGGTGTGCTTTAAGGCGAATAAACAGGTGATGTTCACATAGTCATCAGCACCGTCAATCACCGCAGACCACGGGATAAACTCATTATCGTCGAAGTAAAATTCAAATGCGGGACCAGATTGCATATCAGATCGTGCGACCTATAACGGCAGCACAACTGTTATGGTTAAAAAGAACTGTTCTGTTTCTGCCCCACATTTCGCCAGGGGCTTAGAATTGCGCCAAATCAATTTTGCCTGCGGAGTTAAGCATGTTCGGTCTTGACGCGTTTCACCTGGCGAGGATCCAGTTCGCGTTTACGGTGTCCTTTCACATCATTTTTCCGGCCATTACTATCGGTCTTGCCAGCTATCTGGCGGTACTGGAAGGTCTCTGGTTGAAAACCAAAAATCCGACCTGGCGTTCGCTGTATCATTTCTGGTCGAAAATCTTCGCCGTAAACTTTGGTATGGGCGTAGTGTCCGGGCTGGTGATGGCTTATCAGTTCGGCACTAACTGGAGCGGTTTTTCTGAGTTTGCCGGGAGCATCACCGGGCCGCTGCTGACCTATGAAGTGTTAACCGCCTTCTTCCTCGAAGCAGGCTTCCTCGGCGTAATGCTGTTTGGCTGGAACCGTGTGGGGGCAGGCCTGCACTTCTTTGCAACTTGCATGGTTGCGCTGGGGACAATTATTTCTACCTTCTGGATACTGGCCTCCAACAGCTGGATGCAGACTCCACAGGGCTATGAAATCGTCAATGGACAGGTCGTTCCCGTCGACTGGTTCGCCGTTATTTTCAACCCTTCATTCCCATATCGTTTGTTGCATATGTCCGTTGCCGCTTTCCTGAGCAGTGCGCTGTTTGTCGCAGCATCAGGGGCATGGCATTTATTACGTGGGAATAACACTCCGGCTATTCGCGCCATGTTTTCGATGGCGCTGTGGATGACGCTGATCGTCGCCCCGCTGCAGGCATTGATTGGCGATATGCACGGGTTGAATACGCTGAAGCACCAGCCGGCAAAAATTGCCGCGATTGAAGGACACTGGGAAAATCCGCCCGGCGAACCGACTCCGTTGCTACTGTTCGGCTGGCCGGATATGGAGCAGGAGCGCACCCACTATGGGCTGGAAATTCCGGCGCTGGGCAGTCTGATCCTGACCCATAGTCTGGATAAACAGGTCCCGGCTCTGAAAGAGTTTCCTAAAGAAGACAGGCCCAACTCCACCATGGTGTTCTGGTCGTTTCGCATTATGGCGGGGCTAGGCATGCTGATGATCCTGTTGGGTGCGTTTGCCCTGTGGCTACGTTATAAGCAGCGTTTATACACCTCGCGCGCTTTCTTGCGCTTTGCCTTGTGGATGGGCCCTTCCGGTCTGATTGCCATCCTCGCTGGCTGGGTGACCACTGAAGTTGGCCGTCAGCCGTGGGTGGTTTACGGTTTGCAACGCACAGCGGATGCGGTTTCCGCACATGGTGATTTGCATATGAGCATCAGCCTGCTGGCTTTCTTTGTGGTTTACAGCTCGGTCTTCGGTGTGGGTTATAGCTACATGATTCGCCTGATCCGTAAAGGACCACAGGAAGATGATCCGACCCTCCCGCCAGCTGGCACACCCGCACGGCCGCTTTCCGCTGCCGTCCTCGATTCTCAAGCTGAGGCACATCGCTAATGGGTATTGATTTATCAGTTATCTGGTTCGTTATTATCGTGTTCGCCACGCTGATGTATATCGTGATGGACGGCTTTGATCTCGGGATCGGTATTTTATTTCCCGCTATTCAGGACGCTGATGACCGCGACGTGATGGTCAACAGCGTCGCACCGGTATGGGATGGGAATGAAACCTGGCTGGTGCTGGGCGGTGCAGGATTGTTTGGCGCATTTCCTCTGGCCTATGCAGTCATTGTCGATGCACTGACGATCCCACTCACCCTGATGCTGATTGGCCTGATTTTTCGCGGCGTTGCCTTTGAGTTTCGCTTCAAGGCCACGCCGGCGCATCGACCATTCTGGGATAAAGCCTTTCTGGGCGGTTCAATTCTTGCCACGTTTACCCAGGGAGTGGTCGTGGGCGCGGTCCTCAACGGATTTTCCGTCACTGGCCGCAGCTACAGCGGCGGTCCGTTTGACTGGTTAACGCCTTTCACGTTGTTTTGCGGGCTGGGACTGGTGGTGGCCTACGCCCTGCTGGGGGCAACATGGCTGGTGATGAAAAGCGAAAACCCGCTACAGGATAAAATGCGCAGTGTGGCAAAAAAACTGCTGCTGGCGATGTTGGCTGTCATTGCCATTATCAGCCTGTGGACGCCGCTGGCGCACAGTGCCATTGCCGATCGTTGGTTTAGCCTGCCAAATCTGTGGTTTCTGATGCCGGTTCCGCTGCTGGTTGCGCTAATGAGTCTGTGGCTGTGGCGTTCTCTGAGCCAGCAGCATAGCCATGCCCCGCCATTTATATTGACGCTGGGTTTAATTTTTCTCGGTTTCAGCGGGTTGGGGATCAGTATCTGGCCACACATCATTCCACCGTCTATTACCCTTTGGCAGGCGGCGGCTCCGGCGCAAAGTCAGGGCTTTATGTTGGTGGGCGCACTGCTGATTATCCCGATAATCCTGGTGTACACCTTCTGGAGTTACTACGTTTTCCGCGGCAAAGTTCAACATGGTGAGGGGTATCATTGATGGAACAATCAATCTGGAAACGTCTGATGTGGCTGATCATTCTCTGGGGCGGCAGCGTGCTGGCCCTGGCGGCCGTCGGTTCATTCTTTCGCTTACTGATGACGGCGGCGGGATTTAAGTCCTGATTTTCCCCCCCGGTAACAACCGGGTCGCGCTGCGCTTCCCGGTTTTAACAAATCCTAACGTTGACTAAATAAAAATGTAAAAAACATCGAATTGGCAAAACAGAGATTGCCATTAACCCGATTAAAATATTGAATAGTCACCTGACGAAATTATCGCCAATTCCGCAGCTAACGTACCAGAGGGTGCATGATGTTTAAGAAAGGGTTAACGGTGTTATTGCTGGCCAGCGCGCTTTTTTCGGGTCAGCTTTTCGCTACTAATCAGGGACATGAATATCTTCAGGTGCAGGATGCCGATCACCTATTACGACACACGGCCGACAGCGATGAGCTGCGAGTAACGGCGGAAGAATCCGCCGCCGATCTTCGCGAGCACCACCACTGGCAGAAATCACGCAAACCCGATATCCATATGAGTTAACCGTCAGCCTTTACGCTTCGGCAGCGTCTTCATCAGGTCTTCGGGGCTGACGGAAGCCACTACGCTGCCCGGCAATGGCATCTTCAGGATGTGATGTTTCATCTTGCCGATCACGTGCATTTCGCACGGTCGGCAATCAAATTTCAGCGTCAGCACTTCATCGCCATTTACCAATTGCATCGGCGTGGCTTTCCAGCTCTTGATATTCCCTTTCGCCTGTTTCGGACACAGATTGAATGCAAAACGCAGGCAGTGCTTGGTAATCATCACTGGAACATCGCCCTTTTCTTCATGCGCTTCATAGGCTGCATCAATCAACTGGACGCCATAACGGTGGTAAAACTCACGCGCTTTATGGTTATAGACGTTAGCCAGAAAACTCAGATGCGTCTGTGGATAGACCGGTGCCGGCTGGGCAACAGGTTTACGACTGCCACGCCGGTAGTTTTCCAGACGCGCGGCATCCAGCATGTCGATGGCTTCACGGCGCAACTGATTCAGTTGACCATTCGGTACAAACAGCGCGCCCGGCAGATTCACCTGAATATTGCGGGCGTAGTACATCGTCTGCCCAAGTTTTGCCAGTCCGTCCTGTAGGTTACTCAACGCTTTTTCCGCATTGTTCGCTTCCTCAAACTGACCATCCAGCGTATGGGTGATACTCACGCCGTCTTCACTGGTCAGTGTCAGGATCAACTCTTCCTGCCAGCCGCCCAATTCAATATCAACCGCGACACGGCGTTCGCTGGAGGTTTTGGTCAGCGCCTGTTGCCAGTTATGATCAAGGTTGCGATTCAGCGGATGGTTAGCACGAACTTTGTGCAGATCGGCAGGCATTTCATTCGGCCACACCCGGTAACGATTGTGCCCGGTTTTTTCAACGGTATTAGCGCGAAATCCCACGACCTCACGCTTGATTAACACGTTCAGGCCATCCCCGTTTGCCAGCGGTTCCGTCACGTCGACATCAAGATAATCCTTCGCCACCTTCAGGACTTCACCCACTGGCAAGCCAATGAATTTAGGTGAGTCGAATGCACCAATGTCGCCTTTACGGGCATTTACAAAATAGTCAGTGCTACCGCGGTGGAAGGTTTTCTCCGTAGATGGCGTGAAGAAATGCTCAGTGCGACCTGCAGATGAACGAGCCAGATCGCCGCGTTCTTCGATGATGGCATCCAGCATCTGCCGGTAATGTGCAGTGATGTTTTTCACATAGCTCATGTCTTTGTAGCGCCCTTCAATTTTGAAGGAACGTACTCCGGCATCAATCAACGCACCGAGGTTGGCGGTCTGATCGTTATCTTTCATCGACAGCAGGTGTTTTTCATACGACACCACCCGGCCCTGATCGTCTTTCAGGGTATACGGTAGTCGGCAGGCTTGTGAACAGTCGCCGCGGTTAGCGCTGCGCCCGGTTTGCGCATGAGAGATATAGCACTGGCCTGAATAAGCAACGCATAACGCACCGTGGATGAAAAACTCGATCGTCGCGTCCGTCACCTGATGAATCGCGTGAATCTGCTCAAGACTCAGTTCGCGCGCCAATACAATCTGCGTGAATCCGACATCAGAAAGAAACTTCGCCTTCTCGACGCTGCGAATATCACACTGGGTGCTGGCATGTAGTTCAATCGGTGGGATATCCAGTTCCAGAATCCCCATATCCTGCACAATCAGCGCATCAACGCCAGTCTGATACAAATCGGTAATTAACCGCTGAGCAGGTTCCAGCTCATCATCATGCAAAATCGTGTTCAACGTCACAAAGATTTTCGCCCCATATCGATGAGCGAATGGCACCAGTTCAGCGATGTCTTTCAGGCTGTTACTGGCGTTATGACGCGCGCCAAAACCCGGTCCGCCAATGTAAACGGCGTCAGCACCGTGCAAAATGGCTTCACGCGCAATGGCGGTATCCCGGGCCGGGCTTAACAATTCAAGGTGATGAGGTTGCTGGCGCATACAGTTGTTACCATCCACAAGCGGTAAAAATGGCGGCTATTGTAGTCAGAAGCGCGACATTTCGGAATAGTTTTCCCAATTAACCGCGTGGGTAATGGATCAGGGAATGAAAGTGAACCGTCTGTTCGCTGCTGTTACGGTAACTATGTGCAGTATCACCCGCAAAACGGACGCCCTCACCCGATTTGATGGTTCGCCACTGTCCGTCAATGCACATATCCAGCAGGCCACTAATCACCACTACGTGCTCAATCACACCGGTTTCATGCGGTGTAGATTCACTCAACGCCCCCGGTGCCAGCAATATTGAAAAATGGTCAAAACAGAGTTGTGGGTCCCATGGAAACAGCGGTGTCACTACCATTGCCTGCTGTTGGGGATCAAAAGTCGCTGTGCCTTCTGACTCTGGTGGTGAAATAAACGTCGAAAACGGCACGTTCAGTCCGGTGGCAATTTTCCATAGCGTCGCCACTGTTGGGCTGGATTCATTGCGTTCTATCTGCCCCAACATGGCTTTAGAGACACCCGTTTCTTCTGCCAGACGCGACAGACTCCATTCCCGCTGGTGACGTAATGTCCGGAGCGTGGTAGCCAGATAGTGGGTTAAATTGTCCATTGTCGCCTTCCTCTATCTCCTGTTTCTGTCCATCAGCTTATCACTTGTACGCTATAACGCACAGTGCTACAGTGAATGACCGTTATAACGCACGCGGAGTCGCTATGCGCACATTATTAATCCCTTTGCCCACCGTTTTATCGGGTTTTGTTGCCGTGCTGGTCGGCTATGCCAGTTCTGCAGCCATCATCTGGCAAGCGGCGGTAGCCGCAGGCGCAACGACCGGGCAGATTGCGGGCTGGATGACCGCACTGGGAATCGCGATGGGCGTGAGCACGCTGGCATTGTCAGTGTGGTATCGTGCTCCCATCCTGACCGCCTGGTCTACGCCCGGTGCTGCGCTGCTGGTTACGGGTCTGCAAGGCGTGACCATTCAGGATGCTATCGGCGTTTTTATTGTTGCTAACGCGCTGATAGTCCTGTGTGGTGTGACGGGGTTGTTTGCACGTCTGATGCAAATAATCCCACACTCACTGGCGTCGGCAATGCTGGCTGGGATCCTGCTGCGTTTTGGTTTGCAGGCATTTAATAGTCTTAATAATGAGCTTCTGCTGTGCGGCAGCATGCTGCTGGCGTGGCTGGTGTTAAAAGTTGTCGCGCCCAGGTACGCCGTCATTGCTGCCATGCTGGTGGGTACCGCCATCGCACTGCTAAAAGGTGACATTGTCACTTACAACATTAATTTATCTCCGGTGATGCCTGAATTCATCACCCCCCACTTTTCTCTTGCACACAGTATAAGCATCGCATTGCCGTTCTTCCTGGTTACCATGGCATCACAAAATGCTCCTGGCATTGCCACCATGAAAGCGTCAGGTTATTCCTTGCCCGTTTCACCGCTGATTGTCTTCACTGGTCTGTTAGCGCTGCTGTTTTCGCCTTTTGGCGTTTACTCTATTTGTATTGCCGCCATAACCGCGGCAATTTGCCAAAGTCCCGAAGCACATCCTGATGCCAAACGACGTTGGCTCGCCGCCGCATCGGCAGGCGTTTTCTATCTTCTGGCTGGTGTATTTGGTGGTTCGGTCACAGGACTGATGGCGGCCCTGCCCGTAAGCTGGATCCAGATGCTGGCTGGCCTTGCTTTACTCGGTACGATTAGCGGTAGTCTGTATCAGGCATTGCTTCATGAAGCGGAGCGAGATGCTGCCATCGTCACCTTTCTGGTTACTGCCAGTGGTTTGACCTTAATGGGGATTGGCTCTGCTTTCTGGGGATTAATCGCCGGAGGGATATGTTATGCCACGCTGAGATTATCGCGACACACGTAATTGCGTTGGCGTCTTGCCCGTCATCTGCTTAAACCGATTGCTAAAATGGCTTGCTGAACTGAATCCACAAGCCATCGCGATATCCGACAAGCTACGTGAAGAATAACGGACCAGTTGCTGCGCCAGCGCCATACGACGCTGCATAACATACTGATGCGGAGCCATATTCATCGACTGGCGAAACATTCTGGCAAAGTGGAAATCGCTTAGTGCCGCTTCGCCTGCCAAATCGCTGAGGGTCATTGGGTAGGCCAGATGCGCGTCAATATAGGCCAGCACATTGCGCAATGTGGCTGGCGCAAGCCCACCGGTTACCACCGGCGGCCGCCATTGAACGTTGCTGTAATGTTGAATCAGATGCGTCAGCAACAGCGAAGATGCCGCGCTGAGCGTTAGATGATTAGCCGGTTGCTGCCAGTCATTACCCAGTAAAAACTGGCGATAAACCGCCGTGATCCCCGGATCGCTGCCGAACGTATGTTCGTCCAGCGTGAAGCTGTAAGGGCTTTTGTCCCAAACTTTCTCACCCACTTCCCGCAGATGCGCGTCGGTACAATAAAGATGTACAAAGGAAAGATCGTCACGAATATCCCAACTGGATTCGCTCTCTTTCGGCATCAGGCAGAAGCGATCCGGGCCGCCGCCGTTTTTCCAGCCCCCTGCCGTCTTGTGATAGCTTTCGTAGCCATCCGCGATATATAAACTGAGCGTGTGGTGATCGCAATACTGAGTGATGGTATCGCGCTTGTTCGACCACGCCGCCAGTTGGATCCCCGAATGTAACGCAACCGACTCATGCAGCACGGCATTATGTTTGCGTAAGTTTTCAAAGGCGCCATAGGGCTGAGACATACCATCACATTCAAAATAAGTTAGCAGGCTTTCAGTCTATATCAGCTACATGTTGTTAACAGCCTCCTTTTCACTTTCGCGAGAAAAAAAGCGCAAGATTTTGCAAGTCTGCCGCAATCAGATGAAAGCCAGCCCCGGCCAGCCATGACACTGTGTGCGCTTAAATACAAAAATGAGAGAGATGTATGAACGCATTGTTGTACTGCCTGGTAGTCGTGATATGGGGAACGACATGGATTGCCATTTACCTGCAGCAAGGTCCGGTAGCTGCCCCGGTCTCTATCTTTTGGCGCTTTGCGGTCGCCAGTTCGGTGATGATCCTTCTCCTGCTGTTCAGCGGCAAATTGCGTAAGCTCTCCGGACGCGACCACCTGTTTTGTCTGTTACAGGGCGGGTGTGTTTTTTGCTTCAATTTCTGGTGTTTTTACACGGCCGCAGCGTGGATTAATACCGGTCTGGAGTCGGTAATTTTCTCGATGGCCGTGCTGTTCAATGCGGTGAATAGTTTTGTATTTTTTGGTCAAAAACCACCGATACGCTTTTATTTCGCCGCGGCGCTGGGGTTGACGGGTATCATCACCCTGTTCTGGCAGGATTTGGTCAATAGCGGCCTGAATCATACGCTGCTGTTGGGTATTGGTTTAAGCGCTCTGGGAACGTTTGGTTTTTCCCTGGGCAATATGATCAGCCTGCGCCATCAGAAAAAAGGGCTTGAAGTGATGACTACCAACAGCTGGGCCATGCTGTACGGTACCTTGCTAATTGCCATCATTGCACTGGTGCGCGAGGACAACTTCACGCCGCAGTGGACGTTCAGCTATCTTAGCGCGCTGTTATATCTGGCTATTTTTGGCTCGGTGATTGCTTTCGGCGCCTATTTCACACTGGTAGGACGCATCGGTCCGAGTAAGGCCGCCTACAGTACGTTACTTTTCCCGTTGGTCGCGCTGACGCTGTCAACATTGTATGAAGGATACGTCTGGCAGGTTAACGCAATTGCCGGATTAGTGCTGATTTTGCTGGGTAATCTGGTGATGTTTGCACGCCCGGAGGCGTTAGTGGGGAAACTGCTGTACCGTCGTCGGACGGCATAAAAAAAGCGCACCATCCAAAGATGGTGCGCTCTGCATTACTGTTTTTTGTTGACATCAAACATGGAGGCGTCTGTCGCCATGTCATCAACAACTTTCTTCAACGTTTCGAACGCCATCGGCGTACTTTCGTTGTTCAGGTCCTTGCCTTCACCCTGACGTACCACTTTAATCACCGGCTTATTGGTTGCCGCATCGATCAATTCACCTTCAAAATAGAGGTGAGTATCCATGGTGCGGTGACCTGTCGCCATTTGTGTCCCCGCTACGAGTAACGCAACCGGAACGACTTCATAGAACTGCAGCCCTTCCTTGCTGGTTGCGACACCGGTAATCGCGCCACGGAAAATCAGGCTGCGCGGGCCGGGGGTCGTCACCAGGGGTTTACGTTTACTAATGGCGGTTTTCATTTGCGTATTGGTATAGCTCAACAGTTTATCCAACACCTGTTGCCCAACCTGAGTCGTTGGTTTAGGAATCGGATAATAGGTTATCGGGTTATACACAATACTGTCATATTTGGACTCATTGAAGTTGGGATCAACCCAACGCAGCACAGGCTGTCCTGTTGCCGATTTCGTTTCCTTCAGGCCAGAGTAATCTTTTAAAAAACCTGAATATTTATCTGGCTGCGTGATTTTTGACGCACAGCCTGATAACGCCAGTAAACCCGTAAGCACTGCAACTTTAAATAAAGTTTGAGCACGCATGGAACGATCCCTTAGTATTTGCAGATATGCATCTGAAATAATAGCAAAAGGAAATCATTTTGGATGTGCGAAAAATGGTAAGCGCCGCACAATTTTATTTTTGCGCTCAGCACAAAAAATGCTGAACGCAGAGCGTGGGCCATCAGCCGATTTTGCGGGCCAGCATAGTCGCAAAACGCAGTTTAATGCGATTGCCGTTTTCGTCTGTACGATGCAGTTCCCCCACGTCTTCGTTATATTTCAGCAGCTCCCATCCGCGGTAATAGTTGCGTAATTCCCCCGCTTTAAACGCGAACGGGAAGCCAACAGTGCACGGGAAATCATCGGTATCCATCGCCGCAACGATTAAGTTATATCCACCCTGTTTCGTGCAACGTTGCATATTTTCGATAAGCCCCGGAATGGTTTTCGCTTCGAGGAACATCAGCACTACGGTAGACAGGATAAAGTCGTATTCACCATCAAAACTCAACGCATTAAGGTCCGCGACGCTTGCCTGCAGATTAGTCAACCCTTCGGCTGCTTTGATACGCTCAAGATTAGCGATGCTCATGGGATTTTTATCCCATGCTGTCACATCATAGCCGTTTGCCGCAAGGTACAGGCTGTTTCGACCGTTACCGCAGCCCAGGTCTAACGTTTTGCCTGGCTTAACAATTTTCGCCGCTTCAACGACATCGGAATGCGTACGGGTTAGATCGTATTTCTCAGTAAAGTAGTTTTCGTCGCAAAGGGTCATTATTTATCCTCAGATTTCAGTAATGCAGCACGCTCCGTGCGGATGAGCAGTTTCCCCTGCATCAACAATGCAAACGTACGTACCAGTAATAATGCAATGATAACATTGGTAAAAATAAACAGAGGGATCGACAGCATATGAAAAAATCCCGATTCGCTGCCGTGTCCCAGATGCAGCCCCGTTGTCGCCAGGGCCGACACGCCGAACGAGAAGCTCCAGAAAGACGCATTAAACGGCTGAGACAGATACCACGGCATGAGGCGTAGCATAAACAGCAGTTGCAGCAGACCATAGCCAAACAGCATTTTGGCCAACGTATCGCCCTCGCCGCCGTTGACGCTAAGCCAGGCGCTGCAGGCGACCAGCGCAGGCGCCAGCTGAATGCCAAGCGAGGTACGTAATGCCGTTGGCAGCTCGCCGCAACTGCGTAAACGCTGCAGAATAACCGGCTCGAGGCTGAGCCAGGAAAATACCCCTGCGCCCAAAAACACCAGTCCTGCGTCGTTGAAACCCAGCGCACCACAGGCCATTGCGCTAATAAAGTTATTGGCGACAGTCGGCAAATACAGCCCCGGTGTGGTGGCTTCTTCTGGGTGATCTCCGCGCCATAATCCTGCCGTTTGCCAGGCCGCGTACGCCAGTTGGATAACGACCCCAATGCTGAACAAGCCAAGCGCCAGCGGTCGATACCACGGGACAAAACCAATCGCGACCAGCATGGTTGTGGCCGGAAACAGACTGACAAAGCTACTCATCACTGGATGACGAATCTCCGCCAAAACGCTATGCGGAAAACGCAGTAAACGACTAAAAAAGGCCAGCGTCAGCAGCCCCCAAATGACCATGGCCAGGATGACTAACCCATCGCCTATCCAGTGGCTCACAGGCCACACCTGACTGGCATATCGCCACGCAAATCCCATCCCGATGATGCCCAGTACCATGCCAAAATAACCGGCCGGAAGATTAAGGACCCGATCACTATGCTTGTTATTACTCATTTTGTTTATTTTTTAAAGTATATTTGAAATGCATTTTATGGAAATTATGGCGATTTAGCCAGTACGGAAAACTTTGCTACGTTTAACTAAGGTGCGCAACACGGAAATGAGCTATGACCAAATACCGTCTGAGCGACGAACCTCGCTCCTTCAGTTATCAGGATAATGGCAACAAAAGAAGCGTATTACTACGCCAGATAATTGCACTGATCGATTTTAATGATGTTCCGGCCGGCACGCCTGGTGGCTGGATTGATAATGAAGCCGTACTGGCGCAGTGCGGTGATTGCTGGATTTACGATGAGAACGCGATGGCATTTGCGGGGGCAACCATTTCTGGAAATGCCCGCATTACGCAGGCCAGCGTGGTCAGAGATGGCGCACAGATTGGCGGTGCCGTATGGATAGATCGGGCTGAAATTAGCCATGGCGCGCAAATACGTGACAACGTCACCATTCAAAATTCTGTTGTACGTGGCGAATGTTTTTTGTCGGGCGATGCACGTGTTTTGGGAGGCTCCGAAGTCATCGCCGCCAAAGGGTTAACCCGTGAAAGTGACCAGCCCCTACAAATATATGATCGCGCAACCGTAAACCATTCACGCATTGTGCATCAGGTGCAGATCTATGGCGATGCAACCATTGACTACGCTTTTATTGAACATCGCGCCGAGGTTTTTGATTGTGCCCGCATCGAGGGTAATGAGGAAAATAACGTTTGGATCTGCGATTGTGCGAAGGTATACGGCAACGCCCGCATCATCGCTGGTACCGATGAAGATGCGATACCGACCCTGCGCTATAGCTCCCAGGTGGCTGAGCATGCGGTGATTGAAGGTAACTGTATCCTGAAACACCATGTGCTGGTCGGGGGGCATGCAAAATTACGCGGCGGGCCACTCTTGCTGGATGGACACATCCTGATTGAAGGCCACGCCTGTATTCTGGGTGAAGTGCTGATCGAGCATCATATTGAGATAACCGGTCAGGCCCACGTTGAAGCCTTTGATGGTGATGCAATCCATCTGCGCGGGCCAAAAGTGATCAACGGCGAACAGCGTATTACGCGCACCCCCCTCGCCGGTTTATTCTGAAACGCTATCAATGATACGGGCATAGAGATTCACATCATGATAACCATCATTGAGAAACTCTGCCTGCTTTAAACACCCTTCCAGCTGAAAACCGTTGCGCAGCGCCACCTGGTTACTTTCCAGGTTATCGACGCGGCATTTAATAATGAACCGACGGATCTCGCCACGCTGAGCATAATGATGAATCAGTGCCTGTAGCGACCGGGACATAATACCCTGTCCCTGATGAACTTCATCCAACCAGTAGCCAATGTAAGCCGCTTTATTCAGCGGTTCTATTTGGTTAAATGAAATAACGCCAACCACTTCACCTTGTTTGAAGATAAGGAACATTTTGGCGTAGCCACGCTGGTGCAACATCATATTCCCCTGCACATTCTTACGCGTATCGTCCTCAGATTCGACAAGCTGCGGCCAGTTCAGCGACCGCTGGAGCCACACTTTATTTTTGAGCACCAGTCGATGCAAAGGCGTGACGTGTTGTTCTTCTACTGCCCGCAGTTCCAGCGTGTCACTGACGGTAATAATTTCTGGCATGTTTATCTCCTTGGCGATTGTAAACGGGGGATTTCTGACTGGCAGTAGCCGATATTAATCTGCTTAGCGCCGTGGATGTCATATTTTTATGCTGTAACAGCAATAACTTAGAAACAATCTCTGGCGTGGAAGCCGTTACTCTGGATGTCCGGTTATCCCATGCCTGGATAGGCCGTAATGATGACAACAACACTTTCATTCTATTGCTAAGGAGCAAGCATGGCAGCACCTTTGGGTCGTTTAGCACTTATTCCGCTTTTACTGATTACCGCCTGTCACCAACCCATCCCCACCACGCAAGCGGGTTCTGTCCCCTTTGCCGTTAACAAACAACCGGTTGTAGATAATACCACGCTGGAAATTTCCCGTAGCGCGCTGGAATATAACATTCATAAGGTTCAGCAGCTGCTGGGAGACAAAACCCGGATGTGCGCCATTCTTAAAGGCGATGCGTATGGCCACGATCTCTCACTGGTTACGCCGGTGATGATGCAAAACGGTGTGCAGTGTATTGGCATCGCCAGCAACGAGGAGATTAGCATTGTTCGTCAGTCAGGCTATACATCGCAGCTGATGCGCGTTCGCAACGCGACGGAAAAAGAGATGCGCCAGGCGGCGGATTTTGATACCGAAGAGCTGATTGGCAATCTGGATATGGCTAAACGTCTGAGTGCAATTGCCCAGGAGAAAGGGAAAACGATTCGTATTCATCTGGCCCTGAACTCTGGCGGTATGTCACGAAACGGTCTGGAAGTCAGCACCGCGGCAGGTCTGGAAGAGGCCCGCGCCATTTCCACGTTACCCGGTCTGAAAATTGTTGGCATCATGTCACATTTCCCGGAAGAAGATGCGGCGGTGGTTAAACGCGATCTGGCCCGTTTCAATACGCAATCGGCCCAGGTACTCAAAATTACCGGGCTTAAGCGCGAAGATGTCACCCTGCATGTCGCGAATACGTTCGCCACCCTGACCGTTCCTGAATCCTGGCTCGACATGGTGCGTGTTGGCGGTATTTTTTATGGCGATACCATTGCCAGCACCGAATACAAACGCGTCATGACGTTTAAATCCGCAATCGCGTCGGTAAACCATTACCCCAAAGGAAATACCGTCGGCTATGACAGAACCTATACCCTTAAACGTAATTCCGTTCTTGCCAATATTCCGACGGGTTATGCTGATGGCTATCGTCGCGTGTTCAGTAACGTGGGGCACGTATTGATCCACGGCCAGCGGGTTCCTGTACTGGGTAAAACATCCATGAATACCGTGATTGTTGATGTGACCGATCTACCGCAGGTTGCCTCCGGCGATGAAGTGGTGTTATTCGGTAAACAGGGAAATGCGCAGGTGAGCGCAGAAGAAGTCGAAGAAATTAGCGGCGCGCTGTTCACTGAAATGTCGATCCTCTGGGGGGCGACAAACAAACGCGTAATGGTCGATTAACACCTAAAACAGGAAGGGCTTCCTTTTCTCGCTGGAAGCCCTTTTACACAGTGAGCACAGTACTATTTAGCTCTCACTGACACTCTCTCTTTGCAAAATTTTGAGCAAATCTTCCTTCAGGTGAAGTTTCTGTTTCTTAAGACGAACAATGTCCAAACTGTATCCCCGACCATCCGAACCTTCCAGTCTGGAAATCTCATGATCAAGGCTGTTGTGTTTTTCGAATAAGGACAGAAAACGAGGATTCTCGGATTTCAGTCGGGAAATAAGGTCTCTGTATTCTGGAAACATACTTTCTCCCTGTTAGTGGTAAAGAGTGTGTATAAGAAATACACACCTTCAGCTTATCGGTTTGAGTCAGGGAAAAATGCGAGCAGGATCGAGTAAATAGTGTACAGAATTTTTTAAGAAAATGACGAACATGGCTCCCCGTCAGGAGAGCCATAAAGGTGAGGATCAACGCATTTCGCGGTCGTCAACGTACTGACGTTTATCCGGCGCTGGCGGGAAGTACTGATACAGCCAGGTTTCACTGATGGCGTCGCCCTGACAACGCAGGAACATACGCATATCTACCGGATCGGTTGAGTCAGAAGTCGGATACCAGTCAAACTGAATACGGTAGCCGTCGATAGGTTCAACGTAGAGGATCTCAATCTGTTTCGCTTCACCACTCGAAAGCGTAATTACCGGTTCAATACCTTTCGGCGCGGCGGCTTTTAAATCTCCACCAACGAAATCAACGGCAAAACGTCGTGCCCATTTTTCCGGGTAGTGCTCGCCCGGCGCCCATCCTTCCGGGAAGCCGCCCATACCTGTACGGGTCGCCATCACGCGAGCCAGCGGAGAGCGCACTGGCGGCTGAGCGCTCCAGTACAGGCGATATTTGAATTCCAGTTCATCGCCGGCTTTGATCTTCTTCTCCGGCTGCCAGAAGCAGACGACGTTATCCAGCGTTTCCCCGGTCGTCGGGATCTCCATTAAGCCAATGGTTCCCTTGCCCCACTGGTTACGTGGCTCAACCCACAGGCTTGGGCGCTTGTTGTACCAACCCATAATGTCCTGATAGTGGGAGAAGTCACGATCCAACTGCAGCAGGCCAAATCCGCGCGGGTTGTTATCGGTATAGGCATTAAACTGCAGTTTTTGCGGGTTATTCAGCGGACGACAGATCCACTCGCCATTGCCCCGCCACATCGCCAGACGGTCGGAGTCATGAATTTGCGGGTGAATGGTGTCACACATCCGGCGTTCATTGTTACCACAGCTGAACATGCTGGTCATCGGCGCAATACCGAGTTGCTTGATGTCTTTACGTGCATAGACATGATTCTGTACATCCATGATCACCTGCGTTTTCTCACAGTGGATCACAAACTTAAACGCGCCGGTCACGCTTGGGCTATCGAGCAGTGCATAAACAGTAAATGAAGTGGCGCCCGGTTTAACCGTTTCGAACCAGAATGCGGTGAAGTCCGGGAACTCTTCTTTGCTGTCGGTATACGTATCAACCGCCAGACCACGCGCCGACAAACCGTACTGATAGGTGTCATCTACGGCGCGAAAATAGCTGGCACCGAGGAAAGACACGACATCGCGACGAGCCAGTTCAGGCGCTTTGAACACGCGGAAACCGGCGAAACCGAGATCGGTTTGCCCTTCCAGCTGTTTGGTATCCACACCGGCATCGTTGTACTTGAAAAGCTCCGGGCGGAAGTGGATCTCACGCGCCATATGCGTACTGTCATCAACCGAGTACATGCGTACGCGGCGACGGAAGCCCATTCCCACATGGAAGAACTGCGCGTCAAGTTGACGATTTTCAACGTTGTTCCACAGTGACTGTTCTGCGTCGTACTGAATACTGTTGTAAGCCTGCGGCGTCAGTTTAGCCAGCGTATCCGGCAATGCGCGCGGCGCGCCGCCCCAGGGTTTCTGTGCTAAATCATGGGCCATCGATTGCAGAACGGAAAAATCAAAACGTACGGTTTTTCCGTCTGCAATGTCAGACTCTGCCGCATAGGCGGCGCGGGAAAAGAGTGATGCAATACCACTGGTTCCGCACACGGCGGCCACTGCCATTGAACCTTTAATAAATCGTCTGCGATTCATGCCTGAAAGTGAGTCCTTCTGGTCGTGTAAATGGTCCCGCGCCGGTCAAAATCTGCGGCAAGAGAGTGCACATTTCTGACCGCTCACTCTAGACAAAATTCATTAATAATCCAATTGTTGGTCGACGATTATCTGTACAAAATCGAAAATATTTTATGTCGATAAGAACAGGCCGAATCCCGTGTAAATTCAGTTAAAGTAAACCACACCGCCGTTTACTACGTTCTTCTGCCTCCTGATACAACGCAAACTCATCATATACTGCGCAGCCCAGCGCCTGTTCAAAGGCATCGCGGCTGGAATTACCGTGGCTGCGCGCCTGCGTTTCATTACCCAGATTAGACTGGAAAATCCCTGCGGCGCTCACGGGCAAAAAATCCTCGTAGGTGATGGGTTGCGCAACCAGCCACCCTCGCTCAATGAGCGGCTGCGGGTCGTCATCCGGACGGATAGCCTGCCGATGCGCCTCGCCCGACGGCGTCAGGCGATAACGGAACCAGGCAAGCCCTTGCTGGCGCAACAGAAACTCGCTGTCCGGGAACGCTTTAAACACGTCCTGAAGATGCAACTGGTGCGTCAGGTTATCTTTCCCCGTCCCCGCTTTACTCAACAGTTCGTCGTACAACGCCCGGCCCTTTGGCGTCAGCGCCACACCACGTTGCTCGATTTCGCCAAAACGTGCTGTGTGAGTCCCACGCATTTCGCCGGCAAACAACACCGGTTCTTCCAGCGCCTTAAAGCTGGTCTGGCGCAGCAAGATAGGCACCTCGCGCCGTGGTGGGCCTTCAATGAGAATTTTCGGTGCAATACCGCACTCCGGCATCATCGACTGCACCCGATCGATATCCAATGTACGCGGCGTCAGATGGTTGATATGACAACCAGGGAAGCACACCACATCGGCAATCAGTCGATGCTCGTTATGCAAGGCATGATACGTTTGTTCATCTACGGTGGCGTGTTGATGCCAACGGAACGTTTCCAGTGCCTCATGCACAAATTCCTGAGCTTGTGCGGGTGTGAAACTACCCTGTGCATCAAACTCATCCAGCAGTTCGTGGCAACGACGCGTGAAAATATCACGCTTTGCGAGGATCTCCGCTGCCTGCTGGCGCAACACCGTGTTCTCGATTAATTCGAGGCGTAATAACGAGGTAAATACCCGGAACGGGTTGCGCGAAAGCGAAGCATCGTCGATAGGACGAAACGCCGTGGAATGGACGGGGACGCCGGCCTGGGAGAGATCGTAATAGCTAACCGGATACATCCCCATAATGGCAAACATCCGCCGCAGTGTAGACAACTCCTGCGCAGTACCGACCCGAATTGCCCCATGGCGTTCAACATTGAGCCGTGCCAGTTCATCCGCATTGGCCAGTTTTTCATGCAGCGTCGGATTATTTTCCAGTACCGCCAGATTCACATCAGCGACAAGTTCCAGCAACGTGCCATACTGCGGGACTTCCTGCTGGTACATTGCTGACATTGCCTGCGAAAATTGTTCCCGAATCTCATCAGCCGTGATGGTGTTCGCCATAATGTCATGCCTCCAGTGAATATTACCTGGAGTGTAGAAAACGCTGCTGAGTCCGGTGGGAAGAATTTACAAACTGTGATCCCGCATAAATTCCCCCCACCCACAAAGGCAGTGAACTGAAGCTTACTGACGCGGTTTTAACTGACGTTCCAGCCATGGCAACATCTGTTTTTTACGACTGAGCATGCCTTCGACCTTGCAGGGTTGCGGTAACTCTGACAACTCAGATCCAGCGAACCACAGGCTGGTATCGCCAAGATTGATGTCCGTCAGCATCAGTACCACCAGCGCAGCCTGATTTTCCTCAGCATAACGGGTCATCTCCTCGCGGAGATCGTCCAGCATACCGTCAACCTGGCGCAATGCATACAGCTCGAGTTGCGCCACGCAGACTTTATGCCCATGAATGGTGAACGTTTTAATGTCTTTATGCAGCAGCTCACGGGCACTCATGTCTTCGACGCTGGTTTTGGCCGACAACAGATCACGGCTAAAAGCGTCCAGATCCACACCCGTTTTTTGGGCCAGAGCCCCCACCGCCTGGCTGTCATCCGGTGTAGTAGTCGGCGAGCGAAGTGTGACAGTGTCACTTAAAATAGCCCCCAGTAGCAAAAAAGCCTCCGCAGACGACAGCTGACTGCGCTCGTCATCCGCCATCAGTTGCCACAACAACGTCGCACTGCTGCCAACAGGTTTGACCCAGACCTCTGGAGGAAGACGAGTCACTAATCCGCCGAGTCGATGATGGTCGATGATACCAACGACATTGCTCTCAGACAGCGATTCCGGTCCCTGTGTCGGTTCGGTGAAATCTACCACCCAAACATCCTGATCGGTCAGCGGAAACGTGAGTCGTTCGGGCATGTCCAGTCCTGCATGCGCAAAGATAAATTGCGTTTCGCGGTTCGGTTCGCCCAGACGCCATGCCGTCGCCTGCTGGCCGCGTAACGTAAGCCAGCGAGCTGTCATTGCCGCGGTGCAAATGGCATCACTATCGGGGTTAAGGTGCCCTATTACATGGATCATGGTCAGTGCCTTGTGATGATGGATGATGAAAAAGCGAACAATTGTCCGAGTATAACGACTGGCTACATTCCCTTCCATGATCCCACTACGCGGTCATGCTGTACAAAACATAAGCAAAATAAATCAGTTGTAAGTAAAACGCGTTAAATGTTAATAATATTTTGCTATCAAGTTATCAAAAACAAACAACTTCACTTGTCACCAATACGGCTCTGTTTTTAACATCGCTTATGGAAAAAAATGTTCTGTTCAATCAGCGCATTCGCTTGCGCCATCTTCATACTTTTGTCGCCGTTGCCCAACAGGGAACGTTGGGACGTGCGGCCGAAACCCTTAACCTGAGTCAACCAGCCCTCTCCAAAACACTGAACGAACTGGAGCAACTGACCGGAACCCGACTCTTTGAACGCGGTCGCCTTGGTGCACAATTAACGTTGCCCGGCGAGCAGTTTCTTACCCATGCGGTAAGAGTGCTTGATGCACTCAACACTGCCGGGCAGGCATTAAATCATCGTGAAGAATCTCAGAATGATGTCGTGCGTATTGGTGCCTTGCCAACAGCTGCGTTGGGTATTCTTCCGGCGGTAATCGGTCCGTTCCATAAGCAGCAAATGGAGACTACGCTGCAAGTTGCCACCATGAGTAATCCCATGATACTGGCCGGTTTAAAATCCGGGGAGATCGACCTCGGTATTGGCCGTATGGCCGATCCGGAATTGATGGTCGGTCTGAACTACGAACTGTTATTTCTGGAATCGCTCAAACTGGTCGTGCGTCCTAACCATCCATTGTTACAGGAAACCATCACGCTGAGCCGGGTGATTGAGTGGCCAGTGGTGGTTTCGCCGAAAGGAACCGCCCCTCGCCAGCATGCTGAGGCATTGTTGCAAAGTCAGGGCTGTAAAATGCCGCCGGGTTGTATTGAAACGCTGTCAGCATCGCTCTCCCGTCAACTGACGGTTGATTACGACTATGTGTGGTTTGTCCCTTCAGGCGCGGTTAGAGAAGATCTGCGCCAGGCAACGCTGGTGTCATTGCCAATTCCCACCCACGGTGCGGGTGAACCCATCGGTATTCTTACTCGTGTCGATGTGCAACTCTCTCAGGCCGCCCAGATCCTTATCGCCGCAATACGCAAAACCGTACCTGTTTAATCGTATTGATGATTGGGTCTGTTATTACCGGCAGGCCCACCCCATGTAAATGTTCAATATATGGACGGTAAAACCGTCATAAAACACAGCTAAAAAGCGTATTTTTACTTACAAGCAAATTAAGCAATACTTATTATTGATGATATTTCTGTCGAATAATGGCGGATGAAATTCTCTACACAAACTTACATCTATAAATTTTCTTTTAGAATTCAATGAAGAATAAAAAATCAATCTAATTAAGTTAATACTATATTACATTAAATAATTAGCTATTGCCCCTAATCTAAATCTTAAAAAAAACCAACTACAACTTCACCTGCTATCCAGTCAGAATCTCGGGATATATAATGTCTTCGCTATTTAATTTGTTATTAAGGAAAATAACATGAAATTTGTTAATTGTATAAGTGCAGCAGCGCTTCTGATCGCAGGGGCTGCTTTTCAGGCCCAGGCGGCTGGTTCTGACTCTGCAAACATTGACTTTGCAGGAAACATTACATCATCAACCTGTGATGTCAGTATTGATGGTATTTCTGCTTCCAAAGAAGTCAAACTGCCAGACATCACCGTTTCTGCGATGCAAGCGGCTGTCAGCAGTCCTGCGATGAAAACCAAATTTCAGATCACCGTTAAGAACTGCGCCACTGAACCAGCAGGCGGTAAAGTAAAAGGCCAATTTTCAACAACCGGTAATTACAACAGCACCAGCAAAGCATTGTTAAACGCTGCGACAGGAGATAAAGATGCGGGTTTCCAGGTAGAAGATACCGCAACCAGTACTATTATCGATTTTACATCAGCCACACCGCAATCTGAAGCCACTTACGATACCACCAACGGTGCAGAATTTAATTACACCGTCGGTTATATCTATTCAGGTTCTGGCACGCCGACCGTTGGTGTAGTGAAAGCGAATACCACCTTTGTAACAACCTACCCCTAACAAGCTGTGTAAGGTCAAGAATAGTTAATAACTCTGCTGCAATTTTTAATTCAAGGTTGCAGCTATTTAACCAAGATATAAATGATATGAATCTACAAAATACATTCAGAATAATTATACTTTCTACCACTATCTCTTTTAGCTATTCGTCAGTCGCCAGCATAGTGATTAACGCTACCCGTGTCATTTACCCTTCCGACGCGAAAGAGGCGCTCATTAAAATGGTGAATCAGGGGCAACAACCTTTATTAGTCCAGTCCTGGTTAGACGATGGTCATGAAGATGTTGATCCGCAAACCTTAAACGTTCCTTTTATCGCCTCCCCCCCGGTAAGTCGGGTCGATCCTAAACAGGGATTGACCGTACGCTTAAACTGGGACGGTCAACCGTTACCTACCGATCGTGAAAGCGTGTATTGGTTTAATGCACTTGAAATCCCCGGCAAAAATAAAGATGCCGCCAAATCGAATCAACTGCAGATCGCGCTGAAAACCCGCATCAAAGTATTTTATCGCCCGGCATCCCTTCCAGGTTCGGCGGATGACGCAATCCAACATCTGAAATGGAGCCTTGCTAACCAAGGTAAACAAGTTTGGGCGACGGCGAAAAATGACTCTCCTTATTTTGTTTCGCTTGTTGGCGCTAACATCACTTCCGGAGGGAAAAAATACAAAATTGAGCCCGACATGGTCGCCCCTTTTTCCAGCGCCAGCTATGAAGTGAAAACGCTCACCACTCCTCGGCTAGAATCCGTTTCATGGACAGCCGTCAATGATTACGGGGCTAACGTTGACGTAACGGATAAATAAAGAACACGTGCAAGGATTGCTCTATGTCGATGTCAAAACACCGGTTAGCGACCTCAGTATGGGTATTACTGGCTATTTGTCAGACAGGATTTGCTGACGATAATTACATTGAATTCAACGATGACTTTATCTTCAGCAATGCAGGTAAAAAATCGACAATCGACGTGTCACAATATGCGCGCGGCAACCCGGTGAAACCCGGTATTTATACCGTCTCCGTTTGGATTAACGGTGAGCAACAGCAAACTGCAAAGATCCAGTTTATTGACAACCACACCCCGAACGCGTCTCCCTGCCTGACTCGTGAGGTGCTCGATGAAGCAAACGTTGATGTAAACAAACTCCCCACGGCAGATGCGGACGAAGGTGAATCGCAATGCTATATACTGGCGGATTATTACCCCTCATCCAGCGTGAGTTACGATCCTAATTCACAGATCCTGATGCTCACAATTCCGCAGCTGTTTCTCGTCAGCCACCCTGCGGGTTATGTCAACCCCGCACGTTGGGATGCCGGTATTCCTGCTGCAATACTGAACTGGAGCTTCAGCGGCTATCACAGTGAAAACGACGGTAGCGCTTCTGACAGTGGTTATCTGGGGCTCGGCTATGGTCTCAATTTGGGAGCATGGCGGTTACGTTCCAGCGGCGCGCTGAACTGGGCAAAAGACGATAGCGCGACCTGGGACAACTACGACCTCTATTTGGCACGCGATTTACCCCCTATCCGGGCACAAATGGAACTAGGTCAGGTCACCTCTCGCAGCGAAGTACTGGATAGTATCGGCATTAAAGGCGTACATCTGTATAACGACAAACGTATGGATCCACATGACGGTCGCTACGTTCCCGTCATCAACGGCGTGGCTAACAGTAATGCCAAAATTACCGTACGACAGCAGTCTCGCATCATCTATGAAACCACCGTTCCCCCAGGTCCTTTTGCCCTGAAAGATTATTATGTGGCAATCAACGGCGCTGACCTTGACGTTACCGTGGAAGAAGCTGATGGGTCAAAACGGTTATTCACCGTACCGTACGCCTCTGTTGCTCAGTTAATGACCAAAGGTGAAGTTGACTGGGATTTTGCCGTTGGGACATTAGACAACGATGGCAACAGCGATTCTCCCTGGGTGCTCACCACTAACGGTAATTATGGACTGAGCGATATTTTCACGCTGTATGGCGGCATACAATCAATGGAAGAAGACTATCTGGCGGGGATGCTGGGTCTGGCGATGAATACGCGTCTTGGTGCTATCGCAGTCGATGTTATCCACTCTCGCGCTTCACTTGAAGATATTGGCGCTCTGCAGGGGCAGAGTTACCGTATAAGCTACAGTAATGTGCTGGACGCAACACAGACCAATTTCAGCTTTAGCGCCTATCGATACAGCACCAAAGATTACCTCTCGCTTAATGACGTCATCTCTTTGCAAAATAGCATCGATAGTTATAGCGACGATCACGATACTAACCGTAACGATGCGTATCGCAACAGCTACAGCCATTCCAAGAATGAGCTTCAGGCTAACGTCAATCAACCGATCAACCTTAACGGTGAAGATTACGGTTCATTTTATCTCAGCGGCACCTGGACGAGTTACTGGGGTAGCTCAGACAAAACGTCTCAGTATTCGCTGGGCTACAGCAATACTTTCCGCTCCATCTCGTGGAATATCTCGTTGCAGCGCAGTTATAACGAATGGGGCGATGAAGATGACAGCCTGTACGTTGGGTTGAGTATTCCTTTTGGTAGCAACGCTCAAAACGATCAACCAGCATTCTCCAGTCTGAACCTCAGCGCCAATAGCGACTTTAGCGGCAACAACGGTTTCACCAGTACGGCCAGCGGCAACAGTAGCAACAATAAATGGAACTACAGCCTCAGCACCACCGCTAACCAGGCCAGCCAGGGAGAAGACACCTATTCCGTCAGCGGATATTCCACTTATAACGGCGCGCATGGATCGACCAGCGTTTCCGCTACAGTCGATAAAAATCATAACCAGCAGTATTCCCTAAACAATAACGGCGGTGTGCTGTTACACAGCGGTGGATTGACGCTCTTACCGGGTAATGTCAACGCACAAAGCGCCATAGCCCTTATTGAAGCGCAAGGTGCAGATGGCGCGACCACCACCAATGGGTATGGTGAGATTGACAGTGCCGGATACGCAGTTGCCACCAGTCTTTCACCTTATGCCGAGAATACCGTCGGACTGGATCTCAGCACCATCAAGGCGGACGTCGAAGTGAAAAATACCTCCGCCGCCGTGGTTCCGCGCGATGGTGCCGTGGTGAAAGTCACCTTCGCCACCCAGCAAGGTCAATCGGTGTTTGTCACGCTCAGACGTAGTGATAACAGTTTCATTCCATTGGGCGCGAACATTCTCAATGAGCAGGGAAAATCCGTTGGCGCAATGGGTCAGGCGGGCCGCGCCTTTTTACGCGGGATCGAACAACGTGGCAGCCTGAAGGTTATTTGGGGGAGCGACGCGGCAAGCTACTGCGATGTGACCTACCAGATCCCTGACGCGCCCGCGATGATCGGAAAATCAATTCATCTGGAGACGTTAGTTTGCCAGATGCCAGGAGCCGGAAAGTAGCTTATGCGCCAGGTAATGCTTGTTTCTTTTCTATTATGCAGCCCGCATCTCTTTGCGGCGGATGTCGTGGTTAACTTTAAGGCCAATTTGCTTGCTATGACCTGCACCGTCAATATTGTTGTTGGTTCAAGCAAAGCGGTGAACCAAACCATCGATTTTGGTGTATTAACCCGCGCAGAACTTGAGGCTCAGGGCGCTAACACGCTGAAAGATTTTTCGTTGCAGTACAGCAACTGCACGATCGGCTCCAGTACAAACCAGACAGTGACCTGGATGAAAACGGGAATTAAGGCCTCATCTGTCTACAGCGGTTATCCAACCGAACTCAAGGGTGGGGATAACGGGGCAGCAGCGGTTTTGTATCGTTCTGGCTCCCCAAACTCTCTGTTGGTTCTCAATAGTAGTACTCCGCTTGACTGGACCTCGACTGAGCGCACCAATAAAGCCCTGAATCTGGTCTTATCTCTGCGTCCGACGTCTTATGCAACCTCTGCGACAAGTGGCACCTTCAACGGTTCGTTGACGTTCACTACCACCTATCAGTAGGAGCCACCATGAAATTTATCCCAACAGTCTTATTGCTGATATCCACACCGCTATGGGCCGCAATCAGTACCAATACAAATGTATTAACGGTTAAGGCGGAGCTGGTTACCGGTAGCTGTTATATTGCCGCTTCTGATATGGATTTAGGTGACCTGGACGCAAGCGAATTCTCTGCGGGTGGCGCATGGGCGGATTTATCTGCCACTGCGCAGGGAAACGTAACCTTAGCAGGGCAAATGCTTACTCTGAGCTGCGACTCAGGGTCCGTTGCCAAATCTCTGGTAATGAGCATCAAACCGCAAAAGGCGCAGCTAACCGGTAACCAGATCTTCCCTAATGAATATACAGGGCCAACAGGGCGAGTTAAATCAACAACCGCAGCAGGTAATGTTGGCGTTGTCGCTTTTTTTGACGGAAAAAATGTTTTAAATAAAGACAATACTTCCGAAGTTATTATCGATAGTAACTATATTGGTACCGATGACAATAAGGTCCTTCCTATCCTTCGCGCCCGCTTCCAGAAAATAGATTCATCAAAACCGGTCACTCCAGGTGGAGTATTAAGTCAGGTGCAAATCAGCGTGAGCTACAAATAATGGATAAATGGCAGGTTAATATGAGTACGATGATTTCACGATCAATTTCTTTTGTGGCATTACTGCTGAGCGGAATTTATTCATATCAGGTGCAGGCCAAGGAGTGTTATTTTGAAACAATTAATACCAGCACGGTAAGCGCGGGAACGTTAGTTGTTAATAGTTATAACCCATCCAGTACAACACCCGTGTTATTGGGGACATTAAGTGCAGGAAAGTATGGTAACTTAGTCTGTAATACAGGTAATGATGGTTCTGATTTTTATGGAATGACCACAGTAACAAGCGGTACGCAATCCGATAGTTATACCAGTACCAGCGGCAGTACAAAATATAGCTACAATAGAGTTTTTTTTCCAACGAGCATACCCGGAATATATTATAACATTTACATAGCTAATTCTATTAATGCTAATTATACAGCTTATATTCCGTCTAATACGAGTTGGACACGTGAGATCGATAATGCTGCAGATGGAAGTTTTCCTGTTGGATTATACGTCGAGGTTTGGCAACGTGGGGTGGTTTCCTCAATAGGTAATGGTGAAGCGCATCCGGTCATAAATGGTGAGGTAGGTAGGTTTAAAGCAGGAGATGAAAATATAACCAGTCAACAGATTGTCGCCACAGTAAACGCGTCTTCATTCACCGTAAAATTCGCCGCACCAACCTGTAACCTATCCGTTTCCCCCACCACCATCGACTTTGGCGATGTGGGTAATGACAAACCACGAAAAACCTTCACCTTGAAAAATAGCAACTGCGTTAATGCTTCAGGGGTTACCCTTAAACTGACGTCGACCAAAGCGGCTTATGATAATAGCGGGTTGTCTATTCTCGCCAATACCACAACTGGCACCTCAGCAGCGGGCGGACGGGGAGTGGCGGTTTCTTACGAGGGATCGTCCCGGCAATATCTGTCGGCGAATGACACAAATTCTTCAGTGTCCATCGACTTTGGTTCCATCGTAACGGCGAAAGATATCACCATGGCCGGATTACTCACCTGTACCTCCGCCAGCAACAACAGTACCTGTGATGACTACACCCCCGGAGCCTTCACCGCCGTAGGCACCCTCAGCGCGACGTACAAATAAATAAGAAATCCGGTAATACAAAGAATCGTATTACCGGATGACTGACCTGTCAGAATGTTTCCCAGTTATCCGTATTTACCGTGTTTGATTTTGGCAGTGAAACCGATGGATTAACGGCAGGTGTAACGCGTTTAATTGCGCTTGTCCCGGTTAAACGGAATGTGCCGACGGCTTCCGTTAAGCGTGCGGCCTGCTCTTCAAGAGAGGCCGCAGCGGCCGATGCTTCTTCAACCAGTGAGGCGTTTTGCTGCGTGACCTTATCCATCTCTGAAATCGCCTGGCTTACCTGGACGATACCCCGGCTTTGTTCATCAGAGGCCGCCGCAATTTCCAGCATAATGTCGGTGACACGTTTTACCGCATCGACAATATCCGTCATCGTATTGCCTGCCGCGACCACTTCTCCGGATCCCTGGTCAATCAGTCGGACTGATTCGCTGATCAACCCTTCTATCTCTTTTGCCGCCTGGGCGCTGCGGCTTGCTAACGTACGTACCTCACTGGCTACGACGGCAAACCCTCTCCCCTGCTCGCCTGCCCGCGCCGCTTCGACCGCTGCGTTCAGCGCCAGGATATTGGTCTGGAAGGCAATGCTGTTTATAACGGCGGTAATTTCGGAGATTTTCTTCGAACTTGTTGAGATATTCCCCATGGTTTTAACCACGCCAGAGACCATCTGACCGCCCCGGCTGGCCTTGCCGGAAGCATCTTCCGCCAGCGTGCTCGCATGATGTGCGTTGTCGGCGTTTTGCTTCACCGTAGCCGTCAGTTCTTCCATGCTGGCCGCCGTTTGTTCAATCGCCGCGGCCTGTTGTTCAGTTCGTGAAGAAAGATCGGTATTGCCCGCAGAAATCTCACTGGTACCACGGTAGATTTCTTCCGCCCCCTGACGTACCGTGCCCACCGTTTTCCCAAGCGATCGTTGCATTGTTTGCAGATGACGGCTCAGGCGACCAATTTCGCTGCGCCCGGTTGGTTCCTCCGGCATCGTCAGATCGCCCGCTGAAATTTGCTCAATGCGCTGGGCCGCACGTAACAAAGGATGAATAACGGTACGGCGCAAAACAATGAACGTCATCACGGTCAGCGCCAGCGCAAGAACGAATGCACCCAGCATAAAGGCCATGCCAAGCTGTGTACGTTGGTGCGCCTGTTCGCTTAACTGATTCGCCCTGGCGGTACGAATATCGATCGCCTTTAACAACACCTTGTTGTAAGCAGAGTCCAGCGGTCTGGCCTGTTCATTTTCATGGTTGATGATCGCCTCGAACATACCGTTTTTAGCGTACTTCAGCATAGGCTGTAAGCCGTCGATATAGGCTTTGAAATTGGCGCTCAGTTCAGCGTCTAACGCCTCTCCGTCAGTGGTTTTCACCGCACGCGCCATATAGGTATTAAAACCGTCCTGCGATTGCTTAATACGTTTTTCTGCCTCGGCAATATTGGCCTTCATGTCATCCATTTCAGCAATACGGCTCGCCGCACCAGCATGGATCATGTTGATACGCGCGGTGCGTAAGTGGTTAGAGCTGTTAGATAACCCCATCCGAACCTGAATCTCATCGGTTACATCGCGCTGATCGCGATCGGCCTGCATAAGAAAATAACCTGCCAGCCCTGAACTTAAGGCGAACAGCAGAAGGATGCCACCGAGAATGGAGGAAAACAGCGGAACCAGCCGGATTTGATGCAGAAAGCCCAGTTTATGCTGGGCTTGCATCGATGTAGTGTTGTCCATGACCGTCGACTCTCTTGTAGGGTTTATGCGTGAAAACACGCCCGTTAGATAGTCATCGGCAATCCGCGAAGTTTACTTACCGTGAAAAGCGCCGGATTCGTCACACTTTCACAACATCATTCAAAGAAATTCAGGAAAGTGCCAGCGGTGAAATCCGCTGGCCAATGAATCAGTTATCACCAAAATGGATAACGGTACGGATGGATTTACCCTGATGCATTAAATCGAACGCGTCGTTGATCTGCTCCAGCGGCAGGCGATGCGTAATAAACGGATCTAACTGAATTTTTCCGCTCATTGCTTCTTCGACCATACCCGGCAACTGGGTGCGCCCTTTTACACCGCCAAACGCGGAACCGCGCCACACGCGCCCGGTTACTAACTGGAACGGACGTGTTTTGATCTCCTGACCAGCACCCGCCACGCCAATGATGATGCTTTCACCCCACCCTTTATGGCAACACTCCAGCGCCGCACGCATCACGTTAACGTTGCCGATACACTCAAAGCTAAAGTCCACGCCACCGTCGGTGAGCTCAACAATCACGTCCTGCACCGGCTTATCGTAATCGTTCGGGTTGATGAAATCGGTCGCGCCCATTTCACCCGCCAGCTTGAATTTTTCCGGATTAGTATCAACGGCCAGAATACGCCCGGCTTTCGCCTGTACCGCGCCCTGAATCACCGCCAGGCCAATACCGCCCAGCCCAAATACGGCCACGGTATCGCCTTCTTTCACTTTCGCGGTGTTATGGACCGCTCCGATCCCGGTGGTTACGCCACAGCCCAGCAGACACACTTTATCCAGCGGAGCCTGCGGGTTAACCTTCGCCAGCGAGATCTCTGCGCAAACGGTGTATTCACTGAAGGTACTGGTACCCATATAGTGATAAATCGGCTCGTCGTTATACGAGAAGCGCGTTGTGCCATCCGGCATCAGACCTTTGCCCTGTGTCGCACGCACGGCCTGACACAAGTTAGTTTTACCTGATTTACAGAACTTGCACTCGCCGCACTCTGCGGTGTACAGCGGGATCACATGATCGCCAGGTTTCAGACTGGTGACTCCCTCACCCACTTCAACCACGATACCCCCGCCTTCATGGCCGAGTACCGCCGGAAACACACCTTCCGGATCGTCGCCAGAGAGCGTAAAAGCGTCAGTATGGCACACGCCTGTGTGGGTAATTTTAACCAGCACTTCACCTTTCTTTGGCGGTGCGACGTCGATCTCGATAATTTTTAACGGCTGACCGGGGCCGAATGCAACTGCTGCGCGTGATTTCATTTGTCTCTTCCCATTATTGCGAGGTGATGGTGTTATTTTAGATAAGCGCGCAGAAGATGGCCGATTTCAGCCATGCGCACAGCACGCTGGTCTGGGGTAGTCTCCCCGCTGACCAGTTCATCTTTCAGGTGGATCTCAACCATTTCGCCCATCAGGCCATTGGATGCGCCGCGCACGGCGGCAATTTGTTGCAGGATCGCCAGACACGGCTCGCCGGACTCCAGCGCGCGCTCAAGCGCATCAACCTGGCCGCGAATACGGCGTACACGGGTGAGAATGCGTTTCTTATCTTCAGGTGAATGCGGCATACGCCCTCCAGATACCATACCCCCCTATAGTATCAGTAATTTTACATCTTTGTAAAATCCACTACCCCACGCGCAATAAATCACTGTATCTCGTCGTATAGCGAGGCGAAAGCATGTCTCGTTTCATTGCCCACGGTTGCTGTATCCCTTGTCCGGCAAACCAGAGCGTCCCTTTACCATTTTTAGCATTAAGGGTATCCAGAACCGTCATAAGTTTGTCGCTATTATGCCGCGGGACGTTTTCATCAAAAAGATTTAGCTGCGCCATACCGGAACTGAAAAAATCCCCTAACATCACGCCTGCTTTTTGATAATGCCGCCCCTCTCGCCAGATGGCGTCAAGGCAGCGCGTCGCCGCACCAATAATATCCCGACTGTCCTGGGTTGGTGTCAGTAGTTTTACCGACGCGTTGTTACCATAGTAAGGTTCGTTATGGGCAAATGGACTGGTTTTAATAAACGCAGAAATGAAGCGGCAGAACTGGTGCTCTCCGCGCAACTTCTCCGCCGCACGTGAAGCATAGGTACAAATCGCCTCTCGCATGGCATTATAATCCGTGAGCCGCTCACCAAACGACCTTGAGCAGATGATTTCCTGCTTAACCGGAGCAAACTCCTCCAGTGCCAGGCACGATTCGCCGCGCAATTCCCGTACGGTTCTTTCCAGCACAACGCTGAAATGTTTGCGGATAAAGCGAATATCGGTTTCAGCCAGGTCGCAAACTGTTTTAATGCCCATTGCATCCAGTTTCTTACCAATACGGCGGCCAATGCCCCAGACTTCATCTACCGGAACTGCGGCCATCAGCTTGCGTTGGCGCTCGCTATTCGATAAATCGACCACACTGCCGGTCTGATCCTGCCACTTTTTAGCCGCATAGTTTGCCAGCTTAGCCAGTGTTTTGGTCTGGGCAATACCGACACCCACTTTAAGATGAGTTTTCTGCAAAATAGTGTCCCTCATCTCGCGACCAAAATCAGTAAGATCTCTGCAGTTCCTCACCCCCGTCAAATCACAGAACGCTTCATCAATACTATATCTTTCCACGCGCGGAGAGAGTTCCTCCAGGATGGACATGACTCTGCTACTCATATCCGCATACAGCTCGTAATTTGAACTAAAGCACGCCACGCCGTAACGTCGAAACAGATCTTTTTGTTTGAAGTACGGAGCCCCCATTTGGATACCCAATTTTTTGGCCTCCGCGCTGCAGGCAATAACACAGCCATCGTTATTTGAGAGAACCACCACCGGTTTATCACAGAGATCAGGCCGGAAAACGGCCTCACAGCTGGCGTAAAACGAATTTACATCGCAGAGTGCAAACATCAGCGCAGAGCCTTCACGGCATAGGTAACGACACCGAATACATTCAGTGATTCTTCACGACCGATAACGATCGGTGCATAAGCGCTGTTCATTGGAACGAGCTGTACCGTTGGACGAAGCTGCAGCCGCTTAACCGTGAACTCACCATCAACGGCAGCGATAATAATGTCGCCATGTACCGCCGTCAGCGAACTGTCAACAACCAGCAAATCGCCATTATCGATCCCCCCTTCAATCATTGAATCCCCCGCGGCTTTCACGAAGTACGTGGCACTGGGATGCTGAATTAGCAATTCATTCAAGTCGATGCCCCGCTCGACATAATCCGCAGCCGGGCTGGGAAACCCGCACTGAACAAGGTCACTAAACAAGGGGGTTGTATTGATTTCGCGGAGATCCGCTGGCTTGAGAAACAACATAATGACTCATCCAATATTAACTGTATTTATATACAGTAGTTTTATCTGAGCAGTTGTTCAAGCGGCTTTTTGTGGCGCTATTGCTATTCACCTGAATTATAACGACTAGTGTCTGTACAAACGTATCGCGACATGAAACCGGGTATAGTAGCGCCATAACATCATCAAAACGGACACACTATGACTACCGCAGGGAAAAGCAATCCGCTGGCCATTGGCGGCCTGATCGCGCTAACGCTCATCTGGAGCTATAGCTGGATTGCCATGAAACAGGTCACGCACTACATTGGTTCATTCGATTTCACCGCACTACGTTGTTCTTTTGGGGCATTGTTATTATTTATTGTCCTGATGCTACGCGGACGCGGAATGCGCCCGACCCCGTTCGGTTATACGTTGGCGATAGCCTTGTTACAAACGTGCGGCATGGTGGGATTATCACAGTGGGCGCTGGTCAGCGGCGGTGCGGGAAAAGTCGCTATTCTGAGTTATACCATGCCCTTCTGGGTGGTCATTATGGCCGCCCTTTTTCTCGGTGAACGCATGCGTCGTTTGCAGTACGTCGCTATTGCAGTGGCGGCGTTTGGCCTGATACTGGTATTACAGCCGTGGCAACTGGACTTTTCGTCAATGAAGAGTGCGCTGCTGGCAATCCTCTCGGGCATCAGTTGGGGAGCCAGTGCGGTTGTCGCCAAACGTATGTATGTTCGTCATCCCAGTATAGACCTGTTAGCACTCACCTCGTGGCAGATGCTGTATGCCGCGCTGGTGATGAGTCTGGTAGCCTGGCTGGTCCCACAGCGAACACCTGACTGGCAGCCTGTCGTATTCTGGGCATTAGGATATAGCGCCGTACTGGCAACCGCGCTGGCCTGGAGCTTATGGCTGTTTGTGTTGCGTAACCTGCCTGCCAGTATCGCCAGTTTAAGCACACTGGCGGTGCCGGTTTGCGGGGTACTATTTTCCTGGTGGTTGCTCGGCGAAGAACCTGGCGTTGTCGAAGGTAGCGGGATTGTGCTGATTGTTCTGGCACTGGCCATCATCAGCCTGAAGAAACGCGCCACGCAGGTGCAACGCGTTGAAAAAGAGATCTCATGCGAAAAATAATCACAGAGAAATAAAACACCCCGCATTACGCGGGGCGTTTTATCAGGAACGTTTTCGCGGCATCATGCGCAACAACGTATTATCCTTCCAGAAATAGTGATGTAGCAGAGCCGCGGCGGCATGCAGGCCAATGACAAAATAACCCAGGTTTGCCAGCGTTTCGTGCCATGATTTCAGCATATCGGCCAGTTCAAAATTGGCTTCTGCCGCATGTGGCATAACAATGCCGAATGCAACCCACGGATTTCCCCGGTTATACATCATCACCAGGCCAATAATCGGCAGCGCAATAAACAGCAAATAGATAACCAGATGCCCCAGATGCGCCATGCCAATCATCATCGGCTTCGGTTTTGGTTCAATCGGTGGTGCCGGATACTTAAGTCTGACCAGCAGACGCGCCACCATCAACGCTAAAATCGTGATACCACAGGAAACATGCACCATGTTGAACCCGGGACGATAGCTGCGCGGGAAAAATCCGCGAAACTCCATGGCACTGTAGGCCACAATGACCAACAAAAAGACCAGCCAGTGAATGCCAATTTGCAGGCCAGAATACTTCTTCCCCATAACACTTCTCGAATAAAAACAATAATGCGTCAACATAACGGGCTTTTGTTAAAAATTCATTAAGTTTTGTTCACCCATTTTCAGTCAGTTACGTTTAACCGCAAAAACAGCTATTGCCGCGGATGCCTGACTGGACTATGCCTGGTAGGGAAAATATGTCGTACCGTCTCATCCTGACAGGAGAAAACCATGAATAAAATTGGCATTAACGGTTTTGGTCGTATCGGTCGTCTGGTATTGCGTCGGCTACTGGAGGTCAAAAGCAGCGTGGAGGTCGTCGCTATCAATGACCTCACCTCACCGAAAATCCTCGCTTATCTGTTAAAACACGATTCAAACTACGGCTCGTTTCCCTGGAGCATCGACTTTACCGAGGACGCACTGATTGTCGATGGTAAAAAAATTGCCGTTTACGCCGAAAAAGAGGCAAAAAATATTCCGTGGAAAACGACTGGCGCAGAGATCATCATCGAATGCACCGGTTTTTATACCTCAACAGAAAAAGCCAACGCGCACCTGGATGCCGGGGCCAAAAAAGTGCTGATATCCGCCCCGGCTGGGGATATGAAAACCATTGTCTTTAACGTCAACGACGACACGATGGATGCCAGCGATCGGATTATCTCTGTCGCGTCGTGCACCACCAACTGCCTGGCGCCGATGGCAAAAGCGCTGCATGACAGCTTCGGTATTCAGCTTGGTACCATGACCACTATCCATGCTTACACCGGAACGCAATCACTGGTTGATGGCCCTCGCGGGAAAGATCTGCGCGCCTCACGCGCGGCAGCAGAAAATATCATTCCTCATACCACCGGTGCGGCGAAGGCGATTGGTCTGGTGATCCCGGCCCTGAGCGGGAAATTAAAAGGCCACGCCCAGCGTGTTCCGGTAAAAACCGGATCCGTTACGGAACTGGTGTCGATTCTGGGTAAAAAAGTCACTGCGGAAGAGGTTAACGACGCGCTGAAAAAGGCAACGCTGAACAATGCATCATTCGGCTATACCGACGAAGAAATTGTCTCGTCAGATGTCATTGGCTCACATTTCGGTTCAGTATTTGATGCAACACAAACCGAGATCACCGAAGTGGGCGATCTGCAACTGGTAAAAACCGTGGCCTGGTACGATAACGAGTACGGTTTTGTCACCCAACTTATCCGTACGTTGGATAAATTTATCACGCTTTAGTGTTATGGCGGAGGATCGCCTCCGCCTCGTTTCATTTCCCGCTAATTCAATACGTTGTGAGTCTCTCCCCGTTTTCAACCCATTAAGTGTGCTATAGCTAACCTTTGCCACAAAGGGAGCACAGTAATGGAAGCACTGAGTCGAGAAACGTTAGAAACTATGATCGCACAAGCCGTTGCCCACGCCGCCACCGTCTCAGTCTGGCCAATGGGTGAAGCCCCCGGAGCAAAAAACAGCGATGCGGTATTTACCCCCGAACCCAGACATACAGGAACCTCTCATTACGATCGTGCGGTAACCGGTATTCGTGCCCCAGAAATCACCGTCTACGCCCCCGCAAAACCGAATGGTGTGGGAATACTTGTCACCCCCGGCGGCTCTTATCGACGCGTAGTGCTGGACAAAGAAGGCAGTGCGCTGGCGCCCTTTTTTAATGCCCGCGGTTATACTCTGTTTGTCATGACCTATCGCTTGCCGGGGGATGGTCACGAGGAAGCGTCAAACGCACCGTTGGCCGATGCCCAACGCGCTATGCGCTACATTCGGGCTAACGCACATGAATGGGGAATCGATCCTTATCGTATCGGTATACTGGGCTTTTCCTCCGGCGGTCATGTGGCAGCCAGCCTGGGAACACGTTTTGCTGAATCGGTTTATACGCCCCTCGATAGCGTAGACGAACAACCCGCCCGCCCCGCGTTCATGGCGCTGGTCTATCCGGTGATTAGCCTGCGTGAGAATATCGCTCACCCAGGCTCTCGCCTTGAATTAGTTGGCACGACCCCCGAAGAAAAGGACCTGCACCGCTATTCACTTGAAGAACGAGTTGAGAACACAACGCCGCCGACATTCCTGCTACACGCCATTGACGATCCGGCGGTGAAGGTAGAAAACAGCCTGGTCTTCTTTAATGCGCTACGTGAGCAGGGCGTTCCGGTCGAAATGCATCTGTTTGAACGCGGTAAGCACGGATTTGGTATTCGCGATGCGCAAGGGTTACCGCTGGCCATCTGGCCGGAAATGATGATGAACTGGGTAGCCACTAAAGTGTGAGGATGGCGCCGGGTGGCGTACAGACTCACCCGGCGAAAAACTTAGGACTGCAGATACACCACTTGCGTTTGCAGGTATTCGTTCAGACCATGTTTACCATCAGCCCCGCCAATCCCGGACTTACGCCAGCCAGCGTGGAAGCCCTGCATCGCCTCGAAGTTTTCTCGATTAATATAGGTTTCGCCAAACTTCAGCCCCTTAATCGCCTTCATTGCCGTATTCAGATTCTGCGTATAGATCGATGAGGTCAGACCGTAGTCGCTGTCATTGGCCATTGTCAACGCCTGTTCCAGCGTATCAAACGCCACCACCGGCAGCACCGGACCAAACGTCTCCTCGTGCATAATCGCCATCTCCTGGCGCACGTCTAACAGTAACGTCGGCGGGTAGTAATAACCTTTGCCGGCAACGGCTTTACCGCCCAGAACCACTCTGGCCCCTTCCTGCACTGCGCGCGCCACTTTCTGTTCCACACGTGCCAGCGCAGCCGCATTAATGAGCGGCCCCATCGCGATGTCATTACGCTCGGCCGGATTGCCAAACTGCACGGCTTTCATTGCCTCTCCCAGACGATTCACAAACTGGTCATAGATACCTTTCTGGACATACACGCGTTCGGCACAGTTGCACACCTGACCGGTATTGATCACCCGCGAGTCAACAATAGCCTTCACTGCCAGCTCAAGGTCAGCATCGTCCATGACGATTGCCGGCGCTTTGCCGCCCAGCTCCAGACATACCTTAGTGATATTTTTCGCTGCCGCAGCCATGATTTTCTCGCCCGCCACAACGCTGCCGGTCATGCTCACCATCGCCACTTTGGGATTCCCGGCAAGTTCCTGACCGACTGTTTCACCGCGTCCCAGCACCAGGTTAAAGACTCCGCGCGGTAAACCAATGTCATCAACAATTTTGGCAAAGGCGATGGCGTTATTCGGTGTGAATTCACTCGGCTTAATGACAATGGTATTCCCCGTCAGCAAGGCGGGAGCCAGTTTGCGGGCAATCAGGAAAAACGGGAAGTTCCACGGCAGAATGCCCGTCGTCACGCCCAGTGCACGCTTAAACAGCAGAATATTCTCGCCCGGGCGGTCGCTTTGCAGGATCTCACCTTCATAACGACGTGCCCATTCCGCCATGTAATCGATATAGTCGGCGGTAAATGAGACTTCGACCTCGGCCAGTTGCTGTATTTTTCCACCTTCCGCCACAATCAACGCACTGATTTCAGCGGCTCGCTGACGGATGCCCGCAGAAATTTTGCGTAACCAGTTCGCCCGTTCAATAGCAGGCAGGGCTTCCCATTGCGGCTGAGCACGCTGTGCGGCATCGATTGCTTTACGCGCATCTTCAGCGCGTCCATCGGGAATACGCGAGATAATCTCTTCCGTGGCCGGATTGACGACATCAATCCAGGCGTCATCGTGCCAGGTCACAAACTGCCCATCGATATACATAGGATGTTGTACGGGTACTGACATGCGCTTCTCCTGTGATTGATTTGTTTTTAACAAGTAAAACTATTGTTAATTAATACCAATCATGCATGACGCATTACTGCTGGAATTGTCGTTCTGTGAGCCGCTTCATAAAAGCATCTGGTAATGTCATGGCGGAGGGAAAAAACAGGCAGGATTTATGCCCGTTTGCGGCAAAACGCCGACAAACGGGCAGCAAAGATTACAGCGATCGGCTCGCCAGCAGGTCAGTCAGCGCCGTATCGTTTTGCAGATGCAACCATGCATCCTCAACATTCTGCGGAATATCAACATGGGCGATAAAATCACGACCACGAGGGCCATAGCCGGTTGCATCATCGCGCAGTCTCGGCAATTCGCCGGTAATCAGTGAAAGATAGCGATCCACAGACCACAGCCCCTCCGCAGTTGGCGCGAAATCCACACCACCGTTCTGTAGAGTCAACTCAGGGATAAAACCGGGAAAACTCAACCAGCGCGGCGCCTGCAGAAAATCACGGGTTACACGCTGAAACGTCGCCATCGTGCGGCGTTGCATTGTAGGGTCCTGCACCACAATGACCGTGTGAATATTTTCTGTCGCCTGGTTCAGTAAGGCACAGCTAAAGCGTGCATTCTCACCGCAGTTTGTTGACTGGTCTTCCACCCAAATCGTCTCACCCGGAATTTGCCAGAACTGGTGCGCAATATCAGCCAGGATCGCAGCTTCTGCTCGTCCGCTGGTGCGGATGATGTTATAGCGAGGATGCTCTGCAATCGCGTCATACAGAAAGCGCGTAGAATGACCGATGCCACCGCTAATCAATAAGGGAACCTGTTGTTCTTTCGCGATCCGACAGGCGGCGTCGATGGTCGGAATAACCGCGTTGCCCGCCAGAATCACGCAGTCTGACTGAACGGTGATGTTCTCCATAAAATCATTCTGCGCCAACCATCGCCCTACGGTATTTATCGCCGCAAGGGTGGCTGCGGAAAGTATCGGGAACTGACTCATACTCATAACTCCTGGTGTTTATTCTTTACCGGGTACAGATGCCGGATGGCGGCTATGCTTTATCCGCCCTACGGTCCAGCATCGCGTCACCCCGTAATCTGCTCCATCGCCTGCAGAATACGTTTATCGGAGATCGGATATGGTGTGCCAAGCTGCTGGGCAAAATAGCTGACACGCAGCTCTTCTATCATCCAGCGGATCTCTTTGACATCATCATCTTCACGCCGCGCGGGCGGCAGTTTATTGAACCACTGCTGCCAGGCCTGCTGCACACTATCTACTTTCAGCATCTGCGCCCGATCGCGATGTGGATCAATCGCCAGTTTCTCCAGCCGTTTTTCAATGGCCTGCAAATAACGCAACGTATCGCCCAGGCGTTTGAATCCATTGCCGGTGACAAATCCACGGTACACCAGCCCGCTCATTTGCGCTTTGATATCCGAAAGCCCCAGCGCCATGGTCATATCCACACGCCCTTTCAGACGTTTGTTGATATTAAATACCGCTGTCAGGATCTGTTCGACCTGCTTCGCAATATCGACCACTGTGTCATTCAGCTCAGCCCGCACTTTTTCGTGCAACGCCGCAAAGCCCTCTTCCGTCCACACCGGGCCGCCGTTAGCGTCGATAAGTCTATCCACACCGCAGGAGATACAGTCGTCAATCAAATCCAGCACTTTGCCATACGGGTTAAAATACAGCCCCAGCTTCGCTTTATTAGGCAGTTTCTCGTGTAAATATTTGATAGGTGATGGAATATTCAGCAACAACAGGCGGCGTAAACCGCACCACATCGCCTGCTGTTGCTCCAGCGGATTATCAAACAGTTTGATGGCAACGCTGTCACGCTCATCCACCAGCGCAGGCCACGCTTTGACTTTATAGTTGCCGCGTTTTTGCTCGTAACTTTCCGGTAGTTGACCGAAGCTCCAGATGTGCAATCCGCTCTGTTCAATACCGTCATCCGCCACCGCAGACAGCGTTTCCTGAACTTTGCCCTTCAGCGCATCTTTCAAATCCTGCAGCGAACGCCCTTCCTGCAGCTTTTTGTTCTTATCGTCGACCACCCGGAACGTTATTTTCAGATGATCGGGCACCTGATCCCAGTGCCAGTCGTCACGGTCAACGGTGACGCCGGTCATCCGGCGCAGTTCACGCTCCAGTGAATCCAGCAGCGGCAGTTCCAGCGGAGTCACACGACCTAAAAATGCTTCCGCATAGTTCGGTGCCGGCACAAAGTTACGTCGTACCGGTTTTGGCAGTGATTTAATCAGGGCGATCACCAGTTCACGGCGCAGCCCCGGAATTTGCCATTCAAAACCGCTCTCTTCGATCTGGTTAAGCAGCGGCAGCGGAATATGCACGGTCACACCATCCGCATCAGCGCCGGGTTCAAACTGATAGCTCAGGCGCAGTTTGAGATTGCCCTGATGCCAGAAGTTCGGGTAATCCAGCTTGCTGATTTTCTCCGCGCCCTCTTTGATGAGCATGCTCTTTTCAAAGTTGAGCAGATCCGGTGTCTCGCGGCTAACCTTCTTCCACCAGCTGTCAAAGTGGCGGGCAGAAACCACATCATGGCTGATGCGCTGGTCGTAAAACTCAAACAGCGTCTCATCATCGACCAGAATGTCGCGACGGCGTGATTTGTGCTCTAACTCTTCCACTTCCGCACGCAGCTTGAGGTTGTCACGGAAAAACGCATGGCGAGTTTGCCAGTCGCCTTCCACCAACGCATGGCGGATGAACAGTTCACGCGACAGGACTGGATCGATCTGGCTGTAGTTCACCTTACGGGCGGCCACAATCGGTAAGCCGTAAACGGTGACCTTTTCTGTCGCCATTACAGCACCCTGCGCGCGTTCCCAGTGCGGTTCACTGTATGAACGTTTGATCAGATGCTGGGCAACCGGCTCCACCCACTCGGGATCGATACGTGCGGCAATACGTCCCCACAGGCGGCTGGTTTCCACCAACTCCGCCACCATCGTCCATTTCGGTGGTTTTTTAAACAACCCAGAGCCGGGGAAGATCGAGAAGCGGGCGTTACGCGCGCCGGTAAATTCCTGTTTATCGGCATCTTTCATCCCGATATGCGAGAGTAACCCGGTCAACAGCGCAACGTGAATTTCCCGATACTCAGCAGGTTCGCTGTTAACCGGAATACCCAACTCTTTCACTACCTGGCGCAGTTGCGTGTAGATATCCTGCCACTCTCGCACGCGCAGGTAGTTTAGAAAATCAAGTTTGCACTGGCGACGGAACTGGTTTGACGACAGCGCTTTTTGCTGCTCGCCAAGATAGTTCCACAGGTTCACAAACGCGAGGAAATCAGACTCTTTGTCGTGGAAGCGGCGGTGTTTCTCGTCAGAAGCCTGTTGCTTGTCCATTGGACGCTCGCGCGGGTCCTGAATGGACAGCGCCGAGGTAATGATCATCGCTTCACGTACGCAGCCATGTTTTTGCGCTTCCAGCACCATGCGCGCCAGACGCGGATCCACCGGCAGTTGCGACAGCTGACGGCCCAACGGCGTTAACTTGTAAGCGGTTGCCTGTTCGTCGGTGGTTATCGCCCCCAGCTCTTCGAGCAGGCGTACCCCGTCCTGAATATTGCGTTTATCCGGTGCTTCAACGAACGGGAATGCCGCGATATCCCCCAGTCCCAGCGCAGTCATCTGCAAAATAACGGATGCCAGGTTGGTACGCAGGATCTCCGGGTCGGTAAACTCCGGACGCGACAGGAAATCGTCTTCGGAATACAGGCGAATACAGATCCCTTCCGAAACACGACCGCAGCGGCCTTTACGCTGGTTCGCAGAAGCCTGCGACACCGGTTCAATCGGTAAACGCTGGACTTTAGTACGGTAGCTGTAACGGCTGATACGCGCAGTGCCCGGGTCAATTACATATTTGATCCCCGGCACGGTTAGCGAGGTTTCCGCCACGTTGGTAGCCAGCACGATACGGCGGCCGCTGTGCGACTGGAATACGCGGTTCTGCTCACTGTTTGAAAGACGCGCATAGAGCGGTAGCACTTCGGTATGGCGCAAATCCAGCTTATTCAGCGCATCCGCAGTATCGCGAATTTCGCGCTCGCCGCTCATGAAGATCAGAATATCGCCCTGACTTTCACGGCCTAACTCATCTACGGCATCAAAAATTGCCTGCAGTTGGTCACGCTCGGTGTCATCTGCATCTTCAACAATCGGGCGATAACGCACTTCCACCGGGTACGTTCGACCGGAGACTTCGATAATCGGCGCGTTATTGAAATGCTTTGAAAAACGCTCCGGGTCGATGGTCGCCGAAGTGATGATAATTTTTAGATCCGGGCGACGCGGCAGAAGTTCTTTCAGATAGCCGAGCAGAAAGTCGATATTCAGACTGCGTTCATGCGCTTCATCGATGATGATGGTGTCGTACTGCATTAGCAGCCGATCCTGTTGGATTTCCGCCAGCAGGATACCGTCCGTCATCAGCTTGACCATAGTGTTATCACTGACATGATCGCTGAAACGCACTTTATAACCAATACAGCCGCCCGGCTCGGTCTGCAGCTCTTCCGCAATACGGTTCGCCACGGTGCGCGCCGCCAGACGACGCGGCTGGGTATGGCCGATCAGCCCTTTTACCCCGCGCCCCAGTTCCATACAGATTTTGGGTAACTGGGTGGTTTTCCCCGAGCCGGTCTCGCCAGCAACAATCACCACCTGATGATCGCGAATTGCGTCCAGAATATCCTGTTTTTTCTGGCTGACGGGCAGGTTTTCCGGATAGGTAATCTCCGGACGCGCCGCTTCGCGCAGCACGACTTTACCTGCTGCCTGCGCGATCTCTTTCGCCATCTCCTGGTAAATGGCCTGTTGTGCATCAGGATTTTTAACCTTCTTCACGCCGTGCAGGCGGCGGGCAAAACGCTGTCTGTCGCGCAGCATCAGTGAGTCCAGCTGTTGCTGCAGCATGTTGAAGGTTAATTTTTGTTGTTCTGTCATAGCGTTAGAGGGCAGTGCTCTGCCGGGTTAAATCTCTTGTAGATGATAGGTATAGAGTACCACATCGGCGCTTTTCATGTGTTGTTCAATAATTTCGAACATAGGATTCGATATATTGCGCTATCACTGCGGCAGGATTGTGAATAAAGTGTCAACAAGCAACGGGGCACATCCCCTTCAAACACATAAAAGGAAACACCCATGAGCAAGGTATTAGTTCTTAAATCCAGTATTCTGGCAGGGTACTCTCAGTCTGGTCAGTTGTCTGATTATTTTGTTGAACAGTGGCGTGAAAAGCACTCCGCTGATGAAATCACCGTCCGTGACCTGGCTGCAAATCCTGTTCCGGTGCTGGATGGCGAGCTGGTGGGTGCGATGCGCCCGAGCGATACGCCGCTGACGCCACGCCAGCAAGAAGCGCTCGCGCTGTCCGATGAACTGATCGCTGAGCTGAAAGCGCATGATGTGATTGTTATCGCCGCGCCGATGTATAACTTCAACATCCCAACGCAACTGAAAAACTACTTCGACCTGATTGCCCGTGCTGGCGTGACCTTCCGTTACACCGAGAAAGGCCCGGAAGGTCTGGTAACTGGAAAACGTGCGATCGTGCTGACCAGCCGTGGTGGTATCCATAAAGATACGCCGACCGACCTGATCACCCCGTATCTGAATGTGTTCCTGGGCTTTATCGGTATCACCGACGTGAACGTCGTCTTCGCGGAAGGCATTGCTTACGGTCCGGAAGTGGCATCTAAAGCACAATCCGATGCAAAAGCGGCAATCGACAGCGTCGTCGCTGCCTGATGATTGACCCTCTCACCATCCGGTGGGAGGGTTTTTACTTCTTTGCCTGCTTCCCGTGAATGCGATTAATATCACGCCAGATGGTTGCGTAATCCCTGCACTTCGCCAGATTCTCTTCCCAGCAATGCTGTAAAAATTGTTCCGGCTCCGCGACATCCCGGCTTAACAGCTTGAATACCCAACGATTCCAGACATACCACTTGAAAAGCCACATGATTTCACCCCAGGACGCTACCGGAGGGGAACTATATCAACATCGATATCATGCAGTGTGGCAACTATTGCGATATCGATGAATAATTCATGTGAATGCAATACTTGTCAGCTCCTGCTCAGAAATGAATTATTATTTCCTTAACCATTTCCCATTTATGCCCTGTACATACTCGCCGGGTTTGGCGCGAGCAACCAGCTTTTGTCCGGCCATTTTCGCCACTTCATCTGGCGGAATGTTGTTACTCTCAGCCAGTTGCTGATAGCTGGCGCTGCGCGCTTTATTAATCTCATTCACCAGCGCCTGCGTTTCAGCATCCGTTTTCAGCGCTACAAGATAGCCGTTAAGCGTTTCACCTACCCGTCCCTGCGTTCTGGCTTCATTCAGCGTCAATGCCCATACGTTGCCGCTCAAAAAACTTAACGCCACCAGGATCGCTACAAGCTGTTTTTTCATCGTGACCTCAGAACAGATCGCTGCGCGATTTCAGTAAACTCTCGACGTCTTTATCCACTTTGATATGGATCTCGTGCTCGATTTTGACGTTCATATTGATAGTGATGGGCTCTTTAGGCGCAGCCACTTCGATTCTGGGGGTACACCCCGCCAGCAGAGATGACGCAAACAGTCCCAGCATGGCAGCTTTCGTTTTCATTGTTGTTCCTCACATTCCTTGCCTTCCGGGCAATGGGTTTCTGGCAGCGCTGCATTTTGTTCAAGCCATGCCTGTAAATTGTCGCCAAAACGCAAACTGCGCCATAGCGTAAAGACGTTTTCCTCGTGGGTGTAATTCAAATTAACCGTTCCCACTTTGCCATCTACCCGGCTGTTGCCAGTCACCGTTGCCTGCATGGTTAAAACACCGAGGTTATCCAGATTTATTTTCGTCCAGGAATGGCTTATTTCCATATAACGCAGCCAGTTAATGGCCGCACCCGCCGCCATATTATCTTTGACGACGGCATCCGCGGTGTCTTTATCAATACGCAACGTCATTGGTCCTGGGTTGGTCAGCCAGCCGTCTTTGATGATCCACTTTTCGTTATTCAGCCATAACGGTAACGCACCGCTGACCGGACCCGACATAGCAAACTGCTTCGGATTTACCGCACTGATGAGTTCGCTGGAGGAGATATTCTGCACCCGTAACAATGCCGGATCGTGCTGCGGCATCCGCAGTTGTTGCATAACCACTTTGCCACCCAGTAGTTCGGCGCTGACATCGCTTAACAGCAACGGATTGTCTTCACTCCAGGGATACCCGCCCTGCAGATCGGCGGTGATGTTTGTCGCAGCAACCTGATTCACAACTTCTGCAATACGTAATGACACCGGCCCCCGCGTACCCAGTTGCCATACGCCTTCGCTAAAACGAAACGGCAGCACAAAATCGACACCGTTAATTTGGTTATCAGGCATCCAGGCACTACCCCCTTTCAGTACACCGTGCCCCCCCGCCTCAAAGCCCTGCTCCGGCGCGGCGGAGAACGCCACCTGCGCATAAAGTTCACCTTCGCGCAGATTCATTTTCCAGTCCGGTGGTACCAATGGCTGGAAAACGGTGAGTGATTGTTTTGGCCACCAGGCCTGGCCACGCAGGCGGATCCCATCCCAGCGCCCATTCAACTGTACAGGACCAATTGCTCCGGCATGAAGTTGACCTTTGAACTGGAAAATCGTCGGATCAGTCCCTTCAACACTGAACTTCAGCGTTGAAGGAGGTAAGACGCTGCCCCCGCTAAAGAGCGTATTTCCGGCATCGAGCGAAAGCGCACCGCTAAACGTCGGTTTTTCGGCATCACGGACCCACACAATCGGCGCATCCATCACCAGACGCGGGTTTTCCACCTTCATGGTGCCGTATTGCAGTTGGTCAAACCCGGTCGAGAGGTCGAAAAGTCTCAGGGTGTTGTCGTGCCACTCCCCTTTGCCCGCGACATCCCAAAGCGCATGCATCGGTGTAAAACTGCCTTTGCCCCAATACCGCCACTGCCAACGACCGGCATCAGGAAGAAAATCATTGGCCAGACCATCAAGGTGTAACTCAAAGTCACCCATCTGGTTCTCATGCGCTCGTAAAATGGCCTGCAGACGCCCATCCACACCGCGCTGTGTCACTTTAACGCCAGCCAATGGCCAGCGAATTTCGTCAATATCGAGTGAATCGATGACTCGCCCACGGGAACGCAGCAATGCCCCTGGCTCGAAAGCGAGCTGCGGATCGATCAGGCTTCCGGTAAGTCTGGCGGGTAACTTCGCGTAGAAGATCAGGTCATCCTGTTTCGCCTCACCGATCAACTGTAACGGCATATCGCTACTATCCACACCGAGCCTACCTGGCCCTAACGTTAATACGGCGTTTCCTTTACCGGCATCGCCTTGCGTCAGAATGTTCAGACGCCCACTCACCACGGCATTTTCCAGACCGGCCTGCCAGTTTTCAACTATCACCCCCAGACGCCCACTTAACGGGAACCCCTGATAAGGCCAGTTCCAGCGACCGTCACTGATAGTCAGTTGCTGACGCGTTATTTCCCATGGCAGATCGAGAAGCGGATCGACCGCATCCCGTGCCATAACGATCAGTTGTCCGCTGTTTTCTTGCCACTCAAGTTCGGCGTCAACCAGCGTTGGCTCCTGCGGCAAGCTCAGAGTAGCAACCGCATGCCCGCTCACTGGTAGTCCATCAGGAACCAGCGGCATGGTAAATTCACCGACCAGTTTTATCGGCGGCTGCCCTTCAAATGCTGCAACATCCAGCTCATTTACCGTCAGATTCTGTCCGTGCAGACGCCCCTGAAATTTAACTTTTTCACCCTGGTAGCGCAGCTGCTGGGTAGAGGGCGTTAGCGAGAGCGACAGTTTCCCCTGCCACTCCTGCCATGGAGAGAGAATAACGTTGTCGATGTTAATCCAGGTATTGGGTAGCATTGATTGCCATTCAGCCAGCGTTTTTGGCGCTACCGGCGAGGGTTCTGCCTGCGGCAATTTGGCCAGGCAAGCCGAGTCGAGCTCAATTGTCCCAACATTAAGCAACCAGCGACTGGGGTGAGAGAGCTCTGCCTGAGTAATGTGCGCTAGCGGGCAATCATCGACCAGATAGCGAAGTTCCGGGATATGCAGCCCATGCCGTGTCAGCCGTGGGCTCTCATCCAGCGCAATACGCGTGCCGACAGGCAACCAGACGCCCACCAGCGTGGGAACCCACAGGCCAAGCGTCATGACCAACGTCAGCGGCACGAGAATCAATAATAAGAGGAGTGCCAGAACGGCTTTATATTTACCCTTCATGGGTAGTTAATATCCTGATTTAGCGAAAATTTAAGCCGGTTTAGGCCAGTATTGTGGCATGTTTAGCTAAACATGCCCACCTTAAGAATAGATACCATTGAAATATATGTAATATTTATAGGTTGTGGGTAATAAAAAATAGTGGTCTCTCAGTGAGATACCCTGTACCACATCCGTCAGTGGCGCAGAAAACCGACCATTTTTTCGCCCTATTAGCCCTATGCCGTGCCTCATTTCTGATGAAAGGCAATGCCCAATAATTTGTCGAGCACAATATTAACCAGCGAAATAGCAATCTTCTCAACCTGAGCTCTTGCTGCAATTTCCACCGTGTTTTTATATTGTCGCAGCAGTTGATCTCTGGCGTAGAGCAACGCCTCCAGTTCACTGTCACTCAGTTTTCCCTGCCCACGAAGACGCAGCCAGTACGCAATTTTCTTACCGGTATCGTTTATTACCTCATTCGTATCTTTTGCTGCCGAGAGCAAGAGCGCTTTCAGTTGTTCTTTAATGGATTCAGCAACCTCATTTTTAATCGCATTCATGGCATCATCAATATCTGACATTTTTCATCCCCTATTTTACAATAGACCCCACACGGGAACTTTCTCCCCGAATGGCCAGATCGTAGTTCAACTTAACTACATCGGTTTTTTCATCCGCATAGACGACGCTAAATAACTTTTTATCCTTCATCGCCATTCGGCAATCACTCTCAAAGACATTATCGAGGTAATGAATAGCCCGTACACGTGAGTCATCATGTTTGCCTGCAGCATATTCTGTCGCCTCACGGAACTTGAGGTCCCCGGTATCGCAAGTAGCCTTTACCTTAGTTTCATCAAAGGTATTCCCGGGTTTAGCTGTATTATCTTCGAGAAATTTAAGGTGGAACGCCTTTAAATTTGTGAAGTTCTGGTACGCGCCTGCATCGTAGTGTGAAACGAATAAGGCACACCCACTCAGTAAAAGGAAAGTGCAAAACATTAGCGGGGCAGCGTATTTAAGCACTATATTAGATCGTTTCATTTTTCACTCTCCGCGATACCCCATGATGGCAAACAGCGTTTCCCCTCCTTGTACATCGCTGGCAAGGAATCCGTCGGCGGTGAGCGCCAACGGGCGTCGTGTCACCGAATTACCAACATTACCGCCAATAATTTCAATCTCATTAGTGCCTACGGAAACAACTAAGTCGGTGTGACTGCTGTAGTTGCCCAGATGCTGATGATCGTAATCAACGACTTTGTCGGGGTCTCTGTCCCAACAAACCAAATCCCCCACCTGCGGTTTACGCTCATTCAGCCTGTATCCCCAGTACAACGCTTTAGCATTACCCTGATTTCTGTCGCGGATCGATTTGCTGATGTACGTCGCATGCGAAGCAGAGTAGGAAAAACGCTCCCCCGCGCCAGCCTGACGTATGGCCCATGAAATGAACGCCGCCGACCACGGCCAGTCATGATCTCGCCCGTCCAGATCGTCCCGCCCGATTTTTGCCCAATACAGGCCAACACGTTGCCACCAGCCATCCTCACCCTCTTTGTGCCCGGAATGAAGAAGGCCACCATTGCGGTTGTAGCGCTGCTCGCCAAAAAAATGCCACTCGTCAGCGGCGATCGACGCGGCGTTATCCGCAAAACCAGAAACGGGTGCTTCCTCACCAAAATACGGAACGCTGGGTTGTTCCACCGGAGGTATCGATGTCTGAGTGATTGATATATCAGGTAAGGGCCTGACGGGTATACCGTTAGCGTTAATGGGGACCTGCGAAAGATCCCAGTTGCCGCGATCTATTTCAAATCGCAAACATTTTGTACGATAAACGGTAGGATGAAGTTCGGGGTTGCTATGGTTGGCTAACCATGAATTTCTCACTTCAACATACTGGGAAATCCAGGTGTGTTCATCACCGCCACTGGCTGGAGGCACCTCACGAAACTGGGCGCGCAAGAACGTCAAAATAGTGCCGCTATGAACAAATGAGTCATAGATGACCAGAAATGAGAGCGCATCTTTAAAACCAAAGTCCTGTGCCCATTTCAGCGCAGGCAGATAGTAGCGCTCATCAAAGAACCGATCCTGTACCGATTTCATTATCGGATCATCGCGCCCTGCTCGTCGTAATAAGTCCTTAAACGGTTCATTGTCAACCAGTGCGATATTGCCTATCTTTGCAACAAACGGAGCAAGATCGGCGCTGAATCGCCCATTTGCATTAACGTAGCGGGTCACCAGATCCTGCAATTTGCTGTATTCCGTAGTTTGTGAACGACCGTAAGTGATCTGCCTGATCCCGTGAGGACCATCATGGAATATCGCGATAGCCGAGTAATCGCCTTCGGCCGAGCCGGTTTCAAACGCATTCAAAACTCGTTCACAGAGACTTTTCTGTGCGGGTGTAAGTATCATGATGCCCTCTCTGTCGATAGTTAACCGTTACACTTCACTTACTTTTCGGACTGTCAGATTTACCCGGTGCTGCTGGTTTTGGGCCAGTTGAACGGACCTGCATAACCCGTTGAAGAATATCGAACCAGAAAGGTCCGCCGAGTGAGACGGCGAAAATAGTCACCAGCAGGCCCACCACTTTTGCCAGCCATTCAGCACCCCCTTGCGGCCATCCTTTCCAGCCCAGTTCGAAGCCTGCAGACTGCATAACGGCAATCGCGTGGTTATATTTACCTTTAGCTGCCGCGATGCGCTCCTTGTCCTGAGCCTGATTTTTCGCCTCATTGACTTCCTGCTGCGCGATCGCCACCATTTTTTCTCGAACATCAGGATTGGAGGCCAGCACAGTCGCAAGGTTGAGGGTGTCAATATTCCCCCCAAGAACCAGAACGGTGGCGACAATCAACGTGATGGTCTGCATTTTTCGTTTATACCAACCCGAGGCGCGATCCATTACCGCATCAAACTGTTTTGCAACCGCGTTGCGAAACGTGGCCGCGTTATTGCCCGTCTGCGCCACCACTGTTTCGAGGATGCCTTTGATCCGATTATTTTTGGCATTTCCCGGCATGGCGTTCACTCCAGCGGAGAGCGTTGCCATCGCACTTTTGCTGACAACTAACGCCTCCACGACTTGCGCGACAATGTCTGGGGGAATATAGGAAGGACGCCCCTGGTTTCCTTTACTTAGGGACTGAATTAACGGATGTTCAAAAAACTGAGTAATAAATTGCTGATTTTGAGACAGATCGCCTGAAAGGAACTCGCTCAGCGCCACGTCAAGATTTTGACTACGAATACGGGTCCACGCAGAAATAGCTTCAACAATCGCGGTACATGCTATCCCAAACATGAAATACACAGTCATTATCCCAATTAATATATCAAGCGTTTCAAGTCCAAACATATTGTCTCCCTCACGGTGAAGAACGTTTGGTCAACCGATAGCAGAACCATGCGGGTTGCTTCCTGAAAATATGAGTCAGAAACAGTGAGTATTCGGTAAGAGGTTCGTAGTAATTACTAGCGCGGTATCAATCAGAAGTCTGATGTCCTTTGGCTAGCCACATGCGTTATCTAATAAACAGTCACTAATAAAATATTACTATCCTGTCAGTCCAAATTAAAACCATTTTATTAATGCCATTCCCTGCGGAAATACGTAAATCTTAATTACTCCGATTAATTTTAGTTGGTAATATTCAGAAAAAATCAATAAAGGAAAGACACTCCAACCATGTTTAAAGCAAGGTCAAGCAAAATGAAAACATTAAAATACATAGTTTTCAGTATTTTTATAGCCATACTAAATGGTTGCGGCATGTCCAACACAGGTGTTACCAGTATGGCATCTAGCAGCAATGAAATAAATATATTAACTCAAAAACCAGATTATGCCATTGTCAAGGTTTTGTATGCCACCGATAGAAATTATAACAGCGGCGCACCACCCAACCAATCATATGGAATCAATCGAGCCTCAATCTCCTATGGACTCTGTGAAGTTAGCATTCCTCGACACCACATTATAGGAGTAACTGAACAACCTTCATTTTTAAAGCTTGAGTTCAAAGAAGATCCCAAAAAACACGTGGCCTTACTTGGTGTAACGCCTTTAGCTAAAAATGTTTTTTTCAATTACCTTGTATCCACAGTAAGCAATATACCAGAGAAAAAGACCTTCATTTTCGTTCATGGGTATAATGTCTCATTCGCCGAGGCAGCCAGAAAAACAGCTCAAATATACTATGATTTAAACATCGATATGGTCCCTGTCTTTTATAGCTGGCCTTCACAGGCCAGAACTTCTGCTTATACCATCGATGAGCAAAATGCTGAGTGGACACAAACCAACCTAAAAAATTTCCTTATCGACTTTCTTGAGAAATCCGATTCAAAAAATATTTACCTGATAGCCCACAGCATGGGTAATAGAATTTTATCGCGGGCGATTATTGATGTATTGAATACAAATACAGATTATCGAAATCGCATAAAAGAGGTCATTCTAACTGCTCCTGACATAGATGCCGATGTTTTCAAACGAGACATTGCCCCTGCACTGGTGGCACAAGGAGAACCTGTTACTTTATATGCTTCATCAACAGATAAGGCGTTAGCCGCATCCCAGACGATACACCGTTATCCGCGAGCGGGTGATTCGTCTACGGGTTTGATTTATTATCCTGGAATAGAATCGATTGACGCAACTAATGTTGATACTAGCTTTATAGGCCATAGTTACCCAAGCGAAGAACGTTCTGTGCTTTCAGATATTTTTTATCTTATTAATGATAACAAGCGAGCATCCCAACGCATCGGGCTAAGCTACATTGAAGCTGGGCAATACTGGAAAATCAATGAATGAATAAATAATGAATTCAAACATTCTGAATAACACAAGTATACCCTGTTCGGCGATAGTAGACTCCTGGAGACAAGAGTCTACTATCAGTACGAATGTCCATAACCAGGAACGACCAGGTAAAAGCTAACACTCATGTGTCGAACTACATTTAACCTTATGTATTTGCTATATATCTAGTTATGTTAAGACATCCCCCAAGGAAGAATATGACTGTGCCACTTTCGTCTGTCCCTCATCCCTCTGCTCACGGCATTTTGCCTGCCCACGTTAGCCCATCAGGCAACGTTGAATAAAGTCAAAGAAGCAGAAAGCCAGCTCACCGCACGCGTTTATGCCGAGCTGGATCTCACCAGCGGCGCTGGTGCTATCACCCGTTGACGCCGGGCAAGAGCAGCTCAAACCGTCGCATTAAGTACGGCCTGCCTGACCTGGTCGAGTACTCGCCGGTAACGGAAAAACATCTTGCGGACGGCATGACCGTCGGCGAATTATACGATGCCACCATCACCCTATGCTGAGTAAAGTGGTTTAAATCCAGCAATGTGCCCACATTAAGAAGAGATACTCTAGAATTATTCATTATATCTATGACTACCAATAACTTTTTAGATTTTGTAAAATAATTTGAACTGAATTAATGTGACGTCAAAATCACTGGAGAAAGTCTTATGAAACTCGCCATCTATAGTACAAAACAGTACGACAAGAAGTATCTGCAGCAGGTTAACGAGGCTTTTGGTTTTGAACTTGAATTCTTTGACTTTTTGTTGACGGAAAAAACAGCGAAAACCGCCCATGGTTGTGAAGCCGTGTGCATTTTCGTCAACGACGATGGCAGCCGCCCTGTTCTGGAAGAACTGAAAAAGCACGGTGTGAAATACATCGCGCTGCGCTGTGCCGGGTTCAATAACGTCGATCTGGACGCTGCGAAAGAGTTGGGCTTGCAGGTTGTACGTGTTCCTGCCTATTCACCTGAAGCCGTCGCCGAACATGCAATCGGTATGATGATGACGCTGAACCGCCGTATCCATCGTGCTTATCAGCGTACGCGTGACGCCAACTTCTCTCTTGAGGGGCTGACCGGCTTTACCATGTATGGCAAAACGGCTGGGGTGATTGGTACAGGTAAAATCGGTGTTGCTGCACTGCGGATCCTGAAAGGGTTTGGTATGCGCCTGCTGGCGTTTGATCCCTACCCAAGCGCTGCTGCGCTGGAGCTAGGCGTTGAATATGTCGATCTTAAAACACTGTTTGCGGAGTCTGATGTTATTTCCCTGCACTGCCCGTTAACACCAGAAAATTATCATCTGCTCAATCACGAAGCTTTTGAGCAAATGAAAAATGGCGTGATGGTTATCAACACCAGCCGCGGGGCGTTGATCGATTCTCAGGCAGCAATCGACGCGCTGAAAAACCAGAAGATCGGTTCCCTGGGGATGGACGTGTACGAAAATGAACGCGACCTGTTCTTTGAAGATAAGTCCAATGATGTGATTCAGGATGATGTGTTCCGTCGTTTGTCAGCCTGTCATAACGTCCTGTTCACCGGGCATCAGGCATTCCTGACTGCCGAAGCATTGACCAGCATTTCTGAAACAACCTTGCAGAATCTGGCTCAAATCGCCAAAGGCGAAACCTGCCCGAACGCCCTCTTCTAATCATTCCGCTCCCCCGCCTCCGGGGGAGCATTTTCAGATAACCCCCGATGATAAATCTGGCGATATCATTACCATCATGAATGCAATTCCGCCACGAACGTAGAGAAAGTTAATGAAGAAAATTGTCACGCTGATTGCGCTCAGCATGCTGATGGCTGGCTGTGTGAGCAATGGAAAAATTTCCGTCAATCGCGAACAGTTACAGCACCACCGTTTTGTTTTACAGAGCGTCAATGGCAAGCCGGTAACCGTCGCCAATACCCCACCTGAATTAAGTTTCGGTGAAAATATGACGGTGTCGGGAAAAATGTGTAATCAGTTCCACGGTCAGGGCAAGCTGTCCGACGGTGAATTAAAAGTGAAAGACATGGCAATGACGCGCATGATGTGCGCCGATCCACAGCTTAACGCGCTCGACGGCATCGTCAGCGAGATGTTTAAGCAAGGCGCACAGGTTGATCTGACTGCTGACCAGTTAACACTGGCTACGGCAGAACAAACGTTGACGTTTAAACTGGCAGATTTAATGTAGTAAAAGCAGTGGTTCAATAATTTCCACAGCTTCCGGCGGCAAGCGACTGCTCACTACAGCGTTTGCCGTTAGGTAATGCACACATCCCGATAGCAGAACCATCCAGTTGACGGGCAACGGATAGCGAACCGCCAATCATGGCACAATTTGCCTCTCCAGAACTGGACATTGCGGCCTTCATCCCCGGTGCAACGTGTGCGGCCGTTGCCTGCTGAACAGGTTCACTGCTGCAAGCCGATAATAATAACGCGGCACACCCTACCCAAAACGCTGCGCGCATCTTACTCCCCTCTGAATATTAACCAAACGACACAGCCATAAATAATAGGCAGCGAAAACACCGCCGTCGAGAGGCAAAATGCGCATTTATGCGTGCTGTTTACATTTTCTGGCAATTTTTTGGCTCCTCCTTTGATCAAACCATTCATTCTGCTTATTCCCAGGACACAAAAGCGAAAATCTGTCTTTAGCGCTTTTGCTAAAATAGAAAGATATAACTACAGGATTCGCCGCGGTTACGCGGATCCCTCTTTTTGCGCAATGTAAGGGTGTCAGTATGCAAACAATTGACGGTAATGGTGCGGTTGCTTCGGTCGCATTTCGTACCAGCGAAGTTATCGCCATCTACCCGATTACACCAAGTTCGACGATGGCGGAACAGGCAGACGCCTGGGCCGGGAACGGGCTTAAAAACGTGTGGGGGGATACCCCTCGCGTCGTTGAAATGCAGTCGGAAGGCGGTGCGATCGCGACCGTTCACGGCGCGTTGCAGACCGGCGCGCTCTCTACGTCGTTTACCTCATCGCAGGGCCTGTTGCTGATGATCCCAACGCTGTACAAACTGGCCGGTCAGTTGACGCCATTTGTGCTGCACGTTGCCGCGCGTACGATTGCTACTCATGCGCTGTCTATCTTCGGTGACCATTCCGACGTAATGGCGGTGCGCCAGACGGGTTGTGCGATGCTCTGCGCCAGCAGCGTCCAGGAAGCACAGGATTTCGCACTGATTTCACAAATCGCCACCCTGAAAAGTCGGGTGCCTTTTATTCATTTCTTTGATGGTTTCCGTACTTCGCATGAAATCAATAAAATTGTGCCGCTAGCCGATGACACGATCCTCGGACTGATGCCGCAGGCGGAAATCGATGCTCACCGCGCCCGCGCGCTTAATCCAGAGCATCCGGTTATTCGCGGTACATCTGCGAACCCGGATACCTACTTCCAGTCGCGCGAAGCGACAAACCCCTGGTACAACGCGGTTTACGAAAACGTCGAACAGGCGATGAACGACTTCGCCGCGGCGACGGGCCGCCAGTATCAACCCTTTGAATATTACGGTCATCCGCAGGCAGAACGCGTCATTATCTTGATGGGTTCTGCGATTGGTACCTGCGAAGAAGTCGTCGACGAGTTACTTGCTCGTGGAGAGAAAGTTGGCGTCCTGAAAGTTCGACTGTTCCGCCCCTTCTCCGCCAGACATTTACTGCAAGTATTACCAGAAACGGCGCGTAGCGTTGCCGTTCTGGATCGCACCAAAGAGCCTGGCGCCCAGGCAGAACCGTTGTATCTGGATGTAATGACCGCGTTGGCAGAAGCCTTTAACTGCGGTGAGCGGGAAACCCTACCGCGCGTGATTGGCGGACGTTACGGGCTTTCTTCTAAAGAGTTTGGCCCGGACTGCGTGATGGCGGTGTTTAATGAACTGAGCAGCGCTAAGCCCAAATCACGTTTTACGGTCGGTATTTATGACGACGTCACCAATTTGTCGCTACCTCTGCCAGAAAACACCCTGCCCGGTACCGCGAAGCTCGAAGCGCTGTTCTACGGTCTGGGCAGTGACGGTAGCGTGTCGGCCACCAAAAACAATATCAAGATTATCGGTAACTCCACGCCGTGGTACGCGCAGGGCTATTTCGTCTATGACTCGAAAAAAGCAGGTGGCCTGACCGTTTCTCACCTGCGCGTCAGTGAGAAGCCTATCCGTTCCGCGTATCTGGTATCGCAGGCTGATTTTGTCGGCTGCCATCAGTTGCAGTTTATCGATAAATATCAAATGGCCGAGCGTCTGAAGCCTGGCGGTATTTTCCTGCTCAATACCCCGTACAGCGTGGATGAAGTCTGGGCGCGTTTGCCGCAGGAAGTTCAGGCGGTCCTGAATCAGAAGAAAGCCCGTTTCTATGTGATTAATGCGGCCAAAATCGCGCGCGAGTGCGGTCTGGCTGCGCGTATTAACACCGTGATGCAGATGGCATTCTTCCATCTGACGCAAATCTTACCTGGTGACAGCGCGCTGATTGAATTGCAGGGTGCGATTGCGAAAAGCTACAGCAATAAAGGTCAGGATCTGGTGGAACGTAACTGGCAGGCGCTGGCGCTGGCACGTGAATCCGTTGCCGAAGTGGCACTGCAACCGGTTGATCCACACAGCGCCAACCGTCCGCCGGTAGTTTCCGATGCCGCGCCTGATTTCGTGAAAACCGTCACCGCAGCGATGCTCGCCGGACTCGGCGATGCCCTGCCCGTTTCAGCGTTACCGCCGGACGGTACCTGGCCGATGGGTACCACGCGCTGGGAAAAACGCAATATTGCCGAAGAGATCCCAATCTGGAAAGAAGATCTGTGTACCCAGTGTAATCATTGCGTTGCCGCCTGTCCGCACTCGGCCATCCGTGCCAAAGTGGTATCACCAGAAGCGATGGAAAACGCGCCTGCCAGCCTGCATTCGTTGGATGTGAAATCACGCGATATGCGCGGTCAGAAATATGTCCTGCAGATTGCACCTGAAGATTGCACCGGTTGTAATCTGTGCGTCGAAGTGTGCCCTGCGAAAGACAGGCAAAATCCGGAGATCAAGGCCATCAATATGATGTCGCGCCTTGAGCATGTTGAAGAAGAAAAAGTTAACTACGACTTCTTCCTCAATCTGCCGGAGATTGATCGCACTAAACTGGAACGTATTGATATTCGTACCTCGCAGTTGATAACGCCGCTGTTTGAATATTCCGGCGCCTGCTCTGGCTGTGGTGAAACGCCGTATATCAAACTGCTTACGCAGCTGTACGGCGATCGTATGCTGATCGCCAATGCGACCGGCTGTTCATCGATTTATGGCGGTAACCTGCCCTCAACGCCGTATACCACCGATGCCAATGGCCGTGGACCTGCATGGGCGAACTCACTGTTTGAGGATAACGCCGAGTTCGGTCTGGGCTTCCGTCTGACGGTGGATCAGCATCGTGTGCGCGTCATGCGTTTACTGGAACAGTTTGCCGATAAAATCCCGGCTGAGCTGAATGACGCCCTGCACGCGGAGGCAACACCAGAAGTCCGTCGTGAGCAAGTTGCCGCGCTGCGCCAGCACCTGAAAGATGTCGAAGGCGCACAGCAGCTGTTAACCGATGCCGACGCGCTGGTCGAAAAATCCATCTGGCTGATTGGCGGCGACGGCTGGGCTTACGATATTGGCTTTGGCGGCCTGGATCACGTCCTGAGCCTGACCGAGAACGTCAATATTCTGGTGCTGGATACTCAATGTTACTCCAACACGGGTGGACAAGCATCGAAAGCCACGCCGCTCGGGGCCGTCACCAAATTTGGCGAGCACGGTAAGCGCAAGGCGCGTAAAGATCTTGGCGTCAGTATGATGATGTACGGGCACGTGTATGTTGCACAGATCTCTCTGGGCGCACAGCTAAACCAGACGGTGAAAGCGATTCAGGAAGCGGAAGCCTATCCAGGTCCGTCGCTGATTATCGCCTATAGCCCATGTGAGGAGCACGGTTACGATCTTGCGCTAAGCCACGATCAGATGCGCCAGCTCACGGCTACCGGATTCTGGCCGCTGTACCGCTTTGATCCGCGTCGTGCAGACGAAGGTAAATTGCCGCTGGCGCTGGACTCTCGCCCACCGTCAGACGCGCTGGCTGAGACATTGATGAACGAGCAGCGCTTCCGCCGCCTGAATGCTCAACAACCCGAGGTTGCGGAGCAACTGTGGAAAGACGCAACGGCTGACTTGCAAAAACGCTACGATTTCCTGGCGCAATTGGCAGGAAAAGCAGAAAAAAGCAGCACTGATTAATACGCTCTGTCAGGTATTAACCAGGAGTCAAAAAAAAAGCCCGAACAATTGTTCGGGCTTGTCAATTTATTCGCTGAGTAGTGAGCATTCCTGCCAACATACCAACGACAATAAATTAAGTCGTGACAATAAAGGCATATAACCCGCGCAGAATAACGCAATGAGATTCACTTGTATAATTTTTATTTTATATATTTTCACAACAAAACATTCATGATAATTATCACCATTTCAGCAGAATTATTTATTTAAGGTTTTACTTAAGGCGTAACAATTCATATTTATCTCTTTACGGAACTTCTCCTTTAGCATGCTTTTACTCCCTACACGGGTAGTCACAGGTTAATAAAAAAACTAAAGGATTATTTCAATGAACAGAAAAGTATTGGCACTTGTAATTCCTGCACTGTTAGCGGCAGGCGCTGCTCACGCTGCTGAAGTTTATAATAAAGACGGCAACAAATTAGATCTCTATGGCAAAGTAGACGGCCTGCATTACTTCTCCGACGACGCCAACAGCGATGGCGATCAGACTTATATGCGTATGGGCTTCAAAGGTGAAACTCAGGTTAACGATATGATCACCGGTTATGGCCAGTGGGAATATCAGGTTCAGGCTAACGGTACTGAAAGCGGCGATAAAGGTGATTCCTGGACTCGTCTGGCCTTCGCCGGTATTAAAGTTGGCGACTACGGTTCATTCGACTACGGTCGTAACTACGGTGTACTGTACGACGTAGAAGGCTGGACCGATATGCTGCCAGAATTCGGTGGCGACTCCTATACCAAGGCTGATAACTTCATGACCGGTCGTGCTAACGGCGTAGCGACCTACCGTAACACCGACTTCTTCGGTCTGGTTGACGGTCTGAACGTTGCGCTGCAGTATCAGGGCGCGAACGAAAGTCAAAACGGGCAGGAAGGCACCAATAATAGTGGTGACCGTAATGTGAAGAACTCCAACGGTGACGGCTTCGGTATCTCCTCTACCTACGATCTGGGTATGGGCGTAAGCTTCGGTGCAGCATATACCTCTTCCGATCGTACCAACGAGCAGGTAAATCAATCCACTGCTGGCGGCGACAAAGCGGATGCGTGGACTGCCGGTCTGAAATACGACGCGAACAACATCTATCTGGCAACCATGTACTCCGAAACCCGCAATATGACTCCGTATGGCGGCTCAGACGGTCACGACAATACTATTGCCAACAAAACTCAGAACTTTGAAGTTACGGCACAATATCAATTCGACTTTGGTCTGCGTCCGGAAGTGTCTTTCCTGATGTCTAAAGGTAAGGATCTGACCATGCCAGGTACTGCAGCAAGCCCAGCAGGAACCAGCACAGACAAAGATCTGGTGAAATATGCTTCTGTAGGTGCAACTTACTACTTTAACAAAAACTTCTCCACCTATGTTGATTATAAAATCAACCTTCTGGATGAAGATGACCAATTCTACAAAGACAACGGTATCTCTACCGATGACGTTGTAGCACTGGGTATGGTTTACCAGTTCTAATCTGTCTCTGATAGCCCGCTGGCAACAGCGGGCTTTCCTTTCTGTTATCGCAATTCTGTTTTATCCAGATCAAAACATTATATCTGTTGCGTTAAAATACACCTTTGATAGATGATATCTTGCATTAATACCTGTAGTAGAGGATACCTGCAATGAATCATCACCCCGTTAAATCATCCCGTATTGCATCCGTCGGCTATGACGAATCCTCTCGCACACTGGAAATTCGCTTTCATCAACTCACTACATTGCAGTATCAGCATGTCCCGGCGCGTATTTTTCGTGATTTCCTTAGCGTGGTCTCTAAGGGCCGATTTTATGATGGGGTTATAAAAGGGAAATTTCCTGAAATCAAAATAAAGTGATGCCAAAATGTGATCTTTGTCATTGTACATAAAGTGCCATTACGCGGTAAGCTTTAGATGGATACTTAAACAGGAGGTTTTATGAACAGAACGATTCTTGTACCCATCGATATTTCAGACTCAGAATTAACTCAACGCGTTATTGCCCATGTTGAAGCAGAGGCAAAAATTGACGATGCGCAGGTCCATTTTCTGACCGTTATTCCGTCACTGCCCTATTACGCTTCTCTGGGACTGGCCTACTCGGCAGAGTTACCGGCCATGGACGATCTGAAAGCCGAAGCAAAATCTCAACTGGAAGAGATTATCAAGAAGTTCAATATCCCAACGGACAGAGTGCATGTTCACGTTGCTGAAGGTGCACCAAAAGATAAAATCCTGGAGATAGCCAGGAAATTACCAGCAGATATGGTCATTATTGCGTCACACCGACCGGACATCACCACTTATCTGCTGGGCTCTAACGCCGCAGCCGTGGTGCGTCACGCGGAGTGTTCAGTTTTGGTGGTTCGCTAAGCTGTCTGGCCCGCACACCGTTGCGGGCTTTTTGTTTCCTCTCTTTTACCCCACGACTCCTGACCTAAATGTGCTGACATTTTTCTCGCTTATCCGTACCACACACGCCATAGTTTTTAGATCAGACTTTTTTAATACTTTCTCTGGCATCTGGCTGGAAGTTTCTGTGTGTGGACGCTTTTCACAGTCAATGACGCGTGAAGATTATCTCGCCCTTCTCGCTGGAGAAGTCGAACGAGACATTCCATATGGTCCGTAACCGATCGGGCATTTCAACGTAGTACCAGGGACCAAAGTTCTGCTTCTGAGCGGACGTGAATTGCAGCCGACGGCTCCGTGACGGCTGATAAATTTATATGGCACGCCATGACGCGTGCCGTTGGGAATGTGAATAATCAAGGTGCCATACTTATTGACCCTTTATAACTACCGTTATGTCTATTGGATCGGCTCGCTGGTTAACGTTTACATAACCGAGGATGCGTCCATGTCCAGTCGTCATTGAATCTTCCCCCTTTTCCGACGTTGTTACTATAATCCGGATTGTGCATTATCCAACCTACCACTCCCTGGCTTGTCCAGCCATCTGGACAGTTCTCTGCATTAGTAACAACCACAAACTTCAACGCAACTTTTTCTTTATTCGAATCATTTTCTAAAGATAATGTTTTTGCGGAAAGTTCAAAGCTACTCGCCTCAAGCTTGTCCACTCGGTTCGAAATGTTTTGAGCCATATCTATTGGCATTCTTTCATCTTGTGGTAAAAAAACAGTGTAGTTACCTAGATTGGTGGCCAGTGTTATTACTTGCTCTTCATACGTTTTAACCCCTGCCCCCTGTGCCTTAGCAATTCTCGAACAAGAAATGCTAATGCTTGGTTCAACTTTGGTGTACGTCTCTTCAGTTATATTTTTAAGCTGTCCATCAACTTGTGATTTACATAAAACACCATCATCAGGAGTAGGGAACAATCCTTTTAACTCTAATTTCGTTGCTGAACCGCTTTGCAAATAAAACACGACGGATTTTGCGTTTGGTATTTCATGCGTCACCACTGCTCCAGTCGCAGCGATCCGCAAGCATGAGTCTATTGTTTCCAAAGACTTGGTGGCGATTTTCTCTTCGTACGAGAATTTTCTCTCGGCAGCAGTTGCTACTGACGAGTAATTTTTACAAAAGTTTCTAAAGCCTTCTTCTGTCGAAGAATAACTTCCAGTAAATTTAATTGGGATGGCTTTTATCACCATATCCAACCCAATCCCGCCACCAGATGCTTTTGTGGAGCCACTCTGGTCACAATATTGGTCAAATGCACTATTTAGAAATGCTGACGACTGGCTCGATATATTATATTCTTTTAGGGTGTTGGCTAACCCGACACAGCTATTCATATCTGCAAATGAAATTAATGGGATGAAAGCCAGGCTTATAGAAAGTATTTTTTCTGTTTTCATCGACTCACCCACGATATTGATTGCAAATTTAAAAACACTTAATTATATAATCGTTCACATTTCAATTACTGGAATAGTAGTTTTGTATGAATTTCATGAGCACCTTAAATACTCACGCGCTATCTAATGCATAATAAATCAGAATATCTCAGCGTATACCGTAGCGAGAGCATCTCCCTCTTTATCTGCCATTGTTGCTGTATCCCCTGCCCGGCAAAGAACAAAGTCCCCCTGCCATCTTTCGTATTGAGGTGATCCAACACCTCCATCAATTTTTCACTCCCGGCGTGCGGCACGTGGTCGTCAAACAGGTTGAGCTGAGCCAGACCCTGACTGAAGAAGCCACCAAGAATAATTCCCGCTTTCTGATATTGGTGGCCGTCGCGCCAAATCGCATCAAGGCAACGCGTAGCCGCGCTGATGATGGCCCGACTGTCTTATGCTTCATTGAAGAGCTGTTGCCATAATAAGGTTCGTTAAGGGCAAACGGCGAGGTTTTGACGAATGCTGACACAATCCGGCAGTATTGATGTTCACTACGCAACTTCTCCGCTACACGCGTAGCATAGCTGCAAATAGCCTGGGAAGTTATTTCATGCGATCAATGGTTAATTCAACTTTCATAATAGCCTTCATTGCATTTACTGTGTTTTTATACAGCATAACTGTACACAAAAATGATCAACGTTTTAAGAGCACAAATTGTTAATTTCCTGTCAGTAGTAAAAAAAGAAAACACGCCTTAGCGGGTTGAATTATCTATGCTTTATAAGGAGCGATTTCTTTCAGCTGGCAAAATCCAGGTAAATTAACACAAGCATGGGTTTCGACGAATGAAGACTAAATTTTCCAACTGCAGGAGATCATCCTCGTGGAACCGAATCAAGATCCAGATAGGGACATAGTAATATCAAGGCAGCAAGTCATTCTTTACCCTGCGGTGGCATAGCCGGTGGCATATACCAGCTATCTTTGGGCACCATCACACTGTTTTCCGGTTGCAGCACAAAGTTCGGGGACATAATCTGCACATTAAATTCATTGAAGACATCCTGAATATTGCTGTGCAGTTCGTTACGGGCATCTGCCAGCGACACGCCCGGTAACAGACATACTTGCAACTCGTAGGCGATATACCAGTCCATCAGATTCAATTGACGAACCAACGGTGGCTGTGAAAGATCAACGCCTTTGGCTCGCTTGCCCGCCAACTCGAGCATTGCATGGACCTGGCGCCAGGGAGTGTCATAACCAATAGTGACACCAACAGTCAGGTTGACACCTCCGTTAACGCTTTGTGAGCTCAAATTAGTAATTTTCCCGCTTACCACTACCGCATTAGGTACCGTGACCACATAATTTTCACGGGTGATGATCTTTGTCGCCAGCATACCGATTTCGCTTACCAGCCCCTCGTTATCAGCCACCCGGATCATGTCCCCTTTTCGCAGAGCGCGAGAGTAGATCAATACCAGCCCACTCATGGCGTGGTTCATAACCCCGGCCGAACCAAGTGTGAGCATCAGTCCAAAGAATACACTGATGCCTTTAAATGCCAAGGAATTGGCTCCGGGTAAAAAAGGGTAAGCTGCTGATAATGCAAAGAGCCATACCACCACAGATATCAACTTACGGGTGGCTCCTACTGTCTCTGGATGAATACCCGGCAATTGTAAACGCCCTGCTTCCACTTGGTTGAGTATCGCCTTTAACAGTTTCAGGATTAATGCTGTGATGAAGAAAATGATCAGTACGATCATTAACCCCGGCAGGGCCGAGACGATGGACAATGCAATCCCTTGCACCACGCGTACAGGCCAATCACCTAATGATTCTCCCCAGACGCGTGTCCAGGGAAACAGACCGAACACCCAACTGAGCCAGACATACAACGCCACGATGCCTATCAGAATTATTAGAATGGCATATAAGCGTGTTTCAATTGCGCCAATAAACCGTCTCCAGTGTTGGGGGATCAAGCTACGGTTCTCAATAATACGCCGACGATAAACTCGGCTCACCCAGCGACAGGAACGGTATGAGCAGTACCAGAAAAGAACCAGTCCCAGGAATCCCACCGCAGTCTTCACTGCTGAAAGTACCAGCCAGCCACTGTTAAACTGATCGTTCAGCGCTTTTCGCTGCTTCTCCATGCGCCCCAGTACACGATGTGCCGCCTGATCGAGTGTGAGATCATCCCCTTCATCCAGGTCGCCTGCGCTAAGCAACATCACTGGTTTACCGTTCATCACGATAAGCCTTCCAGGTTGGTTATAACGGGTGACAGAAACGATTTTTAGCGGCTCACGCACATCGGTTTCAGTGAAGTTTCGCAATGTGTTACGGATACGTAGCACCCGCTCCTCCGGAGTGCTCAAACCGAACTTTGCCTGCAGCATCACTATCGGTTGATGGAAGATATATACTGTGCGTGCGCGTTCTTGCTCGGAGGGTTCCTGCCGGGGTTCAGCGGCAATCGATGTGAAAGCTATGATGGTAGTAAAGCAGGTTAAGAAAGCGAGCAGGACCCTTTTCATCACAAGCACCCCAAAGGCTAATTATCTTGTTATTGTCTGAATCAAAATAAGGTTTCACCCTCTCTTGAGCATAGACTAGCGTTTTGCTTATGCTACGCCTGTAACAAACGGTTTTATTTGTATTATCGATGGAGTTAACTCAGCATTTTGGCTGGATTTAACGCAACAATCCCGTACAGTCATTCAACCTTATTGTAATTCAAAGCAACGCATACCTCCGTCCTTTCTGATACACACAGAGAACGCTCCTACCATTCCTGGGGAGCCGTAACGCTAAAAATTAATATGGTGATCATTATTATTTATGTATTTTATTTTCTCCAGCACATATCTAAAAAGACAAGATTTTAGGGGCGTTCTTATGTTATACAAATAACATCCAAGTGATTATATTATTCGACGCCGCATTGTTACTTTAATGTTTCAATCAAATATAATTAATGTTTACGCAGAAAGTAAACATTAATTATATGTTATTTATTAAAGGAAATGAAAAGTGAGCGTTAATGTAAAAGTTAAAAGACCATGCTTAGGTATTCTTATTGTTTGTGCAGTCATTGCTGTTTCCGGATGCAGTTCTCTAATTGTAAAAGCAGAGAGAAATTCTGACGAACGTGCACAAAAATGTTGACCAGAAAGCACAGGCAGCAAAAAAAGCAGGCGTGAAACACTGGAACGGCATGAAACTGGAAATGACACCGAACGGCCTTGTCGTTGATGGTAAGCCAGCAGCAACTGCTGAAGAAACAAAAGAAACTACAACTTACCAACAAGGATTGTATACATTTATCGCTTATAAAAACGGTAAGCTTGCTGTGATGGATGATAAAGGCGTATTTAAAGGTTATGCAAAGTAAGTAATCAAATTAATGTCTTTTGATTCAAGTTATGTCGCACACTAAACCTCGCATTGCGGTTTTTTTTATAAAAAGCCGCATACATTGTATTTAGAATTAATACTACGAATTATCAATCCTGCTTACTTTCACACATATGCCCTTTTCTATTTTTCGCGGGTTTCGAATTTCTCAATAGCGACCTGTATGAGTTGGGTTGATTTTCCGATCTGCATCATTATTTGCCATTACAACCACTTAATCTGGTGAACCAACTATCACGGTTTGTTTCAGCTCAGTTCTGAGACAACATCAGACATAAAGATCCCCTTGTGCTAAAGGGGATTGTATCGCTTAGGTATTCTTATTCAGTGATGGGTATTATGTTTTACTGCGGTGCTTCTGAAGGGCCGACCCTATAAGGGTGCAGCAAAATGAAAGAGACATACACGGTGAGCTGGCCGCTCTGGCTTGGGAAGATGTAGACATGGCGGTGGGAACTGTCAACGTCTGCCGCAACCTGACCATCATTGGGACTTTCGGACCACCAAAGACAGATGCCGGGATCAGGACGATAAAACTACTGGAGCCAGCACTGGATGCGCTCAAAGTTCAGCGCGAAATGACTGCACGACAACCCAGGACAAAAATAGTGTTCCACCATAGAGAGTACGGTAAGACTGAAAACCAACGCGTACACTTTTTCTTGCCCCGGATGCGAAAAGAAGAGCAAAAATCTTACTACTCTATGAGTAGCATCGGTGCGAGTTGGAACGCCGTTGTAAAACGTGCTGGTATTCGTCGCCGTAATCCGTACCATACGCGGCATACTTTTGCCTGCTGGCTATTATCGGCTGGAGCGAACCCATCATTTATAGCTAATCAGATGGGGCATGAAAACGTGCAAATGGTGTACGAAGTCTACAGTACATGGATTGAAGAAATGAATGGCGATCAGGTTGCAATGTTGAATAACAAACTAGCCCTGTGATGGAAGTTTGCCCCTTATATGCCCCTTTTGTTTTTTGAGAACGGTAAGAATGCAAGATAATCAACAAGTTACAAAGAAAGAACAATACAACCTGAACAAATTACAGAAACGCCTGCGTCGTAACGTAGGTGAAGCTATTGCCGATTTCAATATGATCGAAGACGGCGATCGCATTATGGTGTGTCTTTCCGGTGGGAAAGATAGCTACACCATGCTGGAAATCCTGCGGAATTTGCAGCAAAGCGCCCCAATCAGTTTCTCTTTGGTCGCCGTAAATTTGGATCAAAAACAACCGGGCTTCCCGGAGCACATCCTGCCGGAGTATCTGGAACAACTGGGTGTTGAGTATAAAATTGTCGAAGAAAATACCTACGGGATCGTCAAAGATAAAATTCCTGAAGGCAAAACGACCTGCTCTCTCTGTTCTCGTCTGCGCCGCGGCATTTTGTACCGCACGGCAACCGAATTAGGCGCCACCAAAATTGCGCTCGGACACCATCGCGACGACATCCTGCAAACGCTGTTTTTAAATATGTTCTACGGCGGGAAAATGAAAGGCATGCCGCCGAAGCTGATGAGCGATGATGGTAAGCATATTGTGATCCGTCCGCTGGCCTATTGCCGCGAAAAAGATATCGAGCGCTTCTCTGAAGCGAAAGGTTTCCCGATTATTCCGTGCAACCTGTGTGGTTCACAGCCTAACCTGCAACGTCAGGTGATCGCTGATATGCTGCGTGACTGGGACAAGCGGTATCCAGGTCGTATTGAAACGATGTTCAGTGCGATGCAGAATGTGGTGCCTTCTCACCTGAGCGATATTAATCTGTTCGATTTTAAAGGCATCAAACACGGCTCAGAAGTGGTAGATGGCGGTGATCTGGCATTCGATCGTGAAGAGATCCCACTGCAACCAGCAGGCTGGCAGCCGGAAGAAGATGAAAACCAGTTAGATGAGTTGCGTCTGAACGTGGTGGAAGTGAAGTAATAGAGAGGATGCCGTATCCGGCCTACTGGACAAGGTATTACGTCAGTACCAGTAGGCCTGATAAGCGGAACGCCATCAGGCATTCCTACGGGCATTTATTTTAATAAACGAACCCGGCAGTTCTTACCTTTGATCTTACCGTTCTGCAGTTGCTTCCACGCTTTATGTGCCACAGACTGGCGAACGGCCACGTAGACATGCGCCGGATGAACGGCAATCTTGCCGATATCTGCCCCGTCCAGACCAATATCTCCGGTCAACGCCCCTAATACATCACCAGGCCGCATTTTAGCTTTTTTACCGCCATCGATGCACAGCGTCGCCATCTCAGCCTCCAGCGGCAGAATTGAGCCATTACCCGGTGCGGGCAGCCAGTTCAGCTTCAGTTGCAGCATCTCGGACAAAATATTGGCACGTTGCGCTTCTTCCGGCGCACAGAAGCTAATCGCCAGGCCACTGTTACCCGCACGGGCAGTACGTCCAATACGGTGTACATGAACTTCCGGATCCCACGCCAGTTCAAAGTTAACCACCAGCTCGAGCGATTTAATATCCAGGCCACGCGCCGCCACATCGGTGGCAACCAGAACACGAGCACTGCCGTTGGCAAAACGTACGAGCGTCTGGTCCCGATCGCGTTGCTCAAGATCGCCATGAAGCGATAATGCGCTTTGCCCGGCTGCGTTCAGTGCATCACAAACAGCCTGACAATCTTTTTTGGTGTTACAGAAAACCACACATGATGCCGGCTGATGCTGGCTAAGTAATTTTTGCAACAGCGGAATTTTGCCGTGTGAGGAGATTTCAAAGAATTGTTGTTCAATCGCTGGCAACGCATCGACTGTATCAATCTCAATCGTTAACGGATTGTTCTGCACGCGACCACTGATCGCGGCAATCGCTTCCGGCCAGGTTGCGGAAAACAGCAATGTCTGACGTGACGCTGGCGCAAAGCGGATTACGTCATCAATTGCATCACTAAATCCCATATCCAGCATCCGATCGGCTTCATCCATCACCAGCGTATTCAACGCATCAAGGGAGACGGTGCCTTTTTGCAGGTGGTCGAGTAAACGTCCCGGCGTGGCAACAATAATATGTGGGGCATGTTGCAGAGAATCACGCTGTGCGCCAAAGGGCTGGCCACCGCACAGCGTCAAAATTTTGGTATTTGGCAGAAAACGCGCCAAACGACGCAATTCACCGGCGACCTGGTCAGCCAGTTCGCGGGTTGGGCACAGCACCAGCGACTGAGTCTGAAACAGCGCAGCATCAATGTGTTGTAACAGGCCAAGACCAAACGCGGCCGTTTTGCCACTGCCGGTTTTTGCCTGCACACGAACATCTTTTCCTGCCAGGATTGCCGGCAACGCAGCGGCCTGAACAGGCGTCATTTCAAGATAACCCAGCTCATTAAGATTCTCGAGTTGGGCGGCAGGCAAAACATTCAGGGTTGAAAAAGCGGTCACAATTTAATCTCGCGGTAAAAACTCACATTCAGCAGGCGCGTATCCTCGCAGATCTGCGCCCGTGATGCGACAATTTAATCGGCTCTTCATCCGGTGACGGGTCCGGCATAGGTTGCGGACGAGGTATGGAGTCGGGAATCGGAACCGGATCGGTGGGAACAGTATCGGAATGGGGACGTTGCAACTGCAACGGGGCGAATAAGCAGGTCATATTACCCTCCAGTGAGTCAGACTGACCCTTTTAGGGTAGACGCTGGTTTCCTGCAGGCAAAAAAAAAGCCGACTAATCTAAGTCGGCGTCGTACGAATCAATTGTGCTATGCAGTAATTCAAAAAAGGAAGTAAGACAATATGGAGCGCAACGCCCATCGCTTGACGTTGCATTCACCTGCGAGAGAGATATTGCCCCGAATAGGTAGATGGTTTATTGACCTCGCTCAAAAACTTCGCCGTTTTCACTCACGAAAGTCGATGAAAAACGTAGTTGTTACAACCATTTACTACGATGCAACCATAAAGTAACACCACCAATCAGGACAACTAACAGAATACAGAATAGCGAAAAACCAAACTGCCAGCCGCCACCGGGAATCCCCCCGAGATTGACGCCAAACAGTCCGGTTAAAAATGTGCTGGGCAGAAAAACCATTGCCATCAACGACATGGTATAGGTTCTTCGCGCCAGAGATTCCTGCATAACCTGAGCAATTTCATCCGCCATAATGCCCGTCCGGGCGATGCATGCGTCGATCTCATCCAACCCTCTTCCCAATCTGTCGGCGATATCCTGCATCCGACGTCGGTGATCGTCAGTCATCCACGGTAAACGTTCACTGGCCAGGCGCGCATAAACATCGCGCTGAGGGGCCATATAGCGCCGCATGACTATCAGTTGTTTGCGCAGCAATGCCAGAAAACCGCGAGGCGGGATCTGCTGATCCAACAGGTTGTCTTCCAGATCGATAATTTTGTCATGCAATTGTTCGATAAACTCACTGGCATGATCGGTTAAGGCATCACAAACATCCACAAGCCAGCTACCACAGTCAGACGGTCCCGTCCCTTCCTGCAAGTCACTTACCACATCATCCAGTGCCAGCACTTTACGCTGACGTGTTGAGACAATCAGGCGTTCATCCATATATAAGCGCATGGCGACAAGCTGGTCAGGGCGTTCGTCGGTGCTGCCATTAATACAGCGTAACGTAATCAGCGTCCCTTCCCCGACCCGGCTTACGCGCGGGCGAGTACTTTCTCCCGCCAGTGCATCACGCACATTATTAGGAAGCAGAGGCGTTGTCGCCAGCCATTGTGCGCTATCAGAATGGGTGTAATTAAGATGCAGCCAGCACGGATGCGCACTGTCGATAACATCGTTGTCTTCCAGCGGTTTCACGCCACCGCGACCATCCAGCAGCCAGGCAAACACGGCATCCGGCACATTAACTTCGGTTCCCTTAATGGCTTCCACAGCGCCTCCATAAACATTCAAACTTTTCGTTAGTCTAGTCTTCAGTATATGTTAAGCAATATCGCATTGTCCCATTATGCTGAAATGATTCATAAAAGTGTTCAAGAAAATAAAAAGCGCCGACGGGTTCGGCGCTGTGGCGAGCAGATGTTGAATCTTAATATGAAGAACTGCATTTAACCCGTTGACGTAGTCCGGAGACAGGAGAATCTCGATGCAAGATCGTGGTTGTTTCGACAGATATATTTTTACTTAAGCGAAATTTATGTGTGCGTGACAGAAGATCATTCACCTGACTTTTCAGGATACCGGACGAATCAGATAACTCATCGACCATGCTGACATTACTTTGCGTCACGTTTTCCAGTTCGGCAAGAGCCTGGGCAATTCTGGTGATCCCGTTTTCCTGTTCCCGTGTGGTTGTTAATATCTCCGCCATCAGCTGATTTAATTGCCCTGCACCACCCACAATATCCTGCATGTTTTTTTCGGCTTCACGTACAACCGCCGCACCCTGCTGGACATTGTGATGCGTTTCATCGATAAGCCGTTTAATACTTTTTGCCGCTTCTGCGCTACGATGTGCCAATATTCTCACTTCACCTGCAACGACAGAAAAACCTTTGCCATGTTCACCAGCCCTCGCCGCCTCAACCGCCGCATTCAATGCCAGAATATTCGTCTGGAATGCAATACCATCTATTAACGCGATAATTTCAGTCATCTGCTGAGCGCAGTCGGTGATCGAGCGCATATTGGTGGCGACCTGCACCATTAAATCGCCCCCCTGGCGAGCAGATTGTGTCGCAATATTTGCCTGGGCGCTCGCCATGTGCGTATTGTCTGCATTATTGCGCGTACTAACCGCTATCTCATCCATATTCGCAGCTGTTTGCATTAACGCGCCAGACTGCTGTTCCGTTTTTACTGACAGTTCAGCGCTACGCTCCGCGAGTTGTTCAGAAAGCGTCATCACGGTCCGCGAAGAGGATCTGATCTCACTGACTAACGTGGAAATATTACTCGCCAGACTGTTAATTCCCGGAATAAGTCTGCCAGCACAATTATTACCGAACTCAGGAATACTCATTGCCAGATTCCCTGCAGTCACCTCTTCAATGCTTTCTTTTACCGTATTAATCGGCACGACGAGATATTTTGTCATATACCACCATAAATATAATAGTGAAATAGTACAAACCACATCAGTGCCAATAATGACATTAAATCCTGCAGATAATATTACCTCTACGATATTGAGGGCCACTACGGTACATACCAGAAATAAAGTAATAAACGTCCTGACGCTTATATTATTTAACATTTTAATCCTGCCTGCCAAAGAATAACGCGGAGTATTATTTTTTATAGCACCTGCAATGCAGATTGCCATTCCGCGATACCGAAAGTTCCACTTTCAAAGAGAGCATGCCGCCTTTTCACTTAAAGCACACTATCGCACCACCAGTTTACATTAGTTTGGTTATTTATCCCGCATAAGCTGGCGTTCACGCCAGTTGCCAGACTATTGTCACCCAGTGCACAATGCGAACAAAAATACGCCAAATCATAAACTCGGTGAATGTTTTCATAAGCAAACATCACGTACTCCACCGTTATAGCGGCTCAGACTAATACTGCTGACAGGAAACTAAGAACGCGCCTGGTTTTACCAGGTTAACTGGACAGAATCTGCTAGATTTATCATCACGGTTTTTTATCGATGGGTAGTAAGATGTTGCACGTGTCATGGGACCCTGTACTGATTGGGATTTCCTTTGTTGTCGCATTCATTGCTTCGTTTATTGCCCTCGATAGCGCAGGGAAAGTGGCGATCTCTAATCGTCGGGAATCGACTTTCTGGCGTTTATCTGGCGGGGCAACGCTGGGGATGGGGATCTGGTCGATGCATTTTATTGGCATGCTGGCCATGAAAATGAGTATGCCAATTAATTATCACTTTTCACTCACGGCATTTTCTTTTTTGATCGCTCTCATTTCCGCGACGCTTGCCATCAATATTGCGATATCAGGTCAAACGCTTTCGACCAGGCGGCTTATTGTTGCAACAAGCCTATTAAGCACCGGTGTTGTGACCATGCACTACGTTGGCATGGTCGCTATCGTTGAACATGTTGCTATCCGCTGGCAGTTCTCACTTATTTTGCTTTCCGTGGTCATTGCCATTATCGCGTCAGGGATCGGCCTGTGGTTAGCTTTTCATTTGCGGCAAAATACCCGACGCGCATTAATAAACCGACTTATTGCCGCTTTGGTAATGGCGCTGGCGATCGCCTCAATGCATTACACCGGGATGGGGGCGGCCACCTTCACGCATTTCGGTCACACTGCGCATGATGGACTGAGCACGCTGGAACTCTCTATCTGGGTCTGCGCCGTCACGCTGGTGATTCTGGGTATTATGCTGGTCATTTCGATGGTGGATTCTCAGCTACGCACCTCAAGACTGGCCGATAATCTGCATCAACTGAACTGCCAGCTTGAGCACCAGGTCCACTTCGATGCGCTGACCGGCCTTGCCAATCGAACGCAAATAGACGTCTGCTTACAGACCTGCCTGCGTCATTCCAAACTGCATCAACAACACTTCGCCCTGGTCTTTATCGACCTTGATCGATTCAAAATCGTAAACGACACCTGGGGCCATCACATTGGCGATCAGTTGCTTATCTCCAGCACACACCGCATATACAACTGCCTTGAGGACACCATGACGCTGGCGAGGCTGGGTGGTGATGAATTTATCCTGCTGGTGCCAAACAGCAACCGGGAAGCAATTTCGGTGCTGATGACCCGTATTGCCAGCGCCGTCAAAGAACCTTTTACACTGTTTGGACATACCATTCGCGTTTCGTTAAGCGCGGGAAGCAGTCTTTATCCCGAACACGGCTCAACGTTACATGAGCTAAAAGTTAAAGCCGATACTGCGATGTATCATGTCAAACAGGCTGGCAGAAACGGCTGGGCGATTTATACCCCAGAGATGGAGGCTATCGCCGATACGCCGCCAACGTTCTTGCAGGAACTGTCGCAAGCGCTTGAGCGGAATCAATTTGAATTATGGTATCAACCTAAATACACCGCCGGGGATCGCTCTCTGACGGGTTTTGAGGCGTTGTTACGCTGGCACCATCCTGAACGCGGCATTCTGCTGCCGGCTGAATTCCTGCCCGCACTTGAAGAAACAGGCCTGATTATTCCTGTCGGCACCTGGGTTCTCCAGCAGGCATGCAGTCAGTTATATCAATGGAAGTCACAAGGCCACACGGAGTGGACCCTTGCCGTTAATCTGTCACCAGCCCAGTTTGAACAACCTGATATTGTCGATATAGTCTGCAACGCCCTGGCACAATATCAGCTTTCACCAGCACATCTCACGCTGGAACTGACTGAAAGTACGGCACTTAAAAATTTAAAACGCAGCGTAGAAGTCCTGAACGCGTTTGCCGATTTGGGGATCACCGTTTCTATTGATGATTTTGGCACCGGCTATTCAAATATATTGATGCTGAAATCACTTCCGGCACGAGAATTAAAAATCGACAGAATATTTGTCAAAGATATTAGTGAGAACAGCAAAAATACAAAAATCGTGTCTACTATTATAGACATAGCGCACTCTATGAATATGCGCGTTGTGGCAGAGGGTATAGAGACCCAGGAGCAGGAAACGCTGTTAACCCAGATGGGCTGCGGTGTGCTGCAAGGCTTCCTGTATGCGAAACCGCTGCCAGCACATAAAATCTATGACTTGATACAAACTGAAAACGCCACAAAAGTAAAACCAACGGTACAACCCTTGTCTCACCGACAATCAATAACATTGTGAGATTGCATAATTAAAAAAATTCGCCAATAAACCGGCAACACAGCATATGAAGATAACGGGATTATCGATGAGCATAAACGAGCTGCATTCACTGGATTTATTAACCATTCCGGTCTGGATCGTTTCGCCACATACCGAAGAACTGGTGTTCGCCAATACCGTTGCACGGGAACTGATGCAGGCCCCGTGTTTCCCCCCTCTCAGAAAAGGCACATTCTCCACGCACGCACAAAATGATTTACCTATGTATCTTAGTGATTTGCGAAATCATCATGACATTGTAGAGATACTCACGGTTTACCGCGAAAGCGAGGAAATCGCGCTGGCCTGTCGTTTGTCCATCAGGACGCTTCAGGATATAGGTGATGTTATCCTCTATGAAGGCATTGAAACACCGACAGCGCAAGGTCTGAAAGCCAGCCGCTCTGCCACCTATCAGCGGAAAAAACAAGGATTCTATGCCCGTTTTTTCCAGACTAACTCAGCACCCATGTTGCTTATTGATCCGTCACGCGACGGATTGATTGTGGATGCAAATCTCAGTGCCCTGAATTTCTATGGCTATGATCATGACGTGATGTGTCAGAAGCATACCTGGGAAATCAATATGCTGGGGCGCCATATATTGCCGATAATGCATAAAATTGCGCATCTTCCTGGTGGCCATAAGCCCTTACATTTTGTCCACAGACTTGCCGATGGAAGCACCCGTCACGTACAAACCTATGCCGGTCCTATCGAAATCTACGGCAATAAGCTGATGCTGTGCATTGTTCACGATATTACCGAGCAAAAACGTCTGGAACTGGAACTGGAACGCGCCGCCTTGCATGACGCGTTAACCGGATTACTCAACCGGCGGCATTTTTATCAGATAACTGAGCCAGCGCAGACACACACAACATCGTTAACGCAGGATTACAGTTTGCTGCTAATCGACACCGACCGGTTTAAAAGCATCAACGATCTTTTCGGGCATTTAAAAGGGGATGATGTACTTTGCGCGTTGGCACGAACCCTGGAATCCTGTGCAAGAAAAGACGATCTGGTTTTTCGTTGGGGGGGAGAAGAGTTTGTACTGCTTTTGCCACACACGTCTTTAGATGCAGCACTTAATCTCGCTGAAGTAATACGCGCGACGGTAGCCAAGGTGAGCCTCCCTGGCCTTCCCCGCTTTACTGTCAGTATTGGTGTGGCACGACACGAAGCCAATGAAAGTATTGATGAGTTATTTAAACGCGTGGACGACGCATTGTACAAAGCCAAAAATGAAGGCAGAAACAGAGTGCTGGCTGCCTGATGACTACCCTGTCTAGCGACTACGTTTAGCGTGGCGTTCCCAGTTCTCCTGTTTCGCCAGCGCCGTTTTACGTAACGCCACATAACATGCCCCGCTGCCGCCATGATGCGGCAGTGCGGTGCAGAAAGCCTGCACATCATCAAACTCCGTTAACCAACGCGCGACGTAGCTACGAACGATGTTGGCATGGGAGTTATCATCACGCCCCTTACCGTGAATCACCAGGACGTTGCGCAACCCATCCTGCTGCGCCTGTAAAATAAAGCTAAATAGCATCTGGCGGCAGGTTTCAACGGGCTGTCGCACAAGATTAAGGCTTGCTTGTTGCGGATATTTCCCGGTGCGCAGCTTGTCAGTCACGCCATGCTGTAACCCTTCACGACGAAACTCCAGCGGAACGCTCAGCGGGACGATATCCAGAAAACCTGTCGAGAGAAAGTTATCCAGCTGCAGCGTATCAATACGTGCCGGAGCGCGAAGATTACGCGTTGGCTGCCAGTGAACATCGGCGCATCCCTTCAGTGGTTGAACATCCCCCATGGCGTCAAGAAACAGCGATGCATCATCATGGTTCATGTTTCATCCTCCAGCGATTTTACGACGGTCATTATCATAACCGCGCACTATTATACCGACAACGGTTTACGGTTATTTCCAATAACGCACCGTTCGACATTCCTTTACCTCCACAAGTTAAGATCCGTTTTTGGGGGTATAGAAACGACTATCACTGACATGATAATGTGTAACCCCGCCTGTAATGAGAAAAACGGATGCTGAACTTACTTGAAGACATCATTGCAACACCCCTAGGCCCGTTGTGGGTAATTTGTGATGAGCAATTTCGCCTGCGTGCGGTTGAATGGGATCAACATCGCGATCGTATGGAGCAATTACTCGATATTCATTATCGTTCCGAGGGTTATCAGCGTATTGCTGCCAAAAACCCCGGAGGGCTAAGCGATAAGCTGGCAGAGTATTTTGCGGGAAATCTCAGCATTATAGATACGCTTGAAACCGCAACAGCGGGAACCCCTTTCCAACGCGAGGTCTGGAAAGCGTTACGTTCTATCCCCTGCGGGCAGGTCATGCATTATGGACAACTGGCTGAACAACTGGGGCGCCCCGGTGCCGCCAGAGCCGTTGGTGCGGCTAATGGTTCCAATCCTGTCAGCATCGTCGTCCCGTGCCACCGCGTGATTGGACGGAATGGCACAATGACTGGCTATGCGGGTGGCGTGCAGCGAAAAGAGTGGTTATTGCGCCATGAAGGCTATCTGTTACTCTAGAATCCAGGCAATTAATGCCTTATTCATCACACTTCCACACAATGCATCCCCAAATAAAGTGCGGTTAATCAGATAGATACAAACATTCAACTCGCTTATGCCTGAATTATTCTCTATTGGGAGTAGCTCAGGCTTACGTGCTCACCAAAAAGATGTTAAAATTGACAAATATCAATTACGGCTTGAGCAGACCTATGATCCCGGAAAAGCGAATTATACGGCGCATTCAGTCTGGCGGTTGTGCTATCCATTGCCAGGATTGCAGCATCAGCCAGCTTTGCATCCCGTTCACACTTAACGAGCATGAGCTTGACCAGCTCGATAACATTATCGAGCGCAAAAAGCCTATCCAAAAGGGGCAGACGCTCTTTAAAGCAGGTGACGAGCTTAAGTCACTCTATGCTATCCGTTCCGGAACGATAAAAAGCTATACCATTACCGAACAAGGCGATGAGCAAATCACCGGTTTCCACTTAGCGGGCGACCTGGTTGGTTTTGACGCGATTGGCAGCGGTCACCACCCAAGCTTTGCCCAGGCGCTGGAAACGTCAATGGTATGCGAAATTCCTTTCGAAACCCTGGATGACCTGTCCGGTAAAATGCCGAACCTGCGTCAACAGATGATGCGTCTGATGAGTGGCGAAATCAAAGGCGACCAGGACATGATCCTGCTGTTGTCGAAGAAGAATGCTGAAGAGCGCCTGGCGGCCTTTATCTACAATCTGTCCCGCCGTTTTGCCCAGCGAGGCTTCTCTCCGCGCGAATTCCGTCTGACAATGACCCGTGGCGATATCGGTAATTACCTCGGCCTGACGGTTGAAACCATTAGCCGCCTGCTGGGTCGCTTCCAGAAAAGCGGTATGCTGGCGGTGAAAGGTAAATATATCACTATTGAGAATAGCGACGCGCTGGCCGTCCTTGCTGGCCACACGCGTAACGTTGCGTAACCTTCTCAGTTAACCTTCTGTCAAATTGCTAAATTACCCCAATTTAATGGTTTGGCAGAAGGCTCTTCTGCTCTGATTTAATTAAAATATAAACACTATAAGTGTACTCAATATAAATATTCCCATCATTAATGCTGTCACAATAACTACGGTTAAAAACTCTTTCCTGCCTGGTAGCATAAAAAGCCTCTGAGGTGATTCAATTTAATAACCAAACTATTCCATGGTCAGACATTTACTTCTGTAAATAATCCAATATTCTCAGCCGAGATAATGACGCAGGATAGCAGCGGTCAGCACACCAATAGCAACGGTGACAGGCATAGGAAAACGTAATGCGGCGATCAGTGTTAAACCTAATGCGATAAGATCGGCAGGGTTTCCGGACGCAAAATAAGGTGCGATAAATGCCAGCATGACGCATCCTGGCGATGATTTAAGAACGGCCATCGATCTGGGGGATAACACCCGATTGCGCAATATCATGTACGACGCAATACGTGTCGCATAGGTGGTCAGAGCCATCAGGAGGATGGCGAACAGCGTTTGCTGGTCTGGCATTATTTATCCCCCTGCAACCATGCAACCACTAATCCCACCAACGGACCTGCCATGACATACCAAACACCGGGGACATAATGATAAACCGCAACCGCAACAATCAGGCTGGCAAACCACGGTATCGCTTTGCGAAAACCGCTCCACATGCCCCTGACAAGCACAAGGAATACAGCGGGAAAAGCCATATCAAAACCGTAGTGATGAACATCGCCAAGCACAGGGCCGATTAACGCGCCTAACGTGGTACAACCTACCCACATAATATAAAAAGAAAAAGAAGCGGCTAAATAATAAGGCATACTAAAATGAGGAACATTATTAATGCTTCTTTTATATGCATCACTATAACTTAACGCCCAACTTTCATCAGTCATAAAAAAAAGTGCAGGTAAAACTTTACGCTTAGAAAAACGCATCAACAGCGGAACAAGAGTTGCCCCCATCAGAATATGTCTGCTATTAACCAGGAATGTAACTGCCATAATAAGAAAAATATGGGGAGGTGAAGTCCAGATTTGTATTGCTGCAAATTCAGATCCACCAGCGAAATTTAATCCCGTCATTAGCGGAACAGCTAAACCATTGAGTCCTTTATGGCTGGCCTGGGCCCCCAAAACCAGAGCAAAAGGAATCACGCCAAGTAAAACGGGAAAACCGTCTTTCAACCCACGGACAACGTCTTTTCTAATACTATTAATAGCTGTCGGATCATCTGCAGATCCTGCGCCATCTATACTTTCACTCATACTTTTCACACTCATACCCGATGCCTGTTCTGACCCATTTTGATACTGGCGTCAGAATAGAATGCGTGACACTATTAGTAAATATAAATAGTGTCACATTACACTTATGGTGATCCGATGCGTGAGCGTTCTCCCTGGCAGCCAAGACTGTCCAGCAATGCGACATCTCCAACAGAACAATTAGTTGAGGCCCTGGCCGAAGATATCCTCTCAGGATCGCTTCAGCATGGCGCCCGCTTACCAGCCCACCGTAATTTAGCGGACACATTGGGTATCGGGCTTGGCACCGTAACGAAAGCCTATGGGATCCTTGAGAAACGTGGACTTGTCAGAAGTGTGAAAGGAAGCGGGATGTTTGTAGCACTAGCAAATTCGCGTGGTCAGACCGTCATCGATTTGTCGCAAAATACCCCCCCGGCTGCGCTAAGCTCGCGTTCACTCAGCGCGACACTTTCGGCAATCGCTCGCCGTCCGGATATGGACATGTTCAACACTTACGCGCCGGCAGCCGGCCATGACGAACACCGTCGCCTGATGGCTCGCTGGTTCAACAGGCTGGGAATGCCCGCTGATTATCGCCAACTCATTATTACCAGCGGAGCGCAACATGCGCTTTCAGTGGCGTTATCAACGGTATGCGAACCTTTTGGGACACTTTATGTGGAGGCGCAAACGTATTCCGGACTGATCCAACTTTCACGGCTGTTAAAACTGAGACTGGTTGGCATCCCGATGGATGACGAAGGGATGGATGTTTCAGTATTGGAGAAAATGCTGGATGCCAGCGATGACAAACGCAGTGCGGTATATGTCACTCCCCTGCTACAAAGCCCTTCGACGCGCATAATGAGTCTTGCCCGGCGAAAAGACCTGATACGCGTTTGCCGTGCAAACGCATTATTTATTATCGAAGATGATGTCTATCGACTCACCCGTAATATTGAACTCCCACAAATTGCCCGATTAGCACCGGATATCACTTTGTATGTAAATAGTTTATCAAAAATACTGAACCCCACGTTACGCATCGGCGGACTTCTGCTGCCTGAACAGCTATATTCCCGAGCTGAATCCATGCTCAGAGCAACGGCAATGATGGTTTCCCCGATAAGTTGCGCGATCATGGAGCAATGGTTACTTGATGGTACTGCGGAAACCGTAACCTCTGCGATAGAACACGAAACAGTTCGCCGCTATGAATTAGCCTTTTCTATTTTAGGTGAGCATCTTTATCGCTCCGGGCATCCCAGCTTTCACCTCTGGTTGCCACTGGCTCGCGAAAGCGTACAGCCGTTCTACGAAGCAGCCTTAGCGGCAGGGATCAAAGTTACCTCACCCGTATCAACAGAGGTCAACCCGTTATCCGAGCAGTCAGGTATCCGACTGTGCATTGGTGGGCCGGAGATCGAACAACTTCACCGGGCACTCTTAACTCTTAAAGAGATTGCCGGGCAGTTGAAACGTCCACACGTCCAAACTTTTTCCGTGTAGTGCGCAAGCACAATAGCAACAACGGAAAATGGTTTAAATTGAGCGGGATGTGGGGAAAAGCTGGAGATTTCCCCAGTTTATTGATCTGGCAAGAGGTTCTCCCCTGTTTCAATCCACATTATTGGGTTACTCTTTTAAATACAAACTGCGGTGACAGTTGTAAGGAGACCCTGTATGGCTATGTATCAAAACATGCTGGTAGTCATCGATCCAAACCAGGACGATCAACCAGCATTACGGCGAGCTGTTTATTTGCATCAACGGATTGGTGGCAAAATTAAAGCCTTTTTGCCGATCTATGACTTTTCCTACGAGATGACCACCCTGCTGTCGCCGGACGAGCGTACGGCAATGCGTCAGGGGGTCATCAGCCAGCGAACTGCATGGATACGTGAACAAGCGAAATACTATATCGAAGCAGGGATCCCGCTTGATATTAAAGTGGTCTGGCACAACCGTCCCTTTGAAGCCATCATCCAGGAAGTGATCAGCGCTAAGCATGACCTGGTGCTCAAAATGGCACACCAACACGATCGCCTTGAAGCCGTAATTTTCACACCAACTGACTGGCATTTGTTGCGTAAATGTCCAAGCCCGGTATGGATGGTCAAAGATCAGCCGTGGCCGGAAGGTGGTAAAGCGCTGGTAGCGGTGAACCTCGCCAGTGAAGAGGCATATCACAATGCACTCAACGAAAAACTGGTCAAAGAAACGTTGCAGCTCGCAGAACAGGTTAACCATACCGAAGTACACCTGGTGGGCGCCTATCCTGTAACGCCTATCAACATTGCGATTGAGCTACCTGAATTTGATCCCAGCGTGTACAACGACGCCATCCGTGGACAACATCTGCTGGCCATGAAGGCATTACGCCAGAAATTCAGTATTGATGAAAAAGTTACACACGTTGAAAAAGGATTGCCTGAAGAGGTCATCCCGGATTTAGCTGAGCATTTACAGGCGGGTATCGTGGTACTCGGCACCGTTGGGCGCACCGGCATATCAGCTGCGTTTTTGGGGAATACCGCAGAACAGGTTATCGACCATCTGCGTTGCGACCTGCTGGTTATCAAACCGGATCAGTACCAGACCCCGGTTGAACTGGACGACGAAGAAGACGATTAACCCTGTAGCAAAATGCCGGATGGCGATGTCATCCGGCATGACATGTTCTTAGTGCTTCTCCTCGCCTCCGAGGAAATAGATACCGAGCGGAATAGCCAGCAAAATAGTAAAAACCATACTGTAGACGCAAATCATTGCGGATTGAATGGCATACATCGAAGCTGTCCAGTCGGAAAGCGGAATGTCATACTGTTCAATGACGCCACCAATCGTCGCGCGCGTCACAACCGATGCCGCAATAATAAATACCCCAAGCAGACATAACAGAAACTTCCGTCCCTTCGCTGTCTTCAGCTTAGCCATGATCATAATATCGTCCTTATGCAGATGAATACCGTGTTACTTTGCAGCAACAATACCATGACATCAACTCACTGTCTGCTACATACGCCACACTCAAACTTGACATGCGTACTATTCGCCTGAAAATAACGCTGATTGTATTATTTCGCTCTCCTTTTGATGAATGATCTGACAGCCTGAACTAGGTAAAATATCCGCTGATGAAGGATATCAGATGATATTTAGCTAACACAGAGTGACCTGGGAGAATCATGATCGCTGAACTGTTTATAAATAATGCGTTTAATTTAACGGTAATTCTCAGCAGCTGTGCAGCGTTAGTCCTGATGAGCGTGTGGTTTCATCGTAGTGAAAAACACTGCAAAGGATTCATATTCCACGCAGCACAGTTTTTTGTTTATGCCATTATCATTGGTACGTTTGGCACTATTGCGAATAACGTCATCGATAGTTATAAGCTGAAATTTATCTCCCCAAGCGTGGTCGACTTTATCTGTACCTCGTTGATTGCGTTGATCCTGACGATAAAACTCTTTCTGGTCATCAACCAGTTTGAAAAAACGCAGATTAGTAAGGGCAGAGATATCACCAGTGCGAGGATCATGTCACGCATCATTAAGATTACGATCGTCGTCGCCATCATCTTGCTGTACGGTGAGCATTTCGGCATGAGCCTGTCAGGGCTGTTAACGTTCGGCGGCATCGGCGGTATCGCTGTCGGTATGGCAGGTAAAGATATCCTGAGCAATTTTTTCTCTGGCATTATGCTCTACTTCGACAGGCCGTTTAGCATCGGTGACTGGATCCGCTCTCCGGACCGAAATATCGAAGGTACGGTAACGGAAATCGGCTGGAGAATGACCAAAATAAACACCTTCGACCACCGTCCGTTATACGTGCCGAACTCAATTTTCTCTTCCATCAGTGTAGAAAACCCGGGGCGGATGAGTAATCGACGAATCAAAACGGTGATCGGGTTACGTTATGAAGATGCTGATAAAATTGGCGCAGTTGTCGAGTCGGTCAGAAAAATGTTGCAAAATCATCCCGGAATAGATCAAAAACAAACCCTGCTGGTCTATTTTAATGAATTTGCCGATTCATCGCTGAATATCATGGTGTATTGCTTCACGAAAACCACCGTGTGGCAGGAGTGGCTTGCTGTACAACAAGATGTGTACTTGAAAATTATTACAATAGTTCAGGAAAACGGTGCTGACTTTGCGTTCCCCAGTCAGACGTTGTATATGGATAACGCCGAGGCACAACCTTCTGCCCACTAACCAAAATCAAGACGCGGATACCCGCGTCTTTCATCTGTTCGCTGTCTGCTGAAAGCACAACATCACTGCCCCCGGGCGTCTGGCATCAGCTTCTTTGCCTGGCGACCGCGTGAATAACGTAACATCAGCCCCCAATGCTTTAGCAATCTTGATCGCCATGTGTCCCAGGCCACCCAACCCAACAACAGCGACTTTACTCCCCTGCCCAACCTGCCAGTGACGCAACGGCGACCATGTGGTGATACCGGCACACAACAACGGTGCAGCACCACGTAAGTCGATTCCTTCCGGCACCTTCACGACGAACAAAACTGTGCGGGACCAGATCTTCTTTCACCGCCAGCGCGGCATAACCCTTCACGTTCATGGCTATTTCGATCTCCTCAGAGATAAAGTGCACCTCAACCAGCATAGCTCAGGGCAACAGGTTGTACTCGGCGTCAGCGACCGGCTCCAGCCATTCATTCGATGCGCCTGCTACCGGGATTTCTACCGCAATATGGGCAAACCAGCTATCACGTGCAGCTCCGTGCCAGTGTTTCATTCCCGCCGGAATATGAACCACATCACCCGTTTTCAGTTCTCGCGCAGGTTGATTCCACGCTTGGTACCAGCCTCTGCCGCCAGTCACCAGCAGAATTTGACCGCCCTGATGATGAATGTGCCAAAAATTACGGCAGCCAGGTTCAAATGCAACGTTACCAATCACCACTCCTTCCATTGAAAGCATGGTCAGATAGCTGGTCCCGGTGAAGTACTTCGCATAGGCTTCATTTTTCTCTCCCCGGGGGAAGACGCTGTTGCCATCAAATTGTTCGTTCATCATGACTCCTGCTGGGGTATTAGCTAACGGAATTCCTTAAATACATTCATCAAGAACTGCACGGGCATTTTCTGCAATCTCAGCACCACAGTGCTGCTTAAGTAGCGCAGTAAACGCGATAAGTTGCTCAGGGCGGAACCCAACATTCAGGCTGATCGCGAAGTGACTTTTCAGTTGGCTGTTCACGCCGCCCAGTACGGCTAACGCAGAGACGGTTGCCAGTTCACGAGTCGGCCAGTCCAGCACATCGCGCTGAAAAATATCGCCAAACAGATGTGCTTTAAGCCAGGTATCAATGGCAGGGGCAAAATCAAACAGCGGACCGCTAACCGGCTGTCCAACCAGTTGGGTTTGCGTTTGGCTCCCCGCCAGCAGGCTGTTCCAGTCAACAGCTAACCCTGCATTAAGCGCTGACTCCAGCTTATCTGGCTGTCCTGTGGCAGTGAATGCTGCAATGGGGACAACTGCCAGTTGTCTGGCATTCAAATGATTTGACATGTTCGATTCTCCGGGGAGGCGACAGTCTCTGCCGCCGAATGCTGAAAACGCAAAAATTATAGAGGCTCAGCGTATCGACGATTAGAGGGTTAAATAAGGACAAACCTATGAAGACAAGTCATGAATAGCGCTATTCACAATGTGGCAGTACAGCGCTGTCCGTCACATCCACTTGCGGTGCATCCAATTTCACGGGCCAGCGACTCATATGCTGGATAAACTCGACACATGAAAGATATTTTTTACGGCAGCCGAAACGCTGAAGTTCAGAGAGGCTGCCGCAACACTCGGTCTGGCCACCCAACAAATAACCCGAGGTATTACTGAACTACAGATCCTGCGCGGGCAATTTTGTCATCCGGACTGATCTACGTATTACGCTACAATCTCGATTAAATTACCGTCGGGGTCCTGAATGACGGCCTCGTAATACCCGTCACCGGTGGTTCGCGGTCCGGAGACCAGGATGCCCTGTTCTTTTGCGCGTATAGCCAGAGCATCAACATGCCCCGCGCCACCAACAGAGAGAGCCAGATGCACCCATCCTGAAGTGTTATTGTCAGGTACAGGGTGGGTCAGTCCCGGTTTGGTCATTAACTCAATCGCAATGTCCTCACCAATGTTGACGAAATAAGATTCAAACCCGGGATTGGTTTTGCTGCAGTATTTTTCGTTTATCACACCATCAAAAAACGACACCCAGAACCGGGCTTGTCGTTCAAGATCCCGGGTCCATAAAGCCATGTGTGCAATTTTCATCGCGATCCTCTTATCGTTTACTCTGAACGGTACGCCCCCGTTAAGGGATATTGACATCCTGCATTATAATGCAGGATTATGCACGTTATTGCTCGATGTTTATTTTTATGGAGTTCTCATGCTCGATTACGCTGCATTCCCGGATCAACGCCAGGCGCTTATCTATCAGATCCTGCAGGAAAACGGCAGAGTGATCTGTACTGAACTGGCCGTCCGTTTGGGGGTGTCAGAACATACGATCCGCCGCGATTTACATGAGTTGTGTAAAGAAGGTGTTTGCAAGAAAGTCTATGGCGGGGCTGTCATTTCACTACCAGAGTCAGCTGACATCACAGTACGCAAGAATATTAATACCGCGAAAAAGAGCAGCATCGCGCAAAGATGTGCCCGGCTAGTGAAATCCGGAAGCTGTATTTTTATCGACACAGGAACAACCAACCTGGCAATGGCTGAAGCCCTTCCCGCTGAGCTGGCATTAACCGTCGTGACAAATTCACCTGATATTGCCGCCGTACTGCTGAAAAAACCGCTATTCGAGGTCATCATGTTAGGTGGGCCAGTGCAGCGATCGTCCGGTGGGTGCGTAGGTCCGACAGCCATTGCCCAGGTACAGGATATTTTATTTGATCAAGGTTTTATTGGTGGTTGTGCGATGGCACCGGAGTCCGGATTAACCGGGTTTGATTACGCCGATTGTGAGTTTAAAAAAGCGGTAATTAAGCAGTGTAACGAAACTATCGTCGCACTGACGGCGGATAAGATCCCTGCCGTCGCACGTTATGTTGTCACCGCCAGCAGTAACATTGATGTCATTGTCGTGGAGGAAAACATCAGCAAACAGTACGGCACCGCTTTTCAGGCGCATGACATCCGCATTTACACCGTATAACGGTGGCGCAGTCTTTTTACGTGTAAATTCAACGGAATATCACGGTGCTAAAAGTGGCGCCAGCCGTCAATGGGGTAATGGCTGACAGATAGTCCAGGCGAATTCTATGATGGTGTTCATGGCACTCCACAAGCAAGAATTCCTCTTTGTCTGCTGTGGTGCATGTCGTCACGGCCCTGGCATCAAAGTGTTCCCCGGAAGTCAGTTCAATGCGCAGCAAATAGTGATAAAGACAGGCAATCTCCAGATAGTCATGCAGATCGCAATCGACAGGATGATACTTTTCTGCCGCACACATAAATCCCCCCTTCCCTATGTCCACGCCGGTTCGGGAAATAGCTCACGCGACTTCCCGAACATGCGACGCTATTTCAGCGCTTCGATAGGTGCGCCAAAGTTGATATGCAGCACATTACCGTCGATTACCAGAGCGGGAACAGACTTCACTCCGATTCGCTCCGCCTCTGCAACGTGATCGGGTTGTTCTCCCAAATGAATAACCTCGATTTCCACATCCGGGGACAGATACTGTAGCAGTGTTTCTTCTGCGGAAACGCAAACCGGGCAACCAGCATGATAAAAACGGGCTTTGGTCATGATACCTCTCCTTTAAATTATAGTATCGAATCGATACTATAATTTATGCTACGCCAGTTTTATGCTTTGTCAATATAGTTTTTAGTCGATACTATATGCCGAGGAGGATTTTGTTATGCATGATATGTCGCTTTTTGACGTACTGGACCGACTGTCTGGTCTGACGCGGATGTGGTTTCGCCAGCATCCTTTACTGGCGGATCTTCAGCCAGTACAGCTCAGTGCGTTGATGTATCTCGCACGCTGTAACCGCTACTCCAATACGCCTCTCGCCGTGACGGACTACCTCGGTCTCACCAAAGGAACGGTGTCACAATCGCTAAAGTTGTTGGAATCAAAAGGACTGGTGGTACGCACGCAGGATGCCAGGGATAAGCGTAGCGTTCATCTGCAGCTCACCGAGTCGGCCAAAAATTTGCTGGATGCCCTGCTTCCCCCCTCATTTTTGATGACGGGCGAATCTGCGATGGGTGAACGCGCGGGTTTACTCAAGGAGCTACTCTTCGAACTTCTGCGGGGCATTCAGCGCACCAGTAATGTGCCGGGATTTGGTCTGTGCCAGAGCTGTCGGTTCCACCAAAAAGTAAATGGTCAGGGATTTTGTAATTTAACGAAAGAACCGTTGAGCGAGGATGATTCGATGTTAATTTGTCGGGAGCATCAGCCCCCGGACGTATGATCTTCTCTGTTATAGTGTCTTCATGTGGCCGGGTTGCCGCTTTCCAGGATAACCACTCGCTACAGGCATTTGACACGGCGATATTACGGTAGCCGCGTTCCCACGCCATATCGTCAACAATTTCTGCGGATTACGTATGTTGCAGGTGGTTCAGATCCCGTAGCATCCGCTTGAGACATTTGACTTTATTTTTATCGCGTATTGCCGCTGAAAACTTACTGAGCTGAAAAAACGTTTTGTCACCAAAACCATCAATGACTTTGAAACAATATTCCTGACGCGTGGCATCCCAGGCGTAGACGATATTTTTACAATGCAGGGAGTTAATAATGACACCGGTACTGACAAACCACGCTAAAAAAACATTCAACTTCTGCAATTTGCTGGCATCAAGTTCTTTGTTCAGGGCAAGCTGATAAAGCGTTTGCGCGATGTGACCATGCTCATCACATTCCTTAACCGTGAGTTGCCCTATTCCTTTATTTGTTTCAACAAGTCCTTCAATTTTTTGCATATAAAATGCGTCGGTTTGGTGACTCAACTTACATTCTTTGATGTCCCGAAAGACCTCACGTAGCTTGCTTTTATATTTCGCAATGCCTGGAATCACGATTTTGACCAGCAGTTTACTATCCTGTGGATGCTGGAAGACGTAGCGATCGTTACCTCGTGCCAGCAAGTCTTCATCTTTCAATATAAGTATTTGTTTCATAATATTTTTTATTTTTACCCTACGTGAAATGGAGTTGCCTCAACGAAGAGTTGTCTCAGCCAAAAAATATTGTGTATCTGTCTATTTCAATGGTTGTTAAACAAATAGCGTATTCATCCAATAAATAACTTTTGTAGTGACGTACTGAAGCAAAGTAACGGTGGATGTGCAGCAGGTTGAACGCCAGGAGATACTGTTGGAGAAATCCACGCCAGCTTTGTTTTTTTGATGTTGTTAACGAAGGTAAACAGCGGAAGGTATTCAACTAAGCTTCATTCACCGTGACCTATGGTGCTGCCACCAGAGGCCGCTCGCGAATGGATGAGGCCGGATGTTGGAGGGGAAAGAAGCCGAGGACATTGCAGACGATGGTTTCGTGCCCGTTACAGAATTGATATGACAGGGCGTAAGACGTACAGGCAAGAATGTAAAAATTAGGGAGCCAAACTACGTTGCGTCAGATACCCAGATTAAACACTGCAAGGGAAAATCACTATGGATATCTTTCATACTAACTCCCAACAAATTGATTAAAAATCCACAGCAATACAATGATCATTATTTTCACATAAACCCAAAATCATTAACAATTCAGAGAGACGGTATCTGCCCATACTTCAACACTGTTCAAGAAATATAGATGACTCACTATGATGTTTATGCTCACCCTGTAGGTAATTTTTATACATCGTTGCAACATCAACACCGTAGATAACCGCTACCTGCGTTCTCTCCGCTGTGCGCCAGAAAACGACACCCGGACAATTAAAATTGAAACTCCTGCACGCCACAAATTTATCGTTCAGATGCCGGAATCGTTTGTACAGAGTTGGTATTTCGACGTCAATAATGAGAATAACCCTGTAGCGAGTCACATTCATCGCTAACAATCTTCCGGTCGGTCCCCACTGTTCACAGGCCAGATTTGGCCGGAACCCCTTGTGCAGTACGAGGTTAAGGTACCAATGATTCAGGCGGAAACACTCTGCCGGCGCAGATGCCTGATCCCCAAAAGCATTGGTCCCAGAAGCGCAAAAGAGAAAACCAGAATAATCAGCTCAGGAAGCCAGAATGTAGAAATAATTATTAATACTATAATTTCCCAGTTGTGCAATTTTCCCGGTTTTTCGTACGTCATCAAGACATAAAATGTTGCAAAAAGACACAAAGCAAAAAGTGCGTAACAAATAGTAATCAAAAACATTCATAATCCTTTGTTTATAATCTAGTAACTGCACTTACAAGTCAGAGCATGTCAACCCTGCGAAATATACAGCTTTTCCCTGCTGTTTAGTAGTCCCTTGAAACACCAGGAAATAGATGTCCGCGCAGAGAAGAAACAGGTTTAAGTATGTGTCTGGCACGGATACTAACGTTACGATAACTGGGCTCTGGTCAGGTTACTATGCCGATTACATAAGGCTTCTCTGGAGAAAATCCCGATGATTCAACAGGTAATGGCGTCACTGTAGGTAGTGGGAATTTCTTACAAAGTACCAACAAAGTTAATTCTAAGCCACATGCAATCCATATTGGTTTTTACACTGCAAATAACCATAGTCACAATCTGATAACCTGGCCAGATACCATCAGTAGCTTAATCAGACTAAAATCTAACCACATACATAAACACATGACATAATATTAATAAACATTAATTCATTGAGATTATGGCAATCATCGGCCATATCAGGGCCATGCCCCCCGGCAGTTTCGAATACCTTGCTCGCCAGTTAACGGCCCTTAAGTACTGTCGCCATGGTTGCACGGCTGTTTTTTCTTCAAATATAACATCAGATTATGCAGGTTAATATAGCTGACCGTTCTTTGTTGGGTTCCGACAATATTTTCCTCATCCACAATGCACAAGCTTATTGCCCCGTTGCTTTCAGTCCCATTTCATATTTTGCACCACAACTCTAATTATTAAACCTTATTTTCGACAAGCACCGACAGTGTTTTTTATTGAAGAATACCATTTCATTAAGTTTAAATGACGGTATAAATCGAAATCTGCAGTATGAATAATTCATTAGATATATTTTTATCATTATTTCTAATGAGGTTGATACTGATTGTCTGGAGATGCTGGCGCTGAAGTCAGCGCCAGTTCTGGTTTTGAAGTGGTTAACGAAGGTTAACAGGAGGACGTACGCAATTAGTGCTTAACAATATACATAGTGCGACTGTATGCCACATCCTCTGGGTTGGTAATCGGATACCCTTTCAGCCACGGTTTAATTAAACGTCCGTTGGTGTACTGATAAATCGGCGCAATAGGTGCCTGTTCCATCAGAATTTTCTCCGCAGCGTTATAATCAGCATTCCGCGCTTTCTCTGTATTTTCCAGAGTAGCCTGGGTCAACACTTTATCGTATGCCGGATTATTAAAGCGGGAGATATTGCCCGTATGGGTCGATGTTAATAATGACAGGAACGTAGAAGGCTCATTGTAGTCGCCCACCCAGGAGGCACGGATAACATCAAAGTTGCCGGTATTACGACTATCAATATAGGTTTTCCACTCCTGGTTCTGTAGCCTCACATCCACGCCAAGATTTTTCTTCCACATGGAAGCCACAGCAATAGCAATCTTCTGATGGTTTTCAGAGGTGTTGTACAGCAGTGTGAGTTTAAGCGGTTTCTGCGGACCATAGCCCGCGGCACGCAGCAGCGTTTTCGCCTGGGCATTAAGCTCTTCCTGACTCATTTGTTCAAACGGAGAAGGTTCCGGGATAAATCCTGCCGTCACATCCGGCGTAAAGTGCCAGGCGGGTTTTTCGCCAGTTCCTAATACTTTCTCCGCCATCAGACGACGATCGATAGTCATACTGAGCGCCAGACGCACGCGTGAATCGGCAGTCGGCCCTTTTTGCGTGTTAAATGCATAGTAATAAGTACCAAGCTGCGGCGGCGTATACACCTGGCCCGGAATATCCTTCAATAGCTTCTGATACATATTTTTCGGGAAGGACTCAGTAATATCAATATCGCCAGCAAGATAGCGTTTGGTCGCAGCAGACTCCTGGTTAATCGGCAGGAAAGTCACTTTTTGCAGCACCGTTTTGGCGTTGTCCCAATAATGTGTATTCGGCACAACTTCCAGTTTCTCGTTAACCACACGGTCTTTCAGCACATAGGCACCGTTACCGATAAGGTTGCCTGGCTTCGTCCACTCTTTACCGCTTTCGACATTGGTTTTTTGGACAGGATAAAACGCAAAGCTCGCTGTCAGGTTGGCAAACCAGGGTAGCGGTTTGTCCAACTGCACTTTGAAGGTATGCGCATCCACCGCGCTGACACCTAACTTATCGGGCGCGGCTTTGCCATCGATGATCGCCTGGGCATTGTTGATCCCTGCTAGCGCGGCAAACCAGGCAAACGGCGATAGTGTTTTCGGGTCAACCAGACGCTGCCAACTGTAGACAAAATCCTGTGCCGTTACCGGCGTGCCATCGGCCCATTGCGCATTATTGCGCAACGTAAACGTCCAGATACGGTTATCATTACTCTTCCACTGTGTGGCGACACCGGGAATAATCTCACCCTTTTCATTCTGGTTGACCAGCCCTTCGAATAAATCGCGAATAACCTGAATTTCTGGAAGCCCAACGGCTTTTGCCGGATCGAGTGACGCTGGCTCATCTTTTATATGACGCACCAGTTCTTGCTTTTCTGCCAGTACCGTCCCGCTGGGAACATCAGCAGCCCAGGATAATGAAATGCTGCTAACCAACAGCGCACAACAGGTTACTGAAACAGAATGCTGCATAAGATACCCTCAATTCCGGCTACTAAGTGAATGTGTAATTATTTGTATCGCCAGCAGGAAATGCAATTAACTTCCGACAGGAAAGTGATATTACACCTGAAAAGATAAGTGTGTGAAAACGATTTGATTATCCATACATTTTGCACAACACTGCGAGTAACTATCCCAGCATTCAGAGATGACTATGACCGTTACCCGCCCCCGTGCCGAGCGCGGCGCATTTCCGCCAGGAACCGAACATTACGGACGTTCACTATTGGGCGCGCCGCTAATCTGGTTCCCGGCACCGGCAGCCGATCGTGAAAGCGGCCTGATACTGGCGGGAACGCACGGCGACGAAAACTCCTCGGTCGTTACCCTTTCCTGCGCATTGCGTACGCTTAACCCCTCCCTGCGTCGCCATCATGTGGTGCTGGCGGTAAACCCTGACGGTTGCCAGTTGGGTCTGCGTGCAAATGCAAACGGCGTGGATCTTAACCGTAACTTTCCGGCGGCAAACTGGAAATCCGGTGAAACGGTATATCGCTGGAACAGCAGCGCAGAAGAGCGTGATGTGGTGTTATTGACTGGCGATCATCCGGGATCTGAGCCTGAGACCCAGGCACTATGCCAACTTATTCACCTCATTCATCCTGCATGGGTAGTTTCTTTCCACGATCCGCTGGCCTGTATTGAAGATCCCAGACACAGCGAATTAGGCGCGTGGCTGGCGCAGTCGTTCGAATTGCCGCTGGTAACCAGCGTCGGTTATGAAACGCCGGGCTCTTTTGGTAGCTGGTGCGCCGATCTAAACCTACATTGCATTACTGCAGAATTTCCGCCCATTTCATCGGATGAAGCGAGCGAAAAATACCTGCTGGCAATGTCTAATCTTTTGCGCTGGCATCCTTGAGATGAAGCTGTCCGGTTGTAAAATGCAAGGCAGGCTCCACGTCTCGGGCCAGCCACGTTGGGCCATCCAGATCGGCAAAGTTGACCTGTGGCGTAAGCGGCAATGCAGCGCCGATCGCCCTTGATGTACACAACATACAGCCCAGCATGAGTGCAAATCCCTGCTCGCGGGCTTCGGTCGCCAGCGCCAGCGCCTCCGTCAGTCCGCCTGTCTTATCCAGTTTGATATTGACCATTTCATAGCGTCCATGCAGCGCTTTCAGACTGCTGCGGGTATGGCAGCTTTCATCTGCACAGACAGGCAGCGGATGCACGAAATTCTCCAGCGCGGCATCATCATTAGCCGGCAGAGGCTGCTCCAGCATCGCAACGCCTAAATCCGCCATTAACTGGCAGCGTGCGGCCAGCCCTTCAGCACGCCAGGATTCATTAGCATCAACAATGATTGTCGCCTCAGGCACAGCCGCCCGGATCGCAACCATCCTTTCGCTGATTAAGTGTGCATCCAGTTTGACTTTCAGCAATCTGGCACCGTTATCCCATAGCGCAGTCGCGCTCGCCGCCATCTGCTCCGGCGTGCCGATCACGACGGTTTGCGCGGTCGTTACTGTTGCATCCAGTTCAGTACCAACGTAGTCGGCCAGAGACTGTTGTTGCTGACGCGCATTGAGATCCCAAAGCGCACAGTCAACGGCATTACGCGCCGCCCCCGCGGGCAGCAATGCCTGCAGCGCTTCACGCGTCACACCGTGTTCCAGTTGCGGCACAACACTCATGATTTGAGCCAGTACCGACGCATCGCTTTCGCCATAGCGAGGATAAGGCGTACATTCTCCAACGCCCTTTACACCATTCTCTTCCAGTTCAACCACCACCACATGCGCTTCGGTCCTGCTCCCGCGGGCAATCACAAAGGGAGTGTGTAACGGCCAGGCTTCCTCATACACCTTAACTGATCTCATTTGTTTTCCTTAATGCAGTCCCTGAAGCGGATATCCGCAAATAGCGTTTGCCGTGTTAACTGCTGATGGCATAAACTAGCCTTGACGTTAACTATATGTAAACAGGAAGATAACCATGTCACAAACCGTTCATTTCCAGGGCAACCCGGTTGCAGTTGCCGGCTCTATTCCTCAGGCTGGAAGCAAAGCCCAGGCTTTTACCCTTGTGGCTAAAGACCTGTCTGACGTTACGCTGGGCCAGTTCGCAGGCAAGCGCAAAGTGCTGAATATTTTCCCAAGCATCGATACCGGCGTGTGCGCGGCATCAGTACGTAAGTTTAACCAACTGGCGACAGAAATCGACAACACCGTCGTACTGTGCATTTCAGCCGATCTGCCATTCGCCCATTCTCGTTTTTGCGGCGCGGAAGGTCTGAGCAACGTTATCACGCTGTCCACCCTGCGTAACGCTGAATTCCTGAAAAACTACGGCGTTGAAATTGCCGAAGGTCCGCTGAAAGGTCTGGCTGCTCGTGCCGTTGTCGTTATCGACGAAAATGACAACATCGTGTTCAGCCAACTGGTCAATGAAATTACCAACGAGCCTGACTATGATGCAGCGTTGGCCGTGCTGAAAGCCTAAGTTGCCCTGAATACAAAAATGCCTCCGGATGGAGGCATTTTTATTTGCATCATTACTCTTCGTTTTTTTTCTGCTGACTCAAACCATACTCGCGTAACTTATTGGCAATCGCGGTATGTGAAACCCCCAGGCGTTTAGCCAGTTTACGCGTGCTGGGATAATTCATATAAAGCTGCGTCAACACGGAACGTTCAAAGCGGCTGGTGATCTCATCCAGCGACCCTTCCATCACCTCTTCTCCGACGGCAACTGTCGCTGCATCATAATCCGGCAATAAGATATCCTGCGGACGCAGTTCATAGCCCTCAAGCTGAGTTAACGCCCGATAGATAGCATTTTTAAGCTGACGCACATTGCCCGGCCAGCCGTAGCGGGTGAGCACCGTGCTGAGATCGGCAGACAACTTCGGACGCGGTACACCCTGCTCATCGGCAAAACGCGCCACAAACAGCTCTGTGAGTGGCATAATATCTTGTGGGCAATCGCGTAGCGGCGGCAGATTAAGCGTCAGGACATTCAGACGATAATAGAGATCTTCGCGGAAAAGACCTTTCTGCACCAGTTCCACCAGGTTCTTTTGCGTCGCGCAGATTACACGAACATCAACATGAACTTCATGATCTTCACCCACGCGACGGAACGTCCCGTCATTGAGGAAGCGCAGCAATTTCGTCTGCATGCGCGGCGACATTTCGCCAATCTCATCCAACAACACTGAACCGCCATTCGCCTGCTCGAAGAACCCTTTTTTACCTTCCGGGGCGTGACCAAACAGTTCGCTTTCTACCGCATCTTCAGGAATAGACGCGCAGTTCAGCGCCAGATAAGGTTTTGACGCACGTGGGCTCGCCAGATGGCAGGCATGCGCAAAGAGATCTTTGCCCGTACCGGTATTCCCGGTGATCAGCAGCGGCGCACTCAGCGTCGCCAACTTGCGCGCCTGTTCAACAACGTGTTTCATTTTGGCGCTTACGGCAATAATCTGGCTGAATGCGCTCAGATCCTGGGTGGTCATGTTTTGCAATTGACGGCCCATGCGGAGGGTAGAACGCAACATGACAACGGCACCGGTCAGCATTTGCTCCTGATTTTCGCCCTGCAAATGGACCGGCGTAATTTCCATCAGGAAGTTCTGTCCGTTAATTACCACATGTTCACTATGGGAATCCTGCGGATTACTTTCCAGCCAGCGCTGGAAGTTAAACCCATTAATGAGCTGTGCCGCCGTGTGGTTGCGCATCCGCTCCTGGGGATGGGCAAAAAGCTGGCAACTTGCCGGGTTTGCCATCTCCACTTTGCTTTTCATATCCAGAGAAAGAACGGGTTCAGGCAATGCTTCAAGCAACGCGCTAAGCGCCAGATGTTCGCGTTCGGAAGGCATCCAGGGCACGGTACGGACGTCCGTTACCCCTGCGATGCGGCGGATTTCAGCCATCAGGCTGCTGAAGTTAGTGAACTCCAGCTCCGCAAAATTAAGGTAAATTCGCCCGATGGGGTCAATCTCGATACCGCGTAAATCAATGCTTCTCAGCACCAGTAAATCGAGCAATTCGCGGGTCAGACCAAGACGGTCTTCACAAAAGACTTCCAAACGCATAGGAACCTTCACCTGGACAAGGGATTATGTATTAAATGATAAGCCAGTATTGGGTTAGCAGGAAGGACTCTGTCAACAAATATTGACAGCACGCTGGAAAATTGGGCGCCGGGGCGTAAAGTTATACGATCGGCACCCGTATTTACTCAACTTTCGCGCGGGGATTTGTTCTTTTGTAAGGTCTCTTTCACCTGACCGATCAACTGACGGCGGAAATCCCCCAGTCGCGGTTTATCATCATCAATCCACGGTAATGGACGGCACAGCTCCATCGCTTTAATCCCCAGACGCGCTGTTAACAAGCCCGCGCCAATACCCTGCGCGGCACGCGTGGATAACCGGGCCGCTAAATCCTGCGACATCCAGTCCATCCCCACTTCCCGCACCAACTCGCTGGCCCCGGCAAAAGCGATATTTAACAGTACCAGACGAAACAGGCGCAGGCGGCTGTAATAGCCGAGTTCGATGCCATACAGCGTAGCTATACGGTTAATCAACCGCAGATTTCGCCAGGCAATAAACGCCATATCCACCAACGCTAACGGGCTGACGGCAATCATCAGCGTGGATTCCGCCGCAGAACGACTGATCTCACGTCGTGCTTGCGCATCCAGCACTGGCTGCACCAGGTGGGCATACAGGCTCACAACTTCCCGATCATTCTGCGTTTCATGGATAGAGGCATACCAGCGTTGTAGCGCAGGATGAGACTGATCGATACCCGCCTGCTGCGCCAGCTTTTCACAAAATGCGCGGCCTTTTCCGGTTCCATGGCTGTGGAGCAGATCACGCGCTTCATCACGCTCGTGTGCGCGTTGACGCAAACGCCACAGCCGACGCCACTCGGTTGCCACCGACCCAACGCCTGCGCCAATAATCAGCGCACCCGCAGCACAGCCCCCCAGCGCGACCCAGTCCTGAGTCTGCCAGGCGTTCATGGTCCACTGCACACCCTGAGCGACAACGCTTACGCCAAACAGTGCCAGCCCGCCCATCACCATCTTGCGCCACAGACTGCGTTTAGGGCGAAGGGCCGCATCAACAACGGCTTCTGCCTGACCTTCGTCTTCCAGTGGTTCATCCACTGTCGCCGGAGAAAAAGTCTGCGCCTCCGTATCGTTGAACATTTGCTGTGCTTTAAATGCCGTGTTTGGTTCCACTTCCAGTGGACCTGAGAAATCGATACGCGGTTTTAACGGCTCGCTCATCGCAATTTATCTCCTATTAAAAACTCCAGCGCGGCATCCAGGCGAATATGCGGTAAGGGTTTATCTACATCCATGACCTGCGGGCGAAAGGCTTCAAACTGGAAACCCTGGCGATCCCAAAAAGCCTGGCCCGGTAAACGCGCAGGGACTTCTCCCGGATAGACGGTCAACGGCTCGCCGTCGCTCAGGCGATTGCCGCGCAACGCGGGGATCTTCTCGCCCTTCACATCAATCAGGCCGCTGGTGGTTGCCTGCACCGATGCCAGTCCCAGACAGTCCATACTGATGCCTTCAAACGCAGCATTTTGCCAGGCGTCCTGAATCAATTGCTGCAACAACGACACCATATTGGCATGTTGATCGACCGTAACGTGGTCGGCCTTGGTGGCAGCGAACAGCAACTTATCGATTACCGGCGAGAACAACCGGCGGAACAACGTGCGCTGACCATAATGAAAACTTTGCATCAGTTGTGTCAGCGCCAGTCGCATATCGTTAAACGCCTGTGGTCCGCTGTTAAGCGGTTGCAGGCAATCGACCAGCACAATTTGGCGATCAAAGCGCAGGAAGTGATTCTTGTAGAACCCTTTCACGACCTTTTCGCAGTAGTAATTAAACCTGTCGCGTAACATACCTGCGTTGGTATGTTTATCCGCCTGTGCCAGTTTTGACTCACCAAAAGCATCAACATCCGGCCACGGGAAAAATTGCAGCGCAGGTGCGCCAGCCATGTCCCCCGGCAGCACAAAGCGCCCGGGCTGAATGAAATGCAATCCCTGCTGTTTGCACTGATGCAGATAATCTGTCCACGCCGCGGCGATTTCCGCCAGACGGTTTTCGTCAGCAGGCGCCAGCGGGTCAAGCCCCTCGCATAGCTGCCGCCATCTGGCCGACCATTCACCTCGCTGGCCCTGCAATAATCCGGTCATTTGCCGTGACCAGCCAAGGTAATCCTGGGCCAGCATCGGTAAATCGAGCAGCCACTCCCCCGGATAATCGACGATCTCCAGGTACAACGTGGACGTATCTTTAAAGTGACGCAGCAAAGAATCGTTGGATTTGTAGCGCAACGCCAGGCGAATTTCACTGACGCCACGCGTTGGCGTCGGCCAGGTTGGCGGAGAGCCATAAAGCTGCGCCAGTCCCTCATCATAGGTAAAGCGCGGAATACCAAAATCGCGCTGAGGAACCCGCTTTACGCCAAGCAGACGCTCTTCACGCACACAACTGAGCAACGGCAGGCGCGCACCGGCATGAATATTGAGTAACTGGTTTACCATTGCGGTAATAAACGCTGTTTTACCGCTGCGGCTAAGTCCGGTGACAGCCAGGCGCAGATGCCGATCTACGCCGCGATTAACCAGCGAGTTGAGTTCATTTTTAAGTCGCTTCATCGCCATCCCGTTATGCTGAAGGAACCGAAGAAATTATAACAAACAGGGAGCAAACATAAGGTTTAATACTGAGTTATCAACTCCCTGAAAGAAATCAGGCGACATCATTCATGTCGCCTTTAGCCAAAAGAAAGCATGCGGATTATTTATTCTCTACTTTAGGAAGATGAATCCCGCTAATACCGCCTTCGTTGGTTACCTGTGTATAGCCCATCCCGGTCAGCATATCTTTTGCCATCCCGGATTGACGACCTGAGTTGCAATACAACTTCACGGTGTCGGTCTTATCAGGGACTTCTGCCGCAATTCGTGCCTGCAAATCCTTTAAAGGGATGTTGATGGCCCCCTGAAGGTGTTCCTGCTGATATTGTTCAGGAACACGAACATCAATCCAGTGCTCGGCCGCAAATACCGGCATCCCGATGACCAGCGCTAGTGCGAATACTCCTTTTTTCAACATAGTATCGTTCCGTTAAATGATGGAAAGTCACCTAACACTATATACTTGATCTTAAGGAAATATTGCGAGCATGCTATCACTGGCCGTAGCGTTGGGAAATTTTCCTGGCAACCTTGCTCAATAATGGCTCCAGTACCAACACCAGCAACATTTTTAACGGACGGCGGGCCACTGATTTCACCGCCCACCCCGCAACACCTGCGGGGCCGTAGCGAAGCGCAGTCAAAAGTACCAGCTTGCCTGCTATTTTAAAGCCCGGCTTAACCCTTTGCCCGGCACGTTGCCAGCGATTATTCATTTCAATCCTCACAATTGACGGAAACGACTGCGCAATGTGAAGGTGTCCGATGTCACATAACGCTCCATTTCACGCAAACGCTTTTCACTCGCGGCCAGTTCACGATCGACGGAATCTAGCAGTTCCCCGCTTGATGGCTGTTGGTCGCCGGATACGACGTTGTCCGGCATTGGGTCCAGCACAAACGTCAACACGATATAGGCAACTACGGTGAAAAAGGCCAGACCAAAAAAGACTGACAGTACCACCAGGATCCTTACCAGCTTCACGGGGACATCAAGATAGTGCGCAATACCAGCACAGACCCCTTTAACCATGCCCTGCTGCGGGATACGCCACAGCTTTTTGTTCAGGTTAACGCCCCCCATTAGCGGTCCCTCCAGTTTGGATGTTCGGCATCAAGGATATCTTCCAACGCCTGAATACGTTCACGCATACGCTGTGCATCATTGTTGAGCTCTACCAGACGTTGCTGATCGCTTTGCGACAGTTCACCACGGCTGGAACGGTTGCTGTAATGCAGCCACAGCCAGATCGGCAAAACGAACAGCACAAAGATAGTTAACGGAATGGCCAGAAATAGCGCGCTCATGAGTACTCCTTACAGGTGATGAGCGGCGGCGCGTTCGGGCGCCGCCAGTAGTTATTATTGCTTGTCTTGCTGCATTTTGGCTTTAAGCTGCGCCAGCTGCTCGCTGATTTCATCATCTGCTTTCAGGTCAGCAAATTGCTGATCCAGAGATTTTTGCTTACCGAAGTTATGGCTTTCGGCTTCCGCTTCCATCTGATCAATACGGCGCTCAAAAGATTCAAAGCGGGCCATTGCTTCATCCAGTTTGCCGCTATCCAACTGACGACGGACATCACGAGAAGAACTCGCCGCCTGATGACGCAACATCAATGCCTGCTGACGAGCCCGGGTTTCACTGAGTTTATTTTCCAGCTCACCAATCTCTTTTTTCATCCGCGCCAGCGTATCGTCAACCAGCGTCACTTCATGCTCCAGAGAGGCAATTAAATCGGTCAGTTTCTGCTTTTCAATTAATGCAGAACGCGCCAGATCTTCTTTCTCTTTACGCAGCGCCAGCTCAGCTTTTTCTTGCCACTCCGCCTGCTGCGCACTGGCCTGTTCAATCCGGCGGGACAGCTGTTTTTTTTCTGCCAGTGCACGCGCTGAGTTAGATCGAACCTCAACCAGCGTGTCTTCCATTTCCTGAATCATCAACCGCACCAGTTTCTGCGGATCTTCGGCCTTTTCCAGCAACGCATTAATATTGGCGTTCACGATGTCGGCAAAACGAGAAAAAATACCCATAATGTAATCCTCACTTACTGTTCTGATATCGGGCAATGCCCTGCTGCTTCCATAATGCACTTGTCGTGCCAACTTTTTTATATTATTGATTTTGAAGATAATATCTAATTTTACCTGACGAGATAATTAGGGTAAATTGGTGAATAACACTAACAAATGGTGAATTTCATCATGGCAGGATACAAAGATACTCTTCTGGGGGAAGCAAACAGCTTCATTGAAGTGCTGGAACAAGTCTCCCATCTGGCCCCCCTGGAAAAACCCGTGCTCGTTATCGGTGAGCGTGGCACAGGAAAAGAGTTAATCGCCAACCGTCTGCACTACCTTTCCACTCGTTGGCAAGGACCGTTTATTTCTCTTAATTGTGCGGCGCTGAACGAAAATTTACTCGATTCCGAACTCTTCGGCCATGAAGCTGGCGCTTTTACCGGAGCGCAAAAACGCCATCCTGGCCGCTTCGAGCGCGCCGACGGCGGCACACTTTTTCTTGATGAACTGGCAACCGCACCGATGTTGGTACAGGAGAAATTGCTGCGCGTTATTGAGTATGGAGAGCTCGAGCGCGTAGGCGGTAGCCAGCCGCTGCAGGTTAACGTGCGCCTGGTCTGTGCCACCAATGCCGACTTACCGAGAATGGTCAGTGAAGGTACTTTCCGCGCAGACCTGTTGGATAGACTGGCCTTTGATGTCGTGCAACTTCCACCTTTACGGGAGCGTAAAAGCGACATCATGTTGATGGCCGAACATTTTGCGATTCAAATGTGCCGCGAGATTGGATTACCGCTGTTTCCCGGTTTTAGCACACAAGCCAGAGAAACACTTCTCCACTATCGCTGGCCGGGCAATATCCGCGAATTGAAAAACGTTGTTGAACGCTCGGTATACCGACATGGTACCAGCGATTATCCGCTGGACGAGGTAGTGATAGATCCGTTTAAGCGCCACACTACAGACGTTCAGCAGCAGGAAACCCACTCTACAGCGGCAACGTTACCGCTGGATCTGCGCGCATTCCAGCAACAGCAAGAAAAGACGTTTCTGCAAACCAGCCTACAACAGGCAAAATTTAACCAGAAAAAGGCCGCCGAACTGCTTGGGCTGACGTACCATCAGCTCCGCGCGTTGCTTAAAAAACACCAGATTTAGCGATGCATTACCAACCGTTAAGCGCCTTCATGTGCAAAATCCTCCACAAAGCACATTGAAATAGTACCGTTTAACGGTTCCCACATATCATCAATCTTGCATAAGTTTCATACTGACCCATAATGAATGAGCGTTCATTCATACAATCATTACAAGGCGACCAACACGAATACGCCTTGAGGATCCTCTTTAGAAACTGACAGCAGGTAAATTATGGCTAAAAAAACGCTTCGACTTTCCTTCCCCCAGTGGCAGGGAGGCAACAATCCCCCCTATCATCTCGGATCACTTCTGTTGTCCTTTCTCTCGCCTGAAGCGAAAGGCCCCGTCGAGGATGTTCCGGTTGCTTTACCTGAAAGCGAGCCGCTGAGTGTAATAGATGGCATTACTGGTAAACCACAGATTCTTAAACAGTTGAACGATGCGGTGACGCGTATTGAAAAACACGATCCCGACGCGATTGTCGTATTGGGCGGTGACTGTCTGGTTTCTTTGGTGCCCTTCGCGCATCTGCTGAATAAGTACGGTGATAAGCTGGGCGTGCTTTGGATCGACTCTCACCCCGACGTGCAGACGGCTGAACAGTATCCAAATGCGCATGCCCATGTACTTGGCGCACTGATTGGCACGGGCGATAAAGATTTAGTGGACCACGTCACACACAAGGTTTCGCCGTCAAAAATTATGATTGCCGGCATTCACAATCCACTGATATACGAAAGCGACTATCTGGCCCATCACCGGATTGCGACGGTTGGCCCTGATGATGTCAAAAACGGTGCCAACGAGGTTATGGAATGGATTGCCCGCGAACACATTGAATATCTGGCGATTCATATTGATCTGGATGTTCTGGACCCGTCACTTTTCCGTTCTGTTTTGTTCGCCAAACCAGGCCGAGGGGAACATGATTTTGGCGATGTGGCCGAGGGTAAGCTGACTATTGAAGAGGTGCTTAAACTGGTTAATCTTGCCACTGCAAACGCCGAGGCCGTCGGGCTTACCATTGCTGAACATCTGCCGTGGGATATGGTGAATCTGAAGAACATGCTCAGTGCATTACCTCTCATGAAGTAACGCAAGATATCGATAAATCTCATCGCTGGTTCCAGGCCTCAAAGCACGGTAAAGTTTCGCCATAGATTCAAAGATAAAGGTCGATATGCTAAAGAATACTGAAACCTACCATAAGCTTATTACCGCTGCCGCAGCCTGTTTTGCTGAGAAAGGATTCAATGCAACCAGCGTGCGCGAAATTTCCACGCGTGCAGGTATCAGCCAGGGAGCCATGTACACTTACTTCAAAAGTAAGGATGAGCTTATTCGGGCAATCGTTCTGGAAGAGCAAAACACTGCGCTGGCTGCCCATAATGAGCCCTGTAGCGGATCGTTTTTTGATCGTCTTTGCAAGCAGGTCGTTTCTTGCATAAGCGATGTCGGTTACCCTGTCACGCACAACCTTTGGATAGAGATCATGGCCGAATCGGCACGCAATCCGGAACTCAGGGAAGCGTTTATCGCCAGTGATAACATCATGCGACAAAGCATTGCGGGAATAATTGCGCAAGGTATCGCCGCAGGAGAGTTTCGTCGGGATATTAACCCACAAGCGATAACCATCATTCTGTTTGCATTTATTGACGGACTGATTGCACGTAAGGCTATTAACCCTGCGTTCTCATTGGAAACAGATGTACCAGCGTTCCCTGATTTAATGTCAAAGTTGCTTAAATAAAATACTTCCCGAGCCTGCTTTCTGATCTTTCCCCTGCCCACTTCGCGCCAGAAGTGGGCATTGCGGGCGTCAACACAATCAATACATAAAGTATCAATTTATACAATTGTCGGTGAATTGCAGCTGAACTCCCGACCACGAGTAAAAGCAAAAAATCATTTCTGCGTACTCATCATTCCTGCCCGACCTCACAGCCATAAATCCTAACGTTATACAAGCATTTCAGCGGGTATGCCGATCGTTTTACGTCGTCCACAGGGCCATGTCGTTGAAAAAAGAGACTGGATGCCAGGATGACGATGGTGTATAAAATAATACAAACTGTATTATTTTATACTAAATGAATCATCAATACTTAAGCTGGAGATTGAACCATGCCCACCAATATTACCCAGAACACAACGACGGATAGCTTCCCGCCAGCAGGCCATTACTCACATAGTGTGACTGCCGGAGGATTCGTTTTCATTTCTGGACAGCTACCTGTCACGACTAATGGCGAAAGAAAAGCGGATGCTTCTTTTGAAGAACAGACCAGACTGGCTCTACAGAATGTTGATGCTTGTCTGGCAGGAGCCGGCGTTTCCCGTCAGCACCTGGTATCGGTACGCGTCTATGTCACGGACATTAATCAGTGGCCGACGTTTAATCGGATCTACGGCGAATGGATCGGTGATTCCCGTCCAGCCCGTGCTGTCGCTGGCGTTGCAGAGCTTCATTACGGCTTTGCCGTAGAAATTGAAGCCATTGCGTTAGCACAACAAGTGTGACTATTAACTGTTACAGGTGAACAACAATGACTGAAATGACACTACCTGATTACCACGATGTTGCCGCGGCCGCTGAGCGTATCGCAGGTTATGCGAACAAGACACCGGTTATGACATCACGAACGGTGAATGAAGAGTTTGGTGCTGACGTTTTCTTCAAATGCGAAAACTTCCAGCGGATGGGGGCATTTAAGTTTCGCGGCGCGATGAATGCTTTGCGCCAGTTTACACCAGAACAGAGAGCAGCCGGCGTCGTGGCTTTTTCATCCGGAAACCATGCTCAGGCAATTGCCCTGTCCGCAAAATTACTGGGTATTCCGGCGACAATTATCATGCCGCACGATGCGCCAGCCGCTAAGGTTGCTGCCACGAAAGGGTATGGCGGACATGTCGTGATGTACGACCGTTATACTGAAGATCGTGAAAAAATTGGCCGGAATCTGGCAGAAAAACAGGGACTAACGCTGATCCCACCTTACGATCACCCGCACGTTATTGCAGGCCAGGGTACCGCCACGAAAGAACTGATTGAAGAAGTTGGTGCACTGGATGCCCTTTTTGTTTGTCTGGGTGGTGGCGGTCTTCTATCTGGTTCCGCACTGGCCGCGCGACACTTGTCCCCTGATTGTCTTATCTATGGTGTGGAACCTGAGGCAGGCAACGACGGTCAACAGTCGTTTCGCAGTGGCAAAATTGTGCACATCGATACGCCGAAAACCATTGCAGATGGCGCGCAAACCCAACATCTAGGACAGCATACCTTTCCACTGATCCAGAAACATGTTAACGATATTCTGACGGTTTCAGATGATGAATTAATTGCCGCAATGAAATTTATCGCGGAACGAATGAAAATGGTCGTGGAGCCAACAGGCTGCCTTGGTTTTGCCGCCGCGAGAGCGCGAAAAGCAGGCCTTCGGGGAAAGAGAATCGGCATTATCATCAGCGGTGGCAATGTTGATATCAACCGCTACAGTGAATTCCTTGCAGGGTAATCTAATTAAGGTATCTGCGGTGCGGATACCTTGTCGCTATACGCCTGTTCCAGTCTGGAAAAGAAGCCCCAGGACGCTGTAAACTGGCCGCCATAATGGCAACAGGCATCACTGCAGGAGACTGGCATGCCAAAAACCGACGATAACTCGCTACTCAATCAAATTGAAACCATCGCCAAAGGACTGAGCGATACCTTCTCTCCGTTTTGCGAGGTTGTGGTTCATGACCTCAAGAACCCTGAGCATGCGATCTTATCCATACATAATAATCTGTCCGGTCGCAAAGCTGGCCAGCCCGCAACGGAGCTTGGACTGGCGCGGATCGCATCACCTGATTTTCCTAGCATCGTTGCCAACTACAGCAATCAGTTTGCTGATGGTCGCCCGGTAAAAAGTACCTCTATTGGCATCAAGGACGAACAAGGCAAATACATCGCGGCGCTATGCCTGAATGTTGATATGACGCTATTTCGCGGGATGCAGAGTGCGCTTGCACGGTTTACTGAAACCGAGTGCTCACCTGTCAGCGAACACCTCGATCCTGGCAGTAATGAAGTGATTCGCCAGCGTATTGATAACTTTGCGGCTGAACGTGCAACAACGGCGCGAGCGCTGAAAACAGAAGACAGAAAGGTACTGATTCAACAATTGCGTAAGGAAGGTTTACTGAACGTACGAAAATCCATGGATACAGTGGCGCAGCATCTGGGAGTGTCCAGAGCAACCGCATACCTGTACGCCCGTCAGGCTAACGCTATCGGCGAATAAGTTGGTCGTTTAACTGGCGAGCAGCGAACTTCACGCATTGCGATCTGACCAATTCTGAACTGGGTGATTTAGATATTCGGGGCGTCGATTTACAAGGCGTTAAGATAGATAGTTACCAGGCCTCTTTGATCATGGAACGGTCTGGGCGGTTAGCCCTGGTTAATCAAGCCCGCAATACACCTGGGAGCGGTGAATCCCCGCCCCCTACGTATCTGTTTTGTTACCCTTCAGGCATTGCTGAAGAGTGGTGGGTGGAAATTTTCCACGCCTTCCCATCCCATGCGTAAGTAAACGTATAACGGGCCGAAACAGTCGATTTGTCTGCGAAGGTGAAGGTATAGGTACCAGCATCAATCGCCTTATTACAGCCAAGGCGAATGGTACGACTGTCAATTTTCCCGGTCGGTTTCTTTGCCAGAAAATGTTCAAAATAATCCTCACGCTCAGCATCTGTTAAGCGGGCTTTATTCGACACCGTGGGAAGTAATACTGCATCACTAAGATAATTTTCAGATACTGTCTTCGCGTTACCCGTTTTCAGTGATTCATTCCACTTGTCGAATAACGCTTCGATTTGCGCTTTGTTCACCTTCACACATTCTGGGGCCGGAGTCGCAAAAACGGGGCCCGATAAAAGGAGCAGTGAACAAGCAAAACCAAGTAATTGCTTCATAGTAATCATTCCATTAATGGTTAGATGGCCACAAGAAGGTCATTGATAACCGGATAGTCAAATCACCTGTAATAACCAATAGAAACCATTAACATACGCCGGGTGTAGAAAATAAAGACGTTAAATAAATGAGTAATTAATACAATGAAATAATTAGATATTTTGGCATTGATGCTCTGTATTTAACATAAACCACTACCTGAATGATTATAGTTCAGCATGCATATGATTTCTGTCCTCCTTCCCGAATCTCTTTAACGCTATCCCTTCCTTACGTTTCGGTACTTGCGACACCCCAGCACATAAATTTGGCATAGCTATACCCTCATGAAACTCGCGCTTCGTTTATTACGGGTCAGATGAGACATGAAAATGCTAAGATAGTTTATGAGTTATATTCAAAGTGGAGCGCTGGTATGAATATTGACCAGGCCGCGACGTAGAATTTGCAACTAACTGTATGGTTGCCCCCAAACTCAAACGGTAATGGCGAATGTCATTAAATATTAGTAAGATAGCTTCTTTATTCATAGTCCCTTAAAATTATGCGCCTGGTTTTATCAACTCTGATCGTAATGGCTGGACTTCTGAGTGGTCAGGCTGTTGCCGCGCCTCTGCAGACCACGCACGCTGATATTCGTGACAGCGGCTTTGTCTATTGCGTCAGCGGGCAAGTCAATACATTCAACCCACAGAAAGCGAGCAGCGGCCTGATTGTCGACACTCTGGCAGCCCAACTCTATGACCGGCTACTTGATGTGGATCCGTACACCTACCGACTGGTGCCAGAACTGGCTGAGAGCTGGGAAGTGCTGGACAACGGCGCAACCTACCGTTTCCACTTGCGCCGCGACGTTTCGTTTCAAAAGACGGCCTGGTTTAAGCCTACCCGTAAGCTAAATGCAGATGATGTGGTATTTACCTTCGAGCGCATATTTGACCGTCACCATCCGTGGCACAACGTCAATGGCAGCAGCTTTCCCTACTTCGATAGCCTGCAATTCGCTGATAACGTGCAAAGCGTGCGCAAGCTGGATAACAACACGGTTGAATTTCGTCTGACTCAGCCAGATGCCTCCTTCCTGTGGCATCTGGCGACACACTATGCCTCTGTAATGTCGGCTGAATATGCCACACAACTGGCCAAACAGGATCGCCAGGAATTACTCGACAGGCAGCCCGTCGGTACCGGACCGTTCCTGCTTTCAGAAAACCGCGCGGGGCAATATATTCGTCTACAACGTCACGAAAAATTCTGGCGCGGCACGCCCCTGATGCCACAGGTCGTTGTGGATCTCGGTTCAGGCGGCACCGGACGGTTATCAAAGCTCCTGACCGGGGAGTGCGACGTTCTGGCCTGGCCCGCGGCCAGTCAGCTCACCATATTACGTGATGACCCACGCCTGCGCCTGACGCTGCGTCCTGGAATGAACATTGCCTATCTGGCATTCAACACCAATAAACCGCCGCTGGATAACCCCGCAGTGCGGCATGCGCTGGCACTGGCCATTAACAACCAGCGTCTGATGCAGTCTATCTACTACGGTACGGCAGAAACTGCAGCATCTATTTTGCCCCGCGCCTCGTGGGCTTATGACAATGAAGCTAAGATTACTGAATACAACCCGGCTAAATCCCGTCAGCAGCTAAAAGCACTGGGACTTGAGAACCTGACGTTGCAACTGTGGGTCCCGACCAGCTCTCAGGCCTGGAATCCGAGTCCGCTGAAAACAGCGGAACTGATCCAGGCAGATATGGCGCAGGTGGGTGTGAAAGTGAAGATCATCCCGGTTGAAGGTCGTTTTCAGGAGGCGCGATTAATGGATATGAACCATGATCTGACGTTGTCCGGTTGGGCGACGGACAGTAACGATCCTGACAGTTTTTTCCGACCGTTGCTCAGTTGCGCCGCCATCAACTCACAGACTAACTTCGCGCACTGGTGCAATCCGCAGTTCGACAGCATTTTACGCAAAGCGCTGTCTTCGCAGCAGCTCTCCTCGCGTATTGACGCCTATGACGAAGCACAAAATATCCTGGCGCAAGAGTTGCCGATCCTGCCGTTGGCCTCATCATTGCGTCTACAGGCTTACCGCTATGACATCAAAGGTCTGGTGCTAAGTCCGTTCGGGAATGCTTCCTTTGCCGGGGTTTCCAGGGAAAAGACTGATGAGGTGAAAAAACCATGATTATCTTCACCCTGCGCCGCTTCTTATTGCTGCTGGTCACCCTGTTCTTCCTGACATTCATTGGGTTCAGCCTGAGCTACTTCACCCCCCATGCGCCGTTACAAGGCGCATCGCTGTGGAACGCCTGGATATTCTGGTTCAACGGTCTGATCCACTGGGATTTTGGCGTTTCCAGTATTAACGGTCAGTTAATCTCAGAACAGCTGAAAGAGGTTTTCCCAGCCACGATGGAGCTGTGTATTCTTGCCTTTGGGTTTGCGCTGATGGTCGGGATCCCCATCGGCATGCTGGCCGGCATCACACGTAATAAATGGCAGGATCGCTGCATCAGCGCATTGGCTCTGATGGGGTTTTCCATTCCCGTTTTTTGGCTGGCGCTGCTGCTGACGCTCCTCTTCTCACTGACTCTCGGCTGGTTACCCGTTTCGGGACGTTTCGATCTACTTTACGAAGTAAAACCGGTGACCGGTTTCGCCATTATTGATGCGTGGATCTCTGACTCCCCCTGGCGCGACGAAATGTTGGTCAGCGCAATCCGTCATATGGTGCTTCCGGTATTGACGCTTTCCGTCGCGCCCACCACGGAGGTCATTCGCCTGATGCGTATCAGCACCATTGAGGTCTTCGATCAGAACTATGTCAAAGCGGCAGCCACGCGCGGTTTGTCACGCTTCACCATTCTGCGTCGCCACGTATTGCACAACGCACTTCCGCCGGTCATTCCTCGTCTTGGATTACAGTTTTCCACCATGCTGACGCTGGCGATGATCACCGAGATGGTCTTTAGCTGGCCAGGGCTGGGACGTTGGTTGATTAACGCAATTCGCCAGCAAGACTACGCCGCTATTTCGGCGGGTGTGATGGTGATTGGCTCCCTGGTTATTATCGTTAACGTCATCTCTGATATTTTGGGTGCTATGGCTAACCCTCTGAAACATAAGGAATGGTATGCCCTACGATAGCGTATATAGCGAGAAGCGCCCACCCGGAACGCTACGCACCGCATGGCGTAATTTTTATGGCGATGCTTCTGCGATGGTGGGTCTGTACGGTTGTGCGGGACTGGTCATTCTGTGTGTGTTTGGTGGCTGGTTTGCCCCTTACGGCATCGATCAGCAATTTCTTGGCTACCAACTGTTGCCACCGTCCTGGTCACGCTATGGCGAAGTGTCATTCTTCCTCGGAACTGACGATCTGGGCCGCGACGTATTAAGCCGTCTGCTCAGCGGCGCGGCCCCGACCGTTGGCGGTGCGTTTGTCGTTACCCTCGCCGCCACACTCTGCGGTCTGTTGCTGGGCGTGGTTGCCGGGGCAACGCACGGACTACGCTCAGCGGTGCTGAACCACATTCTGGATACCCTGCTGTCAATTCCATCGCTACTGCTGGCCATTATTGTGGTGGCTTTTGCCGGGCCACATCTGACGCATGCGATGTTCGCCGTCTGGCTGGCTTTACTGCCGCGTATGGTGCGCTCCGTCTACAGCATGGTGCATGACGAGCTGGAAAAAGAGTATGTCATTGCTGCTCGTCTGGATGGCGCGAGCACGTTCAATATCCTGTGGTTTGCGATTCTGCCGAATATCACTGCCGGTCTTATCACTGAAATCACCCGAGCACTGTCAATGGCGATTCTGGATATCGCCGCCCTGGGCTTCCTTGATCTCGGCGCACAACTGCCCTCCCCAGAATGGGGTGCCATGCTCGGCGATGCGCTGGAGTTGATCTATGTTGCGCCGTGGACCGTCATGCTGCCCGGAGCGGCAATTATGATAAGTGTGCTGCTGGTAAATCTGTTAGGTGACGGCGTACGCCGCGCAATTATTGCGGGGGTGGAATAATGCCATTACTGGATATCCGCAACCTGACTATCGAGTTCAGGACCGGTGACGACTGGGTGAAAGCAGTGGACCGCGTCAGCATGACGCTAAACGAAGGTGAGATCCGTGGACTGGTCGGTGAATCGGGTTCAGGTAAAAGTTTGATCGCTAAGGCCATCTGCGGCGTCGCCAAAGATAACTGGCGCGTTACCGCGGACCGCATGCGTTTTGATGATATCGACCTGTTGCGCCTTTCCGCCCGCGAGCGACGTAAGCTGGTCGGCCATAACGTGTCCATGATCTTTCAGGAGCCACAGTCTTGTCTGGATCCGTCTGAACGTATTGGACGCCAACTGATGCAAAACATTCCCGCCTGGACTTTCAAGGGGCGCTGGTGGCAACGTATCGGCTGGCGCAAACGCCGCGCGATTGAACTGCTGCACCGCGTCGGGATAAAAGATCATAAAGATGCCATGCGCAGTTTCCCTTATGAGCTGACCGACGGCGAGTGCCAGAAGGTCATGATCGCCATCGCACTGGCAAACCAACCTCGCCTGCTGATTGCAGATGAACCCACCAATGCGATGGAACCCACAACCCAGGCGCAAATTTTTCGTCTGCTGACTCGACTGAATCAAAACAGCAATACCACCATTTTGTTGATCAGCCATGACCTGCAAATGCTCAGCCAATGGGCAGACAAAATCAACGTAATGTACTGCGGACAAACGGTGGAAACCGCGCCCAGTAAAGATTTGGTGACGATACCCCATCACCCTTATACGCAAGCGCTGATTCGCGCCATTCCTGATTTTGGTAGCGCAATGCCGCATAAAAGCCGCCTGAATACCATGCCAGGAGCAATTCCGTTGTTAGAACAGTTGCCCATCGGCTGTCGTTTGGGGCCGCGTTGCCCTTATGCGCAGCGAGAATGCATTGAAACCCCAAGGCTGACCGGAGCAAAGAATCATCTCTACGCCTGTCATTTCCCGCTGAATATGGAGAGAGAGTGAGATGGTAGAAACCCTGCTCGAAGTGCGTAATCTGAGCAAAACCTTCCGCTACCGGACGGGATTATTTCGCCGCCAGACCGTCGAAGCCGTTAAACCGCTGAGCTTTACGCTGCGTGAACGTCAAACGCTCGCTATTATTGGCGAGAACGGCTCAGGCAAGTCCACGCTGGCGAAAATGCTGGCTGGGATGGTTGAGCCGACCAGCGGCGAGCTGCTGATTGACGATCATCCGCTAAAATATGGCGATTATTCATTTCGTAGTCAGCGTATTCGCATGATTTTCCAGGATCCGTCAACGTCGCTAAACCCACGGCAGCGTATCTCGCAGATCCTCGATTTTCCGTTACGCCTGAATACCGATCTGGAGCCTGAACAGCGCCGCAAACAGATTGTGGAAACTATGCGTATGGTGGGTCTGCTACCCGATCATGTTAGCTACTATCCGCATATGCTGGCCCCAGGGCAAAAACAGCGTCTGGGCCTTGCCCGTGCGCTGATTTTGCGGCCAAAAGTTATTATCGCCGACGAAGCGCTGGCTTCTCTGGATATGTCGATGCGATCGCAACTCATCAACCTGATGCTGGAATTACAGGAAAAACAGGGGATTTCGTATATCTATGTGACCCAACATATTGGGATGATGAAACACATCAGCGACCAGGTGTTAGTCATGCATCAGGGCGAAGTTGTCGAGCGCGGCAGTACGGCGGACGTGCTGGCCTCTCCGCTACATGAGCTGACTCGTCGTCTTATTGCAGGGCATTTTGGCGAGGCGCTTACCGCCGATGCCTGGCGGAAAGACCGTTAATCAGATAATAGCCCACCAGGACGGGAGGGCTATCCGTTCTGTCATCAGTGACAAAACCGGGGCAAGAGTAGCGCGTCAACCTCAGAGAACGTGACTGACGGGAAAATTTCACCCTGCATCGCCCAAACGCCGGCGGTGCAGACCTCCTCGATAAGATGGGTCGTATCTATCCCCTCAACCACAACGCGCTCGCAATATCCCCTGATATTTTTAATCAACACCGGGAAAATTGTTTTTTCTACCTGTGACAGGAAGAAGTCGCGATCCATTTTCACAACGTCAAAACGGCCGCACACCAGCGGACTCGCGCCAATACTGCCAGATCCGAGATCGCCCAGCCACAAGGCATTTGGGCCATCACTCAGCGAATTAATCAGCAGGTTGTTCAGGCAAACTGTATTCGACAGAAAGCGTTCTGAGAGTTCCAGCGCAATAAAGGGCATGGAATGCAAGGCCGACTTAATGACGGGATCACCAATTGCTAATAGCGCCATTTCATCAATAAGGCTTAGCGTACAGAGCAGATTATTGTTCTCGAACCAATTACGCTTTTCTGCAATTAACCGAATTTGCTCAAGCATGAAATTACGTTTTTGTTCGCTACTCCATGCCGAAATGATGGAATCTGCGTGTAACGGATGAACCGTCTCAGAGGTGAAGCGGGCGAGCATCTCAACACCCAGCAACTTATCTGTTGTGTCTCTCATCGGTTCCGCGATGAAATGATAGTGCATAAGACCACTCCAATTGATCATAACGTCCTGATAATGCACTTTTAATCATAATCAATCAATAATATCGATCAATGAATCGATATTGATCGATAAAAACAATATATCATAACTAAATGAATATGGTCATATTTTTTGTTTTAAGAATGTTCTTACATTGATATGTGTTAAAACATCGACTAGAGGTCAGATCATACCATTTTAACCCTCTGACGCCTTGTATTTTCACCTTATACCCCTGCTCTTCTCTGGTTGGATGAGGCAGAACCAGGGGGGAGTGATATACTCCTCACGTGCAATGAATAGTGACAGGCCACCAGGTGCTGACAACGATTCCCTGCCCTCTGAAATGCCGATTACTGCTGCTCACCGTCTGGTGAATAGCAGAGAAAGATCGTGACACAAGGGGCAAAGAGTGGGATATAATTTCACACCAATTTCGAGTGACCTTGAAATTGCAATCATAACTCATTGATTGCTAAAAAAAATAAGTAATGACTATAAGGATTAAAGCTATGGGTTTTCTTTCCGGTAAGCGCATTCTGGTGACCGGTCTTGCCAGTAAACTGTCCATCGCCTACGGTATCGCACAGGCGATGCACCGCGAAGGCGCTGAACTGGCGTTCACCTACCAGAACGACAAACTGAAAGGCCGCGTGGAAGAATTTGCCGCTCAGCTGGGTTCCAACATCGTACTGCAGTGTGATGTGGCTGAAGACGCCAGCATCGACACCATGTTCGCTGAACTGGGCAAAGTCTGGCCGAAATTCGACGGTTTCGTACATTCCATCGGTTTCGCACCTGCTGACCAGCTGGATGGCGACTACGTGAATGCGGTCACCCGCGAAGGCTTTAAAATTGCTCATGACATCAGCGCATACAGCTTTGTTGCAATGGCAAAAGCATGCCGTTCAATGCTGAACCCTGGTTCTGCACTGCTGACGCTGTCCTACCTGGGTGCAGAGCGCGCGATCCCGAACTATAACGTAATGGGTCTGGCGAAAGCCTCTCTGGAAGCCAACGTTCGTTATATGGCTAACGCGATGGGTCCTGAAGGCGTGCGTGTGAACGCAATCTCCGCCGGCCCAATCCGTACTCTGGCGGCTTCCGGTATCAAAGATTTCCGTAAAATGCTGGCACATTGCGAAGCGGTTACGCCGATTCGTCGTACCGTTACCATTGAAGATGTGGGCAACTCTGCGGCATTCCTGTGCTCAGACCTGTCCGCCGGTATCTCCGGTGAAGTCGTTCACGTTGACGGTGGCTTCAGCATCGCCGCAATGAACGAACTGGAACTGAAATAATCTTTCAGACTTCCTCTATGGGCGACGCTCCGTCGCCCATTATTTTCCTCTCCCTTCTCCTTCGCTCGTGGCTATATATGCTTTTCTGATATTTATTATCACTTAACAATCTTTCATCACCTCATTCGCTTACGTCAGGATATCGCAGCGCAAACGATCCGGCGTACAGGTATGACGACGTATCCGGGTCGCCACTTTTTAGACCAAGGAACGCCCATGGAACAACGCCGAATTGAAGGCAAAAGCCACTGGTATCATGAGACACAGTCCAGTACATATCCGCAAGATGTTCTACCGTTGGTGCCCGAAGCCGCACACGTAGAGGACCGATTTTTGCTGGATCTGACAATACCTGCCGTTGCGCTTTTACCCTTTCAGTCCTGGTTAGAACCTGCCCGTAAACTTGCTCAACTTCTCTTCCCAGTGCATGTTTCTCTGGATTCAATGCACACGTTCAGCGCCTATGAACGTATGAGTACCGCTTTAACCGTCGCACAGGTTTGTGGCGTACAGCGTTTATGTAATCATTATGCTGCACGTCTGACCCCCCTTCCTGGCCCTAATTCATCCAGGGAAAGCAACCACCGACTGGCGCAAATCACCCAATATGCTCGCCAGCTAGCCAGCTCTCCGGACGTCATCGGCTCACGCGATCGCCAGCATCTGGAGGCGGTTGGCCTCACGACCAGCGACAGTGTTCTGATGAATCAAATCGTTGGCTTTGTCGGCTTTCAGGCCCGCGTCGTTGCGTTGTTTCAAGCCTGGTTTGGCCATCCTGTGCGACGCATTCCAGGCCTTGATATTCAGCAATTTGCCGAGGCATCCCCCTTTAGTGCAGAAGAAGCACAGTGGCACACCGCCGACCTGCCAATTGAAAAACATCTTGCCGGCGCAGAAGCACATGCCAGCCATACTCCCATTGTGTTGCAAGCGCTGAGGCCATTACTTCAACACTCACCTGAAGAACTGGCGTTATTTGAAGCGCTTTTTACCAGCACATTACACAGCGATGTGCAATCACGGACATTTTCTCTGACCACGCTGTTCACATCGCGGATTAACGGTAGCGTGTCCTGCTTCAATGAGTACGCCCTCTCAGCCACTGAGCTCACTGAGATTATTACCGTACTTCGCCAGGATGAGCGCCAAATACAGCGTTGGGAGCAACGACATCCGGTTGAGCGCGTCACCCTGCAGGCGGTACAATGGCTAACCCGGGCGCCCGATCGCTTTAGCGCCGCACTGCTTACTCCGTTACTCGACCAGGGTATATCTTCAGAACAGGCAATTAACGTACTGGCCTGGAGCGGATTGTGCGGATGGTTAAATCGTTTGAAGATCGCGTTGGGCGAGACGTATTAACCGATCCACTTGCTGAAAGAGCGCTTGCTGCGACTGGCAGATTCGCGTAAAACTGTCAGCCGCTCTTTCAGCCACGAAAATAGACAATTATGCTTCAGGACAACCCGCTGCTAGCGCAGCTTAAACAGCAACTACATTCCCAGACGCCACGTGCTGAAGGGGTGGTAAAAGCCACGGAAAAAGGCTTTGGCTTCCTGGAAGTCGATGCACAAAAAAGCTATTTCATTCCACCGCCGCAGATGAAAAAAGTGATGCATGGCGACCGCATTGTGGCGGTTATCCATACGGAAAAAGATCGCGAATCTGCCGAACCGGAAGAACTGATCGAGCCGTTCCTGACGCGCTTCGTGGGCAAAGTTCAGGGTAAGAATGACCGCCTGTCCATTGTGCCGGATCATCCGCTCCTGAAAGATGCGATTCCCTGCCGCGCCGCGCGTGGCGTTGAACATGAATTTAAAGAAGGTGACTGGGCTGTTGCAGAAATGCGTCGCCACCCGTTAAAAGGCGACCGCACCTTCTACGCCGAGTTAACCCAATTTATTACCTTCGCTGACGATCACTTCGTTCCGTGGTGGGTCACACTGGCTCGCCATAATCTGGAAAAAGAAGCACCCGATGGCATCGCCACTGAGATGCTGGATGAGGGTCTGGTGCGCGAGGACTTAACCGCACTGAACTTCGTCACCATCGACAGCGCCAGTACGCAGGACATGGATGACGCGCTTTACGCCGAAGAACAAACGGACGGTAAATTGCAGTTAACCGTCGCGATTGCCGATCCTACCGCCTGGATTGCTGAAGGCAGTAAGCTGGATAACATTGCAAAAATTCGTGCATTTACCAACTACCTGCCGGGGTTCAACATCCCAATGTTGCCGCGCGAGCTTTCGGACGATCTGTGTTCTCTGCGTGCTAACGAAATTCGCCCGGTTCTGGCCTGCCGCATGAGCATCACTGCTGACGGCACGATCGAAGACAATATCACCTTCTTCGCAGCAACGATTGAATCGAAAGCGAAGCTGGCCTACGACAACGTCTCTGACTGGCTTGAAGGCTCGGGTGACTGGCAGCCGGAGAATGACGCAATTGCACAGCAGATCCATCTGCTGCACCGTATCTGTCTCAGTCGTGGCGAATGGCGCCATAATCACGCTCTGGTATTCAAAGACCGCCCGGATTACCGTTTTGTTCTCGGTGAAAAAGGCGAAGTACTGGATATCGTGGCGGAACCGCGCCGCATCGCGAACCGCATTGTGGAAGAGTCCATGATTGCGGCGAACATTTGTGCTGCCCGCGTACTGCGCGACAAGCTGGGCTTTGGTATTTATAACGTGCATATGGGATTCGATCCGGCTAACGCAGAAGCACTGGCTGCCCTACTGAAAACCCATGGTATGCACGTTGATGCTGAAGAGGTCCTGACGCTGGAAGGCTTCTGTAAACTGCGTCGTGAACTGGATGCGCAGCCTTCCGGTTTCCTCGACAGCCGCATCCGCCGATTCCAGTCTTACGCTGAGATTAGCACCGAGCCGGGTCCGCATTTTGGTCTGGGCCTGGAAGCTTATGCCACCTGGACCTCGCCTATCCGTAAATATGGCGACATGATCAACCATCGCTTGCTTAAGGCCATCATCAAAGGTGAGACAATTTCCCGCCCGCAGGATGATACGACTTTGCAGATGGCTGAACGTCGCCGCCTGAACCGCATGGCCGAGCGTGATGTGGGTGACTGGCTGTATGCACGTTTTCTGAATGACAAAGCCGGCACCGACACCCGCTTTGCGGCCGAGATTATTGATGTCAGCCGTGGTGGTATGCGTGTACGTTTAATTGATAACGGCGCGGTAGCCTTTATTCCGGCCCCCTTCCTGCACGCGGTTCGTGATGAACTGGTGTGTAGCCAGGAAAGTGGTACGGTCCAGATCAAAGGTGAGGTGGTTTACAAAGTTACTGATGTCATTGACGTCACCATCGCCGAAGTGCGGATGGAAACCCGCAGCGTCATCGCGCGCCCTGCCGTATAATACGCATTAACTCAACGACCTTTCTCTTTTGTGAAAGGTCGTTTTCTTTTTTCCCGACCAATTGCCTGCCACGCACTACACTTCTTCCATCCAGTCAGATTTATTTTTTACTATTTTCCGTTCGCCAGCTTTGCTTTTTCCTGAATCTGGATTACACATAAATATATAAATAAAACAATATGTTCAGCCATCATCACCCTTTGAATTATGGCTACCCTTACTTTTGAGGCTCTATGCGCTTTAAACGGGATAGTACACATCATGAAAGACGTTCGGGAGCTGGCTACGTTGTATAGCTATGTGGGCACCCATAACCCCTACTGGCGTTTGTCAGAGGATTGCGACATCCTGCATTTCTCTATTGACGAAGCGGCAGAAACGAACCAAAACATCGAATTATCTCCTGAGCAAGCCGACCGCATTCGGGAGATGACGGTCATCACGTCAAGCCTGTTAATAACACTGTCGATTGAAGATGACGATATCCCTGTTCACCTGGTCGGGCGGAAAATAAATAAACGCGAATGGGCCGGAAGTGCATCCGCTTGGGATGATACCCCTCCGGTCGCCCGCGATTTGGCACAAGGACTTTCTTTTGCCGAACAGGTGGTCTCTGAAGCCAACTCCGTTATTGTCATCCTTGACCGCATGGGGAACATTCAGCGTTTCAATCGCCTGTGTGAAGAATATACCGGACTCAAAGAACGCGAAGTGATTGGTCAAAGTGTCTTCACGCTGTTTATGAGTCGACGCGAAGCCGCAGCCTCCAGACGCAACATCGATGTTTTCTTTCGCGAAGGTAACTCATATGAAGTCGAACGTTGGGTGAAGACCTGTAAAGGTCAGCGACTGTTTCTGTTTCGCAATAAATTTGTGCACAACGGCAGCGGTAAGAACGAAATATTTCTAATCTGCTCAGGTACCGATATCACCGAAGAACGGCGTGCTCAGGAACGCCTGAGAGTTCTGGCAAATACCGACTCCATTACCGGATTACCTAATCGGAATGCGATTCATGAACTGATCACTGAAGCCATTGAGAATGCAGGAGATACCCAGGTTGGTATTGTGTACCTCGACCTGGATAATTTCAAAAAAGTAAACGATGCCTACGGACATATGTTCGGCGATCAACTGTTGCAAAGCGTGTCACTGGCAATTCTCAGCTGTCTTGATGATAACCAGTTACTGGCCCGTTTTGGTGGCGATGAGTTTATTGTCCTCGCGACTCAAACATCTCAAGTGGCGCTGGAAGCCACGGCATCACGTATTTTGACCCGTTTGCGCCAGCCCTTCCGAATTGGCCTGATTGAGGTTTATACCGGTTGTTCGATTGGAATTTCCCTTGCACCACAGCATGGACACGACTGCGAGAGCGTTATTCGCAATGCCGATACTGCCATGTATACCGCAAAGGAAGGCGGACGGGGACAATTCTGCGTTTTCTCTCCGGAAATGAACCAGCGAGTCTTTGAGTATCTTTGGCTGGATACCAACTTGCGTAAGGCGCTGGAAAACGATCAACTGTTGATTCATTACCAGCCGAAAATAACATGGCGTGGTGAAGTACGTAGTCTGGAGGCGCTGGTGCGCTGGCAGTCCCCTGAACGTGGTCTCATTCCTCCGCTGGAGTTTATCTCCTACGCTGAAGAATCAGGCTTGATTGTGCCGCTGGGGCGCTGGGTTATTCTCGACGTTGTTCGTCAGGTCGCAAAGTGGCGCGATAAAGGGATTAATCTGCGAGTGGCCGTGAACGTTTCTGCTCGCCAGCTTGCCGATCAGACGCTGTTTACCGACCTGAAACAGGTGCTTCACGATCTCAATTTTGAATATTGCCCTATCGATGTCGAATTGACCGAGAGCAGTTTAATTGAAAACGAACACCTGGCACTGTCCGTTATTCAGCAATTTAGCCAGCTTGGGGCACAGATCCATTTAGATGATTTTGGGACGGGTTATTCATCGTTGTCTCAACTGGCCCGCTTCCCACTTGATGCCATTAAGCTGGACCAGGCGTTCGTCAGGGATATTCATAAACAACCCATTTCACAGTCGCTGGTGCGCGCTATTGTCGCAGTGGCGCAGGCGCTTAACCTACAGGTGATAGCTGAAGGCGTTGAAAGTACGAAAGAGGATGCTTTTTTGACCAAAAATGGCGTCAATGAACGTCAGGGTTTTTTGTTCGCCAAGCCAATGCCAGCCGCTGCATTTGAACGTTGGTATAAACGTCATCTGAATAAAAAATTGCGATAACGCAACAAGAAAATTGGAAGGGATAAACGTGAAAAATAGCCAAAAATGGACACTACGTGATGACCATATCTGTATGTAATCACAGAATATATAATATTCTCCAATCATTCATGTTAATACTATTTTTCCCTTCTCTTTTGGCATGAATTTCTGCATCATGAAATTCAAACCTTTTTGACATTAGGATGATGACCATGTCTGATACCGACGCACAACGTCTGGCCGAGCGCATTGATACCGTGCTGGATATTCTCGTTGCAGGCGATTACCACTCAGCGATCCACAATCTCGAAATTCTCAAGGCTGAACTGTTAGATACGGTCAAAGAAGATACAGCGTCTGTGTCAAAAAAACCGAAGGCCCCGTGGGAGATCTGATGACTTCACTCACGTTATGTCGCTGTAGCCATCAGATTTCAGATAACGCAGCTACCGTTTAATTTCCGATACGATATCGCTATAAAAATTAATACTATGAATTCCCGACAACAATCTATTTTGCAGATGGTGATCGATAAAGGTCAGATGAGCGTGGCCGACCTGGCTAAAATCACCGGTGTCTCCGAAGTGACGATTCGACAGGATCTGAATACACTGGAAAAACAGAGCTACTTGCGCCGTGCGCACGGTTTTGCGGTGTCACTGAACAGTGATGATGTCGAAACGCGCATGATGACCAATTTCACCCTTAAACGTGAACTGGCCGAATTTGCGGCGTCACTGGTTAATCCTGGTGAATCCGTCTTTATTGAAAATGGCAGCAGCAATGCGCTGCTGGCCAGAACGTTGGCAGAACAAAAAGATGTCACCATCATCACGGTCAGTAGCTACATCGCGCACCTGCTCAAAGAAACACCGTGTGAAGTCATTCTCCTCGGTGGGATCTATCAGAAAAAAAGCGAGAGCATGGTCGGACCGCTGACTCGCCAATTTATTCAGCAGGTACATTTCAGTAAAGCCTTTATCGGTATTGACGGCTGGCAGGCTGACACCGGCTTCACCGGGCGTGATATGATGCGCTCTGATGTGGTTAATGCGGTTCTGGAAAAAGGCGCTGAGGTGATTGTACTCACCGATAGCTCTAAATTTGAGGCCATTCATCCATACACGCTGGGCCCGTTAGACAGATTCAGTCGCGTAGTCACGGACTCCAGACTCAGCGCCAGCGTGCAAATGCAACTTGAACACTCGGGTTTAACCGTCAATATCATTGATGCTCACGCATAATACTTCAGCAGATGATTTGTCCGCGGGCAGATCATCTTCTCTCTGAGACTTATCCGACAGTCCAATTAAGACTTTTTACCTGTCGTTAACAGGATAAAGTCGTAGAATTAATGTTAGCGATATAACAGGAGCGAACAGTCACCTCAGGATTTGATTGTAACGTCCTGCGCTAAACGGTTTCGCGGAAATATCTTTAGTCGTCCTATTTTGGCGCTATCATTAAAGTGAACTGGATTCCGTGATTCAATAATTCAGGAGAAAGTATTATGTTAGTAACGAGCAAAAAAATGACCGCTGCCATTCTGGCGATTACACTAGCAATGTCTTTGAGTGCCTGCTCTAACTGGTCCAAACGTGACCGTAACACTGCGATAGGTGCTGGTGCAGGTGCGATAGGCGGTGCAGTCCTGACTGACGGCAGCACGCTGGGTACGCTGGGTGGTGCTGCAGTAGGTGGTATTATCGGCCACCAGGTGGGTAAATAATTTACGGTTGAACGGCTCGATATAATAATACGTTTACTTTTTCAGGTTTGTATTATTAGAGAAGCCACGGATGCTCTCCGTGGCTTTTTTATTAGCCGCCGGCCAGCTTAACTTTCATTCCTTTGGCTTCCAGCAGCGATTTTATCAGGTCGCGTTTATCACCCTGAATTTCAATTACGCCGTCCTTCACTGCCCCACCACAACCACATTTTTTTTTCAGCTCTGCGGCCAATTTAACCAGTGCAGCGTCATCTTGATCAATACCGGTAATCAGGCAAACGCCCTTACCTTTACGACCGCTGGTCTGGCGCTGGATGCGAACAATACCATCGCCCTTCGGACGCTCTGCTACCACTCTGGGTTCATCAATTCGTCCGGACTCAGTTGAATAAACCAGTCGAGAGTTTGAGTCGCTCATTTATGCACCTCGATTCAGAGAGGCGTTGATCATCTTCAGCGTTTGCGCCGGATCTTCCGACTGCGTGACTGGACGACCAATCACCATGTAATCCACACCAGCGGCCAGCGCCTGCTGTGGCGTCATAATACGGCGCTGGTCACCCGCCTCACTACCTTCAGGACGAATGCCTGGCGTCACCAGCTTGAATGTCTGTCCAAACGCCTGCTTGAACCTCAACGCTTCATGCGCCGAGCATACTACCCCGTCCAACCCACAATTTTGCGTCAAACGCGCCAACTTTTCAGCATGCTCCGCAGGTGACAACGTCACACCAAGATCGGCAAGGTCGGTGGCTTCCATACTGGTCAGGACCGTCACTGCAATTAACAGTGGCGCATCTTTACCAAAAGGCAGTAATGCCTCGCGGGCAGCGGTCATCATTCGTGCCCCACCAGAAGCATGCACGTTTACCATCCAGACGCCAAGGTCAGCAGCTGCCGCGACGGCATGCGCCGTGGTGTTGGGAATATCATGAAATTTCAAATCCAAAAAGATGTCGAAGCCACGTTGTTGCAGATCCCGTACCAATTGAGGTCCAAAAAGCGTGAACATCTCTTTGCCCACTTTCAAACGACAATCACGGGGATCAATTCTGTCGACAAACGCTAATGCCTTATCACGATTTGAGTAATCCAACGCGACAACGACGGGAGAATCAGTAGCTGCGCGGGAAGAAGATGAAGCAGTAAACGTCATGACCAGACCTTCTTGATGATGGGCGCACGAACGGCGCAAAATGGATAAACGGCGTGCATTCTACCTGTGGTAATAGAAAATTAACAGGTGCGTTTACATTTCTGCGAAACGATGTGGCTCAGGAGCCTGAGCGCTGGATGAAGAAAAATAAATAAGTATGTTGTAACTAAAGTGAGTTTTTTTTAAAAATTAGAGCCCGTCCAGACCGCGAATTGGCTTAATGGTTGACCAGGAGCGGCACGATGGGCAGTGCCAGTACAGCGAATAAGCAGTAAACCCGCACTTCTGGCAACGATAACGCGGCTTGCTGCGCACCTGCTCACCAACCATATCGCGCAGGACCATCAGACTCTCTTTTGCGCGCCCTTCTTCCGCTTCATTAAGGTGGTAATCCATCAGTTTATGGAACACGCGCATCGTCGGATGACGTTGCAACTGACGGGTAATATAAACCTGCGCAGTATCAGTACCCTCGCGCGCCTCAAGAATATCAGCCAGCATCAACTCAGCGGCAGCACCGGTGTTTTCTTCGACCGCACGGCGTAAAAACTCCGCCCATTCATCGTTTTTACCCAGCTGTTGGTAGCAGCTCTGCAGCATTTCCAGCGTTTCACTGACCAACTCTTTATCCTGCGAGATCACGCGTTGCAGGCATTCAACGGCCTTCGCGTAATCTCCCTTCAGCATGTAAACGCGCCCCATCATAATCGAGACACGAGCACTGTTTTTGTCTGCAGCAGCTCCTTTTTTCAGCAATGTCATGGCGCGATCCATATCGTCGCTGCCCATTTGCTGCAAGGCCAGTTCACAGTAGAAATGCGCTATTTCAATACGCTGTTTATCTTTGCCGAGTTTCACCAGTCGTTCTGCAACATCAATGGCTTTTTGCCATTCGCTGGTTGCCTGATAGATTTGCAACAGTTGCTGCAATGCCCCTACACGGAAATCCGTTTCATCAGTCAGCTGATTGAACATGTCTTCCGCACGGTCATACAATCCGGCTGCCATGTAGTCACGTCCCAACTGCTGTACAGCCAACAAACGTTGCTCGTAAGTCAGCGAAGCACTTTCCGTGAGGGTTTGGTGGATACGGATAGCGCGGTCGACTTCACCGCGTGAGCGGAACAGGTTTCCGAGGGTGAGATGAGCCTCAACGGTGCCGGTATCCTCTTTCAACATATCGAGGAACAGATCTACCGCTTTATCTTGTTGGTTGCTCAAGAGGAAGTTAACCCCGGCGACATAGTCGCGCGAAAGACGGTTAGCTTCATCCTGCTTTGTTTGTTGCGCACTTCTGCGACCCATATACCACCCATAGGCAGCGGCTACAGGCAAAAGCAGAAACAACAACTCCAACATAAATAATTATTCCTTCACAACCGACGAGTCGGCAGTTACCGCAACGTCGGTCGCAGGCGCAAGCTGGTTTTCCAGGCGTTTAATTTTACGTTCGGCGCGCGCAAGAGACACACGAACCTTCAGCCAGAACAGGCCGCAAATTAACCAACCAATCGCAAAACCTGCTGCAAACAATACAGCAAGCAGCGTGGAGATACGATACTCACCCTGAGCTAGCAGGTAATTAAACGTAACCTGTTGATCGTTTTGCGCACCCAATGTCACCGAAATAACAAAAATCGCCAACACCAGTAAGAAAATGAGTAAATATTTCACATTACTTCCCGTTATGTGGTTTGAGCGAATAAATCGTGTACAACTTACCGCGTTAAGCCCTTTAAATTACCATTTTCACGACGAGTGCGAAACGGAAAAGCGCCTTACGCTGTATGATTTGAGGGCTAAATTTGAAAAATCAATCACGGTCTGCGTTATTGCTCACGCTGCGCTATTTCCTTTGTCTCCTGGACGGGCGGTGTCAGAGGTCCACATATTCGCTGTGCAAGCCATGTTGCCAGCGTTACCAGCAGCCACGATATCAGCGTCGCAACAACCAAATCGCGCGGCCAGTGCATGCCCAGAAGCAAACGACTGCCCATTACGCCGGTCGCCCAGACGAGTAAGAACACAATCGTCAGCGTGCGTCTGCGTGGCCATAACAACCCGACACCCAGTAACGCCCAACTGGCAGCAAACAGGGTATGCCCGGAAGGGAAAGCAAAACCGGTCTCTTTTTGCCAGTGCTTACGTAAAAAAGGCGGAATATCCTTCTGCCCGGACAACTGCTCTTTTACTAAGTGTCCGCGATCTTTACGTTTTAAAGTGTAGAACTCATCTACCGGAACATGGTGCGTTTTTTCCAGCCACAGAACAAATGGCCGGGGCTCCTGCACCCTCTCTTTAACCCAGGATTTCACACCCTGGCCAATTAAGATAGCCGCCGCCAGGATCGCAAATAGCATAAACGCAGCTTTCAGACGAAATCGCAGACACCACAAAAACCACGCACAGAGAACAACATGGGTGATAATCCCCCAGGGTTGCGTCACCGTTTCAGTTACCCAGTATAAGGATTTTAACCACCAGACATTCTGTCCAGGCTGCCAGCTCCAGCCGGATATCCATACGGAAACCGGCATAATCAGTAACAGTGCTGCGCCTACAGTGGTTCGCTTGGCAATAGACAGCATTGCGTCTCCTTTCGTCGATAAGTCCCACAATCATAACTGAAAAATCCGCACACCGGGGAAATTGACAATTTTGTGCCATTCGGAAATGAATGCGTTGCTGCAATTAGGTGAACACCCTTGCCTTATGGCAAAATAGTGCAATACAGAAGCCAACAGGCGACGGCACGCACAGTGCCAGCATAATCTGGAGAATTACATGCAGCTTAAACGTGTGGCAGAAGCCAAACTGCCAACCCCCTGGGGTGATTTCCTGATGGTGGGATTTGAAGAACTGGCAACCGGACACGATCATGTCGCACTGGTTTTTGGCGATATTTCAGGCCAGACGCCTGTCCTGGCACGTGTTCATTCCGAATGTCTGACCGGCGATGCGCTGTTCAGTCTGCGTTGTGATTGTGGCTTTCAGCTGGAAGCGGCGCTTACGCATATCGCTGAAGAAGGACGCGGTATTCTGCTCTACCATCGTCAGGAAGGACGTAACATCGGCCTGTTGAATAAGATCCGCGCCTATGCGTTGCAGGATCAGGGCTATGACACCGTCGAAGCCAACCATCAGTTAGGCTTTGCGGCGGACGAGCGTGACTTCACCTTGTGTGCTGATATGTTCAAATTATTGGGCGTGGATGAAGTCCGTCTGCTAACCAATAACCCGAAGAAAGTGGAAATTCTGACAGAAGCTGGGATCAATATTGTGGAGCGTGTGCCGCTAATTGTTGGCCGTAACCCGAAGAATGAACACTATCTGGATACCAAAGCCGCTAAGATGGGACATCTGTTAAGCGAGTGACATTCTCGCTTGCTGACAGTACAAAAAGCCTGCTTCCGCAGGCTTTTTTATAATTTAATTCAACATATTACGAATAACATAGTGCAAAATACCATCGTTTTGGTAATAGGTCAGCTCTGTCGCGGTATCAATACGACAGCGACACGAAATCACCTCTTTTCGCCCATCCGCACGAACCATATTCACCGGGATAGTCGCTCCCGGTTTAATATTTTGTAAGTCCATAATATCAATGAATTCCTCCCCGGTTAACCCCAGGGTTTTACGTGTAACCCCCTGCGGAAATTCCAGAGGCAGGATCCCCATGCCAATCAGGTTAGAACGGTGGATGCGCTCAAAAGATTCGGCAATTACTACGCGAATACCTAACAAACGCGGGCCTTTCGCCGCCCAGTCCCGACTGGAACCCGAGCCATACTCCTTGCCGGCAACAATCGCCAACGGGGTCTTCTCTTGCTGGTATTGCATAGCGGCGTCATAGATAGCCATCACTTCTGTACCCGGCAAATGACGCGTCATCCCCCCTTCCACACCCGGTACCATTTCGTTACGGATACGGATATTGGCAAACGTGCCACGCATCATTACTTCGTGGTTTCCACGGCGAGAACCGTAGGAGTTAAAATCTTTGCGCTCAACACCGTGGCTTTGCAGATAGCGACCCGCCGGGCTGTCCGGCTTGATGCTCCCCGCAGGAGAAATATGATCGGTGGTGACGGAATCGCCGAGCATCGCCAGGATACGAGCACCATGGATATCCTGTACCGGGTCCGGCTTCGCCTGCATACCATCAAAGAACGGTGATAACCGGATGTAGGTTGAGTCCGACTGCCAGCCATAGGTGTCTGCACGATCAACATTAATCGACTTCCATTCCGGCGTGCCTTCGAACACTTCGGCATACTCTTTATGGAACATCTCGGTAGAGACCTGCTCCACGGCACGGGCAATTTCCTGCGCACTCGGCCAGATATCTTTCAGATAGACAGGATCGCCTTTTCTGTCATGACCCAGCGGGTCTTTCGTCAGATCAATATTCATATTCCCGGCCAGCGCATAAGCCACCACCAGCGGCGGAGAAGCCAGCCAGTTTGTCTTCACCAGCGGGTGGATACGCCCTTCAAAGTTACGGTTACCGGAAAGTACCGCCCCTACCGTCAGATCACCTTTTTTAATCGCCGTTTCAATAGGGTCAGGTAACGGGCCAGAGTTGCCGATACAGGTAGTACAGCCATAACCAACAAGGTTAAAACCCAGCTCATCAAGATACGGCGTCAGTTTTGCCTGCGCCAGGTAATCAGAGACGACTTTTGACCCAGGCGCCAGCGACGCTTTCACCCACGGTTGGCGCTTCAGACCAAGCGTCACTGCTTTTTTCGCCAGCAACCCAGCCGCCATCAGGACGCTGGGGTTGGAGGTGTTGGTACATGACGTGATCGCTGCAATCACCACAGCACCATCCGGTAACTGATATTGATGACCGCTCATGACATAGTCGACCGGTTGACGATCTTTTTGCGAGCTATTCACTTCAAGTTCATTACTCGCGGCGAATGCTTTCGGCACATCACCCAATGCGACACGATCCTGTGGACGCTTCGGCCCGGCCAGACTGGCTTCCACAGTGCCCATGTCCAGTTCCAGTGAGCTGGTAAACACAGGCTCATCACCTGGGTTACGCCACATCCCCTGTGCTTTAGCATACGCACCGACTAATTCAACCTGCTCTTCACTACGCCCACTCAGACGCATGTACTCAAGAGTTACCCCGTCAATCGGGAAAAAGCCGCAGGTTGCGCCGTATTCCGGCGACATGTTAGCAATGGTCGCCCGGTCAGCGAGCGGCAGGCTGTCCAGCCCATCACCATAGAACTCAACAAATTTACCGACCACACCGTGTTTACGCAGCATCTGCGTGACGGTCAGTACCAGATCGGTAGCGGTGATCCCTTCGCGAAGTTTACCAACAAGTTTGAAGCCCACGACATCCGGAATCAGCATTGAAACCGGTTGCCCCAGCATGGCGGCCTCAGCTTCAATCCCTCCGACACCCCAGCCCAGCACACCGAGACCATTAATCATCGTAGTATGGGAATCGGTACCGACCAGCGTGTCCGGGTAAGCGATCCACTCGCCGTTTTGCAGTTCACTCCACACCGCTTTACCCAGGTATTCGAGGTTTACCTGGTGGCAAATTCCTGTTCCCGGTGGAACGACACTGAATCGGCTAAACGCCTGCTGCCCCCATTTAAGGAACACATAGCGCTCATGGTTGCGCTCCATTTCCAGTCGAACGTTCTCTTCAAAAGCATCATCGTCACCAAAACGATCGACCGTAACGGAGTGATCAATAACCAGATCAACAGGTGAAAGCGGGTTCACTTTTGCTGTATCCCCGCCAAGGCGTTTAACCGCTTCGCGCATGGCAGCCAGATCGACCACCGCCGGAACGCCGGTAAAGTCCTGCATGAGAACGCGAGCGGGTCGGTAGGCAATTTCGCGCTCGGCATGCGCCGTTTTCAGCCATTGCGCCAGAGCATGAATATCCTCTTCGGTAACAGAATCACCGTCCTGCCAGCGAAGCAGGTTTTCCAGCAATACTTTTAGTGATTTAGGTAAACGGGTGATATCACCCAGTGATTTGGCAGCCAGGGGCAAACTGTAGTAGCGGTAGGTTTTATCTTTAACCTGCAATGTGTCCTTACTGGCTTCTCGTAGGGTAGACGACATAGCTCCTCCTTAAATGACAGGGTTGGATCCCCTGATTTTCCTCAGGGTTAGTATTAAAGATAACACAAACAAAATGTAACGCTTTGATAACAACTCAAATTGATAAACGAGGAGAACGACAAAAAGGTAACGAACTATGCAAGTGGCGGGGAATAAGATTAAAGTGCGGTAAATGAACGAACCCGATACATCGATGCAACCGACAATACGCTGTTTAGATGGCGTACTGCGATTGCGATGTGATTATTCATACTGAATTCAATAAGCATGTTAATACTTATTATAAAACACGTATTGCTTATTGTTCTTGCTTATCATCTTCAATAAACAGATCAATAAATGCCCGTTGCTCAGGTGAAAGATCCCACGAAGCGGGAATATCCTGCTTTTTTTCTATACCGGTTTCATTCTCTTGCTCATTATTATGATGAGCAGGTGTAACAGTAGACTGCTGTTCCTGCGTGGACATCAATTACCCCCACACTTTCCAGACCACCAGAGCAACCACGATCCAGAACACGGCGGAGCCCAGAAACACGATGAACCATGCTTTACGTTTCATCGCGGGATCTCTGCGCGCAGGCTGGTTTCCAGAAGGCATTGCTAACCTCATACTATCGAAATCACTTATCATTTAGGCACCAAACAATCGGTACAATTAATCATCAGATAAGAGGAATCCTAATAAAAACATCCTGAAAAAGCCAGATAATTTTCGAACCCAGCTTTATAAATAACTTAATTGTTTGATCGGTTATAAATATTTGAAAGGGATTTTGGCAGGGTTACTCATTTGAAACTACTTTGGAGAATATTTTCCATAAATAATTTAGGGATAATAGACAAATAAAAAATCATGAATACATTCAACCGCCCCGCTGGTATGGCTGGAGAACCAGGATACCAACGAGGCAACTTCCGTTATTATTTCTCTGGCAATTTAATATCTTTGAACATAGCTTCAATATCATCGTTGGAACGCAACGCCACCGCCGTATCCACCACATCGCGTGTCAGATGCGGTGCGAAACGCTGAATAAAATCATACATGTAGCTGCGTAAAAACGTGCTGCGACGAAAACCAATTTTAGTGGTGCTGTGACTGAAAATATCATGAGCATCAACACGCACCAGATCCGGATCAGAGATAGGATCTACCGCCATGCTGGCAATCACGCCCACGCCCAGCCCCAGTCGGACATAGGTCTTAATAACATCGGCATCAGTCGCGGTAAAGACAATACGCGGCTCCAGACCCGCACGGTTGAACGCAGTGTCCAACTCCGAGCGTCCGGTAAATCCAAACGTGTAGGTCACCAGCGGATACTGCGCCAGCTCTTCAATGGATACGGAGGCTTTGCCTGCCAACGGATGGTCTGGCGTAACAACAATCGAACGGTTCCAGTGATAGCATGGCAGCATCACCAGATCATCGTACAAATGCAGTGCTTCCGTCGCGATGGCAAAATCAGCATTCCCTTTCGAAACGGCCTCGGCAATTTGCGTCGGCGATCCCTGATGCATATGCAACGAGACGCGAGGATAACGCTCAATAAAACCTTTAATCACGTTGGGCAGCGCGTAACGCGCCTGGGTGTGCGTGGTGGCGATATACAACGAGCCTTTGTCGGGCCAGGTATGTTCACCTGCAACCGACTTAATAGCATCCACTTTAGACAAGACTTCGCGGGCAATACGAATAACTTCCTGCCCTGCCGGAGTCACCTGCGTCAGGTGCTTACCGCTACGGGCAAAAATCTGGATGCCAAGCTCATCTTCCAGCATACGAACTTGCTTACTGATCCCTGGCTGGGAGGTATAGAGTCCTTCGGCCGTTGAGGAGACATTAAGGTTGTGATTTACCACCTCAACGATATAGCGAAGCTGCTGTAATTTCATGTTAAGCCATCCAGAATTATGCCATCAGAACATCGTTTAAAAGCAGACTCACACGCGCTGCTAATACGATTTAATAATAAAAAGCCTGCCAACTATAACCACTATATCATTTCTATGTACGCTGTATAGGGATGACAAAAAATAATACGCCAGAAACAAAAAGGGCCGCTTACGCGACCCTTTGAGGAGAAATTCAGCCGGAATGCTGTTATTTCTTCCCTTCTACCCATTTGCCATCAACGAAAAATGCAGACCACCCGGTTGCTTTACCGTCTTTTTCCGCAGCGACATACTGCTGCTTAGTTTTACGGCTAAAGCGAACCATCGACTTATTACCATCGGGGTCCGTCTGCGGCGCATCGGCCAGATAGCGCAGTTTTTCCGGCAAACGATCGCGGAAGCGATACAACTCTTCCACTAACGGCGCACGGGTTTCACGTGATTTCGGGAAGGTGTTCGCAGCCAGGAAAATACCTGCTGCACCATCACGCAACACGAAATACGCGTCCGATTTTTCACACGGCAGTTCCGGCAACGGAACAGGATCTTCTTTCGGCGGAGCCACTTCGCCGTTACGCAGGATCTTACGGGTGTTTTTACACTCGTCGTTAGTACATGCCATGTATTTACCGAAACGCCCCATTTTCAGGTGCATTTCAGAACCACATTTCTCGCACTCAACGACAGGACCGTCATAACCCTTAATGCGGAACTCGCCCTCTTCGATTTCGTAACCATCGCAGGTCGGGTTGTTACCACAGACATGCAGCTTACGTTTTGGATCGATGAGATAGCTGTCCATCGCCGTACCACACTTCTGGCAGCGACGTTTCGCGCGCAAAGCGTTCGTTTCCGCATCGTCGCCTTCCAGCACGTTCAATACTTCGTTTTCCGGCACCAGGTTAATGGTGGTTTTGCAACGCTCTTTCGGGGAAAGTGCGTAGCCGGAGCAACCAAGGAAAACGCCGGTGCTGGCGGTACGAATACCCATCTTGCGCCCACATGTCGGACAATCAATGCTGGTCAGCACCATCTGGTTCGGACGCATACCGCCTTCTTCAGGATCTTTCTCGGCTTTATCCAGTTGCTGAGTAAAATCGCTGAAGAAGTTGTCGAGCACACCTTTCCACTCGGCTTCGTGGTTCGCCACCTGGTCAAGGCTGTCTTCCATCTGCGCGGTGAAATCGTAGTTCATCAGTTCGCGGAAGTTTTCTTCCAGACGATCGGTGACGATTTCACCCATTTTTTCTGCGTAGAAACGACGGTTCTCCACGCGAACATAACCGCGATCCTGAATCGTAGAAATGATCGACGCATAGGTGGAAGGACGACCAATGCCACGCTTTTCAAGCTCTTTAACCAACGAAGCTTCACTAAAGCGCGCAGGCGGTTTAGTAAAGTGCTGTGCTGGCGTCAGTTCAATAAGCGTCAGCGTATCGCCTTTTTCTACCGCCGGTAAAATGCGATCTTCATCACCCTTACGCAGTGCAGGCATTACTTTCGTCCAGCCATCGAAGCGCAGAATACGACCGCGCGCCTTCAGACGGAAATCACCCGCGCCCACGGTCAGCGTGGTGGAGTCGTATTTCGCTGGCGTCATCTGACAGGCAACAAACTGGCGCCAGATCAGCTGATACAGTTTTTGCGCATCGGCTTCCATATCTTTCAGCGATTCTGCCTGTACGGCGACATCGGAAGGACGGATAGCTTCGTGCGCTTCCTGCGAGTTCTCTTTGCTGGCGTACTGGTTCGCGCTCTCCGGCAAATACTTTTTGCCAAAATTATCGCTGATGTAATCGCGAACCATCGCCACCGCATCCTGACTCAGGTTGGTTGAGTCAGTACGCATGTAAGTGATGTAACCCGCTTCATACAAGCGCTGCGCCATCATCATGGTTTTCTTCACACCGAAGCCCAGACGCGTGCTGGCGGCCTGCTGTAGCGTGGAGGTGATGAACGGCGCGCCCGGCTTGCTGCTGGTCGGCTTATCTTCACGTTCCAGAACGCTGTAGCGCGCTTTTTCCAGCAGGCTTACTGCCGCGAGTGTTTGCTCGCGATTAACCGGACGGAACGGTTTATCGTTCTGATGCGTCACTTCGAGCGGTAACGCGTCGCCGCCTGGCGTCGTGGTATTGGCATCAATTTCCCAGAACTCTTCGGGTACAAATGCCTTGATTTCGCGTTCACGCTCAACCACCAGACGCACAGCCACAGACTGTACGCGGCCAGCAGACAGGCCACGGGCAATTTTTTTCCACAGCAGCGGCGACACCATATAGCCCACAACACGGTCCATAAAGCGGCGAGCCTGTTGCGCATTAACACGATCGATGTTCAACTCGCCCGGTTTTTCAAACGCCTGACGAATAGCATTTTTAGTAATTTCGTTAAACACCACGCGGCTGTAGCGGGTGTCGTCGCCACCGATAACTTCCCGCAGGTGCCAGGCAATGGCTTCCCCTTCGCGGTCAAGGTCGGTTGCGAGATAGATGTGGTCGGCTTTTTCAGCCAGTTGTTTCAGTTCAGAGACAACTTTCTCTTTACCAGGCAGCACTTCATAGCGCGCATCCCAGTTGTGCCACGGGTCAACGCCCATGCGGTTGACGAGAGCGCCACGTTCATCCTTTTTGGGCTTTTTAGCCGTTTTGGTGGAGGTTGAGTCGGCGCTCTTTTTAGTTGCTGAGCCACTAGTCGGCAAATCACGGATATGACCGACGCTGGATTTCACCACGTAGTCATTACCCAGATACTTGTTGATCGTTTTGGCTTTTGCCGGGGACTCAACGATGACAAGAGCTTTACCCATATTCACCTTTACCTAATTTGATTCTTCCAGAATGCGTCGCACGTTGATTCACCTTCCACTGGCGACGAGACATCGATATGGTCTCTGTGTCGGCGGATATCAACCCCTTAAACTGATTCGCGCTTGTAATGTAACGCTCATATAACTGAGTTAACAGGCTTTTTCACACGCAAACGCTATGGCGCGACGGAGTATTGGTCGAATGTCAAGCAAATCTGTTGCCAGATTGACGAAAGCGTCACACTGTACCTGATAAAATGCGTTACGCAACTTTATTAGCATGCAAAAACAAATCTCGCTAGTTGTAACACCGTCGTAAAACCTTCATTTGTGTCAGGGAATATTTGCCCATAAGCCGGGCTCGGCGTAGACTAATGTCCTTGTTTAAGGAGTAAAAAATGCATAAAGATACTCAACCCATCGATCGCGAGACACTGCTGATTGAAGCCAACAAAATCATTCGTGAGCATGAGGACACGCTGGCGGGGATTGTCGCCACCGGTGTTACGCAGCGAAATGGTGTGCTGGTTTTCAGCGGAGATTACTTTTTAGACGAGCAAGGGCTGCCGACGCCCAAAAGTACGGCTGTGTTTAATATGTTTAAACACCTGGCGCACGTACTTTCTGAAAAGTATCACTTGATCGATTAACGCGAGAAATCATTTGCCGGATGGCGGCGCTGCCTTCTCCGGCCTACGATGCTCTGAACCTGTAGGCCGGATAAGATGCGTGAGCATCGCCATCCGGCAATTGCAATTTTACATCAGGGGCTTCTGTCCCCGCTGCCACCAACGCATGAGTAAGCGGTCTGCACTTTCTGCCGCGCTGCCAGTGAAACGGTCCATCAGTTTTTTACGCTGCATATAGCGGACGTTCAGCACTTCACGGCCATCCATCAACCCCAGAATCACTTCGTCACTGGTATTGATCTCATCGACCAACCCGTTTGCCAACGCCTGTTGCCCGAACCAGTGTTCACCTGTAGCAACCTGTTCGATGTCCAGAGTTGGACGCATGCGCTGCACAAAATCTTTAAACAGATGATGGGTTTCATTCAAATCTTCACGGAATTTCTGTCGCCCTTCTTCCGTGTTTTCACCAAGTAGTGTCAGCGTGCGTTTGTACTGTCCTGCCGTGTGCAGTTCGATATCAATATCCTTGCTTTTCAGGAAACGGTTAAAGTTTGGGATCTGCGCGACGACGCCAATAGAGCCGACAATGGCAAACGGCGCTGAGACAATTTTATCCGCCACGCAGGCCATCATATATCCGCCGCTGGCAGCGACTTTATCTACCGTGACGGTTAGCGGGATCTGCTTATCGCGCAGGCGTTGTAACTGCGAAGCGGCCAGACCATAGCCATGTACCACACCGCCGGGGCTTTCCAGACGCACAACCACCTGATCTTGCGGTTTCACCACTGCCAGTACCGCCGTGACCTCTTCCCGTAATGCGCTGACCTCGTGGGCGTCCATACTGCCCTTAAAATCAAGCACCCAGACGCGAGGTTTTTCTGATGACAAACTGTCCCCCAGTTTTGCTTTGGCTTTGGCGGTTTTGGCCTCCAGCTTGTGCTTCTTTTTCTGCGCTTTATGCCATAACTTCTGCTGATGACTATCCAACAATGCCATCGACAGATCTTCCTTCATCTCTTTATATTGATCGCTAAGATTAATAACGCGTAGTTCACCACGCTGACGCTTACGTTGTGTCGCGTTTACAATCAGCATGACAATCACCGCAATAGCCACCACAACAGTGACAATTTTTGCCAAAAACAGCCCATATTCAGACAACAATTCCACGAGACCCACCTTGGTTAAACAACGCTACTTTCGCTCAGTGTACAACAGGCGTGTAAACCCGTCTTGCTTCATCCATCCGATGCTGAATCGGCAAAAAGCATGACAAAGTGTTCATTTTGCGGTGTTATTACCTTTGGCTGATTGAAAAACACCAGTGTTTAAGGCATAAAGCCGAAAAGTTATCGCGAACGAGATGGCCAGACGTCGCCGAGGAGTAGCCGTGCATTACCAACCTAAACAAGACCTGTTACAGGATCGCATTATTCTGGTCACCGGTGCCAGTGATGGCATCGGGCGTGAAGCCGCGCTTACCTATGCACGCTACGGTGCGACCGTTATCCTGCTTGGACGTAATGAAGAAAAATTGCGTCAGGTTGCCCGCGCCGTCGCCGATGAAAACGGAACACAACCACAATGGTTCACGCTGGATCTGCTCACCTGCACTACTGACGAATGCCACCAGCTCGCGCAGCGTATTGCCGCGCATTTCCCACGTCTGGATGGCGTACTACATAATGCCGGATTGCTGGGCGATATCTGCCCGATGAGCGAACAAAACCCGCAGGTATGGCAGGATGTCATGCAGGTCAATGTCAACGCGACATTTATGTTGACTCAGGCATTGCTGCCGCTGTTACTCAAATCAGATTCAGGATCGCTGGTCTTCACCTCCTCCAGCGTCGGTCGTCAGGGACGGGCTAACTGGGGAGCGTACGCCACCTCGAAATTTGCTACTGAAGGAATGATGCAGGTACTGGCAGACGAATACCAGAATCGTCATCTGCGCGTAAATTGCATTAATCCAGGCGGCACGCGTACCGGCATGCGTGCCAGCGCATTCCCGACGGAAGATCCGCAAAAACTCAAAACCCCCGCCGATATTATGCCGCTTTACCTGTGGCTGATGGGCGATGACAGCCGCCGTAAAACCGGTATGACTTTTGATGCCCAGCCGGGCCGTAAACCAGGAATTGCCCAATGAGTGAAGAACGCTATCAGCAGCGCCAGCAGCGCGTAAAAGACCGGGTTGACGCGCGTGTTGCGGCCGCCAGGGACGAGCGCGGAATTATCATCGTTTTTACCGGTAATGGTAAAGGTAAAACTACAGCAGCGTTCGGTACAGCGACTCGCGCAGTGGGCCACGGCAAAAAAGTCGGTGTAGTGCAGTTCATTAAAGGTACATGGCCAAACGGCGAAAGAAACCTGCTCGAACCTCATGGTGTAGAATTTCAGGTGATGGCGACCGGGTTTACCTGGGAAACACAGAATCGTGAAGCTGACACCGCTGCATGTCTGGCCGTATGGGAACACGGTAAACGGATGTTGACCGATCCTGAGCTGGATATGGTTGTGCTGGATGAACTGACGTATATGGTGGCCTACGACTACCTACCGCTTGAAGAAGTGATCAACGCCTTAAACGCGCGCCCAGCCCAGCAGACGGTCATTATTACTGGTCGAGGATGCCATCGCGATATTCTGGAGTTAGCCGACACGGTCAGCGAGTTGCGTCCGGTCAAGCATGCTTTTGAGGCGGGCATTAAAGCCCAAATGGGGATTGATTACTAACAGCAGGCCGGATAAGGCGCTTGCGCCGCATCCGGCTCCACGCTAACGCCTGATGGCGCTTTGCTTATCAGGCCTGGTCATGATTAACCGTTGTTGCTGCGTCCGCCCGGGCGACGACTGCTGCCGACCTGAGAGTGACGTTTCACCGCACGGCGGATCTGATTCGCCTTCATGCGGCGACGATCTTTCTCGACGGCCACTTTAGAGGTCGTTTCTGGCTTCAGCTCCACCAGTTCACGCAGATAGTTGGTCTGAGCAAGATCAAGCTCTGTCCAGCCACCACGCGGCAGGCCTTTCGGCAGCGGGATATCACCGTAGCGTACACGGATCAGACGGCTTACCTGCACACCTACCGCTTCCCACAGACGGCGAACCTCGCGGTTGCGGCCTTCAGTCAGCGTGACGTTATACCACTGGTTAATCCCTTCACCACCGCTGAACTTGATCGTTTTAAACGCAGCCGGACCATCTTCCAACTGTACGCCACGGCTCAGATCACGCAGTTTAGCATCGTCAACCTGACCGAATACTCGCACCGCGTACTCGCGTTCAACTTCACGGCTCGGGTGCATCAGACGGTTCGCCAGTTCACCATCAGTAGTAAACAGCAGCAGACCACAGGTGTTCACGTCCAGACGACCTACGGCAATCCAGCGCGCGTCGCGCAGTTTTGGCAGGCGATCAAATACGGTCGGACGACCTTCCGGGTCGTTACGGGTACACAGTTCGCCTTCTGGCTTGTAATAAGCCAGAACGCGGCAGATTTGTTCTGCAGATTCTTTCACCGAAATCAGATGACCGTCGATACGGATTTTCAGACCCGGCGTCACTTCAACGCGATCGCCGAGCGTGGCAATTTTGCCATCAACGCTCACGCGACCCGCGGCAATAATAGATTCGATTTCACGGCGAGAACCGTGGCCAGCGCGCGCCAGCACTTTTTGTAACTTTTCGCTCATAGAGCTTCCTTTAAGTGTCGCCTTCACAGGCGTCGAACAGGAGAATCAACGGCGCCAGTCAGCGCCATTTTAAGGCCGCGTAGTATAGCGGTTCGCGCCCTTATAAGAAAGGTTTAACGTCACCAACGCCTTCACGCAACACCACCGGAGAATCGTCGGTTAAATCAATGACCGTGGTCGGCTGTTGGCCGAGATATCCACCATGGATAATCAAATCCACCTGTTTCTCCAGACGGTCTTTAATTTCTTCCGGATCTGACTCAGTAAAATCACTGCCCGGCAGCATCAGTGATGTGGAGAGCATCGGCTCGCCCAGCGCTTCAAGCAGCGCCAGTGCTATCGGGTTTGAGGGTACACGCAGGCCGATGGTCTTACGTTTTTCCTGCAACAAGCGGCGCGGAACCTCTTTCGTCCCCTTCAGGATGAAGGTGTAGTTGCCCGGCGTGTTGTTTTTGATCAAACGGAAGGCCACGTTGTCGACAAACGAATAGGTCGACAATTCGGACAGGTCACGGCACATCAGCGTAAAGTTGTGCCCGTCCGGCAGGTGACGGATGCGGCAAATGCGCTCCATTGCGCCTTTATCTTCAATTTTACACCCCAACGCATAGCCGGAATCGGTTGGATAGACAATCACCCCACCTTTCCGCACGATATCAACGGCCTGGTTAATCAGTCGCTGCTGCGGGTTTTCGGGATGAATATAAAAAAACTGGCTCATACTTTCCTCTCTGTGGTCTCGGGCTGCTCCCAAAGTTGCCAGACGCCTTCCACGCCTGCGGGCAACCAGAGTTTACGCCCCAGTTCAATCCATGGGCAGGGTAGATGAAAATCAGACCCTTGCGATGCCCACAGTTGATGCTGACGCGCAAGCGTCGCCAGATGGGTGCGTTCATTGGGAGACTGCTGGCACTGTGCCACCTCCATCGCGTCACCGCGGTGCTCAGCAAAATGCGCAACCAGTCTTTTCAGCCACTTAGCGCTAAGATCGTACCGACCTGGATGAGCCAGAACTGCCTTACCGCCAGAATGATGAATGACATCAATAGCTTGTTCTATTGTACACCACTGTGGCGGAACGTAACCGGTTTTCCCACGAGCAAGATATTTTTTAAAGACATCCGCCATGGTTGTGGCTTTGCCACATTCCACCAGGAAACGCGCAAAATGCCCCCGCGTAACCGCCCCGCCATCAGCCAGTCGTAGAGCCCCTTCCCATGCGCCGGGAATGTGCGCTTTGTCGAGCCGTTCAGCAATCAGGCGCGCGCGCTGCTGGCGACGTTCCGTCTGTTGCGCCAGAAAGTCGCACATCACTGGATGCGCGATATCAATGTTCAGACCCACTATATGGATCTCATGGTTTTCCCAGACCGTTGATATCTCAACGCCAGAGATCAAATTTAACGCTAAACCTGAACGTGAAATTTCTTCTCTTGCCGCCGCAATGCCCGCCGTGGTGTCATGATCTGTGATCGCCAGTGTACCGACTCGCATCTCTACCGCACGGTGTACTAAGGCTTCTGGCGTTAATCGCCCATCAGAAGCAGTAGTATGGCTGTGCAGGTCATAAATCACTGCGTAATTCGTGTCGCTCAAGGCGGCTCCCGTTTCAATAAATGTCGTAACACGCCCATCATAACGGTTTCGACAAATATACTGAAATCAGGTGTTGACTTTATTCCACCGAACTAGTTAACTAGTACGAAAGTTCACATGAAGAAGGTATCTGAGATGAAAGCAACATTTATCCTGCACGGTTGGTGGCGCACTTCCTGATTTCGGGCAGTGTCTTACGTCTGCAATATGCAACCAGATACCCGGCCCGCCAAATGAGCGGGCTTTTTTTTGAACAAAATTAATGAGAATAACGATGCAAACACAAAAACCAACACTTGAACTGCTCGCCTGCGATGCCGCCTACCGTGAGAACCCGACGGCGCTGTTTCATCAGGTGTGTGGCGCACGACCGGCAACGCTGCTGCTGGAATCCGCCGATATCGACAGCAAGGACGATCTCAAGAGCCTGCTGCTGGTCGACAGCGCATTGCGCATTACCGCCCTGGGTGACACTGTCACTATTCAGGCACTGTCGGCGAATGGCGCATCGCTGCTGCCCCTGCTGGACGCCGCCCTGCCCGCGGGCGTTGACAACGATAAACAGCCGAATGCTCGTCAGTTGACATTCCCCAGCGTAAGCCCGCTGCTGGATGAAGATGCCCGCTTATGTTCCCTTTCTGTATTTGATGCGTTCCGTTTACTGCAGGAACTGGTTAATGTTCCGGCGCAGGAACGTGAAGCGATGTTCTTCGGCGGTCTGTTTTCCTACGACCTGGTTGCCGGATTTGAAGATTTACCCCAGCTTGAGGCGGGTAACCAGTGCCCGGACTACTGCTTCTATCTGGCAGAAACGCTGATGGTTATCGACCACCAGAAAAAAAGCACCCGCATTCAGGCCAGCATCTTTACGCCAAATGACGAGGAAAAACTACGACTGAACGCCCGCCTGGCACAGTTGAGCCAACAGCTCACCGAACCCGCACCGCCGCTGCCCGTCACTGAAGTCCCGCAGATGCGCTGCGAATGCAATCAGAGCGATGAAGAGTTCGGCGCCGTAGTACGTGGCATGCAAAAAGCGATTCGCGCAGGTGAGATTTTCCAGGTGGTTCCATCTCGTCGTTTCTCGCTGCCCTGCCCGTCGCCGCTGGCAGCCTACTATGTGCTGAAGAAAAGCAACCCCAGCCCGTACATGTTTTTCATGCAGGACAACGAGTTCACACTGTTCGGCGCATCGCCGGAAAGCTCGTTGAAATACGATGCCACCAGCCGCCAGATTGAAATTTACCCGATTGCCGGGACCCGCCCACGCGGTCGTCGTGCGGACGGTTCGCTTGACCGCGACCTTGACAGCCGTATCGAGCTGGAGATGCGTACCGACCATAAAGAGCTTTCTGAGCACCTGATGCTGGTTGACCTTGCGCGTAACGACCTGGCGCGCATCTGTACGCCGGGTAGCCGCTACGTTGCGGATCTCACCAAAGTGGATCGTTACTCCTTCGTTATGCACCTGGTTTCACGCGTTGTCGGCGAGCTGCGAAGCGATCTGGATGTGCTGCATGCTTACCGCGCCTGTATGAATATGGGCACGTTAAGCGGTGCGCCGAAAGTTCGCGCTATGCAGCTTATCGCCGAGGCCGAAGGTCGACGCCGTGGAAGCTATGGCGGTGCCGTAGGTTACTTCACCGCCCATGGCGATCTGGATACCTGTATTGTGATTCGTTCCGCCCTCGTGGAAGACGGTATTGCTACCGTACAAGCCGGTGCCGGGATTGTTCTGGATTCTGTTCCGCAGTCTGAAGCCGATGAAACCCGTAATAAAGCGCGTGCGGTTCTGCGTGCTATCGCTACCGCACACCACGCACAGGAGACTTTCTGATGGCTGACATTCTGCTGCTCGATAACATCGACTCATTTACCTACAACCTGGCAGATCAGCTGCGCACTAACGGTCACAACGTGGTGATTTACCGTAACCATATCCCGGCCCAGACGTTAATTGACCGTTTAGCGACGATGAAAAATCCGGTGCTGATGCTTTCTCCAGGGCCTGGCGCACCCAGTGAAGCAGGCTGCATGCCAGAGCTGTTAACCCGCCTGCGCGGCAAGCTGCCGATCATTGGCATCTGTCTGGGTCATCAGGCGATTGTTGAGGCCTATGGCGGATATGTGGGCCAGGCTGGAGAAATCCTGCACGGCAAAGCCTCCAGCATTGAACACGACGGTCAGGCAATGTTTGCTGGTCTGGCGAATCCGCTGCCGGTGGCACGCTATCATTCGTTGGTTGGCAGCAACGTTCCGGCAGGATTAACCATTAACGCCCATTTTAACGGCATGGTGATGGCGGTACGTCACGATACCGATCGCGTCTGCGGCTTCCAGTTCCATCCGGAATCCATTCTGACCACCCAGGGCGCGCGTCTGCTGGAACAAACGCTGGCCTGGGCGCAACAGAAGCTTGAACAGACCAATACGCTGCAACCTATTCTGGAGAAACTGTATCAGGCTCAGACGCTGTCCCAGCAGGAAAGCCACCAGTTGTTCTCTGCCGTGGTCCGCGGTGAACTGAAGCCGGAACAACTGGCAGCGGCGCTGGTGAGCATGAAAATTCGTGGCGAGCATCCGAATGAAATTGCCGGTGCGGCAACCGCGCTGCTGGAAAATGCCGCCCCGTTCCCACGCCCTGATTATCTGTTTGCCGATATTGTCGGTACCGGTGGTGATGGCAGCAACAGTATCAATATTTCCACCGCCAGCGCCTTTGTTGCAGCGGCTTGCGGACTGAAAGTTGCCAAACACGGTAACCGCAGCGTTTCCAGCAAATCGGGTTCTTCGGATCTGTTAGCGGCATTTGGCATCAATCTGGATATGAATGCCGATAAATCCCGCCAGGCGCTTGACGATCTCGGCGTGTGCTTCCTGTTTGCGCCGAAATACCACACCGGTTTTCGCCATGCCATGCCGGTACGCCAGCAGTTGAAAACCCGCACGCTGTTTAACGTGCTCGGCCCGTTGATTAACCCGGCACATCCGCCGCTGGCGCTGATCGGCGTGTACAGCCCGGAGCTGGTGCTGCCGATTGCCGAAACGCTGCGCGTGCTCGGCTATCAGCGAGCAGCCGTAGTGCACAGTGGTGGCATGGACGAAGTTTCGCTGCATGCACCGACCATTGTGGCTGAGCTGCACGATGGGGAAATCAAGAGCTACCAGCTAACGGCGGAAGACTTTGGCCTGACGCCATATCATCAGGAACAGTTGGCTGGCGGCACGCCGGAAGAAAACCGTGACATTCTGAGTCGCTTGTTACAAGGTAAAGGTGAGGCCGCTCATGAGGCTGCTGTTGCCGCGAATGTCGCCATGTTAATGCGCCTGCACGGTGAAGAAGACTTAAAAGCCAACGCGCAAACCGTGATTAATGTGCTGCGCAGCGGTGCGGCTTACGACCGTGTTACTGCACTGGCAGCGAGAGGGTAAATGATGCAAACCGTTTTAGCGAAAATTGTCGCTGACAAGGCGATTTGGGTAGAAGCCCGCAAACAGCAACAACCGCTGACCAGCTTTCAAAATGATGTTCAACCCAGCACGCGTGATTTCTACGATGCGCTGCAAGGGACACGTACCGCTTTTATTCTGGAGTGCAAAAAAGCCTCTCCATCAAAAGGCGTAATTCGTGATGACTTCGACCCGGCACAGATTGCGGGAGTATACAAACATTATGCGTCAGCAATTTCCGTGCTAACGGACGAGAAATATTTTCAGGGTAGCTTTGATTTTCTGCCCATCGTCAGTCGCATCGCACCACAGCCGATCCTGTGTAAAGACTTTATTATCGATCCTTACCAGATTTATCTGGCACGTTTCTACCAGGCGGACGCCTGCCTGCTGATGTTGTCGGTTTTAGATGATGAACAGTATCGTCAGCTCGCCGCCGTCGCCCACAGCCTGAAAATGGGCGTGCTGACCGAAGTTAGCAATGAAGAAGAGCTGGAGCGCGCCATTGCGCTGGGGGCGAAAGTCGTCGGTATTAACAACCGTGATTTGCGTGACCTGTCGATTGACCTCAACCGTACTCGCCAGCTTGCACCACGTTTGGGTCATGGCGTCACCGTCATCAGCGAATCCGGGATCAACACTTATGGTCAGGTTCGCGAACTCAGCCATTTCGCCAACGGATTTCTGATAGGTTCTGCGCTGATGTCCCATGATGATCTTCACGCCGCCGTTCGTCGTGTTTTGCTTGGCGAAAATAAAGTCTGCGGACTGACTCGTGCACAGGATGCAAAAGCAGCGTACGAATCTGGGGCCATTTATGGCGGCGTAATTTTTGTCCCGACCTCACCACGCGCTGTCAGCGTTGAGCAGGCGCGAGACGTTATGACGGGTGCGCCGCTACAGTATGTAGGCGTGTTCCGTAACACCGACATCGCAGACGTCCGCGAAAAAGTCACCGCACTGTCGCTGGCCGCCGTACAACTACATGGAAGCGAAGATCAGGCCTATATTGATGCTCTGCGCAATGTGCTACCCGCGCAGGTGCAAATCTGGAAGGCGCTAAGCGTCAGCGAGACATTGCCAGCCCGTGATTACCAGCATGTCGATAAATACGTTTTCGACAACGGTCAGGGCGGTAGCGGGCAACGCTTCGACTGGTCACTCTTAGGCGGACAATCGCTGGATAACGTTTTACTCGCTGGCGGACTCGGTGCAGATAACTGCGTCGACGCGGCTAAAACCGGCTGTGCCGGGCTCGATTTCAATTCTGGCGTAGAGTCACAGCCGGGCATCAAAGATGCGCGTCTTCTGGCTTCAGTCTTTCAGACGCTGCGCGCATATTAAGGAAAAGGACATGACAACATTACTCAATCCGTATTTTGGTGAATTTGGCGGTATGTATGTGCCACAGATTCTGATGCCTGCGCTGCGTCAACTGGAAGAAGCGTTCGTCAGTGCACAAAAAGACCCTGAGTTTCAGGCACAGTTTACAGACCTGCTGAAAAACTATGCTGGTCGCCCAACTGCACTGACCAAATGCCAGAACATTACTCAAGGCACCAACACCACGTTGTACCTTAAACGTGAAGATTTGCTGCACGGCGGCGCGCACAAAACCAACCAGGTGCTGGGCCAGGCGTTGCTGGCGAAGCGAATGGGTAAAACCGAGATCATCGCCGAAACCGGCGCGGGTCAGCATGGTGTGGCGTCTGCCCTTGCCAGCGCCTTGCTGGGTTTAAAGTGCCGTATTTATATGGGTGCGAAAGACGTCGAGCGCCAGTCGCCTAACGTTTTCCGTATGCGTCTGATGGGCGCTGAAGTGATCCCGGTTCACAGCGGTTCCGCGACGCTGAAAGATGCCTGTAATGAAGCGTTGCGCGACTGGTCTGGCAGCTATGATACTGCGCACTATATGCTCGGTACGGCGGCAGGTCCGCATCCCTTCCCGACCATTGTACGTGAATTCCAGCGCATGATCGGTGAAGAAACCAAAGCGCAGATCCTCGAAAAAGAGGGTCGCCTGCCGGACGCCGTGATCGCCTGCGTGGGCGGCGGTTCTAACGCCATCGGTATGTTCGCCGACTTTATTAATGAAACCAGCGTCGGTCTGATTGGCGTAGAGCCAGGCGGTCACGGGATTGAGTCTGGGGAACACGGCGCGCCGTTGAAACATGGTCGTGTCGGGATTTACTTCGGCATGAAGTCCCCGATGATGCAAACCGAAGAAGGACAGATTGAAGAGTCTTACTCTATTTCCGCCGGGCTGGACTTCCCGTCAGTCGGGCCACAGCACGCTTATCTGAACAGTATCGGACGTGCTGACTATGTATCGATTACTGATGATGAAGCGCTGGAAGCCTTCAAAACGCTGTGTCTGCATGAGGGGATTATCCCGGCGCTGGAGTCCTCCCATGCCCTGGCGCACGCGTTGAAAATGATGCGTGAAAATCCGGAAAAAGAGCAGTTACTGGTGGTTAATCTCTCCGGTCGCGGCGACAAAGACATTTTCACCGTACACGATATTCTGAAAGCGCGAGGGGAAATCTGATGGAACGTTACGAAAACCTGTTTGCACAGCTGAAGGACCGCAAAGAAGGCGCTTTTGTCCCCTTCGTGACCCTGGGCGATCCCTCTGTTGAACAGTCACTGAAAATCATTGATACGCTGATCGAAGCGGGTGCCGATGCGCTTGAGCTGGGTATTCCGTTCTCCGACCCGCTGGCCGACGGCCCAACCATTCAGGAAGCAACATTACGTGCGTTCGCGGCAGGCGTCACGCCGTCACAATGTTTTGAAATGTTGGCGTTGATTCGGCAAAAACACCCAACCATTCCAATTGGTTTACTGATGTATGCCAACCTGGTGTTCAGCAAGGGTATTGACGAATTTTACGCACAGTGTGAGAAGGTCGGCGTAGATTCGGTATTAGTCGCCGATGTGCCGGTTGAAGAGTCTGCGCCATTCAGAACGGCCGCATTACGTCATAATGTAGCGCCAATTTTCATTTGCCCGCCTAACGCTGACGAAGAACTGCTGCGTCAGATTGCCGCTCATGGCCGCGGTTATACCTATTTATTGTCACGCGCAGGCGTTACGGGTGCCGAAAATCGTGCGGCGTTACCGTTGCATCATCTGGTCGAAAAGCTGAAAGAATTCAATGCCCCGCCTTCTTTACAGGGCTTTGGTATCTCTGCACCGGAACAGGTGACAGGCGCCATTGAAGCAGGTGCTGCGGGGGCTATTTCCGGATCGGCGATTGTCAAAATCATTGAGAAAAATGTTGCAGCACCAGAGCAAATGCTGGCTGAGCTGAAAGCGTTTGTCAGCGCGATGAAAGCCGCCACCCAACAGTAAGCTAATTAAACCGCCAGTGACTTCTGGCGGTTTTACTCCCTGGCCTGCTTCATTTTGTACATGGCAGTATCCGCATTCTGGATTGCCGCATCCAGCTCCCCCTTCACCTCTGCAATCCCCCACGACACTGACAAGGGTATAGTGTTGCCGTCCACCACAAATACATGGCTGGTCACCTGTCCGCTTATACGCTGCGCAATCGCGATAGCATCACTGGCCTGAGAGCGAAACAGCAGGATCATAAATTCATCTCCGCCGGTGCGGATCACAAGATCGTGGCTGGTACGGGTGTTAGACAACATTCTGTTGGCGATAATTTGCAGCGCACGGTCCCCAGCAGCATGCCCCCAGGTATCATTGACGGCCTTGAACTTATTGCAATCCAGTAGCACTACCGAGCAATGTGATAAATCCCTGCGCTTGATGATGTCGAGAATTCGGCGATTAAAGCAGCCGGTCAGCGTATCAATATAAACTTTCAGGTCGCTTTCATTCAGCCATGATTTTAGCGAGAAAGTAATCATGATGAAAAAGAACGGCGCCAGCAGAATAACAATGCCGGCTTGCGTATCGCGCGCCATAAAACGGCCTAATGACAGCGAATAGTGCAGCGCATATTTTTCTGAGAAATTGCGCACCAAATAGCTGGATTGTCCCGCACATTTGCCGGATAAACAAAGGCTCTCTTTGTTGGTTAAATTCACTAACTCCACGTTCAATCCGGGAAGAATTTGATTATCAAACGCCTCGGCCAACGCTTCCTGCAGCTCGGGTTTCGAATGATCATAGACCAGATAGGCAACGATTTGGTCTGATATCTCTTTACCCGACAGATCGTAGATATAGCTCACCACGCTGTAGGCTTTTTCACCGGTAATTTTATCGGTATAGAAGTTTGTTGAACTGAGAGCTTTATTTTTGACATTTTTTTGCAGCAACCGGGTATAGAAATCGACGGGCGGATAGAAAAACTGCGTAATATCCATCGCCATTTCGGAGTCAGAAAAACTGAAATTGCGCGAGTCGGAAGCCATAAACCAGTAAAAATAATCTGAATGGCTGGCGATAATGTAACGATGCGCATCGAAGCTGCCTGGATTTAGCTCATTAACCATTCCACGAATGAACTCCGCCGCAGTATACATACACAGCGCATTATGGCTGGGTTGCTGAGCAATAATCGTCCCTGTCGCGGAATGAACCCGCTTTGGGTCGGCGTTAATTCCCCATTCATCTTTATTTCGCGGAACAAACTGCGCCATAACACCACACTGTTCGCCGGTTTTGATGTGGTAGTAACGCTCGCCAATCGCATCGGCAATTAGTTCATTATCGTTAAAAATGTCCAACATGTGAGCTTGCAGGCGGCTCACGCCTTCACTGGCGGTCGCCATACGCTGTTCATAAATGATAAACAGAAACAGCGAGGTAAATACCAACGTAATGAGCCCGGATACCAGCAGAGCCTGCCTGTTTCGGAGCTTATCCTGCACAATCTTCACGAGTCCACCCCGATAGTTAACAGTATTACCAAACCGGTTACCCGTTTATGTTGTTGCATAACAGCGTTGTATATGGATAAAGATGTTAACCATCCAGAGACTAATGAGTTGAAATAAGAAGCGCACTCGTGCACGAAAGTTACAGACTTATACAATAAAAGCACATTTTTGTTAACACAAATGCAAACTAATCATCACCTTCAATCGGATACCCTGCCCGACGGATGGCCTCACGGCAGTCGCTCACGCCTGCGGCATAGCCCGCTTCAATCTCGCAAACCGGGCTGGCGCTGCAGTAAGGTAGTGTGATTTGTGTGGCGATGACCTTTTCCAGGGCTTCCACCCTGCTCATGTAATTCAATAATTCGCGCGCAGCATACACGGCAAACTCTGTTGTATCATCGTCTATGGATGCTTCCATAAGGGAAATTTTTTGTTGTAACAGCTGACGGGTCAATATCATCGTCAATACCCTCAAAGCCAGTTTGCTTAAAGAGTAGCATTACATCGAAGGGGAGAAAGTCGGGAAGGGAAAAAGAGAGGAGAAAAAGCTGGCCGCGAAACGACCAGCCTATCAGACTGGAATCATTGACTTAAAAACGATAACCCGCAGAGAACATAAACACCCACGGATCGAGGCGTACGCTGTCACGCTGCTGGACGCCACCCATTTTATAGCTCGCGGTGGTGTCGATATCCATGTACCAGACTGACATGTTAATCAGCCAGTCGCGGTTGATCAGATAGTCCATACCGACCTGTCCTGCTGCACCCCAGGAGTCTTTCAGGCTCAGATCGGATAAACCTGCTTCTTTCCCGTTGTTGTTAAAACCTTCATCGAAGAAAGTCGTGTAGTTCACACCCACGCCAACGTAAGGACGCAGTTTGCTGCTGGAGTCGCCAAAGTACCACTGCGCCATTAACGTCGGCGGTAAATGATGAACGGTGGCAATATCACCGGTTGCCCCGGTGCCTATCTTATGGCGAAACGGCGTGGCTGCCAGTAATTCAACGCCAATATTGTCGGTTGCCATATAGGTGAATGTCAGGCCCAACTGCGTATTGTTGCTGACATCAAAGCCACCCAGGCTTCCCAGCGTACCACCCGCGCCTTCCGTCGGTCTGACGGTAGCCGAGCCTGCTCGAATAAAGAACTCTCCGGCCTCATGCGCAAATGCGTTACCAGAGAGAATAGTTGTTAAAGCCAATGCTGCAACTGTTAATTTTTTCATGTCCGCTCCATCGTTATGGTTATAAAAGCGGAACGAATATACCCACAATGGAGTAATAAGTGATCTAACCTGGATCACATTGAGTTTGATAATTTAACATTTATTGATCCAGATTAAGTTAGAACTTGCATTCAAAATCCTGGTTAAATTAATTCAGATCAATTTTGATATATTTTCACTATGCAAGTACCTTTAGCGACAACACGAAGCGTTGGTTATTTGAACGTGATGCACAGAGAACAAACAACGATGTTGCAAGATGCTGAAGTCCTGGCCAAAAATTACCGGAGCTTTACAAAGATATGCCTTTCCATACATCGTACGATGCTGCCACTGTAGAGTTATCCAGGGTACAATTGCGCGCAAATGAACACCTGCAAAACTCAAGGAGAGTGCATGTCTATCACGGCGAAATCCGTTTACCGTGACACGGGAAACTTTTTCCGTAATCAATTCATTACCATCTTGCTGGTATCGTTATTGTGCGCGTTTATCACAGTGGTGCTAGGGCATGCCTTTTCTCCCAGCGACGCGCAAATCGCGCAACTGAGCGAAGGGGATCAGCTAACCAGCAGTGTGGGCCTGTTCGATCTGGTACAGAATATGACGCCGGAGCAGCAGCAAATTTTGCTACGCGCTTCTGCAGCATCGACGTTTTCAGGGCTGATTGGTAATGCCATCCTTGCAGGAGGCATCATCCTGATGATTCAATTGATTTCGGCGGGTCATCGGGTTAGCGCATTACGCGCCATTGGCGCCAGCGCGCCGGTATTACCTAAATTGTTTATTCTGATTTTTCTGACTACCCTGCTGGTACAGGTCGGTATTATGCTGGTTGTCGTACCTGGTATTCTGTTGGCTATCTTGCTGGCCCTCGCGCCGGTGATGGTCGTGCAGGATAAAATGGGCGTCTTTGCCGCTATGCGCAACAGTATGCGTCTGGCGTGGTCTAATATGCGACTGGTAGCGCCGGCAGTAATCGGTTGGTTACTGGCAAAAACGCTGCTGTTGCTTTTTGCGCCAAGTTTTGCAGTACTAACGCCAAACGTAGGCGCGGTATTGGCGAATACGCTGAGCAATATGATCTCTGCTGTGCTGCTGATCTATTTGTTCCGCCTGTATATGCTGATTCGTCAATAAACCCTGAACGCATGCCGGGTGTGTTACCCAATGCTTTTTGATTACGGACTCGAAGAATGAAGCAGTTTCTTGATTTTTTACCGCTGGTTGTCTTTTTTGCTTTTTATAAGCTTTATGACATCTACGCGGCAACCTCGGCGCTTATTGTCGCAACAGCTGTGGTGTTGATTTACAGTTGGGTTCGCTATCGCAAAGTCGAGAAGATGGCGTTAATCACCTTTGTTCTGGTTGCTGTCTTCGGTGGCCTGACTATTTTCTTCCACAACGATGAATTCATTAAGTGGAAGGTTACGGTGATTTACGGACTGTTTGCCGGTGCACTGCTGGTTAGCCAGTGGGTGATGAAAAAACCGTTGATTCAGCGCATGTTAGGAAAAGAGCTGACGCTGCCGCAGCCGGTATGGTCGAAGCTAAATCTGGCCTGGGCCGTTTTCTTCATCCTGTGTGGACTGGCCAATATCTACATTGCGTTTTGGCTACCACAGAACATTTGGGTCAACTTCAAAGTGTTCGGTTTAACCGCCCTGACCTTATTCTTCACGTTGCTGAGCGGAATCTATATCTACCGCCATCTGCCGCAGGAAGATAAATCGTAATAAGTGTTCGCCAGATCTGCGGATCTGGCGAATTTTTACCCACCCACGCTCTTCGTGGCAGACAAGCTGGCTTACATCCCCTCCGCGCGCTGCATCCCCTCTGTTCTCCGCTCGTAAATTCTAGTAGCATCCCGCCTGTAATCTTTCTCTACAGTCGGTTCTACAATGACAACAACGAATAACACCCCCCAGGGTGAACTGGTTTTACGCACTCTGGCCATGCCTGCCGATACCAATGCTAACGGTGATATTTTTGGCGGCTGGCTGATGTCACAGATGGATATTGGTGGCGCTATTCAGGCCAAAGAGATCGCACATGGCCGCGTGGTGACGGTGCGAGTGGAAGGAATGAGCTTTTTGCGCCCGGTTGCCGTGGGTGATGTGGTCTGTTGCTACGCACGCTGCGTAAAACGCGGGACGACGTCAATCAGCATTAATATTGAAGTCTGGGTGAAGAAAGTCGCTTCGGAACCTATTGGCCAGCGTTACAAAGCCACTGAAGCCCTGTTTATCTACGTCGCTGTAGATAAAGACGGTAAACCTCGTCCGATACCAACACAGGTCTGATAACCGCGTTGACACCGTTATCAGACCTGCTTGCCGGAGAAAGCCTGACGCCGACTCCGGCACGCCAGTTACTCAATCTGCGCCGTACCGTTCAGACGGAATACGATATTCACCACCAGGCCAGATCCCGGTTTGCCCGCTTCGTAACGCCATCTGCGCATCGCATTTTTCACTTCACGCTCAAACATGTTGGCAGGCTGTGCGGAAAGCACTTCAACATTCTCCACACGGCCATCTGATGTCACATCAAACTTGACCTTCACCCGACCTTCAATGCGCAAAGCCTGCGCGCGCGCCGGATACTGTGGCTGATTACGACTTAAGGCGCGTGGCCCAGACGGTGCGCTAACCGCAGGTTTACTGGTTGCCGGCGCGGTGCTGGTCGTTGCCGAACGAGCAGGCGCCGTGTTCTCAAACGGCGATACTGGACGCGACTCAACCGGTTTCACGTCACGTTTGGGCTGCTCTTCAACCTTTTTCACCGGTTTTGGCTTCGGTTTTGGTTTAGGTTTCGGTTTCTCAATCACCACCGGCGCCTCTTTTGGCGGTTCCGGTATCGGTTCAGGTTCCGGTTCAGGCTCAACGACAGGCTGCGGCGGTGGTTGAACTGCCTGAGGTGGCTCAAGATCGGCAGGTGCGACCATCGTGATGGAGATCGGCTGCGCGGGTGCAGGCAGTTCAATAACCTGATGTACCGAGGTATACAGCAGACCCGCCACTACAGCGCCGTGAATGCCGACGGAAAGTAACGTCGGCCAGGGAAAGCGACGAGGTAAATCAAGGGTCATTGCAGTCATAATCGTTTCAGTTATAAAACCAGGCCTCGATTTTAAATGCAAATAGCAATCATATTCAATAAGCCCATGACAGTAAGCCGCATTTAAAACGCAATTTCATGTAAAAAAACCATTATCTTAATATGGCCTTAACAAAGCTATTATCTTTACGTTGCAGTTGCCAGGGCTTTCCAATAACGTAAACGCGACTTTTACCGATCAAGGAGCTCTACCCGTGCTGTATGTTATTTATGCTCAAGATATCGCAGATTCTCTCGAGAAACGTCTTTCCGTGCGCCCTGCTCACCTGGCCCGTCTGCAACTCCTCCATGATGAAGGTCGTCTACTGACGGCGGGCCCCATGCCAGCTGTCGACAGTAACGATCCGGGTGCGGCGGGATTTACCGGATCGACGGTGATTGCGGAATTTGAATCTTTAGAGGCAGCGCAGGCGTGGGCAGATGCCGACCCGTATGTAGCTGCAGGCGTTTATGCGCAAGTTTCGGTCAAACCGTACAAAAAAGTATTTTAAGAAACAGAACGGACAGGAATACATTGGGCACCGCAACGGTGCCCTTTTTGGATCAAATGCTGTAGATCGCAAACAGCAACGAATTTCGTTGATGATTGAGAATGCATTTTCTGATGGAGTGGATACGCATGTTACGGCGCGATTGCCCTTCAAGCCAACGTGCTTTACGGCGGCTAGCCTGACGCAGCATCCGCCAGCGTCCCACTTCCGTTCTACTACGCTTCATGTTAACTACTCTTCCAGTCACAGAGCGGGCATTATACCCCCAGACCGCATGCAGACCAGTGGTTTTCCCGTGTTTTTATTTGCCAGATGACTCCTGATGCGTAAACTCTTAACAATACGCTTTCAAAAGGATTTTTAATTTTATGACAACCTTCTACACCGTGGTGAGTTGGCTGGTCATTCTGGGTTACTGGGTACTCATTGCTGGCGTAACGTTACGCATTCTGATGAAGCGACGCGCAGTACCCTCCGCAATGGCCTGGCTTTTGATCATCTATATACTGCCATTGGTAGGGATCATTGCTTATCTGTCCTTTGGTGAACTCCACCTGGGCAAACGCCGCGCCGAGCGCGCCAGAGCGATGTGGCCATCAACAGCCAAATGGCTGAACGATCTCAAAGCCTGCAAACATATATTCGCGCAAGAAAACAGCAGCGTTGCCTCCTCATTATTTAAGTTATGCGAGCGTCGCCAGGGCATTGCCGGCGTTAAGGGAAATCAGCTGCAGCTGCTCACCAGTTCAGATGACGTGATGCAGGCGTTAATCCGTGATATTCAGCTGGCGCGTCACAACATTGAAATGGTGTTCTACATCTGGCAACCTGGCGGTATGGCCGATCAGGTCGCGGAATCATTAATGGCCGCCGCGAGGCGTGGCATTCACTGTCGCCTGATGCTGGACTCCGCCGGCAGCGTGGCATTCTTCCGCAGTCCGTGGGCGGCGATGATGCGCAACGCGGGTATCGAGGTGGTCGAAGCGCTGAAGGTTAACCTGATGCGTGTATTTTTACGCCGTATGGACCTGCGCCAGCACCGTAAAATGATCATGATCGACAACTACATCGCCTACACCGGTAGCATGAATATGGTCGATCCGCGTTTCTTTAAACAGGATGCCGGTGTCGGACAATGGGTTGATTTAATGGCAAGAATGGAAGGCCCGGTGGCCACCGCTATGGGCATCGTCTACTCATGCGACTGGGAAATTGAAACCGGTAAACGTATTTTACCGCCGCCTCCCGATGTCAACATCATGCCGTTTGAGCAGGCCAGCGGGCACACCATTCACACTATTGCCTCCGGTCCTGGCTTCCCTGAAGACTTGATCCATCAGGCCTTATTGACCGCCGCATATTCTGCTCGTGAATATTTAATCATGACCACCCCCTACTTCGTCCCCAGTGACGATCTGCTGCACGCCATCTGTACGGCAGCGCAGCGTGGTGTAGATGTCAGCATCATTCTTCCACGCAAGAATGACTCGATGCTGGTTGGCTGGGCAAGCCGGGCTTTTTTCACCGAGTTGCTGGCGGCAGGCGTGAAAATCTACCAGTTCGAAGGTGGGTTGTTACATACCAAGAGCGTGCTGGTTGATGGCGAATTGAGTCTGGTCGGTACTGTTAACCTGGATATGCGCAGCCTGTGGCTGAATTTTGAGATAACACTAGTGATTGACGATGCCGGATTCGGCGGTGACCTCGCTGCGGTACAGGATGATTATATTTCGCGTTCCCGCCTGCTAGATGCACGTTTGTGGGTAAAACGACCACTCTGGCAGCGTATCGCTGAGCGACTGTTTTACTTCTTTAGCCCGTTGCTGTAAAACGTGCCCATCAGACAGTAAACAGGTAGTCATTATGGATATGGATTTGAACAACCGCCTGACCGAAGACGAAACGCTCGAGCAGGCTTATGACATTTTTCTCGAACTGGCGGCGGACAATCTCGATCCGGCCGACATCCTTCTGTTCAATTTGCAGTTTGAAGAGCGTGGCGGTGCAGAGTTATTCGACCCTGCACAAGACTGGCAGGAGCACGTTGATTTTGACCTGAATCCTGACTTCTTCGCCGAAGTGGTGATTGGTCTGGCAGACTCAGAAGACGGCGAGATTAACGATATTTTTGCGCGTGTTCTGTTATGTCGCGAAAAAGATCACAAACTCTGCCACATCCTCTGGCGTGAATAATGAAAACAAAAAGCTGCTCTCGCAGCTTTTTTTATTTCTAGTCAGGCAATTTACTTCCGCAACGATTACAAAATTGCGCGCTGTGCTCATGCTGGCTTTGTTGGCACTGTGGACATTTGCGCTGATTTTGCCGGTGCTGAAACGCACTACTCATATGTGTTGTTATCAATCCTGTCGGGATTGCGATAACCGAATAACCAATCAGGATCAGCACTGACGCAACCATGCGGCCAAGCGGTGTATGCGGGGTAATATCACCATAGCCAACAGTTGTAACCGTAACGATTGCCCAATATACCGACGCATTCAGCGTAGTAAAACCATATTTCGGGCCTTCAATCAGGTACATCAGGGCGCCAAAGACAATCATCAGAATGGCAATAAACGAATAAAACAGCATCAACTGATGACGGGCACTTTTAATTGCGCTCCAGAACACACGCAGCGACGGCATAAATCGCAGCAGTTTGAGTATTCGCAGTACACGCAGCACGCGCATCGCTCGCCAGGCGAAAACATAACTCAGACTAATTTCCGGCCATAGCCACATCACATACAGTGGCAGAATTGTCGCGAGATCGATAATTCCCCAGAAGCTAAACACATATTTTGCAGGATTGGCCCAGCAGCACAATCTGAGCAGATATTCGATGGTAAAGACCAGCGTAATAAAGACTTCCAGCCAGACAAAAATATGCCATTCATCATAGGTTAAATGGTATTGCGTCCCGACCCCAGACTCAATGAAGATAACAATCACGCTCAGCAATGCGAACAGTGCGCACATGCCTTCAAAACGGCGCCCCGAGCGCGTGTCTAAATCAAATAATGTACGATAGAGAGTACGGCGAACAGAAGAGACTAAGCCTGACACATTTACCTCACCAAAAAGAAGGGCTGACAGTGTGTCAGCCCTCTCGATTATAGCGGGTCTACTTTTAAGCAGGAAACCGCGTGTCGGAAACTCCCTTCAAGTACAGGACGCGTTTTCGCGCATTCTGGGCCGGCGATCGGACAACGTGTGCGGAACACACACCCCGAAGGCGGATTAATCGGGGAGGGTAACTCACCTTCCAGCAGTTGGATAACCTTGTTCCTCTCCATATCAGGATCGGGAATTGGCACCGCTGACATTAGTGCTTTGGTATAGGGATGCAGCGGATTATGGTACACCTCGTCATAGGTCCCCAACTCCACCGCATGTCCGAGATACATCACCAGCACACGATCGGAAATATGCTTAACCACTGCCAGGTCATGGGCAATGAAGATTAATGATAAGCCCATCTCACGCTGTAATTGCTGCAACAGGTTAACAACCTGCGCCTGAATCGACACATCCAGCGCGGATACAGGCTCATCACAAATTATCAGCTTCGGCTCAAGGATCAACGCGCGAGCAATACCAATACGCTGGCACTGCCCACCGGAAAACTCGTGCGGGTAGCGGTTAATCAGGTTAGGCAGTAACCCCACTTTCATCATCATCGCCTTTACGCGGTCACGGACTTCCTGCCCAGGCAGATTCGGGTGATAAGTCCGCAGCGGTTCGGCGATAATTTCACCGATGGTCATACGTGGGTTTAACGATGCCAGCGGATCCTGGAAAATCATCTGGATGTCACTGCGCACTGCCCGCCACTCATCGGGTTTCATGCCAAGCAAATCTTTGCCGAGCCAGGCGACTTTACCATCAGTCGCTTTTACCAGACCGATAATCGCACGCGCAAACGTCGATTTCCCGCAACCCGATTCCCCCACTACGCCTAATGTTTCGCCCTCATACAGACGTAGGGTCACGCCATCAACGGCTTTCAGCGTTTTCGACGGTTGCCAGAACCACTGTTTACCATCTTTGATGTCGAAATGGACTTTCAGATCGGCAATTTCGAGGAGTACTTTTCGTTGTTCGGTTACCGCATTCATACCAGTTCCTCCACCGGTTTAAAGCAGGCGCGCAGACGGCCTGGACTAAACTCTTCCAGTGGCGGAGCACTGTTACAGATTTCCATGGCATGCGGGCAACGGGGCTGGAACGGGCAGCCTTTCGGTAAACGCAACAGATTCGGCGGATTACCCGGGATAGTCAGCATTTCTTCCCCTTCGGCATCCAGACGCGGGACGGCATTAAGCAGGCCAATCGAATACGGATGAACCGGCTTATAAAAGACATCGCGCGCACTGCCATACTCCATCGTGCGTCCGGCATACATCACCAACACCTTGTCGCAAATACCAGCAACAACACCGAGGTCGTGAGTAATCATGATAATTGCGGTATTGAATTCACTTTTCAGCTCATTTAGCAGCGTCATGATTTGCGCCTGAACCGTGACATCCAGCGCAGTAGTCGGTTCATCGGCTATCAGTAATTTTGGCCTGCACAGCAGCGCCATGGCGATCATGACGCGCTGACGCATCCCGCCGGAGAATTCATGCGGATACATTTTCATTCGCTTACGCGCTTCCGGCATTTTCACCGCATCCAGCATCCTGACTGATTCTTCAAAGGCTTCCGCTTTGCTCATACCTTTATGTAGCATCAGAACTTCCATTAACTGTTCGCCGACCCGCATATACGGATTCAGAGAGGTCATGGGATCCTGGAAGATCATCGAGATTTGCTCGGCGCGTAGCTTGTTCAGCTCACGCTCCGGTAAGTTCAGGATCTCACGACCGTTGAATGTAGCGGAGCCGCCAATCCGGCCATTTGCGGCCAGCAGGCCCATCAAGGCAAATGCAGTCTGCGACTTACCTGAACCAGACTCACCAACAATACCCAGCGTTTCCCCGGCGCGTAGTGAAAAGTTTAAATCGTTTACTGCAGTAACATCACCATCTGGGGTGGCAAACGTCACTCGCAGATCGGTAACGTTTAGCAGTGCGTTAGCCTGTTGTTGCGCGAGCGGCGCGGTTGAGGTCTCAATTACGCTCATGGCGGCACTCCTTAACGGTCTTTCGGGTCGAGGGCATCACGCAGGCCATCGCCAATAAAGTTAAAACAAAATAGCGTCACCACCAGGAACCCTGCCGGAAACAGCAGTAACCATGGTGATACTTCCATCGAGTTGGCACCATCGCTGAGCAGTGCGCCCCAGCTACTTAGCGGCTCTTGTGTGCCAAGTCCCAGGAAGCTCAGGAACGATTCAAACAGGATCATGCTGGGAACCAGCAATGAGGCGTAGACCACCACCACACCGAGTACGTTTGGCACAATGTGGCGCACAACAATACGCACGGTAGACACCCCACCGACCTGGGCTGCTTCAATAAACTCTTTGCGCTTCAGGCTCAGCGTCTGGCCACGAACGATACGCGCCATATCAAGCCAGGACACCATCCCAATCGCCACAAAGATTAACAGGATGTTTTGCCCAAAGAAGGTAACCAACAGAATAACGAAGAACATGAACGGGAAGGAGTTAAGGATTTCCAGCAGACGCATCATCACAGAGTCGATTTTGCCGCCCAGGTAACCCGACAGTGAACCGTACAGCGTGCCCACAATCACCGCCACCAGCGCCGCAGCAATCCCCACCATCAACGAGATCCGTCCACCAATAGCCACCCTCACCAGCAGATCACGGCCAGATGAGTCAGTGCCAAAATAGTGCCCAGACTCCGTATCAGGCGCGCTGGACATCATGCCCCAGTCAGTATCGAAGTAGGTAAACTGCGATAACATGGGTGCCAACGTCACAAACAGCGCAATAATCACCAGTACCACGAGGCTGGCTACTGCCGCTCGGTTATGCATAAAGCGTCGACGAGCGTCCTGCCACAGGCTGCGGCCTTCGACCTCCAGCTTCTCACTGAAATTCTCCAGCGCTTCGCTGTTTTTCTTACTTAACATCATAGCGAGCTCCAGTATCAGTAACGGATTTTCGGGTCGATTACGGCATACAGCACATCGACAATCGCGTTAAACACGATGGTCAGCGCGCCAACCAGAATGGTCAGGCTCAGTACCAGCGAGTAATCGCGGTTTAATGCGCCATTCACGAACAACTGCCCAATCCCTGGTAAACCATAGATAGTTTCAATAACCATCGAACCGGTAATGATGCCGACAAACGCGGGCCCCATATAGGACAACACCGGCAACAGCGCAGGTTTTAACGCATGGCGGAAAATAATCCGTCGCATCGGCAACCCTTTAGCACGCGCGGTCCGAATAAAGTTAGAGTGCAGCACTTCAATCATCGAGCCGCGGGTAATACGCGCAATACTGGCAATATAGGCCAGGGATAGCGCCACCATGGGCAGGATCATAAATTTCAGCGCCCCACCGTTCCAACCGCCACCGGGTAGCCATTTCAGTGTGATCGCAAATATCATGACTAATAAGGGGGCAACGACAAAACTGGGGATCACCACCCCGGTCATCGCCACCCCCATAACCGTATAATCCCAACGCGTGTTTTGCTTCAACGCGGCGATTACGCCCGCACTAACACCGATCACCACCGCCAGAATAAAGGCCGCAGCCCCCAGCTTCGCGGAAACCGGAAAGCTTGACGCGACCAGGTCATTAACGGTGTAGTCTTTATATTTAAAGGATGGTCCAAAATCACCGTGCGCCAGCTGTTTCAGATAGCTAAAGTACTGCGTTGAGATCGGATCATTAAGATGGTATTTCGCTTCAATATTCGCCAGAACTTCTGGCGGTAAGGCGCGCTCTCCGGTGAAAGGACTTCCCGGCGCAAGACGCATCATAAAGAATGAAATCGTAATAAGAATAAATAGTGTCGGAATCGCTTCCAGACAGCGGCGTAATATAAATTTCAACATTGCCCGTACCTTCTGGCGTGTGCCTTTATACCCGTCATACTTCAAGCTGCAGGTGCGTTGGCTTTGCTCGCGCACGCCCGTCACTTACTTAAGTAAGCTCCTGGCGATTCGCTGCGTTGCCGCCTTCCTGCAACGTGAATTATTTAGGGTATACCTCTCTTTGTCTAAAGAGGTATTTATAGTTCGAAGAAAAAGACACTGTAGGGCAACCTTAATCGCCCCACGTCTTGCCATTAATGCTTGATAATATACAAGTCTTTAACGTGGATATTATCCATCGGGTCTTTACCGGAGTATCCGCCTACCCAAGGTTTCACCAGACGGGCGTTGACGTAGTAGAACACCGGTACAATTGCAGAGTCTTTATCCAGCAGCTGTTCTGCTTGCGAATACAGTTCACTGCGCTGAGCATCATCAGTCGCTTTCAGGGTATCAGCAATCAACTTGTCAAATGCAGGGCTCTTATAGTGGACGGTGTTGTTGGAGCTATCGGACAGTACCATATTCAGGAAAGACGTCGGTTCGTTATAATCCGCACACCAGCCTGCGCGTGAAACATCATAGTTGCCCTGATGACGCGTATCGAGGAACGTCTTCCACTCCTGATTTTCCAGCTTCACATTCGCACCCAGATTTTTCTTCCAGATGGATGCCGCAGCGATAGCCAGCTTCTTGTGCAGATCGGAGGTGTTATACAGCAGATCAAAGGTCAACGGTTTTTCAGCGGTGAAGCCAGCTTCGGCCAGCAGTTTTTTCGCCTCTTCGTTACGTTTTTCCTGTGACCACTTGAACCACTCTGGCTCAACCAGTTTAGCGCCATCAGTATACGGCGGGGTAAAGCTATAGGCGGGCAGATCGCCCTGGTTTTTCACTTTGTTGACGATGATGTCACGATCCAGCGCCAGCTTCAGGGCGGTACGTACACGAACATCGTTGAACGGTGCTTTTTGGTTGTTAATTTCGTAATAGTAGGTGCACAGATAAGGATCAACGTGAACTTCGTTCGGGATCTCTTTTTTCAGTTTCTGGAATAACTCAATCGGCATGTTGTTATAGGTCATGTCGATTTCACCGCTGCGATAGCGGTTCACGTCAGTCACTTCAGAAGAAATTGGCAGGTATGTGACCTGGTTAATAATGGTTTTCGCGTTGTCCCAGTAGTGAGTATTACGCTCAAGTACAATACGCTCGTTGACAACCCAGTCTTTCAGTTTATAAGAGCCGTTAGAAACGATGTTAGCGGGCTGGGTCCATTTTTCACCGAATTTTTCCACCACGGCTTTAGGCACAGGGGAAAGAGAAGAGTGCACAAGGAGTTTGTAGAAATAAGGAACAGGTTCACTCAGAGTCACTTCAAAGGTATGGTCATCAATCGCTTTTACACCGAGATCGGTAACTGGCTTCTTACCAGCGATGATGTCATCAATATTGACAATATGTCCGTACTGTAAATAGCTGGCGTACGGTGAAGCAGTATTGGGGTTCGCCAGACGTTGCCAGCTATAGACGAAATCTTGTGCGGTAACAGGCGTTCCGTCAGACCATTTAGCGTCTTTACGCAGATGGAATGTCCAGACTTTAAAATCTTTATTTTCCCATTTATCAGCCACACCCGGCGATGGTTTGCCATCAACGTCACTGATTAATAAACCTTCAAATAAATCACGGCTAATGTTGGATTCCGGTACACCTTCGATTTTATGCGGATCGAGTGACTGAACTTCCGAACCATTATTACGCACCAGAGTCTGCTTCTCAGCCAACTGAACGCCTGCTGGTACCACTGCTGCTGTAGCAACATTTCCAGCGATTAGCGCAGTTAGGATCCCCGCAGCTACTAAACTTTTTTTAGTGATGTTAGTCATTGTGTTTGTACTCCCTCATTATTATGGCTGGTTTTATAACCAGACTGTTAATCCTGTCAGGATCCCTGTACGACACCGGAGATTTTCTGCCGTCAGGTGTTTTTTTGTTTACTGCTCGCTATCACCGACTTTATTTATTCTGGCGATTCGTTTGATCGCCTTGCGTCGATTATCTACGTGCCTCCCCTGCCGGAAGCACGCTATTACCCTGTTGAGAGAGATCAAATGAAAATTATTCTCATCAACGTGAAATCTTCTGCTAAATACCTGGCCGGAAAGTATCAAATGCGTTTCTTCACCGCCAATACATTTTACAGATTTGTTAACCAATTCTCTTTTATCGAAAAAAAAACGCACAACAAAAGCATTGATACGGCAATTTTTTAACGATAAAATCAATTAATTCAATGCGTTACGTGAGACACTCGACTCATCGCCCTGTCCGGCATCGAAGAGACGTCAAAATGCACATAAATTTAACAATTGGTTATTAATTAGCACATTCATCTAAATTAGGTGCTGAAATAACTAATAACATTTCGATAATCCTTCAGCAAGCCCAAGAGTATGATGTTAATAAAATAACAATGCTGCCCTGGTTCATCTGTTCTGCTGAAAAGATAATTGTGTTGAAAATCAATACATAAAAATGCAGTGGCTATCAGCATCTTTTATTACTGCTATGGCGCGTTTCAACTTTAGTGAGAAGTATTACTGATAATGGTGGGAAACGGAGCCTGGAAGCAGCTCCGTTTATATTGATTCGGTGGATTCAGGCAAGTAAGCCCGGGAAAATGGATTTGATCCCGGTCACAATGAACTCAATGCCCAACGCCATGAGTAACAACCCCATAATACGCGTAATGACGTTGATGCCCGTTTGGCCCAGCAGGCGAACTAACCACGGCGCCATACGAAACAATCCCCAACAGCACAGCGCAAACAGCGCAATCGCCACGAAAAAGCCGAACAGATTAATAGCACTATGGTAACGCGTGCCCCAGACGATCGTTGAGCTTATTGCCCCCGGCCCCGCCATTAACGGCAGCGCTAACGGGACAACGCCAATGCTCTCGCGTATCGCCGTCTCCGACTTTTCCTGCTTGTTTTGCTTATCTTCCCCAAGTTTTCCGCTGATCATCGACATCGCGATAGTCACGACCAGGATACCACCGGCAATCCTGAACGAATCAATTGAGATACCAAACAATTGCAGAATTCCATCCCCCAGAAACAGAGAGATCCACAGAATGATAGCAACCGACAGGTTTGCCGTAAGGTTGGTTTTATTGCGTGCGGCAGCGGTTTGGTAGCTGGTCATGCTGATAAAGACAGGGATGATCCCTACCGGGTTGACCAATGCAAATAACCCAATGAAAAATTTAAAATAAACAGGAAAATCGAATAGCGTATGGATCACGGTTAGCTCCGAAGCGTTAGCCGGATAAAATGAGTCATAAAATTGATGAAATCCGCGCTGAAGATACGCCTTTTGTCAGCATACTTCACCTGCTATCTGCGTATATCTACGTAAATACGCTACCATTACTCAGTGTTATTAATATGTATTAAATATGCTAATGTTAACCTCATTCATTACATCAATTTTTTAACACTTACCAAGAAACGCTAAAAGGGCCTGCTGAAAGGTGTCAGCTTTGCGGAAATTTGATCCAGATCACGCAATTACTACTCAGAAGTGAGTAATCTTGCTTACGCCACCTGGAGGTAACGCGTTAGAGTTAAATGACGCTAACGCATAAGCTCTTTTAGTAAATCAAAGTAAAGTGGACGTTAATTAACCGTTTTATTTTCAAAACGTTATACGATTTTTCGTCGGTCTGTCTATACTCTCGTATCGAGCAGATGATTTACTAAAAAAGTTTAACATTATCAGGAGAGCATTATGGCTGTTACTAATGTCGCTGAACTTAACGCACTTGTAGAGCGCGTAAAAAAAGCCCAGCGTGAATATGCCAGTTTCACTCAAGAACAGGTTGACAAAATCTTCCGCGCCGCCGCTCTGGCAGCCGCAGACGCTCGAATCCCTCTCGCGAAAATGGCCGTTGCCGAATCCGGCATGGGCATCGTCGAAGACAAAGTGATCAAAAACCACTTTGCTTCCGAATACATTTACAACGCTTATAAAGATGAAAAGACCTGTGGTGTTCTGTCTGAAGACGACACTTTCGGTACTATCACCATCGCTGAACCGATTGGTATCATCTGCGGTATCGTTCCGACCACTAACCCGACATCTACTGCTATCTTCAAATCGCTGATCAGCCTGAAGACGCGTAACGCCATCATCTTCTCTCCACATCCGCGTGCTAAAGATGCCACTAACAAAGCGGCTGACATCGTTCTGCAGGCTGCTATCGCTGCTGGCGCACCGAAAGACCTGATCGGCTGGATCGATCAACCTTCCGTTGAACTGTCTAATGCTCTGATGCATCACCCGGACATCAACCTGATCCTTGCGACCGGCGGCCCAGGCATGGTTAAAGCAGCATACAGCTCCGGTAAACCAGCAATCGGTGTAGGTGCAGGTAACACCCCGGTTGTTATTGACGAAACTGCGGATATTAAGCGCGCGGTTGCTTCTGTTCTGATGTCTAAAACCTTCGATAACGGCGTAATCTGTGCTTCTGAACAGTCCGTTGTTGTTGTTGACTCTGTATACGATGCAGTTCGTGAACGTTTCGCTAGCCACGGCGGCTACATGCTGCAGGGTAAAGAGCTGAAAGCCGTTCAGGACGTTATCCTGAAAAATGGCGCACTGAACGCCGCTATCGTTGGTCAGCCGGCATATAAAATTGCTGAACTGGCAGGCTTCTCGGTTCCGGAAACAACTAAGATCCTGATCGGTGAAGTGAAAGTTGTTGATGAAAGCGAGCCGTTTGCTCACGAAAAACTGTCCCCGACGCTGGCGATGTACCGTGCGAAAGATTTCGAAGATGCGGTAGACAAAGCAGAGAAACTGGTTGCGATGGGTGGTATCGGCCACACTTCTTGCCTGTACACTGACCAGGACAACCAACCAGAACGCGTTGCTTACTTCGGTCAGATGATGAAAACTGCGCGTATCCTGATTAACACCCCGGCTTCACAGGGTGGTATCGGCGACCTGTACAACTTTAAGCTCGCACCTTCCCTGACTCTGGGTTGTGGTTCCTGGGGTGGTAACTCCATCTCTGAAAACGTTGGTCCTAAGCACCTGATCAACAAGAAAACCGTTGCTAAGCGAGCTGAAAACATGTTGTGGCACAAACTTCCGAAATCTATCTACTTCCGTCGTGGCTCTCTGCCAATCGCGCTGGATGAAGTGATTACCGATGGTCACAAACGTGCTCTGATCGTGACCGACCGCTTCCTGTTTAACAACGGTTATGCAGACCAGATCACCTCCGTTCTGAAAGCAGCCGGCGTTGAAACCGAAGTGTTCTTTGAGGTTGAAGCTGACCCGACTCTTAGCGTTGTTCGTAAAGGTGCTGAGCTGGCTAACTCCTTCAAGCCTGACGTTATCATCGCACTGGGCGGTGGTTCCCCGATGGACGCCGCGAAAATCATGTGGGTGATGTACGAACATCCGGAAACCCATTTCGAAGAGCTGGCGCTGCGCTTTATGGACATCCGTAAACGTATCTATAAGTTCCCGAAAATGGGCGTGAAAGCGAAAATGATCGCCGTCACCACCACTTCCGGTACTGGTTCTGAAGTGACTCCGTTTGCGGTTGTTACCGACGATGCAACGGGTCAGAAATACCCGCTGGCTGACTACGCATTGACCCCAGACATGGCAATTGTCGATGCCAACCTGGTTATGGATATGCCGAAATCACTGTGTGCATTCGGTGGTCTGGATGCGGTGACTCACGCTCTGGAAGCTTACGTTTCCGTACTGGCATCTGAATTCTCTGACGGTCAGGCTCTGCAAGCGCTGAAACTGCTGAAAGAAAACCTGCCTGCGTCCTACCATGAAGGTTCTAAGAACCCGGTAGCGCGCGAGCGTGTTCACAGTGCCGCAACCATCGCCGGTATTGCGTTTGCTAACGCCTTCCTGGGTGTATGTCACTCAATGGCGCACAAGCTGGGTTCTCAGTTCCACATTCCTCACGGTCTGGCGAACGCCCTGCTGATCAGCAACGTCATTCGTTATAACGCGAACGACAACCCGACTAAACAGACTGCTTTCAGCCAGTATGATCGTCCGCAAGCTCGTCGTCGCTACGCCGAAATCGCAGACCATCTGGGTTTAAGCGCACCGGGCGACCGTACTGCGGCTAAAATCCAGAAACTGCTGGCATGGCTGGAAGAAATCAAAGCTGAACTGGGTATTCCTAAATCTATCCGTGAAGCTGGCGTTCAGGAAGCTGACTTCCTGGCACACGTCGACAAACTGTCTGAGGATGCGTTTGACGACCAGTGCACCGGTGCTAACCCGCGTTACCCGCTGATTTCTGAACTCAAACAGATCCTGCTGGATACGTACTACGGTCGTGAGTATAGTGAAGGTGAAACCGCTGCTAAAACTGAGCCAGCAGCAGCGCCTAAAGCTGAGAAAAAAGCGAAAAAATCCGCTTAATGCACTCACATAAGTTTTAGTATCTTCATAAACGGCCCTTTGGGGCCGTTTTTTTTTGCCATACTCAGCGAAAATCAGACTATGCAGACGCCAGCCACCGAGGTGAAAAGGCGTAAGGGAAATAGGTGTGAAAGTGGCACCAGAAGGCAATACGCAGGGTATCGCTTCTGGCTAAAACAGAGGCCTACCCTGCGATTTTAACTCAGCAGGAGAACAGAGGAGGGTTAATCGTGGCTGTGACGTTCCTGAATGGCCGTCAGAGAGCCTTCAGACTGTGCTTCCTTATAATGCTTGCGGCACACCGATACATAGCGTTCATTTCCGCCTATAACGACCTGCTCTCCTTCGTTATAAGGCCTTCCGGCCTGATCAAGGCGTAATACCATGCTGGCCTTACGGCCACAGAAACAAATAGTTTTTAATTCAACCAGCTTATCTGACCATGCAAGCAGGTATTCGCTACCACCGAAGAGCTCACCACGAAAATCAGTGCGTAAGCCATAACACAACACGGGAATATCCAGCTGATCAACAACCTCTGATAATTCATAAACCTGCTGTCGCGTCAGAAACTGAGACTCATCAACCAGCACGCAGTGAATTCGTTGCTGCGCATTCTCCGCACGAATCTCCTCGAACAATGATGAATTTTGGTTAAACAATTTTGCAGGTGACGACAGGCCTATACGTGAACTTACTTTTCCCGCGCCAAAACGGTCATCAATTTCCGCTGTATATACAACGGCACGCATCCCACGTTCCTGATAATTGTATGAAGATTGCAGCAATGCCGTCGACTTGCCTGCATTCATTGCAGAATAGTAAAAATAAAGCTGTGCCATTGTGTATCGGCCCTCACCGGGGAAAATAAATATGGGCAGGATTGTATCATATTTCACAAACATGTCGGTGCAGCGTGACATCCGGGATGTATAAAAGAACGTGCGAACATCGCCCTGTTTCGTCTAAATACCCCGCTGCGCGGAAGTGTCCTTGAGTACTTTCTCAAGTGTACGATAGAGTGAAAGTCCGCTGCCAAAGCACAAACAACCTGAAGTATGATGAGTATATACACACTCTTTCACAAATAGTGCTCCTGAAATTCATCAACGTCACTTATCATCACAGCGCAATAAAGAAACCCTGCCCTTATTGTTATTGCATCTAACGATAGCCACCTTGTAATAGGGGATTCCCGTAAGCAAAACTAATACAAAAGGTTGAAATCACTGCAAAGAGATACTATTTGTACACCATGAAATGTGACCTGAATCTTGAATTTTTACTCGCTGCTGCCATGAAGCCCGCATACCAATAAGCCTTTTTTATGCCCGACATCGTCGTAAAATTAAGACAGAACAATTAATACAGACACTAAATAAAGAGCAATTTTGAATTCCTTACATTCCTGGCTATTGCACAACTGAATTTATCGCTCTATTATTAGCTCAACAAACCACCCCCAATATAAGTTTGAGATTACTACAATGAGCGAAGCACTTAAAATTCTGAACAACATCCGTACTCTTCGTGCGCAGGCGAGAGAATGTACTCTGGAAACGCTTGAAGAAATGCTGGAAAAATTAGAAGTTGTAGTTAGCGAGCGTCGCGAAGAAGAAAGCGCTGCGGCTGCTGAAGTTGAAGAGCGTACTCGTAAACTGCAACAATATCGTGAAATGCTGATTGCTGATGGTATCGATCCGAACGAACTGCTGAATAGCATGGCAGCGGTTAAGTCCGGTACCAAAGCTAAACGCGCAGCGCGTCCGGCTAAATATAGCTACGTTGACGAAAACGGTGAAACTAAAACCTGGACTGGCCAGGGTCGTACACCGGCTGTGATCAAAAAAGCGATGGAAGAACAAGGTAAACAACTGGACGATTTCCTGATCAAGGAATAATTCAGAAATAGTTTGCTTAAAATCCCGCCACTGGCGGGATTTTTTTACCCGTACTTCGCACATCGCCCTACCCAAATTAGGTATAAAAAAACGGCGCTGGATTAGCAGCGCCGTTCTGTCCTTATAATACCGCGAGGTTACTTCTTAATACCCATCTCATCTTCAAGCCACGCTTTAAATTCAGCGCCAAGCGTATTATGGCGAATACCATATTCAACAAACGCCTGCATATAGCCCAGCTTATTACCACAGTCATGGCTTTTACCCTTCATGTGATAGGCTTCTACCGTTTCTTTTTCGATCAGCATATCGATAGCGTCAGTCAGCTGAATTTCATCACCTGCTCCCGGAGGTGTTTTTGCCAGCAGAGGCCAGATATCCGCACTGAGAACATAACGCCCCACAACGGCCAGATTAGATGGCGCAACGTCTGCTTTCGGTTTTTCTACCACGCCAACCATCGGTACGCTTTCACCAGGCGTTAATTCAACGCCCTTGCAATCAACAACGCCATAAGCCGTTACGTCTGCTACAGGCTCCACCATAATCTGACTGCTGCCTGTTTCATCAAAACGGTGGATCATTTCAGCAAGGTTGTCACGGGATAAATCAGATTCGTATTCGTCAAGAATAACGTCCGGCAGGATGACCGCAACGGGTTCATCGCCAACAACCGGATGGGCACACAATACCGCGTGCCCCAGACCTTTTGCCAACCCCTGACGCACCTGCATAATAGTGACATGCGGAGGGCAAATAGATTGCACTTCTTCCAGAAGCTGACGTTTTACGCGCTTTTCAAGCATCGCTTCAAGTTCAAAGCTGGTATCAAAGTGGTTTTCAATTGAATTTTTAGACGAGTGAGTCACGAGTACAATTTCAGTGATGCCCGCAGCAATACATTCGTTCACGACGTACTGAATTAATGGCTTATCAACCAACGGTAGCATCTCTTTCGGGATTGCCTTCGTAGCCGGTAACATCCTGGTTCCTAATCCCGCAACCGGGATAACGGCCTTTTTGACTTTTGAATTAAGGGCAGCCATTTAAAACTCTCCTGGACTGTTCATGTATTGAACATGTTCATCAATCTGTTTCGCATCCGAGTATATCAGTACCGCAGTAAGCTTCAGGTCTGAAAAGGACGCGCGTCGGTATAATTAAGATAAATACGTATAAATCTGGCGCTGATAGTAGCACTCGCCGCGTGAGTAGGTGAGCCAATTTTATTCCCCTACCTGTCAATTGTTCATTCCGCAGACAACATCAGGCGCAAACGACCGCCTGCCCCCCAGATTTGGCATTGCCAGGACTCACTACGCTGGCTCAGTTGATTAAGATACGCATTACCTAAGGTGCCCAGCGGAACACCATTACTGATTTGTACATTATGTGAACCTGTATTTAATGTCGCATTCAGCCCTGCTGATACCAAAATCAGGTTTTTTAATCCGCTGTGATAATAGCCCACCAGCAAAGGAAACTGTCCTGGTAAATTAGCCTGACGCAGTAAATGATTCACCTGCTTCAATAACGCACCCAACTCCGGCAATCGTTGATTTTGATGTGCCAACTGTTCCTGTAGCAAACCGTTAAATAGCGCACGCAGTAGTAATGCCGCCAGGACGCCATTATCCCCGGCCCTTGTCACATCCAGACAATAAAACGCGAGATCATGGTCTGAGAGCGGCGCAATATCCAGTACCAGCCCTGGCTGATCGGCGGCAACCAACTGGCGGTAGTTAACCCGACAATGCGAGATGACCTGCGACACTGGGGGCTGCAATTCTTGCAACAGTTTTGCAGCAGCTGCAGGATCGCCCACCATCGCATCCCAGTCGCGAAACAGCCGCTCTTCTTCTTCCACACGAGAATTAAACATATTGGGATAAAGACACGCAAAAACGGTTTCTCGCAGGCGGTTAAGGTCCTTCACGGGCTTTAAAAGAACATCATCCACACCGAGTCGTAATGCTTTGGCAATATCGGCCATATTTTCCGTTGCGGAGATCACCAGAATCGGCGTCTGATCGCCACGATTACGCAGATACTCAACCAGTTTAAGGCCGTTCATTCTCGGCATAGCGAGATCGCAAATCATCAGGTCGGGGGTGAAGCGCCCCAGTAACTCCAGCGCATCAAGCCCGTCTCCCGCTACTGCTGTTGTCGCTCCCAAAGAGGAAAACCATGAATCCAGAAGCGAGCGAAATACCGGCTCATCTTCAACGATAAGAATCTGTTTTCCGACCAATGGCTGCGTCATATTCTCCCCCCTGACTGGCTTTAGTAAATAGTGGCATGCTATTGCAACTCACGCCTGTCAGAATTTGCTTAAGTGTTGATGAAAAATGCGTTAAACGTTGGTTTTTACCAGGGGCAGAAGCTCATCCATTTTCTTCTCGACCGCTAACTGCCCGGCAGCAATTGCAGCACTGGCGCGATGGAAATCCAGCGTAGATATTTGCGGACAAAACGGCTGAATCAGAATATCAGGCGGATCTCCAGCCATACGGTTGCGCTTGAGACGGTTTTCCAGAACCTGAATCGAGGTCGTCATGATCTCCATCGCCGTAGGTGCCGTGACTGCACGCCGGGCCGTAATGTTGCTCAAACGTTCTTTCAGGCGGGCATGCCATGACAGCTCATCATCATCGTTCGATTCGGTTTCACTATTGACGTTGAAGGAGAGCAGATCCTGTTGCATCAGGTGCGCATCATGTTGCAGGTCGACTGCAATAACGATATCGGCCCCCAACGCACGCGTCAGGGAGACAGGTACAGGGTTCACCACCGCGCCATCAACCAGCCAATAACCATTATGCGCCACAGGTGACATCAGGCCAGGAATACTGCAGGAGGCACGGACGGCAAGATGCAAATCACCTTCGGTAAACCAGAGTTCACGGCCCGTACTTAGATTGGTTGCGACAGTAGCAAAACGACGTGAGCATTGTTCGATAGATTCTACCGGCATGACATTCCGATACTGATTGAATACCCGTTCGCCGCGCAATAATCCGCCCCTGCGCCACGAGAGATCCATCAGGCGTAAAACATCCCAGTAACTGAAGGAGCAAACCCACTGTTCAAGCGCGGGGAGTTTGTTACATGCGTAGGCGGCTCCGACCAGTGAGCCAATGGAACACCCTGCCACAATATCAATATCAATGCCCATGTGTTTCAGGGCTTTGATCACACCAATATGCGACCAGCCGCGTGCTGCGCCGGAACCTAGCGCCAGCCCAATTTTTATTTTTCTCATTATACCTACAGACTTCCCCTGGCTTGCAGACGTAGCAACATCGCCACGGCTCAGTTAACATAGTGCCACCCTGGCGTTTTTACGCCGTTTTTTTATTCCAGGGAGTACTTTGTGTCTCAGCTTTGTCCCTGTGGTAGCGCTGTCGAGTATAGCCTATGTTGCTACCGTTATGTGTCCGGTGCACAAGTAGCACCTACGCCGTCACATCTCATGCGTTCTCGTTACTGTGCTTTTGTGATGAAAGACGCAGATTACCTCATCAAAACCTGGCATCCAGATTGTCATGCCGCCGATTTCCGGGATGACATTATTGCAGGATTTACCCATACCGAATGGCTGGGACTGACCGTTTTTGAACAGCAGACGGCAGAAACCGACAATATCGGCTATGTCAGTTTTGTCGCACGGTTTTCTGAACAGGGAAAAACAGGCGCAATTATCGAACGCTCTCGTTTTTTAAAAGAAAACGGTCAGTGGTACTATATCGATGGTACACGCCCGCAAATTGGACGAAACGATACCTGCCCTTGTGGCTCCGGTAAAAAATTTAAAAAGTGCTGCGGCTAATCAACGCCCGACAGTATCAATTATGCAAACATTCTCAACAGGATCTCCGCTGCAAATGCATTCATTACAACGAAAAGTGCTGCGTACAATTTGCCCGGACCAAAAAGGTCTGATCGCGCGCATTACTAACATCTGTTACAAGCACGAACTGAACATCGTGCAGAATAATGAGTTCGTGGACCATCGTACCGGGCGTTTTTTCATGCGCACCGAGCTGGAAGGCATTTTTAACGATGTCACACTGCTGACCGATCTGGACAGCGCGCTACCAGAAGGTTCCATTCGCGAGCTTACGCCTGCGGGACGGCGCCGCATCGTTATTTTAGTCACCAAAGAAGCCCACTGTTTGGGCGATCTGTTAATGAAGGCCAATTACGGCGGACTGGATGTTGAAATTGCCGCGGTTATCGGCAACCACGACACGCTGCGTTCCCTGGTTGAGCGTTTTGATATTCCTTTTGAGCTGGTCAGCCACGAAGGATTAACGCGTGACGAACATGACCAGAAAATGGCCGATGCTATCGACGCACATCAGCCAGACTATGTCGTGCTGGCAAAATATATGCGTGTCCTGACGCCGACATTTGTTTCTCGCTTCCCAAATAAAATTATCAATATCCACCACTCATTCCTGCCAGCGTTTATTGGTGCTCGCCCGTACCATCAGGCCTATGACCGCGGTGTGAAGATCATCGGTGCGACGGCGCATTATGTGAATGATAACCTCGATGAAGGTCCGATCATCATGCAGGACGTGATTCATGTGGATCATACCTATACCGCAGAGGATATGATGCGTGCCGGTCGTGACGTTGAAAAAAACGTATTAAGCCGCGCGCTGTATCAGGTTCTCGCGCAGCGTGTCTTTGTTTACGGTAACCGAACGATTATTCTGTAATCGATTGATAATTTTATTGGTTACCTTTACATCTTTACGCGTAAAAATCAGGCAACCAGTTCTTTTTTATCAACGGAATGCTTTACAGGGGCGCATCATTTGATATGATGCGCCCCGCTTCCAAAGGAAGCAGGCCAGTAACATAGCATTACCCCGTGGTGGGGTTCCCGAGCGGCCAAAGGGAGCAGACTGTAAATCTGCCGTCATCGACTTCGAAGGTTCGAATCCTTCCCCCACCACCATTATTCACTACAGCGATGTAGTAACCCCAATAAGCTATGCTGAAGTTTGCACTTACTGGGAAGGGTGAGAATCTTCGATTAAGGTTCGACTCGAGCGAAAGCGAGAGAACGTTGCCAGCGGCAACGGCCCGAAGGGTGAGGAGCGAAGCAACGAATAATCCTTCCCCCACCACCATCCTCAAGCTTTACCTACAATTTGAATTACCCCTGGTGGGGTTCCCGAGCGGCCAAAGGGAGCAGACTGTAAATCTGCCGTCATCGACTTCGAAGGTTCGAATCCTTCCCCCACCACCATCATCTCCAGTAAGACTTCACTAAATCATATCTCAATGCCTTATATTCTACCCAGCCGGGAAGGATGAGAAGCTTCGACTAAGGTTCGATTCGAGCGTAGTGAGAAAGCGTTGCCGCAGGCAACGACCCGAAGGGCGAAGCGCACAGCGCTGAGTCATCCTTCCCCCACCACCATCTTCTCCTGTAAGACTTCACTAAATCATATCTCAATGCCTTATATTCTACCCAGCCGGGAAGGATGAGAAGCTTCGACTAAGGTTCGATTCGAGCGTAGCGAGAAAGCGTTGCCGCAGGCAACGACCCGAAGAGCGAAGCGCACAGCGCTGAGTCATCCTTCCCCCACCACCATCACTTCATATAGCACCAACACAAAGTCCATCTGCAATCCCCCATATTCTGCCCTCAATACGTGCCAGCAATTTGCCTGATGCGCTACGCTTATCAGGCCTACAGAGAACTGACGTCTGCATAGGCCGGATAAGGCGGTTACGCCGCCATCCGGCGTGCAGAATACAAAAAACCCCGCCGTAGCGGGGTTTGGTGCGTTGCAACGCGAAATTAATGACGGGCGCGCACAATCTGATATTTACGTGTCAGATACTCGACTGGCACGCTCCAGATATGTACCAGACGCGAGAACGGGAACAACAGGAACAGCGTCATACCTAATACCAGGTGCATGCGGAAAATGAATGCCACGCCATCCAGATACTGAGACGCCCCGCCGTGGAAGGTCACCACTGATTGTGCCCAGTTCACCAGCTTCATCATTTCGCTACCGTCCATATGCTGAGCCGAGAACGGAATGGTCAGCAGGCCCAGTGCACACTGGATAACCAGAACAGACAACACCAGAATGTCGGCTCCCGTGGTCGTTGCACGCACGCGTGGACTAAACAGACGACGTTTCAGCAGCAGCACGCCCCCCACCAGGCACATCACACCACTGGCACCACCGGCAAACATTGCCATCTTTTGCTTCACTTCAAGCGGTAACCACGCTTCGTACATCCAGTGTGGCGTCAGCATCCCCAGGAAATGACCCGCGAAGATGCCAAGGATCCCAATGTGAAACAGGTTTGACGCAAGGTTCATCCCTTTGCGATCCAGCATCTGGCTGGAAGCCGCACGCCAGGTATACTGACCGTAGTCGTAACGTAACCAGCTGCCAATCAGAAAGACAGAACCCGCAATATACGGATAGATGTCAAAGAAGAACGTATTCAGGAAGTGCATTAGTTCTGTCCTCCGGTGGTGATGTTCAGGTACTGCGGCGCAACGGCCCCTGCAAAACGACGCTGGTGAGCAGAAATTTCAGACTCACCACATCCCTGGTCGGCAAAGAATTTCACCTGCTCTTCTTCCCAAACAGCATCCAGTGCCTGCGGCGTGTCGTCACGAACTTCATCCGCAATTTTTTCGGCCACTTTGTCACCGTCGATAGCGGTATTCGCCAGTTTTAACAGCAGATCGAACAGCACCGCGTAACGGCTTTCGCGCTGTTGCAGACGCGCACTGAGCAGCGCCAGAATCGGGGCGATATCCTGCAAGCCACCTAACGCTTCGCTTTTTGGCAACTGTGCGAGGTACTCCAGATACAGCGGCAAGTGATCTGGCAATTCGCGGCTATCGAGTTGTAGCCCGTGCTGCTCATACTGCGCCATCAGGTCAACCATCGCCTGTCCACGATCGCGGGATTCACCGTGAACATGTTCAAACAGCAGTAGCGAAGTCGCACGACCACGGTCGAACAGTTCGCTATAGCTTGCCTGTGCATCCAGCATGTCCTGCGCAGTTAAATCGCGCAGGAAAACGCCCAGAGTCTGGGCATCCTCTTTGTCCAGGTTTTCAGATGACGCGAGTGCATCGAAAAGTTCCTGCTGATGCTGCCACAAGGCAGCATCCGGGTACTCGAGCAGACGCGAAACAATGACGAGTTCAATCATTGGTGCGGCTCCGTTTTGCTGGTCACATCGACAGCATCGATGCGGCGACTGTTGAACAGATTGAATTTAGTATCAGAACCGTGGCAACCATCACCAAAGGTGAAACCACAACCGCTCTTCTCCGGGAATGCTTCACGCGCCAGTTCGCGATGGCTGCTCGGGATCACAAAACGATCTTCATAGTTAGCAATCGCCAGGTAACGATACATCTCTTGTGCCTGAGCTTCGGTCAACCCGACTTCTTCCAGCGCGCGGGTATCAACTTTACCGTCTACGGTTTCTGCGCGTTTGTAGTGACGCATCGCCAGCATACGTTTCAACGCCCGCAGTACCGGCTGGGTATCACCCGCTGTCAGCAGGTTCGCCAGGTACTGAACCGGGATACGCAGGCTGTCCACGTCTGGCAGAATACCGTTGCTACCCAGTTCACCCGCGTCAGCAGCGGACTGAATCGGAGATAAAGGTGGCACATACCAGACCATCGGCAACGTGCGGTATTCCGGATGCAGCGGCAGCGCCAGCTTCCAGTCTATCGCCATTTTGTATACCGGAGACTGCTGGGCCGCGTCGATTACACTCAGCGGAATGCCATCTTTCAGTGCCTGTTCAATCACCGCTGGATCGTTTGGATCGAGGAATACGTCCAGCTGACTCTGATACAGATCTTTCTCGTTCTCGGTGCTTGCCGCGCTTTCAATCGCATCTGCGTCATACAGCAGCACGCCGAGATAACGAATACGACCTACGCAGGTTTCAGAGCAAACTGTCGGCTGACCGGCTTCGATACGCGGATAGCAGAAAATGCACTTCTCAGATTTCCCGCTCTTCCAGTTGAAGTAGATCTTCTTATACGGGCAACCGGTGATGCACATACGCCAGCCACGGCACTTGTCCTGGTCAATCAGCACGATGCCATCTTCTTCACGTTTGTAGATGGCGCCACTTGGGCAGGTCGCCACGCACGCCGGGTTCAGGCAGTGCTCGCACAGACGGGGCAGATACATCATGAAGGTGTTTTCGAACTGGCCGTACATCGCCTTCTGTATATTTTCGAAGTTCTGGTCTTTCGCCAGTTTCTCGAACTCGCCGCCCAGGTCATCTTCCCAGTTCGGACCTTTGGTGATTTTGTCCATACGCTGACCGGTAATCAGCGAGCGCGGACGGGCGATCGGCTGCGCCTTGCTATCAGCAGGTGCGTTGTGCAGCGTCTGGTAGTCGAAATCAAACGGCTCATAGTAATCATCAATGCCCGGCAGATGCGGGTTAGCAAAGATTTTACCCAGCAGCAGCGCTTTGTTACCCATGCGCGGCACCAGCTTGCCGTTGATTTTACGGATCCAACCGCCCTTCCATTTTTCCTGGTTTTCCCAGTCAGTCGGGAACCCCGTACCTGGCTTCGTTTCAACGTTATTGAACCAGGCATATTCGGCACCTTCACGGCTGGTCCAGACGTTTTTGCAGGTTACTGAACAGGTGTGGCAACCGATGCACTTATCGAGATTCAGCACCATGCCGACTTGTGAACGAATTTTCATTTTACGCTCTCCTGTACCTGGTCATTGCCTTCACCATCCAACCAGTCAATGTTCTTCATCTTACGTACCACAACGAACTCATCACGGTTCGACCCTACGGTGCCGTAGTAGTTAAAGCCGTAGGCCAGATGTGCATAGCCGCCGATCATGTGGGTCGGTTTCGGCGTAATACGCGTTACCGAGTTATGGATCCCGCCACGCTGCTGGGTAATTTCTGAACCTGGCAGGTTCACAATACGTTCCTGCGCGTGGTACATCATGGTCATCCCGGCCGGCACACGCTGGCTGACAACGGCACGGGCGGTTAAGGCACCGTTGCTGTTGAAAACTTCGATCCAGTCGTTATCTTCGATACCCAGTTCTTTCGCATCAACTTCACTCATCCACACGATCGGACCACCGCGTCCCAGCGTCAGCATCAGCAAGTTGTCGCTGTAGGTGGAGTGGATACCCCATTTCTGGTGCGGCGTCAGGAAGTTAAGTGCTTTTTCCGGGTTACCGTTAGACTTCTCGCCCATCACCTCTTTCACCGAACGGGTGTCGATTGGCGGACGATAAACCAGCAGGCTTTCACCGAAGTCGCGCATCCACTGATGATCCTGATACAACTGCTGGCGACCAGAAAGCGTGCGCCAAGGGATCAGCTCGTGAACGTTGGTATAACCGGCGTTATAAGACACATGTTCATCTTCCAGACCTGACCAGGTCGGGCTGGAGATAATTTTGCGCGGCTGCGCCTGAATATCACGGAAGCGAATCTTCTCATCTTCTTTGTTCAGCGCCAGATGCGTATGGTCACGTCCGGTAAATTCACTCAGCGCTTCCCAGGCTTTCACGGCAACCTGACCATTTGTTTCCGGTGCCAGGGTGAGGATCATCTCAGCGGCATCAATAGCCGTGTTTAGACAAGGCTGTCCTTTCGCCGGGCCTTCCGCCTTGGTGTAATTGAGCTTACGCAGCAAGTCCATTTCACTCTGGGTGTTCCAGGCAATCCCTTTACCACCGTTACCGATTTTTTCCATCAACGGACCGATAGAGGTGAAGCGCTCGTAAGTTGCCGGGTAATCACGCTCAACGGTCATGATGTGCGGTGCGGTAACGCCTGGAATCAGATCGCATTCGCCTTTTTTCCAGTCTTTCACGTCCAGCGGTTGCGCCAGTTCGGCGACGGAGTCGTGCTGGATTGGCAGCGTCACCACGTCGGTTTCTTTCCCGAGGTGGCCTACGCAGACTTCAGAGAATTTCTTCGCGATGCCTTTGTAGATTTCCCAGTCGCTTTTCGACTCCCAGGCTGGATCAACAGCGGCAGACAGCGGATGAATAAACGGATGCATATCCGAAGTATTCATATCGTCTTTCTCGTACCAGGTTGCGGTAGGCAGCACGATGTCGGAGTACAGACAGGTGCTCGACAGACGGAAGTCCAGCGTCACCACCAGATCCAGTTTGCCGTCCAGCCCGTTGTCCTGCCATTCCACTTCTTCTGGCTTCACGCCGCCCTGTTTACCCAGGTCCAGTCCCTGAATACCGTGCTCGGTACCCAGCAGGTACTTCAGCATGTATTCATGACCTTTACCGGAAGAACCGAGCAGGTTAGAACGCCAGATAAACAGGTTACGCGGATGGTTTTTACCGTTTTCTGGTTGTTCTGCCGCAAAGCGAATAGAACCCTCTTTCAGAGATTTAACGGTGTAATCGACGGGTGTCATCCCAGCTTTTTCCGCCTCACGCGCAATGTACAGCGGGTTAGTACCCAACTGCGGTGCGGACGGCAACCAGCCCATACGCTCGGCGCGCACGTTAAAGTCAATCAAATGGCCGCTGTAGCGGGATTTATCCGCCAGCGGAGACAGCAGTTCCTGCGCGGTGACCGTCTCATAGCGCCACTGGCTGGAGTGGTTATAGAAGTAGGAGGTGCTGTTCATGTGACGCGCCGGACGCTGCCAGTCGAGGGCAAACGCCAGGGGCTGCCAGCCTGTCTGCGGACGCAGTTTTTCCTGGCCCACATAGTGTGCCCAGCCGCCGCCGCTCTGACCAACGCAGCCGCAGAAAATCAGCATGTTGATAAGGCCACGATAGTTCATATCGAGGTGGTACCAGTGGTTCAGACCCGCACCGACGATAATCATCGAACGACCGTGCGTCTTATCGGCATTATCTGCAAATTCACGGGCGATGCGCACGATCTGAGCGCGCGATACGCCAGTGATTTTCTCTGCCCATGCCGGGGTATACGCTTTGATATCGTCGTAGCTGGAGGCGCAGTTTTCATCGTTCAGACCACGTTCCAGACCGTAGTTGGCCATGGTCAGATCGTAAACGGTAGTCACCAGCGCAGTAGAGCCATCTGCCAGTTGCAGGCGTTTTACCGGCAGTTTGTGCAGCAGAACATTTTCCAGTTCAACTTTGCTAAAGTGCTCGGTGCCTTCGCCGCCAAAATACGGGAAGCCGACTTCAGCGATGTCGTCCTGGCTGCCCAACAGGCTGAGCTGCAGCTCGGTTTCCTTACCGGACGTGCCGTCGCGCTGCTCAAGGTTCCATTTACCTTTTTCACCCCAGCGGAAACCAATTGAACCGTTTGGCGCAACCATTTCGCCGTCGGTATTGATGGCAACGGTTTTCCACTCTGGATTATTTTCCTGACCCAGGGAGTCAACCAGATCGGCGGCACGCAGCATACGCCCAGCGGCATAGTAACCGTCACGCTCTTCAAGCATGACCAACATTGGCATGTCGGTGTAACGGCGCACGTAATCGGTAAAGTACTGGCTTGGGTTGTCGAGATGGAACTCACGCAGCATAACGTGGCCCATCGCCAGCGCCATCGCCGCATCGGTCCCCTGCTTCGGTGCCAGCCACAGGTCGCAAAGCTTGGCGATTTCTGCGTAGTCCGGCGTAATCGCGACAGTTTTGGTACCTTTGTAGCGAACTTCTGTGAAGAAGTGCGCATCCGGGGTACGGGTCTGCGGTACGTTAGAACCCCAGGCGATGATGTAACTGGAGTTGTACCAGTCAGCAGATTCAGGTACGTCTGTCTGCTCACCCCAGGTCTGCGGAGACGCAGGCGGTAAGTCGCAATACCAGTCGTAGAAGCTCAGGCAAGTACCGCCGATCAGCGACAGGTAGCGCGCGCCAGAAGCATAAGAAACCATCGACATTGCCGGGATCGGTGAGAAACCAGCAACGCGGTCAGGACCATAGGTTTTCACGGTATAGACGTTAGATGCCGCAATCAGTTCGTTTACTTCCTGCCAGGAAGAACGGACAAACCCGCCACGACCACGCGCTTGTTTGAAGCTTTTTGCTTTATCGGCGTCTTCGATGATGGAGGCCCAGGCGTCAACGGGATCGCTGTGCAGTCTTTTCGCTTCACGCCACATCTTCATCAGACGTTTGCGCATCAGCGGATATTTGAGGCGGTTTGCGCTGTAGAGATACCAGGAATAGCTCGCGCCACGCGGGCAGCCGCGAGGTTCGTGGTTTGGCAGATCTGGACGAGTACGCGGGTAATCAGTTTGCTGGGTTTCCCAGGTTACCAGACCATTTTTCACGTAGATTTTCCAGCTGCATGAGCCGGTGCAGTTTACGCCGTGGGTTGAACGCACGACTTTGTCATGCTGCCAACGCTGGCGGTATCCATCCTCCCAGTCCCTGTTGGTGTTGAGAAGCTGGCCGTGCCCATCGGCAAAGGTTTCGCCCTTCTGTTTGAAGTAGCGAAACCGGTCCAGGAATTTACTCATCGGTTTTCTCCTGTAGGAGCCTGACGGCTCTCTGATAAATCGACATTGCTTGATTGGGAGTGAAGGTAACGCTCTGAAAGGGCGTGATAATTGATAACGATCAAGGCAGACAGGGATGAAAAATGAGGGTTGGTTTTTACATACCCCCAAAGTGGGATATTAATATTTAGCGTAATGAATTGAATTTAAAGGATTTTAAATAATTCACTTATCATGCAAATGTTAAATTCTTTATAAGTGGGTATTAAGGGGTATCCCCCCTGCTTAGCATATTGCGTACGCCGTTCTCACAGGCTGTTGTCATGCCACAATACAAAAGTATGTTGTAACTAATCACAGGCAAAAAAAAGCGCGGTATAACGCCGCGCAATGGATAATCAACCTACACTTCATCCTTCAAACTGCTTCTGCGTTGGCTGCGCTCGTTCTCCCCAGGAGCTTACTTCAGTAAGCTCCTGGGGATTTCGCACTTGCCGCCTTGATGCAGTTAGAATGATTTTGTGTATACCTCTTTTTTACTTTTTAGAATGACGTCCGTATACCACCCAGGTGATGACCACGCAGGCGACATAGAAGATCAGAAATACTTTCATCGCACCGACCGGAGAACCGGTTAATGCCAGGGACGTACCAAATGCTTTCGGGATAAAGAAGCCGCCGATCGCACCAATAGCAGAGATAAAGCCCAACGCTGCCGCAGTGTCGGTTGCCGCCTCGCGCATCGCTTTCTCTTCTGAACCGCCTTCAGCTTTCACTCTGTCCATCGTCAGCTTACGGAAGATGACAGAGATCATCTGGAAGGTTGAACCACTCCCCAGCCCGGCCGTCAGGAACAGCGCCAGGAACACGGCGAAGAAGGCAATGAAGTTGCCGCCGACACCGTTTGATGGCAGCGTCAGGAACAATAAGGCACTGAAAATAGCCATCAGCACGAAGTTCACCAGCGTGACGCGGGTCCCGCCCAGACGGTCAGAGATTGCGCCGCCCGCAGAACGCGCCAAAGCGCCAATGAACGGCCCAAAGAAGGCATAATGCAGGATCTGCACTTCCGGGAACTGCGTTTTTGACAGCATCGCGAAACCTGCGGAGAAGCCGATGAAAGAGCCGAAGGTTGCCAGATACAGCAGGCTCATAATCCACAAATGCCCGCGTTTCAGTACCGGCAATTGCTCTTTTAACGACGCTTTTGAGGTTGCCAGTTCGTTCATACCGAACCATGCGGCCAGCGTGAAAATAGCGAGGAACGGCACCCAAATCCATGCGGCGTTTGCCAGATACAACTGCGTGCCATCCGGTTGTTCAACACCATGGCTGCCAAAAGCGGCGAAGATGGACAGTGAGACCACCAGCGGCGCAACCAACTGCATCACGCTGACGCCCATGTTGCCCAGGCCGCCGTTCAACCCCAGCGCGCCGCCCTGTTTCTGTTTTGGAAAGAAGAAGCTGATATTTGCCATGCTGGAAGCAAAGTTCGCACCGGCAAAACCGCACAGCAGGGAGATAATAATAAAGGTACTGAACGGCGTGGTGGTATCCTGCACAGCAAAGCCTAACCACACGCAGGGGATTATCAGGATACCTGTGCTGAACGCTGTCCAGCGTCGTCCACCAAACAGGGGAACCATAAAGGAGTACGGTACGCGCAGCAGCGCGCCGGAAACTGAAGGCAATGCCGTCAGCATAAACAGCTGCTCAGTGGTGAAATTGAATCCCACTTTCGGTAAGTTCACCGCCACTGCGCTAAATAACATCCATACGCAAAACGCCAGCAGCAGACAAGGGACTGAAATCCACAGGTTACGGCTGGCAACTCGTTGACCACGCTGTTCCCAGAAGGCGGGATCTTCCGGCCGCCATTCCGTGATTACAGCTCCAGATGCCCTTTCCGGGGCAGATGAGTGACTCATAGACACCTCTGATACTTGTTTCGATGCCTGCAACATTAGGGTTTACAGCCGGGGGTAAGTTGATATAAATCAAAGGAAAAGGTGTCATTATTAACGCCTAAAATTTATCATTACCCTAAATGAGTACATAACTTCGGTAAAAAAGATGTGGTTTTTCACGCTTCTGTCGCACCCTACTCCCCGACGTCCAGGATCTCTCCCCCTGTCGGCAATTAAGGGGTAGCCCGTTTGAGGTATGGGTATACTCCAGTGTATCGCTGAGAATAGCGGCACTGCCTGCAGCAGAATCGTCATTCAATAAGGTTTTCTGCTCACTGAGAACCCGAAGGAAGAAGTCACATGTTTAAACGTTGTCTTTCCCCGCTTACGCTGGTTAACCAGGTGGCGCTGATTGTTTTGCTGTCTACCGCGCTTGGCGTGGCGGGTATGGCTGTCTCCGGCTGGCTGGTTCAAGGCATTCAGGGTAGCGCTCACGCGATCAATAAAGCCGGCTCGCTACGCATGCAGAGCTACCGTTTGCTGGCTGCCGTACCGCTGGACGCCAGCGATCAACCGCTGCTGGATGAAATGGAACAAACGGCGTTTAGCCCTGAACTGACTCGTGCCGCGCAGCGCGACGGCCAGCAGACCCAGTTAAAGGCATTACAGGATTACTGGCACACCGAACTGGCACCTGGGCTTAAACATGCACAAACGGGGGATGCGGTCGCCGACGACGTTTCACGCTTTGTGACCGGACTGGATAAGTTGGTTACCGCCTTTGACCATACCACGGAGTTGCGTATTGAACGCGTTGTTATGCTGCATCGCCTGATGGCAGTATTTATGGCTCTGCTGCTGGTCTTTACGATTATCTGGCTGCGCGTACGTCTGCTGCAGCCGTGGAAACAACTGCTGGCGATGGCCCGCGCCGTCAGCCAGCGTGATTTTACGCAACGTGCGCATATCAGCGGACGTAATGAGATGGCGGCACTGGGTTCGGCGCTGAACAATATGTCCGAAGAACTGGCCGAAAGTTATGCCGTACTGGAACAGCGGGTGCAGGAAAAAACCGCGGGTCTGGAACATAAAAACCAGATCCTCTCTTTCCTGTGGCAAGCCAACCGCCGTCTGCACTCACAGATACCGTTGTGTGAGCGGCTTTCACCGGTACTCAACGGGTTGCAAAATTTAACGCTGCTGCACGATATTGAGTTGCGGGTTTATGACCTGGAAGATGAAGATAATCATCAGGAATTTACCTGCCAGTCGAGTGCCAGTTGCGATGAAAAAGGTTGTCATCTGTGTCCACGAGGCACACTGCCCGCCATTGATGGTGGTACTACGCTGAAATGGCGGCTGACCGATGCGCATACCCAGTACGGTATTCTGCTCGCCACCTTGCCGTACGGGCGTCATCTCAGTCACGATCAGCAGCAACTGGTCGATACTCTGGTTGAACAACTCACCGCAACACTGGCGCTGGACAGACACCAGGAACGTCAGCAGCAGTTGATCGTGATGGAAGAGCGTGCCACCATTGCTCGCGAACTCCATGATTCTATTGCACAATCGCTCTCCTGTATGAAGATGCAGGTCAGTTGTTTGCAGATGCAGGGCGACGCGCTCCCGGAAAACAGTCGTGAGTTGCTAAGTCAGATTCGTAACGAGCTGAACGCCTCCTGGGCACAGCTACGTGAATTGTTGACGACCTTCCGTTTGCAGTTGACTGAGCCTGGGTTGCGGCCCGCGCTGGAAGCCAGCTGCCAGGAATACAGCGCTCGCTTTGGTTTTACGGTGAAGCTGGATTATCAGTTGCCGCCGCGCCTGGTCCCTTCACATCAGGCAATCCACCTGCTGCAGATTGCCCGTGAGGCCCTGAGTAATGCGCTTAAACACTCTCAGGCCAATGAAGTCATCGTGACGGTGGTGCAAAATGGCAAACAGGTCAAACTGACAGTGCAAGATAACGGCTGCGGCGTACCAGAAAACGCCGAACGCAGTAACCACTACGGCATGATTATAATGCGCGACCGTGCGCAGAGCTTGCGCGGCGATTGCCGCGTACGCCGTCGCGAGACGGGCGGTACTGAAGTTGCTGTCACTTTTATTCCCGAAACAAACTTCACAGAAGTCCAAGGAGATACCCATGAGTAATCTGGAACCGGCAACCATCCTGTTGATCGACGATCATCCGATGCTGCGCACCGGTGTAAAACAGCTTGTCAGCATGGCGTCCGATATCACCGTGGTCGGCGAAGCCAGTAATGGCGAGCAGGGTATCGAGCTGGCTGAATCACTTGATCCCGATCTGATCCTTCTTGATCTCAACATGCCGGGAATGAACGGTCTGGAAACGCTTGATAAGCTACGAGAGAAATCTCTGTCCGGACGCATCGTCGTTTTCAGTGTTTCCAACCATGAAGAAGACGTCGTGACTGCCCTGAAACGCGGTGCTGACGGCTATCTGTTGAAAGACATGGAGCCAGAAGATCTACTGAAGGCGTTGCAACAGGCTGCCGCCGGTGAAATGGTACTGAGCGAAGCCTTAACCCCGGTTCTGGCCGCCAGCCTGCGCGCTAACCGTGCGACCTCCGATCGTGATGTAACTCAGTTGACGCCACGTGAACGCGATATTCTTAAGCTCATCGCCCAGGGTCTGCCTAACAAGATGATTGCTCGCCGCCTCGATATCACCGAAAGCACGGTAAAAGTGCATGTAAAGCATATGCTGAAGAAAATGAAGCTTAAATCACGCGTTGAAGCCGCGGTATGGGTGCACCAGGAACGCATCTTCTGATAACGCGAGTATTAACGAGGATCATTTCCCGAAACGGCATTAAACGGTTCGGGCAGTGATAGCGTGATCTCATTGGAAGAGACACGCTGGCCCTGCTCGTCTTCCACGACGACGGACAGCCGCCAACGGTTGGTTGCTCCTTCACTGCTATCCCACTTCGGCATAATAACCGTCCAGCCTTGCGCACTACGAGGATGGCTTCCGGCCGTTAAACTCAATGCTTTCGTGTCTCCCTGCCATGTCAGATGACGGATGCCATACTGACTACGCACCTGTAATTTCAACGCTACCGTCTCGCCGGGTTTCAGATCCCACGGCGGTGTTGTCAGAAATACAGATAAGGTTTTACGCTGGCGATACTCCAGCGTTGGCACGCTGTTACGCTGAGGATCGTCATAACGACTCCCGCGCAGCGATCGGCTGTTTGCGACTTCACTCACCATTAACTGTTTTTTTAACGGAACGCCAAAACGATAATTGAGGGTCAATCCCAGATTATTTTGGCTTACCCCGCTTTCGCCCTGTTTATGCTGCGCGGTCACCGTAATCAGCGGCACTGGCGTATAGCTCAGTCCCAGGTTTACCGCCACCGGATTGCGGTAGCCCGTTCCCGAATGGAAAAGGTCTACCCGATCGCCAAAATATTGCTCGACGCTGACGCTGGTATTGAGATGCTCATAAAAGGGTAACCGCATCAACGCAGTAAGGTCGTAGCCCCGCGCCATCCTTTGCTCCTGTGTCGAAGAACGATTCTGCCACGAGGAAAACGGCTGGTAGTAGTTGGCGGATAGCCGCAGATACTCTCCCCACGCCTCGGCGCCGAATCCGCCACGTGGCAGATTCTCATCCAGCAGGTTGTCATAAAAGGTGTTGTAACCCACTAACCAACCGTCACGTACCCAGCGCTGCCCAATCCCCGCATTACTGACCAGGCCTTCGTCCTGTTGCGTCAGTCCCAGCTGGCTCCAGATGAGATAGCGTTGATTGTCCTGCCACGGGATAAACCAGCTTCCTCGACTGCCGGCAAAGCTACCTTCATTATCCACCTGCAACCCAACGCTGGCATTCCCCCACGGAGAAAGCCAGGATTCAAGCTGTTGATTCACCTGCTCACTGACTGTGTCACGCACCTGGCCAAACGCGAACTGCTTCGCTTGCTCGCCAGTATCAAGGCCGTTATCGGTCATGCTGGCTTCCCCAAACGCTTTAACCATTTCGGCAAAGTGCTTTTCGCCTGCCCGCGACTCCGGCGCCATACCGAGATCGGGCAAGCCATCACTATTGTTATCGAAAGGGTTTTCCGCCTGGTGAATAAAAGACGATTGCGCGCTGGCAGTACCGCCTGCAAACGGCAAGAGTGAGAATACTGCGAGAGATAAATAAATATTACGGCTCAAATCGTTAGTGGTTTCTTACATCAATTAGCCACAGCGGCATACTTATCTTAAACCATAACGTCTTCAGCATTGATTTTCAGCCCTTCCTTCCTTTTTCGGCATTATCCTGGCATCGGGAAATAGGTGTAACATACGTGTCAGTTATTAACGCTCACATGCAGCAACAGGAGTAAAAATGCAAAAGATAGTGATCATCGCGAACGGTGCAGCCTATGGAAGCGAGTCGTTATTCAACAGTCTGCGTCTGGCCATCGCTCTGCGCGAGCAGGAGGGCAGCCTCGACCTGCGTCTGTTTTTAATGTCGGATGCCGTCACTGCAGGGCTGCGCGGGCAGAAACCGGGGGAAGGTTATAATATTCAGCAAATGCTGGAAATCCTGACAGCACAAAACGTTCCGGTAAAACTCTGCAAAACCTGTACCGATGGCCGCGGGATCACCGCTCTGCCGTTAATTGATGGCGTTGAAGTCGGTACGCTGGTGGAACTGGCTCAGTGGACGCTGGCAGCAGATAAGGTTTTGACCTTCTGATGCCAACACTTTCAGGCAAGCGTACTGAAAGTGCCGGTAATTTCCCGATTTAATCTCAGATGGGCGCGGTTTCGTTAAACGTAAGCTCGCCCTTTCAACCCTTTTAAGGGATTTTGTCATTTTTGTTTAATCGTTATGCCATTTTTTGATCAAAATCAGCATCCTGCCCCCTCCCCTTTGGTGTTATGCAATGAGTGAAATGTGAACAACATCACGCAGCACTTTCGACAGAAAGTACGTTGTTTTCAAGAACGGGGTGAAAAATGGCATTAGTGAAGGCAAGTTTGAAATTATTTGGTGGAGATACGGTGGTGGTACGCTGTTCGGAGCGTTGTCACATCCATCTGATGAGCGAGAAAAATCACGTCAAAGACACGCAGACCGACATTTTAAGTGTGCAGAATCGTGATAACGCATGGCTGACTGTACCGTATACCGGCGTCTGGAACGTGCTGATCGACAGCCACAGCCAGTCTCTGGAGCATTCAATCAGTTATATTGCAGCCTGATGATGTACTGCCCGAAAGCATCTACGCTTATCGGGCACACAACAGATAACCTGGCAACGCCTAGGCAAATCTCGGTCGCATGACGCCTTCCGGCAGGTTCTCTCCCAACAATCTTTTGACCGTAATCACCAGATCGTTAAGACAGTCATCCTGCATCCCCAACTTCACCAATTCCTGTTCCAGCGAGAACAGATATTGCGCGTTAGTTCCCAATGGCCCACTGGCAGAAGCAATAAGCGGCGCGATAACCTGAGCACGGGTATCGGACTCAAACAATGGATGTCGCGGATCCATAATAAAGACCAGCGCACTCACCGTTCGGCCATCATCCAGCGTGAGCTGACACCACGTTGGCAGGTAGCAACCCGTGATCATTTCACGCTTCCACAGCAGGGACAGCTCTTGCTCCAGCGATGCATCCGGTAAACGGTATGCCACACCCGTAGTGCGCCCCCCCTCTTTCAGGGCCAACATCCGTCCCGGCTGACACGCCGTTCCTCGCCCTGCCGTCAGGCGCAAACAAAATGCGCGATGCCAGCCGACTAACGTCCCGGTACAGGACTCTTCAAACTCTAACGCCGGGTTCCACATCAACGATCCATAACCAAAGATCCACACCGGTCCATCATCTGGACGGCAGGCAAGCGTGGCGGCCAGTGAGGCTGCCCGTTGTTCCGCCGACCAGAGTAGTGATTCTTCAATATCACCAAATGCCGTCTTACAGTCAGCATTCAATAAAAAATCACGCGTTAACACCTTACACCTCCGCCACTGCGACTTCCCTGCGACAACTTTTTTGACGCCTTCCAAGCTTTTTTACTGCTCATTTTGAAACCAATACCAGGACAATAGGCAATTCATCGACTGCATGCAAGGTAACAAAGGCTCAACGGCACTTTATATCCTCTTTTTATGTCCCGGTCTGGCGCGACCGTCAGCATCTCATCGTGTGATATTTTGACTAATTTAGAAACCTAACATCTTGTTATTTAAATACTCTCTAAACAAGACACACCATTTTGCTCACTTTGATGCAAAAAATGGTCCATGCCGTAAAATTACGTAAAATCAGATCGGAAATACCGAAAGATCTGTTATTTTTTACATTCTTTAATACATTTATAATTATAAGCACCTGCAGAGATGGAGAATTAATTACATGACACATGCACATGAGGCGGTAAAAACCCGCCACAAGGAGACCTCACTCGCCTTTCCGATTTTGGCGCTGGTAGTACTGTTCTTTTGGGGGAGCAGTCAGTCACTACCAGTGGTCATCGGCATTAACGCACTAGCCCTTATTGGTATATTAAGTAGCGCATTCAGCGTTGTCCGTCATGCAGACGTATTAGCTCACCGACTTGGTGAACCCTATGGCTCGCTGATTCTCAGCCTTTCGGTGGTTATTCTCGAAGTCAGTTTAATTTCCGCATTAATGGCAACTGGTGACGCCGCACCCACGCTAATGCGCGATACGCTCTATTCAATCATTATGATCGTAACCGGTGGGCTGGTCGGGTTTTCATTACTGTTGGGTGGCCGCAAATTTGCCACCCAGTATATGAACCTGTTCGGTATTAAGCAGTATTTAATTGCTCTATTTCCGCTGGCCATTATCGTGCTGGTATTCCCGATGGCATTACCGGGAGCGAATTTCACCACCGCACAGGCACTGCTGGTAGCCTTAATTTCAGCAGCAATGTACGGCGTATTTTTGCTGATCCAGACTAAAACACACCAGAGCCTGTTCATTTACGAACATGAAGATGAGGGGGACGGCGATGACCCACATCACGGTAAACCTTCAGCGCACAGCAATCTGTGGCACGCAGCCTGGCTTGTCATCCATTTGATTGCCGTTATTGCCGTCACCAAAATGAATGCCAATCCGCTGGAAACATTACTCACTGAGCTGAATGCACCAGTGGCATTTACCGGTTTCCTGGTGGCGTTGCTTATTCTCTCCCCTGAGGGTTTAGGTGCGTTGAAAGCAGTACTGAACAATCAGGTGCAGCGAGCGATGAATTTATTCTTCGGCTCAGTACTTGCCACCATCTCACTGACCGTACCCGTCGTCACACTGATTGCCTGGGCAACAGGGAATGACCTGGTGTTCGCGCTGGGCGCACCAGAGATGATTGTCATGGTTTCTTCGCTGGTGCTGTGCCATATCTCCTTCTCCACCGGACGCACCAATGTGCTCAACGGTGCAGCGCATCTGGCACTGTTTATCGCCTACCTGATGACGATATTCGCCTGATAATCAACTCAGGTGCAACCCACGGCCCTTTGCAGGGCCGTTTTTTATCCTGGTTTATTCTCCGGGTAGACCTGTTGGCCATCCACAAACGTTAATAGCGCTTGTGTCTGGTGCAGTTTATCTGCAGTAACTGCCAGAACATCCTGATCCAGAACGGCAAAATCAGCGAGCTTGCCAGCGCGCAAACTCCCTCTCTGCTGTTCGGCAAATGCCAGCCAGGCGGCATTTAGCGTATACATTTTTAACGCATCTTCCCGGCTGATCCGACGTTCCTCATCACGTACAGAGCCGTCGAGCACTTTCCCCGTCACATGGTATTCAATGGCATGCCACACACCCGCAACGCCAATTCTTGTCGCATCCGTTCCCCCTGCAACGATCACGCCTTGCTCTAGTGCGGGTTGAATGGGGGATGACTGTGCTGCAACGGTTTTACCATTAGCGCGTTCAATGGCGGGAGATTCAAAATATGGCCCCATCTGCACGGAATAGGCTAAACCTAATTGCTTCATCCGGGCTATCGTCTCTGCCGTACCGGTATTTAAATGGGCTATTGACCAGCGAAGCTGGGTAATATCATGCGTTTGCAGGGTTTGCAGGCAGCGCCTGATTCAGTTCCTGTAGGGTGGGAGCTCGCTTTTCAACAAATTGCTCAGGTATCCATGATCCCACCACGGCCACCCACTGCGCTGCGTTTTTCTCTTCTGCCGATTGCGACAGTTTGCGCAGAGCATCAGGTATAGTTTTAGCATCAAACCAGTAGGTTTCGAATAAGAACGTCCTTCCTCCGCGAATACCATGCAGATGCGTATCAATTAATCCAGGGATCACCGTTTTACCCGCAAGATTAATTTCTCGCGTATTCTGCCCTGACCATTTTTTAATCTCTTCATTATTTCCGACAGCAATAATGTGTTGCCCTTTTACCGCCAGAGCCTGCGCGTTTGGCTGTTGTTCGTCCATGGTAATAAGCTGGTCGTTATACAAAACAACATCAGCTTTATCCTGTGCAGAAGCCAAAGAGGATGTCCCCATCAGCATTACAGCCAACGCCATATTACGCATCGCAGGAGGAGGTGTTTTGAAGCAAAGGCCCATTTTACTCATCATGTTTATCTTCCTTTCTTGTGCAAAGCTAATCAGGAAACCTGTGCCGAAACGCAAGGCTGGCAAGTTGCGCGCTGGATACCAGTTGTTCAAGCGAGTGTCCGCAACGCGCTTTTCCCGACAAACCCAACATCGTGGTACAGACGTAATCGGTCATACTTTTCGCCTCTTCGGGGTAACGCTGGGCAATAAAGTTATGGATCTTATTTTCAGCTACCGAGTAGAACGCACGGGCGGCATTGCGTGCCTCAGGGTCATTGCAATGTGTTCCTTCCAGCACTAAACATCCTGCCGCATCGGGATCGGCTGCGTAATGACGTGCCGCCTCCTCAAGCAGCGTTGCCAGACAGTCAGCAACGGGTCTGTCGGCACATAAAATATCGTCAAAAGGGATCGCATCGGTTTGTACGTAACGGCTCAATACTCGTTGATAAAGGCCGAGCTTATTCCCAAAAGCAGCGTAGAAACTGGGGGGTTTGATACCCAGTACCTGAGTGACATCCGCCACGCTAACGGTATCGTAGCCGTGAGCGTGAAATAAGCGTTGTACCGTCGCAACCGCCTGCTCTGGGTCAAAATTACGTGGTCGACCCGGCGCGCGTGAGTATTTTGTAGTGACCATTATAAATCCATTGACAGAAAACCATGCGCCAATTATATATCGATCACTACATAATTGTTCAAGGAGTATCTGATGTCTTCATTCAAGGGTAAATCGGTGCTGGTTCTTGGTGGTAGTCGTGGGATCGGTGCGGCAATTGTACGCCGCTTTGCCGCGGAGGGCGCATCCGTCACCTTCACGTATTCCGGCTCTCCTGACGCCGCCAAAGCGCTGGCCGATGAGACTGGCACCCATACGGCGCAAACCGACAGCGCCAGACGCGAGGACGTTATCGCACGGGTGCGGGAAAGTGGCCCGTTAGATGTGCTGGTCGTTAACGCTGGGATTATCCTGTTCGGCGACGCGTTGGAGCAGGATCCTGATGAAGTTGAACGTCTTTTCCGCATTAATATTCACGCCCCCTACTACGCCGCGGTGGAGGCTGCACGCCAGATGTCTGATGGAGGACGAATCATTATTATCGGTTCAGTAAATGGTGACCGTATGCCCATCGCCGGTATGGCCTCTTATGCGTTGAGCAAGTCGGCACTACAAGGGATGGCGAGAGGGTTGGCTCGTGATTTTGGTCCGCGTGGTATTACGGTGAACGTTGTGCAACCTGGCCCGATTGATACCGATGCCAATCCGGCAGAAGGCCCGTTGAAAGAGCTGATGCACAGCTTTATGGCACTAAAACGACATGGGCGACCGGAAGAAGTTGCCGGAATGGTTGCCTGGCTTGCTGGACCTGAAGCAGGGTTTGTGACAGGCGCAATGCATACTATTGACGGCGCGTTTGGCGCCTGACGGAAATAACAGGCCGGAGGAATATCCCCCGGCCTGTTGAACGCTCTTAGTTTTCAGTATCCAGCTCGTCGAAGCTTTTCACCAGGTCATCAATGGCTTTAATCTGCGTCAGGAACTGTTCCAGTTTCGCCAGCGGCAGCGCGGATGGACCGTCGCATTTAGCATGGGCTGGATCCGGGTGCGCTTCAATGAACAGACCCGCCAGGCCTACCGCCATACCGGCGCGAGCCAGTTCGGTGACCTGTGCACGGCGACCGCCGCTTGCTGCGCCAAACGGGTCGCGGCACTGCAGAGCGTGGGTGACGTCAAAAATCACCGGAGAGTTACCGGAAACTTTCTTCATCACGCTAAAGCCCAGCATATCGACAACCAGGTTGTCATAACCAAAGTTCGCACCACGGTCGCACAGGATAACCTTGTCGTTACCGCCTTCATGGAATTTATCCACGATGTTGCCCATCTGACCCGGGCTTACGAATTGCGGTTTTTTCACGTTAATAACAGCGCCCGTTTTCGCCATCGCTTCTACCAGGTCGGTCTGACGAGCAAGGAATGCCGGCAGCTGAATCACATCCACCACATCGGCAACAGGCTGTGCCTGGCTGGCTTCATGAACGTCGGTGATCACTTTTACGCCAAACGTCTGCTTCAGTTCCTGGAAGATTTTCATCCCTTCTTCAAGACCTGGCCCACGGTAAGAGTGGATGGAAGAACGGTTGGCTTTATCAAAGGAGGCTTTGAACACGTAAGGGATACCCAGCTTTTGAGTAACGGTTACGTAGTGCTCACAAATGCGCATCGCCAGATCGCGGGATTCCAGCACGTTCATTCCGCCAAACAGCACGAACGGCAGGTCATTTGCCACGTTGATGTCGCCAATGCTAACCACTTTTTGTTTCATAGGATCGCCTTAAACGGTAGGTAAAGTGTTATTAATCAATGCAATACAATTTGCTTGTGCGAAATAGTATTAATCTGCGCACGGATCATTTCGCTGATCGGGTCTTCCGGACACTGCTCAACGAAATAACTTAAATCAGTCAGCGCAACATGTTCACATTCCAGCTGCGCGTAGATTAATCCGCGATCGCGTATTTCATACGGATCCTCAGGATTAAACTGCAGTAATGCTTCGCTGGCTCGCAGCGCCAGTTCCATTTGTCGCTCTTCCATTAGCGATGATTTCAGCGTGTCGAGCAGTTTGCGGATCACTTCCGCGTTATCCGCTTCGTCAAGATCCTCGTTGAACAGTTCGGCAACCGGGCTAATGTTACCCTTCAGCCACACTTCCAACGTGTGTTCATTTAACGTTTCGCCATTGAACGGATTGATTAGCCACATTTCACCATCGAGCGATTCAATACGCAGGATGAGTTGTGTCGGGAAAATCACCGGTACCAACGGCAGATCCAGTCGGTTAGCAATCCACAATAAGATGGCACCGAGTGAAACCGCACTGCCCTGACGATTTTTCAGAACCTGGTCGAGCCATAGTGCATCAGAAAGACGATAGACGCCGTGGGTGTCCGTAAAACCCCATTCGCCGTAAAAAAGTGCCAGCAGTTTATCCAGTTGCTCATCCTGAGACAGGAGCTGGCTAATTTCTTCTTGCGCCAGACCAACCAGACGTTCCAGTTCGTCATAGACAGTTTGTGTTGGAAAATCCAGACGGATAGACTCCGACGCCAGGATCATCCCATCACACAACGGCGCTTTATTAAATTCGAAATCAGCTAACGACCTCATGACTTACCCCAGTAACGGTATTTTTGTGGTGGCGAGTTTAATGATGATGTACAGCACCACCAGCGCCAGCGGAAATGCGATTAATCGCGCCTGCTGACTGCGCGCCCGACGGTAATCGAGCGCAATAAAACCCAAAACGATGTAAATGATAACCCCAAACAGCTTTTCAGTCAGCCATGTCCCCTGCTCGGTGAATGGCAGGATGTGCGTTTTAGCGATCAACGCCACGCCGCTGAGGAGTAAAACGGTATCAATGATCGGTGGCAGAATACGCGTCCAGCGCGATGATGCAAGACGTGTATTGGTAGAACGCCACCAAAAACGCAACGTGAGTAGCCCGACAGAAAGCACGATGCTAACGAGATGAATAGTAAGTAGTGTGCTGAACGAATTCATGATGGGATGCGCCCGAGCGTAATCCGCTCGTTGCCGCCATAGTCACGACAGGTTTCAACCGCCTGGTAACCTGCGCGGGTAAACGCGTCGCGTACCGCCTCACCCTGCTGCCAGCCATGTTCCAGCAACAGATAACCGCCGGGCGTTAGCATGTGTCGAGACTGATCAATGATATGCACGATATCCGCCATACCCTGCTCGCCCGCTACCAGTGCCGATAGCGGCTCAAAACGTACATCGCCCTGCGCCAGGTGAGGATCCTGCTCGTCGATGTACGGCGGGTTACTAACGATCATCTCAAACTGCTGCCCCTGCAAAGCACTGAACCAGTCACTTTGCAACACATGCACATTGTCGATAGCCAGATTTTGTCGATTGCGGTTTGCCAGGTTTACGGCATCCGGCATGCGGTCAACTGCTGTCACCGTGCAATCCGGACGCTCAGACGCCAGCGCCAGCGCGATGGCGCCCGTACCGGTTCCCAAGTCGAGAATACGGCACGGCGAGGCAGGCAAACGCGCCAGTGCCTGTTCAACCAGGCACTCGGTATCCGGGCGTGGAATAAGCGTAGCCGGAGACACAAACAGCGGCAGCGACCAGAACTCGCGCACACCGGTCAGATGTGCCACCGGCTCACCCCGCTGACGGCGTTCCAGTAATGTACCGAGCCGTTGATGCTGCGCCTCGGTTAACACCGTTTCGCCGAACGCCAGAATAAAGGTACGCCCTTTACCGGTGACAAACTCGAGTAAAATCTCGGCGTCACGGCGCGGGCTTTCACTGGTCTGTAACTGGCTTATTGCTTCACGCAGCCATTGCTGATAGTCCATTAATCTTGCTCGGACAACGCCGCCAACTGGTCGGCCTGGTATTCCTGGACGATTGGCTCAATGAGCATATCCAGTTTACCTTCCATCGCTTCATCCAGACGGTAGAGCGTCAGGTTAATGCGGTGATCGGTCACACGCCCCTGCGGGAAGTTATAGGTACGGTTGCGATCGCTGCGATCGCCACTGCCCAACAGGTTGCGACGTTCAGAGGCTTCCGCCTGCTGACGCCTGGCCACTTCGGCGGCACGAATACGCGCGCCCAGCACTGACATCGCTTTCGCTTTGTTTTTATGCTGTGAACGTTCGTCCTGACACTCCACCACAATGCCGGTCGGCAAGTGGGTAATACGGATAGCGGAGTCGGTGGTGTTAACGTGCTGACCCCCAGCGCCGGATGAGCGGAAGGTATCAATACGCAGATCGGCTGGGTTGATATCCGGCAGTTCTGCTTCCGGCAGTTCCGGCATCACCGCGACCGTACAAGCGGAAGTATGGATACGCCCTTGAGATTCGGTCGCCGGTACGCGCTGTACGCGATGACCGCCGGACTCAAATTTCAGCCGACCATACACACCATCACCGCTGACTTTGGCAATAATTTCTTTGTAGCCACCATGTTCGCCTTCGTTGGCGCTCATGATCTCTACCCGCCAGCGACGCGATTCAGCGTAACGGCTGTACATGCGGAACAGATCGCCCGCAAACAGCGCCGCTTCATCACCACCGGTTCCCGCACGCACTTCGAGGAAGGCGTTACGTTCATCATCAGGATCGGTTGGCAGCAGCAGAACCTGCAGATGCTGTTCCAGTTGTTCACATTTTTCTTTTGCTTCGCGCAGTTCATCCTGCGCCATTTCACGCATTTCAGGATCGTCGAGCATCATCTGTGCCGTTTCAATATCTTCCTGAACCTGTTGCCAGTCCGTAAAACAACGGGAAACATCACTTAATTGCGCATATTCGCGCGACAATGCACGAAAGCGTTCCTGGTCTGCGATAGTTCCCGCATCACCGAGCAGCGCCTGAACTTCTTCATGGCGTTCATGCAGGGCTTCCAGTTTGGCAACGATAGAAGGCTTCATAGGCGTAAATGCACCCTGTAAAAAATGAGATTGGTGTATTGCTACTCCAGCCCGAGGCTGTCGCGCAGAATATTCAGGCGTTCACTGTCCCCGTCACGGGCGGCCTGTTGAAGTGATTTGGTTGGTGCGTGGATCAGGCGGTTAGTCAGCTTCCACGCCAGGTCCTGCATAATGGCTTGCGCATCACCGCCCTGTTCCAGAGCAGCCAACGCTTTAGCGGTCAGTTCATCACGGATTTGTTCAGACTGACTGCGATAATCGCGGATGGTCTCGCTTGCGCTTTGTGCTCGCAGCCAGGCCATAAACTCGCTGGTTTCCTGCGCAACGATGGTTTCCGCTTCCACGGCGGCCGCTTTGCGCTGCGCCAGGTTATGCGAAATGATGCTTTGTAGGTCGTCAACACTGTACAAATAGGCGTTGGACAGTTTGCCCACTTCCGGTTCAACATCGCGTGGTACCGCAATATCGACCAGCAGCATAGGCTGATTACGGCGATTTTTTAGCGCACGTTCGACCATCCCCTTGCCAATAATAGGCAGTGGGCTGGCGGTAGAGCTGATAATAATATCGGCATCCTGTAAGCGGGCATCAATATCGCTCAGAGAAATCACCTCGGCGCCGACTTCATCGGCCAGCACCTGCGCACGCTCACGAGTGCGGTTAGCGATGATCATCTTCTTCACTTTATGCTCACGCAGATGTCGCGCCACCAGCTCGATGGTCTCGCCGGCACCTACTAACAACACGGTTACCGTGGAAAGGGATTCAAAGATCTGCCGCGCCAGGGTACAGGCAGCAAACGCGACGGACACCGCGCTGGCACCGATATCCGTTTCTGTGCGTACACGCTTCGCGACAGAGAATGATTTCTGGAACATACGTTCCAGCGCACTGGCGTTCAGATGGCCTTTTTGCGAGTCCGCAAAGGCTTTTTTCACCTGCCCCAGAATTTGTGGCTCGCCAAGCACCAGCGAATCCAGACCGCTGGCGACACGCATCAGATGGCTGACGGCGTCGTTGTCCTGGTGCCAGTAGAGGCTACTGCGCAGGTCTTCTTCGTTCAGATTGTGGTACTCACACAGCCAGCGAATCAGCGCTTCCTGCAGGTTATCCTGCTCTTCTACGCTGAGATACAGCTCTGTGCGGTTACACGTCGACAGCACTACCCCGCCCTGCACCATTGGCTGCGCAAGCAGGCTGTCCAGCGCCTGATCGAGCGTATCCGGCGAAAACGTTACGCGTTCTCGCAGCGATACAGGTGCCGTTTTATGGTTAATACCAAGCGCTAAAAGGGTCATGTGTGCGGGAATAGTACCAGCGTTGATAAGGTTAGACTGGGTGCATCATACAGGATGCGTGCAGCCAATAAAAGAGACTGCCCCCTTTTGGAGTAATAGCTTACGGTTTAAATTAAGATAACGTGACCGTAGACGATATTCACGGTCGGCGCTAGCATTAAGGGTTATAACTGCAACCGCTGGCATGATTTTGCCGGATGGCGAAAAACGCGTCTTTTCCGACCTGCGAATTCAGTTTGTAGGCCTGATAAGCGCCGCGCCATCAGGCAATTAATGCACCGTATTACAAGGATTTGTCATCATTATGACCCTGCCTGATTTTCGCCTGATTCGCCTGCTGCCGCTGGCGGCCCTGGTTCTTACTGCCTGTACGCTCAACGCGCCGAAAGGTCCCGGCAAAAGCCCCGACTCTCCGCAGTGGCACCAGCACCAGCAGGAAGTGCGCGCCCTGAACCAATATCAGACACGCGGTGCGTTTGCCTATATTTCCGACCAGCAGAAAGTGTATGCCCGCTTTTTCTGGCAGCAAACTGGCCAGGATCGCTATCGCCTTCTGCTAACCAATCCGCTGGGCAGTACCGAACTGGAACTGAACGCGCAACCGGGCAACGTGGAACTCGTCGACAACAAAGGGAAGCACTACACCGCTGACGACGCCGAAGAGATGATTGGTAAACTGACCGGCATGCCTATTCCATTGAACAGCTTGCGCCAGTGGATCCTGGGTCTGCCGGGAGACGCCACCGATTATAAACTTGACGACCAATATCGTCTGAGCGAAGTGAATTACAGTAAAGATGGCAAAAGCTGGAAAGTCGTGTACAGCGCCTACGACAGCAAAACGCAGCCGGCGATGCCTGCAAATATGGAGCTTTCCGACGGCTCCCAGCGCATTAAGCTGAAAATGGATAACTGGATTGTGAAATGATGACCCGTTGGCCCTCTCCGGCAAAATTGAATTTATTTCTATACATCACCGGGCAGCGTGCGGACGGTTATCACACGCTGCAGACGTTGTTCCAGTTTCTGGATTACGGCGATACGATAGATATTGCGCTGCGCAGCGACGGTGAAATTCACCTGTTAACGCCCGTTGATGGGGTTGAGCATGAAGACAACCTGATCGTTCGCGCAGCGCGTTTGCTAATAACAACGGCGTCTGAAAGCAATCGTCTTCCCAAAGGGAGCGGCGCGGACATCAGTATCGACAAACGCCTGCCGATGGGCGGCGGCCTCGGTGGTGGCTCATCGAATGCCGCCACCGTTTTAGTGGCGCTGAATCATCTTTGGCAGTGTGGGTTGTCTGTAGATGAACTGGCAATACTGGGCTTAACGCTGGGCGCCGACGTACCGGTATTCGTACGCGGTCATGCAGCCTTTGCTGAAGGCGTAGGAGAAATTCTGACGCCGGTCAATCCAGCAGAAAAATGGTACCTGGTCGCCCATCCGGGAGTCAGTATTCCAACGCCGGTGATTTTTAACGATCCTGACCTCCCCCGTAACACGCCAAAAAGGTCAATAGAAACGTTACTAAAATGTGAATTCGGCAATGATTGCGAGGTTATCGCAAGAAAACGTTTTCGCGAGGTTGATGCGGCGCTTTCCTGGCTGTTAGAATACGCGCCGTCGCGCCTGACTGGTACAGGGGCTTGTGTCTTTGCTGAATTTGACACTGAGTCTCGTGCTCGCCAGGTGCTTGAGCAAGCCCCGGATTGGCTCAAAGGCTTTGTGGCGAAAGGTGTCAACCTCTCCCCATTGCACAGAGCGCTACTCTAAATCATTTGGGTTTCAGGAAGATGGCGAGATGACGAATCGCCAGACACATACAAAAGTATGTGACTGGTGTGAGAAATTGATGCCAGCACGTGAAACGCGGCTGATGACGAGTAAGCCGGGCAAGCTGAGTTGCGGTGACAACGTCACCCTGTTCCAGACGTTGCATCGCGCTCTTTAATACACCGCCTGGAGAGGATACTGCCTGGCCCGCACAGTTTTCGGCAGATTCTTTCCACCAATGGACGCATGCCTGAGGTTCTTCTCGTGCCTGATATGAAGCTTTTTGCTGGTAACGCCACCCCGGAACTAGCACAACGTATTGCCAACCGCCTGTACACTTCACTCGGCGACGCCGCTGTAGGTCGCTTTAGCGACGGCGAAGTCAGCGTACAAATTAATGAAAATGTACGCGGTGGTGATATTTTCATCATCCAGTCCACTTGTGCCCCTACTAACGACAACCTGATGGAATTGGTCGTTATGGTTGATGCGCTGCGCCGTGCTTCCGCAGGCCGTATCACCGCCGTTATCCCTTACTTCGGCTATGCACGTCAGGATCGTCGCGTACGTTCTGCTCGTGTTCCGATTACCGCTAAAGTCGTCGCGGACTTCCTGTCCAGCGTTGGCGTTGACCGCGTCCTCACCGTTGACCTGCATGCTGAACAGATCCAGGGCTTCTTTGATGTGCCGGTTGATAACGTATTCGGTAGCCCGATTCTGTTAGAAGACATGCTGCAGCTGAATCTGGACAACCCGATTGTGGTTTCTCCAGACATCGGTGGCGTCGTGCGTGCCCGCGCTATCGCTAAACTGCTGAACGATACCGATATGGCTATCATCGATAAACGTCGCCCGCGTGCGAACGTTTCTCAGGTGATGCACATCATTGGTGACGTTGCGGGCCGTGACTGCGTGCTGGTTGATGACATGATCGATACCGGCGGTACGCTGTGTAAAGCAGCTGAAGCGCTGAAAGAGCGTGGTGCTAAACGCGTATTTGCTTATGCAACTCACCCGATCTTCTCAGGTAATGCGGCAAACAACCTGCGCAACTCAGTAATTGATGAAGTCGTTGTCTGTGACACCATTCCACTGACCGACGAAATCAAAGCACTGCCAAACGTGCGTACGTTGACTCTGTCGGGTATGCTGGCCGAAGCGATTCGTCGTATCAGCAACGAAGAATCCATCTCTGCTATGTTCGAGCATTAATCGAACCCGGCTCAAAAACCCGCTGCGGCGGGTTTTTTTATCTGTAATATTTATTTGTATGACTTTTGCCTCCTTCACCTGCCATTCAATTGACAGATGATGCGCCCATGGATGAAACATTATTGTGAACAGATTATTTTCCTCACATGTGATGCCTTTCCGCGCCCTCATCGACGCTTGTTGGAAAGAAAAATATACCGTTTCTCGCTTTACCCGCGACCTGATCGCCGGGATAACGGTTGGGATAATTGCCATTCCGCTGGCGATGGCGCTGGCAATCGGTAGTGGCGTTGCTCCGCAGTACGGCCTGTACACCTCTGCCGTGGCTGGGATTGTTATCGCCCTCACCGGGGGCTCACGCTTTAGCGTATCAGGCCCAACTGCCGCCTTCGTGGTGATTTTGTATCCGGTGTCGCAACAGTTTGGACTGGCAGGTCTGCTGGTCGCCACGCTAATGTCCGGGATATTCCTGATCCTTTTCGGCCTCGCCCGCTTTGGTCGTTTGATCGAATACATTCCGGTGTCCGTTACGTTAGGTTTTACCTCGGGTATTGGTATCACCATCGGTACCATGCAGATTAAAGATTTTCTTGGCCTGCAGATGGCTCATGTCCCTGAGCACTACCTGCAGAAGGTCGGCGCGCTGTTTATGGCCCTGCCAACCATCGACGTGGGGGATGCCGCGATTGGCGTGGTCACACTGGGGATCCTGATTTTCTGGCCGCGTCTGGGGATCCGCCTGCCGGGCCACCTTCCTGCACTGCTGGCTGGCTGCGCGGTGATGGGTATCGTGAACCTGACGGGTGGCCATGTAGCGACCATCGGGTCTCAGTTCCATTACATTCTGGCCGATGGCTCGCAGGGTAACGGTATCCCACAGCTGCTGCCGCAGTTGGTACTGCCATGGGATATGCCTGGCTCCAACTTTACGCTGAGCTGGAGTTCATTACAGGCACTGTTACCCGCAGCCTTTTCGATGGCAATGCTCGGAGCAATCGAATCTCTGCTGTGCGCTGTCGTCCTCGATGGGATGACCGGCACCAAGCATAAGGCCAATAGCGAATTGATTGGTCAGGGTCTGGGCAACATCGTCGCACCGTTCTTTGGCGGTATCACTGCCACTGCGGCAATTGCCCGTTCTGCGGCTAACGTTCGTGCCGGCGCAACGTCGCCAATTTCTGCGGTCATTCACGCGATTCTGGTGATCCTCGCCCTGCTGGTGCTTGCGCCGCTGCTTTCCTGGTTACCGCTGTCGGCGATGGCTGCCCTGCTGCTGATGGTGGCATGGAACATGAGTGAAGCGCATAAAGTTGTGGATCTCCTGCGCCACGCGCCAAAAGACGACATCATCGTTATGCTGATGTGTATGTCTTTGACGGTGCTGTTCGATATGGTTATCGCCATCAGCGTCGGTATCGTTCTCGCTTCGCTGCTGTTTATGCGCCGTATTGCACGCATGACGCGTCTGGCACCGGTCAACGTAGACGTACCAAACGATGTACTGGTACTACGCGTTATTGGCCCGCTTTTCTTTGCCGCAGCAGAGGGACTCTTTACCGATCTCGAATCTCGCCTTGAAGGCAAACGCATTGTGGTGCTGAAGTGGGACGCCGTCCCGGTACTGGATGCCGGTGGTCTGGACGCCTTCCAGCGTTTTGTTAAACGCCTGCCGGAAGGTTGTGAGTTGCGTATCAGTAATCTGGAATTCCAGCCGCTACGCACCATGGCACGCGCGGGTATCCAACCCATCCCCGGCCGTCTGGCGTTCTTCCCGAACCGTGATGCCGCGCTGGCAGATATTTAATCATACGATGTTACCGGCTTGCGCAGGCTTGCCGGTAACACTTCTCTTCTGTAAACGCGTCTGAGTTGCTATTATCCAGTTCCCCTGGTTCTGATGATATCTGCAACGATGAACGCTGATACTACATTTATATTCCGTGAAATAACTGAGGCTGATATTTCGTCCGTTCAGTCGTTTATTATCCACCATTTAAATCTCTATTTTAACGCTAACCGACCAGCACCTGAACCGCATGCAGATGTATTAAATCTGCGCTCACACTACCTCCATCAACCGCGAAATCTGTTGCTCGGCGCATGGAATAACCGACAGCAACTTATCGCTACGCTGGCGGTCTGCCAGTACGATGACCGAATACCGGCACTGCGCGGACGCTATCAATTATCCTCAACCGCGGAAATTTGCCGCTGCTACGTCGCACAGGAATATCGTCGGCAAGGCATAGGCAGCCAACTTGTCCTGCTGGCGGAACAATTTTGCGACCGACAACAATATAAAATACGCTATCTGCACACCCACCATTTTTTACCTGGTGGCTATCAGTTTTGGTTGCGAAATCACTTTACCGTCTTTTTTGATGAAGGTGGCGAACAGCAAATCGTACACATGGAAAAATATCAATAAAAATGTGACGCCGCGCAAATAATTAAATATCACAGTAAATTTCGTTATTAAGCGTGGTCAGCTCGGCAAAGAAAACATTAATTGATCAACATCAAACAATTCTCATTTAGTTTATCGGCATTTGTGTTTTTCACATAATTAATGTCACAAACACCAAAGCAACGAATTGATTTTATTGAATTTAAAAATAAAAGCGGTATCAACCCTACTTATTCAAGCGGTTGACGGGGCTATTCGATACCGATAAAGTCCCCACCGACAGTATTTCAGAATCTATTTATCATTTTGAAACGGAATATGGTGCGGATTATTTTAATCTTATGCCATAGCTGCCCCCGCAACTGTAAGCGGAAACTGAATATCACTGTGTCGTGGATTATCCACGACAGGTCACTGTAAAGAACGCCTTTATGGGAAGGCCGATATTCAGATTGCCGCGAGCCAGGAGACCTGCTGTCAAGGTTGTATACATTGAGTGGACGGGATGGTCCATGGGGTGATTTATTTGACGAATGAATAATATAATTTCTGAACAAATTGGCAACAATATGTTTTATTTTCATATTATCTTGCCCGCAGTTCACGATTAGATGTCATCTATCGTCATGTGCCTGTCCCGAATTTATGGAACGAAATGAACCATGACCAGACGTTCAGATTCTGGCATGAACGGGACAACGCTAATGCACGCAAAAATAACTTCTGCTTATTGCAAACTTTCACTTCTGGCACTGACTGGCGCAGCACTCTTCCTGACCAGCAATATGGCTTCTGCGGCAAAAACAGAATATCCATTAACGATCAAAAACTGTGGTAGGGATATTACGTTTAATCATGCGCCAAAACGCGTGACTACCGTTGGACAAAACAGTACTGAAATCCTCTATTCCCTGGGTCTGGCCGATCGTGTTGTTGGAACATCACTGTGGTTTGGCCCGGTACCTGAACAGTACAAAGCAGTGAATGACAAGATTGCAGTCATTGCGCAAAACATCCCGAGTTTCGAAGGGATTATTGCGAAAAAACCGGATCTGGTGGCCAGTCAGTTTGAATGGCAGATTGGCCCTGCGGGCACAGTTGCCTCTTACGAACAATTTAGCGAATTACACGTTCCGGTTTATACCGCCCCAGCCGATTGTGCCAAAGACAACGAAGACGGCGGCGACGGCGTGCGTAAGAGCATGTTTGATATCGCCATGGTCTATCAGGAAATTGCCGACCTGGCGAAAATTTTTGATGTACAGGACAAAGGCGATGAACTGATTGCCAGCCTGAAAGCACGTGAAGCCGCTGCGAAAGCTAAGATTGCCGGCATGGACAACCACGTATCTGCCGTCTTTTGGTTCTCCAGCGCCGACCTGCAGCTTGACCCCTATGTCGCCGGGAAATTTGGCCCCGCGGCGTGGATAGCGCAATCTCTTGGGGTGAAAAATGTCATTGATTCCGCCGAGGAGTGGCCAACAGTAGGTTGGGAAACCATTGCCAAAGCCAATCCATCGGTCATCGTCCTCGGCGAGATGGGCCGTCGCCGCTTCCCGGCCGATGACTGGAAAGTCAAAATGGAATACCTCACGTCCGATCCTGTTACCCGGCTGATCCCGGCAGTGAAAGAAAACCACCTGCCGGTGATCGACGTGCAAACCATGAACGCGGGTATCAGAACCATTGACGGACTGGAAAAACTCGCCGATGCGCTGGTGCAATATGGTCTGGCGCACCCTCAGACGACTCACTAACTCTCGTCGCGCGTTATGCCTTATACGGGCATAGCGCCCTTTCGTATTCCGGGAAGTCGTAAACAATGAGCGAATTACGCAGGACGCGTCATGCCATGAGCCAGCTTGCATGCAGGACGCTGTTCCACGCGCTGTGGGTCAGCATGGTGATGTGCGGCGTCCTTCTGGCGGGCATTTCAATCGGTGAGACGGTTATCCCGTGGCAGCATGTCAGCCATACGCTGGCAAACCGCTTGTTTGATACACAGTATGCGGTGGATGCGCTTGATGCCGGGATTATCTGGAACTACCGCCTGACCCGCGCGCTGGTTTCCGCCTGTTGCGGAGCCTGTCTGGCGGTTTCAGGCGTGGTTCTCCAGTCGCTGCTGCGCAATGCGCTGGCCGAACCTTACCTGCTGGGTATTTCTGCCGGAGCCTCAACGGGCGCGGTGCTCATCGCCCTGACCGGACTTGGCGCAGGGATCATTTCCATGTCGCTTGGCGCGTTTATTGGCGCGCTGACGGCATTTCTGTTTGTCGCGCTATTGGCGATGGCGGCAAGGGGCAAAAGCGGCTCGGCCACCACGCAAATCATTCTCGCCGGGATTGCCAGTTCGCAGCTGTTCAATGCCATTACCTCGCTCATCATTACGCGCTCAGCCAATGCCGAACAGGCTCGGGGCATCATGTTCTGGCTGCTGGGCAATCTCAGCGGAGTACGCTGGCCGGATGTCGTGCTGGCCATCCCTACTGCGCTGATTGGCATCGTCGTTTGCTTTTGCTACGCCCGCCATCTGGATGCTTTCTCGTTTGGCGCGGAATCAGCGGCATCGTTGGGCATTCCCGTTAAACGCACCCGTGGCGTACTGATTGCCGCCGTAACAGGGATGACGGCCATAATGGTATCAATCGTCGGCGCCATTGGCTTTGTCGGACTGGTCATCCCCCATGCTGCGCGGTTACTGGTGGGAAATCAGCACCATCGTCTATTGCCCGTCAGCGCTCTTATTGGTGCCATTTTCCTTATCGTCGCGGATGTTATTTCACGCACCTTACTTCCAGGACAGGTCTTGCCGATCGGCGTGATTACCGCACTGGTCGGCGCACCTGCATTTGCCATCATTTTGATACGAGGGAATCCGGGGAAATGACCGCTAATCCTGTGGTAAACGCCCAGCATCTGTACTGGGAGGTCAAAGGCAAAGCCATCGTCAATGATGTCTCTTTTCAGGTCTCGCGCGGCGAGTTTGTCGGCATTATCGGCCCCAATGGTTCTGGGAAAACGTCGCTGATTTCGCTCCTGGCGGGTTTACTGAAACCGTCTTCCGGGCACGTTACGTTAAACCATCAGGATATTCGACGCTATTCACGCCGCCATCTGGCGCAAAAGGTGGCACTGGTTGAACAACAGGCTGAAACCAGTGAGCGTCTTACCGCCATTCAGGCGGTTTCGCTTGGTCGCACGCCATGGCTGAGCCTGCTGTCGCCGTGGTCGAGGAAAGACGACGATATTGTGCAGACGATGCTGGAGAAAGTCGCTCTACAAAACATGCAGCATCGCTGCTGGCATACCTTCTCCGGCGGAGAGCGTCAACGTCTGCACATCGCCAGAGCGCTGGCACAACAGCCGCAGGTACTGCTGATGGATGAGCCGACAAACCATCTTGATATACAGCATCAGATTGGCCTGCTCAATCTGGTTAAACGTGAAAAACTCACCGTCATCGCTGCCCTACACGACCTGAATCATGCGGCGATGTTCTGCGATCGCATCATGGTGATGAAAGCCGGACAGCTGGCGATGCAGGGGCGTCCTGCCGCCATTTTTACCCGTGAAAATCTTAATAGCTGGTTTGGGATCGACGCGATTGTCGAACACGCCCCCGACGAAGAGAACTGTTTTATCCGTTACCAACGCCCCGCGTAAACACCGAAAGGAACCGCAATGAAATGTGTTAAGCAAAGTTTGCAAATCTTATGCCTGTTAGCCTTCACCTCGACGGCTTTTGCACAAACCTACGAAGTGCTGATGAAAAACCGCGGTACAGGCGGCCCGATGGTTTATGAGCCGGACTATCTGGCGATCCAGCCAGGTGATAGCGTGAAGTTTATCCGCAAACATAAGAGCCACAATGCCGCGTCGATTGCCGAACTCTCTCCCGCCGGATACCCCGGCTTTATCGGCAAAATCGATGAAGAGATTGAAGTGAAATACGACAACGCAGGTTTCTACGGCATCAAATGTTCACCGCACTACGCGCAGGGCATGATCATGCTGATTAAAGTCGGCGACGCCGTTTTACCCGACAGCTACCGCGCGTTCAAAGCCCCTGGTCTTGCCGATAAGCGTTTTCAGGAAATTTATACCCGCATCGATAAACAGTAACGCCGTCACAAAGGGAGAATAATGGTGGTGGACAAAAAAACGCTTAGCGAAACAATCCAAACTCAGCGGCGCGATTGCCTGTGCAAGCTGACGAAATTTGTCGGCGCAGCGGGCGTGACTGCCGCCGTCTGGCCACTCATTTCCGCGCTGGGTCCGGATGATAAAACGGTGGCGGAAAATGAACCTGTTGATGTCTCCCTCGCAGGCGTAACAGCAGGCCAGACGGTGAAGCGTATCTGGCAGGGAAAACTGATCCTGATTCGCCACCGCACGACGGAGGAGATTGCCGCGGCGCGGCAAGCTGATCTGCGTCTACTGGCCGATCCACAGGCGGATAGCGAGCGGGTGGCAGCGGCACATCCACAGTGGCTGGTAGTACAAGGTTACTGCCCCCACGCGGGTTGTGTACCCAATGCCAACCCCAACGGACAGGGCTGGGTCTGCCCGTGTCATGGTTCAGAGTTTGACACCTCCGGGCGCGTAACACGAGGCCCGGCCACGGCGAATCTGGCCATCCCTGACTTTAGCGTGTCGGCTGACGGCCTGAGTCTGCGTATTGGTACGAAGGATGCCTGAGATGAAATCCGCTTATCCGTCCTCCCCCTGGTATCACCTGCAGTTTCGTCTTCCTGTCCCCCGCTCAGTCGCTGGCGTGTGGATCTTTGCTATTGGTCTCATATTGCTGGTCATGCTCGGCGTGCAAATGCTCTCCGGTATCGTGCTGGCTATGTTCTATGTGCCTACAGCGGGATCCGCTTTTGACTCTATTGTTCATATTCTGCGCGCAGTCAGACACGGTGAGCTGGTGCGCAATCTGCATGCTATTGGCGCGTCGCTTTTTTTCTTCGCCTGTTATCTGCATATTTTCCGGGCAATGTATTACAACGTCTACCGCAAACCCTATCTGAAGATGTGGGCAATCAGCGTGACGCTGTATGTGCTGTTGATGATCACCGCGTTTCTCGGCTATAGCCTGATTTGGGGGCAAAAAAGCTACTGGGCCGCTACGGTCATCACCAGTTTCGCCCGGTCGATACCGTTTATTGGCGATACGCTATATACCTTTTTGGTCGGTGGCTATATGCCCGGCACGCCGACATTAGGCCGTTTTTATGTCCTTCACTTTATCATCCCCTTCGCCATTGTCGCGGTTACGATATGGCACATCCGTACCGTCCAGTCGGCTTTTGCCCACGCGCGGAAGAAAACATTTTCGCCCAAAGAGTCTCAGCGTGTGTTGTTCGATTTTCGCATCACCGAAAACGATGCAATCAAACTCACCCTCTTTTTAATGCTGTTCGCCTGGTTTCTGTTTTTCGCGCCGCACTATCTCAGCAGCGCCGATAACTTTATTCCGGCAGACCCGACACTCACACCGGCTATCGTCGCGCCTGAATGGTATTTCCTGCCTTTCTTCTCCATTCTGCGCTGCTTCCCCAATGAACTGGCAGGCATCACTGCGATGTGCGCTGCGGTACTGATTTTCTATTTTCTCCCGTGGCTGGATACGTCACACGCACGGTTTCGTAATAACAGTCGGCTGGTTAAAGCCATTTTTTGGCTGTGGGTCGCCAATGCGCTCTTTCTGGGTTGGTTGGGCTCAAAAGCATTGGTCGGGCCGGACTTAATTGATGGTTTTAGCGATGACGATGGCTGGACACGCGCGGCGTCTCAGCTTTCAACCGTTATTTATTTTGCATGGTTTCTGCTTGTGCTGCCGTGCCGACGTTTACTGGAACGACAGGACTGACATCATGGCGCGATTTTTACCCACTGCAACTCTGACTCTGGCTCTTTTATTGAGCAACGCGATTTGCGCACAGCTACCCACCGCGCAGACATGGTCGTTTAGCGGCGTGAACGGTAAACACGATAGCGAACAACTGCGACGCGGGCTGCAAGTCTACGAAGAGAAATGCCGGGCCTGCCACGGTATGAAATATCTCACTTTCAAAACGTTAACTAAAGCTGGAGGGCCGCAACTCAGTGAGGCGGAGGCCAAAACACTGGCCAGCGGCTACGTCTTCGCGACAATTGAAGACGACGGTCAACCCGGCGAACGGGAAGGCAAGCTGAACGATGTTTTCGCGTCACCTTATCTGAATGACCAGGAAGCAAAATACCTTAATAATGGCGCGCTGCCGGTTGACCTGAGTTATATCGTTCGAGCGCGAACCTACGACCGTGGGTTTCCGCGATTTTTACTGGATGCGTTCACCCCCTACACCGAGCAAGGCGCTGATTATGTTTATGCGCTGCTGACCGGGTATGCAACCGATGACCCGGAGATGAAAACCAACCGTTTTTTCCCTGGCGGGATGATTAATATGCCCAAACCGCTGGCTGACAATGACATCACCTGGGCTATGCAAACGCATGCTCCCCAAACGGAAGAACAGTACGCACGAGATGTCACCGCGTTTCTGGCATGGGCCGCTGACCCGCAGCTTGAGAGCAGAAAACATCAGGGAGCGGTCGTTATGGGATATCTGGCGAGTATGTTGGCGCTATTAGCACTGTTACAGCGCATGCGATCCCGCTCGCGCAGCAACGAGAAAAACTAACGACCAGTCAGCGTAACGCTGGCTGGTCTGCAGGTTATGTCAGCACTTAGCTGTGGCGTTGGCTATCATTACGACGGCAGCGTTTGTCGTAATGGCGAACCCACCAGTAGCGGTCACTGATTTGTTCATGTCCGCCGACGCGGGCACCCGCCAGCCAGAGGACTCCACCAACAAAAATACTGAGCACGGCACCATGTGCAAAAAACTGTGGCAGATTAAATTGCGGTAACTGGTTTAAAATAGAGTAACCAACACCACCGACCATCACCACCAACCCTAAAGCCATGAGCACGTTACCGAGTAACGAAGCGTTTTTGCGTTTCATGTGTCACCTCCGGAACTTTGGGTTGTTACAGGGAATACCCCTAATCCTTATGTGTAAAGTATAGACAACACTGCCATTCGCAAGTGCGCCTGTGATCACAAATACAAACACCAACGCAACAAAACTTTACAAATAAGCTACTGAACACCCTCAATTTCCAATAGTCCACTTCTGCAATTATTCAGTTTTCGGTGCGACCCACGCAGTTTTTTGTCAAGCGCGTCGGCAAACAGTAAACTACACGCCGGTTATAGACACACTCAGGACAAATTACGTGGCGATTAAATTGATTGTCGGCCTGGCGAATCCCGGCGCAGAGTATGCGGCAACGCGACATAATGCAGGCGCGTGGTACGTCGATTTACTGGCAGAGAGACTCCGTGCCCCCCTGCGCGATGAGCCGAAATTCTTCGGTTACACCTCCAGAGTCACGCTTGAAGGTGAAGATGTCCGCCTGCTGGTACCGACCACATTTATGAATCTGAGCGGCAAAGCCGTTGGCGCAATGGCCAGCTTTTATCGCATTAACCCTGATGAAATTCTGGTCGCCCACGATGAATTAGATCTGCCGCCCGGCGTCGCCAAATTTAAGCTCGGCGGCGGTCATGGCGGACATAACGGCCTGAAAGACATCATCAGCAAGTTAGGCAATAACCCTAACTTTCATCGTTTACGCGTTGGAATCGGCCATCCGGGCGATAAAAATAAAGTTGTCGGTTTTGTTTTAGGCAAACCGCCTGTTTCAGAACAGAAGTTAATTGATGAAGCCATTGACGAAGCGGCACGTTGTACCGAGATTTTATTCAAAGATGGACTCACCAAAGCAACGAGCCGGTTACACACCTTTAAAGCGCAATAAGCAGCGATGTGCGGCATTTTTCTCGCGTGCTGTGTATAATAGGCAAAGTTATTTACATTTCTACAATCTGTTTTCCATAACAGGTTGAATATCAAAAGATTAAGGTGATTTAAACATGGGATTCAAATGCGGTATCGTCGGTTTGCCAAACGTAGGCAAATCCACCCTGTTCAACGCGCTCACAAAAGCGGGTATTGAAGCGGCAAACTTCCCGTTCTGTACTATCGAGCCGAACACGGGTGTTGTCCCGATGCCCGATCCTCGTCTGGATCAACTGGCCGAAATCGTTAAACCGCAGCGTATCCTGCCCACCACAATGGAATTTGTGGATATCGCGGGTCTGGTAAAAGGCGCATCCAAAGGTGAAGGCCTGGGTAACCAGTTCCTGACCAACATTCGTGAAACCGAAGCTATCGGTCACGTTGTTCGCTGCTTCGAAAACGACAACATTATCCACGTGAACAATAAAGTGGATCCGGCTGACGATATCGACGTTATCAACACCGAACTGGCACTGTCCGATCTCGACACCTGCGAGCGTGCTATCCACCGTGTACAGAAGAAAGCCAAAGGCGGTGATAAAGACGCTAAAGCTGAACTGGCTGCACTGGAAAAATGCCTGCCGCAGTTGGAAAACGCTGGTATGCTGCGAGCGCTGAAAAACCTGACTGATGAAGACAAAGCAGCCATCAAATACCTGAGCTTCCTGACGCTGAAGCCAACCATGTATATCGCCAACGTGAACGAAGACGGTTTTGAGAATAACCCGTACCTCGACAAAGTGCGCGAAATCGCGGCTGCCGAGGGTTCTGTTGTGGTTGCCGTTTGCGCTGCCGTTGAAGCTGACATCGCAGAACTCGATGATGCTGACCGTGAAGAATTCATGGCTGAACTGGGTCTGGAAGAGCCGGGCCTGAACCGCGTTATCCGCGCAGGCTACGAACTGCTGAACCTGCAGACCTACTTCACCGCGGGTGTGAAAGAAGTCCGTGCATGGACCATCCCTGTCGGCGCAACGGCCCCGCAGGCAGCTGGTAAGATCCACACCGACTTCGAGAAAGGCTTTATCCGCGCACAAACCATCGCGTTTGAAGACTTCATCACCTATAAAGGTGAGCAAGGCGCGAAAGAAGCCGGCAAGATGCGTGCAGAAGGTAAAGATTACATCGTTAAAGATGGCGATGTGATGAACTTCCTGTTCAACGTTTAAGTTGCTTCTGCTGTCTGATCAGGCTTTCCGGAGCTTTATCAGATCAATGAACGCGAAAAAAATCCACGCAGCTGCGTGGATTTTTGTTTTCATAGCGACCGTGTCAGCACCTTAGAAACACAGCTAAAATTGAGCACGCTGGTGAGTGCAATTGTAAGCACACCTGTTTTAGTTCCACGCATTTTTTGAAATTTCCGGTTTTTCAGCCATCAGCCGGTACTCTTCCGGCGTCAGGTTGTTCAGGGATTCATGAGGCCGCTCGTTGTTATAGCGTTCTGCCAGCTCAGTCAGCGCATGGATCACTGGTTCTTCACGTCCGGTATTGGGCTGATAAAAATACACCGTCCTGCTCAACGATAACGTCCCGCAGGCCTGGCGTAAACTCATGGCAAATTGTGCCGTCAGATAGCTGACGAGCTCACGCTTTATCGCTGGTTTTAAAGCTTTTTTTCGATGACGTCTTTTAACGTGAGATTTTCCAGACTCAGGTCGGCAAACATTTGTTTCAAACGTCGATTCTCATCCTCAAGGTCTTTGAATTTTTTAATATCGGCCGCTTCCATCCCGCCATACTTTGCCTTCCAGTTGTAATAGCTGGCCTCCGAAATAGCTACCTCACGGCATACTTTTGAGTAGCATAAAAAAGAAACGACATACTCACCCGTTGGTATTATTTTTTTGTCGACGACATCACCTTTTCTCTAAGTAAAATTCATGAGATCAACTGGCGTACGTCTAATACTTATTCTAGGGTTAACTCATGTCTTCTTGTGTCACATTATTGTTTTTTTAAAGCAAAAAATGTGGTTATTTGAAAAAGGTGAAGGATATGGCTCTAGTCTTCGACAAACGCTTAATTCTTTTTTGCGGCGCCTTTTCCATTATTCCGGCGGCAAACGCAGCGTCTACAAGCGGGACATTTCAGGTACTGATGACGATACAAAAAGCGTGTACCGTCACTGCGGGGTCGGCTTCAAATATTACTCTCGGTCCCGTGAATACCACTGCGACAAATACCAGCGCAAGCAACACAATTTCAATTAATTGCTCAAAAACCACCCCCTACTTTATTGGCCTGGCACCTTCAGCGGCCAACGGCGGGACACCCACGGGGTCCGGAGCCATGTCCTCTGTCGCAAATGCAGCAAACAATACCGATAAAGTGCCTTACCAGCTGAACCAAACATCAGCAACAGGACCGGTCTGGGGGAATACGGCCACCGCCACCACGGTAGGAAATGGTGTTGCATCCCAGGGAACTGGGCTTCTACAGAGTTTTACCGTATATGCCACCGCGCCAAGCGCGAACTTCACACCTGACGACTATGCCGACACCGTAACGGTAAACGTTAACTACTAAATTCAGGAACACAGATGACAGTAAAACTGCCTGTACAGCAGTATGCCTGCGCATGCCTGTTAGGAGCGGCTATGAGCGTAAATCCGGCGACAGCCAGCGGATTGCAGGTTGCTCCAGTTACATTAACGCTGCAAGCGTCGCAAAATGCCGATGGGATCTGGCTAAGCAATGCCGGAGAAAACGTGCTGAATGCCCAGGTTCGGGTCTTTCGCTGGAGCCAAAGCGCATACGGCGATAAGCTGTCTCCCTCTCAGGGGCTGGTTATCAGCCCGCCGATGCTGGCGTTAGCCCCTGGTGAACGCCAGTTGATTCGTGTTATTCGCACCGGCCCGCCATCGACACATACCGAAGATGCCTATCGGTTATCAATTGACGAATTACCGCCAGCAAAATTACAAAAAAATAAACTTCAGTTTGTGCTGCATTATTCCGTACCTGTATTTATTCAACCAACGGCGCAGGCTGAAACCCAGGCCAAATTGCAATGGAAATTACAGCAACTTGACGGCAAAAAATTTCTTGAAGTCAGTAATCAGGGAAATGGTCATGCGCAATTATCAGCGGCAACCTTTATAAACCATAATGGTGCGAAAAAGGTCATTACGCCGGGACTATTAGGCTATGTTCTTCCGGGCTCAACAATGCGGTGGATATTATCCACGTCCGCCAGCGATACCCATTATGGCGGTAAAGTTGAAGTAACAGTTAATGGCCAAAAAACAGTACAAGATCTCTAAGAGATCCTGGCTTCTGGTGAAATGTTGCTTACTCAATGGAGCATTATTATCTGGAATGGTTTCAGCTCACGCGATCAATAATAACCAGACAAACAGTGGAATTATTGGCGACGCAACACCTCTTGCGGGCATCGATTTATATCTCGACGTGACCCTGAATGGAAACCCTGTCGGCTTGGTTCATTTTGGCTATGAGAATGAAAAACTCTATGCTGGCGCCAATACCCTACGACAGTTGGGTTTTCGCTTACCGCAAAATGCGGCTGCCACCGTCAGCCTGAACGATATTGCCCAACTGAGCATTGACTACAACGTCGAACAACAAACTCTGGCGCTCACTGTGCCGCTCGGTTCCCTTGATCTTGCCACCACGCAGGTGAACCCGACCGGCGAAGCGACACCAATAGCATCAAACTCACGTGGGGCGTTACTCAATTACGATGTCTATGCTCAGCAGGGAGATGAAACCAGCGCCAACACATTTAGCGAGTTGCGCGCGTTTAATGGCTTAGGGGTGTTAAGCACAACCCAACTGACTCAATATTCCACCGCGCCCAACGCAGATAATGCCTTCTACCGCATGGACACCCGCTGGCGCACGTCATTTCCGGAAAATATGTTGGCGATAAACGTTGGCGATACCCTGACAAGCTCGCTCACCTGGTCCCGACCGACCCGCATTGGCGGCATCCAGATAGGAACCGATTTTGGTTTACAGCCGTACATGCCAACCACCCCGCTTCCCTCCTATCTTGGTTCTGCCACGCTTCCTTCAAACGTTGAGTTGTACGTCAATGGGGTTAAGTACTACAACGGGGAGGTTCCGGCCGGAAGTTTTCAAATCAACACCATGCCTAATATCAGTGGCGCAGGGACCGGTCAGGTGATGATGACCGACGCGCTGGGCAGAACGACAGTACAAAATTTCTCGTTCTACAACGATCAGCAACTCCTGCGAGAAGGGCTAACAGCCTGGTCAGCGGAATTAGGCGCAGTAAGAGAGAATTACGGTTACGCCTCATTTGATTATGCCAGTGCCCCTGTGTTTAGCGGGACCTGGCGTCGGGGATTCAGTAACACCTTTACTGCAGGTACACACGCGGAAACCAGTGATGGGCTGATTAACGCAGGTTTTAGCAATGACTGGGTTCCCGGCCCGCGCAGCGGCACAGTGTCCACCGCATTGGCAGCCAGTACGGACTCAGGGAAAAGTGGATTTTTGTACAGTGTTGGTTACCGTTGGTCAGGTGAACAGTTTAATTTCAGCACCAGCACAACGGCGACGTCGGGTGACTACCGTGATGTCGCGACCCATTATGGTGAGCCGCCACCCTCGCTGAGCAGCAATACGGTAATAGGTTATGCAATGGCGTCAGCCGGCAATGTCAGCCTGAGTTACCTGCAGTTTCGCTATCCGCACGATAGCGCGGTACGCTACGCCAACGCCAGTTGGTTCAAATCCGTCACCGAAAACATCTCACTCAATGCCGGATTTAACCAGAATATTGACGACACCCGCGATCGCAGCGTTTACCTGATGGTGACGGTCACCACCAGCGGTAATCTGAGCGCCAGCAGTACCGTACAACATACCAATAATGAAACCGGCTACCAGATCAATGCCAGCCAAACGCCACCGGGTGACGGCGGCTGGGGATGGAACGTCGCTGCCAGCCAGCAAGCCTCCCGGCAAAGCGGCCAGGGAGAAGTCGGGTATTTGGGCCGTTTCGGAAAAGCCTACACCGGATTTAGCCGCCTGCCCGACAACCACTACGGTTATGCTGGTGCGACCGGTTCCCTGGTTGCGATGGGGGGAGGTTTGTTCGCGGCTCGGGAAATCAACAATGGTTTTGCCGTCGTATCAACAGACGGCATTCCGGACGTGCCAGTCAAGCTGCAAAACAACCTTGTCGGTCGCAGCGACGATCAGGGTCTGCTGCTGGTCACGTCACTCAATAGCTATCAAAACAATCAAATCAGTATTGACCCCATGGATCTACCCGCCAATATGCGGATCGCCCGCGTTGAAGCCAATGCAACGCCGGCGGATCGCTCCGGAACCCTGGTCAGTTTTGGTATCACTCCCGTACGCGCCGCGCAGGTTACTCTCGTTAATGAACAGGGTAAGGCCATTTCTGAGGGCAGCATGGCATATATCACTAACGGCGCAGGCCAGTCATCCGTCGTCGGATTCGATGGAATGGCCTGGTTTGACAGCCTGGAACAGCACAACAGGTTACGCGTTGACACAGATACCGGTAGCTGTAACGCACAATTCGATTATCCCGCCAATGCAAAGGGGATTGTACAAATAGGCCCGCTGGAATGTCGGTCACAATAGCAGGAGTTCATTCATGAAATTAAGACAGTTGCTGTTTATCGCTGCACTCCTCGTCTGTCCAGGGATAAGTCATGCGGTAACCTGCTCCGTCAGTAACGTCCAACCAATTAGTTTTGGTGCAGTGGACCCGTTGTCATCATCAGGCGCAACGACCTCAATGACCTTCACCTGGACTTGTGCAAAAGAAGTGACCGACGTACTGGCGGGGATTAACCTCTGTTTTAATATTGGCGCATCGGGCGTCAGCGGTCAGGTGGCAACACGGAATATGTCGTTAAGCGGAACACCTGCCAGAACGTTGAGCTATCAGCTATATCAGGACGCCGGGCACAGTAAAATCTGGGGGAGTCAGTATCAGAGCGGAACCTCGGTTCCCATGGTACAACTTAACTTGCTCAATTTGCTCCCAGTGACCGGTTCACTGACAGTATCCGCCCAGCTCGTCACGCCGCAAACTTCTGCAGTCCCCGGAAGCTATCAGGACAGCTATACGGCAGCCACGGCGCTTATCACCCTCAACCCTGGATTAGTTATTCCGCCCACCACGTGCGGTGATACCGTTGCCGCCAGACTTCCCTTCAGCGTATCAGCCACTGTCAGCAAACAGTGCAATATCACATCGGCCACTAACATTAGTTTTACCCCGGTGAAGGCAACTCAGCGCAATGCGACAGCATCAAATACCATCGGGGTGGCATGCACCAATAACACCCCTTATACCATTGGACTGCAACCCTCCAACGGCAATACTGCAGGCAACGGTGTGATGAGCGGAACGGGGGCAAACAGCGATAAAGTGCCCTATCAGCTCAGCTCAACGCCAGGGCCTTCCGGCACAGTGTGGGGCAACAGCTCGCTCAATACCGTTACAGGCACTGGCACCGGCTCCGCTACGCCATATTCGGTGTATGCCACCGTTCCCAGCGCGAACTACACCCCCGACAACTATGCGGACACCGTCACTATCTCAGTGACCTACTGACGCGCCGCTAAAATGCAATCAAGAAAACACAAATAATTATCATATTGTTTACTTTTAGAGGTGCATCATAAATCTGACAAATAGTCATTCTCATGCACGATGCATATTAAATGCCTGAATTGCTACTTGATCGCAAACATTCGCAAAATCAATAGATAATTATTCACTTAACGCTTAATTCACATATTTTTTATATGGCTATTAGAGGGCTGGAGGACAGGCCGTTTCTTGAAAAAAATGTTAAATTTAAGTTTATATGGTGAGATCCACTGTATACCACGGCCAAATTAAGAACATATTACTTTTATAACTAAGGTTTATCATGGATAAGTTATCTTACGCTTCAGATAGCAGCACATCTGCCTGGAATACCTACCTGCAACAAATCGAGCGTGTGGCCCCTTACCTGGGCGAACTTTCCCATTGGGTGGATACCCTGCGCCACCCGAAACGCGCGCTAATTGTCGATATTCCGGTGCAGATGGATGACGGCACTATTCGCCATTTCGAAGGATATCGTGTACAGCACAACCTCTCCCGCGGCCCGGGAAAAGGCGGTGTGCGTTATCATCCTGATGTTGATCTTAATGAAGTGATGGCCCTTTCCGCCTGGATGACCATCAAATGTGCCGCACTGAACCTGCCGTACGGCGGTGCCAAAGGTGGCGTTCGCGTCGACCCATTCTCGCTGTCCGAAGGTGAACTGGAGCGTTTAACCCGCCGCTATACCAGCGAAATCGGCATTATCATTGGGCCGCAAAAAGATATTCCAGCGCCGGATGTCGGCACCAACGGCAAAGTGATGGCATGGATGATGGATACCTACTCCATGAACCACGGCACCACCGTAACCAGCGTGGTCACCGGTAAACCTATCCACCTTGGCGGTTCGTTGGGTCGTGATAAAGCAACGGGTCGTGGCGTGTTCGTCAGCGGTCTGGAAGTGGCTCGTCGTGCCGATATCGACGTTGAAGGCGCGCGCGTAGCGGTACAAGGCTTTGGTAATGTCGGCAGTGAAGCGGCTCGCCTGTTCGCCAGTGCTGGCGCACGCGTCGTTGCCATTCAGGATCACACTGCCACCCTGTTTAACACCACCGGGATCGACATGACCGCGTTGACCGCCTGGCAGTTGGAGCACAAACAGATTGCCGGTTTCCCGGGGGCGGAAACTATCGCCAGCGAAGCCTTCTGGAGCGTGGAGATGGATATCCTGATCCCTGCCGCGCTGGAAGGGCAGATTACCCGTCAACGTGCAGAAATACTGACCTGCAAACTGGTGCTTGAGGGCGCTAACGGCCCAACTTACCCGGATGCCGATGATATGCTGGCAAGCCGCGGTATCATCGTGGTACCTGACGTCGTATGTAACGCAGGCGGCGTCACCGTCAGCTACTTCGAATGGGTTCAGGACATGGCCAGCTTCTTCTGGAGCGAAGAAGAGATCAACAATCGCATGGATAAAATCATGACCGATGCGATGGTTCATGTGTGGGAGAAAGCGGCGGAGAAATCCTGCTCATTGCGCACTGCTGCCTATATTGTGGCCTGCGAGCGTATCCTGCTGGCACGTAAGGACCGTGGTATTTATCCGGGATAATACGACGGCAGATACGTCAACGTTTTGAACGACGATAAACGCCAGTCGTGAGTTACGCCAATAATGCGGCATTATTTGTGGCATTATTGGCGTGTAGTCGCCTGATTCATCCGCCCCGCTTTCTGCGTTTTACTTACCCAATATCTGCGCGGTTTGTTAGCCAATAAACATTAAATCCCATCGCAGCAACCATAATTTGCGTTAAGAACCCATAGCAACGCATTATTGGCCGCAATGTCTACTACCAATATTACGCCCGCCATATATATTGACGAACTGATTAAAAATCCCGAATAATTGTCGAATTATGGCATTCTGGCTGCTGGGAAAGTTGCCTGACACAGTGCGATTAGATCGGGCCGGGAAAACTCAGCGAATAACCATGTGAGAATATAATGGTCGATCATTCATCTGCTTCTGAGCACAACGATTTTACTCGTTGCCTGTCTCTTTTCGACAGCGCATTTCCACAAATCTTATCCCTGCTGGGCATGCCAGCCCCCACGCAACTCTCGCCTGATACGTTTTATGATTCACTTGATAAAGCCCGAGAGAAATTGGGCAACTGGAACAGTGTAGCGACCCGCTTTAACTATAACGAGCAGGAAATGGCGAGCTTTCTTGCGGCACTACGCACCTTGAACAAATGGCTCGGCAGAAATACAGATGGCCAGCCTGCCGACAGAAATCTAACCATTGCCGCGTTGCGTTTTTTGTGGCAGCTCGAATATTTGCGAGAAAAACAGCCTCAATTAACTTACTCAACGACGCTGAATAACGAAGACGAAGAAAAGCAGTTACGTAGTTTGCAGCAGGTACGGGCATTAGAGTTGACCATTCGTAGTTTAATTAATGAAGCGTACAATAACCAACAAGCCCTACTTGAGCACCTGAACAAATTATTTGGTCAGGAACGTGTAAAAAAATGGCTGAACGTTGCCGATCGTGATGACGTATTGAGCGGTACTCTTTTCAGTGAACTCGCCTCACTGTTTATTGATAAAGACGAATATCCCATCCACTATTCTCCACTTTATCAATATACCCCTTTGCTCAGCTTTGTTAACGATAAACGTAGAACACTGAATACCTTTCTTGACGATATTCGCGTAATTCGCAACCGTCTGGCGCATCATAAGCGGGTAACCTCCGTCCAAACAACATTGGTGAATTACTATTACCGAGAAATTACTGAGCCGGTACAGGAGGCCTTCGATGAAGGTCGGGTAAAAGTTAACCCTGATCGTTTTTTTGATGACAGCAATGCTGAGGTTGCGCGCTATTTCGAACGGACCGCCCAAAAAATTGACGATCTTGGCGGCGACGTTCAGGGAATAAAGGATGACCTGGCGGCTCAGGCTCAGGATATTGGAAAAATCAAAATGGAAACGGGCATCATTCGCAATCGAGTGGCCTGGGTGCTGGGCGGTATCGTCGTCATTATTGTTGGCTCGGTACTGACTTTCGGAACCTCAACCAAGACGCTGGTGAATACGGAGTCCATCCGTAGCGATCTCGGGGAAGTGGGTAAAACGGTTGCCGGTGCGAAAAAAGAAACCAGTAGCGATCCGCGTAAAGAACTGGCGAATATCGGCATTGCCTGGGATGAAAAAAATCTTCGCGCCGCTATCGACCGCGGTGATACCCAGGTTGTCAATTTGTTTCTTGCCGGAGGCATGCGCTGGAAACTGTATTATGCCGAAGCCGCATTACAGGAAGATCGCCAGGAAACGTTGAATGCCCTATTACAATCAGCATCGTTGATGGATGAAAAAAACGGTTGTCTCAGAATGGCCGGTAAATTACGTCAGCAAACGAACCAGAATGGCACGCTGACCCCCATACAGATTCGTTATTTAAAAACATTCTGTTCTTCTGCCAAGGATGTTCAGGGTATTAAAGCGGAACTGGACAGAGCGCTTAATTTTGAGAAAGCCCAGAAGAAAGCTTACGATGAAGAAATGGCTAAAAATGAACCTGCGGGTCGCTGTGAACGCCGTTTGATGGCCGATAATGCGCGTGACTTACTGGCTGACGCGGCGCAGTTTTCACTGCAAAGACCTACCACCTATTCACTCCACGATGTGTTATTGAAAGAACTGAATACGCGTCTGATGTTCGGCACACTCAACGGGGCAGAGTTAAAAAGCCTGGTTAAGAACTACTGCGTGAAACAAGAAAACCATGAACCCAATATTGCGATTGACGATAACTGGAGTCGCTCACAACGGGTCATTTATAACGTAGTCAAATAATGAGCGATACAACAACACATCCATCGAAAGAGAATTATATGTTCGCATTCAACAATGCATGGCCGCAGTTTACTTTCGAGTTCAATCCGTCGCAGCGTGATGCACCGGCAGGCAGCCTGCTGATCGGATTGGGCGACGGCAATGATACGGAAAGCCAAAAGGGTGTCGCGCTCAATAACAAAGGATACCGTGCAGGTCACTACAATTCGGTGAGTGAACTGGTGGCAAATGCCGACGATCGTCAATGGACTATATGGCGCAATAAACTCTCAAGTGTCCAGGGAATACAACGAATCGTTATCGAAGATTTCTCTCTGGATACCTGTTTTACGCTGTTGCTGTTTTTGAACCATCTCGATGCCGCTGGTTCGCTGTCGCTATCAACACATCCGTGGCTGGAATACGTCACCGCATGGGAAAGCGGTATTTATCTGGACGGTGATGATACGACGCGTTCTGCCGCGTGCTTGTTATCCGCACTCGCACATAGCAGCCTGTGCGAGCAATCCATGGATGATACTGCCGTTGTTCGCCACAACATATTGGCCTGCCTGCGCCTGTTGAGCGATATGATAATAGCCAACCCAGACCCCACCGCAGGCATTATGCCCATGCACACGCAATGTTATGCAAGTGCGGTCGCAAGTCTGGCGTATGAGCAACAGATTTACCAACACGTTATCAAGCGTTCGGTGACCTGCCAACTCCTGCTGGACCTCGGCACAGGCCGGCGGCAAACGGTGGTTGATGCACTGTTTATCACCGAAACGCTCCCTTCCGGGATGCTGAAAATTCTCGCGCGCTGCGACAAAGAACGCAGTTGGACGCACAATGGATTTGGGCTGCTGGCCATTTATCGCCCGCGAGAAGTGGGCACGGGCAATGATATCGTTATTTCGCTCAACCCCATTCAGGGGACGCGCCTTGATGCCCTGTGGTTCGCTCTGGAACAGCGTGAAGATGCGGCCTGGCAAGGGTTACGCCCGCACGATACTCCGCGTTTTCTCGAAAGCTATCGCCTGGCCGGAAGCGATAAACTAATCCCAGGAGCACCGAACCAACCCTGGTACGACGATCAAGGCAGAATGACGCTAATTGCGGCACCGAAGCAGCTTGCGCCCGGAGAGCCAGGCTCGAAACTGACCTGGCAACAAGACGTTTTACCCGCAATCTGGGAAAATTATTTTACCCGGTACCTTGATAACGCCATTGTGCCAATAGCTTTACCCGAACTTGATTGCCGCACAAAGGGTAAATGCATTCGTGTCTATCAGCATCGCATCCCGGAGGGCGGTGATATTACGATAGTCCCGCTGATGCGTATGATCGATACCCCCACTTTCCATGCCTGGCTGGCAGCACAGAGCGATAGCACGCGCGTCGTCCGGAGCCCTGCGGATCTCCCCCCCACCAGCGAGTACAGCAGCCAGTGGTACAGCAATATTCTGGTCGTCGCTCACCGTCATGGCGTCACATTCTTCTGTCGCGAAGAAGAGGATAAACATCTGGCAATACTGACTAAAGCGGCCAGTTCAGTAGCGGATGTCAGCCATGAGTATGAAAATTTTCTGGCAAACTCTGCCCAACAGATTGAACAGTGGCTCAAGGATCTGCTCGAATCGCAGCAAATTCACAACCGAAAGGGAAAAATTCGTCGTTTATCTGACTGGTCCGAAATGATGCTGGAAACCAAGGCCCGGGCGCTAAAAGCCATGAATAAAGGTGCTTTGGTCGGCAACGATGCCCTGCATAACCAGCTGAGTGACGATCTCTCGCGGCAGTGGGGATTATCGGAACAGCGCCAGGAGCTCATGGCGCAGATAGAGCAATTGGATCAGCTCATGCGCCAGGCGATTAGTCAGCGTCAGGAAAAACGTCAACGTATTTACGGCGCACTGTTTTCCGCTTTAGCACTCGGCGCGGCGGCTAACCATATTTGGGAACCGATTAAAGAGATAAAAACAACAAACCTTTATGAATGGCAACTCATGCTATTCAAAGAGCAGCCAGCCCCGGCAATGGACAAATTGCAGGCGATTGCCGCAGATGCCGCACGATACGAAGTCTATACCCTGGCTATTCTGCTAATTTTTGGTTTTATTGGTTTTATCCTGTTCTGGTTTTTCGATTTTAATGGCAAAGAAGAGTAAGGAATAACGTTTTATTCACAATACCGTCAGCATAAACCTTGCCGCATCTCTCACTTCCGCTGTTTTATGCACCAATACGTTTCAATACGGAACATTACCAGATGCTAATGTTCCGTATTGAAACGCCAATCACATCAATTTTCTTTTGACTACCCGTGTGCAAAATTACCTTATCGGCAGCGAGAGGTCGCCGTGGCGCTGTACAAACCGATACCCTACATCAGATGTCTGCCTGATATGTGCAGCCATCTCAGGACTGTCTGCGGAGCATAAACAATGAAAAAATTGATCAACCGTGTTGAAGACGTACTGAACGAACAACTCGCCGGGCTGGCAAAAGCCTACCCTTCTCTGGCACTGCATCAGGACCCGGTGTATGTCACTCGCGCAGATGCGCCAGTGATGGGCAAAGTGGCGCTGCTTTCCGGTGGTGGTAGCGGCCATGAGCCAATGCACTGCGGCTACATTGGCCAGGGTATGCTCTCCGGTGCCTGTCCGGGTGAAATTTTCACCTCGCCAACGCCGGATAAAATGTTTGAATGCGCCATGCAAATTGATGGCGGCGAAGGCGTACTGCTGATAATCAAAAATTACACCGGCGACATTCTTAACTTCGAAACGGCAACCGAGCTATTGCATGAAAGCGGCGTCAAAGTCACCACGATGGTTGTGGATGATGACGTGGCGGTGAAAGACAGTCTGTACACCGCCGGTCGTCGCGGTGTGGCAAATACTGTATTGATTGAAAAACTGGTCGGTGCGGCCGCAGAACGCGGTGACTCACTGGATGCCTGCGCGGTATTGGGGCGCCAGTTGAACAATCAGGGTCATTCCATCGGGATTGCCATTGGTGCCTGTACCGTTCCGGCGGCCGGTCAACCTTCATTCACCCTGCGGGACAACGAAATGGAGTTTGGCGTCGGTATCCACGGCGAACCCGGCATTGACCGCCGTCCATTCTCCTCGCTTGATCAAACTGTGGATGAAATGTTTGACACCCTGCTGGAAAACGGCAACTACAGTCGTACGCTGCGTCACTGGGATCACCTTCAGGGCGCATGGCAGGAAGGGAAAGAAAGCAAACGCGCGCTACAGAGCGGCGATCGCGTGATTGCGCTGGTCAATAATCTCGGTGCGACACCGCTGTCTGAGCTCTTCGGCGTGTATAACCGCCTTGAAAGCCGTTGCCAGGATGCCGGTATTGTCATCGAACGTAACCTGATTGGCTCTTACTGCACCTCTCTGGACATGACCGGTTTCTCAATCACCCTGTTACAGGTGGATGACGAAACGCTGAGCTTATGGGATGCACCGGTTCACACCCCTGCACTCAACTGGGGTAAATAAGGAGATTCATGATGTCCCTCACCAGAACACAAATTGTTAACTGGCTCTATCGCTGCGGCGAAATATTCACCACCGAAAGCGATTTTCTTACCGGCCTTGACCGGGAAATCGGCGATGCCGACCACGGTCTGAATATGCACCGCGGCTTCAGTAAAGTGGTCGAAAAGCTCCCGTCCATTGCGGATAAAGATATCGGTTTTATTTTGAAAAATACCGGGATGGTACTGCTCTCAAGCGTCGGTGGTGCCAGTGGCCCGCTGTTCGGCACCTTTTTCATCCGCGCCGCGCAGGTCACTCAGGCCCATCAAAGTCTGACGGTTGACGAATTGTATCAGATGATGCGTGATGGCGCAGAAGGTGTCATTAGTCGTGGTAAAGCCGAACCGGGTGACAAAACCATGTGCGACGTTTGGGTGCCTGTCGTCGAATCTTTACGCCAGTCCAGCGAGCAAAAGCTGAGCGTACAGGCCGCTCTGGAGGCGGCAAGCGCCCAGGCAGAAGCCGCGGCGCAAAGTACCATCACGATGCAGGCGCGCAAAGGCCGCGCCAGCTACCTTGGTGAGCGCAGCATTGGGCATCAGGACCCCGGCGCAACGTCCGTTATGTTTATGATGCAAATGTTGGCTCAGGCGTCCAGAGAGTAAGGATAAAACGATGGTAAACCTGGTTATTGTGTCTCACAGCGCCCAACTGGGCGAAGGCGTCGGTGCGTTAGCCCGACAGATGTTAATGGGTGATGGTTGTAAACTCGCTATTGCCGCAGGCATTGACGATCCTGAGAACCCCATTGGCACCGACCCCATCAAAGTGATGGAGGCCATTGAGTCAGTGGCAGACACGGATCACGTGCTGGTGATGATGGATATTGGCAGCGCGTTACTGAGTGCGGAAACAGCGTTGGATCTGCTCGATCCGGCAATCGCCGCCAAGGTGCGTCTGTGCGCTGCCCCGCTGGTTGAAGGTACGCTGGCGGCAACCGTCAGTGCTGCGGCGGGCGCTGATATCGATCGGGTCATCAATGATGCCATGAATGCCCTCGACGCCAAGCGTGAGCAACTGGGTTTACCTTCGTCGTCTGTTGCGAAGACAGCACCCGCTGAATTGTCACCCGACGCCGATGCTCGTTCGGTTGCCGTGACCGTAAGAAACCCCAACGGTATACATGTTCGCCCGGCATCGCGGCTGGTCTCCACATTGTCTGGCTTTAATGCCGACATGTGGCTGGAAAAAAACGGCAAATGCGTCGTCCCTGACAGCCTGAATCAGATAGCACTGCTGCAGGTGCGCTGTAATGACACGCTGCGCCTGATTGCTAAAGGTGAACAGGCAGACGCGGCGCTGGCTGCGTTTACGCAGCTGGCGGCTGAGAATTTTGGCGAGTCCGTCGAAGAAGCACGCGCTGAAAGCATCGCAGTACCGGTGCCAGCGCTGGCAACGGGTACGGCATTTTGCTATACGCCGTTCTCACCGCAAGTCACCCATCGCCCGACCGCGGATATGCAGGACGAGCAGCAGCGGCTAAAAGCGGCCATTCAACGCACACTCGACGACCTGAGTGATTTAACCGCGCTGGCAGAGGAGAAGTATTCCGCTGATATCGCCGCCATTTTCTCTGGTCATCACACGCTGCTCGACGATCCTGAGCTTTTCGATATGGCCTGTGATTTGATGCGCGAAGAGCAGTGTAGCGCAGCATATGCCTGGCATAACGTACTGCGCGATCTGAGTCAGCAGTATCTGCAACTCGACGATCCTTATTTACAGGCGCGATACATTGATATTGAGGATTTGCTGTCCCGTACGCTGCAACATTTGACCGGCGAAAGTGCCCGTATCCCCGCGTCTATTCGACCGACCATTCTGGTCGCCGATGTCATCTATCCGTCTACCGTGCTGCAACTCGACCCACTCACGATCAAAGGGATCTGCCTGCGCGCCGGTAGCGAAGCCTCCCACTCGGCGATTATCGCCCGCGAGATGGGCTTGTGCTGGGTATGCCAACAAGGCGCAACCCTCGATGCTATCAAGATGGGTGACGCTCTGACTCTGGACGGTGTAGCAAATCGGGTGATCCTCGCGGGCTGATACCCACAGCCCACCCTTTATCTGTAAAAGGTGGGCTATTTCACTCCCTCCGTCAGGAAATGTCTGTTTAATCGCAAAATGGGGGGCCGATCACGCGCAACGGTCGATCCTGAACTAAGGTTTTCTCATGGTAGATGCCGCAACTTCGGCACGCCGCTAAGGAGATTAACCGATGATAACACCCGCAATTCGCCATCCTGGCCTGCTCTCAGTGGCGATAAAACTGACGCTCGCAAGCACCTTTTTTGCTCTGGCCTCTTTTACTGCGAACGCTGAGGATTCACCTGTCGCTACGCCTTCTCCTCCTGATATTCTGCTTGGTCCATTGTTCAATGATGTACAGACAGCAAAGCTATTTCCCGATCAGAAAACTTTTGCCGACGCAGTGCCCAACAGCGATCCACTGATGATCCTTGCCGATTATCGGATGCAGAAAAATCAGTCCGGCTTTGATTTACGCCATTTTGTGGAAGTGAATTTTACGTTGCCAAAAGAGGGTGAGAAATACGTGCCCCCGGCCGGGCAATCACTCCGCGAGCATATTGACGGACTGTGGCCGGTACTCACTCGCTCAACCACCGATGTCGAAAAATGGGACTCTCTGCTGCCGCTACCAGAACCCTATGTAGTGCCGGGCGGGCGTTTTCGTGAGATTTATTACTGGGATAGCTATTTTACTATGCTGGGGCTTGCCGAGAGCAATCGCTGGGACAAGGTTTCTGATATGGTGGCCAACTTCGCTTATGAGATTGATTCCTGGGGGCACATTCCTAACGGCAACCGAAGCTACTACCTGAGCCGTTCACAGCCACCGTTCTTTGCCTTTATGGTTGAACTGCTGGCGCAGCATGACGGTAACGACGCGCTGAAAAAATACCTCCCGCAGATGCAAAAAGAGTACAGCTACTGGATGGAAGGAGGCGAAACACTTCAGCCCGGTCAACAGCATAAACGTGTGGTCAAACTGGCTGATGGCACCCTTTTAAACCGCTACTGGGATGACCGGGATACGCCAAGACCTGAATCCTGGGTTGAGGATATTGCCACCGCGAAAAGCAATCCGAACCGCCCTGCCACTGAAATTTATCGCGACCTGCGCTCAGCCGCAGCATCCGGCTGGGACTTTAGTTCACGCTGGATGGATAACCCCAACCAGCTAAGTACCCTGCGCACCACCAGCATTGTGCCTGTCGATCTCAATGCCTTGTTATACAAGATGGAGAAAATGATCGCTCTCGCCAGCAAAGCCGCAGGTGACGATGCCAAAGCAGCGCAGTACGAGGGCTTTGCCAATGCCCGCCAAAAAGGGATTGAAACCTGGTTGTGGAATGACAAAGAAGGCTGGTATGCCGACTATGATCTGAAGAGCCACAAAGTCCGTAATCAGTTAACTGCCGCCGCGCTGTTCCCTTTATTTGTGAATGCGGCGGCAAAAGATCGCGCCGGCAAGGTGGCCGCAGCAACTCAGGCGCATCTGTTGCAACCTGGCGGCCTTGCAACCACGTCGGTGAAAAGCGGCCAGCAGTGGGATGCTCCCAACGGCTGGGCGCCGTTACAGTGGGTCGCCGCCTCGGGATTACAGAACTATGGCCAAAATAATGTCGCCATGGATGTCACCTGGCGATTCCTCACCAATGTGCAGCACACGTACGATCGTGAGAAAAAATTGGTTGAGAAGTATGACGTGAGCAGCACAGGAACCGGCGGCGGCGGTGGCGAATACCCGCTACAGGATGGTTTCGGCTGGACCAACGGCGTAACGTTAAAAATGCTCGATCTGATATGCGCTAAAGATAAACCCTGCGACAGCGTACCGGCAACGCGCCCCGCCCCCGCCAATAACACGCCTTCCGAGGCCAAAAAGCAGACTCAACCGACGTCCTAATCTTCTTCTGGTGTCTTCAGTCTCCTCTAAATCCGCGCCATGTCGCGGATTTTTTGGTGCCATGTATCTCCATTTCAGGTGTATCCATTGCATCTAGCCCTTATGGGGTAGCCCCTGTTTTCATCCGTGTGAAATTGATTCTGAACATGTTTTTATTCGCTGTATATGTAAATATATAGCGATTTTATCACTGTTCAGGACCAACATAATGCCACTGACAAGAAGGATGTTTGCCCAGCTCGTGGCATCTGCGCTGCTGTTACGCCATTTTCCGGCCCTTGCCCAAACACCGCTTACCGTTGCTGTCGGTTCACCGCCGTCACCCGAGGCAATCCAGCGCGTCGTCAGCGCCGGAGCACCTGCTGATATGCTATTGCTGGCTGTCGCACCGGAAAAACTGGTGGGATTTTCATCATTTGATTTTTCTCACCAGGCCGCAGTGCCATTCCATCATGACATTTTGGCGTTACCGAAATTGGGAAGACTGGCAGGACGCGCCAGCACCCTGTCACTGGAGGCCTTGTTAGCGCTGAAACCCGATCTGGTGGTTGACTGCGGCAATGCTGATGAAACCTGGCTTTCTCAAGCCCGGCAGGTCAACGCGCAAACGCACGTTCCGTGGCTGCTGATTAACGGCGAGCTCCGACAAACCCCGGCACAACTGCAAGCCGCAGGGGCTGCGCTGGGTACCGCAACACGGGCCTCGGCACAGGCCGCACTTGCCCGTCGATTTATTGATGACGCAGATGCGTTTTCGCACTCCCCCGCAGCAAAACTGCGCTTTTATGCCGCACGCGGTGCCAGAGGACTGGAAACCGGTTTACAGGGTTCACTGCATACCGAAGCACCAGAGTTACTGGGATTACACAATGTCGCGCAAATCCCGGGACGACATGGATTGACCCAGGTATCCATGGAAAATCTGTTGAGCTGGCAGCCCGATATTATTCTGGTTCAGGATGCAGTCACCGCACAGTACCTGCGAGAAGATCCCGTCTGGCAAGGGGTTAAAGCCGTTGCTGAGCAACGTATTCTGTTTCTCAGCGGACTGCCGTTTGGCTGGCTGGACGCCCCGCCGGGCATCAACCGGTTGCTGGGATTACGTCGCCTGCACGCCTGGCTTGACCCCAAAATTGAAACCCACTTTAAGACCGATATGCAGCGCTACGCAGAGTTGTTCTGGCACACCTCATTAAGCGATGCACAGTTTCAAAAGCTGGTGACACCCTGATGAGAATGACTACGCTGAGTGCTCTGATGATCGCAGCCATTGCCGTGTGTGTCATCGTCGCAACGGTTTCAGGTGCATATCGCCTGGATGCCCAGCAGGTGATGAACCTCATTGCTGACCATCCGGGCGTGCCGCCCCAGGACAAAATCGTCTTCTGGCAGATTCGATTGCCACGCATTCTGGCTGCATTGCTGCTGGGCGCGGCACTGGCGGGCGCAGGGACCACTTATCAGGGTATGTTCCGTAACCCACTGGTGTCGCCGGATATTCTCGGCGTGGCAGCCGGGGCGGGTTTAGGGGCCTGTACCGCCATCCTGCTCGGTTTACCGATCCTGTTTATTCAACTGTATGCGTTTGTCGGCGGCCTGTTCGTGGTGGCGGGCGTGTGGCTCATCACCCAGCGGGTAAAACGCCACGATCCGGTACTCACCCTTGTACTGGTCGGCATTGCGCTGGGTACGGTGTGCGGCGCAGGTATTTCGCTCATCAAAACGCTGGCTGACCCGTATACCCAGCTACCGTCGATTACCTTCTGGCTACTCGGTGGTCTGTCGACCATCACCGCCCATGACCTGTGGTTGTCCGTACCGCTGATCGTGGCCGGTTTGGTGCCGCTGTTGCTGCTACGCTGGCGTATGAATTTACTCACCCTCTCGGATGATGAAGCCCGTTCTCTGGGCATCAACGTTTCCCGGCTACGGCTCTGGCTGATTATCTGCGCCACGCTTATCACCGCCTGTACTGTGGCGATTGCCGGAATTATTGGCTGGATTGGGCTGGTGGTGCCACACATTGGCAGACTGCTTTGTGGGAACAACCACCAACGGCTACTGCCTGTTTCAATGGGGATCGGCGCTATTTTACTGCTGCTGACAGATACCCTTGCCCGCACTCTGAGCAGCACGGAAATCCCGCTGGGGATCCTGACCGCGTTTATTGGTGCCCCCTTCTTCCTGTTACTTCTGCTCCGGGGAGGCCGACAATGACGCTGCTGAGCGTACAACATGCATCTCTCGGCTACCATTCCCGGCACCCAGTATTACGCGATGTCTCGTTTAGCGTCGCGCCAGGGGCAATTTGTTGCCTGATTGGCGCCAATGGCAGTGGGAAAACTACGCTGATGCGTACCATTCTTGGCGTTCTTCAACCGCTTGCTGGCCAGATTACGCTTGATGGTATCGCGGTGAATCATCTCAGCGACCGGGAACGCGCCGCCGCCATCGCCTGGGTTCCTCAGGCACATGACGGTGCGTTTGCCTTCACGGCTCTGGACATGGTGATGATGGGACTGGCCCCGCAAATGGCGGCATTTGCCGTTCCCGGCGGCAAAGAACGCGACATCGCCCTTGAACAACTGGACGTGCTGGCAATCCCGCATCTCGCGCCCCGGCGCTGGAACACCCTGAGCGGTGGCGAACGTCAACTGGTGTTGATTGCCCGTGCGCTGGCACAGCGTCCACGTCTTTTACTGCTGGATGAACCTGCTTCCAGCCTCGATTTTGGTCACCAGATCCGACTGCTCGACACCCTGGTCACGCTGAAAAATTCGGGCATGGCGCTGCTGATGTCGACCCACCATCCGTTGCATGCACGGGCCATTGCCGACAGCGTGGTACGCGTCGAGCCAGATGGTCTGGTGTCACAGGGGGGGCCTGAACACCAACTGGCTGCTGAACGTCTGGCCACGCTGTATCGGGTCACGCCCTCACAAATAGCCCATCACCTCTTTGGCTCACACGATTAAGGAATCACGATGCTCATTGACGACATTGATTTTGCTGACCTGTACCGCAAACAGTTACTTCAGGCGAAGCGAACCGAGAAAAAACCAGAACACTGGGACAAACGCGCGGAAAAAATGGCAGAAAATTGCGCCTCATTAACCGACAACTACCTGCTCCAGTTATTGAGCAAGATTGACCTGAAAGGTGCTGAATCACTGTTTGATATGGGTTGCGGCCCCGGAACGGTTGCGCTGGCGCTGGCCAAAAAAATGCCGATCGTTTACGGCGTAGACTACAGCCAGGGAATGCTGAGCGTTGCCGCTCGCCGTGCCGGGCAGATGGGCGTGCGCCACGTACAGTGGGTGCAGCGCGCATGGGAAGCGCACTGGGACGACTTGCCCCAGTGTGATATTGCCGTCGCCTCACGTTCAACGCTGGTTGCCGATATGCGTCAGGCTATGACCAAACTGAATAATCAGGCACGGCTGCGGGTTTACACCACCCATCTCGTCAGTTCCTCATTTGTATCGCCCACGATTCAGCGCGCGCTGGGGCGCGAGGTGATTGAGCTTCCCAACTATATCTATGCACTGAATGTTTTGTATCAGATGGGCATTCACGCACATGTTGATTTTATCCGTGGACCAAACTGTCAGCAGGACAACAGCACCTGGACACGTTTTCTGGAGAACGTGCGCTGGAGCATGGGAGAACTGAGCACCGACGAAATTGAGCGTCTGGAGCACTGGTACCATCAGCAGGACCCCGGCACCATCGCTCCCGCCAGTCGCGACTGGGCGCTTATCTGGTGGGACAGCGTACCGCGGGAGGCGCTGCAATGATCTACTTCTCACAGGCGCAAGTCGATGCGCTGCTGCTGGAGGATATTCAGGGCGGCGATTTAACAACCCGCGCGTTGGGTATCGGCGCACAGCCAGGAAGTATGGGTTTTTATCACCGCCAGGGCGGGTGCGTAAGCGGAACTACTGTTGCCAGACAAATGCTGACATCACTGGGTTTGACCGTTACCGACCTTATGTCCGATGGCGAACGGGCGCGTACCGGACAGTTACTTCTGCGCGCGCACGGTAACGCGGCGGCACTTCACCAGGGCTGGAAAGCGGTACAGAACGTGCTGGAGTGGAGTTGCGGTGTCTCACGCTATCTCGACGATATGCTAAGCATCCTGCGTCAGCGCTATCCTGATGGCCAGATTGCCTGCACCCGCAAAACTATCCCTGGCACCCGTATGCTGGCTACCCAGGCGATCCTTGCTGCCGGAGGCATTATCCACCGGGGCGGGAGCGCCGAAACCGTGCTGCTTTTTGCGAATCATCGCCGCTTTCTTGCCGATCCGAACAACTGGGCCGCGGCAATCGCGCAACTACGCGCCCATGCGCCAGAAAAAAAGATTGTGGTCGAAGCAGATACCCCCGATGAGGCACTGGCCGCGCTACATGCGGCCCCTGATGTGCTGCAACTCGATAAGTTTACCCCTGAGCAGGCAGCAGGCATCGCTCGCCTGGCACCGTCTCTGGCCCCCCATTGCACGCTGGCGCTGACTGGCGGCATTACCCTCGCCTCACTGGCGAGTTATCTCGACTGTGGCATCAGACTCTTTATCACCTCCGCACCTTACTACGCCCCACCGGCGGATATCAAAGTTAGCCTGAGCCCGGACGCCTACGGCGTATAACATTTATAAATGGACTATAAATAATGAATTTTAACAAAAGTTGTCTTTACACAGCCCTGTCGTTTGCTTTCGCGCAAGGTGCTTTTGCTGGGCAGGAAAGCGAAACCATGACCGTCTGGTCTAGTCCGGCCTCCGCCGCAACCACTACGGTTCTCGGCCAGGAAACGATGCAGCAGTTGGATAAACAAAACGTGGCGCAGGCGCTAAGCGTCGTTCCCGGCGTCGTGCTGCAAAAATCCGGTAACCGTAACGAGCAACAAGTGAAGGTCCGCGGTTTTGACAGTCGTCAGGTCCCGGTCTTTTTCGACGGTGTTCCGGTGTACATCCCCTACGATGGCAACCTTGATTTAGGTCGTTTTCTGACATCCGATATCGCTTCTGTCGAGGTCTCTAAAGGCTACTCATCCTTGCTACAGGGGCCGAACCAGATGGGTGGCGCTATCAACATCACGACCAAGAAGCCCACCAAACCGATTGAGGGCTCTCTGGGCTATCGTCAGGGCTGGAGCCGTAGCAAAGACAATGCCCATGATATGCACGCGTCGTTCGGTGCCAGCAACGATCTCGGATATATCCAGCTCAGCGGTAGCCAGCTAAAACAGGATTTCCTCGGATTACCTCATGGTGTTGATAACCCGGTAGCGGGCAGCAATGGCAAGATGATTAACTCATCAGCCGATGATAAACGCGGCATCGTGAAACTGGGGTTCACGCCACGCGGTGATGATGAGTATGTTCTGACCTACATTAATCAGGACGGCGAAAAAGATAACCCGCCATATGCCGGGACCAGCAGCCAGAAATCACGTTACTGGCAATGGCCGCAATATGATAAAGAAAGTTATTACTATCAGGGCACCACGCATTTGGGCGATCGCTTTACATTGAAAAGCCGCCTGTATCGCGACACCTTTGAAAATACACTGATGATGTACAATTCCCTTGCCGATCTGAAAAATAAGAAAGGCAGCTACAGCCATTATTCTGACTATAGCGACGGCGCAGGTTTGCAGCTTTCCGCTGATATGCGGGAGAACGACCTGCTCTCTTTCGCCGTGAACTGGAAAGACGATGTTCATCGCGAAAAAGGGGCTCCAAATGCCGCTTATGACCGCTACGAAGATCGCACCTGGTCTGTTGCCAGTGAATATCAGTGGGCGGCTGCGGATAATGTCGATGTGGTGGCGGGTATCAGCTACGACTGGCGTGACAGCGTAGAGGGGATGAAGCACGAGAAAAACGGCAGCGTTACCCATTATGATGACAACGATCAGTCCGCCTTTAACTGGCAGGTAATGACCAAATATCACTTTGAAAATTCTGACACATTAGCGCTGTCCTACTCTGACAGAACGCGCTTCCCCACACTGAAAGAGCGCTACACCACGTCAAAACCGGCTTATAACCAGATAGCGCTGGTCAACCCGCAGCTAAAACCGGAACGCGCCCGTAGCGTCGATCTCACGTGGAACGGTTCGTTCACCCAAAACTGGGGATTCGAAGCCAGCGTGTATTACAACCGCATTACCGATGCGATTCTGTCGCACAATATTGATGCCGACACGATTCAGAACCAAAACAGTGGTCGGGTGGATTACACCGGCCTGGATGCCGGCGTCAAAGGTAAGGTCTTTGACATGCTGGATGTGGGGCTAAGCTACGGTCTTATCCATGCTGACGTTAAACGCAGCGACATCGGTAAAATTACCGATCTGCCGACGCAAACTCTCACCGCCTGGATGACGCTGAAACCGTGGGACCCACTCAGCATTACGCTATCCGAAGAAGCCCGCTCTTCAAGCTATAGCAATTCTGATGGCTCACAAAAAGCGACCGGATTCGCCATTACCCACCTCCGGGCAGATTACACCATCGGACATGGCTTTAGCGTTAACGCTTCGGTCAACAACCTGTTTGATACACAGTACGTCTACAGCGAAGGGTTTATCGAAGAAGGGCGTAATTACTGGGCGGGGATTGAATACCAGTTCTGACTAAACTACGCAGAGAAACGGCCCCCGCAGGGGCCGTTCGATTAATCTCGTCGTACCAGTCGGAAAACACCCAGTACCACAATCGCGCCGACCACGGCCACCAGGAAGCTGTGGAGATTAAACCCACTGACATCGCCGCCGATACCAAACATCGTTGCCAGCCACCCACCGACCACAGCACCGACAATACCGAGAATGCAGGTCAGAATAAATCCGCCGCCATCACGCCCCGGCATAATCAGCTTGGCGATAACCCCCGCAATCAGACCAAAAATAATCCAGGCAATAATTCCCATTTTCAGGCCCTCTTTCCAGTGAACGCATACGCAAGACATTCTTGCGCCAGCACGTTAAGTATAGGCAAGCCATCGCTACCTGCTGTTTGCACTCAGACTTAATTCATTGGCTTGGGTAAAAAATTTCATCCATTTGTATTAAGTTCCGTCTCGCAATGCCGATAACCCAACGATAAGCCAGGTATCCAGGAGTCATTAGGTGTGAGTAACTACAATGAGCAGTTCCTGAAGCAAAACCCGCTCGCCGTATTAGGGGTACTCCGGGACTTAAATTCACAGCAGGTTCCACTGCGTATCTCCTGGTCAGGAGGTCAGTTCATCAGCAAAATTCTTGCTGTCGGCCCGGACGAATTGATCATGGATTTTGGCAGTCAGGAATATGAAAACCAGGCCGTGCAACGCGCCAGCCAGATCTCAATTATCGCTGAAACGCAGGGTGCCAAGGTGGAGTTTACCCTCCCGCAACTGACAAAAGGCGAGTATCAGCGATTGCCAGCCTTTGTCTCATCGTTGCCACCTTCGCTGTGGTTCGTCCAGCGTCGGGAATACTTCCGCATCGGCGCGCCGTTACACCCGCCCTATCACTGCAAGGCGAAGATGCCGGACAACAGTCTCCTGCATTTTCGCTTATTCGATTTGTCTCTTGGCGGCATGGGCGCGCTATTAGAAGGGACAGCACCGGAGGGGCTGGTCGAAGGCATGCGCTTCTCGCAGGTTGAACTGAATATGGAACAATGGGGGGTGTATCACGTTGATGCCCAGCTCATCTCGATTACCGAGCGAAAAGTGATCGACGGAAAAAATGAGACCATCACCACTCCCCGCCTGAGCTTTCGTTTTCTCAACGTAGGCCCGGCGGTGGAGCGGAATTTACAGCGGATTATTTTTTCACTTGAGCGTGAGGCTCGGGAAAAATCGAATAAAGTGCGCGAGTAATATTACGCGCGTTACATCGCATCCAGCGCTCGCTGAAGCTTCCAGATATAACGTGGAGCCTGCGGCGCTGGATGGTTATCGACAACATGCTCGAAAAACTCATCCGCACTCAGATCGTTGATTTTGCTGATGGCTTTTTTCCTGTCAGAGGAGAACGTCCGCAGCAGCGCCCCGGCACCGTTCGCGTATGACACCACCAGCGCATATTGCATCACCTGTGGGTCTTCAATTCCCGCCAGCGGACCGGTTTCAAGAATGCTCAGATATGCCGCCCCCATGGAGATATTGCGCTCTGGATTTTTCAGCTCACTGGTCGACGGCTCACCGCTCCATCCCATACGACGATAAACATCCCGCCCGGAGGTAGAGGCTTTAAGCTGCATCAGACCGATGGCATTAGATTTACTGACTGCATTGGGGTTACCCCCTGATTCAATAGCGATAATCGCCGTAATCAATTGTGGGCTAACGCCCCAGGCAGCACCGGCTTTTTCACTGATCGGCATCCATTGCATTGCGCGTTTAACCGGAACTTCTGCATTCCATGGCGGATTTTTGTAATCCTGTTTTGAACTACAGCCCGCGAGTAATACAACCAAAAAAGCAAACCATCTCAATTTCACGTCATCTATCCTTATAGCCGGAACCTGTCGCTGAGGTGACAACGACATACCTACGCGGCATGATATACATTTGGTTTTAGTTGTAGCAAGGAAATGCCATGTCCCGGTTTCACTTAATTGCCCCGTCGGGCTACTGTATTAACCAGCAGGCAGCATTACGTGGGCTTGCGCGTCTTACTGAGGCCGGTCATCAGGTCGATAACACTGCCGTCATTACCCGCCGCTGTCAGCGTTTTGCCGGTACCGAAGCCGAGCGTCTGGCGGATGTGAACTCACTCGTTGAGCTAAAAATGCCTGATACTATTGTGATGGCGGTGCGCGGCGGCTACGGTGCGAGCCGTTTGCTGGCAGATATTGACTGGCAGGCGCTGGCCGTTCGTCAGCAACAAAACCCGTTGCTGCTGTGTGGACACAGCGATTTCACGGCCATTCAGTGTGGTCTGCTGGCTCATAGTAATGTGATTAGCTTCAGCGGCCCGATGCTGGCGGCTAACTTCGGTGCCGAGGAAATGAACGCCTTTACCGAGCACCATTTTTGGCAGGCTTTGCGCAATGCCGAATTTACCCTCGACTGGCAAGGGCATGGCCCGGATTGCGCTACTGAAGGCACGCTGTGGGGAGGCAATCTGGCAATGCTCATTTCGCTGATGGGAACGCCGTGGATGCCCGCCATTGAGAACGGTATTCTGGTGCTGGAAGACATCAACGAGCACCCGTTTCGCATCGAGCGCATGCTGCTGCAACTTTATCATGCTGGGATCCTCGCCCGCCAGAACGCCATCATTCTCGGCAGTTTTAGCGGCAGTGCGCCTAATGATTATGATGCCGGTTACAGTCTCGATTCAGTTTGTGATTTTCTGCGCGCCAGATTATCCGTTCCACTGTTAGGCGGCCTCGATTTTGGCCATGAACAACGCACCGTCACCTTACCTTTAGGGGCCAAAGCCGTGCTGAAAAATGATAAAAACGGCAGTCAACTCACAATCTCCGGTCATCCGGTGCTTAAATCGTAAAAAAAGCCTGCTTCAGGGCTAAGTAAAACGCTGTTTCTGTCGTTATTATGTTAGGGTTTATTAATACGAAACAGCGTAATTCAGGAGTAACCGAACGTTGGATGCCGCAGCAATCATTAGCCTTTTTATTTTGGGTTCCGTTCTCGTCACCTGCAGTATCTTGCTTAGTTCATTCTCATCACGTCTTGGTATCCCGATTCTGGTGATTTTCCTCGCTATTGGCATGTTAGCGGGCGTGGACGGCGTGGGCGGTATTCCTTTTGATAACTACCCTTTTGCCTACATGGTGAGTAACCTGGCGCTGGCGGTTATTCTGCTCGACGGTGGGATGCGCACCCAGGCCAGCTCATTTCGTGTAGCGCTGGGCCCGGCGTTATCGCTAGCGACCGTGGGTGTGCTGATTACCTCTGGCCTCACCGGCATGATGGCGGCATGGCTGTTTCATCTGGATCTCATTGAAGGGCTGCTGATTGGTGCGATTGTCGGCTCAACCGATGCCGCGGCGGTCTTCTCCCTGCTCGGCGGTAAAGGACTCAACGAACGTGTGGGCTCGACGCTGGAAATTGAGTCAGGTAGCAATGACCCAATGGCCGTATTTCTGACCATTACGCTTATCGAAATGATCCAGAACCACGAGACCGGTTTAAGCTGGATGTTTGCGGTACATATTATCCAGCAGTTTGGCTTAGGTATCGCTATCGGTCTCGGCGGTGGATATCTGCTCCAGCAGATGATTAACCGTATTTCACTGCCTGCCGGGCTTTATCCACTGCTGGCCCTGAGCGGTGGGATCCTGATTTTTGCCCTGACTACCGCGCTGGAAGGCAGTGGTATTCTGGCGGTCTATCTGTGTGGTTTTCTGCTGGGAAATCGCCCGATCCGCAACCGATTCGGTATTCTGCAAAACTTTGACGGACTGGCCTGGCTGGCGCAAATCGCCATGTTCCTGGTGCTTGGACTGCTGGTTACACCGTCCGACCTGCTGCCTATCGCGATTCCGGCGCTGATTTTGTCCGCCTGGATGATTTTCTTCGCGCGTCCGTTGTCAGTGTTCGCCGGATTGCTGCCATTTCGTGGTTTCAATCTGCGTGAGCGCATTTTCATCAGTTGGGTGGGTTTGCGCGGCGCGGTGCCGATCATCCTCGCCGTCTTCCCAATGATGGCGGGCCTGGAAAACGCGCGCCTGTTCTTTAACGTCGCGTTCTTTGTGGTACTGATCTCGCTGCTGTTCCAGGGAACGTCGCTGTCGTGGGCCGCCAAAAAAGCCAAAGTGGTGGTCCCGCCCGTTGGCTGGCCGGTTTCTCGTATAGGTCTCGATATTCATCCGGATAATCCCTGGGAGCAGTTTGTTTATCAGCTCAGTGCGGATAAGTGGTGTGTCGGGGCCGCGCTGCGTGACCTGCATATGCCGGAAGAGACGCGAATTGCCGCCCTGTTTCGTGACAACGTGCTGTTTCACCCCTCAGGCAGTACCCGCCTGCGTGAAGGCGACGTATTGTGTGTTATTGGCCGCGAACGCGACCTGCCCGCCTTAGGTAAGCTGTTCAGCCAGTCGCCGCCAGTGTCGTTAGACCAGCGTTTCTTTGGTGATTTTATTCTTGAAGCCAGCGCGAAATATGCCGATGTGGCACTGATTTATGGCCTGGAAGATGGCACCGGGTATCGCGATAAGCAGCAAACGCTGGGTGAAATTGTCCAGCAACTGTTGGGGGCTGCGCCGGTCGTCGGTGACCAGGTGGAATTTGCCGGTATGATCTGGACGGTAGCCGAGAAAGAAGATAATGCGGTACTGAAGGTTGGTGTTCGCGTTGCTGAAGATGAGGATGAGTAACGCGGATGTTTTTTGCCGGGTGGAGGCTACGCCTTACCCGGCCTACAAAAGTTACACCGTCACTACCGGCACACGCAGCGCCAAAGAACACATTAATTCATAACCCACCGTGCCCGCCGCTGTCGCCACATCGTCGATTTTAATCTCTTTACCCCACAGCTCCACTGGCGTCCCGATCCCCGCCTGCGGGCACGGCGTCAGGTCTACCGCCAGCATATCCATGGATACCGTGCCGACCGTCCCGGTACGTACGCCATCCACCAGCACAGGCGTGCCGCTTGGCGCATGGCGCGGATAACCATCGGCATAGCCTGTCGCCACAATGCCAATGCGCTGCTCGCCGCTGGCGGTGTAGCGTCCACCGTAGCCCACCCGATCTCCGGCTTTCAGCGTCTGTATGCCGATTATCTCGCTGCTCAGGGTCATTACTGGTTTCAGGCCGGTATTGGCGATGTCCCGCCATTGCCCCGACGGTGATGCGCCATACAAAATAATACCCGGGCGAACCCAGTCATAATGCGCTTGTGGGTGCCACAGCGTCGCAGCTGAATTCGACAGCGAACGTCGACACTCCAGCCCTTCCGTTGCCTGCGCAATACGCGCCATCGCGTCCTTAATGCCATCCGGATGTTCAGCATCCGCAAAATGCGACATCAGCGTCATCTCACCTACGTTAGGCATTGCCCGTAACTGTTGCCAGACGGTGGCAACGCGCTCTGGTAAGAAACCCAGCCGGTTCATGCCGCTATTCACCTTGAGGTAAATATCCAGCGGCGCGTTCAGGCGGGCATTTTGCAACGCTTTGAGCTGCCAGTTACTGTGGACACAAGTGGTCAGACGATATGTGTCATACACCGTCAGGTCTTCGGCATGGAAAAAACCCTCCAGCATTAAAATCGGTCCTTTCCATCCCCGCTCCCGCAGGGTGATCGCCTCCTCGAGATTGAGCATCGCGAAACCATCGGTCGTTCCCAGTGCATTCCAGACACGTTCTATACCGTGTCCGTAGGCATTAGCTTTTACGACCGACCAGACGCGGGAGTCCGGCGCAGCCTGACGCGTAATGGTCAGGTTTTGTTTCAACGCCTGCAGGTCAATGCTGGCCAGTATCGGGCGGGTCATCTCGCGTCCTTATTAGTTATGTACGCCATGTAAATGCCGCGGGCGAGACGGGGTAAATCCCGGACTGTAACGCGCCACGCTCAGATCGTCATAAGGTATGGCAGGCGTGCGACCAGAGAGGATATCGCTCAGCAACTGACCGGATCCACACGCCATCGTCCAGCCCAATGTGCCATGACCCGTATTGAGCAGCAGATTCTTAAAGCGGGTACGCCCCACCACTGGCGTTCCGTCTGGCGTCATCGGGCGTAGCCCGGTCCAGAAGGTCGCCTGTTCCACATGCCCACCGCGTGGAAAGAGATCGCGCACCACCATCTCCAGCGTTTCACGACGTGGTTGTAGTAGCTCAGTATTAAAACCAACAATCTCTGCCATACCGCCAACACGAATACGCTCATCAAAACGGGTAATAGCGATTTTGTAGGTTTCATCAAGAATAGTTGAAACCGGAGCGCCGTCATCTTGCGCCACCGGAATGGTTAATGAGTAGCCTTTGAGCGGATACACCGGAATATCAACGATCCCTTTGAGCATCGCCGTGGAGTACGAGCCAAAGGCCATCACATAGGCATCGGCTTTGACTATCTCCTCGCCGCACTGAACGCCATAAATCTGCTCGCCATCGCTCAGCAGCTTATCGACCGGAGTGTTAAAACGGAATTTTACCCCCGCCTGCTCGGCCATTTGCGCCAGACGCTGGGTGAACAGCTGACAGTCACCAGTTTCGTCATTCGGTAACCGTAACCCGCCTGTCAGTTTGTGCGCGACCTCTGCCAGCGCAGGTTCGACTTCCGCCAGGCGACTTGCTTCCAGCAGTTGATAGGGTACGCCCGCATCTTCGAGCACGGCGATGTCGCGGGTGGCGTTCTCATATTGTTGAGCGGTACGGAAAAGTTGCAGGGTTCCGCCCTGACGTCCTTCATACTCGATACCGGTAGAGGCACGTAACGCTTTCAGGCAATCACGGCTGTATTCCGCCAGGCGCACCATCCGCCCCTTGTTTTCCATGTAGTGGCTGGTATCGCAGTTGCGCAGCATTTGCCACATCCATTTCAACTGGAACTGCGTCCCGTCGAGGCGTACTGCCAACGGCGCGTGGCGCTGAAACATCCATTTAATCGCTTTTAGCGGTACGCCTGGGGCCGCCCACGGCGCGGCATAACCAGGGGAGATTTGCCCGGCGTTCGCCGCACTGGTTTCCAGTGCCGGCCCCGGCTCACGATCGATGACGGTGACATCGTGTCCAGCCTGACTTAAATACCAGGCGCTGGTCACGCCAACGACGCCACTTCCCAGTATGACAACTCGCATAGCCACTCCGTTAACAGTAAAAGAACAATCTTCTAATTACATCTTGATAACTCAGTTGAAAATATTATTCAACATATGGCTTTTTTATGGTGACGTATCTCACACATAGCAGTGATTGCAGGGAAGTCTCTGCTTTGGCATCTCCTGCTGTGCGTTATTTTTATCCAGCATAAAATTTTGTCACCTGGCCGTTTTTCGACGCTTCGCTGACGTGAAATCGCAAAGAAAAAATTTCTCCTGCAGCACGTTTTTTAACACCATGATCTATGCTTGAAATGAGGTACTCCAGACAGAGAGTGCCGCCAACAATGAGGGTGCGCGAATGGCTACGATTGATTCCATGAACAAGGACAGCACACGGTTAAGCGATGGACCCGACTGGACGTTTGATCTGCTGGATGTCTATCTGGCAGAGATAGACCGCGTGGCGAAACTCTACAGGCTGGATACCTACCCGCACCAAATCGAGGTGATCACCTCCGAGCAAATGATGGACGCCTATTCCAGCGTTGGGATGCCGATCAACTATCCGCACTGGTCGTTTGGTAAAAAGTTTATTGAAACCGAACGCTTGTACAAGCATGGTCAGCAGGGGCTGGCCTATGAGATTGTTATCAACTCCAATCCGTGTATCGCGTATCTGATGGAGGAGAACACCATCACCATGCAGGCGCTGGTGATGGCGCATGCCTGCTACGGACACAACTCCTTCTTCAAAAACAACTACCTGTTTCGTAGCTGGACGGATGCCAGTTCCATCGTCGATTACCTAATCTTCGCACGAAACTATATAACCCAGTGTGAAGAACGCTACGGGGTGGATGAAGTCGAAAAGCTCCTCGACTCCTGCCATGCGCTGATGAACTACGGCGTTGACCGTTACAAACGCCCGCAAAAAATCTCCCTACAGGAAGAGAAGGCCCGGCAGAAAAGTCGTGAAGAGTATCTGCAAAGTCAGGTGAATATGCTGTGGCGTACGTTGCCGAAGAAAGAGGAAGAGAAGACGATCTCTACCGCGCGTCGTTATCCTTCTGAGCCGCAGGAAAACCTGCTGTATTTTATGGAGAAAAACGCCCCACTGCTGGAGTCCTGGCAACGCGAAGTTCTGCGCATTGTGCGTAAGGTGAGCCAGTATTTTTATCCGCAGAAACAAACTCAGGTGATGAACGAGGGATGGGCAACTTTCTGGCACTACACCATCCTCAATCACCTTTATGATGAAGGCAAAGTCACCGAGCGCTTTATGCTGGAGTTTCTACATAGCCATACCAACGTGGTATTCCAGCCACCGTATAACAGTCCATGGTATAGCGGGATAAACCCTTATGCGCTGGGCTTTGCTATGTTCCAGGATATCAAACGTATTTGTCAGTCGCCCACCGAGGAGGACAAATACTGGTTCCCAAATATTGCGGGTTCCGACTGGCTGGAAACGCTGCATTTCGCGATGCGTGATTTTAAAGATGAGAGCTTTATCAGCCAGTTCCTGTCACCAAAAGTGATGCGCGATTTCCGCCTGTTCACGGTGCTGGATGATGACCGCCATAATTACCTGGAAATTTCAGCGATTCACAATGAAGAGGGGTATCGCGAGATCCGTAACAGGCTGTCATCGCAATATAACCTGAGCAATCTGGAGCCGAATATTCAAATCTGGAATGTCGATCTGCGCGGCGACCGTTCACTGACCTTGCGTTATATCCCACATAACCGCGCGCCGTTGGATAAAGGACGCAAAGAGGTGCTTAAGCATGTGCACCGGCTATGGGGTTTTGATGTGATGCTGGAGCAGCAGAATGAAGATGGCAGCGTTGAGCTGCTGGAGCGTTGCCCGCCAAGGATGAACGGCCTGTAACGCTTATTGCCGGAGGCGGTGTAAACACCATATCCGGCCTACGACGTAGACGCATTGTAGGCCGGATAAGACGCTTTGGCGTCACCATCCGGCATTGCGCGATTAGCGTCCCTGAATAGCTAAATCGCCCGGTAAATTCTTCTGCATACGGTGCCAAATCTCACCACTGTCGTGACCATAGCGGCGCACCGTTTCATAGACCAAATCATGAGCGCCCTGCTCACACAGCTCTGACAGCTTACGGTAGAAGTTCAACGCCAGGCCGCGCGCTTCCGGGTTGGCAAAGTAATGACGGCCAATACGCGTATAAAGTCCTTTCATACCGTTGAGGATCAAACCGTAAATCGGATTGCCCGATGCAAATGCCAGACCACGGAAAATGTTGTAGTCCAGATCGGCAAACGCGTCAGCATGGTCAGCAACCTGATTCGCCGTGGCCAAAACGTCCTGGGCTTTATCAGGATGTTGGCGGAATGCGGTGCGAATAAAGATCGTCGAGATGTTAGTACGCACAGACAGCAGATTATCAATCAACTGCGGAACACTTTCGTGATCGAGACGCGCCAGCGTTTCCAGGATATTCAGTCCGGAGGTTTCCCAAAAGTTATTCACTTTCGTCGGTTTGCCGTGTTGAATGGTCAACCAGCCGTCCCGCGCCAGACGCTGCAAAACTTCGCGTAACGTGGTACGTGTTACTCCAATGAGTTCGGATAGTTCACGTTCAGCGGGCAAAATAGTGCCAGGTGGGAAGCGGTTATTCCAGATACTCTCAATGATGTACTCTTCCGCGAACCCAGCAGGGCTTTGCGCCTTAATGACCATAGTGATAATTCCATTACACAGCAAAACATAGTTACACACATCATACCAGACGGGTTTCTTAGCTGATAGCTGACGCAACGAAGAAAAAGTGGATCAAGGCTTCATTTTCCAGATAACGCTGATACGCAGTCGGTACGATAAGCCACGTGAAGAGCTTGCCTGCGTTCACTCGTGCCGCTAAGCTTTGCGGTCAAACATAAAAACATGATTTCATTTTTACAGGTAAGGGAAACTGCCATGGAGCTATCATGGGGCCGCGCTATGTGGCGCAACTTTTTAGGCCAGTCGCCGGACTGGTATAAACTTGCACTGCTCGTCTTCTTAATCATTAACCCGCTTATTTTTTTCATCAATCCCTTTATCGCGGGTTGGTTGCTGGTGGCCGAATTCATTTTTACGCTGGCAATGGCGCTTAAGTGTTATCCACTGTTGCCGGGCGGGCTGTTAGCCATCGAAGCTGTCGTCATCGGCATGACCAGCGCCACTCATGTTCGTGAAGAAGTTGCCGCCAACCTTGAAGTGCTCTTGCTGCTGATGTTTATGGTGGCGGGCATCTACTTTATGAAGCAACTGCTGCTGTTTATTTTTACCCGACTGCTGCTCAGTATTCGCTCCAAGATGCTGCTGTCGCTGGCCTTTTGTGTTGCCGCTGCCTTCCTTTCGGCGTTCCTCGACGCATTGACTGTGGTCGCGGTCGTGATCAGCGTGGCGGTCGGTTTTTACGGTATCTACCATCGCGTCGCCTCTTCCCGCCCGGGAGATAACAATTTGCTGGATGACAGCCATATCGACCAGCACAATAAAGTCGTACTGGAGCAGTTCCGCGGTTTTCTGCGCAGCCTGATGATGCACGCGGGAGTCGGCACAGCCTTAGGCGGTGTGATGACCATGGTTGGCGAACCGCAGAACCTGATTATCGCCAAAGCAGCTGGCTGGCATTTTGGTGATTTTTTCCTGCGCATGTCGCCGGTCACCGTCCCGGTGTTGATTTGCGGTCTGCTCACCTGCCTGCTGGTTGAAAAGTTACGTTGGTTTGGCTACGGTGAAACATTGCCGGAAGCTGTCCGTGGCGTTCTGCAACAGTTTGACGATGAAAGCCGGCAACAACGTACCCGCCAGGATAAAATCAAGCTGATTATTCAGGCAGTCATCGGCGTATGGCTGGTCGTCGCCCTCGCGCTGCATCTGGCAGAAGTTGGATTAATTGGCCTGTCGGTGATTATTCTGGCGACTTCGTTAACTGGCGTTACTGACGAACACGCTATTGGTAAAGCCTTCACCGAGTCGCTGCCGTTCACCGCACTGCTGACCGTGTTCTTCTCTATCGTTGCGGTGATTATCGATCAACAGCTCTTCTCGCCGATTATTCATTTTGTTTTGCAGTCTTCTGAGCATGCACAACTGACCCTGTTCTATCTTTTCAACGGCCTGCTGTCGTCAATTTCAGACAACGTCTTTGTTGGCACAATTTACATCAACGAAGCGAAAGCGGCGCTGGAGCACGGGACGATTAGCCTGAATCAATATGAACTGTTAGCGGTGGCGATCAATACCGGGACCAACCTGCCTTCCGTGGCCACGCCAAACGGCCAGGCAGCATTCCTGTTCCTGCTGACCTCCGCGCTGGCACCGTTGATTCGCCTTTCTTATGGTCGCATGGTGTGGATGGCTCTGCCGTATACTCTCGTCCTGACGCTCGTCGGTCTGCTTTGCGTAGAGTTCACGCTGGTTCCAGTGACCGAGTGGATGACGCAAACAGGCTGGTTAGCTACACTTTCATAACAATAAACCGGGTAAATCACTGCCCGGTTTGACTTTTTGCATGATAATTATCCGATTACACAATATTTCAATTGCCGCTAGTGGCGCATAAATTGAATTGGTTTAAACTGCGGTCTCTACGCATGTTGCAGGGAAATTATTATGTTGCGATTTTTAAACCAGTGCTCCCGTGGGCGTGGAGCGTGGTTATTGCTGGCGCTAACCGCCCTGGCGTTGGAACTTGTTGCCTTGTGGTTCCAGCATGTCATGCTGCTAAAACCCTGCGTGTTGTGTATTTACGAACGTAGCGCATTATTTGGCGTGATGGGTGCTGGTCTGGTGGGCGCAATTGCCCCAAAAACGCCACTGCGTTATGTGGCAATGCTTATCTGGATTTACAGCGCCTGGCGCGGGCTTCAGTTAGCGTATGAACACACGATGATTCAGCTTCACCCGTCACCGTTCATGACCTGTGATTTTGCCGCGCGCTTCCCGAGTTGGTTACCGCTGGATAAATGGCTGCCGCAGGTATTTATGGCATCCGGTGACTGCGCTGAGCGTCAGTGGTCATTTTTAACCCTGGAGATGCCGCAGTGGCTGTTGGGGATTTTTGCCGCGTATCTGGTCGTTGCAGTGTTGGTGCTGATTGCTCAGCCCTTTAAACCGAAAAAACGTGACCTCTTCGGTCGCTAACAGAACGCTCCTTCGGGAGCGTTTTTTTTTGCCATAATGTTATTGCTTGCTGGCATCTATAAGATGTATATTAAATACATCTTATAGATGCCATACAAAGGAGATGTCTTATGTCCCATTTACGCATCCCGGCAAACTGGAAAGTTAAACGCTCTACTCCCTTCTTTACGAAAGACAATGTCCCGGCCGCTCTGCTTTCTCACCACAACACAGCAGCCGGCGTTTTTGGACAACTCTGCGTGATGGAAGGCACTGTAACGTATTACGGCTTTGCCAATGAAGACGCAAAAGAACCTGAAGTTAAAGTAGTCATTAATGCCGGACAGTTCGCGACCAGCCCACCGCAGTACTGGCATCGTGTTGAATTAAGCGACGATGCGCAGTTCAACATTAATTTCTGGGTTGAAGATGACAACCATAGTGATGAGATGTATCAGGCGAAAAAGTCTTAATCCTTAACGCCTGTTAATCGATGGGCGGCTTAGTCCGCCCATGAAGGTTTGTTCAATATATGGTCCTGCCAGTCACGCACTTCTGATTCTTTCACCGCGATATGGCGTACTGAAATACGCTCACCGTGCATTGCCGCCTTTGACCCCGTCAGCAGCGGATGCCACTCCGGCAGCCCTTTACCTTCCGCGAGCAGACGATAGGCGCAGGTCATCGGCAACCATTCAAAAGTCGGCAAATTATCGCGCGTCAGCTTGATGCAGTCAGGCTCGTACTCGAATCGACGTTCGTAATTACGGCACTGACAGGTTTTGATATTGAGTTGCTTACACGCGACGTTGGTAAAGTAGATTTCGTCGGTGTCTTCATCCATCAGCTTATGCAGGCAGCATTGGCCGCACCCATCACATAATGACTCCCACTCGGCATCGGTCATTTCATCAAGGGTTTTACTTTGCCAGAAAGGTATGTCGCTCATCAGGGTATCCGCTATTTCACTAAAGCTGCACCTTATAACCAGTCTGGCACGTTGATGCAAGTTTTGCCGCCCGAAATAGGCGGCAAGCAGAGGTTACAGCACCCGGGTGGTTAGCGTCTGACCATGGAAACTGATAGCCAGCTCATCACCGCTGCGTAACGGCCCAACGCCAGCTGGCGTCCCAGTCAATACCACATCACCGGCTTTAAGCGTGAAAAATCGGCTCATGTAAGCAATCAATGGGACAATATGATGGATCATATCCGCCGTAGTGCCCTGCTGGCGGACTTCGCCATTCACCGTTAATCCGAGCTGAGTATCCTGCGGATCACCGTTAAATTCCGCTACCGGAATAAACCCCGACAGCGGGCAAGAGTTGTCAAAACCCTTCGCTTTTTCCCACGGCTGGCCCGCTTTTTTCATTTTGCCCTGAATATCACGCAGGGTCAGGTCCAGCGCCACACCATAGCCAGCGATGGCTTTGCGCACATGCTCTTCTGTCGCCTGGCGCAGGGTTGCACCGATCAGCACGGCCAGTTCAACTTCGTGATGGACGGACCCCATATCCGCCGGAATGACCAGCGGTTGGCGCAAATCACACAGCGCAGTTTCAGGCTTAATAAACAACACTGGCTCTTCCGGCGTTGCTCCCCCCATCTCTTTAATGTGGTTTGCATAATTGCTACCGACGCAAACCACTTTGCTCACCGGATAATCCAGCAGAGCACCATGCCAGTTGTGATGTTGATACATTACTTTCCCCTAACGTAGTCATAGATTTCAGGTACTGCATCGGTGAGACATGCTGCTGCCGGATGCAGTTTAACGTTTAGCGTCTGATGTATTTTCTTTTACCGCAGATAAATGCTGTTTGAGTAAATCTTCAGGCGGCGGTGGTATTTGTAAATAATAGCCCTGCTCGGTTAGTGCCTGTTTTACTTTTTCAAGATCGGCATTAACCAGTTTTTTACGACCATCAAGCGGTAAAATCATTGCCAGCTTTGGCTGGCCAAACCCTTTCATCAGTTCTTCAGGAACACGCGAGAAATCGTCTTTTTTTTCGACATATAAATAGGTCTGGTCACGTTTGCTGCTTCGGTAGATCACACAAAACATATCTTTTACTCTGAATTCACGGAATGGTGGCTTGCCTCAATATAATACTGACTATAACATGCCTTATAGTCTTCGGAATATCACCCCGCACTGGGGATGATAAATAGCAAATTGAGTAAGGCCAGGATGTCAAACACGCCAATCGAGCTTAAAGGCAGTAGCTTCACCTTATCAGTGGTTCACTTACATGAAGCAGAACCCGAGGTTATTCGTCAGGCGTTGGAAGACAAAATCGCGCAGGCACCTGCTTTTTTAAAACATGCTCCCGTCGTAGTTAACGTGAGTGGTCTTGAAAGTCCGGTAAACTGGTCAGCGCTGCAGAAAGTTGTCGCGTCTACCGGATTGCGCATTATCGGCGTTAGCGGATGCAAAGATGCCAGACTCAAAGCTGAAATCGACGAAATGGGTCTTCCTTTACTGACAGAAGGTAAAGAAAAAGCCATTCGTTCCGCACCTGTTGAAACTCCGGCACCTGCCGTACCGCCACAAAACGTTACTCCCATCACAAAAACACGATTAATAAATGTACCGGTTCGTTCCGGTCAGCGTATTTATGCTCCACAATGTGATCTGATTGTTACAAGTCACGTCAGTGCGGGCGCAGAGCTTATCGCTGATGGCAATATTCACGTTTATGGCATGATGAGAGGCCGTGCGCTGGCGGGCGCAAGCGGCGATCGGGAAGCGCAAATTTTTTGTACCCATCTGACGGCAGAACTGGTGTCTATCGCAGGTGTTTATTGGCTGAGTGATAAAATCCCAGCAGAATTTTATGGCAAAGCGGCACGTCTGCAATTGGCAGAGAACGCTTTGACAGTTCAACCGTTGAATTGATCCCTTTTTAACAAGGAATTTCTATGGCACGCATTATTGTTGTTACTTCGGGTAAAGGGGGCGTTGGCAAAACCACCTCCAGCGCGGCCATCGCTACAGGTTTGGCCCAGAAGGGAAAGAAAACTGTCGTTATTGATTTTGATATCGGCCTGCGTAACCTTGATTTGATTATGGGTTGTGAACGCCGCGTCGTTTATGACTTCGTCAACGTTATTCAGGGCGATGCGTCGTTAAATCAGGCGTTGATCAAAGATAAACGTACCGAAAATCTCTTTATTCTTCCGGCCTCACAGACTCGTGATAAAGACGCGCTGACGCGTGAAGGCGTCGCGAAAGTTCTGGACGACCTGAAAACGATGGAATTTGACTTCATCGTCTGCGACTCCCCGGCAGGTATTGAGACCGGCGCGCTGATGGCCCTGTATTTTGCCGACGAAGCCATTATTACCACCAACCCGGAAGTGTCTTCTGTACGTGACTCTGACCGTATTCTGGGTATTCTGGCGTCGAAATCTCGTCGCGCTGAAAATGGCGAAGATCCGATTAAAGAGCATCTGCTGCTTACGCGCTATAACCCTGGCCGCGTAAATAAAGGTGACATGCTCAGCATGGAAGACGTACTGGAAATTCTGCGAATCAAGCTGGTTGGTGTGATTCCTGAAGATCAGTCAGTCCTGCGCGCGTCTAACCAGGGTGAGCCGGTTATTCTCGACATCAATGCTGATGCCGGTAAAGCCTATGCTGATACCGTAGACCGTCTGTTGGGAGAAGAACGTCCTTTCCGCTTCATTGAAGAAGAGAAGAAAGGTTTCCTCAAACGCCTGTTCGGAGGATAAGTTATGGCATTACTGGATTTTTTTCTCTCGCGGAAAAAGAGCACAGCGAACATCGCTAAAGAGCGACTGCAGATTATTGTTGCGGAACGTCGTCGTAGTGACGCAGAGCCACATTATTTACCGCAACTGAGGAAAGATATTCTCGAGGTTATCTGCAAGTATGTACAAATTGATCCTGAAATGGTCACCGTACAGCTTGAACAAAAAGACGGCGATATTTCTATCCTCGAACTTAACGTGACTTTGCCTGAAGCAGAAGAGTCTAAATAGCATCTTTTGTAAATGAGTCATGGTTGAAAAAAGGCAGATTATTCTGCCTTTTTTATTTTTGATCGTAGTCCAGGCTGCGCCCCATTTATTCCAAACTGAACTTCGGGTAGTTCTCAGCAAAATAGCGACGTAAATACTCCACGGTAATACGGATTTTTGCCGATGTCGCCAGACGTGACACATAAACGGCCCAAATATTTGCTGGTTGATAATAGTCAGGCAATATATGAACCAGATGCCCACTGGCGATGTTATCGCAGACATCCCACCATGAACGTAGCGCAATCCCCTGACCATCGACACACCATTGGTGAACAACTTCGCCATGATTGGAGGAGAGCGGCCCCGTCACCTTGATCGAGTGCACGCCCTCTTTATTACGCATTTGCCAGATGCCAAATGGATGATCGCGCTCTTTAATCACCAGGCAGGGCAACGTGGACAGATCGTTCAGTTGCTTCGGTGTACCGTGCTGCGCCACAAACTCAGGCGATGCACACAATACTCGATAATTGGTCGCCAGCTTACGTGCGATCAAATTGGGTGCAATATCATCCCCGATGCGGATATCAAGATCGACACCTTCATTAACCAGATCGACTAACCGATCCTCAACGTCAAACCGCAACTCCAGCTGCGGATACTCTTTTGCCAGCGCTGACAACGCTGGAGCCACTACACGGCGACCAAAACCAAAGCTGCTGATAATACGTAACATCCCCTGCGGGATCTGCCGGACATCAGACAGCTCATCCATCATCTGATCCACATCCTGCAGGATCCGCTGAGCCCATTCGTAGATCCGCTCCCCCTCTTCCGTGATGGTTACGCGTCGCGTAGTCCGGTGCAGCAGCACTACATTCAGCGTCTGCTCCAGCAGGGCAACTCGCTTACTGATAAAAGCCGGTGAAACGCCTAGCTCCTCGGCAACGGCGGCAAAACCCGCACGGCGGGCAACCAGCATAAAGACGCGTAAATCATTTAACAGCGGCAGATTATTCATGATCTGTGTTTTATGTTTCACCAGTTGGAGGGATTAACTATTAATCAGTCAATTATAGGATAAGGGGAAAGTCAATTTTGATGGCGTACAAGTGAGAGCTGCTATGAAGAAAACCTGTCGTATTGCCGCTATCCCCGGAGATGGCATTGGTAAAGAAGTCCTGCCTGAAGGCATTCATGTGTTACAAGCGGCCGCTGAGCGCTGGGGGTTGTCGCTCAGCTTTGAGCAAATGGAATGGGCCAGCTGCGAGTACTATATGCATCACGGCAAGATGATGCCCGATGACTGGCATGAACAGTTGAAATCCTTCGATGCTATCTACTTTGGTGCGGTCGGCTGGCCGGACACTGTACCGGATCACATCTCACTATGGGGCTCGTTACTCAAGTTTCGTCGGGAGTTCGATCAATACGTCAACCTGCGTCCGGTACGCCTGTTTCCTGGTGTTCCTTGCCCACTGGCGGGTAAGAAACCTGGCGACATTGATTTCTACGTTGTACGTGAAAACACCGAAGGCGAGTATTCATCACTGGGTGGGCGCGTAAGCGAGGGTACCGAACATGAAGTGGTCATTCAGGAGTCGGTCTTCACCCGTCGCGGCGTGGATCGTATATTGCGTTACGCTTTCGAGCTGGCGCAAAACCGCCCGCGTAAAACCCTGACCTCGGCGACCAAATCCAATGGCCTGGCTATCAGCATGCCTTACTGGGATGAGCGCGTTGAAGCTATGGCGGCTCACTATCCCGAGATCCGTTGGGATAAACAGCATATCGACATTCTGTGCGCCCGCTTTGTGATGCAGCCAGAGCGTTTTGACGTAGTGGTCGCCTCTAACCTGTTTGGCGACATCCTGTCCGATTTGGGACCTGCCTGCACTGGCACGATTGGCATTGCACCTTCGGCAAACTTAAATCCGGAACGAACCTTCCCATCGTTGTTCGAACCGGTCCACGGTTCGGCCCCGGATATCTACGGCAAGAATATTGCTAACCCAATTGCCACCATCTGGGCTGGTGCGATGATGCTGGATTTCCTTGGCAACGGCGATGCGAATTATCAGGCGGCCCACGATGGCATTCTGGCTGCGATTGAACAGGTTATTGCCAGCGGCCCGAAAACGCCGGATATGAAAGGCAATGCCACCACTCAACAGGTAGCTGACGCTATCTGCCGGGCACTGCGTTAGAGGTCAAACCACGAAATATGAGCCGCGTCACTGACGCGGTTTTTTTATGTGTTCTGTACGTCAAATAACCTGCGTGAATTCACCTTTTATTATTTCCGTTCCGTGTTTTATTGCTTCACGCATCAGGCAATTGTTTAATTCATGTAAAGAACAAATAATAAAATTGTTAAATACGAAGCGACAAAATCTTACCCTACAGCATGATAACAACGACAGGCTAATGCCAAACGCGGGCGACTATGCCCAGGAGATCATCCATGTTGAGCAACGTAAAGAAAAAAGATGTGCCACTGATAGCCATCAGCCTGGTGGCTATTCTTTTTATCGCCGCCACACTCAGTTTCTTCCCTCAGCAGTCTGCACAAGTTGCAAATACCATTTTTAACGGCGTAACCCGAATGCTGGGTTCCGCCGTGCAGATCCTGGTCCTCATGGCCATGGGGCTGGTTGTCTGGCTGGCCACCAGCAAATACGGCAATATTCGCCTCGGTGAAGGTAAAGCGGAATACAGTACCCTTTCCTGGCTGTTTATGTTTATTTGCGCTGGATTAGGCTCCTCCACGCTCTACTGGGGGGTTGCTGAATGGGCCTATTACTACCAAACGCCGGGGCTGAACATCGCCCCACAATCACAAAAGGCCCTGGAATTCAGTCTGCCTTACTCCTTTTTCCATTGGGGGATCAGCGCATGGGCGACCTACACGCTGGCCTCGTTAACCATGGCCTACCATTTCCATGTGCGTAAAAATAAAGGCTTGAGCCTGTCCGGGATAATTGCTGCTATCACCGGCGTTCATCCACAGGGCGTATGGGGAAGACTGGTCGATTTGATGTTCCTGATCGCCACCGTCGGCGCGTTAACCATCTCCCTGGTCGTTACCGCTGCAACCTTCACTCGTGGTTTATCAGCACTCACCGGTTTACCGGATAACTTCACGGTGCAAGCCTTTGTGATCCTGTTCTCTGGCGGCATTTTCTGCCTGAGTTCCTGGATTGGCATCAACAATGGTCTGCAACGTCTGAGCAAAATGGTCGGCTGGGGGGCATTTTTACTGCCGTTGGTGGTACTGATTGTCGGCCCAACCGAGTTCATCACCAATAACATCATCAACGCTATTGGCCTGACGACACAAAACTTTTTGCAGATGAGTCTGTTTACTGATCCACTCGGTAACGGTGAGTTTACCCGCAACTGGACGGTGTTCTACTGGCTGTGGTGGATCTCCTACACCCCGGGCGTCGCTATGTTTGTCACGCGCGTATCCCGTGGTCGCAAAATTAAAGAGGTTATCTGGGCATTAATCCTCGGTAGCACCGTTGGCTGCTGGTTCTTCTTCGGGGTGATGGAGAGCTACTCTATCCATCAGTTTGTCAATGGCGTGATTGATATCCCGCAGATCATGGCAACGCAGGGCGGAGAAACGGCTGTGCAGCAGGTACTGATGTCACTGCCTGCCGGGAAGCTGTTCCTGGTCGCGTATCTGGCCATCATGATTATTTTCCTTGCCTCGCATATGGATGCTGTGGCCTACACCATGGCAGCCACCAGCACACGTAATCTACAGGAAGGGGATGATCCTGAACGTGGCTTACGTTTGTTCTGGTGTGTGGTCATCACATTAATTCCATTATCAATTTTATTCACCGGTGCGTCTCTGGAAACAATGAAGACCACGGTGGTACTGACCGCCCTTCCCTTCCTCGCCATCCTGTTGGTAAAGGTCGGCGGTTTTCTTCGCTGGGTACGGCAGGATTATGCCCATGTTCCTGCTCACCAAATTGAAAGTCATCTTCCCGAAGCACCGGGCGACGCGCCTGTCACGCCACCGGCTGGGACACTACTCAAAGGCGGCAATTAAGCGCCAGTCAAAAATCTTCTTACTCACAAATTAAAGGTAATCCAATGAGCAATCTGAGCCCTGAGTTTATTCTGCCGCAAAATTTTTGTGCCAATCCGCAGGACGCCTGGACTATCCCGGCACGGTTCTATACCGACCAGCAGGCTTTTGAACACGAACAAGAGAACGTATTTGCCAAAAGCTGGATTTGTGTTGCCCACAGCAGCGAACTGGCAAAGCCAAATGACTATGTCACGCGTGAAGTGATTGGTGAGAACATCGTGCTGGTGCGTGGCCGCGATAATGTACTGCGCGCATTCTACAACGTCTGCCCGCATCGTGGTCATCAACTGCTGAGCGGCGAAGGGAAAGCCAAGAACGTGATTACCTGCCCCTACCACGCGTGGGCATTCAAACTTGATGGCAATCTGGCTCATGCCCGTAACTGTGAAAACGTCGCCAACTTTGACAGTGAGAAGGCTCATCTGACACCAGTGCGACTCGAAGAATATGCCGGTTTTGTATTCATCAATATGGACCCGAACGCCGGTAGCGTTGAAGATCAGCTTCCGGGACTGGCAGCCAAAGTCGTCGAGGCCTGCCCTGATGTACATGATCTGAAACTCGCCGCGCGTTTCACTACCCGCACGCCGGCCAACTGGAAAAATATCGTTGATAACTATCTGGAGTGCTACCACTGCGGTCCGGCCCACCCTGGTTTTTCCGACTCAGTACAGGTTGACCGTTACTGGCATACCATGCACGGCAACTGGACGCTGCAATACGGTTTTGCCAAACCCTCTGAACAGTCGTTTAAGTTCGAAGAAGGTGTTGATGCTGCGTTCCACGGCTTCTGGTTGTGGCCGTGCACCATGCTTAACGTCACGCCAATCAAAGGCATGATGACCGTTATTTATGAATTCCCGGTGGATGCAGAAACCACACTGCAAAACTACGACATCTATTTCACTAATGAAGAGCTGACCGAAGAGCAAAAAGCGCTGATCGAATGGTATCGCAATGTCTTCCGCCCTGAGGATTTACGCCTGGTTGAGAGCGTACAAAAAGGTCTGAAATCACGTGGCTATCGTGGACAGGGACGCATTATGGCGGATACCAGCGGTAGCGGAATCTCCGAACATGGCATTGCCCATTTCCATAACCTGGTCGCTCAGGTGTTTCAGGATTAATCAGTGAAGGAGTTCGTCATGACCGTTTTTCAGACCTCACTTTTTCGCCAGCAGGCGTTTATCGCCGGACTGTGGTGTGATGCCGATGACAGTAACACGTTGTCGGTCAGCAACCCGGCAACAGGGGCCGTTCTGGGACAAATTCCCAACATGGGAACGTCAGAGGCGCAACGCGCCATTGATGCCGCCTCTCAGGCGCTTCCTGCCTGGCGGGCAATGACCGCAGCCCAACGTTCCACGTTGCTTAAAGCCTGGCATCATTTAATTCTCGACAACAAAACGGCGCTGGCGCAAATCATGACCGCCGAGCAGGGCAAACCGCTGGCTGAGGCGGAAGGAGAGATTGTCTATGCCGCGTCGTTTATTGAGTGGTTTGCCGAGCAGGCTAAACGTACTAATGGCGAGATTATCCCCTCGCCTGCGGCGGATAAACGGTTGATGGTTATCCGTCAGGGTATCGGTGTCTGCGCGGCAATAACACCATGGAACTTCCCTGCGGCAATGATCACCCGCAAAGCCGGTCCCGCGCTGGCTGCAGGTTGTACGATGGTAGTAAAACCGGCCAACGAAACACCGTTTACCGCTCTGGCGCTGGCAGAACTTGCACGTCAGGCCGGTATTCCGGCGGGTGTTATCAATGTCGTGACCGGAAAGTCCCGCGAAATTGGTGCATTGTTCACCGCAGACGATCGCGTACGCAAACTGTCGTTTACCGGCTCTACCGAGGTAGGGCGCGTAATGATGCGCCAGTGTTCCGATTCTATCAAAAAGGTCTCGCTGGAGCTGGGCGGCAACGCGCCGTTTATCGTATTTGAGGACGCGGATCTCGACAAAGCCGTTGAAGGCGCGCTGGTGGCTAAATTCCGCAATGCCGGACAGACCTGTGTTTGCGTGAACCGTTTTTACATTCATCAGGCTGTTTATGACGCGTTTTGTGAGAAATTCGTGGCCCGGGTCGCCGCTCTGAAAGTCGGCAACGGTGAGCAACCCGGCGTACAAACCGGTCCGCTGATCAATAGCGCCGCCGTCGACAAAGTGCAGTCGCTTCTTGATGACGCGCTGACGTGGGGCGCCACGCTGTTAACCGGGGGTCAACGCCATGCTCTGGGAGGAAACTATTTTACGCCCACCGTCATCGGCAACGTGCAGCCGGGCACGCAGTTACTCCAGGAAGAGATATTCGGACCGGTCGCCGCGCTGGTGAAGTTTGAAGATGAACAGGATGCGATCCGCCAGGCAAATGACACCATTTATGGACTGGCATCCTACTTCTACAGCAATGATGCCGCACGCATCTGGCGTGTTTCAGAGCAACTGGAGTATGGCATGGTCGGTATTAATACCGGACTGATCTCGAATGAAGTCGCCCCTTTCGGTGGTGTGAAGCAATCAGGGCTGGGACGAGAAGGTTCTGAACACGGTATCGAAGATTACCTGGAGATGAAATATCTCTGCCAGGGGCTGTAACGACAGATTCCGGCGCGCCGGGTAACCCGCGCCGGACAGATTTTTTAGGGAGTGCCGCAATGTCTGAATATCAAATGCGAGAAGTTCAGGTCAGTCAGATTGAAACGATTACCGCGCATGTAAAGCGCTTCACCTTAACGGCTGCCTCAGGCGATCCGTTGCCTGCGTTCCAGGGCGGCAGCCATATCATCGTGCAGATGCGCGATGGCGAAAATCTCTATAGCAACGCGTACTCGCTGATGAGCTCGCCGTTGGATACCCGCACCTGGCAAATCGCTGTGCGCCTGGAGGAGAATTCCAAAGGCGGCTCACGATACCTGCATCAGCAGGTCAAACCCGGCGATACGCTGACGATTTCCACGCCCAATAATCTTTTCGCCCTCGAACCGCAGGCGCAAAAGCATTTGTTAATCGCTGGCGGCATCGGTATTACGCCCTTCCTGTCGCAGATCCCGGAACTCGAAAGCGCCCAGGCACAGTGGCAGCTACATTACTGTTCACTCAGCCCTGAAAACTGCGCGTTTCATGATGAACTGAAACAGCACCGCCAGGCCGATCGCATTCATCTGCACCTTTCGAGTGAAGGCACACGCCTCGACCTGGCACGTCTGCTTGCCGATGTAGAACCCGGCACCCATATTTATACATGCGGCCCGGCCGCGCTTAACGATGCCGTAAGAAGCGAGGCCGCCCGCCACGGTCTGGATAACAATACGCTACATTTCGAGCAATTTGCGGTAGAAGATAAGAGCGGTGATGCTTTCACCCTCGTGCTGGCACGTTCCGGACGTGAGTTTGTCGTTCCGCAAGAGATGACGATTCTGCAGGTTATCGAAAATAACAAAGCTGCCAGAGTCGAGTGTCTGTGCCGTGAAGGCGTGTGCGGTACCTGTGAGACGACGATTCTTGAAGGGGAAGCGGATCACCGCGATCACTACTTTAGCGACGACGAAAAAGCCAGCCAGCAGAGCATGCTTATTTGCTGTTCACGTGCCAAAGGCAAACGCCTGGTGCTTGATTTGTAGAATTTAACCGACCGGATAAGCGATGGACTACCCGGTCGGCCTGCTCGCTTACTGTGGATAGTCCAGCAGCAGCGTCTTGAGGCGGTCGGCCATCAGTTCGCCACGCCAACCGGAAATCAGCTCCGGCAGGGACGCCTGCGGCTTTAATTTCCAGTGCCAGTTGAGCAGTTGGTTGATTTGACGACGCGAAGCAAGGAGTTCCACGCTAAGATTCTGCTCCGCACTCACATCGGCCACCAGGGCTTTAATGGCTTTGAATGCCTTGCGATAACCCGGCATATCCATCAGATTCAGCAACGGTTGCGGCAGCGACTCTTCCGGTAAGGCCTGTGCCTTTTCTACCAGGGAGATCAGCGTCTTGCCGTGGAAACGAATTTCGCTCCCGGAAAGTCCCAGACTATCCAGCTCGCCCAGACTGCCCGGCATATAACGGGCCACCGCCCACAGATGCTCTTCACGCACCACGAAGTTTACCGCCAGATCGCGCTCGCGCGCTTTACGCAGTCGCCAGTCGGCAAGCAGTTGCAGACAGGCGAGCTGACGGGTACGCAACTGCCAGGCATTGGTAATTTCTCGCCACGCATCTTCGGGTGCCAGAATTTCCTGACGACGCTGTTGCATCAAACGACATTCGTCCAGCGCAGCGGGCAGCCAGCCGGACGCATCGGTTTCTGCCATGAGTTTTGTGGTGATCGGTAATAAATACCAGACATCTGCCGCCGCATACTCGCACTGCCGCTCGGTCAGCGGTCTGGCCAGCCAGTCGGTACGTGATTCACTTTTATCCAGCACCACCCCGGTGAACTCTTCCACCATCGCAGCAAAGCCCCACGACAGTGGGCGCCCACAAAAGGCGGCCAGAATCTGTGTATCGATCAGTGGTTGCGGGAGCTCACCAAACGTGTTGAGAAACACTTCGAGGTCTTCACTTCCGGCATGCAGGAATTTGGTGATCGCAGTGTCACGCAGGATATCGCGCAGCGGCGACCAGTCGGTGATCCCCTGCGGGTCAATCAGAGCAACGTGTTTGCCATCAAACAGCTGGATCAGTCCCAACTGCGGGTAGTAGGTACGCGTGCGAACAAATTCGGTATCCAGGGCTATCGCCGGAAATTCACGAACGGCTTCGCACAGCGTGGCCAACGCGTCGTCCGTGGTGATCATTTGATAATTCAAATCGTGCTCTCTTAGGTTTTCGCCAAAAAAAACGCCGGATTATCCGGCGCTTTCTGCTGGCTGTCTTAACGCTCAGCCTTTATTGTCCACTTTGCCGCGCGCTTCGTCACGTAATTCTCGTCGCAAAATTTTACCGACGTTAGATTTCGGCAACTCATCACGAAATTCCACCAGCTTCGGTACTTTATAGCCCGTCAGGTGACGACGGCAGAAAGTAACCAGCGCTTCATCGGTTAACGAGGCGTCTTTCTTCACCACAAAAATTTTCACCGCTTCACCGCTGCTGCCTGATGGCACGCCAACGGCAGCCACTTCCTGCACACCTGGATGTTGCATCACCACGTCTTCAATTTCGTTCGGATAGACGTTAAAGCCGGAGACCAGGATCATATCTTTCTTACGATCAACAATACGCAGGAAGCCTTCATCATCCATCACCGCAATATCGCCGGTGTGCAGCCAGCCGTCTTTGACGATTTCGTCTGTGGCGTCTGGTCGCTGCCAGTACCCCAGCATCACCTGCGGACCTTTCACGCACAGTTCGCCCGGTTCTCCCGGTGGCACTTCGTTGTCGTCATCATCCACCAGTTTGACCTCGGTAGACGGAACCGGTAACCCGATACTGCCGCTATGGTAGTCGATATCGTGAGGGTTGACGCTCACCAGCGGAGCGCACTCCGTCAGGCCATAGCCTTCCAGCAGATACTGCCCCGTCAGCTTCACCCAACGTTCCGCTACCGCCTGTTGAACCGGCATCCCGCCGCCTGCAGAAAGGTGCAGTGACGAGAAGTCCAGTTGCTGGAACTCTTTGTTATTTAGCAGCGCGTTAAACAGCGTGTTGACGCCGGTCATCGCGGTGAAGGGATATTTCGCCAGCTCTTTTACCAGTCCGGGAATATCGCGCGGGTTGGTAATCAGCAGATTTTGACCGCCCAGCTCAATAAACAGCAGGCAGTTCATCGTCAGCGCAAAAATGTGATACAGCGGTAGGGCCGTCACCACCAACTCTTTGCCCGGATGCAGCAACGGACCATAGGTGGCATTAACCTGCTCCAGGTTAGCCAGCATGTTACGGTGCGTGAGCATTGCGCCTTTCGCCACGCCGGTGGTACCACCGGTATACTGCAGGAAAGCCAAATCTTCTGACACGACTTCCGGCTTCACATACTGCATGCGGTAGCCGTTTTGCAGCGCACTGCGAAACGAGATGGCATCCGGCAGGTGATATTTCGGCACCAGACGCTTGATATATTTCACGACGAAGTTAACCAGCGTCCCTTTCGCGGTCGACAACTGATCGCCCATACGCGTGAGGATCACGTGTTGAACTGAGGTCTTATCGACCACTTTCTCCAGCGTGTGAGCAAAGTTAGAGACGATGACGATCGCCGATGCACCGCTATCGTTGAGCTGATGTTCCAGCTCGCGAGGCGTGTACAGCGGGTTCACGTTCACAACTATCATGCCAGCACGTAAAATCCCAAACAGTGCAACGGGATATTGCAACAGGTTGGGCATCATCAGTGCCACGCGATCGCCCTTTTTCAGTCCAAGTCCTTGTTGCAAATAAGCCGCGAATGCCCGACTGCGCTCTTCGAGTTTGCGGAAGGTCATCACCTCCCCCATGTTCATAAACGCGGGTTGATCGGCATACCGTCTTACTGAGTGTTCAAAGAGTTCCACCAGGGATTGATAACGGTCAGGATTGATCTCCGCGGGAACACCAGCGGGATAACGGTTAAGCCAAACCTTTTTCAATACATCACCTCTAAAATGCGTATTCGTCGTCATCACAACCCCAGACAATAAACAAACTGTTAACATAATATTAACTCAGCGTACCAGTTTGTTTATTACACAACGACAAGGTTGCGAAGCACGTCACTATTTATTTTTCTTATATCCACGTTAATGCAGAAACAGCGGACGAGCCGCTGTTTCTTTTATCATTAAAACAAAGAGTTACTCTGTTACTATCGTCTGAACCTGCGCGGGACCGGGATTGTACCATCCCCATCCGCCGTAGCCACCGTAAGGCCAGCCACGCGCACCGTAGAACCAGGGGTCAATCGGCTGCGGAGGCATCACAATTTGCTGAGTAATATGCCAGCGTTTATAACCGGTTACCTGCATCAGCATGAACTTATACGGTGTACTACCAATTTTTCCGTCCACAGTTCCGCTAATGGGTCCGACGACGGTGACCAGTTGACCACGAAAATCTACCGGGTCGAGGAAACCGTTAACATCGGCATAAATTCGCCCGCGTGACGCTTCGCCCAGAATCGGTCGTGCCCCGCTATCGAGCGGCATAGTGGCGATCTCCAGTCGGGATTTCCCCTGCTGGTTTTGAATATCCACCACCTTACCGCCAAAACGTGCTTCTTGTCCGACGTACAACTGCGGCGCATTCATCACCCGCACCAGATCCTGCTGCGGTGTCGGGCTCGAACCTTTAATCGCATCCGGGATGGTGACACAGCCACTTAGCGATAACGCCAATACGCCTGCCAGTACACCTTTCAATAACTGCTTTTGCACCACCATATTGCGACTCCCTTTTCTTAGCCTCTGCCCGGACATGTTCGCGATGCTGTGTATTGACATCAGTGCGAATTTACCAGGGATGTACTACTAAGATTCATTCTTTACCGGGAAGTTTCTTCCACGCCACGGTGTTACGTAAATAAACCGGTTCAGCATGTTCAACCGCCACGGTCTTACCGGCAGCCAGCATTTGCGTGGCGACAGGCAGCATATCTTCTGCCGCAGGAAGCAGCACATCACCATCGCTGAGCGTCAGACCGCTGTCTTTACCAAGCTCAGGCCAGGCTGGCCAGCCCGTGCCAACGGTTACCCAGTCGCCAGAAAGCTGCAGCAGGCGATCGTGTACCTGCTCCGGCGTTAACACCGCTTCTGTCTCTTCGCCGTGCCAGATGCCATCTTCATCACGCTGGTATTCAGCCCAGTACACTTCACCCATACGCGCATCAATCGCGGCCAGTACGCGGGTAGCGCCCGATTTACGCCAGGCCCCCTGTGCCATTGTCGCGAGAGTGGAGACGCCGATCATCGGTAAATTCGCGCCTAACGCCAGCCCCTGGGCAATGCCAATCCCAATACGGACACCGGTGAAACTACCGGGACCGCGCCCAAATGCCAGGGCGTCAATGTCGGTTAACGTGAGATCGCCAGCGGCCAGGATTTCCTCGACCATCGGTAAAATTCGTTGGGTATGTTCTCGTGGGCAAAGCTCGAAGTGAGCCTTGATAGTACCGTCATTCCACAGGGCAACAGAGCACGCCTCTGTGGCGGTATCGATAGCCAGAATTCGCATGGGTATTTGTGATCAGATCAATAAATTTGGCGCGCATCTTACCACACTCCGTAACAAATTACTCAGTCGTTGGTATGGCAAGAAAGCGAACCGCGCGAGCTATGTCACGCGTCCGCGGCGCAGGAGGAAGACTCGCCAGGAAGGTGGCGCCGTATGGCCGCATAACCAGACGATTGTCGCAAATCACCAGCACGCCGCGATCGTCGGCATCACGTATCAGACGCCCTACCCCCTGCTTCAGGGTGATTACCGCATCCGGCAACTGCACGTCTTCAAACGGATCGCCGCCGCGCAGGCGGCAGTCCTCCATTCGGGCTTTTAACAGCGGGTCATCCGGCGAGGTAAACGGCAGTTTGTCGATAATGACCAGCGACAGCGTATCACCGCGCACGTCTACCCCTTCCCAGAAGCTGCTGGTGGCGACCAGTAATGCATTACCTGCGCTGACAAACTGCTGTAACAGTTGCCCTTTACTGGTTTCGCCCTGCAGCAACACGGGAAGCGTCATGGTGGCGCGGAATTGTTCCGCCAGTTCGCGCATCATCGCGTGCGAAGTGCACAGCATAAAGCAGCGACCGTTGTTCGCTTCAATAATAGGTCGCAGCATGGAAGCCAACTGCCGCGCTGCCCCCGGCTGGTTAGTTTGCGGGAGATTACGTGGCACGCACAGCAGCGCCTGACGGGTGTAATCAAATGGACTCGGCAATAACATCGACTCGGCATCTTCAATCCCCAACCTCGCGGTGAAATGATGAAGGTCATCGTTTACCGACAGCGTCGCGGAAGTAAAAATCCAGCAGCCCGGTTTTTGCTCCATCACTTCTTTGAATTTGTCGGCCACGGTAAGCGGCGTCAGCGCGAGCGTAAAATGGCGGGAGGTGCATTCATACCAGTAGCTGAAGCCTGGCTGGTTGATCTCTTTCAGACGCTTCAGGCGCGCACGGTAAAGCGTGGCACGTTCAAACGCAGCATCCAGCAAGGCAGAACGGCCGAGAGACAGCTTCGCCACGTCATAACAGAGCTCAAGTGTGTCATCGAGCAGCAAAAACGCGCGCTGCACACGCTGGTCAGCCAACAGCTCTCGTAGGTTTCCACGATAGCCGGGCTCGCCGAGCTGTAGGCGAAAGTCCTGAGCGCTTTGCGCCAGCCGGTCCGCGCATTTTTGCAACTGCTGGGTGTCTTTCAGCTCGGTGCGATAGGCAATGGTGATGTCTTTTGCCAGATCCAGCAGTTGGCGACTGGAAAGCGATTGACCAAAGTACTGGCTGGCGATATCAGGTAGCTGATGGGCTTCATCGAAGATCATCACGCCTGCCTCGGGGATTAATTCACCAAATCCACTCTCTTTCACCACCATATCAGCGAGAAACAGATGATGGTTCACCACGACGACATCCGCTTCCATCGCCTTCTTGCGCGCTTTAACGACAAAGCACTCTTTATACAGCGGGCAGTCGCTGCCAAGGCAATTATCGTTTGTGCTGGTTACCAGCGGCCAGGCCTGAGAGTCTTCCGCCACGCTGACGCAGGTGCTGATGTCGCCATCAAGCGTTTGATTTGACCATGAGCGCAGCAGTATGACATCGCTTAACGTTTGTACCGGTAGATCACCACCCGCCAGCGCCTGCTGTTCGAGGCGTTCCAGACACAGGTAGTTGGAGCGCCCTTTTAGCAACGCCAGCTTACCGGTGAATTTCAGTGCTTTGGCAACGGTGGGAAGATCGCGACTGTAGAGCTGATCCTGCAACGCTTTCGATCCCGTCGACACAATCACTTTCTTTCCAGCGCGAAGCGCTGGGGCGAGGTAAGCGTACGTTTTACCTGTGCCAGTGCCGGCTTCTACAACAAGCGGTTGTGATTTTTCAATGGCATGACTGACAGCAATCGCCATCTGTCGCTGTGGTTCACGCGGTTTAAAACCCGGTATCGCTTTAGCCAATTGACCGTCTGCTGCAAAATCGTCCGTCACACTGCCCCCTGTTCATTTGAACAGGGATTATGTCAGGCCAGCGGGTCTTTCGCCAGTTGAAGAGGTGACGCGGGCGCAACATTATGGCAGTCTTGGCGCAATCTGAAGCCCATGAAGAAAAATGCAAATAAGGAATGATTTATGACGATTGTGCGCATTGATGCTGAAGCTCGTTGGTCTGACGTGGTTATCCATAACAACACGTTGTACTACACCGGCGTGCCGGAGAATCTGGATGCAGACGCTTTTGAGCAAACGGCAAATACGCTGGCGCAAATTGATGCGGTGCTGGAAAAACAGGGTAGCGACAAGTCACGAATCCTTGATGCCACCCTTTTTCTGGCGGACAAAAGTGATTTTGCCGCCATGAACAAAGCCTGGGATGCGTGGGTCGTTGCCGGTCACGCGCCGGTACGTTGTACCGTTCAGGCCGGATTGATGAACCCGAAATACAAAGTCGAGATCAAGATTATCGCTGCGGTTTAAGCGGCGCTATTCGTCTTCATCCTCAAAACGCGCCACGATCCGTTCACCGGTATGGCTGGCGCGTAGCTCTTCAGCAACCAGAGCAATCGCCTGTCCGCTGCTCATCCCCTGCGACATCAGTTCCTGAATCCGCTCTACTGCTTTTTGCTGCTGCTCATGACTGAGTGAAGGTAAACCTGCAAACATTGTTAACTCCTGCTAAATTGTCTGCGCTAATTATTTCATGCTACCGGGCAGTTAGCCAGTAGAGTAGCAACGAGTCAGGACTGATGAAGACGTTATCTCCCGCAGTAATCACATTACCCTGGTGTCAGGACGCCGCTGAACGCTATTTTTCGACCTTAAGCCATCTGCCCTGGGCGATGCTGTTGCATTCAGGTCATGCCGATCATCCGCATAACCGTTTTGATATTCTGGTCGCCGACCCTGTAGCGACCCTGGTTACGCGTGCACAGGAGACTATGGTCAAGGACAGGCAAGGCATTTTGCGCACGCTTGATGACCCGATGGCAGTATTATATTCAACGCTAACCGCTCAGGCTATTCAGCCTGATTATCATCCCGACCTCCCGTTCCAGGGCGGCGCACTGGGTTTGTTTGGCTACGATCTGGGCCGCCGCTTTGAATCGCTGCCAAATATTGCCGAACGCGATATTGCCCTGCCGGATATGGGCGTCGGTATCTATGACTGGGCGTTGATTGTCGATCACCAGCTACAGACTGTATCACTGCTTAGCCATAGCGATGTGCATGCCCGTCTGGCGTGGCTCGAAAATCAACTGCCGCCGGTACGCGAGCCATTTACATTAACGTCGGCATGGCACTCGAATATGAGCCGTGAGCAATACGGCGAAAAATTTCGTCAGGTGCAGCACTATTTGCACAGCGGCGACTGCTATCAGGTCAACCTGGCCCAACGTTTTCAGGCGCAATATCAGGGAGATGAATGGCAAGCGTTTGTGCAGCTCAATCGCGCTAACCGCGCGCCATTCAGCGCGTTTATACGCCTGGAAGACGGCGCAATCCTCAGTCTGTCACCGGAACGCTTTATTCAACTGGAAGATCAGCATATCCAGACACGCCCCATCAAAGGTACGCTACCCAGACTGGACGATCCTGATGCCGATCGCCAGCAAGCCGACAAGCTGGCAAATTCGCCAAAGGATCGGGCGGAAAACCTGATGATCGTCGATTTGATGCGTAACGATATTGGCCGCGTTGCTGTACCGGGTTCGGTAAAGGTTCCGGAGCTGTTTGTGGTTGAACCGTTCCCTGCCGTTCATCATTTGGTCAGCACCATTACCGCACGTCTGCCAGAGTCATTACACGCCGCAGATCTGCTGCGTGCCGCCTTCCCTGGCGGCTCCATCACCGGCGCGCCAAAAGTGCGGGCGATGGAAATTATCGACGAACTGGAGCAGCAAAGACGCAACGCCTGGTGCGGCAGCATTGGTTATCTGAGCTTTTGCGGCAATATGGATACCAGCATCACCATTCGCACACTGACAGCCACAAACGGACAAATTTATTGCTCCGCTGGCGGTGGCATTGTTGCAGACAGTCAGGAAGACGCGGAGTATCAGGAAACGTTTGATAAAGTGAATCGTATTTTGCACCAACTGGAGAACTGACACGTGGAATACAGCAGCCTGACGCTTGATGATTTTTTATCGCGCTTCCAACTCCTGCGCCCGCAGGTCAATCATGCCGCGTTAAACCAGCGCCAGGCCGCCGTACTGATCCCTGTCGTACGCCGTGCGCAGCCGGGATTGCTGTTAACCCAGCGATCCGTTCATCTGCGCAAGCACGCCGGACAGGTCGCCTTTCCCGGCGGCGCGGTGGACAGCAGCGATGCTTCATTGATTGCCGCCGCCCTTCGCGAAGCGCAGGAAGAAGTGGCGATCCCACCTTCTTGCGTTGAGGTGATTGGCGTGCTGCCACCGGTCGACAGCGTTACCGGATTTCAGGTCACGCCAGTGGTAGGTATTATCCCGCCAAATTTACCGTATCGCGCCAGTGAGGATGAAGTGTCTGCAGTGTTCGAAATGCCGCTGGCGCAGGCCCTGCATTTAGGTCGCTATCATCCTTTGGATATCTACCGTCGCGGTGATTCACATCGTGTATGGCTTTCCTGGTATGAACACTATTTCGTCTGGGGAATGACCGCCGGAATAATTCGTGAGCTGGCGCTGCAAATTGGCGTCAAGCCCTGACTATACTTATCTTTACGCACGCCATAGACAACTTGAAACTCAGGTCACAACATTAGTAAAACCGCGGTTATCTATTAGTTTAATTCATGTGAATAGTTAAGCCGATCGCCGCGTTCCCTCTTACACTATGCGCAGTTATAACATCGTTACTGGAAAGCCCAGTCGCCCTGTAGGAGTATTATCGTGATTAGTCTATTCGACATGTTTAAGGTGGGGATTGGTCCCTCATCTTCCCATACCGTAGGGCCTATGAAGGCGGGTAAACAGTTCGTCGATGACCTGGTCGAAAAAGGATTACTGGACAGCGTTACTCGTGTCGCCGTCGACGTGTATGGTTCACTGTCGCTCACGGGTAAAGGTCACCACACCGATATCGCCATTATTATGGGTCTGGCGGGCAATGAGCCTGCTACCGTGGATATTGACAGCATCCCCGGATTTATCCGCGACGTAGAAACGCGTGGCCGCCTGCTGCTTGCGCAGGGGCAGCACGAAGTGGATTTCCCGCAGAATGACGGCATGCGTTTTCACAACGGCAACCTGCCGCTGCATGAAAACGGGATGCAGATCCATGCGTACAATGGCGAAACCGTCATTTACAGCAAAACGTACTATTCCATTGGCGGTGGGTTCATCGTTGATGAAGAACATTTTGGTCAGGATGCAACGAATGAGGTCAGCGTACCTTATCCGTTCAAATCCGCCACTGAAATGCTGGAATACTGCAACAGCACCGGTTTGTCTCTCTCTGGCATGGTGATGCAGAACGAACTTGCGCTGCACAGTAAAAAAGAGATTGAAGAGTACTTTGGCAACGTCTGGCAGACCATGCAGGCTTGTATCGATCGTGGGATGAACACCGAAGGCGTGCTGCCGGGTCCGCTGCGCGTTCCTCGCCGTGCCTCCGCCCTGCGTCGTATGCTGGTTTCCAGCGACAAGCTCTCCAACGATCCGATGAACGTGATCGACTGGGTGAACATGTTCGCGCTGGCGGTTAACGAAGAAAACGCCGCGGGTGGTCGCGTTGTAACCGCGCCAACCAACGGTGCCTGCGGGATCGTGCCTGCAGTACTGGCCTATTACGATCATTTCATCGAGTCCGTCAGCCCGGATATCTACACCCGTTATTTCCTGGCGGCGGGGGCAATTGGTGCGTTGTACAAGATGAACGCCTCTATCTCTGGCGCCGAAGTAGGCTGTCAGGGTGAAGTCGGTGTGGCATGCTCCATGGCTGCTGCAGGTCTGGCTGAGCTACTGGGCGCGAGCCCTGAGCAAGTGTGTGTTGCTGCCGAGATCGGTATGGAGCACAACCTGGGCTTAACCTGCGATCCGGTTGCCGGACAGGTGCAGGTTCCGTGCATCGAACGTAACGCTATTGCGTCCGTGAAGGCGATTAACGCCGCACGTATGGCGATGCGCCGCACCAGCGCGCCACGCGTCTCGCTGGATAAAGTCATTGAGACCATGTACGAAACAGGTAAAGACATGAACGCCAAATACCGCGAAACGTCACGCGGTGGTTTGGCAATCAAAGTTCAATGTGACTAATACTTAATTTTCGCCCATCTGCGACGGATGGGCGAATTTGCCCCTTCTCGCTCGTCTACTGTAATTTTCCCCACTACACTTGCTCTGTTGCTGTTGGCTTCTGTGACCAACGGCTTATCGGGCGGCCCGCATGCAAACAGCACAACGGATCATTCAAAACTATCGCCGTAATCGCTTAATCGTCTGCACAATATGTGCACTACTGACGCTCATCCTCACATTAACGGTCCGATTTATTTCGGAGCGTAATATAAATCACCGTTACACCGTCACCTTTGCTAATCATGCCGTAGAGGCACTGGATGATGTGCTGCTCCCACTGCAGGCCGGGCGCGATATACTGCTCCCGTTGATTGGTCTTCCCTGCTCTGTGGCGCGTTTACCTTTGAGCAAGCATGCTGCCAGGCTACAAACAGTGCGCTCTATCAGTCTGATTCAGGGGGGGATTCTTTATTGCTCCAGTATCTTTGGCTATCGCAATGTGCCTATCCGCCAAATTCAACCTGAATTACCGAGCCGGGAGGCGCAACTTCTGTTGTCCACCGACCATTCGCTGATTAAAGGTAGTCCCATTCTGACGCAGTGGTATCCGGCCTCCGCGGATGGCGAAAATGGGGTGCTGGAAATCGTCAATATTGATTTATTATCGACCATGCTGCTGGAACCCCAGCCACCGCAAATCACCAACGCCAGTTTAACCGTCGGCAACCGCCACCTGCTCTACGGACAAGGTGTTGTCGAGACCTTGCCTGCACTGAACGATGAAAAACGTTATCAGCTTTCATCGCAACATTTTCCCTTCACGATCAGCGTCACCGGCCCTGGCGCCAGTGAATTGGCGATAAAACATCTGCCGACACAACTGCCGCTGGCGGTGATCCTGAGCCTGTTGGTGGGATACCTTGCCTGGCTGGCAACCGCCAGCAGAATGAGTTTTTCCTGGGAGATTAATCTGGCTCTCGCGGCACACGAGTTCGAGTTGTTTTGTCAGCCACTGCTGAACGCGCAGACCCAGCAATGTATGGGTGTAGAAATTCTGTTGCGCTGGAACAACCCACGTCAGGGCTGGATTTCGCCGGAAGTGTTTATTCCTATCGCCGAAGAGCACAACCTGATTGTCCCTCTTACCCGTCATGTCATCGCAGAAACCATTCAGCAACGACACGTTTTTCCGATGAGTAGCCAGTTTCATATCGGTATCAATGTTGCCGCCAGCCATTTCCGCCACGGTACGCTGTTAAAAGACCTTAATCAGTACTGGTTCAGCCAGCATCCCATCCAGCAACTGGTTATAGAACTGACCGAACGCGATGCCTTACTGGATGTGGATTATCGGATCGTGCGCGAGTTGAATCGCCTCGGCGTTAAGCTGGCGATTGACGATTTTGGTACCGGAAACAGCTCGCTCTCCTGGCTGGAAAAATTGCGCCCGGATGTGCTGAAAATTGATAAATCATTTACTTCGGCGATCGGAACCGACGCCGTGAATTCAACCGTCACAGACATCATTATCGCGCTGGGAAAAAGGCTGAATATCGAACTGGTGGCTGAAGGCGTAGAAACGCAGGCACAGGCGCAGCATTTACGCCGTCATGGCGTACATATCTTGCAGGGTTTTTTGTATGCCAAGCCGATGCCGCTTCGTGATTTTCCCAAATGGCTGGCGGGCAGCACGCCGCCGCCCGCCAGGCATAACGGGCACCATATCATGCCCATTATGCCATTTCGCTAACCCCGTTTACTCGTCTTCGTCGTGAGTGGGTTGTTCTTTAACAATGCGAACTAAATCCACACGATAGTCATTAGCTTCGACAATCGTAATGCTCAGCGGTGCAACCTCAATAACATCACCTACACGCGGGATGTGACCGTTAGCCGCAATCACCAGCCCTGCTACGGTGGCGATGTCTTCGTCCTCATCCACCAGCGTATCCACGTCCAGCGCCTGTTGCAGCGCGTGCAGATCGGTTCCCCCTTTCACCAACCAGCCACCGGCGTCGGCAATGATTTCAGGGGTTTCGTCGGCATCCGGGAATTCACCTGCGATCGCTTCTAATACGTCCAGCGGTGTTACCAGCCCTTGCACCACGCCAAATTCGTTAGTGACGATGACAAAGCTACCGCGGGCACGACGCAGCACGCCTAGCAGATTAATCGGGTCGAGCGTTTCCGGGACGACAATTGCCGGCGAGGCAGACGCAATCGCTGCAACATCCACGCCGTCTTCCAGCGCCACCAGCAGCTCTTTAGCACGCACGATACCGATAATTTCATCAAGTTCACCGCGACACACCGGGAACAGGCTGTGTGGAGAAGAAAGCAACTGTTCGCGAATTTCCGCTACGCTCAGATCGGCGTCGACCCAACTAATTTCACCACGAGGTGTCATGATGCCGCGTAATGAACGGGATGCCAGTGAGAGAACACCGTTGATCATATAGCGTTCTTCTTCCACAAACGCGCCTTCCGGGACCGGAACAGGAACCGGATTGTCGGATTCCATCTGCACGCTGGCCTGACGTTTACCCCCCATCAGACGCAAGATTGCATCCGCAGTCCGCGCACGCAGCGGCAGAGTCGACTGGTGGCGAATAAAGTTACGACGGGCAATCTGGTTAAACAGTTCGATGATAATTGAGAAGCCAATCGCCGCATACAGATAGCCTTTCGGAATGTGGAAGCCAAACCCTTCGGCAACCAGGCTCAAACCGATCATCAGCAGGAAGCTCAGACACAGCACCACCACCGTCGGATGTTGGTTCACAAATCGCGTCAGCGGCTTCGATGCCAGCAGCATCACCGCCATCGCAATAACCACCGCCGCCATCATCACCGGCAGATGGTTGACCATACCGACGGCAGTAATGACCGCATCCAGCGAGAACACCGCATCGAGGATAACAATCTGCGTCACCACGACCCAGAAGCTCGCATAGCCTTTTGACTGCCCGGTATCATGTTCACGGTTTTCCAGCCGCTCATGCAGCTCTGTCGTAGCCTTGAACAAGAGGAAGATACCCCCCAGCAGCATAATCAGATCTCGCCCGGAAAACGCGTAGTCCATGACCGTAAACAGCGGTTTTGTCAGCGTCACCATCCACGAAATCACGGACAACAAGCCCAGACGCATAATCAGCGCCAGTGACAAACCAATGAGGCGCGCTTTATCTCGCTGTTTCGGTGGCAGCTTATCGGCAAGAATTGCAATGAAGACCAGGTTATCGATACCCAGAACAATTTCGAGAACAACAAGCGTGAGCAAACCCACCCAAATCTGCGGGTCCATTAAGAGTTCCATGACAAGCTCCTGCTTAAGGAATGATCAAACTGCGCCCTGAACATCTCAGGCGTTAAAGCAATATGCAGATAAAGTTTGTGGCAAAAAGTGCCAAACTGACAGGCTTGATACGGCCTAAAGGTGAAATGACGTCGGTGACGATCCATATGGTGGGCTACTGCCCTATACTCCTGAGTAATTAAACAGATGCTAAACATAACAGAGACAACCGGTTTTTAGCAAAGATTTACCTTCCTTTGCAATAAGTTGTTTCGGAGATATTTCACCCTTCGAAATTTCTTCTGATCGGAAGTTAAATTACGGATCTTCATCACATAAAATATTTTTTTCGATATCTAAAATAATTCACGAAAATCATAGGTTTTTCTTTGTAACCCTTATCTGAATCGATTCGATTGCGGACGAGCGATTCAAAATGCATCTTCACGTTGATGTGTTAACGATAATAAAGGAGGTAGCAAGTGACCATTGCTATTGTAATAGGCACACATGGTTGGGCTGCAGAGCAGTTACTTAAAACAGCAGAGATGTTGTTAGGCGAGCAGGAAAACGTCGGCTGGATCGATTTCGTTCCAGGCGAAAATGCCGAAACGCTGATTGAAAAGTATAACGCTCAGTTGGCAAAACTGGATACCAGTAAAGGCGTGCTGTTTCTCGTTGACACATGGGGAGGCAGCCCGTTTAACGCTGCGAGCCGCATTGTTGTCGATAAAGAGCATTATGAAGTTATCGCAGGCGTGAACATTCCCATGCTGGTAGAAACCTTCATGGCGCGTGACGACAACCCCAGCTTCGATGAATTAGTCGCACTGGCGGTTGAAACGGGTAGCGAAGGCGTAAAAGCGCTGAAAGCAAAACCTGTTGAAAAAGCCGCTCCTGCCCCCGTCGCAGCACCTAAGGCAGCGGCACCCGCGAAACCGATGGGCCCGAACGACTATATGCAGATCGGCCTCGCACGTATCGATGACCGTTTAATCCATGGTCAGGTGGCAACTCGCTGGACCAAAGAAACCAACGTAACGCGCATTATCGTCGTCAGTGATGAAGTTGCTGCTGATACCGTGCGTAAGACGTTGCTGACTCAGGTCGCACCGCCAGGCGTTACCGCACATGTGGTTGATGTCGCGAAAATGATCCGCGTCTATAACAACCCGAAATACGCCGGTGAGCGTGTAATGCTGCTGTTCACCAACCCGACCGATGTAGAACGCATCGTTGAAGGTGGCGTAAAAATTACCTCTGTTAACATTGGCGGCATGGCATTCCGCCAGGGGAAAACGCAGGTAAACAACGCGATTTCGGTGGATGAAAAAGACATCGAAGCCTTCAAGAAACTCAACGAACGCGGTATTGAGCTCGAAGCCCGTAAGGTTTCTACCGATCAGAAACTGAAAATGATGGATTTGATTGCCAAGGCGAAATAACCACCTGGCATTTACTTAGTTTTCACACTTAAGTCTGTATAGCAATAGGAGAAGTACAATGGAGATTACCACTCTTCAGATTGTGCTGGTGTTCATCGTCGCATGTATCGCGGGTATGGAGTCGGTACTCGATGAATTTCAGTTCCACCGTCCATTGGTGGCCTGTACGCTGATTGGTGCCGTTCTAGGGGATATGAAAACCGGTATTATCATCGGTGGTACCCTGGAAATGATCGCTCTGGGCTGGATGAACATCGGTGCTGCGGTTGCGCCTGATGCTGCACTGGCTTCCATTATCTCTACCGTTCTGGTTATTGCGGGTCACCAAAGTATCGGTGCAGGTATCGCGCTGGCGATACCACTGGCAGCAGCAGGCCAGGTTCTGACCATTATCGTTCGTACCATCACCGTAGCATTCCAGCACGCGGCGGATAAGGCGGCCGAAAACGGCAACCTGACGGCGCTCTCCTGGCTGCACGTTTCCTCCCTGTTCCTGCAGGCTATGCGTATCGCTATCCCGGCGGTAATCGTAGCGATTTCTGTCGGTACCAGTGAAGTTCAGAGCATGCTTAATGCCATTCCGGAAGTCGTGACCGGCGGCCTGAACATCGCAGGCGGTATGATCGTGGTGGTTGGTTATGCGATGGTCATCAACATGATGCGCGCAGGCTACCTGATGCCATTCTTCTACCTCGGCTTCGTCACCGCGGCATTTACTAACTTCAACCTGGTTGCTCTGGGTGTGATTGGCGCAGTAATGGCGATCCTCTACATTCAGCTGAGCCCGAAATATAACCGCGTAGCCGGTGCGCCTGCTGCGGCGGCTGGCAATAACGATCTCGATAACGAACTGGACTAGCAGGTGAGCGAAATGGTTGATATGACTAAAACTACCACCGAGAAAAAACTCACTCCGAGTGACATTCGTGGCGTGTTCATTCGTTCTAACCTGTTTCAGGGTTCATGGAACTTCGAACGTATGCAGGCGCTGGGCTTCTGTTTCTCCATGGTACCGGCTATTCGCCGCTTGTATCCGGAAAACAACGACGCCCGTAAGCAAGCTATCAAGCGTCACCTGGAATTCTTTAACACCCATCCCTATGTAGCGGCACCGGTTCTGGGCGTTACACTGGCAATGGAAGAACAGCGTGCGAATGGCGCAGAGATTGACGATGGTGCTATCAACGGTATCAAAGTTGGTCTGATGGGACCGCTGGCAGGCGTGGGCGACCCGATTTTCTGGGGTACCGTACGCCCGGTATTCGCCGCGCTGGGTGCAGGTATCGCGATGAGCGGTAGCCTGCTTGGGCCACTGCTGTTCTTTATCCTGTTCAACCTGGTACGTCTGGCAACCCGTTACTACGGCGTGGCATACGGCTACCGTAAAGGCGTAGATATCGTTAAAGATATGGGCGGCGGCTTCCTGCAGAAACTGACTGAGGGAGCGTCAATCCTCGGCCTGTTTGTCATGGGGGCCTTGGTTAACAAGTGGACGCACGTGAATATCCCACTGGTGGTCTCCACCATCACCGGTCAGGATGGCCAAACGCGCGTGACCACTGTGCAGACAATCCTTGATCAGCTGATGCCGGGCCTGGTTCCTCTGCTACTGACCTTCGCCTGTATGTGGCTTCTGCGTAAGAAAGTGAACCCACTGTGGATCATCGTTGGCTTTTTCGTCATCGGTATCGCGGGCTACGCTGTCGGCCTGCTCGGCCTGTAAGACTGTTGTACATCACCGGGGGCTTGCCCCCGGTTTTTCTATTTAGAGGGTTGAGGATTCATGACTATCACGGACCTGGTGCTGGTTCTATTTATCTTTTCGCTGCTGGCGTATGCCATTTACGATCAGTTCATCATGCCCCGCCGTAATGGCCCCACTCTACTTACTGTTGCCCTGCTTCCACGCAGTCGAGTCGACAGCGTTATCTTCATCGGTTTGATTGTTATTCTGATCTACAACAACATCACCAGCCACGGCGCGCAATTTACCACATGGTTATTATGTGCACTGGTGTTAATGGGGTTGTATCTGTTCTGGATCCGTACGCCTAAAATTATTTTCAAACAAAAAGGTTTTTTCTTCGCCAATGTCTGGATTGAATATGACCGAATTAAAGAGATGAATTTATCAGAAGACGGTGTGCTGGTGATGCAATTAGAGCAAAGACGATTGCTTATTCGCGTACGAAATATAGACGACCTGGAGAAGATATATAAACTTCTCATTTCAAACCAATAGGTTACAAATATATCCCGAACTATGTTTTTTATATCTCAGTGAAAAATAAACATAGCTAAGGCTATATTTCTCCGCCCATATGTTATTTAATTTAACGTTTTATCTATAAATAAATCTAAATGAAAATTGTTTTCATTTAGAAGTCAAATAATATTTCTGCGTTTCTTGTTTTATATTCCCAAAATATGTTAAGGTTGCGCCCGTCGTTGGGGAGTAGCCGATTTCCAGACTCCGGAAATGTACGTGTCAACATACTCGTTGAAAAACGTGGCACGTACGGACTGAACATCACGTTTAGTCAGGCGAGACCATAGGCACATCAACTGCAATGCATATTTGAATGGCTCTGTATAGACAATGGGTCCGCTCAGTGTGCATGGTTACTGGGGGCAGTGATGTGTTTTATGGAATACCCCGGTCAGGACGCTGTTATGAATCTCACCGCTACCGTTCTTCTCGCTTTCGGCATGTCGATGGATGCTTTCGCCGCATCAATTGGCAAAGGCGCCACCCTGCATAAACCCAAATTTTCTGAAGCATTGCGCACCGGACTGATATTCGGCGCAGTTGAAACGCTTACGCCGCTGATTGGCTGGGGCATGGGGATGCTGGCCAGCAAATTTGTGCTGGAGTGGAACCACTGGATCGCCTTCATTCTGCTGATCTTTTTAGGCGGGCGAATGATAATCGAAGGTTTTCGCGACAACGGTGATGAAGAGGAAGAGCCGCAGCGCCGTCACGGTTTCTGGCTGCTGGTCACCACTGCCATTGCGACCAGTCTCGACGCGATGGCCGTCGGGGTGGGTCTGGCCTTCCTGCAGGTCAACATTATTGCCACAGCGCTGGCCATCGGCTGCGCCACATTGATTATGTCCACGCTCGGCATGATGATTGGTCGTTTCATTGGCCCAATGCTGGGCAAACGAGCTGAAATTTTGGGTGGGGTGGTGCTGATTGGTATCGGTGCCCAGATCCTCTGGGCACACTTCCACGGTTAATTCAGACGCTGCCAGACATGAATACTAAAGTCGGTCTGGCAGTCAAACGTCGTTTTCCCCGCTAACGTTTCCCACACTTCCGGCTTTGCCCGCCAGGCGAACGGCGTCATTTGCAGTAACGCAACGGCCTCGCTGCCCTGAAGCTGCATCTGATATCCCAGCGCAATACTCTGTTGCAGAACAAAACCGTCCAGTTGCTCTGTGTGTGGCGCATGCAAACGCACCTCATCATAAATCAGCCCTTTCAGTTCCATTAAATGACGCGGTCCCGGCGTGGCAGTGATCACCCATCCACCCGGTTTAACCACGCGAGCCAGCTCTTGCGCTTTACAGGGCGCATAGATCCGGATGATGGCATCCATTGACTCGTCTGCGAACGGCAGACGATGGCTGGAGGCAACGCAAAAGGTCACCTGCGGATAGCGTCTGGCTGCGGCTTTAATTGCCACTTTGGAGACGTCAAGACCAAAGGTTGTACAGCCCGCCAGCACATCGGCAAACGCGTGAGTGTAGTACCCTTCCCCACAGCCGATATCCAGGATCGTCGCATCGTCTGAAATCAGCCTCTGCTTGAGCGCATCCACAATCGCATCGCGTAGCGGCTGATAGTGACCAGCATCAAGAAATGCCCGGCGCGCCTGCATCATTTCCGCACTGTCACCCGGATCGCGAGACCGCTTATGCTGAACAGGCATCAGGTTAACATATCCCTCTTTCGCCACATCAAACTGGTGTCGCTCCGGGCAGACAAAACTGTTATTCGCTTGAGTAAGAGGCTGGTGGCAAAGAGGACAGGAAAACGACATGACAACTCCGGCAGGTGGCTTAAGGGCGCAAGTGTAACGCGAATTGCGCCCTGGGAAAATAACTTACAGCGACGGCGAGGATACGCTGCTGCCGTGCATCACCAGCAGATGATCGGAGTCAGCAGGCATGCCGTCCGGTTTGACGTTTTCCAGACGCAGAACATCGCCCATAATCTGGCTGAAGACCGGCGCGGAGACGGCTCCCCCATAGTAAGCACCGTTTTGCGGGTTATTAATCACCACGACCAGCGCGAATTTTGGATCGCTCGCTGGCGCAACCCCTGCCGTATAAGCCACGTATTTATCGACATATTTACCGTCATCACCAATTTTCTTTGCCGTCCCGGTTTTCACCGCAACACGGTAATCCCTCACCGCAGCCTTGGTCCCACCGCCGCCGGGTAGCGCGACGCTTTCCATCATATGTTCAACCTGATGCACCAACGCCTCCGGCATCACCCGCGTACCTATCACTGGCGGATCGATACGCGTAATAGAAAGGGGGCGGTAAATACCAAAACTGCCGATGGTGGCATAGACATGCGCCAACTGGAGCGGCGTCACCATTAACCCGTAACCGAATGCAAAGGTCGCCCGGTCCAGATCGCTCCAGTAACGTCGCTGAGGCATTAAACCGCTACTTTCTCCGGTTAGCCCCAGCCCGGTTGGGTCGCCAAAACCAAAGCGTTTATAGGTATCCAGCAGTTTCTGTACCGGCATTGCCAGCGAAAGGTGCGACACACCGGTATCGCTTGATTTCTGCAAAATACCGGTAAGCGATAGCTCCGGGTAAAATCCGACATCGCGGATGCGATGTCCATCGAGATTAAAAGGATGGGTATCAATGACGCTATCAGGCTGCACAATCCCTTGCTGCAGAGCAGTCATGATCACCAGCGGTTTAACGGTTGAACCGGGTTCAAAGGTGTCGCTAATTGCACGGTTGCGAAAATCATCCAGCACCGCGCCATCACGGTTATTGGGATTGAAGTCGGGAAAGCTTGCCATCGACAGGATTTCGCCGGTGGCAATATTGACCAGCACCGCGGCTCCAGATTCCGCTTTATTCCATGTTACGGCATTGTCCAGCGCATCTTCAGTCACCGTCTGCAAGCGCTCATCAATACTGAGCTGCAATTCGTGCGCGGGGACCGGCATCACTTCCGTGATATTTTCAATCACATGCCCGAACTTGTCTTTGCGCACAAGGCGAGAGCCGGGTTTACCCATCAACTGGCTGTTGAAACTTTTCTCCAGGCCTTCAATACCTTGTCCATCAATGTTCGTAAAGCCGATAAGATTTGCCGCCACATGGCCTGCGGGATAGAAACGGCGGGATTCTTCGCGCAGATTAATCCCCGGGAGATTAAGATCATCGACCCACTGCGCCTGCTGAGGAGAGATCTGGCGCGCCAGATAAATAAAGCGGCCAGATGGATTGCTGTTAACACGTTCAGCCAGCGTGCTGAGTGAAATATGCAGGGTCTTCGCCAATGCCTGCCAGCGTTCGTTATAGCCAACGCCACCTTTGCTGACAATCGTCTTCGGATCGGCCCAAACTGCATTCACCGGCACGCTTACTGCGAGAGGACGTCCTTCTCTGTCGGTAATCATCCCACGCGGTGAGGCGATTGTGACTTCACGTAACGAACGCATATCCTCCTGCTTGACCAGGCTCGTTGGGGTGACAATTTGTAACCAAGCAACCCGACCAAGCAACAATCCCAGACTCAACAGTATTGCCACACAAAGCAGGGCAAAACGTACGGGAGTAAAATTGCGCGCATCGCCGTCGTTTTTCTTTTTCACCGGGGCTCCAGCAAGATAGTTTTTCAGGTGACTGATTTAACGGGAATTGCCGGGAGAAAGCGGGAAAAACAATGCTACGAACATCGCGCCTTTGCAACAAAGCGCTAATGGAGAGGCATTCAGAAATATTTTGACGTAATTTGAATTAAAAAGCCCCGCATAAGCGAGGCTTTATATCTGAATTGGTTGCGCCTGAGCGCTTCAAATCAGTGGTATCGATCAGATAGCTGTTACGTTAACAGCAGCCGGACCTTTCTGGCCGTCCTGAATTTCGAACTCAACGTTCTGGCCTTCAGCCAGAGTTTTGAAGCCGTTACCCTGGATAGCGGAGAAGTGTACGAACACATCTTTGCTGCCATCAGCCGGGGTAATGAAACCAAAACCTTTAGACTCGTTGAACCACTTAACTTGACCTTTAATCTTTGCCATTTGCAAAATTCCTTAGAGTATTTTCTTCGCCCGCAGGCATAACATAGATAAAACTGAGACATTACTGCTTGAGGCACTAATATAAGGTTCGGCAGAGAAGCGGTATTCAACGTCAACGTGTTTACTCAGGACTTCTTTACTGAAAATGCCACACATAAACAGAACTGTACCTCGTTTAACCCAAACCGTGTTATCACATACAACGTTAATAATGGCAAGCCATTTTTAAACGTGTCTCGATCGGTCGCACAAATCACGCAGTTCATCAAACAACAACTGCACAGTTATGCGCCAGGCCGAGTAGAGATATATCCTCGCCTCTCTCCCCTTGCCCCGGCTGGCCTGCGCCGTAGCAGGGACTTTTCTACCATAGCTCATCAGGTTCAACTGTTCCAGATTATCTGTCACAGCCTCTGCCAGATATCATTTTTTATGCTTAGTAATGCATAAAATATCACAAGCGTAAAAATGAGATCGGCATTCTGGTTTTGCACCAAAATAATGAAAGAATGATGACAATGCACAAAAAAAGTAAGAGAAACGTTTCGCTGATAATAAAACGATCGGTATCACAAAAATGATACAATCATATTATTAATCTATGGATAATTATATTTATGTCAAACCAGAGATAAGATATTAATTGGTCAGAGCATCTGGAAAAACGCAGGTTCCACGTGTGTCGGCGCAGTAATTGCCGGATTGTTGCAGAAGAAAATAATCTGATGTCGTTGACGACAGGATGAAGCATCTGAGAATAGCATCTACAGACTCTCACCCTGTCTTTCTGTTTACTACCGTTCGGCTACCAGACGAATGATGTCATCATCTTCATCCTGAGTTTGCACCGCGGTAGGCTCTTCTGCTTTTTCCGGTTCGTTAGCTTCACAAAGACGACGGAGCAATGCGTTCTGTCGTTTTTGCTGCTCCAACAACGCCTCAAGCAGTTCAATCTGCTCGTTAGTACGCGAACTTGCCCGATTGATGAAAAACCACAATACAAGCCCGATTACCAGAACCACCACCGATACCACTAAAGACGCAAAACTCAACGCGCCAGAATTCAAAACTTCGTTCATTTCACCACCTCAATGTAGACAGCGTAGTTTACCATTGCCGCACAAGAAGGTAATCAACTGTTACTGAAATGCGCTTACCAGGGAATAAATTTATTGATGGCGCAAATTCCGCTGAAAAATTGTACGTCCTGATCGCACATGATGTTGAACACCTGCGCCCACATCAGTATGCATACCAGCACGACAACTATCAGGACCACCCATCGAATTTTTTTCACTCCAACTCCACTCTCCGAATCTACAGCCTATGTTGATAAATTATCATGAGTTACCTAAACCCTAAGTTAACTGTAACGGCATTAAATGTTTTTAGGAATGATTCACTTGTTTCATCCCATGTACAGGCTAATCTAATAATAACGAGAAAAGATAAGAGGTTGTAATGCGTTTGATTATCCGCGCTATTGTATTGCTCGCTCTGGTTTGGATCGGTTTATTACTGAGTGGCTACGGCGTTTTGATAGGAAGTAAGGAGACTGCGGCAGGTCTGGGCCTGCAATGTCAATATCTGACCGCCCGCGGGACCAGCACCGCGCAATACGTCCATACCAACAGCGGCATCATTGGCCTGTCAGATTGCCCCCTGTTGAGGAAAAGCACCGTCGTTATCGATAATGGTTAATATAGCAGCAAAAAATCAGTACGTTATTCGCTCCGGCGACGACGGCAGATCGTAAAAAACCCGATACGCCGTATCGGGTTTTCTGTGTATCGCAACACGTCAAAATTAGAACGGGTAATCGTTATAACCCATTTGCTCTGAAATCTTACGCGCTGCGGTGTGCAGCATTTCGACATATTCGTGCAAACGTTCTTCAGAAAAACGCAGCGTCGGGAATGAGATGCTCAGACCCGCAATGACCACGCCGAAACGATCAAACACCGGTACCCCGATACAGCGCAGTCCTTCTTCCTGCTCTTCGTTGTCTTCGCCATAGCCCTGCTCACGGACTTTATCGAGTAATACCAGCAATTCATCAGTGTTAGTGATTGTCCGATCTGTACTGCGTTTGTACTCAATACCATCCAGAATTTGCTTCACTTCATCGCGGTCGCGCCATGCCAGCAGCACTTTACCAATGGCGGTGCTGTACAGCGGATTACGACGACCCACGCGGGAATACATGCGCAAATTGTACATCGAGTCGATTTTATGGATGTAGACAATGCTGTCTTCATCCAGCGCACCGAGGTGTACTGTTTCCTTGGTCAGACGTGAAAGTTCGCGCATCTGGATGTCAGCGCTACGGATCAGATCAACGTTCTGTAATGCACGCGCACCCAGTTCAAATAATTTCAGGGTCAGGGAATACTTCTCAGACTCGCCTTCTTGTGCCACATAGCCCAGCGTTTTCATGGTCTGCAAAAAGCGATAAACGGTGCTTTTTGACATCATGACGCGTTGTGACAATTCGGTAATACCAATTTCGCGCTCTTCACCCAGCGCCTGCAGGATGCCAAAAACCTTCAGCACGGAAGATACAGAATCGGGTTGTTTATCCAGATCTGCGATAGCCATTTACCACCTCATTGCGAGTGTTTTATAAAAATCAGAACCGGTTTTTATTATAATTTCACGTACCTGCCGTCGCAATCTGTCTTTGCTCACTTAGTTACAAATCTGCGACCTAACGCCTGAATATCAATGCTAAAATTATTATTCTCATCATAATTTCCGACAAAATTGACTTCCTATGGAAAAAATTCAGGCCGATGGCCTGCCATTGCCCCAGCGATACGGTGCAATTTTAACCATTGTTATTGGCATCTCTATGGCAGTACTGGACGGCGCAATTGCTAACGTTGCCCTGCCGACGATTGCCACCGATCTTCAGGCCTCCGCGGCCAGTTTCGGGTGGATCATTAATCAGAGCTGTCATTTCTGTCAAAGCTGACACTTTAAAAGAACAGTTTATTGACGCTAACCAAGATCGTATCTGCGTTCATAACGCACACTTCCACGACTATTATTTGAACGTTGGCTTATCTGGGCACAGCTCTTTCAACGTTCTTGACGCTAAGGTTGTTCCAAACGATGAAAACTAAAATTTTGCTTGTCATGGCACTGATGACTTCGTTCTCTGGTGCTGCTCATGCAGTGGGTGTGCAGTATGGTGAATACCAGCAGGTGGAGAACATCGCACAATGTGGGTATATTGCCAACACAATGATCGCCGACAACACTGCTCAGGTGATGGAGTTGTCACTCAAAAAGTATGTAGACATAACAGCGCGAATGCGCCCTGGCGGTTATAACCCATCTCCTGTCGATCTGGCCACTGACTATGCGCTGTTCTTCCAGCAGTCAGTGTCAGATACAGAAGATGACATGTTTAAAGCGATCAATGCACAGGGCCTATCTCTTGCTCCTGAGTCCTGGCAAGCTATGGCCGCTCAGTTTTGGGTAAGCAATAACTGTGCAGCTATCACCGCAGTGAAGTAACGGCAACGCGATACAGGAAGGACAGACCGTCTTCATTAATGGAGTATTTGACACAAAGGCGAAATCGAACGCTGGCTGACTCACATTCTTTCTTCCAAAGTGGGTGCAGAACATCGCCAGCACTCGATCCATCGATCATCGTATTGTCTGGTTAAGAGGGAGATTTAACCTAAGCCTGCAACTACAACCACTTCGGTGGACATATCGCGCCTATCGGAGCACAAAACTATCCCTCTTTGGCGACATCTTCGTATTCGGAGCGTTTATTCTTTTTCGTATGGGAGAATACCGATTTTGCGCTCTTCACCCAGCAGCGCCTGCAGGATGCCAAAAACCTTCAGCATGGAAGATACAGAATCGGGTTGTTTATCCTGAGCGCGATAGCTATTTACCACCTCATTGCGAGTGTTTTATAAAAATCAGAACCCGTTTTATTACAATTTCACGTACCAGCCGCCACAATCTGTCTTTGCTCACTTAGTTACAAATCTGCGACCTAACGCCTGAATATCAATGCTAAAATTATTATTCTCATCATAATTTCCGACAAAATTGACTTCCTATGGAAAAAATTCAGGCCGATGGCCTGCCATTGCCCCAGCGATACGGTGCAATTTTAACCATTGTTATTGGCATCTCTATGGCAGTACTGGACGGCGCAATTGCTAACGTTGCCCTGCCGACGATTGCCACCGATCTTCAGGCCTCCGCGGCCAGCTCAATCTGGGTCGTTAACGCCTACCAAATCGCGATTGTCGTATCACTCCTGTCACTCTCATTTTTGGGTGATATGTTTGGCTACCGTCGCATATACAAGTGCGGACTGGTGGTATTTCTGCTCGCATCACTTTTCTGTGCCCTCTCCGATTCGCTGCACATGCTAACACTGGCGCGTGTGGCTCAGGGGTTTGGCGGCGCGGCGCTGATGAGCGTGAATACAGCACTCATTCGCCTGATTTATCCGCAACGTCAGCTTGGACGAGGAATGGGGATCAACTCCTTTATTGTGGCGGTTTCCTCAGCAGCAGGCCCAACTATTGCGGCAGCGATCCTCTCAATTGCCTCGTGGAAATGGTTGTTTCTGATTAACGTCCCGCTGGGGATTATCGCGTTGCTGCTGGCCATGCGCTTCCTGCCACCTAATACACCGCGCAGCAATAAGCCACGTTTTGATCTGCCCAGCGCAGTGATGAATGCGCTAACGTTTGGCTTGTTAATTACTGCACTCAGTGGGTTCGCGCAAGGGCAATCGCTTAAGTTAATTGGTGCTGAGCTCGTAGGGCTTATCGTGGTCGGTTTTTTCTTTATCCGCCGTCAGCTGGCGCTGCCGGTGCCGTTACTACCGGTTGACCTGCTGCGCATTCCACTGTTTTCACTCTCGATTTGCACGTCAATTTGTTCATTCAGCGCGCAAATGTTGGCGATGGTTTCCCTGCCTTTCTTTTTGCAAACCGTACTGGGTCGTAGCGAAGTCGAAACAGGACTACTACTGACCCCATGGCCGCTGGCAACCATGGTGATGGCGCCGCTGGCTGGTTATCTGATTGAACGCGTTCATGCGGGTCTTTTAGGTGCGCTGGGTATGGCCGTCATGGCAAGTGGGTTATTTTCGCTGGTGCTACTGCCTGCGACTCCTTCTGATTTTAATATCATCTGGCCGATGATTTTATGCGGTGCGGGTTTTGGCCTGTTCCAGTCACCGAATAACCACACCATCATCACCTCCGCACCACGTGAACGCAGCGGTGGAGCGAGCGGGATGCTGGGAACGGCACGCTTGCTTGGACAAAGTACCGGGGCAGCGCTGGTTGCATTGATGCTCAATCAGTTTGGCGATAACGGAACACATATATCACTGATAACAGCGGGTGTACTGGCAACGGTTGCCGCCATAGTGAGCGGCCTGCGTATCACGCAACCGCGCGCATAAACGCCATGCCCGGCAGCACTTCGCCGGGCATGGCGTCATTTATTATTCGCGTAACAGTGCCGATGTCACCACTCCGGTTGGTACATAGGATTGGACGGATCGTCGGTATCTCCCATTATACAATCTGAAAAAAACTCCAGACTAAATCCTGCAGTGGCTAACTGCATCAATTTACGCTGCTCATCCGTTAAATTCGCTGTTGGGTCGAGCTCTTCTGCTGAAGCAGCATCTTCTGCGGAAACTGGCGTTGTGCTGATGGTCATATCGCTCATGATAAATACCTATTTCAGAAACTCTTTTTGGGTTTCCAGCAAAGCTTCTATCGTCGACGACAAGACTTTAGTCAGGTTATTGAAGATAGTATTGGCCTGGCTTAATTTTTCAGACATAACTTGCGACTGACTCTCTACCGTACTCGACATCGTGTTCATCGAGTTTTCCCACTCGTTGAACATGCTGCTACTGATAGTGACTGATTCATCTGCGTTGTGCCCTTCAAAATCCCAGGTCGATGCGGGAGAGACATAAATATTCGCTTCATCCCCGCCAGTTCCGTTCATGTCATATGACCGGTCTATAACAACAATACTTTCTGTAACATGCACACTAGCATTACTATTACCAGCTTCACCATTAGTTTTTGCCGGGTCTAACATTGCCGTTGGAATTAAATAACAATCATATTCATGATAATCTTTAGTATCCGGTGATGTTACGAGTGTATAACCCGTCGGGATATAAAACTCTTTCTCGTCTATTTTGTCAATGGGGACAATAACCATATCCTTAGACGTTGGAATAACAGAATATGATTTATCACCCCCTGTATTTCCAGTATATCTTGTATCGGGAGAAACGACGGCTAAAGGCGGTGGTACAGGAACAGCCGATGCTGGAGACGCACTTCCAGCATCGGCTCGATACGCATACGATGAAGATGACTGAGATCCGTGAGCCTCAAAATCCCAATCGTCAGCATCGCTAACATAGATATTAGTTGCATCCTTGCCACTTGCTGGACCACCGTTGACCATATTCTTGATGTTGCTAGTGTCCAGTCCGCATTTAATGACATTATGAATATCAGTGATAGTGCACCTAACCTCGATACGGCAACAATTCAGGAGCGAGGTAGTGCAGCAGGCCAAATTATCAAGAGATTTCTTCTCTCCCCTCGAACAGTGCATATCTCGGACGCGAGCATAGCTAAACTAGAGCAATCTGGTTTTGATGCTTACATGAATCAAGGGCTTCAGAAATTGCCAAAAGAGGACCGTGAAATGACATTATCCATATATAAGGCTTTCGCCACACACCTAAATAAGTCAAGCGAGAATGACGTGCTAAAAAATGATGTTTCTTCTACCTTTTTCGGACAGGCTATATTGACAACATCATCTTTTCTCGAATCCAGTCGTATTGCGAGGGAGGCCCCAGGTATCGCCGGGGTTGGAGTTACTAGTACAGGAGAGGCTATCAAATCCGTATATGAAAAATTTCTTACTTACATTAACTCCCTGTAATTAATTCACCTGCATAGCATTTTATTCTGGATATCACCACACGATTGATAGTTTGAACTATTAAAGAGCCGCATCGCGGCTCTTTATCAATCCAGGCCACTTACTTCAGGTATTCCCCACTGCGCAGCGCTTCAATACGCTTATCCAACGGCGGGTGTGTCATAAACAGCTCACTCAACGATTTGGATTTACCGTTGATGCAGAACGCCATCATACTGGTCGCTTCCTGCGGCTCATAGCTGGTTTTCAGGCGCTGCAGCGCGGCGATCATTTTTTCACGACCCACAAGTTTCGCTGAGCCTGCATCCGCATGGAATTCACGATGACGTGAGAACCACATGGTAATGATGCTCGCCAGAATACCAAACACCAGTTCCAGCACAGTCGCCACCGCAAAGTAGATCAACGGGTTACCGTTGCTACCCTCTCCTTCATCGCGGTTACCGCCCATAAACCCAGCGGCAATCTGCGCCAGAATACGCGAGATAAAGATAACAAAGGTGTTCACCACACCCTGAATTAACGTCATGGTCACCATATCGCCATTGGCAATGTGGCTGATCTCATGCGCGATAACGGCTTCGGCTTCATCAGGGCTCATGTTTTGCAACAGGCCGGTACTCACAGCCACCAGCGAAGCATCCCGGCGTGCACCGGTAGCAAACGCGTTAATATCAGGCGCGTGGTAGATTGCAACCTGCGGCATAGCGATCCCGGCCTGGCGGGCCTGATTCGCGACTGTATTCATCAGCCAGCGTTCTCTTTCATTACGCGGCTGCTCAATAACTTCCCCGCCAACGGACTTTAACGCCATCCATTTGGACATCAGCAGCGAAATGAAGGAACCACCAAAACCAAACAGCAGTGCCATGATCAACAAGCCTTGAACGCTGCTTGACTGGATCCCTGTCAGGCTCAATACCAGCCCGAAAACGACCATCACAGCCAGGTTCGTCAGCAGGAAGAGCGCGATTCGCATCATAATTTTCTTTTAACCTCAATTTAACAAAACGCACTATGCGATTACCCATATCGTATGGGTCTTACGGCTATTTTCAAGCATCCATAGGTGCTAAGTCACCAGAAAGACACAACTTTACATTTTATCGTATCAGACTGACGTCTTCATGCGTTTGTTAAAAAAACAGGCACAATTTCTTGTGCCTGTATGAGGTTATTGAGTGGTTGCGGGCTGTTCCGCTGGCTTCTCTTTCTCAAGATGCGCCAGGTCGAGCGCGATTTTTACCGTTTCATCCAGGTACGGATCCGGCTCCTGGTAATCCTTCGGCAGATCGTCCAGTTTCTTCAATGGTGGTTTGCCTTCACGTTTAAACCGATCGTTGATACGCGCCAGACGCATTGCGTCATCTTCGTTATTCTCTTTCTCGCGCTGAGCGTAATTGAGAGAAGCGATGTTGCGCTTATCCTTCATCGCATTGAAACGCGCAATGTCCTTCATGATGTACTGGAACTCAGGATCGTTCGCAATACGTGCATTGTGCTCTTTCAGCAATTCAGGTCCGAACGGCGTCAGATTATCTGACTTAGTGTAGGTTGCAGCATCAATGCTGTCCCACGGCAGCGCGTTATCTTCGAACTTCTCACCGGTTTCGGTTTCTTCATTACCTGTCGGCATGATGATATCCGGCGTTACGCCCTTACGCTGCGTACTGCCACCATTAACGCGGTAGAACTTTTGAATGGTGTACTGAACAGAACCCAGCGCCGGCCATTCCGGACGCAGCATCTGATCGTAAATACGATTCAGAGAGCGATACTGCTGTACGGTACCCTTACCAAACGTCGGTTCACCGACAATCAGTGCACGGCCGTAATCCTGCATTGCCGCAGCGAAAATCTCTGATGCCGAAGCACTGAAGCGGTCAACCAGTACCACCAGCGGACCTTTGTAGTAAACAACGCCATCAGTATCGCTGTCTTCGCGCACCTTGCCGTTGTTATCACGAACCTGAACCACCGGACCAGAAGGGATAAACAGACCGGAAAGCGAGACCGCTTCGGTCAGTGCGCCACCACCATTGGTACGCAGGTCGATAATCACGCTGCTGACATTCTGTTTTTCCAGTTTCTGCAGCTGAACTTTGACGTCATCCGTCAGGCCAACATAGAAACCAGGAATATCCAGTACGCCGACTTTTTCTTTACCAACGGTTTTCACCGACATTTTAACAGCGCGGTCTTCGAGACGAATGCGTTCACGCGTTAACGTGACGATGCGCGTCTTGGTTCCCTTACCGGCAGGCAGGATTTCGAGGCGAACTTTACTGCCTTTTGGTCCTTTGATCAGCGCGACAACATCATCCAGACGCCAGCCAATCACGTCGACCATACCTTTTCCGGTCTGGCCTACGCCGACAATACGGTCGCCAACACTTATCGCTTTGCTCTTGGCTGCCGGGCCGCCCGCAACCATGGAGTTAATGACGGTGTAGTCATCATCCATTTGCAGCACTGCGCCAATACCTTCAAGAGACAAGCTCATTTCCGTATTGAACTGTTCGGTATTGCGTGGAGAAAGATAGTTAGTATGCGGGTCGATTTCACGGGCAAAAGCCGTCATCGCCAGAGAAAACACATCTTCGCTATTGGTCTGCGCCAGACGGCGAATCGCAAACTTGTAGCGGCGCGTCAGCGTTTCGCGAATTTCAGCGTCGGTTTTACCGGTCAGCTTCAGGCTGAGTTCGTCAAATTTAACCTTGCCGTCCCACAGCGCATTTAGCTCTGCTTCGCTTTTCGGCCACGGAGCTTTACTCCGGTCGAGGTTAAAGTTGTCGTTACCCGTGAAATCCATTGGACGTGCCAGTACGCCTAATGCGTACTGATAACGTTCAAACCGGCGCTTTTGCGCCAGATTATAGAGATCGTAAAAGACATCCAGCTTACCGCTACGCAGTTCATCACCGAGGACCGTTTTCTTTTTTGCAAACTGTTCGATATCGCTCGCCAACAGCACGTTGTGGCTGTAGTCGAGCAGATTCAAATAGCGGTCAAAAATTTTCGCCGAAAACGCCTGATCCAGATCGAACTGGCGATAGTGTGAACGCGTAAAACGCGATGTCACACGTTCGCTTACCGTCGCATGCTGGGTTTCTTCCTTTAAAACGGGGATTTGATCGGCACGCGTGATGTCTTCCACAGCGAGTGCCTGGCCTGCAAATGCAAGCAGACCAGCTAACGCAGTAAGCCTAAAAAAAGTGTTCATGCCAGGCCTGGCCTCCGTTTCAGAACACCAGGTGTTCTGCGCGTACAATCAAAGACATACCCGAATTCAGCTGTACACGGACGCCATCTTTGGTGATTTCTAATACGGTGGCATCCATCGCATTATTACCTGCTTTCACCTTCAGAGACTGCCCTACCGTCAGCACTGAAATATCAGATACCGGGGTATGCTGTTCTTCACGAGGAGCACGCGGTGCTTTTGCTGCTGGTTTTTCAGCGCGAGGTTTACGCTCTGCGACTTCCTTACGACGCGGAGCAGGACGCGGCTTGCGCTCGCGACGCGGTGCGTCTTCTTTTTCACCAGCAGCAGCGGCCGCTTCGCGTTTTTTCGCCTGTTGCTCTGCACGTTGCGCCTGAACGCGGGCTTTAGCTTCTTCCAGCTGTTTGCGCGCATGTTCAACGTGCTGCTCATCCAGCTCACCACAAGGGTTGCCGTCAAGATCGACACGCGTTGCGCCCAATTTAACGCCATACAGATAGCGCCAGCTTGAAGTATAGAGACGTAAGGCAGAGCGGAGCTGTGTCTTGCTGAGGTTCATTTCGCCCTCAACACGCTCTACCAGATCCTGAAAAATGCCAATTTTCAGTGGGCGCGCTTCGCCTTCCGCACTAAAACACTGCGGGAAGCGTTCGGCCAGAAACGCGATGACTTCTTTACTGCTATTCAACTTAGGTTGATTTTCCATGAAATTTCCTGATTACAACGGACGTAGCCAACAAGCGCAGGCATGAACAGGCGTCATTATAATGACGTCATCAGTAATTGCTACGTTATCCGTTGATTATCCTGCGACGGTCGCAAAGAATTTTTTGTAATCCGTCGTTGCAAGCACGGTTTCAAGCTGTGCCACAAGCGTCCGCAGACCCTGTTCATCTTCTTCTGTAAAGCGACCAAACGCTGTGCTATCAATGTCCAGCACGCCGATAATTTGATTCTCAACCGTAATCGGCAGAACGATTTCCGCATTGCTGGCGGCATCGCAAGCGATATGGCCATCAAAGGCATGCACGTCCTCTATACGCTGAACCTGGTTCTGCGCCACCGCAGTACCGCACACGCCGCGCCCTACCGGGATGCGTACGCAGGCGATTTTCCCCTGGAAGGGACCGAGCACCAGCGTAGTGTTCTCAAGCAGGTAAAAACCTGCCCAGTTCACTTCTGCAAGACGTTCGTACAATAACGCGCTGGTATTCGCCAACGTTGCCAGAAAACTGGTTTCACCTGCCATTAATGCCTGAAAATCACGGTTCAGATCCGTGTATAGCTCTATTTTGTTCATTATGTAATCACTTAGTTGTCTTACTTAAAACTGCAGCCTACTAAAATAAACATTAAATGCGTAAATGCTCAAGATCATTCCCATCATGGGTTAAGATAACATTACTTCAACACTTGATTCGCGATACATGGCCCTTACTCATCCACGCATCACGCCGGCTAAAAAAATAGCGATCAGATCCATTGGTGAAGCGCTACCCCGTGCGCATTACCAACGATGCCCTGAATGTGACCTGCTGTTTAGCTTGCCGAAAATGCGTTCGCACCAAAGTGCATTCTGCCCACGCTGTGAGGCCAAAATTCGTGACGGCCGTGACTGGTCGTTAACGCGACTGGCAGCAATGGCTTTCACCATGCTGTTACTGATGCCCTTTGCGTGGGGAGAGCCGCTGCTGCACATCTATCTATTAGGCATACGCATTGACGCGAATGTGGTACAGGGCATCTGGCAGATGACCCGGCAAGGCGATCCGCTGACGGCATCCTTCGTGATGTTTTGCGTCATTGGCGCTCCCGTAATACTCGTTTCATCAATCGCTTATTTATGGTTTGGCAATATTCTCGGTATGAACCTGCGCCCAGTATTATTGATGCTGGAAAGGCTTAAAGAGTGGGTCATGCTTGATATCTATCTTGTCGGTATCGGCGTCGCCTCGATCAAAGTGCAGGACTACGCTTTTCTGCTGCCTGGAGTGGGACTCTATGCTTTTATTGCGCTGGTGATCCTGAGCATTTTGACGCTGTCGCACCTCAATGTTGAGCAATTATGGGAACGCTTTTATCCACAAAGGCCCGCACGCCGCCCCGACGGACAGCTTCGTGTTTGCCTCGGTTGTCACTTTACAGGTTATCCTGATGCCCGAGGCCGCTGTCCCCGTTGCCATATTCCATTACGCTGGCGCAGAAATCAGAGTATCCAAAAGTGCTGGGCAGCTCTGCTGGCCTCGATTGTCCTGTTGCTGCCTGCTAATCTGCTGCCCATCTCGGTAATTTATGTTAACGGTGCCCGCCAGGAAGACACTATCCTGACAGGCATCATGTCCCTGGCGAACAGCAACGTTGGTGTAGCAGCCATTGTTTTTATCGCCAGTATCCTGGTGCCCTTCACCAAAGTGATTGTGATGTTTACGTTGTTGTTCAGTATCCAGTTTAAATGTGAACAAGGGTTGCGCACCCGCATCCTGCTACTCCGTATGGTGACCTGGATTGGTCGCTGGTCGATGCTGGACTTGTTTGTTATCGCCTTAACCATGTCGCTGATAAATCGCGATCAGATACTTGCTTTTACTATGGGACCGGCTGCGTTTTATTTCGGTGCAGCGGTAATATTGACTATTCTTGCAGTGGAATGGCTGGACAGCCGCTTACTTTGGGATGCACATGAGTCAGGAAACGCCCGCTTCGCAGATTGAAGCGCAGATTAAAACAAAACGCCGTATCTCTCCGTTCTGGCTGCTGCCGTTCATCGCACTGATGATTGCAGGATGGCTCATCTGGGGCAGCTATGAAGATCGTGGCAATACCGTGACCATCGACTTTATGTCCGCGGACGGTATTGTCCCAGGACGCACGCCCGTGCGCTATCAGGGTGTCGAAGTTGGCACGGTGCAGGATATCAGCCTGAGTAAAGATCTGCGCAAAATTGAAGTTCGAGTCAGCATTAAGTCCACCATGAAAGATGCCCTGCGCAAAGACACACAATTCTGGCTGGTCACGCCGAAGGCATCACTGGCGGGCGTTTCTGGTCTCGATGCACTGGTTGGCGGGAACTATATCGGGATGATGCCGGGCACCGGCGAGCCGGAAGATCATTTCGTCGCGCTCGACACGCAGCCAAAATATCGGCTGAATAATGGCGATTTGATGTTGCACCTGCAAGCATCCGACCTCGGTTCTCTCAACAGCGGTTCGTTGGTTTATTTCCGCAAGATCCCGGTAGGCCGGGTCTATGACTACACCATCAACCCCAATCATCAGGGTGTAACCATCGATGTACTGATTGAGCGCCGCTTTACCAATCTGGTGAAAAAAGGCAGTCGTTTCTGGAATGTGTCTGGCGTGAATGCGGATGTCAGCCTGAGCGGCGCAAAGGTAAAACTGGAAAGTCTGGCCGCGCTGGTCAATGGCGCCATAGCCTTTGACTCCCCAGAAGATTCACAACCTGCCGCCGCCGACGACACGTTTGGGTTATATCAGGATCTCGCCCACAGCCAACGTGGCGTGATCGTCAAACTGGAACTACCCAGCGGCGATGGCCTGAAGGCTGGATCAACCCCGCTGATGTATCAGGGCCTGGAAGTCGGTCAACTGACCAGGCTGGATTTGAATCCAGGCGGTAAAGTCACTGGTGAAATGACCGTCGACCCCAGCGTTGTAACGCTGCTGCGCGACGGCACGCGCATTGAGTTACAAAGCCCCAAATTATCATTAAACGATATGAGCCTGAGCTCGCTGTTAACAGGGAAAACGTTTGAACTGGTGCCCGGCGAAGGCGAGCCACGTAGCCAGTTTGTGGTGATCCCCGGTGAACAGTCCCTGCTTCATGATCCCGGCGTTATGACACTTACGCTGACCGCCCCGGAAAGTTACGGCATCGATGCTGGCCAGCCGCTGATCCTTCATGGCGTGCAGGTCGGTCAGGTTATCGAACGTAAGCTATCAAGCGATGGCGTTTCATTTATCGTGGCTATCGAGCCGCAGCATCGTGCACTGGTGCAAGGTGACAGCAAATTCGTGGTTAATAGTCGAGTGGATGTCAAAGTGGGCATTGATGGCGTTGAGTTCCTTGGCGCTAGCGCCAGCGAATGGATAAGCGGCGGTATTCGCATTTTGCCTGGTACCAAAGGTGAAATGAAAAAAAGCTATCCACTGTATGCAAACCTCGAAAAAGCAATTGAGAACAGCCTGAGCGATCTGCCCACCACCACCGTCAGCCTGAGCGCCGAGACACTACCGGATGTGCAGGCCGGGTCAGTGGTGCTATACCGTAAATTCGACGTCGGTGAAGTCATTAGCGTACGCCCTCGTGCCGACGCGTTTGATATCGATCTGCATATCAAACCGGAATACCGCAATCTGTTAACCAGCAACAGCGTGTTCTGGGCTGAAGGTGGCGCAAAAGTTCAGCTTAACGGCAGCGGCCTGACCGTACAGGCATCTCCCCTGTCGCGGGCGCTAAAAGGGGCGATTAGCTTCGATAACCTGAGCGGTGCCAGCGCCAGCCAGCGCAAAGGCGACAAGCGTATTTTGTACGCGTCAGAGACCGCTGCACGTGCGGTAGGTGGACAGATTACTCTGCACGCATTCGACGCTGGGAAACTCGCCGCAGGGATGCCAATTCGCTACCTGGGGATTGATATTGGTCAGATCCAGACCCTTGAACTGCTCACCAGCCGTAACGAAGTGCAAGCCAAAGCGGTGTTGTATCCGGAATACGTGCAGACCTTCGCGCGAAGCGGTACACGATTCTCGGTAATTACCCCGCAAATTTCGGCGGCAGGTGTAGAGCATCTGGATACTATCTTACAGCCATACATTAACGTGGAACCAGGGCGCGGTAACCCGCGCCGTGATTTTGAACTGCAGGAAGCGACGATTACTGATTCACGCTACCTTGATGGTCTGAGTATTGTGGTAGAAGCGCCAGAAGCAGGATCACTCAATATCGGTACTCCGGTTCTGTTCAGAGGTATTGAAGTGGGGACCGTCACGGGTCTGACGCTGGGTTCACTGTCCGATCGCGTGATGGTGGCCATGCGCATCAGTCAGCGCTACCAGCACCTGGTGCGCAATAACTCCGTGTTCTGGCTGGCATCTGGATACAATCTCGATTTCGGCCTCACCGGCGGCGTCGTGAAGACAGGTACCTTCAATCAATTCATTCGCGGTGGTATCGCGTTTGCCACCCCACCAGGTACGCCACTGGCACCGAAAGCGCAGGCGGGTAAACACTTCCTGCTACTGGAGAGTGAGCCGAAAGAATGGCGTCAGTGGGGAACCGCCCTGCCACGCTAATCTTTTCCCTGCTCCGGCGTACTCGCGCCGGAGCGGTTAGCCTCGTCATACTTCAAGTAGGCGCGTAGTTGTCCTGCAACTCGAATTATTGAGGGTATATGCTACACTGCGCACCTGTTTTTTTGCCGGTGGTACCAAGTGGCTTATTTTCCTGACGCCTTTCTGACACAAATGCGTGAAGCAATGCCTTCCACGCTCTCTTTTGAAGATTTTCTCGCAGCCTGCCAGCGTCCATTACGCCGCAGTATCCGCATCAATACGCTGAAAATCTCCGTTGCTGATTTTCTCGACTTAACCGCGCCTTATGACTGGTCACTCACTCCGGTTCCCTGGTGTGCTGAAGGCTTTTGGATTGAGCGCAACGATGAAGAGTCTGTACCGCTCGGCAGTACTGCTGAGCATTTAAGCGGTCTGTTTTATATTCAGGAAGCCAGCTCAATGCTGCCAGTCGCCGCGTTGTTTGCCGAAGGTAATACCCCGCAACGTGTCATGGATGTTGCGGCTGCCCCCGGTTCTAAAACCACGCAAATTGCCGCAAAAATGAATAATCAGGGCGCGATTCTGGCGAATGAGTTTTCCGCCAGTCGCGTCAAAGTTCTGCATGCCAATATCAGCCGTTGCGGGATAGCCAATGTCGCGCTCACCCATTTTGACGGCCGGGTATTTGGCGCAGCGTTGCCTGAATCCTTCGATGCCATTTTGCTGGACGCCCCATGTTCCGGCGAAGGCGTGATGCGTAAAGACCCCGATGCGCTAAAAAACTGGTCGCCAGAAAGTAATCTGGAAATAGCCGCAACTCAGCGCGAACTGCTCGACAGCGCCTTTCACGCTCTGCGCCCCGGCGGCACGTTGGTTTACTCGACCTGTACGCTTAACCGTGACGAAAATGAAAACGTCATGCAGTGGTTGATTGAGACTTACCCGGACGCCGTCGAGTTTCTTCCTCTGGGTGATTTATTTCCGGAGGCCGGACGCGCCCTGACACCTGAGGGATTCCTGCACGTGTTCCCGCAAATTTATGACTGTGAAGGATTCTTTGTCGCGCGTTTGCGAAAAACAGCCCCTATCCCTGCACTGCCTGCACCGAAATATAAGGTGGGAAATTTCCCCTTCAGCCCGCTGAAAAGCCGGGAAGCCGCACAAATCACCCAGGCTGCTACCGCCTGTGGATTGCAATGGCAAGACAATCTGCGCCTTTGGCAGCGTGATAAAGAAATTTGGTTATTCCCGACAGACATTGAACCGCTGATTGGTAAAGTCCGTTTTTCCCGCCTCGGGATTAAACTCGCTGAAACCCACAATAAGGGTTACCGCTGGCAGCATGAGGCAGTTATCGCCCTTGCTAACCCGGAACATCACAATGCGTTTGAACTGACGCTTGAAGAAGCGGAAGAGTGGTATCGCGGCAGAGATGTCTACCCGCAAACCTCACCAACAATCGACGATGTACTGGTCACGTTCCAGCGTCAGCCGATTGGACTGGCAAAACGTATTGGATCACGGTTGAAGAACAGTTATCCACGCGATCTTGTCCGGGATGGAAAACTCTTTACAGGATAACGCACGTTTTTACTGGCGCTTTTGCCCACGTTGACTACGCTGAAAAATGGGCGGCTTAACTGGTCGTACCACAACCCGCAAATCAACGGAGAGCACGATGATGAAAACCAGTGTGCGCATTGGCGCTTTTGAAATCGACGACGCCGAGTTACATGGCGAATCGCCGGAGGACCGAACGTTAACCATTCCTTGTAAATCCGATCCGGATTTATGTATGCAACTGGACGCCTGGGATGCCGACACCAGCGTCCCGGCCCTTCTCAATGGAGAACATTCCGTTCTATTCCGCGAGCACTACGATCGTAAGTCAGATGCCTGGGTCATGCGCTTTGCCTGATTCAAAAAGAACCCGTCGCCAGACGGGTTATTTATTGGCGTTAAAACAATTGAATCTAAGTACGCAGGCGGAGAAGAAAGCGATGGTTCCCCCCGCAGCCAGCACGCTATAAGCGAGTTCCCAGCTTTGCGTTGAATCCATCACCACACCAAATGTTAAAGGCGCAAGAGACCCCACGCCAAATCCAAGCAGCGACCGCAATCCCATCACACTTCCCAGCTTTGCCTGAGGCACATTATCGGCAATCGCGGCAGATAAGACGCCTGAATCACCAAGAATGAAGAAACTCCCCATAAACGCGAACAATAATGTCCACCCCGCCCCCCAGGAAACCGATAATCCCATCAGGAGTGAACTCAACGCACCGGCAGCGCCCATAAAAATCAACACCGATGCGCGATTAAAATAATCGGAGATTGCCCCTACAATCAGCGTCGAGAACATCCCCGATAAATGTACAGCACAGGCGACGATCAACCCGGTGGCCATCGGCTCCATCTGCCAGGCTTGCAGCGCATTCGTCACCAGGCTGGGGGTCCATGCCCAGCTCCCCAGTAACTCCCAGCAATGCGCAATATAACCTACCATCAGCAGTATTGCGCCGACCGACAGAACATGGCTCTTTGCCGATCCCCCCTGCTTCTGCGTCCTGTACATGTCTTCCTGATAGCCGGATAACGCCACTGAACCGGATACCGCGCCAACCAATGCGCCAGCGGCACATAAAGAGAACGCAAAGGAAGCTCCCCAGCGCAATGCTCCCCAGGCGGAGATAAATACAGACAGCAAGTAGCCAAACGAGCCTGCGGCCAGGATCATCCCAACGGCAAGTCCACGTTTGGGCACGCTGTTCATGCCCATAGCCAACATCATCGCTGGCGTGTAGGCCCCACCCTGGGTCAATCCGACAAAGGCCATCATGACCAGAGCGGAGGAATAAGAGCGGGCAAAACAGGCAAAAAGCAATAAAGCGAGCACACCGAACCACGAGAAAATGAGATACACCTTGCGAGCCCCCAGATAGTCGCACAGCCAGGAGGCAGCAAATAAGGCGCAGGCGTTTGAAATACTAAATACCGTCTGTATTGTTCCCGCAGCGGCGGCGTCTATATGCCACTCTTCACGTATTACCGGAAGTGCACCAGCAAAAGCCATTGTCCCCAGGCATGTCCCCGCCCGTCCAAGGCAAAACAAATTGAATGCTTTCACTAAAATTGCCTTCAGAAAAAGTGAATATCGATAATGAACCAGAGCGTTACCGGCCATGTTATGAGCAAGGGGAAGACGCTGACAAACGATCTTTATTGCGTCAATTGGTTGAGTTAGACTCAACCAATGACACGATTACTCTCGCTCCCCCATTTGCCGGCATTCGAAGCTGCTGCGCGTAGAAGCAGCTTCAGTGCGGCAGCTGATGAACTGTTTATCACCACAGGAGCAGTCAGCCGACATATCCGCGCACTGGAAGCACAACTGGGCGTACAACTGTTTTATCGTGCACACAAATCTGTCAGGCTGACGAGTGCCGGCGAGACCTTTTCCCGCGTCGCAACACGGTTACTAGATGAACTTGCGCAGGCAGAAAAAGAGGTCAGCGCTAACACCTTTTCGGGAAGGTTAACCATCCAGTGCCTGCCCACATTCGCCATGCACTGGCTAATGCCAAGACTGGCTGAGCTGAATGAAATCCACCCTGAACTCACCGTCGATGTCACCACCAGCATTGGTCCCGTTAGCTTCGCTTCTCCCTTTGATGTCGCGATTCGCCGGGATCCGGCACATTTTTCCGGGCTTAAACCTGTTCCATTTCTTCGGGAATCAAGCCTGCTGGTTTGTAGCCAGCAGTACCTGCACAGCCGACCTCTGGTCTCGCCAGATCAACTGGACGATCATATAAAAATTCAAATTCGTGCGCGTAACGATCTCTGGAAACGCTGGCATAGCCATTTCCCAAATGATCATCAAGAAAGTAACCAGATTATCACGCTGGATCATACATTTGCGGCAATGCAGGCGGCTGAAGATGGCTTGGGTTTGGCCGTAATGCCCTATTTATTCTGTGAAAAACACCTGAAAACAGGAAGGCTGGTTGCGCCATTTGGCGATTTGACTATCGATACCGGAACCTATTCTCTGCTGTGGAATGACAGGCAAGATGGGGCCGTAAGAAAATTTACCCACTGGTTGCAATCTTTCGAACTGCCCGGTGAAACGTACCTGCCCTTCACGAATGAGTACACAGTGACGCGTTAACTTATTTCTCCCCGCCCCATTAACTGCAATTTCTTCTACACTATTGATACGGCAATACAATTTGAGGATGGAATGTTCACGCTGATTCTTTTTGTTTGCTACCTGGATGGCGGTTGTGAAGATATCGTGGTTGATGTCTACAATACAGAACGGCAGTGCTTAATTTCGATGGACGATCAGCGCATTCGCAACGGCGGATGCTTGCCGGCCGAAGACTATATCGACAGCTTCTGGCGTCCTGCTCAGGAATATAGTGATTTCTAATTATTGTAACTGCACCAACGTTAGCTCACCGCCAAATACCGCGCCGGTATCAATATAGTGCAGATTATCGCGATCAAGCCGATGGCGCAGGGGAGTATGGCCAAACCAAAAGTGATCTGCGCCATGAATTCCACTGCCTTTATTCATTAATCGCGCACGATCCCACAACACCCGTTGCAAATCGACCTCTTTTCGCCACAGATAAATATCATCCGGGTAATCGGCATGGGCAATCACGTGTACGCCATTCTGACAATGCAGTTCCAGAATCCACGGTAATTGCTGACAGGCTTCAAGAGCAAATCTTGCCGCGGGTTGTGCTGCCTGCGCAAACCACGAGCCCCCATTCATAAACCACAGTTGCAGATCCCCCGTTACCAGCGCATCCAACGCCATCTGCTCGTGATTCCCCCTGACCGCTATCATCCAGTTTCGGCGAAGCAACTGTAGACAGCGCAGACTATCAGGCCCACGATCGGTAACATCGCCGACAGAAACCAACAGATCGCGCCACGGATCAAACCGACACTGGCGCAATTTATCCATCAGCATAGAAAAACAGCCGTGAAGATCTCCCACGACCCAGATGTGACGCCAGTTTGTTCCTTCGACCCTCTGGTAGACGTTGTCAGACAGCCCCATATGACCTTCTGCATTCTTGTTTCACTCACCATTAAGTTTAGCAATAACAGCAACAGGCACCGTACCGTAGGGTTTTCGCAGCAAATGTTCAATTATTTATATGTAATTGGGCATTCAGCATTTTCCCTCTGGAAGTAACAACAACTAGCGGTGTCGGTTTTAGTTCATAGCAGTCCAATATTCGCGAAAGAAGGTCACGCGGTATATTTGAAGAATCCATAGCCTTCATTACAAATGTTTTTCTATTAATAGTACGGAGAAGCAAGCTATCAAAAACAACTTGTTTATATTCGTTGAACTCATAATATCGTTTTGCTTTACAAAAAGCTTTAGCCAATGCTTCCCATATTTGTATTTCTTTTTCTGAATTATGATCTTTCATAAATCCATCATACCATCTCGAAATATCATTAGGAAATACATCAACAAAAACAAGCATTAATATCTCAACCCTATTTTTCTGATCAGCGGTTAATGTTGAATTGTAGCTATCTTGCTCAAGAAGGTCTTTAATCGACAGAATAAATCCCGAGCGATGATATTCTTCAATTTCAATAACTGTGTCTTCCTTTTTTTCTGAAATAACTGGATTGGTATAGTTTAAACCCAGATGTTCATTGATTTTATTACATTCATCCAAAACGACCTTACTGCAAATTTCTATGGGCAGTTCAAAAAATTCCCTGCGGCGATTGACCCGATAAGGTTTAAGACGCGCGTGGACGTTCTTCTCTGCCTCCTGATAGTTACCTACCTGACAGGCCATCACGACATCAAAGGGCAACGGTACGCCTGTCATCCCGTTAAATAACTGCTTAGCCCTCTGTTCTGGCATGTTCTTTGTGAAACCTATTTTGAAGAGGCTTTTCTGAAAGGCTTCATTCTTCAAAATGTAGACATAGCCACTTGAATCATTCATACATTCGTTCCATTTAATCTAATTCCATAACTAAAAGTTAAACGTGCACCCTTTAAATTCACTCCCTGAGTTTCTCACACTAAACTTTTCCAGAATTAATAGAATTATTAATGTGTTAAGATGCTATCTTAACTGATAAAACACTACCAATGTTATATTTTCTCTTTATCCGATAAGTCCGTGTACCGGGACGCGAGTTGTAAGTAAAGGCACCGATACCCAGAAAAAAGGACCGAAAAGTACTTGGATGTGTGAAAGAAAATGTTTAGATTGTAGTAACAGCTTACGGAAACCGAAGAGGGTCTTTCGTGTATTTCGGGGCTATGTCCTATAACTAGCTGGTTTATAAGGGACATAAAAAGAGACCGAATACGATTCCTGTATTCGGTCCAGGGAAATGGCTCTTGGGAGAGAGCCGTGCGCTAAAAGTTGGCATTAATGCAGGCTAAGTTACCCTGCCATTTAAGAATAGATGACAGCGCCAGGTTTTCCAGTCCGCGACTAAAGTGGTCTGAAAAAAAGGGAGATTGTCACTCGCTACAATGTAAAAACCGCAAGTTCTCCTGTGAGATCCTTGCGGTTTTTTATTGGAAATCAGAGCACTACATCTGACAATTAACAGAGTTTTTCTGCGCGCTCGATAAACGGAGCAAGGCTCATTTTTTCGCCAGGTTTAGTCGGATCGTCAATCTGGATAACGTCGATCGGTTTTGCCGTGGTTTTACCGCTCTCAACCTGCTGTCTGGCAACATCATTCAGCGGGTATTGCACCAGCGTGCTGGGATTGATGACATACAGCGCGTTGCCCGGACGGCAGGTCAGCATCACCTCTTCCCGATTAAACGCCCACTTATCTTTGCCAACCTCAAAACGGCTGACGGTAATGACCTGCGGCGCAGCCAGCGCGGCTCCGGAGCTTGCCAGGAGTAATAAAGAGATAATGATTTTTTTCATGCGTTTCGCCAGTCCATCAATCAGAAAGGTTCAAGGGTTGCGAACAGGCTGACAATTGCCAGCACAACAGCGCCTATACCCCATTCCAGCTTCGTCATCCAAATAAAATAGAGGGTCATGCAGCGGTTATCCTGCCGCATGCGTGGTACCAGAACATACCGATTCACCAGCGCAATCGCCACCATTAGCATGACCAGGGCACCTTTTAACAAAAGCAGCCGCCCGTAAGCCATGTGCCAGGGAACAGAAAAACCGACAATAAACAGCGCATTCATAATACCAGTAAGTAAAACACCGATAACAAAAAGATGCCCGTAGCGGGAGAAACGCATCATGGTGCTGATTGCCTGTTCTCGCCAGCGGCCATGCGCCATTCGCATACAGTAAAGTACGGGTAGCAGGCCACCGAACCAGGCGGCGGCGCATATCAGATGCAAGGCATGGTTAACCTGCTGGATTGCCCCAGTAATACCACTATGCAGCGTCGCATGCCCGACGCCAGCCAGCAAAATAAACTGCGCAATCGTCAGCATTAGCAGCCGTCGCGGCATACTGCGCGGTACGATAATAGTCACCGCCAGAGTGACTAGCGCAAGGATAATTTGCCACAGCCAGACGCCCCCGAATTGTGTTTGCAGGACAGCTCCCCAAACGGAGATGGAGAGGACATCCTGCCAACCCGCGCCCATTAATCCCCCCTGAACCGCCAGCATCAGCGTCGCGCTGATAAAGCTCCACGCCGCGGCGTGGCGTTGCAGATGCAAGAAACGACGCATCATCAAACGACGGAGCGATACAGGCGCCAGCCATGCACCATAGAGCGCACAGCCAAACACCAGCATCAGCGTGGTAAAATGGATAAAACGCAGTGCAACCCAGGTAAACGCCAGCATCGGTTATTTCACGCTAAAGGTATATTGCCCCTTCGTCTTGTGCCCATCCACTGACACAACGTGCCAGTCGACCGTATATTTTCCTGCTTCAAGTGTTTGATCAAGCGGAACAATCAGCTGTGTTTTGTCCTGCTCACTGCGTGACGCCTTGCCCGTTTTGATCTGTTCTTTGTTTGGACCTGTCAGCGTTGCACCGCTGAATCCCGGCTCTACGCCTTCAGAAAAATTCAGCGTCAACGCCTGAGGAGATGCCGCAACCTCGGCATTAGCCGCCGGGCTTTGTTTTGTGAGGTGGGCATGCGCCAGGGCGGCGGGCGTTGCCAGCACGCTGGCGAGTACGATGAGAGCGCTGCGAAGCATAGATGCAGATGAAGCCATTTCAACTATTCCTTTTTGTTATGTCTAATCTATAGAGAATAACCTTCTACAATGATCGAGTCGAGAATCATCATTTCAGGCTTGCCATTAATGCGCACTCTTAGTAACTTTTGCGCGCTAATGGAGAGATGAGGAAAAACGTATGAATATTAATCTGGCCAAACTTGAGCAAGCAGAAATGGATAAGGTTAACGTCGATCTCGCTGCGGCAGGTGTCGCATTTAAAGAGCGCTACAACATGCCTGTCGTTGCTGAAGTAGTCGAGCGTGAACAGCCTGCACATTTACGCGACTGGTTCCGTGAACGCCTGATCGCGCACCGTTTAGCTTCTGTTTCCCTGTCACGTTTACCTTACGAGCCTAAAGTTAAATAAACCTTATATTAAGTTACAATTCCTTACATGATGCCTGCTACAGTATAAGTACATTCTTAATCTACTATTTAAGGATGGTTGTAGACACTATGAAAAGGAAATCATTATGTCACACTGGAAAATTGCTGCAGCGCAGTACGAACCACTTCAACGATCATTAAGCGAACACGTCGCCCATCATTTGCAGTTCATTCAGGCAGCGGCTAAATGCCAATGCGAATTGTTGGTTTTTCCATCATTGTCCCTGTTGGGATGTGTGGACGAAGACGACGCTCTCCCAGCCCCACCTGATGAAGAGTTATTGCAACCCCTCGCCCACGCTGCGGCCACGTATCGTATGACCATCATTGCCGGGTTGTCGGTAGAGCATCACGATCGCTTTGTGAAGGGAATAGCGCTTTTCTCTCCCTGGATGACCTCGCCGTTAATGTTTCATCAAAGCCATGGCGCCTGTATCGCCAGGCAACAAAATGCCATCAGCGTTGTCGACAGTCAGCCGGAAGGTATTGATATCGACCCGACATTTTCGCTGTTCACAACCTGTCAGTCCGTCAGCGAACCAGAACTGCTCTCTTCCGCTTCGCGCCTGCAAAGTTTTTCACATAAATTCGCCATTGCGGTGCTGATGGCCAATGCACGTGGCAGCAGCGCGTTGTGGGATGAAGGGGGTCGGTTAATTGTACGCGCAGACAGCGGTTCGTTACTGTTAACCGGACAACGCACGCCACGGGGTTGGCAAGGTGATATCATTCCATTACGCTAGTCGTTTTGGTCTGGAGCCCGGCATGTTGCGCATAATAGATACAGAAACCTGTGGTCTGCAGGGAGGCATTGTTGAGATTGCGTCTGTCGATGTCGTTGACGGAACGATCGTCAATCCCATGAGCCATCTGGTGCGTCCTGACCGTCCCATCAGTCCACAAGCCATGGCTATCCATCACATCACCGAAGCGATGGTAGCGGATAAACCGTGGATTGAAGACATCATCCCGCAGTATTACGGCAGCGAGTGGTACGTGGCGCATAACGCCAGTTTTGATCGGCGTGTGCTGCCCGAAATGCCAGGAGAATGGATTTGCACCATGAAGCTTTCCCGCCGTCTGTGGCCGGGGATCAAATACAGCAATATGGCGCTCTATAAATCCCGCAAGCTGAGCGTCCAGACGCCGTCTGGTCTGCACCACCACCGCGCGCTTTATGACTGCTACATCACAGCGGCACTGCTGATCGACATTATGAAGACGTCCGGCTGGACCCCGGAGCAAATGGCCGATGTCACCGGTCGTCCTGCGTTGCTAACCACATTTACCTTCGGAAAATACCGCGGGAAACCGGTATCTGAAGTCGCTGAACGCGATCCGGGCTATTTGCGCTGGCTGTTTAACAACCTTGACAATATGAGCCCGGAATTGCGCCTAACGCTGAAACACTATCTGGATAACGCCTGAGTTTACGCTTGTCCAGGCAGTGTGCCCTGCGCCAGCCCAATCAAAAACGCGTATTCCAGGGCCACACCTTCGTAAGATTTATAACGTCCGGATTTACCGCCGTGCCCGGAATCCATATCCGTGCAGAGTAACAGCAGATGGTCGTCCGTTTTCAGCTCACGCAGTTTTGCCACCCACTTTGCCGGTTCCCAGTATTGCACCTGGGAGTCGTGCAAGCCCGTTGTCACCAGCAGATGCGGATAAGCCTGCGCGGTAACATTGTCATACGGACTGTAGCTTTTCATGTAGGTGTAATACTCTTCCTCCTGCGGATTACCCCACTCTTCAAACTCACCGGTCGTCAGTGGAATTGACTCATCCAGCATTGTGGTCAGCACATCGACAAATGGCACCTGTGCAATGACGCCATGAAACAGTTCGGGGCGCTCATTGATGGCAACACCCATTAACATTCCTCCGGCGCTTCCTCCCATGCCATAACATAGCGAAGGCGCGCCATAGCCCATTTTTAGCAGTGCATCGCAGACGTCGAGATAATCATTGAAGGTATTTTTCTTATGCAGAAACTTACCGTCTTCGTACCACTGTTGCCCTAACTCACCGCCGCCACGGACATGGGCAATGGCATAAACAAAGCCGCGATCCAGCAGGCTCAAGCGGCTGCTGCTGAAATCGGCGTCCATGCTGGCGCCATACGAGCCATAGCCGTAAACCAGTAACGGATTTTTTCCTTTCAGGAAGTACTTTTGATGGTAAACCAGCGAAACCGGAACCTCGGTACCATCCCGCGCGGTGATCCATACGTGTTCGCTGCGGTAGTTCGCCGCATCAAATCCGGGAACCTCCGTCTGCTTGAGCACGCGACGCTCTCCGGTGTCCATATCCAGTTCAAACAGCGTATCCGGAGTGGTCATGGAGGAATAGCCATAACGCAGGCGCGAGGTCTCCGGCTCAGGGTTATAGGCAAGCCATGTCACATACGCCGGATCGTCAAAGGCGATACCGACCACTTCGCGCGTTTTACGATTGATCTGGCGCAGACTGGTTAAGCCCCGCTGGCGCTCTTCCACCACCAGCCAGTCTGTGAACAGCGTAAAGCCCTCCAGCATGACGCTGTCGCGCGGCGGGATCAGCGTCTCCCAGACTTGTTCATCACGCACCCGGGTACGGTACAGGCCGAAATTTTTACCCTGACGGTTGGAACGCAGATAAAACGTATGTTGATAGTGATCGAGACTGTATTCATGGTCTTTCCGGCGCGCCAAAAAGACCAGTGGCTCCGCATCAGCCAGTTCTGCATCAATGAGCATAACCTCACTGGTGGTTGCACTCGCAATATGAATAACAACATAGTGCTGTGAGGTGGTTTTATGCAGACTGACATAAAACATATCATCGGCTTCTTCATATACCAGCTCATCCAGTGATGATGGCGAGCCTACGGTATGCCGCCAGACCTGAAACGGCAGCAATGTGGTTTCATGCTTGCGGACATAATAGAAAGTCTGCGAGTCGTTGGCCCAGACTAATTCCGGCTCGACGTTTTCAAGTACCTCCGGGTACCAGTTACCCGTTTGTAAGTTGCGAAAACGCACGCCATATTGCCGGCGGGACAGATAATCCTCAGCCAGCGCCATAATGGTGTTATCCGGGGATATCGCCAGTCCTCCCAGCGTATAAAACTCACTGTGGGCCGCGCGCTGGTTACCATCCAACAAGGTGTCCCATTCATCCCACTCTTCACTGAAGGCAGACTGACGTTGATAAATGGCATATTCGCACCCCGGTTCATAGAGATGGCGATAGCGGTACCCATTTTTCACATACGGTGCAGACACATCCTGAGGGGGAATACGGTCGATAATCTCTTTCAGAACACGATCCTGCAAAGCTTGCTGCGAAGCCATCACCTGGCGGCCATATGCATTTTCTTGTTGCAGGTAATTCAGTACTTCTGGTTGCGAGCGGGTGTCATCTCGCAACCAGTAATAATTATCAACGCGGGTGTCGCCATGCTGCGTCATGGCGTGGGGAATACGAGGAGCTTTAGGTAGCATGTCATTGTTCTTTTGCTTAATCATCCTATAAGGGTGGCAAAAGTCAGCAATGATGCAAGCGAAACATGCGCCTTGGCGGTAACTATTTAACCCGGCAGGGCCTGTTTTTGTTCCTTAAGATCCTGCTCAATCCCTTCACGAACATCCTGCGGGATCTTCAACGCATCACCCAATGCATTCAGATAACTGCGTTCCATAAAGTGGTCGATATCAATCGCCGCACAGCTCAGGAAGTAAATTTCTAGCGCTTCTTCTTCGTTACGGATCCCCTGAGCCAGACGCTGAGGATCGAGTGGTTGTTCAATCGCACGTTCAATCAGAACGCGGCCCTGCTCTTCCACGCCCGCTTCACGGAGCTGCTGCTCAATAGCGCTACGTTCTTTGGCATCAATATGGCCATCGCTTTTCGCCGCAAAAACCAGCGCCAGAATCAGGCGTTCGGTTCGCTCATCCAGCGGTGAGCTTTGTGCACCAAACTGCGGCTCATCCTGATGCGCTGCGCGAACTTTATCCTTGTACTTGTTCCATAACACAGTCCCGGCAACCGCACCGCCGCCCACCAGAAGCGCGCTGGTGCCGTATTTACTCAGTAATTTACGAGAAGATTTGTTGGCAACCAGTAATCCTGCCAGACCGCCTAACGCGCCTGGAACGAGAAGTTTACTCAGCCCTTGCTCGCCAGAAGATGACGCGGAGGAACCCTTTTGCCCAAGAAGAGATTGTAGTTGATTTAGCCAGTTAGCCATTTTGCCCCTCAAGTACAGACGAATAATCATCAAAGCGTACCCGAGGGGATGTCAGGAAGTGTTCAGGTCATCAAAAGATGTGCAAATACCTCCGTTACTGCGGCTGATACTCCGCTGTTCCGGCTTTGCAGTCGACTTTTACCTGATAGTGAATATCCGCACTTTTACCGCGAACAGTCAGGGGGACAGACCATTTACCGTCTTTGCCCGTAATATCGGGCGTGTTTACCCAGGCGACCGGATCGGCTTGCCCGACGCGCTTTTGATCGTCAGCCCAGCGCGCGATGCGATTTTGTTGATAATCACGTTTCACGCTCGCCGCAATACCGTTAGCGTCCAGTCCCTCACACTTGGGGAACTGGACGTTTTTGCTTTCCATATTTGCCGCAAATACAGATACGCTGGCAGACAGCAGCAGCAGGCTCAATAACGTTCTTTTTTTATACATTCTTTTCTCCTTAATCTCCCCTTCGTCATTCAGATTGCCTGTAGCAACGGGAAATAACGTCAGGGATTGCACAATGATTCAGGGAAAAGCATGGTACAAAATATCAGGAGCGCAAGTCGCTTCAGGCCGCCTGGGTATCATCCTCAGCGTGCGCGTCGTTGTCGACCACCTGTGGAGAAGGCAGCTTGCCGTTTTTGAGGATGGCGCTTAGCACATCTTTTTGCTCAGCCAGCCACAGGGAAAGCGCTTCGCGCTGCTCGTCTTCAAGCGCTACCGGCGATTGCTCCAGCCATGTATCGAGCAAATCCGCTGTATCCAGCATTTTGTCATACGCATCGGCTTCCTTTTTGCTGGTAAACGACATTTTTTCCTCACCTTCCCGAATGACTACGTATTTAACTTCAACCGCCATTTTGCAGCCTCTTAAATTACCTGTATTTATGTACAGTATATTCTTTTTAAGCCCTGAAATCAACCTGGTAATAAAGACAGACGCAAACGTTTTCGTATATACTGCGCCCAGATAAAACAGGGGATTAATTTATGACGTTATTAGGCACAGCGCTGCGTCCAGCAGCAACGCGAGTGATGTTATTAGGTTCGGGAGAACTGGGTAAAGAGGTGGCAATTGAATGTCAACGCCTGGGTGTGGAAGTCATTGCCGTGGATCGTTACCCCGACGCGCCAGCGATGCACGTTGCTCATCGTTCCTACGTCATCAACATGTTGGATGGTGATGCATTACGCCAGCTCGTCGAGCGTGAAAAACCACATTATATCGTGCCGGAAATCGAGGCGATCGCCACGGATATGCTGGTAAAACTGGAGCAGGAAGGCCAGCGTGTCGTGCCATGTGCAAGAGCAACGCAACTGACCATGAACCGGGAAGGGATCCGTCGACTTGCCGCCGAAGAATTGTCTTTACCGACCTCTTCTTACCGCTTTGCTGACAGTGAAGTCCGCTTTCGCGAGGCCGTCGCTGAAATCGGCTATCCCTGCATCGTAAAACCGGTAATGAGTTCTTCCGGTAAAGGCCAGAGCTTTATCCGTTCAGCCGATCAGCTCGCTGCAGCCTGGGACTATGCTCAACAGGGCGGTCGGGCTGGTGCCGGACGCGTTATCGTCGAAGGCGTAGTGAATTTTGATTTTGAAATCACACTGCTTACCGTCAGCGCCATTGACGGCGTACATTTTTGCGCACCGGTTGGACATCGCCAGGAAGACGGCGACTATCGTGAATCCTGGCAGCCGCAGCAGATGAGTGAACTGGCACTGGCGCGCGCGCAGGAGATTGCCCGTAAGGTGGTGCTGGCGCTGGGAGGCCACGGACTGTTTGGGGTCGAACTGTTTGTCTGCGGTGATGAAGTGATTTTCAGCGAAGTCTCCCCTCGCCCTCACGACACGGGTATGGTGACGCTGATTTCTCAGGATCTGTCCGAGTTTGCCCTGCACGTGCGTGCATTCCTTGGTCTTCCCGTTGGCGCAATCCGCCAGTATGGGCCGTCAGCATCAGCGGTGATCCTGCCGCAGCTAAGCAGCCAAAACGTTACCTTTGATAATGTGGATGCTGCCGTTGGCGCGGGTTTGCAGATACGTCTGTTTGGTAAACCCGAAATCGACGGTACGCGTCGTTTAGGTGTCGTACTGGCAACTGCAGAAAGTGTTGAAGAAGCTGTTGATCGCGCAAAAAACGCGGCTTCACAGGTAAAAGTGACAGGTTAAAACCGGAGCCGTAGACCGGATGAGGCAGTAAAACCCCATCCGGCAAAGCCCGATATCGGCGCTAACGCCTCTTATCGGGCCTTCGGTTTACACGTTGATAGCTTACTGCTTCGCGCCTTCAACCGCTTCGCGAGCCAGTTTGGTGATACGATCGTAATCACCCGCTTCCAGCGCATCCGCCGGAACCAGCCAGGAACCGCCAATGCACAGTACGCTTTTCAGTGCCAGGTAGTCGCGGTAATTCGCTGGAGAGATACCACCGGTTGGGCAGAAACGGACCTGTGAGAACGGACCCGCAATCGCCTGCAGCGCTTTCGTACCGCCGTTCGCTTCAGCCGGGAAGAATTTGAACTCTTTCAAACCGTAGTCCATACCCAGCATCAGTTCAGAAACGGTGCTGATACCCGGGATCAACGGAATAGTGCCTTCAGTTGCGGCTTTCAGCAGCGGCTCGGTCAGACCCGGGCTGATGGCGAACTGTGCACCCGCTTCGGTGACTTCAGCCAGCTGTTGTGGATTCAGTACGGTACCCGCACCAACGATAGCATCCGGAACTTCTTTGGCGATCGCGCGAATGGCATCCATCGCACATGCGGTACGTAACGTCACTTCCAGAACGCGCACGCCCCCTGCAACTAACGCTTTTGCCATCGGCACAGCGTGTTCCAGTTTGTTAACCACAATAACCGGTACAACCGGGCCAGTGGTCAGGATTGCTTCTGCACTTGTCTTCCAGTTTTTCATCAGAGTTTTCTCTCGCCTGATTACAAATTAAGTCTTAAAAAGTGATACAGGTTGCGCCCTGCTCCGCACCGGACAGCTTTTCACGCAACGCGCTGAACATTTCACGCCCGGTACCCACGCGCGAAGCGCTAAGGTCAGGGATGTGAGGCTGACGGGAAGCAAGTTCCTCTTCATCAACCAGCAGCGTTAATTCACCTGTCTGTCCATTCACACGAATGATGTCGCCATCGCGCACTTTCGCCAGCAGCCCGCCATCGTAAGCTTCTGGAGTTACATGGATTGCTGAAGGCACTTTACCTGAAGCACCTGAAAGTCGTCCATCGGTAACTAACGCAATTTTGAAACAACGGTCCAATAATACACCAAGTGGCGGCATGAGTTTATGTAATTCTGGCATTCCGTTCGCTTTTGGTCCCTGATGGCGCACAACGACCACACAATCCCGGTCAAGCAGACCCGCATCAAACGCCGGTAACACATCATGCTGACTTTCGAAAACAACTGCAGGCGCTTCAATCACCTGATTTTCAACTGGAACAGCTGAGGTTTTCATCACCGCACGCCCCAGGTTACCGCTCAGTACTTTAGTGCCGCCGTGATGGGAGAATGGCTGTTCAAAGGCGGCAATCACATTGCTGTCCAGTGATTTTTCCGCACCTTCGCGCCAGTCCAGTTCACCATTGTTGAGCCACGGCTCCAGGGTGTAGCGCGATAAACCGAATCCAGCGACAGTGTTCACATCTTCATGTAACAGACCCGCATTCAGCAGTTCACGCATTAATACAGGCACACCGCCAGCAGCCTGGAAATGGTTAATGTCTGCCGGGCCATTCGGGTACAGACGCGCCATCAGCGGCACGATATCGGATAGATCGGAGAAGTCATCCCAGTTAATCAGAATACCGGCTGCACGCGCCATGGCTACCAGGTGCATCGTATGGTTGGTTGAACCGCCGGTCGCCAGCAGTGCCACAATACCGTTCACAACCACTTTTTCATCGATCATTTTCCCGATCGGCATCCACTCATTACCGTTACCGGTCAGACGTGTTACCTGACGGGCCGCCGCTGCGGTCAATGCTTCACGCAGTGGTGCATCCGGGTGAACAAAAGAGGAGCCTGGCAACTGCATGCCCATGAACTCCACTACCATCTGGTTGGTGTTAGCGGTGCCGTAGAACGTACAGGTACCCGGCGCATGATAAGACGCAGCCTCGGATTCGAGCAGTGCCATACGATCCACTTTGCCTTCGGCATACAGTTGACGAATACGCACTTTCTCTTTGTTCGCCAGACCACTCGTCATCGGGCCTGAAGGGATGAAGATTGAAGGCAGATGACCAAAGGAAAGCGCCGCCATGACCAGGCCCGGGACAATCTTGTCACATACACCGAGGAACAACGCACCGTCGAACATATTGTGTGAGAGCCCCACAGCCGCTGACATCGCAATGACTTCACGACTTAGCAGAGAAAGCTCCATACCGTCCTGGCCCTGGGTCACACCGTCGCACATCGCAGGTACGCCACCAGCAACCTGGCCCACCGCATTGGCTTCATGTAGTGCTTTGCGAATGATGGCCGGATAGTGTTCATACGGCTGGTGTGCGGAAAGCATGTCGTTATAGGAGGTAATGATCGCGATATTGTTACGCAACATGCTTTTGAGCGAGGCTTTATCCTCCGGCTGACAGGCGGCAAAACCATGCGCCAGATTGCCGCATGCCAGCTGTGAGCGATGGACGGTAGTCGTTTTAGCCTGTTCGATTCGAGCGAGGTAGGCGGAACGCGTGTCCCGGGAACGTTCGACGATACGTTGTGTTACGCGTAACAAATTCGGATTCATAGAGGCTCCTAAAATTTATCTGTCAGAGCGGTTGGTTAAACAATGTATTCAGCATTACTAAATGTAGCTGAATCGCTTGTTAGCCGTAGCTCAGGGGCAAAATCGTTTCAGGCAGTGTAATAAAAAAAACCTCGCGGGTGAATCCACGCGAGGTTTAAAAGTGCAAAAATTATTCTACAATCTGTGTTAGATCATGTTACCGGTAAAATAACACCTAATGGCTAGATGATCTTTTACTCGAATTCGTTCCAGGAACGACCGTCACGGGTAATCATGGCCACAGACGCAACCGGTCCCCAGGTTCCTGCCTGATAAGGCTTCGGCGACTCGTTATCCATCGCCCAGGCTTCAGTAATTGAATCCACCCACTTCCAGGCTTCTTCGACTTCATCGCGACGCACAAACAGAGCCTGAATACCGCGCATGGTTTCCAACAGCAGGCGCTCATAGGCGTCGGCCAGGTGCGTTTGGTTGAAGGTTTCTGAGTAGCTCAGATCCAGCTTAGTGATCTGCAGATTATGTTTGTGGTCCAGACCCGGCACTTTGTTCAGTACCTGGATATCAACCCCTTCATCAGGCTGCAAACGAATAGTCAACTTGTTCTGCGGCAGATCCTGCCAGGATTCTTTAAACAGATTCAGCTCAGGTGTTTTGAAGTAAACCACCACTTCAGAGCACTTGGTTGGTAAACGTTTACCGGTACGCAGGTAGAACGGTACACCCGTCCAACGCCAGTTATCGATATCGACGCGGATCGCCACAAACGTTTCCGTATTGCTGCTCTTATTCGCGCCCTCTTCTTCCAGGTAACCCGGTACCTTTTTACCCTGGGCAAAACCAGTGGTGTACTGGCCGCGAACCGTTTTTTCACGCACGTTCGAGCGATCGATGCGACGCAGCGATTTCAGGACCTTCACTTTCTCATCGCGAATGCTGTCGGCGCTCAGATCAGCCGGAGGGGACATTGCGATCATGCAGAGGATTTGCAGCAAGTGGTTCTGGATCATATCGCGCATTTGACCGGCCTGGTCAAAATAGCCCCAGCGGCCTTCAATACCGACCTCTTCAGCCACGGTAATTTCTACGTGATCGATAGTGCGGTTATCCCAGTTGTTCACAAACAGGGAGTTGGCAAAACGCAGTGCCAACAGGTTCAGGACCGTCTCTTTCCCGAGATAGTGGTCAATACGATAAACCTGGCACTCTTCGAAGTATTCGCCAACCTGATCGTTGATTTCACGGGATGTCGCCAGAGACGTGCCCAGCGGTTTTTCCATCACCACGCGAGCGGGTTTAGCATTCAGCTTTGCTTCACCCAAGCCTTTGCAGATCGCGCCAAAGGTGCTTGGCGGCATAGCGAAATAGTTAATCGTGGTACGTGATTTTTGATCCAGCATCTCGCCCAGACGGCTAAATGCGGCGGTGTCATTGACGTCCAGGTTACAAAACTCCAGACGGCCACTGAGAGTTTCCCATAAACTTTCATCAATTTTTTCTTTCATGAAAGTTTCGAGCGCTTCGCGTACAACCTTGGTATAGGCAGCTTTGTCCCAATCAGCACGCCCAACCCCAATGATACGGGTTTCCGGGTTAATCTGGCCGGCCTTTTCCAGTTGATACAGGGAAGGCAGCAATTTCCGTCGCGCCAGGTCGCCCTTCGCACCGAAAATGACCAGGTCACATGCCTGGGCTGTTTGCGTTACCGCCATGTCATTCTCCTCAATTAAGTGCCTGGTGCTTTTGCCAGACACTGGTTGTAATTTTATTACAGTGCACTGTACTGCTTTTACGTGAATCCGGAAACCGTAAACGCTTATCCAGCCGTGCTGTTACCGCGAACAGCCGCTTTATTGGCGTATAACCCATCAAAATGGATAAAAAAGTCGTATTTTTCGTACCCATGACGAAGTATGAAAATCCGACTCCGATCATGTAATGAAAAAAAACAACAACTATTCTGTCCATTTTGCCCCGTTGCTGCATTAGCAGGGGTAATATCTATACACTAAATTGTGTATCGGTTTCCCCGTATCGCTGAAATCGTTTTTGCCCATGACCCATGAGTCTACCTACATCATGAATATGCTGGAAAAAATCCAGTTAAAACTGGAACATTTGAGCAAGTCAGAGCGTAAAGTCGCCGACATTATTCTTGCCTCTCCCGAGCGGGCAATCCATTCAAGTATCGCCGCACTTGCTGTAGAAGCGAATGTCAGCGAGCCAACGGTGAACCGTTTCTGTCGCAGCATGGACACCCGCGGCTTTCCTGATTTTAAACTGCATCTGGCACAAAGTCTGGCAAATGGTACCCCTTATGTTAATCGCAATGTGGATGAGGATGACAGCGTTGAATCTTACACGGGGAAAATCTTCGAGTCAGCGATGGCAAGCCTCGACCACGTTCGCCAGTCGCTGGATAACGCAGCGGTAAACCGGGCAGTAGATTTATTAACCCAGGCGAAGAAAATTGCCTTCTTTGGTTTAGGTTCTTCCGCCGCGGTAGCACATGACGCGATGAATAAATTTTTCCGCTTTAACGTTCCGGTTATCTATTCCGACGACATCGTACTGCAACGCATGAGCTGTATGAATTGTAGTGATGACGATGTCATTGTGCTCATTTCACACACCGGAAGAACCAAAAGTCTGGTGGAACTGGCACAACTGGCAAGAGAAAACGATGCCATGGTGATTGCCCTGACATCTCCTGGTACTCCGCTGGCACGTGAAGCAACGCTGGCAATTACCCTCGATGTACCGGAAGATACTGACATTTATATGCCTATGGTCTCTCGACTTGCTCAACTTACCGTGATAGATGTGCTGGCTACGGGATTTACTTTGCGCCGTGGGGCAAAATTTAGAGATAACTTGAAGCGTGTCAAGGAAGCGCTCAAGGAATCGCGTTTTGATAAAGAATTACTCATCAAGAGTGATGACCGCTAAAAGCAATAACAATGTTCTACCCTTTTATCATCCGGGTCGTTCATTTTACCGTTTATGTTCGAGAACGGCCGGATTAATGTTCACGCAACACCAAGTTGTTTCAGTCAACGGAGTATTACATGTCCAGAAGGCTTCGCAGAACCAAAATCGTTACCACCTTAGGCCCGGCAACTGACCGCGATAACAACCTTGAAAAAATTATCGCCGCTGGGGCGAACGTTGTACGTATGAACTTTTCGCACGGCTCTCCAGAAGATCACAAATTGCGGGCGGATAAAGTCCGTGAGATTGCCGCCAAACTGGGACGTCATGTAGCTATTTTGGGTGACCTGCAGGGACCTAAAATCCGCGTATCGACCTTTAAAGAAGGTAAAGTATTTCTCAATGTTGGCGACAAATTCCTGTTAGACGCCAACCTCGGTAAAGGTGAAGGCGACAAAGAAAAAGTCGGCATCGATTACAAAGGCCTGCCTGCTGACGTTGTGCCGGGCGATATCCTGCTGCTGGATGATGGTCGCGTACAGCTCAAAGTGCTGGAAGTTCAGGGTATGAAAGTCTTCACCGAAGTCACTGTCGGTGGCCCGCTCTCCAACAACAAAGGCATCAACAAACTTGGCGGTGGCCTTTCTGCTGAAGCTCTGACGGAAAAAGACAAAGCAGACATCATTACTGCAGCGCAAATCAGCGTTGACTATCTGGCGGTTTCTTTCCCTCGCTGTGGCGAAGATCTGAATTATGCCCGCCGCCTGGCGCGCGACGCTGGCTGCGATGCGAAAATTGTTGCCAAGGTAGAGCGTGCTGAAGCCGTCTGCGACCAGAATGCGATGGATGACATCATCCTTGCCTCTGACGTGGTAATGGTTGCGCGTGGTGACCTGGGCGTGGAAATCGGTGACCCGGAGCTGGTTGGTATTCAGAAAGCGTTGATCCGTCGCGCACGTCAGCTGAACCGTGCGGTTATTACCGCAACGCAGATGATGGAATCAATGATCACTAACCCAATGCCGACGCGTGCGGAAGTCATGGACGTGGCAAACGCCGTGCTGGATGGGACTGATGCCGTCATGCTGTCTGCCGAAACTGCGGCAGGCCAGTACCCGGCGGAAACCGTCGCAGCTATGGCTCGCGTATGTCTGGGTGCAGAGAAAATCCCGAGCATCAACGTTTCTAAACACCGTCTGGACGTACAGTTTGATAATGTCGAAGAAGCTATCGCCATGTCAGCGATGTATGCCGCGAACCATCTGAAAGGCGTTACCGCTATCATCGCCATGACCGAGTCCGGTCGTACTGCGCTGATGACATCACGCATCAGTTCTGGCCTGCCAATTTTCGCGATGTCTCGTCATGAGCGTACGCTGAATCTGACCTCTCTGTATCGTGGGGTTACACCGGTCCACTTTGACAGCGAAACTGACGGTGTAATGGCTGCCAACGAAGCGGTCAATCTGCTGCGCGACAAAGGCTACCTGGTGTCAGGCGATCTGGTGATTGTGACCCAGGGTGATGTCATGAGCACCATCGGCTCCACCAACACCACACGTATTCTGACTGTAGAATAACGACGCTGCTGACTGCCTGATATTACTCGCTTATCAGGCGCACAGGTCGCCTGATACAAAAAAGCCTCTCGAACGAGAGGCTTTTTTTATTTCTTCGGATAGAGATCTTTGCGCTTATAGGGCTCAATCTCGCCGGGTTTGCGGGTCTTTAGCAGTTTCAGAATCCAGGTGTATTGTTCAAGATGTGGGGTGACAAAAATCTCCACTTCTTCATTCATCCGTCTGGCAATGGTATGGTCATCGGCCGTCAGAATGTCATCCATGGGTGGGCGTACCTGAATCGTCAGGCGATGCGTTTTACCATCGTACACCGGGAATAGCGGTATTACGCGTGCATGACAAACCTTCATCAGGCGGCCAATCGCCGGTAACGTTGCCTTATAGGTCGCGAAGAAATCGACAAACTCGCTGTGCTCCGGGCCGTGGTCCTGATCCGGTAAGTAATATCCCCAGTATCCCTGCCGTACCGACTGAATAAAAGGTTTAATACCGTCGTTACGTGCATGTAAACGACCGCCGAAACGTCGACGTACCGTATTCCAGACATAGTCAAATACCGGATTACCCTGGTTATGGAACATCGCTGCCATTTTCTGGCCTTGAGCTGCCATCAGCATTGCCGGAATATCAACACCCCAGCCGTGAGGGACGAGAAAAATCACCTTTTCCTCATTACGTCGCATCTCATCGATAATTTCCAGGCCCTGCCAGTCAACGCGGTGCTGGATTTTCTCCGGACCGCGCATGGCTAATTCTGCCATCATAACCATCGCCTGAGGCGCAGTCGCAAACATCTCATCAACGATGGCCTCACGCTCGGCTTCGCTGCGCTCCGGAAAACAGAGGGATAAATTAATAAGCGCTCTACGACGCGAACTTTTCCCCAGCCGTCCGGCAAGCCGCCCCAGTTTCGCCAGAACGGGATCGCGAAATGACGCGGGCGTTAATGCAATCCCTGCAATCGCTGCCACGCCAAGCCAGGCGCCCCAGTAGCGCGGGTGACGGAATGATTTTTGAAACTCAGGGATATACTCAATACTCTTTTTTTTCGTTTCCATGCTCTTCCAGTATCGGGGGCCGCGAAAAAGTAAATCTGCTGATAGTGTAGCGGCGCACCGTGTCCCGTACAAAATAAAAAAGCCGGCACGCATAGCGTACCGGCTCTGTCAGTGTATTTATTAATCGAAGCGTAACTGAGGCAGAACCTCTTTCACCTGAGCCAGGTACTCGGTACGATCCGAACCGCTCAACCCTTCCGTACGCGGCAGTTTTGCCGTCAACGGGTTCACAGCCTGCTGGTTGACCCATACTTCGTAGTGCAGGTGCGGGCCCGTAGAACGCCCGGTGTTACCTGACAGCGCAATGCGATCGCCACGTTTCACTTTTTGCCCCGGTTTAACCAGCAGCTTACGCAGGTGCATGTAACGGGTGGTGTAAGTACGACCGTGACGAACAGCAACATAGTATCCGGCCGCGCCACTCCGTTTCGCGACAACCACCTCGCCATCACCGACTGACAGCACCGGCGTACCTTGCGGCATCGCAAAGTCGACACCTTTGTGCGGTGCAACGCGCCCGGTTACCGGATTCAGGCGACGCGGATTGAAGTTTGACGAAATACGGAACTGCTTCGCCGTAGGGAAACGCATAAACCCTTTAGCAAGCCCGGTCCCGTTACGGTCATAGAATTTACCGTCTTCAGCACGGATCGCGTAATAATCCTTGCCTTCAGAGCGCAAACGAACGCCCAGCAGTTGGCTTTGTTCGCGTTTACCGTCCAGCATCTCGCGAGACATCAAAACGGAGAACTCATCGCCTTTCTTCAGCTTGCGAAAGTCCATCTGCCATTGCATCGCTTTAATCACTGCGCTGATTTCAGAGCTGGTCAGGCCGGCATCTCTTGCACTGGCGACAAAACTACCGCCCACCGTACCGTTGATTCGGCTGTTGACCCAGTCGCCCTGCTGCATTTCGCTGCTCATTTTGAAACCCGTTGCTGTACGATCATAAGTACGAGTTTCACGGCGGGAGACTTCCCAGGTCAGGCGCTGCAAATCACCTTCCGAAGACAGTGTCCAGGAAAGTTGCTGGCCAATTTTCAGATTACGTAGATCTTTATCAGATGCGGCAAGCTGGCTGATATCGCCCATATCAATGCCGTACTGGTTCAGAATACTGCTCAGCGTATCGCCGGTAGAGACAACATACTCGTGAACCCCGGCCTCGCCAGAGGTCTTGTCATCAAGTTCGTCCTGAGGGATAGCTTCATCTTCCTGAGCGGCTTGATCGATAGGTTCGCTGGCCTCTGGCAACAGTGAACGTATCTCGCTTTTTTCCAGCTCAATGGTTTTAACGATGGGTGCAGAGTCGGGATGGTATACATAAGGCCGCCAGACTGCGACGGCCAATGTCAGAACAGTAAGCGACCCCAACATAACACGATGGGGTCGCGGCAAATTATTAAACGCCAGAGCGACAGAGCGGGCTATCTGTTGCACGTATTCACTTCCTCATTAATCTCCTTTCAGGCAGCTCGCATACTGGTTGGCTAATTGGTTCAGAAACGCTGAATAGCTTGTTTTACCCAGTTTGATATTCGTTCCGAGGGGATCCAACGTTCCCATTCGAACGGATGTCCCTCTCGCTACGGCTTCAACGACCGCTGGCCTGAACTGTGGCTCAGCAAAAACGCAGGTTGCTTTTTGCTCAACCAACTGTGTTCTTATTTCATGTAAACGCTGCGCACCAGGTTGAATCTCAGGGTTCACGGTAAAGTGACCAAGCGGTGTTAGCCCGTAGTGTTTTTCGTAGTAGCCATAGGCGTCATGAAAAACGAAATACCCTTTACCCTTGAGCGGTGCGAGCTCGTTACCTACCTGCTTATCGGTTGCGGCTAATTGTGCCTCAAAATCCTTCAGGTTGGCGTCAAGTTTGGCTCGACTTTGCGGCATAAGTTCCACTAATTTATCATGGATTGCAACCGCTGAGGCCCGCGCTATCTCTGGGGAAAGCCAAAGATGCATGTTGTAATCACCATGATGGTGATGCTCGTCACTTTTTTCGCCGTGAGCGTCGTTATGCCCATGATCGTCATCATCATCGTCAGCGCCTTTCATGAGTAACGGTTTCACGTCATTGAGCTGCGCAATCGTTACCTGTTTTGCGTTAGGAATATTCTTGACTGACTTTTCCATAAACGCCTCCATTTCCGGACCTATCCAAACAACTAAGTCCGCGTTCTGTAAGCGTTTTACGTCTGAAGGACGCAGCGAATAATCGTGTTCGGAAGCCCCGTCAGGCAACAGAACCTGGGTGTCTGTAACCCCATCTGCAATCGCTGAAGCAATAAAGCCCAACGGCTTAAGTGACGCCACTACAGCAGCATTTGCTGCCTGAGTTGCACTACCCCAAAGAGCAGCGGATAATGCTGCGAAAAGAAGCGTATTTTTATGTAACATAATGCGACCAATCATCGTAACGAATGTGAGAAATGTGATATTATAACATTCTATAACTTCTGCAAGACTAAAATTGATATGACGACTTTGGTTTCACTGGAAAATGTCTCGGTCTCTTATGGTCAACGCCGCGTCCTTTCTGACGTATCGCTTGAACTTCGACCCGGCAAAATTTTAACGCTTCTTGGCCCGAATGGGGCCGGAAAGTCTACGCTGGTGCGCGTTGTATTGGGGCTGGTAGCGGCTGATGAAGGGGTTATCAAGCGCAACGGGCATTTGCGGATTGGCTATGTACCGCAAAAACTCTACCTCGATACAACACTTCCGCTGACGGTGAGTCGCTTTTTGCGCTTACGTCCTGGCACAAAGAAAACCGACATTCTCCCTGCGCTGAAGCGTGTTCAGGCCGGGCATCTGATGGATGCGCCGATGCAAAAACTGTCCGGCGGGGAAACACAGCGTGTCTTGCTGGCCCGTGCGTTGCTCAATAAACCGCAGCTCCTGGTGCTCGATGAACCGACTCAGGGCGTGGATGTGAATGGTCAGGTTGCACTGTACGATCTTATCGATCAGTTGCGACGTGAGCTGGATTGCGCCGTGCTGATGGTATCCCATGACCTGCATCTGGTCATGGCAAAAACCGACGAAGTCCTGTGTCTGAACCACCACATTTGCTGCTCCGGCACGCCAGAGGTGGTTTCTATGCACCCTGAATTCATTTCTATGTTCGGGCAACGCGGCGCTGAACAACTCGGAATTTACCGTCACAACCATAATCATCGCCACGATTTACAGGGTCGCATTGTTTTACGCCGGGGAAATGGTCACTCATGATTGAATTATTATTACCCGGTTGGTTAGCCGGGATCATGCTGGCCTGTGCTGCTGGCCCGCTTGGCTCGTTTGTAGTCTGGCGTCGAATGTCTTATTTCGGCGATACGCTGGCTCATGCGTCGCTGCTGGGGGTCGCCTTTGGCCTGCTGCTGGATGTAAACCCTTTCTATGCGGTTATCGCCGTCACCCTGTTGCTGGCCGCAGGCCTTGTATGGCTGGAGAAACGCCCGCATCTCGCGATTGATACCCTGCTCGGTATTATGGCGCACAGTGCGCTGTCATTAGGGCTGGTTGTTGTTAGCCTGATGTCCAACATCCGTGTGGATCTGATGGCCTATCTGTTTGGCGATCTGCTCGCCGTCACCCCAGAAGATCTGGTGGCCATTGCCATTGGCGTGGTTATCGTTCTGGCGATATTGTTCTGGCAGTGGCGTAACCTGTTGTCGATGACTATCAGCCCGGATCTGGCATTTGTCGATGGCGTGAAGCTGCAACGTGTCAAGCTATTGCTGATGCTGGTCACTGCACTCACTATTGGTGTGGCGATGAAATTCGTCGGGGCACTGATTATCACCTCACTGCTGATAATTCCTGCGGCTACCGCACGTCGTTTCGCCCGTACACCCGAACAGATGGCCGGTGTTGCCGTGGGCGTTGGGATGATAGCGGTTACAGGCGGGCTGACCTTCTCAGCGTTCTATGATACGCCAGCAGGACCATCCGTGGTGCTTTGTGCTGCACTGCTGTTTATCTTCAGTATGATGAAGAAGCAAGCGAGCTGAGTGGTATTTCGCCGGATGGCGGTTTCACCTAATCCTGCCTACATCATACCGTAGGCCTGATTAGCGTAGCGCCATCCGGCATTATTGGGGATTAAGGCATTGCCGGCGGCGTGATCCCGAAATGGTTCCAGGCCCGTACCGTTGCCATTCTTCCGCGCGGCGTACGCTGCAGAAAACCTTGCTGAATCAGATACGGTTCCAGCACGTCCTCAATGGTTTCACGTTCTTCGCCGATTGCCGCCGCCAGGTTATCCAGTCCTACCGGACCACCGAAGAATTTATCGATAACCGCCAGCAGCAGCTTACGGTCCATATAATCGAAGCCTTCCGCATCCACATTGAGCATATCCAGTGCCTGGGCGGCGATATCCGCCGAGATGGTGCCGTCATGCTTCACTTCAGCAAAATCGCGTACCCGACGCAATAAACGGTTGGCAATACGCGGCGTACCACGTGCCCGCCGCGCCACTTCCAGCGCGCCTTCATCACTCATCTCCAGCCCCATAAAGCGGGCACTGCGTCCAACAATATGCTGCAGGTCAGCCACCTGATAGAATTCCAGGCGCTGTACAATCCCAAAGCGATCACGCAGTGGAGACGTTAACGACCCCGCGCGGGTTGTTGCGCCGATTAGCGTAAACGGCGGCAGATCGATTTTAATTGAACGTGCTGCCGGGCCTTCGCCAATCATGATATCCAGCTGATAGTCTTCCATTGCCGGATACAATACTTCTTCCACGACCGGTGACAGACGATGGATTTCATCGATAAACAACACATCGTGTGGTTCAAGGTTGGTGAGCATTGCCGCCAGGTCGCCTGCTTTTTCCAGTACCGGACCGGACGTAGTACGCAGATTAACGCCCATTTCATTGGCAACAATATTGGCAAGCGTGGTTTTACCGAGACCCGGAGGACCGAAAATCAGCAGATGGTCGAGCGCGTCACCGCGCAGCTTCGCCGCCTGGATAAAAATCTCCATTTGCGAACGCACCTGCGGCTGACCAATGTACTCTTCCAGCAATTTAGGGCGGATCGCACGATCCACCAGATCTTCAGGGGTCGTGCTGACAGCCGAAATCAGACGGTCTGCTTCAATCATCCTCTACCTCACAGCGCCGCGCGAAGCGCTTCACGAATCAGGGTTTCACTGCTGGCATCAGGGCGGGCAATTTTGCTCACCATGCGGCTGGCTTCCTGTGGTTTATAGCCCAACGCCACCAGCGCAGCAACCGCTTCCTGCTCGGCATCGTCCGTTGCCGGACTTGCCGGCGAGGTCAGGACCAGATCTGCCGCCGGGGTAAAGAGATCGCCATGCAGTCCTTTAAAACGGTCTTTCATTTCGACGATCAATCGCTCTGCCGTTTTCTTACCGATGCCCGGTAATTTCACCAGTGCGCCAAGCTCTTCGCGCTCAACGGCATTGACAAACTGCTGCGCAGACATACCGGAGAGGATCGCCAGCGCCAGCTTCGGCCCCACACCGTTGGTTTTAATTAGCTCTTTAAACAGCGTGCGCTCTTGCTTATTGTTAAAGCCATACAGCAGCTGTGCGTCTTCGCGCACCACAAAATGCGTGAAGATGATCGCTTCCTGCCCGGCTTCCGGCAGCTCGTAGAAACAGGTCATCGGCATATGCACTTCATAGCCTACCCCGCCCGTTTCCAGAAGGACCAGTGGGGGTTGTTTTTCAAGAATGATGCCTCTGAGTCTGCCTATCACATGACGCTCCTGCGTTAAGGGCTAAAAGGTAATGCGCTATCATAAAAAAAGGCTGGATAGATATCCAGCCTCATTTGTCACTAACGTAACCTACCGCGCGCTAAATTCAACCTCGACTCACTCATTTGTATGGCGTTCTGGCTGACATGGCAGTGGGTAATGGCAATCGCCAGCGCATCCGCAGCATCCGCCTGAGGGTTAGCCGGGAGTTTGAGCAGCGTACGCACCATGTGTTGTACCTGGCTTTTTTCCGCGCTGCCGATACCGACGACGGTTTGTTTAACCTGTCGGGCAGCATACTCAAACACCGGAAGATCCTGATTGGTCGCAGCAACAATCGCCACGCCGCGCGCCTGCCCCAGCTTAAGCGCCGAATCGGCATTTTTCGCCATAAAGACCTGCTCGATGGCAAAATAATCCGGCTGGAACTGGGTGATGATTTCCGTCACCCCCGCGTATATCAATTTCAGGCGTGACGGGAGATCGTCAACTTTGGTGCGAATACAACCACTGCCGAGGTAGGTCAACTGTCTGCCGACCTGACGGATTACGCCATAACCGGTAATGCGCGACCCCGGATCAATGCCGAGTATGATAGACATCACGCATCTCCTGTTATTTTATGGCTTAACCACATCATTCTAACGTAGCTGCAACCTCATCGGAGATTTCGCCGTTGTGGTAAACTTCCTGCACGTCATCGCAATCTTCCAGCATATCGATCAGACGCATCAGTTTCGGCGCTGTTTCTGCATCCATATCCGCTTTGGTGGATGGGATCATAGAAACTTCAGCCGCGTCCGCTTTCAGACCTGCCGCTTCCAGTGCATCACGAACTTTACCCATCTCTTCCCACGCGGTGTAAACGTCAATCGCGCCGTCGTCGAAGGTTACAACGTCTTCAGCACCGGCTTCCAGTGCCGCTTCCATGATTGCGTCTTCGTCGCCTTGCTCAAAGGAGATCACGCCTTTCTTGCTGAACAGGTATGCGACAGAACCGTCGGTACCGAGGTTGCCGCCTGTTTTAGTGAATGCGTGGCGCACTTCCGCAACGGTACGGTTACGGTTGTCAGACAGACATTCAATCATAACGGCTGTACCGCCAGGACCGTAACCTTCATAGATGATGGTTTCCATATTGGAATCTTCATCACCACCCACACCGCGCGCGATTGCACGGTTCAGAGTGTCACGTGTCATGTTGTTTGCCAGCGCTTTATCAACCGCTGCGCGCAGACGCGGGTTAGCATCTGGATCGCCACCACCCAATTTAGCCGCCGTCACCAGCTCACGAATGATTTTGGTGAAGATCTTACCGCGCTTAGCATCCTGCGCTGCTTTACGATGTCTGGTGTTGGCCCATTTACTATGACCTGCCATAAATAATCTCTCCAAAAAGCGCGCCTTCTCAGGCGACGTTAATTACAAACTCTTCAATCGCCTGCCGGTTACTCCACGACTTGGTTAACTGTGCCGCCTCATGCGCATTAACCCAACGGTAGGTCAAATGTTCGGTGAACACGATCTCTCGTTCAGTGGGCAGTGCCAGGCAAAACCAGGACTCGGTATTACGTACAATTCCTGGCGCATAGCGATGACGTAAATGACTAAAAATCTCAAACTCCACCGTGCGCTGGCAGTCAATTAAGGTCAGTTGCTCACGCGCAACATCAATGGCGACCTCTTCCTTTACTTCGCGCAGGGCGGCTTGCGACGCGGTTTCACCTTCTTCAAGGCTGCCGGTGACCGACTGCCAAAAATCAGGATCGTCGCGTCGCTGTAACATCAGCACTCTCCCGGTGTCCTTTGCATAAATCACGACTAACACCGAGACAGGCTGTTTATATGCCATATCAGTTATTCTCGGCCTTCTTAACAACCTGAATGCTCAGTTCCGCCAGCGCAGCTTCATTGGCCAGGCTCGGCGCTTCAGTCATCAGACACGCGGCAGCCGTCGTTTTCGGGAAAGCAATAACGTCACGGATGTTATCAGTACCGGTCAGCAGCATGGTCAGACGATCCAGACCAAACGCCAGGCCCGCGTGCGGCGGTGTACCGTATTTTAACGCATCCAACAGGAAGCCGAATTTCTCGCGCTGCTCTTGTTCGTTGATACCCAGAATACCGAATACGGTCTGCTGCATATCACCGTTATGGATACGTACAGAACCGCCGCCTACTTCGTAGCCGTTGATAACCATATCGTACGCATTGGCAACCGCATCTTCCGGCGCAGCTTTCAGCTCAGCTGCCGTCATGTCTTTCGGCGAGGTGAACGGGTGGTGCATCGCGGTCAGACCGCCTTCACCATCGTCTTCAAACATTGGGAAGTCGATAACCCACAACGGCGCCCATTTGGATTCGTCGGTCAGGTTCAGGTCTTTACCCAGTTTCAGGCGCAGAGCCCCCATCGCGTCGGCAACCACTTTCTTGTTGTCGGCGCCGAAGAAGATCATATCACCGTCTTGCGCGCCAGTACGTTCCAGAATGGCTTCAATGATTTCAGCATTCAGGAACTTGGCCACCGGGCTGGTTACCCCTTCCAGACCTTTCGCACGCTCAGTGACTTTAATGTATGCCAAACCTTTCGCGCCGTAGATCTTAATGAAGTTACCGTAATCGTCGATCTGCTTACGGCTAAGTGCAGCGCCGCCAGGTACGCGCAGAGCCGCTACACGCCCTTTCGGATCGTTAGCCGGACCAGAGAACACGGCGAATTCAACAGATTTCAGCAAATCAGCAACGTCCACCAGCTCCATCGGGTTACGCAGATCCGGCTTATCGGAACCGTAACGACGCTCAGCTTCAGCAAAGGTCATGATCGGGAAATCGCCCAGGTCCACACCTTTTACTTCCAGCCACAGATTACGCACCAGCGCTTCCATCACTTCACGCACTTGCGGTGCGGTCATGAAGGAGGTCTCAACATCGATCTGAGTAAATTCAGGCTGGCGGTCAGCACGTAAGTCTTCGTCACGGAAGCATTTTACAATCTGGTAGTAGCGGTCGAAGCCAGACATCATCAGCAGTTGTTTGAACAACTGAGGAGACTGTGGCAGCGCGTAGAATTTACCTTTATGTACGCGAGACGGTACCAGGTAGTCACGCGCACCTTCTGGCGTCGCTTTCGTCAGCATCGGCGTTTCGATGTCGAGGAAGCCATGGTCGTCCATGAAACGACGCACCAGGCTGGTAATTTTGGCACGCGTTTTCAGGCGCTGCGCCATTTCAGGGCGACGCAGATCGAGGTAGCGGTACTTCAGACGAGCTTCTTCAGTATTTACGTGGTTAGAGTCGAGCGGCAGTGAATCTGAACGGTTGATAATGACCAGATCGGAGGCCAGCACTTCAATTTCGCCAGTCGCCATATCAGCGTTGACGTTTTTCGCGTCACGCGCACGCACGGTGCCCGTTACCTGAATGCAGAACTCATTACGCAGTTCGGAGGCCAGCTTTAACGCGTCCGCACGGTCCGGATCGAAAAATACCTGCACGATACCTTCGCGGTCGCGCATATCGATAAAGATCAGGCTACCAAGATCACGACGACGGTTGACCCAACCACACAGAGTCACCTGCTGCCCCTCGTGGGACAGACGTAGCTGTCCGCAATATTCTGTACGCATGAGATATCCCTTAACTTTGCCGCAGGCGGATTGTCATCTGCCCGGCAGATGACCAAGTCGCAGCTTTAGCTGAATGTCACAACTGAATGAAAAAAGGCGGCTATTATACTGGAAATTCTGCCGCACGATAAGAGCCTACTGGGATAGACTCTCAGTCCGGTACTGACTGTACGCGTGTTTCCTAAGCGGGTATTGCGTAATCTCACAAAAAATAACAAAAATTGTCACCCCTTTCACACAGATTCGCGATTAAGGTGTAACGGAAATCTTTTTTTACTGGAGTCACCATGCTGGAACTGAACGCAAAAACAACCGCTCTTGTCGTCATCGATCTACAGGAAGGGATCCTGCCTTTCGCGGGTGGGCCTCATTCGGCAAACGACGTCGTCGCCCGCGCGGCACAACTGGCGGAAAAATTCCGTACTAACGGTTCACCAGTGGTGATGGTTCGCGTCGGCTGGTCTGCGGATTATGCCGACGCGCTAAAACAACCGGTTGATGCCCAAGCGCCAGCCAAAGCATTACCCGACAACTGGTGGGAATACCCACAAGCGCTGGGAAAGTGTGCGACAGATCTGGAGGTCACCAAGCGCCAGTGGGGAGCATTCTACGGTACTGACCTGGAACTGCAATTGCGCCGTCGTGGTATCGACACCATCGTCCTGTGCGGTATCTCCACCAATATCGGCGTCGAATCCACCGCGCGTAACGCCTGGGAGTTGGGTTTTAGCCTGATCGTTGCTGAAGACGCCTGCAGTGCCGCCAGCACCGACCAGCATAAGGGCAGCATGACGCATATTTTCCCACGTATTGCCCGCGTACGCCGCGTGGACGAGATCCTGCAAGCGTTATGATCTATATCGGCTTACCCCAGTGGTCGCACCCAAAGTGGGTGCGTCTGGGGATCACCAGTCTGGAAGAATATGCCCGCCACTTTAACTGTGTGGAAGGCAACACCACGCTGTACGCACTGCCAAAAGCTGAGATTGTTGCGCGCTGGCAGGCACAGACCACCGATGCGTTTCGATTTTGTTTTAAGTTTCCGGCCACCATTTCACATCAGGCTGCGCTGCGTAATTGTGATGACCTGGTACAGGAATTTTTCGCGCGCATGTCGCCACTGGATGCCCGTATCGGACAATACTGGTTGCAGCTACCTGCCACGTTCGGCCCGCGTGACCTCCCTGCCCTGTGGCAATTCCTCGATGCCCTCCCTAAAACGTTTACCTACGGTGTCGAGGTTCGTCATCCGGATTTCTTTGCGAAAGGTGAATCAGAGATCCGGCTCAATCGGGGTCTGCATGAACGCGGAATTAATCGGGTCATTTTAGACAGCCGTCCGGTCCATGCCGCGATCCCACACACGGAAGCGATACGCGATGCTCAACGTAAGAAACCTAAGGTCCCGGTGCATGCGGTGGTGACGGCAACCCACCCGATGGTCCGTTTTATCGGTAGCGATGATATGGCTCAGAACCGGGCATTTTTCGCCGCCTGGCTGGCAAAGTTGCCACTCTGGCAACAGACCAGCACGCCATACCTGTTTTTGCACACGCCGGATATCGCACAGGCTCCTGAGCTGGTAGACACGCTATGGGCAGATTTACGTAGTGCCCTGCCAGAGATCGGATCAGCACCGTCGATTCCACAGCAATCTTCTCTTTTCTGAAAATGCCACCTATCATAGTCAATGCCAGCAGCCATTTTAAAAGGGAGTTTGTATGGTAAGCGCGCTTTATGCCGTCCTGGGTGCGTTATTGTTAATAAAGTTCTCCTTTGACGTCGTTCGCCTGCGCATGCAATATCGCGTTGCCTATGGTGATGGCGGCTTTAGCGAGCTGCAAAGCGCTATCCGCATTCACGGTAATGCGGTGGAATATATTCCCGTTGCATTAGTGCTGCTGTTATTTATGGAAATGAACGGCGCAGAAACGTGGATGGTGCATCTTTGCGGGCTGATGTTGATTGCCGGGCGACTGATGCATTATTACGGATTCCACCACCGTCTTTTCCGCTGGCGCCGTTCCGGCATGAGCGCCACCTGGTGTTCACTGTTGCTAATGGTGCTGGCGAATCTTTGGTATATGCCCTGGGAGTTGGTTTTCTCCCTGCATTAGCGCACAATACGCCACTTTATTTTTCCCGGATTTTTACGTTATGTCTCACCGCGACACGCTTTTTTCTGCGCCTATCGCCAGTCTGGGTGACTGGACCTTTGATGAACGGGTAGCTGAAGTCTTCCCGGATATGATCCAGCGTTCCGTTCCTGGTTATTCCAATATCATTTCGATGATTGGCATGCTGGCCGAACGTTTCGTGCAACCCAACACGCAGGTCTACGATCTGGGCTGTTCTCTGGGCGCGGCGACGCTCTCGGTACGTCGCAATATCCATCATGAGAATTGCAAAATTATTGCCGTCGATAACTCCCCGGCCATGGTTGAGCGCTGTCGTCGTCATATCGATGCCTATAAAGCCCCCACGCCTGTTGACGTGGTCGAAGGCGATATTCGCAACATAACTATCGAAAACGCCTCGATGGTGGTGCTGAATTTTACCCTGCAATTCCTTGAACCACCCGAGCGCCAGGCATTGTTGGATAAGATTTATCAGGGGTTAAACCCCGGCGGCGCGTTGGTGCTGTCAGAGAAGTTCAGCTTCGAAGATACCAAAGTTGGCGAGCTGCTGTTCAATATGCACCACGACTTCAAACGCGCCAATGGCTACAGCGAACTGGAAATCAGCCAGAAGCGCAGCATGCTGGAAAATGTGATGCTAACTGACTCTGTTGAAACGCACAAAGCGCGTCTGCACCAGGCAGGTTTTGAGCACAGCGAATTATGGTTCCAGTGCTTCAACTTTGGTTCTCTGGTGGCATTGAAAGCTGAGGCTAGCGCATGATCGACTTTGGTAACTTTTATCAGCTGATTGCCAAAAATCATCTTTCCCATTGGCTGGAAACGCTGCCAGCGCAAATCGCGACCTGGCAGCGCGATCAACACGGCTTGTTTAAGCAGTGGTCGAATGCCGTGGAGTTTCTGCCGGAACTGACGCCACATCGTCTGGATTTACTGCATAGCGTGACTGCCGAAAGCGAGGAGCCGCTCAGCGAAGGACAGATCAAACGGATTGATACGCTGATGCGTCATCTCATGCCGTGGCGCAAAGGTCCATATTCGCTGTACGGCGTCAATATTGATACCGAATGGCGTTCCGACTGGAAGTGGGATCGCGTTCTGCCGCATTTGTCTGACCTCACCGGACGTACCATTCTTGATGTTGGCTGCGGCAGCGGATACCACATGTGGCGCATGATTGGCGCGGGGGCGCATCTGGCGGTTGGCATTGATCCTACGCAGCTGTTCCTGTGTCAGTTTGAAGCGGTACGTAAACTGCTGGGTAACGATCAGCGCGCGCATCTGCTGCCGCTGGGTATTGAGCAGCTTCCGGCGCTCAACGCCTTTGATACCGTATTCTCTATGGGCGTGCTTTATCACCGCCGCTCACCGCTGGAACATCTCTGGCAGTTGAAAGATCAACTGGTAAAAGACGGAGAGCTGGTGCTGGAAACGCTGGTGGTCGAAGGTGATGAAAATACCGTTCTGGTACCAGGCGATCGCTACGCGCAAATGCGTAACGTCTACTTTATTCCATCCGCACTGGCGCTTAAAAACTGGCTGGAAAAATGCGGATTTGTCGATGTTCGTATCGCCGACGTGTGTGTGACCACTACCGAAGAACAACGTCGCACCGAATGGATGATAACCGAATCGCTGGCCGACTTCCTTGACCCGAACGACCACAGCAAGACGGTGGAAGGCTACCCCGCCCCACTGCGCGCGGTATTGATTGCACGTAAACCGTAATGGATTGCCGGAGCACCGTTTCTCCAAAATAGTTCAAGTTGCAGCAAGGCGGTAACGCAGCAAATCCCCGGGAGCGTAGATAACTACGTGACCGGGGTGAGCAAGGCGGCCAACGCTGCTGCGGCTTGAAATATGAAGGAGAAAAAAAGGCCCCTGTTGAATTGGCAGGGGCCTGGTACGAGCAAGCATCATATTGGGCGACATGATGCAACGGTAAAAATCAGCTGGCCTGGTGGTGCGCAATGATTGCCTTCATTTCAGCAACCGCCGCCCCGTCAACCGCATAGCGGGAATATTCATCCGCCTGCGTATCCGAAGACATCGACAACCCCGAATTGCGATACCGCATGGGTGAAGCCAGCCATACTCCGGCAGAACTGTGGACTTCCTGCACTCCAGCGTTGAGGAACAGGGATAAATTCGCGGCGCGAACCCCCGCTCCGGCCATAATGATTGGAGCATCCACCTGCTCAATAAGTTCCATTATTTTTGTTAAACCTTGCGCTGCATCTGATTTTTGCCCGGAAGTTAGTACTCTGGCGACACCTAAATCGGACAATTTATTCAGCGCATTTAATGGGTTGGCGCACATATCGAAGGCCCGATGAAACGTGACATTTAGCGGGCCCGCAGCAACCATTATTTTTTCCATACGTGGCATATCGACATTCCCGTCCACATCGAGAATGCCGGTCACCAGCCCTGAAAAACCTAAATCTCTGACCATCGCGATATCATCAAGCATCGCGGCAAATTCACCGTCGGTGTAACAAAAATCGCCCCCACGCGGACGGATAATGGGATTAACGGGAATAGAGACATGCTGGCGTACAGAGCGCAACACCCCCAGCGACGGCGTTAAGCCTCCTTCTTTGGGCGCCGAGCACAGTTCAATACGATCCGCGCCGTTTTGCTGCGCCGTGCGCGCGCACTCCATGCTGTAACAGCAAATTTCCAGCAATGTCATATTTACTCCTGTTGCTCGCTTGCGACAATCGCTTCAATTGACCACGGATGAAATTTGAGGGTGACGCTGCCATCACTGACCGCCAGTGTCGGATTCGGTAAACGCTCACGCTCTCCTTTTGGCGAGCTGGTTTTCACGAAAATCCCCGGCTGACTCAATCCTTCATCAGAAAGCAGCGCCAGCGCTCGCGCATTCAACGTCTCCACGTCACCCGGCAGAACTATTTCAACATGCTCCCAGCCTTCATGCGGATAGCGTTTTTCGCCCGGCCATGGCAGCTCTACGATGGTAAATTGCCAGTGTTGCACACAAACGGGTTCATCAAGCTTGAACAGGCAAATCGGTCGGCCATTAATGATATTTTCTGACAACAGTTCGCCACACTGTTCAAATCCCCGACGCCAACGCTCTGCGGTGGTATTTTGATGACAGCGCAGAGAAATGTGATCGGCTTCAAGCGATGAGACATCCAGCCCAAGGCGAGTGGAAAGATCCGTTAACGCCTGAATGAAATGCGGTAAATCTGCGGAAATATCATGCAGTTCTGCAACTGTTTGCCAGTTCGCCATAATGAAAGCTCATATCCATGTTCAAAGCGGCTAATTTACCCTGTTGCGCAGCCCCAACCAACTGCTGATTTTCTTAAGCGCGATATGAATAATTATACGTAATAACAATGTTTATATTTCAGGCTGCTGGCGCTACTCGCAATGCTGACGGCAACGGGCATTTGCAGTATACTCCCGCCCTTAATTCTTAAACTGGTGCGGTCAATTTTAAGCCGCTTCATAAATGTAAGGTATTCCGGTGAATATTCAGGCTCTTCTCTCAGAAAAAGTCAGTCAGGCCATGATTGCTGCAGGCGCGCCTGCAGATTGCGAACCGCAGGTTCGTCAGTCAGCAAAAGTACAGTTCGGCGACTATCAGGCTAACGGCATGATGGCTGTCGCGAAAAAACTGGGTATGGCGCCGCGACAACTGGCTGAGCAGGTGCTGACTCATCTGGATCTCAACGGGATCGCCAGCAAAGTTGAAATTGCGGGCCCGGGCTTTATTAACATTTTTCTCGATCCGGCATTTCTGGCGCAGCATGTTCAGCAGGCGCTGGCCTCCGATCGTCTGGGCGTTACCCAACCGGCTAAACAAACCGTTGTGGTTGACTACTCCGCACCTAACGTCGCGAAAGAAATGCACGTGGGTCACCTGCGCTCCACCATCATCGGCGACGCTGCGGTACGTACGCTGGAGTTCCTTGGTCACAATGTTATCCGCGCTAACCACGTCGGCGACTGGGGCACTCAGTTCGGTATGCTCATCGCATGGCTGGAAAAACAGCAGCAGGAAAATGCCGGTGAGATGGCGCTGGCCGATCTGGAAGGTTTCTACCGTGATGCGAAAAAACATTACGACGAAGATGAAGCCTTCGCCGAGCGCGCCCGTAGCTATGTTGTGAAGCTGCAGGGCGGCGACGAATATTTCCGCGAGATGTGGCGCAAGCTCGTCGACATCACTATGTCGCAGAACCAGTTAACCTATGACCGTCTGAACGTGACTCTGACCCGTGACGACGTGATGGGCGAAAGCCTGTACAACCCGATGCTGCCGGGCATTGTGGCCGATCTCAAAGCCAAAGGTCTGGCTGTTGAAAGCGAAGGCGCTACCGTCGTATTCCTTGATGAGTATAAGAACAAGGAAGGCGAACCGATGGGCGTTATCATTCAGAAGAAAGATGGCGGCTATCTCTACACTACAACCGACATCGCCTGCGCCAAGTATCGTTACGAAACGCTGCATGCCGACCGCGTCCTCTATTACATCGACTCCCGTCAGCATCAGCACTTAATGCAGGCCTGGACCATCGTGCGTAAAGCCGGTTATGTGCCGGACTCCGTACCGCTGGAACACCATATGTTCGGCATGATGCTGGGTAAAGACGGTAAGCCGTTCAAAACGCGTGCGGGCGGCACGGTAAAACTGGCCGATCTGCTGGATGAAGCGCTGGAGCGCGCACGTCGTCTGGTTGCGGAAAAGAACCCGGACATGCCTGCTGATGAGCTGGAAAAACTGGCGAATGCCGTTGGTATCGGCGCGGTGAAATATGCGGATCTGTCCAAAAACCGTACCACCGACTATATCTTCGACTGGGACAACATGCTGGCGTTCGAAGGCAATACCGCGCCGTACATGCAGTATGCTTACACCCGCGTACTGTCCGTATTCCGTAAAGCGGATATTGACGAAAGCGCGCTGGCCAGCGCGCAGGTGATTATTAACGAAGATCGCGAAGCTCAGTTGGCCGCCCGCCTGCTGCAGTTTGAAGAAACGCTGACCGTTGTTGCACGTGAAGGTACACCGCACGTGATGTGCGCTTATCTGTACGACGTTGCCGGCCTGTTCTCTGGCTTCTACGAACACTGCCCGATCCTCAGCGCAGAAAACGAAGAAATTCGTAACAGCCGCCTGAAACTGGCACAGCTGACGGCGAAAACCCTGAAGCTGGGTCTGGATACGCTGGGTATCGAAACCGTAGAACGCATGTAATCACCTCGAGTGATGTGAAAGCCTGCGCTATGTCGCGGGCTTTTTTATTTTCCCGAATGACCTCCCTCGTAGGCCTGATAAGCGAAGCGCCATCAGGCGGTCAGGCGCACCTTGCCGGATGGCGGCGTAAACGCCTTATCCGGCCTACGAGAAACGACTACGTTCGCTGTAATTTGTAACAACTCACAAGGAATGACACATTTCCGTAGAGGGATGGAACATTTTTTGCCTGTCATCCCGTTTACTCCTCCGTATCATTAGGCGGCGAATTAATCGGGTACGGGTCAATGACATTCAGAGATTTTGAGGCGGAAGAAAAACTTTTCCAGCGGCGTGTAATGGTGGCCTTTGGCCTGGTCGTCATCTGTTTTGGCATCCTGATTTATAACCTCTACAACTTACAAATCCGTCAACACCAGTATTACACCACCCGATCGGATGCAAACGACATCAAAATGCTGCCCGTCGCCCCAACGCGCGGTATCATTTATGATCGCAACGGTATCCCGCTGGTACGAAATGTCACCTGGTACGACATTTCTGTTACGCCTTATAAAATCAGCGATATGGACGCCCTGCTGAAACAACTCACGCCGATTGTTGACCTCACGCCAGATGATATTGACCAGTTTCGCCATGAACTGAAGGCCAGTAGCCGCTATCGGCCGGTAGTACTTAAAAATGCGCTGACCGATGTAGAAATTGCCCGTTTTTCTGTGAACCAGTTCCATTTCAGCGGCGTGACCATCAATAGCTACGAAGATCGCCAGTATCCTTATGGGGCGGCACTGGCACATGTACTTGGCTACGTATCAAAAATCAACGATAGCGATCTGAAAGCACTGGATAAAAAAGGACTGGCAGAGAACTACGCCGCCGATCACAACATCGGTAAACAGGGCATTGAGCACTACTACGAGAATGATCTGCACGGCAAAACGGGTTATCAGGAAGTGGAAGTTGATAATCACGGGCGTATTGTACGTTTGATTAAAGACGTTCCCCCTGTCGCCGGCAAAGATATCCATCTGACGCTGGATTTACACTTGCAGGAATACATTGAAAGCCTGCTGGTGGGCCAACGCGCCGCGGTGTTGGTGGAAGATCCCCATGATGGCTCCGTGCTGGCGATGGTCTCAAACCCCAGCTACGATCCGAACCCGTTTGTCAAAGGCATCAGCTACCAGGATTACAACACGCTGTTGCAGGATAAAGACCTGCCATTAATTAACCGCGTCACCCAGGGGTTATATCCTCCTGCCTCAACGGTAAAACCGTACATGGCGATGTCAGCGTTACTGGACGGCGTGATCACGCCGCAGACCAGCTTCTTCGGCGCGCCCACCTGGACGCTCCCCGGCACCGAGCGACATTACCGGGACTGGAAGAAAACCGGCCACGGTATGCTGGATGTCACCAAAGCGATTGAAGAGTCTGCCGACACGTTCTTTTATCAGGTGGCGTATATGATGGGAATTGACCGCATTAACAGCATGCTTAGCCAGTTTGGCTACGGCAAACCGACCGGCATCGATCTTGATGAAGAGTACAACGGCCTGCTGCCAAGCCGTGACTGGAAACAACGGGTGCATAAAAAAGCCTGGTACCAGGGAGACACCATTTCGGTCGGCATCGGCCAGGGCTACTGGATTGCCACGCCAATTCAGATGGTAAAAGCGATGGTCGCACTGATTAACAACGGGAAAGTTATTGCCCCTCACCTGCTACAGGATGAAGAAAGCGACAAATCAATCACCCACTATCAGGCACCGGAGGCACCCACACAAATTGCTTCTGCTTCATCACCCTATTGGGGACTGGTGCGTCAGGCGATGTTCGGCATGGCGAATGCACCAAACGGTACCGGGTATAAATTTTTCCATACGGCACCTTATGGCATCGCAGCCAAAAGTGGGACATCACAGGTCTTTAGTCTGAAAGAAAACCAGACTTACAATGCGAAGATGATCCCCATACGACTGCGTGACCATGTGTTCTATACCGCATTTGCGCCGTATAAGAATCCAAAAGTCGCCATCGCATTGATTCTGGAAAACGGCGGCAGCGACGGGGTTACCGCCGCGCCGGTCATGCGTCAAATCATGGACCATCTGTTTGCGCCGCAGGACAACAGCGGGCAACCCGATGCCGCAGAACAACCAGGCCCGGTCAGCACGGCGTCAGCGAACGACACGATTAATAGTACTTACGCAAGTATTCGGTAAGGCACAGCATTGCCATTGCCTGCCCGTAAGGCATAGAGGTGAGTGGGATGTTGTGGTAGAAATCGAGATCGTGCCCCATGCCGGTGCCAAACGAGGTTTGTAGCAACTCCCCTTCAGGGGAAATGTGTTGCACAATACCTCTGATAGCTTTCTCCGCCACCCCCGCATATTCCTGCCCGACATAGCGTTTACGCACCGCTTTGAGAATACCGTAAGCGAATCCAGCCGTTGCGGAGGCTTCCAGATATGACTGAGGATCGTCCAGTAAGGTGTGCCACAACCCGCTCTCATCCTGACATTCCGCCAGAGCTGCAATTTGCGCATTGAGAACCTGCACCAGATAACGGTGAACGGCACTGTTTGCCGGCAAATCGATAAGCTCAAGGAAGTCCGGGATCACCATCGTAAGCCAACTATTACCACGCGCCCAACGGGCGTTTGCGAAGTTATGCCGCCCCACATAGCTCCAGCCGTGGAACCACAGCCCCGTTTTCTTATCCATCAGATTTTGTACATGCAGCAGAAACTGATATGTGGCCTCTTCGATATACGCTGGACGATTGAGCAACTTGCCAATTTTCGCCAGCGGCAGCACCGTCATCATCAGCGTGTCATCCCACATCTGTTGATGATTTTCTTCTGCCAGCGTGATGTGTTGCATACCGCCAAACTCGGTGCGGGGCATATCATGCATTGCCCACTCCGCCCAGCTGTCGAGCCACGGCAGGTACGCCGGATTACGCGTTTCTTCATAGCGATATGCCAGCGTTAAAAACGGGGCCATGGTGTTAACGTTTTTGGTTGTTGCGCCTTCCGCAAAGCGTTCGGCAAACCAGCCGTCGATGATATCGCGCATCGTTGCATCGCCAGTTTGCTGATAATACTGATACATTCCGTATAGGCCAACGCCGTGCGTCCACTCCCATCCGGCCCAGCCTTTGGTATCAATAACACGTCCGTCATCCAGCCGCAGCAAGAACTCGCCCGTTTCATCATGAATATTGACCAGGTTATGCGTCACCTTTTTAATGAGCGTTTTTAATTCATCCCTGGCAATAAAATGTTCTGGTTGACGCAACAATGGACTGTGTTTAACCGGGTAAACAATCATTTCCTTAACCTCTGTCAGTGTCGAATTCAATGCTGCACCCTGTTCCAGTTTCGGCGCGGCAGGTTTATTACGATTCGGATAACCCTGTGTGTTGTTACCCTAAAGTGCTTCGTAAACATTGGGTATCATTACCGGGCCACAGTAAAAGCTAACCGCAGGGGAAACCTTTTTGTTTCTGCCAGGGGTTTTTGCGAAATGGCAATAGCACAAAGAGTCCGATAACACAGGTCACTGATTTTATAAAACAGCGTTTCTTTTTAATCGGGATGGTTGATCAGAACTGCGAGGTGGCCAGCAGTTTCGCCTGCTGGCCGACGTAAAGAAGGGAATTAACGGTAGTTCACAATCACCTGATTGCTCTGAACCTGCAAGGCAGGGAGCAGGCGACCGCCACCAGGCACTTCCCAGACGAAGTGCATTGGTTCAATTGCAGGGACATTATTAAAGCCATTGGTGGTACCGCTTTGTCCATCCAGTTCGACACAACGGGATTGAGAGCATAAGCGCACACGTAACCCCGCAGGCGTAGGACCATTTAATTCATAGCGCCAGGCGACCAGCGTCATCAGACCGGAAACGGGCTGGCTGGGAACCAAAGGCGAAGATGAAGCCGACTCCCCACGATAATTTAAGGTAATCCCCATACCGCTTGCCTGCCATGTCCCTTCCCCGGCGGCCTGTGCCGCCAGTGGAAAAAGCAACAGCCAAAGAAATGTACGCATTATTTACCTCCAATGGTCGCGGTCATACGGATATGGCGGTTATCGGAAAGCTCCATATTCGACAACACCACCAACTGCGGAATACTGCGGCGTAAAAAACGCGCAAGGAGAGGTCGCAGCGCATGATTCACCAGCAATACTGGCGGCGCACCCAACATTTCCTGACGCGACAGTGCTTCCTGCGTCTGTGCCAGCAACCGGTCTGCCAGACCAGGTTCAAGGCCCCCACCGCCCTGTAACGCCTGCAACAACAGACGCTCAAGCGGTGTATCAAGTCCGATAACCTGAACTTCCTCGTTACCCGGGAACCACTGTTGAGTAATCGCCCGTCCAAGCGCCACACGCACCACTGCGGTAAGTTCATGCGGATCATTCTGTAACGGGGCATGTTCCGCCAACGTTTCAAGAATGGTGCGCATATCACGAATAGGGACTTTTTCATCCAACAGGTTCTGCAGCACTTTGTGCAGTGTGGTCAGTGTGACCACACCCGGCACCAGATCTTCTGTCAGTTTTGGCATTTCTTGTGAAACTCGATCCAATAACTGTTGCGCCTCCTGGCGACCAAAAAGCTCTGCGGCAAACTGACCAATCAGATGGTTCAGATGTGTGGCAACGACCGTACTGGCTTCGACAACGGTGAAGCCCTGAATTTGCGCCTGCTCTTTTAGCGCGCTTTCAATCCAGATAGCATCCAGACCAAAAGCAGGATCAACTGTTTTCTCCCCTGGCAGCGATCCGGCCGCGGTACCTGGGTTGATAGCCAGCCAGCGCCCAGGGTAAGCATCACCACTACCAATCTCGACCCCTTTCATCAGAATACGATAGCGGGCAGGTTGCAGATCCATATTGTCGCGAATGTGTACCACTGGCGGCAGGAACCCCATATCCTGGGCAAATTTCTTACGAATGCTGCGAATACGCCCCAGCAATTCGCCGTCCTGTTGGAAGTCCACCATCGGAATCAGGCGATACCCAACCTCCATTCCCAGCGTGTCTTCCAACTGAACATCACTCCACGTAGCTTCCACCACCGAGTTGTTTTCCGGCATTTTCACCGGCTGAGCTTCTTCTGGCGCTTTTTGCTCGCGTCCGCGCATCCACCAGGCCAGCCCCAGCAATGCCGCGGTAAACATCAGAAACACCAGGTTTGGCATTCCCGGTACCAGCCCCAGTAAACCGAGGACCGCCGCACTAAGCAGCATAACGCTTGGGTTGCTGAACAACTGGGTGACCATCTGCTCACCCACGTCCTGATCGGTACTCACGCGGGTTACGATAACCCCCGCCGCCGTTGAGATAACCAACGCAGGGATCTGGGCTACCAGCCCGTCACCGATGGTCAGCAGGGTATAGCTTTCTGCCGCACTGCCCATGCTCATACCGTGCTGCAACACCCCAACCAGCAAACCTCCCACCACGTTGATGACCATGATCAGAATACCGGCGATGGCATCCCCACGAACAAATTTACTCGCACCGTCCATGGAGCCGTAAAAATCGGCTTCCTGTGTCACTTCAGAACGGCGTTTTTTGGCTTCATCTTCACCAATCAATCCCGCATTCAGATCGGCGTCAATCGCCATCTGTTTACCCGGCATCCCATCCAGCACGAAGCGCGCACCCACTTCCGCGATACGTCCCGCACCTTTGGTGATAACCATAAAGTTAATGATGACGAGAATGACGAAGACCACGATACCGATGGCAAAGTTACCGCCGACCAGGAAGTGACCAAAGGCTTCCACCACCTTACCTGCCGCCGCGGCACCGGTATGTCCTTCCATCAAAATGATACGCGTTGACGCGACGTTCAGTGCCAGGCGCAACAAAGTGGTGAACAGCAGAATCGTTGGGAATGCGGCGAATTCAAGCGTGCGCTGAGTGAACATCGCCACCAACAGCACCATGATCGACAGCGCAATGTTAAAGGTGAACAGTAAATCGAGGATGAAGGCCGGAAGCGGCAACACCATCATCGACAGGATCAGCAGAATGAGGATCGGCCCGGCAAGAATTTGCCATTGCGTGGATTTCAGGTTGCCGGGCAGACGCAGCATCGCGACCAGATTAGCCATCAGTATTCTTCTCGTTCATAAAATCCAGTGCTTCAGGCACCGGAAGGTTTCCAGGTTGTGGTGGCGGTGTGCCGCCAGCCAGACGCCAGCGTTTTAGCTGCCATACCCATGCCAACACTTCGGCAACGGCGGCATACAATTGGCCAGGTATTTGCTGACCGATCTCAGCATGGCGATATAACGCACGCGCCAGCGGCGGAGCTTCTAACGTTGGGACACGGTGCTCCGCGCCAATCTCTCGAATACGCAATGCCACCAGCCCGGCCCCTTTAGCCACAACTTTTGGCGCGCTCATTTTGTTTTCGTCGTACTGCAAGGCAACCGAATAGTGCGTAGGGTTGGTCACAATAACATCCGCCTTCGGCACATCCGCCATCATGCGGCGCTGTGCGGCCGCACGCTGCATCTGGCGAATTTTGCCCTTAACGTGCGGGTCACCTTCGCTTTCTTTAAATTCGTCACGGATATCCTGACGCGACATCCGCAGTTTTTTCACGTGGCTATAAATCTGGAAAAAGACGTCAAACCCCACCATCGGGATGACGCCAAGCACCACCAGTAATGCGCACATACCGACTAAATCCAGCGCATTACCCATCGCCGTAATCGGGGATTCTGCCATCAGGCGCATCATCTCCGGCCAGTTGTGCCAGAGATAGAAGCCCGCTACGCTACCCACCAACGTGGATTTTAATATGGCTTTGAGCAGCTCCGCCCCGGTTTGCGCCGAGAACATACGCTTAATACCTGGTAACGGATTCAGCTTTGAGAATTTGGGTTGCAGCGATTTACCACTGAAGATCAAGCCGCCAAGCATCACCGGGGAGATCAATGCCACCAGCACAACCCCGGTAATCAGCGGCAACAACGCAATCATGGCGTCTTTAATCAACAAAATGATTTGACTCAGGATCAGGTTTGGGTCGTTGACCATACTGTGGTCAAAACGTAATCCGGCCGACAGCATACCGGCCAGTCTGCGGGCGAGCGACTCCCCACCAATCCAGATGATGCACACGCCCACCAGCAAAATAAGCAGTGAGGTTAGCTCCTTGGATCGGGGTATCTGCCCTTCTTCCCGTGCTTTTTCAAGTCGGTGGGGTGTGGGGGCTTCTGTTTTGTCGTCGTCGCTTTCTTCTGCCACGCATCAGACCCTGGATAGAGATATAGGCGTGAATGATGCCAGAACAGCCATGCAACAATGGGAAGAGTAAGCGGTAAAAAAGACGGGATTTATGGCTTTAACGCCAATTGCCGATGAATAACATGTAAGCCGGATGAGAAGTTTCCTTCCGCATCCGGCAAATACACATCAGAAACCGAGGCTATCCAGCAGGTCGTCGACCTGATCCTGGCTTGCCACTACGCCGGCTTTAGAAGTGTCAACCTGCGGACCGTTCAGCAAGCTTTCGTTCTCGCGTTTTGGACGAGCGCCCTGTTCCGGAATGTTTTCCAGCAGCACCATCAGCAGTTGACGCTCAATCTCCTGGATAACATCCATCATGCGCTTGATAACCTGACCGGTGAGATCCTGGAAATCCTGCGCCATCATGATGTCCAGCAATTGGGCATTGGTAAAGCTGGTATGACCGGGGACATCACCAAGGAACTGGCGGGTATCAGTGACCAGTTCACGGGCATCGGACAGTTCAATCGGATTTTCGAACCATTCATCCCAGCGTTTGGTCAGGTCTTTTGCCCCTTTTTCCATGGCATCCTGGTGCGGCTGTGAAGCTTCTACGCTGTTCAGCGCACGCTCTGCCGCCTGTGCAGTCATTTGTACAACGTAGTCCAGGCGATCGCGCGCGTCAGGAATGGCTTCCGCCGCTTCGGCAATGGCCTGATCCAGCCCCAGTTCACGTAGGCTGTCGCGCAGCATTCGGGTCAAACTACCGATGCGCGCAATGATGTCCCCTGCCGAGTGTTCGTCAACAGGTTTAATTTGTGGTTGCATCATCATCACATCCTCACATGCCCAGTTTCTCAAAGATCTTATTGAGTTTTTCTTCCAGCGTCGCCGCGGTGAACGGTTTTACAACATAACCACTGGCACCCGCTTGTGCTGCCGCAATAATGTTTTCTTTCTTCGCTTCTGCCGTCACCATCAGCACCGGCAGGGCAGACATACTGCCGTCAGCACGAATGGTTTTCAGCAGTTCAAGACCGTCCATGTTAGGCATGTTCCAGTCGGAAATCACAAATCCGAATCCCCCTGCCTGCAGTTTGTTCAACGCGTCTACGCCATCTTCAGCTTCTTCAACGTTGTTAAAACCCAGTTCTTTCAGCAGGTTACGCACAATGCGACGCATGGTGGAAAAGTCATCCACAACCAAAAACCTAAGCTCTTTATCCGCCATAAAAATAAACTCCTGATTCAAATACGTATTGCCTGTCCGGCACTGATTTTCGCCAGCATTTGCTGGCTTACCTGGCTAAGATCGACCACTTCGCTTACGCCACCCATATTGATGGCCTCGCGCGGCATGCCGAACACCACACAACTTGCTTCGTTTTGCGCAATAGTCCAGGCGCCAGCCTGGTTCATTGCTAACATTCCGGCGGCCCCATCGTTGCCCATACCTGTCAGGATCACCCCGACGGCATTACGCCCCGCATGTTTCGCCACCGAATGGAACAGCACATCCACTGAAGGCCGATGCCGGTTAACTGGCGGGCCATCATGAATTTTGATCTGGTAGTTCGCCCCGCTACGCGCCAGTTCCATATGCTTGTCGCCAGGCGCGATATACGCATGCCCAGGAAGCACACGTTCTCCGTCTTCAGCCTCTTTCACGGTTATCTGACACAGTTTGTTCAGACGTTCGGCGAACGAACGGGTAAATCCTGGCGGCATATGCTGGGTAATAAGGATACCGGGACTTGAAAGCGGCAATGGCTGGAGTACATGACGAATTGCCTCTGTTCCTCCGGTTGATGCGCCGATAACCAGCAGTTTTTCCGAACTGAGTAACGGTCCTGCTTTCAAGGTCGCTGGCGCTGCCGTGGGTTTGTGGGCGGCCAGTTTTGCGCGCGATGCAGTGCGGATTTTCTCCGCAATCATCTCGCTATACGCCAGCATTCCTTCGCGGATCCCCAACTGAGGTTTGGTGACAAAGTCAATTGCCCCCAACTCCAGGGCCCGCAGCGTGACCTCAGACCCTTTGCCAGTCAGTGAAGAGACCATCACCACGGGCATCGGACGCAGACGCATCAACTTTTCAAGAAAATCGAGGCCATCCATGCGCGGCATTTCAACATCCAGCGTCAGAACGTCGGGATTAAATTTTTTGATGAGATCCCGCGCAACCAAAGGATCAGGCGCCGTCGCAACCATCTCCATATCGCTGTGGCTGTTAATAATCTCGGTCATGATTTGACGCATCAATGCAGAATCATCAACCGACAATACCCTGATTTTACTCATGCTTTATCCTTACCTAGCGCATACACCGTCTGCCCGCGCAGGCTAAACTCGCGCACGAGGTTGCTAAAGTTTTCTGAATGACCTGCAAACAGCAGTCCGTCAGGTTTAAGGAGTGGAACAAAACGGTGCAAAATGTCCTGCTGAGTCGTTTTGTCAAAATAGATCATGACGTTACGACAGAATATGGCGTCGAACGGGCCTGGCACGTTGTATTTTTTGTCCAGTAAATTCACGCTGGAAAACTCAACATGGCTTGCCAGTTCCTGCCGTACGCGCACCAGCCCTTCATGAGGCCCGGTACCGCGCATGAAATAACGCTGCAACTGTTGTGGCGACAACGTCTTTAGCTCGTCAAGACGGTAAATACCGCTTCTTGCCTTTTCCAACACCTCAGTATCAATGTCGCTCGCAAAAACACGCCAGCGACCCGGCGCCATACCCAGGGTATCGGCCAGCGTAATCGCAATACTGTAAGGTTCTTCTCCGGTAGACGCTGCCGCGCTCCAGACGCGATATTCACCGCTGTGTCGACGGGCGTGGTCAGACAGCACCGGAAAGTGATGCCCTTCGCGAAAAAAAGCGGTCAGATTGGTGGTCAGGGAGTTAATAAAAGCCTGCCACTCAGCACTGTTCTGGTTGGCTTCCAGCATACTGAGATAGCGACCAAAATCATCCAGTCCCAGGGTACGCAACCGGCGAACCAGGCGGTTATAGACCATGTCCCGCTTATGGTCGGCCAGCACGATCCCCGCGCGCTGGTAGATTAATTGACATATCCGACGAAAATGCGCGTCAGACAGCGCGAGGCGCTGTGTCATCTGTAACAATAATGACGTTTGCCCGGAGGGCAGAGATGATGTCATAGCGCCTTCTCAATCACATTCAGGATACAACGGGCACAACCTGCGGTTGTGCCAATTCTTGTTGTGTTACGGTTTGTTCTTCAATTTTAAAAAACGCGACACAGGCGGAAAGATTATCTGCCTGGGTAGCTAACTGCTCAGTGGCGGCTGCCGCTTCTTCCACCAGCCCGGCGTTCTGCTGTGTGACAGAATCCATCTGGCTGACGGCTTGCGCCACCTGCTCAATGCCTCTGCGTTGTTCATCGGAGGCCGAGGCAATCTCCCCCATGATGTCGTTAACCCGGGTAACCGAGCTAACAATCTCTGTCATCGTGCGCGCCGCCATATCCACCAGTTGCGATCCCTGGTGAACGCGGGTAACGGACTCTTCGATCAGTCCTTTAATTTCTTTCGCTGCCTGTGCGCTACGGCTTGCCAGATTACGGACCTCTCCGGCGACCACGGCGAAACCGCGCCCCTGCTCACCGGCACGGGCAGCTTCTACCGCAGCGTTTAACGCCAGGATGTTGGTCTGGAAGGCGATGCTGTCAATCACACTGGTGATGTCACCTATCTTCTGCGAGCTGGCAGAAATCTCATGCATAGTGCTGGCAACCTTAGCCGTCTGTTCCCCTCCTTTATGCGCCGTGTCGGCCGCACTTTTGGCAATGCCTGAGGCTTGTCGCGCGTTATCCGCATTTTGCCCCACGGTAGCGGTAAGCTGTTCCATACTGGCTGCCGTTTGCGCCAGCGATGCCGCCTGCTGTTCAGTTCGCGAGGACAGGTCGTTATTACCCATCGCGATTTCCGAGATCCCGGTATGCATTGCCGAGCTCCCCTGGCGTACCTCACTGACCGTCTCACGCAGTGCCTGTTGCATCGCTTTCAGGCTGGCAAAAATGGCTGAAATCTCATTACGCCCATAAACCGCTATCGGTCGCGCCAAATTACCCGCCGCAATACTGTCGAAATGGCTACCGATGATAGCCAGCGGCTGTACAATCATTTTGCGCGACCAGTACAGCGCTGCAGTCGTTAATAGCGCCGCCAGTACCAGCACGGTGGCGAAAATCACCCCGGACATATGGTAACTACGCTGGCTGTGATCCTCTGCTTTTTGCAATACCTGGTTGATGTTGTTTTGCCACGCCGTAAAGTTTGCATCAAAGGCATCCTGTGAAGCCTGCACCGGGGCGGTCAAAAAATCTGACAGCTGATTATTTTCCAGCCAGGTTGCCTGGTGAACCAGATCGCTATGCCATTGACTGAAACTTTTCTCGGTTGCGCTTTGCAGCGCCTTCCCCTCTTCTGCCGTCTCTGTCGTCGCCATAAAGCGTTTAAATATCGATTCGGACTGGGCCAGGCTGTCCTGTGCAATCGTCATCAGCGCTTTGATATCCTCTGGCGGATAGCTCAGAGCCGTCAACGTGCCTGCTTTATTAAGCGCAGTACTGGCCTGTAATAACACAGCGCGGGTTTGCGCCAGCGCAGCGCGTTGCTGATTACTCTGTTCGACCTGGTTCAGGTTCTGAAAACCATCCCGAAATGCCCAGAAGGACAAGCCATTACTGCCAATCTGCAAAACACCGCAGAGGATTAAAATCAAAAACAGCGTGGTCGAAATTCGAATACGATTAAACATCAACGCTCCCATCAGGCGGCGCAGGCCGCGGTTTAGCTGTCAGTCAAAATGTTTCCCAATGCGTATCTTGTTCGGTGGCTAGCTGGCGCGGTTGTGACGCCGGAGTCGCTGTCGCAGGTAGTCGTGTATCTCGTGTCTTTGATGATGAAGGACGTGACGCGAGGCGGAATGTCGACACCGACTGGGTCAGGCGACTGGCCTGCTCCTCAAGTGCGGCAGCGGCAGCGGCCGACTCCTGCACCAGCGAGGCGTTCTGTTGCGTAACCCGGTCCATTTCAGACACGGCGAGCGCAACCTGATCTATCCCTCGACTTTGTTCATCGGATGCCGAGGCGATTTCCCCCATGATGTCAGTCACACGCGTGACCGCATTAACGATGTCATGCATGGTTTCCCCGGCGCTTTCTACCAATACAGAACCGGTATCAACCCGCGATACAGAATCCTCAATTAGCGCTTTAATCTCTTTTGCTGCCTGCGCACTGCGGCTCGCCAGGTTACGCACTTCACCAGCAACGACGGCAAAACCACGGCCTTGTTCACCGGCGCGCGCAGCTTCTACCGCCGCATTCAGCGCAAGTATGTTTGTCTGGAATGCAATGCCATCAATAACGCTAATAATGTCGGCAATTTTCTTCGAACTATCGGCGATTTCGTGCATGGTATTCACCACGCTATCAACCACTTTGCCGCCATGTTGCGCGGTATCGGAGGCGCTTTTCGCCAGTTGCGAGGCCTGACGCGCATTGTCCGCATTTTGCTTCACGGTAGCCGTCAACTGTTCCATGCTGGCTGCTGTTTCTTCCAGCGCGGAAGCCTGTTGTTCAGTACGGGATGAAAGATCGGTGTTACCGCTGGCAATTTCACTGGTACCGGAATAAATCGCATCCGAACCTTCGCGCACCAGGGTTACCGTTTCGGTTAGCGAACGCTGCATATGATCGACCGTGCTGGCCAGCTCGCCAATTTCATTACGACCGCTGACAGCCAGAGTTGCGGTTAAGTTACCGCTGGCAATTTCACGGATATGCGCAATGACACGAGACAAAGGGTTTAGCAAGGCATGACGAATGCCATACCACACCACCACCAGAATCAGTACCAGCACTACAGCCAGAATGCCGAGTTGCCATTGGGCAAAATGGTAATCGCTTGCACTTTGATCAAAGGCCTGGCGGTAGAGTTTCTCGCTAACATCTGCATATTTACCTAACGCTGCGCCGAGGGCATTTTGCATGCCCTGAGTTGGCTGTGCGAAATAGGCATCCATGTTGCCGTTTTCAAGGAACTGGATGAGCTCCACCAGGGCCGCATGGTACTGCTGATATTTTTCATCGACGTTACCACTGGCATCCGTCATATCAGGCAACGGCGTGATTTTTTTGAAATTAGCGTAATGCGCTTCGGCTTGCGCCAATGACGCTTTCGCATTCTTCAGCAGATCGTTTTTCGCGCTGCTTTGCTGGTTGGACGCATCCATCATCATGCGCGCAGAGGAACGACTCAAATTGATGCGTGTTTGCAGCATCAGATCCCATGTTGAGGTGAGTTCGCTTTGCTGCTGTCGAAGATCGTTAGAAATAACAAAACTTTGCTGATTCTGCTGCAATGAAGAAAACAACAGACCACCGGAAACAAGCTGTAGCAGTGCGAAAACCCCCAGCACCATCATCAGCATTGTGACAACGCGGATACGGTTAAACATAAGGCACCTTCCTGAAAACGAGTTATCAACATTATCGGCATTCACTGAGATAACTTTACGTTTGCAAAAAGGAAATCCATCAGGAAAGCAAGGCCCGGTGGGTGGAGGGAAAGCCGGAGGCACAGAAACCACAACCCATTTACATAAAAACATCATAATTATCATGCAAATAACATTTTCAACTCGCCTGATTTTGCCGCTATTTGTATTCTCCGCCCCTTTTTCGTGTGACTCCGATCACATAATCACTCGCCAAATACCACAACAAAATGGATAAAAAATTAAAAAAAGTTGTATCTGCTTACGCTTTAATCCAATTTATATGATGAATACTTCGTTACCACTTAATAAGTATAAAAAATGAGTAACAGAACAATAAATGTTAAATCCTTACTGAGGGCTTTTTAGTGGCAAATGCAAACAAACTCACGTTGTTTATTGTGATCTTCATGCTGGCGGGGATCCTGTCGGGTGCGGTGATCCACTCTTATGCCTCCCCCGGCGTCGTTACCGCCTGGGCCGATAATATTACGCTGCTCACCGACATCTTTTTGCGCCTGATTAAGATGGTAATTGCACCTTTAGTATTCAGTACCCTGACCGTGGGTATTATGCGCCTGGGCGAAACCTCAACCATCGGGCGCGTGGGCGGCAAAGCGATGATCTGGTTTATCAGCTCTTCTATTCTGTCTATTCTGGTCGGCCTGTTTGTGGTCTCCCTCGAACAACCCGGCAGCGGTCTGAACCTGGCGATCCCGCTGGAAGCCACTGATACCGGCCTGGCCGTTGGTGGTATGAGCCTGAAAGGTTTTCTGACGCATACCATTCCCACCAGCATCGCCGAAGCGATGGCGAATAATGAGATCCTGCAAATCGTCGTATTCTCGATGTTCTTCGGAATCGGTGGTGCTTCGCTCGGCGAAAAATTTAACGCACCGCTGGTTGCTGCGCTGGATGTGGTCTCCCACATTATGCTGAAGGTGACCGGCTACGTGATGTATGTTGCGCCGCTGGCTATTTTTGCCGCTATCTCTTCCGTTATCTCCACCCAGGGCCTGGGGATCCTGCTCAACTACGCATCGTTCATTGGTGGTTATTATGTGGCGATTTTGCTGACCTGTCTGGTCCTGCTGGCCGTGGGTTATATGATGCTGAAAAAAGAGGTATTCCGCCTGGTCAGTATGCTCAAAGACCCGGTTCTGGTTGCCTTCACCACCAGCAGCTCCGAAGCCGCTTATCCGAAAACGCTGGAGCAATTAACCAAATTTGGTTGCTCGCCCAATATCGTGTCATTTGTACTGCCTATCGGTTATTCGTTTAACCTGGTGGGTTCCATGGTCTACTGCTCGTTCGCCTCCATGTTTATCGCACAGGCTTATAACATCCACCTTTCCTTCGCGGAAATTACCGTGCTGATGCTGACATTGATGCTGGCGTCAAAAGGGATAGCCGGTGTGCCGCGTTCAGCGCTGGTGGTGCTGGCGGCAACCATCCCAAGCTTTAATATTCCGGTTGCCGGAATTCTGCTACTGATGGGTATTGACCACTTCCTGGATATGGGACGTTCAGCAATCAACGTATTAGGTAACGGGATTGCAACGGCGATGCTGGCACAGGATGAAGGTTTACTGGAAGAAAGCGAGTCTTCAGAAAACATCACAGAAGAGATTAAGGCTTAACTTTTTTAAGACAAGAGCGAGCTAAGTAAACAAGAGCAGCAAATCAACAAAGATTACCCCAGCCACAGGCTGGGGTATTTCAACAACACCTGGATGATAATTTACATCAATTACCAGCTGTAACGTACGAGCAAACTACCGCTGAGATCGCCATAGTCATTACGTCCTTTTTGACCCGCCACTTGTCCAGTGATACTCCACTGGCTATTCAGATTCGCCTGGATACCCACTTTCACCTCGGCGCGATCTGCCGGAAGATCCTGCTTCACCTCAGCACCATCAAATGCTACGCCAACATCATCGCTGGTGTGTAACCAGTTTACCTCCGCAAACGGCTGGATAACCGACGTCGTATTCTTGTGCAGCTTGCCATCTACCCGCAGTCCGAGGCGCGTGGTCCAGCTGTCACCGTTTTGTCCGTCAATACGCGTTCCATTCTGCACAACCGCGTCCGCTTTATATTGCTGCCATGTCACCTGAGCCTGTGGCGTCAGGCTGACAGTATTCAGGTTTTCAAGTCCGATGTCGTACCGATAGCCCGTTTCCAAGGAGGCCGCGCTGGCCGCCGAATCATAATCTGTTGACCCGACATCGCCGTTATCGACGCTGTTATTGTAGAGGCCGTACTGGTACCAGCTATCCACATACAGCCCGCTGTGATTCTTCGCATCCGCAAACCAGGTGGCATAAGCGCCGAGATTATAACCGGCTACGTTACCACTGGCAGAGAACCGGCTCCCATCAGCACCACGGTTGCCTGTACTGTCCGTGTCGGCGTTAATGTAACTCACCATCAGTCCCGCCTTCAGGCTCTGCTCGCCATTATCCCAGCTAAGCACATCACCACCGATTTGCAGTTGCGAGTAAGTGTTGTCAATATCCACATGACCGTCTGCCGCTGTTGACGACGCATCACCTGCTTTAAAGCGCATCCACATACTGCCATCATCGGTACGTAATTGACTCCCTTCGCGGTCATAAAGGGTCTGCATTTGCAGATTACGCGCCATCCACTGGTTGCCCAGATAAGCGCCAATATCAGCCCGATATTGCGGATCTACCGGTTTACTATCACCACCATCGTCCGGGTATACCGGCGTAACATCGTCGCCATCATTCGGGTCTACCGGTGTAACATCGTCGTCATCATCCGGATCTACCGGTGTAACATCGTCGCCATCATCCGGATCTACCGGCGGGACAGCCTGCGAACGCAAATACCAGTCACCGCCGTCTTCATACAATCGGTATTCATACAAACCTGTCTGCACCTGATTACCCTGAGTAAAAACGCCATCAGACTGACCGCCGACATCAATCACTTCAATACCTTTTGTTGTTAACGCCCCTTCCCCCCCGATGTTATTGACATAGAGCGTCGTGCTACCGGATGTATCACCAGTGATAATCACTTTATCCGTCGGTGAATTGTCATCCCCTAACTGCGTGTTCAGATAAAGATGACTGTTATCGCCATGATAATTCCCATTAATCGTCAGCGTTTTAAATTGTCCGTTCTGTGAAGGAGTATCAAATACAATATCTCCGGCATTATTTAATTGAGTTAAAGAAGAATCACCGGTAATTGTCCATTGCGTCTGTTCAGCCAGTGAGAGATTCAGCGAGGAGTCTACCGTCGGATCGGTGTTAACAAACGTCGCCCCCACCAACCGCGAACCAGACGCCATATCCAGTGAAATACTGCCTTCACCCGCGCTAATGATATCGCCCGTAATATCCATTACACCTGAACCGGTCACGGTCCCGCCGGGTAAGAGATTTCCCGCACTGTCGGTAACAACAGGAACAAGAATAGCGACACCATCCTGGGTTTTAATGGTAGTGTCACCGGTCAGCGATATTGCCCCGCCCTGCTGAACCACCGCGCCATAACCATTTGCCCCACTCGCTGTCACATCAATGGTCAGGTTTTCACCATTAATTATTCCCGGACGGTTTAAATTATTACTTCCTATCGCCCAAAGCCCGTAAGGGTTATTTTGCCCACTCATGAGAATATCGGTATTCGCGATATTAACCGTTGCGCCGTAGAACTGGGATGACACGCCGTAACCATCGATCGCGTAAATAACATTTCGATTGTCGGCATCCCCTTTAAAATCAAGAGTACTCCCGGAGGTCGCAGCGATACCGCTGGTCGCAGAGCCCGACATGGCAGAACTTCTGCCGTCAACAACGCTGCCTGCGCCAATCATCACATCGCCCCCCTGCGCAATGATGCCCACAGACTGAGCGGTATTGACGGTAAGCGCGTCCGCGTGGAATTCGCCCCCCGTCACCCAGAGGGTCGTCGCCCCTCCGGCTGCGCTTATGATGCTGTTTTGGCCTAAATCCATAAAACCTGTGCTCATTGATATTGCACTTACCTGCGTCCCAGTCACATCAATCGTCAGATTATCAGCAATAAATTCAGAACCTTTTGCCGCGGGGTTTATCGTTACTCCAGCCCCATCATAGAACCCGGTGATTGAGATGGTCGATCCGCTGCCCAAATCAATGCGTGATCCGGCCCCATTAATAGCGATGCCACGCGTGGTACACCCCCCTGTACGGCAATCCAGAGTCGTACTGATATTAATATCCATATTATTGGCGATTAACGTAGCATCGGGACCCATAACGGAGATGCCTTCAGCAAGATCGGAGGCACCATTGATGGTTACTCTGCTGTTATCTCCCAAATCAACATGATTATTTTTACCCAGCTTTAAACCTGTCACAGAACCATAATCTGTTGCCAGTCCTGTTGCAGTGACAGTGAGTTGATCGGCATCTAATACACCATCAGTACCTATCTCAATACCGGTTGCAATATTATTGCCCTCTACAACCACCTGGCTATTTTTACCTAAATCAATTTTAGCATTACCCGTACTTTGAATCCCCCACGCAGTGTTATCTATACTTGTAGCATGGATAAAACCATTATCCATGGTGAAAGTACCACTACCGCCTAATAAATAGACACCGCGGGCATCACCTATCCCACCAATACTATAATCAGTTTCAGTTATGGCTGTAATAGAACTTCCACTACCAAGATCGACGTTACTGTCTTTGCCTATATTTTTAAATCCATAAACATTATTTTTACCCGAAACATCAATATTAATACCGGATGCTGTTACTTCTGTACCCAGGTTATTACCTGAAATCAAAATTCCGGTGGTATTTTTACTTGAATTTTGTGTGCCATCCGTATCGACGACATGGATTTCGGTATTCGTGCCTAAATCATTTTTGGTGCCATTATCCAGTGAAACCCCGGTAGACAAAGTTTCACCCGATACGTTGATAGTTGCTTTTCCTTTGATCTGTAAGCCATCACCGCCGGTAGTGATGCTCTCAACACCCGTGGTATTTGTTTGTCCACTCGCCGTAACGACTTCATTATCATTCAAAATAATTGATGCACCGTTTTGTGGGCCTAACCCGGTAGCATTGACAGCAGCACTGCATATTAATGTTGCCAGACCTGTTACCCTGATGCTATTACGCATTCCATTATTACCGCGGGAAAACTCACCAGCGACCACAAACATATTACGCGCCGTACTCCAGACTATATTATATATAGCATTCACATTTAGTTCCCTCTACGCCAATAGAAAAAATCAGGAGGCACAACTTCATTACATATTCATTAGCAATATAAATTATTCCAAAAGATAAATTATTTATATATTGCACTTGTAGATTGTATTATATGTACCCACAAACGACAGATACTATAAAGATTCGCCAGTTTTAATTAAAGAAAAAAAAATAAAAATAAACCAAGTGAATAAGATAAATATAAACATTCAAAATCAAAATAAAACAACCATTATTACCTGGCTTCCCTACACATAAAATTAAAAGCAAAACGCCCTCCATATTGTGGAGGGCGTTTAATAACTGCCAGCTAAATATTACAAAGAATGATAATATTGACTACTTTTATGCCATATGCGAAGCCGCGATATCCAATAGCGCCATCTCTTCGCTGTTCAGCAATTTCTCAATGTTAACCAGAATCAGCATCCGGTCTCCCAACGCGCCCAGCCCCGTCAGATATTCCGTTGACAGCGTAACCGCGAATTCCGGTGCCGGTCGGATTTGATCGGTTGTCAGCGACAGCACATCGGATACGCCATCCACGACAATCCCAACCACCCGTTGTCCCAGATTCAGCACAATCACCACGGTGTTCTCGTTGTAATCCACATCGCTCTGGCTGAATTTCACACGCAGATCAACAATCGGCACAATCACGCCGCGCAGGTTAGTCACACCTTTAATAAAGGCTGGCGTATTGGCAATACGCGTAACCTGATCGTAGCCGCGGATTTCCTGCACTTTCAGGATATCGATACCGTACTCTTCATCCCCCAGCGTAAACACGAGGAATTCCTGACCTGACGGTTCGCCGGCCAGTTTAGTTACATTACTCATACCGGTCATATTCTTCCCTTTCTTACTCAATCAGGCGGCTGTGATTGCCACACGTTGTTCGCGGTTTAACCCCTGCAATGCAGAGACATCGACAATCAGCGCGACGCTACCGTCGCCGAGGATCGTTGCTGCGGAAATGCCTGGCACTTTGCGGTAGTTGCTCTCCAGGTTTTTTACCACCATCTGGTGTTGACCAATTAGCTGATCGACCAGCAACGCGTAGCGACGCCCTGCACTTTGTAAAATCACTACAATACCCTGAGTTGCTTCGGTTTTTGCACCTTCAACTTCAAAGACTTTCCACAACTCAACCAGCGGTAAATACTCACCACGCACTTCCAGAACGCGCTCTCCGCCGGCCAGCGGATGGAGATCTTCTTCACGAGGTTGCAGAGATTCCATCACCGCATTCAGCGGCAGGATAAACACTTCATCGGCTACACGAACGGACATGCCATCAAGGATAGCGAGCGTCAGCGGCAGTAAGATACGGATAGTTGTGCCCTGACCCTGTTTTGACTGGATCTCAACATGACCGCCCATCTCCTGGATATTTCGCTTCACCACATCCATACCGACACCGCGCCCGGAAACATCCGTCACCTGCTCGGCGGTTGAGAATCCCGGGGCGAAGATCAGCATGCCGACTTCGTCATCGCTCATATTTTCGTGGATCGGCATCCCCTGGGAAATAGCCTTCGCCAGGATACGTTCGCGGTTCAGACCCGCGCCATCATCAGTCACTTCGATACAAATATTCCCGCCCTGGTGTTCGGCAGAAAGTGTCAGATTACCAATCGGGCTTTTCCCGGATTCGATGCGTTTTTCCGGCAATTCAATACCGTGATCGAGGCTGTTACGTACCAGGTGCGTTAATGGATCAATGATGCGTTCAATCAGGCTCTTATCGAGTTCGGTTGAGCTCCCCACCTGCGTCAGTTCGACCTGTTTACCCAGCTTACCGGCCAGATCGCGCACCAGACGTGGGAAACGGCTGAACACATACTCCATTGGCATCATACGAATCGACATCACCGACTCTTGTAAGTCGCGGGCGTTACGTTGTAACTGACCCATGCTGGTGATGAGATCGCCATGATTGACGGGATCCAGTTCATTAGAGCGCTGAGCCAGCATTGACTGTGTGATGACCAGTTCACCCACCAGGTTAATCAGTTGATCGACCTTCTCAACCGCCACGCGGATGCTGGTCGACTCGCTTGCGCGGGCTGGTTTCTCACGCTCTGCTCGTCCATGCGGCGCTTCGTTGGCGGTCGCTTTGGCCACCGGCGCAGGCGCAGCAATCGGTAGCGGCTGTGGTTCGACGACATCCGCGACAGCTGGCGTTTCTGCAACAGTCGGCGCGACAGTGATAGTTTCGAACTCAATCTGATCCGCTTCAATGACGAAGCAGAGCACAGCAATAATGTCATCTTCAGCGAGGCTACCGTCGATCGTTGCCGACAGCGTATCGGCACCTTTGACCACATCGCTTAAGGTCGCCAGATTCCCCAGTTCCTCTTCCAGTAAATCGACTTCACTGGCTTTCAGGCGCGAGAGAATGATCCGCTTTTTGATCTCTTCAGTGACAGGGGCGGCTTGTGCAACCACCTCGTCTGGTATCGCCGTGCTATCAACAACGCTCAGTTTGGCGCTATTGACCACCGCGGGCGCGGTTTCACCTTTTGCTTCGAGCGCTAACTGTCGTAACGCATTACAAATGTACTCAAAGCTGGCGGCATCCGGCTCCTCTGAGTTTTTATAGGCGTCGAGCTGTTCCTGCATAATATCTTTCGTTTCCAAAAACAGGTTGATAATGTCGGCATTGAGCTGCATCTCGCCACGCCGCGCTTCATCCAGCAGGTTTTCCATCAGATGGGTCGTTTCCTGCAAAATGGTAAAGCCGAAAGTGCCCGCCCCGCCTTTAATCGAGTGCGCTGCACGAAAAATGGCATTCAGCTGTTCGGAGTCCGGGGCTTCAGGCACCAAATCCAGCAGGTGTTGCTCCATGTCAGCCAACAGTTCGTCAGCTTCATCAAAAAATGTCTGATAAAAATCGCTAATATCCATGCTCACGCTATCACCTCGGATTGGCTGGTGGCGATGTGGGAACGCTTGCCGGCGGCATCGCCACTGGCTGTTGTAAGACACTTACCGGCTCATTCTGGCTTTCAGCGTTTTCATGCAAAATGGCCTCTTCGGCCTGCTTATTCAGAACCAGCAGGCTTATACGGCGGTTGATGGCGTCCTCGGGACCGCGATCGCTCAGACGCATCGTGGCGGCCATACCTACCACCCGTAATACTTTTCCATCATCCAGTCCGCCGCTGACCAACTCGCGACGCGATGCATTGGCGCGATCGGCAGACAGTTCCCAGTTGCTATATCCCTTCTCACCGTTGGCATAGGGATAATCATCCGTATGACCAGAAAGACTGATACGGTTTGGGATCCCATTCAGCACCGGCGCAATCGCCCGCAAAATATCACGCATGTAAGGTTCAACCTCTGCGCTTCCGGTTTTAAACATCGGGCGGTTCTGACTGTCGATAATCTGTATCCGCAGCCCTTCCTGGACCAAATCAATTTTCAGATGTGGGCGTAGTGCACGCAGCTTAGGATCGGATTCAATCAGTTGATCAAGATCGCCACGTAGCTTGCTCAAGCGACTTTGCTCCATGCGCTTTCTCAGATCATCAATGTTGGGCTGCTTATTCACTTCCCCCTGCTGCTGGGTGTAATCATCACCCCCACCAGGAATTGGACTTTGGCTATTCGAGATCCGATTTCCGCCCGTCACCGCAGTGGCCAGCGGAGTACGGAAATATTCGGCAATTTGAATCAGTTCTTTAGGGCTGGAGATGGAAATAAGCCACATCACCAGAAAGAAGGCCATCATCGCGGTCATAAAATCGGCGTAGGCAATTTTCCACGAACCATGCGCCCCACCACCGTGATTTTTATGTTTGCGTCGCTTTACGACGATAATGGGATGGGCCTGATTTTTCATGCGTCCTCGGTCGTCTGCTGCGCTGCTGGATTCCTCACCGCACGAACATGCTCTTCCAGTTCGATAAACGAAGGACGTTCGCTGGAATAGAGCGTCTTACGACCAAACTCGACCGCAATCGGTGGCGCGTAGCCATTCAGATTGGAGAGCAGAGTTATCTTCACACACTGCATCATCTTGGTGGTTTCAGCACTCTTCTGTCGCAGGACGCTGGCGAGTGGGGAAATAAATCCATAGGCCAGTAAAATCCCGAGGAATGTCCCTACCATCGCATGCGCAATCAATGAACCCAGTTCAGCCGCCGGACGGTCAGCAGAAGCCAGAGCGTGAACAACCCCCATAACGGCTGCCACGATCCCGAACGCCGGTAATGAGTCACCGACCATCGCCAGGCTATTAGCCGGGACTTCAGCTTCACTTTCGTGAGTCTCAATTTCTTCGTCCATCAACGCTTCAATTTCAAATGTGTTCATGTTGCCGCTGATAATCAGACGCAGATAATCAACAATAAAATCAAGCATCACCGCATCCGCAAGAATGCGTGGATAGCTGGCGAAGATTTCACTCTCTTTGGGGTTTTCGATATCGCGCTCAAGCGAAAACATGCCCTGCTGACGTGACTTGGCCATCAGGCGATACAGCAGCGCCAGCAGATCCATATACATCGCTTTGGTGTATTTTGAACGACGGAAAAGCATCGGGATCGCTTTCATCGTCCCCTTGATGGCTTTTCCGTTGTTGCCAACGATGAATGCCCCGATACCTGCGCCACCGATGATCACCAGCTCAGCCGGTTGATAGAGTGCCCCAAGGTGTCCGCCGGTCATCATGTAACCGCCGAAAACTGTACCAATAACAACCAGGTAACCTAATAAGATAAGCACGACATCATCCTTTCGCAATTGACTATGACAGGATGCGCAGTCGGGCAGTTAACTCATGGTCAGGACAAAAAAAAGCAGCGGTAATCGCTTACCGCTGCTGGAGTGTTTATCCACACCGTTTCAGTTAAACAGCCTGTTCGATCTGTTCATCCAGCAGTTGTGGAATAATATCGGCAGCATTCTGGGAAAGTTTACGTCTTTTTACGGCTCGCGATGGCGGCTGACATAAACTGCAGGCAAAGCTACCTGCGGGTTGGTGCGCGTGGGTAATAAAATTTCCGCCGCAGCAGTTACAGGCGGACAATTCAAGCAAACCACTGTCAACAAAACGGACAAGGGTCCACGCACGAGTAAGCGCCAACAACGGCCCTTCTTCTGGTTGCGGGCACTGCTCAAGATATAACCGATACGCTTTAATCACGGCATCCACGCCGCTGCACAAACCGGTTTTAAGCAGAAACTGCCATGCATTACAAAACATCGATGCATGAATATTTTGTTCCCACGTCATAAACCAGTCGGTGGAAAACGGAAGCATCCCTTTTGGCGGAGGACTACCGCGTAATTCTTTGTACAGCTTGATGAGTCGGCCACGGCTTAATTGCGTTTCGCTTTCCAGCATTTGCAAACGGGCGCCCAATGTGATTAATTCCATCGCTAACTGGATATCACGCGCTTCCTGAACAATGCTTTTTTCGCTCATCATCAAGCCCTTTTCTTACGCGCTGCGTCATCGATGTCGTTAAGCAGGCGTGTTGAAAGCATAATACCGGTATGAATTTGCTGAAGATCGTCAACGCGGGAATCTTGCGTCAAACGCGTTACAGTCTGATGATCGTCGAAACGGAAATGGCATACCAGTTGATTGGTTTCAGCCAATTTGACCATTTGAGGAAGTGTTAATGTTGCCAATGTATCTGCCATCTCCTCGCTGATACCCAAGCGGAACATTGCAGACGCTTTGTCCTGAACGATCAAACGCTGTGCTAGCAATAAATACGACAAATTGATGTCATAAATGTGTTTCAGCAACTCGGATGTATGCATTATTTGCATCCATAATAACCAACATTATTTTCATGCGGCAGAACCGCACCCCGTGATGTCGCCGGGAAGGCCCGGTAAAAAAAAAGCAAAAGGTCAAATACATAGCAACGTGATGGCGCTTACGCGTTGTCTAAACATTCCTTTCGTAGAATGCCGCGTCCCTTACAAGCTCACATCATTTCTTACAAATGTCTAAGATTTTTCCTAATTCGACGCAACTCTACCCGCCACCCGTTACACATACAACGTAGCTATGCTGCGAATTTAAAGAATATGTGACGCAGATCACATAATCAAGCTAAACACTTAACATAAATCCATCAGCACAGCTTTTATTTTGGCTATTTTTTAAACCACCATTATCTTTTTCGATTCCAGCCATACGAATAATCTTGCAATAAAAGCGAATAGTATTCTGTTTACGAACGTTAATATCACGCGCAGAAATAGCGAACTGGATCACAGATTTAATATGAAATGACATTTCAGTTAAACTCTTTATAAACAAAGACTTAAATATTAAGACTGATTAATTAATACCGGGCTGTGATAACCGTTTAAATGTTAATTGATGTATACTTTTTATTAACAAATTGTTTTTATTAGAGATGAGTTTAACTTAAATCATCAGAACAGATTTGCAGCTTATATGAAGTGATTATTCTATTTATAAGAATAATTAATGAATAATCATGATGACATTCACACAATTACCGTACGAAACGTAGCAGTATGGCGTTATACGATCAAAACTGAAAAGTTCTCTCATAATTCATGAACAAAAGGAGCGAGTTATGAGCTATGCGCACATTCTTGTCGCTGTTGCCGCCACCCCCGAAAGTCACCAACTGTTAGCAAAGGCTGTTTCAATCGCTCGCCCTGTCAACGCCCGCATTAGTCTGATAACCCTGGTTTCAGATCCCGAACTGTATAACCAGTTTGCTGCTCCAATGCTGGAAGATCTGCGGGAAGTCATGCAAGAAGAGACCCATAATTTTATCGATCAGTTAAGCAAAGAGGCGCAGTACCCCATTGAGCACACGTTTATTACCTATGGGACATTGAACGAACACATTCTGGATGTATGCCGCAAACACGCGGTTGATCTGGTGATTTATGGCAACCATAACCACAGTTTCTTTTCGCGAGCCTCCTGCTCAGCGAAAAGCGTGGTCAGCGCAAGCCAGGTTGATGTGTTGCTGGTACCGCTTGCCGGCGATTAATCACGCCTGTTTGCTGCAGGCTGTCTGCGGGTCAGGCGACAGGTTTTCTATATGACGCGATGCGACGTTCTTCAGATCGCAAATAAATCGCGCCTGCCAGTTGTTGATATCATTTTTAACGATGGTCTGCAGCATTGCCGCATGACGGGAAATGCGCTCGGCAAGCGACATCGTCAGAGCCTGGTTTAATGCGCCTGCAACATCATCCCGATCATAAGGGTTTACAATGAGTGCAGAAGTCAACTCATTCGCAGCCCCGGCAAACTGCGAGAGCACCAGGACGCCGGGGTTGGCAGGGTCCTGTGCGGCGACATACTCCTTTGCCACCAGATTCATGCCATCGCGTAGTGGCGTCACCAGTCCAACATCTGAGTAACGGAAGACCTTCATCAGTAATTTACGGTCAAAATACTGATTCAGGTAGTACAGCGGCGTCCAGCCCAGTTGCCCGTATTTACCATTGATCCGCCCGGCCTCGGTCTCTAACTGGTGACGAATATCCTGATAAGCCTGCACCTCCTCACGCGAAGTCGGTGCTATCTGCGTATAACGAATCTTACCGTGATGCTGGGGAAACTGTTCCAACAGCGCCTCGTAGGCCTGAAAGCGCTCCGGCAGGCCTTTGGAGTAATCCAGCCGCTCAACAGAGAAGATATTTTTCACATTTTTAAGTTCTGCTTTTAACTGCGCCAGTTTCGGCGGTAGCGATCCTGATGCTTGCCGTGCAATCTCCTCAGGTGCAATACCAATAGGATAAACTTCCGTGCGGAACGCTTTCCCCCAGGCCAGATGCTGTTTCTCGCGGAGCGTAGTTACCTGAGTTTGCGCCGTCAGACAGTCAAGAAAGGCCTGGCGATCGTTGTCGGTTTGAAAGCCCAATAAATCAAAGTCGCACAGTTGCTCAAGCAACGCCTGATGTGGCGGCAACGCATTGAAAATTTCGGGTGTCGGAAAAGGAATATGCAGAAAAAAACCGATGCGATTATTCACACCACGTTTGCGTAGCTCGCAGGCAAAGGGTAACAAGTGATAATCGTGGACCCAGATGATATCGTCATCGCTAAGCAGTGGCAGCAGCTTATCAACCAGTAAGGCATTAACCCGCTGGTAGCCTTCCCAGGCACTACGCTGAAACTGTACCAGGTCCAGTCGATAATGGAACGCGGGCCATAACACGGCATTCGAAAACTGGCAGTAATACTCCTCGTAATCCTGTTCACTCAGATTAAACGATGCCCAGGTGATGTTGCCACGGGTAACCTTTTTTAACGGTTGTTCCTCATTGCCTGTATCACCGCTCCAGCCGAACCACAGGCCGCCAGCCGCCTTCAGTGCGCCCAGCACACCTACAGCAAGACCGCCAGCACTGCCTTTGTCATCCGGTGAGGCGATGCGGTTAGATACTACGACTAAACGACTCATAGCCACCTCTCCTGTCATTCGTTGCTTCTTGTTCCTGCTGCGGACAGTTGATTTGTTCCAGCCAATGCCAGACGTTCCTGACAGCAGCCAGACGCCATGTCGCCTGAGTCTCCCCGCTACCCACTTTTACCGAGATACCGCCGGCGCGATTGACCACGACAAAACCTGTTTCATCGGTCAGATCATCACCAACAAAAACAGGGGTCCGTCCGACAAACGGCGCTTCCTGCATAAATGCCGCAATTGCATCTCCTTTATTGGTGTCCTGTGATTTGATTTCCACAACACACTTCCCGGGCTGCAATGCCAATTGCGGCCAGATATGGGTAATACGTTCCGCCAACGCCAGCAGCGCGGCCTCGTGCTCAGGCGCCTGCCGGTAATGCAGAGCGAAAGCCATGCCTTTAGTTTCAAGCGTTGTCCCCGGTAACGTCGCCAGCGCCGCATGCAATAACGCCCCCGCTTCGCGCTCGACCACCGCAGGCAGATGCACAATATGGGTTTGACCATTGATGTCACGGCGTTCTGCCCCATGCACCCCGGCGAGCGGGAAACGATAAGGGGTGGTGAGTGCGTCAAGCTCTGCCATTGAGCGCCCTGAAATCAATGCCAGAGCACCCGCATTTTGCGTGGCCAGGCGATGTAATAACTGCAGAATTGCCTGTGGAACAACAACCTGGTCAGGATGCGGTTTGATTTCAGCCAGTGTTCCATCGAGATCGAAAAAATAAGCACAGTTTGTGGGATGCTCAGGGGGTAAGGTTAGCGATGCTGTCACCCGATTCTCCTCCTCGTCATGGTCTGTACGCCGCGCGGATCGCGCCGTATATAGGATGTATGACGGGTATAAGTATAGACAGTGTGACCGTGCTCGCCATTTAGAAAAACAATCGCCAGCCGGGTAGCGGCTGGCGATTGGCGGAAGCTAGACTAAAAAGTTGGGATTTAAATCATCAAACAGTACGCTTAGCTTTTTGTTTGTAGCGGTCGAAGATCACCGCCGCCAGCAGGATCAAACCTCGTACCACATACTGTGCGAATGGAGAGATATTCAGCAGGTTCATCGCGTTCTCGACCGTCCCCAAAATCAACACCCCTGCGACGACATATGAGATTTTTCCGATACCGCCTTTGAGCGAAACGCCCCCTAACACACAGGCAGAAATTACGATCAGCTCATAGCCGATAGAGGTCATTGGCTGGCCGCTGGTCATACGTGATGCCAGGATAATCCCCGCCACGGCGGATACCAGACCGGAGAGAATAAAGATAATAATCTTAGTGCGAACGACCGGCACCCCAGCCAGACGAGCCGCTTCCTCATTGCCCCCAATCGCCAGCGTATTACGACCAAACGTGGTTTTATTCAACAGCAGGCCAAAAATAATAAAACAGCCCACGGTTAACCAGATCGGTGCCGGCAGTCCTAACCAGTTGGCATAGCCAAGCGTAAAGAAGCGCTCGTCTTCGATTCCCACAGCTTTACCGTCGGAGATAATGTAGGCCAGACCACGAACAATTTGCATGGTGGCGAGCGTCGTAATTAACGCGTTAATTTTTAAGCGTGCAATCACGAAACCATTCACCAGACCGCACAGAACGCCGAGCAACAACCCTGCCGCCACGCCAATCCACAGGCTTTCGGTCATATTAATGACCACTGCCGTCGTCACCCCTGCGCAGGCAATAACGGACGCTACCGAGAGGTCAAAATCGCCGGATGCCAGGCAAAATAACATCCCGCACGCAACCATACCCGACATAGATACCGCCAGTCCCAGCCCCTTCATGTTGATGAACGTCGCAAAGTTTGGCACAAAAATAGCGCAAACCAGGAACAACACGGCAAACACCACCAGCATCCCGTACTGATCCCAAATTCGGCCAAGATTTAGCGCCGACTTCGCAGCGCCTGAACCCGATGTAGAAACGGAAGACATCATATTCTCCTTATTCAGGCGACTGCCTGGCTGACTTTAGGCATAGCAAGGCTCAACGCCTGGCGTTCATCCGCCTGTTCATGAAGTAATTCACCTGCGATCTCACCTTCTCTCATCACCACAATGCGGTCGGCGACACCAAGAACTTCCGGCAGGTCACTGGAGGCAAACAGCACGGCAACACCGCGCGCAGCCAGGGCATAAATCACGTTATAAATTTCATGTTTCGCTCCAACATCAATGCCGCGGGTGGGCTCATCCAGCAAAATCACTTTCATCTCTTCCGATAACCAACGCCCCAGAATGGCCTTTTGCTGATTACCGCCAGAGAGGTTCATGATCAGTTGCTCTGCACCCGGCGTTTTAATGTTGAGTGAACGGATATGATGGTCAGCATTGGTCTCTTCCCAGCCGTTGTTGATCAGACATCCCCCCGTAACATGTTTACGGCGCGCACTAATATTGATGTTGTTGCGTACCGAATGGACCGGGATGATCCCTTCGGCTTTGCGATCCTCCGGACACAGCATCATGCCTGCTTCAATGGCGTGACTGGGTTTGCGGATATCTATCGCTTGTTCGTCAATAAACACCTGGCCCTGTGTGATACGCGTCCCGCCAAACAGACCTTTCATTAATTCGCTACGTCCGGCACCAACCAGGCCGAACAGTCCGACGATTTCGCCGCTACGCACCGATAAGCTGATCGGAGTGCGCACGCCTGGCGCTTTTACCTCATGCAGACGCAGACGCTCCGCGCCATAAGGTCTGGCTTTCCAGCCATAGATGTCCCCAAGATCACGCCCCACCATCGCCTGTACCAGTGCGTCGTGATCAACCTGCTGCATATCCGTAAACGTTTTGACGTACTGGCCATCCTTAAACACCGTTATGGCATCGCTGAGGGCGAAAATCTCCTCCATGCGGTGCGAAACGTACAGAATGATGCGGCCCTCATTGCGTAGCTCACGAATTACGCGAAACAGATTGTCAATCTCCCTGGCGGAAAGAGAGCTGGTGGGTTCATCAAAAGCGATAATCTTGGCATTACGCGCCAGCGCCTTAGCAATCTCCACCATTTGCCACTGACCGATGGAGAGATACTTCAACGGAATATCAGGATCGATATCCATTCCCAGATGCTTTAACTGCAGCCCCGCCTCGTAGTTCAACAACGAGCGGTTCACAATCCCACCCTTATGCGGAAGCTGGCCTAAATAGATGTTCTCGGCGACGGTCATTTCCGGCACCAGATGCAATTCCTGGTAAATAATGGCGACACCGGCATTCAGCGCAGTGGTTGTGTCCGCAAACGAAACCTCCTGTCCGCGGATCGCTATAGATCCCGTGGTTGGCGCGTAGTTACCGCTGAGAATTTTTAATAATGTTGATTTCCCGGCGCCATTTTCACCCATCAGTGCATGCACCTGACCGGCATAGCAGTCGAAACTAATATCCGTCAGCGCTTTTACGCCAGGGAAGGTTTTGCCGATGCCGCGAAATGAGAGATACGGGGTAGACTGTTGCATAACGTCTCCGTGGATCTAAACGGTTGCCTGATGGCGGCGTAGCCTTATCCGGCCTACGAAGGGCATTATTTGTAGGCCGGATAAGATCGTTTTACGGCAGTTGAGTTATTTGCCGCCTAAGCCTTTTTTCGCCAGTTCTTCTTTGAAGTTGTCGCGAGTAATCAACACCACATCGGTAACTTCAGTAAACACTGGCGGTTCTGCGCCTTTGGTGACCCAGTTGTAGAGCATTTCACTGGATTTATAACCGTGAACGTCCGGGCTAGGCAGCAGTGAACCGTAGAATCCGGTGGCTTCCGCTTTGGAGAGTTCGCTAATTGCATCAACACCGTTAATACCGATACCAATCACGTTTGCAGCTTTAAACCCCTGCCCTTCGGTAGCACGCACGCCACCCAGCACAGTGTTGTCGTTCATACCGACAATCAGCCAGTGTTTAACTTCAGGATGTTGCACCAGCATGGAGTTTGCGGCGTCGAATGCGCCCGGGATATCATTCGATTTGGTTGGGACCTGGTAGATCTGTTTTTCCGGGAAGCCTGCAGCTTTAAGCGCTTCCATCGAACCCGATGTACGACGGCGCGCGGTATCCAGTTCGTTTGCGGTAATCGCCATTACAGCGGAAGATTTCACATCCCAGCCACGTTTCTGCATTTCTTTGTACAGTTCCTGGCCCTGGCGTTCACCAATTTTGGTTGCTGCCATCATCACCAATGGCACAGTATCCATCGGCTTACCTTTCGCATTGGCGAACTGATCGTCAACCGCGATGACTTTCATGTCATAGCCACGCGCCTTTGCCATAATAGCAGGCCCAAGTTTTGGGTCCGGCGTACAAATTACAAATCCTTTTGCCCCGCTTGCCGCCAGGCTGTCGATAGCATTCAGGGTTTTCTCGCCGTCTGGAACGGCAATTTTAATCACCTCAAACCCAAGGTCTTTACCGGCTTTATCAGCAAACTTCCACTCTGTCTGGAACCAGGGCTCTTCCGGTTGTTTGACCAGGAAACCGAGCTTCATGGATTCAGCGATAGCGGATTGTGACATAATGGCAGCCAGGCCAATGGCCGCCAGCGCTTTAGTGAATTTGTGCATGGTTAACTCCAGCTTTAACGTTCTTTTATGTAGGGTAAAATCAAACGATTTTTTGTAATCCGGACGTAAAACAAGGCATTACCTTTTATTGATAAGATCAATGCCAGTGCTGAGAGTATTTTTAGCGGGAAATTGATTCTCCATAAGAGAGCGGCATCACACCCTGGAATTACAGTAGTTGCGTACATAAATTCAGCGGGAAATGACATAAAAAAACTCAATTTTCAGAATAGGGAAAATGAGAAATAGCAGATTAATCCATAACATCAGCCAGTGAATCCTTGTTCCCGAATATCGAAACATCCGGGAGTCCAATGATTACCAGGGGTAATAAATATGGTCAGCGTGATCGCGAACAGGGATATCGTCTTCTAACAGACGCGCAGAAAGCGTAAACGCAAAATCAAAAATATGGCCCAGCCCTTTGCCACTGATAAGATTGCCATCTTCAACAACAGGCGCATCGACATACTCGCCGTCGGTGATGGTTTGCCACAGCTCACCTGAACACACGTAGCGCCGTCCTTTCAGCAACCCATTACCCGCCAGCACCCGCGCGGCTGCCGAACAAACCGGGCAAATCAGTTTTCCTGCATCGTCATGACGAGCGACAAACTGGACGACTGCAGCGCTGGCGGCAAGATTTACGCTACCCTGTGGTCCCCCTGGCAACACGATCGCGTCGTAGAAGGCATCCCGACGGGCCTCCAGCGTACTGTCGGCCACCATCGGCACGTCATGATAGCTCACCACCGCACGAGACTCAGCGCAGGCCAGCGTCTCAACCTCAATTTGCAGGCGACGTAGAATATCAATAGTAACAATAGCTTCAGCCTCTTCAAAACCGGGTGCCAGCAACACCGCCACCTTCTTCATATACAACTCCTCGATTTATCCACCGATATCCAACAACAAATGCCGAATAATTCATTCCGTTAAATTTATTAAAACTGATCTGGCGCAAGAAATTAGGTTGCAGATAATTTCCAGACACATCACTTCACCGGGAAGTTCGCATCAAAACCAGCGGTGATAATCACCAGACGTCATAGAATACCGCGGCCTGAAATTTAATTTTGAGACTTGAAACAGCATTTCACTGTCTTTATTTTACATAAATACATTATAAATCATATGATTACATTCATATTACTTATATACGCAAACGGTATGGCTAAGCATATTGTTATGCCAATATGTAAAAAAACATAAATAGGTGGTTTTAAGGATTTTCTTGATACCAGGCACGCGCTATGCTGATTCACGATCGGAAGCGGATATAATTCGCGATCATCTAAAGGACCGGCGGAACGGATTTATTCTGCTAACAGTATTACTCGTACGTAGATGTGAAGTGCAACGGCAGCCCGTTGTACTGGCGTTGGTGACGTACTTCTCTTTTCTGGAAATAAGGATATTGATATGGCTGCAGTTGGAATTGTGCACAAACTCAACACGCAAATGAACCTTGAGTTTTACGCATCGAATCTCTACCTTCACCTCAGTGAATGGTGCTACGAACACAGCCTGACAGGCACCGCGACGTTTCTGCGCACTCAGGCGCAGGGTAACGTGACGCAAATGATGCGTATGTTTAATTTTATGAAAAACGCAGGGGCTAACCCCATCGTCAAAGCCATCGATGTTCCCGGTGATGACCTAACGTCCCTTGAAGAGCTGTTTCAGAAAACGCTGGAAGATTATCAGCAGCGTTCTCGTACGCTGTCACGTCTGACGGATGAAGCAGAAGCGTTGAACGACGCACCAACCGTTGATTTTCTTCATGATCTGGAAAAAGAACAGCAGCAGGATGGCGTGCTGCTACAAACGATTCTTGATGAAGTTCGTAGCGCTAAACGTGCTGGACTGTGTATGGCGCAAACGGATAAGCATTTGCTAAACGTCGTAAACTACCAACATCACTGAAGTCCGATCGCGACAAATCTGCGCCTCCCGTTCTGAGAGGCGTAAAAAAACCTTTCTAAAACCTGAAACAACGGTTTATTTTAGTGAGACTCATTCTGCGGAGTGAATTTCAGCTCGATCAACGCAACCGCTTTTTGAATTGCGCGCATCGTAACGGGATCAGCGCCCGCGGGATGGCTGGAAAAGTCGATGCTTTTCAGTTGACTGGACATTTTTTCCCGAACTTCTACCGGGGCAATAACATCAATAACATCCAGAATTTGCTTGATAACCAACTGGCAGGCAACAACATCCGAGAGCAGTTCCTGATCGGCATTCAGTGTTTGGGACATAGTGAGCTCCTTATAGAAAGGTTGTCATAGTACCTATTCAGCGCTCGAAACGGTAGCGGTGCAAGCAGTACAACCGCGCTGAAAATAAAAAAACAGACCCAGTTAATTTCGTTTGAGATGGCAAGCACAACATGAGTGAACATTTAGCGGTTGAGAATAAGCGGGGTCTTTCTCCGGCTGCACTACTGGTCGCCGGGGCCTTCTTTATGGAGTTCATCGATGGCACGGTGATTGCGACGGCCCTGCCCGATATGGCAAAAAGTTTCGGCGTGCAGGCCGTTGATCTGAACATCGGCATCAGTGCTTATCTGATCACGCTGGCGGTTCTCATCCCTGCCAGTGGCTGGATTGCCGATCGTTTTGGTGCCCGAAAAGTGTTTACCCTGGCACTGGCGATCTTTACCTTCGCCTCAGTCTTATGCGGACTGGCCACCAGCATTGAAGGCTTTGTGGCAATGCGCATTTTACAGGGTGTCGGGGGGGCACTGATGGTGCCGGTCGGCCGCCTCGCCGTTCTGCGTACCACGCCTAAACACCAGTTAATCACCGCAATCGCCACCCTGACCTGGCCTGCCTTAGTGGCCCCAATAATTGGCCCCCCCCTGGGCGGATTTATTACCAGTTACGCCAACTGGCGCTGGATCTTCTTCATTAATGTGCCGCTGGGGTTGCTGGCGATTGCGCTGGCGCTGCGTTTTATCCCGGATATTCATGATGACGAGCGACGCCCGTTCGATTTTCCCGGTTTTATTGCCACATCGGTCGCGATGGTCAGTCTGGTATATGCGATGGAACTGCTGGGAACCCAACAGCCGCAGGGTTGGTTAACCGCGGGACTTCTGGCACTTGGAATAGCCACGTTCCTGTTTGCCCTGCGTCATTTTCGCCAATCCGCATGGCCGATGATTCGTCTGGATGCCATGCGCGTGCCTACATTTCGTGTCACGATGTACGGAGGTTCGCTGTTTCGTGCCTCTATCAGCGCGGTACCCTTTCTGTTGCCACTGATGTTTCAGGTTGGGTTTGGTATGAATGCTTTCCATGCCGGTTCGCTGGTGTTGGCCGTGTTTGTTGGCAACCTAACGATTAAACCCGCTACTACGCCGTTAATACGCTGGTTAGGCTTTAAAAAGCTGCTGTTGATAAACGGTGCGCTTAATGTGCTGGCGCTATTGGCGTGTGCGCTGATCACGCCGCAAACTCCCGTATGGGTAATATTACTGGTGCTGTATCTGGGCGGCGTTTTTCGCTCAATTCAGTTTACCGGTGTCAGCACGTTGGCATTTGCGGATGTTCCTGCATCGCAGATGAGCTATGCCAATACGCTGTTTAGTACAGCGACGCAACTGGCTGTTGGATTAGGGATTTCGTTGGCGGCTATCGGGATCCGTATCGGGGATCAAGTGAGTGAATGGTTGTCACTGGGTGCGATACCCGGCATCAGTTTCCGGCTGGCATTCGTCGCTATCGCCATGATTTGCCTGATAGGAATGGTTGATACCCTGCGCCTTACCCGCGATGCGGGAAGCGCAGTGTCAAATAAGCGTCGATAAGCCCGATAGTTCGCGCCATCGGGCCAACCGGGTTTAGCCAATAACTTCACGGACAAAGGCTTCGATCGCTTTATCCTGGCAGTTTTCAAAGAAACACTGCTGGAAACGTGGGCCTGAAACGGCGGTTTTCACCAGTTCAGGATCGATAGCGCGCAGGGTATCAAGATAATTTTCTTTTACTACTGCCGCTTTCACCTGGTTTAAAATCCCCGCATTACGCACCTGCGGGTCTTTCCGCTCCGGCGGATAACCTTCACCATTACGACCGGTAAACGCTTTTTCAAACATATACCGGACATTCAGTTCAGCACCCCAGCCAAACCCTTTCGCAAAGGCCAGCGAGAGCGCATTACCGTTGTTGATCTGCGCAAACAGGAACGCATCCGCGGGATCAAGGCAGTAGCCACACACCACGCCCGGGTGAATATTCAGTGACATCATGGCCCCCTGACCCGTACCGCAGCCCGTGACAACGAAATCAACCGCTTTTGAATTGAGCAGAATGCTGGCCATAATCCCTAAATGGATGTAAGTCAGATGGTGATCATTTTCGTCGCTCATCCCGACGTTGAACACCGGAAAACCCTTTTCATCCGCGACAGACTTAAGCTCATGGTGAATGATCGCGTTTTTGCTTGCCTGGCTGTTTTCCATCATCAATGCAATTTTCATTGTGTATTCTCCTGAATGCGTCGCGGGGGGCCCGCCGTAAGTCATGACATTTCAGCCACATTACTATTTAGCAAATCAGCTTTCAAATTTTATGAAATTAAGTTTCATAAAATATCGAGATGCTCACGGTTTTTACGCCAGCCTTCAGAATTGACTCATAAACAGGGGGTCGTTGCGATTAATCACAGGTGATCTTCTGGCTATTCAGGCCATTGATTAGCCGTGATGTATGTCAGGATAGCGTATCACCGATTTTTCAGAGCGATTTCATGAAGACCTTTATTCTTGCCCTCTTACCGCTCATGCTGACGGGATGCACCATCACCAGACAGGCTCAGGTCAGCGAAGCCAGCAGCATTACCGGCGTGGTTCGTCTGACTTACAACCAGGCCATGCTACAAACAGCACGTACCGACGACTATGTTGCTCAGGGAACGGCGACAAAAGCATGTCAGCGCATGGGTTATGCCAGTGCAGTCGGATTTGGCCAGCCGGTTGCGACCTGCAGCGTTTATGCGGGTTCTCTGTGTTTGAATACCAAAATCACGCTGTCCTGGCAGTGTCACGGTGTTGCCGTACCACAAACTTCCACTTTCCATTATTAATCATTCCGACCAGCACATCTGCTGGTCATCTATTCTATTTTTATTTATATCATCAATTTAATAGCGTTAATGCGTTTTATTCCCATTCGCATTTTTAATAAATAAATTTATTATTTTACCTTTTGCAAATAATTAAATAACAAATTATAGTGGCGCCACGTCAATATATAATAACGTTCGTGGAGCAGAACCATGCTGAAAACAGAAATGATCGACAAACTGAATGAGCAAATGAATCTTGAATTATATTCATCCCTGCTCTACCAACAGATGAGTGCGTGGTGCAGCTATCACAGCTTCGAAGGTGCCGCCGCGTTTCTGCGTCGCCACGCCCAGGAAGAAATGACGCACATGCAGCGTCTGTTCGATTACCTGACGGATACCGGCAGCCTGCCGCGTATTAATACCGTTTCTTCACCGTTTGCAGAATATGCGTCCCTGGATGAGCTGTTCCGTGTAACCTATGAGCACGAACAATTGATCACGCAGAAAATTAATGAACTGGCGCATGCGGCAATGACCCACCAGGATTATCCGACCTTTAATTTCCTGCAATGGTATGTTGCTGAGCAGCATGAAGAAGAGAAGTTATTTAAATCTGTCATCGATAAGTTATCGCTGGCCGGTAAAAGTGGCGAAGGTCTTTATTTCATCGATAAAGAACTGGCAACCCTTGATACACAGAATTAATGTTGTTGGGTAACGGTGGCTGTTTGCCACCGTTATTCGAGAATCTTAGTGACGGCAGATCTTGCTTTCATGCGTAGAGAAGCCGTCTTCTTTGGCAATAAACTTCCCCTTCGCCGCTAAAAACGCGACCAGCTCACCCGCCGTCATGCCTTCTGCTGAACAGGTGTGAAAACGTGCCTGCTCACCAAAACGCGCGGTAATTGCCGCCTCAAGGCTGGCATGTGAATACTGCTCATCAGATTCAATCATCATGTTGAGCACCTCGTGACCGTGAATAGATTCCATACTACCTCCTCAATAAAGCCCGTAGCCTAATGTGAACCGTACAACGCTGCTTTGCGCTAACGCAGGTTTATGCGGGCAGAGAGCAGATAAATATCATTTTTAACACATCTTAAGCCCCAAACATCTGTAAACATTAATATACAGCATTTGTAACGGTGATTTGACGAAAATAGCGTTATGCCTTAACCTGCGCCGCAGATATAACCGTTGATTATCTCTGGGACAGAGGAAAGCGTGAAAAACAGAACCCTGGGTAGTATTTTTATCGTGGCGGGAACCACGATTGGTGCCGGTATGTTGGCAATGCCGCTGGCGGCGGCAGGCGTGGGGTTTAGCGTCACGCTGGTGTTGTTGGTTGGGTTATGGGCCCTGATGTGCTACACCGCGCTGTTGCTACTTGAAGTGTACCAGCATGTACCGGCAGACACCGGGCTTGGCACACTGGCAAAACGCTATCTGGGTCGATACGGGCAGTGGGTAACGGGCTTTAGCATGATGTTCTTGATGTATGCCCTGACCGCCGCCTACATCAGTGGTGCAGGCGAGCTGCTGGCCTCCAGCATCAGCGACTGGACCGGAACCAGCATCTCGCCCACCACAGGCGTATTGCTGTTCACCTTTGTTGCCGGTGGCGTGGTATGCGTCGGGACTTCACTGGTTGATTTATTCAATCGTCTGTTGTTCAGCGCCAAAATCATCTTCCTGGTGGTAATGCTCGCGCTGTTGATGCCGCATATTCATAAGGTGAACTTGCTTACCCTGCCGCTTCAACAAGGCCTGGCGCTTTCCGCGATCCCGGTTATTTTTACCTCATTTGGTTTTCACGGTAGCGTGCCCAGCATCGTCAGCTATATGAACGGCAACATCCGTAAACTGCGCTGGGTGTTTATCAGCGGTAGCGCCATCCCGTTAGTAGCCTATATTTTCTGGCAACTGGCCACGCTCGGTAGCATTAACTCGTCAACATTTATGGGACTTTTAGCCAATCACGCTGGCTTAAACGGTTTGTTACAGGCATTACGTGAAGTCGTGGCTTCGCCGCACGTCGAACTGGCTGTGCATCTGTTTGCCGATCTCGCACTGGCAACCTCTTTCCTCGGTGTCGCACTGGGGTTATTTGATTATCTGGCAGATCTCTTTCAACGCCGTAATACTGTGGCCGGCAGAATGCAAACTGGCGTCGTGACGTTCCTGCCACCGCTGGCATTTGCTCTTTTCTATCCGCGAGGTTTTGTCATGGCGCTGGGATATGCAGGCGTTGCTCTGGCCGTTTTGGCTCTGTTGATCCCCTCCATGCTGGCCTGGCGGAGCAGAAAGCACAATCCACAGGCAAACTACCGCGTAGTGGGTGGCACGCCAGCGCTGGCGCTGGTATTTATTTGCGGTATCGTGGTGATAGCAGTGCAGTTTTCTATTGCCGCAGGGCTGCTGCCTGAAGTTGGTTAACGGAGATTCTGCCTGATGGCGCTTCGCTTACCAGGCCTACCATTGACTCTGCCAGAAGCGCATTAAAGTAAAAGGGGCTTTCGCCCCTTTCTGTTAATGCAAACAGCACTGCTTATATTTCTTGCCGCTGCCACAGGGACAAGGGTCATTGCGCCCTACTTTGGCATCCACTTTCACCGGTACTTTGACTGGCGTTTCCTGAGGATGCGCCATCCAGTAAGCGTGCAGATCCAGAGCCGCCAGACGAATGGCATCGACGCTCGCTTCAAATGCCTCTGGCGTCAGTTTCTCTACCACCTCGAAGTTTTCTTCTGTCCCGTGTAGCGCAATAGCATCGAGAGCGGGTTTCAGTGAATCAGGTAGCGTTGACCAATCCGACAACGCGACGCCTCGCATATAACCAAAGCACCACTCTTCAACGATAGTCAGCTCATGCTCTTCAATTTCACGCAGGCCGAACAGCGGTTCAAACTGCTCCGGGAACTCATCCAGACGATCGGCCGTATCCGCCATATGCTGGAACGCCAGATTCATAAAACGCGCCATTTCTTTTTCGGAGGACCAGCGCGGAACATACTGTGCACCGCCCCAGATAGCGACCAGCCACTGCTCCGGCTCGATCTCATACGGTGAACTGAGCACCGCCGTCAGTAAGCCATCCAGCTCTGACACATCCAGAATAGACTTGTCCGTATTGTACTTAGTCAGCACATCATCCAGCCATTCCAGCTCGCTCTCGTTTAGTGGTCCCGTTTTCATAACGCTTTTCCTTAGTAAAAATTCTTGCCTGTGATTATCTTACATGGCTGGTGGGATAGCAGATCCAAATGGGCATGAGCGGCTTACAGGTACCGCCAATTCAGGTTAACAGGAAACGAGGGGAATTCCGGTAGTTAACGCACAAAAGGGAGCATCAGCCGCGGGGCATCATACGCGGAAAACAGAACAAAACCACCCGAAGGTGGTTTATTGTGGCTCAATACGGTTCAACGTTGCGGTATATCCCGTTTTCGCCACCGCGTTAAGTAGCGTATCGGTAGAAAATCCCTCCGGGACGATAGCCTCTGCCTGCCGGGTCTTGAGCGAAGATTTGGCTTTAATCACCCCATCAGTTTCACGTAACGCCTGATTGACCGAAATGACACATAACGAGCAGGTCATATTTTGGATATCCAGCACCACTTTCTGATTGGCAGCCTGAGTCCACAATGGCAACAGCAAACATGCGATTAACGTAATAATCTTCACTCAAACACCTCATAAAACCAGGCCACGATCGTGGGGTAAAACAACACGGGCAGAATCAGCGCCAACGCACACCAGTAAAGAACGCGCGCTTGCTTCAGGGACAGCCATCCGGAACACCATAGCTTTTTAGAAAAGTAGAGTCGCCAGAAAACGCGTAATAATAGCCCTAAGGACAGCAACATCAGAGGAACGCGCAGAAACTCAAACTGAGTGAACACGGCAAAGCTCGCCGCCGAAATACCAAACAGCAGATACAGCAGCGGTCCGACGCAACATAAGCCAGCCGTGACGGCAGCCGCGGCGGCCGTCAGCAGGGTCAATCCCGCCCCTTTAGCGTTGTTCTGTTGCGACATAGTGGTAAGAGAACGCTTTCGGGTCATAGAAATTGATGGGGTCACCGTCTACTTCAGCATAAGGATAACCAAAGTTGTTCATCGCTCCCTGCTCAGTAGCCGGGTACAGTTCAAAGTCACGACCATAGTTGAAGCCAACCCAGTTCATTTCCCAGTTGCCAAACAGATAGGTATTCACTGCCTGGACGTCCGCATCCTGATGCGTTTTTTTCTCCGCCAGACGCATTTTGGTCACATCGGCCGGATCGCATGGTAACCAACCGTAACCCGCCAGGTAGAACTCCGCACGGCAGTGCTGTCCCCCGCTAACATCAGCAACACCTGCACTGTCGGCTTTGCCAAATGCGCTTTTTGAGTAGCGCTCCAGCTTGTTTGCTTTCCCCAGACGAATCCCGAACAATTCACGTGCAGGAATGCCGCTGGCTCGGGCCAGGGCGACAAAAACAGAGCTCATGTCGGTGCATTTGCCCTTGAGCTTTCCGCTTTTCAAAATCTCCGCGACATCCCCGGTTCCGCAGCCGATAACGTCATTATCACGCTCCATATGACTGCTCACCCACTCGTATATCAGGCGAGCTTTTTTCAGCGGATCTTGTTCATTACCGGTAATTTTACGCGCCGTTTCCAGGACCTGCCCATCAATCGGTGTGTGCGTTGTTGGCAGCAGATACGGTTTTACATCCAGCGGATACGTAATCTGTTCCGGTGCTTGCCAGTTTTTTAGCGCGTCATGTTGCAGTGGTTCCCAATCGGCTGTCTCAATGTCGAGATCAACCTTGATCAGCAGTTCTCCCTGCGAGTCAGGCCAACTGGCAAACAACGTTTTCGCGCCATAAGCATTGTTGGTTGTGACGTACGCCTGTTTATAATTGCCGCTAAAAGCAAGATTCGTCATTTGCTGGAATGCGGTATCGACCGGCAAAGGGATCCACAACTTCACGACACCATTCGACCCCTTTGGTGGGTTGAGCTTATACGTTTGCGATAGCACAAAGCGCCGACGTGCCACAGGCACGATTGCAGGCTCAGCAGCCTGGACCGTGCGGCTAACAATCGAAGGGCCGACTATACCGGCGGCGGAAAGGAGAACGCTATTTTTGAGAAATTGTCGACGTTGCATTGCTGTCTGTCCATGTTATGAGAGTTGAGTGGCGGCTGAATAACAAACCGTAGGCGATCATCACAGCAGACAGACGCTTCCATAAAAAGGCGAGTCGATGGAGGTTATTCATCAATAACAGACCTGTTAACTGTGAATGAAATAAGAAACTACGTGGTCGCCATTAAGCCACTTACCGGCGAGAAAGTACAGTAATGGCGGCATGAAGATCCCTCATTCTCATTAAGGAAAGACCGCCGAAAACCTGTCTATATTTAAACGCAGGCACTTCCACATGTAGTCCTCCGCTTTCATGTTTCATACACTGAGGGGAAGTCAAAATGGCGATGAGAATACTGTCTATTGATGGCGGTGGCATCAGAGGCATCCTGCCAGGTATGCTATTAGTCGCACTGGAGAAAAAGTTACAAGAAAGAGCAAAAAAGCCAACAGCAAGAATCGCTGATTATTTCGATTTAGTTGCAGGCACCAGTACTGGTGCCATCCTCTGTTCTGCCTATGTGTGTCCCGACGCGACAGGAAACCCCAAATTTTCCGCACAGGAAGCCGTCAACTTCTATCTTCAGGACGGCGATGAGATTTTTGACGTCGGCATTTGGAAAAACATCACTTCATTAGGCGGTGTCAGTGATGAAAAATACTCGGCAACGGAACTGGAGCGAGTATTAAAAACAGCCTTCGGTGATACAAAACTGAGTGAATTATTAAAACCAACCTGCTTTGTTGCTTATGATGTCAGCAGTCGTCTTCCTGTGATCTTCAAACAACACTCTGCCGTAGCCAAAAAACGGGATTTTCTGGTCAGAGATGTTTTACGTGGTACCTCCGCGGCACCAACGTACTTCGAAGCAGCGCGTATTTACTCACTTCCCCCATTGCCGCAAAAGTATGTCCTGGTCGATGGTGGTGTCGTGGCGAACGATCCAGCACTGTGTGCCTATTCCGAGGCGATTAAGTTTTCAAACGTCGCTGGCATCAAAGACATGATCATTGTCTCTCTGGGTACCGGTAAAAAGCTGCAGGGTTATTCATATTCAGAGGTTAAAGACTGGGGACCCTTTGGCTGGGCGAAACCCGCTATCGATATCGCGCTCGAAGGCGGTCCGCAGATGACTGCCTACTATTTACAACAAATCGCCTCAACGGTAAAAAACGCAAAATATTACAGGCTTCAACCCGAATTATATGGTGCCGATCCAACGCTGGATAACGCATCGCGAGAGAATTTAGAACAGCTGCATAACGCAGGACTGCAAAATGCAGCGGAATTCGACAAGACGTTAAATGAAATTGCTGCATTGTTAGTTAGCAACGGCGGGATTTTTAACTTTCAGGGATAAAACAGCCCCTGAGAACAGAGAACTAAAACCTATCCTGGCAGACGTCATTGGCGCAAACAGTTTGAGCACTGCCCAGCGGCGAAATGGCAAGCAAAATAGCCCTGATGGGATAGGTTCTGAATCAAAATATATACACATGGGTGCCAAGTTTACGGGCTAATCCCTTCGCTCCCTCGCGCATTACCGTATCGTGGTTCCAGCGAAATACCGGCGCCGCCAGTGGGGCAAGTATATTCATCCAGCGAATCGTGGTTCGTACATTCCAGTCGTACCTGACAATCGTCTCCTTACCGGTATCAATAAAAGACCATACCCCGCGCCCTTCAACCTCGCCGCTGGCAGCACCTTCAAGAAGAGAGTACTGCATAATATTTAATACATTGATATCAAAGGTTAAACGATACGGAAGTACACCCTTCCAGGTGTAACGATGCAACGCTCCGCCCCCCTGTATATCGCCTTTCTTGATCTCAACAACACGCTCAAGGCTTCTCCACCATTCTGGCCACTGATCCGGGTGGGAGAAAACATCCCAGACATCCTGCAGTGAAGCCTCAACCCGCCAGACTGTGGAAAACTGATAGTCAGTCATCGCCTTCTCTCCCCTATGGGATGAAAAATCTGCGGCACCTGCCTGTGCTACGAACAGGCATAATCACCTGTGAGCTGTTTTTATTATAGTGCTTAATACACAGCCAGGCCCTCCAGAATCACCGCCTCAGCCGCCAGAAAATGGTTTTACCGCCCGGATTAGAGCGCCATTAAACGCTATACTTTAATAGCCACATTATTTATGAGTATTTATCATGAAACTGCCACGGGTATTTTCATGCGCCGTCCTTGCACTACTGCTGTTGACGTCTTCATCTGTTGCAGCCGGCACATTGCAACGTCAGGCTCAACGAGAGCAAGAATTGAGTGCTGCGTTAGCTGCCGGCAATGGCGTTATCGTGATTGGCGGCGCGGATGATTTTGCGTTTACGCTCAGAGCCCGTAGCCGGATCCACAGACCCTTTGCGATTGAGGATGGCATTAACGATCCCCTCATAATGAGCGGTTTTCAGAACCAGAACCCCGCCCGTGATGGGTTCATGAACAACCCGGCCCGGGGAGGGTTTATGCTGAGCACGCCTATTCGCCGATAAGCGAATGGGCTAAATCATGTTGGTGACTGGGCCGTTTTGGCGGTTTTGCTTTATTGGTGGGTATTGTGACGCACGCTATTAGCTGTCAGTAAGTTTCAGGCACAAAAAAACCACCCGTAGGTGGTTTCACGACACTGCTTATTGCTTTGATTATTCTGTTCTTTCCCATGGTACCCGGAGTGGGACTTGAACCCACACAGCGCGAACGCCGAGGGATTTTAAATCCCTTGTGTCTACCGATTCCACCATCCGGGCTCGGGAAGAAATTGGAGGCGCGTTCCGGAGTCGAACCGGACTAGACGGATTTGCAATCCGCTACATAACCGCTTTGCTAACGCGCCGAAATCTTCTGGCTTTACAGCCAAACATCCGCAAATGCCGATGTTTTAAATTTGGAGCGGGAAACGAGACTCGAACTCGCGACCCCGACCTTGGCAAGGTCGTGCTCTACCAACTGAGCTATTCCCGCATCACCAAGTAACTTTGTTAATCACTTGATTTTGTTATCGTCTGGCAATCAGTGCCGCCGTTCGATGCGTTGCATTCTACTTACCTGACGCAATGAGTCAACGATATTTTTCACCACTGACGATCGTTTGCTGAAATTTGCGGCGAAACGATCACTGATCAAGCAAATCTCCCCGTGCAGCGCTCAAATACTGGAACATTGACCATAAAGTCAGAATCGCGGCGACAAAGAAAAGTGCAATCCCGGCATACTCTACCCAGATATTTGGGCGCCACAGCAGCCATGCCAGCGCCGCCATTTGCGATGTCGTTTTGACTTTACCGATCCACGACACCGCCACGCTGCTACGCTTGCCAAGTTCTGCCATCCATTCACGCAGCGCTGAAATGATAATTTCACGCGCGATCATCGTGGCGGCAGGCAATGTCACCCACCAGCTGTGGTAGTGCTCCGTCACCAGCACCATCGCAATAGCCACCAGGACTTTATCTGCCACCGGATCGAGGAACGCCCCGAAACGTGTGCTTTGGTTCCAGCGGCGCGCCAGAAAACCGTCAAACCAGTCGGTAACGGCTGCGATACAGAAAATCAGCGCACAAACGAAGGGAGCCCAGGTGAATGGCAGATAAAACGCCAATACAAAGAATGGGATCAGAATGACGCGAAACAGCGTGAGCAATGTAGGGATATTAAATTGCATATGACGGATAACTATCTGTTGTCAGTGAAATTACCCCTATGTTGCTACAGAGGGCTTAATGTTTCAACGAGTAGAAGATCTTTTCTGCCAGAGCTTGCGAAATACCCGGCACTTTTGCAATTTCTTCGACACTGGCGTTACGAAGCCCTTGCAAACCCCCCATATATTTCAACAACATTTGTCGGCGCTTAGGGCCAACGCCTTCGATGGTTTCCAGCGTACTGGTGCTTTTCACCTTCGCCCGTTTTTTACGGTGTCCGCTGATGGCGTGATCGTGAGACTCATCGCGGATATGCTGAATAACGTGCAACGCAGGAGAGTCCGGCGGCAGGCTAAACCCCTCGCCTTCCGGTTCGAAGAACAGGGTTTCCAGGCCTGCTTTGCGATCTGCCCCTTTTGCCACACCCAGTAACAGAGGATGCTGTTTATCCCAGGGCACGTCCAGTTCAGCAAAAACAGCTTTCGCCTGCCCTAGCTGGCCTTTACCGCCGTCGATCAAAATAACATCCGGGATCTTACTTTCTTCTATTGCCTTACCGTAACGCCGACGCAGTACCTGGTTCATCGCCGCGTAATCATCACCCGGCGTAATACCCGTAATGTTATAGCGACGATACTCTGCGCGCAGCGGCCCGTTAGCGTCAAAAACCACGCAGGAGGCAACGGTCTGCTCGCCCATCGTGTGGCTAATGTCAAAACATTCCATGCGTTTCACCGCAGGCAGTTTCAGCACGGATGCCAGCGCCGTCAGACGTTGGGTAATAGTGGACTGCTGGGAAAGTTTGGTGGTTAACGCCGTAGCCGCATTGGTACGCGCCAGCTTCAAATATCGGGCGCGATCGCCTCGCGGTTTCGTCTGGACGTTAATCTTCCGCCCGGCCAGTTCAGACAAAGAGTCAGCCAACAGCGTCTTATCGCTAAGATTAAAATCAAGCAGGATCTCACCAGGCAAGGTACGCACCTGGCTACCCTGTAAATAGAACTGCCCAACGAAGGTTTCAACTACCTCGCCCAGCTCCGTTCCCCCTGGTACTTTAGGAAAATAGCTGCGACTGCCTAACACTTTACCCTGACGAATGAACAAGACGTGTACACAGGCCATTCCAGCATCAAATGCCACGCCGATAACATCCAGATCGTCGCCAGTATTGGAAACAAACTGTTTTTCAGTGACACGGCGAACCGCCTGAATTTGGTCGCGGATGCGTGCGGCCTCTTCAAACTCAAGGTTCTGGCTGGCCTTCTCCATCCGGGTTATCAGTTGCGTTAACACCTGATCGTCTTTGCCGGATAAAAACAGCCGTACATAGTCGACCTGCTGTGCGTACTCTTCTTCACTCACCAGACCGGCGACGCATGGCCCAAGGCAGCGGCCAATCTGATATTGCAAACACGGGCGTGAACGGTTGCGATAAACGCTATTTTCACACTGACGTATTGGGAAAATTTTCTGCAATAGCGCCAGCGTCTCGCGGACGGCATAACCGTTAGGGAACGGTCCAAAGTATTCACCTTTAGCATGCTTGGCGCCGCGATGCGTCGCCAGACGCGGATGGGTATCGCCACTGAGGAAAATAAAGGGATAGGATTTATCATCGCGCAGCAATACGTTATAGCGCGGCTGGTACAGCTTGATGTAATTGTGCTCAAGCAATAATGCTTCAGTTTCGGTGTGCGTCACCGTGACATCAATCTGCTGAATTTGTGCCACCAGCGCTTCGGTTTTACGCGACGCGAGATTGCTGCGGAAATAGCTGGAGAGCCGTTTTTTCAGGTCTTTCGCTTTACCGACATAGATAACCGTCCCGGCGGTATCGTACATACGATAGACGCCAGGCTGGCTGGTCACGGTTTTCAGAAACGCTTTAGCATCGAACTGTTCGGTCACAGGCTTGTTAATGTCTCCGCATTACACAGGCCATGGCGAATTGCCAGGTGAGTCAGCTCCACATCGCCATGAATGTTTAATTTACTGAACATTCGATAGCGGTAGCTGTTCACTGTTTTGGGACTAAGATTCAGTTGTTCTGAGATCTCATTGACCTTCTGGCCTTTGGTGATCATCAGCATAATCTGCAACTCGCGTTCAGACAAACTGGCAAACGGGGTTTCCGTTTTCTCTGGCTCAATCTGGCTAAGCGCCATTTGTTGCGCAATATCGGAAGCAATGTAGCGCTGCCCGGAAAAAACCGAACGAATCGCGCTCACGACTTCCTGAGGGGCGGCCCCCTTGCTGAGATAGCCCGCGGCTCCCGCCTGCATAACTTTTGCCGGCAATGGGTTTTCGGTATGAACAGTCAACATGATCACTTTAATGTCAGCCGAGGAACGCGCAATTTTGCGGGTTGCCTCCAGACCGCCAATACCGGGCATATTCATGTCCATCAGCACAACGTCGACGGCGTTAGTGCGGCACCATTTGACCGCATCTTCGCCGCAGCACGCCTCGCCGACAACTTTAATGCCTTTTATATCTTCCAGAATGCGTCGTATCCCTGCGCGCACCAGTTCGTGGTCATCAACAAGAAAAACGTTGATCAAAGGAATATCTCCAGAATAGGGATAACGCTACCGATAGTTAATCGGTCCTATGTTAACGGGTTTTATCTCAACTTTGAAATCTAAAAAACACCCGACTTTCGATTTTGCTCTCGTTTTTGGAAATTAGATTGTACGAACCGTGGAAACTTTCACGGTTGAAGGCTGTTTGCCCGCGCTTATATCTGCATAGCTGTTTCAGAATAGTGACAAAAAATTCATATTCTTACGCTGAATGCTAAATAGGAAGGTAAGCTTGTAACAATAATTAACGAGTAAAATACTCGGAATAAACAATGAATGGAGAAAATATATGCACTGCAACATCTTGTTTATTTTAATCTCATTGGGTTTTGTTTGTGCAAAAAACAACCTCAGATATTTTTAGCCGAGCTTATGGTATACTCCGCCGCCTTGACGTTTGCCATCGCACTTTTTCATTGAAACATAACGAGGAAAATAAATGAGTACGCCTGATTTTTCCACTGCTGAGAATAATCAAGAACTGGCTAATGAAGTCACCTGCCTGAAGGCCATGTTAACGCTGATGCTGCAGGCTATGGGACAAGCCGATGCAGGACGCGTGATTCTTAAAATGGAAAAACAGATCGCGCTGATTGAGGACGAAACACAGGCCGCGGTATTTACCAGCACTGTTAAACAAATTAAACAGGCCTATCGTCAGTGATAAGAAACCGGCTGACAGCGATGCTCTCAGCCGGTTTTGCGTCTGACACTCAGAACGACATTTTATTCAGATAAGCCCTGTTGCAGCGGCATAACAAGCAATCTGTGTTTTGTTTGGCGCGTTAAACTTCTTCTGCATATTCTTCTGATGAAAGTTAACGGTATTTTCAGAGATCGACAGAATCATTGCTATCTCGGAAGAGGTTTTCCCCTCAGCGGTCCATTTCAGAATCTCTTTTTCGCGCTTGCTAAAACGCATCTCCGGCGCCATGACCATGTCATCTTCCAGCCGCATAAGTACTGACAGACTTTCTCGTACCAGCAGTTGCATCCTGAGTTCGACTTCATCCTGGGCATAGCGGCCATTACGCACACTTGCGCGTGAAACGGACAAAAAGCCTAGCGCCCGATTTGGCAACATTAAGCATTGCGTCATCCCCTTGCGCAGACCGTGATTACGCGCGGCGTCCCACAGCGGTTGTGCGTCACGGAACAAGGCGTCATCCCACGGTAAGTGGCCCTGACTGAAGTTTTCGGGTTTCAGTACCGGATCGATAGCGAAATAATTTTCTGATTGGTAATGTGCGACCCATGCTTTGGGATACGTCGTATGAAGTACCGTTTTAGGTCGGGTAAAGGGTACGGGATGCCGGACACAGAGCGCATAAAAATCGAACTCTAAGTGCTGCGTCTGAAGTTGTAATTCGTTATAGACATCCTCTGCCGCCGCCATTTCCTGAAAGCGTAACAGCATGCTCCGTCGCCAGGTGAAGAAATCATGATCCTGCATACTAAGTGGTAATGCCCCTGAGATTGATAATCATCCAAATGTACGAAACAAGCTAACACATAAATGTATTTTATATATGCAAATTATCGGACAAATAAGAAATTACTTGAGTGTAATGTAACAGCCCACAATGCTGACAGGATGAAGCAATAATAATAAAGCAGTAATTATAAATAGTTATGCAACAAGCACTCACCAAAAAAACTATTTCGATGAGTGCTCTCTGACCTTTTATTGCATCAGGAATTTTTCAAGAAACTGACGGGTTCGCGGTTGCTGCGGATGCGTGAATAATGATTTTGCAGGCCCCTGCTCCACTATCTTGCCCTGATCCATAAATATCGCCCGGTCAGCAACGTCACGCGCAAAACTCATTTCGTGCGTCACAATGACCATGGTGCGCTTTTCCTGCGCCAGTTGACGAATAGTATTAAGCACTTCGCCAACCAGTTCCGGGTCAAGCGCGGAGGTCGGTTCATCAAAAAGAATAACTTCCGGACGCATAGCCAGCGCCCGGGCAATAGCGACACGCTGCTGCTGACCGCCGGATAACCGCCGTGGATAGCTGCTCTCTTTACCCGCAAGCCCAACCTTTGCCAGAAGTTCACGCGCGCGCGCTGTCGCTTCCGCCTTCGGTTCGCCCTTCACAATTACCGGACCTTCAATAATGTTTTCCAGTACTGTGCGATGTGGAAATAAATTAAAGTTCTGGAACACAAACCCCACATGCTGGCGCAACTGGCGAATCTGTCCTTTCTGCTGGCTTAAGGAACGCGCGGTATCAATGGTAATATCTCCAACCTTGATGGTGCCCGCCTCCGGTTGTTCCAGCAAATTTATACTGCGCAGCAGCGTGGTTTTACCTGAACCGCTCGGCCCGATAATCGCCACGACTTCACCAGGCTTAACGTCCAGATCAATGCCGTGCAGTACCGTTTGCCCGTGAAATTTTTTCACCAGGTTTCTGACTTCAATAGTACTCATTTCGGATCTCTCTCCTGGCGGTTGAGCTGTTCTTCAAAATAGTTCTGCAGCGCAGAAAGCACCGTCGCCATGACCCAGTAAATCAGCGAGGCCGCCAGATACATGGTAAACACTTCCAGCGTGCGTGAAGTAATCAGCTGCGCCTGGCGGAACAGTTCCGGTACCTGGATGGTCGCGGCCAGTGATGTGTCTTTCACCAGACTGATAAAGCTGTTGCTCAGCGGTGGAAGCGCAACCCGCGCAGCCTGCGGCAGGATCGCCCTGCGCATCGTCTGCCACGGTGTCATACCGATACTCGCCCCGGCTTCCCACTGACCTTTATCAATGGAGGAGATGGCCGCACGCAGCGTTTCTGCCGCGTAAGCCGCAGTATTCAGCGACAGACCGATCATAGCTGCCGGGATCGGGTCCAGCTCAATACCAAACTGCGGCAGACCGTAGTAGATCATAAACAGTTGGGCAATTAACGGCGTACCGCGAAAGATAGAGATATAAAAGCGCGCCAGCCAGCGCACAGGCAACAGTGACGATAAACGCATTAGCGCCAGGATGAACCCCAGCACCAGGCCAAAAAACATCCCGCCGATACTCAGTTGGAGCGTAAATACCGCCCCTTTCAGCAGATACGGCAGCGAATCAATGACCAGTTGGATACTTTCTTGCATTAGTGTTTTTCTACCTGGTTGTCATACATGTGGATGGTAGGCAAACAACGCAGGTGCCCCACCGGTATGAATAAAGAGGATTGGCCCTTCATCTTTAAAGCGTTTCTGGCTGATACCGTCAATCAGGCCTGCCATCGCTTTACCGGTATACACCGGATCCAACAAAATGCCTTCCAGACGCGCCAACAGTTTCACCGCCTCCATGCCTTCTTCATTTGGCGTACCGTAACCCGGCGCAAAGTAATCATCCCACAGTAAAATATCTGCCGCCGCAGTCAGCTCCAGCTCACTGGCAATGGCCTGCTGCAGCGCAACGACTTTTGGTTTTTGGTCAGCAACACTGCGCGAAACGGTGACACCGATAAGCTCAACGTTCGGCATCAATTGTTCCAGTCCTACCGCCAACCCGGCGTGCGTTCCTGCACTGCCCGACGCCACCACGACGGATGAAAGTTCTACGGCCCCTTCACACTGCTGAGCAATTTCCAGCGCGCTTTCGACATAACCCAATGCACCCAACGCGTTAGAACCGCCAACCGGGATCACATACGGGCGGAACCCCTGCGCTTCAACCCGCGTCGCCAGTTCCTGAAGCTGCGCATTCGGGTCGGTCAGCGCATCACACATTTCAATCTGGGTATTGAACAGATCCAGCAGCAGGCGGTTACCGTTACTGAGATAATTTTCCGCAGTCGTGCCTATTGGGTTTTCTAACAGCGCCACACAGTGAAGCCCCAGCTTCGCCGCGACCGCCGCCGTCTGACGCACGTGGTTCGACTGGATAGCCCCTGCGGTGATCAATGTGTCTGCGCCTTCACGCAGCGCGTCCGCCGCCAGAAACTCCAGTTTGCGCAGTTTATTGCCGCCCATCGCCATCGGCGTGACGTCATCGCGTTTAATAAAAATATCGCGGCCGAGATAATCAGAGAAACGCGGGAGATATTCGAGCGGCGTGGGCGCGCCAATAAATTCCAGACGGGGAAAGCGCGTTAAGTTATGCAGTGGCATAGAGCCTCCGGTGTTTACTCATCATCTTGTGGGCAACAAGCAGCCCAAAAGCCTGAGAGTAGAAGTTGTTGTGATGTTCTTTTTATTATGCACGTTCAGGCGCAATGGAATAAAAAAAGGCGCTGTTAAAGGCGCCTTTTTTATCCGGATGATGATTATTTCGTCACATCCGCTCCAAACCATTTTTCGGACAGGGCTTTTAGCGTGCCGTCTTTTTGCATATCGGCAATGGCTGCATCCACGGCTTTCAGCAGATCTTCATTGCCTTTACGCAGCGCCACACCAGATTCCTGGCGGGAGAAAGCTTCACCAGTCACGGCCAGTGTGTCTTTGGTTTTCTTCACCAGATCCAACGCTGCCAGACGGTCAACCAGAATGGCATCGATACGGCCTACGCGCAGATCCTGATATTTGGTCGGATCATCATCATAGGTACGAATATCTACGCCCTGCACGTTCTGACGCAGCCACTCTTCATAGTTGGTTCCCAGACCAACGCCGACTTTTTTACCTTTTAGATCGGCAGCAGTCTTAATAACGCCTTCGTTACCTTTCTTCACCAGCGCCTGGATACCAGAAACCGTATACGGGGTAGAGAAATCGTATTTTTTCTTCCGTTCGTCAGAGATGGTTACCTGGTTTATCACCACATCGATACGTTTGGAATCTAACGACGCCAGCATGCCGTCCCATTTGGTCGGCTTGAGCGAGGCTTTCACACCCAGATGTTTAGCCAGCTCCTCGGCAAATTCCACTTCAAAACCGGTCAGTTTGCCATCGTCACCCTGGAAACTAAACGGGGGATAAGTCCCTTCAAGCCCCACCAGCAGCGTGCCGCGCTCTTTCACTTTATTTAACAGACCTTCGTCCGCAAATGTTTTTGCGCTCATACCCGCGACAAGTGCAACAGCCATTACACCCATCAGCGCCTGACGTCCCAGAAGTGCTAATTTCATAGTTACCCCGAATATTGTCATTAGTGACCATCATTTATGACCGAAGTGTAGAACGTTCGCCGTAATTCACAAACACGACTCTGTTACACCTTATTCGTTTTTAATATATATCAGAACTGGCTGTCCAGGCGGATTTCTGCATATGCCCCATATGTGTATGGGCTTTAAACTGCTCATACTTACGTAGCGCAATGCGGTAATTATTGGTGCTGGTTTCTGGCAGCCACGGGGCGAGGTTTTCGTCGAGGAACCCTTCCTGCAGCAGGTCATGAGAAATTTTTTGTTCGGTCAGATGATTGCCGAGACGACGCAGGCGAACAACATATTCGCGCACCGTGCCGTGGCTCATTTCGGTTTGCTCAAACAAAAATTGTTTAAAGCCGATGATGTCAAAGAAGTCGCTTTGCTCTTTGCAATGCAAATCACCGCAGAAACGGCATAACGCCACCCACTCTTTTTTCTCCTGCGCCCATTCAGCATCATCAAGCAGCGTGTCCAGGCGGGAGATGGCTATCTTATTCACAATCTGCCCGCGACGAACCAGCGTGATCCTGTCAAGCAACTTAAAGCAATGGGCGCAATGCGTCTGGCTGTGTTTGAAATCTTTGAGGTAGCGGCTTAGTGGCCGTCTTTTTGATTGCTGCACCGTCATGAGAACTCCTGGTAGTCAATACGTTATGCGGCATTGTTCAGGGGCAAAGATTACCCCTTATAGCTTACCCAGCTTGGTGCGTAGACGTTTGATAGCCTGGCTGTGCAACTGACTGACCCGTGATTCGCCCACTTCCAGAACAGCACCAATCTCTTTCAGATTCAGCTCTTCCTGATAGTACAGCGTCAATACCAGCTTCTCGCGCTCCGGCAATGCATCAATCGCATCCATCACGCGCTGACGGAGGTTCCCCTCAAGAAGCTGTTGTAACGGGTTTTCTTGCTGATGTTCTTCTGTCACCAGCTCAATACTATCGCCATGCTCTTCCCGCCACTCGTCGTAGGAGAAGAGTTGGCTATTATTGGTATCAAGCAACATCTGACGATACTCTTGTACAGGGATCCCCAGACGCTCCGCCACTTCAGTTTCCGTCGCGTTACGCCCTAATTCCTGCTCCAGTTGCCCCATCGCCTGTGCCACTTCGCGGGCATTGCGCCGAACGCTACGCGGCACCCAGTCCCGGCTGCGTAGTTCATCCAGCATAGCCCCACGAATACGCTGCACTGCGTAAGTGGTAAATGCCGTTCCTTGCAAAGCGTCATATCGGTCAACTGCATTCAATAACCCGATGCCGCCCGCTTGTAGCAGGTCATCCAGTTCCACGCTCGCCGGCAAGCGCACCTGAAGGCGCAATGCTTCGTGACGCACCAACGGTACATAACGCTGCCACAGCGAGTGTTTATCCATTACACCTTCAGCGGTATACAGTGAATTCACGATAAACAGCCCTGCGTTAAATGAGTTATCGGCATGATTATCCGTTTCTGCAGGGGTTTTAATCGGGTGAATAGTGGGTGAAATGGGGGGTTATTTGGGGGTTACGGGTAAAGCGGAATGTAAAAAACCCCGCCGGAGCGGGGTTTGCGCGATAAGTGTAAATTAACGCAGCAGAGACAGGACGTTCTGCGTGGTCTGGTTGGCCTGCGCCAGAACAGAAGTACCCGCCTGTTGCAGAATGTTTGCACGAGACATGTTGGACACTTCGGTCGCGTAGTCAGCATCTTCGATACGGCTACGGGCTTCAGACAGGTTGTTTACGGTGTTACCCAGGTTAGTGATGGTAGAGTTGAAACGGTTCTGTACCGCACCCAGGTCGGAACGCAGGTCAGCAACTTTCGCCAGAGCCGCGTCGATTTTAGCCAGCGGGCTTTCAGTTTTGGTGGTAGCCACTTCGTTCAGCGCTGCACCAGATTTGAAGTCGTGACCTTTAACGCTGGAAGCTAGGTACTGTTTGGTACCAACAGTTGCCACTTCAGTTTTACCGTTCACACCACCAAACTGAATCGCTGCCTTCTGGGGAGCGCCATTCGTGTCAGTGTAATCAACAGTTTTAGCTGTCACTTTACCTGTTTTATCGTCGTAATCTGCTGCATAGTAGTTTGCTCCCACTTTCAGGGCATAACCACCATCGATTGCTTTCCCATTTTTATCTTCAAAAGACATTTTTACCAGTGTAGTGTTAGCGCCTGTTGCAGTAGCAACACCACCTGTAACCAGTTGCCCTGCAGCCGCAGTGGTATCAACTGGTTTTGCAACCTGTACGTTGCCTACAGTATTCGTATCTGCTTTAGTAAGAGTCGTTTCTTTTTCACCAATAGTGATTGCACCAGCACTTGTTACCGTCGCTTTATAAAGACCATCACCACTAGTACCTGTGGAGCCAGTGATATTTACATAGTAATTTCCATCTTTAAACTCAATTGTGCCAGTACCACCTTTAGTTGCGGCTGCACCAGTGGCGGCTTCTAACTGTGATGCTGTCGGTGCCGTAATAGCCTGAGTTGGCGTTGCATCTTGGTAACCCTTAGTTACAGCAGTTGCTTTAGTTGTATAAGCATCCTGCACGCTCAGGCTATCCAGACCCAGGGTTTTGGAGTTGATTTCTTTCAGGTTGATATCGATGGTTTCGCCATCGTTGGCACCGACCTGGATGGTCAGGGTGTTGTCTTTCGCCAGTACTTTCACGCCGTTGAACTGGGTCTGGCCGGATACGCGGTCGATTTCGTTCAGACGCTGAGTGATTTCAGCCTGGATGGAGTCGAGGTCAGACTGGGAGTTGGTACCAGTAGAAGACTGAACCGCCAGTTCACGAACACGCTGCAGGTTGTTGTTGATCTCAGACAGAGAACCTTCAGTGGTCTGTGCGATGGAGATACCATCGTTGGCGTTACGGGACGCCTGAGTCAGACCTTTGATGTTAGAGGTGAAACGGTTTGCAATCGCCTGACCTGCAGCATCGTCTTTCGCGCTGTTGATACGCAGACCGGAAGACAGACGCTCGATAGCGGAGCTCAGAGAAGACTGAGATTTGTTCAGGTTGTTCTGGGTCAACAGCGACAGGCTGTTTGTATTGATGACTTGTGCCATGATCTTTTCCTTATCAATTACAACTTGATGTTATTGGGCTGTTGCCCACGGTTTCTGACCGTAACCCATGTATCGGCACCTTAAATTCGAACTTTAGAAAATTTTTACTTTCCGCCCATTTTTTTCTTAGCCCCGGAAATACCCGCTTTAATTACCACTATTCCGCGCATTATTTTTGCAAAACTATTATTAAACTTTGCGCGCAGATTGCCGATATAGCGGTTAACTACTGTTTGCAATCACAAGGAATTAGGCATGCCTTCATTTACATCACTGGGCGTTGGCTCGAACTTACCACTGGACACATTGCTGACAAACTTAACCACTGCTGAGAAAAAGCGCTTAACGCCCATTACCCAGCAGCAGAGCGCTAACACCTCGCGTCTGACCGCGTACGGTACGCTGAAAAGTGCATTAGAAAAATTTCAAACGGCGAATACCGCACTGAACAATGCCGACCTGTTTAAAAGCACCACGGCAACCAGCAGCACAGAAGACTTAAAGGTCAGTACAACCGCCGGTGCTGCTCCCGGTAAATATACCGTCAGCGTGTCCAAACTGGCACAAGCACAGTCGCTATCAACCACGTCCAAAATTACCTCTACCAAAGAACAGTTGGGCGATACCAGTGTTGATGAACGCACCATAACGATTTCACAACCGGGTCGTAAAGAACCCCTGGAAATCAAGTTAGGCAAAGGCGAAACCTCTCTGGAGGATATTCGTGACGCCATTAACGATGCGGACAGCGGTATTTCGGCAAGTCTGGTAAAGGTTAAGGAAGACGATTATCAGTTAGTGTTAACCGCTGAAAGCGGCACTGAAAGCGAAATGACCATCTCAGTCTCGAATGATTCGAAACTGAGCGATTTACTGTCCTATGACAGCAAAGCGGGCAGCGGCAAAATGAAGCAACTGGTCGGTGCGCAAAATGCGCAACTGACCGTCAACGGCATTGATATTGAACGTCAAAGCAATACCGTAACTGACGCACCGCAGGGCATCACGCTGCAACTGACCAAAGAAGTCAAAGATGCCTCTATCACGGTAACAAAAAGTGATGAAAAGGCCACAACGGCAATTAAAGCCTGGGTGGAAGCCTATAACTCACTGGTCGATACCTTTGGTACGCTGACTAAATATAAAGAAGTTGAACCGGGTGAAGCGGCCAGTGCAGATAACGGCGCGTTACTGGGCGACAGTGTTCTCCGTACCATTCAAAACGGTATTCGTGCGCCATTTGCTAACAGCGGCAGCGAGTCCCCGTTTAAAACCATGTCTGAGATTGGCATTACTCAGGATGGCGGCACTGGCAAGTTAAAAATTGATGAAGAAAAACTGGCTAAGGCACTGAAAGATAACACAGCAGCGACCCGTGAACTGTTGGTGGGTGACGGCAAAGAAACCGGTATTACCACCAAGATTGCCACCGAAGTAAAAAGCTATCTGGCCGATGACGGTATTATCGACAATGCGCAAGACAATATTAACGCCAACCTGAAACTGCTGACTAAGCAGTATCTGACCGTGAGTAACAGCATTGATGAAGTCGTGGCTCGCTATAAAGCACAGTTTACCCAACTCGATTCCATGATGAGTAAGCTGAACAGCACCAGTACCTATCTGGGCCAACAATTTTCAGCGATGAATAATTCCTGATAACACGAGGTAAGCATGTATACCGCGAGCGGTACCAAAGCCTATGCACAGGTCAGCGTGGAAAGCGCCGTGATGAGCGCCAACCCGCATCAGTTGATCGAAATGTTGTTTGATGGCGCACATAGCGCCCTGGTGCGCGCTCGTCTGTTTATGCAGCAAGGCGATATCGTTGCCAAAGGTGAGGCATTAAGCAAGGCAATCAATATCATCGATAATGGTCTGAAGGCGGGCCTGGACCACGAAAAAGGAGGAGAGATCGCCACCCATCTTTCTTCGTTGTACGACTATATGGTTCGCCGTTTATTGCACGCAAATCTGAATAATGATTGTCAGGCGATTGAAGAAGTCGAAGGGTTGCTCGGAAACATCGCGGATGCCTGGAAACAGATCTCACCAACCGCGTCGTCCCAGGAGTCCCGTTAATGACCTCAGCCGTGGAGTTTATCAACCGTTGGCAGCGCATTGCGCTGCTCAGTCACTCGCTGCTGGAACTGGCGCAGCGAGGTGAATGGGACCTTTTACTGGAACAGGAAGTTAGCTATCTGCAAAGTATTGAAGTGGTCATGGAAGAACAAACTCCATCTGGCATCACGCGAAGCGTTCAGGATTTGATTGCCGGGTATATTAAACAGACGCTGGATAACGAGCAGTTGCTCAAAGCATTACTGCAGCAGCGTCTGGATGAACTCAGCACGCTGATCGGTCAGTCAACCCGCCAGAAGACGCTAAATAACGCCTACGGTCGGCTTTCCGGTATGTTACTGGTTCCGGATGCGCCAACTGCCCCACAATAATTTCCCGCTTCGTCTGAATAATCTTCCATACTCCAGAGGTCGGCCAAACGGCTTCTGGAGCACGGAAGATGAAAAACCCCACCTTATTGCAGTACTTCCACTGGTATTACCCTGATGGCGGCCAGCTCTGGTCGGAACTCGCCGCACGCGCGGACGGACTTAATGATATCGGCATCAATATGATATGGCTGCCTCCTGCCTATAAAGGTGCGTCCGGCGGATACTCCGTTGGCTATGACACCTACGATCTGTTTGATTTAGGCGAATTCGACCAGAAAGGCACTATTGCCACCAAATACGGCGATAAAAATCAGTTACTGGCGGCAATCGACGCGTTAAAGCACAACGATATCGCGGTACTGCTGGATGTGGTGGTCAACCACAAAATGGGGGCCGACGAGAAAGAACACATTCAGGTTCAGCGCGTAAACGCCGATGACCGCACGCAGATTGACGATGAGATTGTCGAATGCGAGGCCTGGACGCGGTACACCTTCCCTGCCCGTGCGGGTCAGTACTCTCAATTCATTTGGGACTACAAATGCTTTAGCGGCATCGATCATATTGAAAATCCCACCGAGGACGGCATTTTTAAAATTGTTAATGATTATACCGGCGAAGGCTGGAACGTTCAGGTCGATGACGAACTGGGCAACTTTGACTATCTGATGGGCGAAAATATCGATTTTCGCAATCATGCCGTGACTGAAGAGCTCAAATACTGGGCACGCTGGGTGATGGATCAAACCCATTGCGATGGTTTTCGCCTGGATGCCGTCAAACATATCCCGGCATGGTTCTATAAAGAGTGGATCGAGCACGTCCAGGAGGTGGCACCCAGGCCGCTGTTTATCGTCGCGGAATACTGGTCCCATGATGTCGATAAACTGCAAACCTATATTAACCAGGTCGAGGGGAAAACCATGCTGTTTGATGCCCCTTTGCAAATGAAGTTTCACGAAGCGTCCCGCCAGGGTCGCGATTATGACATGAGCCAGATTTTCACCGATACGCTGGTGGAGGCCGATCCCTTCCATGCGGTGACGCTGGTTGCGAACCATGACACCCAGCCGTTGCAGGCGCTGGAAGCCCCCGTCGAGGCGTGGTTTAAGCCGCTGGCCTACGCGCTGATCCTGCTGCGCGAAAACGGTGTGCCGTCGGTGTTCTACCCCGATCTTTACGGGGCACATTACGAAGACACTGGCGACGATGGCGAAACTTATCCTATCGACATGCCCATCATCGAACAGCTTGATGAACTGATCCTCGCACGTCAGCGCTTCGCTCACGGCGTACAGACGCTCTTTTTCGATCATCCTAACTGTATCGCCTTTAGCCGCAGCGGAACGGACGACGATCCCGGCTGCGTGGTTGTTCTGTCTAACGGCGATGACGGGGAGAAGACCATCAATCTCGGCGCGAATTACGGCAATAAAACCTGGCGTGATTATCTGGGAAATCGCGAGGAAAGCGTGGTCACCGATGAAAACGGCGAAGCAACGTTTTATTGTAACAGCGGGAGCGTCAGCGTGTGGGTCATTGAAGAAGTGATTTAAAACTCAACCCCGGTGGCCATTGGCTACCGGGGCGTACGGCTTATGGCAGTGGCGTAGGCAACGGCGTTTTCTTTAACGCATCGGCGCACTCCTGCGTCGGGCGATCAACCCGCTGCAGCGTCATACCGTCATATTCCAGCGTATTGCCGTCACGCTCAATCTCATACAGCTCGCGTTTCACCGTCACGTTGGTGAGATCGCCAGAGAGCATCGTTAGCTTGCCCGGCAGCGCGATCACTCGCTGCCACTGACGGCAATCCAACGTATCCCCCTCTTTTGTGACAATCAGACTGGCGATCGCTTCCGGGCTCACCAGCGCGCGCTGCGGACCTTTCGACTGCCAGTATCCTGCCAGACCGGCAGGAGCTGGTGTTTTCACCACGTCATTATAATTTTGTACCTCGGCGCAGCCAGCAAGCACCAACAATGCACCAACGATTGCTAATTTTTTCATCATTCATCCTGCATGCGAAGAAAAGGGGATTGTGGCATTAAAGCCCTGATGTCGCCAGCCTTTCGGCAGCCCGGAGAAAGATTGATCCAGACGGTGTTACCTCTTATTACTCATAGTCAAAAATTCTGATCGGTGTAATATCCACGCTTCTTGTTACATACCTTCTGAGTTCAGAGGCAAAACGCATGTCATGGCAACACTTCAAACAGGCCTGGTTAATTAAATTTTGGGCCCCTGCCCCTGCGGTTATCGCAGCGGGTATTCTCTCCACTTACTATTTCGGCATTACGGGAACCTTCTGGGCCGTTACCGGCGAATTTACCCGCTGGGGTGGGCAAATCCTGCAACTGTTTGGCGTGCACGCCGAAGAGTGGGGATACTATAAACTGATCCACCTCGAAGGTTCGCCCCTGACGCGTATCGACGGGATGATGATCCTCGGTATGTTCGGCGGCTGTTTCGCTGCCGCACTGTGGGCCAACAACGTCAAATTACGCATGCCGCGCAGTCGGATCCGCATTCTGCAGGCGGTGGTCGGCGGGATGATCGCCGGTTTCGGCGCCCGTCTGGCAATGGGCTGTAACCTGGCCGCGTTTTTTACCGGCATTCCACAGTTCTCGCTGCATGCCTGGTTCTTCGCGCTGGCAACGGCTATGGGCTCATGGTTTGGCGCCCGCTTTACCCTGCTACCGATGTTTCGTATTCCGGTCAAAATGCAGAAAGTTTCCGCCGCCTCGCCGCTGACGCAAAAACCGGAACAAGCGCGTCGTCGTTTCCGCCTCGGTATGCTGGTATTTATCGGCATGATCGGCTGGGCGCTATTGACCGCAATGGACAAGCCGAAGCTGGGTCTGGCCATGTTGTTTGGCGTTGGGTTCGGCCTGCTGATTGAACGGGCGCAAATCTGCTTTACCTCGGCCTTCCGTGATCTGTGGATTTCCGGGCGCACCCATATGGCAAAAGCCATTATCTTCGGCATGGCGGTAAGCGCCATTGGTATCTTTAGCTATGTGCAACTGGGCGTTGAGCCGAAGATTATGTGGGCTGGTCCAAATGCGGTGATCGGTGGCTTACTGTTTGGTTTCGGTATCGTGCTGGCGGGCGGGTGTGAGACCGGCTGGATGTACCGCGCGGTTGAGGGCCAGGTGCATTACTGGTGGGTGGGGCTGGGAAACGTTATCGGCTCGACCATTCTGGCTTACTACTGGGATAACTTTGCCCCTGCCCTTGCCACTCGCTGGGATAAAGTGAATCTGCTCGACACCTTTGGGCCGCTCGGCGGGCTACTGGTGACTTATCTGCTGTTGTTTATTGCATTGATGCTCATCATCGGTTGGGAAAAACGTTTCTTCCGCCGCGCAGGGCTGACGCCTGCTAAGGAATCCGCATGAAAAATATCGTCCCTGATTATCGCCTCGACATGGTCGGTGAACCGTGCCCTTACCCTGCGGTCGCCACGCTGGAAGCCATGCCGCAGTTGAAGAAAGGTGAAATTCTGGAAGTGGTCAGCGATTGCCCGCAGTCAATCAACAATATTCCGCTGGATGCGCGTAACCATGGGTATACGGTGCTGGATATTCAGCAGGATGGGCCAACGATTCGCTATCTGATTCAAAAATAAGTGTAGGCCGGATAGCGCTGCGCTTATCCGGCCTGCATTCTCTGCTTGTTGCACCTACACCTGCATGGACATCACTTCCTGGTAGGCTGATACCAGTTTGTTGCGCACCTGAATACCCATCTGCATCGAAACCGACGCTTTCTGCATATCGGTCATCACATCATTCAGCGCAATGCCTGGTTCACCCAGGGTAAATTTTTCAGCCTGAACGCGAGAGGCGGTTTGCACATCGCTGATTCTGTCCAATGCCGCGTGCAGCTGACCGGCAAAACTCACGGTCGATTGTGGCTGCACATCCTGCATTTTCGCTGACATTGCCGTGGCCTGTAGCTGACTGATAACCCCTTCAATCCCCTGTATTGCCGACATTCTGATCCCCTGGATGATTTTTTACGTAGCAGAGATTACCAGCTCGTCAATAAGATAAAGGCGCTAAATAACGATAAAAAACCTCGGTTTTTAACGCATAGAAAAATTCGAAACCGCAAATAATGAGACCGTCAATTTTTCGAGTTTGCTGACCCGGGAGTGAGTCTTGTTCCACTTTGCAAAAAACGCCGTCCACGATAAGCCACGAGGTGCGAGATGAGTGCGACAGCATCGACTGCAACCCAACTGAAACCTCTCGAGTGGTTAAATCGCCTGCGCGCGAATCCCAAAATCCCTCTGATTGTGGCGGGTGCCGCTGCCGTCGCTATCATCGTTGCGATGGTCCTGTGGGCCAAAGCACCTGACTACCGCACACTGTTCAGCAACCTATCCGATCAGGACGGTGGCGCGATCGTCACGCAGCTGACGCAGATGAACGTTCCTTATCGTTTCACTGAGGGAAGCGGCGCCATTGAAGTCCCTGCTGATAAAGTTCACGAACTGCGTTTACGCCTGGCACAGCAAGGCCTGCCGAAAGGCGGCGCGGTGGGCTTTGAGTTACTGGACCAGGAAAAGTTTGGTATCAGCCAGTTTAGCGAGCAGGTCAACTACCAGCGAGCTCTGGAAGGCGAATTAGCCCGTACCATTGAAACACTGGGGCCGGTAAAACGCGCCCGTGTCCATCTTGCGATGCCCAAACCGTCACTGTTCGTACGTGAACAAAAAGCTCCTTCTGCCTCCGTCACGGTAAACCTGGAGCCGGGTCGGGCACTGGACGAAGGTCAGATTAGCGCAGTAACGCATCTGGTCTCCAGCGCTGTCGCAGGCTTGCCACCGGGCAACGTGACGCTGGTCGATCAGGCAGGACATCTGTTAACCCAGTCGAACACCAGCAGCCGCGACCTGAACGATGCGCAGCTGAAATATGCCAGCGATGTTGAAGGTCGCGTACAGCGTCGTATTGAATCAATCCTGTCGCCCATTGTCGGTAACGGCAACGTACATGCACAGGTTACTGCCCAGCTGGATTTCGCCAACAAAGAGCAAACCGAAGAGAAGTACAGCCCAAATGGCGACGACTCACAGGCTGTTCTGCGTTCACGCCAGCTTAACGTCAGCGAGCAGATAGGAAGCGGAGCGCCTGGCGGCGTACCGGGCGCACTGTCTAACCAGCCCGCGCCGGCGAATACGGCCCCGATTAATACACCACCAGCAAATCAGCAAAACCCGCAGAATGCGCAAACCACGCAAACGGCGAATAACGCCAATGCCGGACCGCGCAGCACGCAGCGTAACGAAACCAGCAACTATGAAGTTGACCGTACCATTCGTCACACCAAGATGAATGTGGGTGATGTACAGCGCCTGTCGGTGGCGGTAGTGGTCAACTATAAAACGTTACCGGATGGCAAACCGCTGCCGTTAACCGCCGACCAAATGAAACAAATTGAGGACCTGACCCGCGAGGCCATGGGCTTCTCTGAAAAACGCGGCGATACCCTGAATGTCGTGAACTCCCCCTTCACCGCAAGTGATGACGCGGGCGGAGAGCTTCCATTCTGGCAGCAGCAGTCCTTTATTGATCAGCTAATGTCCGCTGGCCGTTGGTTGCTGGTTCTGTTGGTGGCCTGGATCCTGTGGCGTAAAGCGGTTCGTCCGCAGTTGATGCGTCGCAGCGAAGAGGTCAAAGCCGCACAAGAACAAACACGTATTCGCCAGGAAACGGAAGAAGCGGTTGAAGTTCGCCTCAGCAAAGACGAGCAGACCCAGCAGCGCCGTAACAACCAGCGGCTGGGTGCTGAAGTCATGAGCCAGCGTATTCGTGAAATGTCAGATAACGATCCGCGCGTCGTGGCGCTGGTCATTCGCCAGTGGATAAATAACGAACATGAGTAATCTTAGCGGCACCGATAAAAGCGTCATCTTATTGATGACCATTGGCGAAGATCGCGCGGCGGAGGTCTTTAAGCACCTTTCCACGCGCGAAGTGCAGGCTCTCAGTACGGCAATGGCCAACGTGCGTCAGATCTCCAACAAGCAGTTGACGGAGGTTCTGGCCGAATTTGAACAAGAAGCCGAGCAGTTTGCCGCACTGAACATCAACGCCAACGAATACCTGCGCTCCGTGCTGGTAAAAGCGTTGGGCGAAGAACGTGCCTCCAGCCTGCTGGAAGACATTCTGGAAACTCGCGATACCACCAGCGGCATTGAAACGCTCAACTTTATGGAGCCACAAAGCGCCGCCGATCTTATTCGCGACGAGCACCCGCAGATTATCGCCACCATTCTGGTTCACCTCAAACGGGGCCAGGCCGCCGATATTCTGGCGCTGTTCGACGAGCGCTTACGCCACGATGTCATGCTGCGTATCGCGACTTTCGGCGGCGTACAGCCTGCCGCACTGGCAGAACTGACCGAAGTGCTGAACGGGTTGCTCGACGGCCAGAACCTCAAGCGCAGCAAAATGGGCGGCGTGAGGACAGCAGCAGAAATTATCAACCTGATGAAGACGCAGCAGGAAGAAGCGGTTATTACCGCGGTACGCGAATTCGACGGCGAGCTGGCGCAGAAAATTATCGACGAGATGTTCCTGTTCGAAAATCTGGTGGATGTCGACGATCGCAGCATCCAGCGTCTGTTGCAGGAAGTGGATTCCGAATCGCTGCTGATAGCCCTGAAAGGTGCCGAGCAACCATTGCGCGAGAAGTTCCTGCGCAACATGTCGCAGCGTGCCGCCGATATCCTGCGCGACGATCTTGCCAACCGCGGTCCGGTACGTTTGTCGCAGGTGGAAAACGAACAGAAAGCAATTCTGCTTATCGTACGTCGTCTGGCCGAGACCGGCGAGATGGTGATCGGCAGCGGCGAGGATACCTATGTCTAACGATCTGCCATGGAAAGTCTGGACGCCTGACGATCTCGCCCCGCCAATGGCGGAGTTCATACTGGCCGATCATACCGACGATCAGCCGTCCGACGAGACAGAAGAGCCACAGCTATCTGCGGAACAACAGCTTGAGCAGCAGTTGGCGCAAATGCAGCTCCAGGCCCATGAGCAAGGATATAATGCCGGTCTGGCTGAAGGTCGGCAAAAAGGGCACGCACAAGGTTATCAGGACGGACTGGCCCAGGGTCTGGAGCAGGGTCAGAACCAGGCTCGCGCCCAACATGCGCCGATTCATGCCCGCATGCAGCAACTGGTCAGTGAGTTTCAGAATACACTGGATGCCCTGGACAGCGTCATTGCATCGCGCCTGATGCAAATGGCACTGGAAGCGGCGCGCCAGGTTATCGGCCAGACCCCCATCGTGGATAACGCCGCACTGATTAAGCAAATCCAACAGCTGTTACAACAGGAGCCGCTGTTTAGCGGTAAACCGCAGTTGCGCGTCCATCCGGACGATCTGCAGCGGGTGGAAGAGATGCTGGGGGCGACCCTCAGTCTGCACGGCTGGCGACTGCGTGGCGATCCAACGTTGCATCACGGTGGCTGTAAAGTCTCTGCTGATGAAGGCGATCTGGACGCCAGTGTTGCCACCCGCTGGCAAGAGCTCTGCCGTCTGGCAGCGCCGGGAGTCGTGTAATGACCACTCGCCTGACTCGCTGGCTCAACACGCTGGACAACTTCGAAGAAAAAATGTCGCTGCTGCCTGCGGTGCGTCGTTACGGGCGTCTGACCCGCGCCACCGGGCTGGTACTGGAAGCCACAGGTCTGCAGTTGCCGCTGGGTGCCACCTGCGTCATTGAGCGTCAGGATGGCAACGAAACCCAGGAAGTCGAAAGCGAAGTGGTTGGCTTTAATGGTCAACGCCTGTTTCTGATGCCGCTAGAAGAGGTCGAAGGCGTTCTGCCGGGCGCGCGCGTTTACGCGAAAAACATCGCCGGCGAAGGGCTGCAAAGCGGGAAACAATTACCGCTGGGCCCTGCCCTGCTGGGGCGTGTTCTCGATGGCAGCGGGAAGCCGCTTGATGGGTTGCCTGCACCCGACACCACGGAAACAGGGGCGCTAATCACCCCGCCATTTAACCCCCTGCAACGTACCCCGATTGAACACGTGCTGGATACTGGCGTACGGCCTATCAATGCGCTGTTAACCGTCGGGCGCGGTCAGCGAATGGGGCTTTTCGCTGGTTCCGGTGTGGGTAAAAGCGTCCTGCTCGGCATGATGGCACGCTATACCCAGGCTGACGTCATTGTTGTCGGTCTGATTGGCGAGCGTGGACGCGAAGTTAAAGATTTTATTGAAAATATACTTGGCGCCGAGGGACGTGCACGCTCGGTGGTGATTGCCGCTCCGGCGGACGTTTCCCCGCTGTTGCGTATGCAGGGTGCAGCCTACGCCACGCGCATCGCCGAAGATTTTCGCGATCGCGGCCAGCACGTGCTGCTGATTATGGATTCCCTCACCCGTTATGCAATGGCACAGCGTGAAATTGCACTGGCGATCGGCGAACCTCCGGCAACGAAAGGCTATCCGCCGTCGGTGTTTGCTAAATTACCCGCACTGGTTGAACGGGCTGGCAACGGTATTCATGGCGGCGGTTCCGTGACCGCATTTTATACCGTACTGACCGAAGGCGACGACCAACAGGACCCTATTGCTGACTCCGCCCGTGCCATTCTCGACGGCCACATTGTCCTGTCCCGTCATCTGGCCGAGGCCGGTCACTATCCGGCCATTGATATTGAAGCCTCAATCAGCCGCGCAATGACCGCATTGATCAGCGAGAAACATTATGCGCGGGTACGCAACTTTAAGCAGCTACTGTCCAGTTTCCAGCGTAACCGCGATCTGGTCAGCGTAGGCGCCTACGCCAAAGGCAGCGATCCCATGTTGGATAAAGCCATTGCCTTATGGCCACAGCTGGAAGCATTTTTACAGCAAGGCATCTTTGAACGAGCCGACTGGGAAGACTCCCTGCAGGCTTTGGATCTGATTTTCCCAGGTGTGTGATTAAGCAGGAGAGCATAGGTCATGGCACAACATGGTGCGCTGGCAACACTTAAAGACCTGGCTGAAAAAGAAGTCGATGACGCAGCTATCTTATTAGGCGAGATGCGCCGCGGATGTCAGCAGGCGGAAGAGCAGTTGAAGATGCTGATCGATTATCAGCATGAATATCGCAACAATCTTAATAGCGATATGGGTCAGGGTATTACCAGTAATCGCTGGATTAACTATCAACAATTTATTCAGACGCTGGAAAAAGCGATTGAGCAACATCGCCAACAGCTCAACCAATGGACGCAGAAAGTGGACCAGGCGTTGAGCAGTTGGCGCGATAAAAAGCAGCGACTGCAGGCATGGCAGACTCTGCAGGACAGGCAAACCACAGCCGCGTTACTGGCTGAAAACCGCCTGGATCAGAAAAAAATGGATGAATTTGCTCAGCGTGCAGCTATGAGGAAACCCGAATGATTACTTTACCCCAACTGATTACCACCGACACCGACGTAGCCGCAGGTCTTCAGTCAGGCAAAGCGGTAGATTCCCCCGAGGATTTTTTAGCGTTGCTGGCAGGTGCATTAGGTGCAGGCGATGCACAGGGTAAAGGCGCCCCGCTGTCACTGGCCGATTTACAGGCCGCAGGCAGCAAACTGCAAAAAGGGTTATTGCAAAAGAATGGTGATACCGCACAGACGCTAAAATTAGCCGATCTGCTGACACAAAAAGAGGTCCAGACCGAGGCGTCGCTGGCCGACCTGACTGATGCACAACAGTTGCTGTCTGCGCTCACGCCGTCACTGAAGGTTAATGCCCTGACAACACTGGGCAAAACCGCACAGCATGATGAAAAAACCGCCCGTCTGAGTGATGACGATCTCGCCAACCTGAGTGCGCTGTTCGCTATGCTGCCGGGGCAACAGGTAACCACTCCGGCTGTTGATGCCACCCCAGCCCCGGCGGATGCGACGCTGTCGGTGTTGTTACGTGGTAATACCCCCAGCACGACTGCCGATAGCGCCAGTGAATTACTGACCGGCGAAGGGAAAAAAGGTAAAGCAGATACAGCGATGCATGCCAGTGGCGCGGATCAGACCAACAATGCTGGTTTCACCCCATTAACGGCAGCGGCAGCAACGCGCGCAGAGATTGAAAGTTCACCGTCACCAACCAGCGTTGGCGCAACAATAGCTCCGCTGGCTGGCACACAGACACATGCGCAGCCGTTACCGACTGCCGCGGCTCCGGTATTGAGCGCCCCGCTGGGAAGCCATGAATGGCAGCAATCACTGAGTCAACACGTCACGCTGTTCACCCGCCAGGGCCAGCAAAGTGCGGAACTGCGTTTACATCCGCAGGATCTGGGGCAAGTGCAGATTTCCCTCAAGCTTGATGACAACATGGCGCAACTGCAAATGGTCTCGCCTCATAGCCACGTTCGCGCGGCGCTGGAAGCGGCATTACCCATGCTGCGCACGCAGTTGGCTGAAAGCGGGATCCAACTGGGGCAAAGCAGTATCAGCAGCGAAAGTTTCGCCGGTCAGCAACAGTCGTCTTCACAGCAACAACAGGCTGGGCGTGCGCATGGACAAGATATTTTTGCTCCCGAAGATGATGCTGTTCTGGCCACACCTGCCGCACTGCAAGCCGCGGCTCGCGGTGATGGTGCAGTAGACATCTTCGCCTAACGCCAGAGGTAGCATGATTATCCGCGTCTTTTCCACGCTTTGTCGTGGTCAGGACACGGGATAATCAGCCTATAAGCTGTACCGAAACAGGAAGCCCGTATCTGATGACTGACTCCGCGATTAACAAAAAGAGTAAACGCGCTATTTGGATCCCTCTGCTGGTGTTAATTACGCTCGCCGCCCTCGCTACTGCGGGCTATAGCTACTGGCGCATGCAGCAGCAACCGTCCGCCAGCGTAAAAGCGGAACCGGCTCCACCGCCTGCCCCAGTGTTCTTTGCACTGGATACGTTTACCGTCAATTTAGGTGATGCGGATCGCGTGCTGTATATCGGTATCACACTGCGCATGAAAGACGAGGCGACACGCTCGCGTCTGAACGAATATCTGCCAGAAGTGCGCAGCCGTCTGCTGCTATTGTTCTCTCGCCAGAACGCCGCCACGCTCGCAACAGAAGAAGGCAAACAGCAGCTGATTGCCGCTATCAAAGAGACGCTCGCGACTCCGCTCGTTGTCGGGCAGCCGAAACAGGTTGTCACCGACGTTCTTTATACAGCTTTTATTCTGCGGTAAAGACATGGGCGACAGTATTCTTTCTCAGGCTGAAATCGACGCATTGCTTAACGGCGATAGCGAAACTAAAGACGAACCCATTTCCGGTATCGCAAATGAAAGCGATATTCGTCCTTATGATCCCAACACTCAGCGCCGCGTCGTTCGTGAGCGTTTGCAGGCGCTGGAGATCATTAACGAACGCTTTGCGCGCCAGTTCCGTATGGGGTTATTTAACCTGCTACGCCGCAGCCCGGATATTACCGTGGGCGCGATCCGTATCCAGCCCTACCACGAGTTTGCACGTAACTTGCCGGTTCCGACCAACCTGAACTTAATCCACCTGAAACCGTTACGCGGGACAGGTCTGGTGGTGTTCTCACCGAGTCTGGTGTTTATCGCCGTAGATAACCTGTTCGGCGGTGATGGTCGTTTCCCGACGAAAGTCGAAGGCCGTGAATTTACGCACACTGAACAACGCGTCATCAACCGCATGCTGAAACTGGCGCTGGAAAGCTACAGCGACGCGTGGAAGGCTATCAACCCGCTGGAAGTGGAATATGTCCGTTCCGAGATGCAGGTGAAGTTTACAAATATCACCACCTCCCCGAACGACATCGTGGTGAACACCCCGTTCCACGTTGAAATCGGCAACCTGACCGGTGAATTTAACATCTGTCTGCCATTCAGCATGATTGAACCGTTGCGCGAACTGCTGGTAAACCCACCGCTGGAAAACTCGCGTAATGAAGATCAGAACTGGCGCAATAATCTGGTGCGTCAGGTTCAGCATTCTGAGCTGGAACTGGTAGCAAACTTTGCTGACATTCCGCTGCGGCTGTCCCAGATTTTGAAGCTGAAACCCGGCGATGTACTGCCGATTGAAAAACCCGACCGCATTATTGCTCATGTGGACGGCGTACCTGTGCTGACCAGCCAATATGGCACCGTAAATGGTCAGTATGCGTTACGCGTAGAACATTTGATAAACCCGATTTTGAATTCGCTGAATGAGGAACAGCCCAAATGAGTGACATGAATAATCCGTCCGATGAGAACACTGGTGCATTGGACGATCTGTGGGCTGACGCGTTAAACGAGCAAAAAACAACGACCACCAAAAGTGCGGCCGATGCGGTATTCCAGCAGTTAGGTGGCGGCGATGTCAGCGGTGCACTGCAGGATATCGACCTGATCATGGATATTCCGGTCAAGCTGACCGTTGAATTGGGCCGCACCCGCATGACCATCAAAGAGCTACTGCGCCTGACGCAGGGTTCGGTCGTCGCGCTGGACGGTCTGGCGGGCGAGCCGCTGGATATTCTGATCAACGGTTATTTGATTGCTCAGGGTGAAGTTGTGGTAGTCGCAGATAAATACGGTGTACGTATTACTGACATTATTACCCCATCTGAACGTATGCGTCGTCTGAGCCGTTAACGATGAATACCCAGGCCACCGTCGCTCAGCCCGCAGCTGTACCCGGCTCACCGTTAGTGCAGGTCAGCGGCGCGCTGCTGGGGATCATTGTGTTGATCCTGGGAGCCGCCTGGCTGATTAAGCGCCTGGGATTTGCCCCCAAAAGCGTCGGCACGCGTGGACTGAAAGTTTCAGCCAGTACCTCATTAGGTCCACGTGAGCGGGTGGTAATTGTTGAGGTCGAAGATGCCCGTCTGGTACTGGGGGTCACAGCGTCGCAGATCAACGTTCTGCATACCCTCCCCCCGGCACCTGCCAGTGCAGAAGAAAAAGCGGCCTCCCCTGCGGATTTCCAGGCCATGATGAAGAGTTTGCTGAAGCGTCCTGGGAGATCCTGATGCGCCGTTTGTTATCCCTCACGCTGACGGGTGTGTGGCTGTTCAGCCCAGCAGCCCTGGCCCAACTACCGGGTCTGGTTAGCCAGCCGCTGCCCGGCGGCGGACAAAGCTGGTCATTGCCCGTCCAAACGCTGGTGTTTATCACCTCGCTGACGTTCCTGCCCGCTATTTTGCTGATGATGACCAGCTTCACCCGCATCATCATCGTTTTTGGCCTGTTACGTAATGCGCTGGGAACACCGTCAGCACCGCCGAACCAGGTTTTACTTGGACTGGCGCTGTTTTTGACCTTTTTCATCATGTCGCCGGTGATCGACAAAATCTACGTTGATGCGTATCAACCCTTCAGCGAAGAGAAGATCTCCATGCAGGAAGCCATGGAGAAAGGCGCACAGCCGTTGCGTGAGTTTATGCTGCGTCAGACCCGTGAAGCCGATCTGGCTCTGTTTGCCCGCCTGGCAAACAGCGGTCCGTTACAGGGACCTGAAGCCGTACCGATGCGCATTTTGCTGCCGGCTTATGTCACCAGTGAGTTGAAAACGGCATTCCAGATAGGTTTTACCATTTTCATTCCATTTCTGATAATCGATCTGGTTATCGCCAGCGTCCTGATGGCGCTAGGGATGATGATGGTGCCACCTGCCACCATTGCACTCCCATTCAAGCTCATGCTGTTTGTGCTGGTTGACGGCTGGCAGCTGCTTGTCGGCTCGCTTGCACAAAGCTTTTACAGTTAGAGGCGCGAAATGACTCCTGAATCGGTCATGATGATGGGCACTGAGGCGATGAAAGTTGCCCTTGCCCTTGCCGCACCTTTGTTGCTGGTTGCCCTCGTTACGGGTCTTATCATCAGTATCCTGCAGGCGGCAACCCAGATTAACGAAATGACGCTGTCCTTCATTCCGAAAATTGTCGCGGTCTTTATTGCCATCATCGTTGCCGGTCCGTGGATGCTTAATTTGCTGCTCGACTACGTGCGTACGCTGTTCAGCAATATTCCCTACATCATCGGGTAAACGACGCTATGTTGCAGGTGACCAGCGTTGAGTGGCTCCACTGGCTGAATCTTTACTTCTGGCCCCTGCTGCGCATACTGGCGCTCATTTCAACGGCTCCGATACTCAGCGAACGCGCCATCCCCAAACGGGTAAAACTGGGGCTGGGGTTAATGATTACCATGGTTATCGCTCCGCTGCTTCCCCCCGTAAACGTGCCCATCTTTTCTGTCGGCGCGATATGGCAGGCGATGCAGCAAATCCTGATCGGCATCGCATTAGGGTTCACCATGCAATTTGCGTTTGCCGCGGTGCGTACCGCCGGGGAAATCATCGGTCTGCAAATGGGTCTCTCCTTCGCAACCTTCTTCGACCCGGGCAGCCGCCTGAATATGCCCGTTCTGGCACGTCTGATAGATTTGCTGGCGATGCTGCTGTTCCTCACCTTTAATGGTCACTTGTGGCTTATCTCGCTATTGGTGGATACCTTCCATACTCTGCCTATCGGTGGCAATCCGGTTAATAGCAATGCCTTTCTCGCGCTGGCGCGGGCGGGGGGACTCATCTTCCTCAATGGTCTGATGCTGGCTCTGCCGGTGATGACGCTGCTGCTCACACTCAACCTCGCACTCGGTTTGTTAAACCGTATGGCGCCGCAGCTATCGATATTTGTCATTGGTTTCCCACTCACCCTGACCGTGGGTATTTCATTAATGGCCGCGCTAATGCCATTAATTGCCCCCTTCTGTGAGCGCTTATTCAGTGAGATTTTTAATTTGCTGGCTGACATCATCAGTGAAATGCCTTCAAAATAATAACCCTTATTTTTTATCCTGTTTTACTAAGGATTGTCCTAAATTCAAATACAGGCAACATCCACCAGGATAACGCTGTCGCGGTTTATTTGTTTTTGCCTCACTCACATAACGCAACATTTACTTTACTTTAAGATGTTTCCTGGCAAATTATACGCAACTTTACGGGATAGTAAATTCGCCTGAAAACAGCGAAAGCGTCATATTGGGTCGTTATTATTCCGTTTAGTTGTGATGAAATAATCAGGTAAGGGGAATTATCGTTACGCATTGAGTGAGGGTATGCCATGTCAACGATTATTATGGATTTATGCAGTTACACCCGGCTAGGGTTGACCGGATATCTGGTAAGTCGGGGGGTGAAGAAAAGGGAAATCAACGATATTTCAAGCGTTGATGAACTCAGCGTCGCCTGTGTCTCACTGCAGCCGTCTGTGGTGTTTATTAATGAAGACTGCTTTATTCACGATCCGGATAACAGCCAGAGAATTAAGCAAATCATTAATCAACATCCCAGCACTTTATTTATTGTATTTATGGCGATTGCCAATGTCCATTTTGATGAGTATCTCTTAGTAAGAAAAAATTTATTAATCAGTTCTAAGTCGATTAAACCAGATTCACTGGATGAACTTCTTGGCGATATTCTGAAAAAGGAAGTGGATATTGTCATTGATGTGAACCTGCCAACACTATCATTAAGCCGTACCGAATCCAGCATGCTACGTATGTGGATGGCCGGTCAGGGAACAATACAGATATCCGATCAAATGAATATCAAGGCGAAGACAGTCTCATCCCATAAGGGGAATATAAAACGAAAGATCAAGACACATAATAAACAAGTTATCTATCACGTTGTACGACTCACAGATAACGTCACCAATGGTATCTTTGTGAATATGCGTTAGGACATTCTGACTGGTGGGTTTACCACCAGTCAGAATCAGCGTCTGGATTACTCCACTTTTTCCACAAAGATCCCATCCTGATGGCCTGACTCATTAAAGAACCAGATACCGAGCGGGTAGTCTTCCAGAGAAACCAGGTACATGGTGCCTTCACTAAACTCTTCAATCGCCAGTACCCGGCCTGGCCGACGCGGCCCACCGTCCGTTTTGACTGTAACCCGATCATTCACCTTCATCGTTTTCCTCCTGTGGCTTTGTGCCAGTGTAGAACAAATTCCTTTTCCTGGCAGCGCCCTGCTCGCGTGATTGCGGGTTTTCTCGACGGTCTATACTTAACTTGTACGCATCAGAGATTCTGATACGTGCCCCGGTATCCTTAACGGTTGAGAGGTATGAGGATGAAAACCGCGAAAGAGTACAGCGATACGGCCAAACGTGACGTCAGCGTCGATGTGGACGCGCTATTGAAAGCTATCAACGAAATCTGCGAGAGCGAAATTCATCGCAGCCATGATGACCCCGATCGCGTCAGCGTTGATGGCCGGGATTATCATACATGGCATGAACTGGCCGACGCGTTCGAGCTTGATATCCATGATTTTAGCGTGACGGAGATCAATCGCTGACTTTGGGCGAAAAAAATCCCGGCCCGTATCGGGTCGGGATCAAGCTTGCTTATGCAAGAAGCACTTGAAAATTCGTTACACCAGGAAATCTGATGCGAAACCAACCTTATCTGCAATTTTTTTGCCTGACAAGTAAATAATTCTCACCAAAATGATAAATATAACTAATGGTTGAGAGATCACCAGGTTACGCCAGCCTGCGGTATTCAGGCATCCTGGCGCAGCGGACTGCGTTCGCCAGGAACCAGTTCATCTTCACGAAATGCCTCCCGTTTGACGCCAAAACCGTCATACCAGCGGCACTCCACCATTCCGCTGGCATACCCGGTAACGATCATGCGTGGGCCACCCTCTTTCGCGGTGACTTCCTCACTGACAGAAAAGACCATACCCGCCTCCTGTATCAAGAGAAACCTTTTCACCTTAGACGACAAAGAGACGTTTTGCGTAGTCTGGCAGGCGACAATTAGTGCGAAACTCCGCGTAACCTGGCAACCATTTTTACCAGCACCACCACGATCCCACCGATAATAAAGCCGAGCACCAGATTAAGCAGAGTCGGAAGCATCAGAGCAATGAATGAACTCTGCTGTTGGGCAAATTGCTCAATCGCATGATGCAGCGGCGCAATGCCGTGTACCACAATGCCGCCACCGACTAAAAACATCGCCAGCGTGCCGACCACGGAAAGTGATTTCATGAGCCAGGGAGCAACCACCAGCAATCCCTTACCCAGGGCCTGAGCCAGTGCGCTGCGCTTTTCTGCCAGCCAGTAGCCAATATCATCGAGCTTCACAATAATACCGACCAGACCATATACGCCAACGGTCACCACCAAAGCAATACCCGACAAAACCAGTACCTGATTCAACAACGGCGCATCCGCCACAATACCCAACGTAATGGCCACAATCTCTGCAGATAAAATAAAGTCAGTACGTATCGCCCCTTTGATTTTATCTTTCTCAAAGGTGAGAGGATCCTGCGCCGCCAACGATGTCAGACGCTGCTGACGCTCCTCTGGGGTCTCTTTTTGTTTTCGCGCTTCCAGGGTGTGAAGCACTTTTTCCACGCCCTCAAAACAGAGGAACGCCCCACCAATCATCAATAAGGGGGTGATAGCCCATGGAATGAAGGCGCTGATCAATAGCGCCAGCGGCACCAGGATAACTTTGTTGACGAAAGATCCTTTAGCCACACTCCAGACCACCGGAAGCTCGCGGTTCGCCCGCACGCCCGATACCTGTTGCGCGTTAAGCGACAAATCGTCTCCCAGCACACCCGCCGTTTTTTTCGCGGCCAGTTTTCCCATCACTGAGATATCGTCCAGAAGCGTGGCGATGTCATCAAGCAAGGTGAGTAAGCTACTTCCTGCCAAAATTTTAATCCTCAATATTATTGTTTTGCAGCCATAAGTATGAAGTAAAACACGCCATGCTGAAACAGACCTTTCTGGTCAACAATTATTTAACAACAGCAGGCAATTATAAGTCTCGCCAGCATGATAGTTTTGACGTTTACTATGTTGCACCTTTTTATTTCCACCGTGAGGGATTATGCGTTTCAGGCAATTGTTACCGCTTTTCAGTGCGCTATTTGCGCTGTACATCATTTGGGGTTCCACGTACTTCGTTATTCGCATTGGCGTTGAAAGTTGGCCGCCGTTGATGATGGCTGGCGTACGTTTTCTCTCTGCTGGAGTGTTATTAACACTTTTTTTACTTCTTCGCGGACACAAGCTACCGCCTCTGCGCCAGCTCCTGAACGCCGCGTTAATTGGTATCCTGCTGCTGGCCGTGGGTAATGGGCTGGTTACTGTTGCAGAACATCAAAATGTTCCTTCCGGTATTGCCGCCGTAGTGGTTGCCACCGTCCCGCTGTTTACGCTGTGCTTTAGCCACTTTTTTGGCATCAAAACACGCAAACTGGAATGGATGGGGATCGCAATTGGACTCGCCGGGATTATCATGCTTAACAGCGGCGGTAACTTGAGTGGTAATCCCTGGGGGGCAGTATTAATCCTGATTGGTTCAATGAGCTGGGCGTTTGGCTCCGTGTACGGCTCACGTATAACCTTGCCCGTTGGCATGATGGCCGGTGCTATTGAAATGTTAGCCGCGGGCATTGTGCTGATGTGCGCATCGCTGCTCAGTGGAGAAAAGCTGACCACGATGCCAACCTTCTCCGGTTTTATGGCGGTGGCATATCTCGCCCTGTTCGGCTCAATTATTGCGATTAACGCTTATATGTTCCTTATTCGTAATGTAAGCCCGGCGTTAGCCACCAGCTATGCCTACGTCAACCCGGTAGTGGCGGTTCTGTTAGGTACGGGGCTGGGAGGTGAAAGCCTGGCGTTGATCGAGTGGCTGGCGCTCGGGGTCATTGTTTTTGCCGTGGTATTGGTGACGCTGGGGAAATACTTATTCCCGGTCAAAGCTGACGCGGTCGCAGCCCCATCGGAAAAGTCGTTACAGTAAATGAATGCCCTGAGTGTCGATCTGCGCGGTGGCACCGCCGCCGCAGATCCACTCGATAACCCGTTCAGACAGTGCCTCGTTATCCAGTTTCTCACGCCCACGCAGGGCGCATTCCCAGACAATCAAGACCCGCCATCCCAACGACTGCAATTTTTCGCAGTCCCGCTTATCACGTACCACATTTTTTCCTATCTTCTCCAGCCAGAACGCCGTGCGGGTTGCCGGGACTTTAAAGAGATAGCAGTTGTGCTGATGCCAGAAACAGCCGTGGGTAAAGAGAACGCAACGGTAGTCATCCACCACAAAATCGGGGCGACCGGGCAACGTTGCATCCTGCGCGCGAAACGTTACCCCCTGCTCCGTCAGGATGTCGGCCAGACGTTTTTCGATCGCCGTATCGCGGGTCCCTATCGCTCGCATATTTTTACTGCGTGTCGCCTTATCGTGAACGTCTGCCATGCTGCTGTTCTTTCTCACGGAGCGCAACAGCCTGCTTGATCTTCGGCTCCAGCAGTTTGGCTACCGCCGCAAATGCCGGGACGACCACCGAATTACCGAACTGGCGGTAAGCCTGGGTATCTGATACCGGAATGCGAAACTGGTAACCCTGAGGAGACTCAAACCCCATTAGGCGAGCACACTCTCTTGGCGTTAATCGACGAGGACGATGTCGTTGATTGGCGGGATCATCGAAATCCTGTTCACCCAGCGCCATATCCCAGCCACGGTCTATCAAAATTTCAGCCCCATCCTTATAGTAACGTGCGGATAATGTACGCGTTACGCTATCGGGATTGCCGGGATAGACCATACCGTAGCCAAACCCATTGCCCCGTGCCTGATGTTTTTTCGCATAGCGATACAGGTATTTCCACAGGACCGGTGTCAGCACATATTTCGCATCAACGGTCGGTTCAAGCAGCTCTGCGAGCGTCGTTCGACGCTGAGGGTAGCGGCTGACAATATCGCGCAACGTAAAGTCTGACTTCAAGCTCAGATCACGTCGAAAGCCGACGAGCACGATACGTTCGCGATGCTGGGGTAAAAAATGTTGCCCATCGATAATCTTCGGATCATCCGGGCCATTATCGGCTGCATCCGCCACGTCATAGTCCAGTTCATCCAGCGTTTGCATGATGATGCGAAAGGTTTTTCCCTGGTCATGACTCTTCAGATTTTTAACGTTTTCGAGCACAAATATAGCCGGCCGCCGCGCGTCGATAATTCGCACCACGTCAAAAAAAAGCGTGCCTTGCGTATCACAGGCAAAACCGTGGGCACGCCCTAACGCGTTTTTCTTTGATACACCCGCCAGAGAAAATGGCTGGCAAGGGAAGCCGGCCAGCAGGACATCATGCTCGGGAACATGTTGACGAATATGCTCTGCAGCCTGCTCGTCACTCACCCCCTCATGATGGCTGAGCGTAATATCACGAATATCTTCATTAAAGTGGTGCTGCAGAGGATCGCAGTAGTGATTCGCCTTGTAGGTGCGCACCGCATGCTTGTTCCACTCGCTGGTAAACACGCACTGCCCGCCGATCGCTTCAAAACCGCGACGAATTCCGCCAATACCAGCAAAAAGATCGATAAAGCGAAAAGCATAATGTGGATGATGCGCAGGCGGTGTCGGTAGCATGGCGTTCAGATGAGCCAGCTCAGCGTCGCTGAGCCGATGCCATGTTTCATTGGCGACCACACGCTTAAAGATGGCCGGACTCCAGCGATTCTCACCAACACCATTCAGATGAGCAACCAGCGTTTTCACATCGTATATTTCAAGCAACTTAGCCAAAATCACCTGTGCGGCGGCCTCGTTATCATCTGTCATCGGGTTCATGGAGCCTGCTACTGATAAATTATCCTGCATACGTTTAACCGGCCGAAATGGATAGTCGACAGGTTAACATAAATTGGTGCAATTGACGTTTCAGCAATGACGACTACTGATATGCTTTAAGGGGTTGAATCGCCGCAAGATCCAACATTTCATATTCTCCTTTTAATTCTGCGCTGAGTTTTGCCATATACGTCAATAAAAAGTCAGCATTATGCTGTGCTAAATGCCGCCCTTGTTCAGTTTGCATTGTCAGTGGCAACGTCAGCAGTTTGGTCTGGAAATGATCAAGCGCGTACTGTTTATCATCGAGGCTACGCTGCCGGGCAAACGGATCCTCCGCATCAAACAATGCCACACCCAGCGAGCCAGAAACGGCGAACACGCGCGCCAGACCGATAGCACCGAGCGCCTCAAGTCGATCGGCATCCTGAACGATTTTGGCTTCAAGTGCCGTGGGCGTAATTTTTGCGCTAAAACTGTGCGCTGCGATAGCGTGACTCACCGCATGCAGCCGATCCTGAGGAAATTCAGGAAAGTCCTGTGACAGTACACGACAGGTTTCCTGGGCTGCCAGTACCGATGAGCGATGACGTTCCGGATGATTTTTCGGTAAGCTGACAAGATCGTGGAAATAGCACGCGGTCAGTACGACCAACCAGTCTACGTTCGCATCCGTGCTCAGCTTTTGAGCCGTCTGCCACACGCGGCGAAAGTGAAAGATGTCATGGGCAGCGTCGTGCCCTGAATGATTTTCACGTAACCAGGCTTCAAATCTCGACTGCCAGTCGTGGAGTTCCATGATCTCTCCCTTTACATAAAGAAAACCACCTTAGCAATAATTTTTACCCTGAACCACTGTCTGCCTTCTTTTATATCAAAATTCAATTGTTAAATAACATCCATAACAAATGCCAATTTATAATTTCCACATACAGCATTGATAATAAATTATCCTGACAAGCATAAAAACAATAATAAAAACATATAAAATACACACAACAAATATCAATCCACAAGATACAAATCAATTGATAATCATGTATTTATGTGTTGAATAAAAACAATAAATACATATAAAAATAATTTAAAAAACTCAAATGGAAACATTTTGAAATATCTAAAATATAATTGTTACATGTTATATTTTAAATTAAATGAACTTCATAGATAGTATCGAAATGTAGTTTTCAGGACATCACTACATATTCATTTTAATTATTAAATAAAGGGAATACATAATGAAAAGAAAAGTACTGGCACTGCTTCTCCCAGCTTTATTAGCTGCAGGCGCAGCAAATGCGGCTGAAATTTATAATAAAAACGGCAATAAACTGGATCTGTACGGAAAAGTCGATGGTCTGCGTTATTTCTCTGACGATACAGATAACGACGGCGATCAAACCTATGCGCGTCTGGGCTTTAAGGGCGAAACGCAGATCAACGATATGCTGACTGGCTACGGTCAGTGGGAATATAACGTTCAGGCCAACGGCACCGAAGGTGACAAAGGCGATTCCTGGACTCGTTTGGCTTTCGCAGGCCTGGGCTTTGCTGAAAACGGCACCTTCGATTACGGTCGTAACTACGGCGTCGTGTACGACGTTGAAGCCTGGACCGATATGCTGCCAGAATTCGGTGGTGATACTTACACTCAGACCGACGTGTATATGCTGGGTCGTACCAACGGCGTTGCTACTTATCGTAACCACGGCTTCTTTGGTCTGGCTGATGGCCTGAACTTCGCCCTGCAGTATCAGGGTAATAATGAAGGTAGCAGCGTAGGTCAGGAAGGTTCTGGTAATAGTGAAAACCGCAAACTGGCGAAAGAAAACGGCGACGGTTTCGGTATGTCCACCTCTTATGACTTTGACTTCGGTTTAAGCCTCGGTGCAGCGTACTCCAGTTCTGATCGTACTAACAGCCAGGTCGCTGCTGGTCGCGGCGATCGTAGCTATGCCAATAAATATGCAGGTGGAGATACAGCAGATGCCTGGACTATTGGTGCGAAGTACGACGCTAACAACGTTTACCTTGCTGCTATGTACGCAGAAACACGGAACATGACAGCATACGGCAGCGGCTCTTCTAAAAATGCTGCTGGTGAAGATGTTGCAAATGGCGGTATCGCCAACAAAACACAGAACTTCGAAGTTGTTGCACAATACCAGTTTGACTTTGGTCTGCGCCCGTCCGTTGCATTCCTGCAATCTAAAGGTGTCGACTTAGGTGGCTGGGATCACCATAGCAATGGCACCCCACGCTACACCGACAAAGATCTGGTAAAATATGTTGATGTGGGTATGACTTATTACTTCAACAAAAACATGTCCACCTACGTTGATTACAAAATCAACCTGCTGGATGAAGATGACAGCTTCTATGAAAGCAATGGCATCGCAACTGACGATATTGTTGCCGTTGGTTTAGTCTACCAGTTCTAATTTTGCACAATACGTATCAGGCCTGCTTCATATGAAGCGGGCTTTTTGTTTATTTGAAGCGGATTTTTATGTCACGAAGGCAATAGAACGACAAACTTGTGAGGATACTCAAAGAAAAAAACATCCGTGACTGCTGTCGTTGAAAGCAAGGCGTGCAAGTGTTTGAATAGTGGCGGAGAGAGGGGGATTTGAACCCCCGGTAGAGTTGCCCCTACTCCGGTTTTCGAGACCGGTCCATTCAGCCGCTCTGGCATCTCTCCGTTCTGGTGGTTGCCATGATGCCAGGTAATTTGGCATTTTAACAGACCCAGTTCCGTCAATTTCGTTCAAGTGACGAGTTTGCGAGCAAAACGATGATTAAGTGGCCCTGGAAAGAGCAAGAAACAGCCCGGAATGATGACTGGCCCTGGGATGATGCCCTGGCAATTCCTCTTCTGGTGAATCTTACTGAACAAGAACAAGCCAGGCTTATTGTCCTGGCTGAGCGTTTTTTACAGCAAAAAAGATTGGTTGCGCTACAAGGATTTGAACTGGACGTACTGAAAAGTGCACGAATTGCTCTGCTTTTCTGTTTGCCTGTTCTGGAATTAGGCATCGAGTGGCTCGATGGTTTTCATGAAGTCCTTATTTACCCTGCCCCGTTTGTCGTGGATGACGAATGGGAAGATGATATTGGGCTGGTGCACAATCAACGGATTATTCAGTCAGGCCAAAGCTGGCAACAGGGTCCGGTGATCCTGAACTGGCTTGATATCCAGGATTCCTTCGATGCTTCCGGCTTTAATCTGATTATTCACGAAGTGGCACATAAACTTGATATGCGTAATGGCGATCGCGCCAGCGGCGTTCCGGCTATTCCGCTGAGGGAAATTGCGAACTGGGAGCACGATCTCCATGCCGCGATGAACAACATCCAGGATGAAATCGATCTGGTAGGTGAAACGGCCTGCAGTATAGATGCCTACGCAGCAACCGATCCTGCAGAATGCTTTGCGGTATTATCCGAGTATTTCTTCAGCGCCCCCGAGTTGTTTGCACCACGTTTTCCGGCATTGTGGCAACGTTTTTTCCAGTTCTATCGCCAGAACCCAATGCTTCGGTTGCGCGATAGCCAGGAAGAAGACCATTTTCGCTCATCAAATGTACATTAATACTGAATTTGAAGATTAATTAACCAATTGATATGACGTATTAATTTTACTGTTGACACGTCATGGTGAGGTCAGTAATATGCGCCTCGTTCACACGATTCCTCTGTAGTTCAGTCGGTAGAACGGCGGACTGTTAATCCGTATGTCACTGGTTCGAGTCCAGTCAGAGGAGCCATATTTAAGAAGCCTGCTTAGGAAACTAAGCAGGCTTTTTGCTTTATATCTGATAATCAATCATCACTTCATCAGGCTCCATCGCCTGGCGTTTAATCTCTTCCACAGATAAACCTGCGTTGCATAGCTCGATGAATCGCCAGACGTAATTGCGCTGCAACTGACCACGTTTGAGCCCCAGCCAAACGGTGTTCGCATCAAATAAATGCCGGGTATCAAGGCGGGTTAACGTCCCCTCCTCCTGCTCGCCACTGGATTGCTCCGCCACCAGCCCGATTCCCAGCCCCAGCGCTACATACGTTTTAATCACATCCGAGTCCTGTGCACTGAGGATAATATCCGGCACCAAACCTTTACGCGCAAATGCCTCATCAATACGTGAACGCCCCGTAATACCCTGCCGATAGGTAATGAGCGGCCAGTGAGCAATAGACTCAAGCGTAAGCGGGGAAGCCTTAACTAATGGATGATCGAGTGGAACAAGCAGGCTGTGCTGCCAACGAAACCAGGGAAACGCCACCAACAGCGGATCGCTGCTGAGTCGTTCACTGGCAATACCAATGTCAGCGCCACCATTTTGCAGGAGAACGTCAATTTCTTGCGGCGTCCCCTGGATAAGCTCCAGGCGAACCTCCGGGAAGAGCTCACGAAATGCTTTGATCACCGCAGGCAGACTATAGCGTGCCTGCGTGTGTGTGGTCGCAATGGTCAGCACACCAGACGTGTCATTGGTAAACAGGTCCGCCAGTCGGCGAACATTACTGGCTTCATTAAGAATACGCTCAGCGATCACCAGCAACGCCTTCCCCGGTTCGGTCATGCCAAGTAAACGTTTACCACGACGAATAAAAATTTCGATGCCAAGTTCATCTTCAAGTTCACGAATATGCCGACTTACCCCCGACTGCGAGGTATAAAGAATATTCGCGACTTCCGTCAGGTTGTAATCCTGACGGGCCGCCTCGCGGATTATTTTAAGTTGCTGGAAATTCACTTTTCGCTCCGGGTACATCAGACATTACACTATTGTTAAAGTCTGATGCCCGGCATAACAAATAATAAAAACCTGCATCTTATTCCTGGCTGGAATAAGGTCTAACTCACCAGCTGTAGTTCCCGATTTTCCAGAGCCGGACGGCTAACCAGCGACAACAGGATCTCTTTCACCGCCTGAGCCTGTGGTGTCAAACTGCCTCTGGCTGACATGTTAAGCGAGAGGGGCAGATTCATGGAGGGCGTTGTAATCCGCGCCATCCAGCCATTCGCTGCATGGCATAATGCCCGGGCTGCCGATTCAGGTAAGACTGTCACCCCCATACCGCTGGCAATCGCGGCCGTTAGGGTGGAGATAGAATCAATTTCACCTATTACTTTCGCCGTTAAGCGGCGCAGTGAGAAGGCTTCGTCAACACGGAGACGAACCGCACTGTAATCCCGTGGCAGAAACAAATTCATCTGCGCGACTGCCGTTAAATCGACACCAGGTCCTGGACATTCGCGCGTCCCCACCAGGTAAAGATCCTCTTTGAGTAACGGTTGACTGGAAATACCCGCGATCGGCGAGCGCTCGTAGAGCACCGCCATATCTAATTGACCACTGAGCAGTTTATCGTTCAGCACCGCCCCGCTGTTTTCATGCAAATAGACCAGTACATCGGGCAGCTCGGCGCGAACGGTCTGTAATAGCGGCATGGTAATTGATGATGCCGCCGTGCCAGGCGCCAGGCCAATAGAGACGTGTCCACTCAGAGTCTGCCCTACATTATTGACCGCAAGCTGTGCCTGTTCACACTGACGTAATATCGTCCGGGCGTGCGTATACAGCACTTTCCCCGCCTCCGTCGGCGTCACCCCGCGCTTGGTGCGGATCAACAACTGTTGATCCAGCTCCCCCTCCAGCGTAGCAACCTGCTGGCTCAGCGCGGGTTGAGCGATATGCAATACTTCCGCTGCCTGGGTCAGGCTACCAATATCGACGATTTTTACGAAGTATTTCAGTCGTCTGAAGTTCATTTTGCCTCCTGTCGGAATACCAGAACCCATGCTGGCAATCATGAAACTCAGGATTGCAAGATGCTTGCCAGTTTCATCTGTAGACGATTATTTAATGTTAAGCTCCCGTTAAGTAAGGGATGGCGCAGGAAAGTGATCGCTTCTACTGATTCCGCGTTTTTCCGGGCTGCCCCACAAGAGGTAGACCCGCACCAGAATGGGGCAAATGTCTAAAAAGCATGAAAGATCGCCGCTTTGTTGAATTTGTCAGCAAACGAACACACAATTTCATTTACCCCTTTGACAACCCCCATCGCCCCCGCTAATATGCGCCTCGTTCACACGATTCCTCTGTAGTTCAGTCGGTAGAACGGCGGACTGTTAATCCGTATGTCACTGGTTCGAGTCCAGTCAGAGGAGCCATATTTAGAGAAGCCCGCTTAAGGAAACTTAAGCGGGCTTTTTGCTTATTAATTTCTTCAATCGTCTTATTTTTCATCTTGTCCTCTTGTAAGGGATAAAATCGTTTTATCTTCTCATCTGTCGCGGTAGTCTCATTACAGTCGTTTATACCTCGACTGCAATGTGCGTAACCTAACTCCAATACTAATAATTAAAAAACAGTACAGACAGGATAACTATGGATTCCACCCTCACCTCCACGGGTCCCCAGCAGGACACCTCATCGCTTAACCGTGCCCGACGTGCCGCACTCGGCAGCTTCGCGGGTGCCGTGGTCGACTGGTATGATTTTCTGCTTTATGGCATCACCGCCGCGCTGGTCTTTAATCGCGAGTTTTTCCCGCAGGTTAGTCCGGCGATGGGAACACTTGCCGCATTCGCCACCTTTGGCGTCGGATTTTTGTTCCGTCCGTTAGGCGGGATAATCTTCGGCCACTTCGGCGATCGTCTGGGCCGCAAACGTATGTTGATGCTTACCGTCTGGATGATGGGTATTGCCACTGCGCTGATCGGGATTATTCCCTCTTTTGACACCATTGGCTGGTGGGCTCCTGTGCTACTGGTGACGCTGCGCGCCGTTCAGGGATTCGCCGTTGGCGGTGAATGGGGTGGCGCGGCGTTGCTCTCGGTCGAAAGTGCGCCGAAAAATAAAAAAGCCTTCTACAGTAGCGGCGTTCAGGTCGGTTACGGCGTCGGGCTACTGCTCTCTACGGGGCTGGTCTCGCTGATTAGCTCGCAAACAACCGATGAGCAGTTCCTGAGCTGGGGCTGGCGCATTCCGTTCCTGTTCAGCATTGTGCTGGTTCTGGGCGCGTTGTGGATGCGCAACAGAATGGATGAATCGGCTGAATTCGAACAGCAAAAACAAGCCCCTCAACCGGTGAAAAAGCGGCTGCCGGTTATCGAGGCGCTCACCCGTCACCCAGGAGCATTTCTGAAAATTATCGCCCTGCGTCTGTGTGAGCTCCTGACGATGTACATTGTTACCGCATTTGCTCTCAACTACTCCACGCAGAACCTGGGGCTGCCGCGCGAATTGTTTCTGAATATCGGGTTACTGGTTGGTGGACTGAGTTGTTTGACCATCCCCTGCTTTGCCTGGCTTGCCGATCGCTTTGGCCGTCGGCGCGTCTATATTACCGGTGCGCTGGTCGGTACGCTGAGCGCCTTCCCATTCTTCATGGCGCTGGAAGCGCAGTCCATTTTCTGGATAGTGTTCTTCGCGATTATGCTGGCCAACATTGCGCACGATATGGTGGTCTGCGTACAGCAGCCTATGTTTACCGGCCTGTTTGGCGCAAGCTATCGCTACAGTGGCGCAGGCGTGGGTTATCAGGTTGCCAGCGTTGTCGGCGGTGGTTTTACGCCTTTTATTGCCGCTGCATTAGTGACTTTCTCCGGTGGCGACTGGCACAGCGTTGCCATTTACCTGATGGCCGGATGCCTTATTTCGGCCGTGACCGCAATGCTGATGAGAGATAAGCAACACGCGTAAACCTTTGTGCGAAGGCCATCGGGTCTTCGCATAATCTTCCTCAACGTCTGACTTTTGTTTCACATTCCTGTGACATACTATCGGGAGAGCAGTACATCTGTGGAACAAGGAGACAGACATGAACAATAAGGGCTCCAGCCTGACCCCGGCTCAGGCATTGGATAAACTGGACGCGCTGTACGAGCAGTCGGTTAAAGCACTGCGTAGCGCCATTGGTAAGTATATTGAAACAGGAACGCTCCCTGACGACATCGCCCGCCCAAACGGTCTTTTTGTTTACCCATCGCTTTGTGTCACCTGGGATGGCAGCGCCACCAATCCCCCCAAAACCCGCGCCTATGGCCGTTTTACCCATGCAGGCTGCTATACCACAACCATCACCCGCCCGTCGCTTTTTCGCCCTTATCTTGAAGAACAACTGACGCTGCTGTATCAGGATTATGATGCGCATATTTCCGTCGAGCCGTCGCAACATGAAATTCCCTATCCGTATGTCATTGACGGCTCTGAACTGACGCTCGACCGCTCGATGAGCGCCGGATTGACGCGCCATTTTCCGACCACCGAGCTGTCACAGATTGGCGATGAAACTGCGGATGGTACCTATCATCCGGCGGAGTTCTCCCCGTTGTCGCACTTCGACGCGCGACGAGTCGATTTCTCGCTGGCGCGACTGCGTCACTACACGGGAACGCCGGTTGAGCACTTTCAGCCCTTTGTACTGTTCACCAACTACACCCGCTACGTCGATGAGTTCGTGCGCTGGGGTTGCAGCCAGATCCTCGATCCGGACAGCCCGTACATCGCGCTGTCATGCGCAGGTGGGATCTGGATCACCGCGGAAACTGAAGCGCCGGAAGAGGCCATCTCCGATCTGGCGTGGAAAAAACACCAGATGCCCGCCTGGCATTTAATTACCGCCGACGGTCAGGGGATCACGCTGGTTAATATCGGCGTCGGCCCCTCTAACGCCAAAACCATTTGCGATCATCTGGCCGTACTGCGTCCTGACGTCTGGCTGATGATTGGTCACTGCGGCGGTCTGCGTGAAAGTCAGGCAATTGGCGACTATGTTCTGGCCCACGCTTATCTGCGTGACGACCATGTACTGGATGCCGTATTGCCGCCGGACATTCCGATTCCGAGCATTGCGGAAGTGCAACGCGCCCTGTATGACGCTACCAAAGAAGTCAGCGGCATGCCCGGCGAAGAGGTTAAGCAGCGTTTACGTACCGGAACCGTCGTCACCACCGACGACCGTAACTGGGAGCTACGCTATTCCGCTTCTGCGCTACGTTTTAACCTCAGCCGCGCGGTAGCTATCGATATGGAGAGCGCCACCATCGCCGCTCAGGGCTACCGCTTCCGCGTCCCTTACGGCACGCTGCTATGTGTTTCCGACAAACCACTGCATGGCGAGATCAAACTGCCTGGTCAGGCCAACCGTTTTTATGAAGGTGCCATTTCTGAACACCTGCAAATAGGTATCCGGGCTATCGACCGTCTGCGTGCTGAAGTCGACCGACTGCACTCCCGTAAATTACGTACGTTCAACGAACCGCCGTTCCGTTAAGGCCTGAAGGTAACTATGCACAACTCAACTCCTCTTTCCGCCCTGCGCAGTCTGCTGTTAGCGCAGGGACTGGATGGCATGATTGTTCCGCGCGCCGACGCTCACCAAAGTGAAGATTGTACGCCACATGACAATAAACTGGCCTGGCTCACCGGCTTTAGCGGTTCCGCTGGTCTTGCATTGGTACTTCGCGATCGCGCGCTGATGTTTGTCGATGGGCGCTATCAGGTCCAGGTGCGTAACGAAGTCTCTCTCGATGATTTTGAAATCCATCATTTGCACGAGGAACCTCTGGCCGACTACTTGCAGGCTTACGTCACCTCTGGTGCGCGTATCGGCTTTGAACCTCTGCTGATGGTCAACAGCCAATTTGAAGCACTGTCGGCCACTCACTGCAAACTGGTTCCGATGGAACGCGATCCCTTCGACCAGATCTGGCTCGACCGTCCAGCCGCCCCCTGTGGTGTAATTCGTGAAATGCCCGTTGAGATAAGCGGCGAAAGCAGCGCACATAAGCGCGAACGAATAGTGGAACAACTGGCCCAGCATCAGGCCGACGTGCTGGCGATCACGCTGCCGGATAACATCGCCTGGCTGCTGAATGTGCGCGGTTCGGATCTGGCTATGGTGCCAGTGCCGTTTTCGTTTGCCCTGCTCCATCGCAGCGGCGAACTGGAGTGGTTTGTTGATAATAATAAGACGCAGCAGCTGCCTGCATCGTTGCTGGAGACGATCACGCTGGCCCCGCAAGAAAACTTTCTTCCGCGCTGCCAGCAACTTGCCCAAGGAAAGCGTTTCCTGGTTGATAAAGACTATGCGCCAGTCGCGCTGCGGTTCGCCATTGAACAAAACGGAGGAGAGGTTCTCTGGACCCCCGACCCCATCACATTGATTAAAGCTCATAAAAATGATGTTGAACTGGCAGGGTATCGGGAATGCCATGAACAGGATGGCGCCGCATGGGTAAACTTTCTGGCCTGGCTGGCGCATGAGGTTCCGCTGCGCGAGGCAGCAGGTAATCCTGTCACTGAACTGGAAGCACAAGCCAAGCAGCTGGCGTTTCGCCAGCAGCAGCCAGGATTTATAGAGCAAAGTTTCAGTACTATTTCCGCCTCTGCCAGCAATGCGGCGATGTGTCATTACCATTCCAGCGAGAAAACAAACACCCCCATCACCACACAGGCAATGTACCTGAATGATTCCGGCGGCCAGTATCAAAATGGCACTACGGATACAACAAGAACGCTCGCCTTTGGTCCACAGGATCCGCAGCGTCGTCTGCATTACACCGCCGTGTTGAAAGGCTTTTTATCGCTTATCTCACTGCAGTTTCCCACCGGTACTCAGGGACATCAACTGGATGCCTTTAGTCGTCGGGCGTTGTGGGATTTAGGTCTGGATTTTGATCACGGTACCGGCCACGGTGTGGGTCATCAGTTACTCATCCATGAGCAACCCCATCGCATCGCCAAAAAAGTAAACCCCTGGCCTCTGGTTGCGGGCAATATCATTACCATCGAGCCGGGTTATTATCTGGCCGGACAATATGGGATCCGTATTGAGAATCAGGTGGAGATTATCAACAGTCGCCCTGGCTTCTGTCGTTTCTCAACGCTGACGCTGGTGCCGATTGATTTGAATCTGGTTGAACTGCATTTGCTCAGCGATGCAGAAAAACAGTGGATTGATGATTACCACCAGCAGGTCAGAGAGACGTTATCCCCCCGCGTGAACGCAGAGGCTCGTCCGTGGCTGTTCGCCGCCACCGCGCCGATTCGCGTTCAGGCCAATTAAGGCAATAAAAAAGGCAGCCCGCAGGCTGCCTTAGTTCTCCCCAACGTCTTACTGCTTAGCTGTTACGGATGTACTCATCCATTTCAGTTTTCAGGTTATCGGACTTGGTACCGAAAATAGCCTGAACACCAGAACCCGCGACAACAACGCCCGCCGCACCCAGTTTCTTCAGGCCAGCCTGATCCACTTTGGCAACATCAGCAACGCTGACGCGCAGACGCGTGATGCACGCATCGAGGTTAGTGATGTTTTCTTTACCGCCGAACGCGGCAACCAGGGCCGGCGCCATTTCGCCAGTCGCGCCCGCTTTGTTGTCTTCAGTCGCATCTTCACGACCCGGCGTTTTCAGGTCCAGCGCTTTGATCAATACACGGAAAATGGTGTAGTACACGATCGCATAACCGATACCGACAATCGGGAACAGCCACAGTTTGCTGCTGTTACCGGACAGAACGATAAAGTCGATCAGACCGTGGGAGAATGATGTACCGTCGCGCATACCCAGCAGAATACAAATCGGGAATGCCAGACCAGCCAGGATAGCGTGGATGATGTACAGGATCGGCGCCACGAACATGAAGGAGAACTCGATCGGCTCGGTAATACCGGTCAGGAACGAGGTCAACGCAGCGGAGATCATGATACCGCCCACTTTCGCGCGGTTTTCTGGTTTAGCAGAATGCCAGATAGCGATAGCAGCAGCCGGCAGACCGTACATTTTGAACAGGAAGCCACCGGACAGTTTGCCCGCAGTCGGGTCACCCGCCATATAGCGAGGGATGTCGCCGTGGAATACCTGGCCCGCAGCGTTGGTGTATTCACCGATCTGCATCTGGAATGGAACGTTCCAGATATGGTGCAGACCAAACGGCACCAGGCAGCGTTCAATGAAGCCATAGATACCGAACGCCACGACCGGGTTCTGGTATGCAGCCCACTGGGAGAACGTCTGAATAGCAGTACCGATCGGCGGCCAAATGAAGGACAGAACCACACCTGTGAAGATGGCAGCCAGACCAGAAATAATAGGAACGAAGCGCTTACCGGCAAAGAAGCCCAGATACTCAGGCAATTTGATACGGTAGAAGCGGTTGAACATATACGCTGCAATCGCACCGGAGATAATCCCCCCGAGAACACCCGTATCAGCAAGGTGTTTAGCGGCGATCTCTTCAGCAGGTAAATGCAGAACCAACGGCGCAACAACAGCCATGGTCTTGACCATGATGCCGTAAGCAACAACGGATGCCAGAGCGGATACGCCGTCGTTGTTGGTGAAGCCTAACGCAACACCGATAGCGAAAATCAGCGGCATGTTCGCAAAAACAGAACCGCCTGCTTCTGCCATTACGTGCGATACAACGGCTGGCAGCCAGCTGAAGTTAGCGGAACCGACGCCCAGCAGGATACCTGCGATAGGGAGTACGGATACCGGCAGCATCAGCGATTTACCGACCTTTTGCAGGTTAGCAAATGCATTCTTAAACATAATTAGGAGTGCTCCTGAGTATTTGTGCTTTTCTACGTTCTCACGCATTGGCGAGGGGGGAGAACCTCGCCGTGGACAGGGTATCTAAGTACCCTTTATTTATTACACAGAGTAAAATAATTCAGTTTGTTTTTGTTTGACGGCTATCACAATTCAGCTGTGGATGGCCGAAAAACTCGCACATTCCGATAAAATGAGTATCTGAATGTTTCAAACTGGTTATTCACCGCCCATTTAATGGCGGTGAACTTTACTCGCTTTGTTTATTAATTACGAGCTTTAAAAAAACTCAGTTAGCGTACTGATTGCAGGCGAGAGGCGTCGATGTGAAACAGGCGGGCAAAGTTATCTGTGGTGATTTGCGCCAGTTCTTCAACGGCAACACCTTTCAATACGGCCATGTACTCGGCGACATCACGAACCATGGCTGGCTGATTCTCTTTTCCGCGATGCGGCACGGGCGCAAGGTATGGGGAATCAGTCTCAACTAACAAACGATCCAGCGGAACATAACGCGCAGCATCACGAAGCTGTTCAGCATTACGGAACGTGACGATGCCAGAAAACGAGATATAAAATCCGAGATCCAGCAATTTACCCGCAGTTTCCCTGTCCTCTGTAAAACAGTGTAGTACGCCGCCACAATCCGTCACTTTTTCTTCGCGCAGAATTGATAGCGTATCAGCACGCGCATCGCGGGTATGAACAATAACCGGCTTGTGTAACTCACGGCCAATCTGGATGTGGTGGATGAATGATTCCTGTTGGCGAACTTTAGTTTCCGGGGTGTAAAAATAGTCCAACCCCGTTTCACCCATCGCAACTACGCCCTCTTCGGCGGCAAAACGACGCAAATCCTCGACATCATAGGTTTCATCCTGGTTTAGCGGATGAACACCACATGAGAAAACCACATTGTCACGCTCACCAACCAGTTCGCGCATACTGCGGTACCCCGATAGCGTGGTGGCAACGGCAAGGCAGAATTTCACATCGCGTGCGGCCGCTTTCGCCAGCACGTCATCCACGTCCTTATGCAGAGATTGATAATCCAGGCCATCAAGATGGCAGTGCGAGTCGACTAAAAACATAATGTCTCTCTCAAAGATGGGGAACAGGCAGTATGGTGCCTGGTTGCAGATAATGCTCAGTACGGAGAATAAGATCGGTTAATACCAGTTCACGGTTTACGCCTGTCACGTTCAGCAATTGCTGACGACAGTGACAAACGTCACCGAGTATCGCCTGTATCTGCGCGACGGATAACCGCTCAGCGATGGACGATATCAACGTCAGAGCATCAGGATTGGTTAAATGGGCAACACCATACGGACGTTTGAGGGCATCTGTAAACAACGTTGCCAGCCAGTGTAAACGGGTCGCAGCTTGCTCATGGTTGAGTGCTGCCAACAGGATATACCAGTCGTCGGACTGCAATGTGTTCGCCAGTGCCGCACAGAAGTCGGTCCGGTGCGCCCAGCTTTCGGCCTGTAACAGCGAGAGTGCCGCACCGGGCGAACCTGCACTAAGGCGTAACGCGCTCAACAACGCTTCTGACGACGCTGTTACTTCACGGGCAAGCCAGGAAATTGCATACGACTCAGGCGGCGGCGCAAGATGGTGTAACCGGCAGCGGCTACGTAATGTCGCCAGCAGGCGAGCTGGCTCTGTGCTGGCAAGAAAAAACCAGGTTTGCGCGGGCGGTTCTTCCAGCGTTTTCAGCAACGCATTGGCGGCGGCATCGGTTAACTGAGCGGCATCCGGGATCCACACCACTTTCGCACCGCCAAGGCGTGAATGCTCGTACAGCTTCTCGCTGACTTCACGTACCGCATCAATACCCAGCGTGCTTTTGCCTTTTTCCGGCAGCAACGAATAGTAGTCCGGGTGTGTACCTGCCTGCATCAATTGACAGCCACGGCACTGTCCGCAGCTTTTATGTCCTTCTGGCTGCTGGCACATTAAATAGCGGCTAAGAGCGTAAATCAGCGCGTCGTCACCCATGCCGGGTAACGCCTGAATCAGTAGCGCATGGTGACCACGACCCGCCTGGTAGCTGGCTACCAGTTTTTCAAAATCCGGTCGTAACCATGGATACCATTTCATGCGCCCTGCTCCTTCACCCACTCGGTGATGGTAGTGCGGATATCCTCCATCACGACATCAAGCGGCTGTGTTGCATCAATTGTACGAATGCTGGCGTCTTGGGCAGCCAGTTCAAGGTAGCGTGCGCGGGTGCGATTAAAGAAATCGAAAGACTCCTGTTCAATACGATCCAGTTCGCCACGTGCTCGAGCGCGTTTTAGTCCTACCTCAGGTGTCACATCCAGATACAGAGTCAGGTCAGGGCGAAAATCACCAAGCACGGCATCACGCAGTGTTGCCAGCATGTGTTGATCGATGCCACGACCGCCGCCCTGATACGCCTGGGTCGACAGATCGTGACGATCGCCAATAACCCATGCGCCTTTTGCCAGCGCCGGCTTAATCACCGTTTCAACCAGTTGTACGCGCGCGGCATAAAACATCAGGACTTCGGCTTTATCGGTAATCACCTCATCGCCGACCGATTTAATGTCCAACACCAGACTTCTTAATTTCTCCGCAAGCTGCGTTCCACCGGGCTCGCGGGTAAATACCATGTCGCGAATCCCGAGTTGCTCAAGAGTCTCTACCACCACATTACGCGCAGTAGTTTTTCCGGCGCCTTCCAGGCCCTCGATAACGATATAGTTACTGCCCATTTTTTTCCTTAAGCACTTTCAGATAATCCTGCACGGAGCGGTTGTGGCTGACAAGATTAGTGTTAAACGTGTGGCCGCCTTTACCGTCAGCCACGAAATAGAGATACGGCGTTTTGGCCGGATGCGCTGCGGCCTGCAACGAAGCCTCACCCGGCATGGCAATCGGGCCCGGCGGCAAACCTGTGATGGTATAAGTGTTATAGGCTGTCGGCATTTCCAGATCCGCACGCGATAATTTGCCATTATACCGTGCCCCCATACCGTAAATCACGGTCGGATCGGTCTGTAACCGCATACCGATACGTAAGCGGTTAATAAAGACCGAGGCCACCTGATCACGCTCACTGGCAACAGCGGTCTCTTTCTCAATAATTGAGGCCATCGTCACCAGTTGATTTTTGTCTTTATACGGCAAGCCGTCAGCACGACTTTCCCAGACGGTGTCCACCGCTTTAACCATTTTTTGATGCGCACGTTTTAGCAACGCCACGTCGGTGGTATTCGCGGTGTACATCCAGGTATCTGGCCAGAACCAGCCTTCCACCCATTGCGGGTTTTCCAGCTTCAGCGCCTGGGCAACGGTCTCGTAGTTATCATCACTCAGCGTATGCTTGATATACGGCGCATCGCGCAGTTGTTTGAGGTAATCGCTCAGGCGCATCCCTTCAACCAGGCGCAACGGGAACTGTGCCTCTTTACCGCTTTCCAGCAGTTGCAGCATGTCCCGCACCGTCATGTCGGGCGTAAAACGGTAGGTTCCGGCTTTAAAATGCGACAGGTCGGGTTCCACACGTAGCAGCCACTGGAACACGCGCGGGCGATTGATAACCTTGTCCGCATACAGCTGTTCGCCAAGGGCCAGACGGCCCGTACCCGCTTTCAGCGTAAAAATCGTCTCTTCTTTAATCAATAACTTACTGTCCGCCAGATGGCGAACTTTCCACATTCCCACTCCCGCGGCAATGCCCAGCACAACCAGCAATAACAGGACAACGAGTAACAGTTTTTTCATGACTAATTCGGGTGCTCACAAAGTGGGGCTAAAAAATCGAATAACAAACGTGATGACAGCAATGTGTCGCCACAGGCACGCACGGGAATAACAGGCATTAACGCATTACAGACGACGATTTCATCGGCCTGCATAACCTCTTCCAACCCGGCATACTTTTCGACAATACTGAACGGCGATTGTGCCAGCATCCGGATACAGAATTGTCGCATAATGCCGTTCACGCCGGCCTGATCCAGCCGGGGAGTGTAAACCACATCACCCTTACGCCAGAACAAATTAGCCGCACAGCATTCCGTAACCCATCCCTCACTGTCAAGAACCAGTGCTTCATCTGCGTCCGTCTGCTCAAGATGAGAGCGAATCAACACCTGCTCGAGTCGATTCAAATGTTTAAGCCCGGCAAGCATCGGATTGCGCCCCAGACGAACAGGACTTAACGCCAGCACGATGCCTTGCTTTCGCCAGCTATCATAATGCGCAGGGTAAACAGAGACAGAGAGGATACGGGTCGGCTCATGGCAGCTTGCCCCACTGTAACCGCGACCGCCACTGCCACGACTGATAATCACTTTCAGTACGCCACGCGCATGCCCTGCAGCCAGTTTTCCCATTTCAGCTTGCAGTTCTGACCACTTATCGAAGGGGATAAACAATGTTTGGCATGCGTCCTGTAAACGCTGGAGATGCGCTGCAAAAAAGCAAATTTCGCCGTCGGTAATACGCGCAGTGGTAAAGCAGCCATCGCCAAACTGCGTCGCCCGATCGCTTGCAGCCAGCATATCCTGCTCACGGCCATTAATTAAGAACATAGTGGCTCCTTATTCGTGGTCCGCTAGTTTGGCAGGATGAGTCAACCAGGACAAGGACTGAAAGCTGAATAAAAAAAGGCCCGACAAGCGGGCCTTTTCTCTTAGAGCCAGGTAAGTTACCTGCTGGTGCTTAGATCTTTTTGAAGATCACAGAACCGTTGGTGCCACCGAAGCCAAAGGAGTTACACAGTGCGTATTCCATACCGCTAACCTGACGCGCCTCGTGCGGAACGAAATCCAGGTCACAACCTTCATCTGGGTTATCCAGGTTGATGGTTGGTGGAACAGCCTGATCGCGCAGCGCCAGAATAGAGAAAATAGACTCTACCGCGCCCGCAGCACCCAACAGGTGTCCGGTCATGGATTTGGTTGAACTAACCATCACGCTACGTGCAGCATCACCAAACACCGATTTCACGGCCTGGGTTTCTGCTTTATCACCTGCTGGTGTGGACGTACCATGCGCATTGACATAGCCAATACGACCAGGTTCAATCGCCGCATCACGCAGCGCATTGACCATCGCCAGTGCAGCACCTGCACCATTTTCCGGAGGTGATGTCATATGGTAAGCATCGCTGCTCATACCAAAGCCAACCACTTCAGCATAGATTTTTGCGCCACGTGCTTTCGCATGCTCGTACTCTTCCAGCACCACCATACCTGCGCCGTCGCCCAGCACAAAACCGTCACGCTCTTTATCCCACGGACGGCTTGCCGCTTGCGGGTTATCGTTACGCGTAGACAGCGCACGTGCTGCGCCAAAACCACCCACACCCAGCGGTGTACTGGCTTTTTCTGCACCACCCGCAACCATCGCGTCCGCATCGCCGTATGCAATGATACGCGCGGCATGACCGATGTTGTGCACGCCTGAAGTACAGGCCGTGGCGATGGAGATGCTTGGCCCTTGCAGGCCGTACATGATGGTCAGATGACCCGCCACCATGTTAACAATCGTCGACGGAACGAAGAACGGGCTGATCTTACGCGGTCCACCATTTACCAGAGAGGTATGGTTTTCTTCGATAAGACCGAGACCGCCAATACCGGAGCCGATAGCGGCGCCAACACGGTGAGCGTTCTCTTCCGTAATTTCGAGGCCAGAATCCTGCATGGCCTGAACGCCAGCGACAATTCCATATTGAATGAAGGCATCCATCTTGCGCTGTTCTTTGCGCGAGATAATGTCGTCACAGTTAAAATCCTTTACTAAGCCAGCAAATTTCGTTGCATAGGCGCTAGTATCGAAATGGTCAATCAGGCTGATGCCACTCTGACCGGCAAGGAGAGCTTTCCAGGTAGACTCTACGGTATTGCCGACAGGAGACAACATGCCCAGTCCGGTCACAACTACACGACGCTTAGACACGGTTGTCCTCCAGGGAGGGAAAAATAATTCAAGTGGGAAAAAAAGATAAAACTCAGGCGGTCGAATGACCGCCTGGAGATGTTCACTTACGCCTGGTGGCCGTTGATGTAATCAATGGCAGCCTGAACGGTAGTGATTTTCTCAGCTTCTTCGTCCGGAATCTCAGTATCAAACTCTTCTTCCAGAGCCATTACCAGCTCAACGGTGTCAAGAGAATCCGCGCCCAGGTCTTCAACGAAGGAAGCATTGTTAGTAACTTCTTCCTGCTTAACGCCAAGCTGTTCGCCGATAATTTTCTTAACGCGTTCTTCGATAGTGCTCATACTCTTAAATTTCCTATCAAAACTCGCTTTCGCGATGGTTTTCGTAGTGTATAAAATGTTGAAAAATTTGCAACTAAATCCCGGCAGGTCTTACCACGATTTTGCGCTATTTTGAGGCCATTCACCCTAATAACGCAAATATTTTTCAATCGTGGTTAAACCATGTACATCCCGCCGTTGACGTGCAAAGTCTCACCTGTGATGTAACTTGCTTCGTCGGAAGCTAAAAATGCAACCGCGCTGGCGATTTCCTGAGCGCCACCAAGGCGACCCGCAGGAACCTGCGCCAGAATACCCGCACGCTGATCATCTGACAGCGCACGCGTCATGTCCGTTTCAATAAAGCCCGGAGCAACAACGTTTACAGTAATACCACGGGACGCGACTTCACGCGCCAGTGATTTACTGAAGCCGATCAGACCCGCTTTCGCCGCAGCGTAGTTAGCCTGACCCGCATTTCCCATGGTACCAACCACAGAACCGATAGTGATAATACGACCATGACGCTTTTTCATCATAGCTCGCATTACCGCTTTTGACAGACGGAAAACAGATGACAGGTTGGTTTCGATGATATCGTTCCACTCGTCATCTTTCATGCGCATTAACAGGTTATCACGAGTAATCCCGGCATTATTGACCAGGATATCGACTTCACCAAATTCTGCACGAATATTTTCCAGAACCGATTCGATAGATGCAGGGTCGGTCACATTCAACATCAGACCTTTGCCATTTGCACCTAAGTAATCGCTAATGGCCTGCGCGCCGCTTTCGCTTGTGGCAGTACCGATAACTTTCGCGCCACGGGCAACGAGTGTCTCAGCAATTGCGCGGCCAATGCCACGGCTTGCACCGGTAACCAGCGCGATTTTTCCTTCAAAACTCATGGTTTTCCTCTTTTATTGCTCTAGCGCCGCAGACATCGCCGCCGGCTCATTCAGTGCCGAAGCAGTCAGGGTGTCAACAATACGTTTCGTCAAACCGGTGAGGACTTTACCCGGACCGACTTCATACAGGTGCTCTACGCCCTGAGATGCCATAAATTCAACGGTCTTAGTCCACTGAACCGGGCTGTAAAGCTGACGAACCAGCGCATCGCGGATAGCATCGGCAGTGGTTTCGCACTTCACGTCAACGTTGTTCACAACGGAAACAGTCGGCGTGTTAAAGGTAATTTTTTGCAGTTCAACAGCCAGTTTCTCGGCTGCAGGCTTCATGAGCGCACAGTGAGATGGAACGCTAACCGGTAACGGTAACGCACGCTTAGCGCCAGCAGCTTTACAAGCTGCACCTGCACGCTCTACAGCTTCTTTGTGCCCGGCAATAACCACCTGACCCGGTGAGTTAAAGTTTACCGGTGAAACCACCTGACCTTCAGCAGACTCTTCGCACGCTTTCGCGATAGCGGCATCATCCAGACCGATGATAGCAGACATGCCACCTGTGCCTTCCGGTACGGCTTCCTGCATAAATTTGCCACGCAGTTCAACCAAACGTACGGCATCGGCAAAGCCGATAACACCCGCACATACCAGCGCAGAGTATTCACCCAGGCTGTGACCTGCCATCAGCGCAGGCGTTTTACCACCCTGCTGCTGCCATACGCGATACAGCGCGACAGATGCGGTCAACAGCGCTGGCTGCGTCTGCCAGGTTTTGTTCAGTTCTTCTGCCGGACCTTGCTGAGTCAACGCCCAAAGATCATAGCCCAGCGCCGCTGAAGCTTCAGCAAAAGTTTCTTCAACAATTGGGTAGCTTGCTGCCATATCAGACAACATTCCAACGGTTTGGGAACCCTGACCGGGGAACACAAATGCAAATTGCGTCATGTTAAAATCCTTATACTAGAAACGAACCAGCGCGGAGCCCCAGGTGAATCCACCTCCGAAGGCTTCAAGCAATACCAACTGCCCTGCTTTAATTCGCCCGTCGCGGACGGCTTCGTCCAACGCGCACGGTACGGAAGCAGCGGACGTATTGCCATGTCTGTCCAGCGTGACGACGACATTATCCATCGACATCCCCAGCTTTTTCGCTGTTGCGCTGATAATGCGAAGGTTTGCCTGATGCGGCACCAGCCAGTCCAGCGCAGAACGGTCGAGGTTATTTGCTTCCAGCGTTTCATCAACGATGTGCGCAAGCTCGGTCACCGCGACTTTAAAAACTTCGTTACCCGCCATCGTCAGGTGAATCGGGTTTTCCGGGTTCACGCGATCGGCATTAGGCAGCGTCAGCAGTTCACCATAGCTACCGTCAGCGTGCAGATGGGTGGAGATAATACCTGGCTCTTCTGATGCGCTCAGTACAACTGCACCCGCGCCATCACCAAAAATAATGATCGTCCCACGGTCGGTTGGATCACAGGTGCGCGCCAGCACATCCGATCCGACAACCAGCGCATGTTTGACCGCGCCAGATTTTACATACTGATCGGCAACACTAAGTGCATAGGTAAAACCAGCACAGGCCGCTGCAACATCAAACGCCGGACAGCCTTTAATCCCCAGCATACTTTGGATCTGGCACGCCGCGCTTGGAAATGCGTGGGTTGATGACGTGGTAGCAACCACAATCAGACCAATTTGTTCTTTGTCGATGCCGGCCATTTCAAGTGCACGGTTAGCGGCGGCAAAGCCCATCGTCGCAACGGTTTCATTTGGCCCAGCAATATGGCGTTCGCGGATACCTGTACGAGAGACGATCCACTCATCAGATGTCTCGACCATTTTTTCCAAATCGGCGTTAGTACGCACTTGTTCAGGCAGATAGCTGCCAGTACCAATAATCTTCGTATACATGTACGCTCAGTCACTTTTTGGTTATATACCGCCACGAGCAAATCGCTGGTACGTTGACAGCACCCTCAGCCGGCACTGTTACCTGTGCACTCGTGAGTTGATACTTTCGCCACCGTCCAGCAGTTCGAATCCAGCTGGGTATACAGATTCCAGGCGAGCGGCAATTCGCTGAGGAACTTGTCGCTGCACCGCCTGCACTGCCTGTTCAATCGCGACTTCAAATGCTCGCTGATTGGCAGCACCATGACTTTTAATCACCGTGCCGCGCAATCCTAACAGACAGGCGCCATTATACTGGTCGGGGTTGAGGTGACTAAATCGCCTTGTCAGGCTTTTTTGTAACCAACGTTTTAATAACAGCAGCCACCACGACCGTTTTTTGCCCTCACCCTGAGATTTCAGCAGTGAAAGGAACATTCTGACAACACCTTCCATCGTCTTTAATGTGACATTACCTGTAAAGCCGTCACAGACCAACACATCCGTTTTGCCAGTCAGCAACTCATTGGCTTCAAGATAGCCGATATAATTGATAGAAGGGATTGTTTTTAGCACAGCAGAAGCGTCCCGAATACTGTCGAGACCCTTAGTTTCTTCTTCGCCTATATTGAGTAACGCAACGCGAGGCCTGGCAATCCCAACCACCTCTTCTGCCAACACGGAACCCATAACGGCAAATTGCACCAACATCGTACTGTCGCAATCCACGTTGGCGCCTAAATCCAGCACCACCGTTTTGCCCTTTTGCTGATGCGGTAAAACCGTGACCAGCGCAGGACGCTCAATACCCTCAAGGGGTTTGAGCAAGAGTTTCGCAAGACCCATTAGTGCGCCCGTATTACCAGCGCTGACACAGGCTTGCGCTCGACCTTCTTTCACGAGCTCCAGGGCAACACGCATTGAGCTTCCACGACTGGCGCGGATTGCTTGCGAGGGCCGGGCATCACTGGCAATAACTGACTGAGCAGGGATAATCTGCAGACGTGAACGTTGTTCGAAGTCAGCTTTGGCAAGTAATGGCGTGATTGTATCGGGATCCCCGACTAAAAGAAGAGTGAGTTGCGAATTAGAATTCAGTGCCTGCAATGCTGCAGGCACTGTCACGGTAGGGCCAAAATCTCCCCCCATGACATCTAACGCCAGGGTTAGACGTGTCAAGGTATCGTCGCTGCCCGGTTAGGTGTTTCCCCAGTTACCCGGGGAAAGCCTCACTAAGCTTCATCACGCGTGTACTCTTTGTTTTTCTCACCAAAGTGGGAAATCCATTGAGTCATGCGTGATTACTTAGCGATTACCTTACGGCCACGGTAGAAACCGTCGGCAGTGATGTGGTGACGCAGGTGTTGTTCACCAGAAGTTTTGTCTACAGACAGGCTGGTGACTGCGGTCAGAGCGTCATGAGAACGACGCATGCCACGTTTGGAACGGGTTGGTTTATTCTGTTGTACGGCCATGGACCTTACTCCTCAATTACTTACGCTTTAAGCTGGCTAATACGGCAAATGGGTTTGGTTTTTGCGCTTCATCAGGCAATTCGCCAAAGACCATGTCCGCCTCGGACACTTCACAGTGTTCAGAATCATGCACCGGAACTACCGGCAAGGAGAGGATAATCTCATCTTCAACCATTGCAAGCAGATCGATTTCACCGAATTCGTTAACCTCAATCGGCTCATACGCTTCCGGGAGTGCTTCAGCCTGCTCGTCAGAACGGACAGGACTAAAACAATATGTTGTGTGAACATGAAGTGGGAACGGTTTCCCGCAACGCTGACACTCGAGCGTAACCGATACCTTCGCATCACCGGTTATAACGGCGAGACGCTGGTTATCGATAGCGAACGACATGGAGCATTCCACATCACTGTCCACACTGACTACAGAATCGGCGACGCGCTCTACCAGATCAGAAGTATAGATACCTTCATAATCGAGGCGTTTTTGAGCCGTACGAACCGGATCAAGAGTCAGGGGTAATTTTACCTTTTGCATAGGGCGCGCATATTAACTTTGTAACGTCATATAGTCAAAGAAAAAGGCAGCCTGTGGTTGCCTTTTGCCAATAATTCGCACACATTGCGGGTCATCGACTTAAAATCGATCACGACAAGCCATCGCAGCCAGCTTGAAGGACGCAGTCCATAGTTTAAAATGGCTCTCATCATTACGCTATATGCGGGGGAAAAAATATGCCTCAACTTATTCTTGCGTCTACCTCTCCCTGGCGTCGCGCTTTGCTCGAAAAATTGGCCATCCCGTTTGAATGCGCAGCCCCAGAGGTTGATGAAACCCCCTTACCCGGCGAAACACCCCGACATTTAGTGTTACGCCTGGCACAGGAAAAAGCGCAATCCCTTGCCCATCGGTTTCCATCACATTTGATAATTGGGTCTGATCAAATTTGTGTTCTTGATGGTGAAATAACCGGCAAGCCGTTAACGGAAGAAAACGCCAGACAACAATTAACCAAAGCCAGTGGAAATATTGTCACGTTTTATACCGGACTGGCGCTTTATAATTCAGCTAACGGTCATCTACAAACCGAAGTTGAACCGTTCGATGTCCATTTTCGCCATTTAAGTGAAATGGAAATTGAAGATTACGTGCGTAAAGAACGCCCGTTACATTGCGCAGGTAGTTTTAAAAGTGAAGGATTAGGTATCGCACTCTTTGAGCGTCTGGAGGGCCGCGATCCTAACACACTGATTGGCTTGCCGCTGATCGCGTTGTGTCAGATGCTGCGCAGGGAAGACATGAACCCGCTGAACGCCTGATTAAAGAACTCCTGTACAGGCGTAATCAAGTAGGCCTGATAAGCGCAGCGCCATCAGGCGCGACGTAAACGTCTTATCCGGCCTACGGGTTTAACGCGATAAAATCGCAACGCGCATCAGGCTTTGCTGCGTAATACCTCAAGGCAGCGTTTCAGTTGATTATCCATCGGCGCTTCAACACGCATAACCTCACCCGTACCGGGATGAGTAAACTTCAACGCAGCAGCGTGCAGAAACAGACGGTTCAACCCCGTACCCGCCAGTTGCTTATCGAACTCACGGTCGCCATAGCGGTCATCAAAAGCAATCGGATGTCCGGCATATTGCGTATGCACACGAATCTGGTGCGTGCGTCCGGTCACGGGGCTGCAGCGCACAAGCGTGGCAAACGCATAGCGCTCCTCCACTTTAAAACGGGTTTCCGACGGTTTCCCTTCCTGATTTACCCGCACGATACGCTCGCCGCTTTGCAGAATGTTCTTTAACAAAGGTGCCTGCACAGCTTTGACATGCGATTGCCACTGACCCCTTACCAGCGCCAGATAGTCTTTTTGCATCCCTTTTTCACGCAATTGTTCATGCAGTGAACGCAGCGCCGAGCGCTTTTTGGCGACCAGCAAAACACCGGAGGTATCACGGTCCAGGCGATGCACCAGTTCAAGGAAACGCGCTTCCGGACGTAAGGCACGTAAACCTTCGATCACACCAAAGCTTAATCCGCTGCCGCCATGGACGGCGGTGCCAGAAGGTTTGTTAAGCACCAAAATATGGTCATCTTCATACAAAATGACATCCGTCAGCGCAGCGACCTTCTGCAAATTCGGAGAAATCGCTTCTTCTTCACGCTCAGCGACACGCACTGGCGGAATACGCACAATATCCCCGTCTTCGAGTTTGTACTCAGGTTTGATGCGTTTTTTATTCACCCGCACTTCGCCTTTACGCAAAATGCGATAAATCATACTTTTCGGCACGCCTTTGAGCTGGGTGCGCAAAAAGTTGTCGATGCGTTGCCCTGCTTCATCGGCAGTAATGGCAACTATTTTTACGGCTGGAGTCTCTGTTTTCATGGGGGCCGATTTTAAATAGCCATCAAGATTCGCGCCACACATTTTTCTATGCTTATATTAACTGCTATACCTGATTACTTAAGTTTGACAGAACCGATTTGGTGGTTATTAAAGCAATCACCAGGCGGAAGTGTAAAAACTGTGAGTAACCGGGTGATAAATGGCAAAAGTCATCTTGCTATAACAAGGTTAGCAGTGGAATAATGAGCTCGTTTCCGTGTTGAATCTTGTTAAAACAAGAACTTTTCCGGAATGACCCAATTTTGCCCGACCGATCATCAACGCAGCAATGGCGTAAGACGTATTGATCTTTCAGGCAGTTAGCGGGCTGCGGGTTGCAGTCCTTACCGGTAAGTGCTCTATGGATTTCGCGTTGTAGGAAGGCGGCAAGTCTGGGAACCCCCAGAAGCTTACTCCTGTAAGTGTCTGGGGTGAGAAGATGAAGCCAACGCACCAACAGCGTGAAAGACGACAAGCACAATGGAAGCTTCTCTGGAGAGTAATACCCAGACTGTTCCCCTGATAATTGCGCTGTGTTTCCGTATGAAATACAGGCAACCGACACTCTGCGCCTCTTTGAGCTGACGATAACCGTGAGGTTGGCGACGCGAATAGACACGAGGCCATCGGTTCACACCCGGAAAGGCATTTCTCTGCCCGCAGCTTAGTCGTCAATGTAAGAATAATGAGTAAGTTACGATGAAAAGAATGTTAATTAACGCAACTCAGCAGGAAGAGTTGCGTGTCGCCCTTGTAGATGGGCAGCGTCTGTACGATCTGGATATCGAAAGTCCTGGACACGAGCAGAAAAAAGCCAACATCTATAAAGGTAAAATTACCCGTATTGAACCGAGTCTGGAAGCTGCTTTTGTTGATTACGGCGCTGAACGTCACGGTTTCCTCCCGTTAAAAGAAATTGCCCGCGAATATTTTCCTGCAAACTACAGTTCCCATGGCCGCCCCAACATTAAAGATGTGTTGCGTGAAGGTCAGGAAGTTATCGTTCAGATAGATAAAGAAGAGCGCGGAAATAAAGGCGCAGCACTGACAACCTTTATCAGTCTGGCAGGCAGCTATCTGGTTTTGATGCCAAACAACCCGCGTGCGGGCGGTATCTCTCGTCGCATTGAAGGCGATGACCGTACCGAGTTAAAAGAAGCGCTGGCAAGCCTCGAATTGCCTGATGGCATGGGGCTTATCGTACGTACCGCGGGTGTCGGTAAATCGGCCGAAGCACTGCAGTGGGACCTGAGCTTCCGTCTGAAACACTGGGAAGCCATTCAAAAAGCGGCTGAAAGCCGTCCTGCCCCGTTCCTGATCCACCAGGAAAGCAACGTTATCGTGCGTGCCTTCCGCGACTATCTGCGCCAGGACATCGGCGAAATCCTCATCGACAACCCAAAAGTCATGGAGATGGCGCGTCAGCACATCGCTGCGCTGGGTCGTCCGGATTTCAGCAGCAAAATCAAACTGTACACCGGTGAAATCCCGCTGTTCAGCCACTACCAGATTGAATCCCAGATTGAATCCGCCTTCCAACGTGAAGTGCGTCTGCCTTCCGGCGGCTCAATCGTTATCGACAGCACTGAAGCGCTGACTGCTATCGATATCAACTCCGCTCGCGCAACCCGCGGCGGCGATATTGAAGAAACGGCGTTTAACACTAACCTTGAAGCTGCTGATGAAATTGCGCGTCAGTTGCGTCTGCGTGACCTTGGTGGCCTGATCGTCATCGATTTTATCGATATGACCCCGGTTCGCCACCAGCGTGCGGTAGAAAACCGTCTGCGTGAAGCGGTTCGCCAGGACAGAGCGCGTATTCAGATCAGCCATATTTCTCGCTTCGGTCTGCTGGAAATGTCCCGCCAGCGTCTGAGCCCGTCGCTGGGTGAATCCAGTCACCACGTCTGCCCGCGTTGCTCCGGCACCGGTACCGTACGTGATAACGAATCACTGTCGCTGTCTATTCTGCGTCTGATCGAAGAAGAGGCGCTGAAAGAGAATACACAGGAAGTTCACGCTATTGTTCCTGTGCCGATCGCATCCTACCTGCTTAACGAAAAACGTACCGCGGTCAATGCCATCGAGACGCGTCAGAACGGCGTGCGCTGTGTGATCGTGCCAAACGATCAGATGGAAACCCCGCACTACTCCGTGCTGCGTGTACGCAAAGGGGAAGAAACGCCTACCCTGAGCTACCTGCTGCCGAAACTGCACGAAGAAGCGATGGCGTTGCCGACGGAAGAAGAATACGTTGAGCGTAAGCAACCTGAACAACCGGCACTCGCCACTTTCGCGATGCCTGATGTTCCGCCTGCCCCTGCACTGCAGGAGCCAGCCGTGAAAGCTGCCGCGCCTAAAGCTGCTGCCGCGACCGCACCTGTCGCTGCGCAGCCGGGTTTGATTAGCCGTTTCTTCGGCGCGCTGAAGTCCATCTTTGGCAGCAGTGAAGAAGTGAAACCGGTTGAACAACCGGCACCGAAAGCTGAAGAGAAAACGGAACGCCAGCAGGATCGTCGCAAACCGCGTCAGAACAATCGTCGTGACCGTAACGAGCGTCGTGATAATCGTGACAACCGTGGTGACCGTGACAACCGTAATGAGCGTTCAGAAAACGGCGAAAACCGCGATGAAAATCGTCGTAATCGTCGTCAGGCGCAGCAGCAGACTGCTGAAACTCGTGACAACCGCCAGCAGTCCAGCGATGTGGCAGACAAAGCGAAATCCGGTGACGAGCAGCAGGCTCCGCGTCGCGAACGCAACCGCCGTCGCAACGATGACAAACGTCAGGCGCAGCAGGAAGTTAAAGAGCTGAACCTGGCTGAACAGCCTGCGCAGGATTCCGAGCAGGAAGAACGCGTGCGTCAGCCGCAGACTCGTCGTAAACAGCGTCAGTTGAATCAGAAAGTTCGATTCGCTGACAGCGCGCCGGTTGAAGCTGAAGTGGCGACCGCAGCCATTGTTGCTGAAACCGCCGTTGCTCAATCTGTTGAACAGTCTGCCCCGGCTCAACGTACCGAACTGGCTAAAGTCGATTTACCCGCAGTCGTTGCATCAGAGCAAGAAGACAACAACGAAGCACGTGATAATAACGGTATGCCTCGTCGCTCACGTCGTTCTCCTCGCCATCTGCGCGTAAGCGGGCAGCGTCGTCGTCGCTATCGTGACGAACGCTATCCGGTTCAGTCGCCGATGCCGTTAACGGTTGCCTGTGCTTCTCCGGAATTAGCGTCCGGCAAAGTCTGGATTAGCTACCCTGTTGCCCGTACTCAGGACATGCAGGTTGAAGAACAGCGCGAACAGAAACTGGAGCTGGAACAAAACGCATCTGTGGCAGTAGAGCCTCAAGCCGCTGCAGCTGTCGTTGAGCACATTGTGGATGTCCCTGCACAGGCAGACGTCGCGCAACCCGATGTTAGCGTAGTGGAAACGCAGACCGTTGTGGCTGAAACGGCACATCCGGAAGTGATTGCTACTCCGGTCGAGCAGCAACCGCAAATTATCGCTGAGTCTGACGCACCGGTTGCCGAGGAGATCGCTGCGAAAGCCGAACCTGTGGCTGAAGTTGTGGCTTCGCCGGTTATCGAAGAACCTGCGGATGTCGTTGTCTCCCAGCCTGAAGCGGTTGAAGAGATTGTCGAGGTTGTGGAAACAGCGCCTGTTGTTGAAGAAGTCGCAGCGCCGCAAGAAGTTGTTGCAGCACCTGTCGTCGAAACCGCAGTCGTTAAGTCTGACGCTGTCGCAACCCGTGTTGACGCAGAACATCTTCACAGCCATGCGACCGCACCGATGACCCGCGCTCCGGCTCCGGAATATGTGCCTGAAGCGCCGCGTCATAGCGAGTGGCAGCGCCCGGCATTCGCCTTTGAAGGCAAAGGTGCTGCAGGCGGACACAGTGCCAGCCATCAGGCAACCGCGCCAGCAACGCGACCGCAGTCTGTTGAGTAAGTCCTAAGCAATGAAAAAGCCGACCTCAGGGTCGGCTTTTTTTATACGTCGTGAACGCCCCTCATCCCTGCTACCTGTGGCATAACATCTTTCATCAACGCCAGAAATTTGCGTAAGCGGGTTGGATAATAACGAGCCCAGGGATAAACCAAATGCACGGGCAATGACGACGCATGCCAGTCAGGTAATAGCGTAATCAATCTTCCGCTGGCGATATCGTCTTCAACCATCCAGCTTGAGACAAGCGTAACCCCCAGCCCCGCAAGTGCAGCATTTCTGGCGACATAAATACTGTCGGTACTTAATCTGGGAGAAATATTTAACGTGATAGCTTCGTTACGCCGGTGGTGAAGTAACGACACGCTGTGCTGATAAAATGTATTTACCGCGATCCAGGGCAGCGCCGATAGCTGTTCAGGGTGAGTCAAAATCCCAAATTGCGCGAGAAGCTCAGGGCTTGCCACCATACTTCGCGGGACTTCAGCCAGTAAAACCGAGACCGTAGCAGGATCAACCTCAGCCCCAACCCGGATAGCGCAGTCGATATTGTCGCTGAGAAAATCAACGGTCTTATCATTCAGCATCCACTCAACAGATAACTGTGGATAGCGGGAAAGGAACTGCAGAAGCGGCTCAAGGAGTTGTTGTTGGCCGAACGCATGTGGCGCCCGAACCCGCAACGTCCCCACCGGTTCATCCTCCGTGATGTTCAGTCCGTCCTCCAGCGCCAGCCAGGCATCAATAATGTGTTTGGCATGCTGATACCCTCGCTCACCATCATCAGTCAGCTTCATTGCATGGGTGGTACGCATAATCAGCTTAACGCCCAACAGCGTCTCAAGGGATTGTAACCGCCGACTGACAGTTGCCTGGGTGGTGCCCATTTGCTTTGCCGCCGCTGAAAGCGAACCGGCCTCGACGATGCGCACAAACGTGCGCATCAATTCCACCCTATCTATACGTTCAGTTTTTATCATTTAGTCGTTATTCATACGCGTAACGTATAACTGTTTTACCACTGCGCTCGCTACCGTGCTACCGGTTGAAGGATAAAAATAGCCGCACATCCCGTGATTGAGGAATCATTTGTGAACACACACACCGCACTTTCCCGTTGGGTTATTTTTGTTCTGGCACTGGGCGCTGGGTTCAGCGTTGCCGCAATCTATTATGCCCAGCCTCTTTTACCTTTAATGGGTCAGGACCTGGCCTTAAGCGTCACCGGCATGGGGCTGGTGCCAACGCTCACCCAGGCAGGATACGCGCTGGGCATTTTGTTTTTGTTGCCGCTGGGCGACCGTTATGACCGCCGGACATTAATCCTGCTAAAAAGCGTCTCTCTTGCCGCGCTGCTGTTGGCCTGCAGCTTTACCGGTCAGTTGCATTCGCTACTGCTGGTTAGCTTACTGATGGGGATGGCAGCGACCATGGCTCAGGATATCGTGCCAGCCGCAGCCATCCTTGCGCCTGAGGGCAAGCAGGGAAAAACAGTAGGTACCGTCATGACCGGTCTTCTGCTGGGGATCCTACTCTCGCGGACCATCAGCGGGCTGGTAGGTGAAGCCTATGGCTGGCGGGAAATGTATCAACTTGCCGCCGTCAGTATTGCCGTGATTGCCGTACTGATGTGGAAAATGCTGCCCCGCTTTACGGTCCATTCCACGCTGAGTTATCCGGCATTAATGTTCTCCATGGCGCAACTGTGGCAGCGTTATCCTGCACTGCGCCGGGCGGCGTTGGCACAGGGCTTCCTGTCTATTGCCTTTAGCGCCTTCTGGTCAACACTGGCGGTTATGCTCTCTGAGCATTACCACATGGGCAGTGCGATGGCGGGAGCATTTGGTATTGCAGGGGCAGCCGGGGCGCTGGCAGCCCCTATGGCGGGTCATCTGGCAGATAAAGTAGGTGCCGGACGGGTAACACAGTTGGGGGCGCTGTTAGTCACGCTTTCATTTGCCCTGATGTTCTTGCTTCCGGCCCTGCCAGTACAGGGGCAGTGGCTGCTGATTGCCCTGTCAGCGATAGGCTTTGATCTCGGACTGCAATCCAGCCTGGTCGCCCACCAGAACCTGGTTTATAGCCTGGAGCCTCAGGCAAGAGGTCGTCTGAATGCGTTGCTATTTACCATGGTGTTTATCGGCATGGCGCTGGGTTCTGTACTCGGAAGTCAGGCCTATGCGCTGGCAAACTGGGAAGGCGTGGTGACACTGGCCACTTTCAGTGGCGTTGTTGCGCTGGTAATTAGACTGACCGGTAAATTACCTGTTAGCCAGACAACTGCAGCCTAAAAAAATGCCCGCTCCGGGGTGTATGTGGAGCGGGCAGACAAACATATCCAGTTTCATGATATGTTTCAAAAAGGATCGTTACCGGTTGAGCTGGAACAGTGACATTCCCTGCATATCGGTAAACGTTTTATACGATGCCTGTAGCGCAGCCTGCTGCATAACATACGAAGAAATCGCCGCATTCCAGTCAACATCAACCAGATTGCTCATCTGCTGCGTTTGACCCAACGCGCGATCGGCCCCCAGCGAGTCCAGAGCGCTAAGTTCACTGAGTTGCGTACCGAGTTCAGCACGAACAGACAGCACGTTATTCAGTGAGTTCTTCAGACCACGGTTGGATTTATCGATGGCTGCTTTGGCTGCATCTCTTGCCGCATCATCGCCTTCAATCGGCGTATTCAGGGCCGCAATAGCGGAATCCAGCATGGCGAATAAGTTCGTTTCTGACTTGCTTCCATCTGGCTCCGGAACCGCGTTGCTGGTCACCGAGTCAAAAATCTTATCCCCGGTATGACCAATCACCATTGACCGAGCGGCATCGACCTGTTGGGTAATATTTTGCGTTCCACCACTATAGGCACCATCAGTCTGGGCAAATGGTGGGGCTTCCGTTTTGTATCCGCCAAAGATATAACGACCATTACCGTCGGTACTGTTCGCCAGATTCATTAACTGATCGCGGATCCCTTGCAAATCAGTTGCCAACGATGCCCGGTTATCATCACTCAATGTCCCATTGCCAGCATTGACAATTTTTTCCTGTGCCGCGGTAATAGCGGTCGTCGCCCGGCTTAACACGTTCTCTTCCAGTGACACTTTTTGCGTCGCGAAAGTACGCGCCAGCGTATATTGGCTGTTCTGTGCCTGAGCCTGTGAAAGCACCACGGCCTGTGATGCGGCAATCGGATCGTCAGACGGGTTGTTCACGCGTTTCCCCGTTGACATCTGCTCGCCAAATTTCAACCATTCAGCCTGAGAGTTGGTGATGCCGCGCATATTCTGCTGGTACATCATCTGAGTACTGATACGCATTGAGTTCCTCTCCCTTAGCGAATATTCAGCAGTGCATCAAAGAGCGAATTCGCCGTTTGCAGTACCTGAGCGTTGGCCAGGTAATACTGCTGATAACGCTGCAAATTCCCGTACTCTTCGTCGAGGTTAACCCCGGAAATAGACTGTTGCTGATTTGAAAGCTGCGTGACCACGTTGTTTTGCGTGGTGCTGCTGGTTTTTAAGGTCGCCGTTTTGTTCCCGACATCGCTCACCAGCGTAGCGTAAGCATCGTTAAAGGTTTTATTTCCGATGGTTGCCTTGGTTTGCAGATCCAGCAGTTTCTGGCCGTTACGGTTATCGCTTTTACCTTTATCAACATTGGGATCAGTGTCATTTTTGGACACTTCAGCCATGGCGATTTTCGACTCATCGGTCACCGCCACTTTCATATTAATAATGGCGTCACCCACGGGTTTCACCGTAAAGCTGTCATTTGCCAGCGCACCATTTTTGACGGTGATTTCCAGCCCATCAAAGGACATTTTTCCGCCAGTAACCGTCGGCTTAAAGCTGGTATTGTCAGCCAGACGGGTTACCTGCCAGTCAGTACCATCAAACGTAATTTTATAGTCGGTTGCCTGCACCGACGAGCTATCCGTCATTTTAACATCAAGCGCACCGGTCCCTTTATTCTTCGTATTGCTAAGGACTGCCGGGCCACCAATATCGAAAAAGTTTTTGCCCGGGTCGCCGTTGGCATCAAAACCTTCTTTGTGCTGCGTGTTAAACGCATCAGCAAAGGCGAGGGCCAACTGACCAAGGGTATTACGCGTCTGGTCGAGTTCCTGCGAACGGAACGTCAACAGCCCGCCCAGCGAACCGGTCGTGATCAGTTTTTCCGGGATGGCAACTTCTCCGGCCACGCCGTCAACATAAGCGACGGTCGTGCGAGAGGGATCATCGCTGGAAGGTACAGCAGCCAGTTGGCGAGCATTGCTGCCTTGCACCAGCGAATAGCCATTCGCCATGGTCACGTTGTAGGTGCCGCCGTCCTGAATGCTGACTTCCACACCGACAATCTTGTTCAGATCACTCACCAGTTGATCGCGCTGATCGAGCAGATCGTTAGGTGATGCACCCGCACCAACGCCGGTCAAACGGGAGATTTGGTCGTTAAGGCTGGCAATTTGCTTCGAATAGTTGTTGATTTGATCGACGCTGGCCTTAATCGCAATATTGACCTGCTTATCCTGATCGCGCAGATATTGGTCCGTCGTTCTGAACTGATTGACTAAGCCATCAGCTTTACCGATAAGTGCCTGACGCGCCGCCGGATCTTCTGCGTTACTCACCAACGTCTGCAGGCTGGTAAAAAAGCCCTGCATCGACGTTGAGATCGAACTGGTTTTGCTGGCGAGCAGGTTGTCGATTTTTGACATTTGCTCGTAACGTGTCGTCAGACCGCTGCTCTGGTTCTGCGCCGCACGTAACTGATTAGTGATAAATGAGTCATACTCACGCTGTACGCCAGAAACATAGACACCATTGCCGACCCAGCCCCCCGCACCCAGCGTGCTGTTCGCTTGCGCCATAATTGTCGTTTGTCGGGTATAGCCGGCAACGTTATAGCTGGAGATGTTATTACTGGCAGTGTTCAACGCGGCCTGCGCTGCGCTGAGTCCACTCATCGCGTTATTAATCAAGCTGGACATGGAGGTTCCTTGTAATCCTTCAATACTCGGTATTATCGGCAGCAGGTCAGCAGACTTGAGCTATTTAAAAGAGATTATCGAGATTCGTGCTGTAGGTTTTACTCACCTTTTCGCTCATCGATTTTAGCTGCTGGATCATGCTGGTTAATTTGCGCGCATAGTTAGGGTCAGTGGCGTAACCCGCATTCTGCAATGCCTGGGCACCCTGCTCTGCGGTCGCGGCACCGGTCACCGCTGCGTAACGCGGATTGCGGGATATCAGACCGACATAATCCGACAGTGCTTCAAGATAGGAGCTATAAACACGGAATTTCGCTTTCACTTTTTTCGCCTCACCGTTTTCGTATTCGGTGGTGGTGATTTCAGTGGTCGGCCCTTTCCAGCTTCCCGAGGCTTTCACACCAAAAATGTTAAAGCTCGGCTCGCCGTTCTCCCGTCGAATTTGTCGTTGCCCCCACCCGGACTCCAGCGCCGCCTGCGCCAGAATCAGATGATGAGGAACCCCACTCTGCTGACTGGCCAGTTTTGCCGGCAGCGAAAGTTGAGCCAGAAAGTCTTTACTGTCACCCGACAGCGGCTCATCATTGCTTTCCGTCGCCCGGGGAATGGCTTTACGCACCAGTTGCGTCAGCGCCTGATTTTGATAGCTGGTCACCGTTTCCAGCGAGAACTTCATCGGCACCTGCGGCGCATCATCCGCAGGTTGCGCCTGCCCTTCGGTCATCTGCTTGACCATCATTTCAGCCAGCCCCAGACCTTTTCCTGCCGTCATCTGCTGGGCGATCTGTTGGTCATACATGCTGGTGTATAAACGCGTGGAGTCGCTGCTAAACACACCGTCTTTTGGCAACGCCTCGCGCATACTTTTCAGCATCATTTGCACGAACATCCCTTCAACCTGGCGGGCGACCGGGCGGATATTTGCCGCCGGGTCCTGACCCGCTTTCGCTTTCAGTTCGTTCAGTGATTGTGCATCCCAGGCGGCGCTGGTCAGCAGTTTGCTATCACCAATCATCAGATGATTTCCAGTTTGGCGCGCAGACAACCCGCACTTTGCATGGATTGCAGGATAGACATCAGGTCCATCGGTGTTGCTCCCAGCGCATTCAATGCACGTACGACGTTGTTCAGGTTGGCGCTGGAACGAACGCTCTGCAACGAACCACCGCTCTGGCGCAGATCGATCTGCGTTTGTGGCGTCACCACGGTTTGTCCACCACCAAACGGTGTATCCGGTTGGCTGACATTCGCCTGGCGGTTAACCGTAATCGACAGATTGCCTTGTGCAACAGCGCAACTATCCAGCGTCACCTCGCGGTTCATGACCACCGATCCCGTACGGGAGTTAATAATCACCTTCGCGTCCTGCGGCGTGACGTTCACTTCCATATTCTGGATATCCGCGAGGAAACGTACCTGCGAGCTATTGCCATTCGGGACGCGTACCTGGATCGTACGTGCATCCAGCGCTGTTGCGCTGCCAAAGCCGCGCGAGCGGTTAATAGTGTCGGTAATTTGCTGCGCCATGGTGAAATCTTCATTATTCAGCTGCAAATTAATGGTGTTACCGCCGCCGAACTGGCTGGGTAATTCGCGTTCGATGGTCGCGCCGTTGGTAATACGTCCGCCATTGAGCTGGTTCACCTGCACGCTGCTACCACCCGCTGCGGCGCCTGCACCACCGACCAGAATATTCCCCTGCGCCAACGCATACACCTGGCTATCGACCCCTTTCAGCGGCGTCATCAGCAGCGTTCCGCCGCGCAGGCTTTTGGCGTTACCCATTGAAGAGACCACTACGTCAATGGTTTGCCCCTGACGACCAAAGGCCGGGAACTGCGCGGTGACCATTACCGCTGCCACGTTTTTCAGCTGCATATTGGTGCCGGTAGGCACGGTGATCCCCAACTGCGACAGCATGTTATTCAGCGTTTGTGTCGTAAACGGTGTCTGGGTGGTCTGGTCACCCGTACCGTCCAGCCCGACCACCAGCCCGTAGCCTATCAGCGAGTTTTCCCGCACGCCCTGCACGCTGGTCAGATCACGAATGCGATCGGCATGCGCAAAGGTGGTAGCCAGTACCAGTACCATTCCAACAAGAGTTTTAAACACTGGATACCTCGCTTACATCGGCGATAAATTAAGGAAGAAACGCTGCAACCAGCCCATATTCTGCGCTTCATTGATATAGCCGTTACCGACATATTCAATACGCGCATCCGCAACCTGCGTTGACGGTACAGAGTTGCTGCCGCTAATGGTGCGCGGGTTAACAACCCCAGAGAAGCGAATGAATTCAGTGCCCTGGTTAATGGCGATCTGTTTTTCACCCACGACATGTAAATTGCCATTCACCAGTACCTGGTCAACCGTCACAGTCAACGTACCACTGAAGGTGTTCCTGGCGTTCGCGCCGCCTTTGCCGTTAAACGAGTTACCGCCAGAAGCCTCTACGTCGGCGCGCTCGTTGCCAAATAATCCCTGCAGGTAACGTGGTACTGTGTCAAACCCAAAGTTAGTTTTGCCATCACGACTGGCATTCGCCGAGGAGCTTTTGCTCGCACTGACGTTTTCCTGCAATACGATAGTCAACGTATCGCCAATATTGCGCGGACGGCGGTCTTCAAATAACGGCTGGTAGCCATAATTAATCGGCTGCGCAGACTGAAATATTGATCCATTCGCCACCGGCGTCGGGCCTGGAACTGGCTGGGCAGTCGTCGCGCCCTGCACGAGCGGAGTGGCCGGGATCCAGGCGCATCCTGTCAGTGAAACCACCAGCAGGGCCAAAATCGGGTATGGGTGAAGCGCGTATTTTCGCATTGCCTTCATCTTCAAAATCAGTGCGCCGGTGAGGCTTTCACCCCACCGGACGTCACTTTAGAGTTGCGTCAGTTTCTGCAGCATCTGATCGGTGGTCGATACCGCTTTACTGTTGATTTCATAAGCACGTTGAACCTGGATCATGTTGACCAGTTCTTCCGCCACGTTGACGTTAGAGGTTTCCACATAACCCTGGTACAACAGGCCCGCACCGTTCAGCCCCGGCGTGCTTTCGTTCGGTGCGCCGGATGATTGCGTTTCGGTGTACAGATTCTCACCAATACTTTCCAGACCGGTATCATTCATGAAGGTCGTCAGGTTGAGCTGTCCCACCTGAACAGGCGCAGCCTGGCCCTGCTGAGTCACACTGACAATACCGTCGCGTCCAATGGTGATGCTCAGCGAGTTAGCCGGAATAGTGATTGCAGGCTGCACCTGAAACCCCCCCGCCGTTACCAACTGACCGTTCTGATCCACCTGGAAAGAGCCATCACGAGTATAAGCTGACGTGCCATCTGGTAGCATGACCTGGAAAAACCCCTGGCCTTTAATCGCCACATCTTTACTGTTGTTGGTCTGCGACAGGTTGCCCTGACTGTGTAAACGTTCAGTCGCAACCGGACGCACACCGGTACCAATCTGCAAACCAGACGGCAGCGTTGTCTGTTCAGAAGACTGAGCGCCAGGCTGGCGAATCGTCTGGTACAGCAGATCTTCAAACACCGCACGCTGGCGTTTAAAACCATTAGTACTGACGTTTGCCAGGTTGTTGGCAATCACATCCATGTTGGTTTGCTGCGCGTCCAGGCCGGTTTTGGCGATCCATAATGAATTGATCATAAAATGTCCTGTATTAACTCATCGACAGCAGTTGGTTGGCACGGCCTGCGTTATCATCCACGCTACTGATAATCTTCATCTGCATTTCGAAGCGGCGAGCGCTGGCGATCATATCGCTCATCGCGGCAACCGGTTTGACGTTACTGCCTTCCAGTACGCCCGACATCACGCGGATGCTGGGGTCGGCTTGCAGTGTCGGTCCCCGGGTAGCCTGCGCTGCCGCACTCAGACGGAACATACCGTCATCACCACGTTGCACTTCACTTCCCGTCGCTTTAACCAGCTTCAGACGTCCTACTGGCGCCACCGTATTCGCAGGATCGCCGGGGTTGAGCGCCGAAATCGTTCCGTCAGCGGCGATAGTCACTTCCGACCCTTCCGGTACCGCTATAGGCCCAGCTTCGCCGATCACCGGATGTCCCTGAATGGTCAGTTCACCGGTTGGACTCACCTGAATTGCGCCATTGCGGGTGTATCCTTCGCTACCATCGGCGGTCTGCACAGCCAACCAGCCATCCTGCTGCAAAGCCACATCCAGCGGACGGGAGGTATAATCCATCTGGCCTGGCGTCATATCGGCCCCAGGCGTGGAGGCGACCACCAGCGTACGCGTTGGCAGCGAAAGCCCTTCTACGGGAACCGCACGCAGCGCGTTGAGCTGAGCACGAAAACCCGGTGTGGAGGCATTTGCCAGGTTGCTGGCCGTCACCGCCTGTTGATTCAGCGTCTGACTGGCCGCGCCCATGGCGGTATATATTGCGTGATCCATTAAGCCATCCCGTCAGGCGCTTAGCGCAGGTTGACCAGCGTGTTAAGGATCTGATCCTGGGTTTTGATGGTCTGCGCATTCGACTGATAGTTACGCTGAGCGACGATCATATTCACCAGTTCTTTACTCAAATCCACGTTAGAAGCTTCCAACGCACCGTTGGTCAGCTTGCCGAAGTTACCCGTACCCGCGGTACCCAGCAGCGCCACACCGGAAGCCTGAGTTGCTGCCCAGACGTTATCGCCCTGAGACGCCAGACCTTCGTTGTTGGCAAAGTTTGCCAGCACGATCTGTCCCAGAACCTGTTTCTGTTCGTTGGAGTAGTTACCGACTACGGTACCGTCATTGTTAATCTGGTAGCTCACCAGATCGCCTGGTTTGTAGCCGTCCTGGTTAGTGGCAACAATGTTGTTTGCACCGGTGTTCTGCTGCATGGAGTTCTGGAAACTCATTGCGAAGGTGACGGCCGGTGCGCCATTGAGCGCAGCTGTGGTGATATTGAATGTACCGCCGCCGATTAGCGCCCCATTGGTATCAAATTCCAGCGTGGACGTCGGTGCGGTTGGTACAGCAGCCTTAGGATCGCTGCTATCAATGGTATAGACAGCCCATTTGTTATCAGGCTGTTTTACAAAATAGGCGTTAACTTCGTGGGCATTGCCCAGGCTGTCATAAACGGTGACAGGGCCTTTTTTGTTATAGCTGTCAGCATCTTTCGGATCGAACTTTGTCGTTGTCGGGATTTTATCCGACGAGTTCAGGTTGATCTGCATTGAGGCCTTGCTGGTTGCCTGTGCCGCCATCAATGTATTGGGGATCGTGATCGGCCCCGGGTTCGCACCCTGCTGAACTGTCGGCGGCGTACCGGTCGCCGGATAGCCTGTCAGTTTCAGTCCCTGCATGTTAACGATATTACGGTTTTCATCGAGCTTGAACTGACCGTTACGGCTGAAGAAAACAGAACCATTGCTGTCAACCATACGGAAAAAACCGTTCTGGCTGATAGCCACATCCAGCCCACGTCCAGTGTTGGTGGTGGTACCATCGGTAAAGTCCTGGGTAATACCCGCAACTTTAACGCCCAGACCCACTTTAGAACCGGCGAACATATCGGCAAAGGATGCCGTACCGGATTTAAAACCGTAAGTGGCGGAGTTGGCGATGTTGTTACCAATGACATCGAGGTTGGTCGCTGCAGCGTTCAGACCGCTGACCGCTTGTGAAAAGGCCATGACTTACTCCTGATAAGTGTGAAGGCTTAAATTATCTGCCGTACTTCGTCGAGGGTGGTGGTTCCATAGGTGCCCAGGTCCAGCGTATTACCGCCGTTACTGCGGATAACACCCTGCACCAGCGCAAACTGTAGAGGCTGCGCCACAAGTTGCGTTCCGGCGTTGCTGGCCGCAATCGAAACGTTATACGAACCGCTCGGCGCATCCGTGCCGTCCGTCATGGTGCCATCCCAGGTAAAGGTGTGAACGCCCGCTTTCAACCCGCCAATATCAATGGTGCGTACCACCTTGCCGTCTTTATCGGTAATGGTTGCGGTAACCTTATCTGCCGGTTGCTGCAGCTCAACGCCAAACGGTGTCGTGGTCGTCGTTGCCCCTTCTTCCGCACCTTTACCGGTCAGAATGGTGGTCCCCGGGATCATGACGCCATGACCAATCAGCGTACTGGCCTGTAACGACTGGCTGCTATCGATCTGTCCGGAGATCGATCCCAGCGTGGTATTCAATTTTTCAATGCCGCTTACGGTACTAATTTGCGCTAACTGGGTAGTCAACTCATTGTTTTGCAGCGGGTTGGTCGGGTCCTGGTTTTTTAACTGCGCGACCAGAAGCGTCAGAAAGCTGCTTTGCAGATCAGCCGCGTTGCTCCCTGTCAGCGAACTTTTGCCAGTGGCAGCATTAACACCCGACGTACTCGGGTCATTCATTTTTACAGCAACGGACATGTGCGCCTCCTTTACTGGCCCAGCGTCAGCGTTTTAAGCATCAAGCTTTTTACGGTATTGAGCACTTCAACGTTTGCCTGATAGCTGCGTGAAGCAGACATGGTGTTAACCATCTCGCCGACCACGTCGACATTCGGCATTTTTACGTAGCCATTCGCATCCGCCAGCGGATTGCCCGGCTCATAAACCAGCTTGTCCGGCGCCTGACTTTCAATGACGTCAGCGACTTTTACGCCACCGGTTGCTGCGCCTGGCGCTGCATCGACCTGAAAAACAACCTGTTTTGCGCGATACGGCTGACCATCAGGTCCGGTCACGCTATCGGCGTTCGCCATGTTGCTGGCAGCCACGTTCAGACGCTGAGACTGAGCCGTCAGCGCAGAACCTGCGATATCAAAAATATTGAGCAACGCCACGGGTTAGTTCCCTCCTTGCAGCACGTTCATCATGCCCTTGATTTGCCCACCTAACGCGGTAAGCCCCATCTGGTACTTCAGGCTGTTATCCGCAAACTGCGTACGCTCCCGGTCCATATCCACCGTGTTGCCATCCAGAGACGGCTGGTCAGGAATGCGATAGAGCAACTCCGTAGATGGCGCCGAGACAGTCTGGGCAGGAATGTGTTGTGCAGAGGTCAGCGTCAACGAAACACCGCCGGTTTCTTCCCGCCCGCGCACCATGACTTTTTTTAATTCACTGGCGAAATCCAGGTCGCGCGCCTGATACCCTGGCGTGTCGGCATTGGCAATGTTGGCCGCTAATATTTCCTGGCGTTGGGCGCGCAAATTCAGCGCTTCCTGTTGAAAACGTAAGGCGGCGTCGAGCTTATCGAGCATATCTCCTCCGCAAATGACAAGATTCAGCCGACAGCTTAAATCCCATCACGCGCGCGTTATCGCCGGAATAAACGCAAAATGCGTCGCTATTTGTTGCGTTGATGACTGCGTCACACAGGTAGAATCCTGCCACTACCTGAAAAAGCGCGAGGTTTTGATGCAAACGTTTAAACGTGGAATAGTTGTGGCAGCACTGCTGTTCAGCCCTATGACGCTGGCACAAGACCTGAATTCGCAGTTAACCGCGTGGTTTTCCCAGCGCCTGGCCGGGTTTAGCGATGAGGTGGTCGTCACTGTCCGTACGCCGCCAAACTTGCAGCCCAGCTGTGACCAGCCTGCGCTGAGCGTGTCCGGCAGTGCAAAACTGTGGGGTAACGTGAACGTACTGGCCCGCTGCGCCAATGAAAAACGCTATCTGCAGGTCACTGTGCAAGCCACCGGCAACTATGTTGTCGCAGCGGCCCCTGTTGCCCGAGGAAGCGCCCTGAACGCGGCCAGCGTAACGCTAAAACGAGGTCGTCTGGATCAACTGCCGCCACGCGCCGTACTGGACATTAATCAGGTTCAGGATGCCGTGAGCCTGCGCGACCTGGTTCCGGGTCAGCCAATCCAGCTCACAATGTTGCGCCAGGCATGGCGGATAAAAGCGGGTCAGCGCGTGATGGTTATCGCCAACGGAGACGGCTTTCGGGTCAATGCCGAAGGTAAAGCGCTCAACAATGCAGCCGTCGCGCAAAACGCACGAGTGCGGATGATTTCGGGTCAGGTGGTGAGTGGAATCGTCGATTCTGATGGGAATATTCTTATTAACCTATAATAGGTTAAAGATTTTTTAGCGAGTGCCGATAGATAATCAACCAATGATTAAAGCGGGTCGCTATAGCGTAACCCCTCGATGAGGATAGAAAAAATGAGTATTGATCGTACCTCACCATTGAAGCCAGTAAGCACTGTCCAGCCACGCGAAACCAGCGACTCGCCGGTACAAAAAGCGCGGAAGGAAAAAACAGCGACGACAAACAGCACCAGCGTAATGCTGAGTGACGCTCAGGCCAAACTGATGCAGCCCGGCACCAATGACATCAACATGGAACGTGTCGAAGCGCTGAAAACCGCGATCCGTAACGGCGAGCTGAAAATGGATACCGGAAAAATTGCCGACTCGCTGATCCGCGAGGCACAGAGCTACCTACAGAGTAAATAAAGTATGACTCGTTTGTCAGAAATACTTGATCAGATGACGACCGTCCTCAATGACCTGAAAACGGTGATGGATGCTGAGCAGCATCAGCTTTCTGCAGGGCAGATCAACGGTAGCCAGCTACAGCGAATTACAGAAGAAAAAAGTTCTTTGCTGGCCACCCTCGATTATCTGGAACAGCAGCGCCGCCTGGAAAATGATGCCACGCGCAGCGCCAATGATGAGATTGCCGAGCGCTGGCAGACTATCACCAGGAAGACACAGCATTTGCGCGATCTCAACCAGCACAATGGTTGGCTGCTCGAAGGGCAAATCGAACGCAATCAACAGGCAATTCAAGTGCTGAAACCGCACCAGGAGCCGACGCTGTATGGCGCGAACGGCCAGACCTCTGCGGCACATCGCGGCGGGAAGAAATTCTCTATTTGATGATTGCCTGATGGCCTTGTGCTTATCAGGCAACGCTATTCTGTTGGCCGGATGCGGCGTTGCGCCGCCATCCGGCATCGGATGTTCATTACGCCGTCCGGCGTACAAACTCTTTCACTTTAAAGCCCAGCACGGCGAGCGCAGCAAAGTAAGCGGCAATACCTGCCACCACGACGGCCATCAGACGCAACAAACGCCATAACATCGTACCTTGAGACCAGTCCGGCATCATGTAAAGCATCCCTACCAGCGCGGCCGACATCACCAGCACAGAAATCACCAGTCGCATCAGGAACCAGGCCCAACCCGGTTGGGGAGTAAAGATTTTCTGCTTACGCAACTGCCAGTACAGCAATGACGCGTTCAGACACGCTGCCAGACCAATCGACAGCGACAGCCCGGCATGCTTCAGCGGCCCGATAAACGCCAGGTTCATTACCTGGGTCATAATCAGCGTTACAATGGCAATCTTTACCGGCGTTTTAATATCCTGGCGCGAATAGAAACCTGGAGCCAACACTTTCACTACGATCAAGCCAATCAAACCAACCGAGTACGCCACCAGCGCACGCTGGGTCATGGCAGCATCAAAGGCGGTAAATTTACCGTACTGGAACAGAGAAACCGTCAGCGGTTTAGCCAGAATACCCAACGCTACGGCGCTCGGTAATGCCAGCAGAAAACACAAACGCAGGCCCCAGTCCATCAAACGGCAATACTCGTCATGATTACCGCTGGAAAAGCTTTTGGACAGTGATGGCAGCAGGATAGTCCCCAATGCTACGCCGAGTACGCCAGACGGAAACTCCATCAGGCGGTCGGCATAGTACATCCATGAAACCGAGCCGGAAGCCAGAAACGAGGCGAAAATCGTATTGATGATGAGAGAAATCTGGCTGACAGAGACCCCAAGGATCGCCGGGCCCATTTGCTTCACGACGCGCATCGCCCCGGCATCGTGGAAGTTCACGCGCGGCAGCACCAGCATGCCAATTTTCTTCAAATGTGGAAGCTGATAAACCAATTGCAGCACACCGCCCACGGTGACAGCCCACGCCAGCGCCAGCACCGGCGGATGGAAATAAGGCGCGGCAAACAGCGCGAAGCCGATCATACTGATATTCAGAAACGTGGGCGCAAACGCCGGAATGGAAAAGCGGTTCCAGGTGTTCAGGATTGCCCCCACCAGCGAAGCCAATGAGATCAGCAGAATATAAGGAAAGGTAATTCGCAGCAGTTGGGTGGTCAGTGTGAACTTATCTGCAGTATCGGCAAACCCTGGCGCGGTGACCATTATCACCCACGGCGCAGCAAGCATCCCGGCCACCGTGACGACGGCCAGCGCCAGCGTCAACAGCCCGGAAACGTAAGCGACAAACACGCGGGTGGCGTCTTCGCCCTGCTTACTTTTGTATTCGGCAAGAATCGGTACAAACGCCTGAGAGAACGCTCCCTCAGCAAAAATGCGGCGCAGCAGGTTAGGAAGTTTGAATGCCACAAAAAAGGCATCTGTCGCCATCCCTGCGCCAAAGATTCTGGCGACAATCGCATCACGCGCAAAACCCAGCACACGTGAGAACATCGTCATCGAGCTGACGGCTGCCAGCGATTTTAATAAATTCATCTATGTTGTATTCCAGACTCTGAGGCAGAACCCCGCATAATCAGCCCATTTACCGGATAAGACATAAGCGCCGGTATCCGATAATTTCGCAGTGCCTGCTGGCAACGCCTTTGCGTCTTATCAAGCCAACAAACCAGCCAAGGGTTGAAAAGAGGTGTTATTTTTGAGTTGGCATATAGTACCTGGATTACATTGAATTACTACCGCCAGATGTTACAGGGGGTTATTCCGCCATCGCCTCCCGCCACAGCATTTCGACAACGCGCTGGGCCAGTAGCGCCTGTTCGCCTGCCGTCTGCGGAACCGTCTGATTTTGCACGCACTCAATAAAATGGCGTGCGCATCCGGCAAAACCACGCTGTTCCAGGGTGGTTTGCCAGCCTGCTACCGGCTTGTGCACTACGCCTTGCCCACGTTCCTCGCGCCATTCACGCATATCCGTAACGTCAATCAGGCCACCGTCCGTCACCGCCTGCACGCTCTCGCGTTGGCTACCAGCACGGCGGTGCATACTGGTGGTTATCTGTAGCTGATCGGCAGAAAAATGATGTTCAGCATAAAGCATTTCACCGATGTCATTTGTTAACAGCGTGCCGCCATTAAGTTGAACCTTTCCTCCTGCCAGCCACAGCGCGGTGTCTATCACGTGCAGATAATCATCCAGCAGCGTAAAACGCAGATCGTGCGGCCCGACGCTGTTCGTACGGTGCTTGTCCATACGGACTGACGCCGCATTGCCCAACTGCACCTTTAGATCCTGATACAGCGGCGCAAAGCGACGATTAAATCCAACCATTAGCGTCAGTTTTTTCCGCGCCGCCAGCTCCACCAGTTGTTCAGCTTCGCGCAGATTTTCTGCCAGCGGCTTGTCCACGCAAACATGAACGCCGGCATTCAGCAATTCACTCACTACGGCGTAGTGAGTGGCGGTACTGGAATGAACGAAAACGGCATCACAGGTTGCCGCTAAATTCTGTACGGAATCAACGTATGGCATTCGCCAGGTCTCACAAATACGCTGCGCTTTTTCCCGCGAGGGAGACCATGCGCCCTGCAGCGTCCAGTCCGCAGATGCGCCCAACACTGGCAACCATGCCTTTTGCGCGATGCCCCCTAACCCGACCACGCCAATACGCAATTTTCCCACGTTAGTCTCCCAGGTGTGCCAATAACGAATCGAGCCGCTGTTTCAACTCTGCCACTTCGGTTTCCAGCGCTTCAACACGCGCCTGCAAATCTCCAGACGCCGCCTGCGGTTCATCTGCCGCAGCGAGTGACTCATCAACCTCGCCACAAAACAGGTGCATATAACGACTTTCTCGTTTCCCAGGTTCACGCGCCAGGCGGACCACATAAGGGCCATCTTCCCGGGTAGCCAGTTTCTCCAGCGTCGACTCCACTTCCGCCATATCGCTGAACTCATACATTCGGGATGCGCGGCTACGTAATTCACCCGGTGTTTGAGCGCCACGGAGTAACAGCGTGGTGATCAATGCCACTTCACCCGCGCTAAGCTTAAGATTGCCAAACTCTGAATTACAGAACCGTTGTTCGTATTTGGTCACGCGATTACCAAAGCCGCTCACCGTACGCAGAAAATGCCTTTTTACCAGGTTATCAAGCTGATCCTGCACGTCGGCTTCCGATAGATTCATCACCGGTTCACGGTTGGTTTTTTGATTACACGCGGTCACCACACCATTCACGGAAAGGGGATATTGTTCCGGTGTAGTAACCTGCTTTTCTAATAAGCAGCCAATCACACGGGCTTCGGTGGCGGTTAATTCGTATTTCATCGTCTTCTCCATTATTCAGGCCGTGCGCCTGAAACTTAGCGACCGGGGGTCCATTCTGATGTAGTCAACGCCGTCAGCACATGATCGCGCCACTGTCCATCAATCAGCAGATAGTCTTTTGCATACCCTTCTTTCTCAAAGCCGAGTCGCGCCAGCAAATCGCCGCTACGCTTATTGTGTGGCATGTAGTTCGCCATAATGCGGTGAATATGTTGCGTCCGCTGCACATAACGAATAGCGGCGGTCAGGGCTTCGTACATCAGCCCCTGCCCTTGCCACTTCTGCGCAATGGAATAACCAAGATAACAGGCGTGGAAAGATCCGCGCACCACGTTCGAGAAGTTCGCAACGCCGATAATTTCTTTTTCGTCAGGATCGAGCAACGCGAAATACCAGGCTGTGCCTTGTTTATGGAATTCAGAGATCATGCTCAGACGCGCCTGCCAGCCAGAGGGGTAGCAGTGGCTTTCATCGCGGATAGGTTCCCAGGGCTTTAAGAAATGACGATTCTCTGCGTAATAATCTGCCAGACGCCAGGCATCACGCTCATGCACCAAACGCACGACCAGGCGGTCCGTGGTTAAGCGCACTTTTGGCACGTTACTGCGATAGCCAAACATTCTATACCTACTCCTTCCCGTAACGTCTTCAATACGCAATTCGCATTACTATACCTGTGCAAATACACCGTGTGAAAAGAGCAAAATGCCATTTTTTGAATTATTCACACATTTTGATGAAAACTCTCTATCAAGACTGACTTTTGATAAAAAAATATTGTCCCGCCAAGGGTGGGAAAAGCACAAACGACACCGCAGAATAGAAGGTGCTTATCTTTTAAACTCTCCACCGAGTGACGAGTTTTTTCCCTGGAGGGGAAATGTCGCAAGTCTCGCAGGCAAGGAACCTGGGTAAATATTTCCTGCTCATCGATAATATGCTGGTCGTGCTGGGTTTCTTTGTCGTTTTCCCACTGATCTCTATCCGTTTCGTCGACCAAATGGGCTGGGCCGCCGTGATGGTCGGTATCGCACTTGGATTGCGCCAATTTATCCAGCAAGGTCTGGGGATTTTTGGCGGCGCAATTGCTGACCGCTTTGGTGCCAAACCGATGATTGTGACCGGTATGCTGATGCGTGCCGCCGGGTTCGCCACGATGGGGATTGCACACGAACCCTGGCTATTGTGGTTCTCCTGTTTCCTCTCCGGTTTAGGTGGTACGTTATTCGACCCGCCCCGCTCGGCGCTGGTGGTCAAACTGATCCGCCCGGAAAAGCGCGGGCGTTTTTTTTCTATTCTGATGATGCAGGACAGTGCCGGTGCCGTGGTCGGCGCATTGCTCGGCAGTTGGCTGTTACAGTACGATTTCCGTCTGGTATGTGCCACCGGCGCAATTTTGTTCGTTCTGTGCGCGGCGTTTAACGCCTGGCTGCTCCCGGCATGGAAACTGTCGACGGTGAAAATTCCGGTGCGCGAAGGGATGAGCCACGTGATGCATGACAAGCGCTTTGTCACCTATGTGCTGACGCTGGCGGGCTATTACATGCTGGCGGTACAGGTGATGCTGATGCTGCCCATCATGGTGAACGACATCGCTGGCTCACCGGCCGCCGTGAAATGGATGTATGCCATCGAGGCATGTCTCTCTTTAACGCTGCTGTACCCGATTGCACGCTGGAGTGAAAAACGCTTTCGCCTTGAACATCGTCTGATGGCGGGTCTGCTGGTTATGTCTCTGAGCATGATGCCCATTGGCCTCGTCGGGAATTTGCAGCAGTTGTTCACCCTGATTTGCACCTTCTATATCGGTTCTATCATCGCCGAACCGGCGCGCGAGACGTTGAGCGCGTCGTTGGCAAATGCGCGCGCACGGGGCAGTTACATGGGCTTTAGCCGCCTCGGATTAGCCATCGGCGGTGCCATCGGTTATATCGGTGGCGGCTGGCTGTTTGACATGGGTAAAGCACTGTCACAGCCAGAACTCCCGTGGATGATGCTCGGCATTATCGGCTTTATCACCTTCCTCGCGCTGGGTTGGCAGTTTAGCCATAAACGCCCGTCACGCGGCATGCTGGAACCTGATGCCTGATAGCTGACCAGACGTCCCGGACTCAATTTCAGTTTTTTCTGCTGGTGCCCGGGCCGCTGGTGCTGGATGCTGCTTTGTGTCACGATTACGCCACAAGTATCATGTTGAGGAACCCCATGAAAAAGATTTTTTTTGCTGCTGCACTGATTGTCAGCGGCCTGTTGGTTGGTTGTAATCAACTCACACAATACACGGTTAGCGAGCAAGAGATTAATCAGGCACTGGCTAAGCATAACGACTTCTCGAAAGATATTGGTCTGCCTGGCGTTGCTGAAGCCCACATCGTACTGACCAATCTCGCCAGCCAGATTGGTCGCGAAGAACCGAATAAAGTGACTCTGACAGGCGACGCCAATCTGGATATGAATTCCCTTTTTGGTAGCCAGAAAGCGACCATGAAGTTGAAGTTAAAAGCATTGCCAGTCTTCAATAAAGAAAAAGGCGCGATTTATCTGCAAGAAATGGAAGTGGTCGATGCGACCGTCACACCAGAGAAAATGCAATCTGTACTGCAAACTCTGATGCCCTACTTAAATCAGTCGCTGCGGAATTACTTTAACCAGCAACCGGCCTACATTCTGCGTGAAGACAGCAGCAAAGGCGAAGCATTGGCGAAAAAACTGGCGAAAGGGATTGAGGTTAAACCGGGTGAAATCATTATCCCGTTCACCGATTAATAAACAACAGGGCGCTAATGCGCCCTTTTTTTTCGTGCAAACGAAAACGTTTCCGCTTATCCTTTGTTTCCGGCAAAAAAGACTATCCTCAGCCGGAGCATATTAATGACTGCACCATCCCAGGTTTTAAAGATCCGCCGCCCAGACGACTGGCACCTTCACCTTCGCGATGGCGACATGTTGAAAACTGTCGTGCCTTATACCAGTGAAACTTATGGTCGCGCGATCGTTATGCCAAACCTCGCTCCGCCGGTCACGACAGTTGATGCGGCCATTGCGTACCGTCAGCGCATTCTGGACGCTGTACCCGCCGGACATAGCTTTACTCCGTTAATGACCTGCTACTTAACGGACACGCTGGATCCTAATGAACTTGAGCGTGGATTCAATGAAGGCGTCTTCACCGCCGCGAAACTTTATCCCGCTAATGCAACAACCAACTCGACACAGGGTGTAACCTCGGTCGATGCCATTATGCCGGTACTGGAGCGCATGGAAAAATTGGGGATGCCACTGTTGGTGCACGGTGAAGTGACGCACGCTGATATCGACATTTTCGATCGCGAAGCACGTTTCATCGAAACGGTGATGGATCCCTTACGTCAGCGTTTAACCGCGCTAAAAGTGGTGTTTGAACATATCACGACCAAAGATGCCGCCGAATACGTGCGCGATGGTAACGAGCTTCTTGCAGCAACCATCACACCGCAGCATTTAATGTTTAACCGCAACCATATGCTGGTCGGTGGAATTCGTCCGCATCTGTACTGCCTGCCAATACTCAAACGTAACGTTCACCAGCAGGCGCTGCGTGAACTGGTTGCCAGCGGATTCAGTCGTGCATTCCTGGGTACCGACTCCGCACCGCATGCGCGTCATCGTAAAGAGTCCAGTTGCGGCTGTGCGGGCTGCTTTAATGCGCCAACCGCGCTGGGCAGCTATGCCACTGTGTTCGAAGAGATGAACGCCCTGGACCATTTCGAAGCCTTCTGCTCACTCAATGGCCCACAGTTCTATGGTTTGCCGGTGAATGAGACCTTTATTGAGCTGGAACGCGTGGAGCACCTGGTCCCGGAGAACATTGCGTTGGAAAACGATACGTTGGTGCCTTTCCTTGGCGGTGAAACGGTACGCTGGTCAGTAAAACGCTAAAAAAGTGTAGCCTCCTGTTGTCAACTGGCGCAGTTAACTGTATAAATAACCAGTATAAACAACAGGGGGCTATTATGCATATTGAAGTCACTATTGCCAAAACTTCACCTTTACCAGCCGGTGCTATCGACGCGCTGGCAGATGAACTCTCCCGCCGTATTCATCATCATTTTCCGGATAACGAAGGTAACGTTACCGTTCGTTATGCCGGTACCAACAACTTGTCGGTTATTGGCGCAACAAAAGAGGACAAAGAACGCATCAGCGAAATCCTACAGGAAACCTGGGAAAGCGCGGATGACTGGTTCATCAACGAATAAAAAATGATATGCAGTGATGTTTGTTTGCCGGGTCGCCCCGGCTTTTTTATGCGTGCATCCTTTAAATCAATCTTGCATTCACCACGCTAGCAGATAATTTATATTAAACACATTGATTATCTTTTAATCAAAACACCAAAATAATTGCACAACATGCTAAAAAAAAATGAATGACATGTTGTTTTATTAATCATATAACACTGAAAACAAAAAATTTATGCGCCGCCCTCTTTAAATTTTCAATGAATACCCTTATTTATTGATATACTGAAGTTGCTTCAGAAAAAAACGCATTGAACCTCGAAAACCGTTGTCTAGTAACACGAATTAGGGGGCATGATGGAAAAGAATAATGAAGTCATTCAGACTCATCCGCTTGTAGGATGGGACATCAGCACTGTTGATAGCTACGATGCGCTGATGCTGCGTTTGCACTACCAGACCCCGAATCGTCCGGACCCGGATGGGACTGAGGTCGGTCAAACGCTCTGGTTAACCACTGATGTTGCCAGGCAATTTATTTCGATATTAGAAGCCGGAATCGCTAAAATTGAATCTGGCGATTACCAGGTAAATGAGTATCAGCGACATTAAACCTGATACATCACACCATCAAAAGGCACCTTCATGGTGCCTTTCTTATTTGCAGGTTGAATATTCCGGGTCAGTTATTTACTCTGCTATACCTGTCATACTTCAAGTTGCATATGCGTTGGCTTTATTACTCGGCCCATCCCTGGGATTCGCTGCGTCGCCGCGTGATTCGGCCTTACGGCCTCACCCCTTCGGGGGCGCTGTTCAAAACGGCCCGGGCGTTTGGTCCTGCAACTCGAATTATTTAAGGTATACTATCGCGATTGCAGAGAGAAGCGGATGAAATACGACTTAATCATTATTGGCAGCGGTTCCGTGGGCGCCGCAGCCGGATACTACGCCACTCGCGCCGGTCTCAACGTTCTGATGATCGATGCGCATATGCCACCGCATCAACAGGGCAGCCACCACGGCGATACACGATTAATTCGTCATGCGTATGGCGAAGGTGAAAAATACGTTCCGCTGGTGCTACGTGCGCAAACATTGTGGGATGAACTTTCCGCACAAAATGAAGAGCCTGTTTTTGTTCGCTCTGGCGTTATCAACCTGGGTCCTGCAGATTCGACCTTTTTAGCGACCGTGGCGCAAAGTGCCAAACAGTGGCAACTCAATGTCGAACAGCTGGATGCAGCAGCCATCATGACTCGCTGGCCAGAAATTCGCGTGCCTGAAAACTATATCGGGCTGTTTGAAGCCGAATCCGGTTTTTTGCGCAGTGAGCTAGCCATTAAAACCTGGATTCGCCTGGCTGAAGAGGCAGGTTGTGCGCAGTTGTTTAAATGCCCCGTCACGGCAATTCATCACCACGATGATGGCGTAACGGTTGCAACAGCCGATGGTGACTACCACGCGAAAAAAGTTGTCGTCAGCGCCGGCACCTGGGTCAAGGCATTATTGCCTGAACTGCCGATACAGCCGGTGCGTAAGGTATTCGCATGGTATCAGGCTGACGGGCGCTACAGTGTCAAAAACAAATTCCCGGCATTTACCGGCGAACTGCCTAATGGCGATCAATACTACGGTTTTCCGGCTGAAAATGACGAGTTAAAAATTGGCAGGCATAACGGCGGACAGGTCATTCATTCACCTGAAGAACGTAAACCGTTTGCCGCTGTCACCAGCGATGGTTCGGAAGCCTTCCCATTCCTGCGCGCTATTTTGCCTGGCATCGGCTGTTGTCTGCATGGTGCATCCTGTACTTACGATAACTCGCCAGATGAAGACTTCATTATCGATACGCTGCCAGACCATGACAACACGCTGGTGATTACCGGACTCAGCGGACACGGTTTTAAGTTTGCTTCCGTACTGGGCGAAATTGCGGCTGAGTTTGCCCAAGGTAAACCGTCAGCCTTTGACCTGACGCCATTCAGGCTGTCCCGTTTTAAGCGATAATTGATCAATGGCCTCGTTGGTGAGGCCATTTTAAATGACAGGAATAACATTGATGCGCCGCATCTTTAACTATCTGGTTAATAATATTCGCGAGCATTTCATGCTCTACATTATTTTATGGTCGCTGCTGGCGATTATGGACGTCATATATATTATGTTCTTCTAATCTATATGCGCTGACATTAATTGACAAAAACTGATAATTTCTTAATTTCATTGCAATAAACTGAATAACATAATCTTCATCCTTCCTTGTTTTCAAGCCCTTCTCAATGGCCACTCACACTAACGATTTGATGATTGCGCCTTTAATCAATCAATTTTATTGAAATAAAAACAAATATCATCACCATTGTTATTTATTAGTTGCATTAATGTCTTTTACGCGCCATTTTCATTCACTTCTGAAATATCTAACGGTGTATTTATGCAATTCAATAATAGTCCACAGCGCTATGGCGTGGTGTCTGCCGCATTACACTGGCTGGTCGCTATTGCCGTCTATGGCATGTTTGCTCTGGGTTTATGGATGGTAACACTCAGTTATTACGATGGTTGGTATCACCAGGCGCCTGAACTGCATAAAAGTATCGGTGTGTTGCTGATGATGGGACTGGTTGTCCGCATTGTCTGGCGGGTTGTTTCCCCTCCCCCTGCCGCACTGAAAAGCTATTCCCGTTTAACCCGTATTGCGGCGGCATTGGGCCACCTCACGCTGTATACCCTGCTTTTTTCTATTGGCATCAGCGGCTATCTGATCTCTACCGCAGACGGTAAAGCAATAAGCGTATTTGGTTGGTTCGATGTTCCCGCCACGTTTGCCAACGCAGGCGTGCAAGCTGACATCGCCGGTAGCGTGCACCTGTGGCTCGCGTGGGCCGTGGTGGTTTTATCACTTCTGCATGGGTTAATGGCCCTGAAACATCACTTTATCGATAACGACGATACCCTTAATCGCATGTTGGGAAAATCGTCATCTGACTATGGAGCTTAAAATGAAAAAAAACCTGCTGGGACTCACACTCGCCTCTTTATTATTCACGACCGGCTCTGCTATCGCAGCGGATTACAAAATTGACAAAGAGGGACAGCATGCCTTTGTTAATTTCCGCATTCAGCATCTGGGATACAGCTGGCTGTACGGCACATTTAAAGACTTCGACGGCACATTTACCTTTGACGAGAAAAATCCGGCTGCCGATAAAGTCAATGTCACCATCAACACCAACAGCGTTGATACCAATCATGCCGAACGTGACAAACACCTGCGTAGTGCAGAATTCCTCAATGTGAGCAAGTTCCCGCAGGCCACCTTTACGTCCACCAGCGTGAAGAAAGAGGGCAACGATTTAGATATCACCGGTAACCTGACCCTGAACGGCGTCACCAAACCGGTAACACTGGATGCAAAGTTGATGGGTCAAGGGGGCGATCCATGGGGTGGCACACGCGCCGGTTTTGAAGCTCAAGGGAAAATAAAGCTGAAGGATTTCAACATTACCACCGATCTCGGTCCCGCTTCGCAGGAAGTCGAATTAATTATCTCGGTGGAAGGCGTACAGCAGAAATAACATCCTATTGATGCCGGATGAGGCTTTTGCCGCCATCCGGCATCGTGTTATTGCGCAGGATCGGGAATACCGAGCTTAGTATTTAAACGACCACGCGATTTATTAAAGATCTTATTGCCATTCTCACGTCCCGCGCGACGGCGGCGCTGCTCTTCTTCCGGCAGTTCGCTCTCTTCACAACACAGTTCACTACAGCAGCCTTTATACTTTTGCGCACAGGCTGGACATTGTATAAACAGCAGATGGCAGCCATCGTTTTTGCAATTGGTATGGCTGTCACATGCGGTACCGCACTGGTGACAATGCGAAATCACATCGTCAGAGATCCTCTCTCCCATGCGTTCATCGAAAACAAAATTTTTGCCGATAAAACGCACAGGCAGCCCCTGCTCACGCGCTTTGCGGGCATACTCAATAATGCCGCCCTCAATGTGCCAGACTTTGCTAAACCCGTTATGTTTCATCCAGGCACTGGCTTTCTCACAACGAATCCCCCCGGTACAATACATAACGATTTTTTTATCCTTATGCTCCTGCATCATTTCTACCGCTTTCGGCAGCTGATCGCGGAAGGTGTCTGCCGGGATCTCCAGCGCGTTTTCGAAGTGACCCACTTCATATTCATAGTGGTTGCGCATATCAATAAACACCGCATCCGGATCGTCCAGCATGGCATTCACTTCAGCTGCCTTCAGATAATCACCCACGTTGCTGGCGTCAAAATCAGGATCATCAATGCCATCCGCAACAATTCGCTCACGGACCTTCATGCGCAGAACCCAGAAAGATTTGCCGTCATCATCTAATGCAATATTGAGACGCAACCCGGATAATGCAGGATCAAATGCGTATAACTGTTGGCGAAACGCATCAACGTTACTTTGCGGTACACTGATTTGTGCGTTAATGCCTTCCCGTGCAAGATATACGCGGCCAAACACATTCAGTGTAGTGAACAGTTGATACAGTGCATCACGCGTTTGCTGAGGATCAGCGATGGTGAAATATTTATAGAATGAAATCGTCGTGCGCGGCTCAGATTCCGCCAGCATTTTAGCTTTGAGCGCGTCATTCGAAATGCGGTTGTGTAACACTGGCATGGTGTACGTATCCTGCAATCAGTAAAAATGAAAATCGGCCGGCATGATAAAGCAAACTTCGCCAATTTACATCCACACATTTTACGCTACATTTCATACTTCACGATAAAAATGCAACAACAATTGATGATTTAATCACCACTCTCCCGTCGTAAATTTTAGATACGCGCAAAAAAATGCGACAATACAGGGAATTGGTCGTTAGAAGACAGGATAGACATGACGAATTTACCCAAGTTTTCGGCTGCGCTACTGCATCCGCGTTATTGGTTAACCTGGCTGGGTATTGGCATCCTTTGGTTAATCGTACAGTTACCCTACCCAGTGCTCTATAAATTGGGATGCGCATTAGGCCGTCTGGCATTACGCTTGATGAAACGTCGGGCAAAGATTGTTTCCCGCAATCTGGAACTGTGCTTCCCGCAAATGAGCGAGCAGGAACGCCAGCAGATGATGGTAAAAAACTTTGAGTCTGTCGGTATGGGCGTAATGGAAACCGGCATGGCCTGGTTTTGGTCCGACAGGCGAATATCACGCTGGACTGAAGTTATCGGAATGGAGCATATCCGGGACGTTCAGGCACAAAAGCGTGGGATCCTGTTAGTTGGTCTGCACTTTTTGACCCTCGAGTTGGGTGCACGCCAGTTTGGCTTACAAGAGCCGGGAATTGGTGTGTATCGTCCTAACGACAATCCTCTGCTCGACTGGCTACAAACCTGGGGGCGTATGCGCTCCAATAAATCAATGCTCGATCGTAAAGACCTGAAAGGGATGATTAAAGCGTTGAAGAAAGGTGAAGTGGTCTGGTACGCGCCGGATCACGACTATGGCCCTCGCGCCAGTGTATTTGTGCCTTTGTTCGCCGTTGAACAGGCTGCGACGACGTCCGGAACCTGGATGCTGTCCCGAATGTCGAATGCCTGCCTGGTGCCATTTGTTCCCCGTCGCAAACCTGACGGCAAGGGGTATCAATTGATCATGCTGCCACCGGAGTGTTCACCACCGCTGGACAATGCTGAAACAACGGCGGCCTGGATGAATAAAATCGTTGAAAAATGCATTATGATGGCCCCCGAGCAATACATGTGGTTACATCGCCGCTTCAAGACACGCCCTGAAGGCTCCCCGTCTCTGTACTGAGTCTTTGTTGCAGTCCTGTGGGCTGCAACACCTTCTCTCCCCTTTTAGGTTTAACTGCTATCCGCATTGCAGCAACTATCAACCAGGCGCATAATTAGCCTGCTTATTTATATTTACTCGATAGCGCAAACAGCGCATCACACTGCGGATCGCTATGTCACCCTCTGATGTCTCCATAAACTGGAAACGCAACCTTACCGTTGCCTGGCTGGGCTGTTTTTTAACCGGCGCAGCATTTAGCCTGGTCATGCCATTTTTACCCCTTTACGTCGAGAGTCTTGGCGTGACGGGTCACAGTGCCCTGAATATGTGGTCAGGGCTGGTATTCAGTATCACCTTCCTGTTTTCAGCGATTGCCTCACCTTTCTGGGGCGGACTGGCCGATCGTAAAGGCCGGAAAATCATGCTCTTACGCTCGGCGCTGGGCATGGCCATCGTCATGCTGCTGATGGGGCTGGCGCAAAATATCTGGCAATTCTTGATCCTGCGCGCCCTGCTGGGTTTGCTCGGTGGATTTATTCCTAATGCCAACGCACTGATCGCAACCCAGGTGCCACGCAATAAAAGCGGCTGGGCGTTGGGGACACTTTCCACCGGCGGCGTTAGCGGTGCTTTACTTGGGCCACTGGCGGGCGGGTTACTCGCCGATCAGTATGGTCTGCGCCCTGTATTTTTCATCACAGCCCTGGTGCTGTTGATCTGTTTTATTCTGACTCTCTTTTTTATCCGTGAACGCTTCCAGCCAGTGAGCAAGAAAGAGATGCTGCACGTTCGCGAAGTCGTGACGTCGTTAAAGAATCCAAAGCTGGTGCTGAGCTTGTTTGTCACTACCCTGATAATTCAGGTTGCAACCGGCTCCATTGCGCCAATCCTGACGCTGTATGTACGGGAGCTTGCAGGTAATGTCAGCAATATCGCGTTTATCAGTGGGATGATTGCCTCTGTACCCGGTGTTGCGGCCTTAATCAGTGCACCAAAGCTCGGCAAATTGGGTGACAGGATTGGTCCGGAGAAGATCCTGATCGTTGCATTGGTTGTCTCCGTACTGCTGCTGATCCCAATGTCATTCGTCCAGACGCCCTGGCAGCTAGGCGTGCTGCGCTTTTTACTGGGTGCCGCTGATGGCGCATTGCTGCCTGCCGTACAGACCTTGCTGGTGTATAACTCAACCAACCAAATCGCCGGGCGTATCTTTAGCTACAACCAGTCGTTTCGTGATATAGGCAACGTTACTGGGCCGTTAATGGGGGCTGCTATATCGGCAAATTATGGCTTCCGTGCCGTCTTCTGCGTCACCGCTGGTGTTGTGTTATTCAACGCAATCTACTCATGGAACAGTCTGCGCCGCCGCCGGGGATCTCAGGTCCTGGGATGATTTTGTGTATTCATTCTCAACGGTCCCCCTAACATATCAATTGGCTTAATATGGGGGATACGCAGAGTGAACTCAATAACGCTTAATATTATTCTAGCTGTTATAGTAAACCACTTTATTTCTCCCTGAGTTTTTCGCATCATACAGCGCAGCATCGGCATATGATACGACTTTGTCAGCAGAATAATCATCAGATTTACTACAATATACACCGATGCTGATTGTCATTTTCTCTTTCAGGCCATATATATTGGGCTCCGCTGTTTCAGTCTCAACATTTTTTCTTATTCTTTCCGCAACAAACATTGCTTCAGCTTTATCTTTACATTTAATCAGGAGCCCAAACTCTTCCCCACCAATTCTCGCAAAAATGTCTGAGTCCCTGATCGATTTATTGACAATATCAACAATGCTCTTTATAACGTGATCGCCTTCCTGATGGCCATAAGAATCATTGATGCGTTTGAATTTATCTATATCCAGTATCATTATACAAACAGCACCTTTTACTAAAGATGATTTTAGTGCCTTATAGAATAATTTCCGGTTATATATCTTAGTCATCGCATCTTTTATTGCTGAATCCGCCTCTCTCTTAAGAATAATGAACGTGTTGTACATTAATATAGATATGATACTTAAGGTGCTGATAACTTCGATTCCCCTACTGACATACCAAATATACATACTATATTCATCCAGACTCAACAGCAGAACATTCGTCAGGATTGCAGAGCAACACAGTAACGCGATGCTTTTCCATAAGATACCATGCATTTTTGTTTTCACTGACAGATACAACAAAACCATTCCCCATGCAATAATCAGTGAATATATGTAGCCAATATGCCAGTGCACCGTTTTATTGTCAGTTTTGTGACTGGTAATTTCAATCGTAACATCAGCGTTATAACTTGATAAGTTATGCGAAAGGAATGCAATTGCCAGCATAATCAACAATGCTATAATTATGTAGCATGGTTCTCTTTCTTTAGTCTCAATAACTGTAGAAGCCGCTTTATAATCTTTCAATGATACAAAAAGTAATGCGATAAAACTAACTTGCCTAAAATAATAGAAGATAGCGATATCATTTGTGCGTTTTTCTATCAAAACGCTATCATTAATTAAATCCTGAACGATATATATAGTTTCTATAAGATAGATATTATTACTAAGGAATGCCATTCCTAATATCATCAGGTATGTTAGATCTTTCCTGCAAAGGTATTGAAAAAGCATAAAAAGAAAAACAATGCCGTACAGAAAAAATAACCCAACGATGATTATTAAATATGTTGTTTGAGGTACACTCTGCACTTCTAACTGATACTGAGAAAGACACACACCAGCAATAAAATAGCTGACTAAGCAAGTAATGTAAAAGTTCATCAACCTGCTATTGTTTGAATTACTATTATCCATAACAGCCCTGGCAAGAATCCTATTTTGCATTTTATATATTAAGCCATTACCTTTTGCAAATTAATAATTTATCATTCTTTCAATAATGACAATCTTATTTATAACGCATGTTATTATTCATTGAATGTTATGGATGTTTTCTTATACTTTGTTATACATTAACATATTTATCACATATATAATGATTAACAATATCATTTATGGATATCTAACTTAAACAAATATCGATACTTTAAGACGTAATACTCACGCGCGTCACTTTTTGCCTTACTCTTTAATTTCAATTAGTTATAATAAAAACCTTATATAAATTATATTGTTTCATCCGCTATAAAGTATGGCTTGCAGTCTATTCAATCACCCCCTTTAAACTATGACATCCTCACTCATGGTGCTCCTGCATAACCGCTTGAGTTTAATACACTCCAACCGATTCTTAAAAACTTAAGGTTTGCTGTTCATGAAACGTATTGGCGGTAGGGTTCCCCCGTGTTTTTGTTGTTCCAGGAAGCACCACAACCGAGTGGTTATGGTAAGAAACACTCGATGCTTCAAGCCGTTGCATACCTGAAACTTCGCGATAAACGAATGCTTTGACAGTTCTCACCACACCACCTATATCTTTTTATTAAGCCAATCACCCATGCGATCAGGATGCGAATATGAATGCCTTGTACCCCACCCTTGAAGAAGCCATTGATGCAGCACGTGAAGAGTTTCTGGCTGATAATCCAGGTCTTGAATCTGACGAAGCCAGCGTCCAGCAGCTGAACGTACAAAAGTACGTGCTACAGGATGGCGATATCATGTGGCAAGCTGAGTTTTTTGCCGACGAAGATGATGGCGAAGGCGAATGTTTACCCATGCTGAGCGGTGAAGCGGCACAAAGCGTTTTTGATGGTGACTATGATGAGATTGATATTCGCCAGGAGTGGCAGGAGGAAAATACGCTCCACGAATGGGATGAGGGTGAATTTCAACTGGAGCCTCCCCTTGACACAGAGGAAGGCCAGACCGCAGCCGATGAATGGGATGAACGATAGTTACTCGTAAGGCCCATGGTGTATATCGAGCGGTAATAGCAACGTATCAAACACCAGCGAAAACGGCAGATCCAGGATGGTGACGTAACGCCACGCAGAGTCCCGGACATCCCATTGCACGCCTGGATAGTATTGATTTCCGTGTCCTTGTCCGGGGATCGTCCGGCTAATAATGCTGCCGCATCCGCTCAGAAGAAAGACCATCATTCCCACAGCCAGTATTCGCACTGGATACCTCATGACTTTTATATTCAGTATAAAAAAATACCGGCTCCAGGCCGGTATTTTTACGTTTCACACGCTTATTTTTTCCTGAGTGCCAGTGGGTTCAGGGAGATCCCCTGATAATAATTAACCCATGAAGAATACTTATCTGGTGAATTCCAGACGCGATAATGTAAACGCGCCATGGTCACCGGATCGCTCAACAGAACCAGGCGACGATCGCGATTCAGTTTCTCCGGCGTTTCATTCAGCGCCTGCTCGACATGGCGATCACGTGCGATTTCAAGCACGTTACTCGCACGATGGCGCGCGGTAGCCATTGCCGTTGCCAGCGCGTTAAACGACGGGTTAAACACAGCGTGCATGAAACCATCATCCAGCGAACGATTACGGTTCAACTCCAGATAGTTATCCGTGTCCACCAGCACCTTCGGCGGAGAATACTCTTCCGGGATCAGGAACAGTTTCCAGCGTTTGGTACGTAACCCAACCGTTGAACGACTGGAAATGACGGAAACAAACGGCGACAGGATTAGTGAAAAGACAATCGGAGCCAGCCAGAACAGGAAACGCAGATCCAGCCAGGCCATCCCTACTGCCCACACCAGGCCCAACAACAGCTGAGATCCGTGGCGCATAAACGCCTCGCCCCACGGAGTGGAGTCGTCATCGCGTTGCGGCGAATTCCACACCACTTCCCATCCGAGGAAGGCACTCACCACGAAAACGGTATGGAACAGCATACGCACCGGCGCCAGCAGCACGGAGAACAGAACCTCCAGCAGCAGCGACAACGTGACGCGAATAAATCCACCGTACTCTTTCGTGCCTTTGCACCAGATAAGCAAAATACTCAGCAGCTTCGGCAGGAACAACAGCACCATCGTTGAGGCAAACAACGCGATAGCCAGCTCAGGGCGCCACTGCGGCCAGACCGGGAACAGCTGACGTGGTTGCAGGAAGTACTGCGGTTCCGTCAACGCATGGACCACCTGTAATGCGGTCGACAACGCGAGGAACATGAACCACAACGGTGCTGACAGATAGGACATCACACCGGTCAGGAACACCGCGCGATGAACCGGGTGCATCCCTTTAACCAGGAACAGACGGAAGTTCATCAGGTTACCGTGGCACCAGCGACGGTCACGCTTGAGCTCATCCAGCAGGTTCGGTGGCAGCTCTTCATATGAACCCGGCAGATCGTAGGCAATCCACACGCCCCAGCCCGCACGACGCATCAATGCCGCTTCCACGAAGTCATGGGAGAGGATCGATCCCGCAAATGAGCCTTCGCCCGGCAGCGGTGCAAGCGCACAGTGTTCAATGAACGGTTTCACACGAATAATCGCGTTATGACCCCAGTAGTGCGACTCACCCAACTGCCAGAAGTGAAGTCCGGCGGTAAACAGCGGGCCATAAACGCGGGTAGCAAACTGCTGGCAGCGCGCGTACAGGGTGTCCATACCAGACGCTTTCGGCGAAGACTGGATAATCCCGGCATTCGGGTTCGCTTCCATCAGGCGTACCAGACCGGTCAGACAGTCTCCGCTCATCACGGAATCAGCGTCCAGCACCACCATATAGCTGTACTGGTTGCCCCAGCGACGGCAGAAGTCATCAATGTTACCGCTTTTACGCTTCACACGACGACGACGACGACGGTAGAAAATCTGTCCTTCGCCCTGCACTTCGGCAATCAGCTCCATCCACGCCTTTTGTTCCGCAACGCAGATATCAGGATTGTAGCTGTCACTCAGAATGTAAACATCGAAATGCTCCGCATTCCCCGTGGCTTTAACCGACTCCCACGTAGCGCGCAAGCCCGCGAATACGCGGTCAACGTCCTCGTTACAGATAGGCATGATTAGCGCAGTGCGGTGCTCGGGATTCAGCGGCTCATCCCCTACCGTTGAGGCAGAGATACTGTACTTGTCACGCCCAATCAGCAACTGCAGGAAGCCCATCAGCGCGGTCCAGAAACCGGCTGATACCCAACAAAAAAGCACGGCAAACAGAATGAGGATACCGGTCTGCAGCACATAAGGCAGCAACTGCATAAAGGAAACCCACAGGTTCTGCCCCATCATATCTGCTGGATTAATGAACGCCCATCCCTGATAAGGAAGGATCGTCTTCATATACCAGGTCGCTACGACCGTTTGCGCCAGCGTTAAGATCAACAGCGTATAACGGCGGATCGTGCCGACGGTACGCCATTTCTGCTCACTTTCTTGTTCTTCTTTCGTCAAACGAGAAAGATAACGCGGTGTGACATCGCGCCCACGCAGGCGATCCCAAAAACGGCCAACCGGGTTAGTACGCCAGGGATCGGGAAACATTGAAGTACGTGTCGCTTTCGGCATTGCCTGCAGCTGGTCACGCCCTTCATCATCCTTTATCAACTGATCTTTGGCCAGAGAGTCTGGCCAGGTTTGCTCAAGGCGAGCTTTTACAGAACCCTGCGGTGAATCATCTTCGCGCGAGTAAGTACGGTGCTCGGCATCCAGCGCCTGATGAACGGCACGGATGTCAGTTTTCGGCAGTGCCGCTTTTTCGATATCCGAAAGCGGCATTGCGTCAATATACTCAGTTGTCTTATTCATTGGCAGGTAACTGGTAGCTCCAGGTTTCACTCAACGGCTGATCGGCATTGGCCAACGCAGCACGCATTTCAGTGGTTTTCTTCGCATCTTTCACTTTCACGCGCAGCATCAAGCGCCACCCTTTCGTAACCGGGTTATAACGCACGGTGCTTTCCACGATTTCACCGTTGTCGCCAATACTGGTTTGCGCGGTAATCGGGGTGTCCTGCGGCAGCTTTTTCATCTCGGTGCCGGTGAAATCCACCACAAACGCGATAGTGCCGTCAGGCTGACGAATGAGATTAGATTGTTTGACATCACCTGTGGAACGGCGAGTCTGCTGCACCCAGGCATTTTCTGGCGCATGAAGCTTATCTTCATCGCGCGTAAACGTCAGGGTGTACTTAAAGTTCATCTCTTTACCTGCTTCCGGCAGTTGATCCGGTGTCCAGTAGGCAACGATGTTATCGTTTGTTTCGTCGTTAGTGGGGATCTCAACTAATTCAATTTTGCCTTTACCCCAGTCGCCTTTTGGCGTGATCCAGGCACTTGGGCGCAGGTCATAACGGTCGTCGATATCTTCGAAACGGGAGAACTGACGTCCACGTTGCAACAGGCCGAATCCTTGCGGGTTTTCCATCGCAAAGCTGCTCACCGCGAGATGTTTCGGGTTATTCAGCGGACGCCAAATCCACTCGCCGTTACCAGCATGGATAGACAATCCGTTTGAGTCGTGCAGTTCCGGACGATAATTTGTCGTCGGAGATGGCTGGTTCGGTCCGAACAGGAACATACTGGTTAACGGAGCTACGCCCAGCTTGCCCACTTTATCGCGCAGATAGACTTTGGACTGAACATCCACAACCGTGTCACGGCCTGGAATAATCACAAAGCGATACGCCCCGGTTGCACGCGGGGAGTCCAGCAGGGCATAAATGGTTAAACGTTTGTCAGTCGGTTTTGGACGTTCGATCCAAAACTCACGGAAGCGGGGAAACTCTTCACCAGAAGGCAGTGCGGTATCTATCGCGAGACCGCGCGCAGACAGACCATAGACCTGGCCTGCGCCAAGTACGCGGAAATAGCTGGCGCCGAGCATGCTGACGATTTCATCGTTTTTGTCTTTGCTGTTGAGCGGATACAGTACCTTAAACCCGGCGAAACCGAGATCTTTTACCGTGTCTTTATCGTGCTGCACATCGCCAAAATTAAAATAATCCGGGCTGTATTTGATTTTTTTCACCGCAGTTGCGGTAACTTCGTTGATCTTGACCGGCGTGTCGAAGTACATACCCTGGTGGTAGAATTCGAGCTTAAATGGGGTCTTAAGATTGCTCCAGTATGCTTTGTCGCGATTAAACTGGATCTGCTGATAATCCGCATATTTCATGTCGCGGAAAACGGAGGGCAAGTTACTTTTTGGCGCCTCGTAGCCTTTATCGGCTAAAGATTGAGCTTGCTTTGCAACATCATCAATACTGAACGCCCAGCTCGATGATGTATACAGCGTTAACATTACTGCTGCACCCAACCAACGCATTTTCATCATTTGTAGTTTATGTTTCATAATTAGTAAGCACTTCCCCCTTTGTGTGCTTATATTGATCCGATCCATTTTAATGGATAATCGGGTATTCCGACAACTGAATCCCTGTATTGTTCGCGTGCTGGCTCATGGTTTAAGCAGGTTCGCCTGCCTGTTTTCACTTTGAGTGCTTATCCTGGAGACAGGTTGTTGGACTTCGTGTAGGGTTGCCTTCGAATGTAACCATAATTCGTCTTAGGGATAAGACGAAAAGTCTGAGAATACGTAACTGTCTATGAGCTCTGTATCTCCACCACGTGAATATTTTCTGGATTCCATCCGTGCCTGGCTGATGTTGTTGGGGATTCCCTTCCATATCTCGCTGATCTACTCCACACATACCTGGCATGTGAACAGCGCAGAACCGTCATGGATATTGACCCTCTTTAACGATTTCATACATGCATTTCGCATGCAGGTCTTCTTTGTTATTTCGGGTTACTTTTCATACATGCTGTTTTTGCGCTATCCCTTAAAGCGGTGGTGGAAAGTGCGTGTTGAACGCGTGGGGATCCCTATGCTGACCGCCATCCCGCTACTCACACTGCCGCAATTTATCATGCTGCAATATGTGAAAGGCAAAGCCGACAGTTGGCATACTCTCAGTGGGTACGATAAATACAACTCACTGGCATGGGAGCTGATTTCTCATCTGTGGTTTTTACTCGTCCTTGTCGTTTTAACAACCGTGAGTATGTGGGTGTTTAGCCAAATGAAACACCGGTTGACGAGCCCCGATGGCGTCAGCACGTCCACGATATCGATGACAAAACTGACGTTGATCTTTTTGTTGCTTGGCGTCGGATACGCCGCCGTCAGAAGAACAATTTTTATCGTCTACCCGTCTATTCTCAGCGATGGCATGTTTAATTTTATCGTCATGCAAACGCTGTTCTATGTGCCGTTCTTTATGCTCGGCGCGCTGGCGTTTATCAATCCGCAGTTGAAAGCACTGTTCACAACGCCCTCGCGCAGCTGCACGTTAGGCGCGGCATGCGCTTTTATGGCTTATCTGCTTAATCAACGCTATGGAAACGGCGATGCCTGGATGTATGAAACCGAATACGTGATAACAATGGTGATGGGACTGTGGATGGTTAACGTCGTTTTCTCGCTCGGCCACCGTTTATTGAATTTCCAGTCAGCCCGTGTCACCTATTTTGTCAATGCATCACTGTTTATCTATCTGGTGCATCATCCGTTAACGCTGTTTTTCGGCGCCTATATCACACCGCACATTACATCAAACCTGCTGGGTTTTCTCTGTGGGCTGCTATTTGTTGTCGGGATTGCGGTAATATTGTACGAAATCCACTTGCGGATACCGGTGCTGAAGTTCCTCTTTTCAGGGAAACCCATCGTTAAGCAGGATAAAAGCAAGGCCATTGCCGGATAGCAGGCCTGTCATTGCATGGTTCAGAGCAACCATTCAATCGGTAATACAGAGGCCAGCCTCACCAGAACCCGCTTCCAGAATCCTGTGGCGGGTTCTTTTTTCACTACCCGCTCACTGCCGCCAGGACAATCTACCCAGTTTATCCGACCCCAGCGGTCCAGGCGCAATTGCCAGGCCACATCACGCTGGCTTTGCATAAAGCGTTTATGAATCAATGACGCCAGCACTTCACTCTCAATCACAAATCCCATTTCCGTATTGAGCAACGTTGAGCGCGGATCAAAATTAAGCGAGCCGATGAAGACTTTGCGGCCATCAATGCTGAAGGTTTTCGCATGCAGACTAGAGCCTGAATTGCCGGTCAACCCGCGATCGTGTACCACCGTACCGCGATCGCGGGTTGGTTTTAGCTCATACAGTTCTACACCATAACGCAGCAATTTTTTCCGCCAGCGCGCATATCCTGCATGCACAATTGCCACATCATTCGCGGCCAGCGAGTTAGTTAAAATAGCAATCTTTACCCCTTTTCGGACCAGGCGCAGGAGTTGTGCGACTCCGGCACGTGTCGGCACAAAGTAAGCGGAAATAATATCAATACGCTCAGTGGGTGAGCCCATGACGTCAAACAAACGCTGCGGTAATAGCGAGTGACGCGGCGCTTTCCCCTCTCCTTTTGCCGGATCGTCACTGAGCAGGCGCGTTTTGGCCCAAATCAGCGACAGTGAACCCTGGTCAAGATGCGTCATAAACTGGCTGGTCTCCAGTTTGTGCAAATAGCGTCGGGTAATATCGTCGTTATACCAAGATTCAGGCAGTTCAATGCGTTGAGTCGTTTCTGGTTCAGACAACTCCAGGACTCTTTGTAACGTTGAAACTGACTGACATTGCCAGTATCGCTCAAAATCATCCGCGACCTCTTTCACCACTGGACCGATGGCCATCACGTCAAGATCGGAAAACAACGGTTCTTCACCCGCACCGAAATAGGCATCTCCGATATTACGCCCGCCGACCAGCGTCACTACACCGTCCGCGGTATAACTTTTATTGTGCATGCGGCGATTGAGCCGGGCGAAATCGGTTAAATACCCCAATGCGCGAAGGATGCGAAATGAAAAGGGATTAAACAGGCGGACTTCAATATTTGGATGGTTATCCAACAGACGCAGCGTGTCATCAAGGCCCGGAGTGTTGTTATCATCCAACAGCAAACGAACCCGTACCCCGCGTTTCGCCGCGGCCAGCAGAACAGAAAACAGCAGCAGCCCGGACATGTCGTTCTCCCAGATGTAATACTGCACATCCAGCGTTCGTTCCGCCATTTCTGTCAGCCGATAACGGGCTGCGAAAGCATCCAGACTGTCATCCAGTGCCAGAATGCCGCACTGGTCCGGATGGCTTGCGCACAATGGGGTAATGGCACGCTCAAGTCGCGTCATATCAGGCCGTGTTATCATCGCCTTGTTGGGTGAGTAATCTCTTGTATAACCTGGCATTTTCCTCATCAAAACACACGAAGTAGATTTGATCAGGTAGCGCACGGCGGGTGATAAATTTTTGCACCGTATTCACCGCAATCTCCGCCGCCGCTGCACGTGGATATCCGTAGGCTCCGGTGCTGATAGCCGGGAACGCAATGGATTGATAGCCATTGGCCAGTGCCAGTTGTAATGAATTGAGATAGGCCTCTTCAAGGCGTTCTGCTTCATGATGATCGCCGCCCTGCCAGACGGGCCCAACAGTGTGGATCACCGCTTTGGCGGGAAGATTTCCCGCCAGGGTGATAACCGCATGGCCGGTTGGGCATTCGCCCTGTTGCTGTAATACCTGTTTGCAGGCCTCCAACAGTGCAGGTCCAGCAACGCGATGAATCGCTCCATCAACGCCACCGCCGCCCAGCAACGAGGAGTTGGCCGCATTGACAATCACATCAACGGCGATTGTCGTAATGTCGCCCTGTAAAACATGAACACGCGATTGCATAAGTTCCCCCTGACAAAACACTCTCCGTTAAGTGTACAGCAGGGTTTTCTATGAAATCTCACTTTTTAACTATACAGGTGCATATCTACGCCAGAACGATTCATTTATATTCAATATTAAGAATTGCCAGATTTTTCTGTTCATTAAGGTACTGCATTCTCATACTGGCAATTTGCTGGAGGCTTTCAGGGGCCATCGTTATCTGTTGTGTGTTATAGCGACTACTCCGTAACTTGCCATCACGTATACATGACACTTCAATCTGCTGTTGTTGCGAGCTCACATCACAAGGCGATTCAACTATTGCGCCACGAAAATGGATAATCCCGCCAGGTGTGATTTGCTGCGCCGTTGCGGGGAAGATAAAAAAAGAAGTAACACATAAACTGGTACTTAAAATACGTTTTAATAAGGTGCTCATAAGGGTTCCTCAATGATAAACCATCCTTGAGGGATCGAAGTGATCCTTCACCGCTGCGATTAACGACCAAATAAAAACGTTTTCACGTCTCTATATTCATAGAACAGCACCGCTTTCCCAGCCACACCTTTAAAGCAAATACAGCAAAAAATCATGAGCGATTGCTTGAATCAGGCCACTGCTGGGACAGATGCAATGACTGCCCATCCGAAACGGTAACGACAATGTTGACCGTATCTTCAGGTGAAATATTAAAGCTCAGTTTTGTTAATTCAATCGGCCGATTAGCAGGGATCGACAGGCTTGTTTTCTGTTGCGTTTGGCTTTGCCCCCCCGACCCTTTACGTATGGCAAGAACTTGTACCTCGCACACGCAGGGTTGCGATAATGTCACCTGCGGAATAATGGTATACATCTCACCTTGCTGGGTTGTATTAAAGGTTATTTGATTTGAAAGCGCGGCAATGAGTAATAGCGTATGCATAATATGCTCCCGAAAAAAAACAGGGCTTTCGCCCTGTTTATTATCAGTTATAAAACTGAATTAGTGCTGGTTAGCTGTCGCATTGTTGCCATAACCAACCTGCTGAATCAGAACATTCGAGTCAGATGCAGTCTGATTAACCACCGCACCGTTACGACCACCGAACTGAGTTACACTGATGTCAGCATTTTTTGCATTCCACTGATTGATATCAGCGCTGTTCTGGAAGCCAGTCTGTTTCAGGCTAATGGTACTGTCATCAGCACCTTGCCCGACGGTAGCACCGTTACCATGTCCGTGTTGTGTGATGGTCACGTCTGATTTACGTGCATCACTTTGCAGCGCATTCGCAACGTTACTTGACCCATATTGGTAAATACTCAATGAAGAGTCCGGGCCATAATTACTACCGCCACCATGATGATTGCCGCCCCATTGCGGAACAACACCTGCCAGAGCACTGCCAGAAACTACGATTGCTGCGAATGCTGCCACTTTTAAAAGTTTCATGGTAAACCCCCATCGGATTGATTTAAACGTCGTTTACGGATTAGCGTTGAGTAACGCGAATTGCCATTTGCGACTGTCTCTGCACCACAACTGCTGTTTTTTGTGTACCGTACTGGGTAATATTTGCTTTATTACCAGAACCTTTCTGGATAATCATCGCTGTATTACCGTAAGAACTTTGTTTAATACTCGCATCATTGGAGCTGCCCGTTTGATCAATATATGCAAAATTATATGATCCTGTCTGATCTGTTCTCGCCCGGTTACCTGAACCTTCTTGCGAAATGACCGACAATAACTTGCTGCCCTCCTGGCGAGTATTTGCACTGTTAGCAGTGCCAACCTGACCAATAATGGCTGCCTGATTAAATGAAGACTTACTTAATTCATTTACCGCAAAGTTATATTCTGAATTAGCTAAATCATAACTGGTTGCGGATGCAATCCCAGGCACACCCAGTATTGTAAACATCATAAATAACAACTTGTTTTTCATGCTGTCACCCTGGACCTGGTCGTACATGAAGTTAAATTAATTACCACTCAAATTGTTGTTAACATGACTTACATTTGTTAACGCCACGTTACGATGAAGAGTATGTCCGTTGAAACATTTTAAATAACTCACCCGCGAGTGGTATTTTGATATCCAGATTCACCCCAAAGTACTAATTCACAGTGAATAACACCGCTACAGGTATAGGTTTTATTTTTATTTCTCAATCAGAAATGAATTTCTATGCAGTCACTGAAAAAGTGCATTTTCCGCGATTTCAGGGCTTCGCAGCACCGTGTCGCGATAGTCATCGATGCAAGTCGTGACAAAGGTCAGTTTTTTCCTCTTAAAATTGTCCAACGTAAAGTGGGACAAAGAATTTAGAATTCATTAGAAATCTAAAACTCGCTAATCATTAATTAAAACCTTATAAATCAATAAATTATTATAATTTGTATGATTTTTTAAATCTATGCAGTAACGGTAAAATGTACAACTTTCCTATCAAATCTAAACTCCAATAAAACCTAAAAATCACATTTTAATATATAATTTTACATTCTGTTACATGTTTAACACTTGCTTTAAGATTTGTAATAGCTAGATTGAAATCAGTTGAAGTCCATTTGTTTTAATATTTTCACCCCTTTGGGTCGATATTTTATTTCTACACAGCAGTGCAACATCTGTCAGTACTTCTGGTGCCTCTATTTTAGTAGAGACAGCTGTCAGGTGTGCGACTAAAAAGTGGAGTTTCATCATGTTTAATGAAGTCCATAGCATTCATGGTCATACATTATTGTTGATCACGAAACCTTCTTTGCAGGCAACTGCATTATTACAACATTTAAAACAATCACTGGCGCTAACCGGAAAACTACATAATATTCAACGTTCTCTGGATGATATTTCCTCCAGCTGCATTGTTTTACTGGATATGATGGAGGCAGATAAAAAACTGATCCATTACTGGCAAGATAATTTGAGCAGAAAAAACAACAATATAAAGACGTTATTGTTGAATACCCCTGATGACTACCCTTATCGGGATATCGAAAACTGGCCACATATCAATGGCGTGTTTTACGCAACTGAAGACGAACAGCGTGTTGTTAGCGGCTTGCAGGGTGTCTTACGCGGTGAATGTTACTTCACGCAAAAGCTTGCCAGTTATCTGATCACGCATTCTGGAAATTATCGTTATAACAGCACGGAATCAGCACTGCTGACACACCGTGAAAAAGAGATACTTAATAAATTGCGTATCGGCGCCTCAAATATTGAAATCGCTCGCTCACTATTTATCAGTGAAAATACGGTAAAAACACATCTTTATAATCTTTTCAAAAAGATAGCTGTCAAAAATCGTACGCAGGCGGTCTCATGGGCCAATGATAACCTCAGGCGATAAAGCCATGAAACGCTATTTGACCTGGATTGTGGCAGCAAATTTATTCTTTGCTGCCGGGAATTTGCACGCGGCTACAAGCGTAGAAGTGGAGGTTCCCGGACTGTTAACTGACCACACTGTCTCTTCAATCGGGCATGATTTTTATCGTGCATTTAGTGACAAGTGGGAAAGTGAGTACACAGGAAATTTAACTATCAATGAAAGACCCAGTGCGCGTTGGGGAAGTTGGATCACCATAACGGTCAATCAGGACGTTATCTTCCAGACTTTTTTATTCCCCACGAAAAGAGACTTCGACAAAATTGTCGTCTTCGCATTGGCACAAACTGAGGAAGCATTAAATCGCCGGCAAATAGATCAAACACTATTAAGCACGAGCGATTTAGCGCGCGATGAATTCTAAAACATGATTTTGTCCGGAGGCTTTCATGCGTGTCAAACATGCAGTGGTTTTGCTCATGCTAATTTCACCATTAAGTTGGGCCGGAAACATGACGTTCCAGTTCCGAAATCCAAACTTTGGTGGCAACCCGAATAACGGCGCTTTTTTGTTGAACAGCGCTCAGGCGCAGAACTCCTATAAAGATCCGAGCTATAGCGATTACGGAATTGAAACACCGTCAGCGCTGGATAACTTTACTCAGGCGATTCAGTCACAAATTCTCGGCGGCCTGCTCACCAACATTAATACCGGTAAGCCGGGAAGAATGGTGACCAATGATTTTATCATTGATATCGCTAACCGGGACGGGCAGCTGCAATTGAATGTTACCGACAGGAAATCGGGAAAAACATCAACGATCGAAGTGTCGGGTTTACAAACACAGTCAACCGATTTCTAAGCCATAGCCACGAAAGGAAAAAATCATGCAGCGCTTACTTATAATGGTTGCAGTATTTTTACTCAGCGGATGCTTAACGTCCCCACCGCAAGAAGCCGCTAAACCGACATTAATGCCTCGCGCCCAAAGTTACAAAGACTTGACGCATCTCCCGATGCCTACGGGTAAAATCTTTGTATCGGTTTACAATATCCAGGATGAAACTGGTCAGTTTAAACCTTATCCGGCAAGTAACTTCTCCACTGCCGTACCGCAAAGTGCCACGGCAATGCTGGTTACCGCGCTGAAAGATTCGCGTTGGTTCGTCCCGCTGGAGCGTCAGGGATTACAGAACTTACTGAACGAACGAAAAATCATCCGTGCGGCACAGGAAAACGGCACGGTTGCCATTAACAACCGAATTCCGCTGCAATCATTAACCGCAGCTAACGTGATGGTGGAAGGTTCAATCATCGGCTATGAAAGCAACGTTAAATCAGGTGGTGTCGGCGCGCGTTATTTCGGTATTGGTGCCGATACGCAATATCAACTCGACCAGATAGCGGTAAACCTGCGCGTAGTTAACGTCAGTACCGGTGAGATCCTTTCTTCGGTCAATACCAGTAAAACCATCCTGTCTTATGAAGTGCAGGCAGGGGTATTCCGTTTCATTGACTACCAACGGCTTCTGGAAGGGGAAATTGGTTATACCTCTAACGAACCGGTCATGCTTTGCCTGATGTCAGCCATTGAAACTGGCGTTATCTTCCTGATAAATGACGGTATCGATCGCGGCTTGTGGGATTTGCAGGATAAGAAACAAGTTGATAACGACATTCTGGTCAAATACCGCCATATGTCGGTACCTCCAGAGTCCTGATACTAAAGAGAGAATAAAAAGCGTGAGGAAGCCCTCACGCTTTTTTTATTTACTGGTCAGCGTGGATGAAGCCGGGTTTTCGCGACGTGATGCCAGCCACAATCCGCTGTTTTTCATCGCATAGCCGAATACCAGACCTAGCGCCAGAGACGGCACAACCAGTTGCCAATCCCCTTGCCCTGCAAACGTTGCGCATGCGCCAATAAACGTGCCTGGCACAAATGAAAGCAGCCATTGCTTTGCCTGGATACACATCATAAATGCGACAATTCCCGTCATGACATAGCCAAGGATGTCCATATGCGGGGCAAGTGCACTACCATTAATAATCACCAACGCCCACACCACACCGCTTAGCAGCGTACACGCCGAGATCCACAGCCCTTTCAGTCCACCTTGTGGGCAGGCAAAATAGGCTGTACAGCCCAGGAAGCCAGCCCAACTGAGTAAACCAAGAGAAACGGCCACCCATCCCCAGAGTCCGGAGAGAATGCCCGTTGTGATTGCAATAGAGAGAAGTATGTTCATGCCGCGCATCTTAGCAGAAAAACGGCATGGTAATGAGATCGTGCACACAATTCATGCAAGATGATGAATTGCGTTGCAGTATATAGTGATTTAAATCACATTTATTCGTCTGTATCTTCCTGTAATTCATCCCACATTGCGCTAATTGCATCGCGCGTCAGTGGCGCCATAGTTCGCCAGAAAGCGGTATTCGCATGCGCCTCAACTTTACCAAGGAACGTGTCGCACCAGGGAAGCAGGTAGTCAACAAACAAGGTTTCCAGTGCTTCACTCTCATCTTCTGCGGACTGGTCTTCAAGCCAGGATGCCGCCAGCAACAAGGTACCAATATGATCGGCAGGTGTATCCGCAAGCGGCATTCCACGCGCAGACAGGAATGCACGAACATCCGCTTCCTTCGCCCCTTCTACCCAGGCGCTACGATAAGGCGGCACTGAACATTCTTTCCCGACAAACAGCGCGTTGTAATCTGCAGCAAGCTGGGGCATATCACAGCTTTTCTGCAAACGGGCCAACAGCTCATCCTGTTCCAGTGGCCAGTTAGCAGACAGTTTACCTTCGCTAATCAAGGTAAACAGGGGAACCAGTAAAGGGTCCTGCGGTTGGCGGTAAAACAGTGAGCCCAGTACACGGCACAGGATAGAAAACTCGTTCATTGATATATTCCAGTTAGTAACAATTAAAGTTCAGCAAATTCCGCGATAGGCTCCATGCCCCGCGATTCCAGAAACGACAGCAAGCGTTTTGGTGAAACGTTCAGAATTCGGTCTTCCGGGAAGCCCACATCATCCAGAATCTTACGGCATTCACCGAACTCTCCCAACGTGAATGCGGTATGGGAATCTGAACCCAGGGCCACCCAGCCACCTGCATCACGTACTGCCGCAGCCACAGCGCGACAATTATCTTCACTGCCCTTACGCGAATGCAAAAACGAGGAATTATTGATTTCCAGCGCGACCTGATATTTTGCCGCCGCCTGTGCAATTGCGGTGATATCAACGGGATACTTTGGATTTCCTGGATGGCTGATAATATGCACATTGCCGCTCGCCATCGTGGCGATCATCGCCTGGGTATTCGTGTCTTTATCGTGAGGTGCAAAAACCGGCTCATGGAAGCCCGCAATAATCAGATCGAGTGAGTCAAACATCGGCCCTGAGCAGTCAATTTCACCTTCAATATTCTTAATATTCGCCTCAATGCCGCGCAGGATCCCTACGCCATCTACAACACGCGGCCAAATACGCATGTTAATAAAGTGCCAGTGATGAGGCGCATCCGCCATGTCCGGTCCATGATCGGTAATGGCAAACAGCTTGATGCCTTTGCGATGAGCTTCAGCGATGTAATCACTTAAGGTGCTGTAGGCATGGGTGCTGGCAACGGTATGCATATGCAGGTCAACGGGATACATAACTCTCTCCTGTAGTCGTTTTCCGTCAAGGATAGCAGGTATCGCCGCCATTAATACCCTAAATAATTCGGGTTGTATTTAGTCGAAACCCGGCGCTGGCCGGGTTGACATTGATATCAGTAACCCCGAACGCGATCAACCTGACCGGTAACCGCTTTTCCACTTTCCAGGCTCAGGATTGTACGAGAAATATAATCCACCGCTTCCGCTGGGCGCGTTACCGCAGCAATGTGCGGCGTCATCGCCACACGTGGGTGTTTCCACAATGGGTTGTCTTCCGGTAGCGGTTCTCGGCTATAGACATCCAGCATCGCACCTTTCAGTTTTCCGCTATCCAACGATGCCAGAAGATCGTCTTCATGGAGATGAACACCACGCGCCAGGTTCAGCACATAGGCTCCATCCTGTAATTGATTCAACAGTCCGGCATTAATAATGCCTACCGTTTCTGCCGTATTGGGCAGAAGATTAATCAGCACTCGCGTCTGGCTTAAAAATGCACTCAATTCTTCGGTGCCCGCAAAACTTTCCACACCAGGCCAGGATTTACGGGTACGGCTCCAACAACGCAGTGGGAACCCCCATGCCTGCAGGCTCTCTGCCACTTTAGCCCCTAATACACCGGCCCCCATGATGCCGATGGTAAATTCATCACGGGTATACTCTTGCAACGGCTGCCACTTCGCCTGGGATTTTAATGCCTGATAGTCATCAAAGCGGCGGAACCAGTGCAACACCTGACTCACCGCATACTCCTGCATTTGCAGACCCATACCGGTATCTTCCAGACGGAAAAGTGGAATCGAGGTATCCAGCATCTCCGGGTGTGCTTTAAGCTTACTGAGGATGGAGTCCACTCCGGCTCCCAATGCAAAGACAGCTTTTAACTTTCGCCCTGCCAGCATTTCAACCGGAGGATGCCAGACCAGCGCATAGTCGGCATGGGCATTATCACCCGCTTTCCACTCGCGAACGTTAGCGCCAGGGATGGCTTTCGTCAGCGCCTTTACCCACCAGGCCGTATCAAATGTAGGGTGATAGAAAATTATTTCCATATTGTCTCCTGAACATTGTTATGCGGAACATTCTCGCACTTATTATCATCATTTTCCGAGGGAACATCAGATTAGCAAATTTCAGAGTGCTGGCAAAAAAAACAATTCCCGCTCATTTAAGCCCCATGTTGCTTGAAGTTTGTGTAAATGCACGTTTTTTTGAAAAAGTAGATTGACGCCGGGGCGGTATTTCCCCTACATTAGCGCCCGTTCCAGCAGTACAGGAACAACAATATGGTGAGGTGTCCGAGTGGCTGAAGGAGCACGCCTGGAAAGTGTGTATACGGCAACGTATCCGGGGTTCGAATCCCCGCCTCACCGCCATATTCGAGAAAGAGCTCGTACGCATGTACGGGCTTTTTTTCGCCTCTGTCCCATACAGACTATCAACCGCCCTCAGAACCCGTCGATGGATCTTCGCTTTCAGTCAGTTCCTACGCCATATATGCATTCCTGACATACACTAGTTAAAACGATAAAAGTGAGGCAACAGGATGATAGCATTCCCGGCCAGCTTACTGATCCTGAATGGAAAAAGTGCTGATAACCTTCCCCTGCGTGACGCTATCGCTCAACTGCGCAATGAGAGTGTCGAAATCCATGTTCGCGTGACCTGGGAAAAAGGCGATGCACAACGTTACGTTGATGAAGCGCTCCGGTTGGGCGTAGCAACGGTGATTGCCGGCGGTGGTGACGGTACCATCAACGAAGTATCCACTGCGCTGATCCACTGTCAGGGGGAGAATGTTCCGGCGCTCGGGATTTTGCCATTGGGAACGGCAAATGATTTTGCTACCAGCGTTGGCATTCCTGAAGCGCTGGACAAGGCATTAAAGCTGGCCATTGCCGGGAATTCGGTAGAGATTGATATGGCGCAGGTCAACGATAAAACCTGCTTTATCAATATGGCGACCGGAGGGTTCGGTACTCGGATCACCACCGAAACACCGGAGAAACTCAAAGCCGCCCTTGGCGGTGTGTCGTACTTTATTCACGGGTTAATGCGCATGGATACGCTGAAGCCAGACAGTTGCGAAATTCGCGGCGAAAACTTTCACTGGCAGGGGGACGCGCTGGTGATTGGTATTGGCAATGGGCGTCAGGCCGGTGGTGGACAGCAACTTTGCCCGACAGCGCTCATTAATGACGGCCTGCTGCAACTGCGAATCTTTACCGGTGAGGAGCTGATTCCGGCACTGCTATCGGCGATAACTCAGTCCGAAGACAATCCGAATATCATTGATGGCACATCATCATGGTTTGATATCCGTGCGCCACATGAAATTACCTTCAATCTGGATGGAGAACCGCTCAGCGGGCAAGAGTTTCATGTTGAAATCCTGCCTGCAGCCCTGCGCTGCAGGCTACCGCCGGGTTGCCCATTATTGCGCTAATCCGACGGCACTCTACTGACATCAGGCAATCGTGACTTTGTTATCCAGATAAACATCCTGGACGGCATTAATCAGCTTCACGCCGTCAGCCATGGTTTTCTTGAACGCTTTACGTCCAAGAATTAACCCCATGCCACCGGCACGCTTGTTAATCACCGCGGTACGTACCGCATCGCTGAGATCGGTTTCTCCGCCGGCCGCACCACCGGAGTTAATGAGTCCGGCGCGTCCCATATAGCAGTTCGCCAGTTGATAACGCACCAGGTCAATCGGGTTATCACTGGTCAACTTGCTATAGACACGATCGTCGGTATAGCCGAAGTTAACCGCTTTATACCCGCCGTTATTCTCCGCCATTTTCTGTTTAACGATATCCGCGCCGATAGTTGCCGCCAGATGGTTTGCCTGCCCGGTCAAATCAGCCGAAACATGATAATCCACACCGTCTTTCTTAAACGCAGAGTTGCGCAAATAGGCCCACAGTACCGTCACCATGCCCAGCTCATGGGCGCGCTCAAAGGCTGCAGAGATCTCTTCAATCTGGCGGCGCGACTCCTCTGAACCAAAATAAATGGTTGCCCCCACCGCGACCGCGCCCATATTGAACGCTTGCTCCACGCTGGCATACAGCGTCTGGTCAAAGGTATTCGGGTAGCTAAGCGTTTCGTTATGGTTAATTTTCACCAGGAATGGAATGCGATGCGCATAACGGCGGGAAACAGACGCCAGCACGCCATAGGTTGACGCGACGCAGTTGCAGCCCGCTTCAATCGCCAGCTCAACAATATTTTTCGGATCAAAATACAGCGGGTTTGCGGCAAACGATGCCCCAGCAGAATGTTCCACACCCTGGTCTACAGGCAGAATCGACAAATAACCGGTCCCGGCGAGCCGTCCGGTGTTGTACAGCGTCTGCATATTACGCAGCACGGCGGGGGGACGGTTATTGTCAACCATCACGCGGTCGACGTAATCATGTCCTGGCAGGTAAAGTTGGTCAGAAGGAATGGTCATACAACGATGCTGTAAAAGGTTGTCGGCATCTTTGCCAAGCAACTGCGCAATATCAGTCATAGCTATGCTCCCGTAAGTTCCGATTTGATCTCGGAAGTGGATTGTCCTGACCCGCCTGATGGCGGGCAGCAATAAGTCTGGTACTGACTGCGCATTTTTTCCATCTTTAGCGCACTTTTCAGCGATTTCCGCTGGCTCGATTCAGGCATCAAAAAATGATACAGCGGTCAAATTTAGACCATAAAGGTATTTAAAAGGTATTGTTGAGTGGTACTATCCAGACGTACCTTACCTGTCATGAAGGATTTAAAGATGAAAACTACAGTTAAGCTGTCGTTCATGATGTTTGTGGAGTGGTTTATCTGGGGCGCCTGGTTTGTGCCGCTTTGGCTCTGGCTGAGTAAAAGCGGCTTTACTGCTGGTGAAATTGGCTGGTCTTATGCCTGTACCGCCATTGCCGCGATCCTCTCACCGATCTTCGTCGGTTCGATCACTGACCGCTTTTTCTCTGCGCAAAAAGTACTGGCAGTGCTGATGTTTGTCGGCGCGATTTTGATGTATTTTGCAGCGCAGCAGACGACGTTCGGCGGATTCTTTCCGCTATTGCTGGCGTATTCACTCACCTATATGCCGACGATTGCACTAACCAACAGTATCGCCTTCGCCAACGTCCCGGATGTCGAACGTGATTTTCCGCGCATTCGCGTAATGGGCACGATCGGCTGGATTGCTTCCGGCCTGGCTTGCGGGTTCTTACCGCAAATGCTCGGCTATAACGACATTTCACCGACCAACATTCCGCTGCTCATTACGGCCGCGAGTTCCGCGTTACTGGGTATCTTCGCTTTCTTTTTACCGGATACACCACCGAAAAGTACCGGCAAGATGGATTTCAAAGTCATGCTGGGTCTGGATGCGCTGATCCTGCTGCGTGATAAGAACTTCCTGGTCTTTTTCTTCTGCTCTTTTCTGTTTGCCATGCCGCTGGCGTTTTACTACATCTTCGCCAACGGCTACCTGACAGAAGTTGGGATGAAAAATGCGACCGGCTGGATGACGCTGGGCCAGTTCTCTGAAATTTTCTTCATGCTGGCACTGCCGTTCTTCACCAAACGCTTTGGCATTAAAAAGGTACTGTTGCTTGGTCTTATCACTGCCGCGATCCGCTACGGATTTTTTGTTTACGGCGGCGCGGAAGAATATTTCACCTACGCCCTGCTATTTCTCGGCATTCTGCTACATGGCGTTAGCTACGACTTCTACTACGTTACGGCCTACATCTATGTCGATAAAAAAGCGCCAGTGCACATGCGTACCGCTGCGCAGGGGTTAATCACTCTCTGCTGTCAGGGATTCGGCAGCCTGCTCGGCTACCGCCTGGGTGGGGTGATGATGGAAAAAATGTTTGCTTATAAAGAGCCGGTGAATGGCCTCACCTTTAACTGGGCTGGCATGTGGGGATTTGGCGCGATCATGATCGCCGTTATCGCCGTGCTGTTTATGATTTTCTTTCGCGAGTCAGACAAAGAAATCACCGCCATTAAGGTGGACGACCGCGATATCGTATTGCAACAAGGGGAAATTAAATGAAAGCAGAACGTATTCTCGGTGCTCTTTATGGGCAGGCGTTAGGGGATGCGATGGGTATGCCGTCGGAACTGTGGCCACGAACCCGGGTAAAAGCTCACTTCGGTTGGATCGACCGTTTTTTGCCCGGTCCGGCGGAGAATAATGCCGCCTGCTATTTCAGCCAGGCGGAGTTCACTGATGACACCTCCATGGCGCTGTGTCTGGCAGATGCCCTGCTTGAGTGCGACGGAGAAATTGTACCCGACGTCATTGGTCGCAATATTCTGGCCTGGGCAGAGCGCTTTGATGCCTTTAATAAAAACGTGCTGGGTCCGACCTCAAAAATTGCGCTCAATGCCATCCGCGATGGTAAGCCCGTTGCTAAGCTGGAAAACAACGGTGTCACCAATGGGGCGGCTATGCGCGTGTCGCCGTTGGGATGTCTGCTGCCCGCGCGCGATCTCGATGCCTTTATCGACGACGTAGCATTAGCTTCCAGTCCAACGCATAAATCGGATCTGGCTATTGCTGGCGCAGTTGTGGTCGCGTGGGCGGTATCACGCGCCATTGATGGCGGTAAATGGTCGGAGATTGTCGACGCACTGCCCGCCATTGCCCGGCATGCCCAGCAAAAGCGGATCACCACCTTCAGCGCGTCTCTCTGTGCACGCCTTGAACTGGCGCTGAAAATCGTCCGTAATGCCGACGGCTTTGAGTCTGCCAGTGAGCAGCTGTATCAGGTGGTGGGGGCTGGAACCAGTACGATTGAATCCGTACCTTGCGCCATCGCGATGGTCGAACTGGCGCAGACCGATCCCAATCGCTGCGCCATTCTGTGCGCGAACCTCGGCGGCGATACCGATACCATCGGAGCGATAGCAACCGCCATTTGTGGCGCGCTGCACGGCGTCGGCGCGATTGACCCGGCCCTGAAACATGAGCTTGATGCGGTAAATCAGCTGGACTTTATCCGCTACGCCAGTGGATTACTGCGCCTGCGTGAGCAGCGGGAGGCGCTATGAGCACCGCGCGTCTGCAACAACTTCTCTCGCAGTTACGTACACAGCGGCCAGTAACGGTGGTGGGTGCGGCGGTGATTGATGTCATTGCCGATGCGTATGCTCTTCCCTGGCGCGGCTGTGACATTGAGCTTAAGCAGCAAGGGGTGAACGTTGGCGGCTGCGCGCTCAATATTGCCGTGGCGCTTAAACGTTTAGGTATCGAGGCCAGCAATGCGTTACCGCTGGGTCAGGGCGTGTGGGCCGATATTATCCGCAACCGTATGGCGAAAGAAGGATTGCACAGCCTGATCGATAATGCCGAAGGTGATAACGGCTGGTGTCTGGCATTGGTAGAGCCGGACGGTGAACGCACATTTATGTCCTTTAGCGGCGTTGAGAATCAGTGGAATGCCGCCTGGCTGGCACAGCTGGATATCCCGCGTCATAGCCTGGTGTATCTCTCGGGTTATCAGCTAGCGTCCCCGTGCGGTGAATTGCTGGTGCAGTGGCTGGAAGGTCTGGAAGAGGTGACGCCGTTTATCGATTTTGGCCCGCGCATCGGCGACATTCCCGAGCCCTTACTGGTACGAATTATGGCCTGCCGTCCGCTGGTGTCACTTAATCGTCAGGAGGCGGAAATTGCTGCCGAGCGATTTGCATTGAGTCAGGATGTGGAAGGTTTTGGCGCAGAATGGGTGCAGCGTTTCACCGCAGCGGTGGTCGTGCGTCACGATAAAGACGGCGCATGGTATTTCAGCGCACAGACATCTGGCTGCGTACCGGCATTTGCAACGGCGGTCGTTGACACCATTGGCGCAGGTGACAGCCACGCCGGCGGCATGCTGGCTGGGCTGGCATCAGGCTGGTCGCTGGGCGATGCCGTCCTGCTTGGCAATGCAGTAGCATCCTGGGTGGTGGGTCACCGCGGCGGCGACTGCGCCCCCTCACGCGAGGCGTTACTCCTCGCACACAAAGACGTATAGGTCGCTTCGACAGTAACTGATACTGTATTCAATAGGCCGTTGCTGCTGATCAAGCGCTACCTGCTTGATCACCAGTACCGGCACTTTGCTGTCCATCTGGATATGTGACTGAAACTCGGCGTCCGGCATCCGCGCGCTAACGCGTGAGCGTGTGCGCTGTGGAAAGATATGCTGGCTGCGGAAATAGTCGTACAGTGAAACGCCAATGGCATCCACGTCATGGATAAGATGGGCGGGTACCCATGATTCTTCAATAGACACAGCATCTTCATCAACATAGCGAATGCGCTTGAGCAAGAAGACCTCACTGCCGACAGCAATGGCCAACTGCTGAGCCACCTCTTCCGGGCAGGGCACCACGCGTTTATTCACCCACAGCGTATCCGGCTTTTTACCGCGCAACACCACCTGTTGTGAAAAACCGCGCGCTTCTTTGAGCGAATACTCGAAGATGTTATTGATTTGCGTCCCGTAGCCACGCGCACGCGTCACCACCCCCTCTTCTTCCAGCGCCTGCATCGCTTTGCGCACCGTAATGCGTGAAACGCCGGTCAACTGGCTGAGGTCGCGCTCGCCAGGCAGGATATTGCCATGCTCCAGGATCCCACTGCGCACAGCGTTCTTAACCGTTTGAGCGAATTTCATATACAGCGGCGTGTTGTCCGCCGCTGAAATACGTTCATTCAGTTGCGCGATAAGCTGGGTATGCGCTTGTTCCATTTATCTTTTTCCTGGCAGCCGTTTCTGCAGCCAGTATACCATTTCTGCTCATCACCACCACGCGTGGAAATGATGCACCGGACCAATCCCCTCGCCCACTTCCAGCGTATCCGCCTGCGCCAGCGCCGCAGAGAGCCACAACTTAGCCTCCTGTACCGTATCAGCCCAGTTAACATGGCGTGGACGCAGTGCCGCCAGCGCTGCTGACAACGTGCACCCTGTTCCGTGCGTATTTTTTGTCACCACCCTTGGCGCGGTGAAACGCTGTTCGCCATCGCGGGTAAACAGCCAGTCAGGGCTTTGCTCATCATCAAGATGACCCCCTTTCATTAATACCGCCTCACAGCCCAGCGCCCGCAACGCGCGCCCCTGCTCTAACATTTCCTGCTCCGTTCGGGCATGCGATGCCCCGAGCAACGCCGCCGCCTCCGGCAGATTAGGGGTAATAATCGACACTTGCGGTAACAGACGGGTACGCAGCGTTTCAACCGCAGAGGAAGACAATAGCGGATCGCCGCTTTTTGCCAACATTACCGTATCCAGTACGACGTTTTGTACCCGATGACGCTGTAAACGTTCGGCAACGGCTTCGACAATATCGGTTTCTGCCAGCATGCCGATTTTGGTGGTATCGATGCGCACATCGCTGAACACCGAGTCCAGCTGTGCAGCAACAAAGTCAGGTTCAATGCGATACACCGACTGCACCCCACGCGTATTTTGTGCCACCAACGCGGTAATAACTGAGCAGCCGTATGCGCCAAGCGCCGAGAAGGTTTTTAAATCGGCCTGAATACCCGCGCCACCGCTTGGATCGGTTCCGGCGATCGTTAATGCGTTAATCCGTTTCATGCTTGCTCCTGGGCGTTCAGGTTATAGAGAGCGTCGAGAAATGCCGGAACAAAACTTCCCGGTCCCGTCGATTGTTCAGTGGCGCGTTGTCCGGCTTGCTTCATCCAGCTACAGGCAGAAGCAACATTATTCAACCGGTCGCCCTCCAGGGCGCAACTGGCTGCGACTACCGCTGACAATGCACAGCCGGTGCCCACTACGCGCGTCATCAACGGGTCACCGCCGCTCACGCAGACGGTACGCTGACCATCGGTAACATAGTCAACTTCGCCGGTCACCACGACAATGGTTCCAACCTGGCGTGCCAGTGTTTGTGCTGCCGGAAGGGCTACCGCTGGCGTATCAGTCGTGTCTACACCGCGCCCCACTCCGTTCATCCCCGCCAGCGCAAGGATTTCTGAGGCGTTACCGCGAATAGCCGCTGGCTGTATCGCCAGTAAATCCAGACAGAAACGACGACGAAACGCCAGTGCGCCCACGGCAACGGGATCGAGCGTCCAGGGGGTTTTCGCCTGCTGCGCCTGTTCAACGGCGGCACGCATTGCCGTTGCCCGCGCCTGAGTCAGTGTCCCAACATTAATGAGCAGCGCCTGGGCAATAGCAGCAAACTGGCTGGCTTCCTCAGGTTCGATCACCATCGCGGGCGATGCGCCAAGTGCCAGTAACGTATTGGCAGTGAAGCTTTGCACAACCTCGTTGGTCATACAGTGAGTGAGGGGGGAAAGCGTTCTAAATTGGTGTAAGGTGTGGGCCGCAAGTGCGCGGCTGTGCAGGTCAGGCTGCATGGTTCAGCTCCTGCCCGCGTGAAAGAAGGGACACGAGCAGTGTCAGACTTCCCTACGCTGGCATTATCCAGATCAGGTGGTACGGGTATTTCTCAGCCTTCACGCGGAAGGGCACCCCGAGTCGTTTGGTTACATTTCTCTTAATTTTTGTCAGCTTAGGTTAAGTTGCTCGCCGATGCAAGTTTACCGGTGGTGACGTCACTTATACACGCTGTACCCCACCGAGTACCCCATTTTGTACCTCATACCAATTAAGGAATAGCTCCCAACTTCATTTTGAAACACTAATAGTTGCTCGATTTATTTGGAACCAAGAATCCAACATTGTAATATTTAAAAACAACTGTATCTGATGGGAAAAATATACACCAGTATAGTTTGGAGAACTTTTTATATATAGCAAGGCAACGGATGTGATAAGTACTTTATAAAAACACTTATCTTTACTCTATTTCATTGACAGAAAATGAAACGAATTAATTCTATGTGCTACAATGTGTAGTGCAGAAAACAACTCTGTGTTAACAACAAAAAAAATAAAAGGTGATTTATATGAAAATGAAAGAATATTATGAAGAGATTTCTCTATTAAAGTTTAAAGAATTAGAAGATGAACATGATTATATGGTAGCCACAGGTGATTTCCTAACAGAGTTATCAAACATAGCCGATCATTGTGAAAGGAATAAGTCACAAATTAACAAAGAGCAGAACAAGCAATACAAACCCTCTTATTAACAGGTCACATCTCAATCATTAAATACCTCAGCCTGCTAATTTTTGCATAGAAGATAACGAAGTGAAATTTACGATGTTTTCGAAAATAATTACGAAACTGACTGTAGCTTTTTAGGCGGTAAAACTGCTTATTTCACTTGTTTATAAACATTCTCTTGCAGTTGTCGCAACTCAAAAATACTAATAACTAAAACAACGAAAGGCCAGACACTGGAATGGCTGACCTTTCTACATTAATCAATATGGAGCGTGTACAAATGATTAATCCCACACCTATTTATAATAAATTTAAGTATGTCTCCGCCCCTTGTGGTTCAGGTAAAACATATCAATTATGTGAGAATATCAATAATAGTACTGAAAAATATATTTTAGTACAGAACACTCAAGAGCTTATTAAGCAGACGGCAAAACAAATCAATAATTGCGAGTATATTATTACTGATACGGTACAAAAAGATGAAAGTGTTATTAGTTCAGTCATTGAATTTCTTTCATCTGGAAGTAATAAAACATTAATCATAACAGATAAAACATTTTTCAAAATCCCTCGTGAATTGTTAGCTAACTGGAATGTTTATATTGACGACGTGACTAATTTCCACTCTTTTCAGAATATAAATGAAGGTAGTGCTGAAATAAAAAGCGTTATCCGTAATGATTTAATCCACAAAGTACAGTCATTAGATGATAAAAATATGTACATTGCGGCTGAAAGAAATCCAGAAGTAAAGGGCGATATAGTAAAGAACATTTTAAATAAACTTTCAGCATTGAATGATAATGATCTTTTTATAATGAATAATGAGTACTTTACCGATGAGGAAAAGGAACAGCTTAATATCACAGCATGGAAAGATCTCAATAAGTACAAAGATATATCAATTACCTTTCTTGGTGCTAATTTCGAAAACTCACTGATCTATAAAGGCAATAAAGAACTCTTTGAAAGTACTGAACTTGAAGGATTATTAACACGAAAAACAGCTCTCAAAGACAGGTTAAAGGTTTATTACTTTTCAAAAAATCACAAACTATCAAGGACATGGAAAACTTACAACCCTGATAAAGTACAAAGAATATACTCATATATTGATGAAAAACTTGAGGGACAGGATTTCTACTGGACTAAGAACAAAAGCGATTCTCAGAGCCTTAAGAACGGCACAGAGATAAGCCCGGATGCCAGAGGATTTAACCAGTACAGGCACCTTGATACGTGCGTTTGGTTGGCCTGTATGCGTCCCTCTGAAACAGAAGCTAAACAGTGTGAATTGTTCTTTGAGATTGACGGCGAGGCGATACACATCGCAAGGGAGTACGAAAGTTTACACCAGTTCGTACTACGAGGAATTTCAAGGGATTTTGACAGTACTGAAACACAGACTGTTTATGTTTTTGATGAATGGCAAGCCAGATCTCTTACAGACAATATTGAGTACATAGATCTCGGTATTGATGATGACGAACAAGGGCAGAGAGGCAGGCCGCAAGGCTCAATGAACAAGGAAAAGCGTTTCACTCTTGATGACACTAAAGCAACACGTTTCAGACGCTGGAAAGACAACAACCCAGGACTTGAGTTAGAAGCGTTCAGGGCGTTTCTTGCCAGTTCTACCAACGCAGATCTCAGTACTGAGGAAAGGGCAGCTATGTACGAGAAGTACGAAAAAGCAGCAAAAAAGAAACAGAAATAGCTCTGTTTCCCTGTCAGAAACACCATCATAAAACCAATAAATGTCCGAAAAATAATACCTTATAATATCTATAGGTAATAAATTTCCGACATCACAACGAGCAAAAGCGAATTAACTACCTGAAAGCAGGAGCGGCGAAGCAAGCGAACTGTTTCGGGTAGTTAGTGAGAGTGCTCACGCAGTGAGTGCTTGATAGTTATCCCATTGTTTATATAGATAAAAAATTTAAACAGCACCCGCTTTGCGTGTACTGTTCGCTGGATTCGGTTCTACTGCTTCGTTCCTTTCAGTCACTGGCAGAGCGAACCAATCGCGTTTTTTGTTCTGTCAGTAAGTACATAACTGATTGTTATTTCATTACTTATTGTACTAATAATTCCTTTGAGTACTTAGTGGGGTATCTGCTGTTTCAGCTACTGGAAAAGCCCTGTCAGTACTGACCAGAGCGAAGCGACCCCGATCCGAGCTGTCCCCCTTCATGATGGTGTTTCGGACAAAACGCACAGGAAGCCTCTGAATGCGATGTTCATTACTGACACACATGAATGTCCAAAACCCTACAAAACGTCGTAGCGACGCTTTAAGAGCGTTTGCGAGATGGAATCGCCAGTACTCTCTGTATTGAAATCAGATACATAACCCCTTTCATGGATGGCGAATCCGCTTGATCGATTTTACCTATTGATTTGTATTGAATTAATAGTTATTGATAGATTATAGCGATCAATAACTCAATAATCGATCGTTATAATCGATTATTTGTTGATGTGCGTGCTACTCTTGAGCACCTGAACACGGACGGTTTTAAGTCCGTACTTTTGGCCTGAGAGAAGATAATGGGGGTGACAAAACGGTGAGAGTGGTACAACTGCTAATCTATAAATTTTGGGGGGATTCCTTTTTAAGGGATCTACCTAAAGGCAAACGAATTATTGTCGATAATACAAATAGAACAAACCATCGATTTGGAAAATTATTAAAGGATAATTGCGGTGAGTAAATATTTAAAAATAGGAATTTATGGCATTTGGGGAGTGTTTTTATTCCTTGCGTCAATGGAGAAATTTGGTGATCTATTCGCAGTCGGTAATGGCTTTTGGTCAGTGATAATGCTTATGGTCGCTGGAGTGTGTCAGCTACTGGCAAGTACTGCCGCGATCGGCTGGGCTGTTTTGGGTTCTGGTACGCTTAAAGCGAAGTACTTACCCTATAAACTCGTTAATAATTATACGGTTCCTGTAGTGATCATTGTGCTTGCATTCGTGGCAAGTTCTGCCCGATCTTCAAGCGATGGAGCCAGAGCACAAAAACTTGGTTTTAAAGATAGTAAAGAGTTTTCTATCGCTCGTGAAAATCACATTACAAATACTGATGACTACGCGAAATTTGTAGAAGAACAACGAGTTAAAGCGGCGGAAAAGAAGGTTCAAGATGCGTTAGTAGCAGCTGAGAAAGCTAATCAGGATATAGTAAAGAAATACATTTCAATATTTGATGAGGATAAAAGAGAACAAGCTAAAAAAACGATTAGCAGAGATTTAGAAGAAAATTCAGTATTAACAGAGTCAATACTTACTGAAATTAAATCCTACCCCAATAACTCAGTTGATAGAACTGTAGGACAACGCACATACTTAGATATTGGCGTTAGTATGAAAGAATACATGTCAGCTATCGAGCAATCTAATTGTAGGCAAAGGCTTAACAATTCTTTATTTCCTTTAAATGAATGGAATAAATCTCAATTTAATTTATTGAACGAAAGATTTAATGCTATGAGAAATGGAGTTGATATGGATAGGATTCAGCTTGGCAAAGAATTGCAATACGAAAGAGATAAAATCACCATGCAGTACTTTTATGAAAAAAATAAATATCAAAAATCATTTAATGAGTGTGTTTTCAGTCTGTTGTCTTCTATACCCAATCGTCTTTCAAGACCTGATGCCAGACCTGCTCCCGTAACTGATTATATTCCTGAAGGTATTAAATGCATGAGAAAACCCGAAGGAAATATAAAATCTTGTTATTAAGCCCATTGAAATATAATGTACTGTTCTTTAATAAGGAATTAAAGTGAAAAAGACTTCTGTTGCAATGCTGTTATTGTTGAGTACTTCCTTTCATTTACAGGCTGCTGTACCTGATGGAAAAACAGAAACCCCCTTTGCTATTGATAATGAGGTTATTTGTTTGAAAGAAATTCAGAAACAAATGACGCCTTTCCTTAAACAGTTTGAACAGGAAAACGGTGTTAAGTACAAATTCAATGTTAAATCTGGTTTATCGTACAAGGACACTGTAGGACTTCGACTACAGATCAATCGTGTGGATTCGGGGCTGAATGTACGTGTTGCTGATCTTGATTACTACTGGCTAGAGGAACGGGGGAGTATGTGCCAGCCAGCTTACATGGTACTTGATCGTTCTGATAATGTTTAAATCAACGACGAAAATAATGTTATTTCATATAAAAATCACAGTTAAGATAATATAGGACAAAGGGGAAGTTTATCTTCCCCTATAGCTATTAAAATTTTAATGCGTAATGAACACAAGCATGATGCCGTCCATTGATTTCAAAGTGTTGAACTAATTTTTTTAACGAAGGATACAAAGTACCTTCAATTTTAGTTTCTGTAATTTCAGAGTTTCCGTCAAAATTGAAAAGTTCAACATCCACACTGGAAATATGTGTTGTATAACCCTCCCACCAATCATCAAACCTCGATCCGGTATAGTAAGTTATAAGAATTGTTTTGGTTATCTGCAATGGATTATAGTTTGTAAGCAATTTTTGATAATGATCGTTGATATATTCGACTTTGACGCTATTCAATTTCATTGCTTCAACTATTGAAAAAAGTTCTCCATCATCTTCTATGACAAGATCTAATTCCCCTGCACCTTTACCAGATAATGAACGACCTTCACGAGTCTGATCTTTTACTTGGTATTTCATGCATAATAACATGTTACGCAATTGATCATTAATGTCGTCTTCACTCAATCCTTTGTTACTTGTCCTTGCTAATCTGTGTAAAGCCCAAGCTACATCATGTGATAACTCATCAAATGATAAATTTTTCTTGAGTATGTTTTTTATGTTTTTAGGAGATAGATTTTGGAGGTTATATAGTGATATTCTTTGTTTTTTTAATTCTTCAATATAAGGTCTGTAAGCCTCATTGTTAGATGTGACAATATCCCTATCAAAGGTAGTTGCAGCTTTTTGGATTAATTTAAAAACTAATTCGTGAATATCACCATCTGGTTCACAACTAGTTAGAAGTACTTTTCCATCTTTACGTTTATCAAGTTGGGTCTGCCAAACTTTTAATAAAGCAAAAGCATCCGTATTTTTTTCTACAGACTTTGCATATTCAAGGGGTAATCTACCTTTAGAATCTATGACTATCTGGTCATCTGAATTTAAAAGCACACCCATAAAGATATTACTGAATATTACGGGATCGGAAATATGGCTTGAAACAAATCCTGGGCAAACACAATGAGCATACGCCATCTCAATTACCCTCATGTTTCTTCAACATACGATCAAGTTTTTTCTGTTGAATTAATAAAGTGTCATTTATTTCAACATCCATGAATTCAGAAGGCCAGGATATGTCACCATCAGGAGTTACCATAATGCGTTTCATTTCTGTTTTGTAATCGATTTTATTTCTTTCCAGATAATAAACAGCTACATCGTTTTCTGAAAGAGAGGATTCCTCATCAACTATTCTAAGCCGCAATCTTCGAACCAAAGCATCGCTATGGGTTTCAATAATAAATCTTTTTGAACTTCCTAACGCTATTTTTATTAATGCATCAGTTAACCATGCTTGCATTTTAGGATGGAGGTGAATTTCTGGTTGTTCAATTATAGTTATCGACCCAACAGGGGAGAGATATGCTTGAACAAGGATTGGCAAAACCTGAGAAATACCAAATCCAACGTCTGTTAATTCAAGGTTTACTGCCTCTTGATTAACTGATATTTTATGAATGATATCATTGACTTTGTCTACTTCAATAGCGATTTTGAATTCTGCCAAAAGCTCGTTAATATTATCTTTAATATGATTGTTGTTTTTTAAGACCTCTGCTAATTCTGTGCCGTCTAAAGCATTTAACTGATTGTGATAAATGGCTTTGTCTAACAAATAATATCGCTGTGGGAATGCTCGTAACGGACTTACATGATTGATGCTAACACCTGAAAAAGATTTTTTAAGCTCTTTAAACGATGAGCTAATTATTCTTGAGAAATGTACTGCAAATGGATTGTTAGTCTTTTCAAAGTAAGATGCTGCTGAAACTCTAATCTCTTCATTAGTATCACATATTAATAGGGATTTTAAATCCAACAATTTCTTAATGTCGTTTTTTGATTTTCTTAAAATATCGTTATCGATGATGTCAGAAAAAAGAGTAATATCCTCCGATGCGTCAACTTTAATATCAATTATTTTCTCCCCCCCTCGATTTATTAGTCTCGCTTGAGAAATATAAAAATAATCATCTTTTTTCTTATATTTAAAGTCAAGCTGTATTTTTTGAGCTGCCAATTTCATTAATGAAATAGAAATTAAGCCGACCATACAGTCATGAATTTTCTGATAGGATACGTCTTCTACAAAATTTCGAAATGTTTTTGATAATGGAGTTTTTCCTTTTGAAATAATTTTATCTTTGTGGCTTCTGTATACACGGATGAAAGAGCATATTTTTTTAGAAATTTTTGATAGTTGGGTAGTGTTGAAATTATCATTTGAGTAATATAGATTATCAAGTTCATTTAACAATGGACCAATAGAGTTGCTCAAAACTCGATCTCGGCGTAATACTTGATATATATAGCGGGAACAGTCGAAATGTACCTCAAGACATTCACGTTTAGCTAAATCAATAGATCTTTTAATTTTTGTTTGTTCATCAAATTCGAATGTAAAACTTAGAACTTTACTCTTATCTTTATCTTTTATTAAGTTTAATGATTCACCCATTCCTACTCTATTGCCATTTAATCGAAAGGGGGTTTCTGTCCTTGATGAAGTCTCTATTGACTGTGAAAGCATAAGAAAAGAATTCAATACAGCACTTTTACCACAGCTATTTGCTCCTAATAAAATAGTTAGTGGTTTTAGATCCAGCGAGAAATCTTCAAATGCCTTATAATTACTTCCCGTAAATCTCGTTAACATAATTTAACTCCATTAAAATTAGACTTATGCTAAGTATAGTAAATTACTTATAATAACAACGATTAATTTTACCAGCTTAGTTGATTTTGATAAAGCATGCGATTTAAAAATCAACTGTTTATTCATACATATTTAATGTGACAATTGAAAGTTGTGATTCAATCCTCAATTTCATGGGGGATATTTTTTAAGTTTATCGTTAACAGATGTGTTAAAATTTTTTTACATTTTAGAGCGAAGGTAAGTACATTTCGGTTGGAATTGTATTGTTCCCTCAGTTACCTGCCTTTAGATCACAAAATAATCAAAGTCTAGGTCACTCATTTTCCGACAAAAAAGTTAAAGGGATCGTTTATTCAGATAAAAGTACAGTCAGTTTTTTTCTGCACGATTTAAAATCTCGCTCGTCTGATCAGGTTCAACCCCGCCGACCAAATGCCGTGTACTCAGAACTCAGTACTGAACTTTTCACTAACCCTATATTGACTAAAGAACGCACGATCAAAAATCTCTTTTGGGTACTCCCTAACGATACTCGCTTTTCTCGTCTCGTTTAGTATCATTTAGATGTTGAATGAATTTAAATGATACTGTATCATTAAGTAAATTCAAATGATACTTTTCACGCAAGTGAGGGCAGGAAAATGATTTTTGGTTACGCGAGAGTCTCAACAAAGGATCAAAATCTTGAGCGTCAGTTGGCAGTGCTGGAACCTGTTTGTGACAAAATTGTGACTGAGAAAGAATCTGGTAAGTCCACCAGCGAAAGACCTGAATTGTTGAACCTGCTTTCACACCTCCGCGAAGGTGACACGCTCGTTACTCACTCGATTGATCGCCTTGCACGTAATACCCGCGATTTGCTGGAAATGATTGATAACCTAGTGGCTCGTGGGATCACTGTTCAGTTCCTTGCAAACTCTATGAGTTTTGATAATTCCCCACAATCACGCCTTATCCTAACCATGATGGGAGCTGTTGCAGAATTTGAGCGGGGTATGATCGCATCTCGTCGCAATGAGGGGATTGCCCTTGCTAAAGAGGCTAAGAAGTACAAGGGCAAGCAAAAGAACAAAGAGCTACATAACAAGATTATCGATATGTTACAGGCCGGGAAGAATACACCAGACGAGATAGCAAAGTTATGTGATTGCGGTAGGGCTACAGTGTTTCGCGTGAAGAAAGAACTGCTTGCCAGTACTGGCTATTTCGAACGCTGATATAGCGGCAGAGGATGAAGAAGAGCCGTCGATAGTTTAGTGCCAAAAGAATTCTTTCGATATCTTGGTTTAATGAAATTTAATTTTTCTTTTAAAATCAGTATGATGATCGATATTTTTGTCTATGATCAGCTAATCGATGCTTGGCGTTTTCTTACTTAGAATAGATAGGATTTCAAATCTGCCATACCACATATAGATGTTTATATATACCTTGGTACTATATGTTGGTGATTTGTGCACTAAATGGACATTAATAGCATTGATTCCGAGGTTATTGAGTTGTATATTTACTCAGTGCTGTTCATCCAACCAGTTTCTTCATCGTAGGGAGAAGTTGATGTCTGACAAAACTGAGTATTTTTCAAAATATTTTGAAATTGGAAATCGAAAATCGTTCTCATCTAAACAAGAGATTAGTCCTGAGAATTTCAAGGAGCTAATTGGCTACTATGAACTCGACGAGGATGTTTCTTGTCAAGTGAAAACTAAAAGAGGTTTCTGTCGTAAGAATCATAAAACTGGTTGGTTAGGGGTTACAGTTGATGGTGTTGAAGCTCTCATTGGAGGGCATTGTGCAAAAACTTACTTTAAAGCAGATATGCGATTTAGTATGGAAACGAAACGTATTAAATCTGAATTAGAGCGAAGGGATTATGTTACCGAATTACAAAATTATAAAATTAATGCTGATGTGATTTTAGAAGAGCTTTCTAATTTAAGAGCTAACCTAATCACTGTTAGAAAGATAGTTGATGTTGTGTATAAAACTATGCCAAATAGTGTCCTGCGATTTCTTGAGTCAGGGCAACGTACTAACAACTGGGCAGTTAATGTAGATGTACTTTATCCTGCGAAGAACGACGATCAAAAGTCCACATGGCAAGTACACGCATTGACCTCTCTTAAATCTATAAGTACTACACGAGAGATTATTAGCTTAATCACAAAGGTTAAATTCCTGATTGGAATTGTTGAGGAATTTAAAAAAATTGATATTTCTGAATTGCCGACGCCTAAGTTAAGATATTATACTAATGAAATTCGTGAAAAGATAGATTATGAGAAACGTTACGGCAGGTTCGTCAATGAAACCAAAAAATTCATCGAATCCAAGAATTTGGATTTGCTATTGTTCGTTTGCGACGACTATGAAGAGCAGTTTTTAACTGTCAAATCAATTTTTAAAATTACAGGTTCTAAAGTCCAATCAGATGCTCATATCAGGCTTAGAATTAAAAGAGTCGAGGAGCGTGTTAGCAAATTGTTTAATAGCCACCCAGTTAGAGTAAACCAACAAGTCATTAAATATAAAAATAATGCTTTGGCTTAGTTATAAAGTTTATAAATCAAACAAACACCTGCATTTTAACGTATGCAGGTGTTTTATAGCAAAAAAAGTATATAAACAGACCTCATCAATTATTCAACACAACCATCAGTTAATGATATTTTTAATACTACCTAAATTACTATTTCGCCACCAACCTGTAAACGATGATGGCATAATATAAAGAATGAATTATTAATGTAATTTAAGCCCAACAGATTCCATCAATCACATAATTTATGGAGGAAAGAGGAAACGTGTGCAAATAGCGTTTTGTAATCCCACCATTTTTCTCATGGCCTACCGTTTGTTGCAAATGCAAGATGTTCTTAACCCATCCGGCCATTGCGGTAGAGCAAACAGAATGACGAATGCTATGCAAAAGCCTACGCTGTCCAAAGTCATCTAAGTATGAAATTCCAAGCTGATCACGCACGTTAGCAAATTCTTTGCCAATTTTAGTCATGTTCGTACCCGCCACTTCTGAAAAAATCCGCTCTTTCCATTGCCGATCAACATAATCCATAAACCCCCATTCGATAAGCTTAGGGTGTATTACCACTTGCCTGGTGGCGTTTTCGGTTTTCCCCTGCCCTCCTTCTGCGATCAAGAAGTAATACCGTTGGCTATCCTCATCATATTTGATTTGTGATTTTCCCAGTTTGGCAATTTCTCCTCTCCTAGCTCCAGTGTGTGCCAACAACAACGTAATCCATTTCAACCAGCCATCCGGCTGCTTAAGTGCCCACTCTACAATCTTCTTCATCTCCGCCGGACTGTATGCACCAAATCTGGCTTTTGATGGTGCTGCCACTACGCCATCAGTTGGCGATTTAGGTAATATATCTTTGCTATCGGTGAGAAATGTTTTGAACAAGGATTTATAGAGCTTGAGATGCTTATGGATAGCCTCAACACCCACAAGCTCATCAGGAGGCACGTCATCACAATCTATCAACTGCTGAACATTCATCGAACGATACGGCTGAATAACACGCTTAGGTAAATTCTCAACAACCTCCATCACCTGTCTAATGTCCTGTTTGGTGATCGCAGTTACATCCATATTTTCCCCCAACACTACAAGCAATACTTCAATGTAACGCTCATTCGCCATTGAGATCGATTTAGTCCAATTCTTCCCCTTTTCGACTTTGTACATAGCCCAAGCATCAGTGATAGTTAATACATTTTCCGGTTCAACTTGTGCCGATGGTTCCTCAATTTTAGGGGATACAACAAGCGGTAGACTGGATAGCAGCGGAAGTGTCACAGTCCTACGTTCTGACACGATCAGGTTTGAGATAAACGCGTCAAACATCGGAGTCGGAGTTGCTAATGATTTAACAAATGGGATGTGCGGAGTGATGTTAACCATCAAAGCTGAGGCTTGGTGATAGCTATCAGTAAGGAGTGATTTTTTATACATCCTGCCATTTGAAAGCCGGATTTGTAGATAGTAATTACCATTTCGTTGAAACGTGTATGGCAGAGTTTTGTACCTCATGATCACTCTCTTTTTGTACCTTAGGTGCATTACACACGGACAAAAAGAAATGTAACCACATGAATACTAATCGGAATATTGGCAACCTACGCTGGCATTATCCAGATCAGGTGGTACGGGTATTTCTCAGCCTTCACGCGGAAGGGCACCCCGAGTCGTTGAAACACAAATATGATATTCAGGTTTCAGCAACAGGATACTGTCTGCACGCCATGTTGTAAATTGCAGGCCAACATTGCCTACATATCTGCACTTCATTTACACTTTTTACGAAATAACTGGGGTACACACAAAATAGTGCTTGTCAGATATCCTGTAAGCCAGAAATGATACACGACTGATTTTGATGACCCGAAGAGGTAGAAAGGATGGGTATGAAAAATAAAATGTTGCTGGGCGCACTTCTGCTTGCGAGCAGCGTCGTCTGGGCCGCGCCAGCCGCAACGGCAGCCCCCACCGGTATCGATAAGTATGAGCTGAGCAGCTTTATTGCTGACTTCACCCATTTCAAACCCGGTGACAAGGTTCCACCACTGTATCTCACCGAAGAATACACCATTAAGCAGTGGAATCTGCGCAACCTGCCCGCACCGACGCCAGGCACCCACTGGACCTATATGGGCGGCGCGTATGTGCTGGTCAATGATGCCGACGGTAAAATCATTAAAGCCTACGACGGCGAGATTTTTTATCACCGGTAAAAAAACACGCACCCTATATAAAGGGTGCGTCAATTAAATATCACTCGTATTCCGTAACAACTTTAACTCTACTTTGTACTTTACCTGGTCGAATATTTTGTCCATATACAACATATCTCCCATATAGATTTAAGTTAACGCGTTGTTCTTCTGGAGTTACATCTTTAAAATTCAAAAGATCATAGCTGGAACTATTCCCTGCACTAAAATTAATTGCTTGACTTCCATTTAGTGAGATTTCAAACCCAACATCCCCAGCACCTCCATATTCATTTTCATATTCATTCTTGAGGATATTACCTTGAATACTCTCCGACTCAAAATGATACTTAAAAGAATAAGAGGACAATCCTTTATTGCAAATAAAAGATACGTTACCTGATGTAGGTTCAAGCTTTAGATACCTGGAAGCATTATTATTCAGATCTGATATCGTAACTGCTGGGGCAGTAAGTACACCATCATTAAATCTACAAGTTTTTGTCATTTTCGTGATTTGTGGGATATAAGTTACACGATAATAATGATTCGTATTATCATGCCCGAACAAACATCCTGTTGAAAAGCATTTCTCAGGAATAAAATCTATCTGGATGCCTTCATTTATATTTTTTGCATTTTGACTTACCCCAGTAGCTTTTGAAACAACATCAAAAGTTAAGGTAATTTCTGCCTTATTTATTTTTCCTATATCCATCTCTGTAAAAGAGTTTTTTTTATCATACAAGATATGTGCAGGGTCAGAAGAAAATGTAGCCCTCAAATATATGTCACCAGCATCAGCATGGTATACATAATAGGTTTCCCTAGGAAATTCTATACTAAATACAGTTTCCCCCCCCATGTCAAATAAATTTCTACATATAGGCTTATGCGTAAATTTAAAATTGGATATATTGACAACATTGCCTTTCATATTATTAAGCTTTAATTCATCGCCAGACACATAGGTTTCAGCCCCATTAGAAATATAACAATGACTACTTGCACCAAAACTAATTAATGCAATTAAAAAAAACAAATATTTCATATCCACCTCTCACCGACAAATATAAACTTTACTTTCATCAATCGTTTTGCCGAAAGTGATTGAGCATGAAAGTCCCTGTTGTTTATCGACCGCCACTTTTATCACCGATGGCACTTCATTGGTGCGAATAAAAAGCTGGCTTCCCTGGCCTACTACGCCAATATTGTGTCCATGATTGTCTTCAACTTCATAACCAAACGTCAGCGGTAAACTATCAGGGCGCTGCGCCCGGATATACCACGGTTTACGCTGGTCAGTATCAAATGTTGTCAGCACTACCGCACCGCGATATGGCGCAACGTTGCGGCGGTTCCCCTGCAGATCGGTTTCACTATTGGTATTGGACACATCCAGCATCAGATGGTTTTCGCGATAAGGCGTTAAGCCGTCGTAAACCACCACGCCATTGTGGTCAGTGGTGCGATATTTCTGCCCGTTCACATACGCCCCTTCCAGACCAGGCGCATGCATGACGGCAAACGTTTCTGACAGTCTGTTGGCTAAATTCACGCCACCAGACCAGGCCACAAGGCCACCTGAAATACTGCCGCCAGTTTGTGTGTATTTAGACGATTGACTGTAGCTGCCGTTAAGCGTCGCAACGGGCGCATTCCACGTCAGATTGCCGCCTGCTGTTGTTTCGCTACCCTGCCGTTGATGGCTCAGACTCACCCCATAGTTAAACTGATCGCGACTGCCTGCGGAGCCCGAAAGTCCGGTATTGTTGGACGCAAAACCATCATCATCAAACGTCGTGGAATTAGACACATATAAATGCCTGCGTGGAGCGCTAATATCATCTCCCCAATCGAAAGGTATAGAGATAAAGACGTTAAAACGTTTATCTTCATGATGATCTTCATCGTAAGTCTGGCTGGCGGAAAAGGTATAGCTAATCCGTTGCCAGCTATTGGAATAACTCACCTGATAATCTTTACTGTTACCGCTCCGTCCCCAGTAATCGCGCCACAGCGTACTGAGCGAAAAAGAGCCCCAACCTTGCGGCAAAGACTGGCTGACGTTAGCCGAAAAGCTGTTTTTACGACCAAAATCATTCTGGTAATAATCCGCGATGTCGTACACATCATTTTCATCGCGATGGTAGTTGTTCTTATTGTTTGCCCAGACATGATCGTTAAATGTCCGATAATCCCGTGATGAGTAGCGATAAGCTGCCAGGCCAAAACGGGTGGCGGTTTGCGTCAAATATTTGTTATAGGCAATCTGGTAGCTCTGCCCGTCAAACACATCACCATTATCCTGTTTGCTGTGCGATTGTGTCGCATCGACGGAAATCGCGCCGATACGTGTATTCCAGCCGGTTCCAAGCGTAAACGCATTGTAGTTATCTGCCAGCATGGTGCCGCCATACAGCGTTAACAGATTATTCAGCCCGTATTGGTAGCTCATCTGCGCAAAATCGGTCTGGTTGCTGGCGCCTTCGATATGGCTACGTCCAGCGGCAAAATCATATTTTGAGACCCCCGGCTGCAGCATATTGGGCACCGCAGCGTACGGTACCAGATAGGTTGTTACCGAGCCGTCAGCCTCTTTGATACTGACGTCAAGATCCGCTCCCCCTCCAGCCAGCTGCAAATCAGCAATGGAGAACGGGCCAGGCGGAACCTCTTTCTGGTAAACCACAAAACCGTTTTGTTCGATGGTAACCAGCGCGTTGCTTTGCGCAATCCCCTGAACCAGCGGCGTAAAATTCTGCTTTGAGTTTGGCAGCATCTGCATATCGCGATACAGCCGCACGCCCCGAAAACGTACCGCGTCAAAAATATCTGATGAGGTATACATATCCCCGGCACGCAGAGTGCCCAGAATTTGCGGGATGCCACGTTCCAGATACAGGGTATTACTTTTCCACTCCCCGTTGCTGTCATCGGTTTTGTTATAGCTGGCATCGGAATGCAACTGCCAGCCCAGCAGATTTAACCCACTGGTAAAGCGTGCATAGGTACTTTTACTGTTACCAGAATCCTTATAGTCGCTGTAATACTGGCTGGCATAGTACGAGGTATAGAAGGCATTGATGCCACGATCCCAGTTTTCCGGAGGAACATAGCCATTCTCAAGCTCATCGACATACGCCTGCGGTACGCTGAGATCAAGACGAAACGTGCCGATATTCCAGGCGTAACTGCCTCCCTGTACCGCCTGCTTTAGGGTTGGGCATTCATTCTGCTGGTCCAATGCTTGTGTATTTATCCCCAGACGCGTTAATGCGTCACGGGATAAACAGGTGTCATCCGGATTATCCTTAACGGTTATTTCATACTTACCACGCCACTGCTTATTGACGTAGATATCAATATCATATTGGCCTGGCAGCGGTTGGTTATCATCGAGGCGAAAATTTGAGACTTTTTCGCCTTTCATACCGCCCATCATAAAGTGGGTGTCAAACGTATCTTCTGCAGCCTGGGCGTCAATGCCAACCAACAACAGTAGTATTGCCGAAGCAAGCGGAGTCATCCTTAACATAACCAGCTCCTGTTATTTTAGGCTGACGTTATCACTAATATAATTGCCGTGATCGTCAATAATGGTCATTTTATACTGATTGGCATTAGTATTTTTCAATGCCACATTCGCACTGGAGAGCGGAGCAAGCATAATACTTTCATTGTTGATTTTGACATTATTAGCTTTAACTTCTGTCACCGTAACCCAGTTAGCAGCATCATTTCTGATAGAATAACTATTACCACTGCGTGTTAACGCCAGTTTATGGAAAGTATTTTTATTAACGGCGGAAATACCTTTTGGCCGATAAAAAAGTTTAATTCGATTCTGCATGGCGAATTTGAGTACATTTTTTCCGGCGCTATCGGGATTATTCGGTGGAATATCCAGTACATTAAGAAAAAATAAACTCTCTTTATCGTTAGGCAGCGTATTCGGCATTTTTTTAATTTTCAGTTGCTGGCCTGAATCTCCGGGAATCTTCGCTACTGGAGGTGTAAGCATAAAGGGTACGTTAATTTTTTCCGGCGGTAATGACGTATTGCCGTCATCAATCCATGATTGCACCAGTGACGAACGCTCCCCTTGGTTCATCAACTGTACCAGAACTTCATTTTTTTCTGCAGGGTAGATTACGCGAGTACCATAAATCACGATCCCTGCGTGTCCAGAAAAAGAGCATATCACAAGCATTGAGATAAATATTCGTTTCATACGGTGCCATCCAAAATAATGCCGGTAATAATTACCGGCAAAATAATTTATTCAGCCGAAACAGAAAAGGTGACTGTGGCGCTAAGTTGACCATTTTTAACCGGATTTAAATTCAATCGAGAATAGTCGGCATCAAAATTCAAAGTATAGATCTCCCCTTCCCCTCCCAGCGTTTTATTTAAAGATGAAATATCAATAACGCCAGTTTTATCAATATGCTTTTCGTCCATTTTAAGTTTGAAACCAACGTTAGTATCCGCCCCTGTTGACGGTTTAATAATGCCGCCATCACCAAAAACAACATTTGTGATATTAATGCTTGTTAACTTCGAATTCCCAGGGCAAATTATCTTCATATTTGTTGCTTTTTGGGCATTGCCTTCAACCACCTCCCCGACCGCTTTATTGGCGAAAAGTGATGCATCAACGGCATTCAATTGAAGAATTTCAGAGTCTTTGCCACTGTCAAAATAGCAAGAAGATCCTTTAATTTCCCCATTAATAGTTAGAGTACCCTCTTCATTATTAGCAGCAAAAACCCCAGCACTCATAAATACAGCAGACAGAACAGCAGCAGAAATAATTGAACGTTTCATAATATCTTCCTTAATAAATTAATTTCGATTTGTTAAGAGGGGTTATCTCTTGAAATTAAATTCTCACAGGTGAAACGTTGCCGCAATGTAAACACGTTGTTTTATTGATTTAAAACAAGTTACAAATCGCAATATACATGCAACAAATAAATCAGGATTTGTATTATTTTCAGAATTAATAAATTTATGCGATTAACTGCCTGGAGAAATTTATTTTATGCATAGAAAACCATATATCATTCATTAAAATGATATATGGTTAATAAAGGCGTTCTTTTTAATCGTAGCGATTGAGTACGATCTGTCGCGTGGTATCGCCAGGGACTGTAACCATTTCCGTCACCACCCCACGTGCAGGTGAAGAAGCGACATTGTTAACAGTTGAAAAATGGAACGTCTTACCACACCGCTGTTGCACGTCGTTATTTACAACATCGGTACTACAGGTTGGTTCGGTTACTCGTCCACTGATTGTTAAGGTCGCGGTATCGGAAGCAAACGCAGATGCACTTATTCCATAAGTCAGAATTATAGTTCCCATCAGCGAGCTAATTTTCATTTTTATCGTCACCTCTGTGGTTAACATCAAATAACATGCAGATGGCCTGTCAGCGTAATACGGGTGAAACGCGCTGTTCAATCCAATGGAAATTATAGATTAATGAGATCAATTTGATCAATTACAATGATGCATTGAGGGCGTTCATTCAGAAAAAGACATGGTTTATTAAGGCAGGATGAAATATATCGTGGACTTTTTAGCTCGATATATTCACCACATCAATATATCATTGATGTGGTGAATATTTGTAACACTGTTAATTACACGGCGCGGAAGGCGATCTCACCAGGGATAACTTCTCCCTGCCAGTAAAGCTGGGCAGCAACACGCCCTGCCAGGCTGCGGTAAATCGCGGTGAATTCACTGTCGGGACGACTGATAACCGTCGGCATACCGCGGTCGAGATCTTCACGCAAGGAAATATGCAGCGGCATTTGTCCCAGCAGTTGGGTATGATACTGCTCGGCCAGTTTCTGCGCGCCACCCGTGCCGAAAATCGGTTCATGATGACCGCAGTTGCTGCAAATATGCATGCTCATATTTTCAACAATACCCAGCACTGGTACTTCCACTTTTTCGAACATCACGATGCCTTTTTTCGCATCGATCAGCGCAATGTCCTGCGGCGTAGTCACCACAACAGCACCCGTTACCGGAATGTTCTGCGCCAGCGTCAACTGGATGTCACCCGTACCCGGCGGCATATCCAGTACCAGGTAATCCAGATCCGGCCATAAGGTTTCCTGCAGCATCTGCAGCAGCGCTTTACTGGCCATCGGGCCGCGCCACACCATCGCGTTATCGTCAGTGACCAGATAACCAATGGAGTTCGTCGCCAGACCGTGAGACATGATCGGCGCCATATGAGTGCCGTCTGGCGAGGTTGGACGCTGATTTTCCGCACCAAGCATTGTCGGGATAGACGGACCATAAATATCGGCGTCCAGAATACCTACCTTCGCTCCTTCCGCAGCCAGCGCCAGCGCCAGGTTCACGGCGGTAGAGGATTTACCCACACCGCCTTTACCCGAACTGACGGCGATGATGTTTTTTACACCATTTATACCCGGCTGGTTTTTCACGCGCTTCAGCGTCGCGATGTTATGCGACAGTTTCCAGTCGATCGCTTTCGCACCGGTAATGCGCAGCAGATCGGCGCTACATTGCTCTTTTAAGTCCTCAAACGCGCTATGCCAGACAAACGGCATGACCAGCTCAACGTGCAACGTGTCATCCATCCAGGCGACGTGATGCAACGCTTTAAGCGTCGTCAGATTATGCTTCAGGGTTGAATGCTGAAAATTCGCCAGCGTCCCGGCAACCATCGCGCGCAGGGTCTCTGGTGATTTGGCCTGGGATTGTGCGTTCATCCCGACTCCTTTTTGTTGTTCTGAATATACAATAGTCACCAGGTAGTTTACTCCAACCGCAACAATTATTCATTTACGGATAAATGCCCTTATCGCTTGGCGCAGTAATTACCATTTTGGTACTATCAAAGCCCTTTTCACTACAAAAGAAGTAATTGCCCACTATGACTCAAGTCGCGAAGAAAATTCTGGTAACGTGCGCGCTGCCGTACGCCAACGGCTCAATCCACCTCGGCCATATGCTGGAGCACATCCAGGCTGATGTCTGGGTCCGTTACCAGCGAATGCGCGGCCACCAGGTTAACTTCATCTGCGCGGACGACGCACACGGTACGCCAATCATGCTGAAAGCACAGCAGCTTGGGATCACGCCAGAGCAGATGATCGGTGAAATGAGTCAGGAGCATCAGACTGATTTTGCAGGTTTTGACATTAGCTATGACAACTACCATTCAACGCACAGCGAAGAGAACCGTGAGCTGTCTGAGCTGATTTACACACGCCTGAAGGAGAACGGTTTTATTAAGAACCGTACGATTTCCCAGCTTTACGACCCGGAAAAAGGTATGTTCCTGCCGGATCGTTTCGTTAAAGGCACCTGCCCGAAATGTAAATCTCCGGATCAGTACGGCGATAACTGTGAAGTCTGCGGCGCAACCTACAGCCCGACTGAACTTATCGAGCCGAAATCCGTTGTGTCTGGCGCGACGCCGGTAATGCGTGACTCCGAGCACTTTTTCTTTGACCTGCCGTCGTTCAGCGAAATGCTGCAGGCGTGGACGCGCAGCGGCGCGTTGCAGGAGCAAGTGGCGAACAAAATGCAGGAGTGGTTTGAATCCGGCCTGCAGCAGTGGGATATTTCCCGCGATTCACCGTACTTCGGTTTTGAAATCCCGAACGCACCGGGCAAGTATTTCTACGTCTGGCTGGATGCGCCAATTGGCTACATGGGCTCGTTCAAAAACCTGTGCGACAAGCGCGGCGACACAACCAGCTTTGATGAGTACTGGAAGAAAGATTCCGACGCCGAGCTGTATCACTTCATCGGTAAGGATATCGTCTACTTCCACAGCCTGTTCTGGCCTGCCATGCTGGAAGGCAGTAATTTCCGTAAGCCGACTAACCTGTTCGTTCACGGGTATGTCACGGTAAACGGCGCGAAGATGTCCAAGTCTCGCGGAACCTTCATTAAAGCCAGCACCTGGCTGAAACACTTTGATGCCGACAGTTTGCGTTACTACTACACCGCGAAACTCTCTTCGCGCATTGATGATATCGACCTGAATCTGGAAGACTTTGTCCAGCGCGTTAACGCCGATATCGTTAACAAAGTGGTCAACCTGGCGTCGCGTAACGCGGGCTTTATTGCTAAGCGTTTTGACGGCATTCTGGCTGCTGAACTGGCCGATCCGGCACTGTACAAAACCTTTACCGACGCCGCAGCGGTAATTGGCGAAGCGTGGGAAAGCCGTGAATTCGGGAAAGCAATCCGCGAAATCATGGCGCTGGCCGACGTGGCGAACCGCTACGTTGACGAACAGGCACCGTGGGTCGTGGCTAAACAGGAAGGCCGTGACGCCGACCTGCAGGCAATTTGCTCCATGGGTATTAACCTGTTCCGCGTTCTGATGACGTACCTGAAACCGGTACTGCCGACGCTTGCTGAACGTGTTGAGGCATTCCTGAACAGCGACCTGTCCTGGGATGCCATTGAGCAACCGCTGCTCGGTCACAAGGTCAACACCTTTAAGGCGCTCTACAACCGTATCGACATGAAACAGGTAGAAGCGCTGGTGGAAGCCTCCAAAGAAGAAGTGAAAGCCGCAGCCACACCGGTGACCGGCCCGCTGGCGGATGACCCTATCCAGGACACTATCACCTTTGACGATTTCGCCAAAGTTGATCTGCGCGTGGCGCTGATTGAAAACGCCGAGTTCGTGGAAGGTTCCGACAAACTGCTGCGCCTGACGCTGGATCTTGGCGGTGAGAAGCGTAACGTCTTCTCCGGTATTCGCTCCGCCTACCCGGATCCGCAAGCCCTGATTGGTCGCCAGACTATTATGGTGGCGAACCTGGCGCCGCGTAAGATGCGCTTCGGTATCTCTGAAGGGATGGTGATGGCAGCAGGCCCTGGCGGAAAAGACATCTTCCTGTTAAGCCCGGATGACGGTGCGAAACCTGGTCAGCAGGTGAAATAACAAAAAAGCCGGAGATTATCTCCGGCTTTTTTTTGTTTTTTTCCGGCTGTCGGCTTCGCCTTACCCGGCCTACAAATCCCGTAGGTCCTGCAAGCACCGCGCCGCTGGCCAAAAATCACGACTTCGCGTTATGTACTCGCGCAGTTAAACCGCGCAAGAAATAGCGCAAGAATTGATCGCCACATTCGCGATAGTTCTTATGGTCCGGTGCACGCATCATCGCGGTGATTTCCGGCATCGATACGCGAAATTTCTGTTCGGTCATGATGGCCAGAATATCATCAGTTTTCAGTGAAAACGCGATACGCAGTTTTTTCAGCACCGTATTGTTGTTAACACGACGTTCAATCGCCAGTTCCGGCGCAGAATCATCTTTGCCACGCAGATGATAGATAAGACCGTTCAGGAAACCGGAGAGAATGATATCCGGGCAGCGAACAAACCCGTCCTCATCTTCTTTTGTCATCCAGGTGTCGAAACCTGCTGAGGTGGATTCCATCTCAGCAAGCGCAAGAATGCGCACCATATCGTTATTGTTCGCTTTCAGGGTGTAGCGCAGGCTACGAAGAATATCGTTACTTAGCATAGAGCCTTCAACTGTCGGTGATGCAATAGCGCGCAGTGTACCAGTTTTACAGGCCAATCGCCTCTTTTAGACTTTTGAGGTACCGACGGCTCACCGGGACAGTCAGTCCGTTACGTAAAATCAGCTCAGCCTGACCGTTATCTTCCAGACGGATCTCCTGCAAATGGGCCATGTTGACCAGGTATTGTCGGTGGCAGCGCAGCAGCGGAGTACGGCTCTCCAGCGTTCTGAGCGTCAGCTCGGTGAATCCTTCTTTGCCATCGCTACTGGTCACATAAACGCCGCTCATCCGACTGCTGACAAACGCCACATCATCCATTTGCAGCAGATAGATTCGGCTATGACCGCTACATGGAATGAACTTAAGCGCCTGCTGATGTTCCGGCAGTAACGACACATCCTGCTTCGTGCGCTCCTGACGTAAACGGATCAGCGTTTTCTCCAGCCGCGTTTCTTCAATCGGCTTAAGCAGATAATCAAAGGCATGTTCTTCAAAGGCTTTCACTGCATATTCGTCAAAAGCGGTGAGAAAAACGATATACGGGCGATGCTCGGGATCCAGCATACCCACCATTTCCAGCCCGCTGATACGCGGCATCTGGATATCGAGGAACAGCACATCCGGACGCAGCTTATGTACTGCACCAATGGCCTCTACCGCATTCGAACACTCTCCGACTATCTCGATGTCGCTTTGCTCCTGTAACAGGATCCGCAGGTTCTCCCGCGCTAACGGTTCATCATCGACAATCAGCACTTTGATCATGCCAGTTCCTCCAGGGGAAGTCGTAAAGTAATTCGGGTAAAGAGGTCAGGCTCACAGGCTACGCTGATGCCAAAATCATCGCCAAACCGTTCCCGCAGGCGTTTGTCCACCAGACTCATTCCAAGCCCGCTGGACTCAGTCGTGGGCTGATACAGTCCGGCATTATCTTCAATATCCAGCATCAGATACTGCCCTTCCTGACGAGCCGTGATAGAGACTTCTCCGGTATCAAGTAGCTGGGAAGTGCCATGCTTAATCGCATTCTCGACTATCGGTTGCAGAGTAAACGCAGGTAATTGCTGATACGCAAGCGCTTCCGGGACCGTTAAGGTCACCTGCAGACGGGACTGGAATCGTGCCTTTTCAATTTGCAGATAGGCATTTACGTGTTCAATTTCATCAGCCAGCGTCACAATTTCCGACGGTCGTTTTAAATTCTTACGAAAGAAAGTCGAGAGATATTGCACCAGTTGGCTGGCCTGTTCGCTGTCACGACGGATCACGGCTTTAATCGTATTCAACGCGTTAAACAGAAAATGGGGATTAACCTGAGCGTGCAGAAGTTTGATTTCTGACTGCGTCAGCATCGCTTTTTGTCGCTCATATTGTCCGGCCAGGATTTGCGCGGAAAGCAACTGGGCGATCCCTTCTCCCAGCGTGCGGTTAATTGAGCTAAAGAGACGGTTTTTAGCTTCATACAGTTTAATCGTCCCCATCACCCGCTGGTTTTCACCACGCAACGGGATCACCAGCGTCGACCCTAATTTGCATTGCGGATGCAATGAACAGCGATAAGGCACTTCATTACCATCGGCATACACGACTTCTCCGGTTTCAATCGCCCGTTGAGTATATGAAGAGGATATGGGCTTGCCTGGCAGGTGATGGTCATCACCAATGCCGGTAAACGCCAGTAGCTTCTCGCGGTCAGTAATCGCCACCGCACCGATATCCAACTCTTCATACAGCACCTGAGCGACCTTCATGCTGTTAACCTCGTTAAATCCCTGTCGCAGAATCCCCTCCGTAGAGGCGGCAACTTTTAGCGCAGTGGCAGAAAACGCCGAGGTGTATTTTTCAAACATCGCGCGTTTGTCGAGCAGAATACGCATAAACAACGCAGCGCCAACGGTATTGGTCACCATCATCGGCGCGGCAATGTTACTGACCAGGTGCAAGGCATCCTCAAAGGGACGCGCAATCAGCAAAATGATCAGCATCTGCACCAGCTCGGCGACAAAGGTAATCGCGCCCGCAGTCAGTGGACTAAACACTTTATCAGTACGGCCACGTCGGGTAAGGACACTATGTACCAGTCCCCCAAGCAGGCCTTCCACGATGGTCGAAATCATGCAACTGAGCGCCGTCATGCCCCCCATCGAATAGCGATGAAGACCGCCGGTCAGGCCAACCAGTCCCCCAACAACAGGACCGCCAAGCAGACCGCCCATCACCGCGCCGATGGCGCGAGTATTCGCAATGGAGTCTTCAATATGCAGCCCAAAGTAGGTGCCCATGATGCAAAAGATGGAGAAGGTGACGTAACACAGAAGTTTGTGCGGCAGTCGTATAGTGACCTGCATCAGCGGGATAAACAGGCGCGTCTTGCTCATTAGCCACGCGATAACGAGAAACACACACATCTGCTGAAGCAGCAGCAACACCAGATTAAACTCGTACATACCCGCCAACCACACATTTCTTAAAAGCGCGTAACATACATGGGCTGCGCGTAACTTTCTTTGAACTGTTGCAAAAAAACAGGAATTTGTGAGAACGATCACTCGAAAGCGCGAGTATGACGACAATCTCACCCTTCTTTTGATCAAAAAACAGACAAAACTACCTGGTTCGCAAAAGAGCGTCTAAAGTAAAACTGGGACCTCGCGAGCAAGAGTGAGACAACGATGGCGCTTTACACGATAGGTGAAGTGGCTTTGCTTTGTGATATCAACCCTGTCACTTTACGTGCATGGCAGAGGCGTTACGGATTACTAAAACCTCAGCGTACAGACGGGGGGCATCGCCTGTTTAACGATGCGGACATTGACAGGATCCGTGAGATAAAACGCTGGATAAATAATGGCGTTCAGGTCAGTAAAGTTAAAATGTTACTCAGCAATGAGAACATTGATGTGCATAACGGTTGGCGTGAGCAACAAGAAACGCTATTGAGCTATTTGCAAAGTAACAATTTGCACAGCCTCAGGTTGTGGATCAAAGAGCGTGGTCAGGATTACCCTGCGCAAACGCTCAATACGCATTTGTTTATTCCCTTACGCCGACGTCTGCAATGCCAGCAGCCCATTCTTCAGGCGCTATTGGGGATCCTTGACGGTGTGCTCATCAATTATATTGCGATTTGCCTTGCCTCGGCGCGTAAAAAACAGGGTAAAGATGCCCTGGTAGTCGGCTGGAATATCCACGATACCACCCGCTTATGGCTGGAAGGCTGGGTTGCCAGCCAGCAAGGATGGCGTGTTGATGTACTGGCCCACTCGCTCAATCAGCTACGGCCCGAACTGTTTGAAGGACGCACCCTGCTCGTCTGGTGCGGAGAGAACCAAACCCCTGCACAACACCAACAACTGGATGAGTGGCGCGCGTTAGGTCACGATATTTATCCACTCGGTATTTAATATTTTATTAACAAACGTGTACAATCCTTGAATTCACATAAGGAGTACAAAATGAGCGCAGCTAAAATCGGTGTTATAACCCTCTTCCTGCTGATGGCCATCGGTGGTATCGGCGGCGTGATGCTGGCAGGTTATACCTTTATTTTACGTGCCGGGTAAGGTAGTACGCTAATCGCTCAAACCCGCGATCGACAATGGCTGCGGCCAATGCGACCAGCAGCGCCCCCTGGATCACATAGGCGGTATTAAACCCGCTTAACCCGATAATAATCGGTGTTCCTAACGTATTCGCACCAACGGTAGAGGCAATCGTTGCGGTGCCAATATTAATAATCACTGACGTGCGAATCCCGGCCAGAATAACCGGTGCCGCGAGCGGAAGTTCGACTTTGCGTAGCCGCTGCCCCTGACTCATGCCCATCCCGCTGGCGATATCTATTACGCTGGCAGAGATCCCTCCCAGCCCTGCCAGCGTTGCCTGTAAGATCGGTAACACCCCATACAGGATCAGCGCGATAATCGCAGGCTCCGGGCCAAACCCCATCACCGGTACGGCGATCGCCAGCACCGCAACCGGCGGAAAAGTTTGCCCCACGGCGGCAATGGTTTCCACTATCGGCCTGAATTCCGCGCCCCAGGATCGGGTTACCGCTACACCTGCCCCAACGCCAATAATGACAGCAATCAGGCTTGAAATGCCCACCAGCGTGAAATGCGCCAGCGCCAGTGCCATAAAGCTCTCTTGCTGATAAACAGGACGCGGCAATTGGGGAAACAACGCGCTGAACAGTGTCTGGCTGTGGGGCAATCCCACCAGCAACACCAGGAACAGCGCAATGAGCCACAGCAGAGGATCAAACAGATGTTTCACTGTGCGGTGTCTCCGAAAGCAGATCGTGAAAATGCAACGTACCACGGGCCACGCCCTGGGCATTAACCACCGGCAACACATCACAGCCACGGGCGACAAAAACAGATAACGCATCACGTAACGTCATCTCGTCCACCAACGGCTCACCGGCCAGCTGTTCACCACGACGGGTAAAATCTCCCACCGTGCGCAATGACAGCAGTCTTACACCCAGTTCACTGTGGCCAAAAAAGGTCCGCACGAAATCATTCACCGGAGCCGTCAACATCGACAGCGGCGTGCCCTGCTGCACCACCTGGCCCGCATCCATTAACACCAGGTGCTCCGCCAGTCTCAGCGCTTCATCGATATCATGCGTCACCAACACGATGGTACGACCCAACAGACGGTGGATACGCGTCATCTCCTGCTGTAGCGCACTGCGTGTTACCGGATCCAGCGCGCCAAAAGGTTCGTCCATCAGCAGGACCTGAGGGTCAGCCGCCAGCGCGCGTGCCACACCGACCCGCTGCTGTTGGCCGCCGGAAAGCTGATGCGGATAGCGGTGACGCAAATCCGCTTCCAGCCCCAGCAACGCCATCAGTTCTTCTGTTCGGTCATCAATACGTGCACGTGACCACTTCTGCAGCTGTGGTACGGTGGCAATGTTCTGGGCGACAGTCCAGTGTGGAAATAAGCCAATCGACTGGATGGCATAGCCCATACGTCGTCTTAATTCCAGCACCGGCAGGCTACGGATCTCTTCCCCGGCAAAACGGATCTGCCCACTGTCATGCTCGACCAGCCGGTTGATCATTTTCAACGTGGTGGATTTCCCCGAACCGGAGGTCCCAATTAATACCGAAAAGCTCCCTTCGCCTAAATGCAGATTGAGATCGCTCACGGCCTGTTGCTGGTTATAGGTTTTATTGACATGGCTAAATTCAATCATCGTTTGTCACCTTCAGCAGCGCTAAGCCTAAATCAAACAGCGCATCAATCAGCACTGCCAGTACCACCACCGGAATCACACCCAGTAGCACTAAATCAACGGCGCTACTGAGCAGTCCCTGAAAGACCAACGCGCCAAATCCGCCAGCCCCAATCAATGCGGCAATGACCGCCATCCCCACCGTCTGTACCATCACCACCCGCAAGCTACGCAGGAAAACGGGTAGCGCTAACGGAAGCTGCACCGAAAGAAAACGCTGACGCGCGCTCATCCCCATCGCCCGCGCACTTTCCATCACATCATGCGGAACCTGATTCAGCCCGGCCACCACGCCACGAACCAGTGGCAATAAGGCATACAGCACCAGCGCAATCAGCGCCGGCGTCAGGCCCGTTCCCGCTACGCCGAGCAAGCTAAGCCACGGGAAATGCTTAACCAGTCCGGCAAGCGGCGCGATCAACAAACCAAACAACGCGACGGAGGGGATCGTCTGGATGATATTCAGCACAGCAAATATTGGCCCCTGACGCGAAGCAGAAAAGGTGCACCAGATGCCCAGCGGCACACCAATACACAGCGCAGGCACCACTGTACCGAACAGAATAGTCAGGTGCTGCGCCAGAGCATCATCAAAGACATCATGGCGGTTGGCATATTCTTTGAGCAGAGAAAGATCGTTAAGGGTGCCGGTCAGCAGCAGCGCCACTGGCACAATGACAATTTGCGCATGCAGCACCCAGCGCCACAGCGGCTGAGCGGTGATACGCCGAATGGCGTCACTGCCAGCCAGCAACAACACCCCTACCCCAAGCCAGAAACCGCTCCCCAGGCTGGTTCTGGCGACAGAAGTTCCCGTCTGAGCCAGATGCGTTGCCGTTTTCCCGGCCATAAACAACGCCGCTATCACCAGTAACTGGACAACAACCAGCGTCAATACACTGCCGGATTTACCGGGTATGAAGCATAGAACCACGAGCAGTAAAAGTGTCGCCGCCAGTCCCCACGCCATGTGGGGCCAGACCTCCCAGAGTTGGCGACCTTCACCGGAAACCAGACGATTAGGGGCATAACTGATGAAAGGAAGCGCGGCTGCGGCCACGGTCAGAACCACCAGCAGCAACAGCACCCGATTAACGGATATCTTCGACACAACACTCACCTGCTGCAAATCCGTTACTTCACCCATCCTTTTTGCTTCAGGTAATCTGCCGCGACTTTTTTCGCATCCAGCCCCTCAACGGCGATACTGGCGTTGAGCTGCTGCAGCGTTTTTTCATCCAGGCTGGCAAATACCGGCTGTAGCCATTCCCCCATTTGCGGGTAGTCTTTCAGCACCGACTCACGCACGACGGGCGCTGGCGCGTAAATCGGCTGAACCCCTTTAGGATCGCTTAATGTTTGCAGCCCCAGCGCGGCAACAGGGCCATCGGTTCCGTAAGCCATTGCGGCATTAACTCCGGAGGTCTGCTGCGCCGCAGCTTTAATTGTCACTGCGGTATCGCCCCCTGCCAGCGACAACAATTGGTTCTGATTGAGTTTGAAGTCATACGCTTTTTCAAATGCGGGCAGCGCGTCTGCACGCTCAATAAACTCAGCAGAGGCCGCCAGTTTGAACGTCCCCCCCTCTTTCAGGTAGCGGCCTAAATCCGCAAGAGAGACAAGTTTGTTTTTTTCAGCGATATCCTGACGTACTGCAATAGTCCAGGTATTGTTGGCTGGCGCAGGCGTTAGCCAAATCAGTTTATTTTGCTCAGCGTCCAGTTTTTTCACTTTGTCGAAACCGGCCTGCGCATTTTTCCACGCGGGGTCGTTTTCATCTTTAAAAAAGAATGCGCCATTGCCGGTATATTCCGGATAAATATCCAGTTCACCGGAAGTGATGGCCCCACGCACCACGGGCGTAGTGCCCAGTTGTACTTTATTGACAGTTTTCACGCCGTGGCTCTCAAGCACCTGCAAAATAATATTGCCGAGCAGCGCCCCTTCGGTATCAATTTTTGACCCCACAGTGACGGGTGACGCGGCCTGTAAAGGCAAGCTTATCGTGGCCAGTAACGCCAGCGAACCCACCCATACCTTTGAGATTATCATGCTGCTCTCCTCATCCTTTTGCTGCCCTTTTCAGAGACTTGAGGAAAAAGCATAGTCGAAAAATCAGGGCTTAACCTACAATTGGGGAGTAAGAGAGGGATTCGTTAACCGTAACGTGATGAGAAATAAGAAGCAGACGCGGCGCGTACGCCTAAAGATAAAGGCCGGAAACCCGGCCTTTATTCGCTAATCAATTACAGCAGCTCAAATTCGCCCTGCTTCACTCTGGCAGAATCCACGCCGATAAAGACGTTAAACTTGCCCGGTTCGGCATCGTATTGCATACGCTGATTCCAGAACTTCAGCGCTTCAATGTCTATCGGGAAGCTGACGGTCTGGGTTTCACCTGGCTTGAGGTTCACTTTCTCAAAACCTTTCAGCTGTTTGACCGGACGACTCATTGAAGCGGTCACATCCTGCAAATACATCTGAATAACCGTTGCACCTTCGCGCTTGCCGGTGTTGGTCACCTGCACGCTGGCCGTCACGGTCCCGTCACGCTTCATCGTTGGGGAGGAGAGCTTCACATCAGAAACCGTGAACGTGGTGTAGCTCAGACCATAGCCAAAGGGATACAACGGACCATTCGCTTCATCAAAGTAGCGCGACGTGTACTTGTTCGGCTTGTCCGCATTATACGGGCGACCGGTATTGAGATGGCTGTAATAGACCGGGATCTGTCCGACAGAGCGCGGGAAAGACATCGGCAGTTTACCTGACGGGTTGTAATCACCAAACAGCACATCGGCGATGGCGTTACCGCCTTCCGTCCCGGCAAACCAGGTTTCGAGGATCGCATCGGCCTGTTGATCTTCTTTAACCAACGCCAGCGGACGACCGTTCATCAGCACCAGCACCAGTGGTTTACCGGTTGCTTTCAGCGCGGCAATCAGGTCACGCTGACTCTGTGGAATAGTGATATCGGTGCGGCTGGAAGCTTCATGCGCCATACCCTGCGCTTCGCCGACTACCGCAACCACCACGTCAGACTGCTTCGCTGCGTTCACGGCTTCATCGATCATCGCCTGCGGCGAGCGCGGGTCAACCTTCACCGCCTCTTCATACAGATTGAGGAAATCGACAATGCCTTTGTCGTTGGTGATATTCGCCCCTTTGGCGTACAGCACTTTGCCCTTATCACCGACGGCATTTTTAATCCCAGTCAGTACCGTTACCGACTGATCGGCAACACCCGCCGCAGACCAGCTTCCCATGACATCACGTTTGCTATCTGCCAACGGTCCGACAACTGCCACGGTTGCTGTTTTTTTCAGCGGCAACGTTTCCAGACGGTTTTTCAGCAATACCAGACTTTCACGCGCCACGTCACGCGCCTCTTTGCGATGCAAACGGCTTTCCGCGTTGGTGTCCTGTGGGTCAGAGTCTTTCGCCCCCAGGTGGCTGTACGGGTCATTAAACAGCCCCATATCATATTTTACATTCAGTACATGACGCGCGGCATCATCGAGTTCCGCCATCGTAACCTTGCCCGACTTAATCAACCCCGGCAGATACTTACTGTAGTATTCATCGCTCATGCTCATGTTAATACCGGACGTGATCGCCACGCGCACAGCATCTTCGGGGTCGGACGCGGTACCGTGCTTAATCAGTTCCTTAATCGCGCCGTGATCGGAAACGGTAATACCCTTAAAGCCCCATTCATCACGCAGCACGTCTTTTAGCAGCCAAGCATCAGAGGTGGCGGGCGTCCCATTCAATGAATTAAGCCCCACCATCACCGCACCGCTACCGGCATCCAGTCCGGCCTTGTATGGCGGCATATAGTCGTTGAATAAACGCTGCGGACTCATATCCACAGTGTTGTACTCTTTTCCGCCCTCAACGGCGCCATAAGCAGCGAAGTGCTTGACGCTGGTCATCACTGAATACCTGTCGGCCGGGCTTTTCCCCTGCATCGCTTCCACCATGGTTTTGCCCATGATGGCGGTCAAATACGTATCTTCACCAAAACCTTCGGATGCACGGCCCCAACGCGGATCGCGGGAGACATCGACCATCGGCGCCCAGGTCATATTCAGACCATCGTCTGCGGCTTCATACGCAGAAATACGGCCAACGGTTCTGACCGCATCGAGATTAAAAGAGGACGCCAGGCCGAGACTTATCGGGAACACAGTACGTTGGCCATGCAATACGTCGTAGGCAAAAAAGAGAGGAATTTTCAGGCGGCTGAGTTCCATCACCTGATCCTGCATTTTGCGGATATCCTGGCGCGTGACGGTGTTAAAAATCGCCCCAACCTGTCCATCTTTGATCATTTCACGGATGGCTTCTTTCGGGTTATCAGGTCCGACGCTTATCAACCGCAATTGCCCGATTTTCTCATCCACGGTCATCTGTTTGAGTAAATCGGTCACAAACGCATCCCGCGCTTCAGGCGTCAGTGGATGGTTACCAAACAAGGTGTCCGCCAGCGCTGGTTGCAACGCCAGGCCCACAGCGACACCTACAGAACATAGCCATTTCATGTTGATTCTCTCTTAATTTCTACCCGACGAGGCAGCGAAAATATAACAAAAACCGCAGCTTGCCGTAAGCCTAAACGGGAGTGGGGAAGAAAGCTAAGGATATTCTCTGAATTTTCAAAACCAGCATGAATCAGTGGGATACAACACAGAGACAATGCGAATGAGAAAGCGTATTGTCATACATAGCGCTATGCTTGTTCCTGATATTGAGTCCCACCACAAGGAGTGGAGAATGTCTTCCATTACAACAATTGATAATAAAGCGTTTCTGACTGAATTGACCCGACTGGTCGGCCATTCACACCTGCTCACCGAACCGGCCAAAACTGCCCGTTATCGTAAAGGCTTCCGCTCGGGCCAGGGCGATGCGCTCGCCGTCGTATTCCCTGGCTCGCTATTAGAGCTGTGGCGTGTCCTCAACGCCTGCGTCTCGGCTGACAAAATAATCCTGATGCAAGCCGCCAATACCGGTCTGACCGAAGGCTCTACGCCTAGCGGCAATGATTACGATCGCGACATCGTTATCATCAGCACTCTGCGCCTCGATAAGCTGCACGTCATCGGCAACGGTGAACAGGTGCTGGCTTATCCCGGTACGACACTTTATTCGCTGGAAAAGGCGCTCAAACCTTTTGGCCGTGAGCCACATTCTGTGATCGGCTCTTCCTGTATTGGCGCTTCGGTAATTGGCGGCATTTGCAACAACTCCGGCGGATCGCTGGTGCAACGTGGTCCGGCATACACAGAAATGTCGCTCTTTGCACGCATTGACGAACAAGGTAAATTGCAGCTGGTCAACCATCTGGGTATCGAGCTGGGTCAGACTCCGGAGCAGATCCTGAGCAAACTTGATGACGAGCGGATCAAAGATGATGATGTCCAGCACGATGGGCGTCATGCACACGATCACGATTACATCACCCGCGTCAGAGATATTGAGGCCGATACGCCGGCACGCTATAACGCAGACCCTGAGCGTTTGTTTGAATCTTCTGGTTGCGCCGGAAAGCTTGCGGTGTTCGCCGTGCGCCTGGATACCTTTGAGGCTGAGAAAAACCAGCAGGTATTTTATATCGGTACCAACCAGCCAGAAGTGCTGACAGAAATCCGTCGTCATATTCTGGCCAAATTTGAACATCTGCCGGTCGCGGGTGAATATATGCACCGCGATATCTATGACATCGCCGAAACCTATGGCAAAGATACGTTTCTGATGATCGACAAACTCGGCACTGACAAAATGCCGTTTTTCTTTACGCTGAAAGGCCGCACCGATGCGATGCTGGAAAAAGTGAAAATTTTCCGCCCGCACTTTACCGACCGGGCGATGCAGAAGTTTGGCCATTTATTCCCCAGCCATTTACCGGCACGGATGAAAAGCTGGCGTGATAAATACGAACATCACCTGCTGTTAAAAATGGCCGGTGGCGGTGTAGCTGAAGCACAAAGCTGGCTGACTGAGTTTTTCAAAACTGCCGAAGGTGATTTCTTTGCCTGTACGCCGGAAGAAGGTAGCAAGGCATTTTTGCACCGCTTCGCAGCGGCGGGCGCGGCCATTCGATATCAGGCCGTCCATGCGGATGAAGTGGAAGATATTCTGGCGCTGGATATTGCGCTGCGTCGTAACGATACCGAATGGTATGAGCACCTGCCGCCGGAAATAGACAGCAAACTGGTGCACAAACTCTATTACGGCCACTTTATGTGCTATGTCTTCCATCAGGATTACATCGTGAAGAAAGGTGTGGATGCTCACGAACTGAAAGAGCAAATGCTAGTGTTACTGCGTGAGCGCGGGGCACAATATCCTGCAGAACATAACGTGGGGCATCTGTATAAAGCACCTGAAACATTGACGCGTTTTTATCGCGAAAACGACCCGACCAACAGTATGAATCCGGGTATTGGCAAAACCAGTAAGCAGAAGTACTGGAAAGAATCGTAGGCCCGATAAGCGTAAGCGCCATCGGGCACGTTGCCGGGGGCGCTTCGCTTGCCCGGCCTACGGTTTAATCGTTTTGCGCGGTTTGCTCACCTGTCGCTGAACCCGCTGCCGCCATCTGTGCGGCTTTTTGCTTTTTATAGCTCAGCGCCGCGGCCGGAACAGGCATCACCTTGCCGGTTTCGATCCAGGTGCGTAAACGACTGGCATCAGCAAAGTGGGTATATTTGCCAAAGGCATCCATGACCACCAGCGCTACCGGCTTGTTATTAATAACCGTACGCATCACCAGGCAGTGACCAGCGGCATTAGTAAACCCAGTTTTGGTGAGCTGAATGTTCCAGTTATCACGGTACACCAGATGGTTGGTGTTACGGAACGGTAACGTATAAGCCGGATTAGCAAAGGTCGCCATGTCTTCACGCGTCGTACTCAACTGACCAATCAGCGGATACTGCTTGCTGGCAATCAGCAGTTTAGTTAAATCACGCGCCGTCGAGACGTTATGAATCGATAACCCGGTCGGTTCCACAAAGCGCGTCTGGGTCATTCCCAACGACTTCGCCTTCGCATTCATCGCCTTGATAAATGCGTTATAACCGCCCGGATAGTGGTGCGCCAGGCTTGCCGCTGCGCGGTTTTCTGAGGACATCAGCGCCAGTAGCAGCATATTCTTACGACTGATCTCACTGTTCAGACGCACACGAGAGTAGATGCCTTTCATTTCCGGCGTCTGGCTGATGTCAACTTTCAGTTTTTCATCCAGCGGCAGTCGTGCATCAAGCACCACCATCGCCGTCATTAATTTGGTAATCGATGCAATCGGACGCACGAGGTCCGGGTGGTTCGAATAGATAACTTTGTTGGTATTCAGATCAACAATCATCGCACTACCGGAAGCAATCTCAGGTTGAGATGCCGCTGCAGTAGTCGCCGTTTTCGCTACGGCTTGGGGTGCAAAAGGAACAGCCAGCACCAGGGCAAGACTTAATAATGAAACTCGGAATTTCAGCATGATGAGGTTTCTGATAATGGTTCACGCACGTCACAACGCACACCGCCTGAAATAAGGATTATCTCAGGCTAGCTCTGGCATCATAGCGATCCGGCAGGTTTGCCGCTACAGAAGAATCATCTCGAAATGCTGCGTTGCTGACTTTTACGCCAACAACGCAGCACAGACAGGTTGTACGCCTAGAACAATCGGTACCCGTAACCCCACAGGATCACCGTAATCGCCAGCAGAACCTCCAGCACCAGCACGCCAATCGCCAGCGTTGAACTGGAAAAGCTCAGCCCTTCTTCTTTAGTGATATTCAGGAACGTTGGAATACCGAGATAGAGTAAATAGCCGGTGTAAAACAGCGCGATGGTTCCCACGAGCGCACACAGCCAGACCAGCGGATACAGCGCCACCAGCCCGCTTAAAAACAGCGGCGTGGCAACATATCCGGCAAAGACCATACAATGCGCCAGCGACGGGCGTCGCGAGTAATTACGCGCCATCCACCAGATAACTCTGCCCATGATGGCCACACCCGCCAGCATCACGCCGTAAAACAGAATTGCCATCGCAAATCCGGTAAACAGGGATAACTTCAGTATATTGCCGTCGCCAAAATTCCAGCCAATTTGCGTGGTGCCAATAAACGCACAAATCACCGGGATTGCCGCCATCAGCAATACATGGTGGGTATAGTGATGCGAAACACTTTCGTTTTCGCTGTTGATCACGTGCATTTCACGATCGGGATGGGAAAACAGCCCCCAGACATGGTTCATACCGCCCCCTTCTTGTCAGCTCCGGACCTCAACACTTCAAGTATAATTCAGCTTTTGATTATTTTATGTACACATGAAAAATACCGATACGCTGAGTTGCTGCTTTTCCGGCATGAACTATTCACTGGGTGTATGCTATGGAACGTGGAGGTCATACAACGTATGGATATAACGCATTATGTTGAGCAATACGGCTATGCGGCGCTGATTATTGGCAGCCTTGCCGAAGGCGAAACCATTACCTTGCTAGGCGGTGTTGCTGCGCATCAGGGAATTCTTAAATTTCCGCTGGTGGTACTCTCCGTCGCGTTGGGTGGGATGATTGGCGATCAGTTACTCTTCTTACTTGGGCGTCGTTTTGGCGGCAAAATCTTACGTCGTTTCTCGCGTCATCGGGCAAAAATCCACTACGCGCAGAAGATGATCCAACGGCGTCCCTACCTGTTTGTGGTCGGCACGCGCTTTATGTACGGTTTTCGCGTCATTGGCCCGTTGCTGATTGGGGCCAGCCACCTGCCACCGAAGATTTTCATCCCACTGAATATCCTGGGGGCGTTTGTCTGGGCATTGCTGTTTACCACGCTCGGCTATGTGGGCGGTGAAGTGATTGCCCCATGGTTGCATAGCCTCGACCAGCATATTAAACATGGGGTGTGGTTGGTTCTGGTTATCGGCGTTGTAGTGGCTGCCCGCTGGTGGATGAAACGGCGAAGTAAACGCAAAGAACACGCAAATTGACCCGACAGAGGCTTCTGCCGGGTCAGACTATCAGGAGGCGCGGTAACCGCCGCCCAGTGCGCTGGTCAGCTGTATAGAAGCATCCAGCCACTGTCCCTGCAGAACCAGACCATTAAGCTGTTCGCGTAATGCCGGAATTTTGGCCTCGCTAACCCGGGAACCTGCAATGATACCGGCGCTATATCGTGCCTGCGCAAGCCCCACGACGCGCTGTGCGTCATGTTCAATTTGCTGCTGATGCTGGTTCTTCTGCGCCAGCGTTTCTACCTGTGATGCCGCACGCGCCACGTCATTCACCGCATCGACCACTGCCTTGTTGTAATTTGCCACCGTCAGGTTACTCTGCGCTTTCGTGATATCGAGATTCGCATTCAGTCTGCCGCTATCAAAAATAGGCAGCGTCAGTCCAGCCGTCACGCCCATCTGCTGTGCGGAATGGCGGAATAAATCGCTCAGATGCAGCGCATCCTGCTGTAAAAACGCCATCAGGTTAACGTCCGGATAGAATGCCGCTTTTGCCGCATCAATGCTGCTCAGCGATGACTCGATGTACCAATGCGCGGCCTGTAAATCAGGGCGGCGGGCCAGCAGCGAATAACCAAGCTGTGACGGTAGCTGGCTTTCTACCGCCGGCAGCGTCGTTGCTTTAAGCTTCATGACGGAAGATTGCGAGTTGGTCAGTGCGCTCAGCCGCGCCTCTATCACCTTCATTTTGCCGCTGACATCGTTCAGCTGCTGCTCCGTTTTACTGGAATCGATATCCGTTTCAACACCTTCGACAGAAGAGGTAATCCCGTTTTGATACAGTTGACGATCGACGGTGATGACGTTCTGTTGCTCGGTTTTAATCTGCGTCAGCACGGTTTTAAGCGCCGCCTGTGTCTGCCACTCCCAGTACAAACGCGATACGCCGCTCGCCAGTAGCTGGCGAGTTTGCTCACGTTCAGCCTCACGCGCTTTCACCTCGCCAATACGCGCCGCCACTTCAGCCCGGTTTTTACCCCACAGATCCAGGTTCCAGCCTGCGGTTAAGCCAAAGGTTCCATTGGTGTACCACGGCCCGGTCGTGCCTGCAGCAGGATCGGTAATGGCAAACGGTCCCATTAAACCTTCTGCCGACATTCTTTGACGTTCAACGTCTGCGGAAAAATCAACTTCTGGACCATCCTGCGCCTTAACCGCTTTAGCCTGCGCTTCTGCCAGTTGAATGCGCTGTTCTGCTACCTGCATGTCTGGAGAATTCTTCAGGGTGCTGTCAATCAACGCATTCAGCTGTGGATCGTGATACGCCTTCCACCATTGGCTGTCCGGCCAACCATTTTTTAATGCCGCGGGCAACGCGGAGTCAACGTTCACAGCGGGCGTCTGCTGTGACAGCGATTGACGATTGTCATGCATAGGCGCACAACCGACCATCAAAATAAGCAGCGGCAAACATGCCGTTGCAACAAGAACAGAGTTACGATTCATGGGAATATACAGGTAAGAAAAGATGCACAGAGAGTACGACTTACCGCATTCTCTTTTTTAGTTACGCGTGGCAATACATCTTTTGAAATAAAATCACATAATAAAGAAACATATACATGGCAAATGGTTCTGTCAAAATAATTCCAATAAATTATAAATGGAGGCGTAATGTCACAAAATATCTATGATGACCCGACATTCTTTGCCGGATATGCCACGCTGGTTCGTTCAGTAAAGGGACTCGACGGCGCACCAGAGTGGCCAACAATACAAGCCATATTCCCTCCCCTACAGGGAAAAAATATTCTTGATTTAGCTCACTGGCACTGCATTATTTGCACGATATAGAACGATTATTGCAAACCATTTACCAATCATTAATACCGTGCGGAATGCTGGTTTTTTCCGCTGAACATCCTATTTATACCGCGCCGCTCAGCCAGGGGGGGATTAAAGATAAAACCAGGTTTGGATGAATGGGGTCCATCGGTTGAACAAATTGCCGCCATCCGGCAATAAATCAGGCAACACTTGTGATGGCCTGAATCGCGCGTGCAATATCCGGTGAATTATTCAAAGCCCGAATTTCCTGAAACAGTTCTGTCGCTTCAACATATTCTTTACGAAGATAGCCCAGCCACTGTTTGATACGCGCCACATGATACAGCCCGGTATCACCTTGTTTTTCCAGTCGGGTATATTTTTGCAGTAACGTCACGACTTCAGGCCATGGCATACGCGGTTCATTATATTTCACCACGCGACTCAAATTCGGGATATTAAGCGCACCGCGCCCGATCATGACGGCATCGCATCCGCTGATGGCCATACAGTCCTGTGCGCTTTGCCAGTCCCAGATCTCACCATTCGCGATAACCGGGATATTGAGACGCTGGCGAATCTCGCCAATGGCCTGCCAGTTAATGTACTCGGCCTTATAGCCCTGTTCTTTGGTTCGACCGTGTACCACCAACTCGCTGGCACCGGCCTGCTGGACGGCATCAGCAATTTCGAATTGCCTGTCACTGCTGTCCCAGCCCAGACGCACTTTTACCGTCACCGGTAAATGGGCCGGAACCGCATCACGCATGGCCTTAGCGCCACGGTAAATCAGCTCAGGGTCCTTCAGTAACGTTGCGCCGCCGCCGCTGCCATTCACCAGTTTCGACGGGCATCCACAATTTAGATCGACGCCATACGAACCCAGCTCAACCGCGCGGGCTGCATTTTCTGCCAGCCACTGCGGATACTGCCCCAGCAGTTGTATACGCACCGGCGTACCGGATGTCGTGCGGCTGGCGTTAAGAAGTTCAGGGCAAATGCGGTGAAAGACTTTTACCGGCAGTAGTTGATCTACCACGCGAACAAATTCGGTGATACAGAGATCATAATCATTTACTTCAGTCAGCAGCTCGCGCACCAGTGAGTCGAGCACGCCTTCCATCGGCGCCAGTAAAACACGCATATTGTTACCCGCAAAAAAGAGAGGCGCTATGGTAACGTCTCTATGCAGGAGATTAAAGCGTCTCAGCGCCGGGCACAGATTTGGTTATGCTGATTGGGGGTATTGCCTGATGTTCCTGATATCTATTTCCACTATGCTTAGAATTCATGATGTGATCGGTAGCACGTTTTAAAGTTTAATTGTATGATGAATCAGTCTCGTCAAGGGTTTCAATTATGAGCAAGTCACTGAACATTATCTGGCAATATTTACGCGCATTCGTCCTCATTTATGCCTGCCTCTACGCAGGTATTTTTCTTGCATCACTGCTGCCTATAACGATTCCAGGCAGCATTATCGGCATGCTGATTCTGTTTGTATTACTGGCATTACAGATCTTACCAGCAAAATGGGTAAACCCAGGGTGCTACGTACTGATTCGTTACATGGCCCTGCTGTTTGTCCCGATTGGCGTGGGGATCATGCAGTACTTTGACTTGCTACGCGCACAATTTGGTCCGGTCGTGGTGTCCTGCACCATCAGTACACTGGTCGTATTCCTGGTAGTGAGCTGGAGCTCGCACATTGTTCACGGCGAACGCAAAATCGTTGGCCAAAAAGGGTCTAAACAATGATGTCGTATATCTGGTGGTCGTTACCCCTCACCCTGGCGGTATTTTTTGCTGCACGTAAGCTGGCAGCGCGATTTAAAATGCCGCTATTGAACCCGTTGCTGGTCGCCATGGTGGTGATTATTCCCTTTCTGATGCTGACCGGTATCCCCTACGATCACTACTTCAAAGGCAGCGAGGTGCTGAACGATTTACTGCAACCTGCTGTCGTCGCGCTAGCCTATCCGTTATATGAGCAGCTGCACCAAATCCGTGCCCGCTGGAAATCCATTATCGCAATCTGTTTTGCCGGGAGCGTTGTGGCGATGGTAACAGGTACAACAATCGCTTTGTTGATGGGCGCATCACCGCAAATTGCCGCGTCTATTATGCCTAAATCGGTAACCACGCCTATCGCTATGGCTGTGGGTGGCAGTATTGGCGGCATTCCAGCTATCAGCGCCGTATGCGTTATTTTTGTCGGTATCCTCGGCGCCGTATTTGGCCATACCCTGCTTAATGCGATGCGTATTCGCACCAAGGCCGCTCGTGGGCTGGCCATGGGCACCGCTTCGCACGCCCTGGGCACAGCTCGTTGTGCGGAACTGGACTACCAGGAAGGCGCGTTTAGCTCACTGGCGCTGGTGATTTGCGGGATTATTACCTCATTGGTTGCCCCATTCCTGTTCCCGGTTATCCTGGCAGTGGTTGGCTAATCTGCATTTTTAAGCTGTTTATTTGCGATGCGTTGCACATTTTTCATTTAAGTTTCATTAGTTGCATAAACAATGAGATTTGGATCACATATAAAGCCCTATCAGGCCCGTAAACTACGGTTCCATTACATTGTTATGAGGCAACGCCATGCATCCACGTTTTCAAACTGCTTTTGCCCAACTCGCGGATAACTTGCAATCAGTCCTGGCCCCTATTCTGGCGGATGTACATTTCCCCGCCATGCTGACGGCTGAGCAGGTTTCATTGCTGAAACGCGAATCGGGACTGGACGAAGACGCGCTGGCATTCGCTCTGCTGCCTTTAGCTGCGGCCTGCGCGCGTACTCCGCTGTCCAACTTCAACGTTGGCGCAATCTCACGAGGTATCAGCGGAACCTGGTATTTCGGTGGGAATATGGAGTTTCTTGGTGCCACAATGCAGCAAACCGTTCACGCCGAGCAGAGCGCCATCAGCCATGCCTGGTTACGTGGTGAAAAAGGACTCGCTGCGATTACCGTCAACTACACCCCTTGCGGGCACTGCCGTCAGTTTATGAATGAGCTGAACAGCGGACTGGATTTACGTATTCACCTGCCTGGGCGTGAACCACACGCACTACGCGACTATCTGCCGGACGCTTTTGGCCCAAAAGATCTCGACATCAAAACGCTGTTGATGGATGACCAAGATCACGGCTTCGCGCTGCAAGGCGATGCGCTGACCCAGGCGGCGATTGCCGCCGCCAACAGATGCCACATGCCGTACAGCAAATCCCCGAGCGGCGTGGCGCTGGAGTGTAAGGATGGTCAAATTTTCAGCGGCAGTTATGCTGAAAACGCCGCCTTCAACCCAACGCTGCCACCGTTGCAGGGTGCATTAAACCTGCTGAGTCTGAACGGTTACGACTATCCGGACATTCAACGTGCGGTGCTGGCAGAAAAAGCGGATGCGGCGCTTATCCAGTGGGACGCGACATCTGCCACGCTGAATGCGCTGGGCTGCGACAATATCGAGCGCGTACTACTCGGTTAATGGTTTCAATAACGCCAGTTCGTAGGCTGGATAAGGTGTTTACACCGCCATCCGGCAATACGCAGAATGCCTAAAATCCCCTCAATCAGACTGCTGTTTCTTGCGCTCCGCCGTTGGGTACAGTAGCCTGATTGAAATTCCATCCAAATAACGAGTTTTCTGCATGTTAAAGCGCGTGTTTTACAGCCTGTTAGTCCTGGTAGGCTTGCTGCTGTTGACTGTGCTTGGACTCGACAGATGGATGAGCTGGAAGACGGCCCCCTACATCTATGACGAATTACAGGATCTCCCCTACCGTCAGGTTGGCGTTGTCCTCGGCACGGCAAAATACTACCGTACCGGCGTCATCAATCAGTATTATCGCTACCGAATTCAGGGCGCATTAAATGCGTATAACAGCGGCAAAGTAAACTATCTGCTACTTAGCGGCGACAACGCGCAGCAAAGCTATAACGAACCGATGACGATGCGTAAAGACTTGATTGCCGCGGGCGTCGATCCCGCTGACATCGTGCTTGATTACGCAGGCTTCCGTACGCTTGATTCGATTGTACGCACCCGCAAAGTATTCGATACCAACGATTTCATCATCATTACCCAGCGATTCCACTGTGAGCGAGCGTTGTTTATTGCGCTACATATGGGGATTCAGGCCCAGTGTTATGCGGTACCTTCGCCAAAAGATATGCTTACCGTGCGGGTGCGCGAATTCGGTGCTCGCTTTGGTGCGCTGGCCGATCTCTACCTTTTTAAACGCGAGCCACGTTTTTTAGGTCCGCTGGTGCCCATCCCGACCATGCATCAGGTACCTGACGATGCTCAGGGATATCCGGCAGTCACTGCAGAACAATTACTCGAATTACAAAAGAAACAAGGAAAATAAGCATGGATGTACAAACTCTCTTCGTCGTATTGGCCTTTCTGCTCATTCCCCTCTTTTGTTTCCGTGAAGCCTGGAAAGGCTGGCGTACTGGCGCGGTAGATAAAATTAAGAAGAATGCGCGTGAGCCGGTTTATGCCTACCGGAATGAAGCCCCATTACAGTTCTGGTCTTATGTATTAGTTTATGCCGGATGCGGATGTTTATCTTTCGGTATGGTTATTTATTTAGTCTTTTATCGCTAAAGAGATTACCGTTATATTAGCACTTGAGAATAGCTAATATTATGATAATGGTTACCATTTCAATATAAGGGATTAATGCTGCCCGCCAGCATTTCCCTCAAACTATCTTCTATTTGTGAATCCTTTCACAGAATACTCTTCCTGCAGTGCTTAGCCTTAAGAATAGCCTTTCACTTTTTATATTTTGTTATTAACGGTTTGCCTTAATTTACTCAAGCATTAAGGAAGAAAATATGCCACAACAAAATTATCTGGATGAGCTCACGCCTGCTTTTACCCCTTTATTAGCCATAAAAGAGGCTTCCCGCTGTTTATTATGTCACGATGCCCCTTGTAGCCAGGATTGCCCGGCGCAAACCGACCCGGGGAAATTTATTCGCTCCATTTATTTCCGTAATTTTAAAGGCGCAGCCGAAACTATCCGCGAAAATAATGCGCTCGGTGCGGTGTGCGCCCGCGTATGCCCAACCGAAAAATTATGCCAGCGCGGATGTACGCGTTCAGGAATTGATAAACCTATTGATATCGCGCGTCTGCAGCGCTTTATAACCGATTTTGAACAGCAGACCGCGATGAAAATATATCAGCCGGCAACAAAAACGCTGGGCAAGGTCGCCGTCATCGGTGCGGGCCCGGCAGGATTACAGGCCAGCGTAACGCTGAGCAATCTTGGTTATGACGTCACCCTCTTCGAAAAACAGGCTCAGCCAGGTGGCTGGTTGCGCTATGGCATCCCTGAGTTTCGTTTGCCGCAATCGGTTTTGGATCTTGAAATTGCCCGAATCATTGAAATGGGCGTGACCATCACGTGCAATTGTGAAGTTGGCCATGCCCTTTCCATTGAGCAACTCAAAGCTGAATATCGCGCTGTACTGGTTACCGTAGGGATGTCTTATGGTTCAACGTTACCTCTGTTTGAGAGAGCGAATCACGTTGAAATTGCCGTCGATTTCCTGCAGCGCGCCCGACAAGCCAGCGGCGATATTACCGTCGCAAAAAGTGCATTGATCATCGGCGGCGGCGATGTGGCGATGGATGTCGCCAGTACACTGAAACTGCTGGGCTGCCCGTCCGTCACCTGTGTCGCGCGTGAAGAACTAGCCGAATTCCCTGCCAGCGACAAAGAGTTCAACAGCACCCAGGCATTAGGGGTATCAATTATTGACGGTTTCACGCCTGTGGCGGTTAGTGGAAATCGCGTAACCTTTAAGCACGTACGCCTGCCAGGAGAACTCTCGCTTGAAGCCGAACATATTATTCTTGCCGTCGGTCAACATGCGCAGCTTGATGATTTTGCCGCGTTAAAGCCACAGCGCAATCTTATCGATACGCACAATTACCAAACCGCCGATCCGGTTATGTTTGCCGCGGGCGATATTGTTAAAGGCGATAAAACCGTTGTATACGCCGTGAAAACCGGAAAAGAAGCCGCTCAGGCCATTCATCACTATTTAGAGGGAGCTTGCTCATGTTAACGAAAGATCTTTCTATTACCTTTTGCGGCGTCAAATTTCCCAACCCGTTCTGCCTCTCTTCTTCTCCGGTAGGCAACTGCTATGAGATGTGCGCCAAAGCCTATGATAGCGGCTGGGGCGGCATTGTTTTTAAAACGATCGGGTTCTTTATTGCCAATGAAGTCTCCCCGCGCTTTGACCATCTGACCAAAGAAGATACCGGCTTTATTGGCTTCAAAAACATGGAGCAAATTGCCGAGCATCCGCTGGAGGAGAATCTGGCTGCTATTCGGCGACTGAAACAAGACTACCCGGATAAGGTCCTGATTGCGTCGATCATGGGTGAAAACGAAGAACAGTGGCAGGAACTGGCCCGCCTGGTTGAAGAGGCAGGTGCCGACATGATCGAGTGTAACTTCTCGTGCCCGCAAATGACCTCGCATGCTATGGGCAGCGATGTAGGACAAAGCCCTGAGCTGGTTGAAAAATATTGTCGGGCAGTGAAACGCGGCTCGTCTCTGCCAATGCTGGCTAAAATGACGCCGAATATTGGTGATATGTGTGAAGTGGCGCTGGCGGCAAAACGCGGAGGTGCGGACGGTATCGCGACCATCAATACGGTTAAATCCATCACTAATATCGACCTGAACAGGAAAATCGGGATGCCGGTCGTCAACGGTAAATCCAGTATTTCCGGCTACTCCGGCAAGGCCGTCAAGCCTATCGCCCTGCGATTTATCCAACAGTTGCGCACGCATCCCGAACTGCGCGATTTCCCGATTAGCGGCATCGGGGGAATTGAGACCTGGGAAGATGCCGCCGAGTTTTTACTGTTAGGCGCGGCCACGCTGCAGGTGACCACCGGGATCATGCAGTATGGCTATCGGATTGTGGAGGACATGATCAGCGGGCTGTCACATTACCTCGCCGATCAAGGGTTTGATTCACTGGAGGAGATGGTGGGGCTTGCTAATAGTAATATCATCCCCGCCGAGGAGCTTGACCGTAGCTACATCGTTTATCCGAACATCCATCTGGATAAATGCGTTGGCTGTGGGCGCTGCTACATCTCCTGTTACGACGGTGGGCATCAGGCGATGGAATGGAATGAGGAAACCCGTACACCACACTGCAATACGGAAAAATGTGTGGGATGCTTATTGTGCGGTCACGTTTGCCCGGTAGCCTGTATTGATCTGGGCGAGGTGAAATTTAAACCCGGAGAGAAAGAACATGCGTTAACGTTGTAACGCAGATAAAAAAGCCCGGTGCAGATTGCGCTGCACCGGGCTTTTTACATTGTACGATTACTTCTTACGCGCGTATTTCAGTGAATCCAGCGCGACCGCGAAGATGATGATGCCGCCCTTGATAATATACTGCCAGTAAGGGTTTACGCCGATGTAGGTCAGACCGTAGTTGATGACGGTGAAGATAATCACACCGGTCACCACACCAAACACGGTTCCTACCCCGCCGCTAAACGACACGCCGCCAACCACGCACGCGGCAATCGCATCCAGCTCATACATAAAGCCGAGGTTGTTGGTCGCCGAGCCAATACGCCCAGCTTCGAGCAAACCACCAAAAGCATAGAACACGCCAGACAACGCATAGATGATCAGCAGGTTCAGCGCGACGTTTACCCCGGACACTTTCGCCGCTTCAGGGTTACCGCCGATGGCGAAAATGTTTTTACCGAAGCGGGTCTTGTTCCACAGCACCCACACAAAGGCCACGGCAATCAGCGCGTAGAAGGTGATGTAGGAGAGTCGGAAACTGCCCAGCGCAATAAAGCCCTGCGCAAAGGTTGAGAACCCGCTGTCAAAGCCAGAAATTGGCGATGCGCCGACGAAATCGTAGTACAGGGAGTTGATCCCGTAAACGATAATCATCGTACCGAGGGTGGTAATAAATGGCGTCACGTTCAGGTAAGCAATGATAATACCGTTCACCAGACCGATAATGGCACCAATCACGCAGACAATCAGCACCACCACGATGATTGGCATCGTCGCCATTTCCGGGAACACCTTGTTGGCGTTCTCCATCGACTGCAGCAGGGTTGCCGCCACAACCGCCGCCAGCCCGACCTGACGCCCTGCAGACAGGTCGGTCCCCTGGGTAACAATCAGCCCGGCTACGCCCAATGCGATAATAATACGCACCGAGGATTGCGTCAGAATATTACTCAGGTTCAGTAAACTTAAGAAAGTGGGATCCTGGAAAATAATAATCGCCAGCAAAACCAAAAGAACAACGTAAATTCCGCCTTCTTTCAGATAAGTAAGAAAACTTTTCTTATTTAACGCACTCATGAGGAGCCCCTAATCTTAAAGGTGCAAAGACGCAAGACGGAGGATTTCGTTTTGCGTTGTTGTTTTAGTGTCAACAATTCCGGCAACGAGGCCATTGCTCATCACCAGAATACGATCGGTAATACCTAACAACTCCGGCATTTCAGAGGAAATAATAATAATCCCCTTTCCTTTTTTCGCCAGTTCAGCAATCAACTGATAAATCTCAAATTTCGCGCCGACATCGATACCGCGTGTAGGTTCATCCAGCATCAGGATTTCAGGCTGCGTTAACAACCAACGGCCAATGACCACCTTTTGCTGATTACCACCAGAAAGCGAACCTATTTGCGTACGATGCCCTGGCGTTTTTACCCTCATCGAGTCAATTACCCACTGGGTATCGCTCTTCATGCGGGAATTATCCAGCAGGCCGACTTTATTTTTATAGTTCTGGATATTGGAGATTAACGAGTTAAAACCAATGTCCAGATAGGCATAAATACCGGTTGAGCGACGCTCTTCGGTGACCAGCGCAAAACCATGGTTAATCGCTTCATTCGCGCTGTGGTTATTGATTTTTTTGCCGTGGAGCGTAATCGTGCCCGATGATTTCTCACGAATGCCAAACAACGTTTCAACAATATCGGTGCGTTTCGCGCCAACCAGGCCGGCAATGCCGAGAATTTCCCCTTTATGGAGATCAAAAGAGATATCACGAATCGACGGCTGACGCAGAGAAGTCAGGTTACGCACTTCCAGAATCACTTCTCCCGGCTTGTTCTCTTTATCCGGGAAACGTTGGTTCAGTGAGCGTCCGACCATCATGGCGATGATCTTATCCATGTCCAGCCCTTCCAGCGGCTGGGTCGCAATCCATTGACCATCACGCAGCACGGTAATTTCATCACACAGTTGAAATATTTCTTCCATTTTGTGAGAAATATACACAATCCCGCACCCACGCTCTTTCAGCTTACGGATGATGGTAAACAGATGATTAACCTCTTTCTCGGTTAACGATGAGGTCGGTTCATCCATAATGACGATTTTGGCGTCATACGAAAATGCTTTCGCAATTTCAATCATCTGCATTTGCGAAACAGATAATGTTCCAACGCGCGCACGCGGATCGATGTCAATATCCAGTTCATCGAAAATCGCTTTGGTATCGCGATACATCTTTTCCTGATCGACAAACATACCTTTGGTGGGATAGCGCCCCAGCCACATGTTATCCATTACAGAACGTTGTAATACCAGGTTTAATTCCTGATGTACCATTGAAATACCATTCTCAAGCGCTTCTTTAGCAGAATGAAAATCGATTTCTTTACCCTGAAATAAAATACTACCGGAATCTTTTTGATAGATCCCAAAAAGACATTTTAATAATGTTGACTTTCCAGCGCCATTCTCGCCCATCAGAGCATGAATAGAATGTGGGCGGACTTTTAAATTGACATTATCAAGAGCCTTAACGCCGGGAAAGGACTTGTTGATGCCGCTCATTTCCAACAAGTATTCGCCTGACGACTGAGTATTAGTGCTGACCATAATTATACCTTGTTGGCCTTGCAGAGTGCGCAATTAAGGGCGCAATGAAATTGCGCCCACAGACGGAGTATTTATTTGTTGGTGAACTCTGCCAGATTATCTTTATCGACACCTACATATGGAACGCGAACAATTTTGTTCTCAATTTTCCAGTTGGTGCCGTCTGCCGCGCCTTTGCCATCAGCCAGGTTTTTCGCCAGATCAAAGGTGGCTTTCGCCTGGTTATTAGCATCGTTCAGCACGGTGCCGGCCATAGCGCCAGATTTCACCAGAGCCAGGGCTTCAGGCAGCGCATCGACGCCAAATACCGGGACGCTGGTTTTGTTGTGTGCTTTCAGCGCTTCAACTGCGCCCATTGCCATCGCATCGTTGTTGGCGATAACCACTTCGATTTTGTTTGCGTTAGGACCGGACATCCACGCATCCATCTTATCTTTCGCCTGAGCGGTATCCCACATTGCAGTATCTAACTGCAGTTGTTCAGTTTTGATGCCTTTATCGTTCAGCTCTTTAATTACGTAGGTCGTACGAGCTTCGGCATCCGGGTGTCCCGGTTCGCCTTTCAGCAGAACAAACTGAATTTTGCCATCTTTGTTCAGATCCCAGTTCGGGTTAGCGGCCCAGTGCTTGGCAATCAAGTCACCCTGAATAATCCCGGACTCTTTAGAGTCGGTACCGACATAATAGGCTTTGTCATAGCTGTCCAGCGCTTTACGGGAAGGCTCTTTGTTGAAGAACACAATCGGTACGTTCTGACCGCGTGCTTTTTCAATGACCGTTCCTGCTGCTGCCGGGTCAACCAGGTTGATAGCCAGTGCTTTAACGCCTTTTGCCAACAACACATCAATCTGATCGTTCTGTTTGGACTGATCGTTTTGCGAGTCATTCATCAGCAACTGTACATCCGGCGCCGCTTTGGCATCTTTTTCAATAGCCTTACGTACCACGGACATAAAGTTATCGTCATATTTATAGATAGTCACACCAATGCGGGTATCAGCAGCGTGCGCAGCCGCGCCGAATAACATGCTTGCCATTACAGCAGACAGGGTCAACACCTTCTTATTCATGGTATCTCCGGTTTTATTATGCAGGGTAGTGCTTGAGATAAATGCTCGGCAGGCAGAACGTTACTGAAGTGTTACTGAACGCCGAAGCTCACTTTTAAAAATATTTCTTCCGTGTCTGGCAACGCTCCAAAAACAGGCTTTAATTGTTGTTTAAGACGCCTATACCTCGATGAAAGTGATTATTCACCGTTACATAGTAGTTACAGCGCAGCAAACAGTGTCATCATAGCTATCGCATTGTTAAGATACTGTGAATTTACTCACATATTGAAAGCGGTTACATAGCCCGACATTATCAGTTAGTGATCGGTGCCGCATTCTGCCGCAAAGCCACAGAATGACGTCGCACCAGCGTCGGCATAAAGCAATGTGTTGCGTCAGGATCCAGCGTTCCCGCCGCGCCTTGTAGCGCAAGCTCAGTGGCCATTTTTGCCATAGAAGCAATGGGATAGCGCACCGTTGTCAGCTGCGGGTCAGTGTAACGTGCGATAGGAATATCGTCGAAACCAATGATAGATAGATGTAATGGAATGGCGATGCCGTTGTCTTTTAGGGCCGTTAGCGCGCCAGCGGCCATATTGTCGTTGTAAGCGAAGACTGCCGTCAGTTGCAGGTTACGTCCCAGTAGTTCCACCATTGCGGACTCTCCGCCCTGCATATCCGGTGAACCGGTACCTATCCAACTGTCTGCCGGGGTAACCCCCTGTTCTTTCAGGGCACTTAGCCACCCTTCTTTACGCATTGCATCGTCCTCAATGCGGTGACTTGATGCCAGGTAACCAATACGTTGATGCCCATTATTCAGCAGCATACGGGTTGCCATTTTAGCCCCGCTAATATTATCCAGACAGACGCAACGATGCGCATAGCCCGGCACAATGCGGTTGATCAGCACCATGCCAGGGATCTGATCCATGAACCCGGCCAGCTCGCGATCGCTCAACGCTTTCGAGTGAACAATCAGTGCGTTACAACGCTGACGAATCAGTACCTCAATGGCATGACGTTCTTTTTCAGCCTCATGGTAGCTGTTGCCAATCAGGACGTACTTCTGATGCTGTTGAGCAACCATATCCACGGCCTTGACCAGCGCGCCAAAAAATGCGTCTGAAACATCCATCACCACAACGCCAATCGTGTCGCTCACCTGCGTCGCCAGCGCTTGCGCGTTGGCATTCGGTCGATAGCCGAGCTGAGTGACCGCCTTCATTACCGCTTCACGCGTATCGGGACTCACCAGCGCGCTGTTGTTCAGTACGCGGGAAACAGTCGCGACAGAAACGCCAGACTGTCGTGCCACATCACGGATGGTTACCATATTCACTACCCTGTTTAAGATGCGGTTACCCGCAGACACCCCAGGCTGGGTATTTTGTCAGCACAACGAAACGGACTGCGTGAGTGATGTCACAGGAATGAAAGCGCTTACATCCATTTTGTTAATGAATGTGATCCAGATCGTTATCTGGATGTTCGCGGTAATGATGTCCCTGACGCACGCAGGGTTAATTGACGCCATAGCCATTCTACCGGGCCTTGCCGGTAAAAATGCAACCAAATGACGGAGAAAAGCAGGTTAACGGCCCAGACCGGAATGACGAAATACAGCAACTCCAGCCGGTCGAATTTCATAAATAAGCCGAATTGATAAAACAGCGTGGTGCAAATTAAGGTTTGTAACAAATAGTTGGTTAGCGCCATGCGCCCAACGCAGGCTATGGCAATGACCCATTTTAAACGGCTAAGCTGCGGCCAGAAACCGAACATCAGCGCAGCGTAACCAATGGTCTGCAACGGCGCGCCCAGCTCTCGCGGGGCTTGTAACAGGAAAGCACACCAGCGGTAGGCCCAGTCCAGATGCCACTGCGCAACGATAGCAGGCAGGTTAATCGCCATCCCAATAATGACCAATAACGCGCCGGTACGTCGATAGTGCTGCAAACTGTACTGCCCTTTCAGCCAACCGCTGCGCATCAATGCCGCGCCCAGCAGCATCATCCCCGCCAGTTGCCAGCCGTACTGCGCACCCAACGCCAGCAAGCTATTGGACATCATATCTACGCGATTGCTGACCGCTTCCATACCGCCGTTCACCTTCCAGTATTTCTCATACAGCAACGCAGAAGCATCCGGTGTCCAGGCCCGACTGGTCTCACTTCCGGAGATAAATCCCAGCAGCAACAGCACACCAACGCCCGCCAGATAGAGCAACACGCCGGTATTAAACAGACTTTTGACGGAAGGGGCATCGCGAACCAACCGCCAGCAAATCAGCCCAATCAGGCCATACGCCAGCAGGATATCGCCATCCCAGAACAGCAAACCGTGAATAAACCCCAGCAGAACCAGCAAAGTGAGTCGTGACTGGATCCAACGTTTGCCTCGCGGTAGCAGCATCTGCAGACCCGCGCCAAACAGCAGCGCAAATAACGTGAGGAATTTCACCTGCGCGAAGAGATCAAGCACGGCCCAGGTCCAGGCATCTGACGGGGTAATGTTGCCGTACCAGGCAGGATTCAGATAGGCCGCCTTTGGCAGACCAAAGGCGCTAATATTGAGAAGCAGGATGCCGAGGATGGCGACGCCACGAATAAAATCCAGCGTGACATTACGCTCCATGGCCCCTGCCCTGATCAGTTGTGGTGACGTACGGCGCGCAGGAATTCCTGACGCGTATTCTGGCTGGACTTAAACAATCCGCCAAGCGAGGTAGTGGTGGTAGCGCTGGTCGCATCACGAATACCACGCGCTTTCACGCAGTAATGCACAGCATCAATTGAAACCGCCACATTATTCGTCCCGAGCAACGTTTGCAGCGCGGTGAGAATTTGCTGAGTCAGGCGTTCCTGGACCTGCGGGCGCTGAGCGAAGAACTGCACAATGCGGTTAATCTTCGACAGACCGATGACCGAATCTTTCGGGATATAGGCCACCGTCGCTTTGCCATCAATCGTGACGAAGTGATGTTCGCAGGTGCTGGTCAGCGTGATATCGCGAACCGTGACCATCTCGTCCACCTTCATTTTATTTTCAATGACGGTGATTTTCGGGAAATTGGCGTAATCGAGGCCGGAGAAAATCTCATCGACATACATTTTCGCAATGCGATGCGGAGTTTCCATCAGACTGTCATCGCTCAAATCAAGATTGAGCAATTGCATAATCTCGGTCATATGACCGGAGATAAGACGTTTGCGCGTTTCATTATCCATCTCTTGCACGGGCGGGCGTAGTGGTGTTTCAAGACCACGCGCGACCAGCGCTTCATGAACCAGTGCCGCTTCTTTACTGAGTGATGACATTTCTTTTTCTCCTGCAGGTGGGGCGCCTCTGCCCTGCGTGGGGCAAAGTTTTTAGGCTGTGTCACAGCCAGAACATTGTGCGTGAGGCGGCGCACATAATCCAGTATTCACCGCGATAATTATTGAAATTGGTGCTGCCTTTTAGCACACAGATTTCATATGTCGTTCAACCGGGTGAATTCGAGTGTTAATGTAAAGTTATATAGATGATGAAGTATGTTTGCTCAATGCGGAAGTGAAAGTTACTCACAGTGCAATGAATAATCTGTATTATGGTGAGTTCGCAAACACATTCAGGTTCAACACAACAAGGAGCCACGCATGGAAATGCTTGAAGAGCACCGCTGTTTTGAAGGCTGGCAACAACGCTGGCGTCATGACTCCACCACGCTAAATTGCACCATGACCTTCAGTATTTTTCTTCCACCCCCCCGGGATAACACCCCACCTCCGGTGCTGTACTGGCTGTCAGGTTTGACCTGCAATGATGAAAACTTCACCACTAAAGCCGGAGCACAACGTATTGCGGCTGAACTGGGCATCGTTCTGGTGATGCCTGATACCAGCCCGCGTGGCGAACAGGTCGCCAATGATGAAGGCTACGATTTAGGCCAGGGTGCCGGATTTTATCTCAATGCCACGCAACAACCGTGGGCCTCACATTTTCGCATGTATGACTATATGCGTGACGAGTTGCCGGCACTCATTCAGTCACAGTTTAACGTCAGCGATCGCTGCGCCATCAGCGGGCACTCTATGGGGGGGCATGGTGCACTGATCATGGCACTGAAAAACCCTGGCAAATACACCAGCGTTTCTGCCTTCGCCCCCATCGTCAATCCATGTCGCGTACCGTGGGGTGAGAAAGCCTTTAGCGCCTACCTGGGTGAGGATAAATCACGATGGGCGGAATGGGACAGCTGTGCGCTAATGCTGGCCAGTAAACCCGCAGATGCGATCCCAACGCTTATTGATCAGGGGGATAGCGATCAGTTTCTTGCCGATCAGTTGCAGCCCGCAGTGCTGGCCGAAACGGCCCGTCAAACCGCATGGCCGATGACATTACGCATTCAGCCGGGTTACGATCATAGCTACTACTTCATTGCATCATTTATTGAAGATCATCTGCGTTTCCACGCCCAATATTTGCTGAAGTAACGCCTGAGTGAGGGCGTCAGCCCTCTTCATTTCTCCATCATTCCTTCACTTTTTCTCCTTTTTTATTTCACCACTATCCCACTGAATTAAAAAGATTTTCCATGCCAAACACATCAAACACAAATGATTTCTATTATCATTTGTGTTTACAAAAATTCATACTTTTGTACAATCCCCCCGCTTCTTTACTGAAAAGAGTCCTTAAAAGACAAATACATACAATTGTCATGGCCTTTCACATGACACGCAGTTAGATTCATTTAAATGGAATGATACAAATGACTATACCTCACGTTAAGGCTGTAGCCGCCGCAGTATGCGTCGCGAGTCTCCCATCACTCGTCTATGCCGCCGACCAGGATACCGTGGTCGTCACCGCCACCGGGTTTGAGCAAAAAATTCAGGATGCCCCCGCCTCCATTTCGGTTATTACCAAGCAGCAGATCGAAGATAAAGCGTATCGCGATGTGACCGATGCACTGAAAGACGTCCCTGGTGTTGTTGTGACCGGCGGGGGGAGCAGCAGCGATATCAGTATTCGCGGTATGGCTTCGCAATACACGCTCTTCCTGGTCAACGGTAAACGCATCAGCACCCGTGGCACACGTCCTAATAGCGACAACTCAGGTATTGAACAAGGCTGGCTGCCGCCACTGGAATCCATCGAGCGTATCGAGGTGATCCGCGGCCCGATGTCGTCTCTGTACGGCTCTGACGCTATGGGCGGCGTGATTAACGTGATCACCAAAAAAGTCTCGAATACTAAAGCCTGGACCGGCTCCCTGCATGGTGATGCCACCCTCCAGGAAGATCGGGACTCCGGAGACCTTTACCAGACAAATGCATACGCGTCCGGACCACTGATCGACGGGCTACTCGGCGCAAAAGTGACCGGGCTGTTCTCCCATCGCGGAGAAGATAAGATAGTCAATGGTTACAATGAACAACGCCTGCGCAACGGCGGACTCACCCTCAACTTCACCCCGGATGATAAAAATGACATCGACTTCGATGTCGCGCATGAACTACAGGATCGCAACAGCACACCGGGCGAATCGATGGCGGCAGAAAACTGCCGTAACGGTGTTTGTAAGCCAAACAGCAAAAGCTACAACCGTTATGAACACACAACGTATTCATTAACCCACAGCGGTTATTACGACGATTTCAACAGCACCAGCTATGTTCAGCAGGAAGAGACCAAAAACCCTGGTCGTCAGATGAAATCCTACAACACGATCTTCAATAACCAGAACCAGGTCTTCCTCGGGGCGCACACCCTGACAGTTGGCGGGCAATACCGTTATGAAAAACTGCGCGATAACGGCAACCAACTGCAAGCAGCTGACGGTCTGAACAAATTGACCCGCTGGAGTTGGGCGTTGTTTGCCGAAGATGAATGGGCGGTTACCGATACTTTCACGCTGACCGGCGGTCTGCGTATGGATAAAGATGAAAACTACGGTGACAACTGGACGCCGCGCGGCTATGGCGTATGGCACCTGAGCGATCAGTGGACCTTAAAAGGGGGAGTTTCTGCGGGCTATCGTGCACCGGATCTGCGCCAGTCATCCGCAAGCTGGGGGCAAGTGACCGGTGGCGGTCGTCTGAACGGTATCATTGTCGGCAACCCGGATCTGAAACCAGAAAAAAGCCTGAGCGAAGAGATCGGTTTGCTGTGGGATAACGGCAACGACCTCAATGCGGGTGTCACGCTGTTCAATACTGACTTCAAAAACAAAATTACCGAAGTCCGTCGCTGTAACAGCAGTGCCGATCCGGCTTGTACTATTGGCAGCACTCATTACGACTTTGTCAGCGATCGGGTTAACGTTGATAAAGCCAATATGCGCGGTGTCGAATCCACCTTCGGTTGGAAGATGACCTCCGACATCAACTGGACAGCGAACTATACCTACACTGAATCTGAACAGAAAAGCGGTCAGTTCTCGGGCCAGCCATTGAACAAAATGCCGAAGCATATGTTCAACACCACGCTGGACTGGCAGGCTACGCAGGATATCGGTTTCTGGAGCCGTTTGAATCTGCGTGGCAAAACATCAGAATACCTGAGCCGTACCTCCATGGCGCAAGGCACCCCTTCCTATACCCAGGTCGATATCGGTATGCGTTACTATGCGACCAAAGATGTACTGCTTACTGCTGGCGTGTATAACGTGCTGGATAAACAGATTGATTACGAGACCTATGACACCGTGCTTGATGGTCGTCGTTACACTGTTGGCCTGACATATAACTTCTAAATTTTAGACCATAAAAACCCCGGCATTCACCATGCCTAATGCTGTTCAGTTAACATAAAGCATCAACATGTGTTGGCGGGGTAATGAACATGCTCTCTCAGAGAAAGGGTTCCGTTCACCTCATGTTCATCACTTCTCTGTACACTGAACACCCGTGAACGTGTTAAGGGTGCTATCTCCGCACCCTTAACAATCCCGGCTCCCGGCAGGAAAATTGTTGCTTCGCAATCCCCTCCGCTTATTCCTCCAGGCTACCGGGCCGGGCGCGATGCAACATCCCTGTCGTTCACTCCCTGAACCCGCATCCCTGCGGGTTCTCCCGGCCTTATGGATACACGTCGGCAATTATCAGCCGGACCAGCCCACACCTCACCATCTGCGTTTTTTGTTTAAACAGCAAAACAGATTTAACTGGAAGTCAGAGCGTTGAAGCGATGACCCCGGTCCGGCTGAAAATCGATGAGGCGTTGACGGTTGACCGGGACTGCCCGCAGGGATGCGGTCAGAGGGGACGGCCTGCGGGGACGCGGGCCCAGCCCCGACCCGACAGGCAGACGGAATAAGACGAATGAATCGCGTAGCGACGATTTTCCCGCCGGGAGCCAGGGTTGCAAGGGAGGCGGCGGCGAGCCTCCCTTGCACGTTCACAGATATCTGTGCTTCAGAGAAATGACACCACTAAGATGAACGGAACCCTATAGCGGAATCAAATGTTCTCCATAATGCTTACCTGGCAAGCATTATGCACTGGATTACTTCTTCACACGTTTCGGAAAGTGCATTTCGCTGTAACGAACGAAACGGGTTCCTTTGGTCAGCTTATAGCCAAACCAGATAATCAGGAACAGCGGGATACCAATATAAGTAGCCATTACACCGCCCCAGTCAATGGTATCTTTCAGGAACGCTTCGTAGTTTTGCCCCAGGGTGATTATCAAGCACAGGACAAAGGCAAAGATCGGCCCCAGAGGGAAGAAGCCTGAACGATACGGCAGCTCATTAATATCATGGCCCTGCAACACGTAACCACGGCGGAAACGATAGTGGCTAATTGCAATTCCCAGCCAGGCGATAAAGCCCGTCATCCCGGAAGTGTTCAACAGCCACAGGTACACAGTCTGGTTACCAAACATGGATGTCAGGAAGCACAGACCTGCCACAACAGTCGTCGCATACAGCGCGTTACGCGGTACGCCGCCACGAGACAGTTTAGAGAAAATACGCGGCGCTTTACCGTCACATGCCAGGGTGTAGAGCATACGTGTTGATGCATACATCCCGGAATTACCCGCCGACAGCACCGCCGTCAGGATAACGGCGTTCATCACCGCCGCCGCAGACAGCAGACCCGCATGCTGGAATACCAGCGTGAACGGGCTGACGCTGATGTCTTTTACATCATTGCGCAGCAGGCTCGGATCGGTATACGGGATAATCAGGCTGATAATCAAAATCGCGAACACATAGAACAGCAGGATTCGCCAGAATACCTGACGCACCGCGCGTGGAATGTTCTTCTCTGGATCTTCAGATTCGCCCGCGGCGATACCAATCAACTCGGTCCCCTGGAAAGAGAAGCCGACGATCATCGCCACACCAATCATGGCGGCAAAACCGCCAGCAAAGGGGGCATCACCTGTCGTCCAGTTACTCCAACCCACCGGTTGAGCACCTTTGAAGATACCGATAATCATCATTACGCCAACCACGATGAAGATAATCACGGTGGTGACTTTAATCAGTGAGAACCAATACTCCGCTTCGCCAAATCCACGTACCGAGATGTAGTTCAGCAGGAAGATAACGCCAAGGAACAGCGCACTCCAGATCCAACCAGGCGTATCCGGGAACCACCAGCTCATTACCAATTGTGCGGCCACCAGGTCCACGGCGATAGTCACCGCCCAGTTGTACCAGTAGTTCCAGCCGAGCGCGAAGCCAAAGCCTTCTTCTACATAGTTCTGACCGTAGGTAGAGAACGAACCGGAAACCGGCATGTAGGCAGCCAGCTCACCAAGACTGGTCATCAGGAAGTACACCATCAGGCCAATCAGAATATAAGAAAACAGCGCGCCGCCAGGACCCGCCGCAGAAATGGTTGCACCAGATGCAACGAAAAGACCCGTACCGATGGAACCACCAATGGCGATCATCGTCAGGTGACGCGCCTTCAGTTCACGGCGTAGCGTGGGCGCTTCTGTGGTTTTAGTTTCGGAAACCATGTGAAAATGCTATCCATCCAAAAAATGAGGCGCGATTGTAGCAGACGAAATGGCATTCTTCCGGCACAAATGCGCTGTTATAAGAGACCTTCATGACTGGCCGCGGATTATAAGTAAAGCAGAAATGGGCAACGTATGACGATTGCCCTCAGTTGACGATGGGGTGTTTATTGCAGGTACGACGCATCAGCGCCTTATTCAACCTGCTCTACCTGGTCGCTATAACGTAAAAAACGCAGCAGCGAGTTTGAAAGATGTTTTTGGCGATGATGGACGCGCCAAAGCGTGCGGACCAGACGTGGCAACGGCACCGGAACTTCGCTTAACGTTCCTGCCTGCAGTTGTTCTGCAATAACCCGACGCGACAAGCAGCTGATCCCGAGACCATGGCGCACCGCATGCTTAATAGCCTCAGAGTTACCCAACTCCATTGCCATCTGAAATCTCGGTAGATGAGACAACAGCAGGTAATCCACCAGCTCGCGAGTACCAGACCCACGTTCGCGCAGGATCCAGGGCGAAGCCGCAAGTTGCTCCAGCGTCACGGGCCCCGTGGTTAGCGGCGATGACGGCGCAGCAAATACCACCAGTTCATCTTCCAGCCACGGTTCAGAGATGATTTCGGTACTGTGACAGGGCCCTTCAATCAGCCCGATATCGACCCGAAAATCCAGCACGGCATTGATAACATCCTGGCTGTTGCCCACGCTGAGTTCCAGCGGCAAATCGGGGAAATCCCGCCGGTAACCTGCAATCATGGCAGGTAAAATATAGTTGCCAATGGTGCTACTGGCATAGACGCGAATCGCGCCATTATCTTCACGAAAAAGCTGTTCAATTTCTGTCGTTTGCTCGAGCAAGGCCAACGCACGCGGATAGAGTAAGCGCCCGTGCTCATTAACGACCAGTCGCTTGCCGACGCGGTCAAACAGTTGCACGCCAAGTTGCCCCTCTAAATCGGTAAGCGCAGCACTGACCGCTGACTGCGACAATGACAACATGACAGATGCCTGAGTCGTCGAGCCGCTTTTCAGTACCTCAGCAAACACTTCAAGTTGTCGCAGGGTGATATGCATAGTCGTTTTCCACCGGGTAGCCCGTGCTTACCACTTATAAAGATTAATTATAAATATATAATCAATTTTATTTTTAAGCCACTTCACCTTACAATTTTTGCCAAGAAATCATTCAAATTGTTCAGGAGGGGTTATGACTGAACTCGCCCTACAGAATCATCGTCGTACAGTGTGGCATTTTATTCCGGGGCTTGCCCTGAGTGCAGTTATCACCGGGGCCGCCTTATGGGGAGGTTCCATTCCCGCCGTCGCAGGTGCCGGGTTCAGCGCCCTCACCTTAGCCATTTTATTCGGGATGGTTATCGGCAACACCGTGTATCCACAAATCTGGAAAAGCTGTGACGGTGGCGTGCTGTTTGCCAAGCAACATTTACTGCGTCTGGGGATCATCCTTTATGGTTTCCGCCTCACCTTCGCGCAAATTGCTGACGTCGGCGTCAGCGGTATCGTGATTGATGTGTTAACGCTCAGCAGCACCTTTATGATTGCCTGCTTCCTTGGGCAGAAAGTGTTTGGTCTGGACCGCCACACCAGTTGGCTGATTGGCGCGGGGAGCAGCATTTGTGGTGCCGCCGCCGTATTAGCCACCGAGCCGGTGGTGAAAGCAGAAGCCAGTAAGGTAACGGTCGCCGTTGCTACCGTGGTTATCTTCGGGACCATTGCTATCTTCCTGTACCCGGCAATGTACCCGCTACTGGCGCACTGGTTTAGCCCGGAAACCTACGGGATTTATATTGGCTCCACGATGCATGAAGTCGCACAGGTTGTTGCTGCCGGGCATGCAATCACCCCGGAAGCTGAAAACGCAGCCGTCATTGCTAAAATGCTGCGCGTCATGATGCTGGCTCCGTTCCTCATCATCCTGGCAGCACGTGTTAAACAACTGTCTCCGGCGGCCAGCGGAGAAAAAAGTAAAATCACTATTCCGTGGTTTGCCATCCTGTTTATTGTGGTCGCGATTTTTAACTCGTTCCACCTGCTGCCGCAGTCGGTAGTGAACATGCTGGTAACGCTGGATACCATTTTGCTGGCAATGGCGATGGCCGCGCTGGGGCTGACCACTCACGTTAGCGCCCTGAAAAAAGCCGGTGCAAAACCTCTGCTGATGGCACTGGTGCTGTTTGTCTGGCTGATTGTGGGCGGTGGCGCGATTAACCTCGCTATCCACGCGCTGATGGCATAAACGAGCACGACTCCCCCCCATTAACCCGCTATACTCTCCCCTTTTGAGTATGGCGGGTTTAATTTATGAAATATATTGGAGCGCACGTAAGCGCCGCTGGCGGTCTGGCTAACGCCGCTATTCGAGCCGCAGAAATCGAAGCGACCGCATTCGCCCTGTTCACCAAGAATCAGCGTCAGTGGCGTGCCGCGCCGCTGACCACCGAAATCATTGATGATTTCAAATCTGCCTGCGAGAAGTATCACTATACTTCTGCGCAAATCCTGCCTCACGACAGCTACCTGATAAACCTCGGTCATCCGGTCAGCGACGCGCTGGAAAAATCACGCGATGCTTTTCTTGATGAAATGCAGCGCTGCGAGCAGCTTGGTTTATCCCTGCTTAACTTTCACCCGGGCAGCCACTTAATGCAGATCCCGGAAGATGAATGCCTGGCGCGTATTGCCGAATCAATCAACATTGTCCTTGCTCAAACTCAGGGCGTGACGGCAGTCATTGAAAACACCGCCGGGCAAGGCAGTAATCTTGGTTTTAAATTCGAGCATCTGGCGGCAATCATCGACGGCGTCGAGGATAAATCCCGTGTCGGCGTCTGCATCGACACCTGCCACGCCTTCGCGGCCGGTTACGATTTGCGTTCCGTTGACGAGTGTGAAAAGACATTCGCTGAATTTGAACGTATTGTCGGCTTTAACTATTTACGCGGTATGCACCTGAACGATGCCAAGAGCGCATTTGGCAGCCGCGTTGACCGTCACCATAGCTTAGGGGAAGGTAATATCGGTCACGATGCATTCCGCTGGATCATGCAGGACAACCGTTTTGACGGCATCCCACTGATACTGGAAACCATTAATCCAGATATCTGGGCAGAAGAGATTGCCTGGCTGAAAGCGCAGCAAACTGAAAAAGCGGTGGCCTAATCATGAACGACAGGGAAAAGCAGATCCTTAAGATCCTGCGACGTAATCCGTTGATTCAGCAGAATGAAATCGCCGATATTTTGCAGATCAGCCGTTCGCGCGTCGCCGCACATATTATGGATTTGATGCGCAAAGGAATGATCAAAGGTAAAGGTTATATCCTTACCGAACAAGATTATTGCGTCGTCGTCGGAGCTATCAACATGGATATCCGGGGTATTGCAGACATCCACTATCCTCAAGCCGCATCTAACCCCGGCAGCATCCACTGTTCTGCAGGCGGCGTGGGACGCAATATCGCTCATAATTTGGCGCTGCTGGGCCGTGACGTGCATTTAATCTCCGCTGTTGGTAGCGATTTCTATGGCGAAACGCTACTGGAACAGACCCGTCAGGCTGGTGTTAACGTTTCCAATTGCATTCGTCTGCATGGACATAACACCTCCACCTATTTGTCGATCGCGAATCAGCAGGAAGAGACCGTACTGGCGATTAACGATACCCACATTCTGCAACAGCTAACGCCGCAGTTGCTGAACGGTTCACGGGATCTTATCCGCCATTCCGGCGTCGTGCTGGCGGATTGCAACCTGACTGCTGAAGCCATCGAGTGGGTATTTACTATTGCTGATGACATTCCGGTATTTATTGATACCGTTTCAGAGTTCAAAGCGGCAAAAATGAAGACCTGGTTTACACGTATTCATACGCTCAAACCCACGCAGAAAGAGCTGGGCATTTTATGGGGTAAGCCTGTCCAGTCGGATGCGGATCGCATGCAGGCCGTCAACGACCTTCATCAGCAAGGAGTAAAACGCATCTTTGTGTGTCTGGAAGACGAATCCGTTTTTTGCAGCGAAAAGGACGGCGAACAGTTTTTATTGACGCCGCCTGAGCATACGGTGGTAGACAGTTTTGGCGCCGATGACGCTTTTATGGCGGGATTACTGTACAGCTTTCTGGAAGGTAGCGAGTTTCGTGAAAGCGCGCAGTTTGCCATGGCCTGCGCGGCATTATCGCGGGCCAGCGTCAGTATCAACAACCCAACGCTCTCCGCCGATAATGCCCTGTATTTGCTGAAAACCGCTTAGATATAATGCCGGATGGCGCTCTGCTTATCCGGCCTACAAACTTTATTTTATGCCAGTCCGATAAAGAAACCGGCTATTGTGGCGCTCATCAGGTTAGAAAGCGTTGCCGCTGCCAAAGCACGCATTCCAAGTTGCGCGATTTCCGGTGCGCGCTGTGGCGCAATGGCTGAAAACGCACCGACGACAACACCAATTGAACCAAAGTTTGCAAAACCACACAAAGCAAACGAGATAATCGCGATGGTCTTCACGTCCAGCGCACCGCCCATTTGCAGATACGGTGAGAAGTTGAGATAAGCGACAAATTCGTTGATCGCCAGCTTCTGTCCAATCAGGCTACCTGCCAGCGTCGCATCGCTCCAGTCCACGCCCATAATCCACGCCAGCGGGGCCAGAATATAGCCAAAAATGCCTTCCAGAGTGGCGTGACCGAAGCCAAACCAACCACCAACGCCACCAATAATGCCGTTAATTAACGCAATAATGGCGACAAATGCCATTACCACCGTCGCCACACCTGCGGCGATTTTCAGCCCGGTCATCGCCCCACTGGCCGCCGCTTCGATGATGCTTTTCGGCGGCGTTTCCGTAAATGACAGGTTTTCAAAGGTGACGCGAGACTCTTCCGTTGCCGGACTCAGCATACGCGCGAACAAAATACCGCCAGGGATTGCCATCAATGATGCCGCCAACAAATAATCGATGGGTACACCCATTCCGGCATAACCAATCATCATTGAACCCGCAATAGATGCCATCCCGCTACAAATTGCAGTAAACAGCTCATTGCGATTCAGGCGATCAATAAAGGGTTTCACGATTGCCGGAATTTCGTTTTGCCCGAGAAAAATCGTCGTCACCGCGACAAATGATTCGATTTTGCTGATGTTCAGCGCTTTCTGGAAAATACCACCGAGAATACGGATCAACAGTCCCATTACGCCAATGTAGTAAAGCAGGCTTATCAGCGCGGTAACAAAAATGATCGCGGGGAGTACCCGGAAGGCAAAGATAAAACCGGCACCGTCAAACAGCACATCCATTTTAGGACCGACCAACGAGCCGAAAATAAATGCGCTTCCCGCATCGCTATATGACATGACCTTGTGGACGCCGAGTGCAGCCTGTTCAACCAGCCATTTTCCCGGAGGGAAATACAACATGATACCGCCAATGGCGATTTGCAAAACCAACGCAGCGCCAACGGTACGCAGGCTAATCCGTTTTTTATTTACTGACAGCAGAAACGCGATGGCCAGTAATACCACCATACCCACAACACTTCTCATTATATCCATAATGAAATCCCTTCATGCCAGGAAACCCGGCGCTAACGCCAGGTTTTGGTAGGTTTGATATTCACGGGCGACCGCTTTCTGCCCGAAAAATTTGGTCAGGCGAGGCGTTGGTATTCCTTCGCAATCTCGCAAGCCAGTACGGCGTTGTTGAACACCAACTGAATGTTTGATTTCAGACTGTCGCCTCCGGTCAGTTCCGCAACCCGCGCCAGCAGGAACGGCGTGCTATCTTTGCCCACAACGCCCTGTTCTTCAGCTTCCTTCACGGCCCGATCGATTGCCGCGTTAATTTTTTCCTCTGCCATGGCAAACTGCTCCGGGATTGGATTGGCGACAACCAGGCCGCCGTTCAGACCGGTTTGCCATTTCACCGCCATCGCGCGGGCAATTTCTTTTGCGCTGTCCAGACGAATACTGACGTCAAACGGGCTGGTGCGGCAGAAAAATGCTGGCAGCGATGTTGTCTGATAACCAATGAGCGGTACACCGAAGGTTTCTAAATATTCAGTTGTTAATCCAAGGTCGAGAATAGATTTTGCCCCTGCGCAAATAACTGTAACATTGGTATGTGCCAGTTCTTGCAGATCCGCAGAAATATCAAATGTATGCTCAGCCCCGCGGTGAACACCGCCGATCCCCCCGGTTGCAAATACTTTAATTCCCGCCATAGCGGCAATAATCATGGTAGAGGCAACGGTAGTCGCGCCATTTTTCCCTGCGGCTACAACAAACGGTAAATCTCGGCGGCTAACTTTAGCAACGTTATGCCCTTCACGTCCTAAAAGTTCAATTTCGTCTTTACTCAAGCCAACTTTCATTACCCCGCCAATAATGGCAATGGTTGCAGGCACAGCACCATGTTTGCGAATAGTTTCTTCTACTTCAATTGCTGTTTGCGCATTTTGTGGAAATGGCATGCCATGGGAAATAATGGTTGACTCAAGTGCAATAATGGGTTTTTTACTGTTTAATGCTTCCTGAACTTCTGGAGATATTTGTAATAATTCAGAGGAAAGAGTTAATTCAGACATTCTGTGTTCTCCACTATTAAGCTAACATTCGCAACAGACAAATCAGGGTTGTTGGTATATTCACAGGCCAGTGCCATAGATGAGCAACCCTGCGCAAATCGAACCGAATCAATAAAGGGCAGACCGTCTACCCAGCAGGAAGCCAGTCCCGCCATCATGGCATCACCAGCCCCCGTGACATTAATGACGTGAGTTTTAATGGGCAGCGACCAGCCGCTACTCCCCGAGATATCACTGTAATAAACACCGTCCCCCCCCATGCTGAGCACCAGGCGGTTTAGGCCGCGTTCATGAAACCACGTGGCAACTTTGCCAACATCCTCTCGCCCGGAGAGTGCAATCCCACTCAGGGTTTCAGCTTCAAGTCGATTAGGTTTTAAGGTATGGATTTTGCCGAGCTGCTCGCGAATTTTAACGCACTTCCATGCCGATACCGGGTCAATAAACACCGGTACCTCGCCCGCATTTTCCAACACCCATGTCAGCGCGTCTTCACTGATATTACAGTCAGCGACAATGACTTTTGCTGCACGAATAAAATCACGATGTTGCGACAAAAAATCCGCTGAAATGTGGTCGGTAATACTCATATCATTTATGGCAACCAGCATCTCACCGGTATTATCAAGCAGCGACAAATAACTTGATGTATTTTCTCCAGCAACAATCAGGCATTTTTCGACATGAACGCCAGATTGATTAGTTTGCGCCAGCAATGATTGTCCATAGAAATCGTTACCAACTGCAGTCAGTAACCATGAATCTTTTCCCAACAGCGCCAAATTATGAGCGATATTGCGTCCCACGCCGCCTGGCGTAAATTTTATTTTCCCTGGATTCGAGTCCGCATAATTCAGAGAAGCATGCGAATACCCGGCGACATCCATATTGGCCGAGCCAATGGTTACTATGTATTCCTTTTCACGCATAGCACGTCCCCTGGCAATATAATTACCACTAATGAGTTCGTCAAAAATAACAATTGCTACAGCAAAGGTTATTAGAGCACATGTTCACTATCAAACACGTGTTCATGTTAGCCAGGTTTTTTGTAAAGTAAATCCATCCGCAAGATCTAAAACAAATAGATATGAACAGAGTCACAATTTTTTATAGATACAGTTTGCAAGGGAGAGAAAAAATGAGAGGCAGAACACAAATTGAGCAAACCAGAAAAAAACCTCCGGATAACCGGAGGTTTTTCAGATGTGCCAGGCAGACTGGTGTGTATTAACTGAGCGAAACCAGGTCCTCCGGCATGTGGTTGTACAAAATCCGCCAGAAGTGCTCAGCCGTTTTATTCAAGCGGGTATCCATCCGGTAAATATAGGCCTGAATAGGCACCATCAGTTCCGGCGTCTGCAGACAAACCAGCCGCTTGTCACGCAGTTCGTTTACGATAGTCCACGCCGGCAGCCAGGCGATACCATGGCCATCTAATGCCATATTTTTCAATAACTCACTCATCGAAGACATAAACAGTGTACGAGCAGAAATACCGCCCACTTCCGCCAGATGACGGTTTACCAATCTTCCCATGTAGGATGTACTGGTATAGTTCAGAATCGGCACCTGCGGCTGATAGATATCAAACAACGCCTTCCCCTGCGCGTCAGCCGCACAAACGGGATACAACTCAGACTCAAAAACCTTCAAACCGCAGAAGGGTGACTGCATTAAATCTTCATCCCGAAAAGAGATAATAAAATCACTTTTCCCTTCACGCAGGGTATTCACCGCTTGCACCACATCAATCGCCTCGACGTGATAAACAAACTCTTCCCCCCAGGCCGCCATTGAGTGCACTAATCTGGGCAACATCGTCAGCGACAGAGAATGCGCCGCCGCTATTTTAATATTGGGAACCCCAAGCAGGTTGTGCCCACTTAGCTCATCCAGATTGCATTCCAGCTGTTGCAGCAGGCTACGGGTTTGCGAATGGAATAGCTTGCCCTCCTCCGTGAGTTGCAGTGGACTCGTCGTGCGATCAAAAAGCTGTACTCCCACGGCGGATTCGAGCGCCTTGATCCGCCTGCTAAATGCCGGTTGGGATATATTGCGTTCCTCAGCCGCCTGGGAAAAATGACGACACGCCTCCAGCGTCAGGAAATCATATAACCATTTTGTCTCAATATTTTTCATGCCTGTCACGCGGATGTTTAAATAGGGTGATTAACCTAAAACATCATGCCAGAGGCGTTCCAGAGATGATATTGGCGATTAGCCACTGATGATTCGTTTTTTGCATCAAGCCTTCGTTTTTGGCATTAACATGTTGGCTTCGCCATTCAGTCATCCCCCTTCTCTGCAGGCAAAACTTCAGGTTTCGCACGCTTTCCGAACCTCATGGGAGGACGAAAGAAACTACAGTCATGCAGTTTTTGCATTTAGACAAACATTATTGCATTTCTCCTCTCGACTCCCTGCTGTTAAACATTAGGGCAAGATAAAAACAGCCTGAATATTATTTAACGGTAAATCGAGGTATATATCGTGAAAGGTTTAATTGGTGTACTGGGTGGTATGGGGCCAGCGGCAACCGTCGATCTCTTTAATAAATTCGTCACCTTTACCGCGGCACAACGTGACCAGGAACATATCCCATTAATTATTTCATCTATTCCTGACATTCCTGACCGAACTGACGCGTTAATGCATCATGGTAATTCCCCACTCCCGGCAATGCGCGATTATATGCATAAACTCGAAGATGCTGGCGCTGAGTGTATTGTCATCCCCTGTAATACCGCCCACTTTTGGTTTAATGAATTAAAAGAGTGCTGTCACACAGAGCTGCTCAGTATCGTTGAAACGACCATCAGCGAGGTCAGGAACTGTGGAAAATCACGTATTGGACTACTCGCCACCAACGCCACGTTGTACATGGGTCTCTATCAAAAAGGCATTGAATCTCTTGGGTTAACCTGCATCAGTCCTGACTCTGCCAGTCAGGAAAAAGTGATGGAAAGTATCTATTGCTTAAAAGCCGGTGATGTTAAGCGGGCGCAAACGCTGATGAATGAACAGGCTCAAGCACTCTTCTCTCGCGGCGCACAAGTTATCGTACTGGGATGTACTGAAGTTCCCGTCATCCTTGCTGAGGCTGTCAAAACGTCACCTGAAAAATATATTGATTCAACCGGTTCATTGGTTCGCGCCGGTATTAAATGGTACGAGAAACGCGTTGGTAAAGATCATCTTTTGGTGCAATGAAAATCTATGCCTGGTTAATTATTGCATTAAATAAATACCCATTTTAATAACGAATTATTCTCTGGCGGAGGCCATTATGATTTGGCTGGAAATTATCGTAGTGTTGGGCGCAATATTTTTTGGTATCCGCTTCGGCGGTATTGGTATTGGTTTATGTGGCGGGCTGGGGCTGGCTATTTTAACACTGGGATTTGGGTTGCAAATTGGTTCACCACCCGTTGACGTGATTCTCATTATTATGACGGTGGTAGTGGCTGCCTCAGCACTACAGGCCGCGGGTGGTATGGATTATCTGGTACGCGTTGCAGGGAATTTTATGCGGCGTAACCCTAAATATATCAATGTTATTGCGCCCATTATTACCTGGTCGATGACCATTATGGCGGGGACCGGATTTATTGTCTTCTCTACCCTACCGGTCATTGCCGAAGTAGCAAAAGAGTCCGGTATCCGCCCCTCACGCACGCTCGCAGGATCCGTCGTCGCCTCCCAGGTGGCAATATCCGGCTCGCCGATCAGCGCTGCAATGGCCGCAATGTTGACCATCATGGAGGGAAACGGCGTCAGCTTTATACAGGTCATGGCAGTATGCCTGCCGGCCTCGTTCGTTGCCGCAATGGTGGCGGCATTCATCGCTTCACGCCAGGGGTGCGAGCTACAGGATGATGAAGTGTATCTGCAACGCCTGCAAAAAGGTCTGGTCCGTAAATATGAAAGCCAGAGTAGCACGACGCCGGGTGCCGTGCTTTCCGTTGCCCTGTTTATGCTGGCAACGGTCGTCATCGTTATTCTTGCAGCATGTCCTCAACTACGTCCTGGATTCGATGCAGGTAACCCAATGAATACCCGGGATATCATCATTATCTGCATGTTATCTGCCGCTTGTCTGATGGTCGTACTGTGCAAAACATCGACAGATGCCATTGTACTGACATCCACTTTTCGAGCAGGTATGAGTTCGCTGGCCGTCATTCTCGGCATTGTTACACTGGGAACCACATTCATTGACGCACACTTAGCGGAAATTAAAGACATCGCGGGTAATATTCTACAGGCCTACCCGATGCTGTTGGCTCTGGTACTGTTTGGGACCTGCGCGCTGCTCTATTCGCAGGGAGCCACCACGCCGCTGATTATCCCGCTTGCCGTCGCGCTCGGCGTACCCACCTGGGCCATTCTGGCTTCCTACGTGGCAGTGACAGGTGTGTTTGTTCTACCCACATACCCCACTTCACTGGCGGCAATGGAGTTCGACACCACCGGGACAACGCGCGTGGGCAAATATGTCTTAAACCATCCGTTTATGTTGCCAGGACTGGGTGGGATCATCGCGGGCGTTGCCTTTGGTTTTATCATCGCGCCAATGATTGCCTGACCCGTTTTATTCAGGGGGGCCGAAAGCGATATCGCCTCCTGAATACTTCGCGACTTACCTGACCTGACTCACCATAGCAATACCGTCTTACCTTTAGCTATTTGCTTCACATCGCTGCTTTTAATCACGCGGTGATAGCCATAGGTGTCAGCATATTTTGTCAGTCCAGTCCCGGAATCCTGCTCAGGCTTGCCTTGCGTCTCTATCGTTGCCCCTGATGTTGTTGTCATCACCCAGGTGGTTGAGCACCCCGTAAGCAACAGCGTAGCGAGTGACAGAGAGGCAAAAATGTGCGTTTTTTTCATATTCGATTTCCGTGACGAGTTTGATTTAAGGGCACTTTATCGAATTTGGTTAAGACAGGATGGATTATTGTGGCGGTGCCGCAACTGCCGGGATCAAAGAATAAAAAAGGGCAGAGAAATCTCTGCCCAGGGAAGTAAAGAAGAGTTAGGCTACTTTCGCGACAGCGTCCACTTCCGGGCGCTTCAGCACCGCGTAGGAGAGACCGGCCACCAGCGTACCAGCAACAATCGCCAACAGGTAACCCAGTACAGGGGTAATGGCTCCTGGGATCAGCAGTACAAATAGTCCGCCGTGTGGCGCCATCAACTTCGCACCCACAGCCATTGAGATTGCTCCCGTCACCGCGCCACCGACGATACAGCATGGCAGAACACGCATCGGATCGCGTGCCGCGAACGGAATTGCCCCTTCGGTGATAAAGCATAAACCCAGAACCAGCGCCGCTTTGCCACCTTCCTGTTGTGCTTTGTCGAACTTGCGACGCGCAACCAGCGTTGCCAGACCCAGCGCCAACGGTGGCACCATACCTGCCGCCATAATGGCTGCCATCGGTGCATAAGTTTGCGTACTCAGCAGCCCCACTCCAAACGCGTAGGCCGCTTTGTTCACCGGACCGCCCATGTCGGTACACATCATGCCGCCAAGAATAGCGCCAAGCAGAACCGCATTCGCCGTCCCCATGGTTTGCAGCCAATGAGTCAGGCCTTCCAGAATGCCCGCAACCGGTTTACCAATCAGGTAAATCATTGCCAGACCAACGACCAGGCTCGAAAGCAGCGGAATAATCAGAATCGGTTTCAGCGCTTCCATACTCTGTGGGAGTTTCAACTTCGTGCTGATGAGCTTCGCCACATAACCGGCAAGGAAACCGGCGATAATCCCACCGATAAAGCCAGAACCGGTGCTTACCGCCAGCATACCGCCAATAAGACCCGGCGTCAGACCTGGGCGGTCAGCGATAGAAAATGCAATGTAACCTGCCAGAACGGGCACCATCAGTGCGAAGGCTGAGCCCCCACCAATCTGCATCAGTGCTGCCGCAAGCGTTCCCTGCTCTTTGAATGCTTCAATACCAAAGGCGAATGACAGCGCAATACACAGACCGCCCGCAACCACCATCGGCAGCATGTAAGACACACCGGTCAGCAGGTGACGATACGCGCCCGCGCCCTCTTTTTTTCCTTCGGTGGCCGCAGTCTGATTTTTCCCGGCTGGCTGATACGGGGTCGCTTCATCCAGCGCTTTATCCAGTTCCTGCTTCGTTTTCTTCAGCGCCAGGCCCGTAGACGTGCGATACATCGGTTTTCCAGCAAATTTCGCCAGATCAACCTCAATATCAGCCGCCACAATCACCAGATCGGCCTCGGCAACCTCTTCCGGCGTAATGGCATTACCTGCCCCTACTGAGCCGCGGGTTTCCACTTTCACCCACCAGCCGCGTTTTTTCGCTTCGGTTTCGATAGCTTCAGCAGCCATAAACGTATGTGCGACGCCTGTCGGACAGGCTGTCACTGCCACCACACGTTTTGGACCATTGCTTGCCGCTGGCGTTGCCACAACCGGCGCACTATATGGCTGCGCATGACCTTTTGCTTCACTGAGAAAAAGCTCGGGATGCGCAACCGCACGACCGATGTCACCCAGCCAGACTTTTTTGCCGTTCAGCGAATTGTCGACAGGCAGCTTATCGCCCAGGACAATCGCCAGCTCTGCATCATTTGGATTGTCGATGATCTCCAGATGCGCTTTCTGTGCCGCCGCTCCAAGCAGGGTTTTCGCCATATAGGCGCGAGCCTGGCCGAGATTAGCGTCAATAATCAGCAGCGTTTTCATTATGCCTCTCCTGCTGTCAGTTAAACGGTTTTAAGTCGACACGCGCCATCATTGCGGCCAACTGAGGACGATCGGTAATACCCACATTACTTTGGCTTACCGCCAGGGCGGCAACTGCCGTCGCCAGACGCAGGGTATGTTCGCTGGATTCACGCATCAGCAAGCCATAAATCAGACCGCCAACCATCGAATCACCCGCACCTACAGTGCTGACCACCTCAACTGACGGTGGCTTAGCAATCCATTCACCCGAAGCGTTGACCCACAACGCGCCTTCCGCACCGAGTGAAATCACCACGTGCGCAATGCCTTGCTCACGCAAAGCATGTGCCGCATCGATAACATCTTTCATTTCTGGCAGCTTACGGCCAGCCCAGATTTCCAGCTCACGACGGTTAGGTTTAACCAGCCACGGAGCTGCCTTCAGGCCAGCGACCAGCGCTTCACGACTACTATCAAAGATAATGCATGGACACTGGCTGCGCAGGCGCGTCATCCAGTCAGTGAATGCTTCAGGGCTCACGCCGGTCGGCAAGCTGCCGCTGACGCACACCATATCGAATTGCCCCAGCCAGCTTAGTGAGTCATTCACAAAGCGTTCCCAGTCAGCCGGTGTGACTTCAAAGCCGGAAAAATTGAAGTCAGAAACTTCACCATCTTTTTCAGTCAGCTTGACGTTAATTCGGGTACGCCCCTGCACCACCTGAAAACGGTTAGCGATGCCCAGTTCACTGAACAATTGCTGAAAACCATCCTGGTTGTCCTTACCCAGAAAGCCGCCGACCGTCACGTCAATCCCCAGGTCCTTAAGTACTTTTGCGACGTTAATCCCTTTTCCCGCCGCATGCAGACCGGTCGTTTTCACCAGATTGACTTCACCGCGTTCAATTTCCGGGCAAAAACCGACCAGATCGTAAGCCGGGTTCAGGGTGATAGTTGCAACACGTCTGCTCATTATGCGCCCTCCCCAAGGCCTGCCGCGATGGCATCGCCAATGGCTTTTAGCGCCTGTTCAGCATCTTCACCCTGTGCGGTGAAGCGCAGGTGGTGTCCTTTTTTCACGCCCAATGCCACAACTTTCATCAAACTGCGTCCATTTGCCGGTTTTCCGGTTCCATCAAGATTTGTCACGGTTATTTCACTATTAAATTGTTTAATCGTATTCACCAGCATGGTGCCCGGGCGGGCGTGTAAACCATGCTCATTACGCACTACAAACTCGGCACTCAGTACATCATCAGTTAATGCATCATCGCTGGTCAGCATCGCTAACACCGTTGCAGCATCCGCCTTCAGCAAACGGTCAGCTTTATTGCTCAGCAACAGATCGCCCAGACGCTTCAACACCGCAACGGGCTGGTCATCATTCATCGCGACAGTCACCAGCAGCGCAGCGGCTTCGCCCTGCACCTCAAATGCGGTTGCCGCACGACTGACCGCGACGGCGCTGCGCACATTGCCTTCAGCACAGTCATTCAGCCAGATGCCCTGACCAAGATTCATTGGTTGCTCGTTAATCGCTCTGGCCACAAAGGTGGCATCTACTGCACCGGCTTCTTTCAGACGCGCGGCGTTCAGCGCCTGCAGCGTCACCAGCGAATTGGCGACGACGTCCAACGACAGCGTTTCGTTATCAAGCTTCAGTTGCTCGCTCTGCTTTTCGCCCATCAGCAATGCGCGTAATTCTTCTGCCGTGGTGGCTGATTTCAGCTGTTCCGCAACCGAGTCATCACTCAATACATGAGTCAGCTGACGCAACAACCCAAGGTGCTCATCTGAGCTGGCCGCAATGCCGATAGCCACATACGCAATCTGACCTTCGCCCCACGTCACACCCTGCGGAAACTGAAACACCTGCACCCCGGTTTTCAGCACCTGATCGCGTGTGTCTGTCGTACCGTGAGGAATGGCAATACCATTGCCGAGAAACGTCGATGTTTGTTGTTCGCGCGCCAGCATGCCATTGACATAGCCGTCCGCAACGTTGCCCGCTTGCACAAGGGCTGCGGCAACCTGGCGAATAGCCTCTTCTTTGTTCCCGGCCTGTTCGCCCGGGTGAATATCCTGAACAGATAACTGGAACATGATTCTCCTCTCCTGCTGAATTGAAACGATTCAGCTAACATGAGAAAAAAGGCGTCACCCGACTCCATCAGTTAAGGTAAGATGACGCTGAAACGTTTCAATGAGTCTGGATCTTTCTGCTTCAGCACGCAAGTAAAGTTAACAATTAACTTGCTGAATTTAGATGTACCGCACATTTTCTCGGCGTTTCTTTGAAACAAGCTGACGCAAAAATGTGTTCAGCTACTCAACTTCAGCATCGTCAGCATGTGGCCTTCTCAGACTGAAATGACATTTTGATTTTCCATACCGATTTTGATTTAGTGCCCTGTTTATTTTCTGGCGAGCAGCGTAAACTCCGCCTCTCTTCACTCCACTGATAGCTAAACATGCATAACACCCCCGTAGCCGCCACACCCAAGGCGTTTGATTTAACGTCTTCGGCGTTCCTGCTTGTCGCTTTTCTCACGGGCATCGCCGGGGCATTACAGACGCCCACGCTCAGCCTTTTTCTGACCGATGAGGTCCATGCACGTCCGGGAATGGTGGGTTTCTTTTTTACCGGTAGCGCCGTCATCGGCATTTTGGTAAGCCAGTTTCTGGCCGGACGCTCTGACAAAAAAGGCGATCGTAAAAACCTGATCGTTTTTTGCTGTGTGCTGGGTATGCTGGCCTGCGTGTTGTTTGCCTGGAACCGTAACTATTTTATTCTGCTGTTTATCGGGGTATTCCTCAGCAGCTTTGGATCGACTGCCAACCCGCAAATGTTTGCGCTTGCTCGTGAACACGCCGATCGCACAGGCCGGGAAGCCGTCATGTTCAGCTCGATTTTACGTGCCCAGGTTTCACTGGCCTGGGTGATCGGCCCACCATTGGCCTACGCGCTGGCCATGGGGTTCAGCTTTACGGTGATGTATCTCAGCGCGGCGGTGGCGTTTGTTGTCTGCGGCGTAATGGTCTGGTTATTTTTACCCTCGATGAGTAAAAACGTCCCGCTCGCAACAGGCGCAGTTGAGGCCCCGCGCCGCAATCGACGCGACACGCTGCTGCTTTTTGCTATCTGCACATTAATGTGGGGCACCAACAGCCTCTATATCATTAATATGCCGCTGTTTATCATCAACGAACTGCATCTGCCTGAAAAACTCGCCGGTATCATGATGGGCACCGCCGCAGGACTGGAAATCCCAACCATGCTGATTGCGGGATATTTTGCGAAACGTCTGGGCAAACGTCTGTTGATGAGAATCGCCGTCATCGCCGGGTTCTTTTTTTATGCAGGCATGCTGTTGGCACATTCACCGATTGTTTTGCTCGGCTTACAGTTGCTGAACGCGATTTACATCGGCATCCTCGGCGGGATTGGCATGCTCTATTTTCAGGATTTAATGCCGGGGCAGGCGGGATCAGCCACAACGTTGTACACCAATACCATCCGCGTCGGCTGGATTATTGCCGGCTCACTGGCGGGGATTGCCGCTGAAATCTGGAACTATCACGCGGTGTTCTGGTTTGCGCTGGTGATGATCGTCGCGACGGTTGTGTGCCTGGCGCGCATCAAGGACGTTTAAGGCGCGGTCAGCGCTTCAAGCTCGATGAGATAAATCATGGCCTGGTGCGTCGTCTGTCCGCACATTTCCGCACTGGGCTGTAAACCGCCGCACACTTTTGGTCGCAACGGAGACGCAAAAATTTTACAGCGCAGGGATTCATCCAGCTGAACGCATGGCGTATTAGCAGGTTTGCCATCAGGCATGCCAGGGATGGGACTGGAGATTGAAGGCGCGGTGCAGCATGCACCACAATCCGGACGGCATTCCATACAGTACTCTCTTTATCGTAAACCATCGGATTGTGCGGGAAGCGCACAGTACCACCTTTTTGGCACCAGCAAAAGCATGAATTCCGCTTGCCTGAATGCCCCGGCGCGAGTAGTTTTACGCGATATTTTAGACACTCCTCACTACAGGATTTTTTCGATGCCAAGAGCGAACGAAATTAAAAAAGGTATGGTACTGAACTACAACGGCAAGCTGCTGATTGTAAAAGATATCGATATTCAATCACCGTCCGCACGTGGTGCAGCTACGCTGTACAAAATGCGTTTTTCTGATGTCCGTACCGGTCTGAAAGTTGAAGAGCGCTTCAAAGGTGACGATATCGTGGATACCGTCACCCTAAGCCGCCGCGGGGTTGATTTCTCCTACGTTGATGGCAACGAATATGTCTTTATGGATAAAGAAGACTATACCCCGTATACCTTCACCAAAGACCAGATTGAAGAAGAGCTGCTGTTCATCCCGGAAGGCGGAATGCCAGACATGCAGGTACTGACCTGGGACGGCCAACTGCTGGCGCTTGAACTGCCACAGACCGTAGACCTGGAAATCGTTGAAACCTCACCGGGTATTAAAGGTGCTTCAGCGAGTGCGCGTAACAAGCCAGCAACCCTGAGCACCGGTCTGGTGATCCAGGTTCCTGAGTATCTGAGTGCGGGTGAGAAAATCCGTATTCATATCGAAGAACGCCGCTATATGGGCCGTGCAGACTAATTTTCTGCCGCACATTGACGTATAAGGGACAGCGCAGGCTGTCCCTTTGTCATTTTCAGCGCTGACTGCTGAGGTAAAAATCATCCATCAACAATGATTCCAGATACTGCTCATCTTCCCGTATAAAACCCACAATGACGCTAACCGCCCGCGCATAAAATCCCTTCTCATCACGCTGCAGGCAGCTATCACGAAACAAGGGTGCCCAACACATAATATGATGATGTAAAAAGTAATATTGTGCAGATAGCGTTTCCTCTTTGGCTGCCATCCTCGCCATCAAAGCCAGCTGTATAGCGATATGATCGGAGGGCTCATTTTCCTGCGCAGCCAGCCCGTGTTCAACCAACAGTACATTCATTTGTCGACGTTCTTCGCCCGCCGTTGTGTGCGGATAATGTCCCGCATACGGGGAAACACCGCCAGGCGGTGCCAGCAGAAATAACGTTGCAAAATCTGCGGCCAGCTCCAGTTGTCGGCTTTCACGACGCAGAGCCTGCGTCAGGCTACGCTCCAGTTTTTTGACATCCAGCGAAAGCCCAGGGATACCCGCCAGCGACGCAAGCCACTGTCGGGTATCCTCGCTTTCAAGACGAGCGAGTTGTTTCTGGTCCAGCTCACGAAACAGCAATTGTGAAAACCACTGATAGACCGCGGCACGTTGCTGGAAAATAAGGCTATGCTGCATTGTCCCCCTCCTCTTTCACTATCTCCGGCCCACCAAATCCCGTGACCGGTGGAACATGTTGCTGATAGCGCTCGACATCCACCAGCACGGTATGCGCTGAAGGCCCTTGCGCCAGTTGAGACGTACCAATATCCGCGCTCAGGACATTAGGATCGCCATAGGTACATAGCGTCCCGGCTTTCCCACCTTCCTGTGGGGAATACCATGCCCCTTCATGAATGCGGATCACGCCAGGGGTAAAATCAGGGCTAATCACCACCCCCGCCAGCACCTGACCGCGCGCGTTAAAGACCCGCGCAATATCCCCGGCTTTTAACCCCCGCGCGGCAGCATCTTGCTCGCTGATGTAAAGCGGTTCTCTTCCCGCTACCGCATACGTGCTGCGAAACGCATCACTTGAGCACAACTGGGAGTGCAGGCGTTTATCCGGGTGACAGGATTGCAGGTGCAGTGGATATTTATCTTTCCTACCCTGATGGCTACGTTCAAACGGCTCCATCCACACCGGATGCCCAGGGCAATCGTCATACTGAAAACCGGCAATCGTTTTGCTGTAAATTTCAATCAGACCGGATGGTGTGCCCAGGGGATTAAGATCGGGCTGATCGCGAAATTCGCCATGACGCACCCACGGTTGTCCCGCGGGATATTCAACATACCCTTCACCTTTCCAGAACGTGTCAAAGTCTGGCAACATAACACCGAGCGAGGCCCCCATTTTGACCCCTTCGTCATAGAGCGCTTGTACCCACTGCATTTCATCGCGGTTTTCCCGGTATACCGACTCCTTGTCAAAACGTTTACAGAGTCCGGCAAACACGTCGAAATCATGCCGCGCTTCATATTGCGGTTTGACGACCTGATGCAGCGCCATCAGTCCCTTATTCGAATGGGTGCCAAACTGCTCAATATCGTTACGTTCAAAGCGTGTGGTAACAGGCAGGACGATATCGGCAAAACGACAGGATGCGGTCCATTGGTGATCTAACACCACCACGGTCTCCAGTTTCTTCCACGCCTCGATCATCCGGTTGCGATCCTGCTGGGCGTGGAACGGGTTAGCCGCGCTGAAGATCGCCATTTTGATGTCAGGGTAGATTAACGTCTCACCGTTAAACGCAATCTTTTTGCCCGGCTCCAGCAGGCAATCAACAATACGTGAGGTAGGAATATGCTCGGATACGCCGCGAAAATCTGGTTTATACTTCGCCTCTGGCGGATTGTTAATGCTCCCCAGACCAGAAAGTACCGGCCCGGCTGACGTCACCGTCCCTCCGCCGTTGTAGTGCCAGCCGAACCCCACACCGCCGCCCGGTAAGCCAATTTGACCAACCATACTGGCCAGCACCACCAGCATCCAGGGATACTGTTCGCCGTGGTGCATACGCTGTACGCACCAGCCGCCCATAAACTGCGTCCGACCTTTCACCAGCAGCCGGGCAAAGTCACGGATCTGATCCGCCGTCAGCCCACAGATTTCAGCAGCCCACTCGGCGCTTTTCGGTTGTTTGTCTGTTTCTCCCATCAGGTAGGGTAAAAACTGCTCGAAGCCGACGGTGTAGTCGTTAATGAATGCCGTGTCGAACAGTTTTTCTTCATACAGGGTATGTGCGAGCGCCAGCAGTAACGCAACATCGGTCTGTGGTCGTAACGCCAGCTGTTCACACCCCAGAAAATTTTGCGATTTGCTGCGCACCGGATCAACGCTGATGACGCGCATTTTGCCCTGGGCGACGGCCTCTTTGATCTGCTGCCAGTAGCCAAACGCATCGTGATCGGGAACCAAAAATTCAATCTGCAAGTTCTTAATGGGATCACAGCCCCACAGTACGATGGTATTACTGTTCTCGATAACCAGCGGCAGCGAGGTTTGCTGTTCATAGACTTCAAGCGAACCAATAACATGCGGCAAAATCACCTGGGCTGCAGCCGCTGAATAGTCGCCTACGGTCGTCACATAGCTACCATGCAGGCCGAGCCCTCTGTCCATTGCACCGCCAGCCTTGTGGTATTTGCCCACCATTTGCCAATCTGCCAGCCCGGTAAAGACGCCGGATGAACCGTAGGTTTTTTGCACCCGCTCAAGCTCTTCATAAAACAGGTCCAGCGCCTGATCCCAGCTAACCCGCACAAAACGATTATCTCCCCGCTGGCTACGATCCGACTTCTCACGCTTGCGTAACCAGTCCAGTCGAACCATCGGATAGCGAACCCGTGAAGGGTTGTAGACGATTTCACGTACCGCATTGAGCATATCGCACGGGTGTTTGTCATGTTTGAACGGACGCGTTTCCGTCCACTCGCCGTTAACCACTTTGGCTTCAAAAGCACCATAATGTGAGCCGGACTGGATCCATTGTTCGGGGTTTTCCCCCGCCGCCCATACTTTTGATATCAGCGGATTAGGCGCCAGCGCACTGGCTGCGCCAACCGCCAGCATTCCGGTCAGAAAACGACGGCGGGACGGATTAAAGTCATGAATATCCATATCTTATCCTTATTATTTGTTGGGTTCAGACACATCGCTGGCGTGTGTCTGGAGGTATTTCAACAACGTACGTTCTTCCACCGGATTGAGTCGATAATACGTCGACATCGCTTTCAGTCCGGCAATCCAGCCATTGGCGGTGTATCGGGTAGCCGGCGGCGTGCTGTGACAGGCGCTACACGTCGATTGCAGCATCTGATCTGAGTACTCCCATACCGGAGTAATGCTATCGATGAGTCCCTGCGCGGAGGTCCATGCGGTCACGCTCACCTGCTGCCATTCCTGATGCGAACCTGGGTCAGTCTGGGTTTGCAGGACTTTCACGTTTTCCATCAGTGAAGCATCCAGAACCGCGGAGAATACGCGTTTACCCATATACTGGGTGATCACCCGCCCACGCCCTTTGCTTTCACGCCAGCCCGTCACTTCCAACTGGACGTTGCTTCCCTCTTTTTGCAGCACCTTGACCTGGGTCGCCGGAAATAACAGCGCTTTCCCTGCTGGTGCCCCTGCCGTGGCTGTCAGTGTTTTTTCGCTTAACGAAAACAGTGTCATCGCAGTTGACAGTTTTTCTCCCTGCTGTTGTAGCTGCTTGTAGCGATCGCGAAAACCACTGCTCATGTCCGGTTTGTGGTGCGCGATCCCTTTGTGGCAATCAATGCAGTTGCTGTCCTTCGCCGCTGCCGCCGTCATCTGCGCCGCGGCATTGGCGGATTGTTTTCCATGATCCATTGCTTCATAGCTGTGACACGATTTACAGGCTGCCGAGTTGTTGGCGCTCATCCGCGCCCACTCTCGCTGGGCGAGCTCAGCCCGTTTAGCATTGAATTTTTCCGGGGTATCGATAGAGGGTGAGATAAAGGTGTGATAGATATCGTTTAGGGCTTCGGTTTTACGCATCAACGTCGGGACGACTCCCGGGGGAATGTGGCAATCCTTACACTCCGCTCGCACGCCAGAGGCATTACGAAAATGCACGCTGGTTTTATACTCCTCTCCAGGTGTGCGCATCGAGTGGCACGATAAACAAAACTCCGTAGTGCTGGTGTAATGGACTCCTTGCCATGTTCCCCAAATAACAATGGCCATTACGACAGCGCCACCTAACGCACACCAAAGCGCGTTCTTTTTTATCCACGACATACCTGCCTCCATTTTTTTAATAGCGTCACGCTAAGGGATATTAAAAAGCAAAAATAGAGACAGCGATTTCAGATTATAGGAACAGCCTTAACTCTATGAGGCGTGTCAAAATAGCAATATTCTGAAACGTGTAATATGCCGCTATTGTTTAAACAAGGAATTTCCTCATGCTGGCACTGTTTCTCAATAGGGAAAGTCGCACCCCGCTACAATTACAGATCTTTCAATTCTACTTTCAGGCAATTCAGCAAGGCGATTTGCTTTGTGGGGATAAACTGCCCTCTATCCGCGAACAGGCACAGACGCTAAACGTGGCCAAAATCACGGTGGTGATGGCGTATGAAAAACTGATGGCGGCCGGTTTTATTAAGAGCAGGCAGGGTATCGGCTATGAAGTCACATTTACGGCACCTATGCGTAGTCCCCCAACACACGTGCCATCTGCGGAAGGCTCACCACCGATAAAGCCTAAGCCTGCCGGTGTTTCTACCGATGTTTACGCTGAAATGGGACGTGAGTGCTATTGCCGGATGGGCGTCCCTGACCCCAATGCGTTTCCCTGGTCAAGCTGGCGTAAATGGAATAATGCCCCCAGCGTACTTAAAGAGCAGCTACTGACTCGATATCATTCACCAAATGGATTATTTTCATTGCGTGAGCAAATTGTCAGATACCTTAATTTATCCCGTGGTATTAATACCAGTGCACAAAACATCATCATTACTGATGGAATTCAGGAAGGGTTGTCACTGCTCAGTCAAATATTCATTATTCATCATGCACTAAGCCAGAATAAAAAGTGTCACGTGGTCGCCGAATCACCTTGTTATTCTGGCGCATGGCATCTGTTTAATTATTATGGTGCCGATATTACGTCTATTGCCGTGGATAATCACGGGCTGTGCACCGATAATTTACCCGAGGTTGAAACCCAGCTTTGTTATGTGACACCTGCTCATCAGTATCCAATGGGCAGTGTTCTGTCACTTGAACGACGTAAGTCATTACTCACGTGGGCACAGCGAGTGGGCGCCTGGATTATTGAAGACGATTACGATGCCGTATTTACGTATGGCGAGAATCCCCTTCCGGCACTGAAAGCCATGGATTACCACAACCGGGTTATCTACATGGGGACCTTCTCAAAAACGCTGGGACCAGGGGCACGTCTCGGTTACCTCGTTTGCCCCGATGAGCTGCTGCCCGCCGTTCAAAATATGAAAGCGCTGAACAACAATGGTAGCCAGTGGTTATTGCAGCAGTTTTTAGCCGAGTTAATGCAAAACCAGGTGTTTTATACCCATCTCGGTAAGCTAGCCTGCAACTATGCAGCACGCCTCGCATTACTGCGTGATGGCTTATCAGCCCTGTTCCCTGAAGGAAAGATCGATGGTGCCACGGCAGGGTTACATCTCTCATTACGCATTGACTGGTCGCCTGACGTCATCGCAAAACTACGCCAGCGCTGCCTGCAGGCAGGGGTGCGCTTTGATACATTACAGGAAATTGAAAACGGCTCAGAAACAGCGTGGCGGCAAAAAAATTCCGATGCTGTGATGTTCTTTGGTTTTGGCGGACTGCAGGTGCCGCACCTCAGAAAGGTATTAAACGTACTGGAGCAAGAGAGGTGTGCGTTATTACAGCAATAACAACGCACCTGAGTATTGCCGGGGGCGGGACAAGCGCCATCCGGCAATTTATCGCCTGGTGTTGGGCGAATTACAGCAGATCGCGGAACTGCGTTTTTTTCAGCGCCAGCTCCACGCCGCGAACTTCTGCCAGTCCTTTCAGGCGACCAATCGCGGAATAGCCCGGATTCGTTTTCTTATGCAGATCGTCAAGCATCTGATGCCCATGATCCGGGCGCATTGGGATCGGACGCAAATCACCCGCTTTCTTACGGCGTTGCTCTTCGCTCAAAATAGCTGCCACCACCGATACCATATCCACATCGCCCTGCAAGTGTGCGCCTTCGTGGAAGGTTTTCGGGTTTTCTTCACGGCAGGTTGAACGCAAGTGTGTGAAGTGAATACGATCGCCAAAGGTTTCGATCATTTTTACCAGATCGTTATCGGCGCGCACGCCGTACGAACCGGTACACATGGTGAAACCGTTATTGATACTGTCTACCGTTTCTTTCAGCCATTGCATATCTTCAATGGTCGACACGATACGTGGCAGACCGAGGATTGGCCTTGGCGGATCGTCAGGATGCACTGCCAGACGTACACCAACTTCCTCAGCAACAGGCACAATCGCCCGCAGGAAGACAGCCATGTTATTGCGCAAATCATCTTTGCTGATCCCATCATATTCCGCCAGGCGCGCGCGGAATTGATCCAGCGTATAACCTTCTTCGGCACCAGGCAGGCCAGCAATAATGTTGCGGGTCAGCTTTTCAATTTCTGCATCGCTCATGGCATTGAAGTAATCCAGCGCCTGGCGTTGTTCTTCGTCGGTATAATCCGCTTCAGCTCCCGGGCGTTGCAGAATGTGCAGCTCGAAAGCCGCAAAGGCAATCTGGTCAAAACGCAGCGCTTTGGACCCGTCCGGTAGCTGATATTCAAGGTCAGTACGCGTCCAGTCCAGGATCGGCATGAAGTTGTAGCACACGGTATCGATGCCGCAGGTCGCCAGGTTACGAATACTTTGCTGATAGTTGGCAATCCACGTTTGATATTGACCTGAACGCGTTTTGATATCTTCGTGAACAGGGATACTTTCCACCACCGACCAGGTCAGCCCTTTTTCGGCCAGGGTAGCCTGGCGCTTTTGAATTTCTTCTACGGGCCACACTTCACCGTTGGGAATGTGGTGCAAGGCGGTCACAACACCCGTTGCGCCAGCCTGACGCACATCGTCAAGCGATACTGGATCGTTTGGTCCGTACCAACGCCAGGTTTGTTCCATTACTTCACCTCACAAGTTGTTATACCAAATTAAACGACTTTTATGACGACTACCATACAGGCATCCGGTATACGATCAACACACCGCCCATCATTGATTGATCCAGCTCACATTACCCGGATAAATTAGGCACACCAATTCAATTTGTTGTCATATAACTTTATACTGCCATTGTTAATTAATGGTTAATCAGGTGTATTTAATGAAGACTATTGCCTCAGCGTCTCTTGCGGAAAATGTCGTGATGCCTCAGTACGATCGCCAACAGCTAAAAACGCGGATCGTACATTTTGGTTTCGGTGCATTTCATCGCGCCCATCAGGCGTTATTGACCGACCAGGTGCTGAATGCGCAGGGTGGAGACTGGGGGATTTGTGAGATCAGCCTGTTCAGCGGCGACCGGCTGATGAGCCAGCTACGCGAGCAGGATCATTTATTTACCGTGCTGGAAAAAGGTGCGGCCGGCAACCAGCCGATTATCGTCGGGGCCGTCAACGAGTGCCTGAATGCAAAGCTGGATTCACTGGCGGCTATTATCGAAAAATTTTGCGAGCCTCAGGTCGCTATTGTGTCGTTAACCATTACGGAAAAAGGCTACTGTATTGATCCTGCCACGGGGTCACTCGATATCGCTAACCCGCGTATTATTCACGATCTGCAGACACCGGCTGAACCGCACTCCGCGCCCGGAATTATTGTTGAAGCACTGCACCGCCGACGTCAACGTGGGCTGCAACCGTTTACCGTCCTCTCCTGCGATAACATCCCGGACAACGGTCATGTGGTAAAAAACGCTGTACTGGGAATGGCGGAGAAACGCTCACCTGAACTGGCTAACTGGATTCGGGAGCACGTCAGTTTCCCGGGAACCATGGTAGACCGGATTGTCCCGGCAGCGACGGAAGAATCACTGGATGAAATCGCCCGCGAATTAGGCGTGGCAGACCCTTGCGCAATCAGCTGCGAGCCGTTTATTCAGTGGGTTATTGAAGACCATTTTGTCAGCGGCCGTCCGCAATGGGAAACGGCAGGTGTCCAGATGGTCGAAAACGTCTTGCCGTGGGAACAAATGAAACTGCGGATGCTGAACGGCAGTCATTCGTTTCTCGCTTATCTCGGCTATCTGGCGGGATTCCAGCATATCAGCGACTGTATGCAGGACAGCGCATTTCGTGAAGCCGCTTACCGGCTGATGCTCAGCGAACAGGCACCCACGCTGCAAATTACCGATGTAGATTTGGACCAGTATGCCGACAGCCTGCTGGAACGCTTTGCCAATCCGGCGCTGAAACATAAAACCTGGCAAATCGCGATGGATGGCAGCCAAAAATTACCGCAACGTATGCTGGACGGGATCCGCGTTCATTTAGCACGTCAAAGCGAGTGGCCGCTGCTGGCACTCGGCATTGCGGGCTGGATGCGCTACGTAAGCGGGATTGATGATTCAGGTGAAATTATCGATATTCGTGACCCGATGAGTGACAAAATCCGCACTATCGTCGAACAGAGTACGGAATCAGAACGCGTCAGCGCGTTGCTTTCACTGCACGAAATCTTTGCCACTGACCTCGCGCAGAACCCACAATTCATCGATACCGTGGAACGAGCCTGGCAACGTATCGCCCAATACGGTGCACATCAGGCGGTCATCGAGACGTTAAAAAGTTAACGATTTCTGCCATTAAACAGGACGAAGTTCGTCTTCGTCCTCTCTGCGCTTCTCTTTTCCCCCGTTTTTCGCCAGGATTGTTAAAAGCCATTACGGTAATTTATGAATCTGGAGTAAGCGTGACTAAAACCAATCTCATCACGGGTTTTCTCGGCAGTGGCAAAACCACATCTATTCTTCATCTATTGGCCAACAAAGATCCCGCAGAGAAGTGGGCCGTTTTGGTCAATGAGTTTGGCGAAGTGGGTATCGACGGCGCACTGCTCGCCGACAGCGGCGCAATGCTCAAAGAGATCCCCGGTGGCTGTATGTGCTGCGTTAATGGTTTGCCCATGCAGGTTGGCCTCAATACGCTGTTACGTCAGGGAAAACCGGATCGGCTGCTGATTGAGCCCACCGGCCTCGGGCATCCCAAACAGATTCTGGATTTACTCACCGCGCCGGTTTACGAACCGTGGATCGACTTGCGCGCAACTCTCTGTATCCTTGATCCGCGCCTGTTGCTGGATGAAAAAAGCGTCGCGAATGAGAATTTCCGCGATCAGTTGGCCTCTGCCGATATCATCGTTGCCAATAAATCCGATCGTGCCACGACAGAAAGCGAAACTGCTCTGCAAACCTGGTGGCAGCACTACGGCGGTAACCGCCAGTTAGTTTATGCCGATCATGGACAGATCGACGGACAATTACTGGATTTGCCCCGACTGAATCTGACAGAACTTCCCTCCAGTGCGGCACATACTCACCAGCATGCTGATAAAAAAGGGCTGGCAGCACTAAGCCTGCCTGCCCAGCAACGCTGGCGCCGCAGTCTGAACAGCGGTCAGGGGCATCAGGCCTGCGGCTGGATTTTTGACGCTGACACGGTGTTCGATACCATCGGCCTGCTGGAATGGTCACGTCTCGCCCCTGTCGGCCGCGTGAAGGGAGTGATGCGTATTAAAGAGGGGCTGGTGCGTATCAATCGTCAGGGTGAGGACTGGCATATTGAGACCCAAAACGTCGCCCCTCCAGATAGCCGCATTGAACTCATCTCCGATACCGAGACCGACTGGAATGCATTACAGAGTGCATTGTTGAGGCTTCGTTTAGACGCTGGCGCGTAAGGTTGCCTCCGTTTTATGGCAATGGTAAACGACGATGAAAACCCGATACCCACTAATACTCCTGCTTAATATTGCTGGTCTGGCGCTGTTTTTGTCCTGGTACCTTCCACATGGGCATGGGCTCTGGTTTTCTCTCGATTCGGGCATCTTCCACTTCTTCAATCATAAGCTGGTTGAGAGCCCGCTCTTCCTGTGGATTGTCGCGGTCACCAATAACCGGGCATTTGACGGCTGCTCATTATTGGCGATGGGCACATTAATGCTGAGTTTTTGGTTAAAAGAAACGCAGGAAGGTCGTCGTCGTATTGTGGCAATTGGGTTGGTGATGCTGCTAACAGCGGTGATATTAAACCAACTGGGCCAGGCGCTTATTCCGGTTAAGCGCGCCAGCCCCACCCTCACGTTCGATAATATTAATCGCGTCAGCGAGCTGCTGCATATTTCAACAAAAGATGCGTCCAGAGACAGTTTTCCTGGCGATCACGGTATGATGCTGCTTATTTTTTCCGCATTTATGCTACGTTATTTCGGAAAAGTCGCAGGAATAATCGGCCTTATTATCACTGTGGTTTTTGCCTTTCCACGCGTAATGATCGGCGCACATTGGCTTACAGATATCGTGGTAGGTTCTATGACCGTCGTATTGATTGGCTTGCCCTGGTGGTTAATGACGCCATTAAGCGACCGTCTGGTTACGCTGTTTATTCATTATCTTCCCGGCAAAAACAAACAATTTTTAAACAAATAACGCAAAGTAATTAACATCATCAGGAATGCTTCTGATTTCCTGATGATATCTGCCAGGAAATTATCCTTCTGACTGTCATTCTCCTGTCATATTATTCCTGTTTAAAATGAATGAATTGCGTGTTTTTCACTCTATTTGTTCTTAATTTAGCCAATGCAGTCTATTCACTTTCTGTATCACTTTTTCTTATAAGAAATCACATAAAATCACTCGCAATGACCGGAGCGATCGGGTAACCTCAGACTCGTTTTGCCTCGCGGGATAATTATTCACTATAAGAATAAATTTGTGCGTTCTGCCACAGATTTGACCTTAAAGAATTGTCTCATCATGCGTTGGTAATTAGTCTCGTCACGTTTGGCATTTTTTATAACGATATTTATCGTTAAGGACTTCAAGGGAAAACAAACAAAATGGTCAAATCTCAACCGATTTTGAGATATATCTTGCGGGGCATACCCGCGATAGCAGTTGCGGTTCTGCTTTCTGCATGTAGCACAACGAACACCGCCAGGAATATGCATTCTGAGACGCATGCTGTGGGCAATGGAGATAACTCTTCACTGCAAGCCTCTCAGGATGAATTTGAAAATATGGTACGTAATATCGATGTTAAATCACGTATTATGGACCAATATGCTGACTGGAAAGGCGTGCGTTACCGCCTTGGCGGCAGCACCAAAAAAGGTATTGATTGTTCAAGCTTCGTACAGCGTACGTTTCGTGAGCAATTTGGTTTAGAGCTTCCGCGCTCAACCTACGAGCAACAGGAAACGGGCAAATCCGTTTCGCGCACTAATCTGCGCACAGGCGATCTGGTTCTGTTCCGTGCGGGTTCCACCGGCCGTCACGTCGGTATCTATATCGGCAATAACCAGTTTGTACATGCCTCGACCAGCAGTGGCGTTATCATTTCCAGCATGAACGAGCCTTACTGGAAAAAACGTTACAACGAAGCTCGCCGGGTCCTGAGCCGCAGTTAATTTCGTTTGGCAGCTATCCCTTGGCTATCCTGATGAGACTTATCAAAAGCACTGCTTCGGCAGTGCTTTTTGCGTTGCGCTATGTTTAAGAAAAATCTCACTATACGAATCAATCCAGGTTATAGTTTTACAGATCAAGCCGTTTAATAATAAGCAGATACCCCAGGTAAACATAAGGAACTATGTTCAGACGTCCTTCATCTTCCAGTCGAAATGTCCTTTTTACCTGTATTTTTACGGGGGTAGTCGTCGCGGTACTTGTCAGCACCCTGCAGTTTTTTGCCACCTGGCACAAACGAGATGTAAAGTACGAAACGCTTCTTTCCGATATCGACTATTACATCAGCAGTTACCTCTCAGACCTCAAAAGCACAACAGATGCCCTGCAGCCGCTGGTCTCATACAATTGCCAACAAGTTGCCGCCAGGCTAACCGCCAGCGCAGCGTTTAACCTCAATGTACGCGCTTTTTTATTGGTAAAAGATGGTATTGCTTTCTGCTCATCCGCAACTGGCGCGATGGACTCGCCTATTCTGTCGCTGGTTCCGAAGCTGGATCTCAAGCAAGATGTCGATGTGGAATTACTGTCCGGTACCCCGATGATGCCGGACAATCCGGCGATCATGATTTGGCAGCGGAATCCTTCATTTAAGAATAGCGGCGTGTTTTCCTCACTGAATATCAATCTGGCGCCTTACCTTCTCTATACCGCCCGAGAAGATGATTTTGACGGTATTGCAATTATTGTTGGTGATACCGCTATCACGACATTTTCATCCCAACTGATGGACGTTTCCGCGCTTCCGGATACCACCTGGCGCCAGACGACGCTGAAAGGGATCCCGATGAAGATCCGGCTATACGCGCAAGAGTGGACGTACACTGACGTCTGGTATGCCGTCATGTTGGGATGTATGGCCGGGATCATGACCGGGTTGCTTTTGTGGTACTACAACTACGCCGTTCGTTTACGCCCGGGAAAGGATATTCTCAACGCTATCAAGCACGATCAGTTTTATGTGGTCTACCAACCAGTCGTTGAAATGCAGACGCTGGAAGTAAAAGGGGTAGAAGTATTGTTACGCTGGCGCCACCCGACAACAGGTGAGATCCCGCCAGATGCGTTTATTCACTACGCTGAATCACAGCAAATGATCGTGCCGCTGACGCAGCATCTGTTCAAACTGGTGGCCCGTGATGCCCCCGCATTAAAAAAAGTGTTACCGCAAGGCGCAAAGCTCGGGCTCAACATCGCCCCAACGCACCTGCATGGTGAAAGCTTTAAAGACGATATTCAACACCTGAACGCTTCCCTGCCGCCACACCATTTCCAGGTTGTGCTCGAAATCACCGAACGCGATATGCTCAATCAGCATGAAGCCTCAAAGTTATTTGAATGGCTACACGCTGCCGGATTCGAAATTGCCATTGATGATTTCGGTACCGGCCATAGCGCACTCATTTATCTGGAACGCTTTACCGTTGACTATCTGAAAATCGACCGAGGATTTATCAACGCCATTGGGACAGAAACGCTAACGTCTCCGGTACTGGATGCGGTGTTGACACTGTCTAAGCGTCTTAATATGCTGACGGTTGCTGAAGGGGTAGAAACGCCTGAGCAAGCCCGATGGCTACGCGATCGCGGGGTTCATTTCTTCCAGGGATACTGGATCAGCCGCCCATTAATGCTTGATGATTTTGTACGTTGGATGGCGCAATCCGATAAGCCAACGTGGTGATCGCACCAGGCGATTCATATATTTTCACTCGCCACCCCAACCGCTATTTCTCAGGCAAGAAGCCTGTCGGGTTGTGGCAGGACAAGGAAACCTCTGTGATATGATTCCTCGCGTACTGCTTCTGTTTATCGCCCTTATCGGGTTTAACGTTCATGCCCAATCCATCAAAGAAAGCTACGCCTTTGCCGTGTTGGGCGAACCCAAGTACGCGTTTAATTTTAATCATTTTGATTACGTAAACCCTGCGGCCCCCAAAGGCGGGCAGCTCACTCTCTCCGCCCTGGGTACCTTCGACAACTTCAACCGCTACTCGATGCGCGGCAACCCTGGCGCACGCACCGAAACGCTCTACGATACGCTGTTTACCACCTCGGATGACGAACCCGGCAGCTACTACCCGCTCATCGCTGACAGAGCGCGTTACGCCGATGATTATTCGTGGGTAGAAATCGCGATTAATCCGCGGGCCCGTTTTCATGATGGTTCACCCATTACCGCACGCGATGTTGAATTCACCTTCCATAAATTTATGACCGAAGGCGTACCGCAGTTTCGTTTGGTCTACAAAGGAACGACGGTAAAGGCAATTGCCCCGTTAACAGTGCGAATTGAACTCGCCAAACCGGGTAAAGAGGACATGCTCAGCCTGTTTTCATTACCGGTGATGCCAGAGAAGTACTGGAAAGATCATAAGCTCAGCGATCCCTTGTCATCACCACCGCTCGCCAGCGGCCCTTATCGCATTACCAAATGGAAGATGGGCCAGTATATTGTCTATTCGCGCGTCAAAGATTATTGGGCTGCTGACTTGCCCGTCAATCGCGGACGCTGGAACTTTGATACCCTCCGCTACGATTACTACTTAGATGATAACGTCGCTTTTGAAGCATTTAAGGCTGGAGCGTTCGACCTGCGACTGGAAAACGATGCAAAAAATTGGGCAACCCGTTATACCGGCAAGAATTTCGCCAATCATTACATTGTCAAAGACGAACAAAAGAATGAGTCCGCGCAGGACACACGATGGTTAGCCTTTAATATTCAACGTCCAATGTTTAGTGACCGACGTGTACGGGAAGCGATTACGCTGGCCTTTGATTTCGAATGGATGAATAAGGCCCTGTTTTATAATGCCTGGAGTCGGACAAACAGCTATTTCCAGAACACCGAGTATGCAGCCAGAGGTTATCCCGATGCGGATGAACTGGTGATCCTCGCGCCATTGAAAAAAGAGCTGCCACCGGAAGTCTTCAGTCAAATCTATCAACCACCGATGTCGAAAGGCGATGGCTACGATCGTGAAAACCTGTTGAAAGCCGATACGTTACTCCAACAGGCGGGATGGATACTGAAAGGGCAACAACGGATAAATAGCACCAGCGGTAAACCGCTGACCTTCGAGTTATTACTCCCGGCAGGTAGCAACAGCCAGTGGGTGCTGCCGTTCCAGCACAACCTGCAACGCTTAGGCATTACGATGAATATCCGCCAGGTCGATAACTCGCAAATCACTAACCGTTTGCGCAGTCGCGACTATGACATGATGCCCAGGCTCTATCGCGCAATGCCGTGGCCAAGTTCAGACCTGCAAATTCTCTGGGCCTCTGAATATATAGACTCCAGCTATAACGCGCCCGGAGTGCAAAGCCCGGTCATTGATAAACTGATTAGCCAGATCATTGCCGCACAAGGGAATAAAGCCAAACTGATCCCGTTGGGGCGGGCACTGGACCGGGTATTAACCTGGAACTACTACATGTTGCCGATGTGGTACATGGCTGAAGATCGTATCGCCTGGTGGGATAAGTTTTCGCATCCGGCGATCCGCCCGATTTATACCATTGGCATCGACAACTGGTGGTATGACGTCAACAAAGCGGCGAAGCTTCCCGCAGCCAGACGACAGGGAGAGTAAATGGGCGCTTATTTGATTCGACGTGTGCTGCTGGTGATCCCAACGCTTTGGGCCATCATTACTATCAACTTTTTTATCGTACAGATAGCACCTGGCGGTCCTGTTGAACAGGCCGTCGCCGCCATTGAGTTCGGACAAAGCGGCGCGTTGCCCGGTGCGGGCAGCGAAGGTGTTCGCGCCAGCCACGCGCAAACCGGCGTAGGGAATATCAGCGACAGTAACTACCGTGGCGGTCGGGGTCTGGATCCGGAAGTCATCGCGGAAATTACCCGTCGTTACGGATTCGATAAACCCATTCATGAACGCTATTTCAAGATGCTCTGGGACTATATCCGTTTTGATTTTGGCGATAGTCTGTTTCGCAGTGCCTCTGTTCTTACGCTAATCAAAGACAGCCTCCCGGTGTCCGTTACCCTGGGGCTGTGGAGTACGCTCATCATCTATCTGGTGTCGATACCGCTTGGGATCCGCAAAGCGGTTCACAACGGCAGTCGTTTTGACGTCTGGAGCAGCGCATTTATTATTATTGGCTATGCCATTCCGGCCTTTCTGTTTGCCATTTTGCTGATCGTTTTTTTTGCCGGGGGCAGCTATTACGACCTGTTCCCGCTACGTGGGCTCGTGTCCGCTAACTTTGATGCCCTGCCCTGGTATCAAAAAATTACCGATTATCTGTGGCACATTACCCTACCAGTGCTGGCAACCGTCGTAGGTGGGTTCGCCGCGCTGACCATGCTGACCAAAAACTCATTTCTGGATGAGGTTCGTAAGCAGTATGTCGTTACTGCGCGCGCCAAAGGCGTTAGTGAGAAAAATATTCTATGGAAGCATGTGTTCCGCAATGCCATGTTGCTGGTAATCGCAGGATTTCCCGCCACATTTATCAGTATGTTTTTCACCGGCTCACTGCTGATTGAAGTGATGTTTTCGCTTAATGGTCTGGGATTACTGGGGTATGAATCTACCGTATCGCGCGACTACCCGGTGATGTTCGGCACACTCTACATCTTCACCCTGATTGGCCTGTTGCTCAATATCCTCAGTGATATCAGCTATACGTTGGTCGATCCTCGTATTGATTTTGAGGGACGCTAATGTCGCGATTAAGCCCCGTCAATCAGGCCCGCTGGGCGCGTTTTCGTCATAACCGCCGCGGCTACTGGTCATTATGGATTTTTTTGGTGTTGTTTGGCCTGAGCATGTGTTCCGAGCTGATCGCTAATGATAAGCCGCTGTTGGTACGCTATGACGGCAGCTGGTATTTCCCTCTGGTTAAAAACTACAGTGAGAGCGATTTCGGCGGCCCGTTAGCAACAAAAGCTGATTATCAGGATCCGTGGCTGCAACACCGTCTGGAGAGACAGGGTTGGATACTATGGGCCCCCATCCGGTTCGGTGCTACCAGCATTAACTTTGCCACCGATAAGCCCTTCCCCTCTCCACCCTCTGCGCAAAACTGGCTGGGTACTGACGCAAATGGTGGTGACGTGCTGGCGCGTATCCTTTACGGCACCCGCATCTCAATTCTGTTTGGCTTGATGCTGACCCTGTGTTCCAGCGTCATGGGGGTGATGGCTGGCGCGCTACAGGGCTATTATGGCGGTAAGGTAGACCTGTGGGGACAACGGTTCATCGAAGTGTGGTCCGGTATGCCAACGCTGTTTCTGATTATTTTGCTATCCAGCGTCGTTCAGCCTAACTTCTGGTGGCTATTAGCGATCACCGTGCTGTTTGGCTGGATGAGCCTGGTGGGCGTGGTACGCGCGGAATTTCTGCGCACCCGAAACTTTGATTATATTCGTGCCGCTCAGGCGCTCGGGGTTAGCGATAGCAGTATTATTTTGCGTCATATGCTACCCAATGCGATGGTTGCCGCCCTGACCTTTTTACCGTTTATTTTATGTGCCTCAATCACCACACTCACCTCGCTGGATTTTCTCGGGTTCGGATTACCGCTTGGCTCGCCATCACTGGGAGAATTGCTGTTGCAGGGTAAAAACAACCTGCAGGCGCCGTGGCTTGGCATCACCGCGTTCATCTCCGTTGCCCTCTTATTATCGCTACTGATTTTTATTGGTGAGGCGGTACGCGACGCATTTGATCCCAATAAGGCGATTTAAGATGACACAACCTCTGTTAGCTATTGACAATTTATCGGTAGGTTTTCGCCAACAGAACACCGTGCGCACCGTGGTCAACAGTCTGTCACTGCGCGTTGATGCCGGACAAACGCTGGCGCTGGTGGGCGAGTCCGGCTCAGGTAAAAGCGTCACCGCGCTTTCGGTGTTGCGTCTGTTGCCCACGCCGCCTGCGGTGTACCTCTCCGGTGATATCCGCTTTCACGGCGCATCACTACTTCACGCTAACGAGCAGACGCTTCGCGGTGTGCGGGGAAATAAAATCGCCATGATTTTCCAGGAACCAATGGTGTCGCTAAATCCACTCCACAACCTGGAAAAGCAGCTTTATGAAGTGCTGTCGCTGCATCGGGGAATGCGTCGGGAAGCCGCACGGGCAGAAATTCTGACCTGTCTGGATCGTGTAGGCATTCGCCATGCAGCGAAACGCCTTACAGATTATCCGCACCAGCTTTCCGGCGGTGAGCGCCAGCGCGTAATGATTGCTATGGCGCTGTTAACCCGCCCGGAGCTGCTAATTGCTGATGAACCAACCACTGCGCTGGATGTCTCTGTGCAAGCGCAAATTTTGCAACTGCTGCGGGAGTTGCAGCGTGAGCTGAACATGGGATTGCTGTTCATCACTCATAATCTCAGCATCGTGAGAAAACTAGCCGATTCCATTGCCGTCATGCAGAACGGTCAATGCGTTGAACAAAACCGTGCCGAGCCACTGCTTGCCGCGCCAACCCATTCCTACACACAGAAACTGTTAAATAGCGAACCCTCCGGCGATCCAGTCCCTTTAGCCGCCGGACAACCGCCATTGCTGGAAGTGAATGGGCTCAGGGTCGCCTTTCCCGTACGCAAGGGTATCCTCAAGCGCGTGGTGGATCATAACGTCGTGGTTAACAACGTCAGTTTTACCCTCAGACCCGGTGAAACACTGGGACTGGTGGGTGAATCAGGCTCTGGGAAAAGTACCACTGGTCTGGCGCTACTGCGATTAATCACATCGCAAGGCAGTATTGTGTTCGATGGTCTGGCGCTGCATACCTTAAATCGCCGCCAACTGTTGCCAGTACGTCACCGCATTCAGGTGGTCTTTCAGGACCCCAACTCTTCACTGAATCCGCGTTTGAGCGTATTACAAATTATTGAAGAGGGATTGCGCGTTCACCAGCCAACGCTTTCCGCTGAACAGCGTGAAGCGCAGGTAAAAGCAGTGATGGCTGAAGTCGGACTCGATAGCGAAACCCGCCATCGTTATCCTGCAGAGTTTTCTGGCGGTCAACGCCAGCGCATAGCCATTGCCAGGGCATTGATTCTCAAACCCTCGCTGATCATTCTGGATGAGCCAACATCCTCGCTCGACAGAACCGTACAGGCGCAAATCCTCACGCTGTTAAAGTCCTTACAGGAAAAGCATCGTCTGGCTTATATTTTTATCAGCCATGATTTGCATGTTGTACGTGCGTTATGCCATCAGGTAATTGTGTTGCGGCAGGGAGAAGTCGTGGAACAGGGGCAATGCGAGCACGTATTTAACGCGCCACAACAGGCCTATACGCGTCAGCTGCTCGCGCTAAGCTGACGCTCAAAACGGATTGTTGTTTGAAAACGGTTCTGCGATGGCCACGCCGAAATTTTTCAGTCTGCAGGTCGCGGCAAACTCATCCTGGCGATTCACAAACAGGCACGGTTCCCCTTCACATTCCAGCACGGAACAAGGTACCTCAATGTCGCTGAGAGCCTGGCTAAGTTTATGCATGACTGACCATGCGCTGTCACCATCAGGACTAAGCAATTTGAGGGCCACCAGGCTGTTCTCATTGCTCTGACCGTTGTGCGGAATCGGTTCAACCTTTGAACCTGCGAAACCCACCGACCAACGATAGCACTGCGGCAGACGATGAACGATTGAGAGTTGTAATGTCATCACTTTCTTTCCCTGGAAGTACAATCACTTCACAATTATTTTACATCAATATTAACACATCATTGACAATACGTCTTTAGACAGTTGGTAAACGTTTACACCCAGTCTTTATGCCGCCTTCCGAACCCACTATTTAAATTTATTCAACGGTTCAGGCATGTTTCCGCGCTATATGTACTCGTTTCTGCGATCTAACTCAACCTTTTTAACTACAATGATGTGACTTTTTACATAAATTGATTTTACATAAAATAAACATAAGCGGGGAAAATGATAGATTTGCGGTTGATGTACATCAACTCTGGAGGCCTTATGACCCCCAGGTTGTGTAATAGATCACCGTTTTTTGGCGCGACTGGCGTAGAGATAGAAGAGAATTGAGCTGGTGGCGCAAAACGCTATCGACCATATCATTGGCCAGGCCGAGTTAAAGGTTGCCAGAGATAACAGCGCGCCAACAATCGCGCCGATGCCAAAACGAAACGTCCCCGCCAACGATGAGGCCGTCCCGGCCATGTGTGGAAACTCATCCAGAATGACCGCCATCGCATTTGATGACACCATCGACACACAACCTACAAACGCCGCAACACCGACAACCAGTGCCCAGAATCCAACGCCGAACAGCGCGCTGAATACCATCCAGCCCGCCATCACAAACTGGATCCACAGCCCGGTACGGAACATATTTAGTGCACCAACCCGCCGAACAAAGCGGCTGTTGATGATGGTCATCACGAACAGGAACACAATATTCAGCGCGAAGTAATAGCCGAAATTCTGCGGTGAAACGTGGTTGATCTCAATGTAGACAAAAGGTCCGGCGCTCAGGAAAGAAAACATCCCGGCAAAGCTAAACCCACTGGCCAGCATGTAACTCAGGACGCGCTTGTGGCGAAACAGCGAGGCAAAGTTGCCCAGAGTCGTGCGCAAGCGAAACGGCTGGCGACGCTCTACGGGCAAGGTCTCTTTGATCAGCGTAAAGATCATCACCGAGGCCAGAATCGCCGCTACAGCGAGGATCCAGAAGATATAGTGCCAACTCAGCCATACCAGCACCCAACCGCCCACAATAGGTGCCATCAGTGGCGCAATCGTCGTCACCAGCATGACAAATGACATCATGCGCGAGAATTCTTCTTTCGGATAGATGTCGCGCATCAGGGCATTGATGACCACGCTTGCCGCCGCAGCTGCCAGACCATGGAAGAAACGCATAGTGATCAACTGATCGATAGTTTGCGCCAACGCACAGGCGACCGCTGCTGCCGCAAACACCAGAGTCCCGCCCAGTATCACCGGTTTACGCCCGATGCTGTCGGCCATCGGACCATAGATCAACTGCCCAACCGCGAACCCCAGAATATAGGTACTGAGGGTCATTTGCGCGCTGCCTGCCGGCACGCCAAATTGAGCAGAGATCACCGGCAGTGCCGGAAGATACATATCGATCGACAACGGCATCAACATGGCCAATAAGCCAAGGATAAAAACAATGGCAATTGAAGAGTTCTGCCGGGTGGTCACATTTAGCTCCTGAAATTAACGCGGGGTTAAGTTAACGCTGGCGATTTCTTCTTCGGTCAATGGACGGTATTCTCCGGGCGCCAGATCCTCATCAAGCTTGATGGCACCGATGCGTTCACGATGCAGTTCCACAACGTGGTTTCCCACGGCGGCAAACATACGTTTAACCTGATGATAGCGCCCTTCACTGATGGTCAAACGTACCTGAGTCGGCGTAATCACTTCCAGCACGGCGGGTTTGGTCAGGTCTTTCTCATTGTGCAACTGTACGCCACGGGCAAACAGTTCGGCGGTATCATCTGCCACTGGCGACTCCAGTGTCACCAGATAGGTTTTCTCACAATGGTGGCGAGGCGAAGTGATGCGATGAGACCACTGTCCGTCGTCGGTCATTAACACCAGTCCGGTGGTATCGATATCCAGACGCCCTGCCGCATGTAGTTTGTGCGCGACAGGTTCATCAAGGAAATAGAGCACAGTCGGGTGATCCGGGTCATCCGTTGAGCAAACATAACCCTGGGGCTTATTCAGCATAAAATAGCGCGGGCCATTTTGTTGAACCAGGGAATTACCGTCATATTCTACGTCGTGCTCTGGCAGTAGCTTAAAAGCGCTATTTCTGACGATTTCGCCGTCGACAGTAACACGGTTACCACGGATCTCACGCCCGGCAATAGCGCGGCTGACGCCGAGTTGCTGAGCGATAAATTTATCAAGTCGCATGAGTGTGATTTTGCCTGTAACAATACGGAAATCGGGCGTTATGCCCGAAAAGTGGAGCCGTTTTCCGCTCAGTATAACGAGCTAACAACTTCCCTCAAGGGAAAAAGATTCGTGGCATACTATACGCGAGACTGTTACATATTGTGAGCCCATGATTTTTACTCTTCGTCCTTACCAAAAAGAAGCCGTGGATGCCACGCTCAACCATTTTCGCCATCACCGTACTCCGGCAGTTATCGTCCTCCCCACAGGCGCGGGCAAAAGCCTGGTGATTGCCGAGCTGGCCCGCGTGGCGCGGGGTCGCGTACTGGTACTGGCGCACGTCAAAGAGCTGGTCGCGCAAAACCACGCGAAATATTGCGCGCTGGGGCTGGAAGCCGATATTTTTGCCGCAGGTCTGAAGCGTAAAGAGAGTCACGGGAAAGTGGTATTTGGCAGCGTACAGTCGGTGGCGCGCAATCTGGACGCCTTTCAGGGAGAATTCTCCCTGCTCATCGTCGATGAATGCCATCGCATTGGTGATGATGAAGAGAGCCAGTATCAACAAATCCTGACACACCTGACCAACGTAAACCCTCACTTACGCCTGCTCGGACTTACCGCCACGCCTTTTCGCTTGGGCAAAGGCTGGATTTATCATTTTCATTATCACGGAATGGTGCGCGGCGATGAAAAAGCACTGTTTCGCGACTGCATTTATGAATTACCGCTGCGCTACATGATTAAACACGGCTACCTGACGCCGCCAGAACGCCTCGACATGCCGGTCGTACAATATGATTTCAGCCGCCTGCAGGCGCAAAGTAACGGCCTGTTTAGCGAAGCGGACCTGAATCAGGAACTGAAAAAGCAGCAGCGAATAACGCCGCATATCATCAGCCAGATTGTCGAGTTTGCTCAGACACGCAAAGGGGTAATGATTTTCGCCGCTACCGTTGAGCACGCCAAAGAGATAGTCGGCCTGCTGCCTGCTGATGATGCGGCGCTTATCACCGGGGACACGCCTGGCGCTGAACGCGACGTGTTGATTGAAGAGTTCAAAGCCCAACGTTTTCGCTATCTGGTGAATGTGTCGGTCCTGACCACTGGCTTCGATGCCCCGCACGTCGACCTTATCGCCATTCTGCGCCCGACCGAGTCAGTTAGCCTTTACCAACAAATCGTTGGACGAGGGTTGCGCCTGGCGCCGGGGAAAACGGACTGTCTGATCCTTGATTACGCCGGGAATCCGCACGACCTGTACGCCCCGGAAGTGGGTGCGCCCAAAGGGAAAAGTGACAACGTTCCGGTACAGGTGTTCTGTCCTGCCTGCGGCTTTGCCAACACCTTCTGGGGAAAAACAACGGCCGACGGCACGCTGATTGAGCACTTTGGCCGCCGCTGTCAGGGATGGTTTGAAGATGATGACGGCCATCGCGAACAGTGCGATTTTCGTTTCCGTTTTAAAAACTGCCCGCAGTGCAACGCGGAAAATGACATCGCCGCCCGCCGTTGTCGGGAGTGCGACACGGTACTGGTTGACCCGGATGACATGCTGAAAGCCGCGCTCAGGCTTAAAGATGCGCTGGTTTTGCGCTGCAGCGGGATGGCGCTACAAAATGGGCAGGATGAAAAAGGCGAATGGCTGAAAATTACCTATTACGATGAAGATGGCGCCGACGTCAGCGAACGCTTTCGCCTGCATACTCCCGCGCAGCGTACAGCCTTCGAGCAACTGTTTATTCGCCCGCACACCCGAACGCCCGGCATTCCCTTACGCTGGATAACCGCCGCCGATATCCTCGCCCAGCAGGCGCTGTTACGTCATCCTGATTTCGTGGTGGCGCGCATGAAAGGTCAGTACTGGCAGGTCCGTGAAAAGGTCTTCGATTATGAAGGACGCTTTCGTCGGGCACATGAATTACGCGGTTAATCGTACTTTTGATTGATGTACCAGCCGTTTGAGTATAGAATCTCGCCCGCTTTTGCATACGCAAAGCAGATCACTTACCTGTTGCTGGGTCGCCTGTAGCAGGAATTATTAAAGAGAGATTTAAATGTTTACTATCAACGCTGAAGTACGTAAAGAGCAGGGTAAGGGTGCGAGCCGCCGCCTGCGTGCCGCTAACAAGTTCCCGGCAATCATCTACGGTGGCGCAGAAGCCCCGATTGCTATCGAACTGGATCACGATGCAGTTATGAACATGCAAGCTAAAGCTGAATTCTACAGCGAAGTTCTGACCATCGTTGTTGACGGTAAAGAAGTTAAAGTTAAAGCTCAGGCTGTACAGCGTCACCCGTTCAAGCCGAAGCTGTCTCACATCGACTTCGTTCGCGCGTAATCGCAAACAAGTTGAAGAAAAACCCCGCCAAGGCGGGGTTTTTTTATGGGATTTTGTAATCGATACTGATGGTTCTCGTCGACCGGATAAGGCGTATACGCTCTCACCCGGCAAACGGTTTTATTTCCCGCCCGACGTGCGACGCTGGAGCTGATCGCGCAGGTTCGGCGGCGTACCTTTGATGGTCAAAGTATCTGTAGCCGGATCCCAGAAAATACGTTCACCCAGTAACATGGCGTCGAAGTTGATGGTTAACCCACCGCCGCTTCCGGCAAATTTGGTTAACTGACGCAGCGTACTGCGATCCGCCGGAAAGCTCTCTTCCAGCTCGTAGCCTTTATCTGCGGTAAATTCGCTGAAGCTGACTTCACTGACGCCGGAAAGCTCTTTGGACAGCGACTCCAGCTCGATCTCTTCACCGGCTTGTAGCTGTTCGTTGCAGTAGCTGTACACCTGCTGACGCACGTTCTGGCGTTCAGCTTTATCGAGCTGCGCCTCGGCAGTAAAGTCGTCCACTGCCTGCAGCAGGCCACGGTTTTGCGCTTTGGCATTCAGACCTTCGCTGGCACCGAGGAAATCCATAAAGAAATCGGCGACTTTGCGCCCTACCCGCCCTTTCAGGAACGTCAGATAGCGCGTGGACTCCGGATTGGTTTCCCACTCGGTTAAATCAATACGCGCCACGATATCCGCATGATTGATGTCCAGATAGTGCGTCGGATTGATATCCAGATTTTCATTGACGCGCATGCTACTTAAATTGTTCAGCACGGCGACCAACAGATACTCTACCGCCAGATAACGGTAATGGCAGAACAGGACAATACCGCCGTCGGCAAAAGGATATTTCGCCAGCTCGTCCCGCAAGCGTCCGGTCGCGGCACGACTAAATGCCAGAAAATCCTCTTCACCCTGACGCTGTAAACGCAGCGTTTGCGCCAGTTCACTCTCTTCGCTAAACAGGCCATAGGCTTTATTCTTGGCGCTATACACCCGGTGCAGCTCAGCCATCATCTCGACAACCGTCGCTGTCGGTTCCAGTAATGAATCGCGCAAGACCAGCTCAAGGTTCTGCTCGTCACGTTTGATAAGCTGGTGCAGGGCAATCTGGTTGATATCCAGACTCATGATAAACTCTCCTTTTAGACCGGGCGGTATTCAACCACCTGCCGGGCAGTGACGCAATAGAAGATAAAAAAGCAGAAAAAAAACTGTCTGTACGGTAATATGTTGCCCTTTCATGAACAGACTGATTTCGATTTATGCCACAAATTTCCCGCTATAGTGACGAACACGTTGAACAACTGCTGAATGAGATGCTCAACGTACTGGAAAAACATAAGGCGCCAACCGATCTTTCCCTGATGGTATTGGGAAATATGGTGACTAACCTTATCAATACAAGCATCGCACCGGCCCAGCGCCAGGCGATTGCCAACTCTTTTGCCCGCGCATTGCAGTCTTCGGTAAACGACGACCAAGCGCATTAAGAGCCTGCTCCGGGGAAACGAACAACAGTTTATGGTAACTCATCGTCAGCGCTACCGTGAGAAAGTCTCCCAGATGGTTAGCTGGGGGCACTGGTTTGCCTTGTTCAACATTCTGTTGGCCATGGTACTCGGTAGCCGTTACCTGTTTGTCGCCGACTGGCCGACAACGCTTGCAGGGCGTGTTTATTCCTATGTAAGCCTGGTCGGACATTTTAGTTTTCTGGTGTTTGCCACCTATCTGCTAATCCTGTTTCCTCTGACGTTTATCGTCATGTCCCAGAGGCTGATGCGATTCTTATCAGCCATTCTGGCGACAGCAGGTATGACGCTGTTGCTCATCGACAGCGAAGTGTTCACCCGCTTCCACCTGCATCTCAACCCCATCGTCTGGGAGCTGGTCATTAACCCTGACCAGAATGAAGCGGCGCGTGACTGGCAACTGATGTTTATCAGTGTGCCAATCATTCTGCTAATCGAAATGCTGTTTGCGACCTGGAGCTGGCAGAAACTGCGCAGCCTGACGCGTCGCCGCCATTTTGCCAAACCGTTAGCCGCATTCTTCTTCATTTGCTTTATCGCCTCGCACGTGGTGTACATCTGGGCTGATGCCAACTTCTATCGCCCGATTACCATGCAGCGCGCAAACCTGCCGCTCTCTTACCCGATGACGGCGCGTAAGTTTCTGGAAAAACATGGTCTGTTGGATGCGCAAGAGTATCAACGCCGCCTGATTGAACAGGGTAATCCGGAAGCGGTCTCCGTCCAGTATCCGCTCAGTGAGCTGCGTTACCGTGATATGGGAACGGGTCAGAATGTCCTGCTGATCACCGTTGACGGTCTGAACTACTCGCGCTTTGAACAGCAAATGCCTGCTCTGGCAGAATTTGCCGGGCAGAATATCTCCTTTACGCGCCACATGAGTTCGGGAAATACTGCCGACAACGGGATTTTTGGCCTGTTTTATGGCGTTTCACCAAGCTACATGGACGGCATTTTGTCGACCCGAACGCCTGCCGCGCTAATCTCTGCGCTGAATCAACAAGGCTATCAGTTGGGATTGTTCTCCTCTGATGGCTTCACTAGCCCACTGTATCGCCAGGCATTGCTGTCAGACTTTTCGATGCCAAACGTGCAAACGCAATCTGATCAACAAACTGCAAGCCAGTGGATTAACTGGCTGGGCCGCTATGCGCAAGATGATAACCGTTGGTTCTCATGGGTTTCCTTTAACGGAACGAACCTTGATGACAGCAACCAGAAGAATTTTGCCAAACGCTACGCCAGCGCGGCGCAAGATGTGGATGCCAACATCAACCGTATACTCAGCGCCCTGCGTGACTCCGGCAAACTGAACAACACGGTGGTCATTATTACCGCGGGCCGGGGCGTGCCGTTGACGCAGGAAGAGAATAACTTTGCCTGGTCGCGTGGCCATCTACAGGTGCCTCTGGTTATTCACTGGCCGGGAACACCTGCGCAGCGTATTAATAGCCTGACCGATCATACTGACCTGATGACAACACTGATGCAGCGCCTGCTCCACGTCAGTACCCCAGCAAGCGAGTACTCACAGGGTCAGGATTTGTTTAATGCAACACGCCGCCATTACTGGGTCACGGCAGCTGACAGCAGCACCATGGCCATTACCACACCAGAGATGACGCTGGTGCTTAATAACAACGGTAATTACCAGACCTATAATTTACGCGGCGAGAAAATTAAAGATCAGAAACCGCAGCTAAGTTTGCTGCTGCAAGTGCTGACGGATGAGAAACGATTTATCGCTAACTGATTAATTATAAATCAGTTAGCAGTCCATCCTCTTGCATTCGTGGTGGAAAGCAGTAGTATTAGCAGCCATAAGTGTCGGCACGTAGCGCAGCCTGGTAGCGCACCGTCATGGGGTGTCGGGGGTCGGAGGTTCAAATCCTCTCGTGCCGACCAAAATTCCCCAAAAAAACCAACCTTCTACGGTTGGTTTTTTTATGCCTGTTTTCTGTATGGGGAAGCAATGGGGAATTATCGGGGAAAAACCCCGGCGCATATGTGAAGGATCTTTGGTGAATTTAGGAACCAGTGCATCGCTACGTTTATCGGCATTCTCCAGCTTGATAAGTCATTAGCAGTTGCTAATGACTTATCACCGTTCTTAATTTTCTCAACGGCCTTATCAAGTTTGTCTGAAGATGTTGCACAAAGGAAATTATTCTCAACAACAACTACTTACGATTATATTTTAGTACTTGTAAATAGAGCAGTAGCCAAACTCCTGCCCCTCCCCACACACCAACAATTGCACCAATTTTTCCAGCTAAGATATATTCCGAAAAGGGAACATCTCCTTTACTGATCAGCCAGGTACTAGCAACCATTCCAATAGAGAACGTAACTGCCAGTATAAACACCAACTTAATAAGTTCTAATAGAGGATGTTTCATTTACTATCTCCATTAGCTTCTTTTTGCGTCACATTGCCAGTCCATTCTGAGATTACAGAACCACCAAAACCACCCAGTATACCAGGGTATGGGCTCATTTGACCGCCCTGATATATACCGTATCCGATAGATTTTTCCGAATATTTCAGTGAATACTTACTGGCATCCATTCCTAGCTGATTTTTTATATACTGTGATTCAAACTTATTAGTAATTGAAGCACCAATATTATAGCCAAAACCTGTACCGGCCATACTGCCCACTACTGATGCGGTACTGTCCTGGCCTTCAATCTGACTGCTCATGTAAGCGCTACCGGCCCCTAACAACTGGTTAGCGTAATATCCTTTCCTGGCTGTACCTACACCAGTTAAGCCTGACATCATGAAACTGAGGTAATCGAACTTCTCACCGGTATTGCCGGTTGCAACCTGGACAGCCCCATTTGCTCCGTAACTCAGCCCGGCACTAACAAATTTTTCCGTCAGCGTGGCTGATGACGTTAACAACGAACCCGCTCCGGCAACCGTACCCCAATAATTTTCTGGCTCACCGAAGAAAGCCAGAGCTCTATCACCCTGTGACGTATTGCTATTCAGATAGTTTAAGTCGTAGCGGTTACCTTCAATGACGTAGTCCTTCACATCCGGGTTTTCCAGCGAACCATACAGCCAGCCAGGCCGACCTGCCGCGCTAAGTCCGCCCTCAATATTCCATTTATCTTCCCCGGACAGCGCCGTCAGAGGGTCGGCAGCCAAATCAATATGCAATTTCAGCCGGTTATCAGCACTAATTACAGCATACTTGTTCTGAATATCTCCGCATTCACGACCGGCTTTACGACAGGCAGTCATTTCTCTGTCAAAAGCATGAGCCTCGTCGTAGCTCAGATAGTTATTCTCAACCGCATTTTTCCCGGCCTGCGCCCCGGCAGCCGCCGACGCCGTACTGTCGCCCGACAAACCACCGGCCATCCCTGCTGATATCGTTGCCAGCGTGCTGATGGTCTGCTTCTGATCCTCACTCAGTTGCGACAGGTCAGTCACATCAGGATACAGCATACCTGCAATCGCCCTAGCCGCAAGTTCACCCGTTGCCGCCCCCGCTGCGCCCGCTGCCGCGCTGTTTCCCTGCATCGCCGCCACTGCGCCGCCCAGTATCGCGTGGGCAATAACATTTACCGCACTATTGCCCTCTGTCGATTTAAGCAGATGCGCGAGCTCCGGTGCCGATGCCCCCGCCAGCGCGGCCCCCATATCACCGCCAGCCAGATACGCGGTTTTGCTCCCCGTTCTCCACTTTTCCCAGCGCTGTTAAAGAACTTATAGCTGTGAAATCAAAAATCCTGACGTATGCTCGGGATCTATGTGTTAGCTCAAAAGCTCCATTGATACGTTGCCAGTATTAAAAAATTCCTTAAAAACACTGATAACAATATCAAAGTCTTTTGTAAGCTGACGTTCAGGCCAATAATCACCAAGTATCATCATTTCGGCATCAAGTTTAGAGCGATCCCAGTAACTTCTTATCTGATATTCATCTTCGAAGATCTCACCTAATGTTATTAGGTAAAAATTATTTTCTGTTCTTACCTGAAGCATTTCAGCTCCACTATCCACACTGGTTAGGGTATCAAGAGTTATGGAACCTTTTTTTCCCTGAAGTTGTTTCAACTGATTTAATATATCATCCCAGTTTGAAATCTGCTTATTTCCGCCAGTTCCATTTAGCGTCCAACTCATTTTAAAATTCATTTTAATCCCTGGCCTTGAGAGATTTCATTCCCGGCTGCCAATAGAGGACAGACCCAGTAGTCTCTTCATAGATTGTTAAAGATTTTAGCCCCGCTTTATCGGCCATAGCAGCTATATCACCGCGACAATAACCACATACAGGCTCTTTAGATACACTCATTGTCATCTCACGCCCTTGAGACATACCCTTTTCAAAAGCTTGTTGGATGACGCCCACTTCAGCATGAGCTGTAGCCATATTTCCATTAGGAAGAGGCTTGCCTTGCTTATCTATTTTAGCTTGGATTCTTCCATCAATGAGTGTTGGCTTATTCACATCTGCTAAGTTGGATGGTCTTGCACCCTGATTGGTATCAGTGAATTTAGCCCCGTCTACATTACCTTTCGCAACAACCTTGAGATTAGCATCAACGACTTTACTGAGCTGTTTTGCTGCCACTGAACCCAACACTGGAGTCACCGAAGCAACGATAATATCCATTCCCTGCTTCGTTTCGGCATAACCCTGAGCCGTCTGGCGATCAACACCCAGCACATCCATTGCATACTGCGTTAGTGCATCCTTCACCTGCTGCTGATTCTGCGCATCAACGCTGGTGATATTCAGCAGATTTACTATCTGGCCGTAAGCATCTCCGTATTGCTGGCTGGCTTTCGAGTTGTAGTTGCCGGTGTTCTCGTATTCACCTTTCGCAGCGATAACTTCCAGCCTTGCACCCGCACATGCTGCACTTCCGGCATTACCATTACCACAGGCATCAATGACTTTCTGGTCGCTGGCGATATCCTTTTCACGCAGCTCATTGATTGTCTGCTGTGCCAGCTCACGCTCTGCCGGGTCTTTGCTGTTGAGTTTGAGCTTCGCTAACTCAAGCTCTGTCTTCTCTGACACACTCAGGAAGTTATTCTCAACCGCATTCTTCCCGGCCTGTGCGCCTGCTGCTGCCGAGGTCGTACTGTCGCCCGACAGACCACCGGCCATCCCTGCTGATATCGTTGCCAGCGTGCTGATGGTCTGCTTCTGATCCTCACTCAGTTGCGACAGGTCAGTCACATCAGGATACAGCATACCTGCAATCGCCCGGGCCGCAAGTTCACCCGTTGCCGCACCCGCTGCGCCCGCCGCCGCGCTGTTGCCCTGCATCGCCGCCACTGCGCCGCCCAGTATCGCGTGGGCAATAACATTTACCGCACTATTGCCCTCTGTCGATTTAAGCAGATGCGCCAGCTCCGGTGCCGACGCCCCCGCCAGCGCGGCCCCCATATCACCGCCAGCCAGCCCCTGAAGCGCCGCCGTTGCCGCCTGAATCCCCCGCTGAATATCGCTGCCCGTACCATACTTCGCCAGTTCTTCCTTATACTTCGGCGTATCTTTCAGCTTATCCGCAGGCAGATTCGGATTGTCCCTGCGCGCCTCTTTCAGCGCATTTATCTCTCCCTGTGTTCTGGCAATATCCGCTGCCTGACCGCCAATATCACTGATGAGACTTACCGTCTGCAGCCGCTTCTGCTCTTTCTCTTTGTCAAAAATCGGGCTGATGCTGTCGTTCGCATGTTCCGTATCACGGCTCAGACCGGATACATCCTGCTGCTGGTTCGCTGTATCACGAACCGTAATTGTTCCTTCCGCTACCGCCGCCTGCGTAGTTCCTTCCGCATGCCCGCTGTTGCCTCCGGCTGATATCATCCCGCCAGGCATATTGCCTTTGAACGCGTCGCCGCCAAAAGAACCGCCGCCGCTCAGGCTGACGCCTGAATGACTGACCTTAAAATCCGCTTCGTTATGAATGTCCCTGAACCCCAGCGTTCCGGTATCCAGGCTGTTTTTGTCCCCCGTTGCCGTCGAAGCGATTACCGCGCCATCCAGTTGCGTGTGACGTCCCACCGTCACATCAAATCCGCCATCGCCGGCAAAAAGCCCTGTCTGCTCCTGAACCGAGTCATAAGTGCTTTTCATCTTGTCCTGGCTGGCGCTGATATAGCCCGAACCGGTCATGCTACCGAAGGTAAAACTGCCGCCTGCCGCTACGCTGTTCTGCTTCGATTTGTAGTCGTTGCTGTCCTGCTGGCTGCTCATCCACAGGTCGCGACCAATATCCGCGACCACTTTATCGCCGCTGACCTGCGCGCCATTCAGAAGGGCATCGCGACCACTGGTCATCGATACAATGCCACCGCTGTCCAGCGTGGTCTCCGTCCACGCCGTGCCGTTACCCTTCTCATGTCCTTTTGCCGCATTCACGCTGGCGAAGACGCTGATACCATAGCCATTACTTCCGCCGCCAATGCTGACCCCTACACCGCCGCCGCTGCTGCTATTTTTCCCGGTTGTCTGTTGAGTGTTTGCCGCACCGCTCAGTACGATATCATTCGCTGCTGCAAGCGTGGTGTCCCCACCCGCCTTTATCTGGCTGCCGCCGATCAGAATATCGCCGCTGTTCCCGCTCTGACCTTTACCCGTCGCCGTAATAGCCAGATTGTTGCCTGCATTCAGGGTGCTGCCTGCCACAGTATCACTCCGGGCATGCTGCTCAGACTTTGATTTCTGGGAAGTCAGAGAAATGCTGACGCCTATACCGTTATTCGGATCGCCGCCAGCCTGAGCAACTGCAACCCCCTGCGCAGCCTGCACGCCGGAAAGCGCCGCTTTCGTTGCCTTCAGAGCCGCAAGACGATCGTCACTCTCATCTTTCGCATCCTGCGCTGCTGAAACCGCGCTGTTCACCGCACTGCCCACAGCCCCTGACAACGCCACCGTCAGTCCGCTGGTTTTCTGCTCAAACTTCTCATCACGGGTGCGTTTGTCGTGTCCCGGTTCAATAAGTACACTATCGCCGCCAACAGCAATATCTTTCTGGGCGATGATATCCGCGCCGCCGATATGTGCCTGCTGGCCTGCGGTGATACTGACGTTGCCCCCCGTAGAACCGACCGTACTGAAGCTCTCGCTTTGGGTGGTGCCTTTTTCGCGCAGATCGTGCGTCGTTTTACTGCTACCGATGGTGAAGCCGATCCCGCCCGACCCCATCAGCCCGCTCTTTTTCGTCTCTTTAAAGCGCCATGAGGTATCCGTATTGGTGGCAGCAACGATATCCACATTGTTGCCAGCCCCCAGCGCCACATTGCCGTCACCGGCAACGGCTGAGCCCTGTACCAGAATGTTATTCCCGGCGGCGACAGTCACATTGTCCCCGCTCAGCAACGCGCCTTTTTCCCGCGTAGCACTGTCTTCTTCAATCGTATGGGTAGTCTTTTTACTGAGGAATCCTTTTTTGGTTTTCGTGGTTTCCTGGTAGTGATAATCGCTCTCTGTGGCGGTCGTGAGATTCACATCCCGGCCTGCCGTGACGCCGATATCGCCCTGCGCCGTAACATCCGCTGCCTGCGCACTCACATCGCGCCCGGCGATAATGACCGTGTCGCCACCGCTGGCAATTTCCGTCCCCTGCTGGCGTACGGCGTCATTGACCACGGTTTTCTTCTTCGCACGATAGCTGTTGCCGTCGGTTGTTGCTTCAGCCAGCAGGTTAACATCACGCCCGGCCAGCAGACCCACATCATTTTCCGCTGCCAGCCCGGCCGCGTGAGAATTAATATCCTGACCCGCTTTCAACACCAGATTGTCACCCGCTGAGACGGTGGTACGGGAAAGCCCGGTGCTGTGCGATTCACTGCCGCCGTTACGGCTATTCTGCTGAGTGGTGGCCGCATTCAGACTGAGATCGTTACCCGCTGTAAGCTGAGCATTCCCCCACGCGTTAACATTGCTGGCGGTGACGTTGAGGTTATTCCCGGCATTGATACCGAGGTTACCGCCCGCGCTGATGGTGCTCCCCTGCCAGTCCACGGACGAACGACCGGTCTCAGTGACCCTGCGTCCGGAATGGCTCCGGGCATCGTTAATCTGGTTGGCATTTACCGCAATATCCCCCCACGCATCCATCAGCAATGAGCCACCCGCAGAGAGATTCGCGCCAGTAACGGAGATATCCTTGCCTGCCGAGAGCGACAATCCGTCCTGCGCGGTAATGGACGCCACAGAACCTAGCAACGTATCTTTAAAGCTCACATTGCGGTATTTGTCCCTGGCACTTACATCAATCTGCTCCGCCAGCGTCAGGTTATTGATGTTGCCGCCCAGGCTTTCCAGCGTCACCGTTTTTCCGCTGATAGCGGAGCTGACGTTGTTGATATCGCCAGCCGCACTCAGCTCAAGGTTGCCCCCGGCCTGCATCAGACTATTGTTAAGGTTGCTGATGCTGTTCTGACTGTCGAGAGTGAGATCGTTTCTCGCCAGCAGCGTACTGCCAGCGTTGGTGATATTCCCGCTGGTAAGCTGAACATTATTCCCGGCAATGACGCTACCGTTGCTCACCGTGATATCTTTCGGCGAGAGATACAGCTTCGGTATCATTACCGTCTCACCGTTGACGGTCGCGGCTTCCCACCACAGCATGCTGTGCTCAAGGGACGCTATCTGATCGGCCGTCAGGGCCACCCCAAATTTCAGCCCCAGCGACTGCTGGGTACTGGCAGCGCTGTCCATCAGATAACGCATCTGCTCCAGGTCAGAACCTATACCGTTGATGTAACGACTTCCCGTCTTATTCAGCATGGCGTTACTGACATAGCGGGTATCGAACGCCGCATCACCGAGGAAACGGTAGTCATATTCCGGGTTCAGTTTGAGACGATCGAGCATATAGGCCGATCCCAGAAACTGGTTTTGATCGGTATACGCAACGTTAGTTTCACGCGGCGCTTCGCCCGGTTTGATACCCAACATGGCATTCAAATCACCAAACAGGCTGGGATCGAGTTGACCAAGGCCATTCAGTTTCGGGTTGACGTTGATCAGGTACGGGCTTTTCGGATCGTCGGAGACGACGAAATAACCGTTCTTTCCGGAAGGCAACGGATACGCACTGGTATCCACCGTTTTGCCCTGATTTTGCCCGGCGGTATTCACGCCCTTCTCGCCTGGGTTAATCAGGCCATTGAGTTGACCGAGGCTGGCATCACCTTTCTGCGTGGTAGAAACAGAACTGAGCGTGGCGTCTGATACGCCACCGCTTTCCAGCGCGCCGCCGCCGGTAATCTGCTGTAATGCATCCTGCAGTTGGTCGTTCCACTGTGGGGAGCTGACGCTCACCGTGTCATTGCCTGCCAGCGCCTGCTTTTGCACCCCATTACTGAGGGTTTGGTTGCTGAGAGTGTTGAGGGTTGGGGTAACGATGGTATTGCTAACCCGTCCCCCACCAGAGGTTGTGTTTTCGTTGCCAATAGAAGTAGCAAACCTGGCATTTACATTACCGCCAGCCTGAATCACCGAACGGTACGTTTCTCCGCCTTCCTGAACACGGTCATGCCCTTCCAGGGTAAATGTTATTGTGCGTTCTTTAGGAAGCACAATAGTTTCACCTTTACTGTTTCTCCCCTCGTTATAACGCGGAGGTAAAACATCAACATTATCTACAGCAAACTGTTTATTGGAATATTTCTCTGGGTTATAGGTATAAACCAGATAATCAGTAAGCGTCCCAGACTGCCAGCTCTGGTTATTTAATGTGCTTCCTGAAAGGTCGATATTATTGTTTGCCAGAATAGTACTGGCTGCGTTATCCAGCGCATTTGCATCAATTGACAGATTTCGCCCTGATGAAATACGAGCTGCACCGCCAGAGCTGGAAACCTCTGTTTTTACCCGGCTGGAAATGAATTTCTGCGTCGCCGTGTCTTTAAACGGTGCGTAGTAATACTGGTAATAACGACGAATATTACAGGAGGCATTTGCACTACAGGAGCTGGTTTGTCTCTCATAGGAGTAACCATTAACGCCATAAGTACCTTCTGCCATCTGACTGATATCTATCGCAGCAGTCGCATCACCTATCCCTGGAATACTGTTTGACCCAGCTATTTGTGTCTGGTTTGCTTTCAACCCATCCCGCTGGTTCAGCAGATGCCCGGTTTTGATGGTGATATCACCGTTCTGGGTTTCGATATTGCCGGAGGTGTTGACCACTTCGCTGTTGGCATTTCCCGCCGCATCTCGCTGCATCCACAGATTGTTGCCTGCGAGGATATCGCCGCGCTGGTTGGTAATGGTGTTGGCATAAAGCGCCAGATTATTTGCCGCGTACAACAGCGCCGTATTAACGATAGCGCCTGGTGCATTGAGCGTCAGAGAACCACGCGTGCCGGTGAAACCATCGACTGAAATATTACCGCGACTGGTCAGCGTAATATCCCCACCACCCTGTAACGTTCCGGCGGCATTGAGCGCCACGTTGCTGCCGCTGAGGTGACTCGCACCGTTGCCCGTTGTGATTTGCCCGTTATTGCTGAGCTGCCCGCCCGCCGTCAGGTTGAGCGACTGCCCCTGAAGCACGCTACGGTTGTCGATAGCACCCTCGCTGGTCATGGTCAGCGTTTTACCCGCGGCAAACGCGCTTTGCGCAGTAAAGCCATTCACCAGCTTCAGCGTCAGATTACCCAGCGCAACCACCTGCCCCAACGCATCCAGCCCGTGGCTTTCAACGGACAGGTCGCCACCACTGAACAGTTTGCCTGCTGCATTCTGATTAACCTGGCTGGCATTAACACTCAGTTGCGAGTTGCCCAACAGCGTACCGTTATTCGTCACCTGCGTGTATTTCACCGCCAGCTGACCGGCCTGTGTCGTTCCCTGGTTGGTAAAATTGTTACCTGTAAGCGTGGCGCTGTCGGCCAGCCAGTTCCCGCCATTGGTGGCCGTTGCCGCATTCAGAATGAGGTTTGTCGCCTGTAACCAGCCTGCGCCGGAATACTGCGGCGTGGTCAGCGTCATTCCCGCGCCGGAAAGCAGTTTACCGTCATTGAGCGCGCGAGCTGTGGCGTTAAGATGGGTCTCTCCACCGCTCTGCATTAAACCGTAGTTGGACAGCACTGGAGTAGAAAGCGTCAGCCCCTGACGGCTGACAATCTCCCCGGAAGCCTGGTTTATCAAATCGCCGCTCAGCGACAGCGTTGCGCCATTATCCCCTTGTAGGCGTCCGCTGTTGGTCAATGCGCCGGACGTCATGCCCAGCGTCGCACCCTGAATTTTGCCCTCGTTGGTGACTGACGCCGCAGTCAGATCCAACGCGCCGCCGCTCAGCATACTGCCCGCTTTCTGCTGCCTGACCGCGCCGTTCATGGCAAGCGTGAGCGCATTTACGCCGCTAATTGCCGCGCTGTTATCGAGGGTTGCCCCCTTCAGCGTAAGATTTTTCGCCGTCCATTGCCCGGCGTTAGTCAGAGAAAGCGCCTGTAGCGTCGCGTTACCCAGCGCGGTAATTTTGCTGCCCGCCGCAGAAGTCAGGTTATTCGCGAGCGTAAGCTGCAGGGCGTCGGCGCTGTGTATTGCCCCATTGTTTGTCAGCGCTTGCGCATTGAGCAGAATCGACTGCCCCTGCCATGTGCCATTATTCGTCACATCGCCAGAAGTGAGTTTCAGCGTTCCCTGCGTCAGCAGTGAACCACCTGCTGCGTTAATCAATTCCTGTTGCGGTGAAGCCATCGCCATGCGCGCCATCAGACGCTGACGTGCTTCCAGCGTCAGGCTTTGCAGGCCGGTCAGCGTGCCCTGGTTGTGGATCCGGTTTTGCTGCAGGGTCAGGGTATTCCCCTGTACCGTGCCGCGGTTATCAAGCTGTGCGCCGTCGAGCGTTACGTCGCTTTCGCTGAGCAGCTTTCCGCTGTTATCAAGCTGCTGCGCGGTCAGTGACATTCCGCCATGACTCATCATGTCGCCTGACGTGGTAAGGCCGTTGTTTACAGTCGCCGTCAGATTACCCAGGCTTATCAGCGAGCCTTTGTGCAGCCAGTCATCAGCGGTCAGCGTAAGCTGCTGCCCCTGCAGCGTGCCCTGCGTCGTGATATTGCCGACATCGAAGGTCAACGCGCCGCCGCTCAGCGTACGGGACGTTATACCCGTCGTGAGCACATCGCCAGACAGCGCAAGCCCGTTCGTCCCCTGCCAAAGGCCTGTATTGTCTAACGTCGAGGCTGCAAGCGTCAGCCTGTCACCGGCAATACGCCCGGTGCTGTTGATATCATCAGCCGTCAGCGTCAGTGCACCGCCACTTTGAATGTATCCAGGGTTGATAAGTCGCCCGGATAGCTTGCCTTCCAGGCCATGTAAACCGTTAAGCACGCCGCTGTTATTCAGCGAGTCGGCAGTGAATGTCAGGACATCGCCCTGCAGTACACCGGCGTTTTCCATCGCACTGGTATGCACCAACAGCGCATTACCGGCCAGCCATTTACCAGTGGCATCCGTGGTGAAGGTATTCGCAGAAACCGAGGTACTGTCATTACCCTGAACCAGACCGCTGTTACGGATGGATTTTCCATCCAGAGTGACACTTTTCGCCGCCAGCGTACCGCGGTTATCCAGAGAGGCGGTATTTATCGACGCCCCCTGTTTCGCCACCAGGTTACCCTGGTTTTCAACTGAGTTTGCCAGCGTCAGATCCAGGGAATCGGCCTGAATATCACCGGCGTTAATTAATGTGCTGCCGCGCAGCGTGAAGTCGGTATTCGTCAACAGCAGACCGTGGTTTTCCAGCGTGTCGAGGCCTAAATCCAGCCCCGCGCCGCTAACCAGTTGTCCCTGCTGACCATTAAACAGATTGCGGGTGGTGAGCTGTAGCACCGAATTACCCTGCACAGTGCCGTTATTCATAAGCTCCGGCGCGGAAATGCTAAGGGATTTTGCTGCAATCGTTTTGTCGTTAAACAACTGCGCTGCAGCCAGTTCGAACAGATTCAGACTGCGCAGCGCTCCCTGATTGTCCAGTCGCTCGCTGGCAGTGATCTTCAGGCTATTCTGAGCCTGAATACTGCCGCCGTTCCGCAGAATGTCCAGCGTAATCGCCGCAGTTCGGGCCTCCAGTTGGCCATCGTTGTCGATACGCTTTCCGCTAAGATGCAACTCTTCGCCGCCGGTCACCTGCCCGCCAGCAAGGTTAGTGAAGCGATTGCCATCCCAGCCGAGCATCTGATTCCCCTGCAGGATCCCGCTGTTACTGAGATCGCCGTGTAATGCCAGCACCTTCGCCGCCAGCAGTCCGCCGTTATTCACGCTGGCGGCATGCACGGTCATACCCTGTTGGCTGAGTACGTTGCCCTGATTCGTGAACACGTCGTGTACCGTTGCCGTTACCCCTGTTTCACCCAACGCATTACCGCTGTTTTGCCACGTATTTGCTTCCAGATTCAGCGTGCTGCCCTGCAGCAAGCCGGCGTTGTGGAGGGTCTGATTCTTCAGACTTAATTCCCCCACCGACAGCACATTGCCGTCGTTATTCACGTCCCGACTGTTCAGCACAAGCGTATCGGCGGCCATGAGTCCGAGGTTATCTGTCTTCTGTCCGTTAACAGATAATGACGTGTCCGCCAGCAGGCGCCCCGCGGTTTCGTTTTTTACCGTCGCATATTCACTTTGCAGATCAACGCCGTTAATTTCTCCGCCATTAACCAACTGGCGACCGTTGAGGTGCAATGAACCGTCGGTAGTAATCAGCCCATGGTTGGTCAGATACGGTATATCCAGCGCCAGAGAACGCCGGGCATAGAGCGAACCGCCGCTAAGGTTATCTAACGTATCAATCTGCAGATCCAATGCCGCGTTGCCCTGCATCAGACCGCTATTCACAACATGCTGACTGTGAAGAGCTAGCGTTTCGGCTACCAGAGAGCCGCTGCTGGTGAAAAGTTCAGGGGCAATAATCGAGATGCGTTCAGCGCTGGCGCTACCGCTATGAGTCAGCGTCGCCGCGCTGAGCATCAGGGTATCGGCCAGCAGTTCACCCTGGTTATCAACTGACTGCTGCGCGCTGAAACCAACGCGTGTCCCGGTGGATTTTCCGCCATGACTGAGCCTGTCCGCCGTTACGTCCAGCAAACCTTTTGCCGCCTGTACACCGTCCAGCGTGACGCTGTTGCCGGTAATCGCAAGGTCCAGACCACTCTGCAGATGGCCGTCCTTGCCAGTAGTCAGCTGCTTTGCGCCCACGTTAAGCGCACCAGCGGCATTAACCTGACCGTTCAGGTTCAGGTTTTGCGCAGCGTTTAACTGTATGCCCTGTTGCCCGGCGATCAGCGAATCTTTCGCGGCGGTGAGGTTCTCAGCATTGACTGTCACCCCCCGGCTGCCAGAGAGGACGCCATATTGTTCAACTGTCGCGGCCTGCACCGTTAATGAGCCATCAGAGAGCAACGTTCCACCGTTTAGCAGCGTGGCATCTGCCCGGATATCCGCATCGTTTTTCGCGCTGAGGGTGCCCTGTTGGTTCAGCGTTGTTGTCTGTACTGAAAGCAGGCCACCGCTCGCCAGTGTGCCCCTATTTTCCAGCGACCCGCTATGGACCGATACGCTGTTACCCTGCATCAGCCTCCCATTTTCGAGGCGGGTTACCGACGCATCAAGATGGCCGTTCGCAGCCAGTTGACCACCATTCACGAGGTAGTCACCGGAAAGAGACAACGCGCCTCCCGCATTGACCTGTCCCTGGTTGTTCATTTCGCTACCGGCCAGGCTTAATGCTCCTTTCGCATCGGCCCGACTGGCGTTATCCAGTGCTATGCGCTGTGCCTTCAGCGTGAGTCCGTTACCTGCAGAGAGCAATCCCCCTTTAGCCGACAGATTGCCGTGACTGTTAAGGCTAACATCAGCATCACTCCCCAGCGTGGAACGGGTCAGCGTCATCCCATTAGTGCCCGCGACATCCAGTTTTTCTTTACTGGTCAGGCTGCCGTCGGTGATTGTCAGCAAACCGTTACTACGCAGTGAGGTGTTTTTCTGGCTAACCAGAGTGGTTGCGGCAATGGCTACATCCTGTTTAGCCGTAATCTGCAACTCTCCAGCTGCGGCAACCCCGCCACCATCGATCGTCATCTTGCCATCGCTACCCAGCAGCATGCCTGCACCACTGGAGAGATTTGCACCTTGTAGCGCTAACGCCCCGGTGCTGTTGATGGCCATCCCGCTTGCGGTCTTATGACTACCGGTCAACGTGACACCTTCTCCCCTGGCAGAAAGACCACCGTTTGCCAGACTGTTGCCGATCGTTAATTTCCCGTTAGCATTGAGGGTGATATCACCCTGGCGGGCATTCAGATCCCCGAGGTTGACCCCCAGCCCTTTCTCGCTGGAGACCAGATGAATACGGTTAGCGTACATCCCACCTAATGCGCCAGTGTCTACCGCGATTTTCGGTGCTTCTCCTTCGCCATTCAGCGGGCTCGTCTGGCCATTCGCCGCGATGCGATTCGCGCCAACGATAACATTCAGATCTTTGGCGTGTAGCGCTGCGTTAATTTCCGTGGCGCGGGCAATAATTGACACCGCATCGCTCTGGCTTCCATCCAGCCCTTTGCCTTCAATGGTAATGCTGCCTTTGCTCACATCCAGCGACTGCAGGTTACCGTTAGCATCCAGCACCGGTTTACCGGTAGTCAGTGTGGCGTTAGGCGTGTTGATAAACCCGCACCCGTTACAGGTAATGCCGTAGGGGTTGGCGACCATGACGTTGGCGGCTTTCCCCGCGACTTCGGTATAGCCCTGTAGCTGCGAACGGTTAGCGCCGGTAACTTCGTTGATGATCCCTGATGCTTCCTTTCCGGGACGCAGGTTCGGGTTATTCTGGACGATGCCGCCGAGCTGGGTTTGGGTAAATTGCCCGGTCGCGTTGTTGAGGATCAGTCCCTCTTTTCCCACGTTGTAGTCGTTATATTTGTTGTGTGAAATCCCGGACTGGTTCGGCGTGGCAATATTCACCACCGGAACACCATTGGCGGCTTTATCCATCTGCGTATTGCCTTCAGGCGTGATGGCGGCAGCCATCGCCGGGAGCAGTGGTTGGGTAGCCAGCAGGAAACTCAACATGCCACTTAGCAAACGCTGGGAGAAACGAACCTGATCCTTTTTCATCATCCTTGTTCCTTAAAATGCCACCGCAACGCGGTAATACACATTGAGATGATCCGGTGCCAGCCAGTCCGGATAATTCACCGGTGTTCCTACGGTAAACTGACTGGAGAACCAGCGCCCTGAGCTGGTTAATCCCAGCGCGGCCCCCCACAACGTGCCAGAGGCATACCTGTCAACGCTATCTTGTTTCAGCCAGCCGCCGTCGAATGCCGCTATCGCGCCAATCTGTCCCAACACCGGCAGCGTAAAAAGCGAGTAATTCACTTCGTTGCGCCAGTAGCCGCCGTTATCTCCTGAAATGTATTGTTCTTTATAGCCGCGTACCGATGTTTCACCGCCCAGCGTCAGGCGTTCGCTGCCGTAAAGGCGGTCCGGTGACCATTGAAAATAGAGGCTGCTCAGCCACCACAGTTTTTCTGTCAGCGGGCGCTGAAAACTGCCGCTGACGCTCCATTTTCGAAATTCTGCCTTTGGCACATCACCTTGTTTATCATTGTCATCCTCTGCGCCAAACCACGGCACGCCCTGGGTGAATGTGGGGTTAAACGTCGCAACGCCGGACGCAATTTTTTGCGTATGGTTGATACCCAGCGAAACGCTGGAAAGCTTGCGGCTACTGGTTTCCAGCAGCACATCGTTCAATCTGTTACGGTTGATTCGATGCGTGAGACCCAGCGATGCTGCGGTTTTGATATCACCGTTGCGAAACAAAACCCTGGAGCCGGTCAGACGATGGGTTTCACTGTCACCGGTGGAGCGCCAGGAGTAGCCATTGTTATTAATGGTGCTGAGATAGTTACTCCAGCTGTAGCTGTAATCCAGCAATCCGTAGCCGTAAGGAACACTCACACCAGCAGCAACGTTCTGCGCATCTTTACTGCTGGAAAAATCGCTGCTACGCCCGCCGCTGATAAACCATTTATCCGCCAGCCCAAGCATGTTATTGAAAAATAATGCCCCGCTCAGTTGTCCGGTTCCGGTACTCTTTTGTCCGCTGTTATCAAAACTGACGGAGCCGTTAACGGGGAATTCAGGCGTGGCGCTCAGATTAATTATTGATAACCCCTGCTGGCTGCCCGGCAAAATTTCAATTTCCACCGGCGTCTGGCGAACCCGGTTCAACTGCTCCATACCCTGTTCAATGTCACGCAGATTGAGAATCTTTCCTTCCAGCCCAGGAAAGATCATTTTCAGCGTACGCGATGGGACACCTTCCAGACGTATTTGCTGCAATTTTCCCTCAAGCACCGCAATGTGCAGCACCCCAGAGGAGAGATCCTGTTCGGTTAAAAAGGCACGACTGGTGATGTAACCTCGGCTGATATACCAGTCGGAAATTGCATTTGTCAGTTCCGTCAGGCGAGGAATATCCAGGCATTGATTCACCCACGGCGCGGTAAGCTTTGCCGAGGCAGCGACGGACAACTTCGTTGCGCCGTCAATATCAATGCGCGAAATCATAAAACATGGTCCTTCAGTCCGGGCTGGCGTTTCCGGCGTGACGGCTTCGGGCAGCGTAACGCTACGCTCCAGCTCTTCACGCTGGCGCTGGTTTTCATTAAGTAGCTGCTGTTGTTGCTGCTGAATGGTATTACGATCCGCAGGAGAGAGTAGTGCGGCAGAAACCGTTGTGAACGGCAAAACTAACATCCCAATCAGTAATGCCAACTTTCTTTCATCCCTGAACTTCACCCTACCCCCCAAAAAGTACGAAACCGAACCTGGCTGTACGACTCTTGCCAAAAAAGCACAAAATGCAAACAAAAGTAAAGGCAATAAATGCGTTTTCACTTTATTCCTATTGCATTTTAGGATTTTTTATATTCTTAAGTTAAATTACTCTATTGGCCCAATCCCATAGCTAGTCGCCCATTTGCAGGAAGATCGCGGGGATGAGTATGTCGCGCACGTCGTGCCGCATGGGTGACGTCTGCGAAGTTTTCTTCCAACTGCTCGCACCCTTAATATCAACATTGCTTATTATTGCCACTTATTAATGTTGATATTTAATTAATGTTGTCAAACAGCAAATCGAGAATACTTTCGTCTCGCAAACCGCCAGCACCTTGATTCAAATCATAAAGAGTATTCTTTGTAAAAATTCCAATGAGAGCTTTTTGAGTCAGGATATACTATTTGCACCTGTAAAAAGTAAGGTCACGTTGCCTTATCATCTACGTGATAAATCAGGATTATCCCATGCCCCGGAATATAACGAAATTAAGAGTGCTCAGGAGAAGAAGATGCCTGAATTAACACCTTTTAAGGTGATGATTGTTGACGACCACCCACTCATGCGGCGAGGAATCAGTCAATTACTGCAGCTGGATAGCGCATTTGACGTAGTTGCCGAAGCCGGCGATGGCGCAAGCGCTATCGATCTGGCAAACCGTCTGGATCTTGATGTGATCCTGCTGGATCTCAATATGAAAGGCATGAGCGGACTGGATACCCTGAATGCGCTGCGTCGGGACGGCGTCACCGCGCAAATTATTATTCTTACCGTATCGGATGCCGCCAGCGATGTGTATGCCCTAATTGATGCCGGCGCGGATGGTTATTTACTTAAAGACAGCGATCCTGAAGTCCTGCTGGAAGCCATTCGCGCTGGCGCAAAAGGAGGTAAAGCCTTTAGCCAACGCGTCAGCGATTATCTGCGGGAACGGGAACTGTTTGGCGCCGAGGAAGATCCGTTCAGCGTACTCACCGAACGCGAGCTGGATGTGTTACATGAACTGGCTCAGGGATTATCGAATAAACAGATTGCATCCGTACTGAATATTTCCGAGCAAACGGTGAAAGTGCATATCCGCAACCTGCTGCGAAAACTTAACGTCCGCTCTCGCGTTGCCGCCACCATCCTGTTTTTACAAACACGCGGCATGCAGTAATCAGATATTGCCCGATGGCGCTACGCTTATCGGGCCTACAAGTCACGTGCATCAGTAGGCCGGATAAGACGCTTTGCGTCGCCATCCGGCATCTTCCACTCTTACTTCTCCTGCGGCGTTAGCTGCTCCATCGCCTGTTTGATGCTGCGCTCAATTACCGCCCGACGGGTATCATTGGCGGGCAATAATTTCAGCATCATCTCCCACGCCGCAACTGCCTCGCCGAAGCGCTGCTGTTCAAAAGCGTTAAACGCGTACATGCTGAGAACCCGCACGTTGGCATGTTCGCCGCGCACCAACTGGCGTAGCAGCTCCCCTCCCCGACGGTTATCGTCTGGATCGGAAGAACGGGTCAACGCTTCCGCATAGCCCAGCGCAGCATCGCTGTTTTTCGGATCCAGTCGGTACGCATTGGCATACGCTTCAGTCGCCGTACTGGCATTACCGAGAACCATGCCTATGCGACCAAGCATAATCCAGCCTTCAACGTTTCCGGCATCGGTTTGCAGCCGGGTGCGTAATCCCAGCGCCAGGCGCGCCATATCCTCTTCATTGAGCGGTTCAGCCTTTGGATCTAACGCCCGCTCCAGCAGCGCCGGGGCCTGTGCAGTCGCCTGCTGCCAGACCTGAACCTGCTTATAGTTGCCGGTTTCATAATAGCTCACTGCGCCAACCCCCAGCGCCACCACGATGCCGGGCACAAACAACCCGAACCCACCGCGCTTGCCATCCGGGATAACGTCGTCAGGAAACGCTTCCTGTTTCACCCGGACACGTCGGCGAGTACGGGCGAAAATAATCCAGCCACCCAGACCAATCGCGACCACCGGCATCACCCACAGCAGCACGGTCAGCGGCGTCAACGGCGGATCGTAAGTCACGAAGTTGCCGTAGCGCGCCACCATGTAATCGACAATTTCTTTCTGGCTTTTCCCTTCCTGCATCAGTTCGTAAACCTTCTGACGCAGATCGGTGGCAATCATTGAGTTAGAGTCAGCAATGCTGTTGTTCTGGCACTTTGGGCAGCGTAACTGTTCAGTGAGCTGACGGAACTGCTGTTCCTGCGCCTCATCTTTGAACTGCATCACGTCAATAGTGGCCAGCGCCGATCCCGAGATAACCAGCATCAGCAGGCCCAGAAAGAACCTCATTGCGCAGCCTCCTTACTGTATTTATCCCACAATGGTTTGATCTCACTCTCCCACACCCTGGCGTTTAAGTCGCCGGCATGGCGATAGCGAATAATGCCTTTACCGTCGATCAGGAACGTTTCCGGCGCGCCGTACACCCCAAGATCCAGACCAAGCATCCCGTCGCCGTCAAACAGGCTTAGCGCATATGGATTACCCAGCTCTTTCAACCAGACGATGGCTTTCTGACGGTCATCTTTATAGTTCAGACCCACCACCCGAATTCCCTGTGCAGAAAGCTGGTTCAAATACTGATGCTCAGCACGACAGGTCGGACACCAGGTCGCCCAGACGTTCAGCAATACCGGTTTGCCCTGCGTCAGCACATCGGCCTGATAATGCTGACCCGGATTTTCCAGCGATTCGAGGCGGAATGTTGGCACCGGTTTGCCAATCAGCGCCGATTCCAGATTCGTGGGATCGTCACCCTGCGCGTTACGCGCTAACTGCCACAGCAGCGCCGCCGCAATGATAAGAAAAATAATAAACGGAATTAACAGTGCGTTGCGCTTCATACAGCCTCCGACGCATTTTTTTGCACCGCAGCGCGAGGACGCGTGCGCTGGCGATAGCGTGGATCAAACAGGCAGAACAACCCGCCCAGCGCCATCAGCAACCCTCCGGCCCAAATCCAGCGAATAAACGGTTTATAGTACAGACGTACAGCCCATGCGCCGTTATCCAGCTCTTCGCCCAGCGCAGCGTACAGGTCACGCGTGAATCCGCCGTCAATTGCCGCTTCAGTCATCATTGAACTGGTGCTGTTGTAAAAGCGTTTTTCCGCATGCAGCGTGGCTTCTGGTTTACCATCTCGGGTAACGCCAATAATGGCGACACCGCCCCGGTAGTTAGGTCCGGTAATATCTTTCACTTCGCGGAACGTGAACTGATAGTTATGGATACTGACGCTATCACCCGCCTTCATGCGCACATCACGTTCAACGCTGTAGTTCTGGCTAAAGGCAATACCGACGATGGTAACAGCCAGTCCTACGTGACCTGAAACCATGCCCCAGTAGCTCGGCGTCAGCTTCGTGCCGCGCGAAATACGCAGGAACGCCTCGGACATCGCCAGCACGAATATCCAGCATGCCATTGCCATACCCACGACCGTCATGGCAGCGATGCGGTCTTCAAACAGCCACGGCAGCAGCAGCGACAGTACCAGCGTGGTGACAAACGCGACAATCAGTAGCGTTTTCAGCTTGCGCGGTCTGTCACGGCCCCAGCGCACCAATGGTCCAATCCCCAGCAACAACGCAAACGGCGCCATCAGCCAGGTAAACATGGTGTTGAAGAACGGCTCGCCAATCGAAATACTGCCCAGTCCAAGCTGTTTGTGCACCAATGGCAACAGCGTGCCCAGGAGCACCACCAGCATGGCAGCAATCAGCAGCACGTTATTACCCAGCAACAGCGATTCACGCGACCACAGCGCGTTATTAACCCGTGAGCGGACCTTGTGACCGCGCACAGCAAACAGCAGCAGGGAACCGCCGATAACCAGCACCATGAAGGCCAGAATAAACATCCCGCGTGACGGATCGGAGGCGAAGGCATGCACCGACACCAGCACGCCAGAGCGCACCAGGAACGTCCCTAACAGGCAAAGCGAGAAGGCGCAGATTGACAGCAGCAACGTCCAGGCTTTAAAGCTGGCGCGCTGTTCGGTCACTGACAGCGAGTGCATCAGCGCAGTCCCCACCAGCCACGGCATAAACGACGCGTTCTCTACCGGGTCCCAGAACCACCAACCGCCCCAGCCCAGTTCGTAATAGGCCCACGCAGACCCGAGCACAATACCCAGCGTCAGAAACACCCATGCAGCCAGCGTCCACGGACGCGAAAAACGGGCAAAGGTGCTATCCAGACGCCCGCTCATCAGTGCGGCAATCGCAAAGGCAAACGCCACGGAGAAACCGACATAACCCATGTACAGCAATGGTGGGTGGAAAATAAGCCCAGGATCCTGCAACAGCGGATTCAGGTCGCGGCCTTCAATAGGAAAATCTGGCAACGTGCGGGCAAACGGATTGGAAGTAAACAGGATAAACAGCAGGAAGCCAACGCTGACCATGCCCATCACCGCCAGTACGCGGGCGACGATATCCAGCGGCATCCGCTGGCTGAACAGCGCCACAGCGAACGTCCAGCCGCTCATCAGCAACACCCACAGCAACAATGAGCCTTCATGCGCGCCCCATGTCGCGGCGACGCGATACCAGACCGGAAGTTGCGTATTGGAGTTGCTGGCGACATAGGTCACGGTAAAGTCATTAACCACGAAGGCGTTTACCAGCACCAGAAACGCACCCATCACACAGATAAACAACACCCAGGCAAAGGGTCGCGCAGAGGCCATCATCCGGACATCGCCACGCGCAACACCCCACAGCGGATAAACCGACAGCAACAGTGCAACGCCAAGCGCAAGGCACAACAGCGCGTTGCCAATTTCAGGCATCATGACGTTTTATCCTTATAAACACTTTCCGGACGACGATGGTTTTCCTGCATCGCTTTTTCGACTTCCGGCGGGGTGTAATTTTCATCATGCTTGGCAAGGACCTCTTTGGCCTGCACATGATTTCCCTGATCCAGTTCTCCCTGAACAACGACGCCCTGCCCTTCACGGAACAGATCCGGCAGGATACCTTCATAGGTCACATCCACCACGCCTTCGGCGTCATAGATGCTGAAGTTAACTTTCAGCGACTGCGGGTCGCGCTTCACACTGCCCGGCATAACCATACCGCCAACGCGCAGGCGTTGACCGACTTCCGGCATCTGCTGAGTTTCGCGCTTGCCGTAGAGTATTTCTCCCGGCGTATAGAACAGATCGATATTGGAACGCAGCGCATAGAGCACCAGCGTGATGGTCAAAGCCAGGCCCGCCAGCACCGCACAGGCTATCCATAGCCGATTTTTACGTCGAATATTCACGCCGCCTCCCGTTGCACTTGCGCTGCACGCATACGCGCTTCTCTCGCCCGCTGCTGCGCCACACCGCGTAAGATTGCGCGATGCTGTAGTGCAGAATGCAGCACCAGCACCAGCAACGGAATTACACTCATGGCCACGGCCAGCCAGACATATAAGGCGTAACCGCCCATCGCGAAAAAATCACTCCATGATGCAAATGCAGGGGTCATTGGCGGCCTCTTTTTAAGATCAGTTCACTCACCCACGGGCGGCGTTTTTCCATCAATAAAATCAGATTACGCATGCGCATCAGCGCCAGCGTGACAAACAGGAGCAGATAGCCGACGATCGCCAGGCGCAGTGGCGTACGCATCGCCGGATCAATACTTTGCTGCATGCGGGTCGACCCCTGATGCAGCGTGTTCCACCACTCAACCGAGTAGTGAATAATCGGTAAGTTCACGACACCAATCAGCACCAGAATACCGGCAGCGCGCCCCGCCAGGCGGCGGTCATCAAAGGCATGCCACAGCGCAATGGCGCCAACGTAGAGAAACAGCAGCACCAGTTCAGAGGTGAGTCGGGCATCCCAGACCCACCAGGTCCCCCACATCGGTTTGCCCCATGCGGAACCTGTCACCAGTGCAATAAAGGTAAACACTGCGCCAACTGGCGCCATCGCCGCCAGCGCCAGATTGGCCATTTTCATCTGCCAGACCAGGCCGATAAACGCGGCAACCGCCATTGATGCGTAAATGCCCATCGACCAGATTGCCGCCGGGACGTGCAGATAGATAATGCGATAGCTCTGCCCCTGCTGATAATCCGCTGGCGCGAAGCCAAATCCCCAAACCCATCCTGTTACCAGTACCACTGCGCTGGCAATCGCCAGCCATGGAATAAACCAGCCACAGACCTGATAGAGACGTGGGGGCATCGCCAGTTGATGAAGTGTTTTCCACATAGTTCAGTCACCAGACTCAATAAATTAGTAAATTTCCGTTTTACCGGAGGGCGGCTTCGCCTTGTCCGGCACAAGTCATATCTGCGCTATTGCACGCTGATACGTAACGCCGCCGCCGTCGCAAAGGGACTTAACGTGGCGCTTCCTACCAGCAACGCGCCAAGAATCGCCATGTACCCTTCAACGGGTAAGTGCATCGAGGCGGCGTCCATCGCAGCGGTCGCAAAAATCAACAATGGAATGGTTAGCGGGAGTACCAGCACGCTCAACAGCACGCCACCGCGTTTTAACCCCACCGTCAATCCCACGCCCGGTGCGCCGAGAAAACCCAGCGTCGGCGTTCCAAGCAGCAACGTCAGCGCCATAATTTGCCAACCGTACATATCCATTCCCAGCAGCAATGCCACCAGCGGCGAGAGGATCAGCAGCGGCAAACCGGTTACAACCCAGTGCGCCATCACCTTCGCCAGCACCACGGCCGGTAGCGGCAATGGCAGCAGCATCAATTGTTCGAGGCTGCCATCCTGTAAGTCATCCCGGAATAAACGTTCCAGCGCCAGTAATGAGGCCAGCAATGCGGCAACCCAGATAATGCCCGGTGCGATGCGCGCCAGCAGCTGTGGCTCCGGCCCAATGCTCAGAGGGAACAACGTGATAACGATCAGGAAAAACCATAACGGATTGGCGATCTCTGCACTATGACGGAACGCAACCCGCAGTTCTAAACGGAAGATTTGCCACATCATTGCGCGGCCCTCTCGCTGGTCAGCGCAATACGTCGAACTTTATCGGTCTCAACACCCAGAGGCTGGTGCGTTGTAAGGATCACAATACCACCCTGCTCTGTATGCTGTGCCATGCGCTGAGTCAGTCGCTCAACGCCGTGCACATCAATTGCCGTAAAGGGTTCATCGAGGATCCACAGTCGCGCGCGGGTCAGCCAGAGGCGAGCCAGTGCCACGCGCCGCTGTTGTCCGGCGGAGAGTTGATTAACAGGAATATCTTCATATCCGGCAAGCCCTGCCTGCGCCAGTGCCGCCAGACAGTCGCCATCGTGATGGAAAAATCGCAGATTCTCCAACGCCGAAAGCCGGGTTTTTATCCCCGGCTGATGTCCGATCCACAGTAGTTCCTGATGGTAGCTGTCCCGCACCTGGTGCAGCGATTTCCCTTGCCAGCAAACCTCTCCGGCATCAGGACGAGCCAGCCCGGTAAGCAACCGCAGCAGGGTGGTTTTCCCTGCGCCATTGCTCCCGGTAATTTGTACCCATTCCCCTGCATCGACGCGAAATGACAGATCGCTAAACAGTATTCTGTCATCTCGCTCGCAGAGCAGTTCTCTGGCCTCAAGCATCCTGATTATTTACATCCTGTTAAAAGCCCGGTTTGACTTCGCGCATATCAGGCAGTTTGTGCGCTATCCCTTTATGGCAGTCAATACAGGTTTGCCCTTCTTTCACGGCCTGATCATGCATTTTAGCCGCTACGCCTTTCTGGGCGGTTAAATCCATAAACTCGAAGTTGTGACAGTTCCGACACTCTTGCGAATTATTGTCTTTCATACGCCGCCATTCATTTTGCGCCATCGATAAACGGTGGTCTTCAAATTTTTGCGGTGTATCTATTAACCCCAGTGCTTTCGCGTACAGCTCCTTGCTGGCCTTGATTTTGCGGATCATTTTCGGCCCCCACTCATGAGGGACGTGGCAATCAGGGCAAGTCGCGCGCACACCGCTGCGGTTGTTGTAGTGTACGGTTTCCATGTATTCCTGGTATACCGTGTTGCGCATTTCGTGACAGCTAATGCAGAACTCTTCAGTATTGGCCTTTTCCATACCGGTATTAAAGCCGCCCCAGAAAATAATGCCGCCCACAAAGCCGATTAACAACAGCGTGCCGAGCGCCAGACGGCTGGGGCGACGCCACCATTGCCAGACGCGCTTAATCCAGCCTGGTTTACGGTTAGAATTTTCCATAATGACCTCTTATTTCCCGTAACCTTTCGAGGGGGTGAAGGTATTTTCAACAATCGGCGCGGCGTCAGCCTGCGGGACATGACACTGCAGACAGAAGTAACGACGCGGGGCGACTTCAGCCAGTACCTTGCCGTTGCTGTCCATAAAGTGCGTCGGGCTGATGCGCGGTGCACCGGTGGTGCGGTAGCTTTCAACACCGTGACACTGCAGGCAACGGTTGGTATTGGTCGTCACCTGGTAACCGTCAACACTGTGCGGAACCATCGGTGGCTGATTCACATAATTCAGCGGCATACGCTCCTGCTCTTTCGGCATGCGAATCGCCCCTTCCTGTGTCCCTGAGACCTCCGGTGACTGGCTCAGATCCACTCCGTTTGCAGCCCAAACGGCCCCACTGACTACCAGGGCCAGCGCGGCTGTCCATTGACTCAGCGCTTTAATCAGGTCATGGCTTTTCATTGTTTCGCTCCCGAACTCCATCGCATTTACACTTCATCCTTTAAGCTGCCTCTTTGTTGGCTGCGCTCCGAAACCCCAGTCACATAGTTACTATGTTCCTGGGGAATTTCTCGCTTGCCGCCGCGATGCATCTCAAATGATTTTGTGTATCGTTATTGTAAAAACATCCTCAGAACAGACATCCACACAGCGACCGCAGGCCATGCAATCGCGACTGGTCACCTGCACCGGGCTTTGCTCATCCAGCACCGGCGCACGTAGCACATGCGGTTCCGGGCAAACATGAAAACAATCCATACAGCGGTTACATCTCTTACGTTCTTTTGCTGATACGGTTATTGCACCTTTACTGCCCAATGCGCCATACAGCGCACCCAGGGGGCAGAGATGTCCGCACCAGCCATGCTCAACGACCAGTAAATCAAATAAAAACAGCGCGAGAATAAGCAGCGCACCGCTGCCAAAGCCCATGACCAGGCTACGTCCCAGCAAAGAAACCGGGTTTATCCACTCCCACAGCAGCGTTCCTGTCAGGGCAGAACCGACCAGGATAACCACCAGCAGGACGTACCGTATATGGCGCGGCAGGGTCGCAGACTGATTCAGGTCAAACCTTCTGCGCAGCCAGCTCGCCAAATCAGTCACCGGATTCATCGGGCAGACCCAACTGCAAAACAGTCGCTTACCTGCAAGGGCATACAGAACCGTAATAATGGCGGCCCCTGTTAACGCGACTGTTGCTGGCAGGTGCCCGCTGGCCAGGCTTTGCAGGGTAATGAGTGGGTCGGTTAACGGAATGGTATCCAGCAACAGGCTGCTACTGTAATTACCATGCAGGATCCACACGCCAAGCCACGGACCGCTGAGGAACATCGCCAGAACCAGGAACTGGCTCAGGCGACGCAACACCAGCCAGCGATGGCTCTTCCACCACCCTTTTTTCGCTTGTGCTTCACGCCCCGCATCACGTTTACGATTTGCCATTGTTCCCCTCCAGCCAACCGAAGCGGTAATGGTGTCCTAACTCCCCTTTCGCCAGCGACAGCGGCAGCACTTTTATTGCCGGCTGCTCCAGTACGCAGACTTTTTCGCATTTCCCACAGCCAGTACAGGCATCGCTGTGCACGGTCGGAATAAACCGCGCATGCTTACCAGTACGCATGTTGCGGTCCAGCTCCAGGGTGATAGCCTCATCGATTTTCGGGCACTCGCGATAGCAAACGTCGCAGCGTAGCCCCTGATAGTTGAGGCAGTTTTCGTGATCCAGCAGAACCGCCAGTCCCATACGCGAATCGTCAATGGATGCAATTTCCCTGTCCAACGCGCCGCTGGGGCAGACTTTGGCGCACGGGATGTCCTCACACATTTCGCAGGGGATGTCGCGAGCGACAAAATAGGGTGTTCCGGCCGCCAGCCCGGAGGCCAGCGTTGCCAGTTTCAGCGTGTCATACGGGCAGGCCTGGACGCACTGGCCACAGCGCACACAGGCGCTGGCAAATGCGTCTTCACTCAGAGCCCCAGGCGGGCGCAGCCGCACGCCGGTTGCGCGTGCGGTTTGCTGTTGCAACCCCAGCGCCACGCCAACGACAGCCAGCCCGCCTGCTGCGCGAACCATATCGCGCAGGAAGCGGCGGCGGCCATTTTGGGGTTTTGCTGACCGGGACATAACGCGTTACACCTTCGCCAGTTTCACAGCGCACTTCTTGAAATCCGTCTCTTTAGAGAGCGGATCCGTCGCATCCAGCGTCAGGTTGTTCACCAGCTGTGCGGCGTCGAAGAACGGCATGTACACCAGCCCCTGAGGCGGACGGTTGCGGCCGCGTGTTTCAACAATCGAAATCACTTCACCACGACGGGATACCACTTTGACCTTGTCGCCACGGCGAAGATCGCGCGCTTTTGCATCCAGCGGATGGATAAACAGTACCGCCTCCGGGAACGCACGGTGCAGTTCCGGCACGCGGCGCGTCATGCTGCCAGTATGCCAGTGCTCCAGCACGCGACCGGTGGAGAGCCACAGATCGTATTCTTTATCCGGTGCTTCAGCCGCCGGTTCAAATGGCAGCGCGAAGATGACGGCTTTCCCATCCGGTTTGCCGTAGAACTTGTAGCTTTCTCCAGCCTTCACGTACGGATCGTTGCCTTCGCTGTAGCGCCACTGAGTCTCCTTACCATCGACCACTGGCCAGCGTAACCCGCGCGCCTTGTGGTAATCATCGAACGGTGCAAGATCGTGTCCGTGTCCGCGACCAAACCAGGCGTACTCTTCGAACAGACCTTTTTGCAGGTAGAAACCGAGTTCGCGAGATTCATCGTTCAGTTGATCTTCAGCCAGTTCGCTGACCGGGAATTTCGTTACTGCTGGCGTGGCGAACAGCACGTCATACAACGTCTTACCGCGTAGCTCGGGTTTCTTCGCCAGCAGTTCCTCCGGCCAGACGTCTTCCGTTTTGAATCGGCGGGCAAACTGCACCATCTGCCACAGGTCAGATTTCGCTTCGCCCGGTGCTTTAATCTGCTGGCGCCAGAACTGAGTACGGCGCTCGGCGTTACCGTAAGCCCCTTCTTTCTCTACCCACATCGCTGTTGGCAGGATCAGGTCGGCCGCCAGAGCACTGACCGTCGGGTACGGATCGGAAACGATGATAAAGTTGCGCGGATCGCGCCAGCCAGGCATGCGCTCTTCGTTGATGTTCGGCCCAGCCTGCATGTTGTTGTTACACATCACCCAGTAAACATTGAGCTTGCCATCTTTCAGTGCGCGGTCCTGCGCCACAGCATGCAGACCGATTTTCGCCGGAATGGTCCCCGCCGGAATATTCCAGTGTTTTTCACAGATATCGCGGTGTTTCTCGTTCGTCACCACCATATCCGCAGGCAGACGGTGAGAGAAGGTCCCGACTTCACGCGCGGTACCACAAGCGGAAGGCTGACCCGTCAGCGAGAATGGGCCGCAGCCTGGCTGAGAAATTTTACCGGTCAGCAGGTGCAGGTTATAGACCAGGTTATTAGCCCATACGCCACGGGTATGCTGGTTAAAGCCCATCGTCCAGTAGGAGATGACTTTCTTCTTAGGATCGGCATACAACTGCGCCAGCTGTTCCAGCTGATCTTTTGGCACGCCGGTCATTTCTGCAGTTTTATCCAGCGTATACTCCGCAACAAACGCTTTGTACTCTTCAAAACTGATCGGTTCCGAGGCATCGGAACCCGGGTTTTTCGCCGCTTTTTCCAGCGGATGGGTTGGACGCAGACCGTAGCCGATATCCGTCGCCCCTTTACGCAGGTTAACGTGCTTGCTAAAGAAGTCCTGGTTTATCGCATTGTTTTGAATGATATAGTTTGCGATGTAGTTGAGGATCACCAGGTCGCTTTGCGGCGTAAAGACGATACCGTTATCCGCCAGCTCAAAGCTACGATGCTGGAAGGTAGAGAGAACGGCGACGTTGACGTTAGGATCGGACAGACGACGGTTGGTGATGCGCGACCACAGGATCGGGTGCATTTCCGCCATATTAGCGCCCCACAGGACGAAAGCATCCGCATGCTCGATATCGTCATAACAGCCCATCGGCTCATCCATACCAAAGGTACGCATAAAGCCCACAACGGCTGACGCCATGCAGTGACGCGCGTTCGGATCGATGTTGTTTGAACGGAAACCGGCTTTGAACAGTTTTGCGGCAGCGTAGCCTTCCCAGATGGTCCACTGACCGGAGCCAAACATACCAATAGCGTCTGGCCCTTTCTCTTTCAGAGAGGTTTTAAATTTCTCTTCCATCACATCAAAGGCCTGGTCCCAGCTAATCGGGGTGAATTCGCCTTCTTTGTGATATTTGCCGTCTTTCATGCGCAGCATCGGCTGCGTTAAACGGTCTTTTCCGTACATGATTTTCGGCAGGAAGTAACCTTTGATGCAGTTGAGCCCACGGTTAACCGGCGCATCCGGGTCACCCTGACATGCCACAACACGCCCTTGTTGAGTGCCTACCAATACGCCACAACCGGTACCGCAAAAACGGCACGGGGCTTTATCCCATTTGATCGCTTCTTGCTGACCGACTACCGCACGGGCTACGCCCGGCACGCTTAACCCGGCAGCCGCCGCAGCGGCCGCAACGGCGTTAGCTTTCATAAAGCTACGACGACTGAGTTTCATGGTGTTTCCTCACCTTGCTCATCCTGCTGGTGATAAACCAGCGACACCGCCAGCACGCCCGCAACGTTGCGCACTGACTCAATTGTTTTCATTAGCGTTTCACTGTGCTCTGCTTCCACCACCACAATCAGTTGACCGCTTTCCACATCGCTGAGAGCAACTTCGCAACCCGGAAACGAACGTAACTGCGTAGCGATATCACTGATGTGCTGACTTTTGGCCTGAACGACCAGGCTGCAGACCTGCCAGTTAGTGTCCATGGTTGTACTCCGCATTAATGGCTGATACCGGACAGATAGCGACACACGCGCCGCATCCGTTACATGCCTGATTGTCGAGCTGTGGCTGATAAATACCGGACAGCGTGGGACGAAAGGTTATGGCCATGGGTTCACAGCTATCCTGACAGCGATGGCATTCAACGGACTGATGCGCGAGACAGTTGTCACCGATCGAAAAATTCAGATCCCATGCCCTGGTGTGGCGCGGAAGAAAAAGTGATTCGGGGCAGGCCTCTGCGCAGGCGTAACAAAAGCTGCATTCGCCGTGTTTGAAATTTACGCCTGGATAACCGCCCTGGCCTCGCTGCAGGATGTCGGTTTCACACGCCTGGATGCAGGCGTCACAACGGAGGCAATGAGCCAGAAAATGTGAGTCTTCCATGCTCCACGGCGGACGAATCCCATTGCTGGCTTTACGCCAACTGCCTGTCAACATGCCTCGACGGGATAAATCAACCATGACATTGTCCTTCCATAATGACGCTCTCCCTCGGCGGGTTGAACGACAATAAAAAACGCACTATTTATGAGTAGTTATTTTTAGCCGTAAGATATTTCAGGATGTGTTTGAGGTGCATACCCCAATTGGGGTAAATGCTGTTGCCGGATCAAAAGAGTGTTGAGTTGGCGGGAAAAAGTGCGCTTTTGCTCACATTTCAATGAGTTATATAATCAATTATATAACGAAAACATGAAACAGAGAATAATCTCACAATTAAGATAATTCCTGGTATTTATCGCTACACAACTTATAAACCTTTAATTAATGCACTTAAAATATAAGTAAATTTAGATTAATAGACGATATGAATATGCTAACCTGCCCTTGATACGTTCATAAGACAGAAGAAAGGAAACACTGTGAACAATAAGATGAAGACAATTGTCCCTGCCGTACTCCTTGCCGCCTTCGCCAGCACCTCTGTGTGGGCGACAACCACCGATGCCAGCGCTCAGCCGCTGGAAAAAGTCGCCCCTTATCCTAAAGCGGACAAGGGAATGAAGCGTCAGGTTATTCAGCTTACTCCTGAGAAAGATGAATCTACTCTGAAAGTAGAACTGCTGATCGGACAAACGCTGGAAGTTGATTGCAACAAACATCGCCTTGGCGGAGAACTGGACAGCAAAACGCTGGAAGGTTGGGGTTATGACTACTATGTATTCGACAAAGTTACGTCTCCGGTTTCAACCATGATGGCCTGCCCGGACGGCAAGAAAGAGAAGAAATTCATCACCGCGTATCTGGGTGAAGACGGTATGCTGCGTTACAACAGCAAATTACCGATTGTGGTTTACACCCCGGAAAACGTGGAGGTGAAATACCGCATCTGGAAAGCAGAAGATAAAATTCAGGACGCCGTCGTGCGATAAGTGAGAATGTGCCGGATGGCGGCGTACCGCCTTATCCGGCATACAGACGCATGAAGTAGAAGTAGGCCGGATAAGCGCAGCGCCATCCGGCCTTTTTTTACAGCGCGATATCCGCCACGGCTTTCTGCTCAGGCTGCGGTTGCGCCTGAGGTTTTAGCTGTGGTTTCGGCGCTTCATCAGCAACCTGCGGTTTATCGTACTTCAGACCCAGTACTTCGCTGGTGTATTGCAGCTCTTGCTCCGTAGCCTCAACGTTGCCGTTCAGCTTCGTGCCATAAGACGGAATAATCGTTTTCAGCTTCGCCTGCCATTCCGGGCTGGCAACTTTATCTTTAAACACTTTTTCCATCAGATGCAGCATGATCGGTGCCGCGGTTGATGCCCCCGGTGATGCACCCAGCAGCGCAGCAATGGTGCCTTCTTTATCGCTGACCACTTCGGTTCCCAGACGCAGAACGCCGCCCTTCTCCGCATCACTTTTGATAATCTGCACACGCTGGCCTGCCTGCCATAAACGCCAGTCTTCTTTTTTCGCCTGTGGATAGTACTCTTGCAGCGCGGCAAAACGCTCGTCGTCGCTGAGCATGACCTGGCTTACCAGATATTTGACCAGATCGAAGTTATCCAGACCCACGTTGACCATCGGCATAAAGTTCGACGTGGTGGTAGAACTGAGCAGATCCCACAATGAACCGTTTTTCAGGAACTTAGTGGAGAATGTCGCGAATGGCCCAAACAGCACTACACGTTTACCATCCAGAATACGGGTATCGATGTGCGGTACGGACATCGGCGGCGCACCAACGGAGGCCTGACCATACACTTTCGCCAGATGACGATTGACCACATCAGGGTTTTCCGCCACCAGGAACTGCCCGCCAACCGGGAATCCGGCATAGCCTTTCGCTTCCGGAATGTCGGTTTCCTGCAACAGCTTCAGGGCAGCGCCACCGGCACCGATAAAGACAAACTTCGCCTTAATAGCGTGTTCCGCTTCATTGTTTTTCAGATCAGCAACCGTGACGGTCCAGCTATTATCCGCGTTACGCTTAAAGCCGCGAACTTCGGTGCTCAGTTGCAGCGCAAAATTAGGTTTTTTCTGCAACGATGCAATCAGCTGGCGCGTAATTTCACCGTAGTTCACGTCAGTACCGATCTCGGTACGCGTTGCCGCAACTTTCTGTTTCGGATCGCGACCTTCCATAACCAAAGGCGCCCATTCTTTAATCTGCGCGTGATCTTCAGAGTAGCGCATACCGCGGAACAGGGTGCTTTGCTGGAGTGCCGTGTAACGGGCACGCAGGAAATTCACGTTCTCGTCGCCCCAGACAAAGCTCATATGGGGAACAGTGGTGATAAACGAGCGGGGTTCATGCATCACGCCGTTGTTGACCTGATACGCCCAGAACTGGCGGGAAATCTGGAAGGCTTCGTTAATTTCGACTGCCTTTTCAATACTGATGCTACCGTCAGCCTTTTTAGGCGTGTAGTTCAGTTCCATCAGTGCGGAGTGGCCTGTTCCGGCGTTGTTCCAGCCGTTTGAACTCTCCTGAGCAACGCCATCCAGTCGCTCTACCATGGTCATTGACCATTGCGGCTCCAGCTCCTGTAAATAGGTTCCCAGTGTGGCGCTCATGATGCCGCCGCCAATCAACAGTACATCCGTTTCCTGCTCTTCCGCCGCTTTCGCTTTTGCTGCCATCGAGACAACATTCAGCCCTACAGCCATGGTGAAGAGCATGGCAGTCACTTTTTTCATAATGTTAATGCCTTACTTTTAGTATCGCTTTTTGCTTTTTATGCAGGTGAAAATCGAGCGGTAACAACGGTAACACTTAAGTAAAAATAATTAAATATTGTTTATAAATTATATTTAAATTTTAAAAATGTTATTAATACGTTGATTCTTTATATGGTTATTGACAATCATTTCTGGAAACCTCCCCGTCAGACGGGTACTATGCTGCGCTTTGCTATTCACCGCACGGATGCCTGTCGGTCTGCTGTCATCAGGCCTTTTCTGACCTGAGAGTAACTATGTCTGCAACACACTCTTCCTCTGCCGCGGTGGCAGAACACACCACCCACACCGTGTTACGCCACCCCCGCCTGCTGGTTCGTGAAACGCTGGCCGGTGTGGTAACCGCCCTGGCTCTGATCCCGGAAGTGATCTCTTTTTCCGTTATTGCTGGCGTCGATCCGAAAGTCAGCCTGATAGCCTCGGTCGTACTGTGCCTGGCGATGTCCTTTTTAGGTGGGCGTCCGGCAATGGTTACCGCCGCTGCAGGATCGGTTGCATTAGTCATTGGCCCGATGGTGCATCAACACGGCGTGCAGTACATCCTGCCTGCGGTAGTGCTGGCCGGGATTATTCAGATCCTGTTTGGTGTGTCAGGAATGGCGCGTTTGATGCGGTTCATCCCTACGGCCGTGATGACAGGATTTGTCAACGCGCTGGGTATTTTGATTTTCTTTGCCCAGGTCCCGCATTTCTGGGGGAAAAGCCCGCTCATCTGGGGGCTGTTCGTCCTGACGCTGCTGATTGTGCTGTGGGTTCCGCGGTTTATCAAAGCCATCCCCGCGCCGCTGATCGCTATCGTGCTGCTGACGGTGTTCACTGTCACCAGCGGGCAACTGTTACCGACTGTCGGTGACGAAGGTTCAATGAGCGGCGGTTTGCCGGGCTTGACGCAGTTACTTGTACCACTCAACCTGCAAACGTTAACCATTATCTGGCCCTGCGCGCTGAGCATCGCTTTTGTTGGATTGATGGAATCGCTATTAACTGCCCGACTGGTTGACGACCTGACGGTCACCCCGTCGAATAAAAACCGTGAAAGTACCGGACTGGGCGTAGCCAATATCCTGGCCGGTTTTTATGGCGGCATCGCCGGATGCGCGATGATCGGTCAAACGATTGTCAACGTTGAGATGGGGAAAGCTCGCAGCCGCGTTTCCACGTTTGCCGCCAGCCTGGTCTTGCTGCTGCTCGTCACCGCACTCAGCGAGGTGATGGCAAAGATACCAATGTCAGTACTGGCGGGAATTATGGTGATTGTGGCGGTAAAAACGTTTAGCTGGCACAGCATCCGACCCGCGACGCTGACCAACATGCCGGTCACCGAAACGCTGGCAATGTTGGTTACCGTCGCCGCGACAGTCTCTACCGGCAACCTGGCGATTGGCGTGGTTGCCGGCGTGATCACGATGTTGATACTGCCGCGCATCGTCAGTAGGAAACGGGCGTCTACATCAAAAACAGCGTCGCCAGACCCAGAAAAATAAAGAATCCGCCGGTGTCGGTGATAGCGGTAATCATGACGCTGGAGCCGACCGCCGGATCGCGCCCGAGCTTCACCATCGTCATCGGAATGATAACGCCCATCAGCGCCGCCATCAGCAGATTGAGCATCATTGCCAGGGTCATCACGCCGCCCAGCGCCATATCATCGTACAGCCACCAGGTGATGCCGCCCATGATGCCGCCCCAGACAAGGCCGTTGATCAGCGCTACCCCCATCTCACGCAGGATCAGAAACGTCAGGTTGCCGGGCTGAATATTCTGCAACGCCAGCGCCCGGACAATCATGGTGATGGTCTGATTACCCGTATTACCGCCAATCCCTGCCACAATTGGCATCAGCGAGGCCAGCGCCACCAGTTGTGAAATGGTGTGCTCGAAACCGTCGATTACCCGCGAGGCGATAAAAGCGGTACAGAGATTAATTGCCAGCCACGCCCAACGGGTTTTTACCGCTTTAGTGACCGGAGCGAATACATCCTCTTCGGCACTTAAGCCCCCCATTCGACGCAGATCGGTATCGGTTTCTTCATAAACCACGTCGACGATCTCATCGATGGTTAAGCGTCCCATCAGTTTGCCTGAGGGATCAACCACCGCAGCACTAACCAGGTTGTCACGTTCAAACGTACGCGCAGCATTCTCGGCGATATCTTCCGGAGAAAATGTGAGCGGATCGTCCTCCATCACTTCGCTGACTTTACGCTGCACGTCATTGAGCAGAATACAGGTTAGCGTCAGTTCACCCACCAGCACTTTATTGCGATCGGTTACGAAGAGTTTATCGGTGTTCTCCGGCATTTTTCCCAGCCGCCGCAAGTACCGCTGCACCACTTCCAGCGTCACGTCCGGACGTACGGTGATGACTTCGAACTCCATGATCGCACCGACGCGATTCTTCTCGTAGTGCAGCACCTGACGTACGCGCGCACGCTCTTCAGCAGGCAATGATGCCAGCAGTCGACCGGTAAGGTTACGGGGTAAATGCTGTACCAGATAAATCTGTTCGTCGATATCGAGATATTGCAGCGCATCCAGTAGCTCGCGGTCACTCATCTCGTCGATCAGGTCATCCCACACATTTTCTGATGCTTCAAGCAGGACGTTGCCGCGTTTTTCACTTTCGACCAGTCGCCACAGGGCGTGACGCTCTTCGGAGGGCAGTGCTTCGAGGGTATCGGCCAGATCGGGTGGCGGCAGATGCGCCACCAGAGCCCCTACCTCAGCAATATCGTCGGCTAACGTGCCGACGTCATATTGCTCAGCCAGGGTAAGCTTGCCCAACAGTGTTGAAATAATGGCTTTATCAGTGGTCAGCAGCCAGATTAGACGCGCACGCTCTTCATCACGTAGCCTGGCGCTGTTTTTGTTTATTGCGGACATTAATCATAAATCCATGATATGAAATATCATCAATCATGATGCCGAATTATGTAAATAACAATAAACGAGGCCGCCGGGTGGATAAAAAACCGGCGGCATGTGGGATCATGCAGTGCGCGCCACCGCATCGCGCGAAGCCGCATCGCGTTCATCGCCCAGCAGTTCACTCAATTGCCCATTACGCATTTCCAGCAAACGGTCTGCATGAATAAAGTAATGATCGTCATGACTAATGGCGAAAATGGTTTTGCCCATCTCCTGCATCAGCGGCAGCAACACCTGGTAGAATTCACGCCGGAAATGGGGATCCTGATCGGCGGCCCATTCATCCAGCAGAATGATGTCGCGCTCCTCTGCTAAGGCCAGCAACAGCGCCACACGCTTTTTCTGCCCTTTCGACAGCTTCAGGTTGAGAATGCGCCCGTCGTTCAGTTCCAGCTTGTGCGCCATTTGCAGATGATCCAGCCACTTCGCTACCAGCGCCGGAGAAGCGTCTCTGCCTTCAGGTCCCAGCAATTTGTCAAACAGCCAGACGTCGGTAAACACCGCGGAGAACAGCTTGCGGTAGTCCTCCGGTTTTTCGACAGCAACCGCCTTGCCATCCAGTAAAATCTCACCAGACTGTGGCTGGTATAGCCCGGTCAGCAACATCGCCAGCGTAGATTTCCCACTACCGTTACCGCCAATCAGGAAGATCAGTTCACCACGATGAATGGTCAGATTCACTGGCCCAACGGCGAACGCATTATCCTGATAGCGGAAAACCACGTCGCGCAACTCCAGCGTTTGCCAGTCCGGAAATGCGGTTGGCCGTGGGAATTCAGCCTTGAAGGAGGCCAGGGAGAACTTATTCAGCTTGTTGAACGCCACCTGTGCAGTCAGCAGCGTTGGCAGCGCGCCGACGGCAGAGAGCAGCGGCGTGCGCAGGAATAGCAGCGTCAGCGAATAGGTCGCCGCCACGGCGGTATCCGCCCAGCCCAGACTGTTGGCCATCCAGAACACCAGGCCAATAGCGCCCAGCATCATAATGTTCGACCAGTTGACCGCGCTCAGGTGGAAGGTATCGGCACGGATAATATGATGACGGTACTCTTTGGCATCCGGGACGTACAGCTGATTAAAGATATGCTCCGCACGTTCCCGGTTGAGCGTCAGCTCTTTGCGCCCTTCCAGCACCGTCTGGTAGTCGTTGTACAGCTTGTCTTCGGTTTCACGCAGGGTAGCCATGTGTTTATACACCCGCGCCACCAGCACAAATCCGCCCCAGATGGTGATTGCCATCCAGATTGCCGTCACCAGCAGCATTTTAGTCGACAGCATCGCCAGATACGCCGCCGACCCCACGGTCAAAATAATCCCCTGTACCAGCTCAGGCAGGCGGACAAAGGCAATGGTAATGTTACGGATATCGCTGGTTAAACCGGCCAGTAACGAGGCGCTACCGATTTGCTCGATACGCTCGACGTGGGTGTCCAGAATTCGTTTGATAAATTCGCTACGCAGACGGTAGACAAAGTGGTGCCCCAGCGTGGTGAGCGCCAGCTGTGAACCGAGGGTGACGACCATCAGTAACAGCAGCAGGCCAAGAAACTCCGGTAGCACCATCAGCGTGGTGTCGACCGTTTCAATCAGGCGCTGATTAATAAACGCAATCAGCCCAATCCCCAGCGCGGCACTGACAAGGCTGAGCGCCATGACGCTGATAAATGGCCAGCGATACTGCCGCCAGACAAGAAGTAAAAGTTCCATGCAAACAACCCGGACAAGTAATAACAGCCCGCAGTTTAAACATCTCTTCGCTGACAGCAATAATAATTCTTATTTTTATTCTTTTTTACCTGCCTGGCGAAACGTCAGGTTATAACGACAATCTCCCGTCAATGGATGATACCCCGTCTTAAGCGGCTGGACGCCATGATAAAACAGCCGCGAGTTTCCCCCCCATACCACCACATCACCATGCTCCAGCAATACTCGCTTTAAGGGATCGTTGCGCCGTAAGCCGCCAAACTGAAAAATCGCCGGCAGGCCCAGCGATACAGAGACGATAGGCGCTCGCAGGTCAGGCTCATCTTTATCCTGATGTAAAGACAGTTTTGCCCCCGGCGTATAGCGATTAATAAGGCAAACATCCGGTTGAAAATCAGGATAGCCTGCGGCCGTTGCCGCCTGTTGGCACAGCTCAGCAAAGACCTCGGGTAATGGCGGCCAGTGAACGCCGGTTAATGGATCGACCGGTGAATAGAGGTAGCCATGTTGATCCGTTGTCCAGCCCAGATGGCCGCAATTCGTCATGGCTACCGACATCGTATAACCGCCAGGGGTGACCATCTGGCGAAACGGCGACTGTCTGGCTGTCGCCGCGATTGCCCGCAGTAAAGCGGGGGCGGATTCAAATGCAAAGCGCCGCAAAATCACCGCACCTGACGCCAGCGGCTCGTGCCAGGGTTTCTCATCTGCAAAGAGATCGAGCATTACGTTTCCTCGCGGGTGGCTTCACGTTGCAACAGTTGCGCCTTGCGCGTTATTCCCCAACGATAGCCAGAAAGCGCGCCATCACCGCGGATTACGCGGTGACACGGGATCACAATCGCCAGCTTGTTCGCCGCGCAGGCGCTGGCTACGGCACGCACCGCCTTCGGCTTGCCGATAGTGCTGGCAAGTTGCTGATAACTCACCGTCTCACCACAAGGGATTGCCCGCAGCGCTTGCCATACCTGCTGCTGAAAGGCGGTTCCCTGAATATCCAGCGGCAGTGACAGTGCGGTATTGCGCGTGTTAATCACGGCGATCACCTCACGCACATGTTGTTGAAACTCCGTATCGGCGGGCTCGTCACGTGCCGTCGGAAACAGTTCATGCAATTCTGCTATCAGCGTAGCATCGTCGTCGCCCAGCAAGATCGCGCAGATACCCCGTTCACTTTCCGCCACCAGGCAACGGCCGAGGGCGCAATCTGTGAGGGTATAGCGCACAGAAACATTACCGCCGCCTTGACGAAATTGCCTGGCGGTCATGCCTAACGCCTGATCCGCTTTGCGGTAATAGCTGCTGCTGTCGGGGAATCCGGCGTCAAGAATCGCCTGCGTGACCGGTGCGCCTTTTGCCAGCGCGTCACGCAGGCGACGGGCACGCCACGACTGTTGCCAGGCTTTGGGGGTCATCCCGGTGGTGGCTTTGAACAGGCGATGCAGGTGAAACGGGCTCATCGCAACATGCTGCGCAAGAGCCTCCAGTGTGAGGGGGGACTCCTGCTCCAGCAACTGACAGGCGTGGGCTATTTTGTCCAGCCGCTGCTGTTGCGCGCTATCTTTGTCCGGCCGGCAGCGTTTGCAGGGACGAAACCCTGCCGCCTGTGCCTGCTCGGCATCCGCGAAGAAACTGACATTTTTGCGCAGCGCATGTTTTGCCCGACAGGACGGTCGACAAAAAATGCCTGTAGTCTGAACAGCAAAAACAAACTGACCGTCAGCCCTGGCGTCACGATCCAGCACAGACTGCCAGCGTTCATCATCAGTGATGTGTAAGAGATTTGTCATGATGGACTCCTTTGTTAAGCATAGCGCTTAGCCTCAGTGTGTCCGCATTGCGGGTTATAAAAACCCGCAATCTTGCTTTTTAATTTTTTTCGCTGACCAGGAAGCTTTTAAACTGCGGCGACATCCAGGTGCTAAACCCTTCGCCTTCTTTAACAATCATATACACCGCTAACCCTTCGCGACGCACAACCTCTTTGGCTTTTTGCGGGCCAAGCACCATTAGCCCGGTATCCCAACCATCAGCCTCCAGCGCCGTGGGTGCAATCACCGTCACAGAGACCAGATTGTGTTCAATCGGACGGCCGGTTTGCGGATCGATGACATGGGAAAGACGCTTGCCATCCAGTTCGTAATAGTTGCGATAGCTACCGGAGGTGCTGATACCATGCCCATTGATATCGACAATCGCCTGGACCGCGTTTTCACGATCGGTCGGTTTCTGTATTGCCACACGCCACGGTTGCCCCTCGGCATTCATTCCACGGCTATTCAGCGCGCCGCCAACAGAAACCAGATAGCGGGCGATCCCTTCCTGTTCCATCAATCGCGCCAGATGGTCAGCCGCATACCCTTCCCCCACGGTGGAGAGATCAACGTACAGCGCCGGCAGATCTTTCTGCAGATAATTCTGGTGCGCCTCATTAACAACCTTCAGATGTGAAAGTCCGGTTTGCGCTTTTGCAGCGTCAATTTGCCCTTGGGTGGGAATATGTAGCGGTTGCCGATCCGGGCCAAAGCCCCACAGGTTGACCAACGGACCGACGGTGATGTCCATCGCGCCGTCGGTTTTTGCGCCAATACGTAACGCCGATGTCACAATATCCGCCAGCGCATCATTCACCGGCCACGGTGACAAGCTTTTTGACAGGTTAAAACGCATCAGCGCAGAATCATTCTTATAGGTAGAAAGCAGTTGATCATCAGCATCGAGCTGAGTCTGGATCTTCACCTGCAACTCCCCGGCACGTTTGGCATCCACGCCAACCACACTGACCCGCCAGAAAGTGCCCATGGTTTTGCCTTCCAGGACTGTCGCGGTTGAGGACGGGGTCTGGGTTGATTTCGGGGCCTCATCGCACCCGACAAAAAAGAGTGTTACAGCCAGGAGCGCTGCACGACAAAAAATCATATCCATACGTGATTACCCTTATGAAAACGGGCGCAAGAGTACACCAAAAAAGAGTGTTTGTACGTCAGAAAAACGGCATTAAAAAAGGCCCCGTAGGGCCTTTGATAGAAATAGATACAGATTAGAACTGGTAAACCAGACCCAGTGCTACGATATCATCGGTAGAGATACCTGCATTACGGGTGAACTGGTTGTCATCCAGCAGGTTGATTTTGTAATCAACATAGGTAGACATGTTTTTGTTGAAGTAGTAGGTCGCGCCAACATCAACATATTTCAGGATATCCTGGTCGCCGTAGCCGTTGTCCAGATCTTTACCTTTTGACTGCAGGTAAGCCACGGACGGACGCAGACCGAAGTCGAACTGGTACTGCGCAACAGCTTCAACGTTCTGTGCTTTGTTAGCCCAGCCCAATTTACCTGCACGCGTTGCGTTGTAGGTCTGGGTGTACTGTGCTGCCAGGTACACATTGTTCGCGTCGTATTTCAGACCGCCAGTGTAGGTTTCAGCACGATCGCCGGTACCGAAGTTCAGCTTGTTCTGCTCATCAGTACGTTTGGAGCTGGTGACTGCGGTACCCAGGGAGAAGCCTTCGCCGATATCATAAGTGATAGATCCGCCGACGCCGTCACCGTTCTGATTCAGTGCGTCACGACCGTTGCCAGTCACGCCGGTCATGCCTTCACCTTCCGGACTACCGTTTTTACCCTGGTACTGCAGGGCAAAGTTCAGACCATCAACCAGACCGAAGAAATCGGTGTTACGGTAGGTTGCAAAGCCGTTACCACGCTGCTGCATGAAGTTGTCAGAACCGTAGGTATCGCCGCCGAATTCCGGCAGAACGTCGGTCCAGGACGTGACGTCATAAACCACGCCGTAGTTACGACCGTAGTCGAAAGAACCTGCATCAGCGAATTTCAGACCGGCAAACGCGACACGCGTCCAGGCGTTGTTTTCGTTTTCAGAGGAGTTACCCATGATCTGGTATTCCCACTGGCCGTAACCGGTCAGTTGGTCGTTAACCTGGGTTTCACCTTTGAAGCCGATACGCATATAGGTCTGATCACCATCTTTAGTAGAGTCATCAGAGAAATAGTGCAAACCGTCGACTTTACCGTACAGATCTAATTTGTTGCCGTCTTTGTTGTAAATTTCAGCCGCATTTGCTGCGCCTGCTACCAGCAGAGCCGGTACCAGGAGGGACAGTACTTTAACTTTCATGTTATTAACCCTCTGTTATATGCCTTTATTGCTTTTTTATGCCACTGCTCACTGGCTAACCCTCATTAACCAGTCGGCAACTTCATTCTCCGCAAAAACACAGAATAATCCAACACGAATATGATACTAATACTTTAAAGATGTTTCATTTATCTATGTAGATGTTTCAAAACATTAACAAAAGGGAACTTTTTTTAATTAAGAAAATGGAGAGAATAAGCACGAATAGTCAAGAATCATTACAAAATATATATAAATCAATAAAGTACACAAAGCGCAACCATAGCACTGAATGATAAAACAAAATCTTCACTCGCAACTAAAATAGACTCGCTATCATCATTAACTTTATTTATTACCGTCATTCATTCATGAATGTCTGTTTACCCCTATTTCAACCGAATGCTCTGCGTTCGGTTTTTTTTTACCCTTCTTTACACAAACATCGCGGTTCTGTGCTACCGATGAAAAACTATAACGACTATTAACTATCTCACCTGTTCACCATCGCATATAAATCAGGCAAATAATTTCTTGTTATTTAATGCTAAATCTGTAGGTTTCATACCTTTATTTGTACTGATAGTGACCGGCTGTACACGTTTGCATTGCCTGCCTGGCAACGATACACAGCAATAAAAAACGCAGCTCCGCAGATGTTGCGTAAGTATGGCAATTCATACATTACCCTTTATACTGCCCCTTCATCTTTAGCGTCGTTTTAACAGGTCATAAACACGAATGAGTCAGTCTGACACAACGGCTTCTACCCGATTCTCCCTGCTTCCGGGAAGTATTACCCGTTTCTTCTTATTACTGATCGTGGTGCTGTTGGTGATGATGGGCGTGATGGTCCAGAGCGCGGTCAACACCTGGCTTAAAGATAAGAGCTATCAGATTGTCGATATCACCCACGCTATTCATAAAAGGGTAGATACCTGGCGATACGTGACCTGGCAAATCTATGACAATATTGCAGCGACAACCAACTCATCGACTGCCGACGGGTTACAGGAAACCCGACTCAAGCAAGATGTCTACTATCTTGAAAAACCCCGTAGAAAGACTGAAGCGCTGATTTTCGGCTCGCATGACAGTTCTACGCTGGAAATGACCCAGCGGATCTCAACCTATCTGGATACACTGTGGGGCGCGGAGAATGTCCCATGGTCTATGTATTATCTGAATGGTCAGGACAATAGCCTGATTCTTATCTCAACATTGCCGCTGAAAGATCTCACCTCCGGCTTTAAAGAATCGACAATTGGCAACATTGTCGACTCGCGCCGCGCTGAGATGTTACAACAGGCCAATGCGCTCGATGAGCGTGAAAGCTTCTCGTCCCTTCGCCGGCTGGTCTGGCAAAACGGTCATTACTTCACGTTACGCACAACCTTTAATCAGCCAGGGCATCTGGCAACCGTGGTCGCGTTTGACCTGCCGATTAATGATTTGATCCCCCCGGGCATGCAGTTGGACAGCTTTCACCTGGAGCCCGATGCCACGTCTACGGCTGAACATCTCAGTGAAAAAGAGTCGCCTGACAGCGTCAGCATCAACTTTAACAATAGCAAGATTGAGATCTCTTCAGCGCTAAATTCAACGGATATGCGACTGGTCTGGCAGGTTCCCTTTGGTTCATTACTGCTTGATACGCTGCAAAGCATTCTGCTGCCGCTGTTACTGAATATCGCTCTGCTGGCGCTGGCGCTGTTTGGCTATACCACTTTCCGCCACCTCCCTGCCCGCTCAAACGAAGTAGCGCCAAACCTTGCCGCAAATAATGAACTCCGGGTGCTTCGTGCAATCAATGAAGAAATTGTTTCGCTGCTGCCGCTGGGGTTATTGGTACACGACCAGGAATCCAACCGCACGGTTATCAGCAATAAAATTGCCGACCACCTGCTGCCACATTTAAATCTGCAAAATATCACCAGCATGGCGGAGCAGCATCAGGGGGTAATCCAGGCCACAATCAATAATGAATTGTATGAGATCAGGCTGTTCCGCAGCCAGATCTCAGCCCGCACGCAGATCTTTATCATTCGCGACCAGGACCGCGAAGTGCTGGTAAATAAAAAGCTGAAACAAGCGCAGCGACTGTATGAGAAAAACCAACAGGCTCGCGCCGCCTTTATGCAAAACATTGGTCGCGCACTGAAAGATCCCGCCAAAACGCTGGCCATCAATGCTGCCGCACTCAATACGCCCGACAGCCACAAACTGGCAAACCAGGCAGACGTTCTGGTACGTATGGTCGATGAGATTCAGTTGGCCAATCTTCTGGAAAGCGATGACTGGAAAAGTGAATCAACGCTGTTTTCCGTGCAGGCGTTAATTGACGACGTAGTGCCTGAAGTACTACCCGCCATCAAGCGTAAAGGGTTGCAGCTGCTGATTAAAAATCACCTGAGCGCCAATGATGAGCGCCGCGGCGACCGCGATGCCCTGCGTCGTATTTTGCTGCTACTCATCCAATATGCCGTGACCACAACGCAGATTGGCAAAATTACGCTGGACGTCGACCAGGATGAGTCGGAGGCAGAGCGTCTGACCTTCCGTATTCTGGATACCGGGGAAGGCGTCGCGCTGAATGAAATTGATAATCTGCACTTTCCGTTCAGCAATGACACGCAGAGCGATCGATATGGCAAAGCGAATCCACTCACGTTCTGGTTGTGCGATCAGCTAGCGCGCAAACTGGGTGGACATCTGAATATTAAAGCGCGGGAAGAACTTGGAACGCGTTATATCGTCCATGTTAAGATGCCGCTGCATGACCAACATGCTGATAATGAAGAACGGCTGTTAGATGACGTCTGCGTGATGGTTGACGTCACCTCGAATGACGTACGCAGCATTGTATTGCGTCAGCTGGAAAACTGGGGAGCAACCTGCATCACGCCCGATGAGCGACTGAATAGTCAAGAATATGATCTCTTTATCACTGATAATCCGTCTAATCTTACTGCCTCGGGCTTGCTTTTAAGCGATGATGAGTCTGGCGTGCGAAAAATTGGCCCCGGTCAGCTGCGCGTCAACTTTAATATGAGCAATGCTATGCAGGAAGCTGTCCTGGAGCTAATAGAAGAACAACTGGCGCAAGAAGAGATCCAGGAACTCCCCCTCGGCGGTGATGAAAACGCCGAACTTCATGCCAGTGGTTACTATGCACTCTTTGTAGACACAGTACCGGATGATGTTAAGAGGTTGTATACTGAGGCAGCAACCAGCGATTTCGCTGCGTTAGCCCAAACGGCCCATCGCCTGAAAGGCGTGTTTGCCATGCTTAATCTGGTACCCGGCAAGCAGTTATGTGAAGCGCTGGAACATCTTATTCAAGAGAAAGATGCTCCAGGTATAGAAAAGTACATCAGCGACATTGACGTTTACGTCAAGAGCTTGCTGTAGCAAGGTAGCCCAATACATGAACACTATGAACGTAATTATTGCCGATGACCATCCGATTGTACTGTTCGGTATTCGTAAATCACTTGAACAAATCGAATGGGTGAACGTTGTCGGCGAATTTGAAGACTCCACTGCACTGATCAACAATTTGCCTAAATTAGATGCTCATGTGTTGATTACCGATCTCTCAATGCCGGGAGATAAATATGGTGATGGGATCACGTTAATTAAATATATCAAACGCCATTTCCCGAGCCTGTCGATCATCGTTTTGACCATGAACAACAACCCGGCCATCCTGAGCGCGGTACTGGATCTCGACATTGAAGGGATCGTGCTGAAACAAGGTGCGCCAACTGACCTGCCGAAGGCGCTGGCGGCGCTGCAAAAAGGTAAGAAATTCACCCCGGAAAGCGTCTCTCGCCTGCTGGAAAAAATCAGCGCCAGCGGTTATGGCGACAAACGCCTGTCACCGAAAGAAAGTGAAGTTCTGCGCCTGTTTGCCGAAGGCTTCCTGGTGACTGAAATCGCTAAAAAACTCAATCGCAGTATTAAAACCATCAGTAGCCAGAAAAAGTCTGCAATGATGAAACTCGGCGTGGAAAACGATATCGCCCTGCTGAATTACCTGTCATCCGTGACGTTAAGCCCGTCAGACAAAGAGTAATTCGGTTTCATATCATCTGCCTGATGGCACCGCGTTTATCTGGCCTACGAACAATACAGTGTTGTGTATGTTCTGTAGGCCGGATAAGGCAAACACCGCTACCCTGCCTCTTTTATCCCCGCGTTTTTCTTACGCGATCCGCATAGACCGTTAGCGTCTGCTTCAGCACGTCTAGCGTCACTGGCTTGGATAAGCAACTGTCCATTCCCGACTCCAGACAACGCTGCTTCTCTTCCGCCAAAGCATTGGCCGTCACACCAATCACCGGCAGCGTTAATCCCAGTTGGCGAATACGCTGCGTCAAGCGATAACCATCCATATTCGGCATGTTGACGTCGCTCAGCACGATATCAATATGGTTTTTACTCAACACATTGAGCGCGTCCACACCGTCGTTGGCGGTTTTACACTGATACCCCAACGATCCCAACTGATCGGCCAGTAAACGACGGTTAATCGGATGATCGTCAACCACCAGAATCATCATGTCATCGTTTGTGGCTCCCACTTTGTCCGGAGCTGGTAGTGCGGTGGAAAGCGCTTCACTGCCCAGTTCAACGCTGTAGATATGCGCCAGCAGCGCCGGCAACTCGTGCGGTGATGCCACGCTGTGCACCCACTCGCCAGGCGTTCTTTCCAGCGGAATACCAATGTGGCGACGACAGAAAATCACCGTGGCTCGTCCCTGCCACGCCTGATCCAGCACATCATCAGCAATCAATACATCATTTGCATCAGGTTGCTGCCCCTCATAACGCAGCACCGTCATCCCGGTACGCGTGAGGCTGGATTCGATAAAGTGATAGAGTGACGCGTTTCGCACCGCCAGCCAGCAGCGGGTACTGGCAAGACCGTCCACACTTTTATTCTGTGGATACTGGGCTCCATACAGCGGTATCCGCAGCGTAAACTGGCTCCCCATCCCCGGTTCAGAATCAACGGAAATATCCCCGTCCATCATGCTGATCAGTTTTTCACAGATAGCCAGACCTAACCCGGTCCCCTGGAAATTACGCTGCACGCCCGTCCCCACCTGGAAGAAGGGATCGAACAGACGAACGACTTCTTTGGCCGGGATCCCCACGCCAGTATCACGCACACGAATGCTGAGGTAGTCGCCGCTGCACTGAACGTGCAGCACAATACAGCCGGTATCGGTGAATTTAATAGCATTACTCAACAGGTTAGAAATGACCTGCTGCAAGCGCATCGGATCGCCATTTAATGCCACAGGCACATCCGGTTCAATGAAACAGTACAATCCCAGTTGCTTGCGTACCACCAGGGGCAGATAGTTGGCCGTAATATGGCTCATCACTTCCCGCGGTGAAAATTCGCGCGGTTCAATCTTCAACTGTTCGGATTCAATTTTCGAGAAATCAAGAATATCGCTGATAATCTTCAACAACAGGCTGGAGGAGTTATTCATCGCCGTCACCAGGCGATCCACTCCGCTGGGCAGTTCTTTCGTTTGCAGCAAGTCAAGGTTGCCGATAATGCCATACAGCGGCGTGCGTAGTTCATGACTCACCGTCGCAAGGAACATTGATTTTGACTGGCTGGCCTGTTCCGCCGCCTGCGCCATCTCCTGTAACGACTCTTCCATTTTCACACGCGCACTCACATCGACCAGGACGCATATGGCTACGTTCTCATTGCGATAACGTGAATGCACAAAGCTGATTTGCAGATTGGTATTATTGCTGGTCAACACATCGACGAAATTAACCTGCTGGCCGCAGATAATTTGCGTCAACCGTTGCCTGTCTTCATGCGTCAGCATGTTGAGATAGGTATGCGCCAGCTCGTTGCTCAGAATGTTAATGCCATCAATTGTGCGCAGAATACAAATACCGACCGGCGCAGAAGCCACAATTTTACGGTTAAACTGTTCATGCTCTTCCAGGCGCTGGGCATCGCTTTCCGCTGGAATAAAAATACGCCGCTCATACATGCGCGTCAGCATAAACAACGCCGCACCTACCAGCACATTCAGCAGAACCGCATTCAGGATCATCATGCGTATCCGCTCCAGCACCAGATCGACCGGCACGGAGTACACAATACTGAGCGATGATGGCGGCAGGTTTTTCTTCAACACCAGATTGCGAAAACCCGGCGTGTAGCCAAACCACGAGCGCTCCTGCATCCAGCGCGGTTCAGACTGAATATTGCCTTCAGGACCGGTGAGTGAAATCAGCGCATGACCATTTTCATCAAGGATTGTCACCCCCATCGGCAAACTGCCCGGCGTGAAGAAGTTCTCCATACGAATCGGCTGTTCCACACCCAGCAACGCCTGCAGACGATTGGCAAGATAGACCGGCGTCAGCGCATAAAAATACCCCACGCCCGGACGCGGTCCCTGGCTTATCCAGAACAGGTTATTGCCGTTTTCTTCCTGCGGCGCATTGCGATACTTAATGATGCGCTCATGCAGTGCTTTCAGCGCCTCGTCACGTTCGACAGGCATATCCCGCAGACCGAAATTGGCCATGCAGAGGTTATCGCTGCCGATCAGGAACACACGGTTCAAATCATAAGCCGCTGAGAAATTGTCGCGCCAGTAGCGCATAAACCACGCCAATGACTCCAGCGAGCCACGCCAGGCATTACCCATCACCGCACAGTCGGAATCGGCAAACAGCGGTTCAAAATTCGGCACCACGGTTTTATCATCCCGTGCCCGCAATGACATCACGCCGTTTTCTGCCGTTAATCGGTTTTCAGCAATGTATTTCAGCTCTTTTATCACGTCAGAAGTACGCTGAATGTAGCGTTGAGCCTGGTCGGAGCTGAGATTAAACTCCTGGCGGATCTCAGACTCTCGCTGGTGCAACGCATTCACAATGTAGAACACCGACGCAAAAGCAATCAGACACCAGACCAGTAAGGCCAGCGCTCTGAACAGGTAGCGTGAGACTTTTAGAGTTGAATGAACGGAAGCAAGGTATTTCAAAGGGGCGAAGCTCCGCCTCAGGATATCAATAGAGTGTGGTTAAGGTAGCGGTAAATGTCCGACGTCGCAATGCCCTCTCTTTACGGGAATATGATACACCGCTCTGACACCGTTGTCTTAACCCCTGATAATCGTCGTTTGCCTAAAAAACACTGCACGGATGTGAGAATGCGCAAGCTGAGATGGCTGACGCGTCGTTTATACCCGCGACGTTTACGCAACCAAATGATCATGATGGCCATTCTGATGGTCATTGTGCCGACGATTTCTATTGGTTATATCGTAGAAACCGAAGGCCGGTCAGCAGTCTTATCTGAAAAAGAGAAAAAACTGTCATCGGTGCTCACTCTGCTTAACGGCGCGCTGGGCGATCGCTTTAGCCACTACGCGGATTTACCGCGTGAAGCGCGCATTCGGGCGCTGAATCTTGAGTTGGGGCCCATCACCGAACGGATCACCCAGGCATTTCCTGGCATCGGTGCGGGGTATTACAACAAAGCACTGGATGCAATCATCACCTACGCCCCCTCTGCGTTGTACCAAAGTAATGTCGGTATCACCATCACCGAGGATCACCCCGGTCGCGAAGTGATGCGCAGCAACGCACCTGTGGTTTTTTCCGGACGACAGGTTCGTGGCGACATCCTCAACTCCATGATCCCCATCGAACGGCAAGGTGAAGTCATTGGCTATATCTGGGCGAATGAACTAACGGAAGATATCCGCCAGCAAGCCTGGAAAATGGACGTCAGGATCATTGCCGTACTGGCTGCCGGACTCATCAGTAGCCTGCTGTTGATTGTGCTTTTCTCTCGCCGTCTCAGTGCGAATATCGATATTATCACCGACGGCCTCTCCACGCTGGCGCAAAAAACACCTGCCCGCCTGCCTGAACTGCCCGGCGAACTGGGGCAAATCAGCCGCAGCGTCAATGCGCTGGCACAAACGCTTCGGGAAACCAAAACCCTTAACGACCTGATAATTGAGAACGCAGCAGACGGCGTCATTGCCATCGACAGACAGGGTGATGTCACCACCATGAATCCGGCGGCAGAGCAAATCACTGGCTATCAGTTGCATGAACTGGTCGGACAACCCTATGCAACCCTCTTTGCCGATACTCAGTTCTCCAGCCCGGTACTGGATACGCTGGAGCACGGCACCGAACATGTCGCCCAGGAGGTGAGTTTTCCTGGCCGCGACCGCACTATTGAAATAAGCGTCACCACCAGCAGGATCCATAACGCGCATGGCGAACTAATCGGAGCTCTGGTGATCTTCTCTGATTTAACGGCCCGCAAAGAGACACAGCGCCGGCTGGCACAAACGGAAAGGCTCGCGACGCTCGGCGAGTTGATGGCTGGAGTGGCGCATGAGGTACGTAACCCGCTGACGGCAATCCGTGGCTATGTACAGATCATCCGCCAACAAACATCTTTACCAGAACATCAGGAATATTTATCCGTTGTGCTGAACGAAATTGACTCAATCAATAAAGTCATCCAACAACTGTTGGATTTCTCACGCCCGCGACAAAGCCAGTGGCAGCAGGTACAGCTCAATGCGTTGATTGAAGAAACGCTGATCCTCGTGCAAACCGCGGGCCTACAGGCTCGAATCACGTTTACCACGGAATTAGATACCAGCCTGCCAGCCATCGTCGCCGATCGCGAACTCCTCAAGCAGGTGATCCTCAATATTTTAATCAATGCGGTGCAGGCGATAGCCGCACGGGGCGAAATTCGAATCCGCACCTGGCAATACTCGGCCTCACAGCAGGCGGTGATGATTGAAGATAATGGCAACGGTATCGATATTGCCATTCAGAAGAAAATATTCGACCCCTTCTTTACGACCAAAGCATCAGGTACGGGTCTTGGACTGGCGCTAAGCCAGCGCATTATCAACGCGCATCAGGGGGATATCCACGTGACAAGTATGCCGGGCTGCGGCGCAACCTTCACCCTGATTTTACCTCTTAACCCGCAGGGAAATCCGTCAGAATGAAAACGACCTACCGTATTCTCATCGTTGATGACGAAGAAAATGTTCGCCGTATGCTTGCCACTGCGTTTTCCCTGCAAGGGCATGAGACGCACTGCGCCAGCGATGGAAAAGCCGCGCTGACTCTGTTTGCTGATACGCATCCTGACGTGGTACTGATGGACATCCGCATGCCAGAGATGGACGGTATTGATGCTTTGAAAGTCATGCGCGCCCAGCAGCCGCGGATCCCCGTTATTCTGATGACGGCCTACGCCGAAGTGGAGACCGCAGTGGAGGCTCTCCGTAGTGGCGCGTTTGACTATGTGATTAAACCCTTTGATTTGGATGAGCTCAATCTGGTCATTCAGCGCGCACTACAGCTTCAGGCAATGAAGCAGGAGATCCGCAATCTACATCAGGCGCTAAGCACCAGCTGGCAATGGGGGCATATCCTGACTAACAGCCCGGTGATGATGGATATTTGTAAAGACACGGCAAAAATCGCCCTCTCACAGGCGAACGTACTGATTAGCGGTGAAAGTGGCACAGGAAAAGAGCTGATTGCCCGCGCCATCCACTACAACAGCAGACGCGCCAACGGTCCCTTTATCAAAATCAACTGTGCGGCCTTACCGGAATCATTACTGGAAAGCGAACTGTTTGGTCACGAAAAGGGGGCATTTACCGGTGCGCAAACTCTACGCCAGGGACTGTTCGAACGTGCGCATCAGGGAACGCTTCTGCTCGACGAGATTGGTGAAATGCCGCTGGTTCTGCAGGCCAAACTGCTGCGTATTTTGCAGGAAAGAGAGTTCGAGCGCATCGGCGGACACCAAACTATTCGCGTCGATATCCGTATTGTTGCCGCCACCAATCGCTGCCTGCAAACAATGGTGAAGGAAGGAACGTTCCGTGAAGACCTGTTTTACCGGCTCAACGTGATTCATCTGACCCTTCCCCCGTTACGCGAACGCCGCGAAGACATCGCTCTGTTAGCGAATCACTTTTTACAAAAGTTTAGCTCAGAAAATCAGCGGGATATCATTGAGATCGATCCAACGGCGATGTCCATGCTTACAGCCTGGCCATGGCCAGGAAACATTCGTGAACTGTCTAACGTCATCGAACGTGCAGTGGTCATGAATACCGGCGCGGTGATTTTTGCCGAAGACCTGCCTGCGCAGTTCCGATCACCTGTCAGTACCGTAACAGAAGTAAAAGCAGTTCAGACCGGAGAACGCAATCTGAAGGAAGAAATTAAGCGTGAGGAAAAACGCATCATCCTTGAGGTGCTGGACAATCAGGATGGCAACCGCACCCGCACCGCGCTAATGCTGGGGATCAGTCGGCGCGCTCTGATGTACAAATTGCAAGAGTATGGCATTGACCCGTCAGGCTCCTGATACCTAAATTTGCTATGCAGAATTTTGCACACTGCGCAAAACTCTGCATAGCAACTCCACCTTCCTCTCGCCAGACAATAAAAAATAAACCATAAAATTCAAATAATTAAAAAATAATTTTACCATTTATCATTCTGGCACCCGGCTTGCAATTCCCTGAGCGTACCCAAAATGGAGTATGCAAAAGGGAAACATAATGAAAACAAAACTGATTACTTTACAAGACGCAGCGAGCCTCTTTCGTGACGGCATGACCATCATGGTCGGCGGTTTTATGGGGGTTGGCACGCCACCTCGCCTTGTCGAAGCCTTACTTGAATCTGGCGTCAGAGATTTGACGTTAATTGCCAACGATACCGCATTTGTCGATACCGGTATCGGCCCCTTAATCGTCAACGGTCGCGTGAGCAAAGTGATTGCCTCGCACATTGGCACCAACCCTGAAACCGGTCGCCGCATGATTGCCGGCGAAATGGACGTACAACTGGTGCCGCAAGGCACTCTGATTGAGCAAATTCGCTGCGGTGGCGCAGGCCTTGGCGGTTTTCTGACGCCAACCGGTGTCGGCACCGTAGTAGAAGATGGCAAGCAGACCATGACGCTCGATGGCAGAGTCTGGTTGCTCGAACGTCCATTACGTGCCGATCTGGCGCTGATCCGCGCACACCGTGCAGACACGCTTGGCAACCTGACCTATCAACTTAGCGCCCGTAATTTTAACCCACTGATTGCCCTTGCCGCCGACATCACACTGGTTGAACCGGATGAAATGGTCGAGATCGGTGAACTCCAGCCAGACCAGATCGTCACCCCTGGTGCCGTTATCGACCATATCGTCATTCCACAGGAGAGCTAATCATGGATGCTAAACAACGTATTGCGCGCCGTGTGGCGCTTGAGCTTCACGATGGGGATGTCGTCAACCTGGGGATTGGTCTGCCGACGATGGTTGCCAACTACCTGCCCGCTGACATTCATATCACATTGCAGTCAGAAAATGGTTTTCTCGGTCTGGGTCCGGTCACAACTGCGCATCCCGACCTGGTAAACGCTGGTGGGCAACCGTGCGGTATTTTGCCAGGCGCGGCCATGTTTGATAGCGCCATGTCGTTTGCGTTAATTCGTGGGGGCCATGTCGATGCCTGCGTGCTCGGTGGGTTACAGGTCGATGAGCAGGCCAACCTCGCTAACTGGGTCGTTCCCGGCAAAATGGTTCCCGGCATGGGAGGAGCGATGGATCTGGTGACCGGTGCGCGCAAAGTGATTATCGCGATGGAGCATTGCGCAAAAGACGGCTCAGCGAAGATCCTCCGACATTGCACCATGCCGCTGACGGCACAACATGCGGTGCATATGCTGGTCACCGAACTCGCCGTTTTCCGCTTCATTGACGGCAAAATGTGGCTTACGGAAATCGCGGAAGGATGCGATATCGCCACGCTGCGTGAAAAAACCGAAGCGCAGTTTGATGTCGCCGCCGAGCTGATTATCCTGCGAGGTGATGCATGATCGGCCGCATTGCTCGTTTTATGACGCGCGTGGTCAGCCGCTGGCTGCCTGATCCGCTAATTTTCGCCATGCTGCTAACGCTGTTGACCTTCGGCATCGCGCTGTGGCTGACGCCACAAACGCCAGTCAGCATGGTGAGATTCTGGGGTGATGGTTTCTGGAACCTGCTGGCGTTTGGTATGCAGATGGCGCTGATCATCGTCACAGGCCATGCGTTAGCCAGTTCAGGACCGGTGAAAAGTCTGCTGCGAACGGCGGCGTCTGCCGCCAAAACCCCCGCTCAGGGTGTCATGCTGGTGACGTTTTTCGGTTCAGTCGCCTGCGTCATCAACTGGGGTTTTGGTCTGGTAGTGGGGGCGATGTTTGCCCGTGAAGTCGCACGCCGGGTACCCGGCTCCGACTATCCCCTGCTGATTGCTTGTGCCTACATCGGTTTTCTCACCTGGGGGGGTGGCTTCTCCGGTTCAATGCCATTGCTGGCGGCAACGCCAGGCAACCCGGTTGAGCACGTCGCAGGGTTAATTCCGGTCGCAGACACGCTATTTACCGGTTTCAACATCTTCATCACCGTGGCACTGATCGTCGTAATGCCGTTCATCACACGCATGATGACGCCAAAACCTTCCGATGTGGTAAGCATCGATCCGAAGCTGTTACTGGAAGAAGCTGATTTCCAGAAAAAACTGCCACCCGACGCTCCACCATCGGAAAAACTGGAAGAGAGCCGCATTCTGGCCCTGATCATCGGGGCATTAGGGATTGCTTATCTGGCCCTCTATTTCACCGAGAAAGGCTTCAACATCACCATCAACACCGTCAATCTGATGTTTATGATTGCCGGTCTGCTGCTGCATAAAACGCCGATGGCCTATATGCGTGCCGTTAGCGCTGCCGCACGTAGCACCGCCGGCATCCTGGTGCAGTTCCCCTTCTACGCCGGTATTCAATTGATGATGGAGCACTCTGGTCTCGGCGGATTGATTACCGAGTTCTTCATCAACGTCGCCAACAAAGACACCTTCCCGCTGATGACCTTCTTCAGTTCAGCACTGATTAACTTTGCTGTGCCATCCGGCGGCGGCCATTGGGTTATTCAGGGACCGTTCGTCATGCCCGCCGCTCAGGCGCTTGGTGCCGATCTTGGTAAGTCAGTGATGGCTATCGCCTATGGCGAGCAGTGGATGAACATGGCGCAGCCGTTCTGGGCGCTACCTGCATTGGCTATCGCCGGATTGGGGGTGCGCGACATCATGGGGTACTGCATCACCGCCCTGCTCTTCTCAGGCGTCATTTTTGTCATTGGATTGACCTTGTTCTGACAGCCATTACTTACATAAAGGAACAGAAAAATGAAAAACTGTGTCATTGTCAGCGCGGCACGTACCGCAATCGGTAGCTTTAATGGCGCACTGGCGACCACCAGTGCTATCGAGTTGGGATCAACCGTGATAAAAGCGGCAATCGAGCGCGCTCATCTTGATCCGCAGCAGGTTGAAGAAGTGATTATGGGTAACGTACTGCAGGCCGGCCTGGGACAGAATCCGGCGCGTCAGGCATTGCTAAGAAGCGGTCTTTCCGACACCGTTTGCGGCTTCACCGTCAACAAAGTGTGCGGATCCGGCCTGAAAAGCGTGGCGCTTGCCGCCCAGGCAATCAAAGCAGGACAAGCCCAGGCGATCGTCGCGGGGGGGATGGAAAACATGAGCCTGGCCCCCTACCTGTTAGACGCGAAAGCCCGTTGGGGGTATCGCCTCGGTGACGGGCAATTGGCAGACGTCATTCTGCGCGATGGGCTGATCTGCGCCGAACATGGCTATCATATGGGGATTACCGCCGAGAACGTCGCTAAAGAGTACGGTATCAGCCGCGAAATGCAGGATGAACTGGCACTGTTATCACAGCAGAAAGCCATTGCCGCAATAGAGTCCGGCGCTTTCCAGGCCGAAATCGTCCCTGTCAGCGTGCAATCACGTAAGAAAACCCTCATTTTTGAACGCGATGAGTTTCCCAAGGCAGACTCCACGGCGGAAGGTCTTGCCGCATTGCGTCCGGCCTTCGACAAAGCAGGTACTGTTACCGCTGGCAACGCCTCGGGGATTAACGACGGTGCTGCCGCTCTGGTGGTAATGGAAGAGTCGGCAGCACTGGCGGCTGGGCTAAAACCGCTGGCGCGGATCAAAGCCTGGGCCAGCGGCGGCGTCGCCCCGGCGATGATGGGCATGGGACCCGTTCCTGCCACGCAAAAAGCGCTACAACGGAGCGGGCTGCAACTGTCGGATATCGATCTTATCGAAGCTAACGAAGCCTTTGCCGCGCAGTTTCTTGCGGTGGGTAAAACACTGGGGTTTGATGCACAAAAGGTCAACGTTAACGGTGGTGCGATTGCGCTGGGTCACCCTATCGGCGCCAGCGGCGGGCGTATTCTGGTCACATTGCTGCACGCGTTACAGGCACGGGATAAAACGCTCGGTCTGGCAACGCTGTGTATCGGCGGCGGCCAGGGTATTGCGATGATCGTGGAGCGCATGAACTAAAAAAAAGGGCCGGATTTCTCCGGCCCTTCTCATCACAACTTAATTACTCTTCTGCGTCGTCTGCCGCATCATCGTCGCTTTCAGCTTCAGGAGCGATATCCTCGTCCCCTTCCGCAGCGCTGCCGTCGATGGAGTCGAGCTCTTCATCATCAACCGGTTCAGCAACACGTTGCAGGCCCACAACGTTTTCATCTTCCGCAGTACGGATGAGGATCACGCCCTGGGTGTTACGCCCTACCACGCTGATTTCCGACACGCGTGTACGCACCAGCGTACCGGCATCGGTGATCATCATGATCTGGTCAGTATCTTCAACCTGTACCGCGCCAACAACAGAGCCGTTGCGTTCGGTGACTTTGATGGAGATAACGCCCTGCGTCGCACGAGACTTCGTCGGATACTCTTCCGCTGCGGTACGCTTACCGTAGCCGTTCTGCGTCACGGTCAGGATGGCACCTTCACCGCGCGGAACAATCAGAGAAACAACTTTATCTTCCCCGGCCAGCTTGATACCACGTACACCGGTCGCGGTACGCCCCATCGCACGAACGGCGTCTTCTTTGAAGCGCACCACTTTACCGGCAGCAGAGAACAGCATGACTTCATCGGAACCGGACGTCAGGTCAACGCCAATCAGTTCGTCGCCTTCGTTCAGATTAACCGCAATGATACCGGCTGAACGCGGACGGCTGAACTCGGTCAGCGCCGTTTTCTTCACGGTACCGCTGGCGGTCGCCATGAAGACGTTAACGCCCTCTTCGTACTCGCGTACTGGCAGAATCGCGGTAATACGTTCGTTAGCTTCCAGCGGCAGCAGGTTGACGATTGGACGTCCACGCGCGCCACGGCTGGCTTCTGGCAGTTGATAAACCTTCATCCAGTACAGACGACCACGGCTGGAGAAGCAGAGGATCGTGTCATGGGTGTTGGCCACCAGCAGGCGGTCGATAAAGTCTTCTTCTTTAATGCGTGCTGCTGATTTGCCTTTCCCGCCACGACGCTGTGCTTCGTAGTCGGTTAACGGCTGATATTTCACGTAGCCCTGATGAGACAAGGTCACGACAACATCTTCCTGGCTAATCAGATCTTCGATGTTGATGTCAGCGCTGTTCGCGGTGATTTCGGTACGACGCGCGTCGCCGAACTGCTCGCGAACCAGCTCCATCTCTTCACGGATAACTTCCATCAGACGATCGGCACTGCCCAGAATGTGCAACAGTTCGGCGATCTGCTCCAGCAGCTCTTTGTATTCGTCGAGCAGTTTTTCATGCTCAAGGCCGGTCAGTTTCTGCAGACGCAGATCCAGAATCGCCTGGGCCTGCTGTTCAGTCAGGTAGTACTGACCATCACGCACGCCAAACTCAGGTTCCAGCCACTCAGGACGCGCAGCGTCATCACCCGCACGTTCCAGCATGGCAGAGACGTTCCCCAGTTCCCAGGAGCGCGCAACCAGCGCCGCTTTCGCTTCTGCCGGGGTCGGCGCACGACGGATCAGTTCGATGATCGGATCGATGTTGGCAAGAGCAATCGCCAGCGCTTCGAGGATGTGCGCACGGTCGCGGGCTTTACGCAGTTCAAAAATAGTACGGCGAGTAACCACTTCACGACGGTGACGAACAAATGCAACGATAATCTCTTTCAGGTTCATGATCTTCGGCTGACCATGGTGCAGCGCAACCATGTTGATACCGAAAGAAACCTGCAGTTGGGTCTGGGAGTAGAGGTTGTTCAGCACCACTTCCCCGACCGCATCGCGTTTCACTTCAATCACGATGCGCATACCGTCTTTGTCAGACTCGTCACGCAGCGCGCTGATGCCTTCAACGCGTTTATCTTTTACCAGCTCGGCGATTTTCTCGATCAGGCGTGCTTTGTTCACCTGATACGGAATTTCATGCACGATGATGGTTTCGCGGCCAGTTTTCGCGTCAGCTTCGACTTCTGCACGTGCGCGAATGTATACCTTGCCGCGACCGGTACGGTAAGCTTCTTCGATACCACGACGACCATTGATGATCGCTGCGGTCGGGAAGTCCGGACCCGGAATATGTTCCATCAGCCCTTCAATGCTGATGTCTTCATCGTCAATATATGCCAGACAGCCGTTGATCACTTCCGTCAGGTTGTGCGGCGGAATATTGGTTGCCATACCTACCGCGATACCGGACGAACCGTTCACCAGCAGGTTAGGAATTTTGGTTGGCATAACGTCTGGAATGCGTTCGGTGCCGTCGTAGTTATCGACGAAATCAACCGTTTCTTTTTCCAGGTCAGCCATCAGCTCGTGGGCGATTTTCGACATACGGATTTCCGTATAACGCATCGCAGCTGCGGAGTCGCCATCGACAGAACCAAAGTTACCCTGACCATCCACCAGCATGTAACGCAAGGAGAATGGCTGCGCCATACGAACAATGGTGTCGTAAACGGCGGTATCACCATGAGGGTGGTATTTACCGATTACGTCACCAACGACACGGGCAGATTTTTTATAGGCTTTATTCCAGTCGTTGCCCAATACGTTCATGGCGTAAAGTACGCGACGGTGAACCGGCTTCAGGCCATCTCGGACGTCTGGCAGCGCACGGCCAACAATGACCGACATCGCATAATCCAGATAGGAGCTCTTCAGCTCTTCCTCAATGTTGACCGGTGTAATTTCTCTCGCAAGGTCGCTCATCTAACCGCTATCCCTCTACTGTATCCCGGATTCAAAGGTCGCAAATTATAACACATACGTGAAGATTCAGGTAAATGGATTCCCCCAGACAGAGGCTTTATTCATCCCGTCAGGCTGATATACTCGTTTGCATCGCAAATTTAGGAGTAGAAGCCCCAATGAATGCCGAAAAACCCCCGGTAACTCACAACGTTGACCATGAAGAAATTGCCAAATTTGAAGCAGTCGCGTCGCGCTGGTGGGATCTTGAGGGTGAATTTAAGCCTCTGCACCGCATAAATCCGCTGCGTCTGGGCTATATCGCCGAACGGTCAGGTGGTCTGTTTGGTAAAAAGGTACTCGACGTCGGCTGCGGCGGCGGGATTCTGGCAGAAAGCATGGCGCGTGAAGGCGCAACAGTCACCGGCCTGGATATGGGGTTTGAACCCTTACAGGTGGCAAAACTGCATGCGCTGGAAAGTGGCATTCATGTTGAGTATGTGCAGGAGACAGTCGAAGAACACGCCGAGAAATATGCGCACCAGTATGACGTCGTCACCTGTATGGAAATGCTGGAACACGTACCAGACCCGCAGTCGGTGGTCAGGGCCTGTGCCAGACTGGTTAAACCGGGCGGCGAAGTGTTTTTCTCCACGCTTAACCGCAACGGCAAATCCTGGCTGATGGCGGTGGTCGGCGCGGAATATATTCTGCGCATGGTGCCTAAAGGTACGCACGATGTGAAAAAATTTATTAAGCCCGCTGAACTGTTAGAGTGGGTTGACCAGACCGTACTGAAAGAGCGTCATATGACCGGCCTGCACTACAACCCCATTACCAACACCTTTAAACTGGGCCCCGGCGTGGATGTGAACTATATGGTGCATACCACCGCCAAAAGCGAATAAACCGGCTCTCATGGCCTGATGACGCTGGATTGTAGGCCGGATAAAGCGCGCCAGCGCCGCCATCCGGCACGACTCCGGGCTTTAACGCCTGATGGCGCTTCGCTTATCAGGCCTACGTGATTATGCATCGCCTACTGATCCTGAGTAGGCGTCTCAGGGCAATTTTTGTGCCAGATCATAAGAACTTTCTTTGCCTTAGATGAAGAAATCAGCACTCGATCAAATTTTCTATTTTTTTTCTCAATTATTGACATCCCCGCCAGGCCTTATAAGACGCGCACTTAGCGATTCTTACCCTTTTGCAACCTCAATTTAACCTCAAAATCAACTCTTGTGCTGAAAAGAATCCCTACTAGAATACTCACCATATAGCGTCTATTTTATCAAACAACCCCTACATATAGTATTTATCCACAGACTTAGTCACAACGTGGCACTGTGGATAATATGGGGGATATTTTTTCTTTCACGGACAGGTAAAAACCACATGAATCAGAGTCTGCTGGTGACAAAGCGTGATGGTAGTACAGAGCGCATCAATCTCGACAAAATCCATCGAGTTCTGGATTGGGCGGCAGAAGGACTGAATAACGTATCGATTTCACAGGTCGAGTTGCGCTCCCACATTCAGTTTTATGACGGTATCAAGACTTCCGATATCCATGAAACAATCATCAAAGCAGCTGCAGACCTGATCTCCCGCGACGCGCCGGATTATCAGTACCTGGCTGCTCGCCTGGCAATTTTCCACCTGCGTAAAAAAGCCTACGGCGAGTTTGAGCCGCCAAAACTGTTCGACCATGTGGTCAAAATGGTTGAAATGGGCAAATACGACAATCATCTGCTGGAAGACTACACGGAAGAAGAGTTCAAGCAGATGGACTCGTTCATCGTGCACGACCGTGATATGACCTTCTCTTATGCTGCAGTGAAGCAGTTAGAGGGCAAATATCTGGTGCAAAACCGTGTTACCGGTGAGATTTATGAAAGCGCACAGTTCCTCTACATTCTGGTCGCTGCCTGCCTGTTTTCTAACTACCCGCGTGAAACCCGTCTGGAATACGTTAAACGTTTCTACGACGCCGTTTCTACGTTTAAAATTTCGCTGCCAACCCCCATCATGTCCGGCGTGCGCACCCCAACCCGTCAGTTCAGTTCCTGTGTACTGATCGAGTGTGGCGACAGCCTGGATTCGATTAACGCCACGTCCAGCGCGATTGTAAAATACGTTTCTCAGCGTGCTGGCATTGGTATCAACGCGGGTCGCATCCGTGCGCTGGGTAGCCCGATTCGCGGCGGTGAAGCGTTCCACACCGGCTGTATTCCGTTCTACAAGCACTTCCAGACGGCGGTGAAATCCTGCTCCCAGGGCGGCGTTCGCGGCGGTGCTGCCACGTTGTTCTACCCGATGTGGCATCTGGAAGTTGAAAGCCTGCTGGTGCTGAAAAACAACCGCGGCGTCGAAGGCAACCGCGTGCGTCACATGGACTACGGCGTACAAATCAACAAGCTGATGTATACCCGCCTGCTGAAAGGCGGTGACATCACCCTGTTCAGCCCGTCCGATGTTCCGGGTCTGTACGACGCATTCTTCGCCGATCAGGACGAGTTTGAACGCCTGTACACAAAATATGAAAACGACGACAGCATCCGCAAACAGCGCGTGAAAGCGGTTGAGCTGTTCTCGCTGATGATGCAGGAACGTGCTTCTACTGGTCGCATCTACATTCAGAACGTTGACCACTGCAACACCCACAGCCCGTTTGATCCGGCTGTCGCACCGGTACGCCAGTCCAACCTGTGTCTGGAAATCGCCCTGCCGACCAAACCGTTGACCGACGTTAACGACGAGAACGGTGAAATCGCGCTGTGTACGTTGTCCGCATTCAACCTGGGGGCAATCAAAGATCTGAGCGAGCTGGAAGAGCTGGCCGTACTGGCTGTGCGTGCTCTCGATGCGCTGCTCGATTACCAGGATTATCCAATTCCGGCCGCTAAACGTGGCGCCATGGGCCGTCGTACGCTGGGTATTGGCGTAATCAACTACGCCTACTGGCTGGCGAAAAACGGTAAGCGTTACTCTGACGGCAGCGCGAATAACCTGACCCACAAAACCTTTGAAGCCATTCAGTATTACCTGCTGAAAGCCTCTAACGAACTGGCAAAAGAGCAAGGCGCATGCCCATGGTTCAACGAAACCACCTATGCGCAGGGTATTTTGCCGATCGATACCTATAAGAAAGACCTCGATGCCATTGCCAACGAGCCGTTGCACCTGGACTGGGAGCAACTGCGTGAGTCCATTAAGACCCACGGTCTGCGTAACTCCACGCTGTCCGCCCTGATGCCGTCGGAGACCTCTTCGCAGATCTCCAACGCCACCAACGGTATTGAACCACCACGCGGTTACGTGAGCATCAAAGCATCGAAAGATGGAATTCTGCGTCAGGTCGTGCCGGACTACGAACACCTGCACGACGCGTACGAACTGCTGTGGGAAATGCCGAACAACGACGGCTACCTGCAGCTGGTAGGTATCATGCAGAAATTTATCGATCAGTCGATTTCTGCCAACACCAACTACGATCCGTCACGCTTCCCATCAGGAAAAGTGCCGATGCAGCAGTTACTGAAAGACCTGCTCACCGCCTACAAATTTGGTGTCAAAACGCTGTATTATCAGAACACCCGCGACGGTGCGGAAGATTCTCAGGACGATCTGGTGCCATCCATTCAGGATGATGGCTGCGAAAGCGGCGCATGTAAGATCTGATGAATGATGCCGGGTGGCGCTACGCTTACCCGGCCACGATTGCACGGTTTGTAGGCCGGACAAGGTGCTTGCACCGCCTCCGGCGCTCATCCCACAAAGGATTCACATCAATGGCATACACCACTTTTTCACAGACGAAAAATGACCAGCTTCTGGAACCGATGTTTTTCGGCCAGCCGGTGAACGTCGCCCGCTACGATCAGCAAAAATATGACATCTTCGAAAAACTGATCGAAAAGCAGCTCTCTTTCTTCTGGCGTCCGGAAGAAGTCGACGTTTCACGTGACCGCATTGACTTCCAGGCACTGCCGGAACATGAAAAACATATCTTCATCAGCAACCTGAAGTATCAGACGCTGCTGGACTCTATTCAGGGACGTAGCCCGAACGTGGCGCTGCTGCCGCTGATTTCTATCCCTGAGCTGGAAACCTGGGTGGAAACGTGGGCGTTTTCTGAAACGATCCATTCCCGCTCCTACACCCACATCATTCGTAACATCGTGAACGATCCTGCGGTGGTGTTCGACGATATCGTCACCAACGAACAGATCCAGAAACGCGCGGAAGGCATTTCCAGCTACTACGATGAGTTGATCGAGATGACCAGCTACTGGCATCTGCTGGGCGAAGGCACCCATACAGTCAATGGTAAAACGGTTGTCGTAAACCTGCGTGAACTGAAGAAGAAGCTATATCTGTGCCTGATGAGCGTCAACGCGCTGGAAGCGATCCGCTTTTATGTCAGCTTCGCCTGCTCCTTCGCATTCGCCGAACGTGAACTGATGGAAGGCAACGCGAAAATTATTCGTCTGATCGCCCGCGACGAAGCCCTGCATCTGACCGGTACTCAGCATATGCTGAACCTGCTGCGCAGCGGCGTGGACGATCCGGAAATGGCGGAAATCGCCGAAGAGTGTAAACAAGAGTGCTATGACCTGTTTGTACAGGCCGCGCTGCAGGAAAAAGAGTGGGCGGATTATCTGTTCCGTGACGGTTCGATGATCGGTCTGAACAAAGATATCCTGTGCCAGTACGTTGAGTACATCACCAATATCCGTATGCAGGCTGTTGGCCTTGACTTGCCATTCCAGACACGCTCTAACCCGATCCCGTGGATCAATACCTGGCTGGTATCCGATAACGTCCAGGTTGCACCGCAGGAAGTCGAAGTCAGCTCTTACCTGGTCGGCCAAATCGACGCCGAAGTTGATACCGACGACCTGAGTAACTTCCAGCTCTGATGGGTCGCGTTACTCTGCGCATCTCTGGCACACAACTGCTGTGCCAGGATGAACATCCTTCCCTGCTCGCCGCGCTCGAATCGCACAACATCGAAGTCGAGTATCAGTGCCGTGAAGGTTACTGCGGTTCCTGCCGTACCCGCCTGGTGGCGGGACAGGTTGACTGGATTGCAGAACCTCTGGCCTTTATTCAGCCGGGTGAGATATTGCCCTGCTGTTGCCGGGCAAACGGGGATATTGAGATTGAAATGTAGTGCTTAGTGGACTTCATGCGTGGAGACCAATACCACGTCTGGGCGTTTTTTCATCTGCATGATATACAACGCCCCGGCCAGCACCACCAGCAAAGCCCCGACCAGGTAAATCGCCCGATACCCCACGCCTTCAACCATCATCCCCATAATGAACGCACCAATCGCCATTCCCGCGTCCATTGCATTGAAAAACAGCGAATTGGCAACACCGATTTTGTGCGGCTCCACTGAACTAATAATTTGTGTCTGAAATACCGGCGTAACCGAACCGTAACCAATACCGATTAATCCTCCGGCCAGAATCATCATGATACTCCCGTTGGTGTAACCCAGCGCCACCAACCCAACGGTGAAGGCCAGTAAGCACGGATAAACCACGTATTTCGGCCCTTTTCTATCACAGATATTGCCGGTAAAGGTTCGGCAGACCATCAGGCAAATAGCGTAGCACAGCAGGAAATTACTGGCGGCTGCCATCAGATCTAACTCCCGGGCATACAGTGCCAGGAAGGCGGAAACGCCTGCGTAAGAGAAGGTCATGAAAAACGTCACCAGTGCGAAAGGCAGCGCGGCGCGATCAAACATTGCCGCAAACCCGAGCGTCGGTTTAGAGCCGTCAGCATGGCGAATGACCGGCGGCACCGCGACAATAAAAGACAGAATGATACCCAGTGCGGCAACCGCGCTACACAGCCAGAATGCCTGGGTAAAAGCTTCCCAGCGCGCCATGTTCAGCCCTACCCATGGCCCCACAACCATTGCCAGTCCCATGGCTAAAGAGAAAAAACTGATGCCCTCCCCACGTCGGGAGGCCGGTATCAACCGCGCGGAAATCGTTCCTTTTACCGTGGTTATAACGCCAAACGTTACACCATGAAGCACCCGAATCAGCAGGAGTGATTCAATTGAATGGCAAACCGGATACAGCGCAGTGACCACCAAAAAGGCCAGAGAAGAGAGCACCAGAATCGTTTTATTCGAATATTTCCCCACCCACTGCCCGGCAAAAGGACGAACAAGAATGGCAGAGCCCAAAAAGAACGTGACTAATAAACCGGCCTTATCAGGAGTAGCATGCAGGCGATCCGAAATATAGATCGGAAGCAGGGTCAGCAGGACATAAAAAACAAAAAAGATAATAAAGCTGATAATCGTTATTGCCCAGAAATCCTTCGTCCACAGTTTTTCTTTCATTTTCGCCAACCTGTTCAGACGGCGCACACAGGCAACGCTCAGCACAACTGAACGACGGACAAGTGCGTCAAAATGTGAGTTAAACACCAGAACGCCAGTATAAATAGGCTCATGATATTAGAGAAATTAATCGTTTTAATATTATTAATTAGAAGGAACTAATGACACTAACACAGATCCACGCTTTGCTTGCCGTGCTCGAGTACGGCGGTTTTACCGAAGCCAGCAAGCGGCTGTATATGACCCAGTCCGCCGTGAGTCAGGCAATTTCAGCATTAGAAGAAGAGCTGGGCGTTGATATTTTAATCCGCGAACGTCGCAAAGACATCAGGCTCACCCCGGCGGGACACCGGATCGTGCCACGCCTGCGAGCCATCGTGTCAGAAACCAACGCGGTGAAAGAAATTGCCGAGCAGGAACGACAAAATCCAGCCCGAACCCTGCGTATCGGCTGTTTTCCCAGCGCCTGCGCCTGCATTTTACCTGGCATTATCCGCCACTTTGAACAGCAGCATCCGCACATCAAAATTATCCCCTTCGAAGAGAACAGCCCGGCGATCGTTGATTCCCTGCGCAGCGGGGATATCGATGCGGGATTTGTGCATTTCCCGGTCAATGGCATGTACTGCGTACCGGTTTACCGCGATAAATTTACCGTAGTGGTTCCCGAAAGCCACCCACTGGCAGCCAACACCACTATTTCGCTGGAAGAACTGATGGGAGAACCGCTGATTATCAGTAAAGGCCGCTATGAATTAAGCATCATGACGTTGTTTAAAGAAAAAGGGATTGAGCCAATTATTAAATACGAATTTAACCACCCGGATACCGCAATGAGCTTTATTCGCCAGGGGCTGGGGATTGCATTATTACCGGAACTCACGCTGAAGGCGGTTGGCGGGGAAATTCGCTCAGTGGCGCTGGAGCCAACGTTTTATCGACAAATATCGTTATTGGCAAAAGAGCCGCCGGTAGACGGCAGCCCTTTATTTCTACTGCAGGCATATATGGAATCGTTGACTGCTGACGGCCTCATCTAGCAATCTGCTCACGCTTCACAAATAAGGCCTGCGGGAATACGTTCATCGCAGGCCTTCTGCCCTTACTCTTTATGCAGGAATTTCACCGCTTTGTCGGGGAAGTCGGTGAACAGCCCGTCAACGCCCGCCTTGTTGTACAACACGTCATACAGCTGGTTTACATCCGTTGCATAATCCGGCAACTGATCGGCACGAACAGTATAAGGATGCACCACCATCTTGTTCTGGTGCGCGTCCTGTACCATACCCGTCAATGAGATGTTGCCCTTACTGGACTTCTCATCAACCAGCATATGGTAGTCCGGCCCAATGCCGTCCGCATACTGCGCAACCTGCTTCATGGCACCCGGTTTGAACATCCAGTCGTAGTTGTAATTCACCCAACTGCCGTCTGGTTTTTTCTCCTGAGTTTCATTCCAGTCAGTGTACGCAATCAACTGCACCAGATTGAGATCCATCCCCATCTTCGGTTCCAGTTCATTCTTAATGCGTTTTAACTCCGCAACATCAAAGCACTGCAGATAGACATTGTCTTGTTTACCGGTGTATCCGTACTTTTTCAGTACTTCCAGCGTTTTAGCCGCAATGTCCTTCCCTTCCTGATGATGGAACCACGGCGCTTTCATTTCCGGGTAAATACCGATATTTTTGCCGGTTGAATGATTTAATCCCTGAACAAATTCAATTTCTTCTTCGAAAGTGTGCACACGGAAATCAGATTTACCCATCGGGAAACGCCCTGGATATGTCTGTACCTTTTTGCCATTTTCGATATCGAAACCTTCGGTAAATTTCAGCGATTTGATCTCATCCAGCGTAAAGTCGATGGCATAGTAACGCCCATCTTTACGCGCACGATCCGGGAAGCGATCAGCAACATCGGTGACGCGGTCAAGATAGTGGTCATGCAGGACGACCAGATGGTCGTCTTTAGTCATCACCAAATCCTGCTCCAGAAAATCCGCGCCCTGAGCATAAGCCATCGCTTTCGCAGGTAACGTATGCTCCGGTAAATATCCGCTGGCGCCACGGTGCGCAATGACAATTTTATCTGCGGCAACCGCCGCACTGCTCACAACCATACCTGCCAGCATCAGCGCCACGCTAAGACTTTTCAATGTGGTTTTCATCTATTAGCCCCCGTTACGCTTGAGCAGCATCTCTTCATGATGGCGTTTTTCACCAATCATGACGACTACCAGCAGAATCACCGCCAGCACGCTACCGCCAATCATCACCATAAAGCCGCCGTCCCAACCGAAGAAGTCAACGGTGTAGCCGACAATGGCGCTTGCCGCCACAGAACCGCCAAGATAACCGAACAGACCAGTGAAGCCTGCCGCCGTCCCCGCCGCTTTTTTCGGTGCCAGTTCCAGCGCATGCAGACCGATCAACATGACCGGGCCGTAGATCAGGAAGCCGATGATAATCATACAAGCCATATCTACGTTCGGGTTGCCTGCCGGGTTCATCCAGTAAACGATGGTCGCAATCGTCACCAGCGTCATAAAGAACACGCCGGTCGCGCCACGGTTTCCACGGAAGACTTTATCCGACATCCAGCCACACAGCAGCGTGCCAGGAATCCCCGCATATTCATACAGGAAGTAGGCCCAGGATGATTTATCCAGTGCAAAATGCTTCACTTCTTTCAGGTAAGTCGGCGACCAGTCGAGGATGCCGTAGCGCAGCAGATAAACAAACACGTTGGCGATAGCGATGTACCACAACAGTTTATTCGGTAGTACGTATTGCATGAAGATCTGCTTGGCAGTCAGCTCTTCTTCCGCTTTTTCGTTGTAATCATCCGGATAGTCGTTCTTGTACTCTTCGATAGGCGGCAGGCCACAGGACTGCGGCGTATCACGCATCATCGCAAAAGCAAACAGCGCAACGACTATCGCACCAAAGGCAGGCATGTACAGCGCCGCTTTCCAGTCGTTAAACCAGGCCATACCCAGCAGGAACAGCAGCGGAGGCAGACCGCCACCTACGTTATGCGCACAGTTCCAGACAGAAACGATGCCGCCACGCTCTTTCTGCGACCACCAGTGCACCATAGTACGACCACACGGCGGCCACCCCATCCCCTGGAACCAACCGCAGAGGAACAGCAGCACAAACATGACTGCAATGCTGGATGTCGCCCACGGCACGAAGCCCATGAACAGCATCACCGCAGCAGCCAGAATCAGACCCGCGGGCAGGAAAACGCGCGGATTCGAGCGATCTGAGACGGACCCCATGATGAATTTCGAAAATCCGTATGCAATGGAGATACCGGACAACGCAAAACCCAGATCGCCACGCGAGAAACCCTGTTCAACCAGATACGGCATGGCCAGAGCAAAGTTCTTACGTACCAGATAGTACGCGGCATAACCGAAAAATATTCCCAGGAAAATCTGCCAGCGCAATCGACGATAAGTCGGATCGATCTCCGCTGCAGCTAAACGCGCTTTGTGTGGCGCAGGTTTAAAAATGCTCAACATATATAGTAGCCTCCGTGGCCGTCTTTCATTCGAAGGAAACACTGCAGATTGCCGTAACAACCCTACCGCTCCCAGTGTGGCCGCGATGTTAAGGAAACATTCCGGGCAATAATGTGAATTACAGCACAGATTGTTACACATTTATGACAAATGTTCATAAAAGCGCACGGAATCACGTTTCATTTTCGAATTATGAGCGATTATGCGCGAAATCAAACAATCCATGTTTTTTATGTGGCTAAATGATAAAAAACGAACTGTGAGGAAAAACAATGAAAACTCGCGACTCGCAAACAAGTGACGTGATTATCATTGGTGGAGGAGCAACAGGTGCAGGGATCGCACGCGACTGTGCCCTGCGCGGATTGCGCGTCATCTTAGTAGAACGCCACGATATCGCGACAGGCGCGACGGGCCGTAACCACGGTCTGCTGCACAGCGGAGCACGTTACGCCGTTACTGACGCTGAATCTGCCCGCGAATGCATTAGCGAAAACCAAATTCTGAAACGTATCGCCCGCCATTGTGTTGAGCCGACGGACGGTCTGTTTATTACGCTGCCGGAAGATGAACTCTCTTTCCAGGCAACCTTTATTCGTGCCTGTGAAGACGCGGGCATCCGCGCAGAAGCGATTGATCCACAACAGGCGCGTATTATCGAACCTTCGGTAACCCCCCAACTGATTGGCGCAGTGAAAGTACCAGACGGTACCGTTGATCCTTTCCGCTTAACCGCCGCCAACATGCTGGATGCACGAGAGCATGGCGCGGTTATCTTAACGGCCCATGAAGTGACGGGGCTGATTCGTGAAGGTGCGACGGTGTGCGGGGTAAACGTACGCAACCATCTGACGGGCGAGATGCAATCTCTGCATGCGCCGGTGGTCGTGAATGCCGCCGGGATCTGGGGTCAGCGCATTGCGGAATATGCCGATCTGAGCATCCGTATGTTCCCGGCGAAAGGTTCTCTGTTGATCATGGATCATCGCATAAATCAGCATGTTATCAACCGCTGCCGTAAGCCATCTGATGCCGATATTCTGGTGCCTGGCGATACCATTTCGCTGATCGGTACAACCTCACAACACATTGATTACGACGATATCGACAGCAACCGCGTCACCGCAGAAGAGGTGGATATTCTGCTGCGTGAAGGTGAGAAGCTGGCGCCAATTATGGCGAAAACTCGCATCCTGCGTGCTTACTCCGGTGTGCGTCCGCTGGTGGCCAGCGACGACGATCCGACCGGTCGTAACGTCAGCCGCGGTATTGTGTTATTCGATCACGCAACGCGCGACGGACTGGACGGATTTATCACCATTACCGGTGGCAAACTGATGACCTACCGCCTGATGGCGGAATGGGCCACCGACGCAGTATGCCGCAAACTGGGCAATTCTCGCCCTTGTACAACCGCAGAGACAGCTCTGCCAGGCTCACAGGAGTCGACCGAACACACGCTTAAACGCGTTATCTCTTTGCCAGCGCCACTGCGCGGCTCTGCGGTCTACCGCCATGGCGACCGCACCCCGGCGTGGCTTAGCGAAGGCCGTCAGCACCGCAGCCTGGTCTGTGAATGTGAAGCCGTCACCGCAGGTGAAGTGCAATATGCCGTTGAAAATTTAACCGTCAACAGTTTGCTCGATTTACGTCGTCGCACCCGCGTCGGGATGGGGACGTGTCAGGGCGAATTGTGTGCCTGCCGCGCTGCAGGTTTGCTACAACGTTTTAATGTCACCACCGCCGCACAATCTATCACCCAGCTTTCTGAATTCCTCAACGAACGCTGGAAAGGCGTGCAGCCTATCGCGTGGGGAGATGCGCTGCGCGAAAGCGAATTCACGCGTTGGGTCTATCAGGGATTGTGCGGTCTGGAAAAGGAGCACCAGGATGAAATTTGATACCGTCATTATCGGCGGCGGTCTCGCCGGGCTGATGTGTGGCCTACAACTGCAAAAAAGCGGGTTGCGCTGTACGATTGTTACCCGCGGCCAAAGCGCGCTGCACTTTTCCTCCGGCTCACTGGATTTGCTCAGCAACCTGCCCGATGGTCAACCGGTAACCGACATTGAAGCGGGGCTGAATGCGCTGCGCACTCAGGCACCTGGTCATCCTTATAGCACCATCGGCACGCAGACCGTACTGGCGCTGGCGCAGCAGGCGCAGAATCTGCTGGAAGAGTGCGGAACGCATTTGCACGGTAAGGTTCATCAGGCTCATCAACGTGTAACACCGTTGGGAACCCTGCGTTCAACCTGGCTTAGTTCAGCGGAAGTGCCGGTCTGGCCGTTATCAGCACAACGTGTCTGTGTGGTGGGAATTAGCGGCTTACTGGATTTCCAGGCGCACCTTGCCGCGGCCTCACTGCGCCAGCGTAACCTCAGCGTCGAAACGGCTGAAATCGATTTGCCAGAACTGGATGTCCTGCGTGATAACCCAACCGAATTTCGCGCCGTCAACATTGCACGTCTGTTAGATAACGAAGATAAATGGTCGCTGCTCTATGACGCCCTGTTACCAATCGCGAAAACCTGCGACATGATAATTATGCCAGCCTGTTTCGGCCTGGCTGACGATCGGCTATGGAAGTGGCTCAATGACCGCCTGCCCTGCTCACTGATGTTATTACCAACTTTACCGCCGTCAGTGCTGGGCATGCGCCTGCATAACAAATTGCAGCGCCAGTTTGTACGCCAGGGTGGAGTGTGGATGCCCGGTGATGAAGTGAAAAAAATCACCTGTCAGGATGGCGTTGTCAGCGAAATCTGGACCCGCAACCATGCCGATATTCCATTGCGCCCACGCTTCGCCGTACTCGCCAGCGGTAGTTTCTTTAGCAGCGGACTGGTCGCCACGCGCGAAGCCGTTCATGAGCCGATTCTCGGTCTGGATGTGCACCAAACCGCCACACGTGCGCAGTGGTATCAGCGTGACGTCTTTGATCCGCAACCGTGGCAACAGTTTGGCGTAACCACCGATGCTGAACTGCGTCCATCGCTTGCAGGAAAAACAGTAGAGAATATGTTTGCCATCGGATCGGTACTTGGCGGTTTTGACCCTATCGCCCAGGGTTGCGGAGGCGGAGTGTGCGCAGTGAGCGCTTTACACGCCGCACATCATATTGCGAAACGTGCAGGAGGCCAGCAATGAGCGACACACGTTTTGAAAGTTGTATCAAATGCACAGTGTGCACCACTGCCTGCCCGGTAAGCCGTGTCAACCCTGGTTACCCTGGCCCTAAACAAGCCGGCCCTGACGGTGAACGTCTGCGTTTGAAAGATGGTGCGTTATATGACGATGCGCTGAAATATTGCATCAACTGCAAACGCTGTGAAGTGGCCTGCCCTTCGGATGTCAAAATTGGCGATATCATTCAACGCGCGCGTGCCAAATACGACACGACACGTCCGTCGATACGTAACTTTGTCTTAAGCCATACCGATTTGATGGGCAGTGTTTCTACGCCGTTCGCACCCATCGTGAACACCGCGACTTCACTGAAACCGGTGCGCCAGCTTCTTGATTATGCACTAAAAATCGATCATCGCCGTACGCTGCCGAAGTACTCCTTCGGTACCTTCCGCCGCTGGTATCGCAGCATAGCCGCACAGCAGGCGCAGTATCAGGATCAAGTTGCATTTTTCCACGGTTGCTTTGTGAACTACAACCATCCGCAACTCGGTAAAGATCTGATAAAAGTGCTGAACGCGATGGGTACTGGCGTACAACTGCTGAGTAAAGAGAAATGCTGTGGCGTACCACTGATCGCCAACGGTTTCACCGATAAAGCACGTAAGCAGGCGGTAAGTAATGTGGCTTCACTGCGAGAAGCGATTGACGGAAAAGGCATCCCGGTTATTGCCACCTCTTCAACCTGTACCTTTGCACTACGCGATGAATACCCTGAAGTGCTGGATGTCGACAACTCAGGGCTACGCGAACATATTGAACTGGCTACACGCTGGCTGTGGCGCAAGCTGGACGAAGGGAAAACGTTGCCGCTGAAAACGTTGCCGCTAAAAGTGGTCTATCACACACCATGTCATATGGAGAAAATGGGCTGGACACTCTATACGCTGGAACTGCTGCGACAAATTCCTGGACTTGAACTGACAGTGCTGGATTCACAGTGCTGCGGGATCGCCGGAACTTACGGATTCAAAAAGGAAAACTACCCGACGTCACAGTCAATTGGCGCACCGCTATTCCGCCAGATTGAAGAAAGCGGCGCGGATATCGTCGTGACCGACTGCGAAACGTGTAAATGGCAGATTGAGATGTCGACAAGTAAGCGTTGCGAACATCCTATCACCCTGCTTGCCAAAGCGTTGGGGTAACTCAGTTGCCCGATGGTGTTTGCTACCGGGCATTTTTGTGCATCCAGTTCCGCTTATTTGAATACGTTACAGTCGGGCGTATTTATCTCTGATTCACCCACGCAAAGAATCAATTTCTCATATGCAGCGCTTGCGAAAAGTAGATACCGTCACGCCATCTTCTCTTTCTGGTGACGGACTACCATGGCTAAACCCACCACATCCACACCGCATGATGCGGTTTTTAAAAAGATCATTTCTTATCCTGAGATGGCCCGGGATTTTCTGGAGATTCACCTCCCCGTCACATTACGTGAGATTTGCAATTTGCAAACGCTGAAGCTGGAGTCCACCAGTTTTATCGAACAGGATCTCCGCGCGTACTACTCCGATATATTGTGGTCGCTAAAGACCCACGAAGGTGATGGCTATATCTATTGTGTCATCGAACATCAGAGTACAGCTGTGCAGCACATGGCATTCCGCCTGATGCGCTATGCCACCGCTGCGATGCAGCATCATCTTGATGCCGGGAATAAAACGCTGCCGCTGGTGATCCCCATGTTGTTTTATCACGGTCAACAAAGTCCCTATCCCTGGTCACTCAACTGGCTGGATGAATTTGACAACCCACAACTGGCGCGACAACTTTATTCAGAAGCTTTTCCGCTGGTCGACATTACCGTGATTCCTGACGATGAAATCGCGCAACATCGGCGTGTTGCGCTGCTTGAATTGATGCAAAAACATATCCGCGATCGCGATTTGATGGGATTAGTGGACCGACTGGTCTCGTTATTAGTTACAAGCACCGCTAATGACAGCCAGCTACAGACGCTATTTAATTATCTGCTACAGTACGGCGACGTTTCTCACGTCAACGAATTTATCCATAAAGTTGCCGAACGTTCCCCTCATAACAAGGAGAGGCTGATGACAATCGCAGAGAGACTCAGACAAGAAGGCCACCACGATGGGCTGCAACAAGGGTTACAACAAGGATTGGAACAAGGGTTACAACAAGGATTGGAACAAGGAGTACAAAAAGGATTGGAACAAGGAGTACAAAAAGGTACGCAAGAAGAAGCAATACGGATCGCTCGCATGATGCTGGAACAAGGAATTGATCGTGATTTGGTTCAGTTAATTACCGGGTTGTTGCCAGACGATGTCACAGCGTGAGTCAGACAGGGAAGGTTTGTAACCTTCCCTGCCACTAATCAAACCGTCAGGAATTCCACCACATCGATCCAGCCGTGTTCCCCGGCGATATCCTGACCATTTAGCCAACGCCGCAGCATATTAAGCGCCATCATTGCGCAAACCTCCTGACGAACAGCCAAACTATAGCGATTTGCATTGAGTCGCACCCGCAAGGCATGCGTGCCGTCAGGTGTTGCCAGTGCGAAGTTAATATGTTCGTTTTCGAAACCCGATACCGCCAGCGCCAGTTCGGCATAATGATTGCCGCGTCGCTCGGTTATCCAGTGCGCCGTTTGCGCCAGCGTTTCTTCCTGAGATGGCACTACCTCGCTCGCTAACAACGGGGCACTGGCGCGAGACAGCTGCAGGGCAATTAAGCCTCCGGTAAATTGCTCGCTCAGCGTCAGACTGTACTGGCGCTCCTGGAGCTTACGGGCAATTTGCGCAGGTAACCCTTCGGTACCTTCAAAAATCATATTCTGGCCAGCAACGCGTTTCACCTCTGGCCATAGCGCCAGCATCGCTTCACGTTGGGAATCGGGTCCGGTTAACTTCAGCTCGATAATCGGCATCGACGAGCGATAGCCCATTGTCACCCCGGGCGGTAAAACCAAAGGATCCAGGCTCTGCGCCAGATCGCTTTCAGAACGACCAAAGGTCGTTAAGCGCAGGCATAGCGGGGGTTGAGAGAGAGAGAAACGCTCTCGCAGGCGCGGCAGGATCTCATGTTCAACCATGACTTTAAATTCTGACGGCACACCCGGCGTAAAGAACATCAGGCAGCGATTAAGCTTTACGGCGAACCCGCAGGCAGTTCCGACCGGATTATTAATAAACTCCGCACTGGCCGGAAGCTCAGCCTGTTTGCGATTGCTCGGCGCCATGACGCGTCCCCGCTCACGGAAAAAACGCGCCATTTCGGCCAGCCACGCTTCATGCAGCACCAGCCCTTCACCTTTTGCGGTTGCCGCCGCCAGTGCGCTCAAATCATCGCTGGTCGGCCCTAAGCCGCCATTGACGATCAGCACATCAGCATGTTCGCTACGCTCACGCAGAATAGCGACCAAATCGTTCAGATTGTCGCCAACTGTATTGCGGCGTGTTAACGGTAATCCCTGATTAAAGAAAAAATCGGCCAGCCAGGCGGCATTAGTGTCGACGATTTGTCCGTGCAACACTTCATCCCCGGTGGATAGCATCTCCACGTTTAACATCGTGTTCTCCTGCTTTTATGATGAAAACACTATAACGCATGGAGGGGGGAAGGCGCGACTGAACGCCGCGCCTGGTCGATTAGAAACTGGCGTTTACCCCGATGTATGGGCCGTCAGCAATCGCGTTATCGCGGTTGCCATCTTTACCCGCCAGATTCAGGTAACGGTAACCTGCTTCAATACTCAGCGGACGCATAATCGTCAGGCGCGCACCGGCATTTGCTTCTTCGTAGCTGTCGATCCCGCTGGAGAGTGAATCCGGGGAGTAGTAGTATTCACCAAACAGACGGAAACTGTCGCCAATCGGCCACTGTAAACCACCACCGACAGCTGCCGCGTAGCCTTCATCACCGTCTTTCGGGTTGGTATAGATACCTTTCCCACCGACTGTTGCCAGCAACGGACCCAGAGGGATATTCAGACCAAGGCCAAGCCCTGCAACATCACCGTCGTCATCGTTATGCATCCAGTTGCCGCTAACAGCCAGTCCAGTGGACTCAGTACCCATACCGAAACCGAGGTTGGTGTAATCTTCGCCTGCCTGACCGCTAATGCTAATCGCATTCGCCGACGCAGAAACAAACAGCATTCCGGCAAAACCCAGTAATAAACTTTTTTTCATTTTCTATCCTTTCCAGCAAGAATCAAAACATAGCCCCAAAACCGCTGGATTGTACTGCCAGATGGCGAGGAATCAATGAGCTAAAAAAGCGATGCAATGACATATTGTAACTAAATACTACCCGCAATGTTTCAGTAAGGTTAAGTTCTTACCCGAAATAGACGATAAAAGGCACCTGATTGCCGTTTTCAACAGACAACGTCATCTTCCCCGGCAAAGCTGGCTTAAACGGCAATGAAGCGTTTTTTCTGTCGCCTGCAAAAGGTAAGATGTGTTAACAATGGACTCCTCCGCCCCTCCCCTACAAGGAACAGACTTATGCGTCAAAGAACGATTGTTTGCCCACTCATTCAAAATGAAGGCTGTTTTTTACTGTGCAAAATGGCCGACGATCGCGGTGTTTTCCCTGGTCAGTGGGCGCTGTCTGGCGGCGGCGTTGAGCCAGGTGAGCGCATCGAAGAGGCTTTGCGTCGGGAAGTGAGGGAAGAGTTGGGTGAACAACTGGTATTATCAGAAATTACTCCGTGGACCTTCAGCGATGATATTCGGACCAAAACCTATGCCGATGGCAGTCAGGAAGAGATTTATATGATTTATCTCATCTTCGATTGTGTGGCGGCTAATCGTGAAGTGAACATTAACGAAGAGTTCCAGGACTTCGCCTGGGTTAAAGCGGAAGATCTTGGCACCTACGACTTAAATATCGCCACGCGTAAAACGTTGACCTTGAAAGGGTTACTGTAAATCCCACGAGTTTAAACGTAATATAAACGATGTTCACAATAGCGGTATTGTTCTCAGCATTCAGCAACAGAGACCAATGCCGCCATAACGACTAAAAATACTTTATATTCAAATAAATAAATCACCCCTCCCTGTTTTTATCTTTATACCCCAAACCTTAAACTCTTAAGGATAAATTAACCTTCAGTCTTTAACCTTTGTGGCCTGATGAAATAATTAACGATGCCCCTGTTTATCACTAAAAATAAAACTGCGGTGGCGTTAAATGGCTTGAAGGAATAATGATGTCTGACTTTTTGCCTTTCTCCCGTCCGGCAATGGGTGATGAAGAACTTGCCGCAGTTAAGGCGGTTCTGGATTCAGGGTGGATAACCACGGGTCCTAAAAATCAGCAGTTGGAAGACGCTTTCTGCCAGCTCACAGGAAACCAAAACGCCGTTGCCGTCTGTTCCGCGACGGCAGGTATGCACATTACGCTAATGGCGCTGGGTGTGGGTGAAGGCGATGAAGTGATCACCCCGTCGATGACGTGGGTATCTACACTCAACATGATTGTCCTGCTGGGCGCCACACCCGTTATGATCGATGTTGACCGCGATACGCTGATGGTGACTCCCGAACAAATTGAAGCCGCTATCACACCACGAACCAAAGCTATTATTCCCGTGCATTATGCCGGGGCCCCAGCCGATCTTGATGCCATTTACGCCATCGGTGAACGCTATGGAATCCCTGTCATTGAAGACGCAGCACACGCCGTCGGAACGTTATACAAGGGTCGTCATGTCGGTGCTCGTGGTACCGCAATCTTTTCCTTTCACGCTATCAAGAATGTGACCTGTGCTGAGGGTGGACTGATTGTTACTGACGACAGCCAGCTCGCTCAACGGCTTCGCAGCCTGAAATTTCACGGCCTGGGTGTAGATGCGTATGACCGTCAAACCTATGGCCGCGCGCCGCAAGCTGAAGTTCTCGCGCCGGGATATAAGTACAACCTGACTGATATCAATGCTGCCATCGCCCTGGTACAGTTGAACAAGCTGGCTCGTCTGAACGCACGCCGTGCGCAAATTGCGCAGCAGTATCAACAGGCGCTGGCCGATACGCCGTTTCAACCGCTCACCCTGCCTCAGTGGTCACATGTGCACGCCTGGCATTTGTTCATCATTCGCGTGGATGAAGCCCGCTGCGGGCTGAGCAGAGATGCTCTGATGGAAGCACTAAAGGCCAGAAATATTGGCACAGGCCTGCATTTTCGCGCGGCCCACACGCAGAAATATTATCGCGAACGTTTCACCGATCTTTCTTTGCCTAATACCGAATGGAATAGCGCACGCATATGTTCACTGCCGCTATTTCCCGACATGACCGACGATGACACACAACGCGTCATTACGGCACTTCGCCAGATTGCAGGACAATAAGCATGTTTGAAGCCACACCGATTAGTAAAGTCTCGGTGGTCATTCCCGTTTTTAACGAACAGGAAAGCCTGCCAGAATTAATCAGGCGCACCAACGCCGCCTGCGAAAAACTGGATACTGAATATGAAATCCTGCTCATTGACGACGGTAGCAGTGACAATTCGGCTCAACTGATGATGGACGCCTCCCAGGCACCGAACAGCCATATTGTCTCTATTCTGTTGAATCGAAACTATGGGCAACACTCGGCGATTATGGCCGGTTTCAGCCACGTCACGGGCGACCTGATCATCACGTTGGATGCTGATTTACAAAACCCGCCAGAGGAGATCCCGCGGCTGGTTGCCACGGCAAAAGAAGGCTTCGATGTCGTCGGAACGGTGCGTCAGAACCGCCAGGACAGCCGCTTTCGTAAGACCGCCTCACGGATGATCAACCATCTGATTCAGCGCACGACTGGTAAAGCCATGGGCGATTATGGCTGCATGCTGCGCGCCTATCGCCGTCACATCGTCGATGCCATGTTGCATTGCCAGGAGCGTAGCACCTTTATTCCGATCCTGGCTAACATCTTTGCCCGCCGCGCCACGGAAATCCCGGTACACCATGCCGAACGTGAATTTGGCGACTCTAAGTACAGTTTCATGCGTCTGATAAACCTGATGTATGACCTGGTAACCTGCCTGACCACCACGCCATTGCGTATGTTGAGCCTGCTGGGCAGCATCATTGCCGCCACAGGCTTTACCCTGTCGGTTCTGCTTGTTGTTCTTCGCCTGACGCTCGGCCCGCAGTGGGCGGCAGAAGGTGTGTTTATGCTGTTTGCCGTGCTGTTTACCTTTATCGGCGCGCAATTCATTGGCATGGGATTACTCGGCGAATATATCGGTCGCATCTATAACGATGTCCGCGCACGCCCTCGCTATTTTGTTCAACACGTTATCCGTCCACAAACCACGCAGTCAACTGAGGAAAACCGCGCATGAAAGCCGTCGTATTTGCCTATCACGATATGGGATGTCAGGGAGTTCAGGCCCTGTTGGATGCGGGTTATGACATCGCTGCTATTTTTACGCACGCCGATAACCCAGGTGAAAAAGCGTTTTTTGGCTCAGTTTCCCGCCTCGCTGCCAGCGCAGGTATTCCGGTGTACGCTCCGGACGAGGTCAATCATCCGCTGTGGATCGAGCGGATCGCCCAGCTCGCCCCCGATGTGATCTTCTCATTCTACTATCGCCATTTACTCAGCGATGAGATCCTGCGTCTTGCACCTGCGGGGGCCTTTAATCTGCACGGCTCATTACTGCCCAAATATCGTGGCCGTGCACCGCTGAACTGGGTATTAGTCAATGGCGAAACCGAAACAGGCGTGACGCTGCACCGCATGGTCAAGCGCGCAGATGCCGGTGCCATCGTCGCCCAACAACGCATTACCATTTCCCCCGATGACGTAGCGTTAACCCTGCATCATAAATTATGCCAGTCTGCCCGCGAGGTACTGGCACAGGCGCTGCCAGCCATCAAAGCCGGTGATTTTCAGGAGTATCCACAACAGGAAGCCGACGCCACCTGTTTTGGTCGCCGCACGCCGGAAGACAGTTTCCTTGACTGGAACAAACCCTGCGCACAACTGCATAACATGGTTCGCGCCGTGTCCGATCCATGGCCGGGTGCATTTAGCTATGCCGGTACGCAAAAATTCACCATCTGGTCATCGCGCCAGAGTGCAAATACATCTGCAGCGCTGCCGGGAACGGTTATCTCCGTATCGCCATTGCTGATTGCCTGTGCCGATGGCGCACTCGAAATCATTACCGGGCAAGCGGGTGATGGCATTACCATGCAGGGCTCACAGCTGGCACAAGTTTTGGGTCTGGTTGCCGGTTCTCGCCTCAACAGCCAGCCCGTTTCCGCCAGCAAACGTCGTACCCGCGTTTTGATCCTTGGCGTTAACGGTTTTATTGGCAACCACCTGACCGAACGCCTGCTACGCGAAGATAACTACGAAATCTACGGGCTTGATATTGGCAGCGATGCGATTGAGCGTTTTCTGCAACACCCACGATTCCATTTTGTGGAAGGTGATATCAGCATTCACTCCGAATGGATTGAATATCATGTGAAAAAATGCGACGTCGTGCTGCCACTGGTCGCCATTGCCACACCGATTGAATATACCCGCAACCCGCTGCGCGTCTTCGAACTCGATTTTGAAGAAAACCTGAAAATTATTCGTTACTGTGTCAAGTACCGCAAACGCATCATTTTCCCGTCAACATCTGAAGTCTACGGTATGTGTACCGATAAAGACTTCGATGAAGACAGCTCCAACCTGATCGTCGGCCCGGTTAATAAACCGCGCTGGATCTACTCGGTCTCTAAACAACTGCTGGATCGCGTTATTTGGGCATACGGTGAAAAAGAAGGGCTACGTTTCACCTTATTCCGTCCATTTAACTGGATGGGACCGCGTCTGGACAGCCTGAACGCCGCACGTATCGGCAGCTCACGCGCCATTACCCAACTGATCCTGAATCTGGTGGAAGGCTCCCCCATCAAGCTGATTGAAGGCGGCAAGCAGAAGCGTTGCTTTACCGACATTCGTGACGGTATCGAAGCCCTGTTCCGTATCATTGAAAACGACGGCGGGCGCTGTGATGGCGAGATCATCAATATCGGTAACCCGGATAACGAAGCAAGTATTCAGGAACTGGCTGAAATACTCCTTTCCTGCTTCGAAAAGCATCCGTTGCGCCAACACTTTCCGCCGTTTGCTGGTTTCCGCGACGTTGAGAGTAGCAGCTACTATGGTAAAGGCTACCAGGACGTTGAGCACCGCAAACCCAGTATTCGTAACGCCAAACGTTGCCTGAACTGGGAACCAACAATCGATATGCAAGAAACGGTTGAAGAGACGCTGGACTTCTTCTTACGCAGTGTGGACATCACGGAACACACATCATGACCAAAGTGGGCTTGCGCATAGATGTCGATACATTCAGGGGGACACGCGAAGGCGTGCCCCGCCTGCTGGAGACATTGAACCGGCATAACGTTCGGGCTAGTTTCTTTTTTAGCGTCGGGCCCGACAACATGGGACGCCATCTCTGGCGTCTGGTGAAGCCGCAATTTTTGTGGAAGATGCTGCGCTCAAACGCAGCCTCACTCTACGGGTGGGACATTTTACTGGCCGGCACCGCCTGGCCTGGAAAAGAAATTGGCCTGGCTAATGCGGCCATCATTTCGCAAGCTGCCCGGTATCACGAAACAGGCTTACACGCCTGGGATCATCATGCCTGGCAATCACGAAGTGGCAACTGGAACGATAAACAGCTGATTGATGATATTTCGCGGGGTATTAATGCACTCGAAACAATCATCGGCCAACCCGTTACCTGCTCTGCCGTCGCTGGCTGGCGTGCCGACTCGCGGGTCGTAGAGGCGAAAGAAACATTCCATCTGCGCTATAACAGCGATTGCAGGGGGACATCGTTATTCCGTCCTGTACTTGAAACGGGAGAAATAGGGACACCACAAATTCCGGTCACGCTACCGACATGGGATGAAGTAGTTGGTCAGGAGGTGCAGGCAGCGGACTTCAACGACTATATTCTCTCCCGCATTCAGAGGGACAAAGGCACCCCGGTCTACACGATTCACGCAGAGGTGGAAGGCATTGCTTTTCAGCAGCAATTTGACGATCTGCTCATTCGTGCCGCCGACGCCGGGATTACGTTTTGTCCACTGGGCGAACTGTTACCAGACGATATCAGTACACTGCCAACGGGCCAGATCGTTCGTGGCAAAATACCCGGCAGAGAGGGATGGCTCGGCTGCCAGCAACCCGCGAGTGTGACACCATGAAATCCGCACGTTACGCCCTGGCATTTGTCGCATTTATTGCACTGTATTTTATTTTACCCATCAATAGCCGCCTGCTCTGGCAGCCCGACGAAACGCGCTATGCTGAAATCAGCCGGGAAATGCTGACGTCTGGCGACTGGATCGTCCCACATTTTTTAGGACTACGCTATTTTGAAAAACCTATCGCGGGATACTGGTTAAACAGTATCGGGCAATGGTTATTTGGCGCAAACAACTTTGGCGTCAGAGCGGGGGCTATTTTTGCAACCCTACTGACTGCACTCCTGGTCGCCTGGCTGGCAATGCGGCTATGGCGTGATAAACGTACGGCCCTACTCTCTGCCGTCATCTTTCTAACGTTTTTCTCTGTTTACAGTATCGGAACCTATGCGGTACTTGATCCCATTATCGCGCTGTGGCTGATGGCAGGTATGTGCTGTTTTTGGGAGGGAATGCAAGCCACCACCAGAACACGTAAAATTGTCGCCTTTTTGCTGTTAGGATTTACTTGCGGCATGGGCGTGATGACCAAAGGCTTTCTCGCGCTCGCTGTCCCTGTCCTCAGCGTGTTGCCATGGGTTTTCGTGCAAAAGCGCTGGAAAGAGATCTTTATTTACGGCCTGCTGTCGATTATCAGCTGTATTGCCATTGTCCTGCCGTGGGGGCTGGCGATTGCGCAACGCGAACCCGACTTCTGGCACTACTTTTTCTGGATTGAGCATATTCAGCGTTTTGCGCAGGATGATGCCCAGCATAAAGCGCCATTCTGGTACTACATACCGGTTTTCGTGGCGGGTGCCTTACCCTGGCTCGGGCTACTACCGGGCGCATTGCGTACCGGCTGGCGTGAACGGGATGTACCACGTAGCGCCTTATACCTGCTGAGCTGGATTATTATGCCGATCCTGTTTTTCAGTATCGCCAAAGGGAAGTTGCCAACCTATATTCTTTCCTGCTTCGCACCGCTGGCAATCCTTACCGCGCGGTTTGGCTTGCAGGCTGCTGAAAAAGGTTCTGCAGCCCTGCGCGTCAACGGTTGGATCAACATTCTGTTCGGTGTTATTGGTATTGTCGCCACATTTATCGTATCCACGCTCGGACCGTTGAAGACACCGGTCTGGTCGCATATCGAAACGTATAAAGTGTTTTGCTCATGGGGTATCTTTATCACCTGGACGCTATTTGGCTGGTATACGCTTAACAACAGTGAAAAAAACTGGAAATTAGCAGCGCTCTGCCCGCTGGGACTGGCGCTATTGTTCGGCTTCTCAGTACCTGACCGGGTAATGGAATCCAAACAGCCACAGTTTTTTGTCGAGATGACCAAAGAGTCGCTGGAGTCGAGCCGTTATATTTTCACCGACAGTGTTGGCGTTGCCGCTGGCCTGGCCTGGAGCCTGAAACGCGATGACATCAACATGTACGGGCAAACAGGTGAGTTAAAATACGGCCTTAATTATCCGGATGCCCAGGGACGCTTCGTCAGCTGGGATGACTTTGCCGGCTGGTTGGCGCAACATCGTCAGGAAGGGATCATTACGCTTGTGCTGTCAATTTCGAAGGATGAGGATATTAATCAGCTTGCCATTCCTCCCGCTGACTATATCGACAATCAGGGGCGCCTGGTCTTGATTCAGTACAGGCCTAAATGATCTGGCTAACCTTAGTCTTTGCCAGCCTGCTCAGCGTCTGTGGGCAATTGTGCCAGAAGCAGGCCACCCGCCCGGTACCCGCCCACGCGCGAACACGCTATATCGCGCAGTGGATTGGTCTGGCGCTGGCCTGTCTGGGACTGGCCATGCTGCTCTGGCTGGCAGTATTGCAGAATATTCCCGTCGGCATCGCCTACCCGATGCTAAGCCTGAACTTTGTATGGGTCACGCTGGCGGCATGGAAAATCTGGCGTGAACCTGTCACAACACGTCACTGGCTGGGGGTTGGGCTACTCATCACCGGCATCTTTATTCTTGGGAGCGCGGTGTAATGGGCATCTTTTGGGGGCTGTGTAGCGTGATTATTACGTCGGTTGCTCAGCTAAGTCTGGGTTACGCGATGGATAATCTGCCGCCCATGCTGCAACCGCTGGCGTTTATCTCCGCCGTTTTTGCAACCAGCAGCAGCGCATTCGCCTTATATGGCGGGCTGGTAGGTTATTTACTGTCAGTGATGTGCTGGCATAAAGCCCTGCATCAGCTCGCGCTGAGCAAAGCCTATGCCTTGCTCAGCCTCAGCTATGTGCTGGTGTGGATCGCATCAATGATTTTACCGGGCTGGCAAGGAACCTTTTCAGTAAAAGCCCTGGTGGGTGTGCTGTGTATTATAGCGGGATTAATGACCATATTCTTACCTGCCCGCCAACACACGCCCTGAGATCATTTATCGTCAGACAGTTGTCGCAGACGCTCCCATTCTTCGGCGAGATACTGTCTGGCATCAATGATTTTAATCACTCGCGATGCGTCACGGTTAATACAATACTGGGCATCTTTTAACGGTGACAGGAGATCGCCTGCTTTTACACGCTCGCTGGCTTGCGCTTCAGCCAGCATTTTCAACGAACCACCGCTATCACAAAGTACAATATAGAGCCTCCCTGCTTTTTGGTTACAGCAAGACTTCTTCACATGCCATTCCATAGCGCACCTTTTGCTAATGATTTTCACACCAGGTTACACTTTAGCAGATAAACCAAAGGACAATGGCCAGGGAATGGCAATTATGCGAGATAAATTTAATGTTTTCTTAAGCTTTACCGCGGGTACGGACCCACTCCAGCAGCGCCCGGCGAGAAACCTTAATACCACCGCTTTTTAATTCTGCGGGTAAGGTTAGCCAACGAACGGGTTGCTGGAAACGTGCCAGCTTATCTTTCACCCATTCTGCCAGATCAATTCTTCCGGCTTCAGTATCGTACTCCACAACCGCAACGGGGCGGTGGCCAAACTCTTCATCTTCTATTGGAACAATAAAAGCTTGCAGAACATGGGGATGCGATACAATAACGCGCTCCACCTCTTCCGGTTGGATCCCTTCTCCACCGCTAAAGAACAGATTGTCCATACGCCCGACTATGGTTAGCTTGCCATCCTTTAACACGCCGCGATCGCGGGTGGCAAACCAGCCTTGCGCATTAACCAGTGGATAAAGCTGTCCGTCGCGCCAGTACCCTTGCGCCATGCTGGCGGCACGAAGCCAGACTTCATCATCAACAATCCTGACTTCTCTGCCTGGTAGTGCAGAGCCGACATCCGCCTTACCATCGGCCTCTTTCGCACACACCGTGGAGGCAAATTCCGTTAACCCGTAACCGCACCAGCAGCGAATACCCTGCTCACGAGCTTGTTCAGTCAATTCAACAGGAATCGCGGCACCGCCCAGCAACACGGCCTTTAGCGATACCGGTGTGTGATTGACCAACAGTCGCCAAAGCTGCGTGGGAACCAGCGAAGCATGGGTACAACCCACCAGCATCTGCTCTAACGGCTGCTTATCGCGCACGGTCATACGCGCGCCCGCAAACAACCAGCGCCACATAATCCCCTGACCGGAAACGTGAAATAACGGTAGCGAGAGCAGCCAGTCATCGTCTTCGCCAAATGGCATCAGTGACAGCACCCCCTGCGCACTCGCCAAATGCGCCTGACAGGTATGTACCGCTGCTTTAGGCAGTCCGGTTGAGCCGGAAGTTAACGTCATTGTGCTCAAGCGCTGAGGCAACCAGACGGCAGCATGCTCGCCAGACTGTTCCAGCATCCGCAGCGGTGCCAACCCCGGGAGCGGACTTTCGCCTTCCAGATCCAGCGCAAAACGCAGCGTTAACTCCGGGACCAGCGCATCAAGCAGCGACTGAGGCAACTGTGGGTTCACAGGTAAAACCCGCGCCCCACACTGCAACAGTGCCAGCCATGCCAGCAGCGGACGGGGATGATTCCAGGCGCGGAGCAATATGCCATCGCCCTCTCCCACCCCTTGAGCCGCAAAGCCGCTTGCCAGACGATCGACTCGCGTACAGAGTTCGCTCCAGCGTAACACCTCATCGTTGAGGCGTAAGGCTGGCGCGTCAGTACGAGCCTGTCGCCAGTGACGCCACGGCCAGTCAGTAAAATCAGGCGTATCGGACAACCGTTCCAGGCCCGATGCGCTTGCGCCATCGGGCATTTCCCGCTGGGTCATAGCAATCGTTCCAGCGCATCAATCTCAATGCACGGCAACGTACTGCCAGGCCACGCGCGTACCTGCTGGCACTGCATCAGGCTGAGCGTATCCAGACCAGGGATAGTCTGTGGCGTCAACCAGGCAGCAATGCGCGCCAGCTGGGTTAAGCCCAGGCTCGATTCGATAGAGGAGCTGATCACGGCGGTGAGACCTATCGCGTGTGCGGCGGCAACCTGCTCACGCACCTTGTCGAGGCTACCCGTCAGCGTAGGCTTGATGACGACTGCCTTCACGCCCTCTTCGGCTTCGAAGGTGAAATCCGCTTCACGCAGACTTTCATCCCAGGCAATGGCAATCCCTGTTTCACGCGAGAACGCGCGGGAATCATCACGGGTTTTACACGGCTCTTCGAGGAAGGCAATGCGCCCGCGATACTCCGGATTAACGTATTTCGCAAACTGCTGGGCTTTCAGCGGCGTCCAGGCACGATTGGCATCAAGCCGCAGGTGCAGTTCCGGGATCGCCTCCAGCAACAGGTTGACGACCATACCGTCGCGAACAGCTTCATACAGACCGACTTTGACCTTCGCAACTTTCTCACCCGGCATGTCCGCCAGTTGCAGCACCAGATCATCAGGATCGCCCGTACACAGCGGCGCAGCACGGTAGTCCGCCGCCTCTGGCAGAGTGCCTGCCAGTTCGGCCAGCGCGCAGCTTGCGCCAAAGGCGACCGAAGGCATTTGCGGTAAGGAAGCATCGCCCTGTAGCCAACCCTTCACCCAGGCCAGCAGCTCAGTTTGCGCCTCTTCCCAGCTTTCCTGACTGAAGCCCGGCAGGGGGGAGATCTCTCCCCACCCTTCGCGCTCGCCGTCACGAAGACAAACGTACAGCCCGTCACGCGTTTTTAACCGCCTGTCGCGCAGAATCACCCCCGCGTCCATGGGGATCTGCCAGCGGTATACCTGCGCGCTACGCATTACGGATTCCGTTTGAATTTGCTGAAATCAGGCTGACGTTTCTGGTTAAAGGCGTTACGGCCTTCCTGACCTTCTTCCGTCATGTAGAACAGCATCGTGGCGTTACCCGCCAGCTCCTGCAGACCCGCCTGACCATCGCAGTCAGCGTTCAGCGCAGCTTTCAGGCAGCGCAGCGCCATCGGGCTGTTTTGCAGCATTTCACGACACCAGCGCACGGTCTCTTTTTCCAGATCGACCAGCGGAACCACGGTGTTTACCAGGCCCATATCCAGCGCTTGTTTTGCATCGTACTGACGGCACAGGAACCAGATTTCACGTGCTTTTTTCTGACCGACGATGCGCGCCATGTAGGACGCGCCCCACCCGCCGTCGAAGGAACCGACTTTCGGCCCGGTCTGACCAAAGATGGCGTTTTCAGCCGCAATGGTCAGGTCACACATCATGTGCAGCACATGACCACCGCCGATGGAATACCCTGCCACCATCGCGACAACCGGTTTCGGACAGGTACGAATCTGGCGTTGGAAGTCCAGTACGTTCAGGTGATGCACACCGGAGTCATCCTGGTATCCGCCGTAGTCGCCACGTACCTTCTGATCGCCGCCTGCACAGAACGCTTTATCGCCCGCACCGGTCAGAATAATCACGCCGATGTTGTCATCATAGCGGGCATCCGCCAGCGCCTGGATCATCTCTTTCACGGTGACCGGACGGAAGGCATTGCGTACCTGCGGACGATTAATGGTGATTTTTGCGATACCGTCGGTGGATTTCTCGTAGAGAATATCGGTGTAGCCTTCAGAGCAATCGTTCCATTCTACCGGTGCGTAAAGCATTGTTTCATCAGGATAGATCATAAAATGTCCTATAGTCAGCGACGCAGAATCTGAGCCAGACAGTCCACCACGCCAGCGGGGTTTTCCCGATGCGCGTTGTGTCCGGCATTACGAATCACATGGTTTGGTACTGACATTTCCGTCGCCAGAGCGCGGAATTTATCGTCACGTTCACCACATAAATAATAAAACGGAAATGTGCGCGTAGTGAGTTGCGCACGTAAATCAGGTTGTACGGCAAGCGAGGTGGCCTCCAGCATTGCCGCCAGCGTTTGCCCGTTATTCTGGCTACGCATATCGACCAGCGCCTCTCTTTGCGCGACATTCAGTGAGGAAAAGACCGGCTGTTGATACCAGTCATTAAACACCTCGCGCAGCGGCTCTGCGCGAAAACGCGCAGCCCAGCGGCCATCCGAGAGACGACGCTGAACGCGCGCCTCTTCGCCTTGCAAGCCTGGATGCCCACCTTCAACCACCAGACCACAAAGCCCAGGCATCTCCTGACAGGCCGCCATCATCGCGACTCTGCCGCCAAGGGAATATCCCACCAGCCAGTAGTTAAGTATGTTGTAACTAAGCAGCGTATTACGCAACAAATCGCTGACGTCATCGAATCCTCTCACGCTGATGTCAGCAGAACCGCCGTGGCCAGGCAGGTCGATATACAACCGCGAAAACTCCGGGAATGCTTCACCGACCGCCTGCCATTCCCGGCAATCACCGGAAAATCCGTGCAGGAAAACCAGCCAGGGGAAATCCACCTGACCCGTGTTCGCCTGCGCGTGCAGGATCATAGATGACTTACCTGCGCCAGCAATTGCTGCAGGGTTTGCGCCCCGTCAGTTTCATTCACTACCAGCTCAATCACCGTTGCCACCGGAGTACGCCAGGCATTCGTCAGCGCGCTCTCCAGTTGCGCCCAGTTCTCCGGACGGTGATATTTGAGGTCAAACATGGCGGCAGCATGCTCAAAATGGACGTTCTGCGGCATCAGGTAGAACCGTTCACGTTCGCTTGCTGGCGTCGGCAGCAGGGAAAAAATTTGCCCACCGTTATTATTGACCACGATCAGGACAAACGGCGCGGAAACCTGACGCAATAACGCCAGCGCATTCAGGTCATACAATGCAGATAAATCGCCGACGATAGCCAGCGTCGATTTTGCGCTGGCGCGCTGTACGCCAGCTGCGGTTGACAGCAGGCCGTCAATGCCGCTCGCGCCACGATTGCTATAGACCGGGTAACCAGCCGGAAGCTGCGACAACGCATCAATCAGGCGCACCACCAGGCTGTTGCCCACAAACAGCTGTCCCTGCTCTGGCAGATACTCGTGAATACGGTGTGCCAGCTGTGCTTCGCCAAACGTATCACGGCGGGCTTCTACCGCCTGCCATGCCTGTTTCGCCAGCCGCGGGATCTCCACACACCAGGGCTGGCGTTTCTCCGCCGGATGCAGCTCCAGCCAGTCGCCAACCTTCGCGACCAGCCTGCGTCCACGATGGTGAGCCGGATCGAGGCGGCCTTCGATATTATCAACGATCCAGTATTCCTGCGGATCGCAGCTGGCCTGCCATTGCAGGAGTCGTTTTCCGGTCAGGCTGCTGCCAAGCTGCACCACAATCTGCGCCTGCTGTAACTCTGCCACCGCTTTCGAATTCCCGAGCCACAAATCGGCACACGGCAACGGTTGTCCGGTTTGCGACAGAACATCGCCAATCAACGGCCAACCTAACGTCTGCGCCCAGAGCGCAACTTTCTTGCCCTCTTCGGCGCTCATGCGCCCGGCAAGTACCACGCCACGTTTTTGCCGCCAGAAAAACCAGTCACGCTGTTTGTCGCTTTCCAGCCGACGCGCTTCACGCAGCCAGGGCTTGTCATCCTGCCACCAGTCACCAAGACGCTGCTGCCAGGCAACCCCTGTTTCATCCATGTCACCATACAGCGGTTCCGCAAATGGGCAATTGATATGCACCGCCCCGCTATGTAGCGCGGCTAAGGCGTTATCGATGGTAGACACCAGCCAGCTTGCGGGAATGTCCTGCGTCGGACGCGGTAAAGAGAGCGTTTGCGACGGATGCGAGGCAAACATACCGGCCTGACGAATCGCCTGGTTAGCGCCACAATCGATAAGCTCAGGCGGTCGGTCAGCCGTGAGTAAAATCAGTTTTTCACCGGTCAGGCCCGCTTCAATCAACGCGGGATACAAATTCGCCACCGCTGTACCGGACGTCACAATCACGGCAACAGGTTGCCTGCTGACTTTTGCCAGACCTAAGGCCAGATGCCCAAGCCCACGCTCATCAAAATGAGTATGGTGGATAAAAGCGGGGTTTTCCGCTGCCGCTAAAGTCAACGGCGTCGAACGAGAGCCAGGGGCAATACAGACATGCCTGACGCCGTGGCGAGTGAGAGCTTCCAGAATGACCGCCGCCCAGCGTCGGTTAAATGCGCTTACTGACATGAGATTGTCCGGTATCAATATTGCGACACAGTATAAAGAATCGAATAAATGGATTTTTGATATGAATCGGGAATATACACGAAATCATTATCCTTCCATCTGTAATAAAGTACGTAACCCTGCCGCTTTATTATCTATTTCTTGCCATTCTTGCTCAGGATCGGAACCGCGCACGATCCCCGCCCCGGCATACAGACGGACGACATTTGCGCTAATTTTCGCTGAACGTAATGACACGCAAAACTCGCTCTGACGCAGTGAAAGATAACCCGCAGAACCGGCATACCACTCGCGTTCAAAGGGTTCATTATGTTGGATAAATTCGCGCGCCAGCTCGCGTGGAATACCCGCTACGGCCGCAGTAGGCTGTAGCTGTACCAGACAGAGCGTATCATCCGCCTGATTGAGCGCAGTCCAGATACAGCGGCGCAGATGCTGTACTTTGCGCAGCCTGAGTACCTGCGGCGGCAGGACATCTAGGGTTTGCGTACAGTTCTGCAGCCGTTGGCAAATATCTTCCACTACCAACATGTTCTCACGCTGATTTTTATCGTCCTTCATCAGCCATTCACCCAACTGCCAGGCGCGATGATCGTCAGGGTGATTGGCAACGGTTCCGGCCAGCGCCTCAGTGCGCAGTGCCGTGTCACGCCGCCGATACAGACGTTCAGGGGAAGAGCCAAGAAAAGCAGATTCGGCGGAAAACGCCATATAGAAGTGGTAACAGTTGAGATTTAAACGACGGCTGGAGGCCATAACCGCCGCGGCATTAACTGGCTGAGAAAACTGTAAATCGGTCGCACGCGCCAGCACCACTTTGTCGAGTTCTTCCCCGGCAATAGTTTGGGTGGCAAGCTCAATAAGGCGCGTCCAGCCCGCTTTATCTGGCCAGTGTTGTTCACCGGTTAAATTCAGGCGCAGTGCGGGAAGCGGTTTTACCTGCGCAAGCGCTGAAATAAACGCAGCGGCCTGCGCGGCATCTTCACGCAACGACACGTCGCTATACAGGTGTAGTCGTAAGGTCGCAACCCCGGCACAGCGTCGCCATTCCAGTCGTGGTAGCAATAAATTACCGCGCTGCGGCTCAAACGCATTCAGGCCCCAGACGCGCAGTTCGGGGTAATTATCATGTTGGCGTAAAAACCGTTGGGCAGATTCCAGTGAGGAAAATGCGGCGACGGCTCCCAGTACGGCTGCCTCTTCGTCACCGTTACGTTGCTGCCAGTAAAACTGAGGCCAGACGGGCTGGCTGGCCAGCCATCCTAAAGCGTCAAACGCATCATTCAGAGGGAAAGGTATATCGTAAATACGAATTCCAGGTGCGGCTGGTATCTCTTGCGACAAATGACGCATCAGACTTTCCAGCGCAGTAGTGATTGAATGCACGCGGACCTCTCCCTGTTAAAAACCTCACATTATACGGGGTACTGAGCAGAAAAAGCAGTACCCCCGTATAGGGAGTGCGATGACAGCGCTGTATTTATCGCCGTGCCAGCAATAATCCCATCACTAAACCGACTGTCGCCCCCACGCCGATCCCACGCCAGGGTTTTTCGTGTACGTAGTCATCTGCCCGGCAAACAGCCTGCTTTGCACGATAATAGTAACTGTCAGAGGCGTGACTAACGCGATTTCTCACCTCTTCTAACGCCTGCTCAGCCCGCGCTTTCAACTCAAGGTATTTTTGGTCGGCAGGATCGCCGGAAGAACGTAGCACTTCTTCCAGCGTTTCGCTCAACAATTCCAAATCGTCATCAATACGTGATTCGTAAGAATGAAAAGACATTGTATTCTCCCTTTCTATTGACGTACCCGCTAACTATAGACGACAGGGGCTGTTTACGCTTGATGCCCCTCACGCGCCATGCCGATGTGTGGAATCCCGTCTTCGTCATAGACTTCCGTGACTGGAACAAACCCAAATCTCGCATAAAACGATTGCAGATGTGCCTGAGCCCCCAGGTATAACGCCTTATGCGGCCAATGCTGCGCACAGGATGCCAGTGTTTGCGTCATTAACTGCTGCCCCAGTTTTTCACCGCGCAGCGCTTCGCTGACAATCACCCGGCCAATTACTACCGGCTCCAGATCATCGTCACTTTTCAGAATCCTCGCATACGCCACCAGTTCATCGTTATGCCATCCCAGAATGTGACGGTTCTCGCCGACTAAGTCGTCGCCATCCACGTCCTGATACGGACATTGTTGCTCAACAACGAATACCGCGCAGCGAAGCTGAAGAATGGCATACAGCTCCTGAACACTCAGCTTTGCATGATGGAGATCTTGCCAGTGGATCATTGTCTGCCCCTTTGTTGTGATAACCTGAACACCCTGCCTCATTGATGGCGAAAAGTGTAACGTAAAGATGGAATTACTATTTTTAGGTACGTCAGCGGGAGTTCCCACACGCTCTCGCAATGTAACGGCAATTTTACTAAATCTGCAACACCCGACTCAGGCAGGTTTGTGGCTTTTTGATTGCGGCGAAGGGACGCAGCATCAAATGCTTAGCACGCCATTTAATCCGGGAAAACTCGATCGTATTTTTATCAGCCATTTACACGGCGACCACCTGTTTGGTTTACCGGGGCTACTGTGCAGTCGTTCAATGGCCGGGAACGTCCAGCAGCTAACGCTCTACGGACCCAAGGGGTTGCGAGAGTTTACCGAAACCGCTTTACGTCTGAGCGGCTCCTGGACCGATTACCCGCTGGATATTGTAGAAATTACCGCCGGTGAGGCTGTGGATGACGGCCTGCGCAAAGTGACTGCGTTTCGACTGGAACATCCACTGGAGTGCTACGGTTTTCGTGTTGAAGAACACGACAAACCCGGCGCGCTTAATGCCAGCGCCCTGAAGGCGGCAGGCGTTAAAGCGGGCCCGTGGTTTCAGGATTTGAAAGCCGGGAAAACCATCGTACTGGAAGACGGTCGCGCGATTAACGGTGCCGATTTCCTCTCCCCGGCAACCCGAGGGAAATCCGTGGCTATTTTCGGCGATACCGGGCCCTGTGCGAGCGCTATCGAACTGGCAAAAGGGGTGGACGTGATGGTACATGAAACCACGCTGGACGCCTCAATGGAGGAAAAAGCCAACAGCCGCGGGCATAGCTCCACCCGGCAGGCCGCACAGCTGGCACGGGACGCCGGTGTGGGCAGACTCATCATGACCCACGTCAGCTCACGCTACGATGCAAAAGGCTGCCAGCGGTTACTTGAAGAGTGCAGAGCGATTTTTCCAGACACGGAACTGGCTCACGATTTCGCCATTTTCACCGTTTAATGCTCCATTTTTCCGCCTCAGTGCCGATAACAGTGGAAAGGCTGGCTTTCACACTGAGGACAGGATGAACAATTTCCAGAAAGATATTGATGACAGGACAAACCTAACCCTGTCTAACCGTTTTGAACTGCTGCTGTTTCGCCTTGGCAAATCCGTTGAGGAGCAGAAATCAGAGCTGTTTGGCATCAACGTATTCAAACTGCGTGAAATCGTACCGATGCCGACCTTTACACGCCCTGCCGGCATGAAGGCTCCGTTGTTAGGCATGGTGAATATCCGGGATCAGGTGATCCCGGTGATCGACCTGCCTGCTGTCGCCGGGTGTAAACCTGAAACCGGGCTTAATATCCTGTTGATCACAGAGTACGCCCGCAGCGTACAGGCCTTTGCGGTGGAGTCAGTAGAGAACATTATGCGTCTCGACTGGCAACAGGTGCACACTGCTGAGAAAGCCGTTAATGGCCGCTATATCACCAGTATCGCTTGCCTGGACGACAACAAAGAGACCAACAACCTGGCGCTGGTGCTCGACGTTGAGCAGATCTTGTACGACATCGTACCGGCGAACCACGACCTGCGCGCAACCGATCTGAAAACCAATAAATTCAACATCACGCCGGGTGCGGTGGCGATTGTGGCAGATGATTCCAAAGTGGCCCGCGCAATGTTGGAAAAAGGGCTTAACGCGATGGAAATCCCGCATCTGATGCATGTAACGGGCCAGGATGCGTGGGAAAAAATACAGCAGCTTTCCGCAGAAGCGCTGGCGGAAGGTAAGCCAATCAGCGAGAAGATTGCCCTGGTGCTTACCGATCTGGAAATGCCGGAGATGGATGGTTTTACGCTGACCCGTAAGATAAAAACCGACGAACGTCTGAAGAAGATCCCGGTCGTCATCCACTCTTCACTTTCCGGTAGCGCCAACGAAGATCACGTCCGCCGGGTTAAGGCCGATGGTTACGTGGCAAAATTCGAGGTCAACGAATTATCTTCTGTGATTCAGGAAGTGATGGAGCGCGCAGCAAAAGATGTTAGTGGTCCTTTGGTGAGCCGTCAGCTTTCCGCCTGATAGCCTTGCCCCCATAAAAAAACCCGCCGAGGCGGGTTTTTTTATTCCAACGTGTCGCTTACATCAGCGGCGCCGCCAGTTGCACGATACTGATCAGCGGTTGCGGGTAGATACCCAGCACCAGCACCAGCAGTGCAGAGATCAGCACTACGATACCGCCCGCGCTGTACTGCCAGTTAGACGGCGCATCACGGTTCAGTTGCTGCGGTGCACTCAGGTACAGGCTCACGGCAACGCGCAGGTAATAGTACAAACCAATCGCCGAACCGACCACTACAGCGGCAACCAGCCACCACAGGTTAGCCTGCACACCGACCGCCAGTACGTAGAATTTACCGATAAAGCCCAGCGTCATCGGGATACCCGCCAGAGACAGCATCATCACTGTCATCACTGCCGCGAGGATCGGACGATGCCAGAACAGGCCGCGATAGGAGAACAGAGAATCCGCATCCGGACCACGGTACGGGCTGGACATCAGACTGACCACACCGAACGCGCCAAGGCTGCTGAACAGGTAACCGGCCAGATAAACGCCAACGGCTTCCATCGACATCTCGCCGCTCTGCAGGGCAATCAGCGCCACCAGCAGATAACCGAGGTGAGAGATGGAAGAGTAGCCGAGCAGACGTTTGATGTTGGTCTGGCTCAGCGCCATCAGGTTACCGAAGATGATAGAAGCAAAGGCAATCACGCCCAGCACGATACGTACCGCTTCGCTATCACCGACCGGCGCATACAGGAACAGACGCATCACCACACCGAAGATAGCAATTTTGCTCGCCGTCGCCAGGAAGGTAGAAACCGGAGCCGGAGCGCCCTGGTAAACGTCTGGCGTCCACAGATGGAACGGAACCAGCGAGAGTTTGAAGCCGAGGCCAACAATCATCAGACCGAAGCCCGCCAGCAGCAGCGGTTCGCTCAGCATGCCGTCGCCGAGGCTCTTACCGAGCGCGACAAACGACAGATTCCCAGACTGCGCGTACACCAGCGCCATACCGAACAGCAGGAAGGAAGACGCTGCGGCAGACAGAATGGTGTATTTGATACTGGCTTCCAGCGAACGTTTCTGACGGAACGCATAGCCGACCAGGCCAAATAGCGGCAGAGAGATAAGCTCAATACCAAGGAATAGCGCCGCCAGATGGTTAGCGTTAGCCAGCAGAATACCGCCGAGCGCGGCAATCAGCACCAGCAGGTAGAACTCTTCCCGGTTGTCGTCGTAGCCTTCCAGCCACGGGTAAGCGAAGGTACAGGTGGCAAGACTCGCCAGCAGCACCAGCCCGGTGTAGAGCATGGCGAAACCGTCAACCCGCATCAGCGGGGTGACGTCCATGGCGCCCGCCTGGCCAACAAACCAGAGCGAAACCAGCGCGGCGTTAAGCCCAATGACTGACAACGTGGCATTGAGGAAGTGATTGCGTCGCCACGCAATGGAGAGCATCACAACCACCACCGTCAAGCCGACGATCAGCAGCGGTAGCAGCGCAATCAGGTGTTGTGGAGTTATTGTCATGGCGATTTACGGCCTTGTAGTAGTAACGGAATTAACAAACCACTGCTGGATGTTGCTCATCGCAGAATGCGAGGTATCCAGAATCGGCTGCGGATAGAAGCCAAGCAGTACCAGAAGCACGACCAGCAACAGGATGATAAACAGCTCACGCAGCGACATCCCTGGCAGTTCAACACTGGCAATCTGGCTTTTCGCCTTACCGAAGTAAGCGCGATGCAGCATCGCCAGCGAGTAAACAGAGGCAAACACCAGACCAAAGGTTGAGATCACGGTAATGACCGGAACCACCTGATAGCTGCCGAACAGAATCATGAATTCGCCAACGAAGTTACCGGTACCCGGCATACCCAGCGTACACACTGCAAAGAACATTGACAGCGCAGGCAACCATTTCATTTTGCCCCACAGGCCGCCCATCATACGCATATCACGCGTGTGCAGACGTTCGTACAGCTGACCACACAGGATGAACAGACCGGCTGCAGAAAGACCGTGCGCAATCATCTGGATAACCGCACCCTGGTACGCCAGTTGGCTGCCGGTGTAGATAGCAATCAGCACGAAGCCCATGTGCGATACAGAGGTGTAGGCAATCAGACGTTTGATATCGTACTGATTAAAGGCCATCCACGCGCCGTAAAAGATGCCGATTACGCCAAGCCACATAGCGATAGGTGCAAACTCCGCCGACGCGTTCGGGAACAGCGGCAGGGAGAAACGCAGCAGACCGTAGGCCGCCGTTTTCAGCAGAATCCCCGCCAGGTCAACGGAACCTGCGGTCGGTGCCTGGGAGTGCGCATCCGGCAACCAGCCGTGCAGCGGAACCACCGGCATTTTCACCGCAAACGCGATGAAGAAGCCCAGCATCAGCAGATATTCCACACCGTGGGACATCGGGGTATTCAGCAGTTCTTCATAGTTGAAGGTCCACACGCCGGTCGCTTTGTAGTGCACAAACACCAGCGCCAGGATGGCAATCAACATCACCAGACCGCTTGCCTGGGTATATATGAAGAACTTGGTGGCCGCCGTGATACGCGTTTTACCGTCAGAGGCTTTATGCCCCCACAACGCGATCAGGAAGTACATCGGCACCAACATCATTTCCCAGAAGAAGAAGAACAGGAACATGTCGATGGCAAGGAATACGCCGATTACGCCGCCTAAGATCCACATCAGGTTCAGGTGGAAGAAGCCCTGGTATTTTTCGATTTCATTCCAGGAGCACAGTACCGCCAGAACACCGAGCAGACCGGTTAGCACCACCATCAGCAGCGACAAACCGTCGATGGCTAAATGAATAGAGATGCCAAAACGTGGGATCCACGGCAGGACAAACTCAGACTGCCACTGCGGAATGCCAGCGGATTGCGTCAGTGAATAGCCGCCCTGCAACCACAGTTGCAAGCCAAGCGCCAGCGTCAGTCCCATGGTAATCAGCGCTATCCAGCGCGGCACCTTCACGCCAAAGCGTTCGGTCTGCCAGCACAGGAAGCCACCGATAAAGGGGATTAATATCAACCAGGGTAATAACATAGCTAAGTATGTCCCTTATATTTACTCCTGCTCAGGCTATCTCACTCATCAGCCCAAATCCCGGCAGTGCTCGCAATCCTCACGTACTTCAGTACGCTCCGGTTGCTCTGCGCTGGCGGTATTCGGTCTGACTTCGCCGATGACGCCTGTACTTCAGGAACAGATTTTCAACGAATTCTAAAAATTATTTTTGGGTTTGTAGGCCGGATAAGCGCAGCGCCATCCGGCAGTCGTTCATCCAGCCAACAAACTCAACGCAGTACCATCAACAGTGCCAGCACAACAACGGCGCCGATGCTCATTGATGCCACATACCAGCGCAGATAGCCGTTCTCGCTTAACAGCAGGCCTTTACCTGCAAAGCGAGACAGGATCGCCGGAATGTTCATCATTGCGTTCAGCGGATCGCGTTTCAGCAGCCATGCAACACCGAGGAACGGCTTGACGAACACTTTGTCATACAGCCAGTCGAAGCCCCAGGCGTTATACCACCAGGTACCCAGCAAACGGCCTGGCGCACTGTTGGCAATCGATGTCACAAGCTGGCGTTTACCCAGCCACAGCCATGCAGCGATCAGGATGCCCGCAATCGCGACGATACCGGAAGTAATTTCCAGCGTCATGACGCGACCATGCTCAAGCTCGGTCGTCGCAGGCAGTACGCCATGCAGTGGCGGCACAATCAGCGCGCCAACAAAGGTGGACAGGATCATCAGCACAATCAGCGGCAGATGATGGGTAATCCCCTTCCCGGCGTGAGCGTGAATTTGTTCTTTACCGTGGAACACGATGAAAATCATGCGGAAGGTATACAGCGAGGTCATGAACGCACCGACCAGACCTGCAACCATCAGATTGATATGACCGTTCGCCATCGCACCGGCCAGAATCTCATCCTTACTGAAGAAGCCAGCGGTAATCAGCGGCAGAGCCGACAGCGCCGCGCCACCAATCAGGAAGCAGAGATACACCAGCGGAATAGACTTACGCAGGCCACCCATCTTGAAGATGTTCTGTTCGTGGTGGCAGGCCAGGATAACCGAGCCGGATGCCAGGAACAGCAGCGCTTTAAAGAAGGCGTGCGTCATCAGGTGGAAAATCGCCGCATCCCACGCCTGAACGCCAAGCGCCAGGAACATGTAGCCAATCTGGCTCATCGTGGAGTAAGCGAGAACGCGTTTGATGTCGGTCTGTACCAGCGCAGCAAAACCCGCCAGCACCAGCGTGATAGCACCGATAATCCCCACCAGATGCAGGATTTCCGGGGTCATCAGGAACAGGCCGTGCGTACGTGCAATCAGGTAGACACCGGCGGTAACCATCGTTGCGGCGTGGATCAGCGCAGAGACAGGCGTCGGGCCTGCCATCGCATCAGCAAGCCATGTTTGCAACGGCAGCTGTGCAGATTTACCGACCGCACCGCCCAGCAGCATCAGGGTTGCCCACATCAGCATGTTGTTGCCGTCTGCAAAGTGCACAGGCGCCAGTTCCACCATTTCGCGGAAGTTCAGCGTGCCCAGCTCGTTGTAGAGAATGAACAGTGCGAACGCCAGGAATACGTCACCAACACGGGTTACCACGAAGGCTTTCATTGCCGCAGCGCCATTCTTCGGATCGGTATAGTAGAAACCAATCAGCAGATAGGAGCACAGGCCCACGCCTTCCCAGCCGAGGTACATCAGCAGCAGGTTATCCGCCAGCACCAGAACCACCATGCTGGCGATAAACAGGTTGGTGTAGGCGAAGAAACGAGAATAGCCCTCTTCTCCGCGCATATACCAGGAGGCGAACATGTGGATCAGGAAACCGACGCCGGTCACCACGGAGAGCATGGTCAGCGACAGGCCGTCCAGCACCAGGTTAAAACCGATGTTGAAGTCGCCAACTGACATCCAGGTCCACAGCGGCTGGCTGTAAGCCTGCTGGCCATTGGCAAAAAAATCAACGCCAACAAACGCAGTCACCAGCGCGGCCAGGCCAATCGACCCGACACCCACGGTCGCGGACAGATTTTCTGACCAACGACCACGAGAAAACGCCAGTAATACAAAGCCAATAAATGGCAGAATAATGGTTAAGGCAAGCATGTTCATCCACGCATCTCACTTACTGAATCGATGTTCAGGTTCTGGCGACGGCGATGAAGTTGCAGCAACAGCGCAAGTCCAATGCTCGCTTCAGCAGCCGCAAGGCTGATGGCGAGAATGTACATCACCTGACCATCGGTCTGGCCCCAGTAGCTTCCGGCGACCACAAAGGCCAGCGCGGAGGCGTTAATCATGATTTCCAGCCCGATCAGCATAAACAGCAGATTGCGGCGGATAACCAGACCGGTCAAACCCAGGACGAATAAAATCGCAGCGAGGATCAGTCCATGTTGTAAGGGGATCATGCGTGCTCCTCCGTTTTTCTTTTCGCGCGGTCATCGGTGCGATTGCTCAGCACCTCACCTGAACGCTCTTCGCGCCCCACGTGGAAGGCCACAACCAGACCCGCCAGCAGCAGCATCGAAGCCAGTTCGACCGCCAGTACATACGGTCCGAACAGGGAAATACCGACTGCTTTCGCGCTGATTGGTGTCCCGTCGATGCCCTGATCGTTAACGCCCAGAATGGCGTAAACAATAACCACCAGCATGATGGCCGACAGAATCGCCGGTCCAATCCACACCTGAGGTTTCAGCCACTGGCGTTCCTGTTCAATTTCAGAACCACCGAGGTTGAGCATCATTACCACGAATACGAACAGCACCATGATGGCGCCCGCGTAGACGATAATTTCCAGCGCACCCGCGAAGTAAGCGCCTAACGAGAAGAACACCCCGGAAATCGCCAGCAGCGAAATAATCAGATACAGCAGTGCGTGTACCGGATTGGTGTGGGTGATCACCCGCAAGGTTGCGAGAATGGCTATCAGGCCACAGATATAAAAAGCGAACTCCATTGCCCCTCTCCTTACGGTAACAGGCTCTTGACGTCGATAGGCTTAGCTTCGTTCTCTGCTTCGCCCTTATCTTTGCCGTCGATTGCCATACCTGCCATCCGGTAGAAGTTATATTCCGGGTATTTGCCCGGACCGGAGATCAGCAGATCCTCTTTCTCGTAAACCAGGTCCTGGCGCTTGTACTCACCCAGCTCGAAATCTGGAGTCAGCTGAATAGCCGTTGTCGGACAGGCTTCTTCACACAGGCCGCAGAAAATGCAGCGTGAGAAGTTAATGCGGAAAAACTCCGGATACCAGCGGCCATCTTTGGTCTCTGCTTTTTGCAAAGAGATACAGCCTACCGGACACGCTACCGCACACAGGTTACAGGCAACGCAGCGCTCTTCTCCGTCCGGGTCACGGGTCAGAACGATACGGCCACGAAAACGGGGCGGTAGATAGACCGGCTCTTCCGGGTACATCTGCGTTTCACGTTTCGCGAACGCATGCAGGCCGATCATCCAGATACTGCGTACCTGGGTGCCGAAACCTACGAACAATTCTTTTAAGGTCATGGTCTTTGTGTCCCTTATTGCGCCTGCCAGAGAATGACAGCCGCCGTTACCAGCAAGTTGACGAGCGTCAGCGGCAGACAGACTTTCCAGCCGAAGGACATTACCTGGTCATAACGAGGACGCGGTAACGACGCACGAATCAAAATGAACATCATCATGAAGAACGCGGTTTTCAGCGCGAACCAGACGAATGGTGGTAAGAACGGGCCATGCCAGCCACCGAAGAACAGGGTAACCATCAGCGCAGAAATGGTGACGATACCGATGTACTCACCGACGAAGAACAGACCGAATTTCATACCGGAATATTCAATGTGGTAACCGTCGGCCAGTTCCTGCTCGGCTTCTGGCTGGTCAAACGGGTGACGGTGACACACCGCCACGCCCGCGATGGCAAAGGTGACAAAACCAAAGAACTGCGGAATAACGTTCCAGATATCAGCCTGGTTGTTGACGATGTCGGTCATGTTAAATGAACCGGCCTGCGCCACCACGCCCATCAGGGAAAGTCCGAGGAACACTTCGTAGCTCAGCGTCTGCGCAGACGCACGCATCGCACCGAGCAGGGAGTATTTGTTGTTACTGGACCAGCCGGCGAACAGCACCGCGTATACCGCGAGGCCCGCCATCATCAGGAAGAACAGGATCCCGATGTTCAGGTCGGCCACTACCCAGTTCGGACTCACCGGCACGATAGCGAAAGCCAGCAGCAGCGAGGTGAAGGCGATCATCGGTGCCAGGGTAAAGATGACGCGATCCGAGAATTTCGGGATCCAGTCTTCTTTAAAGAACATCTTGATCATGTCCGCAACCAGCTGGAGCGAACCGCCCCAGCCAACACGGTTCGGTCCGTAACGGTTCTGGAACAGACCCAGCAGACGACGTTCGCCAAAGCTCATGAATGCCCCGCAGGTGACCACCACCAGCAGGATCACCACCGCTTTGAGAATGCTCAGCAGGATCTCAATCAGATCGGGTGTAATCCAACTCATTGTTGTGCCTCCTGCAGATCCTCAAGACGCGCACCTGCCAGAACCGGCGCGATGCCAGGCATGCCCATCGGCAAACCAACCTGCCCTGCCGTTAATCCTTCAGCGATTTCAACCGGCAGCATAACCGTGTTGCCATCGTAGCTGAAAGAAACGCGCGTACCGGCATTGACACCCAACTTCGCGGCATCCGCCGGGTTGAGCTTGATGTACGGCTGCGGCATACGGGTCTGGAAGACCGGCGCACGCTGGGACATTTCGTCACTGCCAAACAGATGGTAGTACGGCGCGATACGCCACTGACCATCCTGAGCCTGGAAGCTCGCCGGAACGGTAGTGAAGTAATCCATACCATCCGCAGAAGCTTCGATCAGGCGCACGCCCGGATCGCCATGACGCAGTTTACCGCCCACTTCATCCTGGAACTTGTTCCACGCCTGTGGGGAGTTCCAGCCCGGAGCCCAGGCAAACGGAATTTGTGAACGCGGCGCAGACGGCTGGTTGTTCCCTTCCATAGAGAAGGCGAACATGGTGTCTTTGTCCTGCGGTTGGCGCGGTTCGTGTACGCTGATGTTGGCGCGCATTGCGGTACGACCGCTGTAGCGGTGCGGTTCACGCGCCAGCTTCTGTCCACGGATACGGAAGCTTGCGTCCGGCGCGGCATCTTTAATGCCTGCCAGCTGCGGCAACTTCTCAACGACCGCGTCGATAACGTGGTCGAGCTGCGTCCAGTCCACTTCACGGCTCTGCACGGTGCTGTGCAGCGAGTGCAGCCAGCGCCAGCTTTCCAGCATTACGGTGTTGCTGTCGTAGTAGGATGGGTCATAGACCTGGAAGAAACGCTGGGCGCGGCCTTCGTTGTTAATCACCGTACCATCGCTTTCGGCGAAGCTTGCAGCGGAAAGCACCAGATGGGCGTTTTCCATAATTGCCGTACGCTGATGGTCAACGACCAGTACCAGCGGCGCTTTCGCCAGAGCGGCATCAACGCGAGCAGCTGAAGCATGGCGATGCAGGTCATTTTCCAGCACCACAACGGCGTCAGCGCGGCCTGTTTCCAGCTCGGTCAGCGCATCGTCAAGGGAACCACCGCCAATCATGCCGAGGCCCATGCTGTTAACCGAGCGAGCAATCATGGTGATGCCGACATCTGCGCCACGGCCTTTCAGCGCCTTCGCCACGTTGGCAGCCGCCTGAATCACTTCGGCACTACCGGCGTTAGTGCCGGAAATAATCAGTGGTTTCTTCGCCCCGGCCAGTGCCTGAACGATAACGTCAATTTTGTTCTGCAGGTCACGGTCGATACCGTCAACCGCCGGCGCGTTGTTATCCAGCGCATGAGCGATAGCGAAACCTAAACGCGCCTGATCTTCAACCGGTGCACGATAGGTCCAAGCGGCGATATCATCCAGGCGGGTGTTATCGACATTGGTAACGAACAGCGGATGCTTAGCACGCTGGCCGATGTTAAGGATTGCTGCGATCTGCCAGTCAGCCACTTTCTGTGCCGCCGCCATTTCACGCGCTTTACCTTTCACCGCCTGACGCACTGCCAGCGCAACGCGTGCGCCGGTCTGGGTAACATCTTCGCCCAGCACCAGAACCGCATCATAAGATTCGATTTCGCGCAGTGCCGGAGTATGAATCCCGCCGTCACGCAGCACGCTCAGTGCCAGTTGCAGACGTTCCTGCTCGCCCTGGGCTATACCGGTATAGAAGTTATCCGCACCGACCAGTTCACGCAGCGCGAAGTTACTTTCAACGCTGGCGCGCGGGGAGCCGATACCAATCACTTTCTTCGACTGACGCAGAATATCTGCCGCGCCCTGCATCGCCTGCTCGGCGTTCAGCGTGATCAGGTCATCGCCACGACGCTGTACCGGCTGACGTGGACGGTCTTTCAGGTTCACGTAACCATAGCCGAAACGACCACGGTCGCAGAGGAAGTAGTGGTTAACGGTACCGTTGTAGCGGTTTTCGATACGACGCAGTTCACCGTAACGCTCACCCGGGCTGGTGTTACAGCCAATGGAACACTGCTGGCAGATGCTCGGGGCAAACTGCATATCCCATTTACGGTTATAACGCTCGGAGTGCGTTTTGTCGGTAAACACGCCGGTCGGACAAATTTCTACCAGGTTACCGGAGAATTCGCTTTCGAGCGTACCGTCTTCCGGACGACCGAAGTAGACGTTGTCATGTGCGCCATACACGCCCAGATCCGTGCCATCGGCGTAATCTTTGTAGTAACGCACGCAGCGATAGCAGGCGATGCAGCGGTTCATTTCGTGAGAGATGAACGGCCCCAAATCCTGGTTGCGGTGTGTACGCTTCGTGAAGCGGTAGCGACGGAAGCTATGACCTGTCATGACGGTCATATCCTGAAGGTGGCAGTTACCGCCCTCTTCGCAGACCGGGCAGTCGTGCGGGTGGTTGGTCATCAACCACTCGACGACGCTTTCGCGGAACTGCTTCGCTTCTTCGTCATCAATAGAAATAAAGGTGCCTTCGGTGGCCGGTGTCATACAAGACATCACCAGGCGACCACGCGTGTCTTCCGCGTTCTGATATTGCTTCACCGCACACTGGCGGCAAGCACCGACGCTGCCCAGCGCCGGGTGCCAGCAAAAGTATGGAATATCAAGGCCGAGAGACAGACAAGCTTCCAGCAGGTTGTCCGCTCCATTGACCTCATATTCTTTGCCGTCTACATGAATCGTAGCCATAGTCAGCATGCTTCCAGTTGGCTCGGTCGTAACCGAGCGTTAATCGAATTTCTTTTCCGCTTTATCCTTCAAGCTGCCTCGGCGTTGGCTTCCCTCGCCACCCCAGTCACTTACTTTAGTAAGCTCAGGGGTTCTCTCGGTTGCCGCCTTGACGCAGCTTGAATGCTTTCGCGTAAAACGTTTACCAGCGCTCTTTCAGCAGGTTCGGCTGAATACCACCAATAGCGTGGGTATTGCTGAAGGTCTGCTTGATGCCAGCTTCGAATTCTTCGCGGAAATATTTAATGGCGCTCTGTAGCGGTTCCACCGCACCCGGTGCGTGTGCACAGAAGGTTTTACCCGGGCCGAGGAAACGACACAGTTGCTCAAGTGTCTCGATATCCCCAGGCTGGCCTTCGCCACGCTCCAGCGCACGCAGAATTTTCACACTCCACGGCAGACCATCACGGCACGGCGTACACCAGCCACAGGACTCGCGGGCAAAGAACTCTTCGAGGTTACGCACCAGCCCAACCATGCCAATCTCGTGGTCAACCGCCATCGCCAGCGCGGTGCCCAGACGGCTACCGGCTTTACCAATGCTTTCGAATTCCATCGGCAGGTCGAGGTGTGCTTCAGTCAGGAAGTCAGTCCCCGCGCCGCCCGGCTGCCAGGCTTTGAACTTCAGGCCATCGCGCATGCCGCCCGCGTAATCTTCGAGGATTTCACGCGCGGTAGTGCCGAACGGCAGCTCCCACAGTCCAGGATTCTTCACGCGACCAGAGAAGCCCATCAGTTTGGTGCCTGCGTCTTTGCTCTTCGAAATGTTCTGGTACCACTCCACGCCGTTTGCGAGGATAGCCGGTACGTTACACAGGGTTTCGACGTTGTTAACGCAGGTCGGTTTACCCCATGCACCAGAGCTCGCCGGGAACGGCGGCTTGGAGCGCGGGTTCGCACGGCGACCTTCGAGGGAGTTAATCAGTGCAGTTTCTTCACCGCAGATGTAACGCCCTGCCCCGGTGTGCACAAACAGTTCGAAATCGAAACCGGTGCCCATGATGTTTTTGCCAAGCAGACCGGCTTCGGTCGCTTCGGCAATCGCGCGGCGCAGATGCACAGCCGCTTCGATATATTCACCGCGCAGGAAGATGTAACCACGGTACGCTTTCAGCGCAAACGCGGAGATCAGCATGCCTTCCACCAGCAGGTGCGGCAGCTGTTCCATCAACAAGCGGTCTTTATAGGTGCCGGGTTCCATTTCATCGGCGTTACACAGCAGGTAACGGATGTTCATGGATTCGTCTTTCGGCATCAGGCTCCACTTCAGACCAGTAGAAAAGCCCGCGCCGCCGCGCCCTTTCAGGCCAGCGTCTTTTACCTGGTTGACGATTTCATCCGGTGACAGCCCGGTCAGGGCCTTACGCGCACCTTCATAACCGTTTTTGCTACGGTATTCGTCCAGCCATACAGGCTGTTTGTCATCACGCAGACGCCAGGTCAGCGGATGCGTTTCGGGAGTACGGATAATGTCTTTCATTTATACCGCTCCAGCAGTTCGGGAATGCCTTCCGGGGTCAGGTGAGCATGAGTATCTTCATCGATCATCATATTCGGCCCCTTGTCGCAGTTCCCCAGGCAACAGGTCGGCAGCAGCGTAAAGCGACCATCAAAGGTCGTCTGCCCCGGCTTGATGTTGAGTTTTTTCTCAAGCGCAGCCTGGATCCCCTGGTAGCCATTGATATGGCACACGACGCTGTCGCAATAGCGGATCACGTGGCGACCGACCGGCTGACGGAAGATCTGGCTGTAGAATGTCGCAACACCTTCGACGTCGCTTGCCGGGATACCCAGCACGTCAGCGATCGCGTAGATCGCCCCATCCGGCACCCAGCCACGCTGCTTCTGAACGATTTTCAGCGCTTCAATGGACGCCGCACGCGGGTCTTCGTAGTGGTGCTTCTCGTGCTCAATCGCTTCACGCTCAGCCGCACTCAGCTCAAAAGCCTCGGTTTGTGGTTGTTGGTTCTCGTGCATAATTAGCGGTCCACATCTGACATAACAAAATCGATACTACCCAGATGGACGATCAGGTCGGACACCAGGCTGCCACGTACCGCTACCGGGATCTGCTGCAGGTGCGCATAGCTCGGGGTACGGATACGGGTACGATAACTCATGGTGCTGCCATCGCTGGTCAGGTAGTAACTGTTGATACCCTTGGTCGCTTCCACCATCTGGAAGGACTCGTTTGCCGGCATAACCGGTCCCCACGAAACCTGCAGGAAGTGGGTAATCAGGGTTTCGATATGTTGCAGCGTGCGCTCTTTCGGCGGCGGCGTCGTCAGCGGGTGATCCGCTTTGAACGGGCCTTCCGGCATGTTATTGAGGCACTGCTCAAGGATGCGCAGACTCTGGCGCAGCTCTTCAACTTTCAGCATCACGCGGGTATAGCAGTCGGACACACCGCCGCCAATCGGGACTTCAAAGTCAAAGTTTTCGTAGCCAGAGTACGGACGCGCTTTACGCACGTCGAAATCAATACCGGTCGCACGCAGCGCAGCACCGGTACAGCCCCAGTCCAGCGCTTCTTTCTTGCCGTAAGCGGCAACGCCCTGCGAACGGCCTTTCAGGATGGTGTTACGCAGTGCGGCTTTCTCGTAAGAATCCAGACGTTTTGGCATCCAGTCGAGGAAATCACGCAGCAGTTTGTCCCAACCGCGCGGCAGATCGTGTGCCACACCGCCGATACGGAACCAGGCCGGGTGCATACGGAAACCGGTGATCGCTTCCACGACGTCGTAGATTTTCTGACGGTCGGTAAAGGCGAAAAATACCGGAGTCATCGCGCCGACGTCCTGAATGAACGTGGAGATGTACAGCAGGTGGCTGTTGATACGGAACAGTTCAGACAGCATGACGCGAATCACGTTGACGCGATCCGGTACGGTAATACCCGCCAGCTTTTCGACTGCCAGCACGTACGGCATTTCGTTCACGCAGCCGCCGAGGTACTCGATACGGTCAGTGTACGGAATATAGCTGTGCCAGGACTGACGTTCGCCCATCTTTTCAGCGCCACGGTGGTGGTAGCCGATGTCAGGTACGCAGTCGACGATTTCTTCGCCATCAAGCTGCAGGACAATACGGAACGCACCATGGGAAGACGGGTGGTTAGGACCGAGGTTGAGGAACATAAAGTCCTCGTTTTCGGTGCTACGCTTCATGCCCCAGTCTTCAGGTTTGAAGGTCAGCGCTTCCATTTCCAGATCCTGTTTGGCTTTAGTCAGCTCAAACGGATCAAATTCGGTCGCACGCGCCGGGTAGTCTTTACGCAGCGGATGGCCTTCCCAGGTATGCGGCATCAGCAGACGCGTCAGGTGCGGGTGACCTTCGATGTCGATGCCAAACATTTCCCAGGTTTCACGCTCATACCAGTTGGCGTTCGGGAACAGTTTGGTGAAAGTCGGTACGCGCAGATCGTTTTCAGACAAAGCCACCTTGAGCATGATATCGCGATTGCGTTCAATGGAGATCAGGTGATAGAAAACGGAAAAATCCGCGGCGGGTAACCCTTCGCGGTGCGTACGCAGACGTTCGTCCATGCCGTGTAAGTCAAACAGCATGACGTAAGGTTTCGGCAGTCTCTTTAAGAAATCGCCAACTTCGAGTAACTGTTCACGCTTGACCCAGACAACGGGTACCCCGGTGCGAGTCGCCTGAACGGTAAAGGCATCCGGCCCAAAACGGTTGCGCAGTTCGCCAATGACCGGGTCATCAAGGTGATCCCGTGTTTGCCATACGGCGTCTTGCGCGGTTAAGTCGGTCATATTGTTCACCATTGCAAATGGTCCGTGGTGGTCGGCAGTGCTTCGCGCTATTTATGTAGTGGTAAGCGAAGGAAGTGCTGCTGCCGACAGGCGCAAATTAAATCTCGTCTGGTGTACGAAGATTCGTTACAGCAATACGTTCGCCGCGTTTACGCTCGCGTTCTGACTGCATATTGGCGCGATAAACGCCCTGATCGCCAACCACCCAGGAGAGCGGACGGCGTTCTTTGCCAATGGAATCTTGCAGCAGCATCAGTGCCTGCATGTACGCTTCCGGACGCGGCGGGCATCCCGGGATGTACACATCGACCGGAATAAATTTATCAACGCCCTGCACTACCGAGTAGATATCGTACATACCGCCGGAGTTGGCGCAGGCGCCCATGGAAATAACCCATTTCGGTTCCAGCATCTGATCGTAGAGGCGCTGAATAACCGGGGCCATTTTGGTAAAGCAGGTTCCGGCTACAACCATCAGGTCAGCCTGACGCGGCGATGCACGCAATACTTCTGCACCAAAACGGGCCACGTCATGCACGGCGGTAAACGAGGTCACCATCTCTACGTAGCAGCAGGAAAGGCCAAAGTTATATGGCCAAATTGAGTTTTTACGGCCCCAGTTAACCATGTCATGCAGCTTGCCCATGAACACGTTTTTGTTAACTTCCTGCTCCAGGGGGTCGGTTACGATCTCCTGTTTTTGCAGGGGGTAACGGTCGTTCTCACCGTTAGGATCTATGCGGGTGAGCGTATAATCCATCTTAATGCCTCGCGGTTAGCGTTGACGATTAGCGATACTGTTCGTTTCCGGGTTCATACGCTCGCGGCGTGAACGCGCGGGCGTCCAGTCCAGCGCGCCAATACGCACCAGATAAACCAGACCTGCCAGTAACACAAAAATAAAAATTGCAGCTTCCACAAAGCCAATCCAACCGCTTTCACGGATAGAGGTTGACCATGCGAACAGATACAGCGCTTCAACGTCGAAGATAACGAAGAACATGGCTACCAGATAAAACTTGGCAGACAGGCGCAAGCGGGCGGTGCCGACCGAGTCGATACCTGATTCAAACGGCACGTTTTTAGATCTCGCGCGTGCGCGACCACCTAAAAACCAGCCGCCGACGAGCATCAGGCAGCACAGGCCAATGGCGACAATAAGAAAGATAGCGAATGCCCAGTGATGAGCGATGACTTCAGTGGATGTTGACATACTCATTGCTTACTCATCAAAAGTAGCGCCAAATTCTCTGCTCTTTTCGGCAGATGAACGCCACATCGATTCATGGGGAGGAATAAAAAAAACCTTACAATCACTGTGAAAAATCATTTTAGACAGCTAATTGATGGGGTTTTTTACTCCTTTCTATAACCTTTTGTCAACTTTAACAAAAGTTTCCTCACATTATTTTACACAACTCCAACACCATTAACATAAAGTGCTATTTAGACCCATTTCGATCGCGTCATCGGTCATTTTTAATGTTGTTGAATCGTGTCCGTAGTGAAGTAAAAAAATGATACCCGTCTATTTTGACAGGAATTCACACAGATGCCTCCCCCTAAATGGGAGTATTTTCTTGATCTGTGACACGCTTTTGTTAATTCACCATAAAAAACAGCAACAATTTCTCTAGTTTTTTAACATGAAAATGAATAGCGCCTCGAGTGATTGTTTTTTGCACTATTTGTAGGTGATTTTTTTACCTACTGATTTTGTTAAGTTTTGGTATACAAAATGCCATCTCCGACCATTATTTGCATAAAAAAAGAGCCGCTGGATGTTTTTTCATCACCAGCGACTCTTTTTTGCACTTACATTTTATAACGATTATTTATGGTACATCACTCAAAGTCGCCTTCGACAATCAGCGAATCGTCTCCCCCTTCAGGGGTAAACTGGTTGTATTGCCAGGGATTTTGATAGGTCTGCATCGACTTAAAAATCACCTGAGCCAGCTCATTTTGTGATGCAGGGTCGCAGCACAGCAAGTACTCCGTTTCCGGCAACGGTGGCAATCCGTCCGCCGCGCCCAGTACGCGTAAATCCGGGCTCATCATTTCTACAGGACGGGCAGTCACGCCCAACCCCGCCTTCACTGCCGCACGAACAGCCGCTAATGTTGAAGCAACATAGGCCAGACGCCACGGGATCTGTGCAGCGTTCAGCGTTGCCAGTACCATATCGCGGAACGGACTCGGATCATCCAGCAGCACCAGCGGCACTGGCTCACCTTTTTGTAAAATATATTCGGCCGCACAATACCAGTGAGTAGGTGAGGTACGCAGATTCAAACACTCAAAATCGCCTGGCCGGTTGGTTGTCACCACCAGATCAACGTCTTGTGACTTCAGCATATCCACCATGTAAGCGTTGCGTTTCACTCTGACATCCAGCGCAAGCTTCGGATAAACCGAACTTATCCGGTTCAGCAGAAAAGGAAGGATAGTATCCGCTGACTCATCAGAAGCGCCAATAGTTAACACTCCCTGAAGATTGTTAAACATCAATGATGAGCATGCCTCATCATTAAAACGCAATATTTTTCTGGCGTAACCCAGCAACTGAATCCCATGCTCGGTCAGTAGTTTGTTACGTCCATGGCGCGCGAACAACTCTTTCCCCACAAGTTGTTCGAGACGTTGCATTTGCTGACTCACCGCAGACTGAGTGCGACATACCGCAGCTGCCGCAGCCGCGAAGGTATTCAGATCGGCAACGGCAACGAAGGTTCTCAGCAGATCGAGATCGAGGTTAATTATCGGACGATTTGCATTTATCATAATTTTTCACTTACTCGCGGGTCATACCGGGTTAATGCTGTGCATTCAGAAACAAACAACTCCATTTGTAATGGGCCTCCCTCGCAGTTTCACCAGGTGTAACCAGGTGAAAATAAGGATGTATTTGCTTTAACAAACGAAACAATTCCCTTTCAGCGCTATATAATACCCGTGACACTCATCGGAATATAGCAACGAGAAAGAGTCATTTTTTTAGCTGTTGGATGATTCTGACTAATGGAAAACATGTAAATTTTGTAAATTTGAAAAATAGTTAACGAACACTAATTTACACATTAAAAACTAACTTTTCAGTATGTTAGAAACTCTTAACTAACATTAGAATTATCGCAAAACACAAGTTGCGTACCATTTCATGGGACTTATCTTAACCTAAAACCACTATATTTATAAGTGTTATCGCGAATTAATCGAAGCAAAAAGGTGATAACTCAGACTGGCAGTTTTCGTATTATTAACGCGTTCAATAAATACTGTTTAAATATTAAATAATAATTAATTAAGAATGCCACCATTCATTAATTATACTTAACAATAGATTCACACCGCGTCGTTGTCAGATCAGGCCGATAACAGTTTGTCAGGCTCAAACCTCAGTATTTTCGAATTGCGCAATACAGCAGATACTCCCGACCGCGCCCCGTTTTGCACATCTCACTATTTTTACCAAAACAAATCACCATCCCCGAGCCGCCACCTCGAAACATATAACCACAAAATCAAAAATATCAAGATTATAATTCCATATTAATTTCATTATTTAGTTATTAACAGTTAATTATAACATCGCAACTTTCGAAATCTTCTACTAAAGACCCTTCAAAACTCACCGTCGGGGGAGTACATTGTTCTGTGCTGACTTCCACGGCAGGGAGTGGCATTCACAGCTAAAAAGGTCAAGATTCATGTCCCCCATTGAAAAATCCAGCAAATTAGAAAATGTCTGTTATGACATTCGTGGCCCGGTTCTGAAGGAAGCAAAGCGCCTGGAAGAAGAAGGCAATAAAGTTCTGAAACTCAACATCGGCAACCCTGCGCCATTCGGGTTTGAAGCACCAGATGAAATTCTGGTCGATGTGATCCGCAATTTGCCTACCGCACAAGGGTATTGCGATTCAAAAGGTCTTTATTCAGCCCGCAAAGCGATCATGCAGCATTACCAGGCCCGCGGGATGCGCGATGTTACCGTGGAGGACATTTATATCGGTAACGGCGTTTCTGAATTAATCGTTCAGGCGATGCAGGCGTTGCTGAACAGTGGGGACGAAATGCTGGTTCCTGCACCTGATTACCCGCTGTGGACAGCGGCAGTATCGCTCTCTGGCGGTAATGCCGTGCACTACCTGTGTGATGAATCGTCAGACTGGTTCCCGGACCTTGATGATATTCGGGCAAAAATCACCCCGCGCACACGTGGGATCGTCATCATTAACCCAAACAACCCTACCGGCGCCGTTTACTCTAAAGAGCTGCTGATGGAGATTGTTGAGATTGCTCGCCAGAACAACCTCATTATCTTTGCTGACGAGATTTATGACAAAATTCTCTATGATGATGCCGAGCATCACTCAATTGCGGCAATGGCCCCGGATCTGCTGACTATTACCTTCAATGGCCTGTCAAAAACTTATCGTGTTGCGGGGTTCCGCCAGGGTTGGATGGTACTGAACGGACCGAAGAAACATGCCAAAGGGTATATTGAAGGTCTTGAAATGTTGGCCTCCATGCGTTTATGCGCCAACGTTCCAGCGCAACACGCCATTCAAACCGCGCTGGGTGGATACCAGAGCATCAGCGAATTTATCATGCCAGGCGGACGTTTGTATGAACAGCGCAACCGGGCCTGGGAATTACTTAATGATATTCCGGGCGTCTCCTGCGTGAAGCCACGCGGCGCGCTGTATATGTTCCCGAAAATTGATGCCAAACGCTTCAATATTCACGACGACCAGAAGATGGTTCTCGACTTTCTGCTGCAGGAAAAAGTCCTGCTGGTTCAGGGAACGGCTTTCAACTGGCCGTGGCCGGATCATTTCCGTATCGTCACACTGCCGCGTATTGACGATATCGAAATGTCGTTGAGTAAATTTGAGCGTTTCCTGTCAGGGTATCGCCAGCTGTAACCACGCAAAGTGCTACCGGGTTTGCATCCGGTAGCACTCTCTGCGCAAAATACCGTTACTGAAGTCACTGAGTAAGGGTCGTTATGAAGCAGAGCCACTTTTTTGCCCACCTCTCCCGTCTGAAACTCATTAACCGCTGGCCGCTGATGCGCAACGTGCGCACCGAAAACGTGTCTGAACACAGTCTGCAGGTTGCCATGGTTGCTCATGCGCTGGCCGCGATCAAAAACCGTAAATTTGGTGGTCAGGTAAATGCTGAGCGTATTGCCCTGCTGGCGATGTATCACGATGCGTCAGAGGTGTTAACCGGCGATCTCCCTACCCCAGTGAAATATTTCAACTCGCAGATTGCTCAGGAATATAAAGCGATAGAGAAAATTGCCCAGCAAAAACTGGTCGATATGGTTCCCGATGAGTTGCGCGATATTTTTGCACCGCTCATTGATGAACATGCATTAAGTGAAGAAGAAAGATCGATTGTTAAACAGGCCGATGCCCTGTGCGCGTATCTGAAGTGCCTGGAAGAACTCTCAGCCGGTAACAACGAGTTTCTGCTGGCGAAAACACGTCTGGAAAAAACGCTGGAGTCACGACGCAGCGAAGAGATGGACTACTTTATGGACATGTTTGTCCCAAGCTTTCACCTTTCATTAGATGAAATCAGCCAGGATTCACCACTTTAAACGATTTTGCCGGATGGCGGCTAACGCCTTATCCGGCCTACAGGTAGGCGTGATATCCGTAGGCCTGATAAGCGCATCGCCATCAGGCGTTTACTGCGGCGGTCAAAACGGGAACAGCATCGGGATCATCACCACGCACACTGCCATGACAATCACCGTAAACGGTACGCCAATCTTCACGAAGTCGCTAAAGCTGTAGTTACCCGGCCCCAACACCAGCGTGTTAACAGGTGAAGACACCGGTGTCATAAAGGCGGCAGAAGCCGCCATCGCAATCACCATCGCAAAAGGATACGGCGAAACGCCCATCGACTTTGCCGCCGCCAGCGCAATCGGTGCCATCAGCACCGCTGTTGCGGTATTCGAGATAAATAAACCAATGGTCGCACACAGGACAAACAGACAACCCAGCATCATGTACGGGCCATATCCCCCACCGACGTCCATGAGTCCTTTTACCACCAGATCGACACCGCCGGTCTTTTGTAAAGCCAGCGCAAAAGGCATCATCCCGACGATCAAGATAATGCTTGGCCAGTGGATCGCCTTATAGGCGCTCTCTGCATCAATACACCGGAATTTCCCCATCAGCAGGCAGGCGATAATTGCGGCCACCGTATTGGGTATTTCATCCGTCAGCATTAACGCAACCATCAGAACCAAGCAGAAAATCGCGTGCGGTGCCTGGCTGTGCGCCGGAGACGCTTCACTGACTTCGACCGGCATGTTCAACACCACAAAGTCGCGGCCTTTTTTACCCAACGATGTGATAAGTTTCCAGTTACCCACGACCAGAATGATATCGCCCATCAGCAACGGTTCATCCACTACCGCGCCGTCCATCGCCGTACCATCACGCTTCACCCCGACGACATTCAGGCCGTAACGCGTACGAAACGCGATTTCCCTTACCGTTTTACCGATTAATTCTGATTCCGGGATCAACGAAATCTCAGCCATCCCCACATCAAGCGCCTGTTCGGAAAAATACTCGCCGCGCAGCACCATCGGCTCCAGCAATTGTTCACTGCAGAATTCGCGCAGATCAACATCAGCGGCGGACATATCAATGAGCAAAACGTCACGGGCACGGAACTCAGAGACCCCATTAACGTCCACAATCACGCGCCGAAAGCGACGCCAGCGCTCAACACCAATCACGTTCGCCCCGTAGCGCTCACGCAGCTTCAGGTCGTCAAGACGCTGGCCAATCATCGGCGAGCCGGGACGAATAGCCAGGCGGCGGGCGCGCCCCGTCAGACGATACTCTTTGATAAGATCGCGAAAGGTCCGGCGTTTCCAGCCATCCCCCTGTTGCCCGGAGTCCTCACCTTTGAGCATAAAACGCATCAGCAGCATGTAAATGATGCCGAGCACCAGAACAACCAGCCCAAGCGGGGTCACGCTGAAAAAGCTGAAACCGTTGAGTCCCTCGCGCAGTAACTCACTGTTGACGACCAGGTTGGGCGGCGTCGCCACCAGCGTCATCATGCCGCTGATAAGCCCCGCGAAGCTAAGCGGCATCATCAGACGCGAGGGCGAGGTTTGCATGCGCATAGATACGCTTAAAACAACAGGAATAAAAATCGCGACTACGCCAGTGGAACTCATAAAGGCACCGAGCCCGGCGACGGTGATCATCAGCAAAACCAGCATTTTGACTTCACTACTGCCGGCCACCTTCACCAGCCATGCCCCCATCACCGTTGCCACCCCGGTACGCACCAGGCCGTCACCAATGATAAATAAAGCCGCAATCAAAATAACGTTAGGATCGCTGAAACCCGAAAAAGCCTCTGAGATGCTCAGTGTTCCACTCAGAACAAAGGCAATGATGACCAACAGAGCAACTGCATCCATACGCACTCTGCCAGTGGCAAACAAAACGACGGCAATCGCCAACAATGAGAGAACCCATATCAATTCACCGTTCACAACATATCCTTGTTAAATGAGAGGGATAGACTGATTCTGCCATAAAAAAGCCCCAACAATCTGGGGCTAAATCATGATCAGGTATTTCTTACTACGACCACATTTCCGTTGGGTTGCTTGGTCACGGAAATCTGTTCCAGACTGGTCAACGAAAAGTCGACCTCATCCAGGCGCGGCGTGTCCGCAGGCGCATTGACCGCGATCACATGACACCCAGCCGCCAGTCCTGAAAGCACACCAGCGGGCGCATCTTCCACCACTGCACATTCCTGCGGCGCCAGGCCCAGAAGCTGAGCGCCTAACAGATACGCGTCTGGCTCTGGTTTCCCTCTTTTTACCCGCTCGGCGGTGACAAACACTTCTGGAGCAGGAAGCCCAGCAACACGATGGCGCGCCCGTGCGACCGGCATAGAGCCTGAGGTCACAATCGCCCATGGAATACCCGCTTTATTGAGATGGTTGAGTAAATCAACAGCCCCAGGCAGCGCGGTGATCCCAGCGGTTTCCGTCGCTTCGATCTGCTCCAGACGGGTAAACTCCGCGGCGATCTCTGCCTCAGATTTGCCCACCATAAAGTGTCGTAGAGAGGTAATGGCCTGCTTGCCATGAATAAATCCGAGCACCTCGTCGTGATCGAGGCCAAAACGATCGGCCCAGTTGCACCACGCGCGTTCTACTGCGGGTAAGGAATCGACCAGCGTTCCATCCAGATCAAACAGAAAACCTTTGCACTGCACGCTCGCCCCCTCAGGCATTAATGATTTGGTTAATTTCATTCGCGCTCAGGTGATACTGGCGCGGGCAAGAGTGCCAGACGTTCAACATACGCTGATATTTTTCCCACATCGGGGTCTGGGCGTTGAAGCCATGCGTACCCGCATCAAAGTGGGTATAGCGACCTTCCACATTGACCATAAAGCGAACGTATCCGAGGAAACGGGCTTCCGTTGCGGCGTCAAAACCGAGGAAGGTCACGCGGCGTTCATCAATGGCCTGTGCATCCTTAAGATTAGTCCAGGACACATGTAATGCGTGATACATCTCCATAATATCGATAATCGTACGGCAGGTTTCTTCCGTCAGCTCACCAAACTCACGATCCAGCTCGCGCATCTGCAAACCGTAACCGCGTTCAATAATCGTCTGCAAACGACGATAACGCTCGGCGTTAGTGGGATCGAGCATAGTCATCATTTTGTACTGATTCGACAAAATCAGACGTTGAGCGTTGGTCATTTCCATTTGGGACTCCTGTATCACTACTACTGCGATGAAAAAAAAGAAGGCATCTTGTGCCTTCTTTTATATGCGTAATCAGGGGTCAATTACAAATCATCGAGGAAAGTTTTATCCAGTTGTTTGAAGGCACGCTTAAGCGTGTCAGCCAGCGCCTGGTAATCAGGCTTCCCTTCAACCGGCGATAACGCCTGTCCGGCTTCTTGTAATTTCCCCCGAACTTCGTAGAACCAGTTGAGAATTGAAGGCGGCAGCGGTGTCACGGAACGTTTACCCAACCACCACATGCCCTGCATTGGCAGGCTCAGCGCAAATAGCGCCGTTGCCACAGCCGGTCCCAACTGACCACCCAACGCAATTTGCCAGCATAACGTGAAGACGGCGATAGGCGGCATAAAACGGATTGCGTAACGTGTCATACGGATCACGCGGTTCTCTACAAACACGGGCGCGAGGCGCTTTTCCATTGGCCACGTCTTCGCGTAGTGCTGCCCCCGGCGGAACAAGCTAAAAAAATTGACGGAACGATTATCCGGTGTCGACATGGCGGTTACCTCAACTTCACATATAAAAATTAAAAAATTTGTGCAAAACAACAACTACAAAGGACATCGTTCAAAACATTTTGTCTTTGATACCCACATTCAGGTATCCTGTGCCGGCCTGTAAGGCCTTTAGTCCAAAATCATTGAGTCGTCAAATTGACACATAGTATGCCATTGGCTGAAAAATACGCAAAATGACATAGACTCAAAGGTATTTATTCCATCGTGCCCAAAAAGACCCTGGCGCATGATGTTAATCATAAACGTCGGTGTCATCATGCGCTACGCTCTATGACTCCCTGACGTTTTTTTAGCCACGTATCATAAATAGGTACTTCCATGTCGAGTAAGTTAGTACTGGTTCTGAACTGCGGTAGCTCCTCACTGAAATTTGCCATCATCGATGCAGTAAACGGTGAAGAATACCTTTCTGGTTTAGCCGAATGTTTCCATCTCCCAGAAGCACGTATCAAATGGAAAATGGATGGCGGTAAACAAGAAGCGGCTTTAGGTGCAGGCGCCGCTCACAGTGAAGCGCTGAATTTTATCGTTAATACTATTCTGGCACAAAAACCAGAACTGTCTGCTCAGCTGACTGCGATTGGTCACCGTGTTGTTCACGGCGGCGAAAAATACACCGGCTCTGTAGTTATCGACGATTCCGTTATTCAGGGTATCAAAGATGCAGCCTCTTTTGCACCGTTGCACAACCCTGCACACCTGATCGGTATCGCTGAAGCGCTGAAATCCTTCCCGAATCTGAAAGACAAAAACGTGGCCGTATTCGACACCGCGTTCCATCAGACTATGCCGGAAGAATCTTACCTCTATGCCCTGCCGTACAGCCTGTACAAAGAGCATGGCATTCGTCGTTACGGCGCGCACGGTACCAGCCACTTCTTCGTGACTCAGGAAGCGGCAAAAATGCTGAACAAACCGGTTGATGAACTGAACATCATCACTTGCCACCTGGGCAACGGCGGTTCTGTTTCTGCAATCCGTAACGGTAAATGTGTTGATACCTCCATGGGTCTGACCCCGCTGGAAGGTCTGGTGATGGGTACGCGTTCCGGTGACATCGACCCGGCGATCATCTTCCACCTGCACGACACCCTGGGCATGAGCGTTGACCAGATCAACAAAATGCTGACCAAAGAGTCTGGCCTGCTGGGTCTGACCGAAGTCACCAGCGACTGCCGTTATGTTGAAGACAACTACACCACCAAAGAAGACGCTAAACGTGCAATGGACGTTTACTGCCACCGTCTGGCGAAATACATCGGTTCCTACACCGCGCTGATGGATGGTCGTCTGGATGCGGTTGTCTTCACCGGTGGCATTGGTGAAAACGCCGCGATGGTTCGTGAACTGTCTCTGGGCAAACTGGGCGTTCTGGGCTTCGAAGTTGACCACGAACGTAACCTGGCCGCACGTTTCGGCAAATCTGGTTTCATCAACAAAGAAGGTACCCGTCCTGCGGTGGTTATCCCAACCAACGAAGAACTGGTTATCGCGCAAGACGCGAGCCGTCTGACTGCCTGATTTCACACCGCCAGCCTAGCTGGCGGTGCTGTTTTGTAACCCGTCTAAATTGACGGTAACGAAAGAGGATAAACCGTGTCCCGTATTATTATGCTGATCCCTACCGGAACCAGCGTCGGCCTGACCAGCGTCAGCCTTGGCGTGATCCGTGCTATGGAACGCAAAGGCGTTCGTCTGAGCGTCTTTAAGCCTATCGCTCAGCCTCGTGCCGGTGGCGATGCGCCTGACCAGACTACCAGCATCGTGCGTGCTAACTCTTCTCTGCCAGCCGCTGAGCCGCTGAAGATGAGCCACGTTGAATCTCTGCTGTCCAGCAATCAGAAAGATGTGCTGATGGAAGAGATTATCGCGAACTACCACGCGAACACTAAAGACGCTGAAGTTGTACTGGTTGAAGGCCTGGTCCCAACCCGTAAACATCAGTTCGCGCAGTCTCTGAACTACGAAATCGCGAAAACGCTGAACGCGGAAATCGTCTTCGTCATGTCTCAGGGTACCGATACCCCGGAACAGCTGAACGAGCGTATTGAACTGACTCGCAGCAGCTTCGGCGGCGCGAAAAACACCAACATCACCGGCGTAATCGTTAACAAACTGAACGCACCGGTTGATGAGCAGGGCCGTACTCGCCCGGATCTGTCTGAGATTTTCGACGACTCTTCCAAAGCGAAAGTGATCAAAGTTGATCCGGCTAAACTGCAGGAGTCCAGCCCGCTGCCGGTTCTGGGCGCGGTGCCGTGGAGCTTCGATCTGATCGCCACCCGTGCAATCGATATGGCGCGTCACCTGAACGCCACCATCGTGAACGAAGGCGATATCAATACCCGTCGCGTGAAGTCTGTGACTTTCTGCGCACGCAGCATTCCGCACATGCTGGAACACTTCCGCGCAGGTTCTCTGCTGGTGACTTCCGCTGACCGTCCGGACGTGCTGGTTGCTGCATGCCTGGCAGCGATGAACGGCGTGGAAATCGGCGCCCTGCTGCTGACTGGCGGCTATGAAATGGACGCGCGCATCACTAAACTGTGCGAACGTGCATTCGAAACTGGCCTGCCGGTATTCATGGTCAACACCAATACCTGGCAGACCTCTCTGAGCCTGCAGAGCTTCAACCTGGAAGTTCCGGTTGACGATCACGAGCGTATTGAGAAAGTTCAGGAATACGTTGCTAACTACATCAACGCCGACTGGGTTGAATCTCTGACCGCAACGTCTGAGCGCAGCCGTCGTCTGTCTCCACCAGCGTTCCGCTACCAGTTGACCGAACTGGCGCGTAAAGCGGGCAAACGCGTTGTTCTGCCAGAAGGCGACGAACCGCGTACCGTTAAAGCGGCGGCTATCTGTGCTGAACGTGGTATCGCAACCTGCGTACTGTTGGGTAACCCGGATGAGATCACCCGCGTTGCGGCGTCTCAGGGCGTTGAGCTGGGCGCTGGCGTTGAAATCGTTGACCCGGAAGTGGTTCGCGAAAGCTACGTTGCACGCCTGGTTGAGCTGCGTAAGAACAAAGGCATGACCGAAACCGTTGCCCGCGAACAGCTGGAAGACAACGTCGTTCTCGGTACCCTGATGCTGGAACAGGACGACGTTGACGGACTGGTTTCTGGTGCCGTTCACACCACAGCGAACACCATTCGTCCACCGCTGCAGCTGATCAAAACTGCACCGGGCAGTTCTCTGGTATCCTCCGTGTTCTTCATGCTGCTGCCGGATCAGGTTTACGTCTACGGCGACTGCGCGATCAACCCGGATCCAACTGCAGAGCAGCTGGCAGAAATCGCGATTCAGTCCGCTGATTCCGCAACTGCTTTCGGTATCGAACCGCGCGTTGCGATGCTCTCCTACTCCACCGGTACCTCTGGTGCAGGTAGCGACGTAGAGAAAGTACGTGAAGCGACTCGTCTGGCACAGGAAAAACGTCCTGACCTGATGATCGACGGCCCGCTGCAGTATGACGCCGCCGTTATGGCTGATGTAGCAAAATCCAAAGCGCCGAACTCTCCGGTTGCCGGTCGCGCTACCGTGTTCATCTTCCCGGATCTGAACACCGGTAACACCACCTACAAAGCGGTACAGCGTTCTGCCGACCTGATCTCCATCGGGCCGATGCTGCAGGGTATGCGCAAGCCGGTGAACGACCTGTCTCGTGGCGCGCTGGTAGACGATATCGTCTACACCATCGCTCTGACCGCGATCCAGTCTTCCCAGCAGCAGCAGTAATTTGCTGCGTGTGCCGGATGCTTTATCCGGCAACACATCCTGCTTATCAAACCGGAAATAGCTAATATTTCCGGTTTTTTTACATCTGTTTTTCCCGTTCGCATAATCTGAAACATTTGCCAGGATGCGCTGCATCAATGAATAACTATTCTCCTGTTTGCATACTTACCCTCTTTTGCATTGCAACAGGGATAGTCTTTCATGTCAGCAGTAACAGAAACACGGCCAGCCAAAAAGTGGGCGATGCCCGACACGCTGGTGATAATTTTTTTCGTCGCCATTTTAACCAGTCTGGCGACCTGGGTTGTTCCCGTCGGGATGTTCGACAGTCAGGAAGTGCAGTATCAGGTTGATGGGCAAACCAAGACCCGCAAGGTTGTTGATCCCCACTCATTCCGTATTCTGACCAATGAAGCCGGTGAAGAGCAGTATCACCCGGTTAAGTTCTTTACCACCGGTGACGAAAGTCCTGGTCTGATGAACTTCCCGTTTGAAGGGTTAACCTCCGGCTCTAAATTCGGTACTGCCGTTGGCATCATTATGTTTATGCTGGTGATTGGCGGCGCGTTTGGCATCGTGATGCGCACCGGAACCATTGATAACGGCATCCTGGCGCTCATCCGCCATACCCGGGGTAACGAGGTCTTGTTTATCCCGGTGCTGTTTATTCTCTTCTCATTGGGTGGCGCGGTATTTGGCATGGGGGAAGAGGCTGTCGCCTTTGCCATTATCATCGCGCCGCTGATGGTACGCTTAGGTTACGACAGTATCACCACCGTGCTGGTGACCTACATTGCCACCCAAATTGGCTTTGCCAGTTCGTGGATGAACCCATTCTGTGTGGTTGTCGCACAGGGTATTGCCGGTGTCCCTGTGCTCTCGGGTTCGGGTCTGCGCATCGTGGTGTGGGTTGTGGCGACGATGATCGGCCTGACATTCACGCTGGCCTACGCGGCGCGCATCAAAAAGAATCCGCTGCTGTCACGCGTGCATGAATCAGACCGCTTCTTCCGCGAACAGCAGGATGAGGTCATTGAGCGCCGCTTCACGCTCGGCGACTGGCTGGTACTGATGGTGCTGACGGGCGTGATCGTGTGGGTCATTTGGGGCGTTATCGTCCACGCGTGGTTTATCCCGGAGATTGCCAGCCAGTTCTTCACTATGGGCCTGGTGATTGGCATTATCGGCGTCGTCTTTCGGCTCAACGGCATGACGGTTAACATCATGGCGTCCTCATTTACTGAGGGTGCGCGTATGATGATTGCCCCTGCCCTGCTAGTGGGTTTTGCCAAGGGGATATTGCTGCTGGTAGGCAATGGTGAAGCGGGCGATGCCAGCGTACTGAATACCCTGCTGCACAGCATCGCCAACGGCATTAGCGGTCTGGATAACGCCATTGCGGCGTGGTTTATGCTGCTGTTCCAGGCGGTATTTAATTTCTTCGTTACCTCCGGCTCCGGTCAGGCTGCGTTGACCATGCCGCTGCTGGCACCGTTGGGCGATCTGGTTGGCGTCAACCGTCAGGTCACCGTTCTGGCATTCCAGTTTGGTGACGGATTCAGTCATATTATCTATCCTACGTCGGCATCACTGATGGCAACGTTAGGCGTTTGTCGGGTGGATTTTCGTAACTGGCTGAAGGTAGGCGCCACGCTGTTGGGACTGCTGTTTATTATGTCCAGCGTGGTGGTGATTGGCGCGCAGATAATGGGCTACCATTAAACAACAAGGCCGGATAATGCGCATCAGCGGCTTATCCGGCCTACAACGACGCCCGATCCCGTCATCCAGGATCGGCGGTGCTGAATTTACTCAGCTTCTTCGTGTTTTTCGGCTTTCGCACTTTCATTCTTGGCGTTGCGGGTCATCCACAGCGCCAGTGCCTTCAGTGAGTCCGGTGTAAATTCATCACAGCGCGCGGTAATTTCTTCCGGCGTCAGCCAGCACACTTCACTAATTTCTTCTTCCTGCAGCGCAAACGGTCCGTGAGAAACGCAGCTAAACAGCCCGCCCCAGACGCGACAGTTCTGGTCTTCAAAATAAAACTGACCGTGCTCGGCAAACGGGACACCGGCAATGCCCAATTCTTCTTCAGCTTCACGACGCGCGGAGTCCAGAAGCTGCTCATCAGCCTGAACAACCCCCCCCGCGGTAGCATCCAGCATACCGGGCATAAAGTCCTTTGTCTCAGTGCGACGCTGAACCAGAATTTTACCCATACCATCGTGTACAACGATATACGTTGCACGGTGGCGCAAGCATTGTGCCCGCATTTGTTCCCGGCTGGATTGTGCGATGACTTCATTGTCTTCATTCACAATATCCACCCATTCAGTACTTGCCAAACGACGCTGTTCCACCATCAGGAAACCTTCTTTTTTCTAGCGCTCTTACGGCGCGTTTACGTTTGTGGGGTAACTTACGGATTAATCTCGACCTGCGCAATAATACTTTGATCATTGAGTGCCATCACGCTGAGAACATTATCATCCAGAATCCCGTAGCTTGCCGTAAATCCCCCTTTCGGGATGCTTACCGAACCGGGGTTAAACTGGTAGATATCCCCACGTCGCTCTGCCACCGGCAGATGCGTATGTCCATAAACCAGCACATCGCCGGCGTTGAGCGGTGGTAAGTTATCCGGACCAAAAAGATGTCCGTGCGTCAGAAAGAGTCGCTGGCTGTCAGTCAGAATTTGCTGCCACGGCGCGGTTATTGGAAAATGCAGAAGCATCTGATCCACTTCGCTGTCGCAATTACCACGTACCGCAATTATCCGCGACGCCTGCTCATTCAAACGCTCGGCGACCTGCGCTGGCGCGTAGCCCTCTGGCAGCGCATTACGCGGCCCATGGTTCAATACATCGCCCAGTATCACCAGCCATTGCGCACCGCTTTGGGCAAACCGTTCAAGTACGCATTCCGTAGCCGGCAACGAACCATGAATGTCCGATGCGAACATCAGTTTCATCACTCACCCCTCGTTGAAAAATACCTTTCAATGATACTGGATTACGTCCCTACTTTCAGCAGGAACGCTTCGCTGAAAGCGCGATAAAACGTTGTACCGAAGCGCGTTGCCACTGGAAGGTGGCATACTCTGCGAGCTGTTCTGGTACATCATCGCCATTCAGAACCAGTCGATTAAGCATTAGCGCTAAATCGCTGTCTGCGATACACCATTCACCAAACAAATTCTGCTTACCGTGCGCCAGTAAACTGCCCGCCGTGGCAAACAATTTTTCCGCACTGGCCCTTCCTGCTTCCGTCAACGGACCTTTCTTCACGCCAGCAAAAACCACATCCGTCGAACGCTCTTCCCGGATAGGCATCAGATCGCTACGGAGCCAGGCCTGAACCTGGCGGGCGCGAGCCCGTTTTTGTAGATCGTGCGGATAAATGCGCTCCCATTGTGGTGGAGCGAAACGCTCTTCCAGGAACTCGGCAATCGCCGAGGATTCACTCAGTTCAAAACCGTCAATGTCAAGAACCGGTACGCGCCGCGTCAGCGCATACCCTTGCCATGAAGGTTGCAAGTGTTCGCCACTATTGAGGTTGACAGTTTTCAGCGTAAAAGGCAGCCCTTTCTCTTGCAGAGCGACATAAACAGACAGTACATAAGGGGAGAAAAAGTTGGCATCTGACCACAGCGTAATTGCAGGTTTGCTCATAATGTCCTCTGAAGTGTATTGGCTTTCTTTCAAAATATAGAGTCTTTCTCTCGCTGTCACTTGATGAAAACTCACACACGTCGGCAGCTTCTATACTTGTAGTGACCCGGTTCATGACAAAACGGACGCTGAAAATGATCGACCTTTACTACACTCCATCGCCAAACGGGCACAAAATCACACTGTTTCTCGAAGAGGCGCAGTTAAAATACCGTCTGATTCATGTAGATATCAGCAGAGGCAGCCAGTTCCGCCCTGACTTTTTGCTGATTTCACCGAATAATAAAATTCCGGCCATCATCGACTGCGCCCCGGAGGATGGCGGAAAACCCATTAGCCTGTTTGAGTCTGGCGAGATTTTACTCTACCTGGCGGAAAAGAGCGGTAAGCTACTCAGCGGCGAATTACGCGAGCGCCACACCACGCTGCAGTGGCTCTTCTGGCAGGTTAGCGGACTTGGGCCAATGCTGGGACAAAATCATCACTTCAGCCACTTCGCACCGCAGACTATCCCCTACGCCATTGAACGGTATCAGGTGGAAACCCAGCGACTGTACAACGTCATGAATAAACGCCTGGAAATATCACCCTGGCTGGGTGGCGATCATTACAGCATTGCCGACATTGCCTGCTGGCCGTGGATTAATCTCCACCAGCGCCAGCGTATCGACCTCGACAACTATCCGGCGGTCAATAACTGGTACGAACGTATCCGTACTCGTCCCGCAACAGAACGGGCGATGCAGCAAGCGCAGAGCGAGAAAAGTTAACGCGATTCGGTTCTCGTGTATCATGAAAAGGTTCATACATGGAGGAAACCTGCAATGTCACAACCTGACGCAATTATTCGTATAAAAAACCTTCGTCTGCGCACTTTTATCGGCATTAAAGAAGAAGAGATTCTGAACCGACAGGATATCGTCATCAATATTGCCATCCACTATCCAGCAGACAAAGCCCGGACCAGTGAAGATATCAACGATGCGCTGAATTATCGCACCATCACCAAGAGCATCATTTCGCACGTTGAGAGTAACCGCTTCTCATTGTTGGAAAAATTAACGCAAGATGTGCTCGATATCGCACGCGAACATCACTGGGTCACTTATGCTGAAGTGGAGATCGATAAACTTCACGCATTGCGTTACGCCGACTCCGTTTCCATGACATTGAGCTGGCAGCGCTAAACGTAACCCGGGAGGCGACATGCAGATTCTGATTACCGGCGGTACTGGCCTGATTGGACGTCATTTGATCCCCCGCCTGCTGGAACTGGGGCATCAGATTACCGTAGTGACACGTACTCCTGATAAGGCTCGTCAGATTCTGGACTCCCGGGTCACGCTATGGAAAGGGCTGGAAGAGCAGCAAAACCTCGATGGCGTTGATGCTGTCATCAATCTTGCCGGAGAGCCTATCGCCGACAAACGCTGGAGCGCTGAGCAAAAAGAGCGTTTGTGCCAGAGCCGCTGGGGGATTACGCAGAAACTGGTCGATTTAATCAAAGTCAGCAACACGCCGCCTGCCGTACTCATCTCTGGTTCCGCTACGGGATACTACGGCGATCTGGGTGAAGTCGTTGTGACGGAAGAAGAACCGCCACATAATGAATTCACCCATAAGTTGTGCGCCCGCTGGGAACAGATCGCCAGCGCTGCGCAAAGCGACAAAACCCGCGTATGTTTGCTGCGTACTGGCGTTGTATTGGCCTCTACAGGCGGGATCCTCGCAAAGATGGTTCCACCGTTTCGTCTGGGGCTTGGCGGTCCTATCGGCAATGGGCGTCAATACCTGGCCTGGATCCATATTGACGATATGGTCAACGGGATTATCTGGCTGCTGGATAACGATCTGCGCGGTCCCTTCAATATGGTTTCGCCATACCCGGTTCGCAATGAACAGTTCGCCCATGCGCTGGGTCATGCCCTAAACCGCCCGGCGATCCTGCGCGTTCCGGCAGCCGCTATGCGGCTGCTGATGGGCGAATCCTCGGTGCTGGTCCTCGGGGGGCAGCGCGCGTTGCCCAAGCGACTGGAGGGGGCAGGTTTTGCGTTTCGTTGGTACGATTTGGAAGAAGCGCTGGCCGATGTCATCCGATAATGTCTGATATCCCTTCACTGTTGCCATTGTGGTGGTATGGTTAAAAAACCAAATACCACAATGGCGACGTTATGGCGATAATATCAACACCCCGACTTACTCTCTCTTTATACCAACTCGCTGACTGGCCTTTTTTCCAGCGGCTACGAGAAAATCCGGACGTCATGCGTTTCATGGGTGATATCGCCCCAACCAAAGATACTCGCCTGCTCTTCGCCAGACGCCTTTCCGCTCGACATACCTTTGTTATCCGGGAGCACAACAACACGGCGCAGCTGGGCGATATTGGCTTACAGATAAGCCATCTTTATCCTCAGGAAGCTGATATTGGCTATGCCATCACGCCGCGGGCGCAGGGAAAAGGGATTGCCAGCGAAGCCGTACGTGCCGTGTGCGATTATGCCTTTCAACAGGCTGGCGTAACGGCGATAAATGCCTATGTATTAGCCGGAAATACCGGGTCGATACGCATTCTGGAAAAAACAGGATTTATACGCACTCAGGTGCTTGAAAAAGCCTATGAAGTGAACGGCATAGCGTATGACGACTGGGTTTATCGTCTGGAGTACAGCGCGTTAAAGCGGTAGGCCCGGAAAGCGTAACGCCTCCGGGCAACTTACTTATTTCAGCGAGCCCTTGAGAAACTGCTGCAAACGCGGGCTTTGCGGATTACCGAATACCTGCTCCGGGTCGCCCTCTTCCTCAATTTTCCCCTGATGCAGGAAAATCACGTGCGTGGAGACATGTCGAGCGAATCCCATTTCGTGGGTCACGACCACCATGGTTTTACCCTCTTCGGCCAGCTGTTGCATAATACGCAGCACTTCACCCACCAGCTCAGGATCAAGTGCCGACGTGGGTTCATCAAACAGCAACACTTCCGGCTCCATCGCCAGCGCACGGGCAATGGAAACACGCTGCTGCTGACCACCGGACAGATGCACCGGATATTTGCCCTGCGCGCGCTCATCAATGCCCACTTTAGCCAGATACTTCACCGCACGTTCGCGGGCTTCCTGCTTGCTCAGCCCCAGCACCTGAATCGGCGCTTCCATCACGTTTTCCAGCACCGTCATGTGACTCCACAGGTTGAAGTGCTGAAAGACCATCGTCAGTCGCGTGCGTAGCAGACGCAGCTGATTTTTATCTGCAACCTTCAACTGACCGTCTTTGTCGCGCACCAGGCCAATATTCTGACCGCTAACCACAATCGTTCCGGCACTCGGCTTTTCCAGAAAGTTAATGCAGCGCAGGAAGGTACTTTTACCCGAACCTGACGAACCAATAATACTGATAACATCACCCGCATTGGCCTGCAGCGATACCCCTTTCAGCACTTCATGTTCGCCGTAGTGCTTATGTAAATCGATAACGTTTAATTTATTTTCAGACATCGTGTTACTCGAATCATTTAGAGGATACATGCTGCAACCAGCGTTTTTCCGCTTTACGGAACAGGCTAATCAGGACATACGAAATAATCAAATACAGTACGGCGGCAATACCGAAGGCGGTAAACGGCTGATACGTTGCCGAGTTGATATCGCGGGCGATCTTCAACAAATCAGGCACCGTGGCGGTAAATGCCAGCGCTGTGGAGTGCAGCATTAAAATGACTTCATTGCTGTAAGCCGGCAGCGCAATACGCAGCGCGGAAGGTAAAATAATGCAGCGATACAGTTTGAATGACGAGAAACCGTATGCGCGCGCGGCTTCAATCTCACCATGGGGTACGGAACGAATAGCCCCGGCGAAAATCTCCGTCGTGTAGGCACAGGTATTCAGCGTCAATGCCAGCACGGTACAATTCAGCCCACTGCGGAAAAATGCGTTAAGGAAGTCCGTTCCTTTGACGATCTCCAGCGTATACATCCCGGAATAGAACACCAGAAGTTGAACGTACAGCGGCGTGCCACGAAAAATATAGGTGAACAGCCAGATGGGAAACTGGATAAATTTATTACTGGAAACGCGACCAATCGCCAAAAACAGCGCCAGTATCCCGCCCATCACCACCGACGAAATCAGCAGCCAGAGAGTGATAGCAACGCCAGTGTAGCGATATCCGTCAGTCCACAGCAGGGACTTCCAGTATTCCTGAATAATCTCAATCACAGGTCAGCCCTCTTCACACCCACGGAGTAGCGGCGCTCAAGGTACAGCAGCACACCATTAGACACGGTGGTAAACACCAGATAGATGACCCCGCACACCACGGCAAAATAGAACGGCTCCCAGGTACTCTTCCCGGCAAGCTGAGTGGCTTTCACTACGTCTTCAAGTCCAAGCAGTGACACCAGCGCCGTGGCCTTAAGAATGACCTGCCAGTTGTTGCCTATTCCCGGTAAGGCATAGCGCATCATCGCCGGGAACATAATGCGGCGAAATATTTGTGAGCTGGTAAAACCGAATGCCGTCGCGGCCTCAATATGACCTTTTGGCACAGCCATGAACGCACCACGGAACGTTTCGGTAAAATAGGCGCCGTAGATAAACCCAAGCGTAATTATACCCGCGACCATCGGATCGATATCAATCTGGCCGATACCGATGGCATCGGTAATGGTATTCAGCGCAATTTGTAACCCGTAGAAGATGAGCAGCATTAAGACGAGATCGGGAACCCCGCGGATAAGCGTTGTGTACCCTTCGAAAATAAGCCCCATTGCCCGGCTTTGCGACAGCTTAGCTGCCGCGCCGACAAGACCTATCAGAACCGCCAGTACCACCGAGCTGAGTGCCAGCTCAAGCGTAACAATTGCGCCCTGTAAAATAACACCTGAAAAGCCATACAACATGCTGCCTGTCCTGTCGTGTGTGGTGGAGTAGTAAGCCTCTTTTGATTTCAGACTAACCGTTAAATACCGGATGGCGGCTTTGCCTTATCCGGCCTACAAAATCACCGTAGGCCTGATAAGCGCAGCGCCATCAGGCATAAATTCAACGCGTCAAAAATCTACGGGCTTTATCAGCACCTGCGGTGATTAACCGCCGTAAACATCAAAATCGAAATACTTTTTCGCCAGCTTCTCGTAAGTCCCGTCAGCGCGCATTTCAGCAAAGGCTTTGTTCAGCGCTTCGCGCAGCTCGTTATCGTCTTTGCGCAGCCCCATACCAGTACCCACGCCGAATAACTTCTCGTCTTTCACAGACGGGCCGCCGAATTTGTAATCTTTACCGACCGGCTGTTTCAGGAAGCCTTCACTGGCCGCGACTTCATCCTGGAATGCGGCGTCAATACGCCCGGCAGTCAGGTCAGAATAGATATTGTCTTGTCCCTGATAGGAGACAATTTCAATGCCTTTTGGCGCCCAGTGCTCGTTACCGAACGTTTCCTGAGTCGTGCCCTGCAGCACGCCGACACGTTTACCTTTCAGCGACTCAATAGTCGGCTGAATAGCAGAATCTTTAGCGACAACCAGACGCGAGTCGGCTGCATAAAGCTTGTCGGTAAAGGCAATTTCCTGCTGACGTTTTTCAGTAATGGAAAGCGAGGACATGATCGCATCGATTTTTTTCGCTTTTAGCGAAGGGATCAGTGCGTCCAGCGGGTTTTCCACGAAGGTACATTGCGTATTGATACGTTTGCACAGCTCTTTAGCCAGATCGATATCAAAACCGACTAATTCACCCTGCGCATTTTTCGATTCGAACGGCGCATAAGTAGGATCGGTACCGATACGAATTTTTTGCGGAATGGCGGCAAATGCTGCGGTAGCACTGGAGAAAGCCAGAACCAGAGAAAGAGACAACACCAGTTTTTTCATAACTATCCTCAACAGACTGTCTTTTATAGGGGATCTTTACAGGACCAGGTGCAGTTATCGTGCCATTAATCAGGCCGACAAGGCAAAGCATTCTACCCTGTCGGCGGTATTTATTTGCATGAAAAGCGCTTAAGTATGCACTCATGCTTATTAAGCCAACGACAAAAGCACCAAAAAAGTGCACTGAATGTATTATGCACCGTAATGGTTACCCGCAATGGTGCAGTCAATTCCCCGCTGCGGCGTATTAATCGCCGTAGACATTGAAGTTAAAATACTTACTCGCCATTTTGTCGTAAGTGCCGTCTTTGCGCAGTTCACCCAGCGCTTTATCAAAAGCGGCTTTCAGCTCGGTGTCATCTTTGCGCAAACCAATCCCGGTTCCGTCGCCAAAGTATTTTTTATCTTTTACCGAAGGACCTGCAAAGTCGTAGTCTTTACCGGCAGGCTGCTTCAGGAAGCCTTCGCTGGCCGCGACTTCATCCTGCAACGCCGCGTCGAGACGACCCGCCGTCAGGTCAGAATAAATGAGATCCTGGTTCGCATAGGCCACCACATCCACGCCTTTGCTACGCCAGTTGTCATTGGCATAGGCTTCCTGAGTAGAGCCTTGCAGCACGCCAACGTGTTTACCCTTGAGGGAATCCAGAGTCGGTTTAATTGGGGAACCTTTCGCGGCGATCAGACGTGAGTCTGCTGCGTAAAGTTTGTCTGAGAACGCAATCTCTTGCTGACGCTTCTCGGTGATAGAAAGCGAGGAGATAATGGCGTCAATTTTTTTCGCTTTCAGCGACGGGATCAGAGCATCAAAATCGCTGGCAACCCAGGTACATTTGATCTGCATGCGCTTACACATCTCGTTTCCCAGATCGATATCAAAGCCGACAAAGTCGCCTTTGGCATCTTTAGAGGAAAAAGGTGCGTATGTTGTATCTGTACCAATACGAACCGTCTGCGGAAGTGCTGCGTAGCTGGCCGCGGTGGCGGAAAGTCCTACCAGCAAAGACAAAGCAAGAACCGTCTTCTTCATACATAACCCTCAAGTGGCGTAATTTTATTATGTTTTACGTTGTGTTGTGTGTTTGCAGACTTTTTCATGCAGGTCTTATGCCATTTTCGCGTCGATGAGGATATTCGACGTTAAATATGTTAATAAAACGTTGCAATAATGTCCTGATTTTGAAGATAGCAGGTCTGACGGTTGAACCGCAGCGTTTCGTTGAGTTTTAACGAATTAAATGTTGAGGATATGATCGCGGTTACAAAATTGCCCTGAAACAGGGCAACAGATGTTTCTTTGCACGCTAATGGAACGGCTCACGCCCCTCGCCAGCGGGTGAACAGATCCTGTGGAAGGGTAATATCAAACTGGTCAAGCACGCGGTTAACCGTTTGATTAATCACATCATCGAGCGTTTGCGGGCGATGATAGAACGCCGGGACAGGCGGCATAATTACTGCGCCAATTTCTGCCGCCTGGGTCATGAGGCGCAGATGCCCCAAATGCAGCGGCGTTTCGCGCACGCACAGCACCAGCGGGCGGCGTTCTTTCAACACCACATCTGCCGCACGGGTCAGCAGCCCATCGGTATAGCTATGAACGATGCCGGAAAGCGTTTTAATGGAACACGGCAGGATAACCATTCCGGCGGTCTGAAAAGAGCCGGAAGAGATACTGGCGGCGATATCGCGCGTATCGTGAGTCACATTCGCCAGCGCCTGTACGTCACGCACGGTGAGGTCCGTTTCCAGCGCCAGCGTCTGCCGGGCAGCGGCACTCATCACCAGATGGGTTTCCACATCGGTAACGTCACGCAAAACCTGCAGCAGGCGCACGCCGTAAATTGCCCCGCTTGCGCCAGAAATACCAATGATGAGTCGTTTCATGTGTAATCGCCCTTACTTGCTCAGGGCCGACTTTGCAGGAAATTACGGTGAGTTGCAAGCAAGGGTGCAGGTTGCGCCCTTGCTTGCGAGCAAACATTAACCTTCGTTGTGCATCTCAAGGTTTTCCGCTTCGTTCTGACGCAAAATCGCTTTGGCGTCGTCATTACGCAGGGAGTCGAGGAAATCGAGATATTGCTGGTCGACGTCTTTGGTGACGTACACGCCGTTAAACACGGAACATTCAAACTGCTGAATATCCGGGTTCTCAGCACGGACGGCTTCAATCAGATCGTTCAGATCCTGGAAGATAAGACCATCTGCGCCAATTATCTGGCGAATCTCGTCCACTTCGCGACCATGAGCAATCAGCTCCGTCGCCGTAGGCATATCGATACCATAAACGTTCGGGAAGCGAATTTCCGGGGCAGCAGAGGCCAGATACACCTTCTTCGCGCCGGCCTCACGCGCCATCTCGATAATCTGTTCTGAGGTCGTACCGCGCACGATGGAGTCATCCACCAGCAACACGTTTTTATCACGGAATTCCGCACGGTTGGCGTTCAGTTTACGGCGCACGGATTTACGGCGCAGCTGCTGGCCTGGCATGATAAAGGTACGGCCCACGTAGCGGTTTTTCACAAAACCCTGACGGTACGGCTTACCGAGAATACGGGCAATTTCCAGCGCGATATCACAGGAGGTTTCCGGAATCGGGATCACCACGTCAATGTCCAGATCTTCCCATTCACGAGCAATTTTTTCGCCAAGCTTGGTACCCATGTTTACGCGGGCGCTGTAGACGGAAATCTTGTCGATAAAGGAGTCAGGACGTGCGAAGTAGACGTATTCAAACAGGCACGGATTGCTGACCGGGTTATCGGCACACTGGCGGGTAAACAACTGACCTTTTTCGGTGATATAAACCGCTTCGCCAGGGGCAACGTCGCGCAGGAATTCAAAGCCCAGCGTATCCAGCGCTACGCTCTCGGAGGCCACCATGTATTCGGTACGACCATCGCCGATATCACGTTTACCCAGCACCAGCGGGCGGATGCCGTTCGGATCGCGGAAAGCAACCATACCGTGGCCGATAATCATCGCCACGCAGGCATAGGCGCCGCGGATCTGGCGGTTGGTTGCGGCAATAGCAGCAAAAATATTGTCGGCTTCCAGCGGATAGTGGCGGAAATTATCCAGCTCGCTGGCGAAAATATTCAGCAGAATTTCAGAATCTGAAGTGGTATTGATGTGGCGGCGCTTTTCTTCAAACAGCTTTTTACGCAGCTCATGTGCGTTGGTCAGATTGCCATTGTGGGCAAGCGTGATGCCATACGGTGAGTTGACGTAGAAAGGTTGGGCCTCAGAGGCGCTGGAGCTGCCAGCCGTTGGGTAACGCACATGACCAATGCCCATGTTGCCCTGCAAACGCTGCATGTGGCGCGCTTCAAAAATGTCGCTCACCATTCCGTTCGCTTTACGCAAGCGGAAGCAGTTGTTGGCATCAATGGTGATGATGCCAGCGGCATCCTGGCCACGATGCTGGAGCACCGTTAACGCGTCATAAATCGACTGGTTTACCGGCATAACACCGGCGATACCGACAATACCGCACATACGTCTTTTCCTCGTTCAGCAACAACCCAAAGTTTATACTTTGGGCAAGAAACTTGACGAGCTTTGCAGATAGTCAAAGAACCATCTGATGATGAAACTGAACTGCGGGATCAGCTGCGACTTACTCCAGTCTTCACTTTTCGACAGACCGGTAAATGTATCGAGAAAGAACAAGATGGCGGCGACGATCAGCGCCCCTCTCAGAGCTCCGAAGCAAATCCCCAACACCCTGTCGGTACCCGACAGGCCTGTTTTCTCTACCAGCTGGCCTATCACAAAGTTAACGATAGCGCCGACGATAAGTGTCGCGATGAACAGTATCGCGATAGCAATCCCATTTCGAACCAGTTCGTCTTCAAAGCCCGTAAACCAGACAGACAGGTAAGTGTAGTAATGGCTGGCGACAAAGAAAGCACAACCCCAAGTCACCAACGATAATGCTTCACGAACAAAGCCACGGATCAGGCTAACCAGACAGGAAAAACCAATCACCGCGATAATGGCGTAATCAATCCAGACCATATGTGTCCCACGATTTTACGCCCTGTCGTCCTGTTCGGGGCGCATTCTAACAGAAAAAGAAAACGTTTGCGTAGGGATTTCCTTTCCACGCGTAAATAAAAATGGCGCTGAAAAAATCTTCAACGCCATACCGTTTTATGCCTCTTCGGGCACTGCCGGATAGCGATGAAAACACCGAATCCGGCCTGAATAAGAGCTGCGCCGTAAACAGCGCAATCCCTTAATTAGGGGTGTACCCCATCACGACGCCACTCAAACCAGAGATCTTCTGCAACTCGCCCAGCGAGTTCTTCAGCTTATCTTTGGAGGCGTCCGGCCCCACGAGAATGCGGGTTATTTTACCCTGCACCGGCGTTGACGGGGAAGTATATACCCGGAAGCCCGCGCCACGAAGTTTGCCCACGATCTCATTGACCTTATCCGCATTTTTCAGCGCACCGAGTTGTACAACGTACGCTTTCCCGGTCGGCGCTGGCGGTTCCTCAGCAGCCGGTTTAGGCGCTGGGGCTGGCGCAGGAGCAGGCGTCGGAGCGACGGCAACAGGCTGCGGCTTCGGTTTGGGTTTCGGCTGCTCTACGGGCGCTGGGACAGGATCTAACTCCGCGCTGTTTGCCGTCGTCAAACGTGAAGGATCCAACGATGGCGCGGCAGCATCTCCCGCACGAACCTCTTCTGCCGCCCCTTCCGGCGGCTGGGTCGGCAGCGCCTGCGTTGCCGCTGGCATCATATCTGGTTCATCGCGATCGCCGGGTTTCGGCACCAGAGGGATCGCCGCAAACTCATCCTGATAATGTTTTTTCTGCCCGTCAAGCAGCCCAGGGAGCACAATCACCCCCAGCGCGACCAGCACAATTGTGCCGACTAATCGATTCTGAAACTTACTCGCCACCGCTTCTCCCCACGTCTATTACTTCCATGACATGTGCGACAGTGTGAAACGATCCACACACCAACACGGTATCTTCTGGCTTCGCCTCAGCCAGTGCCGCAGACCATGCCTGCGCCACGCTATCGTAGGCGTCGCCTTTGCCCAGATGCTCCAGCAATTGTTCTGCCGTTGCGCCACGCGGCCCTTCCAGGGGCGCACAGTACCAGACGTCAACCACGCTTTTTAACCAGGCTAACGTACCGGCAATGTCTTTATCATGTAGCATACCGATAACCGCAAGTACACGCCCGCTTTTCACTAACTTTTTCAGACGTCCGGTCAGATACTCTGCCGCATGCGGGTTATGGGCAACATCGAAAATAACTCGCGGCGACTCGCTCACAATCTGGAAGCGTCCCGGCAAAATCGCGTGTTCGATGCCGTCACGAATGGCCTGCTCGCTAACGTTCAGCCCGCTTGCGCGCAGCGCGGCCAGTGCGGTAGCAGCGTTAGGTTGTGGAACCTGCGGCAACGGCAGATGCGCCAACGTTCCGTGAGCATCCGTAAACGACCAGTCGTTCTCAGTAACCGCATAGCGCCAGTCCACGCCGCAGCGTTGCAAAATTGCCCCGCACTCTTGCGCGACATCCGCGATGGTGTAAGGCATTTCAGGTTCGCCGACGATAGCCGGTTTCTCAGCGCGGAAAATGCCCGCTTTCTCACGACCAATGCTTTCGCGATCCGGGCCCAGCCAGTCGGTATGATCAAGCGCAATACTGGTGATCACAGCCACATCAGCATCAACGATATTGGTGGCGTCAAGGCGCCCGCCCAGCCCCACTTCCAGAATAACGACATCCATCTGCGCCTGTTTAAACAGCCAGAGCGCCGATAACGTACCGTATTCAAAATAGGTCAGAGAAATATCGCCACGCGCATCTTCGATCTCAGCAAACGATGCGGTATGCGCTGACTCCGGCAGTTCACGCCCCTGCACGCGCACGCGCTCCGTGTAGCGCACCAGATGCGGTGAACTGTACACTCCGACTTTATAGCCTGCTGCGGCCAGCACCGATTCCAGCGTACGACAGGTCGTGCCTTTTCCGTTGGTTCCTGCCACCGTAAACACAAATGGCGCGGGTTTCAACACACCCAGTTTGCGCGCTACCTGGCTTACGCGTTCAAGGCCAAGATCGATGGTTTTACTGTGCAGGTTTTCCAGATAAGAAAGCCACGACGCCAGGGGCGACGCGGCTTGAGGAATACGTTTATTGTCCATGATGCCTGTAATTTTATTACGTAGAAAAAAGCAAAAGGCAGCGCCAGTTGGCCCTGCCCTTTTTTACTCGTCGTCTTTCAAGCTGCAGGTGTGTTGGCTGCTCTCGCTCACCCGAATCACTTGCCTGTGCAGGCTCATCGGGGTTCACTCTCATGCCGCCTTCCTGCAACTCGAAATCCATAGAGTAAGTTATCAGGCCTCTGATTCCTGATCGGGTACCGGAGATACCACCTCGCCTTCACGCGGCTCATCCGGATTCGGCGCAGGAAGATTCATCAGCTTCGCCAGAATGCTTGCCAGTTTCAGGCGCATTTCCGGACGGCGGACAATCATATCGATAGCGCCTTTTTCAATCAGGAACTCGCTGCGCTGGAATCCCGGCGGCAGTTTCTCACGTACGGTTTGCTCGATAACACGCGGACCCGCGAAGCCGATCAGTGCTTTCGGTTCTGCAATGTTGAGATCGCCCAGCATCGCGAAGCTTGCGGAAACACCACCCATTGTTGGGTCGGTCAGTACAGAAATATACGGTAAACCGCGTTCCTGCATTTTCGCCAGCGCAGCAGAGGTTTTTGCCATCTGCATCAGAGACATCAGAGCTTCCTGCATACGCGCCCCGCCAGAAGCGGAGAAGCAGATCAGCGGACAGTTGTCTTCCAGTGCCTGCTCAACGGCACGGACAAAACGCGCGCCGACCACAGAGCCCATGGAGCCGCCCATAAACGCGAACTCGAATGCTGCAGCAACGACCGGCATACCATGCAGCGTGCCTTTCATCACCACCAGCGCATCTTTCTCGCCGGTTTCTTTTTGCGCAGAAGCCAGTCTGTCTTTGTATTTTTTGGAATCACGAAACTTCAGCACGTCTTTCGGCTCAAGCTCGCTACCCAGTTCCACAAGAGAACCTTCATCTAACAGGCTATGCAGGCGATTGCGCGCCGACATGCGCATATGATGGTCACACTTCGGACAGACCTCAAGATTACGTTCCAGCTCAGCACGGTATAAAACCTGACCGCAGCTATCACACTTGGTCCACACCCCTTCAGGAATGCTTGCCTTGCGGGTGGGAGTAATGTTGCTTTTAATTCGTTCAATCCAGCTCATTGGTGACCTTTCTGCCTGAACCCTAGTCAGCTTTGTTATAAGGGGCGCATAATGCCATTTTTGCCCCTAACAGACCATGAATGTTGCACATTAAAACATAACAGCCCGAAACTTTGGATAAAAAAGTGGTCGAACCGCTGAGTTACTTTCTATTTTGCAGCCCGTGACGCAGCACGCTTATGGCGAATCACTTCAATTACGCCCGGCAATACGGAAAGAACGATAATCGCCACAATCAGTAATTTCAGGTTTTCCTGAACGATCGGCAAATCGCCGAACAGGTAGCCTGCGTAGGTGAACAACAATACCCACAGCAGCGCGCCTACGACGTTATACATCGCAAAATGACGGTAGGACATGTGTCCCATACCGGCAACAAACGGCGCAAATGTCCGTACGATAGGAACGAAACGCGCAAGAATAATGGTTTTACCGCCATGACGCTCATAGAACGCATGGGTTTTATCCAGATAGCTGCGGCGGAAAATTTTGGAATTTGGGTTACTGAACAGCTTCTCGCCAAACAATCGCCCGATGGTGTAGTTCACCGCATCGCCCACAATCGCCGCCACTATCATCAACGCCACCATCAGATGAACATTAAGATCGTTCGTTGGCAGCGCAGAAAGCGCACCAGCAACAAACAGCAGCGAATCTCCTGGCAGGAACGGCGTGACCACCAGTCCCGTTTCGCAGAACAGAATCAAAAACAGAATAGCGTATACCCAGATACCGTATTCCGCGACCAGCTCCGCCAGGTGCACATCAATGTGCAGGATAAAATCGATGAGGAAGTAAATCAGATCCATAGTTATGCCTTTATACGACTCAAATTAGTCCGCCAGAAATAGCGGGCCCATAGGCGGTTTTGGCAGGTCGAACCGATCCGGGTAATCTACTGCAACCAGATACAGTCCTTCCGCTTTCGCCGTTGCCGCTGCCAGCGTTCTGTCCTTCGCCGCTAACAGTTCTGCTATCCAGCTCTCCGGCTGGTTGTGGGCACCTACTTCCATCAGGCTGCCGACAATATTCCTGACCATATGATGTACAAAGGCATTCGCTTTAATATCCACCACCACATACGCACCGAAACGTTCAACGTTAATGTGCATCACGTTACGCCACGGTGTGCGCGACTGACACTGCACCGCCCGAAACGAGGTAAAATCATTTTCGCCAATCAGACACTGGGCTGCACGATGCATACGCTCAGCATCCAGCGGCTCATAGTAATGGGTTACCCCTTTACCTAAAATCGCAGGACGCAACCGATGATTGTAGATGATGTAGCGATAACGGCGAGCCGTAGCGCTAAATCGGGCATGAAAATCATCAGGTACAGCTTTCACCCAGCGTACAGCGATGTCACCAGGTAAATTCGCATTTACCCCCAGTGTCCAGGCCGCATCTTTACGCTGTGCCGTCGTTTCAAAGTGAACAACCTGCCCTGTGCCATGAACGCCCGCATCCGTGCGTCCCGCACAAAAGACATTAATGCGTTCATTCGCCACCTGAGAGAGCGCTTTTTCCAGTTTTTCCTGAACGCTACGCACTTCGTTCTGGCGCTGCCAGCCATAATATTTGCTGCCATCGTACTCAATGCCCAGCGCAATTTTATGAGTTGACGGCTGTTGCAGGTCAGACATTAGTACAGGTACTCCTGCACCAGTTTTTCCGCAATTTTCACCGCCATTAACGCGCCGCCAAAGCGCACGTTGTCTGCCACAGACCAGAACTGAACTTGCTCAGGCATGCCGTAATCGTTATGCACGCAGCCAATGGAAAGGTGCGGAGTACCTGACGCGTCGCCAACCTGAGTCGGGAAATCGGTCTCTTCTGACAGAACAATATCTTCACCACGAGAAAAGGCATCACGCGCCTCTTCTGCGGCCAGCGGGCGCAGCGCTTCAAAATTCACCATCTGTGCATGACCGTAGAACACGGGTGACTGCACGATGCTGGCTGAAATTAACAGGCCGTCATCCTGCATAATCTTGCGCACTTCATCAACAATACGACGCTCTTCCCGCACGCTACCTTCGCGATCGGGCAGCAGCGGCAGCATATTGAACGCCAGCTGACGACCAAAGAAATCATCTTCGTCAATCGGGATGCCGTTAAGCAATTTCGCGCTTTGTCCGGCCAGTGCGTCTACGGCTTTTTTACCGTGAGCGGAAGCCGAGATAATGTTGGTTACCGTAATACGTGAGAGGCCACCGTCATCAATCAATGGTTTCAGCGCAGACAGCAGTTGGCTGGTCAGGCTGTTAGGCACCGCAATCACATTGCGGTTACGGTAATCCGCCAGCACGAACGGGTTAACGTCCGGAACCACCAGCGGAACGTCTGGCTCAAGCGCGAACAGACCGCTGCTGTCGATCACCAGGCAACCGGCATTGGTTGCTTCTTCAGCCCATGCCGCGGTGGCTTCAGTGCCCGCAACAAAAAATGCCAGCTGTGCCTGCGTCCAGTCAAAGTCTGCAACGTCCTGCACTATGACCGATTTACCGTTAAAACGCAGATGCTCACCGGCGCTTTCATTACGCGCCAGCGCATAGATTTCACCGACCGGGAACTGGCGTTCAGCCAGCGTATCGAGCAGGGCTTCGCCTACGGCGCCCGTTGCGCCCAGAATGGCAATATTCCAGCCTTCAGACATGGTGATTTACTCCAAGAAATACGTAAGCGTCCCTGTCGCATTATTCGACAGGGAGCATTAAGAAGACATTAATGTGCCGGATGATGAACGGCGTTAAAACCCAGCTTACACAGCAGGGCAGCAGCGGCTGCGTCGTCACACATCACATATAAAGACGACCATTCACGGCGCTCAAGATAATTCTTGCGCAGTTTATCAAATTCACCCGGAATTCCAGCGACTTTGCGCAGCGGCGCATCATCGCGGCGCACATCATACACTAAATGAACCAACCTTTTCAGCGTTGGCTGATCTAACGGGCCATGCAGGGTGATACGACCAAATTCCGGTGCGGGTAACAGGGTACTGAGCGCAACGTGCTGCTCGTGACCAATAAACTTACTATAGGCCTCAAAGACCTGCGTGGTGCCACGCGCTTTTCCTTCGAGGGTATACCCGGCAATGTGCGCCGTGCCAATATCGGCTTTCTCCAGCAACGCCACATTGAGATCCGGCTCTCCTTCCCAGACATCCAGCACAACGCTCAGCGGCTGCCCGGCGTTGAGTCGGTTCAGTAAGGCGGAATTATCCACGACCGGTCCGCGGCAGGCATTAATCAGAATGGTGCCCGGTTTCAGACGGCTAATCAGCGCCTCATCCGCCAGATGCAGCGTTTTGTAGGGTCCATCTTTGAACAGCGGCGTATGGAAAGTCAGCACATCAGCTTGCTCTACCAGTTCGTCCAGCGAGCGGAAATCGCCCTCGTCGCCCCGATCGGCACGCGGTGGATCGCACAGCAAGGTACGGATCCCCAGCGCTTCCAGGCGCGCCTGCAAACGCCCGCCCACGTTGCCCACGCCCACAATACCCACGGTACGATCGCGTAAAGCGAAGCCATCACGCTCCGCCAGCATCAACAATGCTGAAAAAACATATTCCACGACCGCAATCGCGTTACAGCCGGGCGCGGCGGAAAAACCGATCCCCGCCTGTGCAAGCCAGGCGTCATCCACATGGTCTGTACCAGCGGTTGCCGTACCGACAAATTTAACCGGTTTTCCGCCAAGCAGTGATTCATTTACTTTCGTCACCGAGCGCACCATTAAAGCATCCGCATCATCCAGTTCAGCAACGGGAATCGGACGACCGGGAACCGCTTTGACCTCCCCCAAACGACTGAACAGTTCGCGGGCATAGGGCATATTTTCATCAACGAGGATTTTCACGTCTTTCGCACCTGTTTGAGAACGAGAGTTAACCGGGCAAGTGTGCCATAATCTCGCCGCCAGGCATACTGCGAGACCTGGCCAGGACAGATTTAAGGAACAGAGATGATGCAGCCCATTTCAGGTACGCCCGCCCGCCCTCCCGGCGAAGGCCAAAATGCCCCTTCCGCTGCGGGTGAACAACCGTTATCCACACAACAACGTACCGTACTGGAACGACTGATTACCCGTTTGATTTCGCTTACCCAACAGCAAAGCGCTGAGGTGTGGGCTGGAATGAAGCACGATTTGGGCGTTAAAAACGATACACCGCTGCAGTCACGTCACTTCCCCGCAGCAGAACAAAACCTGAATCAGCGTCTGGGGGTTGCTCAGCAGAATCATGCTAACCGTCAGGTTCTGTCGCAGCTCACTGAATTACTGAGTCAGGGAAATAATCGCCAGGCGGTGAGTGATTTCATCCGTCAACAGTACGGGCAGACAGCGCTCAGCCAGCTCACGCCAGAGCAGTTGAAGAACGTGCTCGCGCTGTTGCAGCAGGGGCAGCTTTCAATTCCGCAGCCACAACAGCGGCCGGCAACCGATCGCCCTTTATTACCCGCCGAGCACAATACGCTGAACCAGTTGGTCACTAAGCTGGCGGCCGCCACGGGAGAGTCGGGGAAAATGATCTGGCAGTCGATGCTGGAGCTGTCTGGCGTAAAAAGCGGCGAGCTGATCCCCGCCAAACAATTTACGCATCTGGTGACATGGTTGCAGGCGCGCCAGACGCTCAGCCAGCAAAATGCGCCGACGCTGCAAACGTTACAGGCGGCGCTAAAACTGCCGCTGGAGCCAAATGAGCTAACGGCAATAAAAGAGTACGCACAGCAGACGTATCAGATCCAACCACAATCGATTCTGACCACGGTGCAGGTGCTGGACTTGCTCAATCAAATCTTCCTGCGCCGCGTGGAACGTGACCGGGAGCAGGAATTAAACGATCCGCGTCATCTTCAACCCATTTTCAGCCCGTTCGCACCAGTGATTGAAACGGTAAAAACACTGTCGGCACGACCGGGGCTGATGTTTGTTGCATTGATGATTGCGTTAGCCATTTTCTGGCTGGTCGCTTAACCTTTACGCAGCGTAAGCAACGTTACAATAATCCCCACCACAGCGGATATCGCCCCGGCAAGGAACACTGAGGAATAACCGTACGCAGTGGCCAGAACCCCGGCAACCGGACCGCTTATGCCGTAGGAGATATCCTGAAACGCGGCGTAACCGCCCAGCGCCGTACCACGAACCTGGGCAGGCACTCGCTTCACCACCTCGACGCCCAAGGCCGGGAAGATAAGCGAACACCCGGCCCCGGTTAATGCCGCTCCCAGCAGTGCAACCCAGGCTGTTGGGGCCTGCCACAGCAGAATCAGTCCAGCGGTTTCCACCAGCAAAGAGACAACGGCAACCTTCACGCCGCCGAACCGGTCCGGCATCCAGCCAAACAGAATGCGCATCAGCACAAACGCCCCGCCAAACGCGGTCAGGGTGAACCCCGCCATCGTCCAGCCGTTGCTGACAAAATAGAGTGAAATAAAGGTACCGATTACCGCAAAACCCACGCCCTGCAGCGCCAGGCCCAGGCCCGGTTTCCAGATAAGCCCTACCACGCTCCATAAAGAAGGACGTTCTCCTGCATGTGCAGGCACTTTATGCACGGTGCCGTTGAATGCCCATGCCAGCAGCGGTAATACCATCGTCGTCCCCGCCAGCGCCGCGAAGCCAAAGTGGCTGTGGATCAAAAGCCCCAGCGGCGCACCGGCGGCCAGCGCGCCGTAAATCGCCATTCCGTTCCATGACATCACCTTACCGGAGCGTGTTGGGCCGACAAGCCCCAGCCCCCAGGTCAACGTTCCGGTAAGCAATTGGCTTTCGCCAAAACCGAGGATCAAACGACCGACGATTAGCAACGCAAATTTTACGGGAACAGAAACAGGTAATAGCGCGGCTAAAAGCCACGCCGCACCCGCCAGCGCACAGGCAAACATCCCCTGTAGCGCCGAACGTTTAGCACCATATTGATCGGCTAACCGCCCGGCGTAGCCGCGTGTTAATACCGTCGCCAGAAACTGTACGCCAACGGCGATACCGACCATGGTGTTGCCATAGCCCAGCTCCTGGTGCACAAACAGAGGAATGACGGGCAAAGGTAAACCGACCGTCATATAGGTCAGGAAAACCGCAAAAGCGATACGAAACAGCGAAAAATTCGCCGAAGGTGTTTTTTCTTGTTGGGTTACAGCTGTCATGCGTTACTCCAAAATGCAGAGTAAGGCGAGGAATGTCCACGCCCCCTCTACCTGACTATCAGGATTAAGGTGCGTTGGATAACGTTAAACGCTTACGCATTATCAAGAGGATAATGTTGAAGCTGGAGTCTGCCTGCGAGTGGCCCTGGCTGTCAACTGTGAAAGCATAGCAGTGCGTTTCAAAGCGATGACTTCTCTACGAACAAAAAGGGAAATACCGCTTCAACGCCTTTCGTTCTGAACCGCCCGGTTACCTGTTCACGCTGCTGCGGCGTCAGGAGCAGGAACATCATATCCCAAATCTCTTTGGGTCCTGCTTCCTGCACGATGTTGCAATCTGGTGCTTCTGTTTTCTCATTTTCATTCAGATACGAGCGTACATACAGTGGGAACACAGAAATATGAAATTCCTCGGCCTTAGATTTCGCTCGCTTGCGCTTAACGCCCTCTTTCCCTTCACTGTAGGTATTTAAGCGCAGGCGTACAGCGGGTGCGCTTCCAGGAAACCCCGGTAATTCAAGACACTCCTTGACCGTGAACCACTCTTTTACCATCAGTTTCTTTCCTTTCTGCTGATGAAATAAAAATATTTTTTCTTTTTCGCGAAATTTCAAATTAATTCTGGCAATATTCCTACGACAAAAAGAAAGTAACGTTCTTTTGTCTTTCTAATTTATAACCTGAAAAATATCGGTGCCGATAACACATCTTCTTAGGATTACAGAATGGAACAAAAAAGCCAAGACTGGCATCGTGCAGATATTAAAAGTGCACTGGAAAAAAGAGGTATTACACTCAGAGAGTTGTCACGTTCGGCAGGTTTATCTCCTGACTCGCTGCGTAATGTATTTACCCGCAACTGGCCCCGAGCAGAACAGATCATCGCACAGGCGCTGGAAACCACGCCGGACGTGATTTGGCCGTCACGTTATCTCTCAAAATCAGCAAAAAAAAGCCGTTGCAAAGAATAATCATTAATTATAAATACATCTTCAAGAATTTACCCAGCAAATTGATTAATATCTCAATTAAATATATTTATGATATTAATAGCACTATCGGCTATTCCCATCGGATTAAATCCTGTTAAAGCAATACACGAACTTATTACATATTCCATTAACAGGAGTCATGATGAGCTGGAATAAAACAACAGCAGTTAATCACGCTAAATCACACGCGAGTTCACATTCTCAAGGACGCTGCGCGGAATTTACCCGCAAAGCCATTCAGGCAGGAGGTATCACTCTTGGGCATACTTATCATGCTAAAGATTATGGCCCCATGCTAAAAAGTGCCGGTTTCAGCCCTATCGGCACATTTGAACAACCCCGGGAAGGCGATGTCGTCATCATTCAGCCTTATGAAGGAGGAAACCCAAGCGGGCATATGGCGATATTTGACGGTCAGGCGTGGTACTCCGATTTTAGACAACGCGATATGTGGGCCGGACCTGGCTATCGGGCGGCAAAACCGTCATACACTATTTACAGGAAGCAGTAATGAAAGCATTCTCGTTGATTGCTCTGGTGCTGTTACTTTGCGGCTGCTCTACACCGCGCCACGATAGCTCCCGGGATGTAAAACAATTCTATCTCGCGTGGATGTCCGCCTACACACAAGAGCGGGATACATCCGCACTCATGCAACGCTATGTGGCGAAAGACGTTATCAATCGTCTGGCGCTGATTGACGGCCTTTATGAGCAGGAAATTCTGGACTCGGACTACTTTATGTACGTACAGGATTACGACCCGGAGTGGATCCCGCTGTTACGGGTTGGGCCGGCTCAACCCTTTCTCGGTGGCGAAAAGGTGGAAGTACAATTAGGTGGGCCGACAGGCGCCCCCCCCATGCTGCTGGAAGTGTATACGCGTTGGGAAGACAGGCGCTGGAAAATTTATCGCGTTCGCAATATTAGCGATCGTTATGAACAGCCCATCTACAGTGCCGGGGATATTACCCGTGCGAAAGCTTGGTCTGCGGAGATCGCACCGGAGTACGAAAAGATGAATAAGTAAAAAAGGGAGCCTGACGGCTCCCTTTCGTGTACTGCATTAGCCGAGACTTATGCTTTCAGCTTACGCATAACCAGCGTGGCGTTGGTGCCGCCAAAACCGAAGCTGTTAGACATAACAGTCGTCAACGCTTGCTCGGTCGGTTTAGTCACGATGTTCAGACCTGCAGCCTGCTCGTCCAGCTCTTCAATGTTGATGCTCGGCGCGATAAAACCGTGTTCCAGCATCAGCAGAGAGTAGATAGCTTCCTGAACGCCAGCCGCACCCAGTGAGTGACCGGTCATGGCTTTGGTTGCAGAAATGGCCGGGCTGTTATCGCCAAAGACTTCGCGGATTGCGCCCAGTTCCTTCACGTCGCCTACCGGAGTAGAAGTACCGTGGGAGTTCAGGTAGTCGATCGGCGTGTCTACGCCGTGCATCGCCATCTGCATGCAACGTACTGCGCCTTCGCCAGACGGAGCAACCATGTCTGCGCCATCGGACGTTGCGCCGTAACCGACGATTTCCGCATAGATGTGCGCGCCACGGGCCAGAGCGTGTTCCAGCTCTTCGACCACCACCATACCGCCGCCGCCTGCGATAACAAAACCGTCACGGTGTGCATCATAAGTACGGGAAGCTTGAGACGGGTTGTCGTTATATTTGGTAGACAGCGCGCCCATTGCGTCGAACTCGCACGCCATTTCCCAGCACAACTCTTCGCCGCCGCCAGCAAAAACGATGTCCTGCTTGCCCAACTGAATTTGTTCAACAGCGTTGCCGATACAGTGTGCAGAAGTTGCACAGGCGGAGCTGATGGAGTAGTTGACGCCGTGGATTTTGAACGGTGTCGCGAGGCAGGCAGAAACGCCGGATGCCATCGCTTTGGTGACCACATACGGGCCAACCGCTTTCAGACCACGCGGGCTACGCATTGCGTCAGCGCCGAATACCTGAAAACGCGGGGAGCCGCCGCCGGAACCTGCAATCAGGCCAACGCGCGGATTGTTCTGATAATCTTCTGCAGCCAGGCCGGCATCAGCCACTGCCTGCTCCATAGAAAGGAAAGCATAGATGGATGCGTCGCTCATAAAGCGCACTACTTTGCGGTCAATGAGGCCAGTGGTATCCAGTTTTACGTTGCCCCAAACGTGGCTACGCATGCCGGAGTCCTTCAGCTCCTGAGAGAAAGTGATCCCTGAACGTCCTTCACGCAGAGATGCCAGGACTTCCTGCTGGTTATTACCGATGCTGGAAACGATGCCCAAGCCAGTAATCACTGCACGTTTCATTCAATACCTCTGTAAGTCGCACTATTTTAAAGTTTCGAGTGGCACAATAGCGTACACTTGTACGCCGAACAAGTCCGATCAGCCATTTTGTGTGGAAATTTGCGCAGCCAGGCACTCCTCGTTAAGATCGGGGCACAGCCTGTCAGACGAGTAACTTACGTGAAACAATACGCTATACAACCTGCCAACCTTGAATTCAACGCTGAGGGTACACCTGTTTCCCGAGATTTTGACGATGTCTATTTTTCCAATGATAACGGGCTGGAAGAGACACGTTACGTCTTCCTTGGCGGCAACCACCTCGCCGAACGTTTTCCTGTGCACCCACGCCCGGTGTTCGTGGTGGCAGAAAGTGGCTTTGGTACCGGGCTAAACTTCCTCACGCTCTGGCAGGCATTCGCCACCTTTCGCAACGCACACCCTGACGCTACCCTGGAAAGATTACATTTCATCAGTTTTGAAAAATTTCCGCTGACGCGTGAGGATCTGACACTAGCGCATCAGCGCTGGCCGGAACTGGCGTCGTGGGCAGAGCAACTCCAGGCACAGTGGCCACTGCCGCTGGCGGGTTGCCATCGTCTAGTGCTTGATGAGGGGCGGGTTACTCTGGATCTGTGGTTCGGCGACATCAACGAACTCACCAGTAAGCTGGACGAGTCTCTGAACCAACAGGTTGATGCCTGGTTCCTGGACGGCTTCGCCCCGGCCAAAAATCCGGATATGTGGACGCCAACACTCTTTAACGCCATGGCCAGACTGGCCCGACCAGGCGGTACGCTGGCGACCTTCACTTCGGCTGGTTTTGTACGCCGGGGATTGCAGGAAGCCGGATTTACGATGCAAAAATGCAAAGGTTTTGGTCGCAAACGTGAAATGCTCTGTGGCGTAATGGAACAAACTCAGGCGCTGCCTTCCGCAGCCCCCTGGTTTGCACGTACGGGAACTGAGAAGCGCGAAGCCGCCATTATTGGCGGCGGTATTGCCAGCGCATTGCTGTCTCTGGCGCTACTGCGTAGAGGCTGGCAGGTCACACTCTATTGCGCGGACGATAAACCTGCGCAGGGCGCATCCGGTAATCGCCAGGGCGCGCTCTATCCGTTACTCAGCAAGCATGACGCGGCTATTAATCTCTTTTTCCCCACCGCGTTTACCTTCGCCCGTCGACTGTATGACACCCTCCCCGTTGAGTTCGCGCATGACTGGTGCGGCGTAACGCAACTCGCATGGGACGAAAAAAGCCAGCAAAAAATCGCCCAGATGTTGTCCCTTGAACTGCCCGAAGCGCTCGCCGTCGGCGTGGACGCAGAGCAGGTTTTACAAACGACCGGCGTAAAAACCGGATGCGGCGGGATTCAGTACCCGGCCGGCGGATGGCTGTGTCCGGCGCAGCTTACCACTGCCGTTCTCGAGTATGCGACAACGCTTGGGTTACGTACTTACTACCAACACACACTGACCTCACTTGCTCATCAAACCGATAGCTGGCAGTTGCAGTTCGCCAGCGGGGAAGCGGCAACACATGAGGTCGTGGTTCTGGCTAACGGGCATTGCATTAACGGCGTTGAACAGACGCAGTCGCTACCGGTGTACTCCGTAGGCGGTCAGGTGAGTCACATTCCTACTACGCCTTCGCTTTCAGCGCTGCATCAGGTGCTGTGCTATGACGGCTACCTCACGCCGCACAACCCGCAAAATCAGCAGCACTGCATTGGCGCCAGTTATCATCGCGGAAGTGAAGAAACGGTGTATCGTGCTGACGATCAGCAGCAAAACCGTCAGCGCTTAATAGATTGTTTCCCGAATGCCGCGTGGGCAAAAGAAGTAGACGTTAGTGGCAATGCCGCACGTTGTGGAGTGCGCTGCGCCACGCGCGATCACATGCCGATGGTCGGTAATGTGCCGGACTATAACGCCACACTCAGCCAGTACGCCACGCTTGCCGAAGACAAAGAGCATGCTTTAAGCGCACCGGTATACCCGGATTTGTTCATGTTTGGCGCGCTGGGGTCACGTGGGTTATGTTCTGCCCCGCTATGTGCAGAAATTCTGGCCGCGCAAATGAGTGATGAACCGATCCCAATGGATGCCAGCACGCTGGCGGCGCTGAATCCGAATCGTCTGTGGGTACGGAAGTTATTGAAGGGTAAAACGGTGAAATAAAAGGATGGGGTGTCAGCCGATCATTGCCTGATGGCGCTACGCTTATCAGGCCTACAAACACCCGCCCACATAGGCCGGATAAGACACCTCAGTGTCGCCATCCGGCACACGCTACTGTACTTATTGTTTTGTCGCCTTCAGGAACAAGGTGTCCCACATCTCTTTCACTAACGCCTGGTCACGCGGCGAGAGTTCGCCCGCGCTGATGGCTTTCTCCAGACTGCTGGTCACATTGGCGTACAATGCCTCAGCGGAATGGTCCTCGCCAGCATCCAGCTCAGCAACGGCCAGCGTCAGGTGTCCACGCAAATAACCACTGGCAAACAACTCATCATCGCTGGCGTGCTCTACCATATCGTCGATTAATGCCAGAATGCGTGATTCAAACTCCGCGATCATCTTCTTTCCTCATTGTAAACGTGGCAGCGGCGTCAGTTGAGCGCTTCGGGCCACGGGAATTGTTCCGCCTTAAGTTCAGGCGTGTGATAATAATTCTGTAACGCGTTAATGAAACGCGCCGGGCGTTCAGGGATCCCCTTGTCCAGATACTCCATCACCTGAGCATGAACACGGCGCTGGAATACCACGCGATCCGGTTCAAAGTCCCCTTCCAGGTTGTCGCAACTGACGTTAAACGGGTAGCCCGCCGCCATGCAAAACAGCCAGTCAAACGCCTGCGGCTTCACTTCTACATCTTCAAACTGGCATTGCGTCTTCGCGTCGCGTCCGTCCGGACAGTACCAGTAACCGAAGTCGACCAGTTCACGACGCGCCTTTCCCGCAATACACCAGTGTGAAATTTCGTGTAACGCACTGGCGTAATAGCCATGCGCAAAAACGATACGGTGATACGGTAATTCCGCATCCGCAGGAAGATAGATCGGTTCGTCGTCACCTTTAATCAGACGGGTATTAAATTCATCGGCAAAGCAGCCGTTAAAAATCTCAATTAACTGTTCGTAGTGATGGGTATTATTCATTAGTTCATCCCCAGCCAGTGGAGAATCTCCTGTCCATGATTATCATAAAGTAGCTTGGCGCTCATCACGGCGGAGACAATAACGATCATTGGCCGAATGAGTTTTTGTCCTTTGCTGAGCACCAGCCGTGAGCCCATCCGTGCGCCAATAAACTGGCCAATAAGCATCACAAATCCGGTCGCCCAAATCACTTTGCCGCCGAGGGCAAACAGCAATAGCCCACCTATATTCGAGGTAGCATTTAATACTTTGGCGTGGGCCGTCGATTTCGCCAGGTTGTAGCCGCACAGCATGACAAAGGCCAGCGCGTAGAACGACCCCGCCGCCGGGCCAAAAAAGCCATCGTAAAAACCGACGCAGCCTCCGGCCACCAGCGCGAAAGGCAGCCCGTGCAATCGACGCTGCCGGTCCTCTTCCCCCACTTTCGGCATTAACAGAAAGTAAAGGCCAATACAGATAACCAGAACCGGCAGGATCTGGCGCAAAATGTCTGACTGCACATGCTGAACCAGCAGCGCGCCGCTCATTGACCCAATAAAGGTCATGAAGATATTGAGCTTCTGATCTGCCAGGTTAACCACTCCCCGGCGAATGAAATAGAGGGAGGAAGAGATAGATCCCCCGCAGGCCTGCAATTTATTGGTGGCCAGAGCTTGCGCAGGTGGCATCCCGGCCGCCATCAATGCCGGGATGGTGAGTAAACCACCGCCTCCAGCCAGAGAATCAATAAAACCTGCCAGCATCGCCACAAAAAAAAGCACACCTAACAGCAGTGGCGTCACCATAAACAGAGAGGCAAAATGATCCATTAGAGTACATGCTCGTCCAGTAGCGCCTGGCAGGAAGGCGGCAACGGCGGCGGTGTCTTCTTCTCAGGCTTGGTGGTTCCAGGTTTCGGAGGTTCGAACCAGCTTTGCAGCTCTGCGCCACAGCCGTCACCCGGTGGCGGTAACGGTTGATCTTCGCACTCAAGGCTGTCGGCAGGGCAACGTAACCGGACGTGCATATGCGCACGGTGCTGGAACCACGGCCGCACTTTACGCAACCAGTCCCTGTCGGTTCCTGCATCCAGACAAAGTTGCTGCTTAATCGCCGGATTCACGAAAATACGCGTTACTTCATTATCTTTTGCAGCCAGCCTTACCAGGCTGAAAATCTCCGGCTTCCACAGGGACGGTACAACACGTTTACCATCCTGCGAGACCAGATCTAACGCCTGTGGCCGCAGCAGTTGTGACTGGGTCCAGCGCGTTTTCGGCAGCTGCAGGAAAATATCCACATCCAGCCCGGTCTGGTGACTGGCATGACCGCCATTAAATCGCCCACCGGCCGGCATACCCATATCGCCGATTAACACCGTGCCCAGCCCCTGACTATTAGCCTGATTACTCAGACGCTGGATAAACCTCACCAGATCCGGATGGCCAAAGTAACGACGCTGATCGGTGCGCATTACCTGATAGTGTTCTGACTGTACAGGCAGCGTCTCTGCGCCAACTATACAGCCATTGGAAAACGCGCCGATAGACTGCGCGCTGCCTGCAACCGGATGGGTAATTTTCTGCCAGGGCGTCGCCGCCAGACAGGCGGTACTGGCAAACAGAGCCAGCGCCGCAAGTGCCGTTTTTTTCATTTTTACCAGCGTGGAATATCGGTCTTCACATCCGCATTTTGCGCCCGCTGACGCAGCAAGTGATCCATCAACACGATCGCCAGCATTGCTTCAGCGATCGGCACTGCGCGGATCCCAACGCACGGATCGTGACGACCTTTAGTGATCATGTCGACTTCTTCACCAAAGCGATTAATGGTACGCCCTGGTACGGTAATACTGGACGTCGGTTTCAGCGCCATATGGGCAATAATTTGTTGCCCGCTGCTGATCCCGCCCAAAATGCCGCCCGCATGGTTGCTCTGAAAACCGTCTTTGGTGATTTCATCGCGGTTCTGACTGCCGCGCAGCGCTACAACGTCAAATCCGTCGCCAATCTCAACGCCCTTAACAGCATTAATGCTCATCAGCGCATGGGCGATGTCGGCATCCAGACGGTCGAATACAGGTTCGCCGAGACCCGCAGGTACGCCGCTTGCAACAACGGTTACTTTCGCCCCGATGGAGTCGCCCTCTTTCTTCAGCCCGCGCATCAGTTCATCCAGCGCTTCAATTTTATCCGGGTCCGGGCAAAAGAAGGGATTCAATTCGACCTGAGACCAGTCTTTGATCTCCAGCGGAATATCACCCATCTGCGTCAGGCAACCGCGAATCTCAACGCCGAACTTTTCCGCCAGATATTTTTTGGCAATCGCGCCAGCCGCAACGCGCATCGCCGTTTCACGTGCGGATGAACGTCCGCCGCCACGGTAATCGCGCAGGCCATATTTCTGCTCATAGGTATAGTCGGCGTGTCCTGGACGGAAAACATCCTTGATCGCGCCATAATCCTGTGAACGTTGATCGGTATTTTCGATTAGCAGGCCAATGCTGGTGCCGGTAGTAACGCCCTCGAATACGCCGGAGAGGATTTTCACCTGATCCGGCTCACGGCGCTGCGTAGTGTAACGCGAAGTGCCAGGACGACGTCTGTCGAGATCGTGCTGCAGGTCAGCTTCTGTCAGAGAAATGCCCGGCGGAACACCATCGACAATACAACCGAGCGCCAGCCCGTGTGATTCGCCGAAGGTGGTTACGCGAAAGAGTTGCCCAATTGTATTTCCTGCCATCACGGCTCCGTTATGCGTGTTGTGTATGTGCGCGTGTATTTAGTCTTTGTAAATGCTGAAGTGCTCACGAGCGGCGATCAACTGCTCTTTGGTCAGCATGAATACGCCGTCACCGCCGTTATCGAACTCCAGCCAGGTGAACGGTACATCCGGATATTGCTCTATCAGATGTACCATGCTGTTTCCGACTTCACAAATCAGAATACCGTTATCTGACAGGTAGTCCGGGGCGTTACCCAGAATGCGGCGGGTAAGTTTCAGCCCATCGCTACCGGAGGCCAGGCCCAGCTCAGGCTCATGGCGGTATTCGTTTGGCAGATCGGACATATCTTCTGCATCGACATACGGCGGATTGGTCACAATCAGGTCATACTGAACCTTCAGCAGATCGCGGAACAGATCGGAGCGGATCGGCGTAACATGATGGATCAGGCCGTGCTCTTCAATGTTGTGCTCGGTCACCGCCAGCGCATCAGTGGAAATGTCCACCGCATCGACTTCGGCTTCCGGGAAGGCATAGGCGCAGGCAATGGCAATACAGCCGCTGCCGGTACACATATCGAGGATATGCTGCGGCTGCTCATTAATCAGGCCCGCAAAGCGGTTATTGATAAGCTCGCCGATCGGTGAACGTGGAACCAGCACGCGTTCATCGACATAAAATTCATGCCCGCAGAACCAGGCTTTGTTGGTCAGATAAGCCACCGGAATGCGCTCGTTGACGCGGCGAATCACGCGTTCAACAATACGATGGCGTTCGCTGGAAGTCAGACGCGCAGTGCGCATATCTTCTGGGATATCCAGCGGCAAATAAAGCGACGGCAGCACCAGCTGTACGGCCTCGTCCCATGGGTTATCCGTGCCATGGCCATACCAGATATTCGCCGCGCTAAAACGGCTGACCGCCCAACGCAACATGTCCTGAATGGTATGCAGTTCACTCACGGCTTCATCGACGAAAATTTTATCCACGTATTTCTCCAGGGCATGCTCGTATTAATTTCGGCGGCTAGTTTGCCACGAAGACGGCGATAAATCAGCATTCACGCGGAGCCTGAGCGCGAAAATTGCGTTTTAAGCGATCGGATGCCCGCCGAGTCGGGTTAAACTAACGGAAAATAAAAGATGAGACGCTCGAATGAAAAAGAAAACATCGCTCAGCGAGGAGGATCAGACGCTGTTTCGCCAGCTGATGACCGGCACGCGTAAAATTAAACAGGACACCATTGTTCACCGACCGCCACGTAAAAAAATCACCGAGGTTCCGGTTAAAAAGCTGCTGCAGGAACAGGCGGATGCCAGCCACTATTTCTCGGACGAATTTCAGCCGCTACTGAATACGGACGGCCCGGTAAGATACCTGCGTGCCGACGTCAGCCATTTCGAACTGAAGAAAATGCGCCGTGGCGATTACTCCCCGGAGCTGTTTCTCGATCTGCACGGGCTGACCCAGCAGCAGGCCAAACAGGAGTTAGGCGCGCTGATCGCCGCCTGCCGTCGTGAGCACGTGTTTTGCGCCTGCGTGATGCACGGCCACGGGAAGCATATTCTTAAGCAGCAAACGCCGCTCTGGCTGGCACAACATCCGCATGTGATGGCCTTTCATCAGGCGCCGAAAGAGTACGGTGGTGACGCCGCGCTGCTGGTGCTGATTGAAGTGGAAGAGTGGCTGCCGCCCGAACTTCCCTGATGCAGAAAACAGAAAGAGCCGCATTTGCGGCTCTTTGATTTTCCGGATAGCGGCTGTGCCTTATCCGGACGATGAAACGTGGCACGGGTTCGATTAAATCGCCTTTGCCATTTTCAAATTACACGGGCTCATCTGCCAGTTGAAAATGCCCTTTCCGCTCTCATCAAGCGTTACGCTGGCAATCGCAGATGTGGTAAACATCGGCGGCGTTTCACCCGGGCAAAGCTCAGACACCAGATATCCCACTAACGGTAAGTGAGAAATTACCAGTGCCGTGGCGATACCTTCATTGGCCAGAGCCTGTAAATAGGCGCTGACCAGACCGACATCGCCGCAGGGAGTCAGCTCCGGCAAAACATCCACACCGGCTGGCAGGTTCATACACTCTCCCACCACATCCAGCGTCTGTTCGGCTCGTAGGAACGGGCTCACCAGAACACGTTCGATATCCACTTTTTGACCTTTAAGCCAGTTCGCCATCAGGCGAGATTCGTCACAACCACAAGAGGTTAAAGGACGAACCGAATCACTGGCGGCATCGAGGGCCGCGTCGCCGTGACGCATGATAAAAACTTGCATATTGCACCGCTTTTGTTAACCAGGATCACCAACACCTTTATTCACCGCCCCTATTGACCGTGGTAACGATGTGGTGGCCGGCATTGTGCCTTATCCATTCACCGAATGAAACGCTGTTTTTTACCTCAACGGCGTAAGTATAGTCAATCTCTGTTTACATTTTGAGCGAGACCCATACATTCGGTGCGGATTCATCCTACCTTTGACCTCATGAATTCAGGTCAGTTTCCCCGATATCCCAGAATCTTTCACCACGTTCCGCCATCTGCAATAACTGTTCACACGGCGTAAACCGTGAACCATATTGCGTGGACAGTCGTTGCAGAACCGCAACCACTTCACCCGTACCGAGATAATCCATATACCGGAACGGGCCGCCGAGGAATGGCGGAAAACCAATACCAAATACAGCGCCGATATCGCCATCACGTGCGCTACGGACGACCTGCTCACCAAAACAGCGTGCTGCTTCGTTAAGCATTAACATGACACACCGCTCTGCAATTTGCGGGGCTGTGAGTTGGCCCTGACCCTGGACGCCAATAAGCGTATAAATTGCAGGGTCGACCTGTTTTTTGCTTTTACGCCCTTTCGCGCCATAAAGATAGAAACCCCGACCATTTTTTCTACCTTTGCGATCATCATTCAAAATTGAAGCAACAACATTTGCAGGTGCGCTAAAACGTTCTCCATAGGCGGCCTCAAGCACTGGTATAATTTTAGTGCCCGTATCAATTCCGACCTCATCCAAAAGTTGGATTGGCCCTACCGGAAAACCAAACTTAACCAGCGCGGCATCAATCGTCTCGACGCGCTCGCCTTCGGTCAGCATACGAATCGCTTCGTTGATGTAAGGCGCTAAAATACGGTTAACGTAAAAGCCAGCCTTATCCTGGACAACAATCGGCGTTTTGCCCTGCTTTTTCGCTAACTTAACGGTTGTGGCAATCGTCTGCTCAGAGGTTGTTGCATGCGGAATCACTTCCACCAGTGGCATTTTTTCTACCGGGCTAAAGAAGTGCAGACCAATTACCTGTTCAGGTCTGGTAGCATTAGCCGCAATATCGCCAATCGGTAAAGATGAGGTGTTTGACGCAAAAATAGTATGAGGGGCACAATTCTGCTCAACTTCTGCCACCATCTGTTGTTTTAACGACAGATCTTCGAATACCGCTTCAATAATCAGATCGCGATGCGCAAAACCGCGATAATCGGTGGTTCCCGAAATCAACGCCAGCTGTTTATCACGCTCGCTGGCTTTGATATGACGGCGGCGAACCTTCGTTTCAAGCTGCTCCCAACTGTACTTCAGCGCGTGGTTGATTCCCTTAGCATTAATATCTTTGATGCGCACCGGCAAGCCACCTTTACAGGCTGTGACGTAAGCAATACCGCCGCCCATCAGGCCACCGCCCAAAATACCGACGCTATTCAGCGGGCCGGGCTTCGCTTCACTACCGGGATCTTTTTTTACATCGGTATTGGCAAAAAAGATGTTCCGTAGCGCCTTAGACTGCGAAGTCATCGCCAGCTCGCCAAACGCGCGGGCTTCCGCCTCATAGCCGCTGCTGCTGCCCTGCGCGAGACCGGTTTCGATCACCTCAAGAATGCGGTCCGTCGCAGGGTAGTTGCCCTGCGTTTTTTGCGCCGTCTTTTTGCTGACCATACGAAACAGCAGCGCACGTCCCAGCGGCCCCGCCAGCACGCGTTCACGTACGGGCAGAACCCGGTGTGCCGAGCTGTCTTTTTTGGCCAGTTCAACCGCGGCTTCCAGCAAAATGGTCTGTGGTACAACTTCATCCACCAACCCCACTTTTAGCGCCTGTTTTGCCCGGAGCTGTTTTCCTGTCAGGATCATATCCAGCGCAGTACTGACACCAATAAGACGGGGTAATCGCTGGGTGCCCCCGGAACCGGGAAGCAGGCCTAACTGTACTTCCGGCAACCCCAGTACGGTTTTAGCATCATCGGTACAAATACGGTTGTGGCACGCCAGCGCCATCTCCAGCCCACCGCCCAAACAGGCACCATGAATAGCGGCAACAACCGGGATCGGCAATGCATTAATTTCTGCCATGATCTGCTGCCCCTGACGGGCCAGCGTTTCGGCTTCCTGCGCGCTGCGACAGCTACCAATCATGTTGATATCCGCCCCGGCAATGAAGTTATCGGGTTTAGCCGAAATAAACACCACACCACGCAATGCTTTGTTATCGCGGATTTGTTTCAGAATAGCCCGCACCTGAGAAGCAAACTCTGCTTTAAGGGTGTTCATTTTCTCTCCGGGCACATCAATGGAGACAACGGCGACGTTATCCAGACGCACGTTGAGTGTAAAAGCCGATGTCATTTCCATTATTCCGCCTCCAGAACCATTGCCGCACCCAGACCACCAGCTGCACAGGCTGTCACTAAACCAAAACCGCCGCCACGACGACGCAGCTCATGGAGGGTTTGAGTGATCATGCGCGCACCGGTGGCAGCAAAGGGGTGTCCATAGGCAATTGAGCCACCCAGCACGTTAAATTTACTGTCATCGACTTCGCCAGTGGCGTGGGAGCGCCCCAGCACTTCGCGGGCAAAACGCTCGCTGCCCAGCAACTGGAGGTTCGCCAGCGTTTGTGCGGCAAAGGCTTCATGCATATCAATAAGCGTTAAATCCGCCATGGTTAAGCCTGCACGCTCCAGGGCAAGCGGCGTTGACCACGCCGGCCCCAACAGCATGTCCTGCCAGACATCAATGGCGGTAAAGGCAAAACTACGCAGATATCCCAGCGGTACCAGCCCTAACTCTTTCGCACGCGACTCCGTCATCATAATCACGGCGGCTGCGCCATCCGTCAGCGGAGTGCTGTTAGCCGCCGTAACGGTACCGTGTTTTCTGTCAAATGCCGGACGCAACCTCGCGTAATCCGCCATCGTCGAGTTACCGCGAATATTGTTATCTTCTGAAAAAGGATCTTTAAAGGGGGGAGTGTAGGTCGTCATCACCTCATCTGCGAGTTTTCCTTCAGACCAGGCCTGAGCTGCGCGCTGATGAGAGCGGTGCGCCAGCGCATCCTGCTGCTCACGCGTGATGCCATAGGTTTTGGCCATTTGCTCGGCGGTATCTCCCATGCGTAAACCAGTGGAATATTCAGCCACTGCAGGTGGCACAGGCATCAGGTCGCGCAAGCGTAGTCGGGAAAAGAGCTTCAGACGTTGCCCGGTTGTGCGGGCTTTATTAACATCCACCAGTACTCGCGCCAGCTTTTTGCTGACACCAATAGGCAGAACGGAAGAGGAGTCTGCACCACCGGCAATCCCAGCACGAATAGTTCCGGCCATCAGGCTTTCCGCGACATTTGCCACGGCCTGAAAGCTGGTTGCACAAGCCCGGCTTACGCTGTAAGCATCTGTATGCACATTCATCCCGGTTCCCAGAACGATTTCCCGGGCAATGTTGGGGGCTTCTGGCATTTGCACCACCTGGCCAAAAACCAGCTGTTCAATCACTTCAGCAGGTATTTCGCTGCGGGCCAGCAATTCACCAACAACCATTTTTCCCAAATCAACGGCGGGAATGCCATGAAACGCGGTAGCCTGACGGGCAAATGGCGTACGCAATCCGCTCACGATGGCGATACGGTCGCCCTGGCGGGTAACCAGCGATAAAGCCTGACTCATAACACTCCCCTGTAAAAAATAAAAATAAGTGGTCTGACCTGATCACAGTCTTAACCAATTTTTTACATTTAGCCAAGCGAGGAGAAAAGAAAGTGAGAGCTATGACACAGTGAATAGTCACTGACTGTTACGAAAATGCCCTTGCCACCCGGTGGCAAGGGCATGAGCAGAAGGGATTAACGCAGGCCCAGCTGGAAAATCAGCGTTTCAGCTTCACAGGCAAAAACAAAATCGATATCCAGACGCACACCCTCTGACTCTTCAGTGAAAGTCGGGGTGATTTTGCAAGGTTCAGACTCTACGCTACGTGCCTTCTCAGTCAGAGCGGCCAGCGTTTCTTCTGCCTCTGCGCGATTCGCGAACACGCGGCTGTAGGAAGCGGTGCAATCGGAGTTGTCCATGATGGTGCCAACATCCATACAGCAGCAAACCGGGGTTTCATCAGCACTGCATTTACTCATTGTAGATTTCCTCTGTATTCGCACCCGAGGTGCCAGATAAACGATAGGGACATTTTACGCTCCCATTATTCGCCTCTCCAGTCGTTAATTGTGCGAAATGCGATAAGTGACCGAAATCACACTTAAAAATGATCTAAAACAAAAATCGCCCAAACAGGTGAGTGCGCGCACCTGCAATTTTGCCAGCTGGATCGCGTTTCTTAGATCAGAATTGAAAATATTTATAAACATACTTGCAACATTCCAGCTGGTCAGACCTATACTCTCGCCACTGGTCTGATTTCTATGTGGTACCTCAGACCCTACACTTCGCGCTCCTGTTACGGCATGTAACATAGTTTGTATAAAAATAAATCTATGAGGTTATGGTCATGAGCCAGAAAACCCTGTTTACAAAGTCTGCTCTCGCAGTCGCAGTGGCAATTATCTCCACACAGGCCTGGTCTGCAGGCTTTCAGTTAAACGAATTTTCTTCCTCTGGCCTTGGCCGGGCATATTCGGGTGAAGGCGCTATTGCAGATGATGCTGGTAACGCCAGTCGTAACCCCGCGCTGATCATGATGTTTGATCGCCCTACTTTCTCTGCGGGTGCGATTTTCGTTGACCCGGATGTCGATATTTCCGGACGTTCGCGCATTGGTAATGACGCCAGCCAGGATAATATCGCCCCAACCGCCTGGATACCGAACGTGCATTTTGTTGCCCCGATTAACGATCAGTTTGGTTGGGGGGCGTCAGTTACCTCTAATTATGGTCTGGCAACGGAGTTTAACAATAATTACGCAGCCGGCTCGATGGGCGGAAAAACCGATCTGGAAACGCTGAACTTAAACCTGAGCGGCGCCTACCGTCTGAATAATCATTTTAGCTTCGGTCTCGGTTTTAACGCCGTCTATGCCAAAGCGAAGCTTGAGCGTTATGCAGGCGATCTGCCGCAGCAGATCGTTGCAGGCTCTGGTGGCCGGGTTCCTCCCGCCCTGGCCGCACAATACCCGGCAGATACGCAGATTGCGCGCCTGAAGGGTGACGAATGGGGCTTCGGCTGGAACGCCGGTATTCTTTATGAAGTGGATAAAGATAACCGTTACGGTTTCACCTACCGTTCGGAAGTAAAAGTTGACTTCGACGGTGATTACCGCAGCAGCCTGCCATCAATGGACCGTATTCCCGCGCAGTTGCGCCCGGTGTTTGCCAGCCTGCCTGCTGGCACTAACGGCAACACAATCGACGGATCACTTGATCTGAATCTGCCAGAAATGTGGGAGTTCTCAGGTTATAACCGCGTTGCGCCACAGTGGGCGGTTCACTACAGCATGGCATATACCAGTTGGAGTCAGTTCCAGGAGCTTAAAGCGAAAGGCAACAACGGCCAGACTCTGTTCTATAAAGAAGAAGGTTTCAAAGATTCTTACCGCATCGCGCTGGGTACGACCTACTACTACGATGATACCTGGACCTTCCGTACTGGTATCGCCTTCGATGATAGCCCAGTTCCAGCTAACCGCCGTTCCATCTCTATTCCGGATCAGGATCGCTTCTGGCTGAGTGCGGGTACAACCTATGCGTTTAATAAGGATGCTTCATTGGATGTCGGCATTTCTTATATGCACGGTCAGAAAGTGAAATTCGAAGAAGGCCCGTACTCCTTCGAATCAGAAGGGAAAGCCTGGCTGTACGGCATGAACCTGAACTACGCATTCTGATTTCCATCAGACGTAAAAAAGGTGAGCTTTTTAGCTCACCTTTTTATTTGCCTCAATTCCTTACTCAGAATCGATCTCTTTTAACTCATCCTGAATATCTTTTGCGTTCGGGTTTTCTTCTGGTTTGAGTTTACCGCCATTCGCAATAAAGTCATGACGCTGGAAGTAAGCTTCACGCACCATGATGTAAGGATCTGAAGATTGACGCAGCAGACCGTCAGAATCGAGCAGTTGCGCACGCGTTTCAATTCCTTCAACCGTCCATTTACCTATCGACAACGGCCAGGTTAACCAGGAGAGAACCGGATACAGCGTATCCACCATATCGCCGCCATCATCACGCAGCGTGAAACTGCCGTAGAACGGAAGCTGCATATATGGACCGTAACCGACATCATAATGGCCTAATGTGCTGCCGAAGCGGTGTGGTTCAACACGCTGCAACTTCGGATTCGCCATCCCCGCCACATCAATAAACCCGCCCATACCTAACAAGGTGTTGAGGAAGAAACGGGTAAAATGCACCATCCCCTGATAGGGGTCGCCTTGCAGGAAATAGTTAACCATGACAGCCGGTTCTTCAAGGTTGCCAGTAAAGTTGCTCAAACCATTACGGGCCGGCTGCGGAACATAATCACGCCAGGCTACAGCCACCGGGCGAACAACGTATGGATCCAACACATTAAAGTTGAAGTTGTACATGGTACGGTTGAACCCTTCAAATGGGTCCGAACGCCCCTGCTGTTCAGTACCGGAGCTCGCACACCCCACCAAAAGTGTGGTTCCCAGCGCAAGCGCCGACAGGCGAAGCTTCATAAGTGTCTCCCTGTGTATTATGGCTATCGCTGATTGCCATCCATGACGGAACGATGATGTATCCGCCTGATTAGATGTGAGCGATTGTAACAGCACGTCAATCGATGTCTATATGCCCTAACTTACTGATTTGATCATAGCCTGGTAATACAGACACAGTGATGGTTCATTTTAACGAAGCCAATAAAAACATGCGTTACCATTTTTGCGATTTCAGACTTTATCCACCAGCCTTCAAATAAAAACCGCTACGCTTTAGCAATACGTGCTTATTCAGGATTCTGGTATGAATGACATCGAAAAAGAGAAGATTGATCGCCACAGCGACGAGCTCCAGGTGGAAAGCGAAGAAAAGCGGAGCGGAAAAAAGATAGAGCTCAATGAGGACAGGCTCCCCTCACGTGCAATGGCGATCCACGAGCATATCCGCCAGGACGGAGAAAAAGAGATGGAACGCGACGCGATGGCGCTATTGTGGTCAGCCATCGCAGCCGGACTGTCAATGGGAGCATCGTTGTTAGCAAAGGGAATTTTTCACGTACAACTGGAGGGGGTTCCCGGCGGATTTTTGCTGGAGAATCTCGGTTATACCTTCGGCTTTATTATTGTGATTATGGCCCGCCAACAGCTCTTTACGGAAAATACCGTCACCGCCGTCTTACCCGTTATGCAAAACCCTACCCTCGGCAATTTTGGTTTGTTGATGCGTCTGTGGAGCGTAGTACTACTGGGTAATATTCTGGGCACCGGGGTTGCGGCATGGGCGTTTGAATACATGCCGATTTTTGATGAGGCGACCCGCGACGCCTTCGTCAAAATAGGCATGGATGTAATGAAAAATAGCCCGACGGAGATGTTTGCCAATGCCATTATCTCCGGCTGGTTGATTGCCACGATGGTCTGGATGTTTCCCGCCGCCGGAGCCGCAAAGATTGTCGTCATTGTCCTGATGACCTGGCTGATTGCCTTAGGCGATACCACACATATCGTCGTGGGTTCCGTTGAAATTCTCTATCTGGTCTTTACTGGCACACTGCACTGGGGCGACTTTTTCTGGCCTTTTGCCTTACCGACACTGGCCGGGAATATCTGTGGCGGGACGTTTATCTTCGCGCTGATGAGCCACGCGCAGATCCGCAACGATATGAGCAATAAACGCAAGGAAGAAGCCAGGTTGCAAGCAAAGCGGGAAGCACAACCGCAGAAAAACCAGAAAAAACAGACCTGAATGGCGACTGTTTGAGCAGTCAGGCAGCCTGAGACTTACCGTTGAGAGTAAAAAACGCTATACTCATGCCGCTTCGTCCCCTTAGTTAAATGGATATAACGAGCCCCTCCTAAGGGCTAGTTGCAGGTTCGATTCCTGCAGGGGACACCATCACATCTAGAACGCAACGCTCTGTTTTATTTCACCATCACGGTACTTGCCATAGCTCCACACAGTTTCTCCTCCGCCGTTTAGCGCCTGAGCATTTCGCGATGCCAGACAGGAGCCAGACCGGTTTGGCAAACCCCGTATTCTGGCATCCCGTTGGACGTTAAGGTTATAATCCTGACAACGATTTTATTGGATCAGATGCAAAAATGACAAAACTCACCCTACAAGAACAGATGCTGAAAGCTGGCTTAGTTTCCAGCAAAAAAATGGCGAAAGTGCAGAGAACGGCGAAAAAATCACGCGTTCAGGCCCGTGAAGCCAGAGAAGCGGTTGAAGAGAATAAAAAAGCACAAATTGAACGGGATAAGCAGTTAAGCGATCAACAGAAACAAGCGACGCTATCGAAAGAATACAAAGCGCAGATTAAGCAGCTTATTGAAATGAACAAAATCACCATTTCCAAAGGTGATATTGGGTATAACTTCACCGATAATAATCTGATTAAAAAAATCTACGTGGATAAGGTGACACAGGCGCAATTGATTAAAGGACGTCTGGCTATTGCCCGGCTGACTGCTGAAAGCGAGCGTGACAGCGAATATGCTATTATCCCGGCCGTCGTTGCCGATAAAATTGCGCAGCGCGACGACAGCTACATCGTCTTAAATTGCGAGCTGAGTCAGGAAGCGAAAGACGAAGACGATCCGTATGCTGACTTCGTCGTACCTGACGATTTAATGTGGTAAGCGAAAAATGCCGGATAATGAGTCCGGCATTTTTTCTCATAATGAGGTGACGACTCAGATGTTCATTCAATTGCCCTTATCATAACCGCACCTCTTCTCTCTAGAACTTATAATGCTCTTTACTTAGCCCGTATTTTCTCATCCGCAAATACAGTTTTTTACGCGGGATTTGCAGATATTCTGCTACTTCATTAATACGCCCTTGATGAATATTTAGCGCTTCGGTAATGATTTGCCGCTCATACTCTTCAACCCGGCGATCCAACGGTGTCGGTTCCGGCATATGCAACTGCGGATTAGCGGTTTCCGCCAATGGCAGCAACCCAACGGCAAAAAGCTCTGCGGCGTTTGCCAGCTCTCGCACATTACTTAACCACACACGACGTCGCATCCCTTTTAGCAATTCCCCGTCGACCTCCGGAATGGGGTGGTTCAGACGCAGACAGGCTTTTTGCAGGTAATGGCGAAATAGCGGTTCAATATCGTCCGGGCGCAGGGATAGAGGCTGGCAGGCGATTTGCGTCATGGCGAAACAGTAATAGAGTTCGGCCACGATCTGGTTTGTTGCCGCCAGTTCCACCAGCGATGTCGTGCCAACACCAATTAGCCGAAAAGGGCGCCGCTCCTGACTTTGCAGGTGAACCAAATGGTGCTGCTGCTCGCGCGTCAGACACGCTATATGGCTTAATACCAGCGTCCCACCTTGCGCTTGAGCAATCAGCTCACCGAGCTGAGCCGTGTTCCCGGCGGTGAGTTCTGCGCGGATAAACGGCCCCTGGGCGCTACGTCCCAGCTGATGCAAATAACGGGCTCCCGTCATACGTCCCGTCCCGGGTTCCCCATAAAACCAGACGGCAAGATCCGTTTCTGCCAGTTGCTGCAGCCGTTGACGGTACTGATTTATCCAGTCGCTGTAGCCAACCAGTTCAACCTGCAGCTTTTGCTGGCAGTAATGACGACGGGCAATCACAGATTTTCGCTGCTGCAATGCCTGTGCAACCAGCAACAGCAGCTTACCGGGATCGACCGGTTTTTGCAGAAAATCCCATGCCCCTTTTTTCACCGCATCCACCGCCATCGGCACATCACCATGTCCGGTAATCAGCAGGATCGGCAGCTGGTTATCATCCTGATGAAAAAGAGCCATCAGTTCGATACCGTTACAGCCAGGCATACACACGTCACTCAGGACGATACCGGGCCAGTCAGCCTGTAGCCAATTTCGGGCATCGTAGGGGTTATTGCACGCGCATACCCGATAGCCTGCCTGCTCAAGCAACAAGGTGTAAGCATCAAGGACATCGGCATCATCATCAATCAGCAGAACAGAATATTCATCACTCAACATCTTCTACATCCGTCAGGTTGAATTGCAGTACCACGCAAGCATTGCGCCCCAGTGTCGATGCCAGGCGTAGCTCGCCGTTCATCTGCGTCATTAACGAGACACAAATTGATAGCCCAATACCGAGACCAACATCCTTACTGGTGGTAAACGGTTTTAATAGCGACGGTAGCAGCGCACCAGGCCAGCCGGGGCCATTATCGCTGACAAATACACACACCGTGCTGCCCTCGACCTGCCAGTGAACGTCAATCTTCGCGGCAACCGGACAGGCATCCAGCGCATTTGCGAGTATGTTTACCAGAACTTGCTGAATTCTCACCTCATCGCCCATAACCCACACGCGCTCAACCGGCAGCGAAAGCGTACCCTGCTGCGGTTTATGCCGCATAGACAATAACTCCCAGGCCGCGCTGAAGGTTTGCCGTAAATCGACCGGATGCAGCGGTGCCCCCGGCTCGGCCCGGCGCGCAAACTGTCGCAATGAGCGGATAATGGCATCGATACGGGTAATGAGTCCTTCGGCTTTGGTTAACGTGCTTCTGGCCTGCGCCAACTGCTCCTGTTCAATTGCCCTGCCCGCAGTAAACAGATACATCGACAATGCATTCAGTGGTTGATTGATTTCGTGGGCCAGCGTGGTCATGGTCTGTCCGACCACCGCCAGTTTCGCCGTCTGAATCAATTCGCCCTGGGTCGCTCGCAGATCGGCTTCAATCTCCTTACGCTCTGCCACTTCCTGTTCAAGCTGACTTTTTTGCGTATTGAGCTGACCCAGCGTATGGCGCAGTAACCCCGCAATGCGCCCTAGCTCATCACGACCATAAACCGGGATCGAGGCATCGGTTCTGCCAAGACCAATTTGCACCACGGCCTGGTTGAGCGCGGTAAAACGCTTCACCAACCGTGAACGGATAAAGTAGTGGTTTAGTCCCCAGGCAAGAAGCAGCGCCAACAGCGTCGCCAGCAAAATAAGCCCGCCGCTAACGCGAACAATCTGCTCCAGTCGCTGGTTAAACATCTGCATTTGTTGATGGCTACTTCCCAACTGAGCCTCAAGCAATGTTCGAAAACGACCAAGTGTAGCTTCTCTGGCATGACTGGCATCAACCAGCGCTTTTTGCGCCGCGACATAATCGCGCATCGTATCGGGCATTTTATTTTTCATCATCCCGATTTCCAGCAATTCGTCGATGGTTTGCCGCAACGTGATAGTACTGGGCCAGTCGTCCAGGGTACGAATATTTTCATCCGCCGTTTTCTTCAGATTTTCCAGATAGCGAATATGATTCTCGACCAGCATGCCGTCGTCGCTACCTGACTTCAGTTCATTCAACCTGTCGCGTAAATCATCGACAATCTGGTTTTCAATTCTTGCCAGCGTGTACACCTGTTGCTGCTCATTCTGCACCTCCCTGGCGCGTTTCAGGTACAACGCCGCGTCGCCATTTTTCGCTTCAATTTGATCCAACAACGTTCCCTGCTGCCAGGTGAAATCCTGCACCAGAGAGTTCAGTTCGGTCGTGAAATCATCATGTAACCAGTCGATTCGCGCGGAAAGTTCGCTGACTTTTTCGCGTACCAGGAACATGTTGTAGAGCACCCTGTCCAGCTCGGTCATCAATGCCCGGCTATCTTGCAAAATCACCGCCAGCTGTTGCTGTTCCGCGGGTTGCAATCCCCGGCTCAGCAGTTCAATTTTGTCCAGATGTTCGATGATCTGATTGCGCAGTTGCAGCCGTACGGTCGTATTGGGGGCAAGCAGGAATTCATTAAGCTGATCGACAACCAGGTTAAGATTCCCTTCAATCAAAAAAGCGGAATGTACGCGCGGGAAATAGTCATCGAGCGAATAGCGGATTTGCGAGCTTTGCTCATGCCAGGAATACAAACTGACACAGCTCACGCTCAGCGTCAGTAAAGCCCCCGTCAAAAAAGCCCCCCGCAAACTGCTGCTGATGCTGAGCTGACGAAGACGTTGCCATAGCGAACCGCCTTTCATTGTAGTTCTTCCAGTTTTGATATCGCCAGCCGCTGGTTTTTGAGAAACCAGAGTTGCCACTCCATCATTTGCTGTTCAGCAAAGCTTTTATTATCGAATTGAGCAAGCCAGGCTTCATCTTCGCTGTTCCTGGCGTCGATTGGGACCTGGGTTAACAGCGCTCTGATTTCAGGTAACGGATGTTTCAGACGAGCTTCCGCACTGTACAGCGCTCGCCAGGCATCCTTAAGCTGCGCGAGGCGGAAACTGATGGCCGTATCAAACATCCTCTGGACCAGTTGTTGACGCTTCAAGATCAGACGGTAATTAAGCGGTGGCTGTTTCATCAAAATGGCCTGTTGGGCTGCACGCGGGTTATCTGCTGCCAGCGACGTTACCGGATATTTACCGGTATTCGCATCTGCAAGGATCCGCTGCCCTTCCGGGCTCAATAAATAGCGGATAAAACGTTGTGCTTCATTGGCACGCGGGCTGTTTTTCAGCACGGCTACGTAGGTCGGCGAGACCGCCGAGTGTGGGAAGTAAGTAAAAGTCAGATTGGGGTCATTGAGCAGCAGATTGGCATAGTTATCAATAACCGGTCCCGCAACGCCCAATCCGCTCTTAATTTTGTCCGCAACACCAAAGCTGCGTGATGAGATGGTCACCAGGTTCCCGGCACTGGCCAGCAATGTCGCCCAACCTTCTTGCCACCCTTTTTGTTGCAGCAGTGATTCAACCATCAGGTGATTGGTATCGGAGCGCGATGGGCTACTCATCAGCAGGGCATTTTGATATTTAGGATGCGTTAAATCACCCCAGTCCGTCGGTGGTGGCAGATGTCGCGCCGTCAGTGCTGAACGATTAATCAGCAGACCAAATCCCGAGAGAGCCACGGCTACAGACGTCGACCGTATTGACTCTGGCACCAGACGCTGGCTTTCCGGCAATGCATTATCAAAAGGAGCAAGTTTCTGATGCTCCTGAAGATGCTGCAGTAGCATCGGCGAAGAGGTCAAAATCAGGTCAACGTTCTCCGCATTCGCGGTATCGAGCAGTTGTTCGAGAGAAGAACTGGTCCGGTTTAGCGTGCGGATCATCACTGACCCCGGCTCCGTTTGCCAGCGCTGAATAATCCAGGCCGTTGCCCCCGGGGAAAACGTCGTCGCCATCACCAGCTCCTTCCCCTGTGCCAGACAGGTCGCCGACAGCGACATAAAACACAGTGAGAGCGCCAACAAACTACCCCGACAGAAAAGTCTGTTTGTGATCCTGCTCATAAATACCAACATCTTCGAAAAATAATATTGAGACAAAATTTACCCGTTTATCACGACACATGGAAAAGATAAAACTGCTATCAAAATAACCAGACGGAATGCGATAACAGAGATAAAGAATACCTGAAAATGTCGTTTGAATTTGTTAATACCCGCACATGCTGATGATAAAAATGCATTAAGAATAATAGCTCTGGCCTCACCACAATTCAAAAAGGTCAAAATCAGTCCCACTTTCAGCAAATTGAGTCAATAGTGACACATTTCTTCAATTTGAATTTCTTAGCCATCTATTTCACTCTTCACTGCGAAAAATCCTGATATTCACATCAATATAAATTTAGGTGATGATATGTTATCAATATTTAAGACAGGGCCATCGGCAAATAAAGTCCCGGAAGAGAAAATTCAGGAGACTTATGGTCGATACCGCATTCAGGCGTTACTTAGCGTATTTCTTGGCTATCTTGCGTATTATATTGTACGCAATAACTTCACCCTCTCTACCCCGTACCTGAAAGAACATCTGGATCTCAGCGCAACACAGATTGGTTTACTCAGCAGTTGTATGCTAATTGCCTATGGGATCAGTAAAGGCATCATGAGTAGCCTGGCAGACAAAGCCAGCCCGAAAGTCTTTATGGCTTGCGGCCTGATCCTGTGCGCCATTGTCAACGTTGGCTTAGGGTTCAGCACCGGATTCTGGATTTTTGCCGCACTGGTCGTCTTCAACGGACTGTTCCAGGGGATGGGCGTCGGTCCCTCGTTTATTACCATCGCCAACTGGTTCCCACGCAAAGAGCGCGGACGCGTTGGCGCATTCTGGAATATCTCACACAACGTCGGTGGCGGTATTGTAGCCCCCATTGTTGGCGCCGCTTTTGCCATTCTCGGCAGCGAACACTGGCAAAGCGCCAGCTATATTGTCCCAGCCTGTGTCGCGGTGCTGTTTGCTTTTATTGTTCTGATGTTGGGCAAAGGCTCACCGCGCGAAGAAGGCTTGCCTGCTCTGGAACAGATGATGCCGGAAGAAAAAGTCGTGTTAAATGCCCGGCACGTAACCCAGGCACCGGAAAACATGAGCGCCTTTCAAATTTTTTGCACCTACGTGCTGCGTAACAAAAATGCCTGGTATGTTTCATTGGTAGATGTTTTTGTCTATATGGTGCGTTTTGGCATGATCAGTTGGTTACCGATTTATCTGTTAACTGAAAAACATTTCTCGAAAGAACAAATGAGTGTGGCGTTCCTGTTTTTCGAATGGGCCGCAATTCCATCCACACTGCTGGCGGGCTGGCTGACCGATAAACTGTTTAAAGGTCGTCGCATGCCGTTGGCCATGATTTGTATGGCGCTGATCTTCGTCTGCCTGATCGGTTACTGGAAAAGTGAATCCCTGCTGATGGTCACTATTTTTGCCGCCATCGTCGGGTGCCTGATCTATGTGCCCCAGTTCCTTGCGTCTGTTCAGACCATGGAAATCGTCCCCAGCTTTGCTGTCGGTTCGGCGGTCGGATTACGCGGTTTTATGAGCTACATTTTTGGTGCATCGCTGGGAACCAGTCTGTTTGGTGTCATGGTCGATAAAATGGGATGGCATGGCGGTTTCTATCTGTTGATGGGCGGGATTGTCTGCTGCATTCTGTTCTGCTATCTGTCTCACCGCGGGGCGCTGGAACTCGAACAACAACGAAAAAATGCCCAACAACAGGACACGGAGTTGCAGCTTGCTGATGCCAGGTAATCGGCTTTAGAGAGAAAAAAGTGCCAGCGATGCTGGCACTTTAGTTTGCTCAAATGGAAGCCAGAAAATCAGTCAATGTGGTACACAATTGCGTTTTCAGTTATGAACCTGCGATTTAATGCTTATTGTCCCCCACCATAAAGCGAATGATCAATCCGCATGTCGGGGCAAGAAAAAGAAACAGTCCCGTTACCATTTCGTTTCCGTCAGTCAACCGTATGGTAAAGAAATAAATTAATGCCGTAAGGATAGCCATGCCGAAAAAAGAACTAATTGACGCGGCAGCGCCCATTACCTGCCAAATATAGCAACTAACGCACAGAATGCTCAATGCGAGGAAAGTCCAAAAATAGAACATAGCGTTACCTCCTGTCTGCCGTAAAAATCGACGTAAGTCCTTACACATCCTTGAGTTTATAGTCTAAGACAATTCCTATCCGTTCGCAATTCGAGCAACATTTTCGCTACAATAACTGTTCATTTTCTGAACCGGGCATTCTCCATTGACCTTTATTTAATCGTCATAAAAACAACATATTATCTATAAGTCTATTCTTGCTTTTTATCGACCAAAAAACATTTACGAAACTTGAGGAATTATTTCTGGATGACATTAATCTTCGGGTGTACATTGTGCGTCCGATCATTCATACCCCTCGTGGTTTGTCCTGACTCAGTTTTACACTCTTTACAGGAACCATTGTCGCTCATAGTGACCTAACTGTTCAGTGACAGAGAGTAACGCTGTAGACAAAGAATCTTCGCGATACATTATTTTCGTACCAACAACAGGTGCTTATGTTCCCCCAATGTAAATTTTCGCGCGCGTTTTTGCATCCGCGCTACTGGCTCACATGGTTCGGTGTCGGTGTGCTCTGGTTACTGGTGCAACTCCCTTATCCTGTTTTATGTTTTCTGGGCACCCGTACAGGTACGCTGGCGCGCCCATTTTTAAAGCGCCGGGAATCCATTGCCCATAAAAATCTCGAACTCTGTTTCCCGAATCTGTCGCAAGAAGAAAGGAACAAACTGGTCGACGAAAACTTCCGCTCACTCGGCATGGCACTGCTTGAAACCGGTATGGCCTGGTTCTGGCCAGATCGCCGGGTGCGTAAATGGTTTGATGTTGAAGGTCTGGACAACCTGCAACGCGCTCAGGCGCATAACCGTGGCGTAATGGTAGTAGGCGTGCATTTTATGTCGCTGGAACTGGGGGGCCGCGTGATGGGGCTTTGCCAGCCAATGATGGCAACCTACCGCCCGCACAACAACAAATTAATGGAGTGGATACAAACCCGCGGCCGTATGCGCTCGAACAAAGCCATGATCGGCAGAAATAATCTGCGCGGCATTGTCGGCGCACTGAAAAAAGGGGAAGCCGTATGGTTTGCGCCCGATCAGGATTATGGCCGTAAAGGCAGTTCATTTGCGCCATTCTTCGCCGTCAAAGATGTTGCGACAACCAACGGTACCTACGTGCTGTCACGTTTGTCGGGGGCGAAAATGCTGACCGTCACCATGGTGAGAAAATCTGACAACTCCGGCTACCGTCTGTTTATCACGCCAGAAATGGAAGGTTACCCGGAAGATGAAAACCTGGCCGCGGCCTATATGAACAAAATTATCGAAAAAGAGATCATGCGCGCCCCCGAGCAGTATCTCTGGATCCACCGTCGCTTCAAAACGCGCCCGATGGGTGAAGCCTCGCTATATGTCTAAAAAGAAAGGCCGAATGGCCTTTCTTCTTTTCTACGGCTGAATTACTTAACGCCCCACTTGTTCTGGAGTTCAGTCATTCGCTCATTATAGCTTCGGGCAATGCAGGCTGGCTCATCATCCTTCTCCTTCCAGCACTCATTGCGTCCTTTGATCCACCCGCGCTGTTCCGCTTTAAGCATCGGGTCATTCTTCGATTTAGCCAGTGCCTGTTTAAAAATCCCGTTCAATTTCATGTCCATTGCAGAAAGCGACGGGCTCTGGCAAATAATATCTTCCGCACTTCCCTTTTGAACCGCAGAGCAAGAGTAAGACGGACCGGCGTTGGCCGATTTTTTCGCTGGAGAATAATCAACATTATCCTCAGGCTGACAAATCCCATGCTTGCGGTTTGGGCCAGCCCAGGATACTTCCGGGTTTCCGTCATCTTTTCTGGAAATTGAGACGGTATTTTTACCGCTCTTCGCCTCCCAGTAATTTTCATTGAAGCTTTTAATGGTCGCTTTTGCGCCATTAATCCATACATTGCCTTTACCATCACTATTCACACCACCAATACTTGCGCAGCTGAAATTGAACGCTTGCGGTGCAGCCGCCATTGACGTCAATGGCGCAAGAACAAGTGCTAACATCATTAATCTGGTCATTTTTAACCTTTTCATTATCAAATTCCGCGAAAAAATTAACCGTATTAACCTCAAGGTGATATGAGAATTCTCTGAGTAACAGTCACGTCGCTCAATAGCAATTTATTACCGTCAGAAATTAAACTGTCGCCGAATCACGACACTTGTAAGTTACTAAAATTAAATAAAAAAATGCCTCTTGTTTCACCTCATTTTTAGGCGTACATTAGCGCCGTCTGGAGCATTAAAGCTCAGAATTCTGAGGTGATGCAGCCAAGTAAGCGCGGGGTATTCTCCCTTTCGTTTATGCTCGCATCAGCTCTCTGTCAGGTAAGCATATGTTCATTGAGACGTACCCCAGGTACGCGGAGAGATGAAAAGTGAAATATTTCTTTATGGGCATTTCTTTTATGGTCATCGTTTGGGCCGGTACTTTCGCCCTGATGATCTAAATAAAAAGACGCAGCAAAAAAACAGGAGCCATTTGGCTCCTGTTTGCGTTGGAGGAATCGTGTTATCAGTCGGTACTTTCCGTGGTCGATTTCGCACTGGCAGGCAGCAAACCATCCGCGCGAAACATTGCTTTGATGCCGCGAATTGCCTGGCGGGTACGGTCACGGTTTTCAATGAGCGCAAAGCGCACGTGTGTATCACCATAGTCCCCAAAGCCAATCCCCGGCGAAACACAAACCTTCGCCTCATTCAGCAATTTTTTGGCAAATTCAAGCGACCCCATTGCGGCGTATTGCTCTGGAATTTTCGCCCACACGTACATCGACGCTTTTGGCATTTCAACCATCCAGCCCGCTTCATGCAGCCCCTTGACCAGCACATCGCGACGACGCTTATATTGCTCAGCGATATCCCGTACGCACTGCTGATCGCCTTCCAGCGCGGCAATAGCGGCTACCTGCAGCGGTGTAAACGTTCCGTAATCGTGATAGCTCTTAATGCGCGCCAGTGCGTTTACCAGAGTTTTATTGCCAACCATAAAGCCAATGCGCCACCCCGCCATGTTATAGCTTTTCGACAAGGTGAAAAATTCAACGGCAACATCACGGGCACCCGGAACCTGCATAATCGATGGCGCTTTCCAGCCATCGTAGACAATATCGGCATAGGCCAGGTCATGAACCACCAGCACGTCGTAGCGTTTAGCCAGTGCGACGACCTTTTCGAAAAACTCCAGTTCGACACACTGCGCCGTCGGGTTGGACGGGAAGCCTAAGATCATCATCTTCGGTTTCGGGTAGCTTTCGCGAATCGCGCGCTCCAGTTCATTAAAGAAGTCGACCCCTTCCACCAGCGGCACGGAACGCACCTGTGCTCCGGCGATAACGGCACCATAAATATGGATGGGGTAACTGGGATTAGGCACCAGAACCGTGTCGCCGTGATCCAATGTAGCCAACATCAGGTGAGCCAGCCCCTCTTTGGAGCCAATTGTTACAATCGCTTCGGATTCAGGATCGATCTCGACGTCATAGCGTTCCTGATACCAGCGAGAAATCGCCCGACGTAAACGAGGAATACCGCGCGATGTTGAATAACCGTGGGTATCCGGGCGCTGCGCCACGGTACACAGTTTTTCGACAATATGAGGAGGCGTGGCCCCATCCGGGTTCCCCATGCTGAAATCGATAATATCTTCGCCGCGCCGACGCGCAGCCATCTTCAGTTCAGCGGTAATGTTAAAAACGTAAGGGGGAAGACGATCAATACGCGTAAAACGACGTTCAGGGCGGGAATCAGCCATAATATCCTCAGATGTACGTTAGCGCCCGGACCGTCCGAGCGACGCTGCCACGATGGTGGCACGTTTAGAAAATAGCCTGATTAATTTCCTTCTGTCGAGAGGTACAGCAAAATATTTTTTATCGGCATAAAAGAGGAACAACATTTCTAAAACGGGAAATTCATGAATATCCAACCCTTATGAAATCACCAATTATTAACATTTTGTTGTTAAATACATTACGTTGAGGTCCACCTTCTCTGGCGAGATATTGTAAATACAACAATCATGCAACAATCCCCTTTTAATATTGTGGTTTTTCCTCATTAGTCCATGCTGACAGGGATGCTGGTCATCCTGCCTCAGGTTACCTATCATAGAGGTTTAACCCCTTCGCAAGAGTCACCTGTGCACGAAATATTCAATATGCTGCTGGCGGTCTTTGATCGGGCAGCGCTGATGCTGTTCTGTCTGTTTTTCCTGATTCGTATCCGCCTGTTCCGCGAACTGTTGCACAAGTCAGCCCACTCGGTGAAAGAGCTGCTCGCCGTTACTGCCATTTTCTCCATGTTTGCACTGTTCAGCACCTGGTCTGGTGTACCGGTAGAAGGCTCACTGGTGAACGTGCGTATTATTGCCGTGATGTCAGGAGGAATTCTGTTCGGCCCATGGGTCGGTATCATTACCGGACTCATCGCGGGTACACACCGTTATCTGATTGATATTGGAGGTGTTACCGCCCTTCCCTGTTTTATTACCAGTATCCTTGCTGGCTGTATTGCGGGTTGGATCAACCGAAAAATCCCTAAGGCGCAACACTGGCGCGCCGGTATTTTAGGCGGGATGCTTTGCGAGTCATTGACCATGATTCTGGTGGTCGCCTGGGCCCCCACTACCGAACTGGGGCTGGATATTGTCTCGAAAATCGGTATCCCAATGATCCTTGGCAGCGTCTGTATCGGCTTTATCGTCATGCTGGTACAAAGCGTGGAAGGAGAGAAAGAAGCCAGTGCGGCAAAACAGGCTAAACTGGCGCTGGATATCGCTAACAAAACCCTGCCGCTTTTTCGTCAGGTCAACAGCGAGTCGCTACGCCAGGTGTGCGAGATTATTCGCCATGATATTCATGCAGATGCCGTCGCGATCACCAATACCCAGCACGTTCTGGCCTATGTCGGCGTGGGCGAACTGAACTACCGCGATAACGATGATTTCGTTAGCCCTACCACCCAGCAGGCGATAAATTACGGAAAAATCATCATCAAGAACAATGATGAAGCACATCGCACGCCGGAAATACACTCCATGCTGGTAATACCGTTGTGGGAAAAAGGTGTGGTCACCGGTACGCTGAAAATCTACTACTGCCATGCCCACCAGATCACCTCCTCATTACAAGAAATGGCTATCGGCCTGTCACAAATTATCTCAACTCAGCTTGAGGTTTCCCGTGCCGAGCAGCTACGTGAAATGGCAAATAAGGCAGAGTTGCGGGCACTACAAAGTAAAATAAATCCCCATTTCCTGTTTAATGCGTTAAACGCGATCTCATCGTCAGTGCGGCTTAATCCGGACACTGCACGCCAGCTCATTTTTAATTTATCTCGCTATCTTCGCTATAATATTGAATTAAAAGATGATGAGCAGATCGACATCAAGAAAGAGCTGTATCAAATTAAGGATTACATTGCCATTGAGCAGGCCCGTTTTGGCGATAAGTTGACGGTTATTTATGATATTGATGAAGAGGTCAGCTGTTTTATTCCCAGCCTGCTGATTCAGCCATTGGTTGAAAATGCCATCGTTCATGGGATCCAACCCTGCAAAGGGAAAGGTGTGGTCACTATCAGCGTGGCGGAATGTGGTAATCGGGTGCGCATTGCCGTCAGAGATACCGGTCATGGTATCGATCCAAAAGTCATTGAACGCGTTGAGTCCAATGAAATGCCGGGCAATAAAATTGGCCTGTTGAATGTGCATCACCGCGTTAAACTCCTGTACGGCGAAGGGCTACATATCCGCCGTCTTGAGCCTGGCACAGAGATTGCTTTTTACGTGCCAAACCAGCACTCACCTGCAGCAGCCCCGGCCACATTATTGCTTTAACCAGGAGTTAAGTTGTGAAAGTCATCATTGTTGAAGATGAATTCCTGGCCCAACAGGAACTTAGCTGGCTGATAAAAGAGCACAGCCAGATGGAGATTGTCGGCACATTTGACGACGGTCTGGATGTGCTTAAATACCTGCAGCACAACCGCGTTGACGCTATTTTTCTGGATATTAATATTCCGTCACTGGATGGTGTGCTGCTGGCGCAAAACATCAGTCAGTTCGCGCATAAACCCTTTATTGTGTTTATTACTGCCTGGAAAGAACACGCTGTTGAAGCCTTTGAACTGGAAGCGTTTGACTACATTCTGAAACCGTACCAGGAATCACGGATTGTCGGCATGTTGCAAAAACTGGAGGCAGCCTGGCAGCAACAGCAAACAGGAACCCCCCTTACCAGCCCGGTGATGCGTGAAAACGATACGATCAACCTGATCAAAGACGAGCGGATCATCGTTACGCCAATCAACGATATTTACTACGCTGAAGCCCATGAAAAGATGACCTTCGTCTACACGCGACGCGAATCGTATGTCATGCCGATGAACATCACCGAATTTTGCAGCAAACTGCCTGCTTCACATTTTTTCCGCTGCCACCGCTCATTCTGCGTAAACCTGAACAAAATCCGCGAGATCGAACCGTGGTTTAACAACACCTATATTTTGCGATTAAAAGATCTGGAATTTGAAATCCCGGTTAGCCGGAGCAAAGTAAAAGAATTCAGGCAATTAATGCATTTATAGTGCGATTAGTCATGATCGTGCGGATCGTTGTAAAATGGCGATCTACTGCCGGTGCTATAAAACGTAATAAAGTGAATTTTCAATGAAATACAGACATGTGCTATCCCAGTTATGTTTTCAGATGCTGGAAATGGGTGCGGATCGCCGTACGGTGAAAAAAGCCCTCACCTCCCGTCGAATGAAGGCACGTCAGGCTGTCGTACTGCTGTGCAAGCAAGAGATGGTGCTACTGAGAGCCGGGAAACTGCCGATACAAAACGCAACAAGCACGACATCTCACTGACAATAACAGGTCGCGAGCTAACTAAACCATTAACTCGCGACCACTTCGCGTACAGAGCATGCTACAGGCTAAACTGAATTAACTAAGAGCAACCTTCCGGCACGAGTCTTACAGAATGTGCCCCAGCGTCTGGCGTAAGTGCGCGCCGGAACCAAGCAGACCTGGATTATCATGCACAATCAGATATACCGGGATATCCTGCACATAGGCTTTAAAGCGCCCTTTATCCTCAAAACCACCGCGAAAACCCGACGCTTTAAAGAATTCCAGGAAGCGCGGCACTATGCCTCCGGCAATGTACACCCCGCCAAACGTCCCCAGCGTTAATGCCAGATCGCCGCCAAACCGGCCCATGATGACGCAAAACAGCGACAGTGCACGGCGACAGTCAATACAGGAATCGGCCAGGGCGCGTTCCGTAATGTCTTTCGGTTGCAGATTTTCCGGCAAACGTCCGTCGGATTTCACAATCGCACGATACAGATTTACCAGCCCAGGACCAGAAAGCACGCGCTCCGCAGAAACGTGACCAATCTCAGCCCGCAGCACTTCCAGGATAATCGCTTCTTCCTCGCTGTTCGGCGCAAAATCTACATGCCCCCCCTCGCCTGGCAGGCTCACCCAGCGTTTATCCACATGAACCAGATGCGCCACGCCGAGACCGGTGCCTGCGCCATAGACCGCAATAGGTTTGCCCTCGACAGGCTCAGCGCCGCCAAACTGGATCAAATGCTCTTTTTTCAGCATTGGGATTGCCATTGATACGGCTGTGAAATCATTGATGATTTCCAGATGGCTAAAGCCCAGATTCTTTTTCATCTCGGTAATAGAAAATGCCCAGGTATGGTTGGTCATGGCCACCCAGTCGCCGGTTATTGGGCAGGCAATAGCGATACAGCCATCTTTGACGCTAACGCTATGCTCATCCAGGTACACGCGCACAACGGCTTCAAGGCTTGGGTAATCCAGCCCGGAATAGGTTTTCGCCTGCGAAATCTCGCCACTGGCAATATCGCACAGAGCAAGACGCGCATTGGTGCCGCCAACATCACCCACTAAAGCATATTTTGTCATTCTTCCACGGCTCCGCTAAAGTCAGAATACATCTTTGTCACACTGTAAATTCATGGGGGCATAACAACAACGCCCTGAAGGCTGATGCCCGTGGAATATCGATCCAGGTCACAGAATTACTTTATCGTTTCAGCACCTTTTGCAGCGATGCCGTTGGGCAGGCTGTGCAAACTACGTCTATGACTCTGCATTAAGGAATAGAAAATGCTCCATCCGCGAGCCAGAACGATGCTCTTGCTATCAACGCCTGCGTTGCTGATTGGTGTAGCGTCCAGCCTGGTGCTGATTGCTGTGATGAAAGTGGCTTCCGTTTTACAGCAATTTTTGTGGGAACGTCTGCCCATAAGCATCGGTATTGCCCAGGATTCTCCATTCTGGATTATTACTATGCTGACGCTTACCGGGGTGATGGTCGGGCTCATCATCCGCTACAGTCATGGTCATGCTGGCCCTGACCCAGCCTGCGAACCCTTAATTGGTATGCCCGTTTCGACGTCTGCATTGCCCGGACTGCTGGCCGCCCTGATAATTGGCCTCGCGGGTGGCGTCAGTTTGGGTCCAGAGCACCCCATCATGACCGTTAACATTGCGCTGGCAGTGGCGATTGGTAGCCGCATGTTTCCGCGAATTGCAAAGCTGGACTGGACCATCCTCGCCTCTGCTGGCACCATCGGGGCGCTATTTGGTACCCCGGTTGCCGCTGCGCTGGTCTTTTCGCAAACGCTGAACAGCTCCAACGATGTCCCCCTATGGGATCGTCTGTTCGCACCGTTAATGGCCGCCGCGGCAGGTTCACTCACCACCAGCCTGTTCTTTCATCCCCACTTTTCATTGCCTATCGCGCACTATACGCAGATGCATCTGGTCGATATCTTCAGCGGCGCGGTCGTTGCTGCCATTGCTATCGCGGCGGGGATGGTGGCCGTGTGGTGCCTGCCTCGTTTGCACCATCTGATACATCGCCTGAAACACCCGGTGCTGATCCTCGGCGTTGGAGGCTTTATCCTCGGTATTCTGGGTGTTATCGGAGGACCACTAACCCTGTTTAAGGGCCTGGATGAGATGCAGCAAATGGCATTTAGCCAGACACTGGGAGCCTCGGACTATTTCATGCTGGCGGTGATAAAGCTGGCTGCACTGGTTGTGGCTGCAGCGAGTGGTTTTCGCGGTGGGCGGATTTTCCCTGCGGTATTCGTTGGCGTCGCGCTGGGGCTGATGCTGCACGCCCATGTCGAAGCCGTTCCTGCCGCGATTACGGTCTCCTGCGCCATTCTGGGATTGGTACTGGTCGTCACTCGTGATGCATGGCTGAGCCTGTTTATGGCGGCAGTGGTGGTGCCGGACACCACCCTACTACCGCTGTTGTGCATCGTTATGCTTCCGGCCTGGCTGCTCTTAGCCGGAAAACCAATGATGATTGCTGACCATCCCGATAAGTAGCTATCCCCCGTTGCGGGATTCCAGCGCACGGGTCACCGTGCGCAAGAGTTCTGGAAGGTCAGCCTTCGGCAACACCACTTCTATCAACGAGAGGCGTTGCGGTTTTGCCAGACGAGCCAGAACCTCTTCCAGTTGGACAGCCTGCTTCACGCGCCAGCATTCCGCCTGACATTCACGACTTAGCGCCTGTGGCACCAGCGTCCAGCTCCATCCGGCTATATCATTGTATCGCTGGTTCGCACCATGAATGGCACGTTCCACGGTATAACCGTCATTATTGAGCAGTAAAATAACAGGAGTTTGCCCGTCTCTAAGCATGGTTCCCAATTCCTGAATGGTGAGCTGTGCCGCACCATCGCCAATAATCAGGATCACCCTACGGTGCGGGAAGGCTGTTTGCGCCCCAAATGCAGCAGGCAAAGCGTAACCGATTGACCCCCATAGCGGCTGGACCAGAACCTCCGCCCCGGCAGGAAGTGACAGCGCAGCTGCGCCAAATGCTGCGGTCCCCTGATCGACAAGGATAATGTCGTCGGGGGCCAGATATTGTTGCACCGTATGCCAGAAATTTTCCTGCGTCAGAGGGCCTTTCTCAACCTGCAGACGCCCGGCACAAGGACGTTCAGGCGGAAGCGAAAACGACATTTCCAGGCACAGTTCCCGTAGCGTAGTAACCGCCTGTTCCATCGGGATGTTAAACCAGCTTCCCCCAACCCGCGACGCATGGGGTTGAACCTCAATAGTGCGCTCGGGAGGTATGTTTTGCGTAAACCCGGCGGTCAGCGTGTCAACAAACCGGGTACCGACGCAAATAATCGTATCAGCATCTTCTATCGCCTTACGCACATAATCACTGCTGGCCCCCGCACTGTATGTGCCCACAAACGCAGGATGCCGCTCATCAAACAATCCTTTGCCCATCAACAGCGTGGCATGAGCCATCGGCGTTTCCGTCATCCAGCGTTGTAAAACGGGCTGCAAGCCAAATCGTAGCGCGAGAAAATCGGCTAATAGCGACACGCGTGAACTGTCCAGCAACTGTTCACGTGCATGATAGCGAAACGCAGCAGCTACACTACTTTCCGGCTCGCTCAAGGGAACAATGAGTATGTCACTCGGTGGTGTAGCAGGTTGTTTCGCAACATCAGCAGGTAGCATCAGGTAACCCGGTCGTCTTTCGGTTAACATCGCTTGCAACACGCGGTCAATTTCATAGCAGGCATTTTGTTCATCCAGCACTGCACTGGCGACCGTCACTGACTGTTGCATACGGTAGAAATGCTGAAAGTCACCGTCGCCGAGAGTGTGATGCATTAACTCGCCACGACGCTGAGCGCTGCGACATGGGGCCCCGACAATATGCAGGACAGGAACGTATTCCGCGTAACTTCCTGCAATACCATTAATTGCGCTTAACTCGCCCACACCAAAAGTGGTAAGCAGCGCTCCCGCTCCGACTACCCGGGCATAGCCATCCGCGGCATACGCCGCATTCAATTCATTCGCACACCCGACCCAACGCACGCTTGAGTGCTCAATGACGTGGTCAAGAAACTGTAAATTGTAATCGCCCGGCACACCAAACAGATGGTCAATGCCACAGCCTGCCAGCCTGTCCAGCAGATAATCAGCAACGGAATACGGGGTTTGCATGACAGCTATCCTTCTGACGGTAACCTCATGTTGAGTATCGAAGAACTGCGATGACTGTCCAGGAATGTCGCTGCGAAGGAGGTGGAAAGCAGGATGTACAGTTTTGGCGATTTAAATTTCCTTGAAGAATCGATTGTGTAACCGTATACACTGAAAGACACATATGTTCTGGAAGGAGGCGACATGGTTTATCAGGCTAACGAAAATCGCTATCACACAATGGAATACCGCCGCTGCGGTCAGAGCGGGCTCAAACTGCCGATTGTCTCTCTGGGTTTGTGGCACAATTTTGGTGATACCACTCAGGTCGAAAACAGCCGGACCTTATTACAGCGCGCCTTCGATCTGGGGATCAGCCATTTTGATCTGGCGAATAATTACGGCCCGCCGCCGGGTTCTGCTGAACGAAACTTCGGCCGCATCCTGCAGGAAGATTTTTTATCGTACCGGGATGAACTGATAATCTCGACCAAAGCGGGCTATACCATGTGGGAAGGTCCCTACGGTGATTGGGGATCGCGCAAGTACCTGATTGCCAGCCTCGATCAAAGCCTGAAACGTATGGGACTGGAGTATGTTGATATCTTCTATCATCACCGCCCTGATCCCCAAACTCCGCTCAGAGAAACCATGAACGCGCTGGATCATATTGTGCGTCAGGGGAAAGCGTTGTACGTAGGACTCTCTAACTATCCGACTGATCTCGCCAGACAGGCGATCGAAATACTCGATGATTTAGGGACGCCATGTCTCATCCACCAGCCGAAATATTCCATGTTTGAGCGCGAGGTAGAGAGGGGACTGCTATCACTCTTACAGGGGAAAGGTGTGGGCAGTATCGCCTTTTCCCCGCTGGCTGGCGGGCAATTAACTGACCGCTATCTGAACGGTATTCCGGCGGATTCCCGGGCAGCGAGCGCCAGTCGTTTTCTCAACCCAGACCAAATCACCCCACAAAAACTGGAAAAAGTCCGTGCTCTTAATGCGCTGGCCGAGCGCCGGGGACAAAAACTGTCCCAAATGGCGTTAGCCTGGGTTCTCCGCGATGATAAGGTGACGTCAGTACTGATTGGTGCCAGCAAACCTGCGCAAATTGAAGATGCCGTTGGCATGCTGGCAAACCGTCATTTATCTCCCGAAGAGTGTGCGGAGATCGACGCCATCCTGGGTTGATGGAAATAAAGACACATTTATTAACAAAAAGTGCGCTCTCTGACGATTTAAGAGTTAAGGCGATGAAACGGGGCTTTACTGCCCCGTAATATTGCGTTAACAGGCCGGCTACGGCTCGATCGTGAAGGAGAGAAAGAATGTTCAGGTCACTGATTCTGGCGGCAGTGTTATTGGCTTTTGCACCGCTGGCCGCAAACGCTGGCGAAATCACCCTGCTGCCGTCGATTAAATTACAAATTGGCGATCGCGATAACTACGGCAACTACTGGGACGGTGGGCGCTGGCGTGACCGGGATTACTGGCACCATAATTATGAATGGCGTAAAAATCGTTGGTGGCGTCATGACAACGGCTATCATCGCGGCTGGGATAAGCGCAAAGCTTATGAGCGTGGCTATCGTGAAGGCTGGAACGATCGCGATGACCATCGCGGGCGTGGACATGGCCACGGGCACCGCCATTAATGTAACAAATCCCCATCATGCGGGGAGTACTGCTCACAAAAATCATCGAGTTACCCAAGGCCTGTGTCTATACCCAGGCCCTTTTTGCATCACGCTTCGCCAATCGCCAGATGACGAGCAGTCAAATCCGCTCCCCTCTGTTTTCCCGTAAATTTCCTGTTCATTTCACAAATTCGCAAAATCGGAAAAAAAAATTCCGATTTATCGTGTTTTTTTTGAACTTTGCGCGATAAATATTAACATTAATTTAATATTATAAAACCTGGGGTGAGCGCTAATGAAAAAACAAGAAAGACAAAAGGCCATTCGGGTTAAGTTAGTAACCGATAAGAAGGTTTATGTTAGCGAATTAGCAAAGGAATTATCTGTCACAACTCGCACGATCCGTAATGACTTAAATGAATTAAGTCAGAATAGTCTTTTCTCGTTATTTCATGGCGGTGCACAAATAAAAAGCGCACCTGATGAATCATTATTTGAGCAGTCTTTCACCAACACCATATTGAATGGGTTCAAAAGCCACAAAGAAATTACATCGGTTCCTGCTCATGCCAAGCAAAACAGCTATATTGATGATAGCATTTACATACTTGGTTCATTTAATATAGATATTGTTTCTGAAACGACGACATTTCCTCAGATTGGCCAGACTATCCGAGCGTCTGCAACCCGTTTTTATGCCGGAGGCAAAGGCACAAACCAGGCAGTTGCCGCAGCTAAAATCAATAATAATGTTCATCTTACCGTTAAGTTAGGAGCCGATGAGTTTTCAAAAAAAGCCAAAAGATATTTAACCAATACTGGAATTTCTTCTTTTTCTTTTTTTGAAAATGAAATGTCATCCACGGGCATTGCAATGGTATGGGTTTCAGGTGCCACAGGTGACAATATGATAAGTATCGATCTTGGGGCCAATGAAACATTTACCCAGGAAGATATTCTATTGGATATTGATACCATTCGTAATTGCAAAGTTTTTTTAACTCAGCTGGAGAATAATTTTCCGATCACGCGTTTCGCTATCATGCAGGCAAAACTCGGAAAATCGCTGGTTGTCCTGAATCCGGCACCTTATGTTTCAGAGATCAAAGAAATATTGCATTTAATTGACATTATTACGCCGAACAAAATTGAAGCTGAAGCGTTATCTGGTATCAACATTGTTGATATCTATTCGGCCAAAAATGCCGCCAGGAGCATTTATGTGCAAGGCGCAAAATGCGTCATTATCACGTTAGGTAGCGACGGTTGTCTGATCTTTGATGGCACAGTTTTCACTCATATTCCTGCCTATAAATCAGCCGTCGTCGATACCAGTGGAGCAGGCGATGCCTTTACCGGGGCACTGGCTGCATGCATTGCAAACGGTAAAGGACTCATCAATGCAGCGCAGTACGCTTCTGCGTTTGCCTCGTTGAAAGTTGAACGTAAAGGTGCATCAAATATGCCCAACAATTCACTCGTTTATCATCGTATGCAGTAGCTGTTTAGAGCATCATTCAGCCCCTACACCTATAGGATAATTTCATGAAAAATAAAATGTTTTATCGTGTTATCGGTGCCACAGTCGGTTTAGCGCTTTCCGCCACTTTCACCGTCCCCGCTTTTGCCGCCGATACTCAGACGCATAAACCTAAAGTCGCGCTGGTGATGAAGTCACTGGCAAATGAGTTTTTCCTGACCATGGAAACCGGAGCAAAAGAGTATCAGAAAAAAAATGCCGACAAGTTTGATTTGATTTCTAACGGCATCAAAAACGAAACGGATACGGCAAATCAAATCCAGATCGTTGAACAAATGATTGTCTCGAAAGCCGACGCGATTATCATTGCGCCATCAGACTCGAAAGCCCTTGTACCGGTCATTAAGAAAGCAATTGATGCAGGTATTATTGTCATCAACATTGATAACAAATTTGATGACAGTGTGCTTAAAGATAAAAACCTGAATATTCCTTTTGTTGGCCCGGATAACCAAAAAGGTGCAAAAGAAATTGGCGATTATTTAGCGAAGCATCTTAAGGCCGGCGATCAGGTTGGTATTATTGAAGGCATCCCTACCTCCAGCAACTCTCAGCAACGTACTCTGGGCTTCCAAAATGCGATGGCGCAGGGCGGCATGAAAGTCGTTTCTGTGCAATCTGGCCAATGGGAAATTAACAACGCCAATGCGGTCGCGGCGGCAATGTTAAGTGAGTATCCTGATATCAAAGCACTGTTAGCCGATAACGATAATATGGCATTAGGTGCCGTTTCTGCCATCCGCTCTGCCGGGAAAAAAGGACAGGTTCTGGTTGTCGGCTATGACAATATCGAAGCGATTAAGCCAATGTTAAATGACGGTCGTGTTTTAGCAACTGCGGACCAATTTGCCTCTCAACAAGCTGTATTTGGTATTGATGCCGCCCTTGATGCCTTAAAAAATGGCAAAAAACAGAGTGAACTCTCTAGCAACGTAGAAACACCAATAAAACTGATCGTCAAACAATAAGCGGAAAACAGTGCGCCGCTGTGGTACTGCCATCAATTGAGTATCAGAGCGGCTTACCGGATAAGGCCAGAATATGAAAAGTGGGCAAGAAATCCTCTCAATACAGGGGGTAGGTAAAACCTACAGTGAACCTGTTCTGGTGGATGTAACGCTAGCATTATATCCAGGAAAAGTACTGGCCCTGACGGGAGAAAACGGTGCCGGGAAAAGTACGTTATCAAAAATTATTGGCGGGTTAACCAACGCAACGACCGGAAAAATGGTTTATCAGGGGCAGCCTTACGCACCTGCGAACCGAAAAGAGGCGGAAAAGCTGGGTATTCGCATGGTTATGCAAGAACTCAATTTACTGCCTACGTTGTCGGTTGCAGAAAACTTATTTCTCGAACAACTTCCGCATCGATTCGGCTGGATCGATCGAAAAAAGCTAGCAGAAATGGCCCGTCCGGTGATGGCAATGGTTGGGCTGCAATCGGTCGATCCAACTACGCTGGTGGGCGAATTGGGTATTGGTCACCAACAGATGATCGAAATCGCCAGAAACCTGATTGGTGAAAGCCGGGTACTGATTCTGGATGAACCGACAGCCATGCTCAGTAGCCGTGAGGTCGAACTGCTGTTTAAACAAATAGCGCTCTTCAAAGCCCGGGGCGTTTCAATAATTTATATTTCTCACCGACTGGATGAGCTTGCGATGATTGCTGATGACATCGCGGTGCTACGTGATGGTCATTTGGTTTGCGTGGACGATATTAAACGCTATACCCGCGATCAACTTGTTTCGTTGATGGTCGGCCGCGATTTAGAAAGTTCATTTGATTTAAGTGGACGCCAGGCAGGTCAACCCATTCTGAAAGTGGAAAATTTTAAGCGTGGAAAAATCATTCGGGACACGTCGTTTACCTTGCACAGTGGCGAAGTGCTCGGCATTAGTGGCCTTGTCGGCTCTGGCAGGACAGAGCTGCTACGCGCTATTTTTGGCGCAGACAAAATAGACAGTGGCACATTACTGATTGGTACGCCACTTAAACCGGTGGTGATCCGTTCGCCTGCACAGGCTATCCGACATGGTATTGCATTAGTCACGGAGGATCGTAAAGGTGAAGGGCTTCTGTTACCACAGTCGGTTGCCGCAAATATCTCGTTGGGAAACAGCGACAAAATTAGCCATTTGTCGGTCGTTAACACATTGAGTGAAACGACATTAGCGAATAAACACATTAAAAGTTTAGGCGTTCGTACAACGAACACTTCACAGGCCGTGGAAAGCCTGTCAGGTGGTAATCAGCAGAAAGTTCTCATTAGCCGGTGGCTGGAACGAGACTGTGAAGTCGTCTTATTTGATGAGCCGACTCGCGGTATTGATGTGGGTGCCAAGCAAGATATTTATCAATTGCTGAATACGTTAACAGCTAAGGGAAAAGGCGTTGTTGTCGTTTCCAGTGACCTACGCGAACTGATGCTGGTTTGCGATCGTATTGCGGTCATTTCCGATGGCAAGTTAGTGAACACATTTACACGTGATAACTGGAGCCAGGATCGCATTTTAGCGGCTGCATTTTCGGCCTATCAGCATTCAGAAGAGACTGTCAGCGAGTAGCCGGGGATAAAAAATGAAAAACAATTTTGCGACAAAACAAGCGGCAGCAGAGAAAAGAAATACACCGACGTCATGGAAAGGCCTAAGTAGCTATATCGGGTTGCTCGGGGCGTTAGCCGCAATGATCGTCCTATTTTCATGCCTCAGTTCTCATTTCTGGAGCATGAACACTTTCAGCACTATTGCAAATCAGATCCCCGATTTAATCGTCATGTCGGTGGGGATGACATTTATCTTAATCATTGCCGGCATCGACCTTTCCGTTGGATCGTTGCTGGCGCTTGCTGCTGCAGTCGTCAGCGTCACCTATTTAAATTTTCATTGGACGCCCTGGCTGGCCGCGCTTTCAGGTGTAGCACTCGCCACATTCGTTGGGGCACTAACGGGTCTGATTACCGTTGCCTGGCGTATTCCGGCGTTTATCGTCTCACTGGGTGTTCTGGAAATGGCCCGCGGAGCAGCGTATCAGTTAACTGACTCGCGGACCGCGTATCTCGGTTCTATTTATGATTATTTAGCCGACCCCATTCTCTTTGGCGTCTCCCCTTCTTTTATTATCGCGATCGTTGTCATTGTTGCCGGGCATCTGGTGCTGACGCGAACCGTATTTGGTCGCCATTTGATCGGTATTGGCACCAATGAAGAAGCCGTTCGATTATCAGGTATAAATCCAGGTCCCTATAAGATTGCAGTCTTTGCCTTGATGGGGGGATTATCCGGTCTGGCCTCGCTGTTTCAGGTTGCCCGCCTTGAAGCCGCCGACCCCAATAGCGGCGTTGGCATGGAACTACAGGTGATTGCCGCAGTTGTGATTGGTGGCACAAGCCTGATGGGAGGACGTGGCTCTATTATCTGTACGTTTCTTGGCGCGTTGATCATTTCCGTTCTGGCTGCGGGACTGGCGCAAGTTGGCGCAAGCGAACCGACAAAACGTTTTATAACAGGAGCCGTGATAATCGTTGCAGTGGTACTTGATACCTACCGTAGCCACTTAAATAAAAAATAATCATGAGGGTTACCCGGCTTGACCGGGTAACCACAGCGGATGAAAGCCCTGCTACAATCCGAGCGCGGTCCCGACCAGCAACCAGATATTCAGTGCCACGACCAGCACCACAATCACCCAGCCAACCTGTTTCACCCAACGGCTATTAACTAAATCCCCCATCAGTTGGCTATTGCTGGTAAAAATCAGTAGCGGTACCAGCGCCAGAGCGATACCAAAACTGAGTAATACCTGACTCATCACCAGTATCCGGGTGGGATCAAGCCCCATTAAAATCACAATAAATGACGGCATCATGGTGACGCTACGGCGCACCCAGAGCGGGATATGAAAGCGGATAAACCCTTGCATAACCACCTGCCCCGCCAGCGTGCCAACCACGGTAGAGGAAAGCCCTGCCGCCACCAGACTTAAACCAAACACGGTTGCCGCAGCATGACTTAACAGCGGTTCAAGCGTCAGATAGGCCTGGTCCAGGTCTGCGATACCAGTATGCCCGCTAAAGTGAAACGCGGCTGCTGCAGTCGCCATCATCGCCAGATTGACAAATCCGGCAATCGTCATGGCGATAGCCACATCCCATTTCGTCGCTGCGTAACGCTGCAGGCGCGTACCACCGTGCAAATGCTGGGTTAAGGAGGAGTGCAGATAAATGACGTGCGGCATGATGGTGGCGCCAAGCACACCGGCCGCCAGGAACACCGCTTCAGAATTAGGCAGGCTCGGTATAACCATCCCTTTGCTCAGCTGCGCAAGGTTCGGTTGGGAAAAGATCAGCTCGACAATATATGCCGCAGCCACGAACAACAACAAACCGCCGATCACTTTTTCCAGGGGTTTCTGCCCGCGGCGCTGCAGCATCAGAATTAAAAATGTCGCAATACCCGTGAGCACAGCCCCCTGCAGCAGCGAAACGCCAAGGATGAGTTTAAAGCCAATCGCAGCGCCAATAAATTCTGCAAGATCGGTCGCCATCGCAATAATTTCGGCCTGTACCCAGTAAAACCAAACCACTGGACGAGGATAATGATCACGGATCTGTTCCGCCAGATTTTTGCCGGTGGCAATGCCAAGCTTGGCCGATAGCACCTGAATCAGCATCGCCATCAGGTTTGCCCAGACCACAACCCACAACAGTTTGTAGCCAAAGCTAGCCCCTGCCTGGATATTGGTAGCAAAGTTACCTGGATCGATATAGCCGATCGCCGCGATGAACGCAGGTCCCATTAATGCGAACTTCAACTTGCGCGCTGCCCGCCCACTGCTACTCTCAACGCGATCGTTAGTCATTTTAGTGCCTCAGAAACATAGCCTTTGCTATGTTTCAAGCTACGCCTATTGAGAATGATTATCAAATTCATTTTAATGGGTGAAGTTGATTTCTCTGATAGCGTTTGTCTATGGAACGGTAAGAAATTTAGAAATGCCGGTAAGATGTTTGATTATTGTTATGAGATTAGCACAGTGACATAACTTTTCACTTCCATACTAAACATAACAGAAGTGTATCATCGATCACTAATTTTGAATCTCGTCACAGGTCCTTATTATAGTGTGTGTTTGATCTCGTTTTCTTTACTGTTGTTACATAGAATGTGCACGAAAACTAAATCTGCCTCAAATTTGGAGCAAATATGGACCGCGTTCTTCACTTTGTCCTGGCCCTTGCCGTGGTTGCGGTACTCGCACTGCTGGTAAGCAGTGACCGTAAAAAAATCCGCATTCGTTATGTTATTCAATTGCTTGTTATCGAAGTGTTACTGGCATGGTTCTTCCTGAACTCTGATGTCGGCCTGGGCTTTGTAAGAGGCTTCTCCGAGATGTTTGAGAAACTGCTCGGATTCGCTAATGAAGGGACTAACTTTGTCTTCGGCAGCATGAACGATAAAGGCCTGGCATTCTTCTTCCTGAAAGTGCTGTGCCCTATCGTCTTTATCTCCGCCCTGATCGGTATTTTGCAGCATATCCGTGTTCTGCCGGTTATCATCCGCGCGATTGGTTTCCTGTTATCCAAAGTGAACGGTATGGGCAAGCTGGAATCCTTCAACGCCGTCAGCTCCCTGATCCTGGGTCAATCCGAGAACTTTATCGCCTATAAAGATATCCTCGGTAAAATGTCTCGCAACCGCATGTACACCATGGCAGCAACGGCGATGTCTACCGTTTCCATGTCTATCGTCGGCGCGTACATGACCATGCTGGAACCAAAATACGTTGTTGCTGCGCTGGTTCTGAACATGTTCAGCACCTTTATCGTTCTGTCACTGATCAACCCTTATACCGTTGATGCCAGCGAAGAAAATATTCAGATGTCCAATCTGCACGAAGGTCAGAGCTTCTTCGAGATGTTGGGCGAATACATTCTGGCAGGCTTTAAAGTTGCGATTATCGTTGCAGCAATGCTGATTGGTTTCATCGCGCTGATCGCTGCCCTGAACGCCCTGTTCGCTACCGTGACCGGTTGGTTTGGCTACAGCATCTCCTTCCAGGGCATCCTGGGTTACATCTTCTACCCGATTGCGTGGGTGATGGGTGTGCCGTCCAGCGAAGCGCTGCAGGTGGGCAGTATCATGGCAACCAAACTGGTTTCCAACGAATTCGTCGCAATGATGGACCTACAGAAAATCGCCTCTACGCTCTCTCCGCGCGCTGAAGGCATTATCTCTGTGTTCCTGGTTTCCTTCGCGAACTTCTCTTCTATCGGTATCATTGCAGGCGCAATTAAAGGCCTGAACGAAGAGCAAGGTAACGTGGTTTCCCGCTTTGGTCTGAAACTGGTATACGGTTCTACGCTGGTCAGCGTACTGTCTGCTTCCATTGCAGCACTGGTGCTGTAAGACGACATCAATACAGCCGTTACCAAACCGGGGAGATTCTCCCCGGTTTTTTTATGTCTGTTATCCAGCAATATAAGCAAATAAACGAGAAACGCAGGCAGGAATCAAATGCAAAAAACCCTCGCTTTTCAGCGAGGGTTTCAATTTTGGTGGAGCTAAGCGGGATCGAACCGCTGACCTCTTGCATGCCATGCAAGCGCTCTCCCAGCTGAGCTATAGCCCCACGATGCATTTACGTACCAAATTCATTGGGATTAAATTTGGTGGAGCTAAGCGGGATCGAACCGCTGACCTCTTGCATGCCATGCAAGCGCTCTCCCAGCTGAGCTATAGCCCCGTCACGTAAAGCTTGTCGAGTTGACGGGCGGCATCATATGAATTCCCTTCGCGTGTGTCAACGGCAAAATTAACTCATAGAATTCAATCGCTGAAAAAGCAGGCAAATGGAGAACATTGCGCAACAACTCGCATTCAGTAGTTAAACGCGTCACGGTTTCTACTAAAATGGTGCTATAAAATGAGCCACTAATTAACCCCACGACCATTCAGGGAATCGTTATGTTCAAGGAACGGATGACGCCAGAAGAACTTGCTAATCTGACCGGATACAGCCGACAGACCATCAATAAATGGGTGCGCAAGGAAGGTTGGGCTACCTCACCCAAACCCGGTGTTCAGGGCGGTAAAGCCCGTCTGGTTCATGTTACCGAACAAGTTCGTGAATACATTCGCAGCGCTGAGCGTTCAGCGGAAGGCTTATCAGATAATTTATCTTTATCCGGTGACACCTCCATCGAAGCTCTACTGATAAGACTCGCCAAAGAAATGACGCCATCAGAACAGAAAATGTTTACGTCGCTGATCCTGCGTGAAGGCATTACGGGTTTATTACAACGCTTAGGGATTCGCGACAACAAATAATATGAAAAAATTACGCAGTAAAATGACCACCGAAGAGCTGGCTGAATGTCTCGGTGTCGCCAAACAAACCGTCAATCGTTGGATCAGAGAGCAAAACTGGACAACCGAAAAGTTTCCCGGTGTTAAAGGTGGTCGCGCGAGGCTTATTCATATTGATGCCGGCGTCCGAGAGTTTCTTCTCAATATTCCAGCTTTTCGCAAGGCACCGGAATTTTATCAGGCAGAAGAACCGCTTGCCGAGTATACACACGTGGTTCGCAGTCACGCCTGCCGTCAGATAATCAGCGCACTGGATAACATGTCGCCAACGGAACAGGAAAAGCTGGCGATGTATATTTCGCGCGAAGGTATTCGCACTTTCCTGACCCGTCTGGGCATTGATGAGTCTGAATAACAGGCAAAAAAAACGGCAGGATGCACTCCTGCCGTTTTTTTATCGATCACTCTGCCTTACTGCTGACTTTCACGCTCAGCAATAAACGCGAGCGCCTTGTTAATACGTTCAATGCTGCGAGATTTACCAATCGCATGCACCGTAACGTCTAACGCCGGAGACTGACCCGCACCGGTTACGGCTACGCGCAGCGGCATCCCGACTTTACCCATGCCCACTTCCAGCTCATCAGCGGTTGCCTGAATCGCGTGGTGCACGTTTTCCACGGTCCATTCACTGATAGCAGCCAGTTTGTCGCGAACCACTTCCAGTGGCTGACGCGCAACCGGACGCAGGTGTTTCTTCGCCGCATCGGCATCGAACTCAGCAAAGTCTTCATAGAAATAGCGGCAGCTCTGCGCCATCTCTTTCAGCGTCTTGCAGCGTTCACCCAGCAGTTTTACCAGCTCAGACAACTGCGGGCCGACGCGCGTATCGATATTTTCCTGCTCAATGTGCCACTGCAGATGCGTCGCCACATATTCTGGCGCCAGTGCATTAATGTAGTGGTGGTTCAGCCACTGCAGTTTTTCAGTGTTAAATGCGCTCGCAGACTTGCTCACCGCCCCAAGAGAGAACAGCTTGATCATTTCTTCACGGGTGAAGATCTCCTGATCGCCGCTGGACCAGCCCAGACGTACCAGATAGTTCAGCAACGCTTCCGGCAGGTAGCCGTCGTCACGATACTGCATCACGCTGACCGCACCGTGACGTTTAGAGAGTTTTTTGCCGTCGTCGCCGTTGATCATCGACACATGCGCGTAAACCGGCACCGGCGCGTTCAGCGCTTTCAGGATGTTGATCTGACGCGGGGTGTTGTTGATATGGTCTTCACCACGAATGACGTGGGTGATTTCCATATCCCAGTCATCAACAACGACGCAGAAGTTATAGGTCGGGGAACCATCTGTACGGCGGATAATCAGGTCGTCCAGCTCCTGGTTGCTGAATTCGATCGGCCCACGGATCTGATCATCAAAAATAACGGACCCGTCCTGCGGGTTAGCAAAACGCACCACGCAAGGTTCATCAGCAGCGTGATGTTCGTGACCGTGACGGCAGCGACCGTCGTAACGTGGTTTTTCACCTTTTGCCATCTGTTCTTCACGCAGCTGTTCCAGACGCTCTTTGGAGCAGTAGCATTTATATGCCGTCCCCGCTTCCAGCATCTCATCGATGACAGCATTGTAACGGTCAAAACGTTTAGTCTGGAAATACGGGCCTTCATCCCACTCCAGATTCAGCCAGTTCATGCCATCCATAATGGCTTCAATAGCTTCCGGCGTGGAGCGTTCGAGATCGGTGTCTTCAATACGCAGCACAAACTCACCGCCATGGTTACGTGCAAAAAGCCAGGAATAAAGAGCAGTACGCGCACCGCCGACGTGCAGGTAACCTGTCGGGCTTGGCGCGAAGCGAGTTTTGATTTTCATGAAATGGCCTTACGTTTATAAAGATGCCGACAACCGGCAAATCCAGGGAAGATTATCAGGCTGGTATTCTATCACTGTGGTCTGATTCCTCAATGTTCATCGGGTTGGAACATCACGCTTTGCCATTTTCGTATACAAATCATGCTGCATGGATTGATTTGCGATCGTTTTGTTTAAATTTACGACGAACGAACAAATTCTTTAGAAAATGCGTTGACTCATTTTCAACTCTCCCTATAATGCGACTCCACACAGCGGGGGTGATTAGCTCAGCTGGGAGAGCACCTCCCTTACAAGGAGGGGGTCGGCGGTTCGAACCCGTCATCACCCACCAACTACTTTATGTAGTCTCCGCCGTGTAGAACAAGAAATTGAGAAGTGGGTGATTAGCTCAGCTGGGAGAGCACCTCCCTTACAAGGAGGGGGTCGGCGGTTCGATCCCGTCATCACCCACCACTTTCTCGCCAGCTGGATTTCTTGTTAAAATGTGAAGTACCGAAGTGGGTGATTAGCTCAGCTGGGAGAGCACCTCCCTTACAAGGAGGGGGTCGGCGGTTCGATCCCGTCATCACCCACCACTTCGGGTCGTTAGCTCAGTTGGTAGAGCAGTTGACTTTTAATCAATTGGTCGCAGGTTCGAATCCTGCACGACCCACCAATGCAAAAAAGCGCCCTAAAGGCGCTTTTTTGCTATCTGCGATTTATAAGATTCGAATCTGCCGCAGGTTCGGTGTTGAGCGCAGCGAAACAACGGAGCCGTTTACGGCGACGGCCCGAAGGGCGAGCGAAGCGAGTCATCCGGCACAGACATCATACCGTCAAAGCCGCCACCAGTTTTTCCAGCGCTGGCGTGGCCTGCTGCTGTTCATAGACAATATACAAATCCGCCGGAATACGTTCTTCTAACGGCCGGAATACCACGCCAGGCCAGCTCATCTGGGCATAGCTATCGGCAATCAGCGTTGCCGCGCGCCAATCAAAACGCGACACATTGACAACTAACATTGGATCGCGTTTGTGATCGTGATTTATATGTCAGATGCAGGGAATCGTTTATACAGGGTTGAGATTCCGACGTCATAAATTAGGGCCACCCTCTGACGAGTTTCGCCAGCAGCTATCAGTCTTCCAGCCTGCGCCCACTGCTCATCCGTTAGTTTTGGCCTACGGCCACCAATTCTCCCTTTTGCCCTTGCTACGGCCAATCCAGCACGAGTTCTCTCAATAATGTTTTCTCTCTCCATCTCAGCAGCAGCACTCAACATCGTGTACGCAAAGCGCCCAATTGAGGTGCTAATTCTTATCCCCTCGGTAACGGATAAAAACTCAATGTTGTTTTCGCGGAAATAACGTAGCAAATCCACAAGATGGATTAGAGAACGACCTAACCTATCTAACTTCCAGACAACGACGGTGTCGCCTGGGCGTAACTTCTTCATCATCTTGTCCAAGCCGGGCCTTTTCGATTTCGCACCGGATATTTTATCCTCAAATATCTGGTCACAATCTAGCCTGTTAAGCGCTTCAAGTTGTAATTCGAGGTTTTGGTCAATTGTTGACACCCTAACGTAGCCGATCAGCATCATTTTTCACCCTGAAAAAGGACGAGATCATGCCACCCAATGGGTAGATATGCATTTTCTTAAAGGTTCAATTGAGAGAATCATTTTCTGGCGTTGTTGGGCAGTCTCGAAATGCCAGAATGTCAGTGGCAGCAGCGAGTGCTACTGCGACATTTTCAGCCGATGAATTGATTGTTGAAGATAGTGGAGGGCGTCAGTACCGGGTAACTTCTTTCAGCAAGGCAATCAACCTGGCGACTACCGGTGCAGGCGGGATGGATAAGGGGGTTGTCCCGGCCACTGGATTCGTTGCGCTGTATGCGATTTATAACCCGACTACTGATATGTCGTCATTGCTGGCAGTAAATGCTACCTCTGTTGATGCACCAGAAATTTATAGTGGCTCATCGTTACCACCTGGGTATACCGCCAGTGCACTGGTGAGTGTTTGGGGTATTTCAGAGTCAAAATTCAAAGCTGGAACGCAGCATGGGCGGGTTATTAATGTTGACCGTCAGACAGCAATAACAACAACCGCAACAATAAATACGCTAACTGAGTTATCTATTGCCGCAATTGTTCCTAAAAACGCAAGGAAAGTGAGTGGCTATGGCTCCATCTATGCAACAGCAGGCGGTGGTGCGCAATCTGGCGGTTTAATTATTGATGTTGCATCCACAAATAGCGGTGTCGGGTACGTATCAATCGGTGGTTATGTTGGGAATTATGGCATAGGGGTTTATGGTCAGTTTGCAGAATTATTGCTATCAACCCCACAATCAATTTTTTATGACGTGAACCCAAACGGCACATCAATCACGGGTTTTTCTGCATCATTATTTATAAGTGGATACACGATATGATTTACGCTGAATTAACACCAGATGGAAAGTCGGTTGTGGCATTGTTCTCATGCGAGCAAGAAACTTCCACACAGATTGATAAGAATGATGCGCGTTATATTGAGTTTTATAACGCGCAACCTGAGGTTATGCAGCAGATACTGCCAGCCCCAGCGGTATAAGAAACATGCTACTAACTGGCCTGGTCCCCCGGAGGCGTAGGCCAGACGGGTTTTGCGGTATCAACCCGCATCAAATCGAGCCTGTAATCCTGCCATGCAATCAAAGCGGCGGCTTCTTCTTCCGTCGCTTTGCCTCTTTCAACAGCGTACTGTCGCCACTCAATTTCTGTATCAGCGACTGATTTCAGCGACCGTCGTTTCTGCTCTGCACGTTCCTGCTGCTCATCTTTAGTTAATTCAGGGTACGGAACCAGAACAGGAAAACCATTATCATCGGGCTGAATCCGACCATTAATTTGGCTGTCTAAAATTCGCTGGCCTTCGTCGTCGCTGATATGCACAAAACTCCCCGGGATTTTGTCATCGGGAGTGTTGTCGCCATAAAATCCGTTATTCAACGCGCAATACTTCATACAACCCCCTTACCAATTGCGATATAAGAAAATGTGGTAGCGATCCCCGAAGATTTAGAGTCAGCAGAAAGAATTCTGGCTCCTGCTGCCGTGCTATTTGATAAATCCCACCCGACAGCGTTCACCCCTTCAGGACCTGAAGAAATATCCGACGGCGCAACCAGATATGGTATGCCAACAAAAGCGCGTGGAAACTGAACACTGCCTGTTCCGTTGCTGCCCGTTGAACCTCGCCCCCATACAACCTGGAAATCTCCTAACTGGAAAGAACCAGATTCAGAAACGCTTTCCCGCAGACCAAGGTTTGATAGAGCCGTAGCTATTGCCGCCGCACCATCTGTTTTAATGTCGCCAAATGGATTGGAGCGACTCAGAAACAGTTTCTTGAGAGCGGCGAGAATCTGCGTGTTGTCCATTTTGTCCGGATCAAGCCCAGCGGCCCTGATAATATTAAGCAGCTCACTTTGAATGGCATTAAACCAGTCCGGGCCGGGATATGTCGGAGGAACTCCATTACCACCTTCAGTAAAGAAAAGCTCTGTCTCACTGGTGATAGGAGACGGTAGTGGCATAACCGGAACACCGGTCGAATTATCTACGTGATACATCAGTTATCTCCTGAAGAATAAAAATATTCGTATGCTGTGCCGCCGAGACGGTATTTTGTCAACACACACTCCAGTTCTCTTGCCCGTTCACTCAGAAGCGGTGTCATGACGTTATCGATACAGGTAAAACGTCCGCCGCTTATACCGATCACATCAATCTGTAACGTCCAGCGATAACGGGCTGGATAAAGGGGATACATGCAGCTACGCATGCAATGGTGAGGCAGAATGACAGTAACCCGGATAGTAAATCCAAGCGCGGCAGCCACAGCTTCAATCTGCCACGGGGAAAGGCCACCTTTGCGGTGATACTTCTCCACGACAGCACGACGTCGATCTTCTACAGTACCGCTTAACTGCCCACACTCCGGCAGTTCAAGGTATTCCTCCCATTCTTCCAGCAGCATAAATGTTGTTTCTGGCCGCATCTCCGGCAGCAGGTTTTCTGCATCAAATTCCGTCTGACTTAAACGCCTGGCTAACGCCCGTAAAAAAAGGTTTAAATCACCATCCTCATCGCGTGACCACGCTTTGCCACGTGGCATGATCTGCCATAAAGCACCCAGCCACTCATCTACGCTGTGGGCCATGTCAGTTCCCCAATAGTGATAAGTTCATTCTGATCGCAGGGAATGTCAGCAGTCAGATTCAGTGTGTAATCGGTCACGCCAGATGCTGTGCCGATAGCAGTCCTGATTGCTGAAATGGGTAACGTCTGCCCAGGTAGCAGCGTCTTCTGAAGCGTCAGCAGGCGGGACTGGACAGCTTTACGCGTGGCAGACGTATCCGGTGTTATGTCGATAACCATATTGACGGGACGGAGCACCAGTTCAACGGGCCAGACTTCTATTCCTCCAGGTTTACCAACCCATACGCCAGTCGCCGGGTCGGTATGACGGAAAAGGTAATCTTCCATATTTTTCCGGTCCTGATATCCGGGAGTAATCACTGAACGATCGTCATAAACCCATGCCAGTCCGATTGTGCTGGGGCCATGCCAGGCATCGAATGCCCACGCCCGACTTACGCCAGCCATTTCTCGCGCCCAGATGACATAGTCATGTACAGCCCCACCAACGGGGGGATTTCGTTTACGGAACAAAAGCCGGTCAAGTAATTCAGGAACTGGCTCAATGTCCGCACCACCGGTGATGCCCCCCGTACCCGTTAAACCAATGCTTTCCACACCGGGAACGGGGGACAGCAGGGTCAGGCTTTCACCTTCCGGAAGGTTTCCTGACGCGCCGGCATCGCTGGCCTGAATGGTTACTGTCATCACACCATCCACAGGAACGCCGGAAGCTGTCACGGCATAAACAACACCGGCAGCAGTCTGCATTTCCGCATCCTCCGGTAGTGGCGTGGTCCCTTTAAATACAGCCGGCCCCGTAGCAAATGTGGCCTGTTTTCTGATGACGCCTTCACTGGCCGCAGTTTCGATAATGGTTTCATCATCAGATTTAACGGACGGAATAATCTGGTCTTTGATCCAGCTCTGGTGGTCGTATAAATCACGCACCTGATTACTGAATGAGGTATTAAGTGCCTTCTCAACACCTACTGGTGGAAGTTTTTGCAGCCCCAGTTCAAAGGCAATATCTTTTTCGCCGTCAGTAATAAGTTTGCGCAGTGCGGGAACGTTATAAGGCATTAGCGGTGGACTCCCAGCGTTTACTTATTTCAATCCGGAGCGTTGTTTTATCCGGGCGGGTAAGAATGACAATAAAATTAATCCGATCACTGCCGCTTATCGTGGCCGTCACCGTTGCATTACGTGCATATCCGGAACGTAAAAGAGGCTGCATGGAGAGCAGCGCATAATCTTCCACCCGCATTCTGACTGTTTCCGTCAGTTTTTCGCGGTCCAGTAGCCAGAGTTTTGACCCCCACGGATAATCACTGAAGGAGTCACCGGGCCAGCCTCGCGGGTCAGATGAATTATCGGGGATAATGTCATCAGTATCAGCACGGACGTCGGTGAAAAGACAAATAAGAACCAGTGTGACCATACCTTCATCACGCGATAAACCATCATGGTTAATTGTCAGTTCACCTCTGGAGAGTTGATTATTCCAGCTGATACCAATAGTCATTTCATCTCCGATGTTTTTTCGCCATCTCCGTCAATATGGAAATGCTTAAGAACAGATTTACCTGCGACCTGAATATCCTTTGAAAATTCAGATGGGCCGTTAACTTTTAATAATTTTGTATTTATCACAAACAATTCGCCGGCATCGTAATTAACCGATTTCCCTTTAACGTCGATAAGACCACCTTTTTTCAGGGTGATATAAGACTGACCATCACCGTGATATAACCTGACCTCTCCATTTTCCAGGCCCTTTGGACGACAGCGCTTGTCTTCAACAGCGATTGCCACCAGACCTTCCCGGCGTCCCCCCACTGCCAGAATGAGTGCTTCTGAACCGACTGGCGGCACAGACGTCAGACCGTAGTTCTGGAAACGCTCAACGTCATCATTGGTGGAATCCGCCAGAGACTGGATCTGGAGATTCTGGCGACCAAGACTGTCGGTAACGATGCGGACGACAGCCCTGTCAACGAGCAGCCGCAGCCGGCGTCCAATACCTTCAAGTGTGCGACCGATATTTGCCGGATTTAGTCCCATGTTTCCTCCGTTTTTGCCTTTGATCTCTTGCCTTTCTTGCCTGCTTTTTTCGCACTGGTTTCAGGCATATCCATCGACTCAGGAGGAACCAGTGTCAGAACGCAGATACGCCCGTTATCACCTTCAGTGAACGTCACGCTCTTAATCAGCCACGTGGCCTTCAGGTTCTGTATCGGGTCATCAATATCGACGAGTCTGTTTTTTTGCCATAACGGGCTGTCATCGCCATTTTCGCGCCACCCAGCCAGCGTGATCTCGGTGCTGTTGGCTTCACCCATCATCCGGGCTTTGTACCATTCACCACGTGTACTCGCGCCGCCGACGGTCAGGCTGTCTTCATTGACCAGGATCTTCGGGCGGTAGCGGTTGATATCACCATCATCAACAATGGTCTGGCGTCCACCTGTCACTTTGGCGGGCTGAGCGTCCCATGTGCTTCCACCGGCACTGGACGTACCTTTTACGATGTACTGGCTGTTTCGCTCGCGCCAACTGAACCGGCCACGGGCGGCAAGAATATTGGTCCCGAAAATCAGAGGAACGCCGGCACGCTTTGTTGATGCACGGGTGATGATCAGATTACCCAGGCCATCAGCAGTAAGCAGAACGCCGCGTTGTTTAGCCAGGCGGTCAAGAAGATCGAAGGCGGTCTCTCCCTGTTCAAGCACCACGCTACCGAAGGTTTCACCAGTGTCAGTTTCACTGATAACACTGATGCCATAGGGTTTGCAGATTTCCGTTGCCAGTAGCTCCAGTCGAACACCTTTCCACTGGCCGGACTTATGCACCACAGAGCTGTCAACAAGATCGCCGGTTTTATCCCTGCCCATGACGCGAATACTCATGTTCTCTGCGTCATAGCTTGGAATAAAATCATCGATATACCCTGTCAGAACCGTATCCTTTCCCAGCCTGACGATGCAGGGCATACCCTGCTTAATGACACGCGGTGATGCTTCGGACCATTGCGTGGTGACAGTGAGATCAAATTCGCCGGCAACAGCCTCCAGTGAGGAAGTGATGGACATCTCGGTCCATCCGTCCCACTGCTGGCCGTCAACCTCAAGTACAACCATTTCCATTACTCTGTTACCTCGACAGGTTTACCTGGAAGAATGAAAGCCGGGTCACGCAGTCGGTTCCGTGTGGCAATGGCGTCACGGTTCTCTGTATTACCGGTCTCACGCCATGCAATCAGGGATACAGGGGATGTCGTGGTCAGGGTGACTATCCGGACCTGTGGTAACTGAGCACTTCTGACCCGGACGTCATTGACGACGGCAAAGCGCAGCTCACGCAGGGCATGCCACAAATCCCGCTGACCGTTTTCCACGGCGTACACCGCCTGTTCATTCAGTTGCTCAGCCAGCGTGTCGCCCGTACTGATGGCTTCCTCACTACTTCTGAACTCCGTGCTGGCAATGGTCTCTGCCTGTCCGATAAGACTGGCAACGACGATCAACTGACGAAAATCAGTGATGTTAGCCTGCATTGCATCCGTCAGTTCAGGAACGACGTCCGGAAGACTACTGGCAAAGCCATACGTGCCATCAGTAACGGAACCCGGAGTGACTGACATGTATTTGGGTAACTGGTGAAGCGCAGCAGCCGTCGCGCGATCACTTGTATTTGTTGGCGAATCCGGCGACGTCCACGGTGAAGAAGATGAACCGGAAAACTGTTCTCCCTGCCACCGGTTGCGGAGTTGATCGTAAACCCGCATTGACCACAGAGGTTCGGTCACGGTCTCACGGACACCGCTGACAAGGTTCAGAACATCATTGATAAATCCGGCAGGTTTCGCGACGGCCAGCTCAATCAACCCTCGAAAACGTCCGAGACGGTCAGTCCATTCAGTAATCGCGGAGGGCAGCGTCAGCACACCCACCACCAGATTTTCCATGTCGTCCATCCACGTATCGGCCATCTCACCAAGACCATCAAGCAGGGCAAAGACATCACCGTTCGCAAGGGCTGCTTTAACCTTATCTGCCGCGCTGAGTACCGTCAGGCTGGTATTTTCTGCCGGCGCAGGAAACAGGCGGTCGCCCGCCTCAGATACCTCAAAAGAGATGTAGGCAATGCCGCCTTCCTCAGTGCTCAGACGGTGATTCACCTTGCCAATCTGAACCTTCTGAATGCCGAACCACGGATGGATAAGTTCACCGGGTCCCGGTGTGTTCAGTGCCCGGAGAAGTGCCTCCAGTTGGCTCTGGTAGTTCTTTCCAATCAGCTTGCCGTTGATTTGCTGTTGGGTCAGAACGGCACCGTTATCCTCGGTCCAGCCCACTTCTTTTTTGGGGTAGGCGCGGGGAATTGCCCGACGGCCACTGGTGCCTTCGTTATCGACCAGATAGAAGGAGACACCCCGGAACGAAGCATCGCGCAGGTCTTCCCATCGGGTAGCAGCCATCAGCCTTGCTCCACGCTGGACACGCCAGCAGATGCACTAAGTTTGATACCCGGCTGGTTCATGGTGACGCTTTTAACACGGCCACCGCCACCCTCAAGGATCACGCGGATTTCGCCCTGCATCTTCTGTAGGGTTGTGGGTAATGCAGGTGGCTGAACAGGCTTATCAAACGCGTTTTTGTTTTCAATTGCGGCGTTGGTGCCACGCAGAAAATCAACGATGACACCAAACAAAGAATGGTCATTTGTTTCAGGACGCCTCACATCTGCCGGGGAACCTTCAGACGCTGGGATAAACGGCGTTGCCGGTGTCATTGGTGCCCACGGGCGCGGGTCAATAACCGGTTTCTCATTTGCTTTGCGTTTGGCACGATCCCTTGCCCACTGAACCATGCCAGCTTTATCATCATTGGTTAGTGAAGGGGCATCATCAAGATAGGGTATTGTGGCCATCATTAGTGATGTTCCGAGCATACCTCCCGGAACACCAAGACGTCCTGGACCATTGGGCTTACGAGGTTCTTTTCCATCAGGGATTAAATCACCCGGACCACCCATGCCACCTTTGCCCATGTTCACGACATAAACAGGCATAACCCCGGAGCCAAAAACATCGGAGACGCCTTTAGGGATGCCTTTGCCCCCTTTCTCTGGCTGGAGAAAATCCCATGCGCCTTTACCGATTTTAAAAGCTTTACGTGCCGCAATGACTCCGGCAGTCGCAATGGCTATTTTCTTGCCGACTTCCAGCCAGTTCTGGACCGTCTTTTGATCAACTGAATTGATAGCATCAGCCAGCTCCTGTACCGGGCCGGCAAGATTGCTGTTAGAAAACTTCTTCCAGGTAACATTCAGGCTGGTCAGCGCCGAAGTAAAATCTTTCGCCGCATATTCAGCATCTTTCATGATGCCTGTGCCGTCCCCGACAACTGACTGGTATCGCTTGAGGTTTTCCGCTCCTTTACCGGAGGTGGCACTGCTGATAAGTAAAATACTGTCCTGGTTAAAACCGGCTTCCAGAAGTCTTTTATTCTGCTTTTCAGCACCTTTGCTGCCTGACTTTTTAGCAATCTCTTCCAGAAGTGTTGGAAGTGATCGCATCTTCCCATCTTTGTCATAAATGTTGACACCATTTTTACGAAGGGTGCTAACAACCTTCGGCAACTGCAGATCACGAATAAGGTTTTCAGTCGCCGTGGCTGCTGTATCACGGTTGCCTGTGGCATCAATGGCTGATTCCAGTACAACGCCTACGTCTTTGACTCCCTTAACGCCACTCCCGCCAGCAGCGGAGTACATAGAGAAGGCTCTGACGCCTTTTTCTGCAATATCTTTCAGCTCAAATGCACCTTCTTTACCCAGAAGGTTTAACGTGTCCATAGCTGCAAGCGTCTGCTTTTCAGTCTGAAGGCCAAATTTGGGGAACTGAGAAAACAGTCCGCCAATCGAATCCCCCTGAGAGCCTGATGCAGCGATAGAGGCGGCTATCATGCCCTTATTCTGAATACCGAAATCCAGATCCCCGGTTGTTTTGTTGACATTTTCCAGAGCGGCCAACACCTCCGAGTCATCCACCCGGAATTTGATGGCGGTATCCTGAATACCATCAAAGATATTGCGCATCTCATCACGAGCTTTACCGGCGGCAATACCCAGGCCGGTTAATTGTCGATCTGTTTTAGCAAACTCTCTCAGCGCTGCGCCGCTGGCAAGGCCGGCAATCATCGTTGTATAGCGATTACTGAGCATGTCCAGACCACGTCCGGCAGATTCAGACGCGGCCTTAACAACAGACATTGCTTTCTGGTTACGGCTGGCAAACTCGCTCATGTTAGCGCCGTACTGGCGGGCTTTAGCCGTCAGGTTCCCGGCAAGGTTAATCAGAATTTCAGTGCTTAGGCGGTTTGTCATATTGCTTCCTCAGTTGCCTGACCTGAATAAGCAACTGCCGCAGGGGCAGTTGCTCAAGCCGGTTAACATCGAAACGCTGAGAGAGGTTAATCAGCAGTAGATTGAGCGCCGCTGCCATCGGCACCATGTCGCCCCCGTTCGGCAGTGTCCTCCAGCATGTCATCCATTGCCTTGCCTTTATCCGTCAGCAACTTCAAATCTTCCGGATGCAGGGCATAAATTTGATTCATGTCCAGCGGGCCGGGGATTTCTCCAATATTCTTAATCTGCCGGCGCATCATCTCCAGCCCCATCATGACCTCAGAGCAGTAGGCAACCGCCTTGCCATTATCCCCAACCACGACGCGCTCGGAGGCCAGTTGTGATTCGATAATATCCCGTGATGTCAGCTCGCGAAGCGTCACAGTCTTGTGAAGCATTTCGTCGGTAGTGCCTTTGCCGGTACGCAGACCGTGTACCAGAGGGAAGTTCATTTCAGCCATGTCTTACACCTTCACACATTTGACGCCGATGAAGTTAGCCGAGACCGTCCCCGCGTCTTCGTCCAGTTCAGCCGGGTTATCAGTGGCCGCGCCGGTCATCATGTAATTGAGGCCGTTGTCACCGTAGAACATGACGGTCACGTCCTCCCAGTTACTGATTTCAATCACATCGACGTCGCGGTCCGCAGCAATGGTCAGCTTGATGGAAGGGGCCGCCATCTTGCGGGAATTCCCCCAGACCTTACCGCCGCCCATGTGTTGCTGGCGGGCATAGCCCCCCGGATTCAGCACGGATTTCCCTTCAGTTTTGATTTCACGGCCATTAACACGAATCGCCGCCATACCCAGAATATTTGCCATGCTGGCTCCTTAAAGTTTGAACTGGATGAGACCGGCCAGAACGCGCAACTGATTCACCAGATTCGGGTGACAGATAAAGTTCAGACGGTTTGGATCTTTACTGTCGATGGTGACATCAAGCGTGTCTTTATAATCCTCGAAATCCTCCACCAGACCTGCGGGGATAAGCTCAGTCAGCGCAATATCCAGCAGCTCAGCGGTCGCAATTTTCGGTGTCATCACTGGCTGACCGGCATCAAGCAAATCAAGTACGTCATCATCCGCCAGCTTGTGGCGCGGATAACGGCTGGTGAAGCGGTTCTTGATGACATAACGGATGCGGCCAAGCGTTGCCGGCGACTGCACATCGAGGTATGAAATGTCCGTATCGCCATAGCGGTTTACGCGATACATGGTGATTTCGCGCTCAATACAGACGTTATCTCCGGCATCAACAAAGTGCGTGGCTATACCGTCATGCAGCAGCAGGTTACGCTCTGGCATATCCCAGCGGATACCGCGAGCGGGCGGCTTGATACCGGTCAGGATCAGCGTCTGGAGAGGACGGGCCGGGTCAAGGGCCAACTGGTATGCCGCCGTTGCGCCGTAGCTGGCGGCCCATAGCCATGACGGTTCTGGTGCGATGTTGGTGCCGATACAGGAAATCAGCCAGTCATTGCGGGTATGCCCGAATGTCCCGCTCTGGGCATGCGTACCACGATAAGCAGACCACAGAAGCGCCTCCATCATCTTGAGCGGCCCCCAGCGTTCTTCAAGTTCGTCACGAATGGTGTTCAGGCTCTGCGTGTCGGTGTACGGGAAAATAATATCCGTGTACCAGTCATCCCCCAGCGCCGCGACAACTGTCTCAATATCCGGCGTCCCTGTACCACCCGAAAATGCGGTCAGTGTTGCACTGATGCCGGCAGGTGTTTTTTCTCCGGGGTAATAGTTCAGGCGCACATCGCTGTCATTTCCCGTGACGCCTTTCCACTTCACGGTCAGCACTACCGTTGCAGCAGCTTCAGCTTTTGCTGTGGCAGTAACCTGAGTGGCAGGCTTTGCGGTAATTGCAGCGATGATATTGCCGGCAATGGTTGCCGCTTCATCACCGATGCTCACCCCGACCTGGACAGATACGCCATTGATCATCAGTGCCAGCGTACCAGCCTGAGTGGCGGTGCCAAGCATCGTGACTGTGGCACTCGCCTCTGCACCCTGGTCAATATCCTCCAGTCCCATCGCATACATCTCGGTGTAGCGGTTGGCCTTACGGACCATCTTTGCCATTTCACCCAGCATAGAGCCACGGCCATAGAGTTCATCTGCCATGCTGTCGCCAGTAATGCGGTTCAGCGTCAACGGTAAAGCGGTCGCGCTGGCGAGCTGCTGACCCACAACCAGAATTTTTCGGGACTGTGCCGGCGCGGCACTCATCGCCATAGAGTTATCGATATCGATCCAGACCAGCGGGACACGAATATCATCAGGAATATTACCGATGGACATCATGCCTCCTTATCGGTTTTATGTGTGCGGGACTTCGGTGGCTCAGTGATTTTCACATCGCCTTCTTTTTCACGGCGCAGCCAGTACGCATTGACCGGCAGCGTCTCGCCATCAGCGGCAAGGTGACTGCCATCAGCCTTACGAACGAGCAGACCCGCCCGTGATGGCTTAATCATTTTCTTTGTCATCAGTCTGTCCTTCTCTTACGTTTATGATTTGCGGCTCATCGCTTACAGGCTGTCCGTTCACCACAATGGTTGCCCCCAGTCGCAGGAATTCCGGCAGCGTGGACAGGTCTATCTCATCATCAAGACGGAATTCCTGTTCCCATGTAACGGCCCACATGGTGATTCCGAGATTGTCCAGGCCACCCGCCCAGAGGTTTTCAGCAGCGATGTTCTCAGCCATACGCTCAGCCTTCATGCCCGCAGCCGCTTCACGACAACTGATACGACGGGCAAGGCGTCCGGCAATAACCTCACAGCGGGCATCGCGCGGGTATCCCCAGGAATCAGCCATCATGATGTAGGCCGCCCAGGTCACAAGGCCGGTCATGCCGCGACGGTTCTGGATATTCCTGACCCGTAAGGCCGCAATACGGATACTGCCGCCGCGCCCGGACATATAGCTTTTGACCTGATCCGGGGTGTTAAACTGACCGATGTGACGTTCCACCTTTTCAACCCGGTCTGGTTGCTTTTCACCCTCCAGTTCAGCTTTCAGCCAGTTAACAATGTTTTCGGCGGCACTGACCGTACTGCCCAGGGTGACGAACGCCGGACGCTCATTCATTGCAGAACCTCATTCCAGAAATCCCCGATGACGTGCAGCAGTTCCTGACTGTTCCCGGAGGACAGGCCGAGGAACTCACGCTGCGGGATGTTTAACATACGTTTATGCGCCCCCACGGTTTGCCATACCCCGTGTTTAAGCGCCCGTCCAAATGCCTGTGAGATGAGTCGCTTATGGGCTGACACAGACACCGGGCCGGAAAACCCCTCATTGTGCGTCCGGCCATAATCAAGCGGCGTACCCACACGAACGACAGAGCCGCTGACCACATACTGGATACTGTCGAGCAGATCGCCGTTGCCCTGTAACAGGCTCTGGTTGCTGTGTCGGGTTTTCGCGTAGCTGTCAGACCAGTCCTGCCATTTCTCGCCGGCAGGGCTGGTCTTTTCGCTGGAGATGCGCCGGCGGGTCTGTGACTCCACTACAGCGCCAATGCTCTCCAGTAGCTCCTGTTGCAGAGACTGGTCAGCCAGCCGCTCAATCGCACGGCGAATGTCCTGAAACTTCTGATCACCGCTGACCTCGACAGTAATTCCCATCACAGCACCCCTTTCAGGTTGTTACGGGTGAACAGACGACGGTTTTCACTGACGATGATCAGCTTTCCGGTGTCGGTCTCAGGGACCGGGGTGTCAGACGGCACACCGAGGTCACGGGTGCCGTTGGCGATTTCACGCAGAGTGCGGAGGGCTTCGTCGTAACGCTTCTGGATTTCATCGGTGATCTGATGGTCCCGTTCAGACAGCCAGTAGAACGCGATGGAAACCGCCGCCCGGCGCAATGGACTCGGCAGGGTCGGAAGGTTCAGCGGCAACTGATAACGCTTTGCCAGAAAGGAATTAATTTCTGCATCGGTGTCATCAATCGCACGCTGGATCTTTTCTTCGTCGAGCTGCTGCGTCTCTTTGTTGATTGCCATGTTCCAGACGCGGTCACCATCAGTTGCCAGCAGGTCTTCACGCGTTACGTAGATGCCCATTATTTGCTCTCCACGTCGGCTTCAGCCCCTGAAACGGTCATCAGTTCGGTCACAATCAGCATCTTTTCAGCCTTCAGACGCAGAGCTGTGTCGGTACTGATCACGCAACCCTGTAGCGGCTTCCCACCGGCATCTTCCAGAATCTGTTCATCCGGGTTATCGCTGACAAAAACATGCACCGTATCGTGCGGCCAGAATCGGCCAGCCCGGTGAAAACCGTTTTCAGGAATGGCGCGAACCTCCAGCACCACGACATTTTCAGCAATGCGAAAAGCTTCTGAATGGTCATGTGCCAGCGTCTCCTGCCAGATATGGTTTCTCAGGTCATCACCCGTTTTCTCACCCGGTATGGTGATAACACTGACTGTGGCCGGGATAACCGTTATTCCATTGTCACCGGGTACAGGTTCCGGGTCAGATGCGACATCTGAAGCTGCAACCGCCGATTGTGATGTCTGACTGTCATCAGTAATAACTGGTGCCACCGGTGCCGGTTTCTCCGGGACAGGAGTATCCTTCGTTGCTTTGTCGTCTTTCTTTTCCGAAGTGGTTCCGGTCTTACCAGCGGCTGACTTATTAACTTTTCCACTCACTTTTTAAACCTCATTCAGGGTGGGTTTAAAGGAGGATTAACTCCTCCTTAATCCGGCGTTACGTGATTTTTTACGTAATGACGTCACGCTTTTTTGATGAAAGGTGAAACCATCAAGTCCACATCCTTGTAATAGATGTTTGAACCACCACCATCAGCCATAACCGCTTCAATCAGCGCTTTGGCCGCGCCACGGTTGTTCTTACCGACGACCAGCAATGTCGGATTCATGCCCAGTGGTTCGTCGTTAGAATCAGTGATGCCCATCATTGCGGAGACCGCGGCTTCATAGTTCGCTTTGTTCAGTGCGGCTTTTGACCCCACGCAGGTCTGCCAGAAACCAAAGCCAACGTTGCTGCGTCCATCGGTCCCGTAAGCGAATTCGTTCTGAAGGAACACCCGCTCACTGGTGAGGTCATCGAGGGCGATGAAGTTAAACGGACGACGCTCCTGGTAAATGATGGGCAGTAGCGCGTGCGTCGCATCAATCAGGAACCACGGTTCACCCGTATCGGTCTCCGGGTCGCCCACAACGTTCGATTTGGTGGATGCACCAACAGGGTGATCGGTATCAAAGAAATACTGACCGTCCCAGCACAGCGTATCGAAACCTTTGCACAGCAACTCAAACGACAGTTTGTCCGGGAAAATCGTGGTATCGCGGCCAAGCTGTTCAGCAATCACGGAATACTGACCAATCTGATCGTCCTCGATTTTTTCGCGTTTGACCTTGACCGAGTTTTCCCAGGTCTTGTTGGTAATGACATACCCGGCCTGAGCCAGTTCTTTCAGTTGACGCGCCCCGATCCATTCTTTGATGGTCGGGAAGTCTTCAACCCAGCCATAAGTGTTAGACGCGCCGGAACTGGGGATGACCGTGGCGATGGATCGATACTGCGGATTGACCCGACCAACACCTTTGGTAAAGGCGGCGCTCAGTGCGGTGGTCAGGGCATGCAACACTTCTGCGGATACCTGCATGAATTATTTCTCCTGCTTACGAACGGAAAGGAATTCTTCTTCGCTGATGCCCATATGGCGGCACATCGCGAGGTCTTCGTCAGAAAGCGAGGTGTGACCTTCGGTGCTTTCTTTTTTGGTCGTTGTGGTCTTGCTGACAATGACCGGTGCTGCTTTCACGAATTCAGCAAAGCGCTGGCGGCCTTCTTCAGAGCGGCAGGTGGCGAGATACATTTCGCGGTTGGCCGGTGCGACTTTCCCCGCCTCGATGGCGCTGTCCACCAGTGCTTCTGATTCTTTGATGGCAATATCATTGAGTTTGCTTTCAGCGCTTTCCGCACGGTTAAGTGCTAACTGGTGAGTCTCAACCGGAATGAACTTCGTCAGGTCGGGATTCTCAGCACGGTTAAGCGCCACCTGCTCGCCGGTCTTAATCTGCTGAATGGCTTTTACTGCGTCGTCTGCTGTGGCAGTGGCCGCGAGGCCAAGCACTGTCACAATCTGGACAGGTACGGTCATCGTGTTTTCCTCGGAGTTGAGTGCGGGTAAATCAAGGTTGGGTTTGTTGGTCAGCGCGGCGCTGGACAGGCGGGTAACCTGACCGTCCGCTGTGAACCGAAAGGCCGGACTGTAATAGAGATACTTCTTGCCGCGCAGCTGCGCCACGCCGTCATCAGTCCATTCAACGTGCGCCTCCACTACGCCATCACTGACGCGATAGCCGTCAATCCAGCCATAAGCCGGGGCTTCATCGCCTTTCGGGCCTTTCAGTTCGGTGGAGTGTTCGATATCAAAGGGGAGCTTTGGATAAGCCATCGAGGCACGAATGATGGCTTCAGGATTGTTGTTCACCCACGAACGCCCATCACGCCCTGTAAAGGTTCCCGCCGGTATCATCGGCAGCCATTCCGGCAATGCATCATCGGTAAGGTCAGGAAGCTGAAAGCAGAGCGCCAGCAGTTCCGTATTGTTCGGGTTCATGGTGTTGTCCGGTCACGTTGTTTACTTCCGGACAGTGTGGGGGGAAACGGGGACTCAGGTGGATTAACCGGCTTCACTGTAAACGTGGCATGAAACCGCGTTTAAAACACGTTTAAAAACGCTGTGGCGCGTTTAACGATTTTTTCACGTGTCGTTATGACGTAATAATCGTTAATGTCGCCACGCGCGTTGTGGGATGGTTTTTATCTTTGTGATGAATAACTGTCAAACACTTCCTGTTTTCTGCGTAGCTGTTCATCCAGCTCGCGACTGCGGGAGATTCCGGGGTTGTACGCCCAGCCGGGATCAACCCCTTCTGGAATGGATTCTTCCTCGCCCGTGCGCTTATTGACCCACTTCACGTAACGGACATCCGGTGCAGTTGTCGTGATGGTGCCGTTCTGCTTCATTTGTTCAAACTCATAGCGGCTGACCTGACGAACATTGCATTTACAACCCCAGCCGTTCGGCACCATATGTGTTATCCAGAACTGATGGTCAACCGGTAGACATATATTCGCCCATTTCAGATGCTCCGCCCGGTGCTCCCGTGACGGTCCCAGCGTATAAACAAGATACGGCATCGCCCGCTTTGTTCGCTGGATGCGTTCCCACTGACCCGCCGCGCGGGCTGTCCGCATGTTGGTGTCGTAGATAACGCGCATCCGACGGTCACTGCCGAGCTGGACAGTACGGGTTTCACCGGTCAGTGGGTCATCCATCAGTTGCTGTCCCCACCATCCACGTTTGACGAGCAGAGGTTTAAGAACTTCGCGAAACTGCTCAAAGGTCTGGCCGTTCTCCAGCGCGTCCTCCACGAGCTGGCGAACGTCCGCCAGCAAATCAAGCTGCGTCATCTTTGCCACAGTAAAGCCGATGCTGTGTTCTTCCATCCAGACATCGCGGTAATCAAATCCCGGCTTCAGCTTTTTCGCCTTCAGCCAGGCCAGTGCTTCCTGGGGAATAATGCTGTATTTATCGCCGACCGGCTTAGCCATCGTTTACATCTCCCAGCGACCGGGCTTTAAAACAGAGCATCGCCAACTGCGTCGCAAACTCATCCGCATCAAGTTCTTTCTGAAGCGCCGGCAGGCCAGCAAGAAAAGATTCAAAGCTGTCAGATTTCTTTGCCAGCGCAAGCACCGGACTGGTGAACGCATCGCCAGTACGCTGCCAGTCCTTCATGGCCTCATCCACCATCATATCAAGAACGTCAGGCTGGCTGCGGTTAAGCGCGGTCTGCTCACGGTTCATGGCCGGTAGCGGGCTAGTCATTTGCGCCGTTGGTGTCAGAATTTTTGCGCCTTTCTCCGGTTCAGACAGCCCAAATTTGTCACGGATCTCTGACATCTGAACTTCCATACCCCGGTCAATCAGTGGCGACAGTGCATCCACCAGTACCTTAAGGTCTTCCGGTTTGCTGATGCGCAGTACGACGCGGGGGTAATGCTCCTGTGGCCCGTAATTCATATCCACATAGGGACGGACAAGGAATTCAGACAGCGTGTTGGATAACTGCCAGGCATCCCATTTGGCGATGTCCATACGCACACCATTGTGGACTTCCGCCTGAGCACGTGAACTGCCGTCATCGGTGGTCATGGTCTGCCCCAGTACGGCCTTACTAATCTGCGCGTCACACCATTCGGCCATCTCTTTAAAGAGAGTGCCACCGCTGTTACGGCTCGCCGCTTCCTGCATCTCCAGTTTCATCGAATCGGGGATTGCGCAGCCGGCATCTGATGCCAGTGATGCAATCGCATCCAGCAATGTCTGGATTTGTTCCGGGCTGGCATTGTTGCCGTATTTACCCACCACAATCGGGATGCCAAATTTTTCAGCAAACGCCCACCAGTCCCGGACGGTGTAAGACTTTAGCATATACATGACGGCCACCAGACGCGCCAGACCGTTACGCAAGGGCAGGCCGGATTTCAGGCGGGGCTTATGGACGATAAATTTCCCCGGCGACAATGGCTCACCATCAATAGGGTTCCTGTCCGTCAGTAGCCTGAAATCACGCAGGGTTTCCCGGTCAGGTATCAGAAAGCGCGGATCAACCCATTCATAATCGCGGGGTTTCCAGTGTGTGGTGCTGGTATTCCAGAGGATTTCGCAGACACCAACCCCTTTACCAAGCCCGTCCAGCAGATCGAACAGCAGCTCGGGAACCTGCGGTTGCGTCATGAGGTTACGGATATCATCTGCGATTTCCACGTCACGCGGGGAATCGCTCCCGGCCTCCACCGAAGGTTCAATCCCGGAAACCGTCAGCTTGCGCGTACGTAAAACGCTGGCGTAGTGGAGGTCACGTTCCTCCAGTTCTTCCGCCATGATGAAGAAATCACGCGCATGACCATCGGCTGCATTACGTAAGATCCCCGCAAGCCTGCCGGGACTCAGCGTACTGGCAACGCTGATACCTGTCGAAGGGGAACGTACACTCATTACCGCCGCTGCGGATTGCGTCTGCTTAAGCTCGTCCTTGTTCACGGTGACAACTTCTCCCGTGGCAGGACTGAGCAGCCGGCGAACGGCTCCGGTTAGTTGTCCGGCTAGTTGTTTAAACATCAGAGTAATCCCCGCTGATTTTTAAGACCCCGTGTGATGCGGACCTGACGGTGTTCATTACGCTCATCGGGGCGGGAAGGTTTCTTTAACTTGTGGACTTCATAACGCCGGCAGTCCTCGCGACTGGCGAGGAAACCGAGAAAAATAGCGATAGCGGAGTCACCGTGACGCTTGCGGCCATCTGTGCCGGTAGTTCGTGCATCATCAATGCCCGGTACGCCGCGATAAAGCTGAATAGCGCCGAGGTCGGTGATCACATCTTCATGCTTTGGCAGTACCAGCTCATTGTCTTCGAATGCCGCACGGAACCGTGGCATGTTTTCCCGGTAGTATTTGACGGAAAGCTGCACCTGCTCAACTTCATCACCGTATTTTTCCGCCGCCTGTTCTGCCAGATACTGACCGTTACCCCGCGCATCGAGCTTGATGCCGTCGCGGCGGGGAAGACGATCACAGATATAAAACAGCGCCTGTTCCTGCTGTTTAAATGGCACATTGCTGAGTTCCACCAGGAACGGGACGTTGCGCGTCGTGTCATCGTTGACTGTCACCGGCGCAAACACGGTCAGGTCACCGTTACGCGCAAAGTCTTCCCCCAGACAGTGGCGCAGGTTCTGCGGCAGCTTCTCCAGTTCGGGTAGTACGACCGTCTCCAGCCATTCCTGCATTTCCACACGGCGCAGTCCGTCCGGCATCGCGTTAAAATCAGCCGTACCGGTGAAGCGCAGGACAACGGTCGGACCTCTGGCCGCACGTTCGCGTAGGGAACGTGCGATATAGACGCCACCGCCGTTCTTCGGCTCGCAGTAGTATTCCTCGCGGGCATCTTCCTCTGTGGCCGTGTCGCTCAGCAGGTTAGCCAGCCATTCCGCTTCGGCCTCCACAGACCAGACTTTTTTTGTAACCTGACAGATGCGCTGATATAGCCCCTCTGCAATGGCCGTTTCAATATCGACGTGATGGACAGAGTAGCGTTTTTTCCCGGCCCGGCTGTCGGTGATGATGGTGTTAAACAGGTTATCAATACCGTTGTGAGTGGAAATAAGGCGAACATTATTCCCCCACATTGTCAGCGCCAGCGCCGCCTTGAGTACCGCTGCAAGGTCAGCCTGGAATGCGGCCTCGTCAATGATGACGTTACCCTGCATACCACGCAGGTTCGACGGGTTAGACGACAGCGCCTTAATTTTGTAGCCACTGGCGAACTGGATGACATAGACCAGGATGTCTTTGTCTTCATCCTTCAGCACTTCTTCACCAATGCCAGACGCGGCGCGGTCATAGGCTTTCGCCCACATGGCACAGGCATCAATAAACTCACGGGCCATGTCTTTCGTTGTGCCGACGTAGAACGTGTCACACCCGCCAGCCTCCACCGACATTGAGCCGTTGAGGGCCGCGTCAGCCGCTTCCGCCCAGGTCAGACCGGTACGACGCGACTTCTCGGCAATCTTCAGTTGAGAGGCGTCAGCAATCCACCGCTTCTGGTAGGGAAGCAGTAGCTGGCTTTTGTCGAACTCGCCCGACAGGATAGCCGCAGCGGACTGACTGGTGAGTGTTCTGTCCGGCGTCATCGTCGTCATTCTGCAATCCCCAGAATCTGGCGTTTGATATCGGCAGCAGTCTCAGCCGACAAACCAGCTGAACGGGTTATGGTCTCTGCGGCCGCAGCGGCTTTTTTCGCAAACTCCTGCTGGATCTCTTTCTCGCGTTTGTGGCTTGCCATCGCAGCAGCTTCCAGTCGCTGGGCGACAAGCGCAAGCTGGCCCAGCGCTTTTGGTTCGACAGTTTTATCGCTGTCAGCCATTTCCATTGAGGTTTCAAAGGCCAGTGTTTTGACAAACTCCAGCAGTAATTTTCCGACGTCAGACGTCGGCGCTGAGCCAAGTTTTGATGCCCATATTTCAGCCATCTCGCGTGAAGCGCGAATCTTTGACCCCATCGTTTCCATGCGGCTTGCGTAGCGGTTCAGACCGGTACGACTGATTTGCATGTCCTCCGGAAGGTTATATTCGTTGATCAGCTCGTTAATCGCTTCGCGGATTTCTTCCTGGGTATGTCGCTTGTCGCGCAGCATCTGATGAAGTTGCTCCCGGACCGCATCCGGGAGCAAATCAATCTTTGAGGGTCGTCCGCGCGTCTGGCGTTCATTTGCCATTCTCCCTCCTCATACGTTCAAGGAAGTCGCGCTCGTGGCTGGATTTGTCTTTCAGCAGCAGCTTCCAGACGCGTTTGTATTCCGGGTTGCTGTTGAGGAATGTGTTCAGATACGAATCAGCGGATTCGGAGTTGTATTTTTTACCCGTCGATTTTTCAAACTGCGGTGCAATGGCTCTGACTTCAATTTCCGCACAGACGAGAATGGCGGCCATTTTCCGGATAATGTCACGCTGGCTGCTGCTCAGTGGCTTAAGGGCTTTAGTCATGGCTGATGTTCTCCAGTTCAAAAATACGCTCTGTCACATCGTTAATCGCATCCGTAAAACCAAATGCGCTGCTCCACTCCGGGGGCGCACCGGTTACAGCCTCATACATGCTGTCCAGTGCGGCGATGACCTGATCGCGCTCTCCGATAAGCTGGGTTTCAGAACGGTCCAGCCGGGCAATGCCTTCCAGTGCTTTTTCATTTGCACTGATAAGGGATTCAATGACCACAGCGGCCTGAAAAATCGCATTTGCTGACATGCTGATTTCACCTGATTCCCGACGTTCCGCCAGACCTGACAGGCGGCGAAACTGTTCCGCCTGCTGGCGGCAGGTCATTAACATTTGTAGTATTCTGGCCCGTTCCATAATTACTCCCGCGCACGTGGTTTTTTGACGCCGGGGACCGTCGCCAGCCCGAAAGCCACGTCTTCACCGCGTCCGGTGATGCCGGCAACGTAACACCCGGAGACATCTGACAGGGTGACGAGTCCCTGTTCACGTAACCACGCAAGGAGGGTGCGGACGGTATCACGGGAAACCCGGTGGCCGTAGGTCTGGAGGCAGGTCTGTAGAATGGATTCGTTTGCACTGTCTCCGCACTCCACCAGTGAGCGCAGAATGACCAGACGCTGGTCGCTGTTGAGGATTTCTTGCATGCTCATAGCCTCTTAATTTTTTTCCTTCAGTTCGTTTTCCAGCAACAGATCGCTGATACGTGTAGCCTGCCGGAGCATTCCGGAGAACTCCCGTATTTCGCCGCGCAGGTTGCTCATATCCAGTTGCAACTGGTGGAGTTCCTGTCGCGACGGCATCCCGTCGATGGCCTTTTCAAGTGCACTCATCCGGCTGTTAACTTTCTCCATCTCTTCCCGGCGGGCATAGGTTTTCACCAGCAGCAGGTGGATAATATTGATACCGGACATCAGCCCGGCCCAGATGACAGCCCAGTTACTTCTTACGGTTTCCCACTCCATTTATGCCGTCTCCCTGAGTGTCTGACAGTCAATGCAGGTCACTGCATCCGGCATGGCCGCCAGTCGTTTTGGGTCAATTTCTTCACCACAGTCGTTGCAGTGACCGGGAGTGTCAGGAGATTCTTTAACCCTGTTTAACAGGGCATTTAATGCCCGTTCATGGTCAGCCATCTCAAGGCCGCTGGCCTTATCCAGTTCATCCGTCATTTACCCGCCACCATCGTTTTGTGTTTGCTGGATTTGCTGTACCGGGCGAATCCGTCGAGGGTACGAAAACCGAGATACCCCAGTGCCGGCGTCGCCAGCATGAGTGCGATATCCCAGTCCGGTGATGGCATGGAGAAGGCATGACCAAAAGCACCGGATATCGCGCCAGCCTGCTGACCCACTGACATCAGCATCACATACACAATGCTGCTGTAGAGCGACAGTCTGGCCATCAGCGGTCTGGTCTGACGGACATATTCATCCGTGGCGTTGTCCCCGTTACGGATGGTTTCCTGTTGTTCATGGTGAGCAGCCTGACGGTCAGCCAGTACGGCTTTGTCCCGCTCAAGCTGGAATTGCTCAATCTGGACTTTCAGGGACTGAAGCTGAACGAACTGTTCTGGCTGCAACGCCGCCAGTTTCTGCTCAAGCACCCGCTGCTGGTCCTGCGGGTTTATGACGCTGTTGACGTTCTCAACGATCCCCGCCACAGAATCTGCCGTTCTGGCGGTGTCGCCACCGAACCAGCCGCCCACGGTACGCAGTAACGACGGTCCGGCCTTCATCAGAACGCTGGCAACGGTAGAGATGGTCACTGGATCCATGCAAGAAGCCCCTTACGTTCAACCCACATACAGAAAAGAACGCCGATTGCAGCACCCACTGGTGAAAGAAAAATCAGGTATAACGGGATGGCATATAGCTGGCTCAGAATGAGAAGAAAAACGCCTACAACCCAGATAACCCACGCCCAGAAACGGGCATGCCGGCTGATATGCATTTCAGGTTTAAGAAGCCTGTACGGAAGATTGCCGAGAAAGATGCTGAGTCCGACCAGGACCACACCAGAGAGCGCCAGCCACCAGACCATAAATGCCTGGCGGCCTGTGAAACTACAGATGAACAGCGACAGGCCGACGAGAATGACAATGCTCCATCCGGAGCGCAAAACCTGTACCCGCGCCAGCTTTAACCAGTCGCAGCTAAACGATTTAAACATTATGTTTTTCCTTGTATCGCTGGCATTGCCAGACGATGTCTCTGATATCGACGGATGACCAGCCGCGCATGTAGTAACTGGCGTGTGTACCGTCATGACCTGCATAACTTGTCGGAACGGGGACGGGGCCACCGGCCATTCGGTGAAGAACTTCCTGCCGCAGCCGGTCACGTCGTCCCTGCTTCAGCGAAGTGTCCCATCCCTTGCCCATATCAGCTCCGGGCTACCGAATAGTGGACACCGGAAATCTCACGACAGGCGTCAGCGAGGTTGTCCAGGCGGTTAAACCAGCCGTTGAGGAACTTGCCCTGTGAAGGGTTTGATTTGATGATGTCGGCGTAATAGCGGGAACGACGCAGAAGCAGCCGGTTCAGCAGCCAGTCAGGGTCAGCACGCTCAACGGCTGCGCGGGTGTTTTTACCAGCGATACCGTCAACGCTTTTGCCGGTGAAACCGGCAGCTTCCTGAAGCAACTGGACAGCCTTTTTGACGCCATGCTGAACGGCAGAGTCAAAGATAAACAGGGCGATATCATCCGGCCAAAACTGGCAATACGCGGGATACCAGTAGTCACGGAAGTAAATCTGTCCGGCCTGTTCAACCGTTAAATCACGAATACGGGTATCAGGCTTGCCATCGCCATTAACGTCGGTCATGCCATCGGCAACACCGTCACGTTTATCTGATATACCGTAGTTGGTTTCACCGCCACGGTCAGTGGGGTCGTTGACATATCCGCGTTCTGCACTGAGCACGAAAGCAAGAGCATTGCGAAATGCGGGAGAATCGGGGGTGTTGTTCATAAAACGGCACCTTTGGAAGTGGGTTAGATTTCCCTTCCATCATGTGCCGGGCGAAAAAAAAGCCGGATTAACCGGCTTCATTGTATTGGCTATGGCCTAATAGAATAAATAATCTTTGTAGCGATAGAGCAACCATCCTGAAACCAACAAAAGTAGAATAATAAAACTTACACTTTTATCAGTCTTTACTGGATATTCTTCCGCAGCGACCAATAAAGATTTCCTGTTGATCAGATACCAAATAAAAGGAAGTATAAATATACTTAGCGCAGCCCAAACCACAGGGTGTATGCCTCTGCGACATCCTTTTCGCACACCGTCTCTAACAACATAACTTCCTATGTTGTTAGAAGTTGCATCAAAGAAAACCCAAAAAACGCATATAATACAAACTATATTAATAACAATCACACCAACCATATTATCACTCCATATTAAATGAGAGCTGCCTCTTACCTTGCTCTAACTTTCGCATTCTCCGGATTGCTTTATACACCGTTTTATAGGTAACACGGTAACGCTCAACCAACTCTGTGATGTTTCTGCCATTGAAATCACGCCAGATTTTCATATCACGAATCAGCGACTCAAGAGTCTGGCCGCGTGGGAAATAAATCTGCATACCGCCAATCTGACAGCTAATCGCATAAACCAGCTCCAGAGAGATTCGTGGGTCAACGCCATGCTTTGTCAACTCACCACGCAGCAGCGTGTTCAGTTCTGTCAGTAGTGCAGGAAAACGCACAGTTTCCGCCGAACTGTCATCGTCCAGGTGCTCCAGAATGCTGTCATCCTGTATATCACCAAACAGGTCATTTTGCTTTTCGCTCATGTTCGCACCTTTCTTACTTTACTGGAATACAGGTTGTTGATGGCGTCATAACCCCGATTATCCTGAAATGCCAGGTCGCGGGGACTCAGCGCTTCTGTCATTTCTCTCAGATGCCATTGTTTGAGGCTTTCCAGCACCATCAAAAGAGTATCGCCACGGCACCATGCCAGGCTGGCGATACCTTTACCTTTGTTGGTTCTGACAGTCATCTTCGCGACGAACGTATCCAGTGCGGTATCGCTGCCATCACGGATAAACCCATCAAGATGCATCTGCCGCCAGATGCTGCGGACCTTTGCGGTGATATCTGTTTCACGATGACGGCGAGCCGGAGAACGGGGGCGGGTACGTCTGAAACCCTTATCCTCCAGTACCTTCAGTACATCCTCCAGTTGGCCGACTTTCAGATCACGACAACTTTGCTTTCCCGTTACGCGATGAAGCACTGAACGGTAAGTATCATCGTCCAGTTGTAGCTTGCGACGGGCAACATGAATTAGTTTGATCAGATTGGCACGGCTCATAAACTTATCCCCTGTTAAGGTCCACTGGCGCTGGATGGGCGGTGTAGAGAATGCGTACTTCACAATCCGTTTTTTTTGCGAAACCGTCATACTGAGCTTTTGTGCAGTCATCCCATAGCGAGTCGTCTTTAAAAGTCTCACGCCATTGGTAAATTGTCTCAGCGCTATCAGCGTTGCGGCGTTCCTGTAGCTCTACCGTGGGGTTATCCCGCACATATTCGTCAAGCTCTACCTGGTCTTTTGGTAGCCAATCCTCCACAACAATAAGCCCGACATACTCATCTTCAACCCAGCCACCACGGTCATGGTCATATCGATGACGGAAAAATTCTCCGTTTTCGTCACGTTCAGTCAGGGTGTAGCTGTCATACGGACCTCCATAGGTAGGAACGTAACCAAGCTCCGGGTGGCTAATCCACATGAATAATGGATAGCGCGTGATAGGGTCAACGTCAGGACACCAACGCTGCTCGTCTGTTAGTTTGTTAGTTGTCATGGGTTAGTCCGTCCAGTAAGTAAGTTCTTCTGCCAGGCGGTCATCTGCCTCGGTCTGATTAGGGATATCAGCATCGGTTTCTATGCTGGCTCCGGCAAAATCACGAGCGCAGGCTTTGCGGTGTTTACTATTGCCCATGCCCCATTCTGGATTTTTAAGCTCTTTGTTCCATGCCCGCAGCATGAGTTTCATTGGTGACTTTGCCATCTCATTCCCCCTTCACGCCAATGCCAGCGGCGCGGTCAATGCGTTCAATTTCTGCCAGAATTAACGCGCCTGCTTTTACCAGGTCGCGGCGTGCTCCTGATTGCTTCCACCAGTCAGGCGACCACGGCCAATACGCTGGAGTGGAGAAGCCTTGGTTGTGCGCATGAATTGCGTAACAAGCCGCTGCATCTGCTAATTCGCTATTTTGATATGCGTTGTCATGCTCAGGAGTCCATCCTTCAACCGATTGTTGCCGATGGCGTTCGGCTATAACATCCAAAATTGCGGGATTGAATGCACGCGCCTCCAGTTCTGCTATGCGTTTTTGGGCCTTGACCAGTTCATCCGCCAGTGTCCATTCTGATTTTGACAGGACGTCTATTTCACCCAGCAACAATTCCACGACTTCAGGAGTGAAACTGCGCTGGGTCTCATTGATAGTTTTAAGACGATTAATACTGGTATCGGGGCCAAATGGCGGCATTGCTTTACGTTTGCAGATATCGTCACGTATCTGCTGGATATTGATAATCGTATGCCTGGTCATTCGCTTAAACTCCATATTTAGTTGCCTGCGGGTGCACGAAGCCCCGGCAGGCATGCCGTATTAAAATTCTGAGAATCAAAGAAAGTTAATTAATCAGTTACAGTTTGCTCAAATGGGATTATTTCAAAATCCTCAACATCTGATTTAATGGATATCCCTGCAATTCCCTTAACTTCATTCGGTGATGCAAGAATTGCCTCTTTATTAATTTCCTCTTTATTGCGAAGAAATTTACCCAGGCTGAATTTCTTGAGTAACGCAATAACATCTTCAACTTTGCGAATGGTGCCGCTGGGTGGTCGTTTACGCCAGCGAACCTCACCCGTTGTCAGGTTAGCGGTCTTGGTCTTGCCGTCTTTCGTCAGCTCAGCACGGTTGGCTTCACACCATGTCTGAACGCCAGCCTGCAAACGCGCAAGCTCTTTTTTAAGCGCTTCAATGCCGGGCGCAACATCATTTGTCAGGGCCGCTATTTTGTCATTCAGTTCCGTTTCACGACGCAGAATGACACGGGTAACATCGCCGATCTTGCGGATATCGCTGATTACGTCATCGCGGCATTGAGGAACGGCAACAGCAGCAGCTGATTTTGCGCGGGGCTTTTTGGGTGCTTTCATATAAACCTCAGTGTTTAATAATTTTACGGTTATCCAGATCAACTTTCTGTTTTGCAAATTCAGTGACCTGCTGGATAGCCATTGGAAAAATAGCTGACAGTCCTTCCGCAACCAGATACGAAAATGAACCATCATCATTGGCGTTGTTAAGGTGAAAACTGATAGCGAGTTTTCCTGAGTTCTCACTGGTTTTAACCATTTCCCCGTCCTTAATTACCGCATCATCTTCGAGGATAATGGTGATTACCTGTTTAGCCATCTCATACCTCCGTTAACTGCCTCTATAAATAATGTTAAACACCTGACTACGGGACATTTCCATTTTTTCGGCGATAACCGAGATGGTCAGCCCCTCCCTGTAAAGCTCACGACACAAATATGCGTCGTCATCATTTCCTGCTCTGATGCGCAGCGAAAGACCCTGCCGAATGGCGCAATTCTGCACTGACTGTTTAGAGCGCCCCAGTTGCAGCGCCAGACCGCTTACACTTACCTTTCCCGCGTTCTGTTCCAGAATAAGGAGTTCTTCGCGTGACCATGCTCTCCCCGTACTCCAGCCCATACTTACCTCCAGATAACCCGGCAACCTTCCAGACTGGCTACCCAGACGGAGCGGGTGCCGCCGTTGTGTGTTTCCGATATACGGGATGCACTACGCACCAGCTCTGTTGGTGGGCAGACAATCTCCAGTAACGGGCGACGCATGAAAACCCGAACGTCAGTGACACGGCTACCACGGGAGCGAAGCCAGTTCTGCGCCGCCTCTGCCATGCTGATGTGTTCTGCAATACGTTCAGTAATCATGGTGTTATTCCTCGTTCAGATTGCTGTGACCCAGTTCCAGCATCGCAGACTGGATGTGTGACGTGCCGATGGTCTCACCCTTGCCCTGTGCGTAAATTCCCGCCAGCGGGAGGATGTGAGACAGAGAACGGAGAGCACCGGGACGACGGGCGATCATCTTCAACAGTTTCCGTTCCTCCTGTCCGCACACCTGCCAGGCATCACAAAAACTGTCCACATCACCGGCTGATACGGTGTTGATGACGTACTTTTTAGAGACGCGGGAGAACAGACGGGCGAAGTCCACACTGCGCTGTCCACCTGTCAGGCGGTCGTAGACTTTATGGTTTCCGACCAGCGCCAGACCAACGCCGCATTCCTCCTGGAGAATTCGCAACTCTTCAACGGCATCCAGACTCAGCCAGTCAGCTTCATCCACGACGATCAGACCACGCGTATCCGGCAGACGCTGGCGTAACAGACGGGACAATGCGCCGCGACGGTATGGTGCATCAGCAATCCCCATCTTCAGCGCCAGTTCGTACAGCGTTTCCAGTTCGTTGCTGCGGGACTTACTGGCGGTGATATGCCAGACGTTGTTGCCTGTCGCTGCATACTGTCTGATGGCTTTTGTTTTACCGACGCCCGGATTGCCGTAAACCAGCACAATCGTTCCGGCCAGTTGCGCCCACGTCAGGGTGGCGAGAATTTTTTGTGAGGTCGGTGTTTCAACGAAATCCGGAGCCACTGGCAGCGAGGTTTTCGCGGCTGTGTGGCTTTCCAGCCAGGTATTCAGGCTGGCGGCAACCGTATCGTTATCGCCCTTATATTTCCCGTTCAGAAACTGAGAAACCGTAGCCGTTGAGGTGCCGGTTTCACGTGCCAGAGCTGCACCTGAAATCGCCTTGCTGTCAATTAATTCACGAATGGCACTACGCACAACATCATGGTTAATTTGCGTCATGATTATTAATCCTGTATTTTTCAAATGGCCTGTACTTAATCAGGTGTTAAAACTGATTCACTTCATTCAAAGCGGCGCTCGCAACGTCGCTTTTTTATTTCTGCGACTGTTTCGCTTTATTAACGAACGTCTGAAAAATCACATCATTCTCGGTTTGCGTGTCCTGTATTTCCTCCACTCGTCTGACGGTATTACCCATATTGAATACACGCTCAACAACATGACGTTCCGGCAACTCCGCATGCTCTGTCTTCGGTAGCAGGTCATTAACTTCTATCGCTGTCATACGGTTCAGCGCCTTCGCTGCTTTTTTGGTGCTGCGCATCATTTCACGGCGGGCGCGGTTGTGTTCACGACCAGCTTCAGTATCACCAAACGCCACTGCGGCGCGGCATTCCGCCATACAGAGGAAGCGGCCATCAAGGTCGTAACAGGCCACTTCACTGTGAAGGTTACGCGGGTCAAAACGGACTGTAATTTTGCGGGAGCGATGGCTGACAAGTTGCTCACTCCAGTAGGTGTTCTTGCGGCCAAACAGTGAGCCGCCGCTTTCCATCGTGAATTCTCCGGTTGGTTTCACGCGAACCGACTCTGCCGGCAGCATGAACTGGCGGATTTGTTCTTCAGTTAAACGGGTGATCACAGCCTGGCTGTAGCTTTGTTCAAAAGCCTGATCGAAGGACAGTTCACCCCGGCACATTTCCGTTTTACGCTGGGTTTTCCTGTTAAACATGGCGACGCCTTCACTGATAATTTCCATAAAGGTCTCAACATCAACGGCGCGGCTGCCGTAGTTTTCTGGTTTGGAACTGACATTTTCACCGGCAAATGCGCCAGCCAGAGCCGGGTGTTTATCAATGTATTCACCCAGACCACCCACACCAAAGGCACGTTCTACGGGTTTAGCCTGGCCCCAGCCTTTACCACCGATAACGCCAGTCCAGTGCAGCTTGATACCCAGCAGAGGGATGATCCCCATCGGGTCATCTTCACGTACTTTGAACCGATAGCGGTTAGGAACGCCACCAGACAACCATTTGTTCGCCGCTGCACGGGTGTTGTCTATCGTGATGTGTTGGGGTTTCCCGTAGGTTTTCAGTGTATCCATGAGTGACAGGCGGATACTGTCGCTGTTTTCTGATACATCAGCCCGCCAGCCGACAATTTTGCGGCTGTGGACGTCCTGCCAGAACCATGTTTTAGGGCGGATGATTTCACCGTTAAACCAGCGGACAAACACGTTGTGCTGATAACCGTCACCGTTAATCCATTCCATCGCATGCAGCTGCGCGACGGTGCGCTGTTGAGATGGATGCATCTGCGCCAGGGCGTTTTCACCTTCACGGGTGGCAACGACAATACGCGGATCAACTTCACGCTCCAGCTTACGACGCAGGGTACGTTCAGCCGGTATGGTCCAGCCATGTGTTTCTGCGGCGATTTCCAGCCGTTCATAGCATTTGGAGAAAAACGGTGCTTCGTTGCGCAGGTAATCGCCCAGGAAGAATTGCCAGGCATCATCAGAGATTTCAGCCGAACGTCCCGTAACGCGTTTTTCACGAACCCGGCGATCCAGCAGTACCGGTCCCCAGAGGTCGGGGCTGAAGTCCTTCACTTTGTAGTACAGATTGCGCAGCGTTCCTTCACTGATTTGCAGTTGCTTGGCAGCAAGGGTAATAGCTTTGCGGTTGCCAACACCTGATGCCATCAGCTCAGCCACCAGAGCAGCAGCTTTCGTGCGACGCTCTGCATGCAGTCGCTGTTCGCCTGTTGCTTTCTCCCAGGCTGACCAGAGACGCTGACGTTCAAGGTCGTCAGCAGCCACACGTTCAGGCTCTTGCGGCAAAGTAATGAGTCCGGATGAGGTTTCAATCAACCCACGAGTTGCCAGCAATTCAGCACGAACTTCTGGTGGCAATACTGATATGTGGTATTCAAATGCTTTGGTGCCGGCACGTTTGCGGCGTAGCTCACTGCGACCGCAAACCAGATCCTCAAGTTTTTTCCGGGCATTAGACTCAGCCTGTGGGAAACCACAGACGCCAACGCATTCTTTCACTGATACCCAAAACTCCATTATGCGACCTCTTTAGCAGTCAGATTCTGATAACGCGAAGGCCATATCTCGGATGGCTTCATGTTGAGAAAGTCAGCAATAATTTTTTCCCCTTTAGGCCAGTGGTGACGGAATACGTTACGTAATGTTGATTCCGCTAATCCATGACAACGGGATAACTGACTGGTCGTCATTCCGCGCTTTCTAATCGCTGCTTTGATGTCTTCCGGGTGCCAGTCTTGGCTTTTGGTCATCATTCTGCGATCCTTAAATATTTACTCGTTGCGGTGAACCAAACTGTTCACCTCTACGTGTAAAAATATAGCATACAAAAAATCGAATTCAATCTTTTTATCGATCTTTTGTTGGTTTGATTAAACTTTATTAGATTGAATGTAAGTCTTTGATTTTGATGAAAGCATAATTTCATGCTTAAAAAAATCGAATCGAATTTTTCATGGGTCATAAAAAATCGATAATAGGAGATGATGATGGATGTACAAACTTGGTTTACGGCTCAAGAGTGTGCGGGGATGCCTGGATTCCCAAGTGGAGTATCTAATGTGCGTAAGCAGTTAGAAAAACTCGCTGAGGGGCTGGATGGAGTGCGACGAAAACGAGGAGGGAGTAAAGCCACGGAATACCATATATCGATATTGCCTGCACGGACCCAAAGTTATCTTGGGTATAGCAACAAAGGACAGCCATCTATGGAAGCTGATGATTTAAAAACAAAAAGTGGCTTAGCAAATGATGAGAAGCAAGCACTCTGGATGATGATTTATCAGGGTATGACTGAGGCCCAGCGTGAAGCTGTTATGGAAATATTTATCACTGGTGGCTTAAAGATGCTGATGCCTGCGGTGCTTGAGTTATCTGATTCAAATCCGGTCCGACAGAAAGAGATTTTCGGACAATGTAATTCCGTTGAAAAGGATAGCCCTGCGTCGAATGTAAGCACGCAAAACAAGGCTGGCTGATTATTATGTCAATTGGCTAGCTTTGTTTTGAGCCTCCATGTGATAACGTTTTAAGCCGAATTTAAATCCCATTAAATAGTCGGCGGTACGATCTAACTATACATGACACTTTTTTAGCTTTGATGTCGAACGATCTAAAATTGTCATATTGGGTGGTTTTCTAACAGTTGACTAGCTTTACCTACCTTTAAGCCTTGCCACTCAAGGTTTCCTCCCGCTTGTTCCCACGAACTCCCGGTTGTTTCCGGTTACTCCGTTTGATCCATACATCACTGTCAGTCATCAAGCGTAATCCCAATCCCCATGCTAATCATCGCCAGCACCGTTTGCGGCTCCCTCACCTCACGAATAATCATCGGTGAAAATCCGGCGCTCAGGCAAACGCGCTGTAAAAATGCCCAGTCGGTATGAATGGAGGGCATCGTGACAAAATATTCATTTCTCAACGCTTCCAGCGGTACGGATTCACAGGCGGTAAGAGCATGTTCTTCCGGCATGGCCACCAAAAATGAGGATTCATGTAAGCGCAGGCTGGTAAATCCGGGAGAAGGTTCAGTAGCCATGCGCCAAATTCCCGCATCCAGTTCACGTCTTTCCAGCATCGTCATCTGCATGGCAGGCATGTTCTCGCGAAACTGCACCTCAACGTTGGGATTTTCCTTCAGAAAACGCCGCATCACCGGACGCATTTTTCCCCACATTGCGGTACCAATGACGCCAAGCTCAATTCGCCCTGCCTCACCGCGACCAATCTGTTCCACTCGTGCCAGCGCCTGATTAGCACTGGATAACAGTCTGCGCGATTCTTCCATCAAAATTTTTCCGGCGTGGGTTAACGCCACGCTGCGGGAATGACGGATAAATAGCAACGTGCCGAGCTGCTGTTCCAGCTCTTTGATATGCGTACTGAGCGGCGGTTGCGACATATTCAGGCGAGCAGCAGCGCGTCCAAAATGCAGTTCTTCTGCGACGGCAAGAAAATAACGCAGTAACTTCAGATCGATGCGGTGCGTGCGTTCCATGGATAATGCGCTCCTGAGTGAAGAATAATGCGCAAAGTTACCACATTGCATCGCAGAAAATGAAACGGCGGGTATCAGAACCCGCCGCTAAAGGAGCATTAATGTGCCGGTGATTTCTGCGCCAGTCGTTCAGGCTCATGCTTATATTTAAAGAACAATGCAAAGATAACCGCCAGGACCAGCGCGTAAGCGGCAAACACCAGCCAGATAGTTTGCCAATCCTTGACGCCATCGACAGAAAAATAGTCCACCGCCATCCCGCTCAGGATTGAACCCACCCATGCGCCAATGCCATTTACCATCGTCATAAACAGCCCCTGGGCGCTGGCGCGAATGCTTGAGTCAACTTCCTGCTCGACAAATACCGACCCGGAGATGTTGAAGAAATCAAACGCGCAGCCGTAAACGATCATCGACATAAGCAGCAACACAAAGCCAAACGGGGACGGATCGCCAAAGGCAAAGAAGCCAAAGCGCAGCGTCCACGCCAGCATGCTCATCAGCATCACCGTTTTGATGCCAAAACGTTTGAGGAAGAACGGGATAGTGAGGATAAAGCCCACTTCCGCCATCTGAGAAACCGACAGCAAAATGGAGGGATATTTCACCACAAAGCTGTTGGCAAACTCAGGGTTACGGGCGAAATCATGCAGGAACGGATTACCAAAGACGTTGGTAATTTGCAGCACCGCCCCCAGCATCATGGCAAACAAAAAGAAAATTGCCATGCGCGGATTTTTAAACAAAACAAACGCATCCAGCCCCAGCTTACTGGCCAGCGTGGCGGATTCTTTTTTCTCCGCAACCGGTATTTTCGGCAACGTCAGCGCATACAGAGCCAGCAGCAGCGATGCGCCTGAAGCGATATACAGCTGCGCGCTGCTCAGCTCCAGCCCCATTAAGCTGACCGTCCACATCGCCACAATAAAACCAATCGTGCCAAATACACGAATTGGCGGGAACGCGGTGGCCGGATCCTGACCCGATTGTGCAAGGCATGAATATGAAACGCTGTTCGATAACGCAATCGTCGGCATATACGCCATCGCGTTAACCAACATCACCCAGAACATGGTCTGTGGATCGGTAACGGTTGTGGCGTACAGCAACACGCCAGCACACACCAGGTGACACAGCATATAAGCGCGCTCGGCACGCAGCCACTTATCGGCGATGATTCCCATAATGCCCGGCATAATAATCGCTGCCAGCCCTTTCGAGCTGTAGACCATACCCACATTCGCGCCGGTAAAATCCAGGGTGTTAATCATGTAAGAACCCAGGGTAACCAGCCAGCTACCCCAGATAAAATATTGCAAAAACGACATGAGCTTTAAGCGAGATGCGATACCCATTTTTCCGTTCCTTGCCAAAAAAGTAAGACCCCGCAAGCGAGGTCATGTTTTAATTATTCAGGCCAGTTTGCGCAAAAAGCCGCAGATCAGATTGATAAAATTCTGCTGTGAGAGTTCCGCTGCCGCCAGCGTCTGCGCGTGAGATAACTTCACATCCCCCAAACCTTCCGCCAGGTTGGTGATGGCAGCCACCGCAACCACTTTCAGACCGCAGTGGCGCGCAGAGATAACCTCAGGCACCACCGACATCCCCACCACATCGCCACCAATGATTTGCATCATGCGGATTTCTGCCGCGGTTTCAAAGTTTGGCCCCGGATAAGAGACAAATACGCCTTCGCTCAGCGGAAACCCTTCTTCTGCGGCAACGGTTTGCAGGATTGCACGATAGTCAGCATCATAGGCATTCGCCAGCGAAAAGAATCGCTCGCCAAAACGCTCATCGTTAAGTCCCACCATCGGTGTACCCGGCATCGTATTGATGTGATCGCTAAGCGCAACCAGACTACCTGGCCCGACTTCGGGGCGCAAAGAACCTGCGGCATTGGTACAAAATAACAGTTCACAGCCCAGCAGCTTCAGTGTGCGAATGGCATCGGTCATCACCGTCATGCCACGACCTTCATAAAAATGCCCACGCCCTTTCATACAGGCCACTGGAATACCGGCCAGATTTCCCAGCACCAGCTCACCGGCATGACCATGTACGGTACTGACAGGGAATCCCGGCAATTTCTCGTAAGAGATGGCCACTGCATCCTCGATTTGATCCGCCAACGCGCCGAGGCCTGAGCCAAGAATAAAGGCTACGCGCGGCGTGAAATCGGGTTTGCAACTACGAATGATGTCGGCGCTGTACCAGGGATTTTGCGAGAAAAGAGAGTGACTCATGAGATGTCCTTAATACTGAGTAGTCGAAAATAATGTCGCGTACCGCACTGTTATAGCGAGACTACGCAATCGATTACCAATACCGTTTATCCCGACAACCGATAGTAAATCGGTATGGATGAGTCGCACTAAACCAGCCTGAAATCACATTTTTTTCGGGCCAGAAATGGCACAGAAATAGAGATACATGCAGATTTGGGATTTTTATTATTAAACTCTGCTCGGCCGTATTGTCGCTGAAGTTCTGTTCACTAATGCCGATACTCATGTTTTATGGCGTGAGGAATCCGTATGACAACTATCAACGTTTCCACCCCAACTGTTCAAAGCAGTAGCGGCGGAAAAGCACCAGCCGGGAATGATATCTCCGCACAGATTGCGCAAATCACCCAAAAGATAACCAAGCTAACCCAGCAGCTCAAAGATATCCCCAACAGCGGTGGCACTATTGAGCAGAAACGCGAGCAGCAGGAACTTATTCAGACCCAAATCAAGATGTTACAAGCCCAGTTGGATCAATTGTTGCGTCGGCAGGCCGAGGAGTCGCAGCAAAAGCAAAGCGCCGATCAGAGAAAAGCTGAGGGCATCAACACGGCTTCCGACCAACATCAGGTCGATATTTATATCTGATACAACGGATCGCGGGCACGACCGGCGGTTAATTCACTGGCCTGCATACGCACCACGTCCCACAATGCCTGAGCGGCGGTTGAGAGAGAGCGATTTTTGCGCCGCGCCAACATCAGTTGTCGTTCCACAACAGGCGTCAGGCGCTTAACCTGCAAGTGGCTACCCTGCGGTAAGGGGAGCGCCAGTGCGGGCAGCACGCTGATGCCAATCCCCGCTTCAACCATCGGGAACAGCGTGGCGGGATGACCAATCTCCTGAACAATATTGGCATCAATGGAAAAATGGGCCAGCGCCGCATCGATCAGCGGTCGGCTGCCGGAAGCGTAATCCTGTAACACCAGACGTTCGTGGTACAAATCCTGCCAGTTTACCCACTCACGTTGGGCTAACGGATGATCATGGCGACACAGCAGCAGGAACGGTTCGGACAGTACGGCTTCACATTGCAGGTCGGTCACGGCGCCCGGGTCAATCACAATGCCAAAATCCACCTCTCCCTGACGAATACTCTCCAGTACCCATTGTTGTGGCCTGTCGTGCAGGACAAAATCGATTGCCGGATAAAGCTGGTTGCTCTGCGCAATACACTGCGGAATGAGATGCGCGGAAATCGTCTGGCTGGCAGCAACCCGCACCGTACCGGTTAACTGCGTTCCCACCTGGCCTGCTTCACGCAGCGTACTGTGCAGTTCATCCAGAATACGTTCCAGCCTCGCCGCCAACTGGTGCCCCGCCTCCGTCAGCACCACTTCCCGCGTTGTTCTATCTAACAACCGCACACCCGTCTGCCCTTCCAGCTCTTTCACGCTGTGGCTGACCGCCGACTGGCTTAAGCCGATGATATCCCCCGCCCGGCTAAAACTTTTGGCCTGAGCGACGGTGACAAAGATACGTAATTGACGCAAAGAATAATTCATCGATTCTATTCATATATAGATGCAATAAATCAATTTTATTTCTCAAACGGAAAAACGCAAAATGTTGCTACCGAATTTCAGGAGTCTTTATGAAACTTTTTCGTATTCTTGATCCGTTCACGATAACGCTGATTACCGTTGTTTTACTGGCGTCGTTTTTCCCGGCCGAAGGTGGCTTTGTGCCTTTCTTTGAAGGCTTAACTACCGCCGCCATTGCGCTGCTGTTTTTTATGCACGGCGCAAAACTCTCTCGTGAGGCGATTATTGCCGGCGGTAGCCACTGGCGTTTGCATCTGTGGGTGATGTGCAGCACGTTCGTTGTCTTCCCGGTGCTGGGCGTCCTGTTCGCCTGGTGGGCACCCGTCAACGTTGACCCGATGCTGTACACCGGATTCCTGTACCTGTGTATTTTGCCCGCCACGGTGCAGTCGGCTATCGCCTTTACCTCAATGGCAGGCGGTAACGTTGCCGCCGCCGTGTGTTCCGCTTCGGCCTCCAGTCTGTTGGGTATCTTTCTTTCGCCGCTGCTGGTAGGCCTGGTCATGAATATGCATGGCGCAGAAGGCAGCCTGGAACAGGTGGGGAAAATCATGCTGCAGCTGCTGCTGCCGTTCGTGCTGGGGCATCTCTCGCGACCGTGGATTGGCAACTGGGTGTCAAAACATAAAAAATGGATCGCAAAAACGGATCAATCTTCCATTTTACTGGTGGTTTACTCCGCCTTCAGTGAGGCCGTGGTTAATGGGATCTGGCACAAAGTGGGGGTCGGTTCACTGCTGTTTATCGTGGTTGTTAGCATCATATTGCTGGCAATCGTGATTGCTATCAACGTCTTTGTCGCGAGGAAATGCGGTTTCAGCAAAGCTGATGAAATCACTATTGTCTTCTGCGGATCGAAGAAAAGTCTGGCCAACGGGATCCCCATGGCAAACATCCTGTTTCCGACATCGGTAATTGGTATGATGGTGCTGCCATTGATGATTTTCCACCAAATTCAGCTGATGGTGTGCGCCGTGCTGGCGCGTCGCTACAAACAACAGACGGACGCGCTGCAGGCGCAGCAGAAGAGCCGCGCCGCGAAGGCCTAAAGCGGGCGTTTCAGGGGCTGAACCAGCTGCGTCAGCCCCTCGGTTTTAATCAGCAGCGTGATTTGCATCAGCTCACCCAGTTTGCCCGGCGGAAATTCATCCTTACGGGCAAACCACAGCAGGTACTCTTCCGGTACATCAATCAGCCGACGCCCTTTATATTTGCCAAAGGGCATGACGGTATTGGCGATCTCTACCAGCTGCTCTTTTTCCATCTCAGGCACCCAGCAAGCGGATCATTTCAGCTTCGTCGATAACGGCAATGCCCAACTCCTGCGCTTTTGCCAGTTTAGAGCCCGCCGCTTCCCCCGCAATCACCAGATCGGTTTTCTTCGACACGCTACCGGCCACTTTTGCCCCCAGCTCGGTCAGACGCGCTTTGGCGTCATCGCGTGACATCAGGCTCAGGCTACCGGTCAGCACAATCGTTTTACCGGCAAACGGGCTGTCGATTTCTTCAGCGTTGATAACCACCGGCGCTGGCCAGTGAATCCCCTGCTCCAAAAGCTGGACGATCACTTCGCGGTTACTCTCTTCGGCAAAGAAATTAAACACGTGGGTCGCCACCACGATGCCGACATCCGGCACTTTTTGCAGCTCTTCAACAGAGGCGGCTTCCAGCGCGTCGAGCGTGCCGAAATATGCAGCCAGACCTGCAGCCGTGGCTTCGCCGACTTCTCGAATGCCCAGCGCATAGAGGAAACGGGCAAACGTGGTCTCTTTCGCTTTTTCCAGCGCATTCACTACGTTTTGCGCCGACTTCGGCCCCATACGATCGAGGCCGGTCAGCTTACCGGCGGTCAGCGTGAACAGATCCGCTGGTGTGTGCACGTACTCTTTCTCGACCAGTTGATCGATAATTTTGTCGCCCATACCGTCAACATCCAGAGCACGACGGGAAACGAAGTGTTTGAGTGACTCTTTACGTTGCGCACCACAGATTAAACCGCCAGTGCAGCGAGTAACGGCTTCGCCTTCCACACGCTCAACGTCAGAGTTGCATACCGGACAGTGGGTGGGAAACTCGATTTCGCGCGTATCTTCCGGGCGTTCGGAGAGTACGACGTTCACCACCTGCGGGATGACATCGCCCGCACGGCGAATAACAACTTTGTCGCCAATACGCAAACCCAGCCGCTCGATTTCGTCAGCGTTATGCAGCGTTGCGTTACTCACCAGCACACCAGCCACCTGCACTGGCTCGAGGCGGGCGACAGGCGTAATCGCGCCGGTACGACCGACCTGAAACTCAACGTCGCGAACAAAAGTCATCTGTTCCTGCGCCGGGAACTTAAAAGCTACCGCCCAGCGCGGTGCGCGGGCAACAAAGCCCAGTTGCTCCTGCAGCGCCATGGAGTTAACTTTGACAACCACGCCGTCAATATCGAATCCAAGCGTTGGCCGGTCTTCTTCAACCTTATGATAGTAAGCGAGTACTTCCTCCGGAGAGTCGCACAACGTTACCCTGTTGCTGACCGGGAGGCCCCACGCTTTAAACTGCAGCAGGCGACCCAGATGGGTATCGGGCAGTTCGCCGCCTTCCAGCACGCCGACGCCATAGCAGAAGAAAGTAAGCGGTCGCTTCGCTGTAATACGCGGATCGAGCTGACGCAGTGACCCAGCCGCCGCATTACGCGGGTTAGCAAACACTTTGTTGCCAGTGCGGCGGGCTTCTTCGTTGATTTTTTCAAACCCGGCCTGCGGCAAAAACACTTCGCCGCGCACTTCCAGGCGAGCCGGAATATTATCGCCACGCAGTTTTAACGGGATCGCGCGGATGGTGCGCACGTTCGAGGTAATGTCTTCCCCGGTGGTGCCATCGCCGCGCGTTGCGGCGCTAACCAGCACGCCGTTTTCATAGAGAATACTCACCGCCAGTCCGTCAAGCTTCAGCTCACAGCACCAGGTTAGTTTGTCCGTACTCTTCAGTCGGTCCTGTACGCGCTTGTTAAAGGCGAGAAAACTCTCTTCATCAAACACGTTATCCAGCGACAGCATCGGCACTTCATGGCGAATCTGACTGAACGCCGTTAACGGGGCGGCGCCAACGCGTTGGGTTGGCGAGTCAGGGGTAATAAGGTCCGGATGCTGCGCTTCCAGCTCGCGGAGTTCGCGCAGCAGACGATCGTATTCCGCATCGGGAATTTCCGGCGCGTCCATCACATGGTAGAGATACTCATGATGGCGAAGCGTGGTTCGCAGTTCTGTCAGTTGTTGTTCGATTGATTCCATATCGCACCATCAATGATAAAAAACCCCCGACAGGCGGGGGTTTAGCAAGGAGATGTCACGCCAAAGGAGAATCAGGCGCGAGATTCTTTAACTTCGCGGATGCGGTCCTGATACTCGCGCAGTTTCTGCGGCGTCATCATACGACGTTGATCGTCGAGCACCACACCGCCCACTTCATCGGCAATGTGCTGTGCGGACTGCAGCATCAGCTTGAAGTTTTGCAGCTCGTCACCATAGGACGGAACCTGCATAAAGATAGTGACGCCCGGCGTGCTGAAATCGCCGGTCATCTCAGGGTCAAACGTCCCTGGGTTAACCATATTGGCAAGACTGAACAGCGACGGGCCACTACCATCCGGGCTGAGATGACGATGGAAAATATTCATATCGCCAAATTTAAAACCAGCCTGCTGAATGCTGTTGAGCAACACTTCACCGTTGAGCTCGCTGCCGTGATGCGCCGCAACGTTCATAATGATGACCGCTTCTTTACGCTGCGGTTTTTCAGCTACGGGCGCTTCTTCAACAACCGGTTCAGGCTGCGGTTGCTGTTCAACAACAGGCTCTGCTGGCTGGAAGGTCTGTGGCGCAGGTTGTGGCGCGGGCTGCTGAACCTGCGGCGCAACGGGCTGATGTTGCATCGGCTGCTGCGCAGGTTGCTGCTGAACAGGCTGATGTTGCACCGGCTGCTGCGGTTGTACGGGCTGCGGCGGCTGCTGAACATGCGGCGGCGGTACAGGCGCTTGTGCAGGCTGCTGCGCGTGTTGACGCGGCTGAGCAGACGCATAAGGCGGCTGGTACTGGTGTTGCGGCGACTGAGGAGGAACACCATGTTCCTGAGCGCTGCCGGGAGCATGATTCACACGATGCACGCGGACTTCGCCCACGCCTTCGTCTTCCTCGACGTTGTCGTCGTAGGAATCCTCGTCATCACGTTTAGACTTCATGCGTTTCAGTGGGCGATCGCGGAATATAGAAGACCGTTCTTTACGGCTAGTCCAGAAACCATGTACCAGTAAAGCGATTATGGCGATCGCGCCAACAATGATTAATATCAGACGCAAATCCTGCATCATTATATTCTCTGTTGTTCTAACACCTTGCCACCACGGCAAACATTTACTCACTAAGAGTATTTGCCGATTACGCCAAGTGCAAGTGCACTCTTGGCTTTCACGGCATAAAGATGAATAAAAACGTGCTTTTTGCTGTTTTTTCGAACATTTCTGAACAGCCTAACGCTCAACAACCCGGTAAGATACGCAAAGTTTACCAGAGCTCATATAACAAGGAGTATGTCCTGACCATGGTTTCATCATCTGCAGTTGTACCTCGCAGCGGTTTTTATTACTTTTCTCAGGGATGGAAACTCATCACTCAACCGGGAATTCGTCGCTTTGTTATCCTGCCTTTACTGGTGAATATTCTGCTAATGGGCGGCGCATTCTGGTGGCTGTTTACGCAACTGGACAGTTGGATCCCTGCGCTGATGAGCCACGTCCCGAACTGGCTACAGTGGCTTAGCTATTTGCTATGGCCGATTGTCACGATCTCCGTGCTACTGGTGTTTGGCTACCTGTTCTCTACCATCGCCAACTGGATTGCCGCACCGTTTAACGGCTTGTTGGCAGAACAACTCGAAGCCCGCCTGACAGGTGCAACACCGCCTGACACTGGCGTTCTTGGCATCATGAAAGATGTGCCCCGTATTATGAAGCGCGAATGGCAAAAGCTGGCGTGGTATCTCCCGCGCGCCTTTGTGTTACTGCTCCTCTATTTTATCCCCGGCGTGGGGCAGACCGTTGCCCCGGTACTGTGGTTCCTGTTCAGTGCGTGGATGCTGGCTATTCAATATTGTGATTATCCGTTCGACAACCACAAAGTGCCCTTTAAAGAGATGCGTATCGCCCTGCGCACACGCAAAGTCACCAACATGCAGTTCGGTGCGCTAACCAGTCTGTTTACGATGATCCCGGTGCTCAATCTGTTCATCATGCCGGTTGCGGTTTGTGGTGCCACGGCGATGTGGGTAGACTGCTATCGTGCTAAACACGCGTTATGGAAGTAATGCAAAAATGTGTAAAACAGGGGGGGCTTATGCCGTCCCTTATTCCATACTGACGTCGAATATTTCCTTTCTGAATATAGATATGCTAAATCCTTACTTCCCCATACTTTCTCAACAGGTATGCTGAAGCGGTATCCCAATTTCATACAGTTAAGGACAGGCCATGAGTAAGATTTTTGAAGACAACTCGCTGACTATCGGTCATACGCCGCTGGTTCGACTGAACCGTATCGGTAACGGACGCATTCTGGCGAAGGTGGAGTCACGTAACCCGAGCTTCAGCGTCAAATGCCGTATCGGTGCCAATATGATTTGGGATGCCGAAAAACGTGGTGTACTGAAGCCGGGCGTTGAGTTGGTCGAACCAACCAGCGGCAACACCGGGATCGCGCTGGCCTACGTTGCTGCCGCCCGTGGTTACAAACTCACCCTGACGATGCCAGAAACCATGAGCATTGAGCGTCGCAAGTTGCTGAAGGCATTGGGTGCAAACCTGGTGCTGACCGAAGGCGCGAAAGGCATGAAGGGCGCGATTCAAAAGGCAGAAGAGATTGTTGCCAGCGACCCAGAAAAATTCCTGCTGCTTCAGCAATTCAGCAACCCGGCTAACCCGGAAATCCACGAGAAAACTACCGGCCCGGAAATCTGGGAAGATACCGATGGTCAGGTTGATGTGTTTATCTCTGGCGTAGGTACCGGCGGTACGCTGACCGGGGTGACTCGCTACATTAAAGGGACCAAGGGCAAAACGGACCTCATCACCGTTGCCGTTGAGCCGACAGACTCTCCGGTTATCGCCCAGGCGCTGGCGGGTGAAGAACTTAAACCAGGTCCACATAAAATTCAGGGCATCGGTGCAGGCTTCATTCCAGGCAACCTTGATCTGAAACTTATCGATAAAGTCGTCGCTATCACCAATGATGAAGCAATCTCTACTGCGCGTCGCCTGATGGAAGAAGAAGGTATTCTGGCAGGTATCTCTTCAGGTGCTGCCGTTGCTGCCGCGCTTAAGCTGCAGGAAGATGAAACCTTTACCAATAAGAATATAGTGGTTATTCTACCGTCATCGGGTGAGCGTTATCTGAGCACAGCACTGTTTGCCGATCTCTTCACTGAGAAAGAACTGCAACAGTAATGCCAGCATGTTAAAAACGCGTAAAAAAGCACCCTTTTGGGTGCTTTTTTGTGGCCTGCTTCAAAGTTTCAACCCACCTGGCATTGATTCAGCCCGCCGGAACTGGTATTTAACCAAACTAATTATTTTGATGCGCGAAATTAATCGTTACAGGAAAAGCGCTAGCTGAATCGATTTTATGATTTGGTTCAACTCTTCCTTTCGCGGCATAATGTTTAATGACGAACGAAACGTCAGCGGCAAGAAGTTGCCAGCAACGGATTGCACCGAACTCCTTTTGTGTCGCGTCCTGTTTACGTCGACGCTAACAATACAGGCTAAAGTTGAACCGCCAGGCTAGACTTTAGTTCCACAACACTAAACCTATAAGTTGGGGAAATATAATGTTCCAGCAAGAAGTTACCATTACCGCTCCGAACGGTCTGCATACTCGCCCTGCTGCTCAATTTGTTAAAGAAGCAAAAGGCTTTACGTCTGAAATCACTGTGACTTCCAACGGCAAAAGCGCTAGCGCAAAAAGCCTGTTTAAGCTGCAGACTCTGGGCCTGACTCAGGGCACCGTTGTTACCCTTTCCGCAGAAGGCGAAGACGAGCAGAAAGCAGTTGAGCATCTGGTTAAACTGATGGCTGAACTCGAGTAAGTTCAACGAGTTCTTTTAAATATCAGTCACAAGTAAGGTAGGGTTATGATTTCAGGCATTTTAGCATCCCCGGGTATCGCTTTCGGCAAGGCACTGCTGCTGAAAGAAGACGAAATCGTCATTGACCGGAAAAAAATTTCTGCCGACAAGGTTGATCAGGAAGTTGAACGTTTTCTGAGCGGTCGTGCCAAGGCATCTGCGCAACTGGAAGCGATCAAAACCAAAGCTGGTGAAACATTCGGTGAAGAAAAAGAAGCCATCTTTGAAGGGCATATTATGCTGCTCGAAGATGAGGAGCTGGAGCAGGAAATCATAGCCCTGATTAAAGATAAGCACATGACGGCTGACGCCGCTGCGCATGAGATTATCGAAGGTCAGGCCACAGCCCTGGAAGAGCTGGATGATGAATACCTGAAAGAACGTGCGGCTGACGTACGTGACATCGGTAAACGCCTGCTGCGTAACATCCTGGGTCTGGCAATTATCGACCTGAGCGCTATCCAGGAGGAAGTTATCCTGGTTGCCGCTGACTTGACCCCGTCAGAAACTGCACAGCTGAACCTCGAGAAGGTGCTGGGTTTCATCACTGACGCAGGTGGACGTACCTCCCATACCTCAATCATGGCGCGTTCTTTGGAACTGCCTGCCATCGTCGGTACTGGTAGCGTCACCTCTCAGGTGAAAAACGACGACTATCTGATTCTGGATGCCGTAAACAATCAGGTTTACGTCAACCCAACTAACGACGTTATCGAACAACTGCGTGCCGTTCAGGAGCAGGTTGCTACCGAGAAAGCGGAACTCGCTAAGCTGAAAGATCTGCCGGCTATCACGCTGGACGGACATCAGGTTGAAGTGTGTGCCAACATTGGTACCGTTCGTGACGTTGAAGGCGCTGAGCGTAATGGCGCTGAAGGCGTGGGTCTGTATCGTACCGAATTCCTGTTCATGGACCGTGAATCGCTGCCAACTGAAGAAGAACAGTTTGCTGCGTATAAAGCCGTTGCTGAAGCGTGTGGCTCTCAGGCGGTTATCGTCCGTACCATGGACATTGGCGGCGATAAAGAACTGCCGTACATGAATTTCCCGAAAGAAGAGAACCCGTTCCTGGGCTGGCGTGCCGTGCGTATCGCGATGGATCGTAAAGAGATCCTGCGTGACCAGGTTCGCGCTATTCTGCGTGCCTCTGCTTTCGGCAAACTGCGCATCATGTTCCCGATGATTATCTCTGTTGAAGAAGTGCGCGCACTGCGCAAAGAGATCGAAATCTACAAACAGGAACTGCGCGACGAAGGTAAAGCATTCGACGAAAGCATTGAGATTGGCGTGATGGTGGAAACACCGGCTGCGGCAACCATTGCGCGTCATTTAGCCAAAGAAGTTGATTTCTTTAGTATCGGTACCAATGATTTAACGCAGTACACCCTGGCAGTTGACCGTGGTAATGATATGATTTCACACCTTTACCAACCGATGTCGCCATCTGTTCTGACGCTTATCAAGCAAGTTATTGATGCTTCTCATGCTGAAGGCAAATGGACTGGCATGTGTGGTGAGCTTGCAGGCGACGAACGTGCTACACTTCTGTTGCTGGGGATGGGTCTGGACGAATTCTCTATGAGCGCCATTTCTATCCCGCGCATTAAGAAGATTATCCGTAACACGAACTTCGAAGATGCGAAGGTGTTAGCAGAGCAGGCTCTTGCTCAACCGACAACGGACGAGTTAATGACGCTGGTTAACAAGTTCATTGAAGAAAAAACAATCTGCTAATCCACGAGATGCGGCCCAATTTACTGCTTAGGAGAAGATCATGGGTTTGTTCGATAAACTGAAATCTCTGGTTTCTGATGATAAGAAAGACACCGGAACTATTGAGATTGTTGCTCCGCTCTCTGGCGAGATCGTCAACATCGAAGACGTGCCGGATGTAGTTTTTGCTGAAAAAATCGTTGGTGATGGTATTGCTATCAAACCAACCGGTAACAAAATGGTTGCTCCTGTAGATGGCACCATCGGCAAAATCTTTGAAACTAACCATGCGTTCTCTATCGAATCTGATAGCGGCATTGAGCTGTTTGTTCACTTCGGTATTGATACCGTTGAACTGAAAGGCGAAGGTTTCAAGCGTATCGCTGAAGAAGGTCAGCGCGTGAAAGTGGGCGACCCGGTTATTGAATTCGATCTGCCGCTGCTGGAAGAAAAAGCCAAGTCTACCCTGACTCCGGTTGTTATCTCCAACATGGACGAAATCAAAGAACTGATCAAACTGTCCGGTAGCGTGACCGTGGGTGAAACCCCGGTTATCCGCATCAAGAAGTAATTCTTGCCGCAGAGAAAAATGGCGCCGATTGGCGCCATTTTTTTATACACTTCATCCGCCATTAAATGTGCGCGGTCATCGGTCGATAATACGCTTCGCGCATCAGGATTTTCATGCCCTCCGGTCCGCTTTCCAGCATCCGTCGTTCCGAATCCGCCACCAACAACTCACAGTCGTAACCACCCGCAATGCCAAACATGGCCCGCGCCACGCAGATATCTTCCAGCGCTTCTGTCCCGCTGGTGTCAAAATGTCCAACCATACGCCCATTCTGGCGAACCACCAGCCGGTAACTCTTCATCGCGACTCCCCTGCCGGTGGCAGAATTAATTCATCACAACCGCACTGGTGCGTCCACGTCATCACGTCCAGCACCCGCTGTGCAGCGTCATGCGTGGCAGCAGTGAGTGGTTTCCCCAGCACGATACCGCTCACCAGTTCAGCGCAGAACAGATCGCCGGTGCCCTTCAGGTCCGTTTTCACCCGCGGATGGGCTAGCACCTCAACCGTTTCAGCTGTCACAACGGCAACCTGAATGACCTCCTCGGTTTCTCCCGGTGCGCTGGTGATCACCACCCATTTCAGCGTATCAGTGAGCAGCGATTTGGCTGCCGATATCGCTTCATCCAGCGTGCGACACGGTTTACCGCTCAATATCTGCAGCTCAAACACGTTTGGCGTCAGTCCCTGTGCCAGCGGTAACAGATGTTTGCGATACGCCTGCGGTATTTCAGCCTTTACGTACATGCCGCTGTCCGTATCGCCAATCACCGGATCGACCAGAATACACAGATCCGGGTGGGTAGCCCGAACGGTCTCCAGCCACTGTGCCAACAGAGCGATTTGTTCCGCACTGCCCATATACCCCGTGGTCACCGCTTTTAGCTCACGTAACGCATCGCGCTCATTTAAGGCGCGAAGATAGCCGCTAAACCAGTCGGCCGGGATAACACCACCATAAAAGGTCTCATAATGCGGTGTATTACTGAACAGCACCGTTGGGATCGCGGTGACGCGTAATCCCTGCGCTTTGATGGCTGGGACGGCGATACTGTTGCCTACGCTGCCATACACCACCTGTGACTGGACGGCGACAATATCGGTTTGTAACGCCCGATGCTTGTCGTCGAAGAGCACTGACTGAATATCACTCCCCTGCTCCATAAATCTCTCCTCTCGCTGGACAGCGGGCTAACGCCTCACTATTATCGTCATATGCTAAAATTCATTTTGTCATAGGTCAATAATGATCGACGGAAAAACCGCTAACGAAATTTTTGACAGTATTCGTCAACATGTCGCTACAGGCACGTTGGCAGCAGGAGAAACGTTGCCACCGGTGCGTGAACTCGCAACAGCATTGAACGTTAACCGTAATACTGTCGCGGCGGCTTATAAACGCCTTGTCACCTCCGGACTGGCGCAGAGCCTCGGACGCAATGGCACGGTGATCAAAGAAATTTCTGCCCCCGTTGCGCTGGAAGGTGGAAACCCGGATACCCCGCTTACCGACCTTTCCGGCGGTAACCCTGCGCCAACTTGTCTCCCCGATCTCAGCCGTTATTTCGCGCAAATAAATAAGAATCCACGTCTGTATGGCGATGCCGTCGTATCGCCTGAGCTTAAAACCTGGGCCACACGCTGGATGCAGGATGCCCTCCCTGGCGTGGGGGAAATTGATATCACCAGCGGTGCTATTGATGCCATTGAACGGCTACTGTGCGCCCATTTATTGCCGGGCGATAGCGTCGCGGTAGAAGATCCCTGCTTTTTAAGTAGCATCAATATGTTGCGTTATGCGGGATTCTCAGCGAGCCCGGTCACCGTAGACAACGAAGGCATGCAACCCGACATGCTGGAGGCTGCGTTACAAAGAGGTGCGCGGGCGGTGATCCTGACGCCGCGGGCTCACAACCCAACGGGATGTAGCCTGAGTGCCCCACGCGCCGCCCGGATACAAAAAATCCTGGCCCGCTATCCGCAGACGCTGGTGATCGTCGACGACCACTTTGCGCTGCTATCTGCTTGCCACTGGTATCCGGTGATTGCGAAGGAAACCAAGCACTGGGCGGTTGTCCGCTCGATGTCAAAAACGTTAGGACCAGATTTACGCCTGGCCATTGTGGCCAGCGATCCGGTCACTTCAGCGAAACTGCGGTTACGACTCAACTCCGGTAGCCAGTGGGTCAGCCATCTGCTTCAGGATTTAGCCTGCGCCTGCCTGAGCGACGAAGAGTATCAACATAAGCTGGTGCAGACTCAGCAGTTTTACGCAACACAGCAGCAAAAACTGACCACCGCTCTCAGAGGATATGGCATTGATCTGCCCGTCGCTGATGGTCTGAATCTGTGGCTGCCTCTGGCGCACCACAGTCAATCACTTGCTTTTGCCCTGGCAAAATCCGGTTGGCTGGTACGCGAAGGCGAGGTATTTGGTGTGAATACACCATCGCACGGTCTGCGCATTACGCTGTCGACCTTAAACGACAACGATATTCATAAGCTGGCGGCTGATATTCATCAGGCGCAAAAGCGCTAACAGGAGAGAAAAAGTGCGAGTTCATTTTGTTATTCATGAGTCTTTTGAATCTGCTGGCGCGTATCTGCCGTGGGCCGAATCACGTGGCTATACCATCAGCTGGTCACGGGTTTACGCCGGAGAATCGGTTCCCGCCAATGCTGATGGCTTCGACATGCTGGTCGTCTTTGGCGGTCCGCAGTCTCCACGCACCACGCTGGCGGAGTGCCCGTATTTTGACTCTCAGGCCGAACAGCACCTGATCAACCAGGCGATTGCGGCACGCAAAATTGTGGTGGGGATCTGCTTAGGTTCACAGCTCATTGGCGAAGCGCTGGGCGCGAAAGTATGTCAAAGCCCGGAAAAAGAGATTGGTCATTTTCCCATTACACTGACTGAAGCAGGTAAAGCGCACCCGCTGATCGCCCACTTTGGATCGCCGCTGATGGTCGGTCACTGGCACAACGATATGCCGGGATTAACCGACCAGGCGACAATTCTTGCCACAAGCGAGGGGTGCCCACGACAAATCGTGCAATACGGTAATTTTGTCTATGGTTTTCAGTGCCATATGGAATTTACCGCCGAAGCGGTTGAAGGATTAATTCAGCACTCTGAGCAGGAGTTAGCCGAAGCCAAAGGGAAGCGTTTCATCCGTTCTGTTGAAGAGATGCGCGCATGGGATTATCAGCAGATGAATGAGAAGCTGTGGCAGTTCCTTGATAAGCTGGTGGAAAAACGTAACGATTGATTATGGCAGGCCGGATAAGACGCTTTACGTCGTCATCCGGCGATCGTGCCGTACGTTTGCCTGATGGCGCTATGCTTATCAGGCCTACAAACTAAATCCCTGATCCCTGGTTAAAGTGCTCTTCGCCAAACACGCCGGTCGAAAGGTAGCGATCGCCGCGATCGCAGATGATCGCCACCACCACCGCTCCCGGATTTTGTTCGGCCACGCGAATCGCTCCGGCTACCGCGCCGCCGGAACTGACGCCGCAAAACACCCCCTCTTTCACCGCCAGCGCGCGCATGGTGTTTTCTGCATCATTCTGATGAATATCCAGCACCTCATCCACCAGCGAGGCGTTAAAAATGCCCGGCATATACTCCGCAGGCCAACGACGAATCCCCGGAATACTGCTGCCCTCTTCCGGCTGCAGGCCAACGATGGTAACCGGTTTTTCCTGCTCGCGCAGAAAACGAGATACGCCGGTAATGGTGCCGGTCGTGCCCATGCTGGAGACAAAATGGGTAATACGTCCGGACGTTTGCTGCCAGATTTCCGGGCCGGTTGTGGTGTAATGCGCATACGGGTTATCAGGATTGTTAAACTGATCGAGCAACTTACCTTCGCCACGTTGTGCCATTTCCAGCGCTAAATCGCGCGCCCCTTCCATTCCCTGCTCTTTGGTCACCAGTATCAGTTCAGCCCCGTAAGCCCGCATCGCCGCACGGCGTTCCTGACTCATGTTATCTGGCATCAGCAGCTTCATGCGATAGCCTTTCAGCGCGGCGATCATCGCCAGCGCAATCCCGGTATTACCGCTGGTTGCCTCGATCAACACATCACCAGGCTTAATTTCTCCACGTTTTTCCGCTTCGACGATCATCGACAGCGCGGCCCGGTCTTTCACCGAACCCGCGGGATTATTGCCTTCCAGCTTAACCCAAATTTCACTACCGTTATCCGGCGTCAGACGTTGTAATTTCACCAGAGGCGTATTGCCAATTGTTTGTTCTAATGTGTTCACGTTTTGAGCTCGTAAAAAAGCCCGGGGGCGCAGCGCTTACCGGGCGATAAACATACTTTTTAACCTATCAGGCACTTTGCGCCAGAGCAAGTTCCTCTTCACGCGTTTCAATACGCTGGTCACCGTTATACAGACGCGCATTTTGCAGCCCGACAAACAGCCGCTCGCCGCGGCTTGGGGAATCATCGCCCTGCATGATGACCGTCAGCGGTTCGTTATACCACCCCAGCGGTTGCACAACTAATTGGGTGTAGTGTCCTTTCGGGCTGGCTTCCAGCACCTGTACCGGCAACGGGGAATCCAGGCTGGTACGACGGCTCACATCCACTTCCCACGGACGCAGAAACAGATCCACCGGCCCCTGATAACCAGGCGTATAACCCAGTGGCCAGCGGTGTGCGCCCACGTGGAATTGGCCGCCGCGAATCGTCCCCTGCAGGCGGTTAACCTCCCCCATAAATTCCAGGACAAAACGGGTAGCCGGTTCACGCCAGACCTGGTCCGGCGCATCGGCTTGTTCGATATGACCCTGACTCATCACCACCACGCGATCGGCCACTTCTGTCGCCTCTTCCTGATCGTGGGTAACAAACACGCTGGTGAATTTCAGTTCTTCATGCAACTGACGCAGCCAGCGACGCAGCTCTTTACGCACCTGCGCATCGAGCGCGCCAAATGGCTCATCGAGCAGCAGGATCTGCGGCTCTACCGCCAGCGCACGCGCCAACGCCACACGCTGTTTTTGTCCACCGGAAAGCTGCGCCGGAAAGCGATCCGCCAGATGGGCAAGCTGCACCATCTCCAGCAATTTGGTGACTTTCGCTTTGATGGCCGCCGCATTCGGACGCTCACGCCGTGGCAAAACCGTCAGGCCAAAGGCGATATTGTCGAAAACGGTCATATGGCGAAACAGCGCATAGTGTTGAAAGACGAAGCCAACTTTACGGTCACGCGCATGTAAGCGACTGACATCGGTGCCATGAAAACGGATATGACCACTGGACTGATGTTCCAGCCCGGCAATAATTCGCAGCAGCGTGGTTTTGCCCGAGCCGGATGGCCCCAACAGCGCGACCATCTGACCTGAAGGAATATCCAGCGAGATATCGTTCAGCACCTGGGTGCGACCAAAAGACTTCTTAATATTGGCAATCTCAATGCTCATGATTTTCCTCCTGCTGCGCGCGTTTCTCCTGGTTCTCCAGACGCCATTGCAACATGCTCTTCAAAAACAGGGTAATAATCGCCATCAGCGTTAACAGCGCCGCGGCGGTAAAGGAGCCGACCGTGTTGTAGTCCTGCTCCAGTAATTCAATTTGTAGCGGTAGCGATAGGGTTTCGCCGCGAATCGAGCCGGAAACCACCGATACCGCGCCAAACTCGCCAATCGCGCGGGCATTCGTCAGCACTACGCCATACAGCAACGCCCAACGGATATTCGGCAGCGTCACGCGGCGGAACATTTGCCAGCCGGATGCGCCAAGCAGAACCGCCGCTTCGTCTTCATTGCTGCCCTGGCTTAACATAACCGGCACCAGTTCACGCACCACAAACGGACAGGTGACGAACACTGTGACCAGCACCATTCCCGGCCAGGCAAACATAATTTGCAGATTGTGTTCATCCAGCCATCCACCCAGCGGACCGTTAGAGCCGTAAAACAGCAGATACACCAGACCGGCGACCACCGGCGAGACGGCAAACGGAATGTCCAGTAAGGTCAGCAACAGCTGGCGTCCTGGGAAGTTAAAGCGGGTCACCAGCCAGGCCAGCAATACGCCAAACACCAGGTTCACCGGTACTGCAATCAGCGCAATCAGCACCGTCAGCCAGATAGCGTGCAGCATGTCCGGGTCGGCCAGGTTCTGTAATACCGGCATTAATCCCTTGCTGAACGCCTGCACGAAGATGTAAATCATCGGCACCAGCAAAATAAATGCGGACACCAGCATGCCCGTGCCGATCAGAAACCATTTACCCCAGTTAATGCGGGGCGCCCCATAGCGTTTCAATTGGGTAATCTCTGCCATCAGTGACCTACCACGCGTCGACCAAAGCGACTCTGCAGGGTGTTAATCGAAAACAGCAGCAACAACGAAGCCCCAAGGATTACTGACGCAATCGCACTGGCGGCCGGGTAGTCAAACTCCTGCAAGCGAACGAAAATCATCAGCGAGGTGACTTCCGTTTTCCACGCGATATTCCCGGCGATAAAAATAACCGCGCCAAACTCACCGAGGCTTCGGGTAAACGAGAGCGCAACGCCCGCCACCAGTGCGGGAGACAACTCCGGCAGCACCACTTTACGAAAACTCTGCCAACGCGTAGCACCCAGCGTTTCCGCCGCTTCTTCATACTCCGGACCTAACTCTTCCAGCACCGGCTGTACGGTACGTACCACAAACGGAATGCTGGTAAACGCCATCGCCACCGCGATACCAAGCCAGGTGTAGGTCACCTTGATATCCAGCTTCGCCAGCCACTCGCCGTAGAAGCCATTAACCGAAAACAGCGACGCCAGCGTCAGACCCGCTACCGCCGTAGGCAGCGCAAATGGCAGGTCCATCAGCGCATCCAGCAGCGTGCGGCCCGGAAAACGATAGCGGGTTAAGATCCACGCCATTAACAGACCAAACACGCCGTTAAAAATCGATGCCACAAACGCCGACAGCAGCGTGACTTTATAGGCCGCCACGACCTGCGGGTTAGTAATCACATCCCAGTATTGCGCCCAGCTCATCTGCGCCAGTTGCATCACCAGCGCGCTAAGCGGCAGAAGCAATATCAGGCACACAAACAGTAAGCTGGTGCCCAGGCTTAAGGTGAAGCCGGGCAGCACGCGTCGGGAAGAAACAGCAAACATTTACTTGCGCCCCGCCGCCAGCAGTTTGTCCAGCTCTCCACCGCTGACAAAGTGTGTTTTCATCACTTCAGGCCAGGAGCCGAACTTGTCTTCTACGCGGAACAATTCAGTCTGCGGGAATTTATCTTGCAGCTTGTCCATCACCTGGGGGTTATTCACACGGTAGTAATAGTCGGTGATGATGGTTTGCGCCTGCGGGCTGTACAGCCAGTTCAGATACGCTTTAGCCGCTTTCTCTGTCCCGTTGGCCTGCACATTCTTATCTACCCAGGCAACCGGGAACTCGGCAAGAATATTGGTTTTCGGAATAACAACCTCAAAACCCTGCGCTTCATACTGCTTGCGAATGTTGTTCACTTCTGATTCGAAGCTGATCAGCACATCGCCCAGACCACGCTCTGCAAAGGTGGTGGTAGCACCGCGACCGCCGGTATCAAACACTTCGACGTTTTTCAGAAACTGGGTCATGAACTGTTCGGTTTTGGTTTTATCACCACCGTCAGCTTTATCCGCAGCACCCCACGCCGCCAGATAGGTATAGCGCGCGTTACCGGAGGTTTTTGGATTCGGGAAAATCAGTTTCACATCAGAACGCACAAGGTCATTCCAGTCATGAATGTTTTTCGGGTTCCCCTTACGCACCAGGAAGCCCATGGTGGAATAGAATGGCGAACTGTTATTCGGCAGGCGGCTTTGCCAGTCGGCCGGGATCAGCTTGCCTTTGTCGTGCAGGATCTGTACATCGGTCACCTGGTTATAGGTTACCACATCGGCTTTCAGCCCTTGCAGAATCGCCAGCGCCTGTTTTGATGACCCGGCATGAGATTGTTTTATCGTCAGTTTATCGCCGCCGTTATCCTTCGCCCATTGCTGCTCAAACGGGGGATTAAGGGCGGCAAACAGCTCGCGAGACACATCGTATGAACTGTTCAGCAGTTCCGTTGCCTGCGCCTGACCCACCAGCAACAGCAGCGCCGCCAGCGTCAGAGTTCTTTTTTTCAGTAAGTTAACGGCCATTGCGCACCCTTATAAATTTAATGACTTTCTTATGGTCATCATATTTATAACCGGCACTAAAGGAGTAACGGTTTTATATACCGTTTGATGATTTGAAAGTTGAAAAGAGAATAAGGGGAAACCCCTCCCCAGGTTCACCGGGGAGGAGACAGGCATCAATCAGATGCCGACGCTGACGCTTTCAGGCAGGGTGCTGCCGCCATCAATCACGTTTTGCGTGCCAGTTAAGTAGCTGGATTCATCCGACGCCAGGAACGCCGCCAGTTCACCCACTTCAAGCGGACAGGCCAGACGGCGCATCGGGATCGCTTTCGCCATGTCGACTAATACCGATTCAGGATCGTCCGGGTTAGACTGACGTGCAATATTTTCCGCCATTGGCGTACGAACGTAGCCCGGGCAAATGGCATTTACACGAATCCCCGATTGCGCGTACTCAACCGCCAGGGACTTGGTTAAGCCGATAATAGCGGCTTTCGACAACGCATACGCCGTTTCACCCGGGTCAGCCACCAGATCGCCAGTTACCGATGACATCATCACGATGCGCCCGTCTTTGCGCGCAATCATCTCCGGCAGAACGGCCTTCGTCACGTTCCAGACGCCTTTAATGTTGACATCAATGTGGAAGTCGCGATCTTCATCGCTCATTTCAAGGAAGTTGCCAAGGCGACATACGCCTGCATTGTTGACCAGAATGTCGATTTTGCCTTCAATTTTCTTCGCGCGTTTTACCGCTTCCGTAACCGACGCAAAATCTCTGACGTCTGCGTGAACCGCTGTGCAGCGATGCCCGCGCCCTGCCAGTTCATCCGCCAGCTTTTCAATCTCATCGGAGATATCCAGCAGGATTAAGTTCGCGCCATGGCGGGCAAACGTTCTGGCGATCCCCTCGCCAATACCCTGAGATGCGCCCGTAATCAATGCTGTTTTGCCCGTGAGTTTTCCCATTTCAATATTCTCCTTTTGAATATGAAGCCTTCACTTCATTCACGCAGAAGATACAGCATTAACAAATTCATGCTGAGGAATAGCTCACTAAATCAGGTTAATTTCAGGTAAAAAAAATCCCCGTCAGGGCGGGGATTTTCAATTTCATGACAGATAAGAACGCGGTAGGTCTGGTAAGCGTGAGCGCAACCAGGCAACACCGGGGTTACAGCGCCATCAGTCGATCCAGCGACGGTGCAAAGTAATAGCCACCGGTGACCGGTTTAGTGAAGCGCAGCATCGCGTCACGTTTACCGTCGGTATCACCAAACATGCTCAGCAGTTGCTGCTCAATATTGTGCAGACGCGCGCAGTAGGCGCAGAAATAGAGACCATGCGTGCCGCTGGCAGTGCCGTATGGCAGGCTCTGGCGCACAATTTTCAGCCCCTTGCCATCTTCTTTCAGATCCACACGGCTCAGGTGAGAGGTGACCGGACGGTCGTCACCGTCGATCTCTTCGTTGGCTTCCTTGGTACGGCCAATCATCATTTCCTGGTCGTGAATGCTCATGCGGTTAAGCTGCTTCAGGTTATGTTCCCAACGCTGCACGAATACATAGCTGCCGCCAGCATCGACGCCATCTTTAATAACAGCGACTTCACGGCGCGTTTCTTCGCCTGCCGGGTTTTCAGTGCCATCAACAAAGCCGCTGAGGTCACGCTCTTCCACCCAGCGGAAACCGTGGATCTCTTCTTTAACCTCAATGCAATCGCCAAATGCTTCCATTGCCGCCTGCGCAACGGAGAAGTTCACATCATGGCGCAGCGAGAGAATATGGATCAGTACGTCATACTGGGTCGCCGGAGCCAGACCTTTACCGTAGGGGATGAAGTCCTTCAGCTCTTCCGCGCCCACGCCGCCGCTCAGTGTGCGCCAGGTATTGTTGCCAAAAGCGACTACCGCGCCCAGATGCGCATCCGGAAATTTCGCTTCAAAGGTCGCCAGCTTATCGGCAAACGTTTTGCTGGCCGCACGCAGGGCCTCAACATCACCTTTTACATTGGCTTCAATCCAAATCGCCGCACGGCAATGTTCTGGCAAAATGCCACTCTGAACCTGAGACATTGTTCCTCCTGAAAAAAGCTGCCACGACATCGTGGCATTGCTGGGCGTTATTCTACCTGTTTTTTTAGTAAGTCGATTTGTTCAGACGCAAATTAACGCCGCCAGATAATTTTGCTTACTTTCCACTCTTGTAGCGTATCGTCAGACGGCATTATGCCTTCAGGGCCGCTCCAGTCACCGGAAAAAATATAGCTAATATGCTGACTTCCTTCGGCTTTACACTCAACGCCCGCGCTGTCATCACCGGTTGCTTTCTGGCAATGACCAAAAGCTTTAGTGTAAAGGTCGCTAAACGGTGTACCGATTTCGACACCCGCGGCTGATGCGATGTCGCTGTCCAATACATCAATGCGATTGATCGTTCCCTGGTCGCCATTGATCACCATTGCCAGCTTGTCACCTTTCATTGCCTCAAAAAAGCGCACGACAGTGCCGTTATTGGTTTTCATCCCACTACGCAGGCGATAATCGCCATCCAGCGCATCAGCAATGGTCTTTTCATCCAATGTCGTCGCTCCCGTGAGTTTCCCCACGCCTTGCTCAGTGACCTCGGTCGAAGAACCAAACCAGTTCCACGGATTAGCGGCGGACCAGTTCACCGATGAGAGGGTTGAACACCCTGTCAGCACAAGCGGTATCGCGCATAACGTCAAACGCAGTGATTTCATTTCACTTCCTTCCATATTTATCAACGCTGCTTTGAGTCCGGTTTCACTAAAAAGTGCCGTTATTCTTTCTCGGGGGAAAAACAGGCGCGCAAACGTTGATTGGTTAACAGCCAGACCAGCGCGACAATATCCGCCACCAGCAGCGCCAGACCAACGCCGTTGACCGGATCGCCCCCCAACCACAGCATCGGCTGCCAGCACAGCAGCACCAGTTGAGCGAGAATCAATAATCCGCGCAGCCTGTGCCACAAAACGGGGAACGCAAAACGCCGCCCGCTGAGTAAAAACGCCAGCACGGCGGGAACGCCGGGGAGCAAACCCAGCCAGAATGCGTCATGATCGGGATAAAACAGATTCAGCAACGTGTTGCCCTGCTCACGAGAAGAACCGGCAATCACAAACAAAACCCAGGTGCGTGCCTGCAACAACAGTACGCACCAGAAGAGAAAAGGCAAGCGCAGACGCCCATGACCGTCATAGTCGGCGGGATGAAACTCAGTACTCTTCATCTTCGATTAAACGTTTACCCAGATGGAGTACATCGGTATGTTCATAGCCCAGACGCTCATACATACCCAGCACAACGTCATTATCGTCACGCACCATGATTTGAATCTTCGGACAACCGCGGGCAATGAGCTTTTTCTCCAGTCGGTTCAGCAGCGCATTAGCAATACCGCGCCCCCTGAACTCAGGATGCACGCCAAGGTAATAGGCGGAGCCACGATGACCGTCATAGCCCCCCATCACTGTGCCGACCACCTCGCCGTTCACTTCTGCGACCAGAAACAAGCTGACGTCATGATTGACCTTGCGTTCAATGTCCATTTCCGGGTCATTCCATGGACGCAGCAGATCACAGCGCTCCCAGAGGGTGATCACCTCTTCGAAATCTTCCTGGCGAAATACGCGTATTTCCATGGTATTAGTTTCCTTTTCAGGACGTTAAAAAGCGATTATGGCGCGAACCACTGATTTAGCCAATATCTGACGCGAAGCGACGGAAAAAATGGCATAATACGGAATTGTCACGTATTGAAATGAAAAGTAAAACAATTCTTATCCCGATCCGTCGCAACGGACAACGCGATACGATATAACGTTTAGAACCTTTTTTTTACAACTCAGGCCGTATGAGCACTTTTAAACCACTAAAAACACTCACATCGCGCCGCCAGGTGTTGAAAGCCGGGCTGGCCGCCCTGACGCTGTCAGGCATGTCGCAAGCCATCGCTAAAGAAGAAGCGCTTAAGACCAGCAATGGTCACAGCAAACCGAAAGCGAAAAAAGCCGGCGCTAAGCGCGTAGTTGTCCTCGATCCGGGTCACGGCGGGATTGATACCGGCGCCATTGGTCGCAACGGTTCAAAGGAGAAGCACGTGGTGCTGGCGATTGCCAAAAACGTGCGCTCGATTCTACGCAACCAGGGGATTGATGCACGCCTGACCCGCTCCGGCGATACGTTTATTCCACTGTACGATCGCGTCGAGATAGCCCATAAGCATGGCGCCGATCTGTTCATGTCGATTCACGCCGACGGTTTCACCAATCCGAGCGCCGCAGGTGCGTCGGTCTTTGCGCTGTCTAATCGCGGTGCCAGTAGCGCCATGGCGAAATATCTGTCCGACCGTGAAAACCGGGCCGATGAAGTAGCCGGAAAGAAAACCACCGATAAAGACCATTTGCTGCAGCAGGTATTGTTCGATCTGGTGCAAACCGACACCATTAAAAACAGCCTGACCTTAGGCTCGCATATTCTCAAGAAGATCAAGCCAGTACATCGTCTGCACAGTCGTAGCACGGAACAGGCCGCCTTCGTGGTGCTAAAATCACCATCAATTCCGTCGGTACTGGTCGAAACCTCGTTCATTACCAACCCGGAAGAAGAGCGACTGCTGGGCACGACGGCGTTTCGTCAAAAAATCGCTACCGCTATCGCCAATGGCATCATTAGCTATTTCCACTGGTTTGATAACCAGAAAGCACACTCGAAGAAACGTTAATCATGAAGCCCGATGCACAGCGCGTAAAACAGTTCCTGCTTAGCCTGCAGGATGATATTTGTCAGCAGTTATCCACCATAGACGGCACCGAATTTGTTGAGGATAACTGGCAACGCGAAGCGGGCGGCGGCGGTCGTAGCCGGGTGCTGCGTAACGGTGGTATTTTCGAGCAAGCGGGCGTCAACTTCTCCCACGTCCACGGCGATGCAATGCCAGCATCGGCTACTGCACATCGCCCGGAGCTTGCCGGGCGCAGCTTTGAGGCGATGGGTGTCTCGCTGGTGGTGCATCCGCAGAATCCTTACATTCCGACCAGCCATGCCAACGTACGGTTTTTTATCGCGGAAAAACCGGGCGCCGACCCGGTGTGGTGGTTTGGCGGCGGCTTTGATTTAACGCCCTACTACGGCTTTGATGAGGATGCGATTCACTGGCACCGCACAGCGCGTGATCTGTGCCAGCCGTTCGGCAATGACGTTTATCCACGTTACAAGAAGTGGTGCGATGACTACTTCTTTCTCAAGCACCGTAACGAGCAGCGCGGCATCGGCGGACTGTTTTTCGATGATCTAAATACGCCAGATTTCGACCACTGCTTCGCCTTTATGCAGGCGGTCGGGCAAGGTTACACCGAAGCGTATCTGCCAATCGTCGAACGCCGCAAAGCGATGAGCTGGGGCGAGCGCGAGCGAAACTTCCAGCTTTATCGTCGCGGACGCTATGTGGAATTTAATCTGGTGTGGGATCGCGGCACGTTATTCGGTTTACAGACCGGCGGGCGCACGGAATCGATTTTGATGTCGATGCCGCCGCTGGTACGCTGGGAATATGACTGGCAGCCGGAAGCGAACAGCCCGGAAGCCGCCCTTAGCGAATTTATTCAGGTCCGCGACTGGGTGTAATGGCCGGATAAGCAACGGCAAAACCCGTAGGCCGGATAAGACGTGTTAGCGTCGCATCCGGCACAATAATCTCATCACGCCCACTGACGCATGCGCTGATGCAGCGTCAGCGACGGTTTCTCCGCAAACAACTGCTGGTAATCGGTAGCAAACTGCCCTAAATGCCAGAATCCCCACTGCATCGCAGCGTCTTTCACCGTCGCACTTTGCGACCACGGGCTAATAAGCTCCCGGCGCACGGCATTCAGACGAATACGTTTTAACCAGGCATTCGGTCCGATACCGAGGATTGCGTGAAACGCGTTTTGCAGCGTGCGACGACTCACATGTAGCTGGTTGCACAAGTCGAGTACGGTCAGCGGCTCTGACATATTTTCCAGCACATATTCGCGCGCCCGCGACAGCAGGCGGCGATAGCTCTGATGGCTGATGCTTTCAGCGGTCATAATCGGCTGAGCGTCTTCCAGCATGGTGCCCATCGCCAGCAGCAGGTTATCACCCAACACTTTGCGCACCGCCGGCTGATGAAGGTTCTCAGGATTCTCGCTAAACGTCGCCAGCGCCTGTTGCACAAAGCCCCATAGCGCGGCTTTGTGCTGTTCTTTCACCTCCAGCGCCGACTGGTTGCGCAGCATATGCAGCACCCTTTCCGGGTTATGCAGGAAGTTAGCCTGACGCGCAATGGTGTCTTCAGAGATAACGACCCCAAGAATGGTGTAATCATCGGGTGTGCTCAGCTCAAACTCCGTTCCGCCTGGGCGGGTCGCAATTTCAGCACTGCCAAGGCATTGCGTACCAATAAATCCCTGCTCGCCGCGGGTGGCCGGAATACCAAACCAGAACGAGTTCGGCCAGACCAGGCATGACTGGCGCAGCGCAAGACCGGTGTATTCACGGAACACCTGAATATCATCAAGCAGGATTTCCGTGAACTCGCCATGAAATTTTCCCGGATGCAGTTGATCGTAAATCTGCTGCCAGGCGGTAATCGTCAGGGCATGCTCATACACATCTGTTGTTCGCCGTTGGTGAACGTTGTCCACCTCGACCTTCGGCGTAAGTTTAACGTCTTCGGGTAATGCTTCATGATAAAGATGGTGCAGGTTTGCAGTACGGGTCTTTTTCATGATCTTTTAAGCCGGAAGCTTCAACGAAGCCCCCGGCCCTCCGACAGGTTAATTTTTTAAGCGATAGCGACTACTGCGTTTACGCAACGCTCCGTCAGAAAAGAGCTGTTCCAGCGCCTTTCTGGCTTCATCAAGTGACCAGCCAAAGTGCGCGGCCACTTCCCCTGCCGTCATTCCTTGACGGGTTGATGCCAACAACGCCAGGAGTTCATCAGAAGATTCAGATGTCACAGGCGTGTCCTGCGTCTTTTCCGCTTTGTCTTCTGGCATCATTTCTGGCTTCGGTGCGGGTTTCTTCGGCTGGCGCGTAAAACCGCCGATCAGCCACTGGGTGTCATCATCCGGCCGCCCTATCTCCTTGCGGCTGACAACACGTCCTGTACGCGCTGCAGCAGCGCTTCCGGCATCCAGCGCTGCACGACACGCGGCCAGATCGCCTTCCACCACCAGAGTCAGCCTGCCAGGATCCAGCACCTGGTGACTGAGCAGACGCACGTTCGCGGCTTTCAGCATGGCATCTGCCGCGTCTACGGCAGCCACCATGCCATCCACTTCCAGTAATCCCAGTGCATTGATCATCACAACCTCTCTTACGCGCGTTGTACCGGATTTCGGGCAATATCCAGAACAGCATCAGCGAAAGCATTACAGGCAGCTTTACAGGCAGCCTGGCTACCAGTTAAAAACGCCGCTGAGTAGTTGGTTTCTGACGGCGGCGGCACGTAGGTGACAATCTGTACATCGGCAGATTTGAGCGCAGCATCAATACCAAACGTTGCTTCCAGCGGCGGAGCCACCAGATACGCCATCGGATCGCCAAGTCGGCATCCTGCGGTCGCCGAGAGATACGAACCGGTACGCGAAACCACGTGCGCAAGGAAGGCGGTATCTTCTGCGTCATTGGCCCACTGGAACGCCGCGCCGCTTTCGATATTGGCGACCATCGCGTCCAGGCCGGCGCGAACTTCGGCCGGGTTAGGTCCACCGAGCATGATCAGCACTTCGCCCGAGGTTGGAGAGGGACTGTGCGCCGCGCCGGCATACAGCGAGCGGCCATAAACCACTTCCACCATCGCCTGTTTTGTCGCTTCGTCTGCAGCAATATACGCCACGTCATCAGAATCTGCTGTGATGAGTCCGAGACTACGTATATGTGGCGGTAATTTAAGTTCACGGGCAAAACCGTCATTTACCGAGGCAATCACGCGCATTGCGGTGACTGAAGGTCTAATCAAATCTAATGCTGGCATGATGCCTCCTTAACGGGTCATATTGATGCCGGACGCTTTTTGCTCCAGCATGCGCTTGGCCAAATCCACAATCACCGCCGCCGCTTCAACCGGTGGCGTACCGCCCTGGTGAATATTCGAGATACAGGTACGGTCAGCTTCAACGGTTGTCGCCACGCGTGGCGAATAGACGGCATAGCAAGAAAGACTTTCCGACTGGCCGAGGCCCGGACGTTCACCAACCAGCAGGATCACCGCTTTTGCACCCAGCAGTTCGCCGATCTGATCTTCAATTTTCACGCGCCCATAGCGCACAAAGAACGGCGTCCCGACCTTCAATCCGGCCTGTTTTAAGCCCGACAACAGCGGCGGCAGGATCTCTTCGTAGTTAGCGGTGATGGCGTCGGTAGACAGGCCATCAGAGATAATCACCTGCACATCCGGATTCATTACACACTGTGATTTCAGCGCTTCAATGGCTTCTGCGCTCAGACGACGCCCCATGTCCGGGCGCGTCAGATACAGGTTTTTGTCGCTGATTTCCGAGCGTACTTCCAGCAAGCCTTGCGCTTTCACCCACTCTTCCGGGACTTCTTTCAACACTGTGTCTTTTGAACGCGAGTGGTCGGCCAGGAAGCGCAGCAGCGCCTGAGTGCGCGGGCGCGGACCGGCACGACCGGTACATACACGCGCGGCGGTGCTGCGGCGCAGCTCGGTCAGCACTTCGGCACGGTGCGGGTTCTCAACGCCAATCCACGCTTTCGCTTCGGCTGAACCTAAGTCCATCGCACAGCTTTCACCCGTTGGTGCGGCGCACTGCGTAGTGCTGCATTTCGCTTCTGGTGACGGCGCTTGAGCCTGCGGCTGTGACTCCCCCATTGACGCCATTACACTGCGTACAATTTCTTCAATCTGTTTTTGATCCATCGTATGTCATCCCCGCGTCATCAGAAGAACAGTGACGGATCGCCCGCCCGTTTGGTCAGGCGACCGTTTGCCATAATGCCCATGGTTTCCAGCCAGCGTTCAAACTCCGGCGACGGGCGCAGGTTCAGCAACTGACGCACGGTCGCGGTGTCGTGGAAGGCGGTGGTCTGGTAGTTGAGCATGATGTCGTCACCGAGCGGCATGCCCATGATGTAGTTGCAGCCAGCGGTAGCGAGCAGAATCATCAGGTTTTCGTTGAGGTTCTGGTCAGCATCAGCATGGTTGGTGTAACAGCAGTCGCAACCCATTGAGATGCCGCTCAGCTTGCCCATGAAGTGATCTTCTAAGCCCGCGCGAATAATCTGACGGTCGTTGTAGAGATATTCCGGCCCGATAAAGCCCACCACGGTGTTCACCAGGAACGGATCGTAGTGACGCGCCAGCCCGTAGTTACGCGCTTCCATCGTCACCTGATCGGCACCAAAGTTAGCGCCAGCGGAGAGCGCAGACCCTTGCCCGGTTTCAAAGTACAGGCAGTTTTCCCCGGCGATGCGGTTGAACTCCGCGCCCACTGCACGCGCCTCATCCAGCATCGCCAGCTCAACGCCAAATTCTTTTAAACCTTTCTCACTGCCGCAGATACTCTGGAAAATCAGCCCGCCCGGTGCGCCGCGACGAATCGCTTCGATCTGGGTGGTCACGTGCGCCAGTACGCAGCCCTGGGTCGGAATATTGAACTTGTCGATAACGCCATACACGGTATCGAGCACGCGGCTTAAGTTTTCCACGTCATCCGTGACCGGGTTGACGCCAATTACCGCATCGCCCGCACCGAAGGACAGCCCTTCATAGATTTGTGCAGCAATACTCTGCACGTCATCACGGGTGTCGTTCGGCTGTAAACGACAGCTGAAGGTGCCCGGCAAACCGATGGTGGTGTTAGCCTTTTTGATCACCGGCATTTTCTTACCGCCGTAGATCAGGTCCGCGTTAGAGCAGATTTTTGCTACCGCGGCGACCACTTCCGACGTTAACCCTTTGCGCGTAAACGCAATGTCATCCACGGAGGTTTCATCGCTCAGCACGTACTCGCGCAGCTCGCTGATACTCCAGTTTTTGATGCGGTTATAGGCCGTTTCGTTGACGTCATCCTGAATAAGACGCGTCACGCAGTCCTCTTCATAGGAAATCACCGGGTTGTTGCGGATATCCGCCACCGTCATTTCCGACAATACCTGCTTAGCCGCCACGCGCTCTTGCGAACTGGTTGCAGCCACGCCTGCCAGCACATCCCCCGAACGCAGTTCGTTGGCTTTTGCCAGCACCTCTTTAACATCCTTAAACTGATAAACATTGCCGAACAATGTGGTCTTTAGTTTCATAAGTCGTTCCCTCAGGAAGGAAATGCGAGTGATTTCACCGTCACCGGCACAACCGATCCGCCAAAAAGAGGCGTACCAATGTCGATATAGTCCCCCGCCCGGACAACCACCTCATCGATGACCGCCAGCGGGTGTTGCTGTAACTGTGGGCGTAACAGCATGCCCAGGGCTTTACCAAAATCCTGCTCGGCTACCACCAGCAGGGGATGCGGATTCGGATAGCGCGCGACAAAGGCCAGCAGCGCATCAATCACCGTTAACAGCGCGGCGTAGCGCACCGGTAGCGAACCGGGCAGCGCCAGCACGTAGGCGTCGGTTTTCGGGTCAAGGTCGAGCTGCAGCAGCGCCTGCTGCCAGGCGGCCACCAGATCAGCCTCATCAACCGGAATCGCCACCGGCAGATTGCGCAGCGGAAGCGCCACACCCTCCAGCCAGATAGTGCTGCCTGAAAGCGACAGCGTATGCGCACCGGCGCCAATCACCGTGGCGCGCACGGTTTGCGCCGGAAACTGCACGTTCATCTCACGCAGGCGCGGATGTTCATGCAGCGCCGTTGCTAACAGCGGCCCAATGTCGGAAAAACAGAACGGATCGGCAGGTTGGTTGCGGTAGCACTCGCCCACCCCGCCGGACAACGTAATCACTTCAGGCTTCACGCCAACAGGCAGCAGACCGGTTTGCATCAGCGCCTGCGCCAACGGTGAAAGCGTGCCGTCAATCACCTCCACAATCAGCGCCGCCATCCGTCGGGCCACCTGAACAAGCTGCGCCGCATTGAGGGTTCGGGCATCAGTGCCTGGACCAAATACGTCATCAACAATCATCTGCCCCGGCTGATGCGCATGTACTACGCGCCCCTGACCGTCCGTTTCCAGTAGCCGCCCGCCGACGTTCAGGCAGGCCGAGCCGCTGACTTTTCCCGCGTCGAACAGGACGTAATTCGACGTACCGCCGCCGATGTCGATATTCAGTACGCGGCACAACTTCTGCTCGGACAGGGTTTGTGCCCCCGCACCGTGACCGGCAATCACCGATTCCAGATGCGGACCGGCGCTGGCAACCACGAAATCCCCCAGCGACTGGGAGAGCGTCATCACCGCAGGTCGTGCGTTGCGGGTTTTGGCGCTTTCCCCGGTAATGATGATCGCGCCGGAATCGACGGTCTCTGGCGCAATCCCCGCCGCCTGATACTGGGCGAGGATCAGGGCTTTCAGTTCGGCCTCTTTCAACCCGCCCTGCTTATCAACGGGGGTAAAGAACACCGGGCTTTGCCAGCTAATTTCGCGTTTGATGAATTCGTAGCGCGGCACCTGCGACACTGCCGCACGGTTAACCAGCTCAAGGCGGGAGAAGATCACCTGAGTGGTGGTGGTGCCGATATCGATACCGACGCTGAGTAGCTGGCGAGTATTCACGATTGCGCCTCCGGATTGGTTTCTGCTGGTGCCGGAACATCTTCGTCTTTCGGTACTAACAGCATAGCCACGCCAATCGCCGTCACGCCGCCGATCAGCTTGCCGACAATCATCGGGAAGATCATGGCGTTCATGTTGGCAGCGGCGAAGCCTAAGTGGTCACCCAGCGCGAAGGCCGCTGAGACCGCGAACGCGCAGTTGATCACTTTGCCGCGGGTATCCATGTTTTTCATCATGCCGAACATTGGGATGTTGTTGGCAAGCGTTGCCACCATACCCGCAGCCGCAATGTTATTGACTTTTAACAGGTTGCCGACGCTCATCAGCGGTTTTTCAAACCAGCGGGTCAGCAGCAGCACCATTGGGTAGGCACCCAGCAGCACACAGGAGATAGAACCGATAACTTCGATGGCGCGCATCACTTCACCCGGCTTGTCGCCTGGCGCCATGAAAATAGGATCAAGACCTGGGATCAGCTCCCAGCCGAGCAGGAACTTGATGACTGCCGCAGCCAGACCGAGGGTGATCAGCGCTACCAGGAACTTGGCGAAGATCTGGAAGCCGTTGATCATTTTTTCCGGGATGAATTTCAGTCCCAGCGCCACCAGCACGGCCACGATCAGCACCGGGATCATGTTCATCAGGATCAGCGCAAAGGTGAACTCCACCGGCTGACCGTTGATTTCCACACCGGAGTACATCGCGACCAGACCACCCGCAATACAGCCAATCGGAATGGTGACGATACCGGCCAGCACGCCCAGCGCCAGATAACGACGGTCAGACGGTTCAATAATTCCCAGCGCAACCGGAATGGAGAACACCAGCGTCGGTCCCATCATCGCGCCGAGGATCAGGCCAGAGTACAACCATGCCGCAACGTCGCCGCCCGCCAGTTCTTTCGCCAGGAAGAAGCCGCCCATATCGCACGCCAGTAGCGTTCCGGCAAACATCGACGGGTTCGCGCCCAACATTTCGTACAGCGGAATAATCACCGGCCCGAGCACATGCGCCAGTACCGGCGCCAGCGCGGTCATACCGACCATCGCCAGACCCAGCGCGCCCATTGCCATAAAGCCTTCTTCAAACTGACCGCCCGATCCCTCAATGCTCTTACCGAACTTACCGAGGAAGCGCGCCGAACCGCCGAACTGCGACAGGATCCTGTCCACGGCGGCAATCAGCATAAAGAACATCATGATGTACATGATGATTTCGTTAATTCCCATAGCCTTCACTCCCTGTCATATGTGTATTTATTGTGCCGCCGCATACAACGCGATAATTTCGGCCTGCGTGGCGGTGCGTGGGTTACTGCGAATACAAATATCCTCCAGCGCGGCGTGTGCCCATGCGCTGTAATGCTCGGGTTTTGCCCCAACGTCTGAGAGCCGTTTGGTCTGGCCCACTTCGGCGATCAGCTCGCTGACCGCGCTGATGGCGTCACGATCGTCTGATTTCTTATTGGTTAACGCCCTGCCGATATGGCTGAAGCGCTCACGACACACCATGCGGTTGAACCCCATTACCGTGGGTAGCAGCATGGCGTTAGCCTGTCCGTGTGGGATGTGCAGCGTCGCACCCGGCTGGTGCGCCATCGCGTGACACAGGCCCAGCCCCGCGCTGGAAAACGCCATTCCCGCCATGCAGGACGCCAGTAACATGCTTTCACGCGCCGCCAGATCGTGGCCGTAGCCCACCGCTTTCGGCAGCGATTTGCCGATCATCGCAATCGCGCCAATCGCCAGGCTGTCGGTAAACGGCGTCGCGTTCAGCGCGCTGTACGCTTCAACGGCATGGGTCAGCGCGTCAATGCCGGTCATTGCCGTCACGTGCGCCGGAACGCCTTCCGTTACCGCGGCATCCAGAATGGCGACGTCCGGCATCAGGGTTGCGTGGGCCAGCACTTTTTTGAGTCCGGTGGCGGCGTCGATAATCACCGTAACGTTGGTGGTTTCTGACCCGGTCCCGGCGGTGGTTGGCACGGCAATCAGCGGCAGACGCGGGCGCAGCACGCTGTGCTCGGTCATGTCAGCCAGCGTTTGCGTCGGGTTGGTCACCAGCAGCGCCACTGCTTTAGCGGCATCCAGTACCGAGCCGCCGCCAAAGGCCACCACGCCGTCACATTTTGATTCGCGCAGTTGCGCGACCGCCGCACAAACGTCAGTGATGCACGGTTCGCCTACCGGACATGGCCACAGCGTCATCGCCACGCCTTTCATCGCCAGGCTGCGTTCCAGTGCGGCGGTCATTCCCGCCTGATGCAGGAAGCTATCAACCATGACGAACATATGCGTCAGTCCGCGCGTTTGCGCTTCCTGTCCGCAGGTGCTGAGCGCTCCCAGTCCGCATAATGTGACCGGTGGAACGCTGAACGTTTTTACGCGTTGCAGATTCAGGGCATCGAATGCCTGAAAGAGCGCGGTCTGCAATTCAGCTTGCATAGATTCCTTCCGCTTTTACTTTTCCGCTATTGGCAATCGCCAGCGGGGTCATAAACAGACTGTGCTGCGGTAAATGCACCTGCAGCTCCGGGAAACGCTTACGAAAAAGCTCATCAACACCCGGCTGCATACAGGACCCACCAGCCAGCCATAAATCCGTTATCCCTTGTCCGGCAATATGATGGGCGACGATTTCCGCCATCTTTTCGTAAACCGGCTTAACCACCGGCCAGATTTCTTTGCCGTTGCTGCGTTTGAACTGCTCGGCTTCTTCCAGTTGAATACGACGGTTCCCGGCAAGCGTCAGGGAAATGTGGTGCCCACCGGTCGCTTCGTCGGCGGAGTAAGTCACTTTGCCCTGTTTCACAATGGCGATACCGGTCGTACCACCGCCGATATCGACGACTCCGGCGTTATCAAGCGCCAGCAGATCCGCCACGGCGGTTGGCTCATCCAGCACATGGCTCACCTCAAGCCCGGCAGACTCCAGCACGTTGATAGAGATACGCGGGTCAGTGCCCGGCGGGAATGAGGTAGCCGCATGAGTAAAACGGCAACCCAGTTGTTGCTCGAGCGTATCGAGATGGCGACGAACAATGGTCACAGCACCGAAGAAATCCCAGACGATGCCATCGCGCACGACGTCAGCCCAGTCCAGACAAACCGCAACCGGCTGCCCATCGCTGTCAACAACCATCGACACTACATCACAGGTTCCCAAATCAACGCCCAGCCACAGCGGTGAATCGCTTACGGCAGGCGTCTGGTTACACAGCGATGCCGCTTTTTGCAGTCTGGGTGTGAGCCACAGTTGTTCGTCATGCGCCATCTCTTTCACTCCTTATACGATGCGAAACGCATCCACCAGCACACAGCGACGCAGGCGTACAAACGTGCGCGCACTGGTCACCCCTTCCCCGGTTGGCGTGGTAATGGTCATGGTCGTCCAGCCTTCGCCGCCAAGCCCAAGGCCGGCAATGCACGGTCCGTTCTTGACGAAAATGCTGGTGTCGATGGCGTTAGCCATACGGTTCATGTTGTCGATGTTGCGTGAGTGCATCGCCGCCGTATGGTGACAACCACCTTCGAGCGTAACGGCCAGCGCAATGGCTTCGTCAACGTTAGCCACCCGCACCACCGGCAGCACCGGCATCATCAGTTCAGTCACTGCAAACGGATGCGTGGCGGAGGTTTCGACGAACAACAAGCGGGTTTGCTCCGGAACATTCAGGCCGATCGCCGCGGCGATTTTTGCCGCATCGCGCCCGACCCAGTCACGGCTGACTGTGCCTTTACCGCGCTCATCGACATTTTTCAGCAGTACCGGTTGCAGCTGTTCAGCCTGGGCGGTCGTCAGTTTGACCGCGTGCTGGCCTTCCATCAGACGCATCAGTTCATCAGCAACGCTATCCACGACAATCAGCACTTTTTCATCGGCACAGATAATGTTGTTATCAAACGATGCGCCTTTGACGATGGACTGCGCGGCGCGGGTCAGATCGGCCGTTTCATCCACCACCACCGGCGGGTTACCGGCACCAGCGGCAATCAGACGCTTGTTGGTATGCTTACGCGCAGACTCCACCACCGCTTCACCACCGGTGACGACCAGCAGTCCGATGCCCGGGTATTTGAACAGACGCTGTGCGGTTTCGATATCCGGGTTAGCAACGGTAACCAGCAGGTTTGCCGGACCACCTGCGGCGACTACCGCCTGGTTAAGCAGGCCGATCGCGCGCTGAGAAACGCCTTTTGCTGCCGGGTGCGGCGCAAAGACGACGCTGTTACCCGCGGCAATCAGGCTGATGGCGTTGTTAATGACGGTCGCCGCCGGGTTGGTGGACGGCGTTACCGAAGCCACCACGCCCCACGGTGCGTTTTCAATCAGCGTCAGGCCGTTATCGCCGGTCAATACCTGTGGAGACAGGCATTCCACGCCCGGGGTACCGCGAGCCTGCGCCACGTTTTTGGCAAATTTATCTTCAACGCGTCCCATGCCGGTTTCACTGACGGCAAATTCCGCTAATTCTCTGGCGTGTTTTTCGCCCGCTTCACGAATGGCGTGAATGGCCAGTTGGCGCATAGCGACGCTTTTCAGCCCCTGCTGGGCCAGTTTTGCTGCCGCCACTGCGTCATCCAGGGAGGCAAAGACGCCCATTTCTTGAACGGCACTGACGGGTTGACTGCTGTCTTTCATTTTCAGCAGCACCGCTTTCACGACCTGTTCAATATCCTGTTGATTCATGATTTTCTGCCTTATTTGTGAAATACCACTTTCCCACCTGCCACCACTTCATCGACGATGCCAATCACGCACAGATCGACAGGCGATGAGTCGTTATGGTGCGCCTGGCGGGCTGAGCTTCCACTGACCAGCAGCACCCACTCTCCGGTTCCCGCCCCGATGCTGTCTATCGCAACAGCGCACTGCCCGTCGGGATTTCCCTGGGTATCAATCATTTCCACCATCAGCAACTTGTCGTGCGCGAGCCCCTGATGGCGAACGGTACAAACAATTTGTCCTGTGACGATTGCCAGTTTCATACCCGCCTCCGTGGCATATTTCAGGTAAAACCTCCCCCTACCCTCCGCAGAAGGTAATGTGAAAAGGAGAGAGGGTGACGCCAGCTTTCTCTTAACGATCCAGTGGCGTCACATGGACGACTTACATATCGTTGCTGTCGCCTTTGAAGCTGATCGGGAACACTTCTTCCAGATCGCCATGCGGACGCGGGATAACGTGTACAGAAACCAGTTCACCGATACGCTGCGCGGCAGCAGCACCGGCATCCGTAGCCGCTTTGCAGGCTGCAACATCACCACGAACCATGGCAGTACACAGGCCGCCACCGATCTGCTTCACGCCAACCAGTTTCACGCGTGCCGCTTTAACCATCGCGTCAGAAGCCTCAATCAGTGCAACCAGGCCCCGGGTTTCAATCATTCCTAATGCTTCCATTGTGCTTTCCTCTTAATCAAAGGGGTCCAGAACGGGACCGTTCATTCAACCAGTGTTTGCGAGACGCTTTCACGGCTCACGTCAGTCTGGCGCGGCACAGCTGCCACCAACGCCAGTTCGATAATTTCCTGTACGCTACAGCCGCGAGAGAGGTCGTGGAGTGGTGCAGCAAGTCCCTGAATCAAGGGGCCAACGGCACGATACCCTCCCAAACGCTGGGCGATTTTATAACCAATATTGCCTGCCTCCAGCGATGGGAAAACCATCACATTGGCATTGCCCTTTAACGGACTGGCGGGCGCTTTTTGCGCGGCGACATCCGGCACAAAGGCAGCATCAAACTGCAGTTCCCCATCCACGGTAAGCTGTGGAGCGCGCTCACGAACGATCTCGGTCGCCTGCTGCACGTTAGCGACATTGGGATGACGAGCACTGCCGTTGCTGGAAAACGACAGCATGGCGACACGCGGTTCTTCACCGGTAATCGCTTTCCAGGTTTCAGCGCTGGCGATGGCGATGTCTGCCAGCTGTGCAGCGGTGGGCTGCGGCACAACGCTACAATCTGCAAACCCTAATGACGGCCCGAGATACTGCGGCAGCATCAGGAAAATTGACGACAGCGTTTTGCAACCAGGTTGTAATCCAATAATGCGCAATCCTGCACGCAGCACATTTGCCGTTGACGACAGGTTGCCCGCAATACACACATCGGCTTTACCGGCGCTGACCATCGCGGCGGCAAACATCAGCGGATCGTTGAGCTTCTCTCGCGCATCCGGCGGCGTTTTTTCGCCCGCGCGGGCCAGCCAGCGCAGAGCAAACTCTTCACGCATCTGTACATTGCTTTGTGGATCAATAACCTGAATACCGTCCATGGCTACGCGATGGCTGAGCGCAAACTGACGCAGCTCAAACGGGCTGGCGACGAGAATGGGGCGTGCCAGACCATGCTGGTGCAGGTAATTGGCGGCTTTCAGCACCCGTACATCCAGCGCATCCGGGAACACCACCCGAGCCGGCGTTTGTTTGGCGAGTTGGCGAGCACGTTCAATGATCATGACTTCTCCCCCAGTCGCTGTTGGATTTGGCTGACGCTTAGCGGATGCTTCGCTACGCTCAGAATCATCATCACGTAAACCGTGCTGGAAAGACGGTTGAGCGCCTGCAGAATGTCTGGCCGCATAACGTCAAAACTGCGGGTGATAAACACCTGAGCGGCCACCGTTTCCGTTTCGCGGACTTTGGTACGCAGCAGATTAAGCAACGCGCAATCACGTCCGTGGCTGGCTTCCGGCACCAGATGATCGTGGTCCAGGTAACGCAGCGGCTGGTGCGAGAGCCGGTGTAAATCTTCGTCGCTTAAGCCAACGATGGCCTGTGCGGCCAGCGGTTCGTCCACAGCATCAGCACGCATAATGTTGCCCAGGCGCGAGCGAATATCCGCCAGCCACGGCTGCCAGGGTTCCGCCAGTTCAATTTGCAACCACACGGCCAGACCAATGGTGCTGTCCAGCGCGGCGCGAAATCCAAGTCTGGGGTCACTTTTGGCGACCATTTTGTCCGCCGTCAGATGCGTCAGCGTGTCAGGTTTCTTCGCCACCGGTTGATGACACAGTTCACAGGTTGCCTGCGGATGTGTATCGCTGCTGGTCAAACCATGTACCGGCTGCGGCTGCTGTTCCTCGTCGTCAACAAACAAGCTTCCCTGCTCGTCGATATACTTAATGCGCAGACGACGGCTCTCCAGCAGCTCCCGGGCAGACGGCGTCAGGCGGGCATCAGCGGGGAGATGAATTTCAGCCCCTTCGCTGAGCGTATGATTCGCTCTGAGCCATGCTTCGGTAATGAAATCCTTCATACATCCGCCTTAGCAGGACTGCCAGTTCGCAGGCCAGGCCACATACAGGAACTTCACTGTTGATGGCGTACCAAATTCGATGCTGGAGCCTTTCGGGATAAACATCACGTCCCCGGCTTTGGCAATCATGGTTTCGCCTTCATGGCGAACGTGCAGCTCGCCTTCCAGAATCATGTCGATTTCGTCGTAGTTCAGCGTCCATGGGAAAAATGCGTTATCCCACTGCATAAACCCGGCGGCCATGCTGCTACCGTCCTGGTCAGTGACTAAGTCGGTTAAGCCGACGCAGTGCGGTTGCGCGCCATCAAAACGGCCAAACTTCACGCTGCTGCCGTCGATAACTTTCACGCCGCCTTTGCCGGTCACCGAGTTAAAGCTCGGCTGCATTCCGCCCTGCTCCAGCGACTGCTTTTCTTTCATCACTTTGTCCATCAGCTGCGCGACCAGGCTTTCGGTAAACTGTCCTTCCGGCAGTTGTGCAATGATGGTTTCACGAATACGCTGGCTTTCCGTTTTGCCGTCATCCACCGCAGCAGGTGCGGTGGCAGTTGGCGCGGATTCATCGCATTCAGTGATAGTGACGCCGAGCAGCGCCGCAACTTCGCGCGCCTCCGGGGTGATGATGCTGGCGCGCAGAACAACCGATACGTCCTGTTCGCCGCGTGCGTGGGCCGCACGAATATCGTTAGCTGTGATGAGTTTTTTCACCTGCCCTTTCCTCCTTTTGGCTGAGCTCAGTCAGATAATCCACCAGGTGCTGCACACTGCTTGGGTCGTGGCTATTGAGCTCAAAAATCGGCTCCTGAAACCCTAGCCCGCGAAGTAATTGTCGCGTTGCGGCGACATTGGCATCCGGCACATCCGTTTTGCTGATAACGGCGATTTGTCGTTTACTGGCGCCGATATCCAACAGCCCGGCAGGTAAGCGACTTTCTTTATCATTTGCCGCATGTATATAAATCAACGTATCGACATCCTGCAGCGTGGTAATTAAGGCGTGATACCAGCGCGGATGGCTAAAATATTCTCCTGGCGTATCGATATCGCCGTTTTCATTAAACTCCACGGCCTGTGTTTTTCTGGCGAGGGAATAATTCCCCTGTAGCGCATTAAAGAGCGTTGTTTTCCCCGCCCCCACCGTACCGACGAATGCAATACGTTTCATCGCCGCCTCTGATTAACTTTTTGTCAGGTTGCACAAAGTGAAATTTAATAATCGCCCCAGACCGCTTACCGTCTGTAATAACGCTTCCTCTACCGCGCCAACCGAGCCGTAGATCACCAGCGCGCCGCTGAATCTATCGAGAAAGCCGATGTGTACATCCGCCGCTTTCATGGCTAAGTCACCGGCAATCATTGCGGTTTCACCTGGCGTCAGCGTCATAATGCCGATAGCGCCCGCTTCGGGAACGCCGATCTTTTTCGCCAGTTCCTCACCGGGGTGCGCAATGAGATGCGCCAGCGTGACCTGTTTCCCCGGCACAAATTCCTGAATAATGCGTTCTTTTTCCATTGCTCACCGCCTCCGCTAAAACTGCCCCCATCGTGGCAATTTTTTGTCAGAGTAAATAACAAAATTCGGCAACCAGGTTTAAAAGGTGAAGTGGATCACTAAGAAAAGGGAAATAAAAAGGCGCGGGAGAAACCCGCGCCGGAATTAATTAAAGTGAAATTACAGCGGCTGAGTCTGTGCTTCAACGACCGCCAGCGCCACCATATTAACGATACGACGAACAGAGGCGATCGGTGTTAATACGTGAACCGGTTTCGCTACGCCCATCAGTACAGGGCCAACCGTTACGCCCTCGGAACTTGAAACACGTAGTAAGTTGTAACTAATACGCGCGGCTTCCATATTCGGCATAACCAGAATATTGGCGGAGCCTTTCAGCGGGCTGTCCGGCATCCGGTCATTACGAATACTTTCCACCAGCGCGGCGTCACCGTGCATTTCACCGTCAATCATCAGTTCTGGCGCACGTGCCTTAATCAGCGCCAGCGCTTCGCGCATTTTGCTGGCCGACGGGCAGTTAGATGAGCCAAAGTTGGAGTGCGACAGCAACGCTACCTTCGGTTCGATACCAAAGCGACGCACGGTTTCTGCCGCCATAATGGCGATTTCAGCCAGTTGATCCGGCGTCGGGTCGTCGTTGACGTAGGTATCGGCGATAAAGGTATTACCGCTTGGCAGCAGCAGCGCGTTCATTGCCCCCGCCGTATGCACTCCGTCACGGTGACCAAATACCGCGTTCACCACGCTGAAGTGCTCGTGGTAGTCGCCGATCGTACCGCAGATCATCGCATCCGCTTCACCGCGCTGCACCATGATCGCACCGATCACCGTGGTATTAGCAATCACCGCCCGCTGCGCCTGCTCCTGGGTGATCCCACGGCGCTTCATGATCTGATAATACTCACTCCAGTACTCTTTAAAGCGCGGATCGGATTCATTGTTGACTATTTCAAAATCAACGCCCGCTTTGATCTGCAGACCCAGTTTCTGGATGCGCATCTCGATCACGCTCGGACGACCAATCAGGATCGGCTTCGCCAGACCTAAAGTGATCAATTCCTGGGTGGCGTGCAGCACACGCGCCTCTTCCCCTTCCGTCAATACCACGCGCTTCGGCGCTTTGCGTGCCAGCGAGAAAATCGGCTTCATGAACAAGTTAGTTTTGTAGACAAACTCACTCAGCTTATCGATGTAAGCATCAAAGTCGGCAATCGGGCGCGTCGCCACGCCAGAGTCCATCGCCGCTTTCGCCACCGCAGGCGCTATTTTGACGATCAGGCGCGGGTCGAACGGTTTAGGAATAATGTATTCCGGGCCAAAGCTCAGGTCCTGATCGCCATAGGCAGAGGCCACAACTTCACTCTGCTCGGCATGCGCCAGTTCCGCAATGGCATGTACCGCGGCCAGCTTCATCTCTTCGTTGATGGCGGTAGCACCGACGTCCAGCGCGCCGCGGAAGATGAACGGGAAGCACAGTACGTTATTAACCTGGTTCGGATAATCAGAGCGGCCGGTGCAGATGATGGCGTCGGGACGTACCTCTTTTGCCAGCGGCGGCAGGATTTCCGGTTCCGGGTTCGCCAGCGCCAGAATCATCGGCGCGCGCGCCATTTTCTTGACCATTTCCTGGGTCAGCACTTTCGGGCCGGAGCAACCGAGGAAAATGTCTGCGCCATCAATCACGTCGTCCAGCGTGCGCTTACCGTCATCCACCACCGCGTAGGCCGCTTTGGTTTCGGCCATATTCGGTTCACGATCTTTATAAATCACGCCTTTGGAGTCGCAGACCACAATGTTGTGTTTCTGCATGCCCAGCGCCACCAGCAGGTTCATACAGGCAATCGCCGCCGCGCCTGCGCCAGACACCACCATGCGCACGTCGGAGATATTTTTCTCCACCACCCGCAGACCGTTAAGAATGGCGGCGGTACTGATGATTGCCGTGCCGTGCTGATCGTCGTGGAAGACCGGAATATTCATGCGCTCACGCAGCTTTTGCTCAATGTAGAAGCATTCCGGCGCTTTGATATCCTCGAGGTTGATACCGCCAAACGTCGGCTCAAGAGCCGCGACCACGTTGATAAATTTATCCGGATCGAGTTCATCAACTTCGATGTCAAACACGTCAATTCCGGCGAATTTCTTAAACAGAACGCCTTTCCCTTCCATCACCGGCTTGCCAGCCAGCGCGCCAATGTTGCCCAGCCCCAGCACCGCCGTACCGTTGGAAATAACCGCAACCAGATTACCGCGCGCGGTGTATTTGTAGGCGGCCAGCGGGTCTTTTTCAATTTCCAGACACGGAGCTGCAACACCGGGTGAATAGGCCAGCGCAAGGTCACGTTGAGTGGCGAGCGGTTTGGTCGGAGAAACCTGAATTTTGCCTGGTACTGGAAATTCGTGGAAATCGAGGGCGCTTTGTTTTAACTGGTCATCCATCTTGTTGTTCCTTTCACGTATCGATCAAAAAAGTGTCGCAGGTAACCCTTCTATTGAGCCGCACATTATCACCTCTGTCAGCGGCGCAAACTTTGAAGGTCGCCAAACTCTCACTACTCAAAGAAAGAATTTGTTATCAATTTATAACAGCCATGTTACCTGCTTAAGCCAGCAATACCATGCCTGTCTGCTATGCTTTTTGCTGACAACGCCTGCAAATTCTCCAAAAGTGTGAATTAACACACGCTCTAACGCTTTACTTTTCAAGGAGTATTTCCTATGACCCGTAAAGAGCTTGCCAATGCCATTCGTGCGCTGAGTATGGATGCCGTCCAAAAAGCCAACTCAGGCCATCCCGGCGCACCGATGGGAATGGCAGATATCGCCGAAGTGCTGTGGAACGATTTTCTCCGCCATAATCCGAGCGATCCTCACTGGTACGATCGCGATCGGTTTATTTTGTCCAACGGCCACGCCTCAATGCTGCTTTACAGCCTGCTGCATCTTTCCGGCTATGACCTGCCGCTGGAAGAATTAAAGAACTTCCGCCAGTTGCATTCAAAAACGCCCGGCCACCCTGAGCTTGGCTACACACCGGGCGTGGAAACCACCACCGGGCCGCTGGGCCAGGGTTTAGCCAACGCTGTCGGAATGGCGATTGCTGAACGCACGCTGGCGGCGCAGTTTAACCAGCCGGACCATGAGATTGTCGACCACTTCACCTGGGTTTTTATGGGCGACGGTTGTCTGATGGAGGGGATATCCCACGAAGTCTGTTCGCTGGCGGGCACGCTGGGACTGGGCAAACTCATCGGCTTCTACGATCACAACGGCATCTCAATTGATGGCGAAACCAAAGGCTGGTTTACCGACGATACCGCGAAACGCTTTGAAGCCTACCACTGGCATGTGATACACGATATTGACGGTCATGATCCTGAAGCGGTGAAAAAAGCGATTCAGGAAGCGCAAAGCGTTACCGACAAGCCGTCGCTGATTATCTGCCGCACGGTGATTGGTTTTGGATCACCGAATAAAGCCGGGAAAGAGGAAGCGCACGGTGCGCCGTTAGGTGAAGAAGAAGTGGCCCTGGCCCGACAGAAACTGGGCTGGCATCATCCAGCTTTTGAGATCCCCAAAGAGATTTATCGGGCGTGGGACGCGCGTGAGAAAGGCGAAAAAGCGCAACAGGACTGGAATGAGAAATTCGCGGCGTATCGACAAGCGCATCCGGAACTGGCGGCAGAGTTTACCCGCCGGATGAGCGGAGAACTGCCGGAAGCATGGGAAGAAACGACCCGGAAATATATTACCGACCTGCAGGCCAACCCGGCCAAAATCGCCACCCGTAAGGCCTCGCAAAATACCCTGAACACCTACGGACCGATACTGCCCGAACTGCTTGGCGGCTCGGCGGATCTTGCGCCCAGCAACCTGACCATCTGGAAAGGCTCCACTTCTCTTAAAGAGGATCACGCAGGAAACTACATCCACTACGGCGTGCGTGAATTTGGCATGACCGCCATTGCCAACGGTATCGCGCACCACGGTGGCTTCGTACCGTACACCGCAACGTTCCTGATGTTTGTTGAATATGCCCGTAATGCCGCGCGCATGGCGGCGCTGATGAAAGCCCGACAAATTATGGTTTATACCCACGACTCAATTGGTCTGGGGGAAGACGGTCCCACGCATCAGGCCGTCGAACAGCTCGCCAGCCTGCGACTGACGCCGAATTTCAGCACCTGGCGACCGTGCGATCAGGTTGAGGCGGCAGTGGGTTGGAAGCTGGCAGTCGAGCGTCATAACGGCCCTACGGCGCTGATCCTCTCCAGGCAGAATCTGGCACAGGTTGAACGCACGCCTGAGCAGGTGCAGCAGATTGCCCGCGGCGGCTATGTGCTGAAGGATAGCGGCGGTAAGCCGGATGTCATCCTGATTGCCACAGGTTCAGAAATGGAAATTACATTGCTGGCGGCGGAAAAACTGACCGGTGAAGGCCGTAACGTACGGGTAGTTTCTCTGCCCTCAACCGATATCTTCGACGCCCAGGATGAGGCGTACCGGGAGTCGGTCCTGCCGGCAAACGTCAGCGCGCGCGTGGCGGTAGAAGCCGGTATTGCCGACTACTGGTACAAATATGTTGGGCTGAAAGGGGCGATTGTTGGGATGACGGGCTATGGGGAGTCGGCGCCGGCAGACAAGCTGTTCCCGTTCTTCGGCTTTACGGTGGAGAACATCGTCGACAAAGCGCATAAGGTGCTGAACGCCTGATGGCGACGCTCACGCGTCTTATCAGGCCTACGACATCTATCACCATCAGGCCGTATAAGGCGCAGTCGCATCCGGCATTAAATTAACGCGTGATCCACAGCGTGGGCCAGGCATCTGGTCCATGCCAGTTATCACAGCTTGGCTCTTGTGCGTAACGCACCAAACGAAAGCGCTGGCCGTCAAACCGCCAGCGAGTCTGGATCCCGCAGTCCGATAAACCTCGCCCTTTGGCGAGAGTGACCAATTCGCGAGATTTCTCGTCAAACGTAGCGTTGGTCAGCTCCATGTCGGTACTGTCAGCATCGGTTTTAAATGGCAGGCTCAGACGTACAGCGCGAGAGGTAAACGGTGTGGTACGAGAAACGGTCCATGCCAGATCGATCGTGTTGTATGCCCCTGCTTCGCAGCCGATCATCAGCAGAGCTTTGTCGTCCGTTAAGGCGAAAACCCGCATCTCACGACGCATGGGATCGAGTGAACAGCGGATGCCATTGATCCGCCAGTTGCCATAATCCAACAGCTCATTACGCTCCTGTTGAGTGAGTGGCGTTGGCGTGGAATTAACCACCGCCACACCTTTCAGAGCGGGAGCTGGCGGAACGCTGAGCGGCGGCTCGTCACCTTTCTCAATCCAGGCGGTTTCGCTACCGACGCGCTTTTGTTGCGCATCAATAAACAACAATGCTGCTTTCAGCCCAGACAGAGAAAGCGTTTGCGTACCTTTTTGCAGGGTAATGGCTTTCGCATCCTGCACGGCTTGTAAAAATGTAGCGATGGTAGCCGGATCATCCGTCATCAAATGCCAGGGCGTAAGACGCCAGTGTTCACCGGCCAGTGGGAGTGGCGCGCCGTCCAGCAGCAAGCGCGGCGCAATATCTGCCTCTTTGACATCAGGAGAATCCATACCGCCAAGTTCAATACGCAACACGGCATCGGTATGTGCCCCGGCGCTGCGGCTCAGGGTCATCACCAGACCGTGATGATCTCCCGTATTTCGCGCCACGCAGAAGTTTTGGTTATTGCACGTCACCTGCCAGTCAGCAAACGCCTGTTGCGCAGGCGCCGCCCACAGCAAATGGGCCGGTAGCAGGCCGAGCAGGAACACGAAAATAATGCGATAGCGCATGGACGGTACAACTCCGAAATCAAAACACACAGCCCAGGCGGTATCTTCCTTGCGCGACTAATGAGGCTCAATAAGAATCGTCGGATTGGCCTGTATCTTTGTAAAGAAATATAAGCCCTGATCGCTAATCCATAAGATGCGACGATTGCAGGTAGTTCAGTAGCAGCACCGTTTTCCCGTCGCGAATCTCGCCCGTTTTGATCATCGACAGTGCCTGTTCAAAAGGCAATTCCAGTACTTCAATATCCTCATCTTCAATACCGCCACCCGCATTTGCGCGCTGACTGTCACTGTATTGCGCGATAAAAAAGTGGATTATCTCCGTCACGCCACCCGGCGACATATATAACTCAAAAAGTTTCCGTGCTTCGCCCACTTCATAGCCAGTCTCTTCAATGGCTTCTTTACGAATGCAAACTTCCGGCTCATCGTTGTCCAGCAACCCGGCGCAGGCTTCAATCAATTGTCCACTTTCATTGCCGTTAACCCAGGTCGCAATACGAAACTGACGGGTCAGCACGACGGTTTTTTTCTCCGGGTTATACAGCAAAACTGTGGCGCCGTTACCGCGATCGTAAACCTCACGTTTGTGGCGAATGACCTCGCCATTGCTGCGGGTCAGGTCATAGGTGATATTGCGCAGGATGAAGTAGTTATCGGACAGGACTTTATCTTTGATGAGGGTGATTTTTTGCGACATACCGACTCCACGGTGAGAAGTGAGAAATAATACTACGCCGTGAAACCGGGTTTGTCCTGGAACTATGAATGCCTGATAAGCAAAGCGCCATCAGGCATTCATCCGGCACATTGCCGGATGGCAACGCTAACGCGTTTTATCCGGCCTGGACGCTGATTAGTGAGATTTGACTGATTTTACACCCAGCCAATCAATGATGCCTTGTGCGGCATGCCGCCCTTCCGCCATCGCTGTAACAACCAGATCCGCACCGCGAACCGCATCACCACCGGCAAAGATTTTCGGGTTGCTGGTTTGATAACGGTATGCGCTTTCAACATCGGCGGCAATACGTCCCCAGTTATCGACCTTCACACCCTGACTCTCGAGCCACGGCATGCCATGCGGGTGAAAACCAAACGCCATGATCACCGCATCTGCTGGCATGACAAACTCACTCCCGGCGATGGGAACCGGGCGACGACGCCCCTGCGCATCAGGCTCACCGAGCTGGGTTCGTAAGAAACGCACGCCGCTGACGCGACCGTCGGCATTCAGCACCAGCTCCACCGGCTGGACGTTAAACTCGAAATTGGCCCCCTCTTCCCGGGCATTCTTCACCTCTTTTTTCGAACCTGGCATGTTGGCTTCATCACGACGATAGGCGCAGGTCACCTGGCTTGCACCGTGACGTAGCGCGGTACGTACACAATCCATCGCCGTATCACCGCCGCCCAGCACGACCACGTTCAGCCCTGCGGTGTCGATAAACGGCTCTTCAGGCAACTCGTCCAGCCCCATCACCTGCTTAGTATTGGCAATCAGGAACGGCAGCGCGTCATACACGCCAGGCGCGTCTTCATTCGGCAGATCCGCCTTCATCGAGCGATAAGTCCCGACGCCCACAAACACGGCATCGTAGTCCTCGAGTAACGCGGCCAGTGCCACGTCCTTGCCGACCTCACAGTTCAGTTCGAAATGAATACCCATGGCGCTGAAGATTTCACGGCGACGCGTCAGCAGCGATTTGTCCAGTTTGAAGGCCGGAATGCCGAACGTCAGCAAACCGCCGATTTCGGGGTGGCGATCGTACACGGTAGCGCTGATACCGCTACGCGCCAGCACATCCGCGCAGGCCAGGCCCGCCGGACCTGCGCCGATGATGGCAACGCGTTTATCGACTTTCTGCACATGGCTTAAGTCGGGTCGCCATCCTTTGCTCAGCGCCCGATCGGAGATGTAACGCTCAATATTACCGATAGTCACCGCGCCATGCTCGTTACGCACGGTACAGGCTCCTTCGCAGAGTCGGTCCTGCGGGCACACGCGCCCGGTCACTTCGGGTAAGCAGTTGGTCTGGTGAGAAAGCTCAACCGCCGCATCGATATTCCCGGCTTTTACCAGTTCAATCCACTGCGGGATGTGGTTATGCAGCGGGCAGGTCCATTCGCAAATACTGTGGTCGCCGCATTTCAGGCAGCGGGACGCTTCCCGTTCAGCCTGCACTGTGCGAAACGGCAGATAGATCTCTTCAAAACTGGTTTTACGCGCCTCAATCGGCAGTTTATCCGGCTCGCCACGCGCAGGCGTCGCCTGCATTTGCTCACGTTTGGTGATGATATGCGGAACAAAATCGGTAGCGCTGGTATGCCATGGCTGGCTTTCCAGACTGGCGGTACGCAACCTGCGCGCTTTTGACAGACCGGTAAGCGAATTCTCCGTCACCAGTTGCAACGCCTGCGCCGGACAGTTCTCCACGCAAGCCGGGCCCTCTTCACGCCCATGACACAGGTCGCATTTGTGCGCCGTTGCTTTTACCTTTCCTTTAGCGACCGGAGTGAGTACGATCTGCATCGTACCAAAAGGACAGGCCACGACGCACGATTTGCAGCCAATACACTTTTGCGCATTTACCTGAACGCTGTCGTACTCATGACTAATGGCCCCATTCGGGCAACTTCTGGCGCAGGGGGCATCTTCACAGTGGTGGCAGGTGACTACACTGCGTTGTTGCTGATGCTTGATGACAGTAATTCGGGGCTGAAAATGCCGTTGGCTCAGGACATGCTGCTCGCCGTTGTGGGCCATGACACAGGCGACCTCACAGGCGTGGCATCCCAGGCACTGTTGGCTATTGACCATAATAAAACGATTCATGGCTTCCTTCTTTTTTGGTTGCGAAAACCTTATTCTTTATATGACTGTTGTTATTAACCGACCCTGAAGAGGGCGGCAATGTTCATTTGCCCAGGAAGCACAACTATTTATCCAGAACCTGTGGCAGATCAATTTATTTCATCGAATATGAAATTGTGTTTCATTTAACAATCAGTTTCATGATTACTTTTTTAACATTTATCAAATACGCTGAATCGTTCAGGTTGAGTCGGAGCGTGGCGTGAATTGTGTGAGGGTGCGCAAGTGACGGTAAAGCGTCCGGTCTCAGCCAGCCTGGCTAAGGCTTTTTTCTATATAGTGTTGCTGTCGATTCTCTCAACGGGTATTGCACTGCTTACGCTGACCAGCAGCTTGCGGGATGCTGAGGCCATCAACGTTGCGGGCTCATTGCGCATGCAAAGCTACCGTTTGGGTTACGATCTGCAAAGCCAAAGCCCACAGCTCAACGCTCACCGCCAGCTTTTCCAGCAGGCGTTAAACTCGCCCGCATTACAAAATCTGAACGCATGGTATGTCCCGCAAGCGGTAAAAAGCCGCTATGGCCGCCTGCATGCCAACTGGCTGGAAATGAACGCCCGTCTGATCGATGGCGATTTAAAATGGTACCAGGCCAATATCAATAGCTATGTCGATCAAATCGATCTCTTCGTGCTGGCACTTCAGCATTATGCCGAACGCAAGGTGATGTTGGTTTTTGGCATATCGCTGGCGGGGGGGATCGGCATCTTCACCCTCGTCTTCTTTACGCTACGGCGTATTCGCCAGCAGGTGGTGCGTCCGCTGAATAAGCTGGTGATGGCCAGCCAGCATATTGAACACGGTCGGTTTGATATCTCACCGCTGGATACACAACTCCCCAACGAACTGGGATTACTGGCAAAAACGTTTAGCCAGATGTCGAGTGAGTTGCATAAGCTGTACCGTTCACTGGAAGCCTCCGTCGCCGAGAAAACCCACGATCTCCACGAAGCCAATCGCCGCCTGGAAGTGTTATATCAATGTTCCCAGGCACTGAATACCAGCCAGATTGATGTGTACTGCTTCCGCCATATTTTACAGATTGTCCGCGAACATGACGCCGCGTATTTCCTGGAGCTCACCGTCGGTGATAACTGGCGAATCAGCGAAGGAACGGCAAGCCCTGAACTGCCAATGCAGATCCTGCCCGTCACGATGCAAGATACAGTTTACGGTGAACTGCACTGGCAAAGCCCGAATGTGAATGCTTCCACACCACTGCTCAACAGCGTATCAACTATGCTCGGGCGCGGGCTGTACTTCAACCAGGCGCAAAAGCATTTTCAGCAACTGCTGCTAATGGAAGAGCGAGCAACTATCGCCCGCGAGCTGCACGACTCGCTGGCGCAGGTGCTCTCTTATTTACGTATTCAGCTTACGCTACTGAAACGCGCTATTCCGCAGGATAACGTTCCGGCGCAAAGCATCATGGCGGACTTCTCCCAGGCGCTGAATGATGCTTATCGCCAATTGCGCGAACTGCTTACCACCTTCCGCCTGACCTTACAGCAGGCCGATTTGCCTTCTGCCCTGCATGAAATGCTGGAAACGTTGCAAAATCAAACATCGGCTAAACTGACTCTCGATTGTCGACTGCCAACACTGGCACTGGACGCGCAAATGCAGGTGCATCTGTTACAAATCGTCCGTGAAGCGGTGCTGAATGCCATTAAGCATGCCAATGCCAGCGAAATTGCTGTCAGCTGTGTGACCGCGCCGGATGGTAATCATACCGTTTATATCCGTGATAACGGTGTCGGTATCGGTGAGCCTCATGAGCCTACGGGGCACTACGGTCTGAATATCATGCGTGAGCGTGCAGAGAGACTCAGCGGTACGCTGACCTTCTCGCAACCTTCCGGCGGGGGAACGCTGGTGAGTATCAGTTTCCGTTCAGCTGAATCAGACAGTGAGCTAACGTAAAGAACCGCAAAGCGCCGTCGGGTCTGGATCCAGGCCTGATGGCGTTGGCACGAAAGGTATGCTGTAAACGGGCATGATAATTTACATTATCTTCTTTTTTTCTCCACGTTTGACCCGTACCTTGCCGCTAAAGTGAAGCAAGCCATACCCATAACGATACGCAGAAACACGAGGTCCTCTTTTAATGGCGAATTTTTTCATCGATCGCCCCATTTTTGCCTGGGTGTTAGCTATCCTGTTGTGCCTGACAGGAGCCCTGGCTATTTTTTCACTGCCCGTTGAGCAATATCCCGACCTGGCACCGCCAAACGTGCGGGTCACCGCCAACTATCCTGGCGCATCGGCTCAGACTCTGGAAAACACCGTCACCCAGGTGATCGAGCAGAACATGACCGGTCTCGATAACCTGATGTACATGTCGTCGCAGAGCAGCGGGACAGGCCAGGCTACGGTGACGCTTAGCTTCGTTGCCGGAACCGATCCTGACGAGGCCGTCCAGCAGGTGCAAAACCAGCTGCAATCGGCAATGCGTAAGCTGCCGCAGGCGGTACAGGATCAGGGGGTCACGGTGCGTAAGACCGGGGACACCAATATTCTGACAATCGCCTTCGTCTCCACCGATGGCTCAATGGATAAGCAGGACATCGCCGACTACGTGGCGAGTAATATTCAGGACCCGCTTAGCCGTATTAACGGTGTAGGGGATATTGATGCTTACGGTTCACAGTACTCGATGCGTATCTGGCTCGACCCGGCCAAACTTAACAGCTTTCAGATGACCGCCAAAGATGTGACTGACGCTATTGAATCACAGAATGCGCAAATTGCGGTTGGGCAGCTTGGCGGTACGCCTTCGGTGGACAAACAGGCGCTAAATGCGACGATCAACGCCCAGTCCCTGCTGCAAACGCCGGATGAATTCCGTGCAATTACGCTTCGCGTTAACCAGGACGGGTCTGAAGTTAAACTGGGCGACGTCGCCACGGTTGAAATGGGTGCGGAAAAGTACGACTACCTTAGCCGGTTTAATGGCAACCCGGCTTCCGGTCTGGGGGTGAAACTGGCCTCCGGCGCCAATGAAATGGCAACGGCAGAGCTGGTGCTTAACCGCCTTGACGAACTGTCACAGTATTTCCCGCACGGGCTGGAATACAAGGTCGCGTATGAAACCACCTCCTTTGTTAAAGCCTCAATTATCGACGTGGTGAAAACGCTGCTGGAAGCCATCGCGCTGGTATTCCTCGTGATGTATCTGTTCCTGCAAAACTTCCGCGCCACGCTTATCCCGACCATCGCCGTTCCCGTCGTCCTGATGGGCACCTTCTCCGTGCTTTATGGTTTTGGCTACAGCGTTAACACCTTAACAATGTTTGCAATGGTGCTGGCAATTGGCCTGCTGGTCGATGATGCCATCGTGGTGGTGGAAAACGTCGAGCGTATTATGAGTGAGGAAGGCCTCTCACCGCGTGAAGCGACGCGAAAATCGATGGGGCAAATCCAGGGAGCGCTGGTCGGTATCGCCATGGTGCTGTCGGCGGTGTTTATCCCGATGGCCTTCTTCGGTGGCACGACAGGGGCTATTTACCGCCAGTTCTCAATTACCATCGTCTCCGCGATGGTGTTGTCCGTTCTGGTGGCGATGATCCTCACCCCCGCCCTGTGCGCCACCTTGCTCAAACCCCTGCATAAGGGTGAACATCACGGACAAACGGGTTTCTTCGGCTGGTTTAATCGGATGTTTAACCGCAACGCTGAGCGTTACGAAAAAGGCGTTGCGCGGATCCTGCATCGCAGCCTGCGCTGGATACTGATCTACGGACTGCTGCTTGGCGGCATGGTGTTCCTGTTCCTGCGCCTGCCAACGTCCTTCTTGCCGTTAGAAGACCGCGGGATGTTTACCACCTCGGTACAGTTGCCCAGCGGCTCCACGCAGCAGCAAACGTTGAAGGTGGTGCAGGAAGTGGAGAAGTATTACTTCACCCATGAGAAAGACAACATTATGTCGGTCTTTTCCACGGTCGGTTCCGGCCCGGGCGGGAACGGTCAAAACGTAGCGCGTATGTTTGTCCGCTTAAAAGACTGGGATGAGCGCGACACTACCACCGGAACCTCTTTCGCTATCATCGAACGTGCGACTAAAGCCTTTAATAAGATTAAAGAGGCCCGCGTCTTCGCCAGCAGTCCTCCGGCGATTAGCGGCCTCGGAAGCTCTGCCGGTTTCGATATGGAACTGCAGGATCACGCTGGTGCCGGTCATGACGCGTTAATGGCCGCGCGCGACAAGCTGATTGAGCTGGCCGGGAAGGACGCATCCCTGACCCGCGTTCGTCATAACGGTCTGGACGACAGTCCGCAGTTGCAAATTGATATCGATCAGCGCAAAGCCCAGGCGCTGGGCGTTTCCATTGATGACATCAACGACACATTGCAAACGGCGTGGGGCTCCAGTTACGTAAACGACTTTATGGACAGGGGCCGCGTGAAGAAGGTTTACGTCCAGGCTGCGGCAAAATACCGCATGCTCCCGGACGATATAAACCTGTGGTACGTGCGCAACAATAGCGGCGGCATGGTGCCTTTCTCGGCCTTTGCCACATCGCGCTGGGAAACCGGTTCACCGCGTCTGGAACGCTATAACGGCTACTCCGCCGTCGAGATCGTCGGCGAAGCAGCCCCCGGCGTCAGCACTGGTACTGCGATGGACATCATGGAATCGCTGGTCCATCAGTTGCCGACCGGATTCGGCCTCGAATGGACAGCGATGTCTTATCAGGAACGGTTATCGGGATCTCAGGCTCCTGCCCTGTACGCTATTTCACTGTTGGTCGTGTTCCTGTGTCTGGCTGCGCTGTACGAGAGCTGGTCGGTACCGTTCTCCGTTATGCTGGTCGTACCGTTGGGTGTCATTGGCGCGCTGTTGGCGACCTGGATGCGTGGTCTGGAAAACGATGTGTACTTCCAGGTCGGGTTACTCACCGTTATCGGGCTTTCGGCAAAGAACGCGATATTGATTGTTGAATTCGCCAATGAGATGAACGAAAAAGGACACGATCTGCTCGATGCCACACTGCATGCCTGTCGCCAGCGCTTGCGTCCGATTCTGATGACGTCACTGGCGTTTATCTTCGGGGTACTGCCGATGACAATCAGCAGCGGTGCTGGCTCCGGCGGCCAGCATGCGGTGGGGACTGGCGTAATGGGCGGGATGATTTCAGCCACGATCCTGGCGATTTACTTCGTGCCTCTGTTCTTTGTGCTGGTACGCAGACGCTTCCCGTTGAAACCACGCCCGGAATAATCGGGCACAAAAAAGGCGACTTACGATGAGTCGCCTTTTTCATCCTTTGCAGGATATGAATTTCTTCCAGAAAATTATTTACGAAGCATCACTTCGATAAAGTCTTTCCAGTTCCCCAGTTCACGTTCAATCATAACAACCTCTCTTATTATTATGGGCATTCTACGAAATCATCCTCATTAAAAGAAGATAATTTAACCGATGGTTGTGATTACATCCTCCAGTGCTTGGGGTCATGTCATCACTATGCGCTATACCCATAAATTTTATGTGACTCACTGCAATATTTTGAAATATTCACACATAATCTACGACTTTGACAATTTTGATGGAAAAACAGACTGATGCAAACAGGTTAATTCTGAAATACCGATCGACGTGAAATTTTGGAACTTTCAGGAATCATTATTCACCGTTGTTCAACAATGTTATATTTTTCTATAACGAATGAATGACAATATGTATTATCAGAAACGCGAGAATACAAGAATAAGTATTCAAAATACGTTAATAAGGATTCACATGATCACCCTCTACGGCATTAAGAATTGCGATACAATTAAAAAGGCCTGACGCTGGCTGGAAACGCAGGGTATTGACTACCGCTTCCATGATTATCGTGTCGACGGTCTGGACAACACGCTGTTACAGTCCTTTATCAACGAGTTAGGCTGGGAGGCGCTGCTCAATACGCGGGGAACCACCTGGCGCAAACTGGATGAAGCAACGCGTAATCAAATCACTAATGCCACTGCTGCCGCCTCATTGATGATTGAAATGCCTGCAATTATCAAACGCCCATTGCTCTGCGCGCCGGGTAAGCCTATGCTGCTTGGTTTCAGCGAATCCAGTTATACGCAGTTTTTTAATGAGGTGTAATCTATGTCGTGCCCGGTTATTGAGCTGACACAGCAGCTTATTCGCCGTCCATCTCTGAGCCCGGATGATGCCGGGTGCCAGGCGTTAATGATTGAACGCCTGCGTGCGGTAGGTTTTACCGTTGAGCGAATGGATTTTGGTGACACACAGAATTTTTGGGCATGGCGCGGAAAAGGTGAGACCCTGGCATTTGCCGGTCACACCGACGTAGTGCCCGCAGGCGATGTTGATCGGTGGATCAATCCGCCGTTTGAACCGACCATTCGCGACGGCATGCTGTTCGGACGCGGTGCGGCCGATATGAAAGGTTCGCTGGCGGCAATGGTCGTGGCCGCAGAGCGTTTTGTCGCACAGCATCCAGACCATCAGGGTCGTCTGGCGTTTTTGATAACCTCTGACGAAGAAGCCAGCGCTAAAAACGGCACCGTGAAGGTGGTTGAAACGCTGATGGCGCGTAATGAGCGGCTGGATTATTGCCTGGTCGGTGAGCCGTCCAGCACCGAAATCGTCGGTGACGTGGTGAAAAATGGACGTCGTGGTTCACTGACCTGCAACCTGACCATTCATGGCGTGCAGGGCCACGTAGCCTACCCACATCTGGCCGATAACCCGGTGCACCGGGCTGCGCCAATGCTCAATGAGCTGGTGGCGATTGAGTGGGATCAAGGCAATGAGTTCTTCCCGGCAACCAGCATGCAGATTGCCAATATTCAGGCGGGCACGGGCAGCAACAACGTCATCCCTGGCGAACTGTTTATTCAGTTCAACTTCCGTTTCAGCACCGAATTAAACGACGAAATGATTAAGTCGCGGGTATTGGAACTGTTGGACAAGCACCAACTGCGTTACACAGTAGACTGGTGGCTTTCCGGTCAACCGTTCCTGACCGAACGCGGTAAACTGGTGGATGCAGTGGTGAACGCCATTGAGCACTATAATGAGATTAAACCGCAGTTACTGACGACAGGCGGGACATCCGACGGGCGCTTTATTGCCCGCATGGGGGCACAGGTGGTGGAACTTGGGCCGGTCAATGCCACCATTCATAAAATAAATGAATGCGTCAATGCCGCCGACCTGCAGCTGCTTGCCCGTATGTATCAACGTATCATGGAACAACTCGTCGCCTGATGAGTGTTCCTGCAAGAGGAAATGAGCATGGACTGGCTGGCAAAATATTGGTGGATTTTAGTGCTGGTGTTTCTGGTGGGGGTACTGCTGAATGTGATCAAAGATCTTAAGCGTGTCGACCACAAGAAGTTTCTCGCCAATAAGCCGGAACTTCCCCCGCATCGTGATTTTAACGATAAATGGGACGATGACGACGATTGGCCGAATAAGGATCAGCCGAAGAAATAATTTGTAGGCCGGATAACACATATCACGTTGCTATCCGGCACTATCACTGACTGTCATGCCGGATGGCGGCTTCGCCTTATCCGGCCTACGGTTATCAATCAGATCATTTCAATCACATCATCATCGTGAGGCTTACCACCGCTCAGCGCTTCATCAAAGTAGTGCTTCGGTACGGTAAAGCGCAGATGATCAAGCGCGAACTGCATGCTGTGCTCATCAATGGCGTGCCCCAAATTTTCGACGATATCCAGAGTCACATCCCCACCTGCACGAATTAACGCTTCCTGCGCAGCAACCGCATGAGATAACTCAATCACCCGATCTTCACCGCCGTGAATCAAATGCACTGTGGTAGCGGTGGTAGCGGCTTCCGGCAAGGTGGCGTAACGACCATTAAAGGCAATGACCCGCGATGCCAGCCCTGGCTCGGCTTTGATGCTCTCAAGCGACATAATCGCCCCTTGCGAAAAGCCAATCAGCGCGGTGGCCTGAGGTGACACACCACTCTGTTTCTGCCAATAGCGAACGGTTTCGATAAACACCGACATGATGGCATCAATACGCGCCTGACGGTTCTCTTCTGTTACACCCTGAACAGAAAACCATTGACGCCCACCGGCAGCGCTATAAGGCTCAGCGCCACCAATACTGACAATCAGCGCGTCCGGAAACAGTGGTGCAAACCAGGAACCAATTTCGCCCATGGCAACCGGGTTATCGCCGACGCCATGAAACAGCAACAGTAGCTGTTGAGCGGGTTTATCGGGACTTTGAACAACAAAATGGTCATGTTTCATGGCGATCTCCTTAACTGATGAGAATTATTCTACGCCGCTTAACCGCAATGACCATGCCAGGAAATTGAAGATGTTAGTGAAAAAATTGCCATTGCATAATGCGATTATGTAACCGTTGCTGACGTTCGGTATCCAACTGCGCTAACGCCTGTGCCGCCTCCTCACGCTGAACCAGCAGCAATGCTTTGCGCCCCGAGACCTTCAGCCGCTTGCATAGTTCTGCGTCACTGCATTTTTCCTGTAAACGCCCACGCAGCGCCGGAAGAGGCTGTTCACAGTGCTGGAGAAGACGGCTTAAGCAACCGAGTGAGGTGAGTAACGGCCGATGCGCGAAGGCAAACCCTGCCAGCTCATCCCAGTCATCATCATTAAGCGTAGACTCTTTCAGTGGGACGACCGGGATACACTCATCATTCCATTGTGCGAGGATCGCCGCATCGCGACGCAATCGCTGATGCTCCCGCTCAGCCAGACGCTGCCCGGCATCACTGATGGGAAGCAACGCCATTGCCGTATAGCACCCGCTGCTGGCTTCACGATGATTCCCCATTCGCACCATGACAAAACCGCATCGCTGCCAAAAACGCCACAATTCGGCCGTATAACCAAAACTGACGGAAAGATAGTCACACTGCGAGGAATACTGATGGGCCTGCATAATCAGTTGCTGCCCGATACCTTCCCGCTGGCGAGCGGGATGAACCGCAATTCGACTAACTCGTCTCCCGACGAGCGTCGCCGCCAACGGGTCACCACCATGCGCCGCCAGTGACTGCGCAACCAGATTGCCTCTTGGCCGGCGATATCCTGCCCAAACGGCCTGGCTTAATTCTGCGGATAGTCCCCCTTCATCGACCAGCCAGACAGCACCCGCCACTGAGTCAGCGGTTGATGCCTGAAGAAAATGCTGACCAGGCGCGTCCATCATTCGCCGCAGGTCTAATGGCGAGGTGCGATAATGCGCTCCGGAAAGCAACTGGTATACCGCTAACGGCAGCGCCGGGTTTGTATGCCAGGCGTGTTGCTCAAACGCCGAGAAGTACAACTCCCCCGATGGGGCATGCGTAAACGTTTCGTCATCAAACACCAGCGCATCGCTGACAATTTGCTCCAGCGGACATCCCTGCGCCCAGCGCGCGGGTTGTTGCAACTCATAGCGTCGAAGATTGGGGAAGCGGGCGCAGAATTTCAGCAAGAAGCCTCTACCCGTTCCCTCGTAGCCTTGTACTGTAGTGGTTAACAGCGTACGAGGAAAACGCGCCACCAGTTGGTGTAGCAGCGGCGCGGGGATCGCGGCGGCTTCATCCACAATCAGCCAGTCTGCGGTTTCAGAACTGCTTAATAGTGCATCCGGCGCCATAAAGCGGTAACGCTCTGCGGCAAATTGTGCCAGCACATCCGTTGCAGCTTTGGCAGGTGCGGTCACAATCGCAGTGCCGTTAATCCGCGCTATGAGTTGCCCTGCCAGAGCGGATTTGCCCCGACCCCGTGCGGCCGTCACCGCAACCACACCGGGAGGCATAGCCAGCAAATGATTTAATATCATCGCCTGTTCTGGTTGGGGTTCGCCGGTTGCCGCGAGCCAGGCTGCGCGAGCAGGAAAGTGCGGACAGGAAACCGGCTGATGCTGCTGCCAGTGCAGAGCCTGTCTATCGCGGGAAATCACCCGTTTGACGTGCTCAACAAAGTGCGGTGTGGGAATGGGCTCAGCACAATCGCTCCAGCGTAGTGAATCCACGTCCGGATGCGTGTGCCAGGAATGCCAGGGTGGGGTCAGCAAAACCAGCCAACTGCCGGCAAGCAGTGTACCGCTTAAGGCGGCAAACGCCGCAGCGTCAAATCCCTGCCCGGCGTCGAAAACTGCATGACGAAACTCGCGCCCCAGTAACGTTTGCAGCGCCTGTGGCGTACAGTTCGGTTCAGCAGGGGCATTCGCCCCTACCCACAACCAGTCGCCGGGTAATATGTCGCGTAGCGCTAACGCCTGCCCCTGACACCAGTTCTCCTCGCCGCTGATAATCAGCAAACGACGGCTCCCCTCACGAGCCATCTGTTCGGTTAACGCCCTCAGCGCCGTGTTATCGGACATCCCTGCCTCTGTATCTTAAATACCTTTACCAAAGGTATTACATTGTCCCGGATCGCCGCTATCAAAACCGCGTTTGAACCAGGTAAAACGCTGTTCAGAGGTTCCGTGAGTAAAGCTGTCCGGTACGACGCGCCCTTGCCCCTGCTGTTGCAAACGATCATCACCAATGGCCTGAGCGGCGTTTAGCGCCTCTTCCAGATCGCCAGATTCAAGTACACCCTGCTGCTGCATACTGTGACCCCAGACACCGGCAAAGCAATCTGCCTGCAGCTCCATACGAACGGAAAGGCGATTCACTTCGGCCTGAGAGGCATTTTGCTGCATCTGACGAACTTTCGGTTCAATGCCCAGTAGTTTTTGCACATGGTGGCCTACTTCGTGCGCGATGACATAGCCCTGAGCAAAATCGCCATCAGCGCCCAGCTTGTTTTTCATGTCATCATAGAATGAGAGGTCGATATACACCGTACCATCCGCCGGGCAATAAAACGGCCCCATCACGGACTGGCCCGCACCGCAGCCGGTACGCGTCGCGCCACGATACATCACCAGCTTCGGCTGTTGGTAGGTCCGGCCCATTTTTTCAAACTGCTGCCCCCAGGTATCTTCGGTCGTTGCCAGTATCACCGAGGTGAATTTTGCCGCTTCATCATCATTTGGGCTAATGGAGTGTGATGATTGCTGTTGGGATACAGGTTGGCCGGTCATTAATCCGGTAAGATCCACGCCATAATAGCCCGCGACAAGCACCACAATCAGCAGGATGATGCCGCCTTTACCACTGGGCAAACGAAAACCCGGTCCGCCCATAGAAGGGCCGCCGCCGGCGCTGTTTCGTCTGTCTTCCACATTGTCACTTTCACGACGCCCTTGCCAGCGCATAATCACCTCAACTTTTTATTCATTATGATGATGATCGTAGGCGGTTCGGAACAGGATTACCATAAGAAACAGTAATCAAAATCGGCGGGATTGATGAGCCGGAGAGCGATCGCCGGCTCAGGGGGGCGTTAGTCTAACTTCACACCCAGACGATGCGCGACAGCTTCATAGGCTTCGATCAGGCCGCCCAGACTCTGGCGGAAGCGATCTTTGTCCATTTTATCCAGCGTTTCTTTGTCCCACAGACGGCTACCGTCCGGTGAGAATTCGTCGCCCAGCACGACTTCACCTTTGTACAAGCCAAACTCAAGTTTGAAGTCGACCAGAATCAGACCAGCATCATCAAACATCTTTTTCAGCACGTCGTTGGCTTTGTAAGTCAGCTCTTTCATACGTGCCAGATTCTCTTTGCTCACCCAACCAAAAGTTTCGCAATAGGAATCGTTAATCATTGGATCGTGCATAGCATCGTTTTTCAGGAACAGATCAAACAACGGCGGATTCAGTTCAATACCTTCCTCAACGCCTAAACGCTTAACCAGTGAGCCTGCCGCGCGGTTACGTACCACACATTCAACCGGTACCATCTCCAGTTTTTTCACCAGACATTCAGTATCGGATAGCAGTCGCTCCATCTGGGTAGGAATGCCTGCTTCTTGCAGTTTGGTCATAATGAAATGGTTGAATTTGTTATTCACCATACCTTTACGGTCAAACTGTTCAATGCGCGCGCCATCCCCTGCTGACGTATCATTGCGGAATTCGAGCACCAACAGGTCCGGGTTTTCCGTGCTGTATACGGTCTTCGCTTTACCACGATACAACTCAGCTTGCTTTTGCATCTTTATTACTCCTGGGTGTGAATTAACGATAAATATTGCGTTTTTCTGCCGACGCACACGTTTGCGTATCATATCAGAAAAAAAGGGCTGGAGTTATCCAGCCCTTTATTTTTACTTACTAAACGCTGCCTGGAAGACGGCGACCAGCGCGTCGTTCTGGCTTTGCGTCAGGGTATGCCCCTTAGGATCGATAAACTGCAAACTACTGCGGTTGTCTAAATCACCGACCTGCAGTTTGTAGTCGCCGGATACCAGACCCGGATCGCTCGCGCCCAGCTCCTGCCAGTTACTGTCTGACAGTGGTTTGTAAGTCACAGCGATGCTGCCCTGAGAACGGGTGCTGTCGGTCACTTTCATGCCCACTTTTTCCAGCGCTGCCGGCAGACGCTGCCATACCACGTTGAACGGTCCACGTACCACCAGCATCGGTAAACCGGTGTCATCTGCAGCACTCTGAACGTCCATAGTCGCGGCAGAACGGTTCTGCGCGGCATTCGCGGCGTCGGTGGCGTTCTTATCCAGACCAGCAGAGATAACGTTCATCATCTCAGCGCTGTAACGCTGCATTGATGCCGCATCGGCTACCGGTTTACCTGCCTGCTCGAGGTTAATCAGTTTCACCGTCACCGCTTGCTGATAGCCCTGCGGTTTAACCGAGATTTGATAACGCCCACGGTACTGTTCGTCTTCATCCAGACGGTTCCAGTCAACCCAATCGGTAGTCAGCGTCTGGCTGGCATCATCACGTTTGGCGATGGTGTAGTTTTTAGACTGAACAACGCTCACGACCTGCGGCCACAGCGTGTTGCCACGACCATTTTCCACCAGCAATGTCGCTGTATCGCCCGCGATCTGAGTACGGGCGCCAGTAACTAATGCTAACGGCTGAGCCGGTGGGCGAATATCCAGCGCTTTACCCACGGCACCGCTGCCGTTGGTTACCGGGATGTTATAGTCGCCGGTCATAACCGGCAGAATCATCCCAGCTGGCGCGTGAAGCTCAGCAAGCGGTGCGGCCTCCAGATAGGATTCATCACCGCTCACCTGGCGCTTATAGCGCGAGTCAGAACTACAGGCCGCGAGCAACATAACAAGCGAAACACCCGCAACCTTGGCCAGGCGCGACTTTTGTACTGAGTAAGCCATCAAATCTCCCTAAACTTTACAGCAAACCGGCATGCTTAAGCGCCGCTTTGACGATATCACGAGCATTGTCCGTGATTGGCGTCATCGGCAAACGTAGCGTATCGGTCGCCACAAGTCCCAACTCCTTACATGCCCATTTCACTGGGATAGGATTGGGTTCGACAAATAGTTTGTTGTGTAACGGCATCAGACGTTGGTTGATCACCCGCGCCTCGGCAAAATGCCCTTCTGCCGCCAGTTTGCACATTTCGGCCATATCGCGTGCCGCAACGTTAGCCGTTACGGAAATCACGCCATGACCACCAAGCTGCATGAAGTCCAGTCCGGTCGCATCATCACCGCTAAGCAGAATAAAATCGTCTGAAACCAGCTCTTTGATCTGGTGAACACGACTTAAGTTCCCTGTGGCCTCTTTGATAGCGACAATATTTTTTACCTTCGCCAGGCGACCCACGGTTTCCGGCAGCATATCGCAGCCAGTACGGGACGGCACATTATACAGAATTTGCGGCAGGTCAGTATGTTCCGCGATGGCTTTGAAATGCTGGAACAAACCTTCCTGAGTTGGGCGGTTGTAGTAAGGCGTCACCGTCAGGCAGCCGACAACACCGCTGTCGTTAAAACGCTGCGTCAGACTAATGCCTTCTGCGGTCGCATTGGCGCCCGTTCCGGCAATAACCGGAATACGCCCATCGGCCAGCTCCAGCGTCATCATTACCACATCGCCATGTTCATCATGACTCAGGGTAGCGGACTCACCGGTGGTGCCAACCGAAACGATCGCCGAGGTGCCGCTGGCGACATGATAATCAATCAGTTTTTTCAGGCTCGACCGGCAGACTTTACCTTTCTCATCCATCGGCGTAATAAGCGCGACAATACTTCCCGTGAACATGGGCCATCCTCTGTGCAAACAAGTGTCTCAATGGTACGTTTGGTACGACAATAAAAGCAAGCGACCATAGCCCTTCTGATTGTTGTATGCATGTTTTTTTTATGCTTTCCTTATGATTACCTCACCGCTCAAAGGAAGAACAGGTTTGACATCGCCATCGCAACACTATCTGGTCATTACTGCGCTGGGTGCTGATCGCCCGGGAATTGTGAACACTATCACCCGTCATGTCAGCAGTTGTGGCTGTAATATCGAAGACAGCCGACTGGCCATGCTGGGTGACGAGTTTACGTTTATCATGCTGTTATCCGGAACCTGGAATGCCATCACCCTGATTGAATCAACCTTGCCGTTGAAAGGCGCAGAGCTGGATTTATTGATTGTGATGAAGCGTACGACCGCGCGTCCCCGTCCGGCGATGCCCGCCACGGTATGGGTACAGGTCGATGTCCCCGACTCGCCTCATTTGATTGAGCGCTTTACCGCCCTTTTTGACAGCCATCAAATGAATATTGCGGAACTGGTTTCGCGCACACAGCCGGCTGAAAACGGCAAGACTGCACAGTTGTTTATTCAAATTACCGCACATAGTCCTGCGTCACATGATTCGGCAAATATTGAGGATGCGTTTAAAGCACTCTGTACAGAACTCAATGCGCAAGGCAGTATTAACGTCGTCAATTACTCACAGCATGATGAACAGGATGGAGTTAAGTAATGAACCCACTGAAAGCCGGTGATATCGCACCGAAATTTAGCTTGCCGGATCAAGACGGAGAACAAGTAAATTTAACCGACTTCCAGGGACAGCGTGTTCTGGTTTATTTCTACCCGAAAGCCATGACGCCCGGCTGTACCGTACAGGCCTGTGGCTTGCGCGATAACATGGATCAGTTAAAAAAAGCCGGTGTTGAAGTGCTGGGGATAAGCACCGATAAACCAGAGAAGCTTTCCCGATTTGCGGAGAAAGAAGTGCTTAACTTCACGCTCCTGTCTGATGAAGATCATCAGGTTTGCGAGCAATTTGGCGTCTGGGGTGAAAAGTCATTTATGGGTAAGACCTACGATGGCATCCACCGCATCAGCTTCCTTATTGATGCCGAAGGCAAAATTGAACATGTGTTTGATGATTTCAAAACCAGCAATCACCACGACGTGGTACTGAACTGGCTGAAAGAGAACGCCTGATTTACGTTTTGCTGGAAAAAGCCTGATGGCGCTTCGCTTATCAGGCCTACGCAGCTTATTAATATTGCGAAACTTGTAGGCCGGGTAAGGCATAGCCGCCCCCCGGCATAAAGGTCGTTTATTCAAACGTTCCTTTTACACACGCTTGCTTCTCTTTCACCATGGCTTTCCCCTTTGCCCAAAGGTAATTCACTTCCAGCGCGTCGTTCAGCACCAGAATGTCCGCATCGCATCCCACCGCCAAACGCCCTTTATGCTCTAGTCCCAAAAATTCTGCGACCGTACGCGTCAGCGGACAGAGCGCCTGTTCCAGCGGTATGGCATGAACTTTCACCAACTGGCGCACCGTTTCCGCCAGTGATTCAAACCCCGCGACACCGATACCGGTGAGATTACCTAACTCATCAAATTCCGGCTGGCTGCCGTTGCCATCCGAGCTCAGGGTAATGCGCGACAGTGGCACGTTCTGGCGCAACGCTGTAGCAATCGCCATTGCCGGATCAACAGGCTCATCAATGCTGCTGGTGATATCGATATAACCGCCCTGGCGGGCATACTCCAGCGCCGCCTGGAACAGCGGTTCCGCACGATTAACATGCGTTGGCAACAGTTTGGTAATCGGGACATCACAGCACTCGAGGATGTTGTACAACGGCTCCAACATGCGCGGGCTGTCACCCATGTGGAAAACGCTTACCCCCGGTTTGCGCCCTAACAATCCACCTACCCGCGACTGCGCCGCCATGTTCGCCAGCGCCGAGGTGTCCGGGGCGGAGGAACGATGGTCCGAAATCGCACATTTCACGCCAATGACTTTATCGATCAGCGCCACGTCGCGATCGATACTGCCGGTGATTGTCGGCGATGGCAGAGAATAGGCCCCGGTCAGCATCCATGCGCTGATGCCTTCAAACTCCAGCGCACGTGTTTTCGCCAGCAACGACTCAGGATGACGGGTAATCCCGTCCGTTCCCAATAATCCCACGACGGAAGTGATACCGGCTTCAACCAGTCGCGACAAGCGCACTTCAGGCGTACGGGTATGTGGCCCTGCCTCTCCGCCGCCGCCAATCAGATGGACGTGCTGATCGATAAACCCCGGGCACACAATCGCACCGTCAAGATGGATGCACTCGCAGCCGGGGAAGTCTTCAGGAGAAATCGACGGCGCGATGGCAACAATTGTACTGCCAGACACCAGAATATCCTGGCGGCCTAAATCTTCCGGCGCGTACACGTGTCCCTGCTGGAACAACGTCAAATTAAGAATTGAACAGTTCATAACCTTCCTTGTCAGGCAATTACCTGCATAACCCAAATAGAGAGCAGCGCATTAATGACGCATACCGCAATAATCAGCGGGTAGTAACGGGGATGGACCCCCGCAGTTCCCAGGCAGCGTCCCACATTTTGCACCGGATTGCCCATCAGGTAGATAGCCGGTAGCAATACAGTCGCATCATGTCCCGAAAGCGTACCAGCAACAACCAGACTGGCACAAACGCCGACGCCGCCTCCCATACTCATCACCGCCGCCAGCAGCACGGTGGCAGATTCTCCCGGTAGCCCCCACAGCGCCATCACCGGTTCGCACACCCGCCCGACAATCTCGAGCAATCCCGTCACCTTCAGCGCCTGAATAATCACAAACGCCATCACCACGTTAGGTAACAGGCTGGTTGTAGCAATTGTAAACCCCCGCCGCGCGCCATCGATAAACATATCCATGACGTTTTTACGTACCTGCGTTGTCATCTCAGACCTCCTGCTGCAGACGGCGATTTTCCAGCTGCGCAATCCACAAACGCAGCAGATTCGCTCCCACAAATTTGAAGACAAGGATCACCGCCAGCGGCGTAATCACCGGAACGGTAACCACCGTAAACAGCGCAGCGCCAGAGGAAAAATAGTTGGTAATACACGCGCTACCGCTGGTTTGCCAGCAGGCAAAAATGGCACGCTCCTGTTCAGTAATAATGCCCTCTTCCGCCATCTCTTTGGTCATCCCGGCCGCGGCATCGGTATTTTGCAAATTCGCAATTAGCGCCAGCGAACAAACTCCCGGAATACCGAGTAACGGGCGCAGGACCGGCGTCATCAGCTGTTGTGCCGCACGTAAACCACCCAACCCTTCGGTGACGGAAATAATCCCGAGTGAAAGAATGACGGAAGGTGCCAGCTCAAGCGCGAATAAGAAGCCGTCTTTGGCCCCCATCCCTCCAGAGCCGCGAAAAGAGACCGCCGTGTCACCCGCCGCATTAATCTGCCCAAACGCGCCGTTGAGGACGGTGAAGTCAAAGACCCGCCACCATTCGGTACTTTTCGCAAACATGCCGGAAAAAAGGATAATCGTAATAAAAAAAGCGAGATAACCGCCCCATCCCACCTTTTGCTGCGTGTGTGTGTTGTGGCCCATTTTGTTCTCCTGTTGGTCTTATTCCTTGCGTGACAGAAAGACATCACGCAGGTCAAGTTAAAGACAAATGCGGAGAAAAACGACAGCAGAAGAGATTATTCAGAAAGTGTGGATAGAGGTCAGACAAGTTCGGATCCGGCGACATGATATCGCCGGATCTTACAGATTAGGGTTCGTCAACCGTCTGACCATCCGGCCAGGCATGCACCACGGCTTTGATTAGCGTCGCCAGCGGAATGGCAAAGAAAACGCCCCAGAATCCCCACAGACCGCCGAATATTACGACTGAGAGAATAATGACCAGCGGATGCAAATTTACGGCTTCGGAGAAGAGTACGGGAACCAGCAGATTGCCGTCCAGCGCCTGGATTATCAGGTACACGGCGAAACAGCTCCAGAACTCGGTACCGAGACCGAACTGGAATAACGCCACACCAACAACCGGAATCGTCACCACAAACGCGCCGATATACGGGATCAGCACAGAGAACCCCACCAGCACCGCCAGCAGCAGAGAGTAGTTAAGGCCAAACATCAGGAAACCCAGCCAGGTTGCAACACCGACCACCACCATCTCCAGTACTTTACCGCGGATATAGTTGGTGATTTGCTGGTTCATTTCTTTCCAGACCTGTCCTGCCAGTCCACGATTTCGCGGCAGCACCCGGCGCACAGCATTCAACATCTGGCTTTTATCCTTCACCAAAAAGAATACCATCAGTGGGACAAGCACCAGATAGACCGCCAGCGTCAGTAAACCAACCAGTGAAGCCAGCGAATATTTCACCACTGAATCGCCCATGGTGAGCATCCGGGAACGCATATTTTCCGCCATCGCATCAATGATGCCCGCATCCATCAGCGCCGGATAACGTCGCGGTAAGGTGGCGGCAAAGTCAGACAACTTGTTGAGCATGCCAGGCATATCGCGTATCAGATAGATGCCTTGCTGCCATGCAACAGGCATTACCACAAACGCCATCAGCAGTAAAATACCGACAAACACCACCAGCACAATTGACGTCGCCCAGCGCCGCGAGCAACCGATATTTTCCAGCCGGGCGGTAGGCCATTCCAGCAGATAAGCCAGCACAATCGCGACCAGCAGCGGCGCCAACAGACCACTAAAGAAGAACAGGATGCCAAAACCGGCAACCAGAATAATCAGCAAGGCAATAGCCTCTGGGTCGCTAAAGCGGCGGCGATACCATTGCGTCAACATTTCGAGCATAAAACCTTCCCTGAACCTCAATAGCGGGATTGCGATCCCGAATTGTATCGAAATGTCACAAAAAAGACTTCGCTTTTTATGACTGATTACGCAAAGTGAAAAGACATTTTTCCTGGGTGTTCATCGTCAGGTTTCACAGTTACACTCCCTAAGCTTGCAGAGTGTGAACGATACTTCACGGCATTGGTCAAATGGCTATCTCAAAAAAGAATACAGGACAGAGGTTATGTTCAGGCAGTTGAAAAAAAACCTGGTTGCTACCCTCATTGCCGCACTGACTATCGGTCAGGTCGCGCCCGCATTTGCAGACACCGCGGACACCCTGCCTGATATGGGAACCTCGGCAGGGAGTACGCTTTCCATAGGACAGGAAATGCAGATGGGCGATTATTACGTACGCCAGTTGCGCGGTAGTGCGCCATTAATTAACGATCCATTGCTCACCCAATACATTAATGCGCTGGGGATGCGTCTGGTCTCGCACGCCGACTCGGTAAAAACACCCTTCACCTTCTTTTTGATTAACAACGATGAAATCAACGCCTTTGCTTTCTTTGGCGGCAACGTTGTTTTGCACTCCGCGCTATTCCGCTATTCCGATAACGAAAGCCAACTGGCGTCGGTCATGGCGCACGAAATCTCCCACGTCACACAACGTCACCTGGCGCGCGCGATGGAAGATCAGAAACGTAGCGCACCGCTGACATGGGTTGGCGCATTAGGCTCGATTTTATTAGCAATGGCCAGCCCGCAGGCAGGGATGGCGGCGTTAACCGGTACACTGGCGGGTACTCGCCAGGGGATGATTAGCTTTACGCAACAGAATGAACAGGAAGCAGACCGCATCGGTATTCAGGTACTGCAACGTTCGGGCTTTGATCCCCAGGCCATGCCGACGTTCCTCGAAAAACTGCTCGATCAGGCCCGTTACTCTTCGCGTCCGCCGGAAATTTTGCTGACTCACCCCCTGCCTGAAAGCCGCCTGTCGGATGCCCGTAACCGCGCCAACCAGATGCGTCCGGTGGTCGTCCAGTCGTCAGAAGATTTTTATCTGGCTAAGGCACGAACCTTGGGCATGTACAATTCAGGCCGCAACCAGTTAACCAGCGATCTACTGGATAACTGGTCGAAAGGCAACGTACGTGAACAACGTGCAGCCCAGTATGGCCGGGCATTGCAGGCGATGGAAGCCAGCAAATATGACGAAGCACGTAAAGCGCTACAGCCGCTGCTCGCGGCGGATGCTAACAATGCCTGGTATCTCGACCTGGCAACGGATATTGATCTCGGCCAGAAGAAAACCAGTGATGCCATTAACCGCCTGAAAAACGCCCGCGACCTGCGCACTAACCCGGTCCTTCAGCTCAACCTGGCGAATGCGTATTTACAGGGTGGACAAGCCAAAGAGGCGGCGACCATCCTGAATCGCTATACGTTTAACCATAAGGACGACCCTAACGGCTGGGATTTGTTAGCGCAAACGGAAGCCAACCTGAATAACCGCGATCAGGAGCTGGCGGCGCGCGCAGAAGGGTATGCCCTCGCCGGACGTCTGGATCAGGCGATTTCAATGCTCAGCAGCGCAAGCTCTCAGGTGAAACTGGGCAGCCAGCAGCAGGCCAGATACGATGCCCGTATCGACCAGCTACGCCAGCTGCAAGAGCGCTTTAAACCGTACACCAAGATGTAACAGGAAAGAAAAATGTCAGACGCGATTAAAATCTACCATAACCCACGCTGCTCCAAGAGCCGTGAAACGCTGGAATTACTGAAGTCCAACGGCGTGGACCCGGAAGTGGTGCTGTATCTGGAAACCCCGGCTGACGCCGCGACTCTGCGTGAACTTCTGCAGATGCTGGGTATGTCCAGCGCGCGTGAGCTGATGCGCCAGAAAGAAGATCTCTATAAGTCGCTTAACCTAGCGGACAAAAACCTGAGTGAAGATGCGCTGATTCAGGCAATGGTAGAAAACCCGAAACTGATGGAGCGTCCAATTGTGGTTGCCAAAGGCCAGGCGCGAATTGGACGTCCGCCGGAGCAGGTACTGGAAATCGTCGGTTAATCTTAAGACTGCCGCAGTTTTCCGGCTGCGGCGCTTACAGCTTCAGAATTTCTTTTACGAAGGGGATCGTCAGCTTTCGCTGGGCGGTGATCGATGCGTGATCAAGCTGATCCAGCGTCATAAACAGCGTACGCATTTCCCGATCCAGACGCTTAAGCAGGAAGCGTCCCACATCTTCCGGCAGTTCAAACCCACGTAGCCTGGCGCGTAATTGCAACGCCTGCAGTTTATCCTCATCAGAAAGCGGCTGTAGCTTGTAGATTTGTCCCCAGTCCAGACGCGAGGCGAGATCCGGCAATCCCAGATTTAGCTGTCTTGGCGGGCGATCGCCGGTGATCAGCAGGCGTGTTTTCCCCGACTCCAGGATACGGTTGTAGAGATCAAAGATCGCCATTTCCCACAGCGAATCACCGGCCACACATTCGATGTTGTCGATGCAGACCAGCGATAAATGCTCCATCCCGTCGAGCACCTCGGGGACGAACCAGGTGCGTTTGTCGAGCGGCACATAGCCTACCGCATCGCCGCGCGCGGACAGTTCCGCACAGGCTGCATGCAGCAAATGGCTACGGCCAGCGCCTTCACGCGACCAAAGATAAATATACCCGCTATGTTCCTGACGCAGCACGTTTTGCAGTGCAGCCAGTAAAGAGGAGTTATCCCCCGGCCAGAAACTTGCGAAAGTTTCGTCGTCAGGAAGATAAAGTGGCAAAGAGAGCTGTGCCGGTGTGTTCAGAGATACCTCAACCCAGGATTTCATAAAATCGCGTTGAGTTTAACACAGAAATGCGTCGCGATAGAACCGGGCAGCATCGCCGCCCGGTCAAAGGTTTACTGTTGCTCAGTGTCGGCATCTTTGGCGTCGAGCACCACTTCTTCCGGACGCAGCAGGCTGATAACTTTGAAAATCAGGCTCAGACAGACACCCACAATGGTCGCCAGCGCCATGCCTTTCAGCTCAGCAGCACCGATGTGAACTTTCGCGCCGCTGACGCCGATGATCAAAATGACCGAGGTCAGGATCAGGTTCTGTGCTTTGTTGTAGTCAACTTTTGACTCGATCAGTACGCGAATACCGGAAGCGCCAATCACGCCGTACAGCAGCAGAGATACACCGCCCATGACCGGCAGTGGAATAATTTGGATCGCCGCAGCCAGTTTACCCACGCAGGAGAGCAGAATGGCGAAAATCGCCGCGCCGCCAATAACCCAGGTACTGTAAACGCGGGTAATCGCCATGACGCCGATGTTTTCGCCGTAGGTGGTGTTAGGCGTCGAACCGAAGAAGCCGGAGATCACCGTCGACAGGCCGTTAGCAAACATAGAACGATGCAGGCCAGGATCGCGAATCAAATCTTTTTTCACGATATTCGCCGTTACCACCAGGTGGCCGACGTGTTCAGCAATCACCACCAGCGCCGCAGGCAGAATGGTCAGAATAGCGACCCATTCAAAGCGCGGCGTGTAAAACGTTGGCAGCGCAAACCAGTGGGCCTGCGCTATCGGCGTAGTGTCCACGACGCCCATCACGAAGGAGAGCGCGTACCCGGCCAGCACCCCAATCAAAATCGGGATAATCGCCATAAAGCCACGGAACAGTACGGAACCAAATACCGTCACCGCCAGCGTCACCATTGAGATGATGATGGTTGTTGAGTCTGGCGCTTGTCCTTCAGCAGGCAGTAATCCCGCCATACCCGCAGCGACACCCGCCAGCTCCAGACCGATGACGGCAACGATTGCGCCCATCGCCGCAGGCGGGAACATCACATCCAGCCAGCCAGTACCGGCTTTCTTAACGATGAACGAAACCAGGCAGAACAGGATGCCACACATAATGAAACCGCCCAGCGCCACTTCATACCCTAGCGGGAGCAGCAGCAGAACCGGGGAAATGAACGCAAAGCTTGAACCGAGGTAAGCCGGAATTTTTCCTTTGCAAATAAAGAGATACAGTAACGTACCAATGCCGTTAAACAGCAGAACGGTAGCTGGGTTGATATGAAACAGGACTGGCACCAGTACCGTTGCGCCAAACATGGCGAACAGGTGCTGCAAACTAAGCGGGATTGTCTGTAAAAGCGGCGGTCTTTCACTCACCCCGATAGCACGGCGCGTCATAGTGTTTTCCTCTGAGTGTTGTTTGTTATTAGCGATTGGGTTGTTTTATTCAAAAAAAAGCCGACTCTTAAAGTCGGCTTCTTTTCACTTATTCGTTTACTTGGTACCAAAAATCTTATCGCCGGCATCGCCGAGCCCCGGAATAATGTATCCGTGCTCGTTCAGTCCCTGATCGATGGAGGCAGTGTACAGCTCAACATCCGGGTGCGCTTTTTCCAGCGCCGCGATACCTTCCGGCGCTGCAACCAGCACCAGGACTTTAATGCTGCTGCAGCCTGCTTTTTTCAGCAGGTCGATGGTCGCGATAACGGAACCACCGGTTGCCAGCATCGGGTCAACGATCAGCGCCATACGCTCATCGATGTTAGAAACCAGCTTCTGGAAGTACGGAACCGGCTCCAGCGTCTCTTCGTTACGGTACATCCCCACCACGCTGATACGCGCGCTCGGAACGTTTTCCAGTACGCCTTCCATCATGCCCAGACCCGCACGCAGGATTGGCACAACGGTGATTTTTTTACCTTTGATTTGGTCAACTTCAACCGGACCGTTCCAGCCTTCGATGGTCACCTTTTCGGTTTCCAGACCAGCGGTTGCTTCATAAGTCAGCAGGCTGCCAACTTCCGAGGCGAGTTCACGAAAGCGTTTAGTGCTGATATCGTTTTCACGCATCAGTCCCAGCTTGTGTTTGACGAGTGGGTGTTTGACTTCCACGATCTTCATACTCTTCTCCTTTCCTCAGACGAGTGGCAACCACAAAAAAAATCGCCGGATTATACCGCTTTTCGTCTCTGGCGCAACACTGCATACGCTTGATATGGATCAACCAAAATCGTTTGCGTCCGGATGATGAGTATAAAACAAGCCCCGCTTTGAGTGCGGAGCTTATTATCAACATCATGAATTTTATAGATTTTCAGCATTGTTCTGGATGACGTTTCTATACCAGGAAAAAGATTTCTTCGGCGAGCGTGCTAATGTCCCACTCCCGTCATTATTTTTATCAACATAGATAAAGCCGTAGCGTTTTTTCATCTCCCCCGTCCCGGCTGAGACTAAATCAATACAGCCCCACGGGGTATAGCCCATCAGATCCACGCCATCTTCCACCACCGCTTTTTTCATTTCGCGGATATGTGCGGCCATATAGTCAATACGATAGGAATCATCCACCGAGCCGTCAGCCTGCTGCACGTCAATCGCGCCAAAGCCATTTTCTACAATAAACAGCGGCAACTGATAATGATCCCAGAACCAGTTCAGCGAATAGCGCAGGCCAACCGGATCAATCTGCCAGCCCCAGTCCGATTTCTGCACATACGGGTTGGAAACCAGGCTTTTCGACTCGTCGTAATCCAGCTGTGGGTTGTCCGCCGTTGCCTGGGTCGCGAAAGACATATAATAGCTAAAGCCGATGTAATCAACGCAGCCCTCGGTCAGCGCCTGAAGGTCTTCCTGGGTGATATCCAGTTCAAAGCCACGACGGGTAAAGTAATTGAGAAGATGCTGCGGGTATTTGCCGCGCACATGGACGTCAGTAAACCAGTAACGCCGGTGCATAGCGTTCATCGCCATCATCATGTCGTTCGGCGCACAGGTCAGCGGATAAATTGGGCACATCGCAATCATGCAGCCAATTTGCAGCGCCGGGTTAATTTCACGAGCGACCTTTACCGCCAGCGCGCTGGCCACCAGCTCGTAGTGCGCCGCCTGGTACATGACCGGCTCGCGGTCTTCGCCAGGCAGATATTTCAGGCCAGAGTTAGTAAAGGGCGCGAAGTCTTCGTGATAATTTGCCTGATTGTTAATCTCATTAAACGTCATCCAGTACTTCACTTTGTGCTGGAAACGAGTGAAAACCACCCGGGCAAAACGGACAAAGAAATCGATAAGCTTACGGTTGCGCCAGCCGCCATATTCCGTCACCAGATGGTAGGGCATCTCGAAGTGCGACAACGTAATCACCGGTTCAGTGCCATATTTCAGGCATTCGTCAAACAGGTCATCATAGAACTGCAGGCCAGCTTCATTAGGTTGCGCTTCATCACCTAAAGGGAAAATCCGCGTCCAGGCAATAGAAGTACGAAAGCATTTAAACCCCATTTCGGCAAACAGCTTGATGTCGTCTTTATAGCGATGATAAAAATCGATGGCATCGTGGTTAGGGTAGTTTTTACCGGCAATCACACCGTCAGTAATTTCACGCGCCACGCCGTGCGCCCCCGCCGTCATGACATCAGCAACGCTAATGCCTTTACCGCCCTCCTGCCAGCCACCTTCCAGTTGATGAGCGGCGACAGCGCCACCCCACATGAAATCTGCTTTAAATCCTGACATCCCCTTCCCCTATCGTGATGAGTCTGCGCAAAACGCTCTATACCCGTCATACTTCAAGCTGCATGTGCGTTGGCTTTTCTCGCTCACTCCAGTCACGTACTTATGTACGCTCCTGGAGATTCGCTGCGTCGCCGCCTTCCTGCAACTCGAATTATTTAGGGTATAAATGAGCTCCGCAACAGAAAACAGAAACCGGTTTCAGTACGATACTGTGCATTCGGCTGGCAGGTTTCAAGCACAAGACTGTACCCGGTTTCATTTTCGTGGCACAGTTCAAACAAATAGATAAATGATTGTAAAATGCTGAAAAAACCAGCAGATAAAACTTGATGCAGAGCAGGCTCGCAAACGTTTGCTTTCCCTGTTAGAATTGCGCCGAATTTAACTTTTACTGCAAGTAAACATGTGGGGAAGCAGGCAGTGACCGATAAAACCTCTCTTAGCTACAAAGATGCCGGTGTTGATATTGATGCAGGTAATGCTCTGGTTGATCGAATCAAAGGCGTAGTAAAGAAAACGCGTCGTCCGGAAGTTATGGGTGGTCTGGGTGGCTTCGGTGCGCTGTGCGCATTGCCGCAAAAATATCGTGAACCGGTACTGGTTTCCGGCACTGATGGTGTTGGTACAAAACTGCGTCTGGCGATGGATCTGAAACGCCACGACACTATCGGCATTGACCTCGTCGCAATGTGCGTCAACGACCTCGTGGTTCAGGGCGCTGAGCCGCTGTTTTTCCTCGATTACTATGCGACCGGCAAACTGGATGTGGACACCGCAGCCAGCGTCATTAACGGGATTGCCGAAGGTTGTCTGCAGTCTGGCTGCGCGCTGGTTGGCGGAGAAACGGCAGAAATGCCGGGGATGTACCACGGCGAAGATTACGACGTGGCAGGCTTCTGCGTTGGCGTCGTCGAAAAGTCAGAAATTATCGACGGTTCTAAAGTGGCTGACGGCGACGTACTGATTGCACTCGGCTCCAGTGGTCCGCACTCCAACGGTTACTCTCTGGTGCGTAAAATCGTTGAAGTCAGCGGCTGTGACCCGGAAACCACCGAGCTTGAAGGCAAGTCGCTGGCCGATCACCTGCTGGCTCCGACCCGCATTTACGTAAAATCCATTCTGGAACTGATCGAGAAGGTTGATGTGCACGCCATTGCCCACCTGACCGGCGGCGGCTTCTGGGAAAATATTCCACGCGTTCTGCCAGACAACACGCAGGCCGTGATCGACGAGTCTTCATGGCAGTGGCCAGCCGTCTTCAACTGGCTGCAAACCGCGGGTAACGTCAGCCAGCATGAGATGTATCGCACCTTTAACTGCGGCGTAGGTATGGTTATCGCCCTGCCAGCTCCTGAAGTGGACAAAGCCCTGGCTTTGCTCAATGAGAAAGGTGAAAACGCATGGAAAATCGGTATCATCAAAGCTTCTGATTCCGAACAGCGTGTGGTCATTGAATGAAAAACATTGTGGTGCTCATTTCCGGTAACGGAAGCAATTTGCAGGCGATAATCGACGCCTGTGAACAGAAAAAAATCAATGGCACCATACGTGCAGTATTCAGTAACAAGGCCGATGCGTTCGGCCTTGAACGCGCACGCGAAGCGAATATTCCGGCGTACTCGCTGGAAGCCGCCCAGTTTGCCAGTCGCGAAGCCTTCGACCGCCAACTGATACAAGAGATTGACGCCTGGGCACCCGATGTCGTGGTGCTGGCCGGTTATATGCGTATCCTCAGCCCGGCGTTTGTCGCTCACTATGCTGAACGATTGCTGAATATCCACCCGTCTTTATTGCCAAAGTATCCTGGCCTGCATACGCACCGCCAGGTACTGGAAAACGGCGATGAAGAGCATGGTACCTCCGTCCACTTCGTCACTGATGAACTGGACGGCGGGCCCGTTATTCTTCAGGCCAAAGTTCCGGTATTTGAAGGCGATAGCGAAGATGACGTCACGGCGCGGGTTCAGGCCCAGGAACATACCATTTACCCATTGGTGGTAAGCTGGTTTATTGATGGTCGCCTGAAGATGCGTGATAACGCTGCATGGCTGGATGGCGTTCGTCTGCCGCCACAAGGCTACGCCGCCGACGAATAATAAAATCCAACCTGTAAGCCGAATATCACCATCCGGCTTACAGGCATAAATACCTTTTCCGGTTAACATCTCCGGTATTCATCTACACTCCCCCTTTCTCTTTGCTATCAGACGGTTTATTGTCATATTTTTCTGGCACAGTTGGACATCTGAGAGCAATGCTCGCCATAATTAACCGGTAGTGTCCCGTGAATGAAACGGAGTAAAAGTGGTAATGGGTCAGGAAAAGCTATACATCGAGAAAGAACTCAGCTGGTTAGCGTTCAACGAACGCGTACTCCAGGAAGCTGCTGATAAGTCAAACCCGTTGATCGAACGGATGCGTTTCTTAGGCATCTATTCCAACAACCTCGACGAATTTTACAAGGTGCGTTTTGCTGAACTGAAGCGCCGAATCATTATTAGCGAAGAACAGGGTTCAAACTCTCACTCCCGCCATCTGTTAGGCAAAATCCAGGCTCGGGTATTAAAAGCCGATCAGGAATTTGACGGCCTGTACAACGAGCTGCTGCTGGAGATGGCGCGCAACCAGATTTTCCTCATCAACGAACGTCAGCTATCAGCCAATCAACAGAGCTGGTTACGCCACTACTTCAAGCAATATCTGCGTCAGCACATTACGCCGATCCTGATTAACCGCGAGACGGATTTAGTCCAGTTTCTGAAAGATGACTACACCTATCTGGCGGTGGAAATTATCCGCGGCGATACAATCCGCTACGCGTTGCTGGAAATCCCTTCTGACAAGGTTCCCCGTTTTGTGAATCTGCCGCCGGAAACCCCGCGTCGCCGCAAACCGATGATCCTGCTGGACAACATCTTACGTTACTGCCTTGACGACATTTTCAAAGGTTTCTTTGATTACGATGCGCTGAACGCCTATTCGATGAAAATGACCCGTGATGCCGAATACGATTTGGTGCACGAGATGGAATCGAGCCTGATGGAACTGATGTCATCCAGCCTGAAACAGCGTCTGACCGCAGAGCCTGTACGTTTTGTTTATCAGCGCGATATGCCCAATGCGCTGGTTGAAATACTGCGTGAAAAGCTGACGATCTCTCGCTACGACTCCATTGTCCCCGGCGGGCGTTATCATAACTTCAAAGACTTTATTAACTTTCCCAACGTTGGCAAAGCTAACCTGGTGAACAAACCCCTGCCGCGTCTGCGCCATATCTGGTTCGATAAAGAGAAGTTTCGTAACGGCTTTGATGCTGTACGTGAACGCGATGTGCTGCTTTATTATCCGTATCACACCTTTGAACACGTTCTTGAACTGCTGCGCCAGGCCTCATTCGACCCGAGTGTGCTGGCGATAAAAATCAACATTTACCGTGTGGCAAAAGATTCGCGCATCATCGACTCGATGATCCATGCTGCGCATAACGGTAAAAAAGTGACCGTGGTGGTGGAACTGCAGGCGCGCTTTGATGAAGAAGCCAACATTCATTGGGCCAAGCGTTTGACCGAAGCGGGCGTTCACGTCATCTTCTCCGCACCAGGACTGAAAATTCACGCCAAACTGTTCCTGATTTCGCGTAAAGAAGGCGATGAGGTCGTGCGCTATGCACATATCGGCACCGGGAACTTCAACGAAAAAACAGCGCGCCTGTATACCGACTACTCGTTGCTGACCGCCGATTCACGCATTACCAACGAAGTCCGTCGGGTGTTTAACTTCATCGAAAACCCGTATCGCCCGGTAACGTTCGATTATCTGCTGGTTTCCCCGCAGAACTCACGGCGCCTGCTGTACAGCATGATCGACAAAGAGATCGCTAATGCACAGCAAGGGTTGCCTTCTGGCATTACCCTGAAGCTGAATAATCTGGTCGATAAAGGGCTGGTTGACCGCCTGTATGCGGCTTCATGTTCAGGTGTCCCCGTTAATTTATTGATCCGCGGTATGTGCTCACTGATCCCGAATCTGGAAGGCATCAGTGACAATATTCGCGTCATCAGCATTGTTGACCGCTATCTCGAACATGACCGGGTCTATATCTTCGAGAACGGGGGCGATAAGCAGGTGTATCTCTCCTCTGCTGACTGGATGACCAGGAACATCGATTATCGAATTGAAGTTGCCACACCGCTTCTTGACCCACGCCTTAAGCAGCGCGTGCTGGATATTATCGATATCCTGTTCAGCGACACGGTGAAAGCCCGCTTTATTGATAAAGAACTGAGTAATCGCTACGTACCGCGCGGAAACCGCCGTAAGGTTCAGTCACAATTAGCGATTTACGACTACATCAAATCACTCGAGCAACCTGACTAACTCTATGCCAATACACGACAAGTCTCCACGACCGCAGGAATTTGCTGCGGTCGACCTTGGTTCAAACAGTTTCCATATGGTCATTGCCCGCGTGGTTGATGGCGCAATGCAGATTATCGGGCGACTGAAACAACGCGTACATCTGGCGGACGGCCTTGGCGCGGATAACAAGCTAAGCGAAGAAGCGATGGAACGCGGATTAAGCTGCCTGTCGCTGTTCGCCGAACGTCTGCAAGGCTTTCCCCCGTCAAGCGTATGCATCGTGGGAACCCATACTTTGCGTCAGGCGCTGAATGCGCCAGATTTTCTCAAGCGAGCGGAAAAAGTCATCCCCTACCCGATTGAGATTATTTCCGGTAACGAAGAAGCCCGACTGATTTTTATGGGCGTGGAGCACACCCAGCCGGAAAAAGGTCGCAAGCTGGTTATCGATATCGGCGGCGGCTCAACAGAACTGGTGATCGGCGAAGATTTCGAGCCTAAACTGGTCGAAAGCCGCCGTATGGGTTGCGTCAGTTTTGCCCAGATGTACTTTCCGGGTGGTGCGATCAGCCGGGAAAACTTCCAGCGCGCCCGTATGGCGGCAGCGCAAAAGCTGGAAACGCTCACCTGGCAATTTCGAATCCAGGGCTGGAACGTTGCACTGGGAGCTTCAGGCACCATCAAAGCAGCCCATGAAGTGCTGCTGGAAATGGGTGAGAAAGATGGTTTTATCACCCCTGAACGTCTGGACAAGCTGACAACAGAAGTCCTGAAGCATGCGTCATTTGAGGCACTCAGCATGCCGGGGCTGTCAGAAGAACGAAAGGCGGTTTTTGTTCCCGGTCTGGCAATACTGTGCGGTGTTTTTGATGCCCTCGCTATTCGTGAACTCCGGCTTTCCGATGGTGCGCTGCGTGAAGGTGTACTGTATGAGATGGAAGGCCGTTTTCGCCACCAGGACGTTCGTAGTCGTACCGCCAGCAGCCTGGCAAACCAGTACAACATCGACAGCGAACAGGCCCGGCGCGTGCTGGAAACGACGATGCAAATGTACGACCAGTGGCATACACAACAGCCCAAACTGGCCAATCCTCAACTGGAAGCGTTACTGCGCTGGGCAGCGATGCTGCATGAGGTTGGGCTGAACATCAACCACAGCGGACTACATCGCCACTCGGCTTATATTCTGCAAAACAGCGACCTGCCAGGTTTCAACCAGGAGCAACAGCTGATGATGGCGACTCTGGTTCGCTATCATCGTAAAGCGGTTAAGCTGGATGATTTACCCCGCTTTACGCTGTTCAAGAAAAAGCAGTTCCTGCCGCTAATTCAGCTGTTGCGACTTGGGGTATTGCTCAACAACCAGCGCCAGGCAACCACTACGCCGCCGACGCTAACGTTGATTACCGACGATAACCACTGGACGCTACGCTTCCCGCACGACTGGTTTAGCCAGAACGCGCTGGTGCTGCTCGATCTGGAAAAAGAGCAGCAATACTGGGAAGCCGTCACAGGCTGGTGCCTTAAAATTGAGGAAGAAAACTCACCCGATATCGCTGCGTGAGTGATCGACAGGTGCCAGCGTGACTGGCACCTGTTCTTCCAGAGTTTTATGCAGCGGTCGCGGCTCACCAATCAGATAGCCCTGCAAATAATCAATCCCCAGAGAAATCACCGCACTGCGTATTTCTTCGCTTTCAACATACTCCGCGACCACCAACATTTTTTTCATCCGCGCCAGGTGACAAATCGAGGCCACGATTTGGTAGTCGAGACTATTTGAGACAATGTTACGGATAAAGCTTCCGTCAATCTTCAGGATGTCGGCACTCACATTTTTCAACCGCGCATAGCTGGCATAGCCGGTACCAAAATCATCGATTGCAATCTGACAGCCCAATGATTGCAGCTGCAGTAACGTTGCCTGTGCCTGTTCCGCATTGGTTAAGGCGTTGCTTTCCGTGACTTCAAAAATCAACTGCCACGCTTCAACCTTGTACTTAACCAGTAGCTGGTTGATGTCATGCGGAAGTCGGGCGCGACATATCGACGTGGGTGACAAGTTAATGGCAAACCGATGAGCGGGCATTTTCTCCCGATTCTGCGCCATAAATTTCAGCGTATTTTCAATGACCCACAGATCAATGCTGGATGACAAGCCAAACTCATGGGCTACCGGTAAGAAATTATCAGGAGCAATCGTTTCACCTTCATCGCCCTGAAGACGCAGCAGGATTTCATGATAAATATCGCCGCGTACGCCAGAAATCGGCTGTGCCATCAGGAAGAAGCGATCATGCTCCAGTGCCTGCTGCAAACGATTCATCATTGCCACTTTATCTTTCAGATCCCGCTGCAGGTGCATTACGCCACGTCGCTGCAAACTCTCCGGCATATTGGTTGCCAGCGAGAGCTCGGCGATGGTGCTTAACTCCCCCAGTAACAGATAAATGTGGTTAACGGGTGAGCGAACATAGCAAAAACTGATCCCAACCTGCGGTTGCAGGGGCATGCCATCCCAGACAAAACGGAATTGCCTGATATGTTTATCCAGCGCTTCAATACGCTGCTGATGTGACTCAGTATTAAAACGCAGTATTAAATCATTACCGGATAATTGAAAAACATATTCGTCTTGTTCCAGCAACGGCGCTATCCAATGTGAGAGTTTTTGCTTGTACTGGATACGCAACATAATACCGTAGTTTTTCACCAACAGTTCCATGCCCGGTATACGCAGAAAACAAAGCACTGACCATGGCGCTTTTTTCAGCGTTCGGTTCAATGCCCGCAGGTTTGGCAAATGCACCATCGGATCAAAATATGCCAGACGATGTGTGCGTCGGGTGACAAATCGCTGACGCGTTGCCAGCACGGCAATGTAATTTACGATGAAAGAAAAAACGAGGTAACTCGAAGAGGTAATTGCAAGTTGTGTATCGTAACCCGAATACCAGGGCATATAGCGCTGATAATAATGAATGGCAGTTATCAACACGACTGTCCATATCATTGAAATAAATCGGTAACCGTAACGCATTGCGCCCCATAACATGACGGGCAGTAACAGAGATAAGGTATAATTTGTGCTGAATATCGAACTCTGTTCATTTAACGGCATACACAACAGAGCCATCAATAAAGTCAATATTATCAACCAGACAGCAAACTCTGTTCGCGTTACTTTGGTGTCAAATTGCTGCTTTAATTGCGAAAAATAGCCCCGTATATGCAGCGGGTTTCGAATGGTTCGGATGATAAAATAGCATAGAGGTATACCAACAAGGTTCCCTACCAGCATAGCCTGGTAGTTGATCAACGTTCCGGTATTAAAGGGCATGACGCCCACCATACCTGATTTGCTCTCGTATACACCAACAAACGCAGCGAACTGGAAGAGAATCAGGAATAGCGTTGCCGGACAGAAAACCTGCCAAAATATTCGCTGAAACATCAGATGGGAGTCGCCGTGCGCCACGTTGTTTCTCCGGGGAGCAAAAACTTTATATCCGCCCCAACTAAGCACCACTGTAACTATAAAGTGCGTAATAATTGACAGCGTTTCAAATAACCCAACCTGCGGATATTTGTACCAACCGATAGCAATGATTATTCCTGGCAGTGCCGCCCAACTAAAAAACAACATCAGGCTAATCATCAGCGCTAAAGGCAGGTAAAAAAGGATGACTGTACCGGTACTAATATGTGCGTAGGTATTGGCAGTGCTCAATAACGGCAACAGTAAAGATGGTAAGATGAGGGGCAGCGCCCACCATTTATCTCTAATATTTATATAGTTTTTATTGAGTTTCATAGATGCTCAGTAGAATCCCTCACATCATGTAGGGGTATTTTCTGTGAAGGGCATTCAGACAGGCATCCCACCTGACTTTAAAACTATGATGTAATACACATCACAATGACTCATCAATTTTAGTTACGGATAATCGACGGGGTTTGATGTATGTCAAAAAAAATATCCCCCATTAATCAATTATTACCTTTTTCTTTATTTATGATCGTTTATTCATTATTAATGCAAATAATAATATTAGTTTCCATAACATAAGTGGATAAAACCGTTGATGCAATTTTACATAACGAAGAATTGACCATTCCCTCTTAGTGTGCCTTAATGTAAGTATCGCCCACTGGTTGGGTACACTTTAAGGAACCTTTTGTGAGCCAGGTTACCAGCCTACGCAAACGACACCGATTTAACAGTCGCATGATCCGGATCGTACTGCTTATCAGCTTCATCTTCTTCTTCGGACGCTTCGTCTACTCTGCTATCGGTGCGTGGCACCACCACCAGGACAAGAAAGAATCCCAGCAGACCACCTTGCCGCAACAGACTTCTCCTGCTCAAACTGACGAACGCTGAACGCTCGTATCTGTGATCCCCTGTCTTAAGATTCCTTACCGGATGGCTAATCGCCTGACATTTAACCATCCGGTAAGGGATTTGAGCGATGAAACAATACGCTGTCTTACCCACCACACGCACTAAGTTATCGGATAAAAGACCGTGTTTTTCGCACAAATGCACAATCTTTTAATCCCACTTCACCTCACCATTCGCGCTCATTTTTACGTTCTTGTTTACTGGACATAAAAAAGACAAATACAGTTCAAACAGACGCTAATTAATATCGCCAGCATATATCACTGACGTATACATCAATGTTTTGCATGAGAATTAAATACTTATTTGAATCGTTACCATTTTTGAACACAAACAGGATAATACTATGAGTAGTTTTTCATTTTTCCCCAAAAATTCATTATCGCCATCATTGGCATAGGCTACCAGAGTCGGATTGCGGAAGTGAAACGCGTCATTACGCATATTATTGAGCAGGATGAACGCGTTGATCGGAGTCGCGGTATGACCGTGCATCTGGGCGAACTTGCCGCCTCATCGCTTAACTTCTATGTTCGCGTTTGGGTGCGTAACGGCGAATACTGGAATACCTATTACGATCTGCTGGAAAACATCAAAGAAGCGATGGATGCCAACCATATCGACTTGCCCTATCCGCAGATGGATATCCGTGCTCAAAACGCCCCATCACAATCACAGCCTCACCTGCAGATTGTCGATTAAAATATTTATTCCCTCTGCTGGGCCGCATTAGCGTTGACTAATCGCTTAAACACCCATCCTTAGATAAAATTTAAAAATTAAATGCTAAAAAAGAAACCGTAAATATCATCATCGTTACATGTTTCCATGTCTCACATTACAGGCTACAAAAAACAACCTCCCCCCTCCCCAACATATCTGTACAATACTCTCTATCGTTTTCTATGCTTTATTCATGATGAAGGAATCCATAAAAATGGAACAACCGGTCAAATGTGACCCACATATCCTGTCGTTACTGAAAAAAACCTCCCTCAATCACATTGACTATCTGGTCGACGTTCTGACAGACAACGGTAAAGGCCGGGTAGCATTATCATCGTCCGTTAAGGACTTACTACTCGAAGAGAAGGCAGAACGGGACTACAGCGAGCGTGGGCTGCGGCATCTGCTACATGAATTGCAGGAATATGGCGGACACTCGCTCGTTAATATTTTCCGCAGTGAGCCATTGCCTTATTCTGAGTTATTAACCGATGTTCATAAAAAGCTCAATGGCAAAGACAGCAAGAAAAAAAATAACGTCACAAAAGAACGGGAAATCGTCCTAAGTTTGTTTGGTGATGACTGGCAGTCATTAGCCGATCATGAACGTTGGGAGCGCTGCACAGAAACGAAAGTTATCTCCGGTTTTTTCAAGATGCAAGATAATCTGCGCATAAACGATAAAGGGGTTGTTATCGGCCTGTCAGCTGCGGCAAGCGTAGCGGCATTTACCGCGCTCCGCTTACATCCCGTCACTGCTATCGTCAGTACGGTCAGCCTTGCTAACCAAACGCTTGGGGAGGCATACCGGGTGACAATTCCGTTCATTGCTCATATCGCGATGCTCAACATGCTTCACTCGCCCAAAATAGCGCAGTAAAAATACCGTAACTAATCGAGCAGAATTCACCCTATGTCAACTTTAGCGAATAACAATCAGATACCTGAGCAAGAAGCGGCCTTCGAAGTGGACATCGTCGACGCGCAAAATAATGCCCTGGTGAAAATACACAGCCAGCCTGGATACTGGCAAGATCTTGCGCAACAGGACTCACAGACGGAACTGGATCCCAGCAGCATTTCACTCTTTAATCACTGGCTCAGTAGCGTCCCCACCGTCGCCACTGCCATTGCAGGTAACGCGACACAATTAATGACCTGTTCTTTCGAATACAGCCAACTGGTACAGGCGAAAGATGGCAGCGGAGCAATCGGTGCGGTACTTAATCCAGACACCAACAAAATTGGCGCACAAGCCCGATTTCACGAAGCTGAAAATCTGAAGTCGCTGGTCAATGCCAGCCTGGTTTTTAATATCGCGTCACAACTTCTGGCCCAAAAACATCTTGCCGATATTAATGAGAGACTGCGGATCATCGAACAAAAGATCGATTCGATTAAAGGCCATCTTGAACAATCGCGCCTCGCGAATATCCAGACTTTCCATGAACATCTCAATATTATTGGTTTATTACTGAGCCGTAATGAAATTATCACCAAAGAGTCACTACTGAACCTCGCCAAAAGCGCGCAGGAAGTGCGCTCGCAGGTTAAGCATCTTGAAAAGGATATCACTCAGGCATATCGAGAAATTGAACAATTTGAACCGACCAGTTGGTTTGGATCTGACGATCTCCGGGAAGCGCTCAAACTGAAAATCAGCAATGTTGAACGGTTGCAGCGTGAGTATCTGACGGGTATGCAATGTTTGTTAGTTGCTAATCTCATCCTGTTCATCAAGCATGACGGCAACCAAGAGTTTGTCCTGACAAGCGAATTATATTTAAAAGAACTGAATGCCAGCAACGGCATATTTCAGCAATGGGAAAAAATAAAACGTAAAGTCGCCCATCATCTAAGCAAGATGAAGCCATTATTTGAACGAACAAGCAGCACCCAGGCAAATGCCTTACAGGTAGAACGCAAGCTAAATCAAACGGATAGCCTACTTAATACTGATAACGTTTTACTTACACAACTCGGCGAACGCATCCAGGCAGCCCAATCACCGCAGGTATTGTTAGAGATTGTGGATAATAAGGTGCTGAGAGGTCGCTTTTTGCGTTAGCATACCGACGCTAACTAAACGTCAAGAATTGGCTATACAATACGAGATGTCGCGGCTGGAGCAGCGGCATCTCGCCAACCAAGAGGATGAAGGCGTGCTGGCGGTGATATCCACAAATTATTGATATTTGGCAATCCCATTCTAATGGCGATCAACTTGAAACATACGCTATAAATTCTGCAAGAATATATCCAGTTTTAGTAATAACGATCCTTATTCAACTTTTAATCCTATCCCATTCCTTAACCGTGAATATTTTGCCCAAAATGGTTTTATTAACTGAAGAGAAACATTGTTTCCCGGCGAAAGACTATTGTGGATTTCAGCAAAAGATAGTTCAACATCGGATTCATATGCAATATTTGGAGCGCAAGACCTTGTTCAAATAATAAGCAGAGCATGGACTCCCAGAAGTAATCAATATGGATATTCATTATTATTAAATGATTTTCTTTATGACTCGACTTGGGATGCTGCACGAACGGCTATCAATAAAACTTTATCTTTCCCAAGAACATGGGCACTACGCACTAACAGAGGGGCAGAATGGGAAGCATTGGGAATGCCAACTCATACCTCCTGAATTTTGGCTACCTCAGCTTAAACTTAGGCGTTGATGAAACAGAAAGCGCAAACATTTCAACAAGATTCCCTTAACCCTTTTTGCTCATGCGCGAGGCACTTTTCTGCCCAGCCAGATGGATCCCCAGCCTCATGCAATAAAATGCAGACCGTTCGTCGCATATCATTGAAGGTAAAATTTGTGAAAGTTTCCGCATTTCTGATCAGATTTTACCATCACGTTTCTTCGCAGCAAGCGAGGTCCGGTGGGCGATACGGCCACATAGAAAATTCATGAATACACATAAATAAAAACCCTCTGTAAAAACAGAGGGTTGATTGCATTTTTACCTGTTCATGAAAACTCAGAAAGGGTTATCGGCTTATTCCCACTCAATGGTAGCCGGCGGCTTACCGCTGATGTCATACACCACGCGAGAGATACCGTTAACTTCGTTAATGATGCGGTTAGACACGCGGCCTAAGAAGTCATACGGCAGGTGCGCCCAGTGGGCGGTCATAAAGTCGATGGTTTCTACTGCACGCAGGGAAACAACCCAGTCGTACTTACGGCCATCGCCCATGACACCAACGGAACGTACCGGCAGGAACACGGTGAACGCCTGGCTGACTTTGTTGTACAGGTCGGCTTTGTGCAGTTCTTCGATGAAGATAGCATCCGCACGACGCAGCAGGTCGCAGTACTCTTTCTTCACTTCGCCCAGCACGCGAACGCCCAGACCCGGCCCCGGGAACGGGTGACGGTACAGCATGTCGTACGGCAGGCCCAGTTCCAGACCAATTTTACGCACTTCGTCTTTGAACAGTTCACGCAACGGTTCAACCAGACCCATCTTCATCTCTTTCGGCAGGCCGCCCACGTTGTGGTGAGATTTGATAACGTGCGCTTTACCGGTGGCGGAAGCCGCGGATTCAATCACGTCCGGATAGATAGTGCCCTGCGCCAGCCATTTCACATCTTCCAGCTTCAGCGCTTCTTCGTCGAACACTTCAACGAATACGCGGCCGATGATCTTACGTTTCGCTTCAGGATCGTTCTCGCCTTTCAGCGCGTCGAGGAAACGCTGTTCGCCTTCAACGTGAACGATGTTCAGGCCGAAATGGTCACCAAACATATCCATGACCTGCTGGGCTTCGTTCAGGCGCAGCAGACCGTTGTCGACGAACACGCAGGTCAGGTTTTTTCCGATTGCACGGTGCAGCAGCATCGCAGTCACAGAGGAGTCAACGCCACCGGACAGACCGAGGATAACTTTATCATTGCCAACCTGCTCACGAATGCGGGCAACGGCGTCATCGATAATTTTTGCCGGCGTCCACAGCGCTTCACACTGGCAGATGTCGCGCACAAAACGCTCCAGCATGCGCATTCCCTGACGGGTGTGGGTAACTTCCGGGTGGAACTGCACGCCGTAGAAGCGTTTTTCTTCGTGCGCCATGATAGCAAACGGGCAGCTGTCGGTGCTGGCAACGGTCACGAAACCTTCCGGAATGGCGGTCACTTTGTCGCCGTGGCTCATCCACACATCCAGCAACGGTTTGCCGTCTGCGGTCAGGGAATCTTCAATACCGCGGACAAGCGCGCTGTCGGTCTGAACTTCAACCTGCGCATAGCCGAATTCACGTTCGTTAGAACCTTCAACATGACCACCGAGCTGCATTGCCATGGTCTGCATGCCGTAGCACACGCCGAACACCGGCACGCCCGCATTGAAAACGTATTCCGGCGCACGCGGGCTGTTTGCTTCGGTGGTGCTTTCCGGGCCACCGGAGAGGATGATGCCGCTCGGGTTGAACTCACGGATTTGTGCTTCAGTAACATCCCATGCCCACAGTTCACAGTAGACGCCCAGTTCACGTACGCGACGTGCAACCAGCTGAGTGTACTGCGATCCGAAATCGAGGATGAGAATGCGATGTTTATGAATATTGTCTGTCATTGACGCTAATTCCGAGGCAAGTGAAACAAATTCGCCCGGCATATAGCCGGGCGCGGAAACTTATCAGGAGCCCATGCGGTAGTTAGGGGACTCTTTGGTGATGGTCACATCGTGAACGTGACTTTCCTGAATACCCGCACCGCTGATGCGTACAAACTCTGCTTGAGTGCGCAGCGCGTCGATAGTACCACAGCCGGTCAGACCCATACAGGAGCGCAGGCCGCCCATCTGCTGGTGAATGATCTCTTTCAGGCGGCCTTTATACGCTACGCGGCCTTCGATACCTTCCGGGACCAGTTTGTCAGCAGCGTTGTCGCTCTGGAAGTAACGGTCGGAAGAGCCTTTGGACATCGCGCCAAGGGAGCCCATACCGCGGTATGATTTGTAAGAACGGCCCTGGTACAGTTCGATTTCACCCGGGGATTCTTCGGTACCCGCCAGCATAGAGCCAACCATGACTGCAGCAGCACCAGCAGCGATTGCTTTCGCGATGTCGCCGGAGAAACGAATACCGCCATCGGCGATAACCGGAATACCGGTACCTTCCAGCGCTGCAACCGCGTCAGAAACAGCGGTGATCTGCGGTACACCTACGCCAGTTACGATACGAGTCGTACAGATGGAGCCAGGACCGATACCCACTTTCACCGCGCTACAGCCGGCTTCCGCCAGTGCGCGAGCACCAGCGCCAGTTGCCACGTTACCACCGATTATCTGCAGATCAGGATATTTAGCGCGAGTTTCACGAATACGCTGCAGTACGCCTTCAGAGTGACCGTGAGAGGAGTCAATCAGCAGTACGTCAACGCCCGCGGCAACCAGCGCGTCAACACGCTCTTCGTTACCCGCACCCGCGCCGACAGCAGCGCCAACGCGCAGACGACCATGCTCGTCTTTACACGCGTTAGGTTTACGTTCAGCTTTCTGGAAATCTTTAACGGTGATCATACCGAGCAGATGGAAGCTGTCGTCAACAACCAGCGCTTTCTCAACGCGTTTTTCGTGCATTTTGGCAAACACGACATCGCGCGCTTCGCCTTCACGAACGGTCACCAGACGCTCTTTTGGCGTCATATATACGCTAACCGGCTGGTTCAGGTCAGTCACAAAACGTACGTCACGACCAGTGATGATGCCGACCAGTTCGTTATCTTCGGTCACAACCGGGTAGCCTGCAAAACCGTTACGCTCGGTCAGTTCTTTCACTTCGCGCAGCGTGGTGGTTGGCAGAACGGTCTGTGGGTCAGTCACCACGCCAGATTCGTGTTTCTTCACGCGGCGAACTTCTTCCGCCTGGCGCTCGATGGACATGTTTTTGTGGATAAAACCGATGCCGCCTTCCTGGGCCAGGGCAATTGCCAGGCGCGCTTCCGTCACGGTGTCCATTGCTGCGGAGAGCATAGGAATGTTCAGGCGAATGGTTTTCGTCAACTGGGTGCTGAGGTCAGCAGTATTCGGCAGAACGGTAGAATGAGCGGGAACGAGGAGGACGTCGTCAAACGTCAGGGCTTCTTTTGCGATACGTAGCATGGGCAATATCTCACCTGGGAGGTTATTAAATATTGCCGCGGCATTATACAGAGCGTAACCGATTGCATCCACACTTTTTTGCAAAAAAACCTTGCGCTCCTCTGTGAGCATGTTACTTTCGACTGAATAACCTGCTGATTTAGAATTTGATCCCGCTCACATGTTATCTTCTCAGACCTCCTCAATTTTTACCGTAAGCCGCCTGAATCAGACGGTTCGTTTGCTGCTTGAGCAAGAAATGGGGCAAGTGTGGATCAGCGGTGAAATCTCCAATTTCACTCAGCCGTCCTCGGGTCATTGGTACTTCACGCTCAAAGATGACACCGCTCAGGTTCGCTGCGCGATGTTTCGCAACAGCAACCGCCGGGTAACGTTCCGCCCACAGCACGGGCAGCAGGTACTGGTACGCGCCAACATTACATTGTATGAGCCGCGTGGGGACTACCAGATAATCGTCGAGAGCATGCAGCCAGCTGGCGAAGGGTTGTTGCAGCAGAAATACGAGCAACTGAAGGCGAAGCTCCAGGCCGAAGGCCTCTTTGACCAACAGTTCAAACAGCCGCTCCCCTCACCTGCGCACTGCGTTGGGGTCATCACCTCGAAAACCGGCGCCGCGCTGCATGATATTCTCCACGTGCTGAAGCGTCGTGACCCTTCCCTGCCCGTGATTATCTACCCAACCGCCGTCCAGGGCGACGATGCGCCGGGACAGATTGTGCGCGCCATTGCGCTGGCGAACGCGCGGGGCGAGTGTGATGTATTAATCGTCGGGCGCGGCGGCGGCTCGCTGGAAGATTTATGGAGCTTTAACGACGAACGGGTAGCGCGGGCGATCTTTGCCAGCCGGATTCCAGTCGTCAGCGCCGTCGGCCATGAAACCGATGTGACCATCGCTGACTTCGTCGGCGATCTGCGCGCGCCAACGCCATCTGCGGCGGCCGAAATTGTCAGCCGCAACCAGCTTGAACTGCTGCGTCAAATTCAGCAGGGTCAGCAACGTCTGGAAATGGCGATGGATTACTATCTCGCCAACCGAACTCGCCGATTTACCCAGCTTAATCACCGCTTGCAACAGCAGCACCCTCAATTGCGTCTGGCCCGTCAGCAGACCGTGCTGGAACGACTGCGTCAGAGAATGAACGCCGCTCTTGAGAATAAGATTAAACAGGCAAATCAGCGCCAACAGCGCATGCTGCAGCGTCTGAATCAGCAAACCCCACAGCCGCGTATTCACCGCGCGCAAACACGTATTCAGCAACTGGAATACCGACTGGCGGAAAATATCCGCGCGCGGCTAAGCGAGCAGCGCGAGCGTTTCGGCAATGCGGTCACGCATCTGGAGGCGGTCAGCCCACTGGCGACGCTGACACGTGGTTATAGCGTCACTACCGCGACAGACGGCAAAGTGCTGAAGCAAACCAAACAAGTGAAGGCCGGTGATGTGCTCACCACCCGACTGTCAGATGGCTGGGTAGAGAGCGAAGTGAAAGGCGTAACGGCGGCAAAGAAAACGCGTAAAAAAAAGCCGGATTAAACCGGCGCAAACTCCACGCGTTTTTTCGAGATAAGGCCATGACCGTTCTGACAGAAATAATCCACTGCGCCGCAGGCTTTTAACACTTGCAGTGGCAGATGGCACTCCGGACAACGCGCTTCTAACGGAATATCTTTTTTGCAGTTTTCACAGTGCGCCACACCGTTTTGCTGTTCCAGTTCTGCGTGACATTCCGGGCAGTTCATTGACATGGTGACTCCTATAAAGGGCGTTCAGCTCTGCGCTAATTTTACCACGATACGCTTAGTGTGGGCCACGCAGCTGTTGCTGCAAGGTGAGTAATCGTTCAACCTCCTCCAGTCTGCGCTGCGTTGTGCGCCTCACCTCCTGTGGGTTGCGTTCAAACAGACTTTGCGCCCCCAGAATATGTTCCGCCAGACAATGGGCATAAATCGTGCCAGGAAGCTTCCAGCGACGCACAGCATCACCGTCAATCACTTCCAGTACATCTTCTGTACCGCGCCGATCATGACTGATGATACGACCATCGCTCAGATACAGACGCAAACCTTTTTGACCGCCAGTTGGACCCGCGTACTTATTCAGCCAGATATCCAGCGGTATGCCGCTAATCTGCCCCTGAAGATGAGCTTCACCCTCTGCCGTGGTCAGGTCACTCTGGGGGATATCACGCCCCAGACGGTCTTTAGCACTCACCACCCGTAGCGCCATCTCATTATTCCCTCCCAGATACCGTACCGTTTCCCGCAGCATTGCTAACACGTGCGTACCGATATCCAGAATCACGCCATCCGGGTGGCGAAGTTCACGCGTGTCCAGTTCACCGGTGGCAAAGTTAAGCGCTATCGGCACCCCTGCGGTGTTAAACCCGCTTGGCTCCTGCAAGAAACCTTCGATTTTCACAATCTCGGCAAAAGTGCTGACCAACCCTCGTTTCACCGTTTCGATGCGCGCCATCCAGTGGTCTAGCGCCAGCACGCGATCAGCAACGCCGGGTTGAACCAGCAGCATTTTCAGTTTTTCAATTTGGGAAAGCGTGGCGACAATAGGTTTTTCAACCACGATACGTGCAATGGGCGAGGCCAGGGATTGTTCAAGCACCTCAAGGTGATGTAGGGATGCGGTCGTGATAAACAGGGTATCAAGAGGCTGAGTAAGCAGCTCTTCGAGCGACGTACAACGCGTCACGCCTGCTGGCTGTTTTGTGGGTTGAACGTCAAATCCCACGCAGCGTAGTGAATCACCGAACATGTTACGTAATGCAGGCAAGTATGCCGTTTCAACGACTGCGCCAAGTCCAACAAACCCAAACAGCATGTTCTTACCTCGAAAATTAAATGGCCGGGACATAACGTCTGCCCCGGCACAATCGAAGTGTTATCAGGCGCTGGTCACCGGTTTAGTTTGCGTATTCTCCAGCATGCGACGAATCGGAACAATGAGGACGATCAGTACTGCAGCGCAGATCAGCAGCGCAATCGAACAGCGCGCGAAGAGATCCGGCAGCATATCCAGTTGGTCAGCCTTCACATGGCCACCAATCAGACCCGCGGCCAGGTTACCCAGCGCACTGGCGCAGAACCACAGACCCATCATCTGTCCACGCATTCTTTCCGGCGCCAGCAGCGTCATGGTTGCCAGACCAATCGGGCTCAGACACAGTTCGCCAAGCGTCAGCATCAGAATACTACCCACCAGCCAGAATGGCGAAACGCCTGCACCACCATTATTCAGCACGTTTTGCGCTGCCAGCATCATCAGGCCAAAACCCGCTGCGGCACACAGAATACCGATAACGAACTTGGTGATGCTGCTCGGGCGAATGTTCATGCTGGCAAGCTTCGGCCACGCCCAGCTGAACACTGGTGCCAGCAAGATGATAAACAGCGCGTTGATCGACTGGAACCACACTGCCGGGATTTCAAAATCGCCGATCATACGATTAGTGTAGTCGTTAGCGAACAGGTTAAACGACGTTGGTTTTTGCTCAAATGCCGACCAGAAGAAGGCCGCGGAAACCAGCAGAATAAAGCAGACCAACAGTCTGGCGCGCTCTTTACGGTTCAGCCCCGCAAAGACAAACAGGTAGATGAAGTAGAGGGCTACGGATGCCGCAATCACATACACCAGCACGCTGGCTACCGCGACCGGGTTAATCACAATCACGCCCTGCGCAATCAGCGTAACGATAACCGCCACACCCACAGCAAGCGCCAGCAGCCACGCGCCCACACCGTTACGCTTCACAACCGGGCTGTTCCAGGTAGAGTCCAGCCCGACTTCGCTGTCGTAGCGTTTCATCGCCGGAACAGCAAATACGCGGAAGATAATTAACGCGACCAACATCCCGATGCCACCGATTCCAAAACCCCAATGCCAGCCATGAGATTTAATCAGCCACCCGGAGATCAACGGCGCGATGAAGGAGCCCATGTTGATGCCCATATAGAACAGCGAGAAACCGCCATCACGACGCGCATCGCCTTTTTTATACAGCGTGCCGACCATCACCGAGATACAGGTCTTGAACAGACCAGAGCCGAGCACGATAAACATCAGGCCGATAAAGAACAGGTTGTCACCCATGATGGCCGAGAGCGCAATCGACAGGTGACCAAGCGCAATCAGGATGGAGCCATACCATACCGCCTTTTGTTGGCCGAGCCAGTTATCCGCCAGCCAGCCACCCGGCAACGCGGCAAGATACATCGTACCGGCAAAGATACCGACAATCGCCGAGGCATTTTCACGCGCCAGCCCCATACCGCCGTCATAAACGGTAGCCGCCATAAACAGGATCAGTAACGGACGAATGCCATAAAACGAAAAACGCTCCCACATCTCAGTAAAGAACAATGAGCCGAGCGGATAAGGATGACCGAAGAAAGTTCGGCTTTCTTTTTGATTAACAGAGGATTGCATAATTCTCCCGAAAAGATATGTCGTGTGCTTGTAAACACCGTGATGTACGCCGGCCAGTTACGTAGCTGGTCGATTTTTTACATACGGCGAAGAGTTATTTAACCATTTGATAACCTGACAGTAGTTTTGTCTAGTACCAACCGGGTGACTTTAAGATGAAAATTCGACAATTGTCTACTTTCTTAGATTTAAACTTGGTAAAAAGCGAATAGTCATTGACAGCAAACAGACAGGTACAGGCGAAAAAAAGCCCGCGATTTACACGGGCCTCTATCGCCATCAGCAAGGTTACTTGCTTTTTTTGATGTGCTTAATCAAACGCTTACGCTTACGCATCTGCGTTGGCGTCAGTGTATTACGTTTGTTGGCAAACGGGTTTTCCCCTTCCTTGAACTGAATACGGATTGGTGTACCCATGACTTCCAGTGATTTGCGGAAGTAGTTCATCAGATAGCGCTTGTATGAATCCGGCAGGTCTTTCACCTGGTTACCGTGGATCACCACAATCGGCGGGTTATAACCACCGGCGTGTGCGTACTTAAGCTTCACACGGCGACCACGCACCAGCGGCGGCTGATGATCTTCTACTGCCATGGTCATGATGCGAGTCAGCATCGCGGTGCTGACGCGACGGGTTGAGCTGTCATACGCTTCGCGCACGGATTCGAACAGGTTACCTACACCGCTGCCGTGCAGCGCGGAGATAAAGTGAACACGGGCAAAGTCGATAAAGCCCAGACGGAAGTCCAGTGTCTCTTTTACCTGTTCTTTCACTTCCTGCGTCAGGCCATCCCACTTGTTGACGACGATAACAAGTGAGCGCCCACTATTGAGGATAAAGCCCAACAGCGAGAGGTCCTGATCGGAGATCCCTTCGCGAGCGTCAATCACCAGCATCACCACGTTGGCATCTTCAATTGCCTGCAACGTTTTGATTACGGAGAATTTTTCTACCGCTTCGGTAATTTTACCGCGCTTACGTACACCCGCAGTGTCAATCAGCACATATTCGCGCTCATCACGCTGCATTGGGATATAAATACTGTCACGCGTGGTCCCCGGCATGTCGTAAACCACCACGCGGTCTTCGCCAAGAATACGGTTAGTCAGTGTAGACTTACCTACGTTCGGACGCCCGACAATCGCCAGTTTGATCGGCAGATCCTGCGGATTGAAGTCGTCTTCAGGCTCTTCTTCGCCGTTTTCCTCGGCTTCCAGTTTCGCCCAGTATTCCGCATCTTCATCCACTTCTTCCTGCGGTGCGATATCATCCATCCACGGCAGCAGAACATGCTCCAGCAGGCTGAGGACGCCGCGACCATGGGACGCCGCGATGGGGTAAATTTCGCCCAGCCCCAGTGAATAGAAATCGACAACAGCCTGATCCGGATCGAGTCCGTCAGTTTTGTTGGCAACAAGGAAGGTTGGTTTCTGGCGCGCACGCAGATGCTTGGCAATGGCTTCATCTGCCGGCATCAGGCCAGCACGCGCATCCACCATAAACAGCACAACGTCCGCTTCTTCGATAGCCAGCAACGACTGCTCAGCCATTCGGGTTTCAACACCGTCTTCGGTGCCATCAATACCACCAGTATCAATGCAGATAAACTCGCGGCCTTCAATTTCCGCACGACCGTACTTACGGTCACGAGTCAGACCCGGGAAATCCGCAACCAGCGCATCTCGGGTGCGAGTTAGACGGTTAAATAACGTGGATTTGCCAACGTTAGGGCGCCCGACAAGCGCGACCACAGGTACCATGTTTAAAGCCTCATTTAAAAAATCATCAGACAACGGACGCTATTTTTGCGCCATTGTTAAAAACAGTAAAACGGCCCCTGCACCAGGAGCCGTTTTTCAAAGCGAGCGGCCAGGACGATTAACGCGTAATGGAGTACAGCGTACCGTCTTTCGCCTGGATCAGCAGTTTACCATCAGCAGCGACCGGCTCGGTCAGGAAACCTGAGCTATCGACTTTCTGCTGAGCGACAAAGCGACCATCTTCAACGTTAATCCAGTGCAGGTAGCCTTCGCTATCGCCTACGACCAGGTTACCGTTATACAGAGCCGGAGACGTCAGCAGACGGTGCAGCAGATCGCTTTGCGTCCACAGCGTCACGCCGCCGTCGGTGGTCAGCGCCAGCACACGGTCATTCTGATCAACCAGATAGATACGATTACCATCGACGATGAAATCATTCACCGAGCCGAGCTCACGTTTCCACATGATCTGGCCACTGCGCAGATCCAGCGCCGTCAGGTTACCATTATAAGCCAGTGCGTAAACTACGCCATTGACGATAACCGGCGTGGTATCGACATCACTCAGACGATCGATTTCGGTTGGGCCAGTGGCCTGAGAGATACGCTGCTGCCAAATCATCTGGCCCTGCTGCATCAGTACGGCACTTACGCGACCATTATCGCCACCCACAATAGCTGCGCCAAAGGCGGTCGCTGGAGCAGATTCGCCGCGCAGTGACAGAGAAGGCATATCGAGGTTAACGGTCCATTTGATGGCGCCATCAGCTTCGTTCAAGGCCTGCAACTGGCCGTTGCTGGTGTGGATTAACACCATGCCATCGCTCACCACCGGGCGAGACAGCGCTTCCCCGGCAACTTTCGTCTGCCATGCGGTTGTGCCGTCGCTGGTGTTCAGCGCATAAACCTGTGCTTTTTCGCTGCCAATATAAACATGGCCGCCGGACACGGTGACTCCGCCAGAAAGCTGAGCAGATGCACGGGAGAACCAGCCGTCTTTCTCACCCAGATTAACAGACCAGACTTCTTTGCCGTCGTCTGCGTTCAGCGCTTTCACCACACCGGCGCGAGAGGCAGCATAGACCACGTTATCCGCCAGTGCAGGATGAAGGTTGGAGTAGAAATCACCAATACCGTTGCCTACAGAAGTGCTCCAGGCAGTAGACGGAGTAAACTGGTTTTCAACCACCGGTAACGGGGACATCTTAACGACATCTTCTTCGCCACTAAACAGTGAACAGCCGCTCAATAGGGTAACGGAAAGCAGCCCTGGCAGAAGTAATTTACGCAATTGCATCGGGTCCCTCTCAGATGGACAAATTATTGATTTTCATCTGCATCATTTCGCTCAGAGCAGGAGAGGCATCGCTTTTCACACCCGCTTCCCATGCGCTACGCGCACCTTGTTTGTCGCCTTTGCTCAGCAACGCTTCACCACGCAGATCGGCCACAATTGCCGCCCACCCTTCACCTTTAATGGTATCGAGTGTTTTCAGCGCGGTATCAGCCTGCTTAAGCTGAACCTGAACACGAGCAAGACGCAGATTAAGCACCGCTTTGAGATTCTCATCGCTGGTGGCAGCCAGGCCTTGTTGTAACTGGGCCGCGGCTTTCTCTAGTTCGTTTTGGTCAACAAACTGCTGTGCCAGTTCCATTGACGCTAATGCGCCGTAAGTATTTTTGTTCTCTGCGGCAAATTTCTCTGCGGCAGGAATGCTATCAGGCTTACCTGCGCTAACCGCAGTCACCGTATTTTGATACGCCAGAGAAGCAGAGCGTGCGGACTCCGTCTGATGACTGGTCCAGTAACGCCAGCCGACCAGCGCGCCAACCCCTAAAATTACCCCAACAACCAGCGCTTTGCCGTTTTCAGCAAAGAAGCGTTTTACCGCATCAACCTGGTCGTGTTCGTTCTCGTAAATTTCCACGCTGTCCTTCTCCTTAGCCCAGTAGAGTGCGCAAATGCGTGGCAACGCTATCCTGCGCTACTGCCGTTTGCTCACCAGAGCGCAAATCCTTCACTACAACGGTACCGTCAGCCACTTCGGACTCACCCAGTACCAGTGCAACGCGGGCGCCCCACTTATCGGCGCGGGCAAACTGTTTCTTAAAGTTGCCGCCGCCGTGGTTTGTCATCAGTTTCACACCAGGAACTTCATCGCGCAGACGTTCTGCAAGCCGCATTGCCGCCGACTGCGTGTCTGCCCCCGAAGCGACCAGGTATATATCGACAACAGGATCGGCGTTAAATTCCGGATTAACTGCCTGAACTAACAAAACAAGTCGTTCCAGGCCCATGGCAAAGCCTACGGCCGGCGTTGCGCGGCCGCCAAGTTGCTCTACCAGACCGTCATAACGGCCACCTGCACAGACGGTACCCTGTGAGCCCAGGCTGGTAGTGACCCACTCAAATACGGTGCGGTTGTAGTAATCAAGACCACGAACCAGACGCTGATTGACGGTGTAGGCAATACCTGCGGACTCCAGCAGTTTGCACAAGCCCGCAAAATGCTCGCGCGAGTCGTCATCCAGATAGTCGCCCAGCGCAGGCGCGTCGTTCAACAGCGCCTGTACTTCCGGGTTTTTGGAGTCGAGCACGCGCAGCGGGTTGGTGTACATGCGCCGCTTACAGTCTTCGTCCAGTTTATCTTTATACTGTTCCAGATAAGCGACCAGCGCATCACGGTAGTTCGCACGGGCTTCAAGCGACCCAATGGAGTTCAGCTCAAGGCTGACATGCTGAGAAATCCCCAACGCACGCCACCAGCGGGCGGTCAGCAGAATGAGTTCAGCATCGATGTCCGGGCCTTGCAGGCCAAACACTTCGCAACCCAACTGATGGAATTGACGATAGCGTCCTTTTTGCGGACGTTCGTGGCGGAACATCGGCCCGATATACCACAGACGCTGTTCCTGATTGTACAGGAGACCATGTTCGATGCCGGCGCGTACGCAGCCCGCAGTGCCTTCAGGGCGCAGGGTCAGGCTATCGCCATTGCGGTCCTCAAAGGTATACATCTCTTTTTCAACGACGTCGGTGACTTCACCGATCGCGCGTTTGAATAACGGGGTCTGCTCTACAATCGGCAAGCGGATTTCACTGTAACCGTAGCTGCCGAGCACGTTTTTAAGAGTGCCTTCAATGCGCTGCCAGATGGCGGTTTCGCCAGGCAGATAATCGTTCATGCCGCGAATGGCTTGAATGTTTTTTGCCACGTTTATTCTCTTTATGGATATAAAAATGAACCCTCAGCGCTAACCCGGATAATACGGGCGCCATGCGGGTTCAATCATACACGGGAAGCACGCCGCTTCCCATCACGTTATTATTTTTCAAGCTGCTGCACGTCAATGCGTCGCGCTTCGTCCAGAATACTCGCTTTGGCGCGAATACGGGCTTCGAGCTGCGTGATCATATCGTCGTTATCGAGTCGGTCCTTACGCACGCCGTCTTCATACAGGCCGCTTTTCTTGTTACCGCCCGTCACGCCCAGCGTAGAAACCAGCGCTTCACCAGGGCCGTTTACCACACAACCGATGATCGAAACGTCCATTGGCGTAATAATATCTTCCAGACGTTGCTCCAGCGCGTTCACTGTACCGATAACGTCAAACTCCTGACGCGAGCAGGTTGGGCAAGCGATAAAGTTGATGCCACGCGCACGAATGCGCAGCGATTTCAGGATGTCGAAGCCAACTTTGATCTCTTCTACCGGATCGGCCGCCAGAGATACGCGCAGCGTATCGCCGATCCCTTCAGACAGCAGCAATCCTAAACCGATCGCGGATTTTACCGAGCCGCTACGCAGGCCACCGGCTTCGGTGATCCCCAGATGCAGAGGTTGATCGATCTGTTTCGCCAGCAGGCGATAGGATTCTACGGCAAGGAAAACATCAGACGCTTTAACGCTGACTTTGAATTGATCGAAGTTCAGACGATCGAGGTGATCCACATGGCGCATTGCGGACTCCAGCAGCGCCTGCGGCGTCGGTTCACCGTATTTTTCCTGCAGATCTTTTTCCAGCGATCCGGCGTTGACGCCGATACGGATAGGAATATTTTTATCACGAGCGCAGTCCACCACCATGCGAATACGCTCTTCACTGCCGATATTACCTGGGTTAATACGCAGGCAATCAACGCCGTATTCCGCCACCTTCAGCGCGATACGATAGTCGAAGTGAATATCGGCAACCAGCGGGACGTTAACCTGCTGTTTGATAAGCTTGAACGCTTCTGCGGCATCCATTGTCGGTACAGAGACACGAACAATGTCTGCGCCTACGCGTTCCAGCGCTTTAATCTGATTAACCGTCGCTTCCACATCCGTGGTACGCGTATTAGTCATAGACTGTACGGCGATGGGCGCACCATCGCCGATCGGCACGTTCCCAACGTAAATGCGTGTCGATTTTCTACGTTGAATTGGAGCCTGGTTATGCATTAAAAAATCTCCCGCATTGCCGTCTGTTACTGAGCCGGTGATTGTTCGGCATTAACGGTCAGACGCGCAACCTGGTTAGTTCTGATAAAACGACTCAGATCGACAGGTTTACCCTGGAACTGAATCTGCACTGCCGCCGGAGCACCAATCTTCAGTTTGTACGGTGCCTGACCGGTCAAATTCAGATTGCCGTCTTTACGCTGCATCCCGCTGAACAGTTTTTTACCGGTCGCATCGGTGACTTCCAGCCAGCAATCGGCGGTAAAGTTCATCACCAGCGCGTTAGGATCGCCAGCCGGTGTAGTGACACCAGCTTGGTCAGTCGGCAGCGGTGCCGCTGTCGCCGGTGCAGTGGGTGTGGTCGCTGCAGTATCAACATTGGCCTGAGACGGAGCCACAACGGCGTTTTGATCTGCGCCAGGAGCCGGAGTCGCTGCGGTATCCGGCGTTTGAGCGGCATCAGCCACTGCACCATCATCCGGAGCCGGTGTACTGTCCTGGCTTGCAGAGGCGCTGGTATCCAGCGGCACACTCTGTGCGTTATCTTTACCAGCATTCAGCTCAGCAGAGGATTGATCGGCCATGGTGGTGATCTCTTCCTGCTGCGCTTTATGGTTCTGCCACCACCAGGCACCGGTCAGTCCGACAACGACAAACAGTACCAGCCAGGTAAAGGTCATTAGCCAGCCGTCGCGTTTCTTACGACGCTTACCGAGCGAAAAACTTTGCATCGGTGCGACGTTGGCAGGACGAATCGGAGCCTGTTTTTCCAGCCCTGGCAACAGTTCTTCTTCAGGAATATGCACCAGACGCGCATAAGAACGGATATACCCGCGCAGGAATGTTGAAGCGAGATCGGCTGGTGCCTTATCTTCTTCAATATCGCGTACCGTGGAAACCTTCAGGCAGAGTCGTTCCGCGACCACCTGTTGGCTGAATCCGAGTTGTTCACGGGCATTGCGCAGACGAACGCCGGTGGAGAGTGCTTCATTTTTGTCGTGCGTGGCTTCAGTATTCATTCGCTACAGCTGCGTAATATTTGGGTTCTGATGCCGGCGAGCCACAATGCTCACCCACACCGCGAAACATCTGGTCAGTTAACCTTCGTCAGACAGTATAAAACCGTCAGACCATCAATGACAAAACAGCGTAAACCTGAGGGCTAAACGCTTGTTGCGCCGTTACATACTGCCTTAAAGTCGACAAAAACGCACCGTTATTATTGACCTGACGACAACAACAAAGAACCTCATCTGGTTTACGTTGCACTACGGTACATTAATTATACCGTAGTGCACTCAACATCAAACGGTCTTGATGTCGATAGCATCACCCTGCATACGCTTACGCAGAGTACGCTTGGTACGGTCAATAACGTCGCCCGCCAGCTGACCGCAGGCTGCATCGATGTCATCGCCTCGTGTTTTACGCACGATGGTGGTGAAACCATAGCTCATCAACACTTTGGAGAAACGATCGATACGGCTGTTGGAGCTGCGACCATACGGCGCGCCCGGGAACGGGTTCCACGGGATCAGGTTGATCTTACACGGCGTATCTTTCAGCAGTTCTGCCAGCTGATGAGCATGCTCAGTGCCGTCATTGATGTGATCTAACATCACATACTCAATGGTCACACGGCCCTGATTCGCATTGGATTTCTCCAGATAACGGCGCACAGCCCCGAGGAACGTTTCGATATTGTACTTTTTGTTGATAGGTACAATTTCGTCACGAATTTCATCATTTGGCGCATGCAAAGAAATCGCCAGCGCAACGTCGATCATATCGCCCAGTTTATCCAGCGCAGGGACAACGCCTGAGGTGGAGAGCGTGACGCGACGCTTGGACAGCCCAAAACCAAAGTCGTCCAGCATGATTTCCATCGCCGGAACGACGTTGGTCAGGTTAAGCAGCGGCTCGCCCATCCCCATCATCACCACGTTGGTGATAGGACGCACGCCCGTTGCTTTCACCGCGCCGACGATTTTCGCCGCACGCCAGACCTGACCAATGATTTCCGACACTCGCAGGTTACGGTTAAAGCCCTGTTGCGCCGTAGAGCAGAATTTACACTCTAATGCGCAACCGACCTGTGAAGAAACACACAGGGTGGCGCGATCGTCTTCCGGGATATACACGGTTTCTACGCGCTGATCGCCAACCGCGATGGCCCATTTGATCGTACCGTCAGAGGAGCGCTGCTCTTCCACCACTTCCGGGGCGCGAATTTCAGCCACTTCTTTCAGCTTGTTACGCAGCACCTTATTGATGTCAGTCATGTCATCAAAGTTGTCGCTGCAATAGTGGTACATCCACTTCATGACCTGATCGGCACGAAACGGTTTTTCGCCCATCTCTTTGAAGAATTCGCGCATTTGCTGACGGTTCAGATCCAGCAGGTTAATTTTTCCATTTTTATTTGGAACCGCAGGAATGACGACTTCAGAGGTGTTAACTAATTCAGACATAATTTTTTCCGGCCTCGTTGTTACACGTTGTGGCCCGTGGAGGGTTAAAAAGAAACGCCCCGGCAAGCGATCTGCTCTTCCGGGGCGTTGCATTGTACAAAGTCTGGCGCAGGGATGCCACGTTTGCACGAAGCATTAGCGAAAATAATATGTAAATCGCTAATTCATCTCCAAAGGATTTCGCGTCGCAGGAAGGCGGCAAGTTCGAGCATCCCCGGGAGCATAGAAAACTATGTGACCGGGGTAAACGAATGCAGCCAACGCATCTGCAACGTGAAAGACGCGGGAGATTAGCGAGTGCGCGGGCAAACCTCGCCTTCCCCAAAGAAATAGGCGATTTCACGCGCCGCAGATTCAACGGAGTCAGAACCATGGGTGCCGTTCTCAGTAAAACTGTCAGCGTAATCTGCGCGCAGCGTACCTGCCAGCGCATTTGCCGGGTTGGTTGCACCCAGCAGATCGCGGTGGCGCTGTACGGCATTTTCGCTTTCCAGCACAGAAACAACGATCGGACCAGAGGTCATGAATTCAACCAGACCGTCAAAGAACGGCTTGCCATCATGCTCGGCGTAGAAGCCGCGTGCCTGCTCAACGGTCAGGTGCAGCATTTTAGTGCCGACAATTTTGAACCCTGCTGCTTCAAAGCGCGCAAAGATGCTCCCAATAACGTTTTTTGCCACCGCGTTTGGTTTGATGATGGAAAAAGTACGTTCAATAGCCATGATTACCTCTGAAAAAGATGTTTTGTTGTGGTTTACCTGGCGCGGATTATAAAGAGCATCCCGGCAATTGACTATTGACGAAGATAACATTTCTTTAAAATAAGATGAATTTTAGCAACAAACAGTGACCAACTGGTCTACTGCAACGAAAATCTCACCGCCGCCACCTGTCCGGCGTCATCCATCACCAGCAGTTGATAATCCCCTTTAGTCGCCAGCCGTAGCGTAAGACGACGTCCGCGTTCATCCAGCCTTTCACCGTTAAGAAACCACCAGCGTTCACCGCTCCCACCGCTGGTTTGCACCGGCAATGAGGCTTGAGCAGAACCGGGTAAACGTCTCACAATCGCGCCATCACGAATGCCTGTCAACTGCAACGGCTGCGAAGCATCCTGTCCCAGCGGCGGACACGTGGCAGAAACCGGCGGTAGCCTTGCCCCACGGCGCTCTGACTCCGGTAACCATGGCTCCAGCGGCAACGGCCAGACGATTAACGTTTGCTCGTGCGCCTGGGGGCAATCCGCCGCCACACGTTTGCCTTCATCATCCAGCCAGACAGGAAAACGAATGCCATTAACCCCTTCCTGTTCGGGCAATAATAACGTTGGCGGCTGACTGCCATCCAGTAACCAGGTTGCCAGACGGCGACGGCAGTTGCTGTCACTGGGGGCAAGAGATTGCCCGCCCGGCCAGCACACCACACCGCGACTCACGGATTCAGGGCGTGGATCTTCCGGCTGATTTGTCCCGCGAGAGAGCAAAAGATTGTTGACCTGATTGAGCAACGGCACGGCGCTGGCAAAACCAAACTGTCCCACCACCGGCGTACCGTCTGGCCTGCCGGTCCAGATGCCAATCACATAACGGGCGTTAACACCAATCGCCCACGCATCGCGATAGCCATAGCTGGTGCCCGTTTTCCACGCCAACGGCACCACGCGGCTCAGCGCGTTATCCGGCAGCGGTTGCGCTTCGTCAGCCATAATGCGGCGAATAATCCACGCCGCGCCCGCCGACATCAACGGACGTTCCAGCAGCGGATCGTCTGGCTGCAGACGCAGTTTTCCCGCTTTTCCCTGGCGGGCAAAGGCGCTGTACGCTGCGGCCATATCTTCCAGCCTTGCCCCCGCACCACCTAAAATCAGCGACAGATTCGGTGCGGCCCCTGCGGGAAGATACAGCGGTAAGCCAACGTTACGTAACGATGCGGCAAAACGCTTCGGACCATAGGCTTCGAGTACCTGCACGGCGGGTAAATTTAGCGAGCGCACCAGCGCTTCGCTCATACTCACCGGGCCATGAAAACCACTGTCAAAATTCCCTGGTCGATAATCCCCGGTTCGACGCGGTACATCCTGCAACAATGAAGCCGGATGAATGAGTCCGTCATCCAGCGCGAGACCATAAACAAACGGCTTTAGCACCGAGCCCGGCGAACGGATCGCATTCACCATATCCACATGACCAAAACGGGAGTCGTCATTCATATCTACCGAGCCGACCCAGCCACGCACGCTCATATCGGTGTGATCGACCACAATCATCGCCAGCGAACTGCGCGCAGGTAAGCGCCCTTTCCAGTTTTGCGCCAGCTCTTCCAGTTGACGCTGCAATCCGGCATCAAGGGTAGTCACGATTTTATCGCTCCGGCTTTTTCCCAGCATCATGCGCGAGAATAACGGTGCTAACTGCGGCATTTGCCGGGGCGCCAGCCAGACCGGTTCTTCACGCGACTCCTGCACCTGTCTGGCAGGCCAAATGCCCTGCGTTGCCATGCGTTCGAGTACTTTATTGCGCGCCGCTTCAGCACGGTCCGGCCAGCGATCCGGGCGCAGGCGGCTCGGTGCCTGCGGCAGCACGGCCAGCAGCGCGGCATCGGAATAACTCAATTGCGCAGGTGATTTACCAAAATAAGCCCAGCTTGCCGCCCCCACGCCCTGCAGCGTACCGCCGAACGGCGCACGGTTGAGATACAGTGTCAGGATGTCGCGTTTGGAGAGATGCCATTCCAGCTGCAATGCGCGCCAGAGTTGGCGAAACTTGCCGCCGAAGGTTCGCGGATGGGGATCGAGTAATCGTGCGACCTGCATGGTGAGCGTACTGCCGCCAGAAACCACACGCCCAGAGGAGAGGTCTTGCCATGCCGCGCGCAGTACTGAGAAAGGATTAACGCCAGGATGTTTCCAGAACCAACGGTCTTCGTAGTTAATTAACGCCTCAAGGTAGCGGGGCGACACCTCATCAATCGTTACTGGATACCGCCAGATGCCGTCCGCGTCGGCGAAGCGCCAGAGCGGCGTACCATCATAGGCCACCACGACCCGCGCCGGATCGACTTCGTGCAGCGGCAGCGGCCAGATTTTATCTGCCGCCCAAACCGCCGCCACAAACAATAGTGCAACGGCTGCCAGCCAGAGCCAGCAGCCGCGTTTACCCAACCCGCGCATCATTTACGGTCTGACAATCAACAGTCCCTCTGTCGCACCGGTCGCGCGCCACTGCGGAACGTACATGGACTCCACCTGCGGCACAGGAACCTGATAGGTCCCCGGCGTTACCGCCCGCGCCAGATACACCAGCGTCACCGGCTGTCCTTCGTTGACCGCCACTGCGGCGACAAAGCGATCGTCACGGAACTCAACGTGCTGGATATCCGCCTGCTGCATCTGATTGAGTAGATTCGCCACTTCGCTGCCGCTATCCTGCAGGCTGGCGCTGCCGTTGGCCAGATTCTGGTTTTCCAGTTCCAGGCCTGCTGGCAGTAAATCGACCACCAGCGCATCCGGCACGTTCTGGCTGGCTTTTACCTCCAGCCAGACCAGCACCAGCTCGCCGCTACGCAGAGAATCCAGTGATTTGCTATTCCCGTCGAGCCCCAGGATCTGACGTTCAATATGCAGGACATTGCTGGCAGGCGTCGGTGAGGTTTGCGGATAACCGCTCACATCCAGACGCAGCCACAGCGGTAGATTACCGGTATTGGTGACGCTCAGCGTAGACAGCGCGTCGGCATCCAGATTACGCGTCTGTGATTTCTCTGCGGCTAACGGTTGTTCAGAGAATGACGTTTGCGCCTGCCACGAGCCAGGCAAGTCCTGTAACGTACGCGCGGCAAGGAACAGCGCATTATTTTCCTGAGTCGAGAGCCAGCGCTGTCCAAAGGCCTGTTCTGACAAGGTGTTCAGCAGCGTATTCTGTACGTCAGGTTTGATCTTGTTCTCTTCGAGTAAGGCCAGCATCAACGCGTTATCCCGTAACGCACTGCCGTAATCCGCCATCCACTGTTGCGTATCGCGGCGCGGTGTATTCAGGGCCAGCGTCAACGCCTGTTCACTGCGGTTGGCATCGCCCATATTTTTCAGCGCGATCCCCAGTTGTAACAGCGGTAAACCAGAGGCTGCTTGCGCACGACGCTCCCAGATCTCACGCAATGCGCCGAGCGGAGCTTTTTGCTGACGAGCCAGTACCAGCGCGGCGTAAGCCTGGACGGCAAAGCGGCTCGCGGATGCGTCGTCGGTATAACGAATCGACATCATGCCCGGATCCTGCAAATAGCGCAGTAGCCGCTCGTTGCCCCGATTAATCACCTCTACCGGGACACTGTAGCCCTGTTCATTTGCCCGGACGAGGAAATCCATGACATACGCGGTCAGCCAGTACTCTTCCGACCCGTTTTTATCCCACAGCGCGAAACCGCCGTTATCACGCTGCATCTGCACTAAACGGGAAATCCCAATATCGACTGCCGCGCGACGTTTTTCATCGCTGTCGCCTACAATACCTAACGCCTTCAATTGCGCGGCGTTGGTGTATAAAGACGGGAACAACCCGCTCGCCGTTTGCTCAAGGCAACCGTAAGGGTAAGCTTTCAGTTCACGGATGTAGCGCGCCAGATTCAGCGGCGGTTTACCGCTGAACAGCAGCTGTCCCTGCATCGTCGCTGGAGAGAAATTCGTCAGTTCTTCGCCCGGAAGTTGCCAGGTTGCGCCCGGCTGAAGTGCGACACCGCTGTTAATGGTTTGCGCCGGGAACGCCGGACGCACGCCAATCTTCCACTGCTTATGCTGAACAGGCAGCGTTTCACCCGGTAAAGTCAGACCGCTAATTTCTGCCTGAATTTCGCCATCGCCAAACCCCTCCCGCGCGCGCACCGGAATAAACAGCGTAGTCCTTACGCCTGGCGCCAGATTTACCGGCGCGGGATCTTGCCCCATCAGCTCCAGTAAACCATTGGCCGCGAGCTTAATATTCAGCGTTTGCGGTTTGTCAGTCAGGTTAGTCACGTCCAGCGTCAGGCGCGAGGTATCGCCTCCCGCCAGAAAACGCGGCATATTCAGTTCAGCAATTACTGGCGCGGCAACAATCACCTTGCTTTCGCTGCTGCCAAAGTCATCCGCCGTCCAGGCCTGCGCCATTACCCGCAGCTCGCCGTTGAAATCACCGATAGGTAACGTCACCGACCCTTCGCCTTGCTCGTTAAGCGTGACCGGCAACGCCTGTTGCGCCACGATATTGACGTGATTGACCGGTGGTTTACCGCCACGTTTTAATTCATCGCCGTCACCACCAAAGCGCAGCGCTGCCAGACGTCCTTGCCCTTCGATCACCTGGCCGTAAATATCATAAATATCCGCGCCATAGCGTTTTTGCCCGAAAAACGCCTGCCACGGATCCGGCGTGGCGTAATCGGTAATATTCAGCACTCCGCTATCAACGGCAGAGACCAGCACGTTAACCTGTTTTGGTACGTCACCATTTTTGACGCTGGCTTTAATCTTGACGGTCAACGGCTGGTTTGGACGTATTTTCGCCGGGTTTTCCAGCGCCAGCGCCAGACGACGGTTTTCGTCACCTAACGGCAAATGCAGTAAACCGACCGCCCGTTTTGGCGTTGCCGAACGGGACTTGTCGCCAGGACGAACCACCAGCGCACTAAGATACAAATCGTGGCGATTCCAGGTTTTATCGATTGGGATGGAGATATCGAGACCATCCGCCGGTACGTCTATTTCTTGCCACCACAGCGGGCCTTCGCTGGATTCCACCATCGCATAACCTTTGCCAGCAGCGGGAGCGGCAACGTGCAGCTTCATGGTATCACCGGGACGATAGCTGGGTTTGTCCAGTTTCAGCGTCACGCGATCGGGACGCACAGCCCCACTGCCGTCGCTATTATCCTGCCAGCTATAACCGGCCCAGAAGCGTACGCTGCTCACCGCATCATTAGGGGCTTTCACTTCCAGACGATAGGCGCCCCACTCAACCGGGAAGCTGACTTTACCGGTTTCATCGGCCTTAAGATCCAGAGTCTGCTCACCTTCAACCAGATCCTTTTGATCGAACTGTGATTGCCAGCCCTCGCCTTCAGACCAGTTCCAGTAATAATCACGGCGTTCACGGATCAAACGCACCTGCAAACCGGACACCGCTTTTTTCTCGCCTTGCGCATCGGCATACACAATGTCGAAAGCGGCGTTGCTGTTTTCATCAACGATAGGCTGATTCACGGTGGTATCGGTGCGGTAGTCATAAACGGCTTTCGCCGCAAACTGCGGACGAATGCCCGGCAGCGTATCTGCAGGCCAGATGGCTTGTTCAACCCGACGCGTCACCGGACGACCGCCCGACTCCAGCAGGCTGGCTTGCAGAATGACCTGTAACGGGGAATGCGTCTCCTGCCACTGGCTGTTGGCGGTCACTTCGCCGCGACCGTGGTCATCCAGCGTGAGCTGAACTTCATCGAGGCTGCGGGAAAGGTTTTCTTCGGCGATATTCCCAAACTGGAAGCCCGGTAACGCCTGTACCGCATCCCGCAATGGACGCAGATAAAGCTGGCCTTGCAGCGCATTGCCGTTGGCGGGCGCGCCGTACAGGTAGTAGCCCACCACCGAGAACTTCACTTCATCAGTTGGCGCCACCGGCATCTTACTAGCGGCGAGGTTAAGCGCCATCCGCTCCGGCATAAAATCTTCGACGTGGAAATCCCACATCCGCGACTGGTTGTCGCCAGTATTGGCACGAATATGCCACATGCCGGTTGGCGCGCTGCTGTCCAGCGGCCAGCTAAAACTGTACAGGCCGTTTTCCGGTTGGCTAACTACCGAGCGTAATACCTGTCCGTCGGGTTTCACGACTTCCAGCTTCACCGGTTGGTCGGGCAATGTTTTGCCGTCGCTGTCACGCAGTAATCCGTTGAGGATCACCGTTTCGCCAGGACGATAGAGGTCGCGTGGGCCGAACATAAAGAACTGTTTGCTGTATCCCGGCGCACCGGCAATATCAAATTCAGCCAGATCCAACGCCGGGAGCTTCAGATCCAGCAGCGTGGTTTGCCCGTCTTTGCGGGCCAGCAATAAAGCCGCGTCTTTATCAGTCTCCAGTTTGACATGACCCTGAGCGTCGCTGGTAGCCTGCGCCAGCGTCTGCCCTTTCTCATTGAGTAAGGTGACCTCAATACCCTGCTGCGCAGCGCCATTTTCCAGACTCTGCGTAAAGACATCCAACTGGTTATGATAACGGTGCGCAGACACGCCAATATCGCTGAGCGTGAACAGCGTGGCGGCATTGCTATAGTTGTACTGCCCGGCCTGGTTCATCACCGCAATGTAAACGCCCGCCTGCTGTAGCGGCTTAATATCGCTAAGCGGCAGCAGCAGTATCTCGCGGGTATTGCGCGCTGGATTGAGGTCAAAGCGCCCGGTATAAACCAGTTCCGCCATTTTCAACAGATTGTCTGACTCCCAGTTTGACAGCGAATTACGATATTCCCACTGGCTGACAAATGCGCCGAGCGACTCGGGCTTCACGCGAAAGAAGTTCACATCCACGCTGTTGACGTTAAGGGCCATCACTGGCAGCCCTTCAATCACTTTTCCCGGCAGCAGCGAGCCGCGACTGGCGAAGCCTACGCTTGGCTGGACGTCGCGGGTGGTAATATTTTTTTCATAGTCGATAGCGAACGTCGCTTTATTCAGCGCCAGCAAATCACGCTCGATGGTCACCACCAGTTCGCGGTTGGGTTCGAGATGGCGTAAGCGTAGCTCTTTCAGGTTTGGCGCCAACTCCCAGGCCCCATCCACTTTGCCGCTTTTTTTATCGACAACGTGCAGTACGCGAGAAAAATCTTGTTCAGGATCGAGAGGAATAGAAAAAGTCAGCACCAGCGTCGCCGCACCATCCAACTGGACTTCTGAGGAATCCAGCAGCGTCAACGGCTTGCCCTGGCTTTGCTGCATCAGCTTTTGTAATTGCGCCGGATCTTTTGCCGGTGTGGTCTGTGGGGCGGGCGTATCATTTTTTGCCGTCGTCGACGGCTTATCGTTATTATCGCACCCCGCCAGCGCCAACATCAGCATACAGGCCACTACGCGTAAATGTTTCATTTTTCATCCCTGGCCTGAGTGGCCCGTTAGCAACGTAGAACAACTATTATGCGTCAGATTTCAGCAGGTGGAAGTCAGTAATAAGATGTTGTTGTCTGAATTTTCGTGATTAATGTGGGTCCACCTGACAAATCAGCCTCTTTTACTTGTCGCTTTGCACCAAACATCCGACAATTTGCCGAAACCTGGTAAAAATGGAGATGCCTATGACTACCGCCTTCTTTGTCGCTGCCGACTGGCTTGTCGAACATATTGACGACCCGGAAATACAAATTCTTGATGCCCGGATGGCACCTCCAGGCCAGGAAGATCGCGATGTTGGCGAGGAGTATCGCGCCGGCCATATTCCTGGTGCGGTCTTTTTTGATATCGAAGCGCTCTCCGACCATACTTCTGCGTTACCGCATATGCTGCCACGTCCGGAGGCTTTCGCCGTCGCCATGCGCGAGCTGGGTGTACATCAGGATAAACACCTGGTCATCTACGATGATGGCAATCTGTTTTCCGCCCCGCGTGCCTGGTGGATGCTGCGCACATTTGGCGTCGAAAATGTTTCCATTTTGGCCGGCGGTTTTGCGAGCTGGCAGCGTGATGAGCTCCCCTTGCAGACAGGAAATGTTGACTTGCCCGAAGGTGAATTTGACGCCGTGTTTACGCCAGAGGCCGTCGTGCGGGTGACCGATGTCCTGCTGGCCAGCCATGAAAAAACCGCACAGATTGTCGATGCGCGCCCGGCTGCGCGTTTTAACGCAGAAGTTGACGAACCCCGACCAGGCCTCAAGCGCGGCCATGTTCCCGGTGCGCTGAACGTACCGTGGACAGAGTTGGTTCGTGACGGCGAACTGAAAACCACCGATGAGCTGGATGCTATTTTCTTCAGCCACGGCGTGAGCTTTGACAGACCGATAATCGCCAGTTGCGGATCCGGCGTAACGGCGGCCGTGGTGGTGCTGGCGCTTGCGACGCTGGGCGTTTCTAACGTCGCATTGTATGACGGCGCATGGAGCGAATGGGGAGCGCGCAACGATTTACCGGTAGAACCCGAAACTAAATAAAATCTGATTTACACATCTTTTTCGCCCACAAAAAAACCGCTCAAATGAGCGGTTTTTTTGTGCCAGTCCGGTTCGCGGCCTTTCCAGCAGGCTGTGTTGCCATAGCAACGCAGGCACACCTCAGGAGCTAAATATTCCGGTTTAAGAGAATAAAAGTCAAGTTAATTAACAGGGAAACTATTCAACATTTAATGTATTATTCTGAGCGACCCTTTCCGCTGTCTCGCAAACGGGCACTGGCTTTAGGGAAGGTCATTGTATGGCCGTATACGCAGGCGCACCTCAGTGCTTGCTATCACGGCATGATCGCCAGTGGTGCTGTCGTGATGCGGTCTTCGCATGGACCGCGCAATGAAAATACGATACTTCTGTATCGTGCTTGTTGTATCTGGCGCGTTGTGTCTTCACGGTGATCGGAGTTACTCAGGTAATTCTGTATGCGTGACGCTCAGCGCCCAGGGCAAGTAAGCCAGGTAGCCGCCCTACGGGGCGGCTTTCCTTTACTCAGATAATCCTGTTCTGTTTGAAATCCCGCAGGAAACCGCCCCAGCGACGCTCGTAGAAAGGCGCGATGTGTTCGGTAATAAAGTGGCTGACCCCTTTCTCACCTTTCACCACCTGGCAGATATCAATCGGTTCATTACCCGGTAACGTATCCGTTGCAACACTCCCCGTGGCATGAATAATCTCTTCAATATCGCCATCGGCTTCAATGCCAATCAGCAGGTTGGGTTGGGCATCCGGACTTTCTTTGATCGAGCAGAGAAACGCGCGTTTTACCGGCTTAATGGTTTTAAACAGCGTAGTCAGCGAGTCAATCATCTGCGCCGGAGGTTCAGGGACTTCAGAGAGGATCAGCGATTCACCGCCTTCCAGTACTTCCTGGGTGCTGAGCGGATTCCCCTCTTCCCCCATCAGCAGGCTGATTTCACGCGGCATAAATTCTTTGCCGGTCGGCAGTTTCGCGTTGAGAAACAGCGTTTCGCCGAGCGTCATTTCAAACAATGTGCGCACCGGCATGACGACAAATGCCTGCTCATCTTCAACCGCCTGCTGCAGGGCTTCCAGGGAGGTAAAGAACGGGATCACGGTGGTGCCGTCTTCTTTTTCCCAGTGCTGAAGGTCGAGGGCGCTGTCTTCAACCACCGCCTCGCCTTCTGCGGCAGTACCCGGCACCCAGACGGTAGACTCCAGTAAAGTGCGGAAAAATGCCGGACGATGCGCAGGCTCTGTCGCCGCTTGCTCCAGCAGGGTTTCTAATTCGTTTTTCGTTTCGGACATAGAGATCACAAATTATGAATATATGAGTTGTAGGCCTGATAAGACGCACGACGTCGCCATCAGGCAAAATGCCGGGTGGCACTTCGCTTACCCGGCCTACAAAAACACCTTTCAGGCAGTCAACAGATTCGCGATAGTACGCACGCCCAGACCGGTTGCGCCCGCAGACCACTGCTCAACCGGAGCTTTGCGATAGGTTGCAGAGCAGTCGATGTGCAGCCAGCCTTGCTGATAGTTTTCCACAAAATGGGACAGGAAACCCGCCGCGGTGCTTGCGCCAGCCGGGTAGGCCGCGCTGCCGGTGTTATTCAGCTCGGCAAAGTTAGACGGCAGCTGGCTACGGTGGAACTCTGCCAACGGCAGACGCCAGAACGGCTCGTTTTCTTGCGCCGCACTTGCCAGCAGACGGGTAGCCAGTTGATCGTCAAAGCTAAATAGCGCATGGTAATCGTTGCCCAGCGCAGTTTTCGCCGCGCCGGTCAGCGTGGCAGCATCAATAATCAGTTCCGGTTTCTGCGCGCTGGCGTCAATCAGGCCATCGGCCAGTACCAGACGTCCTTCGGCATCGGTATTCATCACTTCAACTTTTTTACCGTTGCGATAGTGAATGATATCACCGAGCTTAAAGGCGTTGCCGCTGATCAGGTTATCCGCGCAGCACAGATACAGCTTAACGCGCTTGTTCAGACCACGGGTGATGGCGAACGCCAGCGCGCCGGTCACCGTGGCCGCACCGCCCATATCAGACTTCATCGAGTCCATAAATGCGCTTTGCTTGATGCTGTATCCGCCGGAATCAAAGGTAATTCCCTTGCCAACCAGACAGGCATAAACCGGCGCTTCTTTATCGCCAGTTGGATTGTAATCCAGCGCCAGCAGTACCGGAGGACGTTCGGAGCCACGACCTACGGTATGCAATCCCATGTAGTTCTGCTCGCGCAGATCTTCGCCTTTAGTGATCCGGTAAGAGACGTTATCGCAGGCAACAGAGCACAGCAGGTCTACTGCGCGTTGCGCCAGCTGTTCCGGGCCCAGCTCTTCTGCCGGGGCGTTAATGGTATCGCGCACCCAGTCAATAATTTTCAGGCGGTTATCCAGCTCTTTGCGCTGCGCCTCATCCAGAGCGGCCCACTCAACTTTGCGGGTGCCTTTTGGTCCTTTGTAGCCCTGCCAGAACGCCCAGCTACGTTCGGTATCCCAGCCTTCACCGTCCAGTTGGACATGTTTAATACCCAGGCCGTCAATTTTACGGGCGGCGCGCTGGATAAGGCCGAGGTCATCTTTCCCGTTCAGGTGCAGGGTAATGCCATCATTATTAATGCTGTATGTCGCCTTTTCACCCCAGCGGGCATCAGCGGGTTGCGTGGAAAGCGTAATTTTCATGGCTTCTGTCATTTTATTTATCCTTATTTTCGCGCATACAGGAAAACGGGCCACCCGTGGGCAGCCCGTTGACTTATTCGGCTTCGTCCAGCCAGACCAGCAAAATGGCCTCAAGGATTTTTTCGTTCGATGCCTGTGGATCATCATCGAACTCTTCCAGGTCACAGATCCACTGGTGCAGATCGGTGAAACGAACGGTCTTGGGGTCGAGATCGGGGAACGCGTCGTACAGCGCTTCGCCGATTTCACGGCTATCGGTCCACTTCAGTCCCATACTACCCTCTGTTAATGCTCACGTGCATGATTGATTGTGTAACGTGGGATTTCGACCACTAAATCGTCCTCGGTGACACGTGCCTGACAGCTTAAACGGCTCTCCGGCTCCAGTCCCCAGGCTTTATCCAGCATGTCGTCTTCTTCTTCTGTGCTTTCCGGCAAAGAATCAAAACCTTCACGTACGATGCAGTGGCAGGTTGTGCAGGCACAGGATTTTTCACAGGCGTGTTCAATCTCGATACCGTTACGCAGGGCAACGTCAAGAATGGTTTCGCCGGTCTCAGCTTCCAGAACTGCGCCATCGGGACAGAGATCCTGATGAGGCAAAATAACAATCTTTGGCATATTAAACCTCGTCCACGGAATGGCCTTTCAGCGCGCTACGGACGGACTTGTCCATGCGGCGAGCAGCGAATTCCTGGGTTTGTTTGTCTACGTTTTTAATGGCTTGTTCTATCGCGTCAACATCGTCACCCTGTGCAACCTCGCTCAAGTGCGCGGCGGCGGTGTCGATAGCCTGACGTTCTGCGGCGCTTAACAGCGCGGCATCAGCGTTCAGCGCACCGGATAAACTTTCCAGTACGCGTGCCGCTTCGACTTTCTGTTCTGCAAGCCAACGGGCTTTAACGTCCTGCTCGGCAAAACTCATCGAATCCTGAATCATGGAGGCGATTTCACTGTCGGTCAGACCGTAGGACGGTTTAACCTGAATTGAGGACTCAACGCCGGTAGATTTTTCCATGGCGGTGACGCTCAGCAGACCATCGGCGTCCACCTGGAAGGTCACGCGGATGTGTGCGCCGCCAGCTGGCAATGCCGGGATGCCGCGCAGCGCAAAACGCGCCAGTGAACGGCAGTCCTGCACCAGCTCACGCTCGCCTTGCATCACGTGAATGGACATCGCGGTTTGGCCATCTTTAAAGGTGGTAAAGTCCTGCGCGCGCGCCACCGGAATCGTGGTGTTACGTGGGATCACTTTCTCCACCAGACCGCCCATCGTTTCAAGGCCGAGCGACAGCGGGATAACGTCCAGCAGCAGCATTTCACTGTCCGGTTTATTGCCGACCAGAATATCCGCCTGAATTGCCGCACCAATGGCGACCACTTTATCCGGATCAATAGAGGTCAGCGGCGTACGGCCAAAAAATTCACCAACGCGTTCACGCACCAATGGCACGCGAGTTGAACCACCGACCATCACCACTTCCAGCACATCCTGCGGCTCCACGCCCGCATCTTTCAGCGCGCGACGGCAGGCCAGCAGCGTACGCTTGACCAGTGCGGAAATGAGTTCATTAAAGATTTCACGGGTGATTTCACCCTGCCATCCCGCCACGTTAACTGTTACAGAATCAGCGTCGCTAAGCGCGATTTTCGCTGCAATAGCGGCATCCAGCAGTTCGCGCTGTACGCGGTTATCGCTACGATCGGCAACACCCGCCTGCTCGCGAATGTAATCCGCCAGCAGATGGTCAAAGTCGTCGCCGCCGAGCGAGGAATCACCGCCGGTCGCCAGCACTTCAAACACGCCGCGACTCAGGCGCAGAATAGAAATATCAAAAGTACCGCCGCCAAGATCGTAGACCGCAATCACGCCTTCCTGACCGGAGTCCAGACCATAGGCAATCGCAGCTGCGGTCGGTTCGTTCAGCAGACGTAATACGTGCAGGCCCGCCAGACGCGCGGCGTCTTTGGTCCCCTGACGCTGTGCATCGTCAAAGTAAGCCGGAACGGTGATCACCACGCCGTCCAGTTCGCCGGACAGTGATTCGGTTGCCCGCGCGGCCAGCGCTTTCAAAATATCAGCGGAGACGCGCACCGGATTAAGCAATCCGGCAGCGGTTTCAATCATCGGCAAGCCGTTTTCGCTTGCCTGGAACGTATATGGCAGATGCGGGTAACGCGCCTGGATATCCGCCAGAGAGCGGCCCATCATGCGTTTTACCGAACTGACGGTGTTTGCCGTATCCAGCGCAGCATTGGCGCGGGCATCGTAACCGACAGAATAACCCTGCTGCTGATAGTGAACCACTGACGGCAACAGGTGGCGACCTTCATGATCTGCCAGCGTTTCGGCCTGGCCGCTGCGTACGGTCGCAACCAGGGAGTTGGTGGTGCCTAAATCGATACCTACCGCCAGACGACGCTGGTGCGGCGCGGCGCTCAGACCAGGCTCACTAATTTGTAATAAGGCCATTTTCGCTTCCGGAAATTAAAAATCGAGCAGTTTTTCTTCGAGTTGTTCTGCACTGCTTCGCAGTTTATCGAGAAAACGCAGCTTACGCACGGTATCTGCCGCTGCGTCCCACGTCTCGCTATCCAGCTGTTCCACCATCAATTGATGGCGAACGTTATACATTTCGCTGACGCGCTGCATAAACGCATCTAAACGTTGACTGTCTTTTGCCTGTTCAATTTCGTCCAGCTCTTCGCGCAGCTCCAGCTGTTCCATCAGGAACGCGGTATCGCGCACCGTGTGCTGCTCGCTACGGATGTCAAAGCCGTGTAAAGACAATAAGTATTCGGCGCGCATCAAAGGATGACGCAGCGTTTGCCAAGCCTGATTAATGGTAGCGGACTGCGAAACCGCAGCAAGTTGTTCCGCCTGGGAACCGCTGGCGAATTTATCAGGATGATACTGACGTTGTAGATCCTGAAAACGTAGGCTCAGCGCCTGAGTATCGAGCTGATAACGGGCCGGTAAGCCAAAGAGGGTGAAGTAGTCCATAACATTCTCAGGGCATCGATTCTCTGTTGTTCGATGAGGCAAAACCAGAGAGTCAGGTAAAACAAACCCCACGCGCAGGCGACCACGGTGGGGTTATCAGTAAGCGCGTTACACGTGGAAGCTTTCGCCGCATCCACATTCGTCTTTCACGTTCGGGTTAGTGAACTTAAACCCTTCGTTCAGACCTTCTTTGACGAAGTCTAACTGCGTACCGTCGAGGAATTGCAGGCTCTTACCGTCGACCACAACTTTAACGCCTTTGTCTTCAAACACGGTATCTTCAGCCGCCGGCTCGTCAACAAATTCCAGTACATAGGCCATACCTGAGCAGCCGGAGGTTCTCACGCCCAGACGCAGACCAAACCCTTTACCGCGGTTTGCCAGGAAGGTATTTACACGCGCTGCTGCACTGTCGCTTAAGGTAATCGACATAATAAAACCTCAACTCTTAATTATTTTGCTTCACGTTTGCTTTTGTAATCCGCAATCGCGGCTTTAATCGCGTCTTCAGCCAGAATAGAGCAGTGAATTTTCACCGGTGGCAGTTCAAGCTCGTCGGCGATATCGGTGTTTTTAATCGCCTGTGCTTCGTCCAGAGATTTCCCTTTTACCCATTCGGTAACCAGAGAGCTGGAAGCAATAGCGGAACCGCAGCCGTAAGTCTTGAAACGCGCGTCTTCAATGATACCTTCATTGTTGACTTTAATCTGCAACTTCATCACGTCGCCACAGGCCGGTGCACCCACCATGCCGCTGCCCACGTTCTCGTCGCTGTTGTCAAAAGAGCCCACGTTACGTGGATTCTCGTAATGATCGATTACTTTTTCGCTGTAAGCCATGCTGAATTCTCCTTATCGATACCGATTAGTGATGTGACCATTCAATGCTGTTCAGATCCACGCCCTGTTTGAACATTTCCCACAGTGGAGAAAGGTCACGCAGGCGGCCGATGGAGTTGCGAACCAGATTGATGGCGTAGTCAATCTCTTCTTCGGTAGTGAAACGACCTAAAGAGAAACGAATTGAGCTGTGTGCCAGCTCGTCGGTCATCCCCAGTGCGCGCAGCACGTAGGATGGCTCCAGGCTTGCAGAAGTACATGCAGAACCGGAGGATACCGCCAGATCTTTCAGCGCCATAATCAGCGACTCGCCTTCAACAAAGTTGAAGCTGACGTTGAGAATGTTCGGTGCGCCCTGCTCGAGGTCACCGTTGAGATACACCTCTTCCATATCTTTCACGCCGTTCCACAGACGGTTACGCAGACTGCGCAGGCGCGCCATCTCGGTTTCCATCTCTTCTTTGGCGATACGGTATGCTTCACCCATGCCGACGATCTGGTGCACAGGCAGCGTACCGGAACGCATGCCGCGCTCGTGACCGCCGCCGTGCATCTGCGCTTCAATACGAATACGCGGTTTACGACGCACGTACAGCGCACCGATACCTTTCGGGCCATAGATTTTGTGACCGGAGAAGGACATCAGGTCCACTTTCAGTTGGCTCAGATCGATAGGCAGTTTGCCCACGCTCTGGGTCGCATCAACGTGATAGATGATGCCGCGTGCGCGGCACATTTCGCCGATAGTCGCGATATCCTGCACCACGCCGATTTCGTTATTCACGTGCATGATGGACACGAGGATGGTGTCGTCACGCATTGCCGCTTCAAGTTCTTTCAGGTCGATAATGCCGTTACGCTGCGGGGCGAGGTAGGTGACTTCGAACCCTTCGCGCTCCAGCTGACGACAGGTGTCCAGCACGGCTTTGTGTTCGGTTTTGCTGGTGATGATGTGCTTGCCTTTTTTCTGATAAAAGTTGGCTGCACCTTTAATCGCCAGGTTATCGGATTCAGTCGCACCGGAAGTAAAGACGATTTCACGCGGGTCAGCGCCCACGAGGTCAGCAATCTGGTTACGGGCGATATCTACCGCCTCTTCAGCCTGCCAGCCGAAACGGTGTGAACGAGACGCTGGGTTACCAAAGTTTCCGTCCAGGGTCAGACACTGCATCATTTTCTCGGCAACACGCGGGTCCACCGGCGTGGTTGCGGAGTAGTCGAGATAGATCGGTAATTTCATTGCTCTATAAACTCCGTACATCGCTTCAATGCAAGGAATCAGGCAACCGGCTGGATGTACGACCGTGTTAACGGGGTGTGTAACACCCCGGCCTGATTCTAAAATACTTTTATTATGCGCGTAACTTAACGTCGATCGCGTCTTGAGCACGATTAGTGCGTGGAGCGTCATGGGTATGCTGGCGACCAGACACATCCAGGACTTCCTGATTATTCACCAGTTCGCCCAACGTAATGTTGTTGAGGAAACCGGTCAGACGATCGCTCAGATCGCGCCACAGCGCGTGGGTCAGGCATTTATCGCCGCCCTGACAACCGCCTTTGCCCTGGCAACGGGTCGCATCTACAGACTCGTCCACAGCGCTGATTACTTCACCTACTGCGATGCTGCCGGCATCTTTACCCAGCAGATACCCGCCGCCTGGTCCACGTACGCTGGAAACCAGACCGTTTTTACGCAAACGGGAAAACAGCTGCTCCAGATATGACAGGGAAATTCCCTGACGTTCAGAAATATCAGCCAACGGTACCGGGCCCGTTTCGGAGTTGAGCGCAACGTCCAACATTGCGGTCACGGCATAACGCCCTTTTGATGTCAGTCTCATGTCTTACTTAGCCTCAAACTCGCCCCTGCCCGGGGTTTTTTATTGTAAAATGGGGGTATTGCATAGCAGGGGCAAGTCTGACATTCCCGACTAAATCAGTCAACTATTTACTTGACTAATTTAGTCAGGTATTTAACCTTCAGTGCCATTTTTACTTGCCGGAGGCGTTACGTTTACTTGCCTTTATTCTGTTGCTCAATCGACGCTAAAATCCCGCGCAAAATGTTCAGTTCCTGGCTCTCCGGACGCGCGCGCGTAAACAGACGGCGCAGCTTGTTCATCACCTGTCCCGGATGCCCTTCACGGATAAACCCGGTCGACAGCAGCGTTTGTTCCAGATGACCGTAAAAACGCTCTAAATCATCGACCAGCGGGTACTCAGCTTCTTCGTATTCTGCGGTCTTCTCGCTTTCCTGCGTCGCCAGCCAGGCCATGCGCACTTCATAAGAGATGACCTGCACCGCCATCGCCAGGTTCAGCGAACTGTATTCCGGGTTCGCAGCAATAGCGACGTGGTAATGGCACTTCTGCAGTTCTTCATTCGTCAGACCAACGCGTTCACGACCAAACACCAGCGCCACCGGCGAATTCGTCGCTTCAGAGACGCTTTTTAAACCGCATTCACGCGGATCCAGCATCGGCCACGGCAGCGTACGAGAGCGCGCGCTGGTGCCTACTACCAGGCTGCAACCTGCCAGCGCTTCATCGAGAGTATCGACGATCTGCGCGCTGCCGATCACATCACTGGCACCTGCCGCCAGAGCGATGGCCTGAGAGTCCGGTTTAACCAGTGGATTTACCAGCCACAGATTGGTTAAACCCATGGTTTTCATTGCGCGGGCTACAGAGCCCATGTTGCCAGTGTGAGAGGTTTCCACCAGCACGATTCGAATATTTTGCAGCATTGTATTTCTTCGGCTAAAGATTATTCGGGCATATTATCATAAAACGAAGACATATTCCGAACTCGCTGCTATACTCTGCGCCGTTTTCCCGTTCTTTAACATCCAGTGAGAGAGACCGATGCATCCGATGCTGACCATCGCCGTGCGCGCAGCGCGCAAGGCGGGTAATGTAATTGCCAAACACTACGAAACCCCAGACTCTGTAGAAACCAGCCAGAAAGGCAGCAATGATTTCGTGACTAACGTCGATAAAGCCGCCGAAGCGATTATTATCGAAACTATTCGCAAATCTTACCCACAGCACACCATCATCACCGAAGAAAGCGGTGAGCACGCAGGTGAAGATCAGGATGTTCAATGGGTTATCGATCCACTGGATGGCACTACCAACTTCGTAAAACGTCTGCCGCACTTCGCAGTATCTATCGCAGTACGCATTAAAGGCCGTACTGAAGTCGCCGTTGTTTACGATCCAATGCGTAACGAACTGTTCACCGCCACTCGCGGCCAGGGCGCACAGCTGAACGGCTATCGTCTGCGTGGCAGCACCGCCCGCGATCTGGACGGCACCATCATCGCCACCGGTTTCCCGTTCAAAGCGAAGCAGCACGCCGCTTCTTACATGAAAATTCTTGGCAAAATGTTTACCGAGTGCGCTGACTTCCGCCGCACAGGTTCTGCTGCGCTGGATCTGGCTTACGTTGCCGCTGCGCGCGTTGACGGTTACTTCGAAATCGGTCTGAAACCATGGGATTTCGCAGCAGGTGAGCTGATTGCGCGTGAAGCTGGCGCACTGGTTTGCGACTTCACCGGTGGTCATAACTATCTGGCGACCGGCAACATCGTTGCAGGTAACCCGCGCGTTGTTAAAGCCATGCTGGCGAACATGCGTGATGAACTGAGCGACGCGCTGAAACGCTAATCGTTTGATGCCGGATGGCGGCTAGCGCCTTATCCGGCCTACCAGGGGCGTTCCCCGTAGGCCTGATAAGCGAGGCGCCATCAGGCATTCATCCTACAACAGTGCTAAAACGGTCTTATCCCCCGCCCCACCGGCACCGCGCTCATCCACATCACTACCGCAGCAGCAATAAGCACTGCACCACCGGCTAACGCCAGCGTCGTCCATCCGATTTGCCGCCACAGCACCGGCGCTTTGTGTCCGCTAATTCTCACCGCCAGCGAGCGAAAACTGTGTACCAGCAGAGCCAGTGACGTAATCGTTAAAGAGGTTCCTGCCGCCATCGCCAGCGCCGACGCCATACCCCAGCTAAAGACGCCAACCACTTTACTGAACAGCAGCACCATAATTGCGCCAGAGCATGGGCGCATGCCCATAGAGAGAATAATCATCAACCGGGCGCGCCAGTCATCACCGCTTTGCAGTTGTTCCGGGTTGGGCAAATGCTGATGCCCGCAGCCGCAGCCCTCGTGATGCACATGGTGCGGCGTAAAGGCGGTGAATTTCGGACGGCGGAGCAGCTGGCGCAATTTCTTTAGCGCACGGACACACAATAAAACACCCAACACGCCAACCAGCGCATAACTTCCTTTCTCCAGCCAGAAACTGCTCATATGCAGCTGTCGGGCAGGCAGTTGCAAGACGGTGAGGACTACAACCACCAGTCCTATTGCCACCAGCCCCTGCAATAGGGACGACGCCAGCGTCAGCCCAATGCTCGACTTGAGTTTCGACGGATGCGTCGCAAGCCAGGTCGTGATGACGATTTTGCCGTGCCCCGGCCCCAATGCGTGCAATACCCCATAAATAAAGCTAAACAGCAGCAGAGATCCGCCCGCACGTGTGGGGTTCGCGGCAACCGCTTTCAGCAACCCGCTCATCTGCTGGTTAACGTCGCGCTGCCAGACGACACTTTGCATCATTACCTGAGGCCAGGCCTGCCACAACCACAGCACCCCGCCTGTCGCCAGCAACAAAAAGACCGCCAGCGGCCATAGCGTGAGCCAACGGCGTCTGGCTGCGCGTTGTTGATAAACTACTGACATTGCAGCGTCACCGTCTGTGCAAACTGTTTACCCAACTCCATATCCTCCGGCGGTGCGTCTTCTTTATCCAGCGACTGCGCAAAGCTCAGCATGTGTTCATTCGGCGTCGGCGTATGCATTGAAATATGGCATTGCTGGCTTATGGTCTGCGAAAGCCGGGCGTCGCTGTCTTTGTCATAGCTCATATCGACGTAGTAGGTCGGATCGAAGGTCGAAATAGTATATTTTTGACCGCTCAGTGGTTGAGCTTCGGCCAGCGGCAGAACGAACGTCAGCACCGCCTGGTGTTCTTCACGCTCCATGCCATATTCCGTCGGTCTGTTTTTAAACTTTACCTTTTTCCCATCGTGCCATACTTCGGTGAAATAGTGCTGCCCGAGAACGTTGGCCATCACTTCCGCCGCCAGTTTTTTCCAAATTTCATCGCCAGGTTTAGCATTCCCCGCGTCGTAAAGCAGATCCGCCGACGTGATTTCATCCATCGTCCAGCGCATTTTTAGCGCGACGAACCGATCATTTTCGCTCACAACTTCGGTTTTCAGATGAATAAAGCTGTGGGGATGTGCACCTGTGCCAAAAGACAGGACAGCGAGAAACAACGTCATAATGATACGTTTAACGCCTTGCATGAGTTCTCCACGTTAAAAATCAACACCGCCACAAATAATGATGCCGTATTTGGCACAAGTGTGCCGAGGATACCATTGAACGAAAAAAAGTTGAGCACCCTTTTCCGGTATCGATTCAGTTCTCAATTTCGATAATTTCTTCTTCGGGAAATTCCACCCAAACACCTTTTCGGCGTCAAATCTTAAGTCAAATGATAATAAAATGTTAATTAATGGTTTCATTTTTAATGCTTCATTAACAATTAATTTGAACGCTTGAATCTAAAAACATGTAAATTTAACTAATTGTTAACTATTTTATTTCCATAAATTCACAATAATGGGCGTGCATCACATTCTCCAAACTTATGATTCATTCCCTCTTCCATTCGTTGTTAACTTCACGCCGTGACATGTCCTGCCCCCTACGAAAGGTACAACTATGAAATTCAAACTCGCATTACTCAGTGCAACCCTGGTTTCTGCATGCATGTTGTCCGGCACGTCCTTTGCGGCGGAAAAATATGAAATTGCTGTGGTTGCCAAAGTCACCGGTATTCCCTGGTTTAACCGCATGGAAACCGGTGTTAACGAAGCAGCAAAAAAACTGGATGTGAACGCTTACCAGACCGGTCCGTCTACGCCGGACCCGGCACAGCAGGTCAAAGTGATTGAGGATCTGATCGCCAAAAACGTCAACGCGATCATCGTGGTACCAAACGATGCCAAGGTTCTTGAGCCAGTACTGAAAAAAGCGCGCGATAAAGGCATTGTGGTCCTGACGCACGAATCCCCGGACGAGCAAATCGGTCAGTGGGATATCGAAACCATCGACAGTGAAAAATACGCGCAGGCCAACGTTGATGAGCTAGCAAAAAACATGGGCGGCAAAGGGGGTTATGCCATCTATGTCGGTTCGCTGACGGTCCCATTGCATAACGCGTGGGCGGATTATGCAATCAAGTACCAGAAAGAAAAATATCCGGAAATGTTCGAGGTCACTTCACGTCTGCCGGTTGCGGAAAGCATCGATAAATCCTACGCCACGACGCTGGATCTGATGAAAACCTATCCGCAGATGAAGGGGATTATCGGTTTCGGCTCGCTGGGTCCAATTGGTGCGGGTCAGGCTGTACAGAAAAAACGCGCCAAAGATAAAATTGCCGTCGTCGGGATCGCCATGCCAGCACAGGCTGCGCCTTACCTGATGCGTGGAGATATCAAAAAAGCGCTGCTGTGGGATCCAAAGGATGCGGGCTATGCGCTGGTAACGGTTGCCGATCAGCTGTTGCAGGGCAAAGAAGTCAATGCAGACCTGAGTATCGACGGTTTAGGGAAAGCCGATATCGACACGGAGAAGAAAGTGATCCGCTTTAACAAGATCCTCGAAGTCACCAAAGACAACGCACAGTCACTCGGTTTCTAAGGCTTTTGCCAACACCAGGGAAACCATAACGCCGACCGTCTGGTCGGCGCTATCCACCAAACTAACACTCAGCGTCCGTCAGGACGCTCGCAGGGGTATTGTCCATGACAGACACCACCGCATTTATCACTCTTGAGAATATCAGCAAACAATTCCCGGGCGTGCTGGCGCTGGATAACGTGAATCTGACGCTGAGAAAAGGCGAAGTTCACTGTCTGGCGGGTCAAAACGGCTGTGGTAAAAGCACCATTATTAAAGTGATCTCCGGGGTATATCACCCGGAAAAAGGCGCGCAGATTTTACTCGATGGCAAACTGTTCCATCACCTGACGCCGCAGCTCTCTTCCCATTATGGCATTCAGGTTATCTACCAGGACCTGTCGTTGTTCCCCAACTTTAGCGTCGCGGAAAATATTGCGGTTAACCGCTACCTTCCCGGCGGCGATATCTGGGTGCGTCGCGGAGCCATGAAACAGCAGGCGCTGGCCGCCATGAAGCGTATCGGGGTGAATATCGATCCCGATAAAAAAGTTGAAAAACTCTCGATTGCCGACCGACAGCTGGTCGCTATTTGTCGGGCAATTGCCGCCGACGCGCGCCTGGTGATTATGGACGAGCCCACCGCCTCGCTGACCCGTCAGGAGGTCAATGGCCTGCTGAAGGTGGTTAACGAACTGAAAGCGGCCGGCATTTGCGTGGTGTTTGTCAGCCATCGTCTGGATGAAGTGATGGAAGTGGCAGACCGCATCAGCGTGATGCGCGACGGCAAACTGGTGGGCACATATCCTGCCAGCGAACTGGACAGCCACGAGCTGGCTTTCCTGATGACCGGACAACGCTTCCATTACAGTCCGTTGCCGGAGAAATCATTCGACGCTCGAGCCCCCCTGCTGGAGCTGCGCAACCTAAGCCGCAGAGGCAAATACCAGAACATCAATCTGTCGCTGCACGGCGGCGAGATTGTCTCAATTGTCGGCCTGTTGGGCGCCGGGCGTACCGAGCTTTGTCTGAGCCTGTTTGGCATGACACACCCGGAAAGCGGAGAGATGCGTATTAACGGTCAGCCGGTCACGCTTCGTAATAACCACGACGCCATTAAGCACGGGATCGGCTACGTCTCAGAAGATCGCCTGACGCAGGGGCTGATCATGGAGCAATCGATCTACGACAACACCATCGTCACGGTGTTTGATCAACTGCACACCGGTAGCGGCTTGCTCGATCATCGTAAAGCGCAAAAGCTGGTCGCCGATTTGATCCGCGAGCTAAATATCAAGGTGTCCGATCCGCACCTGCCGGTCAAAACACTTTCCGGCGGGAATGCCCAGCGCATCGCCATTGCCAAATGGGTGGCGACCAATCCCCGCATTCTGATCCTCGACTCGCCTACCGTAGGCGTGGATATCGCCAACAAAGAGGGCATTTACCAGATAGCCCGCGATTTAGCGGAACAAGGTATGGCGGTGCTGATGATTTGCGATGAAATCCCGGAAGCGTATTACAACAGCCACCGCGTGCTGGTGATGCGTCGCGGCAGGCTGGTGGCGGAATTTAATCCTCATCACTGCCGTGAAGAGGAGATTGCTGAAGTGGTCGAGGTAATCAATGAATAAGATGCATCTGTCCCGTTTAATCGGGCAACATGAATTCTGGCTGGGCCTGCTGGTCGTGGCGCTGGCGGTTGGGCTGAGCATCAGCACCGACGAGTTCTTGTCTTTGGGGAACCTGACGGATGTGGCCACCAGCTACGCGATTCTCGGCATCCTTGCCTGTGGGATGTTTGTGGTGCTGATTTCCGGCGGGATCGATATCTCATTTCCGGCGATGACCGCGATTGCCCAGTATGCGATGGCCAGTTGGGTGATCGGCCACGGCGGCAACTTCGCACTGGCATTAACCATTGCGATTGCAGTGGGCCTGCTGCTTGGGCTGATCAACGGTTTTCTGGTCTATTGGCTGCGCGTTCCGGCAATCATCATTACCATCGCCACGTTGAACGTTTACTACGGTCTGCTGGTTTACGCCACTAAAGGTACCTGGCTGTACGGTTTCCCTGACTGGTTTATGAACGGCATTAACTGGTTCTCCTTCACCGCGGCAGATGGCTACGACTACGGCCTGACCCTGCCCCTGCTGTGCCTGGCGGCGGTAATCGTCTTTACCGCAGTGCTGATGAACTATACCCGTCTTGGCCGTCAGGTTTACGCCATGGGCGGCAACCGCGACGCGGCCTCACGCCTGGGGCTGAATCTGCTGAAGCTGCATTTCTACGTGTATGGCTATATGGGCATTCTGGCAGGTGTTGCCGCCGTGGTTCAGGCGCAAATCACCCAGTCAGTTGCGCCCAATTCGCTGCTCGGCTTTGAGCTGACGGTGCTGGCGGCGGTCGTACTCGGCGGAACCAGCATGAGCGGCGGGCGCGGTACGTTGACCGGAACCCTGCTCGGCGTTGTCTTACTCGCCTTCTTACAAAATGGTCTGACGCTACTCAGCGTCTCCTCTTACTGGCACACCGTATTCAGCGGTGCCATTATCCTGGTCAGCATCAGTGCCACGGCCTGGAACGAAAAACGCAAACTGGCAAGGGAGCTTTGAGATGAAAACAATCGCCAGATTTTTACCCGGTGATGCCATCATTCGTCTGCAATGCGTCATTATTGTGGTCGTCGCCCTGGTTTTCTCAGCCCTGCTTGGCAGCCGTTTCTTCAGCGTTGCTAACTTCCAGTCAATTGGCTCACAGTTACCGATCCTCGGCATGCTGGCCCTCGGAATGGGTATGACCATGCTGACCGGCGGCATTAACCTGTCAATTATTGCCGGGGCGAACGCCTGCTCGCTGGTAATGGCAGCGATTATCGTTACCCATCCGGATAACCCGCTGTTTCTGGTGCTGGCGCTGCTGGCAGGCGCAGCCGTGGCGGTGGCTATCGGTACGCTCAACGGCGCGCTGATTGCCTGGGTCGGCGTCTCACCGATTCTCGCCACCCTCGGCACGATGACACTTATCTCCGGGCTGAATATTCTGCTCTCCAACGGGACGGTGATTTCGGGTTTCCCGACCGCCATTCAGTACCTTGGCAACGCCACAATTGTGGGTATTCCGGTGGCGCTGTTGCTCTTTTTCCTGGTGGCAATCCTGCTATGGGTACTGCTGGAGCACACCACGCTGGGGCGCAGTCTTTATCTCGTCGGCTCCAATGAACAGGCTACCCGCTACAGCGGCGTGAATACCGTACGGGTACAAATTTCCGTGTACGTGATTTCAGCCCTGCTCGGCTGGGTCGCCGCCATTCTGATGATGGCGAAATTTAACTCGGCAAAAGCCGGATACGGTGAGTCCTACCTGCTGGTCACCATCCTTGCCTCCGTACTCGGTGGCATCAATCCGGATGGCGGCTTCGGACGCATTATCGGCCTGGTACTGGCGCTGATTGTGCTGCAAATGCTGGAAAGCGGCCTTAACTTGCTGGGGGTCAGCAGCTATCTGACGATGGCGCTGTGGGGCGCGGTGCTGATCCTCTTTATCGCATTACAGAATCGTAAAGCCTGATTTCAGGAGAAAAAATTATGGCAAGTTACTTTATTGGTGTGGATGTCGGAACCGGAAGCGCCCGTGCTGGCGTGTTTGATCTCAACGGCAGAATGGTCGGCCAGGCCAGTCGGGCCATCGAGATTTACCGTCCGCAGGCCGATTTTGTTGAGCAGTCTTCCGATAACATCTGGCAGGCGGTGTGTAACGCGGTTCGCGATGCGATTAACCAGTCGGATATCAACCCTATCCAGGTGAAAGGTCTGGGTTTTGACGCCACCTGTTCACTGGTGGTGCTGGATAAAGAAGGTAAACCGCTGACCATCAGTCCGTCCGGGCGCAGCGAACAGAATATCATTGTGTGGATGGATCACCGCGCCATTACTCAGGCTGAGCGCATTAACGCCCTGCATCATCGGGTGCTGGACTACGTTGGCGGTATTATCTCCCCGGAAATGCAAACGCCCAAACTGCTGTGGCTGAAGCAACATATGCCCAACACCTGGGCCAATGCGGGATACTACTTTGACCTGCCCGATTTCCTGACCTGGCGCGCAACGGGCGATGACACGCGCTCACTGTGCTCGACGGTGTGTAAATGGACCTATATGGGCCATGAAGACAAATGGGATGCCAGCTATTTCCGCCAGATTGGGCTGGAAGACTTGCTGGAACATGATGCCGCCAAAATTGGTCGCTACGTGAAAACCATGGGCGAACCGCTCGGTCACGGGCTGTCCGCACGCGCCGCCAGCGAAATGGGGCTGATTCCGGGGACCGCGGTCAGCGTCTCGATCATCGATGCCCACGCCGGTACGCTCGGCACGCTCGGCGCGAGCGGTGTTTCCGGCGAGGTGGCGGATTTTGACCGTCGTATCGCGCTGATTGGCGGCACCTCTACCGGACACATGGCGATTTCCAAAGAGCCGCGCTTTATCGGCGGCGTTTGGGGTCCTTACTACTCAGCAGTGCTGCCAGAATACTGGCTTAACGAAGGTGGACAGTCGGCAACCGGGGCGTTAATCGACCACGTTATTCAGTCGCATCCTTGTTACGAAACCTTGTTGACCCAGGCGAAATCTCAAGGGCAGACCATTTATGAAGTGCTGAATGCGCTGCTGCGTAAAATGGCCGGCGAGCCGGAAGATATCGCCTTTCTGACCCGCGACATGCACATCCTGCCCTACTTCCACGGCAACCGTTCACCGCGCGCCAACCCAACGCTCACAGGCGCTATCACCGGACTGAAGCTGTCGCGCACGCCGGAAGATATGGCGTTACAGTACCTCGCGACCATCCAGGCCATTGCGCTGGGAACGCGGCATATCATTGAAACGATGAATCAAAGCGGCTACACCATCGATACCATTATGGCCAGCGGCGGCGGGACGAAAAACCCGATCTTCGTTCAGGAGCATGCCAACGCCACCGGCTGTGCGATGCTGCTGCCTGAAGAGAGCGAAGCCATGCTACTGGGCGGCGCCATGATGGGAACTATCGCCGCGGGCGTGTTCGATACCTTCCCGGAAGCAATGTCGGCGATGAGCCGGATAGGTAAAACGGTCACCCCGCAGACCAATCGCATTAAGCAGTACTACGATCGCAAATATCGGGTGTTCCACGAGATGTATCAGGACCATATGAAATACCGCCAGTTGATGCAGGAGGACGCATGAGTGATTCATGGTCTCAGGCCAGCGACGTATTTCAGCTCTATAGCGATGCCCTGGCGGGTCTGGGGCAGCATCTGACTGAACCGGTCTGGCAGTCGCTGATGGCGGAGTTGCGCAGTTGTACAGGGAAAATCGTCGTTACCGGCGTCGGTACATCCGGTATTGCGGCGCGTAAAGTCGCGCATATGCTCGCCTGCGTGGAACGTCCGGCGATTTATCTCAACGCAACGGATGCAGCGCATGGCGATTTGGGCTTCTTACGCGCTAACGACCTGGTGATTATGCTGTCGCGCGGGGGTAATTCGGACGAGCTCACCCGGCTGCTGCCCGGACTGGCTGCGAGAAATGTGCCCATCCTGAGCGTGACTGAAAACGCGGATTCGGCCATCGCTAAAGCATCGAGGCTGGTGATTTCTACCGGCGTTCAGCGAGAGGCCGACCCGCTGAACATGTTGGCTACCACCTCGATTTTACTGGTGCTGGCAATCTTTGACGCCGCCTGTGCCTGTCTGATGAGCGAGAGTGGCTACTCAAAGGAAACGCTGCTGGCGGTACATCCGGGCGGCGATGTGGGATTAACGCTGAGTCGTGAGAAGTAACGCCAGACAGTTGTTCCGGAGGTAATGAATTTGTTGCCTCCGTCGTATTGCTACGTTCACCTAAGGTTTTCACTTCTCTGAAACGATACTCCCTGTGAACGTGTTAAGGGTACTATCGCCGTACCCTTAACAATCCCGGCTCCCGGCGGGAAAATTGCCACTTCGTGGTTCCCTCCGCTTATTCCTCCCGGCCTTACGGAAACACGTCGGCAATTTTCAGCCGGACCAGCCCACACCTAACCACCTGTATTTTTATTCGAATATATCTGAACAGCAAAACAGATTTAACTGGAAGTCAGAGCTGTGCAGCGATGACCACGGTCCGGCTGAAAATCGATGAGGCGTTGACGGCTGACCGGGGCTGCCCGCAGGGATGCGGGCAGAGGGGACGGCCTGCAGGGATGCAGGCTCGGCACCGACCCGACAGGCAGACGGCATAAGACGAATAACTCGCGTAGCGACGATTTTCCCGCCGGGAGCCTGGGATGCAAGGGAGGCGGCGGTGAGCCTCCTTTGCTCGTTCACGGGTATCTGTGCTTCAGAGAAATGACACTGCTGAGGTGAACGGAACCCTGAGCAGGAATCACATGTACTCCATAATGTTTAACAAACATGCAGTACATCTCTGGCATTTTTTATATCTCAACAAAAGATAAAACAGTGAAAAAGCGGATTAACGCGCTGCGTTCCACTCCCGCTATCTGATCCGCACGTGAAAAATTCTGTGACGCCCTCCAGCATTCCTGGTGGAAAGCATTCCATTCTCCAAATCTATGAGCAAACTTTAGCTATTCTTATCAAACATACTTACGGGAGACCCTACAGATGATGTCAACGCTTGCTCCGCCATCTGTACTTTCCGCTCCCCAGCGCCGTTGCCAGGTACTGCTGACGCTTTTCCTGCCGGGGCAAATCGCTACTACACAAACCTTCAGCAGCCTCAACGGTGTCGATGATGCCACGGTTCAGGAAGATATTATTGGCGCAGGACTCGAAATACAGCGTTATCACCGACTCGCGATTACTACCGCGCAGAATGGTGCCTATGCGATCGAAGGGACTCCGCTCAATCAGCGTCTGTGTCTGTTGCAGTGGCTGCGTCGTGGTTTGCGAATTTGCCCGACTTTTATCGCCCAGCATTTCACGCCCGCATTAAAAATGGAGCTGAAACAACAAGGTATTGCGCGGACGTTGTATGACGACACCAATCTGCATGCGCTCATCAATCTGTGCTCCCGGCGCTTACAGAAGCCGTTTGAGTGTCGTGACATCCAGTTCCTGCGCCTGTATTTACAATATTGCCTGCTACAGCACCACGCGGGGATCACCCCGGAGTTTAATCCACTCCAGCAACGGTGGGCGCAATCCTGCGCTGAGTATCCGCTCGCCGAGGAAATTGGCCGCCACTGGCAGCGCCACGTCATGCAACGTGCGCCGCTGGGCGAATCGCTGTTTATGGCGTTGTTATTCTCAATGATTCGCATCCCCGATCCTATCCGCGATAATCACCAGCAGGATCGCCGCCTGCGCCTTGCTATTGCGCGGCTGGTGCTGCGTTTTCGCGAGTATGGCAACGTGCGCTTCAGCGACGAGCAAGGGCTGCACGACCAGCTTTATATTCACCTTGCCCAGGCGCTTAACCGTAGCTTGTTTGCCATTGGCATTGATAACACGCTACCGGAGGAGTTCAGCCGACTTTACCCCCGGCTGGTACGTACCACCCGTGAGGCAATACACGGCTTCGAAGCGGAATATGACGTGCAGTTTTCAGAAGAAGAGATCGGCCTGGTTGCGGTTATTTTCGGTGCCTGGCTGATGCAGGAAAAGGATTTGCACGAGAAGCAGATTATCCTGCTGACCGGTAGTAACGAACAACTTGAAGCGCATATAGAGCAACAGCTGCGCGAACTGACGCTGCTGCCGCTCAACGTAAAGCATATGCCGATGCAGGATTTTCAAAAAGAGGGAGCCCCGCGTGGCGTAACGCTGATTATTACGCCATACACCACGCCGCTACCGCTGTTTTCTCCCCCGCTGATTCATGCGGATCTGGCGCTTACGCCGCATCAACAGCAGCAGATCCGCAAAATCCTCGAATCATAACATCGCAGACTGCGCCGCCACCTTCGGGCGCAGAAAGATTGCCGGGAGCGCCACCAGCGCCATCACCCAGAATACGCCGCTGCCCAGATTCTGGTACAGGTATCCTGCGAATACGGTCATGATGGCAATGCTGCCGCCCATCGCCACCGCCGAGTACACCGCCTGGAGACGAATCACTTCGCTGCCCTGGCGTGCCGCAATGTAGCGCATCGCCGCCAGGTGGCAGACGGTAAACGTTCCGCAATGCAGGATTTGCACTACAATCAGCCACGGCAGCTCTGTGCTCCAGCCCATCAGCCCCCAACGCGCGACGCCGCAAACGGCGGAAAGCAGCAGAAGATCGCGAGCGCTAAAGCGGCGGAACAGCTTGTGGCTGAGCGCAAAAATAATCACTTCCGCCACCACGCCTAATGACCATAAATAGCCCACCGCCGAAGCGGAATAACCGGCAGACTGCCAGTAAATGGCGCTGAAACCGTAATAAGCGGCATGTGCGCCCTGCAGCAGACTCACGCAGGCCAGAAAACGCCAGCTTTGGGTTATTAGCGCGCGCCAGGCGGGCCATCCCGCGCTCTCCTGCTGACGGTTCTCCCCCGCTGGCTGTACGCTTGGGCGGATCATCATCCCCAGCAGCATTGATGCAACGCCAAGCGACAGCAGGACCAGGATAATCCGATAGTCAAACAGGCTCACCAGTTTGCCGGTCAACGCAGAGCCGATCACAAAGGCCACGGATCCCCACAGCCGTACCCGACCGTAATCCATGGTTATCTGTTTTTGCCAGGTGTTGGCCAGTGCGTCGGTCAGCGGCACCAGCGGCGAGAAAAACAGGTTAAAGCCGACCATCACCACCATCAGCCACGCCACGTTGGTCCCCGCCCAGAAGGCCAGTGCAAACACCAACGTCAACAAGGCCAGAATACGTAACGCTGAGATCAGCCGAGAGGGATCGCTCACACGCGGTGCGATCAGCAAGCTACCGAGAAAACGGGCAATCAGCCCCGCGCCCAGCAGTAAACCGATGGTTTCCGGCGTCAGCCCCAGCCCTTCGAGCCAAACGCTCCAGAAAGGCAGAAAGATACCGTAGCTAAAGAAGTAGGTGAAATAACCGAGCGCCAGCCAGCGCGTGGAATGCAAAGCCATGAATCCCTCCCGTTTGGTGGCGATAGTCTGGCGACAAACGCAGGCTGGCGCAAGTGAGCATTAACACGCAGATAACATGATTTTTGCCCTATTCGACGCAAATTTGCATCGCAAAATGGCAGCGTTCACCCTGCGCTAAAACCTGTAACCCCGGCTACCCCTGCATGTGGTGGGCATTCACCGGATGCGTCTGCGGCTCCAGACACAGAAACGGCTCACCCGACATTCTGAACAGCATCAACCATGGAGTTTGCGCTAAAATCGTGACTCTCATCACATCTCGCTGAATAACAGCCCGTCCGCTCCAGCCGGAATAGCCGACGTTCAGCCAGCTATCCTCACCGTATTGCGCGCGCATGAAATCCGCCGCTGGTGGAATGACACGTTGCCATTCCAGCGGCAGATGCTGCAATCGTGTCAGAAACGCCCCCCCACTAAATCGCCACCCGTCTCTGTAAGCGATCATCTGCTGGTTCACGTCGCGCTGCCAGACCACGCTTTGCAGCATCGCCCACCAGCCAGCCGTGGAGTGCAAACCTTGGCTCCTCCCGTTGTCGAGGGCACTCGAAGAATTACACCTATACGAGCTAATACGTTTCTGAAATAGATAGTATATATACAGAAAAGCAAAAATAATTCACAAACAAAACACATCTGCACAATCAATAATAAATTAGCAGAACAAGTAATAATATATTAATTATCCATAAACAAATTCTGAAAATCACCTTAAGCAATACCACAACTGGAATACATTCAATATCATTCAAGGTAACTAAAGTTATTAAAATAGTTAAACAATTTTAATTGTCATCATTCATTAATATAACGCATGGAAGAAAGAGGTACTTTAATGAAAAAAGTAGTGAAATCAATCGCCGTCGGTTTACTTGCGCTTTCTGCGGGAAGCGCATGGGCGACGGACGGCACCATTGAATTTACAGGCGAGATTTTAACCAGCACCTGTGAATTTGCCAACGGTGATACGATCAACGTCGAATTAGGCCACTACGCCGCCAAACAATTTAAAAGCGTTGGCGATCGTTCTCCGGCTATTCCGGTCGATATTCCACTGAAAAACTGCCCAACAACGCCGTGGAAACACCTTGATGGCAATACGGACAACTCATTCCAGATGTGGTTAGAAACGCGTAGCGGCGGTACCGTTGCGGGCAACGAAAACCTGGTTGCCGTCAACAGTCTCGATGTTCCTGCAACGGGTGTAGGTATTCGAATCGACAGAGCCATCGACGGGAAACAAATGTCGCTGAATAAGCTTACCGATCCGAAAATCAGCTTTACGCCTGAAGCCGACGGCACAACTACGGTAGGACTGCAGGCCTACTACGTTTCCACCGTCGATTCTTCTGCCATCACCCCAGGGGAAGCAAACGCCACTGTTGATGTCACCATCGACTATCGCTGATTGCCATCTACCATCTCTTTCCCTTCTTTCCATAGACGGGGAAAGAAGTGGTTTCTGACGCCAGGTTAAGGATAACCGAGATGAAAAAAATCACAGCATTAGCGCTGACATTACTGCTGAGCGGCTGGTCCTGCCAAAATTTCGCTGGCGGAATTGTACTGGAAAGAACCCGCGTCATTTATGACGCAGGGAAGAAAGAAGCCGCGCTACCCGTGACTAATCGCAGTGAAAGTCTGCCCTATTTACTGCAATCCTGGGTCGACAATGAACAAGGGACAGCCCGTGGTCCCTTTATTATGACGCCACCGCTATTTCGCCTGAATGCAGGCAATAATTCATCATTGAGAATAATAAAGACATCTGATGATATAGCTAAAGATAAAGAATCCCTGTTTTTTATTAACGTACGCGCCATTCCGGCAACACAACAATCCGATAGCGTCGAAAATAATATGCTGACGCTGGTATTTAAAACCCGAATTAAGCTCTTCTACCGTCCGAGCAGCCTGGTAGGGAAGCCCTATGACGCCTATAAATTACTCGAATATAAATATAGCAATAATAAGTTAGACATCTATACCCCATCTGCTTATTACGTGGTCTTCGCGGGATTGACGCTGGATAAAACCGATCTGACCAACAACATAGAGCGGATCGCACCTGGCGAGCATAAACAGTTGGCAGTACCGGGTCTGGCAGGAAAGACGGTGCAGTGGGCTGCAATAAACGACTACGGCGGAACTAGCCAGACGGAAACCAGGACGCTGCAATAAATCGCGACTTACAGCCAACTTACGACGTTAGCTCTCAGGGAATGAAAAGCGATATGGTGCAATCAACGCCACATTTTTCAGATATTAAACCACTCGCCTTGTGGCTGCATTGCGCAATCGTCAGCGGATGTCTGGCATCTGTCCATGCCAGAGCCGATGTCTTCTACTTTGACCCAACGCTTCTGGAAACAGAAAAAAGTGGTCAGTCGTCGGTCGATCTTTCCGTTTTCTCTCAGGAGAATTCACAGCTCCCAGGAGAATATATCGTTGATATTTATGTTAATAAAAAGAAAATCGTACAGCGAAAAATCCCATTTATTGCAGATAAAAATCACCAGTTAATTCCCCAGCTAACCCTTGAACAACTGCGCGAGTTGGGCGTGAAAATTGAAAATTATCCACAGCTCGAAAAGCTGGATGACCTTACGACGATCGGCAACCTGGCGCAGGCCATTCCTGGCACCGTCTCGGAGTTTGATATCAACCACGGCAGACTGAACCTAAGCGTGCCCCAGATAGCGCTGTACCGCGATGCTCGCGGCTACGTTGCACCTTCTCGCTGGGACGATGGCATACCGGTTCTGTTCACCCACTACACGTTTAGCGGTTCGCAAAATCAGTATGACGGTGATAGCAATCAGCACCAGTATCTGAATATGCAAAACGGTGTCAACCTTGGTCCCTGGAGGCTACGTAACTACTCGACCTGGACACACAACGACAGTGATGCGCATTGGGATAGCATTAATAGCTGGCTACAACGAGATATTAAAAGCCTGAAATCACAGCTGATAGTAGGAGAAAGCGCAACTGAAGGCACCGTGTTCTCAAGTTATCAGTTCACGGGAGCACGTCTCTTTTCCGACGAAACCATGTTACCAAACAGCCAGCGTGGCTTTGCGCCAACAATTCGTGGCATCGCACACTCAAGCGCTATCGTCACAATACAGCAAAACGGCTACACCCTTTATCAAAGCAACGTGCCGGCTGGGGCCTTTGAAATCAACGACCTCTACCCTTCCTCCTTTAGTGGCGATCTCGATGTCACGATTGAGGAAGCTGACGGTACGGTAAGGCACTTCGTCCAACCCTTCTCTGCGCTGCCGCAAATGCAAAGACCCGGATACCTTAAATACAGCGTCACTGCCGGGCGTTTTCGCGCCCCAACGTCGCAGGACAGCAATGAACCCGAGTTTCTTGAAAGTACCGCCAGCTATGGCCTGAGCAACGCCATTACGCTGTATGGTGGTCTGAATGCCTCGCAGGATTACCAGGCTTTAGCGCTGGGTCTTGGCTCAACGCTTGGCGTACTCGGGGCGGTGTCGACAGATGTGAGCCGTGCAGATACCCAGTTGAATACGGATGGTCGTTATCATGGTTATAGCTGGCGTACACAGTACATTAAAGATATCCCCGAAAGCGGCACCAGCGTGTCGCTAAGCTATTATCGCTATACCAGCAGTGGCTATTTCAACTTTTCCGACGCCAATCAGAAGGATATCCGTGCCGACGATCGCCTGCGCAGCGAGGCTCAATTTACGTTCAACCAGTCACTGCTAACAGGCATCAGCTTTTATGCTTCAGGCTCACAGCAAGAATACTGGGACCGCGGGCAGCAGGATAAAAACCTGTCTATTGGCCTGAACGGTAACCTATGGGGAGTCAGCTATAACCTGAGCGGCCAGTTCACCGACTCTCAGGACCACGAAAACGATCGCACGCTATCGCTCAGCCTGAGCATACCGCTAGATCGCTGGCTATCCCATACACAGGCCACGTGGAGGACCACCGATCAGCGCGATCGTCCTACTGAGCACGAAGTGGGCATTAACGGCTCTCTGCTGGACGATGGCCGCCTGAGCTATAACCTGAAACAACGACAAAGCGAAGGAGGCGGCAACAAAAGCAGCAGCCTTTACGGCAGCTATCGTTCTGCTTTTGGCACCGCCAACGCTGGCTATGATTACAGCGCCGATAGCCGGCAATTGAGCTATGGTCTTTCCGGAGGTATTGTTGTCCACCGCCACGGCGTGACCCTTTCACAGCCTTTGGGCAATGCCTTTGCGCTGGTAGATGCCAACGGCGCTGCCGGTATCCGGGTGAAAAACTACCCCGGCATTGCCACCGACCATTTCGGCTATGCCGTGATTCCCTTCCTGACCGCTTACCAGGAAAATGCGATATCGATCGATACTACGCAGATGCCGGATAACGTTGACGTAACCGAAACAGTGCGCACCGTTGTGCCTAATCGAGGTGCCGCCGTCGCCGCCCAGTTCCTTGCTCGTACGGGTTACCGCGTACTGCTAAAACTCACCGATAGTCAGGGTAACGCACTACCTTTTGGCGCCATCGCCAGCAGCCAGACCCAGCAAAGTATTGTTGATGACGGTGGTGTGTTGTATATCAGCGGTGTGAACAATCAGCCGCAAATCTGGTCTGTGCGTTGGGGCAACCAACCCGATCAGCAGTGTCAGTTCACCTTTAGCCTGCCGGAAAGTGTCAGCCGCGGCACTTCAATACAAAATGGCAACGCACAATGTCGATAAGGAAGATGTGGATGAGAAATGGAATTTCTACCGCTGCAAGCGTCGTGCTGCTCGCGCTTTTTTCCCCCGCAGGCTATGCGATCACTGGCGCCTGCTCGGCGAAAGGCAGTTTTAGCGCCAATGTGTCCAGCGACTGGACGCAAGATCAGAATGTCACTGGCCGCACCCTGGAACTGCCGACACCGCTCACGGGCAACGCCTACCAGATAGAGTGTACCTGCGAGGCAAATACCAAGGTGGGCCTGTTTTATACGGTAACCAGCGGCCTCTCACAAACTGGCAAAGTAGGTGGTTATTACCGCCTGAACAACAATCTGGATATTCAAACTGAAGTCGACGATATTCCTGGCGTTACCGGTGTCACCCCACTGAATACGCAAGCCATCAGAGAGAGTGGTGCCTACCAAAGCGGTGGTAGCAACGGCAGCGTCTGCGCGGCCGATCCGGCGGATACCCGAGCCGCGCCTGTGACAATTGGTGCCAATACCCGTTTGACGTTTTACGTCACCAAACCCTTCCTGGGCGAGCTCGTGATCCCGGACACACTCGTCGCTTCAGTGCGTGCCGGATGGAGCACCAACACCACCCCACCATCCTTGAGTACGCTACAAGATATTGCCGAACTGCGCATTCAAGGGAGCATTACCGTGCCGCAAAATTGTAAAATCAACCAGGGAGACATCATTCGAGTCGATCTCGGCTTTATCAACGTCAGCCGTTTTACGACAAAGGACAGGATGCCAGACGGCTACACGCCGGTTAAATTTGAAATTCGTTACGATTGCGGCGACACATCAGAAATGGGTAATGATATGGAAATGCAGATTGATAGCAACGATGTCGTTAACCAGTACACGTTGGTCGCCCGTCGCCGTGAAACGGACAACGTCCCGGATGTCGGTATACAAATGTCACGTGATGGCTCCCAGATGATCCCCTTTACTAATGGGTTGCTCAGCCTCGATTCTTCAGGTCAGGGTGCCATCAGCCTGGAAGCGTGGCCGATAAACATGGTGGGCGGCACGCTGTCACCGGGAAAATATAGCGGCACAGCAACCATTACCGTTATTGTAAAGTAGCGCACTCGGCTGGCCGCTGCGCCAGCTCGATAAAATCGCGCAGGGCGGGTTTCAGGTCACCTTTTTTCCACGCCATCAGCAGCGAAATGGTTGGGATATCGCCGATAATTGGCCGGAAAACCACCTGCCCGGTATTAAAATTATTCATATAACCGGGTATCAAAGTGACCCCCAGCCCCATACCGACCAGGTTCATCGTCACCAGAATATTGGTCGCCACCTGCACAATATTGGGCTGGCTTTTCTGCTGCTGAAACCAGTTTTTGACAATCTTCGCTAATACGCCGGAATAAGCGGGATCGGTGCTGACAAAATTGACACCGTTCAGTTGCTGTGCCGATATCGCCTTTTCACTGGCTAACGGATGGTTAACCGGTAGCACTACCACCAGCGGCTCATGAATGAGCTCCAGATACTCCAGTTCCGGGCTGTAAACCGGATGGCGCATTAAACCAACATCCAGCTCCCCACTCAGGATCTTCTCTTCCTGCTCGGTGGTTATCAGACTCACCAGTTCAATGTGTGTATCCGGTTGTTTTAAACGAAACAAAGGCAGCACCTTAGGCAGCAGATTCACCTCTGCTGAAGGAACAAAACCAATCGTAAAATGATTATCTTCCTGCACCGTTTTACGGGCGCGAATTTTCGCGTTCTCTGCCTGTTCGAGGATAGCCAACGCATCCTGTAAAAAGCACTCTCCTGCCGCCGTCAGCGCAACTTTTCGCTTATCGCGCACCAGTAACGGAACGCCCACGCAGGTTTCCAGATCGCGGATCTGACTGCTTAACGACGGCTGGGAGGTATGCAACTTTTCTGCCGCTCGGGTGAAATTCAGCGCCTGCGCCACCGCGACAAAATAGCGTAAGTGCCTCAGTTCCATGCCCTGCTCCTTGTTATCGAAAAAATGTCTCAACTGGTAGAAATTTACTATTTCACAGATTGATAACTAACCAGCAACATCCTTAGGGCACATAAAAAGAAGGTCAATACATCTTAGCTTTCAGGATTAAAAAATATGACCACACCCTCAAATTTAGACATCTACCAACTGATCGACACGCAAAACGGTCGCGTAACCCCACGAATTTATACCGACCCTGAAATTTACCAACTGGAGCTGGAACGCATCTTCGGGCGCTGCTGGCTGTTTCTCGCCCATGAAAGCCAAATCCCGAAACCGGGTGATTTTTTTAACACTTACATGGGCGAGGATGCGGTGGTGGTGGTTCGCCAGAAAGACGGCAGCATCAAAGCGTTTCTCAACCAGTGTCGCCACCGTGCGATGCGCGTCAGCTACGCCGACTGCGGCAATACCCGCGCCTTCACCTGCCCGTATCACGGCTGGTCTTACGGTATTAACGGCGAGTTGATCGACGTCCCGCTGGAGCCGCGCGCTTATCCGCAAGGTTTATGCAAATCGCATTGGGGACTGAACGAAGTGCCTGGCGTCGAGAGCTATAAAGGGCTGATTTTCGGCAACTGGGATACCAGCGCACCAAACCTGCGCGATTATCTCGGCGACATCGCCTGGTATCTCGACGGTGTACTCGATCGTCGTGAAGGCGGCACCGAAATCGTCGGAGGCGTCCAGAAGTGGACCATCGACTGCAACTGGAAATTCCCCGCCGAACAGTTTGCCAGCGACCAGTATCACGCGCTGTTCAGCCATGCCTCTGCGGTGCAGGTGCTGGGGGCGAAAGACGACGGCAGCGATAAGCGCCTCGGCGACGGTCAGACCGCCCGCCCGGTGTGGGAAACCGCCAAAGATGCACTACAGTTCGGCCAGGACGGCCACGGCAGCGGCTTCTTCTTTACCGAGAAACCGGACGCCAACGTGTGGGTCGACGGTGAAGTCTCCAGCTACTACCGCGACACCTACGCGGAAGCCGAAGAGCGTTTGGGCAAGGTTCGCGCCCTGCGTCTGGCTGGTCACAACAACATCTTCCCCACGCTTTCCTGGCTCAACGGTACCGCCACGCTGCGCGTCTGGCACCCGCGTGGGCCGGATCGGGTTGAAGTGTGGGCGTTCTGTATTACCGATAAAGCCGCCTCTGATGAAGTGAAAGCCGCGTTTGAAAACAGCGCCACGCGGGCTTTTGGCCCCGCCGGGTTCCTGGAGCAGGACGACTCGGAAAACTGGTGTGAAATTCAAAAACTGCTCAAAGGCCACCGCGCACGCAACACGAAATTGTGTCTGGAAATGGGGCTTGGCCAGGAGAAGCGTCGTGAAGACGGCATTCCGGGGATCACTAACTACATCTTTTCGGAAACTGCGGCGCGCGGTATGTACCAACGCTGGGCCGATTTGCTCAGCAGCGAAAGCTGGCAGGACGTGCACGAGAAAACCGCCGCGTACCAGCAGGAGGTGATGAAATGAGCGCGTTAGTTTCTCTTGAGCTGCATCATCGCATCAGCCAGTTTCTGTATGAAGAAGCGCGTATGCTCGACGACTGGCAGTTTCGCGACTGGCTGGCGCAGCTGGATGACGACATTCGCTACACCATGCGTACCACGGTCAACGCCCAGACGCGCGACCGCCGCAAAGGCGTGCAGCCACCAACCACCTGGATTTTCAACGACAACAAAGACCAGCTCGAACGCCGCATCGCACGGCTGGAAACCGGCATGGCCTGGGCAGAAGAGCCGCCTTCCCGCACCCGCCACCTTATTAGCAACCTGCAGGTCAGTGAAACCGACGTGCCCGACGTCTTCGCCGTGCGCCTCAACTATCTGCTGTATCGCGCGCAAAAAGAGCGGGACGAGACGTTTTACGTCGGCATGCGCGTGGATAAAGTCCGTCGTTTGCCGGGCAACGAGTGGCGCTTACTGGCGCGCGAGATCGTGCTGGATCAGGCGGTTATTACCTCCCATAACCTGAGTGTACTGTTCTGATGAGTCGTATTTATGCCTGCCCCGTAGGGGATTTGCCGGAGGGTGAAGCCCTCCGGCTCGACACCTCGCCCGTCATCGCGCTGTTCAATGTTGGCGGCGAGTTTTATGCCATTAACGATCGCTGTAGCCACGGCAACGCCTCGATGTCGGAAGGTTATCTGGAAGACGATGCCACCGTGGAATGCCCGCTGCATGCGGCCAGTTTTTGTCTGAAAACAGGCAAAGCGCTATGCCTGCCCGCCACCGATCCGCTAACCACCTACGCAGTATATGTGGACGGTAGCGATGTATTTGTTGATATTCCAGAGGACGCCCGATGAGCGATTTACGCGATAACGTGGTTTTTATTACCGGCGGCGGTTCCGGCCTCGGCCTGGCGCTGGTCGAGCGCTTTATTGAAGAAGGCGCGAAAGTCGCTACGCTCGAACTGTCGCCAGCCAAAGTCGCCAGCCTGCGCCAGCGTTTTGGCGAACATGTATTGGCGGTAGAGGGCAACGTCACCTGCTACGCCGACTATCAGCGTGCGGTCGATCAGATCCTCACCGTGTTTGGCAAGCTGGACTGTTTTATTGGCAATGCGGGCATCTGGGATCACAACGCAACGCTGGTGAACACCTCTGCTGAAGCGCTGGAGAGCGGCTTTCACGAGTTATTTAACGTCAATGTGCTGGGTTATCTGCTGGGGGCGAAAGCCTGTTCCCCCGCACTTATCGCCAGCGAAGGCAGCATCATCTTTACCCTGTCAAACGCTGCCTGGTATCCCGGCGGCGGCGGGCCGCTGTACACCGCCAGTAAGCACGCGGCTACCGGGCTGATTCGCCAGTTGGCCTACGAGCTGGCGCCTAAAGTGCGGGTGAACGGCGTCGGTCCGTGCGGTATGGCCACCGATCTGCGCGGCCCACAGGCGCTGGGGCAAAGCGATACCTCAATTATGCAGTCACTGACGCCGGAAAAAATCGCCGCTATTTTGCCGCTACAGTTCTTCCCCGACCCAGCCGACTTTACCGGGCCATACGTGATGCTGGCGTCGCGTCGCAACAACCGCACCTTAAGCGGCGTGATGATCAATGCCGATGCCGGGCTGGGTATTCGCGGTATTCGCCACGTCGCCGCTGGTCTGGATCTCTGAGGAGGCGTTATGCACAACAAAATTATTGCTATCGTCGGCGGTGGACAGGCCGCAGCGATGGCGGCGGTAGCACTGCGCCAGCAAGGGTTTGACGGCGAGATACATCTGTTCTCCAATGAGCCGCATCAGCCGTACGAACGCCCGCCATTGTCCAAAGCCATGCTGCTGGACGACGCCCCGCAGCTACAGCCGGTGCTAAACACGGCCTGGTGGCAGGAAAAAAATGTTCATCTGCATCTGAACGTGACTATCCAGACGCTCGGCCGCGAAACGCATCAGTTGGTGCTGGCTGACGGCCAGGTTTATCCGTGGGATCAGCTATTGATTGCCACCGGTGCCGAGGCCCGTCCTCTTCCGCTGCTGGATAAACTGGGCGATCGCTGCTTTACCCTGCGCCACGTTGACGACGCGACTCGTCTGCGAGACGCTTTACTCCCCGGTAAATCGATTGTGATAGTCGGGGCGGGCACCATTGGTCTGGAACTGGCGGCCAGCACGACCCAGCGCGGCTGCCGGGTAACCGTAGTGGAGCTGGCACCAACGGTGATGGGCCGCAATGCGCCTGCTCCGGTGCGCGACTACCTGCTTGCCCGCCACCAGCAGGCGGGCGTACGGGTGTTACTCAACAGCGCCATTGAACACGCCGGAGCGGGAGAGTTTCTCTCACTGACGCTGCAAAACGGTGAAACTCTCACCGCTGATACGGTGATCTATGGCATCGGTATCGTGGCGAATGATACGCTGGCCCGCGACGCCGGTCTGGAGACGGCTAACGGTATTATCGTTGATAGCGCCTGCACCACCTCCGATCCCGCGATTTTCGCCGCCGGTGATGTGGCGCTCACTCGCCAACCGGACGGTTCACTGCGCCGGGTAGAAAGCTGGGAAAATGCTAACTTCCAGGCACAAATTGCCGCTGCCGCAATGCTTAATTCGCCGTTGCCGGAGAAGACACCAGGCTGGTTCTGGACTGACCAATACCAGGATAATTTGCAGTTTATTGGCGAAATGCAGGGAGATAGCTGGCTTGTACGCGGCGATGCTGATGCGCAGAAAGCGATATGGTTTAACCTGCAGGATGGCGTGATTGTCGGCGCAGTAACGTTGAATCAGGGCCGAGAAATACGTTTACTGAGAAAATGGATTCAGGCAAAGAAAAAGCCACCCATGGCGGCTTTAGTCGATGAAACAATCTTGCTTAAGTCGATATAACTGCCGGATGGCACTTCGTTTATCCGGCCTACATGTGAGTTACCTGTAGGCCGGATAAGGTGTTTACACCGTCATCCGGCAATCAGTATGGCTTACGCGTAAACCGGGAAGCGTGCGCAGATATCCAGAACTTTACCTTTGACGCGCTCGATTACGGCTTCGTCATTGATGTTGTCCAGCACATCACACATCCAGCCAGCCAGCTCTTTCGCTTCCGCTTCTTTGAAGCCACGGCGAGTGATTGCCGGAGAACCGATACGGATACCGGAAGTCACAAACGGGCTCTTCGGATCGTTCGGTACGCTGTTTTTGTTAACGGTGATGTTGGCGCGGCCCAGCGCGGCATCAGCTTCTTTACCGGTCAGGTTTTTATCAACCAGATCCAGCAGGAACAGGTGGTTTTCAGTTCCGCCAGAAACCACTTTGTAGCCACGGTTCAGGAACACTTCCACCATCGCTTTGGCGTTTTTAGCAACCTGCTGCTGGTAAACCTTGAACTCAGGCTCCATCGCTTCTTTCAGCGCTACAGCTTTCGCCGCGATCACGTGCATCAACGGGCCACCCTGCGCACTTGGGAACACCGCAGAGTTCAGTTTTTTGTACAGCTCTTCGTCACCGCCTTTCGCCAGGATCAGGCCGCCGCGCGGACCCGCCAGAGTTTTGTGGGTGGTGGTGGTGACAACGTGTGCGTGTGGAACCGGGTTCGGGTAAACGCCTGCGGCAATCAGACCCGCAACGTGCGCCATATCGACGAACAGGTATGCACCGATGCTGTCAGCGATTTCACGCATTTTTGCCCAGTCAACAACGCCGGAGTAAGCAGAGAAGCCACCGATGATCATCTTCGGTTTGTGCTCTTTGGCCTGCTTCGCCATGTCTTCGTAGTCAATTTTGCCGGACTCATCAATACCGTAAGGGATGATGTTGTACAGTTTGCCGGAGAAGTTAACCGGGGAGCCGTGAGTCAGGTGGCCGCCTTGTGCCAGGTTCATACCCAGAACGGTATCGCCCGGTTGCAGCAGAGCGGTGTAAACAGCGAAGTTAGCCTGAGAACCAGAGTGCGGCTGTACGTTAGCGTAGTCAGCGCCAAACAGCTCTTTTGCACGATCGATAGCCAATTGCTCAACGATATCAACGTACTCGCAACCGCCGTAGTAGCGCTTGCCCGGATAACCTTCAGCATATTTGTTGGTCAGCTGAGAACCCTGCGCCTGCATAACACGCGGGCTGGTGTAGTTTTCGGAGGCGATCAGTTCGATGTGCTCTTCCTGACGTACTTTTTCCTGCTCCATAGCCTGCCACAGTTCGGCATCATAATCGGCAATGTTCATTTCACGCTTTAACATCCGCATCTCCTGACTCAGCTAACAATAGAATTTCGGCCTAAAAAGGCAGTCCCTAGGACTTCGGCCAACAGTATAACCGAATCATTCTTCGATAACAGGTCTTGACAAAGGATTTTACGCAAACGATTACCTTCACGGCACGCAAGGCTTTGGAGAACAAAGGTCTGCTGAATTTCAACGGATTTCTTTTCAGGTTTGTGATGCAGATTTTTCACGATGTAACCTTTACAACGCAAAGTTACAAAGAACCATTTACAATGCAGGGGTATTTTTTATAAGATGCATTTGACATACATCATTAAAGTCTCAGATAAAGGAAGACCGTATGCTTGACGCACAAACCATCGCTACAGTGAAAGCCACCATTCCCCTGCTGGTTGAAACAGGTCCGAAGCTGACCGCCCATTTCTACGATCGCATGTTTACGCATAACCCAGAGCTGAAAGAAATTTTCAACATGAGTAACCAGCGTAATGGCGATCAGCGCGAGGCGCTGTTTAACGCGATTGCCGCGTATGCCAGCAATATCGAAAACCTGGCGGCGCTGTTGCCAGCGGTTGAGAAAATCGCGCAAAAGCATACCAGCTTCCAGATTAAACCAGAGCAGTACAACATCGTGGGTGGTCATTTGCTGGCAACGCTGGACGAAATGTTCAGCCCAGGCCAGGAAGTCCTGGATGCGTGGGGTAAAGCGTATGGCGTACTGGCGAACGTTTTCATCAACCGTGAAGCGCAAATCTATAGCGAAAATGCCAATAAAAATGGCGGCTGGGAAGGTACCCGTCCTTTCCGCATCGTGGCAAAAACCCCACGCAGTGCACTGATCACCAGCTTTGAGTTTGAACCTGTCGACGGTGGCGCAGTAGCTGAATATCATCCGGGGCAATACCTGGGCGTCTGGCTGAAGCCGGAAGGTTTCCCGCATCAGGAAATTCGTCAGTACTCACTGACCCGTAAACCTGATGGCAAAGGCTATCGGATTGCCGTTAAGCGTGAAGACGGTGGTCAGGTTTCCACCTGGCTGCACAACCATGCAAATGTTGGCGACGTTGTTCACTTAGCCGCACCTGCGGGCGATTTCTTTATGGACGTCGCGACCGATACCCCTGTGTCTCTGATTTCCGCAGGCGTAGGTCAGACCCCAATGCTGGCAATGCTGGATACGCTGGCGAAAGCAAACCATACGGCGCAGGTTAACTGGTTCCATGCGGCAGAAAATGGTGATGTCCATGCCTTCGCTGATGAAGTAAATGAACTCTGCAAAACGCTGCCACGCTTTAGCGCACACACCTGGTATCGTGAGCCAACCGAAGCCGATCGCGCGAAAGGCGCGTTTGATAGCGTAGGTCTGATGGATTTGAACAAGCTGGAAAGCGCAATCAGCGATCCGGCGATGCAGTTTTATCTGTGCGGTCCGGTTGGCTTTATGCAGTTTGCCGCAAAGCAGCTGGTCGGCCTGGGCGTGAAAAACGAGAACATTCATTACGAATGCTTTGGCCCGCATAAAGTTCTGTAATTACGTTATGCCTGATGGCGCTGCGCTTATCAGGCCTACGAGATATTGTAGGCCGGATAAGGTGTTTACACCGCCATCCGGCAAGCAAGGCGCGGCTTAGATTGCCGCGTCGTCTTCTTCACCAGTACGAATACGAATAACGCGCGCGACGTCAAAGACAAAAATCTTACCGTCGCCGATCTTGCCGGTCTGGGCAGTACGAATAATGGTGTCGACGCAGGTATCGACGATGTCGTCGGTAACCACAATTTCAATTTTTACCTTCGGCAGAAAATCCACCATATATTCCGCGCCACGGTACAGCTCGGTATGGCCTTTCTGACGGCCAAAGCCTTTCACTTCCGTTACCGTCATCCCGGTGATACCGACTTCCGCCAGCGCTTCGCGGACGTCGTCCAGCTTGAAGGGTTTAATAATCGCATCAATCTTTTTCATGCTATTCCTTGAAAAGGTCGCCTGTCTTTTGATCGAATAAAGCTAACATAATCCGCAGATTTATTCTTTGAAATCGTTTGCATCCAGCTCGTGTCGAGAAAGCAACTTATAAAATTCGGTGCGGTTGCGCCCCGCCATTCTTGCCGCGTGGGTCACATTGCCCTTGGTGATTTGCAGCAGCTTACGCAGATAGTTGAGCTCAAACTGGTTACGCGCCTCAACAAATGTCGGCAGCGCGGTGTTTTCCCCTTCCAGCGCCTGCTCCACCAGCGCGTCGCTGATCACTGGCGAAGAGGTCAACGCCACGCACTGCTCAATTACGTTGACCAACTGACGCACGTTGCCCGGCCAGCTGGCGGTCATTAACCGCTTCATGGCATCGGTTGAAAAGGCGCGTACGAACGGTTTGTGCCGTTCAGCAGACTGGCGCAGCAGATGGTTCGCCAGCAGCGGAATATCTTCCGTACGCTCGGCCAGCGCAGGGATCTTCAGACTCACCACGTTGAGGCGATAGTACAAATCCTCGCGAAATTCGCCCCGAGCCATCGCTTTGGGTAAATCGCGGTGGGTCGCGGAAACGATCCGCACATCAATGTCGATGTCGCGGTTACTTCCCAGCGGTCTGACTTTTCGCTCCTGCAATACGCGCAACAATTTAACCTGCAACGGTGCTGGCATATCGCCAATCTCATCGAGAAAAAGCGTGCCGCCTTCCGCAGCCTGAAACAGCCCTTCACGATTACTCACCGCGCCGGTAAAAGCGCCGCGCGCATGGCCAAACAGTTCAGACTCCAGCAGTTGTTCCGGCAACGCGCCACAGTTAATGGCAATAAAGGGCTTGTGGCTGCGCGGGCTGGCGTTGTGAATCGCCTGGGCAAACACCTCTTTCCCGGTGCCGCTCTGACCATTGATCAATACGCTGACATCCGATTGCGCGACCATCCGCGCCTGTTCTAACAAACGCAACATTAACGGGCTACGGGTAACAATTGATTCACGCCAGCTATCATCGGTAGCAGGCGCGGACTGTTCCAGCGCACCGTCAATCGCTTTGTAGAGCGCATCTTTATCGACCGGCTTGGTGAGAAAGCTGAAAACACCCTGCTGCGTTGCCGCGACAGCATCAGGAATGGAGCCGTGCGCTGTCAGGATAATGACCGGCATCCCCGGCTGCACTTTCTGGATTTCAGTGAACAGCTGCATGCCGTCCATTTCATCCATGCGCAGGTCGCTAATGACCAGATCCACTTTTTCACGATTCAGTACTCGTAATCCTTCCTGCCCACTTTCTGCGGTTACGACGCTGTAACCTTCGCTGGTCAGTCGCATACCGAGCAATTTCAACAGTCCCGGATCGTCATCGACGAGCAGCAGATGCGCGGGCTTGCGGCTTATCATGGCATGGCCTCCCCATCATCGGGCGTCGTGAGTTTATCAGTACCGTGCAACGCATCGGGATTATAGCTGCCGGCAGGTTTACGGGTGGACAGTTGTCGTTCGATATCGGTCAGATTTTCCAGCTTACGGGTGGTGAGATCGAGCTGACTCTGCAAATGCTGTTGCTGCTGACGCAGCGTATCGAGATCGCTATCTGACGACTGCTGGAGCTTACTGTAACGCATGCGTTCTTCGGCAAGCTGTAACTGCAACATTTGGTTACGGAACCAGGCCTGATAAAGCGGTCGAACCTGAGTCGGAATTTGTGGACTTAACGCGTCGAGACGCGTAACGACCTCCCGCCGTTCAGGCGGGGTAATACGGGCGTTATCGAGCAGGATCCCACGCTTAAAAGCGCCCTGCCAGGTATCCGTAAGTTGGCTACTGGCTTCACTACGCGCCTGCACTGGCATCATGCGATCGGCGCAATCCATCGCCCGCAGCCAATACAACGGGTTGGTATCCGTGGACTGACCCGTTAGCGACCAGATATCCGTACATTCGGTGGCAAGGTAATCAGCGAGTTGATGCGGCGGGATTTTCTCCTGCGAAGGATCGCCGATAATGTGATTCACCGCATTTGGAACGCAGCCGACCAGCGCCAGGCATGGCAGACTTGCGAGTAAGACGCGGCGAATAAAATCTCGTTTAAGCATTCGGGCAACAACGTGTGGCATACTCACCAGACTTAGGTTCATTTTAGTGGTTTTTCGATGCAGATAGCGGCAGTTCTATGCGGAAACAAACGCTTTGCGCATGCTCATCAACCAGATACAGTTTTCCCCGCATACGGCGGATACAGTCTCTGGCTATGCTCAGCCCCAACCCGCTTCCTTTGACTGCCCCTTTTCGCTGATGGCTGCCCTGGAAAAAAGGCTCGAAGATCATCGCCTGTTCTGCTTCTGGAATCGATGTGCCGGTATTTATGACATCAATATATACCGTTGAGCCATGCAAACTGCTGCGGATCCAAATGTTACCGGATTCAGCGCCATAGTGCACCGCATTGGAATAAAGATTGTCCAGCACGCTCATTAACAGCATGGGTTCGGCCAGACAAGCGTTCGCCGCCAGCGCAACATCAGTATGGATCATTTTGGCGCGAGCAGGCAGGCTATGTGCTGAAACCACGCTTTCCACCAGCGGCGCGATTTCTACAGTTTCAAGCTCAACCTCGTCATCCGCCAGCTTGCGGTTGTAATCAAGCAATTGCTCAATCAACTTTTGCAGATTACGGCTGCTGTCATCCAGAATCCCGACTACCTCTTTTTGCTCCGGCGTTAACGGGCCAACTACCTGATCGGCTAACAATTCGGTACCTTCGCGCATGCTCGCAAGCGGTGTTTTCAGCTCATGGGAAAGATGGCGTAAAAACTGATGCCGTTGCGACTCAAGCCAGGAGAGACGTTCACTCAACCAGATAATGCGCTGCCCCACGGACCGCAGCTCCCGGGGCCCGGTAAATAATACGCTATCACCCAGCAAGCGCCCTTCCCCCAGACGGTTAATCATCCGCTCGATGCCCTTCACCGGACCGATGATCATACGGGTAAACAGCAGCACCATCGCCAGACTAACGAGAAACAGCACCAGCGCCTGCCAGCCAAAGAACTGACCTCGTTCGGCAATTTCTTGTTGTAACTGCTGACCACGCGAAAAGACCACGGTACGTGTGGCCTGCACCATGTCGGTATTCGCATTAGCGAAGGCTTCCAGGCGGGCTGCCGCCTGGCTGTCAGGACCACTGTTATTACACTGCAATTGGGCGAGATCGTTGAGATCCTGCCGCAACGCCTGGTAGAGCTTGTTGTCCGGCAACACGCCCGCATGCGCATCCAGCATGTCGCTATAACGTTTACGCTGGCTCTGGTAAACCTTTGCCAGCGTCGGGTCATCCAGCACACAATACTGTCGGTAGCTACGTTCCATCTCCAGCGCGGCGTTGGTCATTGCCTCACTGCGTCGGGCATCAATGAGCGTGGTTCTGTTAGTCAGCGCCGCCTGCGCGCTCAGGGCGTTCAGGCTCTGCCACGCTTGCCAGGCCAGTACGAGCAAAGGGAGCAGGATCAGCAAAAATGCCAGTGTCACCAGCTGACGTAAGGATCGGGGGAAAACAGACCAGCGCTTCAAGGCGTTACTCTCAATGGACGGGAATAAGACGATGCTAACTGAGGGGAACGTCAGATACAACAAAGCCGGGATTAACCCGGCTTTGTTATGGAATAAGGCGGTGCCTAACTCGACGTTTCGCCCGAAGGTTGATATGAGCTTCGCTAATATCAGATGTTGGACGGCAGGCACCTTGTTGTGCGTCATTCGAAGTTTATGTAGCACGTCCCGAAGGGGCTGACATAAAAAGGTGAATGAGCCACTGGTTAATATTATGCAGCATCTGTGCCAATATTCAAAACACTTTATTAACACAATGATAAATATAAGAAATATGAATAATTGTGTAAAAATAAGAGTTGAGTGCTTTTTGTTCATTCTGTCGCTAATCAGCAACACTCGCTGTACTTAAAAACAAAATCATTATAAATCAAATCATTAAGTGTCTCTTTTTGGCGACAAGCCAACCCTGCCAATGTCGGGATTTCCCGACACTTTAATTTTGTGGCATAAGCGCTGAGTTTATTGCCGGATGGCGGCGTAAACGCCTTATCCGGCCTGTGATATAAAAAAAGCCCCTCACGAAGAGGGGCTTGATGATTGCAGGCCAATTAACCGAGCTGTTTACGCGCATTACGGAAGATACGCATCCACGGGCTATCCTCGCCCCAGTTTTCCGGGTGCCAGGAGTTGCTCACGGTACGGAACACGCGTTCCGGGTGTGGCATCATAATGGTTACACGACCATTTTCGGTGGTAACAGCAGTGATACCGTTTGGCGAACCGTTCGGGTTAGCCGGATAGGTTTCGGTCACCTTACCGAAGTTATCAACGTAGCGCAGTGCCACCAGCCCTTTGCTCTCCAGTCCTGCCAGATGTACATCGTCACGCACTTCTACGCGACCTTCGCCGTGAGAAACTGCGATTGGCATCTGTGACCCAACCATACCGGCAAGCAGCAGAGACGGGCTTTGTGTCACTTCGACCAGGCTGAAACGCGCTTCAAAGCGATCGGAGTGGTTACGCACAAAGCGTGGCCACAGATCGCTTCCTGGGATCAGCTCGCGCAGGTTAGACATCATCTGACAACCGTTACACACGCCGAGTGCCAGCGTTTGTGGGCGGTGGAAGAAGGTTTCGAACTCATCACGGACCCGATTGTTGAACAGAATCGACTTCGCCCAACCTTCGCCTGCGCCAAGCACATCACCGTAAGAGAAGCCGCCGCAGGCTACCAGCGCCTGGAAGTTACCCAGGCCGATGCGTCCGCCCAGCAGGTCGCTCATGTGTACATCGATAGCGTCAAAGCCCGCACGGTGGAAAGCTGCGGCCATCTCAACGTGGGAGTTCACACCCTGCTCGCGCAGCACGGCCACTTTCGGACGCGCACCGGTGGCGATATACGGCGCGGCAACATCTTCATTGATATCAAACGACAGTTTAACGTTGAGGCCAGGATCGGCATCGTTGGTTTTAGCGTTATGTTCCTGATCGGCGCACTCTGGATTGTCGCGCAGACGCTGCATCTGCCAGGTTGTTTCCGCCCACCACATACGCAGAGTAGTACGGCTTTCGCTGAACACCGCCTGACCGTCTGCTTCGACCACGAAGCGGTCGCCCTGCACGGCTTTACCCAGATAGTGCACGCAATCGGCCAGGCCATGTTGAGCCAGCAACGCCTCAACCGCGTCACGGTCAGCGGCGCGAACCTGAATGACAGCCCCCAACTCTTCATTAAACAGCGCCGCCAGATGATCATCGCCCAGAGTGCCGATGTCTGCTTCAACGCCGCAGTGGCCGGTGAAGGCCATTTCCGCCAGCGTAACCAGCAGGCCGCCGTCGGAGCGGTCGTGGTAGGCCAGCAGCTTACGCTGTGCCACCAGCGCCTGAATGGCGTCGTAGAAGCCTTTCAGCTGCTCTACGTTACGCACATCGGCAGGCTTATCGCCCAGTTGACGGTAAACCTGCGCCAGCGCCGTCGCACCCAGCGCATTGTGGCCAAGGCCAAGATCAATCAGCAGCAGCGCATTGTCTTCAGTAGACAGTTGCGGGGTAATCGTGTGGCGCACATCTTCCACGCGGGCAAAGGCGGTGATCACCAGCGACAACGGCGAGGTCATTTCACGCTGTTCGTTGCCTTCCTGCCAGCGGGTTTTCATCGACATAGAGTCTTTGCCCACCGGAATGGTCAGGCCAAGCGCCGGACATAATTCTTCCCCAACGGCTTTTACCGCTTCGTACAGTCCGGCGTCTTCGCCAGGGTGACCCGCAGCCGCCATCCAGTTGGCCGACAGTTTAATGCGTTTGATATCGCCAATCTGCGTTGCCGCAATGTTGGTCAGTGCCTCACCGACAGCCAGACGCGCAGAGGCGGAGAAGTCGAGCAATGCGACTGGCGCGCGCTCGCCGAGAGACATCGCTTCGCCGTAGTAGCTATCGAGGCTTGCGGTAGTGACCGCGCAGTTGGCGACCGGGATCTGCCATGGCCCCACCATCTGATCGCGCGCCACCATACCGGTAACGGTACGGTCGCCGATAGTCACGAGGAACGTTTTTTCAGCAACAGTCGGCAGATGCAGCACACGGTTAACCGCATCTGCAATCGAGATTTCACCACGATTCAGGGCATCGCCTTTGGCTTTCAGCGTCTGCACATCGCGGGTCATTTTCGGTGTTTTGCCCAACAACACATCGAGCGGCATGTCGATCGGTTGATTGTCGAAGTGGCTGTCGCTCAAGGTCAGATGCTGTTCTTCGGTGGCTTCACCGATCACCGCATACGGCGCGCGCTCACGCTTACACAGTTCGTCAAACAGCGGCAATTGATCGGCGGCAACCGCCAGCACATAGCGCTCCTGGGATTCGTTACACCAGATTTCCAGCGGGCTCATACCCGGCTCGTCGCTGAGGATGTCACGCAGCTGGAACTTACCGCCGCGGCCGCCGTCGCTGACCAGCTCCGGCATGGCGTTAGACAGGCCGCCCGCACCAACGTCATGGATAAACAGAATCGGGTTGGCATCGCCCATCTGCCAGCAACGGTCGATAACTTCCTGGCAGCGACGTTCCATTTCCGGGTTGTCGCGCTGTACAGAAGCGAAATCAAGATCGGCATCAGACTGACCGGAAGCCATAGATGATGCAGCCCCACCGCCAAGACCGATGTTCATCGCCGGACCGCCGAGGACGATCAGCTTGGCGCCAACGACGATCTCGCCCTTCTGCACGTGATCGGCACGGATATTGCCGATCCCGCCTGCCAGCATGATCGGTTTATGGTAACCGCGCAGCTCTTCGCCGTTATGGCTGTTGACCTTTTCTTCATAGGTGCGGAAGTAGCCCGTCAGCGCAGGGCGACCAAATTCGTTGTTAAACGCAGCACCACCCAGCGGGCCTTCGGTCATGATGTCGAGCGCGGTGACAATACGATCCGGCTTACCAAAGTCCTCTTCCCAAGGCTGTTCAAAGCCAGGAATACGCAGGTTGGAGACGGAGAAGCCTACCAGCCCGGCTTTCGGTTTCGCACCGCGCCCGGTTGCGCCTTCATCGCGAATTTCACCGCCAGAGCCGGTTGCCGCACCTGGCCACGGAGAGATAGCCGTCGGGTGGTTATGAGTTTCTACCTTCATCAGGATGTGGGCTGGTTCCTGATGGAAATCGTAGCGGCCAGTTTTGTGGTCGGCAAAATAGCGGCCCACTTCAGAACCTTCCATTACCGCGGCGTTGTCTTTATAGGCAGACAGCACGTGGTCCGGCGTGGTTTCGAAGGTATTCTTGATCATCTTGAACAGCGACTTAGGCTGTTGTTTACCATCGATAACCCAGTCGGCGTTAAAAATCTTGTGGCGGCAGTGCTCGGAGTTAGCCTGCGCGAACATGTACAGTTCAATGTCGTTCGGGTTGCGTCCCAGTTTGGTAAACGCATCCTGCAGATAGTCGATTTCGTCTTCCGCCAGCGCCAGGCCCAGACGCAGGTTAGCGTCGATCAGCGCCTGGCGTCCCTCACCAAGCAGATCAACGCTGGAAACCGGCGCAGGCTGGTGATGAACAAACAGTTTTTCAGCATCGCTCAGCGCAGAGAAAACCGTTTCCATCATGCGGTCGTGCAAAATATCGGCAACCGTCAGCCACTGCTCAGCGGTCAACGTGGAGGCCTCAACATACCAGGCAATGCCACGTTCCAGGCGGCTAATCTGTTGCAGGCCGCAGTTATGGGCAATATCAGTCGCTTTAGAAGACCACGGGGAAATGGTACCCGGGCGAGGCGTGACCAGCAGCAGTTTGCCTTCAGGGGCGTGGCTGTGAAGAGCAGGACCATATTTCAGCAGACGTGCAAGTTGCGCGCGCTCATCCTCATTCAATGGTGCATTCAGATCGGCAAAATGGACGTACTCGGCGTAAATATTGTGGACCTGGAGGTTGGCAGCCTGAAAACGTGCCAGCAGTTTGTTAATACGGAATGCAGACAGTGCAGGTGAACCACGCAGAATTTCCATCATAAGTCTCTCGTCTTCTAAGCTTTCGGTGTGCCCAAGTGGGGGAAACGGGCGTCATTATAAAGAATCTGGCGCGCCGACGAAACCGTTTGCGTCGAAATAAAATCACGGCCTCTTCTTATCATCAAATGCGGTCTGGTTTCTGAATAAGTTGCCAACTGGCGCAAGTTTAAGCAAAATGCCGCTCATTAATGACGACTTCACTTCTTAATCAATACCACAGCACGCAGAGACAACGTACGGTTCAGAGAATTAACTAATTGAAAAAATTAAAGATTAATTATCTGTTCATCGGTATTTTGACGCTGTTGTTGGCAGCGGCCCTCTGGCCATCTATCCCCTGGTTCGGTAAAGCCGACAATCGTATCGCCGCCATTCAGTCGCGGGGAGAGCTGCGCGTCAGTACCATCGACTCACCGCTCACTTACGCCACGCTTAATGGGAAAAAGTTTGGCCTGGATTACGAACTGACCAAAGCCTTCGCCAACTACCTGGGTGTGAAGCTGAAAATCTCCGTACGCCAGAACATCAGCCAGCTTTTTGACGACCTGGATAACGGTAATGCCGATCTGTTAGCCGCTGGTCTGGTGTATAACAGCGAGCGCGTTAAAAATTACCAGCCAGGCCCGACCTACTATTCCGTATCGCAACAACTGGTGTATCGGGTTGGGCAATACCGCCCGCGTACGCTTGCCACCGTGAACGAAAACCAACTGACTATCGCCCCGGGGCATGTGGTGGTTAACGACCTACAGCAGCTAAAAGAAAAAAAATACCCGGACCTGAGCTGGAAAGTTGATGAGAAAAAGGGCACCACTGAACTGCTTGATGATGTCATCGCCGGTAAGCTGGATTACACCATTGCCGATTCCGTTGCCATCAGCTTATATCAGCGCGTTCATCCTGAGCTGGCCGTGGCGCTGGACGTCTCTGACGAACAGCCGGTGACCTGGTTCAGTCGTCTGGACGATGACAATACGCTGTCTGCTGCCCTGCTGGATTTCTTCAATACCATGAATGAAGACGGCTCGCTTGCGCGACTGGAAGAAAAGTACCTTGGGCATGGCGATGATTTTGACTATGTTGATACCCGCACCTTTTTGCGCTCCGTAGACAGCGTGTTGCCGGACCTCAAGCCGCTTTTTGAGAAGTATGCGCAGGAGATAGACTGGCGACTGCTCGCCGCAATATCCTATCAGGAGTCACACTGGGACGCGCAGGCGACTTCCCCGACCGGTGTACGCGGGCTGATGATGCTGACCAAAAATACCGCCCAGAGTCTCGGGCTAACTGACCGTACCGATGCCGAGCAGAGCATCAGCGGCGGCGCGCGGTATTTGCAGGACATGATGAGCAAAGTGCCGGATACCGTCCCCGAAGGGGAACGTATCTGGTTTGCGCTTGCCGCCTACAACATGGGTTATGCGCACATGCTGGATGCCCGGGCGCTGACGGTGAAAACCAAAGGTAATCCGAACAGTTGGTCCGACGTAAAACAGCGTCTGCCGCTGCTCAGCCAAAAGCCGTATTACAACAAGTTGACCTATGGCTATGCGCGCGGTCACGAAGCCTACGCCTATGTGGAAAACATCCGTAAATACCAGATTAGCCTGGTGGGGTATCTGCAGGAGAAAGAAAAACAGGCGCAGGAAACGCAGCAACTGGCGCAGGATTACCCGGCTGTGTCACCGGCTGAGCTGTTAGGTAAAGATAAATTTCCGCTTTCAGCGTTTCTGACTCAGACGTCGTCAAACTATCTGTCGCACTCCCCTTCTCTGCTGTTTTCAGCACAGAAGAAAGAGGACAAGTAGTCTGATTGGTATTTACTGATTGGCAGATTTTTTCAACGCTTTGATTTCCTGCCGACGCATGCGAAAGAAATCACTGAGCAGCGTGGCGCATTCATCGCGTAACACCCCTTCGATCACGTCAACCCGATGATTCATTCCAGGGTGATGCAGCACATCCATTAATGACCCGGCAGCGCCCGTTTTCGCATCGCGTGCGCCAAAAACCACCCGACCGATACGGCTATGGACCATCGCGCCTGCGCACATCACGCACGGCTCCAGTGTGACATACAACGTTGCATCCAGCAGACGGTAGTTTTGTAGCACCAGACCGCCCTGGCGCAACGCCATGATTTCAGCGTGGGCGGTAGGATCATGATGGCCAATCGGTCGGTTCCAGCCTTCGCCAATAACGCGGTTGTTATGTACCAATACCGCACCCACCGGGACTTCACGCTCATCCCAGGCGCGCTTAGCCAGCGTTAAAGCATGACGCATCCAGTATTCGTGGCTAAATTCAACTTCAGACAAAGGGGTAACTCCAGTAATCAAAGCGGGCGCATTATACACAGACGCTATCGTTTACTCTATTCGAGTTGTTGCAGCTCTCCGCGCGGCGTGACGCGCCAGCGATGCTGGCAAAAAGAGAGCAGTGGATTGTCCTGCTTACTGTCGCTGTAGCCGCTGTAAAGAGACAGCGGTGCGCCAATCTGTCGTTCCAGTTGCGCGACTTTTTCATGCCCCAGACATCGTAGCGGCAATACCCAGCCACCGTATCCCCGCGCCATTTGACTGGCGATCAGATTGACACGCGGTAGCCACGGCGTGTCGAAGTAAACCTGCTCGACCAGCGACTGCGGAGAACCGGTGATAAGCCAGATATCAGCATCGGAGCTTAACAGGTACGTCGTCAGACGCTGCTGCACGACCGGAAATGCCGTCACATGCCCGCGAAACCAGCGCACAAAATCGGCCTGATGCGCTTTCAGACGCGCTTCGCTGCGACCAAAGGTACAGCCCCACAACAGCAGGCTCATGGGCCAGCGGGCGGCGCGCCCTTTAATTAACATTGCCAGCGCAATAATTGGCAACAGGGGCAGCACCAGCAACGCATTTAGCGGTTGGCGACGCAGCAGAAAACGTAAGAAACTGCCGAACATATCCTGCTGGTGTAACGTGCCATCCAAATCAAAAAAAACAACGCGACGCTGGTGACTGGTCAAACCTTATTCCTCTGGATCGTTGAACCCCAATAGCCAGGTAAACAGGAACCCGGCAATAACCGCTACCAGATAGCCTAACAGATAGAACATCACTTTTCCGGCAACAATCGTCAGTGCCAGCGGCAATCCCGAGATGCCAAAGGTGATGACCGTCGCCACCTTCCAGTAGCTGATCAGCGCCCCACCGACTGCACCACCGAGACAGGCACCGATAAACGGCTTGCCTAATGGCAACGTCACCCCAAAAATCAGCGGTTCACCAATGCCCAGCAATCCAACCGGCAGCGCGCTTTTAATCACTTTTTTCAGCCGTGCGTTACGGGTTTTCATCAGTACCGCAATAGCCGCACCGATTTGCCCCACTCCTGCCATCGCCAGAATAGGAAAGAGCGCGTTATAACCATGCGCCTGTACCAGTTCAACGTGGATCGGCACCAACCCCTGATGAAGTCCGGTGAGCACCAACGGCAGGAAAGTCCCAGCCAGCACGGCTCCCACCAGGAAACCGCCGCGATCGATAGCCCAGGATGCGCCGTGAGCAATCGATTCAGAAATCCAGCCGCCAAGCGGTTGCAGCGCCACAATAGCGATTGTCCCGGTAATAAGGGTGGTCAGCAGTGGATTGAGGATCAGTTCGAGAGACTCCGGCAGCACTTCGCGGAATTTGCGTTCGATCCAGCACATCAACGCCACCACCAGCAGCACTGCGATCACTCCACCGCGTCCCGGCTGCAATGCCTCGCCAAACAAGGTAATTTGCGCCAGTTGCGGGCTGGAGAGAATACCGGCCATCACCCCGCCCATCGCCAGCGAACCGCCAAATACTTTGGCGGTATTCACTCCGACCAGAATATTCATGATGGCAAACACGGCGCTGCCAAATATTCCCATCAGCCCAAGCATATTTGGATAGTGGGTCGCAAAATCCCCAACGATATCCGGTCGCTTAAGGATGTTAATGATGCCGGTAATCAAACCGGAGGCGATAAACGCCGGAATAAGCGGGATAAAAACGTTAGCCAGCTTGCGTAGCGCGTCACTCATCGGCGCTTTGTACTTCGCTTTGGCCTCTGATTTTGTTCGCTCAATATCCCCCACATTGGAACGTTCGCCGCCATCGGCAATCAGGGAACGCATGGCATCGACCACTTTCGCGGCTTTGCCGGGGCCGACAATGATCTGGTGCTGCGCCCCTTGCTTCACGTAGCCGCTAACGCCCGGCAGTTGCTTGAGTCGGGAAATATCGAGCTGAGCGTCATCCTGTACTTCCACTCTGACGCGGGTCATACAGTTTTCCAGGCGCAGAATATTTTTCTCTCCGCCCACGCCCAGCAGGATATCGCTGGCCAGCACCGCCGTCTTATCCATATACACCTCTTAGTGTTCTAACGCCGCGCGTAAAAAACCCTGGTGAGCGGCAAGCTTTTCGCGGGCTGCAGCGGCATCGAGCCCCGTGAGAGCCATCAGAATGGCGGGCTTAACATCAAAATCGGTCTGTTTCAGCAGAGCTTGCGCCTGGTCATACGCAATACCGGTAGCTTCCACGACCATGCGACAAGCCCGGTCTACCAGCTTAACGTTAGTCGCTTTCATATCCACCATCAGGTTCTGATACACCTTGCCAAACTTCACCATTGCACCGGTAGAAATCATATTGAGTACCAGTTTTTGCGCAGTACCGGACTTCAGTCGCGTTGACCCTGTCAGAGCCTCCGGGCCAACAACCGGTGATATGGCGATGTCCGCTTCACGCGCGATGGGGGAATCCGGATTACAGGAAATCGCCACCGTGGTGCAGCCAACGGAACGGGCATATTGCAAGCCGCCAATCACATACGGTGTACGCCCGGATGCAGCCAGACCCACCACCACATCCTGAGCCGTAAGGTTGAGCGAACGAAGATCATCTTCACCCAGCTGCGGGTTATCTTCTGCACCTTCAACGGCCTTCAGCAATGCGCCCGGCCCACCAGCAATCAGGCCAACAACCCGTCCATGCGGTACACCAAAAGTCGGTGGGCACTCAGACGCATCCAGTACGCCAAGACGCCCACTGGTCCCCGCCCCCATGTAGATAATCCGTCCACCCGCTTTTAACGCGTCAGCCGCTGCATCGACCGCAAGCGCAACTTCAGTCAGCGTTGCTTTTACAGCAACGGCTACCAGCGTATCCTGTTGATTAAAACGATGAACCAACTCAAGTGTGGATAACGCATCAAGATCCATGGTCTGAGGATTGCGGCTTTCTGACACTAACGCACCGAGATTCATTTTTTGTTCCTTAGGAATTTTTAATTCATAGTAATCCGTTATAATGGAATATAATATTCACCCAGGCGAGTGAAATTTTGTTTTGTAATCGCCATCACGTTTTCGCCAGGAGACAGCATGAACTGTTTGATTCGCATTCGTCAGCGTTACCCGGACCTCGCGCAAAGCGATAAAAAGCTTGCGGATTACCTCCTCGCACAGCCGGATACTGCGCGTCATCTCAGTTCACAGCAACTCGCCTTTGAAGCGGGCGTCAGCCAGTCCAGCGTGGTGAAGTTCGCGCAAAAGATGGGTTTCAAAGGATTTCCTGCACTCAAACTGGCGATCAGTGAAGCACTGGCCAGTAATCCCAATCCCCACTCTATCCCAGTGCATAATCAGATTCGCGGCGACGACCCTATGCGTCTGGTGGGTGAAAAACTGATTCAGGAGAACGTGGCGGCCATGCACGCCACACTGGATATCAACAGCGAAGAAAAGCTGATGGAAAGCGTCGCCTTGTTACGCTCCGCCCGACGCATTGTCCTGACCGGAATTGGCGCATCGGGGTTGGTAGCACAGAATTTTGCCTGGAAACTGTTGAAAATAGGTTTTAACGCGGTAGTGGAGCGCGATATGCACGCCCTGCTGGCAACGGTACAGGCGCTTTCGCCGGGCGATCTCCTGTTGGCCATTTCGTATACCGGAGAGCGCCGCGAGCTCAACCTGGCTGCGGATGAAACGTTGCGCACCGGCGCGAAAATCCTTGCCATCACCGGATTTACACCCAATGCCCTGCAACAGCGAGCAAGCCATTGCCTGTATACGATTGCCGAAGAACAAGCGACACGCAGCGCGGCAATTTCATCGACGCACGCGCAGATGATGCTCACGGATTTACTGTTTATGGCGCTGGTTCAGCAAGATTTAGAACATGCTCCGGAACGCATTCGCCACAGCGAAGCACTGGTAAAAAAACTGGTCTGAGCAAAGAATGCGCGTATAATGCCCGCCCGATTTGTGATGTTTTGAGAGTTTCCTGATGGCCCTGTTAATCACTAAAAAGTGTATCAATTGCGATATGTGCGAACCCGAATGCCCGAATGAGGCAATTTCGATGGGTGACAGCATTTACGAGATTAACAGCGACAAATGTACGGAATGCGTAGGCCATTACGACACGCCAACCTGCCAGAAGGTGTGCCCGATCCCCAATACTATTTTGAAAGATCCGGCACATGTCGAAACGGAAGAGCAGTTGTGGGATAAGTTTGTGCTGATGCACCACGCCGATAAACTTTAACCGCGTCGCCATCCGGCAACGTGCAGAATCTAACTCTCGATAATCACCGTGGCGCAGGCGTAGTGACGCTCATCGGCCAGCGTCACATGCATATGCGCGACACCCAGTTTTTCCGCCAGTTTTAACGCCTCCCCCCATAACCGCAGACGCGGCTTACCGAGTTCGTCGTTAAAAACTTCAAACTGATTAAACGCCAGCCCATTGCGAATACCCGTCCCAAAGGCTTTTGCTGCCGCCTCTTTGACCGCAAAGCGCTTTGCCAGAAAACGCACCGGCTGCTGATGCGTCTCCCAGATTGCCCATTCGTTGTCACTGAGCACGCGTCTTGCCAGACGGTCACCGGAACGGGAGATCACCGCTTCAATGCGGGCAATCTCCACGATATCCGTGCCTAATCCCAGAATAGCCATTAGCCACGCGCTTCCAGCATCAGGCGTTTCATTTCCACCACGGCGTCTTTCAGACCGCTCATCACCGCGCGTCCGATAATGGCATGGCCAATATTCAGCTCATGCATTTCCGGGATCCGCGCAATGGCTTTAACGTTGTGATACGTCAGGCCGTGACCCGCATTCACCTTCAGGCCAAGGCTGGCGGCAAAAGTTGCCGCTTTGGCGATACGCGCCAGTTCGCTGGCCTGTTCCGCATCGGTTTTCGCATCGGCGTAACAGCCGGTGTGGATTTCAATAAACGGCGCGCCAACTTCCGCAGCGGCCTTAATCTGTTCTTCGTCGGCATCGATAAACAGCGAAACCAGAATGCCTGCGTCCGCCAGGCGTTTGCAGGCATCGCGCATCTTGTCACGCTGGCCGGCGACGTCCAGACCACCTTCAGTAGTCACTTCCTGACGTTTTTCCGGCACCAGACAGCAAAAATGCGGCTTCGTCTCGACGGCGATTGCCAACATTTCGTCGGTGACCGCCATTTCCAGATTCATGCGCGTATCCAGCGTCTGGCGCAGAATACGTACGTCGCGGTCGGTGATATGGCGGCGGTCTTCACGCAGGTGTACGGTAATACCGTCCGCACCCGCCTGCTCAACGATAAACGCCGCCTGAACCGGATCCGGGTATGCGGTGCCGCGTGCATTACGTAACGTAGCAATGTGGTCAATATTGACGCCTAACAGTAATTCAGCCATGACAATCCTCGTTAATCATTATTTGTTTTTACTGCGCGTTTTGGCATAAATTGCCGGAACAGTTCCCGGCTTTTTAACGGCTTACCACCAAGATACGGCTTTAACGCCATGCGGGTAAAGCGTTTCGCGGCGCGTAACGTATCGACATCGGGAAATTCACGTGACTCAAGCGCTTTGAGATGGCGTCCGGTAAAAGTGGAATTATCGATCACTACGCTGGCGATAAACCCTTTTTCTTCCCGGTAACGATAGGTCATGGTGTCGTCTACCGGCTCGCCGCTGCCCGCACAATGGGTAAAATCGACGCCGTACCCCAGATGTCCAAGTAAGGCCAGCTCAAAGCGACGCAGCGCAGGCTCTGGCGAACCCGTCGCACCAGCCAGCGCCTGGATACAATTCAGATAATCGAAAAAGAGTTCAGAAAAACGGGTCTCGTACTCGAGGACGCGGGAGATAAGTTCGTTGATATACAAGCCGCTGTACAGCGTGATACCGCTAAGAGGGAGCGCCAGAGAAACGGCTTCAGCGCTACGCAGGGTTTTAACCTCACCGCGGCCGCCAAAGCGAAGCAACAACGGGGTAAAAGGCTGGAGCGCGCCTTTGAGATTAGAACGTTTAGAACGTGCGCCTTTAGCCACCAGGCGCACGCGACCCGACTCTTCCGTGAAGACGTCCAGCACGAGACTGGTTTCGCTCCAGGGGCGACTATGCAAGACAAAGGCTCGTTGCCATCCTTCCATATACTCGCCGTGTTTCAGAAGATGGGTTTAGACGTCGTCGCCGTAACCGAGGCTACGCAGCGCGCGTTCGTCATCGGCCCAGCCAGATTTCACTTTCACCCACAGTTCGAGGTGAACGGGCGCTTCGAACATCTCCTGCATGTCTTTACGCGCTTCGATGCCGATGGTTTTGATCTTGGCCCCTTTGTTGCCAATAACCATCTTTTTCTGCCCTTCACGTTCCACGAGGATCAGACCGTTAATATCGTAACCACCGCGCTCATTGGAGATAAAACGCTCAATTTCCACAGTAACGGAGTACGGTAATTCAGCCCCCAAAAAACGCATCAGCTTTTCGCGGATGATTTCAGAAGCCATAAAACGCTGAGAACGGTCAGTGATGTAATCTTCCGGGAAGTGATGGATAGCTTCCGGCAGATGCTTACGTACGATGCCCGCAACGGTATCGACATTCAGACCGGTCTCGGCAGAGATCGGGACGATATCGAGGAAGTTCATCTGGCTTGCCAGGAACTGCAGGTGCGGCAGCAGATCGGCTTTTTCCTGAACGTTGTCTACTTTGTTCACGGCCAGAATTACCGGCGCTTTACCGTCGCGCAGCTTGTTGAGCACCATTTCGTCGTCCGGCGTCCAGCGGGTGCCCTCGACAACGAAAATAACCAGTTCAACATCACCAATCGAGCTGCTGGCCGCTTTGTTCATCAGGCGGTTGATGGCACGTTTCTCTTCCATATGCAGGCCCGGTGTATCAACATAAATCGCCTGATACGCGCCTTCAGTATGGATGCCAACAATACGGTGACGTGTTGTCTGAGCCTTACGTGAGGTAATGGAAATCTTCTGCCCAAGTAGATTATTCAACAGGGTGGATTTGCCGACGTTCGGGCGACCGACGATGGCAATAAATCCGCAGTAAGTTGTATCGATGCTCATTCCAGCTCCAGTTTTTTTAACGCCTGTTCGGCGGCAGCCTGCTCAGCCTTACGACGGCTCGAACCTGTGCCAACCACCGGTTCACTCAGGCCGCTAACCTGGCAGTGGATAGTAAATTCTTGATCGTGTGCTTCACCACGAACCTGCACCACCAGATAAGACGGCAGCGGCAGGTGGCGACCCTGCAAATACTCCTGCAGGCGCGTTTTCGGATCTTTTTGTTTATCGCCTGGGCTAATTTCGTCCAGACGCGTTTGATACCAGTTCAGGATCAGCTGTTCAACGGTTTGAATATCGCTGTCGAGGAAGACGCCGCCGATCAACGCTTCGACGGTATCGGCCAGAATTGATTCGCGACGAAAACCGCCGCTTTTCAGCTCGCCCGGTCCCAGGCGTAAACATTCACCGAGGTCAAATTCACGGGCTAATTCAGCCAGCGTATTTCCACGCACCAGCGTGGCGCGCATGCGGCTCATATCACCTTCGTCCACTCGAGGGAAACGGTGATACAGCGCATTCGCAATAACAAAGCTCAAAATAGAGTCGCCTAAAAATTCTAAACGCTCGTTATGTTTGCTGCTGGCACTACGGTGAGTTAATGCCTGCTGCAACAGCTCCTGATGATTAAAAGTGTAGCCCAGCTTCCGTTGAAGCCGATTAATTACGATGGGATTCATGCGATACCAATAAATGAATGCGTCAACAATTCAGCACACGAAACAGACCTGATATACACCCGTCATTAGAGAGACCAATGCTGTTTCGTGTGCCGTGGCAACCTGACGGTGCCAACCTAAAACTTCGGGGGAATATTCTATACACAACGACAAGGGATGTCGTTAGTCTGAGGGAATTAATCCGAGAAATAATTCACGCTGTCGTTATTAAGACGACAGCGTGAACCATTATCAGCAATTAGTGGATGCCGCCAATGCGGCTCAAACGAACACCGGTTGGCCACTCACCTTCTTGTTTGTCGAAACTCATCCAGATTGCGGTCGCTTTACCTACCAGATTCGCTTCCGGTACAAATCCCCAGTAACGGCTGTCCGCGCTGTTGTCACGGTTATCGCCCATCATGAAGTAATGCCCCGGTGGAACGATCCAGGTGGCTAACTGCTGACCCGGCTGACGGTAATACATCCCCACCTGATCCTGCGCGATTGGCACCATCAGAATGCGGTGAGTTACCTCACCCAGCGTTTCTTTACGCTCGGTCAGGCGAATACCGTTGTCTTTCGTTTCGTTCAGCGGAACTTCAAAGAAACCGCTGGTCGCTTCCCCGCCGTTGCGGCGAGCAAACGTCTGCACAAAATCACTTGGCTGAACATCAGAGTACGTTACCGGCAGCGCGTTTTCACAAGCCTGACCAGAACTACATCCCGGCTGAATCGTCACCTCTTTCGCCACCGGATCGTACGTCACTTTGTCTCCCGGTAAACCGACAGCGCGTTTGATGTAGTCCAGACGCGGATCTTCCGGGTATTTAAATACCACGATATCACCGCGTTTCGGGTGGCCAGTTTCGATCAACGTTTTCTGATAAATCGGATCTTTAATTCCGTAGGCAAATTTCTCTACCAGAATAAAATCACCAATCAACAGTGTTGGCATCATCGAACCCGACGGGATCTGGAACGGTTCATAAATAAATGAACGCACCACCAGCACAATAGCCAGTACCGGGAAAACGGACGCACCGGTTTCCAGCCAACCCGGCTTAGGGGCAACTTTTTTCAGCGTTGCTTTATCCAGTGAATCGCCTGCAGCGGCCTGTGCCGCAGCCTGGCGCTCCCGGCGTTTTGGCGCGAAGACAAACTTATCTACGCACCATAAAATGCCCGTCACCAGTGTGGCAATCACCAGAATCAGGGCAAACATGTTCGCCATGCCAACTCCTTAAGATTATTTGCTGTCTTTACCGACATGCAGAATAGCGAGGAAGGCTTCCTGCGGCAGTTCGACGTTACCGATCTGCTTCATTCGCTTTTTACCCTCTTTCTGTTTTTGCAGCAGCTTTTTCTTACGGCTGATATCGCCACCGTAGCACTTAGCCAGAACGTTTTTACGCAGTTGCTTAACCGTTGAACGCGCAATGATGTGCGTACCAATGGCCGCCTGAATTGCGATATCGAACTGCTGGCGAGGGATCAGATCTTTCATCTTCTCGACCAGTTCACGACCACGGCTCTGGGAGTTATCGCGGTGGGTAATCAGCGCCAGTGCATCGACGCGTTCGTTGTTGATGAGAACATCAACACGTACCATGTCGGAGGCCTGGAAACGTTTGAAGTTATAATCCAGCGACGCATAGCCGCGAGAAGTCGACTTCAGACGGTCGAAGAAGTCGAGGACCACTTCCGCCATTGGAATTTCATAGGTCAACGCAACCTGGTTACCGTGGTAAACCATGTTGGTCTGTACACCACGCTTCTCGATACACAGTGTAATAACGTTGCCGAGGTATGCCTGCGGCAGCAGCATATGACATTCAGCAATCGGCTCGCGCAGTTCGTAAATGTTATTCAGCGGCGGCAGTTTGGACGGGCTGTCGACGTAGATAGTCTCTTTCGCCGTGGTTTCCACTTCGTACACTACGGTCGGCGCAGTGGTGATCAGATCCAGATCGTATTCACGTTCCAGACGCTCCTGAATGATCTCCATGTGCAGCAGCCCCAGGAAGCCACAGCGGAAGCCGAAGCCCAGCGCGGTAGAACTTTCCGGTTCGTAGAACAGTGAGGCGTCGTTGAGGCTCAGCTTACCAAGCGCATCACGGAAGTTTTCGTAGTCGTCGGAGCTGACCGGGAACAGACCCGCATATACCTGCGGCTTCACTTTTTTAAAGCCAGGCAGGGGTTTATCTGCCGGGTTACGAGCCAGCGTCAGGGTATCGCCTACCGGCGCGCCGAGGATGTCTTTAATGGCGCAAACTAACCAACCTACCTCGCCACACTTCAGTTCTGTACGGTCAACCTGTTTCGGCGTAAAGATACCCAGGCGATCTGCGTTGTAGACCTGACCGGTACTCATCACTTTGATTTTGTCGCCTTTACGCATGGTACCGTTTTTAATACGCACCAGCGAGACCACACCGAGATAGTTGTCGAACCAGGAGTCGATGATAAGCGCCTGTAACGGGCCTTCCGGGTCGCCTTCTGGCGGCGGAATATCACGCACCAGACGTTCAAGAACGTCGGTCACGCCAACACCGGTTTTCGCCGAGCAACGGACAGCGTCAGCCGCATCGATACCGACGATATCTTCAATCTCTTCCGCCACACGCTCTGGATCGGCGGCTGGCAGGTCAATTTTGTTCAGTACTGGCACTACTTCCAGATCCATTTCCATGGCGGTATAGCAGTTAGCCAGTGTTTGCGCTTCAACACCCTGCCCGGCATCAACGACCAGCAGTGCGCCTTCACAGGCGGCAAGCGAGCGTGAAACTTCATAAGAGAAGTCAACGTGGCCCGGGGTGTCGATAAAGTTAAGCTGGTAGGTTTCACCATCAGATGCTTTGAAATCGAGCGTCACGCTCTGCGCTTTGATAGTAATACCGCGCTCACGCTCAAGATCCATCGAGTCGAGAACCTGCGCTTCCATTTCACGGTCAGACAGGCCACCGCAGATCTGGATAATACGGTCAGACAGCGTCGATTTACCGTGGTCGATGTGAGCTATGATTGAAAAGTTACGTATGTTCTTCATATAGTGTAATTATTGTGCCTTACGCCTGCCTGGGCAGGCTCTGAGAAGTCGCTGTTCTGAGCTTAACGTCTGTTTTAGTGAAACGTCGCATTCTACACTACATCGCTGAGGCGAGGAAATGTTCATAGAGCAAGGATAGCGGGAACTGGAAACAACTTTGCAAAGTCAGTGAAACTTTTGCCGGATGGCGGCATAAACGCCTTATCCGGCCTACCTTTGCATCTGAGGACGCTGTAGGCCTGATAAGCGCAGCGCCATCAGGCAAAGATATCACTGCGGGGTTTCAACACGAATCAGATCGGGCGGGAGAGCTACGTTGAGAATAACCGGTTGCCAGGCTTCGCGCTCAGCAAGCTTACGGGAATATCCTCGCGCAATCAGGAATCCCCCCACACCGCCCAGTATCGCCCCGCTGAGTGCGGCGATATCGCTGCCAAACAGCACCTGAAACAGCGCAGCAAAAATAAAGAGTCCCGCCAGCGGAGACATATAAACCAGCATCGCCGAGCCTAACAGGCTCCCTTCGGCAATACCCAGTTCAACTTTCTGCCCAGGCGTCAGCGGTTCATCGCTGGGTACCACGATAGTATGCGTTGTTTGCGGCCCCAGTTTGTTCAGCACACGACTGCCGCATCCAGCCCGCGACGCGCAGCTGCTACACGATGCTTTAACATCGCAGCTGACCGTCGCCAGGCCATTTTGCCAGGAGACGACTGTTGCCCATTCTTTAATCATTGCGCGGCCCTGAACTTAATATTATCCGCGATACGCTTTGCCGTTTGCGGCGGGAGCTCGCCCACAATGGTGATTTCGGCATTATCCCGCACGGTAGTACTGACCGTTCGACGTCCGGTACGCAGCAGTTGATCGGCGCTGTTTTGCGACGCGCGGTTCACGTTCACAGAAAAACTGAACAGGCCATCAGAATACAGGCGCGATTCAATCGGCATGTTATCCATTGTCGGCAGCGGGCGTCGACTGCTGGAAACCTCGCTGAAGCCTTGCGGTAACCACGATGGACTCCAGTTGAAGTTCGTTTTCTCCCCCGCAGGAACTGACAGTAACGGCGGAAGGTTTGCTTTCGCCAGCGTCTGCATGCTGTCGCTAACCCCGTTATTGACGGTAAAGGCGATAACGCGGAATTGTTCAAGCGTTTCGCCATCCCGATCGAGGAGATCGACACGCATTGGCAGCTTGGTTTCGGTGTCCATCCAGACGATGTAGCTGTAACGCGTACCGTCACGCGCTACCACGCGGATAACTTCACAGAGTCGGTCGGCAATACGCGTGCGTCCTACCGCGATAAAATCATAGTAGGGTGCAAGACGTTTAAAATCGGTGTAAATCAGGGATGGCAGAGAATCAACAATATAGTCGCCATTCAGCGTGAACGGTTCGAGTCCTGGCTCAAAGTAACTGATTTCGTTGCCACGTTGCACCACTTCCCGACGCGGTCCATCCATTTGCAACAACTGTGCAAGAGGGCGGTTGTCCTGGCGGGCATGGCGATAACGTAGGGATTCAACGCCCTGCTTATTGATGCTGACAAATGACAGCTCATAGGTGAGCGACTGGCTGGCCAGATTCATCTGCTGCAACAACGCCCCGGACGCAGGATTGGCCGAGGCGTTTACAGAGAAGAACAGGCTACCAGCCACAAGTGACATGGCAAACCAAAGTTGCTTCATTACTGCGATTGCGTTCCTAAAGTTTGAATTCCTGGCACCTGGACAGCGGCTTGCTGTGTTTGCGCCTGCTCAAACTGAAGCTGTTCGGAGTGCAGTCGACGTTGCAGTTCGTAATCCTGCAACATGGCATTAATACGACGACGCTGCTCCTGTACCTGCTGTTGCTGACCGCCGCTGGCAGTCGCGTCAGAAGGTACACCCAGGCTCACCGGACTGGCTTTACCCATCATCGGTAATGTATTAAATACCGGCGTTTCGGGCTGCTGGGACGTTTCAGATTGTCCATTATAGTGCTGGACGCCAACAATAACTGCAAGTGATACACACGCGGCCACACCCATTTGGGTAAGCTGCGCGGCCCACGGACGCATTTTCTTCCAGAATGGCATTTTCTGCCACTGATGCGGTGCTGGCTGGGCCTCAGGGATCAATGGCACCGCCTGACGTACTGGCTCATCTGCGATAGCAGCCATTACGCGGTCGGAAATATCGAAATGGAGAACGTCGGCGGTATCACCTCGCATAGAATCGCGAATCAGGTGATAACTCTCCCAGGTTTTTTGCATTTCCGGGTCGTGAGCCAGCTCTTTGAGCAACTCAGTGTCCAGCGTTTCGCCATCCATTAAAGCGGAAAGTTTTTCTTTCTGCATGCCTAATACCTTTTCCAGTATCCCGCTATCGTCAACGCCTGATAAGCGGTTGAACTTTATTATCAATAGCTTCCCTCGCTCGGAAGATACGTGAACGCACCGTACCCACCGGACAATCCATGATAGCGGCTATCTCTTCATAGCTCAGGCCATCCAGCTCCCGCAAGGTTATTGCCATGCGTAAATCTTCCGGGAGGGACTCAATAGTTCGGAAAACTATCTGTCTCAGTTCTTCTGACAACATTAAGTTCTCAGGGTTCGAAATTTCTTTCAGCGCACCGCCACTTTCGTAATTTTCTGCTTCTATCGCATCTATATCACTGGAAGGAGGACGACGCCCCTGAGCGACCAGGTAATTCTTCGCTGTATTGACTGCAATACGATACAGCCAGGTATAAAAAGCACTATCTCCCCGGAACGAGTCCAGCGCACGATAGGCCTTGATAAATGCTTCTTGTACAACATCGGGAACATCGCCCGACGGTACATAGCGGGAAACCAGACTCGCCACTTTATGCTGGTAGCGAACCACCAGTAAGTTAAAGGCTTTCTGATCTCCCTTCTGGACCCGTTCAACCAGGACCTGGTCCGTTAACTGCTCGCTCATCCGAGGTAAAGTCTCCCCAAACCAAATTTCCACGCGCTTTCGAAACGCCACTCCATAAGCTTCACTATGAGCAAGCAAAAGCTTAGAGTGCTCAAGTTTCGTAAAGTTCCGTTACGCATTTGTTTTTGTTTGTCATGTTGTAGACAGGTCTTATCTCTCATTATAAGTCTACATAACCCGATCAACGCACTATCTGTATAGAAATGCCCATTTCACCGCCAGCAGAGTAACCCAACAGCCACTTTATTTCACCTCATAATCTGATGCTAACGGCCTGCTTCACAAAATATTTTTGCTCTTTCACTCATCCACATACCCTCCCCCTGTGTTTAGCCATTGCAACACAGTTGAAAATAAAACGTGCAGCATCGCGCAGTATGATGCTATGGTGAACGAACAATGTTTAGTAAATTAAACAAAAATCATGAATACGACTCCCGAATTATCCTGTGACGTGCTGATCATTGGCAGCGGGGCTGCCGGACTCTCACTGGCGCTACGCCTGGCTGAAAAACATCAGGTCATTGTCCTGAGCAAAGGGCCAGTTAGTGAAGGCTCGACATTTTATGCTCAGGGTGGCATCGCCGCTGTTTTCGATGAAACCGACAGCATTGACTCCCACGTTGAAGACACGCTGATTGCAGGGGCCGGTCTTTGCGATCGTCATGCCGTTGAGTTTGTAGCCAGTAACGCCCGCTCGTGTGTCCAGTGGCTAATTGATCAAGGCGTCTTATTTGATACTCAGGTTCAACCCAATGGCGAAGAGAGCTATCATCTGACCCGAGAAGGCGGCCATAGCCATCGACGAATCCTGCATGCGGCAGATGCCACTGGTAAAGAGGTCGAAACCACATTGGTCAGCCAGGCGCAAAGTCATCCGAATATTCGGGTACTGGAGCGCAGTAACGCCGTGGACCTGATCATCTCAGATAAAGTTGGTCTACCGGGGACGCGTCGGGTTGTCGGAGCCTGGATCTGGAATCGTAATAAAGAAGCCGTTGAGACCTGCCATGCGAAGTCGGTAGTGTTGGCCACTGGCGGCGCTTCTAAAGTGTATCAATACACCACCAATCCGGATATTTCTTCGGGCGACGGTATTGCGATGGCCTGGCGCGCAGGATGCCGCGTCGCCAATCTGGAATTTAACCAATTTCACCCAACCGCGCTGTATCATCCACAGGCGCGCAATTTTCTGCTGACTGAAGCGCTTCGCGGCGAAGGCGCACACCTGAAACGCCCGGATGGCTCACGCTTTATGCCCGACTTTGACAAGCGCGGCGAGCTGGCCCCACGTGATATTGTCGCCCGTGCCATCGACCACGAAATGAAGCGCCTCGGCGCTGACTGTATGTTCCTCGACATCAGCCATAAGCCCGAAGAGTTTGTTCGCCAGCATTTCCCGATGATTTACGAAAAATTGCTGGGACTGGGCATCGATCTGACCAAAGAGCCGGTCCCTATCGTTCCTGCCGCGCACTATACCTGCGGCGGTGTGATGGTTGATGACTTTGGCCGCACTGATGTCGACGGTTTATACGCAATCGGCGAAGTGAGCTATACCGGCCTGCATGGCGCCAATCGCATGGCGTCGAACTCGCTGCTGGAGTGTCTGGTGTATGGCTGGTCTGCGGCGGAAGATATTGACCGCAGAATGCCTTATGCCCGCGGCGTTAACTCGCTCCCGGGTTGGGATGAAAGCCGGGTAGAAAACCCGGATGAGTTGGTTGTCATTCAGCATAACTGGCATGAGCTGCGGCTGTTTATGTGGGATTACGTCGGCATCGTGCGCACCACTAAACGTCTGGAGCGCGCCCTGCGCCGTATCACCATGCTGCAACAGGAAATCGACGAGTATTACGCCCATTTCCGTGTGTCGAACAACCTACTGGAGCTGCGCAATCTGGTGCAGGTTGCCGAGCTGATTGTCCGCTGCGCGATGATGCGCAAAGAGAGTCGGGGCCTGCACTACACGCTGGATTATCCAGAACAGCTTCCAGAGGCGGGCCCGTCAATTCTCTCGCCGCTCAGTCATCACATAAACAGATAGAATGCCTGGGTCAGCGCCGTATAACCTTCAGAGTAACGCTGGTCTGGCCCACGGATAACCAACCTGTCGCTAAAGCACTCCCCGGCCTGCGGGGAGAATGCCAGCAATACCCGATGCGGTAGACGGGCCTCGGTTTCTGCTACATCTGTGCGCAATCGCAGATGCCAGCCCATGCTAAGCGCCTGCTGAGTAAATGCGTTACCAATCTGCTCCGGTAGCACTACACAAAAAAAGCCTTCTTCCGTAATGCTGTCCGCCGCCAGCGTAAGCAATGCCTGATGATCGAGCGTGGTGGTGTAGCGTGCCTGCTCGCGCTGCGGCGTAGCACATTCCACGCCCTGTTCATAATAGGGAGGATTGCTGATTATCAAATCAAAACGCACGGTCTGGCGCGGTATCCACTGCTGGGCATCTTCCGTATGCACGTTCACACGATGCATCCACGGAGATTGCGCGATGTTCTCCTGCGCCTGCTGCGCGGCGTCGACATCAAGCTCCACGGCGTCAATGATGACGTTTTCATCAGTGCGCTGGGCCAGCATCAGCGCCAGCAGGCCGCTCCCGGTACCAATATCCAGGATCCGCTTTACGCCCGCAACGGGGGCCCAGGCCCCCAATAAAATGCCGTCCGTTCCGACTTTCATTGCACAACGATCGTGTGCCACAAAAAACTGCTTAAAAGTAAATCCATTACGTCTAAGTACGGATGTAGACTGGGGCATGAAGAACAACCTTCCTGGAAAAAAAACGATAACATAGGATAAAAACAATACCTGAGAAGGTATATCCATACAAACAGATGAAGATTGCAGCCGTAACGTCTATAATCAGCGCCCCACTCAGAGGTAGAACATGACTGTAACGACTTTTTCCGAACTTGAACTCGATGAAAGCCTGCTGGAAGCCCTCCAGGAAAAAGGTTTCACTCGCCCGACCGCCATTCAGGCTGCCGCCATTCCGCCTGCGCTCGATGGCCGTGATGTACTCGGTTCTGCGCCGACAGGCACCGGTAAAACGGCGGCATATTTGCTGCCAGCGTTGCAGCACTTGCTCGACTTCCCGCGCAAGAAATCAGGTCCACCGCGCATTTTAATCCTGACACCGACGCGCGAACTGGCGATGCAGGTTGCCGAACACGCCCGTGAATTGGCCAAAAATACGCATCTGGATATTGCCACCATTACCGGCGGCGTGGCTTACATGAACCACATGGAAGTCTTTAGCGAAAACCAGGACATCGTGGTCGCCACCACTGGTCGTCTGCTGCAATACATTAAAGAAGAGAACTTCGACTGCCATGCAGTTGAAACGCTGATCCTCGATGAAGCAGACCGTATGCTGGACATGGGCTTTGCCCAGGACATCGAACATATCGCCGGTGAAACCCGCTGGCGTAAGCAAACGATGCTGTTCTCCGCCACCCTGGAAGGCGATGCGATCAAAGATTTTGCCGAGCGTCTGCTGGAAGATCCTGTCGAAGTCTCGGCAGATCCGTCCACCCGCGAACGCAAGAAGATCCATCAGTTTTACTACCGTGCCGATGATATCGAGCACAAAACTGCCCTGCTGATCCATCTGTTAAAACAGCCGGAAGCGACCCGCTCAATTGTCTTTGTACGCAAACGCGAACGTGTGCACGAGCTGGCTGGCTGGCTGCGCCAGGCAGGCATTAATAACTGCTATCTCGAAGGCGAGATGGTGCAGAACAAACGTAACGAAGCGATCAAACGCCTGACCGATGGTCGCGTGAACGTGCTGGTAGCCACCGACGTTGCCGCTCGCGGGATCGATATTCCTGACGTCAGCCACGTGTTTAACTTCGACATGCCGCGCAGTGGCGATGCCTATCTGCACCGCATTGGTCGTACCGGTCGTGCCGGGCGTAAAGGTACTGCAATCTCTTTGGTTGAAGCGCATGACCACCTGCTGCTCGGCAAAGCGAGCCGCTATATTGACGAGCCGCTGAAAGCACGCGTCATCGACGAACTGCGTCCAACCACGCGCGCGCCAAGTGAGAAATCCAACGGTAAGCCATCCAAGAAAGTGCTGGCGAAGCGCGCCGAGAAAAAAGCGAAAGAGAAAGAGAAGCCGCGGGTGAAAAAACGTCACCGCGACGCCAAAAATATCGGCAAACGTCGTAAGCCGAGCGGAGCTGCTACCCAGCAGTCCGACAAAGAGTAAACCGAATGCCGGGCCGTTTAGCCCGGCATTTTTTCATGCGCAGCAAAGCTCTCTGTAATACATTCCATAAAAACCCGTATCGCCGGGCTAACGACTTTTCCGGCATGATGTGCGCACAATGCGGTAATCAATTCAGGCTTTTCACTGAACGGCAACTCGATTAATTCTCCTGAGTGTAATTCCTTCTCAACGGTAAACCGCGGTAAAAAACTGACACCAAGATTCGCAGAGACACACTGCTTGATGCTTTCGATACTCCATAGCTCAATAGTATTTTCCAGCGTTATCTGCCGCTTACGCAGCAGACTTTCAAAACGCTGTCTAAAAATACATTGCGGTTCATTAATGATAAAACTGCAGGGAATATGCTGATTATGCTGAGTGAAATCAACATCCTGAAGAGCCGGAGAGGCGACCAGCGCCAGTGACTGTTCACCCAGTGACAGCATCTCAAGCGCCTCATCATTCCCAACCCGATAAAACACCCCCAGATCAACCTCATCGTCCAGCAGGGCATCACGAATGACATAACAATTGAGCGACTGTAGGGACAACCGAACATTGGGAGCGCGTTGTTTAAAGCGCTGTAAAACCTGCGGCATTTTATAGGCCAGTAACGTTTCTCCGGTTGCGACGCGGAGATCGCCGCTCGGCTGTGCATCTTGTTGCACCGTCTGACGGATCGATGCCATCACACGCGTCAGGTCATGTATATGCGGCATCAGCCGTTTGCCCTCACTGGTGAGACACATCCGCCGGCCAATTTTTTCGAATAGCTGTACTGAGAGTTCTTGTTCAAGCTGTTGAATATGAAACGTTACGGTTGATTGCGTACAGCAAAGCTTTTGTGAAGCCCGAAGGAATGAGCCCTCTTCCACTACCGTTTTTAACGTAATAAACCGACGTAAATCCATCCTCACCAACCTATCGAAATTATCGAATTCAAAATGCAAAAACATTCATTTTTTTAAATCTTATATCTCGGGTACTGTCTGCTAAAACAGAGGAGATAACAAGTGACACCCATGCTTTTAAGTGCATTCTGGACCTATACACTGATTACTGCGCTAACACCCGGCCCGAATAATATCCTCGCGCTGAGTGCGGCGACATCACATGGCCTACGTCAAAGCACGCGTGTTCTGGCCGGAATGAGTCTGGGCTTTTTAATCGTCATGCTGCTGTGCGCCGGGATCTCGTTTTCGCTGGCCGTCCTGGATCCGGCTATTATTCATTGGCTGAGTTGGGCAGGGGCAGCCTACATTTTATGGCTGGCGCTGAAAATCGCCACCAGCCCAGCCTCAAACGATAGGCTGCAGGCGGAACCGATTAGCTTTTGGGCGAGTTTTGGTTTGCAGTTTGTGAACGTCAAAATCATTTTGTACGGCATTACCGCGTTATCCACATTTGTATTGCCATATACACAGGACGCGCACTGGTTGATTGGAGTGAGTATTCTGCTGGCGCTCATCGGCACCTTCGGGAATGCCTGTTGGGCGCTGGCGGGCCATCTTTTTCAGCGCATCTTTCGCCGTTACGGTCGGCAGTTGAATATCATTCTGGCATTACTGTTGGTGTATTGTGCGGTGAGGATTTTTTACTAACGGATACAAAAAAGCGGAAGACGCACTGGCGTCTTCCGCTTGTAGATTCTCTGCTGAGCGGGGTTATTCCCGGCGAGCCTTACAGGCTCTCAGTAAAGGTACGAGCAATAACGTCGCGCTGCTGCTCTGGGGTCAGAGAGTTGAAACGCACTGCATAACCAGAAACACGGATGGTCAGCTGCGGATATTTTTCCGGGTGCTTAACTGCATCTTCCAGTGTTTCACGACGCAGAACGTTAACGTTCAGGTGCTGACCACCTTCTACACGAACTTCTGGCTGTACATCTACCGGTACTTCACGGTATTCGATTTCGCCCAGTTTGCTGACGGCAACGACGTCATCAGCATTGAAACCTGCTTTCGCAACGATGCAGCGTGCTTCGCCTTTTTCGCTGTCCAGCAGCCAGAAAGAGTTCAGCAGGTCGTCGTTTGCAGCTTTAGTAATCTGGATACCTGTAATCATGTTGATGCCTCCCCGGCAAAATTATTTGATTTCGGTTGGCCTCATCCGGCCAATTGGTAAAACCATTGTTGCTTGAGTGTATATATACCCCTCACACACCCTTGAATCTTTGATTTAAATCAACAAAAACCACACATGAAAAGTGGTGATAGGTGGATTTTATTGTTTTACATCAACTTACGCCATGTACACAGCTAAACTTTTTACATAAATTTTCAACTATCTTTAAGAGGTAGCGCTTTGAGAAACGTACAGAATTTTGCGACGTCGACAGAAGCAGTTAAGCTAGGAGGATTGAAAATTCGCAGGAGAGCGAGATGGCCACCGAATTAACCTGGCACGATGTGCTGGCTGAAGAAAAACAGCAGCCTTATTTTGTTAACACACTGCATACTGTTGCCGGCGAGCGTCAGTCAGGAATGACAATTTATCCGCCGCAAAAAGATGTGTTTAACGCGTTTCGTTTTACCGAGCTTGGTGACGTGAAAGTTGTCATCCTGGGTCAGGATCCTTACCACGGTCCAGGCCAGGCACACGGTCTCGCCTTCTCTGTACGCCCTGGCATCGCCACTCCGCCGTCACTACTGAACATGTATAAAGAGCTGGAAGCCACCATCCCGGGATTTACCCGTCCGACACATGGATACCTGGAAAGCTGGGCACGCCAGGGCGTATTGTTACTCAACACCGTTCTCACCGTTCGGGCGGGTCAGGCGCATTCGCATGCCAGTCTGGGATGGGAAACGTTTACTGATAAAGTCATCAGCCTGATTAACCAACATCGGGAAGGTGTGGTTTTCCTGCTCTGGGGTTCACATGCTCAGAAGAAAGGCGCGATTATTGATGCGCAGCGTCACCATGTGTTGAAAGCGCCACACCCATCACCGCTCTCTGCACATCGCGGTTTCTTTGGCTGCAATCACTTTGTACTGGCTAATGAATGGCTGGAACAACGAGGTGAAAAACCGATTGACTGGATGCCGGTATTACCCGCAGAAAGCGAGTAAAAAAATGCCAGCGATTCGCTGGCATTTTTATTATCAGGCTTTGTTCTGACGCCACCACTCCGCGAGTAGCACGCCGGTCGCAACAGAAACGTTAAGCGTTTCTACGTTGCCGGTACCGTCAATCGCCACGCACAAATCGTCGGCTGAGCATGCCGCTTCCGGCAGAGCTTCACGCTCACGCCCTAATACCAGCACCATTTTTTCCGGCAGCGTGGTCGTAAACAGCGGTTTACCTTTCACGCTTGAGGTCATCACTATCGTGTAACCCGCGTTACGGAAATCGTCCAGCACGTCGACAATACTGTCACCGGTAATCGGCTGAACGTGCTCAGCCCCCCCTTCAGCGGTACGGATAGCCGCACCCGATTCCAGCAGCGCCGCATCCTGCACCACCACGCCTTTCACACCGAAGTGTGCGCAGCTACGCATCATACCGCCCAGGTTATGCGGGTTGGCGATATCTTCCAGCGCCAGTACGCAATCCTGCGCGCCCGCCTGACCAACCCACTGCTTAACGGTGGTACCGTTACGTTTTTTAATCAGGAAACAGACACCACCGTGGTGTTCAGTGCCGGAGGCCTTCGCCAGTTCGGCTTCGTCAACCACGTGGTAGGCTTTGCGGTTTGCCGCCATCCAGCGTAATGCTTCTTTAAAGCGCGGGGTGACGCTCTGAACAAACCAGGCGCGGACGATAGCGTCCGGACGACTCTGGAACAGAGCCTGACAGGCATTCTCACCGTAAACGCGAGTTTCTTCCGCGCGCTGGCGACGTAATACTTCCGGATCGATAAAGCTTTTGCCGCTGATACCGCCGTGATCGGCTTTTTCCGCTGCGTCATCACTCGGGGCGCGGGACACGGTACGCCATGGCGAATCTTCACGTTTACGATCGCGTTCAACATCGCGGTCACGACCACGTTCACGGCCTCGTTCGCTGTTCGGACCCTTTCTGTCATCACGGGCAGGGCGACGACCGCCTTCGGCTCGGGAAGTACCGGGGCGACCGCCGCCTTTACCAGTACGTGGATTTTGGGTGCGTTTATCCGAGTCATCGTCACTGCGGACGTACATCACTTTGACCTTGCCGTTTTTGTTCTTCAGTTCGTCGCTCATGTTTTTCTCCACCTGCTCTGCGCGAAGCGCGCAGATTACCCGATGTGCACGTCGTTAGCCATTATTTCATTTAAAAGCTAAGGACTATTGTACTCATTGAATAAAACGCATTGTTGTTTAGAACAGACTCCCCGATAATATGTAACATAATAGAAACATACTGGCGTTACTGCCGTGAAGTCCACTCCACTCATCCAGAGGTTAGTTATGAATACCGTTTGTACCAGCTGCCAGGCTATCAACCGCATCCCCGACGATCGTGTCCAGGAAGCGGCTAAATGCGGACGCTGTGGTCACGACCTGTTTGATGGGGAGGTGATCAATGCGACCGGTGAAACACTGGATAAACTGTTAAAAGACGATCTCCCGGTGGTCGTTGACTTTTGGGCCCCCTGGTGTGGTCCATGCCGCAACTTCGCTCCGATTTTTGAAGATGTCGCGGAAGAACGTAGCGGTAAAGTACGTTTTGTTAAAGTGAATACGGAAGCCGAACGTGAGCTCAGCGCCCGCTTCGGTATCCGCAGCATCCCGACCATCATGATCTTCAGAAAAGGTGAAATCGTCGACATGCTTAATGGTGCCGTACCTAAGGCTCCGTTTGATAGCTGGCTTAACGAATCATTATAAACTCTGCGGGGCACATCTTGTGCCCCGTTTTGTCCTCTGAGACAATAGCATTTTTCAACGTGCTTCCCGATGACCAATAACGCCGTTCTCCAGTTACGTGCCGAGCGTCTTGCGCGCGCCACGCGCCCTTTTCTTGCCCGAGGTAATCGCATCCGTCGCTGTCAGCGCTGCCTGCTGCCGCTGAAACTGTGCCTGTGTGAAACGCTGACACCAGCTCAGGCGAAAAGCCGTTTTTGCCTGGTGATGTTTGATACCGAACCGATGAAGCCCAGCAATACCGGGCGTTTAATTGCCGATATCCTGCCCGAAACAACGGCTTTTCAGTGGTCACGCACCGAGCCACCGCAGGCGCTGCTTGAACTGGTGAAAAATCCGGATTATCAGCCGATGGTCGTATTCCCGGCATCTTATGCCGACGAGGGGCGTGAGGTCATTTTCACACCACCAGCCGGTAAACCACCGCTATTCATTATGCTTGATGGCACCTGGCCAGAAGCACGCAAAATGTTCCGCAAAAGCCCGTACCTTGATAACCTGCCGGTGATCTCCGTCGATTTATCACGCCTCTCCGCTTACCATCTGCGCGAAGTCCATGCCGAGGGGCAATATTGCACTGCCGAAGTGGCAATTGCTTTACTGGATCTGGCAGGTGATACGCAGGCAGCCGAAGGATTAGGTGAGCACTTCACGCGCTTTAAAACACGCTACCTGGCAGGAAAAACTCAACATCAGGGAAGCGTCACAGCAGACTCAACAGAAAGCGTTTAAAATCATTCGGTCACTGGTGTCATTAAGGAAGCCGATATGAGTCAACGTGGTCTGGAAGCGCTACTGCGACCGAAATCCATTGCGGTGATTGGGGCGTCAATGAAGCCTAATCGCGCGGGTTACCTGATGATGCGTAACCTGCTTGCCGGCGGTTTCAATGGACCTGTTTTACCGGTGACGCCCGCATGGAAAGCGGTGTTGGGCGTACTGGCGTGGCCCAATATCAACAGCCTGCCTTTTAGCCCCGATCTCGCCGTGTTGTGCACCAATGCCAGCCGTAACCTGGCATTACTCGAAGCACTTGGCGAGAAAGGCTGTAAAACCTGCATTATTCTCTCAGCTCCCTCGGCGCAGCACGCGGAGCTGCTGGCCTGTGCATCACGCTACAACATACGTCTGCTGGGGCCTAACAGTCTGGGACTTCTCGCGCCCTGGCAGGGGCTTAACGCCAGCTTTTCCCCCGTCCCGATTAAGCGCGGCAAGCTGGCTTTCATCTCTCAATCCGCCGCCGTGTCCAATACCATACTCGACTGGGCACAGCAGAGAGAAATGGGCTTTTCTTACTTTATCGCGCTGGGTGACAGCCTGGATATCGACGTTGATGAGTTGCTGGATTACCTGGCCCGCGACAGCAAAACCAGCGCGATATTGCTCTACCTCGAACATTTAAGCGATGCAAGGCGTTTTGTCTCCGCCGCGCGTAGCGCCTCGCGTAATAAACCTATTCTGGTGATTAAAAGCGGTCGTAGTCCCGCAGCACAGCGTTTACTGCATACCAGTGCCGGAATGGACCCGGCCTGGGATGCGGCGATTCAACGCGCTGGTTTATTGCGCGTTCAGGACACTCATGAGCTTTTCTCGGCAGTCGAAACCCTGAGCCACATGCGTCCGCTACGTGGCGACAGGCTGATGATCATCAGCAATGGGGCCGCTCCCGCGGCGCTGGCATTAGATGAACTGTGGTCGCGAAACGGTAAGCTGGCCGCGCTGAGTGAAGAAACCTGCCAGAAATTACGCGATGCCCTACCTGCTCACGTGGATATCGCCAACCCACTGGATCTGCGTGATGATGCCAGCAGCGAACATTACGTCAAGACACTGGATATTTTACTCGCCAGTCAGGATTTCGACGCACTGATGGTGATTCACTCACCCAGCGCAGCCGCCCCCGGAACCGAAAGCGCGCAAGCGTTGATCGAAGCGGTAAAGCGCCATCCGCGCGGCAAGTTCGTCTCGTTGCTGACCAACTGGTGCGGCGAGTTTTCATCCCAGGAAGCCCGCAGGCTGTTTAGTGAAGCCGGATTACCCACCTATCGTACGCCGGAAGGCACTATCACTGCATTTATGCATATGGTGGAGTACCGGCGTAACCAGAAGCAACTGCGAGAAACACCAGCCCTACCCGATAGCCTGACCACTAACACCGCCGAAGCGCATAGTCTGTTACAGCAGGCGATTGCTGAGGGAGCGACATCGCTGGATACCCATGAAGTGCAGCCGATTTTACACGCCTATGGCTTACACACACTGCCGACATGGATCGCCAGCGACAGTGCGGAAGCCGTACATATCGCAGAACAAATCGGTTACCCGGTAGCACTGAAGCTGCGTTCTCCTGATATCCCGCATAAATCGGAAGTTCAGGGGGTAATGCTCTATCTGCGTACGGCAACAGAGGTGCAGCAGGCAGCCAATGCGATTTTTGATCGGGTAAAAATGGCCTGGCCGCAGGCGCGCATTCACGGTTTATTAGTACAAAGTATGGCAAATCGCGCTGGCGCTCAGGAACTGCGCGTCGTCGTTGAACATGACCCTGTGTTTGGCCCGTTGATTATGCTGGGCGAAGGCGGGGTTGAGTGGCGTCCAGACGAGCAAGCCGTGGTGGCCTTGCCGCCATTGAACATGAATCTGGCGCGTTATCTGGTGATCCAGGGGATCAAAAACAAAAAGATCCGCGCTCGCAGCGCACTACGGCCCTTAGATATTGCAGGTTTAAGCCAACTGTTGGTCCAGGTCTCCAACCTGATCGTCGATTGTCCGGAAATTCAGCGCCTGGATATCCATCCTCTACTGGCCTCTGCTGGGGAATTTACTGCACTGGACGTCACACTGGATATTGCCCCTTTCACGGGCGATAACGAAAGCAGGCTGGCGGTACGCCCTTATCCCCATCAGCTTGAAGAATGGGTGGAGTTGAAAAATGGCGATCGCTGCCTGTTCCGTCCCATTTTGCCGGAGGACGAGCCTCATCTGCAGCAGTTCATATCTCAGGTAACGAAAGAAGATCTTTATTATCGCTATTTCAGTGAGATAAACGAATTTACCCACGAAGATTTAGCCAATATGACACAGATCGACTACGATCGGGAAATGGCCTTTGTGGCAGTACGCTGTAAAGATAATCAGCAAGAGATCCTCGGCGTAACGAGGGCAATCTCGGATCCTGATAACGTTGACGCCGAGTTTGCCGTGCTGGTTCGTTCTGACCTCAAAGGGCTGGGCTTAGGTCGTCGGTTGATGGAAAAGTTGATTGCATACACCCGAGATCACGGACTTAGACGTTTAAATGGTATTACGATGCCAAACAATCGGGGGATGGTCGCCCTGGCCCGAAAACTCGGGTTTGATGTCGATGTCCAGCTCGAAGAGGGAATTGTTGGGCTAACGCTGAATCTGGCCCAATATGAGGAATCGTGAGTAAGGTACTGGAAATGTTGACCACATTAATGGGTACTGGTGGTATCATTGCCCGCTTATGTCGTCTGCAAAGCACAGAGGACCCTTCAATGAACAGAGAAGAAATGCACTGTGATGTTGTCAAAATTTAAGCGTAATAAACATCAACAACACCTTGCCCAACTACCTAAGATTTCTCAGTCAGTTGATGATGTAGATTTCTTTTATGCTCCCGCAAATTTCAGGGAGACTCTGCTGGAGAAAATAGCCAGCGCGACGCGACGGATCTGCATTATTGCGCTGTACCTGGAACAGGATGACGGCGGTAAAGGCATACTCGACGCGCTCTATGCGGCAAAGCGGCAGCGTCCTGAACTGGATATCCGGGTGCTTGTCGACTGGCATCGAGCCCAGCGTGGACGCATTGGTGTTGCGGCATCCAATACCAACGCTGACTGGTATTGCCGCATGGCGCAAGAAAATCCTGGTATCGATATCCCTGTCTACGGCGTGCCAATTAACACCCGTGAAGCGCTTGGTGTTCTGCATTTTAAAGGCTTTATCATTGATGATAGCGTCCTGTATAGCGGGGCCAGTCTGAACGATGTTTACTTACACCAACATGATAAATACCGCTATGACCGCTATCAGCTGATTCGCAACGCGAAGATGGCCGATATAATGTACGATTGGGTTACGCAGAATCTGATGAATGGGCGCGGCGTTAATCGTCTCGATGATATCCATCGTCCTAAAAGCCCGGAAATTAAAAATGATATCCGCCTGTACCGTCAGGAATTGCGCGATGCATCCTTCCATTTTCAGGGTGATGCGGATAACGAACAGCTTTCGGTCACGCCGCTGGTTGGGCTCGGAAAATCCAGTCTGTTAAATAAGACTATTTTCCACCTCATGCCCTGCGCGGAGCACAAACTCACCATTTGTACGCCTTATTTCAACCTACCAGCCATCCTGGTGCGCAATATCATTCAACTACTGCGTGAAGGGAAAAAGGTCGAAATCATTGTCGGTGATAAAACCGCCAACGACTTCTTCATTCCGGAAGATGAGCCATTCAAGATCATCGGTGCGCTGCCTTATCTGTATGAAATAAATCTGCGCCGTTTCCTGAGCAGACTGCAGTATTACGTGAATACCGACCAGTTGGTCGTGCGCTTATGGAAAGATGATGACAACACCTATCATCTGAAAGGCATGTGGGTTGATGATAAATGGATGCTGCTTACCGGCAATAATCTTAACCCCCGCGCCTGGCGGCTGGATTTGGAAAACGCCATTCTTATCCATGATCCCCAGCAGGAACTGACTCCTCAGCGTGATAAAGAGCTGGAGCTTATCCGCACGCACACCACCGTCGTGAAACACTATCGCGACCTGCAGAGCATTGCCGACTATCCAGTCAAAGTACGTAAGCTCATCCGTCGATTACGCCGTATTCGAATCGACAGATTAATCAGCCGTATTCTGTAATCAAGACCCCGTCCAGCGACGGGGTTTTTCCTATGGAGGCAACGATGCGTCTGTGTATTCTTGCCAGTGTTTTGCTTCTTTCCGGTTGTAGCCACATGGCTAACGACAGCTGGAGTGGGCAAGACAAAGCTCAACACTTTATCGCCTCGGCCATGCTTGCCGCAGCGGGGAACGAGTATGCACAGCATCAGGGAAACAATCGCGATCGTAGCGCAGCTATCGGTTTGATGTTCTCAGTCAGCCTGGGTGCATCAAAAGAGCTGTGGGATAGCCGCCCCGCTGGGAGCGGCTGGAGCTGGAAAGACTTTGCCTGGGATGTGGCGGGCGCATCAACCGGCTATACCGTTTGGCAACTGGCACACCATTAGAGGCGTAAACCTTTTCCCTTACTGTGTAACATCAGCGAAACCAGGAATGCGACCACCGCCATCACGGTGACATACCAGAAGAATGATGTCTCCATGCCGACAGACTTCAGGGATAACGCAACATACTCGGCTGAACCACCAAACAAAGCATTAGCCACCGCATAAGATAACCCAACCCCCAGAGCACGCACCTGCGCCGGGAACATTTCGGCCTTCAGAATACCGCTAATTGACGTATAGAAACTCACGATCAACAAGGCACACATCACCAGAGCAAACGCCATGTAAGGAGACGTCACGCTTTGCAACGCGGTCAAAATGGGAACAGTAAAAATCGCGGCTAACGCGCCAAAACACAGCATTGAAGTCCGTCGGCCTATTTTATCTGACAACGCACCGAACAGCGGTTGCACCAGCATAAACACGCACAATGCAGCTGTCATAATGCCGCTGGCCACGTTGGCATGCATACCAGCCGTATTAACCAGATATTTCTGCATGTAGGTCGTAAACGTATAAAAACACAGCGAGCCAGCAGCGGTGAATCCCAGTACCATAAGAAAGGCTCTGCGGTTACGCCACAGCCCTTTCAGAGAACCCGCTTCTTTCAACGCACGGATATCCTGTTTTGATGTTTCATCCAGTTGACGACGCAACCACAATGCCACAATAGCTAACACAGCACCCAGCGCAAACGGAATACGCCAGCCCCACGCTCTTAGCGCCGAGTCTTCTAACGTTTGCTGTAATATGACCACAACCAGCAATGCCAGTAACTGCCCGCCGATTAACGTCACATACTGGAATGAGGCATAAAAACCTTTCTTACCTTCAACGGCTACTTCACTCATATAGGTAGCGCTGGTTCCGTATTCCCCACCAACAGATAACCCCTGGAATAATCTGGCCAGCAGTAATAGCGCGGGAGCCCAGGTGCCGATGGTTTCATATCCCGGAAGACAAGCGATCACCAACGATCCCATGCACATCATACAAACAGACAACAGCATAGACTTTTTACGCCCGTGTTTATCCGCAATACGACCAAAAAGCCATCCCCCGATTGGCCGCATCAGAAAGCCTGCAGCAAAAACGCCGGCAGTTTGTAAGAGTTGCGTGGTGGTGTTTCCAGATGGAAAAAAGATATGAGCAAAGTAGAGAGAGCAGAAAGAGTAAATATAGAAATCAAACCATTCAACCAGATTCCCTGACGATGCACCAACAATTGCCCATATACGACGACGGGTGTCGCCATCTGCCAGCGCCCCGTTCTCAGTTACACTGCTATCAGCCATTAGAATTGTACCCCTGCCAGGATCTTATGAATCTATCAATGACGTTTCATGTCTGTTTTAGTAAATTAAATGTTATATAATTGTTATAATTTATTATGAGAGATAGATCACGATTTTAATTAGCAGGAAAAGGATTAAGAAATGTTCGAAGGAAGAGAACCAGGTTGGCTGTCAGAATTGCCTGATGCGCTGCGCTTAATCCGGCAATGTGCACCCCGCACAGACGCAAAGAAGCCCATCCGTCAGGATGGGCTTCTTCACTTAATTGATGCCTGGCAGTTTATGGCGGGCGTCCTGCCCGCCACCCTCCGGGCCGTTGCTGCGCAACGTTCAAATCCGCTCCCGGCGGATTTGTCCTGCTCAGGAGAGCGCTCACCGACAGACCACAGATAAAAGCGAAAGGCCCGGTCTTTCGACCGGGCCTTTCGCTTTTATTTGATGCCTGGCAGTTCCCTACTCTCGCATGGGGAGACCCCACACTACCATCGGCGCTACGGCGTTTCACTTCTGAGTTCGGCATGGGGTCAGGTGGGACCACCGCGCTACAGCCGCCAGGCAAATTCTGTTATCAGACCGCTTCTGCGTTCTGATGTCATCTGTAATCAAGCTGAATCTGATGTCTCTTCGCCAAAACATCTTCGGCGTTGTAAGGTTAAGCCTCACGGTTCATTAGTATCGGTTAGCTCAATGTATCGCTACACTTACACACCCGACCTATCAACGTCATCGTCTTTAACGTTCCTTCAGGAGACTTATAGTCTCAGGGAGAACTCATCTCGGGGCAAGTTTCGTGCTTAGATGCTTTCAGCACTTATCTCTTCCGCATTTAGCTACCGGGCAATGCCATTGGCATGACAACCCGAACACCAGTGATGCGTCCACTCCGGTCCTCTCGTACTAGGAGCAGCCCCCCTCAATTCTCCAGCGCCCACGGCAGATAGGGACCGAACTGTCTCACGACGTTCTAAACCCAGCTCGCGTACCACTTTAAATGGCGAACAGCCATACCCTTGGGACCTACTTCAGCCCCAGGATGTGATGAGCCGACATCGAGGTGCCAAACACCGCCGTCGATATGAACTCTTGGGCGGTATCAGCCTGTTATCCCCGGAGTACCTTTTATCCGTTGAGCGATGGCCCTTCCATTCAGAACCACCGGATCACTAAGACCTGCTTTCGCACCTGCTCGAGCCGTCACTCTCGCAGTCAAGCTAGCTTATGCCTTTGCACTAACCTCCTGATGTCCGACCAGGATTAGCTAACCTTCGTGCTCCTCCGTTACTCTTTAGGAGGAGACCGCCCCAGTCAAACTACCCACCAGACACTGTCCGCAACCCGGATTACGGGTCCACGTTAGAACACCAGCCATTAAAGGGTGGTATTTCAAGGTTGGCTCCATGCAGACTGGCGTCCACACTTCAAAGCCTCCCACCTATCCTACACATCAAGGACCAGTGTTCAGTGTCAAGCTATAGTAAAGGTTCACGGGGTCTTTCCGTCTTGCCGCGGGTACACTGCATCTTCACAGCGAGTTCAATTTCACTGAGTCTCGGGTGGAGACAGCCTGGCCATCATTACGCCATTCGTGCAGGTCGGAACTTACCCGACAAGGAATTTCGCTACCTTAGGACCGTTATAGTTACGGCCGCCGTTTACCGGGGCTTCGATCAAGAGCTTCTCCTTACGGATAACCCCATCAATTAACCTTCCGGCACCGGGCAGGCGTCACACCGTATACGTCCACTTTCGTGTTTGCACAGTGCTGTGTTTTTAATAAACAGTTGCAGCCAGCTGGTATCTTCGACTGATTTCAGCTCCATGGGTAAACCACTTCACCTACATATCAGCGTGCCTTCTCCCGAAGTTACGGCACCATTTTGCCTAGTTCCTTCACCCGAGTTCTCTCAAGCGCCTTGGTATTCTCTACCTGACCACCTGTGTCGGTTTGGGGTACGATTTCGTGTTACCTGATGCTTAGAGGCTTTTCCTGGAAGCAGGGCATTTGTTACTTCAGCACCGTAGTGCCTCGTCATCACACCTTAGCGTTAAAAGAAGTCCGGATTTACCTAAACTTCCCGCCTACATGCTTAAACCGGGACAACCGTCGCCCGGCTAACATAGCCTTCTCCGTCCCCCCTTCGCAGTAACACCAAGTACAGGAATATTAACCTGTTTCCCATCGACTACGCCTTTCGGCCTCGCCTTAGGGGTCGACTCACCCTGCCCCGATTAACGTTGGACAGGAACCCTTGGTCTTCCGGCGTGCGGGTTTTTCACCCGCATTATCGTTACTTATGTCAGCATTCGCACTTCTGATACCTCCAGCATGCCTCACGACACACCTTCAACGGCTTACAGAACGCTCCCCTACCCAACAACACATAGTGTCGCTGCCGCAGCTTCGGTGCACAGTTTAGCCCCGTTACATCTTCCGCGCAGGCCGACTCGACCAGTGAGCTATTACGCTTTCTTTAAATGATGGCTGCTTCTAAGCCAACATCCTGGCTGTCTGTGCCTTCCCACATCGTTTCCCACTTAACTGTGACTTTGGGACCTTAGCTGGCGGTCTGGGTTGTTTCCCTCTTCACGACGGACGTTAGCACCCGCCGTGTGTCTCCCGTGATAACATTCTTCGGTATTCGCAGTTTGCATCGGGTTGGTAAGTCGGGATGACCCCCTAGCCGAAACAGTGCTCTACCCCCGAAGATGAGTTCACGAGGCGCTACCTAAATAGCTTTCGGGGAGAACCAGCTATCTCCCGGTTTGATTGGCCTTTCACCCCCAGCCACAAGTCATCCGCTAATTTTTCAACATTAGTCGGTTCGGTCCTCCAGTTAGTGTTACCCAACCTTCAACCTGCCCATGGCTAGATCACCGGGTTTCGGGTCTATACCCTGCAACTTAACGCCCAGTTAAGACTCGGTTTCCCTTCGGCTCCCCTATACGGTTAACCTTGCTACAGAATATAAGTCGCTGACCCATTATACAAAAGGTACGCAGTCACCTAACAAGTAGGCTCCCACTGCTTGTACGTACACGGTTTCAGGTTCTTTTTCACTCCCCTCGCCGGGTTCTTTTCGCCTTTCCCTCACGGTACTGGTTCACTATCGGTCAGTCAGGAGTATTTAGCCTTGGAGGATGGTCCCCCCATATTCAGACAGGATACCACGTGTCCCGCCCTACTCTTCGAGTTCACAACCTGTGCATTTTGGTGTACGGGACTATCACCCTGTACCGTCGGACTTTCCAGACCGTTCCACTAACACACAAGCTGATTCAGACTCTGGGCTGCTCCCCGTTCGCTCGCCGCTACTGGGGGAATCTCGGTTGATTTCTTTTCCTCGGGGTACTTAGATGTTTCAGTTCCCCCGGTTCGCTTCATTACGCTATGGATTCACGTAATGATAGTGTGTCGAAACACACTGGGTTTCCCCATTCGGAAATCGCCGGTTATAACGGTTCATATCACCTTACCGACGCTTATCGCAGATTAGCACGTCCTTCATCGCCTCTGACTGCCAGGGCATCCACCGTGTACGCTTAGTCGCTTAACCTCACAACCCGAAGATGTTTCGTAAAACACCACCGTGTTGCGAAAATTTGAGAGACTCGAACACACCATTTTTCATTTCTTATTACGGAGAAATGAAACAGTGTGTCGTTTCAATTTTCAGCTTGATCCAGATTTTTAAAGAGCAAATATCTCAAACGTCACCCGAAGGTAAGTTTTGAGATATTAAGGCCGGCGACTTTCACTCACACAAACCAGCAAGTGGCGTCCCCTAGGGGATTCGAACCCCTGTTACCGCCGTGAAAGGGCGGTGTCCTGGGCCTCTAGACGAAGGGGACGTGTCAGTCTCAATCGCAAGACGCCTTGCTATTTACTTTTCATCAGACAATCTGTGTGAGCACTACAAAGAACGTTTCTTTAAGGTAAGGAGGTGATCCAACCGCAGGTTCCCCTACGGTTACCTTGTTACGACTTCACCCCAGTCATGAATCACAAAGTGGTAAGCGCCCTCCCGAAGGTTAAGCTACCTACTTCTTTTGCAACCCACTCCCATGGTGTGACGGGCGGTGTGTACAAGGCCCGGGAACGTATTCACCGTGGCATTCTGATCCACGATTACTAGCGATTCCGACTTCATGGAGTCGAGTTGCAGACTCCAATCCGGACTACGACGCACTTTATGAGGTCCGCTTGCTCTCGCGAGGTCGCTTCTCTTTGTATGCGCCATTGTAGCACGTGTGTAGCCCTACTCGTAAGGGCCATGATGACTTGACGTCATCCCCACCTTCCTCCAGTTTATCACTGGCAGTCTCCTTTGAGTTCCCGACCGAATCGCTGGCAACAAAGGATAAGGGTTGCGCTCGTTGCGGGACTTAACCCAACATTTCACAACACGAGCTGACGACAGCCATGCAGCACCTGTCTCACGGTTCCCGAAGGCACCAAGCCATCTCTGGCAAGTTCCGTGGATGTCAAGAGTAGGTAAGGTTCTTCGCGTTGCATCGAATTAAACCACATGCTCCACCGCTTGTGCGGGCCCCCGTCAATTCATTTGAGTTTTAACCTTGCGGCCGTACTCCCCAGGCGGTCGACTTAACGCGTTAGCTCCGGAAGCCACGCCTCAAGGGCACAACCTCCAAGTCGACATCGTTTACGGCGTGGACTACCAGGGTATCTAATCCTGTTTGCTCCCCACGCTTTCGCACCTGAGCGTCAGTCTTTGTCCAGGGGGCCGCCTTCGCCACCGGTATTCCTCCAGATCTCTACGCATTTCACCGCTACACCTGGAATTCTACCCCCCTCTACAAGACTCTAGCCTGCCAGTTTCGGATGCAGTTCCCAGGTTGAGCCCGGGGATTTCACATCCGACTTGACAGACCGCCTGCGTGCGCTTTACGCCCAGTAATTCCGATTAACGCTTGCACCCTCCGTATTACCGCGGCTGCTGGCACGGAGTTAGCCGGTGCTTCTTCTGCGAGTAACGTCAATCGCTGCGGTTATTAACCACAACGCCTTCCTCCTCGCTGAAAGTACTTTACAACCCGAAGGCCTTCTTCATACACGCGGCATGGCTGCATCAGGCTTGCGCCCATTGTGCAATATTCCCCACTGCTGCCTCCCGTAGGAGTCTGGACCGTGTCTCAGTTCCAGTGTGGCTGGTCATCCTCTCAGACCAGCTAGGGATCGTCGCCTAGGTGAGCCGTTACCCCACCTACTAGCTAATCCCATCTGGGCACATCCGATGGCAAGAGGCCCGAAGGTCCCCCTCTTTGGTCTTGCGACGTTATGCGGTATTAGCTACCGTTTCCAGTAGTTATCCCCCTCCATCGGGCAGTTTCCCAGACATTACTCACCCGTCCGCCACTCGTCACCCAAGGAGCAAGCTCCTCTGTGCTACCGTTCGACTTGCATGTGTTAGGCCTGCCGCCAGCGTTCAATCTGAGCCATGATCAAACTCTTCAATTTAAGTTTGATGCTCGTGAATTAAACTTCGTAATGAATTACGTGTTCACTCAGAGACTTGGTATTCATTTTTCGTCTTGCGACGTTAAGAATCCGTATCTTCGAGTGCCCACACAGATTGTCTGATAAATTGTTAAAGAGCAGTGCCGCTTCGCTTTTTCTCAGCGGCGCGGGGTGTGCATATTACGCCATCCCGCTACGAAGTCAAGCATTTAATTTCGCTTTCTTCGCCGGAGTTCTCAGTGGAACCCCGCTGACCCGGCGGCTTGCGTGCCGTTGTTCCGTGTCAGTGGAGGCGCATTATAGGGAGTTATTTCAGGCTGACAAGTTAAAAATACAAAAAACTTATCAAGCGATTACTTTTTAATCAACAGCTCTATTCTTGCCTGGTTATTAAACAAAAACGAGCCCCGCAGGGCCCGTTTATTGAGGTTTTGTGACTTACTGCACTGCCACAATGCGATCGTCATTCACTTCCAGACGAATCGTTTTGCCTGGAATCAGCTCACCAGACAGGATTTGCTGCGCCAGCGGGTTTTCGATCTGCTGCTGGATAGCACGTTTCAATGGACGTGCACCATATACCGGATCGTAACCATTCGCGCTCAGCAGTTTAAGCGCCTCGTCAGAGATGTGAATTTCATAGCCACGCTCTTCCAGACGTTTATACAGACGCTGCAGTTGGATCTGAGCAATAGAAGCAATGTGTTTCTCACCCAATGGATGGAATACAACAACCTCATCTATACGGTTGATGAATTCCGGGCGGAAGTTCTGGCTCACGACGCCCAGCACCATATCCTTCATGTGACCATAATCCAGCTCACCGAAGCGTTCCTGAATCAGATCAGAGCCAAGGTTCGAGGTCATGATGACAACCGTATTACGGAAATCGACCGTTCTCCCCTGCCCGTCAGTCAAACGACCATCGTCAAGCACCTGCAACAGAATGTTAAATACATCCGGATGCGCTTTTTCCACTTCATCCAGCAGAATGACAGAGTAAGGACGACGGCGTACCGCTTCCGTCAGATACCCACCTTCTTCATAACCGACATATCCCGGAGGCGCCCCGACCAGACGAGAGACAGAATGTTTCTCCATAAACTCGGACATATCGATACGCACCATCGCGTCGTCGCTGTCGAACATAAAATTAGCCAGCGCCTTACACAGTTCGGTTTTACCGACACCGGTTGGGCCAAGGAACAGGAATGAACCAATCGGACGATTCGGATCGGACAAACCCGCACGGCTACGGCGGATGGCATTAGATACCGCTTCTACCGCTTCGTTCTGGCCAATCACGCGGCTGTGCAGCTCCTGTTCCATCCGCAATAATTTTTCCCGCTCGCCTTCCAACATACGAGCCACCGGGATCCCGGTCCAGCGCGCCAACACTTCTGCAATTTCTGCATCCGTCACTTTATTACGCAGCAGACGCATGGTTTTGCCTTCAGACTGGGTGGCTGCTTCCAGCTGTTTTTCCAGTTCCGGAATTTTGCCGTACTGCAGCTCGGACATGCGCGCCAGGTCGCCGACACGACGCGCCTGTTCGATAGCGATTTTTGCCTGTTCCAGCTCCGCCTTAATAGTCTGCGTGCCGGAGAGGGACGCTTTTTCAGCTTTCCACTCTTCTTCTAACTCAGAGTACTGGCGCTCTTTGTCGTCCAGCTCTTCATTAAGCATATCAAGACGTTTTTTGCTCGCCTCATCAGACTCTTTCATTAACGCCTGCTGTTCCAGCTTGAGCTGGATGATACGACGGTCGAGTCTGTCGAGTTCCTCCGGTTTGGAGTCAATCTGCATACGAATGCTGGATGCCGCTTCGTCAATGAGGTCGATAGCTTTATCCGGTAACTGACGATCGGCAATATAACGATGAGACAACGTAGCTGCCGCAACAATCGCCGGGTCAGTAATCTGTACATGGTGGTGCAGCTCGTAACGTTCTTTCAGTCCACGCAAAATGGCGATGGTGTCTTCTACTGATGGCTCAGCCACAAACACTTTCTGGAAACGACGTTCCAGCGCCGCATCTTTTTCGATGTACTGGCGGTATTCATCAAGCGTGGTGGCCCCTACGCAGTGCAGCTCCCCGCGCGCCAGCGCTGGTTTCAACATGTTGCCGGCGTCCATCGCGCCATCGGCTTTACCTGCACCGACCATTGTATGCAACTCATCGATGAACAGAATGACGTTGCCTTCCTGTTTCGAGAGATCGTTGAGCACACCTTTTAAACGTTCTTCAAATTCACCGCGATACTTCGCCCCGGCCACCAGCGCGCCCATATCCAGTGCCAGCACGCGACGACCTTTTAATCCTTCAGGTACTTCACCGTTAATGATTCGCTGTGCCAGCCCTTCGACGATAGCGGTTTTACCAACACCTGGCTCACCGATCAAAACCGGGTTATTTTTAGTACGACGTTGCAGCACCTGAATAGTGCGGCGAATTTCTTCATCACGACCAATAACCGGATCGAGTTTGCCTTGTTCGGCGCGTTCGGTCAGGTCGACGGTATATTTTTTCAAGGCCTGACGTTGGTCTTCAGCCCCCTGGTCATTCACGCTTTCACCTCCACGCATTTGTTCAATTGCCTGAGTGATATTGGCGGTTGTCGCTCCAGCTGATTTTAATAAATCGGTCAGCGTACCGCGTGACTCAAGCGCCGCCAGAACGAACAGTTCTGACGAAATAAAGTTGTCCCCACGTTTTTGCGCCAGCTTGTCGCAAAGATTCAGTACACGCATCAGTTCCTGAGAAGGCTGCACATCACCGCCGGTACCTTCGACCTGCGGCAAACGGCTCAACGCCTGGTCAATCGCTGTGCGTAACTGGCCAGCATTAATGCCAGCGGACGTTAACAAAGGACGAACCGATCCCCCTTCCTGATTCAGCAAGGCGCTCATTAGATGAAGTGGTTCGATGAATTGATTGTCGTGCCCCAATGCGAGTGACTGGGCATCGGCAAGAGCAAGCTGGAATTTATTGGTAAGACGATCCAGACGCATAACTCCTCCCATAACAGGCCAAAATTGCTACTGGAGATTAAATGAGGTCATCCCTCAATTATTCAAGGTGAATGACCTGAATTATGTGAAAAGAAAATTACACGTACCGGATCGTCTTGATTCTTTAGGTTATATCAGCCAAATAAAACTTGCCATACGACCCGTGGTATTGTCGCGACGATAAGAGAAGAACGTCTCACTTTCGCTGAAGGTGCAATGGTCACCACCGTAGACGTTCTCAACCCCCACATTTGCCAGACGTTGACGTGCAAGCTGATAGATATCCGCCAGATATTTTTCACCACGCGGTACAAATGCGATGTCCGCTTGCAGATCTTTCGCCATGAACGCTTCGCGGACTTCTGCTCCCACTTCAAACGCGTCCGGGCCAATCGCCGGGCCTAGCCAGGCGATAATGTTTTCCGGTTTATCGGCAAAGCACGCCACCGTTTCTTCCAGCACACCTTCACATAACCCGCGCCAGCCCGCATGGGCCGCCGCCACCTCTGTTCCAGCACGATTACAAAACAGCACCGGCAGACAGTCCGCCGTCATCACCGCACATACGGTGCCCGGCGTATTACTGTAGGACGCATCTGCACGTTTAGATAAGTATGGCCCGCCGCTCAATTTCAGGACGTCTTTACCGTGTACCTGTTCAAGCCAGACGGGTTTCGAAGGCAGATTGCCCGCAGCAAACAGCCGCTTGCGGTTCTCTTCCACATGCTCCGGGTTATCACCACAATGGGCACCCAGGTTAAGCGAATCATAAGGCGACAGACTGACGCCGCCAATGCGGGTAGAACTACAGGCCGCGACACCCTGAGGTATCGGCCACTGCGGGACAATTAGCTTACTCATAGCCAGGCAACATCATCCTTATGCTCTTCGAAATCAGCGCGCATCACTTCGATAAGCTCCACCATATCTTGCGGAATCGGCGCATGCCATTCCATCTCAATACCGGAAATCGGGTGATACAAACGCAACATGGTCGCGTGCAGCGCCTGACGGTCAAACTTACGCAGCACGGAGATAAACTCGTCAGAAGCGCCTTTCGGTGGACGCGGACGACCACCGTAGACCTGGTCGCCCACCAGCGGATGGGTGATATGCGCCATGTGCACGCGGATCTGGTGCGTACGTCCGGTTTCCAGACGCAACCGCAGACGCGTGTGCACACGGAAATGCTCCATAATGCGATAGTGCGTTACCGCAGGTTTCCCCATTGGATGCACTGACATATGCGTACGTTTGGTTGGATGACGGCTGATCGGTTCTTCGACTGTACCGCCCGCTGTCATATGGCCAATCGCCACGGCTTCATACTCACGAATGATTTCGCGCAGCTGCAATGACTCGACCAGGCGCGTTTGCGCCGGGACAGTTTTTGCCACAACCATAAGTCCGGTTGTGTCTTTATCCAGACGGTGCACAATACCGGCTCGTGGGACATCCGCAATTGGCGGGTAGTAATGCAACAACGCATTCAATACCGTACCATCAGGATTCCCGGCGCCCGGATGCACTACAAGGTCACGAGGTTTGTTGATGACAAGAATGTCGTCATCTTCATAAACGATATCCAGCGGGATATCCTGAGCTTCAAAACGAACCTCTTCATCAATTTCAGCATTGATGGAGACACGCTCTCCACCTAACACTTTTTCTTTCGGCTTATCGCAAAGATTGCCATTTACCAGTACGCGCTGGTCGAGGATCCATTCTTTTATGCGCGATCGCGAATAATCAGGGAACAATTCGGCCAAAGCCTGATCTAAGCGTTGACCAAGCTGATTTTCGGAGACTGTTGCGGTGAGTTCTACTCGTTGTGCCATAAACTGCTTCTTCGTTTAACGTTGGGTTTTACGGCTTTGCCGTTTAATATAGTGTGCTATTGTAGCTGGTCTTAACCGGGAGCAGGAACAGAGAATCTCCCGTATTACATTTTGAGGAAAGTCAAAACGTCATGACGCGCATGAAATATCTGGTGGCAGCAGCCACGTTGAGCCTGTTTTTGGCGGGTTGCTCTGGTTCAAAGGAAGAGGTGCCCGATAATCCGCCAAATGAAATCTACGCGACTGCTCAGCAAAAGCTGCAGGACGGTAACTGGAAACAGGCAATAACGCAATTGGAAGCGTTGGATAACCGCTATCCATTTGGACCGTATTCTCAGCAGGTGCAATTAGATCTCATCTACGCCTACTATAAAAACGCCGATCTGCCACTTGCTCAGGCTGCCATCGATCGTTTTATTCGTCTGAACCCGACTCACCCGAACATTGATTATGTCATGTACATGCGTGGCCTGACCAATATGGCGTTGGATGATAGCGCGCTGCAAGGATTCTTTGGCGTCGATCGTAGCGATCGCGATCCACAGCACGCCCGAGCTGCGTTTAATGACTTTTCCAAACTGGTACGTGGTTATCCGAACAGCCAGTACACAACCGATGCCACGAAGCGTCTGGTGTTCCTGAAAGATCGTCTGGCGAAGTATGAATACTCTGTTGCTGAGTACTATACCGCCCGTGGCGCATGGGTTGCAGTCGTGAACCGTGTGGAAGGTATGCTGCGTGACTATCCGGATACCCAGGCAACGCGTGATGCCCTGCCGTTGATGGAAAACGCTTATCGCCAAATGCAGATGAATGCCCAGGCAGAAAAAGTAGCGAAAATCATTGCCGCTAACAGCAGCAACACCTGATTGACCTCAGAATGCAAAACGGCAGCCCAAGGGCTGCCGTTTTTTTATCCGTTAACACCACAACTGAAGCGGTTTAGCTGCGACGCATCCTATCAAATATGGCCTGCTTTCAGGTATTCCTCAAGTAAAAAATCGCCTGTTCCTGCGGTGCCTCACAAAAAGGTTTTCTTGACAAAAAGCGACAAAAATATGTGATTTAGATCACATATTTTGACATTAGGAACGGTATGCTGGAATCACCAAGACGGGAAAGACAAGAGGTAAAATTTATGACAATGAACATTACCAGTAAACAAATGGAAATTACTCCGGCAATTCGCCAGCATGTCGCAGACCGTCTCGCCAAACTTGAAAAATGGCAAACTCATCTGATTAATCCACATATCATTCTGTCTAAGGAGCCACAGGGTTTCATTGCTGATGCCACCATCAATACACCGAACGGACATCTGGTCGCCAGCGCAAAACACGAGGATATATACACCGCCATTAACGATTTGATCAACAAGCTGGAACGGCAGCTCAATAAAGTGCAGCACAAAGGCGAAGCCCGTCGTGCAACAACTTCAGTAAAAGACGCCAACTTCGTCGAAGCAGAAGAAGAGTAGTCCCTTACATTGAGTGTATCGCCAACGCGCCTTCGGGCGCGTTTTTTGTTGACATGGTGAAAACAGTACGGGTACTTTACTGATGTAGCCAAAGGAAAATTACATGAAACTTGTCCCGTTCTTCTTCGCATTCTTTTTTACCTTCCCCTGAATGGGAGGCGTTTCGTCGTGTGATAAAGAATGCGAAGACGAACAATAAGGCCTCCCACAACGGGAGGCCTTTTTTTTGATAACAAGAAAGGCAACACTATGACATCGGAAAACCCATTGCTGGCGCTGCGCGATAAGATCAGCACGCTGGATGAAAAATTACTGGCCCTCCTGGCTGAGCGACGTGGACTGGCCGTAGAAGTTGGCAAAGCTAAACTGCTTTCACATCGTCCGGTTCGTGATATCGACCGTGAGCGCGACCTGTTAGACCGCCTGATTCAGCTTGGCAAAGCACATCATCTTGATGCTCATTACATTACTCGCCTGTTCCAGCTGATTATCGAAGACTCCGTCCTGACCCAGCAGGCGCTCCTTCAGCAGCATCTGAATAAGAGCAACCCGCATTCCGCTCGTGTTGCCTTCCTGGGACCAAAAGGGTCTTACTCACACCTCGCCGCCCGTCAGTACGCCGCACGTCATTTTGAGCAGTTTATTGAAAGCGGCTGCGCGAAATTTGCCGATATCTTTAATCAGGTTGAGACCGGACAGGCAGACTACGCGGTAGTGCCTATTGAAAACACCAGTTCCGGTGCGATTAATGACGTTTACGATCTGCTGCAGCACACCAGCCTGTCTATCGTTGGCGAGATGACGATTACTATCGATCATTGCGTACTGGTGTCGGGAACAACCGATCTGGAGAGCATCGACACGGTATACAGCCACCCACAACCGTTCCAGCAGTGCAGCAAGTTCCTGAACCGCTACCCGCACTGGAAGATTGAATACACTGAAAGCACTTCAGCTGCGATGGAAAAGGTCGCCCAGGCTAATTCGCCACGCGTGGCAGCCCTGGGAAGCGAAGCCGGTGGTGTACTGCATGGTCTGCAGGTACTTGAGCATATTGAAGCTAATCAGACACAAAACATTACCCGCTTCGTGGTACTGGCACGTAAAGCAATCAATGTTTCTGACCAGGTTCCAGCGAAAACAACGTTGCTGATGGCGACAGGACAACAGGCAGGTGCGCTGGTAGAAGCATTGCTGGTGCTGCGTAACCATAATCTGATTATGACTAAACTGGAGTCACGCCCGATTCACGGCAATCCGTGGGAAGAGATGTTTTATCTTGATATCCAGGCCAATCTGGAATCGCCCCAAATGCAAAAAGCATTGAAAGAGCTGGGTGAGATTACGCGTTCGATGAAAGTATTGGGATGTTATCCGAGTGAAAACGTGGTGCCGGTCGATCCAAGCTAACGTTTGACAATGCCGGATGGCACTACGCTTATCCGGCATCTTAATTAAGGACGGCTGTCATTCGCCTGGCGTAACAAAGTACGGCTTTCACTCTGGAAGCGCTGCGCATAGTCGCCAAACCAGTGTTCCACCTTACGGAAACTGTCGATAAAAGCCTGCTTATCGCCCTGCTCCAGTAAACCGATCGCCTCACCAAAACGTTGGTAGTAGCGCTTGATCAGCGCAAGGTTGCTTTCAGACGACATAATAATATCGGCATAGAGCTGAGGATCCTGGGCAAACAGACGGCCAACCATTGCCAGTTCAAGACGGTAAATAGGTGAAGAAAGAGCCAGTAACTGCTCCAGTTGCACATTCTCCTCCGCTAAATGCAGCCCATACGCAAATGTCGCAAAGTGGCGTAACGCCTGAATGAACGCCATATTCTGGTCGTGCTCAACGGCGCTGATCCGATGCAGCCGCGCACCCCATACCTGAATCTGTTCCAGAAACCACTGATAGGCTTCCGGCTGACGTCCATCACACCAGACGACGACCTGCTTTGCCAGACTGCCGCTGTCCGGACCAAACATCGGGTGTAACCCCACAACCGGACCGTCATGTGCCGCCAGCATCGCCTGCAGAGGACCATTTTTCACTGAGGCCAGATCCACCAGAATGCAGTCAGACGGCAGACGCGGTAGTTTGGCGATCACCTGCTCGGTGACGTGGATCGGCACACTGACGATCACCATGCCTGCATCGGCGACGATCTCCGTGGCGCGATCCCAGTCCTGCTGTTCCAGGATCCGCACCTGATAACCAGACAGCGTCAGCATCTTCTCGAACAGCCGCCCCATCTGTCCGCCACCACCGACGATCACCACCGGACGCAAAGAAGGACAAAGCGTCTTAAAGCCTTTGTCATTCTCACTGGAATAAGACTCGCGCATAACCCGACGCAATACATCTTCGATCAGATCTGGCGGCACCCCCAGCGCTTCAGCTTCTGCACGGCGGGAAGCCAACATCGAGGCTTCCCGCTCGGGTACGTAGATCGGCAGCCCAAAGCGGCTTTTGACTTCACCGACTTCGGCAACCAGCTCCAGACGCCGTGCCAGTAAATCCAGCAACGCCTTATCAACTTCATCAATTTGATCGCGTAGTGCGGTCAATTCAGCAACCATACCAACCTCTTATGCTACACGCGCCGTCAGTTGGCCGTTTAAATCCTGGCTAATTTCACGCAGTAGCGCATCCGTCATTTCCCAGCTAATGCAGGCATCAGTTACGGAGACGCCGTATTTCATTTCGCTACGTGGCTGTTCGGAGGACTGGTTGCCTTCGTGAATATTACTTTCAATCATCAAGCCGATGATTGAGCGATTGCCATCTTTGATTTGGGCGATCACAGATTCAGCCACGGCTGGCTGGCGACGGTAATCTTTATTGGAATTACCATGACTGCAATCTACCATCAGAGAAGGTCGTAGTCCTGCCTGCTCCATCTCTTTTTCACACTGGGCGACATCCGCTGGGCTGTAGTTCGGCGCTTTACCGCCACGCAGGATCACGTGACCATCTGGATTACCCTGAGTTTGCAGTAGTGCAACCTGCCCCGCCTGGTTAATACCAACAAAGCGGTGTGATTGTGCTGCGGCGCGCATGGCGTTAATTGCCGTTGCCAGGCTCCCATCTGTACCATTCTTAAAACCAACCGGCATGGAAAGACCAGAAGCCATTTCACGGTGCGTCTGTGATTCAGTGGTACGCGCACCGATAGCAGACCAGCTAAACAGATCGCCCAGGTATTGCGGGCTGTTTGGATCTAACGCTTCTGTTGCCAGCGGTAGCCCCATATTCACCAGTTCAAGCAGCAGTTGACGCGCAATTTTCAAGCCTGCTTCAACATCAAAAGAGCCATCCATATGAGGATCATTAATTAACCCTTTCCAACCGACGGTGGTACGGGGCTTTTCAAAGTAGACGCGCATCACCAGGTAGAGGCTATCGCTGACCTCTGCGGCAAGGGCTTTAAATCGACGAGCGTACTCAATAGCCGCTTCAGGATCGTGAATCGAGCATGGACCACACACCACCAGCAGTCGCGGGTCGCGACCAGAGATAATGTCTGAAATGGTTTTACGCGACTGAGCGATTTGCGCCTCCTGTGCAAGGCTCAGCGGAAATTCCGCTTTAAGCTGCTCTGGGGTCATCAGAACCTGTTCGTCGGTAATGTGTACGTTGTTCAGCGCGTCTTTTTGCATGATGGTGATCCTGTTTAGCTCGTTTGCGATAGTTTTCCTCAGCGAGGAGATAATCACGATAACACAATAGGTAAAGATTTCAATCCACATTCCGTAAATTTTTATTTACGGAACACCTTTTTACAGCAAAAATACTGCAAAATTCCGTACAATTAAATTTACACCATTCTATATATGAATCCGCTATGCTTTAAAAAAACGGGGAGAACAGGCAATGAAGCAACTCATCTGTACCTTATTTGTATTATTTCTCAGCGGATGTCAGATAGATCCCTATACTTTTTCCCCTACCTGGACAGGTACCGACTGGTTTGATGCCGGAATACAGGATGCCATTTCAGGCCATGTCGTTAAAGATAACGAGACACTTGCCGACAACTACAATGACCCGGAGGTCGATCGTGCCCAATATCTTAAGGGGTACGCCGAAGGACAAAGGAAAACCTGTCAGCAGGACTTTGTTTACGCGAGAGGATTGACCGGCAAAACCTTCCCCGCCAGTTGCGACACGGTAGACAATGTCAGCCGATTACATGAAGCATGGCAAAAAGGAGCAAACGAAGGAGCAGCCTCAACAAGGTTAAATTAAACAAGAGCTTAAATTTTATAAATTAATGAGATTTAGCTTAAATACTCAATGCACTCATTCCAGGAATAATGACGCCCTGGGAAAATAATGTTATTTTGTTGCAAACAATCTTGAATGTATATCGACGCAATACGGCAAACGCTGGTAGGTACCTATTCATGAGCTTTTCTTACCGACTCATACTTCTACTGGCACTGCTTCTGACCGGATTACCTCTGTACGCTCACAGCGTCACGGAAGAGGCAAAATCTGTGCGCTCTATAGTTTCCGGTATCGTCAGCTATACACGCTGGCCAGCACTTTCAGGGCCACCAAAACTGTGTATATTCTCTTCTTCGCGCTTTTCCAGCGTGCTGGAAGATACCCGAGCAGGAGCACTACCCTATCTTCCTGTCATCATTCATACGGAACAAGAAGTTTTAGTTGCGCAGTGTGATGGTTTTTATTTTGGAAAAGAAAGCCCTACATATCAGGCGGAACTAAAGAATAAATATCCTACTAAGGCATTGTTATTAATTGCCGAACAGAATCCCGAATGCGTTATTGGCAGCGCTTTTTGCCTCATAATTAAAGATGAAGACGTGAGATTTTCCGTAAATATGGATTCCCTGTCACGCAGCGGTGTAAGGGTAAGTCCAGACGTATTGATGCTTGCGCGGAATAAAAAGCATGAATAAGGGTCCTTCTCCCATAAAACGCCCAACGTTTAAGCGGACGCTGCGGCGTATCAGCATCGTCAGCGTACTGGTAACCATGACGCTGATTTGGCTGCTGCTTAGCATTTCGTCTGTGCTGGCTCTGAAGCAATACGCACAAAAGAATCTGGATCTCACGGCAGCAACCATGACCCGCACGCTCGAAGCCGCATTAGTCTTTTCGGATAGCGTCGCAGCGTCGGAAACGCTGGCGGCACTAGGACAGCAAGGGCAATTTTCAGTTGCAGAAGTCCGCAATCAAAAGCAGAAAGTGATCGCCACCTGGCGCTATGACGCGCAGGATGCTACTGACAAAATCAGCAGTATCATCAGCCACTGGTTGTTCCCACAACCGGTAACTCAACCCATTTTGCACAATGGCGACGTTATTGGTGAGGTGCGCCTGATTGCTCGCGACAGCGTTATTAGTCATTTCATTTATTTGTCGCTGGCGGTTCTTACCGGATGCATTTTACTGGCATCGGGTATTGCATTAATGCTTACTCGTTATTTACACAATGGTGTCGTGGACGCCCTGCAAAATATTACTGAGGTGGTACATGATGTTCGTACCAATCGTAATTTCTCACGGCGCGTATCTGAAGAACGGATTGAAGAATTTCATCTGTTTGCGCAGGACTTTAATAGCCTGCTGGATGAAATGGAAGAGTGGCAACTACGTCTCCAGGCAAAGAATGCCCAACTGTTGCGTACCGCGCTACATGACCCTTTGACTGGTCTTGCGAACCGTGCCGCATTTCGCAGCAGTATTAACGCACTGATGAACGACGACGCGGCCCACAGCAGCTCTGCGTTGTTATTCCTTGATGGCGATAATTTTAAATTTATTAATGATACCTGGGGACACGCTGCGGGCGATCGGGTCCTGATTGAAGTCGCAAAAAGGCTGGCCGAATTTGGTGGTAATCGGCATCACCCATACCGACTTGGCGGCGATGAATTTGCCATGGTGCTTTACAGCGTCCATTCTGAATACGAAGTTCAACGTATCTGCGCGGCGTTGTCGCAAGAGTTTAATCGACCTTTTGACCTGCATAACGGTCATCTGGCAAGCATGACACTCAGTATTGGTTTTGCGCTGACGTGGGAACATGCCTCTGCCGAGAAATTACAAGAACTTGCCGATCATAATATGTATCAGGCTAAAAATTTGCGCGCTGAGCGCATTATTAAAAAATAAGGAATTACACACATGCTAAGACGTTTATTATCCCCGTTTATTCTCATTATGCTGATTCTGGCAGGCTGTCAGGCACCTCAGGGGAAATTTACCCCAGAGCAAATTGCAGCTATGAAATCGTACGGATTTACTGAAGCTTCAGGAGACTGGTCTCTGGGTTTGTCTGACACCATCCTGTTTGACAAAAACGACTATAAACTCCGCCCTGAAAGTGAAAAGCAAATCCAGGAAATGGCGTCCAAACTGGCTGCTACCGGGTTAAACCATGCTCGTCTGGATGGTCACACCGATAACTATGGCGAGGACAGCTACAACGAAGCTCTGTCGCTCAAACGAGCCAATGTGGTTGCAGACGCCTGGGCTCGGGGTGCCAATATTCCACGTACTAACCTGACAACCCAAGGGCTCGGGAAGAAATACCCGCTTGCCAGCAATCAGACGTCAAAAGGCCGTGCCGAAAACCGCCGCGTTGCAGTCGTGATCTCGACACCGTAATCAATATCCAACTGGCTGCGCGTCGCGCAGTCATCTGATAAAAAAACAAAACATAAAGGTCGGAATAAAAAAAGGGCCAGCCTTTCGGCCAGCCCTTTTCTAACAGGATGTCGCTTGCGCGAATCTTAGTTAAGACGCTCTTTGATACGAGCAGACTTACCAGTGCGCTCACGCAGGTAGTACAGTTTAGCTTTACGAACAGCACCACGACGTTTAACAGCAATGCTGTCAACTACCGGAGAGTGAGTCTGGAAGACACGCTCAACGCCTTCGCCGTTGGAAATTTTACGAACAGTGAATGCAGAGTGCAGACCGCGGTTACGAATAGCGATAACCACGCCCTCGAATGCCTGCAGACGTTTTTTGGAACCTTCAACAACCCATACTTTCACTTCCACGGTATCACCCGGACGGAAGGAAGGTACGTCCTGCTTCATCTGTTCTTGTTCAAGTTGCTTAATAATGTTGCTCATAATTTAATCTCTTATCCTGGGTAAACTGATATTGGGGGCTTACGCCTGCCCATCATGTTTATGTTGCTGTTGTGCGTGTTCCTTTTTGAACTCCGCCAGCAACCTTGCTTGCTCTTCAGTCAGAGCCAGGTTTTCCAGAAGTTCAGGTCTTCTAAGCCAGGTCCGGCCCAGCGACTGCTTCAAACGCCAGCGACGTATCTCAGCGTGGTTCCCCGACAGTAATACCGCCGGTACTTCCATCTGCTCTAACACTTCAGGTCGGGTATAGTGTGGGCAGTCCAGCAACCCGTCAGCAAACGAATCTTCGATTGCCGAAGCCTCATGACCCAGAACCCCCGGAATAAACCGGGAAACGGAATCGATCAGCGTCATTGCCGGTAACTCACCACCGCTGAGAACGTAATCGCCGATTGACCATTCTTCGTCAATTTCGGTTTGAATCACGCGCTCATCTATTCCTTCATAGCGACCGCACACCAGAATCAACTTTTGATTCGTTGCCAGTTCGCAAACGCCCGCTTGATCAAGCTTGCGTCCCTGAGGTGACAGATAAATCACCTTTGCGCCTTCACCAGCCGCAGCTTTTGCTGCATGAATGGCGTCCCGTAAAGGTTGCACCATCATTAACATCCCCGGTCCGCCGCCGTACGGACGATCGTCCACGGTACGGTGCCGGTCATGAGTAAAGTCACGAGGACTCCAGCTCTGGATGTTCAGCAGGCCATTTTTTACTGCCCGGCCAGTTACCCCGTAATCGGTAATTGCGCGGAACATTTCTGGAAACAGGCTAACGATACCTATAAACACAAGCCAATCCCCATAACGCCGACTTTTACCGTTTATCCGGTGGTTTAAAAACCAGGATCCCAATCTACTTCGATAGTACGAGTAGCGAGATCGACTTTCTTGATAACCTGCCCATCGAGGAACGGCACAAGACGTTCCTTGATACCAAACGCATCTTTCAGGTTTGCCTTGATGACGATGACGTCATTCGAACCGGTTTCCATCATATCGACGACTTTACCGAGATCGTAGCCTTCAGTGGTCACTACCTGGCAGCCCATAAGGTCTTTCCAGTAGTAGGAACCATCTTCCAGCGCTGGCAACTGCGAGGAATCCACGACAATTTCGCAATTAGTCAGTAGATTCGCCGAATCACGATCGTCAACGCCTTTCAGCTTGATGATCAGATCCTGATTGTGGTGCTTCCAGCTTTCCAGCTGTACTTGCTGCCACTGACCCGCCTTCTGGATAAACCAGGGCTGATAGTCAAAAATGCTTTCGGCGTCTTCAGTGGAAGAAAACACTCTGAGCCAACCACGGATACCGTAAGAAGACCCCATTTTCCCCAAAACGATGGGTTCTACAGGAGCCTGTGCGGCGAGTTGCTTGCTCATCATGACCACCGTGACAGATTAAGCTGCTTTGTTTGCTGCTTTGATCAGCGTAGCTACGCGATCAGAAATAGTCGCGCCCTGGCCAACCCAGTGAGCGATGCGATCCAGATCCAGGCGAGTGCCTTCTTCTTTTTCGCTAGCGATTGGGTTAAAGAAGCCAACGCGCTCGATGAAGCGACCGTTGCGTGCATTACGGCTGTCGGTAACAACAACCTGGTAGAACGGACGCTTTTTAGCGCCGTGACGAGCTAAACGAATAGTAACCATAACATCCTCTTGTGTGAATAAAACACCCAGGCCCCATCGAGGAACGGAGCCCGGGTGTCATATTAAAAGCCCGAAAATTTTACTGATTTCTGGGGAAAATGCAATCAGCAGTTGATAACTCTGCTATAAAAGGCCGTCGGCGGTGCCGTCAGTTCGGTGCCGGCGTGCGCGCAGCCACCGGAGCGTACACGCAGTACGTGAGGATGGCGAGCACACCCCGGTGCCGAAATGGCAAACAAGCCAGGCCGATTAGCGACCAGGGAATCCTGGGGGCATCATCCCTTTCATATTCCGCATCATCTTCGCCATTCCGCCCTTCTTCATTTTCTTCATCATGCGCTGCATGTCGTCGAACTGTTTCAGAAGACGGTTAACGTCCTGTACCTGCATCCCGCAGCCCAGTGCGATACGGCGTTTGCGGGAGCCTTTGATGATTTCCGGTTTAGCGCGTTCTTTCATCGTCATCGAGTTGATGATGGCTTCCATACGCACCAGCACTTTATCGTCCATCTGCGATTTCACGTTGTCAGGGATCTGCCCCATGCCCGGCAGCTTGCCCATCAGGCTGGCCATGCCGCCCATGTTTTTCATCTGCTTAAGCTGTTCAAGGAAATCGTTCAGATCGAAGCCGTCGCCTTTTTTCAGCTTGCTTGCTAATTTCTCTGCCTGTGCACGGTCAACTTTGCTTTCGATATCTTCGATCAGCGACAGCACGTCGCCCATGCCGAGAATACGTGAGGCAATTCTGTCCGGATGGAACGGCTCCAGCGCTTCCGTTTTCTCACCAACGCCGAGGAATTTAATCGGCTTACCAGTGATATGACGAATAGACAATGCCGCACCGCCACGGGCGTCACCATCGACTTTAGTCAGTACCACACCGGTCAGCGGCAGTGCTTCGTTAAACGCTTTCGCAGTATTCGCAGCATCCTGACCGGTCATGGCATCGACAACAAACAGCGTTTCTACTGGATTGATAGACGCGTGAACCTGTTTGATTTCGTCCATCATCGCTTCATCAACATGCAGACGACCGGCGGTATCCACCAGTAGCACGTCGTAGAATTTGAGCTTAGCTTCTTTCAGCGCGGCATTAACAATATCAATCGGCTTCTGACCGACGTCAGACGGGAAGAAGTCCACGCCGACCTGCTCGGCCAACGTTTCCAGCTGTTTGATCGCCGCCGGGCGATAGACGTCGGCAGAGACCACCAGCACTTTTTTCTTGTGCTTCTCGCGCAGGAATTTACCCAGCTTACCGACGCTGGTGGTTTTACCCGCCCCCTGCAGGCCCGCCATCAGCACCACGGCCGGTGGCTGTGCCGCCAGATTTAGCGTCTGGTTTTCTTCGCCCATCGCCGAAACCAGTTCGCTACGAACGATTTTAACGAACTCCTGACCCGGGGTCAGGCTCTTGTTAACTTCGTGACCAACCGCTTTCTCTTTTACGCGATTGATAAACTCACGCACTACCGGCAGCGCAACGTCAGCCTCCAGTAGCGCCATGCGCACTTCGCGCAGCGTCTCTTTAACGTTGTCTTCAGTAAGGCGTCCACGGCCACTGATATTGCGCAGCGTGCGCGACAAACGATCGGTTAAATTATCAAACATTGTCTCTCGCCTGAGGTGGAAACGGTCGGTCGCAACAGCGACACATCAACAGAAATTTGTCGCAGTATAACATGAAGCCGCCTTTGTTGTTATGCAACGGTTGGAGCAGCGGTCACGTAACGCTATACTGCTTTTCTTTATTCCTGGCCAACTGTCGACACCCATATGCCCGTTTTTGCTCTGTTAGCCCTTGTCGCCTATTCCGTCAGCCTTGCGCTGATCGTTCCCGCCCTGCTGCAAAAAAACAGCGGCTGGCGGCGTATGGCTATTCTTTCTGCGGTTATCGCGCTGGTCTGTCACGCGTTTGCCCTGGAAGCACGTATTCTGCCAGGTGGTGAAAGCGGACAAAACTTGAGCCTGCTGAACGTCGGTTCTCTGGTTAGCCTGATGATCTGTACTGTCATGACCATTGTGGCCTCGCGCAACCGCGGCTGGCTATTGCTACCGATCGTCTATGCGTTTGCATTAATCAATCTGGCATGCGCTACGTTTATGCCCAACGAATACATCACCCATCTCGAAGCAACTCCGGGCATGATGATTCACATCGGGTTATCGCTGTTCGCTTACGCCACGCTGATTATCGCCGCGCTCTATGCGCTGCAACTGGCATGGATTGACTACCAGTTGAAAAACAAAAAACTGGCCTTCAGCAATGAAATGCCACCGCTGATGAGCATTGAGCGGAAGATGTTTCATATCACCCAGATAGGCGTGGTTCTGCTGACGCTGACGCTGTGTACTGGCCTGTTTTATATGCACAACCTGTTCAGCACAGAAAATATTGATAAAGCCGTTCTGTCTATCGTGGCATGGTTTGTCTATATCGTTCTGCTGTGGGGACATTACCATGAAGGCTGGCGTGGACGTCGTGTCGTCTGGTTTAACGTCGCAGGCGCAGGTATTCTGACGCTGGCCTATTTCGGCAGCCGCATCCTGCAGCAGTTCGTGAGTTAAATCTTTAAGGAACCCTACGTGGAACACATCTCCACCACCACGCTTATTGTCACGCTTCTCATTATGGTGGTCATTTCCGCCTATTTTTCCGGTTCCGAAACCGGAATGATGACCCTGAACCGCTACCGTCTGCGACACCGGGCAAAACAGGGAAATCGTCAGGCAAAACGCGTTGAGAAATTACTTCGTAAGCCCGACCGTCTGATAAGCCTGGTCCTCATTGGCAACAACCTGGTGAATATTTTGGCCTCCGCACTCGGGACCATTGTCGGTATGCGTCTGTATGGCGATGCGGGCGTGGCAATCGCCACTGGGGTCCTGACCTTTGTGGTACTGGTATTTGCTGAAGTATTGCCCAAAACCATTGCCGCGCTGTATCCAGAAAAAGTGGCCTATCCCAGCAGCGTGTTGTTAGCGCCACTGCAAGTACTGATGATGCCGCTTGTCTGGTTACTGAATACCATCACGCGTCTGCTGATGCGGATGATGGGCATCAAAACGGATATCGTGGTGAGCGGTTCACTGAGTAAAGATGAACTACGCACGCTGGTGAATGAATCGCGCTCGCAAATCTCTCGTCGTAACCAGGATATGCTGCTGTCCGTGCTGGACCTGGAAAAAGTCAGCGTCGATGACATTATGATCCCGCGTAACGAAATCATCGGTATCGATATTAACGATGACTGGAAGTCTATCGTCCGCCAACTTTCTCACTCCCCGCACGGGCGTATTGTGCTGTACCGCGACTCGCTGGACGATGCCATTAGCATGTTGCGCGTGCGTGAAGCGTGGCGACTCATGGCCGAGAAAAAGGAGTTCACCAAAGAGACCATGCTACGCGCCGCCGACGAGATCTACTTTGTCCCGGAAGGCACCCCGCTCAGCACTCAGTTGATCAAATTTCAGCGTAATAAGAAGAAGGTCGGCCTGGTGGTCAACGAATATGGCGATATTCAGGGGTTGGTCACCGTTGAAGATATTCTGGAGGAGATTGTCGGTGACTTCACCACGTCAATGTCACCAACGCTTGCCGAAGAAGTCACGCCGCAGAATGACGGTTCAGTAATTATTGATGGCAGCGCCAACGTTCGTGAAATCAATAAGGCATTTAACTGGCATTTGCCGGAAGATGATGCGCGAACGGTAAACGGTATTATCCTTGAAGCACTGGAAGAGATCCCCGTTGCCGGCACGCGAGTGCGTATTGGGCAGTACGATATCGATATTCTCGACGTGCAGGACAATATGATTAAGCAGGTGCAGGTATTGCCGGTCAAACCGCTACGAGAAAGCGTATCTGACCAGTGAGGATAATCCAGACCGGGTAACGCATCAGCACTACCCGGTCTGAGGCTGATTAGCTTTTTGCTTTCGCCACAGACACCATTGCCGCGCGAATGGTACGTCCGTTAAGGGTATAGCCTTTCTGCATGACCATCAGCACGTTACCGGCAGCAACTTCATCAGACTCAACCATTGCAATAGCCTGGTGTACGTTCGGGTCCATCGGCACATCGATATCCGCAACCACCTGCACGCCAAACTTCGCCACAACATCCAGCATCGACTTGCGGGTCAGTTCAATACCTTCAACCATCGCCGCCATCGCGTCATTATCTTTGTTCGCCACTTCCAGCGCGCGGTCCAGGCTATCCAGCACCGGCAGCAGTTCGTTGACGAATTTTTCCAACGCAAATTTATGCGCTTTTTCTACGTCCAGTTCGGTACGACGACGCAGGTTTTCCATTTCCGCTTTGATACGCAACACGCTGTCACGCTCGCGCGTTTCAGCTTCTGCAAGCTGAGCCTCCAGATTCGCAATCTTTTCATCGCGCGGATCCACCTGCTCAGCAGAAGCGTCTGATTCTACCGCCTCAACTTCTTCGTGCTGATCCATGATAATTTCTTCCGGGGCTTGCCCCTCAGGCGTTTTCTGTTCTTTACTACTCATGAATTTCTCCGCGTTTTTTTCGCATTCATCTCGCTAACCTGGATTATTATGGGGATAAGATTCAGGGTTTCAAGGGAAGTACTCACATTGTCACTAATCTTCGTTACAAGGACCTCGAGAAAATGAACAAACATTTCAAGTGTATTGGCATTGTGGGGCATCCACGTCACCCCACTGCACTGACCACACATGAAATGCTCTACCGCTGGCTGTGCGTCAAAGGTTATGAGGTTATCGTTGAGCAACAAATCGCCCACGAGCTGCAGTTGAAAAATGTGAAAACCGGTACGCTCGCAGAAATTGGTCAGCAAGCAGACCTCGCCGTAGTCGTCGGTGGCGACGGCAATATGCTGGGGGCTGCACGCACCCTGGCACGCTATGACATCAAAGTTATCGGGATTAACCGCGGCAATCTCGGTTTTCTGACCGATCTTGACCCGGACAATGCCCAACAGCAATTAGCTGACGTACTGGAAGGCCACTACATCAGCGAAAAGCGCTTTTTACTCGAAGCCCAGGTGTGCCAACAGGATTGCCAGAAGCGCATTAGCACTGCGATCAATGAAGTTGTGTTGCACCCCGGAAAAGTGGCGCACATGATTGAATTTGAAGTCTATATCGATGAAATCTTTGCCTTTTCCCAGCGTTCAGACGGGCTAATTATCTCCACCCCGACCGGCTCTACCGCCTATTCGCTCTCTGCCGGAGGCCCAATTCTGACGCCTTCGCTGGATGCCATTACACTGGTGCCGATGTTCCCACATACGCTTTCCGCACGACCGCTGGTGATCAACAGTAGCAGCACCATTCGCCTGCGCTTCTCTCATCGCCGTAACGATCTTGAGATCAGCTGCGACAGCCAGATCGCCCTGCCTATACAGGAAGGTGAAGACGTATTGATTCGCCGCTGTGATTATCATCTGAACCTGATACACCCAAAAGATTACAGTTATTTCAATACATTAAGCACTAAATTAGGCTGGTCAAAAAAATTATTCTAATTTAACGTCAACCTCTTTACTGTATAAAAAACCAGTTTATACTGTATGTAATTACAGTTATGGTTTTTCATACAGGAAAACAGCTATGTTGGCACAACTGACCATCAGCAATTTTGCTATCGTTCGTGAACTGGAGATCGATTTCCAAAGCGGAATGACCGTCATCACCGGCGAGACCGGTGCGGGTAAATCCATTGCCATTGATGCTCTCGGGTTGTGTCTGGGCGGGCGGGCAGAGGCCGACATGGTACGTACAGATGCCACACGCGCCGATCTGTGCGCGCGCTTCTCTTTAAAAGATACCCCTGCGGCCCTGCGCTGGCTGGAAGAGAACCAGCTTGAAGAAGGTCGTGAGTGTTTGTTACGCCGCGTAATCAGCAGCGACGGACGCTCCCGCGGATTTATCAATGGCACTGCCGTACCGCTGTCACAGCTGCGCGAGTTGGGCCAGTTGCTTATTCAAATCCACGGTCAGCATGCGCATCAGCTCCTGACAAAATCAGAACACCAAAAATCCCTGCTTGATGGCTACGCCAATGAAGCGTCCCTGACTCAGGAAATGGCTGTGCGCTACCAACTGTGGCACCAAAGCTGCCGTGACCTGGCACATCATCAGCAACAAAGCCAGGAACGCGCAGCCCGGGCAGAGCTATTGCAATACCAGTTAAAAGAACTGAACGAATTTAACCCACAACCGGGCGAGTTTGAGCAAATTGATGAAGAGTACAAGCGTCTGGCTAACAGCGGGCAGTTGCTCACCACCAGCCAGCAAGCGCTGGCTATCATGGCAGACGGCGAAGACATTAACCTGCAAAGCCAGCTGTACACGGCAAAACAGCTGGTCAGCGAACTGGCGGGAATGGACGGTAAGCTCTCCGGTATTCTGGACATGCTGGAAGAGGCGACAATCCAGCTCAGCGAAGCCAGCGATGAGCTGCGCCACTATTGCGATCGTCTGGATTTAGACCCTAACCGTTTGTTCGAGCTTGAACAGCGAATTTCTAAGCAAATCTCTCTGGCGCGTAAGCATCACGTCGCCCCTGAAGCACTGCCACAGTTTTACCAGTCCCTGCTTGATGAGCAACAGCAGCTTGACGATCAGGCTGATTCGCTCGAAACCTTAACCCTGGCGGTAAACACGCACCACCAGCAGGCGCTGGAAACGGCAAAAATGCTGCACCAACAGCGCCAGCATTATGCTCAGGAATTGGGGAAACTCATCACAGAAAGCATGCATGCTCTCTCGATGCCGCACGGTGTCTTTTGCATTGATGTGAAATTTGAGGAACACCATCTGAGCGCAGACGGTGCCGATCGTGTGGAATTCAAAGTTACCACTAACCCGGGTCAGCCGTTACAGCCGATTGCGAAAGTCGCTTCCGGTGGTGAGTTGTCGCGCATTGCGCTGGCTATTCAGGTGATTACCGCGCGTAAAATGGAAACTCCTGCGCTGATTTTCGATGAAGTCGACGTTGGTATCAGTGGTCCGACGGCAGCGGTTGTGGGTAAGCTACTGCGTCAATTGGGTGAATCAACCCAGGTGATGTGTGTGACTCACCTGCCGCAGGTTGCTGGTTGCGGTCATCAACATTTCTATGTCAGCAAAGAAACTGACGGCGCAATGACCGAAACACACATGCAGCCGCTGGATAAACGCGCTCGCCTGCAGGAATTAGCCCGCCTGCTTGGCGGTAGCGAAGTGACGCGTAATACCCTCGCAAATGCAAAAGAACTGCTAGCGGCATAAACTTTTTTACCTTGTGACGGTCTGAGTTCAACATAAAATCGCCGACCGACCCGACAGCAAAAGGTTTTAAAGTGGTGAAAGGTCTATTATCATCGGCATATTACATATGAGCCACGTACTGCTCGGGCCCGAAAAGGAATCAAATCACTATGCGCTGTAAAACGCTGACTGCTGCTGCAGCAGTACTACTGATGTTGACTGCAGGCTGTTCCACTCTGGAGCGAGTGGTTTACCGCCCTGACATCAACCAGGGAAATTATCTGACACCTACCGATGTCGCCAAAGTGCGTACAGGTATGACGCAACAGCAAGTTGCTTATGCACTGGGTACACCAATGATGTCCGATCCTTTTGGTACTAACACCTGGTTTTATGTGTTCCGTCAGCAGCCAGGGCATGAAGGCGTTACTCAGCAAACGCTGACGCTGACCTTTAACAGCAGCGGCGTATTAACCAACATTGATAACAAACCTGCTCTGACCGACAACAAGTAGGTTTGAGAGATCAAAAAAAGGTGCTCAATGAGCACCTTTTTTATTGTCTGTTATTTTTTAGCGGATTTCTCTGCTCGCTGCCTGCGCAGTTCTTTCGGATCAGCAATCAATGGCCGATAAATTTCCACCCGATCGCCGTCATGCAAAACATCAGCAAGCTTAACCGGACGGCTGTAGATGCCCACCTTATTTTTGCTGAGATCGATATCAGTACGTAGCTCCAGCAATCCCGAAGCGCGAATCGCCTCTTCGACGGTTGCGCCCTGCTGCAACGTCACGCGCTGCAGATACTGTTTCTCGGGCAGCGCGTACGCTACTTCAACGACAATTTTAGCCGACGCTGACACTGTAAACCTCTTTCGCGCGAACCGTGAAGGCCTGCACCATATTAGAAGCCAGCTCTTTAAAGATGCGGCCAAACGCCAGTTCGATTAACTTATTGGTGAACTCAAAATCGAGATGAAACTCAATACGACACGCTTCATGACTTAGTGGCGTAAACTTCCAGCCGCCAATCAGTTTCTTGAACGGTCCATCGACCAGATGCATCAGGATGCTCTGGTTACTGGTCAGTTGATTACGCGTGGTGAACGTTTTGCTGATCCCTGCTTTCGAGACATCCACAGCGGCCGTCATTTGCCCCGGAGTCGACTCCAGGACGCGGCTTCCGGTGCAACCCGGTAAAAACTGAGGATAGGATTTAACATCATTCACTAACTGATACATCTGTTCCGCACTGTAAGGTACTAAAGCGGTCCGGCTAATCTGAGGCATAACAATTTCCATCAATATCAATCGTGCAAATAATACCATTTATCATCCGCTAAAAAAAACGCTATAGCCCAACTCGTGCTAAGATAGCGCCTTGCGCCCCGCTGGATGAAATGGGGTGTTTTTCAATTCCAGATTACCTATACTGAGCGGCATTATGACGAAGAAAAAAGCACACAAACCTGGCTCAGCCACAATCGCGCTCAACAAGCGCGCACGACACGAATACTTTATTGAAGAAGAGTTCGAAGCTGGACTCGCACTGCAAGGCTGGGAAGTCAAATCCCTGCGCGCAGGAAAGGCCAATATTGGCGATAGCTATGTCATTCTCAAAGACGGCGAAGCGTTCCTGTTTGGCGCCAACTTCACGCCGATGGCCGTTGCCTCAACGCACGTCGTGTGTGACCCTACTCGCACCCGTAAGCTTCTGTTAAACCAACGCGAACTTGACTCCTTATATGGACGCATGAATCGTGACGGTTACACCGTCGTGGCACTTTCGCTGTACTGGAAGAATGCCTGGTGCAAAGTCAAAATTGGCGTCGCAAAAGGGAAGAAACAGCACGACAAGCGTTCCGATGTAAAAGAACGTGAGTGGCAGTTGGACAAAGCTCGTATTATGAAAAATGCAGGTCGATAAATCCCCTCTCAGCGGCCAGTCTCTCATCATGAGGCTGGCTCTTATTGTTTAGTTATTGAAACCCACCCATTATATTCACCAAAATTATAGTTTTTACACCGCTGAATCGTTCAAACCTAAAATAGTCTTTTCATTATTTTATCGGGTCCATAGCTTAATAAAATAAAACTTCAAGAGCGTATCGTTTATATTTTACGCCTCACCAATAACACTATTATTACTGGTGTTTATTAGATTTGTAAAAAACCACAAAGAGGAAAAACAACTTTATATACAGCGAGTTAGATTTCAACAACAACCAAAACACGTACTGGAAAGTATCCTTTTCAATTACCTCAATGTATTTTTAATATAGATAATTTGCGTAATACATCCTTTCTGACTATATCATCTAATACGAAAGAACTATTCAGACTCAGGGGCCCTGACGTATTCGAAAAACAAACTGATACCTGCGTGACCTAATCAATGAAACCACATGTGCAAACTCATCTATACGATGAACGGGCACCTGTCAGCTCATTCTCCCAACACGCTATTGTGGATTAATACTCTCGGCCTGCCATCAGGAGTGAATATATGCGTCTACTCGCCGTTGTATCAAAATTGACTGGTGTTTCCACAAATATTGAAGCTTCAGAAGTCACGCTCAATTCACCTTCCATCGTGAAGCTGTCTGTTTCTCGTGAAGAAATCAGTCAGCTTACCCGCGTAAATCAGGATCTGATTGTCACACTCCGCTCTGGTGAAACTATCACAATTAAAAACTTTTACGTTGGCAAAGGTGATGAACAAAGCCAGCTCGTACTTGAAGATAGCAACGGCGCACTATGGTGGGTTCAGGATACGGATGGCGCATTCCACTATCAGCATCTGGACGATCTCACCCCATTGATGGCGAGCGAAGGCAGTCATGAAGGAGGCGCAGTTTGGCCCTGGGTTCTTGGCGGGATCGCGGTCGCTGGCGGAGTTGGCCTCGCTGCAGGTGGCGGTGGCGGTGGGGGGAGCGATAACAACGCCGGAAACGATAATGGTGGGAACGGCAATAGCAATGGCAATGGCAATGGCAATGGCAATGGCAATGGCAATAGCAATAGCAATGGCAATGGCAATGGCAATGGCAATGGCAATGGCAATGGCAATGGCAATGGCAATGGCAACGGCAATGACAATGGCAACGGCGATGGTGGCGATCCGCCGACAACAACCCCTAATATGCCAGACGTGCCCGTTATTACCAGCGTGATCGATAATCAGGAGCTGATTACAGGTCCTGTCAATCAGCAGGAATCCACCAACGATAATACGCCTACTCTTCAGGGCACTGGCCCCGCAAATGCCACCTTACATATTTTTGATAACGGTGTCGAAATAGGACAGGTCACTATCGATGCCAACGGCAACTGGACGTTTACTCCATCTTCCCCGCTCGCGGAAGGCGCTCACCAGTTTACGGTCAGCGCATCAAACAATGCGGGCAGCAGCGCAATCTCAGACAGTTGGGTCATTACCGTCGATACCACCCCACCTGCCGCCGCAGTAATTTCTTCAGTGAACCTGGAAGGCACCATGGTGACGGGTAGTGCAGAGCCCGGAAGCACTGTCACCATCATTGGCAGTAACAACCAGGTTCTGGGTTCAGCAATCGTCGGTTCAGGCGGCACCTTCACTATTGGCATATCACCCTCGCAAACACATGGTGAAACGCTGACAGCAAAGATTCAGGATGAAGCAGGCAATATCGGGCCAGATACCTCATTCAGTGCCTCAAATTCCGGTTATCCAGGCGTCCCCGTGATTGTCAGCGTTATGGATGATGTCGCGCCCTCCGTTGGGTCATTGACCAACAATCAGTCCACTAATGATGCGACCCCAACGCTTTCCGGAACAGCTGACGCCAACAGTACGGTTAAAATTTACAATAACGGGGCATATATCGACAGCGTCGTCGCCGACAGCAACGGTAGTTGGGACTGGACCTCCAGCACAAACTTGCGGGACGGCTCATACGCCTTCACCGCTACGGCAACCAACCACCTGGGTACGGGGGGAATATCGACGGCATTCAATATCAATATCGATACTCAGCCGCCGTTATCACCAGACAATCTGAACGTATCTGCCGATGGTGCTGTCGTCACTGGTACGGCTGAACCCGGCAGTACCGTGACTATAACCGACAATAATAATCATTTAATCGGCAGTGGCGTTACCGGGTCAGATGGCTCGTTTACTATCACCATAAACCCCCCACAAACCAATGGCGAAACCATAGCCGCTATCGCTACCGATCCAGCAGGAAACCCGAGTTTGCCAGAAACAGCACTCGCTCCCGATATCACCGCCCCGCTACCGCCCGCAAACCTGACAATCAATAACGCGGGCAATGAGGTTTCCGGCACGGCAGAGCCCAACAGTACCGTACATATTCTCAATCCTGGTGGCACTATCATTGGCACGACCACCGCTGATGCTGATGGAGATTTCACCGCCACACTGGTTCCGCCACAAACGAACGGCGAACATCTTGTCGCCAATGCAACGGATGCAGCAGGTAATACCAGTGATAACACAGCAGTCACCGCGCCAGACAGCACCGCCCCTGACGCACCGACAGGGGTAATTGTCGCCGGGGATGGTGGTTCAGTCAGTGGACATGCTGAAATCGGCAGCACTATCACCGTAAAAGACAGCAACGGGAATACGATTGGCGTGGGTCAGGCAGACAGCGGCGGTCACTTTGCCGTGTCGATCACCCCGTCACAAAACAATGGTGAAACGGTAAAAGTGACCGCAACGGACAGCGCAGGCAACGAAAGTCTGCCCGCTTCCGCGCTGGCTCCGGATATTACCGCGCCAGACCAACCGATTATTATTGCCGTCTTAGATGATGTTCCCGACGTCATCGGAAAAATTGATAACAACACGCTGACAAACGACGATAAACCGGAAATTAAGGGCACCGCCGAAGCGGGCTCGCAGGTAAAAATTTATGATAATGGCACCCTGCTAACCACCGTTACCGCCGATATCAATGGTAACTGGGACTACACGCCGACCACCGCGCTGAGCCAGGGCGCACACGTGTTTACGGTTACGGCAACTGATGCCGCCAACAACACCAGTAGCGCCGCCAGTTGGAAAATCATTGTCGATAGCGTCGCACCGACCGTCCCGGTTATTACTCTGATTAACGATGACGTCGGAACCATCACCGGTAACATCGCGAATAACAACGGGGTAACCAACGACAACACGCCGACCCTCTCCGGGACCGGCGAGCCAGGCTCGCTGGTGAACCTGTATGATAACGGTTTGCTGATGACGGTGATGCTCATCGACAAGTCAGGTACCTGGAGCTATACCGTCCCGGACAACAAGCAGCTTGCCGATCGCGACCATCATTTTACAGTATCCGCAACAGATGCCGCCGGTAACGTCGTCACCTCCCCCGTCACTGTCACCATTACCGTTGACACCCAGCCTCCTGGGGCTCCGGTCATTTCAGCCGCCACAGATGACATCGGCAATGCACCCGTTGACTTGCCTTCTGGTAGCCGTTCAAACGATAACCTGCCGTCACTGAAGGGGACCGGAGAAGTTGGCTCCACCATCACTATCTACGATGGTGCCACACCGATTGGAACGACCACCGTTGTGGCCGGAGGAAGCTGGAGTTTCCCGGTCACCCAGCCACTTAGTGAAGGCTCGCACACATTGTCAGCTATCGCGACAGATGCGGCGGGTAACGCCAGTACCGCCGGAAGTTTCATGCTGACTGTCGATACAACACCACCCGCGGCCCCGATCATCACCTCAGCGGAAGGGCTTATTGGCATTGAAACTAAAGCACTGAGTAATGGCGGCAGCACGAAAAGCGACAACCCTAAACTGTCCGGAACAGGTGAGCCGGGTGCGACAATTACGATTTATGAGAATGGCGGCCTCGCCGGCATCACTACCGTACAGCCAGACGGCACCTGGACATTTACCCCGACCTCACTTGCCGATGGGCCGCATAAATTCACCGCCACGGCGACCGACGCGGCGGGCAACACAGGGATCCCATCGGCGGGCTTTACGCTGACGGTGGATAATCTGCCGCCAACGCAACCGCTCCCGCCCACCATTACGGACGACGTCAATCCGATAACCGGGGTCGTGACAAACGGCATGACTAACGACACCACGCCAACGTTCAGCGGCACGGGAAGTGTCGGCGATCTCATTACCCTCTATCTTAATGGCAACTCTTCGTCGCAGGGTACCGCAACGGTTGGGGCAGACGGTAGCTGGAGCTTTACACCATCAGTGCCACTTCCCCAGGATGTTTATCAGGTGACCATTACGGCGACCGATCCTGCTGGCAACGTCAGCCCGCCATCAGATGCCATCCTCCTGGAGATCGATACAACGCCCTCTGCCTCCCCTGTTATTCTTGCCGTCAATGATAATGTCGGTGGTTTCCAGGGCGATCTTGCACCTGGCGCAATAACAGATGATACGACGCCAACTATTCGCGGAACCGGCACTGACGGCGACACGATCACGCTGTACAACGGCAGTACGATTATCGGTACCACAACGGTGGTTGGCACCACCTGGAGTATTACTCCTGGGACGGCACTGGCAAACGGAAGTTATACGCTAACGGCCATTGCAACCGATGCGGCGGGGAACGCCAGTACCCCATCAAACAGCGTAGCGTTTACGGTTAGCAGCACCGTGCTGACCCTACCGCAGGTTACAGATATTGAAGATGACGCTGGCGTCATTATCGGTTCATTGACCAACGGTAGCGTCACGGATGATACCACCCCAACAATCAGCGGGACCGGTGCGCCGGGCAGTACGGTAGTCATTTTCGATGGCGGCAATCCCATTGCCGAAACCCTCGTTGCGGCGAATGGTAGCTGGAGTATTGAGATTACGCTGACGGGCGATGGCCCGCACACGCTGACGTTCGGCGCCAGGGATCCCGCGGGTAATTCCCTGGCGGCAGGAAACCCTGTGATGTTGATACTCGATACGCAGCCTCCTGCCGAGCCAATCGTCACCTATGTTGACCCGAACGGCACGCTGGTGAGCGGGACAGCCGAGCCGGGCAGTACCGTCATCATCAGAAATGGTACCACGGTACTGGGCCAGGGCATTGCGAACAGCGTTACAGGTGTCTACACCGTCACGATATCACCCGCACAAACTACGGGGCAGAATCTGAATGCAATCGCCCAGGATCAGGCGGGCAATAGCAGCGACCCTACGCCGTTTAACGCGGCCACTTCCAGTATTCCGCATCCGCCAACTCTCGAAATCATTGATGATGTCTCTCCCGTTACAGGAGTGATTGGCAACGGTAAATCCACCAATGACACCTCACCGCTGTTACAAGGAACCGCCACGGCAGGAGCAACGGTTACAATTTATCAGGATGGGAATGTAATCGCTACGGTCACCGCCGATGCCGTTTCCGGCGCATGGCGCTATCCATTATCCACTCCACTGACAAACGGCACGACCTACAATTTCACCGTATCGCAAACTGTAAACTCAGAACCCAGTGGGTTGTCGCCCAATTACGCCATCACTATCGATACTGCCGCCCCACAAGCACCCGCGATCACCAGTGTGATTGACGACGTGTTACCAGGTACAGGATCGTTAGATACCGGACAAATTACCAACGATGCACGCCCGACCTTCAATGGAACCGGCGAAGCGGGTGCGACTATCACCCTTTACGATAAAGGTATCGCGATTGGCACAACCACCGTGAGTGGCAGCGGATACTGGAGCTATACTCCGACAAATGGGTTGGGAGAAGGCGAGCATATCTTTACCGCACGCGCAACGGATGCGGCAGGCAACCAGGGCGATCCCTCCAACAGCTTCCGGATTATTGTCGATACGTTAATCCCAAGCGCGCCCTCTATTGTGACGGTAACGGACGACGTCGGTACCCCGCAATCCCTTACATCCGGACAGCTAACCAACGACAACACCCCAACGCTTGCTGGCGTCACCGAGGCCGATTCAGTGGTTACCATTCGCGATAATGGCGCGGTAATTGGCACAACCACCAGCGATGAAAACGGCAACTGGAGCTTTACACCGGCTCCAGCACTTAGTGAAGGCAATCATTCGTTAACCGCAACCGTCACGGATGGCGCTGGCAATATCAGTCCGGCAAGCCCACCTTTCGTTCTGGTAGTTGATACGCTGCCGCCCGCGGCGCCGAACATTACCTCGGTGATTGACGATCAACCCGGCAACACATCGCTGACTAACGGACAATTGACTAACGATGCACAACCCACGCTGAACGGCAAAGGAGAGATCGGCGCATCTATCACCATCCGCGATAAAGGCGTTGATATTGGTACAACCCAGGTTGATGAATCCGGCAACTGGAGCTTCACGCCGGATGCCCCACTGACTCAGGGGCAACACATCTTTACCGCCGTTGCCACCGACCAGGCGGGCAATATGGGTGGGGTATCTTCGTCCTTTACCCTCGAACTGGATTCTATCGCCCCACAGCCCCCCATCATTAGCACGGTGCTGGACAATACGGCGCCCACAACAGGCGCGATAACCAATGGGCAGACGACAAACGAAACACGTCCGGCACTGAGTGGCACGGGCGAAGTGGGAGCAACCATTACCGTTCTGAGCGATGGTCAACCCATTGGCACTACCACCGTGGGTGCGGGAGGTATCTGGAACTTTACCCCAACGGATGCTCTGAGCAACGGACCACATACATTGACCGTCACCGCGACCGACAGTGCAGGTAACACCAGCCTTGCGTCGAACGGCTTTGGGCTCATCGTCGATACCATATCGCCGGGTATACCCGTCATTTCTCAGGTCGCAGATGATGTCGGCCCGCTGACGGGCAATCTGAACAACGGCCAGGTCACAAATGATGCGCAACCCACGCTCAGTGGTACGGCAGAAGCCAATTCCACGATCAAAATTTATGACAATGGCACCTATCTCGGTACCGCTCCGGTAGACGCCAATGGAGCCTGGAACTTCACGCCAACAGCCGGACTTGGAAATGGTAACCATGCGCTCACGGTGACCGCCACGGATGCAGCCGGAAACGTCAGTCAGTCATCCGCCGCATTTAACATCATTGTGGATACCGTTGCCCCGCTTGCCCCCACCATCATCCAGGCCGTCGATGATGTACAGCCCGGCACCGGGACTCTGTCCAGTGGAGCCTGGACCAATGACACCCGTCCGCTGCTCAGTGGCTCAACGGAAGCGAATGCCCGGGTCGCGATTTACGATAACGGCACGCTGCTGGGGACGGTAACAGCCACAATAGATGGGACGTGGGAATATCTGCCATCCACACTGAGCAACGGCCAACATACATTCACTGCTATCGCCACCGACGCCGCAGGCAATATCGGTGCCACCTCAAGCGGATTTATTATTAATATCGATACGACCCCACCGCCAATCCCACAACTGATCTCGGTCATAGATGACATCGCAGGGGGAGTTTTCAATACAGCGCTGAACAATGGGCAGCTAACCAACGATGCCCGCCCAACGCTCAACGGTACCGCCGAAGCCGGTAGCACTGTCAGCATCTATGACGGGAACACTCTGCTTGGTACTGCGCTGGTGCAAAGCAATAATAGCTGGACATTTACTCCGACCACGCCGCTCGCGACCGGGTCCCATACCTTCACTGTAACCGCTACCGATGCGGCAGGTAATACCAGCGGCGCAACAGCAGGTTTTACCGTGGTGGTGGACACCACAGCCCCGGCACAGCCTTCAATAAGTAGCATTATTGATGATGTTGGCCCCAACACCGGTGCGATTGGCAGCAACCAGCCCACCAATGACTCACGCCCAACCCTGAACGGATCCACAGAGGCCAACGCGCGAGTCGATATTTATGATAATGGCAGTTTTGTTATCAGCGTAACGGCTGACAGCACCGGCAACTGGAGTTACACGCCGTCCACTGCTCTGGCTCAAGGGGCTCATTCTTTTACCATCACGGCGACAGATGCGGCGGGGAATACCAGTGGATTATCGTCTGCGGCAGCCATTGTGGTCGATACCATCGCGCCCGGTGTTCCAACCGGGCTGGCGGTCAACGCCAATGGTACGGCGTTAACCGGCGTGGCCGAAGCGAACAGTACGGTCATTATCACCTCTGGTAGCGGAACGGTACTCGGCACCACGACAGCGAATGCTTCCGGTAACTTCACCTTTACCCTGAATCCACCGCAAATTAGTGGACAAACGCTGCTGGTTAGCGCACAGGACGCCGCAGGCAACATCGGTACGGCGGGTAACGTGCTGGCCCCGTTTACCGGCGTACCGCCTGCGCCAGTGATCTCCAGCGTATTCGATGATGTCGGCACTATCACGGGCCTGGTCACCGCCGGGAAAACCACGAATGATACCCGCCCAACACTGAGCGGAACTGCGCAGGCAAACGCCGTTATCAACCTGTATAACAACGGCACGTTGATGGGGAGCACAACCGCAGACGGGAATGGGATCTGGAGCTTTACCCCATCCGGTGCGCTCAGCGAAGGCAACCACGCGTTTACTGCCAACGCCACAAATGCCAACGGCTCGAGCGTTTTGTCTGGCTCGTTCAGCGTCATTGTGGATACCACGCCACCGCCACCTCCTACGATTTTGATCAGCGCCGATGGCGGAACAGTGAGCGGCATTGCCGAAGCCGGCAGTACGGTGACGATATCCCTGCCTGGCGGCACCAGCGTGACAGCGGTCGCCAACAGCAGTGGCGTCTACAGTGCCGCCTTGCCTGTACGCCAGATTGAAGGTCAGTCGTTATCTGCAACGGCAACCGACGCGGCAGGTAACACGTCATCGCCTGCCAGCGTCATCGCGCCGGTACTCCCCCTGCAGGCTGAAGATAATGTCACCCGTTTGCCGCTACAGACTGACGTGACAATCAGCACTGAGCATCAAAGCGATTACGGTTTCCTGCTGGTGAACGCACTGGGTAATGTCGCCAATGTGCTGGGTAACGATACGGCAAGTGTTAATTTCAGCATCCAGTCTGGCGGTAGTGGCTCCATCACCATTAACGCCGCGGCGACCGGCATTGTGCTGTCACTATTAAGCTCAATGGAGATTGTTATCCAGCGCTATGACTCCTTGCTCAACACCTGGATAACCGTGGTCGATACCTCAAAACCCAATTTTGCCAGTTTGCTGACCATCGGAGCCTCTGGAGTGACGCTCAATTATGATGGGCTGACAGGCGGGGATTATCGCGTGGTCAGCTTCAACACTAACCTGCTGGCGACTGGCGCATACACCAGCCTGGACGTTGCCGTGGTGAAAACCAACGGCGGAACCATCACTGGGGGGACCACAGAATCCGGTAACATCATCACCGATACCGATCCAACTAACGGTCAAGATAACGCCCCTTCCGGCACGCTGGTCACCGCTATCACTGACGGTAACGGCAACGTCGTGAACGTCCCGGCGGGCGGCATTGATGTGCAGGGGAAATACGGCATTCTGCATATCAATCAGAATGGTAGCTACACCTATACCCTGACCAATACGTCAATCTCAGTGTATGGCCGTTCCGAAAGTTTCACTTACACGCTAACGCATGGTAGCGATCACTCCTCGGCAAAACTGGTGGTCACGCTGGGTCAGGCCCCGACCACCAGTACGGTAACGGCGGCAGACGATGTGGCTGCGCTGACTTACGGGACGCAGGTCATCGCAGTCGACAACCATCCATCACAACAAACCGGCTTCACGCTCGCCAGTGTTGGTTTGGGACAATTGCTGGATGTCAGCCTGGTCAACGGTTTGACCAACCCGATTAAATTCAACGTTGATGACGGCGCGACCCGAACGATAACGGTTCAGGCCAGCGTACTTGGCGTAACGCTGGGCGGCTTTGATCTCTATGTCTACCGCTTCAACGAGTCTATTCAGCAGTATGAGCAGTACCGGGTACAACCGAACTGGGTAACCGCCCTACTGAGCGGCAATTCACCCGCGTATACCATTACGCTGCCGGGCGGTGACTATCTGTTCCTGCTTAACGCTTCCGGCGGCCTGACGCTGCTGACCAGCTATACCCTGAATATTCAGGCCGATCACACCTACGCCGTCGACAGCCTGAGTGCGGCAACCAATGGAAATCTGCTGGCCAACGACTCGGCTCCGGCTAATACCGTTATCACCGAAGTGAACGGTGTCGCCGTTAACGCAACGGGCACTACCACCATTAACGGACAATACGGCACCCTGACTATTGATGCAAAAGGGAACTACACCTACACGCTGAAAAGCGGACTGGGCGCAGACGGTATCAGCACACCGGACAGTTTCGTCTATACGGTCAAAGCCCCCAATGGCGATACAGGTAGCGCCTCGCTGAACATTACGGCGACCCCGCAAGCGCTGGACGCAGTAAATGACGTCAGCAGCATGATGGCGGTAAGTACCATTCAGGACTCTGCGGCATATGGAAGTGGCGCGCTGGGCACCGCGACAATTCCGACGCTGGGGAGCAAAGCAACCGGTACAGGTTCGTTTGATATCGCAACAAATGACGTACTGAAAGGTGCCACGCTCAACTTTAGCATCGGCACACTTATCACCGTCGGTACGCTGGGCGTAACCTGGACAATCACCGGTCCTGACGGATTCTCGCTTTCTGGCTCTGTACCCGCCAGCTCTATCAGCCTGTTAGGCAGTTCAATTGCCGTCTCGCTGGGTAATGCTGAGCTAGCCGCTGGTCATTACAGCATCAGCTTCACAGGAACAATGGGGGGACTGGCCGTTGGCAACGTCAGCATTACGCCAAACGTCACGGGTACGACATGGCACCTCAATACCTGGGACGTTAACACCACGACGGTGAATGGCAATATTTTTGATGGCAGTGATGCCGCTGGCGCGCACGATCAGCTCTCAACCGTCCATACCCAGCTCACTGTCACCGGTTTTAACGGCAGTACCGCCACCCTCAATCCGGCCGGCAGCGCCAGTAGCGCAACCATTCAGGGTCATTATGGTTCACTGACCATGAACCTGGATGGTTCATACATCTACACGCTGAAGCCGGGTACAACCGTAGCGTCGATAATCAGCAAAGAGACCTTTACCTATACGCTGAACGACCAAAACGGGCACACGGACACCGCTACGCTGACCATCAATATGAACCCGCAGATGGCAAGCACCGCACAGCATGACGTCATCACCGGATCGGTCTACGGCGATACGCTGATTTATCACCTGCTCAATGCCAACGACGCTACCGGCGGTAACGGGACTGCGGACAACTGGACCAACTTTTCACTGGCTCAGGGCGACAAAATCGACATCGGCGACCTGCTGGTAGGCTGGAACGGACAAAATGCCACGCTCGGCAACTACCTCACAGTGACCACCAGCGGTAACAACACCATCGTGTCCATTGATCGCGACGGTACAGGCAACACGTACCACACCACTAACCTCGTAACGCTGGAGAACGTACACACCACGCTCGATGAGCTGATCCAACAAAATCACATTGTGACCTGAAACGAACGCCATACCACTATAACGATATAACAACAGCCCCGGATGCCATGACGTCCGGGGCAATAACAATCGTCACTGCCCTATTTTGCAAGGGATAAACTATGAGAAATGTCGCCCCTGTTGCTGTACTGCTGGCATTAACGTTTTGTTCCGTTCGTGCGAATGCCGAAGATGAACCGCAAATTATTACGCCGGAAGGGCTGGCAACCAGTCAGATGCTTCCCTCTCTGGATGGTTCTGTGGCCGATCTACCGCTAAGCGTTGCCGCTCCCGGAAGCCTGACGCTTAACGACGCGGTGAGTCGCGCCGTGAGCTGGCATCCTTCTATTCGTGAATCCATTGGCAAACTGCTCTCGCAAAATGAGCAGATAGACGTGGCGAAAGCGAAATATTACCCGCAAGTTACAGCCGGAATGAACAACGGCTACAGCAATACCTACACTGACCATGGCTTCAGCCCTGCACTGGTCATTTCGGTGTCACAAATGCTGTATGACTTCGGCAAAGTCGCCAGCCAGGTGCGCGCCGAAACCGCCGGTTCAGCGCAGCAACAGGCAAACGTGTTACTCAGCATCGATACTGTCGCTCACGCTACCGCCAATGCCATCGTCCAGGTTCAGACATGGCAACAGATGGTGGATGCCGCCGAAGAGCAACTGGTCGCGCTAAACGGTATTGGTCGACTGACCAGAGAACGTAATGATGAAGGGGCGACCTCGCTGTCAGACGTAGTGCAAACCGATGCGCGTATCGAGTCCGCACGTTCTCAACTGGCGCAATATCAGGCCAATCTCGACAGTAGCAAAGCGACATTGATGAGCTATCTCGGCTGGAACTCGCTTAACGGCATCAGCAATGAGTTTCCGGTAAAACTGGACAGCAGTTGCGATGTGGTAAAACCGGAGGATAAGTTAGTTCCTGCAGTGCTGGCGGCCTGGGCGCAGGCGAACGTCGCGCAGGCCAACCTTGATTACGCCAACGCGCAGATGACGCCAACCATTTCCCTGGAGCCATCTGTTCAGCACTATCTCAACGACAAATACCCCAGCCATGAGGTGCTCGACAAAACGCAGTACTCAGCGTGGGTAAAAGTCGAAATGCCGCTGTATCAAGGAGGCGGGCTCACCGCCCGACGCAACGCCGCCAGCCACGCGGTAGAGTCCGCACAGTACTCTATTCAGCGCACCCGACTCGAAGTACGACAGAAATTACTGGAATCCCGCAGCCAGGCAATGAGTCTCGCAACTGCATTGCAGATCCTGCGCCGCCAGCAGCGGCTGAGCGAACAAACGCGCGAACTGTATCAACAGCAGTATCTGGATCTCGGCTCACGCCCATTACTTGATGTTCTTAACGCCGAACAGGAGGTGTACCAGGCCCGTTTTGCCGAACTCCAGACCCAAAGCCAGCTTCGCCAGCTACAACTGAACTGCCTCTACAACACTGGATCGTTGCGCCAGGCGTTCGCCTTAAATAACCGCAGCATTCAATCGGTGGAGATCCAGCTATGAGCGACGTCGAGCCTGTTGTTGAAGATGCTATTGGCGAACCCACCCTGAGCCAGTGGGCACAGGCAATGACGCATATTGCCAGCCACTATCGCGTTGCCTGTTCGCCTGGTGCTATTCAGGCTAACGCCCCGTGGTTTGAGGGGAAAAGCAAAACCCTTGCTTTGACGCAATTAGCGCGCCAGGCGGGACTTTCCTTTCATACGCTGGATACCGCAAAGCAGGTACTTAACCAATGGCGTTTACCGGTGGTGGCGGAACTGCACGACGGCCAAATCATGGTGATCGAACATTTTAACGGTGAAGATGCCCTGGATGTTTTTATCATCGCCGACGAGGGACAACGCAACCGGCTGGCAGTGGCTGAGCTTCTGCCAGAAATCCATACTATCACCGCACTGCGCCCGTTATCGGCGTTAAAAGACGGTCGGGTTGATCGCTATATTTCGCGCTTTAGACCCGACTGGATACGCGAGCTGGTTTTACAAGATATCCGCCCTTACCTGCCGGTCATGATTGCCGCCTTTCTGATTAACGTCCTGTCGCTCGCCGGGATTATTTTTTCGATGCAGGTCTATGACCGGGTGATCCCCGCCCAGTCTTATCCAACGCTGTATGTTCTCTCTACCGGTGTTCTGGTCGCGGTGCTGTTTGGCTTTTTGCTGCGCGAAGCGCGTACCCACATCATGGACCTGCTCGGCAAACGCGCCGATATGCGCATTTCCGATCGCGTGTTTAGCCACGCATTGCGGCTGCGCAACAGCGCTGTCCCCCGCTCGACGGGGAGCTTTATTTCTCAACTGCGCGAGCTGGAACAAGTTCGCGAGATGATCACCTCCTCAACCATGTCGACCATTGTCGATCTGCCGTTTTTCTTTCTGTTCATCGTGGTGCTGGCATTTATCGCCCCACCGCTGGCGTGGATTGCACCTGTCGCGGCCCTGCTGATGATCCTGCCTGGCTTACTGTTACAGAAGAAGCTGGCGGTGCTCGCCAACCAGGCTGCCCATGAATCCACCCTGCGCAACGCGGTGCTGGTCGAGAGCGTTCAGGGTCTGGAAGACATCAAGCTGATGCAAGCTGAAAACCGCTTTTTACAGCAGTGGAACAGCTATATCCGCATTACCGGAGAGTCCGGGCTGCGCACGCGCAGGCTGACTCAGGGGCTGATTGGCTGGGGGATGTCAGTACAAAGCCTGGTCTACGCCGCCATCATTATGTTTGGCGCGCCGATGGTCATTGAAGGCACGATGACCACCGGCGCCGTGGTGGCGGCCTCAATGCTCGGTTCCAGAATGATTGCTCCGATGGCTAATCTGTGCGGCGTGCTGGCCCGCTGGCAACAGGTCAAGGCGGCGAAGATGGGATTAGACAGCATCATGCAGCTTCCCACCGAAACGCAGTACGACGAAGACCGGGTGCATCAGGAGATTTTTCACGGCCATTATCTGTTTGAGAACGCACACTTTCGCTACCACAGCGACGATCAGCGCGTTCCGCTGCGGATCTCGCGCCTGGAGGTCATGCCCGGCGAACGGGTGGCGATCCTCGGGCGTAACGGCGCCGGGAAATCAACGCTGCTGCAGGCCATGGCGGGTGGTGTGGAGATTATCCAGGGCGATGTCCGGCTCGACAACCTGAGCCTGGCGCAGATCGATATGGCCGATTTACGCCGCAACATCGGTTTTCTCAGCCAGAATGCGCGGCTGTTTTTCGGCACCCTACGCGAGAACCTGACCCTCGGCGCACCGCATGCCAGCGACGCGCAGATCTTCGAAGCGCTGGAGGTCAGCGGCGCGGCGGCTTTCGTTAAACAGCTCGCCAAAGGGCTGGCGCACCCCATTATGGAAGGCGGCAACGGTCTGTCCGGCGGCCAACGGCAGTCGATCCTGCTGGCAAGAATGCTGCTACGCTCACCCAATATTGTCCTGCTCGACGAACCCAGCGCCTCTCTGGATGAACACACCGAACGGGAGTTTATTCAGCGTCTGAACCTGTGGCTGGGCAACCGCACATTGATTGTTGCAACCCATCGCGTACCGGTTCTGGAACTGGTCGAACGCGTGGTGGTGCTCAAAGAGGGTCAACTGGTCATGGATGCCCCGAAAGCGCAGGCGTTGAATGCGAGCCGGGCACCTGCCCCTACTCACAGTCGGGAGTGGAAAAATGAAAACCAATCCGCATGACGCCGCCATGGACGACCTCGATATTCGCCGCGAGCACCGTTTTTCCGGGGCCAGCCGCATTATTCTGCTCAGCACGCTGCTGTTTGCAGTCCTGGGGATCTGGGCATATTTCGGCAAGCTGGATGAAGTCTCAACCGGCAGCGGGAAAGTGATCCCCAGCTCGCGCGAACAGGTATTGCAGTCGCTTGACGGAGGGATCCTCGCCGAACTCAGCGTGCACGAAGGAGATAAAGTTCAGGCCAACCAGATTGTCGCCCGCCTCGACCCAACGCGTTCGGAGTCCAACGTGGGTGAAAGCGCCGCCCGCTATCGCGCATCTTTAGCGTCAAGCGCCAGACTGAATGCCGAAGTCAACGATTTGCCGCTAACGTTCCCCAGCTCGCTGCAGGCCTGGCCGGATCTTATCGCCTCTGAAACGCGGCTGTATAAAAGCCGTCGCGCGCAGCTTGCTGATTCTATGGTGGAACTGCAGGATGCGCTGGTCTCGGTAAATAAAGAGCTGGCCATTACCCAACGGCTGGAGAAAAGCGGTGCCGCCAGCCACGTAGAAGTGCTGCGCCTGCAACGACAAAAAAGCGATCTTGGACTCAAAATAACCGATCTGCGCTCGCAATATTACGTGCAGGCGCGTGAAGCGCTGTCGAAGGCCAACGCCGAGGTAGATATGCTGGCGGCTATCTTAAAAGGTCGCGAAGACTCCGTCACCCGCCTGACCGTTCGCGCCCCGATGCGCGGTATCGTAAAAAACATCCAGGTCACCACGATTGGCGGCGTGATCCCTCCTAACGGCGAAATGATGGAGATTGTCCCGGTAGACGATCATTTGCTGATTGAAACCCGCCTGTCACCGCGCGATATCGCGTTTATCCACCCCGGACAGCGGGCGCTGGTGAAGATTACTGCCTATGACTACGCCATTTACGGAGGGCTGGAGGGCGTGGTCGAAACCATCTCCCCGGACACCATTCAGGACAAAGTGAAACCGGAAATTTTCTACTACCGCGTGTTTATCCGTACCCATCAGGACTTCTTACAGAACAAGCTGGGACGCCATTTTTCTATCGTACCGGGCATGATTGCCACTGTGGATATAAAAACAGGTGAAAAAACCATCGTCGACTATTTAATCAAACCATTTAATCGTGCAAAAGAAGCACTGCGCGAGCGGTAAATCCTTGCGGTTAAAGGGTTGCGGGGGCTGGTCACGCGTGTCACAAGTCTGTTATACTTGTTCTAACACATTGGGGCTGATTCTGGATTCGACGGGATTCGCGAAACCCAAGGTGCATGCCGAGGGGCGGTTGGCCTCGTAAAAAGCCGCAAAAAAATAGTCGCAAACGACGAAAACTACGCTTTAGCAGCTTAATAACCTGCTCTGAGCCCTCTCTCCCTAGCTTCCGCTCTTAAGACGGGGATCAAAGAGAGGTCAAACCCAAAAGAGATCGCGTGGATGCCCTGCCTGGGGTTGAAGCGTTAAAACTAATCAGGCTAGTCTGGTAGTGGCGTGTCTGTCCGCAGGTGCCAGGCGAATGTAAAGACTGACTAAGCATGTAGTACCGAGGATGTAGGAATTTCGGACGCGGGTTCAACTCCCGCCAGCTCCACCAAAATTCTCCATCGGTGATTACCAGAGTCATCCGATGAAGTCCTAAGAGCCCGCACGGCGCAAGCCCTGCGGGCTTTTTTGTGCCCTCAATTTGTCCCGCGAAGTCTGATGCCAACTAATTAAATCCGAACCTTTTAGGCACCTTGTTAGGCACCTCATAAAGCTTTATTGTTTTTGAGGTGCCTAAAACTATGGAAACCCGGCAATGGCAAGACAAACCAAACCTCTATCCGTTAAAGAAATCGAATCCGCCAAACCCAAAGAAGCAGACTACGTTCTCTATGATGGTGATGGCCTTGAGCTACTCATCAAATCCAGCGGGAGTAAAATCTGGCAGTTTCGCTACATTCGCCCTGTCGCCAAGAAACGTGCGAAGAAGAGCATAGGCCCCTACCCGTCAGTTACGCTTGCCGATGCCAGAAACTATCGCGCAGAGTCTCGTTCTCTTCTGGCGAAACAAATCGACCCTCAGGAACATCAGCAAGAACAACTTCGCAGTTCGCTGGAAGCTAAAACCAATACTTTCCAGCTCGTGGCTGAACGTTGGTGGAATGTGAAGAAAGCCAGTGTGACAGAGGACTATGCCGACGATATCTGGCGCTCTCTTGAAAGAGATGTCTTTCCTGCGATTGGCGACGTTAGCGTTACAGATATTAAAGCTCACACACTGGTTCAGGCCGTCCAACCGGTTCAGGCCAGAGGAGCACTGGAAACCGTTCGTCGCCTGTGCCAACGCATTAATGAGGTCATGATCTATGCCCAAAACACAGGGCTGATTGATGCTGTTCCCAGCGTTAATATCGGTAAAGCCTTCGAGAAGCCTCAGAAAAAGAACATGCCCAGCATTCGACCGGATCAGCTACCTCAACTGATGCAGACAATGCGAACAGCCAGCATTAGCCTTTCGACACGGTGCCTGTTCATGTGGCAACTTCTTACTATTACCCGCCCTGCCGAAGCGGCTGAGGCTCGTTGGGATGAGGTAGACATGGAAGCGCGAGAGTGGAAGATTCCTGCAGCACGCATGAAAATGAACCGCGACCATACTGTTCCATTGTCAGATGAAGCAATTGTGATACTGGAGATGATGGAGCCGTTAAGTGGAAATCGAGAATTTATCTTTCCCAGCCGTATTAAGCCCAACCAGCCAATGAATAGCCAGACCGTTAACGCATCGCTAAAACGTGCAGGTTTTGGTGGTGTGCTCGTTTCACACGGTTTGCGTTCTATCGCCAGCACAGCCCTTAATGAACAGGCTTTTCCGCCTGATATTATTGAAGCGGCATTGGCCCATGTGGATAAGAATGAGGTTCGCCGTGCATATAATCGCAGCGATTACCTGGAACAGCGTCGCCCGATGATGCAGTGGTGGGCTGATTTTGTTATGGCAGCTGACCGTGGAAGTGTGATTGGCGATGGTATTAGAGGTATAAGGCTTGTCGGCTAATACACGAATAAGCGCTTAAAAGGGAGCGCTTATTCTTATTATCCAAATTCACATAAAAGATTAATACAACTGACCAGTTCTTTTTTTTCTGCTTACAGTGTCCTCGAAAGCCTGTTTCACACTATCAACATTTGTAGACCACAATTTTAAAATAGTATCGGCTAAGGCTACCTGACTGGTAGTTGGCATTCGATATTTTTTATCGTGCTTATTAACATTCAATTTTGACTCTTCTATAAATAGCCTCAAAGGTTCAATGAGAACATTCACCGCTGCGGCTTTACTTCTCCATCCTTCTTCAGGAGCCAAATCATTTATAAGTTCCACCAGTTTTTCCTGAATAGGTCGATACATTTCAGATTTTTTTATCCCACCTTTTCTTCCTGACCTATTCCTGGTAGATAAAAGTTTAGTTTGTTTATCTACAGAGATCTTATACCAAACCATCCCCATGCTTTTATCAAATAACTCAGATGCTTTTTTGAATGCTTCAAATGCAACATCCTCATTGTCTGATATAACTAATTCACCCCATTTATAGCACTTCTGTGCATACGTAAGGTGAAATTTAAAAAGTTTATCCATAGAGATATATTCATGGATAATGACAGCAACATTATCTCTCAGAAGTTCAGCCTCCAATGTACTCCAATAACTTTCAATAAGCTCAGCTAACTCGATGCTTTTCTCATTTGATGGAAAGTCCTTATGAGAGTCGGTGTACCTATGCTCCTTCAAATAAGAAGACGAATACAACAATATTCCGGGACCATGCTTCTTAGAGTTCCAGACACGCTCTTTCATCATAGTCAGTTCAGCTTCCATATCTGTATACTTTTCATCCAGAAATTGTGCATGCACGCTCCATTCACAGTCTTTCATCGCACTGTACAGGGTACTGCGTTTTCGACTAATTTCTTCACTAAAATCTTTAATAGAAAACATTTATCCTCACAATATCAACAGGTTAAAACTGTTAAAAATAAACCTTTGCTATCCGTATTTCTTCGAAGAGTCCTTGCAGCTAATCTTTGCTGGAACCAAACTGAACTAACAAGAGGCAAACCAGTATGAACGCTTCATCAGCAGTCAGGATACTCCGCTTACCAGCTGTTATCCATAAAACAGGTATCTCGCGAGCCACAATTTATGACTGGTTGAACCCGAGGTCGCCACGATATGATCCAACTTTTCCGAAGAAAAGAAAACTTGGAACACAATCAGTTGGATGGCTTGAATCAGAAATTGATGAATGGTTGTTGCATCGTAATCTTATTAATTAATTCTAAAGAGGAGTTAGACAGGATGTATGTCTAAAAAAAACAGTTCAACGCAAAATAAAGAACTTGGACTAAAGTTCCAGACGCTTCCCACTTTTGCACAACGATTAATAAGCTACATACATTATAAAACAGGAGCCGCCGCCGAACTTGTTTTAACAGTGTTACTTGGGGTAATGGCACTTGCCTGCCAGGACAAATTTGATGTTCAGCTTAAAAATGAGAGAACCTTTACTTCACTATATCTCATGCTATTGGCACGCTCAGGTAGCAGGAAATCAACGGTTTTCAGGCTGTTGATGGAGGAAATTTATCAACTGGAAAAGGAGCTGCGAAATGATTTTCTGTTAAAAGAGAAAAATTATAATCTTAAACTAGTATCCTGGGAAACCGAGCTAAAAGAGCTTAAAAAACAATTTGGCAAAGCTGTTCGTCAGAAGGCTGATGTAACTGAAGCACTTGAGGCGTTGGAGGAGTGCCAAAGAAGGAAACCATCAGTCCCAGAAAGAAAGTATCTTATTAAAAACGATTCCACAAGTGAGGGGCTTAGAAAGGCATTAGCGCTGGGTTCTCCATCATTGATGCTCGGTTCTGATGAAGCTGGAGGGGTGTTTGACAGCAATCTTTTTCGCAATATATCAGTTCTCAACTCTCTTTGGGGAGAAGGGAGAATCTCTGACAGCAGAGCATCTCGTGACAGCTACGATGTTGATGATGTCCGGCTGACCGTATTGCTGTTGTTACAGCCTGAATTGTTTAACGACTTTATAAGTAAGCAGGGGAAAAAATTAAGAAAATCAGGATTCTTAGCGCGTTTATTATTGATTGATCTGGAGCAACTTCCTGAACTATGCAACATCCCTGATGCGTGTTCATGGTCTGATGAACCAGGACTTGATGGTTTTTTCTCTATTCTCGTTAAGCATTTGCAAGACGGGATAGAGCGTAGAGAAAAAAATGAAGAACGTATCTGTATTACTTTATCTGAAGAGGCGAAAGCGTCATGGGATACACAAAGTAAACTAATCAGGGAACTAATGCAAAAAGGAGAGGAGTTGCATCACTATGATGATTTCGCCTCAAGAATTATGGAACAAGCTACGAGAATCGCAGCAGTAATGCAAATGTTTATTACCCCCGACTCACCAATAATTACCAAGGAAACGTTAATGTCGGCTACTAAAATAACACAATGGATTATTAATCACCTTATCACTAAGGTCGATACTACCCGAGAACCTACAACTGCAGAAAAATTGGTATGGTTCATGGAGGAGCATCTTGTTAGTAATGGTTCTTACGATTTCAAGAGGAATGATATCATTAAAAAAGGTCCATATTCAGTCAGGCGTTCAGAAAGTCTGAATTCTGCTTTAGAAAAACTTGAATCTGAAGGAATAGTACAACTATTTGAACGAGGTGGGGTTAATTATGTCAAATTTATTGGTTCCAAAATGGAACCTAGTGAACTAGCTGAAAAGACTAATATCCCGTTGTTAGATTCAGGAACAGTTGCGATGAGTAAACTACGTTTACCTGAATAACTTCAGAGTAAGCAGGCTCTTCCTGATTAATATTTATTTTGTTCTTAAGCCGAGTAACACTAAGGATTCAGCTTAAATTATTGAGGAGGACAGCTCATGAGTTTTAATCGGTATATGTAATATACCTTTATCAAAGGTCTACTCCTGTACAAACATTCATCAAGAGTGACAACCCCTACAGAAGTTATATCCAACATCACGTGGGTAGCGTGAGGGCTACCCACAATCCAATGATTAATATTTAAAGAATGAAGGATTATTATGGAATCACAATATTCACTTACCAACGAAGAAATCGATGACTTGGTAGAAATAGCCTCCAGGAAGTATAGATCACCCATTGACCTCAATATTCTCAATTCACTGCTTGAAATGGTCTACGACACGCTGGAGCAGCATAACCGGATACTGGCTATTCGTACTGACACTAGGTTCGCTCTGTCTCATGTACCGGGAGAGCCTGATCTACCAATATGCTTCCAGCGCGAAGATGCGCAGGCAATCACTCGCTTCTTCGAGTCACTGAAAAGTCAGTTACGGGCGGATCACAAACGCTCCCGGAGAGCAGGAGATCCAACACTACCATCTTATGTGTGGTGCAGAGAACGCGATACCGGGGAGCACCCACATTATCACCTGATGTTGCTGTTTAATGCGGATGTGTATGGGCATCTGGGTAATTACCAAGAACTCAATGCTAAAAACATGGCAACCCGAATACAGAAAGCCTGGTGCAGTGCTATAGGGCTTGCTCACGAAGATTACTCAACATTAGCTGAATTCCCGCCAAATGCTGTTTACAGGTTTAGCAGGATAGATGCCTTGGACCGTAGTACGCTCTACTGGGATTTCCTGATTCGACTGGCGTACTTGGCCAAAACCAGAACTAAGGATGTCCACAGCGGTTACCGCAACTTTGGCACAAGCCAGTGTCCACACTTAGGCAGATTAACCTGTTAATAGCACTCTGGGTGAGGTATTTATCCTCACCCAGTCAATTAACATAATTGATACATTTCTCGGTAAAAAAATTCGATAATGTATCTTGATACCCTGCTACAACATGCTACATGTAGCAGCCGTAGCAGTCTCCAAAGATCAGAACATAGATTTTTGGGCTACCAGCCCTCTGGATATCTCCTCTCTTTCATCAAGCGACAGCGCTAATCGGTGCCGTTTTCTGCACGGGAGGACGGTAGCCGCCTGTCTGGTGGATAGTGGGCATAATGGAAGAATGATATCTGTCGAACATTCTGGCGATATCATGTAGAGAATCACCTTGCTTATATCTGTCCCAGATAATTGCCTTTTGCTCTGGCGTGTAGTTAATCCGAGTTCTTCGTTTCATGGCAACGTCCCCCCTTGATTAAGGATAGCGTTGCATCGACTCATTGAACTCACAGCACAGAGCGGAGAACCAAATTGAGCTAAAGGTCCGCTGTGAGCGAGAAGCGGAAGTTATGATACTTATAGATTAACATCTAACCATAAAAAACTAATGGCTGCCAATATTATGGAAAGCAAAAGGATTCTATTAGCAGTGAAATAATAAAGCGAAAATAATAATGGAAGATGTATAATATTTTTAACTGCATACAAATGTATAAATAAATATTTTTAGAATGTTTATTTGTGATAGGCATTATGTTTATAACATGATAAAATCTCATAGAGATAAAACTAAGGGAGATAAATAAATGCCAACTCCATGGGAAAAAGAAGAGTTTCAAAACTCGCAAAGATGGGTTAGAAAATCTAAATCCGGAGCTTTAATACCGATACCATGCATAGGGGTATGGATGGATGTATGTGGGTTTGGTTCTCGATTAGAAGAAGCAAATTGGAATCTCGAAATACTACAGTCTAATGGTACCCTAAATTTATTGAGCGAGGTATATCAATGTGTCGGACATCCTTTTTGGATAGGAGTCGAACCTCAGCCATACGAAAACATACTGATATTGAATGATGGTATAGCAAGAACCGTCGATTTTCATAACACACAATATATTCATGCAGCACAAGCAATATTTTACATTCGTGATCTCGTACTGGGGCACTTGCACTTACTAGAATTGACCAAGTTTCACCATTTGGGTATTAGAACCGTTTTGGCTGGTGGGGAACGAATTCAATATTCGCCAGAGATATTTACTGGAAATTCAATTCTGTCTCATAACGAGATCCCTTCTGAGTGGGGGGCGAAATTGTTGAAGAAAAATTTTTTATATAACCCCGCCGAGTTTCAAATGAATACAGCATTTGCAAAAGCATATTCTGTTGATGCCAACGGTACGAAAGCAGGCTTTAATGTGAATGGTTTTTTTATCGAAAAAATGTTTTTTGACCGATTTGCTGCCATTCCATATATAGCATTGACCTTCAACGAGACATCAATACAATTAAAGTACAATGATAACATTGCATTAGAGTTTTATGTAAGTACTAATAAAGCTTTTACATACAAAGGGCTCAACACCCACGTCTATGGAATATCAGCTGTACGTGTTGATAAGACATTTGAAGGTGAAGAAACAATAATTAATCTTGTTAACGATTAAAAAATATGAAAAATATGAAAAATATGAAAATAATAACAATGACCTCTGAGCTTTCATTGTTGATAAAATTATACGCTATGACTTCCGCTCCTGGCACAGAGCGGACAGGTTTATTGGGCTAAAGGTCCACAGTGATCGAAACGGGGACATTAAACTATTTATTGTAGAGGCTCCTTTATGATGGTGTTTTCAGAAATTGTTATTTAATTGAGATAGATGTTACCTGATATATATCTATCTGTGCTACAATCCGCTGCACTGCTAACAGTGTACTACCGCCACTCCAAAGTTTTGTGTTTATGATTAAGGATACTAATGAGAACCTTCAGCGATCTTGAGAAGACGTTAGTTCGTAAGATGATAGAACTTGATGATAGATCATGCTCTCTTAATGTTCTGGGAAATATTATTAATTCCTTTAACGGACATACAGGTCTACCTGAATTCTGCTATATTGAACTAAAAAGCGAAAGCGATGTATTCATCCAAGTTGAAAGTCACGCCTTAGAAAAAAATGGAATGGACTGGGTACGAGGCATTGATAATGATATTTCAAAAAAACTGCTGACGGTTGTGGCTCTTTTTCAATACCTAGAAGATGAGAAGCTTGCTTATTTTACAGGCGATCTTGGCATCAAAAACCTTGGGGTAAAATGTGATAGTGCTGAATATACGCGATGTGAGTTCCTAGACGACGACTTAAAGCCTTTGATTTTTAAATATTCTAGGAAAAAAATATTTGTTTCAGAAACACTTCGATTATTGGCAACAAATGGTTTTAAAACAGACGAGGAGTTGAGGCATGAAGCTGAAATCGTCTCAATGGGCAAACAGCTCAATATCACCCGCTGGGCTCTTGGGTTGACAGTTCTAGGTCTTATTATATCTATAATGATTCCAACTCTTACAATCTCTTCTGTCGAATTAAAAAATATTGAGCTTGTAAATAGTCGGCCTGCGTTGGCTGCGATAGAGAACCAATTGCAGAAAATGAATGATAACGATAATTCGAGGAATGCTATGATTGAGCGTATTGAATCGGCTATTCTTTCGTTACAAGAATCAATTGATAGAGCGTCGAGCATCTTGCCGGAGTCACATAACAATAAGATGCAGACGCCCGCCGATGATGACGACTGATTTTGGCATTGAGCAGGCCTGCTCGCTGGTCGAGGTCTGCTTTGAGCGAGAAGCGGAAGTTGGCAACGCCAACAGCTACATGACTAACATTGAGGAATTTTAATCATCGGGGAGTAGGTCAAATGGACCAGCTCCCCATCCGCTAAGACTAACCGCAGTAACAACTTACGCTTTTGGCCAGACCTATCGGTTGTTTATGACCGATTTCGACCCAAAGTCGCATGTGGATAATTTAAAGACTCATTGTGATTTGACCTGACAGTAGCTGTCAAATGAGTTTGAGCTACCACAGTTTATTGTGCTATTTAAGAGTGGCTATCGATGTCGAAAAGTTGTCACTCTTTCTGGATGCCTGCAATTTTCGATTAGGGCCGCGAGAAAATTATCCTCATGTTCATCAGGAAAGAGCACATGCGATGATAAACGTTCAGACTCCGGCAGTTCGAAATCAATTCGAATCGCTCCAACAAGATATAAGCCCGCAAGATTAAGTGCGTACGGACCTGATCGGCAGATTACACATGATTGCCTCTCCGGTCTAAGTGGCTGTAAACCATGAAGAACTCGATCGTGTGCATACACCGCCATTTCATTTTGTTTATGCTTAAACAAGTACAGGATGGACTTCGAACCGTTACTTCCGACGAACTGGTAATGATCATTTCCAGCATTGGGAACAAAACGATGACTCGCAAAAAACATTGCCACTCGCAAATCACTGCTTAAATCCAAATATGGCGAAAACAGTCCATAGTGCTGCAGTAGAGTACTAAGTAGGTCAGCCAGATTGTAATTGTGGCCCATACTCAAATCCAATCGAACGCGGCCAAAGAGACTCACTAAAGGATCATCTGAATCCTCCATATCTTGTGCTGAATATATCCACTCACCTCGTTTTATGAGTTCGTTTATTCGCCGATCCACTTCCTCGATGTCGAATTGTGAAGAGATAATCTTCGACCACTCATACAAGTCAATACCATTGAAATGGTGAAATGATCGCGGATGATTCTGGAGGAGATTTCGCCAAATAGAAGGAATAAAAGAAGTCTCGCCAAGCCCTTCGATAAGAAAGTATGGATTTCTTATTGGGCGAGTAATCTCGTAATGCATAATCTGCCCACGGAACAACAGTTTTTGCCCTAGAGACTCTTGGATTTTGTTAACCTGCCTCGTTAATTCGTCGTATGATTTTGCTGTGTTTAAAAAAATATCTTTACAGAAGGCCTTACCGGACTTTGCTATCTGATACCACTCGGTAAAATGATTTTTGTGAATTCGTGTGGCAAGATCCGAACTGGCTAGAGGTCCGCCATAGTAACGATCTATAATTATGTCACCCCCCATATTCACATATCCTGACGAGATTAGCGCTTCGGCTTCTGCAGTTTGGATGCCAAGGTCAGAATAAATCTGTCGAGTCTTCTCTAAATTTGGGGGATAAAAATTATTTGGCCAATCGAAGTCATTACTGTAGTAATTCCAATAGTTATCATAATTCGCCATGAGTTTCTTATTTTCCAATAGTTGACTAATACTAACGCCAATACATAAAAGCTTTTTCTTCTAAATTAAATTTTAGCGAAAGCTTTCGAATAAGATTTATTATCACCAATGTAGATACTTGTCAAATAGAACTGGTCGCCAAGTTGGATTTTTTCATGTGACGGTTTTCCGATTCGTTTGGTGGTCAGTTGACTCAACGTTATATTCATACAGCCATAGAATGCTGTAATACTTAACGATAAGTGAACCGCCACGGATAATTTAGACATTTCCTTGCCAGCTCAATCACGCTAGTAAGGTTCCCCCCATGTAGCCAATTTGTCAGAGGTCGGGTCAATACCTTTCTGAACATATAAATCTGAACCGATATCTTCTAGTAACTTGTTCCTCAAGGAAACATCAACCCGGCCAAGTAAGGATATATTGTCAATATGTTCTGAACCACACTTGCAGTCTTCCTCATGTATAACACGTTCCCAACAGCCGTTACTATCGATTCGATAGTGCATCCCATAGAAGCGACCAATACTCATGATACGCAACCCTGGATGATCGATACCATATTCAAATACACATACAATATTTTCAGGCATTTTTACTATTCCAACGCCCTTCCCATATCTTGTGTCCATACCATGGTAAACAAGTCCATCAAGTTCAATTGATATCTCATTATACTTTTCTAATAGCTTGTTGATTTCAGGAAGAACAAAACAAGGTTCACTTACACCATGATACAGGGCGCTTCCACATAGAATCTGAACTATTTGTGAAGAGATAATGGCCAAACCGTCCGGAGGCGGAAGGTCCCTAGTCCAAAAGGGTCTATACATTGCACTTCTAGAAGGCATGCGCTTTTGAAGGTGACAGGAATACTCAGGTAACTCCAATGACCTCTTGAACGCCTCAAGACCTTCATCCGAAAGGTGTCGCATCTTCACCCATGGCATTGCCAAAAGTTCGCGATAAACAGGATCCTCACATGGTTCTGGAAATAGCCAGCCAACACTATATCCCTCCGCATATTTACGCAGAACCTCTGCTGGAGCGCTGATATGACAAATAATACAGTCTCCATCTAACCCTTCACGAATTAAAGGCCCCACCATGTACGCATCCTGTCGCACATATCTTGGAGCACCATGATCTGTCGCAATTTCGGATAGATGAACAGCCTGAAGATTGTATTGTCGTAGTAACTTCTGGCTTATTAAATAAATGTGGCCAATATCTTCGGATGGAGCGAAACAAGCATTTAGAGTACGCAACCAAACTGGATCTTCAAAGCAATCCTCTACCAAATTGACCACATACTTAGAATCAAATTTATTACATGCAAACCAAGCAGCAACACGCGGATCGCCACTAACATCAAGGAAAAAGGAACGAAACCCATAATGCTGAAGGATTGCTTGGTTGGTTGCATTATCGCCGGTATCATTCCAACCGCGTACTAAGTGTTGCAAGGCTCTCTTTGCATAATAGGTCCACATAATCATCAAATCGGGTACGCATCCTTGACGCTGAAATGACGTGGGCATTGAGGGCGAGCCATCTGAAGATAGGTAATGTTGAGTTTGTCCTCTGTAGAGAACTCCTGGCCCATATTGTTTAATAACTATTTTGAGTTCTTCGAGCGTCTCGCAATGACAATGTTCCATCCTACCTCTCCATTCCAACTTTAATAGTCGAATAAATGCTCTTGACTCAAATTTAGTGTGCCATTATACCTATTCGTCTACCATCATCCCTTGATAGGTACAACCTCGTCGGATAGAAGTTTCTTGGATTGTAAATTTTGGACCCAACTCAATCTGTAGAGCATTTATTCTAAGACCAAAAAAATCAAAATGCTGAAGATCAGTTTTTAATTCTTCAATGAATACGGATTTATAAGCATTTGCATCAAACCCTTGGAATAACACTCCAGCATTATCCAATGCAGTAAAAACTCTAGAAACAGCAGAATTGAATATCGGCAACAAGTCCAAATACACTTGCTTTGTGGGGTATCGATCTACTTTCGTTTTTTTCCACACTTTTTCAAAGGCCAAGCCATTTTCCAGAGTGACGAATCTGGATAAAGCATTTGCTTTACCCATTGGGTTTAAGTAGTCCGATTCGCTGCGTGGATCTAAGCGACTATAAACATCTTCTAACTTTATCAAATGCATCATCAACGGAGGATTGCCACCTGTCGTTCGATGCCTAGCAATTAAATATTCAGCCCCAAGTAGACGCTCAGGTTTCCCATCCAACCAAATAGTCTGGAGAAGGCTATGGAATAGAGGATGATCACGGTGATGAAGAGCATTTCGAATTGAAATTAAGAGGCTAGTCTCAGGATGCTCATGGAAGTCAAATATCGCTTGTGATACATCATATAACGTATGAAAACCCTCAAGATTTTGTTCAAATGCTCGATCTAGGTTGTGGATAGCCTCTTCACGGTCGATTGCTACCAATTCTCGGTATCTTAAAAATGCTTCCCCATAGAGTCGCATATTGTTGGCAAAACGCCCAAGAGCATTAGTAATAATTGATACATCGCCCATATCAACCCTCAGCATCTTAGTATTTATAGACTCTTCTTGTGAGTCCTCGGTTGGATTGCATAATCATATAATGGCGTACTGAACATAGCTATCAATAGCGCTGGGAATGTCCGCTTCACGCCCTGAGACATTCGATAAGCTTTTTACGGCATCAATAAGGGCGATTTTCGCGCTTCCAGTGCCAGCAAATATTTTGCTTCATCATAACAGGTTCTAGTCTTCCAGCAGCGGTAAATTATCCTTATCCATTTGAATGCCAGAGCCCGGATCGCTGATTGATGAGATTTTCCTTTTTCTCGCAGCCCCTGGTAATACAGCTTGGCCCAGTATGATGAGTTAACCGTCTTGGCAGCCCATTCGACGAAGGTTTGCCTGACGAACTTGGCACACTGCCATCGCCAGTGAACCCAGGATTTCTGGCCACTTCGTTCAGTCACCGGTGCAATCCCCGCGTAGTTTTGAATTTCCTCAGCGCTGTTGAAGCGGTCGCGGTTATCACCCAGTGCGGCAAGCATACGTGGGCCCAGACACGGCCCCATGCCCGGTAGTGATCTGAACAGCTCTGCATCCGGAAGTGTATCGAATAACGATTCGATTCGTTCGTCGTAGGTTCTGATAAGTTCACCTACAAGTTTGATTTGCGATGCAAGAGCTGTTGCCATTAGCACGTTCGCCTCGATGACACTTTTATCAGTGGTCAGGGGAATAGCGTTCGCAATGCTTGTCACCCGCTGTTCTGTATAAGCTACAGCGGGACCACCTCTTGCGTTCATAAAATGACGGACGGTATCACTCCTGGCACGTTTGAGCTGTTGCAGGCTTGGCCAGCGGATTATGAGCTCACAGAACAATGAACTGTCCCGATGCGAGAACCATTCCAAGGGTTGAGGGTAATACTGCTTAAGCGTGTTAATGAGCCGATTAACAAAGCGGCGTTTGTCTTCTACCAGCAGTCTGCGCTGCTCGACTAGTTGTAGAAGTAAACGGATATCAGCATTGTCGGGTTCGATGGGTTTTATCTTTTGGGGATAGCGAAGCATCAGATCTAACGCCAGCTCGGCATCCTGCGGATCGTCCTTCGCACCACTTGGCCAGAAGGTCTGCCGATAGCGGGCCAATGATAACGCGTGTACAGGAAAGACAGTAATAAAGGGGTACTTCTGGAGAGCGTACACTACCGGGCCTTTTTTCAGTTCAAGGGCGATAGCGATCCTGCCTTTGACCTTCTGATGCAAGTCATTGAGCCAGGTATCAAGCGCTTCCGGCGTATGGTTAATCACATGGAATGTGCGCTCACCGTTTTTAAACTGAACGCAGACATCGTGTTTTTTATCCGCCCAGTCCAGGCCAACATGAGCAGCAAACTGATCTATAGCAGTCATCACCAACTCCTTTTAACCGGGGATTGGTATGCATTCCACGCTCTTCGAAAGAAATATAGTCAGCAGTTTATCTGCATGCCCTGAGTATTCGTTAGCGAACGTGGAGCACTTACTGGCTCGAAAGCAAAGCGGCAATCATCAAATCACATGATTCTGGCACAATATTCGTAACCAATAAGCGCATACCCTGAATCACTTAAAAGTGTAACTCTCAGGGTGTGAATGACTATACCTGGCACTAAGCGGACAAGCTACCTGAGCTGAAGGTCCGATTCGAACGAGGAGCGGACATTAACACTTAGAAGACGGTTATCTCGTTATGACCTTGATTTCTCTCCATTGGATTTCAAATCCTTGCCAGAACAGAAAGTGAACATCATGGCATGCAAGCCATTTTGAGCCTATCGAAATCAATTAGTTAAACTCATAACATTAAGTTGCAGCTGGCGGTCTTTGAGAAAAAAATGGCGGAAGTCTTAAATAATAATTACCGTTATATTCAAATTTTAAAGTCGAAAATAAATGAGTGGACTTGATATAGGGCTCCGAATGTAAAAGTGGCCAACGGGCCCTCTATTTTCTATTTGTTTTCTGCTAACTGATCGGGGCGAATAATATATAGCTCCGGAGACTGGTCGGGAGTGTTGTCAGGAGGCATCAGCATAACCCATGGACGGCCTATAAATTTACCATCTTCAAAAAACATGCCTACTTCGTCGCGCCAAAAACGTTTTGTCGCTAACACAGATCCAGGCCAAATTGATTCAATGATTTCTTTCAGTGAGGGAGTCATATTGCTCACAAGGTTAATTAATCGATTAGCATGATGGGTGGCACTTTCAGGACCTATACTTTTAGCTGTTAACATGACCATTGCAAATAACCGCTCTGTTCGCCTTCCCATTTTGACATCTAGCTTAAGTGTCAACCCATCTGGAAGTTGAGCTTCTATGGTTCTAATATCTATATCCACTTCAAAAACGGATTCATCAACACTTTCCCACATTTGTAAGTAAGTCATGCTTCGATCGAGTAAGTAACTGGGTGACGGTATATTATCGTAATATTCTAAAATCTGTGCTGCAGGTGCTCTATCATATGACTTTGTATAGACCAGTGGTCTTGCTAATGCAGCGGCTAAATGAATTGCTCGAGCGGGTTCAAACTCATCAATACCCATTTTCTTAAGCTGATGACGAATATTTTCTGCTTCTACAAAAAATCTTTCTGCTTCAGGATGAAAAGGAATATACTTTCCATCTTCAATTTTGACGCTTCTTTGTTGATCTTTTTCATTATGACACAAATAAGGATGTAGCCATCCCAGAACTGTTTCCCCTCCCAAGCTTTCAAACCAGTCAGGTTGAGGAACAAAATCTTGACGTATTAACTCAAGTTGTTCGTCATTAACAGCTACAAAAAGGGATTGATTAACGGCCTCTCGTTCGGAATGCTCATAAATTTCAACAGATTGAGTGCTTCCAGTGACATAAGGCCATCGAAGTTCGTACATCAAGAATGCATCATGGTTTTCTGAAAACCAACCAGCCCACTCAACTTCAGCAACTGAAATATTTTCAGGGAATTGCCAGCCCTCTCCCATTTCAGGAAGAAGCCATTCCTTCTCAGTCTTTATCTCTCCATTAAAATTTATGATGTAACTCTCTGGCTCAATTCCCCCTATCCAAATATTGTCGTCCTCATTTTTAGATTTTGGGTTAATCAAAGCGGGTTTACCAAATCTAACAGTCACTTCGGTGTAATTCCCCTTTAATGTTTGCAATACATCCTGTTTCATATTAGCAATAGAAATAGGTAGTTCTGTCAGGGACAGCCTACGCTCTCCGCTAATCGAATTAGCCGAAAAATCACCAACGCTTCCAGAATTAATTGATGGTCGGAATGGTTCAAATAATTCACGTGGTCCCCAAAAGTTAGCAACACCTTCATATTGAGTTGTATTTAATTTTACAGTGCTATCGTCACTTATATTCCGAATTATGAATGGAATAAGTAAGCGATGGGTAACCATTCCCAAGGTAGAACCATGTAGCCACATGCGCGATAGTAGCGGACTTTCTTCAACATATTGCAACATCAAATCGCCGTCAATATAGTCCAGAGAATAACCCGGGAAATTATCTATGTATTCACGCTTTCCCTGTGGGGAAATGCGACCATTCGTAAAAAATAAAGCAGACTTAACTCCAAACTTTGCCAAAGCTATAACAATCTCATCTGTTTCACGCGAGCTAACAGACTTTGAGTAATCAGAGTGGTGTTTACACTGGGTTAAATGTTGTATTCCTTCAGGGGTTATTGAAAGGATATCTCTTCTGCCATCACCAGGGCAATCAAGAATGCGAACCTTAGTATGACCAAGAGACCATTTAAGAATGTCTGCAGCAAGGATAGGGAGCGAATTAGGGTTTAAAGACCCGCTTAGTTTATACCGAGAATCAATTTCAGCCATTTACCTACTCCTATAGAAATAATTGTAATTATTCACTTTGCTTAGTTATACCATATATTAACAATCTATTCTCAATGGAAATTATAACTATGATTTTACAGTATAATTAATAGTGATATTGAAATATATAATTTTACTTTTTAAACAACTTAGTGCTCAGGTAAATTTACTTACTGGATGTCCGCTCCAGGCACACTGCGAACCAGCTAGCTGAACTGAAGGTCCGCAGTGAGCGAGAAGCGGACACTAACGCCTATAGTGAGTCCGATAACATTACCTTCTTAGAGCTTTGCTAGCCGATGATATTGAATTACTCACCCGAATTTCCACACCATCGATTTACGACTTCCATCAAGCCAGCTTCTTGGGTCGCTTCATTCGCCCACCCGCTTGCGAATTTAATATCGTTAGAATTTGGCAATTTATCAGGTGATAACTCTCGAATTCTAATCCTGCTTGGAAGTGCTGCGGCCTCCCCAACAAAAATTGCCTCTCGCCTTGTAAGGGCTGATAACATTTTAGTTAAGCCGCTTAAACTATCCGGCAAGAACTTTGAGACATGTTCTTGATCACTAGAATTAGATAATCTAAGTACTATCCAAGAGTTACACTGGGAGAGAACCGTACTTTCAACATCAGATGGTCTTTGTGAAATAAGCCCCAGCCCTAGTCCGTATTTACGCCCTTCTTTTGCAATCCGTCGTATAGCATCTTGAGCCTCTTTGTATTGTGCTTCACCATGGTTTGGCACGTAGCGGTGCGCTTCTTCGCAGATAAATAATATAGGATCTTTCTCTCTTTCTTCCCTTGTCTGCCAGAGTTTGTATTGAAAAAGAAGGCGGGATATTAAAGCAGTTAATGGTCCAGCCACCTCATTTGGCAGGCCTGATATGTCTATTATACGAATATCTTTTCCATTTGCTTCACCGACAAACTGCCCCAATATATCCTTTAGCTTAGGAGAATCAGCTTCACTATATTCTTTTAGCATAAAACTAAGCTGGGGGTTTGAGCGAAGGACTTTGAGTTTTTTAAGTATGCTTTCGACTTTATCGCGCCCCGATGATGCAGCTAATTTTTCCTGTTTCCCTTCTTTGCGCCCTTGAACCTTGTCTATGTGCTTGGCAAACTGCTCTAATTTGAACGGGACGGGTTTATCTCTATCAAAATTCAAAACCTGATCTTCAATTACACCTTCAACAAATGCAGCTTCTATTCCGCCGTTTGGTTCAGCACCTACATCCTGCACGTAACCCGCCTCTAGCAATCTAGAATAGGTGATTGCTTCATAAACAATATTATTTTGAGAGGTGGCTTCATGTTCTGTTTTACCAATGATTAAGGATCTCAACTCATCACTGGACATAAGCCAATAAGGCAACTTCAAAAGCTCTGCCTCATCCTCTACTGCAGATGCATCATTGTATGCGCGGAATACTTTTGCCCTATTGCCAAAAGCACTAGCATACTCACCGTGGGGATCAATCATGACAATTCTTGGTTTTAACGTCGTGTCACTAGGCTGATGTTCTAGTACAGAATGTAAAATTGATGCCACTGTTCCTGATTTCCCTGAACCTGTAGAACCTAATATCGCAAAGTGATGCCCAAACAGTTTATCAATATTCGCTCTGCATACTGCATTGTTGCCACCGATATAATTCCCAATTGGAACCATGGGTGTAATGGCTTCATCTTGAGCATTTGATTCTGCTGCTTTATAAACAGCCTCTAGCTCATCGTTTAGGCAGATATAGGCGCTTTGTAATGGCAAAGGGTAGGTTTCAACGCCACGAGAAAATTCAAGCCGAGAATTCTTGTGAGACCAGACACCCTGACCAAAGAGATCTGCCTCTAATATACGAGCATCATCTGCTGCATTAATAATTTGGTTACGGTCTTCAGTAATCAACTCAGATCTCATCTTAAGAGACCGAACAAAAGCAAATAACAACTTTCTACCAAAATGCACTTTAATGATACTGCCCATCTGTCCTACAGGATAAACTTGCCCATCAACAGCACGAATGAGTTCATTAACGCTATCATCGATCTCTATGCGTAAATTATTTCCAGCCACCTCAATAACTTTACCTACCTTTAGTTCTTTTCGCGATTGAAATATATTACTCATGAAGTTTCCCCTGTACTGATGAACTGCGTTAAGCCATCAAAACGCCACCATGAATACTTGCTAGCATCAGATTCAGCTAAAGGAGTTGTTGAATTATGATAAATACCCAATTCACCTGCGACGTACACTCTAGAACTAATTTTTGGACATCTCAGCCAAGCGTCTAAAGTCTTATTAATGACAACCCCATCTTTTGATGATTCTTGAATAAATGCAATAACTGTTGTTTGGTTAGACTCACTTCGCAATGCACTTTCTATTTCAGAATTAATATGGTCATCACCAAAACTATAACCGCAAGTAATTAATGTATTTTGCTGCCCACTCATTAAGGTTTTCCTTAAACCTAGGAATAAATTGGCGAATGGATCTTTCTGTGTTTCAACATATTTTGTTGCCTGAGGGTAAATCATTATATTTGCGGGGTTTGACAAGTATTTAGTTCCATATCTTGCACGCACTAGACCTAAGTCATCATCCCTGTGCCAATCTATCGAGCCATGTAATTTATATAGATGGTATGTATTTGAGTCTATCGCTGCATTCGAGAATGCGCTTTCGGCATTCCAAAAACCTACAGCTCCACCTGAAAAGCCATCACATACTATTTTTTTGTGTAGAGCTAAGGCGTCTTCAAGCAAAGTATCATAATTAGTAGTAAAAAATGTAGTTTTTGAACGTTGTTCTAGATTTGATTTGCTGATCAATAATGCCTCTATAAACTTATAATGAGGTTCTATTTCAACAATTGGGTTTGCTGCGCTACCAATCTCCTCCTCTATCGCACGATCAGCATTAGCAGCAACGTATCCATATCTGACAATCCCGCCGATAGCCTTGATAATTTCTAGATACAGTCGCCTTAGCTCTTCACTGGTATAACTATTAGCGCCAATATATGCCGACTGGTTCCTTGAACGCTCAGCAATAGCTAAAAGATCACCCAAATGACTCAAGTAGTGCTCAACATGGCAGTCATCAGAGAGATCTGCTTTTAAAACAGCTAAGATTTCGTTTTCTTTGCCTCCTGAATTTTCTTCGATAATTCGCTCAACGCGACTGGTCAATGGATACATTAAAGGTATTTTTGAACCGAAACTTATCCCTGCGCCAAAAAGCCAGCTTTGTCTACTTGGAGAACTTAAAAGCTGCTTTATGTTTTCCAACCTATTATCAAATTCTTCCATAAGGGTCTCTTCATTTATTGAGGTTTAGGATACAGAATCAAACAAATACGTGAGTGCGCTTTAACGCTTATTCAACGAGGCTGCCCGAACTTGATCACAAACCTACCTGTCTTTGTAGATTTAATGTACAGACACTACATTTTTTCTTTCACATTTACAACAAGTTATAGGTAAAACTGATAGCTGTACTAGCAACAACAAATTTACCCTAATTACACGCGATGTCGGCATTTAGATACGAAAACTAAGTGCATTTAAAGTATTAATAGGCAGCCAAGAGGGCAAGACGTAAGGAATCGTCCCCTTAACACAGAGCAGCCCTTCAGTTCATGTCAAGCTCTGTACCATAACAGTGCCGAGATCAGGTCTGAGCCAACTCAATTGAATCTCAAAACAGCTCAATCACTAATAGTATTGACCAATCTGCATGTATTCTAAGTAATTTCAGATAGATATCATCTTCCTGAACGCGCCGCATTTACAGCGAATCCGCAAGGGTTCGCTGTTTTTGTTTTCTTTATCTCGGAGATGTCATGAGAAATCAGGATGGTTTGCATTCGCTGCATCGTTCACTTACCGGTTTACCGGAATGGGCCTGCGCGCGAGTTATGCAACAGATTCGTCAGTTAACACAATACGAGCCCGTTATCGGCATTATGGGGAAAACCGGGTCGGGAAAATCAACACTCTGTAATGCGCTGTTTGCCGGAAAAATCTCTCCGGTCAGCGATGTGAGCGCCTGCACACGCGAACCTTTACGCTTTCGCCTGCAAGTTGGCGAACGATTTATGACCATAGTAGATCTGCCCGGTGTCGGTGAAAGCGAAAGTCGTGATGCGGAATATGCTGCGATGTATCGGCAGCAACTGCCGCACCTCGATCTGGTACTGTGGTTGATTAAGGCTGATGATCGGGCACTGGCTGTGGATGAGCATTTTTACCGTAAGGTAATTGGTGAGGCATATTGGCATAAGGTGCTTTTTGTTATCAGTCAGTCAGATAAGGTCGACCCCTCCAGCAGCGGTGATAAGCTCTTTAGGGAGCAAAAGCAGAACATCAGTCGCAAAATCTGCTTGCTGCATGAGCTATTTCAGCCGGTAAACCCTGTCTGTGCGGTGTCAGTCCGTCTGCAGTGGGGACTACGTGTGATGGCAGAGCGTATGATTCGTTGCCTGCCACGCGAGGCCAGCAGTCCGGTAGCGGTACAGCTCAGTGCGCCACTTCGTACCGATGCCGTTAATAAAAAAGCCCGTGACGATTTTGGTGAAACGGTCGGCTCGGTACTGGATACAGTAAGTTCCATGCCCCTGATACCGGCCCAAGTTCGGGCAATCATCCAGTCTGTGCGCGACATCGTGGTATCAGTCGCCCGTGCAGTCTGGAATTTCTTCTTCTGAACATTAACCCTTCTAACCCGTAGTTTCCTGAGCCCTGCCGCGATTTTGCGGCGGGGCTTTTTGTATTTAATTTTCCATCATGAGGAGTCTGCTTATGACCCGTCTGGCTTCGCGCTTTGGCGCATCAAATCTTATCCGTCGTGACCGTCCGTTAACCCGCGAAGAGCTATTTCGTGTAGTGCCCAGTGTTTTCAGCGAGGACAAACACGAATCTCGCAGTGAACGGTACACATATATACCCACGATTTCTCTCCTCGACAGTCTGCAGCACGAAGGTTTTCAGCCCTTCTTTGCCTGTCAGACCAGAGTGCGTAACCCAGGTCGCCGCGAGCACACAAAGCACATGCTGCGCCTGCGTCGGGAGGGGCAAATTACCGGCAAGCAGGTCCCGGAAATCATTTTGCTCAACTCTCATGACGGCACCAGCTCGTATCAGATGCTGCCGGGATTATTCCGCGCGGTATGCCAGAACGGGCTTGTCTGCGGTGAGTCGTTTGGCGAGGTGCGGGTGCCGCACAAAGGAGATGTCGTGAGTCAGGTGATTGAGGGGGCGTATGATGTGCTGGGTATTTTTGACCGTGTGGAAGAGAAGCGGGATGCCATGCAGTCGCTGATGCTGCCGCCACCTGCTCAACAGGCTCTGGCACAGGCTGCGCTGACATACCGTTTCGGTGAGGACCACCAGCCGGTGACAGCACCTCAGATACTCTCCCCACGCCGCTGGCAGGATGAGAGCAATGATCTGTGGACCACATACCAGCGTATTCAGGAGAACCTGATTAAGGGCGGGCTCAGTGGTCGGAGTGCAAAAGGTGGGCGAACGCATACCCGCGCCGTGCGTGGTATCGACGGAGATGTGAAGCTCAACCGGGCTCTCTGGGTGATGGCTGAAGCGATGCTGAGTGGGTTTCAGTCCTGAGCTTGTTATCAGCATGTTAGGAAAGGACACTCCCTGTCCGTTTTACCTCCACTGAATTGAGTGTTTTTTCACCGTATTTCACGATGTGCCGCGTCGGGCCTGCTTCCGGTGGCAGATAAAAAATAGTTCATTCCATGTCCATACCCTGTCCGCCCCCCTCTTTAGAATCATTTCATATTCAGTCAGTTAACTATTACGGAGATTTAAGATGACACAGGCAGAGCGCCGTCATGACCGGCTGGCTGTCAGGCTGTCACTGATAATCAGCCGCCTGGTTGCAGGTGAAACGCTGAACATGGCGCGGCTGGCTGCAGAGTTTGGTGTGTCAGTCCGTACCCTGCGACGGGATTTTCGCGAACGGCTGATGTACCTCGACCTTGAGTATCGACGGGGGCAATGCCGCCTGCGCAGTACCGGTGGAGGCGTACAGGGCGAGCTGGATGCGCTGACCTTTGCTCACCGGGCAGGACTGGCCGATATTTTTCCGGGGCTGGACCGGCGTCTGGCGGGCATGCTGCTCACTGCAGGAGGGATGCCCTGCCTGGTGTGGCACCCCCCACAGTCAGTGTCACCGGCCAGCTCGCTGGTGTTTTACCGCCTCGTCAGTGCCATTACCGCCTGCCAGCGGGTACTGCTGCTGGCCGAGGGAGAGCGCTGTGACGGGCTGGCCCCGTACCGACTGATTTCATTCGACGGCTGCTGGTACCTCACCGGTGAACTTAACGGGTATATCACCGTGCATCCTCTGGCGACCATCCATGCGGTGACAGTCCTCAACACAACGTTCACCCCACTAAAACGTCTCAGCCAGTTAACCACACAGGCGGGCTTTATCCGGGCCCTTCCGCACTTCAGCTGTATCCGTGAAGTCTTGTCTCCTGGGCCCTCTGAGGAGGAGCCGGGCAACACACTGATTTAATTATCTCTGTTAAGAAGGAAAAACAATGATCTGGCATTACGAGAAAAATGGCATACGTCACGACAATGTGACCGAAGACGACATCACCAGCCTGATTATGCGCGGTGAACTGACTGCATCCACTCTGGTGTGGCGACAGGGAATGGCAGAGTGGCAGCCGGTCTCCGCTACTCCGCTTTCTTCGGCGCTGCTCCGGAGCACCACACCGCCAGCGCTGCCGGGGAACCGCATTCCGGGTGGCGTTGTGTGGACGCTGGCATTTGCTCCCTTCATTGGCTACGCGCTGGAGTTGTGGACTGCAGGATTGAGCGGGATGTCATTTGACGAGGCATATGAGGCCGTCTCGGGTGGGCAGTACTGGTTCATCACGCTGCTGCTCAATATCGCACTGGGGTATCTCGATGAACGACGCCTGCGTAAGGCCGGAGTGGATACCACCACGTTCGGCAAACTTGCCTGGCTGGTGCCGTTCTATTTGTGGCGGCGGGCGAAAACCCTTGGTCAGAAACCGGCTTACTTCTGGGTATGGCTGGTGATGCTGGGCCTGACTGTCTGGGCCTGAATCGTCGCTACCTGATACTTTCTCTGTTAAGGACCAACGTAATGAAAACGCTGATTAAAATACTGGGCATTACTGGCAGCCTTCTGCTCTGTACAGAAGTTCAGGCCCAGCCTTATAACCGGACGCTGCCTGCTGTCGTCAATGACAACAACGGGAATATTTTCTGGTGTGATGCGCATCGTCAGGTTACCGGAAAATGTGAAGCCATGTCTGTTGACCGCCAGGGTGGGATGGTAACAGTTCGTTCAGCACCCTTTAAGGACTGCGAAGGTGGCCTGTGGGGCTGGATAACTATCATGCGCAACGATGTGTCGAAGGGATTCACCATTACTCCGGACAAGAAATTCGGTCTCACCGTAAAAGACCTGTGTCGTCCGGGCACGGTAGTGACCTTTAAGCCCAACCAGAAGAAGCCGGAATATGACGACCTGGTGGCGTTGTACCAGGGCAAAGAGCTGTTTCGCTACCGTCGTTTCTGATAACACCCGATATCAATTTCTCTCATTTTGCCCGACAGCGGGCTGGATTAATTCAGGAAGAAAACCATGCTGAAAATGATGACCTCTGCTGTACCCGCCCTCATTCTGTCACTTGCTGCATTCAGTGCCAGTGCCGCTCAACTTCCGGCAAGCCTGATGGATAAAGACAATCCCGGACAGGAGTACTGGTGCCAGGGAAACGACATCAACACCTCCATGTGTTCACTGACCGGTGTCAGCGACGACCATAAATTTGCTCTGATTCAGGATTTGCCCGGTCCAGCCTGTGAAGATTTAAGTTTCGGGATTATTGACCTGGTATTTAACACCGGACTTAACATCCCTTATGACGGTGGTGACTGCAAGGGAGATGTAAAGGCCGGGTTTGTTCGTGGCACAAAAGATAATGCCCTGTATGTGAAGATTGTCCGGGGCAGCAAAACTTTGCGCCTGTATAAGGTGCAGACGGGTTTCTGATAATCACCCCACACCTGCATACTACCATAGCCCCTGACGCATCTGCGTCAGGGGCTGTTGCTTTTAAGGTACACCGAATGTCTGAATCTCATATGCTGCCACCGGGGCCTTTCACCCGACAGCTGGCTGAAGCTGTTATCCGCCGGTATCACAACATCAGCATTGAAGATGACCAGGGTAGCCACTTCCGTCTGGTGGTTCGTGACTCTGAAGGTCGAATGGTCTGGCGGGCGTGGTGCTTTGAACCTGATGCCGGTGAAGAGCTTAACCGTTATATCCGCAAGTCAGGCATCCTCAGAGCATCCTCCTCCTGACCGCACCCATTCATCATCCCTGCATGTCCTTTATTTCCCATACGCCAGCCATCGTCGCTGGCGTTTTTATTGACGGAGAATATCCATGACGACACAAACGCAATGCGAATTGATGCCCGCTAATGAACCTCAATTTGACCTTACTGCAACACCAGTACCTGACGAACAGCGTCTTGATTTCTGGCCGCTGTACTTTGGCACTATCCCTCAGTGGATAACGCTGGAACCCCGTATTTTCGCCTGGATGGACCGCTTCTGTGATGAATACAGCGGTGGTATCTGGTCCTTTTACACGCTCAGTAATGACGGCGCGTTTATGGCCCCTGATGCTGAGGGAGACGATAAATGGCATCTGTTCAACGGCATGAACGGCAATAGTGCGGAAATGAGCGCAGAAGCCGCAGGTATTGCTGTCTGCCTGATCGAATACAGCCATCACGCCTGCCGCACCGAATGCGATGCCATGACGGAGCACTATTACCGCCTGCGGGATTACGCCCTGCAGCACCCTGAATCCACCGCCATTCTGCGCATTATTGATTAAGGATACTCATGATGGAACAGTCACTTATCCCACCAGCTCCGGCACTACCACTAACCGCACAACGCACGGTAAAACGCGCCTTAATGCTGCTTGACCGACACCTGCGCGAAACAGGCGTGGCATTCACCTCCACTCAGGCTGCCCGTGACTGGCTGAAACTGAAAATGGCGGGACTGGAGCGCGAAGAGTTTATGGTGCTGTATCTGAACCAACAGAACCAGTTGATTGCCCACGAAACCCTGTTTGCCGGTTCCATTAGCAGCACCGAGGTACATCCCCGTGAGGTGGTCAAACGCGCCCTGTATTTCAATGCAGCAGCAGTGATTCTGGCGCATAACCACCCCTCCGGCGACACCGCGCCCAGCCAGGCAGATAAGACCATCACGCAGCGTCTGGTGCAGGCGCTTCAGCTCGTTGATATCCGTGTGCCTGACCATCTAATCGTCGGCGGCAAGCAAATCTATTCGTTCGCTGAACACGGTCTGCTTTGAGGTGTGACATGAGAATTATCAGTAAACGCCGGGCGATGACGATATACCGTCAGCATCCGGCCTCCCGCATTTTTCGATACTGCACCGGCAGATACCAGTGGCACGGCAGCGTCTGTCATTATACCGGTCAGGTAGTTCCTGACATTCCTGGCGTGCTGGCGATATACGCCGAACGCCGCCAGGACCGCAACGGGCCCTATGCCTGTCTGATGAGTATCACCCTGAACTATAAATGAGCAACACCACATGGTACCTGCAGCGGGATATCACGCCGCGCCTGGAAGCACATCTGGTGCAGGAGGGGAACCACACCACTCAATCTTGCGAGCCGTCTTCCTGATTCACCTTTCTGAACTTTCCTTCTCTTTAATTTATCGCATACTGCGCCTGCCGGGAGCGGTAGGCGATTTTGTTTTTGCTACGTTAGTCGAAAATTTAGCCATTGGTTCAGGGAATCATTTCAAATTGACAGATTCTCTCAGTTCGATATGCTTTAGGGAAGGAGCCAAAATTTGGCGCCAAAATTAGGATACTTTATGAGCACCTCAACAAACTATCGTACCAGTCTCCGTCTTACAAACGAGCAATACAATGAAATATCTCGTTTATGCCAACTTGATGGCGGAAAGATCAAGATGAGTGCATGGATTACTGAGGCCATTAACGAAAAGATTCAACGTGATATGGAAAACGCGAAAGCTATTCCAGACCAGATGAATCAATCCGGTCCCTCTTTTTACGAGTTTTTTGCCGGAGGTGGCATGGCTCGGGCTGGTTTGGGTGAACATTGGAATTGCCTCTTTGCTAATGATTTTAGCCCAATGAAAGGACATGCTTACAGAAACAACTGGCATGGTGGGTTAGATTTATTAGTTGAAGATATAAATAAGATTACCAGCAAACAACTCCCTGACCAGGCTGACCTTGTATGGGCCTCTTTCCCTTGCCAGGACCTCTCTCTCGCAGGCGGATATAAAGGTATTGGTGGCGAAGATGACCAGACTCAAACCCGTTCAGGAACATTCTGGCCTTTCTGGCGACTCATGCGTAGTCTAATGACAGAAAATCGAGCACCTCGAATAATTGTGCTTGAAAATGTCTATGGTGTCTTGACGTCAAATAAGGGAAAGGATTTCGCCTCAATAGGTACTGTTTTATCTGATGCTGGTTATCGCTTTGGGGCGATGATGATTGATGCTGTCCATTTCGTCCCCCAGTCACGCCCTCGAGTTTTCATTGTGGCCGTTCATCCGACAGTAGAATTATCACAACAACTCGTATCTCAAACGCCAGTAACTCCATGGCATCCAGAACGGATGGTTACGGCTTTCAACGGACTATCAGCGAAAGCTCAGGAATTATGGTTATGGTGGAATTTACCCCTACCAGATAAGCGGTTAATCACATTTACTGACATAATCGATGAAGAGCCTGTAGGGGTAAAATGGGATTCTCCTGAGAAAACCAAGCTTTTACTGTCAATGATGACTGAAGCAAATCTCAGTAAAGTTAAAGCTGCTATGAAGTCAGGACAGCGCATAGTTGGCGGTCTTTATAAGCGCACCCGCAAAGATGATAACGGTGTAAAAGCGCAACGAGCAGAAGTCCGATTCGATGGTATTGCCGGATGTTTACGTACACCTGCGGGCGGTTCTAGCCGCCAGAGCATCTTGATCGTAGAGGGGGATCAGGTTCGCTCACGTCTCCTCTCCCCGAGAGAGGCGGCTCGCTTGATGGGGTTGCCTGATACCTACAAGCTCCCGGATAACTATAACGATGCTTATCATATTGCTGGAGATGGCGTTGTTGTGCCTGTTGTTAGCCATCTTTCTAGATTCATCTTTGAACCTATCCTTTCAGAGTCGTACAATGCTGTATTGACTCAGAAAAAGGTTGCGTAATGAATTCAACATCTGCAATTGACTCAGCACTGGAAGCATTTTCTGTAAGTAACTCGGTAAATGGGAATAAGGGACCAATTGCAGCTCTGTTGGTTATTAACCGACATGCACTTGAGAAGCAAAAGGCCGGAACCCTAGAATGGCCTTTAAATAGTGATGACTGGAAGACTGGCAAACAAGGCCAGGTAAAAGGGTTAGGGGGTCCAGCAACGCAAAAAGTGTTGGCTGATCATGGAATTGAAAGAATATTAGCCAGCGAAGGTGGTCGCACTAGTCGTGGTAGTATGCAACTCATGCTGGGATACATTGAGTTGTTAAATAATTATCACCAAATCAACGGTTCTATAGATCTATTTCGGTGTGAATGCTTCTGGATTAATAAGGCCAAAGAGTATTTTGAAAGACGCCCATTTGTTTTAAGCATCGATCCCCAATGGGGAGTTCGTCGAGCTATTCGCCATTTGCTGACTCAAGCGCAAAATAGACAAAATGAAGGTGCTGGTACCAGATTTGTAGGTACACTGATGCAGCATATGGTTGGAGCCAAATTGGATGTACTCCTTGGAGAAGGGAAAGTTACCCATCATCATTCGAATCAGAACGATTCAGGCTCCAGTCGCAGTGGTGATTTTGACTATGAAGACATGGTGTTACATGTTACCAACCTACCAACAGAAGCATTGTTGAGCAAGTGTATCGCAAATCTGGAAGGGGGTTATAAGCCACTCGTAATTACGTCGTCTAAGGGCGCATTTGTATTAGAAACATTACTCGAGAATTTTTGTAATGGCGTATACGATGGTCGTGTAGATATCCTGGAGTTTGAACAGTTTATAGCATCAAATGTCATTGAACTTGGAAGGTTTAATGCCGCTGGTCGTAAAGCCTCACTCAGTAAAATTATTGAGGCTTACAACCGTATCATTGAAACAGTTGAATATGATCTCAGCATGAAGATCGAGTTAGGAGAAAAGTAGTCATCTATCCTAACTGAACCTTAACACTCGGAGCCAATTTTCATATGGCTCCGCTCCCCCCAGAAACATGATAATTTCTTTTAGGCCCCTTTATAGGCCCCTTCGCAAAGTTGAATTGAGGAGAAGACAATAAAAAACAAAGAATTACACAACCAATTCAGACTCCGCCAGCCCAAAATCCTTCGAAGATGATTCCAGAGTCATCCGATGAAGTCCTAAGAGCCCGCACGGCGCAAGCCCTGCGGGCTTTTTTGTGCCCGTTACAGACCGAGAACATCCAGCCAAATCCAGAGAAAATTGGCACCTATGCCGTCGTGCTTTCATTGTTTATCAACGTTGCCAGGCGCTTAATCTGTTGTCCTTTGCTATCAAAATTACCCTCATCAAGCCACAGAGTGAACGCTTCGCGTAGCGCCGGGTATTCACTATCAATGATCGAATACCACGCGGTGTCCCGATTACGCTGGTGCACAACAACGGCCTGCCGGAATATGCCTTCAAAGGTAAAACCAAAGCGTGCTGCTGCCGCACGAGAAGGCGCATTAAGCGCATCGCATTTCCATTCAACGCGGCGATACCCCAGCCCCTCAAAAACATAGTCTAACAGCAGCGACATGACCTCCGTTGAAACCCGCGAACGTTTCATGCGTGATGAATAGGTCACCCAACCCACTTCTATTACGCCATTCGTTGCATCAATGCGCATAAGTGCCAGCGTGCCGACAGCCTGCATGCTGGCCAAATCGATTACGGCAAAATGCATGGGGTCGGTCTGCGCCGCAATCTTCGTTAAATAGCTTAAGAAAGAATCAAAGGTCGTGAATGGCCCTGTCGCGAGATAGGTCCAGTCGCGAGAGTCAGGCGTATCGCAATAGGCGTCATAAAGCGTCTTTGCGTGGCGTTCGACGTTAATACGCTCAAGTTTGCAATAACGACCGGTGATGTGCTGAGCCGTAGGAAATCGCGCACCTTGCCAGTCAGGTAACGCTAAACCAACGGGTTGCTGGAATTCATTAAACGTGGATGACATGCTATTTACCTCTCATAATAGAGTGTCAAATGACTGCAGAGTAAGAGACAACTGACAGGGTAAAAAGAACCACAATGGATGTTTTTAACAGATCCACATGACGATGCTATACCGAACATCAGCACCGTATTGCTTATCCGCAATTAAAAAATGCCGGTCATGCCACTGTTGTGGAAATAAGAAATACTGACATTATTACGTGCCATCGCTATCAGCATCAAAGCGACGCTACATGGCATGGGCAAGACGACGAATTCCCTCAACAATAACCTCTGGCGGGTGATTCGCAAAACCGATCATAATCCCCTGCCGGGAGATATCACCATGATAATAATGACTCAATGATTGAATCCCCATCCCCAGCATTCTGGCTTTCAGTTCGACCTCATCTCCGGTCAACCCGGCATGCAACCAGCAGACAATATGCCCCCCAGAATCAGAATGCTGGACGGTCATTTTATCGGCAAGATAGCATTGAATAGCATTGACCAACGCCGTTCGCCTCTCGTAGCATGCCTTACGAACCCGTCGTACATGGCTGGCGTAATGTCCTTCTTCAATAAAACTCGCCAGTACCGCCTGCTCAAGATAACTGGAGCCAATATCGGAAAAATATTTTGTCACGATAAACTGTTCTTTTAATCCTGGCGGAACAACTAAAAAACCTAAACGAAATTCTGGGTACATCATTTTTGAAAATGTCCCTGAATATATTACCCGCTGATGCTGATCTAACCCCTGCAAGGCTTGCAAAGAGCGTGCGGCATAACGAAACTCACTATTGTAATCATCTTCAAATATCCATGCCCGGTTAACCCGAGCCTATTCCAGTAGCTCAAGTCGTCGGGATAAACTGAGTGTCCCGCTAAGCGGGTACTGATCGGAAGGAACAACATAGGCCAGTTTCGCATGAGAGAAATGATCAATGCCGTATTGAACATTCATTCCTTCGTTATCCACCGGCACAGGTCTCACAATTGCCCCTGTTGACATAAATACCCCGCGCGCACCTTTATAACCAGGGTCGTCCAGCCAAACGTCATTTCCTTTTGTAAGCAACGCCCGGGCAGTAATATTTAACGCCTGCTGAATACCGTTTACGATAATTATCTGATCTTCACTACAGTTAACCCCTCGCGTTGTTTTCACGTAGTGACAAATTGCTTTCCGTAAGGGATAAAAACCGCAGGGGCTGGTATGAGAGCCGAGTTGATGCCGGGATTGTCTCCAGACTCGTCCCAGTAACTTGCCCCATAATGAATGAGGAAAGAGATCGGTACAGCCCACACCGACGGCAAACAGACGGTTCATTTCACGCCCTTCAACATCGCCAGACCATAAACCACGAACGGATACGATATCCGCATTTAGCTGCCCATCAACAGGCAGTTCATCCCCTTGCTGTAATTCAGGATAGAGACCGCTGATGCTGCGGTCAGGAAGACTTGGCGTGACAAAGGTTCCAGCGCCTTTGCGCGTCTGAATATACCCTTCGTCTAACAGCCGGTCATAACCCGCAATTACCGAGTTCCGTGAAATTGACATCATCTCGGACAGTCCCCGGGTTGAGGGTATCTTTGTCCCTGGCGGCAAACGGCCTTCTACGATTGCGTTGCGTAGCGCATGGTACACCTGTTCCTTAATAACGCCTTGCTCTAAAAAAAGCTCCTGAAATAAAGGTGCACTATTTTTTTTCATTGCACTCACTCTTACGTTAAAAGTGGATCCTGGAAATATTTGCAAAGTGTCTCTTTGCGGTGGCTTACGCAATATTTAGGATAACCGCCATAGAAAACCACTCTGACTAAAATTATCAGGAGACCTATGAGTAACCAAAACACAACTGCGCCGATTACTATCGAACCCGTCACCCAGCAAGACTACGCGGGCTGGCTACCGCTTTGGATAAATTACCAGATTTTTTACCGTACTGAAATTTCAGACAAGGTCACACAATTAACCTGGGGGCGTTTTCTCAATCCTGTGGAGCCTGTTTTCTGCGCTGTCGCAAAATCTGACGGTAAAATTGTCGGTCTGGTACATTATCTCTTTCACCGCTCAACCTGGGCGGAGTCTGATTATTGCTATCTGGAGGACTTATTTGTTAGTGAAGAAACCCGGGGCAAACACATCGGCAAGCAGCTTATCGAGTATGTTCAAAAACACGCCCGCAAGCGCCATGCGGCAAGATTATACTGGCACACACATGAAACAAACCTCCGCGGTCAGCGCCTTTATGACTGGGTTGCCAGCAAGAGTGGGATGATCGAGTACCGTATGTAAAATAAATAATACCCATTTAATCGGGTAGTTCTATGTAAACATCCCCCCGTACTGTACCTTCATTTTTCAACACATCGTCTGCGGCTCTGTTTCGCAAAGCCGCAGAATCCGAAATCATCAGATTTCTGAGACCAAATACCCGCTACGCTAAAAAGTGACATATTCATATATTTTAAACTTCCCATCAATAAAAAAACATTAATTCTCAACACGTTGCATATATCTTACTGCTCATGAGTTTTATTTTCACATAAAATGTCCCTACACTTGTTTTGCATCTCTATATTGCCGGAGCGGCCTCTAAACAAGCCGCCGGGTTGCATCGGTGCGGCATGAGATAATATATCAGTAAATATATTTTCTCATACTTTTGGGTGATATCAATTTGGCTAACTGGCGATCTGGAGATGTTTGAGGAGCTGGGTAGTGAAATAATAGTGTAACCAAGCGGGATGTTTTCCCAACATTAACGCGTTGCTTTCACACATAAAGGAGAAAAACAGGGTGCCGGAATAGCAACTTACGCAGCCCTGGCTTTGTCATAGTCTCCTGTTTTATTATTAATAATTAACCCTGAAAATATCTAGTGACAATGCAATTGTTCTAAATGTAGTTCATCCACCAAAGAGATATATAAAATAGCCAGAGTTTTAAATCACCTTGACGCCTATACAAATTGTTACCCTAATAACAATGTTATACGCACCTATCCCGCCCCGGGAGAAATAAACAGTAAGACATCTTATTTTTGCAGTTTAAAAAAACTACTATTGTTTTTCTTAGAGAGAGCGATTAAAGGTTTAATTTAACAGCATAACTGTAAATCCTGTGGCTCTGGAACAGCAGAGCCACAGGCGTTTGACACTAATCAGGCTTTACTGGGTATTGCACCTACAGCATGCGAACCTTTTACGGTCAACGTCACCACAGCGGAACATAACAGGGCGGCGATCATAAAGATAAATGCACTGTTGTAACTTCCGCCGCTGCTTTGGATAAGCCAGCCAATAATCGGCGCAGAAACCACCCCCGCCATCTGACCGCCAAAGTTAACAATACCGGAAGCCCGCCCCATGATATTGCTGGGGATGGTATCCATTAAAATGCCCCAAAATGTCGCCATGGCAAAAAACATAAACAGCGCAGAGATACACTGATAAACCACCGCCATATCCGCGCTGCTGACGCTGAAGGTCAGATACAGGAAGCCCGCCGCAATAACCGACGTCACGACATACAACGTCTTGCGCATCGGTTTGAATTTATCTGAGCAATATCCGCCGATTAATGTCCCACCCGCGCCAAACAGGAACGGAATTGCCGCCATCACTCCCGTCTTCGCCAGTGAAAATTCACGCACGGTAATCAGGTAGCTTGGCAACCAGGTTGAAAACCCCCAGAAGGTGATATCAAACAAGAACCAGATACTGGCCATCTGCCAGAGCACCGGCATCTTGAGCACGTCTTTAAACGCGATAGCGCTCGTATTTTGCAGGCCGCCCTGATCGTCAGCGGCTAAATCGGCCAGATCCTGTTGCGTAATCGCAGGGTGATCTTTCGGGTTGTCACGTGTGAATAAGTAGATACCCGCAGCAATAAACAGGCCCGGGATCCCCAGCACAATAAAGACCATGTGCCAGCCAAACGCCCCGATAATACTTGCAGCGACCACCACCGCCAGTGCGGGGCCTAAGGTATTTACCGTTGACTGAATTGCTGTAGCTCGACCGCGTTCTTTCGAAGGGAAATAGGTGGAAATCATTTTCCAGGAAGCTGATGGGAAGCACCCTTCGCCAATACCGAAGAAGAAGCGAACAGCCAGCATCAACGGCAGCGTTAATACCGCACCGGTTAAGCTGGTGAAAACTGACCACCAGGCAATACCAATAGCCATAATTTTACGTGAGCCAAACTTATCCGCCAGTAAACCACCGGGGATTTGGAACGCGGCATAACCAATGAAAAAGGCGCTAATAATTAAACCTTGTTGAGTTGTATCAAGATTTAAATCTTTGCCGATATAAGGCAACGAAACGCTCATGACCATTCTGTCGAGGAACGAGAGTAGCCATGCCAGCCAGATTAATGTCAGGACGGTATATCTTGCTTTCCAGGTCTTAGGTTTACCTGAAGGTAAAGATGTTTGTAGGTTCATTGTGATGTCCTTGGGGTGTAGTGATCTACCGCGGCCATAAATGGTCGCGATAGATCCATGCGTGTTTAGCGTTATTTATTAATATTGTTTTCTGATAACAGTACCGCTACAGGCATAACTTTCCGTGCCATTAATTAAGGCTATGCGTCCATTAACCATCACGATTTCAATCCCTTCCGGATACTGATTAGGTTCAACAAATGTCCCCTTATCCGCAATAGTCTTGGGATCGAACATCACAATATCCGCCGCATACCCTACCTTCAGCAGTCCGCGATCCTGCAGACCCAACACCTCAGCGGGTTTGCCTGTCATCTTGCGGATTGCCGCTTCCCAGCTCAGGCATCCTTCTTCACGCACGTATTTACCCAGCACGCGCGGGAAGGCGCCAAACACACGTGGGTGTGGTTTACCCGCGCCCATCAGTCCGTCAGTGCACACGTTCTGTTCCGGCCGGCAGAGAAACTTAATGACGTGCTCTTCAGTGCCGTAAAAATCGACCATGCCAACGGCGTTTTCTTCTTCAAACAACAGATCGAAGGTGGCGTTGTACGGATCTTTACCGCGCAATTCCCCCAGTTGAACAAGGTTCAGACCAACAGCATCCTGATTTTTCTCTGTCTTGACGCTGGTGACAAAAATCTGATCCAGGCCTGCAAAATCAATGAAGTTATCCCAACCAGGAATGCCCTGCTGGATATCCTCTATCATTTTGGCGCGCAATTCAGGCGAGGCCAGACGCTCAAGTAATTTGTCCGTCCCGCCAGAGTGGACCCACGGAGGCAGGATCACGCCGAGCATGGTGCTGCCCGCCACATACGGATACTGGTCGTAAGAGATACGGATCCCCTCTTCCTGGGCCTGCTCCAGCATGCCCAACATCTGGTCAATCAGCCCCCAGTTTTTCTTCCCACAGACCTTCATATGTGAAATATGCAACCAGACGCCGGTGGCTTTAGCGATATCGATCAGTTCCTGCGTTGAACTGATGATATCGTCAGCCTCACTGCGCTGGTGTACCACAAAGATCCCGTCATATTTCGCCGTGACCTTGCACAACTCAATCATTTCAGCGGTATCACCAAAAGCACACGGCATATAGATAAGCCCAGTTGAAAGACCAAACGCGCCGGCTTTTAGCTCACGTTCAAGGACTTCACACATCTTCGCCACATCTTCACGCGTGGAAGGGCGTCCATCCAGGCCCATCGCTTCCATGCGTACGTTACCGTGTGGCACCAGATATGCCAGGTTTGTCGCCGGATGTCGGGATGCCAACAGGTTGAGATAACCGTCCGTGTTTTTATATTTCCAGTCAATTTTGTCGGTGTCGCCGTCCAGTCCAGCAATATTTTTACGCCATGCCGGAATATATTCCTCCGGCAATGGTGCCAGCGCTACGCCATCCTGCCCCAGCAACTCGGTAGTAATCCCCTGGCGGATTTTCGCTGACAGCGCAGGATTAATAATGGCTGACAGATCAGAGTGTGTGTGAGTATCAATAAAGCCCGGGCAAATAATTTTCCCTGTTGCATCAATAACCTGTTCATTGACGCCAACATCAATTTGACCAATTTCGACAATATGCCCTTCATCAACCATTACATCGGCAATTCGGCCTGGATTACCCGTTCCATCAATCACATTTCCGTTTTTAAAAATGGTTTTCATCGTTATTCTCCATTGCGGTGCCGCGTAGCAGCACCACCTGTAAGGTAAGAGGTATTTATCTTTATTTTTTAACGGCGATAGAGTGTCTGGATGATGCTGTAATAGCCGCGGGCCGATCCGGTCAACTGATCAATCTCGATATACTCGTCGATGGTATGCGCCAGGTTTTCACGCGACGGCCCAAACCCGATGGTTTTGATCCCCGCTTCCCCCGCGTAGTGGCTGCCGTTGGTACAAAATGAGTACTGCGTAATGGTTGGATTAAAGCCAGCCTCGCGAACACCCGCCAACGCTGCCTGCACGAACTCGTCAGACTCGTCATAAACCCAGCCAGGGAAGAAACGCTCACCCTCAATGGTGGCTCCGGTATAGCAAGACTCCTTGCCAACCGCGTAAGAGACGCGGGCTTTGAACTGCGGGTCCTGGGCGGTTAGCTCCGCAAGTGCATTTTCCAGTGGCGCAATAACACTTTCTTTGGTTTCGCCCACCAGCAAGCGGCGATCGTAAGTGGCGCGGCAGTAATCCGGCACCACTGATGCGCCAGGATACGGCGACGATTTAATGTCTGTCAGTTCCAGGATACCGGGGCCAAGAACCGGGTGGGTTGGCGGAGTGATGGTGCGAATTTTGTCGATCAACTGAGCCATTTTGTACACCGCGTTAATTCCTGCCTGCGGGTTGGCGGAGTGGGCAGGTTTACCAAAGGTTTCAACCACAATTTCAGCACGACCACGCTGGCCGATTTTCAGATTCAGTTCAGAAGCTTCGCCAATAATGACGTAATCAGGCTGATAGCGCTCACTGACCAGACGAGCGGCAATGCCTTCAAAACACTCTTCATGAACGATACAGGCGACGTAAATTTTCCCGGCGAAATTACGCTGAGTATCCTGGCCGAAAAAACCTACGGCAGAGATCATCGCAGCAACAGCACCTTTCATATCGGTGGTGCCACGGCCATAAATTTTGCCATCGTCAATATCACCGCCGTACGGGTTGCGGGTCCACTTCTCTTCGTTCACCGGCACAGTATCAATATGACCATCCAGAACCAGCGTTTTCCCCTGCTGATTTCCCACAATACCGCCAACGATATTGCCGTATTTATCAACATGGATGTCGTCGAACTGGTAATGCTGCATCATTATTTTTATGGCATTTACCACGTCCCCTTCCTGACCTGAATAACTTTTTTGCTGGATCAGCGCCTGGCAATTTTTAATGACTTCTTCAATACGGGTTGCAGATAACATGGGGTTTCTCCGTTAATACTCTCAATCAGGAAATTATTTATTGATGCGCGGGTACTGACCGCCCCAGACAATATCCAAATATTGTTGCGGGTCGGTATCACCTTCAGTACTTATCAGCAACACGCGGGAATGCTCATCCAGACCCAGTTGCTCACGGGTTTGGGCCAAATCCGGGGAGGTCATCAACAGCGCCAGAAGACCTGTCGTGACGGCCCCAGACTCACCTGAAATAATTTGTGGGTCGCCCGCCAGCGGGTTGCCCAACATACGCATGCCCAGCGCCGCGACTTCATCAGGGCAGGAAGCAAATGCGGTGGCATAATCACGCAGTAACTTCCAGCCAATGCTGTTTGCCTCACCACAGGCCAGACCCGCCATCACGGTCTGTAAATCGCCGCCTACCGCAACAGCATCCCCCTCTTTTGCACGGGCTGAACGGTAGAGACAGTCGGCAATTAACGCTTCGGCGACGATCACTTTCGGACGATTTTCGCCCCATGCGGCCGTCACCATACCCTGCACCATTCCCGCAAATGAACCCACACCGGCCTGAACGAAAACATGCGTCGGGGCGACCTGATGGAGTTGATCAATCGCTTCCAGCATCAGCGTGCCGTAGCCCTGCATAATCCACTGCGGGATCTTTTCGTACCCTTCCCAGGCCGTGTCCTGCACAACGATCCAGCCATACTTTTGCGCCTGATCTGCGGTCATACGCACGGCATCGTCATAGTTCATATCCACGATTTCAGCGGTAGCGCCTTCATTGCGGATAGATGCCAGCCGCTGCTGTGAAGATCCTTTCGGCATGTAAACCACCGCATTTTGCTTTAGCTGGCGCGCCATCCACGCCACTCCGCGCCCGTGGTTACCATCGGTGGTGGTGGCAAACGTCACGGTCTTCAGGTCATGGCGTACTGCTTCACTGGTCATGACATCAAACGGCAATTCACTGATATCCTTCCCCACTAATTCCGCGATATGGCATGCCATCGCGTAGGCGCCACCCAGCGCTTTGAACGCTTTCAGGCCAAAACGTTGAGACTCATCTTTGAGGTAAATATTTTTTACGCCCAGTTTTTGTGAAAGTGCCGGCAACGTATACAGCGGTGTTGGAGCGTATCCCGGAATAGACCGATGAAAATTCAACGCTTTTACCAGTTCCTGGCGACTAAAGGGGGCCAGCGGTGCGTTAGGGTGCTCGGTAAACGGCGTCTGGTTGATAAAAAATGATAAGTTTTGCTGCATCATAAAACCTCATTATCCTGGTAATTCATTCCCTGTAATCGGTGTAATACAGAGTTATTTACGCTATCGGTAATCCATAAAAGCAAAATGCTTACCAGTTTTTTAGAAAATGAGGGAAAAACTAGAAATAATTTAATAAATTCTTTTATTTCAATACATTAATCAATTTTTAATGATAGCAAGGTAAAAACAGCCGTCGTTAGTTTATCGCCTGGTTTTGATAAATTCTCATAAATGATAAATAGTGTGATCACGAAGGATAAAATTAAAAAAACATCCAAAAACAATACGCTAGATTGATTTTTCGCAAATCAATTTTGCAATGGTTCGCCTATTTATCATTTTCCTTGAGAAATGAGACACCTTACCGGAGAAGTATCATGATTTCAGTACTGAGCAATATCCAGGATGATATATGCAATTATGCCGACGCTATTTCCGGCATTACCGGGACTGATGTAGAAATCATTGATGAATCTTTAATGCGCATTGCTGGCACCGGTAAATACCGACATATGCTCAATGAGAACGTGGCAAAAAATGGTTATATCTATCGGCATGTTTTGCAGGTCCGTGAGACGGTTTTGATCAAAAACCCCGGTGAACATCCTCTATGTCAACTGTGTGAAAAACACCATTACTGCTCTGAAATGCTGGATTTGAACGCCCCTATTTTTCTCAATAACCGCGTCATTGGGGTGATCGGCATTATTTGCTCAACGCAAACACAGCGTGACACTTTGCTTAGCCAGATCGATAAATTTGTCACGTTTATAGAGCAAATTGCCGTCATGATCTCCAGTAAGGTCTTTGAATGCCTGGAACGCTTACGCGCGCAGGAGACGCTCGGTGCCTTTCGCCGTCTGATTGATGCAATGGATCGCGGCGTTGTGGCCATCGATGGCAAGGGCCGCATCTGGCATGCCAACCATTCAGCAGATCGCATACTTAACCGTGAAGTTCAGGGATTACCTCTGACCATTGAAACGACCGGAGACAGTTTGTATGGCGATGAGGAAGCATGGCTGACACTTGAAGGGCAAAAACACCATGTGCTGTGTAAACAAATCTCGCTCTCGTCACTGGATAACGACCGATTAACTATGGTTATCTTTCGCGATGCGCACGACTATCTGAGCACGATTGCTCCCTCGCCCTATGAGTCTGACACACAGGTGCGTCTTATTGGCCATTCCCCCTCAATGGAACAACTCAGAAGTACCATTAGCAAAATCGCCAACAGCTATGCCAGTGTACTGATCACCGGGGAAAGTGGTTCAGGTAAAGAAGTTGTGGCATTTGCTATTCATCAGAGCAGCCCGCGTAAAGCCGCCCCTTTCGTGACCATCAACTGCGCCGCTATCCCTGAACAACTCCTGGAAAGCGAACTGTTTGGCTACGTACGCGGCGCATTCAGCGGTGCCGATCCCAAAGGCCGTGTGGGGAAATTTGAGCTGGCCAATGGGGGTAGCCTGTTCCTCGACGAGATTGGCGATATGCCACTGCATTTGCAGGCCAAGCTGCTCAGGGTACTGCAGGAAAAAGCCATCACCCGTGTGGGGTCTAACAACACCATCAATATTGACGTGCGGATTATTGCCGCAACCAACAAAAACATCAGCGCGATGGTCGAGAATAATCAGTTTCGTGAAGATCTTTTCTATCGCCTGAACGTGGTCCCTCTGGTACTTCCTTCCCTGCGTGAACGCCGGGCGGATATCGCCGTCCTGGCACAATATTTTGCCGATGAATTCTCGCTAAGCTACCAGCGACCGCCGCAAAAACTTCCCGATGATGTTATTAACCGCCTTTATGCCTGGCACTGGCCGGGCAACATCCGTGAACTGCGCAACGTCATCGAGTACATTTTTGTCATGCGCGGAGAAGCCGCCGGGATCAACGCCAGCCATCTGCCCCCTTACCTGCTTACCGCAGCCGATGGCAGAAAAAGCACAATGATGGCGCAACCTCGCCAGCTTGCCCACCAGGGCAAACAAGCAGAGAGAGATGCCATTGAAAACGTCATACAGCGATTTGGTTCAAGCGTTGAGGGTAAGAAACAAGCCGCGACAGAACTGGGGATCAGCATTGCGACGCTGTACCGAAAAATAAAACTCTATGGCTTATGAGCCTCGCCTTCTCAACGACAAAATCTGCATTATCCAATACTGCCGATCATCAATGCTCGCTTATCGGCCTACGGTTTACAGGCTTTAGTAGGCCGGATAGGGCGTCAGAGCCGCCATCCCGCAGATACAGCAAAGTCCCTTATGGTTGAGCGCTTTTAAAATTAAAACTCGCCATTCCCGCTATCTCAGATCGGCAATCAACAGGCACAGGATCTGAGTTTTTGGGAATAATTTCGCGAAAATGGAGAGAAAACGGTGATTTTTTTCGGTTAAGCTATGTGCATGCTTTGGCGCTACCACAAGGTCAAATTCACTCTTCAGGAACCAACCCGTAATGGCTAAAAGTATTCCGCAGCTGCCGCATGATCCCCATATGTGTCGCAGCTATGAAAAAAAGACTCGTAGCCCACTGGCACTCTATTCAGAGTATCAGCGTATGGATGTCGAGTTGCGGGAGCCGCTGGCCATGACTTACAGTCACTGGCATGGCCAGGTTGAAGTGAATGTGCCATTTGATGGTGATGTTGAGTACCTGTTCAATGACGAAGTGGTACAGAGCAAACAAGGCTTTATCACACTGTTCTGGGCGTGTACTCCCCATCAGCTCACGAATGCCGGGCACTGTAAGCAAATGGCTATCTTCAACTTGCCCATGCATTTATTTTTGTCCTGGCCGCTGGATAGAGAGCTGATTAATCACGTAACGCACGGCAGGGTGATTACCTCATCGGCATCCCAGCAGCTTAGCGTTTTTGAGGTTCAACGTTGGCAAAATGAACTCAACAGCGATAACGAACAGATTCGTCAGTTAGCCATTGATGAAATCGCCCTGATGCTCAAGCGGTTTAGCCTCTCAGGCTGGCGGACAGTATTGGGAAACCAAACTGCACGAACCCAGAAGAATAGCATTTCGCGGCATTCACAATTTTACGTCAGCCAGATGCTGGAATTTATTGCCGCCAACTGTGACAAATTGCTGACCGTCGAGGCCATTGCCGATCACGTCAAACTTAATCCTAATTATGCGATGGGTATCTTTCATCGCGTAATGCAACTGACGATGAAACAATATATTACGGCGATGCGCATCAACCATGTACGGGCATTACTCAGCGACACCGATAAAACCATTCTGGATATCGCGATGATTGCGGGTTTTCGCTCCAGCAGTCGATTTTATAGCTCATTTCATAAATACGTCGGTATGCCACCTCAGCAGTATCGCAAGCTCAGCCAGCAACGCCGAAATCATCCACCTTATGCGGAGGGATAATTGACTATCAAATCTATCTCTTATTTTACTGCTGAAATATGAACATCATAACAGCAGGCCAGAAAAGAACGCCTGAAACAGTTAATAAAATAGAGTTCGTTCAACAACTCACGTAACTACGCCACTCCGTTATTGATTGGCCTGTAGCAGGTATTTCTTTGGCTTGTTCAACCGTTAACGATTGGGATGGAATTATGGAACAAAATAGCTGTACCTCACACTACAGAAAAAAACTCTCTTTCTTTTGGTCAGTATTACCTATGGTGATCATGCTGGGCGGGATTAGTATAGGATATTTTATATTCAATATTCGTGCCGAACCTATGATCCTGATGGGAACGGCAGCCGCTTCATTTATCGCCATTGCTCATGGTTATACATGGGATGATATTCTGCAATCGATTTGCAATAAAATATCAGAAGCACTGCCAGTCATTCTAATTGTCGCCAGTATCGGGTTTTTGATTGGCTCCTGGATGGTATCAGGTACCATCCCGATGATGATCTATTATGGTTTGAAGTGGATTAACCCTCAGTATTTTTATATTTCAGCATTTATGCTGGGGGCATTGATCTCAGTGTGTACCGGCACCTCATGGGGTTCCATTGGTACCGTCGGAATTGCCATGATTGGTGTCGCCATTGGCCTTAATGTCTCTCTGCCCATCGCCGCTGGAGCCATTGTTTCAGGTTGCTGGTTTGGCGATAAACTCTCGCCGGTCTCTGATTCAACCAATATGGCGGCACTGGCTGCCGGTGTAAATCTGTACTCCCATATTGGCCATTTGCTGTGGACTACCGGTCCGGGATTCATTATTTGCTGCGTGGTTTATAGCTATATGGGAATGGGCATTGATGCCGCTGTCAGTGCACCAGAAAATATCACCCAGTTAATGAACGCTATCGGCCAGATTTATCAGTTCAACCTTCTGTTGTTGCTACCACCGATTATAGTTTTGTACGGCTCACTGTCGAAAAAACCGCCTATCCCGATGTTGTTTTTGTCCACCATCGTATCAATGATTCTGGCTCTGGTTTTTCAACAATTCAGCGCATCTTCGGTCGGTGAATCCGTGGTCAGCGGCTTTAAGCTCGCGATGCTTACCGGAGACCCTGTTCCTGCACTGTCATCTGATGTCTCGCGCTTATTAGAGCGAGGCGGCGCAATCTCTATGTTCAGCAGTTTTGTGACCGTCTTCAGCGCCTTTAGTTTTGCTGGCGCCATGAGTGCGACTGGCTCCCTGTACACGGTTATTAACGCGCTGACAAAAGGGGTTAAATCAACATTCCGCCTGGTCGCTACCACCATTGTTACGACGTTCACCATCTGCGCCTGTACCGCCAATGGAACCTTACCGTTGTTATTGTGCGGCGATGCCTTTAAAGATGAATACAAAAAACGTGGACTGGCCGCGAAGAACCTTTCGCGAACCACCGAAGATGCCGGAACCGTTGTCGAACCTATTATTCCATGGTCTGCTTCTGGTGTTTATTGCGCCACGATGCTGGGCGTGACAACTCTTGATTACCTGCCATGGGCAATTCTATGTTACAGCGGCGTCATCTTTGCATTGCTGTGGGCAGCAACCGGTATTGGCATTGCTAAATATGAGTCTAATGAACTGACTACCAATAGAGTTGAACAAGAATCATAAAGTGATAAATAGCTAAAGACAGCTATCACCAGGGGTATTTTACTATATCAACCAGATATGTACATGACGTGTGCATAAAAATCTCTGGTTTATTTCACGCGGCTTAAATTATTTATTTCAGAGACTATCCAGGAGTTAGCAATGTCTTTGTTTGATGATATTGTCACAAGGGATGTTAATTGTCGTAAATACGGACAATTACAACAAATGTACGGTACCAGCGATGTATTACCACTATGGATTGCGGATATGGATTTTGTGACGCCAGAACCCATCATGAATACATTACGCACAGTAGTAGAGCAGCCTGTTCAGGGCTATAACCTGGATTATCCGCAATGGAAAGAATCCGTTGTCCAGTGGTACGCAAAACAATATGATGCCGAGATTAAATCGCACTGGCTGCATTTTGTTCCCGGTGTCATAAAAACCATTGTCATGTCCTTGCTGGCACTCACTCGTACGGGAGACAATATATTAACCTGTACCCCAATATATGACCCCTACCCTAACCTGGTGAAAACCAGCGGCAGACATTTACTCCAGACCCGCCTCATTGAAAAAGACGGTTGCTATGAATTTGACTGGCAAGATCTCAGCGAGAAACTTAAACAGTGCAAAATGTTTCTTTTTCCCTCGCCACATAATCCTGGTGGAATGGTGTGGTCACGGGAAACGCTTGAAAAGATCAGTCACTATTGCCAGCAGGCCGGCGTCATCATTCTTTCCGATGAAGTGCATAGCGATTTAACCCTGCCAGGTAAGCAACACCGGCCCTTTTTTACCCTTGATGACGCAGCAGGGTGTCAGTCAATCGTACTGACCTCTGTCAGCAAGACCTTCAACACGGCGGCGATCCAGGGAGGGATAGCCATTATAAAGAATGATGAACTGCGTCACCGGTTCTATCATTTTCTCGATAACTGTTATCTTGCAGAGACTCACTCACTGCAACAGGCAACGATTTATAGCGCCTATACCCATTGCGGTGACTGGCACCGGGAATTATTGGCTTATCTGGCTGATAACGTGGCATTTGTTAGAAATGAAATCGAAATGCACTGTCCGTTGATTTCAATTGTCTATGGTGGCGCATCCTATCTGCTCTTTCTGAATGCCGAAAAAATGGCGCTTAGCGAGACGCAGCTAAGCGATTTTTTTGTCCATGAAGCCAGACTTGGCCTGTCACCAGGGTCACAATATGGTCCAGGCGGAGAGGGGCACATGCGTCTGAACGTTGGCTGTCCGCGCGCCATACTGGTCGAGGCGATGAACAGGCTAAAAGCGGCATACCAGAAACGGCTGAACGCATAACGCAGGCCGCTACGCTTGCCCTGCTTCGTCAGGGCAAAATTGCCCAAAGATATTGACCGAACTGCTATAAAGTCTTTCCCTTCTGTCGGCTGGTGTTAAACTGGAAAGTGTGATCTTCATCATAACCTGCTTAAACAGAGAAAAGAGACACTGCTATGCAACATATCATTGAGGGCTTCCTCAACTTCCAAAAAGAGATTTTCCCTCAACGTAAGGAACTCTTCCGCAGCCTGGCATCCAGCCAGAATCCTAAAGCGCTTTTCATCTCCTGTTCTGACAGCCGTCTGGTGCCAGAGTTAGTGACGCAGCAAGAGCCAGGACAGCTTTTCGTTATCCGTAACGCCGGTAATATCGTACCGTCTTTTGGCCCGGAGCCTGGTGGCGTGTCTGCTACCATTGAGTACGCGGTCGTTGCTCTAGGCGTGACTGATATCGTTATCTGTGGTCACTCCAACTGCGGCGCGATGAAAGCCATCGCAGAAAGCCAACCCCTGGATCCGATGCCTGCTGTCGCCCACTGGTTGCACTATGCCGATGCCGCGAAAGCCGTGGTTGAAAAGAAAACCTGGGCTAACGAAATCGATAAAGTGAATGCCATGGTAGAAGAAAACGTAATTGCCCAGTTGAACAACATTAAAACGCATCCTTGCGTGGCTGTTGGCCTGCGCAACAACGCGATTCGTCTGCACGGCTGGGTCTACGACATCGAAAGCGGAGAAATTCGTACTCTGGATAAGAACAGCAAGACTTACGTTTCACTGGCCGATAATCCACACGTCCATTTCGAGTAAAGCTGCACTGGAGCACGGATGCTCTGGCAATCCTCCCACTACGATTTCTGTTAGTAGACAAACACCCCTCATGCGACTAGCTTTTACACTAGCCATTGGTGTGGCTGTCGTGGAACCCGCAATAGATTAAGCGATAAAAAGGAGCAGGTACGCATGCGAACGAAAAATAACAGACTGATTAATATGTTATTTTTTCATGAGTCGTGGGATATTATGATCCTGAAAAGTAATGGTTCGCATACCTTTCCCACTAACACGCTGGACATTCTAAACCGCACCCGAGCCCAACAGCTCAAAAAGAAATATACCTTTCAGGCCGATCCTTTCATTATTGAAAAAGACAATAAAGTTTATGTGTTTTATGAAGCATTAAGCTTTCGTAATTCGCAAGGTATCCTGCGCTGCCGTATCCTTGATGCTAACCTGGTTGAGCTTGAGGATGTGAAACTCGACGGTTTTGATAACCTAAAATGCCATCTATCATTTCCTTTTTTATTTTACAACAACGATCAGCTTTTCATGATCCCGGAGTCTTCAGAAAGGAAAGAGGTTATCTTATTCCAGTCGATAGATTTCCCTACGCGCTGGAAACAGGTAAAAGTATTAGTACCTGATCAGGCGCTCACCGATAACGTCGTCGTTTCGTTGCATGAAAATCTTTATCTTTTATCCACCACGATGGAAGATAAGTTAGTTATCCATACAGCCAGTGATGTAACCGGGCCATGGCAAAAAATAGTGCCAACGCTTAACCTGTCGAATCAACACCCCCGAGGCGCTGGCGCACCACATTGCGTTGAGAATAGACTCTATTTCCTCACCCAGGAATGCACACCAGAGACGTACGGAAAGTCGGTTTATATCAAAGAGTTAATCACGATTAATGCATCCAGCTTTGATGAGCATTTGATTGCGCAGATCGATGCCAGCATCAACCAAAGCGAGGGCGTCCACACGCTGAACTTCACCGATAACTATATCGTGTATGATAGTAAGATAAGCAAATTCAGCCTGTTTTCTATACTTAAAAAAATATCTTATAAATGCAGGGTGAAATACCGGAATTATTACCTTAACCGACGCCGCCAATAACATTTATTTATGCCGGTGGCATTAATGAATTAATGATTGTTTGCAAAAAAATATCTGGAGACTGTATGGCAATTTTAGTCACTGGTGGTGCTGGTTATATTGGTTCACATACCGTGCTGACGCTTCTGGAAAGAGGTGATGATGTTGTGGTCATCGATAACCTTTCCAACTCCTCACAAACATCCCTGGACCGGGTTGCGGAACTGACCGGCAAAGCGCCCATTGTTTATATTGCTGATGTGCTGAACAACGATATTCTGAAAACGATTTTCTCTAACCATAACATCACCGATGTCATTCATTTTGCTGGATTAAAATCAGTTTCAGAATCAATAAAAGAGCCGCTTGCCTATTATGACAATAATGTCACCGGCACGCTGGTTTTACTGCGTGAGATGTTAGCTGCGGGGGTGAAGCACTTTATTTTCAGCTCTTCCGCCACGGTATACGGCAACCCGGAAAGCGTTCCATTAAGTGAACAATCGCCAACCGGTGGTACCACCAATCCGTATGGCACATCAAAATTCATGGTCGAGCAAATTCTGGCAGACTTTTCCCGCGCACAGCCCGATTTCCGAATCACCTGCCTACGCTACTTTAACCCAGTTGGCGCGCATCCATCGGGCAGGATTGGCGAAGATCCGAATGGTATCCCCAACAATCTGGTACCGTATATTTCTCAGGTGGCGATTGGCAAACTGGAAAGCGTGTCGGTCTATGGAAATGACTATCCAACCCCTGACGGCACCGGTGTGCGTGATTACATCCATGTGATGGATCTGGCAACTGGCCATTTAGCGGCACTGGATTGCCAGGAAAAAGGTGCGGCATACAAAGTCATCAACCTCGGTACCGGTATCGGGTATTCCGTACTTAACCTGATTGCAGCCTTCGAGAAAGCGGCGCAAACCCGCATTAATTATAAGATTGTGGCCAGAAGGCCCGGGGATATTGCCGAGTGTTGGTCAGACCCGTCGTTAGCACGAAAAGAGTTGGGATGGCAGGCCATCTATACCCTGGATGAAATGATACGCGACACCTGGAACTGGCAAAAAAACAATCCAGATGGCTATCACGTTTAATTTTTAACGATAAGGAGCCTGGTTGCCAGGCTCCTTACTATGGCAGGCTATTTCACCGTTACCGCAGAGACGCGATACCAACCGTTGCTCTGCTTCCCTTCATTGGCAAAGTGAATTCTTGCCGCACCGGTTTTATCCACTATCGCCGTCTCAATAGCATATTTCCCTTTCGGCAGCGTCCCGGGCATCGGCATCGGGTAACTCAGTGAGTACTTTCCGGGCAGCCAGTGACGTATATCTTCCGGGGCATTCCCTTGTGCCACCACCTTATTGGCCTCATCGACCAGACGAAATGCCAGCGTGTAGGGCAAGTAAATCGGCGCGTTACCCTCATTATACCAGGTGCTTGTCAGGGTGAATTCTTGTCCACCTTCCCAGACGGACTCGTGGCTCAGAGATGCTAAGCGAAACCGATAGCCCAGTTTTGTCAGTGCCTCGTCGACAATCGGACGATACTCACGGGGCACTGTTCTTGATTTCAGGTTAATCGTACTGGTATGTTGCTTCACCGCCCAGTCAAAAATCCCCTGCACTTCCGCTCGCGTATAGTGAAACGTATTTTTCCAGTCCTGCATGTACGAGCAGATCTCAAAGCTCACTGGCGCATGTTTCCAGGCATCATTAAATCCTGAATAGCTTTTCTGTGCGGCCTGCAGCCGTTGCGGATAATCATCCGCCATATGGTTCCAGGAAGCAGAAAACACGCGGAGATCGCCCAGGCAGTCCGCACGCCAGCCTGCCCCGCGCGCGACCGCATTCGCCAGACTTTGCCCACCACTCATCAGCATGATTTTTGGCGTACTGGGGAAAGCCGTAAAATGCATCGTCACATAGCGGTCCAACTGCGCCGTGGTATAGCGCTCCAGCAATGGTTTCAGCATCGGGAAGTTGCTGTTATGCCACTCTCCCCACGACCCCACCATGCCGATATCCACGAAAGCCAGGTTCTCGTTACCATCATAGCGTTTACCCATCGCGTTCAGCAGGCGCTGGCTATATTCAATAAATAGGGGATCGTCTAAATCAGGGATAAAGGTTTTTTTGTCAGGCGTCCAGGTTCCCTTTACGCCTTTGTTAATCAACCAGTCAGGAATTTGTGAACCGGTTTCCGGCTCAGCAAGCGCCATAAACCGCAGTCCGACGTTCATCGCCGGTCGATGCGCCACGGCATACTTAAAAGCGTCATCAACCAGTGCAAAATTGTACTGGCCTTCGACAGGCTCAAGGTCACGCCAGTAAAAGCGCTCATATTCAAAGCCGGTGTCGGGATAATCCGCCAGTCCAAGCGTTTCACCATATCCTTGATGAAAACTGGCGACCCCGATACCTGGGTTTGTCAGTGGGCCCGTCAATGCTTTGGGGGTTACGGTCGTTAATGCGGCCAATACCGTCAGCGGACAGAACAGACACAACAGCGCAGAAAACCATTTACACTTCATCGCAGTGACGCCCTCCACAGGTTTGATAACACTAGCGGTCTTTCAGGCTTAACCACCAGTCCCAGATACCAACGTGAAAATGTTGGAATACATCAATACCCAATGCGGATTTGATCATATATAGCGTCAGTAATACGCAGCAGGTGACAAACAGCGTGCCTAGCAGCAGCAAAAAAGTGAGCAACATGGTCGATAAGGTCGACTCCTGACGATGCCGCTGACGTAAGTCTCTGCCGAATAAAAAAACCAGATAAAAGCGTTTACCGAAAAATGGAAAACTTCTGCGAATATCGATCCGATGTCTTGATGCCAGAGTGCTGGCGACGATCGCTTTCTCGATCCCGCCTTTTTGTTCCGGAGTCAGTCCCTCCGATATATGCTCATCAAGTTGCGCATAAAATCGTTCGATGACGGGGGGGCGATTCTGAGGACTGGTCAAAATTAACCTATATCTTTATCAATTGAGTGATAGACATTGACTGTTTTTCTGGCAATTTCCTGCCAGTCATAATTTTGCAAATAGACACGATAGTCCACGCTATTTGCGCTGGCCCAGGCGGTTAATTTCTCAGCAAGGCTGGACAATGAGCCGACCCGAAAATAGGCCTCAGACGGCAACTGCACTTCCAAATTTGCGGGAATGTCGCTCACCACCGCCGGAAGGGAATACGACATCGCCTCCAGAAGTGCAATCGGTAGCCCTTCATGGTAGGAAGGCATAACGAACAGCCTGGCCTGCGAAAACACCGCCTGAAGTTCATCTCCCCTTAAAAACCCGGTCATCACCACCCCAGGGGTATCAGCGGCAAGTTGCTTGAGTCGAATACTGTATTCCGTTGGGTGATCTGCATCGCCAATGAGCACTAGCGGCTGTTGCAAACCACTTAGTTTGTACGCAGAGATGGCATCATGCATCCCCTTTTCTTCCACAAACCGTCCGACCACCACGAAATAGTTTTTCGCCTCGAGTCCAAAGCGGGAAAGCGTGGCATGAAGGGTTTGATCTGACAACGGACGGGGCTTATTGACGCCGTTGAAAATCAAATGCGCATCATAGCGAGCATGTTTTTTCTGAATTAGTTGGTTAATAACCTCAGAAATCACTATCACCTCATTGGCATATCTCACCGCCCAGCGTTCACCCAGCAGCAATATTTTTTTGGCGACGAATCCCCATTTTTGACGATCGTAATCAGGTCCGTGGTGGGTAAAAACCACCTTCTTACCTAACACGCGTAATAATGGGATCACCAAACCCGGTCCTATCGCATGGACATGCACAATATCAGAACGGTCGACACAGGTTCTAAACGCCGCTAAAACGGAATGCACAATCGCTTCCAGTGACCGTTTTTTGGGAGCCCATAGCGCATAGGTCTCAACTTTCTTATAAGAAGATCGTTTGTAGCTAACATACGGCGAGCGGGCGATCACACAAATATCAACGTCAAACTGTTGTTTAATAGCCGGATAAAGATTCTGGCAGTGGGTTTCCACACCGCCCAATACATCCGGAATACCGCGGGTTCCAAAAACCGTTATTTTTTTACTCATTCTATGGCCTGCCCAGAAGTTCTTTATATAACGCCTGTAAGGTATCCATATGTTTGCTAAGCGCATATTTTTCACTCAGGCGTGCGCGCCCCCGTAAGCCCATGACACGAGCTTTATCCGGGTCATCAACCAGAGTATCCATCGCCTTCGCCAGTTCCTGCGCATTACCCGGCTCAAATAAAACCCCTTCAATACCGTCACGTATTTGTTCGGGGATCCCGCCAATGCGCGCCCCGATCACCGGTTTCGCGAAAGACATCGCCTCCAGCACCGCCATTGAGCAGTTTTCATAACATTCAGAGGGGAGGATCACCACACGGGCATGCTTAATGAGCTGATTTAGGGCATCCCCTTGTTGTACATAACCTAAAAACTCAGCTTCCGGGTATTTCGCCACTAACTCGTCATGCAACGGACCGTGCCCCACTATTTTCAGCGGAGCCGGGTTACGCATTTTCTGATGAGCGGCCAGCAACGTTGCCACACCCTTTTCACGGCTCAGGCGGCCGAAGTACAGTATATAACCGTCATCGACGACCTCATCGATGGGCTGGCTATCATCAACACCATTGACGATCACATCGATTCGTGATTTCGGCAACGTGCGGAGTAACACGCCGCGTAGAAAGACGCTCGGTGAAACAATGACATCCAGAGCCTGATAATTTTGGGCAATGTATTGCCAGGTCGCTTCTAACGAGAGCAGCAAGCTTTTAGAGGCAGAGCCTTCCTGGCAGCGATAGCGGAAGGCATTGAAAACGGTACCGGTGATACAGGCATCACACACCTTCCCATCGCGTAACATAGAGTATGCAGGACAGACAATCTTATAGTCGTGCGCCGTCAGCACCGTTTTACAGCCAAAATTGCGCGCCACTTTAATCAACGCCGGCGTCAACTGATGGTAAATATTATGAAAGTGAACGATATCAGGGCGTTCTTTTTGTAAAAGCGCCAGCATTTTTTTGCAGGCCTGGGTGTTATGAATAAAGTTAACCGCGGTTTTGATGCCCCCCAACAGATTACTCTCTTTATGGTAATCGACATTGCTGACGAAATAATCCGCATAATCAGAGGGGAAATTTTTCTCATGCTGCATGGAAAAATCAATGACCTGCACACCAGCCTGTTTCAGCATGTCGCGTTCTTGAAAATAAACCGTTTCCGCGCCGCCTTTGATGAAAAAAAACTTGTTAACTAATAATACTTTCATGGCGCCTGCCCCGGTTATTCATTAATGATTTTATTGCTGGGCGGAGTCAGCGGATCGCGTACCGGATAAAAAATACCTTTGATCAACCCCGCTGAACGTACGATTAAATTAATAACGCTTTGCAGCCCATCTGTTAACGAGCGGTTTTGCACAATCTTCAACAAGGCAAATGCCAGTAAGGGTAGAAGCGCAACGGCAAACACGTTGATATTAAAGGTGAGCAGCGCAACAAATAAGAGAATAAGGTAGAGCGCAAATACCGCCTCATTCCTCACGATGTTGAATGACTGGGAAAACCAGGGTTTCCCCCAACTACAACGCAAAAGCTCACCCGGAGCCTGGTAATAACCGCTGGTCCAGCGGCGCGCCAGCATCTTAAACGTCGACAGCGTGTGTGACGTATGGCTGAAGTAAGGAATATCCAAACGCCGCAGTTTATAACCCGCTTCGATTAAACGCAGACCCAGCTCAGCTTCTTCATAAGCGTGCAAATTACGGTTGGTCAGATAACCAATTTTTTCAATTGCCGACCGACGATACAGTCCACCGCCTCCCAGATGATCGCTATCGCCAAGAGGATAGATTTTATTGATCCGCTGCTTACGAGACTTAAACTCATAGTTAACGGCATCATCCATTTCGACGGTACCGGCCACCCCGGCATAGTCCGGTTCCGCCTGCAAAAAGGCAACAGCCTGGTCAATGAAGCCATCTTCCAGCTCCATATCTCCATCCATCAATAATAAATATTCCCCTTCGCTGTACAGATAGCCCAACTGATGGCCCACCCCACAACAGCGATCGCCTGGATCGGTGAGTGACACTACCGTGACGCCTTTATTGGCTGCCAACTGCTGGGTGTTATCTGTCGACAGACTGTCAGCCACAATAATTTTATGCGGATACCCGACCAACTGACGCCGAATGCTGTCGATCGTTTTCTCAATGCCTTTAGATTCGTTGAGCGTCTTAATACTCACTGAAATAAATGGCTTATTGTCCATACCATCCCCCTGCACTGCGAAGTACGGTTCGACGAATCACTAAGCTCGCCCCCAGCGATAAATAGAACAGGAACTGTAACATCGGCGTAATCATCAATATCTGGCTGTAAGGTAAGCTGATTAAACAACTGATAGCGAAAGCGTTAAACGCGGGCGCAAAGCTCAGTAACTGCAGATCCTGTTTATCCAGCTGTTCAAGCATCAATACTGGTTTTGGCTGACATACTTTCAGAATATAAATAAACAAGCCAATAAACAGCAGCGTGCCAATAATGCCAACTTCCCACAGCAGCATACTCAGCGCAGTCGAGTCTAAAATCAGGTTATAGATAATGTTCAAAAACCCAGGGGAGACCGTACTACCACTGTTTGTGGCATTAAGCCCATAGCCAAATAATGTGCCCGACAGTCCCCATAGATCGTTATTTTTTAACCAGAACAGAAACGTTGTGAAACGCCCCAACTCTCCGGTCGACATGATGTAGTTCGGATCAAAGATATAGCTCAATGAATCAATAAAAATGCTTAATGAGCCTTTTGTCGGATCGCTGCCAAAAGCGGAAGAGTAGTACCAGGCCAGTATCATAATCGACAGGCCGATGAGCACCAGCATTCCTGCCACAATGATAAATAACGTCTTCAGGTTTACCTTACTGACATCTTTAACATAGCTCGGCGATATCCACACCCATGCAAGAAATATCGGTGACAGCAGGATGACAAACTTGACCTCGCCAATGATGCATAACCCTATTCCAAGGATGATATGCAGCGCTGCGGATTTAAACGTCGTAAGCCCGTGCTTATATTCAGAGAGTTTCAGCAACATAATTAACAGGCAAAATAACCCCATCGCCGCCGTATTGCCGCCACCCATTGGGTCTCCGCCGAATGTTCCGACCACGGAGTCCCATTTTTCATCTTCCCCGCGTACGGCCACACGCTGAGGAACAACCAGCAAAACCTGATAAATCATCACCGGGATTTGCGCATAGAACACCCAGTACAGATAGCGCGTCGCCCGATATATCTGCGATTCACGGCAAAAACCCAACAGCAAACAAACCATCACCAGCGATAACGCGATTTCGTTTTTGAAGGCCACAATTGCCACGGTGACCCCGCCCTGAATCAGGGTCGATGTTCCCGCCAGCACCAGAAAGGAAAAATACAGCGCAAGGATAATGGTTTCCTGTGCATCCAGACGCAGCGCCCCATCTCGCGTCTGCATCACCAGTAATCCCACCATCAGCAATGTCAGGAAAAACGGGATCCACAACACGGACTGCATGCCGGTGAAATACTGCACCAGACCACACAGGATCAGCGTTATAAAGGTGTAGACCTGTAAATAATTTCCGGTATTCAGTGTCATGGCGTCACCGGCTTGTTTTTCAGGAGATTGGCCCGCTTGTTCATTTTCAGGTAAATGAACGCATAGCGAATAAATGTCAGTGAAGAGAACAATATTACTGACGCCGCATAATCATGGTAAAAATAGGGAACGACCACAAACGCCAGTAGCACAATCGCCAACTGTTCAAGTTGGATACGCAGAAAATAGCGGTGCGAGCCAAAAATAAGCTCAATCACCGTTAAAGGACTTATCGCCAGCGCCGGGAACAAATAGGGCAGCATGTAGCGCGACGTCTCAATGGAGTTAATCCAGTCTTCGCTAAAACCCAGGCGCATCACAATGGGATAGAAAATAAAGACGCCTAAGGTACAGACAACCCCCAGCACTAGCAGCAGCATACGCACCTTCGTATACTCCTGATAATTGAAGGTGTTATTTCTAAAGTCGATGGACCATTTAGAAAAAATGGTATTGCGTACCGCGTTGCCGATAATCACTACCGGTGCCAGACAGAACCGGCTTACAACGGAAAAATACCCCGCCGTCAGCGCCGAAAACCAGAAGTTAATCAGCATAATAGGCAAGTTACTGCTCGCCATTGCCAGCACCTCAGCACTACCAACTTTAGTGATATGGTGAATATTCTGTTTAAAAAATCGCAAATTACTTGCCGGGCGCAAATGCTGCGACGTCACCGAACGAATATCAAACGAATGAAAAATACAGCTAGTGGTCAGCAAAATCATGGCGCAGGCCCACGACCAGTAAAATGTCTGTACCTGGTGCGTGAGCAGTACCGAGAGCACCACCACCACGGAGACAGAAATACGCTGAAAGATTAGAAAATAAAAGTTGGCTGTCCGCAGCGATAAGTTTTCCGATATTAACGCCCACGCCGTTGAAAGCGTCAGCAAATAGAGAAACAGTATGTTCTGGTGAAACAACCACGCGGTCAGGACGGCATACGGTAACGCAATGAGCGCGCTTTGCAGCAAACAGAACACCACATTTTGCGCCAGCTCGTCATCCTGCTGTTTGGGAATCAACAACTGGGAGGCAAAGGTACACACCTGAGCCCCCACCACCGCGATACTGTAGTTGAGCGCATACAGCCCAACCTCTGCCATATCGTACTTATGTGAGATCAACCAGATAGACAGCGCACCAATCAGCTGCGAAACGACTGATGAACTGGCTATCGTAGAAGCGCTCTTCAGTAAACTCATACACGACCTGGCGTAGTCATCAGTTGGTCAGTATTGAAGTTCAATGAGCGCAACCCTTCCTGCGTTTCAAGGTTTTTTTCTTCTACCGCATTCAACACTGCGCCAATCACCACGCCCTGATTATCCTCAATCTTATCCAGTGCGCTGGCGATATTCTCCGCAGAACCGGTTCCGGCTTTCACGATAAAGATAACCCCATCAACGGCTCGTTTGATCAGTTGGATATCCTGACTTTGATTCACCGCTGCAACGTCAATAATAATGCGTTGATACTGCGACTTCAGTTCGCGCATCACGGGTTCAACGCGCTCTGACGACAGCATCAGTAAAGAGGAAATGGTCGTCTTACCGTGGGGGATGAAATCAAGATTTTCAGTGATCTTAACCCGTACCTTTTCAAGCGGAGCCTCTCCCCGCAACAGCTCCGCCACACCAGCAGAAGTCGCTGATGCCAGTTCAGAAGACAGGCCGTTGGTATTGAAGAAATCAGCATCAATAAGCAACGTTTTCTGATCGAAGCTGAATGAACTGGCCAACAGATTCGCCAACAGGGAGCGCCCTTCACCCTGCTCCGCCGAAGTAATAGCGACCGTCTGCAGCGATCGATTATCCAGCATAATTCGGGTGCGAATACCGTGGATGATATCGGCATTCAGCGGGTTCTTCAGTATCATATCCCGCACCTGCGCGCGTCCCGAAGTGCCGGTAAATCGACGAATTTCGCCCAATGGCTCGACATTGAGACGTTTCTTCAGACGGCTCAGGGTACTAATTGAATTATCCATTGCCGCTTTGACGATGAAATACATGATGCTGAATACCACAACCAACATCACCACCATCACGAGCAGCAACGATTTATTCGGCTTAGACGGCTTTAACGGGGGAACGGCTGGATCATACAGCACCGCATCCGCATTAACCCCGGACAGCGACAATTCCTGAGTCCGCTGATAAAGCGTCTTATACAGATCTTCCATTTTATCTAACGCCAATTTTTGGCTGTTCCAGGCATCCCGTTTTGATGCCATCTTCTGGAAGATCTCTTTTTGCTCAGCAACCTGCTGCTGGTAATTCTTTTCATCGGCCAGCGCAGCCAGATACTGCTGACGTAAGCCAAGTTTTAACTCACCCAGTACCCGACCCGTTTGATTTTGGATTGATTGCACATCGGCTTCTGCTTTTAAAATATTGGCACTTTTAGGCCCATACACTTTGCGCAGTTCCGACAACGTGCGCTGCGCCTGAATCAGCGCAATGCGTAAATCCTGAATTTGCGCATGATCAGAAACTGATGGCAGCGAAATGATATCGCCTGAAGATTTCCCTCGGCTATTTACTTCATTATAAACAGACTCCGCGGCGACACGGCGTTGGGTCGCATCGGCAAGACGGTTGGTCACAATGCTTAACTGCTCTGTTTCAAAACCATCAATACCACGGAAGGTCAGCAGCCCAGAGTTTTTCAGGTAGCTATCCATTTCCTCTTTTTGTTTCGCTATCGATTTCTGAATCTCTTCCATTTTTTCAAAGTTGAGATTGCGAGCCTGCTCTGCTTTCAGACGCTTTTGTTCTACTGTGTAGTTGATAAAGGCCTGAGCGACGCCATTGGCTATCTCAGCAGAAAGTTGAGGCGATGAAGATTCATAAGAAATAGAGGCCAGATTAGTGGTACGGATACCGATGACCTTCAGATCTTTCGACAATGTTTTCAGCGCCTGATCAACCCTCAGTTGCTGATCTTCACTACCAGAGCCGGGCTTCGCCCCGGTAAAATCCGGGTTTTCATCCAGCTTCAGATCGCGGACCGCCTGCTCGAGGATAATGCGTGACTGCATCAGCGCATATTGCGTTTCGTAATATCCACTACGCGTTGAATCAAAACCATCCACCTGTGGAAACGGCGAAACGTTATCGGCTTGTGCCTTAATCAGCACCGTCGCCGTCGAGACATATTTTGATGACATCATGCTGATCAAGGGATACGCCACTACCCCGGCAATAATGCCGGCCAGCGCGATTTTCCAGGCATTCTTTTTCAGTTCTTTGGCAAAGCGGGAGAAATCGACGGAGTTTTCTCGTTGCTTGCCGTTTTCCACTATAGATAGTTTCATCGTTAGAAGAACCCCATGCCAATAATCACGACATCCCCAGGACGAACAGAGTGCGTTAAATCAACATTCTCAAGTAGCTGATTACTACCGGAGAGGCGAATGTTGATATCTTTGCGATCTGCACGGTCAGTAAATCCCCCCGCCTGAGCAATAGCTTTCTCTACGGTAAGTCCCGGCTCCCAGGCGAATCCATTCGGGCTTTTTACTTCCCCTGACACGTAGAATTTGCGGAACTCGGCAAGACTCACGGTCACCATGGGATTAACCATGTACCCGTTGCGCAAGCGTTGAGTTAATTCAATATTCACCTGTTCTGGTGTTTTATCTTTTAAACCCAGCACGCCGATATAAGGGAAGTTTATTGTTCCACTCTTATCCACGATAAATTTCATCGTCATTTCGGGTTCCCCGTAAACAACGATATTGACAGTATCCCCCGCCCCAATTCGGTAATCCTCTGCCACCGCAGCAGGATCGTCCATTAATGGTGGCCTGGACGTTGTGCATCCGACCAACAGGATACTGAATAGCAAAAACGCGCACAGTTCTATTATTTTCATTTTAGATCTGAACCTTAGCTTTAAGCATAATCATAGAATTATCATAACCCAACGTTCTAATGACTTCCTTACTGTCGTCGGGACCGATATAAAACGAATCAGTATCCTTATTCGAATTCAAGGTATCTAATTGATATTTAATCTCAAAATTGACAGACGGCGTGTAGTCATAGCTCATGGTTACACTAAATACACCATTTTTATCATGTCGATCCTTGTTCTGTTTTTTATAGTCTTCCGTGGTGTATGAGTAGTCCAGCAAAGTAGAAAAACGATTGCCCAGCCAGAAATGCTGGTAAGAAATCCCATACTCAGTCACTAAGATATACCCCCCAACTTCCGAGGGATCTTTAATACTTTGAGCAGAATGGGCGGTGAAGACTGACTGATTTAACGGCTTCCACTCCCCCTTTATATCCCAGTTTAGACCATTAAAATCACTCGAGTTTGCGGCATTTTCAAATGTTTTGTACAGCCATGAAACATTCATGTCGACGTTGGTTTTCCCCGTCAACTGCGATTTCAGACCGTAAAGCAAATAGTATTCATTACTGTCTTTTTCTGAGTTGTTATCATAGTGACGCTGATTAGTAATAAAACTATAGCGAAAGCGCGTTCTGGAGGTGTATTGGTCAAAAATTTCAGCCACCAGACTATTTTCATGCCATTCCTGCTGCTGAATATAATTGTAAAAATCCGGGCTGGTATCCTGCACATCCGAGGTATTCCCGAACGTCAGTTTTTTATACAACAGTGCCAGTTCCGCTTTGCCGCGTCCATCTGGTGCGCCATAGCTATAGCGCAACTCACTGTTGATAAAATTATTCGTCAGCGGAGAGTTAATTCCATACTGGCGGAACTGGTTCGGCAAAAAGCCCTCTGTGATATCGCGGCCGCGAGATTCATGCCCAATTGAATCTTCCAGATTCAGGGTTAAGCCGTGCATTTGCCCATAACGCCAGGCACCGTTAAAACGGAAAAAATGGTCGTTATAGTTATCGGCAGAATCGCTTGAGTAGTTACGATAATCGCCTGAATACATTAGCAAATACTTATCCTGTCCGCGCTCACCGATCATACTAAACACAGGTGCCGCGCTCTGGAACGCTGAACCTATCGCATCGCGGTTATGGGGCTGATAAGTTACGTTATCATCATAACCGTAATCCACAGCAGCTTGGCCCTGGAAGTCGATCCCCGCAAAGCCAATGTGTGATTTCGGCGTTAGATCAGCCCATGCGGACTGCGATATCACGATTCCGGTAATAACTATTAATTTAGTATGCATTCTTACCGACAAATCCTTTGAAAATAGTTTTAATAATAATTTTTATATCCAGCCATAACGACCAGTTTTGAATATATTCAATATCATACTGAACGCGCTTTTCCATCTTATAAAGTGCATCGATTTCCCCACGGAAACCGTTAATCTGCGCAAGCCCGGTGATCCCCGGCTTAACTTTATGGCGGATCATGTAATTTTCGACCTGTTTGCGGTATTGTTCATTATGCGTAACCGCATGAGGTCTGGGACCGACAATAGACATACTTCCCTGCAATACATTAATGAATTGCGGGAGTTCATCAAGAGAGGTGCGTCGCAAGAAACTACCAAATTTTGTCACGCGCGGATCATTCTTAGTGGCCTGGATAACCGTATCGGAATTCTCCATAACTCGCATCGAGCGAAACTTCCATACCTTAATTTTTTGTCCGCTCAGGCCGTATCGATCTTGTTTGAAAAACACCGGACCACGGGAGGTAAGTTTAATACCAATAGCAATCGCTAACATCAGTGAGGAGATCATCACCATAATGATACTACCGAGAATCAGGTCTTCCGCACGTTTAATAAATGAACCGGCCCCTTCAAACGGTGAGCTAAAGATGCCAATGGTTTGCAGGTTGTGGATCGAGCGCAGCTTGGACATATTGTTACTGTAGGTATAAAAATCAGGAACAATATAGGTATCTACCGTGGTATCCGACATCATGGCCAAAAAGTGACGAATACGATGTAATGCCACCATCGGCAATGCGATATAGATCTCGTCGATATTCCCTTGCTTAGCCTCTTCAACCAGATTAATGACAGGACCGCGAAAGGGACTTTTTATCTTATCCACGATATCACCACAGCGGGACAACGCGCGTTCATCATAAAAAGCCAAATCTAATTTGATATTGGAGTATTCAGCTATCAATGCATTTTCTGCTGCCACGCCGTTGTCGGTAAGACCAATAATCGCCACACGAATGTTTTTTTTCGTTGAATATTTAAAAATGAAAAAACGAATAAAATAAAGAAAAGGTAAAGGAATGAAATACCAGTAAACAATAGGGGATAAAAATGACGGTGTCAGACTTGTCAGGTATCCAAGTGACTCCGGTTCGGCCACCGTCATGCTGATCACTTCGTTGAACGAGATTGCCAGCAGCGTACAGAAAAGCAGCCGTTTTTGGTTACGTATGCCGATGGTTTTTATCTTCTGCTGGTACATTTTTGTGTATTCAGCAAGCAACAGGAAAAACACTGAGAAGAGGATGCTCAGAATGACAATGGTCTTAAACGGCACCATATTTAACAGATGGGCGCTAAAAATTAACGTAATATTGATTACAATAAAATCGACCAGCTTTAAAAAGACTGGATATCCTTGACTGCTAATCTTTAGCGAATTTTTAAGCATATCTCAGCCCATTATTTATTGATATTTAATTGTTTTTTTCTCTTTTCATGTTGCTAATTATATCACAAGTCTAAAAAACGCAATGGTACATTGTCAGTAAATGTAAAAAATAATGTTGACTAGTGTGACTATCACCCACGTTCCTTTTATATCATTATGATTTTTATCATTAATTTCTGAATGAACGTTTTATCGCCACTGCCAAAAAAGATGAGAATTTACAACACAACCGTTATTGACAGATAGCACTTCATAGACTATGAAAAGCCGTTATATGTATGACGAATAGCATAAATCGTTTCTCTTTTTCCCCTAAATAGCCGTTGAAATTAATTAACTGCACCGCAATACAAATAAAGTCAATAAATCACTTTCCGTTATTATTAATAATGATCGGCTTTCTTATCTGTAATTTTCTTAAGAATAATCTGCACCAGTGAAATAAAGATATCAGTTCGTGATGCTTAAAAATCGTACTCGTACGCTCAGTCCTCCTAACGTATCGCTGCGCGACAACTGCGGGTGTGTACGGTGTAGACGCGCAATATCGTTGACCAGAGCCAGCCCTATCCCTGCCCCCGGGACGTTGCCGACGTTATCCAGGCGATGAAAGGGCTGTAACGCCTGATGCACCTGTTGTGCATCAATACCTGGCCCGCTATCTTCAACCACCAGCACCACAGCTTCTCCCTCGCACATTAAACGCGCCGTCACCACGCCCAGCGCTGGCGTATATTTCAGCGCATTATCCAGCAGATTTCCGCACAGTTCACCGAGTAGCACCTCATCCCCTTCAATCCACAGCGCCTCCTGCTTCCCTTCATACCCCAGATCGATAGCTTTACTGCGCGCCTGCGCCAGACGGGTAAAACAGCTGGTTTGCACCACGTCATACAGATTAACGGGCGAAAAGTGCCTTTCCCCTTGCTCTTTACGCTTCACCGCTGAAAGCTGTAACAACCTTTCCGTCAGCTGAATAGTGTTATCCAGCGTTGAACTCATCGCCTGTAAGCTTTCATACCATTGCTGCGGTTGCGGGCTCGCCAAAGCCACTGCCGCCTGCGTTTTTAGCACTGCCAGTGGTGTTTTGAGCTGATGGGAAGCATCTGCGCTGAAGCGTTCCTGGCGGGAGATAAGCCCTCGCAGTCGATCGATATAGCGGTTGAACGCGACAATCAGCAAACGGGTTTCCGACCACGGCAGCAGCTCAGGCAGCGGCGTCAGTAACCCCGGCTCACGACGCACCATCAGCGAAGACAGCTGGCGCATCGGGCGTAACACCCGGCGCAGCAGCCAGCCGACCAGAACCAAAGTGAGCAGCACCAGCAGCCCTTGCGAAACCCACGAGGAAAACAGCAGCTGTCGCGCCAGATAGCGCCGCGATTGCAGCGTTTCGGCGACATAAATTTCAGCCATGCCGACAATACCGCCCTCATTGACCGGCTGGAGCAGGCGTGCCACGCGGATCGCCTCACCGCGATATTCCGTATGATAAAACCACGCTAACGCTGGATACAGCCGGGTACGCGAGGTCGCGGGCGGCATGGCCGGTAAATCGTCATAACCCGAGATAACCTTCCCCGCCGGATCGACCACCTTGTAATACAGCCTGTCGTTCATGTTCAGTTCAAAGCTGTCCAGTACCACCCACGGCACGTTGACTTCCAGGTGTTTATTGCGCACCACCAGCCGCTCAGAAACCGTTCTGGCCGATGAGAGCAGCGTCCGGTCATACGCCTGCGTCGCGGCCTGTAATGCGCTAACGTAGCTGTTAAACGCCGAGAGTCCCCACAGCAACAGCAGCGGTAGCCCCAGAAACATCAGCAGTTGCAGGTACAACGACTGGGGCTTAACCCACCTCATCGCAGCGTTCCAGCACATAACCCAGGCCACGCAGCGTGGCTATACGCACGTCGCTCCCTTGCAGTTTCTTCCGCAACCGATGGATATACAGCTCAATGCTTTCGGGGCTGACCTCATCGCTCAAACTGAACACCTGCTCAAACAACTGTTGACGCGAAACCGGACGCAGTCGACGGTACATCAGGACTGTCAGTAGAGCCTGCTCACGCGGCGTAAGCGCCAACGGTTGTCCTTGCAACAGAAAGTAACCTTCATCATAAAACGCTAACTCCCCCAGTTGCTGTATCCCTTGCACCTGGCCTGCGCTACGCCGCAGCAAGGCCCGCAGCCGGGCATCAAGCTCTTCAAGCTCAAACGGCTTAGCCAGATAATCATCGGCCCCGACGTTCAGTCCCTTCACCCGATCGGCTACCGCGCTGCGCGCCGTCAGCAACAAAACCGGCAGCGTCTGCCCGCGTTTGCGTAGGCGCTGGACGACTTCCAGACCATCCAACCCCGGCATGTTGATATCCAGTACCGCCAGCGCGTAGGTTTCACTGTGTAAAAGATGATCGGCCGACTGGCCATCAAACACGCAGTCAACGGCAAAACCGTTTTGCACCAGCGCTTTCTCCAGCCAGTGAGCTAACTCACGGTTATCTTCCGCTAATAAGAGACGCATATCACATCCTGTAAAGTTTCTGCCGCATTGAAAGGGAATTGAAAGGTTAATGTTTTAACAATCACGCAACCGAACTGCTACACATCGGCTCACATAATCACAAAAATCTTCTTCCGTACCCGAAAATCCGGTTTTCCGGCGTGAGGATAAACAATGAAAAAACAATTACTTCGTACCCTTACTGCAAGCATTTTATTGATGAGTACTTCTGCTTTAGCCGAACAAGCGCCATCGCGCACCGAATGCATTGCTCCGGCAAAACCCGGCGGTGGGTTCGACCTCACCTGTAAGCTGATTCAGGTGAGCATGATGGAAACTGGCGCCATCGAAAAACCGATGCGCGTGACCTATATGCCCGGTGGCGTGGGTGCCGTGGCCTATAACGCTATCGTCGCGCAACGTCCTGCCGAAGCCGGAACCGTCGTGGCCTTCTCCGGCGGCTCCCTGCTAAATCTGTCGCAAGGTAAATTCGGCCGCTATGGCGTCGATGACGTGCGTTGGCTGGCAAGTGTAGGCACTGACTACGGCATGATTGCCGTGCGTAGTGATTCCCCCTGGAAGACGCTGAAAGACCTGCTGACTGCCATGGAGAAAGATCCCAACAGCGTGGTGATTGGCGCGGGTGCTTCTATCGGTAGCCAGGACTGGATGAAGTCGGCGCTGCTGGCGCAAAAAGCCAACGTCGATCCGCACAAAATGCGCTACGTCGCCTTTGAGGGGGGTGGCGAACCGGTGACCGCGTTGATGGGCAATCACGTCCAGGTGGTTTCCGGCGATCTCAGTGAAATGGTGCCCTATCTCAGCGGCGACAAGATCCGCGTACTCGCGGTGTTCTCTGATGAACGTCTGCCGGGCCAGTTAGCCAATGTCCCTACCGCCAAAGAGCAGGGCTATGACCTTGTTTGGCCGATTATTCGTGGCTTCTACGTTGGGCCAAAAGTGAGCGATGCGGATTACCAGTGGTGGGTTGATGCCTTTAATAAGCTCCAACAGACCGACGAATTTAAAAAGCAGCGTGATCTGCGTGGCCTGTTCGAGTTCAACATGAGCGGTAAGCAACTCGATGACTACGTGAAGAAACAGGTCACCGATTATCGTGAGCAGGCAAAAGCCTTCGGTCTGGCGAAATAAGCCCGGGGGCAAAGATGATGAGCGATCGTATTTTCGCGGGTATCTGGCTGTTGCTCTGTATAGCCGGGCTGTTCGTGGCCTGGCAAATCAGCAGCGAATACAGCTATGAACCCGTTGGGCCGCGTCCCTTTCCGCTTGGCATTATTAGCTTGATGCTCTTGTGTGCCGTCGCGCTGCTGTTGCGCCACCCGGACACCATCAGTTGGCCTCGCCGCCACGTGCTGCAAAAGTTGCTCACGATGGTGATTGTGCTGCTGATGTACGCCTGGGGGTTTGAATGGTTGGGCTTTCCCATTGCCACTGCCATTCTCACCGTGGTGATTGGCATGCTGTTCGGCGCAACCATCCCGGCAGCGGGCATTTCCGGTTCGGTTCTCGGCATTCTGTTGTGGTACGCCTTCGACCGACTGCTTGACGTCACCTTACCACTCGGCGCCTGGCTGGGTTAACGGAGAAACGATGGATACCTGGATTTATCTTTCTCAGGGTTTCGCAGTGGCGATGACGCCGGAAAACCTGGTTATTGCCTTGATCGGCTGCTTTGTCGGCACCATCGTTGGGTTGCTGCCTGGCCTGGGGCCGATCAATGGCGTGGCGATCCTGCTGCCGCTGGCCTTCGCTTTGCATCTCCCTGCGGAATCTGCGCTGATCCTGTTGGCGACTGTTTATATCGGCTGCGAGTACGGCGGACGCATCTCCTCTATCCTGCTCAATGTTCCTGGCGATGCGGCAGCCATTATGACCGCCCTTGACGGCTATCCAATGGCCCAACAGGGACGCGGCGGCGTGGCGCTTTCTATCTCAGCGGTCAGTTCTTTCTTCGGTTCGCTTATCGCTATCGGCGGCATCATTCTGTTTGCCCCGGCGTTAGCACAATGGTCGCTGTCATTCGGTCCTGCAGAATACTTTGCCTTAATGGTCTTCGCCATTGCCTGTCTCGGCAGCATGATGGCGCAGAACCCACTGAAATCATTTCTGGCAGCGCTTATCGGTCTCGGACTCGCGACCGTCGGCGTAGACGCCAACACCGGGGTTTATCGCTTCACCTTTGACAGTGTTCATCTCTCCGACGGTGTGCAATTTATCGTGGTAGTGATTGGGCTGTTCTCTGTCTCAGAAATATTATTAATGCTGGAACATACCAGCAGTGGCCAAACGCTGGTACGTAAAACGGGCCGTATGCTGTTCAATGCCAAAGAAGGTATGCAGTGCGTAGGCACAACGCTGCGCTCATCGGTGATTGGCTTTTTCGTCGGCGTCCTGCCCGGCGCCGGGGCCACCATCGCCAGTGCTATCACCTACATGACCGAGAAGAAGCTCAGCGGTAACAGCGACAGCTTTGGGAAGGGGGACATTCGTGGTGTTGCCGCACCTGAGGCGGCCAACAATGCCTCGGCCTGTGGCTCGTTTATCCCAATGCTGACGCTCGGCGTACCAGGTTCGGGCACCACGGCGGTAATGATGGGTGCGCTGACGCTGTACAACATCACGCCAGGCCCGGCAATGTTCACCGAACAACCGGATATCGTCTGGGGACTGATTGCGGCGCTGCTGATTGCCAACGTGATGCTGCTGGTGATGAACATTCCGTTAATCGGTCTGTTCACCCGCATGCTGACCATTCCGCTGTGGTTCCTGGTTCCGGCCATTGCGGCGGTTTCGGCGGTCGGCGTGTATGCCGTCCACAGTACGACCTTTGATCTGGTACTGATGGTCGGTCTCGGCGTACTGGGATACATTTTGCGTAAAATGCACTTCCCGATGTCTCCGTTAATTCTCGGATTTGTGCTCGGGGAAATGCTGGAGCAGAACCTGCGTCGCGCCCTGTCCATCAGTAATGGCAGCATGGATATTCTGTGGGCCAGCGGCGTGGCGAAAGTCCTGCTGCTGATGGCGGTCATGGTTATCGTTATCCCGCCAGTGCTGCGCCTGATCCGCAAACGCAACAATAAGCCGCAGGTGGACATCGGCTAACAAATTGCCGGATGGCGGCGCTATTGCGCCCTATCCGGCCTACAATTTGGCTCGGTTGTAGGCCGGATAAGCGCAACGCCATCCGGCATTTTTATTTTCCGCGCAGCCCCAGCGTTCCTTCCAGCACATGTTCAACAAACTGCGTCAGCTTGGGCAGTGGGCGCAAATCCTGGCGCCACAACAAATGAATTGGCCGAGGCTCTGGCGTAAACCCCTCCAGCACCCGGACCAGCCGACCATTCGCGAGCTCTTCTGCCAATAAAACCTCTGGTTGTAACAGCAGCCCGGCTCCCGCTACCGCCGCCATACGCAGGCCGTGGCCATCATTACAGCGTAGAATCGCATCACGTTTCCACCTGACCTCACCCGCCACACCCGGCAGTTTCCATTCATTACGTGCCGTCCACACGGTATGCGACAAACACAGATGATCCACCAGATCCACGGGCGTTCGAGGAGTGCCGTATCGGGCAAGATAGTCCGGCGACGCACAGATGGCCATACGGTACGGACACAGATATTTCGCCACCACATCCGTCTGATGAATATCACCAATACGTATCGCCAGATCGACCCCTTCATCGACCAGATCCACCATTCGGTTAGTCAGATCTAACTCAATGCGTACCTCTGGCCAGGTTTGCAAAAAACCCGCGGCCAGCGGCGAGATAACACAGGCGCCAAAGGAGGTGGGCGCGCTGATGCGTAGCGTCCCTGCTGGTGCCAGCCGCAGACGCTCTACCGAACGTTCGGCTATCGATACCTGCTCCAGCACGCGACGGGCTTCTTCAAAATAGACGCGCCCGGCGTCGGTCAGACTCTGACGGCGTGTGTTACGTTCCAGCAGACGCGTACCGAGCTGCGCTTCCAGCAGGGCGATATATTTCCCCACCATCACCGCAGATATCTCCAGTCGCGTTGCCGCACCGGTAAAGCTTCCACTTTCCACCACCGCGATAAACGTTTCCATGCTGCGCAGCTTATCCATATTGCAAACCTCTGGTTAGTAATCATCTAACTTTTAGCCAGTTTATCTGATTTCATTTTCATTAAAGAATAGCGGCTCACACTATTGCGGAGGTGGTTATGAAAATCGTCATTATTGGTGCCAGCGGTACAGTGGGTCGTGCAGTCACAGAGACGTTGAGCCGTAAACATGAGGTTATCCGCGTGGGCCGCACGCAGGGTGATTACCAGGTCGATATCACCTCACAAGAGAGCGTACAGGCGCTATTTGAAAAAACTGGACGCGTGGATGCGATTGTTTCCGCCACCGGCAATCTGTTCTTTGGCCCGCTATCAACGATGACTGACAGTGAATTTAATCAGGGCCTGCAGGATAAGTTGTTAGGCCAGGTGCGTCTGGCCTTAACCGGGCAACATTACCTGAATGATGGCGGTTCCATTACGCTTATCAGCGGCATTATCGCCCATGAGCCCATTGCCCAGGGGGCAAATGCGGCAACGATCAATGCCGGGCTGGAAGGATTTGTGCGCGCGGCTGCCTGTGAGCTGGAACGTGGTCAGCGTATTAACCTGATAAGCCCGACCGTACTGAGTGAATCTGCTGAAGCCTACGATGGATTCTTCCCAGGCTTTGAAAGTGTGCCAGCGGCAACTGTGGCCAACGCTTACCGCCGCAGCGTGGAAGGCATTCAAACCGGACGTATTTATAAAGTGGGTTACTGTTAACCGCTTTTTCTCGCCTCTTACGTCATCAGTAAGAGGCGAGGAGTCGCATATTTCAGGCACCCGTTTCGTTTCTGATCCGCGCATTGATGTATTCCACGGCCTGCGTGACGTCCATAATGCCGTTAATCGCATTCGTCACGCCTTGCCCGATAATAATCTCTGCCTGTCGCAGGTTAAAAGACTCACCTTTACTTCCCTGAGACTCCCGTATTCCCGTCATGCCTTTTTCATTCAGTAAATTAAACCACGGGTAGAGATTGAGAACATTTTGATCGTGACATATTCCAGACCAGGCGCTGTTGCCCCCCAATAGAACCAGATGGCGCGAAATTTCATCGGAATAAAGCCAATGAAAAAACTGCTCAACCTGTTTTTTCTTCTTACTGTAGCGAGACATTCCAATAGAGCCACCGCCCAATTGTGGAAGCTGCCCCGGAACGGGAGCATAGCCGATCGTGGGGGCGATGGTCGTATGCGCAACATCGTTAAACAAATTGAGATACATAATCAGCATGGCGAGATTTCCACGCTCAAACTGTTTAACCGCATCACTCCACCACTCACCAGGGAGATTCACGGCGATAGACAACTGGTGCAGATATTCTTCGAGTGCAGCGGCAGCAAGCGAAGCATCAAGTTGTACCGGCTCGCCCTCACGCACCAATCGTCCCCCTAACGCGTAGTAACGCAGCAAGTACTCAGTGGCGATAAGTCCTGAACTGCCCAACGTCACTGCCGTGCCCATCGGGCGCTGTCTGTTTTCTGGCTGATGCAGTTGACTAAAGAAAGCGGCAATCTCATCAAATTGTGCGAAATTCTCTGGTAGCGTTAACTCTTTTCCTGTTGATTCATAAAACATCCGTTTAATCGTCGCATCTTCAAACAGATCTCGTCGATAAAACAGAAGCTGCATACTGGCATCAAAGGGAATTGCCCACGCAGTCCCATTCACCTGGCTGAAGTGCTGCTTAATTTGCTCAGAGAAGTTATCCAGCAATAACGGGAGCTCGGGGGAGACCGACTCCAGCGGCAATAATGCTTTTTCTGCAAACCAGGGAAAACACGCCATATCGATTCGCAGTAAATCGTAATAAGGGTGCAGGTGAAGATGAGAGAGAATTTCAAAAACCTCATCATACGGATAAACCGCAAGATTAACCTTAATACCGGTCTGGCGATAAAAGTGAGGTAACAGTTTCTTCAGCGCATCGGTCGAAGGGCTGGGCAAAATTAACATATTCAGCGTCGCCTCCGTCTCATGAGGCGGAGCGTATTGTCCATTCCAGGAAAAACCGCAATTCGTCAGAATACGGTGCTTCTCTTTACTTTTGGGTTGGCGAATACATGAAGCAATAGTTGTCCCCAGGCGGGCATAATCCATCTGATAGCTGGTGATTCCATCAAAAGATGCAGGAAGATTATCACTCAGTTGTACTATCGGCGGGCAGGACTGAGAACTCCCAAACCAGGACGCTTGCGTCAACGCACGCGTCTTCTCACTGTCCTGAACAATAAACAGATCGGGTATCGCCCCCCGGAAAAAGTCAAACGCGACGGTGTTAACTTCACTGGCATGCGCAGGTATAACCGTAAGCTTTGTGTGCGGACTTAACTCCCGGCATACCTTCTGTATCGCTTGAGTAAAGCGTGCGCTGTGGGCAAATTCCAGCGGTTCGCAGAAAACACCAATATGACCAGGCTGCTGCACCAGTGCCTTTCTTGCGGTTTCTTCCCCTGCGGTCACATAGTCAAGGCTAAAATAACAAACTGCACCGGCTGGCTGGCGATACGCAAAAAACACATTCTCCGGGGAGAGCCTGAGCATATCGTAATAGGGCTGGCTGTTGACCAGGCAACTCACGGTGACAATAGCCTGGTAAGACTTTGCCGCCAGTGTTTGCAAAATATCCAGTTCCAGATTGGGCAAATCATTAGTCAGGTAAAGATCAACCGGTTCGCTGAGTGAAGGTTGCCAGGCCTGGTGTAATCCCCGATAGAGTTGATAGTAACGTTCCGCATTGATGTCGGGCAGAATCAAGGCCACTCCCTGACTTTTGCTGGCTCTCAATGATTGCGCCTGCGCATTCAACTGATAGCCAACTTCTCGGGCCGCACGTTGAACCGCTTCAATCTTCTCAACGCTTACATTTCCTCTGCCATTGAGCACATTCGAGACAGTCCCATGCGACACACCGGCAATTCTTGCTATGTCTTTGATAGTTGGCATTTTTACATCCTTCCCCTGATGCTTTGATGCTAGCACGGCGCTCATCAGGAAACTATCTTCAGCAAGATAATTTGAACGTTACAATATTAAAAAGTGCATTTTATCAACACATTCTTATAACCACCTCTCAACCCCACATAGCATGAAGACATGAATCAAAAATTACAACCACATGAAATATAAAAATAAACCAATAAATTCTTGAAGAGGATCACTTCTACAACAAAAGATCGTTGTTGCCTTGAAGTCGCAGGATGATAATTGACACGTTCCAATTACATTTCATTGCATTTTCGTTCAAAAAACAACACTCTGTTTTGATCAAGAGGGAAACATGAATATTCATTTTCTGGGAACCGCGGCATCCGAAGGGATACCCAATCCTTTTTGCCGTTGTGAGCACTGTCAGCAAGCCCGTATTCGTAAAGGCAAAGACATACGCACGCACTCCTCAGCGATCATCGACGATGAACTGTTGATTGATGTCGCGCCTGAATTCACTCAGCAACTGCTGCGAGATGGCCTGGACGCAACAGAGATCAAATCGCTGCTGTTCACGCATACACATCCCGATCATTTCAACGTCGGCGATCTTTTTAGCCGAATGGAAGGGTACGGATTTGAGATTACTCATCCGTTGCACATTTTTGGTAATGACCGTGCGATTAACGGCGCGGCACAAGTGTTACCTGGCTACAGCGCAGAAAGATTTGCCTTTCATTGCCTGGTTCCCTTCGTAACCGTTGAAACCCGCGGATACCGAATCACTCCACTGCTGGCGAACCATGCCAAATGGGAGCTTTGTTATACCTGGTTTATCGAAAAAGACGGTCAGTCAATTTTCTATGGACATGATTCGGGCTGGTTCCCTGAACTCACCTGGCAATGGTTGAAAGGGAAAAAGATCGATTTAACGGTGCTGGAATGTACCTACGGTTTTAATGGTGATAACCGTACAAATAACCACATGAGTCTGGAAACTGTTTTCGCCGCCAGAGACAGGCTTGCAGAACTGGGCTGCCTTGAGAAAAATAGCCAACTCATCGTCTCGCATGTCTCACACAGCGGCGGTCTACTGCACGACGATCTCGTAGCGGCGTGCGACAAAGAGAACATTCTTGTCGCCTGGGATGGGCTTAACCTGAGCATCAACCAATAAAGGATATGCAATATGGACCTGAATAAAACACCACGCCTGCTGGTTATGATGTTCATACAATATTTCATGCAGGGCGCCTGGAATATGACCATGGGACTGGTATTAAGTACCTATGGTATGGCGACCATTATTGGCTCATCTTATGCTTTGCTTGGTCTGGCGACCATTCTTTCGCCACTCTTTATTGGCATGGTAGCCGACCGTTTCTTTTCGTCACAAAAAGTCATGGCGATCCTGCATTTAATTAATGCTGGCGTACTGTTGTTTGTTCCACAATTTATTGAGGCACAAAACACGGGTATGACGTTGACCATGATCTTCCTGGTTGGTCTGCTGTTTTATCCAACAACGGCGCTGGCTAACAGCATCAGTTTCAGCCACATTAACGGGGTGAAATACTTCCCCTTTATTCGTGTGTTCGGCACATTTGGCTTTATGGTCATCGGTTTTATTATTGGTGAAATGGGCTATTCCGGAAATACCATCACCTGGTATATTGCGTCAGCCTCCGGTGTCGTGCTCGGCCTTTACTGCTTTACGTTGCCAAACACCCCACCGAAAGCAAAAGGAAGCGTATTTACACTCCGCGATCTGTTATGTCTGGACGCTCTGGCACTCTTCAAGGACCGCAGTTTCTCGGTTTTGATGCTCAGCATTTTTGTCCTGATGATCCCCAAAACGGCTTATTCCGCCTATATCCCGGTCTTTTTAAAAGCGCTTGGATTCGATAACGCCGCGTCAATGATGCAGGTCGGCATCGCCTGTGAAGTCATTTTTATGTTCCTGCTCTCGTTTTTCTTACTGAAAGCCGGCTTCAAAATTACTCTCATGTTGGGCGCCGTTTGCTGGATCATCCGCACACTGTTGTTTGCTCATGCCTCGCTGGATGCCAACATGATGTTTGTGCTGATCGGTCTGATGTTGCAGGGATTCTGCTGGGACTTCTTCTTTACCGTGGGCGACATTTATGTTGACCGTAAAGCCGCGCCAGAGATTAAAGCCCAAGCCCAAAGTTTACGATTCATCGTCTCCAACGGCGTCGGTTTGCTGTTTGCCTCTACCGTATGCGGGCAAATCTTTAACAACACCGTGACGGAACAAGGCCCACAGGCGTTACCGCAATGGGAAACATTCTGGCTGGTTTCAGCAGGCGTTGCCGCAGTGGTCAGCGTATTCTTCCTGATATTCTTCCGGGACGATATTTCAAAACGCAAAGCAGACCTCCCATTGAAAAAAGCAAACTCCTGATCGTTAAAGACTCTTTCATTAAGGTAATTGCATGAATAATCTGGCCGCCATCATCAATGAGCAAGGATTGTTGCCTTTAACTACGATCATCAAAATCAGCATTGCATTTATTCTGGGTGGCATTATTGGCCTGGAAAGAGAATCGAAAGGGAAACCGGTCGGCTTCAAAACTTGCGTTATTTTATCCGTAGCCAGCTGTGTGTTAACTGTCGTATCAATACAATCTGCGGAATACTATGCTGAAATTTCGATGAACATCCGTAGCGATCCTATGCGCCTGGCGGCTCAGATTATCAGCGGCGTTGGTTTTCTCGGTGCGGGAGTCATTCTGCACCGACACGACGATGCTATTTCTGGTCTCACTACTGCGGCAATTGTCTGGGCATCTGCTGGGGTGGGAATCACCTGTGGAGCCGGTTTTTATTTTCATGCTTTTTTTGCCACGGCTTTATTTTTATTGGCAATCAAACTAAGCCCGTTCATTATTTTCTTACAGACTAAAAACCAGTTTCCCGGAAAAGTAAAAGTCCGGGTTATTCTTGATGAACGCGATGCACTCGAAAATCTGATAACCCGCATCCATCAGCAGAAAAACATTATTGAAAACATAACGATCAGGGATATTAAGAAGGGTAAAATTGAGGTTAATCTCAAAATCGTAATTCGTAAGAAGATGACCTTGCCCGACTTGTACCACGATCTCACCCATGTTGAACACGTCTGCGCTATCGCCCTTGAACATTAAGAGACTTTACTTTCCACTTTAAAATCAGGGGGTTTTACCCCTGAGAAAACCGTTCTATCCCCACTTCGCTTTAAATCCCTACCTTTTTCAATGTTAAATATTTGTTGTTTTTGATCACAAATAGTAAACAAACAAGCTCATTCTGTGCGCGTTTTTCAAAAATGTAGATATTTTTAATTTATGGCTACGAAACGAGCTGCGCCATATCTCCCTGACAATCTACTGAGAGGAACGATTTGATGAACGCACTGACTGCCGTAAAACCGAACGCTGAAGATCCAGCCCAGCACTACAGCGGTTTCACGCTGAAACCATCAGCCCAGTCCCCACGCCTGCTGGAGCTGACTTTTTCCGCTGAGACCACTGAGCAATTTCTGCAGGCCGTGGCGCAGTGGCCGGTACAGGCCCTGGAATACAAATCTTTCTTGCGCTTCAAAGTCGGCAAAATCCTCGATGACCTGTGCGGCAATCAGTTGCAGCCTCTGTTGCTGAAAACGTTGCTCGATCGTGCCGAAGGCGCACTGCTGATCAATGCCGTGGGCGTGGATGATGTAGCGCAGGCGGAAGAGATGGTCAAGCTGGCGACGGCGGTAGCGCATCTTATCGGACGCTCCAATTTTGATGCGATGAGCGGTCAGTACTATGCGCGCTTCGTGGTAAAAAACGTTGATAACTCAGACAGCTATCTGCGCCAGCCGCACCGTGTTATGGAGCTACACAACGACGGAACCTACCTCGAAGAGATCACCGACTATGTGCTGATGATGAAGATTGACGAGCAGAACATGACCGGCGGTAACTCGCTGCTGCTGCACCTTGACGACTGGGAACATCTGGATCAGTACTTTACCCATCCGCTGGCGCGTCGCCCCATGCGCTTTGCCGCGCCGCCAAGCAAAAACGTGAGCCAGGACGTGTTCCATCCGGTATTTGACGTTGACCAGCAGGGTCGTCCGGTGATGCGCTACATCGACCAGTTCGTCCAGCCAAAAGACTATGAAGAAGGCGTCTGGCTGAGCGACCTGTCCGACGCGCTGGAAACCAGCAAAAGTATTATTTCCGTACCGGTTTCAGTGGGTAAATTCCTGTTGATCAACAACCTGTTCTGGCTGCACGGTCGCGATCGTTTCACCTCGCACCCAGACCTGCGCCGCGAACTGATGCGCCAGCGTGGCTATTTCGCTTACGCGACAAACCACTACCAGACTCATCAGTAAGCGCGAAGGAAAAAAGCGGATGTATGATTTTGTGATTATTGGCGGCGGCATTATCGGCATGTCGACCGCCATGCAACTGATTGATGTCTATCCGGACGCCAGAATCGCGCTACTGGAAAAAGAGTCCGGCCCGGCCTGCCACCAGACGGGCCACAACAGCGGTGTCATTCATGCCGGGGTCTATTACACTCCCGGCAGCCTGAAGGCGCAGTTTTGCCTGGCCGGAAATCGCGCCACCAAAGCCTTTTGCGACCAAAACGGCATCCGCTATGACGTCTGCGGAAAGATGCTGGTCGCCACCTCAGAGCTGGAAATGGAGCGGATGCGCGCGTTATGGGATCGCACTGCCGCTAACGGTTTAGAGCGCGAGTGGTTAAACGCCAAAGAATTGCGTGAGCGTGAGCCAAACATTACCGGGCTGGGCGGGATTTTTGTTCCGTCGAGCGGGATTGTTAGCTACCGCGAAGTCACCGCCGCGATGGCGAAGATTTTCCAGGCCAAAGGTGGCGAGATTGTTTATAACGCCGAAGTCAGCGCGCTGAAAGAGCACGCTGCGGGCGTGATTGTCCATACCCGTCAGGGCCAGGAATATGAAGGCGCGACGCTGATTAGTTGTTCTGGCCTGATGGCGGACCGACTGGTGAAAATGCTCGGCGTTGAACCTGGCTTTATCATCTGTCCGTTCCGTGGCGAATATTTCCGCCTGGCGCCAGAACATAATCAGATAGTTAACCATCTGATCTACCCGATCCCCGATCCGGCGATGCCGTTTCTCGGTGTTCATCTGACCCGGATGATTGACGGCAGCGTCACGGTCGGCCCCAACGCCGTGCTGGCATTTAAACGTGAAGGCTACCGTAAGCGTGACTTCTCGCTCAGCGATACGCTGGAGATCCTCGGCTCTTCTGGTATTCGCCGCGTGCTGCAAAACAATCTGCGATCCGGGCTTGGCGAAATGAAGAACTCGCTGTGCAAAAGCGGTTATCTGCGGCTGGTACAAAAGTATTGCCCGAGTCTGACGCTTAAGGATCTGCAACCGTGGCCTGCAGGCGTGCGGGCACAGGCGGTGTCACCGGACGGCAAGCTGATTGACGATTTCCTGTTTGTCACCACGCCGCGTTCGATTCACACCTGTAACGCCCCTTCTCCGGCGGCAACATCGGCAATCCCTATTGGCGCACATATTGTCAGCAAAGTTCATGCGCTGCTGGAGAACCAGAGTAATCCCGGACGCACGCTGCGTGCGGCACGTAGCGTGGAGACATTACACGCCGCATTCACCCGTTAACCTTTTTAAGACAGGAAGCAATTATGCAACTTAACGATCCCACCTTGTTTCGCCAGCAGGCATTGATCGACGGCCACTGGCGTGACGCCAACAGCGGCGAGACCCTCGCGGTGACCAACCCCGCCAACGGTCAGAAATTAGGTAGCGTACCGAAAATGGGGGCAGATGAAACCCGCGAAGCCATTGAAGCCGCGAATCGCGCCCTGCCCGCGTGGCGGGCGCTAACCGCCAAAGAGCGGGCCAACATCCTGCGCCGCTGGTTCAACCTGATGATTGAACATCAGGACGATCTCGCCCGTCTGATGACCCTGGAACAGGGCAAACCGCTGGCGGAAGCCAAAGGCGAAATCACCTACGCCGCTTCCTTTATTGAGTGGTTTGCCGAAGAGGGCAAACGCATTTATGGCGATACGATCCCTGGCCATCAGGCCGACAAACGCCTGATCGTCATCAAGCAGCCGATCGGCGTTACCGCCGCGATTACGCCGTGGAACTTCCCGGCGGCGATGATCACCCGCAAAGCCGGTCCGGCGCTGGCGGCAGGTTGCACGATGGTGCTTAAACCCGCCAGCCAGACGCCATTCTCCGCGCTGGCGCTGGCAGAGCTGGCTAATCGCGCCGGGATCCCGGCAGGTGTTTTCAGCGTGGTGACCGGTTCTGCGAGCGCGGTCGGTAATGAGCTGACTGGCAACCCGCTGGTACGCAAGCTGTCGTTTACCGGCTCAACCGAAATTGGCCGTCAGTTAATGCAGCAGTGCGCCAAAGACATCAAAAAGGTATCGCTGGAACTGGGCGGCAATGCGCCGTTTATCGTCTTTGACGATGCCGATCTTGATAAAGCCGTGGAAGGTGCGCTGGCCTCGAAATTCCGTAATGCCGGGCAAACCTGCGTTTGTGCCAACCGCCTGTACGTGCAGGACGGCGTGTATGAGCGTTTTGCCGAAAAACTTCAGCAGGCTGTGAGCAAGCTGCACCTCGGCGATGGTCTGCAACCTGACGTCACTACCGGACCGCTGATCGACGATAAAGCGGTTGCCAAAGTGCAGGAACACATCGCCGATGCGCTGGATAAAGGCGCGCGCATTATCGCGGGCGGTAAACCTCATGCGCTCGGCGGTAACTTCTTCCAGCCCACCATTCTGGTAGATGTGCCTGACAACGCGAAGGTCGCCAAAGAAGAGACGTTCGGACCGCTGGCTCCGCTGTTTCGTTTTAAAGACGAAGCCGACGTCATCGCTCAGGCCAACGACACCGAGTTTGGTCTGGCCGCCTATTTCTACGCCCGTGATTTGAGCCGCGTCTTCCGCGTTGGCGAAGCGCTGGAGTACGGCATCGTCGGGATTAACACCGGCATTATCTCCAACGAAGTCGCCCCGTTTGGGGGAATCAAAGCCTCCGGTCTTGGCCGTGAAGGATCAAAGTACGGCATCGAAGACTACTTAGAAATCAAATATATGTGTATCGGCCTTTAATAAAATAAATACTGGAGAACACCTGATGAGCACCAACAAAGAACTCATGCAACGTCGCAGCAACGCCGTTCCCCGTGGCGTAGGCCAGATCCATCCAATTTTCGCCGAGCGTGCAGAAAACTGTCGGGTCTGGGACGTTGAAGGCCGTGAATTCCTCGATTTTGCCGGAGGTATTGCAGTGTTGAATACCGGGCACCTGCATCCGCAGATTGTCTCTGCGGTAGAAGCGCAGTTGAAAAAGCTGTCCCATACCTGTTTCCAGGTACTGGCCTATGAGCCATACCTGGAGCTGTGCGAAATCATGAACAAGAAAGTGCCGGGTGATTTCGCCAAGAAAACACTGCTGGTCACCACCGGCTCCGAAGCGGTGGAAAACGCGGTAAAAATCGCTCGCGCCGCCACCAAACGTACCGGGACCATCGCCTTTAGCGGTGCTTACCACGGCCGTACCCACTACACCCTGTCGCTGACAGGGAAAGTGAACCCATACTCTGCCGGAATGGGACTGATGCCGGGCCACGTGTATCGCGCGCTTTACCCGTGCCCGCTGCACGGCATCAGTGACGACGATGCTATCGCCAGCATTCATCGCATCTTCAAAAACGATGCCGCGCCGGAAGACGTTGCCGCCATCGTGATTGAACCCGTTCAGGGCGAGGGGGGTTTTTACGCCGCCTCGCCGGCCTTTATGCAGCGCCTGCGCGCCATTTGTGACGAACACGGGATCATGCTGATTGCCGATGAAGTACAGAGCGGCGCGGGTCGTACCGGTACGTTGTTTGCCATGGAGCAGATGGGCGTTGCGCCCGATCTCACCACCTTCGCTAAATCCATCGCCGGAGGCTTCCCGCTCGCAGGTGTGACCGGACGCGCCGACGTCATGGACGCTATTCCACCGGGTGGTCTGGGCGGTACCTATGCCGGTAACCCGATTGCCTGTGCCGCCGCGCTGGCGGTACTGAACATTTTCGAGCAGGAAAATCTGCTGCAAAAAGCCAACGATCTGGGGAAAACCCTGCGTGAAGGCCTGCTGGCTATCGCGGAAACCCACCGCGAGATTGGCGACGTACGCGGGCTGGGGGCGATGATTGCTATCGAACTGTTCGAAGATGGCGACCACACGAAACCAGACGCTAAACTGACCGCCGAAATTGTCGCGCGTGCGCGAGATAAAGGGCTGATCCTGCTCTCCTGCGGGCCTTACTACAACGTGCTGCGCATCCTTGTCCCGTTGACCATTGAAGATGCGCAAATCCGCCAGGGGCTGGACATTATCGCCCAGTGTTTTGCCGAGGCAAAACAGGGTTAAACCCGTATCAAAACGGGGAGTTTTAAGCCGGATAAGGCGGAGCCGCCATCCGGCAAACAGGGTCAATAACAATAATACGCGTGCCCCGGCGCGGGAATGCCGGGGTGCTCTCCCAAGTGAAATACTTTCGAGAGGTTTAAAGATGGGGCAACTGTCACAATCACATGATTTAGGGGGCGGGCTGAAATCACGCCACGTCACCATGCTGTCTATTGCCGGGGTAATCGGCGCAAGTCTGTTTGTCGGTTCAAGCGTGGCGATAGCAGAAGCCGGTCCCGCAGTATTATTAGCCTATCTGTTCGCCGGATTGCTGGTGGTGATGATTATGCGCATGTTGGCCGAAATGGCCGTCGCCACACCGGATACCGGTTCTTTTTCCACCTACGCCGATAAGGCCATCGGCCCTTGGGCGGGTTACACCATCGGCTGGTTGTACTGGTGGTTCTGGGTGTTGGTTATCCCACTGGAAGCGAATATCGCCGCCATCATTCTGCACTCCTGGGTGCCTGGCATCCCCATCTGGCTGTTTTCTTTGGTTATCACGCTGGCATTAACCGGCAGTAATTTGCTGAGCGTCAAAAATTACGGTGAGTTCGAGTTCTGGCTGGCGCTGTGCAAAGTGGTTGCCATTCTGGCGTTTATTACCCTCGGCGCAGCGGCGATTAGCGGCTTCTATCCCTACGCTGAGGTCAGCGGGGTTTCGCGCCTGTGGGATCAGGGCGGCTTTATGCCCAACGGTTTTGGCGCCGTGATCAGCGCAATGTTAATCACCATGTTCTCCTTTATGGGCGCAGAGATAGTTACGATCGCCGCCGCCGAATCCGATACCCCGGATAAACATATCGTTCGCGCCACCAACTCGGTTATCTGGCGTATCTCCATCTTCTATCTGTGCTCTATTTTTGTGGTGGTGGCACTGATCCCGTGGAACATGCCGGGACTGAAAGAAGTCGGTTCTTACCGCTCGGTACTGGAGTTACTGCATATTCCGCACGCGAAACTGATCATGGATTGCGTCATTTTGCTGTCGGTGACTAGCTGTCTCAACTCCGCGCTGTATACATCATCACGCATGCTCTACTCCCTGAGCCGTCGTGGCGATGCCCCCGCCTTTATGGGTAAAACAAACCGCAGCAAAACGCCGTATGTGGCGGTGTTGCTGTCTACCGGGGCGGCATTCCTCACCGTCATCGTCAACTATTACGCCCCGGCCAAGGTGTTTAAATTCCTGATCGACAGTTCCGGTGCCATCGCACTGCTGGTCTATCTGGTCATTGCCGTTTCTCAACTGCGGATGCGCAAAATCCTGCTGGCGCGAGGCGGCGAAATTAAACTGAAAATGTGGCTCTATCCGTGGCTTACCTGGCTGGTCATCGCGTTTATTATCTTTGTGCTGGTGGTCATGCTGTTTCGCCCGGCACAACAGCTGGAAGTTATCTCTACCGGATTATTAGCCATAGGCATTATTTGCACCGTGCCCATTATGTCACGCTGGAAAAAACTGCTATCTTGGCAAAAAGTACCATTGCAAAATACGCATTAAACCTGTTCCCGGCGCAGGCCGGGAAATCCTTTCAGGAGTATGACCATGACCGCCATTCCCCAACCGACGGCCATTGATGGATACCGCTGGCTGAAGAACGACATCATCCGCGGTGTGTATCAGCCTGATGAAAAACTGCGTATGAGCCTGCTGACCTCGCGTTATGATCTTGGCGTTGGGCCACTGCGCGAAGCGCTTTCGCAGTTAGTTGCCGAGCGGTTGGTGACGGTGGTGAATCAGAAAGGGTATCGTGTCGCCCCGATGTCAGAGCAGGAGTTGCTCGATATTTTCGATGCCCGCGCCAATATGGAAGCCATGCTGGTCGCGCTGGCCATTGAACGCGGCGACGACGCCTGGGAGGCTGAAATTCTGGCGCGCGCGCATATGCTTAGTAAGCTTGAAGCCATTGATGCCAGCGAACAGATGCTCGACGAGTGGGATCAGCGCCATCAGGCGTTTCACTCGGCGATTGTCGCCGGTTGCGGTTCACAATATCTGCTGCAAATGCGCGAACGACTGTTCGATTTGGCGGCGCGCTACCGGTTTATCTGGCTGCGAAAAACGGTGCTGTCGGTGGAGATGCTGGAAGACAAACACGATCAGCACCAAACACTGACCGAAGCTATTCTGGCACGCGATGCCGCGCGCGCCAGCGAATTAATGCGCCAGCACCTGCTGACGCCGATTCCGATTATTCAACAGGCGATGTCCGGTAAATTGCTGACGGAATAAGCCTGAATAATATTACTGCTCCGGAATACGTAAAACCTGCCCGGGATAAATTTTATCCGGGCTTTTCAGCATCGGTTTATTGGCTTCAAATATTTGATTATACAAATTGGCGTTACCGTAAACCTGTTTGGCAATCGCGCTCAGGGTATCCCCTGATTTCACGGTATAAAACTGGCTTTCGCTCGCGGGCGCAGAGGTTTTAACCTGATCATCGACGCTGGCGATACCAGAGATATTACCAATCGCAATCAGGATTTTTTCTTTCGCTTCCTGACTTAATCCATCACCAGAAACGGTGGCTTTGCCTTCGTTAATTTGGACGTCCACTTTATCCGCATCCGGAATACCGGTTTTATTCAGATGTTCCTGCACTTTTTTTGCCAGATCGGCTGTGTCATGATTTCCAGTGACCGCATCCCACAGTTTTTCACCCGCATCTTTTACAAAATTGAAGAGTCCCATATCCACCTCGGTAATTAACAATCAACCCCAAAAGTGTAGCAGAGGAGAACGAGGCGCAAAGAAAACGGCGCCAAAGCGCCGCTGTAGAAGGGGAATTAGTTACGCGTCTGTATCCAGAAGGCGTGGATCAGACCTGGGATGTAGCCCAGCAGCGTCAGAACGATATTGAGGATAAATGCCCAACCGAATCCTTTACCCAGCAACACGCCGAGCGGAGGCAAAATAATAGTAAAAACGATTCTCCAGAAACCCATACACACTCCCTACAAGCAAAAAATTAATCATTGTTTAAAAAGAGATTTTATCTCTAAGAGTAGCCATTCTACCCAACTCCGCCAGCATTCCGCGGCTGTTTTACCCTCCTTTACGCTCTTTACGCTGGCGTACGTTGGTTATTTATTTTAGAATATACTTAATTTAGATTATGCTTAAATACATATGACTGAACTTGAACAACTCCAGGCCAGTGCTGAACAGGCTGCCACCCTGCTAAAAGCGATGAGTAACCCTAAACGGTTGCTGATTTTGTGCATGCTCTGCGGTTCACCCGGTACCAGCGCAGGCGAGTTAGCCCGTATTACCGGCCTTAGCCCTTCCGCCACTTCCCAGCATCTGGCGCGTATGCGTGAAGAAGGACTGATAGACAGCCAGCGCGATGCCCAGCGCATCCTGTACTCCATCAAAAATACGGCCGTGAATTCGCTGATCGCTACATTAAAAACACTGTATTGCCCATAAGGAGCCATCATGACTATTGGGACGATTTCCCCGCGCGAGGCGCAGACACTGGTCGCACAGGGTGCAAAACTGATTGATATCCGCGACGCTGACGAGTATCTGCACGAGCATATTCCTGAGGCTCATCTGGCACCGTTTCCCGCGCTTGAGCAGGGATCGCTGCCTGCGAATTTACGCGCCGAGCAGGTGATTTTTCACTGCCAGTCAGGCAAACGTACACAAAATGCGGCAACAAAACTGAGCGCCATTGCTGCGCCTGCGCAGGTCTGGCTGCTGGAAGGTGGAATTGACGGCTGGAAAGCCGCAGGGTTGCCGGTGGCGAAAGACAGTTCACAACCGTTACCGCTGATGCGTCAGGTGCAGATAGCCGCAGGTAGCCTTGCCTTGCTTGGCGTCATTCTCGGTTACGCCGTTAACAGCGGCTTCTTCTTACTCAGCGGTTTTGTCGGTGCGGGGCTGGTACTTGCGGGTGTAACTGGCTTCTGCGGTATGGCGCGTCTGCTGGACAAAATGCCCTGGAACCGACGTACTCATTAAGCAGTAATCATTGAAACAGCACTGTACCCGCCGGTTGACGTGATCTATGGTGAGTTCTGCGATAAATGATAAATAAAGGAGCGCAACAATATGTTTAAACCTGGCGATCTGGTTCAACCGCGTATGGGCGGTCCAAAACTGAAGGTTGTTGAAGTCAATGACGATCAAATTGTGGCGGTACAAGCCAGCAATGAAAGTGGCGAAAAATACACCCTAAAAGTTGCTGATGTCACGCGATATTCTGAAGAAGGCGATTTCGGCGTCTGCTGAAAATAAGCGGTGAGGTTCCCCTCACCGCATTGATATTAGATCAAAAAATCATCGAGAGATTTACCGGCAGCCAGCGCCTGTGCAATCGGCTTTGGCGTGCGGCCTTGTCCTGTCCATGTTTTTGTTTCACCATTAGTATCCGTAAAACGATATTTCGCCGGACGCGGCTGACGTTTCTTAACCGAACGCGATGTTGCCGCCGACATGCTCAACAGTTCTTCAGGATCAATCCCATCAGCTCTCATCATCGCCAGCAGTGTATTAATTTTTTCCTGCTGTTCTGCACGTTGGCGCTGCAGCAGTTCTTCTTCGTCACGTCGTTCTTTGGTGACTACCCGAAGTTTTTCCAGCATATCGTCCAGAACCTCGACGGATAATTCACGCGCCATGACCCGTAGCGATCTAATATTATTTAAGTTTTTTAACATTGAACTCATATTAATAAAACCTCTTTAACGCAAAAACAGAAATCGGTATTACGAAGCAAATTGTATGCGAGTATTTTTTCTTTTTCCAGTCTCTTTTTTGTCGCAAGATATTAAAACGACAATCGCTATTATTATTTATCTTGTCATACGGTGATCTTTAGTCAGCGATATTTTATATTCGGCCAGCAACCAGAATAAATAGACTTGGGATATCTCGCTGCCGCACCAGATAAACCAATACAGGCATCGCGCAGGCGTTGCGGTAGATATGCGCAATATTCGTCAACATTCAAAAAGGAGCGCAAAAAGTTCAGAAAAACAAGTCAAAACAACTTATTGATTTTTAATGGTTTTAATTTTCATGACAACGAAAATACCAAAACGAACAAAAAACAAACCACTGCAGAGCATTTTATCGACAAAAAGGCAATAAATAAAAATTTTAAGCTAGTTGATAGTTATTATCCAGGCAGATATCCTACTCGAACGCGAAAGCAGCAAGACAAATCACTAGCAAGAAGGTATTGAAAACCTTTTTCCCCCTTTTTACAAGGAGCATTAACATGTTCTCTCCGCAGTCACGCTTGCGTCATGCAGTAGCAGACACGTTCGCGATGGTTGTTTATTGTTCTGTCGTGAACATGTTGATCGAGATATTCCTTTCAGGAATGAGTTTCGAACAGTCACTGTACTCCAGACTGGTCGCTATCCCCGTCAACATCCTGATCGCCTGGCCATACGGTATGTACCGCGATTTGTTTATGCGCGCGGCACGCAAAGCCACGCAGGCAGGATGGGGGAAAAACCTGGCGGATGTGCTGGCCTATGTCACGTTCCAGTCACCGGTATATGTGATTATTCTGCTGACGGTTGGCGCAGACTGGCACCAGATCACAGCTGCGGTAAGCTCCAACATCGTGGTCTCAATGCTGATGGGTGCAGTGTATGGCTACTTCCTTGATTATTGCCGCCGCCTGTTTAAGGTCAGCAGCTACCACCAGGCTAAAGCGTAAAAAACATCTCATCGCGACTGGCACTGCCAGTCGCGTTATCAGTTTGAACTCACGTCGCCAAACAACCCACTCAGATAACGTTCCAGCGCGATACGCGAGCTAAAGCCGTGTGGAATACCATAATGCTCGTGTGTCTCACCGGCTAAATACAGTGGGAATTGCTGATAGTGATCGCAGGTTTTAATATCCGTCGCGGGTTCTGCCAGCGAAGAGCTGCGCTCTTTTAGCGTGGGATGGATAATTAATGCGGTACGTCCCATACGAGCTTCACGGTTAACGTATACATAATTCTCACCACGTCGATAACCGTATGTTTTCTGTGTGACTACATCAACGGTAAAGCCCACTTTTTCAAGTACGCGCGCCACCTCATCAGGTCGTAAATACATATTATTTTCCTCGTTATCTTTTACTGCGGGCTTACCTTACCTGATTCAGCATTAGCAACGCTTTCAGAAAAGTCCATAAACGAGTGAACACGATGGGACGAATATCTTAAGAACCGTATATACCCTAAATAATTCGAGTTGCAGGAAGGCGGCAAGAGAGCGAATCCCCAGGAGCTTACTAAAGTAAGTGACTGGGGTGAACGAACGCAGCCAACGCACATGCAACTTGAAGTATGACGGGTATAGATTTATGTCAGCGCCATCCGCAGTTGGTACGCCGCCTGTTGCGCCATCTCCGCCGAGCTGATATTGGTAAATGACAGCAATATTCCCCCCTTTCCTTCTGACGTTATTCGCCAGCGGCTTAACGCCTGAACGGCTAACCCGGCCTGATTCGCTTTGCACACTAGCGCAACATCATCGCCGTCTACGGTCATCACCAGTTGGATCCCCCCTTCCTGAGGAATGACATTAAATCCTTGTTCGGTCAGGGCGTTTTCCATCCATTGACGCCGCTCGGCATAATGCTGGCGCATGCGTTTTAAGTGCCGCCAGAAATGACCGTCTTGCATAAAATCTGCCAGCGTTTGCTGCCATAAAACCGGAACGCTACAGGCCGTTAGCGACGCCTGCTGGCGAAAACGTTCAACCTGGGTCAGGGGTACCACCAGCCATGCCGTGCGCAACGCCGGAAACATCGATTTGCTGAACGTGCCGGCATAAATCACCCGCTGGGGCGCATCCAGACTTTTAAGCGGCGGCAACGGTTTACCGTGGTAGCGAAATTCACTGTCGTAATCATCTTCAATAATCCACGCCTGTTCGCGAGTCGCCCACTCCAGCAACCGATGACGGCGATCTAATGACAGAGCCACGCCCAGCGGACTTTGGTGTGCGGGGGTGAGCATGACAAAACGCGCCTGTGGAAAGTCGCGGATCCCGGCGCAGACATCCAGACCATCGGCATCAACCGCCACCGGCATCAGCTCAATGCGTTCCTGAGCCACCACGGGCCGAATCAACGGAAAGCCGGGATCTTCGACCCACATTCCCTCACCGGGTTGAGACAGGGCGCGCAGAATTAACGTCACTGATGCCGCGTAGCCTGACGTAATAAAAATCTGCTCCGGCTGGCACTCAATGCTGCGTGAAACGCGCAGGTAATCCACAATCGCCTGACGTAACGCGCGTTCGCCGCAAACATCTCCCACCGCAAGGTCAAAACGCGTTTGGGTGCGTAAACGCCGTCCCATCACCCGCGCCCAGACGTCACGCGGGAAGAGATCGAGTGCGGGTAATCCCATTTGAAAAGGGTGCGGTCTGGGGTTTTCTCCGGCGAAGATCGCGGGAGACGCAGGCGCCCTTTCGGGTCGCAGTTGCTCACTGACAAATGTTCCGGCCTGCCCACGCCGCGCGAGCCAGCCCTGCGCCACCAGCTCGGCGTAGGCATTTTCCACCGTCGAGCGTGACACACCCAATTCCTGGGCCCAGGTCCGACTTGATGGCAATCGGGTTCCGGGTTTGAGTTCACCTTTCTCAATTGCGTTTTTTAACTGACGGGCGATGTGCTGATAACGCGGCATTTATGGTCTGCTTTTTTGGCAACAATATGGCTCTCTATAGCAGTCCATTATAGTGCTACATTGCGGGTCATCCAAACGAGGAGAAATACTATGACCATGTTACGCCAGCCCTATTATGAACTCAGCCCTGAAGTCTATAACGCTCTGGTTCAGGCAAGCAAAGCGCTGGAGAACTGCGCGCTGGAAGCCACGCTGACGGAACTGATTTACCTGCGGGTCTCGCAAATCAACGGCTGCGCCTTTTGTCTGGAAATGCACAGTAAAGCGCTGCGCAAATCCGGTGTTGCGCAGGCCAAACTGGATGCGCTGGCAGGCTGGCGGGTGAGTCACCACTTCAGCGAGCAGGAACGTGCGGCGCTGGCGTGGGCCGAATCCGTCACCGATATCGCCAGCACCCATGCCGAAGATGATGTTTATCTGCCGCTGCTCGACCATTTTAGCGCGAAAGAAATTAGCGACCTGACGTTTGCCATTAGCCTGATGAACTGCTTTAACCGTCTGGCGGTGGGAATGCGTATGTAATTTTGCGCTGCCGGATGACGGCATTAATGCCTTCTCCGGCCTGGGATGCGCTCTCCTGTTGCCCGTAGGCCCGATAAGCTTAGCGCCATCGGGCAATTTAGAACCACCAGTTAGCCTTCCCCCGCCACGCTCATCACCCAGTTCATCATTAATCTAAAATTCCCATATCTTGTATGGTTGAATCTTTTTAAAACTACATCTAGTATTCCTCCTATCAGGACACACACAACCCGACGTCCTCTATCGCGCCGATCTTTTATTTTTAAATGGAAATACGAATCATGCGTATTATTATTTACACTCGCAATAACTGTGTTCAGTGCCATGCCACCAAACGGGCAATGGAAAGCCGTGGTTTTGACTTTGAGATGGTAAACGTCGATTTACAGCCCGATTTGGCTGATAGCCTGCGCGATCAAGGGTTTCGCCAGCTGCCGGTCGTGGTCGCGGGTGAAACCAGTTGGTCAGGTTTTCGCCCGGACATGATCAACCGTCTGCATCCGGAACCACGCGTGGCCAGCGCATGACGACGCTCGTCTACTTCTCCAGCAGCTCCGAAAATACGCACCGATTTATGCAGCGTCTGGGGTTACCTGCCATCCGCATTCCGCTTAATGAACGCGAGCGGATCCAGGTGGACGAACCTTACATTTTAATCGTGCCGTCTTACGGCGGCGGCGGTACGGCAGGCGCAGTCCCGCGTCAGGTGATCCGCTTTTTAAACGATCCTCATAACCGGGCATTAATCCGTGGCGTGATCGCCTCCGGCAACCGCAATTTCGGTGATGCATGCGGTCGCGCGGGTGATGTCATTTCACAAAAATGCGGCGTGCCGTGGCTTTATCGTTTTGAGCTAATGGGCACCCAAAGCGATATCGACAACGTTCGAAAAGGAGTGAGCGAATTTTGGCAACGACAACCGCAGAACGCGTAATCCAGCCCGCACTGGATTATCACGCCCTGAACGCCATGCTAAATCTGTACGATAAAGCCGGGCGTATTCAGTTCGATAAAGATCATCAGGCGGTGGAGGCTTTTTTTGCTACCCACGTCCGCCCTCATTCAGTGGTCTTTGCCAGTCAGCAGGAACGCCTGGAAACGCTGATTCGTGAAGGCTATTACGACGAAAGCATTTTAGCCCGCTACAATCGCGCATTCGTGCTGAAACTATTTGCCCACGCCCACGCCAGTGGATTCCGTTTTCAGACGTTCCTTGGCGCATGGAAGTTCTACACCAGCTATACGCTGAAAACGTTCGACGGTAAGCGCTATCTCGAAGATTTTGAGGATCGGGTGACGATGGTGGCGCTCACGCTGGCGCAGGGCGATGAAGTGCTTGCCATGCAGCTCACTGATGAAATGCTCTCTGGTCGTTTTCAACCAGCCACACCAACCTTTTTAAACTGCGGTAAGCAACAGCGTGGCGAACTGGTTTCCTGCTTCCTGCTACGCATTGAAGACAACATGGAGTCAATTGGTCGGGCGGTTAACTCAGCGCTGCAGCTCTCTAAACGCGGCGGCGGCGTGGCATTTTTACTCTCGAATCTGCGCGAGGCCGGAGCGCCAATTAAGCGTATTGAAAACCAGTCTTCCGGGGTGATCCCGGTCATGAAAATGCTGGAAGATGCGTTTTCTTATGCGAATCAGCTCGGCGCGCGTCAGGGCGCAGGCGCGGTGTATCTGCACGCACACCATCCGGATATTTTACGTTTTCTCGATACCAAGCGCGAAAACGCCGACGAGAAAATCCGCATCAAAACGCTCTCGCTTGGCGTGGTGATCCCGGATGTTACCTTTCGACTGGCGAAAGAAAATGCCCGGATGGCGCTGTTTTCACCGTATGACGTGGAACGCATTTACGGCAAACCGTTCGGTGATATCGCCGTGAGTGAGCGGTATGACGAACTGGTGGCCGACGAACGCGTGCGCAAAAAATACATTAACGCCCGCGAGTTCTTCCAGCGGCTGGCCGAGATCCAGTTTGAGTCTGGTTATCCTTACATCATGTTTGAAGATACGGTGAATCGCGCCAATCCGATTGCCGGTCGGATCAATATGAGCAATCTGTGCTCAGAGATTTTGCAGGTTAACAGTGCCTCCACCTACGATGAAAATCTCAATTACGAGCAGACCGGGCACGATATCTCCTGCAATCTCGGCTCGTTGAACATTGCCCATACCATGGATTCACCCGATTTTGGCCGCACCGTGGAGACGGCAGTTCGTGGCTTAACCGCCGTTTCGGACATGAGCCATATCCGCAGCGTTCCTTCCATTGAAGCCGGGAACAGCGCGTCGCACGCGATTGGCCTTGGGCAGATGAACCTGCACGGGTATCTGGCGCGGGAAGGGATTGCCTACGGTTCGCCCGAAGGGCTAGATTTCACCAATCTCTATTTCTACACCATCACCTGGCATGCGCTGAATACGTCAATGAAGATCGCCCGCGAGCGCGGTCAAACCTTTGCCGGATTCAAACAGTCACGCTACGCCAGCGGCGAGTATTTTAACCAGTATCTGCAGGGCGACTGGCAGCCAAAAACCGACAAGGTTCGCGCACTGTTTACCGCCAGCGGCATTACGCTACCGACGCGCGAGATGTGGGCGCAACTGCATGAAGATGTGATGCGCTACGGTATTTATAACCAGAATTTACAGGCGGTTCCGCCCACCGGTTCTATTTCCTACATCAACCATGCCACGTCAAGCATTCACCCGATTGTATCGAAAGTGGAGATTCGCAAAGAGGGCAAAACCGGGCGCGTTTACTACCCTGCCCCGTTTATGACCAATGAGAATCTGGCCTTGTATCAGGATGCCTACGAGATTGGCCCACAAAAGATCATTGATACCTACGCCGAAGCGACGCGGCATGTTGATCAGGGACTCTCACTGACGCTCTTTTTCCCCGATACCGCTACCACTCGAGATATCAACAAGGCACAGATCTACGCCTGGCGTAAGGGTATCAAATCGTTGTACTACATCCGGTTACGCCAGTTGGCGCTGGAAGGAACCGAAATTGAGGGTTGCGTGTCATGCGCACTGTAAGGAGAACCAAATGAAACTATCTCGCGTCAGCGCCATCAACTGGAACAAGATTGAAGATGATAAAGACCTTGAGGTATGGAATCGCCTGACCAGTAACTTCTGGCTACCGGAAAAAGTCCCGCTTTCCAATGATATCCCAGCCTGGCAAACGTTGAGCGCTGCCGAGCAGCAGCTCACTATCCGCGTATTTACCGGTCTGACGCTGCTCGACACGATTCAGAATATCGCCGGAGCCCCCGCGCTGATGGCGGATTCAATCACGCCGCATGAAGAGGCGGTACTGTCGAATATCAGCTTTATGGAAGCCGTGCACGCGCGTTCCTACAGTTCTATTTTTTCCACGCTTTGTCAGACCAAAGATGTGGATGCGGCTTACCTCTGGAGTGAAGAAAATACTCCACTCCAGCACAAGGCACAGATAATTCTGACGCATTACGCCGGCGCGGAGCCGTTGAAAAAGAAAATAGCCAGCGTATTTCTGGAATCCTTTCTGTTCTATTCCGGCTTCTGGCTACCGATGTATTTCTCCAGCCGCGGCAAGCTGACGAATACCGCTGACCTTATCCGCCTGATCATTCGTGATGAAGCGGTTCATGGTTATTACATTGGCTATAAATATCAAAAAGGTCTGGAGCACGTTTCACCCTCGACGCGTGAAGCGCTACAGAATTATGCCCTCGATCTGTTGATGGAATTATATGACAACGAAGTTCGTTATACGGAGGAATTGTATGCGGAAACCCCGTGGGTGGAAGACGTCAAAGCCTTCCTTTGCTACAACGCCAATAAGGCGTTAATGAATTTAGGTTATGAGGCCCTGTTCCCGGCAGAAATGGCGGATGTGAACCCGGCAATCCTCGCTGCACTCTCACCCAACGCTGACGAAAACCACGATTTCTTCTCGGGTTCTGGCTCATCCTATGTGATGGGAAAAGCGGTCGAAACCGAAGATGACGACTGGAATTTTTAACGTTTCCTTCCGCGGGAAATACCTTACATTTTCCGCGTTAATATTTTAACGAGATCACATTTTTATCACACAAATAGGATTGAGTGATCTACACTCAATATCAGCCGCAATATTCGCCTGTATTTCAACAATTCAGGCGCATTTTCAGTGCCATTTACAAAAAATATCCCTCACGGCTCATCCGCGCTCAGCCCTTATATCATGGGAAATTCCGCCATCTGACGTTTGGCAATATTCATGCCACAACCAAATTCAGGGTTGTCTCAGATTCTCAGTATGTTAGGGTAGAAAAAGGTCACTATTTCCATCAGGTAATATATCGATATAAACAAATAACAGGAATCATTCTATTGCATGGCAATTAAATTAGAAATTAAAAATCTCTATAAGATATTTGGAGAGCATCCGCAGAGAGCCTTCAAATATATTGAAAAAGGACTTTCAAAAGAGCAAATTCTGGATAAAACAGGGCTATCGCTTGGCGTTAAGAACGCCAGTCTGGCCATTGAAGAAGGCGAGATATTTGTCATCATGGGATTATCCGGTTCGGGTAAATCCACAATGGTACGCCTTCTCAATCGCCTGATTGAACCCACCCGCGGGCAGGTATTGATTGACGGCGTAGACATCGCCCGGATATCCGATGCTGAGCTTCGCGAGGTGCGCAGAAAAAAGATTGCGATGGTGTTCCAGTCCTTTGCCCTGATGCCGCACATGACGGTGCTGGACAATACGGCATTCGGCATGGAATTAGCCGGTGTTGGTGCGGATGAACGTCGTGAAAAAGCGTTAGATGCGCTACGTCAGGTTGGTCTGGAGAATTATGCTCACGGCTACCCGGATGAACTTTCCGGGGGGATGCGCCAGCGTGTGGGCCTCGCCCGTGCATTAGCCATTAATCCTGACATCTTATTAATGGATGAGGCCTTCTCAGCCCTCGATCCATTAATTCGTACTGAGATGCAGGATGAGCTGGTAAAACTGCAGGCGAAGCATCAACGTACCGTGGTCTTTATTTCCCACGATCTTGATGAAGCCATGCGTATTGGCGACAGAATTGCCATTATGCAAAACGGTGAAGTGGTGCAGGTCGGCACGCCGGATGAAATTCTGAATAATCCGGCCAATGATTATGTACGCACCTTCTTCCGTGGCGTTGATATTAGCCAGGTCTTCAGTGCGAAAGATATATCCCGTCGTAGCCCTGAAGGGCTAATTCGTAAAACACCAGGCGTCGGCCCTCGTTCAGCCCTGCAATTACTGCAGGACAAAGATCGTGAATATGGTTACGTGATCGAACGCGGCAATAAATTCGTCGGCGTGGTGTCGATCGACTCCTTAAAAACAGCGTTAAGTCAGGCGCAAGGTATTGAAGCGGCATTGATCGATGAGCCGTTAGCCGTAGATGCACAAACTCCTCTCAGCGAGTTACTTTCTCATGTCGGCCAGGCCCCGTGCGCGGTGCCGGTTGTTGATGAGGAACAGCAGTATGTGGGCGTCATTTCAAAACGCATGCTGTTACAGGCTTTAGATCGTGAGGGGGTAAACAATGGCTGATCAAACTAATCCGTGGGATACCACACCTGCGGCCGATAGCGCCGCGCAATCTGCTGATGCCTGGGGGACGCCCGCAGGCACGCCTGCCGACGGTGGTAGCGCAGACTGGCTGACCAGCGCCCCCGCGCCGGCACCAGAACATTTCAACATTATGGATCCATTCCATAAAACGCTGATCCCGCTGGATAGCTGGGTCACCGAAGGGATTGATTGGGTGGTCACCCATTTCCGTCCGGTCTTCCAGGGCATTCGTGTCCCAGTGGATTACATTCTCAACGGCTTTCAACAACTGCTGTTGGGTATGCCTGCGCCGGTCGCCATCATCATTTTTGCGCTTATCGCGTGGCAAATTTCTGGCGTCGGAATGGGCGTCGCCACGCTGATTTCACTGATTGCTATCGGTGCTATCGGTGCCTGGTCGCAAGCCATGATCACCCTGGCGCTGGTGTTAACCGCGCTGCTGTTCTGCGTGGTGATCGGTCTGCCAATGGGGATCTGGCTGGCGCGCAGCCCGCGTGCGGCGAAGATTGTTCGGCCACTGCTGGATGCGATGCAAACCACACCTGCGTTCGTCTATCTGGTGCCGATTGTCATGCTGTTCGGTATTGGCAACGTCCCGGGCGTGGTGGTGACGATTATCTTCGCCCTGCCGCCAATTGTGCGTCTGACTATTCTGGGGATTAACCAGGTGCCAGCCGATCTGATTGAAGCCTCGCGCTCGTTTGGTGCCAGCCCGCGTCAGATGCTGTTTAAAGTGCAGCTCCCGCTGGCGATGCCCACCATTATGGCCGGGGTGAACCAGACGCTGATGCTGGCACTCTCCATGGTCGTCATCGCGTCGATGATCGCCGTCGGTGGGCTGGGTCAGATGGTTCTGCGCGGTATCGGTCGTCTGGATATGGGGCTTGCCACCGTCGGCGGAGTTGGGATTGTGATCCTCGCCATCATTCTGGATCGCCTGACGCAGGCCGTCGGTCGCGACTCACGTAGCCGTGGCAACCGCCGCTGGTACACCACCGGTCCTGTTGGGCTTATCACTCGCCCTTTCACGAAGTAATTCACCCGCTGCCCGGTAGCGCATTGCTTACCGGGCCGACAATTCATTAACTTGCGCAAAATCGTTCAAGTTGCATCGCGGCGGCAAACGAATGTATCCCCAGGAGCGTACAAGTAGTACGTGACTGGGGTGCATGAATGCAGCCAACAAAGAGGCGGCTTGAAGGATGAAGTGCAATAAGGAACAACGATGCGACAGAAAATCATTATTGCCACAGCGTTTGCCACCCTTGTCTCCACCAGCACTTTCGCTGCCGACCTGCCGGGCAAAGGCATCACTGTACAGCCAATCCAGAGCACCATCTCTGAAGAATCCTTCCAGACGCAGTTAGTCGCCCGTGCGCTGGAGAAACTGGGTTACACCGTTAACAAAACCAGCGAAGTTGACTACAACGTCGGCTATACCTCTATTGCCTCTGGCGATGCGACGTTTACCGCCGTGAACTGGCAGCCGCTGCATGATGATATGTACGCCGCAGCGGGTGGAGACAAAAAGTTTTATCGCGAGGGGATATTTGTTACGGGTGCCGCACAGGGTTATCTGATCGATAAAAAAACCGCTGAGCAGTACAAAATCACCAATATTGCCCAGCTAAAAGATCCGAAGATCGCCAAAATCTTTGATACTAACGGCGATGGTAAAGCTGACATGATGGGCTGCTCACCGGGCTGGGGCTGCGAAGCGGTTATTAACCACCAGAACAAAGCCTTCGATCTGGAAAAAACAGTCGAGGTCAGCCACGGTAACTATGCGGCGATGATGGCCGATACCATTACCCGCTTTAAAGAAGGTAAACCCATTCTTTACTACACCTGGACACCATACTGGGTGAGCGACGTGATGAAACCGGGCAAAGATGTGGTCTGGCTGCAGGTGCCGTTCTCTTCCCTGCCTGGCGAACAGAAAGATATTGATACCAAGCTGCCAAACGGCGCCAACTACGGCTTCCCGGTGAACACGATGCATATCGTCGCCAATAAAGCCTGGGCGGAGAAAAACCCGGCTGCAGCGAAACTGTTTGCCATCATGAAGCTGCCGCTGGCGGATATCAACGCACAGAACGCAATGATGCATGATGGGAAAGCCTCAGAAGCTGACGTTCAGGGCCACGTTGACGGCTGGATCAAAGCCCACCAGCAGCAGTTCGACGGCTGGGTGAAAGAAGCGCTGGCTGCGCAGAAATAACCCACCCGTAGGCCTGATAAGTATAGCGCTATCAGGCCCGGTAACCACACCAATGCCGGATGGTGGCGCGATGCGCCTTATCCGGCCTACACGCCCCTCCCTCACCGCACAATCCATCACCCAACAAATCAGCAACATTTAATCACTTCCGTTATGATTGTTTTCTGCACCCCATTATTCAGTTGAAAACAATGACCAAACCCACTCACGGGCTTAGCCCGGCACTGATTGTTTTAATGTCTGTGGCGACCGGCCTCGCCGTTGCCAGTAACTATTACGCCCAACCGCTGCTCGACACCATCGCGAGAAACTTTTCGCTGTCGGCCAGTACTGCGGGCTTTATCGTCACTGCAGCCCAGCTTGGCTACGCTGCAGGGCTCCTGTTTCTGGTACCGCTTGGCGATATGTTTGAACGCCGGATGCTGATTGTCTCGATGACGTTGCTCGCCGCAGGCGGCATGCTGATTACTGCCAGCAGTCAGTCGCTGGGGATGCTGATCCTCGGTACTGCGCTAACCGGGTTGTTCTCAGTTGTGGCACAGATCCTGGTTCCGCTGGCGGCGACGCTCGCCACGCCAGACAAGCGCGGTAAGGTTGTCGGCACGATTATGAGCGGCCTGTTGCTGGGGATTTTGCTGGCGCGAACGGTTGCAGGATTGCTGGCGAATCTCGGCGGCTGGCGCACCGTGTTTTGGGTGGCCTCAGTATTGATGGCGTTGATGGCGATTGCCCTGTGGCGTGGTTTGCCAAAGATGAAATCAGAGACCCATCTTAACTACCCGCAGCTATTGGGCTCCGTGTTTAGCCTGTTTATCCACGATAAATTACTCCGCACCCGCGCGATGCTGGGCTGCCTGACCTTTGCCAACTTCAGTATCCTCTGGACATCGATGGCATTTTTACTCGCCGCACCGCCGTTTAACTATTCAGAGGGGATGATTGGTCTGTTCGGTCTGGCCGGGGCCGCCGGTGCGTTAGGCGCTCGTCCGGCGGGCGGTTTTGCCGATAAGGGTAAATCACACCTCACGACTACCGCAGGCCTGCTGCTACTGTTGCTCTCCTGGCTGGCTATCTGGTTCGGACATACTTCAGTGCCGATGCTGATTATCGGTATCCTGGTACTGGATCTGACCGTTCAGGGGGTACATATCACCAACCAGACCGTTATCTATCGCATTCACCCGGACGCACGTAATCGCCTGACTGCCGGGTACATGACCAGCTATTTCATTGGTGGTGCTGCAGGTTCGCTGATTTCAGCTTCAGCCTGGCAGCATGCCAGCTGGGCTGGCGTTTGTCTGGCAGGTGTGACTGTTGCCGTACTCAACCTGCTGGTCTGGTGGCGAGGTTTTCACCGCCAGGAAGCCGTAAATTAGGCGTATAACGTCTGTTTATCTTTGATTGGGCTCCTCAGGGTGTTAAGGAGCCCATCAGTCTGCTAAGGTTATAACGCATTGAGCCAGGTTATTTTAATTTCGGTAATGAAGCCTATAATCCTATGGAAAGCCCTGTTCCCCAGTCTGAATCCCGTTCTGCAACGTTAACTGAAGGATTCAAAGACAGCCTACCGATAGTTATCAGTTATATTCCGGTCGCATTTGCATTTGGTATGAATGCGACTCGCCTGGGCTTTACTCCCGTTGAAAGCATTTTTTTCTCCTGCATCATTTACGCCGGCGCCAGCCAGTTTGTCATCACAACCATGCTCGCCGCAGGCAGCTCATTGTGGGTCGCGGCTCTGACCGTCATGGCGATGGATGTTCGCCACGTTTTGTACGGCCCTTCTCTGCGTAGCCGTATCGCCCGACAGCTGAGCAAACCTAAAAGCGCGCTATGGGCCTTTGGCCTCACCGACGAAGTCTTTGCCGCGGCAACGGCGAAGCTGGTGCGGGATAACCGGCGCTGGAGTGAAAACTGGATGATTGGCATCGCGCTATGCTCCTGGGCTTCCTGGGTGCTTGGCACGGTGATCGGCGCATTTTCCGGCACTGGCTTACTGAAGGGGTTCCCGGCGGTAGAAGCGGCGCTGGGGTTTATGCTCCCGGCACTGTTTATGAGTTTTCTGCTGGCCTCTTTCCAGCGTAAGCAAACGCTATGCGTCACGGCGGCATTAGCCGGTGCGCTGGCTGGCGTGACGCTGTTCTCTATCCCGGCGGCCATCCTGGCGGGCATAGCCTGTGGATGCCTGACCGCGCTCATTCAGTCGTTCTGGCAGGGAGGTCCTGATGAGTTATGAGGTTCTGCTGCTCGGCCTGCTGGTCGGCTGCGTCAATTACTGTTTTCGCTATTTACCACTGCGTCTGCGAATGGGGAATGTGCGCCCGACAAAACGCGGAGCCACTGGAATATTACTCGACACCATCGGTATTGCATCAATTTGCGCCCTGCTGGTGGTGTCTACTGCGCCAGAAGTGATGCACGACGCCCGTCGTTTTGTGCCTACGCTGGTGGGGTTTGTGGTACTGGGTGCAAGCTTCTATAAGACCCGCAGCATCATCATTCCGACCTTACTGAGTGCCCTGGGCTATGGATTAGCCTGGAAAATGTTGTTTGTCTTATAGATTAAAATAATCATTTTAAATAAATAATACATTTACTTTATTTGTCACTGTCGTTACTATATCGGCTGAAATTAATGAGGTTATACCCAAATGGATAGTTCGTTTACGCCCATTGAACAAATGCTAAAATTTCGCGCCAGCCGCTACGAAGAGTTCCCTTATCAGGAAGTGCTTCTGACTCGTCTTTGCATGCATATGCAGGGCAAGCTGCTGGAAAACCGCAATAAGATGCTGAAAGCTCAAGGGATTAACGAGACGTTGTTTATGGCGTTGATTACGCTGGAGTCTCAGGAAAACCACAGTATTCAGCCTTCTGAACTGAGTTGCGCACTTGGCTCGTCACGGACTAACGCCACCCGTATCGCGGATGAGTTAGAAAAGCGTGGCTGGATCGAGCGCCGCGAAAGCGATAACGATCGCCGCTGTCTGCATCTGCAATTGACCGAAAAAGGCCATGCTTTTTTGCAGGAGGTATTACCGCCTCAGCATAACTGCCTTCATCAGCTTTGGTCATCTCTCAGCACCACCGAAAAAGATCAACTTGAGCATATCACCCGTAAACTTCTGACCCGTCTTGATCAGATGGAGCAGGATGGCGCGGTGTTAGAAGCGCTGCGCTAACGCGCTGACTCGCTCAGAAATCCAGATTTATAAATGAAAAACCGACAGGCCAGCACGCATACTGCTGGCCTGTCTGATAAACAGGTCGGCTCAGCCGATGTGAAAAAAATAAGATCGTGGAGAACAACATGAGCGCAAATGCGGAGACTCAAACCCCGCAGCAACCGGTCAAGAAGAATGGCAAACGTAAAAGTATGCTACTCCTGCTGACCTTGCTCTTTATTATCATTGCCGTGGCATATGGGATTTATTGGTTTTTAGTACTGCGTCATATCGAAGAGACAGACGATGCGTACGTGGCAGGGAACCAGGTTCAAATTATGGCGCAGGTATCAGGCAGCGTGACGAAAGTCTGGGCTGATAACACTGACTTTGTAAAACAGGGCGATGTGCTGGTCACTCTCGACCAGACAGATGCCAAACAGGCATTTGAAAAAGCCAAAACTGCGCTGGCCTCCAGCGTGCGCCAGACGCACCAGTTGATGATCAACAGCAAGCAACTGCAGGCCAGCATTGAAGTGCAGAGAACTGCACTGGCCCAGGCACAAAGCGACTTTAATCGCCGTGTCCCGCTGGGTAATGCCAACCTGATTGGCCGCGAAGAACTGCAACATGCCCGCGATGCCGTCGCCAGCGCTCAGGCTCAGCTTGATGTCGCAATCCAACAATATAATGCGAACCAGGCAATGATTCTGGGTAGCAAGCTGGAAGATCAACCTGCTGTACAACAGGCTGCCACCGAAGTGCGTAATGCCTGGCTGGCACTGGAACGTACCAAAATTGTTAGCCCGATGACCGGCTATGTTTCCCGTCGTGCCGTGCAGCCTGGCGCGCAAATTAGCCCGACTACGCCACTGATGGCGGTTGTTCCGGCCACTAACCTGTGGGTGGATGCCAACTTCAAAGAAACACAGCTGGCGCACATGCGTATTGGCCAACCGGCGACCGTTATCAGTGATATTTACGGCGATGACGTGAAATACACCGGGAAAGTCGTCGGCCTGGATATGGGTACGGGCAGCGCGTTCTCCCTGCTGCCGGCGCAAAACGCGACCGGTAACTGGATCAAAGTCGTCCAGCGTTTGCCGGTACGTATCGAACTGGATGCGCAGCAGCTGGCACAACATCCACTGCGTATTGGTTTGTCAACACTGGTTACGGTAGATACCGCTAATCGTGACGGGCAGATCCTGGCAAGCCAGGTCCGCACCACTCCAGTATCAGAAAGTAATGCACGTGAAATCAACCTTGATCCGGTCAATAAGATGATCGAAGAGATCGTGCAGGCCAACGCGGGCTAATTTAAAGGTGCGTGTGATGCAACAGCAAAAACCGCTTGAAGGCGCGCAGCTCGTCATTATGACGATTGCGCTGTCCCTGGCGACATTCATGCAGGTGCTGGACTCCACCATTGCTAACGTGGCGATCCCCACTATCGCCGGGAACCTCGGCTCTTCGCTGAGCCAGGGAACCTGGGTGATCACCTCATTCGGGGTGGCGAACGCTATCTCAATTCCGATCACCGGCTGGCTGGCCAAACGCGTTGGCGAAGTCAGACTATTCATGTGGTCAACTATCGCCTTCGTCATTGCGTCGTGGGCATGCGGGATGTCCACCAGCCTGAACATGCTGATTTTCTTCCGCGTCATTCAGGGTATTGTCGCTGGTCCATTGATTCCGCTGTCACAAAGCCTGTTATTGAATAACTATCCTCCCGCCAAGCGTTCCATTGCCCTCGCGCTATGGTCGATGACAGTGATTGTTGCCCCGATATGTGGCCCCATTCTTGGGGGCTACATCAGCGACAACTATCACTGGGGCTGGATATTTTTCATCAACGTGCCAATCGGTGCTGTGGTGGTATTGATGACCCTGCAAACTCTGCGAGGTCGGGAAACCAAAACCGAGCAGCGGCGTATCGACGCCATTGGTCTGGCTTTGCTGGTCATTGGTATCGGCAGTTTGCAGATTATGCTCGACCGCGGTAAAGAATTGGACTGGTTCGCCTCACAGGAAATTATTATCCTGACGGTTGTCGCCGTGGTGGCAATCAGCTTCCTCATCGTCTGGGAGCTTACCGATGAGCACCCCATTGTCGATCTCTCGCTGTTTAAGTCGCGCAACTTTACCATCGGCTGTCTGTGTATCAGTCTGGCCTATATGCTCTACTTCGGCGCAATCGTCCTGTTACCGCAGTTATTGCAGGAGGTGTACGGATATACGGCAACCTGGGCAGGTCTGGCGTCTGCGCCGGTTGGGGTGATTCCGGTGATCCTGTCGCCGATTATCGGCCGTTTCGCACACAAGCTGGATATGCGTCGGCTGGTCACGTTCAGCTTCATCATGTATGCCGTCTGTTTCTACTGGCGTGCGTGGACATTCGAACCCGGTATGGATTTTGGCGCATCGGCCTGGCCGCAGTTTATTCAGGGGTTCGCGGTAGCCTGCTTCTTTATGCCACTGACCACCATCACGCTATCGGGGTTACCGCCTGAACGAATGGCGGCAGCATCGAGCCTGTCTAACTTTACGCGAACGCTGGCGGGTTCTATTGGCACATCGATCACCACAACGATGTGGACTAGCCGTGAGTCGCTGCACCATGCGCAACTGACGGAGTCAGTAAACCCTTATAATCCTAATGCGCAGGCCATGTATAACCAGCTGCAGGGATTAGGGATGACCAAAGAACAGGCATCCGGCTGGCTGGCGCAGCAAATCACCAACCAGGGGCTGATTATTTCTGCTAACGAAATCTTCTGGATGTCTGCAGGGATTTTCCTCGTGCTACTCGGCCTGGTATGGTTTGCCAAACCGCCATTCGGTGCAGGCAGCGGCGGCGGCGGCGCGCACTAATAGCGATTTGTCGGTACTGAGAATCAAAACCCAATATAGATATTGAATCTATATTGGGTTCAATTCATTGACTCATTCAATATAAATTAATGCTAAACCAGAGCAGTTTTTGATATTTTTCGTTGTCTCTTAGTAAGAGAATCGCCTTAGTGATAAACCAATCAATAAGGCGATGTCAATGGACAACATTAATGCTTTAGCACAAAAACATATAGATATACTGGTAAGCGCTGCAATGAGCCCAGACGATAAAACATTGCACAAAGAAGCAACTAAACTACATGGCGTAGTCGAGTGTCTGAAGTACATTTTTACTTTTGGAATTAAGGACTCAGGGGAGAAGCGTCTTAAGTCAGTCATCAATAGTCTCGCGAGCTCTTTGGCTTCAGAGGGTATGTCCCCGCGAAAAACACTGAACAGTATTATTGATAACCCCGACATTTCTATTAGATTCACTATTGATAAGTCAGAAAAATCGCTACAAGGTGAATATGAATTATGTATAAGTAAGGACACGGATGGAGCATACTCACTGAATATTAGTGAAGAAAACGTATCTGAACCATTAGAGTTACAATTAAGTGAAGCGCAGTTCATATCAGGGGCCAGATATCTTAGCACCATATATTTTCTGGATACAAACAACCTATCAGAAGCCCAGCAAAAATATATTGATACTGGATGCCTCGATCTATCAGGGGAAGATTTAAGCGAACTTGATATGAGCGATTTGGATTTGAGTAATGCTGACCTTTCCGAGGCAAATCTAAGTAGAACAAGTATAGCAACTGAACAACTACTTGATACTAGTTTAATACGTGACAATTTTAGCGAAGATAATCAGCCTGAAGCAGCAGCAAGGTTGAATGAGATAATGTTGTTGGAAAAAAATATCTTCAGTAAAAATAATAAATTATTCGAATCCATTAAGAATATGGCTAAACCAGAGTGTCAACAATTGTTTAGTAAAACATTGATTGAAGAAAAAGATTCAGACATGATGGTTTCATATTCAATCGCAGGAAACATTATTGCTAATGAATCAATATTGCATTATACCATGCAGAAATTTTCAGAAGCAGGAATGGGTAACTTAAAGCAGGTTATCGACAAATTTTCAAAACTCTTTTTTGAACAACCTGCTGTATATAAAGATATCATTCCTGCCGAATCAAGCCTTAGGAAAATAACAACTCTAGATAAATGGAATGAAGCCGTACAATCCGGTTACTTTGATGCAGATAAAATGGCACTACTTTCGAGAGGACTCAGTACGACCACAGAGTACAAGGATTTCATCAAGGATCTAAAAGATGATCTGGAATCCTTTAACATCACTAGCCAAGAGAGTTATTGTAAAATACTGGACAAAGGTGAGATTATGATGGGGAAATATGACTATTGTACCAATGTCAGTGTAATAACCCCAGAAATCTTAGAAGACGTAGAAATCTTTGGACAATATACTTCTTTTTATAGAGAGTTTGGTAAATTAATTGATGTTATTTTTAATAAAACATAAAGGTAAAACTCAATAGCGCTTGCAACTACATTCTGACGATATCATTTAAAGGTGCGATGGCCACGCGTATTGATAAAAAAAAGCCAGTTCATCTGAACTGGCTTTTTTTATACCGGCTGGAGCCTATTATTTGTAGACCAGATGAGAAGCGTGAGCTTCACCATCCAGCATGACAACTAAATATGCAGTTCCTGCAGCTTGTCTTTTGGCAGCGCCAGCTCCTCATTGCTGTTAACGCGGACATCACGTTCCAGAATATGACGTGCAATGTCCTGCGCTTCGCTGAGGGAGTGCATCTGATACGTACCGCACTGGTAGACGTTCAGTTCCGGGATCTGACTCTGATCCTGCACTTTCAACACATCTGCCATTGCCGCTTTCCAGGCATCAGCTACGCGTTGTTCGTCCGGCGTTCCAATCAGGCTCATGTAGAAGCCGGTACGGCAACCCATTGGCGAAATATCGATAATCTCGACACCGTTGCCATTCAGGTGGTTACGCATAAAACCAGCAAACAGGTGTTCCAGCGTATGAATACCTTTCTCAGGCATCACTTCTTTGTTCGGAATGCAAAAACGCAGATCAAACACGGTGATTGCGTCGCCATGCGGGGTATTCATCGTTTTTGCAACCCGGACCGCGGGAGCTTCCATCCGGGTGTGATCGACAGTAAAACTATCTAACAACGGCATTTAGCCACCTCCGATAAATTTTTTTAAAATATTCTGAACTCTTTGTTCCGGGGCGAGTCTGAGTATATGAAAGACGCGCATTTGTTATCATCATCCCTGTTTTCAGAGATGAAATTTTGGCCACTCCCGAGTGGCCTTTTTCTTTTGTATCAGGCGTGCTTTTCCAGCCACACACCAAACGGCTCAGTATCTGCCGCTTCAATCTCCTGCTGACGGCGCTTAGAAGCCACACTTTCAGCAATAAATTCGTCTTCCTGCAGCAGTTCCAACGGCTCTTCGCGCAACAGGTTACGGTACGCTTCACCCAACGCTTTACCCGTGCCACCGATACCAGTATCAATCATAGACCGCAGGATCCGCGCTGAGAATGTCAGCTCAGGATTATCAAAGCAGGCAACCAGTTCGTCACATACTTTTTGATATTCCTCTCCTCCGTGAATGCCGTCCAGCGTTTGTGCCACACGTTTCAGATCACGGAACAGATCTTTACCCACTTTAGGCAACGGAAACTGAGCCGTTTCACAACCAATACCTAACGTCAGGCCTGGCTTGCGCCCTTCCAGAATAACGCGATTCCAGTTAGTACGCGTACACAGCAGCTCGTCGCTACTCATTTCCGGGGCATCAGCCAGAACGCACCAAACCATGAACAAATCGAGGAAGCGCACCTGTTGTTCATCTACGCCGATTGGCGAGAAGGGGTTGATGTCGAGCGAACGCACTTCGATATACTCAATGCCGCCGCGTAGAAGCGCATCAGACGGCGTTTCACCGCTGCGAGTCACGCGTTTCGGACGAATTGGCGCATACAGTTCATTTTCGATCTGCAAAACGTTGCTGTTGATTTGCAGGCGCTTACCGTCTTTCTCCAGACCGATCGCCGCGTACTCCTCTGAAGGCGTTTTAATCGCGCGCTTCAATCCTGCCACATACTCATGCAAATCGTTAAACGTAATTCCGAGATTGCTTTGCGACTTATTGGTATAACCCAGGTCACTCAGACGCAGCGACGTGGCATAAGGCAGGTAATACATACCACAATCGGTTTTTTCAAACGGCAGCGTTGTCGGTTTTCCTTGCAGGAAGGAGGAACAAATGGCCGGAGAGGCGCCAAACAGATACGGGATCACCCAACCAAAACGGTAGTAGTTGCGAATCAGACGGAAATACCCTGCTGACACTTTTTCTTTAGCGTCTTCATCGCCATCTGTTACGCCACATTTCGCCTGCCAGAAAGCCATCGGCAGCGAGAAGTTGTAGTGTACGCCGGAGATAGTCTGCATCAACGCGCCGTAACGGTTTTTGAGGCCTTCACGGTAAAGGGTTTTCAGACGACCGATATTCGACGTACCGTACTGCGCCAGCTCGATATCCTGACCTTCGGCAATATAGCAAGGCATGCTCAACGGCCACATACGCTCATCGCCAAGATTCCTGGCAGTATAGCGATGCAGATCGCGCATGAACGTGAGCATTTTGTGAATGTCATCGCCCGGTGGAGTAATAAACTCCAGCAGTGTTTCGGCAAAGTCAGTGGTTATCCATTTATGCGTTAGCGCTGAGCCTAACACTTCAGGATGGCCTGTCGTTGCCAATGAACCATCAGCATTAACACGCAGCGTTTCGCGCTCGAGCCCGCGTTGAATCCCCTCTAACGCATGAGGATGTTTTTCCAGCCAGGCCAGCGCCTGTGATACGTCCGGGATCAAATTGACCTCCCGCCTGTCAAAATCGTTTTAATTAGCATAATGGTATTGGTCAACCTGCAGGTTATTCCACAACACAATTAGTGCCACCACATAATGCCTTGCGTCGTAACCGCCGCGACCACAACATAGCGCAGCGCTTTGCCAAGACATAAAAAAAAGAGAACTGGGCCCCACGAGATGCGCATCCATCCCGCTAACAAGCACAGTAAATCACCCACAACCGGCATCCAGCTTAATAATAGTGTGACAGCGCCATAGCGCCTCAGCCAGCCAGTGGCTTTTTCTTGCCAGCGCGATGTTTTACGCAACGGAAAGAAACGCCCAAGGATAACGTTAGTTAACCCTCCAAGGCTATTACCCATTGTTGCTGTTAAAACTAAGACCCAGGGATGACTCGCTCCAGAAACCAGTAAGGCAACTAAAACAACTTCAGAATTTCCAGGTAATAGCGTGGCGCTGAGAAAGCTGCTGGTAAACAGCGAGAGGAGCGACAGTCCATCACTCACAATAACCGGACATCCACGGCGTCCATTCCTGCGGCACGCGCCGCCTGAAGTCCAAAATCGGCATCTTCAAACACGACGCAACGCGCCGGTTCAACGCCCATACGTTCAGCACAGAGCAAAAACGTATCAGGAGCCGGTTTGTGGCGTTGTACGTGATCGGCCGCCACCACGGCATCAAAATAACGACGCAGCCCAAGGTGAGTAAGCAGCGCTTCTGCAATCGCGCTTTCACTCCCCGTTCCTACCGCCATAGGCCGACGACCATGCCAGGCTTTCACGACGTCAACCAACGGCAGAGGCCGGACGCTATCCAGCAACATGCTTCTCACCTTGTCGGTTTTTTCACGCGCTAAGGCATGGGGGTCGAGATCGGCATGATTCAATTCAATTACCGACTGGGCAATACGCCACGTTGGGGAGCCGTTGAGGGCGACCATGGCTTGTTCATCAAAACGCAGCCCATAATGTCCCAATACCTCATGCCACGCCTTACGGTGCGTTGGCTCGGTATCCAGGATGGTGCCATCCATATCAAAAATCAAACCCGCATAACGTTCGTACATCGTCTTCTCACAAGCCGAATGACCAGACGTTATTTTATCGTAATTGATTGATTTTGTCGCTGACAGCGAATGAAGGGGTGTTCAGAGAGTATGTGGAAATGATTCAGAGGGGGGAGATGGTGCATCCGGGAGGATTCGAACCTCCGACCGCTCGGTTCGTAGCCGAGTACTCTATCCAGCTGAGCTACGGATGCATCGGGAATTGCTGATTACTACTGATACTGCAAAGAAGATGGTGCATCCGGGAGGATTCGAACCTCCGACCGCTCGGTTCGTAGCCGAGTACTCTATCCAGCTGAGCTACGGATGCATCGGGAATTGCTGTTTACTACTGATACTGCGAAGAAGATGGTGCATCCGGGAGGATTCGAACCTCCGACCGCTCGGTTCGTAGCCGAGTACTCTATCCAGCTGAGCTACGGATGCATCAGGAAAACTTACTTACTGCAGATTTGATATCGCTGCTAAAGTGATATCGATTTCCGTAACAACGCTAATGCGTTATTGCAGAGAAGATGGTGCATCCGGGAGGATTCGAACCTCCGACCGCTCGGTTCGTAGCCGAGTACTCTATCCAGCTGAGCTACGGATGCAAATGGCGGTGAGGCGGGGATTCGAACCCCGGATGCAGCTTTTGACCGCATACTCCCTTAGCAGGGGAGCGCCTTCAGCCTCTCGGCCACCTCACCAACACGCCTCTTGCGAGTGCTTCGAAGAACTTGTTTCTGCTCATCGTCGCTGCGTGGCGCACATATTACTTTCTGGGACTTATAAGTCAAACAATTTTTCCAGAGCTTTTATCGTTTGCACATTTCACGCGCAATTAGTCTGCAAAAACGGCAAAAAGAGTGTTTTATCAACAGATAAATTGGCAATTTCCTGAAGCAGTGAACAAACGGAAACTTCGTAGGGAAAGGCATTACGCCCAGTGGAATCGAAAAAATGGGGAGGACGAAGAAGAACAGAGAAGAAAAAGGGTAACTCAATCAGGTTGCGCCTCACCAGACAGGTGAGACGCGAAAACCTTAGTAACTGGACTGCTGGGATTTTTCAGCCTGGATACGCTGGTAGATCTCTTCCCGATGGACAGAAACTTCTTTCGGGGCGTTGACGCCAATGCGCACCTGGTTGCCCTTCACCCCTAAAACTGTCACGGTGACCTCATCGCCTATCATGAGGGTCTCACCAACTCGACGAGTCAGAATCAGCATTCTTTGCTCCTTGAAAGATTAAAAGAGTCGGGTCTCTCTGTATCCCGGCATTATCCATCATATAACGCCAAAAAGTAAGCGATGACAAACACCTAAGTGTAAGCAGTCACGGCATCACATTCTGTTAAACCTAAGTTTAGCCGATATACACAACTTCAACCTGACTTTATCGTTGTCGATAGCGTTGACGCAAACGCTGCGGATTGAAGTCCGCAGCGTCGGCTTACGCTTATAATTTTTACAGTTTTGCGCTAACCCAGCCTTTCACACTGGCTAACGCTGCCGGCAGAGCCGCAGCATCCGTACCACCGGCTTGCGCCATGTCCGGACGACCACCACCCTTGCCGCCTACCTGCTGAGCGACCATCCCAATCAGTTCCCCTGCTTTCACGCGGTCTGTCACATCCTTAGACACGCCCGCAATCAGAGAAACCTTACCTTCAGCAACTGTTGCCAGTACGACAACAGTAGAACCCAGCTGATTTTTCAGATCATCAACCATGGTACGCAGCATTTTCGGTTCAACGTCCGCAAGCTCGCTGACCAACAGCTTCACGCCATTGATATCAACGGCTTTGCTGGAAAGGTTCGCACTTTCCTGCGCTGCGGCCTGTTCCTTCAATTGCTGCAATTCTTTTTCGAGCTGACGCGTACGTTCCAGTACGGAACGAACTTTGTCACCGATATTCTGGCTATCGCCTTTCAGCAACTGCGCAATATCGCTTAAGCGATCGCTTTCAGCATGCACGGTATTAAGAGCACCTTCACCGGTCACGGCTTCGATACGACGAACGCCCGCAGCAGTACCAGACTCGGAGATAATACGGAACAGACCGATATCGCCCGTACGGCTGGCGTGAGTACCACCACACAGTTCGGTAGAGAAATCACCCATACTCAGTACACGCACGCGGTCATCGTATTTCTCACCAAACAGCGCCATTGCACCTTTGGCTTTCGCCGCCTCAAGATCCATGATGTTCGTTTCAATCGGCAGGTTGCGACGAATTTGCGCATTCACCAGATCTTCAACGGCACGGATTTCAGCAGGCTTCATCGCTTCGGTATGAGAGAAGTCGAAGCGCAGAATTTTATCGTTAACCAGCGAACCTTTCTGTGCCACGTGCGTGCCCAGAACCTGGCGCAGCGCCGCGTGCATCAGATGCGTTGCGGAGTGGTTCAGGCGAATACGTGCACGACGCGCTTCATCCACATCAGCCTGCACTGCATCGCCAACTTTCAGAGAACCCGCAGACAGTTTGCCGATGTGGCCAATCGCCTGACCATATTTCTGCGTGTCGCTAACGGCAAACGCGAAGCCCGCACCTTTCAGTTCGCCTTTATCGCCAACCTGACCACCAGATTCCGCATAGAACGGTGTCTGGTCAAGAACGACAACGGCATCCTGACCTGCGTTAATGGCGTCTACCGCTTTACCATCAACAAACAGCGCGGTGACTTTGCCGTTCAGTTCCAGGTGCTCGTAGCCTTTAAATTCAGAAGCACCATCAACGCGAATCATCGCATTGTAGTCTGCGCCAAAGCCGCTGGCTTCACGTGCGCGACGGCGCTGTTCTTCCATTGCGGCTTCAAAGCCCGCTTCATCAACCTTAATGTTACGCTCGCGGCAAACGTCTGCCGTCAGGTCAACCGGGAAACCGTAGGTGTCATACAGACGGAATGCGGTTTCGCCGTCCAGCGTATCGCCGGACAGTTTTGCCAGTTCTTCATCCAGCAGCGCCAGGCCACGCTCCAGCGTACGCGCAAACTGCTCTTCTTCGGTTTTCAGAACCTGCTCAACCATAGACTGTTGACGCTTCAGCTCTTCGCCCGCGGAACCCATTACATCTACCAGCGGACCAACCAGCTTGTAGAAGAAGGTGTCCTTCGCGCCCAGCATGTTGCCATGACGAACTGCGCGACGAATGATACGGCGCAGCACATAGCCACGGTTTTCATTAGACGGAACAACGCCATCGGCAATCAGGAACGCACAGGAACGGATATGGTCGGCGATAACGCGCAGTGATTTATTGCTCAGATCGGTCGCGCCGGTGACTTTCGCCACGGACTCAATCAGTGAACGGAACAGGTCAATTTCATAGTTGGAGTTAACGTGTTGCAGCACGGCCGCAATACGCTCCAGACCCATACCGGTATCCACGGACGGTTTCGGCAGCGGTTCCATGGTGCCGTCAGCCTGACGGTTGAACTGCATGAAGACGATGTTCCAGATCTCAATGTAGCGATCGCCATCTTCTTCCGCGCTTCCCGGAGGGCCACCCCAAATGTGGTCGCCGTGGTCGTAGAAAATTTCGGTGCACGGACCGCAAGGACCGGTATCACCCATCTGCCAGAAGTTGTCGGAAGCATAAGCCGCGCCTTTGTTATCACCGATACGGATGATACGTTCGCGCGGAATACCGACTTCTTTTTCCCAGATTTCATAGGCTTCATCGTCAGTTTCATAGACGGTGACCCACAGACGCTCTTTTGGCAGGGCAAACCAGTTTTCACCGGTCAACAGTTCCCATGCGTATTGAATGGCGTCGTGTTTGAAGTAATCGCCGAAGCTGAAGTTGCCCAGCATTTCGAAAAAGGTATGGTGACGTGCAGTGTAACCGACGTTTTCCAGGTCGTTGTGCTTACCGCCCGCACGTACGCAACGCTGCGAGGTGGTTGCGCGGGAATAATTACGCTTGTCGAGGCCAAGGAAAACATCCTTGAACTGGTTCATCCCGGCGTTGGTAAACAACAAAGTAGGGTCATTGTTCGGTACCAGGGAGCTGCTGGCAACTACCTGATGTCCTTTACTATGGAAAAAATCGAGAAACGCCTGACGGATCTCAGCGGTGCTCTTGCTCATAATTATCCTGAAGAAATCAAGCTAACGAAATGTCATTACCAGCATCGGCACGTAAACTGCGCCTCTGGCAATCGAAAAGTGGGAATAAGATAAGTTTTCTTTACTGGGAAGTAAAATCCCGTATGCGCTCAATCGTCAAAATTTCGCCATATTGCCTGAATATCTTCCATCAGATAGCCGCGATAGAGCAAAAAACGCTGGACCTTTACCTTATCTGAAAATTCCACAGGTAAAGGTTCTCCATATTTCCGGACGGCCTGCTCACGTGCAAGCGCTGCCCAGTCAATTTCACACTCGCGCATAGCTCGCTCAATGGACTCACGCGCGATCCCTTTCTGATTTAATTCCTGACGCACGCGGGCAGGTCCGTAGCCCTTACGACTGCGGCTGGCGATAAACTGCTGAACGAAGCGGTCATCATCCAGATAGCGACTTTCAATACACCAGGCGATGACCTTGTCGTAATCCTCCGGCGTAGCATCAATGTCTTCCGGTCCATTTTTTCCCATCACCGGAGCGGCCAGCTTGCGCCGCAGTTCCTGCTCACTGTGGTCGCGCATCGCAAGTATTCGCACGGCGCGGTCAAGAAGTCGGGAATAAGCGGAACGGCGGGAAGTTGCGTCTGTCATAGTGAGCCTTCAGAAATGGAAAAGGGCTGCATGATATGCAGCCCTTTACTATATACGATTCAAAACATGCGATTCAAAACAGGTTATCAGAAATCTTCGTTCGTTTCTTTTACGTCTTCACCGCTGTCATCAACAGAGAAATCAGGCGTTGAATCCTGGTTATTGAGCAGTAACTCACGTAATTTCTTCTCAATTTCTTTCGCGGTTGCCGGGTTTTCTTTCAGCCAGTTGGTTGCGTTCGCTTTACCCTGACCGATTTTCTCACCGTTGTAGCTGTACCATGCACCCGCTTTTTCAATCAGCTTCTCTTTCACGCCCAGGTCAACCAGTTCGCCGTAGAAGTTGATGCCTTCACCGTAAAGAATCTGGAATTCAGCCTGTTTGAACGGCGCTGCAATTTTATTTTTCACAACCTTAACGCGGGTTTCGCTGCCAACCACGTTGTCGCCTTCTTTCACCGCGCCAATACGACGGATATCCAGGCGAACAGAAGCGTAGAATTTCAGGGCATTACCACCAGTGGTGGTTTCCGGGTTACCGAACATAACGCCGATCTTCATACGGATCTGGTTGATGAAAATCAGCAGCGTGTTGGACTGCTTCAGGTTACCGGCCAGCTTACGCATTGCCTGGCTCATCATACGCGCCGCAAGGCCCATGTGAGAGTCGCCAATTTCGCCTTCGATTTCTGCCTTCGGCGTCAATGCGGCAACGGAGTCGACAACGATAACGTCAACCGCACCGGAGCGCGCCAGCGCATCACAGATTTCCAGCGCTTGTTCACCGGTATCCGGCTGAGAACACAGCAGGTTATCGATATCAACGCCAAGCTTACGGGCATAGACCGGGTCCAGTGCGTGTTCTGCATCGATAAATGCACAGGTTTTACCTTCACGCTGCGCAGCGGCAATAACCTGCAGGGTCAGCGTTGTTTTACCGGAGGATTCAGGCCCGTAGATTTCGACGATACGGCCCATTGGCAAACCGCCCGCGCCCAATGCAATATCCAGAGAAAGCGAACCGGTGGAGATAGTTTCCACATCCATGGAACGGTCTTCACCCAGGCGCATGATGGAGCCTTTACCGAATTGCTTTTCGATCTGACCCAGCGCTGCCGCCAACGCTTTCTGTTTGTTTTCGTCGATAGCCATTAATTACTCCTGTCATGCCGCTTTCGGGTTAAACCGCGAAACGTGATAGATAATGTTCTGTTGAGGCAATTATACTGTATGCTCATACAGTATCAAGTATTTTGTAGAAATTGTTGCCACAGGGTTTGTAACGCGTAGGCGGTCGCCTGTCGACGGACCGCATCGCGATCGCCGCTAAAGCATTCCCGGCGGGTAATTCCCTCGCCGCTCGCGCTGGCAAAGGCAAACCATACCGTTCCCACAGGTTTTTCTTCGCTACCACCATCCGGCCCCGCAATACCGCTTATCGAAACAGCGAAATGCGCGCGGGCGGCTTTTAACGCGCCTATCGCCATCTCCACCACCACAGGCTCACTCACTGCGCCATGCTGGGCCAGCGTCTCTTCGCGCACGCCAATCATCTGCGCTTTGGCTTCATTGCTGTAGGTCACAAACCCGCGTTCAAACCAGGCGGAGCTTCCGGCAATATCCGTAATCGCTTTGGCTACCCAGCCGCCGGTACAGGATTCCGCCGTCGTCACTGTTGCCCCGCGCGCTTTCAGCGCCAGGCCAACCTGCTCGCTTAACTGCATCAGTTCACTGTCGGTCATTTCAGCCTCTGTCAGTTAAAAAATATGCCGGACAAGATAGCACTTTCATAACCAATATGGGGATGGGGAGAACGTTTTACGAGGAGGATTCCAAAAATTGCTCCGTTGCACAAATAAGATCTGCCGGATGGGGATGTCAGGGCATCTTCTCCGGCCTACAAGAGATATCCTCCGGTAGGCCGGGGGAGCGATTACTGCACGCGCGCCAGCGCCACCGCCTGACCCAATTGCCACACGGCCATCGCGTAGTGAGTGCTGTGGTTATAGCGGGTAATCGTGTAGAAGTTCGGCAGTCCGTACCAGTACTGATAACCCGTGCCAATATCCAGGCGCAGCAGGCTGGCCTGCTGATGATTACCCAACGACTGCTGTGGCGTCAGACCCGCGGCAGCAAGCTGAGAAATGCTGTACTGGGTTTTAAAGCCGTTAGCCAACCCAGGTGCCTGACCATTTGCCGGAACCGCGACCGTATCGCCTTTCACCCAGCCGTGACCTTTGAAATAGTTCGCCACGCTACCGATGGCATCAACCGGATCCCACAGGTTAATGTGCCCATCGCCATTGAAATCAACGGCATATTGTTTATAGGAAGACGGCATAAATTGGCCGTAGCCCATTGCCCCCGCGAAAGAACCTTTCAAATCGAGCGGATCGTCGCTTTCATCTCGCGCCATCAGCAGGAAGGTTTCCAGTTCACCAGAGAAGTATTCCGCACGACGAGGATAGTTAAACGACAGCGTCGCCAGCGCATCCAGAATCCGCGTTTTACCCATCACGCGGCCCCAGCGAGTTTCTACGCCAATAATACCAACGATAATTTCCGGCGGTACGCCGTATACCTGCCACGCGCGGTTCAGCGCATCTTCGTATTGATTCCAGAACGCCACGCCGTTTTGCACGTTATCCGGCGTGATGAACTGTTTACGATAGCGCAGCCATGCGCCGTTAGGTCCGGCTGGCGGTTGCGTCGTCGGCGCCTGGCGGTCCATCAAACGCAATACCGAGTCCAGACGCTTGGCCTGCGACAGGATCTCCTGCAATTGCTGGCGGTCAAAGCCGTGCTTGTTCACCATTTTCTCGATGAACTGCTGTGCATTCGGATTATTGGCGAAGTCGCCGCTTGTTTGCATGACGTTGTGCTGCGGCTCAAGCAGGAAGCCGCCGGATGGCGTACCCGTAGTCGTTTGAGTCTCTGAAGGTTTGGGTTTGCTGCTACAGGCAGCAAGCAGTACGAAAAGGGGGAGTAACGCTACATAACGACGCTTGAACATGAGACATCCATTAAACAAATTCAGCCTGGGGGAAGTATGGTAAAGCATCCTCCGTCATACAAGGAAGCGGTAGTCGCTCTCCTTCACAGAATTTACATCCCCTTTCATCTCTGAGCCGCACATTTGCGAGCACTCACGCAATAACTTTCAAATTAAAATATTTTACTTTCATTTTGAGATCAAAATAACACTTTTAAATCTTTCGATCTGATTAAAATTGGTTACCGTTTGGCAAGGTAACTAAAATCCCTACAGGAGAGAATAATGATCGACACCATCACACTCGGTGCGGAGTGGTTTATCGGGCTGTTCCAGAAAGGCGGAGAGGTCTTTACCGGCATGGTGACCGGTATTCTTCCACTGCTGATTAGCCTGCTGGTCATCATGAATGCGCTGATTAACTTTATTGGCCAGCAGCGTATTGAACGTTTTGCCCAGCGCTGCGCCGGAAACCCATTGTCCCGCTACCTGCTGCTGCCGTGCATCGGCACATTCGTTTTTTGTAACCCCATGACGCTGAGCCTGGGCCGTTTTATGCCAGAGAGATATAAGCCCAGCTATTACGCAGCAGCGTCCTATAGCTGCCACTCAATGAACGGCTTGTTCCCACACATTAACCCCGGAGAGTTGTTTGTCTATCTGGGGATTGCCAGCGGCTTGACGACGCTGGGCCTCCCGCTCGGCCCGCTCGCGGTGAGCTATTTGCTGGTCGGTCTGGTGACCAACTTCTTCCGTGGCTGGGTGACCGATTTCACCACCGCCATCTTTGAGAAAAAAATGGGCATTCAACTTGAGCAGAAAGTGCATCTGGCGGGAGCAACATCATGACGCGTATTCGTATTGAAAAAGGCACCGGTGGTTGGGGTGGTCCGCTTGAACTGGAAGCAACGCCCGGGAAGAAAATTGTCTATATCACTGCCGGAACGCGCCCGGCGATTGTCGACAAGCTGGCGAACCTGACCGGCTGGCAGGCCGTTGATGGCTTCAAAGAAGGTGAACCACCAGAGAATGAAATCGGTGTAGCGATCATCGACTGCGGCGGCACACTGCGCTGCGGGATCTATCCAAAACGTCGTATCCCGACGGTGAATATTCACGCGACCGGGAAATCCGGCCCTCTGGCACAATACATTATTGAAGATATCTATGTCTCTGGCGTGAAAGAAGAAAATATCACCGTTGTCGGTGAAGCATCCGCTACCCCAACGCCTGTAAACAGCACTATCGGTCGCGATTACGACACCAGCAAAAAAATCACTGAACAGAGCGATGGCCTGCTGGCAAAAGTTGGCATGGGCATGGGCTCCGCCGTCGCGGTGCTGTTCCAGGCCGGGCGCGACACGATTGATACTGTGCTGAAAACCATTCTGCCGTTTATGGCGTTTGTCTCGGCACTGATTGGCATCATTATGGCTTCCGGTTTGGGTGACTGGATAGCCCATGGACTCGCACCGTTAGCCAGCCATCCGCTGGGGCTGGTGACCCTGGCGCTGATTTGTTCTTTCCCGCTGCTGTCGCCTTTCCTCGGCCCCGGTGCGGTTATCGCCCAGGTTATCGGCGTTTTGATCGGCGTACAGATTGGTTTGGGGAATATTCCCCCTCATCTGGCGCTACCTGCCCTGTTCGCCATTAACGCTCAGGCTGCATGCGACTTTATTCCTGTCGGGCTGTCGCTGGCCGAAGCGCGTCAGGACACGGTTCGCGTCGGCGTGCCATCCGTTCTGGTGAGTCGTTTTCTCACCGGCGCGCCTACCGTTCTCATCGCCTGGTTTGTTTCCGGCTTTATTTACCAATAAGAGGCACTCAAAAATGACCGTGATTTATCAGACCACCATCACCCGTATCGGCCAGAGCGCCCCGGATGCACTCAGCGACCAGATGTTGATTACCTTTCGTGAAGGCGCGCCAGCGGATATCGAGGAGTTTTGCTTCATTCATTGCCACGGCGAGCTGAACGGTTCGTTGCAAGCCGGGATCCAGTTTGAACTGGGCCAGCATCACTACCCGGTCACCGCCGTTGGCAGCGTAGCGGAACAAAATTTACGTGAACTGGGGCATATCACCCTGCGTTTTGACGGACTGAGCGAAGCGGAATTCCCCGGCACCGTACACGTTGCAGGCCCCGTACCGGACGGTATCGCGCCGGGCTGTATTTTGAAGTTTGTTGCTTAAGATTGAAGGAGATAAAGATGAATCAGGTTGCCGTTGTCATTGGTGGAGGCCAGACCCTTGGGGCATTCCTTTGCCGTGGGCTTGCGACAGAAGGATACCGCGTCGCGGTGGTGGATATTCAAAGCGATAAAGCCGCCAACGTGGCGCAAGAAATTAACGCCGAGTTTGGCGATGGCACCGCCTACGGTTTTGGCGCAGATGCCACCAGCGAACAGAGCGTGCTGGCGCTATCACGCGGAGTGGATGAAATATTTGGCAGTGTCGATCTGCTGGTTTACAGCGCCGGTATCGCTAAAGCCGCATTTATTAGCGATTTTCAGCTTGGGGATTTCGACCGCTCGCTGCAGGTGAATCTGGTCGGCTACTTCCTCTGCGCACGTGAGTTCTCACGCCTGATGATCCGCGATGGCGTTCAGGGGCGCATTATCCAGATCAACTCCAAATCAGGGAAAGTGGGCAGTAAACACAACTCTGGCTATAGCGCGGCAAAATTTGGCGGCGTGGGCTTAACCCAGTCGCTGGCGCTGGATCTGGCGGAATACGGGATCACCGTGCATTCATTGATGCTCGGCAACCTGCTGAAATCACCGATGTTCCAGTCGTTACTACCGCAATATGCGACCAAGCTTGGCCTTAAGCCAGACGAAGTTGAGCAGTACTACATTGATAAGGTTCCACTCAAACGCGGCTGCGATTATCAGGACGTGCTGAACATGCTGCTGTTTTACGCCAGTCCAAAAGCCTCTTACTGCACCGGGCAGTCCATCAACGTGACCGGCGGTCAGGTGATGTTTTAATGTTGAATTGCCGGATGGCGGCTACGCTTATCCGGCAAAATCAAAGGAGTACATTATGGTTTCCGCACTGATTACCGTCGCCGCTATCGCCTGGTGCCTGCAACTGGCGCTCGGTGGCTGGCAAATATCCCGCTTTAATCGGGCTTTCGATAAGCTCTGCCAACGGGGTCGGGTTGGCGTGGGGCGCTCCGGCGGACGTTTTAAACCCCGCGTGGTGATCGCCATTGCGTTAGATGAGCAGCAGCGGGTTACCGATACGTTATTTATGAAAGGTCTTACGGTATTCGCCAGACCCGGCAAAATTGCCACAATAATGGGCAAACATCTTGATGAATTACAGCCTGATGTGATCTTTCCCCATGATCCGCTATCGCAGAATGCACTATCATTAGCGCTTAAACTGAAACATGGGTAATTTCGTTGTGAATGCTAATAGCTTGCGAAATTATCATTTTGCAACCTATAGTCAGGGTAATCACGCCTATGAAACCTCGTCAGCGTCAGGCTGCCATACTGGAGCACCTGCAAAAGCAGGGAAAATGCTCGGTTGAAGAACTGGCCCACTACTTTGACACCACCGGCACGACCATTCGCAAAGACCTGGTCATTCTGGAAAATGCCGGCACCGTCATTCGTACCTATGGCGGCGTGGTATTAAATAAAGACGAATCCGACCCGCCAATCGATCACAAAACGCTAATCAACACGCATAAAAAAGAGCGGATTGCCGAAGCCGCCGTCCGTTTTATTCACGATGGCGACTCGATTATTCTGGATGCGGGCAGCACCGTACTGCAGATGGTGCCGATGCTCACGCGCTTTAGCAACATCACCGTTATGACCAACAGCCTGCACATTGTTAACGCCCTTTCGGAGCTGGACAACGAGCAAACCATCCTGATGCCCGGCGGGACCTTTCGCAAAAAATCTGCGTCATTTCACGGTCAGCTGGCAGAAAACGCCTTTGAGCAGTTCAGCTTTGATAAACTCTTCATGGGCACCGACGGCATTGACCTCAATGCCGGCGTGACCACTTTTAATGAGGTGTTTAGCGTCAGTAAAGCGATGTGTAATGCCGCTCGCGAAGTGATTCTGATGGCTGACTCGTCAAAATTTGGGCGCAAAAGCCCTAATGTTGTATGCAGTCTGGAAAGCGTCGACAAGCTGATTACCGATGCGGGTATCGACCCTGCATTTCGTCAGGCGCTGGAAGCAAAAGGGATTGAAGTGATCATAACCGGAGAAACCAATGAGTGATGCACTACTGAACGCGGGCCGTCAGACGTTAATGCTGGAGCTACAGGAAGCCAGCCGACTGCCAGAACGACTGGGCGATGATTTTGTCCGCGCTGCCAATACTATCATCCACTGTGAAGGCAAAGTGATTGTTTCCGGGATTGGCAAATCCGGCCATATTGGCAAAAAAATTGCGGCAACCCTCGCCAGCACCGGCACCCCCGCCTTTTTTGTGCATCCGGCAGAAGCGCTGCACGGCGACTTAGGCATGATTGAAAGCCGCGATGTCATGCTGTTTATCTCCTACTCCGGCGGGGCTAAAGAGCTGGATCTCATCATCCCACGCCTGGAAGACAAATCCGTCGCCCTGCTGGCAATGACCGGAAAACCGACCTCACCGTTGGGCCTGGCCGCCAAAGCCGTGCTGGATATTTCTGTTGAGCGCGAAGCCTGTCCGATGCGCCTGGCGCCGACCTCCAGCACCGTTAACACGCTGATGATGGGCGACGCGCTGGCCATCGCCGTGATGCAGGCGCGCGGCTTTAACGAAGAAGATTTCGCCCGCTCGCATCCGGCGGGTGCGCTGGGCGCTCGTCTGTTAAATAAAGTGCATCATCTGATGCGCCGCGACGATGCCATCCCGCAGGTGACGCTTACCACCAGCGTCATGGACGCGATGCTGGAACTCAGCCGCACGGGTCTTGGCCTGGTCGCGGTCTGCGACGACCAGTCACTGGTGAAAGGGGTCTTTACCGACGGCGACCTGCGCCGCTGGCTGGTTGGCGGCGGAGCGCTCACCACTCAGGTTAGCGAAGCAATGACCCAGAATGGCATTACGCTGCAGGCGCAGAGCCGTGCGATTGACGCCAAAGAGATCCTGATGAAGCGCAAAATCACTGCCGCACCAGTGGTAGATGAAAACGGTAAACTCACCGGTGCTATCAACCTGCAGGATTTCTATCAGGCCGGTATTATCTAATCCTTCAGCCCCAGACGCTTCGCCAGCCGGTGCAGGTTGGCGACGTCTGTTTCCAGCGCCCGCGCACTTGCCGCCCAACTATGGTTATTTTGCGCCAGTGCCCGGCGGATCATCTCCCGCTGGAACGACTCTGTTGCTTCACGCAGGTTGTGATGCTGTGGGATCTCCGCAACAACTTCCGCCGCCGGTGTTACTGGCGCTTCATCCTGCAGGGCAAAATGCTGCGCCTCCAGCACCACTTCATCCCCTGCCCTGGTGGCTCTTGCCAGAACGACCGCGCGGTGAATGGCATGTTCCAGTTCACGCACGTTCCCGGGCCAGGCGTAGCTCAACAGATGACTACGCGCACCGGGGCTTAACACCACGCGGGACAGTCCCAGCCGCAGCCGACATTGCTCGCAAAAATAGCCTGCCAGCAGCACCACGTCTTCGCCGCGTTCACGAAGAGGCGGTACCGAAAGGGGAAAGACGCTCAGCCGGTGGAACAAATCCGCACGGAAATTCCCGGCCAACACCTCTTCGCGTAAATCACGGTTCGTCGCCGCCAGCACTCGCACATCCACGCGCAAGCTGCGATCGTCACCCACGCGCTGAATATCGCCGTACTGCAATACGCGCAGCAGCTTAGCCTGTAGCGCCAGCGAGAGTTCACCTATCTCGTCGAGAAATAGCGTCCCATTGTCGGCCATTTCAAACTTACCGCTACGATTGCTGATAGCCCCGGTAAACGCGCCTTTTACGTGACCAAACAGTTCGCTTTCGGCAACGCTTTCCGGCAACGCCGCGCAGTTCAGATACACCAGTGGATTCACCGCGCGCGGCGAACCTTCATGGATAGCTTTAGCCACCAGCTCCTTCCCGGTCCCTGTTTCGCCGCTAATCAGTACGTTGAGATCGGACCCCGCCACAATCTCAATCTCTTTTTTCAACTGCATCATATTGGGCGACAGGCCAATCATCTGGGTTTCCGTCACCTGCTCAAAGTTGGTTGACGAACCTGGCAGCATATTCTGGCTTTCCAGCTGTTCAATCAGCAGCGCATTGCTCAATGCGCCAGCCGCCAGTGCGGCAATCAGCCTAAGCTCCTCATCGCTGAAAACATCGAACTGATCGGGCTCCATGCCATCCAGCGTTAACGCGCCAATCAAATTTTGACCGGCGAACAGCGGTAAGCCAATGCAGGCATGCACTTTCAGACTCTCCTGCCCCGGAATCAGACCATCATACGGGTCGGGCAAATCGCTGTCGGCAGGAAAACGTACCACGTCCCCGGCGCGGGCAATCGCCTCCAGACGCGGATGCCCTTCCAGAGTAAAGCGTCTGCCGAGAACATCCTGCGCCAGCCCATCGATCGCCAGCGGAATAAACTGTCGCGACTCGTAGCGCAGCAGTGCCGACGCGTCGCACTCCAGCACCTGACGCAAGGTGGTTATCAGTCGTTGAAAACGGTCCTGATGCCCAATACCGCTTTGTAATTCAATGGCGATGCCCGCCAGCACGTCTACGGAAAAGCTCATGGCTACCTCATTGTCATTTTGACAATTCATATTGTCATATTGACAATAAAACATATAGTCATTTTGACTACCACCTTATAGGTGGAAAAACAACTAATCCTTTAAAATCAAATAAATAAAAAGTTGGCACGCAACCTGCAATTAGCAAAACATCTTTTTTGAAAAACGCTGAATTAATTGAGGTTGCTATGTCTATTCTGGTTAAAAATAACATTCATTGGGTTGGCCAACGTGACTGGGAAGTGCGTGATTTCCACGGAACTGAATACAAAACGCTGCGCGGCAGCAGCTACAACAGCTATCTCATCCGTGAAGAAAAAAATGTCCTGATTGATACCGTAGACCACAAGTTTAGCCGTGAATTCGTGCAGAACCTGCGCAGTGAAATTGACCTCGCGGATATCGACTACATCATCATTAACCATGCAGAAGAAGACCACGCCGGGGCGCTGACCGAGCTGATGTCCTGCATCCCGGACACGCCGATTTACTGCACAGCCAACGCCATTGACTCTATCAACGGGCACCACCATCACCCGGAATGGAACTTTAACGTGGTGAAAACCGGTGATTCGCTGGACATTGGTAACGGCAAGCAGCTGATCTTCGTTGAAACGCCGATGCTGCACTGGCCGGACAGTATGATGACCTACATGACCGGCGATGCGGTGCTGTTCAGTAACGACGCCTTCGGTCAGCACTACTGTGACGAACGCCTGTTTAACGACGAAGTTGACCAGACCGAGCTGTTCGAACAGTGCCAGCGCTACTATGCCAACATCCTGACGCCGTTCAGCCGTCTGGTGACGCCGAAAATTACTGAGATCCTCGGCTTCAACCTGCCGGTCGATATGATTGCCACTTCCCACGGCGTGGTATGGCGCGACAACCCAACACAAATCGTTGAGCTGTACCTGAAATGGGCGGCGGATTATCAGGAAGACCGCATCACCATTTTCTACGACACCATGTCCAACAACACCCGCATGATGGCGGACGCGATTGCCCAGGGCATCAACGAAGTTGACCCGAATGTAGCGGTGAAAATCTTTAACGTCGCCCGTAGCGACAAAAACGAAGTTCTGACCAACGTCTTCCGCTCTAAAGGCGTGCTGGTCGGGACTTCCACAATGAACAACGTGATGATGCCGAAAATCGCCGGTCTGGTGGAAGAGATGACCGGCCTGCGTTTTCGTAACAAGCGTGCCAGCGCCTTTGGTTCACACGGCTGGAGCGGCGGTGCGGTAGACCGTTTGTCCACGCGTTTGCAGGATGCGGGCTTTGAAATGTCCCTGAGCCTGAAGGCCAAATGGCGTCCTGACCTCGATGCGCTGGAACTGTGCCGCCAGCACGGCCGTGAAATCGCGCGTCAGTGGGCGCTGGCTCCATTGCCGGAAACAACCGTGAAAGCCGTCGCCCAGGAAGAAGCCTGTGCCTGTGCCGCTGCGGCTGCCGCCGATCTTGGTCCCAGCATGCAGTGCAGCGTGTGCCAGTGGATTTACGATCCAGCAAAAGGTGAACCGCTGCAGGATGTCGCGCCGGGTACACCGTGGAGCGACGTGCCGGATAACTTCCTGTGCCCGGAATGTTCATTAGGTAAAGACGTCTTTGACGTACTGGCAACGGAGGCAAAATGAGCCACGGAATTGTCATCATTGGTTCGGGCTTTGCCGCCCGCCAGTTAGTCAAAAATATCCGTAAACAGGATGCGGCTGTTCCGCTGACCCTGATTGCCGCGGACAGCATGGATGAGTACAACAAGCCCGATCTCAGCCACGTTATCAGTCAGTCACAGCGTGCAGACGACCTCACCCGCCAGTCGGCGGGGGAGTTTGCCGAACAGTTTAATTTGCGCCTGTTCCCACATACCTGGGTAACCGACATCGACGCCGATGCCCACGTAGTGAAAAGTCAGAACAAGCAGTGGCAGTACGACAAGCTGGTGCTGGCAACGGGGGCTTCAGCCTTTGTACCTCCGGTTAGCGGGCGTGAGTTAATGCTTACATTGAACAGCCAACAAGAGTACCGCGCCTGTGAAACGCAGCTGCGTGACGCCCGGCGGGTACTGATTGTTGGCGGTGGCCTGATTGGTAGCGAACTGGCGATGGATTTCTGTCGTGCAGGTAAAGCGGTGACGCTTATCGACAACGCCGCCAGCATTCTGGCCTCGCTGATGCCGCCGGAAGTCAGCAGTCGCTTACAGCATCATCTGACCGATATGGGTGTCCATCTGCTGCTGAAATCACAGCTTCAGAGTCTGGAGAAAACCAGTACCGGTATTCGCGCCACGCTCGATCGTAGCCGCAACGTCGAAGTCGATGCGGTGATTGCCGCCACCGGCCTGCGCCCGGAAACCGCACTGGCGCGTCGCGCCGGATTGAACATCAATCGTGGCGTCTGCGTCGACAGCTACCTGCAAACCAGCCACCCGGACATTTATGCGCTCGGTGACTGTGCGGAAATTAATGGTCAGGTCCTGCCGTTCCTGCAGCCGATTCAGCTGAGCGCCATGTATCTGGCGAAAAACCTGCTCGGCGGCAATGCGCCATTGAAACTGCCAGCCATGCTGGTAAAAGTCAAAACGCCGGAGTTGCCATTGCATCTGGCAGGGGAAACCCAGCGCCGCGATCTGAACTGGCATATTGCCGCCGAAGCGCAAGGGATGGTCGCCAGAGGGATGAACGACGAAGGCCAGCTGTGTGCCTTCGTCGTCAGTGAAGACCGCATGAAAGAGGCCTTTGCGCTGCTGAAAACGTTGCCCGTGTAAGTCCAGAGTTCCGTTGCTTGATTTATTAACCTCACGCACACGGATGTGCGTTGCCACTTGTCAGTATGCCCCGGCATGTTTTTCTTGCCCCGCCAGTCCCGTAATGCCAGTCAGTTAAGCATTATTGAGAACATGTAATTCCGGCCCAGGGTTCCGTTCACCTCAGCAATGTCATTTCTCTGAGGCTCGGAAACCCGTGAACGTGTAAGGGAGGCTCACCGCCGCCTCCCTTACATCCCAGGCTCCCGGCGGGAAAATCGTCGCTGCGCGATTCATTCGTCTTATGCCGTCTGCCTGTCGGGTCGGGGCCGAGCCTGCGTCCCTGCAGGCCATCCCCTCTGCCCGCATCCCTGCGGGCAGACCCGGTCAGCCGTCAACGCCTCATCGATTTTCAGCCGGACCAGGGTCATCGCTTCAACGCTCTGACTTCCAGCTCAATATGTTTTGCTGTTTAAACAAAAAACGCAAATGGTCAGGTGTGGGCTGGTCCGGCTGAAAATTGCCGACGTGTTTTCGTAAGGCCGGGAGAGCCAGCATGGATGCTGGCTCAGGGCGCGTTTTGCAGGGACGCTACCTCGCGCCCGACCCGGTAGCCTGAAGGAATAAGCGGAGGGAACCACGAAGTGGCAATTTTCCCGCCGGGAGCCGGGATTGTTAAGGGTACGGCGATAGTACCCTTAACACGTTCACGGGGACTATCATTTCAGATATGTGAAAAATTTAAGGTGAACGTAGCAATGCGACGGAGGCAACAGATTCATTACCTCCGGTTCGTTAACTGATAAGCATTACGCCAGTCTCGGGGCTTTTTTATTTTTGCGTCAACACCCGCGCCGCGGCAATCACGCCCTGCCCCAATGACAACCCGCCGTCGCCCGCCGGTAAACGCTGTGGGAACAGTAAGGTAAAATCACGCAGATAAAACGCCAGCCGGGATGACAGTAAGCGGTTATGCATCACGCCGCCGCTGAAGACTAACGTTTTAATTCCGCGCGTTTCGGCCTGCTCACGCATCAGTGTGGCAAACCCACGCGCCAGCGCGTCGTGAAATGCCCACGCTCTTTCAGCAGGGGCGGTCTGCCAGGCCAGCCATTGCTGCCAAAAAGCCGCTAAGTCCAGATGATTGCCATTAAGCGGCACCGTAACAGGGTGATCAACGCCTGCACACTGCGATGCCAGCGCCTCCAGCGCGCAGGCAGCCTCACCTTCATAACTCAACGATTCCGGCGCACAACACAGCGCAGCGGCAACCGCATCAAACAAGCGTCCGCACGACGATGCCAGCGGGGCATTGATTCCCCGCTCGATGGCGCGCGCCAGTACGTTCCAGTTTTGATGTTGCAGCGCCGATGTTTCCGGATAACGCTGCCAGTCAGGAACAAAACGCAGGCACTGCGCGAGCAGATTGCGCCATGGCTGTTTTGCCGCTAAATCGCCGCCCGCCAGCGCTACCGCCGGTAAGCCGCCAAGGTGTTCGCATTCACGGTAGTTGACCCGCAGACATTCGCCGCCCCACAGCACGCCATTTTCCCCCATGCCGATGCCATCCAGCGTCAGGGCAATCACATCGCCGCCGTCGAGCGGCCAGCCGTGCTCGGCCAGGCATGCCGCAGCATGCGCATGATGATGCAGCACCGTTTCGGTTGGCAGATTCATCTCGCTGGCCCACTGGCTGGAAACATAGCCAGGGTGCGCATCATGCACGATACGCTGCGGCGTAAAGTCATAAATGTTCTGGATCAGACGTAACGCATCACACCACTGCTGCTGAATGCCGTCATCACTGAGATCGCCTAAATGCTGGCTGATAACCGCCTGTTCGCCGCGCACCAGGCAGAAAGTATTTTTCAGATCCGCGCCTAAGCACAACATCGGCGGCACGTCACGAAACCCCGGCGGCAGTGCTATCGCATCCGGCACGTAACCCCGGGAGCGGCGCAGTATTTCCCCACTGTCACGCACCACGGAGTCATCCATGCGCTGCATAATTTCACGGTTATGCAGCAGAAAACCATCAGCAATCTCACTTAAATCTTCCAGCGCCTGCGCATTGGTAATAGCAGGTGGCCTGCCGCTAAGATTGCCGGAGGTCATTACCAGCGGACAATTCATCTCTTGTAAGAGCAGATGCTGCAACGGATTCGCTGGCAGCATAACGCCTACTTCCGTTAACCCTGGCGCAATGCCCTCGCTCAATGCAGCGACATAGCGTTTCTGCATCAGCACGATTGGCGCGGCAGGGGTTGTCAGCAAATGACGTGCGGGTTCAGGTAATCCGTCATCAGCAGGCAGCATTACCGCCAGCGGTTTCGCCGGACGGTGTTTACGCAGCCTGAGCAGTGCGACGGCGTCATCATTGCGCGCATCGCACACCAGATGAAAGCCGCCAATGCCTTTCACGGCCACAATGCCGCCCGCTTTCAGCTGTGCCACCGCCGCCTGCAGGGCGTCTTCTTTTTCAGCCCGCACGTCAGTACTGATCCATTCCAGATGCGGGCCACATGCCGGACAAGCAACAGGCTGGGCATGGAAGCGACGGTCATACGGGTCACGATACTCTTTGTCGCATTGCGCACAGAGCGGGAACGACGCCATCACGGTCAACGGACGGTCATACGGCATGGCGCGGATAATGGTAAAACGTGGGCCGCAGTGGGTGCAGTTGATAAAGGGATAACGATAGCGGCGTTCGCCGGGAGTGTTCATTTCAATCAGACATTCGGGGCAGGTCGCGGCGTCCGGGACGATTTGCGTATTCATCGTACCGCCAGCACTTTGACGAATCGAGAAGTCAGCAGGTTGCTGCGTCCAGGCGAATGCTTCGCTCTCAACGCTGTCAATGCGCGCCAGCGGTGGGCAGTGTTGATGTAACTGCGCAATAAACTCCGCCGGATCTTCCTGTAAGCGCACAACCACACCGTCACCGTCGTTACACACGTCGCCATGCAGCTGTAACCGTTGCGCCAGTTGCCAGACGTAGGGGCGAAATCCGACGCCCTGTACCTTGCCGCGAATACGCAACTGTACGCCGGAGGGGGTGTTTATTGTCATTAGATTTTTCCCGCAGTCATCAATCCCGGTTAGCCTGATGGCGCGATGCTTATCAGGCCTACGGGGATGCGAACAGTAGGCCGGATAAGGCGAAGCCGCCATCCGGCATAAGTACTACCGTATTTTACGCGGATTTGCAGATATCAGAACAGCAAAGATGCGGTGGAATCCAGCGCCGCGCGACGGCGTTTTTCCGCGCTCAGTTGCTCCAGCTTGTTGCGATCCACATAAATCAGCGCGTGAGTCGGGCAGACTTCCATACAGGCAGGACCGGCCTCACGGTGGTGGCACAGGTCGCACTTATTGGCTTCGGCTTTTTCTGCACGGACGTTCAGACCCGCGCCGCTGTTACGCACAACCGGACGCACGACCACTTCCATTGCGCCGTAAGGACAAGCCACAACGCAAGTTTTACAGCCAATGCAGCGTTCCTGCATTACGTGAACAAAACCTTTATCACGGCTGATCGCACCGTTCGGGCAGACGTTAGCGCACGGCGCGTCTTCACACTGGCGGCACAGCGTCGCCGTGGAGACATTAACGCCTTTGATGACGTGAATGCGGGGTAAAAAAGTTTCAGGGGTCAGCGATGCGCAGTCCTGGTTATCCTGATGGGATACCACGCAGGCCACTTCACAGGTACGGCAACCAATGCATTTATTGGCGTCTGCAATGATGAAACGGTTCATCAATTTCTCCAGCAATGACAGAATATCTGCCGAAGCATTCACAAATCGTGCCAGATTTTAATTTACTGTTATTAAAGGATTTTTATTATAATGAATACAAGGATGCCGTGTCATCGTCACTAGTGACGATGACAAATGACAGCCGTCAGCGCTAAGCGGGCGGCGCAACAGAGTCGCGCTGGATGAGTTCACCGGTGAAAGTCTTTGGCGGCGTAAACGCCCCGTCACCCAACATAAAGATCAGGCGCCCAATCGTTTCCTGAATCATTTCTGTTACCGGAATTTTTACGCTGGAAAGCGCCGGAATAGTGTATGGCGCGAGGGTGATATCATCGAAGCCAATCACCGACACCTGTAAAGGCACCCGCACACCATGGGCGTGTAACTGCTTCATCGCGCCGATCGCCATATCGTCATTGCTGGCCACCAGCGCGGTAAAATTGACCTTACGTGAAAGCAACGCATCAACGCCCGCAGCACCGCAGGCTGGCGTCCACTTTCCCTTAACAATCAAGTCATTATTAAGCGCAATACCATGATGTGCCAGCGCGTCTTTATAACCTGAAAGTCGCTCCACGCCGGTTGGAGAATCCATCGAGCCGGTAATAAAACCAATCTCTTTATGCCCGGCGGCAATGAGCTGAGTGACGGCGTTAAAGCTGGTCTGCTTTTGATCACACCATACGCTGTGGCTACTGTTTTTCCGCAGGCGTCGGTTAAGCACCATAATCGGCTGAGTATGGGCGTCGATGATATCGTCTATCTCATCCACACTGAGAAAACGCGGATAGATCATAATCGCGTCGCAGCGTAAGTCCAGAAGGTATTGGATCGCCTGGCGTTCTTCCTCAGCGCTGTGCTTACCGTCAGCCAGCAACAGCTGACGCCCCTTATCCTCCGCCATGCGTGCGGTATGAAACAACAGTTCGCTGAAATAGACGCCGTGATAAAGGGTATTCGTCACCACCAGTCCCAGCGTCTGCGTGGTTTTCGCCGCCAGACTGCGCGCCAGCAAGTTAGGGCGATAACCACTCTCTTCAATGGCCTGAAACACGCGGTCTTTGGTCTCCTGGCTGACGTAGCCGTTCCCGGAAAGCACCCGGGAAACGGTCGCTTTCGACACGCCGGCACGCTTCGCCACCTCCAGCATCGTGGTCATATTACTCATCCCTATTCTCTCAATGTGACGCAGTGTACTGCACCGTTTCGCCGCTGTCCTTGCTGCTAAATCGCAGACGCTGACATCTGGTGATCGGAGTCACAATTACAAAAAATGATCAAAATTAAATCTTGCTCATTATTCATAATTTAAACATGATTTTGTGGAACCGGTTTCCTATCTGCGTTTCATAACCCAGAAAAGCGACCTAACGTAAACGGATAAAACATAACGTACCCTACTGATAAAACAGGATTAAATCCGATGTCCAAGAATTATGCAGCGCTGGCGCGCTCCGTTGTGACGGCTCTGGGAGGCGTTGACAACATCACAGCAGTGACCCACTGTATGACACGTTTGCGTTTCGTTATCAAAGATGACTCGCAGGTCGACAGCGCGACGCTGAAGACGCTTTCTGGCGTGCTTGGCGTGGTGCGGAGCGATAACCAGTGCCAGGTGATCATCGGCAACACCGTTTCGCAGGCGTATCGCGAAGTGGTCAGCCTGTTGCCTGCCAATATGCAGCCCGCTGAGCCGCAAACCAAACCCCGACTGACGCTGAAGCGGATTGGCGCGGGGATCCTCGACGCGCTGATCGGCACCATGTCCCCGTTGATCCCGGCGATTATCGGCGGATCAATGCTCAAGCTGCTGGCAATGATCCTCGAAATGACCGGCGTGCTGGAGAAAGGATCGTCCACGCTCACTATTCTGACCGTTATCGGCGACGGCGCATTTTTCTTCCTGCCGCTGATGGTCGCCGCGTCGGCAGCAATCAAATTCAAAACCAACATGTCACTGGCAATCGCCATCGCGGGTGTACTGGTGCATCCCAGCTTCATCGATCTGATGGCGAAGGCCGCGCAGGGTGAGCACGTTGAGTTTGCCCTGATCCCGGTGACGGCGGTGAAATATACCTACACGGTGATCCCGGCGCTGGTGATGACCTGGTGCCTGTCATACATCGAACGTTGGGTGGATCGCATCACTCCGGCAGTCACCAAAAACTTCCTGAAACCAATGCTGATCGTGCTGATCGCCGCGCCGCTCGCCATCGTCATCATTGGCCCGATCGGCATCTGGATCGGTAGCGCAATTTCAGCGCTGGTGTATACCATTCACGGCTATCTCGGTTGGCTGTCAGTGGCCATTATGGGCGCATTGTGGCCGCTGCTGGTGATGACCGGTATGCATCGCGTTTTCACGCCAACCATTATTCAGACCATTGCCGAAACCGGAAAAGAAGGCATGGTGATGCCGTCGGAAATCGGCGCCAACTTGTCGTTAGGCGGTTCATCGCTGGCAGTGGCATGGAAAACCAAAAACCCGGAACTGCGTCAGACGGCGTTAGCGGCAGCCGCCTCTGCCATCATGGCAGGGATTTCCGAACCCGCACTGTATGGCGTGGCGATCCGCCTGAAACGACCACTGATTGCGAGTCTTATCAGCGGTTTTATCTGCGGTGCCGTTGCCGGCATGGCCGGGCTGGCGAGTCACTCCATGGCGGCTCCAGGTCTGTTCACCAGCGTACAGTTTTTCGATCCGGCCAATCCGATGACTATCGTATGGGTGTTTGGCGTGATGGCGCTGGCGGTGGTGCTTTCCTTTGTATTAACACTGATTCTCGGCTTTGAAGATATTCCTGTCGAAGATGCCGCCGCGCAGGCCAGAAAAAATCAGGCCGCACAACCGGGCAATATCAATGGAGCCAGCATTTGACTGGTATGAACTGAGGTTAATTATGTCTGTTTTTCCGCAAGGATTTTTATGGGGCGGCGCACTGGCCGCCAACCAGTCTGAAGGGGCGTACCGGGAAGGTGGCAAAGGGCTGACGACCGTCGATATGATCCCTCACGGCACAAGTCGCATGCCCGTCAAACTGGGACAGGAAAAGCGCTTTACGTTGCGGGATGACGAATTTTATCCCAGCCATCAGGCGATCGACTTTTATCATCGCTATAAAGAAGACATCGCGTTAATGGCGGAAATGGGTTTTACGGTATTTCGTACTTCCATTGCCTGGAGCCGTCTCTACCCTAACGGCGATGAGCTGACGCCGAATGAAGAGGGTATCGCATTTTACCGGGCGGTGTTTGCCGAGTGTAAAAAATACGGTATTGAGCCGCTGGTCACGCTGTGTCACTTCGATGTGCCAATGCATCTGGTCACCGAGTACGGTTCATGGCGTAGCCGTAAAATGGTGGAGTTCTTTACCCGCTACGCCCGGACCTGCTTTGAGGCCTTTGACGGACTGGTGAAGTACTGGCTGACGTTCAACGAAATCAACATTATGCTGCACAGCCCCTTTTCAGGCGCCGGGCTGGTATTTGAAGAAGGTGAAAATCAGGATCAGGTGAAATATCAGTCCGCTCACCACGAACTGATAGCCAGCGCCCTGGCGACTAAAATAGCCCATGAAATTAATCCGCAAAACCAGGTCGGTTGTATGCTGGCTGGCGGTAATTTTTATCCTTATTCCTGTAAACCAGAAGATGTGTGGACCGCGCTGGAAAAAGACCGCGAAAACCTGTTCTTTATTGATGTGCAGGCGCGCGGGGCCTACCCGGCTTATTCTGCCCGCGTGTTTCGCGAAAAAGGCGTGGTCATAGAAAAAGCCCCGGAAGATGACGACATCCTGAAAAACACCGTCGATTTCGTCTCGTTCAGCTATTACGCATCGCGCTGCGCCTCGGCGGAAATGAACACCGGCAATACCAGCGCCGCCAACGTGGTGAAATCGCTACGTAATCCATACATTGCCGCCAGCGAATGGGGCTGGGGCATCGATCCGCTCGGTCTGCGCATCACCATGAATATGATGTATGACCGCTACCAGAAACCGCTATTTCTGGTGGAGAACGGGCTGGGGGCGAAAGATGAAATTGATACTAACGGCGAGATCAATGACGACTATCGCATCAGCTATTTACGCGAGCACATTCGCGTCATGGCAGACGCGATTGAAGATGGCGTGCCGCTGATGGGTTACACCACCTGGGGCTGTATTGACCTGGTTTCTGCCTCAACCGGTGAGATGAGCAAACGCTACGGTTTTGTGTATGTGGACCGCGATGATGCGGGCAACGGCACGCTGGCGCGCACCCGTAAGAAATCATTCTGGTGGTACAAAAAAGTGATCGCCAGTAACGGCGCCGATCTGGCATAACAGATCTGCCGGAGGGGGTTACAGCCTTCCGGCAGAATTACATATTTTCATTTCATTTATTACATTCCAGATGTGGAATCGTCCTTCCAGTTTCAGGTTTGCCCTCATCTTTTTTTACTGGCATTTTATTCAGTAGTTTTTAATCCTGGCCGTTCACCACAAGGAAACGTGCATGTCTGATAAAAATGGCACAACAGCAGTGGCTATCACTAAACCCGTACGTCGATTGAAAGTTGGCTATGTCAGAAAACGCCATGAAGATCCCAAAACGGGTTACACGCGACGAATCAGTCGGCACGCCTCACTCACGCTGAACGGCGACTGGCTGGAACAAGCAGGGTTTCCTACCGGTACGGCAGTGAGTGTGTCAGTGATGCAGGGGAAATTAATTATAGAGCAGGCCATTGAGTAACGAGGAAGGCGGGAAACAGGCCGGATGTCACTCACATCCGGCACTGATACGGTTTACTCTTCTGGCGCTTCCAGCTCGGAGAATCCACCGTGTCCTTCCCAACCGGCTAATCGCTGATAGACGGTATCAACAGCATCTTTGATCGGCTGTGTCATCGGGTAGTAAAAACCGACGATGTCCGGTTGAATGCCGAGGAAAATCACCTCACCAACGTCGTCTTTCAACTGATCGACCAGGTAATTCAGCGGCATGTTATGGGTGGTCATCATGAACATCTCGGCAATGTCATCGGGATCGATAATGCGGATTTCACCTGGGTTCAGCCCCATATCGGTGGCATCAACAATCAACAAACGTTGCGGACGCAGTTCACGGATGGCGACAATATCGTTCTCCGGCGCGCTACCGCCGTCGATGACAACCCAGTTGCCTTGAGGATTTGCAGCACACATTTCAGCCAGCAGCGGGCCCGCGCCGTCATCGCCCATCATGCTGTTACCCACACATAATAAAACGTCAGTCACGGTGTCTCCTCACCATCAGATAGATGGCGCTTTCCTGGTGGATGTCGTGCAGCATGCTAAGCATCAGCTTGCTCCACTCCTGCTGCTGCGGGGTCTGTACGGCACGCGCATCATCGAACGCGCGTGCCAGCATTTGCACATGGTTGAAATCGATAACGATCTCGCCGTATTTCGGCACACCTTCCATTTTCCGGCGGGCTTCGCTTCCCTCAGCAAGGGTAGCAATCCATGCCAGATATTCGTCCCATGGACAAGTTAACGCCGCTTCCAGGCAATCGATGATCCCAAGGTGGTGACCAATCGCCAGGCTGTAATAGACAACCTGCTGCGCCTCGGCGGGCGTCGCATCGTTCTCATCAATAAACTTACGGCTCAGTTGGCTGAACACCACCGTTTCACTCATCGGATACGCGCCTCTTCGACAACATGGTTAAGATGCGTGACGATCTCGGTCAGACGCGGATCGTTTTCCGCCTCCAGCCAGCGCGCCACCTGATGCTCGCCCTGCCCTAACTGCGTCATATAGTCATCAGCAATCTGGCGACCATAGCGGTATCCCGCCAGACGGCGAGCCTCGCGATCCACCTTCACGCGCAGCGGCTGAACCATATCCGGATGCAGAATTTCAGCAGGTTGTTCGTCCAGTTCGCCCGGCGCACGTGCATGAATTTTCTGTTCCAACAGGCCAAGCGCCATCGCAAAACCATACAGCGTGGCTGCAGGCGTTGGCGGGCAGCCAGGGATATACACATCCACCGGTACGATTTTGTCGGTGCCGCCCCATACGCAGTATAAGTCGTGGAAAATACCACCGCTGTTACCGCAGGCACCGTAAGAGATACAAATCTTCGGGTCTGGCGCAGACTGCCAGGCGCGCAGCGCCGGAGAGCGCATGGCACGGGTTACCGCGCCGGTAAACAGCAGGATATCCGCATGGCGCGGGGACGGTACCACTTTGATGCCAAAACGTTCGGCGTCAAACAGCGGAGAAAGCGTGGCGAAGATTTCGATTTCGCAACCGTTGCAGCCGCCGCAGTCCACACGGTAAACGTACGCTGAACGCTTGATGCTTTTTAGCAGCGACGCTTTCATGCTGGCAATGGATTCATCCACCGTCATCGGTACCGGAATACCGTTGGCGTCACGTGGGCCTAATAAATTGCTCATCAGCTGGCCTCTTTCATATGGCGAGTCAGTTCAATACGGTCAGACGGCACCAGGCATTTCTGGCGCTTACAGTCCGGGCAGGTCTCAAAGCTTTCACGGTGGTTTTCCGCGCGGCTATCACCGTTGTGCTTAAGCAGCGCAATGGCGTAATCAATCTCTTTTTGTACCGCAAACGGACGGTTACATACGCGGCAATTACACAGCGCAAAGCGGGACTGCTGCAGGAAATCCTCTTTCTTCCACACCGCCAGTTCATACTCCTGCGACAGCTTGATCGCCGCCGTCGGGCAAACTTCTTCGCAACGGGCGCAGAAGATGCAGCGACCGAGATTGAACTGCCACGCCAGCTCATTGGTGGCCAGATCGGTTTCTACCGTCAACGCGTTCGACGGGCACGCATTCACACAGGCCGCGCAGCCAATACACTGCTGCGGATTATGTTCCGGTTTGCCACGGAAGTTTTTATCGACCGCAATCGGCTCCAGCGGATACGACGACGTCGGCGCCCCGGTTTTGATGACTTTTTTGATAAAGGTAAACATGGCGATTCCTTATTTCAGCGGCGAGTTTTTACGCTCGATGCTGTAGCGCTCAAGTTCTTTGTACGGCACGACTTTGCTCTTCTTCTTACGTACATCGACCACGGTCATACGGTCAGTACAGGAGTAGCAAGGATCGAGGCTACCGATAATCAGCGGCGCATCGGAAACGGTATTACCACGCAGCATGTAGCGCAGCGTCGGCCAGTTGGCGTAGGTCGCCGCACGGCAGCGCCAGCGATACAGTTTCTGGTTGTCGCCGGTCATGCTCCAGTGGATGTCATCTCCACGCGGCGCTTCAGCAAAGCCCAGTGCGAAACGGTGAGGAATGTAGGTAAAGCCTTCCACCATCAGCGGGCCGCCCGGCAGGTTATCCAGACCAAAGTCGATCATATTCAGTGCGGTATAGACTTCATTAATACGAACTTTCAGACGAGAAATAACGTCGCAGCCTTGCTCGCTATGAACTTCCATCGGCAGCAGACCATAGCCGACAAACGGGTGATCGGCGCGGGTGTCACGCGCGTGGCCGCTGGCGCGAACCATCGGGCCGACGTTACTGAAGTCACGGGCAATTTCCGGATCCAGACGACCAATACCAACGGTACGCTGTTCCATGTTCGGCGTGCTGAGCAGCATATCGACCAGTTCCTGCACGTCACGACGCATCTGCTGCGCCAGTTGACGGGTCTGGATCATATCTTCTTTCAGCAGATCACGACGGATACCGCCGATCAGGTTCAGACCGTAGGTTTTACGTGCCCCGGTGAGGATCTCCGCCATCTTCATCGACGTTTCACGCACGCGGAAGAACTGCATAAAGCCGGAGTCAAAACCGGTGAAGTGACAGGCCAGGCCGAGGTTCAGCAGGTGCGAGTGCAGACGCTCAACTTCCAGTAGAATGGCACGGATCATCTGCGCACGTTCCGGCACCACGATGCCCATCGCATTCTCAACGGAGGTGGTATAGGAAGTGCTATGCGCAAAGCCGCAGATACCACACACGCGATCTGACAGGAACGTCACTTCGTTGTAACCCATACGGGTTTCCGCCAGTTTCTCCATGCCGCGGTGGACATAGAACAGACGGTAGTCGGCATCGATAATGTTCTCGCCGTCAACGAACAGGCGGAAGTGACCGGGTTCATCGGAGGTGACGTGCAGCGGACCAATTGGCACCACGTTGTTTTTCTTGTCGCCCAGTTCGTTGATGAACTCGTAGGTTTCCGCATCGGTAGTCGGCGCCGGACGCTGACGATAATCCATGCTGTCTTTACGCAGCGGATAGAGTTCGTCCGGCCAGTCATCCGGCAGTACCAGGCGACGCTCATCCGGCAAACCAACCGGGATTAAACCGTACATATCGCGCACTTCGCGCTCGCCCCAGACCGCAGCCGGAACGCGCGGCGTTACGGACGGGAACTCCAGTTTATTGGCATCGACTTCAACGCGGACGGTTATCCAGCATTTGGTGCCCTGCTCCATCGACATCACGTAGTAAACAGCGTAATGGCCGCACAGCTGGCGCTCGTCGTTACCAAACAACACGGACAACCAGCCGCCCTGTTTGTAGTACAGGAATTCCACCACTTCCGGCAGGTAGTTCACCTTGACGGTGATCGTCAGCTGATCTTTGGTCTGCCAGGCTTCATCCAGCACCACACCCGGGAAGGCCTGGTGCAGCGCAGCGAGATAGTGTTGACCTAATTTTTCTTCAGACATGCTCAAACTCTCTTAAATCACGCCACCAGCAAGGAGACGAACGCTAAAAACGCAAACCCAAAACCGGCCCAGGTCACGCGTGAAGTGGCGCAAAAACGCAGACGCGCCATGCTGTTTTCGAACAGGGCGATGACCAGCACGCCGAGGACCAGCTTGACGATGGCAATCACCAGCGCCAGCAGCAGTCCACCTGCGGTAAAGGTTTCCATCTGTCCCCACGGCAGGAACACACCGACGAACATTTGCAGAACGACCAGTTGCTTGAGGCTAATGCCCCATTTCAGCACCGCAAAACCGCTGCCGCTGTATTCGGTCAATGGACCTTCCTGCAGTTCCTGCTCGGCTTCCGCCAGATCGAACGGCAGTTTGCCCATTTCGATAAAGGTGGCGAAAGCGCAGGCGCACAGCGCCAGAATCAGCGGGATGCTGCGCGCAGCAGGCCAGTGGTAAATGGTATCGGCGATATTGCTGATATGGGTTGAACCCGCGACCTGCGCTGCGACCCACAGGCCCAGCAGCAGGATGGGTTCAACCAGCACGCCGAGCATCGCTTCACGGCTGGCACCAATGGCGGTAAACGGGCTACCGGTATCCAGACCCGCGATAGAAAAGAAGAAGCGAGCGATGGCGAACAGATAAATTAAGGTGATCAGATCGCCCAGTTGCGGCAGCGGTGAGCCAACGGTCACTACCGGCAACGCGGTGGCGATAGTCAGCATCACGCCCACCATCACAAACGGCGTCAGGCGGAAAACCCAGCTGGAATCCGCAGGCGCAATGCTCTGACGGCCGAGCAGTTTGATAATGTCGCGGTACTCCTGCAAAACGCCCGGACCACGGCGATTGTGCAAGCGCGCGCGCGCCACACGGGTAACGCCGGACAGCAGCGGCGCAACGGCAAACAGCACCAGCGCCTGAATTAACGGATATAAAACACTCATTCTCAGGCTCCTCGTGAAACCACAATCACCACCAGTACCGCCAGCTCAATCAGCGCCAGGCGACGGAACAGCACCGGCGCAGCCGCATTCTGCCAGCCCGGAACCAGTGATACCGGATTCAGCCATTTACGCAGTTTGAGTACCGGGGCAAAGGCTTCTTTGACCGGCATGGCAAAACCGTGCGCGGTAATGACCATTGACTGCTCGTGATCGTAACCACAGACCCATGCCGCACCGCGTGAACGTGACGGCAGACGGTTGCCTTTGAAAATTGCCATGATGATGAACGGCAGCAGCGGACATGCGATCAGCAGTAGCGTGATCATTGGCTGAGAAACGGTGGTGTTGGCGGTTTCCAGCGGCAGCGGAACGGCAGAGGAGATCATCGGCAGCAGCCACGGCGCAGCAACGCCGCCAATCACGCAGCAGATAGCCAGCGCAACGACGCTCACGCTCATCAGGATTGGCGCACAACAGGCATTCTCAGCTTCCTTCGTGCGCGGTGCGCCAAGGAACGTAACGCCATAGACTTTCGCCATACACATCACCGCCAGCGCGCCGGTAATTGCCAGCCCAACCGCCAGCAACGGCCCTAACAGACGACCGACAAACGCGCCACTGTTACCCAGATTGAAGAAGGACTGGTAGATAACCCATTCGCCGGCAAAACCGTTCAGCGGCGGCAGCGCGGCCATCGCCATCAGGCCAACCAGCATCGCCAGAGAGATAACCGGCATACGTTTACCGATCCCGCCCAGTTTTTCGATATCACGATGACCGGTACGGAACCAGATGCTGCCTGCGCCCAGAAACAGAACGCTTTTGAACAGGCTGTGGTTGACCAGATGGTACAGACCGCCGGTTAAACCCAGCGCAATCAGTGCTGGTTGATTAAGGGAAATCCCGGTCACGCCAGCACCCAGACCCAGCAGAATAATGCCGATGTTTTCCAGCGTGTGATACGCCAGCAGACGCTGGATGTTGTGCTCCATCAGCGCATACAGACCGCCGACAAACGCGGTAATCATGCCCAGCACCAGCAGCGTTATGCCCCACCACAGCGGCGCGTTACCGCCCAGCAGCGACAGCGACAGAATCCCCAGCAGACCCACCTTCATGACGACGGTAGAGAACAGCGCCGCAGCCGGTGCGCTGGCATTGGCGTGTGCCTGTGGCACCCAACCGTGCAGAGGAATAATCCCGGCCAGCAGGCCAAAACCTGCCACGCCCAGCAGCCAGATGTCAGACCCGAGCGGCAGCTCCTGGGTGCGCAGGTCTAGCAGACGCAGCTCCAGAGTGCCGTAACGTTGCCACACAAGGTAGCAGGCAACCGCCAGCAGCAGCGTACCAATACGTCCCAGCGCAAACCACAGTTTGCCTTCTTTACTGCATCCGGTGAGGAACACAGCACACAGCGCCATGATTTCCGCCATCACCACCAGCGTACCGAGGTTGCTGGCAACCACCGCACATACCGCCGCGGCCATCAGCAGATTGACCAGCAGGCCGTTAGCTAAAACCAGCGGATGACGATGCCAGTCAATGTTGTACAGGCTGACAAACAGACCGCACAGACCCAGCGTAATCAGCCAGATAGCGTTCAGTGGCGTCATTTGCAGACTGTGACCAATAAACGGCATCACGCCGCTGACCGCCAGCCCATTAATCAGTACGCTAAAACCCGCAGCCGCCGTATACAGGCTGCCCACTGCACCGCCAACCCCGGCAATCCAGCCACTCAACGATTTATGAAATGAAAACAGAAATGCCAGAACCGCCGCCGCTGTAAACCAGGCCACGCCGCTGTTAATTAGTGAAATTGCGCTCATTTTGCATCCCCACTCTGAGCCTGCTGAAACAAGGTGAGATCGCCGAAATCGGTGTTGAAAGTCAGCTCACGCTTACGTTTGCTGGCGCGGGCGATATCCATGTTGCTCACCAGGTGCAGGGCTTTGGTTGGGCACATGCGCACGCAGGCCGGACCAAGCTCGTCAAAACTGCACAGATCGCATTTCACCGCGATGGCGCGAACGCCCGGAACCCAGTCCAGCAGCGTGCTCACACGCGCAGGCGCCGGCGGAGCCGGAGGCGCTTTTGGCGTATTGGCGTTCGCCGGGATGTGCAGCGGACGGCTGCCGGAAAACTCTATCGCGCCGAACGGACAGGCAATCCCGCACAATTTGCAGCTGACGCACAGGCTTTCATTCAGCTGTACGGCGCCATCGACACGGTTAATCGCATTAACCGGGCAAACGGTGGCGCAAGGCGCATCTTCACACTGGTGGCAAAGCTGCGGCGCGGATTCTTTTTCATTTAACATCACTTTCAGGCGCGGCATTGACTGCAGGCCATGCTGGCGATGTGTCTCTGAGCAGGCGGCCTCACAGGTGTGGCAGCCAATGCAAAGAGTGGAGTCAGCAATTACAAAACGATTCACCAGGCATTCCTCAGGTGATAGTCATTTTTGACGAAAACATGTCTGCGAAATGTCATTTCGACATTTTTCGACATGCCCATTCCCTAAACTGTCGTGACGCAGAATGAAAGCGCATCATGACAAAACTGGGCAGCACCCGAGGCTTAAGCCGGGTTATGTCCTTCAACCAGCTGGCTTAAATTCACCGGCATATTGTTTTCAACCGCGGTGTACAAGCTGTCGTAGACGCTGGCGATTTTTTCGAGATAGTGCTCCAGCACCTGCTCGCGATCGCGGTTGCTGATACGCTCATCGACTTTACCGTCGAGGGTCAACTCTGCTTGTGCAATCAGTTGCTTATCATCACCATCTTTTGTTTCGACGTAGTACTCGATGGTGTGGCTATTGAAGCCGTCCGCCAGCGTGACGTAGATAGTGAAGTGTTCAAAAAGGACAAAGCACAAATCCTTGTCCGGCGCGCAGCTCATCGCATGATGCAAACGCGCTTTTGACAGGGTGATCCCCTGAACCAGCGAGTTGCAGTAGATACGCCACTGGTCCTGTAGGCGACGATGCCGTTCAGCGATGTAATCGGCTTTTTCGCTTATTTCCCAAATAGTCATGTCAGGTTACCCGTTTAGCAGAGATGAACAGCCTTAAGCACATTTCATGCCAAAATTAAATTACTTAATTTTCATATAGATAAAAAACCAAAGGCGGGTGACGACATGTCATTTCGTCATCGTCGTCATTGTCACGAATGAAAAAATTCAACCTGGCATGCTTATTGCTTTTGATACGGCAACTTCACAGGAGGCGGTATGCACGAAATAACCCTCTGCCAACGGGCACTGGAATTGATTGAACAACAGGCCACGCAACACGGTGCTCAGCGAGTAACTGGGGTCTGGCTCAAAATTGGCGCATTTTCTTGCGTAGAAACCAGCGCTCTCTCCTTTTGTTTTGATCTGGTATGCCGCGGGACCCTTGCAGAAGGTTGTAAACTCCACCTCGAAGAACAAGAAGCCGAATGTTGGTGCGAATCTTGTCAGCAATACGTCACGTTACTGACGCAACGCGTGCGCCGATGTCCGCAATGCAACAGCGATATGCTGAGAATTGTGGCCGATGACAGCTTACAGATTCGACGTATTGAAATAGATCAGACTCCAGCGCCGGATGGCGACGCCTAAGCGTCTTATCCAGCCTACACAAAGGGCTCGTTTGTAGGCCGGATAAGGCAACGCAGCCATCCGGCAACAGATGTATCGCAAGTAAAAAGATCAGGAGTGAGCGATGTGTACGACATGTGGTTGCGCTGAAGGCAACCTATATATAGAGGGTGATGAGCATAATCCCCACTCGGCGTTTCGCAGCGCGCCATTTGCCCCAGCGGCTCGTCCAGCGCTGAATATTACCGGTGTGAAGACCTCAAATTTCACACCGAGCCAGACCGACGAAGGCGATTTGCACTACGGTCACGGTGAGGCTGGAACCCACGCACCAGGTATGAGCCAACGCCGTATGCTGGAAGTGGAAATTGACGTACTGGACAAAAACAACCGCCTGGCCGAGCGCAACCGTGCCCGCTTTGCGGCCCGTCAGCATCTGGTGCTGAACCTTGTTTCAAGCCCGGGCTCCGGTAAAACCACACTGCTGACCAAAACGCTGATGAAGCTGAAAGATAGCGTGCCGTGCGCCGTTATCGAAGGTGACCAGCAGACGGTGAACGATGCTGCCCGTATTCGCGCCACAGGTACGCCCGCCATTCAGGTCAACACCGGTAAAGGTTGCCACCTTGACGCACAAATGATTGCTGACGCCGCGCCGCGTTTGCCGCTTGACGATAACGGTATTTTGTTCATTGAAAACGTCGGCAACCTGGTGTGCCCGGCCAGTTTCGACCTCGGCGAACGTCATAAAGTCGCCGTGCTTTCCGTCACCGAAGGTGAAGACAAACCGCTGAAATATCCGCATATGTTTGCCGCCGCATCGCTGATGCTGCTCAACAAAGTGGATCTGCTGCCGTACCTCAATTTTGACGTAGATAAGTGCATCGCCAGCGCCCGGGAAGTGAATCCGGAAATTGAGATCATCCTGATTTCCGCCACCAGCGGCGAAGGGATGGATCAATGGCTGTCATGGCTGGAGAATCAGCGATGTGCATAGGTGTTCCGGGTCAAATCCGCACCATTGATGGCAACCAGGCAAAGGTCGACGTTTGCGGTATTCAGCGCGACGTCGATCTGACGCTGGTCGGTAGCTGTGATGAAAAGGGTGAGCCACGCCTGGGCCAGTGGGTACTGGTTCACGTCGGTTTCGCCATGAGCATCATTAATGAAGCAGAAGCGCGCGACACGCTCGACGCGCTACAAAACATGTTTGACGTTGAGCCGGATGTCGGCGCGTTGCTGTATGGCGAGGAAAAATAATGCGTTTTGTTGACGAATACCGCGCACCAGAACAGGTGATGCAGTTGATAGAGCACCTGTGTGAACGTGCTGCACTCCTCCCCTACACGGCTGAACGCCCGCTGCGCATCATGGAAGTTTGTGGGGGTCATACCCACGCAATCTTCAAGTTCGGTCTCGACCAGTTACTGCCTGAAAACGTCGAGTTTATTCACGGTCCAGGCTGCCCGGTGTGCGTTCTGCCGATGGGCAGAATTGACAGCTGTGTCGAAATCGCCAGCCACCCGGAAGTGATTTTCTGCACCTTTGGCGACGCGATGCGCGTCCCGGGTAAACAAGGTTCTCTGCTACAAGCCAAAGCGCGCGGCGCGGATGTCCGTATCGTCTATTCCCCAATGGATGCGCTGAAGCTGGCCGAGGAAAACCCAACGCGCAAAGTGGTGTTCTTTGGCCTGGGTTTTGAAACCACCATGCCGACAACCGCCATCACTCTGCAGCAGGCCAAACAGCGCGATGTGCAGAACTTTTACTTTTTCTGCCAGCACATCACCTTGATCCCTACGCTGCGCAGCCTGCTGGAACAGCCGGACAACGGTATTGACGCCTTTTTAGCACCAGGCCACGTCAGCATGGTGATTGGCACAGATGCCTATAATTTCATTGCTTCAGACTTCCATCGTCCGTTAGTGGTCGCCGGTTTTGAACCGCTCGATCTCCTGCAAGGCGTGGTGATGTTAATTGAGCAGAAAATTGCCGCGCACAGCCAGGTAGAAAACCAGTACCGTCGCGTGGTACCTGACGCCGGTAACGCGTTAGCCCAACAGGCTATCGCCGACGTGTTCAGCGTGAATGGCGACAGCGAATGGCGCGGTCTGGGCGTCATTGAATCATCAGGCGTTCACCTGACACCTGACTATCAGCGCTTTGACGCCGAAGCGCATTTCCAGCCAGCGCCGCAGCAGGTGTATGACGATCCGCGCGCGCGTTGCGGAGAGGTATTGACCGGCAGATGCAAACCGCATCAGTGCCCGCTATTTGGCAAAACCTGTAACCCGGAGACCGCATTTGGCGCCCTGATGGTCTCCTCCGAAGGCGCATGTGCCGCCTGGTATCAGTATCGTCAGCAGGAGTGTGAAGCATGAACAGCGTACAACTCGCCCACGGTAGCGGCGGCCAGGCTATGCAGCAGTTGATCAACAGTCTGTTTATGGAGGCATTTGCGAATCCGTGGCTGGCGGAACAAGAAGATCAGGCACGTCTGGAACTGGCGCAACTGGTCGCTGAAGGCGATCGTCTGGCGTTTTCAACCGACAGCTATGTTATCGATCCGTTGTTCTTCCCGGGCGGTAATATCGGCAAGCTGGCAATCTGCGGTACGGCTAACGACGTGGCGGTCAGCGGCGCGATACCGCGCTACCTCTCCTGCGGTTTTATCCTCGAAGAGGGTCTGCCAATGGACACGCTGAAAACCGTCGTTAACAGCATGGCGGCAACCGCGCGCGAAGCGGGTATTGCTATCGTAACCGGCGATACCAAAGTTGTGCAGCGCGGCGCGGCGGACAAACTTTTTATCAACACCGCCGGAATGGGCGCGATCCCCGCCAACATTCACTGGGGTGCCCAGACCCTGAGCGTGGGCGATGTGCTGCTGGTCAGCGGTACGCTTGGCGATCACGGCGCAACTATCCTTAACCTGCGCGAACAATTGGGTCTTGATGGCGAACTGGTCAGCGACTGCGCGGTATTGACGCCGCTTATCCAGACGCTACGTGATATCCCCGGCGTGAAGGCGCTGCGTGACGCGACCCGTGGCGGCGTGAATGCGGTAACGCATGAATTTGCCGCATCATGCGGGTTTGGCATTGAGCTGTCTGAAGCGGCCCTGCCCGTGAAACCCGCGGTGCGTGGCGTTTGCGAACTGCTGGGTCTGGATGCGCTCAATTTTGCTAACGAAGGTAAGCTGGTGATTGCCGTTGAACGTCAGGCTGCTGAAGCCGTGCTCGCCGCACTCCACGCCCATCCTTTAGGACGCGATGCCGCGCTGATTGGTGAAGTGGTAGAACGCAAAGGTGTGCGTCTGGCCGGACTGTACGGCGTGAAACGGACCCTCGATTTACCACACGCCGAACCTTTACCTCGTATATGTTAGCAGCCAGTTGGCAGCATACTGTAGGCCGGATAAGACGCATTTGCGTCGACATCCGGCATTAACGCTGCATTATCGCCTGATGGCGCTTTGCTTATCAGGCCTACGGATTGCGTGACCAGCGAGTTCGCGGTCAGCTATCCGGCAATGATTTACGACTTATACCTATAATTCATTTACCGTTTTCGCACCGTTCTGCGGTGCTTTTCCTGGAAAAGCAATATGTCGTATACACCGATGAGTGACCTCGGACAGCAAGGCCTGTTCGATATTACTCGTACATTATTACAGCAGCCCGATCTCCCGTCTCTCAGCGAGGCGCTTTCGCAGCTGGTCAAGCGTTCAGCGCTGGCCGACTGTGCGGCTATTGTCTTATGGCAGGCACAAACGCAGCGTGCGCGTTATTTTGCGACGCGTGAAAATGGTAAACCCATCGATTATGAAGATGAAACGGTACTGGCCCATGGCCCGGTACGCCGTATTTTGTCTCGCCCCGATGCGCTGCACTGCAACTATCATGAGTTTACGGAAACCTGGCCACAGTTGGCTTCAGGTGGACTGTATTCTGAATTTGGCCACTACTGCCTGCTGCCGCTGGCGGCGGATGGACGCATCTTTGGCGGCTGTGAATTCATCCGCAACGAAGATCGTCCGTGGAGTGAAAAAGAGTACAACCGGCTGCAGACCTTTACCCAGATAGTCGGCGTCGTTGCGGAACAAATTCAGAGCAGAGTCAGCAACAACGTCGATTACGATTTGCTGTGTCGCGAACGTGACAACTTTCGTATCCTCGTCGCCATCACCAATGCGGTGCTCTCCCGCCTGGACATTGACGAGCTGGTCAGCGAAGTCGCCAAAGAGATCCATCACTACTTCGACATTGATGCCATCAGCATCGTGTTACGCAGCGATCGCAAAAACAAGCTCAGCATTTATTCCACCCACTATCTGGATGAACATCATCCGGCGCACGAACAAAGTGAAGTGGATGAAGCAGGTACGCTTTCTGAACGCGTTTTCAAAAGCAAAGAGATGCTGCTGATTAATCTGAGCGAACGCGATACGCTCGCCCCTTACGAACGGATGCTGTTCGAAACCTGGGGCAACCAGCTACAGACTCTGTGCCTGCTGCCGCTGATGTCCGGCAACACGATGCTTGGCGTGCTCAAACTGGCGCAGTGTGAAGAAAAAGTTTTCACCACCGCCAACCTGAAACTGTTGCGCCAGATTGCCGAACGCGTAGCCATTGCGGTAGATAACGCGCTTGCCTATCAGGAGATACATCGCCTGAAAGAACGTCTGGTCGATGAAAACCTGGCGCTGACCGAGCAACTGAACAATGTGGACAGTGAGTTCGGCGAAATTATCGGTCGCAGCGAAGCCATGTACAGCGTACTCAAACAGGTCGAAATGGTGGCGCAGAGCGACAGCACCGTATTGATTCTGGGTGAGACAGGTACGGGTAAAGAGCTGATCGCCAGAGCGATTCATAATCTGAGTGGGCGTAACGCCCGCCGGATGGTGAAGATGAACTGCGCGGCAATGCCTGCCGGATTACTGGAAAGCGACCTGTTTGGTCACGAGCGCGGCGCGTTTACCGGGGCCAGCACACAGCGAATTGGTCGTTTTGAACTGGCGGATAAAAGCTCGCTGTTCCTCGATGAAGTAGGTGACATGCCGCTGGAGCTACAGCCTAAGCTGCTGCGCGTACTGCAAGAGCAGGAATTTGAACGCCTGGGCAGCAACAAGCTGATCCAGACCGACGTTCGGTTGATCGCCGCCACTAACCGCGATCTGAAAAAGATGGTTGCCGATCGGGAATTCCGTAACGATCTGTATTACCGGCTGAACGTTTTCCCAATCCATTTACCTCCGCTGCGCGAGCGCCCGGAAGATATCCCACTGCTGGTGAAAGCCTTTACCTTTAAAATTGCTCGCCGGATGGGACGCAATATCGACAGTATTCCTGCCGAAGCGCTTCGTACCTTGAGCAGCATGGAGTGGCCGGGTAACGTGCGCGAACTGGAAAACGTGGTGGAGCGCGCGGTTCTGCTTACCCGAGGCAACGTGCTACAGCTGTCCCTGCCGGATATTGCCGCGTTGACGCCGTCCGCACCGCCGGTAGCCACCGAAGTTGCGCAGGATGGCGAGGACGAATACCAGTTGATCATGCGCGTCCTGAAAGAGACCAACGGCGTGGTTGCCGGTCCTAAAGGTGCTGCGCAGCGATTGGGGCTAAAACGAACCACGTTGTTGTCGCGTATGAAGCGATTAGGTATTGATAAGGATGCGCTGGTTTAGCCATTGTGGCTATACTGGGTGATAACTCAACGAAAGGAGGCAGTATGGCGGTATCAGCACGTAATCAATTAACCGGTACAGTCAGTGCAGTTGCCACTGGTGCAGTGAATGATGAAGTTGAACTGACGCTGGCTGGCGGCGCAAAACTGGTCGCGATTGTGACCCATAGCAGCCAGCAGGCACTGGGTCTGGCGAAAGGAAAAGAAGCCATTGCGCTGATTAAAGCGCCGTGGGTGACGCTGGCGACTGAAGACTGTGGCCTGAAATTCTCTGCCCGTAACCAATTTGCCGGTAGCGTTTCACAGGTAACCGAAGGCGCCGTTAACGCCACCGTACACATCAAAACTGATGCCGGTTTTGACATTGTCGCGGTCGTGACGAACGAAAGTCAGCAAGAGATGAAACTGAGCCAGGGAAGCCGGGTCATCGCGCTGATCAAAGCTTCGGCCATTCTTATTGCCACCAAAGCGTAACCGCCATCCGGTACCGGATAGTTAAATTGCCCGATGGCGCTACGCTTATCGGGCCTACGCGACAGGTGAGCCTGCGCTTGCTGGCCGGATAAGGCATCGCCGCTATCCGGCACAAAATAACCAGATTACTTCTTGCGCTGATATTTCTCAGGTAATTCCGGGACGGGACGCTTGTCATCAATCAAATGGCGAACGGTCAGAATTGGGTGACGCCAGAGCATTCTCGGCCCGGCCCAACGCATAATTTGCTTCATCTCTTCGCGTTTAGCAGGTTGATAGCAGTGTACCGGACACTGTTTGCAGGCCGGTTTTTCCTCGCCAAACACGCACTTGTCCAGGCGCTTTTGCGCATAAGCAAACAACGCATCGTAATGCCCCTGTTCATCTGAAGCTTCCGGACACTGGCTTTCGTACAGCGATATCATCTTTTGGATCGTCATTTTTTCACGAGCAATACGTTTGCCGGACATGATGCCTCCATAACTAAGTTGCATAAATAATACACCTTAATCATGAAGGCAACCAAGACCCGAGTACCGCTTACTCGTCACAACGGCTAAATAGCCCTGCGTTTATAAGGACGGTAGTGCGGTAGCCAAAAGTTATCTTTAATACTCTGCGACAGCGCGTCGTCGCTCATCTTCTCTGCCACACCCGACTGCTGTGCCGCCTTACCGACCTCAAAGGCAATGCTGCGGGTCACCTCGCAGATTGTCCCAATCTCCGGCAACAGAGCGCCTTCCCCGTTACGCACCAACGGGGAAGCATCGGCCAGCGCACGGCTTGCCGCCATCAGCATAGCCTCTGTTACGCGTGTCGCGCCGCTGGCGATAGCCCCCAGACCGATGGCCGGGAAAACATACACGTTATTGCACTGCGCCACCGGAATGGAGCGTCCATTAAATTCAATCACACCGCAGGGACTGCCGGTCGCAATGATGGCCTGTCCCTCGGTCCAGCGAATGATATCTTCTGGTCGCGCTTCCATTCTCGAAGTGGGATTCGACAACGGCATAACAATCGGACGGTCGCAGTATTGGTACATCGTGCTAATTACCTCCTGCGAGAACAATCCAGCCTGACCCGACACCCCCAGCATAACCGCCGGTTTGGCATTGTGGATCACCTCCAGTAACGACGGTGCCGGCCCCTCATACTGCCAGTCAGAAATTTCCTCGGGCGACTGCGCCAGCGGTTGCTGGAAATCAGCTAAGGCATTATTGGTGGTCATCACCAGACCGTCGCGATCCACCATAAAAATGGTCCGTCTGGCTTCAGCCTGGCTCATTCCTTCACTGATGCGACAGGCAATAATATGCCGGGCAATCCCACATCCCGCAGCCCCCGCCCCCACAATTACGATTGATTGCTGACGGAAGTCACGACCGCTGCCTCGGCAGGCAGCAACCAAAGTCGCCAGAGCCACCGACGCCGTGCCCTGAATATCATCGTTAAAACAGCACAGCTCATCGCGATAACGGTCCAGCAGCGGTACCGCGGTATGCTGGGCAAAATCTTCAAACTGCAGCAGAACGTTAGGCCAGCGCCGTTTTACGGCAGCAATAAACATTCCAATAAATGCGAAATAGTCTTCACCAGTTATGCGCGGATGACGCCAGCCGATATAGCGCGGATCGTCCAGCAGTCGCGCATTATTCGTGCCGACATCCAGTAAAATAGGTAGCGTATTCGCCGGATTTACCCCGCCACAGACGGTATAGAGCGACAGTTTCCCGATAGGAATTCCCATACCGCCAACGCCCTGGTCGCCCAGCCCCAGAATGCGCTCACCATCGGTGACGACGATGACCTTGATATGGTGCCGTGGAATATCATGCAAAATATCGTCAATACGATCGCGATCGGGCCAGGAGATAAAAACACCGCGCGCACGACGATATATCCACGAGAATTTTTCACAGGCGGCCCCGACTACCGGGGTATAAACGATGGGCAGCATCTCTGGAAGATACTTTTTCAGCAGGTAATAAAATAACGTTTCGTTGGTATCCTGGATATTACGCAGGTAAATATGTCGAGCGTTGTGGGACTCAGCCTCAAGATATTGTTGATACGCCCGTTCGGCTTGTTCATCAATATTCTCAATGGCGCAAGGCAGTAGCCCACTCAGGTTAAAGTCGTGCCTTTCTTGCTGCGTGAAGCTGCTTCCCTTGTTTAATAACGGAGATTCAAGCAGTAACTTCCCCGTAAACGGGACGTATAAAACATCGTTTGTCACGTTGCCATCCATAAATTACAACCAGATAAAAAATAAGAGCCTGCATTAGCAGGCTCTCGGGATTCAAATCAGGACATAGTTGGCAACCAGCATCGCCGCAATACCGGCCAGCGCTGGAAGCAGCGTTCTTCTGACGATCATAAACGGTGAACATTCTCCTGCTTTACTCACCGCAATAATGATTCCAGCCACTGGGGACATTGAGCGCCCCATTCCCGCCATTAACTGCATAGGCAGGATCATATTGACGGCGCTCTCACCAAATTTTGCTGCAATGGAGGGGGCCAGTCCGGAGAAGGAGAAAAAGGCGGCAACACCAGAGCCTGTCAGGATGGCGGTTACGCCCACCAGCGCGGTCATCACCAGCGTCATGCTGGTAAAGCCCAGTCCTGCGTTTTGCACTGACTGTAACAGGTAGTCCACCGCGCCAATTTTCTGCAACCCCTGGGCGTAGATATCCGCACATACCAGCAAGGAAACGATACTGGTAAACATGCTGCCCATGCCTTTGAAAAAGACCTGTAATCCTTTGCAGCTGCTTTTGAAATCACGGGTAGCCACCAGTTCAAAGAAAAATGCGACCACAGCGCCAAGGATCATCGCCGTGACTACGTCAATTTTGATGGATTTGATAACCAAAGGGCTAAAGACCAGCACCAGTGCCACCGGCAGGACCGGCAAAAGAGCATAAATCGCGGGCGCTTTGCGACCCTCTTCTTCCGCTTGCGCCACGCTTTGCGCACCCGGTACAAAGCCATCCTTTTTGTCGAAATATTTCGCGGTGAAGTAAATCACCACCGCCACGGCCAGCATAACCGCCACCGCAACCGGCATCTGGTAATGAGCAAAGTAGATAGCGCTTTCCATTCCGGCATGCTTCGCCGCCAGATTCGCCGTACCTGCCGCAGGCCCTAGATCCATAAACGCGCACAGGGCAATCATCGCGGCCGCAGAGGCTTTACTGACTCCGAGGCGCACCAGAACCGGGAAGAATGTCACCAACAGCAACATTGCCAGGCCCGCCGCACTTGAAATTGCCACGTGCAGAAGCTGCGCGCAGATGTACCCCAACGCGAGGATAAGGTAAGGCGCTTTAATTACCTGTAGCGGGCGAATGCACATATTCACCATCGCGTTCGATGCTTTGATGTGATCCATATAGCTGGCAAATCCACCCGCCGCCATGATGATAAGACCGATACCCGCAATTTGTGTGGTCAACGATGCTTTTGCAAAGCTAAAGATATCCAGCCAGGTTGACCCCGTGGATTTCGCTTTATCATAGAGAATGCTGTTTTCTGGATAAAACAGTACTGTGATGGTCAATAATGCCAGTCCAGCGAGTAATAAAACAGTTTGCGGCTGATAATTTTTAACAATTAACCATGCAGCAATAACTGTTATCACTATTGCTATAATAAACGCCGTCATAATAACAATTCCTATGCCATACAAATCTGGTAGGGTTACCCGTCATATCATCATAGCTTATGCAGGATACCGGGAAATCACATCCATATATAAGCAGTTATAATATGTACGTAAATTTATCGTATTACATACTCAAATATTGAGATTTAATTGTAATGGGTTGTGTGGTTGTAAAATACGGGAAAGGTGTTTTCCCACCTCTTTTTGTGAGTAAGATCGCAACTCATCTGAATACGGTCACATCCTCCAAAAAAGGCTGGATGCGGGTTTCCAGGATATTCATTCAATGATTGACCTCGAAAGCGTATTACCCTATAACAGCGTTGATATACAACAGCCATCGGGTGTTATCTATGTACAAAAAAAACACGTTAAGTCTGGATGAGTATAACTCACTTACTCTTAATATGGGCGATCTTACAGAATCTGAGTGCCGACTTAATGAGTACATTAATAAGCACTTCAATGAACTCCCCTATCATGGCATTGTTGATCTCTCGCAGAATGCGATGGTAAGTAAAGCTACTATCGGTCGATTCCTGAATAAAATAGGTTTTACCGGTTATGCCGCTTTCCGTAAAGCATTAGACATTACACTGTCAAAAAATAAACTATCAGCACCTTTTGAGAAAAACATCAAACTGCGTAACAATTCCAGCATCACGACAGAAAGTATTGTTACTGATTTCACGCATAAAATATCAACGTTATTTAGTCAATTTAAAAATAATATCGATATTGAAAGCCTGAATGCGTTTATCGATCTGGTATTAAACAATCAACGCCATATTTATGTCGTCGGTCCTTCATCTTCTCATGCCATGGCGACGCATTTTTGTACGTTGCTAAAGTACTTTCGCAGCGATATTACCCTGTTACCAACAGACATCAGCGAACTCCCCAAATGCCTCATCAATATCAAGGAGGAGGACGTCCTGATTGTGTTCTCTTACTATCGATTTAACCGGGTCGCGCTCAATATTGCAAAATGGTTCAGAAAAAAGAATGCCGTCGTAGTGTTGGTGACCAACTCAGAGGCGAACCCTTACGGTAAGTTCTGCGATCTGCAGTTTGTTCTCCCAAGCGACGTACATTCCATTTTTCAAAGCCGTATTCTTGGCTTCTTTTTTATCGAACTCATTCTGCATCTGGCTTATGAGAAAGGAGATAGCGAGGGGAATTTTGCCCAACTGGAAGAATTGTTCGTCTTCTTCGAAACATTTTCTGCATCGGCTCATAATACTTAGCGCTGCCAGCCGCCAGGAGAGTTATCCCGCCCGGCAGCATGACGAATCAGGCAATCTCTGCGGTTTTCACGCGATCGAACTCAGCAATTGTTTCCGCAATGAGCGCATCGTTAGCCCCGATATATGACAGCGGCTCACAGGCGGCGGTAATTTCTGCCACAGACAATGACGCGCGGATTTCCGGGCTAGCCTGTACGATCTCCATGAAGCTGTGCTCGCCGGTTGCATGCTTCAGCAGGTTTTTCACCAGGTTATAAGCGGACTCTCTGCCAATTTTGGCGGCAAGTTTCATCGTCAGCGATTCCGACATAATAAAGTGCTTCGAGCAGTCAAAATTAGCGCGCATCTTCTCTTCATTAACAATGAGATGCGAAAGCAGATTTTTTGCGCGCATCAGGCTGGTCGATAACGCATTAGAGGCCTCCGGGAGGATCGTCCAGTTCAGTACCCGCATTGAGGCGGCTCGCACATCCTGTTGATCCAGCATTGCTGGCGCGCCGGAAGCATACATCCACCCCATCCTTGCCAACGTTTGCATCATGTTACTGGCGCGCGGATTCACTTTGTGCGGCATCGTGCTTGACCCGCCGCCGCCTTCTCCTTCAAGCACTTCGGCAATCGGCGTGCGTCCCATGGTTTCGACATCGTTAGCCAGGCGACACAGCGTGCCGTGGATAAGAGCAAAAAACTGCACAACCTCAACAACCGCATCCTGGCTGGCATTATTAATCCCGCAGGGCACGTTCAGACCCAGCGCTAACATCAGCCGCTTGCGCGTTTCCATTCCCTGCTCGCCCACAGAAGCCAGGTTGCCCACCGCACCGCCAAAGAGTCCGGTAACGGCGCGCGGATACAGCTGCTGGAGCCTTGTCAGGTGGCGGTTTATCTCCGCCAGATAACTGCAAACATGCAGCCCCCACGTCGTTGCAGAGGCATCCACCGAATTGGTGCGAGCAACCATTACCGTACGAGCATGTCGTAACGCCATCGTTTTCATGGTTTCGCCAACATCAAGCAATTGCTCACGCAATAGCCGCAGCGTTTGCTGCAATCTCATCGCCATGCCTGAGTCGAGTAAATCCTGAGTGGTGCATCCCCAATGCAGAAACTGACTTACCAGCGGCGTTCCGCTGGCGGAGATCTGATCGATCAGCGGTTTTATCGCCATGCCGACCGTCTGTGTTTCCTGCGCCAGCGCTGGCCAGTCTATCTGTATTTCCCGACAGGTTTGTTCAATTTCAACGGCCGCCTGTTCAGGGATAATCCCCAACTCACTTTGCACGCGAGCGACCGTCGCCTCAAAGCGCAACCAACAACGCAGCAGATTGTCGTCAGACCATATTTCCCGCATCCTGGCCTGAGTGAACAATGATGAATAAAGGTCAGAATCAAATACCGTTGTTTGCTTCCCGTACATACAGCGCCTCTCCGGCCAATGAATGCGTGATAATCGAAAATGTGATTAATCAATTTTGCGGGATCTGTCTGCCAATTTATAGGGGAAAATAGTATTCCCACCCCAAAAATAATTATGAGAATACAACTTTCCCATTTTCAGCTTTTCTATCCAGTAGAAATGCGATGCACTTCACAGTAATTTTTAAAATGTAGATCAAATAGCCGTAACATTTCAAAAGAATCGTTCATAAAATATTAGAACCATTAATATAATAGCAAAAATAGAGATATTTATGCGTGAATAATCACATTTCATTACGAGAAAAAATGATTCCCATACCGCTGCCATTCCTTTTCCACAAACAATTATCCCGCTGTGAACTTTATTTTATGGTCAGGAAATTAATGCAAGTTTGAGGGATGACATGAAGCTAAAAAATTATTCACTAATATTACTAATGGGTATGAGTTCCTCGGCGTTCGCCTTAAACGTCTATAATAAGGACGGAAATACGCTGGATATTTATGGCCGCGTTGAGGGAAAAATTGCGAGTGGCCAGAATTCATTTGCTGGTAGCGAAAGCCGAAGCGATCTGGGTGGCCGTGTCGGTATTTATCTCACCCGGGATCTGGACCTTCTGCCAGAAACTAAAATCGTGGGGCGCCTGGAATGGCAGGTGCGTACCGAAAAAAATGATAACAATACCGGTGAAAGCGATATGGAGGCCCGTTATTCCTATGTCGGCCTGTCAAATAAAACATGGGGCGAGCTGATCACCGGGAGAACCAAGAACCCGTTGTATCAGGTGATGAAAATGACCGATAAGTATAAAAACTTCACCCCCAATATCTACAGCTATGGTATTACAACCATTGATGATTCTTACCAGTTCAACCGACAGGACGGCACCGTTCAGTGGAACGCCAAATTTGCCGGTAACGAAATCCAGCTGGCATGGGTCTCCGGTAACGGCAACAGTGATAACGAAGCGCTGGATTACGGGGCAATGGCCAGCTATCGTAAGTCTTTCAAATTTGGCGATTTTAGGATTACACCTGCGATAGCGGCCAGTCGTTACAAACGACAGGATGGCGTAGTGACCACCGATGGGCGTAATCAAAACGATCAAATTATGGGAGGATTACAACTCAGCTATAAAGCCTATGAAGTCGCGGTAACCGCATTGCGTACTTCTATTTCTCGCGATAACAAAAGCGATAATAATTATAAAGGGATGGATTCACTCATTTCCTACAATTTTGGCACCGTCAAGGTTCTCACCGGATATAGTTTTTTAAATGAAGATGGTAAAGATATTGCTGAAAAAGAAGACTGGCGTGCTGAAGCGCAATTAACATTGGCTGAAGATACGTGGTTATCATTTACTTACGATAAAGAGTTCGCCAGTAAGAACAAAAAAACCAATGATGATGCGCTCATCGTTGGGCTCCGTTATGATTTCTAAGAGATAAAAAATGAAAAAGATAACATTGCTTGCCGCAGCGACGACCCTCGCATTAAGTAGTCTCTGTGCTCACGCGGATACGTTATTAGCACCTTCCGCACATGCGAAAATGGATGGCGAGAATAAAATTGTCGCGCTTTATGGTAACTCTTTCACTTTCTATAACAATAATATTAATACCCGCCTGCGGGATTTAACGCAGTCCCTACTGCCAGACCATGCCAAAGGCTATAAGTATCGGGGGATCACGATTTCCAGCGGTCATTTAGGCTGGCAAATTGAGAATATGCGCTATCAGAACACGCTACAGAAATGGGATGTCGTCATCCTGCAGGGGAACTCAACAGAAACGATTTCAAAGAAAGAAAGTACCCGACAAAACTTCGTGGACTCTGCAACCCAAATGGCTGAGATGGCGCATAAAGCCGGTGCAAAAGTTGTCTATTTCATGACCTGGCCGAAAAAAGACAAACCCGAAGATAGCCAAAAACTGGCAGATGCTTATATCTCGATTGCGCAAAAAACGGGGGGATATGTGGCTCCGGTAGGTCTGGCTTTCGAGAAAGCACGTAAAACGCACCCAGAAATTAACCTGTATTATCATGATGGTGTACATCCTTCGATTTCTGGAACGTATCTCGCTGCCTGCGTATTCTTCGCTACCCTGTATAACCAGTCTCCAGTCGGCGGCGCGCTCCCTGTTGATACGGACATGACCCCAGCCACCGCCAAAGTGTTACAACAGGTAGCATGGGAAACCGTCACCGAGTTCCAAAAGTCATAATCACCGGGTTATTCGTTCCCAACACGCCGGCAATCGTACCGGCGTAAAACACATTATCCCCCATCTATTCCTTAGCACCCTACGCAAATAAGAATTATTTTCATTTATTTATGCCATGTGCTATATAACATAGCAAAGGCTATATTCGATGATTAATTAACCACTTTGTTGTGAGGGATACTATGCCGCATCTGCCTCGTCTGAAGTCAGTTCTCCTTGCCAGCCTGTTGACGGCACTTACGCTGTCGCCTGCCTGGGCGAAAGAAAAGTTCAAGGTCATCACGACGTTTACGATCATTGCTGATATGGCAAGCAATGTGGCAGGCGATGCGGCAGACGTCAGTTCAATCACCAAACCCGGGGCAGAGATTCACGAATACCAGCCCACGCCAGGCGACATTAAGCGGGCGCAGGGCGCGCAGTTAATTCTCTCTAATGGTCTCAATCTGGAACTCTGGTTTACCCGCTTCTACCAACATCTGTCCGGCGTACCGGAAGTGATGGTCTCAAACGGCGTAAAACCGATGGGCATCAGCGAAGGGCCATACAATGGAAAACCCAATCCGCATGCCTGGATGTCAGCAGACAACGCACTGATTTACGTGGATAACATTCGCGATGCGTTAATGAAATATGACCCGGAAAACGCAGCGACCTACCAGAAGAATGCCGATCGCTATAAAGCAGAAATTCAGCAAACGCTCGCGCCGCTCCAGGCCGAACTTGCCAAAATTCCTGCCGATAAACGCTGGCTGGTCACTAGCGAAGGGGCGTTCTCCTATCTGGCGCGCGATAACGACCTGAAAGAACTGTACTTATGGCCGATCAACGCCGATCAACAAGGTACGCCGAAGCAGGTACGCAAGGTGATCGATACCTTACGTGCGCATCAGATCCCCACGGTATTTAGCGAAAGTACCGTGTCCGACAAACCCGCGCGTCAGGTAGCCCGGGAGTCTGGCGCACATTACGGCGGCGTGCTGTACGTCGATTCACTCAGCGCTGCCGACGGCCCGGTCCCGACCTATCTGGATCTACTGCGCGTCACCACACAAACCATTGTTAACGGCATCAATAACGGCCTTGGGAGTCAACCATGAGTCAATCTGCGATTACCGTGAATCAGGTTACGGTGACGTATCGCAACGGCCACACTGCACTGCGGGATGCCACGTTTCAGGTTCCGGGCGGCTCGATTGCCGCACTGGTTGGTGTCAACGGTTCCGGGAAATCAACACTGTTTAAGGCGTTGATGGGGTTTGTCCGGCTGGCACAGGGGGAAATCTCTATCCTGCAACAGCCGGTCAACAAGGCGCTAAAACAGAATCTGATTGCTTATGTGCCCCAGTCTGAAGAGGTGGACTGGTCATTTCCGGTACTGGTGGAAGATGTGGTCATGATGGGACGTTTTGGCCATATGGGCTGGCTGCGTCGGCCAAAGGCGCACGATCACGCCTGCGTGGATGCTGCACTGGCGCGGGTTGATATGCTGGAATATCGCCATCGCCAGATTGGTGAACTGTCCGGTGGGCAGAAAAAACGCGTTTTCCTGGCAAGGGCCATTGCACAAGATGGGCAGGTTATTTTACTGGATGAACCCTTCACCGGCGTGGATGTAAAAACCGAAGCCCGGATCATCGACCTGCTGCGCGAATTGCGTGATGAGGGCCGAACCATGCTGGTCTCCACCCATAACCTGGGCTCGGTCACCGAGTTTTGTGATTACACGGTAATGATTAAAGGCACCGTGCTGGCAAGCGGTCCAACTGACACCACCTTTACCACCGAGAACCTTGAACAGGCATTTAGCGGCGTTCTGCGTCACGTCGCATTGAGTGGGGGTGAGCAGCATGTGATTACCGATGATGAGCGCCCGTTTATTTCGCGCCGCGCGGCACGCGAGGGGGAATAGTCATGAACTGGCTGACAGAACCCTTTGGTTACCAGTACATGCTCAACGCCATGTGGGTTTCGGCGATGGTCGGCGGCCTGTGCGCGTTCCTCTCATGCTACCTGATGCTCAAAGGCTGGTCGCTTATTGGCGATGCGCTATCGCATTCCATCGTCCCCGGTGTTGCCGGGGCATATATGCTAGGGCTTCCCTTCGCGCTGGGGGCATTTCTCTCCGGGGGACTGGCTGCGGGCAGTATGCTGTTTCTTAATCAGCGTTCGCGCCTGAAGGAAGATGCGATTATCGGACTGATTTTTTCGTCTTTTTTCGGTATCGGGCTGTTTATGGTGTCGCTCAATCCGATGTCGGTGAACATCCAGACCATTATTCTCGGTAACGTGCTGGCGATTGCGCCGGAAGATATTTTGCAACTGGCGATCATCGGCGTCATCTCACTGACTATCCTGCTGCTGAAGTGGAAAGACCTGATGGTGGTCTTTTTCGATGAAAACCATGCACGCTCTATTGGTCTGAATCCTGGTCGGCTGAAGCTGCTATTTTTTACGCTGCTCTCCGTTTCCACCGTTGCTGCACTGCAAACCGTCGGCGCATTTCTGGTCATTTGCCTGGTGGTCACGCCCGGCGCCACAGCCTGGCTGTTGACCGATCGTTTTCCTCGTCTGCTGACGATCGCTGTGGCTATCGGTAGCCTGACCAGCTTTTTCGGCGCCTGGCTAAGCTACTGGCTGGACGGCGCAACCGGCGGAATTATCGTCGTACTGCAAACGCTGCTGTTCCTGCTGGCGTTTGTCTTCGCCCCCAAACACGGTCTGCTGGCGAATCGCCGCCGCGCCCGGCAGGTGAACAAGGAGTCCTCATGTTCTTAACCACATTACTGGAACCTTTTCAGTTCAGCTTTATGGTCAACGCGCTGACCATCTCCGTTATCGTCGCCGTCCCCTGCGCGCTGCTGTCGGTATTTTTGGTGTTGAAAGGTTGGGCGCTGATGGGGGATGCCATGAGCCATGCGGTCTTTCCAGGGATTGTACTGGCCTGGATTGCGGGTATTCCGCTGGCGATTGGCGCTTTTGTCGCCGGATTGTTCTGCGCGGTCGCCACCGGGTATCTTGACGATAATAGCCGTATCAAGCGCGATACCCTGATGGGGATCGTCTTTTCCGGTATGTTTGGCGCCGGACTGGTGCTGTATGTGTCAATCCAGTCTGAAATTCATCTGGACCATATTTTGTTCGGTGACATGCTGGGCGTTTCGCTGGGCGACATTGCGCAGACTGCGGTTATCGCTTTGGGGATAGCGCTTATCATCGGGCTTAAATGGAAAGATCTGCTACTGCATGCGTTCGATCCGCACCAGGCAAAGGCCAGCGGTCTTAACACCACACTGCTGCATTATGGTCTGCTGTGTATGATAGCCCTGACTATCGTCGCGACGCTAAAGTCGGTAGGTATTATTTTGTCGATCTCCTTGCTGATTGCCCCCGGTGCGATTGCGATTTTAATGACGCGCAGGTTCGCCCAGGCATTATTACTGGCTACCGCCATATCGGTTGCAACGTCATTTCTGGGTGTATACCTGTCATTTTTCATCGACAGTGCCCCCGCGCCGACCATAGTCGTTTTATTTTCCCTGCTGTTTGTCATCACCTTTATTTATTCAACGCTGCGCGATCGGCGTTTAGAGAATCAACTTCAGCTGCATGATGTATAAATAATGCTTCATGATATGTCAGCTAATGATGCTTATGCCTCTAAAACCTCGTTTCCGCATCCTGACGGGTATTATCGATATTCAATAAGATAAAAAAGAGCAACCACGAAATGAATGAGTAATTTGATACAAACTTCACCAGCCACACTTCAATGGTACATTGGGGTGTGGTGTAAATAGACCCGTTTTAGTTCCAGGCATTTTTTGAGATCCCGGCCAGATAATAGTGCTGTCGGTATTCCTCCGGTGTCATATTGTTCAGTGATTCATGCGGGCGTTCACAGTTATATTCAGATAACCATTTCTCCGTGATTTCCCGCACTTCATTCAGCATTCTGAACAGATAAAAATCGAGTATTTCTGTACAGTATGTTCGGTTAAAGCGCTCAATAAAAGCGTTCTGTGTCGGCTTACCCGGCTGGATAAACTCCAGTTTTACTGCATGTTTCTCTGTCCATTCAGCCAGTGCCAGTGAGATAAATTCCGGACCATTATCCATGCGTAACGTGACCGGATCGCCGCGATTTGCCGCGATCCTGTCGAGCACACGGACCACGCGCAGAGCTGGCTGATTCAGTTCGATTTCAATCGACAACGCCTCACGGTTAAAGTCATCAACGACATTGAACGTGCGAAAACGACGGCCACAGACCTGGGTATCAGGCATAAAGTCGATAGACCAGTTCTGGTTCAGACTCCGGCAGGCCTGACGGAGAAGCTTTAATTCGTGGAGTTTAAAACGTGCAGCAAACGAGAGAAGTTGTGGAAAGTTACCAATTTTAAACTGAACAAGTTTACCAGTCGGGGACTCGCGTAACGGTAGGAAAAAGACTTCATCCCGGTGGCACCACATGAGAGACGTAAACCACGATTTTCGCCCACGTCAGCCTCATCTTTGCCACCAGGCTTCATCATTTTTACCGCTTTAAACGAAAGTGGCTTTCCCTCTTGTTTTACTACCATAAAGACTCCGTTATCATGCACCTTATGCAGTCATGAATTCCTACTGTTAACTGTAGGATTCCATGATATTCGATGAGACAACGTGAAACCTAATGATAACCATAAAATTCACTAACTCATTAAAAATTAAGAAATATGGACATCACACTCCAATGAGTACAATAGAAAATCTAGACTCTCACACCCCCATGATGCAGCAGTATCTCAAGCTGAAGGCTCAGCACCCGGAGATCCTGCTGTTTTACCGCATGGGCGACTTTTACGAACTGTTTTATGACGACGCGAAACGTGCGTCGCAGCTGCTCGATATCTCGCTGACCAAACGTGGCGCATCGGCAGGCGAGCCAATCCCGATGGCGGGCATTCCCCACCATGCGGTGGAAAACTACCTCGCTAAGCTGGTCAATCAGGGGGAATCTGTCGCTATTTGCGAGCAGATTGGCGATCCAGCAACCAGCAAAGGGCCGGTTGAACGCAAAGTGGTACGCATCGTCACACCGGGCACCATCAGCGATGAAGCACTTTTACAGGAACGTCAGGACAACCTGCTGGCCGCCGTCTGGCAGGACAGTAAAGGCTTTGGCTACGCCACACTGGACATCAGCTCCGGGCGTTTTCGCGTCAGTGAACCCGCAGACCGTGAGACGATGGCTGCGGAACTACAGCGCACCAATCCTGCCGAATTGCTGTATGCCGAGGATTTCGCAGAAACGTCGCTGATCGAAGGCCGTCGCGGCCTGCGTCGTCGTCCGCTGTGGGAGTTTGAAATTGATACCGCCCGCCAGCAGTTAAACCTGCAGTTTGGCACACGGGATCTGATCGGCTTTGGTGTGGAAAACGCGCCGCGTGGATTATGCGCTGCCGGCTGCCTGCTGCAATATGTAAAAGATACCCAGCGCACCTCACTGCCACATATTCGCTCCATCACCATGGAACGCCAGCAGGACAGCATCATTATGGATGCCGCCACGCGCCGCAATCTGGAAATTACCCAGAACCTGGCCGGTGGCGTAGAAAACACGCTGGCATCGGTGCTCGATTGCACCGTGACGCCAATGGGTAGCCGTATGCTCAAACGCTGGCTGCATATGCCAGTCCGCGATACGCAGATACTGATCGAGCGCCAGCAGACCATCGGCGCGCTGCAGGATTCCACCAGCGAATTGCAACCCGTACTACGTCAGGTGGGCGATCTGGAACGTATTCTGGCACGTCTGGCACTGCGTACCGCGCGCCCACGCGATCTGGCGCGGATGCGTCACGCCTTCCAGCAATTACCGGAACTGCGCGCTCAACTGGAAAACGTAAACAGCGCTCCCGTACAGATGCTGCGCGAGAAAATGGGCGAGTTCACGGAACTGCGTGAACTGCTGGAGCGTGCCGTGGTTGATGCCCCGCCAGTGCTGGTACGCGACGGTGGCGTTATCGCACCGGGCTATAACGAAGAGCTGGACGAATGGCGAGCGCTGGCTGATGGCGCAACCGATTATCTGGACAGACTGGAGATCCGCGAGCGCGAGCGCACCGGCCTGGACACATTGAAAGTTGGATTTAACGCCGTCCACGGTTACTACATTCAGATCAGTCGTGGACAGAGTCATCTGGCACCGATTAACTACGTACGCCGTCAGACGCTGAAAAATGCCGAGCGCTACATTATTCCTGAGCTGAAAGAGTACGAAGACAAAGTTCTGACCTCAAAAGGCAAAGCGCTGGCACTGGAAAAACAGCTGTATGACGAGCTGTTCGACATGCTGTTGCCGCATCTGGCTGATTTACAGCAGAGCGCCAGCGCACTGGCAGAGCTTGACGTGCTGGTCAACCTGGCCGAACGCGCTTATACCCTGAACTACACCTGCCCGACATTCAGCGATAAGCCCGGTATCCGTATTGCAGAGGGTCGCCATCCGGTGGTGGAACAGGTGCTGAGTGAGCCGTTTATCGCCAACCCACTTAACCTTTCCCCGCAGCGGCGGATGCTGATTATCACCGGGCCAAATATGGGCGGTAAAAGCACCTATATGCGCCAGACCGCGCTGATTGCGTTGCTGGCCTACATCGGTAGCTATGTGCCGGCACAAAAGGTAGAAATAGGTCCAATCGACCGTATCTTTACTCGTGTGGGCGCAGCGGATGACCTCGCATCCGGTCGTTCAACCTTCATGGTAGAAATGACCGAAACTGCCAATATTCTGCATAACGCCACTGAGAACAGCCTGGTGCTGATGGATGAGATTGGGCGCGGGACCTCAACCTATGACGGTTTATCTCTGGCCTGGGCTTGTGCTGAAAATCTGGCGAATAAAATCAAAGCACTCACGCTGTTTGCTACCCACTACTTCGAACTGACTCAGTTACCGGAAAAAATGGAAGGCGTAGCGAACGTACATCTGGATGCGTTAGAGCATGGCGATACCATCGCCTTTATGCACAGCGTACAGGATGGCGCGGCGAGTAAGAGCTATGGTCTGGCGGTCGCGGCACTGGCTGGCGTTCCGAAAGAGGTTATCAAACGCGCACGGCAAAAACTGCGCGAGCTGGAAAGCATCACGCCAAACGCCGCGGCAACGCAGGTTGATGGGACGCAGATGTCACTGCTCAGTGCACCGGAAGAGACATCACCTGCCGTTGAAGCACTGGAAAATATTGACCCGGATTCGCTGACGCCGCGCCAGGCGCTGGAGTGGATCTATCGGTTGAAGAGTCTGGTGTAATACTCGTGGTGCCGGATGACGGCTCCGTCTCATCCGGCCTACGGCCTGATTTGTAGGCCCGATAAGCACAGCGCCATCGGGCAAATTTACCGGGCGGGGCTTCGCCTCGCCTGCATTTTTGATTAGCGCTTATCTTCCGCCAACAGCGGGGGGATACTTGGCACCATCGGTGCTTCATCAATATCCTTCTGCGTCATGCGAAACGCCTGCGGGTAGTGCTCACGGCTGGTGCGACGTAGCGGTTCAGTATTACGCCAGGTGTACAGACAATGCTGGCACTGATATACCGTCCAGACGCCTTTTACCGGCGAATTCGCCATCACTTCAATATGTTCATCGGCACAACGTGGACAAATCATCTGCAACTCCTTATTTACGGTTAGCCAGCATGGCGGTCAGCTTTTCAGCCCAGGCTTTCGTTTCCGGTAAATCACATACCGGCTGGCTGTAGTGCCCACGGTTATCCGGCGCGACCGGTGTGGTGGCATCAATAATTAACTTGTCGGTAATCCCCGCCGGACTGGAACCCGGATCAAGCTCCAGCACCGACATATTCGGCAATTGCACCAGATCCCCCGCCGGATTGACCTTCGACGACAGCGCCCACATCACCTGCGGTAAGTTGAACGGATCAACATCCTCATCAACCATAATCACCATTTTCACGTAACCCAGACCGTGCGGCGTGGTCATCGCCCGCAACCCTACCGCACGGGCAAAGCCGCCGTAACGTTTTTTGGTGGAGATAATCGCCAGCAAACCGTGGGTGTACATGGCGTTCACCGCCTGCACTTCCGGGAATTCTGCCTTCAACTGTTGATACAGCGGTACGCAGGTTGCTGGCCCCATCAGATAGTCGATTTCCGTCCACGGCATCCCGAGATACAGCGATTCAAAAATAGGTTTACTGCGATAAGAGACTTTATCAATGCGCACCACAGTCATGTTGCGCCCGCCAGAGTAGTGCCCGGTAAATTCACCAAATGGCCCTTCTATTTCACGCTTGCGGCTTTCAATGACCCCTTCAAGGATCACTTCTGAACCCCACGGTACGTCAAAACCGGTGAGCGGTGCGGTGGCGATCGGGTACGGGCTTTCTCGTAGCGCCCCCGCCATTTCGTATTCAGATTGATCGTACTTCAGCGGCGTTGCCCCCATCAGAGTGATGATCGGATCGTTGCCAAGGGTGATCGCAATCGGTAGATCCTCGCCGCGCTCTTCAGCTTTATGCAGATGCAGCGCGATATCATGCATCGGCACCGGCTGCAGGCCAAGCTTGCGTTTGCCCTTCACTTCCATACGATAAATGCCGACGTTCTGCTTACCGAAATTGTCGACATCCAGCGGATCGCGTGAAACCACGCAGGCTTTATCAAGGTAGAAACCACCGTCGCCATCGTTCAGACGAAACAGCGGCAGAATATCAAACAGGTTGATATCGTCACCGTCGACGCTGTTTTCCGCCCACGCCGGGTTGGCACGACGCTCCGGCGTAACCGGAAATTTATCCCAGCGGCGAATGAATTCATCGATCTGTTTTTTCACCGGCGTATTCGGTGGTAAACCCAGCGAGATTGCATGGTTCTGCCAGGAGCCGATAGTGTTCATTGCCACACGGGCATCGGTAAATCCACGAATGTTGTCAAACCACAGCGCAGGCGCCCCGTCGCCAATACGTCCGGTGGCATTGGCAGCCGCTGCTAAATCCGGTTCGGCGTTCACTTCTTCACTGATTTTCAGCAATTGTCCCTGGTCGTCCAGCGCCTGCAAAAAGCTACGCAAATCATCAAATGCCATTACTCATTCTCCTGTAAAAAATTCTGCGCCTGCCGTAACCCCTGCCAGCGACGGGCGTTTGGGTGTTCCAGACCAAACTGATCGAGAACGCGAGCGACAATGTGCTGCGTAATGTCATCGACCGTTTGCGGATGGTTATAAAACGCGGGCATCGGCGGAACCATTGCGGCGCCCATACGGGAAAGTGCGAGCATATTTTCCAGATGAATGGTGCTCAGCGGCATTTCACGCGGAACCAGCACCAGCTTGCGCCCTTCTTTCAGCACCACATCAGCGGCGCGCCCCACCAGGCCTTCCGCGTAGCCTGCGCGAATACCGGCCAGCGTTTTCATGCTGCAGGGGATAATGATCATGCCGTCGGTCCGAAACGAGCCAGAGGAAATACTCGCTGCCTGGTCCGCCGGATGGTGGCAATAGTCCGCCAGCGCAGACACATCGTTAACGCTGTACGGCGTTTCGAGCTCAATCGTCGTTTTAGCCCACTTCGATAACACCAGATGCGTTTCCACTTCCGGCATTTGCCGCAGCGCTTGTAGTAGCGCCACACCAAGCGGCGCTCCCGTTGCCCCGGTCATTCCTACGATGAGTCTCATTCAACCTCTCAATATTGTTCGTGTACGAACATTTTGCATAACATACTCCCACAACCGACTCCGGGCAAGGACACCTGGCACAGATAGCTAAAGTCGCGCTTATTAAAAAATCACGCGTTACCCGCTATGATAGAGACCGATCGTTTGCCCGGAGTTCCCATGGAGTTACGAAATACCGCGTTTCACTTACTACGTCAGCTTTTTCAAAAGCATACGGCTCGCTGGCAGCATGCATTACCGGAACTGACCAAACCTCAGTACGCAGTGATGCGGGCCATCGCTGAACAGCCCGGCATTGAGCAGGTTACCCTGACCGAGGCTGCAGTCTGTACCAAGGCGACGCTTGCGGAAATGCTGAGCCGGATGGAAAAACGCAATCTGGTCAGGCGTGAGCACGACCCGGCGGATAAGCGTCGGCGGTTTGTTTATTTGACCGCGCAAGGGGAAGCATTACTGGCCAGCGCAACCCCGTTGGGAGATAGCGTGGATGATGAGTTTCTGGGCCGACTTAGCGGGGAAGAGCGCGAACAGTTTACGCAGTTGGTGCGTAAGATGATGAACTGATTTGCCGGATGGCGACGTAAACGTCTTATCCGGCCCACAAAGCCCTGCTCTCCGTAGAGCCTGATAAACGCAGTGCCATCAGGCAACAAACAAAGAAAAAGGCCAGCCTCACCGAGACTGGCCTTTCTTGATAGAACTTGTGCTTACTCGCGGAACAGCGCTTCGATATTCAGCCCCTGTGTCTGCAGGATTTCACGCAGACGACGCAGGCCTTCAACCTGAATCTGACGAACACGTTCACGGGTCAGGCCAATTTCACGGCCCACATCTTCCAGTGTCGCAGCTTCGTACCCCAGCAGACCAAAACGACGTGCCAGCACCTCACGCTGTTTGGCGTTCAGTTCGAACAGCCATTTGACGATGCTCTGTTTCATATCATCGTCTTGCGTGGTGTCTTCCGGACCGTTTTCCTTTTCGTCGGCCAGAATATCCAGCAACGCTTTTTCGGAATCGCCACCCAGCGGGGTGTCTACCGAAGTAATGCGCTCGTTGAGTCGGAGCATACGGCTGACGTCATCAACCGGTTTATCCAGTTGTTCCGCAATCTCTTCTGCACTCGGTTCGTGGTCCAGTTTATGCGACAACTCACGCGCGGTACGCAGATAGACATTCAGCTCTTTTACAATGTGAATCGGCAGTCGGATCGTACGGGTTTGATTCATAATCGCCCGTTCGATCGTCTGGCGGATCCACCAGGTTGCGTATGTTGAGAAGCGGAACCCGCGCTCAGGGTCAAACTTCTCGACGGCACGGATAAGCCCCAGATTGCCCTCTTCAATCAGGTCCAGCAATGCCAGACCACGATTGCCATAACGACGAGCAATTTTCACCACCAGACGCAGGTTACTTTCAATCATGCGGCGGCGAGAAGCGACATCTCCACGCAGTGCGCGACGCGCAAAATAAACTTCTTCTTCGGCTGTTAACAGTGGCGAATAACCAATCTCACCAAGGTAAAGCTGAGTCGCGTCCAACACACGCTGTGTGGCCCCCTGCGATAACAGCTCTTCTTCAGCCAGGTCGTTATCACTGGGTTCCTCTTCACTCAAGGCTTTCTCATCAAAAGCCTCTACTCCGTTCTCATCAAATTCCGCATCTTCATTTAAATCATGAACTTTCAGCGTATTCTGACTCATAAGGTGGCTCCTACCCGTGATCCCTAACGGAACTAGCACGTGAAAGCCTGGTTCCGCCGAATTATCGCTGCGGTAAATAGCGCAGCGGGTTTACGGATTTCCCCTTGTAACGAATTTCAAAATGCAAGCGTGTAGAACTGGTTCCGGTGCTACCCATGGTAGCTATCTTCTGCCCCGCCTTGATTTCTTGTTGTTCCCGGACCAGCATTGTATCGTTATGGGCGTAGGCACTCAGGTAATCATCGTTGTGTTTGATGATAATAAGATTACCGTAACCACGCAGCGCATTACCGGCATATACGACGCGTCCATCTGCGGTCGCGACAATAGCCTGTCCTTTGCTGCCTGCAATGTCGATCCCTTTATTGCCACCTTCGGTAGCTGCGAAGTTTTCGATCACTTTGCCGTCAGTCGGCCAGCGCCAGGTAGAAATCGGCGAACTGGTAGAAGTTGAGCTTGCAGTCGATTCGGTTGCACTAACTGCCGGAGCCGTTACAGGCGCTGTGACGACGGTCCCAGCAGGCTTGTTGTTCGGCAACATTTTGTTAGCACTTTGTTCACCTGAATCCTCAGAATACGTAATTGTTGGTTTCGAAGCAACAGCAACGGTGGAATTTTGTGCAGGGTTGGTCACAACTCCTTGCTGTGCTGCATCCGCCTGGGTGATGGCATTACCACCGGTAATCGGTGCACCCGACGCGTTGCCCACTTGCAGAGTTTGTCCGACATTCAGGCCATACGGGGCCGGAACGTTATTGCGTTGTGCGAGGTCACGGAAATCGTTCCCGGTAATCCAGGCAATATAGAAAAGCGTGTCGCCTTTCTTAACAGTATAGGTACTGCCACCCGTATAGCTACCTTTCGGAATATTCCCATACTGACGATTGTACACAATCCGCCCGTTTTCCATCTGGACAGGCTGTTCTGCAACCGGCTGAACCTGTGTTGGCTGAGTCGCCGGGCGTTGCACCGGTTGGATCTGTGGCGTTTGTTGTACTGTCGCCGTTGATCCCATTTTTGGTGGAGGCGTGATCAGCATGCCGGAGCTGGTGTTCGATGATGCATTGCCGCCAACAGAGCTGACCGGCGCTGGTGGATTCGAGGTGTTTGAACAACCTGCCAGCCATAACGAAACCAGTGACAATGCCGCCATGCGGCGAACGGTAAATTTGTGGCTTCCCGCGCTCATTTATCCCCCAGGAAAATTTGGTTAATACCCAGTGACGTAATCACCGTGCAAGGCATCGGACTGGACACTGGAAAATGTGACCACGATACGCTTACTAATTCCAGAATATCCAGGAAAACTCCAGGTATTCAGCAGCGTTAGCTACGCCAGCTCCCCTTTGACTAAGGGAACAAAGCGTACGGCCTCCACGGTGTCGATAATAAATTCGCCTCCCCGACGACGCACCCGTTTCAAAAACTGGTGCTCATCGCCCACGGGCAAGACGAGAATGCCGCCTTCATCCAACTGCATCATCAATGCCGTTGGGATCTCCGGCGGTGCTGCCGTCACAATGATAGCGTCAAACGGAGCTCGCGCCTGCCAGCCTTGCCATCCATCACCATGACGGGTCGAAACATTATGTAAATCAAGCTGTTTCAGGCGACGACGCGCCTGCCATTGCAAACCTTTAATGCGCTCAACAGAGCACACGTGATGCACCAGATGCGCCAGGATCGCCGTCTGGTAGCCAGAGCCGGTACCAATTTCCAGCACCCGAGACTGCGGCGTTAGCTCCAGCAGTTCGGTCATGCGAGCCACCATATAGGGCTGTGAGATGGTCTGCCCCTGGCCAATCGGCAGGGCGATATTATCCCAGGCCTTATGTTCAAACGCCTCATCAACGAACTTTTCACGCGGCACGGCGGCGAGCGCATCCAGGACATGCTCATCTCTGATGCCCTGCGCACGTAATTGTTCAAGAAGAGTGTGTACGCGTCTGCTTACCATTGCGTGTCGGCTCCCACGCTGTCTAACCAGTCAGAAACCACCTCATGCGCGCCATATGCGGTTAAATCGACATGCAGCGGCGTGATGGAAACATAACCTTCATCAACGGCAGCAAAATCCGTATCCGGACCGGCATCGCATTTTTCGCCCGGTGGTCCGATCCAGTACAGCGTATTGCCGCGGGGGTCCTGCTGTGGAATCACCTGATCCGCCGGATGGCGGCTGCCGCAGCGGGTAACGCGAATACCTTTGATCTGATCCAGGGGTAAATCCGGCACGTTGATATTCAGAATGCGACCGGTGCGCAGCGGTTCGCGGCTTAACGCGCGTAAAATCCGGCAGGTTACTGCGGCAGCAGTATCGTAGTGTTTATGCCCATCGAGTGAGACCGCCAGCGCAGGGAACCCCAGATGACGACCTTCCATCGCCGCCGCCACGGTACCGGAATAGATAACATCATCACCCAGATTAGGACCCGCGTTAATACCAGAAACGACAATGTCCGGACGCGGACGCATTAATGCGTTCACGCCCAGATAGACGCAGTCGGTGGGTGTCCCCATTTGTACAGCGATATCGCCATTATCATAGATAAACGTGCGAAGTGAAGACTCCAGCGTCAGCGAGTTAGACGCGCCACTGCGGTTACGATCCGGGGCAACCACCTGTACGTCAGCAAACTCACGCAGCGCTTTCGCCAGCGTTTGTATACCGGGCGCGTGGACCCCATCATCGTTACTCAGCAATATACGCATAATCACCCATTGTGTTAATAAGTTCCCTTACAACACTGGTGGCGAAGCTACCTGCCGGTAGCCAAAAGCGCAACTCAACGGTTACGTCATCCCACCAGTTCCAGCTTAATTGTTGTGGATACAGCAACATAGCGCGGCGCGATGCCTCAACTTTCTCGCGCAATAACAGAGACTGCAGCGCGGTTTCGTCAGCAATAGCGGCTTCTTCAAACGCCAGCGCATCGCGCTGAGTTCCCCACTCACCGCTGCCCGGCAATGCCGCTGTTATCATCAATTCTTTCTCATCGACGCGACGCTGTAATTCAGTTTGTTCTTCCTGTGTGGCGACAAACCAGCTTCCGCGTCCCGACAATTGTAGCGCATCGCCGTCAACAACTTGATTAAAGTCTGTTTTTTTCAGGCGTTCACTGACTATCTGATTAAACAACGCGCTACGGGCCGCCGACAACCAAAAACTGCGTTTATTGCGATCGCGCACCGGCGCATCGCTTTGCGCCCAGCGCAGCGCCCCTTGCAGGTTGCTGCCGCCGATACCAAAACGCTGAGCGCCAAAATAGTTCGGAACGCCGCGCTCGTTAATTGCCTGCAAACGCGCTTCAACATCATTTCGCTCGCTCACTTCACGCAGCACCAGCGTAAACGCGTTGCCTTTCAGCGCCCCTAAACGCAGCTTACGCTTGTGGCGCGCGTACTCCAGCACTTTACAGCCTTCAAGCTCAAATTTGCTTAAATCAGGCATCGCATTGCCCGGCACACGCGCACACAGCCACTGTTCCGTGACCGCATGCTTGTCTTTCTGGCCAGCAAAGCTGACTTCCCGGGCATGAATTTTCAGGAATTTCGCCAGCGCGTCAGCCACAAAACGGGTGTTACAACCGTTTTTCAGGATACGCACCAAAATGTGCTCGCCTTCGCCATCGGGTTCGAAGCCTAAATCTTCGACGACGACAAAGTCTTCCGGATTCGCTTTCAGAACGCCATGGCCTTGTGGTTTGCCATGGAGATACGTCAGATCTTCAAACGCAGTCATTTCGTTGCCTTAATGAGTAACGCCACCGCTTCACAGGCAATCCCTTCCCCACGCCCGGTAAAACCGAGTTTTTCCGTGGTGGTCGCTTTCACGTTAACATCATCCATATGGCAGCCGAGATCCTCGGCAATAAACACCCGCATTTGCGGAATGTGCGGCAGCATCTTCGGCGCCTGTGCAATAATCGTCACATCTACATTACCAAGCGTATAGCCTTTGGCCTGAATACGCCGCCAGGCTTCACGCAATAATTCACGACTATCTGCGCCTTTAAAGGCCGGGTCGGTATCAGGGAAGAGTTTACCGATATCCCCCAGCGCAGCCGCGCCCAGCAGAGCATCGGTTAGCGCGTGTAACGCAACATCACCATCAGAATGCGCCAGCAAACCTTTTTCATACGGAATGCGCACACCACCAATGATAATTGGGCCAACGCCGCCAAAAGCGTGTACGTCGAAACCGTGTCCAATTCGCATTATGTCTTCTCCTGGTATACACAACATCCTGCAGGCTGCCTCGTTGCAGCGTGAAGGATGAGGTGTCTAGATAGTTCGGGTCAGATAAAATTCCGCCAGCGCCAGATCTTCCGGGCGGGTGACTTTAATGTTGTCAGCGCGTCCTTCGACCAGCAGCGGATGAAAGCCGCAATATTCCAGTGCCGAAGCCTCATCCGTAATGGTTGCGCCTTCGTTGAGCGCTCGCGTCAGGCAGTCGTGCAACAGCTCGCGTGGGAAAAACTGCGGCGTCAACGCGTGCCATAAATCGGTGCGTTCGACCGTATGAGCAATCTCGGTCTTACCAGGCTCGGCACGTTTCATTGTGTCGCGTACGGGAGCCGCCAGGATACCGCCGATACGGCTGGCTTCACTTATTGCCAGTAAGCGGGCTAAATCATCCTGGTGCAGGCACGGACGTGCGGCATCATGCACCAGTACCCACTGAGCCTCCCCTGCTGCTTGCAAACCGGCAAGGACAGAATCAGCACGCTCGTTGCCGCCATCCACTACGGTAATTTGCGGGTGCGCAGCAAGTGGAAGTTGGGCAAAGCGACTGTCGCCTGGGCTGATAGCGATGACGACTCGCGTCACCCGGGGGTGAGCCAGCAGCGCATCCACCGAGTGTTCAAGAATGGTTTTATTGCCAATAGAGAGATACTGCTTAGGACACTCTGTTTGCATTCGGCGGCCAAACCCGGCAGCCGGCACCACGGCGCAAACGTCCAATAAAGTGGCTGCCATGTTAAATCCCTGGACGGTTTATCGATTGTTTTGCCCTGCAGTCTGAGCGCGTTTAGACGCGTCAGGCACCAGACGATAAAAGGTTTCGCCCGGCTTAGTCATACTGAGTTCGTTGCGCGCACGCTCCTCAATAGCCTCTTGTCCGCCATTGAGATCGTCAATTTCAGCAAAGAGCTGATCGTTACGCGCTTTAAGTTTCGCGTTTGTAGCTTGCTGCGCAGCAACATCATCGTTGACGCGACTATAGTCATGTATGCCGTTCTTACCGAACCACAGCGAATACTGCAGCCAGACTAATAAAGCCAGCAACAGCAGCGTTAGTTTACCCATCCTGCCCCCTGAAAAACGGCATTAACATCCCATAACTTCCGCAGACAACTTTACATCAACGGTCGGGAATGCCGCGACAACGCGGGCAAATGTACCACATTTGCCCGTTGTTACGTATACCCCGTGTAAGGAGAACATAATCTCATTGTTGGTTACGGTTTGAATTAGAGCTGCCGATATGCGGCACCACTCACCATGAAAAAAGGGAAGTGAACCTAGCCCAGCAGCCACAGGAACAATGCGCCAAACATCGACCCAACCACCAGCAGGGTAAACGTAACGCTTAGCAGCAGCCGTCCCTGCATAAGCGAATGCAGGGCAATACCCGCCACAATGGCGACGGGCAGCAACGCGAGGAAAAAGGGCCAGGTATAAATGAAAAAAAACAGTGTATTAGGGCCATACATCAGACACGGGAATCCCAGCGCCAACAACCACGCAATAAAACCGACCACGGCCCCCGGTAGTGACCAGGTGGTTTCGTCGTCGGCGGCGAAGGTATCTGACTCTGTAATAGTAATGTTATGGCTGTTACGCATATCTAATCCTGTGACCGTGACTGACCGGGCATGTGAGCTCGGGTGTCTCAGGATCTGATAATATCTTCCTGCCTCAGCAGGTCTAATAATTGGGGTACCAAATTTGTTACCAATTGTTCACCATCAAGATGAATTTCTGGCGATTCAGGCGCTTCGTATACCGAGTCAATGCCAGTAAAATTGCGCAACTCACCCGCCCGCGCTTTTTTATACAGCCCTTTTGGATCACGTGATTCACAGGTCGCCAGCGGTGTATCGACAAACACCTCTATAAAACGCCCTTCGCCAACCCGCTCACGAACCATTTTGCGCTCGGCGCGATGCGGTGAAATAAAGGCGGTCAACACCACAAGGCCCGCATCCACCATCAGGTTAGCCACCTCACCAACCCGACGAATATTCTCCTTACGATCGGCATCGCTAAATCCAAGATCGCTACACAGACCGTGGCGCACGTTATCGCCATCCAGCAGATAAGTGCTAACCCCCAGCTTGTGCAACGCTTCTTCCAGCGCTCCCGCTACCGTGGATTTACCCGAACCAGAGAGTCCGGTGAACCACAGCACAACACCACGATGCCCGTGGTGTTGCTCCCGCTGTTGCGGCGTAACAGGATGGGCATGCCAGACGACGTTTTCGTCATGCAGCGCCATTATTTTCCTCCCAGCAGATCGCGCGCACCCCAGTGTGGGAAATGGCGGCGCACCAGCGCATTAAGCTCCAGCTCAAACGCGCTGAACTGGGATGTCGTGGCCTGCTCCTGGACGATCGGCTCGCGTACCAGTCCAGCCCCGACGGTAACGTTAGTCAGACGGTCAATGATAATCAGGCCGCCCGTGACCGGATTATGCTGATAGGTATCCAGCACCAGCGGTTCATCAAAGGTCAGATTAACCAGGCCGATGCCGTTTAGCGGCAGCGCTTCAACGTCACGTTGGGTAAGGTTGTTAATATCGACCTGATACTCCACGCTATCAACACGCGCACGCGTCTTCTTGCCCGCCACTTTGATGTCATAGCTCTGCCCTGGCGACAACGGTTGTTCCGCCATCCACACCACATCAACGGCAGCGCTTTGTACCGCTGGCAACGCTTCACCGGCATCAAGTAACAGGTCGCCACGGCTGATATCGATCTCATCTTTCAGCACCAGGGTGATCGCTTCCCCTGCATGCGCTTCCTGCAAGTCGCCATCGAAGGTCACGATCCGCGCTACGCTGGACTCTACGCCGGACGGTAGCACTTTGACGCGCTGTCCCACCTTCACACTACCGGAGGCCAGCGTTCCGGCATAACCACGAAAATCAAGATTTGGGCGGTTCACATACTGCACCGGGAATCGCATCGGCTGAGTATCGACAACGCGCTGGATTTCAACAGTTTCAAGCACTTCCAGCAGCGTCGGGCCGCTGTACCACGGCATGCTGAAACTTTGCGACGCCACGTTGTCACCTTCCAGTGCTGAAAGCGGTACAAAACGGATATCCAGGTTGCCCGGCAACTGCTCTGCAAAGGTCAGATAATCTTCACGAATCCGGTTAAATGTCTCTTCGCTAAAATCCACCAGATCCATTTTGTTGATCGCAACGATCAGATGTTTTATTCCCAACAGCGTGGAGATAAAGCTGTGACGACGCGTCTGATCCAGCACGCCTTTACGTGCATCGATCAGCAGGATCGCCAGATCGCAGGTCGACGCACCGGTTGCCATATTGCGGGTGTACTGCTCATGGCCGGGGGTATCCGCAATGATAAATTTACGCTTCTCGGTAGAGAAATAACGGTAAGCCACGTCGATGGTGATGCCCTGCTCACGCTCGGCCTGCAAGCCATCAACCAACAGCGCCAGATCGAGCTTTTCGCCCTGGGTGCCGTGACGTTTGCTGTCGTTGTGCAGCGATGAAAGCTGATCTTCATAAATCTGACGCGTGTCGTGCAGCAGGCGACCAATCAGGGTACTTTTCCCGTCATCCACGCTACCGCAGGTTAAAAAGCGCAGCAGACTTTTGTGTTGCTGGGCAACCATCCAGGCTTCAACGCCGCCTTCATTAGCAATTTGTTGTGCAAGTGTCGTATTCATGGCGGCTCCTTAGAAATACCCCTGACGTTTCTTCAGCTCCATGGAGCCCGCCTGGTCGCGGTCAATCACGCGCCCCTGACGTTCACTGGTGGTTGAGACCAGCATCTCTTCGATAATTTCCGGCAGCGTCTGCGCGTCTGACTCCACCGCGCCAGTGAGCGGCCAGCAGCCGAGCGTGCGGAAACGCACCATGCGTTTTTTAATCACTTCACCGGGTTGCAGATCGATTCTGTCGTCATCAATCATCATCAACATGCCATCGCGCTCAAGCACCGGACGCTCTGCGGCAAGGTACAGCGGAACAATGTCGATGTTCTCCAGCCAGATGTACTGCCAGATATCCTGTTCCGTCCAGTTAGAGAGCGGGAATACGCGAATGCTTTCGCCTTTGTTAATCTGGCCGTTGTAGTTATGCCACAGCTCCGGACGCTGGTTTTTCGGGTCCCAGCGATGAAAACGATCGCGGAAGGAATAGATGCGCTCTTTCGCGCGCGATTTCTCTTCATCACGGCGTGCGCCACCGAATGCTGCGTCAAAACCGTATTTGTTCAGCGCCTGCTTCAACCCCTCGGTTTTCATAATGTCGGTATGCTTGGCGCTACCATGGACAAACGGGTTGATGCCCATCGCCACCCCTTCCGGGTTTTTATGCACCAGAAGTTCGCAGCCGTAGGCTTTTGCCGTACGGTCACGAAACTCATACATCTCGCTGAATTTCCAGCCGGTATCAACGTGTAGCAGAGGAAACGGCAGTGAACCAGGATAAAACGCTTTGCGCGCCAGATGCAGCATTACGCTGGAATCCTTGCCGATGGAATACATCATCACCGGATTCGAAAACTCGGCGGCCACCTCACGAATGATATGGATGCTCTCCGCTTCCAGTTGCCGCAGGTGGGTAAGTCGTTTTTGATCCATAACCGTTCCTATGTATTGCCGTTATTTTGCTAACGAAGTTCAGATAACCTGACTATAGGGAGGGCAAGAGAGCGAATGAAATTACGAATTGGAATGAGTAGTTCCTCAAAGGAATAACGATTTGGAAAAGCAAAGTTCAAAAAGTGCTTAAGCCGCCGGATTTCGGGCATTTAGGAGCAAATGAAATTGTTTTACCTCGATCACAGTTTCATACTAGCGACTGAAAATTTCTGCTTGGTATTTAAGGACTCATTATGTTTTCCGCAACGCGCCACCTTATTGCTGCCATGGCGCTCGGCGCGTGTTTTATCCTTCCTGCACAGGCAACATCCTCCAGACCTGGAGATATCGCAAATACTCAGGCCCGATATATCGCAACATTCTTCCCTGGCCGCGTGACGGGCTCTCCGGCAGAAATGCTATCTGCTGATTATTTACGTCAGCAATTTCAGCAGATGGGCTATCGCAGTGATATTCGAACGTTTAATAGCCGTTATGTTTATACCGCCAAAGACAACCGTAAGAACTGGCATAACGTTACGGGCAGCACCGTCATTGCAGCGCATGAAGGCAAAGCACCGCAGCAGATTATTATCATGGCGCACCTCGACACTTACGCCGCGCTGAGCGATGCCGATTCCGATGCTAATCTGGGCGGATTAACCTTACAGGGCATCGACGATAACGCCGCAGGTTTGGGTGTCATGCTGGAATTGGCTGAAAAACTTAAAAATGTGCCGACACAGTACGGCATTCGGTTTATCGCCACCAGCGGCGAGGAAGAAGGCAAACTCGGCGCAGAAAATATCCTCAAGCGCATGAGTGCGGCTGAGAAGAAAAATACGCTGCTGGTTATCAACCTCGATAACCTGATCGTCGGGGATAAGCTCTACTTCAATAGTGGGAAAAGAACCCCGGAAGCCGTACGAAAACTGACGCGCGACCGGGCGCTGGCAATTGCACACAGCCGCGGTATCGTCGCCAGTACCAACCCGGGCCTGAACAAAGACTATCCGAAAGGAACCGGATGTTGTAACGATGCCGAGGTCTTCGACAAAGCGGGAATCGCCGTGCTCTCGGTAGAAGCAACCAACTGGAACCTGGGTAAAAAAGACGGCTATCAGCAACGCGCTAAAACCGCCTCTTTCCCCGCAGGTAACAGCTGGCACGACGTGCGTCTGGACAACCAGCAGCATATTGATAAAGCGCTTCCAGGCCGGATTGAACATCGCAGCCGCGACGTCGTACGCATCATGCTGCCGCTGGTAAAAGAACTGGCGAAAGCAGGTAAATCCTGAAGAAGAAGCCCGGTAAAATGTAAACGTTACCGGGCTTTTAGCCGTTACCCTTCGTGCAGCCCGCACTCTCTTTTCAGCCCAAAGAACCGCGTCTCTTCTTCCGCCATCCCCGGCTCCCATTTGCGGGTGGTATGGGTATCGCCGACTGACAGATAGCCTTGATCCCACAGTGGATGATACTTCAGACCGTGTTTTTGCAGATACTGGTATACCGTACGGTTGTCCCAGTCGATAATCGGCAGCACTTTAAATACGCCACGCTGAATAGCCAATACCGGTAAATGTGCACGGCTACCGGACTGTTCGCGGCGCAGGCCGGCAAACCAGGTTTGTACATTCAGTTCTTTCAGCGCCCGGTTCATGGGTTCGACTTTGTTGATGTCATTGTATTTCTCAATGCCTTCGACGCCCTGTTCCCACAGCTTACCGTAGCGTGCCTCCTGCCAGGCGGCGCTCTCTTTCGCGCGATAAACCTGGAGATTCAGCTTGAGTTTGTCCGTTAACTCGTCAATAAACTGGTAGGTTTCCGGGAACAGATAACCGGTATCGGTCAGGATCACCGGGATATCCGGGCGGCTCTGGTTTACCAGATGCAGGCTGACCGCCGCCTGAATACCGAAGCTTGATGACAGAACATATTCGCCGGGCAGGTTTTCCAGCGCCCACGCCACACGATCCTCGGCACTCAGTTTTTCCAGTTCGGCGTTGGTTTCTGCCAGTGCTAATACGCGTTCGACTTTCGGCAGTTCATTCAGCGTGTTTAGATCGAGTTGGGACATAAGTTCCTCACTGTGTGCCTTGCCTGATGGCGCTTCGCTTATCAGGCCTACCGTCTGCGTAGGCCGGATAAGGCATTTATGCCGCCATCCGGCAATTCATGTTATTCCCAGAAATCACGCGCTGGATCGAGCACCGGGCGAATGATGCCCGCACGCACCGTAAAGTCGCCGAAGCCTTCACCCGCTTCACGCTCTTTCGCCCAGCGCCCAACCAGTTCGTCAACGGCGTCGAGAATTTCCGATTCCGTAATGTTTTCGCGATACATACGCGGAATACGTGTTCCCATGCGGTTACCGCCCAGGTGCACGTTGTAGCGCCCCGGCGCTTTGCCCACCAGCCCCAGCTCGGCCAGCATTGCGCGGCCACAGCCGTTCGGGCATCCCGTCACACGCATCACGATATGCTCGTCAGGAATGCCGTGTTTTTCCAGAATGGATTCCACTTTGTCAGTAAACGACGGCAGGAAACGCTCGGCTTCCGCCATCGCCAGCGGACAGGTCGGGAACGACACGCAGGCCATCGAGTTTTCACGCTGCGGCTTCACCGCATTCATCAGCCCATGATCGCGCGCCAGCTTCTCTACCTTCGCTTTCTGGCTTTCCGGTACACCGGCAATAATCAGGTTCTGGTTAGCAGTAATACGGAAATCGCCTTTGTGGATCTTCGCGATCTCCAGCAAGCCGGTTTTCAGCGGACGGCCCGGGTAATCCAGAATACGGCCATTTTCAATAAACAGCGTCAGATGCCAGTTATTGTCGATCCCTTTCACCCAACCAATCCTGTCGCCACGACCGGTGAACTCGTATGGGCGGATCGGCTCAAATTTGATCCCCGCACGACGTTCCACTTCCTCTTTGAACGTGCCGATACCAACGCGTTCAAGGGTGTATTTGGTTTTAGCGTTTTTACGGTCGGTACGGTTGCCCCAGTCACGCTGCGTCGTCACCACCGCTTCCGCCACCGCCAGCGTGTGTTCAAGCGGCAGATAGCCAAATTCGCTCGCCGTACGGGCGTAGGTTTTCTTATTGCCATGCTCAATCGACAAACCACCGCCGACCAGCAGGTTAAAGCCTACCAGCTTGCCGTTTTCGGCAATCGCCACGAAATTCATATCGTTGGCGTGCAGATCGATATCGTTCTGCGGCGGGATGACGACTGTGGTTTTAAACTTACGCGGCAGATAGGTTGAACCGAGGATCGGCTCTTCGTCCGTGGTCGCGACTTTTTCCTGATCGAGCCAGATCTCCGCATAAGCGCGGGTGCGCGGCAGCAGATGTTCAGAAATTTTCTTCGCCCACTCGTAGGCTTCGGCGTGCAGCTCTGACTCATATGGGTTAGAGGTACACAGCACGTTACGGTTCATGTCATTGGCGGTCGCCAGTGCGTCCAGCCCCACCGAATGCAGCATCTGGTGCACCGGCTTCACGTTCTTCTTCAGAATGCCATGGAACTGAAAGGTCTGACGGTTGGTCAGACGAATACTGCCGTAAATGGTGTTATCAGCGGCAAATTTGTCGATGGCCTTCCACTGGGTTGGGGTGATCACCCCGCCCGGCAGACGGCAGCGCAGCAGCATCGCGTGGCGCGGCTCCAGCTTCTGCTCGGCACGTTCGGCGCGAATATCGCGGTCATCCTGCTGATACATACCGTGGAAACGGATCAGCAGGAAGTTATCGCCGTGGAAACCGCCGGTCAGACCGTCGTTCAGGTCTTCCGCGATGGTGCCGCGCAGGAAATTACTTTCACGCTTCATGCGCTCGGCGTCAGTCAGTTTGCCTTCGACCACTAAAGGCCCTGGGTATTTTTCGCTCATTAGTAGACATCTCGCTGATAACGGCGCTCAACGCGCAGCTCACTTAAAAATTCATCCGCCGCTTCGATATCCATTGCACCGAATTCAGCAATCACTTCCAGCAATGCCTGCTCAACGTCTTTCGCCATGCGATTAGCGTCGCCGCAGACATAAATGTGGGCACCGTCATTGATCCAGCGCCACAGTTCCGCGCCCTGTTGGCGCAGTTTGTCTTGTACGTAGATTTTTTCTTTTTGGTCACGCGACCAGGCGAGATCGATCCGGCTCAACACGCCCTCTTTGACGTAGCGCTGCCATTCCACCTGATACAGGAAATCCTCGGTAAAGTGCGGGTTGCCGAAGAACAACCAGTTTTTACCTTCTGCGCCATCGGCAGCACGCTGCTGCATAAAGGCACGGAACGGTGCGATACCGGTACCCGGGCCAATCATGATAACCGGCGTCTGCGGGTTCGCCGGCAGGCGGAAGTTGTCGTTATGTTCGATGAAGACGCGAACTTCGCCCTCTTCTTCCACACGATCGGCGAGGAAGCTGGAGGCACCACCGGCGCGGGCGCGGCCTTCAATGTCGTAACGCACGACGCCAACAGTCACGTGCACTTCACTTTCGACTTCCGCCTGGGAGGAAGCAATGGAGTACAGACGCGGGGTCAGCGGGCGCAGAAGATCAACTAACGCCTGAGCGTCCAGTTGTGCCGGGGAGAAACGCACCATATCGACGATTGGCGTGGTGGTGGCGTAATGCTGCAACTGCGCTTTATCGCCCACCAGCGGCAGCAGCGATTCACTGCGCGTCAGCGTGGCGTAGTTTTCCACGATATTGGCGGTGTTGACCGTCAGCTCAAAGTGCCACTGTAAGGCTTCCGCCAGCGGCAGCGTTTTGTCATTGACCGTGACCGGTTCATCACCCTTCAGCCACAGCAGCTCTGCCAGCTCTTTAACCAGCGCAGGATCGTTCTGATACCACACGCCCAGCGCGTCGCCCGGCTGGTAGCGCAGGCCGGAATCGCCGAGATCGATTTCGATATGGCGCACATCTTTTAGTGAGTCGCGACCGGTGATTTTCTGATTCACCGCAAGTGACGCCGCCAGCGGCGCTTCTTTGGTATACGGGCTGGTGTGTACTTCGTTTACCGAACCACTCGCAGCAACTTGCACAGACGGTGCAGCCGGCGCACGGGCTTTCAGAACCTCAACCAGACGCTCACGCCACTGCGCGGCAGCGGCCTGGTATTCGACATCAGCATCCACCCGATCCAGCAGGCGCTCGCCACCCAGTTCAGCCAGCCTGCTGTCGAAATCTTTCCCCGCCTTGCAGAAGAACTCATAGGAGGTATCGCCCAAACCAAATATGGCAAAAGCAGTGTTCTCAAGCTTCGGCGCTTTTTTCGAAAACAGGAATTTATGCAACGCCACGGCTTCTTCCGCCGGTTCACCTTCCCCTTGCGTCGACGCCACCACGATCAGCAATTTTTCATTGGCGATTTGTTTGAATTTATAGTCGCCAGCGTTGATCAGAGTGACGTTGAGCTTCGCGGAGATCAAATCATCGCGCAGGGCTTCCGCCACACGACGCGCATTACCGGTTTGCGAGGCGGAGATAAGCGTAATACCGGGCATTTCAGCAGCAGGCGCAGGGGCCGCCGCATTGCTGCCAGGCTGCTGATTCAGCACGCCCCAGAAATAGCCAGAAACCCACGCGAGCTGTGCGGGAGTGAAGTCAGTCGTGGCTGCCTGAAGGCGTGCCAGTTGCTCCGGATTTAGCGGTAGCAAAGCGGAAGGTGGGGCCTGTGTCGTCATGCGTTGTCATGTTCCAGTAAGCAAAGCGGATTTCAGCAATAAAACCCAAACTGAAGATAAGGTTAACGGCGGGGATAGTAACAATTAAAGAAGGGATAGAAATAACAAATAACCAAATGGACTAACCTGTTTTAGTTATAGTCATTAACGACAAAAACGATTTAATAACTATATGATATATAAATAGTTATCAAACATTAACAGCGTAAATATGACGTTCTGATGCTTAGCGCCCTTTTAACTAATGATAAAAATTGTACTTTACGGTACCCTACGGCGGTTTTTCGCATTCTTGAGAGTAAAAAATGTCCACCACCTTGTTTAAAGATTTCACCTTCGAAGCCGCTCACCGCCTGCCGCATGTACCAGAAGGGCATAAATGTGGCCGCCTGCATGGTCACTCATTTATGGTGCGTCTTGAAATTACCGGTGAAGTCGATCCGCATACCGGTTGGATCATGGATTTTTCTGAGTTAAAAGCGGCGTTTAAGCCGACCTACGACAGACTCGATCACTACTATCTGAACGATATTCCAGGCCTCGAAAACCCAACCAGTGAAGTGCTGGCAAAATGGATTTGGGAGCAGGTTAAACCGGTGGTTCCACTGCTGAGCGCAGTAATGGTAAAAGAAACCTGCACAGCAGGCTGCGTGTATCGCGGCGAGTGATCCCGACCTTGCCGGATGGCGACGCACCGCGACTGATCCCGGCCTACCTTATTAGCAAGCGTAGGCCGGACAAGCGAAGCGCCCCGGCAAAACTTATCAGGCAATATTCAGATATTTGTGGGTTTGCATCGACAAACGCCAGTTACGCGCAATACAGGTATCAATACACAAACGCGTTGCATCTTCTTTCTGACTGATTGGCTGTAAGGCGATGATGCGTGGTTTTTCGTCGCTCAACGTGGCCAACAGTTCGTCCAGCGCTTCAATATCGCGAACGCGACCAACCGGATGTTTGATTTCATTCGCGCGCTCCAGCGCCTGCGACAGCACATCATAACCGCCGCGCATATTTACCTTCGGCGATACGGTCACCCAGGTATTCGGCGTACAGCGCACTTCATGGGTGCCGCTGGTTTCAATCTGGCAGCTAAAGCCGTTCTTTTCCAGCAGGTCAGTCAGCGGCATCAGGTCATGAATGCAGGGCTCACCACCGGTTATCACCACATGACGGGCGGTATAGCCCTGACGCTGAATAACAGCCAGCAGATCTTCACTGCTCGCCGCCCCCCATTTATCACTCTCTTTCGTCTTAGCCAGGATGCTGTACAGGGAGACTTCCCGATCCTCAAGCTTATCCCAGGTGTGTTTGGTATCGCACCAGGCACAGCCAACCGGGCATCCCTGTAAACGAATAAAAATGGCGGGGACGCCGGTAAAGTAACCCTCACCTTGCAGGGTCTGGAACATCTCGTTAATCGGGTACTGCATAGTCATCTCTGTTTAGGGTTATGGACGCGTATTATTGCAGATTTGCACGCTCAGGTCTTGCCCCCGGCTGCGCTGTCCCCTGAGTTAAAAATCATGAAACATGATCTCGTGTTTGCGCCTGCAATGATCGAATAGCTGTGATTTAATTTCATAGCTGTTCAGGCAGCGTTTTGATGTAACAAAATATTATTGATAATGACCTTATAAAAATAGTATAAATATTTTAAAAGTAAAATATTTCAAGCATGTACAAACGGAAACATGAAATTATGAATTTATTAGCATCACGCATAGTCAAATTCGATCCGCGATATCTTTTTATATTAGAATAGGCTTAAGAAACCTAAACTTACGCTAATTTTCCATTTAATCTCCGTTTAATTATCCGCGCCTAGAATCCAGTCAACCACCCCTAATGAGACTGCATTCATGAATACACTATTAATTACTGGCGCAACCGGTTTTTTGGGCGGAGCCGTTTTAGAAAACATTCTGAATCAGACAAATGGATTTAATCTGCTGCTTTTAGTTCGTGCCAGTAATGATGTATCTGCGCTGGAACGGATAAAGGAAAATCTGCGCAAATTCAATATTGCAGAAGAAAAACTGGCCACACTTAGCCCGCGGAATATCCTGTTGGGTGATTTAGTAGAACCTGAAGCGTTTCTTAACGACCCGCGTCTGGGCCAGGTTACTCATGTCATCAATTGCGCCGCCGTCGCCTCTTTTGGCAACAACCCGCTTATCTGGAAAGTCAATGTCGAAGGAACGCTGAAGTTCGCCCGGAGAATGGCCTGTGTCGGCAGCCTGCAGCGTTTTCTTCACGTTGGTACAGCAATGTCATGCTCCCCAGACCCCGATTCACTGGTGGCCGAAAGTGCAGAGTTTCGCGAGCGTGCTGAGCATCTGGTTGAGTATACGCACTCTAAATCCACGATAGAACGTCTGATGCAACAGGAATGCCCAACATTACCACTGGTTATCGCGCGGCCTTCGATCGTTGTTGGCCATACTCATCACGGCTGTAAACCCTCCAGCAGTATTTTCTGGGTATTCAGCATGGGTCTGATGCTACAAAAATTTATGTGTTCGATGGAAGACCGTATTGACGTGATCCCGGTTGATTATTGCGCCGATGCATTGCTGATGTTACTGAGCAGTCCACTTGCTCGCGGTGAAGTGGTGCACATCTCAGCAGGAGAAGAAAATAGCGTGAGGTTTGCAGATATTGATAACGCGATGGCATCTGCGCTGGAACAAGCTCCCGTCGGCAATAAATACGCACAGGTCAGCTATGAAACGCTGGTCCAAATGCGCCGTGAACTGAAGAATATTTTTGGCCCCTGCAACGAACGACTAATGCTGAAAGCCATGCGTCTTTACGGCGCGTTCGCAACGCTGAACGTGCGATTCAGCAATGATAAGCTGCTCAGCATGGGGATGCCGAAGCCGCCGCGTTTTACCGATTACATTGAGCGCTGTGTACAGACGACACGTGGGCTGACTATTCCACAGCAAATGGCAGTGGACTTTAAATAGGTTGCTATTGTGCAGGCAAAAAAATGCCAGCCCGAAGGCTGGCATTTTTAAATCAGAGAAAGAACAGGATTACGCCTGACCTTTGATCTCTTTACGACCGTTGTACGGAGCTTGTTCACCCAGAGCTTCTTCGATACGAATCAGCTGGTTGTACTTAGCAACGCGGTCAGAACGGCTCATAGAACCAGTTTTGATCTGGCCTGCAGCGGTACCAACAGCCAGGTCAGCGATGGTAGCATCTTCAGTTTCGCCAGAACGATGAGAGATGACAGCGGTGTAGCCAGCGTCTTTCGCCATTTTGATCGCAGCCAGAGTTTCGGTCAGAGAACCGATCTGGTTGAATTTGATCAGGATGGAGTTAACGATGCCTTTTTCGATGCCTTCTTTCAGGATCTTGGTGTTGGTTACGAACAGGTCGTCACCAACCAGCTGGATTTTGTCGCCCAGTACTTTAGTCTGGTATGCGAAACCATCCCAGTCAGACTCGTCCAGACCATCTTCGATGGACACGATCGGGTACTGTTTGGTCAGTTCTTCCAGGAAATGAGTGAATTCTTCGGAGGTGAATGCTTTGTTGCCTTCGCCAGCCAGAACGTATTTACCGTCTTTGTAGAATTCAGACGCTGCACAGTCCATCGCCAGAGTGATGTCTTTGCCCAGCTCGTAGCCAGCTGCTTTAACCGCTTCAGCGATTACCGCCAGAGCTTCAGCGTTGGAACCCAGGTTCGGCGCATAGCCGCCTTCGTCACCCACTGCAGTGTTCATACCTTTGGCTTTCAGAACTTTAGCCAGGTTGTGGAACACTTCAGAACCCATACGTACAGCTTCTTTCAGGGTTTTAGCGCCAACAGGCTGAATCATGAATTCCTGGATGTCGACGTTGTTGTCAGCGTGCTCACCACCGTTGATGATGTTCATCATCGGAACCGGCATGGAGTATTTGCCCGGAGTGCCGTTCAGTTCAGCGATGTGTGCATACAGCGGCAGGCCTTTAGCAGCAGCTGCTGCTTTGGCGTTCGCCAGGGACACAGCCAGGATGGCGTTTGCACCGAAGTTGGATTTGTTTTCAGTACCGTCCAGATCGATCATGATCTTGTCGATGCCAGCCTGATCTTTAGCATCTTTACCCAGCAGAGCCTGAGCAATCGGGCCGTTAACAGCTGCAACAGCTTTCAGTACGCCTTTACCCATGAAGCGGGATTTGTCGCCATCGCGCAGTTCCAGTGCTTCGCGGGAACCAGTAGAAGCACCTGACGGAGCTGCTGCCATACCAACGAAACCACCTTCCAGGTGTACTTCGGCTTCAACAGTCGGGTTACCACGGGAGTCGATGATTTCACGACCGATGATTTTAACGATTTTGGACATTAGGTTTTCCTCAGTACAAGTTAAACTAAAACTCCAGACAAACAATGCACCCTGATGGGTGCATTGCCGTTCTAACTTTTTACTTCTTACTTCGCCTGACGCTTCTGATGTTCACTGGCGGCTTTCACAAAGCCGGCGAACAGCGGGTGCCCATCACGTGGCGTGGAAGTAAATTCCGGGTGGAACTGACAGGCCACGAACCACGGATGATTCGGTACCTCAATGATCTCGACCAACTGATCATCACCGGAACGGCCTGCAACACGCAGACCCGCAGCTTCAATCTGTTTCAACAGCATATTGTTGACTTCGTAGCGGTGGCGATGGCGTTCAACAATTGTCGGCGTACCGTACAGTTGACGAACCAGACTCTCATCGCTCAACTGACACTGTTGCGCACCAAGACGCATTGTGCCGCCCAGATCGCTCTTCTCGGTACGGACTTCGACGTTGCCGTCTTCATCACGCCATTCAGTAATCAGGGCCACCACCGGGTACTTACAGTCTGGCACAAATTCTGTGGAGTTGGCGTTGTCCATTCCCACGACGTTACGAGCAAACTCAATCAACGCAACCTGCATACCCAGGCAAATACCCAGATAAGGAATATTGTTCTCACGCGCAAAGCGCGCTGTCGCGATTTTACCTTCAACACCACGGTAGCCGAAGCCGCCTGGGATCAGGATTGCATCAAGACCTTTCAGGATCTCAACGCCGCGCGTTTCGACATCTTGCGAATCAATCAGCTTGATGTTGACGGTGACACGATTCTTCAAGCCACCGTGCTTCAGCGCTTCGATAACTGACTTATAGGCATCCGGCAGTTCAATGTACTTGCCGACCATACCAATAGTCACTTCGCCTGCCGGATTCGCTTCTTCGTAGATAACCTGTTCCCATTCTGACAGATTCGCTTCCGGACAGTTCAAGCTGAATCGTTTACAAATATAATCGTCAAGGCCCTGAGATTTCAACAGGCCCGGAATTTTATAGATGGAATCGACATCTTTCAGAGAAATCACCGCTTTTTCCGGAACGTTACAGAACAATGCAATTTTTGCACGTTCATTAGCCGGAACTGCGCGATCGGAGCGACAAATCAGGATATCTGGCTGAATACCGATAGAAAGCAGCTCTTTTACCGAGTGCTGAGTCGGTTTAGTTTTGACTTCACCTGCCGCCGCCATGTACGGAACCAGCGTCAGATGCATAAACAACGTGTGCTCACGGCCAATTTCTACGGCCATCTGGCGAATCGCTTCAAGGAACGGCAGAGATTCGATATCCCCAACGGTTCCGCCGATTTCAACCAGAACAACATCATGACCTTCGCCGCCTTCCAGAACGCGTTCTTTAATGGCATTCGTGATGTGCGGGATAACCTGAACGGTCGCGCCCAGGTAGTCGCCACGGCGTTCTTTACGCAGAACGTCGGAGTAGATACGACCGGTGGTGAAGTTGTTACGGCGGCTCATTTTCGTACGAATGAAACGCTCATAGTGACCCAGGTCCAGGTCGGTTTCAGCGCCGTCTTCGGTAACGAACACTTCCCCGTGTTGGATAGGGCTCATAGTACCTGGATCGACGTTGATGTACGGATCCAGTTTCATCATGGTTACATTGAGGCCACGGGCTTCAAGAATGGCTGCCAGGGAGGCTGCGGCAATGCCTTTTCCCAGAGAGGATACGACCCCGCCGGTCACAAAAATATAGTTCGTTGTCATGCTGGACCTGAGAAGTTAGGGTGAAACGATGGAATTACCAAGACGGGAAAGTAGTATACCCGAACATGACGAGCGCCACAAACTTTCATTATTCCTCCTCTTCACCAGGCTCACATTAACATCGGGAGTGAGAAAATAGCCCCTTTGGGGTAAATGTTTTTGACGTAAATCAAGCGCTTGTTATTTAAAAAATCACACAAATCGCCCTTGACCGACGAAATCCCTTAGAGATCAATTTCCTGTCGTTTTACCTGTTGCCAGACTTCTTCCATTGTTTCCAGATCAACACCTGTCATTTCCAGACCGCGGGCAGCCACAATTCGCTCAACCTCACGAAAACGGCGCTCGAATTTTTCATTCGCTTTCTGCAAAGCAGTCTCTGCTTTAGTGCCTAAATGCCGGGCCATATTGACCGTGGCAAACAGCAGGTCGCCCATTTCCTCCTCCAGTTTAGCCTGGTCAACGACAGCCTGCTTCGCCTCGAACATGACTTCGTCAATCTCTTCGTAAACCTTGTCGACAACCGGCCCTAATGTTTTCCAGTCGAAGCCAACATTTGAGCAACGTTTCTGGATTTTCTGGGCGCGCATTAGTGCCGGTAAACTACGGGGAATATCGTCCAGCGCGGAATGTTGTGACTTCTCGGCACGTTCTTCGGTTTTGATTTGCTCCCAACGGGTTAGCACCTCGGTGCTGTTACTGGCAGAAACATCTGCGAAAACATGCGGGTGGCGGCGTTCAAGCTTATCGCTTATCGCAGCGCAGATATCATCAAAGTTGAAGCGCCCTTCTTCCTGTGCCATCTGGGCGTAAAACACCACCTGGAACAACAGATCGCCTAATTCACCACGCAGATCGTCGAAGTCTTCGCGCGCAATGGCATCAAGTACTTCATAGGTTTCTTCGAGGGTGTAAGGGGCAATAGTGGCGAATGTCTGCTCTTTATCCCACGGACAACCGTTTTCCGGGTCGCGCAGGCGCTGCATAATACCGAGCAGTCGATCGATTTGGTTCATTGGAATATCCTGAAATTTCAATATAGTAGACCGGATATGGCGACAGCCAACATCCGGCGATATAGCAATGCCTGATGGCAACGCTGACGCGTTGCCATCAGGCCTGCAAGATCATCCGGCCTACAAAATAATTAATTACCGTGCAGACGGCGTGCGTCGATCACATCCGGCACCTGGTTCAGCTTGCCGAGCACACGTCCGAGCACCTGCAGGTTGTAGATTTCGATGGTCATATCAATGGTGGCCAACTGTTGTTTGGTATCACTCCGGCTGGCAACCCCCAGCACGTTCACCTTTTCGTTGGCAAGAATCGTCGTGATATCACGTAACAAGCCGCTGCGATCGTTAGCCTGGACGCGAACCACCAGCGAATACCCTGCCGAGTAGCTTTCGCCCCAAACCGCGTCAACAATTCGTTCCGGCGCATGCGAGCGCAGTTCATTCAGCTGTTCGCAATCCGCCCGGTGGACGGAAATACCGCGTCCCTGGGTGATAAACCCGACAATCTCATCGCCAGGAATCGGCTGGCAGCACCGAGCGATGTGGTGCATCAGGTTACCCACCCCTTCAACCACCACGCGACCGTCGTCTTTTCGGCGACTCTGCGGCGCCTGCGTTTTCTGCTGAAGTTGTTTCAGCGCGGCGGCATCCTGTTCGGCAGCGCTTGGTTTATTAAACTGCGCCTGCAGGAAGTTCACCATCTGGTTGAGGCGGATGTCTCCTCCGCCAATCGCCGCCAGCAGCTCATCCAGCTCATTGAAGCTGTAGCGCGGCAGCAGATGTTTTTCCGCTTCTTTCAGGCTAATACCTAAATGCGCCAGCTCATCGTCGAGGATCTGGCGGCCCGCCAGGATGTTTTTGTCGCGATCCTGTTTACGGAACCAGGCGTGGATCTTCGAACGCCCACGACTGGTGGTTACGTAGCCAAGGTTAGGATTTAGCCAGTCACGACTTGGGTTTGGCTGTTTCTGAGTGATGATTTCAATTTGATCGCCCATCTGCAGCTGATAGGTAAACGGTACGATGCGCCCGCCAATTTTCGCGCCAATGCAACGATGCCCCACATCACTGTGAATGTGATAAGCAAAATCGAGCGGCGTTGAGCCCGCCGGTAAGTCCACAACATCGCCTTTTGGCGTAAAGACGTAAACTCTGTCATCAAAGACCTGGCTACGCACTTCATCCAGCATTTCACCGGAATCCGCCATCTCTTCCTGCCAGGCTATCAGTTTACGCAGCCACGCAATGCGGTCTTCATGACCAGAGCGCGCCGCGCCTGAAGCAGTACCTTCTTTGTACTTCCAGTGCGCGGCAACACCCAGCTCAGCATCTTCGTGCATCTGTTTGGTACGGATCTGGATTTCAATGGTTTTACCGCCAGGCCCCAGCACAACCGTATGGATTGACTGGTAACCGTTAGGCTTTGGATTGGCAACGTAGTCATCGAACTCATCAGGCAGATGGCGATAGTGAGTATGCACAATCCCCAGCGCGGCATAGCAATCCTGTAAACGCTCAGCCACGATACGCACCGCACGCACATCGAACAGTTCGTCAAAAGCCAGCTGCTTTTTCTGCATTTTGCGCCAGATGCTGTAGATGTGCTTCGGACGTCCGTAAACTTCGGCTTTGACGCCTTCCGTTTTCATCTCTGAGCGCAAATGACCGACGAATTCATCAATATAATGTTCCCTGTCGATACGACGTTCATGCAGCAGCTTGGCAATACGTTTGTATTCAGCCGGGTGCAGGTAACGGAAGCAGTAATCTTCCAGCTCCCATTTTAATTGCCCGATGCCTAATCGGTTGGCCAGCGGGGCATAGATATTGGTGCACTCTTTTGCTGCCAGTACGCGTTCATCTTCCGGTGCGTCTTTCACTTCTCGCAAATGGGCAATACGTTCCGCCAGCTTGATGACCACGCAGCGGAAGTCGTCGACCATTGCCAGCAGCATGCGACGAACGTTATCGACCTGCTCGGAAGAGACTGAATCGGTATGCGTGGCTTTAAGTTGGCGTATCGCCGCCATATCACGCACACCATGGATAAGGTTAACGATTGACGTGCCTACGCTCTCGCGCAGGATGTCTTCACTCACCACATTGGCATCCGCCAGAGGGAACAGCATCGCCGCTCGCAGCGTGTCGATATCCATGCTCAGCATGGAGAGTATTTCCACCATTTCGACGCCACGCCACAGCAGCAGATCCGCATCCGGATGCCCCTGTGTCTGCTGCAGGCAATACGCCCAGGTTTCGGCTAAGCGTTCACACGACTGCTGGCTGGAGATCCCAAGACTCGCGATCCATTTCTTAGGATCAAACTCACCAGCTTTATTTATATGTGCACTTCTTACCGCAACCATCGTCCTCTCCTTAAGGGGCATGGCCTGTCGAAGTCGACAAGCCGTACCCATTGTCTTTCACGTTGCATTACAACCCGAAATCCAATGGGTATAAAATTCATTACAAACGCTCAAACAGGACCATCGATTCCAGATGTCCAGTGTGCGGGAACATATCGAGCATCGCCAGTCGCCGAACGGTATATCCTGCATTGAGTAACGCTTCGCTGTCACGAGCCAGCGTAGCAGGATTACAGGATACATAAACAACGCGGCCAGGGTTTAACTTTATAATATGTTGCATCACGCCGGCAGCCCCCGCACGCGCAGGATCGAGCAATACTTTATCAAATCCGTTTTTTGCCCATGGTTGTTTGGTGACATCTTCTTCAAGGTTTTCATGAAAGAATGTCACATTGTGTAGTCCGTTATTCCGCGCATTTTCCCGGCCTTTTTCCACCAGCGCAGGGACACCTTCAACACCCACAACGCTCGCTGCTCGTACGGCCAACGGCAACGTAAAATTCCCCATACCACAGAACAAATCGAGCACCCGGTCCTCTCGCTGCACATCCAGCCATTCCAGCGCACAGGAAACCATTTTTTGGTTTACCCCTTCATTGACCTGGATAAAATCACGCGGGCTGAAGGTTAAACGTAGTCCATTTGAATCATACCAGGGCGATTCTTCTGAATTTGATTCCAGTATCTCGCTTTGCGGAGCCAGAAACAAAGACAGTCCCTGAGAATGCGAAAAGTGTTCCAGTTTTTCTTTATCCGCGGCACTCAATGGTGCGGTGTGGCGCAAAATCATCAGAGTTCCACTTCCAGCCTGCACCAATTCGACATGCCCCAAGTGACGCAGCCCCTGCAGACTCTGCAGGCATGCCCGAATTTCAGGCAGCAACGCCTCAAGTTGGGGCACCAAAATAGGGCATTGCTTCACATCAATAATGTCGCTGGAGCCGGACTTGCGAAATCCCATCTGCAATTGCTGCTCTTTCGAGCGATAGTTCAGACTTAAACGCGCGCGGCGTCGATAGCCCCACGGGGTATCGGCGATAACTTCTGTCACCTCACATTTCATTAAACGCGATAACGCTGCACTTTTGCTACGCTGCTGCAACGAGATGCTGGCGTGCTGCTGTTGACAGCCACCACAGACCCCAAAATGTGGACAACGTGGCACTTCACGTTCCGAACTGTCGTTTAAACGACGTTTGACTTGCGCGCGGGCGAACTGTTTTTTATCTTCAGTTATCACCACTTCTGCGCTTTCCTGAGGCAGCAATTCCGGTATAAACAGGGCTTTCCCGTTATGACGAGCAACGCCCTGACCAAAAGAATCAAGGTCATTGACGGTAACGGTTATGATCTGACGCGTCGTCACGCGTCGTTTTGCAGAGTAGAATTGCGCCATCGACGAGATATTTCTCTATTTAACAGTGTGACCCTAATTGTCCCATAACGGAACTCCATGACCAACTACAGCCTGCGCGCACGCATGATGATTCTGATCCTGGCCCCGACCGTCCTGATAGGTTTGCTGCTCAGTATCTTTTTTGTTGTGCATCGCTATAACGACTTGCAGCGTCAACTGGAAGATGCTGGTGCCAGCATCATCGAGCCACTCGCGGTTTCCAGCGAATACGGCATGAACTTGCAAAACCGGGAATCCATCGGCCAGCTTATCAGCGTGTTGCATCGTCGCCATTCCGATATTGTGCGGGCAATTTCCGTCTATGACGAAAATAACCAACTGTTCGTCACCTCCAACTTTCATCTTGATCCGTCAGAGATGCAATTGGCTACCGGATCGCCGTTTCCGCGAAAGCTGAGCGTAACCCGGCACGGGGATATCATGATCCTGCGTACCCCTATTATATCGGAAAGCTATTCACCTGATGAATCTGCCGTTAGCGATGCCAAAAACACCAAAAATATGTTGGGGTATGTGGCGCTTGAGCTGGACCTCAAGTCCGTGCGATTACAGCAGTACAAAGAGATCTTTATCTCCAGCGTCATGATGCTGTTTTGTATTGGCATTGCGTTAATTTTCGGCTGGCGTCTGATGCGCGACGTGACCGGACCAATTCGCAACATGGTGAATACCGTTGACCGAATACGTAGAGGTCAGCTCGATAGCCGCGTGGAAGGTTTCATGTTGGGCGAACTGGATATGCTGAAGAATGGCATCAACTCGATGGCAATGTCTCTCGCCGCCTACCATGAAGAGATGCAGCACAATATCGATCAGGCGACTTCAGATCTGCGCGAAACGCTGGAGCAGATGGAAATCCAAAACGTTGAGTTGGATCTGGCAAAGAAACGCGCCCAGGAAGCTGCACGTATTAAATCAGAGTTCCTGGCGAACATGTCTCATGAGCTACGTACACCGCTAAACGGTGTCATTGGCTTTACACGCCTGACACTGAAAACCGAGCTCAACACCACCCAGCGCGATCACCTGAATACAATTGAGCGCTCTGCTAACAACCTGCTTGCTATCATCAATGATGTGCTCGACTTCTCTAAACTGGAAGCGGGTAAACTGATTCTGGAAAGCATACCGTTCCCGCTGCGCAGCACACTGGATGACGTCGTAACGCTGTTAGCGCACTCCTCCCATGACAAAGGGCTGGAGCTAACACTGAATATTAAAAATGACGTTCCGGACAATGTGATTGGCGATCCGCTGCGCCTGCAACAGGTCATTACCAACCTGGTCGGCAATGCCATCAAATTTACTGAGAGCGGCAATATCGACATTCTGGTTGAAAAACGCGCGCTCAGTAACACCAAAGTCCAGATTGAAGTTCAAATCCGCGATACCGGTATTGGCATCCCGGAACGCGATCAGTCACGTCTGTTCCAGGCTTTCCGTCAGGCTGATGCCAGCATTTCGCGCCGTCACGGCGGTACCGGACTTGGCCTTGTGATCACACAAAAACTGGTCAATGAAATGGGTGGGGATATCTCGTTCCATAGCCAACCCAATCGCGGTTCCACTTTCTGGTTCCATATCAGTCTTGATCTCAATCCTAATGTTATCAGCGATCGTTCAACCACCCGCTGTCTGGCCGGAAAACGACTGGCTTACGTTGAACCAAATGCTACCGCCGCGCAATGCACGTTAGATATCTTGAGTGAAACGCCGCTGGAGGTGATTTACAGCCCTTCATTCTCTGCATTACCGGCAGAACACTACGATATCCTGCTACTTGGTGTCCCCGTCACTTTCCACGAGCCGCTCACCATGCAGCATAAACGTCTGGCAAGCGCAGCCGCAATGACCGATTTCCTGTTGCTGGCGCTGCCTTGCCATGCGCAGATTAACGCTGAAAAATTAAAGCAAGGCGGCGCGGCGGCATGTCTGTTAAAACCGCTCACCTCAACCCGATTACTGCCTGCGTTAACCGAATATTGCCACCTGAACCAGGGTGCAGAACGCCAGTTGTTAGATGAAAGCAAGATTGCGATGACCGTGATGGCGGTGGACGACAACCCGGCGAACCTGAAGCTTATCGGCGCATTACTTGAAGATAAGGTTCAGCACGTCGAGCTGTGCGACAGCGGGCAGCAGGCGGTGGACAGAGCCAAGCAAATGCAGTTTGATCTGATCCTGATGGATATTCAGATGCCAGACATGGACGGTATTCGTGCCTGCGAACTGATCCATCAGCTTCCACACCAGCAGCAGACACCGGTTATTGCGGTAACAGCACATGCCATGGCAGGGCAAAAAGAGAAGTTACTCAGCGCCGGAATGAATGACTACCTGGCTAAGCCGATTGAAGAAGATAAATTGCACAGTTTGCTGTTGCGCTATAAGCCCGGTGCCGGCACATCAGCCCGGGCTATCGTGGCGGCCCCCCCTGACCCCGTGGTCAACCCGAATACGACCCTCGACTGGCAACTGGCGTTGAGACAGGCTGCCGGTAAAAACGATCTGGCGCGGGATATGCTGCAAATGCTGATCGATTTCTTGCCTGAAGTCCGTAACAGAATTGAAGAGCAACTGGTGGGTGAAAACCCTGAAGGGTTGGTGGATTTGATTCATAAACTACACGGCAGCTGCGGTTACAGCGGGGTTCCCCGCATGAAAAACCTGTGCCTGCTTATTGAACAGCAGTTACGTAGCGGGACCAAAGAAGAAGATCTGGAACCAGAGTTTTTAGAGCTTCTTGATGAGATGGACAACGTCGGGCGAGAAGCGAAACGGATATTGGGGTGATATTCGCCGATGCGGCGTAAACACCTTATCCGGCCGACAGGTTTCGCTGTTTACCGTAGGCCCGATAGGCGTCGCGCCATCGGGCACATCGCCGGAGCGGCGTAAACGCCTTCTCCGACCTACAACTCAGCGTAATTGCTGCCCTGCTTTAAGCGTTGCGGCCACGTTTCGTGCCGTCATCCGCACATTTTCACTCGCATTATCCAGCGCCTCATCCAGCGTGCAAATGGTATAAATCACGCTAAAAACAGCATCAATTCCATGCTCATGCACCACGCCAACATCTGGCGTCAGGCTGCCTGCAATACCAATGACGGGCTTATTATATCGCTTTGCAACATTCGCTACGCCTACCGGGACTTTGCCATGGATCGTCTGACTGTCAATACGCCCTTCCCCGGTCACAACTAGGTCTGCATCCGCAACGCAGTCGTCGAGGTGTAACGCATCCGTCACGATCTCGATACCACGGCGTAGCTGCGCGCCGCAAAACGCATACAGTGCAGCTCCCATGCCTCCGGCAGCGCCTCCACCGGCCAGATCCAGCACGTTAACGTCCAGATCGCGGGCAATCAGTTGTGCATAGTGCGTCAGCGCATTATCCAGACGGGTGATCATCTCTGGCGTTGCCCCTTTTTGTGGACCAAATACTGCAGAAGCGCCCTCTTTACCGGTCAGCGGATTCGTGACATCACAGGCCACTTCGATACGACAGGTGGCAAGGCGCTTATCTAACGCTGAAATATCGATCCTGGTGAGCGCTTCCAGACCGATCCCGCCTTGTGCAATCTGGTTATTCTGTGCATCCAGCAATTTGGCGCCCAGTGCCTGCACCATACCGGCACCACCATCATTGGTCGCACTACCGCCAATCCCGATGATGATGTGTTCTACACCCGCATCCAGCGCATGGCGAATCAACTCTCCGGTCCCCCATGAGGTGGTTTTCAGCGGGTCGCGTAACCCTGCCGGAACTCGCTCTAACCCACTGGCGGCCGCCATCTCGATAAACGCTGAGCGCTCATCTCCTGATACCCCATAAAATGCCTGTACCTTACTTCCCAGGGGCCCCGTAACATCAACATGCACAAGGTGGCCCGCCGTAGCGGCAACCATCGCCTCGACCGTTCCTTCACCACCATCAGCGACCGGTATCTTTACGTAATCCGCATCAGGCCAGATCTCACGAAAACCCTGCTCAATGGCAGTTGCCACCTCAAGCGCACTCAAACTCTCTTTATAAGAATCCGGTGCAATTACTATTTTCATAAGCCGTCCTTACGCATGTTGATTCTGTTAATCATACACCTGGAGATGTGCCGGTTCCTGCCAGAACCGGCATAACACTTAGCGCACCATGCATGGGCGTTTATTATCGAAGGTCCAGTTCGGGATCAGGTACTGCATTCCCATCGCGTCATCACGCGCTCCCAGGCCATGTTGCTGGTACAGTTCGTGCGCTTTCATCACCTGGTCCATATCCAGTTCTACACCCAGACCCGGCTTCGCTGGTACCTGTACCATGCCGCCTTTAATGTCGAACGGTTCTTTGGTCAGGCGTTGGTTACCTTCCTGCCAGATCCAGTGGGTATCAATGGCCGTAATTTTACCCGGCGCAGCCGCCGCGACATGCGTAAACATCGCCAGCGAAATATCAAAGTGGTTGTTAGAGTGTGAACCCCAGGTGAGACCAAACTCATGACACATCTGCGCTACGCGAACAGACCCCTGCATGGTCCAAAAATGCGGGTCCGCCAGTGGGATATCCACGGACTGCAACGACAGCGTGTGCCCCATCTGACGCCAGTCGGTAGCAATCATATTGGTCGCTGTCGGCAGGCCAGTAGCGCGGCGGAATTCCGCCATCACTTCACGCCCAGAGAAGCCCTGCTCGGCGCCGCACGGATCTTCCGCATAGGCCAGAGAACCCTTCAGATACTTACCGATCTTGATCGCTTCATTCAACGACCAGGCGCCGTTGGGATCGAGCGTTACGCGGGCCTGCGGGAAACGCTTCGCCAACGCGACGATAGATTCCGCTTCCTCTTCCCCTGCCAGCACGCCACCTTTCAGTTTAAAGTCGTTAAAGCCATATTTCTCATACGCGGCTTCCGCCAGGCGCACAACCGCATCCGGGGTCATGGCCTCTTCATGACGCAGACGATACCAGTCGCACTTCTCATCCGGCTGACTCTGATACGGCAGCGGCGTCGCTTTACGGTTGCCGACGAAGAACAGATACCCCAACATTTCCACTTCGCTACGCTGCTGACCATCACCCAGCAGAGACGCGACATTCACCCCCAGGTGCTGGCCTAACAGATCCAACATGGCAGCTTCGATCCCAGTAACCACATGAATAGTGGTACGTAAATCAAAGGTCTGCAAACCGCGACCGCCCGCATCACGATCGGCAAAAGTATTGCGTACCGTATTCAGTACGTTTTTGTATTCACCTAACGTTTTGCCCACCACCAGCGGAATCGCATCTTCCAGCGTTTTACGGATTTTTTCTCCGCCGGGAATTTCACCCACGCCGGTATGACCGGAGTTATCTTTAATAATCACAATATTGCGCGTGAAGAACGGAGCATGTGCGCCGCTCAGGTTCATCAGCATACTGTCATGACCCGCAACCGGAATAACCTGCATAGAGGTAACCAGTGGGGTAGAAAATTGTGCGCTCATAATTAAGTCCTTATTCAAAATTAGTGGCGGCCGAAAACGGGACGTTTACGGTCAAAAGTCCATCCGGGGATCAGATACTGCATTGGGCCTGCGTCATTACGCGCGCCGCCGGGCAGCGCCTTATAGGCTTCATGCGCTTTCTGCACCTGATCCCAGTCCAGTTCCACGCCCAGACCGGGCGCATCGGGTACCGCAATTTTTCCGTTTTTAATCTCCAGCGGATTTTTGGTCAGGCGGCAATCACCCTCCTGCCAGATCCAGTGGGTATCAATAGCCGTTGGATTACCCGGCGCAGCCGCACCGACGTGGGTGAACATCGCCAGCGAAATATCAAAGTGGTTATTAGAATGGCATCCCCAGGTCAGGCCCCAGTCATCGCACAACTGCGCCACGCGTACCGCGCCGGAAAGCGTCCAGAAGTGCGGATCGGCCAGCGGAATATCGACTGCATTCAGCATTACCGCGTGGCCCATTTCGCGCCAGTTGGTAGCAATCATGTTGGTCGCCACCGGCAAACCAGTCGCGCGGCGGAACTCAGCCATCACTTCGCGGCCAGAAAAACCCTGTTCAGCGCCGCATGGATCTTCGGCGTAGGTCAGCACATCGTTCAGCCCTTTACACAGGGAGATGGCTTCATCCAGCAACCAGGCACCGTTGGGATCAACCGTAATACGCGCATCCGGGAAGCATTTTTTCAGCGCACGAGCGGTGTCGATTTCCTGCTCGCCCGGCAGCACACCACCCTTCAGTTTGAAATCTTTAAAGCCGTAGCGATCCTGTGACGCCTGCGCCAGACGCACCACCGCGTCGCTGGTCATCGCTTGCTGGTGACGTAATTGATACCACTCATGTTTACCCGGCGTACTTTCCAGATACGGCAAATCGGTTTTGCAGCGATCACCTACATAGAACAGATACCCGAGCACGGTCACTGCATCACGCTGCTTACCCGGACCTAACAGCTCGCAGACCGGTACATTCAGCGCTTTGCCCAGCAGATCCAGCAGCGCGGCCTCCAGCGCCGCCACCGCATTGACGCGCAGCTCAAATGTCCAGGCACCTTTGCCGAAAGTATCAAAGTCAGCAGCCTGATTGCCTTTATGTACCTGCTGGACCACCTTATTCAGGCGGGCCACTTCCTGACCCAATACCATCGGGATAGCGTCAACCAGAGTCTGATAAATCACTTCACCGCCCGGCGCTTCACCGACGCCAGTATTACCGGCGTTATCGGTAAGAACCACAATATTGCGGGTGAAATATGCGTTGTGCGCACCGCCAATATTGAGCAGCATGCTGTCATGCCCGGCCACCGGGATGACCTTCATATCGGTAATAACGGGGCTTGATTGTGTTGTCATCATCATTGTCCTGCGACAGGTTTAAGTTCGATACGTTTAATATCACCGACCAGCACCAGATAGCTCACCACAGCAATCAGCGCATGCACCCCAACGTAAATCAAGGCACCATTAAACGACCCCGTCGTGCCCACAATGTAGCCAATAGCAATCGGTGTCACGATGCCGGAGATATTACCGAACATGTTGAACAGACCGCCGCTCAGGCCGCTAATCTCTTTGGGGGCCGTGTCTGCCATTACCGCCCAGCCCAGTGCACCAATACCTTTACCGAAGAAAGCCAGCGCCATAAAGCCGATAATCATCCACTCAACGTTGACGTAGTTACAGAACACCATCACCATTGACAGCAACATACCCAACACGATTGGCGTTTTGCGGGCGATATTCAGCGAACCGGTGCGACGCATCAGCCAGTCGGAAATAATGCCGCCGAGCACGCCGCCTGCGAATCCGCAAATAGCCGGGACCGACGCGACAAATCCCGCTTTCAGAATCGACATACCGCGCGCCTGTACCAGATAGACCGGGAACCAGGTGATAAAGAAGTAGGTCAGCGCGTTAATACAGTACTGACCGATGTAGATACCGATCATCATGCGGGAACCCAACAACTGTTTGATTTGTCCCCATTTCACGCTGAACGGAACTTTAGCTTTAGCGGCTGCCTGATCCATGTTGATCAGTGCGCCACCTTCGGCAATGTAGTCCAGCTCTTTTTGGTTTACACCCGGGTGCTGGTTTGGTTCATGAATCACCTTCAGCCAGACAAAACTGATGATGATCCCGAGTCCGCCCATAAAGAAGAATACGTGTGACCAGCCTACTTCGTGGGTCAGCCAGCCCATGATTGGCGCGAAGATAACGGTGGCAAAGTACTGCGCAGAGTTAAAGATTGCGACCGCCGTGCCCCTCTCCTGTGCCGGGAACCATGCCGCAACTATGCGACTGTTGCCGGGGAAGGATGGCGCTTCAGCTAACCCCACAAGAAAGCGCAGGGTAAACAACGCAACGATAATGCCGAAGCCGCTAAAGATATCGACGAAGCCCTGCAGCAGGGTAAACATGGACCAGATAAAGATGGACCAGAAATAAACGCGTTTTGAACCAAAGCGGTCAAGCAACCAGCCGCCAGGGATCTGGCCGATAACATAGGCCCATGAAAAAGCGGAAAATACATACCCCATCCCTACCGCATCCAGACCAATGTCTTTGGCCATCTCCGAACCGGCAATGGATAAGGTGGCGCGGTCGCCGTAGTTGAAGGATGTGACGATAAACAACATCACCACTATCCAGTAGCGAGCGTTAGTGCGTTTTTCCGCGCTGCTCGCCGCCTGACTTAATGAACTCATTGTTGCACTCCTGAATCGTGGCTTTCGCCAGTTCATTCTGTACAGCACCTGTAGGGTGATCAGAATGAGAGGTTAGTGTGTGGCAGTTTTGGTACAGCTCAGGGCCGTTTTATTCTGACTCGCTGCCTTTTCGGGAACTGACGGGAAAAGTATATGAAGGAGTGCCTCTTACCCTCACCGTGCAAAAACACAACATTGCGAGGGGTGAATGAGGTTGTTTATGGCATAAGCCTAAGGGAATGGAAGATGCTTCACGAAATTGGCGTTTGAGGGGGATTTATTGCCGGGTAATGGCGACGCCTTACCCGGCTTATGATTCGAACTGTGCGGATGGTTGGGTAATATTCTATTTGAGGAGCGTTGCCCAGTGTTCTACCCAGGGGTTGGATTCGCTTTCCGGTTCCGGATGTTCACCGGCATCAATCAGCAGCATCTCACCTACACGCTGGGCGCTCTGTTCCTGCAAAAGCGCATCAAACTGCTTACCACCGCCGCAGAAATTGGCATATGAACTGTCACCGAGTGCAATAATGCCGTAGTGAACGTCGGGCTGATAACCCAGTTGGTCTTTAATTCCCTGAAACAGCGGCACGATGCTGTCCGGCAGATCGCCTTGTCCCGTCGTTGACGTTACGACCAGGATGTACTTGTCTTTGTACTTTTCCCAGTCAGCCAGTTCCGGATCTTCATAAACCGTAGCTTTATGCCCCTGATTTGCGAGGATAGCTTCGGCCTCTTCGGCAACCAGCAGCGCGTTTCCGTACATCGTGCCGACAAAAATTCCAATTTCCGCCATAACCGTAATCTCCTGGGACTTAAGAATCTATCTGCTTATCCTGACCTGACAGCCCGCTGAACTCAACCCTTTCATTCTCAGGGAGAAGTCCACGCCAGCCAAACTGTGATAGCGCCTGCATCCAGACGTCATCCAGCCCGGCGCGAATAACCAGCGGTTCGCCGGTGAAAGGATGGGTCAGCGCAAGCTGGCTGGCATGCAGCATTAATCGCTGACAACCGAAATGCTCCGCGGCGCTGCGGTTTTGTCGCAAATCACCGTGCTTGCTGTCGCCAATAATCGGATGACGCAAATGCGCCAGGTGACGTCTGAGCTGGTGTTTTCGACCGGTTTTAGGATCCAGCTCCACCAGCCCGTAACGGGTGGTCGGATAACGTCCGGTCGCCACCGGCATTTCAACCGTCGCCAGGCCGCGATAATGGGTTACCGCAGGCTGTGGGCCTTTGTCGTCACGGGCAAATTTATCGGCAATCTTGTCCAGCTCTTCCACCAAAGGATAATCCAGCACGGCATCATCCATCAGCCAGCCACGCACAATCGCATGATAGCGTTTTTGGATTTGATGCTGCTCAAACTGCTGTGCCAGCCGTCGTCCGGCCTCGCTGGACAGCCCCATCAACAGCACACCGGATGTCGGTCTGTCGAGTCGGTGGGCGGTAAAAACGTGCTGACCAATCTGGTCGCGCACCGTTTGCATTACCACCACTTTCTCATCGCGGTCGAGCCAACTGCGATGAACCAGCCAGCCCGAAGGTTTGTTGACTGCAACCAGCCATTGGTCCTGATAGAGAATCTCCAGCATCAGGCGTTATCACTGGTAAATAGCGCATCCAGATCCTGCAATGCAATCAGGATCACATCGCGCTGTGGATGATCGGCTGCCAGCGCCATTTCATAATATGGCGCAATAGCGAACGCTTCTGGAAGTGGCTGCGCATTATCAAGCAGCGCATGCATGCGGGGAATCAACACCCACTGCAGCCATTCAACCGGCTCCATGGTATCCATACAAAAAGGCTGCGTGCTGGAAAACAGATGCGCTTCTGGCTCATCCATCCGCCAGTGATTATGTTCACGCAGCAGTACTTCAAGCGCATGCAACTGCTCGCGCACACGGTCATGAGTCGTCATGAAATTAACCTCAATGATGAAAAATCTGGCGCGAAGAATAGCACCAGTAGAAAGGAAATAAAAAAAAGGGAGCACTGTAAAAACAGTGCTCCCGGTTCGTTTCGCAGCATTCCAGCTACTTTTAGTGCTCCCTGCTCATCCGTGACAACTTTTCCTGTGGTCTTGCGACCGCGTTCATCCTGAACTTTTGCATCCTGCTCACATCACCCCGATGTGAAAACTTCATCCTGAAGTGTCCTGGCCATCCTGACCCGCCGAACATCCTGACCGGCTCTCGTTCTCCATCCTGGAGGTGTCCTTTAACGCTTCCCGCGTTTTCCTCTTTGCTTCATCCTGAAACCTGTCCTTGCAGCACCGTCCAGGTGTGTCCTGCCGAAGTGTCATCATCCTGATGTTCACTTCGTTGTGCGACTCCTTGTCGACAGAGATAGAATCGCCTGTTTCGCATTGTCTTACAAGACACTTACAGACATACCCTAATGATTATTTTCATATGAAAGTTATCAATAAAACATTAACCAATTGAATTATAAATAGTTAACATTATATCGGTCGATGAAGTCTTTACTGATCACCTGGCAATCTCCTACAGGGTTTGTAAGAGATCTCTCACACGCCCTAGGGCAAACTGGATTACAGAACAGGCTTAAGTTGAGTAAGAAATTCCGCAAGCGAGGCCGCCAGAACCGTCCGTTTACGGGTTCCCAGCGTTTCCTTGCAGACTTCCCCAGACAAGTTGCACACTGAAATAACATCAAGTTCATTGTCCAGTGTGGCAATAAAAAGTGTAGGAGAGAGCTTAAGGCGTTTTTGCGTAACCAGGTGGCCGATCAGGTTTTCCTGTACGCGCCTGAAGTCATCTTCAGACCAGGTTTGCAGCAGAGTAAGTTTCTCATCCGCAAATTGTGCGTGCATGTCCCCGGCAAACTGGGTGGTATAAAACGCATGAACAGCGGGTTGTACCACAATATCAAAGGCGCGTTCAACCGCGTTTACATTCGGCTCGCCCACAAAAGGCTGCGGTTGCCAGTACACCGCATCGTTCGTGGAGGAGATGATGCACGGAGACGGTACGCCATACAGCTCTTCACTCAGCGGCCAGCTGCCGTTTTTTTCATGCCATGCATCGCAATAACGCGTCGTAAAGGCTGTCAACGCCTGTGCTGTCAATTCGTCCACTGATTTCTCTCTTCACAAAAGCCAGGATACACTTGTCGCATAGTGTATCTGGTTTATGACGGTGAAACATGTCCTCTTATGAAAATCATCAGGCGCTTGACGGCCTGACTCTCGGAAAATCAACGGATTACCGGGATATTTACGACGCCAGCCTGCTGCAGGGTGTTCCGCGCAGCCTGAACCGCGACCCGCTGGATCTTAAGGCCGATAATCTGCCTTTTCACGGCGCCGATATCTGGACGCTGTATGAACTGTCATGGCTGAATGCCAACGGCTTACCGCAGGTTGCGGTCGGCCATGTGGAGCTGGATTACACCAGCGTTAATCTGATTGAATCAAAAAGTTTTAAGCTGTATCTGAACAGTTTTAATCAGACGCGTTTTGACTCATGGGAACACGTCCGTCAGACGCTGGAACACGATCTACGCGCCTGCGCGCAAGGTGATGTCAGCGTAGCGCTCTATCGTCTTGACGAACAGGAAGGGCAGCCGATAGCCCACTTCAATGGCACCTGTATCGACAATCAGGATATCATCATCGATAACTACCAGTTCAGCACCGACTATCTGGAAAATGCCGTAAGCGGTGAAAAAGCGGTGGAAGAGACGCTGGTCAGCCATCTGCTAAAATCCAACTGCCTGATCACCCACCAGCCTGACTGGGGTTCCATACAAATTCAGTATCGCGGTCGCAAAATCGACAGGGAAAAGTTGCTGCGCTATCTGGTCTCCTTCCGCCACCACAATGAATTTCACGAGCAGTGTGTGGAACGCATTTTCAATGACCTGCTGCGTTTCTGTCAGCCGGAGAAACTGAGCGTATACGCACGCTACACGCGACGCGGCGGCCTCGATATCAACCCATGGCGCACCAACACAGATTTCACTCCCGCAACAGGCAGACTGGTGCGTCAGTAATCTTTTTTCTCAATTTTGCGTGTCGGATTCCGCGCGCAAGGTTGTGAAAGGTCATAAGCCAGGGCTATTGTAATCAGTAGAGGATGATATCTCTCGTCCCGTAAGGAGTTTACTTGATTACACATATTAGCCCGCTTGGCTCAATGGACATGTTGTCGCAGCTGGAAGTCGATATGCTTAAACGCACGGCCAGCAGCGACCTGTATCAACTGTTTCGTAACTGTTCGCTTGCCGTTCTGAACTCCGGCAGTTTGACAGACAACAGCAAAGAGCTGCTGTCTCGTTTTGAAAGTTTCGACATTAACGTGCTGCGCCGTGAACGCGGCGTGAAGCTGGAACTGATCAACCCACCTGAAGACGCGTTTGTCGATGGGCGCATCATTCGCGCGCTGCAGGCCAACCTGTTTGCCGTACTGCGCGACATTCTTTTCGTCAATGGCCAGATCCATAACGCGGGTCGTTTCCAGCATCTGGATCTCGAAAGCTCGGTTCACATCACCAACCTGGTCTTCTCCATTCTGCGTAACGCCCGGGCGCTTCACGTCGGTGAAGCGCCGAACATGGTCGTCTGCTGGGGCGGTCACTCCATCAACGAGAACGAATACTTGTATGCGCGTCGCGTGGGCACTCAGTTAGGCCTGCGTGAACTGAACATCTGCACCGGGTGTGGTCCGGGCGCGATGGAAGCACCAATGAAAGGCGCCGCGGTCGGCCACGCTCAGCAGCGCTACAAAGACAGCCGCTTTATTGGTATGACCGAGCCGTCAATTATCGCGGCGGAACCGCCTAACCCGCTGGTTAACGAACTGATCATCATGCCGGACATTGAAAAACGTCTGGAAGCGTTCGTGCGTATCGCTCACGGTATTATCATCTTCCCGGGCGGCGTAGGGACAGCAGAAGAGCTGTTGTATCTGCTGGGTATCCTGATGAATCCGGCCAACAAAGATCAAGTTCTGCCATTGATCCTGACCGGGCCAAAAGAGAGCGCCGATTACTTCCGCGTGCTGGACGAATTTATCGTGCACACGCTGGGGGAAGATGCGCGTCGCCACTATCGCATTATCATTGACGATGCAGCGGAAGTGGCGCGTCTGATGAAAAAAGCGATGCCGCTGGTGAAAGAAAACCGTCGCGACACAGGTGATGCTTACAGCTTTAACTGGTCGATTCGTATCGCGCCCGATCTGCAGATGCCGTTCGAACCGTCCCACGAAAACATGGCGAATCTGAAACTGTATCCAGACCAGCCTGTTGAAGTGCTGGCTGCAGACCTGCGTCGCGCATTCTCCGGGATTGTCGCGGGGAACGTGAAAGAAGTCGGCATTCGCGCCATTGAAGAGTTTGGCCCGTACAAAATCCACGGTGACCCTGAGATGATGCGCCGCATGGACGATCTCCTGCAGGGCTTTGTTGCACAACATCGTATGAAGTTACCGGGCACTGCGTATATCCCGTGCTACGAGATCTGCGCATAACCTTCAACACCCGCTAGCAGCGCTATAGCGGTGACAGTTTTGTCCATATCAAAGCCGGATTTGGCGCATCAGCCAACCGGCTTTTTTAGTGATACCAGTCACATAGCTCACGCAATAACATAAATATCAATTATCTTTCGTCTGGCGAGCCCCAAAACGCAAACGATTACCTCCCAGGGGAAACCGTGATTTATCACCGCAAATTATAATTAGTCATCAGAATTCACTAAAAACAACAGTTTTTATAGCGCAACCCTCGTATCTTCGCGCCCTGTCTTTCATGCCATATGTCGTTAATGTTAGCCTTCACGCCCGTAAATTCGCTTTGACTATTTTTTAACAGATTAATGGTCCAAATTTATCCACATAAAAGGTGGATTATTGCATTTGAGATCGCGATCACTGATACATTCATTACTTAAATGTATCTTTCCGCCCGAAAATTATTACGGCGAAAAATTATATAAAAATCGCTAAACGAATTTCGTTTTACAGTCGGGTATTTTTTCATTGGATTGAACCCAAACCCGACTTTTTAAGCTTCCTCCAGGAGAAACAGATGGAAAACACGCAAACCAGCACTATCGTTACGGGCCAGACCCGCAGCGCATGGCGCAAGACAGACACCATGTGGATGCTGGGCCTTTACGGCACGGCGATTGGCGCGGGTGTATTATTCCTGCCAATTAACGCAGGCGTTGGCGGTATGATCCCGCTGATCATCATGGCCATTCTTGCCTTCCCAATGACCTTCTTTGCTCACCGTGGTCTGACCCGCTTCGTGTTGTCCGGTAAAAATCCGGGTGAAGACATCACCGAAGTTGTAGAAGAACACTTCGGCGTTGGCGCAGGTAAACTGATTACCCTGCTCTACTTCTTCGCTATCTACCCGATTCTGTTGGTTTACAGCGTAGCAATCACCAATACCGTTGAAAGCTTCCTGACTCACCAGTTGGCGATTACGCCGCCGCCGCGTGCAATCCTGTCTCTGATCCTGATTGTCGGCATGATGACCATCGTGCGCTTCGGTGAGCAGATGATCGTTAAGGCGATGAGCATCCTGGTATTCCCGTTCGTTGCGGCTCTGATGCTGTTGGCGCTGTATCTGATCCCTCAGTGGAGCGGTGCGATTCTGGAAACCATGTCTTTTGACTCTGCGGCAACCACCGGCAACGGCCTGCTGTTGACCCTGTGGCTGGCGATTCCGGTAATGGTGTTCTCCTTCAACCACTCCCCGATCATCTCCTCCTTCGCCGTGGCGAAGCGTGAAGAGTACGGTGATGAAGCTGAGAAGAAATGCTCCAAGATTCTGGCATTCGCTCACATCATGATGGTACTGACCGTTATGTTCTTCGTCTTCAGCTGTGTATTCAGCCTGACCCCGGCGGACCTGGCAGCAGCAAAAGAACAGAACATCTCTATCCTGTCTTACCTGGCAAACCACTTTAACGCACCGATTATTGCCTGGATGGCACCGATCATCGCGATTATCGCTATCACCAAATCCTTCCTCGGCCACTACCTGGGCGCACGTGAAGGCTTCAACGGGATGGTGATTAAGTCTCTGCGCGGCAAAGGCAAATCCATCGAAATCAACAAACTGAACAAAATCACTGCACTGTTCATGCTGGTAACCACCTGGATTGTGGCGACGCTGAACCCGAGCATCCTCGGTATGATTGAGACCCTGGGTGGCCCAATCATCGCGATGATTCTGTTCCTGATGCCGATGTATGCGATTCAGAAAGTACCGGCAATGCGTAAATACAGCGGCCATATCAGCAACGTGTTCGTTGTGATTATGGGCCTGATCGCTATCTCCGCTATTTTCTACTCTCTGTTCAGTTAATTCCCCTGCGCCGCTCTTCGGGGCGGCGCACCTCGATACACAATGGACGCCTCATGATTAGCGTATTCGATATTTTCAAAATCGGCATTGGCCCTTCCAGCTCCCATACTGTTGGCCCGATGAAAGCAGGCAAACAATTCACGGATGACCTGATTGCACGCGGAATTCTCACTGACGTAACCCGCGTAGTGGTTGATGTCTATGGCTCTCTGTCCCTGACCGGGAAAGGTCACCATACCGACATCGCGATTATTATGGGCCTGGCGGGTAATCTGCCGGATACCGTAGACATTGATGCTATCCCGGCCTTTATCCAGGATGTGAATACTCACGGACGTTTGCTGCTGGCGGACGGTCAACATGAGGTCGAATTCCCGGTTGATAAGTGCATGAATTTCCATACGGACAATCTGTCCCTGCACGAAAACGGGATGCGTATTACCGCACTGGCAGGCGAAAAAGCCATTTACAGCCAGACGTACTATTCCATCGGCGGTGGATTTATCGTTGATGAAGAACACTTTGGTTTGCCGAATAACAATCCGGTAAACGTGCCATATCCGTATACATCCGCAGCCGATTTGCAACGACACTGTCAGGAAACCGGACTATCACTTTCCGGCCTGATGATGCAGAACGAACTAGCCCTGCACAGCAAAGAAGAGCTGGAACAGCACTTTGCAAACGTCTGGGAAGTGATGCGCAGTGGAATTGAACGCGGTATCACCACCGAAGGCGTATTGCCGGGCAAACTGCGCGTTCCGCGTCGTGCGGCAGCACTGCGTCGTATGCTGGTTAGCAGTGACAAAACCACGACTGACCCGATGGCAGTTGTAGACTGGATCAACATGTTTGCGCTGGCCGTGAACGAAGAGAACGCTGCCGGTGGACGTGTAGTTACCGCCCCGACGAACGGCGCATGCGGGATTGTTCCTGCAGTGCTGGCGTACTATGACAAGTTTATCCGCGACGTGAACGCTAACTCACTGGCACGCTATATGCTGGTCGCGAGCGCCATCGGTTCCCTGTACAAGATGAATGCCTCAATTTCGGGTGCTGAAGTGGGCTGTCAGGGTGAAGTCGGCGTGGCGTGTTCTATGGCGGCGGCGGGTCTGGCAGAACTGCTGGGCGGTAGCCCGACGCAGGTATGTATCGCCGCAGAAATCGGTATGGAACACAACCTGGGTCTGACCTGCGATCCGGTTGCCGGACAAGTTCAGGTTCCGTGCATTGAGCGTAACGCCATTGCATCGGTGAAAGCGGTGAACGCAGCTCGTATGGCGCTGCGCCGTACCAGCGAGCCTCGTGTATGCCTCGATAAAGTTATCGAGACCATGTACGAGACAGGTAAAGATATGAATGCCAAATACCGCGAAACCTCGCGTGGCGGTCTGGCGATGAAGATCGTTACCTGCGATTAATCCCTGGCGCAAACTTATCCGGCCTACAGTGCCACAGTCATTTGTAGGCCGGATAAGGCGTCAGCCGCCATCCGGCAAAATGTTGTTTCAGATCTTCGCCTCCCCCCACTGTGAATGTTACCCTACAGCCTGATTTATCAGGGAGAACACCGTGGCCGTCCATCTGCTCATTGTCGATGCACTCAATCTCATTCGTCGCATTCACGCCGTCCAGGGGTCGCCCTGCGTGGAGACGTGCCAGCACGCGCTCGATCAGTTGATTGTGCACAGTCAGCCCACACACGCCGTGGCGGTATTTGATGACGAAGCGCGCAACAGCGGCTGGCGTCACCAACGCTTACCTGACTACAAAGCCGGTCGCCCGCCAATGCCTGACGATTTACACAAGGAAATGCCCGCCTTACGCGCCGCTTTTGAACAACACGGCGTCTGTTGTTGGGTCTCGAGCGGGAATGAAGCCGATGATTTAGCCGCAACGCTGGCGGTGAAAGTCACCCAGGCGGGACATCAGGCCACCATCGTTTCGACAGATAAAGGTTATTGCCAACTGCTCTCCCCAACATTACGCATTCGCGACTATTTCCAGAAGCGCTGGCTGGACGCGCCGTTCATTGAGAAAGAATTTGGTGTAATGCCTCAGCAATTGCCAGATTATTGGGGACTGGCCGGGATCAGCAGCTCAAAAGTGCCGGGCGTTGCAGGTATTGGTCCCAAGAGTGCAACACAGCTACTCATGCAGTTTCAGCATCTGGAAGGGATTTACGCACATCTGGAAGACGTGCCGGAAAAGTGGCGCAAGAAACTGGAGATGCACCAGGAGATGGCGTTTCTGTGCCGTGATATCGCGCGGCTGCAAACGGACTTACATATTGACGGAAATCTCCAGCAGCTACGGCTGGCACGGTAGTCTTATTGCCGGATGGCGCTGCGCTTATCCGGCCTACGCATCGTCCCTCCAGTAGGCCGGATAAACGCCAGGTGATTACCAGGCGGTATGGTAAAGCTCGACAATATCGGCAATGCTTGCTTCACGCGGATTACCGCCAGTGCAAACATCGTCAAATGCCGCCTGCGCCAGCGCAGGAATATCTTCCTTACGTACCCCCACATCACGTAAGTGCGGCGGGATCCCCACATCGCGGTTAAGCGCAAACACAGCATCTACCGCAGCCTTACGCGCCTCTTCCAGCGTTAAACCTTCCACTTTCACCCCCATCACCCGGGCGATATCGCGGAATTTCTCTCCGGTGTATTCGGCGTTGTAGTGCATCACGTGCGGTAACAAAATGGCATTGGCGACGCCGTGCGGAGTGTTATAAAAGGCCCCTAGCGGGTGTGCCATCCCGTGCACGAGCCCCAGACCGACGTTTGAAAATCCCATTCCGGCAACGTACTGACCCAGCGCCATTGCCTCACCAGACTGGCTGTCACCATTAACAGAGCCGCGCAACGCCCCGGCAATGATCTCAATAGCTTTGATGTGCAACGCGTCAGTGAGTGCCCAAGCCGCCCGCGTAATATAACCTTCAATAGCATGGGTCAACGCATCGACCCCGGTCGCCGCTTTTAACGCGGCAGGCATACCATCCATCATATCGGCATCAATAAACGCCACCTGCGGGATGTCATGCGGATCGACACAGACAAATTTACGCCGATTTTCTTCGTCCGTGATCACGTAGTTAATGGTCACTTCCGCCGCCGTCCCTGCCGTCGTAGGGATTGCCATCACCGGTACGCTCGCAGCACGTGTTGGCGATAACCCTTCAAGGCTGCGTACATCGGCAAACTCAGGGTTATTGTGGATAATGCCAATCGCTTTGCAGGTATCCTGCGGGGAGCCGCCGCCTATAGCTATCAGATAATCTGCGCCACTTTGCTGAAAGACTCCCAATCCCTCCTTCACCACTGCAATTGTAGGATTTGGGATCACACCGGAATAGATTTCCCACGGCAAACCGGCGGCATCCATACGGGATGTCACCTTATCGACAACGCCGCACTGTACCAGGTTTGCATCGGTGACAATCAAAGCCTTGCGATAACCCCGACGGATGACCTCGTCCGTTAATGCCCCAACAGCTCCCCGGCCAAACCATGCCGTTTCATTCAGAATCATTCTGTTCGCCATCGTATTTCTCCTTTTCGCTATGCGAAATTACTCTTCAATTCGTAATCCGTAAGATTTGAATTTCTCCAGCACAATGGCGATCTCTTCGTCATCCAGCACCGGCACCGGGTCGACAATCGCCAGGGTGCTTAGATAAAGGCGGGCCAGGACTTCGACTTCATGCGCCAGCCATAGTGCTTTTTCCAGATTCGCTTCACAGGCAATCAACCCGTGGTGCTGCAACAACGTTGCCTTACGGCTTTTCAGCGCGACGCTCACATGCTCTGACAGCTCTCGTGTACCAAACGTCGCATACGGCGCACACGGGATAGAGTTCCCCCCAGCCGCGGCAATCATGTAATGGATTGCCGGAATAGGACGGTTCAAAATCGACACGGCGGTGCAATGAATCGCATGGTTATGAACGACTGCATTGGCATCCGGGCGCGTCTGATAAGCCGCCAGGTGAAAACGCCATTCACTGGAAGGTAATTGTCCTTTATCATATTTGCCGTCGTTATCTACGAACACGATCATGTTTTCAGTGAGTCTTTCGTAAGGGATACCGCTGGGTGTGATCAGCATTCCATTTTCATAGCGCGCACTTACATTTCCTGCGGTCCCCTGATTCAACCCAAGACGGGTCATTTCAAGGCAGGTTTCGATGATTTCACGTGATAAACGCATTCTTTCCATAATGATTCTCCGGGTACAGTTGCCCCTCGTCTTTATTGCGAAAAAATGCAGCCGCAGAGTAAGACGGGTCAGGTTTCAGGTATGAGCAGCCACTGAACACATTTATTCAGATTCAGTTGGCCGATTTAGTTAGTGCGACGAATTATTGTTGTCTTACGCGCTTAATTAGTTTCATCTCAACTTTTACAGTTTCTTTAATGGGCTGGTCATCAATAGCACTCATCATCATAGCGAAAGCTTTTTCCGCCCAGACATTTTCATCCTGCTGCATCGACCAGACATTATTCGCGAGGAATCCCAGCATGGGATGTTCATCAAATGTCCCGATATTAATATCCGGTGGAATCACACCGAAACGATTGCGAATAGCAATGACGGCACCTTCCAGTACAGGTAATGATGAGGCAATAAACGCCTGCGGACAGCCCTGTTCGTTGATCAATTTATCCATCAACCGATAACCACCATCCGGCGTATTATCCGGACCTTCACGCACCCAGTCACGATGAGAAATTCCATTATTGTTCAACGCGTTAAGGTAACCTTTTAAACGATCGCCAATACTGGGCAATCCGGTATCCCCGACTAAAAACCAGATCGGAGATTTGCCTGCATCAAACAAACTTTGCGTCAGCTTTTCACCGCCTAAAATGTTATGACTTTCAACCAGCGCGTTATCGGTATACTTAAAATCCCTGTCGAGTAGCACCATCGGTTTTCTGACCTGACGCAAATGGTGTTGCTGATTCTCTAATGTTGAAGGAACAATAAACAGGCCATCAACATTACGAGCTATTAACGCTTTCGTTAATTTGTTTTCGTAATCAACATCATCGTAGGTACAACTAATCGTTAATTGATATCCAGAACGACGACAACGTTGTTCAAGTTTCTCGGCCAGTGTGGCAAAAAAGACGTTAGATATATTGGGTACAATCAGCCCCAACGTATCTGTTTTATTCAGTTTCAGGCTGCGGGCTGAATGGTTTATGACATAACCATACCGTTCAACGTATTCATTAATACGCGTTTGGGTTTTGACACTGATACGATATTGCTCAGCCTTCCCGTTCAGCACCAGTCGCACGGTCGTCACCGATAAATTCAGATCGCTGGCTATCTGTTCTACTGTTTTAGCCATTTATATGTCCCAGTTCACATCCAAAAACGTCAATTCACAATCATAAAAGTATTTTAAACTTTTGTCTTACTGCATAACCTGGTTAAGCGCCTGCTGTTGATCCCACATCATCAGATATGCCTGGTATTTACGGTCATAGAAGTCCCGTCGTGCCGGATTCGCTTTAATCACCCCACCTGGGCAAACCATCGCCCGGCAGGCGGAGGGAACATCTGCCCACACCCCGCTGGCCACTGCACCGGTGATAGCCGCACCTAACGTCACCGCATCTTCTTCCTGCATAAGATGAATATCGCATCCGGTGGCGTCTGCATACTCTCGCAACCACAGAGGATTGTGTGTTGCACCGCCACATAGCGTCAGTCGAGAAATGGTATGACCGTTTTCGCGCATCACTTCCATAATGTGTCGCGTGCCGCAGGCAATCGCCTGTAATGTCGCCAGATACAGACGAGCAACCTGCATCTCACCTCGTTCAAGCGTCAAACCGCAAACGCTGCCCCGGGCATCGGGTCGCGCACGCGGGGAACGGTTACCGTGGTGATCGGCCAGCACATGCAGATAACGACCAGGCTCAGACTCCTGCTCCTCAAGTGCGGCAACCCATTCATTAACTAAAACTATGGGATGGCAGCCCCGGGCCTCAGCTTTGTGAAACAGCTCAGCGCTGGCACCCGACTCCTGAAGCGTCCAGTCAACCAGCGCCCCAGCCGCGCTTTGCCCCCCTTCCGTCAGCCAGTAACCAGGCAGCATAGCGGACCAGTACGGCCCCCATACACCCGGTGTATGAATCTCCTGCTCGCTGCACAGCATATGGCAATTTGATGTTCCGCTGATCAACGCCAATGTTCCCGCAGGCTCGACACCGGCAAGCGCCACGCCACCCGCATGCGCATCAATCATGCCACTGGCGACTACCACCGCTGTCGTCAATCCCAGCGCCTGTGCCGCATCGGGGCTGAGCGTCCCAACGGCCGCGCCCGGGGGCAGGATCCGCGACGGAATTTTGTTCAGTAAATCAGTTAATTCAACCGCATCCAGCAGGGAGTGGCTAAAGCGTTGCTCATGTGCCAGATAGTTCCATTTACAGGTTAAAGTACACAGACCAGCAACATCACAAGCGGTGGCTTTCCAGACCAAAAAATCCGCCAGATCGTAGAAGCGGTGTGCACTCTGCCAGGTCGCGGGGAAATGGTTTTTTAGCCACAACGCTTTGGGTAGTTCCATTTCGACACTGACTTCACCACCGACATAACGCAACGCCGGGTCCTGTGTAGCGTTGATACGCTGCGTCTCCTGCACCGCACGATGATCCATCCACATGATGATGTTATGGTCTGACGGTTCACCAGGTGAAACCGCCAGACCCTGCCCCTGTTCATCCAGAGCCACTAACGAACAGGTGGCATCAAACCCCAGCGAGCGGATCTCCTCAACGCTAACCCCGGCTGACGACACAGCCTCCTTCACGGCATGGCAAACCTGCTGCCAGATTTCGGCAGATGACTGCTCTACCCGCTCGGGGCTAGGTCGAAACTGCGAGATAGGGAATGTCGCAAAAGCCAGCCGTTTGCCACTGGCATCAAAAACACCAGCCCTGACACTGGCGGAACCGACATCCACTCCGAGGAAATATCCACTGCTCATAGTAGCTCCCTGACGCTGGCTAATAATGGGGCGAATGTACCGCCCCCGCGGTCTTATTTTTTACCGAATGGGTGCAACAGCTTGTCGATTTCCGGTGTATCAATGTTCTGCGCATTAACAAATTTCACCGGAATATCAATTTCTTTCGGTACTGACTGACCTGACACGGCCGCATTCAGCGTCTTAATACCCTGATAGCCAATCTGGTACGCATCCTGTACAACAAAGCCCTGGATCACGCCAGATTTCAGGAAGGCAATGATTGCTTCGGTGCTATCAAAACCAATCACCTTCACTTTACCTTTCAGGTTTTGGCTATCAATGGCGTTCGCCACACCCAGCGTTGAGCCTTCATTGGTGCCGTAGATCCCGGCAATATCGGGGTTTGCCTGGATCATATCGATGGTTTTATCCATCGCTTTTTGCGGATCGCCATCACTGTACTGAACCGGCAGAACTTTGATATCCGGATATTTTTCCTTCATTCTGGCCACAAAACCTTCCGAACGTTCAATTGCGGAAGAGGTTCCAGCCACGTGCGCAATAATGCCGACTTTCCCTTTGCTACCCACTTGTGCAGCGAGAGCATCTGCCGCTTCAGCCCCTGCTTTACGGTTATTCGTTGCCACAAAGCTGACAGGAATGTCAGAATTTACGCCTGAGTCAAACGTCACCACCTTGATGCCGCGTGAATTCGCTGTTTCCACTAATGGCGCAAGCGCATTGGCGTCTAATGCCGCCAACAGCAACCCATTAGGTTTTTGCGCCATTGCGTTTTCAACCAACTGAATCTGCTCGGCAATCTGAGTTTCATCGGCAGGCCCAACATAGCTGGTCTTATCGCCCAACTCTTTCGCTGCCGCTTCGGTACCCATTTTTACGGTCTGCCAGAATTCATGCTGGAAGCCTTTACTGACCACAGGAAGGTTCATATCTTTAGCCAGTGCGCTGGATGTCATGCAGGCCAGCAGGGATAACGCATAGACAAAATTCCTGGTTCTCATTGTTTTACTCCGTTCTGAGTGAGTCACCCTAAACGTCAGGGTTATGTTGTCCCGTGACTTCCGGGTGCGTAAATCAACGAATTTTTTTGCGTAAAGTGTCGAGATAAACCGCGGCGATAACGACTACGCCCATGGCCACCATTTGCCAGAACTGCGAGACGCCCATCAGGTTCAGACCATTTTTCAACACGCTCATAATGAATGCGCCGATAATGGTGCCGCCAATAGTGCCAATCCCCCCCATCAGGCTGGTACCGCCAATGACCACCGCAGCAATGGCTTCCAGTTCATAGCCCACGCCGACGGTCGGCTGGCCCGAGTTCAAACGAGAGGCCAGAATGACCCCGGCAATCCCGGTCAGCAGACCACAAAATGCGTAGACGAAAATTTTCACGCGCTGGACTTTAATCCCGGAAAGATGCGCAGCAACCTCATTACTGCCCACGGCATAGACATAGCGGCCAATCACCGTTTTCTTGAGGATATATGCGGCGATCAGTGCGACAACCACGAGGTAAAAAACGGGGTAAGGCAGCACATCGAACAAGCGTCCCTGCGCCAGCATCTTGAAGGTGGGATAATCAGCAAAGTAAATTGCCCGGCCGTCAGTCATTACCATATTGATGCCTCTGACGGACATCATCAGACCCAGGGTGGCAATAAAGGGCGGAATAGTCATTTTAGTGACCAGCAATCCATTGATATAGCCGCATAATCCACCCGCCAGCACACCCGCCAAAATACATACGGGCAGAGGTAATCCCAGCGTGGCGCTGATACCTACCGCAACACCAGAAAAAGCCACTACCGAGCCAAGAGAAAGGTCGATTCCTGAAGTGATAATGACGAAGGTAACGCCAATCGCCATGATGCCAATCACCGAGGTTTGCAGGGCAATTGTCATAATGTTTTCAGTGTTAAAGAAGAAAGGTGATCCAAAACTAAAAAATATCACCAGAATAATCAGACTCAAAAGCGGCGCCAGGCGCATTAAAAGCTCTTTGTTAATTTTTATTTTCTTATTATTGCTGTCTGAAGAGGTTACAGAGATAGTCATAAATTAGTCCTCTAACGTCGCATATTGCATGATTTTTTCTTGTGTGGCGTCATCAGAAGCTAACTCTCCGGTAATACGCCCATTACGCATAACTAAAATGCGATCGCACATACCCAGCACTTCCGGTAATTCAGAGGAAATCATGATAATTGATTTCCCTTTTGCCACCAGTCGATTCATTAATTCATAAATTTCAAGTTTGGCTCCCACATCAATACCGCGGGTGGGTTCATCAAAGATGAGAATGTCGGTGTCTTTGCATACCCATCTGGCAATAATAATTTTTTGCTGATTACCGCCACTTAAATTCAACGCAGCCTGTTCAAGATGCGGCGTCTTAATACGCAGTGCTTTCACCTGCTCTTCGCTGGTTTGCTGACAGCGTTTGCTATCCACGTTGCCATATCGGTTGGAATATTCGGGGTAATTTCCTAGCATAATATTGCGTTCAACGGACAATCCTAATGCCAGGCCCTCTTTTTTTCTGTCCTCGGTTAAGTAGCTAATACCCTGCTGGATGGCATCAGGAATATCCTTGATTACCGTCTCTTTACCGTTCAACTTGATGGTTCCGCTATCGATAGGATCGGCACCAAAGATAGCCCGTGCCAGCTCAGTACGCCCGGCCCCCATCAGCCCGGCAAAACCTAAGATTTCCCCCTGATGCAAGGTAAAATCGATATTGTTCAGTACGCCTTTTCGCGTCAGGCCACTGACTTCCAGTACCGGTTTACGCTGGGGTTGCGGCTCCCGACGGGGATAGATATTGCCAAGGTCACGCCCAACCATCATGGCAATCAGGTCGCTGATTTTGACCGAGTCATAATCCACGGTGGCAATAAACTGTCCATCACGCATGACGGTAGCGCGATCGGCTATCAGCGCCAGTTCCTCCAGTCGGTGCGAGATATAAACGATGCCCGTTCCCTGTTCTTTAAGTAAGCGTGTAACCCGGAATAAACTGTCAATTTCGGTTTCCGTCAACGCCGCCGTTGGTTCATCCATAATAAGAATCTTGGCATTCACCGATATCGCTTTCGCAATCTCAACCATTTGTTGCTGAGCAACAGTAAGATCGGCAACCAGCGTGTCTGGGGAGATATTCAGGTTTAATTTTTGCAAAATATCGATCGCAGCCTGCCGCTGTTGTTTCTCATCCAGACGCCAGCGATTATTTTTGCAAAACTCCCTGCCAATAAATATATTGTCTTCGACCGTCAGTTCAGGAAAAAGGTTAAACTCCTGATGAATAATGGTGATACCTACGCTTTGTGCGCTCAATGGGTTTGCAAACGAAACGGGTTGGTTCTCAAAAATAATATCCCCTTCATCAGGTTGATATACACCGGATAAAATTTTCATCAGGGTAGACTTTCCCGCGCCATTCTCCCCCAACAGTGCATGAACCTCACCTTTGCGTAAAGTAAAATCCACATTACTCAACGCTAATACGCCGGGAAAACGTTTCGTAATATGACTCATCTGTAAAAATGTTTCAGACATTGCTGCTTTCCTCAATATACAGAAACTGTAATCAGTGAATCAGGCGAAAAACAGCGTTGCCAGGAAGCCATCGTCACCGTTAATGCGAATGTGTCTACAAGATCATATGCGTTTTATCAACGATGCTAACTCGAGTTAGCGATTGCCTTTTAAAGCTATTTTAGCTGCCAAAAATAGCCAAATCATTTGGTTTAAAACTGTGACACTGAACAGACATTTTATTTTATCTTATTAATTTAAAAAGAATTTAATAAAAAAATTTGTATTTGTTTATTTGACGCAGATCGAATTTTAACCACTTCTCGTGAGGCTTCTCACAGTTCCATAACAAAAAAGTTGTGCAAAAAACTCTCTAATACCTAAGCTAACTCGAGTTAGCAAAAATGGGTAATTCAGCCAACTGCGACAGTGGTGTCCGACATCCGCTTTTGCAGCACGGCATAAAGTGAGATGAGGAACCTCGAATGAAAAAAAATAGTTTACCGAAAATCGGTATTCGTCCGGTGATTGATGGGCGTCGTATGGGTGTACGCGAGTCGCTCGAAGAACAAACCATGAACATGGCAAAAGCCACTGCCGCACTGATTTCCGAGAAACTTCGTCATGCCTGCGGGGCACAGATCGAGTGCGTTATCGCAGACACCTGTATTGCCGGATTGGCTGAATCTGCCGCCTGTGAAGAAAAATTTAGTAGCCTGAACGTCGGCGTGACAATTACCGTCACGCCGTGTTGGTGCTACGGCAGCGAAACTATCGATATGGACCCTATGCGCCCGAAAGCCATCTGGGGTTTCAACGGGACGGAGCGTCCAGGTGCCGTGTATCTGGCTGCAGCACTGGCTGCACATAATCAAAAAGGGCTTCCCGCCTTCTCTATTTACGGTCATGACGTGCAGGATGCAGGTGATACCACTATCCCTGCCGATGTTGAAGAAAAACTGCTGCGTTTCACTCGGGCAGGTTTAGCCGTTGCCAGCATGAAAGGTAAAAGCTATCTGTCCGTCGGCGGCGTTTCAATGGGAATTGCAGGCTCTATTGTCGACCATAACTTCTTTGAATCCTGGCTGGGAATGAAGGTTCAACCTGTTGATATGACCGAATTGCGTCGTCGCATTGACCAGAAGATCTATGACGAAGCGGAGCTGGAAATTGCCCTGGCATGGGCGGATAAACATTTCCGTTATGGCGAGGATCAGAACGCACAACAGTATAAGCGAAATGAAGAACAGAGCCGTGCAGTGCTGAAAGAGAGCCTGCTGATGGCCATGTGCATTCGCGACATGATGCAGGGTAACCAGAAACTGGCAGAGAAAGGCCGGGTTGAAGAGTCGATGGGGTACAACGCGATTGCCGCCGGTTTCCAGGGCCAGCGCCACTGGACGGATCAATATCCAAACGGCGACACCGCCGAAGCGTTGCTCAACAGCTCATTTGACTGGAATGGCGTGCGCGAACCGTATGTCGTCGCCACCGAGAACGACAGCCTGAACGGTGTCGCAATGTTGTTTGGCCACCAGCTCACCGGCACGGCACAGGTCTTTGCTGATGTACGAACCTACTGGTCACCGGAAGCAGTAGAGCGCGTCACAGGTAAACCGCTGACCGGTCTTGCGGAGCACGGCATTATTCACCTGATTAACTCCGGCTCTGCGGCACTGGATGGTTCCTGCAAACAGCGTGACAGCGAAGGCCAGCCAACCATGAAACCACACTGGGAGATCTCACAGCAGGAAGCAGATGATTGCCTGGCGGCGACGGAATGGTGTCCGGCGATCCACGAGTATTTCCGAGGCGGCGGCTACTCTTCCCGTTTTCTTACCGAAGGTGGCGTACCGTTCACCATGACCCGCATCAATATCATCAAAGGTCTGGGTCCAGTGCTACAAATTGCGGAAGGCTGGAGTGTGGAATTACCGAAAGAGGTACATGCTCAGCTTGATGCTCGCACCAACTCTACCTGGCCGACCACCTGGTTTGCACCGCGCTTAACCGGCAAAGGTCCGTTCAGCGATGTCTATTCCGTAATGGCTAACTGGGGTGCCAACCACGGTGTGCTGACGATTGGCCACGTTGGTGCGGACTTTATTACGCTCGCCGCCATGCTGCGTATCCCTGTGTGTATGCACAACGTGGAAGAAGAGAAGATCTATCGCCCTTCCGCATGGGCGGCGCACGGTATGGACAGCGAAGGCCAGGATTATCGCGCCTGCCAGAACTATGGCCCGCTGTATAAGCGTTAAACATCAAGCGATTGCCTGATGGCGACGCTTACGCATCTTATCGGGCCTACGAAGTGCACGGTTTTGTAGGCCCGATAAGGCGAAGCCGCCATCCGGCAATAGGTAATATCCCAGGAGCAATTATGAAACAAGAGGTTATCCTGGTCCTTGACTGTGGCGCGACCAACGTGCGGGCTATCGCTGTTGACCGCCAGGGAAAGATTGTCGCTCGTGCGTCCACCCCAAACGCCAGTGACATCGCTGCAGAAAATAGCGCCTGGCATCAGTGGTCCCTCGACGCTATTGTGCAGCGCTTTGCCGATTGCTGCCAGCGGCTCTCCGCGCAACTGGCCGCCTGCCAGGTCCGTGGGATCGCCGTCACCACCTTTGGCGTAGACGGCGCATTGGTTGATCAGAACGGCAAGCAACTGTATCCGGTAATCAGCTGGAAATGCCCACGCACCACGGCAGTAATGGAGAATATCCACCGCTACATGCCGTCGCAGCAGTTGCAGGAAATTTCCGGCGTCGGCGCGTTCAGCTTCAACACGCTGTATAAACTGGTTTGGCTAAAAGAAAACCATCCGCAATTACTGGAACAGGCGCACGCCTGGCTGTTTATTTCATCACTGCTCAACCATCGCCTCACCGGTGAGTTCACCACAGATATCACCATGGCCGGTACCAGTCAGATGCTGGATATTCATCAGCGAGATTTCAGTGTTGATATTTTGCAGGCAACCGGGATACCACGCCGACTGTTTCCACGTTTAGTTGAAGCGGGAGAGCAGATTGGAGTACTGCAACACGAGGCCGCCAGCCTGCTCGGGCTACCAGTGGGTACTCCTGTGATATCTGCCGGACACGACACGCAGTTTGCGCTATTTGGCGCTGGAGCCCAGCCAGATGAACCCGTGCTCTCCTCCGGTACATGGGAAATTCTGATGGTGCGCAGCGCGCAGGTGGATACATCCCAGCTTAGCCATTATGCGGGTTCAACCTGTGAACTGGATAGCCAGCCCGGACTCAATAACCCCGGAATGCAGTGGCTTGCTTCCGGTGTCCTCGAATGGGTACGCAAGTTGTTGTGGACTGCTGATACCCCATGGCAAACGCTGATTGACGAAGCCAGGGCAATCCCGGCAGGTGCCGAAGGCGTGAAGATGCACTGCGACCTGCTGGCCTCTCAGAATGCGGGCTGGCAGGGTGTCACACTCAACAGTACCCGCGGACACTTCTACCGCGCGGCGCTGGAAGGATTGACGGCCCAGTTGCAGCACAATCTACACACACTAGAAACCATCGGTCATTTCAACGCAACAGAGCTACTTCTGGTTGGTGGAGGAAGTCGTAATGCACTATGGAATCAGATAAAAGCGAACATTCTGGGTATTCCCATCAAAGTGCTGGATGATGCCGAAACGACGGTTGCCGGTGCAGCGATGTTTGCCTGGTCCGGTATCGGCGAATTTGCCTCTCCGGAACTGGCTCGCGCGCAGGTGGACTATCAGTATCGTTACTTCTATCCACAAACAGAACCCGTATTCACAGGAGTCGAGTGACATGCTCAAAACGATTTCCCCCTTAATTTCCCCGGATCTGTTAAAGGTGCTGGCTGAAATGGGTCACGGTGATGAGATTATTTTTTCCGACGCCCACTTTCCGGCCCACAGTATGGGCCCGCAGGTTATCCGGGCCGATGGTCTGCAGGTCAGCGACCTGTTGCAGGCGATTATTCCGCTGTTTGAACTGGACAGTTACGCCCCACCACTGGTGATGATGGCCGCCGTCGAAGGAGACTCGCTCGACCTCGACGTAGAAGCGCGATATCGGCAGGCACTGTCATTACAAACACCTTGCCCGGACATCACTCGCATTGACCGTTATGCATTTTATGAACGCGCACAAAAAGTATTCGCAATCGTTATTACAGGGGAGCGGGCAAAGTACGGAAATATCCTGTTAAAAAAAGGGGTAACGCCATAATCTCTTACCTGAATGCCCGACAGGTACGGGCATTCATCGCATGATGGGGTGAGAAAACATGAAAGCAGCGCGCCTGCAAGCAATCCTGGATCTGTTGAGCAACCATAAAAGTCTGACGACTGAAACCTTATCCTCACAGCTCAATGTCAGTAAAGAAACTATCCGTCGCGATCTTACGCAACTGCAGGCGCAGGGTAAGGTACTGCGTAATCACGGGCGCGCCAAAGTGATACATCGGGTAAACCAGGACTGCGGCGAGCCGTTTCATATCAGACTGAAAAGCCATTATTCCCACAAAGCAGATATCGCCAGAGACGCGTTAACGTGGATAGAGGAAGGTATGGTGATCGCGCTGGATGCCAGTTCTACTTGCTGGTACCTGGCTCGCCTGTTGCCAGACATTAACATTCACGTATTTACGAATAGCCAACCGATTTGCCTCGAATTGGGTAAACGTGAAAATATTCGGTTGATCAGTTCCGGTGGTCGACTTGAGCGTAAATACGGTTGCTACGTTAATCCATCGCTCATCTCACAGCTAAAGTCACTTGATATCGACCTGTTCATCTTTTCCTGCGAGGGGATCGACCGTGGCGGTACACTCTGGGATTCAAATGCTACCAACGCCGATTTTAAATCCATCCTGCTTAAGCGTGCGGCGCAGTCATTATTATTGATTGATAAGAGTAAATTTAATCGCTCGGGTGAGACGCAGATTGGGCATCTGGAAAATGTGACGCATATTATTTCAGATACAGAAATGATTGAAACAACCCACGCCGGATGAGGCGTTCACGCCGCCATCCGGCATATAAGTATTATCGTTCGTCGCGACGACCACCGACGGCAGCCCACAGACGACGCACGTGCACGGTGACTTCTTCACGGTCATGATACAGCTGACGCGCCTGAATCTGGGCATTTACGCCATGTTCATCAAGCTGGGCCTGAATGTAAGCCAGGTTCTGTGATACCTCTTCGTAGCGTTTTTTCATCGGCAGCTTGAGGTTGAAAATCGTCTCACGACACCAGCCGTTGACCAGCCATTGTGCCATCAGCGCGGCAACCTTCGCTGGCTTCTCCACCATGTCGCACACCATCCATGAGATGTTGTTGCGATTCGGGCGATACTTAAATCCATCCTCCCGCAGCCAGGTGACCTGCCCGGTATCCATCAGGCTTTGTGCCATCGGACCGTTATCCACGGAGTAAACCCACATGTTGCGTTTAACCAGCTGATAGGTCCATCCGCCCGGGCAGGCCCCTAAATCCACCGCATACATTCCATTGGCCAGACGCTCATCCCACTCATCGGCAGGGATAAACACGTGCAGCGCCTCTTCCAGCTTCAACGTTGAACGGCTCGGCGCATCCGCCGGGAACTTCAGACGCGGAATCCCCATGTAGAACGGGGAGTTATTGTCAGGCCAGGAATAGCCGGTATAGCAACAGCCTGGCGCAATAAAGAAGACGTGCACTACCGGACGTTTTGGCGTTTCATGTTTTGCCAGCACGCCCGCTTCACGCAGCGCGGCGCGCAGCGGTACGGTAAATTTGCGACAAAACTTAACCAGCTCTTTGCTTTCATTCGTGTCGGCAACTTCGACACGCAAATCGCCGCCTTTCTCCACCACGCCCTGCAGCATACCGACGATCGGTGTGATGCGGTCTTCCGGCGGCAAATATTGCAGTAGCTCGCCGACAACAAACATTTGGCGAGCAAAAATCAGCGAGCTAAACGGCAACTCTTTAACCAGCTTTTCCGCATCTTCCTGCTGATAGCATTCAAAGATGACATAACCCGCATTTTCTTTGACGCGGGCGAAACCAAAGATTTCGCGACGCCCTGCTTTATCCGTAATTTCTGCGGCGCACTCTTTTTCAAAACCCGGGCGACACAACAATACAACCTTATTCATGGCTTACGCCCTTACGTTTCAATCGAATAGCGCCCACTAACATCAGTGCCCAGCCTACAAGGAAGCTAAAACCACCGACAGGGGTAACAAACGCCCACAGGCGTAAATGAGAAAGCGCGAGGCAATACAGACTGCCGCTAAACAGCACAGTCCCTAATGCCAGGAACACGCTACTCCAGTAAAACCAAATGCTGATGCGTCGCTGCATGGCGACGGCCAGACCAAAAATAGCCAGCGTATGAAATGCCTGATACTCAAGGCCAGTCTGGATCCACCCCATTTCAACAACGCCGAGGGTTTTACTCAGAACATGTGCCCCAAAGGCTCCCAGAGCTACAAAGATAAAGCCACTGACGGCGGCAAAAATCAGCATAAAACGGCTGGTCATGTTAATACCCTACGTAAATTATTGTTCATAACGAAAGCGGAATTTTTCTTGTTCCGTGGCCGCTTTCGCCAGTATCCACTGACGGAAGGCGGCTATTTTACCCAGTTCTGCCTGACTGTCATGACAAACCAGATAAAATGCGTTTTTGCTGACCAGAACATCATTAAATGGACAAACCAGACGTCCGGCTTCAATTTCGGACTGCGCCATAACGTTATTGGCCAACGCAACGCCCTGTCCATGGATAGCGGCCTGTAGCACCATGGCGCTATGGCTGAAGATAGGTCCCTGCTGTACGTTGATATGATTCAGCCCAAGCTGGCGTGTATAAGCTTGCCAGTCACGCCGTGACGCATCGTGCAATAACGTATGTTTTGCCAGATCTTCAGGCGTCTTCAGCGGTTTATCACCAGTAAGCAACAGCGGCGAGCAGACCGGCAATAAATATTCTGCGTACAATTTTTCAACGCGCAGACCCGGCCAGTTGCCGCGCCCGTAGAAAATCGCCACATCCACATCGTCAGCCAGTTTGTCTTCCTGACGGTCCACCGCCTGGATCCTGACATCGATTCCCGGATAAGCTGAGTTAAAGCTAGAGAGTCTGGGCACCAGCCATTGGATCGCAAAACTGGGCAATAAACTGACCGTAAGCGCACCTTTTGCACTGCGTGCCTGAAGTTTACGCGTCGCGTCGGTTAATTGCGAAAAAATCTCTTTGATGTCGAGGAAGTAGCTTTGGCCTTCTTCCGTCAACAGTAAAGATCGATTGCGTCGACGAAACAGCTTCAGCCCAAGGAAATCCTCGAGTGACTTGATTTGATGACTTACTGCGGCCTGCGTCACAAAAAGCTCTTCTGCTGCACGCGTAAAGCTCAAATGACGCGCTGCAGCATCAAAAACACGCAACGCATTTAAGGGTGGTAATCGTTTTGACATGACTTTTAGGCTTTGATGTTAAATGAATTTAACAATTAGCTAACAGGCTGTAACCTATTAGTTTTTTTTATCTGAGCCATTATAAATTGTCCGTTGAGGTTCTACCAGCAAATACCTATAGTGGCGGCACTTCCTGAAGCCGGAACGAAAAGTTTTATCGGAATGCGTGTTCTGGTGGGCTTTTGGCTTACGGTTGTGATGTTGTGTTGTTGTGTTTGCAATTGGTCTGCGATTCAGACCATGGTAGCAAAGCTACCCTTTTTCACTTCCTGTACATTTACCCTGTCTGTCCATAGTGATTAATGTAGCACCGCCAAATTGCGGTGCTTTTTTTTGTCCGACTCTTTGTCGATGGATGACCGGTTAGTTATCCAGTTCTACCATCTCTTTCACGTCAGTGCGGTTAATCTGCTGTTTGTTGCCGTTAGCGTCTTTATACGAAATCATCCCCGTTTCATTATCGGTCTGTGGCTTACCGTCAGCTACGATTGATCGACCATCGTTGGTGTGCATCACGTAATTCGAACCGGAACAGGCGCTCAGGGCAAAAGTCAGCATACAGGCAGAAATTATGGCGGCAGTCTTTTTCATCTTCTTCTCCTTAAAGCGATTTATGCTATTAAAAACACACTCCGTAACAGGCAAAATTGTTCACCTAACGCTATTTAGCATAAGACACTGAGCGGGCTTTGCCAGGATATCCAGAGTATTCCGATGGTTAGCGCAACCCTTGTATCAATGCCCTTTTTGCGCCACGATCGGTTTACTGAACTGAGGAATACCATGAACGCTTTTAACCCCACGCAGTTTCGCGCACAATTTCCCGCACTCAACGATGCAGGTGTCTATCTCGACAGCGCCGCGACGGCATTGAAGCCGCAGGCGGTGATTGAGGCGACCCATCAGTTTTATAGTCTGAGCGCCGGGAACGTCCATCGCAGCCAGTTTGCTGAAGCCCAGCGTCTGACCGCGCGCTATGAAGCCGCGCGGGAAAAAGTCGCACGGCTGATTAACGCGCCGGATGACAAAACAATCGTCTGGACCCGTGGCACGACGGAAGCTATCAATATGGTTGCCCAAAGTTATGCGCGTCCGCGCTTACAACCGGGCGACGAGATTATCGTCAGCGTAGCGGAACATCACGCCAACCTGGTTCCCTGGCTGATGGTGGCGGAGCAAACGGGGGCCAACGTCATCAAGCTTCCGCTCAATGCCCATTTGCTGCCTGACACTGAGCGTCTGGCGGACCTCATCACCCCACGCAGTCGCATTCTGGCTCTCGGTCAGATGTCGAACGTCACCGGTGGCTGCCCTGACTTAGCCCGCGCGATTACGCTTGCTCATGCGGCAGGCATGGTGGTGATGGTGGATGGCGCTCAGGGAATTGTACATTTCCCCGCTGACGTTCAGCAGTTAGATATTGATTTCTATGCCTTTTCCGGACACAAATTATATGGTCCGACGGGCATTGGCGTATTGTATGGTAAACCAGAACTGTTGGAGGCCATGTCACCGTGGCTCGGCGGCGGTAAAATGATTAGCGAAGTCAGCTTTGATGGTTTCTCCACACAAGCGGCACCGTGGAAGCTTGAGGCAGGCACGCCGAACGTTGCGGGCGTCATTGGATTAAGTGCGGCGCTTGAATGGCTTGCGGATATTGATATCGTGCAAGCCGAAAACTGGAGCCGCAGTCTGGCGACGTTGGCAGAAGATATGCTGGCAAAGCGGCCAGGATTTCGTTCCTTCCGCTGCCAGGACTCCAGTCTGTTAGCCTTTGATTTCGCAGGCGTTCATCACAGCGACATGGTGACGCTACTGGCCGAATATGGCATTGCGCTGCGAGCGGGGCAGCACTGCGCACAACCGCTGCTGGCGGAGCTGGGCGTCTCCGGGACGCTGCGCGCCTCATTTGCACCTTATAATACGCAAAGCGATGTGGATGCGTTGGTCGCAGCCGTCGATCGCGCACTGGAAATATTGGTGGACTAATGACAAGCCCTCTGCTCGCCGGACACCCGTTTGGCACAATCGTAACGGAAGAGACGTTACGGAATACTTTTATCCCACTCACCCAGTGGGAAGATAAATATCGTCAACTTATTTTACTGGGCAAGCAACTTCCGGCCCTTTCAGATGATCTGAAAGCGCAGGCAAAAGAGATTGCCGGATGCGAAAACCGCGTTTGGCTGGGGTACAGTCTGCATGAGAATGGCACACTTCACTTCTTCGGTGATAGTGAAGGCCGAATTGTGCGCGGCCTGCTGGCGGTACTACTCACGGCTATCGAAGGTAAAACTACCGCGGAGTTACAGACGCGTTCGCCGATGGCGTTATTTGATGAGTTGGGCTTAAGCGCACAACTGAGCGCGTCACGTAGTCAGGGGCTGAATGCGCTCATTGAGGCAGCTCAGGATGCCGGATGGCAACGCTGATGCGTCTTATCCGGCCTACAACGCTGCGTGAACCGTAGGTCGGATAAGCGTCACGCCATCCGATACAATCAGGCCTGACGCGCGGCTTTCGCCATCATTTTCTTCAGCGCGTGAGAGACCGCAACAAAACCAAAGGTCGCCGTCACCATGGTGGCAGCGCCAAACCCGGATGCGCAATCCATACGCTTCGGCCCTTCCGCCGTAGCCTTCATTGCACATACCGAGCCATCTGCCTGCGGATACACCAGCGCTTCGGTCGAAAACACGCAGTCCACGCCCAACTTGCCTTTGCTGTTTTTCACCACCCCAAAATCACTTTTCAGCCGCTCACGTAGCTTGGCCGCCAGCGGATCCTGGATGGTTTTTGCCAAATCAACGACCTGTATCTGCGTCGGGTCGATCTGCCCGCCCGCACCACCGGTGGTCACCAGCGGAATTTTGTTACGCCGACAGTAAGCGATCAGCGCCGCTTTTGGGCGCACGCTGTCAATCGCATCAATGACATACGCATAACCCACACTCATATACTCAGCAACGTTATCCGGCGTGACAAAATCATCGACCACGTTAACCCGGCACTCCGGGTTAATCTGACGGATACGTTCAGCCATCACTTCAGCTTTTGCCAGACCGACGTTATCGCGCAGAGCATGGATCTGGCGGTTAGTATTGGTGACGCACACATCATCCATATCGATGAGCGTGATGGCACCAATGCCAGTGCGCGCCAGCGCTTCCGCCGCCCACGACCCCACGCCGCCAATTCCAACGACACAGACGTGCGATTGGGCAAACAGTTGCAGCGCATTTTCGCCATACAGACGCGCCGTACCGCCAAAACGCTGACGCCAAGCATCACTTATAACCACAGACATAGAACCTCAGATATAGAAAACAAAAAGAGCGGACAAATGCCGCCCTTGATGACTGCATCACTGCCTGATGGCGGCTACGCCTTATCAGGCCTACTCAATAATCCAGGCCGGATAAGCGAAGCGCCATCCGGCAATTAACCGCTGAATACGTTACCCGCGTTGGCCGCTGTTTTCAGCACCCACACGCGTCCGTAGTGATTATACCACCCCGCACGGTGTCCGGCGTCTGCACCAATACCCTGGTAGATATCGAAGTGCTGTCCTTTTATCGCCCCACCGACATCTAACGCCACCATCAGACGTAATTCATACTGACCGGTGAATTTCCCGTTATTGTCCAGCAGCGGAACTTCCGCCAGTAACGTTGTGCCCGCAGGAATGATGCTGCGATCAGAAGCCACGGATGCGCGACCAATCAGCGGTACCGCGCTGGCCCCTTTGACCGGCGCAAAAGATTGCGGTTTAAAGAAGACAAACGATGGGTTCTGCTCCAGAAGCTCACGCACTTCAGCTTCGCTGTGCGTTTCACCCCAATGGCGAATGGCCTGCATCGACATATCTTCTTTTTTCACTTCACCACGGTCGATAAGCACCTTACCGATGCTGCGATAGGCGTGACCGTTTTTCCCGGAATAGCTAAAAAAGTTCAGCGGACTGCCATCGCCGAAATCGATGTAACCACTGCCCTGAACATCCATAATGAAGTTATCCATTAGGGAGTTGCTGTACGCCAGAATATAATTGTCGCTCAGGGCGCCCGCATAAATCTCGGCACGGCTTGGTAAGCGCCCACGTTTTGGCGGCATGCGGTAGATAGGGTACTGAAATTCGCCCTGACGCGTATGGCGCGCCTGGATAACCGGCGTGTAGTAGCCCGTAAACTGGACGTTACCGTAGTTGTCCGCCCCTTCCATTTGCCAGGCATCAATACCAAACTGGCGCATACTGCGCGTATCACCGCCCGCACGTAGCCACTGCTGGATAGCGTTGTAAACGTTACTCTGGTTACCGTACAAACGTGGCGATGCGCTGCGAATTTGATTAACCTGCTCGGCGAAATCACCGGCGTTAATTGGCGCGCCAACCGCATCAGGCTGGTTCACCAGTGAGAAAGGCTGGGTAAATTTCCCGTCTTTATACTGCTGCCCACGATCGGTGGGTTTTGAGGAACATGCTGCGAGCATCGCGACGACTGCTCCCGCCAGAAGATATTTTGCCCAACGTCCTTTCATTGTTCTCGTCTTATGTTGCCTGAATGCGAGACGAAGATAACAAACCCCCGAACCTAATGAAATGCGTATACCTACCTGAACGCAAATTTTGCGCAAAAAACAATCCAGAATGCGTTGTTTTTGTTCGTTTTCGCCCTAAAAACGTGATCAAGGTGAAAAAAGGGTTGCATGAAATCATTAGCAGAGTATAGTGCGCATCCACGGACGCGGGGTGGAGCAGCCTGGTAGCTCGTCGGGCTCATAACCCGAAGGTCGTCAGTTCAAATCTGGCCCCCGCAACCAATTAAAATCAGAAGCAGTAACGTTACTCGATGGAAGAGTAATGACGGACGCGGGGTGGAGCAGCCTGGTAGCTCGTCGGGCTCATAACCCGAAGGTCGTCGGTTCAAATCCGGCCCCCGCAACCAATTAAAATCTGATGTAATATTTTTGCAAAGTGTTTGAAATACGAAGCAAAAAGACGGACGCGGGGTGGAGCAGCCTGGTAGCTCGTCGGGCTCATAACCCGAAGGTCGTCGGTTCAAATCCGGCCCCCGCAACCAACACATTAAACACCTTAACGGGTGTTTTTTTGTATCTGCGATCCGTAAAAAAAGCGCTTTTCAGCGCTTTTTTGTTATCCCCTTCTCGCCAGCGTCGCCCCATCGGCAAAGTAGGCTTTAATCCCCGCCAGAATCGACTCTGCAACTTCCTGCTGGAAGGTCGCCGTTTTGAGTTTGCGCTCTTCCTCAACGTTACTGATAAACGCTGTTTCTACCAGAATGGACGGAATATCCGGCGCTTTTAGCACCGCAAACCCGGCTTGTTCAACCTGATTCTTATGCAGATTGTTGATTTTACCAAGCTTATTCAATACCGCTTTACCAAACTTCAGGCTGTCGGCGATGGTCAGCGACTGCACCATATCGAACATGGTATGGTCGACGTAGCGGTCGCCACTCTTGCTGACGCCACCGATGAGATCCGAGGCGTTCTGGGTCTGCGCCAGATATTTCGCTGCGGTACTGGTCGCGCCTTTGGTCGAGAGCGCAAACACCGACGAACCGCTGGGCTGTCGACTGGTAAAGGCATCGGCGTGAATCGAGACAAACAGGTCTGCGCGCTGCTTCTGCGCTTTTGCCACACGGACTTTAAGCGGAATGAAAATATCTTCATTTCGCGTCATAAAGACCTTCATGTTGCCCTCTTTCTCTATGAGGGCTCGCAGACGGCGGGCAATCTGCAGTACCACATCTTTTTCACGCGTCTTGTATTTCCCCACCGCGCCGGAATCTTCCCCACCGTGGCCCGGGTCCAGCATAATGACAATGGGGCGATCGCGTCCCGCTTTGCCCGGCTGTGGGCCACTCTGCGCAGGTGGAACCTGTTTATCCAGATCGCCCTTGTTGTAATCTTCCAGCAACGCCAGCAGAGGATCCTGAACATCCTGGGCATTCGCGGGATAGAGATCCATCACCAGACGTTCTTTAAAGCCCGCCACCGGCGCCAGAGCAAAAAGTTGCGGCTTCACATTCTGTTTCAGCTCGAACACCATCCGCACGGTTTGTGGATCAAACTGGCCAACGCGCGCCGATTTAATATACGGGTCGTCAGGACGAATCTGCGCTCCCATGCCCTTGAGCACCGAGTTCAGATTAACGTCTTCAATATCCACAACCACACGCTCAGGATTACTCAGGGCAAACTGTTTGTATTTCAGCAGACGGTTAGATTCTACCGTGACGCGGGTATAGCTGGACGCAGGCCAGATACGTACGGCAACGACCTGACTCGTGGCTGCCAGACCAACCTGGCTGACGCTTAAAAGCCACATAGCACCCGCACCTTTCAGTAAACGGCGGCGACTGATTGCTGAGTTGGATCCCGACATGCTTCTCCCGAGCAAAAGAAATCTGTATTGAGGTAATACGTAAAACGTCCGAATTGACCGGAAACTTTAGCGAATGACGCATAATCTGTCATCTATAAAAGGGTAAACATTCTTTTTATATTCACGGTATTACTGATAAAAATCTTCGGTATGGGTAAAAATTACGCTTGCGTACAGCGCAAAAACAGAATAAAAATACACAAATTACGAATAATCATGCAATGAGGGTGTGCCGTGGTGAAGGAGCGTAGAACCGAACTGGTACAGGGATTCCGCCATTCTGTTCCCTATATCAATACCCATCGGGGAAAAACGTTTGTCATTATGCTGGGCGGCGAAGCCATAGAGCATGAAAACTTTTCCAGTATCGTCAATGACATTGGTCTTCTTCATAGCCTCGGCATCCGCCTGGTCGTGGTCTATGGCGCACGACCGCAGATTGATGCCAATCTTGCGGCGCATCATCATGAACCGGTGTACCACAAAAACACGCGCGTCACCGATGCGAAAACCCTGGAGCTGGTCAAACAGGCTGCGGGTTTACTTCAGCTTGATATTACCGCCCGCCTGTCGATGAGCCTGAATAATACGCCGTTGCAGGGGGCGCATATCAATGTGGTCAGCGGTAATTTTATTATCTCCCAGCCGCTGGGCGTTGATGACGGCGTAGATTACTGCCACAGCGGGCGTATTCGTCGCATCGATGAAGAGGCGATTCACCGCCAGTTAGACAGCGGCGCGATTGTGCTGATGGGCCCGGTCGCCGTTTCCGTCACTGGTGAGAGCTTTAATCTGACGTCAGAAGAGGTCGCCACGCAGTTGGCTATCAAACTGAAGGCGGAGAAGATGATCGGCTTTTGCTCCTCTCAGGGCGTCACCAACGATGATGGCGATATTATTTCCGAGCTGTTTCCCAACGAAGCCCAGGCTCGCGTTGAATTGCAGGAAGAGAAAGGCGATTACAGCTCCGGTACGGTGCGCTTCCTGCGCGGCGCAGTGAAAGCCTGTCGCAGTGGCGTACGCCGTTGCCATCTGATCAGCTATCAGGAAGATGGCGCATTACTGCAGGAACTGTTCTCCCGCGACGGGATCGGGACGCAGATCGTAATGGAAAGCGCCGAGCAGATCCGCCGCGCCACCATTAACGATATCGGCGGGATTCTGGAGCTTATCCGCCCGCTGGAACAGCAAGGTATTCTGGTCCGCCGCTCCCGCGAACAGCTGGAAATGGAGATCGACAAGTTCACCATAATTCAGCGCGATAATCTGACCATTGCCTGCGCCGCCCTGTACCCTTTTCCGGAGGAGAAGATTGGCGAAATGGCGTGCGTGGCAGTGCATCCGGACTACCGTAGCTCATCACGCGGCGAAGTTTTGCTGGAGCGGATTGCTGTGCAGGCCAGACAAATGGGGCTGAGTAAGCTGTTCGTGCTGACGACGCGCAGCATTCACTGGTTCCAGGAGCGCGGCTTCACGCCGGTCGATATCGATCTGCTGCCGGAAAGCAAAAAAGAGATGTACAACTATCAGCGGCGGTCAAAAGTGCTGATGGCGGATTTGGCATAGGAGTGGTTGCCGGATGCGGCATAACTGCCTTATCCGGCCAGCAAATGTTATTGATTAAACAGCGCCGACAATCCGCTTCGGCGTTCGGTTCGGGTGGCAATGGCGCTACTCAATATCCGTTCATCGGCATACAGTGACAAACGACGGCGTGCGCGGGTGACGGCGGTATAGACCAGCTCACGGGTCACCACGGGTGAGTGCTGGTTGGGTAAAATTAACGCCGCGTGGTCAAACTCAGATCCCTGCGATTTGTGCACCGTCATTGCCCAAGTGGTTTCATGTTCAGGCAAACGGCTGGGCTGGACCGATTTGATAGAACCGTCCGGCAGCGCAAACCACACTCTCAGGCCCTGCCCACGATCGAGGGCAATACCAATATCACCGTTAAATAATCCCAACGAACTGTCATTGCGCGCGATCATTACCGGCCTTCCCTCATACCAGCGGCTATGCGTCGAACGGTGAATTTTGCGCTTTTGCGCCATCACCTGCTCAATGCGTTCATTCAAGCCACCCACGCCAAACGGGCCTTCCCGCAGGGCGCACAATAGCTGATACTCATTGAAGGCCTGAATGACAGCATCCGGCTCGGCACGATCGCGCAGTAAATCGAGATAGTTCCCATAACCCGCCAGCGCTTCTTCCAGCATCGCGGCGTAATCCTCGCTGCTGTGCAGAGCGCGTTTTTCGATGTCGCTAAATCCCTGCTGGAAGACCGTTTTTATCGCGGCTTTATCACCACGATTAATCGCCGCAGCCAACTGGCCGATTCCGGAATCGCTACCGAAACGGTAGCTCTTTTGCAGCAGGCACAAACTGTCGCGCAGAGCAGCCGCCTGAGTTCCCGAACCTGCCGGAATAGCGCTTTCGGTCAGGCGACTAAGCTGGCGGGCACGTTCCGGGGTAAAGCCATCACCGACGAAAGCACAGATATCCCCCAGCACCGCCCCCGCTTCAACGGAAGCGAGCTGGTCGCGATCGCCAAGAAAAATCACCCGCCCATGTGGCGGTAGCGCATCGATAAGGCGCGACATCATCGGCAAATCGATCATCGAAGCTTCATCCACCACCAGCACGTCCAGATGCAGCGGGTTTCCTGCATGATGCCGCAGGCGTTGGCTTCCAGGTTGAGCGCCCAATAATCGGTGCAATGTACTGGCATCATCGGGAATGCGCTTCTTTTGCTCATCGGTCAGCGGCAGTTCTCGCAGCGCCGCGCCCAGCGAGGCGGTCAGACGGGCTGCCGCTTTTCCCGTTGGCGCCGCCAGACGAATACGACAGCGTTCACCGTCCGCCATCTGAATCAACGCCGCCAGAAGCCTCGCCACCGTTGTCGTTTTTCCGGTCCCCGGCCCGCCGGAGATCACCGATATACGGCGGGTCAACGCCACAGCAGCCGCCACTTTTTGCCAGTTAACGCCTTCAACGGGTGGAAACAGCGCCGCCAGCGTGTGGGTCAGCCGTTGTTCATCCACCTCAATGGCGTGGTTAACTTCACCGAAAAAGCGCGCCACCGCGCGTTCGTTATGCCACATGCGGTTCAGATACAAGCGATCGCCGTACAGCACCAGCGGCGTGGGCTGCTCGCCACGGCTTACCGCAGCGGAGGCCAGCAGGCATTCCGACCAATCTTCCGGTTCACCGGCCTCGTACAGCCCGGCGCTCAACAGCGGATGGGCATCTTCGCGTAAAGACAACCGGGAAAGCGGTAAGCAAACGTGCCCCTCGCCCGCCTCACGGCTAAGCAGAGCCGCCGCCAGCGTAACGGCAGGGTTGTCGTTTCCGGCAACCGCCAGCGCAAACTGAGCATCCAGAGGACGGAGCTGTTTTTGCTCTACGGCCTCCAGCAATCGTTTCTGGATTGTCATTGCATCTCCTCCAGAGCCGCACCGGCAAACAACTCGTCCATCAACGCGATCAATTCCCCATCGGGTCGGGTAGCGTAAATTCCCTGCTGCGGATTTTCACGGTCAACGCCACGCAGGAAGAGATAAATAACGCCGCCAAAATGGCGTTCATAATCGTAATCAGCAATGCGATGGCGCAGATAACGGTGCAGCGCCAGGGTATACAACTGATACTGCAGATCGTAACGGTGCGCCTGCATGGCTGAGGCCATTGCCTGCTGGGTATACGCAGAACTGTCTTCGCCCAGCCAGTTTGACTTGTAGTCGAGCAGGTAATAACGCCCCTGGTGGCGGAACACCAGGTCAATAAACCCTTTCAGCATGCCGCGTACCTGCATAAAGTCCAGCGGCGGGCAGCCAGCCGAAAGCGGATCGTATTGGCGGATCAACGCATCAAGTTGGCTGGCCATCAGCGGCTGCGAAATCGGCAGATAAAACTCCATCTCCACCTGTTTTTCACGCGCGGAAAGCTGACTCAAACTCACGCCGGTCTCGTTGAGAGGCGCCAGCAAAATGGCGTCCAACCATGCGGTCAAAACCGGCGTCCAGTGTGCATCATAACCGCCCAACGCCAGTTTTTCTTCGACCCAATGCGGCTCTACCGGTTGGGTGAAGTCGAGATCTTCAAACAGGCTATGCAAAAATGTACCCGGCGAAGCGCCGCGCGGAAACTGATGCGGCGTGAGTCCTGACTCTTCAATAACCTCACCGACGCCTGCGGCATCGATATCCAGTCGCGGGATCAGATCCTGCGCAATACCATGCCCACGCTGTTGCAGACCGGAATAGCTGGTCACGCGCCAGCTGTCACCAGGTGTACGCTGCAGTATTTTTGCATTCAACGTAGAACTGGCGGGCTGTGCAACCTGCCAGCGCTCACCGTCCGGTTTATTCGGCGTCAGGCAGGCGATATCCTCACCGCACAGCGCCTCAATAGCGCCACGCAGACCCGCGGCATCCATCGGCTCGCCTTTTTGCAGCAGGCGGCCAAGGGCACTCTGATGCACATCGGTATCCCCTTTCTTATCGCCCCGACGGCGTACCAACGGCGCCACGCCAAGGCTGCAGTGCCATACCGAACGGGTGAGCGCAACATAGAGCAAGCGCAAGTCTTCTGCCAGACGTTCCGCTTCGGCCAGCTCAACGCTCTCCGCGGCATCGCTGAGATCCAGCACCGCTTCAAAGGAGCTGCGATCGTGGTAGAAAGCCTGATCCTGGACGCGGAAATTGGTGATAAACGGCAACCAGACCAGCGGATATTCCAGCCCTTTCGATTTATGGATGGTGACGATTTTAACCAAATGCTTGTCGCTTTCGAGCCTGAGCTGCTGACTGGACGCATTGCTGTCGGGTTCAAGAATATGCTGAGATAGCCAGCGCACCAGCGCATGCTCGCTTTCCAGTTGCGATCCGGCTTCCTGGAGCAGTTCGCTGATATGTAAAATATCGGTCAGGCGGCGTTCGCCCCCCGCCGTCGCCAGCAGGTTTTCCGCAATATGGCGAGCGGACATCAGCGCGCGCAGCATGGGCATCACGCCGCGTTTATGCCAGATCTGACGATAGCCATCGAACTCCTCGACTACCGCATCCCAGGCATTTTCGTCGTTATTTAACGCTTCGAGATCCTGCGCATTCAGCCCCATCATTGAGGTTGCCAGCGCGCTACGCAGCGTGTTCTCACGCTCCGGCGTCATCACCGCTTGCAGCACCCACAGCAGTTCCTGCGCTTCCAGCGTTTCAAACACGCTGTCACGGTTGGAGAGATAAACAGAGGGAATGGCCAGTTGCGTCAGCGCATCGCGGACCAGCGCCGCCTCCTGGCGGCTACGAACCAGTACGCTGATGTCCGAGGCGCGTACCGGCCTGGACGTTTTACCGCTGACCAGTTGTGCAGCGCCAGAATACCCGGCCTTAAGCCAGTCGCGAATTTGCGTGGCGCACACCTGCGCCATGTAGTTCTGATAGTCGCCTACGCCACAGCTTTCCCCTTCCATCAGCCACATACTCATGGCTGGCTGCGTTTCACCGTGTAAAACAAACTGAAGCGACTGGTTTTTCTCTGCGGATTTTACCGGGCTGAAGGGGATGTCGCGGAACATAAAGGCGTCGTTCATCTGGCTGAAAATCGTATTCACGCTATTGACCATGCCAGGAGCCGAACGCCAGTTAGTATCGAGCGTATAGTGCGCGCTGACTTCGCTGCGCGCCTTCATGTAGGTAAAGATATCCGCGCCGCGAAAGGCGTAAATTGCCTGTTTCGGATCGCCAATCAGCAGCAGCGCGGTGTCCGGTTGATGCTGCCAGATACGGCGGAAAATACGGTATTGCTGCGGGTCGGTATCCTGGAACTCATCAATCATCGCGACCGGAAAACGGGTACGAATCGCCGTCGCCAGCGCATCGCCGCTTTCACTGCGCAACGCTGCATCCAGACGGCTGAGCATATCGTCAAAACCCAGCTCGCCGCGGCGGCGTTTCTCCTCGGCAACCGCCGTGCGGATCTCCGCCAGCGCCCGGGTGATCACCAGATCGCGGATTGTCAGCGGTTGGCCAAGCAGTTGATCAATAGCGACGAAAAGCGGGTGCTGAGGCGTTACGCCGCCCGCTTTGGTTCGCTCTTCTAAAAAGCGCTGGGAGAATTTCTCCAGCGCATCAGGCAACTGATAGCTTTGGGTTTCTTCCTGCGCCCATGCGCTGATCTTTTCGATCCACTTACCCTGGTTACCACGATTAAATTTACGCCGGTCGATCCCGGATGCTTCCAGCAGGCCATCCAGCTCATCAACGGCATCGCACCATTGCTGCTTAATTTGATTAATGCGCGCGAGGATTTGTTCGTGCCGGGTTGCCAGCGTTTCGTCATCGGGCGGTGGAGCCTTGATAACCGGTGCTTCCCCTTGCAGATAGCGATCGATATCTCTCAGCAGCGCCTGCGGTCCTTTCCACGTTTCAAAAATCACCTGCGCAATGTCACGGGGCAGCGGATAGCAGTGTCGACGCCAGAAGTCCGCACAGGCCTGATAGCGCAGCAGCGATTCATCTTCGATTAGTTGTTGCTCAAACAGCATGCCTGACTCAAAAGCGTTGAGGCTGAGCATACGCTGGCAAAAGCCGTGAATGGTAAACACCGCCGCTTCATCCATCTGTCTTTCTGCCAATAGCAGCCACTGGGCGGCCTGTTTTTTATCGGCGATTTCATCTAACAGACGGACGTATAGCGGGTTATCGGTGGTTTCACGCAGGCAGGCAATACGCAGTTCATGGATGTTGCTACGAATTCGACCGCGCAGCTCTTCAGTAGCCGCCTCGGTGAAGGTGACCACTAACAGTTCTTCGACGGTCAGCGGACGGGGAAAGGCGGCAGAGCCGCCCAGTCCAAGCAGTAAACGTAAATACAGGGCGGCGATGGTAAAGGTTTTACCGGTGCCCGCAGAGGCTTCAATCAGGCGCTCGCCCGTCAGGGGCAAGCGGAGTGGATCAAGGGACTCAGCGGCATCATTCATTCTTATCACTCATCAGGGGTAAGGTTTGCTGCAACGCGCTGACGGTCTGCCACACTTTCCAGCCTTCCGGGTGCACATATTCTGCTTTCCCGTTCTGACTGCCGGAAACCTGTGACAGTATCGCCATGCCTTGCGGCTCAACCACCGCCTGATGGAAGAAGTCGGCAAGCTTTTGCGGCGTCAGCAGTTTAATCTGAGCCACTATTTTATCACGTGAATCGAAGCGCATATTGCCGCGATCAAAATCTTTGCTTAACTGCGAGGCTTCTGCCCCCAGCGTTTGCGGGGCCTGGAGCATTTGCGCAATAATCGCCTGCTGAATTTGTGCGAACTCATCAGCTTTCATCGCCCGCAGCTTCGCTTCCGCCGTGGGGAAAAATGCCTTATAGCGTTCCCAGAGATAGGACGGTTGCTTGTCGCTGCTTTGCAACAGGAAGCCCATTCCCCACTGGCGGCCAACGCTCATTGGGAAAGCAAAGACGGCATAACCTAATTGCTCTTCAGTACGCAGTTGATTGTAGAACCACGGTTGAACAATCTGCCCTAACATGGCGCTATAGGCTGAACTGGTGTACTCATCGTATCCAGTTGGCACAAATACCGCCGCCAGCGCGGAATCCGTACTACTGCCCGCTTTTTCAAAGATGACAGACTGCTTCTTGTCTACCACAACATCTTTGTTTCGGCACCACTGTGAGCCGTTCGCACCAAGCTGCTTCTGGATATCCCGCGCCATGGTTTTCGCCTGAGTTTCACTCATATTACCGACCACCAGGAATTCGGGACGCGCCCCGGTTTTCAAGGCGTCGCGATAGGCCATTACCTCTTTCAGGGTGATGGAAGGCAGTAGCTTACGGCGCTCATCGCGTGAGAAGTACGGTACCTGAGACAGCATCTGAACCGGCATGATCGCCTGATCGTAGGCTTTGCCTTTCTCCGCCGAGTCCATCATCTGGGCGTACCAGGATTTCGCCTGTTCCAGCTGTTCATCTGTTGAGGTGTAACTGAAATAACCGCTCAGCAGCGCCTGGAAAAGCTGCGGCAAACGCTGAGTATAGCCGTTGGCGTTAAGCATCAGGCCGTTATTAGCGTTTGTAGAAAAACCAATACCTCCCACTGCGGCCTGGTTACTTAACTGGTCGAGTGCAATACCCGCCAGATAATCGTTCAGGGCGAATAAGACCTGATTGCGGGCGCTGTCCATCGCTTTCGGGTTACGCAGTATCACGCTGACATCAACCTTTGGCTCGCTGGCAAAATATTGGCTCGGCGCATACACCACGCGTAAATCCGGCTCATCAACGATCAGTTCCGGGTGAGCGTATTTTTTATCCGCCTTAATCAGCGTGAAATCATCAGGAATGTAGGGGTTCAACTCCGGTAATGACAACGCAATGCCCTGCGCTTTTTGCTGCCAGTCGGCAAAGGTTTTGTCGCTGATTTTATCTACCTGATAAGGCGCATCGACAAAGTAAGCAGTTTTATTATGCGGCTCTTTCGCACTGATATACCAGATACGCGCATTCTGCGGCGTCATCATTGCCAGACGTTGCTCAACGGCTTTGGCATCGTACTGGTCGGCAATATTCACCGCATCCAGAGTATGCTCGACGGGAACGCGGATCATGGTATCCGCCAGCCATTCAACGTAGTCCATATCACGGGTGATAGAGGGATAACGAAAATCGAGATCCAGCACGTGCGCCAGTTCGTCAAAATAGCGTTTATTGATACCTTTTTCACGTAACAGGTTGAGATAGCTAAAGATTGCAGCAACAACTTCATCGCGATTCGCCAGCCCTTTGTCGGTTAACGTCGCGGAAATGGCTAACACGCCGCTATTCCCATTGACCACCGGATCGGAGTCCGCACGAATACCTTCAACCAGCCCCTGCTTTTGCAACCAGTCAGACAATGTGCCCGGACTACGATTGCCAATCAGGTAGGTCACCAGCTCATCGGTTTTACTGCGGAACTGCGCGCTATTGTTATCAATACGAAACTCGACGCGCAGCACTTTACGCGGCATTGCCGGAACATAGTGGATGATGACGCCCTTTTGCGCGTCGGTGACAACCGGGACGGTTATTTCCGGTTTTTCGATATTTCTGTTTGGCACGCGTCCAAAGGTGTCAGCCGCTATCCGCGCCAGCTCTGGCAATGGTTTATTGCTATAAATCACCGCCTTCATCAGGTTCGCGGAGTAGTACTTTTCATGAAATTTGTGTAACGCCTGTACCACCGGATTACCCGGTTTATCGCTTAATGTTTCCAGATTTCCGCCGGAGAAGCGCGAACCAGGGTGCGCCGGGTTAATAGTCTCCGCACTCACCTGCGCCATACGCATCCCGTCTCGGGTACGCGCCAGCGTCAGCTCGGAGTTAACCGCGTTACGCTCGCGATCGGCATATTTTTTATCCAGTAACGGATCGGCAATAGCGTCTGCCAGGCGATCTACAGCCCCCACCAGCGCGTCGTTTTCAACCTCAAGATAGAAAGCCGTACGATAAGGCGCAGTGCTGGCATTATGGCTGCCGCCGTGCATTTTCAGGAATTCAGACAGGCTGTCCGGCTGCGGATATTTTTTCGACCCCATCAGACACATGTGTTCGAGATAATGCGCCAGCCCCTGATGATCGTCCGGATCTTCCAGCGAACCCACGGGGACCACCAGTGCAGAAAGGGATTTCACGGCCTGCGGATCGGATACCAGCAATACGACCATACCGTTATCAAGGCGCACGGCCTGATACTGACGGGTGTCTTTATCGCTTTTACGGATGGTTTCAGCTAAAGGCTGCCAACCGGTATCAGCCTGACTTACGGGAACCCAAAGGGCGACGAACAACAGTAATGCGCTAAACCAGGTGCTGCGGGGCATTCACAAACCTCATCATTAACGTATTCACCTGTTCACTGCAAACAACGCATTAAGCGTGTTCTGAACAGGGCAAGACTCTGTGCTGAACGCGTCAGCCTCTTCTCTTTGTAAGAATCAGTCCGTGACAGAAAGCGCATCATAGTGGAAGCCATCAAATTGCGCAATTTTTATACAATCATCACGACTGATTAAATCGAAAAATCGGTAACAGGTAACGCTGAGACTGTAAAACAATGGTCTCCAGCGTATCAGCATCCAGTTGACGCCACAGACGTTGATACCAGATGTCATCACCTTCACCGCGTACCATCATGTTGCCTTCATAGGCCTGCAGAAACTTACTGCGCGCTTTTTGCAACGTATCATCGTCATCTAACATGGCATCATTTACGGCGTCATAACAGGTTTTTATCCACGCCCCACCACTTTCCGGTAATACCAGTAGCGGCGATGACATGCCTTCCCGATATCCCTCAATAAGTTGCGACAGATACTGTAACGCCTGTTCGGCCTCCAGTGGAGGGAAACGCCACTCGCCGTCTTTGCGTAAGAACAACCGGCTTTCTCCCGTACCGCCACTCGCACAATAGACAAGATGTTCCAGCCAAAGTTGCACACCCTGCGCAATGCTGATCAAAGATGGGCGCCAGCGCAACAAACCGTCCTCTTGCACCTGCGGCAACCAACCGGTGATTTGCACGCCGTTACAGGTAAGATCGATTTCCATGCTCTGACAAGGCTGACGACAGGCGATAATGCGTTCAGCCAGCGTCTGCATCTCCTGACGCTGCGTATCCCACAGAATTTCACCAAATGGCCCATAGGGAAGCGCACCCGCCGCACGAAAACGGCGAAACAGTCGTTCAGCGTCGTTCTCTTCAACCAGGGTATTAAGCAACTGCTGATTAAGTTGATAGCGGCTGAGCCCTTCGAGGATAAAGGGTTCTGTTTCCGGGATTTCGCTCTCTTCAGAGCGGAAATTTACCCTCAGGCGCATCTGGAAAAACGCCCGCACCGGATGAGCCCAAAAGCGTTGCAGCGTTTCCAGCGTCAGGGTTTCAGGCATTGTAAAGGGGAGCGGCTGGACAAAATCCGTGTGCGCTTTGCCTGACAGACTTGCCGCTGGCAACCACTCTCGAGCATAACTTTGCTGCTCACCTGGCAGATAGTTTTGTGCATCAAAGGGCATACGGGTATGTAAACGGGTAATGTGCGCTTTTACTTTCGCTTCACTTTGATCGCTAGTGAGTAATTCATCGCCCGGCAAATAGTGGCTTTGCCCAATGTAATCCATAAGTTCCTGCACCAGCACCGACGGGAAGCGCTCACTGTTATCCTGGATTGAGCGGCCGATATAGCTGATATAGAGCGTTTGTTGCGCCGAAATCAGGGCTTCGAGGAACAGATAGCGGTCATCATCACGGCGGCTTCGGTCACCACGCCTCGGTTTTTGGCTCATCAGATCAAATCCCAGCGGCGCAAGCTGGCGCGGATAAACGCCATCGTTCATGCCCAACAGGCACACCACTTTGAAAGGGATAGAGCGCATCGGCATCAGCGTACAGATATTGACAGGCCCTGCCAGGAAACGCTGGCTAATGCGCTCCTGGTCAAGACGCTGCGCCAGTTCGTCACGTAACAGAGACAGCGGTATGGCCTCGCCATACTCGGCCCCCAAACCTTCAGTGATAATGGCCTGCCACTGCTGTTCAATCAGCGTCATCGCCGCTTCGGTGTCCGCGTCCGGCAGGAAGAAATCATTAAGCATGTCCCGGCAAACGGGTAACCACTCTTCCAGCGGGCGTTCCTGTGCTAACCCTCTGCGCCAGATGTTTAGCTGCATCAGCAACGAGGCCAAATGCCCGACTAACTCGGCAATCAAACCACTGGACTCATCATAGGGCAATACCGACTGCCACTCACCCTGTGCGCTTTCCATCGCATAGCCCAGCAGCATACGTGTTAAACCAAATTGCCAGGTATGCTGGCCAGTTGGAGGAAGCGCGAGTTCGCGCACGTTGTCGTCGTCAATGCCCCAGCGAATTCCAGATTCATTGACCCACAAACGAAGATAGCGCAACCCTTCTTCATTGATGTTGAAACGCGCAGCCAGCACGGGCACATCCAGTAATGCCAGGACATCCTCTGAGACAAAACGGCTGTCCGGTAGCGAAAGCAGGCTAATAAACGCCTGTAAGACGGGATGAGACTGACGCGCCCGGCGATCGGAAATAGCATACGGCAGGTAACGATCGGCCGGTGCACTGCCAAAGACAGCCTGAATAAATGGACTGTAGCTGTCGATATCCGCCACCATCACGATGATGTCGCGCGGCGTCAGTGTTGGGTCCGCTTCCAGCATTGCCAGCAACCGGTCGTGGAGTATTTCCACTTCGCGTTGTGGGCTATGACAGACATGAAACGTCACACTAGTATCATTCGGTTCAAGCAACCGTTTATTGTCGCTACGCGAATACTCCTCCAGGCTGACTCCTGCCACCGCATGGTTTTCGAGTTCCAGAATATCCGCTTGAATATTATGCAAAAGATTGTCAGGAGTAATATCGACAAACGCATCCAGCTCCTGGCTGTTTTCCAATTCCGAAAGCAAATATATGTAGTCACGTCCTAGTTTTCCCCATGAGGCCAACATCGGATTCCCCACATCCTGCTCACCATCGCTGTTAAACAGTCCTTCAGCATTCTGACTATCGCGAAACAGCGGTAAATGTCGTTCTTCAAAGCTATGCCTACGCTGACGCGCCAACAGTTTAGCCAGATAAGCGGGGTCTTTAATATCCCCCCAGTAGTAACGACAGGGATTGGTAAAAAGCAGATGAATATCAATATGCTTACCCAGCGCTTGTAATGCCTGCAGATACACGGGCGGTAGCGCGGAGATACCACAAATAAAGACGCGCGAGGGCAAGCCTTGTGGGCAGTCAGACGTATTCTCCAGGGTCTGAATAAACCGCTGATATAAATTGGCACGATGCCAGCCTGGCTGTCCCAGTTCAGCCGTGTATTCCACCAGTGCTTTCCACAATGGCGCTTGCCAGGCCTGAGCATCTCCTAGCCCTTCCACCTGCAGCCCCACCTCCCACTGCGTCAGCCATTCAGGACGGTAGACTAAATACTGGTCGAACAGATCCGCAGCGCGTGATGAAAGCTGAAACAGCTTACGTTTGTCTGTGTCGTCGGTGAGATAGTGGCGTAGCAGTGCGAAATCGTCGTTATCCAGCAATTGAGGTAGCAGCGTCATCAGCTTCCAGCTCATGCTCTGTTTGCTAAATGCGCTCTCTTTTGGGATATCCGGCAATACACGCACAAACATATCCCAGATAAAACTCGCTGGCAGCGGGAAATCAATGTTAGCGGCAATACCAAACTTCTGTGCCAGAGTCATTTGCAACCACTGCGCCATACCGGTGCTTTGAACCAGGATCATCTCGGGTTCAAAGGGGTCGTCCAGCCGCTCGCGCTCAACGATATATTCCATCAACGCTTCCAGCACATCCAGACGATTGGAGTGGTAGACCCTTAACATAGCAACTCCTGACTACTGACGATTTGGGCAGTGCAGTCGTGTCATCTGACCCTGCCTGCCCAGAGGGGAAGTAATTTTAACATTGATGCTGACACATCCCGCTATCGTTGTCTGCATTCGGTTAATTTGCCAGTTTAAAGGTGGTGAATACATATGCAACTGCGTTTGCTGCCAGGCGTGATGCCACAATTGTTGATACTGGCTTCTGACTAAAAAGCTCTTCATCAGCGCCCGCTGATATCCGGAAAGCGCGGTCACGATCATAATCATCAGCACCATTGCCAGCATCACTTCCGGCAGGCTAAAACCACGCTGTCTGTTCAGGGTATCAGACATAACGCCAGCACCTTTAACGGGCAGAAATCGCTCCAGCCATGCGCTGAGAATTCGATAGTACCCTCGATAATCATCCCCTGACGCCATAGCGATATACCTTCATATTGCGCAATAAGCAGCACAAGATCGTCGTCGAGCACACGCAGGCAGACTGTCGCACCCTGTGTGGAATAGCGTCGACACTGCGTTGCCATCTGCAAGCTCCAGGGCTGCATACGTGCCCATTCCATGGCGGATTGCACCACTGCCTGATGTTGTAGCGACTGGCTTTCCGTTGCCACCCGCGACGCAAAACTCGCCTCCTGTCGGCTCACGCCTTGCAGCAACAGACTGCCAAGTACCAGGAGTAAAAGCACCATTGCAAGCGATGAAACACCTCGCTCACGGTTCACAGGTTGAATCCTGTGACGTCATAGAATACCTCAATGACCTTTTGAGGTTCGGCGTTGCTTCTCCCGCGCAGGTGCAACGAAAGCACTGGCGCAAATCCTCTGATATTCAGGCGCTCCACCTGAAATACCTCAATCTGAATAGAATCCGGATCGGTCATTTTATCCCAACCTTTTCCCACGCAGGTTGTTGCGCCACGCAAGGTTTCCAGCACCTTATCTTGAACACGAAACCCAACGGCATCGGCCTCCTTTGTCGGAATATCGTCCCAAACACCGTTGCTATTGGCATCCCAGCGTACAATCACACAGTCTCCCGCGGCTGATATCATCAGCCCTTCTCCGATACAGTTTCCCCGACAATAGCCAGCCCGCTGGAGATGCTTCGCCACGGTATAGATCCGCTGCCAGAGCTCATCTTCAAGCACTAGCTGACGAGTGTTCTGCAAAATTTCTCGCTGCAGCGCAGGTAAAAATCGCGCAGCGCTGAGGAGTAAAATGCTGCTTATCACCATAGCGATAAGCACCTCAAGCAGTGAAAAGCCACGTTCACTTACCGACATTGATCCGCCTCACCGCGTTCGCAAAGCCTGATTCGTCCCCAACCAGACACCACCACACGCCATTCACCTGCAGCATTCTTCAGGTAGATATGCCCGGCCCATGCGGTATTACGTAGGCCAAAAAAAGCCAGTGACGGTGTTATCTCTGCCATCTCGACATCAGCCCAGAGTGGCGTAAAAATCAACGGTGAAACCGGCTGACACGAAGTTTGTGACGTCGCTGAGCTTGCCAGACACCATGTTCCTCCTTCGCGGAGCACGTTGATGACGTGATCACGATTACGCCAGTTAGCATCTTCGCGCAATTGCAGCAGGTAATCCCGCACCTGGCTGGCTGTTTGCCATAACCGCTGCTGTTGTTGCCAGCGCTGCCAACCGTACAACCCCGATGCGCCAAGCGCCGCGACAATCAGCATTGCAATCAGGGTTTCGAGAAGCGTGTAGCCTTGTTGTTTTTTCATGTCGCCAGTATGGCGTGAGAGAAATTAATAACGAGGGGGAAATTCAGCTTCTTCGGCAAGCTACGGAGAATATTTATCGCATTACATCACGTTGCAAAATTTCAGGAATCAACGCCGCAGAATAGAATGTAAGGCAAAAAAAACCGACGCATAAGGCGCCGGTTGTGACAGGATTAGCCTCGATCAGATAGCGACCGGTGCTTTAATGCCTGGGTGCGGATCGTAACCCTCAATTTCGAAGTCGTCGAAACGATAGTCGAAAATTGAATCAGGTTTACGCTTGATAACCAGCTTCGGCAGCGCACGTGGCTCACGGCTAAGCTGCAGATGTGTTTGATCCATATGGTTGCTGTACAGGTGCGTGTCACCGCCTGTCCAGACAAAATCACCGACTTCAAGATCGCACTGCTGCGCCATCATGTGAACCAGCAAGGCGTAGCTGGCGATGTTGAACGGCAGACCGAGGAACACATCGCATGAACGCTGATACAGTTGGCAAGAGAGTTTGCCATCCGCCACGTAGAACTGGAAGAACGCATGACACGGCGCCAACGCCATCTTATCCAGTTCGCCTACGTTCCACGCGGAAACGATAATACGACGGGAATCCGGGTCGTTTTTCAACTGGTTCAGCACCGTCGTGATCTGGTCGATATGGCGGCCATCCGGTGTTGGCCATGCACGCCACTGTTTACCGTACACCGGACCTAAATTACCGTTCTCATCAGCCCATTCATCCCAGATTGAGACGTTGTTTTCATGCAGGTAGGCAACGTTGGTGTCGCCCTGCAAAAACCACAACAGCTCATGGATGATCGAGCGTAAATGGCAGCGTTTAGTCGTAACCAGCGGGAACCCTTCCTGCAGATTAAAACGCATCTGATGACCAAAAATGGAAAGCGTTCCGGTTCCGGTGCGGTCGTTTTTCTGTGTGCCTTCATCCAGCACTTTTTGCATCAGTTCTAAATACTGTTTCATGGTTCCTCAGGAAACGTGTTGCTGCGGGCTGCGACGGTACGCCCAAACCATCATAATAATACCTGCGACAATCATCGGGATAGACAGGATCTGCCCCATGCTGATGTACTGGACCCATGTGCCGGTAAACTGCGCATCCGGCTGGCGGAAGAATTCGACGATAATACGAAACGCGCCATAGCCAATCAGGAACAGACCGGAAACCGAGCCCATCGGACGAGGTTTGCGAATAAACAGGTTAAGAATGATAAACAGCACAACCCCTTCCAGCGCCATCTCATAAAGCTGTGAGGCATGGCGAGGCAAAGAGCCGTATGTGTCAAAAATAGACTGCCACTGCGGATTGGTTTGCAGCAATAAAATATCTTCAGTGCGGGAGCCAGGGAACAGCATGGCGTACTTAAAGTTAGGGTCAACGCGTCCCCACAGTTCACCGTTGATAAAGTTACCCAGGCGGCCTGCGCCCAAACCAAACGGAATTAGTGGAGCAATAAAATCAGAGACCTGGAAGAATGTACGCTTGGTGCGTTTGGCGAAGATAATCATCACCAGAATCACCCCGATAAGCCCGCCATGGAAGGACATGCCCCCATCCCAGACGCGGAACAGATACAGCGGGTTATCAAGGAACAGCGGGAAGTTATAGAACAGCACGTAGCCAATACGCCCGCCGAGGAAGACCCCGAGGAAGCCTGCATAAAGTAAGTTTTCTACTTCGTTTTTGGTCCAGCCACTGCCCGGGCGATTAGCCCGGCGCGTCGCCAGCCACATCGCGAAAATAAACCCCACCAGATACATCATGCCGTACCAGTGAAGCGCGACGGGTCCAATTGAGAAAATGACCGGATCGAAATCCGGAAAATGCAGATAGCTACTGGTCATCTGTCACCACAAGTTCTTGTTATTTCGCTGAAGTCAGACAGCAATTGATAAGCGCGCCTGCATAATGCAGGCGCTCCAAAGGTGCGAATGATAGCACAAGGGGATCGCAGCGGATGCCGGGAAGATGTAAAAGATCTGTATAGGTAATCTTTACCCCCCGTATTGCCTGATGGTGCTACGCTTATCAGGCCTACAATCCTCCGCGAATCAATCCTCCCATGCCACGGCGCTCCATAAAGGCCGCTACCTGATGGCGTACCTCTGCCGCCATCTGCGCTTCCAGGCTGCGCTGCGCCAGCGTTTGCGCCTCATCAAAATCGATATGACGCAGCAGATATTTAACGCGAGCGACAGAACGACCGTTCATTGACAAATGGCGAAAACCCAGGCCTATCAGAATGGCTACACACATCGGGTCGCCCGCCATTTCACCGCATAAGCGCAAATCGATACCGCTTCTTTCGGCTTCCTGCACAATCATCGCCAGCGCGCGTAACATCCCCGGATGCAGACTGTCATAAATGCTGGCTACCCGTGTGTTGTTACGATCGACGGCCAGTATGTACTGGGTAAGATCGTTGGTTCCGACCGAGATAAAGTCAATCCGGTTTGTCAGATGCGGCAGCATGAACACCATCGACGGAACTTCCAGCATGATGCCAATGCGCGGTTTCGGGATCTCGTAGCCGATCATCTCTTCCACTTCGCGTCCGGCGCGTTCAATCAAACGTCGCGCTTCGTCCACTTCATCAATGCTGGTTACCATCGGTAGCAAAATGCTGAGGTTGCCGGTTGCCGCGTTGGCACGCAGCATGGCGCGAACCTGGATCAAAAAGATCTCTGGCTGATCGAGCGTTATGCGGATCCCTCGCCAGCCAAGGCACGGGTTCTCTTCACTGATGGGCATGTAGGGCAGTTGTTTATCGGCACCGACATCCAGCGTACGCAGAGTTACGGGCTTATCGTTAAACATCTGCAGCATACCCTGATACTGCGCAACCTGTTCTTCTTCCGAAGGAAAACCGCTTTGCAGCATGAACGGGATTTCGGTGCGATACAGGCCAATACCGTCGATCCTGCTACCCAGCTTTTCTTCATGTTCCGGGCTGAGACCCGCATTGAGCATCACCTTCACGCGCTCGCCGCTTTTCAACTGTGCTGGCTGGTTGACGTCGTCTTCCGCCAGGCGGCTCAGCTCAATTTCTTCACTGATAAGACGCTGGTATTCCTGAATCAATACCGGTTCCGGATCGACCAGCAGTTCACCGCGATAACCGTCCACCACCAGCGTGCGGCGATGCAGCACCGACGGCTGGATATCGGCCCCCATAACGGTAGGGATACCCAGCGCACGAACCATAATCGCCGCGTGAGAGTTGGCGGCACCATCCCTGACGACAACCCCTACCAACCGGTCCTGGGGAAGTTCCGCCAGCGTAGTGGCAGACAGCTCATCCGCCACCAGCACGAAACGTTCCGGCCAGGCATTCGGCCCCTGAACAGAGTCGTCAAGATGGAACAGCAGACGCTGCCCCAACGCGCGCAAATCCCCGGCGCGTTCTTTGAGATAGTTATCGCTTAGCGCGGCAAACTGTTCGGCAAACTTCTCGATGATCGTTTTAACCGCCCACTCGGCCACCGAGCCGTTATCCACTTCCGCGAACAACTCGCGGCGCAGACGGGTATCGGAGAGCAGGTGCGAATAGAGATCAAAAATTGCCGCCGTCTCTTTCTGTGCCCCGGCAGCAAAACGCTTACTGTAGCGGCGAAATTCATTTGCGGCTTCTTCCAGTGCGCCAGTCAGACGTTCACGCTCAAGCACTGGATCCAACGTTGAAGCCTGATACACCTGTTCCATCAGCGGTAACGTGGCATCCTGCCAGCCTTCAGCGATCGCCACGCCGGGGGCGGCAGGCAATGCGCGGATACGCGTTTGCCGGTATTGCCCAAATAGCGCGGTTAACTGCGACTGAGACAGAATAGCGGCCATTTGTGTGGCAAGCGTGACCAGAAAAGATTCTTCGCTTTCGTCGTACTGGCGCAACTCACGTTGCTGTACCACCAGGACGCCTAATAACTGGCGTCGCTGGATGATCGGTACGCCTAAGAACGCACGAAAGCGTTCTTCTTTCACCGAAGGAATATATTTAAAGCTGGGGTGTTTTTGCGCATCGGCAAGGTTGATAGGTTCCGCCAGCCTGCCAACCAGGCCAACGATCCCTTCATCAAACGCCAGTGCAACAGTGCGACCGCGTGGTTTTTTAAGTCCTCGGGTCGCCATCAGGTAATAACAGCGTCGGTCGTGATCGGCCAGGTAGACCGAGCAGACCTCTGTATCCATCGCAAGACAGATGTCAGTAACCAGAATATTCAACGCCTCATTGAGACGTGGGGCACTGGCCACCTTTTCGACTATTTCGCGCAGGCGGGTGAGCATAATTTGCGTAGCTTAACCTCTTTTACGTCTGTACGCAGGTGCGCTTTGCGGCTTAGGAGTGCTCTCCTGAAGCGCCATCACAACACTTGCGAATTCTTTCATCACCCTGCGATAGACATCGCGTTTAAATGACACCACCTGTCGAACCGGATACCAGTAACTCACCCAGCGCCAGCCGTCGAACTCAGGTGTACTGCTGGTTTGCATATTGATTTCAGCATCGCTACTGACCAACTGCAAAAGAAACCATTTTTGTTTCTGGCCGATACAAACCGGCTTTGTGTCCCAACGCACCAAACGTTTCGGTAACTTGTAACGCAACCAGTTACGAGTAGAAGCAAGGATCCGCACATCTTTACGACTCAGACCTACTTCTTCAAAGAGTTCCCGGTACATCGCCTGCTCTGCTGTCTCTCCTGCATTTATCCCGCCTTGCGGGAATTGCCAGGAGTGCTGACCAAATCGCCGGGCCCACATGACCTGCCCCTGGCGGTTACAAATTACTATCCCTACATTCGGGCGGTAGCCATCGTCATCAATCACCGGACTACCTCAACATAAACCTTATATACAAACGATTGTTTCACACTCCAGAGGGGCGGTAAACCACTCTGTTAAGGGCGCGATATTCTAATAACAATTGAATAACTCACAGCAAAGAGCCGAGTTATAAACAGAAGATATGCTACATAGGCGATTTTATTCACCTTTTCTGTGGATATAGTTGTGAAGAAGTACGGAATTACTATGGGAAAACCCGGAGCAGTCTGAATAAGACATCCGTCACACTCAAAAAATAGTCTTATATATTCATTAAGTTAAAAGCAACAACTGTAGCTAAACATGCAGAAATGTGATGCACGTCACGCATACGATCTTCGAGCTGATGAAAGATCGACCAGCGTTGGTTTTATCCACAGATTATGCCAATAAGTTAGGCACAATTTGTGTGAAAATTCGATTTTCGTCGCACGTCAAGGCTGTAAATTGAAACAGTAGTGGGGGTTTTTCACAGTTATCCCATCTTTCTGTGGATAACATGGTGTAAGATCCTGTTCATTGTCAGTGACCAGAATTGGAAAACCCGGTTTTCTGTTGCGCAACCCTTTACATCAAAATATAAAAACCACTATAAATCATGCAATTGGATAAAGCATGTGGAAAAAGATAAACTCTGTCCACACGGTATAAAATCATTGCTCATTTTTTAACCCAAGGGTAACCCTGATGCCAGAACTCCATCCATTGCTTTCTCCGCCTGAATCCGAAGCCCAGTTGCTGCACCAGGCACGGCAACTTTCGGGCTACACGCTGGGAGAACTGTCGGCGATGGCAGGACTCGTCGCGCCAAAGGATCTGAAGCGGGACAAAGGCTGGATTGGCGTGCTGCTGGAAATTTGGCTTGGGGCCAGTGCGGGCAGTAAACCGGAGCAGGATTTTGCCGCGCTGGGTGTGGAGTTAAAAACGATCCCTGTAGATAGCCTTGGCAGACCGCTGGAAACGACCTTTGTCTGCGTGGCACCGTTAACCGGTAATACCGGCGTGACCTGGGAAACCAGCCATGTTCGACACAAGCTTAAACGCGTGTTGTGGATACCCGTAGAAGGTGAACGCAGCATCCCTGTGGCTGAACGGCGCGTTGGCTCTCCGTTGCTGTGGAGTCCGAATGAAGAGGAAGATCGACAACTGCGTCTGGACTGGGAAGAGTTGATGGACATGATAGTGCTAGGCCACGTCGAACGCATCACCGCTCGCCATGGGGAAGTGCTGCAACTGCGTCCTAAAGCCGCTAACGCCCGGGCGCTGACCGAGGCCATTGGCGCCCATGGCGAACCGATCCTGACTCTGCCCCGCGGGTTTTACCTGAAAAAGAACTTCACTCGCGCATTGCTGGAACGGCATTTTCTATTCCAGGCTCAATAACACACCCTGACCTTTCGCCCGTCGCGTTACGCGCCTATAATTACCGCTTCTTTTTTTTGGCAGGACTTTGTTTGATGTTATTTGCATGGATAACCGATCCTAACGCCTGGCTGGCGCTCGGTACGCTGACGCTGCTGGAGATCGTTCTCGGGATCGACAATATTATTTTCCTTTCTCTGGTTGTAGCAAAACTCCCAACAGCACAACGTAATCATGCCCGACGAATCGGGCTGGCGGCAGCGATGGTGATGCGTCTGGCGCTGCTGGCATCCATCGCCTGGGTAACGCGGCTCACTAACCCGTTATTCGAACTGTTTGGCGAGGCGATTTCAGCGCGCGATCTGATCCTTCTGCTCGGCGGATTGTTCCTGATCTGGAAAGCGAGTAAAGAGATCCACGAATCCATTGAGGGCGAAGAGGAAGGGCTGAAAACCCGCGTCTCTTCTTTCCTGGGCGCGATTGTGCAGATCATGCTGTTGGATATTATCTTCAGTCTGGACTCAGTAATCACCGCAGTAGGCTTGTCCGATCATCTGTTTATTATGATGGCAGCCGTCGTGATTGCCGTGGGCGTAATGATGTTTGCAGCCCGCCCAATCGGTGAGTTTGTTGATCGTCACCCTTCGGTAAAAATGCTGGCACTCTCTTTCCTGATACTGGTTGGCTTCACGCTAATCCTGGAAAGCTTCGATGTCCATGTTCCGAAAGGATACATTTACTTCGCTATGTTCTTCTCTATCGCTGTAGAGACCCTGAACCTGTGGCGCAATAAAAAAAATCCACTCTGACTGACACTATCGCTCCCCCCATGGGGAGCGAATACTCCCCGCGCACCTTCCTTCTCTCACAGATTAAGATTTTACTGCTTTCGCCCTGCACAACTTCGCGTTATTACTAAACTAGTGTCAGACGCAGGCCATGTGAGGATAAGCAGATGAAAAAATGGGCAGTTTTAATTTCCGCCGTCGGGCTGGCTTTTGCCGTTTCCGGATGCAGCAGTGATTATGTGATGGCAACAAAAGATGGTCGAATGATCCTGACCGATGGTAAACCAGAAATTGACGATGATACCGGTCTGGTGAGTTACCACGATCAGCAAGGCAATGCGATGCAAATTAACCGCGACGAAGTCTCTCAAATCATTGAGCGTTGATGGTTAAGGTCAGCAACGCGCTGGCCTTAACAATTTTGCTTCCCTTTTTCCCTTCCCTCAGCCATTTTTATAATCCTTATGTCGTGATTATAAAAAGGAAACGGCTATGCAATATCACCGTATACCCCACAGCTCGCTGGAAGTCAGTACACTGGGGCTGGGCACAATGACGTTTGGTGAACAAAACAGCGAAGCCGACGCACATGCACAGCTCGACTATGCCGTTGCACAAGGCATAAATTTAATCGACGTTGCCGAGATGTATCCGGTACCGCCTCGTCCAGAAACCCAGGGACTCACCGAAACTTACGTGGGCAACTGGCTCGCCAAACACGGCAGCCGCGAAAAGCTAATCGTGGCGTCGAAGGTCAGTGGACCATCACGTAACAACGACAGCGGCATTCGACCGAATCAGGCGCTGGATCGTAAAAACATCCGTGAGGCACTGCACGACAGTCTGAAAAGACTGCAGACCGATTATCTCGATCTCTATCAGGTCCACTGGCCGCAGCGTCCGACCAACTGCTTTGGTAAGTTGGGCTATAGCTGGACGGACTCCGCGCCGGTCGTTTCCCTACTGGATACGCTGGACGCGCTGGCAGAGTTTCAGCGTGCAGGTAAGATTCGTTACATCGGTGTTTCCAACGAAACCGCGTTTGGCGTAATGCGTTACCTGCACCTGGCAGACAAACATGACCTGCCGCGTATCGCCACTATCCAGAACCCGTACAGCCTGCTAAACCGCAGCTTTGAAGTTGGACTGGCCGAAGTGAACCAGTATGAAGGCGTTGAGCTACTGGCCTACTCGTGCCTTGGTTTTGGCACCTTAACCGGTAAATACCTGAACGGTGCGAAACCTGCCGGCGCACGCAATACGCTGTTTAGCCGTTTTACGCGCTACAGCAGCGAACAAACGCAAAAAGCGGTAGCTGCCTATGTGGATATCGCCAAACGCCATAACCTCGATCCTGCGCAAATGGCGCTGGCATTCGTGCGTCGTCAGCCGTTTGTCGCCAGCACACTGCTGGGCGCCACGACGATGGAGCAGCTAAAAACCAACGTTGAAAGCCTGTATCTGGAATTGAGCGAGGAAGTGCTGGCAGAGATTGAAGCGGTGCATCAGGTGTATACCTATCCTGCACCTTAACAGTTAGCACCTGATGGCGCTGAGCTTATCAGGCCTACAGACAGCGTTCCCTGTAGGCCTGGTTGCAACAGCATATAACAGACTAATGGCGGCGCTGCCAAATCCACAGCGCCGTAATCGCCAGGGCAAACAACGCACCAAATCCAACGCCAATGGCTACCGCAGGAATACCCACCAACACCGCCAGTGAGTAGATACCGAGCATCAGCAACATCGCGCTGTTTTCACCCAGGTTTTGCACCGCAATAGCGTTGCCCGCACCCACGCTTTTTTTGCCCCGCTCCTGCAGTAACGCATTCAGTGGCACCACAAAGAACCCACCACACACGCCGATAAGCAGCAGCAACGCGTAGGCCGGAAGCAGCGAATGTTGAAGAGAGAAAATCAGCACCACGACGCCGATCAGTATCCCTGCAGGCATACAGCGCGACACGGTTTCCAGCGTCACCAGTTTCGCAGCCGCCCCCGCGCCGACAACAATCCCGATAGCCACCATAGCGTTGAGATAGGTCGGTGTGGCGTTATCGGTAATGCCGAGCGCAACCGGGACCCACAGCACCAGAAGAAAACGCAGCGTGACGCCCGCGCCCCAAAACAGGCTGGTTCCTACCAACGAGAAACGTGTTTCACCGTTGCGCCACAGCGAGGAGGCGGCACAGAAAAAACTACGCGCCATTTTGCCCAGATGCCAGGACTGACCGGGGCGAGCCGCGGCCAGTTTCGGGATATACAGGTTAGCCACCACTGCGCCAGCATAGGCCAGCGCACAGGCAGAAAGCGCGGCAATCACGTGCCAGTCGGCCAGAACGCCACCGGCGACAGATCCGAGCAGAATCGCGGCAATGGTGGAAGCTTCCATCAGGCCGTTGGCTTTCACCAGTTTGTCGCCGGTAGTCAGTTCACCGAGAATGCCATACTTGGCCGGAGAATACGCCGCAGCGCCAATACCCACCAGCGTATACCCGAGAAATGGGTTAACGCCGAAACAGATACTCGCCGCGCCCAGCAGCTTGAGACCGTTGGCGAACATCATCACTCTGCCTTTGGCAAAGCTATCCGCCACCTGTCCAACAAACGGCGCAAACAAAATGTAAGCGCCCACAAACACCATTTGCAGGATTGGCTGGCTCCAGTCCGGGTAGAACTGCGCCTTGAGCAAAGCCAGGGTAGCAAACAACAACGCGTTATCGCCAAACGCTGACAAAAACTGCGCGGCGATAACGGACATCATCCCTTTTGACCAGATTGACGTGCTAGTGTGTACTGACTCACGCATGTTGTTTTTCCGGTTCATCGACCCAGTTTTTCAGTGTCACAAAATCTGGCTTACCGCTGCCGAGCAGAGGGAGTTGTTTCAGGTGGCGGATATCACGCGGTACGGCAAGCTCTGGAATACCGTGGATGCGCGCATACTGGAGTAATCTTTCACGGGTCAGCTCGCTGTCGGTAGTAAACAGCACCAGCGCTTCCCCTTTATTGGCATCGCTCTTGATAGCCGTGGCATGCATTTTGTCAGCAGATACTGCCAGCGCCAGCTGTTCAACCATCTCCAGTGACACCATCTCACCGGCAATTTTGGCAAAGCGCTTGGCACGCCCCTGAATCTGTACAAAGCCATTTTCATCAAAGCGTACAACATCACCGGTGTCGTACCAGCCGTGTTCTATCTGACCCTGCGCATTTTCTGCGGTTGGGACTTCCAGTACACCTGGCTTTTCGACGCGTAGATAGCCGCTCATAATATTAGGGCCTTTCAGCTGTAAACGCCCGCCATCTTCAATACCAGGAACCGCCAACAGTCGGGCATCCATACCAGGCAGAATGCGCCCTACCGTTCCCGATTTCGCCGCCATCGGTACGTTAATCGACACCACCGGCGCACATTCCGTCACGCCATAGCCTTCAAGGACGCGCAGGCCAAACTTCTCCTGCCACAACTGCTTTGTGCTGTCTTGCAGCTTTTCGGCTCCGGCAACAACATAGCGCAGACGGTGGAAATCGTACGGATGAGCAAACCGCGCATAATTGCCGAGGAACGTTGAGGTACCAAACAGTACGGTGCAGTTACGGTCATATACCAGCTCAGGAACGATGCGGTAATGCAGCGGACTGGGGTACAAAAACACTTCAGCACCGGTCAGCAACGGCGTGAATAACCCTACCGTCAGGCCAAAAGAGTGAAATAGCGGCAATGCTGACATAAAGCGATCGTCGGCAGTGAAATCGGCAATCGTCTTAATCTGCTCGACGTTCGCCAGAATGCTCTTATGGCTGTGTACGACACCTTTCGGGTGGCCTTCTGATCCTGAGGTAAAGAGGATCACCGCAGCTTCTTCCGGCTGCTGCTTCACCTGTGCCAGATGCGGCGCCAACAGATGAGAAAAAATCCACAGCCTATCGCCAAAGGTCACATCGGCCTTCAGATCTTCCAGATACACCCAGCGCACCTGGGTGAGCTGTTCCGGTAGGTGCCAGAGTTTGCCTTTATCGAGAAATTGTCGGGAAGTGAAGATCGTTTTGATTTCAGAGGCTGTAATGGCGCTGGTTAATCCTTTCACGCCCGCCGTATAGTTCATCATCGCCGGGATGCGTCGACGCGCAATGGCGCCAAAAATGACCGCCGCGCTGATCCCCGCATTTGGCAGCATCAGGCCGATTTTTTCACCTTCCGCGCTATATTTCTCCAGAATACGAGCCACAAAGAGTGTCTTCGTCAGCAGTTTGCGGTAGCTGTCCGGCGTAAAGTTAACATCTTCAATGCAGTTTTTGCCTGCGCCAAACCGGTATTTTGCCGCCAGTAGCGACTCGTATAACGTTTCACGCGGGCGGACGGCCATACGCGCTTCCATCATAATCTGATGCAGCATTTCACCGGCGATTTTGCGGCGATCGCGAGCACGCGGCGCTTCCGGCATCGGCATTTGGGTCGGTGGCAGGATATGCAATTGAATACGCGGAAAAAATCGCTGTTTAACCAGACCTTTCAGGCGGCTAAAATGGGTCAGTTCCGCGCCTTCAATACGCACAGGCACCACCGTCGCCTTTGATTTTGCGGCAACGAACCCGGCACCATCGTAGATTTTCATCAGTGAACCGGTGGTCGAAATACGTCCTTCCGGGAAAATAACCACCGGGCGACCCTGCTCGACCAGGCGTACCAGATGTTTAATCGACATCGGTTTGGTTGGGTCTAGCGGTACGAAATCAATCAGTGGAGTGAGCCAGCGCATATACCATTGCTGGCTGATCGAGGTGTAAACGGCAAAAACGGGGCGAATCGGTAAAAAGAGCGCCAGCAGGATACCATCGATAAATGAGACATGGTTGGGCGTGATTAAGACGCGTTCTCCCCGTAGCGCGCTGACATCGCCCGTGACGCGAACACGAAACAGCACGCGAAACAGATTTCGAAAAAAGCCAAATAGCATCTCAACTCCCTGTGCCATTAATTATATAAACATCAATGATGGGAGAGTATACGAGTTGGGGAATGGGCGCGACAGATAACGGGTAAATAGAATCCGAAAAAAAACCTGCGCATCCGCGCAGGTCGGTGCAAGAGACAGGTACGAAGTGCGTACCGAATAATCTCACCAATCAATACCTCTGGGATCTTGATTGTGGTCGTCACCGCGCCGTTCCGCCAGTTGGAAAACGCAAAGGAATGAACCCAAGTGCAACGAGTTGTGTAAATTATCGGTTACTGTTACAGATACGCCGTACGCAAAAAAAAACCTGCGCATCTGCGCAGGCTGGTGTAAATTTTGTGATCAACCCGAAAGTTGATTTCACCTATCAATACCTCTGGGATCCCAACTCTATCAATCCGCTCTCTCCCCTCACCAGCGAACAATCGCAACAGCACATCGCAAAGTGTAAGCAAAGGTTTTCATTTTCTATTTTCTGTCTTACTTCGCTCGTGTCCGCTCACATTTGCGACGTCCTGACGGGCAATCTGCTTGAACAGACAGCCGTTTTCCGTAACACTGGCGGGATGTAAGCGTTTACCCACAACAGGTACTATCATGGCGACCATAAAGGATGTAGCCCGACTAGCTGGTGTATCAGTCGCCACCGTTTCTCGAGTGATCAATGACTCCCCCAAAGCCAGCGAAGCATCGCGTCTGGCTGTAATGAGTGCAATGGAATCACTCAGCTACCACCCCAACGCCAACGCGCGTGCGCTGGCACAACAATCTACTGAAACCGTCGGTCTGGTAGTCGGTGATGTGTCCGATCCGTTCTTTGGGGCAATGGTTAAAGCTGTCGAGCAGGTGGCCTATAACACCGGTAACTTTTTACTGATTGGCAACGGCTACCATAACGAGCAAAAGGAACGTCAGGCGATTGAGCAGCTTATTCGCCACCGCTGCGCAGCCCTCGTGGTCCACGCTAAAATTATCCCGGATGCCGAGCTGACATCATTGATGAAACAAATCCCCGGGATGGTACTGATCAATCGAATCTTACCGGGATTCGAACAACGCTGCGTTGCGCTGGACGACCGTTACGGTGCCTGGCTGGCAACCCGTCATCTTATTCAGCAGGGTCATACGCGCATCGGTTATCTGTGTTCCAACCACAGCATTTCAGATGCGGAAGATCGTTTGCAAGGCTATTACGACGCGCTGGCGGAAAGCAATATTCCGGTAAACGATCGACTGGTCACGTTTGGCGAGCCCGATGAAAGCGGCGGCGAGCAGGCAATGACTGAGCTGCTTGGTCGCGGCAAAAACTTCACGGCTATCGCCTGCTATAACGACTCAATGGCGGCGGGCGCTATGGGTGTATTAAATGATAACGGCATTGATGTGCCGGGAGAAATCTCGCTGATTGGTTTTGATGATGTACTGGTTTCACGCTACGTGCGCCCACGGCTGACGACGGTACGCTACCCTATCGTGACGATGGCAACCCAGGCCGCCGAACTGGCGCTGGCGCTGGCCGAAAAACGCCCGGTCCCGGAAATCACTCACGTCTTTAACCCAACGCTGGTACGTCGGCATTCCGTTTCGGCGCTGACTGAGCCGGGAAATTCTTTGTCAAACGATTAATCAGGATTACGTCATGACAACGATGTTAGACGTTTCACGACATGCTGGCGTATCGAAAGCGACCGTTTCACGCGTACTTAATGGTACGGGGCAGGTTAAAGAAAGCACGCGCCAGAAAGTCTTCAACGCCATGCAGGCATTAGATTATCGGCCTAATTTTTTAGCGCGCTCACTGGCAAACCGCACCAGCAACAGCATTGGTTTAGTGGTATCTACATTTGATGGCTTCTACTTTGGTCGCCTGCTACAACAGGCTTCGCGCCAGACGGAGTCTCACGGTAAACAGCTGATTGTCACCGACGGCCATGACACACCAGAGCGTGAGCAGGAAGCCGTTCAAATGCTGGCCGACCGACAGTGCGACGCTATTATTCTCTACACCCGCTACATGAGCGAAAAGGCGATTATGTCGCTGATGAGCCGCATTGATATGCCATTGCTGGTCATTAACCGCGACGTCAGCCAGGCCCGCGACCGCGCAATTTTCTTTGAACAGGAAGACGCGGCGTTTCAGGCCGTCGATTACCTCATCTCGCAAGGACATCGCGATATTGCCTGCATCACCGTACCAGGCCATACACCAACCGGTAAATCTCGGTTAATGGGATATCGTAAGGCGCTGGAAAAAAACGGTATTCCCTGGGAACCCGCCAAGGTCAAATACGGTGATTCAACGATGACCAGAGGCTATGAAGCCTGTCGTGAACTGTTGGATGAAGGAGTGATATTCAGCGCGCTGTTCGCCTGTAACGATGACATGGCGTTAGGTGCATCGAAAGCATTACATCAGGCAGGACTAAAGATCCCCGAGGATGTTTCGTTGTTTGGTTTTGATGATGCGCCCAGCGCGAAATGGCTGGAGCCGGGGCTGTCTACCGTTTATCTGCCGATCGATACCATGATAACCACGGCAATCGATCAGGCTATCCGTCTGGCCAACGGCGAAAGCGTGGAGCCGATCCCACCGTTTACCGGCAAACTGGTGTTACGGGAATCGGTGACAACGGGGCCGAACTTCACGTAATCAGATGCCGGATGGCGGCTTCGCCTTATCCGGCCTACAGGCCCCACCGTTTATTTCGTAGGCAGGATAAGCATAGCGCCATCCGGCGTTTCATAAAGCTGTATTCAGATTAATTCCAGCGCTAACAGCTCATCAATAGTCTGACGACGGCGAATGAGTCGCGCCACGCCGTTATCGAACAGAACCTCCGGCAGCAGCGGGCGGCTATTGTAGTTCGACGACATCGACGCGCCATACGCACCGGTATCATGCAATACCAGGTAATCTCCCGGCACTACCGCAGGTAATAGACGGGTTTCGACTTTACCGCCTTCCTGTTGGGTAAAAACATCGCCCGATTCGCACAGCGGCCCGGCAACCACCGTCTCAATCTGCGCCGCATTATCCAGCGAGCGGCCATCCCCGGCCAATGCGGAGATATGGTGATAGCTGCCGTACATTGCTGGCCGCATCAGATCGTTGAAGCCCGCGTCGATCAGCACGAAGTGGCGACTGCCCATCTCTTTCACACTGCGCACCTGCGCCACCAGCACACCCGCTTCGGCCACCAGAAAACGTCCTGGCTCGATCTCAAGCTTCACCGGATGCCCCAGATGTTTGGCGATTTGCTCTCGTGCGGCGTTCCACAGTCCGAAGTAGTGATCGGTGTTGATCGCCTCTTCTCCTTCGCGATATGGGATCGACAAACCTCCGCCCGCAGATATAGCCTCCAGATCCTGACCTAATTCAACAACCTGACGCACCATCGCGCCACACACTTGCTCCAGATGGCCGTAGTCCACACCGGAGCCGATATGCATGTGAATGCCCACCAGTTTCAGTTGATAACGCTGAATCACCTCCAGCGCCGCCGGAAGGTCGCTATACCAGATACCGTGCTTGCTGTTCTCGCCGCCGGTATTGGTTTTCTGGCTATGCCCGTGACCAAAACCTGGGTTGACGCGCAGCCATACACGATGCCCTGGCGAAACCTGACCCAGTTGTTCCAGCATATCAACCGACCCGGCGTTTACTGGAATACGTAGCTCATGCACCCGGGCCAGCGTCGCCTGGTCAATCATATCGGCGGTAAAGACGATTTCATCATTCTCCGGCACAAAACCTGCTGCCAGCGCACGTTCAATCTCACCCAGCGAGACGGAATCCACCTTCACGCCCTGCCCACGCATCAGACGCAAAATATGAATATTCGAGCAGGCCTTTTGGGCAAAACGCACCACATCAAACTGACTCAGTTTGGCTATCTGCGCGCGGATAATCTGCGCATCGTAAACCCATACCGGACAGCCGAATTCGGCGGGCAGACGCAGCAGGTTATCTGCGGTCAGGTCAGTATCAGTGCTGTTGAGTGGACGTGGCATGGTGTGCTCCGGTATTGGCTTTTTTATGATTACGCCACAGCCCGAAGAGAATAAAAAATATCGTTTTATCGCGAGTCTATGCAAAAATGATATGGAATGTTTATTTGAGGATCGCCGATGCCTGCCGTTAACTTGCGCCACATTGAAATTTTTCACGCCATTATGACAGCAGGCAACCTGACGGAAGCCGCACGGATGCTGCACACGTCGCAGCCTACCGTCAGTCGCGAGCTGGCAAGATTTGAAAAAGTTCTGGGGTTAACACTGTTCGAACGTACGCGAGGCCGGCTGCATCCCACAGTGCAGGGGCTACGCCTGTTTGAAGAGGTGCAACGTTCGTGGTATGGCCTGGACAGAATTGTGAGCGCCGCAGAGAGCCTGCGTGAATTTCGTCAGGGTGAGCTGTCGATTGTCTGCCTGCCAGTGTTCTCACAGTCCTTTTTACCGCCGCTGCTGCAGCCATTTCTCGAGCGCTATCCGCAGGTCAATATTCAGATAGTGCCGCAGGAGTCGCCGCTGTTGGAAGAGTGGCTGTCGGCACAGCGCCACGATCTCGGGTTAACTGAGACCCTGCATACCCCCGCCGGGACTAAACGCACTGAATTACTGTCGCTGGATGAAGTTTGCGTGCTGCCACAGGGACATCCGCTGACCGGGAAAGCAGTATTAACACCGCAAGATTTTCAGGGGGAAAACTATATCAGCCTGTCGCGCACCGACAGTTATCGCCAGTTGCTGGATACCCTGTTTAATGATCATCAGGTCAAGCGCCGAATGGTCATAGAAACGCACAGTGCCGCATCAATTTGTGCGATGGTACGTGCCGGCGTGGGGATCTCGGTAGTGAACCCGCTGACCGCCCTGGATTACGCAGGCAGCGGGATTGTAATCCGGCGTTTTAGTGTTTCGGTGCCTTTTACCGTCAGCCTGATCCATCCACTGCATCGCCCGGCATCCGCGCTGGTTGATGCTTTTACAGCACATCTACAGGCCCATCTCCACCGGCTTACTGACCCGCTGGAGGCTATTTTGCAATCTCAGGTGAAAGCATAAACGTCACGGCATCCTGCGCATGGATCGCCGCGGTATCGAAGACCGGCAACGGGCTCATTTCAGTGGGAACCAGCAGGCCAATTTCGGTGCAGCCAAAGATCACCCCTTGTGCCCCCTGACGAGCCAGTCGCTCAATCACGCTCAGGTAATAATCGCGGGAAGTTTCGCTAAATTCACCAAGGCACAGTTCCTCGAAAATAATCTGGTTTATTTTCTGTCGGTCGTCAGCGTCAGGGATTAGCGTGCTAATGCCAAATTCCATCTGTAAACGCCCACGATAGAAATCCTGTTCCATGGTGTAACGCGTGCCCAACAGCGCGACGTTACTCATCTTCTGTTGTTGTATGGCCCGACCTGTTGCATCGGCAATGTGCAAAAACGGGACATCGCAGGCCGTTTCAATGGCCTCGGCCACTTTATGCATAGTGTTGGTACACAGCACAATTCCCTCAGCTCCCGCTTGCTGTAACCCCACCGCTGCCTGCGCCAGGATCTCCCCTGCCCGCTGCCAGTCACCGTTCGACTGACACGCTTCAATCTCATGGAAATCGACGCTGTGCAGCAGAATTTTCGCAGAATGCAGACCGCCCAGATTCTGCTTAACCCCTTCATTAATCAGACGATAATAAGGAATAGTAGATTCCCAGCTCATTCCGCCTAACAGACCGATCGTTTTCATCATTTACCCTTATTCGTGGTTGTCCTCCCAGTGAACCAAAGATGTGATCAACTTTCCACATCTGCCGGCGCACATTTCCTTTTTTTATTTTCTGATATAAATTTAATGAAATAATGTTTCATTTTATTGCAAGGATATCGAATGTTTATTTTTCATAAAGAAACCACGCTTGAAGATCTGGGTAACGGCGTTACCCGGCGTATTCTGGCTCACGATGGCAAAATGATGGCCGTGGAAGTCAATTTCGAGCAGGGCGCAGTTGGCCCGATGCACAGCCATCCGCATGAACAACTCACGTACGTTTTATCGGGCGAGTTTGAATTTACGATTGGGGAAGAAAAGCATGTCGTCAGTGCAGGAGACACCCTGTACAAGCAACCCAATATTATGCACGGCTGCGTCTGTTTACAGCCGGGAACATTACTCGATACCTTCACCCCGGTACGCGAAGACTTCCTGCAGGCGTAATCTCTCTATTCTCGAACCTTGTTATACAAAAATGCCGGGTATCGCTTACGCTTACCCGGCCTGCACGAGACGTCATCCGACACTGCGCCTCACTACTTACACCCCAATATCTCTTAACTTCTCGCCAGCCATCAGCTTACGTTCGATATGCTCAAGCGTAACGTTTTTGGTTTCAGGAATAAGCCAGAAGGTAATACCAATAAATACGACGTTCAGTGCGGTATAAAGCCAGAACGTACCGGCTGCGCCAATGCTGTCGAGCAGCGTCAGGAACGTTGCGCCGATAATCATGTTCGACACCCAGTTGGTGGTGGTGGAGCAGGTAATACCAAAATCACGGCATTTCAGCGGCTGAATTTCCGAACACAGGATCCACACCACCGGCGCGGCGCTCATCGCATAGCCTGCAATACACATCATCGTCATGCCAACTGACAGCCAGGATAGCCCACTGGAAGCCGTGCCGTTATCAAACTGCATCAGGCAATAACCAAGCACCAGCGTCCCAATGGCCATCACGCTGAAACCAATTTTCAGCGCCGGTTTGCGTCCGGCTTTATCTACTGTAAAAACAGCAATAAAAGTCGCGAACATAAAGGTTAAGCCAACGACTAACGTGGCAATCATCTGCTGTTCAGTCGTGGTAAAACCGGCCATTTTAAAAATACGTGGGGCGTAGTACATAATGATGTTCATCCCGGTGAACTGCTGCATCGCCTGCAGTAACATCCCAAGAAAAACTGCGCGGCGCACGTTACGGTTAATTTTAAACAACGCCCAACCGCCCTGCTTCAGCTTCAGGCTTTCACGAATTTCGTTCAGTTCATCACGGGCCTTTTCTGAGGTATCACGCAACATGCGTAATACTTCTTCGGCTTCGATGTGGCGGCCTTTCTCCGCCAGCCAGCGCGGGCTGTTTGGCAGGAAAACAACCAGGATAATCAGTAACACCGCCGGAAGCGCCAGCACGCCCAGCATAGCGCGCCAGTTACCGCTGTAGCTAAACGCCGTATCAGATAAAAAGGCCAGTACGATCCCCAGCGTTACCATCAGTTGATACATGCTGATCATCTTGCCGCGCACGTTCTCACTGGCCATTTCGGAGAGATAGAGCGGCGCGGTGTAAGAGGCGATACCTACGGCAACGCCCAGTACCACGCGGGCAAAAATGAGCATTTCCACGCTTGAAGCAAATGCTGACCCCAGGGAACCAACGACAAACAGGATCGCCCCGGCCATCAGACTGTATTTGCGTCCCAGTCGGAATGACAACCAGCCGTTAAACAGCGCACCAATTGCCGCGCCAAGCATCATACTGCTGACCACCCACTCCTGCAGGCGACTGGTCAGGACAAAGTGATCGGTGATAAAAGGCAACGCGCCGGCAATTACGCCGATATCGAGGCCAAATAACAACCCTGCGACAGCCGCAGAAATAGAGACAAACAAGTTCATACGTCGCGTATCGCGCTGCGTACGCGGTGTTAAAGCAGCTTCATGATTAATTGAGACCATTTTTTCCTGCCAGATACAGAGTAAGCCATGTCGATGAAAGTAAGGGATCCCTTGCAGGAAGCGTCAGGCAGGAAACGGCAAAAACATGGATAAAATTGCTGCACCACATCGTTATGTGATGGATATTCCAATTTTAAAATTTATCGCTAATTACTCAATTAAATTTAATGCACTGATATTAAAGAGTATTAATTATTGCAAACCCATACATATATAATTATGTATGGATTAATTTATAAACAGAATATGGATTAAAATAACTTAACACCAAAAAAAACCCTGCCATTGGCAGGGTTTGTTGATGCTGGACGGTAAATTAACGCGCCAGCCACCCACCGTCGACCGCAACGGTATAACCGTTAATGTAGTCAGATGCGCTGGACGCCAGGAACACTACTGGCCCCATCAGATCGCTTGGCAGACCCCAACGGCCCGCCGGGATACGATCGAGAATTTCGGCGCTACGCTGCTCATCAGCACGCAGTTGCTGCGTGTTATTGGTCGCCATATAACCCGGCGCGATCGCATTCACGTTGATGTTATGTTTTGCCCACTCGTTGGCCATCAGACGGGTGACGCCCATTACGCCGCTTTTAGACGCGGTGTAAGACGGCACTCGGATGCCGCCCTGGAAGGAGAGCATAGAGGCGATGTTGATAATTTTGCCGCCATTACCCTGCGCGATAAAGTGCTTCGCCGCCGCCTGAGACATGAAGAACACGCTCTTAATGTTCAGGTTCATCACGTCGTCCCAGTCTTTTTCGCTGAAGTCGATAGCATCTTCACGACGGATAAGACCGGCGTTGTTGACCAGAATGTCGATATGACCGAATTCTGCGACCGCACGCTCCAGCAGTGCCGGAATACCATCAATCTGACGCAGATCGGCGGTCAGGCTTAAAAAACGGCGGCCCAGGGCGGTAACACGTTCGATGGTTTCAGTCGGCTCAACAATGTTGATACCCACGATATCGCAGCCCGCTTCCGCCAGGCCCAGCGCCATACCCTGACCCAGACCGGTGTCACAACCCGTCACAACGGCGACTTTACCTTCAAGAGAGAATGCATTCAAAATCATTGTAAATCCTTAAATTTTTATAATGCCCGCCACAGGCAGGCAAGGCTGTCGCCCGCAACTAGCGCAGATCTTTGACTGCAACATGGTCCATATCATCAAAGACCTGGTTTTCGCCGACCATGCCCCAAATGAACGTATACGCTTTTGTGCCGACGCCGGAGTGAATTGACCAGCTCGGAGAAATCACCGCCTGCTCGTTGTGCATCACTATATGACGCGTTTCCTGAGGCTGCCCCATCATGTGGAAGACACAGGTGTCCTCTTCCATATTGAAGTAGAAATAGACTTCCATACGGCGTTCATGGGTATGGCACGGCATGGTGTTCCACAGGTTGCCCGGCGCCAGTTCGGTCAGGCCCATGCTCAGTTGGCAGGTTTCCAGTACGTCCGGCACAAAATACTTGTTGATGGTACGGCGGTTACTCGTGAGATCATCACCCAACGTCACTGGCGCAACGTCGGCTGGGGTCACTTTTTTGGTTGGATAAGTCATGTGTGCCGGCGCGCAGTTATAATAGAACTTGGCGGGTTTTGCAGGGTCAATGCTTGCAAAAACAACTTCTTTTGCCCCTTTACCGACATACAGCGCATCGCGATGACCAATTTCATAGCACTGACCGTCAACGGTAATCGTGCCCGGTCCACCGATGTTGATCACGCCTAACTCACGACGCTCCAGGAAGTAGGTTACGCCCAGCTGTTTGCCAACTTCACCACCCACAGAGACGGTTTTGCCCACAGGCATAATGCCGCCAACAATGATGCGGTCGATGTGGCTGTAGACCATGGTGTATTCATCTGCGACAAACACTTCTTCTACCAAAAACTCATTACGCAGCGCCTGGGTATCCAGGGTTTTCGCATGCGCACTATGGATGCTTTGTCTTACGTCCACATTTACCTCCAGTGATAAATTGACCGTGAATTCTTGAGCGATAGCAAAACGCCGTTCCGTTTTACCTAATGCGTTCATGATATCCCTCCCGGGACGGGTTTTCAATTATAACTAAAACGATGTTTCACTTTTTCCGCATCTTATTATCAAAAGTGTAAGTGCGATCACGCCAGCGCGTATAAATAGCGAAATAGGTTTAAATAAAATCATTGAATAACAATAAGATAAATTTATTCATTCACTAGAGGTGGGGATAAAAAATGGAAAATTCAGCCGAGTTTATAGGCCGATAAGATACCTTTTCTAACAAAGTGCGCAGTTAATCACATGAAATGAAACAATGTTTTGATAAGTTGACTGTGTTTAGAGTGTATGTTTCTGTAACTGGCCTTGCCCTCCTGCTGGAGGGCTTTTTTACAGGTGCAGGGAAAACACGTAGAAAGGCGTTTAAGACGGTAAATGTAAGATCGTTAATCTCGTTCGATAGCGAGCGCCACCCCCTGACCGCCGCCGATACACAGCGTTGCCAGTCCTTTGTGCGCCCGGCGTTTCACCATTTCATGCACCAGCGAAACCAGAATTCGGCAGCCAGATGCGCCAATCGGATGACCGAGCGCAATGGCCCCACCGTTCACATTCACCCGACGCTCGTCCCATTCCAGCATTTTCCCAACGGATAATGCCTGCGCGGCGAAGGCTTCATTGGCTTCAATCAAATCGACATCCGCCAGTTGCCAGCCGACGCGCTCAAGGCAGCGACGCGTCGCGTATACCGGAGCTATCCCCATGAGAGCAGGATCGACACCGACGCTGGCAAAGGCGCGAATGCGCGCCAGTATGGGTAAATTCAGCGCCTGCGCTTTGGCTTCGCTCATCATCATCACCGCGGCAGCGCCATCATTGATAGATGACGCGTTGCCCGCCGTGACCGAACCGAGTCTGTCGAAGGTAGGATCCAGACGCGCCAGCCCTTCGGCGCTGGCATCGGTGCGCGGCTGCTCGTCGGTATCCACCACAAAGGATTGCCCGTTACGCTGGGTCACTACCGGCACGATCTCATCTTTAAAGCGCCCGGCATCAATTGCCATCCGCGCTTTGTGCTGCGAATGAAGCGCGTAGGCGTCCTGTAATTCGCGGCTGATACCATATTCCCGTGCCAGATTTTCAGCGGTAACACCCATATGGTAGTCGTTGAAAGCATCCCACAGCCCGTCATGTACCAGGCTGTCGACCAGTTGGCTGTTCCCCAGCTGTGCGCCGGTGCGGCTATCCGTAAGGACATGCGGGGCACGGCTCATATTCTCTTGCCCGCCCGCAATCACAATGTCGGCTTCGCCGCACTGGATAGCCTGGGTCGCCAGATGCAGCGCTTTCAGACCCGAGCCGCAGACATCGTTAATGGTGATGGCGGAAACGGTATTGGGTAGCCCACCATTGATGGCGGACTGACGCGCCGGATTCTGCCCTGCACCTGCGGTAAGTACCTGTCCGAGGATCACTTCATCCACGGCGTGAACATCCACGCCCGTGCGTTCCAGTAACGCCCTGATCACCATGCTACCTAATTCAACGGCAGAGTGGCGCGCCAGCGTCCCCTGGAAGCAGCCAATCGGTGTCCTTAACGCCCCGACTATCACAACCTCTTTCATCACCACCTCAGCGCAAAATAACACCGCAATAGTAGATGATTGTTAAAAAGAGTTATCAAGGTTGTTTAAAAACGGTGATTTTTATCACAAAGGAAATTCGTATCATTTATTGGTCATCTGAACGCCACTCTGCTGTAAATGGTCGCGCAACCAACTTCCCGCCACGCCTGGCGGGGATTTCTTATTCCACAACAGATCGATAGAGATAGCCTTTGGCCAACCGGGCAGCGTCAATGGAACCAGCGGCTTTTCTGCGGCAAATTCTTCTACCAGCGCGCAAGGCAGCGCGCACCAGCCGAATCCCTGAACCGCCATACTCAGCAGCAACAAATAGTTGGGAGCAGACCACACAGGGCCGCGCGCCACGTTGGTACGGCTTTCCAGATAGGTGTTCAGACGCAGCTCGCGCCAGGTATGCAGCTGTTCCCACTGCAGTTTTTCCTGCGCCGCCAGCGGATGCGAAGCCGCAACATATAATCCCATCCAGGTTTGCATCGGCAGGCGCGTGACGCCCATGTCGGTCGGGTAATCCTCCCGCGCTTCGATCAACCCCACCTGAGCACGTCCTTTTTGCAGCAGATCGATCACGTCCTCGTCTTCACCAATCAGACATTCAAACTCGGTATGGGGAAACTTACGGTCAAACTGCACCATCAGTTCTTCCAGCACATCCGGATGCAGCGTATCTGACAACACGAAGGTCAAACGCGCTTCCGTTTCACCCGACAGCGAAATCGCCGCTTCGTCCAGACGATCGCTCGCTGACAGAATGGCCTGCACATAACCCAGCACCCGCTTACCTTCTTCGGTCAGCGTTGGCTGGCGTGATGAACGGTCAAACAGCGCAAAACCAAGGTCGGCTTCCAGATGCGCAATGGCCGTACTGATGGTGGACTGGCTTTTGCGCAGCCGCCGGGCCGCTGCAGAAAATGAGCCGCAAGAAACGGTCTCTACAAATGCCGTTAACGCTTCAGGAGAGTAACGCATGAACTATCTACTTTATCGATGGATACTATCTTTTAGATATCACATAAAACGATAAAATTGCCACCATTCCGTTATCCGGGCATCAAAGAAGGTTTTAGGTTATGCAACACGATACAGTCCAACGTCGCTCGTTAATGGAGCGCATTTTTCATGCCGTCTGCTTTGAAGGCATTGCCACCGCTGTTCTCGCACCAACCACCGCATGGTTGATGCAGCGCTCGGTACTGGAAATGGGCGGGCTGACCATTCTGCTGGCAACGACAGCAATGATCTGGAATATCATATATAACGCCCTGTTTGACCGCTTATGGCCGTCACATCTGGTGAAACGTACGGCTAAAGTACGCGCATTCCACGCGTTAGGTTTTGAGAGTGGTTTTATTGTGATCGGGGTGAGCATCGTGGCGTATGTGCTGAACGTCAGCCTGTTTCAGGCATTCACGTTGGAAATAGGTTTCTTCCTGTTCTTCCTGCCGTACACCATGTTCTATAACTGGGCATATGACACGTTACGCGAGCGTGTTATGAAGCGTCGCCAGCAGCGCGTTACTGCCTGATAATTCAAACAATAGCCGGAATTTTCTCAATTCCGGCTATTCATCCATTCACCAGCCCACTTGTTCACACCTCCCCCAGCCCCTCTCATTTGTGGTAAATTGCGCTTCTTTTTGTTTATTTTATAGTTGATACGTTCAAATAATGTCGAAATTTTGGTCAAAAGAAGAGACTCTCTGGAGCTTCGCACTATATGGGACTGCCGTCGGCGCAGGAACCCTCTTCCTCCCCATACAGCTGGGTTCTGCAGGTGCGGTGGTATTGTTTATCACCGCTCTCGTCGCCTGGCCTTTAACCTACTGGCCGCACAAGGCGCTGTGCCAGTTTATCCTGTCTTCAAAAACGTCGGCTGGTGAGGGGATCACTGGCGCGGTTACACACTACTACGGCAAGAAAATTGGCAGCCTGATCACGACGCTTTATTTTATTGCCTTCTTTGTGGTGGTGCTGATCTACGCCGTGGCGATAACCAACTCACTCACCGAACAGCTGGCAAAACATATCGAGATAGATCTTCGCGTGCGTATGCTGGTCAGTCTGGGCGTGGTACTGGTGCTGAATTTAATTTTTCTGATGGGTCGCCAGGCCACCATCCGGGTGATGGGCTTTCTGGTGTTCCCGCTCATCGCGTATTTTTTGTTCCTTTCACTCTACCTGACCGGAAGCTGGCAGCCAACGCTACTCACCGGCCAGATGTCTGTCGATCAGCACACGCTTCATCAGGTTTGGATATCTATTCCCGTGATGGTTTTCGCTTTTAGCCATACGCCAATTATCTCCACGTTCGCCATTGATCGACGTGAGAAATACGGCGAGCAGGCCATGGGTAAATGCAAAAAAATCATGAAGGTAGCCTACGTCATCATCTGCCTGAGCGTGCTGTTTTTCGTTTTCAGCTGTTTGCTTTCGATTCCGACAAACTATATCGAGGATGCAAAAAATGAAGGCGTGACCATTCTGTCAGCACTATCGATGATGCCAAACGCGCCGGCCTGGCTGTCAATCTCCGGGATTATTGTTGCCGTCGTGGCGATGTCAAAATCGTTCCTCGGCACCTACTTTGGCGTAATTGAAGGGGCGACAGAAGTTGTAAAAACGTCGCTGCATCAGGTAGGTGTGAAGAAAAGCCGGGCCTTTAACCGCGCCCTGTCCATTATGTTGGTCTCAAGCATCACGTTTATCATCTGCTGCATTAACCCGAATGCCATTTCAATGATTTACGCGATCAGTGGGCCGCTGATTGCCATGATTCTGTTTATCATGCCGACATTGTCTACCTATCTGATCCCGGCGCTGAAGCCGTACCGTTCAGTGGGGAACCTGATAACGTTGATTGTCGGTCTGCTGTGTGTATCCGTGATGTTTTTTGGCTAAATGACGTTATCAACGGCTCATTCATCAGTGCGTGAATGAGCCGTTAAACTAACTTATTTGATGTACGAATCCAGCACTTTCAGGATCACATCCAAATCCTCTTCACGCTTTATTTCATCGCCCTGATGCACAATGTGCTCGGTCAGATGACCTTTAATCACTTCGCGCATTAATCCATTTACCGCCCCGCGGATCGCCGCTATTTGCTGCAATACCGCCGCGCATTCATGCGGTTCATCCAGCATGGTTTTCAACGCCGCTACCTGCCCCTGAATCTTACTGGTTCGGGCTTTCAGCTTCTGTTTGTCGCGGATCGTATGTGACATAACTTTACCTTTTTAACGTCTGGCTGTAGCGACAATACCATCGACATTCTACTGGGGGGTAGTATTTGATACTGGGGGGGAGTAGAATCCGGTGAAACAAAACAACTAAGAATCATTCTCATGGGTGAGTTTTCGACGCTTCTTCAGCAAGGCAACGCCTGGTTTTTCATTCCCAGCGCGATCTTATTGGGCGTGTTACACGGTCTGGAACCGGGGCATTCCAAGACAATGATGGCGGCCTTTATTATCGCCATAAAGGGGACTATCAAGCAGGCGGTGATGCTGGGGCTGGCGGCTACCCTGTCGCATACCGCTGTGGTGTGGTTGATTGCGCTCGGCGGGATGTATATCAGCAAAGCGTTTACAGCCCAGGCCGTGGAGCCCTGGCTGCAGTTTGTCTCGGCGATAATTATTCTCGGGACCGCATTCTGGATGTTCTGGCGGACCTGGCAGGGAGAGCAGAACTGGCTGGCCCAGACGCATCACGACCACGATCACGGGCATCACCACCACCATGATCATGACGATCATCACCACCACCATCATGACCACGATGACGATCATCACCATCACCATGACCACGATCATAACCATGCCGCGTTAGCAGGGCTGAGCGAGGGTTCGAAAGAGTATCAGGACGCGCACGAACGCGCACATGCCACCGATATTCAGCGCCGCTTTGCGGGCAAAGAGGTCACCAACGGCCAAATTTTATTGTTTGGCCTGACCGGCGGGTTAATCCCGTGTCCTGCGGCCATTACGGTACTGCTGATTTGTATCCAGCTCAAAGCCTTTACGCTGGGGGCAACGATGGTGCTGTGCTTTAGCCTCGGGCTGGCGATAACGCTGGTAACGGTGGGCGTGGGCGCGGCAATCAGCGTGCAGCAGGCGGCCAAACGCTGGAGCGGATTTAACACGCTGGCACGCAAAGCGCCCTATTTTTCCAGCGTGCTCATCGCGATGGTCGGCGTATATATGGGGATTCACGGCTATATGGGGATCGTCGGTTAATATATGGGAGCGCAGCAGCGATAGCCGCTGCGCGTAGAACCAGGCTAGCTTGCGACATTCCCCCACACCAGTTGCCCTTTATGGAAGGTCGCAGTGCGTGGGGAGATTCGCGCGACCGCTTCCGCCGAGCAGGAGGCATCCACCAGCACAAAGCTGGCTTCATCCTGCGCTTTCGGCCAGACGCGCTCACCTTTATCGTTAAGCGGCAGCACATCACCGGTAGCGAGAAACAGCGCCCGCGACAGGTTGAGTTCATTCGGGCGAATATAGAGCTGCGCGTACAGATTCGCCTTCTCCAGCATGTCTCCCAGGCCGTACGGCGACCAGTGGTCAATCACGCTGTCGGTGCCGGTAATCACTTCCACGCCTTTGTCGCGCAGCTGTTTTAGCGGCATGTGCATCGTGCCAATCGGCACCGTCGAGGCAATGGTAATCTGCTGCGCCGCCATGCGGGTTGCCAGTTCATCCACCTGCTGCTCGTTCAGCGTAGACAGCGCAAACGCGTGGCTGATGGTCAGTTTGCCCTTTAACTGCGGCGTTTTCTCCACCGTTTCCACCATGTAATTCACCGCCGCCACGCCCGCCGGACTGGTTTCATGCAGATGGATATCCACGCCTTTGTTGTAATCGAGCGCAATCTGGAACATGGTATCGAGTGATTTTTCCATCGCGCCGTCGACGCTGGTTGGGTCCAGACCGCCGACATACTGCGCTCCCGCCTGCATCGCTTCACGCATTAACGGTTCAGATTTTGATAACAGCAGGCCATGCTGCGGAAACGCCACGATTTCGCAGGCAAAACCCGGCTGGCGACGCGCCAGCACCGCCTGCAGGTTCTCCAGGTTTTTCAGTCCGGAAACCGGTTCGATATTGCAATGACTGCGGGCAATCGAGGTGCCTTTTGATTGCAGCAGATCGATAAGCTTTTCCGCCCGCTCCTGGGTATAAGGCTGGAGTTCAGGCAGCAGCTTTTGCTCCAGGCGAATCATATCCTGAATGGTGGTGCCCGCCGGACGGTTCAGCGAACGCCAGGGACCGCCGTAAAAGGTTTTATCCAGATGGATATGCATGTCGCGCATGGCGGGCAGCATCAGCTTTCCACCCGCATCGTAGTGCGGCAGCGCCGCATCCGGATGCTGCTTATTCTCGCGCAGCGCAACAATTTTCCCGTCCTGGATTTCAACGGTTTGCAGCGCGGTACGGGTATGTACCACCACCGAGTTTTCGTAATCAAACCCCGCTTCCAGCAGGACGTTATCCAGGTAATAGTGCTTATCGTTAATCGTCATTGTGCTCTTCGACCCGCAGGTGTTCCCGACAGGATTAGCAGCATACGTGACCGGAGCCACTGCGCCAAACAGCGCGGCAGCAGTGACCATTTTTCCGCTCTGGCTTAAAAATTCACGGCGGCTGTTACTTTCCTTCATTCGCATCTCCTCTCAGGAATGGACAATATGGGTGCCCGTTTCACCGCGCAGTGCGGCGGGCAGGCATTCCGGCGTGGTGATGATTACCCGCTTACCGCCACGCGCAAGGAACGTCAGGCTGGCAACGATTTTGGGTAACATACTGCCCGGCGGGAAGTGACCTTCCTGCATGTAGCGGGTCATTGTCGCAATATCCACCGTATCCAGCGCCTGCTGGTTGGGTTTGCCGAAGTGAATACACACTTTCTCTACGCCGGTGGTGATCACCAGAATGTCGGCGCGGATCTCCTGCGCCAACAACGCCGTGGAGAGATCTTTATCAATCACCGCATCCACGCTGTGATAATCCCCGTGCTCGCTACGCACCACCGGGATCCCGCCGCCGCCTGCGCCGATCACCACAAAACCTTGCTGAGTCAGCGTTTTGATGGCCTCTGCTTCAACAATACGTTTGGGTTCAGGGGACGCCACAACCCGGCGGTAGCCGCGCCCCGAATCCTCGACAAAGCGCCAGCCCGGATTGACCCGCAGCAGCTCATCGCGCTGCGCTTCGCTAAAGAACGCCCCGATAGGCTTGGTCGGATTAGCGAAGCCCGGATCGTTTTTGTCGACCTCCACCTGCGTGACCACCGTCACTGCCTTCTGCTCGCCGCGTCGTGCCAGTCGGTTGTTCAGCGCCTGTTGGATCAGATAGCCGATGCCGCCCTGCGTATCAGCTACGCAGTTTGCCAGCGGGGTGAGTGGCAACCCTTCGCGTTCGTGCGCGATTTCCGCACGCCGGAGATCCAGCCCCACCTGCGGCCCGTTACCGTGTGTCAGCACAATGTTGTAGTCCGATGCCAACATCTCCAGCACCGTGTCCGCCACCGCCTTCACCGCTTCAGCCTGGTGCTCAATCGACTGGCTGGCGTTATCTTTGATAATGCTGTTGCCGCCAATGGCAACGACCACAAGTTCTTTCATCGTATTTTCTTCCGCTTGCAGGCGATTCAGGTTGTTTTCGTCGGTTCCTGCTCAGGCGCAGTAGCCGCTTCACGACTGTCGAGAATATGTTTGACGACAAACATGCCGCTCATCATCAGGTAGGCCACAACAAACATCATCGAGCTGCCCTCAGCAAAGCCAACTGCCGGGGAGTGGATCACGCCAAACAGCGACAGCAGTGCCCCAAAGGCTGCGGCAATCGCCCCGCGTAACGGCTTATTCATAATGGCGAAGATAGCGACACAGCCCCACAGCATGCTGGCCAGCGGCGCGCCGCTTCCCAGATGCACCAGTCCGTCGTAATAGACGCCTTTGCTGTGCAGCAGGTCACTGCCCAGTTTCCCCGCAGAGGTTCCGGCGGCGCCCATCACGCTGTTAACGATGGTCAATGCCCAGTTGGCAATCCACGGGAACAGACAGATGAAGATGACGGGAACCTCGACTTTGGGCGTTTCTCGCACCACCTGGTTGGCGGTCACCACGCCGATAAACACCAGAATCGGCACTATCGCGGTCATCGGAATAATGGCGAGCATAAACGCGCCCAGCCCAAACAGCGGTACCAGGAACATGGTGATGCCTGAAGCGAGGGTATAGCCGATGCTGGCGCCCATCGCTTTCCAGCCCGCATGCCCAACATACACGGTCACCGGGAACGGATTGCCCAGCATGCAGCCGAGCATGGAGGCAAAGCCGTTCGCCATCATCACCTTACGGGTGTTGTACTCATCCCCCGCCGCGTGCGCACTTTCAATGTTCTCAAGGTCGAAAATGTAGTTCGCCAGACCCAGAGGAACCGCAGAAGCCAGATACGGCAGTGCATGCGGCAAACCTTGCAAGAAGCTGTCGACATGAATTTCCGGCGGGTTGAAGCCAAAGGAAGACATCGACGCTTTAATGGCTTCCGGGCTTTGTAAACCGGAGATCCACGCCAGGGCCGTACCGGCAATCAGCAGCAGCAAACCGGTAGGAATACGGGCAAAAATCGGCTTCTTACCGAACCAGTTAATGAAGATCAGCAACAGGACGATGAAAGAGACGGTCGGCGCTTCGAATGCCTGCAGCATCGGGTTCATCGCCAGCAGCAACAGTCCCAGGCCGGACAGACAAGAAAGCAGTACCGTACGTGGGATCATCTTGCGGATGGTTTCGCCCAGGAAGGAGCCGCCGACCAGGATTAACGCTTCTACAAAGCACCATACCAGCGCTATCTGAATCGCAAAGTTGGCATCTTTGGTTTGCTGATAAACCGGCATCAGTACCAGGAAGGTGACGGTAAAGATTGACGGTGCGCTCGGTCCGGACGGCAGCGCCGTCACGTCTTTACGCCCGGTGTGCTTTGCCATCTGCAGGCCAAACCAGGCGTAGCAGACGCTGGCCACCAGCACCGCCAGACCAAAGGCAGGCGCAATGCGACCATAGACAATTTCGGTAGGGATCCCGACGACAAAAATGAGCAGCCCCATCATTGTCAGCAGGTTAGTCAGGTTGTTGGTCATCAGCCCAAAGTAAGCTGCCCAGTCACCACGTTTCCATTCTAGTTTTATGCTGTTCATGGAATATCCTTAACAGGTTAAGCATCGTTTGCGATCGCGAAGATCGCCCAGCCCTGCAGGTAAGCAACGTTTTTCGCTTCGCTACTGTGGGGCTAACCGCGTCAGCCCCGATTGTTGTTATTGGCAGTAGCGGTCGCGCCAGTTGAGGATCGCCTTTTCAAAACAGGCGAACGGCGGGTGGACTATTCCGGCACCGATCATGCCGATCCCCGCGTCTTTGTGCGCAATGGCGGTGTTGATCACCGGCAGAATGCCGGTGCTGCCCACGCGCGTAATATCGATAGCGGTCGGTACGCCCATAAAACCAAGCAGCGGAATGGTGACGTTGGGGTTTTCGCCGAGAGTGATTTCACGCATCTGGCGCGAGAAATCAACGGCCTCTTCGACCGTACCACCCACCAGCGCCACGATAGCCGGTGCCGTCGCCATGGCGAAACCGCCAATGCCGTAGGTTTCGGTGATCGCGCTATCGCCAATATCGCGTCCTGAATCTTCCGGCTTATAGCCCGCAAACATCGGGCCAATCACCTGCTGCGCCGGACCGGTAAACCACTGACCCGGTAAGCCGCTAATGCGCAGACCGAACTCAACGCCGTTACGCGCCATCGTCGTCACCACGGTGCTGTATTCAATGCCGTGTGCAGCGTCCATTGCGGCTTTACACATCGCCATCCAGGTCGGCCCGGAGAAGTAGTCGCTGCTGAGGACGAACTCGAACACCTCACGCTGCTGCTCAACCGGATAGCCGGTCTGAATGATCCACGGCGTCAGCGCCTGAATCAGCAGCGCCGTCCCGGCGTTATTGCGGTTATGACACTCATCGCCCATGTGCAGCGCCTGCGCCAGCATCAGGCGCAAGTCTATTTCTCCCGCCAGCTTCATGGCATCGCGCAGCATTGGGCCCAGCACATCACGCATCCAGTTCAGACGATCAATAACGCTCTGATCGTTCGCCCCCATGCGCAGGATCTTCGCCATCTGCTCGCTCATATTGGTATATGCGCGGTTGCCGTAGGTTTTGTTCTCAACGATGTGCATAAACATGGATGCTGACGTCACACCCGCCATCGAGCCAACGCAGTCATGCTCGTGGCACGGAGAGAAGATAATTTCGCCCGAGGCGGCCAGTTCGGCGGCTTCATCCAGATCTTTCGCCAGCCCTTCAAACACCAGCGCACCGGTGACTGCGCCCTTCATTGCGCCGCACATTTTTTCCCAGCGGATTGGCGGTCCAGCGTGCAGGATGGTGTTGCGGGTCATCCCCGGCACGACATTGATTGCCTGGTCATAGCCAATCAGCACCGGATGCGACTGGATAATACGTTCCAGCGCCTGCTGGTTAGCGGCAGCGATTTTGTCTGCCAGCGGCGAATCGGCAATCTCGTCCAGTGCCGCAACCACCTGCATGTTGCCCTGGCCCGGCGGCGTCCAGTCGAGCTGGGTCACGGGAACGTTCTGCTTTTTCAGGTCATCGCTGAACATCGCGATACCGACGTTAATCACATTCAGCGGCTGGTTAAACAGCGTCTGGCTCATCAGGCTTCCTCCCCTTTACAGATAAATTCACGCGCCAGCAATCCGGTGTTGGTGCTACTGCTCGCCCAGATAACACCAGCATCAGTCAGCATCTGACACTGTTTTTCCAGCGATGGCGTATCAAGATCGGTTCCCAGCACATAGCCGAGGATCTCAAGCGGACGACCGTCTGCGGCGGCGATCGCTTTGGCTTCAACGATCGCATCGAGCATTACGCCAACCGGATCTTCATGCGATCCAAAGCCAAGCACAAAGTCCATCACGATCACGCCGACTTCAGGATCGCGCGCTTCCTGCAACAGACGACTAATGCGGTTGGTGGGATCGATCATCGGGTGCGGTTTACCGTTGGTGAAATCATCATCACCGAAATCAAGGAAGGTATGCGCGACGCTGCGATTGAGATCCGTGAGGCGGAATGCCGGGTCCGGATGAATGTTGCTGTACACTTCGGCATGTTTTTCCATGGCGGCAAACATCGCCTCATCGCACAGCGTGCCACCGCAGAACAAGCCACGGATGTACTTTTGTTGCGGGGTCAGACGGGCGCGAACCTCTTCAATCAGCGGCCAGTTGAGCGGATGCAGATCCAGGCTCTCTTTTTTCACGCCTGTCAGCAGTACCGCTTTCAGCGCAGCTTCTTTGGTGCCACGTGCGAACTGCAGCCCCGCTTCATCCGCAGGCGCGGCATCACGTCCAAGGAAACACACCACCACGGGCTTATGACAGGCGCGTGCACGTTCCAGTACCTTGCGGGCCACCGCAGGTGCAGGCGGTTTGGAGATCAGTGCAATGATTTCGGTTTGCGGATCGGCTTCCAACATGCCAATCGCGTCAAGCATCATCAGGCCGCCAATCTTTTCACTCAGATCGCGTCCACCGGTGCCAATCAGTTGGGAAATCCCGCCGCCAAACTCGTGAATGCGTACGCTCAGTTCCTGGCTACCGGTACCGGACGCACCAATAATTCCGATGTTGCCGCGACGAACTGCGTTGCCAAAACACAGCGCCGCGCCGTTAATGATGGCGGTTCCGCAGTCTGGCCCCATCATCAACAGCCCTTTTTCGTGCGCCAGTTGCTTAAGCATCAACTCGTCTTCAAGAGAGACGTTGTCAGAGAACAACATCACGTTGAGGTTATTTTGTAGCGCCTGACGCGCTTCACGCGCGGCAAACAGGCCATTGACCGAGATCACCGCCAGGTTGCTGTCGGGAACGTGCTTCTTCGCGCTGGCGAGCGTGGCATAGCGCGCTTCGTGCTGGCCACCCTGCTCTTTATGCGTAAACAGATCGTCAATCGCCACCAGCGTTTGCGCGTTTGCTTCGTCGCTCGCGCCTTTAATGACAATCATCAGATCGCCACTTTTCGCCTCTTCCAGTTCAGGCGTGAGCAGGCCGAGATTCTTCAGCACGCCCTTATTCATTTCTGTCGCCATAGCCACGAACGCCTGCTCCACACCATCGAGCTTATTTGCGCGTGTTGAAATAGACATCAGTGAGACCGAATCAAAGTACGTATTCTTTTTAACAACTATCCTGATCGACATAATTCCCTCCGGACCTGTGGCTCAGGGCGCAGGCATCTGCCATGCCGTACAGCATGTCGCAGCCAGAACTTGAGCCGATATTTTTAATATCAGTTATATATTGCGTAGAAACGGGTTGTTGCTCATTAATAATATGGTTCAGCAGCCGTCCAACGCTTTCCCGATAGCGCTGATGAAAAGCCTCCTCCAGCGTAATTTTACTGAGTAATGTCGTATTATTTCCGTCACGCTGCAAGGCGGCTAAAAACTCTCCCCGATATTTTCCCAGCGGGTGTCCTGGAATAAATAATATGGTACTTAGACCAACTAAATAATCATCCGATGATGGCGTCAGCCCAATCCCCAGACCAATTAAATGGCTGACCGCTGTAGAGATATTTTCTCCTGTACGCAACGCCGTCAGTAATGTTTGTCGGCGGTTGCGTAATTGACGGGTGATTTCCTGAAAAAACGGATTGTCACCCTGATACAAAAATAATGTGTCGTCGTTTCTTAGCTGTTGGCGGATAACCTCTTCCCAATGCTGCCAGCCGACTGCGGCAAGACTTGCTGCATCAGATGTCCACTGTGGCATTCGCCACGGCAGGCACCCGGAAGTTTCTATCCATTTATCATTGCCAACAACTATTCCCGACCCGCTAAAATTGACCAGCTCACCGGGGTGAAACAGGTCTTCACAATGCGTCAGCGCCAGCCGACAGCTGTTAGGTGCGTTATCACAATCTTCACTCAGTAACGTCAGCAACCGCTGCTGTTCAGGTATCAACAGGTTTACCGCGTGGGAAAAAACCTGTTCGACCCGTCCCATTCCCCGGAATGAAAGAAACGCGCCGTCGGCGGTTAGCGCCAGTACGCATCGCCGTGATGGCGTAGCGATAATGGCGCTCCTCTGTCAGGCTCCGGCGGCAATCAGCAGCTCGGCAATTTCGTGGTACCCTTTCTCTCGCGCCAGTTCCAGCGGGGTTTTACCGTATTTATCCGTCATGTGCGGATTTGCGCCATGGTCGAGCAGCAGCTTAACGATCTCCTGCTGCTTCGCGCCACCGTCATTAAGTACGATGGCTTCCAGCAGCGGCGTCCAGCCAACGAAATTGGTGTGGTTGACGTTAATATCGGTATGCAGCAGCAGCTCGCGCACGATCTCAACATGACCTTTCTCACTGGCAGGCGTAATGCCGACGCCGCCAAAACGGCTCAGACGCTCAAGATCCGGGTTAGCCGGTAATACCAAACGCAGTAGCGTTAAGTCATTTGTCAGGCAGCTAATCAGGAATGGATTAAAGCAGGTTTGATCTTGCTTATTAATATCAGCACCGGCGGCAATCAATAAAGAAACACAATCGTAATGCTTATTCAGGCTGGCAATAATTATGGCAGTACGGCCCTGACGGTTGGTGGCATTAATATCCACATTTTTTTCCAGACAGGATTTTAATCCTTCGACGTTACCCTGTTCTGCCGCCAGCAGAAATTCAGTAATAAGTTCTTTCTCTGACATAATCACTCTCCTGCAGTTTTTTAGACTCTTCATATTTCCGATAACCTGAGAATAGCAACAGAGTTTAGAGAATAACATCCGCTTAAATTTCATTCATCGTAAGCGTGTCGATTGTTGAATCAAATTTAATAATGAGAGTAAAACGTGCTGTAGTGCAATCTTTCCCTTATGACGGAAGCCGTTTTAGCGATGAATCAGAGCCTGGGGAAATCAGGCGGTATGCAGCACGGATAGCGGGTCGCAACTAAAATACAGAAGTGTGATTGCCTTCAAATCAAATGTAACCCTAGTGTTAAATTCTGTTCAAAACTGATTGCTCTCGATAAGGATTACAAATACATTCAACAATCATCGTATCGTGGACATCGCAGCATGGTCTGAGGGGAGAACGGATGAATTCAATTTTTACCGAGGAAAACCTGCTGGCCTTTACGATGGCAGCACGCTACAGCAGTTTCAGCAAGGCCGCTGAGGAGCTTGGCTTAACAACGTCGGCCATCAGCTACACCATCAAACGTATGGAGATGGGGCTCGATGTGGTGCTGTTTACTCGTAGTACCCGCAGCATTGAGCTCACCGAGTCCGGTCGCTACTTCTTTCGCAAAGCAACCGACCTGCTGAATGACTTCCACGCCATCAAGCGCAGCATCGATACTATCGCCCAGGGAATTGAAGCGAGGGTACGCATTTGCATTAACCAGCTGTTGTATACCCCACAGCATACTGCACGGCTGTTACAGGTACTCAAAAAGCAGTTTCCGACCTGCCAGATAACCGTCACCACCGAGGTGTATAACGGCGTCTGGGATTCGATCATCAACAACCTCGCCAACATCGCTATCGGCGCGCCCGATACGTTACTGGACGGCGGCGGCATTGATTACACTGAGATTGGCGCGATCCGTTGGTCGTTTGCGATTGCCCCGGATCATCCCCTCGCCTTTATGCCGGAACCCATTTCTGAGAGCCAGTTACGCCTGTACCCGAACATCATGGTGGAAGACACCGCTCACACCATTAACAAGAAGGTCGGCTGGCTGTTACACGGACAGGAGTCGATTCTGGTTCCCGATTTTAATACCAAGTGTCAGTGCCAGATCCTGGGTGAAGGCATTGGTTTTCTGCCGGACTATATGGTACGCGAAGCGATGGAAAAGTCGCTGCTGGTCACGCGGCAGATCCACAACCCGCGTCAGGATTCACGCATGCTGTTGGCAACCCAGCATTCGGCAACCGGTCGTGTAACTCAGTGGATTAAAAAAGAGTTTGGGCCACAAGGGATACTGACGGGGATTTATCAGGATCTGCTGCATCGGGAGTGATGAACCGGATGGCTGTTATACCTTCCGGTTCATATAAGATGATCAGGCGCGGATATCGTCGTACTCGCGGGTTTTATCAAATTCATGTTTGGCAAACGGGCACAGCGGAATAACTTTGCGGTTTTCAGCGCGCATTTTCTCCACCACCTTCGCTACCAGCAGCTTACCCACGCCCTGACCTTTCAGGCTGGGGTCGACATCGGTATGTTCAATGATGCTCAGATGCTCGCCCGTCGGCACAAATACTATCTCAGCAACCTGGTTGCCCTCGGCATCATTGACATAAAACTTGTTGTGGCCTGCAAGAATTTCCATAGTCCCCTCACTCATTTCTGGCGATATTTCAGCGCACCGCTCGGACAGGTATCGATGACCCTGATAACCGTCTCGACATCCACTTCATCCGGAATGATCCACGGTTTACGTTTCAGGTTAAACAGTTTCGCGCTTCCCCGCACGCAATTGCCCGAATGCTGACATATCGCCGTGTTGAAATAGACGTCAATCTTCTCGCCGGTATAGGCCCGGTAACCTGCATCCAGTAGTTCCTTATCCACGACATTGCCTCACATTTTTTTATTGTCTGGGTCTAATCATAGACCGATGCGAGGCTGAAGGAAGCCGCTGAAAGCAGAAATATCACTCAGACCGTCTCTGCCACGACGGCTGCTGCTCTGGTGGCAAATACTCCAGCATCGCAGGCGTCGGTGGCGGCAGACGGTTATCGGCGATATCCCTGTCCACATCGATATGACTGATCTCACCGCTTTCATGATGGTGAACCGTCAGCACCCTCGCCTTGTTCAGCTCTGTCACCAGCTCGCGGGTAATGCGTAAACTTTCCGCCAGCTCATGCTCTTCCAGACCCGGTCTGCGACTGCGGCGTTCCACCCGGAAACGAAACTGGTTGTACTTAGCCCAACCAATCAGCACCAGACCATTGACCAGGGCAATAAGAATGTAAAACGTCACCGTATCCAGGGTCGTGAAAAAGGGGCGAACCCCTATATGCGGTGAATGCGCCAGTGCGACGATCAACCCTTTATAAATCAGGTATAAGAACCCAATCCAGGCAATAAGCGTCAACACGACGTCGATCACCCGCGGCAGCAGACGCCGTTCGGTAAAAATCAACGGTTGGTTCATGATTCAATCCTCCCGATACCGCGATCAGGACTGACCCAGCGTGCCCTGCCGCGTTTGCGTTTGAGCATCACTTTGGGGAACGCCACCAGCGTGGTGAACAGACTCAGCATCCAGTACACCACCGGGAACCAGATGATCCAGAACAATGAGGCCCCAATCCCTTTTTCATAGCGCCGTTCAATCATCAGGCTCACCGCGAACTGCAACAGGCAGACCACGCCGAGGATAAGTCCAGTGAAGGCTGGCGGGAACAGATGCTGAACATACAGCGTGTCTGGCATCGGGAATAGCAGCCCTAACAGGAACAGCACGATACTAACCGCATACGCAAATGCCCAAGCGGTAGAGAAACAGAACTCAAGGAACAGCGGCCACATACGGCGGAATTCCCACGACCACAGGCGGCGCATGTTAACGATAAACACCTCCGCACCACCTTGTGCCCAGCGCAGGCGCTGTTTCCACAGTCCTTTCAATGTTTCAGGCATCAGGATCCAGCACAGCGCGCGCGGCTCAAAGAATACCGACCAGTGGCGTAATTGCAGCTTCCAACTGATGTCGATATCTTCGGTGATCATGTCCGGGCTCCAGTAGCCAACTTCAGCCAACGCCCGGCGACGAAACGCGGCAACGACACCTGAAACGGTAAATATCTGCCCGTAGACTCGCTGGGTACGCTTGATTAAGCCGATAATCGACGAGAACTCACCAACCTGTACGCGGCCAATTAACGTCGAGCGGGTACGAATACGCGGGTTACCGGTCACCGCACCAACGCGCGGGAACTGGATAAGCGGAGCCACGATATAGGCGACGGCATCACGATCCAGTAACGCATCCCCATCGATGCACACCAGGTAATCACTGCGCGCTGCAGCTGCGCCGGTCTTAAGAGCCAGGGCTTTCCCCTGGTTTTCCGCTAAGTGAATCACTCGCAGGCTTGGGTACTCTGTTGCCAGCTGTTCCAGAACATCGTGCGTGTCATCCGTCGAACCATCATTGATGGCAATAACTTCAATATTCTTATATCGCTGGGCCAGTGCGGCCTCGATCGTTTCGCGCGCGTTGATCCCTTCGTTAAAACACGGGATCAAAATCGAGACCAGCGGATTCCCTTCCAGAGTAGGCGGCGGCGTTTCATCTCCCCATTTCCAGTGACGCTCACGGTAAAACCAGAAATAGACCCCGCCGCTTATCCACAATGCAGACATGAACAAGGGCCAGAAGAAGACAAAGTTCAACATCACTTCACCCGTGAAGACGACAGCCACGCCAAACGGCAGGCTGAACATCAGGCAAAGTATCAGGAAAGCAATTATGCGATCGGTCATTTTTGCGGGTACCAGTATGAGGAGAACGTCGAACGAATCTCTGACATCTCAGGTTTATCGCTGATGAAATCATCCGGGTAATAGCCGTAGTTGCCTGCGCCGCTTAACTTAAGCTGACGCATCCATTCGGCGAGCTGTTTACCGCTGATTTCGGCCTGTTCCCCGGATTTACGCCAGTCGCGTGCCTGCAGTTCAAACACGGTTTTATCCAGCGCGCCGGGCGTCTGTGCGACAGCATTCACCAGTCGATCAAGCCAGGCGTTAGCATCATTGGCCGGGATCTGCTCCATAAATGGCATCGCCATGGGTGCCGTCCAGTCATAGGTATTCAGGAAATCATTCAGGTTTTGCGCAAACCAGGCTTCACTTTCAGGCTCCAGTACCGGCATGGCGTAAATATTGCGCGCAGTTTGCACCTGTGGACCGCGAATATTACGCACAGACTGAGTCAGCTGTTTGGTGAAGTCGATCAGCATCTTACTTTTCAGGCGAGTCCAGCGCTCAAACGCCTGAGGGTTATTACGGATTTGCTCGATGCTTCCCGGAAGTCCTGCGGCACGGTAGGCGGCTAACGCCTCCGGCGATGCATCTTCAAAATCCGTCAGGAAGGCATCGTCATGGAACAAGATGCCTTTGAAGCTGGCGTGCTTCGCCAGGTCTTCGTAGATCTCGGTAATGCGCTGACGCGCTTCACTGCTCCAGGGTGAAAGACGGACATAGTTCTCGCGGTTGATCGCAGTACGTCCGGTTTTCGGATCCCATGCCGTTACACGCGGAATTGAGGCATCCAGATCGAAAGCCAGCACCGGCATCCAGGCGTACACGGTAACCCCTGCACGGGTTTGTAACTGCCAGGAGATATAGTTAAACAGATCGGCGCGCATCGGCAGCCAGCGGTTAGGGAAATAGACCTCGCGAATGTTCCCGTCGCCTTTAGGGTCGGCATACGCCTGCAGGAAGACATGAGAGATACGCATGTCGTAGACACGCTGGATCAGCTTATCGATGTTGCGCTTCTGCTGGGCGGGGTCTTTGTCATAGACGTAATCCAGATCGACATGCATCACGCGCATCGTCTGCGGTTCACGCACCTGAGCAACCTGACTGGCAAAACGCTTGAGCGATGGGTTATCAGAAATCAGTACACGCGGGATATCATCAAGGAATGCCGCATTCGCCAGCCCTTCATTAAGCGTAAACGCCATCTTATAACCTTGCTCTTTGGCCAGGTTTAAGGTCGTACCGCTGGCGGCACCGTAAGGCCATACCCACGCACGTGGCGATTTCCCCGTTACCGCTTTAATTTTATTGGTGATCAAAGAGATATCGGTATTAATACGGCGATAGTATTGCTCGTCCGTTTCGTAAGTGCCGGTTTTCTTATCGTAGAGACGGTTTGCCACTGCAGGTTCTTTACTTCCCTGCGGGTTCGCCTCAGCACCGAAATGCGAGTTCCAGGTATGCGCGCCGATTTCCACCAACGGCGATTTGCCCATTTCCTCGACCATCTTCCAGGTGGCGAATTTGTCGCGCGCCGTCATCAGGCCACCAAAATCGACTTTTTTGTCCGCAGGGGCATCCACCCAGCTTCCAACCGGTGCCCAAAGGGCTGGCCAGTTGTAAGCTTTCAGCAGCGGCCAGACGCGGGTATAGAAACTGCTATACCCGTCATCAAAGGTGAGCAGAACCGCTTTTTCCGGCAGCACGATTTTACCGTCATGAGCATCCAGAATTTGCTGAACGCTGATCGGGTTATAGCCATTATCACGGAGCCAGGCTATTTGATCGCTCAGCGCGCTGGTACGCACAGAGAGGTAGCGCTGATCGGCTGCATCATCCTCTACATCGTGATAACCCAGAACCAAAAAACTATTTTTCGGCCACGGGTGATCGGCCGTCAGCGGCGTTCTCTCATCAGGAGGAACGTAGCGAGGCGTCGTATTGTGCGCACTGCTGCACGCGGTAATCATCAACCAGCCAGCGATGAGTGCGCTAAGCCATAGGCATCTTTTCAGCATGAACAATCCTTAAAACCTGACATTCAAATCGAAAGCGAGGGAGATATTCCGCTCACGTTTACCGTCGTAGGGGCGTTTATCCCACACCAGCATCACCCCGCCATCTACGACGTTGTTCCATTTAAGCCGTTGACCGTAACCCAACTGGACGATAGCCCCTGCGTCTTCACCTTGTTGCCAGTAGCCGCCCACACCAGCCACTCCCTGCTGTGTCCACACGGTGTCATAGTGTCGGTAAAGCACCTGCTCCGCGGTCAAGCCGGGAACTACGGAGAAATCACTTTTGGGGTTGTAATACGGCACATTCTCTTTGGTATTGGTGCTACCGCCGATACCCGGGGTAAAGTCCAGCGTGAAGCGCGGTGTCGTCCACATACGCTCTTTTCCGCTAAGCCCGTATTCGAGACGATCGTTACCATCCGAGAAATGTGAGGCCGCAAACGACAATTGATACTCTCGCCGTTCGTTTTGGTACCAGCGGACATACATGTCGCCGCCGTTTGCATATACGCCGCTACGCAGCGCACGCAGTGGCGTATTGCGGGAAAGACGCTCTGCTGACCCACCCACACGCCAGTTATCATTGAAGTCATGCCAGGCTGAAAGACGGCCCCCCATTTTCTGCCCGTCGCCATAATTACGGCCAGACAGTTCCATTTCGGCCCAGTAATCACGTGAAGTCCATTCAGCACCAGCCGCCAGATCGCGGCTGATGCCCTTTCCTTCTTCAAACTCGCCGGTGGCAAAGTTGAAACCGGTAAACAGTCGCCAGTTGTCATTAATCGGCGGGCTGTAAATCGCTGTATTGATGTTGAAGTCATTCTTACCGCTGACCGGACTATCGGAGGAGATCCCCTGCGTACCGCTGATACGTACTTCCGACATTTTGTGCACATCACGGATCCGTGCCAGGCGCAGCGTCGCTTCGTCATCCGGGCTACGGGCGATGACATCATCGGTCAGCTCATCGGCCTGTTTCCACTCCTGAAGATCCAGCGCCACATAGGCCTGCTGACGCTCCAGCTCCAGGTTGCTGGGCTCGATCACTTCCGCAAGCTTTAACTCTTTTTCCGCCGCATGTGGCAATCCACGGGCTTCCAAAACGGAAGCATAGGTTATGCGCAACCCCTGGTTACCGGACCCCGTTCGTGCCAGATGTTCTGAGAGTTTTTCTGCCTCAGGCAGTTCATTGGCAGCAAGATGATATTGCGTCAGCAGCGTCTGCCCGAGCAGCCAGTTATCGTTAGGCTGTGGCGTTGGCGAGCCGTAGATACGACGCAGATACGGGCTCTCTTTGATCAAGTCATCAACTTGTTTTTTAGCGGCATCAAAGTTTTCATTATCAATATGCGCATAGAACAGATCCTGTTGATCTTCAGGACTGAGCGGCGTCACAGGGATAGGTCCGTTCGGATAATAGATGCTCGCCAGCATTGCTTCGGTCTTTTCCGGCTGACGTTCGCTGAGCCACGCTGAAGCCACCCAACGTTTGGCATAGTTGGGCACTTCACCGTCCGCGGAAAGGGATTCGTACTCCTGAATCACGTCGGCAGTGCGCTTACGCACCAGCAGGGCCCCCATGCGGTCAATCCTCGCCCGACGCACATCCCCCTGAGCTGCGGGTTCATCTTTCCAGGCTGCCAGCAACTGGTCATAGCGGGCAAGCGCTTTATCCGCCACGATAAAACGCTCATCTTCATTTCGTGCAGAGGTATAAGAAGCGCGCACCTTTTCGGCTGCAGCATCAAGCGCCAGACGCCGCTTAACGGGGTCAGATGTCGGAACCACTTCCGTCAGTCCCAACGCCGGTTCAGCAACACGGTTGGCTGACAGCGCTGACAACAGCGTGGATTTCGCATTTTTGTTACCCGGATCAACTTCATCCGCCTGGCTGGCGACTAACAGCGCATCCCAGTTTTTACCCTGTGAATGATACACATAGGCAAGCAGTGCATCAGAGTCAGCCCCCGGATGCGCACGTGCCCATTTATTCGCTTCAGTCAGGGCCTGCTGATTGTAACGTGCATCCGCCAGCGTCATGATCCAGCCAGTACGCACATCGGCGTTCTCAGGCTCTTCCTGTACAACGCTCTCCCAGAGCGCTAATGATTCATTCCAGCTCTTCTGATTGCGATACGCACGTGCAGCCGCCACTTTGCCGCGTGCGGGCACTTCCATCTGTCCACGATACCTTTGCCAGATATCAATGGTTGCTTTATCGTTGTTATCAACCCAACTGGATACTTGCAGCCAGTCAGCCACCTGATTTGGCGTTAACGCACTTTTCTTTCCCTGCTCCTCAAGGTAGCGCAATAACGGTGTGCTATTACCACCTCGCGCTTCAATAATCAACGCATCGTAATCTGATACTGCTGCAGAGGCTTGCATTGGGAAAAGAACGCTTGCCGTAAATAAACAGGTTACTGACTTGAAGCGTTTAATAAAGTTGGCATGTCGACGCATACTGAACATATCTGCCCTTATATCTTACATCATAGTAAAAATAAGCGTTTTCAATAAGTTATAGTCATTCCATGACGGTTGCCGACCATGTAAAGTGCACTGCCGCTTATTTCGTAATATGGCTAAAAATCATTTAATTCTTTCGTCTTATTGACTCCCTATGACTCGTCCACTCGTCGTTGAGAGGCTGGCGAAAGCTCAGGAATTTTATCACTCAGTGTGGGGTCTTGCTATGTTATAAGAAAACTCTTAGGCAAAAAAAGTATTTTAAACCAAATTATCCTAATACTCTTGGGATCGAATACTGGATTTAGATTAAGTTTCCGTGACGAAACCACGTAACGATGATAACTATTATCAGCAAATATAGAAACACCAGGTAACTGTTTGCCTGATAAGCATTTTGAAAATTGACAGGAAAAACCTGATAATTAACAGTAACTGATAACACTATAAATAACATCAGTTAATTTTAAACGGCTAAGTTTCAGGGTTAAATCGGCAACATAACACCAGGCAAAAAGAATTAGGTAAAGATATAACAAAATGAAATTAAAGGGCTTTATGAGCAGTATGTTTATCACCTACCAAAAATGGCATTGTGGAATACCTCAATGAACTACCACAGGCAATTGTTAATTCCACTACGCCCAAGTGTATTTATCATTCCGTAAAACTGTACTTATCTATTTGTTAAATTATTGGCGATATCAACGACAATCAATTTTACCCTTACAAAATACAAGCCTAATACTATTGAATGATGTCCATTGAGCCATAAGCTTTTACGCTTACCCTTTCCGCATTCTTTCAGGTAATCTGGCAAAAGATGCCAACGGGAACTGGTCAATGAAAATCGTTAACGCAGAAGAAAAGCACATCCCCGCTATCCATACTATCTACGCACATCATGTTCTTCACCGGACGGCCAGCTTTGAGACTAACCCGCCAGATTCTCGCGAAATGCTTGTTCGCCTGACTAAGATCCGCGAGCTGGGGTTACCGTGGGTTGTGGCCCTGCAGGACGAAAAAGTCATCGGCTACTGTTATCTCACTCGCTACCGTGAACGCTATGCCTACCGTTATACGCTCGAAGACTCGATTTATATTGATCCGACAGCACAACGTCAGGGCGCGGGCAAAGCGCTACTACACCATGTCATTACATGGGCAGAAACACACGGCTACCGACAGATGATTGCCATCGTCGGCGACAGCAATAATCAGGGATCGCTGAAAGTCCACCAGCAGGTCGGATTTATGGAGGTCGGCACGCTAAAGAATATTGGCTTCAAGCATGGTCGCTGGCTCGATACCGTATTGCTACAACGTAATCTGGGTGAAGGTAACAGCACACTGCCGCCCGACGCTGGCATGATGCTCTGAGGGAAAACGGAGGGGCCCCCCTTAATACTTATTTCAGTCGTTTGCCTGCTTTATCTACCTGCTACTCGCCATCTTCCTTTACGAAAATGCCTTTTTGCGCACAACAACACGATACCCAGAGGGGTTTCATCAGATAGATTTCTGTGGTGCAGGACTGGCAAGATGGAATGATAAGGTAGATGATTGTTACGCTTGAAAATGTCAGTATAAACGATTAGAAAATAAAGCTAACCGACTAATTTTATTAGCTAAGCCACATTAAGGAATATGGGATGTTAAATGCCATTCTGGAAGGTAAAGCGGGAAGAATAACGCTAAATGAAGGGATGCGACAAAGCTGGCGAACTGTTTTTCAGTCCTATGAAGATCTACTCACAGCTGCAATCTGGAGCCGGGTTAACTATTTATCACCTGCTGCAATGAGTCATTTCTTTTCTGCATTGACAGGGAAATCCAGGGATGATTGGGGAGCTTATGAAGCTATCGCTTTCTGGCCAAAATTCGCTTTTCCTGATTCCATTGATGAAAAAATGCAGCCATACACATCTGGTCTGGAACAATTTTCTGAACCGGATGTGGTCATCACTTTCGAACATGCGGCACTGATTGTCGAGGTAAAACCACCTGCTGGAGGGATGCAATATCAACAGCAATGGCGAAAAGAACTTTATACTTATTTACACGATGATGACGCTAAACCTGTTGTCCATTTTTTAGCTCTGGGCAACTTGCCCGCCGCCGCAAAAACCTGGTTTCACGAATTAGCGACAGAGTTTCCCCAGGTTGAATTTCATGGACTGGAATGGCGTAGACTCAGAGAAATTTTCCAGCATTCAGAATGGAATGCCCCTCAGGATAAGCGCATCGTTGCTGATTGCCTGAAAGCCCTTGCTCTGTACGGCATCCGCGAACCACTACTTCCATGGCACAGATTTAGTCAATTTCTGACAGAGAATCCCCTCTCCGGCGATTTATCACTTATTAAGGAACAATAATGACACATGATCCCTTTGCTCAGGTTCGTCAGGCTCACCGCATCTGCGGGGCGTATTACCAGCAAATTCTGCCAATGATCAATGAGGTTGCGCAGAAAATAGAAACCTCTTTTCTCCTCTGGGATACATGGAGTTTCAATAAACCTCCTCGTCGCGGCGTGAATCCACTGGAGAGTTGGAAATGGGACTACCTGCCAATGATGGATGTATCATTCGTCTTTGGCAAACAAAAGCAGCCTTCTTTACCGATGTTGATGACCGACTATGTAATTGATTTTAAATTGGTTACTGACAGCGAATTAGAATATCACCAGCGCACATCACAGTACCCAAAAGATGAAGAACCACTGGCAACCCAACTGAAAACACCCGCCGACAAATCCCAAAGTTATCTGAATATTTATCTCTTCTCAGCAGCAAACAATGACACACCGTATTCCTCTCCAGAAGAGATGTGGGACAGCTATGAGGGCTATCCTGATACCCATTCCAAAGTACAATTTTCTGACAATAACCAAATTCGCGGTATCGGATTTTCAGTGCCGCTGATAGATATCGCGAACGACAATGGAGTGAATCTACTGGTGGAAAAAATTTTGGAACATAGAGAATATCTCATGCAAGGATAACCTGTTATCGCAGGATAACTTAATTTTTATAAGTGTTATCAGAGATTGAGCGGGTAATATTAAATCCAATATATCCTTATAATTCCAAAGTGATGCAGGGGGATTATTCAATAGAGAATAGTCCCCCTGCATCTCCCTATCGTTCTATAAATGGGACACTGCTTCCCACTTTTCAATCTGGACGGGTTATAACACATGAATTATAAATGCATCTGTTTTTTATCTCTGAGGTTACACCATGAACAAGAACATATTGATCGCAATATGCGCATTAGGTTTTGTGAATATTGCACATGCCGAAGTATATAAATTGGATAGTACGCATACGAATGCGACATTTAATATCGACCATTTTCAGACATCAACCAACCATGGTGGCTTTTACTCCATCAGCGGAGAAGTGAAATATCTTCCAGAGAAACAGCAAGGTGAAATGCAGGTAACCATTCCTGTTAAGTCTCTAAATACCGGTCTGGAAGCATTTGATAAACATATCCGTAGCAGCGATATACTCGATGCAGAAAAACATCCGAATATTGTATTCAAATCAACAAAATGGAACTTCTCTGAGGGCAAACCCGCCTCTATTGAAGGGATGTTGACGATGAAGGGTGTTACTAAACCTGTCACGTTAACGACGACCAAATTCGGCTGCTATATGAGTCCGGTTTTCAATGCTCAGGTCTGCGGTGGCGATTTCTCTGCAAAAATTGATCGTACCCTATGGGGTGTTGATTATCTCGTCAACATAGGAATGAGCAAAACAGTTGATATTAGTATTCAGGCTGAAGCAATACGCCAATAACAAGGAAGTAAGAGTGAAAGTGAATAAAACAGTTCTGGCCATAGCCTCTATGGCTATGATGATTTCATCGGGTATGGCGCAAGCCGAAGCATATAAAGCCAGCACCGAAGAGCACCCCATTAAAATGGTCAACATTGACGCTCTTGAAGATCAAGTAAAAGCCAGAATGGAAAAGGGAGCATTTGGTTATATTCGTGGAGGCGCGGAAGATGAAAATAATCTGCGCAGCAATACCGAGAGCTTTGATAAGAAATTTATCGTTCCTCGAGTATTGCAAGGTATTGAATTAAAAAATATCAATCTTTCAACCAGCTTGCTGGGCATTCCGCTAAAAACCCCCATAATCCAGGCGCCAATGGCAGCCCAGGGTCTGGCGCACGAAGCCGGTGAACTTGCCACAGCCCGAGGAATGGCCCAGGTAGGTTCAATTTTCTCTTTAAGCACCTACGGAAATAAAACCATTGAAGACGTTTCCAGGGCATCAGAGGGAAATCCGTTTTTCTTCCAGCTCTATATGAGTAAAAACAATAAGTTTAACGAATTTATACTGAGTGAAGCAGTTAAGCATGGTGCAAAAGCGATCATTCTGACAGTCGATTCACCTGTTGGTGGATATCGTGAAGACGATATAAAAAATAATTTCCAGTTCCCTCTCGGCTTTGCAAATCTTGAGATGTTTGCGAAGCAGAGTGATGACGGTTCAAAAACAGGCAAAGGTTCTGGTATCAGCGAAATTTACGCACAAGCCAAACAAGCCTTCACACCGGAAGATATTAAATACGTTCACCAAATCTCCGGTTTGCCGGTCATTGTGAAAGGAATTCAATCGCCGGAAGATGCAGAAATTGCTATTAAGGCCGGAGCTGCAGCTATCTGGGTTTCTAACCACGGGGGAAGGCAACTCGATAGTGGGCCATCCTCATTTGATGTATTGCCCTCTATCGCAAAAGTGGTAAATAAACGCGTACCCATCATTTTTGATAGTGGTGTACGTCGTGGCTCGCATGTATTTAAAGCTATCGCTAGTGGCGCTGATATCGTGGCTATTGGGCGTCCTGTCCTGTACGGTCTAAACCTTGGCGGGGCTCAGGGTGTTGCTTCTGTTGTCGAGCAACTCAACAAAGAATTAGTCATCAATATGATGCTCGGTGGAACCAAAGATATCGAGCAGGTGAAAAAAACCAAATTGTTGACCTTACGTGATCTGGAAGAATAAGAGCATACTTTGGGTTAACGGTGTGGAATATTAACCCCTCTACTCCACTCACCAGAGACATTATTAAAGAATAGATAATAATGCTGAATACCGGCCACTATGGCCGGTATTTTATTTATTCACCATGGAGGAAAAATACCTTAATAGCCAAAATAAAATTCTGGTCTGTTCCTGAACATTAAATTGTGATATCACGCACATGGCATGCATATTTTCGATAGGGCAGGATCGTCTACCGGGGCGGGGTCAGTCCATTACTGCCCAACCTAAAAACTATAATATTGGTAGGGAAACAGGCTCAAAAAGCGAGAAGAGAACTTGAATATCGTGGTTTTGATGTTGCACAATCAGAGCATCCCTCTCCACTTTTCAAAGCTCGGTATCGTCAGCGATGGGAGCAAATCCCGGCTGCGCGGAAAAATGAGATTTCAGCCAACAAGAGATAATGATGAAGAGAATCTTACTTTGTGTGCTGGCACTGCTGCCGCTACTCGCCCATACTGGCGGTAAAATCACTATGTCCGATCCTGACGAACAGAAGTTACAGGGCGGGAAGCGGCTTTGTACCTATGAAAACAGCATTTACCTGTTTACGCTGGTGACGCGCTCTCAGTCCTGCCCGTACTCTCGCACGTTCTCCACCTCGGACAACGAAAAGTAAATGGCAAAATGCCGACTTAGTCAGGCAGTATTACAAGGAAATCCATACCACCTTCAGAATTTTTGTTCACTTTATCTACAGAAAGTCCTTTTTCATCGATAAACTTCAATAAACCTTCATCAGTATAAAACCCCTGAATCCGTTCTTTGGTCTCAGCACTGACTAAAAAGAATTTCTTGGCTATGTTTTGAGTCTCGTTCTCCGCAATTTTTTTAGGTTGAGTATTTGATGAGAGGGACCAAACCAAACAGACTAACCAACCAAGAAAGGTCCAGCCAAGGAAGATATTTAAAGCCAAAATAGGCTTAAAGTTTCTGTGCCATCTTCTGTAAGCAATAACAGAAGGGATGAGATAAAGAACCAGCAGTACAGCAAGAAACACAAATCCATTAAGCGAAGAATAATCGTTCATCCAAAAAATCTCGTCAAATTATGCGATCAAGTATTAGCTTACTTAATTTCTCTTAGTTGCAACAGCATCATTTGCTGATGATGTGGCTACAGGCTTTGAGAGGATAGCCGTGAACACTTCAAGAGACGCAATCCCCACTTTTTGTTGGCTTAGCGAACTAAGCCAACAATGCCTAAAGACTAAATTCAGTCGTCCATCTCCAATGGTTCATTGTCCGACTATGAATAATCACGCGCTGTAGAGCACTCGGTATACATCTTCTTCGAGGATTTCACAAATATGGTCATCATAAGAATCCTCCACTGATTCGGATACCTTCACAGACAAGCCAGAATTTTGGGTACTGCTACTTTTTTAAACTGTCCAAAACTTAGGCGGGAGCCTAAGTTCACTAATAAAATGCAATAGAAGCCATAAAGCCCCGTTAGTGGTAAGGAGAATAGCGGAGCGTAGCTACTTCATCAGATTGTCAAAGGGATCACACCTTATCAGGGTGCTCGTGTACCGTTAGGAGCGTGAGCGAAGTGCTGGCAGAGCCTGCATGCCGTGTGCAGGTACATTGACCACTATTTACCTGTTTACGCAGCCACAAGATCGCACATCGGGCTTAAATGCGTGTGATCAATCTGTTTAGGAGTTGTGCCACGTATGAGGATTTTTGTTCGTTGTTGTACTGTCGCGGTAAGAACGTGGAACCACCGCCAGCGTGATGATATGCTCCCTTGTACCACACCGCAGACCAATCACGCGACAGGTGCAGGCGTAGAACAATGAGTAGTTTAAGTTGTACCTGTTTTTGCGGGGCAACGTAACTAACGGATAAAACATAACCAGTTGATTTATCAGGAGACTGGAGCGGGCGAAGGGAATCGAACCCTCGTATAGAGCTTGGGAAGCTCTCGTTCTACCATTGAACTACGCCCGCGAAGAGGTGCGTGGGCCATTATAGACCTTACGCACCCTCTGACAAGCCCAAACTATGCTAACTGCTGATAAAATAGCCTGTTAGCACTTAGGTTTACTCCCCTGCGGCGGTAAATAACGCAGCGGATCAATCGCCGTTGCGCGATAGCGAATCTGGAAGTGCAGGCGTACAGATGCCGCATCAGTGCTACCCATGGTGGCAATTTTCTGCCCGGCCTTCACGCTCTGCCCGTTGTTCACCAGTAGCGTATCATTATGCGCATAAGCGGTAATGTAATCCTCACTGTGCTTAATCATGATGAGGTTGCCATAGCCCCGCAGCTGGTTGCCGACATAAACTACCTTCCCTGCTCCCGCCGCATAAACCGGTGTGCCGCGCGCAGCTGAGATATCAATACCCTTGTTGCCGCCATCCGCCGTTGAATAAGGCAGGATCACTTTACCGCTGGCAGGCCACAACCAGCAGCGTTGCCCCACCGGCGGCCAGGATGACTGCGGCACGGATGAAGATGGTCTGACAGTTGCCGTTTTAGTCGAGGATTTCTTGGTTGTTTTGCCAGAGCTTGAACTGGTTTTCGCGCCGCCGCTGACCTTCAGCCTTTGCCCTACTTCGATGGTATAGGGTGGTGAAATGTTATTCAGACGGGCAATCTCTTTCACGCTGGTGCCGGTGGCGCGCGAAATACGGTATAGCGTATCTCCCCGCTTCACGGTATACACGGAGCCGGAATAACTTCCTGTATCAGACGACTTACTCCCGGAACAGCCCGCTAACAGCAGACCGGCACACAGCAGCATCACGATACCCAAGCCATTTTTCTTCAGGCGTCCTGCACTCAAAACAATACCTCGCAACATTTTCAGACGCTTTATCATAGCAGCCAGAAACCGGATGCCAAATCATATCGCGTAACGAAGCGTCGGCTCTGGCATTTCACACCCTCTGTTAATCAATATGACTTAATTAAGCATATAATGTAGGCGCTTAAGATTGAGGGTGGACGCAATGCGACAGGAACATGTCATTTTATTGAACGAACAGGGCCAACCCTGTGGAACGCTGGAAAAGTATGCGGCGCATACCGCCACAACGCCCCTGCACTCCGCTTTCTCATGCTGGATATTTAACGAGCAGGGGCAACTACTGGTCACCCGCCGGTCGCTGCATAAAAAAGCCTGGCCGGGTGTCTGGACAAACTCGGTGTGCGGTCATCCACAATCAGGGGAAACAACTGAAGACGCCATTATCCGTCGCGCCCGCTTCGAGCTGGGAGCTGACATTCGCGCACTCACGCCCGTATACGCTGATTTTCGCTATTGTGCCGCAGATCCCAGTGGAATTGTGGAAAATGAAGTTTGTCCGGTATACGCCGCACAGCTAATCAGCACGCTGCAGCCGAATGCGGAGGAAGTGATGGATTATCGGTGGAGCAATCTTGAGGATGTGTTATGCGGGATTGACGCTACACCGTGGGCCTTCAGCCCGTGGATGGTAATGCAGGTTTCAGACGATAAGGCGCGAAAATTGTTGCGCGCATTTTCCAGCGGTCATTAATTGCCGGATGACAACGCAAACGCGTTTTATCCGGCCTACGAATCGTCTTCCGCGTAGGCCGGATAAGGCATCAGCCGCCATCCGGCAGTTCACATCTTACTTAACCGGACGCATTGCCGGGAACAGGATCACGTCGCGGATGGTGTGGCTGTTAGTGAACAGCATAACCATACGGTCGATACCAATACCCAGGCCCGCAGTCGGCGGCAGACCGTGTTCCAGAGCGGTAACGTAGTCTTCGTCGTAGAACATCGCTTCGTCATCACCCGCATCTTTGGCGTTAACCTGATCCTGGAAACGCTGCGCCTGATCTTCGGCATCGTTCAGCTCGCTGAAGCCGTTACCGATTTCACGTCCGCCGATGAAGAATTCGAAGCGATCGGTGATTTCCGGGTTTTCGTCATTACGACGCGCCAGCGGAGAAACTTCTGCCGGGTACTCGGTAATGAAGGTCGGTTGAATCAGGTGCGCTTCTGCAACTTCTTCAAAGATCTCGGTCACGATACGACCCAGACCCCAGCTCTTCTCAACTTTGATGCCGATAGATTCAGCAATCGCTTTTGCAGAGTCGAAGTTATCCAGACCGGCCATGTTGGTTTCCGGACGGTATTTCTGAATCGCTTCGCGCATGGTCAGTTTTTCAAACGGCTTACCGAAGTCGAAGACTTCTTCACCGTAAGGCACTTCAGTCGTTCCCAGAACGTTCTGCGCCAACGTACGGAACAGAGATTCGGTCAGTTCGATCAGATCTTTGTAGTCCGCATAAGCCATGTAGAGTTCCATCATGGTGAACTCTGGGTTATGGCGAACAGAGATGCCTTCGTTACGGAAGTTACGGTTAATTTCGAATACGCGTTCGAAGCCGCCAACCACCAGACGCTTGAGGTAAAGTTCCGGCGCAATACGCAGGTACATGTCCAGATCCAGCGCGTTATGATGGGTGATAAACGGACGCGCTGCCGCACCGCCGGGGATCACCTGCATCATCGGGGTTTCAACTTCCATAAAGCCGCGGCCCACCATGAACTGACGGATACCCGCCATGATCTGTGAACGCACTTTAAAGGTGTTGCGGGATTCATCATTAGAGATGAGATCCAGGTAACGCTGGCGGTAACGCGCTTCCTGATCCTGCAGGCCGTGGAATTTATCCGGCAGCGGACGCAGGGCTTTGGTCAGCAGACGCAGCTCGGTACAATGGATGGACAGTTCGCCGGTTTTGGTCTTAAACAACTTACCTTTCGCGCCGAGGATATCGCCCAGATCCCATTTCTTGAACTGCTCGTTGTAGACGCCTTCCGGCAGATCGTCGCGCGCAACGTACAGCTGAATACGGCCGCCCACGTCCTGCAGCGTAACGAATGATGCTTTACCCATAATACGACGGGTCATCATACGGCCAGCAACGGAAACCTCAATGTTCAGCGCTTCCAGCTCTTCGTTTTCTTTCGCGTCGAAGTCAGCATGCAGTTGGTCTGAGGTATGATCGCGACGGAAATCGTTCGGGAACGGGATCCCCTGCTCGCGCAGGCTCGCCAGCTTCTCACGGCGCGTTTTCAGTTCATTGTTAAGGTCGGCTACCGCGTCAGCGCCCTGTGCGTGTTGTTCAGACATGTTGGTTCCTCATAACCCTGCTTTCAAACTTGCTTCGATAAATTGATCCAGGCTGCCATCCAGCACTGCCTGCGTGTTACGGGTTTCAACCCCGGTACGCAGATCTTTAATGCGGGAGTCATCAAGGACATAAGAACGAATCTGGCTACCCCAGCCGATATCTGACTTGGTGTCTTCCATCGCCTGTTTCTCGGCATTCTTCTTTTGCATTTCCAGTTCATAAAGCTTCGCTTTCATCTGCTTCATGGCCTGGTCTTTGTTCTTGTGCTGGGAACGGTCGTTCTGGCACTGCGTCACAATCCCGGTCGGGATGTGGGTGATACGCACCGCAGATTCTGTACGGTTAACGTGCTGACCGCCCGCACCCGAGGCACGGTAAACGTCAATACGCAGATCCGCCGGGTTGATATCGATATCGATATCATCGTCAACTTCCGGGTAGACAAACGCCGAACTGAACGACGTATGGCGACGGCCGCCGGAATCGAACGGGCTTTTACGTACCAGGCGGTGTACACCGGTTTCAGTACGCAGCCAACCGTAAGCATATTCTCCAGCGATTCTGATGGTCACGGATTTAATACCCGCCACTTCACCTTCAGACTCTTCAATAATTTCGGTCTTAAAGCCGCGCGCTTCAGCCCAACGCAGATACATACGCATCAGCATGCTGGCCCAATCCTGCGCTTCGGTACCGCCGGAGCCAGCCTGGATATCGAGATAGCAATCTGCGCTGTCATATTCACCGGAGAACATACGACGGAATTCCAGCTGTGCCAGTTTATCTTCCAGCGTATCGAGTTCTGCTACGGCTTCGTTAAAGGTTTCTTCGTCATCGGCTTCTACAGCCAGTTCCAACAGGCCGGAGACATCTTCCAGGCCCTGGCTCATCTGATCGAGCGTATCAACGATGGCCTCAAGGGAAGAACGTTCTTTACCCAGCGCCTGTGCACGTTCGGGTTCGTTCCACACGTCCGGCTGTTCCAGCTCGGCGTTTACTTCTTCCAGACGCTCTTTCTTGGCATCATAGTCAAAGATACCCCCTAAGAACGTCTGAGCGTTCCGTGAGGTCCTGAATGCGGTTATTTACCGGATTAATTTCAAACATGGTCTGATTTCTTTTATTGAACGAGTCAAAATGCGGTTATAAGAGCGGGATTGTAACCAATCCACACCCTTTTTTATAGCGAATATACACGTCATCCTTCAAGCTGACTCTTTGTTGGCTGCGCGAATTCACCCCAGTCACGTACTCGTTGTACGCTCCTGGGGACTCATTCACTTGCCGCCTCGATGCAGCTTGAATGATTATGTGTATTGTGACGCTAAAGTGGCCAGATATTATCGATTATAATCTGCAGGCTGCGGTTACCGCGAAACTCGTTAATATCCAGTTTGTAGGCAAGCTGAACTTCGCGAACACCGTTATCCGGCCAGCATGTGGTATCGACATTAAACGCAATTCCGTCCAGCAGTGGGCCGCCGCCAACAGGCTCCACCATCACCTTCAGATGACGCTCACCGACCAGGCGCTGCTGAAGCAGGCGGAAATGCCCGTCAAACAGCGGCTCCGGGAACATTTGTCCCCACGGGCCGGCATCGCGCAGCATTTGCGCGACCTCCATGGTCATCTCCGCTGCGCTCAGAGCGCCATCTGATACCACTTCACCCTGCAGTAAGGCGGGATCCAGCCACTCGGTTACCAGTTCGCCGAAACGCTGCTGGAAACGCTCAAACTGCGCTTCTTCCAGCGACAGACCTGCTGCCATCGCATGTCCACCAAACTTAATGATCATGCCGGGATAAAGCGTATCCAGACGCTCCAGCACATCACGCATATGCAGTCCCTGGATCGAACGTCCGGAGCCTTTCAGCGTACCGTCACCTGCCGGGGCAAACGCTATCACTGGGCGATGGAATCGCTCTTTGATGCGCGACGCCAGAATCCCCACCACGCCCTGATGCCACTCTGGGTGGTACATTGCCAGGCCGCCTGGGAGTGTGTCACTACTGCGTTCCAGCTTTTCACACAGGGTCAGTGCTTCTGCCTGCATCCCCTGTTCAATCTCTTTTCGTGTCTGGTTTAGCGCGTCCAGCTCATTGGCCAGCACGCGCGCTTCACCAATGTTGTCACACAGTAGCAGCGCCACGCCGACGGACATATCATCCAGACGACCTGCCGCGTTCAGCCGAGGGCCAAGCGCAAAACCTAAATCACTGGCGGCCAGTTTGAGCGGGTCACGATTGGAAATCTCCAGTAGCGCCTTAATGCCAGGGCGGCACTTTCCAGCACGAATGCGGCTTAAACCTTGCCACGTCAGGATACGGTTATTGGCATCCAGCGGCACCACGTCTGCTACTGTGCCCAAAGCAACCAGATCAAGCAAATCTGCCAGGTTCGGCGGCGCGATACCACGTTCATCAAACCAGCCTTTATCACGCAAAAAGGTGCGCAGCGCCAGCATCAGGTAGAAGGCCACACCAACGCCTGCCAGCGATTTCGACGGGAATTCACAGTCGGGCAGGTTAGGGTTGATGATCGCCTCTGCGCCCGGCAGCGTGTCACCGGGCAGGTGGTGATCGGTCACAACGACCGGGATCCCCAACGTTCTGGCATGTTCGACTCCCGCGTGAGACGAGATGCCGTTGTCTACGGTGACAATTAGCTGAGCGCCCCGGGCATGGGCCTGATCCACGACTTCCGTGCTTAAACCATAGCCGTCTTCAAAACGATTAGGCACCAGGTAGTCAACGTTGCTGCAGCCCAACGCACGCATTGCCAGGATGCTCAGCGCCGTGCTGGTCGCACCATCGGCATCGAAATCCCCCACCACAATGATGTGGGTTCCTTCGCGAAAGGCGTTATAGAGGATCTCAACCGCTTTTTCGACGCCGTTCAAATGCTGCCACGGCAGCATGCCTTTCACGCTACGCTCAAGCTCCTGCGCGCTGCGCACGCCGCGACTGGCGTACAAACGACGCAGCAGCGGCGGCAAGTCGGCTGGTAGCTCGGCGGTCTCGTCGGCTTCACGCCGACGAAGTTGTATCTGTTGTTTCACGCGAATTATTTACCGCTGGTCTGTTTTTCGTGTGCGTCGAGGAATTCTTTCATCTCTTTCGGCCCCTGATAGCCCGGAACAACATAGCCGTTGCTCAGGACAATCGCCGGTGTGCCACTGACGCCAAACTGCACGCCCAGCGCGTAATGATTCGCGATATCCACATCACAGGTCGCCGCTTTCACGCTCTTGCCCGCCATTGCATCGTCAAAGGCTTTGTTTTTATCTTTTGCACACCAGATTGACTTCATGTCCTGCTCGGCCTGGCTTTCCAGCCCCTGTCGAGGGAAGGCCAGATAACGGACGGTGATCCCTAACGCATTGTAGTCTTTCATCTCTTCATGCAACTTGTGGCAGTAACCACAGGTGATGTCGGTGAAAACGGTGATGACGTGTTTTTCCTGCGGCGCTTTGTAGACGATCATCTCTTTTTCCAGCGCATTCAGATGCTTCATCAGCAGTTGATTAGTGACATTTACCGGACTTGCGCCACTTACGTCATACATCGGCCCCTGAATAATATGCTTGCCGTCTTCAGTCACGTACAGCACACCGCTATTGGTCAGTACGGTTTTCATGCCCGCAACCGGAGCAGGTTGAATTTCGGTGCTCTGCACGCCCAGCTTCGCTAATGACTGGCGAATAGCTGCATCGTCTGCATGCACCATGCCTGAAAACGCTGTAGCCAGCAGGGTGAGCATCATAAAACGTTTCTTCATAACCTATCCTTTACTGTCAGCACTCACGCTCGTGGGTGATGCTGTTGATGTAGTTGACGCAAGCGCTCCGTTGCGACATGTGTATAAATCTGCGTAGTCGAGAGATCGCTATGCCCCAGCAGCATCTGCACCACGCGCAGGTCAGCGCCGTGATTGAGCAGATGCGTGGCAAAAGCATGCCGCAATACGTGCGGTGACAGTTTCTCGCTGTCGATCCCTGCTAACACAGCATAGTGTTTAATACGATGCCAGAAAGTCTGACGGGTCATCTGCTGCGCACGCTGGCTGGGAAACAGTACGTCAATCGATACGCCGTTGAGCAACCACGGACGGCCGTGTTCCAGGTATGTTTCCAGCCAGTACACGGCTTCTTCGCCCAACGGCACAAGCCGCTCTTTGTTGCCTTTACCAATCACCCGCACAACGCCCTGGCGCAGACTAATATCGCTCATCGTCAGCCCCACCAACTCTGATACGCGCAACCCCGTAGCGTACAAAACCTCCAGCATCGCTTTGTCGCGTAGCTCAAGCGGTTGGTCAATAAGCGGAGCCTGCAGCAGCCGTTCTACCTGCGCTTCGCTGAGATCTTTTGGCAAACGCTGCGGAAGTTTAGGTGAAGCAAGCGAGGCGCTTGGATCGTCTTCGCGAAATTTTTCGCCGTAAAGATGCTGAAAAAAACGCCGCATGGCACTGAGCAAACGTGCTGAACTGGTGGCTTTATACCCGCCATCCATCCGCTCAGCCAGCAATGCCTGCAAATCATCGCTTTGCGCCGTCGCCAGTGAAATGCCACGATGGTGCAACCATTCAACAAGCATTGTCAGATCGCGACGATACGCACTTAACGTGTTCTCTGCCAGATTTCGTTCCAGCCACAGTGCATCAAGAAACTGCTCGATGCGCGCCAGATCCTGTTCCACTCGCGCCCCTTATTCCACTCTCATTTTTGATGCATTATGCCTCATTGTGCCGGGATTGCGGCGATTCTGTTACACTACCCGCAACGCTACAGCAGAATTGAGATGTTTACGTCATGAACATGGGTCTTTTTTACGGTTCCAGCACCTGCTACACCGAAATGGCAGCAGAAAAAATCCGCGATATCCTGGGTCCCGAACTGGTGACACTGCACAATCTCAAGGATGATTCCCCGGCTCTAATGGAGCAGTATGACGTGCTCATTTTGGGTATTCCAACCTGGGATTTCGGTGAAATTCAGGAAGACTGGGAAGCGGTCTGGGATCAACTGGACAACCTCAACCTGGAAGGCAAGATTGTCGCGCTTTACGGCATGGGCGATCAACTGGGGTACGGTGAGTGGTTCCTTGATGCACTGGGCATGCTGCATGATAAACTGGTCACCAAAGGCGTTAAGTTTGTCGGTTACTGGCCAACAGAAGGTTATGAATTCACCAGTGATAAACCCGTGATTGCCGATGGGCAGTTGTTTGTCGGTTTAGCTCTGGATGAAACGAACCAGTACGACCTCAGCGATGAACGTATCCAGGCATGGTGTGAGCAAATTCTCGGTGAAATGGCCGAACACTGGTCCTGATAGCCAGTTTGCCGGATGACGGCGTGAATGCCTTCTCCGGCTTACATAGCGCGCTAAACCGTAGCTGCTCGCCATCAGTCATTCGCCGGCGTTAACCCTGCTTTACCTGTTGCAGCATTAACCGCCGCAAATCCCGCCACTCAGCGTCATCCATGCTGTCCGCTGCCAGCCACAAATGCTGACGTTTTCCCGCATCTGAACGCAAACGCAGCATCATGCCCGTTTTAATCATCCAGGGTGCACAAACGATAGACCACTCTTGCCCCTGCCAGCGCAGGCGACCGTCCATTAACAGTCTAATCTCTCCCTGACAAGCGTTAATGCGACGCTGACTGCGTACGCTATCAAACACCACCAGAGAGAGCAGCACCAACCATAATGGGGTGTAGCTCAATGGCCAGGGCATCAATAAAATGAATACCGCAACCAGCCCATGAATGAGCAGAGAGAGCCACTGTGCGCGCCATGAAACGCGTAAATCAGATTGCCACTGGACCACGTTCCCGATTCCGTGTCTGGATGAGTCGCACCATCTGCTCCAACTGCTCATCAGCCGGTTTCCCATGATTCATCAACCAGTTAAATAAGTCTGGATCATCACATTCCAGCAGACGGATAAAGATGCGTTTTTCTTCGTCACTTAAGTTGTCATACTCATGTTCAAAAAACGGCATGATAGAGATGTCCAGTTCACGCATACCGCGGCGGCATGCCCAATGAATACGTGCTTTGTTGTTAATATCCATGTTCTTTTCCCTGTCTCGCGAAAACGAAGTATCCGGCTATTGTAACGTGTTTTTCACGCTCTTTTACGGGAATATCAGTAAACGGAAGCGCGATCGCTAAATAAAACCACATTAAGTCAAAGGGTTCACTTTTTTGGATGTCTCCTCGCAAAGCTTAATATAAGGCACAAACAGGATGTTTAAACCGCTTGCAATAGCCTATAGCTCTTTTACCATTAGTCATTATTATCGCGTTAAGCAAATCAGGACATTATTATGGCTTTTACATCGTTTCCTCCTCGCCAGCCGTGTGCGTCGGCACGTTTGCCTCTGACGCTAATGACGCTCGACGACTGGGCTCTCGCCACCATTACCGGCGTCGACAGTGAAAAGTACATCCAGGGCCAGGTCACCGCTGATGTCAGCCAGATGACCGAACAGCAACACCTGCTGGCAGCTCACTGCGATGCCAAAGGTAAAATGTGGAGCAACCTGCGTCTCTTCCGTCAGGCTGATGGTTTTGCCTGGCTTGAACGCCGTAGCCTGCGTGATGCCCAATTGACCGAACTGAAAAAATACGCCGTCTTCTCGAAGGTCGTGATTGCCCCGGATGACGAGCGCGTCCTGCTGGGCGTAGCGGGCTTCCAGGCGCGCGCGGCGCTAGCCAATCTCTTTAGCGAACTGCCAACCAGCGATAAGCAGGTCGTTACCCACGGCGCTTCCGCCCTGCTGTGGTTCGAGCATCCATCTGAACGCTTCCTGCTGATCGTTGATGTCGCAACAGCTGAGATGATTGCGGAGAAACTGCGTGGCGAAGCAGAATTGAATAACAGCCAACAGTGGCTGGCGCTGGATATCGAAGCGGGTATTCCGGTTATTGATACTGCCAACAGCGCACAGTTTATTCCGCAGGCCACCAATCTGCAGGCATTGGGCGGTATCAGCTTTAAAAAAGGCTGCTATACCGGTCAGGAAATGGTTGCTCGTGCAAAATTCCGCGGCGCCAATAAACGCGCCATGTGGACTCTGGCAGGAGCGGCCAGTCGGGTACCGGAAGCGGGTGAAGACCTGGAGCTGAAAATGGGCGAGAACTGGCGTCGTACCGGCACCGTACTCGCCGCGGTACAGCTGGCTGATGGACAAGTGCTGGTGCAGGTTGTGATGAATAACGACATGGAAGCCGACAGCGTGTTCCGCGTTCGCGACGATGCAAAAACGCTGCATATCGTACCGCTGCCGTATTCGCTGGAAGAGTAAAAGATTAACGCCGGATAGCGCACGCTTATCCGGCCTACAGGCACATTTTGTAGGCCGGATAAGGCGTTAGCCGCCATCCGGCATCAAGGGTTACGCTTGACCAACGTACAGATAGATTGCCAGGAAGTGGCAAACGCTGCCACCCAGCACAAAGCCATGCCAGATCGCGTGGTTGTAAGGAATGCGCTTACAGACGTAGAAAATAACGCCCAGCGAATACACGACGCCGCCAACGGCCAGCAACGTCACACCACCCGCCGCCAGCTTAACCGCCAGTTGATACACCACTATCAGCGATAGCCAGCCCATTGTCAGGTAGGTCACCAGCGACAAAACCTTAAAGCGGTGCGCAATAGTCAGTTTGAATAAAATACCGATTAGCGCCAGGCTCCAGATAACAATCATCAGTCCGCGTGCCAGCGGCGAATCCAGCCCCACCAGCAGGAATGGCGTGTAGGTCCCGGCAATCAGCAGATAAATCGCGCAGTGGTCGAATTTTTTCAGCCAGACTTTCGCTCTCTGATGGGGGATCGCATGATACAAGGTTGAGGCAAGGAACAGCAGGATCATGCTGCCGCCGTACAGGCTATAGCTGGTAATAGCCATGGCGCTGGCGTTGGTATCCACTGCCTGAACCAGTAACAGCACCAGTCCGACAATCCCAAACACCAGCCCGATACCGTGACTGATGCTATTGGCTATTTCCTCTGCCAGCGAATATCCCTGCGCGATTAATGGCTTCTGAACCATAAGTTACTCCCCAGAAACGAACACTTTCGTTATTGCGCCTCTAGCGTAACTGAGAATGGTTCCAGTGAACACATGTTAGCTAAAATATTTATCAAATAATAAATAATTAATAAAAATCATATAATTGCATTTTATATTTCAGCTAACAGCTGTACCTGTAAAGTTAAAGGCATTTAAAATCAATCACATAAAATTGCGTTTGATCCGGGTAAATCTCGGCGATCACCTGTTTAAGCTCATCGAGCGCCATGTTTTCCTGCTGGGCATGTTTTTCCGTTAGCGTATCCAGCGTAACCGTTGAGGTGCCGACAACTTCAATCGTGCAGAAGTAGCCCTCATCTTCAAAGCGTCCAACCCGTAGAATGTCCCCGGCTTTAAAGTGTGATTCGGACTCGTCACGAATGGTGATGGTTTTGCGTCCGGCCAGAATGTCATCCTGGAAACGCTGAAAAAAAGTGATGTCATTTGGCTGCATGTTATTATTCCCTGTAGATAAAGTCTGATGAGTGAGTTTTGCCATTGTGAGTATGTTCTCCCACGCTGCCATCGCCAGTCTCAACAATCTTGAGATGCTGGTCTACAACTATGTCATCAAAAACCGTGACAAAGTCATGTACATGACCATTCGCGAACTGGCTGATGCCGTGGGCGTTTCCACCACCACCGTACTGCGCTTTTGCCGCAAGCTTAAGTGTGAGGGTTACTCAGAATTTCGCTTACGCTTCAAATTATATTTAGAGCAGAATGAACCGCAACAGGCTAATTTCGGTGCCAGCGAAATTATCAGCTTCTTTAAAGGCGTCAATAACGACGAGTTCGATAAACTGCTCGATCAGGCTGTTGATATTATATTATCTTCCGAGCGTATTATATTCGTCGGAGCGGGAACGTCTGGAGCGCTGGCAAAATATGGCGCACGTTTTTTCTCAAACGTCGGTAAATTCAGTAATCACATTGACGATCCTTATTTCCCGGTAACTAACGACATGGCCAGAAACGCGCTGGCGATCGTGCTTTCCGTTTCTGGTGAAACAGAAGAGATCCTGCGCTTTGCCAGCCAGTTCAGTCTGCACAACTGTAAGGTTCTGTCTGTCACCAGCCATGAACATTCTCGCCTGGCGAAACTCGCCGACTTTAATCTCTCCTGGCATGTTCCACAAACACGTATTGCCGGGGTATACGATATAACCACGCAGATCCCCGTTATTTATATTCTGGAATCACTCGGTCGCAAGCTGGCGAAAAGAATAGCGTAAAAAAACACTCTGTTTTTTTGATGTAACAAATCACATTTACGCTATTTTGTTATATCGTGACATTTATCTTTCCTTTGTTAGACTCAAAATCAGATTGTATTAATTTGAGACTGAGCGCAGATGAAAAAACTTACCTTACCAAACGATTTTTTATGGGGCGGCGCGGTGGCGGCGCATCAGGTTGAAGGCGGCTGGAACAAAGGTGGCAAAGGCCCCAGCATTTGCGACGTACTGACCGGAGGGGCACACGGCGTTCCGCGAGAAATCACTCAGGAAGTTGAGCCCGGTAAGTACTACCCCAACCACGAAGCTGTCGATTTTTACAGTCATTACAAAGAAGACATCAAGCTGTTTGCCGAGATGGGCTTCAAATGCTTCCGTACGTCAATTGCCTGGACCCGCATCTTCCCGAAAGGGGACGAAACCCAGCCAAATGAAGAAGGGTTAAAATTCTACGACGACATGTTTGATGAACTGCTGAAGTACAACATTGAACCAGTCATCACCCTTTCCCACTTCGAAATGCCGCTGCACCTGGTTCAACAGTACGGTAGCTGGACCAATCGTAAAGTCGTCGATTTCTTTGTCCGTTTTGCTGAAGTCGTTTTTGAGCGCTATAAGCACAAGGTCAAATACTGGATGACCTTCAATGAGATCAACAACCAGCGTAACTGGCGCGCGCCGCTGTTTGGCTATTGCTGCTCCGGCGTGGTGTATACCGAGCATGAAAACCCGGAAGAGACTATGTACCAGGTGCTGCACCACCAGTTCGTGGCCAGCGCTCTGGCAGTAAAAGCCGCACGTCGCATCAACCCGGAAATGAAAGTCGGCTGCATGCTGGCGATGGTGCCACTGTACCCGTTCTCCTGTAAGCCTGAGGATGTGATGTTCGCGCAGAAATCGATGCGTGAGCGTTACGTTTTCACCGATGTTCAACTGCGCGGTTACTACCCGTCTTATGTGCTAAACGAATGGGAACGCCGTGAATTTAACATCAGGATGGAAGACGGCGACGAGCAAATCCTGCGCGAAGGCACCTGTGACTATCTCGGTTTCAGCTACTACATGACCAACGCGGTAAAAGCGGAAGGTGGTAGCGGTGATGCGATTTCCGGCTTTGAGGGTAGCGTACCGAACCCGCACGTCAAAGCATCCGACTGGGGCTGGCAGATTGACCCCGTCGGTCTGCGCTATGCCTTATGTGAGCTGTATGAACGCTACCAGAAGCCGCTGTTTATCGTTGAAAACGGATTTGGTGCCTACGACAAAGTGGAAGAAGACGGCAGCATCAACGACGACTATCGCATCGACTATCTGCGCGCTCACGTCGAAGAAATGATGAAAGCAGTAACGTATGATGGCGTAGACCTGATGGGCTACACGCCGTGGGGCTGCATCGACTGCGTGTCATTCACCACCGGCCAGTACAGCAAACGGTATGGCTTTATCTATGTGAATAAACACGACGACGGCACCGGCGATATGTCGCGTTCGCGCAAGAAGAGTTTTGAGTGGTATAAAACGGTGATTGCCAGCAACGGCGAGAATTTGTGATTTTTTGCCGGATGGCGCTGCGCCATCCGGCAATCAAGTCCCTACTTCCCGCCCGCCAGTTCCAGAAAACTGCCCGTTACGTAAGATGCCTTCTCGCTCAGTAGCCAGGTAATTGCCTGCGCGACTTCTTCCGGCTGCCCGCCACGCTGCATAGGCAACATAGATTTCACGCGATCGACTCTTCCCGGTTCGCCGCCTGACGCATGCATTTCAGTGTAGATCAGACCCGGCCGCACACCGTTCACGCGGATACCCTGCGCCGCAACCTCCAGCGCCAGACCGGTGGTAAGCGTGTCCACCGCGCCTTTCGAGGCCGCGTAATCAACATATTCGAATGGCGCACCAAGCCGCGATGCCGCTGAAGAGACATTCACAATCGCCCCGCCCTGACCGCCGTGCTTGAACGACATGCGCTTTAACGCTTCCCGACAGCACAGAAAATAGCCGGTAACATTGGTCGCCAGAACGCGATTAATGCGTTCGGCGGTTAAGTTTTCGACCGTGCTTTGCTCAAACAAGATCCCGGCATTATTCACCAGGGCAGTCAGCGGCTCGCCTTCACGGTCAATAGACTCAAACATTGCCACCACCTGGCTTTCATCACTGATATCCGCACGCAAAGCAATTGCTTTACCGCCTGCAGCGATGATGTAGTTCACCACCTCGGTTGCCGCACGAATATTGTGATGAAAATTCACGGCGACCGTGTAACCCTCTTGCGCCAGTTGCAGCGCGGTTGCTCGACCAATGCCACGACTGCCGCCCGTCACCAATGCTATAGCCATAACGTTTCTCCCAAAAAATAAAGGCGCCGAAGCGCCTTTAAAAGATAGTTGAATCAGCAGATTACTGATATTCGCTCATCGGTACGCAGGAGCAGAACAGGTTACGGTCACCGTAAACATCATCAAGGCGTTTCACGGTTGGCCAGTATTTGTTCGCCACACCCGCCGGGAAGACGGCGATTTCGCGGCTATAACCGTGGTTCCACTCCGCTACCAGCTCGTTTTGCGTGTGCGGTGAGTTAACCAGCGGGTTATCTTCCAGTGACCATTCACCGGCTTTCACGCGATCGATCTCAGCGCGGATTGCCAGCATCGCATTGATAAAGCGATCCAGTTCCACTTTGCTTTCAGATTCTGTCGGTTCAACCATCAGGGTACCCGCGACCGGGAATGACATAGTCGGTGCATGGAAACCGTAATCGATTAGGCGCTTGGCAATATCCAGTTCGCTGATGCCGGTCTCTTCTTTCAGTGGGCGAATGTCGAGAATACATTCATGCGCCACGCGACCATCGCGACCGGTATACAGTACCGGATAAGCATCTTTCAGACGGCTGGCAATGTAGTTAGCGTTAAGGATCGCCACCTGGCTTGCCTGCTTCAGACCTTCTGCGCCCATCATACGGATGTACATCCAGCTGATTGGCAAAATGGATGCGCTGCCGAACGGTGCTGCAGAAACTGCGCCCTGACGGGTCAGCATTCCTTCAATCTGCACTACGCTGTGGCCCGGTACGAACGGTGCCAGATGTGATTTCACGCCGATCGGTCCCATACCTGGGCCGCCGCCGCCGTGCGGAATGCAGAATGTTTTATGCAGGTTGAGGTGCGAGACATCTGCGCCAATAAAGCCCGGCGTGGTGATCCCAACCTGAGCGTTCATGTTCGCACCATCAAGGTAAACCTGGCCGCCGAACTGGTGCACAACGTCGCACACTTCACGGATCGTTTCTTCATAAACGCCGTGGGTGGATGGGTAGGTCACCATGATGCAAGAAAGGTTGTCGGCATGTTGTTCTGCTTTTGCTCGCAGATCGTCCAGGTCGATGTTGCCGTTCTTATCACAGGCGACAACCACGACCTGCATACCCGCCATCTGTGCAGATGCCGGGTTAGTACCGTGGGCAGAGGCCGGGATCAGGCAGATATCGCGATGACCTTCGTTACGGCTTTCGTGATAATGACGAATCGCCAGCAGACCCGCATACTCGCCCTGCGCGCCGGAGTTCGGCTGCATGCAGACGGCATCATAACCGGTCAGTTTTACCAGCCACTCGGAAAGCTGGCCGATCATCTGGTGATAACCTTCAGCCTGCTCTGGCGGGCAGAACGGATGCAGCTCAGCGAATTCAGGCCATGTGATAGGGATCATCTCGGCAGCGGCGTTGAGTTTCATGGTGCAGGAACCCAGCGGGATCATTGCCTGATTCAGCGCCAGATCTTTACGCTCCAGTGAGTGCATGTAGCGCATCATCTCGGTTTCGCTGTGGTAGCGGTTGAACACCGGATGGCTGAGGATCGCATCGTCACGCAGCATGCTTTCCTGAATAGAACGACTGTCGAGCGCCACGTCTTTATCCAGCGTATCGATGTTCAGGCCGTGACTGTCGCCCAGCAGAACATTGAACAACTGCACCACGTTTTCACGGGTGGTGGTTTCATCGAGCGTAATACCTACCGCGTTATGGATATCGCTACGCAGGTTGATTTCTGCCGCTTCGGCACGCGCCAGTACCGCCGCTTTGTCGGCCACTTCAACACACAGAGTGTCGAAGTAGTGCGCATGACGCAGCTTCAATCCTTTCTGTTGCAGACCGGCTGCCAGAATATCAGTCAGGCGGTGGATGCGATTAGCAATGCGTTTCAGGCCAACCGGACCATGATAAACGGCATACAGGCTGGCGATGTTGGCCAGCAGAACCTGCGAGGTACAAATGTTGGAGTTCGCTTTCTCGCGGCGGATATGCTGCTCACGAGTCTGCATCGCCATGCGCAGTGCGGTATTGCCCGCCGCATCTTTGGAGACGCCGATAATACGGCCTGGCATGGAGCGTTTGAATTCGTCTTTAGCGGCGAAAAATGCCGCGTGTGGGCCACCGTAACCCATCGGTACGCCGAAGCGTTGTGCAGAACCGAAAACGATATCCGCGCCCTGTTTGCCCGGAGCAGTCAGCAGTACCAGCGCCATAAAGTCGGCAGCGACACTGACCACAACTTTACGGGATTTCAGCTCGGTAATCAGTTTGCTGTAGTCATGCACTTCACCGGTGGTGCCAACCTGCTGCAACAGCACGCCAAACACATCCTGGTGATCCAGTGCTTTCGCCGCGTCATCAACAATGACGTCAAAACCAAAGGTTTGCGCACGAGTACGCACGACGTCCAGCGTTTGCGGATGAACATCAGCCGCAACAAAGAAGCGGTTGGCGTTTTTCAGTTTGCTGACGCGTTTTGCCATCGCCATCGCTTCAGCCGCAGCGGTAGCTTCATCCAGCAGAGAAGCGGAGGCCATGTCTAGCCCCGTCAGATCCAGTGTGACCTGTTGGAAGTTGAGCAGCGCTTCCAGGCGCCCCTGAGAAACTTCTGGCTGATACGGCGTATACGCAGTGTACCAGCCCGGGTTTTCCAGCATGTTGCGCAGGATAACCGGTGGCAGCTGCACGGCGGTGTAGCCCATGCCAATGTAGGACGTGAAGCGCTTGTTACGCCCAGCGATGGCTTTTAATTCAGCCAGCGCAGCGTATTCGGTCGCCGCCTCGCCCACCTGCGGCGGGGTTGCGAGCTGAATGTCTTTCGGCACAATCTGGCCGATCAGCGCGTTTAACGACTCGGCGCCAACCGCATTCAGCATCTCTTGCTGCTGCGCGGCGTCCGGTCCGATGTGGCGTTCAATGAAAGCGCCGCTGTTTTCAAGCTGGCTTAACGTCTGTGTCATGGGCGATGGTTCCTGAAACGTGCAGTGAATCGTAGGTGTCTCTACTTACCTGAATACGCAAAATAATTCGCGTTGCAGGACGGCGGCGACGCAGCACATCCCCAGGAGCTTACATAAGTAAGTGACTGGGGTGAGCGAGGAAGCCAACACACCTGCAACGTGAAGGATGAAGCGTATTTACTCGTCTTCTAACAAAGCTTCGTATGCGGTCGCATCCAGCAGCGATTCAATTTCGCTTTCATCGCTGGCTTTGATTTTGAAAATCCAGCCCCCCGCATATGGCTCGCTGTTGACCAGTTCCGGGGAGTCGCTAAGCGCGTCGTTGACCGCAACAATCTCACCGCCTACTGGCGCATAGATATCGGAAGCCGCTTTTACGGACTCCGCAACGGCACAATCATCGCCCGCGCTGACGGTTGAGCCAACTTCGGGCAGGTCAACGAAAACCATGTCACCTAACAGCTCCTGAGCGTGTTCGGTGATACCAACGGTGTAAGAACCGTCAGCTTCTTTGCGCAGCCATTCATGTTCTTTGCTGTATTTCAGTTCTGCAGGTACGTTGCTCATCAATCAATCTCCAAAAAAGGATGAATTACGCAACGGCTTTGCCGTTACGCACAAAAACAGGTTTAGTGACTTTAACTGGCATTTCGCGGTTACGAATTTGCACAATCGCCGTGTCGCCGATACCCGCAGGGACACGAGCCAGCGCGATGCTGTAACCCAGGGTTGGGGAGAATGTCCCGCTGGTGATAATGCCTTCCTGCTGGTTGCCGGAAGCATCGGTGAAACGCACCGGCAGCTCATTACGCAGCACGCCTTTCTCGGTCATCACCAGCCCGACCAGCTGTTCGTGGCCTTTTTCACGCTGCATTTCCAACGCTTCACGACCGATAAAGTCGCGGTCAGCCGGTTCCCATGCGATGGTCCAGCCCATGTTAGCTGCCAGCGGAGAAATGCCTTCGTCCATCTCCTGACCGTACAGGTTCATACCAGCTTCTAAACGCAGCGTATCACGCGCGCCCAGACCGCAAGGCTGAACACCGGCTTCGACCAGCGCACGCCAGAAATCCGCGGCCTTTTCATTCGGCATGGCAATTTCATAGCCTGCTTCGCCGGTATAACCGGTGGTTGCGATAAACAAGCCACCCGCCTGAACGCCGAAGAAAGGTTTCATACCTTCAACTGCATGGCGTTGCTCGTCAGTAAACAGGGTGGCTGCTTTTGCCTGCGCGTTTGGTCCCTGCACCGCGATCAGCGACAGGTCGTCACGAACGGTGATGTCGATAGCGTATGGTTCAGCGTGTTGGGTAATCCAGGAGAGGTCTTTTTCGCGGGTGGCGGAGTTTACAACGAGGCGGAAGAAATCTTCAGTGAAGTAGTAGACAATCAGGTCATCTATCACGCCGCCCGAAGCGTTGAGCATACCGGAGTAGAGGGCTTTGCCTGTCTTCGTTAGCTTCGCGACGTCGTTTGCCAGCAGATAACGCAAGAACTCCCGGGTGCGGCTACCGCGCAGGTCGACGATGGTCATATGCGACACATCAAACATACCGGCATCGGTGCGGACAGCATGGTGCTCATCGAGCTGAGAGCCGTAATGCAGCGGCATCATCCAGCCATGGAAATCAACCATGCGCGCGCCACATAGCGTGTGTTGTTCGTACAAAGGAGTCTGTTGAGCCATCTTTTCCTCGTTGAATAAGCGGGGCTATCAACTCTTTCGCGGTGAAATTGTCGCCACGAAACCCAGCGCCACAGCCGCTCCAGGGGCTGCGACGCAAACGTTCTCTTTGTCCTGAACTTACCACCGAAACAGACGCTAAACCATAAGGCAAAATTAACCATCACATTAGCTTATGACTAAAAATGACCAGATCGACGACAGCATAAAAAACCAGTAAAACGCCAATGCATCAGAACAACAGACATATATAAGCGAAGTTAAGCCGTATCAATCCATATTAAATGTGGAAAAAATGTCAAAAATGGCGTTATGAAAAAAACGTAATATTAAAAAAACTAATGCGAAAAAAGGCGTGGAATTAGATTATTTCAAATGAGAGAACCATCCCGGCGCGCAGGCCGGGAGAGGAAAGTGTGACGGGTTTCAAACTCTTAAGATTGTCCTTACGGACACTAGCGTAGCCACTCAGGAAGATCGTTCAGTCCCATCGCCTGGCGGATGAGTTGCGGTTTTACGCCCGGGAGGGTATCGGCCAGTTTCAGACCAATATCACGCAGCAGTTTTTTCGCCGGATTCTCGCCAGCAAACAGCTCACGGAAACCCTGCATCCCCGCCAGCATCAGCGCTGCGCTGTGCTTACGGCTACGTTCATAACGGCGCAGATAGAGGTACTGACCAATATCTTTGCCCTGACGCTGTAGCCGCTTAAGCTCGTCGATCAGCTCCGCCGCATCCATGAAGCCAAGGTTCACCCCCTGGCCCGCCAGCGGGTGGATGGTATGCGCCGCATCACCCACCAGGGCCATACGATGGGCGGCAAACTGGCGGGCATAGCGTCCAGTCAGCGGAAACGTCTGGCGTTCGCTCTCAAGGCTGCACAGCCCCAGGCGATTATCAAAAGCGATATTCAGCGCCTGATTGAAATCATCTGCACTTGCCTGCTGCATACGTTCTGCTTCCTGCGGCGAGAGCGACCAGACGATAGAACACAAGTGTGGATCGCTAAGCGGCAGGAATGCCAGGATACCTTCGCCATGAAATGCCTGACGCGCAACCGCACCGTGGGCTTCCTGCGTACGGATTGTCGCCACCAGCGCATGATGGCGGTAATCCCAGAAGGTGAGCGGAATATCCGCTTTGTTGCGCAGCCAGGAGTTAGCGCCATCGGCACCGACGACCAGGCGTGCCGTCAGCATTGCGCCATCTTTCAGGGTCAGAAATGCCTCGTTCTCACCCCAGGCCACCTGCTGTAATTCAGCGGGTGCCAGCAGCGTAATATCCGCTGAACGCTGCGCCTTTTGCCACAGCGCATAATGAATCTCTGAGTTTTCGACAATGTGCCCCAAATGGCTGTAGCCCATGCTCTGGTCATCAAACGCAATACGTCCAAAGCTGTCTTTGTCCCAGACTTCCATGCCGTGGTAGCAGCAAGCGCGACGGGCTACAATATCGGACCAGACGCCAAGACGGGTCAGCAGTTTTTCGCTGGCGGCATTAATAGCCGATACGCGAAGCTGAGGAGGTGCATCCGCCGCCAAAGGCTGCGGGACATGTTGTTCCAACACCGCAACGCGCAACCCGCTGCCCTGCAAGCCGCAGGCAACCGCCAGTCCCACCATGCCGCCACCCACAATTGCTACATCAACACTTTGCACTGTTTATACCTCGAAACCTGTAATCCGTAGGCCTGATAAGCGCAGCGCCATCAGGCATTTTTGCGGAGACCCTTGCCGGATGGCGGCTTTGCCTTATCCGGCCTACAGGTCATATTTATCGCGCAACCCAACCGAGGGTTCGCTCCGCCAGCGCATCGCGCGCAGGGGTAAATAATTCCATCGCCATCAGCCCGACATTTCGTCCAACAACCAGCGGGGCCCAGCGATTGGCAAACAGATACACCAAATTATTAGTCACGCCAATCGTCGTTTCGCGATCGCGTTCGCGGCGATGCTGATAGCGTGCCAGCACCGCATAATCACCGACATCTTCCCCGCTGTTCTGCGCCTGGGTCAACGTTTCAGTCAGGCTCATCACATCACGCAGACCAAGGTTGAAACCTTGTCCGGCAATGGGGTGCAGCGTCTGGGCTGCGTTCCCTACCAGCACGGTTCGATGGGTAATCGCTTTTTGCGCCGAGGTTAACGAAAGCGGATAGGCGTTGCGTTTACCCGCCTTGATAATACGCCCCAGCCGCCAGCCAAACGCGGTTTGCAGTTCACGGCAAAACCGTTCGTCGGACCAGGCCAGAATCTCATCGCGCCGTTCCAGCGGATGACACCACACCAGCGAGCAGCGACCATCAGACATGGGCAGCATTGCCAGCGGGCCATATTGCGTGAAACGTTCAAACGCTCGACCGTCGTGCGGCACAGAGGTTGTGACGTTGGCAATTACCGCCAGTTGCTCATAGGGCTGTTGCTGCCAGTCAACGCCGCAGGCGGTAGCCAGTGCGGAGCGCGTACCGTCGGCGGCCACCAGCAGGCGGCCATCAATCATTTCGCCATTTTCCAGCGTAACTTCCACGCGCTCCTGCGTGCGTGACACGCTGGCTACGCGGTCGGGGCAGTGCAGTGTGACGCCCGGCGCTTTACGCAGCAGCGCAAACAGACGTAGCCCGACATCGTGCAGCTCTACAACTTGCCCCAGCGCCGGAATACGGTATTCCTGCGCATCCAGCGTTACAAATCCGGCATGGCCGCGATCGCTGACGTGAACGGTTTTGATCGCCGTTGCGCAATCGGCAATCGCCTGCCATATGCCAATTCGCGCCAGCTGTTGGCAGGTCCCTGCCGCCAGCGCGATCGCCCGGGCATCAAACCCCGGATGGCGATCAGAGTCAGGCGCACTTGCTTCTATCAGATGAACTGGCAGCGTCCCATGACTAAGCTGGGAAATGGCCAGCGCCAGCGTCGCGCCGACCATGCCACCACCGACGATAATCACGCTCATTGCAGTCGCGCCGCAGCCATCAGGGCTTCAATGTCATCCGCTTTCTTCACCACGCTGGCGGTCAGGTTTTCATTGCCGTCTTCCGTGATGAGGATGTCATCTTCAATACGAATGCCGATACCACGATAGGCAGCCGGTACGTCGGCGTCCGGCGCGATATACAGTCCCGGTTCAACGGTAAGCACCATTCCCGGCTCGAGAATACGTGAGCGGTCCTGACCATAAACGCCGACGTCGTGTACATCCAGACCCAGCCAGTGACTAAGCCCGTGCATGAAGAAAGGTCGGTGTGCATTTTCGGTAATCAGTTGATCGACCTCGCCGTGCAGAATGCCAAGCCTCACCAGGCCGGTAATCATGATACGCACCACTTCGCTGGTGACTTCCTGGATGGATGTCCCGGGACGATACAGGCGCAGGCTGGTCTCTAAGGATTCCAGTACGATGTCGTAGATTTCACGCTGTGCAGGGGTAAATTTGCCATTTACCGGAAAGGTACGCGTAATGTCGCCCGCATAGCCTTTGTATTCACACCCGGCGTCAATCAGCACCAGATCGCCATCGCGCATTTCACTTTCATTTTCGGTGTAATGCAGGATACAGCCGTTTTCGCCGCTGCCGACAATCGTGTTATAGGACGGATAACGCGCACCATGGCGGGTAAATTCGTGGTGAATCTCCCCTTCCAGGTGATATTCAAACATTCCCGGACGGCATTTTTCCATCGCTCGGGTATGCGCCAGCGCGGTGATCTCTCCGGCACGGCGCATGACCGCAATTTCTTCCGCTGATTTGAACAGGCGCATTTCATGCACCATTGGACGCCAGTCGATAATCGCGGCAGGCGCTCGCAGATTTTGTCTGGAACCTTTACGCAGTTTATCCAGTGCCGTGCACACAATCTCGTCAGCCCAGGCATATTCGCCTTGTGCGTGATACACCGCGTCCAGGCCATTGAGCAACAGGTGCAGCTGTTGGTTAATTTCGCTGAAGGCCAGCGCCCGGTCAACGCCGAGTTTTGCCGGTGCGGCATCCTGACCAAGACGACGGCCAAACCAGATCTCCGCCGTCAGATCGCGAACCCGATTAAACAAAACGCTGTGGTTATGAGTGTCATCGCTTTTAATCAGCACCAGCACGGCTTCAGGTTCGTTAAAACCGGTGAAGTACCAGAAATCACTGCTTTGGCGGTACGGGTATTCACTGTCCGCGCTGCGCGTCGCTTCAGGGGCGGCAAAAATCAGCGCGGCGCTGCCGGGCTGCATTTGTGCCAGTAAAGCCTGGCGACGACGCTGGAATTCTTGCTGAGATATCTCGCTCATCACACTCTCCTTTGCGTTTCGTTCTTAGTGCAGAGTCGGTTTACGGACTTCCGGCGCAGTCGGCTGCTGACGCGTAAACGTGTCATGACACAGCAAGGCGGCTACGCGCACGTATTCGATGATCTCTTCGAGCGACATTTCCAGCTCTTCCTGATCTTCGTCTTCGTCATACCCTAACTGCGCGATATTGCGCAGGTCGTCAATCGCTTCCCCGGTTTCGCCGGTTACTTTGTCGAGCTTCGGCTGCGTGACGCCAAGACCCAGCAAAAAGTGGTTTACCCATCCCGCCAGCGCATCGGCGCGATCGAACACGCTGACGTCATCCCCTTCTGGCAGATAAAGCTGAAAAAGGAAACCATCATCTTCCAGCGCATCGCTGGTGGCAGAGTGCATTTTCAGCAGCGCCTGAGCCAGCTCGTGACCGAAGGCCAGACCTTCGTTCGTCAGGTCGTGCAGCAGCGGCTGCCATGAGCTGTCGTTGTTGCCGCCACAAATCATTCCGCTGATTAAGCCGTGCATTTCGGCCGGGGTTAATCCAGCCCCTTGTTGGTTCAAAAACTGGCTAACGTCGTTGTAGCCAGGCATTTCGTTCTGTATAGACATAAGCATTCGTCATCAAAGGGAGGAATATTCATGGTATGCTACCACTTTGGACCCTGGTGAACCAGAAAAGGGCTTGTATCTTGATACCAGGGTAGCTATAGTGTCGCCCCTTCGCGGACCCAAGGTCTGGAGACGAAGGCAGCGCAGTCAATCAGCAGGAAGGTGGCATGTCTGCACAACCCGTCGATATCCAAATATTTGGCCGTTCACTGCGAGTGAATTGCCCGCCTGAACAAAGGGATGCGTTGAATCAGGCTGCGGACGATCTCAATCAGCGATTGCAAGATCTGAAAGTTCGCACTAGAGTCACAAATACTGAGCAGTTGGTTTTCATCGCCGCATTGAACATCAGCTATGAATTAACTCAGGAAAAAGCGAAGACGCGTGAGTACGCGGCGAGCATGGAACAACGTATTCGGATGCTGCAACAGACCATCGAACAGGCGTTGCTTGATCAGGGTCGCATAACCGAAAAAACGGGCCAAAACTTTGAATAACACTTTTCGGTTTACTGTGGTAGAGTGACCGTGAAGACAAAATTTCTCTGAGATGTTTGCAAGCGGGCCAGTCCCCTGAGCCGATATTTCATACCACAAGAATGTGGCGCTCCATGGTTGGTGAGCATGCTCGGCCCGTCCGAGAAGCCTTAAAACTGTGACGACGCATTCACCTTGAACCAAGGGTTCAAGGGTTACAGCCTGCGGCGGCATCTCGGAGATTCCCTTCTACCTGGCAACAGCCATGACATTACTTTCTGAACTCCCTTTATCCCGGCAAGAAATTCGTCAACTGATTCGTCAGCGTCGGCGTGCGCTTACCTCCGAACAGCAGCAACAGTACGGTCAGCAAGCCGCGACCCGAATGCTCAGTTATCCCCCTGTTGTACTCGCGCATACTGTGGCGGTGTTTCTCTCGTTCGATGGCGAACTCGATACCCAGCCGCTGATCGAACAGCTGTGGCGAGCGGGCAAGCGTGTCTACCTTCCAGTGCTTCATCCCTTCAGCCCCGGTAATTTACTGTTCCTGCACTATCATCCGCACAGCGACCTGGTGACCAATCGCTTAAAGATCCAGGAACCACGACTTGATGTACGTGACGTATTGCCGCTGTCAAAGCTGGATGTACTGATTACACCGTTAGTGGCGTTTGATGAATACGGGCAACGCCTGGGCATGGGCGGCGGATTTTACGACCGTACGCTACAAAACTGGCAGCAACATAAGATCCAACCCGTGGGCTACGCGCATGACTGCCAGTTAGTCGAGAAGTTGCCGGTTGAAGAGTGGGATATTCCGCTGCCTGCGGTGGTGACGCCGTCAAAAATTTGGCAATGGTAGCCGTTTTTTAGCGATTGACAGCGTCGTTTTTTTGACCTAAATTCCTCGGTGAAGGGTGAGGGAGGCGAACCTCCCTCCTGCGTACTCTCTGTTAATATGCTGGCGAAGCGATGATTAACAGGATCAGCAGCATGATGACGTATCTCATCATCGTCCCTTTCCTTTTTAAAGCCCCTGCTCCGGTAGGGGCTTTCCCGTTTCAGCACTATGCTGAGCCCCTATCGTAAATTCCTTTTACTGCTGTACAACACGCAACGCTGCCTTTAGTTGCCAATTGCGGCAAGGCTCGAGAACAGAATGTATGCGTTACACAAAGAGATAGTAAGGCAGGAAAATCAGAGGAAAGATGGGCAGGTCAACCGCCTGCCCATGTAGAGGAAATCAGTACAGCAGACGAGCACGAATGGTACCCGGAAGGGCTTTCATCGCCAGCAACGCTTTCTCCGCCACATCTTCATCCGCTTCAATATCAATAACCACGTAACCTACCTGTGCGGAAGTCTGCAGATACTGTGCGGCAATGTTGACGCCCTGCTCGGCAAAAATCTGGTTCAGCGCGGTCAGTACGCCGGGACGGTTTTCGTGAATGTGCATCAGACGACGACCGCCGTGTAGCGGCAGCGACACTTCCGGGAAGTTAACTGCAGACAGCGTAGAGCCGTTGTCGGAATACTTGGTCAGTTTCCCAGCTACTTCCAGACCGATGTTTTCCTGCGCTTCCAGCGTTGAACCACCAATGTGCGGCGTCAGGATCACGTTGTCGAAATCACACAGCGGCGAAGTGAAAGGATCGCTGTTGGTTGCCGGCTCGGTTGGGAATACGTCGATTGCCGCCCCAGCCAGATGCTTGGTCGCTAACGCGTCGCACAGCGCAGGAATATCAACAACCGTACCACGTGCGGCGTTAATCAGCAGCGCACCTGGTTTCATCAACGCAATCTCACGCGCGCCCATCAGATTTTTGGTGGAGGCATTTTCCGGTACGTGCAAACTGACCACGTCGCTCATATTGAGCAGGTCGGAAAGATGCTGCACCTGTGTGGCGTTGCCGAGCGGGAGTTTATTTTCAATATCATAGAAATAGACATGCATCCCCAGCGATTCCGCCAGAATGCCTAGCTGAGTACCAATGTGGCCGTAGCCGATGATCCCCAGTTTTTTGCCACGCGCTTCAAAGGAGCCGGTAGCCAGTTTGTTCCACACGCCGCGGTGTGCTTTGGCATTCGCTTCGGGTACACCGCGTAGCAGGAGAAGCAGTTCGCCAATCACCAGTTCCGCAACGGAACGCGTGTTAGAGAATGGCGCGTTAAACACGGGGATCCCGCGCTTTGCCGCAGCGGTCAGATCAACCTGGTTGGTGCCGATACAGAAGCAGCCAATCGCGACCAGTTTCTCTGCGGCGTCAATCACATCTTCAGTCAGATGGGTACGGGATCGCAGGCCAATGAAGTGGGCATCACGGATGGACTCTTTCAGTTGTTCAGTGTCCAGAGCGCCTTTGTGAAACTCGATGTTGGTATAACCTGCTGCACGAAGGCTTTCGAGTGCTTTTTGATGCACGCCTTCAACCAGCAGAAATTTAATCTTATCTTTCTCCAGTGATACCTTTGCCATTTCCCCGACCCTGTCTTTTTTTGTTCAAACTGATGTGTTGTGTGTGGGATTTTCATCCGCCTCTTCAACATATCAAAAAATAATATTGCGGCAATATGAACGTTTGCGTCGCCGTGCTGAAGAAATGTCATTCAGAGAGAAATGTCAGAGGAAAATACTGGCGATAACTTTTTCTTTGGAGAGATCGGCAGGACAATATTATAAACGTGACACAAGTCACCAAATTTGCCCTGCCAAAATTTTTTTAACGGGAGAAGACACTCCCATCAGATCATTTTACGATAGTTTTCACGCCGTCTGGGGTACCGATCAGCGCGACATCCGCACCACGGTTGGCGAACAGACCTACGGTTACTACGCCCGGAATCGCATTGATGGCGTTTTCCAGCGCCACGGCGTCAAGGATCTCCAGACCGTGCACATCGAGGATCACGTTACCGTTGTCCGTCACCACGCCCTGACGGTATTCAGGACGGCCGCCCAACTTCACCAGTTGACGCGCGACTGCGCTGCGCGCCATTGGGATCACTTCCACCGGCAGCGGGAAGTTACCAAGAATATCGACTTCTTTGGACGCGTCCGCGATGCAGATAAATTTCTTCGCCACCGAAGCAATGATTTTTTCACGGGTCAGCGCTGCGCCGCCGCCTTTGATCATCTGCATATGGCCGTTGATTTCATCCGCGCCGTCAACGTATACGCCAAGGCTGTCCACCTCGTTAAGATCGAACACGTGGATACCGAGGCTTTTGAGTTTTTCGGTTGAAGCGTCCGAACTGGATACCGCACCTTCAATCTGACCTTTCATTGTACCCAGCGCATCAATAAAGTGTGCGGCTGTTGAACCGGTACCTACGCCCACAATGGTGCCGGGCTGTACATACTGAAGTGCCGCCCATCCTACTGCTTTTTTCAGTTCATCCTGCGTCATGATCGTTTCGCCTGTGGTGTGAATATGGTGGGAAAATTCACGCGCATTATAGAACATTGTGCAGAAAAATGTTCCCACACCCGCTCGCAAGCGGCGGATTTCGTCTTTACCCAACCTAAATTTGTGTCATAGTGCAGAACAAGCAAAAATTTCAGGAGTGCGTCAAAGCAATGAAACGTCCGGACTACAGAACACTACAAGCACTGGATGCGGTTATTCGTGAACGAGGATTTGAGCGCGCGGCGCAAAAGCTGTGCATCACGCAATCCGCGGTTTCACAGCGCATAAAACAGCTTGAGAATATGTTCGGACAACCGCTGCTGGTGCGTACCGTCCCCCCGCGCCCTACCGAACAAGGACAAAAGCTTCTGGCACTTCTGCGCCAGGTTGAACTGCTGGAAGACGAGTGGCTGGGTGATGAACAAACCGGCTCGACGCCGCTGCTGCTTTCTCTGGCGGTGAACGCCGACAGCCTGGCAACCTGGTTACTTCCGGCGCTGGCCCCGGTACTGGCTAATTCGCCGATTCGCCTGAATCTGCAGGTTGAAGATGAAACCCGCACCCAGGAACGTCTGCGTCGTGGTGAAGTGGTCGGTGCGGTGAGTATCCAACATCAGGCGCTGCCAAGCTGTCTGGTGGATAAACTCGGCGCGCTGGACTACCTGTTTGTTGGCTCCAAACCTTTCGCCGAACGTTATTTCCCTAACGGCGTCACCCGCTCCGCCCTGCTGAAAGCCCCGGCGGTAGCGTTTGACCATCTTGATGATATGCACCAGGCGTTCCTGCAACAAAACTTCGACCTGCCGCCGGGCAGCGTGCCGTGTCACATCGTTAACTCGTCTGAAGCTTTCGTCCAGTTGGCGCGTCAAGGCACCACCTGCTGCATGATCCCGCACTTACAGATTGAGAAAGAGCTGGAAAGCGGCGAGCTGATCGACTTAACGCCAGGTCTGTTCCAGCGTCGGATGCTGTACTGGCACCGTTTTGCACCGGAAAGCCGCATGATGCGCAACGTTACCGACGCGCTGCTGGAATACGGGCACAAGGTGTTGCGCCAGGATTAAACCGTTTATTGCTCCAGAGTGCCGGATGGCGGCGTAACGCCTTATCCGGCCGACAAGCCTTTACCCTCTATTCATGCTATTCCCGCCACGTCTTTGAAATACATCACAAAATAAAACACGCCACGCGGCAAAAAACGACGTCCTGTTGGCTATTTTTTGCTGGCGACAAGCCAAATGAAAAAGCACACCGTATCCGCAAAGATTCAACTTATTGCGTAATACGGAGCAAAAAATGGCAAACGTGCAGGAGTGGCAAACACTCGCCAACAAAGAACTCAGTCGACGGGAAAAAACCGTTGAGTCGCTGGAAAGACAGACGGCGGAAGGGATTGCCATCAAACCGCTGTACACCGAAGCGGACCTCGATAATCTGGAAGTCACGGGCACCCTCCCCGGTCTGCCGCCTTACGTGCGTGGCCCGCGCGCCACCATGTATACCGCGCAGCCGTGGACCATTCGCCAGTACGCCGGTTTCTCTACCGCCAAAGAGTCCAACGCCTTTTACCGCCGCAATCTCGCCGCCGGGCAAAAAGGGCTTTCCGTCGCCTTTGACCTTGCCACCCATCGCGGTTATGACTCAGACAACCCGCGCGTGGCAGGTGACGTCGGCAAAGCGGGTGTGGCGATCGATACTGTCGAAGATATGAAGGTGCTGTTCGACCAGATCCCGCTGGATAAGATGTCGGTATCAATGACCATGAACGGCGCGGTGCTGCCGGTACTGGCGTTTTATATCGTCGCTGCAGAAGAACAAGGCGTAACGCCGGAGCAACTCACCGGGACCATTCAGAACGATATTCTGAAAGAGTACCTGTGCCGCAACACCTACATTTACCCGCCAAAACCTTCAATGCGTATCATCGCCGACATCATCGCCTGGTGTTCCGCCAATATGCCGCGCTTTAACACCATCAGCATCAGCGGTTATCACATGGGGGAAGCCGGGGCGAACTGCGTCCAGCAGGTGGCGTTTACGCTGGCTGACGGCATTGAGTACATCAAAGCCGCGCTGTCTGCCGGGCTGAAAATTGATGACTTCGCGCCGCGCCTGTCATTCTTCTTCGGCATCGGCATGGATCTGTTTATGAACGTCGCCATGCTGCGCGCGGCTCGCTATTTGTGGAGTGAAGCAGTCAGCGGTTTTGGCGCAAACAACCCGAAATCTCTCGCTCTGCGTACCCATTGCCAGACCTCCGGCTGGAGTCTGACCGAGCAGGATCCTTACAACAACGTGATCCGCACGACCATTGAAGCGCTCGGCGCTACGCTTGGCGGCACTCAGTCCCTGCATACCAACGCCTTTGATGAAGCACTCGGGCTGCCCACCGATTTCTCCGCCCGCATCGCGCGTAATACACAGATCATCATTCAGGAAGAGTCAGAGATCTGCCGCACCGTCGATCCGCTGGCCGGATCGTATTACGTCGAGTCGCTCACCGATCAAATTGTGAAGCAGGCGCGCACGATCATCAAACAAATTGATGAGGCAGGCGGCATGGCGAAAGCGATCGAAGCCGGGCTCCCTAAACGGATGATCGAAGAAGCTTCCGCGCGCGAGCAGTCGCTGATCGACCAGGGTAAACGGGTTATCGTCGGCGTGAACAAATACAAGCTGGATAAAGAAGACGAAACGTCGGTACTGGAAATCGACAACGTGAAGGTACGCAACGAGCAAATTGCCTCGTTGCAGCATATCCGCGCCACCCGCGACAATGATGCCGTTAACGCCGCGTTATCCGTGCTGACCCACGCCGCACAGCATAATGAAAACCTGTTGGCCGCCGCCGTTAACGCCGCCCGCGTTCGCGCCACGCTTGGTGAGATCTCCGACGCGCTGGAAAGCGCTTTTGACCGCTATCTGGTTCCCAGCCAGTGCGTCACCGGCGTGATTGCGCAAAGCTATCACCAGTCCGACAAATCCGCCGATGAGTTCGACGCCATCGTTGCGCAAACCGAACAGTTCCTCGCGGAAAATGGTCGCCGTCCGCGCATTCTGATCGCCAAGATGGGTCAGGATGGCCACGATCGCGGCGCGAAAGTGATCGCCAGCGCCTACTCCGATCTCGGCTTCGATGTTGACCTCAGTCCGATGTTCTCCACACCAGAAGAGATCGCCCGTCTGGCGGTAGAAAACGATGTACATGTGGTTGGCGCATCATCGCTGGCGGCAGGTCATAAAACGCTGATCCCGGAACTGGTTACCGAGCTCAAAAAATGGGGGCGTGAAGATATCTGCGTGGTAGCAGGAGGCGTTATTCCGCCACAGGATTACGCCTTCCTGCACGAGCATGGCGTGGCCGCCATTTATGGCCCCGGCACGCCAATGCTCGACAGCGTTCGCGACGTATTAACCCGTATCAGCCAGCATCATGATTAACGCCGCCACGCTTGAGGATACCGTTCGTCGCTTGCGACTTGGCGAACGGGCTACGCTCGCCCAGGCAATGACGCTGGTAGAAAGCAACCACCCGCGCCACCAGCCGCTCAGTACGCAATTGCTGGACGCGATTATGCCGTTCACCGGTAACGCCCTGCGTTTGGGGATAACCGGTACGCCGGGCGCAGGGAAAAGCACCTTTCTGGAAGCCTTCGGCATGCTGTTAATCCGTCACGGATTACGGGTGGCGGTGATCGCCGTCGATCCCAGCAGCCCGGTCAGCGGCGGCAGCATTCTTGGCGATAAAACCCGCATGACGGAGCTGTCTCGCGCAGAATCTGCGTTTATTCGCCCGGTTCCCTCCAGCGGTCATTTAGGTGGTGCCAGCCAGCGCGCCCGCGAATTAATGCTGCTGTGCGAAGCGGCTGGTTTCGACGTGGTGATTGTGGAAACCGTCGGCGTTGGGCAGTCAGAAACCGAAGTCGCAGGCATGGTGGATTGCTTTATCTCACTGCAAATCGCTGGCGGTGGCGACGATTTGCAAGGCATCAAGAAAGGTCTGATGGAAATGGCGGATCTGGTCGTCATCAACAAGGACGACGGCGAGAACCATGCCAACGTGGCCATCGCCCGCCATATGTACGAATCCGCCCTGCATATTCTGCGCCGCAAATATGACGAGTGGCAGCCGCAGGTTCTGACCTGTAGCGCGCTGGAAAAACGCGGTATTGAGGAGATCTGGCAGGCGATAACCGACTTTAAAACGTGCCTTACCGCCAGCGGTCGACTGGAAAAAGTCCGCCAGCAGCAGGCGGTGGACTGGTTACACCAGCAGGCTGAAGAAGAAGCCCTGCATCTGCTGTTTGCGCGGACTGATTTTGACCGCTATTTCCAGCAGACGCTGCAGGCTGTCAAAAACAATGATCTGTCGCCGCGCACCGGTCTGCGGCACATCAGCGAATTTATCCAGCATCATTACTTTCAATAAAGAGAACATTATGTCTTATCAATACGTCAACGTGGTCATCATCCAGAAAGTCGCGGTTATTGAATTCAATTACGCCCGCAAGCTCAATGCCCTGAGTAAAGTGTTTATTGACGATCTGATGCAGGCGCTGAGCGATCTCAATCGTGCGGACATTCGCTGCATCATTCTGCGCGCACCGAGCGGAGCCAAAGTTTTCTCCGCCGGGCATGATATTCATGAACTCCCGACCGGACGTCGCGATCCGCTCTCCTATGACGATCCGCTGCGTCAGATAACCCGCATGATCCAAAAATATCCGAAACCGGTGATCTCCATGGTCGAAGGCAGCGTCTGGGGCGGCGCGTTTGAGATGATCATGAGTTCCGATCTGATCATCGCCGCTGAAACATCCACCTTCTCGATGACCCCGGTCAACCTCGGCGTGCCGTATAACCTGGTCGGCATCCACAACCTGACCCGCGACGCCGGTTTTCACATCGTGAAAGAGCTGATCTTTACCGCCTCGCCGATTACCGCTCAGCGCGCCATGGCGGTCGGGATCCTCAACCATGTGGTTCCTGTAGACGAACTGGAAGATTTCACCCTGCAAATGGCGCACCACATCTCGGAAAAAGCGCCGCTGGCGATCGCCGTCATTAAAGAAGAGCTGCGCGTGCTGGGTGAAGCGCACACCATGAATTCCGATGAGTTCGAGCGCATTCAGGGCATGCGCCGCGCGGTGTACGACAGCGAGGATTATCAGGAAGGGATGAACGCGTTTATGGAAAAACGTAAACCTAATTTTGTCGGCCATTAATCACGTCTGAGGAAGGAGACGGCCATGAAACGGATGAGCGCCGAACAGGCGGCAGAAATTATCCAGCACGATGATATGGTGGCGTTTAGCGGCTTTACCCCCGCGGGCTCGCCAAAAGCGTTACCCACCGCAATTGCCCAACGCGCCTGCGAACAGCATCAGAACGGACAGCCTTTTCAGATCCGCCTGCTGACCGGAGCATCAATTGGCGCCGCCGCTGATGATGTACTATCCGCGGCGGATGCCGTTTCCTGGCGTGCGCCTTATCAAACGTCATCGGGCCTGCGCGAGAAAATTAACCAGGGCCAGGTGAGGTTTGTCGATCTCCATTTGAGCGAAGTGGCGCAAATGGTTAATTACGGCTTTTTTGGCGAGATCGACGTTGCCGTCATTGAAGCTTCAGCCATCGCGCCGGATGGCCGGATTTGGCTGTCCAGCGGTATCGGTAATGCCCCCACCTGGCTGCTGCGGGCGAAAAAAGTCATTATCGAGCTGAATCATTACCATAATCCGCGCGTGGCAGAGTTTGCCGACATCGTGATACCCGGTGCGCCGCCGCGGCGTAACAGCGTACCCATTTTTCATACCATGGATCGCGTAGGCAGTCAGTGCGTACAGATAGACCCCAAAAAGGTGGTTGCGGTGGTGGATACCGAACTGCCCGATGCAGGAAATGCATCGGATAAAACCAATCCAGTCAGCCAACAAATTGCCGATAACGTGGTCTCTTTCCTGCTGGCAGAAATGGCGCACAAACGCATTCCTGCTGAGTTTCTGCCCTTACAAAGCGGCGTGGGTAATATCAACAACGCGGTAATGGCTCGACTGGGCGAGAACCCGGATATCCCGCCCTTTATGATGTATTCGGAGGTGTTGCAGGAGTCGGTAGTGCATCTACTGGAAACGGGCAAGATAACCGGTGCCAGTGCTTCCAGTCTGACCATTTCAGCCCCGTCGCTACAGAAGATTTACGCCAACATGGACTTCTTCGCCAGCCGGATTGTGTTGCGCCCGCAGGAGATTTCCAATAACCCGGAAATCATTCGTCGGCTGGGCGTCATTGCGCTCAACGTTGGTCTGGAGTTTGATATCTACGGTCATGCCAATTCCACGCACGTTGCGGGGGTGAACCTGATGAATGGCATCGGCGGCAGCGGGGATTTCGAGCGCAACGCCTACCTGTCTATCTTTATGGCGCCGTCGATTGCCAAAGGCGGGAAAATATCCACCATCGTACCGATGTGCAGCCATGTCGACCACAGCGAACATAGCGTTAAAGTGATCGTGACCGAACAAGGGATTGCCGATCTGCGTGGGCTATCTCCGATGCAGCGGGCGTACACGATTATCAATAACTGTGCGCATCCGCTTTACAGAGATTATTTGCACCGCTATCTGGAAAAAGCGCCCGGCGGGCATATCCATCACGATCTCAGCCATGCGTTCGATCTGCATCGCAACCTTCTCGAAACAGGCTCGATGCTTGGTTAACTTGCACTACCGTCACGATCTTCAGCAATATGCTGGAGCATGGTGGCGGTATAGCGATGATTTTTCAGCGAATAGAGAAACTCCTGCATATACATGGGACTGCCGGGCGCGTCGAAATATTTCAGCGTCGACGGGTTCACCAGCCGCCATGCGAAGTGCGGGATCACCGTCAAAAACTGCCCGCGCTCCACCGCGCTAATCTTGGCCATAAAGCTGTACGGACGATAGATTATCGTCGGGTTGATCCCGCAGGGTCGCATGTAGGCATCCAGCATCGCCTCAAAGTTGGCGCGATTCTGGAAGCGCATTTGCAGCCAGGGCAGCTCGCGCAGCAGATCCTGCGGCTGTTTTTCTTCATAGCGCCGGGAAACGAGAAACCCCAGACGCAGCGGAGACAGTTCGCTGATCGCCAGATTTTCCAGCTCCTGCACGCGGGGGGAAACGTGCTGTGGCGAGATAATAAAATCCAGTTTGCGGTCGAACAGGTTATCAATCACCCCATTCTCGCTAAATTCAACGGCCTGAGCCGTCACGCCGTCATACTTGTCACCAAGGCTGATCAACTGGTCAAAAATAATCGTCGGGTAGGTATTGTCGATGCCGATGACGATTTCCCGCGAGCGGCGAGAGGCGTTATGGATTTCGTTATCAATGGCAGAGAGGCGCTGATAAACGGGAAACAGCTTCTGATACAGTTCCTGTCCGGCTTTATTCAAGCTGATGTTGTTATCTTTGCGGGTAAACAGCGTATAGCCGATTTGATCTTCCAGTGCGGCAATGCTTTTACCGAAGGGCGATGCGGTCATATGTATTTTTTCTGCCGCTCTGGCGATGTTATTGGTTTGCGCCAGCAGAATGAAATTACGCATCTTTTTTGAGATAAAAATATCCATAGCGTCCCCTTAAAAATCGCTATGGCCTATCCTCATTACGGCGAAAAAAAAGACCGGATGTGAAGTCTCATTTTTACAGTTGCTCACAGAAAAAACCCGGCTGGAAAGCCGGGTCTGAAAAGATTACTGAGTTTTGGCAGGCGTTGCCGCTGGCTGCCCCGCCGTCGGCTCAATCTGGAAGACGACATCAACCTGATCGTCAAACTGAATAACCGGCTGTTCGTAGGTTTCCTGAGCAGAAGCAGCAGGTGCGGCATCTGCTTTCATCATCCGTACCATCGGGCTCGGCTGATAATTGGAAACGTGGTAGCGCACGCTGTACACCGGGCCAAGTTTGCTATTGAAGCCCGCAGCCAGCTGTTCAGCCTGATGAATGGCATCATCAATTGCCGCTTTTCGCGCTTTATCTTTGTAAGCATCCGGTTGGGCAACGCCCAGTGATACCGAACGGATCTCATTCAGACCCGCCTTCAGCGCGCCATCGAGCAGCGTGTTGAGTTTGTCCAGCTGACGCAGCGTGACTTCAACGGTGCGCACCGCACGATACCCTTTGAGGATACTTTTACCGTTCTGGTAGTCGTAGTCCGGCTGGGTACGCAGGTTTGCAGCGTTAATATCCTTCTTCGCTATCTGGTTTTGTTCAAGGAAGGACAGATATTGCGCCACGCGCTCATCGGCCTGCTTCTTAGCTGAGGCCGCATCCTTGGCAGCAACGTTCACTTCAATTGCCAGCGTGGCGATGTCTGGTGTCGCATCCACGCTTGCTGTTCCGGAAGTCACGATGTGCGGTCCATTTGGCAACTCATTTGCCTGTACCGATAGTGCGCTGAATCCGACTAATGCCGCCAGGGCCATTATTTTGAACTTCACGGTCGTTCCTCCATGTTTCATTAATTACCCCGAAACTCAGGGCACATGCAGGCAAGCTTAGCCGATCTCGCTGCGTTGTCCATCAGACAACACTTAGTTGAACAACGCATGAACGTGCGCAACACCTTCTTTTGCCAGTTGAAAAGCGATAAACCACATCACTAATCCTACCAGGGTATTGATGATGCGCTGTGCTTTAGCCGTGCGCAGACGCGGAGCCAGCCAGGCCGCCAGCAATGCCAGACCGAAAAACCACAGGAACGAAGCGCTGACGGTTCCCAGCGCAAACCAGCGCTTAGGCTCAACGTCCAGTTGGCCCCCCAGACTCCCCAGCACCACAAAGGTATCCAGATAAACATGTGGGTTTAGCCAGGTTACCGCCAGCATGGTGGCGATGATTTTCCAACGTCCCTGCTTCATTACCTCGGCGCTGGCCAGTTCCAGATTACTGCTCATCGCCGTTTTTAACGCGCCAAAACCGTACCAGAGCAGAAACGCCACTCCGCCCCAGGTGACCAGCGCCATCAACCACGGCGACTGCATCAGCAAAGCGCTACCGCCAAAGATACCGGCGCAGATCAGCACTAAATCGCTGATAGCACAGAGTAAAGCAATCATGATGTGATACTGGCGGCGAATGCCCTGGTTCATCACGAAGGCATTTTGTGGACCAAGCGGAAGTATCATGGCCGCACCAAGTGCAAGCCCTTGAAAATAATACGATAACACGTTAATCATCCCGAACTGTTTCTCTTAGGAGCAGACTATAGCGCGGGAAAATCATTAGCGGAAATTGATAATTTTAATCGCAGATTAGGGAAATTAATGGAAAGATAGTTTTATCGGCCCGGAAAGCGAAAGCACCTCCGGGCGCGTAATTACTCTGCCGTACTCTCTTTCACACGCTTGAAGTTCACATCCATCTGCGGATACGGGAAGCTGATGCCGTTGGCATCGAACTCACGCTTAATGCGTTCCAGTACATCCCAGTAGACACTTTGCAGATCGCTGCTGTTGCTCCAGACGCGTACGACGAAATTAATTGAGGAAGCCCCCAGCTCATTCAGGCGCACCGTCATTTCACGGTCTTTAAGAATGCGATCTTCCGACTGAATGATATCAGTGAGGATTTTTTTCACCTGATCGATATCGGAGTCGTAAGCCACGCCGATAATAAATTCGTTACGACGAACCGGCTCGCGAGAGAAGTTAATGATGTTCCCGGCAATAATTTTACCGTTTGGGATCACAACAATCTTACCGTCAACGGTGCGCATAGTGGTGGAGAAAATCTGCACATTGAGCACGGTTCCGGCCACGCCGCCGAGATCGACATACTCACCCGCACGGAACGGACGGAACATTACCAGCAGGACACCTGCGGCGAGGTTAGACAGCGAGCCTTGCAACGCCAGACCGACGGCTAAACCTGCGGCACCGAGAACGGCGATCACGGAGGCAGTTTGCACCCCAACGCGGCCCAGCGCGGCAATCAGCGTGAACGCGATAATACCGTAACGCACCAGTGCAGAGAGGAAGTCGGCAACGGTGGCATCAATTTTACGCGCCAGCATCAGGCGGTTAACGGTATTTGATACGATGCGCGCCACGATCATACCGATAATGACAATCGCGATGGCCGCAACGATGTTGACGGCATAGCTCAACAGCAGTTCCTGGTTACGCACCAGCCAGGTGCCCGCACCGTTTATGCTGTCGACAACATTCAAATCTTCCATTTAGTATTCCTTGGTCATGTCAAAAAAATTCATGAGATCATTCTCACAAAAATACTGTACTAAAGGTAAACAAAAAAGACCGAACATGCCATTTTTCAACATGATCCAATAAAAGCATTCGTAAATTCAATGATCGGTTGGTTGATCAATCATCCGCAAGAACCCGCTGACCAGTGGATCTTTCTGCTTAAAGATTTCGGCAATTTCACTGACCACCTTTCCGCTACCTGCATTCTTCCAGGCGATAGAGAGCGGTGACGGTTGGCGTGGATTGATTACCTCACGGGCAACCAATGCTCCGGACTCAACATAAGGACGACACATCCGCTCCGGCAAGAAACCGACCCCGAGGCCGCTTAAATGACAGGCCAGCTTGGTACTGAGATCCGGAACTTTGATCTCCTTTTGACCACTGAGCAGCCAGGCAACGCGGCGCGTAAGCGTGCGCGAGGTATCTTCAATATTAATCGCCGGGTAACGACGCAGCATATCGTCTGACAGTACAGGCGCGGGGTGGCGAGCCAGAGGATGATTCTGCGCCACCACAAACTGCCAACTGATGTCACCGAGTGACAACAGAGAAATATTATTGGACAACGACTCCGATCCGGTGACGCCAATGGCTAACTGGAAATCGTCATACAACAGTGAATCCCACACGCCCATATAGACCTGTCGGGAAATCTGAAAGCGGGTAAAGGGAAATTGTTGATGCAGCCAGGTCAGTAAATCCGCCGTGGTCTGTGGCTGGTACAGCAGATTATTGATAACGATATTCACCTGCCGTTCAACGCCCGCATTGATTTGCTGAAGCTCATCCGGCATCGCATCCAGCCAGTTGAGCCACTGCCGGCAATGCTCAAGCAGATGCTGTCCGGCCAATGTCAGACTGACAGTGCGCGTAGTGCGCATGAAGAGTTGAGTCCCCACCTGCTCTTCCAGCGTTTTGATACGATAGCTAATCGCCGCTGGCGTTTTATGAAGCGAACTGGCTGCGCGGGAAAAACTCTCCGTCTCCGCAACCCGAATAAACGTGCGTATTGTTTCCTGATCGAGCATGCATTCTCCTTGGATCGTTCCTCTGTAACCACTGTTGAGCTATTGCTATCCCTAGCAATATATCTGCTCCCGAGGTATGACCAACAGCAAGCAGATGCGCAATTGCAAAATGAGACTCGCGCCCCGGTTGTAAAGCGCGTATGACCTTCTGCACTGATGTAGAAAACTCCCCCACTCTGGCGCTGTTCAAATAGCTGCAACTGACTGATGTAGTGAGTTTTGCCAGCTGTTTCGCCGGAGGTAAAAAATACTGAAGTTGCGCAGAAAACCCTGCGGCATACAGTACGGCCAACATGCCAGTCAGCATGTCATCACCGCTAGGCGTCAGCCCAGGTCCACATCCGATCAGCCAGCTCCAGTCGGGGGTCATGCCGCAATACCAACAATCAAGCTGCTTAATAATCTCAGAATAGTGCGACATCGTGTGAACCGGTTGATTTAGCGCTCCGCAGAGGCCACTGTGTTGCGTACAAAAAGAAAGATCGACTGGGGCAATGGCGATGGAGCTTATTGGCAATTGCAGTATGCGACGCGGGCAAATTGTGATGTTTTTCCCTCGCAGGATATTTCCTTGTTTGCTTAGCCATTCAATCTGAGCCACGTGGGGAAACTGCACGGTACTCAGCAATACGGCTGTCGGCCCCATTCCTTTTCCGTGGCGAAGCAACGTCAATAACTCACCGTCTGGACGGCAAAAGTTAATCGCCTGCGTAAAACAGCTATGCCGTCTCCATTCGCCATCGGGAAGCCGATAAAACCCGGCGCAGGCTAGAGCATTAATTGTCTTCATCAGTAATACTCAGGGGCGGCCTTGCCGCCCCTTCAATATCAGGCGGTGATGTGATGTAGTTCGGCCAGAGCTTCAAGTGCTTTTTCAAAACAGAGTAGCGGTGCACGTACGGTTCCCGCCCCGACCTGACCAATCCCCGCATCTTTATGCGCGATACCGGTATTAATCAGCGGCGTAATCCCCGTCTCTACGACACGACGGACATCCAGCCCCAGACATGCCCCCTTGAAATCCCATGAGGGGATCTGAAACAGCGGGTTGTTGGCAAGATAGATCTCCGCCATCTCTTCTGAGGTTTCCAGCGCCGCGCCCATACCACCCGCGCCGACGAAGCGCGTTACGCCGGGTGCCGCAATCATTGCTGCACCACCAATCCCCAACGTTTCTGTGATGGCGCTGTCGCCAATGTCCGGATTCGCGTCAGCCTGGCTATAGCCGGTAAAAAACAAACCCTGCGGCGTATTTACCGGCGCGGTAAACCAGCGATCGCCAGTTCCGCTCACGCGAATGCCGAAATCACGACCGTTACGCGTCATCGCAGTGACCACTGAGCCTGCCTTAATTTCCGCCGCGGCATCCATCACTGCCTTACTATAGGCCATAGCCAAATTGAGGAAGAATTGGTCTGTTACGCTCAGGAACTGCAGTACCTCAGTGATTTCCGTCTTCGGACGATCCAGACCCGCGATCACCGGAGAGAGTGTACGCAGTAACAGAGAAGAGGCAGCAATATTACGCTGGTGGAACTCATCGCCCATGGTGATGGCCTGCGCCATCATTGCCGTCAGATCGACGCCATTTTCCATCAGCGAGAGCGCTTCCTGTAGTACTGGCGCCAGCGTGTCGCGCATCCAGCGCAAGCGCTTTTGCACGTCATCACCGTAGGCGCCAAAACGCATCACTTTGCCAATACCTTCATTGAGGTTGCAGCAGGACTGGTTACCATGCACCACGTCACGCACCACCAGCACCGGCATATTAGCGGAGGTGATTCCCCCCATCGGACCTACCGCACCAACGTGATGGCAAGGGATAAAATCAACCTCACCCTGCTCCAGCATCCACACGGCATCTTCTTCCGTCACCGCCCAGCCTTCAAACAATGATGCGCCAATGCAGGCTCCGCGCATTGGGCCGGTCATCTCTTCCCAGGCGATCGGCGGACCAGCGTGCAATAATTTGCGTCCAGAAGACAATTCGGCCACCGCTTCTTTTGCAGGGCGCACAGCAACCCAGTGGGGACGCGCGGCTTTAATTCGTTCGATAATGGCTTCGTTGGCCTGTGCAATAGATGAATACATATCCGTACCTCTGAACTTAATGTAACTGTTTGAGTAAACTGGCAAGACGGGCGTTGCCACCGGCAACAGGCGCCCACTGATAATGCACAACCGGCGTACCGCTGCTTTGCAGATCCAGTGCAAAGCTGCGTAATCCAGCGTTAATGACCTGTACGCCATCAAGGAGTGCGCTATGGGATGCCAGGATGCTACGTTCCTGGTGATGTGTCAGGTTGACGGCGAGTAAAACTGCCTCTTCCAGCGTTTCCACCACCGCTATCCCAGCCTCGCGAAGTATCTCCGCCTGCCCACAGCGCCCCTGCGGATCGGCCTCGGTTCCGGTCAGAGTGGCAATCACCACAAGCGGGGCGGCACGTTTGGCTCGCACCTGCTCTACCGCCTCAACAACCGCTCCAGCCGGGTCAGCACAGGCGCCATAGCCCAGCACCACATCCAGAAGCAGTACGCCCACATCCGGCAACGCGGCCAGTTTTTCGATCTCAATGCTGCGAGTCGTCGGGTCAATCATCGGATGCGGTCTGCCCAGGGTGTAGCTGTCGTCCCCCAGGTCGACAATGCGATGGCCACCGCCTTCCAGCATCACTCCCTGGTCATGGCTTTCGCTAACGGGTACTCCCAGCCCGGCAGAGAGCAACATAGCGGCTTCAGCTGCCAACGTGCCGCCGGCGTATAGACCGTAAATACCTTTACCTGCCACTTCCGGTTGAACCTGTCTCTGCAGTGCCACACGCATCAGCAATACCGCCAGTTGTGCAGCATCAGAAAGTGAATTCGCCAGCCAGACGTTACCTTCGCGACGCTGCTCCGGCTTGCTTCCCAGAAACAGCGCGACAACCGGTTTACCCACGTTTTGCATCGCGGCAATAATGCGGGTTCGCACCTGCGGTGACGGTGGTTTAGAGACAAACGCAATCACCCGCGTGGCATCATCCGTAGCCAGCATTTCCAGTGCGGTCAATGCGCTGATGCCGCCAACATCAGCACTCAGGTCGCGGCCCCCCAGACCGATAGCGTGGCTCACACCCTGCTGGTGTAGTGCAATCTGCGAAGTAATTTCCTGAATCCCGGTGCCTGACGCGCCAATCACGCCAATCCCGCCTTCAGGGAGTACGTTGGCGAAAGCTAATGGACTTCCGGCTATCATCGCGGTTCCGCAGTCTGGTCCCATGACAAGAAGCCCGCGCTCGCGCGCCAACGTTTTCAGCTCAACTTCTTGCTCCAGCGGCACGTTATCGGAAAAGAGCATCACGTTTTTGTTCGCCAACAGTCCCTCTTTGGCAACGGACGCGGCATATTCCCCAGCGACCGATATCAGCAACAGATTAGCCTGAGGCAATTTCTGGCACGCACTTTCGAAGCGACGTGCTTTAACCAGTTGATGCGAACTCCCTGACGCATTGGTAATCGCGTTCAGCTCTTTTTCCAGTTGCTCACGGATCAAATCCAGTATCCCGGGCTCTTCGCCTTCGGTTCGGACTGCGACACAAATATCGTTTGGCGTGGCGTCAGCAAAGTCGTCGTGCCAGAATCCGGTGGAATCCAGCATTGATTTATTGGCTGGCGTTCCCATCATGACTGAAACCTGATCGACTTCCGGGCGTTCACTGAGTTTTCGGGAAATGATCATCAGGCTGACGGAATCCTGAAAACTTCCCTTTTTAATAAAGGCGTAAATCATTACCGCTACCTCTTTATGTGCGTTTTTCTTTTAAAAACAGCATTGCAACTAAACCGATAGCCAGCAGAGTGGCTGAAACATAGAAGCTGGAAGCCAGGCTTCCGGTCATATCACGTGCCGCGCCGGCAATAATGGGGGCAAGAATAGATGAGCTCATGCCGATGAAATTAAATAAACCAAATGCGGTGCTGTAGTTATTTTCATCCACGCTGTCGGCAACCAGCGCAACCAGTACTGGATCCAGCGCCAGTTTACCCACCAGACCATAGACACACAGCGCAATGATTACCCCTGTCATATTCGGCATCCAAATAATTGACAGCATGCTGATAATCGCTACCGGCACCAGAAACATAATTAATGGTTTTCGCTTGCCTAATTTGTCAGAAAGGCTGGAGAATAACAGCGCGCCAGGAATTGAAATCCAGGCCACCAGCGAAGAGATAAACCCGGTTTCGCTACCGGCAATACCACGTTCATTTTGCAAATAATAGGGAAGCCAGGTCAGGATTACGAAGAAACCGAACAGGCTACAGAACACCATTATATAAGTAATAATTAAGTTACGATTTTTTAGCAGGTCGCTGAACTTACCTTTTTTCACCGGCGCACCATCGACATCAGCGGTGCGTTTCTTCTCTTTTACGAACAGCCATATAGCCACCCCGACCAACACCGAGGGAACCGCCATCGCATAAAATGGCATGCGCCACGAATGTCCTTGATCGTATACCAGCCAGCTTGAGGTCATCAAACCCAGCGCAATACCAAAGGCCATACCACTGTTGATGATCGCACTACCAAGAGAACGATATTTCTTCGGGATCTGCTCGGAAGAGAGACCGTATTGCGGACCGTAGTAGGTTCCTTCACCAGCCCCCGTTACCACGCGGGCAAATAGCAACGTATACCAGCTTTTCGCCCAACCAGTAACCGCGGTGAAAACACCAAATAGAATAAATCCTGGAACCAGTACTTTTTTCTTACCAATTTTGTCGCCCAGAATTCCGGCTGGAACCTGAAGCAAAGCATAAGAAAAATAGAACACGGAATTAAGAATACCTAACTGTGTGCCGCTTAAACCAAATTCCTTTTCTAATTCGCCCATCACCGGATTGAGCACCGTACGGTCGGCGTACATAAAAATCCATCCGAGCCAGAACAGGAAAACGGTGACCCACCAGGCCGGTATTCCCTTTTTCTTTGTGGCCTCAGCCACTTCATATGAACCAGACATAAGCAATCTCCCGGTAATAATTACCGCTGAATACCTCATGTTACCTGACACGATACGTGAGGTTTGATGTTTTAACTGCGCCTACCTTATCGGGGTAAAAATGTATTTCATTTGAACAAAGTCACACAAAATCCATTGTTATAAATTCCTGGGAACTGACCACAGTATTATTAAAAAAAGTCTAATAATCATTTTTAAAACAATTTAAATAAAGAGACTGAAATCATCATTAATTATCGAGTTATTTTTGTAGATATTTTACTTGTCGCTCCCATCACATAATAAAGGTAATAAAACGTTATTTTGACCGCGAGATAATTTGCATAATGAGGTCATCAATGAAAAAGAGAATTGTCATTGCTCTTGGCGGTAATGCGTTATTACAGCGCGGAGAAATTTTGAGCGCAGAAAACCAGCGGCGGAGCATTCAGGTATTTGCTGAGATGGCAGCCGAATTAGCCCGTGACTATCAGTTGGTCATTGTTCATGGCAACGGCCCTCAGGTTGGCCTGCTGGCGCTACAGAATGCAGCATACAAAGAATCCCCGGTCTGGCCGCTGGATATTCTGGTCGCGGAAAGCCAGGGAATGATCGGTTTCGCTATTACTCAGGAACTGGCGTCATCCGCGGGTAACTCTCCCGTCACAACGCTGATGACCCGGGTTGAGGTGGATCCGCAGGACGAAGCCTTCTCAGCTCCCGGTAAGTATATTGGCCCCGTGTATCAACCGGATCAACAGGCAGAGCTGGAAGCACGCTATGGCTGGCAGATGAAAACCGATGGGCAATATATTCGCCGCGTGGTTCCCTCACCGACTCCGCTGAAAATTCTCGATAGCGACGCCATCCGTACGCTGATGGATGCGGGACATACTGTGGTTTGCTGTGGTGGCGGCGGTATTCCGGTTATTGCACAGGGTGATGGTTACCAGGGAACCGAGGCCGTCATTGATAAGGATTTGACTGCTGCCGTTCTGGCACAATCCATCAACGCTGACCATCTGCTGATTCTGACAGACGCCGATGCCGTGTATGAAAACTGGGGAACGCCGCAGGCGCGTGCGCTACGACATGCCACCGTTGAGGAACTTACGCCATTTGCCACACCTGATGGCGCGATGGGGCCTAAAGCGGCGGCGGTGATGCAGTTTGTCAAACAGACCGGGAACGCGGCATTTATCGGCGCCCTGAAAGATGCCCCGCAGATTCTGGCTGGAGAAAAAGGTACCTGCGTGACAAAGTAAACCGAGATGAAAAAAAGGCTTCCCGGAGGAAGCCTTGTTTGTCGTTAGCAGACTGAATTACAGAACGTCAACCGCGTTCAGTTCTTTGAAAGCCTGTTCCAGACGGGTGATCATGGTTGCCTGACCAGCACGCAGCCATACGCGCGGATCGTAGTATTTCTTGTTCGGCTGATCTTCGCCTTTTGGGTTACCCAACTGGCCCTGCAGGTAAGCTTCGTTTGCTTTGTAGTAGTTCAGAACACCTTCCCAGGTAGCCCATTGGGTATCGGTGTCGATGTTCATTTTCACTACGCCGTAGCTTACGGAGTCTTTGATTTCCTGAGCAGTAGAACCGGAACCGCCGTGGAAGACGAAGTTCAGGCTGTTGTGCGGCAGGTTATGTTTCTTAGAAACATAGTCCTGAGAGTCGCGCAGGATGGTCGGGGTCAGAACCACGTTACCCGGCTTGTAAACGCCGTGTACGTTACCGAAGGACGCTGCGATGGTGAAACGCGGGCTGATTTTGCTCAGCTCGGTGTACGCGTAATCAACGTCTTCCGGCTGGGTGTACAGTGCAGAAGCGTCCATGTGGCTGTTGTCCACGCCGTCTTCTTCGCCACCGGTGCAACCCAGTTCGATTTCCAGAGTCATGCCCATTTTGGACATGCGCGCCAGATATTTGGAGCAGATTTCGATGTTCTCTTCCAGAGACTCTTCAGACAGGTCGATCATGTGAGAAGAGAACAGCGGTTTGCCGGTTGCTGCGAAGTGTTTTTCACCCGCGTCCAGCAGACCGTCGATCCACGGCAGCAGTTTCTTCGCGCAGTGGTCAGTGTGCAGGATAACCGGAACACCGTAGTGTTCAGCCATCTGGTGAACATGATGCGCGCCAGAGATAGCACCCAGGATTGCAGCGCCCTGAGGCACGTCGGACTTCACGCCTTTACCCGCGATGAAAGAAGCACCACCGTTGGAGAACTGTACGATTACCGGCGCTTTAACTTTTGCAGCGGTTTCCAGTACGGCATTGATGGAGTCGGTACCAACGCAGTTAACAGCTGGCAGAGCAAAGTTGTTTTCTTTAGCTACCTGGAAAACTTTCTGTACGTCATCACCAGTGATTACGCCTGGTTTTACGAAATCAAAAATTTTAGACATGTTGCGAGTCCTGTATCTTCGGCCTTGGAAAGGGCGCGCGCTCTAAAGCGCGCTAATAATTGGGCAGGTTTCCCTGCCCATTAAATTCTTACTTTTTAGCACGCTCTTCGAGCATGGCTACTGCTGGCAGGACTTTGCCTTCCACGAATTCGAGGAACGCGCCGCCGCCAGTAGAGATGTAGGAGATTTTGTCAGCAATGCCGAACAGGTCGATTGCTGCCAGGGTGTCACCGCCGCCTGCGATAGAGAATGCTTCGCTGTCTGCGATGGCATTAGCAACGATTTCAGTACCTTTGCGGAAGTTCGGGAATTCGAACACGCCAACCGGGCCGTTCCACAGAATGGTTTTCGCATTCTTCAGGATGTCAGCCAGCTGCTGTGCAGAAGCGTCGCCGATATCCAGGATCTGCTCGTCTTCTTTCACATCGCTTACGGACTTCAGAGTAGCCGGTGCAGTTTCAGAGAATTCAGTCGCAACGCGAACGTCGGTTGGGACCGGGATGTCGCAAGTGGTCAGCAGACGCTTAGCTTCGTCAACGAGATCTGCTTCGTACAGGGATTTACCCACGTTGTGGCCTTGAGCAGCAACGAAGGTGTTCGCGATACCACCGCCAACGATCAGCTGGTCAGCGATTTTTGACAGAGAATCAAGAACGGTCAGTTTGGTAGAAACTTTAGAACCACCAACGATAGCAACCATCGGACGAGCAGGTTCTTTCAGCGCTTTACCCAGTGCATCCAGCTCGGCAGCCAGCAGCGGACCTGCACAAGCGACATCGGCGAATTTACCGATACCGTGAGTAGACGCCTGCGCACGGTGAGCAGTACCGAAAGCGTCCATAACGAATACGTCGCACAGAGCAGCATATTTTTTGGACAGCGCTTCGTCGTCTTTCTTCTCGCCTTTGTTAAAGCGAACGTTTTCCAGAACAACCAGTTCACCGGCAGCGACTTCAACGCCGTCCAGGTAATCTTTTACCAGGCGAACCGGAGCAGACAGTTTATCTTTCAGATAGTTAACAACCGGCAGCAGAGAGAATTCTTCGTTGTACTCGCCTTCGGTAGGACGACCCAGGTGGGAAGTTACCATCACTTTAGCACCCTGTTTCAGGGCCAGTTCGATGGTTGGCAGGGAAGCACGGATACGCGCATCGCTGGTTACTTTCCCTTCTTTAACTGGTACGTTCAGGTCCGCACGGATAAAAACGCGTTTACCAGCCAGATCCAGATCGGTCATCTTAATTACAGACATGGTGAATCCTCTCGTTGATTCATAAAGTTTTGTCGACGCTCAAGCGTCGAGCCTGAAACCAATAGCAGCCATCGCTAACGTCGTGTCGAGCATACGGTTAGCAAAGCCCCATTCATTATCACACCAGACCAGCGTTTTGATCAGGTGAGCGCCACTCACGCGCGTTTGCGTGCCATCAACGATGGCGCTGTGCGGGTCGTGGTTAAAATCTACTGAGACCAACGGTAATTCCGTATAGTCAACTATACCATGAAATGCACCTTGTGCTGCTTTTTGCAGCAACTGGTTGACTTCACTGGCTTTTACTGGTTTTTTCACCGTCACGCTTAAGTCGATCGCCGTCACATTTATGGTCGGTACACGCACCGCTATCGCTTCAAAACGATCGTTAAACTGCGGGAAAATTCGCGTGATGCCCGCCGCCAGTTTGGTATCAACCGGAATGATCGACTGGCTGGCCGCTCGCGTGCGACGCAGGTCAGGATGATAAGCATCAATAACCTGCTGATCGTGCATCGCGGAGTGGATCGTGGTGACGGTACCAGACTCAATGCCGTAAGCATCATCCAGCAATTTAATGACGGGTATTATGCAATTCGTGGTGCAGGAGGCATTGGAAACGATCCGGTGCTCAGCGCGCAGCTGATCCTGATTAACGCCAAACACAACGGTTGCGTCGATGTCGTGACTACTAGGATGTGAAAAGAGCACTTTCTTTGCGCCGGCGGCAATATGCGCCTCACCGTGTTCGCGATTGCCGAAAACCCCCGTACAATCCAGCACAACGTCGACACCCAGTTCGCGCCACGGAAGCGCATCGAGCGTTCGCTCATGCAGAATACGGATCGCGTCATCGCCAACGATGAGCTGGTCTCGTTCCTGACGAACATCCCAGGCAAAACGCCCATGGCTGGTGTCATATTTCAACAAATGCGCCATGCCTGCAGCATCCGCCAGTTCGTTGATTGCCACCACGGTGATTTCCGCCCGACGCCCGGATTCATATAAAGCACGAACCACGTTGCGTCCGATGCGACCGAAACCATTAATCGCTACGCGTACGGTCATAGGTCTCCTGCAAGGATTTCTCAGAAACGATGTGGCAGACAGAGTAATGCAGCAAATCGCTCAGGGAAACCTTACCTGTCGCAAACTGCGACTAATTGGTTAATTGTCGAACATTTAATCGACTGAAACGCTTCAGCTAGAATAAGCGAAACGCGGAATAAAAGGAATGATTGTCCAGCAACAGAACACAGTTATCTGACTTACGTCACATTTTAACGTCCTTCAACGCGACTTTTATTCCATATTCCAGAATTACGAATAACCGTAGCAAGATTATTTCGTTGCCATGTCACAAATCCTGATTTATATCAGAAAGCTCCCTAACCCGCGTCTATATTATCAGCGCAACGTCCGAGTCTCGGAGTCCCTCAACTATGACAACATTCTATCCCCAATCATCTGCAGCTCGCTTTCATGCGCTGCGTTTATTACCCGGCCAGGAAGTCTTTTCAGCGCTACACGCGTTTATCCAGCAGCATCAACTACAGGCAGCCTGGATAGCGGGTTGCACCGGCAGTTTGACCAACGTTGCTCTGCGCTTCGCCGGGCGTGAAGAAACCACATTACTCACGGGTACGTGGGAAATTATCTCGCTGAACGGCACGCTGGAACTGACCGGTGAGCATCTCCATCTGGCGGTTGCCGACCCACACGGCGCGATGCTGGGCGGGCACATGATGCCGGGCTGTACCGTGCGAACCACGCTGGAACTGGTGATTGGCGAGCTGACGTCTCTGGCATTCAGCCGTCAGCCCTGCGCCGTTTCCGGTTATGACGAACTGGTTATTTCATCCCGCTAACGCTTCACTTATACGAGGTCTTTTATGGCGCGTCGCCAATTTTCCAGCCAGTCTCTGGTTCTTATTGTCATTGCTATCGCCATCAACATGGTCGGTGGGCAGCTTATCAGCATGTTGAAATTACCTATTTTTCTCGACTCGATTGGCACGTTGATCAGCGCGGTGCTGTTAGGCCCGGTTGTGGGGATGCTAACCGGATTACTCACTAACCTGTTGTGGGGGTTACTGACCGATCCGATCGCCGCCGCCTTTGCGCCCGTCGCCATGGTTATTGGACTGGTCGCCGGTTGGCTGGCACGGGCAGGATGGTTTCGCACCTTACCCAAAGTCGTGGTCAGCGGCGTAATTATCACGCTTGCCGTGACCCTCGTTGCCGTGCCGATTCGCACGACTCTGTTCGGCGGTGTCACCGGCAGCGGCGCGGATCTTTTTGTCGCCTGGATGCACTCGGTCGGTCAGAACCTGGTGGAGTCCGTCGCCATCACCGTCATCGGTGCGAATCTGGTCGATAAAATCCTCACGGCAATCATCGTCTGGGTGCTGCTGCGACAGCTTCCGCTGCGCACCACGCGCCATTTCCCTACGATGTCTGCCGTGCGCTAAATGCATCCGTTTACGTCGTTAACTCTGTGGGCGCTTGCCGCCTGCTCCACGCTCCTGCTGCCAGCCGGAGTGCCGCTCAGCTTGTACAGCGCCGCGACGTTTGTCGGTTTGCTATGTATGAAGGCTACGCGGTCGCGGGCGAAATACGTACTCTGGCTGATGATCCCCTTAGGACTGGGGCTATGGCTGGTACACGGCGGATGGCTTACCGAGTGGATTAGCGGGCAGCCGCGCACACCGGAACGCTGGGCCGATGCCGTTACGCTCTGGCTGCGGATCCTGGCCATTGTGTCGACATCACAGATGTGGATGCAGTACGTGCCGGTTGCGCGCTTTATGCGCGCCCTGTTTGCTTCACGCCTGCCGCCAGGCGTTGCCTATCTGTTTGCAGGCCCGCTGCTGGTGGTTGAACAGCTCAAACGCCAGTTGGCGATTATTCACGAGGCTCAGCGCGCACGCGGCGTACCGCTGGATGAATCCTGGTACCAACGTTTACGCGCTATGCCGGCATTAATTGTGCCGCTCACCCATAACGCGCTCAATGACCTGGCCGTTCGCGGTGCAGCGCTCGATATGCGGGGATTTCGCCTGCATCGCACTCGCACCACTCTATGGGCGCCGCCAGACAGCACCTTACAACGTCTGGCCCGCTACGGTATGGTGGTTCTGATGGCAGTTGAGACAGGAATCTGGATATGGTTACGTTAGAGCAGTTTCGCTATATTCCGACGCACGCTATGCGGCCATCCGCCTGTTACGATTTCCATTACGCCAGGCCTGGTATGGTGGCTATTTTTGGTGAGAACGGCAGCGGGAAAAGTACGCTGGCACAGCTGATGGCTGGCTGGTACCCCGACTTCCTTCCGGGAGAAATTGAGGGCACAGGCACGCTACTGGGTAATCCCATCGGGAAACTGTCGCTGGTCGAGCAGTCGAGTACCATCCAGCTTGTGCAGCAGTCACCTTACCTGCAGCTTTCAGGTTGTACTTTCAGCGTGGAGGAAGAAGTGGCGTTTGGCCCGGAAAATCTCTGCCTTACCGAGACTGAAATTATGCAGCGCATAGATGCCGCCCTTACGCTGACGGAATGTCAGCCTCTGCGCCATCGTCATCCCGGCACCCTTTCCGGCGGGGAAACCCAGCGGGTGGTGATTGCCAGCGCACTCGCCATGCAGCCGAAAATATTGATTCTGGATGAAGCGTTCAGTCGCCTGACGGCGCAAGCCACGGCAATGCTGCTGGCTCGACTGCAGCAGTGGGCACAGGAACAGCATGCTTTGGTGATACTTTTCGAACGCAACCCTTCACCTTTTCTCAGCTACTGCCAGCAGGCATGGCAACTGCGCGACGGAGCATTGTCATCACTATGCTAACGCTAAACCAGGTCAGCTATCGCTGGCCGAACGCCTCCGATGACTGTTTACGCAATATTTCGCTGGAACTCCAGGAGGGGGAATGGCTGGCGCTAACGGGCGATAATGGCGCAGGAAAATCCACGCTTTTGCGCATCATGGCCGGGCTACTGACGCCCTCATCCGGCACAATAACCGTTCAAAATCGTGCGATTGCGCAACTGAAAAACCGGGAGCGCGCCAGGGTGCTCGGCGTACTGTTTCAGGAGGCGGAGAATCAAATCTTTCACAGCAAGGTTGCAGAGGAAGTGGCCTTCGGATTACGGCTACAGAAGCTTCCTGCGACTGAAATTGCGCAACGCACGATGGCGGCGCTGCGATTATGTCAGTTAGAGGATGTCGCCGACGCGCACCCGCTCGATCTGCATACTGCACAACGACGTATGGTTGCCGTCGCCAGTCTGGAAGCCCTCGAACCTGCTATTCTACTGCTGGATGAGCCCAGCCGGGACTTTGATGCGCATTGGCTTGGCGTCTTCGAAAACTGGCTGGCAGTGTGTCGTACGCGTGGTGCCAGCGTTGTGGCGATCAGTCATGACGCTGCATTTACGCAGCGCCATTTTTCGCGCGTAGTACGTCTTGAAGCAGGTCAGCTACGCACGTAACTACCCTGATAAGCAAAAAAACGGGCCGCCTGAGCGACCCGTTTTCACCTGTAATCGAAATTACAGCAGTTCTTTTGCTTTCGCGACCACGTTGTCTACGGTGAAGCCGAATTCTTCAAACAGCAGTTCTGCCGGTGCAGACTCACCAAAGGTAGTCATACCAACAATAGCGCCGTTCAGGCCCACGTATTTGAACCAGTAGTCAGCAATGCCGGCTTCGATAGCGACGCGAGCAGAGACGGCTTTCGGCAGTACGGATTCACGGTAAGCCGCATCCTGCTTGTCGAATGCATCGGTAGACGGCATGGAAACCACGCGCGCTTTCACGCCTTCAGCGGTCAGTTTGTCCCAGGCAGCCACGGCAAGTTCAACTTCAGAACCGGTGGCGATGAAGATCAACTCCGGCTGACCCGCGCAATCTTTCAGCACGTAGCCACCGCGAGCGATGTTCGCCAGTTGCTCTGCGGTACGTTCCTGCTGTGCCAGGTTCTGACGGGAGAGGATCAGTGCGGTCGGGCCGTCCTGACGCTCAACACCGTATTTCCATGCTACTGCGGATTCAACCTGGTCACACGGACGCCATGTGCTCATGTTCGGGGTCACACGCAGAGAAGCAACCTGCTCTACCGGCTGGTGAGTCGGGCCATCTTCACCCAGACCGATAGAGTCGTGAGTATAGACCATCACCTGACGCTGTTTCATCAGCGCAGCCATACGCACCGCGTTACGGGCATATTCCACGAACATCAGGAAGGTGGAGGTGTACGGCAGGAAACCACCGTGCAGGGAAATACCGTTTGCGATAGCGGTCATACCGAATTCACGTACACCGTAATGGATGTAGTTACCGGCAGTATCTTCGTTGATGGCCTTAGAACCAGACCACAGAGTCAGGTTAGACGGTGCCAGGTCAGCAGAGCCGCCGAGGAATTCAGGAAGCCAAGGACCGAAGGCTTCAATCGCGTTCTGAGAAGCTTTACGGCTGGCGATTTTCGCCGGGTTAGCCTGCAGCTTAGCAATGAACTCGTTGGCTTTCGCGTCGAAGTCAGACGGCATTTCACCTTTCATACGACGGGTGAATTCAGCAGCTTCCTGCGGGAAAGCTTTGGCATAAGCAGCGAACTTCTCGTTCCATGCGGCTTCTTTTGCCTGGCCGGCTTCTTTCGCATCCCACTGCGCGTAGATTTCAGACGGGATTTCGAACGGCGCGTATTTCCAGCCCAGCTGTTCACGGGTCAGTGCGATTTCTGCATCTCCCAGCGGCGCACCGTGAGAGTCATGGGTACCGGCTTTGTTCGGGGAACCGAAACCGATGATGGTTTTGCACATCAGCAGGGACGGTTTGTCGGTCACTGCGCGTGCTTCTTCAACAGCGCGTTTAATGGCGTCAGCATCGTGACCATCTACACCACGAATCACGTGCCAGCCGTAAGCTTCGAAGCGCTTCGCGGTGTCATCGGTGAACCAGCCTTCAACGTGGCCATCGATAGAGATGCCGTTGTCATCGTAGAACGCAACCAGTTTACCCAGTTTCAGCGTACCGGCCAGGGAACATACCTCGTGAGAGATACCTTCCATCATGCAGCCGTCGCCCATGAAAGCATAGGTGAAGTGGTCAACGATGTCGTGACCAGGACGGTTAAACTGCGCCGCCAGCGTTTTTTCAGCGATAGCCATACCCACTGCATTCGCAATGCCCTGACCCAAAGGACCGGTCGTGGTTTCAACACCCGCGGTGTAACCCACTTCCGGGTGACCCGGCGTTTTGGAGTGCAGTTGACGGAAGTTCTGCAGCTCGGACATCGGCAGATCATAGCCGGTGAGGTGCAGCAGGCTGTAAATCAGCATTGAACCGTGGCCGTTTGACAGCACGAAGCGGTCACGGTCAGCCCAGGACGGGTTAGTCGGGTTGTGGTTCAGGAAATCACGCCACAGGACTTCGGCAATGTCAGCCATACCCATCGGGGCACCCGGGTGACCGGATTTGGCTTTCTGTACTGCGTCCATGCTCAGCGCACGAATAGCATTGGCAAGCTCTTTACGTGAGGACATTTTGACTCCAGATCGGATAATGAAGGCCACGCCCTAAACGACTTGACGACAGCGCGTTTTGGGCTACGCCGGAAAAAAGTGCCAACAATGTAACCCAAGCCGCGTGTCATGTACATGGAGCATCCTTTTGCCGCTTCAGAAATCTCTGGATCATGCGCGCAAGTTGCGCAATCTTCTCGCCCGCTTATTGTTCTTTTCTTTATACTTAGGCCGAGCGTCGGTTCACCTGTAAACGACGCATTTTTTAGAATAATCCTGACCTTGTGCGGAAGAGAAAAAATGAAAATTCGCGCTTTACTGCTTGCTACGAGCATGGCGGCGGCATTGACCGGCTGCCAGAACATGGACTCAAACGGACTGCTTTCCTCAGGCGCAGAGGCTTTCCAGGCCTACAGTCTGAGCGATGCGCAGGTAAAAGCGCTGAGCGATCAGGCCTGTAAGGATATGGACAGCAAAGCTACCATCGCCCCGGCTGGCAGCGAGTATGCAACGCGTCTTGGCAAAATCGCCGCCGCGCTTGGCGATAACATTAACGGCCAGCCGGTGAACTACAAAGTGTATATGGCGAAAGATGTGAATGCCTTTGCCATGGCGAACGGCTGTATCCGCGTATACAGCGGCCTGATGGATATGATGACCGACAACGAAGTCGAAGCGGTGATCGGCCACGAAATGGGTCACGTTGCGCTGGGTCACGTGAAAAAAGGGATGCAGGTTGCGCTGGGTACGAACGCCGTGCGCGCAGCTGCGGCTTCCGCTGGCGGTATTGTCGGCAGCCTGTCGCAGTCGCAATTGGGCGATCTTGGCGAGAAACTGGTGAACTCGCAGTTCTCCCAGCGTCAGGAATCCGAAGCGGATGATTACTCGTATGATCTGTTGCGCAAACGAGGGATCAATCCGGCAGGCTTAGCCACCAGTTTTGAGAAACTGGCAAAACTGGAAGCAGGACGTCAAAGCTCAATGTTTGACGATCACCCGGCATCCGCAGAACGTGCGCAACATATTCGCGATCGCATGAGCGCAGACGGGATCAAATAATCTTCGAACAGTGCCGGATGGCGGCGTGAACGCCTTATCCGGCCTACAGAATGACAAATTTAGTCCAGCGATCGGGCGTTATTGGCGAAGTCAGTTTGAGACCGGACAGCGCACAGCCACCGGAGCGTACACGTAGTACGTGAGGATGGCGAGCACTGCCCGGGTTCAAAATGGCGAGTAAAATAGCCCGAAACCGTTACTCGCCTTTTTTCGCCGCCTGGATATAGAGCATTTCTAATGCCAACGTTGCCGCCGCCAGTGCGGTGATCTCTGACTGATCGTAGGCCGGAGCCACTTCAACAACATCCATCCCGACGATGTTCAGATCTTTCAGACCACGTACCAGTTTAATAGCACGATCGGAAGTCAGACCGCCGATCACTGGCGTACCGGTTCCTGGTGCAAACGCCGGATCCAGACAGTCGATATCAAAAGTCAGGTATACCGGCATATCACCGACAATCTGCTTAACCTGAGCGATGATGTCATCAACGCTGCGGTCGTTAACCTGGCACGCATCCAGCACGGTAAAGCCGTTGTCTTTGTCGAACTCGGTACGAATACCGATCTGCACAGAGTGATTCGGATCGATCAGACCTTCGTTCGGCGCAGTGTAGAACATGGTGCCGTGGTCGAATTCGCAGCCGTTCGCGTAGGTGTCGGTGTGAGCATCAAAGTGCACCAGCGCCATTTTACCAAAGTGCTTAGCGTGCGCGCGCAGCAGCGGCAGCGTAACAAAGTGGTCGCCGCCAAAGGAGAGCATACGCTTACCGGCAGACAGCAGCTTCTCTGCATGCGCCTGCAGTTTTTCACTCATTTCACGCGCATCGCCAAATGCATAAACCAGATCGCCGCAGTCCACCACGTTCAGGCGCTCACGCATATCGAAGTTCCACGGGAAGCGGTTGTGCTCCCAGGCCAGGTTGGTGGAAACCTGACGGATCGCCGCCGGGCCATGGCGGCCACCCGCACGACCTGACGTTGCCATATCAAACGGTACGCCGGTGATCACCCAATCGGCGTCGCTGTCGTAGGGCATGAAGTTCATCGGCAGACGCAAAAAACCAAAGGCGTTAGAAACCAGGGAGTTGTCGTATTGATGACCTAAGGTGCTCATGTACTGACCTCTTTTAAAATCGGTGAAAAAAAATCCCCTCCGCGTCGTTAAGCCCGACGAGGAAGGGATTGATTTACGTGACTACTTGTATGGGCGAATTATCGCCTTAAAACTGCGCGGCTTCAAGCAAAGCGTTTATTTCCGGCAAGGCGGCGGCGCGTAACCGTTACTGTCCGCTGGAAACGCCTGGGCAGAGCACGGCGGTATCGCCTTCGCAACTTTTCCCTGTAGCTCAAAGGCGGCAAAACCAATCACTCCGGTGTTACGTACATCGCCCTGTGCGGAATTAGCCGCGTAAGAGTCCGAGGCAGAGGAAAACTGGAATGCCGCTTCGGTAGTGCTGTCTTTGCGGAATCCTTTGATTGCCAACGAATCTCCCGCATTCACAATATAGCCATTGTGACTCAGTGAACCCGGCTTGCCAGTAAGAACATCCAGTCCATCGACTGTGGCCACAATTTCATAATTTGTATCGCGACTGTTGTTACGCACATACAATTGATAGGTCATGCCCAATTTTGCCGGAATAAGATATTGCCATTTGCCGAAAGAATTATTGTAGTGCCGGGTAATAGGAATAGATCTGAAATTTGCATCACGAACCGCATACTCCAGGTCGCTAATACGAATGCTGTAAATCTGGTCATAACCAGACTGATATGCCGTCGAGTAATTAATGACTATCATCTCAGTCGGTTCACGGTCTACGCGTTCAGCGGACACGCCAGTCACCGTAGAGTGAACATCATTACCCCAGGCAGTTCCCACCTCGGAATCCGGAGCATTGCTGCGCTGCATCTGAGATGAGCAGCCCGTGATAAACAAAAAAACAACCGCAAATAATGCGTTAAATTTAAATCCTTTCATATCTGTTCCTTTACCGATGACGAGTTAATCTGGCAACAATGCTAGGGGTATTAAATAAGAAAGGAAGGGATTAACATCCTATTTCAGATATTGTTTAATAAAAAGGGCCGACTTATATAAATAAGTCAGCCCTCAAGAGGAATAATCTTAATTATTCGTCTTCGAGATAAGTGTATCCGTACAGACCCGCTTCGAACTCTTCGAGGAATTGCTGTTGCAGCTCAGCATCCAGATCGGTTTTTTTCACCTGGTCACGGAACTGCGTCAGCAGGGTGTTCGGATCCAACTGCACGTACTGCAGCATATCCGCCACGGTATCGCCTTCATCAGAAAGCTCAACTTCCACGCTGCCGTCGGGGAAGACGAACACGTCAACCGCTTCGGTATCACCGAACAGGTTGTGCATGTTGCCGAGGATCTCCTGGTACGCCCCCACCATAAAGAAGCCCAGCATCGGCGGATTTTCCGGGTCGTATTCCGGCATCGGCATGGTCGTCGCAATCCCATCGCCGTCAACGTAATGGTCGATAGCACCGTCGGAGTCACAGGTAATATCCAATAGCACCGCACGACGCTCTGGCACCTGATTCAGTCCTTCGAGCGGCAGTACCGGGAACAGCTGATCGATCCCCCATGCATCCGGCATCGACTGGAACAGGGAGAAGTTGACGTAGATCTTATCCGCCATACGCTCCTGCAGTTCGTCGATAATCGGACGGTGCGCACGGTTGCTCGGGTCGAGCTGTTTCTGCACGTCATGGCACATGTTCAGATACAACTGCTCTGCCCACGCACGCTCCTGCAGGCTGAAGGTGCCTGAAGAGTAACCCACGTGAATATCATGCAGATCCATCTGGCTGTCGTGCAGCCATTCGCGCAGCGAGCGACGGGTTCCCGGCTCGTGCATCTCTTGCCAGGTTTCCCACATGCTTTGCAGGGCACGCGGTGCATCTTCAGCCGGCGGTGTGGCTTCGGTGTGTTCGCTACGCTCAACGCCGATAATGTTAGACACCAGCACAGTATGGTGCGCGGTAACCGCACGACCAGACTCGGTGATGACCGTCGGATGCGGCAGACCATGCTCTTCACAGGCATCGCCAATGGCCCAGATGATGTTGTTGGCGTATTCGTTCAGGCCGTAGTTTACGGAGCAGTCAGACTGCGAACGGGTACCTTCGTAGTCCACGCCCAGACCACCGCCGACGTCGAAGCACTGGATATTCACGCCCAGCTTGTGCAGCTCAACGTAGAAACGCGCTGATTCACGTACGCCGGTGGCGATATCACGAATGTTCGCCATCTGCGAACCGAGGTGGAAGTGCAGCAACTGAATACTGTCCAGACGACCGCGCTCGCGCAAAATTTCCACCAGTTGCAGCACCTGGTTTGCCGCCAGGCCGAATTTTGATTTCTCGCCACCGGAAGACTGCCATTTACCGGACCCCTGCGACGCCAGACGAGCACGCACGCCCAGACGCGGAACCACATTCAGGCGTTCAGCTTCATCCAGCACGATAGCGATTTCAGACATCTTCTCGATGACCAGATAGACCTTATGGCCCATCTTCTCGCCAATCAACGCCAGACGGATGTATTCACGGTCTTTATAGCCGTTACACACGATCACGCTACGGGTCATTCCGGCATGGGCCAACACGGCCATCAGTTCAGCTTTGGAACCGGCTTCCAGCCCCAGCGGTTCGCCGGAGTGGATCAGCGATTCAATCACGCGACGATGCTGGTTGACCTTGATTGGGTAAACGAGGAAATAGTCGCCGTTGTAACCGTAAGATTCACGGGCGCGTTTAAACGCGGCGTTAATCGAACGCAGTCGGTGTTGCAGGATCTGCGGGAAGCAGAATAATGCAGGCAGACGCTGGCCCTGCGCTTCACGGGCTTTCACCAACTCAGCAAGGTCAACGCGCGCTTCTGGTACGTCCGGATCCGGGCACACGCTGATGTGGCCCAGCTCATTGACGTCATAGTAGTTATTACCCCACCAGGCAATATTGTAAGTACGCAGCATCTTGCTGGCTTCCTCGGAACTCATTGCAACCTCCTGCATGGAGCGTAGTACACCGTGTTCGCCTGCTGACGAAGGCGAACCCAAAGAAATGTCGTCAGACATAGCGAACCTCAATTTTATTAACAAGTGTAAAACAGTTGACTACTATCGCAATCCATAGACGCGATAACAACCCAAATACAGGCAGAATTTCCAGCAGATAGTGCTGACGCTCCGACTGTGCGACCGGTTTCTTTTTCATATCAATGTAAACACGTAACCGAACTTAATGCTGACGGTTCGGCGAAACCACGAGAAAACTCTTGTTTACCAAGAGCGCCCTTGTTCAGTTCTTAGTGACCGTTACCGGCCCTGGAGTCCTGAGAAGCGCCGAGATGGGTATAACATCGGCAGGTATGCAAGATGCAGATTACGGGGGACATATGTACACCAGAACGGTGCGACAGATTCAGCAGAATACAACGGTTCATTATCTCGTATCACCTCCACGGTTGCTCCTGACGGAACGAACCCACAAGCCAAAGCTAAAGTGTTAACCCGGCTGGAAGTGGCAACACGATGGAAAACGTCGTGTGCTTTTGTATGAGCCGCGCGCCGCGTTTTATACCCATAAGGAAGTCAAAAAGCAAAAGATAAATGCACGCATTGCCAGCACCGTCAGGAAAAATTTCCAGTTACATTTTCAGTACAATGCGACCTCAATCAAAAAAAGCTGGAAATCAGGCGAAGAACTGTCCTAAAATAGCCGTCCAGATGTTAATCCATCTATACCGATTAACACTCAGACTGCCAGTGTCCGTCATCTGCAGACTCATGGTAGAATCTTCTACACATGGCTATTCCACTCGACAGTTTGAGCTAACTAAATATTCCTTAGGTGAAATTAAATATGGCAAAACACCTTTTTACGTCCGAGTCCGTATCAGAAGGGCATCCTGACAAAATCGCTGACCAAATCTCTGATGCCGTGCTGGATGCAATCCTCGAGCAGGATCCGAAAGCACGCGTAGCCTGCGAAACCTATGTCAAAACCGGTATGGTTTTAGTTGGCGGTGAGATCACTACCAGCGCCTGGGTAGATATCGAAGAGATCACGCGTAACACGGTTCGCGAAATTGGCTATGTGCATTCCGACATGGGCTTTGACGCCAACTCTTGCGCGGTTCTGAGCGCCATCGGTAAGCAGTCTCCGGATATCAACCAGGGTGTTGACCGCGCGGATCCGCTGGAACAAGGCGCTGGCGACCAGGGCCTGATGTTTGGTTATGCAACCAATGAAACCGACGTGCTGATGCCAGCTCCAATTACCTACGCGCATCGTCTGGTACAGCGTCAGGCTGAAGTACGCAAAAACGGTACTCTGCCGTGGCTGCGCCCGGATGCAAAAAGCCAGGTTACCTTCCAGTATGACGACGGCAAAATCGTCGGTATTGATGCCGTGGTTCTGTCGACTCAGCATGCTGAAGATATCGACCAGAAATCTCTGCAAGAAGCCGTCATGGAAGAGATCATCAAGCCGGTACTGCCGACTGAATGGCTGAGCGCTGCGACCAAATTCTTCATCAACCCAACCGGTCGTTTCGTTATCGGCGGCCCGATGGGCGACTGCGGTCTGACCGGTCGTAAAATCATCGTTGATACCTACGGCGGCATGGCGCGTCACGGCGGCGGTGCATTCTCTGGTAAGGATCCTTCTAAAGTTGACCGTTCCGCAGCCTATGCAGCTCGTTACGTCGCGAAAAACATTGTTGCCGCTGGTCTGGCTGACCGTTGTGAGATTCAGGTTTCCTACGCCATCGGCGTGGCTGAACCGACCTCTATCATGGTTGAAACCTTTGGTACCGAAAAAGTACCTTCAGAACAGCTGACCCTGCTGGTGCGCGAGTTCTTCGACCTGCGTCCGTATGGCCTGATTCAGATGCTGGATCTGCTGCACCCGATCTACAAAGAAACCGCAGCTTACGGTCACTTTGGCCGCGAACATTTCCCATGGGAAAAAACCGACAAAGCGCAGTTGCTGCGTGACGCTGCAGGTCTGAAGTAATTTACTGAAGACTGTCCGCTTAGTAAGACCAGCCTCGTGCTGGTCTTTTTTTTATTCCCCAATTTTCCCCCAACGCCTCATCACCTGAACAATGCAGTGAAGCGTTCCTCTAACAACAATGAAAGCGATTACATAGGACCGATTTTCTATCCACAACAAGTTAACATCTCTTTTCCGTCAAGCTTGCGTCACTGTTACATTATTTTTCAGGATCGTCTTAATTCCAGGCAATTAACCATATTTAATCGTATTATAAAATGTTAATTTTCAAATGGTTAATCGATAATCGTGATAAATGTCAGTGTAACCGATTACACTAATGTGATGTGATTCGCATTTTTTTACCCCGTACTCACCTACCCTTAACATCAACAAAACTAGCTACCCAACCGGAGGGCATCATGCCTGACAATAAAAAAACGGGGCGTTCCAACAAAGCCATGACATTTTTTGTCTGCTTTCTTGCAGCCCTGGCTGGATTACTTTTTGGCCTGGATATCGGTGTTATTGCCGGTGCTTTACCGTTCATCACCGACGAGTTCCAAATTACCCCCCACACTCAGGAATGGGTGGTGAGTTCGATGATGTTTGGTGCTGCCGTGGGTGCCGTCGGCAGCGGTTGGCTCTCCTTCAAACTGGGGCGTAAAAAGAGTCTGATGATCGGCGCAATCCTGTTTGTTGCCGGTTCACTGTTCTCCGCCGCGGCGCCAAACGTTGAAGTGCTGCTGGTTTCCCGCGTACTGCTCGGCCTGGCGGTGGGCGTTGCGTCTTATACCGCGCCGCTGTACCTGTCTGAAATTGCCCCGGAAAAAATTCGTGGCAGTATGATCTCTATGTATCAGCTGATGATCACCATCGGTATTTTGGGTGCGTATCTTTCCGATACGGCGTTTAGCTACAGCGGCGCATGGCGCTGGATGCTGGGCGTGATCATCATCCCTGCCCTGCTGCTGCTGGTTGGCGTCATCTTCCTGCCGGACAGCCCACGCTGGTTTGCTGCTAAACGTCGTTTTGTCGATGCTGAACGTGTTCTGTTGCGTCTGCGTGATACCAGCGCAGAAGCCAAACGCGAGCTGGATGAAATTCGTGAAAGCCTGCAGGTGAAGCAGAGCGGCTGGGCGCTGTTTAAAGAAAACAGCAACTTCCGCCGCGCGGTATTCCTTGGCGTCCTGTTACAGGTGATGCAGCAGTTCACCGGGATGAACGTCATTATGTATTACGCACCGAAAATCTTTGAGCTGGCGGGCTACACCAACACCACCGAGCAGATGTGGGGGACTGTTATCGTCGGTCTGACCAACGTGCTGGCAACCTTTATCGCCATTGGCCTGGTTGACCGCTGGGGCCGTAAACCTACGCTGATCCTCGGCTTTATCGTCATGGCCGTCGGTATGGGCGTGCTGGGCACGATGATGCACGTGGGTATTCACTCGGCGGCCGCGCAATACTTCGCTGTACTGATGCTGCTGATGTTTATCGTTGGCTTTGCCATGAGCGCCGGTCCGCTGATTTGGGTACTGTGCTCTGAAATCCAACCGCTGAAAGGCCGCGATTTCGGTATCACCTGCTCTACCGCAACCAACTGGATTGCCAATATGATCGTCGGTGCAACCTTCCTGACGATGCTGAACTCGCTGGGCAGCGCCAATACTTTCTGGGTCTACGGTGGTCTGAACGTCCTGTTCATCTTCCTGACCCTGTGGCTGATACCTGAAACTAAAAATGTCTCTCTGGAACACATTGAACGTAACCTGATGAAAGGTCGTAAACTGCGCGAAATTGGCGCACAAGACTAATCACGAAAAGCTTCCTCCCCCGCGGGAGGAAGCCTTCCTCTTGCAGTCCCTTCCCTGTCGCACTATCCTCTGGCGTTATGAAAACCTCCCGTCTCCCTATCGCCATCCAGCAAGCCGTTATGCGCAGCCTGCGGGAAAAACTCGCACAGGCCAATCTTAAGCTCGAGCGTAATTATCCGGAACCTAAGCTGGTGTACCAACAGCGCGGCACCGCTGCAGGCACCGCGTGGTTACAAACCTACGAAATCCGCCTCAATCCGGTACTACTGATGGAAAATGTCGACGCATTCGTGAATGAGGTGGTGCCCCATGAACTGGCGCATTTACTGGTGTGGAAATACTTTGGTCGCGTGCCGCCGCACGGCAAAGAGTGGAAATGGATGATGGAGAGCGTGCTGGGCGTGCCAGCCCGACGCACACATCAGTTCGAACTGCAATCCGTGCAGCGTAAGACCTTTACTTACCGCTGCAAGTGTCAGGAACACCAACTGACCGTACGCCGCCATAACCGCGTGGTACGCGGTGAAGCCACCTACCGCTGCGTTCACTGCGGCGAACCACTGATTGCAGAATAATCTTCAGAATTATCAGGAACTTTTCTGATCTAACTGATTGCATACAGGAATGACTTTCGCTACGTTGCGGGCTCGTTTTGACACGGAGTTCGTGATGTACCGTAATTTTTCTTTTGCTGCGGCCCTGTTAGCCGCTGCGTTTTCAGGCCAGGTGTTCGCCGAAGGCATCAATAGTTTTTCCCAGGCAAAAGCCGCTGGCGTCAAAGTTAACGCCGATGCGCCAGGCGATTTCTACTGTGGTTGCAAAATTAACTGGCAAGGCAAAAAAGGGGGCGTGGACCTCGAATCCTGCGGCTATAAAGTGCGAAAAAACGAAAACCGCGCCAGTCGAATTGAATGGGAACACGTTGTCCCCGCCTGGCAGTTTGGTCATCAGCGCCAGTGCTGGCAGGACGGGGGGCGTAAAAACTGCGCTAAAGATCCGGTCTATCGCAAAATGGAAAGCGATATGCATAACCTGCAGCCTGCGGTAGGTGAAGTGAATGGCGATCGCGCAAACTTTATGTACAGCCAGTGGAACGGTGGCGAAGGCCAGTATGGACAGTGCGCGATGAAGGTTGATTTTAAAGAAAAAGTTGCCGAACCGCCTGCCCGCGCCCGTGGCGCCATCGCGCGTACCTATTTTTATATGCGCGACCAATACAACCTGACGCTCTCCCGTCAGCAAACCCAGCTTTTTAATGCCTGGAATAAGCAGTATCCGGTCACCGACTGGGAGTGTGAGCGCGACGAACGCATCGCGAAGGTACAGGGGAATCATAACCCTTATGTGCAACGCGCTTGCCAGGCGCAAAAGAGCTAACCTACACTAGCGGCAATATTTTTAACCATGCCCTGGCCTTTAATAGCTCAGGGCCATGACGCGGATGTTTAACTATGCGCATTCCCCGCATTTATCACCCTGAGCCAATCACCTCCGGTAGCCAAATTTCATTGTGTGAGGATGCCGCCAACCATATCGGCCGCGTACTACGTATGGGGCCAGGCCAGGCGCTGCAGCTATTTGACGGCAGCAATCAGGTATTCGACGCCGAAATTACTCACGCCAGTAAGAAAAGCGTGGAGGTGAAGGTGCTTAACGCCGAGCTCGACGATCGTGAATCACCGTTGCATATCCATCTTGGCCAGGTAATGTCGCGCGGTGAAAAAATGGAATTTACTATCCAGAAATCGATTGAACTGGGTGTAAGCCTCATTACGCCACTTTTTTCTGAGCGCTGCGGCGTTAAACTGGACAGTGAACGCCTGAACAAGAAGCTCCAGCAGTGGCAGAAAATCGCCATTGCCGCCTGCGAACAATGCGGTCGTAACCGGGTGCCTGAAATTCGCCCGGCAATGGATCTGGAAGCATGGTGCGCAGAACAGGACGAAGGTCTGAAACTCAATCTGCATCCTCGCGCCAGCGCCAGCATCAACACGCTGCCGCTCCCGGTGGAGCGCATCCGCTTGCTGATTGGCCCGGAAGGTGGGCTATCGGCAGATGAAATTGCCATGACCGCACGGTATCAGTTTACTGATATTCTGTTAGGACCTCGCGTTCTGCGTACTGAGACAACTGCGCTCACCGCCATTACCGCGCTACAGGTGCGTTTTGGCGATCTGGGCTAACGGAGAAAAACAATGATCAAGCTCGGCATCGTGATGGATCCCATCGCAAGCATCAACATCAAGAAAGATTCCAGCTTCGCTATGCTGCTGGAAGCGCAACGCCGCGGTTACGAAATTCATTATATGGAGATGGCCGATCTTTATCTGATCAACGGTGAAGCCCGCGCCCATACGCGTACCCTGAGCGTAGAGCAGAACTACGACAAATGGTATGAGTTCAAGAGCGAGCAGGATCTCCCGCTGGCAGACCTGGACGTTATTCTGATGCGTAAGGATCCGCCGTTTGATACCGAGTTCATTTATGCAACCTATATTCTGGAACGTGCAGAAGAAAAAGGGACGCTGATCGTCAACAAACCGCAGAGCCTGCGCGACTGCAACGAGAAGTTGTTCACCGCATGGTTTGCCGATCTGACGCCGGAAACGCTGGTCACGCGTAACAAAGCGCAGTTGAAAGCCTTCTGGCAAAAACACAGCGACATCATTCTCAAACCGCTGGACGGCATGGGCGGAGCCTCTATTTTCCGCGTGAAGGAAGGCGATCCGAACCTTGGCGTTATTGCGGAAACGCTGACAGAGCACGGTACCCGCTACTGCATGGCGCAGAACTATCTGCCTGCAATTAAAGATGGCGATAAACGCGTGCTGGTGGTTGATGGCGAACCCGTTCCGTACTGCCTGGCGCGTATTCCGCAGGGCGGTGAAACCCGTGGCAACCTGGCCGCAGGTGGCCGTGGCGAGCCGCGTCCATTAACCGACAGTGACTGGGAAATTGCCCGTCGCATTGGGCCGACGCTGAAAGCGAAAGGTTTGATTTTTGTTGGTCTGGACATCATTGGCGATCGTCTGACGGAAATTAACGTCACCAGCCCAACCTGTATTCGTGAAATTGAAGCGGAGTTCCCGGTCTCTATTACCGGTATGCTAATGGACGCCATTGAAGCGCGCCTGCAAAAATAAAAGAACTCGCCGGTAGAAGGGACCCTACCAATACTAATAGTGACAGCGCTCCTGTTTGTACGCATACTGGGCGCTGTTGCTTTTTTGAACCAGGAAACAGAACCTCTGACAATGAATTTACAGCATCACTTTCTAATTGCCATGCCTGCTCTCCAGGATCCAATTTTCCGCCGTTCCGTGGTGTATATCTGCGAACACAATGAGAACGGAGCAATGGGGATTATCGTCAATAAGCCTCTGGAAAACTTACAAATTGAAGGGATTCTGGAAAAGCTGAAGATCACGCCTGAAGGACGCGATCCGTCCATCCGTCTGGATAAAGCAGTGATGCTCGGCGGCCCGTTGGCGGAAGACCGCGGATTTATTCTGCATACTCCGCCCGCCCGTTTTGCATCCAGTATCTTAATTTCTGATAACACTATCATCACGACCTCCCGCGATGTATTAGAAACGTTGGGCACGCAGGAGCAACCGTCCGAGGTGCTGGTGGCATTGGGCTATTCATCATGGGAAAAAGGCCAGCTGGAACAAGAGCTACTGGATAACGCCTGGCTCACGGCCCCCGCAGACCTCAACATCTTATTCAAAACGCCGATTGCCGACCGCTGGCGCGACGCTGCCAAACTTATCGGAATAGATATTCAGACCATGCCCGGCGTGGCGGGACACGCATGATGAGCGGAACATTACTCTCTTTTGATTTTGGTACGAAAAGTATCGGCGTCGCCGTGGGTCAGCGCATTACCGGTACGGCCAGGCCATTGCCCGCCATCAAAGCGCAGGACGGTACGCCGGACTGGAATTCGATTGAACGCCTGCTAAAAGAGTGGCAACCAGATGAGATCATCGTCGGCCTGCCGCTCAACATGGACGGTACCGAACAACCCCTTACCGCGCGCGCGCGTAAATTCGCCAACCGCATTCATGGTCGCTTTGGCGTAACCGTAACGCTGCACGATGAACGTTTGAGCACCGTCGAAGCCCGCTCAGGCCTGTTTGAGCAAGGCGGTTACCGGGCGTTGAATAAAGGCAAAGTGGACTCCGCTTCTGCCGTTATTATCCTCGAAAGCTATTTCGAGCAGGGCTATTAAAGCCGCCCCTGCGCCTGTCGCTGCTGCAAACTTTGTGCAAACGTCTGCATACCTGTCTGCTGCCCGGTTTGTATCACGCCGGGTAGCTGATGCGTTTTCCCTTCGCGGATCAAATTGCCCACGGCGGGCGTGTTAACGAGCAGCTCGAATAGCGCCACGCGTCCCCCCTGCTTATCCTCCTCCAGTTTTTGCGAAAGAACCGCCCGCAGGCTGTCTGCCAGTTGATTACGCACCGGATCTTTCTCTGATGCAGCAAAGGAATCCACCAGCCGCGCAATGGCTTGTGCAGCCCCACGCGTGTGTAGCGTTGCCAGCACCAGATGTCCGGTCTCCGCCGCCGTTAATGCCAGCCGAATGGTTTCCACGTCGCGCAGCTCGCCCAGCAAAATAACGTCGGGATCTTCGCGTAACGCACCGCGCAAACCGGCGGCGAAAGAGACGCAGTGTACGCCCACCTCCCGCTGTTGAATGAGACAACGCTGGCTGGCGTAGCGGTATTCAATAGGATCTTCCAGCGTCAGAATGTGTCCCTCAATATGCTGATTAAGATACTCCACCATCGCCGCCAGGGTCGTAGATTTACCGCTGCCGGTGGCGCCTGTCACCAGAATTAACCCATTTTCACTGCGCAACAGTTCAGGTATGGCCTCGGGAGTCTGGAGATCGTCTAAATGAGGACAATCCAGCGGTAGCAGTCTTAGCGCCAGTGACGTTCCTTGCTGATGGGCAAATGCGCTGGCGCGCAGCCGCCGGGAGTCCGTCAGGGTAACGGCAAAATCAACCTGCCCTTGCTCCCGCCACTGTACCTGTTGTTGCTCACTGAGCCAGCACATCAGCAGATTCTCTACGTCAGGCGCGGTAAACGGCGCATTTTCGATTTTTCCATGTCTGCGCCAACGCGCGGGCCATGCATTGCACAGGTGTAGATCCGACACGTTATGCTTTACACTAAGGGCCACTATTTCTTCCATATTCATATGAACATCCTCGGAAAATGAACGATATCGCGCATAACCTGGCACATGTCCGGGACAAAATCTCAGCCGCCGCGACGCGTTGCGGGCGGTCTTCAGAAGAAGTTATGTTGCTTGCAGTCAGCAAAATCAAACCTGCGAGCGCCATCGAAGAAGCCATTACCGCAGGATTATTTTCAATTGGTGAAAACAATAACTAATGGCGAGTAGCCACGCTCTTGATTTTCCATACACCATTTTCTTCTACCATGCAGTCAATGACTTTTTGAGATGACTCACCTGTTCCAAATGTCAAATAGACATTGGTACAAATAGGATCAGTTATAGTCAGATCAATACTAATATGCTTACTCCAGTCTTCATCTGCAAAATCCTGAACCTTTAGAAAATAATCCTCTTCAAGCTCATTATTCATATAAGCTTGTTTTAATTTATTCAATGTATCAATACTAACGAAAGGCTCTAATGCCGTCGGGTTATCTGCAACTGGGATGACATTATGAGCAATCTGCTTTATATACCAGGTATTGAATTTTAATGCTTGCGTATCAGCAGGAACTATTTCTGCCATAGCAAATGATGAGAATAGAAAAGTAAATAATATTAATCGCTTCATCAGTTGTGCCTATATAATTTATACGAAGGCTGACTTTTACGATAACCGGGGCCGGGGTACACGCCATGTTCCTGCTTGAAATCTGACCACCAGTAATGCCCATCAAAAATCGCCATATGACCTGCTGCATTTCCTCCAGTATATGGTTGGATTATAGCAACATCACCTTTTACAGGATTCCCATATACTTCACGAAAACCAGCTAATACTAAATATTTCCCCATATTTTTAGCATTATCATGGTGCAATGATACGCCGCCATGTTCGATAGCTGCTGTTACTGCCCTGGCACAATAACCCGTAGCGTGTGGATGAGCATTATGTCTAACAAAATTTATAGCGGCTTCTTTATTCCACATTTACAACACCTCATTTATAAACGAAGAATATGAAATATCACAAAGCGAACCATTAGCATGAACATTAAATGCTTCTAACTCCATTTATTGACATCATCACCATGTCCCAAAATTATATTTGCAATATGTATTATCGTTTAGTTATAAAATAAGAAAAAATATTCACCCCACCAATTATGTAATACCTTAATTTTATTAGAGATATAATTTCACACCTGTTTTTATTACTTTAAACCTTTAAATTAAAGCAAGCCTGAGCTAAATAAAAACGAATTAAAAATTCTATTTATTAAATCTGTTTACATCCTCCTACAGACTCACATTTTGTACTCAGCACATCCACAGTCCCACCAGGCGCGGTAAACGGTGCGCTTTCGACTTTTCCATGTCTGCGCCAACGCGCAGGCCATGCATTGCACAGGTGTAGATCCGACACGTTATGCTTTACACTAAGGGCCACTATTTCTTCCATATTCATATGAACATCCTCGGAAAATGAACGATATCGCGTATAACCTGGCACATGTCCGGGACAAAATCTCAGCCGCCGCGACGCGTTGCGGGCGGTCTTCAGAAGAAGTTACGTTGCTTGCAGTCAGCAAAACCAAACCTGCGAGCGCCATCGAAGAAGCCATTACCGCAGGGCAGCGAGCCTTCGGTGAAAACTATGTCCAGGAAGGGGTGGATAAAATCCGCTACTTTCAGGAAAAAAGCGTCAACGATCTGCAGTGGCACTTTATCGGCCCGCTGCAGTCCAACAAAAGTCGTCTGGTCGCAGAACATTTTGACTGGTGCCATACGATTGATCGTCTGCGCATCGCTGCCCGTCTGAGCGAACAGCGCCCGGCAGACCTGCCGCCGCTGAATGTGTTGATCCAGATAAATATCAGCGATGAGAACAGTAAGTCAGGGATTCCGCTGGCAGAGCTTGATGCCCTGGCCGCTGAAGTCGCTGCGCTGCCGCGCATTACCCTGCGTGGCTTGATGGCGATTCCCGCGCCTGAGTCAGATTATGTAAGGCAGTTTGAAGTTGCACAGCAAATGGCTGTAGCATTTGCCGGGTTGAAAACACGCTACCCAAATATCGATACGCTCTCGCTGGGGATGTCTGATGATATGGATGCCGCTATCGCGGCGGGTAGCACGATGGTGCGCATCGGCACTGCCATTTTTGGTGCTCGTGATTACACTAAAAAATAAGGAAAATTAAGGAACACCATGAATACGTTGACCTTCCTGCTCTCAACGGTAATTGAGCTGTATACCATGGCGCTGCTATTGCGTGTGTGGATGCAGTGGTCTCGCTGCGATTTTTACAACCCGTTCTCACAGTTTATTGTGAAAATCACCCAACCTATTATTGGGCCGTTACGCCGCATTATCCCCCCGATGGGACCGATCGACAGCGCATCAGCATTAGTCGCGCTCGTTCTCAGCTTTATCAAAGCCATCGTGCTGTTTAAGGTGGTGACGTTCCAGCCGATCATCTGGATCGCCGCCGTGCTGATTGTCCTGAAAACCATCGGACTGCTGATTTTCTGGGTACTGCTGGTGATGGCAATTATGAGCTGGGTCAGCCAGGGCCGCAGCCCGGTGGAGTACGTGCTGATCCAACTGGCGGATCCGCTGCTGCGTCCTATTCGTCGTATTCTTCCGGGAATGGGAGGGATAGATTTCTCGCCGATGATCCTGGTTCTGCTGCTCTATGTCATTAACATGGGGATCGCGGAAGTGTTACAGGCGACAGGCAACATGCTGCTGCCGGGGCTGTGGATGGCACTATGAGTGCCGTAACCCCCTGCGATGACGGTCTGGTTTTACGGCTCTACATTCAGCCAAAAGCCAGCCGTGACAGTATTGTGGGTTTACATGGCGACGAGCTAAAAGTCGCCATTACCGCCCCGCCGGTTGATGGACAAGCCAACAGCCATCTGGTGAAGTTTCTCGGCAAACAGTTCCGCGTAGCGAAAAGCCAGGTCGTTATTGAGAAGGGCGAGCTTGGCCGCCATAAACAGGTTAAAATTATTCATCCGCAACAGATCCCGCCCGAAATTGCGGCACTAACTGATTAGGTATCCCATGCAAAAAGTTGTCCTCGCGACCGGCAATGCCGGTAAAGTGCGTGAACTCGCCTCTCTTCTGAGTGATTTCGGTCTTGATGTTGTTGCCCAAACGGATCTGGGTGTTGATTCTGCAGAAGAGACCGGACTGACGTTTATTGAGAACGCCATTCTGAAGGCGCGTCATGCCGCGCAAATTACGGGTTTGCCAGCCATTGCTGATGACTCCGGCCTGGCAGTAAATGCCCTTGGCGGCGCGCCGGGTATCTATTCAGCCCGCTATTCCGGCGAAGATGCGACCGATCAGCAGAACCTGGAAAAACTGCTGCACACCCTGCGGGATATCCCGGATGACCAGCGTCAGGCGCAATTCCACTGCGTGCTGGTGTATATGCGCCATGCGGACGATCCCACGCCTTTAGTGTGCCACGGAAGCTGGCCGGGCGTGATTACCCGTGAACCGGCCGGAAACGGTGGTTTTGGTTACGACCCAATCTTTTTTGTGCCGTCCGAAGGAAAAACAGCTGCTGAGCTGACCCGCGAAGAAAAAAGTGCGATTTCTCACCGCGGACAGGCACTGAAGCTGCTGCTGGATGCCCTGCGTAATGGTTAACCTTCCGCCGCTAAGTCTTTATATTCACATCCCCTGGTGCGTGCAGAAATGCCCGTACTGCGACTTTAACTCGCATGCGCTCAAGGGCGAGGTTCCTCATGACGACTATGTTCAGCACCTGCTGAGCGATCTTGATTCTGAGGTTGCACACGCTCAGGGACGTGAAGTAAAGACGATTTTTATCGGTGGTGGTACGCCGAGCCTGCTTTCTGGCCCGGCAATGCAAACGCTGCTCGACGGCGTGCGCGCACGGCTGAATCTGGCCGCAGATGCAGAAATCACGATGGAGGCGAATCCCGGGACGGTGGAAGCCGATCGCTTTGTTGATTATCAACGCGCTGGCGTCAACCGTATCTCGATTGGCGTACAGAGCTTTAGCTCCGCCAAGCTCGAACGTCTGGGACGTATTCATGGGCCGGAGGAAGCCAAACGCGCAGCGCACCTGGCGAGCGGTCTGGGGCTACGCAGTTTTAACCTCGACCTGATGCATGGTTTACCGGATCAGACGCTGGAAGAGGCGCTGGGTGATTTGCAGCAGGCCATCGCGCTCAATCCGCCGCATCTTTCCTGGTATCAGTTGACCATCGAACCCAACACACTGTTCGGGTCCCGACCACCGGTATTACCGGACGACGACGCGCTGTGGGATATTTTTGAGCAAGGCCACCAGTTGCTGACCGCCGCCGGGTATCAACAGTACGAAACCTCAGCCTATGCGAAGCCAGGCTATCAGTGTCAGCACAACCTTAATTACTGGCGTTTTGGCGACTATCTCGGTATTGGCTGCGGCGCGCATGGCAAAATTACGTTCCCGGACGGGCGCATTCTGCGTACCACCAAAACGCGGCATCCGCGTGGCTACATGCAAGGGCGTTATCTCGAAAGCCGGCGTGATGTCGCCGAAGCCGATAAGCCGTTCGAGTTCTTTATGAACCGTTTCCGGTTGCTTGAGGCCGCGCCTCGCGCGGAGTTCAGACAATATACCGGGCTTACCGAGGACGTTATTCGTCGACAGATCGATGAGGCTATTTCCCAGGGCTACCTGAGTGAATGCGATGAATACTGGCAGATTACCCAACACGGTAAGCTGTTTTTGAATTCGCTGCTGGAGCTGTTTCTGGCGGAGTAATACGGTAACGATCCAGGCCGGATAAGGCCTTGAGCCGCATCCGGCAAATTGCCTGATGGTGCTGCGCTTATCAGGCCTACAGGGTTAGGTCGATAAGCGCAACCACCTTCATCGATTAATACTGATTAAACATTTCCTGAATCTGCTTAGGATCTTTGGTTTCGGTCAGCGCCAGCTGCAACAGAACACGCGCTTTTTGCGGGTTCAGCGAACCAGACGCGACAAAGCCATATTTCGCATCATCAACTTCAGCATCCTGGGTAGTAGCACCAGTCGGTACACGGGATGAACGTACGACAATGGTTCCTTTATGCGCGGCAGTTGCCAGCGTATCGAAAATGGTTTTATACAGGTTACCGTTACCTACACCCGCACTAACGATCCCTGCGTAACCCGCATCTACCAGCGCTTTTGCCGGCAGATCGGAGGCGTTAGCATAGTTGTAAACAATCCCAACTTTCGGCAGTTCGGTCAGCTTAGAAACATCGAACGGCGTGGATGTAGTGTGCTTACGCGCAGGCGTACGCTGGTAGTCGATTTTACCGTTATGAATGTAACCCAACGGGCCATAGTTAACGGATTTGAAGGTAGCAACGTCAGTGGTATTGGTTTTGGTCACGTCGCGACCATCCATAACGGTGTCGTTCATCACCACCAGCACACCGCGGTTGGCAGAGGCTTTATCTGCGGCGGTTACCACGGCATTATACAGGTTGAACGGGCCATCAGCGCTCATACCGGTAGACGGACGCATCGCGCCTACCAGCACCACCGGCTTGTTGCATTTGACGGTCAGGTCGAGGAAATAGGCGGTTTCTTCCATGGTATCCGTACCATGCGTTACCACGAAGCCGTCGGTTTTATCACACTCGGTATTAATCTTTTTCGCCAGCGTTAACCAGACGTCGTCATTCATATCCTGGGAGCCGATATTCACCACCTGCTCACCTTTAACCACGGCGATATCTTTCAACTGAGGTACGGCCTCAACCAGATTTTCTACGCCAACCTTGCCTGCCGTGTAGTTAGATTTTGTCGCGGAATCACCGCCACCAGCAATCGTCCCGCCGGTCGCTAAAATGGTGATATTTGGCAGTGCAAGCGCCGCGCCGCTGAAACCCATAACCAGTGCGGCAAGTGCCGTTCTCTTGAAAAACTCCATGTTATTTCTCCAGTTACTTGAATTTGCAGCATTATGTCTATCTCACAGATGAATAATGTGACGAGATCCAATTAACCAGATTTATATCTCCATCAAATTGTTATTCTTAGAGATGGATATCAAAAAAACAGAAAAGTACAAAATAAAACGGCGCAGAATGTTTCTGCGCCGTTAAACAGAGGTGAAGATTATTTCAGAGTGCTAACCAGCGTTTTACGATCGTTTTCCAGCGTCACTACGCGGGCACAAACATCTTTGCCAAACTGCTGGAAGTCTTGTTCCTGATTCTTCCATTCGTTCTGAATTGAGGTTTGCAAGCCACCGAGACTCCCGAGCACGCCCTGCAACGGATTACCACCGCCTTTGAGTACGGCTTTGGCACCCATTTCGTTGATGCTGTCCTGCAAAATACCGCCCATCGCCTGATTAACCAGCTGTTGTCCGTCCGCGCGGACTTGATCAATCGCCTTATAATGGAAGGTCAGGCCATCAGTTCGATGCTCGATGATGCGGTTCATCTGCTCTTTCAATTGCGCATCCAGCTTGGTTAAGCGGTCACGCATGTTGCTGCTTTCACCGACCTCTTTGGCGATGATTTTATCCAGCGCCACGCGACCTTTCTCTACGCGCGCTCTGGCACCTTCGTCAATCCACGGCAGGCTGCTACGCAACGCCGCCTGATAATCTTTGGCTTGCTCACGCTGTGCGGCGTTCAGGTTGTACTGTTTACCGTTAAAGGTGACATCGCCGGCCTGGGTAATAATCAGGTCGCCGTTCTCGCCCTTCACCTGCACCGTTTGTGGGCTCAAAATCACATCGTCACGCGGGGTGACGCTGCACTGGTAATCTGCATGTGCGGCCATCGCCGTGAACGTTAGGACTGCCGCCAGCAGCGTTTTGCGCATCATATCTTTCCCTCAAGACAAATCGGGCCGGCATTTGCCGACCCTGTGCTACTTAGTCCCACCAAATATCGAAAAGTTCGCTGGTACGCACTTCTTCGAGTTTGTGCTCTTCCAGCCACTTACGTACGATTGCCTGGTGTTCTTCGGTGCATTTGCCGATTTCCTGCAGACAGATCAGACCTTCCCAGGCCAGATAGCCGCTGCCGTCAAAAGCCAGCTTGTTCGGTTCGATAACTTCATTGATAAAGTCATCAACGATTTGATCAACCTGCTCTCCAGATGTACCTTCCGGGAAACGCCATGCAACCGAAAATCCTACTTCCTGGAATTCTTCGATGTGCATCTTTTTACGCAGACGACGGCTACGGTTCTTTGCCATTATTTCACCCTCTCGAACATTAAGTCCCATACGCCGTGGCCAAGACGATGACCACGTTGTTCAAATTTGGTTACCGGGCGCGATTGTGGGCGCGGTACATAATCGTTACTCTCGGACTGGTTTTTATACCCGTCAATGGAGGACATCACTTCCAGCATATGTTCCGCATAAGCTTCCCAGTCGGTTGCCATGTGGAATACGCCGCCCAGCTTCAGCTTGCTTAAGATATGCTCAGCAAACGGTACCTGAACGATACGGCGTTTATTATGACGTGCTTTATGCCACGGGTCAGGGAAAAAGAGCTGAACCATAGATAAAGAATTGTCAGGAATCATTTTATGCAGGACTTCAACGGCATCATGGCACATGACGCGCAGGTTCTCGACACCCTCTTCATGGGCTGAAGCCAGACACGCACCAACGCCCGGTGAGTGAACCTCAATACCGAGGAAATTTTGCTCCGGACGCGCTTTCGCCATTGCGACCAGCGAAGCTCCCATACCAAAACCGATCTCAAGGGTGACTGGCGCATCACGACCAAACAGTTCTGCGAAATTTACAGGCTCTTCGCTGAACTCAACGCCCATCACCGGCCAGTAGTTTTCCAGCGCGTGTTCCTGCCCTTTCGTCAGTCGCCCCTGGCGACGAACAAAACTACGAATCCGGCGCAGAGGGCGGCCGTTTTCATCAAATTCCGGTGAAATGACGTCGTTCTTCATAAAAGTTTAGTCTGCTGTGTTTGAGTTCTGAAAACGGGCATTATCCAAAGTTAGTTGCCGGATGCAAGTAAAGGAAGAAAGTGAGCAGCGGAAAGTTCCGGTTTACACCCCGTTGCCGCTGTGCTGCAATCTTGCCCCCGGCAATAATGAAACGGTAATCATGCAAGCGTCTCAATTCTCGGCTCAGGTTTTGAGCTGGTACGACAAATACGGGCGGAAAACGCTGCCCTGGCAAATTGACAAGACGCCTTACAAAGTATGGCTCTCTGAGGTGATGCTGCAACAAACTCAGGTTGCGACCGTTATCCCTTATTTTGAGCGCTTTATGGCGCGCTTCCCAACGGTAAGCGATTTAGCCCATGCGCCGCTGGATGAAGTCTTGCATTTATGGACCGGCCTTGGCTATTACGCCCGAGCGCGTAATCTGCATAAAGCCGCGCAGCAGGTTGTGACGATGCATGGCGGTATATTTCCGCAAACCTTTGATGAGGTGGCTGCTCTGCCAGGCGTCGGTCGCTCAACCGCAGGCGCGATTCTTTCCCTCTCTCTGGGTCAGCATTTTCCGATTCTCGACGGTAACGTCAAACGCGTGCTGGCTCGCTGTTATGCTGTAAACGGCTGGCCGGGTAAAAAAGAGGTCGAAAAGAAGCTGTGGGACCTGAGCGAGCAGGTTACGCCTGCCCATGGCGTTGAGCGTTTTAATCAGGCGATGATGGATTTAGGCGCCATGGTCTGTACGCGCTCAAAACCTAAATGTTCGCTGTGTCCGTTGGATAATGGCTGTGTGGCCAGCGCCAATGCAAGCTGGGCGCTGTACCCGGGTAAAAAACCCAAGCAAACGCTGCCGGAACGGACGGGCTATTTTTTACTGATGCAGCATGATGACGAAGTGTTGCTCGCGCAGCGACCACCCAGCGGCTTATGGGGGGGGTTATACTGTTTTCCGCAGTTTGACGATGAAAACGGACTGCGCAACTGGCTGGCGCAACGGCAAATTAACGCAGATAATCTGACCCAACTTAATGCGTTTCGCCATACCTTTAGCCATTTCCACTTAGACATTGTGCCTATGTGGCTTCCTGTGTCTTCATTCGGCTCATGCATGGATGAAGGCAACGCGCTCTGGTATAACTTAGCGCAACCGCCGTCGGTCGGACTGGCGGCTCCCGTGGAGCGTTTGTTACAGCAATTACGTGCCGGTACACACGTTTAACGTACCGGACGATAGAGAGGATTTTTTATGAGCAGAACGATTTTTTGCACTTTCCTGCAACGCGAAGCAGAAGGCCAGGATTTTCAGCTGTACCCGGGCGATCTGGGGAAACGCATCTACAACGAGATTTCTAAAGAAGCATGGGCGCAATGGCAGCATAAGCAAACCATGCTGATTAACGAGAAGAAGCTCAATATGATGAACGTTGAGCATCGTAAGTTACTGGAACAGGAGATGATTAACTTCCTGTTTGAAGGCAAAGATGTGCATATTGAAGGCTATACACCAGAGTCTTAAGAACCGTTGCCGGATGGCGCTGCGCTTATCCGGCTTACGATTTAATCTGGTCCTTGCAAATAACAAACACAACACGCACTCCCGGAATGATGAAAAAATTTCTCGCGCTTGCCGTTATTGCGCCGTTGCTCATCTCCTGTTCCAGTTCGACCAAAAAAGGCGATTCCTATAATGAAGCCTGGGTCAAGGATACCAACGGTTTTGATATTCTGATGGGGCAATTTGCCCATAACATTGAGAATCTGTGGGGGTTTAAGGAAGTGCTGATTGCGGGTCCGAAGGACTACGTAAAGTATACCGATCAGTATCAAACCCGCAGCCATATCAACTTTGATGACGGTACGATAACCGTCGAGACCATTGCCGGGACAGATCCCGCCGGACACCTGCGTCGGGCGATTATCAAGACATTGCTGATGGGGGATGATCCGGGTTCTATCGACCTCTATTCCGATGTCGACGACATCAAGATTTCCAAAGAGCCGTTCCTGTACGGGCAGGTGGTCGATAATACCGGCCAGCCCATTCGTTGGGAGGGACGCGCCACCAATTTCGCTGACTATCTGCTGAAAACACGCCTGAAAAGCCGCAGCAATGGTATTCGCATCATCTATAGCGTGACGATCAACCTGGTACCGAACCACCTTGATAAGCGCGCGCATAAATACGTCGGCATGGTGCGTCAGGCTTCGCGTAAGTATGGCGTCGATGAGTCGCTGATTCTGGCCATCATGCAAACCGAATCCTCATTTAACCCGTATGCGGTCAGCCATGCCGATGCCCTGGGACTGATGCAGGTGGTGCAACACAGCGCCGGGAAAGATGTGTTTCGCTCGCAAGGGCGCTCCGGCACGCCGAGCCGTAGCTTCCTGTTTGACCCGGCCAGCAACATTGATACCGGTACCGCCTATCTGGCAATGCTCAACAATGTCTATTTAGGCGGCATTGATAATCCAACCTCCCGTCGCTACGCGGTGATCACGGCATATAACGGCGGTGCGGGCAGCGTGCTGCGCGTTTTCTCGAACGATAAAATCCAGGCCGCGAATATTATCAACAGCATGACCCCGGGGGACGTTTATCAAACGCTGACCACCCGACATCCGTCTGCTGAATCACGCCGATACCTTTACAAAGTCAATTCCGCACAAAAATCATATCGACGCCGCTAATATATCCCTCTTCTGCCCCGGTAAACGGGGCCCGGAAGAGGGTAAAGTGTTAACCCCATCACTCTTTTGCTTTGCAATCAGAAATTGTTTGCAAATATTTGTCACAGGTAACAAAAAAAGAGTGTCTCTCGTTGATAGAATCACATCATCAAGCCCCGGCAAATGTGCCTTTTAAAACATTCATCCGCATCACGGTGTGAGGAAATTAACATGAATCTTAAGCTGCAGCTGAAAGTGCTCTCGTTTCTGCAGTTCTGCTTATGGGGTAGTTGGCTCACTACCCTCGGCTCCTATATGTTTGTCACCCTAAAATTCGATGGTGCATCCATTGGCGCAGTGTATAGCTCGCTGGGGATCGCCGCCGTGTTTATGCCTACGCTGTTAGGGATCGTGGCCGACAAATGGATCAGTGCGAAATGGGTGTACGCCATTTGTCACCTGGTCGGCGCAGCAACGCTGTTCGCCGCAGCCGAAGTCACCACCCCAGGCGCCATGTTCTTTGTGATCTTGCTTAACTCTCTGGCCTATATGCCAACGCTTGGGTTAATCAACACCATTTCTTACTATCGCCTGCAGTCAGCCGGGATGGATATCGTAACGGACTTCCCGCCAATCCGTATCTGGGGCACCATCGGCTTTATCATGGCGATGTGGGGCGTGAGCTTCTCCGGCTTCGAGCTGAGTCATATGCAGCTGTATATCGGTGCGACGCTGTCCGTTGTTTTAGCGCTGTTCACGCTGACGTTGCCGCATATTCCGGTGGCTAACCAGCAGAAAAACCAGAGCTGGTCGTCCATGCTGGGCCTGGATGCTTTCGCGCTGTTTAAAAACAAGCGTATGGCGATTTTCTTTATCTTCTCAATGATGCTGGGCGCTGAGCTGCAGATTACCAATATGTTCGGTAATACCTTCCTGCACAGCTTCGATAACAACCCGCTGTTCTCCGGTAGCTTCATCGTTGAACACGCCTCGGTGATGATGTCGATCTCGCAGATTTCCGAGACGCTGTTTATCCTGACCATCCCGTTCTTCTTGAGCCGTTACGGTATTAAGAACGTGATGCTTATCAGTATTGTGGCGTGGATGTTGCGCTTCGGCCTGTTTGCCTACGGCGATCCGACACCGTTCGGTACCGTGCTGCTGGTTCTGTCGATGATTGTTTACGGCTGCGCCTTCGACTTCTTCAACATCTCTGGCTCGGTGTTCGTGGAGAAAGAAGTTCGCCCTGAAATCCGCGCCAGCGCACAGGGTATGTTCCTGATGATGACCAACGGCTTCGGCTGTATTCTTGGCGGTCTGGTGAGCGGTAAAGTGGTTGAACACTATACGCTGAACGGTATTACCGACTGGCAGACCGTGTGGCTGATCTTCGCTGGCTACTCGCTGGTACTGGCTTTTGCCTTCGTGGCGCTGTTTAAATACAAACACGTACGCGTTCCGACTGGCACGCAGACTATCGCACACTAACGTTTACGCAGAGAAAAGCGGGTTGCCAAAAGGTAACCCGCTTTTTTTGCGCTTACTTCACAACATATCCATACAGACGCTTAATACCGTCGGCATCCGTTTCACTGTAAACGCCTTGCAGCTCCGGCGAAAAACCCGGCAGCAGGTTTACGCCCTCTTCCAGCGCCAGGAAATAACGTTGCACCGCCCCGCCCCAGACTTCACCCGGTACCACGCACAGCACGCCCGGAGGATAAGGCAGCGCACCTTCTGCCGCAACGCGACCTGCGGCATCAGAAATTCGCACCAGTTCGACATCACCGCGGATGAAAGCGCTGTTCGCATCCTGCGGGTTCATCGCCACGGCAGGCAAACTCTCCTGGCGGAACATCGCTTTTTGCAGATCCTTCACATCAAAGCTGACGTATAAATCGTGCATCTCCTGACACAGTTCACGCAGCGTGTAATCCCGGTAACGTACCGGATACTTGTTGAAGATGGAGGGCAACACGTCCGCCAGCGGCGTATCGTCCTCAATATGCTGCTCAAACTGCGCCAGCATCGCCACCAGTTGCGCCAGTTTCTCGGTGCTTTCTGCCGGAGTCAGCAGGAACAGAATCGAGTTAAGGTCGCATTTCTCCGGCACAATACCGTTTTCACGCAGGTAATGCGCCAGAATCGTCGCCGGAATACCAAACTCAGTATATTGCCCGGTTTGCGCATCAATGCCCGGAGTAGTTAACAACAGCTTGCAGGGATCAACGAAGTACTGGTCGCGCGCGTAGCCGGAAAAACCATGCCATTTAGCACCCGGTTCAAAGCTAAAGAAGCGGCGCTCGCTGGCAATCACTTGCGTCGGATAGCTTTCCCACGGCTTACCATCAACTACCGGAGGAATAAACGGCTGAATCAGCTTACAGCGGGTAAGTATCGCTTTACGGGCCTCGATCCCCAGCGCTACACACTCCGCCCATAGCCGACGCCCGCTCTCGCCTTCATGGATTTTGGCGTTAACATCCAGCGCCGCAAACAGCGGGTAAAACGGACTGGTAGACGCATGCAGCATAAATGCATTGTTCAGACGCTTATGCGGACAGAACCGCGCCTGACCACGAATATGGTTATCCTTTTTGTGGATCTGCGAGGTTTGCGAGAATCCGGCCTGCTGTTTGTGTACCGACTGGGTGACAAAGATCCCCGGATCGTCAGCATTGAGCTCCAGGAGCAGCGGTGACCCATCGGCCATCATCGGAATAAATTGCTCGTAGCCAACCCAGGCAGAATCAAACAGGATGTAATCGCACAGGCTACCGATCTTGTCGATAACCTGCCGGGCGTTGTAGATCGTACCGTCATAGGTACCAAGCTGAATGATTGCCAGACGGAACGGGCGCGGCTGGTCAGCCTTGTGCGGCGCAACTTTACGCAGTTGCTGGCGCAGATACGCCTCATCAAAGCAGTGCTCATCAATGCCGCCAATAAAGCCAAACGGATTACGCGCTGCTTCCAGATAAACCGGCGTCGCGCCTGCCTGGATCAGCGCGCCGTGGTGGTTGGACTTATGGTTGTTGCGATCAAACAACACCAGATCGCCGCGCGTCAGCAGCGCATTGGTCACCACTTTATTCGCCGCAGAAGTCCCGTTCAGCACAAAGTAGGTTTTATCCGCGTGGAAAACTTTCGCGGCAAATTTCTGCGCATGTTTCGCTGATCCCTCATGAATCAGCAGATCTCCCAGCTTAACGTCAGCGTTGCACATATCCGCGCGAAACAGGTTCTCGCCAAAGAACTCGTAGAAATGTCGACCCGCCGGATGCTTCTTAAAAAACTCACCATGCTGGTGCCCCGGACAAGCAAAGGTACTGTTCCCCATTTCAACATACTGGGTCAGCGTGTCATAGAACGGCGGCAGCAACTCTTCCTCATACCGACGGGCGGCAGACTCCAGCTCCAGCCAGTCCTGCGCATTGCCGCAGATAACCGCTTCAACGTCTGCCAGGACATCCACGTTGGTCTCTGAAAATATAAACACCGGTATGTGAAACCCGGTGCGTTTCAGCAAAGCCAGGATCCCGCTGCGGCTGTCCGCAACGGTAATGACGACTGCCGCGACGTCAGTAAAATCGGTACTGTCCAGCGTCACCACCTTGCGATGAGTAGACAGACGGGAAACCAGTTCACCACTGGCGGCAATATTCATTGATTTCATAAGTGCAAAAACCCGTATCGGGAGAATCAAAAGTCCCGGGCAAAGCCGCATTGCTATGCCCCACGAAATGACAGGTCAAACTGGTCACCAGCCCCGACCGCCAGACATCAGTAAAAGCAGATAGCCTCTGATTTTACTGTTATCCTGCAGTGAGCGTGCGCTGCCCTCACCGCATGGTGGGAGAGTATAGATAAGTCGCAGGAAGGGGCAAACGTCGCGCAAAAAGGCGATATTGAAGGCGATGTAGGGGGAGTAATGTCATCCCAGGCAGCCCCATTCAGACAGGAGAAAATTCGCGCAATCATGGCACCTTTCACCTACAGGCGCAAGATAAAATCCTGTGCTTAAACCTCACAGATAAACAAACATTTCGTCTGAAAATAGCGGCATAATAATGCAATCTGAAACATAATTTCACCCAGACAATTACCTTTAACATCAATACGATAATAGGTATGCAGGAGCTAACGTGGTAATCGGACCCTTTATTAATGCCAGCGCCATTTTACTCGGTGGCGTTCTTGGCGCGCTGCTCAGCCAGCACTTACCCGAACGTATTCGGATCTCAATGACCTCAATATTCGGGTTGTGCTCGTTGGGGATTGGTATCCTGCTGGTTATCAAATGCGCTAACTTGCCGGTGATGGTGCTGGCAACGCTGCTCGGCGCGCTGATCGGCGAGTTCTGTCATCTGGAAAAAGGCATTAATACCGCTGTCGCCAAAGTGCAGCAGCTTTTCACCAAATCGGATGTCAATGCAACACACGAATCTTTCATCCAAAGCTACGTGGCTATCATCGTGCTGTTTTGCGCCAGCGGGACCGGGATCTTCGGTGCGATCCATGAAGGGATGACCGGCGATCCTAATATTTTAATCGCCAAGTCATTTTTGGATTTCTTCACGGCCATCATCTTTGCCTGCTCATTAGGAATCGCGGTATCGGCAATTTGTGTGCCGATGCTGGCAATTCAGTTGACGCTCGCCACCTGCGCGGCTCTGATTTTACCGCTGACAACCCCAGCCATGATGGCCGATTTCAGCGCGGTAGGCGGACTGCTGTTGCTGGCGACGGGTCTACGTATTTGCGGAATCAAAATGTTTGCGGTGGTGAATATGCTTCCCGCCCTGCTGCTGGCAATGCCGCTTTCCGCAGCATGGACGGCATTTTTTGCCTGAGAATGCGTGCAATACCAGCAATGTGGTGATAGATTGTGCAGTCTGCATTGATTTGAAGAAATTTCGTTGACGAAACGAAGTGAATCGGGTTTAATGCGCCTCGTTGCCCGGATAGCTCAGTCGGTAGAGCAGGGGATTGAAAATCCCCGTGTCCTTGGTTCGATTCCGAGTCCGGGCACCAAAATTTAGTTTCATGGCGTACCTGTGCGTCCTGAAACGTTAAAAAATCAGTAAGTTACAAAGAGTCTGGAGTATCAATAGATACTGCCAGATTTTTTGACACCAAGAGTTTTTGGGGGCTTAATTGGGGACCTGTCGGTTCGATAAACTCTGGAGCCCCCGCTATGCCACTCACCGATACCGCCATTCGCAATGCAAAGCCGCTCGATAAACCCTACAAACTCAGCGACGCACAGGGCTTATACCTGCTGATTAAACCCAACGGCTCTAAACTCTGGCAACTCAAGTACCGCTTTGGCGGCAAGGAGAAGAAGCTGGCGTTTGGCGCTTACCCGACCGTGACGCTGGCGAATGCGCGTAAGCTGCGTGAAGAAGCTCGTACGGTACTCAGTGCGGGCGACGATCCGGGGGTGAAAAAACAGCAGGAGAAGCAGGCGAAGAAAAGCGGCAATACGTTCGAAGAGGTCGCCCGTAAGTGGCTGGCGGGCAATATCCGCTGGACGGAGCATCACGCGGCGAAGATCCTGCGCTCACTGGAGCTACGCGTTTTCCCGCTGATCGGTAAGATCCCCGTTACCGACCTGAAAACCGCCGATCTGCTAATCCCGCTGCGGGTGGCGGAGAGAAAAGGCAATCTGGAGACCGCCGCACGCATTCAGCAGCGCACCACGGCAATTATGCGCTATGCGGTGCAAGAGAGCCTGATCACCAGCAATCCGGCCAACGATCTGACCGGAGCCATCGCGCCGCCGCCGAAAAACCACTACCCCGCCCTGCCGCTGGAGAAAATGCCGGAATTACTGGAGCGGCTGGAAAGCTATTCCGGCAGATTACTGACACGGCTGGCGGTACAGCTTAACCTGCTGATCTTTATCCGCTCCAGCGAACTACGTTTTGCCCGCTGGACAGAGATCGATCTGGATGGTGCCATGTGGACGATCCCCGCACAGCGTGAGCCGATTCCGGGCGTGCGTTATTCAGAGCGCGGCGCAAAGATGAAAACGCCGCATCTGGTGCCGCTGTCAACGCAGGCGGTGACGGTGCTGAAGCAGTTAAAACTGCTGTCCGGCAGCAGTGAGTTATTGTTCCCCGGCGATCACGATCCGCGCAAGCCGATGAGCGAAAACACCATCAACAAGGCGCTGCGGGTGATGGGGTACGATACGAAAGTAGACGTGTGCGGCCACGGCTTCCGCACGATGGCCTGTAGCGCACTGATTGAGTCCGGGCGCTGGTCGAAAGACGCCGTGGAGCGGCAGATGAGCCATCAGGAGCGTAACAATGTTCGCGCCGCGTATATCCACAAGGCGGAACACCTCGACGAGCGCACACAGATGATGCAGTGGTGGTCGGACTGGCTCGACGCCTGTCGGCAGAAGTTCGTTGCGCCTTATCGGTATGACAGGCAGGTTCAGGTGGCCTGAATTTGTTGATGAACCACGCCGTAAAGCAGATCTCAGCGGATCTGCTTTTTATTTGCACTTACTTTGGTCCTTTTTAATCTGATGTTATTCAGCGCTTCCCCTTTTATGGTGGCGACTGATAACATGCTCAGCGTCACTCTACCTGCTTTTTACTTCCTGTTTTTCCTTTCTAACAAAACTTCTTATTCTATTTTTATTGGAGAATTTTATGTCAAACCTCCAGCAGCGTATTGTTATTACCGGCGGGCCAGGTTCCGGTAAAAGCACACTCATTGACGCTTTGATTACTAAAGGTTATACGTGCTTGCCTGAAGCTGGCAGAGGCGTTATTCAGACTCAGGTTTCCATCAATGGAAATGCGCTTCCATGGAGCGACAGAATGGCTTTTGCAGAATGGATGCTATGTTGGGAAATGCGTTCATGGCATGCCGTTGAAGGGTGCAATGAGATCTGCTTTTTTGATCGAGGAATTCCTGATATTGCAGGCTATCTCAACTTATGCCATTTACCTGTACCAGCCCATTTAGATAAGGCCATTCAGACATTTCGTTACAGTAAACAAGTGTTTATTGCGCCGCCATGGCCAGAAATTTACACACAGGATGCGGAGCGAAAACAGTCGATTGAGGAGGCCGAACTGACATATCTCGCAATGGTGACCACTTATCAAAAATACGGTTACCAGCTACTTGAATTACCTCGTGCCTCAGTGGAGAAACGGGCTGAGTTTGTCATTTCTAATATAGCCAATAAGGGAAAAAACTGAACCAACATATTTTGCAGGTTTTTAAAAGTTGCTGTGGTTCTGCTTTTAATTTGCACCAGTATCAAAATCCATTTCGCTGCGCCAGATCCCCCCAGTTAAATGTCGAACTGCGCCAGTTCCGGCCCTTTAGGCCCTTTGGCCTTTTCCGGTCTGGCGCTGTTACCCTTAATATTCCTTTACCCTTCAGCCTTTTGCTTTTCATGATTGCACCAGAACAGGAAATTACTCCTCATCCCGCCGCCCGTAAACCTGCGCCACATAACGCCCGCGCCCGTCGCCGTGGCCCAAATCCATCGCCGTCAGCGCCAGCGCTTCTTTTTCGCTGAATCCCTGCGCCAGATGATGGCGAATGGCATCCTGAGTCCACGCATAACGCAGCGAGTGCGGGGTATACATCCCCGTCAGTCCGGCTTCGGCAAGCTCCCCCCGCCAGTAGTTCATGGCTTTCTGGAGGTTGGACTGGTCGATCAGCCTGCCGTTACGTTCTTCTGCAACAGCCAGGGCGTTATCCAGCGCTTTTTTCATTGCGCCAGCATCCTGAATAACGGTTCCACGCGGGCGATGGCCTTTAGTGCCGAACACCACCGTCAGCCGGGTTTCGCCGCGCTCCAGCGCCTTTTTCCACGCTTTCAACGACTGGCAGCACTGCACCGCTTCCTGCGATCGCAGTCCCATCAGCCTTGCCAGTTCCAGCGTTACCGCCAGCCCTGCGTCTTTATCGCGGGCGGCTTCCAGCACCTGCTGATAATACTCCGGCGTGATGGCCCGGTTGGTGCCGTTACGCGATGCGCCAGCCAGCCCTAATGCTTTATTGGTCAGTCGCTCATGTTCGGCTACCTGCCTACGTCCGGCCTGTTGCAGCACGCCGCGCTGTGCGGCCATTTCATTTTGCAGCGTCCGTTTACCGATTTCCTGCGCCAGACGTGCCTGAACGTAGCATTCGATATGGCGAACCTTGATCTGCTCCACACGCTGGATCTGGATATTCAGCTCACGTAAATGGCGGCTGAACCGCTGCACAATATGAATACGACCATCCACCGTTTTAAAACTGCCGCCCGCTTTTTTCGCCAGCCCTTTCATTTCATTGCCTAATTTGCCCATAGTTACCCCTTGCCGCTGTTAAAAAGCACAATCTGGCCCCGGCGTATGCTTTGTGGCTGCGCCAGAACGATACCTTCACGCCGGGGTGGCAGGTTGTTGAGGTGTAGGGAGTTTCAGACTGTACGCGGTACAGGCTGCCTGCGTGAGCAGGAAATTCTCCGGGGCATCATGCCCCCCTCGGTATCGATCTTTTTCTCCTTTTTATGACTGACAGCGGCCTGTAATCGGCGTGTCAGAGTGGGGATTGAGGGCGCAGGCCAGATTTGCGGTGGCTCGCGTCGGCGTGGTGAAACGGCGTCACTTGCGCCCGAAATACGGGACTCAAGTGACGCCCGGTCAGGTCTCGTGCTCTAAAAGAGCCAATTCTGGTGCAGGTTTACGGTCACGCGGCAGCAAAGCCTTGCGGCAATGCAGCCCGAAGCCCGTAACGCAAAAGGCGCTGATGTAGCAACAGGTGCAGGATTTACCGGAAAGTTTCCGGCGCGGTGAAGCATCGACCAGTGGACTGGTGCAGGTAAAAGGCGCTGAAACTCAGCAGGTGTAAGTGAACCGTGAAATCGGGTGATTTCCGGTTGGGTGGAATGGTAGCCGATGAACTGGCGCAGTAAAAGTATGTAGCGTGTATAACTTCGGGCCTCTGCCGCGATGTTCTGCGACCCGGTGTTTGCAGAGGTCTGCACCGGTAAAGGGATCAACCGTCCTGATAACAGGTGCTTCTTTCAGGTTGTGAAGCAAAGGGAGCTGTCGACGACAGCATATTGCAGGAGGAAGATTACACCCGGTTTATGAGGATGAAAAGGGGAAATCTTTTTTCTGGAAATTGAGTTGTTTGTGGATTTTTTCGTCATTCTGTGAATGGCAGTCTGCCGCGCTTCGCTTGCCTTCTCCCGCTCTTCTGACAGCACAGCTACCAGAAAAGCGGGAGAGACGATTTAGCAATTTTCAGGCTTACGATAGCGCGAAGGCCAGATTTGTTCTGGCACAACGCCCAGCGCTTCAGCAATCAATCTTTCGCCTTTGGGCCAGTGCCTTATTAGCGCATTTGCCAGCGTGGAGGATGCCAGCCCTGAGTTGCGGGAAACGGCGGACAGCGACGTTCCGCGCTTTTTCAGCGCCGCGATGATGTCGGCAGAATGCCAGTCCGTTTGCATCATGCCGCCACCCCGTCAATAAACTTTACGCCGTCAGGTGTACGCAGCCAACGCGGGGCTTTCATTTCTGCCGCAAAGTAATTGATCAGGTCATACAGCAGCCAGCTAAGGAATTTCTCCGTTTCCGAGGAAAATCCCTGCCCCGCCAGCGTCTGCGTCAGGGCAAGGCAGTAGTTGCAAAGTTCGGTACATTCCGGCCCAAACTGAGGGGCGTTTGCGGGGAGGGTATCAACGGTCAGGCTTTCAACAAGATGGGGCGGGACAGGTTCTAACAGCGTGGGCTGGAGCAGTGCCAAAGCGATGTTGAGTCTGCCGCAGAGCGCCATTTTTAACGCAATATTTTTACTTTCAATCAGGGTTTCGGCGAAGTTTTCGCAGTGGCTGGCAAGGACGGTGAAGTCCGTGGCAGCATTGAAGGGAACAGCGAGTAACGGGTGTGTATGGGTGGGGATCGTAGCCATAGTGGCAGCCTCCAACAAAAGTTGATAAACCACCACCAGAGAGGTCAATCTCATGGTGGTGAACTGGACGGAGTTGACCTTACCGGCTTTGTTGGCAACCGGCGCACCTTGCGGTGCCCCCGCCCAGCCCACCATTGAGATGTAGCCGTGCATACGACATAAAAAAAGACGCAGGCGCGTCAATATGTCGCCAACAAAAGATATTCAGGAGGTCAAGCCCGGCACCTGATTTTGCAGGTGCTTGTAAACGATACCGCGTTTGGTTTTGCCAGACAAGAAATTTTCGGGGCCTCCATTACACTTCTCTGACCAATAATGCCAGCAGCAAAACAGTGACCGAATTCACCCCAACACAAAAATACGACCATCTCAATTAATTGTTATCTAAAGCAAAGATTGAATCATCAAGAAAAATCGCCTATGATAGCGGAAGCCATCCCCCGGGATCCTTAGCTTCTACACGATAGTCACGCGAGTACGAGGTGTACGAGGCTCGCCGACAGCCAGTCGGTGTTGAAAGAAAGGAGCCCGGTATGAAACAGAAAACTGTGCTGGTTCACCAGTATCTGCGTTTCCGTTTTGGTCGCTGGGAGCACGTGTGTCAGCACATGCGCTCTTTGCCGAACAGTTAACGGTAATCCCGGGGTGATGGTCCTCCTCTTTTGTAATCAGGCTGCCTGCGTCGTTTTTTCCATCATTAATGTGTAATGTTCTTCATCTTTCGCAGCCTCAAAGACTTTCTTAAACCAGGCAAGATAGCGTTCAACCGAAGCCCCCTCATGAAGAGAGATATTGCGGGCATCCTGGTGAGAATGTCGATTCAGATAACGAGCAAATATACGGAAACCAGGTTCCCCCTCAGGTCCGCTAGCCAGTGTTTCAAGCGCCCGGTGAAGCGTTTCACTTTTCCCCGAAAAACCAAAGTAGTACTCAAGTATTTGCCGCATCGTATTTGGGATCACCACACTGGCAATGTCATCTTTTTGGGCATGGCGTAAGACATACCATAGTGCCTGATAGTCGTTCAGTAATTCTTTTTCGGAAACAAGGGAAGCAGAACTATGTAAGGATTTGGATACCCGATAAAGCGTCCATTCTGGTGGGCAAGAACCCGCAGCCCTTTTCTTTCGTTCAGCAGAAAGCAGTAACTCCTGAAAGAAAAACAGGCTGTGCGTCAGAATAATCACTTTCTCAGCAATTCTGGCACGTATAATCTGATGCTGGATTAACGATGCTATTTCAAAAACATAATTTTGCGACAGGCTGGATATAGGGTCATCAATGACAATTAAACGTTTTCGTTGGTCATTGTCATCACGACTTTTCCTTCCTGTGCAAGTCTCCAGAAAATAGAGAAAAGCAATCAGCGTTTTTTCACCTTCACTCAAACTACCAAAAACAGGCGTATCGCTGTTCTCACCTTCTCTCACCAGACGATAATCATCCCGATCGTCATAGGGAGCAATGCGGAATCCAGTGATCCCAAGGCTATCCAAACTGTGATTAATATGTTCAATCGTTTCCTGCGTATTGATAATCAGGCTGGATTTATCTCGAATGATTGCGTTCAGCGTATCAAGCTGGGCCGTAATTTCATCCCGAGATACCATTAATTTTGCTAATTTTTCAGCAAGTTCTGCTAGTTGTTCATCATGGTTAATTATCGTATCGGCAGCCAGCTTTCGGATATGACCGAGTAACCTCTGTTTCAGTCTTACCCGTTCAGTCTGATAATTTTCAGCCTTTCGATTATGTTCGCTTATCACCTTATTAATACTGGCGATCTGCACAGAGACATTGCCAGCCAGAGCAGAAAGATCCTCAACAGCAATAGACGCAGAGGGTGATGTTAATTTCTCATCGATATGCAATTTATTTCTTTGATAGGCCTGATCCAGTTCAAGCAAACAGAGATAAACAGGATGTTCCTGATCAACTAACGGACACGCTTTTATTAACTGCCGCATATGTTCGGGTTTATCGTGCCAGAGTTGATATCGCGCCTGAAGTTCCCGCAACTGGTCCATCGCGGCTTCCCATGAGGTATCAAAAAGGGCAGTGATTTCCTGTTGAAGTTGCCGGGCATCTATCGGCGTTTGACAAAATGGGCAAATGTCATCACTCAGCCACTGCTGTCCATTCCTCACCCAGTCAATGTTGCCTAATTGGTTAATTGCAGCAGCAAGACGGCTATCACCAGCAGGAATAAGAGGTTGCATCAATAACGCAATATCACTTTCATTCAAAGGCGATGCTGGCAGTGCTTCAAGTAAAGCGTAAGGGTTGCCTTTACTGGCCTCAAGTCGGTGAAGTTCTTCGTTCAATTCCTGCGTCGAAGTCTCTTCAACTTCAGTGTGTTCAAGGATGGTCTGATAAAGCTTGTCAGTCTGCTTGGTACCAGCCATCAAATCCCATAAATCTGTTTTTCTGATTTCTGCGGTGGAACTATAGATCTGTTTCGCTGAGCTACTTTTAATGTTTTCTTTCATACCCTCAACGTCGCACTTTTGCGCGTCCAAAGCATCACGCCGGGCAAGTAAAACTTTATTCTCCGCTTCCAGAGCATCTATTTCTTTTTTTATTTCAGCATTTTCACTATTCAAAGTAAAAACACCAGGTTGAGAAGGTTGACTGAAAATATCGTCTACATACTCCTGATTAAACACCAGGTAGTTCATGTCCAGTGGAGGCCGTAGCTGGCACTGACTGTAATCTGGTCGACCATGCTTATAGAAGTAGCCGGAAACGGTTGATTTCCCTGAACCGTTTTGTCCATAGATAAGAGTGACATACTTGTTCAAATCGAACTCCACTGGCTTTTCACCCTGATAACTGCGAACGCCGTGGATGGAGAGAATGCTCATGCTATATCCTTATCACCGCCTGCTGTATGTGGGTATTTTATCGTCGGAATTCCCTACAGCAAGCTACCTCACTGATAACTACCATTTTATACATTACCATGGATAAATATTACTGACATTTTTTAGATTAGACTCCTTGTTACACAAGGGATATAATGAAAGTACATATCAATTAAAATGTCAGTACAGGAGAATCAATGTCTGTTGCCGCTCTGGCCCGCCAGCGGGTTCACCGCATGAAGCGGGGCATCCCCTTTTCCATCAGCGGATTTTATTCGCTGGGAAGCCGCACGTCGGTACAACAGGCAATGAGTCGTCTGGTCAAAGAAGGCCTGCTGGTTCGGGTTGAACGGGGTTTCTACTCCCGGCCAAAACCGTTGAAAAACATCCCCTCTGTTAACGTGATTGCCAGCGCCAATGATGTTGCCGCAGCATGGGCAAAGGAGCGCGGTTATAAAATCACCCTTCAGGGGCTGGAAGCCGCTTACCGGCTGGGGCTGCAAACGCAGGCACCGGTTAAACGCATCTACTGGTCAAATGGCCCGACGCGAGAGTTCCGCGTCGGTAATGAGCAGGTACGAATCCAGCATAAATCAGCAAGCCGGTTGCGTTGGCTGAACCGGCCTGAAGGGGAACTGATGCGCGGTTTACTGAGTCTGGATCAGGAGCATACCCCGCCGGAAATCCTGAAGAATGCCTTTCACCGGCTGAGCGTCCCGTCCGCCAAAGCGCGACAGATTGCCGGAAAGTTAATGAATGAACCTGCGCTTCATGCGTGGCGCTCGCATCTGATGATGTTGCAAAAGGCGCTCTGATGAACATTTTCGATTATTACCGGAGCGCATCGTACCGCAGCGAGCTTCAGGAAATCCTTTCTTACGCAGCACAACAGCATCCCTCCGGGCTGGGAGCCAGCTTTCTGGAAAAGGATCTCTGGGTAACGGAGATCCTTCGGCTGCTTTTTAATGAGGATCTGCTGGGCGACCTCTCTGTCGCGTTTAAAGGTGGAACGGCGTTAAGCAAATGCTGGAACGTGATTGAACGTTTTTCTGAAGATATCGATCTCTCTGTTCACTGGGCCGATCTGGCAGGTCACTCAGAGGAGGAAGAACTGCAGGCGTGGGAGCAAAGCACGCAGAATAATAGCCAGAATCGCCGGTTCAGAGATCAGCAGCAAGAGCGTTTAATCGCATGGACAAGTACGCTGGCAGAACGGTTAAACCAACGCTTTCAGATTTATGATATTCCGGGCCTTGAAGCAAAAATGGAACTCAACAGCGGTGGCGAAAAAGTCAATATCTATTTTCCACGGGTGAAAGAAGACAGTATGGCCTATCAGCGCGATCATATTCTGCTGGAATTTGGCGGACGAAATCGCGGTAAGCCAACCGATCAAATGCCTGTTGTGAGCTATCTGTCCGGGATTGCTGGATTAGATGCCCTTCAGCTACCTGTTGCGACCGTAAATGCTTATAACACCGGTTATATTCTTTGGGAAAAGCTGACGGCGCTACACCAGTTTTGTACGCAAACCAAAGCGCCAAACCCGGCCCGACTCGCTCGCCACTGGTATGATGTGGATTGTCTGCTGCGCCATCATTTCGCCAGCCCCTATGAAACGCTGGAAGCCATGCGTAATGTGGTCGAGATGAAGCAACGTCGCTGGTCTGTGCCGGGTGTGGATTTTACTCAGGTGATTGTCGGAAACTTGCAACTGTTGCCTGATGACGCTGAACGGTTCGCCGCGATCGCAGGGGATCATCAAACTGCAGTGGAAGGGGGAATGTTCTTTCGTGAACCTGACGGATTTGCCGAGATCGCTGACCGTCTTCGCGATGCACAGCGTGAGATCAACCACTTTATGCGCGACGCTCAGACGTAACCAGATCCTGCTGGCTATCTGGTTACGCGCTTTTGAGGTTGAGCGCGTGACGGAGTGGCTGCAGGGACATTTGTAGGATAATGACCTGCTCATCAGATAAAAATACACGGCCAGCAACGAAATATTTTAATCTGATGCTTTCAACATAACCATTTTCAAGATTTCACCCTGCATTTTTTGCTGCCTCAGCGCCTGATGCTTTTCCAAAACCAACAGATAGTCACGAAAATGGGAATGAACCTTACCTCTCAATAATTCAGGTAAGAACTTTAACTGCGCATCAGGAAACATCGCTGAAGAGGATTTCTTTATCACTACGGCTGGTGAAGGTAATAACATAGAATGATAACCTTCATTCATCGCAATACTGACTCCCTTCGGGTCAAAATCGCCAAAATAGATCATTGCTTTCCCGGTTTTCAACCAACAATGCTTCAATGCAACAGCCCCCTTACTGTATGTCCGATCGCCACGATAAATAATCAGAGGCGAACGGAAGTCGCACAGGGAATAATCAAAAAGCGCCAGATAGTAGAAACAATCCTGATTCTCCACCACGATAAGGGCATCAAACTGCGTCAGCGTAATATTACGCCAATCAGTATCGACGACCTCAACTGTCATCCCCAACTCATTGACTAAAGGCTGATTAAGACGGAACAGTACTCGATGCTGTTGTGGTCGAATTCCCGCCGTTTTAATCTCCTGATCGCTTAACTGCGCACTCTCAATACGATTTTGTGTACTAATATCGTCACGAAAATTTGCCTGTTTGAGACGCTGCTGAGCTTCTGAAATTTTCGTCAGCAACGCCATTGTAAAAATGAAATCAGGCAGCAACAAACTGTTAGCCGGGATCAAATCCAGCGCAGTACACCAACGCAAAACCTGCATCACGATTTTACTGTCGGTATTTTTCTTCTCGTAATTTTTCGCTTTCAGGCGATGATCAAGTTTTTTCAGCCAGACGAGTGCGTTATACGACAACGATTCTGCTTCGATCATTTTCCCCTCACGCCAATAATCACATCCGATATAATACGCAGATCATTTACCGGGCTGGCCTGACGCTCGTCACAACGCTGCCAGAAACGCGGTTTATCCGCTAACGGCAATGATTGATATTCCGTAATAACCTGATAAAGCCATATCTCGCTGTCCCAGTTCAGATGATTCTCCGTCAGATAATGCAGCGCGTTCACCGGCCCGGATTGCCCGGCAGCGAAAACATAGAAATCCTCAACGTCCATTTTAAGCGCAACCTGACGAGCAGCGACCTCCTCATCAATAGGAGGAATTACTGAGCCTGCACTTTTTGGCACAGGCGGAGGCATAACCGATGCCCGAGGCAAAGCGAGCAACATCTCCGCCATCATTTGCCGATCCACGGGTCTGTCGAGCGAAATGGAGGTTTGCAGTGAAAGTGGCGTCGCAATATTGAATACATCCGGCACTTCCCGGCGTTCAGGGTAGCTGGCGGGTTGATATTGTGGATGCTGACGCAAAAAAGCAGCCATATTCGTCACTAATAATGTGCGCGATTGCTGTTGGCGAAACTTAACCATCAGATCCACCAGACGCTGCTGAACGGCCAGTAATGAACTATGGTGAAGACTGACGCGCAACTGTAACTGACTCACTAATAATTTACGTAGTGCGCTATTGTTTTCCGCGAACTCTATCAATTCATGGAAAACAATCAAATCCAGTCCATCAAGCAACCGACGAACCTGGTTTTGCGCCCGCGCATTCTCATTAATTTTTTCATTCAGGCTGCTGACGAAACCAAAATCATTATTCAGACGGTGCCAGAGGCTGTCGATGGCCTCTTCAAACTGCCCGCTGAGATCGTGAACGAGTTCAGTCAACCTCTGCATTTGCCGTTCAGCAATAGTGTAATCACCTTTATAATAAGCATCGCGCCAGGCCTGCACCTTATTGCGGATTTGCTCCAGCTTTTCTGCCACATCCGCATTAATCTGCCGTCGGCTCTCATCAGCAACCATACTGGCAATGAGTTCGCTCACCAGCGGGCGTAGCATCAGTGGCTGTTGCTCATCAGGACGCCATACAATACGCGCTGCAATCAGCTTTTTTAATGTCTGGTCGCTAAAAGCCGTTTCATCAATAAACCCATCGACATACCCCTTCATTAAGGCGTGATGGTGTTTTCCCAACAATGCCAGCCGGTCAGCGCCGTTTTTAAACAGACCGGATAGCGGAGAAATCTCCTGCGCCATTACAGAAGCTCCTGCTGAACAGGCGGCGTGTCTTCAACCGGTAAATGCTCTTCATCACGGATAAAGCGGATCACATCAATCAGATAATCAATTTTCCCCGTGGCAATAAATATCTGCTGCTCGGCGTTGGGTTGTCTGACATAGCCATGTTCTTTCAAACGCCGGAAAATTTGTTTGAGCTGAAGATCAATGGAATCACTCTTACAATTGAAAAAACGATCGCTGGAAAGCTGATTCAGACGCTGTTGCAGGCTCTGATTATCCTCTACACGCGTCATGATTTCCGACAATCTGATATAGTCGCCGGCGGTCAGCGTACTCTCCCGCCCTTGCGTCTCCTGTATGAGTTGTAACCACTCAAGCAGAGGCAGCAGAGAAGAGATAATGTCCTTAAACTGATTCATCAGTTGGCTGCGGGTATCGCGATTCATCTCACAAAAACCCGCATAATAAACAGTTTGCGTTTCATTACTGACAACTCTGTAGTTAAGAGGGCGCAAATAGTTGTCCATCGCTTGCCGGGTACTCTCATCCTGTAAATGACGATAGGCATCCGGGTCGTTGATACGGCAAATAAATTCCCCTGTCAGCAGCCTTTTGATTAAAGGTCCATGTTCCAGCATTACACAGCCCCCTGTTCCATCTGCGCCAGTCGGGCTGCCAAGCGGCTCACTTTCGGCTGGATCCTTTTCAGCCTGCGCTGAGTCGGCTCAAGCTGATCGGCATCAAGTAAATAACGGTGTTTAAACAGCATTAACACATCCGATTCCGCATTCGGAAAAGCGCCTACAATCACAATATTATTATGGCTACAGGCAATAAATAATTTCTCTACATTGTGGTAGGCCAGCGTGCCGAGTTCATCAATGGGCCAGTGAATAACCGCGTCTGATTTGCCTCTTAACAAACGCGTGAACGCCAAAAGATATTTACATAAGATCAGATAGGCCATACCGTGGCTTGACGCTTCCAGCAGTTGACGATCGTTTTTGATAACAATATCTTCCCCACCTTCATTAAGATGAAGTTCGAGGTTCAATAACGATTCCATAGTGAAACGCTCATCGGCATGAAGCAGTTCAACCACATCCATAAGGGCATTCAAATAGCTTTCGGGAGGGAGTTGCTGACCAGACGATCGCCAGTCACTATAGCTTTGAGCAAAGCGCTTTAATGGTTTCCAGAATCGTAATTGGTCGATGGTTGATAAAATGCGAACTTCTGATTTATTGATGCCTTCCAGTTGCAAATCGTCGGTAACCGCATCGCTTAAGCGTCGACTTTGTTGCGAAATCCGGCGATTGATATCACTGAAAACATCAAAGAACTTTTTCAGATCGCCACCGATATTTTCCCCCATTTCCAGTAATTGCTGCTGTTTATCTTTAAGCAGTTGCAGGAGTTTTTCGAGTATTGGCAACTGCTGCCGGGTTCGCAACGGATCGGGTAATTTATCTATCTCAGAGCCCAATAATTCAAGGAAAGCAGGGTCAGCATCCTGATTAAAGCGGGTCTTAAACTCGTTGAGCTTACTCTCCAGCGTACGGGTCACGCTGGCGTGTTGCTCCAGCATATCGCTGGTACGCGACATCCGTTCATTAATATCAGCGGCGGAATCAATATAAGCCGGAACAATTTCGGCCAGCGGCAAAGGCAATAATCGGTCCAGCAACACCTTTAACTGACTAACAAGCTCGCCGGCCTGACGCATCAGCGTATCATAGCGTTTTTTCTCATCATTAAGCCTGTCTTTTTTATTCTGATACTCCGCTTTTAACTGACGTTCTGACTGCAACAGCTCACACTTCTGCTGAGAGAGTTCACTTTCCTGCTTCTGTTTCTCAGGCCGCAACTGCTCCCAGTCAAGTTTGATAAAACGCAGCCATTCGGTCAGCTCATCCCGACGTTCTTCAACCGCCTGAATATCTTTTTTAAGCGTTTCAATGCGCTCCCGCAGTATTTTGACTTCGCGGGGATCAATTCCCTTCTTCGCTAAATCATCGTCCAGAGCCTGCTGGAATATTCTTATCTGTTCTTCCATATCGGCACGTTTTTTGTTTATCTGTAGGGACAGTTCTTCCACCTTCTCATCAATTTGCTGCTGTTCACTTTGAAGGTCGATACTCCATTGCAGCGTTTGCGCATTATGTTCGTCCGTTAACGCGCGGAGATCGTGTTCTTTCTGTTGCGTTAATTCGGTATGTGCTTTTTCTAATGCGCTTAAGCGGACGCGTTTTTCCTGCCGACGTTCTTGCTCCTGCGCCCCATGCTCTGCGATTAAACGAGTACGGGCATCCCGGGCATAACCGACCTCCTGATTTTGACGTTGATATTGTCTTTCACACTCGTCCGCTTGCGATTGCAAATGTTTGACGTTCTGGTGGTGCTCCTGAAAGCTGGCTTCTGCCGTTTTCTTCGCTTCTTCAGCATGCACCCTGACTTGCTCTGCCTTATCAAGACTATGTCGAATTGAAGCTTCATCCTGTGCAAAATCGGGCATATCCAGTACGCTTAATTCCAGTTGCAGGCCGTACAGTGATTCCGACAGTTCCCTTAGATCAGGCTGCAAGTCCTTACGTTCCAGCAGGTTTTCATTCAGAATCTTGCCCAAATTCTGCTCCCAGCCCTCGTAACGTGAACGCAAGAAGTAGCGTAATGTCCCCTGTTCAGGATCCAACTGGCGATGCAGTTGCAGCAATTGTTCCTCAGCCTGATGCAGACCAGCGCGAGCATCGTGCAATTGCTTTTCTGCGCTATCCTGCTGTTTACGGGCCTCGGAGAGCTTTGTCTGCGCATTTTGTCGTTGATCGCCCAGTTGTAATAAGTACTCCTGGGCCTGCTCAATACGCAACTCTGCAATCTGGCGCTCTTCTTGCTCTTCAGCGGTTAACTGGGAATGTTTAAGCTCAGTGCTAACAGCCGTTCGATCGCATGAAATCTTCTCCAGTTGTTCACCGTAGTGATTTTCCTGCTGTTGTTTTCGCTCTTCGAAACGCTGCCGAAGTATCTCTTTCTGGCTGTCAAATTTATCCCTGACCGCCTCTTTTTCCCGCTGGCAATCCTGAATTTTTTGCTGAGTCAGTCGGTCCTGACGGTAAAAACTGTCTTTTAGTTTTGCTTTGTGCTGTTCAAACTCTCGGGAAAGTTCACCGACTTGATCCTGCATAAGCCGGTATTGCTCACTTTGCGCTAAAAGCGCCTCCCGCCACTGGGGCAATTCGTCCATGTGCGTCTGCAAAAGGCGGATATCTTTACGTTCATAACGATCGTTCTCTTCCTGAACATGATCCAGCCATGCCTGAACCGTTTTTAATTCACTTTGCGTTTTACTTAATTGATCGTTCAGTTCGCGACTCTGTTGATTAAAGCAATCCTCTAATTGGATAAACTCTCCCCGTCGCTGAATAAGCTGTTGTTCTGCATCCACCTTTGCCTGCTTCTGAATTTGTTCATCATTTCTTAACAGAGGGTGGAGCGCAGCTAACTGCGCCTCCGTATCATCCAGTTTCAGCCCCAGGCGCTGTAAGAGTTCAAACTCCTGCTGCAATTTATCGTAACGCAACGACTGGCGCATTTTTTGGATCCATTCCCGCGCAAAGCCGCTTTTTACTTTGGTTTGAGGGAGAGTAACGCCATCATCGGCAAAAATCGCCGCCAGCATGGTTTTGAGTGTTTCCATTTTGCCTTCACCGGCATGAACAGCACTCACTAATTTCTCAATATGTCTAAGCTTATAGTTACCACTCACCAGACTAAACGATGCCGCCAAACGACGTAACCGCATCGTCTCCGTCGAATTACCGCGTAATGACGATACATCATTCTGAATGATGCTACGGTACTCCGTAGTTGAACCTATTTTGGCTGAAACTGAGATGTCATCCCGGCTGCGCATCTGGGCAGACCATTCGTTATAACTCAAGCCGTTCGCGCCATCTTCCGTATAGCGGAGGAAAAAATCAGGATGATAAGGCGCACTAACAAAACGATATTCAACGCCGCCCTCATTTTTACCCGTCAAAACAACCAGGCAATTGTCACCCGTTTCTCGCTGGTATTCATAAATGATATAACTATTGCTACAGGGGAGATAAAACTCGTCGAACTTCTTCCGCGTTCTTGGTACGACTTTATTAGGCTGTTCGCCGTAGAAAACAGGAACAAGGCGCTGAAGCGTCGTTTTTCCGGAAGCATTTGTTCCACAAATATTGGTATGTTGATCCAGTTGAATTTCAACAATGCCAGGCAGGTGAGTGTGTATAAGAATGATACGAAGCAGTTGTGGCATGATACCTCCCTGAACATAAAATAACCTTTGAATAATACACTCAAAACCCTTTTTAAACATTGGGTTATTTCACAATTAGATCAGGAATCAGGCGATGCAAAATCTTTATGATCTTAAAAAGGGAATCGTACCGAAGGTTCTAACCGAACTACTTTCTTGATTACTAATCCATCATTATGATTTAAAAGAAGAAATACGGGTCACATGCAGGGTCTTGACAATAAGTAGCAGAAGAATTTTTTATAGAAATCAAATTGGTAAGTAACTGAATGTTCCCGAGTCCGGGCACCACTATTCAAAGAACCCGCCCACAAGGCGGTTTTTTGCTTTTGTTTGATATAATTTACTCCCTCCCCGTAGCGCTTTGTTTCAATAGAGCATACCGATTAAGAAGCTGATTAAGCCGCATATCGAGCTGCTGATACAACGCGGGTGATACCCTCCCCTGTAGGCTTAATTCCTCATCGATTTGACGCAATAACTCTTCTGTCGGCGGCGTTTGGTCAAGCTGGCGGCGGATAGTGAAAATGGCTGATTTCAGCTCCGACCCCGTCAGATATTTACCTTTGCGTTCATCAAGCGTATTTAGCCTGGCAGTTAACGCTTCCAGCCCCTGCTGGGCATCATGCCAGTTTTGCAGAGCGCTTTCCGGCAACGCTTCCGTGGTTAACGCTTTCTGTAACCCACTAACGAATGTCGTAGTCTGCGATTCCTCCGGCCATAGGGTGACTAACTGCTGCGCTAATGATGCGGCATACTCCCTCGACCATAGAGGTGACAGGTCATGTAAAACGTCCAATTGCCCTTGCGTTGCGGCAATTATGTCCTGCTTCTGCTCCTTCAAATCTGAAGATTGCCTCAACGTGGACAATTGCTCTGGCGACAGCATCTGCGGCAATGGCTTCACCAGTTCATATCCGTCGGCGCGCATATGAGTGATACCAAGAAAAGCACCTGTAGTTACGAACGCAGTCACCATGACACCGATAGCAAACCCTAACCACATCCGTCGGGCTCCATGTTCGGTTTGAGTAGCAAAAACCGTTGCGCTCGATTGCGCTGGTGACACGGGTTCATTAACCACAAAGACCAACTGTGGCAAAGACGTTTCAACGTTAATGGTCGCACCTGAAGCCGGTATCGTCACAACGGCTGAGCCCGAATCCGCTTCTGACTTCTCCAGGCGTAAAGCGGCATTGTGCATCCAGGTAACAACAGCCTCCAGTTTACTCAGCGCTTTCAACTCAAGCCGTTGCAGCACTTCGCAGGCATGTTTTAAACGCTGTTCAACCCGATACACCACGGATAAATCAGCATATGACAGCGTTAGCGTACGCAATTCTTGCTGTAAACGGGCTGACAGCCATGTCAGAATTTCAACGCGAGCATGGGTTTGCTGCGGCCATATAGCACTCCAGTGATGCGTCAGTAACGCCTCCAGAAGCTCGGCACCTTCGGCAAGTCCCAGCAGCCCGGCATTACGCATTCTACTGACGGTATACCAGGCCAGGGTTTGCAATTCGACGCCGTTATGGCGAAACAAAGTCAGGCTTAACTGTTCAACCTTTTGCCAGTCAACGTCCGGGCGCGCGGGATGAGTCAGCTTGCTGATTTCATCGCGTAGCTGCCCGAACTCCGTGAAAGCACGCGGGTCGCCACCGGCGCTGATGCGATTCGTCTCCATATCAGTACGCTCCTGTCTCAAGCCAACCCTGTTTTTTCAGGTGGCGGATGAGCACCCGTCCCTCGGGGGTAAAATCAGTGCCATAACGAACAACGCCAAGGTCCTGAAGCTCGGCATCGATGGAGTAGCGTAAATGCCCTGGCGATTCCTGCTCCTGCATTGTGACCTGAATACCGTTCAGTCGCGGTTCATACTTCAATAAAACCTGAGAAAGCGTACTGATAAGCTGATGTGCCGTTCCCGGCATACCCTGGAGGATTTTGGTCATATCCGGCAGACCGTAGTCGGGTAAATGTTTAAGGCTACCGGCACGCGTATTCAAAATGCGCTGCATATTATCGAGAACGGACAAGATGACCTGCGTGTTTTCACCAACTGCATGCAAAGGCAAACCACCGGAGAAATTACCCAACAAGATGTCATAAAGAGAAGGTCGTTTAATCATGACTCGTCCTCCTGCATCAGAAGAACCAGAGCCTGAGAATTTAATTCAATCACGCGCGCTTTATCAGAATCGAGATCTTCACGCTCCAATACTACACGCCATGAATCCTCAGACCGATCGGGAGAAATGAACATTCCCGCCACGGCAACATATTGCGTTTCCTTTTCGAGTGGAATATCGACAGTTACGCTTTCACCAGGACGTACCCGAATATCTTTCTGAGCCAATAAATCTGCTTTCACCACCGTACTGTCTTGCGCAAATAAAGACTGATAGTTTGTCGAATCAAATGCTTTACGATCTTTGAGTTGGTAAACACGTACGACCGTTGAAAGCGCGATGCCCTGCGCATTTTTATTAGCGCCCTCTCTGGCGCAAAGATCCAAATGCAATGTTTTAATTTCCTTATAAAAAATTGACTTCGTTAATGACACCGTACCTTCAGATATTTTCTGTGTCAGACCACATCCGGTTACCAGACCGGTCATTGCGGTTATTACGGCAAAATTAATAGCGATAATCGCCAGTCTCATCGGCTTCCCTCCGCTGATCGTGTTGACTAAGGCTCTGCCAGAGCCCAAGTTTAATCGTTATGAGTTGATTCTTAATTTCCGGATTATCCAGACGCATAACAGCCGTGCGGCCGAGCTGTACTGCGCGTTCGCTGTTATTACTGGTAAGTTGAGCATCCGGAAGCGCTGAACGAGGAATACGTAATTGCAGCCTCGCATTCACTCTGGCACCTAAATAAACGTGCAGGAGAGCGAGGAAATCATGGTAAAGCTGACCGCCGGGCAACCAGTCGCGAACCTCATCAGGAACATCCGTGGTTAGCGTAATAAGCACCTGACTGTTAATATCTACGGCGCTATGCCCAATCACCGGGCGAGAATGGAGGCTAACGGGTTGACGCGCACTCATTTTTAACGCCTTATCCAGCAGGACGAAGCGTTTATCATGAGGGGTCACGGTGATATTTGTTATTGGCGATAATAAAGAAACCAGCGCGGATATTCCTTCCGCCGTACGTGTTGGCATTCTCATTATTCCTAACAGCGCCAAAAAACGCGATAGCGGGGCTTGCGTTTGCGTGGCGCATCCTGGAATCCCCAACCCTGTTAGTCCCAGTAAATATTGCGATGTTTCATCTGTACCGCCGGGACGAAAGGTCGCTGGATAACTGTATTTACGCCAGATTCGATAAAACTGCGTAATTAAGCGGTGATTAAAAATATCCAGAAACTCAGCGGCAACGTCCGAACCTTCCTGACGCTGGGCGATATCATCCTGATAGGTTGTCGGTAGCGGCGACTCCACGCCATACAACCCCATAAAAGTGACACGAACCGTTGGCGGCAGTGTGGGATGCTGCAGATCATATTCTGCACTTTTTAGCTCACCCGCTGGGAACCCCATCCCCGGATGAGGGCGAAAACGAATGGCATCGAAGCGCGGACTTTGCTGGCTTCCTGGAGCTGGCGCTTGCGGGTTCCCCTGTTCCAACAACTGGCAGAAACGATAAAAATTGGTACGTGGCAGGTTTTCGCCAAGGCTATTTAGCAGCCGGGTAGCCGCTGATTGTGATTCTCTTTCCATCGCAAGCTTTTCCCTGCCGGCTGTATGATTAAAGTAAGCTGATTAAACAAATGAATATCCGCATATAATGCAAAAAAGCGGTTAAGCATTTCTCCAAACAGATGAATATCGCCCTCACCGGTAAATCCGTTCTCATCAAGCGTTATTTCGATGTCCACACCACGGAGTAGAAATCCTTTTTCAAAGCGCTGTATTTCATGTTGTTGAACATCCATGATCGCATCCAGACGACGATAATTAAGCTCATCATCCTGCCAGTTATAGAGAGACAACGTTCCTTTGAGCACTTCAGCGCTGGCCATCATATTCAGAAAGCTGGACCCGAGGTGGCTTAAGACGCGCCAGTGAAAACGATCCTCGGCGGGAGGATAAGCCGGTAGCGTCGGTTTACACAGATTGCGCACGGCAAGCGGCGTCTGGAGGATCTGCTCACAACGATTAAGCAATGAACTCTGCAAAGCTCGCCTGGGTAGCTGACCGTTTGTTCCGGTCACTTTCAATGACACGGTTTCATACTCAGCAAGACGATCCCGCTCCCAGGCGTCACCGCCGAGGATCAGCCAGGTGTCATACAATCCGGATACGCCGCGCCTGACGCGTGTATGGTAGTAACGTTCGGGCGCATTACGACGCATCATGCCTCCCTTGTGGCGAAAGCTGGTGAATGGGGCATAAACGGCATTACGCGCCCGCTGCGAACCAGAAACCGCATCCACCGAATAAATTTCCGTGTGACCATCCTGCAATCTGCGCGGACGCAGCAAATATTCGCTTTCCAGTCCATTAACCACCAGCGGATCGGCTTCCAGAGTGAAGAGATTAATAACCGGAACGCAGTGCAGACGGATATTTTCACTCCCCAAAGGAAGCTCAGAACTCCACTGTTGAGTCAGTACAGCTTCTATTTCAAAACAATCTATACCGGCAGGAAACGTTACCTTTTCCAGACCGTTAAGATGGACAAACATAAATTTTTCGCGGAACGTAAAATACTCAAGCAATAATTGCCAGCCGCCAAACGCCGCATCACCTTTTGGCCATAAACTGTCTTCACTGGCAAATCCGCCCGGGGAAAAGAACCCCTCCAGGCGAATACGTTCTACGCTGTTGGGGAGTCTCAAATAAAGAGAGGCCAGACGCTTTGTCAAAGCAAGGTGCAGCGCGTGGGTCACCGGCGCGTCACCGCTCAGGTAAAGGCTGAGACGCGTCAGATCGGTTTGCGGCCAGTCCATCTGTGGATTGCACTTTATTCGCATACAGATGACCGAGCGTCCGTCAGGTTCGGCATCGATATTCACCGCCGTAACAGACAGTGGGCTGAGCGTGACGGGCTGGGTAGTACGATACTGACATACCGTTTTTTTAGGACCGACGGGCTGGGACAATACGCCAAACCCCGCATTAATCCGTTCGCTCATTTTCAGCACATCAGTATCCGGTAAAAGTTCGACAATGCTTAAGGAGGGAATAGTGCGTAAATAATGTGGCCATAGCAGACTCATCAAGCCTTCGGTAAATTCAGGAAGATGATCGTCTATTTTGGCGCGCAATCGCCCCATCGAAAATGCAAAACCTTCGAACAGCCGCTCCACATAGGGATCGGGAATACCGGCTTTATCCAGATCCAACATGGCGGCACGATCCGGATGCGCCTGCGCAAACTCTTTTGCCGCTTCCCTTAAATAACGCATTTCCGCGTCATAATAACGCAGAGTTAAATCTTCCATTTTACAGTTCGCTTATTTTGTTTTTTCTTTAGCCGCATAAAACGGCGGCTCTGGCGGGATCAATGGCGACCAGCCCAGACAACAGTGACTCCATCTCTGGCGCCAGACGCGCTTTGTCGCTTTCACTGCGATTGGCTTTTAAACGCAGAAGCTTCAGCCGTCGCGCTTTGACTTCAAACAGCAGTTCAGGCTCCCATTGTTTGAGAGTGAGAGAGTGCGCAGTCGTATTCAACTCGCCAAGCAAATGCAGCGCGAGATCGTTGCGCCCACACTGTTCCGTCAGACGGGCCATCAACAGCTGGCGTACCCAACGCTGTCGACGTGAAATAATGCCAGGTCGAGCCTGAAGCCAGGCGAGCGCTGCTTCAATGCCTTCGCTATCCGCCAGCGTCAGGGCCTCGCTTTCAAGCAGCAGGATATCGTCATCCTCCCCGACGGTAGCCGCCGCGATTTTATCCGTCTGCCAGTCGCTTTCCTGCAGCACGTCACGGGCTATCCATTCACGCGTGACGTCATCGGCAAAGGGCGTTCCGTCATTAAATGCCAGCGTTTCCAGACCCGGCATCCGATGCAGCAGCATTTTCAGATCGCTGATGATAATGGCGGCATGTTTATCCCATGGCGATCCCGCCCTGGTTAATGCCTGATGAAGGTACCACTGCACGTCCAGCCAGAAATGATTCACTCCCTCAACAAATAAGCTGTCAGTTAGCTCAATCAGTTCGGTCCAGCTTTGCTGCAAATACAGACGCTTGAGCTGGGCGCGGTAATCACTCTTAGGTGGCACCAGCCGTGTACGCCCGGCGCCATCTGGCGGTGGAAGCTGGCTAACCGTATCGAGCCGCACGCTTTTCATCAAATGATGCGCCGCCAGCCAGCCGTCCGGCTGATCGCTCAGGTATTTCGCCAACACCCGTGCCTGCTCCAGCAGCTCCCGGCCAGAGGCAATACTTTTGAGGACGGGAGTTTCTGCGCTATGCCGACCGGTTTGCGGACTGACATTTTGCGGAACCAGCGCCTGAGCGCCGCCAGACTGTGCCAGACGATTCTCCAGCGCGCTATACAGCGCCCCAAGCCCTGGACGAATGCTCTCTTCTTGCTGAACAAACTGCTGCTCCAGCAGCATCAGCGCACCGGCGATCCGCTGCGCGTCAGGTCGTGAAACTTCGGGGAAACGTGTCAGACTATCCAGCATCCGCCCGCCGGCCAGCCATTCCAGCGCGGCCTTATGGCTGTTGGCTCTTAAGGGATGGAGAGAATTGCCATACTGCTGCATCAGGCCAGCCAACAAAATCAGACCATCGGCCAGGCCGGACTCACCATCCTGATGCAAACGCGCCCAAGTGTAGTAGGTGACAACACGGACATCCTTACAGGTGTGGATCAGCAGTTTTTCCGCAAGCTCAACGATGAGATCCGTTTGTGCGCCTGAAAGTTTATTCACCTCCTCTCGCATGCGCTGAAAATCATCGTCATAGCCGGGATCTTCCCCGCCCGGGTTGGTTGCGGAAACGGGCAATAACCAGTTTTGCCACAGCGCAATTTGCGTTTGCGCCTGTTCCATTAGCTGCTGTTGTTCATCTGGCGAAGCTGTGCTGGCAGCCAGTAGACGTTTCAAAGCGCTCATTCTTCTTCCTCAGAGGGGGACTGGCTGACAACAAAAATTGCTTCTGGTAGTTCAAAGTCGCGGAGTTTGAGTAATGCGAGCGGGCCTTCACCCGCTTCCGTTCGCAGGGTGTAGTTCAGCGGCAATCCATCCTGAGCAGTCCAGCGCAGGTTAAAACCGCTGCTCACGCCAGCGTTGTCGGTTACCTCCGCTTTCTCAAGCAGTCTTATCCACCCCCAGGTACCGGGGTTATCTGAGTAGATTCGGGCTCCCGTATTTGTACTCACCCAGCTTAGGGTTGCCCCTGACGCTTGCGTATCGGCTGGCCAGACAACGTTTTTCCACGCTGGCATCTGATTAACGTAGGTGAGTTTCTGCCCATCCAGCACGAGATCGGTTTGCATCACATCCCGCGCCGTTCCAGGACGCAGTTCAAAACGCATCCCGGCTTCTCCACGAATAAATGCGACATCCGCAATCTGACTGAGCTGGTCCATCGCCTCGAGGAACGCCGGATTAAACTCCAGCCCCTGCGCATTCACCGTGTCAGCAACCCAGTGACTTCCCTGTTTATGCAATACGCCGCTTAAATGACTTTCGAGAAAATGCGGGATCCGGCCATTATCGCTTCGCAGATATTGCGCCAGCAGCGGCAGAGAAGCCTCGCTACCGACATCGCGAAACGGATAACGTCCGCCGAATGCGCTGTTCCAGTCATTCACAATCAGCGCCTTCCATTGCGCATTCAGGCCCGCCGCGGTTGGTTGCAACACCTGCTGCCATGACTGCTCCAGCGGCTGAACAAACATACTTTGACCAAATCCACTCCATGCTTGCCCCAGACTGGCCGCCACCAGATTGCCATAGTCACGCGTGGTGGTGAGATCGACGGTTTTGCCCTGAAACACCGTTTGCGCCAGGGCCTGACTCATTCCCTGCGGATCGGCAGCGTTAGTAATCTGCTGGAGTTTCAGCCTGACCTGCGTTACCCGGGTCAGGTAGGTTTGCAGACTAAGGTGGCTGATATCCTGGCCAGCCGATTGTTCATCCATCAATGCCAGGATTGGCGAGAAGGTACCCGCCATAGGGCCTTCTTCTCGCGCATGCTGGTCAATAGTCTGATTTTCTTTAGTGTTAAACAGATCCTTTGCCGACTTCACCAGTGAGTCCGACAGCGCTTCACCGGTTAACCCTGTGCGTCCCTGAACGGCGAGCGTATTCATTAGCGCAACCAGAGGAGACTGACGGATATCTGCAATCAACGTGAGTTGATCGATAGCATCACTTAGCGTTTGGGTGCGCTGCCAGCGAATACTGTTGAGAAAATCCAGCCAGGTGTCGGCAAAATCCGTGAAGTAACGCTCGCTAAGACGCGCCTTTAAGGCCTGTGGAGAGAGAGGGTCGCTTGCAGAATGCGTATCATCCCCCAGTACCTGATCCATTTCTTCCCGGCGGTTGTTGACGATTTTCTCTATGGCGGGCAAAACCTCCTCTTCCCAGGCTTTGCGGGTATATACGCCAGCAACCGAACTGCGGGTATAAAATACGTGGTCTGCCCGGGTATCGCCGGTCATGTCTTCCAGACGAAGTTCGGTGTAATGCGGCGTTACCTGTTCAATGATTTTCTGATACAGAGCGGCTTCGCCATTGCGGATCCCCATCTGACGAATTAACAGCGTTCGCGCCTGGCTAATAAGATTTTTATCCGCTGTTATTTTCCATTCAGGATGCGCCTGAAGGTTTTCGCCCCAGAACTGCCAGAGTCCTGGCCCAACGCCCTGCCATGATGCGCGCGAAATACCCGCTCTCTCCGGCCAGTCTTGCATCAGAGCCTGACTAAAAAATGAGGCCTCCATCTGCTCAGGCCGGGAGAGCATCAGATACATTTTCAGCTGATTGTAGGCGATCTTTGCCTGGGCGGAAAACTGCGGACTGTCTGGAGCCAGTCGGGTTAACGCCGTTAATTCCTGAGTGAGATGTTGCGCGGCTTCATCACGCAGGAGCGGAATAGCGATACGCGTATAACGTGGCAATAGCGCATCCAACAGAGCATCATTTTGGCTTAAGCCGAAGCGGTAGTACCACGGCGCCCCATTCAGCTGACGCCAGCGAAGCATGCCTGGGGTTTGCTGAAGCGCGGACAGCGCCGTAAGACGCTCGGCGAGCGGTTCATCCGCACCACCTGCCAGTCTCGCCTGATCCAGACTTTCGCCGATCAGATTGCGATTCGCAAGAAAAGATACCACCATTCCTGCGCCCCATAGCAGCATCAAACCAGCGGTACCGACTGCCAGCACACGCATCCCTGAACGGCCTGTGCGCTGTGCCCTAAGTTCAGCAGGTAACGCAGGGAGCGAATCAAACAGCGCGCGCCAGCGCTCATCACATGCCCAGGCATGCGCCACGCGCGGTGAAGTACTTTCCACATGCTGGCTCAAGACTACCGCCGCCAGCGGCAGAGGCCGATGCAGGCTGAAAAAAGCAGATAACGCGTCGCTGATGGCTTCTGCGTTTTGCGTGAACGCATTCGCCATTTTCAGTAAGAAGTTATCGTGGATATTGCGCGTAACCTGCTGCGAACCCTGTTCCGCCAACTGCATTACCAGAGCGGCCAGCTGCGAACGGCATAACGCCGTTGTACATCCTGCAGGGAAAAAACACGTCGCAGACTGGGCCATCGCGGCATTCAGAACGGATTGAGCGCCATGCAGCGACCAGAGGTATAACGGCACTCGCCAGCGAAGCGTGGTAAATACAGCCTGAAGATGGCGGGCAGCATTATCTATTTGTTCTGCGGTTAAAGAGACAACAGGTGCCGATTGAACCAATGAATCCTGGTGCTGAAAAGTGGGGGTTACCCATACAATCCCATCCAGCGGGCGTCGATGCAGCTTGCGTATCGCATCAAACAACGAAACATCTGGCGGTTCAGTGAGCGTACCTCCCCAGATTAACACCACGCCATCCCCTTCAACCCAGCGCAGAGAGGTGAGTTTTGGTACCAGTAGCTCAACCTGAATGACATCCCCCATCACCAGCAGAATACGGGTTTTGGCGCGCCAGCAATGGCCGTAACTCTGACGAAGATATGTGAGTACATGATTTAAAATTTCAGCACGACTATTTTTAATATCTTTCTTTGATTTATTTCCTGAAATACCAAAACCAGATAACAGATTAAAACGCTGAAAGTAACTTTTTGAAATAATTATTTGCCATAAACGAACAATTGCATCATCAAAAAGTAATATTGTGATACATACGCCAGCAATTGCCAGTGACGCATTTTGTTTTTTCTCCATAGTCGGAATATGAATCAATGGGTTTTCTACCCAGATGAAAAATCCCCCTATAATTATTATCAGCATAACAATAAACCATGTACTTACACGCTTATTATTTTTCACATCATCCTCCTTCATCAAGGTTATACCGGATGAACAATAAGCATATGAGTGGTTTTATCATTAATTAATAGCCATTGTGCCATATTTGATTTAGCCGCATGTTCATTAGCACAAATTAAAATGACATTTCCTACTACAGAATTCAGCCTGCCAAATGTATCATCCAACACGAAATCTCCTTTTTTCGATAACATATATCCAGATTGTTCCATTGACTGGAGTACCAGCGCCAGTGTTTCGCTTTGTATCTGGCTACGCCAAAAAAACCACGGCAGGTCAGCCGTTATATTCCCCCATAATGTCACGGTTGTTACTGATTCCACAGCCTCGTCCATAACTACCGGACGATGTATCCATGACTGCGGTGTTACATGATGGTGAGTTAACCAATCAGGTGAGGCCAACAATATAGCAGATACCGATTCAACCTGCTGGTCTCGTGGTTCAAGGAACAAATTAATCTCAATAGAAAGAATTAATATCGCCTCCTGACAATCCAGACAGTTATCAATCCACATTATACCGTCACTTTCTGTACAGATAGTCAGATTTTGGTCATCAAAAGATAATGAACAGACCCGACGCCAAACGGTATTAATCGTTTCATTCTTGAGCGTGCCATCGTGTTGAATACGGACATGGAGGTTTCCAGAAAATTTCTCTAATTCAGGTTGTAACTGTCGGATAATATCCGTCAGTAATTGTTCCATGCGTAGCAGATAACCGTCCTCACTCATATTGGTAAGTTGTAGGGAGATTAGTGCAGTACTTAACATCCTCTGGTATTGAGGGTAAAAAAATGGTTGAAGTTCACTCCCCCCTTGTAAAAGCGCTGCTGCCAGTTTATTTCTGGCGACTGGAGTAATATATGCTGTTGCCAACACCCCCATAGCCAATTTTCCTAAAGCAACCTGCTCATCGTATTGCTGCTGGTGTAAATGATTCCACCAAATGACACGATCGCGTTCATTTTCATAACGTCGCAATTGAAAAATATAACCCATAAAACCAATTAAAAAAGGAATAAAAAAAGAGCAAAACCAAAACCAGATTGTATGTGTAGGTTCATTTTCACGCCAAAATGAGAATACTAATATTGCTCCCAAAAAAACACAGAGAAGTATAGTAGTTAACCAACGAAATTTATCTGGGGGGACTGGTAATTCGGCTTTCTCAGGGATCTTTTTAAGATCGATTGGCATATATTACAGCCTTCCAGCAATAGGTAATGAGGAAATCAATGTACAACCGCATCCACAACGGTGGCCATGGAGAGCGATAGGCTTACCATTAATTCTGGAACCGAAATCTCCTTCAATTATAATTGTTTCGCCATGTATTGGGCAGAAAACTTTATCCAGCATACAAGAAACCGGCAATCCCATAAAAATAACGCCAGAACTCCCTTCAAGGACAATACCGCCATGAGTCGTTTTATCTGAAAGACGAATAACACCAAGCATATTTTACCCTCTTTATTTTGAACAAAACTATCCGATATCAACTGATAACATCTTCCATATACTCTCTTCCTGGATCATGACAATAGTAATATCGAATACATTACCATCGTTAAATTTAACACTTCCTGAAAGTACACCTCTGTTACCTTCAACGGAGATATTATTAAAACTATAATCCTCTATATTTTCAAATTTATAAGATTTCATTGCCAACTTAAAATCTTCACTTGTGATTTTCTCGCGCATCTCACTCGCAGTTTGTGCATAGGCTAAGATATAGGAATTGTCACGTAACAAATCTATTTCCGCTCTTGCTGCCTCCTTAACGCCGGTCGTCATAAAAAATATGAAGGAAACAATAGATATTGTAAGAATAGCGACAAATGCCAGACAGACAAAAACCTTCCATTTTGCTGATCTCTTCTTCCCAGCAGAAAAAGTTGATTTTACACGCCAGCCGGATTCTTTTACGACATTAAAAAGAGGAGCGGTAACACTGGATGATTCAAAATCGTAACTGTATATCTTTCCTACCTTGCCATTTTCTTTTAATCCCCAGGCACCTCCTAATTTGAATTCTTTTCTTCTCCCTAACTGAAATTCCTTTTTAAAACCAATTCTTTCTGGCCCAACTTCCCATTCAGCACTGGTTGATTTCTCCTGATAACCCACCTGTTTACCAACATCATCAAACACCAGTCGAATCTGAAAACTTTCTTTTAACCCTCCGGTATCATAGATATTTGACCAGTTAGCATCGACATAATTATAAATAACAATAAGGTCATCACTATCCTCCTGTATTGTAAATGGAATATCTTGACATTCATTTAAATCCAACAATCGTTTTTTTAAGGAAATTAGGGTACAAGACCCCGTTGATGATGTAGACATATTTTGAGGCATAATTCTCTCTTCTCAATTAATAAATAACAGTAAACGTTTATTTCACCGCCTCCGCAGCGTTCACCGTACAGCGTACGGTGGTGCCATCGGGAAAATAGTTATCCTTGATGGCATAGCCGCGAAAAAAGGTCAGGCCCACATCAAACCCGGGAGAAGGATTGTCACCTCCGCGGCGAACCTTCATATATTGCCCATTATCGTCATCCAGGATGACGCCCTTCTCCGGGCCCTGCGGATCCTGGCGCGGAGATTTCGCGTAATAGTCCGGGTCATACCAGTCGCTCACCCACTCGTAGCCGTTCTCTGCCATGCCGTACAGCCCGCCGGGGGTCGGCGGATAGCGATCGACGGCATAACGCACTAAGAAACTTTCCACGCCAGTGGCCTCTTCCGTAGCCTGCCGGTCCTCGCTGGTGGCGTAGTTTTCACCGCGACCGGTTTTCTCATCTTCACGCCAGTCGCCGTCATCCGTTGCCACCAGAATATACTGACCCCGGTCACGCGCCGCATACTCCCACTGCGCTTCCGTCGGCAGGGAAAACGGCAGCCCCGTCTTCTTTTTCAGCCAGCGGCAGTAATTATCGGCCTCTGTCCATGACACCACCGCCGGACTGTTTTTAAAATGGGTCATGTCCGCCAGCGTTTTATTCCGCCATTCTTTATCAAACTGCTGGGCTGGTAATCCCGCCATTTTGAGATAAAAGGCGTAATCCTCATGGGTCACCTTGAAACGACCGATGGAATAGCTGCTCAGCGCCACTTCATGCACGGGTTTGGTATCTTTTTCCGAAGAACAGCGCGCCCCCTCACCGTGCGTGCGGGAGCAAAAATCCCCCATCCAGAACGTGCCGCCCGGAATAAACACCAGATCGCCGGTGATGCGTTGCAGGTAGTGTGCTAATTCAGCGTTATCCTGCGCCGCAGGCTCCGGTTTATCGCAACCGCTCAGCAACAGCAACAACGCCAGGCTATATTTTCCAACCTTCATTTCACCGCCTCCGCAGCGTTCACCGCACAGCGGACGGTGGTGCCATCGGGGTAAGGCTTGTCCTTGATGGCATAGCCGCGAAAAAAGGTCAGGCCCACATCAAACCCGGGAGAAGGATTGTCACCTCCGCGGCGGACCTTCAGGTATTGCCCAGTTTTTTTATTTTTGATGACCGGTGTTTCCGGGCCCTGCGGATCCTGGCGCGGAGATTTCGCGTAATAGTCCGGGTCATACCAGTCGCTCACCCACTCGTAGCCGTTCTCTGCCATGCCGTACAGCCCGCCGGGGGTCGGCGGATAGCGATCGACGGCATAACGCACCAAGGAACTTTCCACGCCGGTCGCCTCTTCCGTAGCCTGCCGGTCCTCGCTGGTGGCGTAGTTTTCCCCCCGCCCGGTTTTCTCATCCTCACGCCAGTCGCCGTCATCCGTTGCCACCAGAATATACTGACCCCGGTCACGCGCCGCGTACTCCCACTGCGCTTCCGTCGGCAGGGAAAACGGCAGCCCCGTCTTCTTTTTCAGCCAGCGGCAGTAATTCTCGGCCTCAGTCCATGACACCACCGCCGGACTGTTTTTAAAATGGGTCATGTCCGCCAGGATTTTATTCCGCCATTCTTTATCAAACTGCTGGGCAGGTAATCCCGCCATTTTCAGATAAAAAGCGTAATCCTCATGGGTCACCTTGAAACGACCGATGGAATAGCTGTTCAGCGTCACTTCATGCACGGGTTTGGTATCTTTTTCCGGTGAACATCGCGCCCCCTCACCGTGCGTGCGGGAGCAAAAATCCCCCATCCAGAACGTGCCGCCCGGAATAAACACCAGATCGCCGGTGATGCGTTGCAGATAGCGTGCTAATTCAGGGTTATCCTGCACCGCCGGTTCAGGTTTATCGCAACCGCTCAGCAACAGCAACAACAACGATGCCAGGCTATATTTATAAATTCGTTTTTTTTCCATTAATCGTTACTCTCCCATTTTTGCTGATACTGAGGATCAACCGGCACAAAATGACACAGTGACCTATAAAATGGATTATCATCACAATGTAATTTGTATTGTTTGCTGCAATTTGGCGAAAAAGAATAACCGTAGGTTGGTTTTTCCTTTAAACGCGACACCAGTTCATCTAAATCTCGCAGTTCTAGTTTGTCGATGATATTATCCAGCTCGTCATCACTATCAATGCCCGTCTGCAGGAATATCCGGATATTCTTTTGCGCCATTTTAACAATCGCGTCCTCATTACCGGGGTACACCGTTCCCGTTGCGGTAATACGCGTCAACACCTTTTTCCACTCCCTTTTGGTCTGAATACTGGACAAAATAAACAATACCGCTTTTTTTCGTTCATGGTTGGTATCCGGGATAAAACCATCACCCTGGTTATTGATATCAATACGGTCGTAGGCGCCATCTAAAGTCAGGAGATACAAGGCAGTACCTTTTGCCTCAGGAGAATAAAGATATACATTGCCAGGGTCGCTATTAATCTCAGCCGCAAATTTATTGCGCTTTGCCGACTGGGTTCTTGCCGTCATAATTTCTGTAAACGTTGATTTAATAAACCCAGAGAAATCTTTGAGAACATCATCAAAATCAGCCTTCATCTTATCATAATACTCTTTGTATTTTTTCTCCTTATCCATCAATAAAATATACCACAAGGCATTAAACGCCTCCTCCTCAATAATCACCCAGTGCTTATAGTCCATGCCATAGAGTTGATAGATAACCCATACGGCGAATTCCATAAACAGCTCGGGAGTAATCTCACCCTCCACAAGTCCCTTCGCGCCGGGGCCCAAACACAAACTGCCATGCATATGGAACCTGAATCTTCCTTTAACAAAGCGAACCCTAAATTCACCGCTAGCTCCAGCGCCTAACTGAACCTCGCCACCGACTTTAAGCGAACCAAAATCCTGGAAATCATTTAAATGCTCTTCTTTCTTTTTATTCTTTTCTTTTTGGTTTTGCAGTTGAATTAATTTATCCATCGCCGAGGCGTCAAGCATTAAGTCTGGTTCAAGACCCAATTTTTTTAACATGGCGGGAATTTCCGCCACCAGTGAAGTAAAGGGTTTCAGCCACTGTAATGTTCCCCCTAAACTGGCGCCAACTTTAGCACCACCAAAGGCTTCAGCTTTTACTTCCAGTCCTTTTTTCGCTTTATCTTTATTATCTTTAACTTTTACACCTTCTTTTCGTTCTGCAAATGTCGAACTTTTGGTGCGATTTCCCATTAGCAACTGTTTTTGATTGTATGTCACAAACTGCAGATTGGCTTCTATCTTGGCTGATGCGCCAACATACCCGGTCAATTGCCCTTCTATTTTTGCCCTCAGGACACCAATATTGGCTTCTTCCTTATCATTAATCATAAATTTAAGCGGCCAGCCGGTCCGGTCGGGAACAAAAAGTGTGGAGTCTACTTTTCCAGAGAAAACGGTTAACTCAGCTTGAGCCTCACCTTTTATTTTCACTTGTCCGGTGTCCGGGTTCCAACTATTAAGCGTAGAGGCATTCGCTGTCAAACGCATAAATTGAGCACCCGCGGAAACATCAATACACTCACCCGTGTGCTTATATTTTTTATCGTTCCATGCCTCGGCCCATTCAGTTAATGTATCTTCAAATTTGACGTTCGCACCGATAGTCATGGTGCGATCCATCATTTGTTTAATTTTCTCTCTGGCTGCTTTCAACTTCTCTGATAAAGATTTTATATCGATACCAATAATATTATTATCTTTATCTTTGGTGAAAATATTATCACCACTAAAATCATCCACGGAAATCACTGTGAATTTTGTTTCAAACTTCTTATAGTCTTCTTCTTTAATATATGAATAAAATCGACCAAAAGCTCGCTTCTTAATATCTTCAATGGGTATTAGCTCAACTATAGGTTTATACCCACTTTGTTCATTGAAATCCCCCAACTCCTGCTGTAGATTTTTAGTTGCCGTTTGTAGCTCACCTTCAGCCTTTGATATTTCATTTTCCAGTTCGGGCAACCTGTCCTTATTGGCAGTATCCTTTAACTGCACACCATATTTTTCAATAGCCTGAGAGTATTTATTTTTTGCAATATGTTGTTTATTTACCAGGTCGCTCAGTTTGCTCATAGCAACTTCAAACACGCTGGCATCCGCTTCATCAATAAAAATCAATTGTAATTTGTCAATCCTGAAATAGCATTGACAAGATTTGACAATCACAATTTTTACATTTGACTCAACCTTACTCGTTTGATGATCTGCTGCTGGCGTGTTTGAACCGCTCATAATCTTTTCCCTGATTATTCAGATGCATAAATTAATAAATTATCACTTCACCGGACTCGGGTGGTTCACTGCACAGCGCACGGCTTTGTCGCTTGGCCGGTATGATCTGCTTTCAGGGTCCGCTTTATAGCGCACCATGGTCAGCCCGCGCCCCGGCCCTGAGTAGTCCTGGCTGCGCAGCACCCGCGTGTAGTACCCGTCCGGGTTTTTAAATACCGGCTGCTCCGGGCCCTGCGGGTCTTTTACCGGCGAATGGCTGTAGTATTCCGGGTCATACCAGTCCTTCATCCATTCCCAGCCGTTTCCGGCCATGTCGTAAATCCCCAGCGGATTGGGGGGACGAAAATCACGTGGAAGGGGGGATAGCCACTTGAGGGTTGAGCCTGTCTTTTTGGCATACTCTTCAGTATCCAGCTCAGTGGCAATATTGATGCCCTTGCGGTTTTCTATACGTATCGTGCCGTCATCGGTGGGCGCCACCACATATTTACCCCGGCTACGCGCCGCGTATTCCCACTGCGCCTCCGTCGGCAGCGAGAACGGCAGGCCCGTTACCCCTCCCAGCCACGCACAGTACCGCTCCGCTTCGTTCCAGTCCACGCGGGCTGGCGTATCCGGGATCCGTCTCCTGTCATTCCAGTCCCTCCCGCTCAAACGCCCCTTGACCTCCCGGCCCTTCAGGCCATTCCAGGCCAGATAAAACTGGTACTGCTGGTTGCTGGTTTTAAACTTACTCAGCGAATAGCTGCTTAACTCCACCCTGTGCAAAGGCTTGCTGTCTTTATGCCCGTCGTACTGCAGTTTTTCCACGCCATATTCTTCGCCAAAATCCCCCATCAGATATTCACCGCCTTCCACAAATACCTGCTCTGACTTTATCTGCGCCACAAACTCCTGCAGCCGGGCCTGGTCTTCCGCACTGTGCAGGGGTTTGACTGAGGCGGGGTTTTGATCGCAGCCAGCTGCTGCGACTATCGCAATGGCGCACAGCCACAACCTGTCGTTTTTCATTATCACAGACCTCACTTCACCGGACTCGGGTGGTTAACGGCGCAGCGCACGGTTTTGTCGGTTGGCAGATATGGTCTGCTTTCAGGGTCCGCTTTATAGCGCACCATCGTCAGTCCGCGCCCCGGCCCTGAGAAGTCCTGGCTGCGCAGCACCCGCGTGTAGTACCCGTCCGGGTCTTTAAATACCGGCAGCTCCGGGCCCTGCGGGTCTTTTACCGGCGAATGGCTGTAGTATTCCGGGTCATACCAGTCCTTCATCCATTCCCAGCCGTTTCCGGCCATGTCGTAAATCCCCAGCGGATTGGGGGGACGAAAATCACGTGGAAGGGGGGATAGCCACTTGAGGGTTGAGCCTGTCTTTTTGGCATACTCTTCAGTATCCAGCTCAGTGGCAATATTGATGCCCTTGCGGTTTTCTATACGTATCGTGCCGTCATCGGTGGGCGCCACCACATATTTACCCCGGCTACGCGCCGCGTATTCCCACTGCGCTTCCGTCGGCAGCGAGAACGGCAGACCCGTCACCTCTCCCAGCCAGGCGCAGTACTGCTCCGCTTCGTTCCAGTCCACATGCGCAGGTGCATCCGGGGTTCGTCCTTTTTCTCTCCATCGTTTTAATAGTCGTTCATCCACTTTTCTCCCGGAGAGGCCATTCCAGGCCAGATAAAACTGGTACTGCTGGTTGCTGGCTTTGAACTTACTCAGCGAATAGCTGCTTAACTCCACCCTGTGCAACGGCTTGCTGTCTTTACGCCCGTCGTATTGCAGCCTTTCCACGCCATATTCTTCGCCAAAATCCCCCATCAGGTATTCACCGCCTTCCACAAATACCTGCTCTGACTTTATCTGCGCCACAAATTCCTGCAGCCGGGCCTGGTCTTCCGCGCTGTGCATGGGTTTGACTGAGGCGGGGTTTTGATCGCAGCCAGCCACCACGCTGACTGCCAGACTCAGGAGTAATAACGGATATTTTATCTTCATGACCATTCCTCGGAATTTGCGCCAGACAGCGGTGAAAATGTTCCCATACGCGGATAAAAGGGGTTATCCGCCGTCGTTAAGCGATACGCAGTGGTATTGTTCATCGTCAGGGCATATCCCCAGGCAGGCGTCGTTCTTAATCTTTTATAGATAAGATCCATTTCACTGACTTTATCGAAACCTTCCTGGAGAAAACGCCTTACCGCGTTCATTGAATTTTGCGCCACCATATATTTCAAAGCAGAGTTACCCTCTGCCATGTCACTTCCACTGGCATTAAATCGGCTAAATATCTGGAACCACTCCCGCTGTGTCTGAATGGATTGCAACACAACAATAATCGCCTGCTTGCGCTCTGGATAAATATCGATGAGATAATCACCGCGATTATCAAAATCAACATGATCTGCGGTGCCGTGACGGGTAAGCAGGTAGAGTAATATTCCTTTGGCCTCAGGGGTGCGCATCAGAAGTAAATCGGGGCTCTTAATAATATTTGTTGCCAGCTTATTTCTTCTTTCAGACTCATCAAAGACGGATTCAAGACTTACAATATAACTTTCAAATTTCATCCCTATTTTTTCAGTTGTTTCCGTAAATGAAGACAATCCAGCTTTAATTGACTCCTCCAAATCTGAAAGCAACAAAACACTGACCTGGGTAAATGCCTCAAAAGCTTTCTGCGCCACTATTTCGAAAAAGGCGTAGTCTAATCCATAAAGCTGATAAATGAGCCATTTTGAAAATTCATAAAATTTGTCAAAATCGACTTCTGCTTCAAAACTGCCTTTTGCCCCAATCCCGACACAGAGGCTGGCGGCAATTTTGAAACAAAACTTACCGTTAACAAAATCACACTGAAAAGTCCCCCCAATTCCGGCGCCGGCCATTCCTACCAGGCTTTCAGTAAACGTACAAAAATCGGCGAACTCGTTAGCTTCTTTGGCATCGTCTCCGGTCTTGCCCTGACGCACGGTAAGCTCCGGCGGCTGCAGCCACTGTACTCCACCTGCGAGCTTGAGTTCTGCGCGCGCGCCGCCAAACGCTTCTGCGCTCACTTTGGCGCCATCTTCGTTTTCCTCTCTGGCCCTATGGAAGGTTGCACCGTTCACATGCCGTTCACTAAATCTCGGTAGACGCCCGGCGCTGTTACCCATAATCATTTGCTTACCGCCATAGGTGGTAATCTGCAACTGCGCTTCAGCCTGGGCAGAGGCCCCCACAAAGCCAATCAGTGAGGTTTTCAGATAGACTCTGAGCATTCCCATTTTTAATGGTTCAGTTCGATTTTCAGGTTGAAATGTCAGGCTCCAGCCAATACGATCCGGAAGATAAAATGTCGTTTCAACAATGCCAGAAGCCAGAGAAAGCGTGGCCTTGAATTCACCTTTGATAGCCAACTCGCCGGTTGCCGGATCCCATTCCGCTGAAGCCGCCAAATTAGACGAGCAGCGCATAAACTGTGCGCCAGCTGAAAAATCGATAAACTGACCAATTTCTTTATGCGAAACCAGACTGTTATTCCAGCTATCTGCCCAGTCCGTTAACGTCTCATCTATTAGCTTTTTATCGATTGGATCAAAAAGATTTATGCCTTTATTTTCAAACTCCAGATCTTTAATTTGTTTTTTTAATTTAGAAACTGAAATCCCTGTTATATTACCATTTTCTCTTTTTAGGATATTATCCGCATCAGATTGTTTAAACTTTACTTTATGTCTGACTCCCGCCCCCAAATTATCAACATATCCTTTCTTTGCAAAAGAATAGCGTTTCTTTGCGCCAGCGCCACCATTTTTTCGAGAGATGGGGATGAGTTCAACAACATCCTCATAACCTGCCCCCTCAGACGAAAATTTTCCCATAATCTTTTGTAAAGCATCTCTTTTCTCACTCAAATCAGCTTCTTTATGAGTGACATTACTCCCTTTGTCAGTAAGAGCGGAACTTTCCTCTATTTTTGAATTTAAAACGCCAAATTCCTCAACAGCTTTAGAGTATTCCTCGTTAGCCTGATGAAATTCATCAACTGCCGTCATTATTTCACTGGCATGCTCATCAAGTACTTTTGCCGCATCAGTAGTTAAAAACAATAGCTCCTGCTCTCCGGTACAATAATAGATATCACATGATTCATGTGATATCTGTACGGTGTTATTTTCTTTTTTACTTAATTGATTCTCTGCTACGGGTAATATGGATGTATCGCTCATGATACCAACCTGGTTTTATTCAAAGAATAACTTCATAGTCTGAGGTTCAAGGCCGTAATGAGATTGGGTATATCCATTCTCATCAGTCACACCACGAATAGTTTCACCACTTTCAGTTTCAATACGATATTTAATGTACGGTTTAGGCTTACCATCCCCTTTATCAACGATCTGAAAAGAACCATTCATAGGGTATTTATATTGCGGGTCAGAAACAGTCATCGGCTTAAGCGCTTTTTCCAGGATACCTACTCCGCCCCACTGGATATCAGGACTTTTTAGCTTAAGACTCCCCGGTGCGCCAAGCTCGATGGATCCATCTTTGATTTTTATATACGCTCCGCCAGTGCTGGTAAGCGTAATTCCCTGTTGGGCGTTTAAAACAATGCCACCATTAACGCTATTAATATTCATCGTTTTATCTGACTGCAATCGCATGGCATCAGTTTGTGCCTGAATATCGACCATTCCTCTGGCGGCAAAAATTTTCATCCCCATTTTTTGGGCAAACAAACTGATTGCCTCGCCAGCGGCAACGGTCAGACGTTTAAACAACGTCAGATCTGCGTTCTCACCTGTCGTTACGGTTAGAGAATGACCCGCTGTTAGCTGAATATTTTTGGGTGTGGCCGCACCTATACCAGCAGGTGCATTCAGTAACAAACCCGCCCCTTTTAGTTGCGCCAGCGTTTTCGTCAGTTCTTGCTGCGAAGCAATATCAGCATCAAGTGAACCTGATACTTTGGCGCTGTTCGCTAAAGCTGTAACCAGCTCGAGTGCATTTTGCAACTCAGCTATTGCAGCACGCATATCCAGCATCTCTCCCTGAGCCTGCGGCTGGTTATAGGCACTAATTAAAACCCCTTTCCCGCCGCGTACCGCCACCCAGTCATCTGTGCGCAGCTCGGCTCCCTCGCCCCGCAGCGCACGCTGTGCATCCACATTATGCCCCAGGTTCAGCTGCGTCTTGCCGCCGTACTCGGTGCTGAGCTTGACGTGCTCCTCGCCCCGTTTGTCTTCCATGCGCAGCTTGTTGTTCGCGGGTGTGCGAATGACGTTGCGGGTGTGGTTTGCCTGTGTCACGTGGTCAGGATGCCGGGAGTCGTGCAGCGCGTGGGCTATATAGGGCCGGTCCGGGTCACCTTCATGGAACGCCACCGCCACTTCTGTGCCCTGTATCAGCGGGAAGTGAATCCCGTAGGTGTCGCCGCCGTAGGGTTTGGCCAGGCGCAGCAGCATGCTCTCGTAACCCTGCTGTTTGCTGTCCTGGTCTGCATCGAACTTCACCCGGTACAGCCCCTCCGCCGTCTGATGCGCGTAGATATCCCCGCTCTTCGGGCTGCTGACCCGTGCCGTCAGCGTGCCGCTAACCTTCGGTCTTGCCTTCAGCGCCGGACGCCAGCACTGCGTCTCACTGTACGGCACCGCCGCCAGCGTCACCCTCAGCGCATCCTTCCTGCTGCCGCTGAAACCGGCCCGGATGACCACCACCGGCTGCTGCAGCACGCCCGGCAGCGTCGACGGCACGCTGTTGTCGGTTATCGTCAGCACCTGTCCCGGACGTAACCCCGCATCCGTGCTGAAACCCGTTATCAGCGTCTGCTCCGCCAGAAAACGCTCGTGGTCCAGTCGCGCCCAGAAGTTCCCGGTTTCCGCCGCCGGATCGAATGCATCCCCGGTTTCAAGATGGCGCGGTTTGTAGTGATACACCTCGCCATAGCGCATTTCCTCGCCTTCGCCGCCGGTGATATCCGCCCTCGCCGACTGCAGCACCTTCTGCGCTTCGCGGTGGTTATAGTCTTTTGTCGTCACTCCCGCCGGTGCCACCTGGTGCAGGATGTTCAGTCCCCAGACGGAGTCCGCCCCGCTGTCGCTCATTCCTGACGGGCTGTTCAGCGCCAGCCGTTTATCAAACACATAGGCGCTCTGCTGGTCTGCAAAATGCACCACTTCCGTCCGGGTGTCCGGCTGCAGCGTGAAGAAGTAAAATATCCCCACTTCCGCCAGCAGACGCTCAATAAACGCCAGGTCGCTCTCCTGATACTGATTTATCTGTTCACGCTTCGGATAACTCTGCGTCAGCGTGAAGTCATACTCCCAGCCATGCAGGGCGTGCTCCTGCAGAATTTCACCCACCACTTCCGGGACCGATTTGTTTATGAAAAAACGGTGCGTGCGGAACTGTTTATCCAGCAGGGAGAGATAAGGCTCAATGATGATTTCATGGCTGACCTGGTCGCGAGACCCCGTCAGACGCCGGAAATGGGTCACCACGCCGTGGACGAATTTCACGGGCAGGGCATGCAGTAATTCCCCGCCTTTCATGGTCAGCAAAGCCGGCTGGTTCAGGAACATACCGGCAGTCAGCGCTGAAGCGCTGCAGGTAAAACGGACTGAATAATGGTAACGGACGCTTAACTGCTCCAGCCCCTCAAAACGTTCCACATCCAGTTCATGCGGGCATGAAGAAACCGATAAACTGTAGCGGTTAAGCGTGGGCCCTGATGCTATTTCCATATTCATAGCGTTAACTCCGTTTAATAAACTATAATTACGCGTTTATAAACCATAATAAAAACTGAATAAAACAGTTTTCCATTAAATAAAAATCACAGATAATCATCCCAATTACTACGTACGTGAGGCCAGCCAAATTTCATCATAAAATACCCAAAAACAATCAATAAAAAACCTCCCGCGCCCCATAAATATCTAAATCCATCGTCAGAAATAAAGAAGAACCAAATAGAAAAGGCAATACCAAACATACATAAGATATTACCAGCCAGATATGAAAAATAATACATCAAATATCTGGCTATTTCTCTAAACTTCCCAAGCCGTCCAGAAAACATTGGCAAACCTCATTAAAAAAAACTAAATTTGCATTGTGAAATTCAATTGCTTTTTCAAAAGGTGAAACAAGATCTTCTATCAGAAAATAAAGCAGATCCAGGTCCCCCATATCCTTCAATTTTTGATAATGACCTGGACTCCTTGCAGCCAGATAGCGAGATGTATAGATTGCTCTGGATACTTCCGCTCCCAGCGTAAGAAGCGAGCCTATAGCAGCACCTGAAAAAAATGCCGTGACTAGCCGATTAGAAATAACAGCCCCAATTTTAACGCCAGTTAGCTCTGAGAAAATCATCCTTCCAGCACTATTTCCAGCTATTTTTTCTGCCATTAAAGCAACATCCAGTCGAGAAGAAAAATCATCAATAAAAACTCCAACAACCTGACCTACCAGCTCCTTATTAAATCCCACCTTATTAATAAGTCTGGCAAACCTGTATTTGTCATCTTGATTCGCTCTGCGATGTTCTGTGTCCATAAAATCATAGGCCAAATACCCCATACTAACAGGAAATGATATAAGCCCTTTTACCAAAGCAGCAATAAATCCAGAATCATCAACATTAATAGCTTCGAGCATATCTTTTGCAAGATCTTTAGCACCATCCATATTTAGTCCTTTAGCGCAACGCATATCCCGATACAAAATAAAACCCAGCGCTAGTCTTTTCACTGGGTTTTATTTTTCACTTGCTATCAAATATCAGTTCAATTCCCTCTTCATCACGCCAACTTAAAGTAAGTTGCAGAGGTTTTTGCTGCCGGGAAAGATATGTTAACAACTGCTGACTGAGCACTGGCAAGATTTGTTGGTTCAGCAGACTGTCGATATTCCTCGCCCCCGTATCCGGTAGCAGGCAAGCGGCTGTCAGGGCGTCAGAAAGGCTATCGGATATCGTCGTGGTGATGCCGTAGTGGCGTAATAGACGCTGGCTGACCTGCTCCAGCTTCATCTGAACAATTGTGCGTAGCGCTGGTTCACTGAGCGGGTGATAGATGATGGTCTGGAAGCGTGCCAGCAGCGCCGGCTGGAAATGTTCGCGTAAAAGTGGACGCAGCAATTCATGCAGATCGGACTCTGTCGCTTCTGGCTGTTCTTCCAGCAGCTGCATTACGGAATCGCCACCAAGATTGGAGGTCATCAAAATAACGGTATTGCGAAAATCAATTTCACGACCTTCGCCGTCACGCATGAAGCCACGGTCAAATACCTGGTAAAACAGGTTCATGACGTCGCGATGCGCTTTTTCGACTTCATCCAGCAGTACCACGCTATAGGGACGTTTTCGCACGGCTTCGGTCAGGATCCCTCCCTGACCATAACCCACGTATCCCGGAGGCGAGCCCTTGAGCTGGCTCACGGTGTGCGGCTCCTGATATTCAGACAGATTAATCGTGATCAGCGATTTTTCACCGCCAAACAGAATCTCGGCCAGCGCCAGCGCCGTCTCCGTTTTCCCGGTACCGCTTGGTCCGGTGAGTAGAAATACCCCCTGCGGGCCGTTTTCCGGCGCAAGACCCGTTTTTGATGCGCGCAGTCGTTGCGCGATGGCATTAAGCGCATAATCCTGCCCGACAACGCGTTTTCCCATCTGAGTTTCAAGCGTCAGCAAGTCTGCCTGGGAGTCCTTCATTAGTGAAGACAACGGTATACCGGTCCAGTCGGCAATCACCGTTGCGACAGTGCGCGTGTCTACATCCGGAAACAGTAAAGGATGACCCTGCTGAAGCACACTAAGCTGCTGCTGCAATTCAACCGTCTCCGCCTGACGGGAAATATCACGGCGGCTGGCCAGCAGTTGCTCAGTGAGCGCTAATTCCTGGCCATACTGGGTTTCGCGTTCATCCAGCTCGACAAGCAGACGATTTTCTTGCTGTTCAATGCTCGCCAGCCTTTCACCATGCTGACCATTTCCTAGCGCGAGATCTGCAAGCAACGCCTGCTTTTCGATTTCAAGCGCGGTGATCTCCGACCTCAAACGCGTCAGTGGTTCCGGAACGGTATCAAGGCTGATACATACTCTTGCACCTGCGGTGTCCAGCAGGTCGACGGCTTTGTCCGGCAACTGCCGCCCGGTAAGGTAGCGGCGAGAGAGCGTAACAGCGGTTTTAACCGCGTCGTCAGTGATGTGAACGCCATGGTGTTCCGCATAGCGTGATTTCAGACCGCGCAGCATCAAACAAGCAGTGTCATCATCTGGCTCATCCACTTTCACCATCTGAAAACGCCGCTCCAGCGCAGCATCACGCTCAAAATACTGTTTATATTCGCTCCATGTGGTCGCCGCGATGGTTCGTAGTTCACCTCTGGCCAAAGCGGGTTTTAGCAGGTTGGCTGCGTCAGCGCCTCCCGTCTGATTACCAGCCCCAATGATGGTATGTGCTTCATCAATAAAGAGCAGAACGGGGGTTGGCCATTGCTGAACGGCATCAATGATATTTTTTAAACGCTGTTCAAACTCTCCTTTCACCCCAGCCCCCGCTTGAAGCAGCCCAAGATCCAGCGTGCGTAACGTCACCGCTTTCAGGCTATCCGGCACGTTACCTTCCGCAATACGCAGCGCCAGCCCCTCCACCAGAGCGGTCTTGCCGACGCCGGGTTCCCCGACCAGAATGGGATTGTTTTTTCGCCGACGGGACAGCACATCCACCATTTGACGAATTTCATTATCGCGACCAAATACCGGGTCGATATCGCCGGCACGCGCTTTCGCGGTGACGTCCTGCGTAAATTTATCGAGCACGCCTTGTAATGCTGACGACAACGTCGACTGAGCCAGACCAGGACGCGATTCATCATCAGGAGAAACCTGCGCCAGAGCGGCTTCCTGCTGTCTTTCGGGACGTTCATCCGACTGGACATTTAATAGCGGCAGGAGTCGTTCCAGTTGAGTATGTCCGGCGCTCAGAAGAGGCCACAGGCCATCACACTTCAGTAATGAAGGCTTGCCTACCAGTGCCATCAGCAGATGCACACCCCGTATCTGCGAATTTTCATCCGTTGCGGCGCATAGCCACGCTTGTTGCATTAAAGAAAGAAGCGCATCAGACAACTGTGGGCGGCTTTTCACGGAACGAGGCTGAACATCCAGATGCGCCAGCAGCGACTGCCAGAGATTGTCGATATCCCATTCATAGCGACGAGCGATGACGGTAATATCGCCCTCCCCCTGCTCAAGCAACTTCAGTAGCCAGTGTTCAGGCGTGATTTCTGCATGCGCGCGCGTCTGGCATAACGATGCAGCCGCTTCAAGCGCCTGAGCACAGTAGGGATTGAGACGACGTAATAACACTGCTGACTGGTGTTCCATTTGGTTCCTGACTCCCTGCATTCAGGCACGCTACCGCCCGTGGCCGTAATCCAATGCCCATAAGGTAATAAGTGACGTTGATACTCTCTGCTTAACCCCCACTCCGGACGCTCAGCAGAGGGCATAAAAAAACGGATGAGGAAATCCTCATCCGTTAGTGCATTACGCGGTGGTACGCTCGTTCCAGGCGTCAGAATGGATAATGTTGCCATCCTTATACGTCCAGACGATTTTCTCGTAGCGCAGTTCTATCTGTTCCAGGTGGTTGTGCTTCTCTTTAGCCGGATCCTTGATGTCGTACATCACAGGATTTACTTTCACCACTTTCACGTTGTGCAGAGTGGTGTTGAAGTATTCCACTTCCTGACCCGCATCATTAATGCGATACCATTTGAACTCTGCCTGGCGCAGAGTCTGACCGGTCGTTACAGCCTTGTACAGATACGGGCTGGAGGCATCGATTTCCTTAGTGAAAAGGAATGGGGTATGGATGCGCGTCCCGGTCAACTTACCGGTGTTGTTATCGGTAGGGATGTACAGGTTATGTTCCTGAGCCACTACTTCGATACTGCCCACACGGTCTTTCACGTCAACAGAGCCTTTAATATCCGCACCGCCGTCATCTTTCAGCCAAAGGTAGACTGGAATTGCCATAACTCTTTCTCCATTTTTACTTCGCTAATGCGTCACCATCTTGCGGTGACGGTTCCCTCATGCCCGGCACCCGACAGGCATCAACCTGCGGAACCAGACTGATCTCTACACGGCGGTTAGCAGCCCGACCCTCCAGCGTATCGTTGGTTTTGTAGGGATGTGATTCACCGTAACCCTGAACGGCAAAGCAACTCTCTGCGACGTCACCGGTATCACGCATCCAGTCGCGAACAGATTCCGCACGTTTGAGAGAGAGCTGCTGATTAGATTTATCGTCACCCACATCATCGGTATGCCCGGCGATGACTATCAGCCAACCGGGTCTGGCTTTGATATTGACCAAAGCTCGAATGAGCACTCTTGTTGAACCCGCTTTTAGCGCCCATTTGCCCGTATCAAACAGCGACATGCTGTCAAGACGCACGGTTTGCGGGGAGGTCGCTTTTGGTTTTTCAGGTGGCAACCAGTCGCTGATTGCGGCCTGCAAAGGTGGGATCAATCTCATCCCCTGGTACAATCCCATTGAAAGAGAAAGGGGTTCGCCGCGCTGATACCAGCGATCAAGCCGCTGCGCATCCCGACGAAGTTGATCCTGAGCCTGAATCTTTGGCTCGACAGGATTGCCGCTAAGATGGCGGTATAGTGTCAGATGATCGTTTGTGATCCTGATGAGATGCTGGTTATTGATAAAGCTGCATGCCATCGCCAGTCCAACAAAAATGCCGCATAGCAGACCACTTATACCCACAGTTCGTTGAAATGCTGTCAGCGCCCGGCGGCGGGATAAAAAAGGCAATGCTAAATCAGGAAAAGGCAGCAGTTCGGACGCTGCAGAAGCCGCAGGAGAAATCGTTGTTTGATCGGTGATATGCCGCTGCCACAGGTTATTTTCACAGGCCGCTAATGAGGTGAAACACACAACCCGTAAAGCAGAGAAAAGTGGCGGAGCATGGCGCTCGGCGTCGCCTTGTACCTTCTTCAGCCAACCCAGTAAAGTATCTAACCACACTGCATGTGTAAGATGAGAATGGCGAGCCGAGTGCTCTTGCGATGAGAAAGGAACAAAATCATCTAATCCTGTAGCCGACTGCACTTCAGTATCCTGAGGGGTGCGAATAAACCAACGCACAGTCTCATTGCACTGAGGAGAATTCAGCCAACAACACAGCCAAAACGGCGGTATACCTGATAACCAACGCCGACTCTGGGTCACCACCCGCCGCCAACTGAGCAGCATGTGCTTAAGCGCGTCTTCATCATTATGCCGTTCCGGGATCAATGCCAGCATCACGGAAACGCGCATAAGAAGCCCCGGACGCTGCACAGCTATCTGACGAACCAGAGCACTGTAATGTTCTGGGGATTGAACAGATAAATACCAGCCCTGTGAACTCTCGCAGGAATCGCCACGTCCGGCAAACAAGGGAGCAGTATCGCCACATACCAGCACAACAGGTCCACTGAAACTCTCTGGAGGGAGCGGAACGTCATGAGCAGAATGAGCAGACGTCAACCGACCATATTGACGCCAGCCATAAACGATCCCTGGAATGGAAAACAGTAAAATAAAGACGGTAAGACCACTGCGAACACCCATACTTAACGGACTGAATCCCCAGACCAGCAATAAAGCCAGCACGGTTGCCAGCGCATAGTTCACGATCCCTCGCAACTGAGCCATGTCTTAACCCTGCCCAATAAGCTGAGCAATCTGCCCTTGTAAGACATGAGAAAATGTGAGCCATAAAGCACCTAACGCCAGTGCGCCGACAAGCCATGCCAGCCACCAGCGGCGCTTACCGCCAGAGAATCCGGAAGCCCGCATGATGACTGGCGCATCGTGCTTTAACTTAAAAGGCATTGCCTGAGTCGTCAGCGCTTCAAGAACATCTTCACGACGCTCGTCTCCTTGCTCACGATAACGCCCAACAAAACCGAGCGTGATTGCGCGATAAAAGCAGGTTAATACGGCGGTATCAGGAACGGGCTCGCGCAGTACGGTACGAATGCGCTCCCAAAGTTCTTCCCCGGCATTGGTGGTGTTGAAATAGCGAGCCTGTAAAGGTGTCGCAAGCCAGGTGATATAACCGCTATCCTGGCGGTTGCGGTTCAACACGCTTTCATCCAGTAATGCACATTGCGTATAGAGCATGTGCTCAACGCTGTGTTCGCTGTATCCCATGTCACGTAAGGCCTCACGTGCAGAATCAATCCATTGGCAGGCCCGGCGATAGAAAGCAGCCCCATCGTCGACTTCCGACCCATCGCGTAATTGGCTTACAGCAAGCCAGGTTGGCCAGAACACCTGATCAATATCCTTATTCATTTATTTCAATCCCTTAATACTGCAAATAGCTCAAGTTGAATCTCTCCCAACGTTCCCGGCACATAGAAAGCGCAATTACCGGCGTCCAGCATGGACTGGGCGGTTGGATGATTAATCTCAAGAGCAAAATATTGATTTTCCAGTCGTAGTGGGATGGCTGCGGGTACATGCGTCAGCGGTTTTAATGGAATGCCGCTAAGTGCCACATTGACGACATCCGACACATCAGCCCGACTCCCTGCTTTACACAGCTGTGGAAACTGCGTCAGGAGGACATGCGCTGGAAGAGCCGAACGAACGGACAGATAAAAATCAGCGCCTTCACGCAGTCGGGCATCCGACAGAGCGCCATACCAGAACTGTCGCTCCTGCGTCAGTTCAATCGCGACAACGCGAGATGGCAGGCTGGCTTCCAGTAGTTCCACCAGCAGTGCAAACAGTGGCGGGAATACCTGCTGCGGATTTGCGTGCTGGTATGGAGGTACAACACTGACATCATTGTCTAATGAAAAGGTCAGCAGGCTGCCGGCTAACCGCGCCAACTCACGCCACAAAAGCTCGGGGTGACGGCCCGGATTTTGCAGCATTTCTTTCAGAACAGGCTCCGAGCTATTAAGTGCATTTAGCAGCCAAAACAATGAAACGTCTGCTACCGCAAAATCCGCCATTCGTTCGTTACTTTCACGGCGCAAGGCCATCAGGCGACGGCAACGCGCCTGGATACGGTGTACTAAATCACCGAGCGAATTGATTAATGAGGGGCTCGCTGAGAGTGAAAGCGAGGGTGGTAAAAAATCGCGTCCCAGCTCCCATTGCCCCTGAGCATTACGAATAAGGCAAGCTACCGGACAGGTCAGATAAGCGCTGTTATCGTCATGGGCATACCGGAGGGTAATAGCATGCCGCAGTACCGCCATATCAGTCCGTTCCTGGCCTGCGAGATCCTGCACTGGTAGCCATTCCTGCTGCCAGCGACACGGACGGCTAACGCCGTTGCCTGATGAAAGATTGCCGCCATTAGCTGAAAGCAGCGGCAACGCCAGCACGATATCAACGCTGCTGTAACCAGTAAGATGCGATAAATCACACGCCGGAGGCAGGTTATCTGAAATACCTGTATCCACTAACGTACCGTCAGGAAAGCGCACCACCAGATTAACGGGATTCAAACGGGAAACCGTTAGCGCACTTTCATCAAACTCCGCACTGATGACGCCCCACGGTGATGAAAGTGACATGTGAGCAACAACGTCAGCGACATAAGCATCCCAACGTGTCTGTTGCTGAAACTGTTGGGGAGCCAGAAAGGCCCCCTCGCTCCATAACGGACGATAGATCTTCATCGCACCTCCTGTGCGCTGCGTCGTTAAGATTTCGACTTCGGCATTTGTGAAACTAACGACAGACTGACATCCATACCTTCAACCTGGAAATGCGGAATGGCATACAGGCGTACACGGAAGAAACCGGGGTTATCCTCAATATCCTCCACCACGACACGCCCATCACGCAGCGGGTGTGATGCCTGCAAGTCGTCGCCAGGATCGGTCATTTCGGTTACCAGACTGCGCAGCCAGTTGTTAAGTTCAAGCTCAAGCAAACGGCGATCTTTGGTCGTGCCAATATTTTCCCGCTGCAAGATTTTCAGGTAGTGAGCGATGCGAGAAAGCAGGAAGATATACGGCAGACGTGAGTTAATCCGGCTGTTAGCCGTCGCTTCCGGAGTATCAAACTGTGCAGGTTTTTGAGCCGAGTTAGCAGAGAAGAAGCAGGCGTAATCACGATTCTTATAATATGAAAGCGGAATAAAGCCGAGGTTAGCGAATTCAAACTCGCGGGTTTCCGGAATCATCACCTCAGATGGAATCTTCACCTGATTACCCGTACCCAGATCGTACAAATGGATAGGCAAATCTTTAACTGCGCCGCCCGCCTGCGGCCCACGGATCTGGACGCACCAGCCATTCTTGATAAAACTTTTCACCATGTTGACAGCGAAAGAGAAAGAGGCGCTGGTCCACAGATATTTTTCGTGATCCGGCCCCTTAACTTCTTCAACATAGTTAAAACTGCGTACCGGCACCGTATCAGGGCCGTACGGCAGGCGACCCAGCACACGCGGCATAGTCAGCCCGATGTAGCGTGAATCATCGCTATCACGAAATGCTTTCCACTTGATGTATTCAGCACGTTCGAAATAATCATTGATATCTTTTATGGCCGCGACGTCTTCCATATTTTCTTTCAGGAAGAATTTCGGCCCCACGGCACCAATAAACGGCATATGACAGGCTGCCGAGACGCCAGAAATATTGCGCAGCAGTGCAATATCCTGCGGGCTGTTATCAAATTCGTATGCTGAAATCATTGCCGCAATGGGTTCGCCGCCTGGCTGATCATATTCTTCAATATAAACATGGCGGTATAACCCGCTCTGGATAAGTTCCGGCGCGTCGTCAAAATCATCACGTAACGCATCCTTGCTGATATCCATCATTTCTACCCGGACATTTCGACGAAAATCGATGCCGGTGATCATCGAATGTAAACCGCGCCAGAGCGATTCTTGCTTCTGAAACTCAGCATGATGCATGACTTCATTTACCTGATCGCTAATCTGCTTATCAAGGCGAGCAATTTGTTCATCAAGCAGCGTTTTATCCAGGCGCTCTACTGGCTGTGCGGCATCCGCCAGACATGAGACCAGAACCTGAATAGCGGCGGTCACGCGTTCAGCCGGAGCGGCATCAGAAAGCGCTTCATCACTCTGCCACGCATCAACATTTTTTAATGCCGAAACCGGGGAAAGATTAATTTTGTCAAAGAGGGATTGATAAACGCTGCGTTCACTGGTCGTAGTGGCCGCGACTGAAGAGGTATGTTCCTGAACAGACATCAACATATTCCTTTTATGATCCTTTACTATTCCTGCCAATTAAGCGGAGGAAACCCTGTATAGCGTTAAATCTCTTCTGGCATCATGGTTGCCAGTTCATCACGCAGTTCCTGACTCAGGGCTGGATCCTTAAGGATGGTTTCCAGCTCGCGACGAAAAGCAGCGTTATCGAGTAAGTTAGATTTCAGGTCACGAAGTAAGTTACGCATAGCCAACAGAACGCGTAATTGTGGGATATTCCTGGCTACCTGCTCGGGCTCAAAATCGTGGATATTTTTAAAGGTAAGATTAATATCGTCTTTTCTACCATCACCAGCTAACGTATTTTTAACACTCAGATTAACGACTGGTGAGAACTTAGCTAACACATCGTTGAAATTATTCTTATTAATATCAACCTTTTCGCGTTCCGATAGAGGTCGTTGTTCTCTACCATTACTGAAATCACCCACGGTCAAAAGTTTTAACGGCAATTCAACCTTTTTCTGAACGCCTCCGGTATGTAAATCTAACTTGATATTAACGCGTGCCGTCGGCACTTCATTCTGAAAACTGTCACCCATACATCCCTCTCAGATCGGCGATTCCTGCCGATATTTTGCATTTCCTGACGGAGCATTTTCCAATCGCTCAACGAGTTTCATACAACGTCATTTCTGTGGGCAGTCAACAATGACTGTTAATGACAATTAATGATTATAATTAGTGTGGCGATGTAATCCGATATATTCTCTAATAGAAAACATGATCAATATCACTGTTCAACCAAATAATACATCAGTATTATTTATTTAAAAGAGAGATCAAGAAGCTCTTTATCTAATACAAACAACAGGAATTAAATAATGTTAAATACATTCACTGAATAAATGTATTTTTATTATGCAAGTATTAATAAGGGGAATATCTATAATTATATATATAGACCACATCATTTATTAAAACATAATCGAAATCAATTAAACTATAAATAAAAAAAGCCGAAGATATACTTCGGCTTTTCGCACCTCATTCCTGAGCACGCAGAAAGATTACGCTTCCTGCACCACAATCAACGGCTCGATATCACTCTCTTTTTTAATCACCAGCGACTCGTCACCGCGCAGGCAGGTCCCGCCGTAGTTACCACCTACGGTGAACGTACAAACCTGAATATATTTACCGGCAACCTTCGGCAGACACCAAAGCTGCTGATAAATGTTCTTCTGCTCAGCAAACTTACCGCTGGTTTTATCCAGTAGCTCTTCCTGATGACTCACCAGATCGATGTTGCTGCCACAACGTCCTGCAATAGGTTTCACCGCATAACCGGTTTGCGCCAGCTCTTCATTAACAGTGAAATCGGTATCAAGCAGATAGCGGTGGTGCGGGAAAAGCTGCCAGAGGATCGGCAAAATCGCTTTGTTGCCAGGGATCACCGTCCACAGAGGTTCGAACACCAGCACTTCCGGGCGCAGCAACACGTCGATTAAACGCACTTCCTGATTGGTATGCCCGGTACGAATTGGCACCGCGGCGTACTCCGTTTCGCTGACCTCTCGCACTTGCTCAATCGCGGTTTCCCACGCCCAGGTTTTCCAGACGCAGTTTACCAGGCGACCGTCACCGTCAATCAGTTGACCGGCGTCATCCCAGCGTAGCTCATCGAGGCCACGCAGAATTTTGCTGTCAAACCCGGCCTGACGCAACGCCTGCTGCATAAACTGCGCGTGGTAGTTTTCTTCGATATCCTTATCCTGCATGATGTGGACAAACGGACGTGCGCGGCTGTGCTTCCAGGCCCCCGCCAGTTCGTTGATCAACCCTTCAGCCGGGTTGTGTCCCTGCCCTGTGTAGCCCCGCTCGGCCCATCTTTCGAGGATCAACCCGGCTTCGGTATGGCACGATGCGGAATCGGCGTTGTACTCGTACACCTTCAGTCCGCGTTCATCCATACAGAAATCCATACGACCCGTAATCATATGATGCCGACGACGCTGCCAGGAAAGGCGCAGGCGCGGCCAGAGGATTTTCGGGATATCAAACAGCGCCAGCAGGTTATCGTCTTTCAGCACCTTATCAGTCGCGTGCAGATACATCAGGTGCAGCTCGTTGGTGGCTTTGATCAGCTCCTGCTCTGCACTCTCGGTAATGGTAAAGTACTGATGCGGATCCTGATTAATCACATGCCCATTCGCCAGCACGTAGGCTTTTTGCAGCGGATCCTGTTCATCCAGCCATTTACCGTCAAACTGCCCGTTATCTTCCAGTCGCGCGCTGCCAATTTTCAGCGAGTCATTGGCGATCTCCGGCTGCGGCAGGCTGTAACGGGTATCCTCGGTCTGGATCATCCAGCCAAGGATGGTGGTGTCGTCAAAGGTATCCCGCAGGGTGTAGCAACCGTTTTCAACCACCATCTCCAGTTCGCGGGTCCACTGCTGTCCGGGAGGCAGCGGCGTATGGAGCACGTTCTGTTCGGCAATACGAATTTTGTTTTCCAGCAACTGGGTGACGACCGCCACATGCCCGGTATCTTTAAATTCGCCGCCTTTTTGCCAGATAAGCAACGCGCCTGCTACCGGTGCGCGGGGCGAACCATTGGGAAATGCCTGTAACGGCAGGATATTGTCATTTACCACTTCACGCAGGAAGCGTAAGGAGAAAATCTCCCAAGCCATGCCTACATCGGTGAAGACCACGCCATAGTTTAGGAAAAGAAAGCGGCGTGCGAACTCTACGCACTGCCATTTGTGGCCCATGTATTCGTCGTCGATATAGCTGCGAAATGCCGCATCATCGTCGTAGTCCCGTGGGTCGAGGGAGCTGTAATCTGAAGAGTAGATTGCTACGCCACCTGGGGCGTAGCCCAATAATGTCCCGAATGGGGCATCCTGACTGGTCGTTCCTTTGCTCATGCACCTTACCTCAAAACAATACAGCCTGAGCAGGTTGGCGTGAATTTTTCGCTCTGGTTGCCTGCTCTGCGACACTAACCGGACAGAGGTCGACATCATCATACACCTCAACGCAGCGGCTGGCGCTCAGAGGCGAAAAATTCACAGCAGGAACTACGCTTTGGTCAGGGTGACCGGTACGCTTTTATAGGCCGGAGTCAAACTTTGTGTATCTACCGCATCCAGCGAAAGCAGGACATTCGCTTCCGGCAAATACGCGCCAATTGAGCCAGCCGCCATGTTGTAAATCACCACCGTTAAGCCGTACATGATGTGATCCGCGCAGGGCTGACCGCTGTCGTCCAGCGCCTGAACGTTGACCACATCACCCTGGCTCAGACCGCGGCTCATCGCTTCTTCGGCGCTTAAAAACACCACATCCCGACGACCGGTAATGCCACGATAGCGATCGTTCATACCATAAATCGTGGTGTTGTACTGATCGTGGCTACGTAGCGTCGCCAGAACCAGTGCATCAGCAGGCTGATTTTCCCGCTCTACCGCCCGCTGATGGCTGACGATAAAGTTGGCTTTGCCATTTACCGTTCGCCATTCACGGCGCGATGCAGGGGTATCCATACGAAACCCGCCCGGCTCGGCAATACGGGCGTTGTAATCGTGGAACGCCGGGATCACGGCTTCAATGGCGTTACGGACCAGTGCGTAGTCCCCGGTCAACGCTTCCCAGTTTACCGGCGAAAGCGGCAGCGTGGCGCGTGCTATGCCCGCCACAATCGCGGGCTCGGATTTTAGCCAGCGGGAAGCCGGCTTCAGCGCGCCACAGGACGCGTGGACCATCGACATTGAGTCTTCGACGGTCACCGACTGAATGCCCGTCGCCTGCAGATCGCGCTCGGTTCTGCCCAATGCGGGGAGCAGATAGTTATGTTTTGCCAGCAGCAGGTGCGATCTGTTCAGTTTGGTCGCAACGTGAACCTGCAGATCCAGCTTTTTCATCGCCGCAAAAGTACGCTGCGGCTGTGGCATCGCCACCGCCAGATTGCCGCCCATGCAGATGAGCGCTTTTGCATCGCCCCGCTCGATGGCGCGAATACTTTCCACGCTGGAGCGGCCATGTTTGCGCGGTACACGGATAGAAAAATACGTCTCAAGGCGTTGCAGGAAATCTTCTGATGCTGCCTCGTTGATCCCCACCGAACGGTCACCCTGCACGTTAGAATGACCGCGCAACGGGCAGATCCCCGCCCCCGGCTTACCTATGTTGCCTTTCAGCAGCAACAGATTTACCAGTTGCTGGACGTTCTCAGTGCCGTTTTTATGTTGGGTGATGCCCAGACCATAACAAACAATCGTGGCGCGGGATTTACTGTAGCTGTGCGCCAGATCTTCCATCTGGCTGCGCGTCAGCCCCGAGTCCTGCTCCAGCTCCGCCCAGCTACGCTGGCGTAAGTCATCATACAGCGCGGCATATTCGGCGGTATGCTCATCGATAAACGCATGATCGAGCGTTGGCTGCTGATCCAGTAAGATCCGCGCTTCATCCATTTCGATCAGCGCCTTCATGATGCCTTTAAGCAGCGAGGCGTCACCGCCCATTTTGACCTGGTAGTAGTCGTGGCTCAGCGCCGTCGCCTGGCCGGTGAACATCTCTTTCGGACTTTGCGGAAAGCTAAAGCGCTCAAGCCCTCTTTCGGTCAGCGGATTGATGGAGATAATCTTAGCCCCGCGTCTGGCAACATCGCGCAGCGTGGTGAGCATACGTGGATGGTTAGTGCCAGGGTTATGCCCGATACAAATCACCAGATCGCAGTGGTCAAAATCATCGAGTTCAACGGTTCCTTTTCCAAGGCCAATGGCCGGCGTTAGCCCTGCGCTGGTCGGTCCGTGGCACATGTTGGAGCAATCAGGAAAGTTGCTGCTGCCATATTCGCGGGCAAACAGCTGATACAGGAACGCTGCCTCATTTGACGTTCTGCCGGAGGTGTAAAACTCAACCTGTTGTGCTGAATCATAGCTGCGCAGACGCTCACCGATTTCCTGGAAGGCGATATCCCAATCCACCGCCTGCCAGGTGTCTGACGCTGCATCGTATTTCATTGGATGCGTCAAACGACCGATATTTTCCAGTTCATAATCGCTGTAGTGCCATAGCGTAGAAACCGGATGACGGCTGAAAAATTCCGGTGACGCTTTCTTGCAGGTTGTCTCCCAGGTGACTGCCTTAACGCCGTTTTCGCACAGCTCCATCGGTGCCCGATGGCCTGGGTCCGGCCACGCACAGCCCGGACAGTCGAACCCTTTCACCTGGTTCATTTTAAACATCGCGATAATGTCGCGGGCGACAGCCTTTTGCGAAAACAACGAAGCAGTGACGGCTTTTACCGCGCCCCACCCACCCGCCGGGCCCTGATAACCGCTTACTCCTGGAACACCCTTTTTCATTATTACTGCTTATTCACCGCCAATTTTTGATGGTGAATACGGTAGCAATTTCCGTCCAACATTGATTTCCTCTTCATGGAGTACGGGCCAGGTACAATGAACGGGTTAGATTTATCTTCCCCTTTCAGCACAAAACAGCATAAAGTCCCAATCTGTTAAATTGAGTTCTACCTGGCTGCTACACTGCATCAAACAACCACTCAGAAGGCAGGTCACTATGTCAGACAATACCTATCAGCCCGCGAAAGTCTGGACGTGGGAAAAATCGAACGGCGGCGCATTCGCCAATATCAATCGCCCTGTTTCCGGCGCTACACACGAGAAAACACTGCCAGTTGGCAAGCATCCGCTGCAGCTCTATTCGTTGGGTACGCCAAACGGGCAGAAAGTGACAATTATGCTGGAGGAGCTGCTGGCGCAGGGCGTGAAGGGCGCGGAATACGATGCCTGGATCATCCGTATTGGCGATGGCGATCAGTTTTCCAGCGGCTTTGTGGAGGTGAATCCGAACTCGAAGATCCCGGCGCTACGCGATCACTCGCAAAACCCACCGGTTCGCGTATTCGAATCTGGCGCAATCCTGCTCTATCTGGCGGAAAAGTATGGCTATTTTCTGCCGCAGGATTTACCAAAACGCACCGAAACGCTGAACTGGTTATTCTGGCTACAAGGCGCAGCCCCATTCCTCGGCGGTGGCTTTGGCCACTTCTACAACTATGCGCCAGTGAAGATTGAGTACGCGATCAACCGCTTCACCATGGAAGCCAAACGCTTACTCGACGTGTTGGATAAACAGTTAGCACAGCATCAGTTTGTCGCCGGAGATGAATACACCATTGCCGATATGGCGGTCTGGCCGTGGTTTGGCAACGTGGTTCTGGGTAACGTGTACGACGCGGCAGAGTTCCTTGATGCAGGAAGCTACAAGCACGTGCAGCGCTGGGCAAAAGAGATTGCAGCACGTCCGGCGGTTAAGCGTGGTCGGATTGTAAACCGCACTAACGGACCGCTGAATGAGCAGCTTCATGAACGCCATGATGCCAGCGACTTCGATACCCATACCGAAGATAAGCGCCAGGGCTAAAATGCCTGATGGTGACGCCGGGGCGTCTTATCAGGCCTACAAAGACGCCCTGGCGTAGGCCGGATAAGGCGTTTGCGCCGCCATCCGGCATAAAATCAAGCGCTGGTGACGTCATACTCCATGCGGCGAAGTGCATCCAATGTGAATTTAGCTTCATCTTCATCAATGATGCTCATGGCGAACCCTACGTGCACCAGCACCCATTGCCCGACCAGTTCGGCAGGCTCGCCTTCACATATCAGGGCAATATTGACATCACGCTTGATGCCGCACACTTCAACCTGCGCAAGCTGGTGAATATCTTCACCAACGGCCAGAACCTGACCAGGGACTCCAATACACATATCTGACTCCGCCCCATAGCAACCTATGGGCTATTCGACTTCAATACTTTTCACTTTCAGTGAATCGCCAGCATCTACCCGCAGACGATCGCCCTGACAGAGAGGACACTGCGCATCATGCTGGGTGATCTCTACGACCTGACTGCAATCCCAGCACCACGCCTGGGCGGGTTTGTAATCAATATGCAGCTCACAACCCTGGGCCAGCGTCCCCTGACAGACGATGTCGAAACTGAAACGCACGGCGCTCTCTTCAACGCAGGAGAGCGCCCCGATTTCCAGCCAAACGCCGGTTACACGTTTGACACCGTGCTGCTCTGCCTGCTGTTGAACAATCTCAACCGCGCTCTGACAAAGGGACAGCTCATGCATTTTCGCAGTTCCGACGACCCAGCAGCAGCGCGCGGCGGTTGAGCTGCGGCGCATTTGGATCGCTTACCGGCAGCGATAACAGCATTCGTGCGCAATCGTCAGTCAGGCGCACACCTTCTTGCGCAGACATTCTGTGCGAAAGCGGCGACATCAGCGAACAGGAGAGGTATTGCGATACACCCTCCAGTTCACCCACGGTAAAGGTCATTTCGCCATACGGCAGACGCAACCCGATTTTTTCGCTGACTTTACGCACCGGCCAGACCTGATCCGGCCCAGGGAAAATCAGCGCGCTGAGCATCCAGGGTGTGATAACACACCCCGTCCACTGTCCTTCAAACAGCGTAAAATCAGAGACATATACCGGCATATTCGGATGCAGGAAAGAAAGATCGTGCATCGAACGCCGGGCAACCTCTTCAAACGCGGCCTGAATTTGCTGCTTCGGGGCTGTCTGAAAGCCTAAGAACTCCTCAGACATGTGCCTTCTCCCGTGGAATAGCTTCAACGCCAGACTCGCGCAGCGCGGCAAGAACCTGCTCAAGCGCAGGTTCAATCATCGCTTCGACCGTTGGCGTTAGCCCGATATGCGGCTCCAGCGATTCCGGAATAACGCCGACTAACGTCAGCTTTTTCGGAAACTCGCCAGTGAAACGCAGGGCCGACAAAACGTCGGCCAGGCCAAGCTGGTGCGGTGAGATTTTGTTGGTAAACAGCGCCGGGATCTCTTCATCCCGCAGGACCATCATCGTTCCTGGCGTGTTTTTCTTCGACACAATGGCGTCAGCAATGATCAGATGATCTCTGTTCGCCATATCGCCGAGAAGCTCCATCCCAGCCGTACCACCGTCCAGAACATCAACAAAGTCTGGCAGGATGTACCGTTGCTCTAATGCCTCAACGATACGCACCCCGATGGCTTCGTCGGTCAGCAAAATATTGCCGACCCCTAAGACTAATATCCGCATTACAGAACCTTAACTGAGACCACTTCGTTCCCGTCAACGTCCACCACATGCACCGCACATGACATACAAGGGTCGAAGGAGTGAATGGTACGAACCACTTCCAGCGGTTTGTTTGGATCGGCAATCGGCGTTCCTACCAGCGAGCGCTCATACGGTCCCACTTCATCATTAAAGTTACGTGGGCCAGAGTTCCAGGTTGACGGAACAACCGCCTGGTAGTTGCTGATAATGCCATCTTTAATCACCATCCAGTGAGACAGCATACCGCGCGGCGCTTCGAGGAAACCGACACCTTTGAATTCGCCCGTTGCCGGGATATCCGGTTTCACGAAGGTGGTGTGGTCGCCTTTACCGATGTTCACGATCAGCGCGTTGTACTGATCCTGCAGAACGTTCTGCAGTTCACAGCAGTGAACGGTACGGCCAATAATACGACCCAGCGTAGAGTGCAGCTGCGACACTTCGATAGTTTTACCGGTCAGCTTGGTGTAAATCGCGATGATTTCATTCAGCTTGGCATGGGTAGACTCGCGTTTGGCCGCCAGTTTACACAGCATGTTAGCCAGCGGACCCACTTCAACCGTTTTCCCGTAGAAGGTCGGCGCTTTAACCCAGGAGTACTTGCCGTCATCTGACCAACCGGTGTAATCAGGAACCGTTGTGCCTTCCCACGGAGCCTGCGGCGCTTCGTCTTTGTACCACGCGTGTTTCGCACTCTCCTGAATCCCTTTGATCAGATACTCATCGGAGTGAGAGGTGATCGGACGATAGGTCGACAGATCTTCATTAGTAATGTAACCACCCGGGAACAGGAAGCTGCCGTTTTTACCGTCAGTCGGAAATTCCGGCGCGCTCAGATAGTTAACCGCACCCTGACCACGTTCCAGCCACTCAGGATAGAATGCCGCAATAACCGCGGTATCTACCTTGTAAACCTGCTCAACGAAGTCGCTCAGCTTATCAATGAATGACTTGATGTACATCAGACGCTCAAGGTTCAGCACGCCAAGACCGTCGAGGTTAATCGGGTTAGCAACCCCACCTACTGCCAGGTTCTGGATGTGCGGCGTTTTACCGCCCAACAGCGCCACAACGCGGTTGGCATCACGCTGGCATTCCAGCGCCTGCAGATAGTGAGCGACCGCAATCAGGTTCACTTCCGGCGGCAGCTGCATTGCCGGGTGACCCCAGCAACCGTTGGCAAAAATACCTAACTGACCGCTGGCAACAAGGTCTTTGATCTTGTTCTGAACCTTGGTGAACTCTTCTGCGCTGTTCAGGTGCCAGGAGGACACGCCGTTCAGCATGGCAGATGCTTTCGCTGGATCGGCTTTCAGCGCAGAAGTGATATCCACCCAGTCCAGCGCAGACAGCTGATAGAAGTGAACAATATGGTCATGCGTGGTGTGCGCGGCCAGAATGATGTTACGGATATACTGTGCATTTACCGGAACATCAATATTCAGCGCGCTTTCAGCTGCACGAACGGAAGAGATAGCGTGAGTCGTGGTGCAAACACCACAAATACGCTGCACAATCATCCAGGCATCGCGCGGATCGCGGTTTTTCACGATCTCTTCCATGCCGCGCCACATGGTACCGGAAGCCCATGCTTTAGATACCACGCCATTTTCGATTTCGCAGTCGATGCGTAAATGACCCTCAATACGGGTTACCGGATCAATAGTAATTCTCTGGCTCATGCTTTGCTCGCCTCATGACGATTTTGATCGTTTTGTTTTAAAGGAGGAAGTATCGGCAGTAGACGAATGAGTACGATGTATGCACAAATCTCAATAGCCACAAAACCAATAGAAATCAACAGCTCTTCCCAGGTCGGGAAGTAGTGGTAGCCACCACCAGGATTGAACGCCACCAGCGAGTAGGACAGACGCCATGTCGCACAACCCAGCAATGCGCTCAGCGCAGACAGATACAGCATGCGCGAGTCATTGCGCAGCTTAGTGACGCGCAGCACCACCAGCGGGAAGACCATCAGCACGACTTCAATCCAGAACATCACGGAGTAAAGATCGCCTGCAAACGCATACGACAGCTTGTCGCGGTAGATCAACTCGCCAAAGCGCAGGACCACGAAAATCGCCAGCAGCACGCTGATGGTGTTCGTCAGCTTAATGAACAGACTTTTCTCGTCCGGACCGTTACCTTTCAGACCCGCTTGTACCAGTGAGCCTTCAAAAATGACGATCGAGAAGCCCATTATAAAGGCGGTTAATACCGAGAAAAGCGGCAACATTTCATAAGCTTGCCAGAGCGGATGTACTTTATAGCCCGCAGAAATCATCAATGAACCCATTGAAGACTGGTGCATGGTCGGCAGCAGCGCGCCGAGGGCAATAATAAAGAACATCACTTTATTCAAACGCTTGAGAGAAACTTTCCACCCCAGACGTTCAAACAGAGCCGGAGCAAATTCCAGCGCCATGATACCGATATAGATGGTCATACAGACCGCCGTTTCAAACAGTACCGAGTTCACGTTGAAGTGACCCGGAATGTAGAAGTACGGCAGGTTCCAGTAACGACCGACGTCAATGGTGATCGACAAACCACCCAGCGAGTAACCAAACAGGCTTGCCAGCAACGCCGGACGTACCAGTGGATGGTATTGTCCTCTGTTGAAAACATACACCGCCCACGCCAGCGCCCAACCGCCGCACGCAAAGCCAGTACCAATCAACAGGTCAAATGCGATCCATACGCCCCACGGGAAACCGCCGTTCAGATCGGAGACTGAACCCAATCCGAAGACCAGACGTTTCACGATCAGGAGCATACACAGGACGATAAGCGGCCCAAAAATAATGACCGGTTTGCTGATTATTTTTCCGCCCAGCGGTTTAGGATCATGACTCATGATCGTCTCCTCCATCGTGATGGTCGTTTTTCGTGTTACGACGAACCAGCACGGTTAAGCCCGCCAGCGCAGCCAGGGGTAAAATCATGCCCTTGTACAGGGAATGTTGAACATGTTCGGAACGCGCACCGGTTGAAAGGTCATCCAGTTTTGGCAGATCCAAATCCTCGTAAGGAACACCCGTCAGCACCATAACCTGCGTACCACCGCCTTCCTTTTCACCGTACAGGTGCGGATAGTACTTCGGTACCGTATGCAAATAAGTATCACCAGCGTTCACTGTCTGACGCGGATAGTGGTATTCGCTGCCAGGCTTCAGTGCGAGACGTTTTTTCGCCTCAGCCATCAGCTCTTCACGGGTACCAAAAATCACTGCACCGGCAGGACACACTTCAACACATCCCGGTAAGCCACCTTTGTCCAGACGTTCAACGCCTTTCTGGTTACACAGTTCACATTTATGAAGCGCACCAAATGGGTTGTTGTAGTCGTATTTAGGGACGTTGTACGGACAGGCGACCATGCAGTAACGACAGCCCGTGCAGACATCTTTGTCATAGTGGACGATGCCGGTTTTCGGGTCTTTCTTCAGCGCGGAAACCGGGCAAACGGAGACGCAGTTTGGATCGACACAGTGCATGCACTGTTTCTTAATGTATGCGTAACCATTTTCTTCCTGGTCTTTGTTAACGCCTGTTCCGCTACGCCACACCTGGATGATGTTGTTGGTGTACGGTGACAATTTGTCGTTGTTCGACCAGGTTTGCTCGCCTTCCGGGTTACGCGTCGGGAAGTTGATATCCTGACACTTGGTGACGCAGGCCTGGCAGCCTACGCACAGCGTCGAATCATAGAGCATCCCAAGAGAACCCGGGATCGGCGGACGGTTTTCTGCAGCCGCATGGCTGATGGACGGCGCGGCGCCCAACAGCAATGCCCCGCTGGAGGCTGCTTTAATAAAGTTACGTCTGTTCACGGTTATTCTCCCCGTGAGTCAGCGTTATCTTTCTTCTGCTGACGCCCCAGTTCACGTACCGCCATCACGCTGACACCGGCAACCAGTCCTACTACGCCGCCAAGCAGCCCAATAGCCCCAGCTGAAATGTTGCCGCCTTCTTTCATGTTGACATCAGGCTTCTCTGAACGCGGGGTTTGGTTTTCCACATGGGCGAGTTGGTGAATGCCTTTATGGAAACCGACGCCTTCTTCGTTACAGCCGTAGCAAGGATGACCAATAGCCACCGGCCACACGCCGCCAACGTCGCAGAATTGCAATGTTGAGCAGTTGCCGTACGTTTCTGGCCCTTTACAGCCCAGATGATAGAGGCACCAACCTTCACGATGGCCTTCATCGCCGAACTCTTTAGCAAAACGACCGGCATCAAAGTGCGGGCGACGTTCGCAGTGTTCGTGAATCAAACGGCCATAGGCGAATGTCGGACGGTTTTTGGTATCCAGCTTCGGCGGCTTACCGTAAGTGATGATATGCGCGACCGTGGCGAGGAAGTTATGCGGGTTAGGCGGACAGCCTGGGATGTTGATGATGGTTTTGCCTGGCAGAACTTCTTGCAAGCCGACTGCACCCGTTGGGTTCACGCCAGCGGCAGCCACACCACCCCATGCGGCACAAGAGCCGATAGCGATGATAGCTGCTGCACCTTCGGCCGCTCTGCGGATGTGATCCACAATTGGCTCACCGGCAACCATGCAATAAATACCATTATCTTTTAGTGGTATAGAACCATCTACCACCAGAACATATTGCCCTTTGTACTTCTCCAGAGCGTTATGTTTGTTCTCTTCGACCTGGTGGCCAAAGGCGGCAGAGAGCACCTCATGATATTCAAGAGAGATAGTCTCCAGAACGAGGTTTTCCACTGTAGGGTGTGTCGCACGAAGCAGCGATTCAGTACAACCCGTACACTCCTGAGCACCAATCCAGATAACCGGCGGGCGCTGAGGACGAGAAACTGATTCGGCCATTTCTGCGGCGGCTTTGCTACTGAGCCCCATGGTAGCGGCCAGTGCTGCACAAAGCTTCATGAAATCACGGCGATTGATGCCGTTCGAATTGATGAGAGAATTATCTCCAGTCATTTTATTGTTATTCCGTTGCGAAGACCTGGCTTTTATTTTGCACCATTCGCATGTTGCATATTGCGATCGGCGCGCCATTACCACACTTTTTATATGGTTATGTGCATTATAATACTTCGGCGGAGCAACAAAACGAAGGCGTAGGTCAATAGTGTAATTAATTAAAGCAAGATAATACCCCTTTTGGATCAAGCTTCGAGCCGATAGCCGGCCATGAAAAACCGAATTGTTGTACTCGACTGGTTCTCTTTGAAGAAATCCATCACCATCTCTTTATCCAGCCCGTAACGACGCGTCAGGATCCCCGCTTCCCATGCGCTGAGCTGTCGGTCACCCGTTTTTTCAAACATTCGATGTGAAAAACCCAGAACAAAACCGCGTTTATAATCTGAACAAAAATTCGCCACTGAACGAGCACTGTCCGCACTTGAGGCGTTCAATCCGGCCATCAGGCCCTTTCCAAAATGGTTGTCCATGCATAACCTCCAATCGCTATATAACAAATTATATAGCGATTTTTTAAGCAAAGGCCAGAGGTATCACGCACTTTTTTGTGCCAGATTAAAAGGACACCCACTCGTCCGTTTTAGGTGCTGCAGAGGTTCTGCTTTCTGCGGAAGGGGAAGCGGTATTGGCAGCGGCGTATTGCACATCATTCGCAGACAGGCGGAACTGTTGCACCGAGCGTTGCAGCTCTTCCGTTTGCCGTTCCAGCGCTACTGCAGCGGCGGAGACTTGCTCTACCAATGCAGCATTCTGTTGCGTTACGCTGTCCATCTGCGTGATCGCAACACTAACCTGCGAGATGCCCTTATTCTGCTCTTCCGAGGCTGAGGCAATTTGTTTCATGATAACGGTCACTTCGGTGGCACCGCGCAGAATCGCTTCCATGGTTAATCCCGTCTCTTTAACCAGACGAGCGCCCTGTTCGACACGACGCGACGATTCACCGATTAATGTCTCAATCTCTTTTGCCGCACCGGCGCTACGGCTGGCGAGATTACGTACTTCCCCTGCTACCACGGCAAAACCACGTCCCTGTTCACCAGCCCTGGCCGCTTCAACGGCGGCGTTGAGCGCCAGAATGTTGGTCTGGAAAGCAATGCTATTAATGACAGAGGTAATTTCTGCGATCTGTTTAGAACTGGCAGCAATACCGTCCATGGTGTCGACCACTTCAGAAACCAGGGTGCTTCCTTTACCTGCCGTTTCTGTTGCGGTATCGGCAAGCTGGCTGGCCTCACGCGCATTTTCGGCGTTAAGTTTTACCGTAGCAGTCAGTTGCTCCATGCTGGCAGCGGTCTCTTCCAGCGCCGCGGCCTGCTCCTCAGTACGGGAAGAGAGATCATTATTGCCGGTAGAAATTTCCGTAGCGCCTCGCCAGATGTTGTCACTGCCTGAACGAATCGTACTTACGGCTTCACGCAGGCTGTCCTGCATTGCGCACAATAAAGGGACCAGTTGGCCCACGCAGTTACGCCCAAAATCTTCAATTGGATGGCTGAGATCGCCCTGGGCAATCTGGCGGAACTGCAAGCGAATGCGACCGAGAGGTTTCACCATCATGGTAACGAGGTAACGATCGGTGAAGAACAGGAGGGCAATCCCGAGGATAACGGCAGTAATAATCAGTGTCCGAATGATCGACGTTTTACCGTCTACCATGATACGCGTCGCATCAAGTCTCTTTCCGGCGGTGGTATTAAACAGCTCAGCGCTGGCACCAAATTCACGGCTCAGTGCGGGCGTAATCGTGCTGGCATGTTCCGAAAACGCCGTAAGCGAGCCCTGCTGCGCCAGCTGCATTTGCGGTATCACGCCTTTATCCAGCAAAGCTTGCCACTTGGCCAGCACTGCTGCTGAAATTTCCGGGTCCATCGGTCCTGGAGACAATGTTTTCATCTCCTGGAGCTTTTGGCTCAGATTATCCAGCGATTGCTGGGCAGGTGCAAAATCAGGCATTTCACCACCAATTTTGACATCCACAGCACGGCTCAGGCGTGTCACAAAGCGAAAGTACTGATCGTTCCCCTGACTCAGTACCGTCATCTGTTTGACAAGATGACGGTCAATATCGTTGCCTTCTGATATTTTTGATAAAGCATGAAGACTGAATAAACCCACGCCCGACCAGAGCAGGCAAAAAAGTCCCAGTATCGCCAGCATGACAATACGAATAGTGAAGTTTTTCAGCAAATACATAATAATTTCCTTGCCATTGATGAGGAATTCGCCATCAGGCGATACTTCCCCTTGTTATCGGCAGGCAATGAAGAAGATATAATACGTTCTTTATTTTTTTACTTTTTTAAGTCTATCTATTATCCCTGCTGGTCATATCAATATGAATGTTAATGAAATTAGGTAGCATTATTATTCAGATAATTAACCTAAAGCTGTAAGTAATGCGTTGTTTTTCATAACAAATATTTATCAAACCAGGCAAGAGTGCGTTCCCAGGCTAAATCAGCAGCTGCTTTATCATAACGGGGTGTCGAATCGTTATGAAAACCATGATTAACACCGGGATAGATATATGCTTGATAGATTTTCTTATTCACTTTGAGTGCAGCTTCATAAGCGGGCCAGCCTTCATTAATTCGTGTGTCTAGTTCTGCATAGTGTAATAATAAAGGCGCATTAATTTTAGGGACATCAGAAGCAGGAACCTGACGACCATAAAAGGGCACCGCACATGCCAGTTCAGGGAAAGCAACAGCCGCTGCATTCGCCACACCACCACCGTAGCAAAATCCGGTGATCCCCACCTTTCCTGTCGCCATCGAATAACGCTGCATAAACTCAATAGCGGCAAAAAAATCATTCATCAGCTTAACGGGATCAACCTGCTGCTGTAATTCCCGGCCTTTATCATCATTGCCGGGATAACCGCCCAGTGAACTTAATCCATCGGGTGCCAGTGCAATATAACCCGCCTTCGCCACCCGCCGTGCTACATCCTCAATATACGGATTCAGCCCACGATTCTCATGTACCACTACCACCGCCGGAACCTTCCCCGTCACCTTCGCGGGTTTCACCAGATAACCTCGCACATCACCATGCCCATCAGGCGATGGATAGGTAATGTATTCTGCCAGAATATCGGGATCGGTAAATTCTACCTGCGTTGCCAGGGCATAGTTCGGTTTCAGCAAATTGAATAGCGCCAGTGCCGTCATGCCACCTACCGCATATTTCGCCGCCAGATTCAGAAACTCGCGTTTCGTAATTTTGCCATGGGCGTAATAGTCATAGTAATCGAGTAACTCCTGCGGAAAGTCTTTAGCAGTCAGACGCGGCATGGTCGCACTCCTGAGTGATGTTTTTTTAAGCAAAGCACAGCGGTCTTTTTTTGCCCAGTTTTTCATCCCAATGTGACCTGGTGAACGGGATATTCACCACGAACCCGCTAGAATAGAAACGTTGTTTTGAAATTCACCTGCACTAAGGAGATCTCATGGCCTGGTTTGCCAATCCTGAACGTTATGAGCAAATGCTCTATCGCTACTGTGGGCGCAGCGGCTTGCGCCTGCCCGCGCTGTCGCTGGGTTTATGGCACAGTTTTGGACACGTTCACGCTCTGGATTCACAACGAGCACTGCTGCGAAAAGCATTTGATTTAGGGATCACTCATTTTGATTTAGCCAATAACTACGGGCCACCTCCGGGCAGTGCTGAAGAGAATTTTGGTCGATTGCTGCGCGAGGATTTTGCACAATATCGTGATGAATTGATCATCTCGACCAAAGCGGGTTACGACATGTGGCCGGGGCCTTACGGTTCTGGCGGCTCACGCAAGTATCTGCTGGCCAGCCTCGACCAGAGCCTCAAGCGCATGGGTCTCGACTACGTCGATATCTTCTATTCGCACCGCGTTGATGAAAATACGCCAATGGAAGAGACCGCTTCCGCGCTGGCCCATGCTGTGCAAAGTGGCAAAGCACTGTATGTCGGTATCTCATCTTATTCGCCAGAGCGCACGCAGAAGATGGCCGAACTGCTGCGGGAATGGAAAATTCCGCTGCTTATCCACCAGCCATCCTACAACCTGCTTAACCGCTGGGTAGACAGCAGCGGATTGTTGGATACGCTGGAATCCAACGGAATGGGCTGTATTGCCTTCACCCCGTTGGCGCAGGGGCTCCTGACAGGGAAATACCTCAACGGTATTCCTGATGGTTCCCGCATGCAGCGTGAAGGGAAAAAAGTCCGTGGGCTGACGGAAAATATGCTGACGGAAGCAAATCTTAACAGTCTGCGTTTGCTCAATGAGATGGCCCAACAACGTGGGCAGTCGATGGCGCAAATGGCGTTAAGCTGGCTACTAAAAGATAACCGGGTCACATCGGTATTAATTGGTGCCAGCCGACCTGAGCAGTTGGAAGAGAACGTTCAGGCACTGGCAAACCTGACATTCAGCGCCGAAGAACTGGCACAGATTGATAAACATGTCGCGGACGGCAAGCTCAATCTGTGGCAGGCCTCATCAGACAAATAACGATCTGAACATTACGCCGGGTGTAGTCCTACCCGGCCTTAATGGCCTGCTGATGAGAGTGGGCAAGTAAATCTCGCCTCACACCTCGTCCTCTTTAATCAACGGACGCTGGTATTCCGGCCATACCAGTGCGACAAGTGCAGGATAGGCTTCCAGGCTGAACTCCCTGAAGCACTGCCGCAAGTTAAGCACATCCAGATCGGCGTGCGGGACTTTCTCCCCGCTGAGGCAGCGCTTTTTAATATTGTCATAATACTTATAAACCGCAGAGTTAAGATCGCTACAGCGCCGCTGCGCGTCAAAGAGCCCGGGCGTTTCATTCAGCTCCACCATTGTCATCCTCTTGACTGTGGAGTGGATAAAATCAATATATTCGTGATTGACTCGCCAATACCATACCGGAGTAATCGAATTCATCAGGGCAGAAAAATGATCTTCTCCCTCTTCTTTACTTAGCATTTCCGGCTGGCGCTGTGCGTTAACATCTTCTGCATAACGGTTTCTATTTGCACTACGCATTAGCAAAAGTACCCCGCAGGTAAGCAATAGCAGGGTAATAACAGAATAAAATATACTGTTCATAGCGGGCTCCATTTTTTTTGATTTTAAAATTACCCCATGCTATTGTCAACGCGGCCTACCTTATTAAAAACATCATATTATTGGCAGCAAAGGATATTTCAACATGCTTCCCGAGCATCTTGTTCCCTCTCGTTTTCATTTATCCGCAACCCCGAACAATACAAATACCACAGAAAATAGTGAAAATTTGACTCAGGGAAAGATAAAACTAAGTGATTACGAATCAGAAATTTTGATTAGCTCCGCAGCTACCGGCCAGTCCCGGAATATGTTATTTGAAGAGTGCGATCGTCATTTAAAAGAGCGCCTTTTCCGCGCCGCAAAAATTGAGTCATTTACTCGTCTGCTCAATTCATTACAGGCGGAAGGCGACATTAATGCCCAGGAATTAAGTAAAATTTTGGCCAAAAAAACAACCATGATAAATGAACAAGGCAACAAAATTTGGCTTAATTTAATTACTCGCGAAACCAACGATCCTATTTTTTATTCTCTGGAAGAGAAATAAAATGAAAGATGTTGAAGATAATAATGTTTATTTGGCTTTAGATAACCACAAAAGCGATGAGTTTGTCTTAAAACAAAATCTGTCTGTGTTGATAGCCAATAAAAACACGACGCTGGAAAGCCTTGCTCAAGAGATGGTTTCTATACCCGCCGCACTGGTGCGGATGAAATGGCAAAATCGTCATGAAATCTACGCACTGCAAGCCAAAGAAGAGATTTACGGTGCCACTATCGAGGCCATCATCGCTCAGCAACCAGAATTGCGGGACAAAATAATGGCCCGTCTGGAAAGCACATACCAGCATCTGCTTGCACGTGAAACTGCCACACTGCGCCTGACCCGTAAGCTATCCGATGGGAACTACGAGCCCACAAAAATCACTACGGTGGCGTTGGACGAGAACAGATAAGGCAAAAGACTTGCAGAGGAGTGATATCAGGAGAAGCTTGCCGGGTAAGGTCAAACCTGTACCCGGCAACAAGGATTATTTGGCTTTCACGGTCTCTTCACCGACCAAACCAATCTTCAGGTAACCCGCCTGGTGCAACGTATCCATAACCTTCATCATAGTTTCGTAGTCGACGGTTTTATCTGCCCGGAAGAAGATGGTGGTGTCTTTCTTGCCTTCAGTTAGCGCGTTTAACTCGTTAATCATCGTCTCATCGGTGACCTGATCGTTACCAATAAACATGGTGTTATCGGCTTTTACTGACAGGTAAACCGGTTTTTCCGGACGCGGTTGCGGCGTACTGGTGGATGCAGGGAGATTGACCTTCACATCCACGGTTGCCAGTGGCGCTGCCACCATAAAGATGATCAACAATACCAGCATGACGTCGATAAACGGCGTCACGTTGATGTCATGCATTTCACCGTTATCGTCCAGGTTTTCATTAAAGCTCATTGCCATGGAACATTATCCTACACGTAATTTCTGCGCAGCACGTACCGGGTGTGCAGACGCGCTTGCACTCAGGTCCAGGTCACGACTTTGCAGCAACAGTACCTGCGCCGCGACATCGCCCAGCATCGCTTTATAGCTGCCGATCTGACGAGCAAAAATGTTGTAGATAACAACAGCAGGGATTGCCGCGACCAGACCGATCGCGGTTGCTAACAGTGCTTCTGCAATACCTGGAGCAACAACAGCCAGGTTGGTGGTTTGGGTTTGTGCGATACCGATGAAGCTATTCATGATGCCCCATACTGTACCAAACAACCCGACAAATGGAGAGATAGCCCCGATGGTTGCCAGGTATCCATTACCCCGCCCCATCTGACGGCCAACGGCGGCAACGCGACGTTCCAGACGGAAACCGGTACGCTCTTTGATCCCTTCGTTGTCATCACTGCCTGCTGACAGTTCCAGCTCGTTCTGTGCTTCGTTAATCAACAGAGCGCCCAGGCTTTTGCCATCGAATCCAGCGGCAATCTCACTTGCCTGATCTAAAGAGCGGGCATCTGCCAGCATTTGCTGTTCACGCTTAAGACGGCGCTTCTGCGTAAAGAACTCAAGGCTCTTACTAAAGAAGATAGCCCAGGTGACCACTGACGCCAAAATCAGCCCAATCATCACGCACTTAACCACGATATCGGCGTGCTGATACATACCCCAGACGGAAAGGTCCGTCTGCATCAAATTATTACCCACTCTGTATCTCCAGGACGCAAATCACAAAATCTGAGCGTAATCATATCAAAACGACGTCGAATTGATAGTCGTTCTCATTACTATTTACATAGTGCCGCACCTTTGGTTTCTTTTCCTTGCGCTCACGCAGTAAAAAAGTCACCAGAAATCGATTTGAGAATATTTTGTACTTTATGGCTGTTCTGCAGGACGCGGCAGATGAGATTCATGCTAGTTTAGACATCCAGACGTATAAAAATAGGTAATACAACATGGCAGATAAGCAGCTTGAGACCAAACTCGTTCACGCCGGGCGTAGTAAAAAATACACGCTGGGTTCGGTAAATAGCGTGATCCAGCGCGCGTCTTCACTGGTATTCGACACCGTTGAGGCGAAAAAACAGGCGACGCATAACCGCGCAAACGGTGCCCTTTTCTATGGCCGTCGCGGCACGCTGACGCATTTCTCACTGCAGGAAGCGATGTGTGAACTGGAAGGCGGGGCCGGTTGCGCCCTGTTCCCCTGCGGTGCAGCAGCCGTTGCCAACACCATCCTTGCCTTTGTTGAACAAGGCGATCATGTGCTGATGACCAACACCGCCTATGAACCCAGCCAGGATTTTTGCACTAAGGTGCTGGGCAAGCTTGGCGTGACAACCGGCTGGTTCGATCCGCTGATTGGCGCGGATATTGTGAAGCATATACAGCCGAACACTAAAGTCGTTTTTCTTGAATCTCCAGGTTCTGTCACCATGGAAGTTCATGATGTTCCAGCCATTGTTGCCGCCGTCAGAAGCGTAGTGCCTGACGCGATCATCATGATTGATAACACCTGGGCTGCGGGCGTGTTGTTCAACGCGCTGGATTTCGGTATCGATATCTCAATTCAGGCAGGGACGAAATATCTGATTGGTCATTCTGACGGCATGGTTGGGACAGCGGTATCCAATGCCCGTTGCTGGGATCAACTGCGTGAAAACGCCTATCTGATGGGACAAATGCTGGACGCCGATACCGCCTATATGACCAGCCGTGGATTGCGGACGTTAAGCGTTCGCCTGCGCCAACACCATGAAAGCAGTTTAAAAGTCGCCGAGTGGCTGGCTGACCATCCGCAGGTTGCCCGCGTGAATCACCCGGCACTTCCCGGCAGCAAGGGACACGAGTTCTGGAAACGCGACTTTACCGGTAGCAGCGGTCTGTTCTCATTTGTTCTGAATAAGAAGCTAAATAATGAAGAACTGTCTGCGTACCTGGATCACTTCAGCCTGTTCAGCATGGCCTATTCCTGGGGCGGTTTTGAATCACTGATTCTGGCTAACCAACCGGAACATATCGCGGCAATCCGTCCGCAAGGCAAAGTGGACTTCAGCGGAACGCTCATCCGTTTGCATATCGGTTTAGAGAATGTTGACGATCTGATTGCCGATTTAGCCGCAGGATTTGCCCGAATCGAGTAACATTGCCGCAGATGGACATATATGCAGACACTTCTGGTGGAAAAGTCTGCAATTGTTGCGTCCGGGATCAAGGCATCCCGGACAATTCAGGAGTACAATCCACTTATAAACGCTGTTCCACAGGAAAGTCCATGGTAGTCATTCAAGATATTATCTCTGCGCTTTGGCAACACGATTTTGCCGCGCTGGCGGACCCACACGTCGTGAGCGTGGTGTACTTCGTGATGTTCGCCACACTGTTTTTAGAAAATGGCCTGCTGCCCGCCTCCTTTTTGCCCGGTGACAGCCTGCTATTACTGGCAGGAGCGCTGATTGCTCAGGACGTGATGAGTTTTTTACCTACCATAGCGATTCTGACTGCCGCTGCCAGTCTCGGTTGCTGGCTGAGCTACATTCAGGGGCGCTGGCTGGGCAACACGCGGACGGTAAAAGGCTGGCTGGCACAATTACCTGAAAAATATCATCAGCGTGCTACCTGTATGTTTGACCAACACGGGTTGATGGCACTACTCGCCGGACGTTTCCTGGCGTTTGTACGTACCTTACTGCCAACCATGGCGGGGATTTCAGGGCTGCCTAACCGTCGCTTCCAGTTTTTTAACTGGCTGAGCGGGCTGCTGTGGGTCACTGTGGTCACCAGTTTCGGCTATGCGCTCAGCATGATCCCGTTTGTTAAACGCCACGAAGATCAGGTGATGACCTTTTTAATGATCCTGCCTGTTGCCCTGTTAACCGCAGGTCTGCTGGGAACGCTGTTCGTGGTGATTAAAAAAAAATACTGTAGCGCCTGAGTATTAGCCGTATGCCGGAGTCACTCCGGCATTTCGTTGATGGCGCGCAGCGTTAAGGCCGACAAGAAATCACCCCCCCTGCATCATCCGAATTCTGGCTGCATCTTCTCCTGGCGTGACGCCAAAGTAACGTTTGAACTCCCGACTAAACTGCGATGCACTCTCATAACCTACGCGCATGGCCGCCGCGCTGGCTTTCATCCCGTCATGAATCATCATCATCCGCGCTTTATGCAATCGATAGCTCTTCAGATACTGCAACGGTGAAGTACTGGTCACCGATTTAAAATTATGATGGAACGCCGACACGCTCATATTGGCCTCTGCCGCCAATTGCTCAACATTGAGATTTTCGGTGTACTTGGTTTCAATTCGCTTCAGCACACGGCTTATCAAACTGAAATGCGTCTGGCGACTGACCAGCGCCAATAACGCGCCACCACGCGGCCCGGTCAGTACGTGGTAGAGGATCTCACGAATAATCTGTTTTCCCAGAATACGTGCATCCAATGGCCGCTCCATCACATCCAGCAGGCGTTCCGCAGCACAGAGAATTTCATCGGATAGCGTCGCCGAATTGATCCCGCTTGCCGCCATTGCAGGCTGGAACAGCTCATCCTCACCAATATCCATCAGCAATTCCTGCAATTGCAGGATATCGACGTTCAGGCGGATACCAGCCAACGGAACGTCCGGTGTCGCATACGTTTCACATTCAAAGGGTAAAGGTACTGTGAGCAGTAAGTATTCGTTGGCATCATAGCGAAAGACACGCTCGTTGATATAACCAATTTTATATCCTGAAAAGAGAAATATAATGCCAGGCTGATACATCACTGGTGTGCGCACCCCAGGTTCAGAGCCGTACAGTAAGCGAATATCAGGCAGCAGATCATTTAATTTATTTTCATTATTTTTCAGCTGCTTAATTTTATCTGTCAGCAGGAGACAGATCTCATCACGGTTCATAGGGCACCATTTCATCATTGATTTTCAACCCTGATATAGTGCGGAATTTTATCCATTTTCTCCAGTAGTCTGTAGAAATGGGCAAGACATTGGCAGAAATGAGCATTGAGAGGAACGCTTCTGACGACCACAATGTTCACCATCAGGCAGGCACTCGCCTACCCTCTTTTTTACCCACACAAGGTAACGAGCAATGAACAACTTTAATCTCCATACCCCAACCCGCATTCTGTTTGGTAAAGGCGCGATTGCAGAACTGCGCGACCAAATCCCACAGGATGCTCGCGTACTGATTACCTACGGCGGTGGTAGCGTGAAAAAAACCGGCGTTCTGGCACAGGTTCAGGATGCACTGAAAGGCCTGGACGTGCTGGAATTTGGCGGTATTGAGCCGAACCCGTCTTATGAAACGCTGATGAACGCGGTAAAAATCGTGCGTGATGAGAAGGTGACATTCCTGCTGGCGGTAGGCGGCGGTTCTGTTCTGGATGGCACAAAATTCATCGCCGCAGCAGCACATTACGCTGACGGTGTTGACCCATGGCGCATTCTGGAAACACGCGGTAACGACGTACAAAGCGCCGTTCCAATGGGCTCCGTATTAACTCTGCCGGCAACTGGCTCCGAATCTAACTCTGGCGCGGTAATTTCGCGCAAAACGACTGGCGACAAACTGGCCTTCATGACCCCGTTTGTCCAGCCGGTATTCGCTGTACTCGATCCGGTTTACACCTATACTCTGCCGCCACGTCAGGTTGCCAACGGCGTGGTAGATGCTTTTGTTCATACCGTAGAACAATACGTGACTTATCCGGTAGACGGGAAAATTCAGGATCGCTTCGCCGAAGGCATTCTGCTGACGCTGATAGAAGACGGTCCGAAAGCATTGCAGGAGCCGGAAAACTACAATGTGCGTGCGAACGTCATGTGGGCAGCCACTCAGGCGCTGAACGGACTGATCGGCGCAGGCGTACCGCAGGACTGGGCAACCCATATGCTGGGTCACGAACTGACGGCAATGCACGGACTTGACCACGCTCAGACACTGGCCATTGTTCTGCCAGCGCTTTGGAATGAAAAACGCGATACCAAGCGTGCCAAACTGCTGCAATACGCAGAACGCATCTGGAATATCACCGAAGGCTCCGAAGACCAGCGCATTGATGCCGCGATTGCCGCCACCCGTCAATTCTTCGAACAAATGGGTGTACCGACTCGCCTGTCTGACTACGATCTGGATGGCAGCTCCATCCCGGCACTGCTGGAAAAACTGCAAGCGCATGGCGGCACGAAACTGGGTGAACATCAGGACATTACGCTGGACGTCAGCCGCCGGATTTACGAAGCTGCCCGCTAAGGTTTTTTAACCTCCGACTTTCGTTTTTGGCTATTTATACCAGGCTTAAGTCACACCTATGTCACCGGAGTATGTTCCGGTGACAGTCATTAAGGGGAGGAATTATGACCACTCCAACCATTATCAAACTACAGGATGGTAACGTCATGCCGCAACTGGGCCTGGGGGTCTGGAAGGCAAGCAACGAAGAAGTCATCACCGCCATTCATAAAGCGCTGGAAGTAGGGTATCGCTCAATTGATACCGCTGCGGCGTACAAAAACGAAGAAGGTGTCGGCAAAGCAATACGCGATGCTGGCGTACCGCGCGAAGAGTTATTCATTACCACCAAGCTGTGGAATGATGATCAGAAACGCCCACGGGAAGCGTTGCTCGAAAGCATGGAGAAACTCCAGCTCGATTACCTCGATCTCTACCTGATGCACTGGCCTGTTCCGGCGATCGATCACTACGTTGAAGCGTGGGAAAACATGATCGACCTGCAAAAAGAGGGGCTGATTAAGAGCATCGGCGTGTGCAACTTTCAGATCAATCATCTCCAGCGCCTGATGGATGAAACAGGTGTCCCGCCGGTGATTAACCAGATAGAACTGCATCCACTGATGCAACAGCGCCAGCTGCACGCCTGGAACGCCACACATAAAATCCAGACCGAATCCTGGAGCCCGCTGGCGCAGGGCGGCAAAGACGTATTTGATCAAAAGATCATTCGCGACCTCGCTGAAAAATATGGCAAATCACCGGCGCAGGTCGTCATTCGCTGGCATCTGGATAGCGGCCTGGTGGTGATCCCGAAATCCGTCACCCCTGCCCGTATCGCCGAGAACTTCAATGTCTGGGACTTCCGCCTGGACAAAGATGAACTCGGTGAAATAGCAAAACTCGATCAAGGTAAACGCCTTGGCCCTGACCCGGATCAGTTCGGCGGTTAATCTCTCCTCTCCAGCCCGGCATTCCCGTCGGGCTTTTCTCCTGTCGAAATATTAAGAAACAATAAACGCGCAACTATTGATGTATTTATGGCACATCCACGTGCAGCATTACGCAATATAACTTACTAATTATTCAGTAATAATATTGATTTAATGAACACATCACAAATATCTATAGGTGCGTGACCATGGCGGAAAAAACACAGCAAGGCGTCAAATGGCTCCCATTGATTCTTATACTATTTATTTCTGCCGGGCTCTGGCAGCTTACACCACCCAGTGGGTTAAGTGCGCCAGCCTGGCATTCAGCCATTATTTTCGTTGCTACCATTGCTTCTATCGTGGCAAAAGTTCTGCCTATTGGCGCAGTCGGCATTATCGGTATTACCGTTTTTGCCCTCGCTTATGCTGCCGGGGATAAAACCGCCAGCGGCGCTATTACCACCGCACTGAGCGAACTGAACAGTTCTCTGATCTGGCTGATTGTCGTCGCCTTTATGATTGCCCGCGGGTTTATCAAAACGGGCCTCGGACGACGTATTGCGCTGCAGATGATCCGCCTGCTCGGCAAGCGCACGCTGGGACTCGCCTACGGACTGGCGTTTGCGGACCTGATACTTTCCCCCGCAATGCCAAGCAACACGGCCCGCTGCGGCGGCGTCATCTATCCCATTGCCGACTCCCTGGCGCGCAGTTTCCACTCGAACCCGGAAGATGAATCCCGCAGTAAAATCGGCACCTTTCTTATCACCTGTATTGGCAACGTCAACGACGTCACCGCCGCGCTCTTTATGACCGGATATACCGGCAACCTGTTGGCAGTGAAGCTGGCGGCCAATGCGGGGGTCACTCTGACCTGGGGCAGCTGGTTTATGGCGGCGCTGCTGCCTTGCCTGGTTTCCTTACTGCTGGTTCCATTACTGGTCTACTGGATTGTGCGCCCGGAAATTAAACACACGCCGGATGCCCCTAATCTGGCGCGTAAAGAACTGGCGGAAATGGGTCGTATGTCACGCGGGGAATGGCTGATGCTGGCGACCGTCGGCGTCCTGCTGGTACTGTGGATTTTTGGTGATACGCTGGGCGTCGACGCCACCACTGCCTCATTTGTTGGTTTATCCATCTTGCTGCTCAGCGGCGTTCTGAGCTGGGAAGATGTCAAAAGCGAGAAAGGTGCATGGGATACACTGATCTGGTTTGCCGCACTATTGATGATGGCAAACCAGCTGAAAAAACTGGGTTTTACCTCCTGGTTTGGCAACCTGATTGGCGATAGCCTGAGCAGTACTATGCATGGGACCAGTTGGGTGGTTGTCCTGCTGCTGCTCAACGCCGCGTACTTTTATACCCACTACTTTTTTGCCAGCGGTAATGCGCAGATTGCGGCGCTGTATGCCGTTTTCCTCGGCGTCGGCCTGCATTTGAACATTCCCGCTGCCCCTACGGCGTTGATGCTGGCCTTCACCAGCAGCCTGTACTGTTCCCTCACTCAGTACACTCACGCTCGCGGGCCGATTCTGTTTGGTGCCGGGTACGTACCGACGGGAGTCTGGTGGCGAACAGGATTCATCATCAGCCTGTTCAATCAAGCCGTCTTTATCACTGTAGGGCTGATGTGGTGGAAGATGCTGGGTCTGTACTAAACTCACTGCGTCCTGACGAAACGTCTTATCTACGGAGAAAAGGAATGACCTGTATTTTCTGTCAAATTGTTGAAGGTAAAGCGCCCTGCCATAAAGTCTGGGAAGACGAGCATCACCTGGCCTTTCTGTCGATTTTCCCAAACACCGACGGTTTTACCGTGGTGATCCCGAAAAAGCACTACCCAAGCTATGCATTTGATATGCCGCCACAGGCGCTGGCAGACCTGATGCTGGCGACCCAAAAGGTGGCGAAAAAACTGGATAAGGCTTTCCCGGATGTCAGTCGTACGGGGATGTTTTTCGAAGGGTTTGGCGTGGATCATGTGCACAGTAAGCTCAGCCCTATGCATGGCACAGGTGATTTGACGCACTGGAAACCGATTGAGTCCCGGCAGACTAAATTTTTCGAGCAGTATGAAGGGTATCTGTCGTCACATGACCACGAACGGGCTGACGATGAAAAACTGGCCGCATTAGCGGCCAGAATTCGCGAAGCATAAATACTGAGCATGTCTGCCGGATGGCGGTGCGAGCACCTTATCCGGCCTACGGTCTGTCTGGCCCGGTAAGCATTTCACTACCGGGCAAGACAGATTAGCGCCCCGCGACTTTCCCGCGTTTTTTATTCGCCGCAGGTGTCTGACGCTGGTGCGCGACTGGCGTATGCTTGGTCAGTGCCGGACGGGTATGGCGGTTCTGACGACGTGCTTCACGCATCTCTTCCAGCGTCGGGGCCGGAACCAGACATTCGCGACGACCGCCAATCAGATGCTTTTTCCCCATATCTTCCAGCGCCTGACGGATTAACGGCCAGTTAGCAGGATCATGGTAACGCAGCAGTGCTTTATGCAGACGGCGCTGTTTATCACCTCTTGGCACTACCACATCTTCACTCTTATAACCAATTTTGCCCAACGGGTTTTTCCCGGTGTAATACATGGTTGTAGAGTTTGCCAGCGGTGATGGGTAGAAGTTCTGCACTTGATCCAGACGGAAACGACGCTGTTTCAGCCACAGAGCCAGATTCACCATATCCTCATCACGCGTACCCGGGTGCGCAGAGATAAAATAGGGGATCAGGTACTGCTCTTTACCGGCCTGTTTAGAGTAAGTATCGAATAACTCTTTAAAGCGGTCGTAGCTGCCCATACCCGGCTTCATCATCTTCGACAATGGGCCTTCTTCTGTATGCTCCGGCGCAATCTTCAGGTAGCCACCCACATGGTGAGTTGCCAACTCTTTAATATAGCGCGGGTCCTCCACGGCGATGTCATAACGCACCCCGGATGCGATAAGGATCTTTTTAATGCCTTTCAGATCACGCGCGCGGCGGTAGAGATTAATCGTCGGTTCGTGGTTAGTATCCATATGCGGGCAGATATCCGGGTAAACGCAGGACAGACGACGACAGGTCTGTTCTGCACGCGGAGACTTACAGCGCAGCATATACATGTTTGCAGTTGGACCGCCGAGATCGGAAATCACGCCGGTAAAGCCCGGAACGGTATCGCGAATGGCTTCGATCTCATTGATGATCGAATCTTCAGAACGGCTCTGGATAATGCGCCCTTCGTGCTCGGTGATCGAACAGAACGAGCAACCACCAAAACAGCCACGCATGATATTGATCGAGAAACGGATCATCTCATAGGCGGGAATACGGCTGTTACCGTACGCCGGATGCGGTACGCGCTTGTACGGCAGTGCAAAGACGCTGTCCATTTCTTCAGTCGACAACGGGATCGCTGGCGGGTTAACCCAAATATAGCGATCGCCATGCTTTTGCATCAGTGCACGCGCGCATCCTGGGTTCGTTTCGTGATGCAGAATACGCGACGCATGGGCGTACAGAACTTTGTCGCTCTTAACTTTCTCGAAAGACGGTAACAGTACGTAGGTTTTTTCCCACGGCTTCGGACGCGGCGGCTGTACGGTTACCGCTTTCGCTTCTTGTTTTTTCGGTGCGACCGGTTTGTTATCAGCACACGGCAAGTCTTCGCCATACGGATGGGGGATAGGGTCAATTTTCCCGGGCATATCCAGACGTGTGGAATCCACCCCGCTCCAGCCCGGCAGCGCTTCTTTAACCATAATCGCGGTATTACGCACGTCGCGGATCTGATCAATGGTTTCGCCCATCGCCAGACGGTGTGCGACTTCCACCAATGGACGTTCGCCGTTACCAAACATCAGCATGTCAGCTTTTGAATCCACCAGCACGGAACGGCGTACGGTATCTGACCAGTAATCGTAATGCGCAGTACGGCGCAGGCTGGCTTCAATACCGCCGAGAATAACCGGCACATCTTTCCAGGCTTCTTTACAGCGCTGGGTATAAACCAACGTCGCACGGTCCGGGCGTTTACCCGCCACGTTGTCCGGCGTATAGGCATCGTCATGGCGCAGTCGGCGATCGGCGGTATAACGGTTGATCATCGAGTCCATGTTGCCTGCGGTTACGCCGAAGAACAGGTTAGGTTTGCCCAGACGCATAAAGTCATCTTTGCTGTTCCACTCCGGTTGGGCGATGATCCCCACGCGAAAGCCCTGCGCTTCCAGCATACGGCCGCAAATAGCCATGCCGAAGCTCGGGTGATCGACGTACGCATCGCCGGTAACCAGAATGATGTCGCAGCTATCCCAGCCAAGTTGATCCATTTCGTCGCGTGACATCGGCAAAAATGGTGCCGGCCCAAAGCAGGCGGCCCAGTACTGCGGCCAGGAGAAAAGGTCTCTGTCCGGTTGGATCAGGGATATTGCACTCATAATGCTTCCAAAAAAATGGTAAAAAAATAATCAAAGGCCGGGGATTATACGCTGGATCAACAGGGGAAATGAAGGAGTATTGTAAGGATGTTAAATTTCATCTCTGCTGGTGCTACGCTGACCGTTCCTGTGCTTTCGCACGGTCCAGGCCGGGTTAGGCGAAGCCGCCACCCGGCACAGGAATATCTATTACGGTGCCGGATTCACCAGCATCTGGCCAATAGAACCACGGTCTGCCATTTCCAGCGTCTGGCTGTTGAAGTAGAACGGGAAATGCGCCCAGGAAGGCTGCCCATAATAGACCAGCAACTCCACTTGCCCATCAACCCAGACGGTATCTTTCCAGCCACGGTCTTCCGGGAACGGCATCGCGCCATTCACATTACGGATCAGGAAAGAGACGCCTTCAATATGGAACGACTGCGGCATATCTGCACGCACCGTCCAGCGCTCCCAGGATCCCTGCTGCGCCGTGATATCCATGCGATTGACATCCCACAGTTGGCCATTGATTCCGGGATCGTCATCAAGGCTAATATCACGGCTGCGAATCGGCGAGCCGCTCAAAATTTCGGTGGGTAACAGACGCATTGGCAGGCTATCCGTTACCAGCGGCAGAAGGCCGGTTGGTCGCAGAGTCAGTACCAGCGTGGAGATCAGGATACTGGAAGGTTCAAAGAAACCACGGATCCTGTCGACAATACTGGCCGCCTCGCCGCAGGTAATCGAAACTTCATCACCGTTGGTCATATCGACCAGAATCTCACGACGCTCGCCTGGCGCCAACGATAGCTGCTTCACCGAAACCGGCGCGGGTAAAAACCCCTGATCGCCTGAGATAACATGCAGCGCACGACCATCGCTCATTTTCAGCAAATAACGACGCGAATTTGAGGCATTCAGCAAACGCAAACGCACCCAGCCGCGGGACACTTCGACATACGGACTTTGCGCCCCGTTGACCAGAAGAGTATCCCCCACAAACCCCCCACTGCCCGGTTCGCTATATTCTGGCGTACCGAAGTTATCCAGACGCTTATCCTGAATAATGACTGGAAAATCATCCACGCCATAGTGGTTAGGGATCGGCAGTGATTTACTCACTTCATCTTCAACCAGCCACATCCCGGCAAGGCCGTTATAGACCTGCTGGGCAGTGCGATTTGGCGTGTTGGCGTGATACCACAAGGTTGCAGCACTCTGGCGAATCGGCAGCACGGGCGCCCAGTCCGCATTAGGCGACATCATACGCGCCGGCCCCCCCATAAGAGGACCCGGGACCTGTAATCCGGCAACGGTCATTGAGACATTTTCTGTCAGACGGTTGCTGTAGATAAGCTTGACGTCATCACCTTTCCAGACGCGGATTGTCGGCCCCAGGTAGCGCCCGTTAACACCCCAGACGGGTGCGCGCGTGCCCGGCGTAAACGACCAGTGCGCACGTTGCAGCGTCATAAATAGCGGCTGTCCCCGACGGGACTCCAGCAGGGGGGGAACAGGTAGCGGTTGTTGCTGACCGGCAGCATTAGCCTTCAGCGGAACAGCACCTGCACACAGTGCGATCCCCGATGCCTGAATGAACTGACGCCGACTGAATGACATATAAGCTCCATGAAAAACTGGCGATTAACACGCAGGAAATCATTTCCTGTAACAAACCCGAAATGAGCGAATCAAACCTTACCGGCAGCTTCCCGCTCAGCAACTTCTTTATCGAGTTCTGCGATTTTTTGTTCCATCAGCGTGCGGCAATGCGCTGCCAGTTCACGAACCTGATCTTTACCAAAATGACTGATATCCACTGGCGGCAGCATCTCTACAATCGCCAGCCCATTATTGAGTCGGTTCAATTTGATCTTATTAGAGGTCGTTGAAACGCAAACAGGGATAACCGGGACACCCGCAGCAATTGCCGCATGGAACGCACCGGTTTTAAACGGCAGCAGACCGCGACCGCGGCTACGCGTTCCTTCAGGGAACATCCAGATAGAGATACGACGCTTTTTAAAGTGGTTCACCACCGCCGCAATAGTGCTGTGCGCTTTGGCGCGGTTATTTCTGTCGATCAACAGATTACCGGTGAGCCAGTACAGTTGTCCGAAGAAAGGGATCCACAACAGGCTTTTTTTACCTACTGTGACCGTCGGTGGCTGAACGATATTCGCTGCGGTAACCATGTCATAGTTATTCTGGTGGTTACAAATATAGATAGCATTACCATAGTTCTTCGCGTCAGGCGGCATGCGACACTCGACCTTCAGGCCATACAGGGGAGCCAGGCGACCAAACATATGGCCGAACGTCGCAACGTGTTTTGGATTTCTTGGGCTGAACAGACAGTATATGCAACCGAAAATACAGACCAAAATGCAGTAAATAACAGTAATAATTAAACGAAAAATATATAGCATAACAACCTCTAAAGGCCTAAGAGCCTGGCATTCTACGTCACCTGATTCCGAACACTGCATCAGGTTAGGGCATTGTTAAGAGTGGCTCTCTGGAAAAGCGTATTGTTAATCGCAACGCACGAATAAACAACGGTTTCACGGGAATTTTTAAAACAAGCTCTCCCTGTGCGAAAACAGGGAGAGCCAGACGCTGGCGTTATTCTTCACTGTCGCCGTGACTGGCGCGTCGAGGCGAGTCAATCTCAACACGGTCGATGCGTTGCAGACCGCGCATGAGCGTACCGCGACGACCACGCTCGCCGGTTACCTTCTGTAGCTCTTCAGGGCGCAGTTTAATTTTGCGTTTCCCGACGTGGATAGTCAGCGTGCTTTGCGGCGGCAGCACGTAGAGTTGTGCCAGACCATCTTCGCCTTTCGCAGCTTCCGCAGAAGGAATATTGATTATCTTGTTCCCTTTGCCTTTCGACAACTGCGGCAAATCGCTCACCGGGAACATCAACATGCGGCCCGCATGGGTAATCGCCAGCAGCATATCGGTTTCATCTTCAATCACCACCGGCGGCATAACATGCGCGTTTTCCGGTAGCGTAATCAATGCCTTGCCCGCACGGTTACGCGCGACCAAGTCATTGAAGGTGCAGACAAAACCGTAACCGGCATCAGATGCCATCAGCAGCTTCTGATCGTCGCCTTCCATCAGCATATGCTCAACCGTCGCGCCCGGTGGTAGCGTGAGCTTCCCGGTCAACGGCTCACCCTGACCACGCGCCGACGGCAGCGTAATCGGGTCGATAGCATAGCTACGCCCGGTTGAGTCAACGAACACCACCGGTTGGTTGCTCTTACCCTTCACCGCCGACTTAAAGCTGTCGCCCGCTTTATAGCTTAAGCCTGGCGCATCGATGTCGTGGCCTTTCGCGCTACGCACCCAGCCACTCTGGGACAGCACAATAGTCACCAGCTCAGACGGCAGCATGTCATGCTCGCTCATCGCCTTCGCTTCTTCACGCTCCCGCAGTGGAGAACGGCGATCGTCACCATAGGCATCCGCATCAGCCTGCAGTTCTTTCTTCAGCAGGTTACTCATTTTGCGTTCAGAGGCCAGAATGCCCTGCAGTTGATCGCGCTCTTTCGCCAGTTCGTCCTGCTCACCGCGGATTTTCATCTCTTCCAGTTTGGCAAGGTGGCGTAATTTCAGCTCAAGAATGGCCTCCGCCTGAGTTTCTGAAATACCAAACCGCGACATCAGCTCGGGTTTAGGTTCATCTTCATGACGAATAATTTCGATTACTTCGTCAATATTGAGGAACGCTATCAGCAAACCTTCAAGAATGTGCAGGCGTTTGAGTACTTTCTCCAGGCGATAGTTCAGGCGACGGCGCACGGTATCGCGACGGAACGTCAGCCATTCGGTGAGGATCTCCAGTAGGTTTTTAACTGCCGGACGACCGTCGAGGCCAATCATGTTCAGGTTAATGCGATAGCTTTTTTCCAGATCGGTAGTGGCAAACAGATGGTTCATCACCTGTTCCATATCTACGCGATTCGACCGCGGGACAATCACCAGACGAGTCGGGTTTTCGTGATCCGATTCGTCGCGCAGGTCATCGACCATCGGCAGCTTTTTATTGCGCATCTGAGCGGCGATCTGCTCCAGCACTTTAGCCCCGGAAACCTGATGCGGCAGCGCGGAAATCACCACCGCGCCGTCTTCTTTCGTCCATACCGCACGCATACGTACGGAACCGCGTCCGTTTTCGTAAATCTTACGAATCTCCGCACGCGAGGTAATGATTTCTGCTTCGGTCGGATAATCCGGCCCCTGTACGATATCCAGCAGTTGATCCAGCGTCGTTTTCGGCTGCTCAATCAGCGTAATTGCCGCTTTGGCCACTTCACGCAGGTTATGCGGTGGAATATCCGTCGCCATACCCACGGCAATCCCGGTCGTGCCGTTTAGCAGGATATTCGGCAGACGCGCAGGCAGCATTTTCGGCTCCTGCATGGTACCGTCGAAGTTTGGCACCCAGTCTGACGTGCCCTGACCGAGTTCACCCAGCAGGACTTCCGCATATTTAGACAGGCGGGATTCCGTGTAACGCATCGCGGCGAAGGATTTCGGATCGTCTGGTGCCCCCCAGTTCCCCTGCCCGTCAACCAGCGGGTAACGGTAAGAGAAGGGCTGGGCCATCAGCACCATCGCTTCATAGCAGGCGCTGTCGCCGTGCGGATGGTATTTACCCAATACGTCACCGACGGTACGGGCGGATTTTTTAAATTTGGCGCTGGCATTCAGCCCCAGTTCGGACATCGCGTAAACGATGCGACGCTGAACAGGTTTCAGACCATCACCAATAAACGGTAACGCCCTGTCCATGATGACGTACATGGAGTAGTTCAGATAGGCGTTTTCCGTGAATTCATGCAGCGCAAGGCGCTCTGCCATATCGCTCATTAATCGTGGTTCCTCAACTTATACCCGTCTATTGAAGGGCAATATTGCCGCAGATACTACCCTATCTGGCGTGTTGAGTCACAAAGAAAAGGGCCGCGACTGCGGCCCTGATGGGGATTATTTGGCAACTTTGGTAATCTGTTTCACGTCGATTTCAACGGAGTTCCAGTCTTTATCCACTTCACCCTGGATTTCAACCACATCCTGCGGCGTGACGGTCACGCCGTTCCAGCGTTTGTGGTCGATATCTACGTTCACTGTGCCGGTTGCATCTTTAAACACATACAGGTCGTCGGAAATACGCTCAACGATGTTCCCGCGCAGGGTAACCCAGGTGTCATCACGCAGCGATTTGGCGCTTTCTACCGTCGTGCTGCTACCGTTTGGGCCAACAAAGCCGCCATTTTGGCTTTGTGTTGTCGTCGTCGGTCCAGAGAAGCCGCCCTGCTGCGCTGCCAGAACAGGTGCGGAACACAGTGCCATTACGGCAACCATTGCAGCTAATTTTTTCATCGTCATGTCTCCCTTTCATGTTGGTTTACGACTATTAAATAAGTTAATCCTTAACAAGTTCTTAAGGCAAAAAAAGATACTTTTTTTACTGTACAGAGGCTGTAGCCACAGGTTTACTTAACGGTAATGAGAGCGACCGCAGGGAAGAATATATGCGTATTTTACTGGTAGAAGATGACACGCTGATTGGCGACGGCCTGAAAACAGGTCTGAGTAAAATGGGTTTCAGCATCGACTGGTTTACCGAGGGTCGCCAGGGGAAAGAAGCACTGTACTGCGCCCCTTATGATGCGGTGATCCTCGACCTGACGCTGCCAGGCATAGACGGGCGCGATATCCTGCGCGAATGGCGAGCCAACGGGAAGCAGGAGCCGGTGCTGATTCTTACCGCTCGTGACGCGCTGACAGAACGCGTGGAAGGTCTGCGCCTGGGCGCGGATGACTATCTGTGTAAACCCTTTGCGCTGATCGAAGTTGCCGCCCGACTGGAAGCATTGGTACGCCGCGCCAGCGGCCAGGCCAGCAATACGCTGAACCACGGCCAGGTGTCGCTTGATCCCGGCGCGCTGGTCGCCACGCTGGCGGGCGAACCGTTATCGCTCAAACCGAAAGAGTTCGCGCTATTGGAATTGCTGATGCGCAACCAGGGTCGCGTCCTGCCGCGCAAGCTTATTGAAGAAAAGCTGTATAACTGGGATGAAAATGTCTCCAGCAATGCAGTTGAAGTGCACGTCCATCATTTACGCCGCAAGCTCGGCAGCGATTTTATCCGTACCGTTCATGGCATTGGTTACACTCTGGGTGACACATGAAACTCACACAACGCCTCAGTCTGCGCATCAGGCTGACGCTGATATTTATGATTTTGGTTTTGCTCACCTGGTTGATTTCCAGTTTTGTCGCCTGGAAGCAAACGACGGATAACGTGAATGAGATGTTTGACACGCAGCAGATGCTGTTCGCCAAACGGCTTATCACGCTGGATCTTGACGAGCTGAAAGCCTCAGAACGCATTGCGCATACGCCGAAAAAATTCAAACATGGCCATATTGATGACGATGTACTGACCTTTGCTGTCTATACGCCAGAAGGAAAAATGGTGCTCCACGATGGCGACAATGGTCAGTACATTCCTTATAGCTATCGCCGGGAAGGTTTTGACGATGGCTATTTAACCGGCGACAACGATAAATGGCGCTTTGTCTGGCTGACGTCGGCGGATAAAAAATACCGCATTGTTGTGGGGCAGGAATGGGAATACCGTGAAGACATGGCTCTGGCGATTGTGACAGCGCAACTGGTGCCCTGGCTTATCGCATTGCCATTGATGCTACTAATCCTGATCGTATTGTTAAGTCTTGAGCTTAAACCCCTGAAAAAACTGGCGCAGGCGTTACGTTTGCGCGACCCGGAATCTGAAGATCCCCTCAGTTTAAAAGGCATTCCCGGCGAGGTTCGCCCGCTGGTTGAATCGCTCAACCAACTCTTTACCCGTATTCACACCACCATGATGCGCGAGCGGCGCTTTACTTCCGATGCGGCTCATGAACTACGTAGCCCACTCACCGCGCTGAAAGTACAGGCCGAAGTGGCGCAATTGTCTGACGATGATCCGCAGGCAAGGCAAAAAGCCTTAATGCAGATGCAAACCGGCATTGACCGCGCCACCCGACTGGTCGATCAGTTGTTGACGCTTTCGCGCCTCGATTCGCTCGATAATCTTCAGGATGTGGCTGATATTTCTTTCGAAGAACTGCTGCAATCCGCAGTGATGGATATCTACCACCCGGCGCAACAAGCGCATATAGACGTACGTTTGCAGATTAACGCCCACGGCATCACGCGCACGGGACAGCCGCTGTTGCTCAGTCTGATGGTGCGCAATCTGCTGGACAATGCGATTCGCTATAGTCCGCAGGGTAGCATTGTGGAAGTGACGCTCAACGCCCGCAATTTCAGCGTCAAGGATAACGGGCCTGGCGTTGCGCCGGAAATCCTGACGCACATCGGTGAACGCTTTTATCGTCCGCCGGGACAAAGTGTTACCGGTAGTGGTCTGGGCCTGTCGATCGTTCGTCGTATAGCGACTTTACACGGGATGTCTGCCTCGTTTGGTAATGCTCCGCAAGGCGGGTTTGAGGTCAAAATCAGCTGGTAAAGACCGCATTATTGCTAGTAATGCAAAAGACTTTGCACATTTTGCTAATTTCACCGCACCACCCGTGGGGGTAAAATCGTCCTCAAACGTATTTCCTTGAGGACACAAAATGAGCAACATTCTGATTATCAATGGTGCGAAAAAATTCGGCCACTCTAACGGTCAGTTAAACGACACCCTGACCGAGGTCGCGGACGGTATCCTGCGCGACCTCGGGCATGATGTTAAAGTCGTACGCGCGGACAGCGATTATGACGTAAAAACAGAAGTGCAGAATTTTGTCTGGGCCGATGTGGTTATCTGGCAAATGCCGGGCTGGTGGATGGGTGCACCGTGGACCGTGAAAAAATACATCGATGATGTGTTTACCGAAGGTCACGGTACGCTGTATGCCAGCGATGGTCGTACACGTTCAGATGCCTCTAAAAAATACGGCTCAGGCGGGCTGATTCAGGGCAAAAAATACATGCTGTCCCTGACCTGGAACGCGCCAATGGAAGCCTTCACTGAAAAAGACCAATTCTTCCATGGTGTTGGCGTTGATGGTGTGTATCTACCGTTCCATAAAGCAAATCAGTTCCTGGGAATGGAAGCGCTGCCGACCTTTATCACCAATGACGTGATTAAAATGCCAGATGTTCCACGTTATATCGCAGAATATCGCGAGCATCTGACCGAAATTTTTGGTTAACTGGTAACCTGGAATTAGAAGGAGTTAACCATGCTTACCGTTATTGCAGAAATCCGTACACGTCCAGGTCAACACCACCGCCAGGCGGTACTGGATCAGTTTGCTAAAATCGTTCCGACTGTACTGAAAGAAGAAGGCTGCCACGGCTATGCGCCAATGGTCGATCATGCAGCAGGTGTGAGTTTTCAGACCACAGCACCAGACTCAATCGTGATGGTTGAACAGTGGGAAAGTATTGCGCACCTTGAAGCGCATTTGCAGACCCCGCATATGAAAGCCTACAGCGAAGCCGTGAAAGGCGACGTGCTGGACATGAATATCCGTATTCTGGAATCGGGTATTTAAGGTTGTCGATTTGCCGGATGAGGCTTTGCTATCCGGCATATAATCGCTTCGTCAGATGAGAGCCGGATAAGGCATTTTACGCCCCTCTCCGGCTTTTCTACATGCAATTAGCCTTCGAGATCCGCCAGGTCACCTTTCTCTTGCAACCAGTTACGACGATCCTCTGAACGTTTCTTGGCCAGCAGCATATCCATCACCGCATTCGTACGCTGATCGTCCTCATCATCAATGATGAGCTGCACCAGGCGACGCGTATTGGGGTCCAGCGTCGTTTCACGTAACTGCATCGGGTTCATTTCACCCAGACCTTTAAAGCGCTGGACGTTCGGCTTGCCTTTCTTGCGCTTTAACTGCTCCAGTACGCCCGCTTTTTCTTCTTCCGTCAGCGCGTAATACACCTCTTTGCCGAGATCGATACGATACAACGGCGGCAGCGCCACATAGACGTGACCGTGTTTAACCAGCGTACGGAAGTGTTTCACAAACAGCGCGCACAGTAGCGTAGCGATGTGCAGACCATCGGAGTCCGCATCCGCCAGAATACAGATCTTGCCATAGCGCAGTTGGCTCAGATCATCACTGTCCGGATCGATGCCGATCGCTACCGAAATATCATGCACTTCCTGCGAGGCCAGCACTTCATCAGAAGAGACTTCCCAGGTATTGAGGATCTTACCTTTGAGCGGCATGATCGCCTGGAATTCACGATCGCGCGCCTGCTTGGCCGATCCGCCCGCCGAGTCACCTTCGACGAGGAACAGTTCGGTGCGATTGAGATCCTGTGCGGTACAGTCCGCCAGTTTCCCCGGTAGCGCCGGACCGCTGGTCAGCTTTTTGCGTACCACTTTTTTCGCCGCACGCAAACGACGCTGTGCGCTGGAAATCGCCATTTCCGCCAGCAGCTCGGCTGACTGCACGTTCTGGTTCAGCCACAGGCTAAAGGCATCTTTCACTACGCCAGAAACGAATGCCGCACACTGACGCGAAGAAAGACGCTCTTTGGTCTGTCCGGCAAATTGTGGATCCTGCATTTTTACCGACAGCACATAGGCGCAACGATCCCAGATATCTTCTGCTGACAGCTTCACGCCGCGCGGCAGAATATTACGGTACTCGCAGAATTCGCGCATCGCGTCCAGCAGTCCCTGACGCAGGCCGTTAACATGCGTACCACCCTGCATGGTTGGGATCAGGTTGACATAACTTTCAGTCAGTAATTCACCGCCTTCCGGCAGCCAGAGCAGCGCCCAGTCTACGGTTTCTGTTTCACCGCTGAAATTACCGATAAACGGTTTTTCCGGCAGCGTTGGCAGACCGTTTACGGCTTCGCTCAGGTAGTCATTCAGACCGTCCTGGTAGCACCAGCGCTGCTCGCTGTTGTTAACTTCATCTTTAAAGGTGATCTCTACGCCCGGACACAGCACCGCTTTGGCTTTCAGTACGTGCGTTAAGCGAGAAACAGAGAAACGCGGGCTGTCAAAGAAGGTTTCATCCGGCCAGAAGTGTACGCTGGTACCGGTATTGCGTTTACCACAAGTACCGACCACCTGCAGATCCTGCACTTTGTCACCGTTTTCAAACGCGATGTTGTACACCTGCCCGTCGCGGCGTACGTTCACTTCCACACGTTTGGACAGGGCGTTAACAACAGAGATACCCACACCGTGCAGCCCCCCGGAGAACTGGTAGTTCTTGTTGGAGAACTTGCCGCCCGCGTGCAGACGACAGAGGATCAGCTCAACCGCCGGAACACCCTCTTCAGGGTGAATGTCTACTGGCATACCGCGTCCGTCGTCAATGACTTCCAGCGATTGATCGGCATGTAAAATCACATCCACGCGTTTCGCGTGGCCAGCCAGTGCTTCATCCACACTGTTATCAATCACTTCCTGTCCAAGATGGTTCGGACGGGTCGTATCGGTGTACATCCCAGGGCGACGGCGTACCGGCTCAAGCCCAGTGAGTACCTCAATGGCATCAGCGTTATAAGTTTGCGTCATGGTTTAAATAAGCAATTCGAATTGATCGTCAGAAACTGTGCAGTCCAAGGAAATCGACAATCGGGTTGAAATAATCTTCGAAGCCCGTGAATGCGTGGTTTCCGCCCTCAATAACTGTCTGACGGCAGGAGGCGTAATACGCCACCGCCTGGCGGTAGTCCAACACTTCATCGCCCGTTTGTTGAAGCAGCCAAATCAAATCCGGCGCTTCCAGCGGGTCAATCTGCATGACTTTAAGATCGTAAATATGGCGTGACTCTAGCACATATTGCTGCCCCGTGTAGGGGTTCTCGTTCTGACCGAGATAGTCGACCAGCAGTTCGTAAGGCCGCACGGCAGGGTTCACGACCACCGCTGGCAGCATAAAACATTGCGACAGCCAGGTGGCGTAATAGCCTCCTAATGACGAGCCGACAATCCCCAGCGACTCGCCGCCATGCTCAAGGATAATTGACTCCAGCATCTCTGCCGCCTGGGCTGGATACGGAGGTAACTGCGGTACGATCATCTCAACGTGCGGATGGTGCTCCGCCAGCCAGTTTTTTAGCAGACATGCCTTCGCCGAGCGAGGAGAACTGTTAAATCCATGAAGATAGAGAAGCGTAGACATCAGTAGCCTTCTGAAGCGGTATCAGGGTGGAACCGATTACCCTGTAGACGACACACCTGGGTCTGTAACGTACCGTCGGCAAAGAGTTCCAGCGTCCGCCAGCCGGGGCTGATGGTATCTAACGTGAAGTTGGAACAATGCGGCTTAAACTGCACGCAGGTCGATGGCGTCGCCAGCAGGCGGCGGCCGTTCCAGTCGAGATCCAGCTCCTGATGAATATGCCCGCACAGCAGATACTTCACGCGCGGATAGTTCACCAGCACGTTGTCGAGCTCCGCCGCATTGCGCAGACTGTGTTGATCGAGCCAACTGCAGCCCGCAGGCAAAGGATGATGATGCAGAAGCAGCAAGGTATTGCGCTCAGGCGCATCGGCAAGTTTACGCTCCAGCCATTCAAGCTGAAATTCGCTTAACTCACCGTGAGGGACGCCGAACACCTGGCTGTCGAGCAACAATATTTGCCACTGTTCACCGATGAAGATGCGTTTGGCGGGGGAAATACCCGCATCCTGAAGCGCGCTGTACATCGCTGGCTGAAAGTCGTGATTACCTGGTAACCAAACGCAGGGCGCACGAAAACTTGCGATGCCCTCAGCAAAATGCTGATAGGCCGCAGCGGATTGATCCTGCGCCAAATCCCCAGTCGCAACGATCAGATCGTACTCTGGCGACTCTGCATGTATGGCATCCAGTACGCACTGGTAGCTATCCCAGGTGTTCACACCCAGTAAGGTTTCATGCTTTTCGGCAAACAGGTGAGTGTCTGTAATTTGTAAGATCCTGACTCTGGCCTCACCAGCCAAAGGAAGGGTTAACAGGCTTTCCAAATGGTGTCCTTAGGTTTCACGACGCTAATAAACCGGAATCGCCATCGCTCCATGTGCTAAACAGTACCGTAACCAGTCGGCCAAAAACTGATTAATTTGATGCTTTTCGTCGCGTTGATGCAACTTTTTATTTGGATAATCATACCGCGCTTTGAAGCGAAAGATCTGCTGACTTGAACACACTTCAGCCACCCTCGCATCATGATACAGGCGCACGGTCAGCGACGGCAGGCTCCAGTAGGTAACCGCTGGTGCCGTCTGTTCGATCGCGACAAGCGTAGTGTATCGGGTCGATTCCACAATCGTTAATCGATATTGTGCGTTTGCAACCTGATAGCTCACTGTTTCACCGGCTGCATCATTGCGTGGCAACAGGCGGCGCAACTGCGAAAAATTGGTTTCGCACAGGCGCATCATTTCAGGGAAGTCAGGTGTGTAACGCTTCATTTTTTCCACTCAGTTTTTAACTCTTGATAGTGCAGCTGTAACCATTGCAAGGCGATGACAGAAGCCGCGTTGTCGATTATCCCCTCTTCTACCCATTGATAAGCCTGTTCCCGACTCACCACATGAACACGAATATCTTCGTTTTCATCCGCCAGACCGTGGATACCATTTGCGGTCGAAGCGTCCACTTCACCTACCAAAATAGACAGGCGCTCACTGGTGCCGCCAGGGCTTGCCAGATAACTCAGCACGGGTTTCGTACGTTTAACGTCCAGTCCGGCTTCTTCCATTGCTTCACGGCGAGCCACATCTTCAACGGTTTCGCCTTCCTCAATCATTCCGGCTACCATTTCCAGTAGATACGGCGTTTCGCTGGTGTCATAGGCCGCGATGCGGATTTGTTCGACCAACACAACTTCATCCCGCTCAGGGTCAAAGGGTAGCAAGACTGCCGCGTGTCCGCGCTCAAAAATTTCACGCTTCACTTCACCGCTCATACCACCGTTAAACAGGCGATGACGGAAGCGATAAAGATCCAGTGAAAAAAAACCGCGGTATAGTGTTTCTCGTGCAATAATTTCTACATCATTTTTAGTGAATGTCATTGGCAAGTTGTCTGGTTTACGCATTGTGCTGTCCTGGTACCAATAGTGATTAAAATGTGAATTTCAAGGTCGTTTGACTGCTGTTTGAGCGCCCTTGTGTTAAATTGATGCAAATTAACGCCGTATGGCACGTAACGCCAACTTTTTGAAGTGGCGGATTCTGCTAGAATCAGCAATTATTTTTACAATTTGATCAGCGCTAAATACTGCTTCACAACAAGGAATGCAAATGAAGAAATTGCTCCCCATCCTTATCGGCCTGAGCCTGTCGGGGTTCAGTACTCTGAGCCAGGCAGAAAACCTGATGCAGGTTTATCAGCAAGCACGCCTGAGCAACCCGGAATTGCGTAAATCCGCCGCCGATCGCGATGCTGCATTCGAAAAAATTAACGAAGCGCGTAGTCCTTTACTGCCGCAACTGGGCTTAGGTGCCGATTACACCTACAGCAATGGCTTTCGTGATGCCAATGGCGTCAACTCCAACGCGACCAGTGCTTCGTTAAGCCTGACTCAGACTCTGTTCGATATGTCAAAATGGCGTGCCCTGACGCTGCAAGAAAAATCAGCGGGCATCCAGGACGTGACCTATCAGACCGATCAGCAAACGCTGATCCTGAATACTGCCACGGCTTATTTTAACGTATTGAACGCGATTGACGTGCTCTCTTATACCCAGGCACAAAAAGACGCCGTTTATCGTCAGTTGGATCAGACGACCCAGCGTTTTAACGTTGGCCTGGTCGCCATCACTGACGTACAGAACGCCCGTTCACAGTACGATACCGTGTTGGCAAATGAAGTTACCGCGCGTAACAACCTGGACAACGCCGTTGAACAGCTGCGTCAGGTCACCGGCAATTACTACCCGGAACTGGCTTCGCTGAATGTTGATGGCTTTAAAACCAACAAACCGCAGGCGGTAAATTCGCTGCTGAAAGAAGCAGAAAACCGCAATCTGACGTTATTGCAGGCACGTTTAAGCCAGGATCTGGCGCGTGAGCAAATTCGTCTGGCACAGGACGGTCATCTGCCGACGCTGGGTTTAACCGCCTCTACTGGTGTTTCTGATACCTCTTACAGTGGTTCTAAAACTAATACCTCTCAGTATGACGACAGCAACCAGGGCCAGAATAAAATTGGTCTGAACTTCTCGCTGCCGCTGTACCAGGGCGGGATGGTTAATTCGCAGGTGAAACAAGCGCAGTACAACTTTGTTGGCGCCAGTGAACAACTGGAAAGCGCGCACCGCAGCGTAGTACAGACCGTTCGTTCATCATTCAACAACATTAATGCGTCTATCAGTAGCATTAATGCGTACAAACAAGCGGTTGTCTCTGCCCAAAGCTCCCTGGATGCGATGGAAGCCGGCTATTCTGTAGGTACACGTACCATTGTGGACGTGTTGGATGCTACTACCACGCTGTACAACGCTAAGCAGCAGTTGGCAAATGCGCGTTATACCTATCTGATCAACCAGTTAAACATCAAGTCTGCGCTCGGTACGCTTAACGAGCAGGATCTGGTGGCGTTGAACAATACGCTGGGTAAACCTATTTCCACCGCGCCTGACGCCGTTGCGCCGGAAAACACCCAGCAAGACGCCGCAGCAGATGGTTATACTGCCAACAGTGCGGCACCAGCGGTCAAACCGGCAACAGCACGTACAACCAGCAGCAGTAACGGCAACAACCCGTTCCGTAATTGATGCTGTAGACGGGGCTTCGGCCCCGTCTGAACGTAAGGCAACGTAAAGATCTGCCCCTTCCTGCGCATTCTCGCCTCTTCCCGCTTCAATTTCGACCAGTCATCCTCTATCCTGAGCATTATTTACTGTGTTTACCACTGGGTCCTGGAAGACAAAAATGAAACGGACAAAATCGATACATCATGCCTCGTTCCGCAAAAGCTGGAGCGCGCGCCACCTGACTCCTGTCGCCCTGGCAGTTACCGCAGTGTTTATGCTCGCGGGCTGTGAAAAGAGTGACGAAACGGTTTCGCTTTATCAGAACGCGGACGACTGCTCTGCGGCGAATCCGGGTAAAAGCGCCGAATGCACCACCGCGTTTAACAACGCGCTGAAAGAAGCTGAACGCACCGCGCCAAAATACGCCACGCGTGAAGACTGTATTGCTGAATTCGGCGAAGGCCAGTGCCAGCAGGCACCTGCGCAGGCGGGCATGGCACCGACCGGTGAAGGCCAGGCTCAGGCGCAGAATCAAAGCAGCGGCAGCTTCTGGATGCCGCTGATGGCAGGCTACATGATGGGCCGACTGATGGGCGGCGGAATGGGCGCTCAGCAACCGCTGTTCAGCTCGAAAAACCCGGCCAGCCCTGCATACGGCAAATATACTGACGCCAGCGGCAAAAACTACGGCGCAGCAACGCCGGGCCGCACCATGACCGTACCAAAAACCGCCATGGCACCGAAACCTGCCACCACCTCTACCGTAACCCGCGGCGGATTTGGTGAGTCAGTCGCCAAACAGAGCACCATGCAGCGTAGCGCAAGCGGCACCACCACACGTTCGATGGGTGGCTGATCGTCATGGAAAGAGTCAGTATTGTTGAGCGCCCGGACTGGCGCGATAAGGCCACCGAATACGGTTTCAACTTTCACACCATGTACGGCGAGCCGTACTGGTGTGAAGACGCGTACTATAAGCTGACGCTTGCTCAGGTCGAAAAGCTGGAAGAGGTCACCGCAGAGCTGCATCAGATGTGCCTCAAAGTGGTGGAAAAGGTCATTGCCAGCGATGAGCTGATGACCAAGTTTCGCATTCCAAAGCATACCTGGGGCTTTGTCCGCCAGTCCTGGCTGACACAGCAACCGTCGCTCTATTCCCGCCTCGATCTGGCGTGGGACGGTACCGGTGAACCTAAGCTTTTAGAAAACAACGCCGATACGCCAACCTCATTGTACGAAGCCGCCTTTTTCCAGTGGATCTGGCTGGAAGATCAGCTTAATGCGGGCAACCTGCCGGAAGGCAGCGATCAGTTCAACAGCCTGCAGGAAAAGCTGATCGAACGTTTCACTGCGCTGCGCGAGCAGTACGGTTTTCAGTTGCTGCACCTGACCTGCTGTCGCGATACGGTCGAAGATCGTGGAACGATCCAGTATTTGCAGGATTGCGCGGCTGAGGCTGAAATTGCCACTGAATTTCTCTATGTCGAGGATATCGGGCTCGGTGAAAAAGGTCAGTTCACGGACATGCAGGACCAGGTGATCGCCAATCTGTTCAAGCTCTATCCGTGGGAGTTCATGCTGCGTGAAATGTTCTCCACCAAGCTGGAAGACGCTGGCGTCCGCTGGCTGGAACCGGCCTGGAAAAGCATTATCTCCAACAAAGCGTTGTTACCGCTGCTGTGGGAAATGTTCCCGAACCATCCGAATCTTCTGCCGGCGTACTTCGCCGAAGACGACTATCCGCAGATGGATAAGTTTGTCGTGAAACCGATCTTCTCGCGTGAAGGCGCTAACGTTTCCATCATTGAGAACGGTAAAACGATCGAAGCCGTGGAAGGGCCATACGGTGAAGAAGGCATGATCGTGCAGCAGTTCCATCAGCTACCGAAGTTTGGCGACAGCTATATGCTGATCGGCAGCTGGCTGATTAACGATCAACCTGCCGGGATCGGCATTCGCGAAGACAGAGCGTTGATCACCCAGGATCTCTCGCGCTTCTATCCGCATATTTTTGTCGAGTAATTCGTTGTGCCCGGTATCGCTAATGCTTACCGGGCCTACGTTTTTATCCCACCTGTACTGACAACATACTCAGGCTACCCATCTCAATCCCATCAACAGGAATCGTCACCGGCTCTTTGCCATCCCACGCGCCGAGGACATACAGCAGCGGCAGATAGTGATCCGCCGTTGGGTTCGACAGCGATCCGCCTTCATGATCCATATAGTTAACCAGCGGGTGCTGTTCAACCGGTCCCTGCCATGTCAGGTTGGCTTTAACATAATCGTTAAATGAGGTCGCCCACGGGTATGGTGTATTCTCACCATGCCAGCGTGCTGTACGCAGGTTATGCACTACGTTGCCACTGGCCACCAGCATAATGCCTTCATCGCGCAACGCTGCCAGCTTACGGCCCATTTCAAAATGCCACGCCGCAGGTTTGGTGCTATCGACACTCAACTGCACCATCGGGATATCTGCGTTCGGGTACATCTTGATTAGCACACCCCATGAACCGTGGTCAAAACCCCACGCTTCTTTGTCTAAGGCGACGGGCACAGGAGCAAGCAAGTCAACCAGATGCTGTGCCAGTTCTGGCGAGCCCGGGGCCGGATAATGCGTGTCATACAGTGCCTGCGGGAAACCACCAAAATCGTGGATAGTTTTAGGTGCTTCCATCGCGGTTACGCCAGTACCGCGTGTAAACCAGTGTGCCGATACCACAACAATCGCTTTCGGGCGCGGCAACGTTTCCCCCAGTTGCTGCCAGGCACGGGTATAAACGTTATCTTCCAGAACATTCATTGGGCTGCCGTGTCCCAAAAACAATGCTGGCATACGAGTTGAAGACATGATGATATCCTTACTGAGGGAGTCATTTTGATATCACCACAATACGCTTTTTCGGTTGATGAAGAACTCAGATAACCATGATGAAGATCATCAGTTATTTTGACGATCCGCCCCGAACAGCAGATTGATAAGGAGTTTTATTTGTCGATGTCAGTACCTTTACTTCTGACCTTACTGGCAGGCGCCGCCACATTTATCGGTGCATTTCTCGGCGTGCTGGGACAAAAACCCTCTAACCGCGTTCTCGCGTTTTCTCTGGGTTTTGCCGCAGGTATCATGTTGCTGATCTCCCTGATGGAAATGTTGCCAGCCGCACTGGCAGCAGAGGGAATGTCGCCGGTGCTGGGTTACGGGATGTTTATCGTTGGTTTGCTGGGCTACTTTGGCCTGGATCGTTTGCTGCCGCACGCTCACCCTCAGGATTTAGTCCAAAAAACCACACAACCGTTACCCGGTTCCATTAAGCGTACTGCGATTTTATTAACTCTGGGTATCAGCCTGCACAACTTCCCGGAAGGGATTGCAACTTTTGTTACCGCCAGCAGCAACCTCGAACTGGGCTTTGGTATCGCGCTTGCCGTCGCATTACACAATATTCCTGAAGGATTAGCCGTTGCAGGTCCGGTCTATGCAGCCACGGGCTCCAAACGTACCGCTATATTCTGGGCCGGGATCTCGGGAATGGCGGAAATATTAGGTGGGGTACTGGCATGGTTAATTCTGGGCAGTTTGATTTCGCCCGTGGTGATGGCAGCAATTATGGCCGCGGTCGCCGGAATTATGGTGGCGCTGTCAGTCGATGAATTGATGCCACTGGCAAAAGAGATCGACCCAAATAATAATCCCAGCTATGGGGTCCTGTGCGGAATGTCGGTGATGGGGTTAAGCCTCGTCATCCTCCAGTCCATGGGAATCGGATAATCCAGAGGGCGGATGCCACCCTGCTCATTTACAGCATCCGCTCATCCATAGCAGAACGTGAAGGACTATTCCTGTTCCTTAATCACGCTGTTATCTTCACCAGAGCGACGAAAGAGTTTGTTTCGCGCCTCGAGCAATGCGTCTCTGTCTTGCCGGAATGCCCGGCAATAACGCTTCATATGGCAATAATAACCCAATGCAACGAATGCAATTAATACGATCCAATACCAGGCAATAAACATTCTTTTACCCTTAACATTTAACATCATTAAACATTTAACGTTAAAATTTTACACAAGCTTATTCTGACATACTCCTATAGTGGCATATTCCAGAAACAAATATATGATTTCGATCATATAAACCAGCGGCTAAGCCAATAGTCAAACTCGCTATAGAAAATAAAACAATGTCGACAAGATCACACTACGCAATAATAAATATTGTTCTCAGAATATCTCACTCATACTATCGGAAATAATAAAAAATAATTTCCACAAATAATACATTTTATCAATATTAATATATTCACCATAATAGTTGAATCAGTAACACCATTTTATATTTTATCGACACTATGAAAACATAATATATTCAGCATAATTATATTTATAGGTAATATAAGGAGATATATCCATGTTTATACAATATCGAAAAACGCTTCTCGCAGGCACTCTGGCACTGACGTTTGGATTAACAGTCGGAAACTCTTTTGCCGCGGGTTTTCAACCCGCCCAACCCGCAGGGAAACTGGGCGCAATAGTCGTTGATCCTTATGGAAACGCCCCGCTTACCGCGTTAGTGGAATTAGACAGTCACGTTATCTCAGATGTTAAAGTCACCGTTCATGGCAAAGGCGAGAAAGGAGTTCCTGTTACTTATACTGTTGGCAAAGAATCGTTAGCAACCTATGACGGCGTGCCTATTTTTGGTCTTTATCAAAAGTTTGCTAATAAGGTCACCGTTGAATATAAAGAAAATGGCAAAGCCATGAAGGATGATTATGTGGTGCAAACGTCCGCCATCGTTAATCACTACATGGATAACCGTTCAATTTCCGATTTACAGCAAACGAAAGTGATTAAGGTAGCGCCTGGTTTTGAAGACCGTCTCTATCTGGTGAATACCCATACCTTCACGGCACAAGGGGCGGAATTCCACTGGCATGGCGAAAAAGATAAAAATGCCGGCATCCTGGATGCGGGTCCTGCGGGCGGGGCATTACCCTTTGACATTGCCCCCTTCACCTTTATCGTCGATACGGAAGGTGAATATCGTTGGTGGCTGGATCAAGATACCTTCTACGATGGCCATGACATGGATATCAATAAGCGCGGTTACTTGATGGGTATCCGGGAAACGCCGCGCGGCACCTTCACAGCCGTTCAGGGTCAGCATTGGTACGAATTCGATATGATGGGGCAGATTCTGGCCGATCATAAGCTACCGCGCGGATTCCTTGACGCATCGCATGAATCGATCGAAACAATCAACGACACCGTGCTGCTTCGCGTGGGCAAACGCGATTATCGCAAAGAAGATGGCATCCATGTGCAAACCATCCGTGATCAGATAATTGAAGTAGACAAGTCCGGCCGTGTGGTTGACGTGTGGGATCTGACAAAAATACTCGATCCGATGCGTGATGCGCTTCTGGGTGCACTGGACGCAGGCGCGGTATGCGTCAACGTTGACCTCGCTCATGCCGGTCAACAGGCGAAACTGGAGCCAGATACACCTTACGGTGACGCCCTCGGGGTGGGTGCAGGTCGTAACTGGGCGCACGTTAACTCCATTGCCTATGATGCCAAAGATGACTCCATTATTATCTCTTCCCGCCATCAGGGCGTCGTTAAAATCGGTCGCGATAAACAGGTGAAATGGATCCTCGCTCCGTCGAAAGGCTGGAATAAGGCGCTGGCAAGCAAGCTGTTAAAACCGGTTGATGGTAAAGGCAACGCGCTAAAATGTGACGAAAACGGCAAGTGCGAAAACACCGATTTCGATTTTACTTATACACAGCACACCGCATGGCTCTCGAGCAAAGGGACATTAACCATCTTTGACAACGGCGATGGTCGTGGGCTCGAACAACCAGCATTGCCGACGATGAAATATTCCCGTTTCGTCGAATATAAAATTGACGAGAAAAAAGGTACCGTTCAGCAAATCTGGGAATACGGCAAAGAACGCGGTTACAACTTCTATAGTCCCATCACCTCGGTTATCGAATATCAGAAAGACCGTGACACCATGTTTGGCTTTGGTGGTTCAATTAATTTATTTGACGTTGGGCAACCAACCATTGGCAAAATCAATGAAATTGACTACAAGACCAAAGAAGTCAAAGTTGAGATTGATGTCCTTTCAGATAAGCCAAACCAAACTCACTACCGTGCATTACTGGTCCGCCCACAACACATATTTAAATAATCGCGTTAGATTAAGGATTAATTATGTCATCTAAATGGATTACTTCATTATTTAAAAGCGTGATATTAACTGCAGCGCTTGCCACGTCGTTTGCCGCCTCCGCTTTTACAGAAGGCACTGATTATATGGTTTTAGAGAAACCGATTCCGAATGCTGATAAAACGTTAATCAAAGTATTTAGCTACGCCTGTCCGTTCTGTTACAAATATGATAAAGCCGTGACTGGCCCGGTTTCTGAAAAAGTGGCCGATCTCGTCACCTTCACACCATTTCATCTGGAAACCAAAGGGGAATATGGTAAACAGGCCAGTGAAGTTTTTGCAGTAATGATTGCTAAAGATCAGGCCGCAGGGATTTCATTATTTGATGCCAAATCGCAGTTCAAAAAAGCGAAATTCGCTTATTACGCTGCTTACCACGACAAGAAAGAGCGCTGGTCAGATGGTAAAGATCCGGCCGCATTCATTAAAACAGGTCTGGATGCTGCAGGCATGAGCCAGACAGATTTTGACGCCGCGCTGCAAGATCCCACCGTTCAGCAAACGCTGGAGAAATGGAAAGCGGCATACGACGTCGCCAAAATTCAGGGGGTTCCGGCTTACGTCGTTAATGGTAAATACCTGATCTACACCAAAAGTATCAAATCCATTGACTCCATGGCTGAGCTTGTCAGAGAGCTGGCGACAAAATAAACAGGGACCAGGCTATGGCTTTCATAAAAGGATTTTGGCGGGACTTACGTACCACGCCGGTTGATACGCTGGTGAGATGGCAGGAACGGCGCTTTCTGTGGCTACTGATGGCGTGCGCGATGGGCGGGTTAATAATACTGGCGCACTCATTCTTTCAAATCTATCTCTATATGGCTCCCTGCGAGCAGTGTGTCTACATTCGCTTCGCCATGTTTGTGATGGTTTTCGGTGGATTGATCGCGGCAATAAATCCCAAAAATGTTGCTCTGAAGCTTATTGGCTGCATCGCGGCATTTTATGGCAGCATCATGGGCATTAAGTTCTCCATCAAACTTAACGGCATTCATTATGCTGTACATAACCCGGATCCGGACTCACTGTTTGGCGTCCAGGGATGTTCCACCGATCCGATATTCCCTTTCAATTTGCCGCTGGCAAACTGGGCTCCGGAGTGGTTTAAGCCCACAGGAGATTGCGGCTATGACGCCCCCGTGGTTCCCGATGGCGTAGCACTCAGCAGTACGCAAAAGTGGTTTATCGATCTATACCAACAGTCTGAAGGCTGGTATCTGCTCCCGCCGTGGCATTTTATGAACATGGCACAGGCCTGTTTGCTGGCCTTTGGTTTATGTTTACTACTGCTGGTGATAATGAGTGGAGCCTGGGCTTTAAAACTGACCAGAACCAAATAATTGGAGCAAGAAACAAAAAAACCGAAGCCAGGAAGACGGCTTCGGTTTTTTATGCTTACCACAACTAACGTGGTAATAGTCTATTAGCTGGCTTTGCGCTCGTGCGCCTGACGATAAGCCACTAAATCTTCGATAGTGACTACAGCCATATTGTGCTTGCCGGCAAACTCAATACACTGTGGCGCACGCGCCATGGTGCCATCATCGTTAGTCAATTCGCACAGCACACCAGCCGGTTTAAAACCAGCCAGCGTCACCAGATCGATGGTGGCTTCGGTGTGGCCACCGCGAGTTAACACACCGCCAGCCTGAGCACGCAGCGGGAAAACGTGACCCGGGCGGTTCAGATCGGAAGGTTTAGCGCCATCTTTAATCGCCGCGCGAACTGTAGTGACACGGTCTGCTGCGGAAACACCGGTAGTCACACCTTCTGCAGCTTCAATGGTCACGGTAAAACCCGTACCATAAGCGCTGGTGTTATTTTCCACCATCATCGGCAGATCGAGCTGTTTGCGTCGGTCTTCAGTGATGCACAGGCAAACAATACCGCTACCGTGACGGATGGTCAGCGCCATCTGTTCAACGGTCATGGTTTCTGCCGGGAAAATCATATCACCTTCGTTTTCACGGTCTTCATCGTCAAGCACCATCACACCGCGTCCTTCACGCAGTGCAGCAAGCGCATGTTCAACACGTTCGAAAGGCGTACCAAAAGAGGAAAGTAGCGTCTGATTCATGGTAAAAAAACCTCACTAAATTTATGGTTACCAGAATCAGGGCAGTCTTAGGAGTGCCGTCAAAGCGGCAAAAAAATAACGTGAGCGGGTCCATGCCCGACTGGATCGTTACTCTCTCCCATCCGGACTCTAACCGTCGGCCCCGGAATTACACCGGATCTGCTGACCTTTTCGCATTCACGAAAAGCGCTCGCGGGCTTTCAACATCAGTTGATTTACCGCCGGTGGGGAATTTCGCCCCGCCCTGAGAATAAGCGGGTTAACTATAACGCTATTGATTACCTTCATCAACGCCTTTACTCGTCTTAGCTTCACACAATTCTGGTTTATGCCTGTGCCAGTTCGCACTACAATAGGCAGCAACACGTACCAGTTCAGGGAAACCACAATGATTGACCCGAAAAAAATTGAGCAGATTGCTCGTCAGGTTCATGAGTCGATGCCGAAAGGGATCCGCGAGTTTGGCGAAGACGTCGAGAAGAAAATTCGTCAAACGCTTCAGTCACAGCTGACCCGTCTGGATCTGGTAAGCCGTGAAGAGTTTGATGTACAGACTCAGGTTTTGCTGCGTACTCGTGAGAAGCTGGCGCTGCTTGAGCAACGCCTGACTGAGCTGGAATCGCGTGAAACAACGGCAGAAGTTAAGCCTGCCCCGGCGATCCCATCAGTCGATCCGCAAGAGTAAAAACGACAACGGGCCGCAAGGCCCGTTTCTCTGTTAGTGTTCCAGTTCCAGCTTCCTGGCCTCCGTCGCCTGCTGGCAGTAAAGTGCATAGCGTTTGCAAAACCAGCTACGGTGTTCTTCATCCATATTCCCAGTTATCGCCTGGATATCAACGGGATGGCCCTCAGCCTGCATCCTGGCAAAACTTCGGGCCAGGAAATCGAAATTGTTCATTGAATACATACTGCTGTTCATGAGCATACCCTCCAGTTATTGAATATCTGCTAAGGCCATATGCTTTTTCTGATTCCAGTATTTCCCTGGATGCGAAGATATTCTGCACATATTGTGCGCAAAAAAACCTTCAGCTTCACAGTTTCCTACGAAATCTAAGAGGGGGATGAGCCTCTTTTCGGATTCAAGACCAGGAGGACGCATGTTATTGTAACGTCATGTAAAAGTAAGAGGTGAAACCATTACTTTTGACACTATCAGGGAACGCGGTCGCAGGAGGAAGAAAGTTGGTTTTATTCACGGATTATAACGGACCCTACCTGTTTGCTATTTCATTTGTCCTGCTGATTGGCTTACTGGAAGTCATCTCTCTTGTTTTCGGGCACTTCCTTTCGGGCGCACTGGATGCGCATCTCGATCACTACGATGCCCTGACTTCAGGCAATATTGGACAAGCGCTGCACTATTTGAATATCGGACGTATTCCCGCACTGATCGTGCTGTGCTTACTCGCTGGCTTCTTTGGACTCTTCGGCATCCTTCTTCAACATGGTTCGGTCACACTGTGGCAAGCTCCGCTCAGCAACCTGCTGCTTGCTCCGCTGAGTTTTATTCTTGCCGTCTTCGCCGTGCATTACAGCGGAAAAATCATTGCTCCCTGGCTGCCACGGGATGAAACCACCGCTCTCGCAGAAGATGAGTTTATCGGCAGCATGGCGATTATTATCGGACATTCCGCAAGTGCCGGAACCCCATGCGAAGGGAAATTTACCGATAAGTTCGGGCAGACCCACTATGTGCTACTAGAGCCTGAAGCAGGCAAAGAATTCAAAAAAGGAGACAAGGTGCTGATTATCTGCCGACTCTCCGCAACGCGTTACCTGGCCGAGCTAAACCCCTGGCCAAATGTTTTGTAATTTTTACTTTAAGGGAATAACACAATGGATGATGTTTTTGGCATGTTACCTTCATGGATGTTTACCGCTATTGTGGCGGTGGTCGTCTTATTAATTATCGGGATTATCTTTGCCCGCCTGTATCGCCGCGCGTCAGCTGAACAGGCGTTTGTACGTACCGGACTTGGCGGGCAAAAGGTGGTGATGAGCGGTGGCGCAATTGTCATGCCCATCTTCCACGAAATTATTCCTATCAACATGAACACCCTCAAACTTGAGGTGAGCCGTTCGACTGTCGACAGCCTCATCACTAAAGACCGTATGCGTGTGGATGTCGTCGTCGCCTTTTTCGTGCGTGTAAAACCGTCTGTTGAAGGGATTGCTACCGCCGCACAGACCCTGGGGCAGCGGACGCTGTCACCAGAGGATTTACGTGTGCTAATAGAAGATAAGTTTGTCGATGCCCTGCGTGCCACTGCGTCGCAGATGACCATGCATGAACTGCAGGATACGCGTGAAAACTTCGTTCAGGGCGTACAAAATACCGTCGCGGAAGACCTGTCCAAAAACGGCCTGGAACTGGAGAGCGTTTCACTCACCAACTTTAACCAGACCGAAAAAGTCCATTTCAACCCGAATAACGCCTTTGATGCCGAGGGTCTTACCAAGCTGACCCAGGAAACAGAACGCCGTCGCCGCGAACGTAACGAAGTCGAACAGGACGTTGAAGTTGCGGTGCGTGAGAAAAACCGTGATGCGCTGTCGCGCAAGCTGGAGATCGAGCAGCAGGAAGCCTTCATGACGCTCGAGCAGGAGCAGCAGGTGAAAACCCGCACGGCCGAGCAAAACGCCAAAATCGCCGCCTTCGAAGCCGAACGTCATCGTGAAGCTGAACAGACGCGTATCCTTGCCGAACGCCAGATTCAGGAAACAGAAATCGAACGCGAGCAGGCGGTGCGCTCAAGAAAAGTCGAGGCCGAGCGTGAAGTTCGTATCAAAGAGATCGAACAGCAGCAGGCAACGGAGATAGCCAACCAGACCAAGTCCATAGCCATTGCTGCCAAGTCCGAGCAACAGTCTCAGGCTGAAGCGCGAGCTAACGATGCGCTGGCCGAAGCGGTTCGCGCCCAGCAGAACGTAGAAACCACCCGCCAGACCGCAGAAGCGGATCGTGCCAAACAGGTCGCGCTGATCGCCGCGGCGCAGGATGCAGAAACCCAGGCAGTTGAATTGACCGTGCGGGCAAAAGCCGAAAAAGAAGCCGCAGAATTGCAGGCGGCGGCAATTGTGGAACTGGCCGAAGCGACGCGCAAAAAAGGTCTCGCAGAAGCCGAAGCCCAGCGTGCACTCAACGATGCCATCAACGTGCTTTCCGACGAACAGACCAGCCTGAAATTTAAGCTGGCTCTGCTGCAGTCTCTGCCAGCGGTTATTGAGAAATCCGTTGAGCCAATGAAGTCTATCGATGGGATCAAGATTATCCAGGTTGATGGCCTGAATCGTGGTGGCGCCGTCGGTGAAGTGAACGCAGGTAACGTAAGCGGTGGAAATTTGGCTGAGCAGGCATTATCAGCCGCCCTTGCCTATCGTACACAAGCGCCGCTGATTGACTCACTGTTAAATGAAATTGGTTTGTCCGGCGGTTCGCTAAATGCGCTTACCACTCCGTTAAACGCCACGACAACAGTCGACGTTAACCATCAGACAACGATAAAAGAAGAATAACGACTTCTGCCTTATGTCCCCCGTCCCTGGCCCATAAAGCCGGGGATTTTTTATTCTGGCGCGCCGTTTTGCGTGGATGCTCCAGCAATAAAAAACCTGCGGGAGAAAGCCCTTGCGCCTGTCAGGTCGCTCACTAACAATCGCTTGGTCAGCAAGGGGCTGCAACGAGAAAGCCCCTCTCGAAGAAGGGGCTTTAATAAGGAAAGGGTTATGATGAAGCGAGTCATCATACTGGTTGTGCTGTTACTGTTAAGTTTCCACGCTTACTAACAGTCAATCAGAGGGGGGAGAAATCCCCTCTCACCCTTATTCCTTTACTTTAGGTCGAAAAAACAGCAGCGTCAACAGCGGGAAACGCACAGAAACGAAAAGTTTGACCCGTTTCCAGCATTTGTTATTTATCGCTGTCTTTCTGGATCTTCTTGATGATATTGGTCGTTGAGCAGCCATCTTCGAAGTTCAGCACCAACACTTCTCCGCCGTTGGCCCATACCTCTTTGCTGCCCGCAATATCTTCTGGCTTATAGTCGCCGCCTTTGACCAGCAGATCCGGCAGGATGCCAGCGATCAGACGCTGCGGCGTATCCTCTTCAAAAGAGACCACCCAGTCGACGGATTCCAGCGCGCCCAACACGATCATGCGCTGTTCCAGCGGGTTGACCGGACGCGTTTCGCCTTTCAGACGTTTGGTCGACGCATCGCTGTTTACCGCCACGATCAGGCGATCGCCCAGCTTGCGCGCATTTGCCAGATAGGAGACATGGCCCGCATGCAGGATGTCGAACACGCCGTTAGTCATCACCACTTTCTCACCGCGCTTGCGGGCGCTGGCGACGGCCTGTTTCAGCTCAGATTCGCTCATCACGCCAAAACCAGTATCAGCCCGACCACGCACGGCGTTTTCCAGTTCAATCGGAGAAACGGTGGAGGTTCCCAGTTTACCGACCACAACACCGGCAGCAGCGTTAGCAAAATAGCACGCCTCTTCCAGCGAATTACCCGCCGCCAGCGTCGCCGCCAGCACGCCGATTACCGTATCGCCCGCACCGGTCACGTCATACACTTCCTGCGCCTGCGTCGGCATATGCAGTGGCGATTTGCCCGGTTGCAGCAACGTCATCCCCTGTTCTGAACGGGTAATCAGCAGTGCGGAAAGGTCGAAATCAGCAATCACTTTCATACCGCGCTCAACCAGTTCATCTTCGCTTTTGCATTTACCGGCTACCGCTTCAAACTCAGACAGGTTCGGCGTTAGCAGCGTTGCGCCGCGGTAACGTTCAAAATCGGTCCCTTTCGGATCGATAAGCACCGGCACGCCAGCCTTACGCGCCAGAGCAATCATTTGCTGCACGCTTGCCAACGCGCCTTTGGCATAGTCAGAGAGCACCAGAGCGCCGATAGAACCCAGCGCCTGGTTAATTCGCTCGTGCAGCGGTTGCGGATCCACGCCTTCAAAACCTTCTTCGAAATCCAGGCGAATCAACTGCTGGTTACGGGAAAGCACGCGCAGTTTGGTGATTGTCGGATGCGTCGGCACGGAAACGAAGTCGCATTTTACGTTCACATCCGCCAGCGTTTTGCTCAGCGCACGCGCCGCGTCATCGATACCAGTCAAACCCACCAGACGAGAATTTGCGCCCAGAGAGGCAATGTTCATCGCCACGTTTGCTGCGCCACCGGGACGTTCTTCGATGGTATCGACCTTCACCACCGGAACCGGCGCTTCAGGTGAAATACGGCTGGTAGGGCCGTACCAGTAGCGATCCAGCATCACATCACCGACAACCATGACTCCTGCACGTTCAAACTCTGGCAGCGTTACTTTCATTCCTGTCTCCTGAGAGATTCTCTGAGGGTCTTAAAATTTGCGCGCGATAATAGCACACTTCACTCGGCAACCAGCCACTTCTGCCAGCTGTCACGCACCAGCGTACGTTCAGCGCTGAAGTGTTCCGCCGCTACATGGCCCGGAAGTTCCTGCAGGGCAAGATGGTGAAGTTCGTCGCGCAGCGTTGTATAAGCGCGGGTAAGCGCCAGCGCTTCCTGCTCATCCATAATGTCGTTTTGCGCCAGCAATTCCAGAATGCGCACGTTATCCGACCAGCGCGTCAGCTTCGGTTTTTCATGCGCATAGCGCAGCACCAGATATTGCGTAATAAATTCAATATCTGTAATGCCACCCTCATCCGCTTTAATATCAAAACGATCCCGATGCTTATTGCCCAAATGGGCGCGCATTTTCTCACGCATTTCACGCACGTCGGTCTGCAAGGTTTTCCCATCACGGACGAGGGTCATGATATCGCGACGAATCGCATCAAACTGAGAGGTCAACTGCGGGTCGCCGTATACCACGCGAGCACGCACCAGCGCCTGATGTTCCCACGTCCAGGCTTCGTTGCGCTGGTAGTCAGCGAAAGCATCTGTTGAGGTCACCAGCATTCCCGCCGCGCCAGACGGACGCAGCCGCGCATCCACTTCGTACAAAATACCGGACGAGGTACGGGTGCTGAAAAGGTGCATAATGCGCTGCGACAGACGCAGATAGAACTGTCGCCCATCAATCTCACGCTCACCGTCCGTCATCACGTCCATCGGGCAATCATGCAGGAAGATCAAATCAAGATCGGAACTGTAGCCCAGTTCCCAGCCGCCCAGTTTGCCATAGCCGACGACGGCAAAACCGCGCCCCTCACGTTCGCCAAGATGGGTAGGTTGCCCGTAGCGAGCAACCATCTGCGTCCACGCCTGCTGGACTACCGCATCAATAATCGCTTCCGCCAGCCAGGTTAAGTGATCGCTCACTTTCATCACTGGCAGCGTACCGGCAATATCAGCCGCCGCAATTCGCAAAAGCTGCGTTTGCTTAAACTGGCGCAGTGCCTCCAGTTGCTGTTCTTCGTCATCTTCCGGTACGCGCAGCAAATACTGGCGCAGCTCATCGCGGTAGGCATCCGTCGCGGTGGGTTGATACAGGGTGTTCGGATCCAGCAGTTCATCGAGCAACAGCGGATACCGCGCCAGCTGGCTGGCAATCATCGGCGAGGCGGCACAGAGTGAAATCAGGTGCTTAAGCGCGCCCGGGAATTCACTCAGCAGCTCCAGATAGGTCGTGCGGGTCACAATGCCCACCAGCAGCGGTGTGATGCGCGACAGCGGTATTGAGGCGTCGTCACGCGTACAGACATCGCTCAACAGATGCGGCATTAAATGATCCAGCACCTGACGTCCTCGCGGGCCAATGGTGCGTTTATCCAGCTCTTTGCGGAAATCGGCAATCAGAGACAGCACGCGCCGCCGATCTTCATCCGCCAGATGCGTCAGCACTGGCGTGGTGTCATCTTCCTGTAAGGCGTCCTGCCACAATTCACGCCACAGTTCTGAGAGCGACTCTTCCTGGGTTTCGGCCTCGTCATCGCCAATCAGCTCGTTAAATACCCGGCGTACGTTGTCCATATGATTGGCCAGTACATCGGTTAATTGCTGCCAGTCATCAACGTTCATCCCCCACGCCAGTCGCGCGCGATTCAGTTCATCGCCCGGCAGCGTTTGGGTCTGTTCATCATTGATGCTTTGCAGCAGGTTTTCCAGGCGGCGTAAATAGAGATAGGCTGCACGCAGTTGTTCCGCGTCGGTATCAGACAGCAGGTGTAATTCATTGATGGCACTGAGCGTGGGTAACAGCGAGCGGGATTGCAGCGACGGCTCCCGCCCACCGCGAATAAGCTGGAATACCTGCACGATAAATTCGATTTCACGAATGCCGCCCGCCCCCAGCTTGATGTTGTCTTTCAGGCCACGACGGCGTACTTCACGCGCAATCATCCCTTTCATGTTACGCAGCGACTGGATCACGCTAAAATCAATATAGCGACGGAAGACAAAAGGCCGCAGCATCGCGCGAAGCTCGCTGACGTAAGTACCGTCAGAATCGCCCATAATGCGGGCTTTGACCATCGCATAGCGTTCCCAGTCGCGCCCTTGCTCCTGGTAATAATCCTCCAGCGCGGAGAAGCTCAGCACCAGCGGGCCGCTGTCGCCAAACGGGCGTAAACGCATATCCACCCGATAGACAAACCCATCCATTGTGGGCTGATCCAGCACTTTGATAAGCCGCTGGCCCATACGGGTAAAGAACTGCGCGTTATCCAGCTCGCGACGCCCACCCTGTGTGCTGCCGTGTTCCGGCCAGGCAAAAATCAGATCGATATCAGAAGAAAAATTCAGCTCGCCGCCGCCGAGTTTTCCCATACCTAAAATCAGCAGCGGCTGCGCCACACCTTCAGAATTACAGGGCGTACCCCACTCTCGACAGCAGGCGTCATACAACCAGTCTCGAGCGGCAATAATCAGCGTTTCAGCCAGATGGCTTAACTGCTGCAAAATACTCTCTTCCGTCACCAGCGACAGCGTCTGCGCCCAGGCAATACGCACCATGATACGGCGGCGAAACAGGCGCAGCTCGCGCATCAGCGTGTTTTCATCGCCGACGTCAACCAATGCTTGCTGCAACCACTCGGCATAGTGTTGCCATTCATCCGCCTGGGGTGGCGCACTTTCCAGCTCAACCAGCCATTCGGGATGGGCAATCATGCTGTCGCGGACAAAATCACTGAATGTAAGCACTGACTTCGCCTGCACGCTTAGCGAGGGCTCAGAGATTGCTGCTGGCAGCCGCTCAACAACGGTCTGCCAGTACTGCTGTAACGGTGAAGAGAGCTGCTTCATGTATGGGACATCCTTTGCGTATTGAGGCTCATGGTATGGCCTCGTAGGCCTGATAAGCGCAGCGCCATCAGGCATCCCGGCCTCAACCCTGATTATCGTTTTCCGCTGTGCAGCCAGAACGGCTCCAGCGCGATCGCCTCGTTGCGGAAGTGTTCAATTTCAATATATTGGTTAGCTATAATGGCGCGACGTAAGCCCTGCCAGTTGGCGATCCATTCCGATGCAACATTTTCGTCGTAGTATCCCGCCAGCATCAGCATGCTATCAATGTTGCGCGTCAGGCGCGGTAGCTGATCGACGTACTTATCGCCCAACGGCTGAGCGAAAGTGGTTTTCAGCTCAGCGGCATGGCGTGAAAGATGGGTATCAGAGAAGCGCTTAAAGGAGTCGGCAATTTTGCCCTGCGCCTTCGCATCCAGGAACGGCTGCCACCCTTTGGTCACCAGCCATTCGGTCAGCGCCAGCTTGGCCATTGCCGTTTGCGTACTGTAAACCGCCGAAATAGCAGAAACGTCCGACGCAATGATCGCTTCCGATTGGGTCAGCAAATCACGTAAGTGAGCGCTCGCTTTTCGTGGCACATTACCGCCAAACAACATCAGAATGTGACGCACCAGACCCATTGCCGCCAGCACCTCGGCTTTCGCCCCTTTCACGCCGCGTACCCACAGCTCTTCGTGATACTGCCACTGTGATAATGCCAGCTCCAGCGCCGCTTCCAGCCCCTGCTCAATGCTCGCCTTCGCCGGAACCTGTAAAATGCGCGTCGGTTTGAGTTCGCGCGGCGCATTCCCCTGGGCCAAATGATAACCGCGCGCTGCTTTGCTCAAACTGCCCTGGCGTAAACCGGTTTGCGAAACCAGCTGGTTTGCCAGCTTCAGTACCGCACGGGTATCGCCGCTTAGCAGTTCAAGTTCAAGCTCACAGATAGGTTCTGCAAACTCGCCCGCTTTCACTTCCCCCAGATCGAGGGCCATTTCAATCCGGCTGCCATCAACATCAACCAACCATTTCTCACGGTAAAAATCGGTGCTGAACAACGGTTGCACTTGAGAAGCAAGTTCAGCGGGCAGCTCGCCATCGGGCCAGACTTCCGTTGGGAACAAGGTGAGATCCAGCTCAGGCGCGTTTAGTGCAACGTTATATTCCGGCCGCTGGTGCAGTCCGCCCGTCACGCGTCCGGCAATTTTCATGGTCATTTCGTAATGACCGTTTTCACCGCGAATACGCAGCCCCATATCGTGACCACGCAACCACGCATCCGGCGTTTCGTAGTAAATATTCAGCAACTGGCTGGGCGCATGATGCTCTCCCCCCAGCGTATTCAGACGTTCACGCAGCGCATCTACAGCGTCACTATTAACGATAAATTTTAATTCGATTTCCTGGGCCATGGTCTTGTACTTATGGGTTATGTCACAGTTGAGAAAACTGACTGCGAACTAAGTTCGTTCTTTATGGTCAGTAGATAGTATTTTGCGCCAAATTGCCATGCAACGAGCAATTTGACGGGCGTAAAAGTTTCGGGTGGTGGCAAAAAGGACACAGATGATTCCGATTGATGTCGAATGCTTTGCGTAGAGACACTGATGCCACTACTATCGTTCCACTTTCTATGACAATAACGACAGCCTGATGCCAAAATTACGCCTGATTGGATTAACTTTACTCGCACTTAGCGCCACTGCAGTCTCTCATGCCGAAGAGAAGCGCTATGTCTCTGACGAACTGAACACCTGGGTCCGCAGCGGTCCGGGAGATAATTATCGCCTCGTGGGTACGGTTAACGCCGGCGAGGAAGTCACGCTATTACAGACCGATGCCAACACCAACTACGCCCAGGTGAAAGACAGCACCGGACGTACCGCCTGGATCCCACTGAAAGAGCTGAACAGTACGCCAAGCCTGCGTACCCGTGTACCCGATCTGGAAAACCAGGTTAAAACACTGACCGATAAGCTCAATAATATCGATACCACATGGAATCAGCGTACCGCCGATATGCAGCAAAAAGTATCGCAAAGCGACAGCGTGATCGACGGGTTGAAGGAAGAAAACCAGAAGCTGAAGAACGAGCTTATCGTGGCGCAAAAGAAGGTAAGCGCAGCCAACCTTCAGCTTGATGACAAACAGCGTACTATCATCATGCAATGGTTTATGTATGGCGGCGGCGTGCTGGGTCTTGGTCTGCTGCTCGGTCTGGTTCTGCCGCACATGATCCCAAGCCGTAAACGCAAAGATCGCTGGATGAACTGAATCGCCTTCTCCGCCACACTGACATATGATTAAGGGATGTTTTTTTCAAAAGGAAAGTGGCGTGAAGATTTATCTGGTCGGTGGTGCTGTTCGGGATGCGTTATTAGGGCTACCGATTAAAGATAAAGATTGGGTCGTTGTCGGTGCCACGCCGCAGGAGATGCTTGACGCGGGCTATCAGCAGGTAGGCCGCGATTTCCCCGTGTTTCTCCACCCACACTCCCGGGAAGAGTATGCGCTGGCACGCACCGAACGAAAATCGGGCTCAGGTTACACCGGATTCACCTGTTATGCCGCGCCAGATGTGACGCTGGAAGCCGATCTTCAGCGGCGCGACCTGACCATCAACGCAATGGCCCGCGATGACAACGGGGAGATTATCGACCCGTATAACGGACGCGACGATCTGGAAAACCGCCTGCTGCGTCATGTTTCCCCGGCCTTTAGCGAAGATCCGCTGCGCGTGCTGCGCGTGGCGCGCTTTGCTGCTCGCTATGCGCACCTTGGCTTTCGTGTTGCTGATGAAACCATGACGCTGATGCGCAACATGGCCGCCGCTGGAGAGCTGGAACACCTGACGCCAGAACGCGTGTGGAAAGAGACAGAAAGCGCCTTAACCACCCGCAACCCACAGGTATTTTTTCAGGTCCTGCGCGATTGCGATGCCTGCGGCGTGCTGTTCCCGGAAGTAGATGCTCTGTTCGGCGTTCCCGCGCCCGCGCAGTGGCATCCGGAAATCGATACCGGTATTCACACGCTGATGACGCTGTCGATGGCAGCCATGTTAAGCCCGGAGGTCGACGTGCGTTTCGCCACGCTGTGTCACGATCTCGGTAAAGCATTAACGCCTAAAGCGCTATGGCCGCGCCACCACGGCCACGGTCCGGCGGGCGTTAAGCTGGTCGAGCAACTGTGTCAGCGCCTGCGCGTGCCGAATGACATCCGCGACTTAGCCAAACTGGTAGCCGAGTTCCACGACCTGATTCATACCTTCCCGATCCTGCAACCGAAAACCATCGTTAAGCTGTTTGATTCCATCGATGCGTGGCGCAAACCGCAGCGCGTGGAGCAAATCGCCCTGACCAGCGAGGCCGACGTGCGTGGGCGAACCGGTTTTGAAGCGGCGGATTACCCGCAAGGCAGGCTGTTGCGTGAAGCCTGGCTGGTTGCACAGGCGGTTCCCACGAAAGATGTCGTGGAAGCGGGATTCAAAGGTCAGGCAATTCGTGAAGAACTGACCCGACGCCGCATCGCGGCGGTGGCCAACTGGAAGGAGAAGCGGTGTCCTAAACCCACCGCCTGAACGGATATCACCCGTAGGTCGGATAAGGCGAAACGCCGCCATCCGGCACCACGGTAAGTCATCAGAAGAACACGACGTAAACGGCAGCCGCCACAACAAAGCGGTAAATCGCAAACGGAATGAACGAGATACGCTTAATCAGCTGCAGGAAGGTTTTGATCGCCACCAGTGCCACGATAAACGCCGTCACAAATCCAACTGCAAACATCGGAATATCTGACGCGCTGAGGAACGACCAGCTTTTGTAGAGATCCAGCGCCGTCGCGCCCATCATCATCGGCACAGCCAGCAGGAAAGAGAATTCAGAGGCCGCGTAACGGCTCACCCCCATCAGCATACCGCCAGAAATCGTCGCTCCTGAGCGAGAAAAACCCGGCCACAGCGCGAGACACTGAAAACAGCCAATCATAAACGCCTGGCGATATGTCATATCATCCAGACCCGGCGCGCGCGGCTCTTTCGGTTTCAGGCACTCTGCGACAATCAGCAGCACGCCCCCCACCACCAGCGCATACATCACGTTGATCGGATTAAACAGTGACTTGATGGTGTCGTGGAAGACCAGCCCAAGGACAACGGCTGGAATCATCCCCAACAGGATATGCCCCAGCGTCAGCCGACCTTTACCAGTACCTTCATGCGGGGCCTTGCCAAAGTGAATGCCAATTAAACCAAACAGACGTCGCCAGAACATCACCACTACCGCCAGAATGGAACCCAGTTGGATCACGACTTCAAACGTTTTTGCGGTATCGCCCTCAAAACCTAACAAGTGGCCAACAATTATCATATGGCCGGTACTGGAAACGGGTAGGAACTCCGTCAGCCCTTCGACCACACCCAAAATTGCCGCCACCAGCAGCGAGTGCATATCACTCATCAATAAACCCCTAACGAAAGAGAAAAAGCACGGCAAAAAAGAGCCGACGTCAGGACTCTTTTATACCCGTTTGATTTAGAAATTATTAAATTAATTATTTTCTTTCAGATTATTGCCACGCTCAATAACGACCCCGACGTTTGCCGCACGGGCCACCGCACCAGGTTTGCTCAGCTTGATGCGCACCCACGGAGAATTAAAGCGGTTAAGTAGCAAATCCGCCACCTCTTCCGCCACACGTTCTACCAGCGCATAACGCCCACCTTCCACATGATTAACAACCGTTTGAGCAATATCAGCATAGCTCAGGCAATCAGCCACATCATCGCTTTTCGCCGCTTTGCGGTTATCCCACGCCATTTCGATATCGAACACCAACTGTTGTTCGATCGTTTGTTCCCAGTCGTAAACACCAATAGTGGTGATTACAGAAAGTTGCTCTATAAATACAATATCCATCACGACCTGCCTGCTTTTTGGCTAACCCGGATACCACTTCCGGCGAAATATGCGTATTATCCACAGAAGTAGCGTTTTACACGACATTTTCAAAACGGAACAGCTTATGAGTGCAATCGCGCCTGGAATGATTATCTTCGCGTACCTCTGTGGCTCAATTTCCAGTGCTATTCTGGTATGCCGCCTTGCTGGATTGCCGGACCCGCGCGACAGCGGCTCTGGGAATCCGGGCGCGACAAACGTGCTGCGCATCGGTGGCAAGGGAGCCGCCGTCGCGGTACTGATTTTCGACGTCCTGAAAGGTATGTTACCCGTCTGGGGTGCCTATGCGCTAGGCGTCAGCCCCTTCTGGCTGGGATTGATCGCAATCGCCGCCTGTCTGGGACACATTTGGCCGGTATTTTTCGGCTTTAAAGGTGGAAAAGGCGTTGCCACCGCCTTTGGCGCAATTGCGCCGATTGGCTGGGACTTAACCGGCGTGATGGCCGGAACCTGGCTACTAACCGTCCTGTTAAGCGGCTATTCGTCGTTAGGCGCTATCGTCAGTGCGCTGATCGCCCCTTTTTACGTCTGGTGGTTCAATCCCCAGTTCACTTTCCCGGTGTCCATGTTGTCGTGCTTAATTCTGCTTCGTCACCATGACAACATTCAGCGTCTGTGGCGTCGTCAGGAGCCGAAGATCTGGACCAAGCTAAAGAAAAAACGCGAAAAAGACCCCGAGTGATTTTATTGTCGGATAGCGACGCGTCGGTGTCTTATCCGGCCTCGGGGATGTGATACCCCTCCACCGGTTTGCCTAATCGGTTCTGACACCACGTCGCCAGAAACTCCACGCACACTCGAAGCTTCACGCTGCGATACAACGGCTCCTGATAAACCGCCCAGATATTGGCGCTTTGCGCATAGTCCGGTAGCACCCGCACCAGTTCACCGCTAGCCAGAAACGGTTGTACGTCCCATTCAGAACGCAGCATGATCCCTTTTCCCTGCAGCGCCCACTGCAGCACAATCTCACCGCTGTTAGAAGAAAGATGTCCCGCCACCTTAACCGACTTTTTCTCCTGACCGTTATCCAGTTCCCACACCCCGTGAGTCATATCCCGTTCTTTGGTGACCAGACAATCATGTCGAATTAATTCCTGTAACGTCATCGGCTCACCGTATTTTTGTAAATACGTCGGGGACGCACACAATATTCTTTTGTTTTTCGTTAACAAATGCGCAATATAATAATCAGGAATTTCATCATTGATACGAATATCCAAATCGATATTATCCTGCGCCAAATCAATTTGCCGATCGTAAAGTTCAAAATGTACCTGTAATTCAGGATAGCTGTGCATCAATTCGGTAATTGCCGGTGCAATATAACTGCGCCCAAAACCAAAGCTACAGCCGATACGAATCATCCCCGCCGGACGCGTTTTGAGTTGCGTAACGTCATCGACCAGATGCTGATAACCTGCGAGGATCGCCTGCGCATGTTCATAGCAACGCTGACCACTCTCCGTTAGCGCCACGCCGCGCGCCGAGCGGCTTAGCAGCGTCGTCCCCAGCGTAGACTCAAGGATCTGAATGCGTTTCGTCACAAACGCCGGCGTTTGCCCCAGCGTCGCAGCGGCGGCGCTAAAGCTGCCGCTATGCACAATTTCAACCAGCACCTGCAGGTCTTTCGCCAGGGGATACGTGTTCAGCATGATCGGTAATCCGTAATGTGGTTAACCGCAGTGTAATTCTCCCATACGTATTAAACCCTGCCCTGGCGCAATTTTTATTGCCTTATCTGGACATCATTCACGAACTGTTAATTAGATATTCACAGTGCCAAATAATATAAAACCACATTTTTAGTGGTAGTTTGTGGCGGAGAATTTATTTCCAGACAAATAAAAGAACTGGAGTTAATAAGATGAGCAATCAAAATAACCAACAAGCGATAACTACGCTGACGAACATTGTCGCCGACTTTACCGCCATGATTTCTACCCGCATGCCTGACGATGTTGTGGATAAATTAAAGCAACTGCGTGAAGGCGAAACATCAAAGATGGGTAAAATCATCTACCACACCATGTTTGACAACATGCAGAAAGCTATCGACCTGAATCGTCCGGCCTGTCAGGACACCGGGGAGATTATGTTCTTCGTGAAGGTCGGTTCCCGTTTTCCACACCTCGGCGAACTGCAAAGTATTCTGAAACAGGCCGTTGAAGATGCCACGGTAAAAGCGCCGCTGCGCCATAACGCGGTTGAGATTTTTGACGAAGTGAATACCGGAAAAAATACCGGCACCGGTGTGCCGTGGGTCACCTGGGACATCATCCCTGATAACGATGACGCGGAAATCGAAGTCTACATGGCAGGCGGCGGCTGTACGCTGCCGGGGCGCTCGAAAGTGTTAATGCCTTCTGAAGGCTATGAAGGCGTGGTGAAATTTGTCTTCGAAAATATCTCCACGCTGGCAGTCAACGCCTGTCCGCCGGTACTGGTGGGCGTGGGTATTGCCACCTCTGTAGAAACCGCTGCCGTGCTTTCTCGTAAAGCGGTGCTGCGCCCAATCGGATCACGCCATCCAAACCCAAAAGCGGCAGAACTGGAACTGCGCCTGGAAGAAGGACTTAACCGTCTGGGCATTGGGCCGCAAGGGTTGACCGGGAATAGCTCAGTGATGGGCGTGCATATCGAATCCGCCGCGCGCCACCCGTCGACTATCGGCGTTGCCGTCTCTACCGGCTGCTGGGCGCATCGTCGCGGCACGCTGTTGGTTCATGCCGACCTTTCCTTCGAAAACCTGTCTCACACCCGGAGCGCGTTATGAAAAAGATCCTCACAACCCCGATCAAAGCCGAAGATCTGGCAGACATTCGCGTTGGCGATGTCATTTACCTGACCGGTACGCTGGTGACCTGCCGTGACGTTTGCCACCGCCGCCTGATCGAACTGAAGCGCCCGATTCCTTATGACCTGAACGGCAAAGCCATTTTCCATGCGGGCCCGATCGTCCGTAAGAACGGTGAAAAATGGGAGATGGTCTCCGTCGGCCCAACTACCAGCATGCGTATGGAAGCGTTTGAGAAAGACTTTATCGAGCAGACGGGCGTCAAGCTGGTGGTCGGCAAAGGCGGCATGGGACCGCTGACGGAAGAAGGCTGCAAGCAGTTCAAAGCGCTGCACGTCATCTTCCCGGCTGGCTGTGCGGTCGTGGCGGCAACTCAGGTTGAAGAAATTGAAGAGGTACACTGGACTGAACTCGGCATGCCGGAATCTCTGTGGGTATGCAGGGTAAAAGAGTTCGGCCCGCTGATCGTTTCCATCGATACCCACGGCAATAACCTGATTGCCGAAAACAAAAAGCTGTTCGCTGAACGTCGCGATCCTATCGTCGATGAAATCTGCGAACACGTGCACTACATCAAATAACCCTCCCGGAGGGGCGTAACGCCTCTCCCTCTTCGCAGGGATACAACAATGGCACCTTTAGCTGGTTGGTGGCGATACCTGGCTCCGCTGGTGGTCATCGCCATTATTGCTGTTCTGCCCGTCCCCACCGGTCTTGAGAGTCACACCTGGCTCTATTTTGCCGTCTTTACCGGTGTGATTGTCGGGCTTATTCTGGAACCTGTACCGGGCGCGGTGGTGGCGATGATTGGCATTTCGATCATCGCCGTCCTTTCACCGTGGCTGCTGTTCAGCCCGGAGCAACTCGCGCAGGACGGTTTTAAATTTACCGCCAAATCGCTGTCGTGGGCGGTATCTGGATTCTCAAACTCGGTTATCTGGCTGATCTTCGCGGCCTTTATGTTTGGTACCGGCTATGAAAAAACCGGGCTCGGTCGGCGTATCGCGCTGATGCTGGTGAAAAAGATGGGACACCGGACGCTGTTTCTCGGCTATGCGGTGATGTTCTCAGAGCTGATCCTCGCTCCCGTCACGCCTTCCAACTCCGCGCGCGGAGCCGGAATAATCTACCCGATTATCCGCAACCTGCCGCCGCTGTATAATTCACAACCCAATAGCGCCAGTTCACGCTCCATTGGCTCGTACATCATGTGGATGGGCATTGTCGCTGACTGCGTTACCAGCGCTATTTTCTTAACGGCGATGGCACCTAATCTGCTGTTGATCGGCCTGATGAAAGGCGCGTCCCACACGGCGCTGAGCTGGGGCGACTGGTTCTTAGGCATGCTGCCGCTGAGCATTTTACTGGTGCTGATCGTGCCGTGGCTGGCGTACGTGCTGTATCCACCAGTGCTGAAATCCGGCGATCAGGTTCCACGTTGGGCGGATACAGAGCTAAAAGCGATGGGACCACTCTGCGCTCGCGAGAAAAAGATGCTGGTGCTGATGGTCGGCGCACTGGTGTTGTGGATTTTCGGCGGCGATTTTATTGACGCGGCGATGGTCGGATACAGCGTAGTGGCGTTGATGCTGGTTTTGCGCATCATCAACTGGGATGACATCGTCAGTAATAAAGCCGCGTGGAACGTCTTTTTCTGGCTGGCCTCGCTGATAACGCTCGCCACCGGACTGAACAACACCGGCTTTATCTCCTGGTTCGGCAAGCTGCTGGCAAACGGGCTGAGTGGCTATTCGCCGGTGATGGTGATGGTGGCGCTGATCGTGGTGTTCTACCTGCTGCGATACTTCTTTGCCAGCGCCACGGCGTATACCTCTGCCCTCGCGCCGATGATGATTGCCGCCGCGCTGGCGATGCCGGAAATCCCGCTACCGGTCTTCTGCCTGATGGTCGGCGCCGCCATTGGCCTGGGCAGTATTCTGACCCCGTACGCCACCGGTCCCAGCCCTATCTACTACGGCAGCGGTTATTTGCCGACGGTGGATTACTGGCGGCTCGGCGCTATTTTTGGCCTGATTTTCCTCGTGCTGCTGGTGATCACCGGTCTGCTCTGGATGCCCCTCGTTTTACTGTAATCTCCCTTGGGCGGCATATTGTCGCCCCTTTTTCCATAAGCTTCTCATATGATCGATTTCCCGATGCGCTGAGGCATACTTTTTTGTATGCAAACACCCTCATGCTGATAGGGGAAACGCTCTGGACACGGTTGCGCACGAGACACTCACACGGGGCTGGCAGGCCGAACTGGATCTGCATTTTACCCGCACCGGGCACAAAACGGTGCTCGCCTCGGCGCGTCATCATGGTCCATTGACGGTTCAGCGTCCGTTTTACCCGGAAGAGGAGGTCTGTCACCTCTATTTGCTGCATCCACCTGCGGGGATCGTTGGCGGAGATGAGCTTCATATTGCCGTCACGCTCGACGAAAACAGCCATGCGTTAATCACCCAGCCCGGCGCGGGCAAGTTTTATCGCAGCCGAGGGCCACAAGCGTTGCTGCGCCAGCACTTTACCCTCGCCTCGCACGCCACGCTGGAGTGGCTGCCGCAGGATACGATCCTCTTTCCCGGCACCAACGCTGTTATTCAGTCTGTATTTCACATCGCATCAGAGAGTCGTTTGCTGGCCTGGGATCTGTTGTGTCTTGGGCGACCGGTTATGCAAGAGACCTTCAGCCACGGCGTGCTGCAAAACCGTCTGGAAGTGTGGCGAGATGACCAGCCGCTGTTGATAGAACGCTTGCAGTTGCAGGAGGGAGAGCTGAGTGGAGTTGCGCATCATCCCTGGGTCGGCACGTTGCTGTGTTATCCGGCCAGCGAACACATGCTGGAGGGCACGCGCGAGCGGCTTACACCGCTTGGCGATTACGCCGGGGCAACGCTTAATGACTCGCTGCTAACAATCCGCTTTCTTGCCGACGACAACCTGATTGTACAGCGCGTTATGCGTGACATCTGGCAATTCCTGCGCCCGTTGCTGACACACAAAGCGCCTGTGCTACCGCGAATCTGGCAAACCTAAGAGAACCCTTATGGAACTGACCCCCAGAGAAAAAGACAAGCTGTTGCTGTTTACCGCCGCGCTGGTGGCGGAACGTCGCCTGGCCCGCGGGCTGAAGCTGAACTACCCGGAATCGGTGGCGCTGATTAGCGCTTTCATCATGGAAGGGGCGCGCGACGGGCAAACCGTGGCCGCGCTGATGGAGGACGGGCGTCACGTCCTGCGCCGCGATCAGGTGATGGAAGGCGTACCGGAAATGATCCCGGATATTCAGGTTGAAGCCACATTTCCGGACGGATCGAAGCTGGTCACCGTCCACAACCCGATCGTCTAAGGAGCGGCAATGATCCCAGGTGAATATCAGATCGCAAAAGGCAATATCGCTCTTAATCAGGGGCGGGAGATCTGCACGATCGTGGTGGAAAATCATGGCGACAGGCCCATCCAGGTGGGATCGCACTATCACTTTTTCGAAGTGAACCCGGCGCTGCGCTTTGACAGGCTGGCCGCACGCGGCTTTCGTCTGAACATTGCTGCGGGCACAGCGGTGCGTTTTGAGCCAGGACAAAAACGCGAAGTAGAACTGGTGCGCGTCGCTGGCGCACAAAGGATCGTCGGGTTTCGCAGTGAGGTGATGGGCGCGCTGGAGGCTAATAATGAGTAAAATTTCCCGGCAGGCGTACGCCGACATGTTTGGCCCAACCACCGGCGATAAAGTGCGCCTGGCGGATACCGACCTGTGGATCGAAGTAGAAAAAGACTTCACCACCTACGGCGAAGAGGTCAAATTCGGCGGCGGCAAAGTGATCCGCGACGGCATGGGCCAGGGGCAAATGCGCACCGATGCATGTGTGGATCTGGTAATAACCAACGCGCTGATCGTCGATCACTGGGGGATCGTGAAAGCGGATATCGGTATCAAAGCCGGCAGGATCTTCGCCATCGGCAAGGCAGGTAATCCCGATATTCAGCCCAACGTTACGATCCCGATAGGCGTGGGAACTGAAGTCATCGCCGGGGAAGGCAAGATCGTCACCGCAGGCGGCGTGGATACGCATATTCACTGGATCTGCCCACAGCAGGCGCAAGAGGCGCTGGTTTCCGGTGTGACAACGATGATCGGCGGCGGCACCGGTCCGGCCGCGGGCACTCACGCCACCACCTGTACGCCGGGTCCGTGGTACATCGCTCGCATGCTGCAGGCGGCAGACACGTTACCGGTTAACATCGGTTTACTGGGCAAAGGTAACGGCTCAAATCCTGACGCCTTGCGCGAGCAAATCACCGCGGGCGCCATTGGCCTGAAAATCCATGAAGACTGGGGCGCCACGCCTGCCGCCATCAACTGCGCACTGACCGTGGCCGACGAGATGGACATCCAGGTCGCGCTGCACAGCGACACGCTCAATGAGTCCGGTTTCGTGGAAGATACGCTGGCGGCGATTGGCGATCGCACCATTCATACTTTTCACACCGAAGGCGCGGGCGGCGGTCATGCGCCGGATATCATCACCGCCTGCGCGCATCCGAATATCCTGCCCTCCTCTACGAACCCGACGCTGCCCTATACCATCAACACCATCGACGAGCATCTCGACATGCTGATGGTTTGCCACCATCTCGATCCGGATATCGCCGAAGACGTGGCCTTTGCCGAATCACGCATTCGCCGGGAAACGATCGCTGCCGAAGATGTGCTGCATGACATTGGCGCCTTTTCCCTGACCTCGTCCGATTCACAGGCAATGGGGCGCGTGGGCGAAGTGATCCTGCGCACCTGGCAGGTGGCGCACCGCATGAAGACGCAGCGTGGAGCTTTGGCAGAAGAAACCGGTGACAACGACAACCTGCGCGTTAAACGCTACGTCGCCAAATACACCATTAATCCGGCGCTAACCCACGGTATCGCCCATGAAGTCGGCTCCGTTGAGCCTGGCAAACTGGCCGATCTGGTGCTGTGGTCACCGGCATTCTTTGGCGTAAAATCGGCGACGATCGTTAAAGGCGGGATGATCGTCTGTGCGCCGATGGGCGACATCAATGCCTCGATTCCCACCCCGCAGCCGGTGCATTACCGCATGATGTTCGGCGCACTTGGCGCTGCGCGGCATCACACCCGGCTGACCTTTATTTCGCAAGCCGCTGACGCGCAAAACATCGCGCAGCAGCTCAATCTGCAAAGCGCCATCGCCGTCGTCAAAGGCTGCAGAACGGTGAAAAAGGCTGACATGATCCACAACGACCTGCAACCCAATATCACCGTCGATGCTCAGACCTACGAGGTGCGTATTGATGGCGAATTGATTACCAGCGAACCGGCAAACGTTTTGCCGATGGCGCAACGCTATTTTCTGTTTTGAGGAGTGACGATGATCTACCTGACCCAACGCCTTGACCACGCTCACCGCGTCACCGCAAGCGTCACGCTACCCATTGATATGCGGGTAAAAAGTCGTGCCAGAGTGGCGCTGAACGACGGTCGCGAAGCCGGGCTGATGCTACCGCGCGGTTTGCTGTTACGCGGTGGCGACCTGCTGACCACCGACGATGGCAGCGAAGTGATTGAAGTGATCGCCGCGCCGGAGTCGGTTTCCGTGGTGCGCTGCGCCGATCCTTTCCTGCTCGCCAAAGCCTGTTATCACCTCGGCAATCGCCACGTTCCGCTGCAAATCCTGCCGGATGAACTACGTTACCACCACGATCATGTGCTGGACGCCATGCTGCGACAGTTCAACCTCGAGGTGGCCTTTGCTCAACTACCGTTTGAACCGGAAGCAGGCGCTTATGCCAGTGAATCACACGGGCATCATCACGGCCATGCGCACTGATGCATAACACCCAACAACTGCGTCTGATGCAGCTCGCCAGCAGCACACTCCCGGTGGGGTCGTTTACCTGGTCCCAGGGTCTGGAGTGGGCGGTGGAGATTGGCTGGGTGAAAAGCGTCGATGACTTCTCTGCCTGGCAAATTCAACAGATGGAGCAGAACTTTTTTACCGTCGACCTACCGCTGCTGGCGAGACTGTATCGCGCCTGCGAGCAGGACGATCTCGCTGCCGCACGCCGCTGGAACGCTTACCTGTTGGCCTGTCGGGAAACCCGCGAACTGCGGGATGAAGAACGCAGCCGGGGCGCGGCGTTTACGCGGCTGGTCACCGACTGGGAGGCGGATTGCTCGCGAGAGTGGCGCCCCCTCTTCGCCGACAGCCAACTCTGCGGCATGGCCTGGCTGGGCGTGCGCTGGAGAATTCCCCTGACCGAACTGGCGTTAAGCCTCGGCTACAGCTGGATTGAGAGCGCAGTGATGGCTGGCGTCAAACTGGTTCCCTTTGGTCAGCAGGCAGCCCAGCGTTTGATTATTGCGCTCTGCGATCGCTATGCGCAGGGTCTGGCACAGGCGCTGGCGTGTCCTGACGCCAGTCTCGGCTCCGCAACGCCGTTGGCCGCCATCGCCTCTGCCCGGCATGAAACGCAATATTCCCGATTATTCCGCTCCTGAGGAGAAAAAATGAGTAACTACAAGCATCCCCTGCGCGTAGGCGTTGGCGGCCCGGTCGGTTCCGGCAAAACGGCGCTGCTGGAAGCGTTATGCAAAGCCATGCGCAGCAGCTATCAACTGGCGGTGGTCACCAACGATATCTACACCAAAGAAGATCAGCGCATTCTCACCGAGGCGGGCGCCCTGGAGCCAGACAGGATCGTCGGTGTGGAAACCGGCGGTTGCCCGCATACCGCCATCCGCGAAGATGCATCGATGAATCTGGCTGCCGTAGAGGCGTTAAGCGAGAAATTCGGCAATCTGGATCTGATTTTTGTGGAAAGCGGCGGCGATAACCTGAGCGCCACCTTCAGTCCGGAATTAGCGGATCTGACGATCTATGTGATCGACGTTGCCGAAGGCGAGAAGATCCCGCGTAAGGGGGGGCCGGGGATCACTAAATCCGATTTTCTGGTGATCAATAAAACCGATTTGGCCCCTTACGTCGGTGCCTCGCTGGAGGTAATGGAACGCGATACCCTGCGCATGCGCGGCGAGCGTCCGTGGACGTTCAGTAATTTAAAATCCGGAGAGGGTCTGGAAAAAATTATCGCGTTTCTGGAAGAGAAGGGAATGCTGCGGATGTAGCGTCTTGCCCGGTAACATTGCGCCACCGGGCAAAAAATCACGCCGCCGGTAATTCCGCCAGAGGCCAGCGTGGGCGCACGGTTACGCCAAGATCCGCCGTTGCGCCCGCTTTAAAACGCACCATGCCCGCGTAGGCGATCATCGCCCCGTTGTCGGTACAAAATTCCGGACGCGCGTAAAATACTTCGCCACGACGTTTTTGCATCATTTCAGCCAGTTTTGCGCGCAGTGTACGGTTAGCGCTCACGCCCCCCGCCATCACCAGACGTTTAAAACCGGTTTGATCCAGCGCGCGTTTACACTTGATCATCAGCGTATCAACTACCGCATCTTCAAAGGCTCGGGCGATATCTGCGCGCGTTTGATCGTCATTTTCGTTATTACGAATGGTATTCGCGGCAAAGGTTTTCAGCCCGGAGAAGCTGAAATCCAGCCCCGGACGGTCGGTCATCGGGCGCGGGAAGACAAAGCGTTTTTCAACGCCTTGCGAGGCCAGCTTTGACAGCATTGGGCCGCCAGGGTAATCCAGCCCCAGCAGCTTGGCGGTTTTGTCGAACGCTTCGCCAGCAGCATCATCAATCGATTCGCCGAGTAATTCATACTGACCGATACCGGTGACGCTGATAAGCTGCGTGTGACCGCCAGAAACCAGCAGCGCGACGAACGGAAAAGCAGGCGGATTATCTTCCAGCATCGGCGCCAGCAGATGCCCTTCCATATGGTGCACAGGAATTGCTGGTACGCCCCAGGCGAACGCCAGCGAACGTCCTACGGTTGCGCCAACCAGCAGCGCGCCAACCAAACCAGGACCTGCGGTATACGCTACCGCATCAATCTCTTTTGCCGTCAGTCCCGCCTCTTTCAGCGCGGCCTGGATCAGCGGTACGGTTTTACGTACGTGATCGCGCGAGGCCAGTTCTGGCACTACGCCGCCGTAGTCAGCGTGTAATTTCACCTGACTATACAATTGGTTGGCTAAAAGACCTTTTTCATCGTCGTAAATGGCGATGCCGGTTTCATCGCAGGATGTTTCAATACCCAGTACACGCATGACTTGTTTTACCTCGCTCTATTACCGCGCAGTGTAGGACCAATGCGGGTTGATGTAAAACTTTGTTCGCCCCAGGAGTTCCGCTCGTGTATACTCCTTGTCCTTATAAAAGTCCCTTTCAAAATCGCGTCGGTGCTTTACAAAGCAGCAGCAATTGCAGTAAAATTCCGCACCATTTTGAAATAAGCTGGCGTTGATGCCAGCGGCAAACCGAATTTATTAAAGGTGAGAGTTACATGCCGGTAATTAAAGTACGTGAAAACGAGCCGTTCGACGTAGCACTGCGTCGCTTCAAGCGTTCATGCGAAAAAGCAGGTGTTCTGGCGGAAGTTCGTCGTCGTGAGTTCTATGAAAAACCGACTACCGAACGTAAGCGCGCTAAAGCTTCTGCTGTGAAACGTCACGCGAAGAAACTGGCTCGCGAAAACGCACGCCGTACTCGTCTGTACTAATCTATTGAGAGCCAAAGCTCTCAATTCAGACTGAGTTGTAGTTGTAAGGCCGTGCTTCCGGAAGGAATGCGCGGCTTATTTTCGTTTATGCATTGGCATATACACAAAATCATTCAGTATGCATCAAGGCGGCAAGTGAGTGAAGCCCCGGAGCTTACATAAGTAAGTGACAGGGGTGAGCGAGCGCAGCCAACACAGAGGCAGGCTGAAGGATGAAGTGTATAAAAGGGGCATATGGCTGGACGAATTCCACGCGTATTTATCAATGACCTGCTGGCAAGAACCGACATCGTCGATCTCATCGACGCGCGGGTAAAGCTGAAAAAGCAGGGCAAAAATTATCACGCGTGCTGTCCGTTCCATAACGAAAAAACCCCCTCTTTCACCGTAAACGGTGAAAAACAGTTTTATCACTGCTTTGGGTGTGGCGCGCATGGCAACGCCGTCGACTTTCTCATGAACTACGACAAGCTCGAGTTTGTGGAAACCGTCGAAGAACTGGCCGCAATGCACAACCTTGAAGTGCCCTATGAAGCAGGCAGTGGCCCCAGTCAGATAGAGCGCCATCAACGGCAAAGCCTTTATCAATTGATGGATGGCCTGAACACTTTTTATCAACAGTCTTTGATGCAACCCGCCGCTACCCCTGCGCGCCAGTACCTGGAAAAGCGAGGATTAAGTAGCGACGTTATCACCCGTTTTGCTATTGGTTTTGCCCCCCCCGGCTGGGACAACGTCCTGAAACGGTTTGGCGGCAATGCTGAAAATCGCAAATCGCTGGTCGATGCGGGGATGTTGGTTACCAACGATCAGGGACGCAGTTACGATCGCTTCCGCGAACGGGTGATGTTCCCCATCCGCGACAAACGTGGTCGGGTCATTGGTTTTGGTGGACGCGTGCTGGGCGATGCCCTGCCGAAGTATCTCAACTCCCCGGAAACCGATATTTTCCATAAAGGTCGCCAGCTGTATGGTCTTTATGAAGCCCAGCAGGATAACGCCGATCCACAGCGCCTGTTAGTGGTAGAAGGCTATATGGATGTGGTGGCGCTGGCGCAATACGGCATTAACTACGCCGTGGCATCCCTTGGGACGTCAACCACCGCCGATCACATCCAACTGTTGTTCCGCGCGACGAACAACGTAATTTGCTGTTACGACGGCGACCGTGCCGGACGCGACGCAGCATGGCGCGCACTGGAAACCGCACTGCCCTATATGACAGACGGACGCCAGCTACGCTTTATGTTTTTACCTGACGGCGAAGACCCCGATACGCTGGTGCGTAAAGAAGGGAAAGAGGCCTTTGAAGCCCGGATGGAGCAGGCGCTGCCGCTCTCCGCGTTTTTATTTAACAGCCTGTTGCCGCAGGTGGATTTGAGTACCCCAGACGGACGCGCACAGCTCAGCACGCTGGCATTACCGCTGATTACTCAGGTACCAGGCGAAACGTTGCGCATTTACCTGCGACAGGAGTTGGGAAACAAGCTCGGCATTCTGGATGACAGCCAGCTTGAACGTTTAATGCCAAAACTGGCAGAAAATGGGGCTTCCCGCCCGGTTCCACAGCTAAAACGTACGACCATGCGTATACTTATAGGGTTGCTGGTGCAGAACCCGGAGCTCGCCCCGCTGGTTCCACCGTTAGGCGCACTGGATAGCAATAAGCTGCCTGGACTTGGCTTATTCAGAGAACTGGTCAACACTTGTCTGGCTCAGCCAGGTCTGACCACCGGGCAACTTTTAGAACACTACCGTGGCACAAATGATGCTGCGACCCTTGAAAAACTGTCGATGTGGGACGATATAGCAGATAAAGATATCGCAGAAAAAACCTTCACCGACTCACTCAACCATATGTTTGATTCGATGCTTGAACTGCGCCAGGAAGAGTTGATAGCTCGTGAGCGCACACACGGTTTAAGCAGCGAAGAACGCCGGGAACTCTGGACGCTGAACCAGGAACTGGCCAGGAAATAAGAGAAAGACAAAATCATTCGCGTTGTATCAAGGCAGCAAGTAAACGAACGCAGCTAACGCAGAGACAACGTGAAGGATGAAGTATTTAACGGCTTAACTGCCGAATATCGATCGGGAAGCCCCCGACAGCCGCACGGAGAGGCAGCGGCAAAATATAAGTATGCCCTCGTTTTGCCGTTGGCGGTTTTACCGCCCAACACCAATCAAACGAATTAAGTGTGGATACCGTCTTATGGAGCAAAACCCGCAGTCACAGCTGAAGCTTCTTGTCCAACGTGGTAAGGAGCAAGGCTATCTGACCTATGCCGAGGTCAATGACCATCTGCCGGAAGATATCGTCGATTCAGATCAAATCGAAGACATCATCCAAATGATCAATGACATGGGTATTCAGGTGATGGAAGAAGCACCTGATGCCGATGATCTGCTGCTTGCTGAAACCTCCAACAGCACCGATGAAGACGCGGAAGAAGCGGCTGCCCAGGTTCTGTCCAGCGTTGAGTCCGAAATCGGTCGTACAACTGACCCGGTCCGCATGTACATGCGCGAAATGGGTACCGTTGAACTGTTAACCCGCGAAGGCGAAATCGACATCGCTAAACGCATCGAAGACGGGATTAACCAGGTTCAATGCTCCGTTGCCGAATACCCGGAAGCTATCACCTACCTGCTTGAGCAGTACGATCGCGTAGAAGCTGAAGAAGCACGTCTTTCCGATCTGATCACTGGCTTTGTCGATCCAAACGCGGAAGAAGACATGGCGCCAACGGCGACCCACGTCGGTTCTGAACTCTCTCAGGAAGAGATGGATGACGATGAAGACGAAGATGAAGAAGATGGCGACGACGACAGCAGCGATGACGACAACAGCATCGACCCTGAGTTAGCGCGTGAAAAATTCGGTGAACTGCGTACTCAGTACGAAATCACTCGCGACACCATCAAAGCGAAAGGCCGCAGCCATGCTGCCGCGCAGGAAGAAATTCAGAAGCTGTCCGAAGTGTTCAAACAGTTCCGCCTGGTGCCGAAGCAGTTCGACTACCTGGTAAACAGCATGCGCGTCATGATGGACCGCGTGCGTACTCAGGAACGTCTGATCATGAAGCTCTGCGTTGAGCAGTGCAAAATGCCGAAGAAAAACTTCATCACCCTGTTCACTGGCAACGAAACCAGCGAAACCTGGTTCAACGCGGCAATCGCGATGAACAAACCGTGGTCTGAAAAACTGCACGATGTGGCCGATGACGTTCACCGCGGCCTGCAGAAACTGCAGCAGATTGAAGAAGAAACCGGCCTGACCATCGAGCAGGTTAAAGATATCAACCGTCGCATGTCCATCGGTGAAGCGAAAGCCCGCCGTGCGAAAAAAGAGATGGTTGAAGCGAACTTACGTCTGGTTATCTCTATCGCTAAAAAATACACCAACCGTGGCCTGCAGTTCCTGGATCTGATTCAGGAAGGTAACATCGGTCTGATGAAAGCGGTGGATAAGTTTGAATACCGTCGTGGTTACAAGTTCTCCACCTATGCAACCTGGTGGATCCGTCAGGCGATCACCCGTTCGATCGCAGATCAGGCGCGTACCATTCGTATCCCGGTGCATATGATTGAGACCATTAACAAGCTCAACCGTATCTCCCGTCAGATGCTGCAAGAGATGGGCCGCGAGCCGACGCCGGAAGAGCTGGCTGAACGCATGCTGATGCCAGAAGACAAGATCCGTAAAGTGCTGAAGATCGCGAAAGAGCCTATCTCCATGGAAACGCCGATCGGCGACGATGAAGATTCGCATCTGGGTGATTTCATCGAGGATACCACCCTCGAGCTGCCGCTGGACTCTGCGACCACCGAGAGCCTGCGTGCCGCAACGCACGACGTTCTGGCTGGCCTGACCGCCCGTGAAGCGAAAGTTCTGCGTATGCGTTTCGGTATCGACATGAACACCGACCACACGCTGGAAGAAGTCGGTAAACAGTTCGACGTTACCCGTGAACGTATCCGTCAGATCGAAGCGAAAGCACTGCGTAAACTGCGCCACCCGAGCCGCTCTGAAGTACTGCGTAGCTTCCTCGACGATTAATCTCGCCACATAAGCATAAACGCCACCGCAAGGTGGCGTTTTTCTTTATAGTCCCCGCCTGAGCAGGGCGTCGTTCACTTCCCGATACGCTTCCACCAGTTTATCCAGCGTGATCCGGCTTAACCCGCTGGGATTCGGCAATACCCATAATTGCGTCGCGCCAATGGTCAACGTCTGCTTCCCCCACTGCGCCCCACGCTGGCTAAGGCCCTGCTCAAAGGCCTGCTTACCGAGGATTGCGAGCGCGGCGGGCTGATACTCTTCTATTTTCTCAATAAGCAGACGACCGCCGCTACGCATTTCCTGTAGCTTCACTTCATTGGCTTGCACCGTTGGTCTGTCGACAAATTTCGTCACGCCGCAGCGGAAATCCAGCAGATGCTGTGCCTCTTCAGGTTTAAGCTGGCGATCGGTAAATCCCGCCTGATGGATAACCTTCCAGAAGCGATTCGCGGGATGCGCAAAGGGAAATCCTGTACCCGCAGAAGAGAGCCCCGGATTGATGCCGCAAAATACTACCCGCAGCCCCGGTGCCAGTATGTCCTTAACCATAATTACTCCGAACAATACATCAAGGGACAAGTATAACGGACTGAAAATACATTGTTTATAAAAACAGCATCCGTACGCTTATGTCTGGATTGCAACGCGGAGTTACTTTATAATCCACCGCCACGGCCCCTTAGCTCAGTGGTTAGAGCAGGCGACTCATAATCGCTTGGTCGCTGGTTCAAGTCCAGCAGGGGCCACCAAATTTTAGCTTTAAAATCATATAATTAAGCCACTCGAAAGAGTGGCTTTTTTATTTAATAGAACCTCATTGGCAGCAAAATGGCAGCAGAATTTTTACTGCCTCCAATAAAAAACCCGCCGAGGCGGGTTTCTTGTTAGAAATTCATGTGGCCTTGACCACTGTTTAATGGGTGTGGCGGAGCGTGATCGATTAGTCCAGGGGTGACAATAAAGCGCACCACTGTTTCATGTGTGACAAAGGTGGTGCCACAATTAATATTCTGGCACTGGCAGTAACGCTCCTTAGTGTTATCAGATACCCGAAAGCTGCTACGAGTATGCGCCGCATGTCCACATTTCGGACAATTCATCATATCCGTTTCCCCCACCAATTCCTGCAATCACATAATGATACACTACACATCCATTTTGTGAACAAATTCATTCCATTTCTAAATCATCAATCTTTACTTCAAGCTCTATGCTGGTCGTAAATCCATTATCCGGGCTGACAGAATGCGTCAGGGTGGTAATGGTCCATTCTGCATCATCGATTGGCTGCTTAAACCCTGTAACCTTCACCGGCATTTCCGTATAGAGATCAGCCCGCCCCTCAGCGAGCTGCAGGGAAAATGAAGCAACCCCACGCTGCAGACGTTCCCACTGCATTTTTGCTGCGCGCTCTGCATTGCTCCGGTTGGCGTAGGTACGATTAAGAACCAGCACATTTTCATCCGTTCCCACCAGATAATCGCCCTGTTTTGCTTCCGGCTCTTTGGGTGTGGTGGTTTTCTTTCGACGACGCTTAACACTGGTTGTCTCTTTTTTCCTGGGTTCACGCGTATGCAACCAGCTGGCAATAACACCGGTATAGGCACCACGATCAGCAAGGGTGAACCGATGACCGTCACCGGCTTTGCGCGTTATGGTGATAACCGGCAGCGGCTTGCCGCTCGCCGTTCTTCCCTGTCCCTGCCGGATAAACAGCAGATTCCCGTCCTTAACGGAAGCAATCGCCCCATACTGTCTCGCCAGTTTCATCAGAAAACTTGCATCGCTTTCATTGGTCTGGTCCAGATGATCCAGCGCCTTATCCGTCAGGTCTTTACCCAGCGCCATTTTGAGGTTATGCCGGGCGGCGATTTCCTTTACCACCTCCCCCACCGTTGTCTGATGCCATGATTTTTCGCGCCGTGTATTGAGGGTTTCACGGAAATCTGCGCTACGCGCCCGGATGGTCAATCGGTCAGGGGCACCGCTGTGTTCAATTTCATCCACGGTAAAAGCCCCTTTAGGGAAAAGCGGCTGGCCTTTCCAGCCCAGCGCCAGCTGAATCACTGCCCCACGTCGCGGCAGAGCAATCAGACCGTCGGCGTCGTCCAGTTCCAGATCAAGCTGATCCGCTTCAAAGCCCCGGTTATCCGTCAGCGTCAGACTCATCAGGCGGGTATCCAGCACGGTCGTCACGTCCTTACCTTCAATGACGATACTGAAAGCCGGGCTTTTGCTGTTCAGATTCAGGAGATCAGAATTAAAGTTCACTGCAGCAATCCTCCAGCCGTGTTTTTAATCCCCTCAATCGCAGAGGCAGCAGAGTCCTGCAGGTTGCTGAGCTGGTCACTCAGGCTGCCGAACATATCCGCCAGCGACTCATCCACCCTTTTCAGTGACAATGAGAACTCAATGCGGCGCGGCATCCCGTCCCGGAAAAACTCTGCTTTCGTCTGGTTCAGCCCCTCGATCACATACATGCCATAAATCGTGCCGCTGCCCTCGATCAGGGGCCACGCCTTGCCCAGCTCCGCCATCTGTTCCAGCGCCAGCATGGACAGCCTGCCGCCGGTAATTTCCGGCAACAGCACCCCGGATAGCGTCAGCGTGTCATTATCCGGCCCCAGAAATTGCGTGGTGGCGCGGCGATTTACGCGGCTGTTTGTCGCATGGCGCCAGCTGCGCTGATACTGCAGTTCCTGATAAGGGACCGTGCGCAGCTCGAAAACAAATAATCCCAGCACCATCATCATGAGTCATAGCCCCCCTGATCGCTGTAGTTACTCCGGGCCTTCGCCCTGATCCGGCGGTCACGCTCATCGAGCTGTCGCGCCACCTCTCGCGCAATGTCCTGCGCATTCTGTCCTGGCTGCGCCTGGATAATAATCTGCGTGGGGGCGTCCACACGGATAACCGGCTGTACGCTGGCGCTCTGGCCCATCATTGCGGCGCCTGCTTTTACCGGCAGGCTAAACGGATGAAGCGGTGCCGCATCGACCGGCGCCGCAGCCACCCCCATCATCCCGGCAACCACCGAGGCCAGCGCCGCTGTGCGTCGCCTGCTGGTTACGTTTACCGGGCCGTTGATAATCTCCGGGCCGTTCTCCCCCACGATGCCAAACTGCCCGCGCGGGATATTACCGCCGGTGTCATACATCCCCGCATAAGCCGGGAACCCGCCTGGCGGCAATATCACGCTGCCGTTACCGCCCACTGTGGCAGGCGTCTGATTTGGCATCCTGGCGCTGGCGGCCTCTTTGTTAACCAGACCAAGTTTATCCAGCAACCAGATCACACCGGATTTCAGAGATTCCAGCGGATGCAGCGCCATGTTCAGCCCTTCCGCCACCATTTCCCCGAACAAACGCCCCATTGATGCCGCACTCTGCAGCTCTGCCGCCGTCGATTTAACTGGCGTCAGCAAGTCGGTAAACCAGCCCCACAACTCCCGGACCTTATCTCCTACCCACTGAAAAATAGGCATTAGCGGAGTGAAGGCTGACAGGATAGGCGCTGCCGCCGCTTTGAACCCTTCCACCACGCCACCCAGAAAGGTGCTGATAGGCTGCCAGTATTTCCAGACCACCATCGCCACCCCAGCCAGCGCAGCCACCACCAGACCGATCGGACTCAACAGCGCGCCAAGCAGACTACCCACAGAAAACAGCGCCACGCGCAGCACTGCCAGCGGGCCGGAAACCAGTAAACGCAGCACTCCGCCCGTGCGGGTCGCTGCATCAGCGGTGGACGGTAACGCCTTAACCGCCAGCATCGACAGCGCGAACCGGATCACCGCAATCGGCCCCAGCACTGCAGCCACCGCCACCGCCAGCGTACCCAGCCCGACAGTGATCGCCGCCGTCGCCGCAGCCACTTTCATCAGCGTGCCAGCCAGCACAGGATTCTGCTCAACCCAGCGCCGAAGCGCCCCGGTCACGCCTTTAACCATGCTCATGATATCCATCAGCGGCTGGCGCAGCGTTTCCCCCATGCTACTGAAAGCGTTCTGCGCGCCCGTCTTAACCAGCAACCACTGCGCAGACAATGAATCCTTGTTGATGTCGGATTCTTTCTGCATGGAGCCATTAGCATCGCTGCCTGCAGTGAGTTTCAGCTGGCGCTGCAGCTCCGGCAGGTTGTTTGCCAGTTTTGCGGCATCATCGCCAAACTCTTTGCCAAAAATCATCGTCATTGCAGACAGGCGCTTATCCTGCGGCAGCTTGTTGACCTTCTCCAGTACGCGTTGAATAGTGCCCATGGCATCCGTAGCCATCTGTTTTTCAATCTTTTCTGGATCGAGTTTCAGCAGATCCATACCTTCCATGAACCGCTTGCTCTGCATGGTTGCAATCGACAGTTCGCGCACCATCGCATTTGATGCGCTGGCGGCAATTTCTGGCGCGGCGCCCAGAGACAGGAAAGTGGAACCCAGCGCGGCCGCCTTGCGGAAATCAAGCCGGTCGGCCACGCCCCCCATTCGCTGCAGGACGTTGATAATGTCCCCACCCTTTGACATGGCGTTATCGTCCAGGTAGTTCAGCGCATCGCCCAGTTGTTCAATATTGCGCGTCGGCACTTTATAGAGCTGCGCGATTTTCCCCAACCCTTCCGCCAGTTCATCGGCTGGCAGCTCAAAGGCCGTTGCAGCTTTTGCCGCCGTGGATGCAAAGGCCAGCAGGTCACGTTTCTGGTCTTCGTAAGTATCGTCTTGGTTGGTCACGCCCATGCGCGCGCCCCCCTCAACCAGCGCGGCATAGTCTATAGCACCATTCTCCATCGGTAGCTGCTCACTGGCAGCCTTGATGGCATTCTGCATGTCATAAAACTGCTTTGTACGGTTGCCGTTATCGTCCCGCAGCCCGTTTACCTGCTTTGCCACGCCTTTCATGGCATCTTCCATACTGGCGTAGCTCTTAACTGCAGCCATAACCGGCGCGCCCATTGCCAGCCCCGCTGCCGTGGTGGTAGCACCTGCCCCGGCGATACGATCCCGCACCTCAAGGCGTCTGGAATATTGCTCACGGGCAGCATTCATTTTTGCCTGCTGTTCACCCAGACGTTTCAGGGATTTCTGCTGACGCTCCAGAGCTTGCCTTGTTTCATCTGCATTTTTCCGCAGTTCCCGCTGTGCGCTACTTAGCTGTTTAGTATCGATCCCGGATTCTTTCAGCGCCTGCCGCTGTCTTTGTACCGAACCCAACAGACCGTTGTATGTCTGCTGCAGTTCCTGTACGCGGGTTTTCGCATGGCTAAATAACTTGGCCTGAGCAGCGGTTGGGCGGTTTGTTGCAGTAAACTGGGTGGCAAGTTTTGCGGCTTCTTCGCGTGCGGCGTTGAGATTTTTTGCAGTAATAGCAAGCTGTGACCTGGTTTTACGGAATTCATCAATACGCGCGGCCTGCTTATTCAGTTCTTTCAGGCTATTCCGGGTGGTTTGAAGCACAGCAGCCAGCTCTCTCGAGCTGGCCTGCGCGGATCGAAATGGGCGGGAGAGCTTGTCAACCGCATTCAGAATCACCTGCAGACGCAGGTTATTGTCACTCATCGCTGGCCCCGCTTCTCTGAATCGCTTTGTGCCGCCACTCCAGCACCTCAGTCAGCGGCATAACGTCAGTGATGGACGGCGACCAGTGAAAGATGGTGGCGATATCCGCCACTAGGTCATCAATCGTCAGGCTGTCGGTAAACCGGCAAGCACCGACTTCTTCAACAAAAAAGTTACCACCTCTACCGACAGTGCGGTGAGATCGGCGGGGTCCAGTTCAGCCATTTCCTGTGCGGTCAGCGTCGGGTTGGAAATACGCGGGATCACTGTCATCATGGCCCCCACGTCCATATCCATAATGGCCTGCAGGCGGGTGCCGCGCAGCGCACCGGACTGAGGCTTACGCAGCACAATTTCGGTGATTTGGGTTTTACCGCGCATGATGGGAGTATCCAGTTGTACGGTTTTTTCAGTCAGCTTGTCGCTCATGTTCGTTTCCTGTTAATTAGATACTGGCGCGGATCACCGCGCCGTTAAGTTCAATCAGAGGCCAAGGGCGTTACGGTGCGCTTCCATCAGGTCCACGCCGTCAACGATTTCAATCATGTTGACCACATCAACCTCATAGAGCACCTCGCCGTTAATGGTCAGCTTCGCGTAACTGTTGGTGCTGCTGACTTTGGTGGCGCTACTTTCTCCGGTTTTCCACTCGCCGGAATCCACCTCTTTATGACGCCCCCGCACAACCAGCTCAACGGCCTGCACTTCGCCGGTATCGTCACGCTGAATAGAGCCGGTAAAACGCAACTGGATACCGTCCACCGTGGCAGCTCCCATCTGTTTGAATAACAGCAGTTCGGTGCCGCCGATTGAAAATTCCGTGTCCAGTGCGCCGTCATCCAGCCCCATATCCACATCCACCGCGCCCGGCATACCGCCGCCGCGATACTTCTCAAACTTGCGGGTGAATTTCGGCAGGGTCAGGGACTCAACGATCCCCTGCCAGTTGTTCCCGTCGTTGAACAGGTTCAGGTGTTTTAACTTGCGTGGTAATGCCATGTATCCCCCTTATGCACTGACACGGCTGGCAAAATCGACCAGGTAGCGATCGGTGATGCGCTGGCGCAGCATCAGATTTTCAAGCGGCGACACAGGCGTGTAGTCGTAGTCGATGGTGAGTTTCCCGGCTTTCAGGGAGTCTTTATCGTTCACTGACTCATCCAGCCAGCAGTCCGCCCCGATGAGGTATCCCTGATTCACCAGGCTGCGTAATTTGGCGCGGATACCTTCGATAATGTCGCGGGCCAGTGACGGATTCAGTGGCTTATCCACCGCCCACATATGCCCCTCTGCAATCGTGTCAGCCAGCACCTGCGCCGTGCGGGTGTAGTTCTCAAACGCAAACAAGGGATCATCACTGAGGCAGCGGGAACCCCAGAAGCGGAACCCGTCTTTACAGATCAGCGTGGTGACGTCGTTCTGGTTCAGCAGTCCCGCATCCGTTGCCGGGTCCTGCAGATCCCAGAACACATCAGCGGAAATACCGGTGACGCCATTCACACCCACGTTGGACAGGGTTTTGTGCCAGCCGGTCTGTTCGTCGATTTTGGCGCGCAAACCGAGCGCACGTGCAGAGGCGTAAGCCGTCGCATCGGCTTTTAGCACGGTGTCAAAGTTGATGAAATCAGGCCAGATCAGCATCCCTTCTCGCTGGCTGAAATTGTCCCGGTATGCAATGGCTTCCTCCACCGTCTTACAACCATAGGCGGACAGGTAGGCAAACCCGCGCAGGCTCTGTGCCACACTCATCAGCTCAGTGGCAACCGCCTGCGTGTCGTGCCCAGGTACACCGAGAATGCGCGGCTTAACTTTCAGTTGCGACTGCGCAGAAAGCAGCGCTTTCATCCCCGTTTTCTTACCGTCGGACGTGACGCCACCGATAATATTGGAGGTGGTTTCCGCTTCGGTTTCGCCCTGCGCCACGCGCACAACAACCGTCACGGGTTTTGACTGGTCGGCAATCGCATCCAGCGAACGGGCCAGCGTGCCGGACTCGCCTGCTTTACCGCTGGCCTCCAGCACATCCGTCAGCAGAACCGGCTTATTGAGAGGAAACACGGACGCATCAGCATCATCGCCGGTGCAGACCATGCCCACGATAGCGGTGCTCACCGTGGTGATAGATCGGGTGCCCTCGTTGACTTCAACAACGCGCACCCCGTGGTGGTAATCCTGAGCCATAAGGCAGTCTCTCCGGTTTACAGGGGGTGTGCCTATGTTCTGGTTGATATGCGCGCGGCGCACGCGCCGGGCTATGTGTGGGGAATGGCACAATTGAGATTGATGAAAAATGATGGTTAGCAGTGCATTTAAATTCTTTGAAAGGTTCCATTTGTAACTATTTGACCCAGCGGTTGATGGCTGAGAGGCTGACGTTCATCGCCTTCGCCGCTTCGCCATGGGTATAGTGCTGGTCGAGGACCAGCTTTGCCGCTTCGAGTTTAAATTCAGCAGTAAATGCTTTGCTCATTGGTTCACCTGTGAAATTTTTAGGTGAGCATATCACCTCAACTTAGGTGGCCAAATTCAGTGTGCCACTACACCATAACCAGTGAATGTTGAATGCTAATGTATTCTGTGAGATGTGGATGTGGTATGTTTTCTCTATCTCTCCCTACCTGTTTCTGATGTGAGTGTCAGTATTCATAATAGGACTGTTACTGTGATTGTTTTTATTGTTAGATTGCGGCATTACTATCATTTTTTGGTTTGGTTTTTGGCTTCTGAAAGGTAGATGCAGCGCTGCTGTTTGGTGAGATATTCATGATAACCATCTGGGCTCAGATGGAATATTTAAATTATAAAAAAGAGGACAATAAGTTGGGAGTGTATAGACTGATTCTCGCATTGCTAGTTCTGCTATCGCATTGCGGATATCAATTTATTGGCTACAATCAAGGTGTGACCGCAGTTGTGTCATTTTTTATAATTAGCGGGTATGTAATCACAAAACTTATAAATGCAAAATTCAGAGGGGTTGATTGCATAACTCTATTCTACATTGACCGTGCCATGAGATTATTTCCGCAATTTGTTTTTTACCTTGCTTTAACCAGCTTTCTATACATAGCTTTTGACGGCATTGAAAAGCTATCCATAAGTCAGTTTTTAGTTAATTTATCAATACTGCCACTAAATGGGTTTGCTGTTTTTATGAACGATTATATTATAGTGCCACAATCATGGTCTCTTGGATTGGAGTTGCAGTTTTATTTACTGATTCCATTTATCTTATTGAGCGGGAAAAGCTTTTTATTTTCTATAGTATCACTTGTTCTTTTTGTCCCTGCGTATCTTGGAATCATAAATACTGACTACTTTGGTTACAGAATGATAAGCGGCACTCTTTTCATATTCTTAATTGGGAATCTGATGGCGGAGAGAAAATTTAAGCTCATGATTTCCCTATACGCATTGTCGCTAGCTTTTTTTATTGCTTCTTTTTTCACCGAGTTGCATACATATAGTTTCAATAAAGAGGTTTTGTCGGGAATCCTAATCGGAGTTCCAATTGTATTTGCTTTATTCAAGATAAACATAAAGAACAACATCGACAAGCTAGCGGGTGATTTGAGCTATGGAGTTTATCTTAACCACCTAATGTTTTTCTACGCTTTTAATAAAATGGGATTTAATGTTATAAGCGTAAGCGGTGTACTTCTTATAATGTCATCATCCATTTTATCTTCATACATATCCCTTAGATTGATTGAGCAGCCTTTTTACAGATTGCGCCATGAAAAAAACTTCTTTTTAAGATTTAAGCAACAATCTTAGTCTCACAAGAGGGCTATATAGCCCTCTTTTTTTCACTCACGCTTACTCAGTTTCTGAATCAACTTCCAAGTCCTGATTTTTATCATCATGATTTGGATCGTATGGGGCTGAAAATATTCCATTTGAATATTACTATCCGATGCTTATTTCTTCGTTGGAAAGAATTTCATCGCCAATCTCTGGGATGCGGTCTGATATCCCATCCCATATATTCATATCAATGACTATGCCTTCATGAACAATTGCGTAATTAGCCATTTTATCACCACTCAATGATTACAACGCCCGGCACGCCATTGCCGCTTGCATAGGGATTGATCGCAGATGCACCACCACTATAAGATGCGTCTACTGGTTGTGCCGTTTGGGTCATTCAATGTCTGGCTATTAAGGAAAGTGAATTCATCAACAGCCCGTGTATTGAATGGCCTACACCTCTGGGGCTGGCAGTATCCGCTGCATAACCTCAGGTTGCGCGTTATAAAACTCAATATAACGCGCATCATTCTTATCAATCTGTGTGGAAGTTTCTTGCTCGCATGAGAACAATGCCACAACCGACTTTCCATCTGGTGTTAATTCAGCGTAAATCATATCGTGTATCCACTTATAAATAATGATGCAGAAAAACCCGTGATTGATGTGCCGTTTGGGTTCACGTCATAAAAAATTGATTGTGGGGTTGATAGCAATAATTCTGCAAACTGACCATAAACCCCTATGCCATAATTCCCAACATAACCACCGATTGATACGTACCCGACACCGCTATTTGTGGATGCAACATCAATAATTAAACCGCCAGATTGCGCACCACCGCCTGCTGTTGCATAGATGGAGCCATAGCCACTCACTTTCCTTGCGTTTTTAGGAACAATTGCGGCAATAGATAACTCAGTTAGCGTATTTATTGTTGCGGTTGTTGTTATTGCTGTCTGACGGTCAACATTAATAACCCGCCCATTCTGCGTTCCAGCTTTGAATTTTGACTCTGAAATACCCCAAACACTCACCAGTGCACTGGCGGTATAATCAGGTGGTAACGATGAGCCACTATAAATTTCTGGTGCATCAACAGAGGTAGCATTTACTGCCAGCAATGACGACATATCAGTAGTCGGGTTATAAATCGCATACAGCGCAACGAATCCAGTGGCCGGGACAACCCCCTTATCCATCCCGCCTGCACCGGTAGTCGCCAGGTTGATTTCCTTGCTGAAAGAAGTTACCCGGTACTGACGCCCTCCACTATCTTCAACAATCAATTCATCGGCTGAAAATGTCGCAGTAGCACTCGCTGCAGCCACTGACATTCTGGCATTTCGAGACTGCCCAACAACGCCAGAAAATGATTCTCTCAATTGAAGGTTTTTGAGAAACTCTGAAACATCAGCAATGTCTTTTCCATTGGCTGCCTTGTCCATCTTTCCGGCAAGCGCATTTGTCATGGTGGTGGCAAAATTAGGATCGTTTCCCAGCGCCGCCGCCAGTTCGTTAAGCGTATCGAGTGCAGCTGGAGAAGATGCCACCAGTGCAGCAATTGCCGCCTGCACAAAAGCCGTGTTAGCAAGTTGCATGGAATTATTGCCTGCCGCTGCCGTCGGTGCTTTTGGCGTACCAGTGAATGTCGGACTGGCTTTTGGCGCATATTGCGTATGCGGATCTGCAGCAGCAAGATGTTTTGCCATCAGATCATCCACATACACCTTAAGCTCCAGCACCTTGTCATCCACATATTTGCGGGTTGCCAGAACCACAGCAGGGTCAATTTTCAGGATGATGTTATCTGTGCTGCTGGTAATCAGCACCATGCGTACGGTCTGCGTGCGTCCGCTGCCCTCAACGAGCTGCGGCTTATAGCTTTCCGGGCAATTCCCGACGGCAATCAGTGCGCCGTTTTCATCAAACAGGCCGACTTCACGAATCCACCAACCGCCCTCAGTTTCAGGGATCACCTGCTCAGCAATAATCTGGCTGCTGTTCTGGGGATCGATATACAGCATATTCAGTGCTGCGCGGCGCTTTTCAGCCACTAACGCGGTCTGTTGTGCGCTGGGAGTGGGCAGTGCTCCACCACCGTCACCCACCGCCATATGGGTAATTTTAAGCGGGATACCGAGCGCGGCGGCGCTAGCCAGTTTCGCCGCGCCGATATCCGTCAGCAGGGTGTAAAATTTTGCGTTCATGGGTTCACTCTCATCGTGTCAATAACATGGACCGCTCCGCCCTCATAGGCGGTGCCGCCGGAAATAATGGTTTCGTTGATGTGCGGGTAGATCGTGATTTCTTCGCCGGTGTAGGTGGCTGCACCCACAAAATACGGACCGCCTGTCTGCAGGTTGATGGACATGCCAACCAGATGACGGCTGCACGGTTTGGCGTCACCGATCAGGCGCTCCAGCTCCAGATAGGTTTCTTCTGTTATGCCCTGGTCCTGCACGCCAATATCCAGACGGAACGTCCCCGGCGTTTCGCCGGTCTGCCACCACTCAATGATGCGGATCAGGAAGCCGAACGGCTCCACCACGCGCCGCACAGCGCTGGTTGTTCCCTTGTGCTGATGGATATAAAACGCGTCCTGCACAACGCGGCGCTTGACGCTTTCTGTCCAGCTCTCATCCCAGCGATCAACAGAAAACGCCCAGGCCAGATAAGGCAGGAATCTGATCGGGCAGGTTGCCGGGTTCCACAAATCCCGCAGTGATACCTGCAGATCGGAAATCCCGCTGCAGGTCTGCGCCAGTCGGCGCTCAAGCGGCGACGAACCCGGCGGCAACAGGCTATTCATCAGTGCCCCCGTTGGTGACGCTCCATTCAGTACAGGATGCCGCCTGCGTCTTATCCAGCACCACATCACCCAGCGGGGACGTCAGCTCCACACGCTGGACCCCCTCCACATGCAACGCGGCATAAATGGCGCTGCGGCGGATATCACGTCCCAGCCGCGTCTGACTGGCGATGTATTTCTGCAGACTGGCTTTTGCTTCTGCCATCACCGGCTCAGCCTCCGGCCCCGGATAAAGGAATATCGTTGCGTCCACGCTGTACGGAATAATTTCAGCGCTGCGCACCGTCAGGCGGTCTGCCACCGGGCGCACATTCTCACTGTTAAGCGCCTGTTCAACCACTGCCAGCAGGTCAGCCCCTGCCGTCCCGTCACCCTCGCGGCTCAGTACGGTAAGCACCACCTCTGCCGGTGCAGGACTGGTTGAGCTGGCATCAGCCACGCGCCCGTCGGCACTTCTGGCGTGGAACTCATAGGCTCCCGTCGGCCCTGCAACGGACAGCCCCTCAAATGCTGCAGGAATGCGCTGGCGTAATGCTTCATCACTTTCCATCACTGCGGCGACCGGCGGCACCGCGTCATTATCTGCAGGGACTACCGTCAGGCGCTTCACGTTGCAGTTGCCTGCCAGTTGCTCAAGGTCATTTCCCATGGAATAGGCCACCATGACCGCCTGCGCAGCCTCATTAATACGCTGGCGCAGCAGGATTTCTCGATAAGTATTCTCCTGCAACAGTTTGGTGACAGGTTCTGACTCCAGCGCTAACGTGCGCATAACGGCATCCTGTTCATCAGCCGGATGGAGGGCCACAAAGGCGGCCTTGCGTTCTGCCAGCAATGCTTCAAAGTCCGGCACGTCCACAATCTGCGGCGGCGGTAGTTGGGAAAGATCAATGACTGCCATTGTCTGCTCCTGTTGATACGGAAAGGGAAACCGGTGCTCCGTTATTGCCGTGTCCGGTAAGTTCAACCACCATAGAGCCGTCAAAATTGCCGTTGATGGTGATGGAGTCCAGCGTAAGGCGCGGTTCCCAGCGGTTCAGCGCCACATAGACCGCAGACATAATCTGCAGGCGCAGTGCCGGGTTCTGCGGCTGGTCAATCAGGGCAGACAGCAGGGAGCCATATTCCCGGCGGGCAAGACGGCTGCCCTGCGGCGTCAGCAGAATATCCCGCACCGACTGGCGCAGATGGTCTGTATCTGTGATGGTCTGCCCGTCATTCCTGCTCATACCGATATACAACGTCATACCGGCCCCCCCGTGTTGTCGCCACCTTTCAGAACACCAGTATGCTCATGGTCATCAACCACGATCCCGTTAGAACTCATTGCGCCGCCGCCCTGGGTGACGCCGCCATTGATCACCACCTCGCTGTTAATATGCGTGGTGTCAGCCTCCACCACAAACTCACCTGTTTTGTAGGTGACGCTGTCTGCTGCCTCGATCACCATGGATTTGATGCCCCTGACATGCCATCGTCCGGTGGCGGGTTCATACTCAAACCATCCCCCGTCCGGGTACTCCGTCACGCAACCGTCCACGGAATCCGACGGTGGCGGAAACTGATTGGAGTAGATAGCGGGCAGCACAAAAGCGGTTTCCAGATTGCCGCCCATACTCAGCACCACCACCTGCTCATCCGGCGACGGACACCACCATGTACGGGCACCACCGGCGCGCAGCGTCAGCCAGTTAATCCAGTTGGTTTCAAGCTCGCCCACCTTCACCCGGCACAGCCAGTTTTCCCGGTCCACTTCGGTCACGGTGCCGGTGCGGATCAGGTTGGTGATAAGGCGCATGATTTCGGTCAGTTGTGCATTCATAACGAAAGGTTGCCATCAGTGGGAAAAGGTAGGCAGTTCTGGCGCTTGTACCAGCGATGAAACAAAGATCACCCCGCCAGCCAGCGCAACAGAGTGTCACGGGTAACGGTTTCCACCTCATCATTCACGCCCAGCAGGCGGCGCTCTGCGTAGCGGACCTCCGGGCCTTTGCGGCTGACGCGATCACGCAGGCCGTAATGATGAACACGGGCAATGCGCTGCACCTTGCCATCAAACTGCACGCTGGCGGAGTCCGCACTGGCGGTGGTTTTCAGGTATTTTGTGGTGCGAAGCTTTGCAAACATCTGGCGTTTGATGCGGCCCTTCTTGCTGCGGGCTGTCACCCGGCGCGGCTCATAGCCGCTGCCGTCAGGATTACGCTGCAGCCTGATGCTCTGCTGCTGCGTCCGGCGCAGTTGTTGCGCCAGTTGCCGCATCATACGGCTGCGTGCTGCAGGCTCCAGATTTGCCAGTAGCGCCGTCAGCCAGTCATCCACCCTCTGCAGTTCACCCACGTTTCACCGTCCACATTTCTTCGGGTTCGTCCGGCTCCGGCACCGCTTCAACGCTTGACACGCTGCCGTTAGTGCTGACCAGCACGCGCTCCGTCAGTTGCAGGTTCAGGCTGATATCGCACACATCGTTGCGCAGAATATCCACTTCAAAGGTGAACAGTTTTTCGCGCAGCTCCGGGTTATTGATAGCATCCGGCTGGTTGTCACTTAGCCACAGCAGCACAGGAGCCATCAGCAGATTCTGGTCTCCGCTGAAATCCTCGATCACCACGTTCAGGGTGTAGCGGTATTCCCATGACATGGAGCTGGCACCGGTTGCCACCAGTGAGCCGTTATCAACGAAAAGGTGCAGCTTGTCCGGGTTGTCGCGGACATAAGCAACCGCTTTATTCAGGGCGCTGCGTAAGGACCGCGGTTTGTTCACTGTCTCGCTCCTGACACGCAATAATCGTGTCCACTTTGTCAGCACAGACCGCCCAGGCGGCCTCGGTTTCATCCAGCACCGCGTTCAGATCGCCGTTACTGCGCGGCGCTGACCTTTCCAGACGGCACTGCGTCACTCTGGGACAGCCATTCACGGTAAGCTGCACCTCCGGCAAGGGCCGGACGTTCGCGCAGCCTGATAATGTCAGCAGGCAAAGGAGCGTCAGCCCAGCGGCGTAAATCCTCGTTTTCACGTTTCAGTTCCTCGATCCGGCGCTGGCGGCTTCGCAGCAGCGCGGTGGTCTGTTCCGCTGCCGCATAAAGCCGCGTCTGCTCCCGGCTGTTGGTTTCGGTCAGAATGGACAGGCCAATCAACTGACTGTTTTTCTTCGTCAGTTCCTGCGTTTTGCTTTTCAGCGCCTTGCCCTGCGTCTCAATGGTGTGACTGGCATTGTTAAGCCGCCACGACTGCCAGCCCAGCGCCGCAAGTGCCAGCGCCAGCACTACCGCCAGCGCACGCATCAGGCCGCCATCGGCTCATGAAGCTGCGCGCGGGCAATCTGATACAAAACCAACGTCAGCAGGTAAAACACCAGGGTGATCACCCATCCAGAAAACGCCAGGCACAGAACAATAAGCAGCCTGATTACCCATGTACGCACGGGTTTTACGGGGTGCGCCCTGAATTTCAGCAATGCCGCCCTGACCTCATCGCGCGCCCGATCTCCGGCGAACCACCCGACAGCGCACAGCGCAGCAAGCAGCCAGGCAAGGAAGCATGACACCCAGACAGACGCACCAACCAGAACCGGCGCACCGCTGCGCGGATACAGCAGGCTGATAACCAACAGCGCAGCCCATGCCAGCTGGAAAAAAACGCTCATGACTTTCTTTTTCATTCCGTTATGCTCCTTTTAAGCACCAGGCCATTTCCCGCGCGCGGCGGTTGTCCAGCCCCTGATTAAACACACCTTTGACATATACCCAGCGCGCCAGTTGATGGCAGGCATCCGCCCAGCGCCGCTGGTTCAGCAACTTAACCAGCGTGGAGCTGCAGGCGTTGCCGGTTCCCACGTTGAAAGCAAACGACACCACTGCGTCATAGACCTGTTGCGGCATCGGCTGCACCACACATTTGTCCAGCGCCCGCTCCACGCGCAGCACGTTGGTGATAAGTCCCTGCGCTGCCTGCCGCTCCGTGATGGTTTTTCCCGGCACCACACCGGACGTATTACCGATCCCGTCAGTCCAAACGCCCGCGCTGCACTGATAAGGCTGCAGGCGGCATCCCTCGTAATCGGCGATCAGTTTCAGCCCCTCAACGGAGGTATGAAGCGACTGAAATCCGGGCAGCGTGGCGGCGATAGCCAGCACCGCCCCGACGAGGCAGCGCTTAACGATTGAAGGATTCATATTCCCCCCGCGAAATCTTGCCACCTCGTAACAATTTGAAAGACTGGTGTTTGTAGTACCAGTTGATAGCCAGCATCAGCACACCAATCAGTACGCCGCCAACCGTTGACGCATCCTTGAGCGACAGATCGCCCAGCCATGCCAGCAGCACGGCGATGCAGTAAGTGATAAAGGCGCTGATTCGTTCAAGCGTCATAATTCAGTCCCATAGCTGGACGGTCTGCGCCGTGGTTGACGCCGTAATGTCCGGCAGCTCCACCTGCAGCCCGTGCGGTAAAAATGGGCCGTACTCAGCCAGCCCCGGATTCGCCTGCAGAACCTGCTCAGTGACACCCTGCGTGCGCCCGTAATGACGCCAGCAAAGCGCGTCCACCGTGTCATACTGATGCGCACGCACTTTCATCAGATAAGTTCCACCGTACAGTGCGGTGCATCCTGCACCCGGCTGATAGCCCAGCGGGCATCACGCCACAGATCGCCGCTGGCCTCCGCCAGCTCCTCCCCTCGCTTCACGCCTGACGCCGTGGCGTCATAGTCCTGATAACGCTCATTGAGCACAGCACGCGCCCAGCAAAAAACGGCGTTGTGGTAGTGCCGGATACGCTCGCTTTTGCCGTCCAGCATATCCGCCGGAACCTCAGCAAGTGTCCGCCAGCCCAGCAACTGCTGGCGGTTGCGGAAGTCGTACAGCTCAGCGTTAACCTCAGAAATAGCCGTCAGCACAACCTGCTTTAAACGCGGCTGCGTCACCGTGCCGTCAGTTCGCATCACACTGCGAAATTCCGACAGATCCACATCAGGCCAGAACGGCGTATTTTTGATGACCTCTGCCTGTTCCGGCACCTGTTCGGGCGCAACAAACTTCATGCGGCTTTCTCCTGAATAAGTGGGCGGTGGACGGAATTTTGATGTGGCAGTGCCTTTCGCCATCCCGTGCCGCCCGTGCGCGGGGCACGTTCTTTAGCGGCTGTCATTGCGCAGTCTGCGCTCCAGCTGCTGCTTTTCTTTTTTCACACCACAGCGGGGATCAAGCTGCAGCGCATGGGTAAGGTGATTCAGGGCAGACGCCGGGTTGCTTTCGCTCAGTACAGCGCCGATGGCTTTATGCAGGCGCGCCCGCGACTGGTCCGGCATATCCAGATCGGTTGTCAGGTCCAGCGTCTGCAGAAGCAGATCGGCATCAAAACCGGCAGCAGCAAGCAGAGCGCTTTGCGCCGCGTCTGCCATTTCTTCTGCCAGCACGGTCTGCACGTTACGGTTGCCCAGCGGCATAACCCAGCCATGGCTCAGCGCATGACGCCCGATTTCCAGCGCACCGGCATAATCACCGGCGTCGATACGCCACAGCATCACGTACATCAGCACGTCATCCTGCTGCGCACCTCCGGCAGCCAGCACGCCCTCCGCCCAGGCAGAATATTTCGGCAGCAGCTCCACCTTGATTTCCGCCTTTTTCACCGTGGACTGGATGCCTTTAAGCCTGCGGCGATCTTCTGCCAGCTGCAGCAGCATCAGGTCATAACCCGACGCATGGCGAACACTGCCGCCCTCACGGGCGGCCTGTTCGGCCTGAATGCGCAGGCGGTGCTGCCGTGCGGGACTCAGGCTCATGCGTTACTCTCCGTTTCCTGTTTCTGCTGCAGGCGGGGTGAAATCACCGATTTCGATGTTTTCCACCAGTGCCGCGCAGCGGTAGTCCTCGACCACATACGCCTCGTTGACGGATTCAAAGTTTTCAATCCGGTCGCGTTTAGGGTTGTCGATAACTGAACGGCGGCGGGTGTCTTCCTGCCAGTAGATGGACAGGTTATCCAGACGGGTGATCAGCAGGGCATTTGCCGGGAAGAAAGGCGCGCGCACAGCCTGCAGGCCGCCCATGCGTTTCTGGCTGATGATCAGATCGGCGGCGATTTTCTCGCTGTTGTCCTGCTCTTTGTTGACCAGCGGGAAATACTTGTCAGACAGCAGTTCACGTCCGCAGACAACAACCAGCTCGTCATCATCCTGATACTCCACATCGATCAGCTCGTTGACGGTATCCATCACCACCGCGTCAAGATTTACATACTTACCACCCGGACCGACTTTTACCGGTTCTGCCGTAGTGGTGCCGTCTTCTGCGGTTTTGCTGCCCATGACGTGATCCGGCGCGTCTTCGCGGATTTTCTGCAGCCAGCCTTTATTGACGTCCTGCAGCAGCGGGTTTTCAGCACGGTTGGAGGTTTTGGCGCGCTTCACGCCGTTAAAGCCGATCATGATGCGGTCCAGCGCCTGACGCTTGACGATGGCGTTGCGAATACGCACCTGGAAGTCCTGGAATTTCGCCCACAGGTCCAGTTTTGCGTAGGTCAGCACCGTATCAAAGTTGGTCTGCTCGCATTTGTATTCCACGTCTTCCATCAGCGTCGGATCGGTAGGCTCGCGCTCTTTGGTGGTGGTATCGGTGGTTCCGGCAATGGTGCTGCCAACGCCCAGCCCCAGCAACTGACCGGACTGCTCAGTGACCGGCGTGATGTTAATCAGCGTCAGGAAAGCGGCGGACTGCTGGATCTGGTCTTCCAGCGTCTGCTGCACGGACGGCTCCACGGTAAACTTGCTGGAGAGTTCTTCAACCTCCACACCGTTCAGGCGCGCCAGCTGCTGCAGGTAAGCGTTAAAGGCAAAGCGGGTTTTCTTTTTCATCGGGTTTTATGCTCCATCAGCAATTGGTCAGGGTGCCTGCCGGTGCGTCACCGCCCGGCGCGCGCTGGCGGTAATCCTTGCGGCTGTCTTCACGGCTCAGCTGCTGCTGTAACTCGGCAAAGGCGGCCTGCTGTTCCTGCAGGGAGGACTCCAGCGCGGAAAGGCGCTCACCGTTTTCAGCCAGGGATTTATCAGTGCGCTCGCTCAGGTTCTGCTGCTCGGTGGCGACAAGTTCCACGGCTTTATGCACGTCTGAGAAACGCGCATCGTCGGTCTGCTCTTTTTTGGTGAACAGCGCGGTGACGCGGGCAAAGAGGGACGGCTTTTCGTCCTGGGCTTCTTCAAGTTCGATCAGCGTTTCAACCGCTTCCGAAAACAGGTTTTCAGGGTTCTGCTTACGGTTTGCCAGCGGGTTATGCGCGGCGCTGGCGCTGAAAGCCAGCATTTCGGTGCCAAGGCTCGCAGGATCGTCTGTCGCACCCAGCCCCACAAGGTAGGCTTTGCCGGTGTCGGCAAACTTCGTGCTGACCTCCATGGAGGTGAAAAGCTTCTGGCCCTTTTTCACCAGTGCCACCAGGGCGTCCGTGGGTTCGATATCGGCATAAAGTGCCATCTTGCCCGCCAGCGGGCCGTCCTGGATTTCTTCTGCAACCAGCCCCGTCACCCTGCCATAGCGGTTAAACGTGCTCTCCGGCAGATAAGACTTGATGTGCTCAAGGTTAATCAGAGCGGTATAGACCGTCGGGTTATAGCTGGCTGCCATCTGTACCAGCCATTCACGCTGGATCTCGCGCCCGTCAGTGGTGGCACCTTCCACCCCGATACGGAAACGCTTTGCTTTCACTGTCATGAGCCGTGCTCCGTTAGAAATAACTTACTGGAGCCTTATGTTTGCGGTGATGAGGGGAGTGAGACAACGCGCTGTATTTGTACGGTAAACCACACAAACCGCAGCCGGGGAAAGCTGCTATCCAAGGCCGTATGTTTGGGCCATGAACACGACACTGACCCCCGCAGACCTCGATCCCCGTCGGCAGGCCATGCTGCTGTACTTTCAGGGATACCGCGTAGCCCGCATTGCTGAAATGCTGGGCGAAAAAGTTGCAACCGTTCACAGCTGGAAAAAACGCGACAAGTGGGGCGACTATGGGCCGCTGGATCAGATGCAGCTCACCACCGCCGCACGTTACTGCCAGCTCATCATGAAGGAGCAGAAAGAAGGGAAAGACTTCAAGGAAATTGACCTGCTGGCGCGCCAGTCAGAGCGCCACGCCCGCATCGGCAAATTTAACGATGGCGGGAACGAAGCTGATTTAAACCCGAAAGTAGCCAACCGCAACAAAGGCCCACGCCGTCAGCCGGAAAAGAACGTTTTCACCGACGAACAGATCGAAAAGCTGGAAGAAGTCTTCCACGCCTCTATGTTCGACTATCAGCGCCACTGGTTTGAAGCCGGGAAAACAAACCGCATCCGCAATCTGCTCAAGTCGCGCCAGATTGGCGCCACGTTTTATTTTGCCCGTGAAGCATTGATTGACGCCCTGCTGACCGGACGCAACCAGATTTTCCTTTCTGCCAGTAAAGCACAGGCGCACGTTTTTAAGCAGTACATCATCGACTTTGCCAAAGAAGTTGAAGTGGAACTGAAAGGCGATCCCATGGTGCTACCCAATGGGGCAGCATTGTACTTCCTTGGCACCAATGCCCGTACGGCGCAGAGCTACCACGGCAACCTGTATCTTGATGAATATTTCTGGATACCGAAATTCCAGGAGCTGCGCAAGGTTGCCTCCGGGATGGCCATTCACAAGAAATGGCGACAAACCTACTTTTCCACGCCGTCCAGCCTGACGCACAGTGCCTATCCGTTCTGGTCCGGCGCGCTGTTTAACCGGGGCCGCGCCAAAGCGGACAAGGTGGATATTGACCTGACCCACAGCAACCTTGCGCGCGGCCTGCTCTGCCCTGACGGACAGTACCGCCAGATCGTCACCGTGGAAGATGCGGTGCGCGGCGGCTGTAACCTGTTCGACCTCGACCAGCTGCGCATGGAGTACAGCCCGGACGAATACCAGAACCTGCTGATGTGCGAATTTATTGACGATCTGGCGTCAGTATTCCCGCTCAGCGAGCTGCAGGCGTGCATGGTGGACAGCTGGGAAGTGTGGGCAGATTTTCAGGCGCTGGCGCTGCGCCCGTTTGGCTGGCGCGAAGTCTGGATCGGATACGACCCGGCGAAAGGCACACAGAACGGTGACAGCGCCGGGTGCGTGGTTATGGCACCGCCAACTGTGCCGGGCGGCAAGTTCCGCATTCTTGAGCGGCACCAGTGGCGCGGGATGGACTTCCGCGCCCAGGCTGACGCTATCAAAAAGCTGACACAGCAGTACAACGTGACCTATATCGGCATCGACTCGACCGGCGTCGGTCACGGTGTTTATGAGAACGTGAAAGCGTTCTTTCCTGCCGTGCGGGAGTTTGTCTACAACCCCAACGTCAAAAACGCCCTGGTGCTCAAGGCATACGACATTATCAGCCACCGCCGTCTGGAGTTTGACGCAGGACACACCGACATTGCGCAGTCCTTTATGGCTATCCGCCGCGCCACTACCGCCAGCGGCAACCGCCCTACCTACGAAGCCAGCCGCAGCGAAGAAGCCAGCCACGCCGATCTGGCATGGGCAACGATGCATGCACTGTTTAACGAACCGCTACAGGGCGAAGCCGCCAATACCAGCAACATTGTGGAGATTTTCTGATGCACTCAACCCCAACTAACCTCATGACCACCGCCAGTCTGCCTGTAGACCGCCCTTTCTTTGCTTATCAGCATGAATGGAACAGTGGCGCACGCAGCAGAAACCGCGTGCTTACAAAAATGCGTCAGGCTGGCGCAGATTTCTTTTTCGCCTACGAAGCCCTGAACGATGCACTGCATACCGGACGCAACCAGATTTTTCTGGGCTGCACCCCGGCATCAGCCCTGACCGTCAAAACCTACATATCAGCTTTTTTAAGTGAGGCCGCAGCCTGGACACATCTTGGGAAAATAAAATCAGGTAAAGCTCATCTGGAACTACCAAACGGTGCGGTCATTTATTTTATCGGGCCGAAAAGCCTCGCCGCCGCGCTCCATGGAAACGTCTACGTGTCAGAGTATGCCTGGGCTGACTCCCCAAAAAATATGATTGCGCTCGCCAAAGGCCTGTCCATGCACGCGCGCTATCACGCTACCTACTACACCACCCCAAGCCGCAACCCGGAGGCATGGCAGGAATACAAGAAGCTGATCGCCCGCAACGGCACTACCTGCATGACCTTTACCGCTGATGACGCTGCAGCATCCGGGGCAACGCTCGCAACCGGAGCCGCGCTCTTTGATGATGAATGGCTGAATGACATGAAAAAAGAATTATCAGCAGAGGACTGGAAAATGCTGTTTATGTGCGAATGGCCCCAGGCTGACAAGGAGCAGGCGGCATGAGCAAACGTAAAAACAAGAACAACCGCGCAGCGGTAGATCACAACGTCAAATCAGGCGGCGCGGCGGCGGAGGCGTTCAGCTTTGGCGACCCGGTGCCGGTGTTAGACCGACGCGAATTGCTGGACTACGTGGAATGCGTGCAGATGGATCGCTGGTATGAGCCGCCGGTTAGCTTTGACGGACTGGCGCGTACCTACCGCGCCGCCGTGCATCACAGCTCACCGATTGCCGTTAAGCGTGACATTCTCAGCAGTACCTACATCCCGCACCGTCTGCTCAGCCAGCAGGCTTTTGCCCGTTTCGTCCAGGACTATCTGGTGTTCGGTAACGCCTATCTGGAAAAGCGCACCAACCGGCTCGGCGGCGTTCTCTCACTGGAGCCAGCACTGGCGAAGTACACACGGCGCGGCGTGGATCTCGACACCTACTGGTTTGTGCAGTATGGCCTGACCACGCAGCCCTATGAATTTACGCAGGGCAACATCTTTCATCTGCTGGAGCCGGATATTAACCAGGAGATTTACGGGCTGCCCGGCTATCTCTCCGCCATTCCGTCAACCCTGCTCAACGAGTCCGCAACGCTGTTCCGCCGCAAGTATTATATCAACGGCAGCCACGCGGGCTTCATCATGTACATGACCGACGCAGCACAGAACCAGGAGGACGTGAACAATATCCGCCAGGCAATGAAAAGCGCCAAAGGGCCGGGCAACTTCCGTAACCTGTTTATGTATTCGCCCAACGGTAAAAAGGACGGCATCCAGATCATCCCGTTGTCGGAAGTTGCGGCAAAGGATGAGTTTCTGAACATCAAGAACGTGAGCCGCGATGACATGATGGCAGCGCACCGCGTGCCGCCACAGATGATGGGCATCATTCCCAACAATACCGGCGGCTTTGGTGATGTGGAAAAGGCCAGCCGCGTCTTTGTTCGCAACGAGCTGATGCCGTTGCAGAAGCGACTGCAGGAGCTTAACGACTGGCTGGGCGAAGAAGTGATCCGCTTTGAGCCGTATACGCTGGGACTGACAGAAGACAAGCGCAACGACTGACCCACCGCACCGCGACAACAAGACCACCTCTTACAGCGCCCCAGCAGCATTCTGCGGGGCGCTTCTTTTTTGCCGTCACTCACTCACCCTCAGCGATTGAAGCCGCCAGTGCGCCGGAGATTGCGCCGGATTTTTACCATTTCACCCCATTGCGCGCGCTCGTATCCCCGCCACGCCTGCCCACTTTGTGTAGTGGTTTTCATGCACCTGCATGACATAAGTAAAAGCCCGCCAGTTCTGGCGGGCCTGAGCAAAAACGATCCTCAAACGATCATGCGATTTCATGCGGCATAGTCATGCACAACAGCACTAACGCCTCGCGTGGCTCGTTGTTCAACCTTGCGGACGGTAAAAACCAGTTTTATCGCCCGCAACGTTTGCTAATGTAACCAGCTGTCGTCCTCCCAGACCTGCTGCATTATTTCCATCACTCGCTTTTTGTCTTCATCCAGCTTTAACCCGCTCAGCTCAACGCCGTTGGCGCTGCCCTTACGGATACGAATTGCTGTTTTGGGATACAGAGGGCGCAAATTACGGTAAAGCTCGGATTCAAGGGCGTCCAGTGTAGCCTGGCTAATCTTCTGCTCTTTATCGATCATTATTTCAATGCGCATACAGACCCCCTTAACTGGTGACGTCCATTGACCGACAGTATTCATGGCTGCGGATTTTCGCCATCAGCTCGTCGGTCATTTCGGACACCCACTGGATAGCCAGCCGCTTTTCTTCGTCGCTACACTCACTAGCCGCTACAAGCTTGATAAAAAAATCAATGCGCTGGAGTTTCAACGACTCCAAAAGATAATCCTGCATTTTCCCTCCTATCACTACTACGGACACACAATAACTGTATGTATATCCACTGGTTATAAATACAGTATAGTAGGATTTGGTGAATGTAAAACGTTTTTTATCTGTCAATTAGATCGCTCTGATGCGGATCAATAAGAGCAAGAATTGTTAAAGCTGCGGCATCAGTACCACTGACGCCATTTGTCATCTTCCTGCAGACGGTGGTTGCGGTAAAAAATACGCAGCCCGCCACCTGACGGAATACTGCCGCCGCGCAGAAGAAGGTCAATCTCTGACTCGCTACCATCGAACCCTCTGGAACTCAGCTCAGCCTCAAGCTGCAGGCGCTGCTGATCCGAAATAGTCTGTTTGTATGCTTTTTTCCGCTTCGGTTTTACAAGCCTTAACCTGGCTGTCAGCTCCCGCCGTTCCTTCTGGCCCATGCTGTGGAGATATTCCTGCAGCTCGTCCTCATCCATGGTTTTTATATCGGGTAAATCACCCCCTGATTTGTTCAGATTTTCAACAGGGGGACAGTTATTGCCACGAGTCCAAGGGGCGCAAGCGCCCTGGTCGGCTACCGCCTCCTGAACGTCAACAGCCTTACGAACCTTTTTCCACTTCACCGCGTGTGTGCAAATCTTGCCCTCTGCAATCGGGGACCAGATGCCATAGATACGGATACCGTGATCGCCGTAGGCGCCCGGTTCGTCGTTAAGCTCATAAGCCGTGCGGACAAGGTGATGTTTGCGGGGCACCAGTACACCGCCCTGCTTCATGATGTAGGTGGCAAAGCAACCCGCATCTGCAGCTGCCAGTACCGCATCCAGACGCGGGTTATCCAGTACCGGCGCACCCGCTTTGCGTTCACCCTGCACTCTCGCCGCCTGACCAGCCAGCAAGCGCAGCTCGCGGTATGCCTGACGCCCCGGAATACCAAAGAAACGGAACTGCTGAACACGGTGCAGTGACGCCCAGGCGGTGACATGCTCGGCACTGTCACGCAGTGATCTGCCGGTTTCTTTGCTGATTTCTTTAGCCAGCCCGCGCCCGTCGATATTCTTGCTGATGTATTTGGCGATGTAGCTGGTCGGTGTACCCTTGCGCGGGTTGATTAGCTCGGACTTGAAGCGCGGCCCGGTATTGGTGCCCAGCTCCTCGCGGTCTTCACGAATGGCAAACTTGCGCAGCATCGCAGTGATGGAACGGCGGTCTTTTTTGCGCATGAAGCACAGAAGATGCCAGTGCACGGTGCCATCATGGTGCGGCTCTGCCACGCGGACGCCATACCAGCGCAGCCCGGCCTTGTGCATAGCCTTGCGGAAAGCGGCGAACGTATCAACCAGATAGTCACTGCTCTGCCGGACGGTAGCGCTGGTCCACTTCGGATTAGGTCTGCCGTTGTTGAGCGTTGAGTGGAAGCGTGACGGGCAGGTGATGGTATAGAACACTGCGCAGTCTCCGCGCATTTCCGCTATCAACTCCAGTCCTTTAACACAGGCCATCATTTCATTACGGCGGTGTGCCGGGTTGCTGTTGCTGGCGTTCACCACGTCTTCCATGTCCAGCGTGTCGCCGTCTTCATTAATCAGTTCATGAGAGCGGAAGAACTCCAGCGATTTGCGGCGCTGCTCGCGTTTGTGGATCACGGCTTCATAGCTGACATACGGGGACGCTTTTTTGTTGACCAGGCAGACAGCACGCAGCTGTTCCTCCCGCCACTCGCAGCGCATCTGCCACAGTTTGCGATACCACCAGTCCGCGCACAGCATACGAGCCAACGACGCCGGGATCAGTTCATAAGGCACCGGCTTGCGGCGGTGCTTTTTGCGGCGTAGCTGCTCAAACGCTGGCGGGATGACCTCAAGACGCATGGCTTCTGCGGCAACCCTTTCCCATGCCTGACGGATTTCTTCTGGTTTTACATCATCGCTGACAAACAGATCACCGCAGGCCGCATCGAGACACATGCTCATATGTGCCGCAACCAGCGTGGAAAGGCGCTTGACCTGATCCTGATTCATTTCAGACAGTACCAGCAGCCCCTCCAGCCCGTCATGACTCGCCATGAACCGGAAAGAGGCAGACACCTGACTGTCACGCACGCGCTCCAGACGCTCAAGACACGGCCTGATGGTTTCGCGCAGGTAGCGGGAATAGGCTTTTGCTCTGCCCAGACTATGGAAATATTTAATCCGCTCCAGCAGAGGCTTGCTGATATGGGACGGCATGGCGTTAACGTCAGCCAGAATGACCAGATCGGGATTAAAACGCTGCTGCTCGCGCGCCATTTTGGCGTGGCTAATCAGCCGGTCCTGCTCCATTTCACGCTGGACAGGATCACGGGATTCATTGAAGAAATAGCGTTCCCAGACCTCATCACTCAGCGCCTCACGGCGCAGCTGTTCCTGCTCGTTATCCGCAGCGTAAAGAGCGATCAGGTTTGAAAGCGCGGACTCCGGCGCAACTTCCGCCGGGTCCAGATAGGGGTTAACTGCTTTCCTGAGTAAATTCCACGAATAAGGCCCGGCAGCATTTTCAACGCTACCGGGAGTTTTAGTAACAAATGGGGCGACGAAGCGTCCTGTACTGATTTCCGTCACTCGCAGACTCCGGCATAAACACTGCTGCACACTGCCTTATCGTTCATGCCAGCCAGCAGATCGAACTGCGCACCGCCGCGAGTGGTTAAAGCCCAGTCGCGGTAAGACTCAATGCCATAAGCATCAACGGTGATAACCTCAATACGTTTTTCAGCCCGGCGCGGGTCATGTGTGGACGGAAAGAATGTTGAATTGCCGCGACGTGAACATTCCGCAACCATTCTTTCCCATTCAGCCACACGGCTGATTTCTTCGGGCCATCGCTGGAAAATCTCTGCAAGCTCGGACTTGCGGGCATGAATACATGGCATACAACCGACACGGCTGCAGCCCTGCAGATAAAGTGGGTTGGGCTTGATGCCATGGCGTCTGGCAATGGCGAATACATCCTCATGCAGCCAGTTGAGGATCGGACGATAGACATGCAAACCCGGAGTATCGTCTGCATCTTCCTCCCACTCAGGTAACAGAGCACGCGCCGGTGATTCCTGTGCCTGGACGCCCTGCCAGCTAATCACCTCGTCGTATTCGTCCAGAGCCGGGACGATCACCTGCGTCCGCACCGGCTCATGTTTCAGCTCAAACGTGCAGAAACGGACCTTTGTTGAAGGGAAACGCCCTTTCCACATGCATAAATCAAGAAACGGATTGCCGGTTGGTTTAAGAATTTCCAGTGCCCGATGGATACGTTCTGCGGCCTCATCTGGCGACATACCGCATTCCTGAACCAGAGAAACGGGCCACTTCTCAGCAATGAATTTACGTTTTCCTTCTATCTGGCGCGTGAAATCAGCTTTAACGCGGATAACCTTGCCCAGCTTTGATTCCAGATAATCCAGATAATCCATCGTCTGGGGATGTTCATGGCCCGTATCAGCAAAGACAGAAATATGCGGAACATCGTTTTCAATAGCTCTTAGCCACTGTGCAAGACTATCTTTGCCGCCTGAAATACTGATGGTATTGATGGTGCTGGCTGCGAAACAGCGCGGATCGATGGCATTCATACGCGCACCTCAACGGTACGGTCTGGACCTCTGGCAAAATCAGCACCGAACCAGCACACTGACTTCGTGGCTATGATTTCTGAAGCAGATTTACCATCACCCGCAGCCACACCCATGCTGCGCTTTACGGTGATACGGTGGCGGGTAAAGTTACGATAAAGCGAACGAGTCAGGGACGTGTCGCTGTTGGACACAATAACCTGATGACCTTCTGATGACCGGCGCTCAAGAATATACGCCAGATGATACTGATCGTCCTCTGTAAAACCGGCAGTGTGATAACCGCTAAATGTGCCATCGTATGGCGGATCACAATAAACAACATCACCAGCTTGCAGCAGCGCCAGTGTTTCGTCATAGCTGGCACAGATAAACGTTGCGCGTTGAGACTTTTCAGCAAAAGCGCGTATTTCACTTTCAGGGAAATACGGCTTTTTATAATTACCGTAAGGGACATTAAAATGACCGCTCAAGTTGTAACGGCACAGCCCACGATAACCATGACGATTAAGATAAAGGAAATATACTGCTTTCATGAAATCAGTAATTTCAGAGGAATGATTAAATTCATGCCTAATGTTGTAATAAGCAACTTCTCTATTCGCAATCGCAAAAATATTTTTTGCGCGTGATATGAAAGCGTCACAATCAATGGTAATTTTTTTATAGAGATTGATAAGATCTGGATTAATATCCGCGACAAGATAATGAGGATAGTCTGTCGCCATCATCACAGCACAGGAACCCGCGAAAGGTTCAACCAGTCGCGAGCCAGCAGGAAGGTGCTTAATCAATTCCGGCATGATAGCGGTTTTATTTCCCGCCCATTTCAGGATGGTACTCATTTAGCACCACCTTTAGCCAGAGCACGGACAAGCCCTAGCGTCATTTTGCAATCAGCTAAAGCACGGTGCGCCTTACCTTCGACCACAACACCTTCATGCGCAGCAGCATCAACCAGCTTATGCCATTTATAGCCATTAAATCGTCCCGGCTCGCCTCGATACTCTGCATAAAGCCTCATCGCGCAAACAGAATGAGCAGCAAGCATCCATGGCGCACCTTCAGAAGGTCTTCCATTCAATGCGTAGGTCTGACGAATTAACCGGAGATCATAATCGGCGTTATAGATAACAAACCCAAAGCGCCGAAATAGTTCCTCCGCTGCCCCGCATATATCAGTCCAGGCAGGCGCAAAAGCTACCATTTCATTAGTAATGCCATGAATGGCTATTGCTTCATCAGGGATAGGCTTAGTGGGCTTAATAAGCGTATTAAGCATAACAAACCCATGACTATCAATAATGCATATTTCAACTATTTCCGCGTCGTCTCCCAGCCCTGTAGTTTCGGTATCGATGAATAAATATCCTTCATCAAGCCATTGTTCTGCACGTTGGCGAATTGTCATATTATCGGTATTCATACAGCACCTCCGTTATAGTGTTTGCCTTTCAGCTCTGAAATTTCCTGACAGGTGACGCAGCACTGCACGCCCGGAATAGCACGGCGGCGTGCTGGCGGGATCGGCGCATCGCAATCAATGCAGAGCACACGGGAAACGCCCGGCGTTCTGTTACGGGCGGTGTGGATGTTGCGCTGACGTTCTTCTTCAACGCGCTGCTGTACGAGGTCCATTGAATCAGCCATCAGTGGTTCTCCTGCGCTTCGTTCTGAATGTTTTCAGCCGCAATACGCAACAGCTCCGCCGCTTCAACGTGGTTAAGCTGACGTGACGTGATATGGCAAGCCAGGCTATCAAGACGGGCTGCCATTGCCGCGGCACGTGCCCGGCGTTCTTCCATGCGTGCATCAGTCAGTATCTGGTTAAGGCCAGCATCATCTGGTCCTGTTTTGGTGATACGGGTTTCAATATTTCGCATTGTTATTTCTCCTGAATTTGGGCAATAAGAAGCCCGGCGGGTTTACGCCTTTAATTTCTGTTTGGTTATTCAGATATAGCCCGCATTACACGGGCTATAGAGTTAGGACTTTTTAAACATGGGTAGCGCCACTGCAATGATCCCTGCTACCAAAACACCATCTGCCAGCATAGACATAATGCGCCCGGTAAAATCCACTGCCACTACAAGGAACAGCAGAACGCAGATTGCTAAACAGCGAACCTTGCCCATTACAGGTACTGGTCCAAAGGTAATTGAAGCGCCTGAGCGATTTTTTTCAGGGTTACTTCTTCCTCTTCTCCGATTCCATCCTGATCGGCAATGTCCAGGCACAGACAAAGCACATCAACTGCATCAGCCGTGCCAGCCACATCAGCCAGTTCACGCAATGCCTGAGCGTTAGCAGAACGCGGTGACGCCTCATAACGTGCGCGAATATTGCTGCTCATCTGCGCAATCTCGCCAGAAAACGGGGCAAATGCAGGTAATGCTGAGATTGTTTTCTCCAGCACTGCAATTTCTTTTGCATCGCATGTACCATCAGAGTAGGCAATAGAATATGCGCCCCATACAGTTGCTTCTACTGCATCGCGGTTTTCCATTTTTTTTACTTCCTGAACTGCTTTACGTGCTTTTTTACCGAAACCAAAAAATGCCATTTTAATATCCTCAGTTGTTGTTAATTACCTTCACAATGACCACCATGATGATCATTAGGAAGGTTTTTTAGGAATTGCAGGCCATTTAGGAAACAAACCTACAGCGGCACGAAAGGCGTTTATTATTTCTTTCAAATTATTCTTTTCCTCTTCCGTCATTTCACTGACGGTTATGTTGTGACGCCTAGCCGGAATATTTGCTGCAAATAACATTGCCGCCAAAACCCTGACATTCTGTTTATTATTTACATCTCTTGGATCTCGCATATCCTTTAAAAATCGCTCCAATTCTGGCTCTATATTCAGACCGAATACTTTCTCTCTTAGGTCGTTTATATGGTTAAGTCCCGCAAGTCGCTCGCCATGACTTAATGGAACAGTCGCCGTAGCGCCTTCAATAGCCATGATTTCCCCTGTTTGGTTGTGGACAGGTCAGCCAGCAGTTCATCCTGAGAGCGGCACGGGTGCCAGCGTTTGCCATCCTTCCCCATGATCCAGCCGTGACCGTAGTGCATTGCATGACTTTGCTTAACGAGAAGTGATGCAAAAGATGGTTCTTTAGTCAGCATAACCACCTCAGATCAGACCGAACGAAGCGCCGAGGCCCGTCACGGTATCCACCGCGCTTGCCATCGCCGGATTCGCCTGCAAACGCGCATGCAATGAAACTGCAGTGAGTGCCATAAGGCGCGTAACAGAGTTGATGCTATTGATCACATCGCGGCGGCCTGCACTGGTTTTCACATCACCGGATACTGCGCCTGCAGCTACACGCCCAATCTCCGCAGTTGCACTCATTACGTAATGCGGGAGTTTTTCTTTTGCCACTTCGTTCGTAGGTACGCACGGCAGGCAATGAATTTGAGCCAGGAAACCATCAACCAGCGTGGAATCCTCAGTGATATCCGTCAGCAGCCAAATTTCCGGCGGCGTGAACTGATGGGGCTGCTCAGGGTTAAGCTTGTTGCGCAGCGTCTGGACATTCATGCCTGCCCGATCTGCCAGCTTCGCCATATTGTGACGCTGTGCGAAAGCGCGGCAGGCTTCATCAAAGTGAGGATGTTTGGAAACGCGATAATCAAACATGTCGTAAATCCTTTTTTATCCCAAAATGGAACTATCAGGCTTGCATTGCGACTTCACAGCCCTGGGCTGCTTCCATCGTCAAGGCGAACATGTTTACTTCAACCAGACCGTTCGCGTTTTCTTTCTTACGGATCGGGAGACGCCCCTCACGAACCATTTGACGGGCATAGCTGAGCTTGTAACCGGTACGACGGCAGAACTCATGCAGGGTGATATATGGTTCAGACACCACAAGGTTGATGCTGGGGCGCATTGATAAATGTTGTTTCATGATGCAATATTCCTCAGTTTGGGTTGTCTCTACACTATTCGAGACTATTAATTACTATTCGTTGCTTCACATAACGGAGAATAGGATCACAAAACGCCAATGTCAATTCAAAACATCACAAAACACCATATTCCGCAAAAGCTGCGTACGGAGATTATGCAGAACAAAGGCGGTCAACCGGTCATTGAGCGCATTCTTAAAGCCTATGGATTCACCACTCGCCAGGCCCTTTGCAATCATCTGGGGATATCACAGAGCACCATGGCTAATAGGTATGCCCGGAACACGTTTCCCTCTGATTGGGCTGTGATTTGCCATCTTGAAACGGGCGCTTCTCTGTTATGGCTGGCCGCTGGTGAAGGTCCGATGCTTGAGGGTCAGGCTGAGGCTGGAACGGTTACCAGGACTCTAAAGCACTTGGTAATCACTGATGGGGTTTCAACTTCACAAAATGAAATCATATACGACGCTAGTTTAATTCCTGCAGGCTTATCAGCTCCCTTTGTCGTGACTTTCGAAAGCTCAGTTTATTTAGTCGATAATCACGAGGGTGAAATCAACGATGGGTGGTGGCTGGTCGAAATTGACGGCTTAACCAGTATTAGAGAGGTTTTTAGATTCCCCGGCGGACGCATACGTATTGAGAATGGGCGAGCCTCTTTTGAGTGCGCGACGTCAGACGTAAAAGTATTAGGCAAGGTGATAAGCAAAACCGAGCAGTTTGTTTGATACCAAACGGGAGATTAATTAAGTGGCCGTAAGCAAACTCGCCAATGGCAAGTGGCAAGCCCAGGTATTCCCAAACGGGCGCGATGGAAAACGCATCCGGCGCCAGTTTGCCACTAAGGGCGAGGCTCTAGCATTCGAGCGCCATATAAAGGATCAAGCTCAGGATAAGCCGTGGCTGGGTGAGAAGACAGACAAACGCCGCGTTAGGGATTTGGTTACAGCCTGGTATAACGCACATGGTGTAACACTTGCTGATGGCGAGAAGCGTAAAGGCGCAATGGAGTTTGCCTGTCTCGCTATGGGCGATCCCCTCGCAACTGAATTTAACGCTAAATTATTTTCAACGTATAGAGAACAGCGATTAAGCGGAAAAATCACCCGCTCGGATCGCGTAAAGTCAGTAACCCCTCGAACGGTAAACCTCGAACTGGCTTACTTTCGGGCTATGTTCAATGAGCTGAAAAGGCTTGATGATTGGACAGCACCAAACCCTCTCGAAAACGTCAGAGAGTTTAAGATTGCAGAAGTTGAGTTAGCCTGGCTTACGGTTGAGGAAGCGACGCGCTTGCTTGAGGAATGCGAGAAAAGCAAAGCAGGTGATTTAACCACGATTGTTAAAATCTGCCTTGCGACCGGCGCAAGATGGGGAGAGGCTGAGAGCTTAACTGGCAAGCAGATAAGCCCCGGTAAAATAACTTTTATCAAAACTAAGGGTAAGAAAAACCGTGCGGTTCCAATCAGTGATGAGCTTTACGAATTGCTACCCAAAAGCCGAACCTCGAAGCCACTCTTTACCGGTTGTTATTCAGCATTCAGGAGCGCGATAAAGCGCGCGGGAATAGAACTGCCAGACGGTCAGCTGTCGCACGTTCTACGACATACTTTTGCCAGCCATTTCATGATGGGCGGCGGCAATATTCTGGTCTTACAACGCATCCTCGGACATACAGATATAAAAGTTACGATGCGTTATGCTCACTTTGCTCCCGACCATCTAACAGAAGCGGTTCAACTTAACCCCCTAAACCTAATTAGTGGCAGCAAAATGGCAGCACAGCGCAGCACTATGCAATACTTTTCGACAATATACGAAATCCTATGCGCTTGAATTTACTGTAAATCATTGTTTTTAATCAAATATGGTTCGGACTCATAATCGCTTGGTCGCTGGTTCAAGTCCAGCAGGGGCCACCAAATTTTAGCTTTATAATCAAAGAATTAAGCCACCTTGCAAAAGGTGGCTTTTTTTCATCTTCTCTCTTGTGTCGCAAAAGTGTCGCATGAAAGCAGCACGATGCTTGATTGCATAGCTTCAACTTGTTGTGGGGACCAACGCATGGAGATCGAATTAAGCACTTTGATATGGCTGGTTGGGGGGTTCTGTTCTTCAGTCGCCATATGGGTAGGTTTCGCTTTTAAAAACCCAGGATTCTACTTAAAACACCTATCAAGTAAGCTGTTTAATTTTATTTTGGGGACAGGTTTCTTAACGTTCGTCGTTTACACTTTTCTCAACGCTTACACAAACATACTCAAAAATAAACTTTCCTTCACTGAAGGTGCAGTTGAAATCATTGATGATGTTTGGAAAAAGCCATTTCACATCATTTTGTTTGTTGCATTAGCTTTGTGCTTATATTTTCTTGTTTGGATTAGCGTACTTTGGTTGGCCGAATCTTACAAAAAATATCAAGAAGATACTAAGTCCAAAAATGATAAATAATCGCTCGGTAGCAGGTTTAATGCCAGCAAGAGGGATCATGATTTGACTACCCATCGTGAATGCTGTCGCTATACACGAGACAAAAAAGGGTTACACATAGGTGCAACCCTTCGTTATCGAGCATAATAAAATCCAGATCTTATATATGATGCATCGATGGCTGACTAGTGCCTTCCTTTTTCTTTGGGGAAAGACAGATTAAACGGCAGTCTCAACTCATTCTTGAGGCATTCCCCGCGCCTTTTCACAATCCACCTGTTAGCAAGCCAACAAAAATTAGCATATATCCGCGGATTAACCTTTTGACGTTCTTCAATGTAGGGTTTACATGCAACATAAAGGTTGATGACTGTGGAAGCATAGACTTTGTACAAAAATCCTTCATCAAAGAGCCCGTGTTTGATGGCGTTCCCACAGCGTTCCCATTCATTGAAAACCGTCATCAGCGCTCGGGCTTCTTTCGTTTGCCTTACAGAATTTAGTCCCCAATGGCTCATCGGTTTTTTGGGCTTTTTAGGATCTTTCTTCAATAAAGTTAAGATTTCTTGCCAAGCGGCATCAACTTTATCGCTTCTTTTATAAGATGATTCGAAATCTAACGAGTTTTTTTCGCGGGATGTTTGACGATTTTTTCTGATCGTTACGACAGCCACTATTAGAGCAACGATGGCCGCAACAACATTACTGAAGAACGTTGGGCTAGTATCCCAGAGATTAGAAATTATTTCATTCATTTTCAATGAGTTGTAGTTATGTTTGCATACAAAAAAGGCGGGGAAAAACCCCACCTCTCGTCAATTCAGAAAATGAAACTTCTTAGGATAAGCCCCAATCCTCTTCGCGGAAAGTTTTCATAGTATTGCTCCTCCAGTTAGTCATTTTTTACTCATAAATCTGTTTGGATGACCTTTATACACTGCATAAGTGACAACCACAAGCACTGTACAACAGATTTCAGTAATCACTCCAATAGCTAAGATAGTAAGCCATTGGTTCCTCTCTCTTTCTATGTTGTTACTAAGCTTAGCAAATGCAACCCATCAAGCCAGTTCATTTAAGAAAAATTACATTTAACCATATAAATCAATAAATTAATTGTAGCACACATTAAACATAAGGACAAAAAAACTGAAAAACACTGAAATTCCTTTCATCCTTTTCAGTTCTGGTTTTCCGCAAAGCCGCCAGTGCTGGCGCAGTCTGGCTGTCTGGTTTGTAGAAAAATAAAACTGAAAAAACTTATCGATCCAGAAACCGCAGGCGGGTGCGGTGTAGTGCCGTTTTTGTCTGCGAAAGATTTATTTTGTCAGCATTTAGCGCCGCCAGCGTAACGTGACAGCACAGAGCCTTTAATGATGTTGCGTGGTAGTGGTCAGGGGAAATAAACGCTTAGAATGCGTCTGGTGAGGTCTGGGAATGGGTACAAAAAAGCCCGCATTATGCGCGGGCTGATGGGATGGTCAGGCGATTATTTTCTGGTACTTATTGCGGGTCTGTCCGGCCTTCTCCGCCGTCTGTGTGAATGCCCCGGCATTGGTTGGCGTACCCACGCTGGGGTGTGAATGGCTCGCACACTGCTGCGCCAGCTCTGCCAGTAAATCAATGGTATCCAGCATCATGGCCAGCGTATTGACACTCTCACTGCCAATATGGACAGTTGGTCCCATAATCTGCTGACCGCCCGCCGCCACCGATTTACGCAGCGCGGCAATCTTTTCAGTCAGTGTTCCCCCATCAACATCCACATCACCGGCCACTTTCATGGACTGCTTCCCGGTTATATCGGTTTCGTCATTCCCTTCAATGCTGGCCAGCCTGTTACCCTTCACGGCCTGGCTAAAATCCCCGGCGCTGACCTGCTGAATGGCTCCGGCCATCAGGGTGGCGGTACCCAGTACCGTGGTCTTATCGGTGGCTTTAACCGTGGTTTCCCGACTGACCAGATCACGCTGTTCCGTGTCGGCTTTGACCGTCCGCGCCATCGATGTTTCGCTGATGGTCTGATCGGTCTGCCGCACCCAGTCGCCAGCCTGGGTAACACGCTGCGACACCTCCGCCCGCTGCTGTTGCAGCTGTTCGCCGGGCTTTACATCCGGCAGACTGGTACCATCCGGCAGCGTCTGCCGGATAAACGGTTTATCAGGTCGCCCCCCGGTAAAAGCGACTTCAACCAGCGTCCCTTCTGGCGGGAACTGGAACATAATTGATTTGATTAAACTCTGGTTCAACACCCACGGCATCAAATTAGCGGATGGTGAAAAGCGACAAACCACGATGGCTTTTGCATGCGAGGCGATGTGAAACCCACTCGCAACCGAGTTTAATTCGAAAATTTTTGCGTCGTATCACGAGCAGCGTTTAAGTGGGAAGATCACCCGCTCCAGCAGAGTGAAGAATGTTACGCCACGCACGGTTAATTTAGAACTGGCGTATTTCAGAGCCATGTTTAACGAACTGCGTCGATTTGATGAATGGACTGCACCGAACCCGTTAGAGAATGTGCGTGAGTTTAAAATCAGTGAATCCGAGATGGCTATCTCACCATTGAAGAAATCCGCACACTACTCTCTGAATGTGAGAAAAGCCGTTCTAAAGATCTGACTACTATTGTTAAGATTTGCCTAGCAACTGGATCACGATGGAGTGAAGCAGAATGTTTGAGAGGGAACCAGATTCGCGCTGGGCAAATCATCTTCGTAAAAACAAAAGGCAAGAAAAACCGCGCGGTGCCGATAACTGAAAAGTTACAGGCTGAGCTGCCTACGAGCAGAAAAGCGCTGTCACTCTTCAAACCATGCTACTCTGCCTTTAGAAAAGCTATGCAACGCGCTGGTATTGACACACCTGCCGGGCAACTGACGCATGTTTTGCGCCACACATTCGCTTCACATTTTATGATGAATGGCGGTAATATTCTTGTGCTTCAACGGATATTGGGGCATACCGATATTAAAGTTACAATGCGGTATGCGCATTTTTCACCTGATCATTTAAATGAAGCACTCTATTTTAATCCAATAAACCAAATATATTAATATTACACTTGTTATCAAGGAGTTGATGTGGAAACGACAATTTCCAATACCACTAAGCAGAATGCCATTGAAATTAGCGACATTGAAAAAGTCGAAAAATGGTTAACTGAATATGGAGTTAATTACAACTCAACTCGTTTTGGAAAATCATCTAAAGTTTATAAGAAATGGAGTAGCGATGGTCAAATCCCTTCATTTCAAGAGTTATGGGCCATCACTGAATTACTAGATTTTTGTGAGCTCTACAATTCATTTTCTAACTCAAGTGAAATAGAAAAACATTTTATAACAAAAATAACAAAAGGTGCCGATTTTCTAGAAGATGATAACAAAAACTCTGCTAGAGATTTCTTTTTTGAAGCTAAAGTGGCATCCAGATTCAAAAGGGCCGGTTTTAATGTTGAGATTAATGGCGAACACGATATTATTTCTCAAAACGATATAATAAGACTTGGTATTGAATGCAAACGCCCTAGAAGTGAAAAAAAAGTCATAGAACTAGTAAAGTATGCTTTTGAAAAACAACTGAGCAAATTAGAAGACCGCTCTTCTCAAGGTATAATTTGCCTTGATATAAGCCGAGTACTTTATGGTGAGTATATTGAAGCATTAAATGCTGGTGCTTTTACATTGCCCTTTACCTCACGTGAATTGATTCAATCATATCGTGACAAAACTGATACTCGGTTTAAAGACTTACTCGTCGATAAATGTCCTGAAGTTATTGAAGGAATAAGGATGTTTGTAATTTACTACTCACTTCCAATGTTATTACAAAACAAAAAAGAAAAAGGCAAAGTTCTCTTTTTAAAATTTGCGCATTTTTCTCACATGAGTCGAAGAAAAGATGAAGTTACCAGAACTATAGCTAAATCGTTAACTAATAGTGTCGGAAAGCAGTTTACAAGCTAATTAGCGATTCAAAATTTGGCAGCAAAGTGGCAGCATAGCACAACACTATGCACCACTTTTCATCACTATATAGCCTTAAGAAAATATATAAATCAGTAACTCACTGATTTTACGAGCTTTAAAATGGGACTCATAATCGCTTGGTCGCTGGTTCAAGTCCAGCAGGGGCCACCAAATTTCAAGGACTTGCGAGAAATCGCAGGTCCTTTTTAGTACCAATTATACCTCCCATAAGTTACCCCCAGTGTTTATGCATTTCAGCCAATGCCATCTGGCCGATGTTAATCTTCCCCTCAACCTCCGATAATCGTCACCCGAAAATCAGGAGGTAAAATATGACGCTAAAACCAGGTGAGAACTCCGGTAACAACGGAGGTATCTATGTGGAGGTCGGGCCACGCGGTGGGGTAAAAGATAACTTTGCCACTATCGCAGACAACAAAACCGCACCACCAACGCAAAGTCCTAAAAGCCACTGGGTGCTGGCAAAAAGAACACCCAACAGTAGACGTAAGTAAGAGCACCCGGTGCCACTACAGTTGGCGCCTATTGCTCACAACACGTCCGGTGCTTTACCGTCCGGCAAGCATTGTGCAAGATATTCAGTGAGGAAATCGATGCAGGTTTTGATACGATCAGAGCTTGATGAACGCCGGGTATATACGGCCCAGATATTCGCTTCCTGATACCACTGGGGCAACACGTGAACCAGCTCACCGCGTGCAATATACTGCGCAACATCCCATTCCGACCGCAATGTAATGCCATGACCTTTCAGTGCCCAAATGAGCACCACGCTGCCGCTGTTGGAAGAATGAAAACCGTTTAGTCGGCAATGTGTCTGCTGCCTGCCATCCGTTAATATCCAGTTGCCAAATGCCGAGTTTTTTTCCTGAATCATCAGGCAATCATGTTGCACAAGCGCACTAACAGACTCTGGTTTACCGTGGCGTTCCAGGTACTCAGGGGAAGCACAAAGGATCCGGCGATTAGTGGCCAACTGCCGTGCGATATACCATTCATTGATGTCATCCCCAACGCGAATCTCAATATCGACACCCTCCTCCACAAGATCCACTTCACGATCCGTTAGCGTGAGTTTTACCGTGATATCAGGGTAGGCGATCATAAATGACGACAGCGCCTCTGCGACATATTGTTGCCCAAAACCAAATGAGCAGTTGAGGGTGATATGACCCGCCAACACGCCACGTTGATTATCCAAACGACTGACAAAGCCATCCATTTCACTGACGACCTGCATCGCCCCATCCAGCGCATTTTCGCCTTCCGGTGTGAGACGCATCACTCTGTTATTACGGAAAAAAAGCCGGACGTTGAGGCATTTTTCAAGGATAGCGATGCGTTTGCTGATGTAGGAGGGGGATAGCCCCAGCTCCAGCGCTGCCCGGGCAAATCCACCGTTGCGGGCAACGGTGACAAAAACGAAAAGATCTTCAACAGAAGGCCAGCCCTCAAGGGGCTGGCGATGCTTTTTACCTACAGGCGTCGTTTTCATAACATCGCAGCGAGATGACGGAAAATGACAATGTTATAACACCGATCGCAAAAATGACTGCAGTTTCTGCATGAAGATCTCTGGGATCTCCTCTTGCGGAGAATGCCCGCAAGGCAAAGCTTCTCCCTGCACGTGCGTCGCTTTTTCTCTCCAGGTATCCACAACATCATACAACTGCCCTACCGTGCCCTGAGCCCCCCACAGCAACAGTAATGGACACTCAATACGCGCAGACGCATCCGCAGCATCGTCTTCAAGATCAATCGATGCTGCGGCACGATAATCTTCGCAGACCGCATGGATCATCTCAGGATTCTGGTAACAGCGCAGGTATTCATTGAACGCATCTTCTGATGTCGCCCCTGCAGTTTTTAACTGACCTGCAATATGCTTGCGCAGAAAAAATGCCGGATCGTGCGCGATCATTGTTTCCGGTAATGGAAAAGGTTGGATCAGGAAAAACCACCAAAAATAGCGCGTGGCAAACGCCTTATTGGTTAACGCGTACATTGTGGCTGTCGGGGCTATGTCGATGAACGTGCAACACGTCACACTGTCAGGATAATCAAGGGCCAGCCGATGTCCCACCCGTCCTCCACGGTCATGCCCGACAAAAGCGAACCGCGGATAACCCAGAATCTCCATCAGCATGACAATATCCTGCGCCATCATACGCTTTGAATAGGTACGATGCGCCGGGTCACTCGCCGGTTTGTCGCTGTCTCCATAGCCCCGTAAATCCGGCAAAATCACCGTGTGGCTTTTCACCAATTCCGGCGCGACTTTACGCCATGTGATGTGGTTCTGCGGATGGCCATGTAAGAGCACTAACGGTGAACCGTTTCCTCCGATGGCGACCCGGATTGTTAAACCATTTGGCAGCCGTACATCCTTTAATGCAAACCCAGGAATGAACGGAGAAGCGCCGCATTCAATAACTGTACTCATCACTGTCTCCTGCCTTTTGCCCGACATTGCCCCCGTTTCATCGCCATCTCTTTTCTTAGCCACGTGCGGATGCCGGACACTTTAACCATGGGCGCCGCGCGTAATGCTGCACCTCAAAATTTTCGATCTCTGGCAGATATTGCAGTGCCCAGGCAATAGCATCTTCGCCAGCGGCCAACATCTCTCGTTTGAGTTCACTAATGACAAAAGGAAGTGTTTCATCTGCTGTCACAATCTCGCAGCGTTCAAGAGAAACCGTGATCAGATTGCTGTCAGCCTTCGCAGCTAACTGTGCCAGACGAGCCAGAGACGCGTCATCCAAAGAGATTGTCAGGATCCCGTTGCGCTGGCAGTTGTCATCAAAAATCCCGGCGAAAGTGGAACCTAACAGCGCCCGGATGCCCAACTGTTTTAATCCCCAAACGGCATGTTCGCGGCTCGATCCGCAGCCAAAGTTGGGGCCGACCAGCAAAAACGTCGCGTCCTGCCAGCCCGGCATATTGAGAATAAAATCGGGATTAGGCTGACCATTGCCCAGGAAACGGCGATCGAAAAACACCCCTTTATTCAACCCCTGACGATCGATCCCTTTCAGGAACTGTTTAGGCATAATCACATCGGTGTCGATATTCGGTTCCAGCATTGGCGCAATTCGCCCGCTAATTTGCTTAAACGTATCCATCTCATTCCCCCGCCTGAAGTAATGTCCGAACATCGACCAGATGCCCTGCTACCGCTGCTGCCGCGACCATCGCCGGGCTCATTAAATGCGTTCTTGCCCCTGCGCCTTGCCGCCCAGGGAAATTACGGTTCGTACCCGATGCGCAGCGATCGCCTGCTGCCAGTACGTCCTCGTTCATCGCAAGGCACATTGAGCAACCCGACTGACGCCATTCAAAACCAGCATCAATAAAGATTTTCGCCAACCCCTCGTCTTCCGCCTGGCACCGGACCTGCGTTGAACCGGGCACAATAATCCCGCGCACATGGCTGGCAATTTTGCGTCCTGCCACGACTTTCGCGACGGCCCGCAGATCTTCAATGCGGCCATTTGTGCATGAGCCAATAAAAGCGTGCGAAATACGAAGGTCACTCACCGGCGTACCGGGCAGCAGATCCATATACTGGAGAGCTTTCTCAAGCGCGAGGCGTTTAAGTGGATGCGTTTCGTGTTCCGGGGATGGGACATGGCCGGTGATCGCACAGGTTTGATCCGGGCTGATCCCCCAGGTCACTTTAGGTTCAAGATCGAGACAGTCGATCGTCACGGTCTTATCAAAAACCGCATCAGCATCACTACTTAACTGCGACCACTCCTGCAATGCCTGTTGCCAGAGTTCACCTGCGGGCATTTGCGGCTTCCCGTGGATATAGTCAAAAACCTTTTCATCCGGCGCAATAATCGCACCGCGAGCTCCTGCCTCCACGGCCATATTGCAAAGCGTCATTCGCCCCTCAACACTCAGGGCACTGATTGTTTCACCGTCGAATTCGATGGCATATCCTGTCGCACCATCTGCGCCAGTACGTTCGAGTAATTCAAGAACGATATCTTTTGCAGAACAACCAAAAGGCAATTCACCCTTAACGCTGACACGCAGGGTTTTCAGCTTGCGATAGACCAGCGTCTGAGTCGCCAGCAGGTGTTCGATTTCCGACGTACCGATACCAAATCCCAGAGCGCCAAACGCACCGTAAGTGGTGGTATGGCTGTCGCCAGCCGCAATCACCATTCCGGGCATGACCAGCCCTTGCTCGTGGGCAACGACATGTTCTATCCCTTGCCGTGGGTCCAGCACATCAAATAACGTGATACCAAAATCAGCGGCATTTTCCCGAAAATAATCAACCTGCAACTGACCGCCGGGATCCGTCATCAGCATATCGCGCTGCGGCCGGGTGGGATTAACATGATCAACATTCAGCAGAAAGGCTTCCGGATGCCGCACCGGCCGTCCCTGTTCCCTTAACCCGCTAAATGCTTGTGGACTGGTATATTCATTGAGTATCGAACGATCGATATAAAGTAAAACATGCCCTTCGTTATCAAGTTCCCGAACGGTATGCGATTCAACTAATTTTTCATACAGCGTTTTAGCAGACATAGATATATTCCTGGGGTAACGAATGGCTGAATAATGAGATATTCGTCATTGAGGCTTTTAGCTATAGTGACACATTCATGAAAAAACGATGATTCCAGTCGGGAAAGTATAAAAACACACTTCGTGTTGGTGAGCAGACGCCGCCCAGAGTAGGTTGCGCTGCGATCACAACAATTCCGCAGGCACCGCTGACCTGATTATGTTCATATTTTTATTGTGCCCAGAGGGACAAAACGAAATGGCGTATTTTATGAAATGGAGATCGTCAGAGGTTAACCAGATAATAAAAACGTGGTTATTTTTAAGATACAGAGTTAGCCACGCGTTTTAAACGCACCAGGATGGTAATCGGGATTAATCAGAATTGTGGCAGCGCTTTTGGACGCCGCCATCCCGAGATGGAAACGTCCGTTAGCGTGTTATTCGATAGTCAGCTCACACGAGTTCTTTGAGCTGCTCCTGCATATAGGTCGAAAAATACTCTGGATTCTTGATAAGGATACGGTTACCGGAGGCGACTTTTTCTGCCCATCCGGCTACTTTTTTCGTGAACTCAGGATTCCATCCCTCCTGCTCACCCCGTGCCATTACAACTTCCGGACTCGCTGGCACACCTAAGTCATGCAAATACTTTAAGATTCCCTTAGCGGTACTTTCGTCCATTGAATGGGGTACTGACACTGAGGTGTTCATACCACCAATAAAATCCAATGCTTTCTCAATTGCTGTTGGCATGCTCTTATCCTTAAAATTAACCACGTGAGAGACACATTTATACTATGTACCCAACTCCGCCGGGATATCAAAGAGAACGTTGCCTTTATTTGATTTACCCCGCAGCTAAACGCTTGCGGCGGCTGTTTTCTGCACGATTAATTCGCCATTCCGGCCAAAACCAGCCCGGTCGCCACCGCATTACGCGGCCCTTCGGTACCACGAATGTTGCCCTGTCCGGCGACAACCCCGTAATGTGCCAGCGCGTCGGTAATCATCTGTGGGATTTCGAAATCCAACGAGGAACCGCCCACCAGCACCACGAAAGAGATATCGCGAATGGATCCGCCGGGAGACACCTGGCGCAATGCACGCAGGCAGTTGGTCACAAAAACCTTCTCTTTGGCCTGACGTCGCACCAGACGAATTTTTTCCAGCGAAGTCTGGTTATCTACCGGGATCAACTCGCCATCTTTCAGATACACCACTTTGGCGAATACTGATGGGCTGAGCGGTTCGCGGAAAAACTCCACCGCACCGTTCTCATGACGAATACTGAACAGGCTCTCTACTTTCGCCAACGGGTATTTTTTTATTTCCTCGGCCAGAAACGGATCGCTCAGACCCAGCTCCGTCTGAATCAACAGGCTGACCATATTACCCGCACCGGCCAGATGTACCGCCTTTACTGTCCCTTCTCTATTGATGATGGCTGCATCAGTGGAACCTGCGCCTAAATCGAGGATCGCCAGCGGTGCAGCACATCCAGGCGTCGTTAACGCACCTGTCACGGCCATATTGGCCTCTACCCCTCCTACTTCAACGGAGGTGTTTAATCGCGCGCTCAACTCGCTGGCAATAGCCTGCATTTGTAAACGATCGGATTTCACCATCGCCGCAATGCCGACAGCATTTTCCATCGAACACTCCCCGGCGATGCCGCCCTGCACCTTGCGCGGAATAAACGTATCAACCGCCAACAGATCCTGAATATGCACCGCGTTCATATCATGCCCAGTCAGCGAGGCCATCACCTTACGCACTCGCTCCAGCATGCCGCCTGCGTGCGTACCAGCTTCCCCACCAATATCTCGCACGGGCGCGCAGGCGTTCATCGCCTGCATAATGGCCTGCGCACCTTGCGCTACGTCGGCTTCACCGCCACGCTTTTCACCACGGATAAAGATCTTACCCGCCGGGATCACTCTTGATTGCACATCGCCCTGCGGGGTTTTCAGCACCACGGCGGAGCGGTTACCAATCAGCGCTCTGGCAATAGGGACGATGGTTTGTGTTTTCTCCGGCGTCAGGGCAAAGAAGGTAGCGATACCGTAAGGATTCGACAGCACCCGCACCACCTGTCCCGCGGCCGCCACTTCCACCGCCGCCAGCACGCCTTCCGGCACCTTCTCCAGCAGGGTGACTTCATCAACCACCGGCATTGGCCGACGCAGGCGATTATTCACCAACACGCCATCATCTTTTTTCAGGATGGCCGCCACCACGTTGATTCCGCGATCCAGTGCCTCATTGATGAGCCAAACTGCCTCGAGAAAATCCATTGCCTCACCCACCAATGGGATCCAGCCCTGAGCACATCGATCCTCACTCAATGCCGCCAGCTTCTCCACAGCAATGGTGGTTCCCATTCCCACGCCAACGCCGCCGGGCGTTTGTGGGTTATGCCCTATCATCGTTGATTCGGTAATGATGGTTTCCGTGATGGTTTCCATCGCCACATCGCCAATCACCGGTGCGGCTTCATTGATACAGATTTTCGCCACATCTTTAAGCGACCATGGCGTTTTTTCCAGCGCCTGCTGCAGGGAAGCGACCACCCCGGCAATATTGTCCCGCGTTCCTTTCATGCCCGTGGTCGCGACAATCCCGCTGGCGATAAACCGGTCATGCTGCGCCAACGCCACTTCCGTGGTGGCGTTGCCGATATCAATCCCTGCGATTAACGGCATATTCCCTCCGTCACTGGCTGCCTTTACGCAGCTTGTTTCTCTGCTGATACACCTCTGCCGACTCACGCACAAATCCGGCGTTCACCGTCGCGTGCCAGGTATGTTCCAGCTCATCAGCGATCGCCTGTAGCTCCGCGAATGAAGAGCGAAACGGACGTAGCGCGTTGTAGATTTCCAGAATGCGGGTATCCGGGATGGCAATCAGTTCGGCCGCGCGGCGGAAGTTGCGCGCCACGGCGTGACGTTGCATCTGTTCGGCAATCTGCGCCTGATACTCCAGCGTTTGCTGAGAAATACGCACATCCTGCGGCCCTACATGTCCCGCCAGCACATTCTCAAGGGTGATATCGGTTAGCGGTTTCCCGGTGGGGGTCAGGATTTTCTCCGGGCAGCGGGTAGCTAAAGGATAATCCTGCGCGGTCATGATGTTGTCGTTCATTGTCATTCCCTTACTAATGCAATATGCAGCGTGACAGGCGCAGCATCCTGCACCACATGCTTGGTTTCTTTAATGTGAAACAGCGCGGCTTTGGCCATAAATTTGGGGCGCACCATCTGGTCATTGACCACCGGAACCGGCGAGGGCGACTCTTTGCGTGCATAGCGCGCAGCGTTCTTTCCAATCTGGCGATAGGTTTCCAGCGTCAGCAGCGGGGCCTGAGAGAAGAGTTCAAGGTTACTCAGGGGCAGTAAATCACGCTGATGAATAACTGTGGTTCCCTTTGACTGAATACCAATCCCGATGCCGGAGCCACTGAGGTTCGCCGCATCCCACGCCATAAAAGAGACATCAGAGGTGCGCAGAATTCTCACCACTCGCGCATGCAGCCCCTCTTCTTCAATCCCTGCCACCAGCTCTTTCAGAATCGCGTTGTGCGGCATATCAATCAGGGTTTTATGCTGGTGCTTGCCAAAGGCCGGCCCGACGCCAATCACCACTTCATCAGCGCGATCGTCTGCTTTTGCCGCCTCGCCTTCACTGACCTGCAAGGTAAAAACGGGCTTACGTTCAGTTGTGCATTCCACGGTGTACCGCCTTATTCAATCGAGCTGGGCTGAACCACGCCCGCAATATTTTTAATTTCTGCCCAGCGTTCGGCACTGATGCGATAGCCGGTGCCGGGTCCCTGATAATCATTGATGTCATTCACGGCGCTGACCACGTCGAACTGACGATCCAGAATGGCCGATGTTTGCAGGTAATCACCGGTCACGCGCTGTCTCAACATATTGAGAATATTGCTGGCGATATCTTCAAATCCGCTACCGCTTAGCGCCCCGACGATATCCAGCCCGGTAATGTTGCGCTTCATCATCTCTTCCACTGCAGCCAGATCTTCCACCACATTGCGCGCAGGCATGTCTTTGCTGCCGTGAGCGTAGGTGGCAGCCTCCACTTCCTCATCACTGATAGTCGGCAGGCCCAGTTCGCGGAATACCGCCTGGATAGCCCGCGCCGCCTTGTTACGGATAGCGATGGTTTCTTCTTCGGTTACCGGGCGCAGGCCGCCGTCAACCATCAGGTCACGTTGCAGTATGTTGTAATCATCGAAGTCTTCAGCATCGAAGTTAGAACCGGCAAACATGTTGTCGTAATTGGGGACGGCGCTATAGCCAGAGAAGATAAAGTCGGTGCCGGGCAGCATCTGCATCAGGGTGCGGGCGGTACGGCGAATATCGGAGTGTGAGAAGGTCTGGTCATTAGCCGAGGCCACTTCAAGGTCGAGCATCGACGCAATCAGGTTTTCCGCCAGTACCGCGCGGATCCCCGACGGCACTGCGCCCGTCATCCCGATACAGCTAACCGCGCCGTTTTGCAGCCCCTGTACACCCGCGCCTTTGGTGATAAAAATGCAGCGCGACTCCAGGTACAGCATCGATTTACTTTCGGAATAGCCCATCAAGGCTTCCGAACCGGTACCGGAGGTGTAGCGCATCTTCAGGCCGCGGGACGCATAGGCCGAGGCGAGAAATGCTTTTGACCATGGCGTATCGTCGCCGTCAGTGAATACCGATTCCGTTCCGTAGACCGACACCGTTTCGGCGTAGCTGGTTAACCCACGCATTCCCAGCTCCAGCTCAGTAGCCTCTTCAACAGAACATTGTGTCAGTACGCCAGGGCGACCACACTGAGAACCGACCAACAGCGCAAGGGCGTTAAACGGCGCATAGCGGGCAATCCCGACCGTCGTTTCCTGTTCGGAAAAACCACGAATCCCCGCTTCAGCGGCATCGGCGGCAATCTGCACCGGATTATCTTTCAGGTTGGTCACGTGGCACTGGTTAGAGGGGGTGCGTCGGGCGCGCATTTTTTGCAGCGCCATCATCATCTCTACCACGTTCATTTTCGCCATCACCTCCACCGCTTTCGCCGGAGTAATAGCGGTGGTAATAGCAATGATCTCTTCGCGACTGACGTGGATATCCACCAGCATTCTGGCGATCTCCAGTGCGTCGAGCTGCATGGCACGCTCGGTTTCAGCCACGTTTATCGCGTAGTCGGCAATAAAGCGGTCAATCATGTCGAACTCGGCGCGGCGCTTGCCGTCCAGTTCAACGATACGACCCTTTTCCACCTTCACAGAAGAGGCTGGATCGTAGGGACTTTCCATGGCGATCAGACCTTCTTCCGGCCATTCGCCAATAAGCCCATCCTGATTTACAGGGCGCTTCGCAAGAACTTCGAATCGTTTTGATCTTCTCATAGTTTATAGACTCAAAAGATAAAGAATAGGGACGCCAGGCTGTATCGCTGGTGCTCTATCCCCCCAGCAATCGCCTTTATCAGCAATAGCCGAACTTTAAATGAGCAGGCCGATAAAAAAATAAAATTAATTACGTTCCAATTTGATACATATTTAAATGTCAGCGTTTCATATTGAAACGGTCAACAGGAATATCCATAAAGAATTGTGACGCGCTTAAATGATCATTATCAACAAATGCCGAACGCAGGGAATTAAATTAATATTTTAGAAAAATCCACACTATTGACTTAATAACGCGTCGCGAGAAAATACAGAAAACCCAATGAGAAAAAATAGCTGTAGCGCGATATTTTTTGCGACCTCAGCCCTACAACCTTGTCAGGAGATACTGTGAATAAGAGCCAACAAATCGCCACCATTACGCTGGCGGCCGCAAAGAAAATGGCGACTGCCGTCGAGGCAAAAGCGATTGAAATCAACGTTCCGGTGGTCTTTTCCGTGGTCGACCACGGCGGAAACACGCTACTGATGCAGCGCATGGACGAGGCGTTTGTCACCAGTTGTGATATTTCTCTCAATAAAGCCTGGACCGCCTGCTGTCTGCGGCAGGGCACCCATGAAATTACCGATGCAGTACAACCAGGTGCTTCTCTATATGGTTTACAGCTCACCAATCAACAGCGAATCGTTATTTTTGGTGGCGGTTTACCTGTTGTATTTGACGGTCAATTAATTGGTGCCGTCGGCGTTAGCGGCGGCACTGTGGAACAAGATAGATTATTGGCTGAGACCGCATTGAATTGTTTCTCTGAATTATAATTTAAATCTAAGAAGGTATATTATGAGCTATCGTATGTTTGATTACCTTGTGCCGAATGTTAACTTTTTTGGCCCAAATGCTATTTCCGTTGTCGGCGAACGCTGCAAACTGTTAGGCGGTAAAAAAGCGCTGCTGGTCACCGATAAAGGTCTGCGGGCGATAAAAGACGGTGCGGTAGATAAAACGCTGGCACATCTGCGTGAAGCCGGGATTGAGGTGGTCGTATTTGACGGCGTAGAGCCGAACCCTAAAGATACCAACGTGCGCGACGGTCTGGAGGTCTTTCGTAAAGAGCAGTGCGATATCATCGTTACTGTCGGCGGCGGTAGCCCGCATGACTGCGGTAAAGGTATCGGTATCGCAGCCACGCACGAAGGCGATCTCTACAGCTATGCCGGGATTGAAACCCTGACCAACCCGCTGCCGCCGATTGTCGCGGTGAATACCACTGCCGGTACGGCCAGCGAAGTCACCCGCCACTGCGTGCTGACCAATACCAAAACCAAAGTGAAATTCGTGATCGTCAGCTGGCGTAACCTGCCGTCGGTTTCCATTAATGACCCGCTGCTGATGCTCGGCAAACCCGCCCCGCTGACCGCCGCCACCGGGATGGACGCCCTGACCCACGCCGTGGAAGCCTATATTTCCAAAGATGCCAACCCGGTCACCGACGCCGCCGCTATCCAGGCGATCCGCCTGATCGCGCGTAATTTACGTCAGGCTGTGGCGCTGGGCAGCAACCTGAAAGCCCGTGAAAATATGGCCTATGCTTCGCTGCTGGCGGGTATGGCCTTCAACAACGCCAATCTCGGCTATGTTCATGCGATGGCACACCAGCTCGGTGGTCTGTACGACATGCCGCACGGCGTGGCAAATGCGGTATTGCTGCCACACGTAGCCCGTTATAACCTCATCGCTAACCCGGAAAAATTTGCCGATATCGCTGAGTTTATGGGCGAGAACACCGACGGGCTGTCAACCATGGATGCCGCTGAGCTGGCCATTCACGCCATCGCCCGTCTCTCCGCTGATATCGGCATTCCGCAGCATCTGCGCGATCTGGGCGTCAAAGAAGCCGATTTCCCGTACATGGCGGAAATGGCGCTGAAGGACGGCAACGCCTTCTCTAACCCGCGCAAAGGGAACGAGAAAGAAATTGCCGAGATCTTCCGTCAGGCTTTCTAATCCAAAGGGGGCGCAATGTCACTTTCATCACCGGGCGTACATCTGTTTTATCACCCACGCTGGCAGGATACCCGCGCGCTTGATGAACTGTGCTGGGGACTGGAAGAGCAAGGCGTCCCATGCCGGACGGTCTGTTGCGACGAGAATGACTGTGCGCTGGCGTTGAGCAAACTTGCGGCCAAAAGCTCCACGCTGCGTGTCGGTCTTGGTCTTAACGCCACGGGTGATATTGCTTTAACCCACGCCCAGTTGCCCGAGGATCGGGCGCTGATCCGTGGTCATATCGCCGCCGGAATGGCGCAGATCCGCACGCTTGGTGCCAATGCTGGTCAACTGGTCAAAGTGCTTCCTTTCAGCGAGATAACATAAATGTACCGTATCTATACCCGCACTGGTGATAAGGGCACAACCGCGCTGTTTGGCGGCAGCCGTATCGACAAAGACGATATCCGCGTGAATGCCTATGGCACCGTGGACGAACTGATTTCCCAGCTTGGCGTCTGCTACGCCAGCACGCGCCTGACAGAGCTTCGCCAGGATTTACATACCATCCAGAAGACGCTGTTTGTGCTCGGCGCGGAACTTGCCAGCGATGAGAAGGGTCTTGCTCGCTTAACGCAGACGATCAGTCCCGAGGATATTCAGGCGCTGGAGCAGCTTATTGATCGCAATATGACGCAAAGCGGTCCGCTAAAAGAGTTTGTTATTCCGGGGAAAAACCTCGCATCGGCACAGCTACACGTTGCGCGCACGCTGGCGCGTCGGCTGGAGCGACTCCTCATCACCATGGGCAGAACGTTGACGCTGCGTGATGAGCTTAAGCGTTACATCAATCGTCTGTCAGATGCGCTGTTTTCGATGGCCAGAATCGAAGAAACTACTCCAGATGTTTGCGCTTAAACTGGCTGGCATCGATGTCGTACTGCTTCATCTTGCGCCACAAGGTGGTGCGGCCAATATTCAACAGTTGCGACATTTCCTGCACACGTCCGCTGGTGACGCGGGCGGCATGGATAATCGCCTCTTTTTCGATGGCGGTAAACGTCAGGCTGGCTGGCAGCAGTGAAGATGCTGCTTCCAGACCCGGACGTTCGGCAAACAGATAATCCGGCAGATTACTCAGGCGAATATGGCCATTGTCGCTACTAATGGCGATATTTTCGATAATGCTGTTGAGTTCAAAATCATTGCCCGGCCACGAGTAGGCCACCAGTTGCGCCAGCGCGTCATCGTCCAGCTTCAGGCTGGATGAAAAGCGTTTTTTCAGGCTATTTAAGCGTGTATGAATCAGCGCCGGAATGCTGTTACGCCGTGCCCGCAGCGGTGGAATAACAATTTCAAAGGAGTGTAACGCGTAATACAGTTGGCGGCTAAAGCGGTTTTGCTCCACCAGGTTGGCGAGATCAACCGTGGTAGTAGCAATCACTTTGACATCTACCGGGATCAGGCGGCGGGCATCAAGGCGGGTCAATACGCCCTGCTTGATAACCTGCAACAACGCGGATTGCAACTCTGGTGCCAGATACTCAATTTTTTCCAGAAACAGCGTACCGCCGTTCGCCAGTTCAAGGCGGCTCAGCCGACCGTTTTCATCATCGGTTGGCGCACTGCCCATAAAATCCTGCCCCAGCACGCTGTTGGCATACAGTTGGCAGTTCACGGCGATATACGGCCCGCTGGCACGTTCACTTTCATTGTGAATAGCCTGGCTCAATAGCTCTTTACCCACTCCCTCTTCACCACACAACAGAATAGGGAAACTCCCTCTCGCCGCCTGGCGACCAAAATGGATCAGCCGACGGGTTTCCGGGTCATCCGTCGACATCTGTTCAAAGGTGTGGCTGACTTTTCCGAGCTGGCTGGTCATCAGTTGGCGCATTTGTTCGACCGGGTGCAGCAGCAGAATAAAGCTGTTGCCCTGCTCTTCAACAATCGGCTTCAGGGTAATGACGGCATCAACAAACTGATGCTGACTTTCAAAGGTGACTTCGACGTGATTCAGGCCGCGGGCATGTTTTATCGCCCGGCGCAGCAGCATGGGCAGATTGAGCAAGTCATTAATGTTTTTACCCTGGCTGGCCTGTGCATCCAGATGTAAAAGCAAAGCGGCACGGGCATTAAGAAATTGCAGAACGCCCTGCTCGTTCCACGCCATCACGCCATCATCCATGCTTTCCAGCAGTCCGTACATCTGATTCAGATGGCGGTTAGATTCGGCTAGCAGGCTATCAGTCAGCAAAGAGTTGCCGACTTCTCTGGCAATCGCCAGCGTCAGGGACAAATCAGAAACGCACTCATGCTCTACCAGACAGCACAAGGAAATAGAGCCAAACAGTCGACCATGGTTATCGAATACCGGCGTCGAGCAGAACGACCACGGATGCAGCGCCTGCTTAAAATGCTGATCGCCAGAGGTTTTTGTCGGCTGCCCTGGCATCGTTGCCAGCGATAGCGCACAACTGCCGATAATGCTTTCCGCACAGTAGCTACCGTCACGAAAGCCAAGTTCCGCCAGCTGTTCCACCGTCTGCGGATCGCCGCACCGGCTGAGAATACAAGCCGATTCATCCAGAATCAGCAGTGCGCACGGACGTCCATCCATAAACTCCCAGGCATCTTCCAGCGCAGCCTGTCCAATCGTCAGTAGCGCAGTCTTACGGCGACAAATCGACGCAAAAGTCAGTCCCTGTGCCTGATGCGGTGCCTGCCAGGTTTCCCGCTGCATAAACTTGCTGCAACGATGCCATGACTGAGCAATGACCGAAGAGACTTCCTTCCCGATGCCATGAGTGTGCGCCGTCATATCCATTTCCGCTGTTTTACCATAGACAACCCCTCCGGCAGAGACTGCCAGAGGGGGAGAAGATGCCAAATAAAAGGCTTACCGACGTCTGATTAACGTGCCAGCCACTGCTGTCCCAGCAGGTCTGCCGTCAGAATAGCGGCATGGACGCTTTCAGGCGTCACCGGGAACGGCATATTGTGAATGGTTTCACCTTCCGCGCAGGTGGCTTTCGCAACGGCCATAATCTTAGCGTCGATGCCGTCTTTCACGCCCATTTGCGCCAGCGTTACCGGCAGATCTACTTTCTGGCAGAAATTCAGCACCGTTTCGATCTCTTCCATCGGGCTGTTCTGCAGCACCAGTTGCGCCAGCGTACCAAAGGCGACTTTTTCACCGTGGTACAAATGGTGACACTCTTCCAGAATGGTGAAGCCATTATGGATGGCGTGTGCACCCGCAAGACCACTGCTTTCAAAGCCGATGCCGCTGAGATAGGTGTTCGCTTCCACGATACGTTCCAGAGCATCGGTCACCACGCCAGCTTGCGCCGCCAGGCGAGCCTTTTCACCTTCTGCCAGCAACGTATCATAGCACAAGCGCGCCAGGCTCAGGGCCGCCGCCGTGGACTGTCCTCCCGCCATGCTGGTCGCTCTGGCATCAAAACACGCTTTTGCTTCAAACCAAGTCGAGAGCGCATCGCCCATCCCGGCTACCAGCAGACGTACCGGCGCTTTGGCGATAATTGCCGTATCCATGACAACCATATCCGGGTTTTTCGGGTAGATCAGATATTCTTCGAACTCACCGGCTTCGGTATAGATAACAGACAGCGCACTGGTTGGCGCATCAGTTGAGGCGATAGTTGGGATCACCACCACCGGCAGTTTCTGGTAGTAACCGATCGCTTTGGCTGTATCCAGCGTTTTCCCACCGCCAATCCCAACCACACCACGGCAACCGTGCTGCTTCAGAATGGCAATCAGGCGATTAATTTCAACATGGCTGCATTCGCCATTGAAGCGTTCCGCGTGGCAACTAATACCGTGGCTGTGCAGGCCATTGAGTACTTTGTCTCCCGCCAGTTTCATGACGAAGTCATCTGCAATCACGAAAAAGCTGTCTGCCAGATTTTTAGCGTATTGACCAAATAAGGTAGAAGCGTCAGGACCCTGGAGATATTTGGCTGGAGATTGAATAACTTTTAGCATTCCTTTCATCCTCAAATAAGTACATGTTTTTACATGGTGAGCCCTGGCGTTAACCTGTTTAGCCTATTGCGAACGGCGAAAACGGGAGACCGGAGCGATGCAATAACTGTATGGCGAGGCGGGAACAAAAAAATCATTCGTCTTTTTGTTCTGATATGAAACAGATAAAAATGACATGCGTTCCATATTGAAACGGTTAACCCTGAAAATACTAAGGTTTGCGATCCCGATCCGTTCATTTTCCGACAAATCCTTGCAGAACGCGAAAATCAAATTCCCTTTGCCCCTCTCTGACGCCGTTAAAAGCAGTAACAAAACGTTTACTGTGCGGTGTGGCCAGCACTGAAAAGGCGATAAAAAAGTCGAGCGGGCTCGCATTGTGATCGTTCATCTCACAAATGCGTTCCATTACGGAACAAAAAATAACAATTACGTTCCGTAATGAAACTCATTTTGCCGCTGTTTTTTTCCACGCTGACTCCGCCAGAATCTCCCCATCGCCTCCGCACCATGACAATGCATTCGGGGGTTTGTCTTACACTCAACCTCGAGGAGCCGTTATGTCTCAATTCTTTTTTAATCAGCGTACCCAACTCGTTAACGACGTCATCGACGGTACGATTATCACCAGTCCGTGGAACAATCTGGCGCGTCTGGAAAGCGATCCGGCTATTCGCATCGTGGTACGTCGCGATCTCAACAAAGATAACGTGGCGGTCATTTCTGGCGGCGGTTCGGGACACGAACCTGCGCACGTTGGTTTTATCGGTAAAGGCATGCTCACCGCTGCGGTCTGTGGCGACGTGTTTGCGTCCCCGAGCGTAGATGCAGTGCTGACCGCAATCCAGGCGGTAACTGGCGAGGCAGGCTGTCTGTTGATCGTTAAAAATTACACCGGCGATCGTCTTAACTTCGGCCTCGCCGCCGAAAAAGCACGCCGCCTTGGCTATAACGTCGAAATGCTGATTGTCGGCGACGATATCTCCCTGCCGGATAACAAGCATCCTCGCGGGATTGCGGGCACTATCCTGGTTCATAAAGTGGCAGGCTATTTCGCTGAACGCGGCTACAACCTCGCTACCGTCCTGCGTGAAGCGCAGTATGCAGCAAGTAACACCTTCAGCCTGGGCGTCGCCATTTCCAGTTGCCACCTGCCGCAGGAAACCGACGCTGCACCGCGCCATCATGCGGGCCATGCCGAACTGGGCATGGGCATTCACGGCGAACCGGGTGCTTCGGTTATCGACACGCAAAACAGTGCGCAGGTGGTGAATTTGATGGTGGATAAACTGCTGGCGGCACTGCCCGAAACCGGCCGTCTGGCAGTAATGATTAATAACCTGGGCGGCGTGTCCGTTGCTGAAATGGCTATTATCACTCGGGAACTGGCAAACAGCCCACTGCATCCGCGTATCGACTGGCTGATTGGCCCGGCCTCGCTGGTCACCGCCCTGGATATGAAAGGTTTCTCGCTGACCGCCATCGTACTGGAAGAGAGCATCGAAAAAGCACTGTTAACCGAAGTAGAAACCAGCAGTTGGCCAACCCCGGTTCCACCACGCGAAATCAACTGTGTGCCGTCATCGCAGCGCAGCGCGCGTGTCGAATTCCAGCCCTCAGCCAACACGCTGGTTGCCGGGATTATTGAGCAGGTCACCGGAACGCTTTCCGATCTGGAAACACACCTCAACGCGCTGGATGCCAAAGTAGGCGATGGTGATACGGGTTCAACTTTTGCCGCTGGTGCGCGTGAAATCGCTGACCTGCTGCATCGTCAGCGACTGCCACTGGATAACCTTGCCACGCTGTTCGCCCTGATCGGCGAACGCCTGACCGTGGTGATGGGCGGGTCCAGCGGCGTACTGATGTCCATCTTCTTTACCGCCGCCGGGCAGAAACTCGAACAAGGGGCTAACGTTGCCGAGGCGCTGAATACGGGCCTGGCGCAGATGAAGTTCTACGGTGGTGCAGACGAAGGTGACCGTACGATGATTGACGCGCTGCAACCCGCACTGACGTCTCTGCTGGCACAACCGCAAAACCTGCAAGCCGCTTTTGACGCCGCACAGGCAGGCGCAGAACGTACCTGTCTGTCGAGCAAAGCCAATGCGGGCCGCGCATCGTATCTCAGCGGCGAAAGCCTGCTGGGCAATATGGACCCCGGCGCGCACGCCGTCGCAATGGTGTTTAAAGCGCTGGCAGAGAGTGAGTTGGGATAAGCCATAAGTGCCTGATGCGCTGCACTTATCAGGCCTACGAGTGCAAAGCTTTGTAGGCCGGATAAGGCAACGCCGACATCCGGCGGAACGTTAACGATAAACGCGGATCCCGCCTTCTACGCCCCGGCTAAACAGTACTTGCCACAGCTCAATATCTCTGGCGCGGAACGCACCAGCACAAGCGCACAGGTAATAATTGAACATCCTTCTGAAAGTCGCGGAATAACGCGATGACAGCTCCGGCCACGCCTGATTAAACCGCGCATGCCAGGCCATCAGCGTTTTATCATAGTCACTGCCAAAGTTATGCCAGTCTTCCATCACGAATCGCGACTCGCTCGCTTCAGCAATATGAGAAATCGCCGGTAAGCAGCCATTCGGGAAAATATATTTATTGATCCACGGATCGACGCTCATCCCTTTTTTATTGCTACCAATAGTATGTAACAGGAACAGCCCATCCGGTTTTAAACAACGGTCGGCGATGCTGAAATAGGTGTCGTAGTTTTTCGGCCCTACGTGTTCAAACATCCCCACGGAGACAATACGATCGTAGTGTTTATCGAGGTCGCGATAATCCTGCAGCAGAATATTAACGTCCAGCCCTTCACAGCGCTGCTGCGCCATTTTTTGCTGCTCTTTCGAGATAGTGACGCCTTCTACCGCCACGCCGTAATGACGCGCCGCATATTCGGCCAGCCCGCCCCAGCCACAACCAATATCGAGTAAACGCATACCCGGTTTCAGTTGCAGCTTCTCGCAAATCATTTTTAATTTGGCGTTTTGCGCGTCTTCTAAAGTGGTTGCCTCTTTCCAGTAGCCACAGGAATATTGCATGTGGGGATCCAGCATGAGTGCAAAGAGATCGTTGCCAATATCGTAGTGTTCTTTACCGACAATCCACGCACGACTGCGAGACTGCAAATTAAACAGGCGGGCGCTGGCAATACGTAATATATCTTTCAGATTTCCCGGCATTTGCTGGTCGAGTTTTGCTTTCAGAATTTTGCAGAACAGAACATCGAGGCGTTCACAGTCCCACCAGCCTTCCATATAGCTTTCGCCAAGCCCCAGGGAGCCTTGTTGCAGCACCCGTTTAAAGAAACCGGCATGATGAAGTTGAATGTCCCAGGGGCGGGAACCATTGATCTGAATATCTGCTTGCTGGAGCAGCTCTTTTCCCATTCGGGTCCAGTTATCATTTGTTTCATTGACGATGACAGCATCTGAACAAAGCGTGTTCATGGTATTTACCAAAAGTGGGCTATTAATTATTACGCAAGATTATTATGGAAAAAAGAATGTATGTATTATGATTTGCGGACAAGATCTATCGAACAGCGGCCACACCACCGGGAGCATTGACGATTTATTTATGGAAACTCTCGCGCAAAAACATTGGAATTCCTTCCCGGACGATTCCATGGCAGAACTGCCGCAGGACGTTTACTTTCGCTCTTATGTCCTGGAAGCCAACCACCATGTTCCGCAGCACTCACACGCTTTTATGCAGTTTCATTTTGCCCGCAAAGGCAGTATGCGCATTGATGTCGCCGGCAAGTGCTGGATAATCCCCGCGCATTACGGCATCTGGATCCCTAATAATACTGAGCATGCAGTTTGGGCGCTGGATGATGTGCATTTAGAGAATCTGGATATTAAACCGGGTTTTCTCGAAGAAAGTATCCATGAGTGTAAAGTCGTGGCGATCAGTGATTTCGCCAGAGAGTTTATTCATTACGCCACGAATTCAATTTCAGGCCATTATGATAGCCAGTCAAAAGAAGGCAAACTGGTCAGTGTGCTGGTCGACATTATTCTGCAATTACCAGAGGTCGCCTTTGTATTACCCTGGCCGCAGGATCGTGAATTAACCCATGTGTGCCGAACAATACAAGCGTCACCGGCGCTGGAACATTCAGTAGAGTATTGGGCACAACATTTGGGTATGTCTGCCCGTACCTTTTCGCGTCATTTCAAAAAAGAAACCGGATTACCCTTCAGCGTCTGGAAGCAAAAAATGCGAATTCTGGAGTCTGTACTCATGCTGAAGAAAAATAAAAGCGTAACCGCCGTGGCGCTCGATGTGGGATATTCAAGCACCGCAGCGTTTAGTTATGCATTCCGCCAGGCGTTTGGCGTTTCACCGTCACATTATTAATTAACGTTCCGACGTTGATGCCAGTAAGCCGCGGCACGCACCAACTGCTGATCGAAAGCCTCAGTAGCAAAGCGGGCGCTCAGGTTTTTCACCACTTTTCCTTCGCCAGTTATCCAAATGAAATAATCCTGTGCAGGTACGGTCAGCTGTGAAAGCTGATCATTCACTGCCTGTTCGTCATGGCCGACAAACCACTGAATCGTAAAACCATCGAGATGAGCGAAATAGTCCTGATACGCTGCATCGTGTACGCTAACCAGCGCCGTCACGTTTGGACGTACCGCTAAACGACCGATCGCCTCCAGCCGACGACGTAGCGCAGGCATTCCAGATTCATCACACACGTAAACCTGGTACGCATAGTCTTCTGGTACCACCAGCGAGCCACGCGGTCCGCCAATCGTCAATTTGTCACCTTCACGCGCATTCATCGCCCACGTACTCGCCACGCCGCCGTCGTGGATATAAAAATCCAGCGCCAGTTCATGGCGTGCCTGGTCATACAACGGCGTGTAATCACGGGATACCGGACGCACACCCTCCGGCCAGACAATCCCCTCATCCGTCACTACGGGCGGCACAAAGTGACTGCCCTGCTCAGGGAAAAAGACCTTGGTGTGGTCGTCAAAACCATGTGAGCTAAAACCATCCAGAGCGTCACCGCCCAGTACAATGCGCTGGAAACCCGCGCTGATACGTTCAACCCGCAGGACGGTCAGTTCACGGAAGCGCAGCTCATTGCGAACGCGCTGTGGATAGCGTGGAATGTTATTTGTCATTTTTTCGCCTTCGTGACAGAGATTAGATATATCTAAATAAATTTTAAATGATAATGATTGCTAATTGAGAATATTGCAAGAACTTTTTTGATAGAGTATGGATAGCCACTCCAAACGCGAAACAAAAAAAATAAATATATATAAATCAATAAATTAAATTAATATTCCTGCATACACTTGCAAATGGAAAAAGTTTAGATATAAATTAGATATATCTAAATAACGTCAGGAGATGAATGATGCAAGATCATCATGAAGGGTGCTGCAAACATGCAGAACACCAGCACGAAGGCTGCTGTAAAGGTGAAGAACGTCATCACGAAGGCTGTAACAAAGAACACCATCATGAGCATGGCTGCGGACACCGCCACGGTCGCGGTGGCGGTGGCGGTCGACGTCAGCGTTTCTTCGGCCACGGCGAATTACGGCTGGTGATTCTCGATATTTTGACCCGTGATGCCAGTCACGGTTATGAGCTAATCAAAGCCATTGAAACATTGACTCAGGGTAATTACATCCCAAGCCCGGGCGTGATTTACCCGACACTGGATTTCTTGCAGGATCAGTCGCTTATCGCCATCCGTGACGAGGAAGGCGGACGTAAGCAAATCACAATCACCGAGCAAGGCCTGCAATGGCTGGAAGAGAACCAGGAACATCTGGAACATATCCACGAACGTATTAAAGCACGCTGTGTCGGCTTTGAATTACGCAAGAATCCACAGATGAAAAGAGCACTGGAGAATTTTAAAGCCGTGCTGGATCTGCGGGTCAATCACGGTGACACCAGCGAAGCGCAAATCAAGAAGATCATCGGTATTATCGATCGCGCATCGCTGGACATCACCCAGCTTGATTAAGCAGGCTGCGCGTCCTCTTTACGTACGCGGAACACTTTAATCATCTCTTTTAAGTGTAATGCCTGTTCGTTTAATGACGCCGCTGCCGCAACGGACTCCTCTACCAGACAGGAGTTCTGTTGCGTGGTGGTGTCGATCAGGCCAATCGCACTGTTAATCTGCGAAATACCGTCCGTCTGCTCGCGGCTGGCCTGACCGATTTCCCGCAATATCACATCCATTTCTTCAACGTTAGTGACCATTCCATTGATCAACGCGTTGGCTTTTTCAACCAGCACCAGTCCTTCCCGGGTTTGACTGGTGGAGTCTTCAATCAGATTGCGGATTTCACTGGCAGACGATGCGCTTTTTTGCGCCAGTTGACGCACTTCTCCGGCTACTACCGCGAAACCACGTCCATGCTCACCGGCGCGCGCCGCTTCGACAGCCGCATTCAGCGCCAAAATATTGGTTTGAAAAGCAATCGAATCTATCAGGTTGATAATCTCTGACATACGGTTAGAGGTTTCATTAATCACGCGTATTTTCTGCGTCACCTGATTCATCATCTCACCGTTGTTTTTCACCACCGCCGCCGCTCCCGTAGACAGCTTCGTCGCTTCATGGGTATGGTCTGCCGTCGTTTTGACCGTCGCGGTAATTTGTTCCATTGACGCCGCAGTCTGTTCTACCGAGCTTGCCTGTTCTTCGGTACGCGCAGCCAAATCCTGATTACCCGCGACAATCTGCGCCGCCGCCGCAGAGATATTTTCGGAGCCGTTTTGCACTTCCTCGACAATCTCTAACAGTCGGGTTTTCATTGCCATCAGCGCTTGCAGCAGCACACCGGTCTCATCCTTCTGTTCCATACTGATGTTGCGAGTAAGGTCGCCCTGCGCAATCGCCTCGGCAAACTGCACGGCTTCATTAAGAGGTCGGGTAATTGAGCGCACAATATACCACCCCATCACACAACCGGCGGCAATGCTTATCAGCGCCAGAGTAATCAACAGCGCGCGATTGGTGTGGAAATCATATTCCACCTGAGCGCCCGCCTTCTGCATCTGGGCATCTTCAATGGCGATCAATTCCTGCACTTTTGCTTTATACGCCTGCTGCACATTCACCGTGCGGGTCATCATCTCGTGCATCGCACCGGAGCGATCGTGATTCTGCAGCGCCTGCAGAATGCGGAATCGGGAAGCCAGATACTGCTCACGCACATCGCGGATATCCGCAACAATTTTTTTGGATGCATCATTGAGAGGTGCAGCACTCAGCGCATCCAGCAGAGCAGAAATTTGCTGGCTGATGGTATCGAGCTTTTTCTGGGACGCCTGGGTCCATTTGCCTTCCTCATCCAATAACATCAATTGTTGAGTACTGACAAACTCCTGAAAATTATCAATGAGCAGATTGGCTTTTACCGTAATCGGATAGTCATTGGTAATGATGTTCTGCATCCCACTGTTACTACGATCCAGACTCAACAGCGAAAGGCCCGAACTCACCATCATCAGTACAATAAACAAACCAAACGCGATAAATAATTTCGAGCGAATCTTTACGTTATGCAAGAACATATTTTCTCCCTGGAGACAGTTTTCTTCAGACAGATATCCTTATCGGTCAACACTCACCTAACTTTATGATATTGATCGTTTTTTAATTTTCATCAATGTTACGAAATAGTTTTTGACGATGAATAAAGCAAGACCGATCGTTATATAAGCGATATTTAACAATATTTAAAAACAGGACACTCGCGGTCAGAACGGAATAAGGAAAATAGAATCGTAATACCAAAGTGGTATTATTTAATATATGATTAACAAAATCATTACAAAAACGCCTACCGGGGACGATAAGCGTTTGGCGGGAAAATGGGATAGGGTGAGAATTAATGCAGCACGGTCACCGCATCTTCCAGGCGACCGGCACGATGTTTCACCATTGCTGAAATCTGCGCGCTCTCTTCGACCAGTTCGGCATTTTTCTGCGTAATATTGCTCAACTCATTTACGGCACGGGTCAGGCTGGAAAGACCATCTGACTGCTCCAGCGTTGAATGGCTGATTTGAGCAATCAACTGCGTCACATTCTGGACCTGCGCCACAATATCATCCATTGTCCGCCCTGCGGCATGAACCTGATCGGAGCCAGACTGCACCTTGTCGGCGCTGGCATCAATCAGTTTACGGATGTCATTTGCTGCGCTTGCACTACGACTGGCAAGATGGCGTACCTCTCCGGCCACCACCGCAAATCCTTTTCCTTGTTCACCAGCCCTGGCCGCTTCAACCGCCGCATTCAGCGCCAGAATATTTGTCTGGAAGGCGATATCGTTAATCAGGGTCGTGATAGTACCGATCCGTTGGGTGCTGTTGGCAATATCGTCCATTGTTTTAATGACTGTATCCATCGCCTCACCGCCCTGTGTCGCTGCGCTGCTGGCGGCAATAGACAGCTTGTCAGCCGCCGCTGCTGTCGCAGAGTTTTGCTTCACCGATGCCGCCATCTGATTCATGGTGGTGACCGTTTCCTGCACATTTTCTACCGTCTGCTGCGTATGCTTGTTTAAATCATCGCTGCCTTTCGCCAGCGTTTCACTGTCGTTACGCACACAGCTGACCTGACTCGACACGTCATGAATAAGCCAACGGCACATTAACCCTAGCTGCCCCACCGCCCGTAGCATCAGACCCAGTTCATCGCTACGGTTAAGATGGGTCACGCTGTTGCGCTCACCGGTCGCGACTTTCAGTGCCTGCTGGGCAACATTCTCAATGGGACGCACAATCTGCCATTCGAAAATAACCGTCGCCAGCATCATCACCAGCGCGCTCACCAACAGTTGCGGCCATTCAGCGCCCATCTGCTGTAGCGCAGTTGCCAGGATGACAAACATAAAAGCCATGACACTGCGTACCCGCCAGCGAACCGGAAGCGACGGGAGTTTACCCAACCAGCCTTTACGTACCACCAGCCCCTTATGGACGCGCCGATGACAACGGCCTTCATTGAGTGCTTTATATAAAGGTTCGACCGCCGCGATTTCCGCTTCCGTCGCCCGGGTACGGATCGACATATACCCGGTTACGCGTCCTTCCCGCACCATCGGCACCGCATTGGCCCTCACCCAGTAGTGATCGCCATTCTTCCGCCGGTTTTTCACAATACCGCTCCACGGTTCCCCCTGTTTCAGGGTGTACCACATATCCGCAAACGCCGCTTTCGGCATGTCCGGGTGACGAACCAGGTTGTGCGGCTGAGCAAGCAATTCATTCAGCTGATAGCCGCTGACCTGAACAAAGGTATCGTTCGCATGGGTGATATAGCTTTGTAAATCGGTGGTCGACATGAGGGTGATATCATCATCCAGCGGTGTATTTTGCTGACTAACGTAGGGATGAGAAGACATGGTTGCGTCCTGTGCAGGTTATCTGGTTGTTAACTCTTTCGGCTTATGTTATTTCGGCGCTAATCTTTTTAACTTTAGTTGTTAAATTTGATTTAGATCGCAATTTGCGATTAAACCTCAAAATTTGTATGTTTTCTAATTCATTGATTTAAAATACTTTCATTACGAAACTATTCAACGCACCTTCACTCAGCGCACCGCAATAGTGCAATTTTCGCCCACTTTTAGCGCAATAACGCGTTTTTCTCGTCGGTTTTACGCGCGTAAACCTGGGCAAAATGCCAGCAAATGTTAATGTTTGAGATTAAATGTTGTACAAGCAAGATCTTCCCTGGTGTTTATCCCGATTTTCGTTAAGCGCGTCGGGATGGCGCAATCCCTGCAATACTTAATTCAGTATCATGTGATACGCGAGCTCCGGGAGCATATTTTGAACAGGTTACCTTCCAGCGCATCGGCTCTGGCCTGCAGCGCACACGCACTGAATCTCATCGAGAAGCGAACGCTTGATCATGAGGAAATGAAAGCACTAAACCGAGAGGTGATTGATTACTTCAAAGAGCATGTCAATCCGGGGTTCTTAGAGTATAGAAAATCTGTAACTGCCGGCGGGGATTACGGAGCCGTAGAGTGGCAAGCGGGAAGCCTGAATACGCTTGTCGACACCCAGGGACAGGAGTTTGTCGATTGCCTGGGAGGTTTTGGAATTTTCAACGTGGGGCACCGTAATCCAGTAGTGGTCTCCGCCGTACAGAATCAACTCGCGAAACAACCTCTGCACAGCCAGGAATTACTTGACCCATTACGGGCCATGCTGGCAAAAACGCTTGCTGCACTGGCTCCCGGAAAGCTGAAATACAGTTTCTTCAGTAACAGCGGGACCGAGTCGGTTGAAGCGGCGCTAAAACTGGCGAAAGCGTATCAATCGCCGCGCGGTAAATTTACATTTATTGCCACCAGCGGAGCCTTCCACGGTAAATCGCTGGGGTCGCTATCCGCCACCGCTAAATCAACCTTCCGCAAACCGTTTATGCCGCTGCTGCCGGGCTTCCGCCATGTTCCTTTTGGCGATATTGATGCCATGCGCACCGTCCTGAGCGAATGCAAAAAGACCGGCGACGATGTTGCCGCCGTGATTCTGGAGCCAATCCAGGGGGAAGGAGGCGTGATCCTGCCGCCGCAAGGGTATTTAACCGCGGTACGTAAACTTTGCGATGAGTTTGGCGCGCTGATGATCCTCGACGAAGTGCAAACCGGCATGGGGCGCACCGGCAAGATGTTCGCCTGCGAACATGAAAACGTGCAGCCTGACATTCTGTGTCTGGCCAAGGCGCTTGGGGGTGGCGTAATGCCAATTGGCGCGACCATTGCCACAGAAGAAGTGTTCTCCGTCCTGTTCGACAATCCTTTCCTGCATACCACCACGTTCGGTGGCAACCCGCTCTCATGCGCGGCGGCGCTGGCGACCATTAACGTCCTGCTGGAGCAAAATTTACCCGCTCAGGCAGAGCAGAAAGGCGATATGTTGCTGGATGGTTTCCGTCACCTGGCGCGTGAATATCCGGATCTGGTACACGACGTTCGCGGCAAAGGCATGCTGATGGCGATTGAGTTTGTCGATAATGAGATTGGCTACAGCTTTGCCAGTGAAATGTTCCGTCAGCGAGTGCTGGTCGCCGGAACACTAAATAATGCGAAGACGATCCGTATCGAACCGCCGTTAACATTAACGATCGAGCAATGCGAACTGGTATTGCGATCAACCCGCAAAGCCCTGGCCGCATTACGGGTGAGCGTGGAGCAGGTCTAACCACTGCCGGATGGCGATACTAACGTATCTTATCCGGTCTACTAAAGGACCTCCTTTGTAGGCCGGTTAAGGACCGGAAGGCTGGTCACCGCTGTTTAACGGTGCGGCCACACAATCCCATGCGGATGCGGTAGTTAGCGTGATGCTCGATCCGAAAGAGTTCAACACATATGTCCCACTTGGCACCGCAGCACTGACCAATCCAGCCTTCGGCGCGGACATATACTGGCGCGGACGCGTCTGGGTGGATCAGTTCTGGTTCGGGCTAAAAGGGATGGCGCGTTATGGCTATCGCGCTGAAGTATTAAAACTGGCCGATACTTTCTTCCAGCATGCCAAAGGGCTGACGGCAGAAGGTCCAATTCAGGAAAACTATAACCCGTTGACCGGCGCACAGCAGGGCGCACCTAACTTCTCCTGGAGCGCCGCGCATCTCTACATGCTGTATAACGATTTTCTTAAACAGCAGTAACGTCGATTGGCTCTCCTGAAAAGGAGAGCCTCTTTTTTGAATCCCATCACAATCACGGCATTCCCCTTTTCCCTTTTACGCGGCGACGGCTAAATTAGTAACTCATCCGACCACATAACAATAATTTTACATACTGGACACCTTTATGAGCTATCCGTCGTTGTTCGCCCCGCTCGATTTGGGATTCACCACGCTTAAAAACCGCGTGCTGATGGGTTCAATGCATACCGGTCTGGAAGAGTATCCTGATGGTGCAGAACGGCTGGCCGCGTTCTATGCTGAACGTGCTCGTCACGGCGTAGCCCTGATTGTGACCGGAGGAATTGCGCCCGCGTTATCGGGCGTGGGTATGGAAGGCGGGGCGATGCTGAACGACACCAGCCAGCTCGCACACCATCGCGTCATTACCGATGCGGTTCACGATGAAGGCGGGAAAATCGCCCTGCAAATCCTGCACACTGGTCGCTACAGCTATCAACCGCATCTGGTTGCGCCGTCAGCCATTCAGGCCCCTATTAACCGCTTTACGCCGCATGAGCTGACGCACGATGAAGTGCTGCAACTGATTGAAGATTTTGCCCATTGCGCCCAACTGGCGCGGGAAGCGGGCTACGATGGCGTGGAAGTGATGGGATCCGAAGGGTATCTGATCAACGAATTCCTGACTCTGCGCACCAATCAGCGTAATGATGAATGGGGCGGCGAGTATGCCAACCGCATGCGTTTTGCCGTTGAGGTGGTACGGGCGGTACGCCAGCGCGCCGGCAATGACTTTATCATTATCTTCCGCCTGTCGATGCTCGACCTGGTGGAAAACGGCGGAACCTTCGACGAAACCGTCCAGCTTGCACAGGCGATAGAAGCTGCAGGCGCCACCATTATTAACACCGGTATTGGCTGGCATGAGGCACGCATTCCCACTATCGCGACCCCGGTACCGCGCGGCGCGTTTAGTTGGGTGACGCGAAAGCTGAAAGGGCATGTGACGATCCCACTGGTCACCACCAACCGCATTAACGATCCTCAAGTCGCCGATGATATTCTGGCCCGTGGCGATGCCGATATGGTGTCGATGGCTCGCCCGTTCCTCGCCGATGCCGAACTGCTGTCAAAAGCGCAAAGCGGACGAGCGGATGAGATCAATACCTGTATCGGCTGTAACCAGGCCTGCCTGGATCAGATCTTCGTCGGCAAAGTCACCTCTTGCCTGGTCAATCCGCGCGCTTGCCATGAAACCAAAATGCCGATCGTTGCGGCCACTCATCCGAAAAATCTGGCGGTGGTCGGCGCGGGCCCTGCGGGTCTCGCCTTCGCCATTAATGCCGCCGCGCGCGGGCATCACGTTACGCTGTTTGACGCATATGGCGAGATTGGCGGGCAGTTTAATATCGCCAAACAGATCCCCGGCAAGGAAGAATTCTATGAAACCCTGCGCTACTACCGCCGGATGATCGACGTGACTGGCGTAACGCTGAAACTGAATCACTTTGTCAGCGCACGCGATCTGCACACCTTCGACAACGTGATCCTCGCCAGCGGGATCGAGCCGCGCATGCCGCCGATCGAGGGGATCGATCACCCTAAAGTGCTGAGCTATCTCGACGTCCTGCGCGATAAGACGCCAGTGGGTAAACGCGTGGCGATCGTTGGCTGTGGCGGGATCGGTTTTGATACCGCCATGTATCTGAGCCAGCCTGGCGATCCCACCAGCCAGAACATTGCCGAGTTCTGCGTGGAATGGGGAATCGACACCAGTCTGCAACAGCCCGGCGGTTTACGTCCGGAAGGCCCACATCTACCCCGCAGCCCACGCCAGATAGTGATGTTGCAGCGTAAAGCCAGTAAACCAGGACAAGGTTTAGGCAAAACAACGGGATGGATCCACCGTGCTACCCTGCTTTCACGCGGCGTAAAAATGATCCCGGCGGTGAGCTATCAGAAGATCGATGATGACGGGTTACACGTGATGATCAACGGCGAGCTACAGATCCTGAATGTGGATCACGTGGTGATTTGCGCCGGACAAGAGCCACGCCGTGAACTGGTCGATCCGCTGCACGCGGCAGGTAAAACGGTGCATCTGATCGGCGGCTGCGATGTGGCAATGGAACTGGATGCCCGACGCGCTATTGCACAAGGCACCCGACTGGCACTGGAAATTTAACGTCACGTCTTTCGTAGGCCGGATAAGGCGTTAGCCGCCATCCGGCACACGCGATTAGCGGCGACGACCAGTTTTGACCGCTTTCAGCACCACGAATTTATTATTGGTGGCGATGGTCACGCAGTTGCCGAAAATCTTCTTCAGCTTGTGGAAGTAGTCGAGGTGGCGGTTGGCCACGATGTACAGTTCACCATTGATTTTCAGGCAACGGCGCGCGTGGTGGAACATCTCCCAGGCGATGTTATCGGTCAGCGCATGCTTCTGGTGGAACGGCGGGTTACACAACACAGCGTTAAAGCGGAAAGGCTCCACGCCAGACAGCGCGTTGTTGATCATAAACTCGCAGCGATCCAATGCTTCCGGCATGTTGCTTTCGACGTTCAGACGGCTTGAAGCCACCGCCATCGGCGATTCATCCACAAAGACCACGCTGGCTTGCGGGTTCTTCTCCAGCAAAGTCAGGCCAATCACACCGTTGCCACAACCGAGATCGACAATCTCGCCTTCGAGGTTTTCCGGCAGATGTTCCATAAAGAAGCGCGCACCAATATCCAGCCCGGTACGGGAAAAGACGTTGGCGTGGTTATGGATAGTCCACTCGGTGCCTTCCAGCTTCCAGCTCAACGTTTGCGAGGCAGCGGCCAGCTCAGGTTTGCTGAACGTACAGTTGATCAGACGGGCTTTTTTCCACGCCAGCGTCGTGGTGGTTGGACCCAGCACTTTTTCGAACAGCTCCAGCGTCGAGGTATGCACATCGCGCGCCTTCGCGCCCGCGATGATGCGCGTTTGTGGCGTCACCACTTCACGCAACGCACGCAGTTGCTGTTCCAGCAGCGCCATGGTTTTTGGCAGCTTAATCAGCACCACGCCCGGCGCCTGCGGATATTCAGCGGTGCTGTCGAGGAATTTGACGCTCGACTCGGCAATATCGTTGTGACGCAGGTTCTCGCGTGTGGCAAGCTCGCTGAGATAAGAGTCGCCAATGCTATACGGCGTATGTTCCGCCAGCGCACAGCCCAGCGCGCCGAAAGTATCATTCAGGAGAAGCACCGGGCCGCTAATCTCGGTATCGTCCAGCTGTTGCAGCAGATATTCATCTGCAGCTTCCCACGCCAGCAGTGGGTTAACGTCATCCGTCTCCGGGAAACGTTTAAGTGACAGCGAACGGAAACCGTTGTCTATGTGGCTCATCGGCCCTCCTGAATGGTAAAATTTCGGCGTATCCCTGAAAAGGGTGCGTGAGTATACACTTTTTATACTTTATATGGGGCACTAATGAGTCAGTTGACCTATCTGCAAGGCTACCCGGAGAATTTACTTTCCCAGGTTCGTACGCTGATTGCTGAACAGCGTCTGGGGGCGGTGCTGGAGAAGCGCTATCCGGGTACGCATGACTTCGCGACCGACAAAGCGCTCTGGCAATATACCCAGGATCTGAAAAATCAGTTTCTGCGAAACGCCCCGCCGCTGAATAAAGTCATGTATGACAGTAAGATACACGTGCTGAAAAATGCGCTGGGACTGCATACTGCCGTCTCCCGCGTGCAGGGTGGCAAGCTCAAAGCCAAAGCGGAAATCCGCGTGGCGACCGTTTTTCGCAATGCTCCCGAACCCTTTTTACGCATGATCGTCGTGCATGAACTGGCGCATCTGAAAGAAAAAGAGCACGACAAAGCGTTTTACCAGCTCTGCTGCCATATGGAGCCTCAGTATCACCAACTGGAGTTCGATACCCGACTGTGGTTAACGCAACAATCGTTAAAGCAAACTGCGCCGTAGCGCACTGGCTTTGTCTTCAGGGCATGCTAAATTGACGCAAGGATCCCTTTTCGCAGCCTGAAGGCCTTTATGATACGTTTCGCAGTAATTGGCACAAACTGGATCACCCGCCAGTTTGTCGATGCCGCCCATGAAACCGGCAAGTATAAGTTAACCGCAGTCTATTCCCGTAGCCTTGAGCAGGCACAGACCTTCGCCAACGATTACCCCGTCGAGCATCTGTTTACCTCGCTGGAGGCCATGGCGCAAAGCGACGCGATTGATGCCGTTTACATTGCCAGTCCGAACTCTCTGCACTTCCCGCAGACAACGCTGTTTCTACAGCACAAAAAGCATGTCATTTGTGAGAAACCGCTGGCCTCAAACCTGGCGCAAGCCGAAGCCGCTATCGCCTGCGCGCGTGAAAACCAGGTGGTGCTGTTTGAAGCATTTAAGACCGCCAGCCTGCCTAACTTCCTGCTGTTACAGGAATCTCTTCCCAAAGTTGGAAGAATCAGAAAAGCGTTTATCAATTACTGCCAGTACTCCTCGCGTTACCAGCGCTATCTCGACGGTGAAAATCCCAATACGTTTAATCCGGCGTTCTCCAATGGCTCGATTATGGATATCGGTTTTTACTGCCTGGCCTCGGCGGTTGCGCTGTGGGGCGAACCACTGAGCGTTCAGGCCAGCGCCAGCCTGCTGGAAAGCGGCGTGGATGCCCACGGCGTGGTCGTACTCAATTACGGCGATTTTAGCGTCACGTTGCAGCACTCGAAAGTCAGTGATTCCGTACTGGCCAGCGAAATTCAGGGCGAATCAGGGTCACTGGTTATCGAGAAGATTTCCGAGTGTCAGAAAGTGTGCTTTATTCCGCGCGGGGGCAAAACGCAGGATCTTACGGTGCCTCAGCACATCAATACTATGCTGTATGAGGCAGAGGCGTTTGCCCATTTGGTTGAATCCGGCGAAGTGGATCACCCGGCACTGGCCGTCAGTCGTATCACCGCTAAACTGCAAACGGAAATTCGCCGCCAGACCGGCGTGGTTTTCCCGGCAGACGAAGCGGTAACCTCGCTGACTGCGTAAATGTGTGTAAAACGAATGTTGCAGGCCATTGACTGAATGCATGGCCTGTAATATTTTGTAACCCGCAAAGGGGAGTAACTTCGTTGTCGGTTGATCGTCATTACGATGTGTGAAAAACCACATCCGGTCACCGGGCGATAACAAAGGAATACGCCATCGTATTCCTTTGTTGTTGTAAGTGAGACCTTGCCGAATGGCAAGGTCTATGCATAAAAAGCAGCGGCTAACGTCATTCGGCGTTGGCCGTTTTTTTATGCATGGGGAAATAAAATGAATACTGTCGGCACACCGTTGTTATGGGGTGGCTTCGCTGTTGTGGTGGTCATTATGCTGGCCATTGACCTGCTGTTGCAGGGTCGTCGTGGCGCGCACACGATGTCGATGAAGCAGGCTGCGGCCTGGTCAATCGTCTGGGTAACGTTGTCGTTGCTGTTTAACGCGGCATTCTGGTGGTACCTGGCTGAGACTCAGGGCCGCGCCGTTGCCGACCCGCAGGCGCTGGCGTTCCTTACCGGCTATTTAATTGAAAAATCGCTGGCAGTAGATAACGTCTTTGTCTGGCTGATGCTGTTCAGCTACTTCTCCGTCCCCCCTGCATTGCAGCGTCGGGTACTGGTGTATGGCGTACTGGGTGCGATTGTATTACGTACGATCATGATCTTCGCCGGCAGTTGGCTTATCGCCCAGTTTGAGTGGCTGCTGTACGTGTTCGGCGCGTTCCTGCTGTTTACCGGCGTGAAGATGGCGCTGGCGAAAGAAGATGCCTCCGGTATCGGCGACAGACCGTTAGTACGCTGGCTGCGCGGCCATTTACGCATGACCGATACCATCGAAGATGAAAAATTCTTCGTGCGTAAAAACGGTCTGCTATTTGCGACGCCGCTGATGCTGGTATTGATCCTGGTTGAGCTGAGCGACGTGATTTTCGCCGTCGACAGTATTCCGGCAATCTTCGCCGTCACCACCGATCCGTTCATCGTGTTGACCTCGAACCTGTTTGCTATTTTAGGTCTGCGCGCGATGTACTTCCTGCTGGCAGGCGTTGCAGAGCGTTTCTCCATGCTGAAGTACGGTCTGGCGGTCATTCTGGTGTTTATCGGTATCAAGATGCTGATCGTCGATTTCTACCATATCCCGATCGCTATTTCGTTAGGCGTAGTGTTCGGTATTCTGTTTGTAACGCTGATTGTGAACGCGTGGGTCAACCACCAGCACGATAAAAAGCAGCAAATACAGTAACGTTATCTGCTAGCTGAAAAGCCCGACGGCACACTATGTGCGTCGGGCTTTTTGTTTATCATGTCAAAATAATGTTAACCCAAAGTTATAAAATATGATCTCAACGCGGAATCCAGCATATTTCTCTTCCCGAAGCTTTATCTTTCCTTATACTCAACCAGGCAAACACTTTGTTACATCCAGAAAGATGCGTCATGAGAACGCACAATGGATGAGCAACAACACAATCAAAGGATCACGACATGACTACGCAACGTTCATCGGGGCTACTCTTGCGTTTGGCGCAAGGGAGCCTGGTTAAACAAATTTTGGTAGGTTTGGTACTGGGGATTTTACTCGCACTGGTGTCAAAACCTGCGGCAGAAGCCGTTGGTCTGCTGGGTACGCTGTTCGTCGGCGCATTAAAAGCCGTCGCGCCAATTCTGGTTTTGATGCTGGTCATGGCCTCTATCGCCAACCACCAGCACGGGCAAAAAACCAACATCCGCCCCATCCTGTTCCTCTACCTGCTCGGAACGTTTTCAGCCGCGTTAGCAGCCGTCGTCTTCAGCTTCGCCTTCCCGTCGACACTGCACCTTTCCAGCAGCGCTGGCGATATCGTGCCGCCATCCGGTATTGTTGAAGTGATGCGTAGCCTGCTGATGAGCATGGTTTCCAACCCAATTGACGCCCTGCTTAACGCCAACTATATCGGTATTCTGGTCTGGGCCGTCGGTCTGGGCTTTGCGTTGCGCCACGGTAATGAAACGACCAAAAATCTGGTCAATGATATGTCCAACGCCGTTACCTTTATGGTGAAGCTGGTGATCCGCTTCGCCCCGATCGGCATCTTCGGCCTGGTCTCCTCCACGCTGGCAACCACCGGTTTTGCCACGCTGTGGGGCTATGCGCAGCTGCTGACCGTACTGGTCGGTTGTATGCTGTTGGTGGCGCTGGTGGTCAACCCGCTGCTGGTATTCTGGAAAATTCGCCGTAACCCGTATCCGCTGGTGCTGGCCTGTCTGCGCGAAAGCGGCGTGTACGCTTTCTTTACCCGTAGCTCTGCCGCCAACATTCCGGTGAATATGGCGCTGTGTGAAAAGCTGAATCTGGACCGTGATACCTACTCGGTATCTATCCCACTGGGCGCCACCATCAATATGGCGGGCGCGGCGATCACCATTACCGTACTGACGCTGGCGGCGGTGAATACGCTGGGAGTCCCGGTTGATTTACCGACGGCGCTGTTACTGAGCGTGGTGGCGTCGCTGTGCGCCTGCGGCGCATCGGGCGTAGCGGGTGGCTCCCTGCTGCTGATCCCGCTGGCGTGCAATATGTTCGGTATCCCGAATGACATCGCCATGCAGGTGGTGGCCGTTGGCTTTATCATCGGTGTATTGCAGGACTCCTGTGAAACGGCGCTGAACTCTTCTACTGACGTGCTGTTTACCGCAGCAGCCTGCCAGGCTGAAGACGAACGTCTGGCAAATAACGCCCTGCGCGGCTAATCACAGCCCCTCCGTCATCGGGCGGAGGGCTTTTCTTGCTGTACGCTTTTTTCAATTTTGAACGGATCAATTCCGCGCTTTTGCATCCGCCGAAAGCGGATAATGTTCAGGCCGTTCATCACCAGAAAGCTGCCTTCGATCATCGTCCCGCCAATCGATCCTAACCAGAAATTATGAACAACCCAGCAGGCGGTTGCACACCACATCACACAGCGCACGGTTAACCCTTTGCAACGAAACAGTGCCCAGGTACTGGCAAGCGTGCCGATTATCGGCAACAGCTCCATCGCATGCTGCAATTTTGCCAACCCAAGAACCAGCGTGAGGACAATAAAAACGGTCATTACCCACAGTTTGCGGGTATGCATTGAGACGAGCGTGCGTACGGTATTAAGCTCGGCGCTCATTCCCGCGGGCCAGGCCCCCATCAGGAAAAAATGCACGCCAATGGTGGCGCTATAGACGGCGAGCTGTAGCCGGAACCGGCGCTCGTCACGATTAAAAAAAGTGGTAATACCGATCAGAAAGGCGATGACACCTACGCCCTGGGCCAGCCAATACGCGGTCATGCAAGCAACCCCAACTCCATTTTGTAGGCCGGATAAGGCGCGTTCGCCAGCATCCGGCAACGGTTTGTGCCTGATGGCGCTACGCTTATCAGGCCTACGGTTTGCGCAGACCTGCAGGCACCATCAGGGATTTATTACAGCGTCACTCCCGACTTAAACAGCGCGAGTTCCCGGAAATCGTTGCGCTCATTGCAGGTTTGCTTGCCGTTAGCAAACTCAACGATGGTATCGACAAACTCGTTCAGCAATTGCGGCATCGCTTTACCGTGGATTAGCTGCCCGGCATCAAAATCGATCCAATGCTTTTTCTTCGCGGCCAGCTCGCTGTTGGTCGCGATTTTCACCGTCGGTACAAAACCGCCGTACGGTGTACCGCGCCCGGTACTGAACAACACCATATGACAGCCGGCCCCCGCCAGCGCACTGGTCGCAACGGCGTCATTACCCGGAGCACTTAACAGATTCAGACCAGGCGTTTTCAGGCGTTCACCGTAGCGTAGTACATCGACAACTTTGCTGGAACCCGCTTTCTGTGTACAGCCCAGTGATTTATCTTCCAGCGTGGTGATACCACCCGCTTTGTTCCCCGGCGATGGGTTCTCGTAGATCGGCTGGTCGTGAGCAATGAAGTATTGCTTGAAGTCATTGACCATGGTCACCAGCTTACCGAAGGTTTCTTCATCGCGGCAGTGGTCCATTAATAGCTGCTCGGCACCGAACATCTCCGGAACTTCAGTCAGCACGGTAGTCCCGCCGTTGGCGATCACGTAGTCAGAGAAACGTCCCAGCATCGGGTTAGCGGTGATCCCGGACAAGCCGTCAGATCCGCCACATTCCAGACCAAACTTCAGCTCGCCGAGCTTACCCGGCTCGCGCTTATCGTTACGCATCACGTTGTACAGCTGATGGAGATGTTCAATCCCTGCTTCCACTTCGTCTTCCTGATGCTGGCAGACCATAAAGTGAACGCGGTCAGGATCATACTCCCCTAACGTTTCGCGGAAAGCATCCACCTGGTTGTTTTCACAACCGAGGCCAACCACCAGCACCGCCCCCGCATTCGGGTGACGCACCATGTTTTGCAGCATGGTGCGAGTGTTGATGTGGTCATCGCCAAGCTGCGAGCAGCCGTAGGTGTGGCTGAAGAGATGCACGCCGTCGATACCGTCAGCGTCATTCGTTTCTTTCAGGAAACGGTTCTGCATCTGGCGCGCCATGGCGTTGACGCAGCCTACGGTTGGCAGGATCCACAGTTCATTACGCACCCCAACGTCACCGTTCGCGCGACGATAAATCTGCACATCGCGATCGGCAGGTTGCGCGACTTCCGGCTGGAAATCAGGTTGGTAGCGATACGTGTCCAGGTCGCTCAGATTGGTGCGCGTGTTATGAGCATGAATATGCTCACCCGCCGCAACGTCCGCCAGCGTATGGCCGATTGGCAAACCGTATTTAATGACGTTTTCGCCTTTCGCAATATCGCGTAAAGCGAATTTATGACCGCGAGTCACCGCCTGGCGCAGGGTGACGACCTGACCATCAACGGTAACTTCAGTCCCTTCAGCCAAATCAGCGAGCGCTACCGCGACGTTATCCAGCGCATGGATCTTGATGTATTGCATATCAACCCGGACCTTAGAGCCTATCTCAGTAGGCGTATATTGTCGCAGCCAGTTTGGACACGGACAGCGCGCAAAAACCGGAGCGTACACGCAGTACGTGAGGATTTTGAGCACTGACCAGGTTCAAACTGGCAAGTAAAATAGCCTAATGGATAGGCTCTTAGTTCAGTTCAATGGCGAAGTAATCACGCGCATTGTTGAAGCAAATATTTCTCACCATCTCACCCAGCAGCTGGATGTCGGCAGGTGCTTCACCGGCGGCAACCCAACGGCCAATCATCTGGCACAGAATACGGCGGAAGTATTCATGGCGCGTGTAAGACAGGAAGCTGCGGCTATCAGTCAGCATACCCACAAAACGGCTCAGCAGACCGAGCTGTGCCAGTTGGGTCATCTGACGTTCCATCCCGTCTTTCTGGTCGTTGAACCACCAGCCGGAACCGAACTGCATTTTGCCCGGCATACCTTCGCCCTGGAAGTTACCGATCATGGTGCCCAGCACTTCGTTATCGCGCGGGTTCAGGCAGTACAGGATGGTTTTCGGCAGCAGGTTCTGTTCATTCTGCTTGCTTAGCAGTTTGGACAGTTCTTCAGCCATCGGACGATCGTTAATGGAGTCAAAACCGACATCCGCGCCCAGCAGTTTGAACTGACGCAGGTTGTTATTACGCAGTGCGCCAATGTGGTACTGCTGCACCCATTCGCGACGAGCATATTCAGCGCCAAGGAACACCAGTACGGCAGTTTTAAACTGGGCAACTTCATGCTCGCTCAGGGTTTCACCCGCCAGACGACGCGCCAGGATGTTATCCAGTTCAGCTTCGTTAGACTCGGCAAACAACACCACATCCAGCGCATGGTCGGAGACTTTACAGCCGTGCGCAGCAAAGTGATCAAGACGTTTAGTAAGCGCGGTTTGCAGGTCGGTAAAGCGGCGGATCTCGGTGTCAGACACTTCACCGAGCTTCGCCATGTAATCGTTAAAGGTCGCCAGTTCAATGTTGAAGGCTTTATCCGGACGCCAGCTTGGCAGCACTTTGATAGCAAAGGTGCTGTCTTTCGCGACCGCTGCGTGATGCTCCAGAGAATCGATCGGGTCATCGGTGGTGCCGACCATTTTCACATTCATCTGCTGCATGATTCCACGTGCGGAAAACCGATCCTGCGCCAGCAATTCGTTGCACTGATTCCAGATTTCATCGGCAGTTGCAGGAGACAACAGCTTACCTGTAATACCAAATGGGCGACGCAGTTCAAGATGCGTCCAGTGGTAGAGCGGGTTACCGATGGTGTGTGGGACCGTCGCGGCCCATGCATCAAACTTCTCGCGATCGGACGCATCACCGGTACACAAGCGTTCAGCGACGCCGTTAGTGCGCATGGCGCGCCACTTGTAGTGATCACCTTTCAGCCAGATGTCATACAGGTTATTAAAACGGTAGTTATCCGCGATTTGTTGCGGCGGCAAATGGCAGTGGTAGTCGAAGATTGGCTGGTCTTTAGCGTAATCATGATACAGACGGCGGGCAAATTCGGTATCCAGCAGGAAATCTTCAGTCATAAACGGGGTCATTATCGTCTTCCTCTCAGCGAGTGCGTCAGATTGCTTATGTTTTGATGTTGTCAAAGTTATCACACCAATTTCCATACGCTGAAGATATTTTCGTGAGTTAGATCAACAAATGATGACAAAAAAATTACTCTCAAAGAGGTAAAACTCACGGCAAGCCGCGCCAACACTGGCTTTGCTGAATCGAATTAATGACCACACGAAGATTCACACTTTTGTGATGGCACTCACCTTTTAAAGCTGTATGACAAGTTATCTTTTTGCCGTCGCGATACATAAGCCGACGGAATGCAAATTACCGATGGTCCGCCATCGGATTGACCGGTACGGAAACCGAATTAGCACAATCATTGACATGGCAAAGTTCGGGGCAGTGCCGGTTTTTTTTCGGTCACGCCCTTCGTAAAAGAACATCCTCCGCCCTGGACTGGAAGATGACCGCTCGTTAGCGGACATAACAAAACGATGAGGTTTTACATGCGTAAAATTAAAGGGTTACGTTGGTACATGATCGCACTGGTGACGCTTGGCACCGTGCTGGGTTACCTGACACGTAACACTGTGGCGGCAGCTGCGCCAACTCTGATGGAAGAGTTACACATCTCCACTCAACAGTATTCCTATATCATCGCAGCGTATTCTGCTGCTTACACCGTAATGCAACCCGTTGCTGGCTACGTGCTGGATGTGCTCGGCACCAAAGTAGGCTACGCGATGTTCGCCGTTCTGTGGGCCGTCTTCTGTGGTGCCACGGCGCTGGCTGGTAGCTGGGGTGGACTGGCACTGGCACGAGGCGCAGTCGGTGCCGCAGAAGCCGCGATGATCCCTGCGGGTCTGAAAGCCAGTTCAGAATGGTTCCCGGCAAAAGAGCGTTCGATTGCCGTAGGTTACTTTAACGTCGGCTCTTCTATTGGCGCGATGATCGCTCCGCCGCTGGTCGTGTGGGCTATCGTCATGCACAGCTGGCAGATGGCGTTCATTATTTCTGGTGCCCTGAGCTTCATCTGGGCGATGTCCTGGCTTGTCTTCTATAAGCACCCGCGCGACCAGAAAAAACTGTCTGACGAAGAGCGTGATTACATCCTTAACGGTCAGGAATCACAGCATAAAAACAGCACAGCGAAGAAAATGTCGCTTGGCCAGATCCTGCGTAACCGCCAGTTCTGGGGTATCGCACTGCCACGTTTTCTGGCAGAACCAGCCTGGGGGACATTCAACGCCTGGATCCCGCTGTTCATGTTTAAAGTCTACGGCTTTAACCTGAAAGAGATCGCGATGTTCGCGTGGATGCCAATGCTGTTCGCTGACCTGGGCTGTATCATCGGGGGTTACTTACCGCCACTGTTCCAGCGCTGGTTCGGCGTAAACCTGATCGTGTCCCGTAAAATGGTCGTCACCATGGGTGCACTGCTGATGATTGGCCCAGGGATGATTGGTCTGTTTACCAGCCCGTATATTGCTATTGCCCTGCTGTGCGTCGGTGGTTTTGCTCACCAGGCACTGTCTGGCGCGCTGATTACGCTCTCTTCTGACGTATTTGGCCGCAATGAGGTCGCGACAGCTAACGGCCTGACGGGGATGTCAGCCTGGCTGGCGAGTACTCTGTTTGCCCTGGTCGTTGGCGCCCTGGCTGATACCATCGGCTTTAGCCCGCTGTTCGCCGTACTGGCAGTATTCGACCTGCTCGGTGCGTTAGTCATCTGGACGGTACTGCAGAACAAATCGGCAAGCGAGATTGATTCAGGTCCGCAAACCGGCTCTCCCGCTACGCAAAATTAACCTGACGCTAGTCGTCATAGGTATATAATGCAGAGCCGCCAGTTAACTGGCGGCTTTTTTGTCGGTGCGAGTAGAGCCGCCATCGCAAAAGTGGTATAACAAATATAGTCTGCTGTATCATGCCTGGAGTGCATATGGAAATCACTGAACCACGACGTTTGTACCAACAACTTGCTGCCGATCTAAAAGAACGCATCGAGCAAGGCGTCTATCTGGTGGGCGATAAACTTCCCGCCGAGCGCTTTATTGCCGATGAAAAGAATGTCAGCCGTACCGTGGTTCGTGAAGCGATTATCATGCTCGAGGTTGAAGGCTACGTTGAGGTGCGTAAAGGATCAGGTATCCACGTCATCTCTAACCAACCCAAACATTATGTTGCTCCCGACGAAGGTCTGGAGTTCGCCAGCTACGGTCCTTTTGAATTGCTGCAAGCGCGTCAGCTTATTGAGAGCAACATCGCCGAGTTTGCCGCCACCCAGGTGACCAAGCAGGACATCATGAAACTGATGGAAATCCAGGAGAAGTCGCGCAACGAAAAAAGCTTTCGTGACTCCGAATGGGACCTGCAGTTCCATGTTCAGGTCGCGCTAGCGACGCAAAACTCAGCTCTGGCCGCCATTGTTGAAAAAATGTGGACTCAGCGCGTTCACAACCCCTACTGGAAGAAATTGCACGATCACATTGATCTGCGCACGGTAGACAACTGGTGTGATGACCATGACCAGATCCTGCGGGCATTAATTCGCAAAGATCCGCATGCAGCCAAGCTGGCGATGTGGCAGCACCTTGAGAACACGAAACAGATGCTGTTTAACGAAACCAGCGATGATTTCGAGTTCAACGCGGATCGTTACCTTTTCACGGAAAATCCGGTCGTTCATCTGGATACCGCGGCAAACAGCACAAAATAAACGTTCTGACTTTCACAGGCGCGATAACAGCGCCTGTTTCTGACACTCAGTAAGCATTAGGTATAAAGTGTCAGCCTGTGTAAATCCTCTCGCCTCACTCCCTTGCGATCAGCAAAATCAGAGTTCAACCACCGTAATTTATATAACGGACAACGTTGACCTTTGTTACAATTAGATGCTATTTGAATTTTTATGTTTGAGAGCTTGCTTACTTCACAACTTTACAGGGAATAGTTCAGGCCGTGAATTTGTGTCAGACCGCGAACCATGTAAAAAACACCAATAAAATTGCGGCGTTACAAACTCCAGAAAACCGGCATGACGACAACCGATTCTCCAGGAATATTGAATGGAACTACTGACTCAATTATTGAATGCTTTATGGGCTCAGGATTTTGAAACTCTGGCCAATCCTTCCATGATTGGTATGCTGTATTTTGTACTGTTTACAATTTTGTTTCTGGAAAATGGGTTGCTACCCGCGGCCTTTTTACCTGGTGACAGTTTGCTGGTACTGGTCGGCGTTCTTATTGCCAAAGGCGCAATGGGTTTTCCGCAAACGGTACTGCTACTCACCACCGCAGCCAGCCTCGGTTGTTGGCTCAGCTATATTCAGGGCCGATGGTTGGGTAATACCCGCACTGTGCAGAACTGGCTTTCACATCTTCCGGCTCATTATCACCAACGCGCGCATCATCTTTTCCACAAGCATGGCTTATCCGCGCTGTTGGTCGGTCGCTTCATTGCGTTCGTCAGAACATTACTGCCGACCATTGCCGGGCTGTCAGGCCTGAATAATGCACGTTTTCAGTTCTTCAACTGGATGAGCGGGCTATTGTGGGTACTGATTCTGACCACGCTAGGCTATCTACTGGGCAAAACACCTGTTTTTCTTAAGTATGAAGATCAGCTCATGTCCTGCCTGATGCTGCTTCCTGTCGTATTACTGGTGGTTGGCCTGGCCGGTTCACTGGTTGTACTCTGGAAAAAGAAATACGGGAACCGAGGGTAAATTATGCTGAAATCACGCATAACGATCCGACGACTGGCCTGGTCCACCACCTTTATGTTGTTTATCGGCGCGCTGCTCCTGACCTGGTCGGTCATCCGCCAGCAGGAGTCAACGCTTGCCATTCGTGCTGTAAACCAGGGAGCCAGCATGCCTGATGGTTTCTCTATCTGGCATCACCTGGACGCCAACGGCATTCGCTTTAAAAGCATTACTCCGCAAAATGACGCGCTGCTGATCACCTTTGATTCCAGCGCGCAGAGCGCAGCCGCAAAGGTCGTGTTGGACCGAACGTTGCCACACGGCTTCGTTATCGCTCAACAGGATGATGACAATCAGGCAGTGCAGTGGTTATCTCGTTTACGGGATACACCGCACCGCTTTGGTTAATCTCCAGGAATCTGAATTAGATCACTCACTTTGGTGATTTCACCGTTTAGTGCCTATGATTAATAAACTGAAGTTATGACCTACAGCTTTATTATTCTGGAGCATCGACCACAAAACATCGGGTCGCATCACAATGGAAGGTTCAAGAATGAAATACCGCATCGCTTTGGCCATTAGCATTTTCGCACTCAGCGCCGGCAGCTACGCGTCCACCCTCTGTCAGGAAAAAGAACAAGATATTCAGCGGGAAATTAGTTATGCCGAAAAGCACAATAATCAGAGCCGCATCAATGGGTTAAACAAAGCGCTTAGTGAAGTTCGGGCAAACTGTACTGACAGCAAACTGCGCGCGAATCACCAGAAAAAAATCGCAGAGCAGAAAAATGAGATAGCCGAACGTCAGCGTGATTTAGCCGAAGCTAAGCAAAAAGGCGATGCGGATAAAATCGCAAAACGCGAACGTAAGCTTGCAGAAGCTCAGAAAGAGCTGAAAGAACTTGAGACCCGCGATTACTAAGTAAGGTAACTACCCACTCACCTGGAGAAAACTATGTCAAAAGATAACGCTACGGAAAATCTGCGCGCTGAACTGAAATCCCTTGCGGATACGCTCGAAGAAGTACTGAGCTCCTCTGGCGATAAGTCGAAGGAAGAGATGAGTAAAATTCGCAGCAAAGCCGAACATGCGCTGCGCGAGAGCCGCCATCGTCTGAGCGAGACCAGCGATGTGATTGCTAAGCAAACCCGTGAAGCGGCCGCTAAAGCCGACAACTATGTGCGCGAAAACCCATGGACAGGCGTCGGCATTGGCGCTGCGGTCGGTGTGGTGCTTGGTGTACTGCTGTCGCGCCGCTAACAATGGCTGACTCTCAACACGCACAAGGTCCAGGCAAAAGCGTCCTGGGGATTGGACAACGGGTCCTGACGATTTTTGTTGAGATCGTAGAGACGCGGCTGCGGTTGGCCGTCGTTGAGCTGGAAGAGGAAAAAGCCAATCTCATCCAGATCCTGCTGATGCTTGGGCTGACCATGCTGTTTGCGGCGTTTGGTCTGATGAGCCTGATGGTGCTTATCATCTGGGCCATCGACCCTCAATATCGCCTGAACGCCATGATTGCCACTACCGTTGTGCTGTTGCTTTTAGCGCTTATCGGTGGGCTATGGACGTTGCGAAAAGCGCGTAAAACAACGCTGCTGCGCCATACGCGCAATGAACTCGCTAACGACAGGAAGGCCCTGGAGGATGATGCATAATGAGCAGTAAAGTCGAACGTCTACAGCGTAAGGCGCAACTGCTTGGACAGATCCAGCAGCAACGGCTGGATCTGTCAGCCACTCGCCGCGACTGGCTGGAGGCTACTGAAGTCTACGATCGCGGCTGGAAAACGCTGTTGAACCTGCGTGGTTGGGTGTTAGTCGGGAGCAGTATTATGGCGGTTCGCACCATCCGTAATCCGAACCTGCTGGTACGCTGGGCCAAACGCGGCTTTAGCGCCTGGAGCATCTGGCGTCTGGTGAAATCGACCATCAGACAACAGCAGCTGCGCGGCTGATCCCCTCACCTTCCACCTAACCTCAAATTTTTTGAAAATTTCTGACAGTTTTCCTTGCTAACAATTCTCATTAGCCACGTTTATTATTCTCTTCATCGACAGCAATGACGCCCTCTGCGGCGTCGTTGCACAAAAAAACACAATAAGCCGCCTGAGTGGTTTCCTGGAGAGTATGATGAAGAAATTAGAAGATGTTGGTGTACTGGTAGCGCGCATTCTGATGCCAATCCTGTTTATTACCGCAGGTTGGGGAAAAATCACCGGATATGCGGGTACCCAACAGTACATGGAAGCCATGGGCGTCCCAGGATTTATGTTGCCGCTGGTGATTCTGCTTGAGTTTGGCGGCGGTCTGGCAATTCTGTTCGGTTTCCTGACCCGTACTACCGCGCTGTTCACCGCAGGCTTCACGCTGCTGACGGCATTCCTCTTCCACAGCAACTTTGCGGAAGGTGTGAACTCTCTGATGTTTATGAAAAACCTGACCATCTCAGGCGGCTTCCTGCTGCTGGCTATCACCGGTCCGGGCGCATTCAGTATTGACCGCGTACTGAATAAAAAGTGGTAAGCAAACTATACTGAACACATCAAAAAGCGAGGAGATATCTCCTCGCTTTTGCTATCTGAGGAGCGAAAATTATGGGACAACTCATTGACGGCGTCTGGCATGACACCTGGTACGACACCAAATCAACCGGGGGGAAATTTCAACGCTCTGCATCGGCTTTCCGTAACTGGCTCACCGCGGATGGCGCCCCAGGCCCAACGGGTGAAGGTGGCTTCGCCGCCGAAAAAGACCGCTATCACCTGTACGTTTCTCTGGCCTGTCCGTGGGCGCATCGCACGCTGATTTTGCGTAAACTCAAAGGGCTGGAACCGTTTATTTCCGTTTCCGTTGTCAATCCGCTGATGCTGGAAAACGGCTGGACCTTTGATGACAACTTCCCAGCGGCCACCGGCGATACGCTTTACCAGCACGAGTTTCTCTATCAACTGTATTTACACGCCGATCCGCACTACAGCGGCCGGGTAACGGTTCCGGTGCTGTGGGATAAAAAAAATCACACCATCGTGAGCAACGAATCTGCAGAAATCATCCGCATGTTTAACACTGCGTTTGATGCGCTGGGCGCAAAAGCCGGGGATTACTATCCACCGACTCTGCAAAGTAAAATTGACGATCTGAACAGTTGGATTTATGACAACGTCAATAACGGCGTATATAAAGCCGGGTTTGCCACCAGCCAGGAAGCTTACGACGACGCCGTAGAAAAAGTCTTTCAATCGCTGGCTCGACTGGAGCAGATCCTGGGTCAGCATCGCTACCTGACCGGCGACCAGCTAACCGAGGCCGATATTCGCCTGTGGACCACGCTGGTACGTTTTGATCCGGTTTATGTCACCCACTTCAAGTGCGACAAACACCGCATCAGTGACTACCTGAATCTGTACGGTTTTCTGCGTGATATCTACCAGATGCCAGGCATTGCGGAGACCGTCAATTTCGATCACATCCGCAATCACTACTTCCGTAGCCACAAAACGATCAACCCGACCGGTATTATTTCAATCGGCCCGTGGCAGGACCTCAGCGAACCTCATGGACGTGACAGCCGTTTTGCATAATTTACACAGGTCTCCGTTTGGGGCCAAATAATTAATACTACAAACATTTACCAGCATTCCATTCGCAGCTATTCTTAATTTGATTGCTTTAAAAACAAGTAATTGAACGCAGAACGAGGCGAAAATGGATTGGTATTTAAACGTATTAAAGAACTACTTTGGTTTTGGTGGTCGTGCACGGCGCAAAGAGTACTGGATGTTTATTTTGGTCAACATCATCTTTACGTTCGTGCTGAGCGTGTTAGACAGGATGTTTGGCTGGCAACGCACCGGGGGAGAAGGCGTATTAACAACGATTTATGCAATTCTGGTTTTTATACCGTGGTGGGCGGTACAGTTCCGGCGTTTACATGACACCGACCGTTCAGCCTGGTGGCTACTGGTGCTGCTGATCCCGATCGTCGGCTGGTTGGTCATCATTATTTTCAACTGTCAAAACGGCACACCGGGGAGCAACCGCTTCGGCGCTGACCCCAAACAGTTGTCCTGAATTTAAATACGCCCCTTCCGTTGAAGGGGCGCATTTCTTATTTCCCGGCAAACAGCTTGGGGATTTCCCGCAAACACCAGGACTTCGCTTCGCCCATACTGTCCCGACGCCAGGCCATGATGATATCTATTTCGTTTGTCGATTCCGGGCTAACCACACGCAGCCGGCCAGCCGCAATATCCGCTTCCACCAGCGGGTATGGCATCGTCGCCACGCCAAGTCCAGCCAACAGCGCCTGGCGTTTATCTTCTATCGTACTCACCGTCAGGCGTGGTTGTTTATCGAGAAGCTGAACTGTCAGCACCGGGCGCTCACGGGCAGTATCCGCCACCGCTATGCCCCGGTATTTCACACGAGTGACTTCTGACAACGGTTCCGGCTCCTGGTGGATCGGGTGATCCGGCGCCGCCACATAGACGTTCATCAGCGAGTACAGCTTGCGCGAGTTAATTTCTGAGGATGAGCGGAAATGCATATCCGGCGCGATCACGATATCCGCCCGCCCTTGCTCCAGACGCTCCCACGCCCCGGCCAGCACTTCAGTGATGACGGAAAGCTGCGTGTTCGCCTTTCCGGCAAGGCGGTCGATAAGCGGGAAGAATGCCGCCGTTGGCACCAACGCTTCAGTGACAATCGTCAGATGCGTTTCCCAACCACGGGCCAGTGCTTCAGCATCGGTCGTCAGTTTATCCGCAGCCTCCAGCAACACGCGGCCACGTTCAAGCAGCATACGCCCGACGTTGGTAAATTTTGTGCGGTGACCTGAGCGGTCAAACAGCACCACGTCCAGCTCTTCTTCCAGTTTCTGCATGGTGTAGCTGAGGGCGGAAGGTACGCGTCCCAGTTCATCTGCCGCGGCGGCAAAGCTGCCGCGCCTGTCTATTGCGTCCATGACGCGTAACGCTTCAAGCGTTAAAGCCCGTTCTTTGGCCATCTCGTTCTCATTCAGGAAATTTGAACATACCGGGCAGAATATCTGGCTAACAATGCAGCGTCTAGCCATTTAACATAAAAGGAAGTAAAGAGAGGTCAAGAACTATGATTACTACCCGTACAGCCAAACAATGCGGGCAAGCAGACTACGGCTGGCTGCAGGCCCGTTATACCTTCTCCTTTGGACACTATTTTGATCCTAAACTGCTGGGTTATGCCTCGCTGCGTGTTCTGAACCAGGAAGTTCTGGCACCGGGGGCCTCTTTCCAGCCACGTACCTATCCAAAGGTTGATATCGTCAATCTGATCCTCGAAGGGGAAGCAGAGTATCGCGACAGCGAAGGTAACCATATTCAGGCCAAAGCCGGAGAGGTGTTACTGCTCGCTACGCAACCTGGGATCAGCTACAGCGAGCACAATATCAGCAAAGATAAGCCCCTGACCAGAATGCAGCTATGGCTGGACGCTTGCCCGCAGCGCGAAAACGCCTGCGTACAGAAAGCCACGCTGAGTGCAGGTAAGCATCAGCTGCTGGCCTCACCGGACGGTGAACAGGGTAGCCTGCATCTTCGCCAGCAGGTCTGGGTACATCATGTTGAGTTGCAAAAAGGTGAATCACTGAGTTTTCAGTTACATGGACCTCGCGCGTATTTGCAGTCGATCCATGGCACGTTCCACGCGGTCACTTCAGGTGCCGAAAAAGAGGCGCTTACCTGCGGTGATGGCGCATTTATTCGTGATGAAACTAACATAACGTTAGTTGCCGATACCCCGCTGCGCGCTTTGCTGATAGATTTGCCCGTATAGTCATTGGAATCAAGGGAGTACGACTATTGAGCAAGAAGTCATCAAAAAAACGCCAGCCGCAGGCTGCGCTGGAAAAACGGGAGACAGTTCCCTTCGGCTATGAAGAAATGCTGACAGAGCTGGAAGCGATTGTGGCCGATGCTGAGCTACGGCTGGAAGATGAAGAAGCCGCCTGAAAAGGCGGCTTTGACTTAGGCCGGGTGACGACTCCGCCTTACCCGGCCAGGAGATTAATGTGCCTTACTGGCCATGATCTCAATGATCTGCTTGTCGGTTTCCTGCATCGAACGACACGCCAGCGCACACAGGTTAGAGATAGATTGCTCCACGTTATGCGCCACAATGCCTTCATTCCCCGTCACTGCGGTATCGTCCAGCGCCATGAGTACCGCTTTCCAGGCTGCTGACGCACTGGTAGAGACTTTCATTGCGCAACTGTTCGAGGCGCCATCGCAAATCATCCCACTCACGTCGCCAATCATGCTGCTGATCGCCATCGCGATGGTGTTGTAGCGACCATCCACGATCCATGCCATCCCCGCCGCGGCGCCCATTGCGGCCGTGGTTGCCGCGCACAGCGCAGACAAACGCGGAAGCTGATGATGGATGTAAATAGCGCTCAGATGAGACAGCATCAGCGCACGCGCCAGTTTCTCCTCATCTGCGCCAAAATGCTCAGCTACCACCATCACTGGGACGGTGGCGGTAATCCCCTGATTACCAGAACCGGAGTTGCTCATGGCCGGCAGCGTCGCCCCGCCCATTCGCGCATCCGATGCCGCGCTGGTACGAATAAGAATGGCAGTGGAGAGATCGTTCGCCAGCAGACCACGGGCGCACTGCTTCTCCAGCGTAGTTCCGATGTGCAAGCCCCAGTTGCCGCGCAGTCCTTCCTGAGACAGCGCACCGTTCAGTTTTGCCGCATCAAGAATAAAGCGGATCGACTCAAACGGTACCGCGTTCACGAACGCCAGAATCTCTTCCAGCGAGGTGTGAGACAATACCGCCAGCGGCGACTCTTGCTTCTCTTCCTCAGCGTTCTGTTCTGTTGTGAACACCACGCCGTTATTGGTCTCGATGTGTACAATGTTGGTATGACCGCCCACAATCGTCACGCACGCCCATCCTTCAGCACCGTAAACCTTCGCGCGGGAAAAGAGGATGTCCTCGCAAGGCTCCTGCAGCATCACAGCAACCTTCCCTGCGTTAAGCATCGTTTTCGCATCAGCAATCGCTTGTGGCGACGCGTCTTTCAGTACTTCTAACCCAGCCTCGGCATTTCCCCCCAAAGCCCCCAGCGCAGCCGCTACGGGAAGACCTACCATCCCGGTACCCGGCACGGTAACGCCCATGCCGTTTTTCATCAGGTTTGGTGAGACCCACGCATCAATGCGTTCCACCGCGCCGTCCAGCTCAGCAGAAGCGACGGCCGCAGCCAGAGCCAGAGAGATAGGTTCAGTACAACCCAGCGCAGGTTTTACTTCTTCCTGCACCGCGCGAATAAAACTATCCCATAATGGATTCAATGTAGTCTCAAACATAACAACAACCCTTGCTCAGATAACTCAGGAAAATGCCAGGAACGGAGAAACGCACAACAACAGGCCGGTGACGATAATCAGGTACAGAGAGGCGCCTTTGTATTTGTGCAATGCAGGAACTTTGTAGACCAGCCAGGCCGGGATCAAGCAGCCCACCATGCCGAAGATTGGGCTACAAATAGAGGTGAAGCTCAGCACCGGCGCATTGAGCACAATTGCACTCCAGGCCAGCAGGATGGCGAAAACCATAATGCCGCGCTGAACCAGGGTTTCGTTGATTTTCTCGGCTGGCATTTTGCGGCGCAGCACGTTCATTACGATCCCCTGAGTCGCTTCACGAAAGCCTAAGTAAACACCGAAGAAGGCGGTCATCACGGCGAAAATGTTCAGGATAACGCTGACGATTTTCACCCAACCTGCACCATCACCACTGATAAACTGCGCAGCAATCGCCAGAGCGGAAATGTTCTGCTCATAGGCTTTAACCGCTTCGTCATGCCCCATCGCCAGCGTGAAGGAAACGGCGTAGAAAAAGACGGTGACAAACAGAATACCGAATGCGATGTTCATAGCACGCAGAGCTTTATGGCGTGCCACCTCAATCGATTTCTCACGAGAGCGGTACGAAATAACCATCGGGCTTAGCGTCTGAATAAACAGAATTGAAGTCAGGGTAAACGGCAGCGTGATAATTGCGTTTTTGATCAGCAGCGCCATCGGCGGCAGTGAGCCCGCGTTATACAAATGCCACATTCCCACCATCGATACACCAAGCGCAGCCACCACCAGCAGCTTGGTCAGCACCATGCCGGTGGAGATTTTAAACAGCAGTTTTTCTCCGCGTGACGAGATGGCCACCAGGATGCAAATCAGCACCAGGCCATAGAACGGGCTGTCGGACAGTAAACCTTCAGTAACGCCAAAAGTGTGCAGATAAGAGGCGCTATCGTTAGTGATAGCCGTGGAGTAGACGAACATCCAGATTACCAGCATCACAAAATATAATGCGCCTAACAGGATGCCCCAGTTTTTACCCAAATAGCCGCTGATTACGCTCGGGTAGTCTTTGCATTCCGGAGATTCCGCCAGCGTGTTAATAAACAGGCGCTGGAACAGATACATGGCTGGGTAGCCAATGATAGAGGACAGCAAGAACACCCACAGCCCCATCAATCCTACCTGGACGGGAAGGAAAACAATCCCCGCACCAATCGCCATCCCAATACTCATAATGACCCAGCCGGTGTCCGTGCTGTCGAACTTAATAGCTTCCCGCCATTCGCTTTCGGTCATTCCCGCCCGACGCGCAGGCGCTGATGCGTCGAGTATTACGCTGTTATTCGTTGCCGTTTCCATAAAAATCTCGCTCAAAATGTAGGGTAAGGTTTTATTATTTTTCCGTTCCGCATCAATGCGATACGCGGTACGAGTCGTGCAGGCGAGTTCGTTAGAATGGAGAAATCATACGCCGAGGGTCAGAGAAAAACTTCACATAAATACCCCTTCATTTCATGATGTTTAATAAAATTATTCTATTTTATATTTACAAAATGGGATTATTTTCTATTTTTGAAGCAGATCACAACAAAAAAAGGGCGCACTCAAGTGCGCCCAAAGGAGAAATAAACACAAATTCAGTTAAGTGCAAATCACTTTGATAGCCAGGCCTCCACGTGAAGTTTCACGGTATTTGTCGTTCATGTCTTTGCCCGTCTCATACATGGTCTCGATCACTTTATCGAGCGAAACGCGTGGTTCTGACGTCCTACGTAGCGCCATGCGCGCGGCGTTGACGGCTTTCACTGCGTTGATCGCATTACGTTCAATGCACGGGATTTGCACCTGCCCGGCCACCGGATCGCAGGTCAGCCCCAGGTTATGCTCCATAGCGATTTCCGCCGCAATACACACCTGAGACGGGCTACCGCCAAGCAACTCTGTCAACCCGGCAGCCGCCATTGAACAGGCTACGCCAATTTCCCCCTGGCAGCCGACTTCGGCACCCGAAATCGAGGCATTCATCTTATACAGCGCACCTATCGCCCCCGCGGCCAGCAAATAACGGGCGATGGAGTTGGCATTCACCGGACGGCGGAACTTGTCGTAATAGGCCAGGACGGCGGGAATAATCCCGCATGCACCGTTGGTCGGTGCGGTCACCACCCGACACCCGGCGGCGTTTTCTTCGCTCACGGCCAGCGCGAACATGTTGATCCAGTCAATGACGTTCATCGGGTCGCTGGACAGGTTGTCGCTGGAAACCAGCAGCCGACGCAGTGCCACGGCGCGACGCGGTACATTAAGCGGGCCCGGAAGCACACCTTCGGTATTCATGCCGCGCTCAATCCCGGCATGCATGACGTCCCAAATGGCAGCAAAGCCAGCATCGATTTCTTCTTTGCTGCGCATCGCCAGTTCGTTTTGCATCATCAGGCCGGAAACAGACAGCCCGTTGCGCTCACACAGTTTCAGCAGTTCGCTGGCGGAATGAAAATTGTAGGGCACGTGTGCTTCAACATCATGCGCCTGACCAAATTGCTCCTCTTCAACGATAAAACCACCGCCGACGGAGTAATAGGTTTTGCTTAACAGCGTCTCGCTGCCGTTCCACGCGGTGATACGCATACCATTTTCATGGCGCGGCAGCGTTTCGGCGTGAAAGAGAATATTTTCGTCTGGGGAGAAATCGACAATATGCGTGCCCTCTGCCACCGGTAAACGTCCGGTACGGGCTACTTCCTGAGTAAAACCAGCGATTGAATCTATATTAACGTTTTGCGGACTGTTACCGGCCAGCCCCATCATGATGGCGACATCTGTCGCATGACCTTTTCCGGTCAGGGAAAGCGATCCATAAAGATCGACCACAATATGTGTGGCCCTGGGAAGTTCCCCGCTGCTGACCAACAGATCAATAAAGCTTTTACCTGCATTCATTGGCCCCACGGTATGGGAGCTGGAAGGTCCAATGCCAATCTTGAAAATATCGAATGCGCTAATCATATCCACACCCTCGGATTGCCGTTCAGTGAAGACCAGGTTTCACACTCATTAAGGATCGGGGCGATCCGCAGATCGCCCCGCAAGGGATTACAGCGTGTCGCCACGTACGGCGATGGCTTCAATCTCCAGCTTCACATCCTTTGGTAAGCGGGCGACCTGCACGCAGCTGCGCGTAGGGTAGATTGCCTTATGCTCATCAAAGAACTGCTGGTACACCTGATTGATGGTGGCGAAGTCGTTCAGGTCGGAAACGAAAACGGTGGTCTTCACGATATCGCTCACTTTCAAACCTGCAGACTCGACGATCGCTTTCACGTTTTCCAGGCTTTGACGCGCCTGATCGGCTACGTTTTCAGCCACTTCACCGGTCTGTGGACACACCGGGATTTGACCTGACGTCAATACCATGCTGCCCAGATCCACACCCTGTACGTAAGGCCCAATCGCCCCTGGCGCACATTCGGTTGCAATAACTTTTCTCATAGTCCCTCCGGCGTCAGAGCGCCTGGGTGAAAGTACGTGAAATAACATCCTGCTGCTGTTCGCGGGTCAGCGCGTTGAAGCGCACCGCATAGCCAGACACGCGGATCGTCAGGTTCGGATAGTTTTCCGGGTGCTCAATGGCATCCATCAACATTTCACGGTTCATGACGTTAACGTTCAGATGCTGCCCGCCTTCCACATGCGCTTCATGATGGAAGTAACCGTCCAGCAGACCGACCAGGTTGGTTTTACGTACGCTGTCCTCTTTGCCCAGCGCTGCCGGCACAATGGAGAAGGTGTACGAGATACCGTCTTTGGCATAGGTAAACGGCAGTTTGGCGACCGAGGTTAACGACGCCACCGCACCTTTACGATCGCGGCCATGCATCGGGTTCGCCCCTGGCGCAAACGGCGTACCTGCGCGACGTCCGTCCGGCGTGTTACCGGTTTTCTGTCCGTACACTACGTTGGAAGTGATGGTCAGGATGGACTGCGTCGGCACCGCGTTACGGTAAGTTGGCAACACCTTAATTTTCTTCATAAAGCGTTCGACCAGGTCGCAGGCAATGCTGTCCACGCGCTCGTCGTTGTTGCCGTATTGCGGATAGTCGCCTTCGATTTCGAAATCAATTGCCAGGCCGTTTTCATCGCGAATCGGTTTCACGCGGGCGTACTTAATAGCCGACAGAGAATCCGCCGCTACGGACAGACCCGCCATGCCGCAGGCCATCGTGCGATAGACATCACGATCGTGCAGCGCCATCAGCGAGGCTTCGTAGCTGTACTTGTCGTGCATGTAGTGGATGATGTTCAGCGCGCTGATGTACTGCACGGCCAGCCAGTCCATAAAGTGGTCCAGGCTCTCCATCACCGTATCGTAGTCCAGCACGTCATCCATCAGCGGTGCCGTTTTCGGCCCGACCTGGATTTTCAGCTTCTCATCCACGCCGCCGTTGATTGCATACAGCAACGTTTTGGCGAGGTTGGCACGTGCACCGAAGAACTGCATTTGTTTGCCGATAACCATCGGGCTGACGCAGCAGGCAATGGCATAGTCATCGCTGTCAAAGTCGGCACGCATCAAATCGTCGTTTTCGTACTGTAAAGACGAGGTGATGATCGACACCTGGGCGGCATATTTTTTGAAGGCAATCGGTAGCTGTTCAGACCACAGCACCGTCAGGTTCGGCTCAGGTGCCGGGCCCATAGTGTGCAGCGTATGCAGGTAGCGGAACGAGTTTTTCGTCACCAACGTGCGGCCATCCAGCCCCATACCGCCGATAACTTCGGTCGCCCAGATAGGGTCGCCTGAGAACAGGGTGTCGAATTCCGGCGTACGCAGGAAGCGTACCATACGGATCTTCATAATGAAGTGGTCGATCAGCTCCTGCGCCTGCTGCTCGTCTAAAATTCCCGCTTTGAAATCGCGCTCAATGTAAATGTCGAGGAACGATGCGGTGCGACCCAGCGACATCGCGCCGCCGTTCTGCGATTTCACCGCAGCCAGATAAGCAAAGTACACCCACTGCACCGCTTCCTGCGCATTACGCGCCGGGCGGGAGATATCGCAGCCATACTTCGCCGCCATTTCCTGCATTTGCAGCAGGGCGCGGCGATGTTCAGACAGCTCTTCACGCAGGCGAATCGTGGCTTCAAGATTCTGCCCCCACTCCAGGTTCGACTGGAGATCGGCAAACTGCAGTTCACGCTCGCGCACCAGGTAGCGGATACCGTACAGCGCGACGCGGCGATAGTCACCGATGATACGGCCACGACCATAGCCGTCCGGCAGACCGGTCAGCACGCCGGATTTACGGCAGCGCAGCATATCCGGAGAGTAGGCGTCGAATACACCCTGGTTATGGGTTTTACGCAGTTCAGTAAACTGGTACTCAAAATCAGCATCCATTTCACGGCCATAAGCATCAAAAGAGCTTTTGATCATGTTGATGCCGCCAAACGGATGCAGAGCACGCTTGAGTGGCTTATCCGTTTGCAGACCGACGATTTTTTCCAGTTCCTGTTCAATATAACCCGCATCGTGTGCGGTAATTGTCGTCGCAATATTGGTATCAAAATCAACCGGCGCATGCGTCGAGTTTTCAATACGGATGCCCGCCATGACTTTTTCCCACAATGCTGTGGTCGCAGGCGTGGCTTCGGCGAGGAAAGATTCATCCCCTTCATAAGGTGTATAGTTGTGCTGAATAAAATCACGGACATTAATTTCTTCTTTCCAGTCCGTACCTTTAAAGCCATTCCAGGCTTCGGCATACAGCATATCGCTGGTATCGATATTTACCTTCATGAAAAATAATCTCTCTGCTGAAAATTAATTATGCAAATTCTACTGGTGTATTAATTTTGCCTAACGCAATGGCATCACGCGCAATCATTTTCTCTTCATTCGTGGGAATAACCGCACAAATAACATGAGCATCTTTATTGGAGATAATTCTTTCGCCATGGGAATTTGGCAGACTATTCATTTCACTATCGATATTCACACCTAAAACAGCAAGGTGCTCAATCACCAGGCGGCGAATTAATACCGAGTTTTCACCTATTCCACCAGTGAAAATAATCCCATCAAGACGATGCAGCGATGCGGCATGCCCGGCGATATGACGCGCGATGCGATGCACAAACGTTTTAATCGCCAGTTGCGCACGCTCATGTCCCTCGTGCCAGGCTTTTTCCAGCGTACGTAAGTCGGACGACAAACCGGAAATACCCAGCAGGCCAGATTCCTTATTCACTACGCGTTCAAGGTCGCTTAGCGTCTGGTTGGTTTCACTGGCGATCCACGCCATCGCACCGAAGTCCACATCACCGCTGCGTGTCCCCATCATCAGGCCTTCCAGCGGCGTCATCCCCATCGAGGTATCCACGCTCTGTCCATTACGCACCGCACAGATAGACGCCCCATTCCCGAGGTGAGCCACAACCAGGCCAGAATCATCATGCGGTAGCTCAAGCAGCTCATGCGCACGTTGAGAAACATAGCGATGCGACGTGCCGTGGAAGCCGTAACGACGAACACCCAGCTCCTCAAAATATTTCCACGGTAAACCGTACATATACGCTTCAGGCGCCATTGTCTGATGGAAGCTGGTATCAAATACCGCAACCTGCTGCCGGCCAGGGAAAAGATGCTGAGCAGATTCGATTCCGCTTAAGTTCGCATAATTATGTAACGGTGCTAAAGGAGAGACCCGGCGGATATTTTCGATAACTTCATCAGTAATAATGGCTGATTCGGTAAAGATATTTCCGCCGTGGGCAATGCGGTGGCCAATTAAGGCCACGCTGTCCATTAAATTACGTTTCTCCAGTTCAACGGCAATGGCTTTTAATGCGTCTTCGTAGCTGTGGTGAGCCAGCTTAGCTGGCTCTCCTCCATTAATTGCTATGAACGCATTTTCAGAGTTAATACCGTCTGCAATTCCCGCCAGTAAAACTTCACAGTTTGCTGCATCCAGCACTGAGAATTTAATGGAAGATGAACCACAGTTAATAACCAGTACTACCGGAAACTCATTCATTTCACTACTCCGCTCATCCTGAGCTTATGGATTAAAACAGTTTGTAGACAATGTTCAGGATGGTCAGCAGACCAATCGCGGTAACAAACACGTTATCCAGACGGCCACGGTATTTCGCCAGTGACGGCGCTTTACGGATGGCATACATCGGCAGCAGGCAGAGCAGTGAGGCGATAATCGGCGCGCCCATTGCTTCAATCAGGTCCAGGATGTTCGGGTTGGCGTAAGCCACAACCCAGGTGGAGCCCATGATGAAGATCATGCTGATGGTGTTCAGTTTGCCGACGGAAACTTTCGTTTTATCGCCTTTGTAACCAAACTTCAGCACCAGACCGTTCAGACCTTCCAGCGTACCCAGATAGTGGCCGAAGAAAGATTTGAAGATAGCGACCAGGGCAATGATAGAAGCACCGTACTCCAGAACGGTCGCGAAGGTGGACTTCGTACCGGACAGTGACGCGAAGTGGTTCGCCAGGTAAGACAGTACCGGAATGTTCTGTGCTTTCGCATCCGCCATGTTTGCCGGAGACAGCGTGAACAGGCAGCTAAAGGCGAAGAACATAACCACGGCCACCATCAGCATACTGGCGCGGGAGATGATTTTGGAACATTTCTGCTCGGTGAATTCACGACCGAAATCTTTCTCATACTCTTCGCGTTTAGAGACCACGAAGGAAGAAACGATTGGCGAGAAGTTGAAAGAGAACACCATGATGGAAATACCCAGCCATACGGTAACCAGGATGCCGTCATGGCCAGTCAGTGCGATATTGCTGAGATCAACCTGATCGATAACCGCAGAGTTCCAGTAAGGAATCAGTGACAGAGAGATTAGCACCAGGCTGGCGATAAACGGCCATACCAGGTAGCTCATCACTTTAACCATCAGATCTTTACCGAACCAGATGACGAATGCCATCAACAGCAGCAGGAACAGAGCGACAAAGCCACGGTTTAACGCGGGCATCTGCAACTGGTTTTCCCAGAAGGTCATAAAGGTGTTGGTAATGGTGACGCCATAAATCCACAGCAGCGGACAAATCGCAAAGAAGTAGAGGAACGTGATAACCACGCCGCCCGTTTTACCAAAGTGCTCTTCAACCGTTTCTGTGATGTTACCGGAAGGATTAGAACCGGAAAGACACAGGCGTGCCAGCGCACGGTGGCAATAGAAGGCGATGGGGTATGCTAACACCAGCATGATCAGAATGGGGATCAGTCCGCCAAAACCTGCGCGGATAGGGAAGAACAGCACCCCTGCGCCGATGGCTGTACCAAATAAACCCAGTGTCCAGGTGGTGTCCGATTTGCGCCAGGACGACTGTTTTGTCTGGCTGGATACAATGCTATCAGTAGTACTCATATCCTATCCTCAACGAAGTATATTAAGCGTCAACTAAACCAGTAATTTGAGATACACGAGAAAGGTCGATATTACCGCCAGAAATAATGCTGACTGTTTTTCTGTTCTGGATATAGCTATCTAATTTCCCGCTTAATAATGCTGCGCATGCCAGCGCACCGGCACCTTCAGTCACAACTTTATTTCGCTGAATTAATGCCACCATGCTGTTGCGAATTTCATCTTCGCTGACCAGGACAATGTCATCCACCAACTCACGAACAATTTCATACGTTAAAGTACCCGGGCGAGAGACGTCACAACCATCCGCCAGGGTGCCGGTCGTTCGGTGCGTGGTTATTTCTCCAGCGTGGAAAGATGCCGCCATGCCGTGAACGTTTTCAGACTGCACACCAATAATTCTAATTGTTGGGTTGATAGATTTAATTGCTACGGCAATACCCGCAATCAGTCCGCCACCGCCAATTGGTACAATCACGTTATCGACATCGTACAGATCTTCTAAAATTTCCAGGCCAATCGTTCCCTGGCCCGCAATAACTTTCGGGTCATCGTATGGCGGAATAAAGATACGGCCTTCCGTTTCCACAATCTCGCTGACCTTCGCGATGGTGTCGTTGAAGTTGTCGCCGTGCAGCACAACTTCTGCGGAATAATCGCAGGTTGCCGCCACTTTAGACTTCGGCGCGCCTTTTGGCATCACCACTTTGCCGTCGATACCGAGCATAGCGCAGGAGAGAGAAACGCCCTGCGCATGGTTACCTGCAGAGCAAGCCACCACACCCTTCATTCTTTCTGCTTCAGTTAAGGAACTGAGCTTGTTAAAAGCGCCACGGATTTTAAATGAACCGGTACGCTGCATGTTTTCAAACTTGAGGAAAATTTCCCCTTTGCAACGTTCACTAAAATAGTTAGAGCGAGGCATTCCCGTTTTATAAATTTTCCCCGCCAGTCTTTTTTTCGCTTCGAGGATATCTTCAATTGCAACTGGGAGATCGTATGTAATGTGCATTAGAACCTCTTACCTGGGTATTAAAGTAAATAGATAGCCGTGACCAACGTCTGATATAGACCGATGGCGTTAATTTCTCATTAAAACAAGTTCAATCTTTAATCAATTTCAATTAATTGCTTTCGCCTACAAGAATTATATGATGAATATTCTTTGGCTAATTCAACCAAAATAGATGCTGCTTTTTTTATTCGATAATTTTTAGACCAAACGGCGGCATAACGTGCAACCGGTAAGGCTTCTTCTACCGGGATAGTAATAAACTGGTCTGAACCAAATGGGGCGGTCATATCACAGGGAATTACTGTTAAGAAATCAGCATTGAGAACAAGATTATAAATCGTGACAACGGAGTCTGTTTTAACGATGTTTTCACTGCTGATGCCATTATTTTGTAACGTGGTGAGAAGTTCGCTGTAGTAACCCATATTCGTTTGTGGCAACACCCACTGTTCGTTTTTCAACGCGCTCAGCGAGGTGATGCCGGTGCATGTTCGGGACTTACTGGCCACCAGAATAAACTCTGACTCAAAAAGCGGCTCAACATGGAGGTCCTGCAGTTTCATCTCATCACTTAGCGTACCAATGGCGAAATCCAGACGCCCATCGCGTACCGCAGGTAAGAAAGAGGAGAGCTGAGCCTCATACATGGAAACCTGCGCTTTCGGGAACACCTCTTTAAATTTTTTTATCATGCCGGACATGATGGTAAAGGCGATCAGTGAAGGGAAGCCAAACGACACATCAACGACCGCGTTGCTGGTCATGCTGTTCATCTCATCAACCATGTTTTTCATTTCGCGGGTAATGGATTCAGACCATGAAAGCATCACCTGACCTGCCTGGGTCAGTGTCACACCGGTATTTTTACGTACGACTAACTCAATGCCAAAATAAGCCTCAACATCGTTAATGATTTTGCTGACAGCGGGTTGAGTTAAACCTAATTCTTTTGCAGCCGAGCCGATAGAACCACTTCTAATGACTTCCTGAAAGACCACTAAATGCTGTGTTTTAGGGAGAGTAATAGTATTCATATCGACCTGCGTTAATTACTTTGTTGACGGCAGGAAGTGTACCAAATTAAGCAATCGAGGATATGTGCGACCACTCACAAATCCCCTTCACTTACATTTTGTAAGATTATTATTAAACAATAAAATTCTTTATAATCAACAAATTATAAAAACACGATCTCACTTTAACCTGACTTTAATCAAAAAAAGATGGGGGGATAACGGAATTTTATGGCAATAACACACCTGTTTTTTCCGCTATTTCCAAAAATCGTGAAAGGCTATATTTCAATCAATTACAGAGCAATTATCCGGCAAAATGATGCTTAAATTTAATAAGCAACTTATCAAATTTAATTATATTTTAATTGTAACCATGAATAAATAACGCCATGCATCACATTTTTTCGCCTTATTTGTTTGTAAAGAAACATTGCATTTATTAATATTCAAACCAAATCATACATAAAATTATCATATGCAACATTATATTAACACTGGTTTTGTACGATTTATCAGCGAGTAATTTTGTGATGGCGATCGATTGCGTTCATTTATTCTCGAGAAAAACGTATCGCACAGCGTTTTGTGTTTGTTGTCACAAAACGGGAAATATCCACCAGTACCTTTTACCAGATAAGGAACGTTATCCCCTTCAATAAAGGGAAGGCCACTTCTCATTGCGAGCCACCGGGTTACATCATTAACGCCATACTTAAATGCGCTGTCACTTCATGAAGGGGGATTTGCACCCAGCAATGGTTTTCTTCATCACAAAAAGTGACCTCATTGTCGCTGCCGTCTATAAGCAAAATAAAACGTGCTCCCTGGCGTTGCGCGTTCTTCTGCCGGGTCGATAAGCGTAGCGTGGAGCAGTCATTGACAATGCTCAAATGCGGGAAATTACGCCTGAGCCGGCGGCCAAGTAGTATTGCCTGATCCCGTGCCCGTTCCTGGCTGGGTATGATGACAACATCGACATGCTTAGCATAATCGCTGCTTTTTTTCGTAGCGGTAAGCAACTGCATAATCGGTTCCAGCATGAAAGCGAAGCCGCATGCAGAGACAGGATGCCCAATTAGCCGACTGGCGCTATTGTCGTAACGCCCGCCCCGACACAGTAATTTATTGTGATGCAACGAATCCGCATACCATTCAAAAAGCTGGTCGTTATAGTCATTTACGGGGAAGAGATTTTTATCGTGGGTAAAAGGGATATTCAGTGCAGTCAGTGAGTCGCAAAGGTGCGTAAAACGCTGACGGGATTGTAATGACAGGCATGCTTCAAGTTGCGGCGCCTTTTCTGCCAGGCGCAGCATCAAATTATCTTTATCACTCAGTAAGCGCTCAGGATGTTGCTCCAGGCAAGCTAACTGCCTGGCATTAAGCAGTGATGCCAGCGGCTGATAGTATTGCTGCAAGTGACGGCGAAATTGAGTGAACTCTTCGACATTGCCTAATGTATTGATTTTGAGTTCGACAAACGGCAACAGTTGTAGCGATTTGAAAAAATCGTACTGTAAGGAAATGAGTTCAATCTCAATGCCAATATCTGGATAGCCAAACGCTTCCACGCCCAATTGATGAAATTGGCTGATGTTCTGCTGGTTCTGACGGCGGAACATTGCCCCCAGATACCATAATCGTGTGCCAATTTGTAAATTCTGATATTGCGATAAAAGCCGTAGACAGCCCATCGTTCCATCACCGCGAAATAACGCCTGATGATTAAGCATTAGCTCATCACTTTCACCGGAAAAAGACCTCGTAGCGTTTTCTTCCAGCCTTTCAAGAAGCGGCATGCGGATCTCCTTGTAGCAATACTGCTGCAATAAATACTCCGCTTTTTTTTCCAGCCACTCCCAGTCCGCGGCGGGGTTCTGGTAATGCTTACGTGGACGACCACTTTTTCGTGGCCGCAGATTCCGCTGATATTTTTCTTCCAGCGACTGAGAGTAAGGTGTCGTTGCCAGTAGGCAGTTTTGCGCCAGTGATGACTCAATACGCGTAATGACTGCCGGAACAATCATCCCCAGGCAAAAGCGCTGGTAGGCACCGGAACGCTGCGCCGCATTTTCTCCGAGGCGCAGGTACTCTTCATGGGGAGTGATCCGCACTTCGGGGGAATCAGCAAAACTATGATGCGGAGTTTCATCCACGCAATGGCATTCAACGTATTTTTTTGTCAGTAAGAAATAGGCGTTGGGTTCGACGGGGCAGCAATTGTATCGACTATCCCAAAGCGTGCCATGGCGTTGGTGACGGTGGTTGAAGTAGTGGGTGTAACCTTTGGCGATATATTGCATAAAACGCCCGAGGCATTCTTTATCAGGAGCGGACAGAAATAAAAATATTTTCTTTGATGAAAGTGAATACGCATGTAATCTTACCGCATAGATACTCATTGCAGTGTCGACGCATTGATAAAAATACTGGTAATCTTCTTCACCTTTAAAAATAGTTTCATCATTATGCCCGCACAATTGCACGAGGTGAGGAATTCCATCGATAAATAATCGGTTTTTTCGTGGCATAGGAATAATGTTTAAATAATATTTAAGTTGGCTAAATAGTGTTTTTTATTAGTGCATAAGCCACGTCTGTTAATATATTAGGATTTCTAGAGAATCTTACAGGAGCTACCAAAAGACAACAAGATGCCCTTTTGATAGCCCAGTTCACTTATTTCTGGTTAAGCTCATCAAGTCGTAATGCAATATCTTGAATCGCTAGTAAATTTTGCTGGTTATTTTGTAAATCCCAAAGACGAATTTGTTGATCAGCATTAATGGTCAGAATAAAACGACAACCGCTCTTAAGGGCATTTTGATGCTGTCGTTTAAGTTTGGTACCGCTACAATCAGTGAGGACACGCAAACCAGGCAAGTCTCGACGAAGCGCGCAAGCCAGCACTTGCACCTGTATGCCCCCATCCTCCAGCTCGCTGGTAATCACAACGTCAGGATGGAATTGCCACTGAGGATTCAGACCGTCATAAACAGTCTGCAGCAGAAGCAACAATCGTTCGATACCTATGGCAAACCCACAGGCGGGCAATTTCTTACCATTAAATAACTCAGCCAGACCATCATAACGACCACCACCGCAGACTGTCCCCTGAGAACCTAAATCATCGGTAATCCATTCAAAAACAGTGCGTGAATAGTAATCCAACCCGCGCACCAAGCGTGGGTTAATGTGATAGGTTATATCGGCATTGTCGAGCAGAGTCCGCAACGTATTGAAATGCCGCTGTGAATCATCCCCCAGAAAATCCAGTAAACGAGGTGCGTTCTCTATCATTTCTTGCATTTCAGGGTTTTTACTATCGAGGATACGCAGAGGGTTTACGTCCAGACGCTTGATGCTGTCTTCGTCCAACAAGTCTCTATGTTGAGTAAACCAACTCACCAGTTCCCTGCGATGTGCCTGGCGTTCTTCCGGCGTCCCTAATGAGTTAATTTCCAGCCGGACGTTCTGTGATATGCCTAAATCTTCAAATAGATCGCGCACCATAAAGATCAGTTCAGCATCAACATCGGCACCGGACATTCCGAAGGCTTCGACACCAAACTGCGTGAACTGGCGTAACCGCCCTTTTTGCGGACGCTCGTAACGAAACATCGGTCCCTGATACCACAAACGCTGTGACTTGTTGTAACACATGTTATTTTCCAGGACCGCACGCATACATCCGCTGGTCCCTTCCGGACGCAAGGTAATATGCTCACCGCTTTTATCGGTAAAATCGTACATTTCTTTTGAGACGATATCGGTCGCTTCACCCACCGCACGTTCAAAGAGCGCAACGGGCTCCAGGAGCGGCAGACGCATTTCCTGGTATCCATAACGAAACGCCATTTGATGAAATTTACGCTCCAGCCACTGCCACATTGGTGTTTCGTCAGGCAGCACATCGCGCATACCTCGTATAGCCTGAATTTTGCTCATGACAACTCCTTGCTTAATAAAGAAAAAGATTGTTCAGTCAAATTGTGCTGCGGGACACCCTTGTTCAGACGATGGCGCCGGGCAACATAAAGAAGGTAAAGAGGGATGGTGATCATCTGTAAAATAATGCCCCATACCACGGTAGAGGCACTCTCTGTCATTAGCGCCAGTGCAATAAAGCTCAACGCAACCAGGCTGAGGCAGCAATAACTCCAGAAACTGGCATCACCTCCCCGGCGATGAACAACTATCATGACCGGCAGTGATACTGCAGCAAATGCATAGGGGAGTAAGCTGGCAGAGATGGCCAATGTAATCACGCTCTGGAACTGGTTCTGCAGATTTGGCGACAATGTGAATAGCAGGAGCGCAGTCATCAGCGCTGCAGTAAAAATCAACCCACACCAGGGAACACCATGGCGGTTAGTACGGGCAAAAAAAGCAGGGAGTAAATTATCTTCCGCCGCAGCCCTGGGCACTTCAGTTTGCAGGATTTGCCAACCAGGCATCGCCCCGAGGCAAGCGATAACGACCATGGCTGAAATAATCGCTCCAACCGTACTTCCCCACATTGCTTTTGCGCTGTCGGCAAAAGGAGAGGAGGAGTTCATCAGCACATCATGGGGGAGTAGCCCCATCATGACATTGGTTGAACTGGCATAACATAACCCAGCGAGCCCCAGCCCTAACAAGGTGGCCAGAGGTATTGTGCGGCGTGGGTTTTTCACTTGGCTAAACGAGACAGATGCAGATTCAATGCCCAGAAAACCCCATAATGAGATAGTTGCCGCGTTAATGATTGCCTGATGATCACTGACGCCACTAAGATTCCAGGCTGCCTGATAACGCGCAACGTCAAAATGTCCCCAGCCCATGACGCCGATGCTGAGGATCACCAGCACCATGCAGCTGCCCGTGAACATTTGCATATAGCCAACCCGTTTCGCTCCACGTAATCCCCAAAGAACAGAGCACCAAAGCAGCACAATGCATGCTGTCGTACCATAAAGTGGGTTGTGTAATACCGGGAAGAAGAAAGAGAGATATCCCACGCCGGCTAACAGCAGCGCGCAGTTGCCAATCCACGTTGACAACCAATAGAACAATGTCATTTGTAGGCCGATAAAGGGGCCAAAGCTGGCAGTAATACTGGCTATGATGCCGCCATTGCGCGGAAATAACTCACTCATTTTGCAGAAAATGAGTGCCAGGGCAGCAATCGCTAAAAACGCGAGTCCCCATCCCCAGACAGAGATTGAACCTATTCTCGCAAGCGTGGCAGGCAGCATAAACACACCGCTACCCATCATATTTGATGCTGTCATCATGGTCAGCGCAAGCAGACCCATTTGGTTTGTCTTCGCGCAACATTTATCCATGCCAGTCCTCATTTAATAGATCATAGTGAGATGAACGGGACTCCTCCCGCGCATGTCCAGGGCCAAAGTTTGTCGTTACAACCCATCGGTAAAGCGTTAATCTCGTTGAAGGCTCTGTAAGAACAGAGCCTGATAGACGCAACCGATAATGATTGGTCTCGGCATCGGTTGCGCCGCCCCTGAGGGCAGTGATGATTATCACTGCCCTTTCTTCATGCGGCCTGCTGGTTCAGGTCAGCAATCACATCGTCAATCAGCTCATCAATCTTGCTGGAGTCAAGGTGGTGCGCAGTGGTAATCAGGTGAGCGATGTCACCGGAGGTGGCCAGACAGTGCTTCTTCCAGACGGCTTCTGACGGACAAGGGAAAACCACGGTAATAGAGTTTTTATTGCGCCAGGCATCAATACCAGCAGCCTGTAAGCGATCGACTGCGTACTGCGCCATATTCAGGCTATGTTCAATGCGGCGTTGCCAGTCGCTCCAGGAATGGCTGCGAATAGCTTCCCACATCATTAGCGGTGTATGGCCGTTACGAGAACCAGAAATGGTTTTATCGTGTGCAGAGATGTAATCAATTTCGACAGAAATCCGGTCAACGTTTTTCCTTTTCGCTACCACGATGCCGCAGGGAATAGGCGAACCAATCATTTTGTGACCTGAAACGCCAATAGAATCAATACCATCAGCGAAGTTAAAAGGCTGCGGATCGTTCACAAACGGCAAAATCATACCGCTCAACGCAGCATCAGCGTGTAGATAATAATCGTCACGTTTGATACCCAGTTGACCAATCCGTTGTTGGATCTCAGCAATATTATCAATAGCGCCACGAACGGTTGTGCCGATATTTGCAAAAATAATCGGATGTTCTTCGTTATCGCGTTGAATTTTACGAATCAAATCATCATAGTCCATCTCACCATTCGGCTGTGATTCCACCAGACTTGATTTAATGCGCAACAACTTAACAATTTTCGCAACGGAATAATGAGTATCTTTCGAGTAATAAAGCGTACCTTCTGGAAACAGTTCACGCCCCAGATAGCAGCCAAACATATTACCTTCAGTTCCCCCGTTGGTAACGTAACCCCAGCTTTCTTCAAATGGGATTTTGAAAATACTGGCGAAATACTCCATTACTTCTTTTTCAAAATCAAACGAGTTCAGCAAATAATTGCAATACTCCCCCCAGTCACCACAATTATTTATGGAGAAACGCATAAACCGTTCCAGTATCGTGTAATCGAAGTCGGCTGACTCCGGATAACCTATATTAAAATACTGATTTTTTACGCAATATGACCAAAAAGCATCGAGCTTATTCTGTTCGACAATAGATAATGTCATTTTAAACTCCCGTGGATAAAACCAATACAGTTGGATACGTTTAGATACGTTTATCTAAATAAAGAATATCCTGACCTTTCTTACTACGCCCGGCAGCAACAAATGAGAACAATGGAATGGTTACCATCATCATCAAGATGCCCCAGAATATGGAGTCGCTGCCAGAACCAAGCAAAGCAAAAATGCAGTAAATCATGCCAATAACAACCAACGTGCAGTAAAACATAAACGATCTTCCACGATTGGCTTTCTTTGAAACAAGGATGATTGGAAGCGAAATCAGGGCGTACATATATGGCAGAAGTGAAGCAAATACCGACATTAAGATTACAGCCTGGAATTGTTTCGCCAGATTCGGAGATGCCGTCAGAAGCAAGACAATACTCATTAATACACCGGTAAAAACGAGGCTTTTCATCGGGACATCTTGCTTGTTGGTTTCTTCAAAGAATTTCGGGAAAAGTCCTTGTTGAGCACCTGCGCGCGGGCCTTCTGACTGAAGTATCAACCAACCTGAAATTGAGCCAAAGCAGGCAATGATGCTCAGTGCGGAAGCAATGTTCCCTGCCGTATTACCGAACATATAGCGTGCGGCATCAGCAAAAGGTGCGGCTGAATCTACCAGAACATTATGTGGTACCAACCCCATAATAACAGTGCAGCTACCAACATAGCATACGGAAGCGATTAATAACCCCATAACGGTAGCCCGAGGAACCGTGCGTTCTGGATCTTCGACCTGACCGGTAGAAACGACTGCAGATTCAATACCAAGGAAGCCCCATAGCGCAATCGACGCAGCAGAAATAATTGCCGAGGAATCACTATGTCCCGTTCCATTATAAACTTCAGTATAGAGCGACGGGTTAAACCAGAACCACCCAATAAATCCTACGCCTAATATTACGATTAACCCGCAGGTTGCGGTAAAGGATTGTGCCCGCCCCGCAACTTTGGCACCAAAACTAGCAAGGAAAACAAATGCCCACAGAATAATAATTGCGGCAATACAACCGTAAGTTGGATTTTTAAGCTCCGGGAAAAAGAAACTGAGATAGCCGACACCTGCGACCAATAATGCAACGTTACCTACCCATGCGCTGATCCAATAGCACATTGTTGTCTGAAACCCAATGAATGGGCCGAAGGCATCACTGGCATAAGCAACGATACCGCCGGTACGAGGTGTAATTAAACTGGTTTTAGCGAAAACTAATGCAAGTGCAATAACACCGATGATGGTAAATACCCATCCCCATATTGAGATGGAGCCTATGCCTGCGAGATTAGTTGGCAACATAAATACGCCAGACCCCATCATATTTGATGCAGTCACTAACGTTAGGGCAATGACTCCCATTTTATGAGCAGAGCCTGAGCTTACTGTTCCCATAATGGTTTCCTATTAATTTAAAATTTTGCAATAAGTGGAAATTCGTACTGAATTCGTGGGTCATTGTTATGAATAGAAATGTCCATTATTGTGACAACAATCAAAAATAATAATGAATCAATTTTTTTTGAGCGGTTTTTCCGCTTACTTTTTAACCATTTTATTAGTAATTGACTCTGTCCCCTTTTATTCGACCTGAATAAAGAAAAGGCGACACTAAAATAATCAGAAAAAAATCACGACGATCATTTATTAATAATGTAATTTTTTGTTGATGGTATTGCTTTAATGTTAAAGATCATGAGTAATTTAAAGACACCCTGTTTATCACGCCAAAAACGGGTATTTCTGATATGAATAAAGTAGAAGATGGCAATTCAAAGGAGAGAACATAATTTATGTTACAACGGACAGAATGATGACTTCCTGTGGGCTACGCCACACAAAGTAAAAACCCCGCCGAAGCGGGATTCTATAAAGAGTGAAGCTATCCGATAAGCCGCGTTCTTTTGAGCATAGCGTCGTGGACAGTCATTCATCTATTCTGTCTCACAAAGCAAAAACCCCGCCGAAGCGGGGTTCTATAAAGAGTGAAGCTGACCGATAAGCCGCGTTCTTTTGAGCATAGCGTCGTGGACAGTCATTCATCTATTCTGTCTCACAAAGCAAAAACCCCGCCGGAGCGGGATTCTATAAAGAGTGAAGCTATCCGATAAGCCGCGTTCTTTTGAGCATAGCGTCGTGGACAGTCATTCATCTATTCTGTCTCACAAAGCAAAAACCCCGCCGAAGCGGGGTTCTATAAAGAGTGAAGCTGACCGATAAGCCGCGTTCTTTTGAGCATAGCGTCGTGGACAGTCATTCATCTATTCTGTCTCACAAAGCAAAAACCCCGCCGGAGCGGGATTCTATAAAGAGTGAAGCTATCCGATAAGCCGCGTTCTTTTGAGCATAGCGTCGTGGACAGTCATTCATCTATTCTGTCTCACAAAGCAAAAACCCCGCCGGAGCGGGATTCTATAAAGAGTGAAGCTATCCGATAAGCCACGTTCTTTTGAGCATAGCGTCGTGGACAGTCATTCATCTATTCTGTCTCACAAAGCAAAAACCCCGCCGGAGCGGGGTTCTATAAAGAGTGAAGCTGACCGATAAGCCGGGTTCTGTCGTGGACAGTCATTCATCTAGGCCAGCAATCGCTCACTGGCTCAAGCAGCCTACCCGGGTTCAGTACGGGCCGTACCTTGTGAACCCCTATTTGGCCTTGCTCCGGGTGGAGTTTACCGTGCCACGGACTGTTACCAGCCGCGCGGTGCGCTCTTACCGCACCCTTTCACCCTTACCTGATCCCACTTGCGTGGGCCATCGGCGGTTTGCTCTCTGTTGCACTGGTCGTGGGTTTCCCCCCCAGGCGTTACCTGGCACCCTGCCCTATGGAGCCCGGACTTTCCTCCCCTCCGCCCGTCTCCCCCGAAGAGGACGACGACGAAGCGGCGACTGTCTGGTCAGCTTCGGCGCGCAGTATAGAGGGTTCGTGCGCCTTTGTCACCCCGCACTACGCATTCCGATTGCCAGCGTGGCAGCGATATTCCTTGAAGCGCGGTAAATATTATCCGATGCCCCGCGGAAAGCGTCCTCCAGCGTGCCGATCCGGGTTAATACGCTAAACACCGCATCAATGCCATATTGGTGTACCACGTCCACATCGCGTGTCAGGCTACCGGCAATACCAATTACTGGTTTATGGTACTTCTTCGCTACATTTGCCACACCAATCGGCACTTTGCCATGCACACTCTGGCTGTCGATACGTCCCTCACCGGTGACCACCAGCGTACAATCGTGAATATGTTCTTCCAGATTGAGCGCCTGAGTCACAATCTCGATACCACTGCGCAGCTCCGCGCCTAAAAAAGCCATTAACGCGGCCCCCATACCACCAGCCGCTCCCGCGCCAGGTACGTCTTTCACATCCACCCTGAGCGATTTTTTAATGATATCGGCATAGTGGGAAAGATTGCGGTCCAGCTCGACAATGTGTTCCTCAGTCGCCCCTTTCTGAGGCCCAAAGATGCGGGATGCGCCAGTATCGCCCGTCAGAGGATTCGTCACATCACAGGCAACACGGATTGAACAGGTTTTTAAGCGCGGATCCAGCCCCGAAACATCGATGGTATTGAGGCAAATCAGGCTACCGCCGCCGTAACCGATTTCAGTACCGTTGGCATCACAGAGTTTTGCTCCCAGTGCCTGCACCATACCCGCGCCGCCGTCATTGGTCGCGCTACCGCCAATGCCGATAATGATACTTTTCGCACCGCTTTCCAGCGCCTGCAAAATCAACTCTCCGGTACCACAAGACGTTGTCACTAATGGATTGCGTTTTTCAGGAGGAACCAACGCCAGGCCGCTGGCTGCAGCCATTTCGATAAACGCGGTTTTACCGTCACCGGACATGCCCCAGCAGGCATTCACTTTTTCACCCAGCGGCCCCGTCACCCACGCGGAATATTCACTCCCTTGCGTGGCGGCAATCATGGCTTCGACCGTTCCTTCGCCGCCGTCGGCCACCGGAACTGAAACATATTGCGCATCGGGAAATATTTCCCGAAATCCTTTTTCTATTGCCTGAGCGACCTCAGTGGCAGATAGACTTTCTTTATAAGAGTCTGGGGCAATTACGATTTTCATAGTTATGTAGCCTGACTGTGCCGCGCAAGGCAAGAAATACAGGGCGCACATCCGCGCCCTTCTTGTTAGCGTGTGACTTCCACTTTCGCCAGTTTTTCGTAGTAGCATGCGAGCGCGCTGTGATCGGCGGTGCCCAGCCCATCTGCACGCAGCGCCTGCATCATCTCCATGACTGCAGCAGTCAGCGGCAACTGCGCGCCGACCCCATGAGAAGTGTCCAGCGCATTCGCCAAATCTTTGATATGCAGGTCAATACGGAAGCCTGGTTTGAAGTTGCGGTCCATAACCATCGGCGCTTTCGCGTCCAGTACGGTACTTCCTGCCAGCCCGCCACGGATCGCCTGATATACCAGATCCGGATTCACTCCGGCTTTGGTCGCCAGCGTCAGCGCTTCAGACATCGCCGCAATGTTCAGCGCCACAATCACCTGGTTCGCCAGCTTAGTGACGTTACCCGCGCCAATGTCGCCGGTATGTACCACTGAACCAGCCATCGCTTTCAACAGATCGTAATACTTGTCGAAAATCGCTTTATCGCCGCCGACCATCACCGACAACGTGCCATCAATCGCTTTCGGTTCACCGCCGCTTACCGGCGCATCCAGCATATCCACGCCTTTCGCTTTCAGCGCGTCGCTGATTTCACGGCTGGCCAACGGCGCGATGGAGCTCATGTCGATAAGCACTGTGCCCGGTTTCGCCCCTTCAATAATACCGCCTTCCCCCAGCGCAACTTCTTTCACATGCGGCGAGTTCGGCAGCATGGTGATGATCACGTCGCACTGTTCGGCAATATCTTTCGCCGTGGCGGCGGTTTCTGCACCTGCGGCAATGACTTGTGCAATGGATTCCGGGTTACGGTCAGCAACCACCAACGAGTAACCTGCCTTGAGGAGGTTTTTACTCATTGGTTTACCCATGATACCGAGGCCAATAAAACCAACTTTCATTGTCATGTCTTTATCTCTCTACTGTCGATGGTGGTTATTTCTTAAAAGAATCAGCCAGTTTCTGCGTGGCTGAACGGAACACGCCAAGGTCGCTGCCAACAGCAACAAAGGTCGCGCCCCACTCCAGATAACGACGCGCATCCGCCTCTACCGGGGCCAGAATTCCGCTTGGTTTGCCATGTGCTTTCGCGCGGGCAAAAATGTGCTGGATAGCTTTCTGCACATCAGGATGCGACGCATTGCCGAGGTGGCCTAGCGCCGCAGCCAGATCGCTCGGACCAACAAAAATACCGTCTACGCCGTCGGTCGCCGCGATGGCGTCAACGTTACCAACGCCCTGCTGACTTTCAATCTGCACGATGATGGTGATGTTCTTATTCGACTGCGCAAAGTAGTCCGGTACGGTGCCAAACATATTGGCGCGATGGGAGACGGACACGCCGCGAATACCTTCCGGCGGATAGCGGGTCGACGCCACGGCGTTCACCGCCTCTTCTTGTGTCTCAACGAACGGGATCAGGAAGTTGTAAAACCCAATATCCAGCAGGCGCTTGATAATCACCGGCTCGTTGGTCGGTACGCGCACGACTGGCGCGCTGGCGCTACCTTTCAGCGCCATCAATTGCGGGATAAACGTCGAGATATCGTTCGGCGCGTGTTCGCCATCCAGCACCAGCCAGTCAAAACCTGCCAGGCCTAAAACCTCGGTACTGATTGGGCTGGCTAATGCAGACCAGCAGCCAATCTGAATCTGTTGCGCCGCGAGGGCCGCTTTAAACTTATTCGGAAAAATCGTGTTATTCATCGCCTATACCTTTGTTTATTTCTGCAATTCCATACGTTTAATGTCACCGACAATAAACAGGTAGCAAACCATCGCCATCAGCGCCGAGCATCCTACAAACATCAGCGCAGCATTAAATGAGTGCAGCTCGCTCACCAGATAACCAATCACCAGCGGGGTGACGATGGAAGCGACGTTGCCAAATACGTTAAATACCCCCCCGCACAGACCGACGATTTCTTTCGGTGCGGTATCGGAGATCACCGGCCAACCCAGCGCGCCGAAGCCTTTGCCGAAAAACGCCAGCGCCATCAGCGCGACGACCAGGGTAGTGTTATCGGTGTAGTTACACAGAATAATGGTCGACGCGAGCAACATTCCGAGCACAATCGGCAGCTTACGTGCCAGGGTGATGCTGAAGCCGCGTTTAATCAGATAATCAGAGAACACACCGCCGAGCACGCCACCGGCAAATCCGCACAGCGCAGGAATCGACGCCACCAGACCCACTTTCAGAATCGACATGCCTTTTTCTTGCACCAGGTAGATCGGGAACCAGGTCAGAAAGAACCAGGTGATGGTATTGATAAAATACTGTCCGAAGAACACCCCAAGCATCATGCGATTAGTCAGCAACTGCTTGATATAATGCAGCTTAGGACCGCCAGATGCCGCAGCGCCCGGCTTCTTGTGATCCATATCCACAACCGCGCCGTTGTCAGAGATAAACTTCAGCTCTTCCTGCGACATACGCGGGTGATCGGTTGGGTTATGAATAAACTTTACCCACAGGCCGGTGAGCACAAAACCGATAACGCCCATCACGGTAAAGACGTGCTCCCAACCCCAGGCGAAGGTCAGCCAGCCCAGCAGCGGTGAAAACAGCGCCAGAGAGAAATATTGTGCGGAGTTAAAAATTGCGGATGCCGTACCGCGCTCTTTCGTCGGGAACCAGGCCGCCACAATACGGGCGTTCGCCGGGAAGGACGGCGCTTCCGAGAAGCCCAGCATGAAACGCATGATGAACATTGAAATACCCGCCCAGGCCAGCGGAAACATATCCACGAATCCCTGCAGGAAGGTAAACAGCGACCAGAAAAACAGGCTGTAAGTGTAGACTTTCTTCGAGCCGAACTTATCGAGCAGCCAGCCGCCGGGGATTTGCATCAACAGATAAGCCCAGCCGAAGGCGGAGAAAATGTAACCCATTGAGATGGCGCTGAGCTGCAACTCTTTCGCCACTTCCGTACCGGCAATAGACAACGTCGCACGGTCCGCGTAGTTAACGGCGGTAACAATAAAGATTATCAGCAATATTAAATAACGAGTGTGCGTACCTTTCTTTTTCTCTACCACCGTATCCAGTATCATACTATTTACCTCAGGTTACCTCGGGTACATGTCTTTTATTATTCGGCAGGCATTTTTAAGAATTAATTACCACCAATAAAAATACGCAATAATTTATCAGGTGCTATGAAACCGTGATTTAGTATAATCAGCACGACAAGGTTAATCATTGTGCAAATGCTCACTAAAGAAAATGCGTTAGAATATTATCCTGGGCAAATGCACATAAGCATGGGCGCTAATGCACACATTTACGTATTGCCACCTCTGGCAGCATGATGTACCTGAGTTTAAGTGATCATGGTCACATTCTCAGATTTAATCTCCTGACATTCTTATTTCACAATACCAAGTTTTTATTGCTTTTAATTAGCTGCAATATAACAACACCCATACAATTATTATCACCACCTGGCTGGAGAATACTGGACAATGGCCGACATCGAAATTAGACAAGAATCGCCAACGGCGTTTTATATTAAAGTTCACGACACAGATAATGTGGCGATTATTGTCAATGACAATGGTCTGAAAGCCGGGACACGTTTTCCGGATGGACTGGAGCTAATTGAACATATTCCCCAGGGTCATAAAGTGGCGCTCGTGGACATTCCTGTTCACGGCGAAATCGTGCGTTATGGCGAAGTGATAGGCTATGCCGTTCGCAATATCCCCCGCGGTAGTTGGATCGATGAATCGATGGTTGAACTGCCAAAAGCCCCGCCGCTGGAAACATTACCGCTGGCAACCAAAGTCCCGGAACCGCTGCCGCCGCTGGAGGGGTATACCTTCGAAGGGTACCGCAATGCTGACGGCAGCGTCGGCACCAAGAATCTGCTCGGCATCTCCACCAGCGTGCACTGTGTGGCGGGCGTGGTGGACTATGTAGTGAAAATCATTGAGCGCGATCTGCTGCCCAAATATCCGAACGTCGACGGCGTGGTGGGGCTCAATCACTTGTACGGCTGCGGCGTGGCGATCAATGCCCCAGCCGCCATCGTGCCGATTCGTACAATCCACAATATTGCGTTGAACCCGAACTTCGGCGGTGAAGTAATGGTCATCGGCCTTGGCTGCGAAAAACTCCAGCCTGAGCGCCTGCTGGAAGGTACTCACGATGTGAAAAGTATTCCGGTAGACAGCGCCAGTATCGTCAGCCTGCAGGATGAAAAACACGTTGGCTTTAAATCCATGGTAGAAGACATTTTGCAGGTCGCTGAGCGCCACCTGGCAAAGCTCAATCAGCGCCAGCGCGAAACCTGTCCGGCATCAGAACTGGTTGTCGGCATGCAATGCGGCGGCAGCGATGCGTTTTCTGGCGTAACGGCCAACCCGGCGGTAGGTTATGCCTCCGACCTGCTAGTTCGCTGCGGTGCGACCGTGATGTTCTCGGAAGTGACCGAAGTCCGCGATGCGATCCATCTTCTGACCCCACGGGCAGTTAACGAAGAGGTGGGCAAGCGTCTGCTCGAAGAGATGGCCTGGTACGACAACTATCTCGATATGGGAAAAACTGACCGCAGCGCTAACCCCTCTCCGGGTAACAAGAAAGGCGGTCTGGCAAACGTGGTGGAAAAAGCGCTGGGTTCTATTGCCAAGTCAGGCAAGAGCGCGATTGTCGAAGTATTGTCGCCGGGTCAGCGTCCAACCAGGCGCGGCCTGATTTATGCCGCCACCCCGGCAAGCGATTTTGTCTGTGGTACGCAGCAGGTTGCTTCCGGCATTACCGTGCAGGTGTTCACCACCGGTCGCGGTACGCCGTACGGTCTGATGGCCGTGCCGGTGATAAAAATGGCGACGCGAACTGAACTGGCTAATCGTTGGTTTGACCTGATGGACATCAACGCAGGCACCATCGCGACCGGAGAAGAAACCATCGAAGAAGTAGGGTTAAAGCTATTCGAGTTCATTCTCGACGTGGCCAGCGGTCGTAAGAAAACCTTCTCAGATCAGTGGGGATTACATAACCAGCTGGCGGTATTTAACCCGGCACCGGTAACCTGATTTTTCACTGTTTTTTCTTCAGGAGCATGTCTACGGGCATGCTCTTTTTTTTGGCATAAACTTTCGCAACCCTCCCATTACTTTCGAAACTTTCATTTTTCAGATCGAAATCACAAAAAAACATTACGAAACCCTATACTTTATTTCGAAGAAAGAAATCGAAAGACTTCGGAGGAAGTATGTTTATCATTTCAAGCAAAACGATGCTGAAGAAGGCTCAACAAGAAGGCTACGCCGTCCCCGCGTTTAACATCCACAATCTCGAGACCTTACAGGTTGTCGTGGAAACGGCTGCCGAGCTACGTTCTCCGTTGATCGTCGCCGGAACGCCAGGTACGTTTAGCTACGCTGGTGTAGGTAATATAGTCGCTATCGCCAGCGAGCTGGCCAGAAGCTGGAACCACCCCCTGGCAATTCATCTCGATCACCATGAAAGCGTCAGCGATATTGAAGCGAAAGTCTCCGCAGGGATTCGCTCTGTCATGATCGACGGCTCCCATTTACCGTTTACCGATAACATCGCGTTAGTCAAACGCGTGACGGATTACTGCCACCGCTATGACGTCAGCGTTGAAGCAGAACTGGGACGCCTGGGCGGGCAAGAAGATGATCTGATCGTGGATGGCAAGGATGCACTTTATACCCACCCTGAGCAGGCTCGAGAGTTCGTAGAAAAAACAGGTATCGACTCACTGGCAGTCGCCATTGGCACTGCCCATGGCTTGTACACCGCAGAACCAAAACTGGACTTTGAACGGTTAGCAGAAATTCGTCAATGCGTTGATATTCCTTTAGTTTTACATGGCGCTTCCGGCCTGCCCCCTCAGGATATTAAACGCGCAATCACTCTCGGGATCTGCAAAGTCAACGTCGCTACCGAACTCAAAATCGCCTTTGCTGACGCACTCAAAAACTACCTGAGCGCCCACATCGATGCGAACGATCCACGGCACTACATGGTGCCAGCAAAAACAGCGATGAAAGAGGTGGTACGTAAAGTCATTGCCGACTGCGGCTGCGAAGGAAAGCTGTAAGTCCTTCATTAATTTGAATTGCACGGGTGCTGACAAAGGTTTGTTTTTAAAGCTGGATCACGAAAGATGCTTTTACCCTTTGCCTTCAATCCAAAAATATTATGAAGATAAACAAAAGATATCGGAGATAGAAGTGAAAGAAATAATCTCTCGTCATAAAGCGGGTGAACATTTGGGCATTTGTTCTGTTTGTTCAGCCCATCCGCTGGTGATTGAATCCGCATTACGTTTTGATCTCAATACAGACAGTAAAGTGCTGATCGAAGCGACATCTAATCAGGTAAATCAGTTTGGCGGCTATACCGGGATGAAGCCTGCCGATTTCCGTGACTTTGTGTATAACATTGCAGAACAAGTCGGTTTCCCTCGTGAAAGACTGATTCTCGGGGGCGATCACCTCGGTCCTAACTGCTGGCAAAATGAACCGGCAGCAGAGGCAATGGCGAAATCCGTAGATTTAATTAAAGCTTATGTCGCCGCTGGATTCAGTAAAATCCATCTTGATGCCTCTATGTCCTGTGCTGACGATCCCACACCGCTGGATCCAATGGTTGTCGCCGAGCGCGCCGCTGTGTTATGCCAGGCCGCAGAAGCAACAGCCACTGAAGAACAGAAACGCCAATTAACTTACGTTATAGGGACAGAAGTTCCTGTACCTGGCGGAGAAGCCAGTACTATTGGTACCGTACATGTTACCCGCGAAGAAGATGCTGCCCGTACTCTGGAAACACACCAGGTCGCTTTTCGCGCATTAGGGCTTGAAGAAGCATTAACCCGTGTGATCGCCATTGTCGTCCAGCCAGGCGTAGAGTTTGATCACACACAGATCATTCACTATCAACCACAAGCCGCACAAGCGCTTTCCGCCTGGATCAAAGAGACGCCGATGGTCTACGAGGCGCACTCCACAGATTATCAAACCCGTCAGGCCTATCGTGACCTGGTACGTGACCACTATGCGATTCTGAAAGTCGGTCCCGCGCTGACTTTCGCCCTTCGCGAAGCTATTTTTGCGCTGGCACAAATGGAAAATGAGCTGATCTCTCCGGAACAACGGAGCCGGGTGCTGGAGGTGATTGATGAAGTCATGCTGAATGAGCCGGATTACTGGAAAAAATACTATCGTCCAACCTGGAGCCAGGCGATGGTCGATATTCACTTCAGCTTGTCTGACCGTATTCGCTACTACTGGCCTCATCCGCGCATTCGTCAAAGCGTAGAAAAGTTAATTGCCAACCTGAACGGTGTGGCATTACCGCTGGGGCTAATTAGCCAGTTTATGCCCGTGCAGTTTGAGCGCCTGTCAGAAGGAACGCTCACGGCTACACCACATAATCTGATTATCGACAAAATCCAGGACGTTCTGCGTGCCTATCGCTTTGGCTGCGCGCCAGTTATCGCCTGAAATCTGGAGAATATATGAGCCAACTCTTTGTCCGAACCGGAATTAACTTTAGCTCGTGTCAGCATGCGCTGGTGCACATTGGGGAAGAGATGCTGGCCAAAGGGGTCGTGCATGAAAGCTACCCGCAGGCCCTGATTGAGCGTGAAGCAACCTTTCCAACTGGAATCGCGCTGGAACATCATGCCGTTGCGATCCCGCACTGTGAAGCCGTTCATGCGAAATCGCCAGCTATCTATCTGATTCGCCCAGAGACGCCTGTCAACTTTCAGCAGGCAGATGATGATGAAGAGATAGCGGTCTCTTTAATTATTGCCTTAATCGTTGAGAACCCGACGGCGCAGCTGAAGCTCCTGCGTCGTCTGTTTAGTGAGCTGCAAAACCCGAACACCATTGAAGCATTATTGAATGCGCCAGATGCTGAACTGGCAATGCTCTTTCGGGAAAAAATCCTTGAGTCTGAGCCTTGCGCCCAGGCTTGATAAAAAACTGATAATAAAAGGAATACCCTATGAAACGTAAAGTAATTGTGGCTTGTGGCGGTGCTGTAGCAACTTCAACAATGGCAGCAGAAGAAATTAAAGAACTGTGTGAAGCCAACAATATTCAACTCGACCTGGTTCAGTGCCGGGTAACGGAAATCGAAACCTATATGGATGGAGCAGATCTTATCTGTACCACCGCCCGTGTTGACCGTACTTTTGGCGATATCCCTGTGGTCCACGGCATGCCTTTTGTTTCAGGCGTGGGTATCGAAGCGTTGCAGCAAAAAATACTGACTATCCTCGTGGGGTAACGCCATGTTTAGCGAAATAATGCGTTATATCCTCGATTTAGGTCCAACGGTTATGTTGCCGCTCGTGATCATCATCTTCTCAAAACTATTGGGGATGAAGCTCGGGGATTGTTTTAAATCTGGTCTGCATATTGGGATCGGCTTCGTCGGCATTGGTCTGGTTATTGGCCTGATGCTGGATTCTATCGGGCCTGCCGCAAAAGCAATGGCGGAGCAGTTTCAAATCAACCTGCATGTCATTGATGTTGGTTGGCCGGGTTCATCACCAATGACCTGGGCTTCGCAAATTGCGCTAATTGCGATTCCTGTCGCCATTGGTGTGAATATCCTGATGCTGGTTACCCGCATGACCCGCGTGGTGAACGTCGACATCTGGAATATCTGGCATATGACGTTTACCGGCGCCATGTTGCATCTGGCAACCGGTTCATACTGGCTGGGCATTCTCGGCGTGGTTGTTCACGCCGCATTTGTCTACAAACTTGGCGACTGGTTTGCGAAAGACACGCGCGACTTTTTCGGTCTCGAAGGTATTGCCATCCCACACGGCTCATCAGCCTATCTGGGGCCAATAGCGGTCCTGGTTGATACGATCATTGAAAAAATCCCGGGTCTGAATCGCATTCATTTCAGTGCAGATGATGTACAGAAACGCTTCGGTCCTTTTGGTGAGCCAGTCACCGTCGGTTTTGTTATGGGCTTAGTGATCGGCTTGTTAGCCGGGTATGACATCAAAGCAGTATTGCAACTGGCGGTAAAAACTGCTGCCGTCATGCTGCTCATGCCGCGCGTCATTAAACCGATTATGGATGGCTTAACACCTATCGCGAAGCATGCCCGCAAACGCCTGCAGGCGAAATTTGGCGGTCAGGAGTTCTTAATTGGTCTGGATCCCGCATTGCTGCTCGGCCATACGTCGGTGGTTTCCGCCAGCCTGATCTTTATTCCGCTGACCATTCTGATTGCCGTCCTGGTCCCAGGTAATCAGGTTCTGCCCTTCGGCGATCTCGCCACCATTGGGTTCTTCGTCGCAATGGCGGTAGCCGTTCATCAGGGGAATCTGTTCCGCACGCTGATCTCTGGCGTCATCATCATGGGCATCACCTTGTGGATCGCCACCCAGACCATCGGCTTACACACTCAGCTTGCCGCCAACGCCGGGGCACTGAAAGCAGGTGGAATGGTCGCCTCTCTGGACCAGGGGGGCTCGCCGATCACCTGGTTACTGATTCAGCTCTTTACCTGGCAAAACGTCGTGGCGTTTGCAGTTATTGCCATCATTTACTTCGCAGGTGTGCTATTGACCTGGCGCCGGGCACGTAATTTCGTCGCCGCCGAAAAAGCAGCCGCTATCTCAGAAAGCCAGCCCACATCTTAATTTCTGGGGAGCATTTGCTCCCCTTCACATTTCTGGAGACTCTTATGAAATCAGTGGTTATTCACGCTGAGGGAGACGTACGCGTTGAAGAACGTCCCATGCCCCAACTGCAAGCCGATAACGATGTATTGGTCAGGGTGGTTAGTTCAGGACTTTGCGGTTCTGATATCCCGCGTATTTTCTCTCATGGTGCGCATTATTACCCAATAACGCTGGGTCATGAATTTAGCGGTTATGTTGAATCCTACGGCACTGGCGTTACTGATATGCAACCAGGCGACGCCGTTGCCTGTGTGCCGCTGCTCCCCTGCTTCCACTGTCCTCAGTGTGAGCGTGGTTACTTTTCGTTGTGTAAGCAGTATCAGTTTGTCGGTTCACGTAGCGAAGGCGGCAACGCAGAATATGTGGTGGTGAAACGCGCTAATCTGTTCCGCCTGCCTTCAGATATGCCGATTGATGACGGGGCATTCATCGAACCGATTACCGTCGGTTTGCACGCCTTCCATCTGGCCCAGGGCTGCGAAGGTAAAAACGTGATTATCGTTGGCGCAGGCACTATCGGTTTGCTGGCGATGCAATGTGCCCGCGAACTCGGTGCAAAAAGTGTCACGGCAATTGATATCAACCCACAAAAATTGACGTTAGCGAAAGAGTTGGGAGCCACTCACGTATTCAATAGCCGGGAGATGGGCGCGGCGGAAATCTATTCTGCACTGGCCGATTTGCAGTTCGATCAGCTTGTACTGGAGACAGCAGGAACACCACAAACCGTAGCCCTGTCTGTAGAAATTGCAGGCCCTCGCGCACAGGTAGCGTTAGTGGGTACATTGCATCAGGACCTGACGCTGACTTCCAGTGTATTTGGCCAAATACTGCGTAAGGAATTAACCATTCTCGGCAGTTGGATGAACTACTCCAGCCCATGGCCAGGAGAGGAGTGGGAAACCGCTGCACGCTTGCTGACCGAAAAACGTTTACAGCTGGAGCCGTTAATTGCCCATAGCGGCGATGCTGACAGTTTTGCCAAAGCGGTAACATCACTCAATGGCGCACCGATGCAGGGAAAAATTCTGCTCAAATTTGCCTGACCTCACGAGCCAGCAACCTGCGCTGGCTCACATTTCCTTTCGAAATTTAGCGTTCACCTTTCGCAATCCTTCGATTAAACTAGTGATAGTTAAATTATCAGGTAAATCAATATGAACTCATTTGAGAGAAGGAACAAAATTGTCGACCTGATTAATACGCAAGGCAGCGTGCTGGTAATGGACCTTTCGAATACCTTTGGTATTTCTGAAGTGACTATTCGCGCCGACCTGCGGTTATTAGAGGAGAAAGGTCTTGTCACCCGTTTTCACGGCGGAGCGGCAAAACCAGGAAGCCACCTGGCTGAAGGCGACAATCAGGAAGTGATATTGGAAGAGCGGTATCAACTTGCCAGCGATCCGAAAAAAAGGATCGCCCAGGCCGCGACCGCAATGGTCGAAGAAGGCATGACCGTCATTCTCGATAGCGGAAGCACCACCTTGCTTATCGCGGAGGCGTTAAACCGAAAAAGTAATATCACCGTTATTACCAATAGCCTACCCGCCGCATTCACGTTGTCGGAAAACAAAGACATTACGCTGGTCGTCTGCGGTGGAACCGTGCGCCATAAAACGCATTCAATGCATGGCACTATCGCTGAACGTTCCCTACAAGGGATCAGCGCTGACCTGATGTTTGTGGGTGCCGATGGGATTGATGCCACAAATGGCATTACGACATTTAACGAAGGCTACTCCATTAGCAGCGTCATGGCAGCTGCCGCACATAAGGTCATCGCGGTGCTGGACGCGACAAAGTTCAATCGCCGTGGCTTTAATCAGGTATTGCCGATGGAGAAGATTAATTGCGTGATAACCGACGATAGCATCAGCAAGCAGGACAAATCAGCGCTGGCTAAAACAGGCGTTGAGTTACTGATCGTTTAGTTTTTTACCCGCCACATCCCGCTTTTCTTCGCACCAACGCGTTGCAACTTTCCTTTTTGCTGCAACGCTATCAGCGCGTTCTTCCGACAAGCTGGCGATTAATCCAGCCTCTCTTACTCTCCCTGCTGTTCCAGCGCGTGTTTGTACAGCGCATTCTTTTTCACGCCGTGGATTTCAGCGGCCAGCGCGGCGGCCTTTTTCAGCGGCAGTTCGGCCTGCAGCAGCGCCAGGGTTCGCAGCGCATCGGCAGGCAGATCGTCTTCTTGCGCTTTATGCCCTTCAACAATCAGCACCATTTCGCCTTTGCGACGATTTTCATCTTCCTTGACCCACGCCAGCAGCTCGCCAACCGGTGCGCCGTGAATGGTTTCCCAGGTTTTGGTCAGTTCACGCGCCAGCACCACGTAACGGGATTCTCCCCAGACGGCAACCATGTCTTCCAGGCTATCCAGCAAGCGGTGGGTAGATTCATAAAAAATAAGCGTACGCGGCTCTGCCTCAATGGCTTTCATCGCATCACGACGCCCTTTCGATTTGGCCGGCAGAAAACCTTCATAGCAAAAGCGGTCTGAAGGCAGACCAGCAGCACTCAGCGCGGCAATCGCCGCGCAAGGGCCCGGCAGAGGAACAACGCGGATCCCCGCTTCGCGACAGGTGCGCACCAGATGGTAACCAGGATCGTTAATCAGCGGCGTTCCGGCATCGGAAACCAGCGCAATGTTTTGCCCTTCTTTGAGCTTCGCCACCAGCGTTTCCGCTTTTTGTTGCTCATTGTGATCGTGCAACGCAAACAAACGGGCGTTTATCGCGAAATGTTGTAACAACAATCCTGTATGACGGGTGTCTTCAGCGGCAATCAAATCAACGGCTTGTAAAACTTCGAGCGCTCGTTGGGTAATATCAGCCAAATTTCCTATAGGAGTAGGTACAATAAAGAGTTGGCCTTGAGAATTATCCGCCGATTCGTGTTGTTTCATTGTGTCGTCCGTATTGCCGATTTAATATTGAGCATTGAGTAAAAAAATATCACTGGATACAGTATGGTACCCTCAACATTTTCTCGTTTGAAAGCCGCGCGCGCGCTGCCAGTCATTCTGGCTGCACTGATTTTCGCAGGCTGTGGCACCCAGGCGCCAGACCAGAGTGCAGCCCATATGCAGGGCTCTGCGCAGGCTGATTCCGGCTTTTATCTGCAACAAATGCAGCAAAGCTCAGATGATAGCAAGACCAACTGGCAATTACTCGCCATTCGTGCACTGCTGAAAGAAGGCAAGAGCCAGCAGGCTACCGAGCTATTCAACCAGCTACCGCAGAAACTCAGCGATACTCAGCGTCGTGAGCAGTCGTTGCTCGCCGTCGAGATCAAGCTCGCGCAGAAAGATATCGCTGGCGCTCAGGCCCTGCTGGATAAACTTACTCCTGCCGATTTCGATCAAAACCAGCAGGCCAGATACTGGCAGGCGCAAATCGACGTCAACCAGGGGCGCCCATCACTGACGCTACTGCGCGCCCTGATCGCCCAGGAACCGCTGCTGCCCGCGAATGCTAAGCAGAAAAACATCGATGCCACCTGGCAGGCGCTGTCATCCATGACCCAGGAACAAGCGCAGGCGCTGGTCATCAATGCGGATGAAAACGTGCTGCAAGGCTGGCTGGATCTCCAGCGCGTCTGGTTCGATAACCGTAACGATCCGGACATGATGAAAGCCGGGATTGCTGACTGGCAGAAACGTTATCCGCAAAACCCCGGGGCAAAAATGCTGCCAACGCAGTTGGTTAACGTGCAGAGCTTTAAGCCCGCCTCCACCAGCAAAATTGCGCTGCTGCTACCACTGAACGGTCAGGCCGCTGTATTTGGCCGGACTATTCAGCAAGGCTTTGAAGCGGCGAAAAATATGGGTACTCAACCCGTATCGGCCCCTGCTGTAGCTGCGCCTGTTGTGGATACAACAACTGCGACGACCACGGAACAGCCGCAAACGACTGACGGTGTTGCCAGCCCTTCTCAGGCGTCAGTCAGCGATCTGACCAACGAGACGCCAGCTCAGCCAGAAACACCTGCTGCGCAGCCCGCAGCACCCGCTCAGCCAACCACCGCCAGCGCACCGGCGAATCCGTCCGCAGAGCTGAAAATCTACGACACCTCATCACAGCCGCTGAACCAAATCCTGACTCAGGTCCAGCAGGATGGCGCCAGCATCGTGGTTGGTCCGCTGTTGAAAAACAATGTTGAAGAGCTGATGAAAAGCAACACGCCATTAAACGTGCTGGCGCTTAATCAGCCGGAGTCGGTGAAAAACCTGCCGAACGTCTGCTACTTCGCTTTGTCGCCAGAAGATGAAGCGCGCGATGCCGCACGCCACATCCGTGAACAAGGAAAACAAGCACCACTGCTGTTGATCCCGCGGAGTTCGTTAGGTGATCGCGTTGCCAACGCCTTTGCACAGGAATGGCAAAAGCTGGGCGGCGGCGTAGTGCTGCAGCAGAAGTTCGGCTCCACCGCCGAGCTGAAAATGGGCGTCAACGGCGGCTCGGGGATTTCCCTGACGGGTAGCCCGGTAGCGTCCTCTGTACCTGCGCAACCTGGCGTGACGATTGGCGGTCTGACGATACCGGCTGCGCCTACCGATGCGCAGATCACCGGCGGCAGCGGTCGTGTTGATGCCGTGTATATTCTGGCGACGCCGGAAGAAATTGCCTTTATTAAGCCGATGATCGCTATGCGCAACGGCAGCCAGAGCGGTGCGACGCTGTACGCCAGCTCCCGCAGTGCGCAGGGTACCGCTGGTCCTGATTTCCGTCTGGAGATGGAAGGTTTGCAGTACAGCGAAATACCGATGCTGGCAGGCGGCAACGAGCCGCTCATGCAGCAAGCGCTGAGTGTAGTACGCAATGACTACTCACTGGCGCGCATGTATGCAATGGGCGTCGATGCCTGGTCGCTCGCTAATCATTTCTCGCAAATGCGTCAGGTGCAGGGCTTCGAAATTAACGGCAACACCGGCGCATTGACCGCAACGCAGGATTGCGTAATTAACAGGAAGTTATCATGGCTCAAATACCAGCAAGGACAGGTCGTCCCCGCCAGTTAACGAGCAAACAGACCGGTGACGCGTGGGAATCCACCGCGCGTAACTGGCTGCAAAGCAAGGGACTGCATTTTATCGCCGCCAACGTGCGTGAACGTGGCGGCGAAATCGACCTGATAATGCGTGAAGGCAGCACCACCGTCTTTGTTGAGGTTCGCTATCGGCGCTCGGCCCAGTTTGGCGGCGCAGCGGCGAGTGTGACCCGGAGCAAACAACACAAATTATTACAGACCGCCCGCTTGTGGCTTGCACGCCACAATGGGAGTTTTGATACTGTGGATTGCCGGTTCGATGTGTTAGCCTTCACCGGAAATGATGTTGAGTGGTTTAAGGATGCGTTCAACGACCGCTCATAGTTGAAGATTCAGAGCCTGGTTCTTAAGGATTAGCGTGTTAGATAGAATTAAAGTCTGCTTTACTGAAAGCATTCAAACTCAGATAGCTGCGGCTGAAGCACTCCCGGATGCGATCTCCCGTGCAGCCATGACGCTGGTTCAGTCCCTGCTCAATGGCAACAAAATTCTCTGTTGTGGTAATGGGACGTCCGCTGCCAACGCACAGCATTTTGCTGCCAGCATGATCAACCGTTTTGAAACAGAACGCCCAAGTTTACCTGCGATTGCACTAAATACTGATAATGTGGTCTTAACTGCGATTGCCAACGATCGCCTGCACGACGAAGTTTATGCAAAACAAGTCCGTGCGCTGGGACATGCAGGTGATGTTCTATTGGCAATTTCTACGCGTGGTAATAGCCGCGATATCGTAAAAGCCGTTGAAGCAGCCGTTACGCGCGACATGACGATCGTTGCGTTGACCGGTTATGACGGAGGGGAGCTGGCCGGGTTGTTGGGGCCACAGGATGTTGAAATCCGCATCCCGTCACACCACAGCGCCCGCATTCAGGAAATGCATATGCTGACGGTCAATTGCCTTTGCGATCTCATTGATAACACGCTTTTCCCTCACCAGGATGATTAAGGAGTACACATGAAGGCATTTTCGCCGCTCGCCGTCGTTCTCTCAGCATTGCTGTTGCAAGGCTGTGTAGCTGCCGCCGTTGTCGGAACAGCAGCTGTCGGGACGAAAGCAGCAACGGATCCTCGCAGTGTCGGCACCCAGGTAGATGATGGGACCCTGGAATTACGCGTCAATACGGCGTTGTCGAAAGATGCCCAGATCAAGAAAGAAGCGCGAATCAACGTGAGCGCATATCAGGGTAAAGTGCTGCTGGTCGGTCAGTCGCCAAATAGCGAACTGTCTGCGCGGGCAAAACAGATTGCGATGGGCGTAGAAGGTACGACTGAGGTCTTTAATGAGATCCGTCAGGGCCAGCCAATCGGTCTGGGCGATGCGTCCAACGATACCTGGATAACCACCAAAGTACGTTCCCAGCTACTGACCAGCGATCAGGTGAAATCCTCTAACGTGAAAGTCACCACCGAGAATGGAGAAGTGTTCCTGTTAGGTCTGGTGACCGAACGCGAAGCGAAGGCGGCGGCAGACATCGCCAGCCGGGTAAGCGGCGTGAAACGCGTCACTACGGCCTTTACGTTTATTAAATAATACTGATGCCGGATAGCGACGCATGGGCGTCTTATCCGGCCTACAGGACGTAATCGTTTGTAGGCCGGATAAGCGTCAGCGCCATCCGGCATTTTATTTAGCCCTTTCGCGTAACTCGGAAGAGGTCAGGATAGAAACCCCTTCATGCCCAGGCGCCAGCGCTTCTGCCAACATTGCCCGCGCAACATCGCGCGCTTCAATCGACTTCCAGTTACCCGGTAGCAGCCTGAACAACGGCGCTAAAAACATTTCATTCGCCCGCTGTTTATCCCGATCACCCAGTAGCATAGAAGGCCGGGCAATGGTCAGCCGAGGCCAATTCTGCGCGATCAGCGCCTGCTCCATTTCACCTTTCACCCGGTTATAAAAAAACGGCGAATGTGCATTGGCTCCCATCGAACTCACCACCAGCATATGCTGTGCCCCCAGCCGACGCCCCGTCAGAGCTGTATCCACTACCAGCGTATAATCCGCGTGGATAAACGCCTCTTTACTACCCGCTTCACGTCGGGTCGTACCCAGACAACAAAAGACAACATCGACCGGATCGGTAACCTGCGCCAGAGCATCGGTTAGCTGCGGATCGTGGGGATTATAGATGCCAACCGTATCAGCCAGCGGTCGACGCGTCGGCGCCGTAATGGCATTGATCCGGGGTTCATTCAGTAGCATCCGCAATAAATGTCCACCCACCAGACCCGTTGCACCGGTTATTAACACCTGGCTCATCGTTTATTTTCCCCTGACGCTTCAATCACTCTTTTAACTATAGATCACGTAGCCAGTGCATCTTTTTACCGAAGCCCAACGTGTTGTCCGTGAATTTGACTTCATCCAGTCGAATCTCCCACACGGGCGCTGGCAACATCCTGGCGACGGGGAAACGATGGTTATACGCTTTACGCGCAGCCTCGCTCTCTTCTCCCTCCAGGCGGCGAATTTCCCCCTTAAACTGCACGCCACGAATCAGGGCGACCGTTTTGGGCTGACCATTTACCGTGCCGGCAATCGGTGCACACGATCCCGACATCTGCGCATGGCGCGTTTTATCTTCGGTCAGCACATAGAATGCCATCTTCTGCGCATCAAACAGGTAAAACGCATTGGCGCACCACAATTCACCTTCATGGTGTACACACCAGGTCACGACGTGCTGTTTTGCCAGCCAGCGAGACACCGCAGTCAGTGTTTCCATTTCTGTTCTCTTTTATACTGTAGGCCTGAAAATTATCACGTCGATGGTGACAATGACACCCTGGTATCTGTACCTGATCCGTACCGCTGACAACGCCTTATACACTGGAATAACCACCGATGTGCAGCGCCGCTATCAGCAGCATCAGAACGGGAAAGGTGCGAAGGCGCTACGTGGAAAGGGGGAACTCACGTTGGCATTTGCGGCGCAGGTCGGCGATCGCTCGCTGGCCCTGCGCATAGAGTATCGGGTCAAGCAGCTTACAAAACGCCAGAAAGAGCGTCTTGTGGAAGGCGAAGGGTTTGAGACTCTACTGAGCAGCCTGCAAACCCCCGACACTTAAAAGCGATTGAAATGGTCGTGATATTCCACCAGGCCAGAGACGCCCTCCAGCGCATCTTCTGCCAGGCGATGAACCTGGAACGCACTTTCTGTACCCGGCCAGCGGCAACGCAGGTCGTGATGGGCCGCCAGTTCGAAGCCAAAGCGGCTGTACAGTGCCGGATCGCCCAGCGTAACCACCGCGGCGTAGCCAAACTCGTTCAGGGAATCGAGTCCTTCATAGACCAGTTGACGCGCCAGGCCTTGCCCACGGTAGTTTTCATCCACCGCCAGCGGCGCCATGCCGACCCACTGCAGATCTTCACCCTGCACATCGACAGGGCTGAACGCGACGTAGCCCACTACCTGACCTTCATCATCGGTAGCAACCAAACCCAGCGTTAAGAACCCGTCTTCGCGCAGGTCGTGCACTAACTTCGCTTCCGCATCGCTCTCAAATGAACGGCGCAGCAGCGCATCAATGCCTGGGGCATCAATGGGAATTTCAACTCGAATCAGCATGGTTCACCTACCGAGGTCTGTTTGGTTTCCGGCGACGTTTTCATACCCGCCTCAACAAAATCCGCCAACTGCAGCAGCATGACACGTAACGCTTTCGGCATCTGCTCCAGTTCGATGGCGTCCATCAGATTTTTAACATACAGCCCTAATTCTGTATCACCTTCGATCACCAGGCGACGCTGGAAGAAAAGCGTATCTGGATCCTGCTTACGCGCCGCGATCATCAGAAGATCGCTGGCATCGGCGCTAAAACTGACATCCGCATCTGCATTCTGGCTGACGATCAGTTTATCGTTTTGAACAGAGGTATACCATTTAAGGCCGATGTCACGCACATGAATGCTCAGCCAGCGACCGTCGAGAAACTCCAGCTCCCCATCGGCCAGCGCCTGACTAAACTGCCAGCTCAGGACCTGCTCCAGAACCTGGCGCTTCAGCGCAAAGGGCGTCAGTTTAACCGGTACACTCATCAGAGAAGGACCTAAATGTACTAAGCGTGAACGCAGTTTATCCAACACGAGCTTTACTCCCTGTTTCAATAGTCCTGCTATTTTGCCATATCAAATAAACGACATAGCGGCATAAATCAACAATTCGCTACGAAATTGTTACCTCTTTATTGGTGTCACCAATACGACTTTAACTGCCTCAAATCAAAAATTGTCTCAGCAAGGTTAACTAAAATCCCTCTTCGTTAACATTTCTGCGCCCTACATGGCGCAACGTTCAGGATAAATTATGGAGCTGCTCTGCCCTGCCGGAAACCTCCCGGCGCTTAAGGCGGCCATCGAGAACGGCGCTGATGCTGTCTACATCGGGCTGAAAGATGATACCAACGCCCGTCATTTCGCCGGCCTTAATTTTACCGAGAAAAAATTGCAGGAAGCGGTGAGTTTCGTTCATCAGCACCGCCGTAAGCTGCACATTGCGATTAATACCTTTGCGCACCCGGATGGTTACGCGCGCTGGCAGCGTGCCGTTGATATGGCAGCGCAACTGGGTGCAGATGCGCTGATCCTCGCCGACCTCGCCATGCTTGAGTATGCCGCAGAGCGCTATCCCCATATTGAGCGCCATGTCTCCGTTCAGGCATCTGCGACTAACGAAGAGGCAATTAATTTCTACCATCGCAACTTTGACGTTGCGCGGGTCGTACTGCCGCGCGTGCTGTCTATTCATCAGGTGAAGCAATTAGCCCGCGTAACCCCAGTTCCGTTAGAAGTGTTTGCCTTCGGCAGTCTGTGCATTATGGCAGAAGGTCGTTGCTACTTATCTTCTTATCTGACAGGCGAATCGCCAAACACCGTGGGTGCCTGCTCCCCTGCTCGCTTTGTGCGCTGGCAGCAGACCCAACAAGGGCTGGAATCCCGCCTAAACGAAGTTCTGATCGATCGCTATCAGGATGGAGAAAACGCCGGTTATCCGACGTTATGCAAAGGCCGCTATCTGGTTGATGGCGAACGCTATCATGCACTGGAAGAGCCTACCAGTCTGAACACGCTGGAACTGCTGCCCGACTTACTGGCCGCCAATATTGCTTCGGTCAAAATCGAGGGACGTCAGCGCAGCCCGGCTTATGTCAGCCAGGTGGCGAAAGTGTGGCGTCAGGCGATCAACCGCTGTATGGCCGATCCTCAAAACTACGCCCCGCAGGACGCGTGGATGGAAACGCTCGGTTCAATGTCCGAAGGCACGCAGACCACGCTTGGCGCGTATCACCGTAAATGGCAGTGAGAGAAGCAATGAAATATTCCTTAGGGCCAGTGCTGTGGTACTGGCCGAAAGAAACGCTGGAAGATTTTTATCAGCAGGCCGCCGTAAGCCAGGCCGACGTTATCTATCTTGGCGAAGCGGTATGCAGTAAACGCCGCGCCACCAAGGTGGGCGACTGGCTGGATATGGCGAAATCACTCGCTGGCAGCGGTAAACAGGTGGTGCTCTCTACGCTGGCGCTGGTGCAAGCTTCCTCTGAGCTGGGAGAACTGAAGCGCTATGTTGAAAATGGCGACTTCCTGCTGGAAGCCAGCGATCTCGGCGTGGTAAACATGTGCGCCGAGCGCAAGCTGCCGTTTGTCGCAGGACATGCGCTCAACTGCTACAACGCGGTAACCCTGCGTTTGCTGCTCAAGCAGGGCATGACGCGCTGGTGTATGCCGGTTGAGCTGTCCCGTGACTGGCTGGTAAACCTGCTCAACCAGTGTGATGAGCTGGGTATTCGCAATCAGTTTGAAGTCGAGGTGCTGAGCTACGGGCATCTGCCGCTGGCGTACTCTGCTCGCTGCTTTACCGCGCGTTCCGAAGATCGGCCAAAAGACGAATGTGAAACCTGCTGCATCAAATACCCCAACGGGCGTGATGTGCTGTCGCAGGAAAATCAGCAGGTCTTTGTCCTCAACGGGATCCAGACCATGAGCGGCTATGTCTACAACCTCGGCAACGAGCTGACATCGATGCAGGGTCTGGTTGATATTGTGCGTCTGTCCCCTTCAGGCACTGAAACATTCGCCATGCTTGATGCGTTCCGCGCCAATGAAAATGGTACGGCCCCATTACCCCTTGCCGCCCACAGTGACTGCAACGGCTACTGGAAGCGACTGGCTGGTCTGGAGCTGCAGGCGTAAAAAAGCTCACTTTGTTAACAACGGTAATCAAATTTTAATGCAGTATTAAAAGATTAACCGGTAACAAAGTGAGCCGTTATGACTGACAAAACTATTCCGTTCTCGGTGCTGGATCTGGCACCGATCCCTGAAGGGTCTTCGGCAAAAGAGGCCTTCACGCACTCGCTTGATCTCGCCCGGCTCGCCGAAAAGCGCGGCTACCACCGCTACTGGCTGGCAGAACATCACAACATGGTCGGTATCGCCAGCGCGGCAACTTCAGTGCTGATTGGCTATCTGGCTGCCAATACCACCACACTGCATCTCGGTTCCGGTGGCGTTATGCTGCCTAATCATTCGCCGCTGGTGATCGCCGAGCAGTTCGGTACCCTGAATACGCTGTATCCGGGACGCATCGATCTTGGGCTTGGCCGCGCGCCGGGGAGCGATCAGCCAACGATGCGTGCGCTGCGCCGCCATATGAGCGGTGATATCGATAACTTCCCACGCGACGTCGCTGAACTGGTGGACTGGTTCGACGCCCGCGATCCTAACCCTCATGTACGCCCGGTTCCCGGCTACGGCGAGCAGATCCCGGTCTGGTTATTAGGCTCCAGCCTGTACAGCGCACAGTTGGCGGCCAAGCTCGGCCTGCCGTTTGCCTTCGCCTCGCATTTTGCTCCGGATATGCTGCATCAGGCGCTGCATCTGTATCGCACCCAGTTCAAACCCTCAGCGCGGCTGGCAAAGCCGTATGCGATGGTGTGCATCAACATCATTGCCGCTGACAGCAATCGCGACGCCGAGTTTCTTTTCACCTCGATGCAGCAGGCGTTTGTGAAACTGCGTCGTGGCGAAACGGGCCAGCTACCACCGCCGGTAGAGAATATGCATCAGCTGTGGTCCGCTTCTGAACAGTACGGCGTACAACAGGCGCTGAGCATGTCGCTGGTTGGTGATAAGGCAAAAGTGCGTCACGGTCTTGATGCCATTTTGCGTGAAACCCAGGCCGATGAAATTATGGTTAACGGTCAGATTTTTGATCATCAGGCACGTCTACATTCGTTTGATTTGGCGATGGATGTGAAGCAGGAATTGTTGGGGTAGCGCGGTTTGTGCCTGATGGCGGCTACGCCTTATCCGGCCTACACGGTACTGTAGACCCGGTAAGCGTAGCGCTACCGGGCAACGGTTTTACTGATAGACCGGTAACAGATCCATGCTCGACAGAATATGGATAACCGCGTTGCCGATACCGAACACCAGGATCAGCGCAATCATCGGCTTACCGCCCCAGACACGGAATTTCGGGCTACCGAAACGCTCGCGGGATTTACGGGCCAGCAGCGCCGGAACAATGGCAGCCCAGATGGTTGCTGCGAGTCCTGCATAGCCAATGGCATACAGGAAACCGTTCGGCCATAGCAGGCCACCGATAATTGGCGGGACAAACGTCAGCAATGCCGTTTTGAAACGTCCCATCGCCGAGTCATCAAAGCCAAACAGATCCGCCAGATAGTCAAACAGACCGAGCGTAACGCCGAGGAATGAACTCGCCACCGCAAAGTTGGAGAACACCACCAGCAGCAGATCAAGACTGCGGCTGTTTAGTACGCCGCTCAGCGCCTGTACCAGCACATCAATGTTACCGCCCTGTTGCGCGATACCGATAAACTCTGGACGCGGAATGTTGCCCATCGTTCCCAGCAACCATACGGTATACAGCACCAGCGCCAGCAGCGTGCCGTACACCAGACACTTTACGATGGTCTTCGGATCTTTGCCGTAGTACTTCATCAGGCTCGGGACGTTGCCGTGATAGCCGAATGAAGCCAGACAAAACGGCAGCGTCATCAGCAGGTACGGCGTATACGAAGCGTTGCTCTGCGCCACGTTAAACAGTGTTGCGGGCTGCACGTGCCCCAGCAGACTGCCGAAGGTCAGGAAAAAGGTAATCACCTTTGCGCCCAGCACAATCGCCGTCATGCGGCTAACCGCTTTGGTGCTTAACCACACCACAAATGCCACCAGCAGCGCAAAGCCAAGACCTGCCGCGCGCGCCGGAACATTCAGCGACATCTCGGAGAAGGTGTGATGCAGAATCGACCCGCTCGCTGAGATATAGGCGTAAGTCAGGATATAGAGAACGAAGGCGATCGAGATGCCGTTCACTACGTTCCAGCCTTTACCCAGCAGATCTTTCGTGATGGTGTCAAAACTGGAGCCAATGCGGTAATTGAGGTTAGCTTCAAGGATCATCAGCCCGGAGTGCAGCATGCAGAACCAGGTGAAGATCAGCGCCGCCATTGACCAGAAAAACCACGCCCCGGACATGACCACTGGCAGAGAAAACATCCCCGCGCCAATAATAGTGCCGCCGATAATCACCACGCCGCCGAGCAGCGAAGGTGACGTTTGGGTGGTGGTTAGTGTTGCCATTTAGCCATCTCTCCAGTCATTTATATTGTGACTACATCTTAATGTGCTGCACTGTACCAGTACACGAGTACAAATGAAATAAAAAAAGCCCCGATTGTTAAGATCGGGGCTGTACATATTACTTTACGCAGTGAAACTTATGCGTCACCGCCGAAACGACGACGACCAGCGGAGTCATCACGACGCGGAGCAGAAGAATCGTCACGACGCGGACCACGGTTGCCTTCACGACGTTCGCCGCTGAAACGACGACCATCGCCACGACCGCCTTCACGACGCTCACCGCTGAAATTACGACCTTCGCCACGACCGCCTTCACGACGCTCGCCGCTGAAACGGCCACCGCCACGACGCTCACCACCGGTGTGCGGAACTGCATCGCCAACCAGCTGCATATTCATCGGCTTGTTCAGGATGCGAGTACGGGTAAAGTGCTGCAGCACGTCGCCCGGCATACCTTTCGGCAGCTCGATGGTGGAGTGGGAAGCAAACAGCTTGATGTTACCGATGTAACGGCTGCTGATATCGCCTTCGTTAGCAATCGCGCCAACGATATGACGAACTTCAACACCGTCATCACGGCCCACTTCAATGCGGTACAGCTGCATATCGCCAACGTCACGACGTTCACGACGCGGACGATCTTCACCACCACGGTCATTACGCGGGCCACGATCGTTGCGGTCACGCGGACCACGATCGTCACGGTCGCGGAATTCGCGTTTCGGACGCATCGGCGCATCTGGCGGCAGGATCAGCGGACGTTCGCCCTGAGCCATTTTCAGCAGTGCGGCTGCCAGCGTTTCGATATCCAGCTCTTCTTCCGGCTGCATTTTCGCCAGCAGAGCACGGTACTGATCCAGATCGCTGCTTTCCAGCTGCTGCTGTACTTTAGCGGCGAATTTTTCCAGACGGCGTTTGCCCAGCAGTTCTGCGTTCGGCAGTTCTACTTCCGGAATCGTCAGCTTCATGGTGCGTTCGATGTTACGCAGCAGACGACGCTCACGGTTCTCAACGAACAGCAGCGCACGGCCAGCACGACCCGCACGACCAGTACGGCCGATACGGTGAACGTAAGACTCGGAATCCATCGGGATGTCGTAGTTAACAACCAGGCTGATACGCTCAACGTCCAGGCCACGGGCCGCAACGTCGGTTGCAATCAGAATATCCAGGCGGCCATCTTTCAGACGTTCCAGAGTCTGCTCACGCAGGGACTGGTTCATGTCGCCGTTCAGTGCAGCGCTGCTATAACCGCTACGCTCCAGCGCTTCTGCCACTTCCAGGGTCGCATTTTTGGTACGAACGAAGATAATCGCCGCATCAAAATCTTCTGCTTCCAGGAAACGCACCAGCGCTTCATTTTTACGCATGCCCCATACAGTCCAGTAGCTCTGGCTGATGTCAGGACGCGTGGTAACGCTGGACTGAATGCGTACTTCCTGCGGCTCTTTCATAAAGCGGCGGGTAATACGACGAATCGCTTCCGGCATAGTCGCAGAGAACAGAGCGGTCTGATGACCTTCCGGGATCTGCGCCATGATGGTTTCAACGTCTTCGATGAAGCCCATACGCAGCATTTCGTCTGCTTCGTCCAGTACCAGACCGCTCAGTTTAGAGAGGTCCAGAGTCCCGCGCTTCAGGTGATCCAGCAGACGGCCCGGCGTACCGACGACGATCTGTGGTCCCTGACGCAGGGCACGTAATTGCACGTCATAACGCTGGCCGCCGTACAGGGCAACCACGTTCACGCCGCGCATGTGTTTAGAGAAATCCGTCATGGCTTCTGCAACCTGAACCGCCAGTTCGCGGGTCGGTGCCAGCACCAGAATCTGAGGTGCCTTCAGCTCAGGATCAAGATTGTTGAGCAGCGGTAAAGAGAACGCTGCAGTTTTGCCGCTACCTGTCTGGGCCATACCCAGAACATCGCGACCGCCCAGCAGATGCGGAATGCACTCTGCCTGGATTGGAGATGGTTTTTCGTAACCCAGATCGTTAAGGGCTTCAAGGATAGGAGCCTTCAGGCCCAGATCTGCAAAAGTGGTTTCGAATTCAGCCATGTAGTACGTGTGCCTCAAAATTAATGGCGGCCAGTCTACATAACTCATCATGAAATTGATCTGCAATTTTCATTGAAAAGTGTGAACCGGCTCAAAGTAGGTGTATTAACGAACAACAACGCCCTCACCCGTGAAGGTGATGGCAATCAAAAAAGATTACGGGCTGATGTGTACGTCAGCTATTGCTGGTCCGATTCTGCCAGGTCATCTTGGTCCTGGCCCAGGAGCGATAATTCCAACAATGCGTATCGGTGCTCAACAAAGTTATGAACGTTGTTAGCCACCGCCAGTTTGAACAATGCCGTAGCGTTGCCCAAATCCCCCAGACTTAGGTAGTACTTACCTAAATAGAAGTTGGTTTCACTGAGATGCTCAGCGAGCGAGGTGTTATCCGTTGCGTCCGCCTTCAGGCGTTCCATCAGCGTTGCTTCGCTAATGTTGCCCAGGTAGAACTCGACAATGTTCCATCCCCATTGCTCTTTATCCGATTTCTCAAAGCGTTGCTTTAACGCTTCTTTAGCCTGCTTCTCATCGAGCTTCTGCTCGGCGAGATAAAGCCACAGACTACGGAAAGGATCATTGGGATCGTCTTGATAAAACGCTAGCAGATCATCTTGCGCTAACTTGTCGCGACCGCCGTAATACAATGCGATACCGCGATTTAAGTGCGCGTAGTTGTAAGTTGGATCAAGCTCAAGTACAGAATCAAACGCTTCATAGGCAGCATCAAAATTGCCTGCCTGCGTTAAATATATACCTAAGTAATTGAATACTTCAGGCATATCTGGTCGGATTGCCAGCGCTTGTGAAAAATCATTTCGCGCCAGTGCCCTCAGACCGAGACTATCATACAACACTCCGCGCTCATATAAAAGCTGTGCGCGTTCGTCATCGGTTAAAGCCCGACTGGCAAGAATTTGTTCCATACGTGCCAGAATCACTTCCTGCTGCAAAGTCGGTTGCAATGGTACTGCGAGGACTTCACTCTTACGCCAGGTGGAATTACTGCATCCAGCCAGCGTGAGTGCTGTCGCAACGAAACACCAGCGCAAAAAAGGCTTCATTTCCCACTCCCGAAGACAACGATTGAATGAACGTCCAGGTTCCCCGGTTGCTAACAAGGCATCCTGCCGGGTTAAAGGCCCTCCGCTCTCACGGAGGGCAATGGCAACCTTACTCGCCCTGGCTTGCCGGAGCTTCCGGTTCGCCTGCAGGCTGAGACTGCTCAGTTGCTTCTTTAATGCTCAGACGTACACGGCCCTGGCGATCAACTTCCAGAACTTTGACCGGTACTTCCTGACCCATCTGCAGGTAATCGGTCACTTTCTCAACGCGCTTATCAGCGATCTGAGAGATGTGTACCAGGCCTTCTTTACCGCCACCGATGGCAACGAATGCGCCAAAGTCAACGATACGGGTCACTTTACCATTGTAGATACGGCCTACTTCGATCTCTGCGGTGATCTCTTCGATACGACGGATAGCATATTTCGCTTTTTCGCCGTCGGTCGCAGCAATCTTCACGGTACCATCATCTTCGATTTCAATGGTGGTGCCGGTTTCTTCGGTCAGAGCACGGATAACAGAACCGCCTTTACCGATAACGTCTTTGATCTTGTCCGGGCTGATCTTGATGGTGTGGATACGCGGAGCAAATTCAGAGATATCGCCACGCGGTGCGTTGATCGCTTGTTCCATCACACCCAGGATGTGCAGACGCGCACCTTTAGCCTGGTTCAGAGCAACCTGCATGATTTCTTTGGTGATACCTTCAATTTTGATATCCATCTGCAGTGCAGAGATACCGTCGCGGGAACCCGCCACTTTGAAGTCCATATCGCCCAGGTGGTCTTCGTCGCCCAGGATGTCAGACAGAACAACATAGTTGTCGCCTTCTTTCACCAGCCCCATCGCGATACCCGCAACGGCGGCTTTGATTGGCACGCCTGCGTCCATCAGCGCCAGGGAAGCGCCACATACGGAAGCCATAGAAGAAGAACCGTTAGATTCGGTGATTTCAGAAACCACACGCACGGTGTACGGGAATTTATCCAGTTCCGGCATCACTGCCAGTACGCCACGTTTCGCCAGACGACCGTGACCAATCTCACGACGCTTCGGAGAACCGACCATACCGGTTTCACCTACGCAGTACGGAGGGAAGTTGTAGTGGAACAGGAAGTTGTCAGTACGCTCGCCCATCAGTTCGTCGAGGTTCTGTGCATCACGAGTGGTGCCCAGGGTCGCGGTAACCAGTGCCTGAGTTTCGCCACGGGTGAACAGTGCGGAACCGTGGGTACGCGGCAGAACGCCAGTACGCACGTCCAGGCCACGGATCATGTCTTTTTCACGGCCATCGATGCGCGGCTCGCCTGCCAGTACGCGGCTACGAACAACGTTTTTCTCGATAGCGTGCAGAATTTCACCCAGTTCGTTAGCGTCCAGGGTTTCGTCTTCAGCCACCAGAGTCGCGATGGTTTCAGATTTGATTACGTCAACCTGAGCATAACGCTCTTGTTTGTCGGTGATGCGGTAAGCGTCGCTCAGGCGAGCTTCTGCCAGTGCGGCAACGCGCGCGTTCAGCGCTTCGTTGACGGCTTCTGGCTGCCAGTCCCAACGCGGTTTGCCAGCTTCTTTCGCCAGCTCGTTGATGGCCTGAATAACAACCTGCTGCTGTTCGTGACCGAATACCACAGCGCCCAGCATCTGGTCTTCGCTCAGCAGTTCAGCTTCGGATTCAACCATCAGTACGGCAGCTTCAGTACCCGCAACAACCAGGTCCAGCTTGCTTTCTTTCAGTTCGTCCTGAGTCGGGTTCAGTACGTACTGGTCATTGATGTAACCAACACGTGCAGCACCGATCGGGCCGTTGAATGGAATACCAGACAGAGTCAGCGCAGCAGATGCACCAATCATTGCCACGATGTCTGGGTTAACCTGCGGGTTAACGGAAACAACGGTGGCGATAACCTGAACTTCGTTAACGAAGCCTTCCGGGAACAGCGGACGAACCGGGCGGTCAATCAGACGCGCAATCAGGGTTTCGCCTTCGCTCGGACGGCCTTCACGACGGAAGAAGCTACCCGGGATACGGCCAGCAGCGTAGGTACGCTCCTGATAGTTAACGGTCAGCGGGAAAAAGTCCTGGCCTGGTTTCGCTTTTTTCTGGCCAACAACTGTAACGAATACCGCGGTGTCATCCATGCTAACCATAACAGCGGCAGTCGCCTGACGCGCCATCATGCCGGTTTCCAGCGTAACGGTATGCTGACCGTACTGGAATTTACGAACGATCGGATTAAGCAAAATAATATCCTTTCTCTATTTTTTTGACGGCACATTTTGCGCCATCGTTAATACCCGATCTTCTGCGCATCCTCGCGACTAATGACAACCCTAACCCATAAGCATGAGTAAAGCCTCTCATTAGCCGCGCGAACCTCTGCAACGGAAGATCATTCATAGCAACAATACATTAGTTTCCAGCGAATTGCTGCCATCTGCTGGAAAAAAGGGGCCATGAAGGCCCCCTCTTTCTGAAACTCGAAAGAATTAGCGACGCAGACCCAGACGCTCGATCAGCGCGGTGTAACGTGCAACATCTTTACGTTTCAGGTAGTCGAGCAGTTTACGACGCTGAGAAACCATGCGCAGCAGACCACGACGGCTGTGGTGATCTTTTTTGTGCTCTGCAAAGTGGCCCTGCAGGTGGTTAATCTGTGCAGTCAACAGAGCAACCTGAACATCGGTAGAACCGGTGTCGTTTGCATCACGACCAAACTCAGAAACGATTTTAGCGGTAGCTTCAGTACTTAGAGACATTTTAAAACTCCAAAGTGATAAGAATGAAAGGATGCCGATCTCTAATTCAGCTATCCCAGTGTATACACTTCATCCTTCAAGCTGACTCTGCGTTGGCTGCGTCCGCTCACCTCAGTCACTTACCTGAGTAAGCTCCTGAGGATTCTCAGACTTGCCGCCTTGATGCAGCTTGAATGATTTTGTGTATACGCCACGCAGATTGTTAAACAATTCACGCGACGTTAAGCGGCAGTATTCTACTCGCAGCGCCCTTTTATCGCAAGACAGAGAGCGCTATGCAGGATACTCAACCACCAGGCGACGGGGGGCGACACGACCTTCATCGTCCATCTCCCCCATGCCGATAAACTTGCCGTCATCGCCTTCCGTCACGCGGACCAGCCCTTCCAGCGGCGCGCCTGACGTCCGTACCGGGTTACCATTTTTAAAGTAAACCGAGGATGTTAAAGGTAAATTAACTACCGGATAGTCTGATGCCGGACTGTCCATTGGCATCAGCAAAGGATCAAGCAACTGCGCCGCCGGAATATTTTGCTGTTCTGCCTGCTCAACCAGTTCACGCAGATGCTCCAGCGTGACCATACGATCCACCGGATACTTGCTGACCGTCAGACGACGCAGATACGTTACGTGCGCGCCGCAGCCCAGCTTCTCACCGAGATCGTCAACGATGGTGCGAATATAGGTGCCTTTGGAGCAGTGAACTTCCAGCTCCAGCTCGTTACCTTCGTGGCGAATAAACAGCAGCTCATAGACGGTAATCGGGCGCGCTTCACGCGGCACTTCAATGCCCTGACGCGCATATTCGTACAGCTTCTTACCCTGATACTTCAGCGCCGAATACATTGACGGGATCTGCTCGATATCGCCGCGGAAAGTCTCCAGCGCGCTTGCAAGCTGCTCAGCGGTGAAGGTTACCGGACGTTCCTGCACGATTTGCCCATCAGCATCCGAGGTGTCAGTACGCTGGCCCAGACGGGCAACCACACGATAGCGTTTATCAGAATCCAGCAAATACTGTGAAAACTTCGTCGCTTCACCGAGGCAAATCGGCAGCATGCCTGTCGCCAGCGGATCCAGCGCGCCGGTATGTCCCGCGCGGTTGGCATTGTAGATGCGCTTTACTTTTTGCAGTACGTCATTGCTGGACATGCCTTGCGGTTTGTCCAGCAGCAGAACACCGTGAATGTCGCGACCACGACGACGAGGACGACTCATCAGTCCTCCTTGCTGTCGTCCGCTGGGTTCACACGACGCTCATCGTCATGTTTCACCACGCTGGTCACCAGGTTGGACATGCGCATCCCTTCGACCAGTGAGTTGTCGTAGAAGAAGGTCAGTTCCGGCACGATACGCAGACGCATGGCTTTACCCAGCAGAGAGCGGATAAAACCAGAAGCTTCCTGCAGCGCCTTAATACCATTTTTAACGGCAGCTTCGTCCTGGTCGTTCAGGAACGTCACGAATACTTTGGCATACGCCAGATCACGGGACATCTCAACACCAGACACGGTAGTCATCATGCCCACGCGTGGGTCTTTGATTTCGCGCTGCAGGATGAGTGCGATTTCTTTCTGCATCTCCTGCGCGACGCGCTGCGGGCGACCAAATTCTTTCGCCATAATAAATTCTCCAGAATAAAGACAAAAAAGGGGCAATAAGCCCCTTTTTAAATTTCTTGCCGGGTGGCGCTTCGCTTACCCGGCCTACGCTTATTCATCTTCTCAGGATTTTGGGCTGCAAGTTGCGACCCAAAAGACGACGAAGATTATGCGATGGTACGTTTGATCTCAATGATCTCGAACACTTCGATCATATCGCCAACGCGAACGTCGTTGTAGTTCTTCACGCCGATACCACATTCCATGCCGTTACGGACTTCGTTAACGTCATCTTTGAAGCGGCGCAGGGATTCCAGCTCGCCTTCATAGATAACCACGTTGTCGCGCAGTACACGGATTGGGTTGTGACGTTTGATCGTACCTTCGGTAACCATACAGCCTGCGATAGCGCCGAATTTCGGTGATTTGAACACGTCACGAACTTCAGCCAGACCAATGATCTGCTGTTTCAGCTCCGGAGACAGCATGCCGCTCATCGCTGCTTTCACTTCGTCGATCAGATGATAGATGACGGAGTAGTAACGCAGATCCAGGCTTTCAGATTCGATAACTTTACGTGCAGAGGCATCAGCACGGACGTTGAAGCCAACCAGAATCGCGTTGGATGCCGCTGCCAGAGTCGCGTCGGTTTCGGTGATACCACCCACGCCGGAACCGATGATCTTCACTTTTACTTCGTCGGTAGACAGTTTCAGTAAAGAGTCAGAAATCGCTTCGACAGAACCCTGCACGTCGGCTTTCAGGACGATGTTCACTTCGTGAACTTCACCATCAGTCATGTTAGCGAACATGTTTTCAAGTTTAGATTTCTGCTGACGAGCCAGTTTAACTTCACGGAATTTGCCCTGACGATACAGTGCAACTTCACGGGCTTTCTTCTCGTCACGAACGACAGTAACTTCGTCACCTGCAGCCGGAACACCGGACAGACCGAGGATTTCCACCGGAATGGATGGACCTGCTTCAAGTACTTCCTGACCCAATTCGTTACGCATCGCACGAACGCGACCGTATTCGAAGCCACAGAGTACGATGTCGCCTTTGTGCAGCGTACCTTCACGCACCAGTACGGTAGCAACCGGACCACGACCTTTATCCAGGAAGGATTCGATAACCGCACCGCTCGCCATACCTTTACGGACAGCTTTCAGTTCCAGTACTTCGGCCTGCAGCAGGATAGCGTCCAGCAGCTCGTCGATACCGGTACCCGCTTTCGCAGAAACGTGAACGAATTGGCTCTCGCCGCCCCACTCTTCCGGCATGATGCCGTACTGGGACAGTTCGTTTTTAACGCGATCAGGATCCGCTTCTGGTTTATCGATCTTGTTGACTGCAACCACTACCGGCACACCTGCCGCTTTCGCGTGCTGGATTGCTTCGATAGTCTGCGGCATCACGCCGTCGTCTGCTGCAACAACCAGAACCACGATATCCGTTGCCTGAGCACCACGAGCACGCATGGAGGTAAACGCGGCGTGACCCGGGGTATCCAGGAAGGTGATCATACCGTTGTCAGTTTCAACATGGTATGCACCGATGTGCTGAGTAATGCCGCCTGCTTCGCCAGAGGCCACTTTCGTAGAACGAATGTAGTCCAGCAGAGACGTTTTACCGTGGTCAACGTGACCCATGATGGTGACTACCGGTGCGCGCGGTTCAGCCGCTGCGCCGGTGTCACGGTCGCTCATTACTGCTTCTTCCAGCTCGTTTTCACGACGCAGGATAACTTTGTGGCCCATCTCTTCGGCAACCAGCTGTGCGGTTTCCTGGTCGATGACCTGGTTAATGGTCGCCATTGCGCCCAGTTTCATCATCGCTTTGATGACCTGAGAGCCTTTAACTGCCATTTTGTTCGCCAGATCGCCAACGGTGATGGTTTCACCGATCACAACGTCACGGTTAACGGCCTGAGCTGGCTTCTGGAAGCCCTGCTGCAGAGCGGAACCTTTACGCTGCTTACCGCCTTTACCACCGCGAACCGCGGCACGCGCTTCTTCACGGTCAGCTTTAGATTCAGCGTGTTTGTTGCCTTTCTTCGCCGGACGCGCTGCTTTCGTGCTGCGAGTACGACCACGGCCGCCTTCGACTTCACGATCGTTCTCGTCTTCAGCCTGGCGAGCGTGCTGGGAAGTGGTGACGTGATAATCGCTGGTATCTTCAACAGGTTCAGCGTTATTCACACCATTTTTCTCATTTTCTTCCGCCATACGGCGAGCTTCTTCCGCTACGCGGCGCGCTTCCTCTTCAAGCTTGCGACGTGCTTCTTCTTCCGCTTTACGCTTCAGTTCAGCGGCTTCATTTTCACGGCGGGCTTTTTCGGCCTGGGCGGTTTTAGTCATATCGTCGGTCTGTTGATTGCTCACTTTGTCTTTTTCCGCAGCTTCACGTTTCGCTTTATCAGCGGCTTCACGCTTAGCTTGTTCTGCGGCCTCACGTTCGGCTTTTTGTTGCGCCTCGCGTTTGGCAGCTTCTTCTGCCTCACGACGGGCTTGCTCTTCCGCTTCACGCTGCGCCTGCTCTTCCGCGGCAAGGCGTTCAGCCTCTTGCGGATCGCGTTTCACAAAGGTGCGTGTCTTGCGGACTTCGATTTGTACCGATTTACTTTTCCCACCGGTACCTGGAATATTGAGAGTACTGCGCGTTTTACGCTGCAATGTCAACTTATCCGGCGCTGAGCCGTTTTCACGGTTCAAATGCGCCAGTAAGGTTTGTTTCTCTTGTGCGGACACAGAGTCGTCAGCAGACTTCGGGATACCTGCATCAGCAAATTGCTGTACCAGGCGATCCACGGAGGTCTGTATCTCTGCAGCCAGTGTTTTTACGGTTACATCTGTCATACTGTTCCTTCCTGCTACAGTTTATTACGCTTCGTCGCCGAACCAGCAAATATTACGGGCAGCCATAATCAGCTCACCGGCTTTTTCGTCGGTCAACCCTTCGATATCAGCCAGATCATCAATGCCCTGTTCAGCGAGATCTTCCAGCGTACAAACACCACGGGCAGCCAGTTTGAAGGCCATCTCACGATCCAATCCTTCCAGATTCAGCAGATCGTCAGCCGGTTTGTTATCACCGAGGCTTTCTTCCTGGGCCAGTGCCAGAGTGGTCAGTGCGTTTTTAGCACGCTCGCGCAGCGCTTCAACGGTCTGTTCATCCAGGCCGTCGATTTCCAGCAGCTCTTTCATTGGCACGTAGGCCAGTTCTTCCAGCGTCGCAAAACCTTCTTCCACCAGAACGGTCGCGAAATCTTCATCGATATCGAGATATTTGGTGAAGGTGTCAATGGCTGCATGTGCTTCTGCCTGATGCTTCGCCTGCAGGTCATCAACGGTCATCACGTTGAGTTCCCAACCGCTCAGTTGTGAAGCCAGGCGGACGTTCTGACCATTACGTCCAATCGCCTGCGCCAGGTTACCGGCTTCAACCGCGATATCCATGGTGTGTTTGTCTTCATCCACCACGATAGAAGCGACGTCTGCTGGCGCCATTGCGTTAATCACGAATTGCGCCGGGTTATCATCCCACAGGACGATATCAATTCGCTCGCCGCCCAGTTCGGTAGAAACCGCCTGAACGCGCGCACCGCGCATACCAACACACGCGCCGACCGGATCAATACGCTTGTCGTTGGTCTTAACGGCGATTTTCGCACGCGATCCTGGATCGCGAGCTGCCGCTTTAATTTCGATCACTTCTTCGCCAATTTCTGGCACTTCAATGCGGAACAGTTCAACCAGCATTTCCGGTTTGGAACGAGTTACGAACAGTTGCGCACCGCGCGCTTCCGGGCGTACAGAGTACAGAACGCCACGAATACGGTCACCTGGGCGGAAGTTTTCACGCGGGAGCATGTCTTCACGCAGGATCACGGCTTCAGCATTGCTGCCCAGATCCAGAGAAATGTTGTCGCGGTTTACTTTCTTCACCACGCCAGTAACGATTTCGCCTTCGTGCTCGCGGAATTGATCAACAACCATTGCACGTTCAGCTTCACGTACTTTCTGTACGATAACCTGTTTCGCGGTCTGAGTGGTGATACGGTCAAAGGTGACAGATTCAATCTGATCTTCAACATATTCGCCCACGTTCAGACTTTCGTCTTCGAAACGTGCCGCTTCCAGCGTAATTTCTTTGGTCGGCTGAGTAACTTCTTCTACGATTACCCAACGACGGAAGGTATCGAAATCACCGCTTTTACGATCGATTTCTACGCGAACGTCGATCTCTTGCTCATATTTTTTCTTTGTTGCTGTAGCCAGCGCACTTTCCAGCGCTTCAAAAATTTTCTCGCGTGGCAGCGCTTTTTCGTTGGATACGGCTTCAACAACAGCCAAAATTTCTTTGTTCATCGCGGGCTTTTCACCTCAATCCAGACTGTTAAAAGTGGGGAACCAGGTTCGCCTTCTGGATATTACTCAGCGCGAACACTTCATCTTTACCGTCGACTGTGACCGTGATCATCTCACCGTCCACCGCTTTGATAACGCCCTGCCATTTACGGCGGTTTTGTACAGCCATACGAAGAACCAGCGTGACTTCTTCACCCAGGAAACGCACGTAGTGTTCAGCAGTGAACAGAGGACGGTCGAGACCCGGAGAGGAGACTTCCAGGTTATAGGCAACGGTGATCGGGTCTTCGACATCCATCACGGCGCTTACCTGATGGCTCACATCAGCACAATCATCAACATTGATGCCATCTTCACTATCAATATAGATGCGCAGTGTGGATGTGCGACCGCGAATAAATTCGATGCCGACCAGTTCGTAGCCCAGGGCTTCAACCGGCGCTGTAATCATCTCTGTTAATTTTTGCTCTAATGTGGACAAGCCCACCCCCAAGACATAAAAAAAGGGCCTAAAGCCCAGTTATTCTGTAGTCAGATAACAAAAAACCCCGATAAATCGGGGCTTTAGATAACTGAACCCTATAACCGCACCTGCGGTTCGGAAAACCTTCCGAAAGAATTTTTTTCAAATCCAGCTACGAAGGCCTAAGTCTTCACAGTATATTTGAAAAAGAACTCTAAGGGAAAGTGGTTGCGGGGGCCGGATTTGAACCGACGACCTTCGGGTTATGAGCCCGACGAGCTACCAGGCTGCTCCACCCCGCGCCTGAAACGTGGCAAATTTTACGCGTTTTGGGTAAAAAATGCAAATACTGCTGGGATTTGGTACCGAGGACGGGACGTAAAATCTGCGCACAGTATATTGATTCACTATGCGTTATGTCAACCTTGTTACGACTATGCAAATCAATGAATGCTGGCCCGTGGATGTTCAGCAAGATAAATATGCCATCCACGCCGTTATTTAACGAAATTATCACTAAACTCTTCCTGTCACCCAGAAAAGATGATTAAATGAAAACTCATTTATTTTGCATAAAAATGCAATTAGTATAATAAGCCGACCTCTTCACCAGTCTATCAAGCAGGGTTTTATTTTATGACGACGATTCTCAAGCATCTCCCGGTAGGTCAACGTATTGGTATCGCTTTTTCCGGCGGCCTGGACACCAGTGCAGCACTGCTGTGGATGCGACAAAAAGGGGCTGTCCCATATGCATATACTGCGAATTTGGGCCAGCCGGATGAGGATGACTATGACGCCATCCCTCGCCGTGCAATGGAATATGGTGCTGAGAATGCTCGCCTGGTAGATTGCCGTAAGCAGCTGGTTGCCGAAGGGATCGCTGCCATTCAGTGCGGTGCATTCCACAACACCACCGGCGGACTGACCTATTTCAATACCACCCCGCTGGGTCGTGCAGTCACCGGCACCATGCTGGTTGCTGCCATGAAAGAAGATGGCGTAAATATCTGGGGTGACGGTAGCACCTATAAAGGGAACGATATTGAACGTTTCTATCGTTACGGCCTGCTGACCAACGCCGAACTGCAGATTTACAAACCATGGCTGGATACCGACTTCATCGACGAACTCGGCGGTCGCCATGAGATGTCCGAATTTATGATTGCCTGTGGTTTCGACTACAAGATGTCTGTCGAAAAAGCGTATTCCACCGACTCCAATATGCTCGGCGCGACCCACGAAGCTAAAGACCTCGAGTTCCTGAACTCCAGCGTCAAAATCGTCAACCCGATTATGGGCGTGAAGTTCTGGGATGAGAGCGTGAAGATCCCGGCAGAAGAAGTGACCGTGCGTTTTGAACAAGGCCATCCGGTTGCCCTGAACGGTAAGACCTTCAGTGACGACGTTGAGATGATGCTGGAAGCCAACCGTATCGGCGGCCGTCATGGTCTGGGTATGAGCGACCAGATTGAAAACCGTATCATTGAAGCAAAAAGCCGCGGTATCTATGAAGCCCCGGGGATGGCACTGCTGCACATCGCCTACGAGCGTCTGCTGACCGGTATTCACAACGAAGACACCATTGAGCAGTATCACGCGCACGGTCGCCAGTTGGGTCGTCTGCTGTATCAGGGCCGCTGGTTCGACTCTCAGGCGCTGATGCTGCGTGATGGTCTGCAGCGTTGGGTTGCCAGCCAGATCACCGGTGAAGTCACGCTGGAACTGCGTCGCGGTAACGACTATTCAATCCTCAACACCGTGTCTGACAACCTGACCTACAAGCCAGAACGTCTGACCATGGAGAAAGGTGATTCGGTATTCTCGCCAGACGATCGTATCGGTCAGTTGACTATGCGTAATCTGGATATCACCGATACCCGCGAGAAGCTGTTTGGCTACGCGCAGTCTGGCCTGCTCACCGCCTCTTCCGCAACCGGCCTGCCGCAGGTTGAGAATCTGGAAAACAAGGCGAAATAATCATTCATCGTCTTAAGGCCGCGAAAGCGGCCTTTTTTATGCGCGGAATATAGAGTGTTTGTAGGCCTGATAAGCGTAGCACCATCAGGCGTTGTAATAATGTCGGATGGCGGCGTAAACGCCTTATCCGACCTACAGGCCTACAGGACAGCCACAAATAACAGACGAAAAAAAAGACGCTTTGCAGCGTCTTTTTTTTGGAATTTGGTACCGAGGATGGGACTCGAACCCACAAGCCCGTTAGGGCACTACCACCTCAAGGTAGCGTGTCTACCAATTCCACCACCTCGGTACAGAATACTTAGTGCGGGATATCGCTGGTCGGCTGAGCCGGAGCAGCTGGCTGAGTTTGCTCGGTTTTCGCCGGTGCGCTCAGATTTTCCCACTCACTTCCTTTATTGGTCTTATTGCTGTTCATGTTACCCAGCACCAGACTGATAATGAAGAACAGAGTTCCTAACACAGCTGTCATACGGGTCATGAAGTTGCCAGAACCACTTGAACCAAACAGTGTACCAGAAGCGCCTGCGCCAAAAGAGGCTCCCATATCAGCGCCTTTGCCTTGCTGCAGCATGATCAAGCCTACCAGGCCAATTGCCACAATAAGGAAAACTACTAAAAGAGCTTCGTGCATAATCAACCTGTTCCTTGCGGAGTTGCCGCGTACAATGCTTCGACCATTAAAGCGGGAATATTTACTGTTTCCCACTGAAGCGGGTGTGAATACTAACCAAAGCGAATAACCTTCGCAAGGGCAATTTGTTAGCATTGTATCAAGTGCGGAAAAAATCGCCACATCAATCAAAAACGCAGCAACTTATCCCAGCATCGCTGCATTACTGACCGCTGATCGTCAAGGTTTGCCCAAACAACAATTGGGATCTCACAAACCAGATCCGAATTTTCTGGCCAACACTGAATGATCTCCTGATTCACCAGCTCCTCAGCCACCATTGATTCAGGTAACCATGCCATTCCCATATGGCGCAGTACCATTTCTCGTATTGTTTCGCTTAGCCCAGTCTCAAACACTTTTTTCAACCGTGGGCGCACTCGTTGTTCTGCCGGATCAATAATACGTCTGACAAAGGTATAGTCGCTGTAGCATAGCCAGGGGATCGCGGTATGCGGATCATCCAGTTTGTCCGCGAGTTGCGCAGAAACCACCGGGATAAAACGCTCATATCGCCATAAAGAACGTTTCAGCCCTCCGGCAATCTCCAGCCCCGGTTGTGAAGAGGGTAAATCGTACGTCACCAGCATATCAATTTGCCGGTTTATCAGGGCATTAAAGTGATTATCAATCCCCTGGATGCTGGCATTTACCGTGAAGTTTAATTGCGGTTCACTTTGGCGCAAATAGTTGATCATATCCGGCAAGATATTCACCGACAGCGTATGCAGGCTAACCATTACCAGCGTATTGTCCGTTGCTGGCATCATCGCCGACAGCTCGTGGCGCGCCTCTGTTAACGTGCTGAGGACGTGCCTGGCATAAGGTTCAAAGCGTTCGCCATAACAGGTTAGTGTAACGGGCGTCGTGGTGCGGTCAAACAGCGGGACCCCCAACATCTCCTCCAGAGCCTTTATACGTCGGCTTAGCGCGGGTTGGGTGATATGCCGCTGTATCGCTGCCTGGGAGTAATTCCCATACTGGCTCAACGCCAGAAAATCTTCTAACCACTTCGAATCCACGTCTCATTCCCCATCATGCCATAACCGTATCCACCGATGACAAATCGGCAATAGTCACAGTTATAGTAATGGCTTTAATGTGGGCATCATAACAACAATATTCTGTTTCACCTGCCGACTCTCACCCTCGACGTTTGACAGGACCGATATGTTTACTTTACTGACCAATGCCCGCGTTTTTTCTCCGGAGGATTTAGGCCTCTGTTCCCTGCTCATACATGCCGATCGCATTGTGGCTGTTGAAAAAGATATTGCACTCTTTGATGGTGTCAAAGAGGTCATCGATTGCCGCGGTAAGTGGGTAATTCCCGGAATTATCGATCAGCATGTTCATCTTACCGGCGGCGGCGGTGAAGCCGGCTTTGCCAGCCGGACGCCAGCCGTCAAGCTGCGCGATCTGATTCAGGCCGGTATTACGACGGTCGTCGGCGTGCTGGGTACTGATGCGATATCCCGCTCCCCGAAAGATCTTTACGCCAAAATGCAGTCCCTCAATCTGGAAGGCCTGCGTGCGTATATGCATACTGGAGCCTACGCGGTACCCAGCCCGACAATTACACGATCCATTCGCGATGATATGGCATTTATCCCGGCAATCCTGGGTGTCAAAATCGCCCTCGCCGACCACCGTGGCTCTTACCCCTCTTTCCAGGAATTATTGAGGATAGTCAGTGATATCCGCGTGGCTTCACTGCTGGCCGGAAAAAAAGGGTTGCTGCACGTACACCTGGGCAATCTGCCGGAAGGGATGTCACAGCTGATGGAACTGTGTGATGCCGGTATTCCAATTCATCACATTTCACCGACGCATGTCGCGAGGACAGAAGCATTGTTCGAACAGGCTATCGCTTTCGCACATCGCGGTGGCCATATCGACGTGACGTCTGGCGGCAGTCGATTTATGCCCCAGGAGCAAGCGATTCTCCACGCGCTGGAATCACAGGTTCCGGCCGATCGCATCACCATTAGCTCTGATGGCAATGGCAGCGTGCCGCGCTTTAATGCGCAAGGCATCGTAGAAGGGTTAAGCGCCGCGCCGGTAGCTGGCAACCTCAACCTGCTGCCTCGTCTGATTGATGTCGGTATTCCAGTGTCTCAGGCGATCGCGATGTTGACGGCGAACGTCGCACGCTCACTGGGTATTTCTGGCGGCGTACTTTGCGCAGGAGAACGTGCTGATATTTGCGTGCTCAATGACGACCTCTCACTGACCCACCTGTTTGCCGCTGGAAAGCTGCTACTGCGTGATGGTGAGTGTCTGGTTACCGGCAACTTCGAGTAAGGGGGCGAGAATGTCATTATTACTGGCGCTACTCGCCATCATTTTTGCCGGACGTCTGATCCTGAAAAAGTACCACCCTCAGTCGGTGTTGCTCTTAACCGGGATCGTACTACTGCTTGTCGCGCATTTTAGCGGGATGACCACGCTCAGTAGCCTGGTAAAAAAGAGCACCGGATTTGGCCCATTTGACGCCTTTGAGTTTATTCGCGACACCCTGAGCGTGCGTCTCGGCGGTCTCGGGCTACAAATCATGCTGATAGGTGGCTTTGCCACCTATATGTCGGCCATTGGCGCAAGTCAGGTGCTGGTGCGCGTCACATCCCGCCCCTTGCAACGTCTGAACTCCCCTTACCTGCTGCTAGGGCTGGCCTTGCTGCTGGGCCAATTTCTGTCGCTATTTATCAGTAGCGCCACCGGACTGGGTCTGCTATTGATGGCAACGCTTTACCCCCTGCTGACCCGTCTTGGCTGCAGCCGCGCCGCCGTTGCTGCAGTTATCGCCAGTACCTGTGCCGTTGAATTTGGCCCGGGTTCCGGGAACTCAGTTCTCGCCGCTAAAACGGCGGGTATCGAGGTAGTTAACTATTTTGTTCAGGATCAGTTACCGATCGTTGTCCCCGTTATTCTGTTCATCGCCCTGCTGCATATTGTTGTACAACGCTTTTTCGATCGCCGGGAGAGCGATGACAATACCGCGCAGCAAATGCAGACATTAACCTCAACCGAAGAAGCTGAAGCGCCGGTTGCCTGGCTATTCCTGCCGATGTTACCGCTGGTGTTGATGCTGGTGTGCAGTGATTTAGTATTCAGCTCACTCAAAATTACGCTCGATACCGCCGTACTGATAAGCCTGGCCATTACCCTGATTTGCGAATATTACCTCCATCGTAAAGCTCGCGACGTGATGGCTGGCGTACAAAAAGTCTTCGACAGCATGGGCAGTGTGTTTGCCACGGTAGTCACGCTGATTATCGCCGGTGAAGTCTTCTCCGCCGGTCTGAAAGCGATTGGTGCGGTTGATGCGCTGCTGTCACTCTCAGGAGAATTTGGCCTCAGCGCAGCTTCCATAATCTTGCTGATGACGCTAATCACCTTTGCGATTTCAGCGTTGATGGGCTCCGGAAATGCAGCATTTTTCTCCTTCGCCCCGATGGTGCCGGATATCAGCCGCCATATCGGCAGCGACGTGGCGGTTATGATGCTACCGATTCAGATCTCAGCGGGCATTGGACGGACATTGTCGCCTATTGCCGGCGTGATTATCGCCATCGCCGGGATCGCAGGTGTATCACCGGTGGATATCGTTAAACGCACCGCAATTCCGATGCTGGGAGGATGGCTGCTGATGATTGCGCTGACATTCGCCCGATCCGGGCACTTGTTGGCGGTTCTCCCGTGGCTGAGCGTCCTCGTGCTATTGATGGTCGGTGGCTACTTCTGGCAGCGCCGACGTAAACAGCCGCTGGCAGTACAGTAAAAAAAAGCCGGAGTCTCTCAGACTCCGGCTCTTACACTTTACGGAAAGGGTTAAACGGCTTTCACTGCATCCGCAATGCGGTGCGCAAACTCCGTAACCTGTGCTTCGTCTTCACCTTCAACCATCACACGAATTAACGGTTCGGTACCAGACTTACGCAGCAGGACGCGTCCACGGTTACCCAGCGCCGCTTCCACTTCCGCCATCACCGCCTTCACGTTTTCATGTTCCAGCGGATCGCCGCTACCTGCGGTGTAACGTACGTTAACCAGCAGCTGTGGGAACATTTTCATACCGCTGCACAGGTCGTGCAAACTCATATGGTTGCGCACCATCGCCGCCAGCACCTGCAGGCCCGCCACGATGCCGTCACCGGTAGTGGTTTTGTCCAGCAGGATCACATGACCAGAGTTTTCGGCACCGATACGCCAGCCTTTTTCCTGCATTTTTTCCAGCACATAGCGGTCGCCAACTTTCGCACGGGCAAACGGAATACCCAGCTGTTTCAGCGCCAGCTCGAGGCCCATGTTGCTCATCAGTGTACCTACCGCACCACCACGCAGTTGCCCCTGGCGCAGCGCTTCACGAGCGATGATGTACATGATCTGGTCGCCGTCGACTTTATTACCTTCGTGATCAACCATAATGACGCGGTCGCCGTCACCGTCCAGAGCAATACCCAGATCGGCTTTTTCCGCGATTACGCGCGCCTGCAGCGCACGAACATCGGTCGCGCCGACTTCTTCATTGATGTTCACGCCGTTCGGTTCACAGCCAATCGCAATGACGTTAGCACCCAGCTCGCGCAGTACATTTGGCGCAATGTGGTACGTTGCGCCGTTAGCGCAGTCCACCACAATTTTAAGCTCGTTCAGGCTCAGTTCATTCGGGAATGTGCCTTTGCAGAACTCAATATAACGACCGGCAGCATCGACAATACGACTGGCTTTACCCAGTTCGGCCGAATCCACGCAGGTGATTGCTTTTTCCATCTCCGCTTCAATTGCTTCTTCAACTGCATCCGGCAGTTTGGTCCCGTCGATGGAGAAGAATTTAATCCCGTTGTCATAAAATGGGTTGTGAGAAGCGGAGATAACAATCCCGGCTTCAGCACGGAAAGCACGCGTCAGATAAGCAACGGCAGGTGTTGGCATGGGGCCGGTGAAAGAAGCTGACAACCCCGCGGCAGCCAGGCCCGCTTCCAGCGCAGATTCCAGCATATAGCCGGAAATACGCGTATCTTTACCGATAATGATTTTGCGTGAACCATGACGTGCCAGCACTTTTCCTGCCGCCCAGCCCAGCTTGAGCACAAAGTCAGGAGTGATTGGAGCGTCGCCTACACGACCACGAATCCCATCGGTGCCAAAATATTTACGATTACTCATAGCGTTTGTTTTCCTTTGCAGACAATGTGGCTTCCACCACACGCATCGCTTCTACGGTTTCTTTGACGTCATGGACACGAATAATCTGCGCTCCCTGCATTGCGGCAATGACCGCGCATGCAAGGCTGCCGCTCAAACGCTCAGATGGACCCACATTGAGCAATTGGCCAACCATTGATTTTCGTGACATCCCTACCAGCAGCGGCAGATTAAAATGATGAAATTCCGCCAGACGTGCCAGCAATGTGTAGTTGTGAGTAAGATTTTTACCGAATCCGAATCCTGGGTCGAGTAGCAATTTATCTTTTGTGATTCCGGCCCGTTCACAACGTGCTATTTGCTCAACAAAGTAACGATTTACCTCAGCAAATACATCCTCATACTTCGGTGCTTCCTGCATAGTTTTCGGCTGCCCCTGCATATGCATCAGGCAAACCGGCAATCCAGTTTCTGCCGCAGCTTCCAGCGCGCCCGGCTCCGAGAGTGAGCGAATGTCATTAATGATATGTGCGCCCACTCTGGCGCACTCACGAATGACCTCTGGTTTTGAGGTATCTACCGAAATCCACACTTCAAAACGTTGAGCAATTGCCTCCACCACCGGGATCACTCGCTGCAGTTCTTCTTCCACGCTAACATCCGCCGCTCCCGGTCGCGTAGACTCACCACCCACATCAATGATAGTCGCCCCTGCGTTAATCATCAGATTTGCGTGTTTTACCGCCTCAACCAGAGAGTTGTGCGCCCCGCCATCAGAAAAAGAGTCTGGTGTGACGTTTAAAATCCCCATGACGTGGGGATGGCTGAGATCCAGCGAAGATCCCTGAGCAAAGAGTTTCATAGTGTTATCCCTGGTATATACCCAATGAATTTCGAGTTGCATCTGCATTAGCTTTCCTCGCTCACCCCAGTCACGTACTGATGTACGCTCCAGGGGATTCCCTGCGTCGCCGCCTTGATGCAACTCGAAATTCATTGGGTATAAGTTGATAAATAAAAAAACCCCGGAGCAAGCCCCAGGGTTTTCAATTAAAACATGGTCATCAGATGACGATAACTTATTTGTCGCCTAACTGCTCTGACATGTTGCCCGGGTTCGGCGTACGCGGCTCTTCAGCCGGACGCGGTGCACTCGGGGTGCCATTGTTGCCAGAGTTGTTAGATGAACCAGACTCTTCCCAACCCGCTGGCGGGCGCACATCGCGGCGAGCCATCAGATCATCAATCTGCGGTGCATCGATGGTCTCATATTTCATGAGCGCATCTTTCATCGAGTGCAGAATGTCCAGGTTATCGTTCAGCAGACGGCGAGCACGGTCATAGTTGCGCTCAATCAGTGATTTCACTTCCTGATCGATAATACGCGCGGTTTCATCGGACATATGTTTTGCTTTCGCAACAGAACGACCGAGGAACACTTCGCCTTCTTCTTCCGCGTACAGCAACGGCCCCAGTTTGTCAGAGAAGCCCCACTGAGTGACCATGTTACGCGCCAGGTTCGTCGCGACTTTAATGTCGTTGGACGCACCGGTAGAAACATGTTCAGCACCGTAGATGATCTCTTCCGCCAGGCGACCGCCGTACAGCGTGGAGATCTGACTTTCCAGTTTCTGACGGCTGGCGCTAATTGCGTCGCCTTCAGGCAGGAAGAAGGTGACACCCAGCGCACGACCGCGCGGAATAATCGTCACTTTGTGCACCGGATCGTGCTCCGGCACCAGGCGACCGATGATTGCATGGCCAGCTTCGTGATACGCGGTAGATTCTTTCTGCGCTTCCGTCATCACCATGGAGCGACGTTCCGCACCCATCATGATTTTGTCTTTCGCTTTCTCGAACTCAACCATCGATACAACACGCTTGTTACCACGCGCTGCAAACAGTGCCGCTTCGTTCACCAGGTTCGCAAGATCCGCACCGGAGAAACCAGGCGTACCACGAGCAATGATTGCCGCATCGATATCCGGAGACAGCGGTACGCGACGCATATGCACTTTCAGAATCTGTTCACGACCGCGAACGTCTGGCAGCCCCACCACAACCTGACGGTCAAAACGGCCTGGGCGCAGCAGCGCAGGGTCAAGAACATCCGGACGGTTAGTTGCCGCGATAACGATAATACCTTCGTTACCTTCGAAGCCGTCCATCTCAACCAGCATCTGGTTCAGCGTCTGTTCACGTTCATCGTGACCGCCACCCAGACCAGCGCCACGCTGGCGACCTACGGCGTCGATTTCATCGATGAAGATGATACACGGTGCCGCTTTCTTGGCTTGTTCGAACATGTCACGCACACGAGATGCGCCCACACCAACGAACATTTCCACGAAATCAGAACCGGAAATTGTGAAGAATGGAACCTTCGCTTCACCCGCGATGGCTTTTGCCAGCAGGGTTTTACCTGTACCCGGAGGACCAACCATCAGGACGCCTTTCGGGATCTTACCGCCCAGCTTCTGGAAACGGCTCGGTTCGCGCAGGTATTCAACCAGTTCAGCAACCTCTTCTTTCGCTTCGTCACAACCCGCGACATCAGCAAAAGTGGTTTTAATCTGATCTTCGGTCAACATGCGCGCTTTGCTCTTACCGAACGACATGGCACCTTTGCCACCACCGCCCTGCATTTGACGCATAAAGAAGATCCAGACACCAATCAGCAGCAGCATTGGGAACCAGGAAATGAAGATAGAAGCCAGCAGGCTCGGCTCTTCAGGCGGCTCACCAACAACCTTGACGTTTTTGGTCAGCAGGTTATCAAGCAGCTTCGGATCGTTAACCGGAATGTAGGTCGTGTAACGGTTACTATCTTTCTTGGTAACGTTAATCTCACGTCCGTTGATACGCGCTTCACGAACCTGGTCCTGATTGACCTCTTGCAGGAAGGTAGAGTAATCAACCTTACGGCCATTAGACTCGCTGGGCCCAAAGCTCTGGAATACTGACATCAGCACAACGGCAATGACCAGCCAGAGTATTAGGTTTTTCGCCATGTCACTCAAGGGATTAACCTCATATTACAACTGTGTTAAAAACAGCGTCAGGATACTCTATATCCAGTGTCTTTCAAACTTTCGTTTGAAATCTACCGGTTATGGTTTACGCCCGGTCGCTACAATGTACACTTCACGCGAACGGGCGCGAGAAGAGTCCGGCTTACGAACTTTGACCTTCGTAAACAGGGAGCGAATCTCTCTTAGATACTCATCGAAGCCTTCGCCCTGGAACACCTTCACTACAAAACTACCACCTGGCGCTAATACATCACGAGCCATTCCAAGTGCCAGTTCAACCAGATACATGGCCCGGGGAATATCCACCGCCGGTGTTCCACACATATTTGGCGCCATATCAGACATGACAACTTGTACTTTACTGTCACCTACACGCTCAAGTAACGCTTTCAGGACTAATTCATCACGAAAGTCGCCCTGAAGGAAGTCCACACCAACGATTGGATCCATAGGTAAAAGATCGCAAGCGATAATGCGGCCGCTGTTTCCGATCTGCGTAACCGCATATTGCGACCAGCCACCGGGTGCAGCGCCGAGGTCAACAATCGTCATCCCCGGTTTAAAAATTTTGTCACTTTGCTGTATTTCATCAAGTTTAAACCAGGCACGGGAACGTAACCCCTTTTTCTGTGCCTGTTGAACATATTTATCGCTAAAGTGTTCCTGAAGCCAGCGACTCGAGCTGGCAGAACGCTTTTTACCTGTCATTTCACTTTCCCATCGGGCAGTTCATCGTAACCAATGGTGTAAATATCTACACAGCTATTTGGCGATATATGGGAGATGGCGGTAGAATGACCCGTTTTCAATCCCAACGTAAGCAAAAATATACGATGAATCTGAGTACTAAACAAAAACAGCACCTGAAAGGTCTGGCACATCCGCTCAAGCCTGTAGTTATGCTTGGCAATAATGGTTTGACCGAAGGGGTACTGGCCGAGATTGAACAAGCGTTAGAGCACCATGAGCTTATCAAGGTGAAAATCGCCTCGGAAGATCGCGATACTAAAACCTTGATCGTGGAAGCTATCGTACGCGAAACCGGCGCCTGCAATGTACAGGTCATCGGCAAAACGCTGGTACTGTATCGCCCGACTAAAGAACGTAAAATCTCGCTGCCACGCTAAGAATATCCCAAAGTTGAACACGAAGTTTGTGTAAAACGCGGGAATTTCCGCTAGCAGGAGAGCAAAATGCCACGCTCTCTTCGTTGATAAAAGGCCGCTATGCGGCCTTTTTCCTTTCTTTACAATACATCAACATCTTGAGTATTGGGAAATTCTTACAGGTATTCGACCTTCGTCACTTCATACTCAACTTCGCCGCCCGGCGTTTTGATAACCACCACGTCATCCTGCTCTTTACCAATCAGGCCACGAGCAATAGGTGAGTTCACCGAAATCAGGTTTTGTTTAAAATCGGCCTCATCATCGCCCACAATGCGCCAGGTCTGCTCTTCATCGTTATCAAGATTCAGAACGGTAACCGTCGCACCGAACACAACGCGGCCGTTATTTGGCATTTTAGTGACGTCAATAACCTGCGCGTTAGACAGTTTGGCTTCGATATCTTTAATGCGACCCTCGCAGAATCCCTGCTGTTCACGCGCCGCGTGATACTCCGCGTTCTCTTTCAGGTCACCGTGTTCACGCGCTTCCGCGATCGCGGCAATAATTTCAGGGCGACGCACAGATTTAAGAAAATCCAGTTCTTCGCGCAGTTTTTCAGCACCACGTAAGGTCATCGGGATAGCTTGCATTTGTTATACCTCTTGAACATTCCTGTAGGGGGTGGTTGTCCTCACCCCGGCTGCTAAGCCCACCCTGGCATACGCCATGCCAGAGTCAGAAGCAAAAAAATACCGACCCGGGGCACGAGGTCCCAGGTCAGCTACAATTCTCCATTTGATGTTCATTTTACCCTGGAGTTCCCTATGGGTCATCGTTTACTTTTTGGGGCGTTGCGCCGTAGTATGACGGCCTGTTTCCAGGTTGTTAGCGCGAGATTATGCGATTTTCCAGATTTACTATTGGATTGACTGCCAGTATAGCGTTCAGCGTTCAGGCTGCGAACGTCGACGAGTATATCAATCAGCTCCCTGCCGGGGCCAACCTCGCCCTTATGGTACAGAAGGTTGGCGCTCCTGCTCCTGCTATTGATTTTCATAGCCAGCAGATGGCACTCCCCGCCAGTACCCAGAAAGTGATCACCGCGCTGGCGGCATTGATTCAGCTCGGGCCGGACTTTCGTTTTACCACCACGCTTGAGACGAAAGGCAACGTGGAAGGCGGAGTATTAAAAGGTGACTTGGTAGCGCGATTTGGTGCCGATCCGACGTTAAAACGTCAGGATATCCGCAATATGGTGGCAACCCTGAAAAAATCAGGCGTGACGCAAATTGCCGGAAATGTCCTGATCGACACCTCTATTTTCGCCAGTCATGATAAAGCCCCTGGCTGGCCCTGGAACGACATGACGCAGTGTTTTAGCGCACCGCCCGCAGCAGCCATTGTCGATCGTAACTGTTTCTCGGTTTCACTCTACAGCGCGCAAAAACCTAACGATCTCGCGTTTATCCGCGTGGCATCTTATTACCCGGTCACCATGTTCAGCCAGGTGCGTACTCTCGCTCGTGGCTCTGCCGAAGCGCAATATTGTGAACTGGATGTGGTTCCCGGCGATCTCAACCGCTATACGCTGACCGGATGCCTGCCCCAACGAGCCGATCCGCTGCCGCTGGCGTTCGCCATTCAGGACGGAGCCAGCTATGCCGGGGCGATTATCAAAGATGAGCTAAAACAAGCAGGGATCACTTACAGCGGTACTCTGCTGCGCCAGACGCAGGTCAACGAACCGGGAACCGTAGTCGCCAGCAAACAATCAGCACCGTTGCATGATCTGCTTAAGATTATGCTGAAAAAATCAGACAACATGATTGCCGACACCGTTTTTCGCATGATTGGCCATGCGCGATTTAACGTACCGGGCACCTGGCGGGCAGGTTCAGATGCCGTACGTCAGATCCTGCGTCAGCAGGCGGGCGTCGATATTGGCAACACGATTATTGCCGACGGCTCTGGCCTCTCTCGCCATAACCTGATTGCCCCCGCCACCATGATGCAGGTGCTGCAATATATCGCTCAACACGATAACGAGCTGAACTTTATCACTATGCTGCCGCTGGCGGGGCACGACGGCTCCCTGCAATACCGTGCGGGTCTGCATCAGGCTGGTGTTGATGGTAAGGTTTCAGCGAAAACAGGCTCACTTCAAGGGGTGTACAACCTCGCGGGGTTCATCACCACCGCCAGCGGGCAACGCATGGCGTTCGTGCAGTATCTGTCTGGCTATGCGGTAGAGCCTGCAGACCAGCGCAACCGACGTATTCCACTGGTGCGCTTCGAGAGTCGGCTGTACAAAGATATATATCAAAATAACTGAGTATGTTTGCCGGATGGCGGCGCAAACGCGCCTTATCCGGCCTACAGCGCGTCCTGGAAACAAAAACCCCGGCAACATGGCCGGGGTTTTTATTGGGATTAACGCTTGTAAATGAACTCAACGCCTTCTTCGTCGTCTTCGTCCCAATCATCATCCCAGTCATCTTCCGCTTCGTCTTCGACTTCAGCGAGCTGCTGGCGGTGATAATCATCCCACATGAACTCAACTTTCTCCGGCTGTTTCGCTTCTTCAGCCTGAACGATTGGGTTCTCAATGATAAAGGTCATTACATCCCAGCAAAGATCCTTCACACCCAGCTGGCTGGCGGCAGAGATCAGGTAATATTTACCTTCCCAGCCCAGCGCTTCAGCGATGGCTTTCGCTTTTTCTTCCGCTTCAGCTTTGTCCATCAAATCAATTTTGTTGAACACTAACCAGCGTGGTTTAGACGCCAGATCCTGACTGTATTTTTCCAGTTCGCCAATAATGATACGGGCGTTTTCTACCGGATCGGAACCGTCAATCGGATCGATATCAATGAGGTGCAGCAACACGCGGCAACGCTCCAGGTGCTTCAGGAAGCGGATACCAAGACCAGCGCCTTCAGCCGCGCCTTCAATCAGACCCGGAATGTCGGCAACCACGAAGCTCTTTTCGTTGTCCATACGCACAACGCCGAGGCTCGGTACCAGCGTGGTGAACGGATAATCCGCCACTTTCGGTTTCGCCGCAGACACTGCACGGATAAACGTCGATTTACCGGCGTTTGGCATACCCAGCATACCCACGTCTGCCAGCAGCATCAGCTCCAGCATCAGGTCACGCTTATCGCCAGGTGTACCCATCGTTTTCTGACGCGGGGTACGGTTGACCGACGATTTAAAACGGGTGTTACCCAGACCGTGCCAGCCGCCTTTAGCGACCATCAGACGCTGACCGTGTTTGGTCATGTCGCCCATAGTTTCGCCCGTGCCCTGATCGATAACACGCGTACCGACAGGCACTTTAATCGTGACATCTTTACCACGCTTACCGGTGCAATCACGGCTCGCGCCATTCTGACCACGTTCCGCACGGAATGATTTTTCAAAACGGTAATCGATCAGCGTGTTCAGGTTTTCGTCGGCTTCCAGCCAGACGTCACCGCCATCACCACCGTCACCACCGTCCGGACCGCCTTTTGGGATGTATTTTTCGCGGCGGAAGCTGACACAACCGTTACCGCCATCGCCTGCAACGACCAGAATCGATGCTTCATCAACAAACTTCATTTTACTCTCCGTAAATCATTCGCCTGAGCGGGGTTGCGAAACCACCGTTTCATGCTTACGTAAACCGCCCCAAATTCGATGACCAATGGCGGAATACATCGCGCCCGCAACCACGATAAACGCACCGAGATAACCTAAAAGGTTTAGCATCGGTCTGGCGAAGAAATCGGGCCAGGCCAGTGATAATAAATCTGAAAATAACAACGTAAACAGCGGCGTGAGCGTAATTATGGCGCTCACCTGCGCCGCCTGCCAGCGAGCCATTGCTTCCGCAAGGGCACCGTATCCTACCAGCGTATTCAGGCCGCAGAACACGAGGCATGCCAGCTGCCAGTCGCTGAGTTGCGCTATTACACCGGGTTTAGCCAGCGGCAATAACGCAATCGTACATAAAGTGTACAGTAAAAACAGGATCTGCGGTGATGCCAGGCGGCGCAATAACACCTTTTGCGCGACCCCATAACACACCCAAACCGTCGCGGCACCGACACCAAAGATCACGCCCCAGGTGTAATCGGTCAGCCGGGTAAAAATTTCGATCAGACTGGTATTAAAAAACAGGACCAGCCCGCTCAGAAGCATAATAGCGCCAATAATCTGCGTGCCGCGCATCTTCTCCTTCAGGATAAAGACGCTGGCGATCATCATACCAACAGGTGACAGTTGACCGATAACCTGCGAAGCCGTTGGGCTTAAATATTGCAAGGATGAACTAAACAGAATGAAGTTACCGAACAGCCCACCGGTAGCGATAGCCAGCAGTACCAGCCAACGCGCTTTGCGAAAAATACGCAATGGAGGGAGCTTTTTTTTAACCGCAAGAATAGCGCCTAGGCCAATACTTGCCATTAAAAAACGGTAAAACACCACGGTAGGAGGCTCCATCACCTCCAGCACTTGCTTCATCGCTATTGGTAAAGCCCCCCAACAGACAGCTGTCGTGAGTGCTAACAGAATACCAATGCCTGCCTGCTGCTTCATGCCGTATTCCCTGCAAGGGCTCGTTTCCGGGTTGTCACGCGCGACGAGCGTATTTACCGGCCGTCGAATGTAAAAAGCCCCGCAACGTGTTGCGGGGCTTTTATCCGTTACCGGGACGCGAAAAACTTATTCAGCAACGATGCTGATGAATTTACGGTTTTTCGGGCCTTTCACTTCAAATTTCACTTTACCGTCTGCTTTAGCAAACAGAGTGTGGTCTTTGCCGCAACCAACGTTGGAGCCAGCGTGGAATTTAGTACCACGTTGACGAACGATGATGCTACCAGCCAGAACTGTTTCACCGCCGAAGCGTTTTACGCCCAGACGTTTAGCTTCTGAATCGCGACCGTTACGAGTCGAGCCGCCAGCCTTTTTATGTGCCATTTAATCTGCTCCCCTTAACTTAAGCGCTGATGCCAGTGATTTTCACATCAGTGAACCACTGACGATGGCCCTGCTGCTTACGGTAGTGTTTACGACGACGAAACTTAACAATTTTAACTTTCTCGCCACGACCGTGAGCAACGACTTCAGCTTTGATAACGCCGCCATCAACGAAAGGAACGCCGATTTTGACTTCTTCACCGTTTGCGATCATCAGAACTTCAGCGAACTCAACAGATTCGCCAGTTGCGATGTCCAGCTTTTCCAGGCGAACGGTCTGACCTTCGCTTACTCGGTGTTGTTTACCACCACTTTGGAAAACCGCGTACATAAAAAACTCCGCTTCCGCGCACACCTTTTTGATGATTCAGAGTGCGCTATAAATATTCACAATAGGGCGCGAATATTACGCAAAACGCGAGCCTTTGACAAGTGCTACCGTCAATACATGAAGAAAAAAAACACAACGTGTACCGTAACGTTTATCTGCGGCGTTTTTTCAGTACAATCAGCATATATTTCTAACCCTAAACCCGACGTTACCTTCTCAAATAGTGAGGTAATCGGGGCGAGAAGCCCGGCTTTTGCGATGAATTTAGAAAAAATCAATGAGTTAACCGCGCAAGATATGGCGGGGGTCAATGCGACAATCCTTGAACAGCTCAATTCCGACGTCCAGTTGATCAATCAATTGGGGTACTACATCGTGAGCGGCGGCGGAAAACGCATTCGTCCAATGATCGCTGTACTCGCGGCGCGCGCTGTTGGTTATCAGGAAAATGCCCACGTCACGATCGCTGCCTTAATCGAGTTTATCCACACCGCGACCCTGCTTCATGACGATGTAGTGGATGAATCCGATATGCGCCGTGGGAAAGCCACGGCGAATGCAGCCTTTGGTAATGCGGCCAGCGTTCTGGTCGGCGATTTTATCTATACCCGCGCCTTTCAGATGATGACCAGCCTCGGTTCGCTGAAAGTGCTGGAAGTGATGTCTAAAGCGGTCAACGTTATTGCTGAAGGCGAAGTCCTGCAGTTAATGAACGTCAATGACCCGGATATCACCGAAGAAAACTATATGCGTGTTATCTACAGCAAGACGGCTCGTCTGTTTGAAGCCGCGGCCCAATGTTCAGGTATCCTTGCAGGTTGTAGCGATGAGCAAGAGAAAGGCCTGCAGGATTATGGCCGTTACCTTGGCACCGCTTTCCAGCTTATCGACGATTTACTGGATTACAGCGCAGATGGCGAGCAGTTGGGTAAAAACGTCGGGGATGACCTCAACGAAGGTAAACCTACGCTACCGCTACTGCATGCGATGCGTCACGGCACTCCTGAGCAGGCGCAAATGATTCGCCAGGCGATTGAGCAAGGTAATGGTCGCCACCTTCTGGAGCCGGTTCTGGAAGCAATGAACGCTTGCGGATCACTGGAATGGACCCGTCAACGTGCAGAAGAAGAAGCCGATAAAGCCATCGCGGCGCTTCAGGTACTTCCAGATACTCCGTGGAAAGAAGCCCTGATTGGCCTGGCGCATATCGCCGTACAGCGCGACCGTTAATTTCCCTCGTCTCGCTTCCCAGCATCCCGTGCAACACACGGGATGTTCTTATAAGCTCTAAAAAAATCACAAAAACAATCAAACAACATGTATGACCTTGGCATATTCTGAATATTCAAGCACTTTACGAGAACATTTTAGAACATTCGTTCTCGAGGCGTATAGTAACTCCACAGGCTGATTGTGAAACCGTAACTGGTTAACCAAAGGAGATGTGGAACTATGGAAAGCAAATTCATTGACTGGCATCCGGCTGACATCATCGCGGGGCTACGTAAGAAAGGCACGTCAATGGCCGCTGAGTCACGTAAGAATGGCTTGAGTTCATCAACGCTGGCAAATGCGTTAACCCGGCCATGGCCGAAAGGTGAATTGATTATCGCGAGAGCACTGGGAACAGACCCGTGGGTAATTTGGCCGTCACGCTACCATGACACCAGGACGCATGAATTCATCGACAGAACGCGGATGATGAGAGTACGGAAAGAAAAAAAGCGTCTTGAGTAGTGGTGAAACAGCAACCCCCGGATCAACGATCCTGGGGGTTACAACACGCGTAGGCGATTACTCGCCTTTAATGCGCTCTATGTTTGCGCCCAGCGCACGCAATTTATCCTCGATGCGCTCATAGCCGCGATCGATGTGATAAATGCGGTCAACAACCGTTGTGCCTTCAGCGATACATCCCGCTAACACCAAACTTGCTGACGCGCGCAGATCGGTCGCCATTACCTGTGCACCGGAGAGCGTTTCAACCCCGTGACAAATCACAGTATTGCTTTCGATTTCCGCGTGAGCCCCCATACGGCTCAGTTCAGGCACGTGCATAAAGCGGTTCTCAAACACGGTTTCCGTAATGAAGCCTGTCCCTTCGGCCACCAGGTTCAACAGCGTGAACTGGGCCTGCATGTCGGTCGGGAAAGCCGGATGTGGCGCAGTGCGCACATTAACCGCTTTAGGGCGTTTGCCGTGCATGTCGAGGCTAATCCAGTCTTCACCGACTTCGATATCCGCACCGGCATCACGCAGCTTCGCCAGAACAGCATCCAGTGTGTCTGGTTGCGCATTACGGCAGATAATTTTGCCGCGAGAAATCGCCGCCGCCACCAGGAACGTCCCGGTTTCAATACGATCAGGCAGAACGCGATACACCCCGCCGCCGAGGCGTTCAACGCCTTCAATGGTGATACGGTCGGTACCCTGCCCTGTGATCTTCGCACCCAGCGCAATCAGGAAATTCGCGGTATCAACAATTTCCGGCTCACGTGCGGCGTTTTCGATGATGGTCGTGCCTTCGGCAAGCGTTGCCGCGCACATGATAGTGACCGTCGCACCGACGCTTACTTTGTCCATCACGATGTGCGCGCCTTTCAGGCGGCCATCAACGGACGCCTTCACATAGCCTTCTTCCAGCTTGATGGTGGCACCTAACTGCTCCAGACCGGTAATGTGCAGGTCAACCGGGCGCGCGCCGATAGTACAGCCGCCCGGCAGAGAAACCTGACCCTGACCAAAACGCGCAACCAGCGGCCCCAATGCCCAGATAGACGCACGCATGGTTTTCACCAGATCGTACGGTGCACAGAAGACGTTAACGTCACGCGCATCAATGTGCACAGACCCATTACGCTCTACTTTCGCCCCCAACTGGCTCAGCAGTTTCATGGAGGTATCTACGTCCTTCAGTTTTGGGACGTTTTGAATTTCTACAGGTTCTTCAGCCAGCAGCGCCGCAAACAGGATCGGCAGTGCGGCATTTTTAGCGCCTGAAATTGTGACTTCGCCCTGGAGCTTGGTTGGCCCCTGAACACGGAATTTATCCATTATTCTGTTCTCTGTTAAGAATTCATCTTCGCTACCGGCATATCACCCGTAGCTCAAAAACCGTTAAGTTTGCGATCGCGCGCCCATTCCGCTGGGGTAAACGCTTTAATCGACACAGCATGAATGCGGTTATCCGCAATATACTCCATCAATGGGCCATAGACCGATTGCTGCTTCTTTACCCGGCTCATGCCGTCAAACATCTCACCCACGGCAATAACCTGAAAGTGACTGCCGTCACCAGAAACGTGGACTTCCTGGAGGGAGAGTGCGTTCATCAGCACGCTCTGAATTTCATTATTTTCCATGGGCTCTTCATTCGTCAGATAGTGAAAACAGCCCAACATCTTAGAGCAAAGTGGCGCTGTCATAAATAAGCAAAAAGCCTCGCTGATAAATCAGACAAGGCTTTGGCGGTAGATCCCCTTCAGGGGTTTTGCCGGATGGCGGCACAAGGCCTTATCCGGCCTACAAAAATTAACGCGGAAGGACGTCGTCAGGCAAATTGTAAAGCTGTGCCAGGGTGTAAACCTTATCGTTAACCCCGGTAAGCGAAACGCGATTCCCCTGTTGCTTGCCCTGGTCAACCAGATGCAACAGCAATGCCAGACCACCGGTATCAACCCGGGAAACCTGGCTCAGATCGATGCAGGTGACCCCTTTCATCGCCTCAATACGTGCATCCCATAACGGATTTAACACGTCCTGATCCAGCTCTCCCGCAAGCCTAAGCTTGTCACCTTCACGCGTCCAGGTGAGTGACTGCGTCATTATTTCTTCTCTTCCAGGGTGATTTTCTGCTGAGAGATAGATTTCAGCTGTGCGGTCAGGCCATCAATACCTTTCGTGCGCAGCAGGTCGCTCCACTCATTTTGCTTGGTGGTGATCATACTTACGCCTTCGGCGATCATGTCATACGCCTGCCAGTTACCGGTCTGAGAATTTTTACGCCACTGGAAATCCAGACGCACCGGCGGACGTCCGTTTGGATCGATGATGGTTACGCGGATAGGCACAATCGTCGCATCACCCAGCGGCTGTTCCGGCGCGATCTGATAGGTCTGACCGTGGTACATTGCCAGCGCCTGACCGTAAGCCTGCTTCAGGTATTCGCGAAACGCGGCGAAATAAGCGTCACGCTGCGCAGGCGTAGCTTCTTTGTAGTAGCGCCCTAATACCAGCGCCCCCGCATATTTTACTTGCACATACGGCAGCAGCTCCTGATCGACAACCTGACGCAGATAGTCCGGGTTGGAACGAATTTTAGGTTGCTCGTTTTTCAGACGATCGAAAGTTTTCTGCGCCGCCTCATTCATCAGTTTATACGGGTTAGTCTGGTCCGCTGCGGTTGCCACGCTAAGTGGGGCAATGACCAGCATAGCCACCATCATCAATCGTTTAAACATACGTCGATTCTCCTGAGATTATTTCGTTGCGCCCGCAGGCGTAGTGGCTTCATTATTGCCTTCAGTTGCGGCTGGCGCATCGCCAGAATTCTTATTGTCATCACCTTTACTGTTGCTGTTGTAGAGGAATTGACCAATCATATCTTCCAGCACCATCGCGGATTTCGTGTCCTGAATCGTACTGCCATCTTTGAGGATAGACGTTCCCAGCTCAGGATCTTCAAAACCCACGTTTAATGCCAGATACTGCTCACCCAGCAGACCAGAGGTGCGGATGCTCAGCGAGCTGGTGTCCGGGATATGGTTAAAGCGCGATTCGATGTCCAGCGTTACGCGTGGCAGGTAAGTTTTGGGATCTAACGAGATATCCGAAACTCGCCCCACAACAACCCCCCCAATCCGCACGGGAGAGCGCTCTCTCAGGCCGCCGATATTATCAAAGGTCGCATAAACCGTGTAGGTTGGTTCAGTACGCATGGAGGTCACATTAGCCGCTTTCAGGCAGACAAATAGCGCCGCCAGCAGCGCAACCAGCAGGAATACCCCAACCCAAATTTCATTTTTTTTCGTTTGCATGAACTCAATTCCCAAACATCAGTGCGGTCAGCACAAAATCCAGCCCCAGAACGGCAAGAGAGGCGTGCACAACGGTGCGTGTCGTAGCCCGGCTAATTCCGGCGGAGGTCGGAATCGCATCATAACCATTGAACAATGCAATCCAGGTGACCGTAATGGCGAACACCACGCTCTTAATCAAACAGTTGACCAGATCCAGACGCCAGTCGACGGCATTTTGCATAGCCGACCAGAAAAAGCCGGCATCAATACCTTTCCAGCTTACGCCAACCAGTGAACCACCCCAGATCCCCACGGCGACAAAAATAATCGTCAGCAGCGGCAATGAAATGACACCCGCCCAAAAACGCGGAGAGACCACTCGACGCAGAGGATCAACCGCCATCATTTCCAGGCTGGAAAGCTGTTCGGTTGCCCGCATCAGGCCGATTTCCGCGGTTAACGCCGATCCGGCTCGCCCGGCGAACAGCAGCGCCGCAACAACCGGCCCCAGTTCTCGCAGCAAGGACAGCGCCACCAGCATACCGAGACTGGTTTCTGCGCTGTAGGTTGTCAGGACCAGGTATCCCTGCAATCCCAGCACCATCCCGATGAACACGCCAGAAACGATAATGATCAGCATCGACAGGACACCGACATTATAGAGCTGGCGGATCAGCAGCGGCGCATGTTTGCGAAACTCCGGCTTGCCGACTACCGCATTGAACAACATTAATCCGGCTCGCCCGAACGTCCTGAGGGTTTTTATTCCCCGATGTCCGAGTGATGCCAGCGCATTTAACAACATGGGTGGCTTAACTCCCTGTTTTGAGTAAATCGGTGTGGTAGTCGCCCGCTGGGTAGCGGAACGGAACCGGCCCATCGGCAATACCATCGAGGAACTGACGCACGCGCGGATCGGCATTTTCTTGTAGTGCCTGAGCACTACCGTAGGCCACTATCTTTTTGTCCGCCATAATATAGGCGTAATCCGCAATACTCAGTACCTCTGGCACATCATGAGAGACCACCACGCAGGTGACGCCCAGCGCGTTGTTCAGTTCTGAAATCAGCTTCACCAGCACACCCATGGTGATAGGATCCTGACCGACGAACGGTTCATCAAACATAATGAGATCTGGCTCCAGCGCAATGGCGCGTGCTAATGCCGCACGTCGCGCCATCCCCCCGGATAATTCAGAAGGCATGAGTTTTGCCGCACCACGCAGGCCGACAGCTTCCAGTTTCATCATCACCGTGCTCTTGAGCAACGCCTTGGGCAGCGTCGTATGCTCACGCAGTGGATAAGCGACGTTGTCAAACACGTTCATGTCGGTAAACAGCGCCCCGGACTGAAACAGCATACTCATGCGCTTACGCACGGTGTACAAACGTGAACGAGACATGGCTGGGACGTTTTCGCCGTCAAACAGGATTTCGCCCTTATCTGGCGGGATCTGCCCGCCAATCAGACGTAACAGCGTCGTTTTGCCGATGCCTGATGGCCCCATGATCGCCGTCACCTTACCGCGCGGCACCGTCAGGGAAATATTATCAAAGATGCAGCGGTCACCTCGGGAAAAGCTGACATCGCGCATATCGACTAGATTCGCCACAGACTGACCCATTGATTCATCCTTTACTATTGCCTCGTTGATCGAAGAGTTGGCGCTCAATTTAGCCCTGAACTCGACATATTTACAGATTATTGCCTGTCCTGGTTAGCGAAAGCTGGCATTTGTTTTACTTTTTAGCCGCATAAAGTCAAAATTAAGAATTCGTTACGGCTTCCAGAAGATCCTTCAAGTGGACCGGCGAGTATACCTGAAGAAAGGACTTTAGATGCTTTTAGCGACGGCACTGTTAATAATTGGTTTACTTCTGGTGGTCTACGGTGCCGACCGTCTGGTATTTGCTGCATCTATTTTATGCCGCACCTTCGGTATCCCCCCCATCATTATTGGAATGACGGTCGTCAGCATCGGCACATCCCTACCTGAGATTATTGTCTCTGTTGCGGCATCAATGAATGGGCAGCTCGATTTAGCCGTCGGTACCGCCATCGGCTCCAACATCACCAATATTCTTCTTATTTTAGGCCTGTCAGCACTCATTCATCCTTTTACCGTGCATTCCGATGTTCTGCGTCGTGAATTACCGTTAATGTTGCTGGTAAGCATTTTGGCCGCGTCCGTTCTGTATGACGGGCAGTTAAGCCGCAGTGATGGCCTCTTTCTTCTGCTTCTGGCCGTGCTATGGCTGCTATTCATTGTTAAAATCGCCCGTCTGGCAGAACGCCAGGGCAATGACAGCCTGACTCGGGAGCAAGTTGCGGAACTGCCTCGCGAAGGCGGATTGCCTGTCGCATTTTTATGGCTGGGGATAGCGCTGATCATTATGCCAATGGCAACGCGTATGGTGGTTGATAACGCCACTGTACTGGCAAATTACTTTGCCATGAGCGAGCTTACTATCGGTTTGACGGTCGTCGCCATTGGTACCAGCCTGCCAGAACTGGCAACCGCCATTGCAGGTTTGCGTAAAGGTGAAAGCGATATTGCCGTCGGTAACATCATCGGCGCTAACATTTTTAATATTGTTATCGTTCTTGGGTTACCTGCACTGATTACACCGGGCGAGGTCAACCCGATGGCCTTCGTCCGGGACTACAGCGTCATGCTGCTGGTGAGCGTTATTTTTGCATTACTCTGCTGGCGACGTCCGCGCCAGATTGGTCGTGGCGCAGGGGCGCTTCTGACCAGCGGTTTTATCATATGGCTGGCGATGCTGTATTGGTTATCGCCACTTCTCGTTGGATAACTGGAAACGCATTATGTCGCACTTAGAGTTGCAACCGGGTTTTGACTTTCAGCAAGCAGGCAAGGAAGTCCTGACAATTGAACGTGAAGGCCTGGCGGAGCTTGATCAGTACATCAACCAGAACTTTACCCTCGCCTGTGAAAAGATTTTCAGTTGCCCGGGCAAAGTCGTGGTGATGGGAATGGGAAAATCAGGGCATATCGGGCGCAAAATGGCCGCTACGTTTGCCAGTACCGGCACGCCCTCATTTTTTGTGCATCCTGGCGAAGCCGCACATGGCGATCTGGGTATGGTGTCACCGCAGGACGTCGTGATTGCCATTTCTAACTCCGGTGAATCTAATGAGATTGCAGCGTTAATTCCGGTGTTAAAACGCCTGCATGTCCCCCTTATCTGCATGACGGGTCGTCCGGAAAGCAGTATGGCGCGTGCAGCAGATGTCCATCTGTGTGTTAAAGTGCCCAAGGAAGCTTGTCCGTTAGGCCTGGCGCCGACCAGCAGCACGACAGCAACACTGGTGATGGGCGATGCCCTTGCGGTGGCATTATTAAAAGCACGCGGCTTCACCGCAGAAGATTTTGCGTTATCTCATCCTGGTGGCGCACTGGGGCGTAAGCTTTTGTTGCGCGTTAACGATATTATGCATACGGGAGACGAAATCCCGCATGTGACCAAAAGCGCCAGCCTGCGTGACGCCTTACTGGAGATCACGCGGAAAAATCTCGGCATGACCGTCATTTGCGATGACGCGATGAAGATTGACGGCATCTTTACGGATGGCGATTTACGTCGTGTCTTCGATATGGGCGTTGATGTACGCCAGTTAGGCATTGCGGATGTGATGACCCCTGGGGGCATTCGCGTGCGTCCAGGGATTCTTGCCGTTGATGCGCTGAACTTAATGCAGTCCCGCCATATCACCTCGGTAATGGTTGCTGATGGCGACCAGTTACTGGGTGTGTTACATATGCATGATCTGCTGCGTGCAGGTGTAGTGTAAGAAACTCAAGGATAAAGAAAATGAGTAAAGCAGGTGCGTCGCTTGCGACCTGTTATGGACCCGTCAGCACTGACGTCATCACCAGGGCAGAAAACATCCGTCTGCTGATCCTTGATGTGGATGGCGTACTGTCTGATGGTCTGATTTATATGGGCAACAACGGTGAAGAGCTGAAGGCGTTTAACGTCCGCGATGGCTACGGAATTCGCTGCGCGCTCACTTCCGGCATTGAGGTTGCCATTATTACCGGACGAAAGGCTAAACTTGTAGAAGATCGCTGTGCCACATTAGGGATCACACATCTGTATCAGGGGCAGTCGGACAAACTGGTTGCCTTTGGCGATCTGCTTAGCAAACTGGCGATCGCGCCTGAGAATGTGGCGTATGTTGGCGATGATCTGATCGACTGGCCGGTGATGGCAAAAGTGGGATTAAGCGTAGCGGTAGCGGATGCTCATCCGTTGCTGATCCCGCGGGCCGATTACGTCACCCGTATCGACGGGGGACGCGGCGCAGTGCGCGAAGTCTGCGACTTATTACTGCTGGCGCAGGGCAAACTGGATGAGGCCAAAGGGCAATCGATATGAGCAAAACCAGACGTTGGGTTATCATTCTACTGTCGCTGGCTGTCCTTGTGATGATTGGTATTAACCTGGCAGACAAAGACGACACCGCTCAGGTTGTCGTTAATAACAACGAGCCAACCTATAAGAGCGAGCATACCGACACCGTCGTGTACAGCCCTGAGGGCGCGCTGAGCTATCATTTGATCGCGCAACACGTTGAATATTATTCAGATCAAGCAGTTTCGTGGTTCACTCAACCGGTGTTAACCACGTTTGATAAGGACAAAGTACCGACCTGGTCAATCAAGGCCGATAAAGCCAAATTGACCAACGATCGGATGCTGTACCTGTATGGCCATGTTGAGGTTAACGCGCTGGTGCCTGACTCTCAACTACGCAGAATTACTACCGATAACGCGCAGATCAACCTTGTGACGCAAGATGTCACTTCCGATGATCTGGTCACGTTGTATGGAACAACATTTAACTCCAGCGGACTGAAGATGCGCGGCAACTTACGCAGCAAGAACGCCGAGCTGATTGAAAAGGTTAGAACCTCATATGAAATCCAAAACAAACAAACTCAGCCTTAATCTTGTGCTTGCCAGCTCACTTCTGGCCGCCAGCATTCCGGCATTCGCCGTCACTGGCGATACCGAGCAGCCGATCCACATTGAATCGGACCAGCAGTCTCTGGATATGCAGGGCAACGTGGTGACGTTTACCGGCAATGTCATCGTGACTCAGGGCACGATCAAAATTAATGCCGATAAGGTCGTCGTCACGCGTCCGGGCGGTGAAGACGGTAAAGAAGTGATTGACGGTTATGGCAATCCGGCGACCTTTTACCAGATGCAGGACAATGGTAAACCGGTTAAAGGCCGCGCCTCACAGATGCACTATGAGCTGGCAAAAGATTTCGTCGTCCTTACCGGTAAGGCTTATCTGGAACAACTCGATAGCAACATCACGGGCGATAAGATCACCTATCTGGTAAAAGAACAGAAAATGCAGGCCTTCAGTGAGAAAGGCAAACGCGTCACCACCGTTCTGGTTCCGTCGCAATTGCAGGACAAAAACAAGACCAAGGCTCCGGCAGAGAAAAAAGGTAACTGATTCGTTATGGCAACATTAACTGCAAAGAATCTTGCAAAAGCCTACAAAGGCCGTCGTGTGGTGGAAGATGTCAGCCTGACCGTCAACTCCGGGGAGATCGTCGGTCTGCTCGGCCCTAACGGTGCGGGCAAAACAACAACCTTTTACATGGTTGTCGGCATTGTCCCGCGCGATGCGGGCAACATTATCATTGATGACGAAGATATCAGTCTGTTACCCCTGCATGCGCGTGCCCGTCGCGGTATCGGCTACTTACCGCAGGAAGCCTCTATTTTTCGTCGCCTGAGCGTATTTGATAACCTGATGGCGGTACTGCAAATTCGTGACGATCTTTCCAGCGAGCAGCGTGAAGATCGCGCCAATGAGCTGATGGAAGAATTCCATATCGAACATCTGCGTGACAGCCTTGGACAGGCACTCTCCGGTGGGGAACGCCGCCGTGTGGAGATCGCCCGCGCACTGGCCGCTAATCCTAAATTTATCCTGTTGGATGAACCCTTTGCCGGTGTTGACCCAATTTCCGTCATTGATATCAAACGTATTATTGAACACCTGCGCGACAGCGGGCTTGGCGTGCTGATTACCGACCATAACGTGCGCGAAACGCTGGCTGTTTGTGAGCGCGCCTACATTGTGAGCCAGGGACACCTGATCGCACACGGTACGCCGACAGAAATCCTGCAGGACGAGCACGTTAAACGCGTATACCTTGGGGAAGACTTCAGACTCTGATAGGGTAGTAGACTTCACGTCACCGCAGGAGACAACAACTCTGAACATGAAGCAAGGTTTGCAACTCAGGCTTAGCCAACAACTGGCGATGACGCCTCAGCTACAACAGGCTATCCGTCTGTTGCAGTTGTCCACGCTGGAACTTCAGCAAGAACTTCAGCAAGCGCTGGAAAGTAACCCACTGCTCGAGCAAACCGATCTTCACGACGAAATTGATACCCAGGAAAAGCAGGATAGCGAATCCCTCGATACGGCTGACGCACTCGAACAAAAAGAGATGCCAGAAGAGCTGCCGCTGGATGCCAGTTGGGATGAGATTTACACCGCAGGGACGCCGTCTGGCACCAGCGGGGATTACATTGACGACGAACTGCCTGTGTATCAGGGTGAAACCACGCAATCGCTGCAAGATTACCTGATGTGGCAGGTGGAACTGACCCCATTCTCAGATACCGATCGTGCTATTGCCACGTCAATTGTGGATGCAGTCGACGAAACGGGCTATCTCACCGTCACGCTGGACGACATTCTCGACAGCATGGGCGATGACGACATCGGTATCGATGAAATCGAAGCCGTGCTTAAACGCGTTCAGCGTTTTGATCCCGTGGGCGTGGCGGCAAAAGATCTCCGCGACTGCTTACTGATCCAACTTTCACAGTTTGATAAAGTCACGCCGTGGCTGGAAGAAGCACGCCTGATCATCAGCGATCACCTTGATCTGCTCGCCAACCACGACTTCCGCACCCTGATGCGCGTAACCCGACTGAAAGAAGATGTGCTGAAAGAAGCCGTCAATCTTATCCAGTCGCTTGACCCAAGACCTGGACAATCTATCCAGACCGGTGAACCAGAGTACGTCATCCCGGATGTGCTGGTGCGTAAGCATAACGATCGCTGGGTAGTCGAACTCAACAGTGACAGCATTCCGCGTTTACAGATTAACCAACACTACGCCGCCCTGTGCAATAACGCGCGCAATGATGCTGACAGCCAGTTCATTCGTAGCAACCTGCAGGATGCAAAATGGCTGATTAAAAGTCTGGAAAGCCGCAATGACACGCTATTGCGCGTTAGCCGCTGTATCGTTGAGCAACAGCAAGCCTTCTTTGAGCAAGGCGAAGAGTATATGAAACCGATGGTTCTGGCCGATATCGCCCAGGCCGTCGAGATGCATGAATCGACCATTTCCCGAGTGACCACGCAAAAGTATCTGCACAGTCCGCGCGGCATTTTTGAATTGAAGTATTTCTTCTCCAGTCACGTTAACACTGAAGGTGGAGGCGAAGCCTCTTCTACAGCTATCCGCGCATTGGTGAAGAAATTAATTGCTGCGGAAAACCCCGCGAAACCGCTGAGTGACAGCAAGTTAACCTCTATGCTGTCAGAACAAGGTATCATGGTGGCACGCCGCACCGTTGCGAAGTACCGAGAGTCTTTATCCATTCCGCCGTCTAACCAGCGCAAACAGCTGGTTTGACCCAACCGATAAGGAAGACACTATGCAGCTCAACATCACTGGAAATAACGTCGAAATCACTGAGGCCCTGCGCGACTTTGTCACCACAAAGTTTGCCAAGCTTGAGCAATATTTCGACCGGATTAATCAGGTCTATATTGTGTTGAAAGTGGAGAAGGTCACACACATCTCGGATGCAACACTGCATGTGAACGGTGGCGAAATTCATGCCAGCGCGGAAGGTCAGGATATGTACGCCGCCATTGACGGTTTAATTGATAAACTGGCTCGGCAGTTAACAAAACATAAAGATAAACTGAAACAGCACTAACTTGTCCGGGCAGTTAGCGGGTGCAGGACGGCCTGTTGTGCAGCACAACGGGCCATTTGTACAGTTAGCGCTTAGGTGAAATTATGACAAATAACGATACGACTCTACAACTGAGCAATGTTCTTAACCAGGAATGTACGCGCGCGGCCGTTCACTGCCAAAGCAAGAAACGCGCACTGGAAATCATCAGTGAACTGGCGGCCAAACAACTCAGCTTGCCTCCTCAGGTGGTATTTGAAGCCATTCTGACGCGCGAAAAAATGGGCAGTACCGGTATTGGCAATGGTATTGCCATTCCGCATGGAAAGCTGGAAGAAGACACCCTGCGTGCAGTTGGTGTATTTGTTCAACTTGAAACGCCAATCGCGTTCGATGCCATTGATAATCAACCCGTCGATCTGCTTTTCGCCCTGCTGGTCCCGGCGGACCAAACCAAGACGCATTTGCATACATTGTCACTGGTTGCCAAACGCCTGGCAGATAAAACCATCTGTCGTCGCCTGCGCGCCGCACAGAGTGACCAGGAGTTGTATCAAATCATCACTGACACCGAAGGTGGACAGGATGAAGCATAACAACCCAATGGCATCCTTTTCTGTCGTTGTGAGGAGAAACAGTACATGGTACTGATGATCGTCAGCGGTCGTTCAGGGTCAGGTAAGTCTGTCGCCCTGCGTGCGCTGGAAGATATGGGTTTTTACTGCGTGGATAACCTTCCCGTCGTGTTGTTGCCCGAACTGGCTCGAACCCTCGCCGATCGCCAGATATCTGCGGCTGTCAGCATTGATGTGCGCAATATGCCCGAATCCCCGGAGATTTTTGAGCAGGCCATGAGTAACCTGCCTGAAGGCTTCTCACCGCAACTGCTGTTTCTTGATGCCGACCGTAACACGCTGATTCGCCGCTACAGCGATACGCGCCGTTTACACCCGCTGTCCAGCAAGAACTTGTCTCTGGAAAGCGCTATCGATAAAGAAAGCGATTTACTGGAGCCGTTGCGTTCACGCGCTGACCTGATCGTAGACACCTCTGAAATGTCTGTGCACGAGCTGGCGGAAATGTTACGTACCCGACTGCTGGGCAAACGTGAACGTGAATTAACGATGGTATTTGAGTCCTTTGGCTTTAAACACGGAATCCCTATTGATGCGGATTACGTCTTTGATGTCCGTTTCCTGCCTAACCCGCACTGGGATCCAAAGCTACGTCCGATGACCGGTCTGGACAGGCCCGTCGCGGCCTTCCTCGACAGACACACAGAAGTACACAATTTTATCTACCAGACTCGCAGCTATCTTGAGCTATGGTTACCCATGCTGGAGACCAACAACCGCAGCTACCTCACTGTAGCCATCGGCTGTACCGGCGGGAAACACCGTTCGGTGTATATTGCAGAGCAACTGGCAGACTACTTCCGCTCACGCGGTAAAAACGTGCAGTCACGCCATCGTACGTTGGAAAAACGCAAATCATGACCGTGAAGCAAACTGTTGAAATCACGAATAAGCTGGGCATGCATGCCCGGCCGGCAATGAAACTGTTTGAGCTAATGCAGGGTTTTGAAGCAGAAGTTCTGCTGCGTAATGATGAAGGGACGGAAGCCGAGGCAAACAGTGTTATCGCTCTGCTGATGCTGGATTCCGCCAAAGGACGCCAGATAGAAGTTGAAGCCACAGGTCCGCAGGAGGTTGAGGCTCTGGCAGCCGTGATTGCGCTGTTTAATTCGGGGTTTGATGAAGATTAGGGCAGCATCGACTAATACAGCTTATTTTCACGCATAAACGACTCACCGCCCAGCTGGCGCATTTGGCGCATGATCCACGCCTGACGACTGCGTACATAGCCGGAAGGCGCACTCGCCTTAAAACGTAACGGATTGGGCAGCACCGCCGCCAGCAATGCCGCTTCAGACGGGCTAAGACGGCTGGCGGGTTTATGGAAATAGCGCTGTGATGCAGCCTCTACACCGAATACTCCATCGCCAAACTCCGCAATATTCAAATAAACCGTCAGGATTCGTTTCTTGCTCCAGACGGTTTCTATCCCAAGCGTTAACCCGGCCTCGAGCCCTTTGCGCACCCAGCTACGCCCATCCCACAAAAAGAGGTTTTTTGCCGTTTGTTGCGATAACGTCGAAGCGCCCCGAATACGGTTTTCATTACGTTCGTTATGCGCCAGCGCTTTCTCTATCGCTGAGACATCAAATCCCCAGTGATCGGGAAATTTCTGGTCCTCAGCGGCAATGACCGCCAGCCCCATCCACGGTGATATCTCATCCATACTGACCCAGTCAGAATGCGCCACATAGCCGAAATTACCCTGTATCCAGGCACCAAGCTGCCGCTCAATCATGACCGCTGAGAAAGGAACGGGCATCACGCTGAAGAGCGCTATACCCCCGCCCCAAAACACGGCGAGGACAATAACCGCCCGCAGAAGCAGACGTCGCAGAAAGGCGGTAGCCCCTTTTCTCATTCAGCCAGTACCAGAACACGCGAGACCAGTTTGTCGATCCCACTCGCCGCCTGAGCGATATCCTGCGCCAGCATGTAAGCAGGCGTGGTGACAACTTTATTATCTTCATCAACCACAATGTCATCGACCGGGCAAGGCACATGTTCAGCGCCCATCTCTTCCAGTACTTCCGCTGTATCGATGTCAGTGCCAATGGTCAGACGCAGCGGGAAGTCAAAAATCTTAGGTAACATAGCAGGAGCAATACACATGAATCCAAGAGGTTTACCGGCCTGATGCAGCGCCTTCGCCAGAGCAGCTAAGTCGCTATCAATCCGACACTCACTGCCCTGGCTGGCAAAATTGCTCAGATTTTTTGCTGCGCCAAACCCGCCAGGCACAATTAGCGCATCCAGCTCCGTTGCGACCGCCTGGGCCAGGGGACGAATATCACCACGCGTAATACGCGCAGCTTCAATCAGGACATTGCGCGTTTCCGGCATCGGCTCGCCCGTCAGATGATTAATCACATCCGCCTGCTGTTTATCTGGGGCAAAGCAGATAGCTTGAGCGCCATTGCGGGCAATAGCCAGCAGCGTGAGTACGGCTTCGTGAATTTCTGCACCGTCATACACGCCACATCCGCTGAGCACTACGCCAACTTTTTTCATCGTGATACTCCTTTCGCAACTGACTGAAGCATATTAATAATTCTGATTAGAATGCCACGCTTCACACATTTAACTGATTCATGTAACAAATTATTTAAGATTTGCTATCTTAACTGCGTGCGGCCTGAAAATTAGGGCTGCGCCCTTGTAAACAATGATAATAATTTACGGCGCAGCCACGATTTCCCTGGTGTTGGCGCAGTATTCGCGCACCCCGGTCAAGCCGGGGTCATTTTTTTTCCACGCTCGCAACCCAGGCTCTTAACACCGCCACATCGTGCTGCCACTCCTGCTTCATCTCTTCAATCCATTCAGCCACGTTATCTTCCCAGGCAGGAAGGTCGGGTGATTGAATTTGCTGACCCAACTGTTGCAGGTGGCGCAGACCGACAGATCCGGCTGCACCTTTAATTTTATGGCCTTCCTCAACCACGCCTTTTTTATCACGGGCAGTCAGATTAGACTCCAGCACGCTCAAATATCCTGGCATCATTTTCTCAAACACCGCCAGACCGTCGGTGATCAGCTTCGGCCCGACCAGTTCGAGGTATTGTTCCAACATGGGAATATCTAACAGCGCTTGCGATTTACTGCTTTCTTCAGACGTCACAGTGCTCTCCTCTTCGTTTCGGGTATCCCAGTATTTTTTGATCATGGCGGTTAACGCCGGAACTGACAGCGGCTTACTCAGCACGTCGTCCATTCCTGCATCCAGATATTCTTTTTTATCTTTCAGTACGTTGGCGGTGAGAGCCACCAGCGGCGGCAGATCTTCACGGGCGTATTTTTGCGTCAGTTCGCGTGAGATATCCAGACCGGTCATATCCGGTAGCTGAATATCCAGCAGCACCAGGTCATATTCACCCGGTTTGAACATGTCCAGCGCGGCTTTCCCGGTCATAGCGACATCCACGCTGTTGCCCAGCTTTTCCAGCACCGAACGCGCAACAATAACGTTCAGTTCAATGTCTTCCACCAGCAGCACATTCAGGGCTGGTAACGGCATTTCATCGTCTTCAAAAGCATCTTCAATTTCTTCTGCCACGGCAGGAGCATGCACGGTTAGCGTAAAGATGGAGCCTTTTCCGGCCTGGCTGGAAACCGTAATATCACCGCCCATGTTTTTCGCCAGACGCTTCGAGACGGCCAGTCCAATCCCGGTTCCCGTTGCCGGTTTACCACCATGGCTGTCCTTCACCTGATAGTACATGGCGAAAATTTTATCCTGCTCATCCTGTGGAATACCGATCCCGGAATCCTCCACCTCAAAATGCAGTATGTCTCCCTCGTCATAGCGCGCCCGTACGGTCACCTGCCCCTGCTGAGTAAACTTCACGGCGTTGCTGATCAGATTCCACAGAATCTGGCGCAAACGCGTTCCGTCGGTGATGACCTTATGTGGCAGCGGTAGCGTCGGCTCAAGCACAAAGCGCAATCCTTTTTGTTGCGCCTGCAAGCCGGAGAGGTTTTCCAGATCCGCCATAAAACTGGTGAAATCAACAGGCTGGTTATCGAGCTGGACTTTACGCCGCTCCATCTTATCCATGTCAATAATATCGTTGAAAATATTCCCCAGCGTCACGGCGGAAACATGGATAGTTTTGAGATATTTTTCCTGCTCAGCGGTTAAATCTGTATCCAACAGGATCCGGCTTAAGCCGACAATGCCGTTAAGCGGAGTGCGCAGCTCGTGGCTGATGGTGGAAATGAAAGTGGTCTTATCACGGCTGGCGCGCTCAAGCGCGTCCTGATAACGCTTCCGCTCGGTAATATCGCGCCCAAAGCCCATCAGGCCATGTCGCTTACCTACGCGGTCATAGTAAGGCACTTTACGAATTTCAAAGCAGGCTTTGCGCCCATCCGGGTAGTCCAGCCACTGTTCATAGGTTAGCGAGACGTTATGACGGAATACCTTCTCGTCGGTTTCAATCACCTTTTCAGCCGCCTCTGGCGAATACACATCAGCCGGCTTTAGATTCACCAGTTGCTTTTCGCTCTTACCGGTCAGCAGCTCCATAGCACGGTTACAGCCGGAAAATTCTTTATCTTCATTGCGATAAAAAACCAGATCCGGCGAGGCATCAAGGAAAGAGCGTAAAAAGGAGGACTGTTGCTCAAGCTGGATCTGCGCTTCTTCGCGCTCTTTGATTTCAACCTTCAGTTGTTCGAACGTTTCCTGGCGCTCCGCTTCGGCTTTTTCGCGCTCGACAATTTCCTGGTTGAGCTGGGCAATATTATCTTTCAACTGCACATTGAGCTTGAGATCGCGCTCGCGCATCTCTTCCAGCTTTTGTACCAGTCGTGACAAGCGTTGCCGGGACTCTTCCAGTTGCTCCACCACCACAGAAAGGAAGTAGACGGCCCAGGGGGTAATTAACAGGCCAAAAAAGATAGAACGGATGACATCAATGCTTTCTACCTGGCCATGCAGCACCATGGTGACAGCCATCTGCACCACAATTGCCAACACAACCAAAGCCAGCGCCAACAGCAGCGAAAAGCGCACCAGACCTAACTTCATCATCAGGTCGACATAGTATTGCGCCAGCATACGAATTTGCTTCATAGAGGGTTCCTTCACGACAACTTGGCACAATAATACTCAATTCTCAGCGTGACGTTGAAGATTGTGCAAGAAATGCGGGGGTTATCGGTGAAATGACTGGGTAGGCGGTAGGCCGGATAAGGCATAGCCGCCATCCGGCAATGTGCGCCGGGCCACCTGATGGCGCGCAGCTTTCAGGCCTACATGACTACAGAGGGTTAGATCCCCGGCTGCACCCACGGCGTACCCAGCGCCGAGCCTTGCACGCCGTGCTCATTAAGATACTTATCCAGTTCAACCATCCCGGTCCAGCGGTTTTCACACCATAGCGGTGCCAGCAGTGTTGGGCGACGCGCGCTGGCAGAAATGCGATGATAAATCACCTCTGGCGGCGTATGGCGGATCATCTCTCCGGCGGTAACCGTATAATTGTCCAGTTCAATACCGTTCAGCCGTCCGGCCTCCCAGGCTTTCGCCATCGTACTGCCTTTGACGATATGCAGAGGATGCAGCTTAATACCGTCGACGCCTGTCTCTACCACACGTTCCATCGTTTGCAGGCACTCTGCCTGCCCTTCTCCCGGCAGACCGACAATCAGGTGCGAACAGACTTTCAGCCCGCGTTCACGCGCCAGTTGGGTCGTTCGCTGATAACAGGCAAAATCATGCCCACGATTAATGCGATGCAGCGTCTTGTCATGGGCCGTTTGCAAGCCCAGTTCCAGCCACACTTCGTAGCCCTGATCCTTGTACTCGCAAAGCAGATCGAGTACCGCATCCGGCACGCAGTCGGGGCGCGTGCCAACGCATAACCCGACGATGCTGGCCTGGCTGACGGCCTGCTGATACATCGAACGCAGCACCTGTACTTCAGCAAAGGTGCTGGTATAGGCCTGGAAATAGGCCAGATAGCGTCTGGCGCGATTGACCAACTGCGCCTGATGCTCAAGCTGCTCGGCAATGGAATGATGCTGCTGAGTTTCATCGGCAAACGAGGCGACATTACAGAAGGTACATCCGCCACGTCCAATGGTGCCATCGCGATTTGGGCAGCTAAAGCCGCCGTGCAGCGTGAGCTTATGAACCTTTTGCCCATAACGGCGAGAAAGATCCCCACCAAACATATTGACTAATTTCTGTAACTGCATAATCTGGTAGACCGCGCCTTGAAAAGAGGCCAAAGCCTGCCATTTTTTGCCCCAGTCGGCGATGACCTGGATCAATCGCCCTGGCGAGCCTTTATTTATTGCATAACAAATCAAAATAATTGAAATTTCATTCACTCTAAATCTAATTACTTTTCCTTATATTCAGCGGTTTTTTTTATCTTCTTATACTCTCAGCGTAAAAACAGTATCTTTAAGACGCCGGAACTCTAAAAACCAGCATAAAATGCCAGTCATCTCGATAAATAAAGGGAGGACGAGGGATATCAGGCCTTTCTGACAGTGAGACAGATCACACTTCCAGGGGTATACTCCTCAGGTTAAATCAATGTAAAAAACCCTTTTATTTCAACATTTTCATAAAGTTAATCGCCCTATAGCACATTTTTGCATAAATAAGATTGCCATTTGACCTGTGTGTGGATTCCCGATAACTTGGAAATCCGCTGGAAGCTTTCTGGATGAGCAGTCTGCTCATCATATTTATGCAGTAATTGAGATTCCCTCTGAAGCAAGTCCTCAAACTTGTTTGACCTATGCGAAAAGGATAAAGAGGGCGAATGCGAGGTGAGCGTATGAAACGCAAACCCCGTCGCCATGCTCTTGGTGTGCCCGTGCGCAAACGGTATCGGAGAGGTGTCCCGCAGAGCCTGGGGAGGTTCACTGATATGTTGTACGATAAATCCCTTGAGAAGGATAACTGTGGTTTCGGCCTGATCGCCCACATAGAAGGCGAACCTAGCCACAAGGTAGTGCGTACCGCCATACACGCACTGGCACGTATGCAGCACCGTGGCGCAATTCTTGCCGATGGCAAAACCGGCGATGGTTGCGGCTTGCTGTTACAAAAACCTGACCGCTTTTTCCGCATTGTTGCGCAAGAGCGCGGCTGGCGTTTAGCTAAAAACTACGCCGTCGGCATGATCTTTTTAAATAAAGACCCTGAACTGGCGGCGGCATCTCGTCGCATTGTTGAAGAAGAATTACAGCAGGAGACCCTGTCGATCGTAGGCTGGCGCGACGTGCCAACCAACGAAGGTGTTCTCGGTGAAATAGCCCTTTCCTCCCTGCCTCGTATCGAGCAAATTTTTGTTAACGCCCCTGCGGGCTGGCGTCCGCGTGATATGGAGCGTCGCCTGTTCATCGCGCGTCGTCGTATCGAAAAACGCCTCCTGCAAGACAAAGACTTCTACGTCTGTAGCTTGTCGAATCTGGTCAATATCTATAAAGGTCTGTGTATGCCGGCAGATCTGCCGCGCTTCTACCTGGACCTGGCAGACCTGCGTCTGGAATCGGCCATCTGCCTGTTCCACCAGCGCTTCTCCACCAACACCGTGCCGCGCTGGCCGCTGGCGCAGCCGTTCCGCTATCTGGCGCACAACGGTGAAATCAACACCATCACGGGCAACCGCCAGTGGGCGCGCGCCCGTACCTATAAGTTCCAGACCCCGCTGATCCCGGATCTGCACGACGCCGCGCCGTTTGTTAACGAAACCGGCTCAGACTCCAGTTCGATGGATAACATGCTGGAACTGCTGCTGGCAGGCGGGATGGACATCATCCGCGCCATGCGCTTACTGGTTCCACCGGCCTGGCAGAATAACCCGGATATGGACCCGGAGCTGCGCGCGTTCTTTGACTTCAACTCCATGCACATGGAACCGTGGGACGGTCCGGCGGGCATCGTGATGTCCGATGGTCGCTTCGCCGCCTGTAACCTCGACCGTAACGGCCTGCGTCCGGCACGCTACGTCATCACCAAAGACAAGCTGATTACCTGCGCCTCTGAAGTCGGAATCTGGGATTATCAGCCGGATGAAGTGGTCGAGAAAGGCCGCGTCGGCCCCGGCGAGCTGATGGTTATTGATACCCGCAGCGGGCGCATTCTGCACTCGGCCGAAACCGATGATGACCTGAAAAGCCGTCACCCATACAAAGAGTGGATGGAGAAAAACGTCCGCCGCCTGGTACCGTTCGAAGACCTGGCTGACGATCAGGTCGGCAGCCGTGAACTGGACGATGACACCCTCGCCAGCTACCAAAAACAATTTAACTACAGCGCTGAAGAGCTGGATTCCGTGATCCGCGTGCTCGGCGAAAATGGCCAGGAAGCGGTCGGTTCAATGGGTGATGATACCCCGTTTGCCGTGCTCTCCAGCCAGCCGCGCATCATCTATGACTACTTCCGCCAGCAGTTCGCGCAGGTCACCAACCCGCCGATCGACCCGCTGCGTGAAGCGCACGTTATGTCGCTGGCCACCAGCATCGGTCGTGAGATGAACGTATTCTGCGAAGCGGAAGGTCAGGCACACCGCCTGAGCTTTAAATCGCCGATCCTGCTGTACTCCGATTTCACTCAGCTCACCACCATGAAAGAGGAGCATTATCGCGCTGACCGCCTGGATATCACCTTCGACGCGACCGAAACTACGCTCGAAGAGACCGTCAAAGCATTGTGCGATAAGGCGGAACAGATGGTGCGCAACGGCACGGTACTGCTGGTACTCTCTGACCGCAACATCGCCAAAAATCGTCTGCCGGTTCCGGCGCCGATGGCCGTGGGCGCAGTGCAAACGCGTCTGGTAGAACAAAGCCTGCGCTGCGACGCCAACATCATCGTTGAAACCGCCAGTGCCCGCGATCCGCACCATTTTGCCGTCCTGCTCGGCTTTGGCGCGACGGCCATTTATCCGTATCTCGCGTATGAAACATTGGGACGTCTGATCGACACCCAGGCGATTGCCAAAGATTACCGCACCGTGATGCTGAACTACCGTAACGGCATCAATAAAGGCCTGTACAAAATCATGTCCAAAATGGGCATCTCGACCATTGCCTCTTACCGCTGCTCGAAGCTGTTCGAAGCCGTTGGTCTGCACGATGATGTGGTTGCGTTGTGCTTCCAGGGCGTGGTTAGCCGCATCAGCGGCGCAGGATTTACCGACTTCCAGCAGGATCTGCTGAACCTCTCCAAACATGCATGGCTGGCGCGTAAGCCCATCAGCCAGGGCGGTCTGCTGAAGTACGTCCATGGCGGCGAATACCACGCCTACAACCCGGACGTGGTGCGCACGCTACAACAGGCGGTGCAAAGCGGCGAGTACAGCGACTATCAGGAATATGCAAAGCTGGTCAACGAGCGTCCGGCGGCCACGCTGCGCGATTTGCTGACGATCACGCCTGGTGATGAAGCCGTCAGCATTGACGAGGTAGAACCCGCAACCGAACTGTTTAAACGTTTTGATACTGCGGCCATGTCTATCGGCGCATTAAGCCCGGAAGCACACGAAGCGCTGGCCGAAGCGATGAACAGCATCGGCGGTAACTCGAACTCCGGCGAAGGCGGCGAAGACCCGGCGCGCTACGGCACCAACAAAGTGTCGCGGATTAAGCAGGTGGCTTCTGGTCGCTTTGGCGTAACCCCGGCGTATCTGGTGAACGCCGACGTGATTCAGATTAAAGTCGCTCAGGGTGCGAAGCCGGGTGAAGGCGGCCAGTTACCGGGCGACAAAGTCACTCCGTACATCGCCAAACTGCGCTATTCGGTACCGGGCGTGACGCTGATCTCCCCGCCGCCGCACCACGATATCTACTCTATCGAGGATTTAGCGCAGCTGATTTTCGACCTCAAACAGGTCAACCCGAAGGCGATGATCTCGGTGAAACTGGTTTCCGAACCGGGCGTCGGCACTATCGCCACCGGCGTGGCGAAAGCCTATGCGGATCTGATCACCATCGCGGGTTACGATGGCGGCACCGGCGCAAGCCCGCTGTCATCGGTGAAATACGCGGGCTGTCCGTGGGAGCTGGGGCTGGTGGAAACTCAACAGGCGCTGGTGGCTAATGGCCTGCGTCACAAGATTCGTCTGCAGGTCGATGGCGGTCTGAAAACTGGCGTCGATATCATTAAAGCGGCGATTCTGGGGGCAGAGAGCTTCGGTTTCGGTACCGGCCCAATGGTCGCGCTGGGCTGTAAATACCTGCGTATTTGCCATCTGAATAACTGTGCAACCGGCGTGGCGACTCAGGATGAGAAACTGCGTAAGAACCACTATCACGGCCTGCCGTTCAAAGTGACCAACTACTTTGAATTTATCGCTCGTGAAGTGCGCGAGCTGATGGCTTCGCTAGGCGTTACCCGCCTGGTGGATCTGATTGGTCGCACCGACCTGCTCAAAGAGCTGGAAGGGTTTACCGCCAAGCAGCAAAAGCTGGAGCTGTCTCGTCTGCTGGAAACCGCCGAACCGCATCCTGGTAAAGCGCTGCATTGCACCGAGAACAACCCGCCGTTTGATAATGGCGTGCTGAACGCCCAGCTGTTGCAGCAGGCGAAGCCGTTCGTCGACGAGCGCCAGAGCAAAACCTTCTGGTTCGATATCCGCAACACCGACCGTTCCGTCGGCGCATCGCTGTCGGGCTATATCGCTCAGACGCATGGCGATCAGGGGCTGGCGTCTGACCCGATCAAAGCGCACTTCAACGGTACCGCAGGCCAGAGCTTTGGCGTGTGGAACGCGGGCGGCGTGGAGCTGTATCTGACCGGCGATGCCAACGACTATGTCGGTAAAGGCATGGCGGGCGGTCTGCTGGCGGTACGTCCTCCGGTTGGCTCAGCTTTCCGTAGCCATGAGGCGAGCATCATCGGTAACACCTGCCTGTATGGCGCCACCGGTGGTCGCCTGTTTGCTGCGGGTCGTGCGGGTGAGCGCTTTGCGGTGCGTAACTCCGGCGCAATCACCGTGGTTGAAGGCATTGGCGACAACGGCTGTGAATACATGACCGGCGGCATCGTCTGTATTCTCGGCAAAACCGGCGTTAACTTCGGTGCGGGCATGACCGGCGGATTCGCCTACGTGCTCGACGAAGACGGTGAATTCCGCAAACGCGTGAACCCGGAACTGGTCGAAGTGCTGAGCGTGGACTCTTTGGCTATCCACGAAGAGCACCTGCGCGGTCTGATTACCGAGCACGTACAGCATACCGGATCTTCACACGGCGAAGAGATCCTGGCGAACTGGCCAGCATTCTCGGCGAAATTCGCGCTGGTAAAACCAAAGTCCAGTGATGTGAAAGCACTGTTGGGTCACCGTAGTCGTAGCGCAGCAGAGCTGCGTGTGCAGGCGCAGTAAGGGGTAGCAGCAATGAGTCAGAACGTATACCAATTTATCGACCTGCAGCGTGTTGATCCGCCGAAGAAGCCGCTGAAGATCCGTAAGATCGAGTTTATCGAAATTTACGAGCCGTTTTCCGAAGGTCAGGCCAAAGCACAGGCAGATCGCTGCCTGTCCTGCGGTAACCCGTACTGCGAGTGGAAGTGCCCGGTGCATAACTACATCCCGAACTGGCTGAAGTTGGCGAATGAGGGACGTATTTTTGAAGCGGCAGAGCTTTCGCACCAGACCAACACCCTGCCGGAAGTCTGTGGCCGTGTATGCCCGCAGGACAGGCTGTGTGAAGGATCCTGTACGCTGAACGATGAGTTTGGCGCGGTAACTATCGGCAATATCGAGCGCTATATCAATGATAAAGCGTTCGAGATGGGCTGGCGTCCGGATATGACCGGCGTTCGCCAGACGGACAAGCGCGTGGCGATTATCGGTGCGGGGCCTGCGGGCCTGGCCTGTGCTGATGTGCTGACCCGCAACGGCGTAAAGGCGGTGGTATTTGACCGTCACCCGGAAATCGGCGGCTTGCTGACCTTCGGTATCCCAGCCTTCAAGCTGGAAAAAGAGGTCATGACCCGTCGCCGTGAAATCTTCACCGGCATGGGCATTGAGTTCAAACTGAACGTGGAAGTGGGCCGTGACGTACAGCTCAACGATTTGCTGAAGGATTACGACGCTGTGTTCCTGGGCGTCGGAACCTATCAGTCAATGCGCGGCGGGCTGGAAAACGAAGACGCTGAGGGCGTGTTTGATGCCCTGCCGTTCCTGATTGCTAATACCAAGCAATTGATGGGTTTTGGCGAAAGCAGCGACGAGCCGTACATCAGCATGGAAGGCAAACGTGTCGTCGTGCTCGGCGGTGGCGATACCGCGATGGACTGCGTGCGCACCTCCGTGCGTCAGGGTGCGTCACACGTTATTTGCGCCTACCGTCGCGATGAAGAGAACATGCCGGGTTCGAAACGCGAAGTGAAAAACGCGCGTGAAGAAGGCGTCGAATTCCAGTTCAACGTCCAGCCGTTAGGTGTGGAAGTGAATGCCAACGGCAAAGTGTGTGGTGTGAAAATGGCGCGCACGGAGATGGGCGAACCGGATGCGAAGGGGCGTCGCCGTGCGGAGATCGTCGCTGGTTCCGAGCACGTTGTTCCGGCTGATGCGGTGGTCCTGGCGTTTGGTTTCCGCCCGCACAGCATGGAATGGTTGAAAGAGCACAGCGTCGAGCTGGATTCACAGGGGCGCATTATTGCCCCGGAACGTAGTGACAACGCTTTCCAGACCAGCAACCCGAAAATCTTCGCCGGTGGCGACATCGTGCGCGGTTCGGATCTGGTGGTCACCGCAATTGCCGAAGGTCGTAAAGCGGCAGACGGTATCCTGAATTACCTGGAAGTGTAATACTTCTGGCTCCCCTGACGCTGATGGATGGGGAGCCAATATTCCTCCACTAAATACATGCGGAATCATTTTTCGAAAGCCGCTCACAAATACAGCTGTATATTCAGTACATTGAAATTCCGCAGACAGTGTCTGCAGAATCTTACCATTTGGCGTAACTGACTTAATCTTTTCCACTACCCTGGTCGGCGTTTGTCCGCTTCTTATCGGTTAAAAATGTCGAGCCCAAAAATCAACGCAATCATCAACACCATAAATAATAACCATGTAAAGATTATACGTAATCGTTTGCTTTATTCTGAGAAGTGTATATGATGCGGCGGATTTTTTGGGCAAAATTCAAGGAGGCGTTGTGTCGCAGGACAACAATTATAGCCAGGGCCCCGTCCCTCTGGCGGCGCGGAAAGGCGTGGTTCCACTAACATTTGTCATGTTGGGGCTTACATTTTTTTCCGCCAGTATGTGGACCGGTGGCACACTCGGTACCGGTCTTTCCTATAATGATTTCTTCCTGGCAGTTCTCTTCGGTAATCTTCTCCTCGGTATTTACACTGCATTTCTCGGTTTTATCGGCGCAAAAACAGGTCTCTCTACCCACCTCCTCGCACGTTACTCATTTGGCATAAAAGGTTCATGGCTTCCCTCAATGCTACTAGGCGGCACACAGGTGGGCTGGTTTGGCGTCGGCGTGGCAATGTTCGCCATCCCGGTGGGTAAAGCGACGGGTATTGACGTCAACATCCTGATTGCAGTTTCCGGTCTGCTGATGACCATGACCATCTTCTTTGGTATCTCGGCACTCACCATTTTGTCCATCATCGCCGTTCCCGCTATCGTCATTCTTGGCAGTTACTCTGTCTGGCTGGCAGTGAGCGATGTGGGGGGATTGGATCATTTAAAAGCAATTGTGCCGCAGACACCGCTGAATTTTTCCACAGCACTGGCGCTGGTCGTCGGATCGTTTGTCAGCGCAGGAACATTAACCGCCGACTTCGTTCGCTTTGGTCGCAACGCCAAAGGCGCAGTGCTGATCGCCATGGTGGCGTTTTTCCTTGGCAACTCCTTGATGTTCATCTTCGGCGCGGCTGGTGCCGCCGCGGTAGGACAGGCGGATATCTCTGACGTGATGATTGCCCAGGGGCTGCTGCTGCCCGCGATCATCGTTCTCGGCCTGAATATCTGGACAACCAATGACAACGCGCTGTACGCCTCCGGTCTGGGATTTGCCAATATTACCGGCCTTTCCAGCCGCACATTGTCCGTGGCCAACGGTATTATTGGAACACTGTGCGCATTATGGCTTTACAATAACTTTGTCGGCTGGCTGACATTCCTGTCGGCGGCCATCCCTCCTATTGGCGGAGTGATTATTGCCGATTATCTGTTAAACCACCGCCGGTACACCAACTTCAACACAGCACAGTTTATTCCCGTCAACTGGATAGCTATCCTGTCCGTTGCATTAGGCATTGCCGCAGGTCACTATATTCCCGGTATTGTGCCGGTCAACGCCGTACTTGGCGGCGTATTCAGCTATATCCTGCTGAACCCACTTTTCAATCGCAGCCTTGCTAAATCCCCGGAGGTCAGCCATGCAGAATAACACCATCACTCTAACTCAAACCCGTCTGCAGGGGCGTGAAGGATTGTGGCAAATCACGATTGAAAACGGGCGTTTTAGCCGTATTGATCCCCAGGAAACAGCATCTGCGCCACAGGGCAAGGTGCTTGATGCTGAAGGCGGGCTGGCCATTCCACCGTTCGTTGAGCCACATATCCATCTGGACACCACGCAAACTGCTGGGGAGCCCAGTTGGAACCAATCGGGTACGTTGTTTGAAGGTATTGAGCGCTGGGCCGAACGCAAGGCGATGCTCACCCACGAAGACGTGAAGACCCGCGCCATGCAGACTCTCAAGTGGCAGATGGCCAACGGCATCCAGTATGTCCGAACTCACGTAGACGTTTCCGATCCTACGCTGACGGCGCTGAAAGCCATGCTGGAAGTGAAGCAAGAAGTGGCACCGTGGGTGGAGCTGCAGATTGTGGCGTTCCCACAGGAAGGTATTCTTTCTTATCCCAACGGCGAAGCGCTGCTAGAAGAAGCTGTGCGTTTGGGTGCCGACGTCATTGGCGCAATTCCTCACTTTGAATTCACGCGTGAATATGGCGTTGAGTCGCTGCACAAAATTTTCGCTCTGGCGCAGAAATACGACCGGCTTATCGATGTGCACTGCGATGAAATTGACGATGAACAGTCACGCTTTGTTGAAACCGTCGCGGCGCTGGCGCATCGTGACAATATGGGCGAACGCGTGACTGCCAGCCATACCACGGCAATGCACTCCTATAACGGCGCATATGCTTCCCGCCTTTTCCGTCTGTTAAAAATGTCAGGTATTAACTTCGTCGCGAATCCGCTAGTGAATATTCACCTGCAAGGACGTTTTGACACCTATCCTAAGCGCCGTGGCATCACCCGCGTCAAGGAGATGCTGGAAGCGGACATCAATGTTTGCTTTGGGCATGATGACGTTTTTGACCCGTGGTACCCATTGGGAACCGCGAATATGCTGCAAGTTCTGCATATGGGATTACATGTGTGTCAGTTGATGGGGTACGGACAAATCAATGATGGGCTAAATCTCATCACCACCCACAGCGCGAAAACCCTACACTTACAGGACTACGGTTTAAGTATTGGGAATTCCGCTAACCTGGTGATTTTACCTGCAGAAAATGGGTTTGATGCGGTTCGTCGCCAGACGCCTGCACGTTATTCCATTCGTCACGGGCGAGTCATTGCTGAAACGGTGCCAAGCCAGACCACGCTGCATCTGGCGCAACCGGAAGCGGTGACGTTTAAGCGCTAGGTTGTTCTATCCAGTGTCGGATGGCGCAAGCCTTGCCATCCGACACTGTCTGTCAGACGTGTAATAAGCTGGCGCGCACCTTAATCACCACCTTTTTAATGTCCATCGGGGCTTGCACCACACAGCCCGGTTTATGCGGCTCGCCCGGCATAAAAATCGCAAATCTTCCCGGCTTCAGTACGATCGCCTGCTCATCGGCAATCTCGCTGCACAGCTGATAGTCATCCTCAACATGCATCTCATCGCACTGGCGAGCAGAATCGGTCATCCCGAACAGAATGCGTTCTTCGCCGGACAACAGCACCTGAATATCAATGTACTGCTGATGCAGTTCCGCTTTCTTTTGCTCTGGGCTCTGCGTCGCAAACTGCATGACATTCATAAAAATAGTATCGCCTTGCAACGCGTAGCGCCCTGGTGTCTTCTCCTGAGGATTCGCCGCAATGGCAAGCGTTAATGCCTGCTGCAATACCGGATGCAATCCAGCAGAAAGCTGAGACTGTAAATCCCCTGACATCATCATCATTCTCCCTGGGCCAACAGCGCGGCCCCCAGTAGTCCAGCGTCATGACGGTAATGTGCCGCCAGTAATTCCACGTGATAAGTCGCGGGTTCCTGTGCCAGCCAGTCTTTCACCTGCGCCAGATAACCTTCAGCCAACCCGACGCTTCCGCCAATAACAACGCACTGGCAGTCGGTTGTCGCCTTCACATCGGCAATCAGACGTGCCAACGTGCATGCCGATCGCTGGATCAATTGACACGCCTGTTCATCCCCTTGTCTGGCCCGGCTAAAAATAGTTTTTGCATCACATCCAGCAAGTGAGCCTTCGGCTGCCGCTGCAATCCCACGGCCAGAAGCGATAGCCTCCACGCACCCCACTCGTCCACAACCACATTGCGGACCATACGGGTCCGCCAGTGTATGACCTACATGCCCCGCCAGCCCCCCGGCTCCGGTTAACAACTTTCCGTTGCTAACCACGCCGCCACCAACACCGGTCGATACAGTAATAAACGCCATATCGTGGTATTTCCCGCCAAGTGCATGATATTCAGCCCACGCAGCGGCCTGTGCGTCATTCACCGCCAACGTCGGTAGACCGGTGAATGACTCCAGCGTTTGCACCAGCGGGAAATGCATCAATCCCCCCAGATTTAATGGATTCAGTGCCAGGAGCGCACCCTCACGGATGATGCCGGTTGAGGCAATCGCCACGCGCTGAGCCTGTGCCAGCAACGGCTCAATCAGCGCTTCCAGAGCAGCTCGCAGCGCTTGTGGTGTTTTGCTGGCGGGTGTCGGAAGTTCGTGACGGTCACGCATTTGCAGGCGACCATCAACCAGTGCAGCGGCCAGTTTAGTACCGCCGATATCAATCGCCAGGGTGGTCATAGCGCGGCCTTTTTCATCGCCGTGGTGTACCACTGGCAAATGTGTTCCAGTCGGGTAATAGCAGAACCCACTGTCACCGCCCAGGCCCCGTGGCGCATGGCTTCAGCTGCTTGTGCTGGCGTGTTATAACGTCCTTCGGCAATCACCCGACACCCGGCATCACGTAACGCTTTCACCAGCGCCAGATCCGGCTCATCTGGTGTTTCTGGTGTCGTATAACCCGACAGCGTCGTACCAATAATTTCCGCGCCGAGTTGCTGGCAGGCCAGGCCGTCTTCCAGCGACGAACAGTCGGCCATGGCCAGACAGTGATGTTGATGAATTCGTGCCAACAATGCGGCGACGGGAACAGGACGCACGCGGTCTGTACCATCAATCGCTATAATGTCAGCTCCCGCCTGCGCCAACGCATCGACATCATCTAAAAATGCAGTGATGCGTACAGGGGAGTTAGCAAGATCGCGTTTCAGAATACCTATAATTGGCAGCGAAACGACCGCCCGGGTCGCCTGCAGGTTTTCCACGCCTTCAATACGCAGCGCCACCGCACCAGCCTGCTCGGCTGCCAGCGCCATGGCGGCGACAATTTCAGGTTTATCCAGCGGGCTGTCAGGAACGGGCTGGCAGGAGACAATCAGTCCGCCATCAGCGGCAATCTTTTTATCCAGTAGCTCAAGTAACGACATACATCTTCCCTTTCGAATCTTGCCCGGCTCAACGCCGGGCAAGCGGATTAACTTTTTGATTTCACCATGGTGCTTTTATCGCCGCCAAACGGCACGGCTCCACTAAACGGTTTACCATCAATGGCATCATGTGTACGTAGTGCTTCAGGCCGCAGCCAGCGCTGTACACGAGACGGCATATCAAGTCCAATCAGCAGGATCACCACAAATGTCAGACCGAAAGAGAGCGATCCCAGCGCGGTGCCCAGATCCAGACGTTGGGCAATCAGCGCGCCGATGATCGGTGCCAGTGCCCCACCAAGTGCCCCCACGTTATAGGTGAAGCCCAGGCCCGCCGCACGCTGGTCGGTATCGAAATAACCACCAATAAGTTTTGGTAAGATCCCGGAGATCCCCTGCCCAAGCATTTGCTGGAAAAACAGTAGCAAACCCAGAACCCAGACGTTGGCCCCGCCAATCGCAAACACAGGGATAATCAGCAACTGCGAGGCCAGCAGACTGCACACATAAGCCTTGCGGGTACCCAGCCAGTCGCCAAGGAAACCACCGACGCAGCAGCCAACCGCCGCACCAAAGCCGCTAAAGAACAGGACCCTGGCAACCGTTGAAGGGTCATACATCAGTTCAGTTTTCAAATACGTTGGCAGCAGCGCCTGAATCGGCCACGAGTAGAGAAATGCGAACAGCACGACAACCATCAGCATCACACCCGTCGGCCAACGTTTACCGCTGCTTTGCACCATAAAGCTAATGAAAATAAACGCACATATCAGGCCGAGGACCGCCACGATAGCCGCATTTTGCAGGTCGCCAGCAAAGCAGAACCACAGCGCGGTTGCAGCGGCGATCGTCATCAGAATATTAATTACCCGATGCTCGCCCCGGTAGAGAATATCCACCATCGTGCGTACCGGCGCTTTACCTGCGTGTTTTTCTTTCCAGTCCTCTGCCTCCGGAATATTTTTACGTAGCCAGAGGGCAAAGATAATCGGCAGAATGCCGATGAAGAACAGCGCACGCCATCCCCAGACCGGAACCACCAGGCTGTAGACCTGCGCAGCGATCACCGCGCCAACGGAGAAGCCGGAAATCAGGAAGCCGCTGGCTTTATTTCGCAGGTGTTTAGGCCAGCTTTCAATAACATAAGTCGCGCTGGAACCGTACTCACCTGCCATTCCCATACCGATTACCAGGCGGGCGATAAACATGGTGGTGTAGCCTGGCGCGAAGCCACAGGCCAGCGTCCCCACTGAGAACAGAATGATGCTGGTGACCATCGCCAGGCGACGTCCGTAACGGTCACCCATCGCCCCCAGCATTAACCCGCCAAACCAGCGGGAGATAAAGGCGGCGGAGATCAAACTGGCCGCCTGCACCGTCGTCAGTCCGAATTCGCCTTGTACTTCCGTCAGTACAAGGGCGATTAATACAAAATCAAAACCATCAAGCAAATATCCCAGCCAGGCGGCGGAAAATGCCCGCCATTGTGCCCGATTGAGATGGCGATACCACGGGATGCTCTGGGTAGAAGTACTCATTTTACTCTCCCGACGATCTTTGTTGTTGAGCCGGATGGCGGCTTCGCCTTTTCCGGCCTACGGTCGAAAAATCCAGGCCGGGCAAGCAAAGCGCCCCCGGCTACCCGCGGTTACGCTTTTTCCGCCAGCAGTTGGTTCGCCAGGGCTTTCAGTTCCGGCAAATATTGTTCATCTACCGGAGCGAACGGTTTACGGCACAGAGGTACAGAAACCACATCCATATAGTGCAGTACCGTTTTCAGACCGCGGAATACGCCAACCTTGATGAGCAGATCGATAACCTCATTGCACTCGGTTTGCAGCTTTTGTGCAGCCCGGATATCGCCTTCTTTGAGCGCTTTCACAATTCCCTGATAACGCCATCCCATAATGTTGTAAGTACTGCCAATCCCACCATCCGCACCGGCCAGCAACCCAGAAGCGAAGATCTCGTCATAGCCGTTGTAAAGCACCAGATCGGGGTGAGCGCGGCGGATCTGTTCCATCTGATAGAGATCGCCTGAGGTTTGCTTCAGCGCACCAACGCCCGGCAACGTCACCAGCGTGTTGATCTGATCCAGCGTCAGTTTTACGCCGCTCAGTGCCGGGATGTTATAGACCACCATCGGTAAGCCATCGGCGGAATCAATAATTGCGCGGTAGTGATCGCAGTGCTCTTCAAAGCTGAACGGATAGTAAAACGGCGTAACGGCCGAAACCGCATCAAATCCGTAGCGATGCGCAGCGCTCGCCAGCTGCTGGCTCTCTTCAGTGCTCACCGTGCCAACGTGAGCAATTAAGGTCACTTTACCTTTCGCTTCTTCAGCAACAATTTCCAGCACCTGCTCTCTTTCAGCGCGGTTTTGGACAAAGGCCTCACCCGTTGAGCCACCGACATAGAGCCCATCAACGCCCTGTCCAATGTTGAAACGCACCAGACGGCGCAAGCTCTCGGTGTCCAGTTTCTGCTGGTTATCGAATGGAGTTAATAACGCTGGCATTACGCCTTTTAAATTTCTTGCCATAACGACCTCTGAAGATGATTAGTGTTGTCTGACTGCATACCTTTATACCTGTTATACCAGATCAAATAAGCAGCAATACAATACAGAACGCTTATAGTGCGATCTGCTTCACTAAAAGATCGTCAGGATCGCGATTACTTACGCAATTTTTTACTTTTGCTGAAGGCGTGCCAGGTTGCGGAAACGCTATTGAGATGTTCTTGCAGTGCGCGGTCTGCTTCTTCAGGATCGCGCTGGCGAATCGCGTCGACAATAGCGATATGCTGCTGATAACTCACGTTATTGTGCTCATACAATTCTTGATCGGCGACGGCCGGACGGGCAGCTATTAACCAGTCTAACAGCGCAACATGGATCGCCATAAAGATGGGGTTGCCCGGGATCTCTGCCAGTACGCGGTGAAAATCAACGTCCGAACGGATGAACAACGTATTGTCTTCCAGCGACTGACTGTTGATCTCCAGTGCTTTCGCCAGTCTGTCGATTTGCTCGTCAGTGGCATGCTCTGCGGCATAACGTACCAGGCTGGACTCAAAGAACAATCGCAGTTGCTCAAAATGGGAAATACCACCAGGATGTGAGAGGAAATCTTTCGCCATGCCGGACAGTTCGCTGATAATCGTATCGGCCGAAGGACGTGAAACGCGGGCGCGTTCACCGTTGTTAATTTGCACCAGACCTTTACGCTTTAACGCCGCCAGCGCTTCTCGTACAGAAGGACGGCCAACATTGAAAAAAGCCATCAGTTCTCGCTCTGACGGCAACTGTTCCCCTTCGCCAAATTCCCGACGGCGAATCATCTGTTCAAGTTCTTCCTCAACCATTTCAGACAGTTTTTTACGCGCCAGCGGGCGGCTGCGTAAGCTACGGCCAATGGTGGATGGAGAGTCTTCAGCTTGCGAATCAAATGCGTTCATAGGGTCCATTCAGCTAAGTCGTGGTGACAAATAACAGCGAGTTCATCGTAACACAGGATCGAAAGCAGGGTGAAATGGTGGTCTGTGGGGGATATGCTCATACCGATGATATATAAAATTCATATATTTAAATATGAATGATTGAGCGGACAGTTTTTTATTACCATGGGATAAAACTAACTTTATGAAATCTGCGAATATCATCTTTAAAATAAATCATAAGCCACTATTTTAAAACGAAAAATAACCAAACCTCGATTATAAAAACACGATGTCCACTCCAAAACACATGCCAGAAAAAATATAACATCCGCATTTAAAACAGCGTTATTACCGGATTTATCCTCTTCTCTGGCATGGAGTGAAAAAATGTTCGGCATTATTATCTCTGTCATCGTTTTATTAACGATGGGTTACCTGATCCTCAAAAACTACAAACCTCAGGTAGTACTGGCAGCAGCCGGGATCTTCCTGATGATCTGCGGCGTCTGGTTGGGGTACGGCGCACTGGTCGCCAGCGACAAAAGCAGCGGTTATCTGCTGGTCGATATTTATAATGAAATTCTTCGTATGCTCTCAAACCGGGCGGCCGGACTGGGGTTATCCATCATGGCGGTGGGCGGTTATGCCCGCTATATGGACAGAATGGGAGCCAGCCTGGCAATGGTCAGCCTGTTGAGCCGCCCACTTAAGCACATCCACTCACCCTATATTGTGCTTGCCGCGACGTATGTAATTGGTCAAATCATGGCACAGTTCATCACCAGTGCTTCCGGATTGGGCATGCTGCTGATGGTTACGCTCTTCCCAACGCTGGTCAGCCTGGGCGTGAGCCGTTTATCCGCGGTAGCGGTCATTGCCACTTCGATGTCGATTGAATGGGGCATTCTGGAAACTAACTCAATTTTCGCCGCACAGGTTGCGGGGATGAAAATAGCCACTTATTTCTTCCACTACCAACTTCCTGTTGCATCCTGCGTCATCATCGCCGTCGCCATCGCACACTTTTTCGTTCAACGCCGGTTTGATCAAAAAACACAACCAGACAGCACAGGCTTCAATGAACAAAAGACGCTGGAGGATGTGCCGCCACTCTATTACGCCATTTTACCGGTGATGCCGCTGCTCCTGATGTTGGGCTCGCTGTTGCTGGCGCATATGGGATTAATGCAGGCAGAGTTGAATCTGGTGGTGGTGATGCTAATGAGTTTGTCGCTGACCATGTTTGTGGAGTTTCTTCATAAGCATAATCTGCGTGAGACTATGGATGATGTGCAGGCGTTTTTTGACGGCATGGGAACACAGTTTGCCAACGTCGTCACACTGGTGGTGGCCGGTGAGATCTTTGCCAAGGGTTTAACCACTATCGGCACCGTCGATGCGGTGATTAAAGGTGCGGAACACTCCGGGCTTGGCGGTATCGGTGTGATGATCATTATGGCCGTGGTTATCGCCGCCTGCGCAATTGTAATGGGATCCGGGAATGCACCGTTTATGTCATTCGCCAGTCTGATCCCGGATATTGCTGCGGGGCTGCATATTCCTGCGGTTGTGATGATTATGCCGATGCACTTCGCCACCACGCTGGCACGTGCGGTTTCACCGATTACCGCTGTGATTGTCGTGACATCCGGTATTGCTGGCGTGTCGCCTTTTGAGGTAGTAAAACGGACAGCCATCCCAATGGCGATAGGATTTGTGGTCAATATGATTGCCACTATCGCGCTGTTTTATTGATATCTGACGCAGAATGCAAAACAGGCCCGCAAGGGCCTGTTTGATTATTTCACTACGCGTAGCGCCGGACGCCCACCGCGAGGAGGCGGCGGTGTGTCGTCAGGATCGTCATCGTGATTATCCGGTTTATCGCCATCAATCACCGACATCACCGTTTCGTTTTCGCTCTCAGGCGCGACATCGTCATCATTGAGGCTGTCGACATCTTCGTCATAGGCCGCTTCAGGTTCAAACATCGTTCCTGCGCCGTTTTCACGGGCATAGATCGCGAGTACCGCCGCCAGTGGTACGGAAACGTTGCGCGGCACGCCGCCAAAGCGCGCGTTAAAGCGCACTTCGTCGTTTGCCAGTTCCAGATTGCCCACGGCACGCGGCGCAATATTCAAAACAATTTGCCCGTCACGTGCATATTCCATCGGAACCTGCACGTCCTGGAGCGTCACATCCACCACCAGGTGCGGCGTGAGCTGGTTGTCTAGCAACCACTCATAGAATGCGCGCAGCAGATACGGACGGCGTGGCGTTAACTGTGGCAAATCCATACAGGTTAACCCCGGCCCAGACGCATTTCACGTTCAGGCTCAGTCAGAGAAGCCAGGAAAGAGTCACGTTCAAAGACGCGGGTCATATACCCTTTCAGTTCTTTCGAACCTGCACCGTTGAATTCAATACCCAGCTGCGGTAAACGCCACAGCAGCGGCGCCAGGTAGCAATCGACCAGGCTGAACTCATCGCTCAGGAAATACGGTTTTTGACCAAAGACTGGGGCAATTGCCAGCAGCTCTTCACGCAGACGTTTACGTGCAACATCGGCTTCAGATGCGGAACCGTTCACGATGACGTTCATCAGCGTGTACCAGTCTTTTTCAATACGCTGCATGTACAGGCGGCTCTCACCACGCGCAACCGGGTAAACCGGCATCAGCGGAGGATGCGGGAAACGCTCATCCAGGTATTCCATAATGATGCGAGATTCCCACAGGGTCAGCTCACGATCCACCAGTGTCGGGACGCTCTGATTCGGGTTGAGGTCGATCAGATCCTGCGGTGGATTGTCCTTTTCCACGTGCTCAATCTCGAAACTAACACCTTTTTCAGCCAGCACGATGCGGACCTGATGGCTATAGATGTCAGTAGGACCAGAAAACAGCGTCATTACCGAACGTTTGTTGGCAGCGACAGCCATGAAAACCTCCAGGTATATTCAGAATTTTTACTGCTACCAGCCACTATGTGACCAGCCAGAAGTGATGTCACCCAGATTCGGGAAAGCCATTACTGTTCAAAATACAAACAAAAAATGAGCGATACCGGACATTTGGGCAGAAAATTGGATGATAGTTTACCAGATTTTGTGACCTTTGTGGTGAGTCGATTCTGGAAATGGGGAAAAAGAGGTGGCAATCAGCGAATTACCGTGGTTCTACGCGGAGAAAATAACCATAAAAAAACCCGCCGAAGCGGGTTTTTTCGCAAATTGTCGTCTGCCGGAGCAGAGTACAATTAACGTTTGGAGAACTGAGGACGACGACGTGCTTTACGCAGACCGACTTTCTTACGTTCAACCTGACGAGCATCACGGGTAACGAAGCCAGCTTTACGCAGTTCGCCACGCAGGGACTCGTCGTACTCCATCAGAGCGCGGGTGATACCGTGACGGATCGCACCAGCCTGACCAGAGATACCACCACCTTTAACAGTGATGTACAGATCCAGTTTCTCAACCATGTCGACCAGTTCCAGCGGCTGACGAACTACCATGCGGGCAGTTTCACGACCGAAGTACTGTTCCAGAGAACGTTGGTTGATTACGATTTTACCGCTACCCGGTTTGATGAAAACGCGAGCTGCGGAACTTTTGCGGCGACCAGTGCCGTAGTATTGATTTTCAGCCATTGCCTATAATCCCGATTAGATGTCAAGAACTTGCGGTTGCTGTGCCGCGTGGTTGTGCTCGTTGCCAGCGTAAACTTTCAGTTTACGGAACATAGCACGACCCAGCGGGCCTTTTGGCAGCATGCCTTTAACCGCGATTTCAAGCACACGCTCAGGACGGCGAGCAATCATCTCTTCAAAGGTCGCTTGTTTGATACCACCGATGTGGCCGGTGTGGTGATAGTACACTTTGTCAGTACGCTTGTTGCCGGTTACAGCAACTTTGTCAGCGTTCAGAACGATGATGTAATCACCGGTATCTACGTGCGGAGTGTATTCCGCTTTGTGCTTACCGCGCAGGCGCAGAGCCAGTTCGGAAGCCAGACGGCCCAGAGTTTTACCGGTCGCGTCAACAACATACCAGTCGCGTTTTACGGTTTCTGGTTTAGCTGTAAAAGTTTTCATTAAAAGCTTACCCAAATAAATAAGTTACACGTTGGTGAACACCCAAACGTTTTGTCAGTTGAGGTTCACACGACATTGTCCAGCAAACCTACCCCTTCGAATAGCCTATGCCGGCGCATAGAAAGTTTTGGGAAAAAAACTCTCTCGTAACGTGGGGTCGCAAGATTATAGAGAAGTCAGGGTCAAAGATCGACCCCTTTATGTGATTTGCGGCAGGTTTAACCAGCTAAATGTTCCCGCTTCAGATACTCCTCGCTTTGCATCTCCTGCAAACGCGACAAACAACGCTGGAATTCAAACTTCAGGCGCTCGCCCTGGTAGATTTCATATAAAGGCGCTGCGGCGCTGACCACCAGCTTAACGTGGCGTTCGTAGAACTCATCCACCAGCGCGATAAAGCGTCGTGCCTCACTCTCCATCAGCATCGTCATGACCGGTACATCAGACAGCAGCACCGTGTGGAACAGGCGCGACAAGGCGATGTAATCGTGCTGACTGCGAGCATCGACGCACAACGTAGTGAACGATACCGCCAGCGTCTGGTTCTCAACGGCCAGCGTCTGCATCGGGCGGTGGTTAATCTCCAGCGTCGGCGCGTGATCACCTTTCGCGCCCGCCAAGGCCAGCCAGAGCTTATCCATCTGCCGCTGCGTTTCATCATTAAGCGGGGACAGCCATAAGTGTGCCTGAGTTAACGTACGTAACCGATAGTCAACGCCGGCGTCCACGTTCATGATGTCGCAATACTGTTTAATGGCTTCGATAGCGGGAAGGAAGCGCGCACGTTGCAAACCGTTACGATACAGTTCATCTGGCGGAATATTGGAGGTCGCGACCAGCGTAATGCCACGGGCAAACAGCGCTTTCATCAGACCGCCGAGCAGCATGGCATCGGTGATGTCAGAAACAAAAAACTCGTCAAAGCACAGCACGTCCGTTTCGGCCTTAAAACGGTCGGCAATGATTTCCAGCGGATCGCTCTGCCCCTGCAGGGCGGTAAGCTCTTCATGGACGCGCAGCATAAAACGGTGAAAGTGCAAACGCTGTTTACGTCCGCCCGGCAGGCTATGGTAGAACAGATCCATCAGCCAGGTTTTTCCACGCCCTACGCCCCCCCACATATACAGACCACGCACCGGCGTGTTTTCCTTCGGCTCACGCTTACCCAGCAATTTACCAAAGCGGGCCATCAGTCCACTCTCCTGCGCCGCTGGAGGTGTAATCGTCGTGAGCTCCTGGTAAATCGTTTCCAGTCGATTCACCGCTTCTTGTTGTACGTTGTCGGGTTGATGGCTGCCGTCGTTAAGGGCCTGCAGGTATTGCGATGTCGGGGAAAGGCTTTGCATGATGTTATTGTTATTCCTTGAGAATCGATGTGCCGTCGCTCACGGTTGACGAAAAAAAGGCCGTTCTACATTACGTGATATAAACACGGGATTCCACTTCTACGGGATTAGCGGTTATAGTGGCATAATCAGGCGCAGGCATGGAGCCTAAAGCCAACACCCTACGGAAACAAAAGACAACGGGAGATGTTCATGACCTGGGAATATGCGCTAATTGGGTTAGTCGTCGGTATCATTATTGGTGCTGTAGCCATGCGTTTTGGTAATCGTAAATTACGCCAACAGCAGGCATTACAGTACGAACTGGAAAAGAACAAAGCTGAACTGGAAGAGTACCGCGAAGAGCTGGTGAGCCATTTCGCCCGCAGCGCTGAGCTACTGGATAACATGGCGGACGATTATCGTCAGATCTACCAGCATATGGCGAAAAGTTCCAGCAACCTGCTGCCGGGTATGTCAGCGGAAAATAACCCATTCCGCAATCGTCTGGCTGAGTCTGAAGCGGGTAACGATCAGGCACCGGTTCAGATGCCGCGTGACTATTCCGAAGGGGCTTCCGGCCTGCTGCGTAGTGGCGCAAAGCGCGACTAACTGCACATCGTTAAGAAATTTATGGGGCGCAGCAATTGCGCCCTCTGCTTCTCTTCCCGTCCCAGCTATTATTTAGTCGTTAGCCTCATTGTGACCAAACCGAAAATTCAATAACATCAAACTGTTTTGAATCATCTTCCGTTTACTCAAGGTACGAGAGCAGGATCCATGAAAAAACAAACCCAGCTGTTGAGTGCATTAGCGTTAAGTGTCGGGTTAACTCTCTCGGCGCCATTCCAGGCCGTTGCGTCGATTCCCGGTCAGGTCCCCGGACAGGCAGCGCTTCCCAGCCTCGCCCCGATGCTGGAAAAAGTGTTACCAGCCGTGGTTAGCGTGAGAGTCGAAGGTACCGCCACTCAGGGGCAGAAAGTCCCGGAAGAGTTCAAAAAGTTTTTTGGTGATGAACTGCCCGATCAACCTTCCCAACCTTTTGAAGGGTTAGGTTCCGGGGTCATTATTGACGCTGCCAAAGGCTATGTTCTGACCAACAACCACGTTATTAATCAGGCACAGAAAATTAGCGTTCAGCTGAACGATGGCCGCGAGTTCGACGCTAAGCTTATCGGCAGCGACGATCAGAGCGACATCGCTCTGCTGCAAATTCAACATCCCAGCAACCTGACGCAAATTGCCATTGCCGACTCCGACAAACTCCGCGTGGGTGATTTCGCGGTAGCCGTGGGTAACCCGTTTGGTTTGGGGCAAACTGCCACCTCCGGCATCGTATCGGCTTTGGGTCGTAGCGGGTTGAACCTGGAAGGTCTGGAAAACTTTATTCAGACCGATGCGTCTATTAACCGCGGTAACTCCGGCGGTGCGTTGCTCAACCTCAACGGTGAGCTGATTGGTATCAATACCGCCATTCTGGCGCCTGGCGGCGGCAGCATCGGGATCGGCTTTGCTATCCCCAGTAACATGGCGCGTACGCTGGCGCAGCAGTTAATGCAGTTTGGCGAAATCAAACGCGGCCTGCTGGGTATTAAAGGTACTGAAATGACCGCTGACATCGCTAAAGCATTCAAACTGGATGTACAACGTGGCGCGTTTGTCAGCGAAGTTCTGCCTAACTCAGGTTCCGCAAAAGCGGGCGTGAAATCCGGTGATGTTATTACCAGTCTTAACGGCAAACCGCTCAGTAGTTTCGCCGAACTGCGTTCACGTATTGCGACAACCGAACCGGGGACCAAAGTCAAACTGGGCCTGCTGCGTAACGGTAAACCACTGGAAGTTGAAGTGACGCTGGATACCAGTACATCATCTTCCGCCAGTGCGGAAATGATTGCACCGGCGTTGCAAGGGGCCACGCTCAGCGACGGGCAGCTAAAAGACGGTGCCAAAGGTATTCGAATTGATAACGTTGAAAAAAGTAGCCCAGCCGCACAGGCCGGCCTGCATAAAGATGACGTCATCATCGCCGTTAACCGCGATCGGGTGAACTCGATTGCCGAAATGCGTAAAGTGCTGGAAACGAAACCGTCAATCATTGCTCTGCAGGTCGTTCGTGGAAACGAGAGTATTTACCTGCTTTTGCGTTAACCTGGACAACCGGACATCAGCCCCCCGTGTGATGTCCGGTAAACTCGTGATATGCTGCTGCCGTTCCCTTTTTTAATGACGCCGCCATCATGTTTGTGAAGCTTTTACGTTCGGTCGCGATTGGTTTAATCGTCGGCGCCATTCTGCTGGCCGCGATGCCCTCTCTGCGCAAAATTAATACGCTTACCGCACCACAGTTCGACAGCACAGATGAAACACCTGCCAGCTATAACCCGGCAGTTCGCCGTGCTGCGCCTGCCGTGGTCAACGTGTACAACCGCAGTATGAACAGCACGACGCATAACCAGCTTGAGATCCGCACGCTCGGTTCAGGCGTGATCATGGATCAGCGCGGCTATATCATTACCAACAAGCACGTCATTAATGATGCCGACCAAATCATCGTCGCATTGCAGGATGGGCGTGTCTTTGAAGCGCTGCTTGTTGGCTCCGATACCTTAACCGACCTTGCGGTGCTGAAAATCAACGCAGCAGGCGGGTTGCCGACGATCCCGATTAATAACAAACGTGTACCGCATATTGGTGATGTCGTGCTTGCCATTGGTAACCCGTACAACCTTGGGCAAACCATCACTCAGGGGATCATCAGCGCCACGGGGCGTATTGGCCTGAACCCAACGGGCCGGCAAAACTTCCTGCAAACGGATGCCTCCATTAACCATGGTAACTCTGGCGGTGCGCTGGTTAACTCTCTGGGTGAGTTGATGGGGATTAACACACTGTCGTTTGATAAAAGCAATGATGGTGAAACGCCGGAAGGGATTGGCTTTGCCATTCCGTTTCAGTTGGCGACGAAAATCATGGATAAGCTGATCCGCGACGGGCGCGTTATTCGTGGCTACATCGGCATCAGCGGGCGTGAAATTGCACCGCTGCATGCACAAGGTAGCGGCATGGATCAAATTCAGGGGATTGTCGTGAACGAAGTGGCACCGGATGGCCCGGCGGCCCAGGCCGGAATTCAGGTCAACGACCTCATCATTTCGGTAAATAATAAACCGGCAGTATCAGCGCTGGAGACCATGGATCAGGTCGCTGAGATTCGCCCCGGTTCGGTTATCTCCGTGGTCGTGATGCGCGATGACAAGCAGTTGACGCTGCAGGTCACGATTCAGGAATATCCGGCGACGAACTAACGCGGATATAAAAAAACCGGAAATCATCCGGTTTTTTTTACATTTCGATAGGCTTGTAGGCCGGATAAGGTGTTTACACCGCATCCGGCATCTGTATGCCTGATGGCGACGCAAAACGTCTTATCAGGCCTACCGAAAAGAGTTATTTAACGAACTCTTCGCCCAGCGTGATATCTTTCTTCAGCGTGTCCAGCATGCCTTCCAGCGAGCTTTGTTCGAACGCGCTCAGTTTACCGATGGACTGACGTTCTTCTACGCCATTTTTGCCCAGCAGCAGCGGCTGAGAGAAGAAGCGAGCATACTGGCCATCGCCTTCAACGTAAGCACATTCCACCACACCTTTTTCGCCGCTCAGCGCGCGAACCAGTGACAGACCGAAACGTGCTGCAGCCTGACCCATAGACAGGGTTGCAGACCCGCCACCGGCTTTTGCTTCCACAACTTCAGTACCCGCGTTCTGGATACGTTTGGTCAGGTCGGCCGCTTCTTGTTCAGTGAAGCTTACACCAGGGATTTGTGACAGCAGCGGCAGAATGGTCACACCAGAGTGTCCACCGATAACCGGGACTTCAACGTCGCCAGGCTGCTTGCCTTTCAGTTCCGCCACAAAGGTGTTGGAGCGGATGATGTCCAGCGTAGTTACGCCAAACAGTTTGTTCTTATCGTATACGCCTGCTTTTTTCAGCACTTCAGCAGCAATAGCAACGGTCGTGTTCACTGGGTTAGTGATGATACCGATACACGCTTTCGGGCAAGTTGTAGCAACCTGCTGCACCAGATTCTTCACGATGCCAGCATTCACGTTAAACAGGTCAGAACGGTCCATACCTGGTTTACGTGCAACACCCGCAGAAATCAGCACCACGTCAGCACCTTCCAGTGCAGGGGTCGCATCTTCACCGCTGAAGCCTTTGATTTTCACAGCAGTAGGGATATGGCTCAAATCAACGGCCACACCAGGCGTTACTGGAGCGATGTCGTACAGGGAGAGTTCTGAACCTGAAGGCAGTTGGGTTTTTAACAGTAATGCTAGCGCCTGACCGATACCACCAGCAGCGCCGAGGACTGCAACTTTCATCCTAAACTCCTTATTATATTGATAAGCAAAATGTCTATTGCTCCGCGGCGGCGACCTTAATTCACAAATCCAACGAATTCAATAACCACGCGTCAAGAATGCGTAGTCACGCAAATTTGGCTTTTATGCATTTAACTTACGTAAAATAAAACCTAAGTTACGTAATTCAAAACCACTCGCACAGTAGAGCAACTTTCCAACAGGTGCTGACAATATACCCTACAGCCATCTCAAAACAACATCAATTTGATAACATTTAATTTACTTTTAATCTTATTTGCGAGCCGTGACACAGGCATGTTTCTTGATAACGAAATTTGATAAAATTCCGCTCTTTCATAACATTATTTCAGCCTTGAACGAGGCAGACCGTTTGCATAAAAATTCATCTGTATGCACAATAATGTTGTCTCTACCGCCATATTACGGGTGACTTATGCGAAGCTCGGCAAAACAAGAAGAATTAGTAAAGGCGTTTAAAGCGCTGCTTAAAGAAGAAAAATTCAGCTCTCAGGGCGAAATCGTCCTCGCGTTGCAGGATCAGGGCTTTGATAATATCAACCAGTCCAAGGTTTCACGCATGCTGACCAAGTTTGGTGCCGTGCGTACCCGCAATGCGAAAATGGAAATGGTGTACTGTCTGCCTGCAGAGCTGGGAGTCCCGACAACGTCAAGCCCGTTGAAAAATCTGGTGCTGGATATCGACTACAACGATGCCGTTGTCGTTATTCATACCAGCCCAGGCGCTGCGCAGCTAATTGCCCGCCTGCTGGATTCACTGGGTAAAGCAGAAGGTATTCTTGGAACGATTGCTGGTGACGATACCATCTTCACCACACCAGCCAAAGGTTTTACGGTCAAAGACCTGTACGAAGCCATTCTGGAACTGTTTGAACAAGAACTGTAATCCCCTTCCCCGTCACGCCCTGTGGCGGGGAAAAATCTCTCTTTTCTGCTCCCCTTCTCAACTTTCCACTACCGAACATTTAACAAATAGTGCGTTTCACCGCCAAAATACATTCACACAGTGAATGATCCCAATCAAAAACGCACAATTTGCAAAATATCATATCCTAATGAATTTATTGATTTTATTTTCAAAAATAAGTTCTAACCTGTATTTTTAATTCCATATAGTTATAAAAAATAATTTTTTTAACACTTGATTACCATGGAAACAATTAGCGTGGTATTAATTTATCGCGTGATTAGTGTATACTTGATTTTGTGATGAGGGTCACGAAACAAAGACCCCTAGTAAAAGAATTCGACGAGGTAAGTATCATGAAAATCAAAACCACTGTTGCAACTTTAAGCCTTCTCTCAGTTCTCTCTTTCGGTGCAAGCGCCGCTGTTAATCAGGTGAACTCGCAAGAAGCACAGAATCTGCAATCCATGGGTACCATCTCTGTATCTCAGATCGGTAGCTCACCAATGGATATGCGTCAGGCAATCGCCGCTAAAGCAGAAAAAGCGGGCGCCAGCAGCTATCGTGTCACTGAACTCCGTGAAGGTGCTCACTGGCATGCAACCGCAGAATTGTACAAATAAACCCTCGTCGTCTAGTCCGACGACTTGCCCCCGCCTGCCGGGGGCTTTTTTATACCTGTTTTGAGTGACGAACGTTAAAGCGTAACTGTCCTTCGAGCTCTTCTTCTGCTTCATCGAACAGTAAAATCAGCGCGCCATATCGCCTGCGTAGCTTATCCGGTAAATGAACAAATTCGATTTCCAGAGGTAAAGGCAAGATTTCCCCAACCACAACCTCCCACAAAGAATCTAAATCAACCACCTTTTCCCGGGCCAGACCGAATGTACGTGCAAACTCACGGTAGAAATCACTCTGATTTTCAATCTCGTCAAAATCAAACGTATAGATATTCATCTATAGCCACCATCCCGACGCCAGTTACTCCACAGACCACCGATATGCAGGGTCTTCCTCAACCTGTTTCCCCTATCCCGCCAGCAAAATTTTATATTCCTGCGGTCCAGGCATCGTTTACCACCCCCAGCTAAATACTCGTCTTAAGTATAGCCCTGCCTCAGTGTGCGTAATACGTCAGGAATGAACTGTTCATCGTTTAGACAAAGAGAGATACATCACATTTTTGTGCAATCCTATGACTGCGTTTCGGAAACAGTATGAAACAGGTTGGCCATAACTTTCTGAAAAATAATAGATCCGATATTTATCTGATTTTTTCAATATAAAAATCATATCAATAACCGCATTTATCATATTGGATTTGTAATTGAAGCCTCCACAAAATGCATGCAACTAAATAGTCTCTGGAGTCGATATGTCCATGTCTGTTGTCAACGATACCCCGTATGAAGCGGCTGAAATTCTGCGTTCTGCAAAACCCAATTTTCATCCACGTATCGCTCTGATACTTGGGTCAGGTCTGGGGGCTCTTGCCGATCGCATGGAAAATAAAACCACGCTTTCATATCAACAATTACCTGGGTTTCCGGTCAGCACTGTAATCGGCCATGCCGGGGAAGTGGTGATGGGAACGCTTTATGGTATCGACCTCATCTGCATGAAGGGACGTGGGCATTTTTATGAAGGGCTGGGAATGGGCATCATGACCCATGCCGTACGTACCTTTAAACTGTTGGGCTGCGAATTTTTATTCTGTACCAACGCCGCGGGTTCGCTGAACGTAGATATTCCTGCAGGTAGTCTGGTCGCCCTCAACGATCACATCAACACCATGCCATCTACCCCACTTGTCGGGCCGAACGATGAACGCTTTGGTCCTCGCTTCTTTAGCCTCGCTAACGCATACGATCGCGAACTGCGCCAGCAGCTTCACGGTGCCGCAGAGCAGTTGGGTATCACGCTTCATGAAGGGGTTTTTGTCTCTTATCCTGGACCTAATTTTGAGACGGCTGCGGAGATTCGCATGATGCAGCGTATGGGCGGCGATGTCGTCGGTATGTCGGTGGTACCGGAAGTGATAGCTGCACGCCACTGTGGCCTGAAAGTACTGGCCGTTTCAGCCATCACAAATATGGCTGAAGGTCTCAGTGATGTTGAGCTTTCCCATGAACAAACGCTGAAATGCGCTGCCATGGTAACCGAAGATTTTATTCGTTTGATCAGCCAGTTCCTCAAGCAGTACGCCTGATCGTGGTTCCGTAGACGGACAGGTCGCCCTGCTCCGTCTGGAGAAAAGTTATGCCAGACAATCAGTTTTCTCGCGCAAATCTCAATGCCGTTTCGTACCTGAGCTATTACTTTGTTGGCGCACTGGTGTCGACACTGGGGATTGTGCTTGGGCCACTTTGTGCCGCTTTTCATAAAGACCCCAGCTTTATCGGGCAGGTCTTTACTCTGATGAACATCGGAATGTTTGTGCCTATTATGCTTGGCGGCATTCTGATGAAAAAATGGGGGCTGAAAAAACCATTAGTTATTGCTGCAACGCTCACCGTGATTATCAGCGTAGTACTTTTTATCCAACCAACCTTAACGCTGTTTAGCGTTGCAGTGGCCGGAATTGGTGCCTGCGGGGGCGTGTTTATGACCATCGGCAGTTATCTGGTGGTCCGTATTAATCCCGATGAAAAGAGCCGCTCTTCCAGCCTGATTTTTACCGATTTCTTTTTCAGCTTTGCCGGAGCAACCCTTTCCTTACTGTTAGCCTGGATGTTTAAACTGGGTGCCAGTTGGATTGCGATGTATGGGATTATGGGCGGTCTGGGCGCGTTGATGTTGGCACTTACCCTGCGTTGTCGCTTCCCATCGACAGAGGCTGCGCAGCCGCAGCAACACGAGAAAACGGAAGAGTCAGAACCCTGGGGGATCTCTGTCTATTTGATCTGTTTTACTCTCTTTGCTTTCCTGCTGGCTGAACCCATTTTTACCATGTGGACACCGGGCTACCTGCAATCGCGTTTTACACTTCAGGCGCAGGATGCCGCGCTATTCACTACTGTGTATTGGGTGACGAAAGCCATTGGCCTGTTCCTGAATCAGTTCACCGTGAAATGGATGAAACTGCGCACTTTCCTGCTGATCTGCGCAAGCATTGGTCTGGTCTCTATTGCGCTAATTGCCAACAGCAACAATACCACGCTGATTCTGATAGCGTGCGGCGTGTTTGGTTTCTTTAACTCCGGTTTATTCTCCGGCCTGATGAGCTATGGTTCACTGCAGGTGAGTCGCAGTTCACCAACCTTGATCTCCGCCTTGTTGACGTGCGGCACAGTGGGCACGCTACTGTTTGCCAGCGTCTCCTCCATGGTAAACAGCCACTTTGGTCTGCAGGGGGCGGTGAATACGTCAACTGTCGCCTATTGTGTGTTACTGCTGACGCTGGTTATCGCTGTCACCTGCAGCCAGGCCGAGCGTCTCGCCCGCCCGCCATCCGCTGCGGTTTGACAAGCTTTGGGGAGGACGGCATGATGCCGTTTCTCTCCCTCTCTTACGCGTAACCAGCATGATTGATCTCCAGGCCAATAGCCGAATTCGTCTTCGAACATTGCGTTATTTTCAGGTTCTCGCTGACGAGCTGCACTTTGGCCGGGCCGCGGCCCGGTTAAACATCTCTCAACCGCCGTTGAGTATGCAGATTAAAGAACTGGAAGAGATCCTTGAAACGACGCTATTTGAACGTACCAGCCGTAAAGTGGTTCTCACGCGAGCCGGGCAGGTATTGAAAACGGAAGTCGATCGTATCCTGAGTACCACCGATCAATCCCTCAATTATGTGCGACAGATTGGCCGTAGCGAACATCAGCATTTCAACATTGGGATAGTCGGTAGCGCATTGTGGGGAACGCTGCTGACACGTCTAAAGGACTTTAAGAAGCAACAGCCGTACGTAAACTGGAGTTTGCAGGAGCTTTCCCAACATCAGCAAATTGAAGCCTTGCATGCCCGGACGATTGATATTGCGATTAGCCGGAACGTACTGCCCCAATCCGAGACGAATATTCGTAGCCAATTGATTTCCCGCGAAGCGGTTGCTCTCGCCGTACCTGAACACGATCCTCTCTGCCAACACCAAAGCGTCTCACTGGCGATGCTCGCTGAACGCCCCATCATTTCGCTTTCATTCAATCAAAGCAATTTCGCCCGTCAGGTACATGACCGCTGTGTTGAGGTAGGATTTTATCCTCTGATTACCCACCAGGTTAACGAACCGCAAACAGCGCTGGCGCTGGTTAGCGCAGGAATTGGTCTCTCTTTGCTGCCAGAAACCTGCGGATTGATCCACTGGCCAGGCGTTCGTTTCTTACCGTTGAATGACCCTATTCCAGCCGATCTTTATGCCTACTGGTTCGACGAACAGCTCTCCACATTAATGAACGCGTTTATCATGACATTACAGGGGCGGTAAAACTGAAACCGGAAGAGATATCCTCTTCCGGTTAGATGAGTTATGAATTGCTGGTCAGCGCATGCTGGTATTTGTGCAACATTCCCGTGAGTCGTTTCACTGGCTCCGTCACCTGAGGCGGGGCTTCCCAAAGCGTTAATTTTTCCTGGTAGATATCAAGCTCCTCCAGCAACTGACCAAAGTAGCGTCGGCGTTTGTCATCATTGACTGCAGAAATAACTTGATCGGCGGTACGGCGAAGCTGGCGATGAAACGCCGATAAATCGTCGTTTACCGGTACAGGCGCATCACGTAAACGCTGGTGAGCAATAATCATCGTCAGTGCCAGGCGGAACTTTGCCAGATCGCCGGGGAATTTGTTCATCAGTAAAAACAGCTGCTGATACAACGCCGGAAGGTGGTTTTCTTTACGGCGCACAACATTGGTGGTCATTGCGGAAACCGCTGCCGACACAAACTGGTTAAGCAACACACGACCTGTTCTGTCACGCGAGTTATCCCGCACCAACAGAATAACGATAAACGCCAATACGCAGCCAACAATCTGCCCCAGTGCACTGTCGAGGAACTGACTAAAGTGGAACGTCATCGGGTTATCAAGCACGATAATGTTAATGGTGCTCGCCAGCGCCCCCATTGAGCCCAGACGCCGCTTCTGCACCTCAATACCCAGAAAGAATCCCAGCACCGCCAGACTCAGACACAGCAACAACATGCTTTGCTGGGTATTGGGGATAATCACCAGAAAATAGAGCGCCCCCAACGGCAATGCTGCCAGCGTGCCATAGATAAAGTCGATGGCCACCATGCGGGGGTTAGGCAAACGCATGGCCAGCGAGGTGACGACTGCTATCATGACCATCGCGCCGCTACCTGATGTCCAGCCGGTCCACAACCAGAATAAGGTTCCCAGCACACAGGACAGCGTAGTACGCCAGAAGTTGACCAGCGCATGGTGATGTTCGGCGGATTCCACCTTCACCACCGGTTCGCCTTGCAGGATCTCTTCTTCAATAGCGCTAATTTTGGTATTGCTGACCACACCGCGTTTCAACAGCAGGTAGCGCGTCGCCGCGCCGGCCCAGCTATAGATCGTCACTGGCGTATCACGCTCACCGGTCCAGACAATCACGCGGCGCATCCGCTTCAATTGTTTATGTACGTCCTGCACCGTTTCAACCGGCGTATCAAACAACTCGCGGAAGGTATCTGTAATCAGTTCTGGTCGCGTATTCTGGATAAGATAGGTTTCGCAGGACTGCGTGATGAGTGTGAGCGACAGAGTATTCAATGCCTTGAGTCTACGATTGGCGCGCACCCAGCGTGAGGATTCCATGTTCAGGTTGCTGCGCATACCTTCAAGCGCCGCCGTACGACGAACTAAAGCGCCCCAGGCCTTGTCCACCTCTTCGCTATCGCCATGCTTTATACACAGTTGCATAAGCTGATATTGCGCCACCAGAAGACTGTCTAACTCGACATCTATCTCCTGTTTCACTGAACGGGGCGAAAAGAGCAGGTCGGCGATGATAGCGCAGACAATCCCCATCACAATCTCGCTGCAGCGTTCAAGCGCAAATTGTGGCGTCAGCAGAGGCTCCGCCTGAATGGTAATGACGATAATCAGAGCCGTGTAACCCGAAAGCCCCCAGGCATAGGAGTTTTCGATCTTTACCAGTGAAGAGATCCAGGTACAAAAACCGGCCCAGATACAACACACCAGGATCATCAATAGCGGGGCGCGGATCATGCTGATGATAATGATCAGTGCGGCAATACAGCCGATAAATGTCCCGACAATACGCAACATGCCGCGATAGCGGATAGCGCCTGAATAAGGTTCTCCGCCAGCGGCAAAGGCCGGGCCTGCCGCCACAATGGCTGCGGTCAGTACCGCCCAGCGTGGGGTCTCAAGCTGGAAGTGAAAGCCAACGAACAGCGCCAGTACAATCGCGCAGGCCAGTTTTACCGCAAAGCGGATATGCTGGTTGGCAATGGAGAAAATACCCATCGCGATTAACCAAACTCGCGCAGGCGATGCGCCATTTTACGGAAGAAAGATTCCTGGCTGGCATCGCGATCCTGCTTGCCGGTAATGACGACGGTCGCCGTCGTCCCGGCAGGCCACAAGGTTCCCTGCTGCTCATCAAGACGAATTCGCACCGGCACGCGCTGCGCCAGACGCACCCATTCAAGATTGGAATCAATGGTCGCCATACCCTTTGCGTCCCGCGTGCTGCTGGCATTCGTTACGCCAGCCGCCACGCTATCAACGGTGCCTTTCAGCACATTATTACTGCCAAGCGGGGTGATTTCAGCGCGATACCCTGGGCGAACGCCTTCCAGTTTGGTCTCTTCCATATACGCCAGTACATAGAATGAGTGCTGTTTTACCAGTGCCACCGCCGTGGAGCCGCGCGTAATAAATTCACCGCTATAGACGTTCAGGTTAGTCACCCATCCGTCTGCAGGCGCACGGATAACGGTACGTTCCAGATCTAATTTTGCCAGGTCGCGGGTCGCTTGTGCTTTCGCAAGCTGGTGTAATACGGTTTGCAGGACGTTGTTTGACTGGTCGATCTCTTCGCGAGACATAGCCTGCACGCCCAGTCGGTTACGACGACCGGCCTCCTGGCGTTTTTCCTGCGCCAGAACCTGATAATAAGCGACGTCAGCTTCGGCCTGCTCAAGGGCTTTCTTATAGCGTGGCTGGTCGATGGTGAACAGGATCTGATCCTTTTTCACCAGTTGGTTATCATGGATGTTAACGTTGGTAATAAGCCCCGCAACATCCGGCGCAATCGCGACGACATCGGCGCTGAAACGCGCATCACGCGTCCACGGCGACTCGGTGTAGAACACCCATGCGCGGAAAATAGCGATGAAGGCCAGAATGACCAGTATCACGGTAATGGCCGTGCGGGAGAGTTTTCTTGTTAGTGTTTTCACTTCAACCTCAAACGAACAGGCGCGTTATTAAATAGAACAGACAGCAATACAGCGCAGTGTTAAACAGAGCCGGATGCCAGACAAAATCATAGATGCCAGTCGGAACAAGCACCCGGCGCACCAGCCAGAAAATCGCCAGTGACAAAAGTAATTCGAAAAAAATCGGTGGGAAGGACAGACCAAACACCACGATAACGGGAAACAGACTCATGTTGACCTTGGTAACGTAAGAGAGTGCAGATGATAGATTTTCTAGCGTATGTCACCGCAGAGAAGGGCAAGGATGAGCCAGGCGAGAGCGACATAGCCGTTATTTGAATAATAATATATTAACGTAACTGTTATGCTGTTATCTATATTATGTGATCTAAATCACTTTTAAGCCAGAGTGAACAATGGAACGATTAAAACGTATGTCGGTGTTCGCCAAAGTTGTCGAACTGGGCTCCTTCACCGCCGCCGCAAGACAGCTACAAATGAGCGTTTCATCGATAAGCCAGACGGTCTCAAAACTGGAAGATGAGCTACAGGTCAAGCTGCTAAACCGCAGCACGCGTAGCATTGGGCTAACTGAAGCCGGTAAAATTTATTATCAGGGCTGCCGCCGGATGCTGCACGAAGCGCAGGATGTTCACGAGCAACTGTATGCTTTTAACAACACGCCCATCGGCACGCTGCGCATTGGTTGTTCTTCAACCATGGCACAAAATGTCCTCGCCGGACTGACCGCAAAAATGCTCAAAGAGTATCCTGGGCTGACGGTAAATCTGGTGACGGGAATACCGGCACCCGACCTGATTGCCGACGGTCTGGACGTGGTTATCCGCGTGGGTGCCCTGCAGGACTCCAGCCTTTTTTCGCGTCGTCTGGGGGCTATGCCGATGGTGGTCTGCGCGGCAAAAAGTTATCTCGCCCAGTTTGGTGTCCCGGAGAAACCCGCCGATCTCAGCAATCATTCGTGGCTGGAATACAGCGTTCGTCCGGATAATGAGTTCGAATTAATTGCCCCGGAGGGGATTTCTACCCGTCTGATCCCAGAGGGACGTTTTGTGACCAACGATCCGATGACATTGGTGCGCTGGCTGGCCGCAGGCGCGGGCATTGCCTATGTACCGCTGATGTGGGTGATCAATGAGATCAACCGCGGCGAAGTGGAGATCCTGCTCCCCCGCTACCAGTCAGATCCACGTCCGGTGTATGCGTTGTATACCGAAAAGGATAAGCTGCCGCTCAAGGTGCAGGTGGTGATTAACTATCTGACAGACTATTTCGTCGATGTGGCGCAGCTGTTTCAGGGAATGTACGGTCGGGGAAAAGAGAAATAAAAAGAGTCCAGGCCAGATAAGGCGTTGACGCCGCATCTGGCAAGATGCCCGATAGCACTGGTGCTTATCGGGCCTGAATCATGATGTTACGCGGTGCCACCTACGGTCAGGTTATCCACCTTCAGCGTCGGCTGGCCCACGCCAACCGGCAGACTCTGTCCTTCTTTACCGCAAACACCCACGCCGTTATCCAGTTTCAGGTCGTTACCCACCATCGAAATCTGCTGCATTGCTTCGATACCGGAGCCAATCAGCGTCGCGCCTTTCACCGGTTTGGTCACTTTACCGTTTTCAATCAGATACGCTTCGGAGGTAGAGAACACGAATTTACCGGAGGTGATATCCACCTGGCCACCGCCGAAATTAGGCGCATAAATACCGTATTCAACGGATTCGATGATTTCCTGCGGCGTGGATTTGCCCGGCAGCATATAGGTGTTGGTCATACGAGGCATGGGCAGATGCGCGTAAGATTCACGACGACCGTTACCCGTTGGCGCCACGCCCATCAGGCGCGCATTGAGTTTGTCCTGCATATAGCCTTTCAGAATGCCGTTTTCGATCAGCACGTTGTACTGACCCGGCGTTCCTTCGTCATCAATGGCTACTGAACCACGACGATCCGCCATCGTGCCATCATCAACGACGGTACACAATTCTGACGCCACCAGCTCACCCATGTGACCGCTGAATACCGACGTGCCACGGCGGTTAAAGTCACCTTCCAGACCATGACCGACCGCTTCATGCAGCAGAACGCCCGGCCAGCCAGCGCCGAGTACCACCGGCAGCGTACCGGCAGGCGCAGCTACCGCAGAGAGATTGACCAGCGCCATGCGTACGGCCTCTTTCGCCCATGCGTCAGCACGAACTTCGCCATCGAGGTCGCCAAGGAAATAGTCATAGCCAAAACGACCGCCGCCACCGCTGGCGCCACGCTCGCGTTTGCCATCCTCTTCAACCTGTACGCTTACGGACAAACGCACCAGAGGACGGACGTCAGCGGCCAGCGTACCGTCGGTCGCCGCCACCAGAATCAGTTCATACACACCGGTCAGGCTCGCCGTCACTTCCTGCACACGCTTGTCGGCGGCACGCGCCACGCTGTCTACGCGGCGCAGAATATCCAGCTTCTCTTCGCGGCTCATGCTCTGCAGGGGATCTACTGAGGTATAAAGTGCCTGATGCTCTACCGCCCCCAGCGTTTTTACTTTGCCATCACCGCTGTCGCGCACGATAGTACGCGCGGCATGAGCACTTTGCTCCAGCGCCAGCAGGCTAATCTGGTCTGCATAGGCAAACCCGGTTTTTTCGCCGCTGATGGCGCGCACGCCAACGCCCTGATCGATATTGTAAGAACCATCTTTAATGATGCGGTCTTCTAAAACCCAGGATTCGTGATAGCTCGACTGAAAATAGAGATCGCCGTAATCAAGACGGCGTTCGGCCAGTTGGCCCAGGATGGCAAACAGATCCTGATGTTTCAGGCCATTCGCCGCTAGCAATTGTTCACTTACCAGGTTCAGACTCATCGTTTTGCTACTCATTAGTTACTGTTGTAGGCCTGATAAGACGCGCCAGCGTCGCCATCAGGCGCTTCAATGCCCGGATGGCGGCGTAAACGCCTTATCCGGCCTACGGACTGCGGTAGAAGTTCTATGTTGAGATTGGGGCAATTACTCGCCCCCGTCAAATCATTGCTGGCTTTCTTTGCGCGGCTGGCGCAGAACTTCGTTGATCTGTGGCTTATCGACCGGACCGGTAATGCGATAGCGCAGAATTGAAACTTTGCTCCACAGCGGTCCCAAAACTTTACTGGCGGCAAATACCGCCGCGCCGACAATTGGGTTGACGGCAAACGCCGCGGCCACCCCAACGGTGGCAGAAATTTCAGGTGCGACAACGGCTTCCATATCCAGTTCGCGACGCACCAGATTCACCGAACCTTTCATGGCGATGTCAGCTTCCAGGCCATCCACCAGCGTATCATCAGTGTGCATCACACCGTCTTTGATCCACGCCGTACTGCGGATAGAGTCAAAGTAAAAACCTTCGCTGAACGTATCGCTAAAATCAAAACGCAGTTTACGTAATAGCGCATCAAAGCTCAGCAGACGTAACAGTTGTCCCGCATGTCCGGTGCTAAGTTCAGTCAATTCACCTTTGCCCAAACGGGTACGCAAAATCCCATTCAGTGAAGCTTCATCCGGATCCCAGGGCGGATTACGCCAGTGCAGATCGTACTCGACGTTAAAGGAAGAGTTACGAATCGGGGTAGATACGCCAAAGAAACCCGCGGCTGAATCAATCTTGTTGCCATTCAGCTTTCCTTTCAGTGACGTACGCTCCTTGCCCGGCACATTGACCCATTCGCCATCGGCGGTCAGCCGGGCAAACCCGGTATCCAACAGACCATTGCTCAACGTTAATGTGTCACCTTTTATCGCGACATCGGCATCAATGCGCCCATACTTTTGCCCCCACATCCAGCACTCTTCGCAGCGTATCTGCGCATCCGGCCAGCCACGGAAACTGACGTTACTGATAGCAGAGAACGGCGAGGCTGGCGTTGTATTTGGCGATGACGTTGCAGCGTTCGGGTTGTAATACAGGTACTTGATATTGGCAAGCCACGGAGCATTATTGCGCATAGCCAATGTGGCGTTAATCTCACGCCCCTGTGCCCGTACGCTGGTACCATTAAGCCCAGGTTCAGACACAATGCTCAGGTTATTCCACTGCTGGCCGCCCAGGGATAAAGAAGGCGTGCGCACCGCAATACGCTGCGGGAAGTTCGCATTACTTCCGACGTTATCTGCCGCGCCTTTCTGGAACAATGCCAGCCATTGCGCACCGTCCATGGGCGGAAGATTAAGTTCGATGCCCTGCTGGTCAGGAAGCGCTGGCACGGTACGGCTTTCCGAAGTCCAGATTGCGCGGTCAAGCGTCAGTTTCTGATTCAGCAACCAGTGGCTGTTAAAGTGGTTCTTGCTTCCGGCGTTACCGGTCAGATCGAAGCTGCGCAGGTTACCATCTGCCTTAACATTAACCGGTAGCGACTCACCGGCGACTTTGTTTAACGGAGCAGGTAAGTGACTGCTTACATTTTTCAGGTCGCCTTTCAGCTCAATGTTGTAGGTCGCTCCGGCATGATATGGCAGGTCAATGCCAACCTTACCGTTCCACGCCATACTGCCGCTTAAGGCATCATTCACCTGTGCGGGGAGTATCCCCATGCGAGTTGGCTGCCAGTCACCGTTCAGATTCACAGCAACCTGGTAAGCTTTTGCACCCTCGGTAGTGGAAAAGTCGACGTTCAGCGGCTGATTAAACCAGTTCGCCGTCATCGGCTCACTCTTGAGATCGCCGTTGATAAAGCTGAATTTACCGTTCAAATTCTTCAGCGTGCTATCGAGCGGCTTGATAAACAGACTGTTATTACGCAGGTTCACGTCGCCTTTGGCCGTAACCAGCGAACCATCTAACGGGATATCAAGATGTAAGCGAGCACTCACATCACCGTCAATTTGCAGCTGTTCCAGCGTGGCACCAAGCGACTCTTTCAGCGGTGTTTCGTCGAAATAAGGCCCAACCGCTTTGCCCGGCCCGTTGATGTCGGCATCAATCAGCAGTTTTTCTTTTGCGTAGTCAGGGATATTTGCCGTCAGGTTAGTGGCTTCTACCCCCCCTAAATTGACGCTATCCGTCTTCATCCACAGGCCATCGTTAATGAAGTTCAGTTCAATATTGAGGTCAGTCAGTGCGGGCCAGTCCGGCTGGAAGGCAAATTTTGCATTACGCAGCGGCACCAGCACCTGGAACTGACCTTCGTTATGCAAATACGGGAACAGATGTGGGTTACCGCCATAAACCAGTGTTGCGTTATCCGCCTCACCGCCCTGAATTGCCCCACTGAGATAATCAACCAGCTCTTTTCCCATCAGATTTTCCGGGAAATAGCGCCAGGCCTGGGAGCCATCGTGAGTGCTAATCCCCGCCAGAATCCCCAGCCACGGTTCATCACCAGTTGGTTGCAGATAACGAAAACCGCCGCGCGCATGTACCGCTTTCGCTTTAACGTCAATATTGCGCCCGTCTAGCTGAAAGCCATTTTCATTCTTCAGCCAACTGAGCGTTGCCACGCCATCCTCTATCTCCAGCGGGGCACGAAAGACGGTTTCATACGGCATTTTTGCCTGCTTCATGGAGGCCGTTAATGCGCCATTTTCCACGCTGCCAGACAATGTACCGGAGAAATGTTCTGCCCCCGGCAGCAGCTTCCACTGTTTCCAGGCCAGATCGGTCCACGAGGACTGGAAACGGGTTTTTTCGGTCGCCTGTAACGGGATATCCAACGCCAACACGTTTATCTTGCCGCTCGGTTGCGTGGCCCGCCAGATATCACCCAATGCCGGAGATAACTTAGCGGCCATCGGGCGTAGCCCCTCTAACCCGGCTAGCTCCAGGTTACTGGCGCGAATACGTAATTCGTCGCTGCGCTTATTATTGGCGCCCCCCACTTCCTGCCCGGGAAACCAGGCCAGCGTTAATGCCCCACTCGGCCAGGGTTTGTCATCCATCGTGATGCGCGTATCCGGGATAGCAAACAACCAACCGGAGTGCTCACGGCTGATATGCGCAGTCAGGTTATCGACGGACAGCGTGTGGATGTTGCTCTCTCCCTTCCAGCTTGCGCCGCCCTTTTTCAACCAGACATCGCCACCAGAGATTTCGCCTTTGTTGAGCGTCATCCAGCCTTCCAGGCTAAAGCGCGCAGTTTGCAGCGCAACATTATCCTGCATCCATTTTCCCAACCACGGCTTAACGTCGATGTCGTCAGCCTGCAGCCAGACTCGACCATTATTCAGCAGGCCGTCATCATCACGCAGATCCATACGCACCTGCATAACACCGTGCTGCCCGGTCAGGCTGGAGAGGCTGACCTGGCCTTCAGCACGATGCCGGTTTTTACCGTTCAACCAGGTTAGCTGAGGGATCGCCAGTTCCGCACGCTGGCCTGACAGGGTCAAAAAACTAACCTGGCTGTCGCGAAGATCAAAATGATCAAACTGGCGCAGGAACAGATCGCTGATGTGGCTGGTTTCAATCCCGTCGCCGCTATCGCCGCGCTGGATCGGTGTATTGGTGCGCAACTGCAGTTGCCAGAAGGTGAGATCGCGAAACTGCCAGCGCATGTGCAGCAAACTTTGCCAGACATCCAGCGCCAGCGTGACACGCTTTACCGAGAATTCGCCACCGTCTTTCAGCTGTGCATGAATATCGCGAGCTTCGAGCGTAGGGCCAAAATTTTGCCAGTTAGCAGAAAGCTGGCTGGCGGAAACGGGCATACCGGTGGCAGATTCGATCTTGCCCAGAATGGTCGGACGCCAGCTATCGAGATGCGGTAGAGCAAGGCGCAGCCCACTGACCAGCAGCGCTGCGATGACAACGAATGCGGCTCCAGTGAGCAGTAAAATCCCCGGCAATCGCCTCACGCGCCTCTCCTTGTCTGCCAAAAAATGTGACTCACACCCCTTGAGTGAATATTGCCGGATAGCGGCGTTTGTGCCTTATCCGGCCTACATGCGCGGGTGCCACTACACGATTTACATCATTACCACGTCAAACTGCTCCTGGTTATAGAGCGGTTCGACTTGTACTTTGACCTGTTTGCCGACAAAGATTTCCACTTCCGCCAGCGCATGCGACTCTTCCCCTTTCAGGGTTTCAGCCACTGCCGGAGACGCATACACCAGGAAACGATCGGAGTCGTAAGCATGGTGCACGCGGACGATTTCACGCATGATTTCATAACATACGGTTTCGACCGTTTTCACCGTGCCACGTCCGTGGCAGGTTGGGCACTCGTTACACAGCACATGCTCCACGCTTTCACGCGTGCGCTTACGTGTCATCTCTACCAGACCCAGCTGTGAAAAACCGTTAATGCTGGTTTTTACGCGATCCTTGCTCAGCGCCTGCTCCAGAGAGTGCAGCACCCGGCGGCGGTGATCTTCATTATTCATGTCGATAAAATCGATAATGATTATGCCGCCCAGATTACGCAGACGCAGCTGACGTGCGATAGCCTGCGTTGCTTCAATATTAGTATTAAAGATAGTGTCGTCGAGATTACGATGCCCAACAAATGCGCCGGTGTTGATGTCGACGGTAGTCATCGCTTCGGTTTGGTCGATGATCAAATAGCCGCCGGATTTCAGCTCAACCTTACGCTCCAGCGCACGTTGGATTTCATTCTCAACGTCGAAGAGATCGAAAATCGGTTGGCGTCCGCTGTAATGTTCCAGTTTGCTGGTCATCTCCGGGATGTATTCCGCCGTAAATTCCAGCAACGCTTCATAAGTCAGACGGGAATCAACGCGAATTCGGTCTAACTGAGCATCAGCAAAATCACGCAGAACGCGCTGTGCCAGTGCCAATTCACCATACATCTGGTAGCGCGTTTGTGGCCGCTTCTTACGCTCCATGACCTTCGTCCAGACACGCTTCAGGTAGGCAGCATCCGAAGCCAGATCCTCTTCACAAACGCCTTCAGCCGCCGTACGAATGATGAATCCGCCCTGTTCGTCGCAGTAATCCGCCACCACCTTTTTCAGGCGTTCGCGTTCGGTTTCGCTCTCGATTCGCTGAGAAACCCCCACGTGCGACGCCCCCGGCATAAAGACGAGATAACGGGAAGGTAGCGTGATGTCCGTTGTCAGGCGTGCGCCCTTCGTGCCCAGAGGATCTTTCACCACCTGTACCATCAGGTCTTGCCCCTGACGCACAAGTTCGGAGATATCGCGTACAGTGAACTGTTTTTGTTCTTCACCCGCTACGCATTCGGTATGCGGCATGATGTCTGATGCGTGGAGAAATGCGGCTTTATCCAGCCCAATATCTACAAAAGCCGCCTGCATACCCGGAAGTACACGACTTACACGACCTTTGTAGATATTGCCTACGATTCCGCGTCGCGCCTCACGTTCAATATGAATTTCCTGCAGAATACCGCCATCAATGTACGCCACCCGCGTTTCCGATGGCGTTACGTTTACCAACAATTCAGCCGTCATGTTTATCCCTTTTCTCACGCAGTGCGTTAAAATTGCTCAGCAACTCATACGTTTCTACCAGCGGTAAGCCGACTACGGCGTGATAGCTGCCATTGATCTTCCTGACAAAACAGCCACCCAACCCTTGAATACCGTATGCACCTGCTTTATCCATAGGCTCACCGCTGGCAACATAACCGGCGATGTCCTCATCTGTTAGTGTTCTGAATGTCACTTCCGTCACCACCAGACAGTCCAGGTTGTGCTGGCGATCGGCTAATGCGACAGCCGTCATGACCTGATGCGTTTTGCCTGACAGCTTGTGCAGCATCGCTGCTGCATGGTCGGCATCATGCGGTTTTTCCAGCACTTCGCCATTAAGGATAACAATGGTATCCGCCCCCAGCACAGGTAAATCGCGCACAGCCATTGCTACGCCTGCCTGCGCTTTTTCACGCGCCAGACGAACAACATACTGCTGGGCGCTTTCCTGCGGGTGCCGCTGTTCTTCAATTCCAGGAACCAGCCGTTCAAACGTAACACCAAGCTGAGCGAGCAACTCCTGACGACGTGGAGAACCTGAAGCAAGATACAGAGTATTCATATCAACCTTTATTGCACCGCAAACTGCTGGCGGACTTTACGCATCAGTAAGAATAGCCATGGCCAAAGCACACCATTTACTACACTACTCCAGAACACTTCAGGTCTGAAAGAGACGTTGATCACTAAAAACTCGGCCCAGAAAACAATAATATCCACGACCAGTGACAACAACATAACTACCAGCGCCTGCTGCCAGAGCGCGAGGTTACGGAAGAGCTGAAATTTCAGTGCGACCAGATAAGCAATGATACTCATCGACAATGCCCGCACACCAAGCGTAGAGCCGCTAATGAGATCCAGTATGGCACCCACGATAAATCCTGTGCCCACATTTACGCGATGCGGCAGCGCCAGGATCCAGTACAGCAGAATGAGCAGCACCCAGTTCGGCCGGAAAACGAGGATCTCGTCCGGCCAGGGCATGACTTGCAGCAGAAATGCAATTAGGAACGAGAGCCAAATGACCCAACGTCCCTGGTGACGGATGCTTGCCACTTACTGCCCTCCCGGCTTACGCGGAGCAGGTTGTGACGGCGTGGTTGTTGCAGGAACCGGCGTTACACCTGTCGCCGGAGCAGGAACTGGCGCAGGAGGCCCCATGGCATCCGGTGCCGGCAGGACTTGCGGCATCATTTGCATCAGACGTTCATTAGCTACACGGTGCACTTCTTCTGGCGTCATCGGGTTAGCACCATTACGATCGGCTCCCCACAGCAGCAGCAGATAGCGCAGACGCTGTAAACCCGCCGTCGGGCGCGCCTGAATCACGGTGTATGCGCGCTGGGTATCCAGCTTCACAGAGGAAACGACACCGACTGGATAGCCTTCAGGGAAACGCCCACCCAGACCGGAGGTAACCAGCACATCGCCAACGCGAATGTCAGTATTAGCCGGCAGGTGTTCAAGCTGAAGATCGTCCGTGCAGCCGTTACCGGCAGCGATCACGCGAATATCGTTACGCAATACCTGGATTGGCAGTGCATGCGTCGCGTCACAAATCAGCAGTACGCGGCTGGTCAGTTTGGCCACCGCAACAACCTGGCCCACTACGCCTTTATCGCTGATGACTGGCTGACCTTCATAAACGCCGTTAACACTCCCTTTGTCGATCACCACCTGATCGCTGTAAGGATCGTTAACCGTTGAGATGACCTGCGTCACCATTTTTTGTTCGTCCTGGCGCAGCGGCGATCCCAGCAGCTCACGCAAACGCGCGTTCTCCTGTTTATATTGCCCCAGCATCAGCAGTTCACTGTTTTTCAGCAGCAGTTCCTGACGCAACGCCCGGTTTTCAAGTTCGAGTTGGTCACGAGAAGCCAGCGTTTGCGACACGCCGTCGAGTAATTCACGGGGACCATTAGAGATAAAGTAGAAAGGACTGACGGCGGTATCCATGTACGTTCGGATTTGACTAAACGTACCCAGGCGGCTGTCGGCAATAATAACGCCGAGCGCCACCAGCACCGCCAGAATAAGGCGAATCTGTAGCGACGGGCCACGGCTAAAAATTGGCTTCATAGTCTATGCGTATTCTCGCATCAGAGCGGAAGAGCAACCCAGGGCTACCCTTCCTGCATCCGATTACTCTTCGCTGAACAAGTCGCCGCCGTGCATATCGATCATTTCCAGTGCTTTACCGCCACCGCGAGCCACACAGGTCAGCGGATCTTCGGCAACAACAACTGGAATACCGGTCTCTTCCATTAACAGACGGTCAAGGTTACGCAGCAGCGCACCGCCGCCGGTCAGGACCATACCGCGTTCTGAGATGTCAGACGCCAGTTCTGGCGGACACTGTTCCAGTGCAACCATCACCGCGCTTACGATACCGGTCAGGGGTTCCTGCAGCGCTTCAAGGATCTCGTTAGAGTTCAGGGTAAAGCCACGTGGAACACCTTCTGCCAGGTTACGACCGCGAACTTCGATCTCGCGTACTTCGTCGCCAGGATAAGCAGAACCGATTTCGTGCTTAATACGTTCCGCGGTAGCTTCACCGATCAGAGAGCCGTAGTTACGGCGAACATAATTAATGATGGCTTCGTCGAAGCGGTCACCACCAATACGCACGGAGGAGGAGTAAACTACGCCGTTCAGAGAGATAACGGCGACTTCTGTGGTACCACCACCGATATCGACAACCATTGAGCCGGTTGCTTCAGAAACTGGCAGGCCCGCACCGATCGCTGCCGCCATCGGCTCTTCGATCAGGAACACTTCACGTGCACCTGCACCCTGAGCGGATTCACGGATGGCACGGCGTTCAACCTGAGTTGCTCCAACCGGTACACACACCAGTACGCGCGGGCTTGGGCGCATGAAGCTATTGCTGTGCACTTGTTTAATAAAGTGCTGGAGCATTTTTTCAGTCACGAAGAAGTCAGCGATAACGCCATCTTTCATTGGGCGAATTGCAGCGATATTGCCCGGCGTACGACCCAGCATCTGCTTCGCATCATGACCTACTGCAGCCACGCTTTTCGGCGAACCGGCACGATCCTGACGAATGGCCACAACGGAAGGCTCATTCAATACGATGCCTTGTCCTTTTACATAAATAAGGGTATTCGCGGTACCCAGGTCAATGGACAGGTCATTGGAAAACATGCCACGAAATTTTTTCAACATACTAAGGGATAATCCTGAAAGCTGGGGCGGAAAACAAAATCCGCTTACTTTACCAACCACACGCAGCAGCGACAAGGCGCAAAAATCATCTGCTACGGTGAAAATTAGTGCAGTTCGTTTCCTTTGTTACAAAACCGGCCTGAGTCCATCAGGGCTGAAAAACTCAGCAGCAGTCCTCGCTTTTGTTTGCAACCTGTCAAAGGTCATTCACCTGCATGTTTGCTGTTACAACCTGGCGAGCAGACAAGCACACCCCCAGAAGGCACAGCGCGCGTTATTCTACGTGAAAACAAATTAAACGGCAGGTTAAACCGAGTATCTTTGCGAATATTTTTTCACGTTTGTGTCAAGTGGCTGTGATGCGGCAAAAAAATCACCCTGCCCACCCGCGACTCCACGTTCTGTCAGGGTATGCCACTCGCTGCGCGAACGAACGCCCGTGGCATAAACCTGCGTTGGCGTTCCGGTACACGTCTCTACCAGGCTTTGAACCAGCAGCTGATTTTCCGTTCGCTTATCAATGTTTCTCACCAGACTGGGATGAAGCTTCAACAATTCGACATTCAGCTCTTTGATCCAACTGGTACTCACCAACGTTAAACCGGCCTGCGTAACGGCAATACGTACGCCAAGCGCATCCATCAATCGGATAACCGGTTGTAACCGGCTGATGTGTTGACAAACATCCGCCTCAGCAAGTTCAATAATTATGCGTTTACGTAGCGATTTTTCGCACTGCATCAGCGTATCTCGCAGCCAACGCTGAAAACGTGGGCGAATGAGCGATTCAACCGTCGTCTGCATCGCCAGGCTTTCCTGCGGCCAGTACCCCAACAACAGGATCAAACGGCTGATTTGCAGACGGTCATACTCTTCCGCCAGACCAAATTGCAGCACCATCGGCATATATTCCGCCGAAATAACCTCTTCGCTGCCATCGAAAATACGGCACATCAGCTCGCGATGGTGCACCCGCCCTTCACGCGTTACGGCAGGTTTTTGATAAATTCGCGGTCCGCCCCGACTGAGCATCTGTTCAATCAGCGTTCGCCAGCGCACATTGCCCCGGCCTTTTTCCGGCAGAGAGTCGTCATACACCGACCAACTGTTCCCGCCTTGTAATACTGAATTCCGGGTGGCGGCTTCAGCGTGATCCATAACTTGTTCAGTCGACTGACCGCTGCGACAGACACAAATGCCAATATGAACCATATCGGCACGATCGATCATTTTGTTAGCCGGAAGTGCATCCACCGCCTTTAAGAGTTGCCCGGCGATACTTTCCGCTTCTTTTAACGTGCGGTGTGGCAGCAGGATGGCAAAATCGCTTCGGTGGTAACGCGCTAACAGTGCGCCCGGATAGCGCATCATAAAGGTAGACAACAAATTGATAAGCGTTGAAATTTGTTCTTCCGCCTGGGTAATGCCCCAGCTCTCGCGTAGCAGCGTAAAGTCCGGCAAACGAACCATCATCACCACACCATGCGAGCCGACTTTTTCCTGATCTTCCAGCAGCGTCGCCAGTTGGTTATCAAAGAACAAGCGGTTGCTCAGCCCCGTTTTTGTATCCTGCGCGACATAGGAGCGAATTAGCGTATCCAGCCTGCTGCGCTGCTCACGAGCATTTTGAATTTCGGTCAGTAGCATGTCGAGCGCACTACTGGTACGCGCTGGCCACTCATAGACCGTTCCCCGCACGTTTGGCCCGCGTTCACCGTTGAGGATCCGCGTTGAACGAATCTCCAGTAATTCCTGTCCGGAAAGTTGACGTTGAAGCCAGCGCACCGACAAAAACAGCATCAGGATAATAAAGCCTATCGATAGCGTGAGCGGTGCCGTAGTCATCAACGAATGGAAATAGTTGCCCATCGGATCCTGGTAAACCATACGCAGCGACATCCCCGGATGCTTGACCAATGGCACGGTGAGATTGCGATAAAGGTTATTCGTCCCCGCCGGGCGGTAGCTACTGGTTCGGGAATGGCTATAAACAACGCGGTCATCCTGAAGCAATTCAATACGGACGATATCAACCGAAATCATCAGTTCATCAATTTGCGGCGTTAAGGACACGACATCTCTGGTGACCAGATGGGTATCGATCGCCGTCGCGACGGCATGGACGCGGGTGGTGAACTTATATTGAATAGCGTTATAGAAACTCAGCGAGCAACCTATCAGCGTCACGAAAATCGTTAACCCGGTAAGCAGCGTGACAAAGGCTGAAAATTTCGTCGTTAATCGCATCCTTGTGTTAACTCCGACAGTGATGAATCAGGTGTGAAAGTGAAAAAGCGACACGAAAATGCAAAACTGAACGCGAAATCCGTCAATTTACACAAATAATGTGGGCATACTACCAAATCAGGTATATCTGGCAATTTATTGCGCAGAATCGGCATCATGTTTTAATTAGCGAGTATAGTCTTCACAGATAATTTTCCAATCCACTATATGAATTGAGGACAGGTTATGCAGGCTTTGATCTTAGAACAGCAGGACGGAAAAACCCTCGCATCCGTTCAACCCCTCGACGAAAATCAGCTACCTGAAGGCGATGTGACGGTGGATGTTCACTGGTCGAGCCTGAACTATAAAGATGCCCTCGCCATCACCGGTAAGGGTAAAATTATCCGCAATTTTCCGATGATTCCTGGTATCGATTTCGCCGGTACCGTACGCACAAGTGAAGATCCTCGTTTTCATGCAGGTCAGGAAGTCTTACTGACCGGATGGGGCGTGGGTGAGAATCATTGGGGGGGACTGGCCGAACGCGCTCGTGTGAAAGGCGATTGGCTGGTTGCGCTGCCAAAAGGACTGGACGGTCGCAAATCCATGGTCATCGGTACCGCCGGTTTTACTGCCATGCTGTGCGTCATGGCGCTTGAAGATGCCGGTATCCGCCCGGAAGACGGCGAAATCGTCGTCACTGGTGCCAGCGGTGGCGTAGGCAGTACTGCCGTTGCGCTGCTGCACAAACTGGGTTACCAGGTTGCGGCAGTATCGGGCCGCGAAAGCACCCACGACTACCTGAAAAGCCTGGGAGCCAACCGCATTCTGGGTCGTGATGAGTTTGCTGAATCTCGTCCGCTGGAAAAGCAACTGTGGGCGGGTGCCATTGATACCGTTGGCGACAAAGTGCTGGCAAAAGTACTGGCGCAGATGAACTATGGCGGTTGTGTTGCCGCCTGTGGCCTGGCTGGCGGTTTTGCGCTACCCACCACGGTGATGCCGTTTATTCTGCGCAACGTGCGCTTACAGGGCGTCGACTCCGTGATGACGCCTCCGGATCGTCGTGCACAGGCCTGGCAACGTCTGGTTAACGACCTGCCAGAGTCGTTCTTTACCCAGGCAGCGACAGAAATCACGCTTGCCGATGCGCCGAAGTTCGCCGATGCCATCATCAATAACCAGGTGCAGGGCCGTACGCTGGTGAAAGTGAAATAAAACAATTTGCAGATACAAATTTACATTTAATTAACTAAATTTCTCTGCACATTGACGGACTCCCTGCCATAGTAACTACGCGCCAGTATGAGCCTTTGCGCGTATGTCGGGAGTCCGTTATGAAGAAAATACGTCCATTCACTGAAGCCGATGTAACAGCCGAGTCGGCTTTTTTTATGCAGCGCCGCCAGGTGCTGAAAGCGCTGGGTATCAGCGCCGCCGCTTTGTCTTTGCCCTTTTCTGCCGAGGCCGATCTTCTGAGCTGGTTTAAAGGCAATGACCGTCCGCCCGCGCCTGCAGGTAAGCCGCTTGATTTCAGTAAGCCCTCCGCCTGGCAAAATTCACTTCCTTTAACGCCTGCGGATAAGGTTTCTGGCTACAACAACTTCTACGAGTTCGGTCTCGATAAAGCGGATCCGGCAGCCAATGCAGGCAGCCTGAAAACCGATCCGTGGACGTTGCAAATCAGTGGCGAGGTGGCAAAACCACTCACCCTCGATCACGATTCGCTGACCGCCCGTTTCCCGCTGGAAGAACGGATTTATCGGATGCGCTGCGTGGAAGCCTGGTCGATGGTCGTACCGTGGATTGGTTTTCCTTTACATAAACTGTTAGCGCAGGTTGAACCCACCAGCAACGCAAAGTATGTCGCGTTCGAAACGCTGTACGCACCGGATGATATGCCGGGACAGAAAGATCGCTTTATTGGCGGCGGGCTAAAATATCCCTATGTTGAAGGACTGCGTCTGGATGAAGCAATGCACCCACTCACACTGCTTACTGTGGGGGTTTATGGTAAGGCCCTTCCGCCACAAAATGGCGCGCCCATTCGCTTAATTGTGCCGTGGAAATATGGATTTAAAGGCATTAAGTCGATCGTGAGTATCAAACTCACGCGCGAACGCCCTCCGACAACCTGGAATCTGGCCGCGCCCAATGAATACGGATTTTATGCCAACGTGAATCCGCATGTCGATCATCCCCGCTGGTCACAAGCGACTGAACGCTTCATCGGCGCGGGCGGCATACTGGATGTACAGCGCCAGCCCACGTTGCTGTTTAACGGCTATGCAAAGGAAGTCGCTTCCCTGTACCGAGGTCTCGATCTGCGGGAGAATTTTTAAGTGCGCCTGACTGCAAAACAGATTACCTGGCTGAAAGTTTGCCTGCATCTTACCGGACTTTTACCGTTTCTCTGGCTATTTTGGGCGGTAAATCATGGGGGACTGAGCGCCGATCCGGTCAAAGACATTCAGCACTTTACCGGTCGGACAGCTCTGAAATTCCTACTGGCTACCTTGCTGGTGGCGCCGTTGGCGCGCTACGCTAAACAGCCATTATTGATACGCACTCGTCGCCTGTTAGGGCTATGGTGTTTCGCCTGGGCGACGTTACATTTAACCAGCTATGCGCTACTGGAATTAGGCATTAATAACCTGGCATTGCTGGGGCGGGAACTTACTACTCGACCTTATTTGATGTTGGGTATTTTCAGCTGGGTCATTTTATTCGCCCTCGCCTTGACCTCTACACAGGCAGCCCAGCGAAAACTGGGTAAATATTGGCAGTATCTGCACAACTTCGTCTATCTTGTGGCGATCCTGGCACCCATACATTATTTGTGGTCGGTAAAAATTATCTCTCCGCAACCGATTATTTATGCCGCACTTGCAGCGGTGCTGTTAGCCTGCCGCTACAAGAAGTTTCGCCAGTGGTGGCGGTAGTTTCACGATATGTGCAGTACGTTGCAAAACACAGACGAACCCATGTTCTTTACATGCCAGCGGTTGATTATCTTCCCTGATAAGACCAGTATTTAGCTGCCAATTGCTACGAAATAGTTATAATGTGCGCCTTTGCTCTCCCCGGTAGCGTTTTTACAGCGCAGAAAGGGTGACAATCGCATATTGAAGGTATATTTTGTCTTTTACCCGAAAATGGCAGAAGATAGCCGCACAATGACTAACAAGTCTGGCAATCTCATATAATGGCCGCAGCACGCAGTGCAACGCCTGAGATGCGTGGCATCTTGTCACTCACTGTTATAAAAATGCTATACAGACGGCGGTAAAACGCCTGTCACAATCTCACTAAACAAAGAGTACGGAACCCACTCATGGATATTCGTAAGATTAAAAAACTGATCGAGCTGGTTGAAGAATCAGGCATCTCCGAACTGGAAATTTCTGAAGGCGAAGAGTCTGTACGCATCAGCCGTGCAGCGCCAGCTGCAAGTTTTCCAATGATGCAACAGGCTTATGCTGCACCAGTGATGCAGCAGCCAGCTCTGTCTAACGCTGTCGCACAAACTGCCACTCCAAGTATGGAAGCGCCGGCAGCAGCGGAAATCAGTGGTCACATCGTACGCTCCCCAATGGTTGGTACGTTCTACCGCACCCCGAGCCCGGATGCTAAAGCGTTCATCGAAATCGGCCAGAAAGTGAATGCGGGCGATACCCTGTGCATCGTTGAAGCCATGAAAATGATGAACCAGATCGAAGCCGACAAATCCGGCGTAGTGAAAGCGATTCTGGTAGAAAGTGGTCAACCGGTAGAATTTGACGAGCCGCTGGTCGTCATCGAATAACGAGGCGAACATGTTGGATAAAATTGTCATCGCTAACCGCGGCGAGATTGCCTTGCGTATTCTTCGTGCCTGTAAAGAACTGGGCATCAAGACTGTCGCCGTGCATTCAAGCGCGGATCGCGATTTAAAACACGTATTGCTGGCGGATGAGACGGTCTGTATTGGCCCGGCTGCGTCCGTAAAAAGCTATCTGAACATCCCGGCAATCATTAGCGCCGCTGAAATCACCGGCGCAGTGGCAATCCACCCGGGTTATGGCTTCCTCTCTGAGAACGCCAACTTCGCTGAACAGGTAGAACGTTCTGGTTTTATCTTCATCGGCCCGAAAGCCGACACTATCCGCCTGATGGGCGACAAAGTGTCCGCGATCACCGCGATGAAGAAAGCTGGCGTACCGACCGTTCCAGGCTCTGACGGCCCGCTGGGCGATGACATGGACGCTAACCGCGCGCATGCTAAACGTATCGGCTACCCGGTTATCATCAAAGCCTCCGGCGGCGGCGGCGGTCGCGGTATGCGCGTCGTGCGCAGCGATGCCGAACTGGCACAATCCATCTCCATGACCAAAGCGGAAGCGAAAGCGGCTTTCAACAACGACATGGTTTACATGGAGAAGTACCTGGAAAACCCACGCCACATCGAAATTCAGGTGCTGGCTGACGGTCAGGGTAACGCGATTTATCTGGCTGAACGTGACTGCTCCATGCAGCGTCGTCACCAGAAAGTCGTCGAAGAAGCACCTGCGCCGGGTATTACCCCGGAACTGCGTCGCTACATCGGCGAGCGTTGCGCCAAAGCGTGCGTTGATATCGGCTATCGCGGGGCAGGTACTTTCGAGTTCCTGTTCGAAAACGGCGAGTTCTACTTCATTGAGATGAACACCCGTATTCAGGTTGAACACCCGGTAACCGAAATGATCACCGGCGTTGACCTGATCAAAGAGCAGCTGCGTATCGCGGCAGGACAACCGCTGTCCATCAAGCAGGATGAAGTTGTGGTTAAAGGCCATGCGGTAGAATGCCGTATCAACGCCGAAGACCCGAACACCTTCCTGCCAAGCCCGGGTAAAATCACGCGTTTCCACGCGCCGGGTGGCTTTGGTGTGCGCTGGGAGTCTCATATTTACGCAGGCTACACTGTACCTCCGTACTATGACTCAATGATCGGTAAGCTGATTTGCTACGGCGAAAACCGCGACGTAGCGATCGTCCGTATGAAAAACGCATTGCAGGAACTGATCATCGACGGTATCAAAACCAACGTTGATCTGCAGATCCGCATCATGAATGACGAGCACTTCCAGCATGGTGGAACCAATATCCACTATCTGGAGAAAAAACTCGGACTTCAGGAAAAGTAAGCATGTGTTAACCGAAAAGGCCGGAAATTCCGGCCTTTTGTTTTTCTCCCCTCCCGAACGCGCCATAAGGTACAATCCCCGCTTTCTTTATCCACAAGGGACAAAAAATGGACGCTCGTTTTGTTCAGGCCCATAAAGAGGCGCGCTGGGCGCTGTGGCTGACCCTTTTATATCTTGCCACATGGTTAGCAACCGCTTACTTACCAGATTCCACGCTCGGTTTTACCGGCTTACCGCACTGGTTCGAAATGGCCTGCCTGCTAACGCCGCTGGTTTTCATCGTACTGTGCTGGGCGATGGTGAAGTTTATCTATCGCGACATTCCGTTGGAGGATGACGATGCAGCTTGAAGTTATTTTGCCGCTGGTCGCCTATCTGTTGGTGGTCTTCGGTCTCTCTGTTTACGCCATGCGTAAGAGATCGACCGGTACTTTCCTGAACGAATATTTCCTCGGCAGCCGCTCGATGGGCGGGGTCGTATTGGCCATGACGCTAACGGCAACCTACATTAGCGCCAGTTCGTTTATTGGCGGCCCTGGCGCGGCTTATAAATACGGATTGGGATGGGTGCTGCTGGCGATGATCCAGTTGCCTGCCGTCTGGCTCTCTTTGGGGATCCTCGGGAAGAAATTCGCCATTCTGGCGCGCCGTTACAACGCCGTAACCCTTAACGACATGCTGTTCGCCCGCTACCAGAGCCGTCTACTGGTGTGGCTGGCAAGTCTTAGCCTGCTGGTCGCGTTTGTCGGAGCAATGACCGTACAGTTTATTGGCGGCGCACGTTTGCTGGAAACGGCTGCGGGTATTCCTTACGAAACCGGTCTGCTGATCTTTGGCGTCAGTATCGCTTTATATACGGCATTCGGCGGATTTCGCGCCAGCGTACTGAACGACACCATGCAAGGCATGGTAATGCTGATTGGGACTATCGTTCTGCTGGTCGGCGTCGTTCATGCCGCCGGCGGCCTTAGCAATGCGGTAGTAACCCTGCAAACCATCGATCCGAAACTGGTCTCACCGCAGGGCGCGGATGACATTCTGTCACCCACGTTTATGACCTCATTCTGGGTACTGGTGTGTTTTGGCGTGATTGGACTTCCGCATACGGCGGTACGCTGTATCTCCTATAAAGACAGTAAAGCGGTACATCGTGGGATTATCATCGGCACCATCGTGGTGGCGATCCTGATGTTTGGCATGCATCTGGCGGGTGCGTTGGGACGTGCGGTGATCCCTGACCTGACGGTACCGGATCTGGTGATCCCGACCCTGATGGTCAAAGTGTTGCCACCGGTAGCTGCCGGGATCTTCCTCGCGGCCCCCATGGCCGCGATCATGTCAACGATCAATGCCCAATTGCTGCAAAGTTCCGCTACGATCATTAAGGATCTGTACCTGAACCTTCGTCCGGAACAGTTGAAAAACGAAACCCGGCTGAAGCGCATGTCCGCTGTGATCACCCTACTGCTGGGCGCGTTACTGCTGCTGGCCGCCTGGAAACCACCAGAGATGATTATCTGGCTCAACCTGCTGGCGTTTGGCGGGTTGGAAGCGGTCTTCCTGTGGCCGCTGGTGCTGGGCCTGTACTGGGAGCGAGCAAACGCGACTGGCGCATTGAGCGCGATGATTGTCGGCGGCGTGTTGTATGCCGTACTTGCTACCTTTAACGTTCAGTACCTGGGCTTCCATCCGATCGTGCCCTCGTTGCTGATAAGTTTGCTGGCTTTCCTGGTCGGAAACCGTTTCGGTTCTACCGTCCCGCAAGCTGCCATATTGACTACTGATAAATAAAGAGTTTTGCCATGCCATGGATCCAACTGAAACTGAACACAACGGGTGCTAACGCAGAAGAGTTAAGCGATGCACTAATGGAAGCGGGCTCCGTTTCCATCACTTTCCAGGATACGCATGATACGCCGGTGTTCGAGCCTCTGCCGGGCGAGACTCGCCTGTGGGGCGATACCGATGTTATCGGCTTGTTCGACGCAGAAACTGACATGAAAGAAGTCGTTGCCATTCTGGAGCAGCATCCGCTGCTGGGTGAAGGTTTCGCGCATAAAATCGAACAGCTTGAAGATAAAGACTGGGAACGCGAATGGATGGATAACTTCCATCCGATGCGCTTTGGCGAACGCCTGTGGATTTGCCCGAGCTGGCGCGATGTCCCGGATGAGAATGCCGTCAATGTAATGCTGGACCCGGGTCTGGCGTTTGGTACTGGTACTCACCCTACTACTTCTCTGTGTCTGCAATGGCTGGACGGTCTCGATCTTAACGGCAAAACGGTTATCGACTTTGGCTGCGGCTCCGGCATTCTGGCCATTGCGGCATTGAAACTGGGCGCAGCGAAAGCCATCGGCGTGGATATCGATCCACAAGCGATTCAGGCCAGCCGTGATAACGCCCAGCGTAATGGCGTTTCTGAGCGTCTGGAGCTTTATCTGCCGAAAGACCAGCCAGAAGCCATGAAAGCCGACGTGGTGGTCGCCAACATCCTCGCGGGCCCATTACGTGAACTGGCGCCGTTAATCAGCGTACTGCCCGTTGAGGGCGGTCTACTGGGGCTTTCTGGCATTCTTGCCAGCCAGGCGGAAAGCGTCTGTGAGGCCTATGCCGATCTCTTTACACTCGATCCGGTCATCGAAAAAGAAGAGTGGTGCCGTATTACCGGTCAGAAAAAATAATCGTCACGCGTTACTATCGCCAACCCCAAAATCGCTTTCGTTTTCGCAAAATGATTTGCGGAAATGAGAGCGAGATCGCATTACAAAGTCACTATTTGTACACAAAAACAGCTTTTTATCCTGATGTCCTGAGCCTGAGCGCAATAAAAAAAGAGAAGTTTTCGGAATTTATAAACGGATGATAAATTAGCGCAACTACGTATCCAAATGATTATTAAAGCTTTTAATTTGAAACTGTGTACTTAGTCAGCAATTCATTGATCCACCTCAGTGGATTGGTCAAAGTTTGGCCTTTCATCTCATGCAAAAAATGCGTAATATACGCCGCCTTGCAGTCACAGTATGGTCATTTCTTAACTCATGCGCATCGGACAATACCAGCTCAGAAATCGCCTGATCGCAGCACCTATGGCTGGCATCACTGACAGACCATTCAGGACGCTGTGCTATGAGATGGGAGCAGGATTGACGGTATCCGAGATGATGTCTTCTAACCCGCAGGTTTGGGAAAGCGACAAATCTCGTTTACGTATGGTGCACGTTGATGAGCCAGGAATTCGCACGGTGCAAATTGCCGGTAGCGATCCTGTTGAGATGGCTGATGCCGCACGTATTAACGTGGAAAGCGGCGCCCAGATTATTGATATCAATATGGGGTGTCCGGCTAAAAAAGTGAATCGCAAGCTCGCAGGTTCAGCCCTCTTGCAGTACCCGGATTTAGTGAAATCGATACTAACCGAGGTCGTCAATGCAGTGGACGTTCCTGTCACACTCAAGATTCGCACCGGCTGGGCTCCGGAACACCGTAACTGCGTAGAGATTGCCCAACTGGCTGAAGACTGTGGCATTCAGGCTCTGACCATTCATGGACGCACCCGCGCCTGTTTGTTCAATGGAGATGCTGAGTACGACAGTATTCGGGCAGTTAAGCAGAAAGTTTCCATTCCGATTATCGCGAATGGCGACATTACTGACCCGCATAAAGCCAGAGCTGTACTCGACTATACGGGGGCGGATGCCCTGATGATAGGACGTGCAGCTCAGGGAAGACCCTGGATCTTTCGGGAAATCCAGCATTATCTGGACACTGGGGAGCTGCTGCCCCCGCTGCCTCTGGCAGAGGTGAAGCGCTTGCTTTGTGCGCATGTTCGGGAATTGCACGACTTTTATGGTCAGGCAAAAGGGTACCGAATTGCGCGTAAACACGTATCCTGGTATCTCCAGGAACACGCTCCGGATGACCAGTTTCGGCGCACATTCAACGCCATTGAAGACTCCAGCGAACAGCTGGCGGCGTTGGAGGCATACTTCGAAAATTTTGCGTAAACAGAAATAAAGAGCTGACAGAACTATGTTCGAACAACGCGTAAATTCTGACGTACTGACCGTTTCTACCGTTAACTCTCAGGATCAGGTAACTCAAAAACCCCTGCGTGACTCGGTTAAACAGGCACTGAAGAACTATTTTGCTCAATTGAATGGTCAGGATGTTAACGATCTCTATGAGCTGGTACTGGCTGAAGTAGAACAGCCCCTGTTGGACATGGTGATGCAATACACCCGCGGTAACCAGACCCGTGCTGCCCTGATGATGGGCATCAACCGTGGTACGCTGCGTAAAAAACTGAAAAAATACGGCATGAACTGATACTAATCAGCGAAATGTTTGTTTTAAAAGGCGCTACTCGGCATGGGGAAGCGCCTTTTTTATTCGCGTCACACGGAGGCTTTGGTGATGAAAGCGAGATGTGAACCTGTCTACTTTGGTGATGAATCAAAAAAGATAATCCAGGGTGATGCGCTGACTGAACTGAAAAAGCTGCCGTCTGAAAGCATCGATCTGATCTTTGCCGACCCACCTTATAACATCGGGAAAGACTTTGACGGGTTGGTAGAATCCTGGGACGAAGAGAGCTTTCTGGCCTCGCTGTTCGAGTGCATTGATGAATGCCATCGAATATTAAAGCCACAAGGCACCATGTACATCATGAACAGTACGGAGAACATGCCGTACATCGACCTCAAATGTCGACAGCTTTTTACCATCAAGAGCCGTATTGTGTGGGCCTATGATAGCTCAGGGGTACAGGCCAAAAAGTACTTTGGCTCCATGTATGAACCGATCCTGATGATGGTCAAAGACCCAAAAAGTTATACATTTAACCGTGATGATATTTTGGTTGAAGCGAAAACCGGGGCGAAACGCGCGCTAATAGACTACAGAAAAAACCCACCTCAGCCCTACAATCATAAAAAAGTACCCGGTAATGTCTGGGAGTTTCCACGTGTTCGCTACCTGATGGATGAATACGAAAACCACCCCACGCAGAAACCCAAAGCCCTGCTGGAGCGCATCATTCTGGCTTCCTCCAACCCAGATGACAAAGTGCTGGATCCGTTTGCCGGTAGCTTCACAACCGGTGCCACTGCCGTGGAATTAGGTCGCAAGTTTGTCGGGATTGAAATCAATGCCGAATACGTAAAAATGGGGCTCAGAAGATTGAGTATTGGTTCTCATTTTTCAGAGAATGAGCTTGCAAAGGTGAAAAAGCGCAAGACGAAAAACCTGTCTAAAAAGAGTCGATTACCGGAAAAGAACAGTGGAATTTCAGCAAAGTAAAAGCATTGTAAGTCTGCTTTTCAGCTTTTAGATTTCGTGTATATTCCCTGCACGCTTGGGCATGAATACACAGGATTTGGTAATGATTCGCAAGTATTGGTGGCTGGTTGTTTTTGCTGTCTTTGTTTTTCTTTTTGATGCGCTACTCATTCAGTGGATAGAGTTGATGACAACAGAGCACGATAAGTGCCGGAATATGAACTCAGTAAATCCCCTCAAGCTGGTCAACTGTATCGACCTCGAATAGTACGTCCGGTGACTTACCGTTCTGCAACTGCCGTCAGTCCATGGCGGCAGAAACTAGCCAGCCTGATCCTCACCCTGAATCAATTGCAGCATGCAGCCATCAGGGCTTAACATTTTTAATACATTATCAACTAATACTGGCGCTTGTTTATAAAGATCATAACTCATTGGATTAATGAGCCAGTTTTTAACAATGCCACTAAAACTCCCATGAAGAATAATTATTATAACGTCTAAATCAAGGCTGGTTGCGATAAGCCCATCGTCCATACATTTCTGCAAGGCAATGCGCATACCCAGATGGTTGATACCAATTTTTTCACGAATAGTCTGTTCCGATATCATATCATTATGGAATTCACATTTATGATATAAAATCTGCATTAATGCCTGCTGTCGAGGATTCTCAGCAATATATTGCAAACCCACAACTAATCTTTCTTGTAGCCGCTGTAGTGGGTTATCTCCCCAACGGCCCACGAGCCGCTCCTGAATAAGATCGCGCAAGGGCGGCTGCTGTAACCAAAGCTCATTAAAAAGCTGCGTTTTATTTTCGAAATGCCAATAGAGCGCTCCCCGCGTAACGTTGGCCGCATCAGCAATGTCGTTGAGCGTCGTATTGCTTACGCCGCGCGCGGCAAACTGCGCTATCGCTGTTTCAATCAGGTGCTGCCGCGTTTTGAGAGCATCAGCTTTCGTTCTTCTGGCCATGGTTCCGACTGTCCGGAGTAGAGTGGAGAATGATTAACTTTCTTATCTAATATTTGCTAAACGAAATAAATGTATCACTTAGCGTTTATTTAGACGAGGTCTAAAAGCGTTAATTGCTGACATTGCACACGAATAAACAAAGCATATAAAAACTTTAAATACATTCACCAGCCAAATACTTATTTCAATATGTATTTATGCGCATCATAGTATTGCTATTAACACCATAATAAAACAGCAGAGGATTAATCTTTTTTTGTTTTTATGTGCCGTGTGTCGCGCCCATAAATAAGTATTGCTTACATCGCAAGCTAATAATTTGTAGGATAGCCAACTATTATTTTTCTTGTGCGCGTTATCGCCTCTGCGTTACCCGGTTAATAACGAGCGTTCGGTTTTTTAAGGAATAGAAATGACGAAAAATGCCAGGTTTTCACTCCTGCCCTCATTCATCATCATCTCCGCTGCATTACTCGCCGGTTGTAACGATCAGGGAGAAACACAAGCTCATCCCGCAGAGCCGCAGGTGACTGTCCATGTCGTCGAAAAGGCGCCCTTAGCCGTGACGACCGAATTACCCGGGCGCACAACGGCATTTCGTATCGCAGAAGTCCGTCCTCAGGTTAGCGGGATTGTACTTAAACGGAATTTCACTGAGGGAAGCGATGTTGAAGCAGGTCAGTCGCTTTATCAGATCGACCCCGCGACTTACCAGGCTGACTATGACAGCGCCAAAGGCGAGCTGGCAAAGAGTGAAGCGGCGGCAGCTATCGCGCATTTAACGGTAAAACGTTATGTTCCGCTGGTAGGCACTAAGTACATCAGCCAGCAAGAGTACGATCAGGCCATTGCTGATGCCCGCCAGGCAGATGCTTCCGTAATCGCAGCAAAAGCCACGGTCGAAAGCGCACGTATTAACCTGGCCTACACCAAAGTGACATCGCCCATTAGCGGACGGATCGGTAAATCTAACGTCACCGAAGGCGCATTAGTCACGAATGGCCAGGCGACTGAGCTTGCTACCGTTCAACAGCTTGATCCTATTTACGTCGACGTAACGCAGTCCAGCAATGACTTTATGCGCCTCAAACAGTCAGTTGAGCAAGGGAGCCTGCATAAAGACAGCGCCAGCAGTACCGTCGAACTGGTAATGGAAAATGGTCAGTCGTACCCGCTGAAAGGCTCTTTACAATTTTCTGACGTGACGGTTGATGAAAGTACCGGATCCATCACCCTCAGGGCCGTCTTCCCTAACCCGCAGCACACGCTGCTGCCGGGCATGTTCGTGCGTGCGCGCATTGATGAAGGTGTTCAGCCAAATGCCATTCTCGTTCCGCAGCAGGGGGTAACACGTACGCCTCGCGGCGATGCCACCGTGATGGTCGTTAACGATAAAAGTCAGGTTGAGTCTCGCGCCGTTGTTGCCGCACAAGCCATTGGCGACAAGTGGCTCATCAGCGAAGGTCTGCAACCGGGTGACAAAGTTATCGTGAGCGGCTTGCAGAAAGCACGCCCTGGCGTCCAGGTTAAAGCAACTGCCGACACCGAAATCTCTGCCACGAAAGCCCAATAAGGTAACCGGACATGGCTAACTTTTTTATCAGGCGTCCTATCTTTGCCTGGGTACTGGCCATCATTCTGATGATGGCGGGTGCTCTGGCAATCATGCAGCTCCCCGTGGCGCAGTACCCAACCATCGCACCTCCTGCGGTCGCTATTACCGCAACCTATCCAGGTGCGGATGCGCAGACGGTACAAGATACTGTTACGCAGGTTATCGAACAGAATATGAACGGTATCGATAACCTGATGTATATGTCCTCCACCAGCGATTCCGCTGGAAGTGTGACCATCACGCTGACCTTCCAGTCCGGTACCGACCCCGATATCGCCCAGGTTCAGGTGCAAAATAAACTGCAGCTCGCCACACCTTTACTGCCGCAGGAAGTCCAGCAGCAGGGGATCGGCGTTGAGAAATCCAGCAGCAGCTTTTTAATGGTCGCGGGGTTTGTTTCTGATAACCCGCAAACCACACAGGATGATATTTCCGACTACGTTGCCTCTAACGTTAAAGACTCAATCAGTCGTCTTAATGGCGTGGGTGACGTACAGCTGTTTGGTGCACAGTATGCTATGCGCATCTGGCTGGATGCGAACTTGCTGAACAAGTACCAGCTTACGCCGGTTGATGTGATCAATCAGTTGAAGGTCCAGAACGATCAGATAGCCGCAGGTCAGTTAGGCGGTACGCCAGCATTACCTAACCAGCAGCTTAACGCTTCTATCATTGCGCAAACGCGACTGAAAGATCCTGAAGAGTTCGGCAAAGTCACTTTACGCGTAAACAGCGATGGTTCAGTTGTTCACCTGAAGGACGTTGCACGGATCGAGTTGGGTGGTGAGAACTACAACGTGGTGGCGCGTATTAACGGTAAGCCTGCGTCCGGCCTCGGTATTAAGCTGGCAACCGGGGCAAACGCGCTGGATACCGCTAACGCTATCAAAGCCAAACTGGCTGAGTTGCAACCGTTCTTCCCGCAGGGAATGAAGGTGGTCTATCCGTACGACACCACGCCATTTGTGACCATCTCCATCCACGAAGTGGTAAAAACGCTGTTTGAGGCGATCGTGCTGGTGTTCCTGGTCATGTATTTGTTCCTGCAGAACATCCGGGCAACGCTCATTCCAACCATCGCTGTCCCCGTCGTATTGTTAGGCACATTTGCCGTACTTGCCGCGTTTGGCTACTCAATAAACACCCTGACGATGTTCGGGATGGTGCTCGCCATCGGTCTATTGGTCGATGATGCGATAGTGGTAGTGGAAAACGTCGAACGTGTGATGATGGAAGATAATCTGCCGCCTAAAGAGGCGACGGAAAAATCCATGTCACAAATTCAGGGAGCGCTGGTCGGCATCGCCATGGTGCTGTCTGCGGTCTTTATCCCGATGGCTTTCTTTGGTGGGTCGACAGGTGCTATCTACCGGCAGTTCTCCATCACCATTGTTTCCGCCATGGCGCTTTCTGTTCTGGTCGCGCTGATCCTGACTCCCGCACTTTGCGCAACGCTGCTGAAGCCGGTATCGGCTGAACATCACGAGAAAAAAAGCGGTTTCTTTGGCTGGTTTAATGCCAAATTCGATCACAGCGTCAACCACTACACCAATAGTGTCAGCGGTATTGTGCGTAAAACCGGGCGTTACCTGGTTGTCTACCTGATCATCGTGATCGGAATGGCGGTGCTGTTTATGCGTCTGCCGACCTCCTTCCTGCCGGAAGAAGATCAGGGCGTATTTATGACTATGATTCAGCTCCCGGCGGGGGCAACACAAGAGCGCACCCAGAAAGTGCTGGATCAGGTCACCCAGTATTATCTGAACAATGAGAAAGCTAACGTCGCAAGCGTCTTCACGGTTAACGGCTTTAGCTTCAGCGGTCAGGGACAAAACTCAGGTCTGGCGTTCGTCAGCCTCAAGCCCTGGGATGAGCGTAGCGGAGAGGAAAACAGCGCCGAAGCGGTTATTGCACGCGCCACTCGCGCCTTCAGCCATATCCGCGATGGTCTGGTCTTCCCCTTCAACATGCCGGCGATTGTTGAATTGGGTACTGCAACCGGCTTCGACTTCGAGCTGATCGATCAGGGCGGTCTGGGACATACGGCATTAACGCAAGCCCGTAACCAACTGCTGGGTATGGTGGCTAAACACCCAGATTTGTTAGTCCGCGTGCGTCCGAACGGCCTGGAAGATACCCCTCAGTTCAAACTGGATGTCGATCAGGAGAAAGCACAAGCACTGGGCGTTTCGCTGTCGGACATTAACGAGACCATCTCTGCATCGTTGGGCGGCTATTACGTCAATGACTTTATTGACCGCGGCCGAGTGAAGAAAGTGTACGTTCAGGCGGATGCTAAATACCGCATGCTGCCAACGGACATCAGTAATCTGTATATCCGCAGTGCCAATGGCGAAATGGTTCCGTTCTCTGCGTTCAGCGCATCGCATTGGGTTTACGGCTCACCGCGCCTGGAGCGTTACAACGGCATGCCATCGATGGAAATACTGGGGGAAGCCGCGCCGGGTCGAAGTACGGGTGAAGCAATGGCACTAATGGAAAGCCTCGCAGAAAAGCTGCCAAACGGTATTGGTCATGACTGGACGGGTATGTCTTATCAGGAACGACTGTCGGGTAACCAGGCACCTGCACTTTATGCCATCTCGCTAATCGTCGTCTTCCTTTGCCTGGCCGCGTTGTATGAAAGTTGGTCGATTCCCTTCTCCGTCATGCTGGTTGTACCGCTCGGTGTGGTAGGCGCACTGTTAGCTGCATCAGTGCGTGGGATGAATAACGACGTCTACTTCCAGGTGGGTCTGTTAACCACTATTGGCCTCTCGGCGAAGAACGCCATCCTGATCGTCGAATTTGCCAAAGACCTGATGGATAAAGAGGGCAAAGGATTGATAGAAGCCACTCTGGAGGCATCGCGCATGCGTCTTCGTCCAATCCTGATGACATCCCTGGCGTTTATTCTGGGGGTTATGCCTCTGGTTATCAGCCATGGTGCAGGTAGCGGTGCGCAGAATGCTGTTGGTACCGGTGTTATGGGGGGGATGCTCACCGCAACATTGTTAGCGATCTTCTTCGTTCCCGTCTTCTTCGTTGTCGTTAAACGGCGTTTTAGCCGGCACCACGAATAATTTGTAAAATAAAGGCGTCCATAGACGCCTTTTTACATGATGATGAGTTCTTTATTTATTAATGAGATAGACATTTAATTTTGCTGAAGCATTGCAGAACAAACTTTCAGGTGCCCCATTTTATCCATTATTTTTACAATCCACATGAATTGAGATTATTCCTCATGTCAGTCTTTTTTTAAGCAGTGGTAAAATAGCAGTCGAGTTCGCAGATGGCTGAGCGTTTACCTTTGCTCAATTAGCGAAACGCTTATTTTTGAGGTAACACCATGAAAAGATTAATACCCGTTGCACTGCTTACCGCATTACTGGCTGGCTGTGCACACGATTCCCCTTGTGTGCCTGTCTATGACGATCAAGGGCGTCTGGTTCATACCAATACCTGTATGAAAGGCACCACGCAGGATAACTGGGAAACTGCAGGAGCGATAGCCGGTGGTGCAGCCGCTGTTGCCGGCTTGACGCTTGGGATAGTTGCCTTGACGAAATAAAAAATCATAAAAGCGCGGCCGTTACCGCGCTTTTAGCAATACGAATTAAATCTTAATATAAGACAAAATGTTAGTTCACGGCATCATTCATAAAATAAAATTATTATAGATTCGCTTCACATATCCATGAACTCAAATTAGCATTTTCTGTATTCTTCGTTATAACGCACATCCCTTTCATTATTCTCACGCTACGGATATTCACGCCCGAAATCGTTATCATGCGTCCTGTCTTATTTTTAAATTTTTTGCGCCGAAATGTGGCTTACGTTTCAATTTTGCACCACTTCAGGGCGCTGCATTTATTCTTTCCTGTCTACACTCTGCATATTGCGTCGAATAATCGTGCGCAAAAACCTGGCACTACCTTTGCTTAGAAGAGTATGGCCATAGCCACAGACAGGTAAAAGACGTTTTCAGAACGTTTCCATAACAATAATTCCTCCACACAGGATGCTCTATGAAAAAGATGATAATAGCCAGCCTGGCTGCGGCCGGCGTGCTGCTTGCGGTTGCAAATCAGGCACATGCCGGCGCAACTCTCGATGCCGTACAGAAAAAGGGTTTTGTGCAATGTGGTATCAGTGATGGCCTGCCTGGTTTTTCTTACGCTGATGCAAGCGGTAAGTTCTCAGGTATTGATGTCGATGTATGTCGTGGCGTTGCCGCTGCCGTATTTGGTGATGACAGCAAAGTAAAATATACCCCACTCACCGCCAAAGAACGCTTCACCGCGTTACAGTCTGGTGAGGTCGATATGCTTTCCCGTAATACCACATGGACCTCTTCTCGCGATGCCGGAATGGGAATGTCTTTCACTGGCGTAACGTATTACGACGGCATCGGTTTTCTTACCCACAATAAAGCGGGCCTGAAGAGCGCTAAAGAGCTGGATGGCGCAACGGTTTGTATTCAGGCAGGAACAGATACTGAACTGAATGTGGCCGACTACTTTAAAGCCAATAACATGAAGTATACCCCTGTCACCTTTGACCGTTCTGATGAGTCCGCTAAAGCTCTCGAATCAGGGCGCTGCGATACACTTGCCTCCGACCAGTCTCAGTTGTACGCCCTGCGGATCAAACTGAGCAACCCCGCAGAATGGATTGTACTGCCAGAAGTTATTTCTAAAGAGCCACTGGGGCCAGTCGTGCGTCGTGGTGACGACGAGTGGTTCTCGATTGTTCGCTGGACGTTGTTCGCTATGCTGAACGCCGAAGAGATGGGGGTTAATTCGAAAAATGTTGACGAAAAAGCGGCAAATCCTGCAACACCGGATATGGCGCACCTGCTAGGTAAAGAGGGGGATTATGGCAAGGATCTGAAACTTGATAACAAATGGGCTTATAACATTATCAAGCAGGTAGGTAACTACTCGGAGATCTTTGAGCGTAACGTTGGATCGGAAAGCCCGCTGAAGATCAAGCGTGGGCAGAACAACCTCTGGAATAACGGTGGCATTCAGTATGCACCACCCGTGCGCTAATGCGCAGTGATGCAACGAGCGCCGCAACTGCGGCGCTCAGCCCAGAGTCATAGTTACCGAGGTTTTCTTATGTCCCATCGCCGCTCAAACGTAAAAGGATCGTTATCCTTTTCTAACCCTGCGGTCCGCGCCTGGTTATTTCAAATACTCGCTGTGATTGCGGTCGTTAGCATTGCGATCTATCTCATTCATAACACCATTAATAACCTGAGCAGTCGCGGTATTACCTCGGGATTTTCTTTTCTCGAACGCAGTGCCGGATTTGGTATCGTCCAGCATCTGATTGATTACGAGCAAGGCGATACATATGGCCGCGTTTTTATCGTCGGTCTGCTTAATACGCTATTAGTCTCTGCGTTGTGCATTGTTTTCGCATCATTTCTCGGCTTTTTTCTCGGGCTGGCACGGCTGTCGGATAACTGGTTACTACGAAAGCTCTCTACGATTTATATCGAAACGTTCCGCAATATCCCGCCATTGCTGCAGATCTTCTTTTGGTATTTTGCCGTATTGCGGAATTTGCCCGGACCGCGGCAGGCTGTTAGTACCCTGGATCTGGTCTTTCTGAGCAATCGCGGGCTCTACATTCCGGCGCCACAGATGGGAGAAGGTCTGATTACCTTCTGTGCCGCAATCATGCTTGCCGTCATCATCACCATTGGGTTATTTCGCTTCAACAAAATGCACCAGACCAAAACAGGCCAGTTGCGCCGAACATGGCCAACAGCCCTGATGCTAATCGTGTTTCTACCGATGATTTCACATTGGATTTTCGGTGCGGCGCTGCACTGGGATATCCCTGAACTGCGCGGGTTTAACTTCCGTGGCGGTATGGTGCTTATTCCCGAACTGGCTGCCCTGACGCTGGCGCTTTCGGTGTATACCTCAGCGTTTATTGCTGAAATTATCCGGGCGGGGATTCAGGCTGTTCCTTATGGCCAACATGAAGCCGCACGCTCGCTGGGCCTGCCAAATCCGGTAACGCTGCGCCAGGTGATCATCCCACAGGCGCTGCGCGTCATCATTCCCCCATTGACCAGCCAGTATCTGAATATCGTCAAGAACTCCTCTCTCGCAGCCGCCATTGGCTATCCGGATATGGTGTCATTGTTTGCCGGTACTGTGCTCAATCAAACAGGACAGGCCATCGAAACTATCGCCATCACCATGTCGGTGTACCTGATCATCAGCCTGAGCATTTCTCTGTTGATGAATATTTATAACCGCCGCATCGCACTGATTGAGCGCTAAGGAGCCATGATGACAAAAGCACTGCTGTCTCGCCCCGCGCGCCCGAGCAGTAACCAGGCAAGTCGCATTCTATTTTGGGTACGTAAAAACCTGTTCTCTAGTTGGTCAAACAGCCTGCTCACATTGCTATGCGTGTGGCTTATTTGGTCGTTCCTTCCCCCGCTGTTGAACTGGGCATTCCTGCAGGCCAACTGGGTCGGTTCTAGCCGGGCCGATTGTACAAAAGCAGGGGCTTGCTGGGTTTTCATCCATGAACGCTTCGGGCAATTTATGTATGGACTGTATCCACACGATCAACGCTGGCGCGTCAATCTGGCTCTGATTATTGGTCTGCTTTCCTTCATCCCGATGTTCTTGAAAATCATCCCCCACCGTGGCCGCTATATCGCCGTCTGGGCCGTCATTTATCCAGTGGTGGTTTGGTGGCTGATGTACGGGGGTTTTTTCGGGCTTGAGCGCGTAGAAACTCGCCAGTGGGGTGGATTAACACTGACGCTTATCATCGCATCCGTGGGTATTGCAGGCGCGCTTCCGTGGGGCATTTTACTGGCGTTAGGCCGCCGTTCTCATATGCCGATCGTGCGTGTTTTATCGGTCATTTTCATTGAGTTCTGGCGTGGTGTGCCGCTTATAACCGTCCTGTTTATGTCCTCAGTCATGCTCCCGCTATTTATGTCGGAGGGTACAACTATCGACAAACTTATTCGGGCACTGGTTGGTGTCATTCTCTTCCAGTCAGCCTATGTTGCTGAAGTGGTACGCGGAGGATTACAGGCCTTACCAAAAGGTCAATATGAAGCGGCTGAATCACTGGCGCTTGGGTACTGGAAAACGCAGGGGTTGGTTATTCTTCCCCAGGCGCTGAAGCTGGTCATTCCCGGCCTGGTCAATACCATCATCGCGCTATTCAAGGATACCAGCCTGGTCATTATCATCGGCCTGTTTGATCTCTTTAGCAGCGTCCAGCAAGCAACTGTCGACCCGGCCTGGCTGGGAATGTCGACAGAAGGATATGTTTTCGCTGCACTGATTTACTGGGTTTTCTGTTTCAGCATGTCGCGTTATAGCCAGCATCTGGAAAAACGTTTTAACACCGGGCGTACACCGCACTGAGGAATTTATGAGCCAACTAGTAATGCCGTCCACTGACGCGATGATTACGCTGGAAAACGTCAACAAATGGTATGGGCAGTTTCATGTCCTGAAAAATATCAACCTACAGGTAAAACAGGGAGAGCGTATCGTATTGTGTGGGCCTTCTGGTTCCGGAAAATCGACGACTATTCGCTGTATTAACCATCTGGAAGAACATCAGCAAGGGCGTATTGTCGTGGATGGAATCGAGCTCAACGAAGATATCCGCAATATCGAACGTGTCAGACAGGAAGTTGGCATGGTCTTTCAGCACTTTAATCTCTTCCCTCATTTAACGGTTCTGCAAAACTGCACACTGGCTCCTATTTGGGTGCAAAAGATGCCGAAGAAAGAAGCCGAAGTGCTGGCAATGCACTACCTTGAGCGGGTCCGCATTGCTGAACATGCACATAAATATCCCGGGCAAATTTCCGGTGGTCAGCAACAGCGTGTCGCTATTGCGCGCTCGCTGTGTATGAAACCCAAAATCATGCTGTTTGACGAACCCACGTCAGCGTTAGATCCCGAAATGGTAAAGGAAGTGCTGGATACGATGATTGGCCTGGCGCAATCGGGAATGACAATGCTGTGTGTAACACATGAAATGGGGTTCGCCCGCACGGTAGCGGATCGGGTGATCTTTATGGATCTTGGAGAGATTGTCGAACAGGCGCCTCCAGATGAATTTTTTGCCCATCCTAAATCCGAACGAACCCGTGCCTTTTTGTCGCAGGTTATACATTAATGCCCAATTGCCTGCACGTATCAGACCGACAGCAATATCAACCTCGTGGGCCGGGTAAAGCGTTTACGCGTATCCGGCCTATTTTCCCTGATACGTTAAAAAAGCAAAAAGGCCCAGTCTTTCGACTGGGCCTTTCGCTTTTATTTGATGCCTGGCAGTTCCCTACTCTCGCATGGGGAGACCCCACACTACCATCGGCGCTACGGCGTTTCACTTCTGAGTTCGGCATGGGGTCAGGTGGGACCACCGCGCTACAGCCGCCAGGCAAATTCTTTACTAAGTGCCAAACTTTAACCCGAAAAACTGGTGCTGATACCCAGAGTCGAACTGGGGACCTCACCCTTACCAAGGGTGCGCTCTACCAACTGAGCCATATCAGCACACTAAATTTGATGCCTGGCAGTTCCCTACTCTCGCATGGGGAGACCCCACACTACCATCGGCGCTACGGCGTTTCACTTCTGAGTTCGGCATGGGGTCAGGTGGGACCACCGCGCTACAGCCGCCAGGCAAATTCTGTTATCAGACCGCTTCTGCGTTCTGATGTCATCTGTAATCAAGCTGAATCTGATGTCTCTTCGCCAAAACATCTTCGGCGTTGTAAGGTTAAGCCTCACGGTTCATTAGTATCGGTTAGCTCAATGTATCGCTACACTTACACACCCGACCTATCAACGTCATCGTCTTTAACGTTCCTTCAGGAGACTTATAGTCTCAGGGAGAACTCATCTCGGGGCAAGTTTCGTGCTTAGATGCTTTCAGCACTTATCTCTTCCGCATTTAGCTACCGGGCAATGCCATTGGCATGACAACCCGAACACCAGTGATGCGTCCACTCCGGTCCTCTCGTACTAGGAGCAGCCCCCCTCAATTCTCCAGCGCCCACGGCAGATAGGGACCGAACTGTCTCACGACGTTCTAAACCCAGCTCGCGTACCACTTTAAATGGCGAACAGCCATACCCTTGGGACCTACTTCAGCCCCAGGATGTGATGAGCCGACATCGAGGTGCCAAACACCGCCGTCGATATGAACTCTTGGGCGGTATCAGCCTGTTATCCCCGGAGTACCTTTTATCCGTTGAGCGATGGCCCTTCCATTCAGAACCACCGGATCACTAAGACCTGCTTTCGCACCTGCTCGAGCCGTCACTCTCGCAGTCAAGCTAGCTTATGCCTTTGCACTAACCTCCTGATGTCCGACCAGGATTAGCTAACCTTCGTGCTCCTCCGTTACTCTTTAGGAGGAGACCGCCCCAGTCAAACTACCCACCAGACACTGTCCGCAACCCGGATTACGGGTCCACGTTAGAACACCAGCCATTAAAGGGTGGTATTTCAAGGTTGGCTCCATGCAGACTGGCGTCCACACTTCAAAGCCTCCCACCTATCCTACACATCAAGGACCAGTGTTCAGTGTCAAGCTATAGTAAAGGTTCACGGGGTCTTTCCGTCTTGCCGCGGGTACACTGCATCTTCACAGCGAGTTCAATTTCACTGAGTCTCGGGTGGAGACAGCCTGGCCATCATTACGCCATTCGTGCAGGTCGGAACTTACCCGACAAGGAATTTCGCTACCTTAGGACCGTTATAGTTACGGCCGCCGTTTACCGGGGCTTCGATCAAGAGCTTCTCCTTACGGATAACCCCATCAATTAACCTTCCGGCACCGGGCAGGCGTCACACCGTATACGTCCACTTTCGTGTTTGCACAGTGCTGTGTTTTTAATAAACAGTTGCAGCCAGCTGGTATCTTCGACTGATTTCAGCTCCATGAGTAAATCACTTCACCTACATATCAGCGTGCCTTCTCCCGAAGTTACGGCACCATTTTGCCTAGTTCCTTCACCCGAGTTCTCTCAAGCGCCTTGGTATTCTCTACCTGACCACCTGTGTCGGTTTGGGGTACGATTTCGTGTTACCTGATGCTTAGAGGCTTTTCCTGGAAGCAGGGCATTTGTTACTTCAGCACCGTAGTGCCTCGTCATCACACCTCAGCGTTAATAAACGACCGGATTTACCTAATCGTTCCGCCTACATGCTTAAACCGGGACAACCGTCGCCCGGCTAACATAGCCTTCTCCGTCCCCCCTTCGCAGTAACACCAAGTACAGGAATATTAACCTGTTTCCCATCGACTACGCCTTTCGGCCTCGCCTTAGGGGTCGACTCACCCTGCCCCGATTAACGTTGGACAGGAACCCTTGGTCTTCCGGCGTGCGGGTTTTTCACCCGCATTATCGTTACTTATGTCAGCATTCGCACTTCTGATACCTCCAGCATGCCTCACGACACACCTTCAACGGCTTACAGAACGCTCCCCTACCCAACAACACATAGTGTCGCTGCCGCAGCTTCGGTGCACAGTTTAGCCCCGTTACATCTTCCGCGCAGGCCGACTCGACCAGTGAGCTATTACGCTTTCTTTAAATGATGGCTGCTTCTAAGCCAACATCCTGGCTGTCTGTGCCTTCCCACATCGTTTCCCACTTAACTGTGACTTTGGGACCTTAGCTGGCGGTCTGGGTTGTTTCCCTCTTCACGACGGACGTTAGCACCCGCCGTGTGTCTCCCGTGATAACATTCTTCGGTATTCGCAGTTTGCATCGGGTTGGTAAGTCGGGATGACCCCCTAGCCGAAACAGTGCTCTACCCCCGAAGATGAGTTCACGAGGCGCTACCTAAATAGCTTTCGGGGAGAACCAGCTATCTCCCGGTTTGATTGGCCTTTCACCCCCAGCCACAAGTCATCCGCTAATTTTTCAACATTAGTCGGTTCGGTCCTCCAGTTAGTGTTACCCAACCTTCAACCTGCCCATGGCTAGATCACCGGGTTTCGGGTCTATACCCTGCAACTTAACGCCCAGTTAAGACTCGGTTTCCCTTCGGCTCCCCTATTCGGTTAACCTTGCTACAGAATATAAGTCGCTGACCCATTATACAAAAGGTACGCAGTCACCTAACAAGTAGGCTCCCACTGCTTGTACGTACACGGTTTCAGGTTCTTTTTCACTCCCCTCGCCGGGGTTCTTTTCGCCTTTCCCTCACGGTACTGGTTCACTATCGGTCAGTCAGGAGTATTTAGCCTTGGAGGATGGTCCCCCCATATTCAGACAGGATACCACGTGTCCCGCCCTACTCTTCGAGTTCACAACCTGTGCATTTTGGTGTACGGGACTATCACCCTGTACCGTCGGACTTTCCAGACCGTTCCACTAACACACAAGCTGATTCAGACTCTGGGCTGCTCCCCGTTCGCTCGCCGCTACTGGGGGAATCTCGGTTGATTTCTTTTCCTCGGGGTACTTAGATGTTTCAGTTCCCCCGGTTCGCTTCATTACGCTATGTATTCACGTAATGATAGTGTGACGAATCACACTGGGTTTCCCCATTCGGAAATCGCCGGTTATAACGGTTCATATCACCTTACCGACGCTTATCGCAGATTAGCACGTCCTTCATCGCCTCTGACTGCCAGGGCATCCACCGTGTACGCTTAGTCGCTTAACCTCACAACCCGAAGATGTTTCGTAAAACACCACCGTGTTGCGAAAATTTGAGAGACTCGAACACACCATTTTTCATTTCTTATTACGGAGAAATGAAACAGTGTGTCGTTTCAATTTTCAGCTTGATCCAGATTTTTAAAGAGCAAAACTTCGCAGTGAACCTTTTCAGGTACACTCTGAAGTTTTCTTGTGTTTTTGCAGTAAAGATGGTGGAGCTATGCGGGATCGAACCGCAGACCTCCTGCGTGCAAAGCAGGCGCTCTCCCAGCTGAGCTATAGCCCCATCGTAGTTATCTCATTCACCTTAATTCTTGCTGAGACAAGGCGTGGAGCGGCGAAGCATACTGAAGTATGCGAGTCGTTTCACAACGCGGTATCAGAAAGAATTTGGTAGGCCTGAGTGGACTTGAACCACCGACCTCACCCTTATCAGGGGTGCGCTCTAACCACCTGAGCTACAAGCCTGCAGAGATTTTCTTACTGCTAATTTTCATCAGACAATCTGTGTGAGCACTTCAAAGAACGCTTCTTTAAGGTAAGGAGGTGATCCAACCGCAGGTTCCCCTACGGTTACCTTGTTACGACTTCACCCCAGTCATGAATCACAAAGTGGTAAGCGCCCTCCCGAAGGTTAAGCTACCTACTTCTTTTGCAACCCACTCCCATGGTGTGACGGGCGGTGTGTACAAGGCCCGGGAACGTATTCACCGTGGCATTCTGATCCACGATTACTAGCGATTCCGACTTCATGGAGTCGAGTTGCAGACTCCAATCCGGACTACGACGCACTTTATGAGGTCCGCTTGCTCTCGCGAGGTCGCTTCTCTTTGTATGCGCCATTGTAGCACGTGTGTAGCCCTACTCGTAAGGGCCATGATGACTTGACGTCATCCCCACCTTCCTCCAGTTTATCACTGGCAGTCTCCTTTGAGTTCCCGGCCGGACCGCTGGCAACAAAGGATAAGGGTTGCGCTCGTTGCGGGACTTAACCCAACATTTCACAACACGAGCTGACGACAGCCATGCAGCACCTGTCTCAGAGTTCCCGAAGGCACCAAAGCATCTCTGCCAAGTTCTCTGGATGTCAAGAGTAGGTAAGGTTCTTCGCGTTGCATCGAATTAAACCACATGCTCCACCGCTTGTGCGGGCCCCCGTCAATTCATTTGAGTTTTAACCTTGCGGCCGTACTCCCCAGGCGGTCGACTTAACGCGTTAGCTCCGGAAGCCACGCCTCAAGGGCACAACCTCCAAGTCGACATCGTTTACGGCGTGGACTACCAGGGTATCTAATCCTGTTTGCTCCCCACGCTTTCGCACCTGAGCGTCAGTCTTTGTCCAGGGGGCCGCCTTCGCCACCGGTATTCCTCCAGATCTCTACGCATTTCACCGCTACACCTGGAATTCTACCCCCCTCTACAAGACTCTAGCCTGCCAGTTTCGGATGCAGTTCCCAGGTTGAGCCCGGGGATTTCACATCCGACTTGACAGACCGCCTGCGTGCGCTTTACGCCCAGTAATTCCGATTAACGCTTGCACCCTCCGTATTACCGCGGCTGCTGGCACGGAGTTAGCCGGTGCTTCTTCTGCGAGTAACGTCAATCGCTGCGGTTATTAACCACAACGCCTTCCTCCTCGCTGAAAGTACTTTACAACCCGAAGGCCTTCTTCATACACGCGGCATGGCTGCATCAGGCTTGCGCCCATTGTGCAATATTCCCCACTGCTGCCTCCCGTAGGAGTCTGGACCGTGTCTCAGTTCCAGTGTGGCTGGTCATCCTCTCAGACCAGCTAGGGATCGTCGCCTAGGTGAGCCGTTACCCCACCTACTAGCTAATCCCATCTGGGCACATCCGATGGCAAGAGGCCCGAAGGTCCCCCTCTTTGGTCTTGCGACGTTATGCGGTATTAGCTACCGTTTCCAGTAGTTATCCCCCTCCATCGGGCAGTTTCCCAGACATTACTCACCCGTCCGCCACTCGTCACCCAAGAGCAAGCTCTCTGTGCTACCGTTCGACTTGCATGTGTTAGGCCTGCCGCCAGCGTTCAATCTGAGCCATGATCAAACTCTTCAATTTAAGTTTGATGCTCGTGAATTAAACTTCGTAATGAATTACGTATGTTCACTCAGAGACTTGGTATTCATTTTTCGTCTTGCGACGTTAAGAATCCGTATCTTCGAGTGCCCACACAGATTGTCTGATAAATTGTTAAAGAGCAGTTGCGACGCGCTTTAGCGCTCTGTCGCGAGGTGGCGTATATTACGCTTTCCTCTTTCAGAGTCAACCCTCATTTTCAGGTTTTTCTCTTCAACCGGCCCGGCCGTTTGCGTGAAGTGATTCACATCCGCCGTGTCGATGGAGGCGCATTATAGGGATCCCATTTTTTAGCACAAGTGTTTTTTGGATCTTTTTTGCCGAATGCTTGTTTTTCACTCCTTTCGCTACATTCCTGTGCAATTTGGCTGATTTTTGATAGCTAAACCACTTGCACAGTCTCAATAATCCAACCAAAGTCTTCATTACCGCCCTATTTTCATTGAGGTAAACATGTCTGATGTACTACGTCCTTATAAGGATCTTTTCCCACAGATCGGCAAACGCGTCATGATCGATAGTAGTAGTGTTGTCATTGGCGATGCTCGTCTGGCTGATGATGTCGGGATTTGGCCACTGGTTGCGATTCGTGGCGATGTGAACTACGTACAGATTGGCGCCCGTACAAACATCCAGGACGGCAGCGTTCTCCATGTCACGCATAAATCCACGTCTAATCCGCAGGGTAATCCACTGATCGTGGGTGAGGACGTTACGGTTGGTCATAAAGTCATGCTACACGGTTGCATCATTGGCAACCGCGTTTTAGTCGGTATGGGATCGATTTTGCTGGATGGCGTAGTCGTAGAAGACGACGTTATGATTGGGGCTGGGAGCCTGGTTCCACAAAACAAACGCCTGGAAAGCGGATATCTGTATCTGGGAAGCCCGGTTAAACAAATCCGCCCACTAACTGATGAAGAGAAAGCAGGCCTACAGTATTCTGCTGACAACTACGTGAAGTGGAAAGATGAGTATTTAGGTCAGGATAACCAGACCCAACCTTGAGAATCTTCCTGCTGGGCCTGGATCAATGCTTCAGCCTCTTCTTCCAGATCCCAGCGATATTCGCGAAAAGTTTCAAGCCACTGTTCAGGCGTGTCGCCGCCAAAGCGATGCGCCAGCGTCTCTCCTTTTATGGCACATTTTAGCTGCATACCATGAACCATCGCCGGGAAGACGACGGAATTAATATCCGCCACCCACTCTTCCCTATCAGGGAATTGAATCGCCTGATTCATGCAGAAAGTTCCTGTTGCAGTGTTTTAATCACAGGCTCAATCTCCGGTAGTACACCATGCCAGAGCAAAACAGCATGTGCCGCTTGCCCCACCAGCATTCCCAAACCATCAGCACAATGTTTTGCACCATGCGATACGCACCAGGAAAGGAACGGAGTATTCCCCTTTTGATAGAACATGTCGTAGCAATAAACCGAAGAATGAATAAGCGATGCAGGAATGGCTGGAACATCACCGCTAATACCACTGGACGTTGCGTTGATGATCAGATCGAAGGTGTAATTATCCAGCTCATCCATTCCTACCGCCTGAACGCTGCCGGTATGGGAGAAGATCTGCGCCAATTCTTCAGCACGTGAGGCGGTGCGATTAACAATAGTCACCGCGCAATCCATAGACAGGAGAGGCAGCAACACGCCACGGGACGCTCCACCAGCCCCAATCAACAGGATACGAGACCCGGGATGAATGAAAGACAAACGCTCAAGATCGCTAAGCAGGCCGATACCATCGGTGTTATCACCCAGTAAACGCCCATCCTCCAGCCGTTTTAGAGTATTGACCGCCCCAGCCAGCGATGCCCGCTCTGTTAGTTCATCAGCACGCGCAAAAGCCTCTTCTTTAAAAGGAACGGTAACATTAGCCCCTTTCCCCCCATCAGCAAAAAAGGCATTGAGCGTATTCACAAAGTTATTGATCGGCGCCAACACCCGACCATAAGAGTGATCAATCTTCAGCTGCTCTGCAAATTGCTGATGAATAAAAGGCGATTTGCTGTGTGCTACCGGATTACCAAAAACAGCATAGGCTTCTTTCATATTACCCCTGTCGAAACTGTTCACCCGTCAAAGCATCTCTGATTTCCGAGGGATTCAAACGTCCGCCGGTATTACCTTCAACCACTGGAAAATCTTCCCCGAACTGCGCTCGTACTTCCTCTACCGTTCTGCAGGGTGCCAGTCCACTCAGATTGGCACTGGTAGAAACTAATGGCTTGCCATAAGCCTGGCACAATGCAACCACCAGCGGGTGATCCGTGACGCGCACGGCGAGCGAATCAAAACGACCGGTTAGCCAACGCGGCGTTGTCGCAGGAGCCGGGAAAACGAAGGTGACAGGGCCAGGCCAGCGAGCGAAAACTGCTTCACGTTGAGCATCGGTGAGCATACTGTCATCAATATACGGTTTGAGTTGATCAAAGCTTGCTGCAATCAAAATCAAACCTTTATCAATTGGACGTTGTTTGAGTTCCAACAGACGCATTACCGCCGTTTCGCTGTCAGGATTGCAACCGACACCAAAAACGGCTTCTGTTGGATAAGCGATGACATTTTCTTGTTGCAGAACCTCTATCGCGGCAGCGATGGGGTCCGTAGGCAGGTTTTTATTCACTTTTTATTCCGCCGGGATCGGCTTTCCACATTGTTTACTGGCACAGAAATGCTTCGCACCCTGCGCGGTTTTCTTTTCGATGAGTAGCGGATAGTGGCACTCTGGACACTCTCCCGCTAACGGTTTGAAGTTAATGACAAACTGACACTCCGGATAGCGATCGCAGGAGTAGAAGGTTTTGCCATAACGTGAACGCCGCTGAACCAAGTGGCCCGTCTGGCATTGGGGGCACACTACTGCGGTTTCATCAGGCTTATCGATAAGCTCAGTGTGATCGCAGGCAGGGTAATCACTGCACCCAATAAACATACCGAATCGTCCCTGCCTCAGCACCAGTTCAGCGCCACATGCAGGGCAGAATTTACCCTCCAGAACTTTGACTATATGTCCGTCCGCAGATGATTTCAGCGGACGGACATAATCGCATTCTGGATAGTGTGAGCAACCAAGAAACGGGCCGTGTTTCCCGGAACGAATAACCAGTTCAGCCCCACATTGTGGGCAGGGCTCGTTTTTACGCACCGTAAACAGTGCTGATTTAGCCATAACAACTCATACTGAATGAAGATTGATTAATGCAGCATACCTTCATTCACTTCAAAGAGTAATTCTTCCATTTGCTGATAGGCATTTTCGCAGCCTGGAATGTTGAACAGAACCATCAGGATCACCCACTTCAGGTCTTCCAGATCAAACTCAGCCGTATCCAGCGCAAGTACGCGCTCTATCACCATTTCTCGCGTTTCGAGGTTTAGCACCTGAATCTGCTCCAGGAATAGCAGGAACCCCCGACAGCTCGCATCCAGCCGATCGCACTCTTCTGCAGTATAAATACGTACAGAAAGGGGATCTGATGCAAGCTGCATAGGTTCTGCAAGGCCGTCCTGATAATCAGCAAGCTTTTCCAGCCACAGTAACGCGTTGTAGATGTCTTCACGATCAAAACCAGCGTCGGTAAGATCCCGTTCCAGTTTGTCCTGATCCACCCGCAGCTCAGCTTCGTTATGAATATATGTCTCAAACAAATACATTAGTACGTCGAACATGGCTTGCCCTCCTCAATCGGACATAGCCGCCGGGTACAGCTGCGATCCATCCTGCTAACTCCAGTTCGAGCAGTTGAGCCACTACCTCTGGCACAGGTTGGCCGGCACGTTCAGCGACGACGTCAACAGGTGTTACCTCATCTCCTACGTTAGCCAGGAGCTCTGAAAATGGCAATGCCACCTCTTCGTGATCCGGCGAATAAATTGATTTTTCAGGCTCATCTGGCAGCCATTGCAGCCCATATTGCAAACTTTCCAGTATTTCCTCTGGTGCCGTCACAAGCATGGCTCCCTGCTGAATGAGCCAATGGGGACCTTCACTTCCCGGACTCCCTATCGGTCCAGGCAAAGCAAAAACCTCCCGTCCTTGTTCCAGCGCACAGCGTGCAGTGACTAATGAGCCACTACGCTGTGCCGCTTCAACAACCAGTACTCCCTTACTTAGACCACTAATAATGCGATTTCGTCGAGGAAAATTACGCGGTAAAGGGAGCATATCCAAAGGAAACTCGGACACCAGAGCACCTCCGGCCTCTATCAAACTTTCGGCAAGACGAACATGTCGCCGTGGATATATAGTTTCCAAACCATTTCCCAGTACCGCAATACTGGCCCCGTGTGTGTTTATCGCTGCAGTATGCGCCACACCGTCAATCCCTTTAGCCAGTCCGCTAGTGATCGTCACACCACATGCTGAAAGCTTTTCGCAGAACAACCGCGCCCATCGTTCGCCATACCAGGAGTACTGCCGACTGCCGACAACAGCAACTTGAAATGAGTGAAGACACTCAGGGCGGCCAGCAATGAAAAGTACGCCAGGGTAATCCTCAATAGCACGCAGTTGCGGCGGAAAATACTTGCTGTCGGCAAAAACCAGATGATGATGGGGTAACTCAAGCCAACGCAGCGTTTTTTCCAGTGACTGTTCAGAAAAGGCCAGAAAACGTTCGACCTGGCGAGGAGTGAACCCTGCATGCCGAAGTACCGTATTGTTAATACTCGGTTGAGCGATAAGCCAGCGAGCAGTGCGCACCATCTCATCACCATACAGTTCATTCACTTGTGCTAAACGTAACCAAATCTCAATATGGGTCATCCCTGTTCCCCTGCCACAAGCAGTCCTGGCAATCTTTGCGATTGGTCACTGATGCTGTCAATCAGAGCGGGTTTTGTCTAGAATAGAGGTAATAATCTTTCCAATTCCTGAACACAACTCTGGATAACTATGTCAGTTTTGCAAGTGTTACATATTCCGGACGAGCGTCTTCGCAAAGTCGCAAAGCCGGTTGAAGAAGTGAATGCAGAAATTCAGCGTATCGTTGATGATATGTTCGAAACGATGTACGCCGAAGAAGGTATCGGTCTGGCCGCAACACAGGTCGATATTCATCAGCGCATCATTGTTATTGATGTCTCTGAAAACCGTGACGAGCGTCTGGTACTCATTAACCCAGAGCTGCTGGAAAAAGACGGTGAAACGGGCATTGAAGAAGGCTGCCTGTCTATTCCTGAACAACGTGCATTAGTACCGCGCGCTGAAAAAGTAAAAATTCGTGCGCTCGATCGCGACGGTAAGCCTTTTGAACTGGAGGCCGATGGCCTGTTGGCTATCTGCATCCAACATGAAATGGATCACCTGGTCGGTAAACTGTTTATCGATTATCTGTCTCCGTTGAAGCAACAACGTATTCGTCAGAAAGTTGAAAAACTCGACCGCCTGAACGCCCGAGCTTAAGGACAAGAATCAACGTGTCAGACTCACTACGTATTATTTTTGCGGGTACACCTGACTTTGCAGCGCGTCATCTCGACGCGCTGTTGTCTTCTGGACATAACGTCGTTGGGGTGTTTACCCAACCGGACCGCCCTGCGGGACGTGGTAAAAAGCTGATGCCCAGCCCGGTAAAAGTGCTGGCGGAAGAAAAAGGGATACCCGTTTTCCAACCTGTATCTCTTCGTCCCCAGGAAAACCAACAACTGGTTTCTGATCTGCACGCTGATGTAATGGTGGTGGTGGCATATGGCCTGATTCTGCCAAAAGCCGTACTGGACATGCCGCGTCTGGGTTGCATCAACGTTCATGGTTCTCTGCTTCCACGCTGGCGTGGGGCCGCACCGATCCAGCGTTCATTGTGGGCAGGCGACACCGAAACAGGTGTAACCATCATGCAGATGGATGTCGGTCTGGACACCGGAGATATGCTGCATAAGCTGTCGTGCCCAATTACGGCAGAAGATACCAGCGGTTCGTTATACGACAAGCTGGCAGATTTAGGGCCTCAGGGGCTGATTGAAACGCTAAAACAGCTTGCTGCTGGCACAATAAAACCAGTTGTTCAGGATGAATCTCTGGTTACGCATGCAGAAAAACTCAGCAAAGAAGAGGCACGTATCGACTGGTCGCTTTCGGCCACTCAGTTGGAACGCTGTATCCGCGCCTTTAACCCGTGGCCAATGAGCTGGCTTGAAATCGAAGGTCAGCCAGTGAAAGTCTGGAAAGCTTCTGTTATTGCTGTGAACACACAGTCTGCACCAGGCACCATCCTCGAGGCGACAAAGCAGGGCATCCAGGTCGCAACAGGCGACGGCATCCTGAATCTCATCGCTTTACAGCCTGCCGGTAAGAAAGCGATGAGCGCACAGGATCTGCTCAATTCGCGTCGGGAGTGGTTTGTGCCCGGGAATCGTCTGATCTGACGGTTCATCTCTTTTAAAGCCCGGAGCCTCCGGGCATTTTTATTTTTGCGCTTATGAAAAAACATCTTAATTTACGCAGTATGGCGGCCCAGGCTGTCGAACAGGTTGTCGAAAAGGGCCAATCGTTGAGTAACGTACTGCCCGCCATGCAGCAAAAAGTAGCCGACAAAGATAAGGCGCTGTTGCAGGAACTTTGCTTCGGCGTATTACGCACGCTCTCCCAACTGGAGTGGATGATCCAGCAGCTGATGGAACGTCCAATGACGGGCAAACAGCGCACCGTTCACTATCTGATCATGGTGGGCTTCTACCAACTACTGCATACCCGTATTCCACCGCACGCTGCGCTGGCTGAGACTGTCGAAGGTGCGGTTGTCATAAAGCGTCCGCAGCTTAAAGGGTTGATCAACGGCGTGTTGCGCCAGTTTCAGCGTCGTCAGGATGAACTGCTGGCCGAGTTCGCGCAAAGCGATTTACGTTTCTTACACCCTTCCTGGCTGGTGAAACGTATTAAGGCCGCTTATCCGCAGCAGTGGGAAGCTATTCTTGAAGCCAATAATCAGCGACCACCGATGTGGCTGCGTGTCAATCGTAACCACCATACCCGCGATGCCTGGCTGGACCTGCTTAGCGAAGTGGGGCTAACCGGCTTCCCGCATCCCGATTATCCGGATGCCGTGCGTCTGGAAACACCGACTCCTGTGCACGCCCTCCCAGGCTTTGATGAAGGCTGGGTAACCGTCCAGGATGCTTCAGCTCAAGGATGCGTAACCTATCTGTTGCCGGAGGACGGCGAACAGATCCTTGACCTGTGCTGCGCGCCGGGCGGTAAAACGACGCACATTCTGGAAGTTGCTCCGCAAGCTAACGTGATGGCCGTCGATGTCGATGAGAAACGCTTATCGCGCGTTTACGACAATCTGAAACGCCTCGGCATGAAGGCAACCGTAAAACAGGGTGATGGTCGATATCCACAACAATGGTGTGGCGAACAACAGTTTGACCGTATTTTGCTGGATGCTCCGTGTTCTGCCACCGGGGTGATTCGTCGCCATCCGGATATCAAATGGCTGCGCCGCGACCGGGATATTGCCGAACTTGCCCAATTGCAGGCCGAGATCCTGAATGCAACCTGGTTACATCTTAAACCTGGCGGCACGCTGGTTTATGCAACGTGCTCTATCCTGCCAGAAGAAAACCAGCAGCAAATTACCGCCTTCCTGGCACGCACGCCGGATGCGGTATTAAGCGAAACCGGTACGCCGGAAAAACCCGGACGTCAGAATTTACCAGGTGCGGAAGATGGCGATGGCTTCTTTTACGCTAAGCTAATCAAAAAGTGATGAGATAACGGGTCGCGACTGATGAAAATTATCATTCTGGGCGCAGGGCAAGTTGGCGGTACGCTGGCTGAAAACCTGGTCGGAGAAAACAACGATATCACGGTAGTCGATACCAATGGTGAACGCCTGCGCAGCCTGCAGGACAAGTTTGATCTCCGCGTCGTGCAAGGGCACGGTTCACATCCTCGCGTACTGCGTGAAGCTGGGGCCGACGATGCCGATATGCTGGTTGCCGTAACCAGCTCAGATGAAACAAATATGGTTGCCTGCCAGGTAGCTTATTCACTGTTTAATACGCCTAATCGCATCGCCCGTATTCGTTCACCGGATTATGTTCGTGATGCGGACAAGCTATTCCAATCCGATGCGGTACCTATCGATCACCTGATTGCGCCGGAGCAACTGGTTATCGATAGCATTTATCGACTGATTGAATATCCGGGTGCATTGCAGGTAGTCAATTTTGCCGAAGGTAAAGTCAGTCTGGCAGTAGTAAAAGCCTATTACGGCGGGCCGCTTATCGGTAATGCGCTGTCAACAATGCGTGAACATATGCCGCACATCGATACCCGCGTTGCGGCGATTTTCCGTCATGACCGACCAATCCGTCCACAAGGTTCTACGATCGTTGAAGCGGGTGATGAAGTCTTCTTTATTGCGGCATCACAGCATATTCGCGCCGTAATGAGTGAACTGCAGCGTCTGGAAAAACCCTACAAGCGTATTATGTTAGTGGGTGGCGGTAATATCGGTGCTGGTCTGGCCCGACGTCTGGAAAAAGATTACAGCGTCAAACTGATCGAGCGCAATCAGCAACGGGCATCCGAGCTTGCGGAGAAATTGCAAAATACGATCGTCTTTTTCGGTGATGCCTCGGATCAAGAGCTGCTGGCTGAAGAACATATTGATCAAGTTGATCTGTTTATCGCAGTGACCAACGATGATGAAGCGAATATCATGTCGGCGATGCTTGCCAAACGGATGGGTGCCAAGAAAGTGATGGTGTTAATCCAACGCAGAGCATACGTCGATCTGGTGCAAGGTAGCGTGATCGATATTGCTATTTCACCGCAGCAGGCGACCATCTCCGCGCTGCTCAGTCACGTACGTAAAGCTGACATTGTCGGCGTTTCTTCACTACGCCGTGGCGTCGCGGAAGCCATTGAAGCCGTCGCACACGGGGATGAAACAACATCTCGGGTTGTGGGACGCTCAATTGATGAAATTAAACTTCCACCCGGTACCATTATTGGTGCGGTAGTGCGAGGTAACGACGTGATGATAGCCAATGACAACCTGCGTATTGAGCAGGGTGATCACGTTATCATGTTCCTGACAGACAAAAAGTTTATTACTGACGTCGAGCGACTATTCCAGCCAAGTCCTTTCTTCCTGTAATAATTTGGGCGCGAATACAGCGCCCTTTTTATTTCCCTTTATATTTCATGGTCTAATAAATTTTCCTTTCGGCAATACATAAATGGAAATTGCCTAAACATTTGTTAAACTTATAAACGTCAGCTGCATAGGGAGAATAAAATGAGCATTATTAAAGAGTTTCGCGAATTCGCGATGCGCGGGAATGTTGTCGATTTGGCAGTGGGTGTCATTATTGGTGCGGCATTCGGTAAGATTGTTTCATCGCTGGTTGCCGATATCATCATGCCGCCACTGGGGTTGTTAATTGGTGGGATCGATTTTAAACAGTTTGCTTTGACATTACGCGATGCGCAGGGAGACATCCCGGCTGTCGTTATGCATTACGGTGTATTTATTCAGAACGTATTTGATTTCATTATTGTGGCGTTTGCTATCTTTATGGCAATCAAACTGATCAACAAACTGAATCGTAAAAAAGCGGAAGAGCCGGCTGCACCGCCAGCTCCCTCGAAAGAAGAAGTATTGCTGAGTGAAATTCGTGACCTGCTGAAAGAACAAAATAACCGTTCTTAAGCACTCACTGAAACCAGAAGGCCAGTGGTAAAAAAGTGATTCACTTTCTTGCCACTGGCCTCCCAGTTACCCCGATTGCCATGTTTACCTTTACGCAGATAACTACCTTTACCTTTTTTATTCTTCTCAACGCGCTGTCTGAACAGTGGGTCATGCAGAAGCGCCTCAATGGCGTTGTCTTTTATCTGCCCTTTGGTGTGCTGATAACGACTCATAATATCTCCAGTTTGTAGTAATTTACGCCGCGAGTGTAGACCCGGCAGTTCAAGAAATCAACAGCCTGATATTGTTCCACTGGCGCCTTGCTCAAGAGCTTCAAGAATAGAGCAGTACACGCTGCTATGTGCCTTGCCGCAGCATGCATCATTTAATCGCTGCAGAGACCGCTGCATCGTCTGAAGTTCGGCAATACGTGCTTCGACTTCTTGCAGTCTTTCCTGGACGATCCCTTTTGATTCCTGACAGGTATGGTGTTCGGGATCAACACGGATCGAAAGCAATTCGCGGATCGACTCCAGAGTGAAACCAAGCTGGCGGGCATAACGAATAAACTTCAGGCGCTGAAGATCGCTTTCTGTATAGAGGCGAAATCCGCCTTCAGTACGCACTTCATGCTCCATCATCTGCTGCTTTTCATAGTAGCGGATAGTATCTGGCGTCACGTCAGCCAGTTTCGCTATTTCACCAATTCGGTACATGCTCTCTCCGCTATTCATCGTTGATCTTTTTTAGCAGCTTATCTGCGTAGTCACCGCGCAAAAACTCGATGCTGAGTCCAGCCTGCCGAAGTTTAAGTTCCAGCAGCGACAGTCTTCGGCTCACCTCCGGATAACTTGGATCATCTTTGCGGATCCCCGCGAGTATTTCAAGCAGCTGTATTGCTTCTCTGCGTTGCTCGAGCTCAGGAGGGAGGCAACCTGCATTTTTTAATAAACGGTATCCGGCTCGGAGTTCAGGCGGGACATGGGAGTCATCGTCAAGAGTCAGCGGTTCGCCCGTTCCCGGTAAATCATCAAACTCGCCTTTAGCTTGTGCATCAATAATATGGCGCTCTGCCCACTGGTCCAGTAACCACATACAACACTCCAGGGGATGAACAAAAAGAGTACAGATATTGTAGATAAGTGGGGATATGACGGATATAAAAAAACCCGCCGAGGCGGGTTTTTTTACGTTACTACAGATTACTCTGCAGCAGCTTCTGTTTTCTCTGAACGATCAACCAGCTCGATGTATGCCATCGGCGCGTTGTCGCCTGCACGGAAGCCACACTTCAGAATGCGAGTGTAACCACCGGCGCGGCTCGCGAAACGCGGGCCCAGTTCGTTAAACAGTTTTGCCACGATCTCGTTATCACGAGTGCGGGCGAATGCCAGACGACGATTAGCTACGCTATCAGTCTTGGCAAGAGTAATCAGCGGCTCAACTACGCGACGCAGCTCTTTCGCTTTCGGCAGAGTCGTCTTGATGATTTCATGACGAACCAGTGAACCTGCCATATTGCGGAACATAGCCTGGCGATGGCTGCTGTTGCGGTTCAGTTGACGACCACTCTTACGATGGCGCATGACCTTATCCTTCTCAGTAAAACCTTAACCTGTGATCCGGTTACTCGTCAGCGATGCTTGCCGGTGGCCAGTTTTCCAGGCGCATGCCCAGAGACAGTCCACGGGAAGCCAGCACGTCTTTAATCTCGGTAAGAGATTTTTTACCAAGGTTAGGCGTCTTAAGAAGCTCAACCTCAGTACGCTGTACCAGATCACCGATATAGTGGATAGCTTCTGCTTTGAGGCAGTTAGCAGAGCGGACAGTCAATTCCAGATCGTCAACAGGGCGCAGCAGGATCGGATCGAATTCTGGTTTCTCTTCTTTAACTTCCGGCTGACGTACATCACGTAAATCAACGAAAGCTTCCAGTTGTTCAGCCAGAATGGTCGCCGCACGACGAATCGCCTCTTCAGGATCGATTGTGCCGTTGGTTTCCATTTCGATGACCAGCTTGTCCAGGTCGGTACGCTGTTCTACACGCGCTGCTTCAACATTGTAGGCAATACGCTCTACAGGGCTGTAGCATGCGTCGACCAGCAGACGGCCGATTGGGCGCTCATCTTCTTCCGAATGAATTCGGGTAGAAGCCGGCACATAACCACGACCGCGCTGAACTTTGATACGCATGCTAATAGATGCATTCTCATCGGTCAGGTGGCAGATCACGTGCTGTGGCTTGACGATTTCGACATCCCCATCATGGGTAATGTCGGCTGCAGTCACAGGGCCAATGCCAGATTTATTCAAGGTAAGAATAACGTCATCTTTACCCTGAACTCTCACCGCCAGCCCTTTCAGGTTGAGCAGGATTTCCAGGATATCTTCCTGAACGCCTTCTTTGGTGCTGTACTCATGTAGTACACCATCAATCTCAACCTCGGTCACCGCGCAACCCGGCATCGATGAGAGCAGAATACGGCGCAGTGCGTTACCCAAAGTATGGCCAAAGCCACGCTCTAAAGGCTCAAGGGTCACCTTGGCGTGCGTCGAACTCACTTGCTCGATATCTACCAGGCGCGGTTTTAGAAACTCTGTCACAGAACCCTGCATTGTGTCCTCTCTTTGGTACTAAGCTTTACTTGGAGTAAAGCTCGACGATCAGGTGTTCGTTAATGTCCGCAGACAGATCAGAACGCTCCGGCTTACGCTTGAACGTACCTTCCATCTTGCCAGCATCAACTTCCAGCCAGGTTGGCTTTTCACGCTGCTCAGCCAGCTCCAGAGCGGCTTTCACGCGAGACTGCTTCTTCGCTTTCTCACGAATGCTAACAACGTCATTCGGACTAACCTGATAAGAAGCGATGTTAACAACACGACCGTTTACCATAATTGCTTTATGGCTGACCAGCTGACGTGCTTCTGCACGAGTGGCACCGAAGCCCATACGGTATACAACGTTGTCCAGACGACCTTCCAGCAGACCCAACAGGTTTTCACCGGTGTTGCCTTTCAGACGCGCTGCTTCTTTGTAGTAGTTACGGAACTGACGCTCCAGCACACCGTAGATACGGCGAACTTTTTGCTTTTCACGCAACTGCACACCATAGTCAGACAGACGCGGTTTACGCGCACCGTGCTGGCCAGGAGCTTGTTCAATTTTACACTTGGTATCGATCGCGCGAACGCCAGACTTAAGGAATAAGTCAGTGCCCTCACGACGGCTCAGCTTGAGCTTAGGACCCAAATATCTTGCCATTTTCTTTCTCCAACAATCCTAGAAACGACAGCGTTATACGCGACGTTTTTTCGGCGGACGACAACCGTTATGAGGGATCGGAGTCACATCAGTAATATTAGTGATGCGGAAACCAGCGGCGTTCAGAGCACGAACAGTAGATTCGCGACCTGGACCCGGTCCTTTGACCATAACTTCCAGATTCTTGATACCGTATTCTTTTACGGCTTCAGCGCAACGCTCTGCTGCAACCTGAGCTGCAAACGGAGTGGATTTGCGAGAACCACGGAAACCGGAACCACCGGCTGTTGCCCAACCCAGTGCGTTACCCTGACGATCAGTAATGGTAACGATGGTGTTGTTAAAAGAAGCATGGATATGAGCCACGCCGTCAGAGACTTGTTTTCTTACACGTTTACGTGCACGAATTGGTGCCTTTGCCATTATTCAATCACCCCGATTATTTCTTGATCGGTTTGCGCGGACCCTTACGGGTACGTGCGTTGGTCTTGGTACGCTGACCGCGAACCGGGAGACCACGACGATGACGCAAACCGCGATAGCAACCAAGATCCATAAGGCGCTTGATGCTCATGCTAACTTCACGGCGCAGATCACCTTCAACGACAAATTTGGCAACTTCGTCACGCAGCGTGTCGATTTGTTCTTCAGACAGCTCACTGATCTTAACATCTTCAGCGATACCCGCAGCAGCCAGAATGGCTTTAGAACGGGTCTTGCCGACGCCGTAGATCGAAGTTAATGCGATCACAGCATGTTTCTGATCAGGAATGTTAATGCCTGCTATACGGGCCACTATGCACTCCTACTATTTAATATGTACGCACCATGCTGAAAAGCCCGTTTTCAGGATACTCAAATGGAAACGCACAGACATACAAAAGATTGGCTGGCTAATCTAGCCAGCTCAACCCAACTTTGCAAGAAAAATATGCGAATAAATCAGCCTTGGCGCTGTTTATGCTTCGGCTCGGCACTGCAAATCACACGGATGACACCATCACGCTTAACGATTTTGCAGTTACGGCATAATTTCTTGACGGAAGCACGAACTTTCATTTTTACTCTCCGTAACTTCTCGGGCGACTGTTAACGGCCGTAGCCTTTCAGATTCGCCTTCTTCAATGCAGACTCGTACTGACTTGACATCATCAGAGTTTGCACTTGAGCCATAAAGTCCATAATCACGACAACAACGATAAGCAGTGAGGTCCCACCGAAGTAGAACGGTACTTTCATTGCATCACGCATGAACTCCGGGATCAGGCAGATAAAGGTAATGTAGAGCGCACCAACCAGAGTCAGGCGGGTCATTACTTTATCGATATACTTCGCCGTTTGCTCTCCCGGACGAATTCCTGGTACAAATGCACCGGACTTCTTCAGGTTATCTGCTGTTTCACGCGGGTTGAAAACCAACGCCGTGTAGAAGAAACAGAAGAAGATGATTGCAGACGCATAGAGTAACACATAAAGCGGTTGCCCAGGCTGCAAATACAGCGAAATTGTTGTCAGCCAGTTCCAACCAGTCCCGCCCCCGAACCATGACGCGATGGTCGCCGGGAACAGAATAATACTGGAAGCGAAGATTGCCGGGATTACCCCCGCCATATTCACTTTCAGCGGTAAATGTGTGCTCTGTGCAGCATAGACACGACGACCTTGCTGACGTTTCGCGTAGTTTACCACAATGCGGCGTTGACCACGCTCAACAAATACAACAAAGAACGTCACTGCGAATACTAATACTGCAACCAACAGCAACACGAGGAAGTGCAGGTCGCCTTGACGCGCTTGCTCGATAGTATGGGCAATGGCTGGCGGGAGTCCCGCGACAATACCGGCGAAGATAATGATTGAGATACCGTTGCCGATACCACGTTCAGTAATCTGTTCACCCAACCACATCAGGAACATCGTCCCTGTAACCAGACTTACAACAGCGGTGAAATAGAATGCAAAGCCTGGGTTCATCACCAGGCCCTGCATACCAGGCATATTCGGCAGACCGGTAGCAATACCGATCGACTGGAATATAGCCAGCACCAGAGTACCGTAACGGGTGTACTGGCTGATCTTACGACGACCAGACTCCCCTTCTTTCTTAATTTCTGCCAGCGTTGGATGAACCACCGTCAGCAGCTGGATAATGATCGACGCCGAAATATACGGCATGATCCCCAGAGCAAAGATAGAAGCACGGCTGAGTGCACCACCAGAGAACATGTTAAACATTTCAATGATGGTGCCTCGCTGTTGCTCAAGCAGTTTGGCAAGTACAGCGGCATCAATACCAGGGATCGGAATGAAAGAGCCAATACGGAACACAATCAGCGCGCCGATTACAAACAGCAGTCTGCGTTTCAGCTCGCCTAAGCCACCTTTGGCACTTTGAAAATCTAATCCCGGTTGTTTAGCCATCTGCTACTTATTCCTCGATTTTACCGCCAGCAGCTTCGATAGCAGCACGAGCGCCTTTAGTAACACGCAGGCCACGAACAGTTACCGGAGTAGTGACTTCACCAGCCAGGATCACTTTCGCGAACTCGATCTGGATACCGATAATGTTGGCTGCTTTCAGCGTGTTCAGGTCTACAACACCGCCTTCAACTTTAGCCAGGTCAGACAGACGAACTTCGGCTGTAATCGCTGCTTTACGTGAAGTGAAGCCGAATTTCGGCAGACGACGGTACAGAGGCATCTGACCACCCTCGAAACCGCGACGTACGCCACCGCCAGAACGAGACTTCTGACCTTTGTGACCACGACCACCGGTTTTACCGAGGCCAGAACCGATACCACGACCCAGGCGGCGAGCCGCTTTTTTAGAGCCTTCGGCCGGAGACAGAGTATTTAAACGCATCTCTTACTCCTCAACTTTAACCATGAAGGAAACCGCGTTGACCATACCACGAACAGCAGGAGTATCCTCGCGCTCTACGGTGTGACCAATACGACGCAGACCCAGGCCAAGCAGCGTTGCCTTGTGTTTCGGCAGACGACCGATTGCACTGCGGGTTTGAGTAATTTTAATAGTCTTTGCCATGGTTTATTTCCCCAGAATTTCTTCAACGGATTTACCACGCTTGGCAGCGACCATTTCCGGAGATTTCATATTTTCCAGACCATCGATAGTTGCACGAACCACGTTAATCGGGTTAGTGGAACCATACGCTTTAGCCAGAACGTTACGAACTCCAGCGACTTCCAGAACGGCGCGCATTGCACCACCGGCGATGATACCGGTACCTTCGGAAGCCGGCTGCATGAAGACACGAGAACCCGTGTGAGTACCCTTAACCGGGTGCTGCAGGGTGCCGTGGTTCAGCGCGACGTTAATCATATTGCGACGGGCTTTTTCCATCGCTTTCTGGATCGCTGCTGGAACTTCACGCGCTTTACCGTAACCAAAACCAACGCGACCGTTACCATCACCAACTACAGTCAGAGCTGTGAAGGAGAAAATACGACCACCTTTAACGGTTTTAGATACGCGGTTAACCGCGATCAGCTTTTCCTGCAGTTCGCCAGCTTGTTTTTCGATGTGAGCCATCTTACACCTCTACCTTAGAACTGAAGGCCAGCTTCACGGGCAGCATCTGCCAGTGCCTGGACACGACCATGATATTGGAACCCGGAACGGTCAAAGGATACATCTTTGATGCCTTTTTCCAGAGCGCGTTCAGCAACAGCTTTACCTACAGCTGCAGCAGCGTCTTTGTTACCGGTGTACTTCAATTGTTCAGCGATAGCTTTTTCTACAGTAGAAGCAGCTACCAGAACTTCAGAACCGTTCGGTGCAATTACCTGTGCGTAAATATGACGCGGGGTACGATGTACCACCAGGCGAGTTGCACCCAGCTCCTGGAGCTTGCGGCGTGCGCGGGTCGCACGACGGATACGAGCAGATTTCTTATCCATAGTGTTACCTTACTTCTTCTTAGCCTCTTTGGTACGCACGACTTCGTCGGCGTAACGAACACCCTTGCCTTTATAAGGCTCAGGACGACGGTAGGCGCGCAGATCTGCTGCAACCTGACCGATCAGCTGTTTATCAGCGCCTTTCAGCACGATCTCAGTCTGAGTCGGACATTCTGCAGTGATTCCCGCAGGCAGCTGATGGTCAACTGGGTGAGAGAAACCTAAAGCCAGGTTTACTACATTCCCTTTAACCGCTGCACGATAACCTACACCAACCAGCTGAAGCTTCTTAGTGAAGCCTTCGGTAACACCGACAACCATTGAGTTCAGCAGGGCACGCGCGGTACCAGCCTGAGCCCATCCATCTGCGTAACCATCACGCGGACCGAAGGTCAGTGCATTATCTGCATGATTTACTGCAACAGCATCGTTGAGAGTACGAGTCAGCTCGCCGTTTTTACCTTTGATCGTAATAACCTGACCGTTGATTTTTACATCAACGCCGGCAGGAATAACGACCGGTGCTTTAGCAACACGAGACATTTTTTCCTCCGATTAGGCTACGTAGCAGATAATTTCGCCACCAAGACCAGCCTGGCGCGCTGCACGATCAGTCATAACACCTTTAGAGGTAGAAACAACTGCGATACCCATGCCAGCCATAACTTTCGGCAGCTCGTCTTTACGCTTATAAATGCGCAGACCTGGGCGACTGACACGCTGAATGCTTTCTACAACAGCTTTACCCTGGAAATACTTGAGAGTAAGTTCCAGTTCCGGCTTGGTGTCGCCTTCAACTTTAAAATCTTCAATAAAACCTTCTTCCTTCAGCACGTTGGCAATTGCCACTTTCAGCTTGGAGGAAGGCATGGTGACCGCAGCTTTATTCGCGGCCTGACCGTTACGGATACGGGTCAGCATATCCGCGATCGGATCTTGCATGCTCATCTGTCTTTACTCCCGTGATTCAATTGGTAATTACCAGCTAGCCTTTTTCAAGCCTGGTACTTCACCGCGCATGGCGGCTTCACGCAGTTTGATACGGCTCAACCCGAACTTGCCCACATAGCCATGCGGACGACCTGTTTGACGGCAGCGGTTACGCTGACGGGACGGGCTGGAATCACGCGGCAGAGACTGCAGCTTGAGAACTGCGTTCCAACGATCTTCGTCGGTCGCGTTCACATCAGAGATAATAGCTTTCAGTTCAGCGCGTTTTGCGAAGTACTTATCAGCTAAAGCTACGCGCTTTACTTCGCGTGCTTTCATTGATTGCTTAGCCATTCAGTAACCCTACCTTACTTGCGGAACGGGAAGTCAAAGGCAGCCAGCAGAGCACGGCCTTCTTCGTCAGATTTCGCAGTAGTGGTAATGGTAATATCCAAACCACGCACGCGGTCGACTTTATCGTAGTCGATTTCTGGGAAGATGATCTGCTCACGGACACCCATGCTGTAGTTACCACGACCGTCGAAAGACTTAGCGGACAAGCCACGGAAGTCACGGATACGTGGAACAGCAATAGTGATCAGGCGCTCAAAGAACTCCCACATGCGTTCGCCACGCAGAGTTACTTTACAGCCGATCGGATAGCCCTGACGGATTTTGAAGCCTGCAACAGATTTGCGTGCTTTGGTGATCAGCGGTTTTTGACCGGAGATTGCTGTCAGGTCAGCTGCTGCGTTATCCAGCAGTTTCTTGTCAGCGATCGCTTCACCAACACCCATGTTCAGGGTGATCTTCTCGACCCGAGGGACTTGCATGACAGAATTGTAGTTAAACTCAGTCATGAGTTTAGCGACTACTTCGTCTTTGTAGTAATCATGCAGTTTCGCCATCGTACTACTCCAAATTACTTGATAGTTTCGCTGTTAGATTTAAAGAAACGGACTTTTTTGCCGTCTTCGAATCTAAAGCCTACACGGTCAGCCTTGCCGGTTGCCGCGTTGAAGATAGCAAGGTTAGAGATCTGAATAGCTGCTTCTTTCTCTACGATGCCGCCTGGTTGGTTCAGGGCCGGAACCGGCTTCTGATGTTTCTTAACCAGGTTGATACCTTCAACAATGACCTTGCCGGAAGACAGGACATTCTTAACTTTACCGCGTTTACCTTTATCTTTACCGGTTAACACGATAACTTCGTCATCACGACGGATCTTCGCTGCCATGATTCGCTCCTTAGAGTACTTCTGGTGCCAGAGAGATAATTTTCATGAACTTCTCGTTACGAAGTTCACGAGTTACCGGCCCAAAAATACGCGTACCGATAGGTTGCTCGCTGTTATTGTTTAAAATAACGCATGCATTTCCATCGAAGCGAATGACAGAACCGTCCGGGCGACGAACACCCTTCTTGGTGCGCACCACTACCGCCTTCAGCACATCACCTTTTTTGACCTTACCACGCGGAATTGCTTCCTTGATGGTGATCTTGATGATATCGCCGACGCCTGCGTAGCGACGGTGCGAGCCACCCAGAACCTTGATACACATTACGCGACGTGCACCGGAGTTGTCGGCGACGTTCAGCATAGTCTGTTCTTGGATCATTTTAGTGCTCCGCTAATGTCAACTACTACTGAGACCCGAAAATCAGGTCGTTAAAAAAGCCCCATATCGGGGGCGCGGCATTATAACACCGCTTCAACGATATGGGTAGAAAAAATAAACGGCTCATCGCTGAGCCGTTTATTCGTTGAGAATGCCTACTGTATTACAGAACGGCTTTCTCTACAACGCGAACCAGCGTCCAGGACTTGGTCTTGGACAGCGGACGGCATTCGCGGATTTCAACCACGTCACCAGTACCGCATTCGTTGTTCTCGTCATGTACGTGCAGTTTGGTCGTACGCTTAATGAATTTACCGTAGATCGGGTGTTTCACAAAACGTTCGATAGCAACAACGATGGATTTCTCCATTTTATCGCTAACAACGCGACCTTGCAGAGTACGGATTTTATCGGTCATTACGCACCCGCCTTCTCAGTCAGTAAAGTCTTAACGCGTGCGACGTCACGACGCACTTGCTTCAACAGGTGAGACTGTTGCAGCTGGCCACTTGCAGCCTGCATACGCAGGTTGAACTGCTCACGCAGCAGATTCAGCAGCTCGGTGTTCAGCTCTTCAACACTCTTCTCACGCAGCTCTTTTGCTTTCATTACATCACCGTCTTAGTTACAAAGGTGGTTTTAATCGGCAGTTTCGCTGCTGCCAGCTTGAATGCTTCACGGGCCAGCTCTTCCGGTACGCCGTCCATTTCATACAGGACTTTACCCGGCTGAATCAAGGCAACCCAATACTCTACGTTACCTTTACCTTTACCCATACGCACTGCCAGCGGCTTTTCAGTGATCGGTTTGTCCGGGAATACACGGATCCAGATCTTACCTTGACGCTTAACTGCACGGGTCATAGCACGACGTGCTGCTTCGATCTGACGGGCAGTCAGACGACCACGGCCAACAGCTTTCAGACCGAAGCTGCCGAAGCTAACATCCGCGCCAGCAGCCAGACCGCGGTTACGGCCTTTGTGCATTTTACGGAATTTTGTACGCTTTGGTTGTAACATCAGCGACGCTCCTTATTTACGGCCTTTACGCTGCTGCTTTTTAGGTTGTGCAGCCGGTTTTTCCGGTTGTTCAACAGCAGCCATACCACCCAGGATCTCGCCTTTGAAGATCCACACTTTAACGCCGATTACACCGTAAGTGGTGTGCGCTTCAGAGGTGTTGTAGTCGATGTCAGCACGCAGAGTGTGCAGAGGTACGCGACCTTCGCGGTACCATTCGGTACGTGCGATTTCCGCGCCGCCCAGACGGCCGCTAACTTCAACTTTGATACCTTTAGCGCCCAGACGCATTGCGTTCTGTACAGCACGCTTCATAGCACGACGGAACATAACGCGACGTTCCAGCTGAGAAGTGATGCTGTCAGCAACCAATTTTGCGTCCAGTTCAGGCTTACGCACTTCGGCGATATTGATCTGAGCAGGAACGCCAGCAATATCCGCTACGACTTTGCGCAGTTTTTCTACGTCTTCGCCTTTCTTACCGATAACAATACCCGGGCGAGCAGTGTGAATGGTCACACGGATGCTCTTAGCCGGACGCTCGATAACGATACGAGATACAGACGCTTTCGCCAGTTCCTTAGTCAGGTACTGACGTACTTTAAAATCGCTGTCCAGGTTGTCAGCGAATTCTTTGGTGTTCGCAAACCAGGTTGAGTTCCATGGTTTTACAATACCCAGGCGAATACCATTAGGATGTACTTTCTGACCCATTGCTAGTCTCCAGAGTCTCAGCGATCGGACACAACCACAGTAATGTGGCTGGTGCGCTTCAGGATGCGATCTGCACGACCTTTTGCACGCGGCATAATGCGCTTCATGCTCGGGCCTTCGTCTACGAAAATTTTCGTAACTTTCAGATCGTCAATGTCAGCGCCATCGTTGTGTTCAGCGTTAGCAATGGCAGATTCCAGGACTTTCTTAACCAGTACAGCCGCTTTCTTATTGGTGTAGGTCAGAATATCAAGGGCCTGCGACACTTTCTTACCGCGAATCAGGTCTGCAACAAGGCGAACCTTCTGAGCAGAAGAACGAGCATGGCGATGTTGAGCTAAAGTTTCCATCTCTTCCTCCTACCTTATTTCTTCTTCGCTTTTTTATCAGCAGCGTGGCCGCGATAAGTACGAGTCGGTGCGAATTCACCCAGTTTGTGACCGACCATTTCGTCGGAAACAAATACCGGAACGTGCTGACGACCATTATGGACAGCGATGGTCAAACCGATCATGTTAGGAAAGATCGTTGAACGACGGGACCAAGTGCGCAGGGGCTTCTTGTCTCCGCTTTCCACCGCTTTCTCTACCTTCTTCAGCAAGTGCAGGTCAATAAAAGGACCTTTCTTGAGAGAACGTGGCATGGCTTATCCTCTAAAATTATTTGCTACGGCGACGTACGATGAATTTATCAGTACGCTTGTTGCTGCGGGTCTTCTTACCTTTGGTCTGAACGCCCCACGGAGTTACCGGGTGCTTACCAAAGTTACGACCTTCACCACCACCATGTGGGTGGTCGACTGGGTTCATCGCAGTACCGCGAACGGTAGGACGAACACCACGCCAGCGTGCAGCACCTGCTTTACCCAGAACGCGCAGCATATGCTCAGCATTGCCAACTTCGCCCAGAGTTGCACGGCAATCTGCTTCGACTTTACGCATTTCACCAGAACGCAGACGCAGGGTGACATAAGCACCATCACGAGCAACGATCTGAACGTAAGTACCAGCGGAACGTGCCAGCTGACCGCCTTTACCTGGTTTCATTTCTACGTTATGAACGGTAGAACCAACCGGGATATTGCGCATCGGCAGGGTGTTACCTGCTTTGATTGCAGCATCAACGCCAGATTGAATCTGGTCGCCAGCTTTCAGGCCTTTAGGGGCCAGGATGTAACGGCGTTCACCGTCTTTGTACAGAACCAGCGCGATGTTCGCGGAGCGGTTCGGATCGTACTCAAGACGTTCAACAACTGCCGGGATACCGTCTTTGTTGCGTTTGAAGTCAACAATACGATAAGCCTGCTTGTGACCACCACCGATGTGACGAGTGGTGATGCGGCCATTGTTGTTACGACCACCGGATTTGCTGTTTTTTTCAACCAGCGGAGCAAAAGGTTTGCCCTTGTGCAGCTCTGGGTTGACCACTTTAACAACGTGGCGACGACCCGGAGATGTCGGTTTACATTTAACAACTGCCATTGTATTACTCCTCCGACTTACTCAGCGCCGCCGACGAAGTCCAGATTCTGGCCTTCCTTCAGGGTGACGTAAGCTTTTTTCCAGTCGCTACGACGACCGATACGCTGTCCGTGACGTTTAACTTTCCCTTTAACTACCAGGGTGTTAACGACTTCGACTTCGACTTCAAACAGTTTCTGCACAGCAGCTTTGATTTCTGCTTTGGTCGCGTCTTTAGCAACTTTGAGAACGATGGTGTTAGTTTTTTCCATCGCAGTAGACGCTTTTTCAGAAACGTGCGGTGCGCGCAGCACTTTCAGCAGACGTTCTTCACGAATCATGCCAGCATCTCCTCAACTTGCTTAACAGCATCAGCAGTCATTACGACTTTGTCGAAGGCGATCAGGCTAACCGGGTCGATACCAGTTGCATCGCGTACGTCAACCTTGTGCAGGTTGCGCGCAGCCAGGAACAGGTTCTCGTCCAGCTCACCGGTGATGATCAGCACATCTTCCAGAGCCATGTCTTTCAGTTTCTGTGCCAGCAGCTTAGTTTTAGGCGCTTCAACAGAGAATGATTCGACAACGATCAGACGATCCTGACGTACCAGTTCGGACAGAATGCTTTTCAGCGCGCCGCGGTACATCTTTTTGTTTACTTTTTGACTGTGGTCCTGTGGACGAGCAGCGAAGGTCACGCCACCTGAACGCCAGATCGGGCTCTTGATAGAACCTGAACGCGCACGGCCGGTACCTTTCTGGCGCCACGGCTTTTTGCCTGAACCAGTTACTTCAGCACGAGTCTTCTGAGCACGAGTACCCTGACGAGCACCAGCTGCATAAGCAACAACAACCTGGTGAACCAGCGCTTCGTTGAAATCACGACCGAAGGTAGTTTCGGAAACAGTCAGCGCGCTCTGCGCGTCTTTCAATACTAATTCCATTGCTATCCCCTTACGCCTTCACAGCTGGTTTAACGATCAGGTCGCAACCGGTCGCACCCGGAACACCACCTTTAACCAGCAGCAGGTTGCGCTCAGCGTCAACACGTACTACGTCCAGGCTCTGAACGGTTACACGTTCGTTGCCCAGCTGACCTGCCATTTTCTTGCCTTTGAACACTTTGCCCGGAGTCTGGTTCTGACCGATAGAACCCGGAACGCGGTGAGACAAGGAGTTACCGTGAGTAGCGTCCTGGGTACGGAAGTTCCAGCGCTTAACGGTACCAGCGAAACCTTTACCTTTAGAGGTACCGGTTACGTCAACTTTTTTAACGTCAGCAAACAGTTCAACGCTAATGTTCTGACCAACGGTGTATTCTTCACCATCTGCCAGACGGAACTCCCACAGGCCGCGGCCAGCTTCTACGCCAGCTTTAGCAAAGTGGCCAGCTTCCGGCTTAGTTACGCGGTTAGCTTTTTTAGCACCGGTGGTAACCTGAACAGCGCGATAGCCATCGTTAGCCAGATCTTTAACCTGAGTAACGCGGTTTGCTTCAACTTCGATAACGGTTACTGGGATAGATACGCCATCTTCAGTGAAGATGCGGGTCATACCCACTTTTTTACCGACTAAACCAATCATTGTATCAACCTCTCAATCGCTCGATGACCTGATTAACCCAGGCTGATCTGCACGTCTACACCGGCAGCCAGGTCCAGACGCATCAGAGCATCAACGGTTTTTTCAGTTGGCTCAACGATGTCAACCAGACGCTTGTGAGTACGGATCTCGTACTGATCACGCGCGTCTTTGTTGACGTGCGGGGAGATCAGAACGGTGAAACGCTCTTTGCGGGTCGGCAGCGGGATCGGACCACGAACCTGCGCACCAGTGCGCTTGGCAGTCTCGACGATTTCCGCGGTTGATTGATCGATCAGACGATGATCAAACGCTTTCAAACGGATACGGATTCTTTGGTTCTGCATGAGACCAGAGCTCCAATTATTTTATAGACGAAATAGTTACTCCTCAAACCCATTACGATTGATGGGAGAGTGTAACCGTTCTTACAGAGTTCCCCGATTGGGAACATTGTCTGGTATTGCTTTCGCATTACCGGTGGCTCATATCGAACCGCTGTCAATATTAGACAAGCCCGCGCATTATACGTAAATCTCAGCCTTAAGCAAGTGCCGCGTAGAAATTAATCACTCTTACGCAGATGCGAGTGCTATCCCACTCTGATTGTATACGCTTTTACGCGACGCAAATTCCCTGGAAAGACGCCAGCAAAATGGATATTCGGGCGTTGTGCAGTTAGCGCTACTTACCTGATAGTTAGCTCTTTCTCGCACCGGATTGAGGCATGAATACTGAACTTCCCTTTTTGCTGATTTATATCTCTCTATCCGGACTGCTTGGGGTTCAGGATTTGCGTACTGGCCTATTGCCCGACAAATTCACCTGCCCTCTTCTCTGGAGTGGTCTTCTTTTTCATCAATGTTGCAACCCCACACAGTTGTCCGATGCACTTTGGGGAGCCATTGCAGGGTATGGTGTATTTTCTCTGTTCTATTGGGGATACCGCCTGGCATGGCATCAAGAAGGATTAGGCTATGGAGACGTAAAATTTCTCGCCGCACTTGGCGCGTGGCATCGATGGGACTCATTACCTCTGTTGATCTTACTTGCCGCCGGGCTGGCTTGCTGCATTACAGGTGTAGCATTTATAACGCATGGAAAAAAGAAACTAAAAAACCCGCTGCCTTTTGGGCCATATCTGGCGGCTGCGGGTTTTGTTGTTGGCTGGCTAAATCTGATACAGGGCGGTTAGTCGCTGACCTTAATTTGCGATTGCAGATAGTTTTGCAATCCAAGTTTTCCAATCAGATCCAACTCCGTTTCGAGCCAATCGATATGCCCTTCTTCTTCGGTCAGGATCTCAATCATCATGTCCCGACTAACATAGTCATGAACGCTATCGGCGTAAGCAATGGCTTCGCGTAAATCTTTCGCACCATCAAGCTCGAGTCGAAGATCGGATTGCAGCATCTCTTCAACATCTTCACCAATCCCCAACTTACCTAGATCTTGTAAGTTTGGGAGACCTTCTAAGAATAAAATACGCTCAATATATTTATCAGCGTGTTTCATCTCATCTATTGATTCATGGTACTCAACATCATTGAGGCGAGTCAGTCCCCAGTTTTTAAACATACGGGCATGGAGAAAATACTGGTTGATTGCGACAAGCTCATTTCCCAATAGTTTATTGAGATAATTTATGATTTTAACATCACCTTTCATTTTATAGTCCCTCCGCTTCCACTCTTAGAGCGTAGATGGGGCTACAGGGATGTCAAAAAAAAGAGTGTGACTTAGGCGATCTCTTTAAATTCTGGCATTTGAGTTAATTCATCCTGCATGACTTCACGCGCAGCACGAATGCACTTACCGCACTGATTTCCAACAGGAATAAACTTACGTAATTGCTGAAAGGACTGAGGATGAAACTGGCGAACAGCCTGACGAATTTTTTTATCACTTATCGCATTACACAAACAAACGTACATGATCGCTCCCGTTCAATTTCTGCGCAAAGTGTAAATGAGAATAGTTATGATTACAATAGCACAACGCTATTTACGCGGCGGGAGAATGAATAAAAAATGCGAATAAATATGACAGCTACTAAATTGCAGGCAGCAAAAAGGGCGCCTAAGCGCCCTTTTTAAGCTCAAAGCCAATTAATCAATAATTAGCTCATTACTTTAGCAACAACGCCCGCACCTACAGTACGGCCGCCTTCACGGATTGCGAAACGCAGACCGTCATCCATCGCGATCGGGTGGATCAGGGTAACAACCATTTTGATGTTGTCGCCCGGCATTACCATCTCTACGCCTTCCGGCAGTTCGATGGTACCCGTCACGTCAGTAGTACGGAAGTAGAACTGCGGACGGTAGCCTTTGAAGAACGGAGTATGACGGCCGCCTTCGTCTTTGGACAGAATGTACACTTCAGATTCGAACTTGGTGTGCGGCTTGATAGAGCCCGGCTTAGCCAGTACCTGACCACGTTCGATTTCTTCACGTTTGATACCACGCAGCAGAACACCAACGTTCTCACCAGCACGGCCTTCGTCCAGCAGTTTGCGGAACATTTCAACGCCGGTACAGGTAGACTTGGCAGTCTCTTTGATACCAACGATTTCAACTTCTTCACCAACTTTGATGATACCGCGTTCTACACGACCGGTAACAACGGTACCACGACCGGAGATGGAGAATACGTCTTCGATTGGCAGCAGGAACGGCTTATCGATAGCACGTTCTGGTTCCGGGATGTAAGAATCCAGGAAGCCAGCCAGTTCGATGATTTTCGCTTCCCACTCTGCTTCGCCTTCCAGCGCTTTCAGAGCAGAACCACGAACGATCGGAGTGTCGTCGCCCGGGAAATCGTACTGAGACAGAAGTTCACGAACTTCCATTTCTACCAGTTCCAGCAGCTCTTCGTCATCAACCATGTCGCATTTGTTCAGGAACACGATGATGTACGGAACGCCTACCTGACGACCCAGCAGGATGTGCTCACGAGTCTGCGGCATCGGGCCGTCAGTCGCAGCAACAACCAGGATCGCGCCGTCCATCTGCGCAGCACCGGTGATCATGTTTTTAACATAGTCGGCGTGGCCCGGGCAGTCTACGTGTGCGTAGTGGCGAGTCGGGGTGTCATATTCAACGTGAGAAGTGTTGATGGTGATACCACGAGCTTTTTCTTCCGGCGCGTTATCGATCTGGTCGAATGCACGAGCAGCACCGCCGTAGGTTTTAGCCAGTACGGTAGTGATTGCAGCGGTCAGGGTAGTTTTACCGTGGTCAACGTGGCCGATGGTGCCGACGTTAACGTGCGGTTTTGTACGTTCAAATTTTTCTTTAGACACGGCTATATTCCTTACTATAGTGCTCTCCCCTATGGAGAGAGCACGGGACTTAGGTTTTAATCCTGTGGATTATTTACCACGGGCTTCAATAACGGCCTGAGCAACGTTGTTCGGCGCATCGTCGTACTTCAGGAACTCCATGGAGTAAGAAGCACGGCCTTTGGTCAGAGAACGCAGCTGGGTTGCATATCCGAACATTTCAGACAGCGGAACTTCAGCATGGATAACAACGCCAGTGACGTTGGATTCCTGACCACGAAGCATACCACGACGGCGGCTCAAGTCACCGATTACGTCACCGGTGTTCTCTTCCGGAGTCTCTACTTCAACCTTCATGATAGGCTCAAGCAGAACTGGTTTCGCTTTCTTAAAGCCATCTTTGAAGGCGATAGAAGCGGCCAGTTTAAACGCCAGCTCAGAGGAGTCAACGTCATGGTAAGAACCGAAGTGCAGACGCACGCCCAGATCAACAACCGGGTAACCAGCCAGCGGGCCAGATTTCAGCTGTTCCTGGATGCCTTTATCAACGGCCGGGATGTATTCGCCAGGAATTACACCACCTTTGATGTCGTTGATGAACTCGTAGCCTTTCGGGTTTGAACCCGGCTCCAGCGGGTACATGTCGATAACAACATGACCGTACTGACCGCGACCACCAGACTGCTTAGCGTGTTTACCTTCGATATCGGTAACTTTCGCGCGAATCGCTTCACGGTAAGCAACCTGAGGTTTACCGACGTTCGCTTCAACGTTGAATTCACGCTTCATACGGTCAACGATGATGTCGAGGTGCAGCTCACCCATACCAGCGATAATGGTCTGGTTAGATTCTTCGTCAGTCCATACGCGGAATGACGGGTCTTCTTTAGCCAGACGGCCCAGAGCCAGACCCATTTTTTCCTGGTCAGCTTTGGTTTTCGGTTCTACCGCGATGGAAATTACCGGCTCAGGGAATTCCATACGTTCCAGAATGATCGGGTGATCCGGGTCACACAGAGTGTCACCAGTGGTCACGTCTTTCAGACCGATAGCAGCAGCGATATCGCCCGCGCGAACTTCTTTGATCTCTTCACGTTTGTTAGCGTGCATCTGTACGATACGGCCGAAACGTTCACGTGCAGTTTTCACGGAGTTCAGGATGGTGTCACCGGAGTTAACCACACCAGAGTACACGCGGAAGAAGGTCAGGTTACCCACGAACGGGTCGGTAGCGATTTTGAATGCCAGAGCAGCAAACGGCTCGTCATCGCTAGCATGACGCTCAGCAGGAGTATCTTTACCGTCGTCCAGAATACCGTTGATCGCAGGTACGTCGACTGGGGATGGCAGGTAATCAATTACCGCATCCAGCATCGCCTGAACACCTTTGTTCTTGAACGCAGAACCACAGGTTACCAGGATGATTTCGTTGTTCAGAACACGCTGACGCAGAGCTTTTTTGATCTCTTCTTCAGTCAGTTCTTCACCACCCAGGTATTTCTCCATCAGCTCTTCTGAAGCTTCCGCAGCGGACTCGATCAGGTTCTGGTGCCATTCTTCAGCCAGTTCCTGCATGTCAGCCGGGATATCTTCATAAGTGAAGGTTACGCCTGCATCTTCTTCGTTCCAGTTGATGGCTTTCATTTTCACCAGGTCAACAACACCGGTGAACGCTTCTTCAGCGCCAATTGCCAGCTGCAGCGGAACAGGGTTCGCGCCCAGACGGGTTTTGATCTGACCAACAACTTTCAGGAAGTTCGCACCCATACGGTCCATTTTGTTAACGAACGCAATGCGCGGAACTTTATATTTGTTTGCCTGACGCCATACGGTTTCAGACTGAGGCTGAACACCACCAACTGCGCAGTAAACCATTACTGCACCATCAAGCACACGCATGGAACGTTCTACTTCGATTGTGAAGTCAACGTGCCCCGGGGTGTCGATGATGTTTACGCGATGCGGTTCGTACTGCTTAGCCATACCAGACCAGAATGCAGTAGTCGCTGCGGAGGTGATAGTAATACCACGCTCCTGCTCCTGCTCCATCCAGTCCATGGTGGCTGCGCCGTCATGAACTTCACCGATTTTATGGTTTACACCGGTGTAGAACAGAATACGTTCGGTAGTAGTGGTTTTACCGGCGTCGATGTGCGCACTGATACCGATGTTACGGTAGCGCGCGATGGGTGTTGTACGAGCCATTTGATTCCTCGTTTATCTTTTAGGCGTTCAATTTAAGTAGCCCAAAGCGGGCTGCTTACTAGAAGCGCCCGCCTGGTGACTAAAACTCCGAAGGGATTACCAACGGTAGTGTGCGAACGCCTTGTTGGCTTCTGCCATACGGTGAACGTCTTCACGTTTCTTAACTGCAGTACCTTTGTTTTCTGCAGCATCAGAAAGTTCGTTCGCCAGGCGCAGAGCCATGGATTTATCACCGCGTTTACGAGCAGCTTCAACGATCCAACGCATTGCCAGAGCATTACGACGGACCGGACGGACTTCAACTGGTACCTGATAAGTAGAACCACCAACGCGGCGAGACTTAACTTCGACAGTCGGGCGCACGTTTTCGAGAGCTACTTCGAAAGCTTCCAGTTCGTTTTTACCAGAACGCTGAGCCAGGGTCTCCAGCGCGCTGTATACGATAGTTTCGGCAGTAGATTTTTTACCATCTACCATCAGGATATTTACAAATTTAGCCAGCAGTTCTGATCCGAACTTCGGATCCGGCAGAATTTTACGCTGACCAATGACGCGACGACGTGGCATGGAAATACTCCGTTGTTAATTCAGGATTGTCCAAAACTCTAAGAGTTTAGTTTGACATTAATATAAAACGTTTGGCCTTACTTAACGGAGAACCATTAAGCCTTAGGACGTTTCACGCCATACTTGGAGCGTGATTGCTTACGGTCTTTAACGCCGGAGCAGTCAAGCGCACCACGAACGGTGTGGTAACGAACACCCGGGAGGTCTTTTACACGACCGCCACGGATCAGGATCACGGAGTGCTCCTGCAGGTTGTGACCTTCACCACCGATGTAGGAAGTCACTTCAAAACCGTTAGTCAGACGAACACGGCAAACTTTACGCAGTGCGGAGTTCGGTTTTTTAGGAGTGGTAGTATATACACGAGTACATACGCCACGTTTCTGCGGGCATGCTTCCAGCGCAGGCACGTTGCTTTTTGCAACTTTGCGTGCACGTGGTTTGCGTACCAGCTGGTTAACTGTTGCCATTAAATAGCTCCTGGTTTTAGCTTTTGCTTCGTAAACACGTAATAAAACGACCTCATACAATATGAGGACGCAGAATTTTAGGTCGGTGTCGAAAAGGTGTCAAGAAATATACAACGATCCCACAATTACCAGGACATCTGGCTGGGATGCTTCACCGTAAGTCTGACGAAGTCAGTATAGCTAACCCTGACGACACTGTCTGAAATTTGACCACTCAACCCGCGAGCCTTAATGTCTTCTTCCAGTACATAGACCTTAATGGAGGCATTTTGCAGACTTTCAAGGAAACGGCTTCCTTCGATTGCTGCCGTCACGCCATCCTGGAGCAATAAAAGCTCATCGTCTTTATCTACCAGGCGAAGAAGAGAGGAGAAATCGGTAAGCCACGCGGAGCGATGTAGTGTGTGCAGCATGAGAGTCTCAAAACCTTAAAATGACGTCAAAGTTGCCTAACTCACGGCGTAAATCTTCCGGTTCAAGCGCCGTCGCATCAACCACAAAATTCGCCCCCTCTGCCAGGCCTCGCTCACGCAATGAGGCCGCACAAAGCCAGCATTGTTCTATATCGTACAATCCTAACAGTTTGAAAGTAGCAATATAGTCTCGCGCCAGAACGACATCCGGTTGTTGACCCTGGAGGATCTGGAAGACACCATCACCGATAAAGAACACGCCGAGATCTTCCGTTAATGCAGATGTCGCCAGTAAAGCATCCAGTCCTTCGCGGCCGGATGCGCTGCCGTGCGGCACAGTAGAAAAAACAAGGGCAACACGTTTCATTAAAACTGCACCACGCGATCGCACGTCAGGGATGCTTCAGCCAGCGATCCAAGACCGCTGAGAGTAAATCCTGATTGTAAATTAGCACCAGACAACCCTAGCCGTGTTGCTTCAGTCTCATCAACAACACCACGCCGCAAGGCTGCCGCAACACAGATATTCAGCGCCACACCATGCTGTTGGTGAAGCTTTTGCCAGGCTCGAACTAAATCAAATTCATCACTGGCGGGCGATGTCAGAACGTTCGCGTTATACACGCCCTCACGATAAAAGAAAACGCTACACAACTTGTGTCCTTCTTCGAGTAGCGCATGCGCAAATTGCAATGCGCTACTCGCTTGCTGTGTGCCGTAGGCGGGCCCGGTTACCATGATGGCAAAACGCATTACTTATCTTGCCCCTGGAAATCACCGCTTTTGAACTGGCGAATATAGAGGTAGACCGTGTGCTTAGAGATGTTCAGACGATCGGCGACCTGATTGATCGCATCTTTAATATCGAAGATCCCTTTCTCATACAGGTTCAGGACAATCTGACGATTCTTGGCATTGTTGGAGACATTACGATCGGCGTTCACTTCTTCAATGGTGAACTCCAGCGTCTGCGTCACCAGATCTTCGACTGAGGACGCGAAGTTCACGGCTGATCCCACTTCCGGGGTCTCCGGCGGGATAAAGGTATTCATTATCTGCGAGAAAGGAACATCAAGGTTCATGTTGATGCACAGCAGACCAATCACGCGATGCTCACGGTTGCGAATGGCAATCGTCACCGACTTCATCAAGACACCGCTTTTCGCGCGTGTGAAATAACACTTCGACACGCTGCTATCCGCACCCGTCATATCATGCAGCATACGCAACGCAAGGTCGGTAATCGGCGAGCCAATTTTACGGCCCGTGTGTTCACCGTTAGCGATGCGAATGGCCGAGCATTTCAAATCCTGCAAAGAGTGCAATACGATTTCACAATGGGAACCAATGAGCATCGCCAACCCGTCCACTACCGCTTCATAGGATTTAAGGATATCGAAGTCGGTTTGATCGAAAGGACGTTGATCCAGCAAATCTAGCTCACTGGTTTCGTTGGTTAAAAGCGACCTGGACATGAAAAAAAGCACTCCTTTTCAGGAGCCTGTCGTTATGTTGTCAGGGCAGGCTCATCACTATTATAGGGGCATCTAAAGTAATACAGCGCACAAGGCGCTTTCCAGTATTAATTATATCCTGTCGATAATAAAAAACCGCCGCCCTGTGGGCGGCGGTTTTTGTTCTCTTACTTTTTGCTGCTGTCTGCAGCTTTATCAGCCGGTGCAGCTTCTGGCTGCGCATCGGCTTTTGGTGCCGGTTTGATATCTAACAGCTCAACATCAAAGACCAGCGTGGAGTTTGCCGGGATGCCCGGAACGCCAGTTTTACCGTATGCCAGATCCGGTGGGATAACCAACTGGATTTTGCCGCCTTTCTTGATGTTTTTCAGGCCTTCAGTCCAGCCCGGGATCACGCCGTCAAGACGGAAAGAGAGCGGCTCACCACGGGTGTAAGAGTTATCAAACTCTTTACCATCGATCAGCGTACCTTTGTAGTTTACGACTACAGTATCGCTGTCTTTCGGAGCGGCACCGGTACCTTCTTTCTCTACTTTGTAGACCAGGCCAGTGGCAGAGGTTTTAACGCCTTTCTCTTTAGCAAATTTCTCGCGGTATACTTTACCTTTGGCTTCGTTGTCAGCCGCGTCTTTTTCCATTTTTGCCTGAGCGGAGCTCTTCACGCGCGCTTCAAATGCCTGCAGAGTTTGTTCGATTTCCTGGTCAGACAGTTTGCTCTTATCTGCAAACGCATCCTGAACACCCGCGATCAACTGATCTTTATCCAGTTTGATGCCCAGTTTTTCCTGTTCTTTCAGGGAGTTTTCCATATAACGACCCAGGGACGCGCCCAGCGCGTAAGCGGCTTTTTGGTCGTCATTCTTGAATGCTGCTTTGCTGTCAGCAGTAGCGGCTGGTTTCGCGGCATCAGCAGCGAAGGTGATCGGGGCATGCAGTGCAACGGCCATTGTGGTCGCCAGCAGCGTTACTTTAAACAGTGATTTCATCCATCTCTCCAGGGCCGGGGCATCTCACCCCAGGGTTAACTAACATAAAAATGTACTATAAAGCGTTGCAGAACAAATCAACATACAGGCACGCCCTATTATCACCACTTTTCAGACTCTTTTTGTTTAAATTAGTTTCGTGACCGAAGATTGTGTGCTGTGCAAACAGGCAAAGTTAAGTAGAATTCGCCGCAGTCCGCGATCTGCCGGAGAAAAACAGAAGAGGTGAATCATGCAGGATACAACGATGGAAACTCGCCTGGCTGAGCTGGAGAGTCGCCTGGCGTTTCAGGAGATAACCATTGAAGAGCTGAACGTAACCGTGACCGCACATGAACTGGAAATGGCCAAACTGCGCGACCATCTGCGTCTGCTGACAGAAAAGCTCAAAGCCACTCAGCCGTCTCATATCGCGTCACAGTCTGAAGAGACCCCTCCGCCACATTATTGAGACGTAAAAAAAGCGGGATATTCCCGCTTTTTTTGTGTCCGAAAGCGCTAACACTTATCGGATCTACTCACATATACCCAAAGGATTTCAAATCACAGCAAGGCGGCAAGCTTGAGGAAGTCCTGGGAGCATAGATAACTATGTGACCAGGATTCGAAAGCGCAGCCAACACCGCTGTGGGTTGAAAGACGAAGGGTATTAGTGGCAACCGCAGCCGCCGCCGTTACCTTTACCACCACCGCCGCAGCAGCCTTCGCCGCCGTGCTCGTGACCATGGTCGTGGCCGTGACCACCGCAGCAACCGTCATGACCGTGGTCATGATCGTGGTCGTGGCCGTGCGCGCCGTGAACGTGGCCATGAGCCAGTTCTTCTTCGGTCGCTTCGCGGATCGCGACAACTTCGACGTTGAATTTCAGATTCTGGCCAGCCAGCATGTGGTTACCGTCAACCACAACGTGGTCGTCTTCCACTTCGGTAATTTCTACCGGTACCGGCCCCTGGTCAGTTTCAGCCAGGAAACGCATGCCAACCTGCAGTTCGTCAACGCCCATGAAGACGTCTTTAGGAACACGCTGCACCAGGTTTTCGTCGTACTGACCGTATGCGTCGTTTGCGCCAACAGCAACATCGAATTTGTCGCCAACTTCATGACCGTCCAGCGCTGTTTCCAGGCCAGAAATCAGGGAACCGTGACCATGCAGGTAGTCCAGCGGTGCACTCACCGGAGACTCATCAACCAACACACCGTCTTCTGTACGTACCTGATAGGCCAGGCTGACCACCAGGTCCTTTGCTACTTTCATGATATCTCCTGAGCATGGAAAGAATAGTGGCGCAGATTGTAGCGGAATTCTGCACCCGTGTACCCTCTAGCTTAAAAAAAGCTGCGGCATATCGCTAGTCCGGATGAAAAATCCCGATCACTTGCTCTTCTTTGCGAACGTGCTCGCGGGCCTGTTTATCGGCCTCGCGCATCTGATGACCGCACTTAACACACTCAACAATATCGATATTATTTTCACGCCACATCGCCAGCGAATCCTGCGCCTGGCAGGACGGACATTTTGCGCCTGCAATAAAACGTTTACGAATTGCCATGGTTATCCTCTACTCAAATTCATCCCAGCCATCCAGCTGGCGCCGTTCTTTCTGCATCTCCCGCTGGAAAATCTCCTCCAGCTCGCGTCGGGCCTCTCTGGCACGAGAGATTTGCACCGTATCGGTGTGCATTGGGATCAATTCCCGTAGCATGTGCATATCGAGTCGACGAAAATGCAACTGGGCACGCTGCGCCTGATGCGGATGCATCCCCAACGACACCAGCGCTTTGCGCCCCAGTTCCAGTGCGCTCGAGAAAGTTTCACGGGAAAACTGCGTGACACCTGCCTGTAATAACTCATGCGCCTCTACACGTCCGCGCGCTCGCGCAAGAATATGCAAATGCGGAAAATGTTGTTGGCACAATTCCACCAGCTTCATCGTGTCTTCAGGTTCATTGCAGGTGATCACAATAGACTGCGCCGCCTCTGCGCCAGCGGAACGTAAAAGCTCCACCTGTGTGGCATCGCCGTAATAGACTTTATAGCCATATTTACGCATCAGATTCACCGCACTAATATCCCGTTCCAGAACGGTAATACGCATCTTATTGGCCATTAACAGGCGACCGATGACCTGACCAAAGCGCCCAAACCCCACCACAATCACCTGCGGCTTATCGTCTTCCACCCAGGGTTTTTCATCTTCTTCATCCGGGCCGTTAAACTGGCGGGATAGCCATTTATCAATCAGCTTCATCAGCAGTGGCGTGGTCATCATCGACAGCGTGACAGTTACCAGCAAAAGTGCCATTTGATCGCCCTGAAACAGCCGCTGGGAAGATGCTGTTGAAAAAAGCACGAAGGCAAATTCTCCGCCCTGGCTTAGCACCCCCGCAAATTGCATCCGCTCCGAGCTTCTCATACCGTTCAGCCGCGCCAACACATAGAGCACCAGCGTCTTCACGATGACCAGTACTATCACGCTCGCCACTACCCACAAAATATGGGTATAAAGCACGCCAAGGTTAAGTGACATCCCCACAGAGATGAAAAATAACCCGAGCAAAAGCCCTTTAAAGGGATCAATCGCCGTTTCCAGTTCATGTCGGTATTCGCTTTCCGCCAGCAGCACGCCAGCGATAAACGTTCCCAGCGCCATCGACAGCCCCAGCGCATCCATAAATAAAGCAGAACCCAGCACCAACAGCAGCGTCGCAGCGGTGAACACTTCCCGCACGCCGGACCCCGCAATAAAGCGAAATACAGGACGCAGCAGATAGCGTCCGCCAATCAACATGCCAGCAAAAGCCAACACTTTCATGCCCACTTTGATCCAGTCAAAATGTTCATCGGCTGATCCTGCTAACAGCGGAACCAGCGCCAACGCCGGGATCACCGCCAGATCCTGGAACAACAGCACCGAAAAGCCCAGTTGTCCGGATTCGCTGCGGTTCATCCCTTTTTCCCGCATCAGCTGTAACGCCATTGCGGTCGATGACATCGCCAGACCAATGCCGCCAACCACTGCCGCCTGCCAGGAAAAGTCAGTGAGCATCAATAACCCTGCCAGGACAAGCGCGCTAAGTAACACCTGCGCGGCACCGACACCAAAAATTGAACGCCGCAATTGCCATAGTTTGGCCGGGTTAAGTTCCAGCCCGATGATGAACATCAGGAAGACCACGCCCAGCTCGGAGAAGTGCAGAATTTCATCCACATCGCTGATGAATCCAAGTCCCCATGGGCCAATAGCGATCCCCGCCAGCAAATAACCCAACACCGGTCCAATACCCAGCCGCGATGCCAACGGCACCGCAGCCACCGCCGCGAAAAGGAACAGCACTCCCGCAGTCAATAAATCAGAACCTTCCATCAGCGGCCTCCCACAGGGATCGGATTCGCCAGCCAGTCACCATACGCTTTCGCATGGCTGTCCAGCTCCTGCTTCGTTTGCCGTCTGGCCCAGTAAACGATGATGGGGCTCATCCAGTGCATCCGGCACATTCCTGCCGTCAGCTCGAAAGGGCGCAGCACATCACTCATCGGATAGCGGTTTAGCGCGTCATAGCGGTAGGCGCTTTCCGGTTCGCCGGTAGTGATCACACTCCGCCAGTACTTTCCCGCCAGTTGATTCCCTCCGGGGCCACTGGCAAACCCGCGGCTCAGTACGCGGTCAAGCCACTCCTTTAGCAGGGCCGGGCAGCTATAGGTATAGAGCGGATGTTGAAAAACAATCACATCATGCTCACGCAGCAGTTCCTGCTCGTGAGAAATATCGATAAAAAAATCGGGATAGTGCGCGTATAGGTCGTGCACGGTAACATTACTGAGCTGTATGGCCGGTTTAAGCAGAACCCGGTTCGCGACCGAGTCCTGAGATTCCGGATGGGCATACAGCAGCAACACTTTCGCTGGCTGGGACATCATCCCCCTCCCGGTTTTGTCTTTTGTCTATTTTCGGCGTTTTGGGCTACCATTGCGCCTCGGTGCGGCAAACGGCCCACACATTACATTATCATAATGATAAATTAACATAGTCTGAACATACGGCGCCTTATGATTGTTTTCTCATCGTTACAAATTCGTCGCGGCGTGCGCGTCTTGCTGGACAATGCCACGGCCACCATTAATCCCGGGCAGAAGGTTGGCCTGGTGGGTAAAAATGGCTGCGGTAAATCTACCCTGCTGGCATTGCTGAAAAATGAAATAAGCGCTGACGCCGGCGGATTTACGTTCCCGGGAAACTGGCAGCTCGCATGGGTGAATCAGGAAACGCCTGCGTTACCACAGCCTGCGCTGGAATACGTGATTGATGGCGACCGCGAATATCGCCAACTGGAAGCCCAGTTAAACGATGCCAACGAACGTAACGATGGGCACGCCATTGCCACCGTACACGGAAAGCTGGATGCCATTGACGCCTGGACCGTACGTTCACGCGCCGCCAGTCTGCTGCATGGCCTCGGTTTCTCTAACGAGCAGCTCGAGCGCCCGGTCAGCGACTTCTCCGGTGGCTGGCGTATGCGTCTCAACCTGGCACAGGCGCTGATTTGCCGTTCAGACCTGCTGCTGCTCGATGAACCGACCAACCACCTCGATCTCGACGCGGTGATCTGGCTGGAAAGATGGCTGAAAAGCTATCAGGGCACGCTGATTTTGATCTCCCACGACCGCGACTTCCTCGATCCGGTGGTGGATAAAATTATCCATATCGAACAACAAACCATGTTCGAGTACACCGGCAACTACAGCGCGTTTGAAATCCAGCGTGCGACCCGCCTCGCGCAGCAACAGGCCATGTACGAAAGCCAGCAGGAGCGTGTGGCGCATCTGCAAAGCTATATCGATCGTTTCCGTGCTAAAGCCACCAAAGCAAAGCAGGCGCAGAGCCGTATCAAAATGCTGGAGCGTATGGAGCTTATCGCTCCAGCCCATGTCGATAACCCGTTCCATTTCAGCTTCCGTGAACCTGAAAGCCTGCCTAATCCGCTGCTGAAAATGGAAAAAGTGAGTGCTGGCTACGGTGATCGCACAATCCTCGACTCTATCAAACTGAATCTGGTGCCGGGTTCTCGCATCGGCCTGTTAGGCCGCAACGGTGCGGGTAAATCAACGCTGATTAAGCTGCTGGCCGGCGAACTGGCCCCCATCAGCGGCGAGATTGGCCTGGCGAAAGGCATCAAGCTGGGCTACTTCGCTCAGCACCAGCTGGAGTTTTTACGCGCCGATGAATCGCCTATCCAGCACCTGGCGCGCATGGCGCCGCAGGAGCTTGAGCAGAAACTGCGAGACTACCTCGGCGGATTCGGCTTCCAGGGCGATAAAGTCAGCGAAGAAACCCGTCGCTTCTCCGGTGGCGAAAAAGCGCGTCTGGTGCTGGCGTTGATCGTCTGGCAGCGCCCGAACCTACTGCTGCTCGATGAACCGACCAACCACCTGGATTTAGATATGCGTCAGGCGCTGACCGAAGCGCTGATCGATTTTGAAGGCGCGCTGGTCGTGGTTTCGCACGACCGTCACCTGATTCGCTCCACCACCGACGACCTCTATCTGGTACACGACAAGAAAGTCGAGCCGTTTGACGGCGATCTGGAGGATTATCAGCAGTGGCTGAGCGATGTGCAAAAACAGGAAAGCCAGGGCGACGAACCGGCGAAAGAGAGCGTTAACAGCGCCCAGGCGCGTAAAGACCAGAAGCGTCGCGAAGCGGAACTGCGCACCCTGACGCAACCGCTGCGTAAAGAGATTACTCGTCTGGAAAAAGAGATGGAGAAACTGCACGCACAGCTGGCACAGGCGGAAGAGAAACTCGGCGACAGCGAACTGTACGACCAAAGCCGTAAAGCTGAGCTCACGGCATGTCTGCAACAACAGGCAAGCGCGAAGTCCGGGCTGGAAGAGTGTGAGATGGCCTGGCTGGACGCGCAGGAGCAGCTTGAGCAGATGCTGGCCGAGTAAGCACAAAATCACATATTGGCTAACCCGCACGCGCTGCGCACGGTATAGTTATTCTTTCCGATTATTAATTGCTCTGGTGTTATGGTTGAAATCACGTCCACAGAAATGACCCCACCTACCGACGATTCGCGAGAATTCCGCCCGATGCGCGGTATCAGTAACCGTCATTTACAGACGATGCTGCCGCGTTTAATTCGCCGCAAGGTGAAGTTCGATGCCCACTGGCAGCGTCTGGAATTGCCCGACGGTGATTTCGTCGATCTTGCGTGGAGTGAAGATCCGCAACAGGCGAAACACAAACCGCGCCTGGTGGTTTTTCACGGTCTGGAAGGTAGTCTGAACAGCCCCTACGCACATGGCCTGATTGAAGCAGCACAAAAGCGCGGCTGGCTGGGCGTGGTGATGCATTTTCGCGGCTGCAGCGGTGAACCCAATCGTCTGAACCGAATTTATCACTCCGGTGAAACAGAAGACGGCACCTGGTTTTTACACTGGCTGGAGCGTGAGTTCGGTCGTGTACCCACCGCTGCGGTTGGCTATTCGCTCGGTGGAAACATGCTGGCCTGCCTGCTGGCAAAAGAAGGGAACACGATCCCCATTGATGCCGCGGTTATCGTCTCCGCGCCTTTCGTGCTGGAAGCCTGTAGTTACCATATGGACAAAGGATTCTCCAAGGTCTATCAGCGCTACCTGCTTAACCTGTTGAAAGCCAATGCCTCGCGTAAGCTTGAGGCTTATCCTGGCTCGCTGCCGGTGAGTCTGGCCCAGTTGAAATCTCTGCGTCGCATTCGCGATTTTGACGATCTGATCACCGCCAAAATTCACGGTTTCGCCGATGCGATAGACTATTACCGTCAGTGTAGCGCCATGCCGCTGCTTAATCAGATAGCCAAACCCACGCTGATTATTCATGCCAAGGACGATCCGTTTATGGATAGTCATGTGATCCCTGAACCGGAAAATCTGCCCTCACAGGTGGAATATCAACTCACCGAACACGGCGGCCATGTCGGATTCATTGGCGGTACGATACGCCATCCGGAGATGTGGCTGGAATCCAGAATCCCGGACTGGCTGACAACGTATCTGGAGGCGTCATCATGATCATCCCCTGGCAAGACATCTCCCCGGACGCGCTGGACAATCTGATTGAAAGCTTTGTCTTGCGCGAAGGCACCGATTATGGTGAACATGAACGCTCGCTCGAACAAAAAGTCGCCGACGTCAAACGCCAACTACAATCAGGTGAGGCCATGCTGGTGTGGTCCGAACTGCATGAAACGGTCAACATTATGCCGAGGAAGCAGATTCACGAGTAACCCGTAGCCGCCGGCCGACTTTACTATAATTACAACCATTTCATGGAGTTGTTATGTCTGCCAAACATCCGGTGATTGCGGTAACAGGATCCAGCGGCGCGGGGACCACCACCACCAGCCTTGCGTTTCGTAAAATTTTCGCGCAGTTAAATCTGCGCGCCGCCGAGGTGGAAGGTGACAGTTTTCATCGCTATACCCGTCCGGAAATGGACATGGCGATTCGCAAAGCACGCGATGCCGGGCGGCATATCAGCTATTTCGGCCCCGAAGCTAACGACTTCGGTCTGCTGGAGCAAACCTTCATTGAATACGGCCAGACGGGCAAAGGTCAGTCGCGTAAATATCTGCACACCTACGATGAGGCCGTACCGTGGAATCAGGTTCCGGGGACATTTACGCCCTGGCAGCCGCTGCCTGAACCGACGGATGTCCTGTTCTATGAAGGACTGCACGGTGGCGTTGTCACCCCACAGCAAAACGTGGCCCGGCATGTCGATCTGCTGGTTGGCGTGGTGCCGATCGTAAACCTGGAGTGGATCCAGAAGCTGACCCGCGATACCAGCGAACGCGGGCATTCACGTGAAGCGGTAATGGACTCGGTGGTGCGCTCAATGGACGATTACATCAATTACATCACCCCACAGTTTTCCCGCACGCATATTAACTTCCAACGCGTACCGACCGTCGATACCTCTAATCCCTTTGCCGCCAGGAGCATTCCGTCACTGGATGAAAGCTTTGTCGTGATTCATTTTCGTAATCTGGAAGGCATCGATTATCCCTGGCTACTGGCCATGCTGCAGGGCTCATTCATTTCGCATATCAATACGTTGGTCGTGCCGGGCGGTAAGATGGGTCTGGCGATGGAATTGATTATGCTACCGCTGGTCCAGCGACTGATGGAAGGTAAAAAGATAGAGTGATATGTGGAAAGCGCCGGATGGCGCTTCGCTTATCCGGCCTACGACTCAACATCATCCTGTAGGCCGGATAAGGCAACGCCGCCATCCGGCATCAGCAATTACGCGGCAACGACTTCATAAGAATGGGTAATGTTCACCGCCTTTTCCAGCATCAGAGCTACGGAACAATACTTCTCCGCCGAGAGGTCAACTGCGCGAGACACAGACGCATCTTTCAGGTCGTTACCCGTTACAATGAAATGCAGGTTGATATGGGTGAACAGGCGCGGCGCTTCATCACGACGCTCGGAGGTCAGCTTCACTTCGCAGTTGGTCACATCCTGACGCCCCTTTTGCAGGATCGACACCACATCAATTGCGCTGCAACCGCCCGCAGCCATTAAGACCATTTCCATCGGGCTCGGCGCTTTATCACCAGAGTTACCGTCCATCAAAATTTGGTGGCCTGAGGCGGACTCACCGAGGAAGGTTAACCCCTCAACCCACTTTACACGCGCTTGCATATTTCGTAACTCCAATGTTTCAATTTTCCTGACAGATTACGCGTACATAACAATTCTCGCAATGGAAGGCGACCTGCGTCATGCTGAAGCGAGACACCAGGAGACACACGGCGAAAGCTATGCTAAAACAGTCAGGATGCTACAGTAATACATTGACGTACTGCATGTATGCAGAGGACATCACATTACAGGCCGTCGCACGTATTGACAGCCCCCTTCCCAGGTAGCGGGAAGCACATTTTTGCAAACCCAGAGACAGGTTGTTTTTTGGCTCTGGAGACAGCTTATAACAGAGGATAACCGCGCATGGTGCTTGGCAAACCGCAAACAGACCCGACTCTCGAATGGTTCTTGTCTCATTGCCATATTCATAAGTACCCATCGAAGAGCACGCTGATTCACCAGGGTGAAAAAGCGGAAACGTTGTATTACATCGTTAAAGGCTCAGTGGCAGTGCTGATCAAAGATGAAGAAGGGAAAGAAATGATCCTCTCTTATCTGAATCAGGGCGATTTTATTGGTGAATTAGGCCTCTTCGAAGAAGGCCAGGAACGTAGCGCCTGGGTACGTGCCAAAACCGCATGTGAAGTCGCTGAAATTTCCTACAAAAAATTTCGCCAATTAATCCAGGTCAACCCAGATATTCTGATGCGTCTGTCTTCTCAGATGGCTCGTCGTCTGCAGGTAACGTCTGAAAAAGTAGGCAACCTTGCCTTCCTCGACGTAACTGGTCGTATCGCCCAGACTCTGCTGAATCTGGCGAAACAGCCTGACGCAATGACTCACCCGGACGGCATGCAGATTAAAATTACCCGCCAGGAAATTGGCCAGATCGTTGGCTGTTCCCGTGAAACCGTTGGTCGTATCCTGAAAATGCTGGAAGATCAGAATCTGATCTCCGCGCATGGTAAGACCATCGTCGTCTACGGCACGCGTTAATCCCATCGACATGGCGTGTTACGTAGTAATGCGCCATTTTTGTTTGCTCCGATGTGGCGAAGACTGATTTATCACCCCGAGATCAACTACGCACTACGACAGACGCTGGTGCTATGTTTACCTGTGGCTGTCGGCCTTATCATTGGTCAGCTTCATCTGGGGCTCTTATTCTCCCTCGTCCCTGCCTGCTGCAATATTGCCGGTCTTGATACCCCGCATAAGCGCTTTTTCAAACGCTTAGTGATTGGCGCGTCTTTGTTTGCCGGATGCAGTCTGATCATGCAGTTACTGCTGGCAAAAGATATACCGCTGCCGCTGATCCTCACCGGCCTGACGCTGATTCTTGGTGTAACCGCAGAATTAGGCCCTCTGCATGCGCGACTACTACCTGCCTCGCTTATCGCGGCAATTTTCACGCTCAGCCTGGCCGGGAACATGCCCGTCTGGGAGCCGCTGCTAATCTACGCGCTGGGCACATTGTGGTACGGCCTGTTCAACTGGTTCTGGTTCTGGATGTGGCGCGAGCAGCCGCTGCGTGAATCGCTCAGTTTGTTGTACCGCGAATTAGCCGATTACTGTGAGGCCAAGTACAGCATGCTGACCCAGCATGCCGATCCCGAAAAAGCGCTTCCTCCCCTGCTGGTGCGCCAGCAAAAAGCGGTGGATTTAATTACCCAGTGCTATCAGCAAATGCATATGCTGTCGGCGCATCGCAACAACGATTATAAGCGCCTGCTACGTGCCTTTCAGGAGGCGCTCGATTTACAGGAACATATTTCCGTTAGCCTCCACCAGCCGGAAGAGGTGCAAAAGCTGGTCGAACGTAGCCACGCCGAACAAGTGATTCGCTGGAATGCGCGCACCGTCGCCGAACGCCTTCGCGTACTGGCCGATGATATTTTGTATCACCGTTTGCCGACGCGTTTTTCAATGGATAAACAAATTGGCACGCTGGAGAAAATCGCCAACCAACATCCGGACAATCCGGTGGGTCAATTTTGCTACTGGCACTTCAGCCGTATTGCCCGTGTGCTACGCACCCAGCGACCACTGTATGCCCGGGATTTAATGGCTGACAAGCAGCGTCGGCTGCCGCTGATCCCTGCCCTGAAAAGCTATCTGTCGTTGAAATCCCCGGCGCTGCGTAATGCCGGACGCATCAGCGTCATGTTGAGCATTGCCAGCCTGATGGGCAGCGCCTTACACCTGCCAAAACCCTACTGGATTTTGATGACAATCCTGTTCGTCACGCAAAATGGCTATGGGGCGACCCGGGTACGTATTTTACACCGTTCAGTAGGGACGCTAGTCGGCCTGGTGATCGCCGGCGTCACACTGCACTTTCATATTCAGGAAGGTTACACGCTGGCAGGCATGCTGCTGATAACCCTGGTGAGTTATCTGACCATCCGCAAAAACTACGGCTGGGCTACCGTCGGCTTTACGGTCACCGCGGTATATACCCTGCAACTGCTGACGCTGAACGGGGAACAGTTTATCGTGCCGCGGTTTATCGATACGGTCACTGGCTGCCTGATCGCCTTTGGCGGAATGCTCTGGCTGTGGCCGCAGTGGCAGAGCGGTTTGCTGCGTAAAAACGCCCACGATGCGTTAGAAGCCGATCAGGAGGCTATTCGCCTGATCCTGAGCAACGATCCCCAGGCCACACCGCTGGCGTATCAACGCATGCGGGTCAACCAGGCGCATAACACGCTGTTCAACTCACTTAACCAGGCGATGCAGGAGCCTAGGTTCAACTCGCACTATCTGGCGGACATGAAACTGTGGGTTACGCATAGCCAGTTCATCGTCGAACACATCAACGCAATGACTACGCTGGCAAGGGAACATACGATGCTGACGCCGGATTTGGCGCAGCGGTATCTGGAATCCTGCGAAATTGCGATCCAACGCTGCCAGCAGCGGCTGGAATATGACGGCCCCGGAAGCTCCGGCGATGTGAATATTCTCGAGGCGCCAGAGATGCTGTCCCATGGGCCTTTAAGCACCCTTGAGCAGCACCTACAGCGGATATTGGGGCATCTGAATACCATGCACACCATTTCGTCGGTAGCATGGCGTCAGCGACCGCACCATGGGATCTGGCTGAGCCGCCGACTGCGGGATATGAAGGGTTAAGAGAGTTGCCGGATGGCGGCGTAACGCCTTATCCGGCCTACGGGGTAAGGTGTGATTCGTAGGCCGGATCAGCGTAGCGCCATCCGGCAATCCATCAACCCACCACTTTCGCCACGGCCTGCGCGAAGCGCTGCATCCCTTCATCAATATCAGCCTGCTCCACCACCAGCGACGGTGCAAAACGCATCACGTCCGGCCCGGCATTCAGTACCATCACGCCTTCATTCGCCGCGGCGTACAAGAAATCACGCGCCCGGCCTTTAAACTGCGGCTTCAGTTCGGCGCCGATCAGCAGTCCCATACCGCGAATGTCGCTGAAAATGTCAAACTGCTGGTCAATTTTCTGCAAATGCTGAACAAACGCCTGGCGTTTGGCCTGAATACCTTCCAGCACTTCCGGCGTGTTGATGATATCAAACGCAGCTCCCGCAACCGCGCAGGCCAGCGGGTTACCGCCGTATGTGGAGCCGTGTGAACCCACGTGGAACGCGGAGGCAATCTCCTGGGTGGTCAGCACCGCGCTCACCGGGAAACCGCCGCCGAGCGCCTTGGCGCTGGTCAGGATATCCGGCGTCACGCCGTAGTGCATATAGGCAAACAGTGAGCCGGTACGCCCCATTCCGCTCTGTACTTCATCAAATACCAACAGTGCCTGGTGCTGATCACAAAGTTCACGCAAACCTTGCAGGAATGCCGGCGTTGCCGCAGTAACGCCACCCTCGCCCTGAATAGGTTCGATCACCACCGCACAGGTGTGATCGTCCATCACCGCTTTGACCGCATGCAGATCGTTAAACGGTACATGGATGATATCCGCCGGTTTGGGTCCAAAGCCGTCGGAGTATTTCGGCTGCCCGCCGACGGATACGGTAAACAGCGAACGACCGTGAAACGCGTTATGGAAGGCAATAATCTTGGTCTTGAACGGGCTATGGCGCACGCAGGCATAGTGGCGCGCCAGCTTAAAGGCGGTTTCGTTAGCTTCGGTACCGGAGTTCATGAACAGTACGCGTTCGGCGAAGGTTGCATCAATGATTTTACGGCCTAAGCGCAACGCCGGTTCGTTGGTAAAAACATTGCTGGTATGCCACAGGGTTTCGCCCTGAGTTTTTAACGCCTCAACCAGCGCCGGATGGCAATGCCCTAACGCGGTAACTGCAATACCACCCGCGAAATCAACGTACTCTTTACCCTGTTGATCCCATACTCGACTCCCTTTCCCTTTTACAGGGATAAACTCAGCCGGTGCATAAATCGGCAGAATCACTTCATCGAATGTCGCGCGTGTAATTGCAGTTTGTTCAGTTGCCATGTCATTACCACCCTGTTAAGCAGAAATGCTAGTGAAATTATAATCACAAAATATGAATAAAAAATCACTGAATAGCAACCACAAATCACTGGTTGAGGAAATTAGCCAGCAGCTGATGCCCCTGTTCGCTGAGAATACTCTCCGGGTGAAACTGCACCCCTTCCATATCCCACTCCCGGTGGCGAATACCCATGATCTCCTGCGTTTCACTCCAGGCGGTCACCTCAAAGCACTCAGGCAACGTCTCAGGTGCGACCACCAGAGAATGGTAGCGCGTTACCGTTAATGGATTGGCGAGCCCCTGAAAAACGCCCTGCCCGTTATGCGTAATCGGCGACGTTTTACCATGCATCACTTTCGCTGCCCGCACCACGGTCGCACCAAAGGCCTGCGCCATCGCCTGATGGCCCAGACAAACACCCAGCAGAGGGATCTTCCCTGCGAAATAGCGAATAACCTCCAGCGAAATACCGGCGTCATCCGGCGTACAGGGTCCCGGGGAAATCACTATTTTCTGCGGATTCAGCGCATCAATTTGCGCCAGCGTCAGCGCGTCGTTGCGCCTGACAAGGACATCTGCGCCCAGTTCGCAGAAGTATTGATACAGGTTCCAGGTAAAAGAATCGTAGTTATCGATAAGCAGGATCATGGCGGCTCCGGTACAGAAGAACCGCGCTATTCTACTCAGTTTCCAGGGCTTCGCTTACCACTTTACGAAATATCGCCTGCAGTGCGGACAGGTCCCCCATGGCACCGCTTTGATTTGCCTGGTTCCACTCCTCAACCTGGATGCCCTCCCAGTTGAGTATATACCCGGCATGAATCGCCAACTGTTCGAAGAAAATACGCTGCGCCAGACCACTGCCGATGCGAAACGGGTGCAGCACATTAATTTCACAGTAGTAGTGTGCGAGGCGGTCGACAAACTTTTCTTGCGACAACCCCACCAGCCAGGACTCGTCTTCCAGGTCCTGCATCAGCGCATTGCCCTCTTTCTCGATATAAGCGAAATGGCAAAAGCGGGTATCGCCCTGGTAGATATCGACTTCTCGCAGATGTCCCGCCCAGTCAAAAATATCCTGATAGAGTTGGCGATGAATAGCACACAGATGCGGCAAACCCCGTTTAAGCGGGCCCAATTCGATAGTTGCCGCGCGCAGCGCCGTCAACTCATAAGCTGCCTGCGCCAGACGCTGCGCCTGATGAACCCCCAGCCGGTTACGCATGACATTCAGGCCCGGATACAAATAGGGGTCACGTCCATCACCGAATTTATCGCTCATAGTGCCTCCGCAATTCTTCAAGACGCGCCAGGGCGTCTTCAGCGCTCAGAGTAACCCGTGGAATATCCACGCCTTCCAGTCGCCGGCTTGCCTGGAAATTGGCATTTCGCCGTTGTTCCCAGATCCTGGACTTTTGTTTATCGGTGAGTTTTTTCACGTGACCTCCCTGAATGAGCCGACACTTGCCACAAGTATAAGCAGCAATTTCGGGTTACGCAGAGAAGGGAGAGAACGCGGGCAAGCGCTGCCCGCGCAAAATACGATTACGGCAGGACTTTGGCTGAAAGGATAACAATCGGTTTTGACGGAACATTCTGGTAAGGACCGACATCGTGGGTCTGAACCTGAGAGATCTTATCCGCGACATCCATACCTTTCACAACTTTACCAAAGACAGCGTAGCCAAAATCACGCTGGCCGTGATCGAGGAATGCATTGTCCGCAATGTTGATAAAGAACTGGCTGGTCGCGCTGTCTTTATCCGCAGTGCGCGCCATAGCAATCGTGCCACGGGTGTTACGCAGTCCGTTATCGGCTTCATTCTTGATTGGCGGGTTAGGTTTCTTCTGCTGCATCTGCTCGGTAAAACCACCACCCTGCACCATAAATCCTGGGATCACACGATGAAACGTGGTGTTGTTATAGAAACCGCTGTTGACATAATCGACAAAGTTTTGCACTGAAACTGGGGCTTTCTGACTGTTCAGCTCCAGCTCAATGTTACCGGCAGAAGTTGTCAGCAGGACATGCGGATCCCCTTTCGCTGCCAGCGCTGCGGGAGAGAGAGCAGAAAGAGCGAGAACAGCTGCAACAGCCGCCAGAGTCGATTTGAGCATGAGAATTCCTTAACAAGAGCAGAAATGAAGCAAGTGGATTGATTCTAAAGAGCCTTCATGAACAAGGCCATCCCTTTACCTAATTTTACGTACTTGAAACAAATGTAACCTCATAGCCGTAAATGTCTATGTGATCACGATCACATACAAAAATGTAACAGGCTCAGTAATTACCAAAAAACATTTAAATACATCACTAAAACGCCTAAAATCTGCCCGCTCACGGCGCCGTTAATGCGCCTTACACTTCTATACAGGCCAGTCATGACTAACAGCAATCGCATTAAGCTCACATGGATTAGCTTTCTCTCCTACGCCCTGACAGGTGCGTTGGTCATTGTCACCGGGATGGTGATGGGAAACATCGCAGACTATTTCCATTTGCCCGTTTCCAGTATGAGTAACACTTTCACCTTCCTGAATGCAGGTATCCTGATCTCTATTTTTCTGAATGCCTGGCTGATGGAAATCGTGCCGCTGAAAACGCAATTGCGTTTTGGCTTCATCCTGATGGTCCTGGCGGTCGCCGGACTGATGCTCAGCCACAGCCTGGCCTTGTTCTCTGCGGCCATGTTTGTGCTGGGTGTGGTGAGTGGTATCACCATGTCGATTGGTACATTCCTGGTGACCCAGATGTACGAAGGTCGCCAGCGCGGTTCCCGCCTGCTGTTTACTGACTCCTTCTTCAGCATGGCGGGGATGATTTTCCCGATGGTGGCAGCGTATCTGTTAGCGCGCAGCATCGAATGGTATTGGGTCTATGCCTGCATCGGCCTGGTCTACGTCGCCATTTTCCTGCTGACCTTTGGCTGCGAATTCCCGGCGCTGGGTAAACACGCGCAGCAACCGGACGCCCCGGTAGTGAAAGAAAAATGGGGTATTGGCGTGCTGTTCCTGGCGATCGCCGCGCTGTGCTACATCCTCGGTCAGTTGGGCTTTATCTCCTGGGTACCGGAATACGCTAAAAGCCTGGGCATGAGCCTGAACGATGCGGGTAAACTGGTCAGCGACTTCTGGATGTCTTACATGGTTGGCATGTGGGCGTTTAGTTTTATCCTGCGATTCTTCGATCTGCAGCGCATCCTGACCGTACTGGCAGGTCTGGCCACCGTTCTGATGTATCTGTTCATCACCGGCACGCCGGAACATATGCCGTGGTTCATTCTGACGCTGGGCTTCTTCTCCAGCGCGATTTATACCACCATTATTACCCTCGGCTCACAGCAGACGAAGGTCGCCTCACCAAAACTGGTTAACTTCGTTCTGACCTGCGGCACCATCGGTACTATGCTCACCTTCGTGGTCACCGGTCCTATTGTGGCGCACAGCGGCCCGCTGGCGGCATTGCAGACGGCGAACGGTTTGTATGCCGTCGTATTCGTGATGTGCTTTATTCTTGGGTTCGTCACGCGTCATCGCCAGCATAACGCGCCAGCCACGCATTAATCTCACTGCCGGATGGTATCTGTGCTATCCGGCACACTCTCGCGCCCTCTTCCTTTCACTGGTCATGTAGGCCAATTCTTACAAAAACCCCTTAAATTGTGCGCTTTTTATACAAACACGAAAAGCCAGTTAATTCCGTAACTTATAAAAATGCAGTTAAATCAGTCATATACCCCTTAAGGAGTATATAAGGCCGAATTTGATTTGTATCAATAAGTGCGGTTGCTGAATCGTTAAGGTAGGCAGTAATAGAAAAGAAATCGAGGCAAAAATGAGCAAAGTCAGACTCGCTATTATCGGTAATGGTATGGTCGGCCATCGCTTTATTGAGGATCTTCTTGATAAATCCGACGCTGCCAACTTTGATATTACCGTCTTCTGTGAAGAACCCCGCAAAGCGTACGACCGTGTACACCTGTCTTCCTACTTCTCCCACCACACCGCCGAAGAGCTTTCTCTGGTGCGTGAAGGATTCTATGAGAAGCACGGCGTTAAGGTGTTAGTGGGCGAACGCGCAATTACCATCAACCGCCAGGAGAAGGTAATCCACTCCAGCGCAGGTCGTACGGTCTATTACGATAAGCTGATCATGGCGACGGGCTCTTACCCGTGGATCCCACCGATTAAAGGTTCGGAAACCCAGGACTGCTTCGTTTACCGTACCATTGAAGACCTCAACGCCATTGAATCTTGCGCGCGCCGTAGCAAACGCGGCGCCGTTGTCGGTGGCGGCCTGCTGGGTCTGGAAGCCGCTGGTGCCCTGAAAAACCTCGGCGTTGAAACTCACGTCATTGAATTCGCCCCGATGCTGATGGCTGAACAGCTGGATCATATGGGTGGCGAGCAGTTACGTCGCAAAATTGAAAGCATGGGCGTGCGTGTGCACACCAGCAAAAACACCAAAGAGATCGTCCAGGAAGGCACCGAAGCGCGCAAAACCATGCGTTTTGCCGACGGTAGCGAACTGGAAGTCGATTTCATCGTCTTCTCTACCGGTATTCGTCCACGCGACAAACTGGCCACCCAGTGCGGCCTTGACGTCGCGCCACGCGGCGGTATCGTCATTAACGACACCTGCCAGACTTCTGACCCGGACATCTATGCCATCGGCGAATGCGCAAGCTGGAACAACCGCGTGTATGGTCTGGTCGCTCCTGGCTACAAAATGGCGCAGGTTGCCGTTGACCATATTCTCGAAACTGAAAACGCCTTTGAAGGCGCGGACCTGAGCGCCAAGCTGAAGCTGCTCGGCGTTGACGTTGGCGGTATTGGCGACGCGCATGCTCGCACGCCGGGAGCGCGTAGCTATGTTTACCTCGACGAAAGCAAAGAAGTCTACAAACGCCTCATCGTTAGTGAAGATAACAAAACCCTGCTGGGTGCGGTTCTGGTCGGTGATACCAGCGATTACGGCAACCTGCTACAGCTGGTGCTGAACGCCATCGAACTGCCAGAAAACCCGGACTCACTGATTCTGCCAGCACACGCGGGCAGCGGTAAGCCGTCTATCGGCGTGGATAAACTGCCGGACAGCGCGCAGATTTGTTCCTGTTTTGACGTCACCAAAGGCATGCTGATTGCCGCTATCAACAAAGGTTGTCACACCGTTGCGGCGCTGAAAGCCGAAACCAAAGCCGGTACCGGCTGCGGCGGTTGTATCCCGCTGGTAACGCAGGTCCTGAACGCCGAACTGGCGAAACAGGGTATCGAAGTGAATAACAACCTGTGTGAACACTTCCCGTATTCACGTCAGGAACTGTTCCACCTGATCCGCGTAGAAGGCATTAAAACTTTCGAAGAGTTGCTGGCTAAACACGGTAAAGGTTACGGCTGTGAAGTGTGCAAACCTACCGTCGGTTCCCTGCTGGCGTCCTGCTGGAATGAGTACATCCTCAAACCACAGCACACGCCGCTGCAGGACACCAACGACAACTTCCTGGCGAACATCCAGAAAGACGGTACTTACTCCGTGATCCCGCGCTCTGCGGGTGGCGAAATTACCCCTGAAGGCCTGGTGGCTGTCGGTCGTATCGCGCGTGAATTTAACCTGTACACCAAAATTACCGGTTCTCAGCGTATCGGCCTGTTCGGCGCGCAGAAAGATGACCTGCCGGAAATCTGGCGTCAGCTGATTGAAGCCGGTTTTGAAACCGGTCACGCGTATGCCAAAGCGCTGCGTATGGCGAAAACCTGCGTAGGTAGCACCTGGTGCCGTTACGGCGTCGGCGATAGCGTCGGCTTCGGCGTGGAGCTGGAAAATCGTTACAAAGGCATTCGTACCCCGCACAAAATGAAATTCGGCGTCTCCGGTTGTACCCGCGAATGTGCGGAAGCTCAGGGCAAAGACGTGGGTATCATCGCCACTGAGAAAGGCTGGAACCTGTACGTTTGTGGTAACGGCGGGATGAAACCGCGTCATGCAGACCTGCTGGCGGCCGATGTCGATCGTGAAACGCTGCTCAAGTACCTTGACCGCTTTATGATGTTCTACATCCGTACTGCGGACAAACTGACCCGTACTGCACCGTGGTTAGATAACCTGGAAGGCGGCATCGAGTATCTGAAATCAGTCATCATCGACGACAAACTGGGGTTGAACCAGCACCTGGAAGAAGAGATGGCTCGTCTGCGTGAAGCGGTAGTATGTGAGTGGACAGAAACGGTTAACACCCCATCCGCACAGGTTCGCTTTAAACACTTTATCAACAGCGATCAACGCGATCCGAATGTTCAGGTTGTACCTGAGCGCGAACAACATCGTCCGGCTACGCCTTATGAGCGTATTCCGGTGACTCTGGTGGAGGAAAACGCATGAGCCAGTGGAAAAACATCTGCAAAATCGATGACATTCTGCCTGCGACAGGCGTCTGCGCCCTGTTAGGTACTGAGCAGGTTGCTATTTTCCGCCCGTATCACAGCGATCAGGTGTTTGCGATCAGCAATATCGACCCATTCTTTGAATCCAGCGTACTGTCGCGTGGGTTGATTGCTGAACATCAGGGCGAATTGTGGGTCGCCAGTCCGCTGAAGAAACAACGCTTTCGTTTAAGCGATGGGCTGTGCATGGAAGACGAACAATTCTCCGTGAAACATTACGAAGCGCGAGTGAAAGACGGCACGGTACAACTGCGCGGTTAATTAATTTTTGGGAGGCGCAACGCCTCCCCTTTTTTGACGTATTTGTAGGTCTTTTATTGGTAGGCCTGATAAGCGTAGCGCCATCAGGCAATTGCAAAAGCACATTGCCGGATGGCGGCATAAATGCCTTATCCGGCCTACGGTTACGATTTCTTTTTATTTTTGTACTTCAAGGATAATCAACACATGTTCACAGACACTATCAATAAGTGTGCGGCTAACGCTGCGCGCATCGCACGCCTGTCGGCAAATAACCCGCTCGGGTTCTGGGTCAGTTCGGCAATGGCAGGGGCCTACGTTGGCCTCGGCATCATCCTTATTTTTACCCTCGGTAACCTGCTCGACCCGTCCGTACGTCCGCTGGTGATGGGTGCAACCTTTGGTATCGCCTTAACGCTGGTTATTATTGCCGGTTCAGAACTGTTTACCGGTCACACCATGTTCCTGACGCTTGGCGTCAAAGCGGGCACCATCAGCCACGGTCAAATGTGGGCTATCCTGCCGCAAACCTGGCTGGGAAATCTGGTCGGATCCGTGTTTGTCGCCCTGCTTTATAGCTGGGGAGGCGGCAGTCTGCTGCCGGTCGATACCAGCATAGTGCATACGGTCGCGCTGGCGAAAACTACCGCACCTACAACAGTGCTGTTCTTTAAAGGCGCGCTATGTAACTGGTTGGTTTGTCTGGCAATCTGGATGGCAATCCGCACCGAAGGCGCGGCAAAATTCCTCGCTATCTGGTGGTGTCTGCTGGCGTTTATCGCTTCAGGCTACGAGCACTCGGTGGCCAACATGACGCTGTTTGCCCTTTCCTGGTTCGGTCATCACAGCGAAGCTTATACCCTGTCCGGAATTGGTCATAACCTTCTGTGGGTGACACTCGGTAATACTTTGTCCGGTGTCGTATTCATGGGATTGGGTTATTGGTATGCTACGCCAAAATCGGAGCGTCCGGCTCCGGCAAAAATCAACCAGCCAGAGGCTGCTGCCAATAATTAATTAAGGGGTAATGTCGTGGACCATTTGCCTATATTTTGTCAACTACGTGACCGCGACTGCTTGATCGTCGGCGGTGGTGATGTCGCAGAACGCAAAGCGCGGTTACTGCTGGAAGCTGGCGCCCGTTTAACGGTTAATGCGCTGGCGTTTATTCCGCAGTTCACCGTATGGGCAAATGAAGGCATGCTGACGCTGGTTGAGGGGCCATTCGATGAAGCCCTGCTCGACTCTTGCTGGCTGGCTATCGCCGCTACTGACGACGATGCCGTTAATCTTAGCGTCAGCAATGCCGCAGAGACACGCCGTATTTTCTGTAACGTGGTCGATGCGCCAAAAGCGGCCAGTTTTATCATGCCCTCCATTATCGACCGCTCTCCGCTGATGGTGGCGGTCTCCTCAGGCGGTACATCCCCTGTTCTTGCCCGCCTGCTGCGTGAAAGACTCGAATCCGTGTTGCCGCAGCATCTGGGCCAGGTCGCACAATATGCCGGACAACTGCGCTCCCGCGTGAAAAAACAGTTTGCCAGCATGGGTGAACGTCGCCGCTTCTGGGAAAAATTGTTCGTTAACGACCGCCTGGCGCAGTCACTGGCGAACAACGACCAGCAAGCCGTAGAAGAAACCACCGAGCAGTTGCTCAGCGAACCGCTGGATCACCGGGGTGAAGTGGTATTGGTGGGTGCCGGTCCTGGTGATGCCGGGCTGCTGACGCTGAAAGGGCTACAGCAGATCCAGCAAGCTGATGTTGTGGTATATGACCGTCTGGTTTCTGACGACATCATGAACCTCGTACGCCGCGATGCAGATCGTGTGTTCGTAGGCAAACGTGCGGGTTATCACTGCGTTCCGCAGGAAGAGATCAACCAGATCCTGCTGCGTGAAGCGCAACAAGGTAAACGCGTAGTGCGACTGAAAGGCGGTGACCCGTTCATCTTTGGCCGCGGTGGCGAAGAGCTGGAAACCCTGTGTCATGCCGGTATTCCATTCTCTGTCGTGCCAGGCATTACAGCGGCTTCTGGCTGTTCTGCTTATTCCGGTATCCCACTGACTCATCGCGATTATGCGCAGAGCGTACGCCTGGTCACCGGGCACCTGAAAACAGGCGGTGAGCTGGACTGGGAGAACCTGGCAGCAGAGAAACAAACGTTGGTGTTCTATATGGGACTGAATCAGGCGGCAACGATTCAGGAAAAACTCATCGAGTTTGGTATGCAAGCCGATATGCCGGTTGCCCTGGTCGAGAATGGTACTGCCGTAACACAGCGCGTCGTCAGCGGTGTGCTGACACAGCTCGGTGAACTGGCAAAACAGGTTGAAAGCCCGGCGCTGATTATCGTGGGTCGTGTTGTGGGATTACGCGATAAGCTGAACTGGTTCTCGAACCATTGATTCACATCAGCGAAATAACCAACGGTATACCGTTCTGAAATCGTTCCGCTAATTAACACAAACGGCAGTCCTGGAATCTCTTTCCTGACTGCCGTTTTTATTTCTCACCTGTTTTTCAAAGCATATTTCCTTGTCTTTGAGTAGTCCTTATCTGGACTACCTCCCTGTTCCATTACTTGATATTTTCACCGGCGGAAAATGGATTTTTTCCATTTTTTTCATATATATAAATAGTTATATCTACAAGGATTTCGTTATGCTTAAGATTGCAAAAATTGCCCTTGTGGCAGGGATTCTGACGACGTTGACCGCTTGTACGGGTCATATTGAAAACCGTAATAAAACCTGCTCGTATGATTACCTGCTGCACCCGGCAATTTCAATTTCTAAAATGATTGGCGGTTGCGGCGCAGTGGCTGAATAATCAATAAATCTCTTTGCGCAGATACAAAAAAACCGGGAAATTCCCGGTTTTTTCAGCAATGCAGAAAGTATTACGGCTTGGCAACAAAGCCAATAGCCTCATACACGGCTTTCAGCGTAACAGAGGCACGCGCGCTGGCTTTTTCCGCGCCCTCCTTCATCACTTTCTGCAGGAAGGCTTCATCGTTACGGAAACGGTGATAGCGCTCCTGAAGCTCGGTCAGCATACCGGAAACGGCCTCTGCGACTTCACCTTTCAGATGACCATACATTTTGCCTTCAAAGTGCTGTTCCAGCTCAGGAATGCTCTGGCCAGTAACGGCAGAGAGGATATCCAGCAGGTTGGAAACACCCGCTTTATTCTGCACGTCGTAGCGCACAACCGGCGGCTCTTCCGAGTCGGTCATCGCGCGTTTGATTTTCTTAACCACTGATTTCGGATCTTCCAGCAAGCCGATCACGTTATTGCGGTTGTCATCCGACTTGGACATTTTCTTCGTCGGTTCCAGCAGCGACATGACGCGCGCACCGGATTTCGGAATAAACGGCTCAGGCACTTTAAAGATATCGCCGTACAGGGCGTTAAAACGTTGAGCGATATCACGGCTCAGTTCCAGATGCTGTTTCTGATCTTCACCAACCGGTACCTGGTTGGTCTGATACAACAGAATATCCGCCGCCATCAGCACCGGGTAATCAAACAGCCCGGCGTTGATGTTCTCCGCATAGCGTGCGGATTTATCTTTGAACTGGGTCATACGGCTCAGCTCGCCGAAATAGGTGTAGCAGTTCAGCGCCCAACCTAACTGTGCGTGTTCCGGCACATGAGACTGGACGAAAATGGTGCTTTTTTCAGGATCGATACCGCATGCCAGGTACAGCGCCAGCGTATCCAGCGTTGCTTTACGCAACTGCTGAGCGTCCTGACGAACGGTGATAGCATGTTGGTCAACGATGCAGTAGATGCAATGGTAGTCATCCTGCATGCTCACCCACTGACGCAGCGCACCCATATAGTTGCCAATGGTCAATTCACCTGAGGGCTGTGCGCCACTAAAAACGATGGGCTTAGTCATTTTTTGATTCCTGATTTTCGCTATGCGGAAGCCCGAGAGCGGGCAGTAGTTCATTAATACGGTCGTAAATAATGTCGGGCTGGCTCAGCGCGATCGACTCACCGTAGTTGTAGCCATAGGTCAGGCCAACGGACGGACAGCCAGCAGCTTTTGCCGCCTGAATATCATTGCGTGAATCCCCTACGAAGAGCATTTGCTCAGGCTTGATGCCAAGCTTGCTTGCCACCAGCAGCAGCGGATCCGGATGCGGTTTTTTGTTCTGTACGTCATCACCACCGATGACCACGCTAAAATATTTGGCAATATCCAGCGCATCAAGCAATGGCGCGACAAACGGCGTCGGTTTGTTGGTTACCAGACCCAGCGGTAATCCTTTCGCATGCAGCGCGCCCAGCGTGTCGGCAACATCAGGGAACAGGAATGTCCCCTCTTCTGCGACATCGCCGTAGTATCTGTCGAACAGCTTGCGCAAAATACGCACCTGTTCCTCGGCGGGAATATCATCATCAACGGGCGGTTTACCCATCGTTTTGCGTAAGGTCGCGCGTTCCTGACGAGACCACGCCAGCGCGCGCTCCATCAGTACGTCTGCGCCATTGCCAATCCAGGTGATAACGCGTTCTTCACCGGCTACCGGCAGTTCCAGCGCATACAGCGCCATATCCACCGCTGCGGCTAATCCCGGCGCACTGTCAACCAGTGTACCGTCGAGGTCAAATGCTACGCCCCGAATGTCCTGAAATTTATCCATGACTTACCTTCGCCAGTTCATTGCGCATTTCATCAATGACTTTTTTGTAGTCTGGTTGGTCGAAAATAGCAGAGCCTGCGACAAACATATCCGCACCGGCAGCCGCGATTTCACCAATGTTGTTCACCTTAACGCCGCCGTCCACTTCCAGACGGATGTCATAGCCAGATTCATCAATGCGACGGCGCACTTCGCGCAGCTTATCCAGCGTTTGCGGGATAAAGGACTGTCCACCAAAGCCTGGGTTAACGGACATCAGCAGGATCACGTCGAGCTTATCCATGACGTAGTCCAGATAACTCAGCGGTGTTGCCGGGTTGAACACCAGCCCCGCTTTACAGCCATGCTCTTTGATCAGCTGTAAAGTGCGATCGACGTGTTCGGAGGCTTCCGGGTGAAAAGTAATGATGCTGGCGCCAGCGGCGGCGAAGTCCGGGACAATACGATCAACGGGCTTCACCATCAGATGAACATCAATCGGAGCGGTGATGCCATATTTACGCAGCGATTTCAGTACCATCGGGCCGATGGTCAGGTTCGGCACGTAGTGGTTGTCCATGACGTCGAAGTGAACGACATCAGCACCCGCGGTCAGCGCTTTCGCGGTGTCCTCACCCAGGCGGGCAAAATCAGCCGACAGAATTGAGGGGGCAATCAAATACTGTTTCATCCGCTTCTCCTTGAGAATTATTTTTTCGCAGGCGTTGCGACTCCTGGTTTGTATAGTGCCAGCAGTTCGTTCACCTTTTTACGTGTGCCGCCGTTGCTGCTTATACTGCGCCGCACTTTGACCTGAAAATGTTTCGCCGCTCGATACCATTCGCGGGTATCCGGCGTGTCATGATTCGAAATTAACACCGGGATCTGCTTACTGACCAGCTTTTCTGCCATCTCGGCCAGATGCGCCTGCTCTTTCGGGCTAAAGCTGTTGGTATGATACGCGGTGAAATTTGCCGTCGCCGAGAGCGGTGCATATGGCGGGTCACAGTAGACCACAGAGTTGCTATCCGCGCGATCCATGCACTCTTCATAGGAGAGGCAATGGAACTCTGCATTTTGCGCTTTTTCAGCAAAATGGTACAACTCGGCTTCCGGGAAGTAAGGTTTTTTATAACGACCAAAGGGGACGTTAAACTCACCACGCAGGTTATAACGGCATAACCCGTTATAGCCAAAACGGTTGAGATATAAGAACAGCACTGCACGTCGGAACGGGTCCTGGCAGGCATTAAATTCTTCCCGGAACTGGTAGTACACCTCAGCCTGATTCGTTTCAGGCATAAACAGCTCACGTGAAGCCTGCACATACTCATCGGTACGCGTCTTCACGATGTTATAGAGACTGATAAGGTCGCTGTTGATATCGGCAAGAATATAACGAGAAAAGTCGGTGTTGAGAAACACCGACCCTGCACCCACGAAGGGTTCAATCAGGCATTCACCCTGAGGTAAATGCCGTTTGATGTCATCAAGCAGGGGATATTTCCCCCCTGCCCATTTCAAAAAAGCGCGATTTTTTTTCATGCTGACTAACTAATTACACCTTCTCCGGCTGTGGAGAAAGCTCCGACAGCATCCTGCGCTTTAGTCTTTGTCCCGCAATTGGGCGAAACAGCAAACCATTGCAGAACATATCCTATCTTACTTCAAATCGGCCTGAACCTGGTGCAGCGGTTTTGCCCACGGGTTTTTCGCCTGAATGTCGGCGGGTAACGTAGACACTGCACGTTTTGCATCTTCTTTAGACGCATACACGCCCGTCACCAGAACATACCACGGTTGACCGTTACGCGTCGTCTGGTACACCACGTAGTTCTTCAGGTTCTCTTTCTTCGCCCAACCATTCAGGTTGTCGTAGTTAGAGGAACTGCTGAGCTGCAGCGTGTAGTGACTGGATGGCGCTGATTTTAACGCGCCAACGTTCCCTGCACTTTTCGCACCACCCGCAACCGGTGTTGCTGTCGTTGGTGCAGGTGTTGCAGTCTGGGCTGGCGTCGTCGCGGTTGCTTTCGGCTCAACAGTCGCTTTCGGCGTAGCGGTTACCACAGGCGCTTTGGTTGTGGTAGTCGGCGCAGTTGCGGTTGGTTTCGCCTGGGCAACAGGTTTCGGCTCTGTCGGCGTCGCTTTTACCGTGGTCTGCGGCTTGCTCTTCGGCTCAATAACAGCCTGTTTGCGTTCCTGATGTGCAACTGCAGTACGTTCTGCTGGCTCAGTCTTCGCAGTCTGACGTCCTGCATTGCCATTGCGAACTGGTGCTACGGTAGCAGGTTCAGTTGGCAGCGTAGAGTTGACTACGACGTTGTTAACCTGTGCCTGACCTTGCGGCTGCGTCAGTGCATTGTTCAGATCGCCCTGAACTTCGACGCGCTGCTGACCTTCCGCTGTGGCAGGTGCCTGGCCTTGAGTCGGGGTAGAGGAAATCGGCGGCAGAGAAACATCCTGCTGCGTATTGCCAGCGGTCTGCTCAGCACCCGTCGCAGGCATTGTGGTGTTCGCCTGATCCGTCGCATTGCTGCCAGAAAGATCGATGCTCTTCTCACCAGACGCAGCCTGCTCGCTGGAAGAGGAAGATGAGGGGGCCTTCAGCGCAGAACCGATACCGACAATTAGCAGCAGCAGTACCAGAACACCCACACCCATCATAATGTACTGACGGGAGGCTGGTTTACTGACCGCTTTTTTACGCTTGCGTGGGCGACGTTCTACACGTTCTTCATCCACAACATCGTCATCAGATTCATAGTCTTCTTCAATGTCCTGCTCTTCATCACGCTCTTTACGTGCCCGCGCAGGACGGCGATCGTCGGCATCCAGATCAACATCATCAAAATTGATTTGCGGCTCATTATCGCGTTCAGACGATTGACGAGAACGACCAGTACGACGATCGCTGGGATCGGGTTTCAGCTCGTCTTCTGGTTTGAATTCATCCATTTAACACCCCACTCAAAGGTTAATGCTTACGACTTTGCACATAACCTGAAGCTAAAAGACTTACGCTTTACAACGCAAGCCTGACCTTTCTTGTTGTTACGCCTGCTGGCAATCAGCAATCGCGTTAAGAACCACCTCGTGCGACACTCCGCCGCGCACTTCACTCTTCCCTATCGCCTGCGGAAGCACTAAACGAATCTCTCCCGCCAACACTTTTTTATCTCGCAGCATGTGCGGCAAATAAGCCTGTGTAGACATTTCACGCGGCCCATTCACCGGTAAACCTGCGCGCTGCAACAGCGTAATAATGCGCTGCGTTTCAGCGGAGGTAAACTGGCCCAAACGTTCTGACGTGCGGGCAGCCATTACCATACCTGCTGCGACGGCTTCACCATGTAACCAATTGCCATAACCCATTTCAGCTTCGATAGCATGGCCAAACGTGTGTCCCAGATTCAGTAAAGCACGTAAGCCCATTTCGCGCTCGTCCGCTGCGACAACTTCTGCTTTCAGCTCACAACAACGGCGAATACAGTACGCCATTGCCGGACCATCCAGACGCAACAACGCATCCAGATTGTCTTCCAGCCAGCTAAAAAATTCACCGTCAAGGATGATGCCGTATTTGATCACTTCCGCCAGGCCCGATGCCAATTCACGCGCAGGAAGCGTTTTCAGACAGTCGAGATCCACCACCACGGAAGCAGGTTGGTAAAACGCGCCAATCATGTTTTTACCGAGGGGATGGTTTACGGCGGTTTTACCGCCTACGGAGGAGTCAACCTGCGACAACAGCGTTGTCGGGACTTGAATAAAACGAACACCACGCTGATAGCTGGCTGCTGCAAAACCGGTAAGATCGCCAATCACGCCGCCGCCAAGTGCGACCAGCGTGGTATCGCGACCATGCGGTTTTTGCAGTAACGCAGTGAAGACCGTATCCAGCACCGCCAGGCTTTTATACTGCTCGCCATCGGGAAGGATAACGCTATCAACGTTAACACCCGCCTGTTCAAGTACGCCGCGAACCTTATCGAGATAAAGGGGAGCCAGGGTTTCGTTGGTCACCAACATAACCTGATCGCCCGATTTCAGCGGTAAGAATGAAGCTGGCTCATCAAACAAACCAGCCGCGATGGTGATAGGGTAACTACGTTCCCCGAGAGTGACTGTGATCCTCTCCATTACGCGACATCCACCTTAGTTACTTGTACCCGCAGACGAGTGTGTATTCAGCCAGAATTAGTTGCTTTCCAGCATATGAATAATCTGGTTTGCTACGACTTTCGCGCTCTGATCGTCGGTGCGAATGGTCACGTCGGCAATCTCTTCATACAGAGGGTTGCGTTCGTCGGCCAATGCTTCCAGAACTTCACGCGGCGGCGATTCTACCTGCAGCAGCGGGCGTTTCTTGTCACGTTGAGTACGTGCAAGTTGTTTTTCAATTGTCGTTTCAAGATAGACCACGACGCCACGCGCGGAAAGACGGTTACGTGTTTCACGTGATTTTACAGAGCCACCGCCAGTTGCCAGCACAATACCCTGTTTTTCCGTCAACTCGTTGATGACTTTTTCTTCGCGATCACGGAAGCCGTCTTCACCTTCTACATCGAAGACCCAGCCCACATCAGCTCCGGTTCGTTTCTCAATCTCTTGATCAGAATCGTAAAATTCCATATTGAGTTGTTGAGCTAACTGGCGCCCAATAGTGCTTTTTCCGGCACCCATAGGCCCAACCAGAAAGATATTGCGTTTCTCTGCCATTTTTTCGGTACTACTAAGACTATTCGTTAATGGTAAACCCGCTTCGCAGACACCCAGCGCAGCAGGACATGAACTGAAACCTCATAAGATATTGCGAGAGTCAGACTGAAAATTATCTCAATACTCAAGCGGGTTTGGCAACTGAATAAATCACCAAACCTTACGCATTTCTGGTCGTGGCAGGCATGCTACCCTGCAAACATCTGACCTGATGACGTATCGCGCAGCCAAATGACACCCAATAAGCCTATGGCACACCACCGGAAAGGCAAAGCGTATTCACTGCCGCATAAGTAAAGAAAAGTACCGACGCTCAAATCGGTACTCCTTGTATGCTAAATACACCCTCACGTCAAATCCCTGAAACGTGTTCAGTGCAAAAACAACGGCTTTTCATGCATAAGTTATTCCGTTGAAACCAGTCTGGGCGTTATAAAAACCACTAATTCGCGCCGTTCATCTTCTTTACCATCATGGCGAAAAAGAGAGCCAAGCCAGGGAATGTCGCCTAATAGCGGCACGCTGTCGGCTGCGGATTTATTCTTATGTGAAAAAATCCCGCCAAGCGCAATCGTCTCGCCGCTTCTTACCTCGACCTGCGTTTCAATCTCTTGCTTGTCGATAGCCAACACTTCGCCATCTGCCTGCTGTAGAACCTGTCCCGGAACATTCTGGCTGATATGCAGTTTCAGCCTGATTCTCCCTTTCTGCAACACCGTTGGCGTCACCTCCATCCCCAGTACTGCTTCCTTGAACTCGACGGATGTCGCGCCGCTTTCACCGCTGGAGACCTGATACGGGATTTCACTGCCCTGCTTAATACTGGCAGGTTGCAGATGAGAAGCCAGTAATCGAGGACTGGCAATGATGTCGAGCTGCTGTTTTTGCTCCAATGCGGACAACTCAAGCTCCAGCAAACGACCATTAATGCGGCCAATATTAAATCCCACCCGCGATGTTGCAGTAGACACAGAAAGGTCGCTGGCAAGCGTGGTGACATTCCCCACCGTCCCTGGCAATTGTGCATCTGCCAGCGACCACTTAACCCCCAGCTCACGCAAACTTTTTTCATTAATCGTGACGATATGCGCCGCCAGCTCGACCTGTTCAACGGGCAAGTCCATTTGCGTCACCCACTGTTCCAGTGTGTTTAGCGCAACAGAATTGTCTCGCAGCAGTATGCGGTTGGTACGTTTATCGACCGTTATACTTCCTTTAGTACTCAGCAGTTTTTCACCGGCTTTGGCCAACTCGGATGCATCGGCATAGTGCAAAATGATGCTGCGATGTTCCAGCGGCAAGCTGGCCTGAATCCGTGCCTGCTCGTTTTCCTGGCGGGCCGCATTTTCACTCTGCCATTGAACAGAATGCACATGCAGAATATTACCCTCCTGGCGTAATACCAGCCCGGCGCTTTTCACAACTGTCTGCAATGCCTGTTTCCAGGGCACATTCGTCAGATGCAATGACAGCACACCGCTAACATCCGGTGACACCACCAGATTTTTCTTCTCCTGCACCGCCAGCGCCTGCAGCACCTGTACAACGGGCACATCATCGACCACCAGCGTCACGTTTTGTGCTTTCCCAGCCAGCACGCTGGGTATTACGGTCATCAGCACGATGACTATCCACCGCTTCATTCACCTCTCCTTGTCGTTGCCACTGCCACCGTGATGGCTCACAATCATTCCCTGTGTCGATAGTTACGCTTTGGGCTGTCACCTGAGATACCCTCCAGATGCCATTCAGAACATCTCGCTGCTCGACCCTCCGCCATTTGTGTTGACCATCCTGCATAAAACCAATTGAGCGCCCTCCCTGGATCACCGCCCCCTGATAACGCCATGCCGACAACTCAGCCATCCGGCAGAGATCCTCTGGCGGCTGAAAGGGATTGCGCATGCCGGTCAACAACAGCACGCTAAAACACGCGAACAGCCAGCGCTTAGTCATCATTCAGACGCTCCAGGTGTATCGTCAACAACACATCAGCATCTTCTGCACTAAGAGAAAACTGACTCGTACTCATTCCCTGTTCCGCCAGTAGGGCAAACACGTGTGGGACTGCATCCCACGCAGTTTTCAGCGCCAGTTCGCCTCCCCGTACGGAGGGCTGCCAGTGGATCAGACGTGTAAGAGAGCTTTGATATACCAATGGGGAAAAAGGAACTGGCCTCGCTTCAGAGGGAGAAAAGGGTTGTTCAACCGATGACGCCAGCAGATACAGATTGCGCCATTGATCTTGAATCGCCACGCGTTGACGGACTAATGCTGCCTGCTGCGCTTTCCGTTGTTGCTCTACAGGATAAAGGCACAACAGCGCAGCCGCGATCAGAACCAACATCCAGCCGCCCCAGCACAAAAGTCGAAACCGCGGCGTCTGCGCTAACCAGCCATCACAAAGCGCCTGCATGCATAACACTCCGTATCAGACGATAGTGAAACTGCCAGTGTCCCTGCGCATCTTTTCGCGTTTCCCCTGAGCTTCCCAACTGAAACCCAGGGTGTTTACGTAATTGCGTCTCCAGTCTATGAAGCGCAGCAACGTTCAGCGTCAGCCCTGTCAGCTCCAGCGTATCCTGCTGCCAGGTCATTCCTGTTAACCACGCCTGTTCTGGCAGCAACTCGGCCACCCCTTGTAAAACAGACTGCCAGCTTCGCATCTGTTCACGCCGTTTTTCTCTTTGTTGCGCCTGCTGCCATTGTTGTTGACGCTGTTGCAGGCGCGGCTTGAGCGCTATCAGGGTTTCAGCCCGCATTTTTTCGGCATCAGCCAGCAGTAAATCGACCCGATTATCTACGCGAGAAAGCGCGTAATAACCCAACGCGATACCCACAATAACCAGTAAAGATCCACTCAATAATGCTCCCCACCATTGCAGACGGGCATACCGCCGCGACTGACGCCAGGGCAAAAGATTGATGTTCGCCGTCATCAGTACACACCTCCCATCGCCAGCCCAAGCGCAACAGCAAAGTTGTGGCTTTCCGTTGGAATCGGTGGCTGGCGGACGGACACCGCATTAAAGGGATCAAAGCCACCAGCGTCACATAGCGCAATATCCACAGGGCAAAGAGATAATGCCGCGGCAAGCGCGTCAATATCGTCAATTTCCCCCGTCGATTTACGTCCCCATGCCGTGCGGCTCGCCCAGAGCCATTGGGTATCGTCACGCCATGCCAGACACGATTGATGCACGGGTAAATAAGGAATTAATCGCTGCAAGGCGCTGGCATCCGGCGTAATGGCCGTAACCTGTACTTTCAGGGGATGCATCAGTGTCAGGAGTGCCGATATTTCTTTGCTTTGTGCCGCCGTCACGTTAAACGCCGGGCTTAGCGTGTCTTCGCTATAATCAAACTGCAGCGCATCCGGCTCCATATCCAGTTCGCGAGCCATTGCCCCAGACAACCATGCCGTTTGCTCTGGTTCGCGTAGGGTCATTGCTGGACGGGGTAACTTTTTTTGTAACGTCCTGTTGGCAGGAAAAGAAAGGTGAATATGGTGCCTGTGCGGTAGTTCACGGCTCCACGGCAGGAGCACCGCAGTAAGCTGTTCCGGCTCACGAATGTGCCCATCGACGACAACCTGATGTGCCAGCGGCATACGCCACCAGCGTTGTAGGACCCAACCGGATGCGTCACGAACGATAGCGACAGCCAGCGCATCATGTTGCTGAATATGCAGACCAATTTTCCATATACGAAAAGCCATTGCTGATGATCTCCTTATCACCCGTTCCTTCAACGGGTATATCAATGCGTCTGGCTTGCCTTTATACTACCGCGCGTTTGTTTATAAACTGCCCAAATGCCACTAAATGGGAAATCTCCAGTGAAGTTCGTAAAGTATTTATTAATCCTTGCAGTATGTTGCATCCTGCTGGGAGCAGGCTCGATCTATGGCCTTTATCGCTATATCGAGCCACAATTACCTGACGTCGCGACGCTAAAAGATGTGCGTCTGCAGATCCCAATGCAGGTTTACAGTGCTGACGGCGAACTCATCGCGCAATATGGTGAGAAACGTCGAATTCCGGTTACGCTGGATCAAATGCCGCCGGTAATGGTTAAAGCCTTTATCGCCACAGAAGACAGCCGCTTCTATGAGCACCACGGGGTGGACCCGGTGGGGATCTTCCGTGCGGCCAGCGTCGCGTTGTTCTCCGGCCACGCCTCACAAGGGGCCAGTACCATTACCCAACAGTTGGCGAGAAACTTCTTCCTGAGTCCGGAACGTACGCTGATGCGTAAGATCAAAGAAGTGTTCCTGGCTATCCGTATTGAGCAATTGCTGAGTAAAGACGAGATCCTCGAGCTTTATCTGAACAAGATCTATCTGGGGTATCGCGCCTATGGCGTGGGTGCTGCCGCGCAGGTCTATTTCGGCAAGACAGTTGATCAACTCAGCTTAAGTGAAATCGCGGTGATCGCCGGTCTGCCAAAAGCGCCGTCAACATTCAACCCGCTCTATTCGATGGACCGGGCAACTGCGCGCCGTAACGTTGTACTGTCGCGTATGTTGAGCGAAAACTACATCACCCAGGCCCAATACGATCAGGCACGTAGTGAAGCGATCGATGCCAACTATCACGCGCCGGAAATCGCTTTCTCAGCCCCTTATCTGTCTGAGATGGTGCGCCAGGAGATGTATAACCGTTATGGCGAGAAAGCCTATGAAGACGGGTATCGCATCACCACCACCATTACGCGCAAAGTACAGCAGGCGGCTCAGCAGGCAGTACGTAACAACGTGATGGATTACGACATGCGCCACGGCTACCGCGGCCCGTCGAACGTGCTGTGGAAAGTGGGCGAAAGCAGTTGGGACAGCAAAAAAATCACCGATACGCTGAAAGCGCTGCCGACTTATGGACCGCTGCTGCCCGCGGTTGTTACCAGTGCCAATCCGCAGGAAGCCATTGCCGCGCTGGCGGATGGTACGTCAGTGTCATTACGCATGGATGGCATGCGCTGGGCGCGTCCTTACCGCTCGGATACTCAACAAGGCCCAACGCCGCGTAAAGTGACCGACGTAGTACAGGCCGGCCAGCAAATCTGGGTACGTCAGGTGGGCGATGCCTGGTGGCTGGCGCAAGTGCCGGACGTTAACTCCGCACTGGTTTCGATTAACCCGCAAAACGGCGCAGTGCTGGCACTGGTGGGGGGTTTTGATTTCAACCAGAGCAAGTTTAACCGTGCCACCCAGGCGTTACGCCAGGTGGGTTCTAACATCAAACCTTTCCTGTATACCGCCGCGATGGATAAAGGCCTGACGCTGGCAAGTATGCTGAATGACGTACCGATTTCCCGTTGGGATGCCGGTGCAGGTTCTGACTGGCAGCCAAAAAACTCACCGCCGCAATATGCTGGCCCTATCCGCTTACGTCAGGGGCTCGGCCAGTCGAAAAACGTGGTGATGGTTCGTGCCATGCGCGCAATGGGTGTGGATTACGCGGCAGAGTATCTGCAGCGTTTCGGCTTTCCGGCACAGAATATTGTGCATACTGAATCACTGGCGCTGGGCTCAGCCTCGTTCACTCCGCTGCAGGTTGCTCGCGGTTACGCGGTAATGGCAAACGGCGGGTTCCTGGTCGACCCGTATTTCATCAGTAAAATTGAAAGCGATATGGGTGGCGTTATCTTTGAGGCGAAGCCAAAAATTGCCTGCCCGGAATGTGATATCCCGGTAATTTACGGCGATACGCAGAAGTCTAACGTGCTGGAAAACAGTAACGTTGAAGATGTTGCGGTATCTCAGGAACAACAAAACGCCGCCGTGCCAATGCCACAGCTTGAGCAAGCTAACCAGGCGCTGGTCGCACAAAGCGGCACGCAAGAATACGCACCGCACGTCATCAACACGCCGCTGGCCTTCCTGATCAAGAGCGCGTTGAACACCAATATCTTTGGTGAACCAGGCTGGATGGGAACCGGCTGGCGTGCAGGACGCGATTTACAGCGCCATGACATCGGCGGGAAAACCGGGACAACCAACAGCTCGAAAGATGCATGGTTCTCCGGCTACGGCCCAGGGGTGGTGACCTCGGTATGGATCGGCTTTGATGATCATCGCCGCGATCTCGGACATACGACGGCATCCGGCGCGATCAAAGACCAAATCTCCGGCTACGAAGGCGGTGCCAAGAGTGCGCAGCCTGCATGGGATGCCTACATGAAGAGTGTATTAGAAGGTGTTCCTGAGCAGCCGCTGACACCACCACCGGGTATCGTTACCGTCAATATCGATCGTAGCACCGGCCAACTGGCAAACGGCGGTAACAGCCGTGCAGAGTATTTCATTGAAGGTACTCAGCCAACGCAACAGGCGGTACATGAGGTGGGGACAACCATTATTGATAATGGTGAGACGCACGAGTTGTTCTAATCTTTTGCCGGATGACGCTTCGCTTATCCGGCCTACATTTTCGGCACAATTGTTTGATATTGCTGGATTTTGTAGGCCGGATAAGGCGACATCCACCATCCGGCAATGTCGATTAAAACCGCCCCTGCCCTTTCAGCCATTCGCGTACCAGGAACAGCGCACTGACATTACGCGCTTCGTGGAAGTCAGGGTCTTCTAACAGATCCATCAAATGCGCCAGCGGCCAGCGCACCTGTGGCAATGGCTCGGGCTCATCACCTTCCAGCGACTCAGGATAAAGATCCTCAGCGACCACAATATTCATCTTGCTGGAGAAATAGGAAGGCGCCATGCTGAGTTTTTTCAAAAACGTCAGGTCCTTCGCACCGTATCCCACTTCTTCTTTCAGTTCCCGGTTAGCCGCTTCAAACACGCTTTCACCCGGATCGATTAACCCTTTGGAAAAACCAAGCTCGTAGGATTCAGTTCCGACCGCATATTCGCGAATGAGGATCAGGTGGTCATCCACAATCGGCACAATCATTACCGCTTCGCGCGTGGATGGGCGCATACGCTCATAAACACGACGTACGCCGTTGCTGAACTCAAGGTCCACGCTTTCGACTTTAAATAGCCGGGATTGTGCGACGGTTTCCACTTTCAAAATCGTGGGTTTTTGTAATGATTTGCTCATCATGAGGATCTTTGCTGTGAAATCTGGGGTTATTGTGCGATATACAGCACGGTTTCGGCAATGTGAATTGCCGTTTATTTACATTTATGTAACGTACTAAAAGTTAATCCCTATTTCAAATTAAAAGTCAATAGGTTGAAATAACTCCAGGAATTTGCTGATATTCCGTTTTTGGTGATTTTGCTATTATTCGCATTTATTGGGCTGTACTTAAAGATGCTCAAGTTCAACTCCACACTTGCCGATAGCCAACCACAGAATCACGAATATTGAACAGGGTGCGACTGACCACGCCTGACAGACTAAGTAAGATGGGGAAAGCATGAGCACCATTCTGATTTTTTTAGCTGCTTTGCTGGCCTGCTCATTGCTTGCAGGGTGGCGATTCAGATCAAAATTCAGACAACAAAAATTACCGTTGAGCAACGTCTTCTCTGACGCCTCTAAGCGTAAACTAACACCCGAAGAACGTGGCGCGGTCGAAAACTATCTCGAAAACCTCAGTCAAATTCAGCAGGTACCTGGCCCAACAGGTGCCAGTTCGGCACCGGTATCGTTAACCCTGAATGCCCAAAGTAATAGCGTCATCGTACTGACGCATTCAATTACGCGCTATGGCATCACCACCGACGATCCGAATAAATGGCGCTATTATCTCGACTCCGTCGAAGTGCATTTGCCTCCCTTCTGGGAACAATACATCAATGACGAAAACAGCGTTGAGCTGATCCACACCAATACGCTGCCGCTGGTTATCTCGTTGAACGGTCATACGTTGAAAGAGTATATGCAGGAAGCGCGCGGCTACGCCCTACAGCACACCGCGTCTACTCAGGCATCTATTCGTGGTGAAGAAAGCGAGCAGATTGAACTGCTGAATATTCGTCAGGAAACGCATGAAGAATATGCTCTCAGCCGCCCGTCGGGATTGCGCGAAGCGTTACTGATTGCTGCCTCATTCCTGCTGTTCTTTTTCTGTTTAATCATGCCAGACACGTTCGTACCGTGGACCGCCGGTGGCGCGGTGTTGCTGCTGGCTGCGGGTCTGTGGGGCCTGTTTGCACCACCGTCTAAAACGGCTCTACGAGAAATCCACTGTCTGCGTGGCACTCCACGTCGCTGGGGGCTGTTTGGTGAAAACGATCAGGAGCAAATTAATAATATCTCCCTGGGTATTATTGACCTGATTTATCCACCACACTGGCAACCTTACATTGCACAGGACCTTGGCCAGCAAACGGATATTGATATCTATCTGGATCGCCATGTTGTCCGCCAGGGGCGTTTTTTATCTTTGCATGACGAGGTGAAAAACTTCCCGTTGCAACACTGGCTACGCAGCGCCGTCATTGCCGGCGGTTCGTTGCTGGTATTGCTAATGCTGCTGTTTTGGGTCCCGTTGGATATGCCAATTAAACTTACGCTTTCCTGGATGAAAGGGGCGCAAACTGTTGAGGCCACCAGCGTTAAGCAACTGGAAAAGGCAGGCGTTCGCGTGGGCGACACGCTGCATCTGAGTGGCACGGGGATGTGTAACATCCACACTCAGGGGAGCTGGAACGCACAACCCGCGACACCTTTTATGCCATTTGATTGTTCGCAGATTATCTGGAATGACGCGCGCGCCCTGCCGCTGCCTGAGTCCGACCTGGTCAATAAGGCTACCGCACTGACCCAAAGCGTTAGCCGCCAACTGCATCCCAAACCCGACGATGACTCTCGCGTCAGCTCATCATTACGCTCAGCCATTCAGAAGTCCGGCATGGTATTGCTGGATGATTTTGGCGATATTGTCCTGAAAACCGCCGATTTGTGTGCCGCCGAAGATGAATGCGTACGCCTGAAAAATGCCCTGGTTAACCTGGGTAACAGTAAGGACTGGAACGCTCTGGTTAAGCGAGCAAACGCCGGGAAACTGGATGGTGTGAATGTGCTGTTGCGCCCGGTAAGCGCCGAATCACTGGATAACCTGGTGAATACTTCTACGGCACCGTTCATTTCACGCGAGACCGCCCGGGCGGCTCAGGCACTGAATAGCCCTGCCCCCGGTGGTTTCCTGATTATCAGTGACGAAGGCAGCGACCTGGTTGATCAGCCCTGGCCGGCGACCTCGTTGTACGACTATCCGCCACAAGAGCAATGGAACGCTTTCCAGCGCCTTGCCCAGATGCTGATGCAAACGCCATTTCGCGCTGAAGGGATTGTCACCAACATCTCGACCGACGCCAACGGTACCCAGCACATTGGCCTGCACCGGATCCCGGATCGTTCAGGTTTATGGCGTTACCTTGGCACCACGCTGCTGATGCTCTCCATGCTGGGATGCGCTATCTACAACAGCGTTCAGGCATTCAGACGCTACCAGCGTCATCGTTCGCGCATCGCGGAAATTCAGGAATATTACGAGAGTTGCCTGAATCCAACGCTGCTTGAAGACCCAGAAAGCCTGATTCGATAACACGCCCGCGCGACGGAATATGCTACCCTGTCGCGCATCTTATTTTCCTCTGGGGAGTTTCCATGCACATAGATATTGCCTGGCAGGACGTCGACACCGTTCTGCTGGATATGGACGGTACGCTGCTCGATCTGGCATTCGATAACTATTTCTGGCAAAAACTGGTGCCGGAAACCTACGGCGCGCAGCAGGGTATCTCTCCCCAGGAAGCCCAGGAATTTATTCGTCAGCAGTATCATGCCGTACAGCATACGCTAAACTGGTACTGCCTGGATTACTGGAGCGAACGTCTGGGTCTGGATATATGCGCCATGACAACCGCACAGGGACCACGCGCCGTACTGCGTGAAGATACGGTACCGTTCCTTGATGCCCTAAAAGCGAGCGGCAAACGTCGTATTTTGCTCACCAATGCGCATCCGCATAACCTGGCGGTGAAGCTTCAGCATACCGGTCTGGCCTCACACCTTGATTTATTACTTTCCACCCACACATTTGGTTATCCCAAAGAGGATCAGCGGTTATGGCACGCTGTCGCTGAAGAAACGGGAATGAGTGCAGAGAAGACGTTGTTTATTGACGACAGCGAACCAATTCTCGACGCCGCTGCTCAATTCGGCATTCGTTACTGCCTCGGCGTAACCAATCCCGACTCAGGTACAGCGGAAAAACAGTACGCACGCCATCCGTCACTGAATGACTACCGCCGACTGATCCCCTCACTGATGTGAAGGAGACGCCATGAAAGAGAAGCCCCCTGTCGAAGTCAGGCTGGATAAATGGCTGTGGGCAGCACGCTTTTATAAAACGCGCGCAGTCGCCCGCGAAATGGTTGAAGGCGGTAAGGTGCATTACAACGGGCAGCGCAGCAAGCCGAGTAAGATTGTCGAGCTAAATGCCACCCTCACCCTGCGCCAGGGGAATGACGAACGAACGGTCATTATTAAAGCCATTAGCGAGCAGCGCCGCCCGGCAACTGAAGCCGTTATGCTGTATGAAGAAACCGCAGAAAGCGTGGAAAAACGCGAAAAAATGGCGCTGGCGCGTAAACTTAACGCGTTAACCATGCCGCACCCGGACAGGCGACCGGACAAAAAAGAGCGCCGCGACCTGTTACGATTTAAACATGGCGACAGCGAGTGACTGTCACCTGCAAGAGAGATGATTATGCCGCAACATGACCAATTACATCGTTATCTGTTTGAAAACTTTGCCGTGCGCGGCGAACTGGTAACCGTTTCGCAAACCCTGCAACAGATCCTCGAAAATCATACTTACCCACAGCCGGTCAAAACCGTGCTGGCGGAGCTGCTGGTTGCCACCAGCCTGCTGACCGCGACGCTGAAGTTTGACGGTGATATCACCGTACAGCTGCAGGGCGACGGTCCGTTGAGCCTGGCGGTCATTAACGGCAACAACAACCAGCAGATGCGCGGCGTGGCTCGTATACAAGGCGATATCCCTGAAGATGCCGATCTGAAAACACTGGTTGGCAACGGCTATCTGGTGATCACTATTACACCGGAAGAAGGCGAACGCTATCAGGGCGTGGTCGGTCTGGAAGGTGACACGCTGGCGGCCTGCCTGGAAGATTACTTCATGCGTTCAGAACAGCTGCCGACGCGTCTGTTTATCCGCACTGGCGACGTCGACGGTAAACCTGCTGCTGGCGGTATGCTGTTGCAGGTCATGCCAGCGCAAAACGCACAGGCAGATGATTTCGATCACCTTGCCGCACTGACAGAAACCATCAAAGCCGAAGAGTTGCTGACGCTGCCAGCCAACGAAGTTCTGTGGCGTTTGTACCACGAAGAAGAAGTCACCCTCTACGATCCTCAGGATGTTGAGTTCAAATGCACCTGTTCACGCGAACGCTGCGCGGGTGCTCTGAAAACGCTGCCGGATGAAGAAGTTGACAGCATTCTGGCAGAAGAAGGTGAAATCGATATGCACTGCGATTATTGCGGTAGCCACTATCTGTTTAACGCCATGGATATTGCAGAGATCCGCAGTAACGCCTCCCCTGCCGATCCACAGGTGCATTAATCCCCGTTTTGCCCGATGGCGCAACGCTTATCGGGCCTACGATAAAACTTTTGTCGGCCGGATGAGGCGCTCGCGCCGCCATCCGGCAACAGATTCACTCATTGTAATAAGTCATCGGTAGTCGTTTGCCATTAATGGTGATATCCCGCCAGACTCTTGAAGCCGAATCCAGTTGATGATTCGCCAGCGCCTGCAGCAGTTGATCCTTATTGAATCCCTCCGGTAGCCGGGCTGTCGCGATCAACACCCATTTGTTTTCCTTAACGCCAAAGACCAGGCTCTCCCCATCGCCAAAAGCATACAATACTTGCTCGGGCTGCCCATCCGCGTTGAGATCCTGATCCACCAACACACACGCATCCTGCTCAATACAGGAGGCGATCCGGTAGCGCTGCCCCTTTAAAAACGACCAAAACGCGTCATCGGGCTTCTTGCTTCCCGGTGCAATCATCACCTTCGGCGCTAACTGCGTTGCCGTCAGCTCATTTACCGGATCGCGATGCCCCCGCAGGATGGCATTTAAATCACGCCTGCGCTTGCTGTCTTTGTTGAATACATCGTCTTTTTGCAATGCTTCCAGTGCGGCGCGACCGGGTTTTCCGCTGTGATCCAGCATATACAGACTGACCTGGTCAGCCGTAATTTTCCCGCTGTAGTAGCGCCCCATATGGCTGTTGACGCTAATACGCCAAACATCAATGACCGGCGACGTCAGCAGAATCAACAGGCCCAATGTCAGGAGCGAAACGCCAAGAATGACCTTTCCCTGAATATCGAGCGGGTTGCCTCCAGCGCGCAAAATACTGACCAGATAGCCGAGGGACCACACCAGTAATACAAAGACCACCAATGCGCCATACAAACGCTCAGGCGTCCAGCCATACTGATGAATTCTCAGCCACATTGCCCAACCGGCAATCAGCATATAGAGAGGAGCAACAACCAGTGAAGCGTTAATCAAGTAACGTAATGCGCCAGGATAAGGTAACGCCTCTTTGTGCGGCTCGCGCACAATGGCCATCAGCAACAGGAAGAGCAGCGTCAACGTGGACATCAGGCCAGCCGCTGACACGCGCTGTGAGATAGCGTCCAGTCCGCTAAAAGGCAGGGTCAGCATAAACATCAGCGCTAACAGTGCAACCAGCGGGAGTAAACCTGTGGCAAGGAACGTCAGCAACTTTTGCACCGCAGCAACCAGACGCGACTGCGTACGTGCCAGCACTACTGCCAGTGCGGTGATCAGACCTAAAGCCAAATAAACAAACCAGTCAGTCTCAAAGAAAAGCGTGTTGAAGAAGGTGATTCCGACCAGTTGAAACATTTCACTCCACAGCAGGAGCACCAGCCAGAACAGGCCGTTGGCCACAAAAGCGATCAGCAGCGTCAGCGAGTTAAGCCACAGGCAGGTATAAAACTGCGGATAGCGAGCCTGTTCACGACGGGCATGAAGTTGATATTGAATCCACGGCAAAGCCAGCATCGCCATCAACAGTAAGCGCCAGCCGTAGGCAAAAAAAATGTCATCCTGCCGCCATCTGTCACTGTCTGCCACACTCCATTTCAGCCACACACTCATCGCCAGCACAACCACACAGATCAACGCCATCCAGCACCATAGAGCACGTTGCTTAAATGAGACGACAGTCAGCAAAAGCGCAGAGGAGAGCGCAATCGTTACGGGCATCCCGTAGAACAGCCAGTCACTGTTCTGCGGCGCAAGATACGCCATCAGCAGGTAGCACACACACCCTTGTAGCAGTCCGATAAAGATCATGCCCCAGCGGGTCGTTGGTGAAAGCTCAACACTGTCCATGTCGTTTTCCAGAAAGAAGAGAAAATCTAATTATCGCATCAACTTCACAAATATGAGTATTTGTCGGTCCATTTCGGAGCCCAACTGCGCGAGGTGAATCGATATTGTTTATGTTTGAGTTACGTTTTTTTCTTACATGAATGCGATTACACTCACAAGATTCCCGCCAAAAACACTCTCTATTAACGTTTTAAGAACATTTTCCACAACAAAAAAGGGTTTCCTGCCATAATATCCGCCTCTTTGTGACAGGAGTCGCAGCGTATTCGGTTATTCGTGGAATCACCGGATGCGTAAATCTATGAGCCTTGTCGCGGTTAGCAATCCCTAAAAAACCTTACTATTCCAGGTAATACATATTGGCTAAGGAGCAGTGAAATGCGTGTGAACAACAGTTTAACCCCGCAAGATCTCAAGGCTTATGGTATCAATGACGTTCAGGATATCGTTTACAATCCAGACTACGACACGCTTTATCAGGAAGAACTTGATCCAAACCTGGAAGGTTATGAGCGTGGCGTGTTAACGAATCTGGGCACCGTTGCAGTTGATACCGGTATCTTTACCGGACGTTCGCCAAAGGATAAGTACATTGTCCGTGACGACACCACACGAGATACACTCTGGTGGTCCGACAAAGGTAAAGGTAAGAACGACAACAAACCGCTTTCCCAGGAAACCTGGCAGCATTTGAAAGGGTTAGTCACCCATCAACTCTCCGGCAAACGTCTGTTTATCATTGATGCTTTCTGCGGTGCTAATGCGGATACCCGTCTTTCCGTGCGCTTCATTACCGAAGTCGCCTGGCAGGCACATTTTGTCAAAAATATGTTCATCCGCCCGAGCGACGAAGAACTGGTTGATTTCAAACCTGATTTCATCGTGATGAACGGTGCAAAATGCACTAACCCACAGTGGAAAGAACAAGGTCTGAACTCCGAAAACTTCGTGGCGTTTAACCTGACTGAACGCATTCAGTTAATTGGCGGCACCTGGTACGGCGGCGAGATGAAGAAAGGTATGTTCTCCGTCATGAACTACCTGCTGCCGCTGAAAGGCATTGCATCCATGCACTGCTCGGCAAACGTCGGTGAAAAAGGGGATGTGGCGGTCTTCTTTGGCCTGTCCGGTACCGGTAAAACCACGCTGTCCACCGACCCGAAACGCCGCCTGATTGGCGATGACGAACACGGCTGGGATGACGACGGCGTATTTAACTTCGAAGGCGGTTGCTACGCGAAGACCATCAAACTGTCTAAAGATGCTGAGCCGGAAATCTACAACGCAATCCGCCGTGATGCCCTGCTGGAAAACGTCACCGTGCGCGAAGATGGTTCTATCGACTTCGATGATGGTTCCAAAACCGAGAACACCCGCGTGTCCTACCCGATTTATCACATCGACAATATCGTTAAGCCGGTGTCAAAAGCGGGTCATGCAACCAAAGTCATCTTCCTGACCGCCGACGCATTTGGCGTACTGCCACCGGTTTCTCGCCTGACGGCGGACCAAACCCAGTACCACTTCCTGTCTGGCTTTACCGCCAAACTGGCTGGCACCGAGCGTGGCGTCACTGAGCCTACGCCAACCTTCTCTGCCTGTTTCGGCGCGGCATTCCTGTCGCTGCACCCAACGCAGTACGCAGAAGTACTGGTGAAACGCATGCAGGCGGCTGGTGCACAGGCTTATCTGGTGAATACCGGCTGGAACGGCACCGGCAAGCGTATCTCAATCAAAGATACCCGTGCGATTATCGACGCCATCCTGAACGGGTCTCTGGATAACGCGGAAACGTTCCGTCTGCCGATGTTTGACCTGGCAATCCCAACCGAGCTGCCGGGTGTGGATACGCGTATTCTCGATCCGCGTAATACCTACGCATCCCCGGAGCAGTGGCAAGAAAAAGCCAACGCACTGGCGAAACTGTTTATCGAGAACTTCGAGAAGTACACCGACACCCCTGCGGGCGAAGCGCTGGTTAGCGCCGGACCGAAGCTGTAACGAAAAGTGCCGGATGGCGGCTTCGCCTTATCCGGCCTACTGCAACTGATAAGCGCAGCGACATCAGTCGGTTAGCGAAATAAAAAGGGAGGCATTTAGCCTCCCTTTTTTCTACGCGTCTTTCGTTGTCCCCTGCGTGCGCGTGAATGGAACCGGAAGCCAGGCGCGTATCGACAGCCCGCCTCGCTCACTGGTGCCAATTTCCAGCATACCGTTATGGTTATCAATAATACGCTGTACAATCGCCAGTCCCAGGCCCGTGCCGCTGGTGCTACGCGCGCTGTCACCGCGCACAAACGGCTGGAACAGGTGTTGACGCTGTTCCGGTTTGATACCCGGCCCGTCATCTTCGACCTGGAACCAGGCGCGATGCGCTTCCATACCGCTACTGACCTTAATCCAGCCATTACCGTAGCGAGCGGCGTTAACCACCATATTAGCAACCGCGCGCTTGATAGACAGTGGGTGCATCTTCACCTGAATGACGCCTGGGCGTAATGCAGTATCAATTTCACGCTCGTAACCACTTTCTGCCGCGATCACTTCACCTAATACCGAGTTCAGATCGGCCATCTCCATCGGCATCTCCTGACCCGTCCGCAGATAATCGATGAACTGTTCGATAATGGCATTACACTCTTCAATGTCCTTATTGATGGACTCCGCGAGGTATCCGTCTTCTTCGCCCATCATTTCCGTCGCCAGACGGATACGCGTCAGCGGGGTGCGTAAATCATGGCTCACGCCCGCCATTAACAGCGTACGGTCATCGGCCAGCTGTTTTACGCCGGCGGCCATATGGTTGAAGGCTCGGGTAACAGAGCGCACCTCAGAGGCGCCGTACTCGCGCAGCGGCGGCGGAATAATGCCTTTCCCCACCTGTAACGCCGCATGTTCAAGATCCACCAACGGTCGGTTCTGAATACGGATAAACAGCCACGCGCCACCGATAGCCAGCAGCATAATCGCCAGCGTATAGCGGAACAGCGGTGAGAAATCACCCTGATGGATTTCCGTAAGCGGCACGCGTACCCAGATGTTGGGCGACAGCCAGGTTTTCAGCCACACGACCGGCGAGCTCTTGTTCACCTCAACGCGGACTTCCGTCGGGCCGCCCAGTTGCTGCGCCATCTGGTGGCTTAAGAATTCATAGTGTTGCGCCCAACGCAGACCGGCTTCTTCAGCGGCCTCGTTGGAATAGAGGGAAATACCGAGCTCACGGTAAATTTCCCGACGAAATGCAGGTGGCACTACCAGTTGCGTACCGTCCTCCAGTTGCAGTTTATCAGTCATCAGCATACGGACTTCGTAGGCCAGGACCTTATTAAACTGCTGGAGGCTCGGCAGAATCGCGAAGTTCAGCACCACAAGGTAGGTCGTCACCAGGCTTGCAAACAGCAAGGTGACGATAAGCAATAACGTGCGAGCAAACGAACTTCGTGGCGAGAAGCGCATTCGCCTCATGCTTTAGAACCGTCCGGAACAAAGACGTAGCCCAGACCCCATACGGTCTGAATATAACGAGGGTGCGCCGGGTCTTCTTCCACCATACGACGCAGACGGGAAATCTGGACGTCGATAGAACGTTCCATCGCAGAATATTCACGACCACGGGCGAGGTTCATCAACTTGTCGCGGGACAGCGGTTCACGTGGGTGGCTTACCAACGCTTTCAGCACCGCAAATTCACCGCTGGTGAGCGGCATAGGCTCATCTTCGCGGAACATTTCACGCGTACCGAGGTTCAGTTTGAACTTACCAAACGCAATGACCGCTTCTTCCTGGGAAGGCGCGCCCGGCAGTTCGTTTGCCTGACGACGCAGTACAGCGCGGATACGCGCCAGCAGTTCACGCGGGTTAAACGGTTTCGGAATGTAATCGTCAGCGCCGATTTCCAGTCCAACAATACGGTCCACTTCTTCGCCCTTCGCCGTCACCATAATGATCGGCATCGGGTTGCTTTGGCTGCGCAGGCGACGGCAAATAGACAGGCCATCTTCTCCCGGCAGCATTAAATCGAGCACCATCAGGTGGAAAGACTCACGGGTCAGCAGACGATCCATCTGCTCAGCGTTTGCGACGCTTCGAACCTGGAAGCCCTGCTCGGTCAAATAACGTTCCAGAAGCGCACGCAAGCGCATGTCGTCATCGACCACCAGAATCTTATAGTTCTCTTGCATTGTTATTACTCCCAAAGGTTCGCAACAATTAAGTGTATATTCTTAAGAAAGCTAGCGTGAGTCACCAGCGAATTCTGGTATGAATTCCAGGCTAAATTGTTACAAAGCATATTAAACAGCAGCTTAAGTATACAATGTTTCTCGCAATACATTATTTATTCTGTTGATATGCTCATGTAATACTAATTGTGCGCATCATCACAGAGTCGAAGGCAAAACAATAAGATGAAAACGCCCCTGATAACCCGTGAAGGGTATGAAAAACTCAAACAAGAGCTCAATTACCTCTGGCGTGAAGAGCGCCCGGAAGTCACCAAGAAGGTTACCTGGGCCGCAAGTCTGGGCGACCGCAGCGAAAATGCTGACTACCAGTATAATAAAAAGCGCCTGCGCGAGATCGACCGCCGCGTCCGATATTTGACCAAGTGTATGGAGAATCTGAAAATCGTCGATTACTCCCCACAGCAGGAAGGCAAAGTCTTCTTTGGCGCATGGGTTGAGATTGAAAATGACGATGGAGACATCCGCAAATTCCGTATTGTTGGCTACGATGAGATCTTCGGCCGTAAAGATTACATCTCTATCGATTCGCCGATGGCGCGGGCGCTGCTGAAAAAAGAGGTCGGCGAGCTCGCGGTGGTGAACACCCCTGGCGGGGAAGCCAGCTGGTACGTGAATGAGATTGAATACGTTAAGTGAGACCGGAACAATCCGAAGCCCCCGTAGATGACTGGCATTTTTGCCAGTCAATCCGTATAACTATCCCCTGATTTTTTATCCTATAGACGAAGCTATCCATGATGAATGATTCTTTCTGCCGCATTATCGCAGGTGAAATTCAGGCTCGTGCTGAACAGGTAGAAGCTGCCGTTCGCTTGCTTGACGAAGGGAACACCGTGCCGTTTATCGCACGTTATCGTAAGGAAATCACCGGCGGTCTGGATGATACGCAACTGCGTAATCTGGAAACCCGTCTGGGATATCTGCGTGAACTGGAAGACCGCCGTCAGGCAATCCTGAAATCTATCGGCGAGCAAGGCAAACTGACCGACGATCTGGCGAAAGCGATCAACGGCACGTTAAGTAAGACCGAACTCGAAGATCTCTATCTGCCGTACAAACCTAAACGCCGTACCCGTGGGCAGATCGCCATTGAAGCAGGCCTTGAGCCGCTGGCAGACCTGCTGTGGAACGAACCGTCTCACGACCCGGAAACGGAAGCCGCTAAATACCTCAACGCCGACAACGGCGTGGCGGATACCAAAGCCGCACTCGACGGCGCACGCTACATTCTGATGGAACGCTTCGCAGAAGACGCCGCCCTGCTGGCGAAAGTGCGTGATTACCTGTGGAAAAACGCCCACCTGGTCTCCACCGTGGTAAGCGGTAAAGAAGAGGAAGGCGCGAAGTTCCGCGACTACTTCGATCACCACGAACCGATCTCTACCGTGCCCTCTCACCGTGCGCTGGCCATGTTCCGTGGCCGTAACGAAGGCGTGCTTCAGCTTTCGCTGAATGCCGATCCGCAATTCGATGAGCCGCCAAAAGAGAGCCACGGCGAACAGATTATCCAGAACCACCTGGGACTGCGCCTGAACAACGCCCCTGCCGACAGTTGGCGTAAAGGCGTTGTGAGCTGGACATGGCGAATTAAGGTGCTGATGCACCTCGAAACCGAGCTGATGGGCACCGTGCGTGAACGTGCCGAAGATGAAGCGATTAACGTCTTCGCCCGTAACCTGCACGATCTGCTGATGGCCGCGCCTGCGGGGCTGCGCGCCACTATGGGCCTCGATCCCGGTCTGCGTACCGGCGTGAAGGTGGCGGTTGTTGACGGCACCGGCAAGCTGGTCGCGACCGACACCATTTATCCACACACCGGTCAGGCCGCCAAAGCCGCCGTTGCCGTTGCGGCGCTGTGTGAAAAATACAATGTTGAGCTGGTGGCGATTGGTAACGGTACGGCGTCGCGTGAAACCGAACGTTTCTTCCTCGACGTGCAGAAACAGTTCCCGAAAGTCACCGCACAGAAAGTGATCGTCAGCGAAGCCGGGGCATCGGTTTACTCTGCTTCCGAGCTGGCGGCGCAGGAATTCCCGGATCTCGACGTTTCATTGCGTGGCGCAGTGTCTATCGCCCGTCGTCTGCAGGATCCGCTGGCTGAGCTGGTGAAAATCGATCCGAAATCCATCGGTGTGGGCCAGTATCAGCACGACGTTAGCCAGACACAACTGGCGCGTAAGCTGGACGCGGTGGTGGAAGACTGTGTGAACGCCGTCGGCGTCGATCTCAATACCGCCTCCGTTCCGCTGTTGACCCGCGTGGCCGGCCTGACGCGCATGATGGCGCAAAACATCGTCGCCTGGCGCGATGAGAACGGTCAGTTCCAGAACCGTCAGCAACTGCTGAAAGTCAGCCGTCTGGGGCCAAAAGCCTTTGAACAGTGCGCGGGCTTCCTGCGCATCAACCATGGCGATAACCCACTGGATGCCTCCACCGTTCACCCGGAAGCCTACCCGATCGTGGAACGCATTCTGGCCGCCACCGAGCAATCGCTGCGTGACCTGATGGGCAACAGCGACGAACTGCGTAATCTGAAAGCTGCCGATTTCACCGATGAACGTTTCGGGGTACCGACTGTCACCGACATCATCAAAGAGCTGGAAAAACCGGGCCGCGACCCGCGTCCTGAATTTAAAACCGCACAGTTTGCCGATGGTGTAGAAACCATGAACGATCTGCTGCCGGGGATGATCCTGGAAGGGGCGGTCACCAACGTCACCAACTTCGGCGCGTTTGTGGATATCGGCGTTCATCAGGATGGACTGGTGCATATCTCTTCATTGTCGAATAAGTTCGTCGACGATCCACACACCGTGGTGAAAGCGGGCGACATTGTGAAGGTGAAAGTGCTGGAAGTTGACCTGCAACGCAAGCGTATCGCGCTGACCATGCGCCTGGACGAGCAACCGGGTGAAACCAATGCGCGTCGCGGCGGCGGGAACAACGATCGCGCTCAGGGCAATCGCCCGGCCCCTAAAGCCGCGAAACCTCGCGGTCGTGACACTCAGCATGCGGGCAACAGCGCCATGATGGATGCGCTGGCGGCGGCAATGGGTAAAAAACGCTAAGTTTGGATCATGTGCCGGATGGCGGTGTAAACACCCTGTCCGGCATATTTAATATATTATCTTCTCTCCGCCCCTTATATTTATCACCTCATTAACAAATAAAACCTTAATTAAACATTAAGAAAGTCAATAATGACACTGCAGAAACATTCATTCCAAAGCGGAATAAATGTTGAGAAATATCAAAATTGGCTCAAATTATTGTTCAATTCTACATTCCGTCACATTTATTCTATTGATGATAGAAACCATTCTCATTATCATTGTTTTGTTGATTATTTACTCTTTCCTTACGTTGGCTAATCATCTGGTCTCATGCCGCCCTGTCGCCCCATGAGGTAATCATCCAGTTAGCGAGATATAAGTAGGCCCCTATGCAATTCACTCCTGACAGTGCGTGGAAAATTACCGGCTTTGCCCGTGAAATCAGCCCGGCTTATCGTCAGAAACTGTTGTCACTTGGCATGCTGCCCGGCTCCTCCTTCAACGTGGTACGCGTCGCCCCGCTCGGCGATCCTATCCATATCGAAACGCGTCGCGTAAGCCTGGTATTGCGTAAGAAAGATCTGGCGTTATTAGAAGTGGAAGCGGTTTCCTGTTAATACAGTGAGTCTATAAAAATGAAAAAACTAACCATTGGTTTAATTGGTAATCCTAATTCCGGCAAGACAACCTTATTCAACCAGCTCACCGGCGCGCGCCAGCGTGTAGGTAACTGGGCTGGCGTTACCGTTGAGCGTAAAGAAGGTCATTTCGCCACAACGGACCATCAGGTCACGCTGGTGGATTTACCTGGCACCTATTCACTGACGACAATCTCATCCCAGACCTCTCTCGATGAGCAAATTGCCTGTCACTATATTTTGAGCGGCGACGCAGATCTGTTGATCAACGTGGTCGATGCGTCAAACCTTGAACGCAACCTCTACCTGACGTTGCAACTGCTTGAGTTGGGCATCCCCTGCATCGTCGCTCTGAATATGCTGGATATCGCAGAAAAGCAGCAAATCCGTATCGATATCGACGCCCTCTCAGCGCGTCTTGGCTGCCCGGTGGTGCCACTGGTTTCCACCCGCGCCCGCGGCATTGAAGCGCTGAAACTGGCGATCGACCGCTACAAAGAAAACGACACCGTCGAGCTGGTCCATTATGCCCAGCCGCTGTTGCAGGAAGCGGATTCCCTCGCCGACGCGATGGCCAAAGACATGCCACTGAAACAGCGCCGCTGGCTGGGTCTGCAGATGCTGGAAGGCGATATCTACAGCCGCGCTTACGCCGGTGATGCCGCGCAAAACCTGGATGCTGCCGTTGCTCGTCTGAGCGAGACAATGGACGATCCGGCGCTGCATATCGCCGATGCGCGCTATCAGTGCATTGCTGCTATCTGCGATACCGTCAGCAATACTCTGACGGCAGAGCCGAGCCGTTTCACCACCGCGGTAGATAAAATCGTCCTTAACCGCTTCCTCGGACTGCCGATTTTCCTGTTCGTGATGTACCTGATGTTCCTGCTCGCCATTAACATCGGCGGCGCGCTGCAACCGTTGTTTGACGTCGGCTCCGTAGCACTCTTTATCCATGGTATTCAGTGGATTGGCTACACGCTGCACTTCCCGGACTGGCTAACCATCTTCCTGGCCCAGGGCCTTGGCGGCGGGATTAACACCGTGCTACCGCTGGTACCGCAAATCGGCATGATGTACCTGTTCCTCTCCTTCCTTGAAGACTCCGGCTACATGGCGCGCGCCGCATTTGTGATGGACCGTCTGATGCAGGCGCTGGGACTGCCGGGCAAATCGTTTGTCCCGCTGATCGTCGGCTTTGGCTGTAACGTACCGTCCGTGATGGGCGCACGTACGCTGGACGCCCCGCGTGAGCGTCTGATGACCATCATGATGGCGCCGTTTATGTCCTGCGGAGCACGTCTGGCGATTTTCGCCGTCTTTGCCGCGGCGTTCTTTGGTCAGAACGGTGCGCTGGCGGTCTTCTCGCTGTACGTACTGGGTATCGTGATGGCGGTGTTGACCGGCCTGATGCTCAAACACACCATCATGCGTGGTGAAGCAACGCCGTTCGTGATGGAGCTGCCGGTATACCACGTGCCGCACATCAAGAGTCTGATCATTCAGACCTGGCAGCGCCTGAAAGGCTTTGTTCTGCGTGCGGGTAAAGTCATCATCATCGTCAGCATTTTCCTCAGCGCGTTTAACAGTTTCTCGCTGAGCGGAAAAATCGTCGACAACATCAACGACTCTGCGCTGGCCTCCGTTAGCCGTGTTATTACTCCAGTGTTTAAACCGATTGGCGTTCACGAAGATAACTGGCAGGCAACCGTAGGTTTGTTCACCGGCGCGATGGCGAAAGAAGTGGTAGTTGGTACACTGAACACGCTCTATACCGCAGAAAACATTCAGGAAGAAGAGTTCAATCCGGCAGATTTCCACCTTGGCGACGAGCTGCTCGGTGCGGTGGATGAAACCTGGCAAAGCCTGAAAGACACCTTCAGCCTGAGCGTACTGGCCAACCCTATCGAAGCCAGCAAGGGCGACGGAGAAATGGCGACGGGCGCAATGGGCGTGATGGGTGAGAAATTTGGCAGCGCCGCCGCCGCGTACAGCTACCTGATTTTCGTGCTGCTGTATGTGCCGTGCATTTCAGTGATGGGCGCTATCGCACGTGAATCCAGCCGTGGCTGGATGGGCTTCTCGGTTTTGTGGGGGCTGAATATCGCTTATTCACTGTCAACGCTGTTTTATCAGGCGGTCAGCTACAAAGAGCACCCGACCTACAGCCTGGTGTGCATTTTAGCGGTCATCCTGTTTAACATCGTGTTGCTGGGCCTGCTGCGTCGAGCTCGCAGCCGTGTGGACCTCGCACTGCTGGCGACCAACAGAACGGCAAGTTCCTGCTGCTCCAGCACCACTGGCGATTGCCACTAAGGTTATCGACAATGGCATCGCTCATTCAGGTTCGTGATTTATTGGCTTTGCGGGGGCGCATGGAGGCAACACAAATTAGCCACACGCTGCACACCCCGCAGCCGATGATTGACGCCATGCTGAATCAGTTAGAAAAGATGGGCAAAGCGGTGCGGATTCAGGAAGATGCCGATGGGTGTCTTTCCGGAAGCTGCAAAAGTTGCCCGGAAGGTAAAGCCTGCCTGCGCGAATGGTGGGCTTTACGCTAGTGTGCCGCTCCTGCCGGATTCAGCGTTTATGCTGATATTCGGCTTTTTGCGTAACGGCTCCCACAACGATTTCACTGTTTCAGCAAAACAGATCTATCCCTCAGCCTTCCGCGCAGAACTATCAACTCGTGGATGATTACTGTCGATCGAGCAAGTAGAGTCTCGTCATCTTATTTCCCAGGTGACGGATCGCCATGAATACTGACACGACAGCTACGCCGCATGACGCGATTTTCAAAACGTTTTTGAACCACCCAGCGACCGCCCGCGATTTTCTGCAACTTCATCTACCCGACTCTTTGCGTGCACTTTGCGATCTGAACACACTACAACTGGAATCGGGCAGCTTTATTGAAGATGATTTGCGCGCGTACTATTCAGACGTGTTGTGGTCGCTGAAAACTCGTGAAGGCGATGGCTACATTTACACCATCATTGAACATCAGAGTACCGCGGATGCTCATATGGCATTTCGCCTCATGCGCTATGCCATTGCCGTAATGCAGAGGCATCTGGACGCGGGCCATAAGCAACTACCGTTGGTGATCCCCCTACTTTTTTATCATGGTACCGTCAGCCCATATCCCTATTCACTTTGTTGGCTGGACGAGTTTGATGACCCGGAGTCCGCCAGACAACTTTATAGCACCGCGTTTCCACTGATCGATATCACCGTTGTACCCGATGACGAGATTATGCAGCACCGCCGGATGGCGCTGCTGGAGCTCATCCAAAAACATATACGTAAACGCGATTTGATGGGGTTAGTAGAAAAACTCGCCATCCTGCTTGTTAAAGGACACGCTAATGACAACCAGTTGAAAGCCCTGTTTAATTACCTGATGCAGGCCGGGGACACCGCGCGTTTTAGCGAATTTATTCACCAGGTCGCCGAACGTTTACCTCAACACAAGGAAAAGTTGATGACTATTGCCGAAAGATTACGTCAGGAAGGGCACCTTAATGGTCTTCAGGAAGGTCACAGGAAAGGGTTACGAGAGGGATTACAAGAGGGGTTACGAGAGGGATTACAAGAGGGGTTACGAGAGGGTTTGCAACAAGGCAAACGTGAGGAAGCTCTGCGCATTGCAACAACCATGCAGGTTGATGGCATAGACCCGCTGACTATCTGCAGAATCACCGGCCTGACTGCTGAGGATCTGGCTACGTGCAGCCATTAATCCCCAGCCCGGCAGCATGATTCTACCGGGCAAAACAGCGGATTTATAGCCGCTGTTTTAACGCCACCAGCGCTGAGCAGAACTCCGCCGGATGCGAGATAAACGGCGCATGCGCCGCCTTAGCAAACACCAAAGACTCGCTCTGCGGCCACAGTGCATCCAGCATCGGGACCACTTTGCGCGGCACCAGGCCATCGAGGTAGCCGTACAACCGCAGGAAAGGCATTTCCACCGCGCACAGCGGTTCTCGCAGATCGACCGTTTTCAGGATCTCCAGCCCGCCATTAAGCACCTCGACGTCCGGCATGGGTAAAGCCAGCACCGTTTTCTTCAACGCTCGCGCATCCTGACGCGCGGTTTCCGTACCCATCGTTTGCAATGCCAGAAAACGCTCCACTGTACGCTGGAAATCTTCGCTCAGCTGCTGCTGGAAGCCTGCCAGCACTTCTGGCTTGATGCCTGGCCACTCCTCGCGCGCGCTAAAGCAAGGGGAAGAGGCCACGGTCACCAGCGCCTGAACACGCTCAGGATGGGTTAACGCCACCTGGCTTGCAACCAGCCCGCCCAGGCTCCAGCCGAGCCAAATGGCTTTCTCCGGTGCCTGTTTTAATACTCGCTCAGCCATCTCTTCCAGCGACATCGCGCCGAAACCCTGGCTGCGGCCAAATCCCGGTAAGTCGACAAGATGCAGCGTGAAATGCGAGCTCAGTTCCTCGCTTATGCAATGCCACACCTCTGCATTCAGTCCCCATCCGTGCAGCAGCACAAGATGGCAATTTCCCGAACCCTGGGTCTGCCACCAGATGTCATTCATCAGTTACTGTTCTCTTTTAGCTAACAAGGATGTCTCTATGCTAACAGTACCAGGATTATGCTGGCTATGCCGAATGCCGCTGAGGTTGGGGCATTGGGGAATTTGCTCTGTCTGCACACGGGCAGTACGCCAGCATGACAGCCTGTGCCCACAGTGCGGGCTACCGGCCATTTACACCTCGCTTCCCTGTGGTCGTTGCCTACAAAAACCACCGCCGTGGCAGCGCCTGGTTTCAGTCAGCGATTATGTTCCGCCAGTAAGCGGGCTTATCCACCAGCTTAAATTTTCACGGTACAGCGAAATAGCCCCTGCGCTGGCACGTCTGCTGTTGCTGGAGGTATTGCAGGCACGGCGCGTCAGCGGTCTTCCTCTGCCAGACAGGCTCATCAGCGTACCGCTCTGGCAGCGACGGCACTGGCGCAGGGGGTTTAATCAGAGCGAATTACTGTGTCGCCCACTGGCGCGCTGGCTGGGCTGCGACTGGGACAGCCGGACCATATCGCGGGTTCGGGCAACCGCCACGCAGCACCATCTCAGCGCCCGATTGCGTAAACGTAACCTGAAAAACGCCTTTCGCCTTGAATTGCCGGTGCAGGGACTCCATATGGTTATTGTGGATGATGTCGTCACTACCGGAAGTACCGTCGCGGAAATCGCGCAGCTGCTTTTACGCAACGGCGCGGCGACTGTCCAGGTATGGTGCCTGTGTCGAACCTTGTAGAGCCTCGATGATGGGCGTATTATAACCAAGTAAAATAGTCAACTATTAGGCCATTACTATGATCCATATTTCCGATGCTGCACAAGCGCACTTTGCCAAACTGCTGGCAAATCAGGAAGAAGGGACACAAATCCGCGTATTTGTGATTAATCCCGGCACGCCTAACGCTGAATGCGGCGTTTCTTATTGTCCGCCGGACGCCGTGGAAGCAACCGACACCGCCATTAAATTTGACCTGCTGACCGCATATGTTGATGAACTGAGCGCACCGTATCTGGAAGATGCAGAAATCGATTTCGTTACCGACCAGTTAGGCTCCCAACTGACCCTGAAAGCGCCAAACGCCAAAATGCGTAAAGTTGCCGATGATGCGCCGCTGATGGAACGCGTGGAGTACATGCTGCAATCGCAGATCAACCCGCAGCTGGCAGGCCACGGTGGTCGCGTCTCTCTGATGGAAATCACCGATGAAGGCTACGCCATTCTGCAGTTTGGCGGCGGCTGTAACGGCTGTTCAATGGTCGATGTGACGCTGAAAGAAGGTATCGAGAAGCAGCTGCTGGCTGAATTCCCGGAACTGAAAGGCGTTCGCGATTTAACCGAACACCAGCGTGGCGAGCACTCTTACTACTAGCGACCAGACTTGTAGGCCCGGTAAGACGCATCCGCGTCGCCATCGGGCCTTGATGCCGGATGGCAGCGTAAACGCTTTATCCGGCCTACGCCCTTACATTTCTCTGCACGTACCCTGCAACAATCCCCCGCATAATTTGACCAGCCTCTCATAATTTAAATTTTGCCTGTTCAGGTGATTTTCAAGCGCAGTATGTTACCCGTATCATTCGTATCAGCACCCAAGACGCACATAACAGCCAGCGAAACTGATTAGTTTTACGGGCAATCAGCATTGGTGCTGTGAATACGCTGTTCCCGGTCGGGACAATCGGAATTTGTCATCTAAACACTGACGTTACCCATAACAAAGTAAAGGCCAGGTAAATCATGCCATTAGTCATCGTTGCTATCGGTGTAATCTTGTTACTCCTCCTGATGATCCGTTTCAAAATGAACGGTTTCATCGCTCTCGTCCTGGTGGCGCTTGCTGTCGGATTGATGCAAGGGATGCCACTGGATAAAGTCATTGGTTCGATTAAAGCCGGTGTCGGCGGAACCCTTGGCAGCCTCGCCCTGATTATGGGTTTTGGCGCCATGCTGGGCAAAATGCTGGCGGACTGCGGCGGCGCACAGCGCATCGCAACCACCCTGATTGCTAAATTCGGCAAAAAACATATTCAGTGGGCGGTGGTATTAACCGGCTTCACCGTTGGTTTTGCCCTGTTCTACGAAGTTGGTTTCGTACTGATGCTGCCGCTGGTGTTCACCATTGCCGCTGCTGCCAATATCCCGCTGCTGTACGTTGGCGTGCCGATGGCTGCCGCGCTGTCCGTAACGCACGGCTTCCTGCCGCCGCACCCGGGTCCGACTGCTATCGCCACTATTTTCCATGCAGATATGGGTAAAACCCTGCTGTTTGGTACGATTCTGGCAATCCCGACCGTTATTCTCGCCGGTCCTGTTTACGCACGTTTCCTGAAAGGTATCGATAAGCCGATCCCGGAAGGTCTGTACAGCGCGAAAACCTTCACTGAAGAAGAGATGCCAGGCTTTGGCGTCAGCGTCTGGACCTCTCTGGTCCCGGTGATCCTGATGGCTATGCGCGCCGTGGCAGAGATGATCTTGCCGAAAGGACATGCTTTCCTGACTGTTGCAGAATTCCTCGGTGACCCGGTTATGGCAACGCTTATCGCGGTGCTGATTGCGATGTTCACGTTTGGTCTGAACCGCGGACGTTCGATGGATCAGATTAACGACACGCTGGTGTCTTCAATCAAAATCATCGCGATGATGCTGTTGATCATCGGCGGTGGCGGTGCCTTCAAACAGGTCCTGGTTGATAGCGGCGTCGACAAATACATCGCTTCAATGATGCACGGCTCTAACGTGTCTCCACTGCTGATGGCATGGTCTATTGCGGCGGTCCTGCGTATCGCACTGGGTTCTGCAACTGTTGCGGCAATCACCGCTGGCGGGATTGTGGCACCACTGATTGCAACGACCGGCGTAAGCCCTGAGCTAATGGTTATTGCAGTTGGTTCTGGTTCCGTCATTTTCTCCCACGTGAACGATCCTGGCTTCTGGCTGTTCAAGGAGTACTTCAACCTGACTATCGGTGAAACCATCAAGTCATGGTCAATGCTGGAAACCATTATTTCAGTATGCGGCCTGGTAGGGTGCCTGCTGTTAAATATGGCAATCTGATGTAAAAAAGCCGGGTGGCGCTAGCGCCTACCCGGCTTAATTTCTTTACTTCTTCTTCGCCGCTGCTTTTCGCCGCTTATCCAAATCCTTAATCAGCTTGTTCACGCCCTCATCTGCAAACATCTGCTCCAGCGTGGCGGTGAGCTTACGCCGCCAGTTTTTGTACTGGTCGCTGGTCCCCGGAATGTTGACCGGTTCAGCCATATCCAGCCAGTCTTCCGGTTGCAGGCCCAGCAACGCGCTGTTGCTGTCAGCGATGTAGCGTTGCATGCCGCGATTAAGAATCGGCGTCATCGACATCAGTGACGCCTTGTGACCAGCACGTTTTGGCAGGCAGCCGTATTTGTGCAGCGCGTCCAGCAGCCCCTGTTTCGCCAGCTCCCGGTCCTGATACAACCCCCGCAGCACGACTTCATCCGGGTACAGGCCCAGCGCCTTACCCAGCGTCAAATCGCCGCTATCCCAATAACCTTTAAGCGTAGGAAGGTCATGCGTCGCCGCGACTGCCATTGATTGTTCCGGGTACGCTTTCGGCGCACGGAAGTTTTTCTCATGGTCATTCTCGAAATAAAGCACTTTGTAGGAGTACACGCCGCTGTCGCGCAGCTTGCTGACGATCTCCACGGGAACGGTACCCAGATCCTCACCAATTACCATGCAGTGATGACGTTTACTCTCCAGCGCCAGAATTGAAAGCAGGTCATCGACCGGATAGTGCACGTAAGCGCCGTGATCGGCAGTTTCACCGTAGGGGATCCACCACAGACGCAGCATCGACATAACATGGTCGATACGCAGCGCACCGCAGTTCTGCATATTGGCGCGCAGCAGTTCGATAAACGGTTCGTAGGCGCGTGCCGTAATGATGTGCGGATCCATCGGCGGCAGCCCCCAGTTTTGCCCAAGCGGCCCAAGAATATCCGGCGGCGCGCCAACTGAGGCTTTCAGACAATACAGTTCACGGTCACACCAGGTCTCTGACCCACCTTCTGCCACACCAACCGCCAGGTCGCGATACAGTCCAATCGGCATCGCAAAACTCTGGCTGGTTTTCCAGCAGTCAGCAAACTGGGTATACGCCAGCCACTGCAGCCACAGGTAGAAATCCACCTCATCACGATGCTCTGCGCAGAACTGTTTGACCTCCGGCGAATCTACCGACTGAAAAGCTTCCGGCCACACCGGCCATCCCCAGCGCAACGCATCCTCTTGCACCTGATGCGCATGCAACGCGTCAAAGGCTGCCTGCCAGTACAGGCTATCTCCTTCCTGAGCCACAAACTGGCGAAATGCCGCCATCTGCTCATCGTCACGTGCAGAGAAATTTTTCCACGCCATGCGCAGCGCGGTCATCTTCAGTGCGGTAACAGCAGAATAATCAACCCACTCGGCATCCCGCGCACGTTGCAGGGTTTGCTGAGTCGCGGGTTTCTGCCACCAGCTTTGCGCCTCTTTGCTCAGATGAAAATCTTCCACTGCGTTGACGTCGATATATATGACGTTCAACCAGCGACGTGATGACGGGCTGTACGGGCTGGCGCTTTCCGGGTTCGCCGGATACAGCGCGTGAATAGGATTAAGCCCGATAAACGCGCCGCCGCGTTGCGCCACATCTACCAGCATGGCGCGGAGATCGCCAAAGTCGCCAATCCCCCAGTTTTTCTCTGAACGCAGGGTGTAGAGCTGAACGCATGCGCCCCACAGTTTTTGCCCCTCCAGCAGCGCCTGCGGTTCATAGCAGCGCTTTGGCGCCACGATGACACGACAGTGGGTGCGCAGCTCGCCCTGCGTCAATGTCAGCGAGTGATAGCCCTCCGACAGTTTCGTCGGAAGGTGAAAAGATTTGCCGCCGATGGCATGCCCTTTGTGCTGTACGCCATCTTCAGTGGTCAGCAGCCAGCTAAACTCTCCGCTTCCCTCAACCGCCAGCGACATTTTCTTACCGGCGGTATAAACCATGACATTCGGAACTGGCGTCACCGCCACCTGCGTGGCGGCGGTGGTGCGATGCATGGCTTCAAGCAAACGCCGCTTGGTTTCGGCGCCAATAGACTGCGGTTTGCCGTGAGCGTTAATGTAATTGGGGCTGATCCCCGCCGCCAGCGCGGCATTATCCAGACGTTTGCTTTCCATCGCGATTCCTTAGCGTTTCGCCTGCCAGATACGCACCTGATAATCGCGGATGGAGCGATCCGAGCTGAACATGCCGCAACGTGCGGTATTCAGAATCGCCGCCCGGGTCCAGGCTTCCTGGTCACGATACAACACGTCAACCTGCTTCTGCGCTTCAACGTAGGCCGCGAAGTCCGCCATCACCAGATACGGGTCGCCGCCCTGCTTGCCGATACTGTGCAGCATCTGGTCAAAGGCATGCTTGTCGCCGTCGCTGTATTTCCCGCTTTCCAGCTCTTTCAGGACAGCATCCAGCACTTTGTCTTTCTTACGCCATTTCACCGGATCGTAACCTTTGGCCTTGAGCGCCTTCACCTCTTCCACGGTATGACCAAAGATAAAGATATTCTCGTCGCCCACTTTTTCGGCGATTTCGACGTTTGCGCCATCCAGCGTACCGACGGTTAAGGCACCGTTCAGCGCCAGCTTCATGTTGCCGGTGCCGGAAGCCTCTTTCCCTGCGGTTGAGATCTGCTCAGAGATATCCGCCGCCGGGATCAGCATTTCCGCCGCTGAGACACAGTAATCCGGCAGGAACACGACCTTCAACTTATCGCCAACTTTCGGGTCGTTATTGATGGTTTCCGCCACCTTGTTAATGGCGAAGATGATATTTTTCGCCAGGTAGTAACCCGGAGCCGCTTTCGCCCCAAACAGGAATACGCGCGGCACGCGATCGGCCTGCGGGTTCTCACGGATTTCTTTGTACAACGCCAGAATATGCAGCAGGTTCAGGTGCTGACGCTTGTACTCATGCAGACGTTTAATCTGAATATCAAAAATCGCGTTAGTCGTTATCTCAATACCGGTTCGCGCTTTAATAAACTTCACCAGACGCGCTTTGTTCTCCAGCTTGATGTCACGATACTGCTGACGGAACTTCGCGTCGTCGGCGTATTTTTCCAGGTTAATCAACTGGTCGAGGTCGTTAGCCCACTCTTTTTTCAGCGATTTATCCAGCAGCGCTGCCAGCGCCGGGTTGCACTGCTTAATCCAGCGACGTGGGGTAATCCCATTGGTGACGTTGTGGAATTTGTTCGGCCACAGTTGGTGATATTCCGGGAACAGATCTTTCACCACCAGATCGGAGTGCAGCGCCGCCACACCGTTAACCGCAAAGCCGCTGACCACGCACATGTTAGCCATGCGCACCTGTTTGTTGTGCACCACAGCCAGCTTCGCCCAGACTTCAGCATCACCTGGCCAGGTTTTATCGACCAATGTCTTAAAGCGGTCGTTAATCTCTTTGATGATTTGCATATGGCGCGGTAATAGCGCTTTCACCAGCTTCTCATCCCAGCACTCCAGCGCCTCTGGCATCAAAGTGTGGTTGGTATACGCAAACGTCTTGCTGGTGATCGTCCATGCATCGTCCCAGCTCATCTGGTGCTCATCGATCAGCACGCGCAGCAGTTCAGGGATCGCAATAGTCGGGTGGGTGTCGTTCAGTTGAATAACTTCGTAGTCGGCCAGTTCGTGCAATTTACGTCCCGCCAGATGATGGCGGCGCAGAATATCGGCTACGGAGCAGGCGCACTGGAAGTACTGCTGCATCAGGCGCAGCTTTTTACCTGCCGTGTGGTTGTCGTTAGGATACAGCACTTTGGTCAGTTTTTCGGCGTCGATACCCTGCTGCTCTGCGCGCAGGAAATCACCGTCGTTGAATTTGGTCAGGTTAAACGGATGCGCGTGGCTGGCCTGCCACAAACGCAGCGGCTGCGCCACGCCATTACGGTAGCCGAGAACCGGTAGATCCCAGGCCTGGCCGGTGATGATGAATCCCGGCTCCCAGTGGCCTTGTTTGCTGACCTTGCCGCCAATCCCTACCTGCACATCCAGCGCTTCGTTGTGACGGAACCACGGGTAGCTGCCGCGATGCCAGTCATCCGGAGCTTCCATCTGTTGCCCATCAGCAAATGACTGACGGAATAAACCGTACTGATAGTTGAGGCCATAGCCCGTCGCCGACTGGCCGACTGTCGCCATCGAGTCGAGGAAACACGCAGCCAGACGGCCCAGCCCCCCGTTCCCCAACGCCGGATCGGTTTCTTCTTCCAGCAAGTCGGTCAGGTTGATGTCGTGTGCTTTCAGCTCGTCGCTCACCGCCTGATACCAGCCCAGGTTGAGCAAGTTGTTCCCCGTCAGACGGCCAATCAAAAACTCCATTGAGATATAGTTAACATGGCGCTGATTTTTTGCTGGTTTCACCGCAGGCTGGGCGCTGAGTAACTCAGCCAACGCCCCACTCACGGCCTGCCACCACTGGCGCGACGTCATTTCGTGAGCCGACGATAAACCGAAGCGCTGCCACTGACGCGTCAGGGCAGCCTGAAATTGATCTTTGTTGAAAGTAGGCTGTGACATAGGGATTCCAGGTCCTTAGGTAATAAACAACGTTATCGCTAGTTTGCCAGGCTCGTTGTTGACCTTCCTCATCCTGCCAGGGATTAGGTAGGGAGGAGGAGCGGGGATGAGCGTTAAAATGTGATCGCCGCCACTTTACGAGGGGTATTATGGCTGATAAATACGCAGGCTCTGCGCATCCCCCTGAAATGCATCGCGGTTTTCGCATTAATCAAAAGGGATTATCCAGACAATATCAAACAGGAAGATGACATTTAGAAAAAATATGTAAACGGAGAAATAGTTTCTAACCTGAAATACACATTCTGCTTGAGATATTTCACATGAAAGTTTTAAGTCGAGCACAAAATTCATCGACTTTTATTCATCACCACAGTAACCATATAAAAGAAGAGGAGTTATTCCGCCCCGTAAAAATAACGCTGGATCCAGTCACCATGCCTGTTGCGACTCTTTAAAACAATTATTGCAATAGATGTATAGATTTGTGACATAGTGCAAAATCAGACACACAAAAAGTCCGCTTAGCTTGCAATAAATCCCGTTCTGGCCGACCTTATATCTATTAATTACGAAGCGCAAAAAAAATCGTTTTCCCCCATATTCACACAGTGAAGTGACTAACTTATGTTGATTCCGTCTAAATTAAGTCGTCCGGTTCGACTCGACCATACGGTGGTTCGTGAGCGCCTGCTGGCTAAACTTTCCGGCGCGAACAATTTCAGGCTTGCCCTGATAACAAGTCCTGCTGGTTATGGAAAAACAACGCTTGTTTCACAATGGGCGGCGGGGAAGAACGAATTAGGCTGGTATTCCCTGGATGAAGGCGATAACCAGCAAGAGCGCTTCGCCAGCTATTTGATTGCGGCAATCCAACAGGCGACCGGTGGGCACTGCACCACCAGCGAAGCCATGGTGCAAAAACGCCAGTATGCCAGCCTGACTTCACTGTTTGCCCAGTTGTTCATTGAACTGGCAGAGTGGCATCGTCCACTCTATCTGGTCGTGGATGATTATCATCTGATCTCCAATCCAGCCATCCACGAAGCGATGCGTTTTTTCCTGCGCCATCAGCCGGAGAATCTGACGTTAGTCGTGCTGTCGCGAAACCTACCGCAACTGGGCATTGCCAACCTGCGCGTACGCGATCAACTGCTGGAAATCGGCAGTCAGCAGTTGGCGTTTAACCACCAGGAAGCCAAACAATTCTTTGACCGTCGCCTGTCCTCCCCGATTGAGGCTGCGGAAAGTAGCCGCATGTGCGATGACGTTGCAGGCTGGGCCACGGCGTTACAGCTGATCGCCTTATCTGCCCGTCAGAACAACCATTCCGCCCACCAGTCGGCACGACGCCTGGCCGGTATCAACGCCAGCCATTTATCCGATTATCTGGTCGATGAAGTCCTGGACAGCGTCGATATCGGAACCCGCCATTTCCTGCTAAAAAGCGCCATCCTGCGCTCGATGAACGATGCGCTGATTGTTCGGGTCACGGGCGAAGAAAACGGCCAAATGCGGCTGGAGGAAATTGAGCGCCAGGGATTATTCCTGCAGCGGATGGATGATGTCGGCGAATGGTTTAGCTATCACCCGCTATTTGGCAGCTTTTTACGCCAGCGTTGCCAGTGGGAGTTAGCTACCGAACTTCCCGAAATACACCGCGCCGCCGCTGAAAGCTGGATGGCGCAAGGTTTTCCGACCGAAGCCATCCACCACGCGCTGGCGGCAGGCGACGCCCATATGCTGCGCGACATTCTGCTCAATCATGCGTGGGGGCTGTTTAACCACAGCGAACTGGCATTACTTGAAGAGTCATTGAAAGCTCTGCCGTGGGAAAGCCTGCTGGAAAATCCGCGTCTGGTTCTGCTGCAAGCCTGGCTGATGCAAAGCCAGCACCGCTACGGCGAGGTGAATACCCTGCTGGCGCGCGCTGAGCAGGAAATGAAAGGCGATATGGAACAGACGCTACATGCTGAATTTAACGCCCTGCGAGCGCAGGTCGCGATTAACGACGGAAATCCTGATGAAGCCGAGCGTCTGGCGAAACTGGCGCTGGATGAATTACCCATCGCCTGGTTCTATAGCCGAATTGTCGCCACCTCGGTACACGGCGAAGTTCTGCACTGTAAGGGCGACCTCACGCGTTCTCTGGCGTTGATGCAGCAAACCGAACAAATGGCGCGCCATCATGACGTCTGGCATTACGCCCTGTGGAGTCTTATTCAGCAAAGTGAAATCTTGTTTGCCCAGGGCTTTTTGCAGGCCGCCTGGGAAATCCAGGAAAAAGCGTTCCAGCTGATCAAAGAGCAGCACCTCGAACAGCTGCCGATGCACGAGTTCCTGGTGCGCATTCGTGCGCAGCTCCTGTGGGCATGGGCGCGCCTGGACGAAGCGGAAGCGTCTGCCCGCTCGGGTATTGAACTACTTTCCACCTTCCAGCCGCAGCAGCAGCTACAGTGTCTGGCGCTGCAGGTTCAGTGTTCGCTGGCGCGTGGCGATCTGGACAACGCGCGTAGCCTGCTCAACCGTCTGGAAAACCTGCTGGGTAATGGCCACTATCACAGCGACTGGATCTCCAACGCTGATAAAGTCCGGGTGATTTACTGGCAAATGGTCGGCGACAAAAATTCAGCCGCCAACTGGCTGCGCCACACGCCGAAACCGGAATTCGCCAATAACCACTTCCTGCAAGGACAATGGCGCAACATCGCCCGTGCGCAGATCCTGCTGGGCGAGTTTGAACCGGCTGAGATTGTGCTGGAAGAGTTGAATGAAAATGCGCGCAATCTGCGCCTGATGAGCGATCTGAACCGTAACCTGCTGCTGCTTAATCAGTTGTACTGGCAGGCGGGGCGCAAAAATGACGCACAGCGGGTGTTGCTCGACGCCCTGCAACTGGCGAACCGCACCGGGTTCATCAGCCACTTTGTGATCGAAGGCGAGGCCATGGCGCAGCAGTTACGCCAGCTGATTCAGCTCAACACATTACCGGAACTTGAACAGCATCGTGCGCAGCGTATTTTGCGTGAGATTAACCAGCATCACCGCCACAAATTCGCCCACTTTGATGAAGGATTCGTTGAACGCCTGCTCACCCACCCGGACGTCCCGGAGCTGATCCGTACCAGCCCGCTGACCCAGCGTGAATGGCAGGTTCTCGGTCTGATTTATTCTGGCTACAGCAACGAGCAGATTGCCGGTGAGCTGGCTGTTGCCGCGACGACCATTAAGACGCACATCCGCAATTTGTACCAAAAGCTCGGCGTGGCGCACCGCCAGGATGCGGTGCAACATGCGCAGAAACTGCTGAAGATGATGGGGTATGGCGTTTAGTTAACGCCTGATGCGCTATGCGTATCAGGCCTGGAACCCGCTTAGCACAACTCTAACTGGATATGATGGTCAGCAATGACCTGCATCACGCCAGCAGGCGGTAGCGTGTCGGTATATACTGCATCCACCATGCTGATACTGCCCATGTTCACCATCGCATTACGCCCAAACTTCGAATGATCCACCACCAGCATCACATGGCGCGAATTTTCAATAATCGCGCGTTTGGTGCGAACTTCGTGATAATCAAATTCCAGCAGGGAACCATCGCTGTCGATGCCGCTGATGCCTAAGATGCCGAAATCCAGACGGAACTGAGAAATAAAGTCGAGGGTTGCTTCGCCCATAATACCACCGTCACGGCTACGCAGTTCGCCACCGGCCAGAATAATACGGAAATCCTCTTTCGCCATCAGGGTATTCGCCACATTGAGGTTGTTGGTCACAATGCGTAAATTGCTGTGATTGAGCAGCGCGTGCGCTACCGCTTCCGGCGTGGTGCCGATATCAATAAACAGCGTGGAGCCGTTCGGGATCTGCGTGGCGACTTTGCGGGCAATGCGCTCTTTTTCCGCCGTCTGCGTTGCTTTACGGTCATGCCACGGGGTGTTGACCGAACTGGAGGGCAGCGCCGCGCCGCCGTGATGGCGCAAAATCATGTTCTGATCGGCCAGATCGTTGAGATCGCGGCGAATCGTCTGTGGGCTGACGGAGAAATGCTCCACCAGCTCCTCGGTGCTGACGTATCCCTGTTTTTTTACCAGTTCGATGATCGCGTCATGTCGTTGTGTTTGCTTCATTATGGTTCCCTGAAATTACGTTCGTTTTCGCACATGAATAGTATCAGCAAATGCCATTGCCAGACCGACGGCCAGCCCGGCGATATGCGCGCCGTTCGCCATCGACATGCCGAACAAATCAAACCAGCCGGCAACAATCCACATCAACGCAAAGATAATCAAACCACGCTGCAGGAAAATGCCGCTTTGCGGATCGCGCTCACCGCGCAACCACACGTAGCCCATCAGGGCATACACTACGCCGGAAAGTCCACCGAACCACGGGCCGCTAAATTTCTGCTGCACATAGCCGCTCAACAGCGCGCTAATTACGGTAATGACGATTAGTTTTCCGCTGCCGAGTCGTTTTTCAACCGCGCCGCCGAGATACCACCACCACAACAGGTTGAACAGAATGTGCATCAGTGAGAAGTGCATAAACGCGTGGGTGAAATAACGCCAGAATTCAAATTTCAGCGTAGGATCAAACGGCCATGCCAGCCAGAGCATAACCGCCTGGTCACCCATCACATTCATTGCGATAAACACCAGCACACACGCGGCCATCACCGCCCAGGTCACCGGACCCGCACGTTCGCGCAACGTGGCAAGAAACGGATAGCGTTGATAGCGCAAACCGCTGTCGGTCTGCCCTGACTGCCAGCTTGCCGCCAGATAGCGCGGATCGCCCGGGTTCTCCAGAAATCGCGCCAGTTCAGCATGCACGCGCTCAGCCTGGGACTCATCCGCCAACCAGACATCCGTTTGCTGATGTTGTTGAATCGTCAGGATAACGCCCTGTGTCGCCATATAATCAACAAATGCCTGCGCCACGCGGGGGTTAGCAAAAGAGGTAATCATCAACATGGTTGCTGTCGCTTCATCCACACAAAAGAGGACAGTATATCTATCCTGCCCGTTTCAGGCTGCATCTTTGTTAGCTTACGAACCGTATGCCACTTCTGCCGGAAAATGTCGATGCCAGGCATCGAAGCCGCCGTCAACGCTGTAAACCGCGTCATAACCCTGCTGCAGAAGATATTGCGCCGCGCCTTTACTGCTGTTGCCGTGATAACACATCACCAACACGGTGGTGTCGAAATCATGCTCACGCATAAATGACCCCAGCGTGTCGTTCGTCAGATGAAACGCCTGCGGGGCGTGACCCATCGCATAGCTTTGCGGATCGCGGATATCCACTAACACCACAGCTCCCTGATGCAGCTTCTGATGCGCTTCTTCGACATTAATACATTCAAACTGATCCATTGCTCTCTCTTCTTTATTTGCAGGTGACGCTTTTCGAACATGTTACTTCTTAGTGTACGTCCCGACGGCAGTTAAACACCATAATGTTATATGTATCACTGTAAATTGTTTATCCGATGTTACCAATGGCGCGATTCTTTGCTATTATGCTCGATAACGAACATTAATGAGCTATAACGAAAGTGCGAGAGGCCAGCATGGAAACCAAAGATCTGATTGTGATAGGTGGAGGCATCAACGGTGCCGGTATCGCGGCAGATGCCGCTGGACGCGGATTATCCGTGCTGATGCTGGAAGCACAGGATTTAGCCTGCGCGACCTCCTCCGCCAGCTCCAAACTCATCCACGGTGGCCTGCGCTACCTGGAACACTACGAATTTCGTCTGGTGAGCGAAGCGCTGGCCGAACGTGAAGTGCTGTTGAAAATGGCACCGCATATCGCCTTCCCAATGCGCTTTCGTCTGCCCCATCGCCCGCATCTGCGTCCGGCGTGGATGATCCGTATTGGTCTGTTTATGTACGATCATCTGGGCAAACGCACCAGTTTGCCGAGTTCTACCGGTTTGCGTTTTGGCGCGGACTCCGTACTGAAACCTGAGATTGTGCGCGGTTTCGAATATTCTGACTGCTGGGTAGACGATGCACGACTGGTTTTGGCAAATGCCCAAATGGTCGTACGCAAAGGCGGAGAAGTATTAACCCGCACTCGCGCCACCTCTGCTCGCCGTGAAAACGGTTTGTGGATTGTTGAAGCTGAAGATATCGATACCGGCAAAAAACACACCTGGCAGGCGCGCGGTCTGGTCAACGCTACCGGTCCGTGGGTGAAAGAGTTCTTTGACGACGGTATGCACCTACCATCGCCGTACGGTATTCGCCTGATTAAAGGCAGCCACATCGTGGTGCCGCGCGTACATACCCAGAAACAGGCTTACATCCTGCAAAACGAAGATAAACGTATTGTGTTTGTCATCCCATGGATGGACGAATTCTCGATCATCGGGACGACCGACGTCGAATACAAAGGCGATCCAAAAGCAGTGAAAATTGATGAGAGTGAAATCAATTACCTGCTGAAGGTCTACAACGCGCACTTTAAGAAACAGCTGGGCCGTGATGATATCGTCTGGACTTACTCAGGCGTGCGCCCGCTGTGCGACGACGAGTCCGACTCGCCGCAGGCTATCACCCGTGATTACACGCTGGATATCCATGATGAAAACGGCAAAGCGCCGCTGCTGTCGGTCTTTGGCGGCAAGCTGACGACCTACCGTAAGCTGGCTGAACATGCGATGGAAAAACTGGCGTCGTACTATCAGGGCATTGGTCCGGCGTGGACGAAAGAGTGCATTCTGCCAGGCGGTGACATCGGCGGCGATCGCGAGGATTACGCGGCCAAACTGCGCCGTCGCTACCCGTTCCTGACCGAGTCGCTGGCGCGCCATTATTCGCGTACCTACGGCAGCAACACCGAATGGATTATCGGCGAAGCCACCTCACTTGCCGAGTTAGGTGAAGACTTTGGCCATGAGTTTTATGAGGCCGAGCTGAAATATCTGGTCGATCACGAATGGGTCCGTCGTGCGGACGATGCGCTGTGGCGTCGTACGAAAGAAGGGATGTGGCTGAATGCAGAACAGCAGTCGCGCATGACCCAGTGGCTGGCGGAGTACATTGAGAAGCGCCAACTGTCGCTGGCGTCCTGATAAAAATGCCGGATGGCGGCGACGCCTTATCCGGCCTACAAAAGTGCATAAACGTAGGCCGGGCAAGCGAAGCGCCCCCGGCATCGTGTGTTACAACCGTACCGAATCAATATGCCAGATGTTTTCGGCATACTCTTTGATGGTCCTGTCCGATGAGAAGTAGCCCATGTTGGCGATATTGATCATCGACTTCGTGGTCCACTCTTCCGGATGACGATACAGTTCATCCACCTTATCCTGACAATCAACGTAGCTGCGATAATCCGCCAGCACCTGATAGTGGTCGCCAAAGTTGATCAGTGAGTCCACCAGATCACGGTAGCGTCCCGGCTCCTCAGGGCTGAATACGCCACTGCCGATTTGCGTCAGCACCTGGTGCAGCTCTTCATCTTTCTCGTAATACTCACGCGGCTTGTAACCCTGACTACGCAGCGCCTCCACTTCTTCCGCCGTATTACCAAAGATAAAGATATTTTCTGCGCCCACATGCTCCAGCATCTCAACGTTAGCGCCATCCAGCGTACCGATGGTCAGCGCGCCATTCAGCGCAAATTTCATGTTACTGGTCCCGGAGGCTTCGGTCCCGGCCAGTGAGATTTGCTCAGACAGGTCGGCGGCAGGAATAATCACCTGCGCCAGGCTAACGCTGTAATTAGGGATAAACACCACTTTCAGTTTGTCGCCAATTTGCGGATCGTTGTTGATCACTTTTGCGACGTCGTTGATCAGATGAATGATGTGCTTCGCCATGTAATAGGCCGAAGCCGCTTTACCGGCGAAGATATTCACACGCGGCACCCACTCGGCGTCAGGATCGGCCTTAATGCGGTTGTAGCGGGTGATCACATGCAGCACGTTCATCAACTGACGCTTGTACTCGTGAATACGCTTGATCTGCACATCAAACAGCGATTTCGGATTCACCACCACATTCAACTGCTGCGCGATGAGCGTCGCCAGTCGCTTTTTGTTCTCCAGCTTCGCATGACGCACCGCCTGATTTACCAGCGGGTAATCGCAGTGTTGTTCCAGTTCGCTGAGCTGACTGAGATCGGTGCGCCAGGTACGGCCAATGTTCTCATCCAGCACATTGGAAAGCGCCGGATTCGCCAGCGCCAGCCAGCGACGCGGCGTCACGCCGTTGGTAACGTTGCAGAAGCGGGTTGGGAAGATCTTCGCAAAGTCAGCAAACAGCGACTGTACCATCAGGTTGGAGTGCAGTTCCGACACGCCGTTAACCTTGTGGCTCACCACCACCGCCAGCCATGCCATACGCACCCGGCGGCCGTTGGATTCATCGATGATCGACGTCCGCCCCAGCAGACCCGTATCGCTCGGATACTGCTCCTGCAGCGTTTTCAGGAAGTAATCGTTAATCTCAAAGATGATTTGCAGGTGGCGCGGCAGAATTTTACCCAGCATATCCACCGGCCAGGTTTCCAGCGCCTCGCTCATCAGCGTATGGTTGGTATACGAGAAGACCTGACAGCACACCTCAAAGGCATCGTCCCAGCTAAACTTGTGCTCATCAATCAGCAGACGCATCAGCTCAGGGATCGACAGCACCGGATGGGTGTCATTGAGGTGAATAGCAATTTTGTCCGCCAGGTTGTCGTAGGTTTTGTGCAGTTGGTAATGACGACTCAGGATATCCTGCACCGTGGCGGAGACCAGGAAATACTCCTGGCGCAAGCGCAGCTCGCGTCCCGAATAGGTGGAGTCATCCGGATACAGCACGCGGGAGACGTTCTCGGAGTGGTTTTTATCTTCCACCGCCGCAAAGTAGTCGCCCTGGTTAAATTTACCAAGGTTGATTTCGCTACTGGCCTGCGCATTCCACAGGCGCAGCGTGTTGGTGGCATCAGTGTCGTAACCGGGGATAATCTGGTCGTAGGCAACCGCGAGGATCTCTTCAGTTTCTATCCAGCGCGTTTTCTTGCCTTCCTGCTGAATACGCCCGCCAAAACGCACTTTGTAGCGCGTATTGTGGCGTTTGAACTCCCATGGGTTACCGTATTCCAGCCAGTAGTCCGGCGACTCTTTCTGTCGGCCATCAACAATGTTTTGCTTGAACATGCCGTAGTCATAGCGAATACCGTAGCCACGTCCCGGCAGTCCCAGCGTTGCCAGTGAGTCCAGGAAGCAGGCCGCCAGGCGCCCGAGGCCACCGTTGCCAAGACCCGGGTCGTTTTCTTCGTCGATCAGATCTTCAAGATCCAGCCCCATGCCTTCCAGCGCATTTTTGACATCGTCATAAATCCCCAACGATAACAGTGCATTGGAAAGCGTGCGGCCAATCAGGAACTCCATAGACAGGTAATAGACCTGTCGAGTTTCCTGGGATAATTGCGCACGATTAGAACGCAGCCAGCGCTCCACGAGACGATCGCGCACCGCGAACAATGTGGCGTTCAGCCACTCATGTTTATTGGCAATGACCGGGTCCTTACCAATCGTGAACATCAGCTTGTAGGCGATAGAATGCTTAAGTGCCTCTACGCTGAGTGTGGGCGATGCATAAGTAAATGGAGCATTCATATAGGTGATTCCTGGATAACTATTTCAAGCGATAGTAAAGCTCACGGTATGACTTCGCCGCGACTTGCCAGCTAAAATCCATGGTCATGGCCTGACGTTGTACAAACCGCCACAGCGAAGGCCGGGACCACAATACGAAAGCACGCCGGATCGCCCGTAGCAGCGACCAGGCATTACTATCTTCAAATACAAACCCACTGGCGATACCGTCCGCCAGGTTCTCCAGCGAACTATCAGACACCGTATCAGCCAGCCCACCGGTACGTCGCACCAGCGGCAACGTGCCGTACTTCAGTCCATACAATTGTGTTAAGCCACACGGCTCAAAACGGCTGGGCACCAATATCACATCAGCCCCGCCCATGATGCGGTGCGAGAAGGCTTCGTGATAGCCAATCTGCACGCCCACTTGCCCCGGATGTTCCGCCGCCGCGGCGAGGAAACCTTCCTGTAAAACCGGATCGCCCGCGCCGAGCAACGCCAGTTGTCCGCCCTGCTCTAACAACCCCGGCAACGCTTCCAGCACCAGATCCAACCCTTTCTGGCTGGTCAGGCGACTGACTACAGCAAACAGCGGCACTTTATCGTTAACCTTAAGTCCCATCGCGATCTGTAGCTGCCGTTTGTTCTCCGCCTTATCTTCCAGCGTGTCACGCGTATAGCGCGACGCCAGCAGCAGATCGGTTTCCGGGCTCCAGATTTTTTCATCAACGCCGTTCAGCACGCCGGAAAGACGCCCTTCGCGATGGCGCTGCTGCAACAAACCTTCCATGCCGTAGGCGAACTGCGCCTCGGTAATTTCCCGCGCGTAGGTCGGACTGACCGCCGTAATGTGGTCGGCGTAGTACAACCCGGCCTTCAGGAACGAAATCTGGCCGTTAAACTCCAGCCCGTGCACATTAAAGAACGACCATGGCAATTGGATGTCATCCATATGCTTTGCATAAAACATGCCTTGATACGCCAGGTTGTGTACGGTGAACACCGATTTCGCCGGATGGCCGCGCGCCGCCAGATACGCCGGCGCCAGGCCAGCGTGCCAGTCGTGCGCATGCACCACATCCGGGCGCCAGAATGGATCAAGGCCGCAGGCCATTTCACAGCCGACCCAACCCAACAGCGCAAAACGCAGCACGTTATCGGTATACGCAAACAGGTTCGTATCGTGATACGGGCTCCCGGGACGGTCATAGAGATGTGGCGCATCAATCAGATAAATGCCGACGCCGTTGTAATGTCCGAACAACAGCGTTATCCGTCCGGCGAAGGTATCCCGACGCGTCACGACCTGCGCATCGGGAATGCCGCGACGAATATCAGGAAACGCCGGAAGCAATACGCGGGCATCCACACCGTCCGCAATTTGTGCCGCAGGTAACGCCCCAATAACATCCGCCAGTCCCCCGGTTTTTAACAGGGGGAACATCTCTGAACAAACGTGTAAAACCTGCATTATCGCTCCTGTTTGATCTGCAGTTTGCGCAGCATTTCACGCGTGACCAGCACAATGCCTTCCTCTGAACGGTAGAAACGACGTGCATCTTCTTCCGCGTTTTCACCGATTACCATGCCTTCAGGAATAACGCAGGCGCGGTCAATAATGCAACGACGTAAGCGGCATGAACGTCCCACCCACACTTCAGGTAATAACACTGCCGAATCAATGTTACAGAATGAATTCACCCGCACTCGCGGGAACAGAACGGACTGCACCACCACCGAACCCGAAATAATACAGCCGCCGGAAACCAGCGAGTTCAGCGTCATTCCGTGGCTGCCGGAACGATCCTGAACAAATTTCGCTGGCGGCAGCGATTCCATATGCGTACGGATTGGCCAGTCCTGGTCGTACATATCCAGTTCAGGCGTCACCGAAGCCAGATCGAGGTTCGCTTTCCAGTAAGCTTCCAGCGTCCCCACATCGCGCCAGTACGGTTCGGATTCCGGGTCAGACTGCACGCAGGACAACGGGAATGGATGTGCATATGCCATGCCAGCTTCGGTGATTTTTGGAATGATGTCTTTGCCAAAATCGTGACTGGATTTTTCATCGAGATCATCTTCCGCCAGCAGTTCATACAGATAATCGGCGTTGAAGATATAGATCCCCATACTGGCAAGCGATTTGGTCGGATCGTTAGGCATCGCTGGCGGGTTGGCGGGTTTTTCAACGAACTCGATAATTTTATCGGTGTCGTCCACGTCCATCACGCCAAACGCGCTGGCTTCTTCGATCGGCACTGGCATACAGGCCACGGTGCAGCGCGCGCCTTTCTCGACGTGGTCGATCAGCATGCGTGAGTAGTCCTGCTTATAAATATGATCGCCCGCGAGGATCACCACGTATTCCGCTTTATAGCGTCGAATGATGTCCAGGTTTTGGGTCACCGCATCCGCCGTGCCGCGATACCAGTTTTCACCCTGCATTCTCTGCTGGGCAGGCAGCAGATCGACGAACTCGTTCATCTCTTCGCTAAAGAACGACCAGCCGCGCTGGATATGCTGCACCAGCGTATGGGACTGATACTGCGTGATTACGCCGATACGGCGGATCCCGGAGTTAATACAGTTGGATAAAGCAAAATCGATAATGCGGAACTTACCGCCAAAGTGCACGGCAGGCTTGGCTCGTTTGTTGGTTAAATCTTTCAGACGGGTTCCGCGGCCACCGGCCAGGATCAGGGCAACAGATTTTAATGGCAGCTGGCGCGCCAACATTACACGATCGTTCTTCTCTAAACTCACCATGACTAACTCCTTTTTATCTTCTCTGGAACACACACAGTCCGTGCGCAGGTCCCTGCCAGACAGCCGTAAGCACCGGATTATCCTCTCCGGCAAATGGGGGAATGGCGTGCCATTCCCCTTCAGGTAAAACGATATCTGTCACCTCAAGCGTGGCGTTTATTGCAATCAGAAAACGGTCTGAAAGCTGGATTTGCATCTGCCTCGGGCCGTTTTGCCACTCATCCGCACTTAAGGGTTGTGCGTACTTATTCAGCCAACGAACATTGCCATCGCCCTCTTCCCACCAGCAATTACCCGTTAATGCGGGTATTTGCCGACGCAGATGAATCAGCGCGGCGGTAAATGTGGTTAGCCCACTGTTTGCCTGCTGCCAGTCCAGCCAGGTTAAGGCGTTATCCTGGCAGTAAGCGTTATTGTTGCCGTGCTGGCTATGACCATGCTCATCGCCCGCCAGCAACATCGGCGTCCCCTGGGAGAGCAACAGCGTGGTTAACAGCGCATGAATGCTGTCGCGCCGCCGTTCAATCAGGTCCAGCGTGCCGCCTAATCCTTCTTTACCATGATTGTCGCTGTAGTTATTGCTAGTGCCGTCGCGATTTTCCTCACCATTCGCTTCATTGTGCTTATTTGTGAAGCACACACAGTCGCGCAGTGTAAAACCGTCGTGCGCCGTCACCAGATTGACCGTGGCGCTGGGTTTGCGGCCCTGGCGTTTAAACACATCGCTGGATGCGGCAAAACGCCCGGCAAACTCGCCCAACGAGAGATTACGCTGGAGCCAAAAGCGTCGCGTCGCATCGCGGAAATGGTCATTCCACTCGGCAAACGGTGGGGGAAAATTCCCCACCTGATACCCGCCTTCACCAATATCCCACGGTTCCGCAATCAGTTTGACGCGAGAGAGCAGCGGACAGTTTTGGATCGCGGTAAACAGCGGCGCATCCTGACGAAACGCAGGTGTACGCCCCATGACGGATGCTAAATCAAAACGAAAGCCATCCACATGGCAGGTTTCAACCCAGTAACGCAGGCATTCACATGCGTATTCCACAACGCCAGGATGGCTCAGATTGAGGGTGTTCCCACAACCGGTCCAGTTGTAGTAATCACCATCATCCCTGATCCAATAATAGCTACGGTTATCAATTCCGCGCAGCGAGAAGACAGGCCCTTCGAGATCCAGCTCGGCGCTGTGGTTCAAAACGATATCGAGAATGACCTCAATCCCCGCTTTGTGCAGCGCTTTTACCGCGTCGCGAAACTCATCCAGCGCGCTCTCTGGCGAGCAAGCGTAGGCCGGATGCAGCGCGAACATGGCCACCGGGTTGTATCCCCAGTAGTTCGACAGGCCCAGCCGCTGAAGTCGCGGTTCGCTGGCAAAATGCGCCACCGGCAGCAGCTCCAGCGCGGTAATGCCGAGACGCTTGAAGTAATCGATCATCACTGGATGCCCCAGCGCTTTGTAGGTTCCGCGAATCTCTTCCGGCAGGTCAGGATGCAAATACGTCAACCCTTTGACATGCGCTTCGTAAATCACGGTATTGCCCCACGGTGTGCGCGGCGGGGCATCATCCTCCCAGTCATAATGGTCGGACACCACCACGCCCTTCAGCGCGATGGCGGCGTTATCATGACGATCCGGTTCATTTAGCCCGCCGTGCAGCAGCGGGTTATCTTTTAACTCGCCCTCGACCCGACGGGCGCAAGGGTCGAGCAGCAGCTTGGCTGGGTTAAACCGGTGGCCCTGCTGCGGTTGCCATGGGCCATGTACGCGATAGCCATAGCGCAGACCGGGCCGGGCGTTGGCCAGATAGCCGTGCCAGATATCACCGCTACGCCCCGGCAGGTCGTAGCGGAGTTCGCAACCGTCCTCGTCAAATACGCATAATTCAACGCGTTCAGCATGGGCTGAGAAGAGCGTAAAATTAACGCCATGGCCGTCATACGTTGCACCATGAGGGGTGGCGTTGCCGGTTGCCAGTTGCGTCATTCCCCCTCCCGAACCAGCCAGATCGTTGCCAACGGCGGCAACGTGAGGCTCAGTGAATGCTGCCGACCATGACTGGCGATTTCATCACTGTGCACCGCACCGCCGTTGCCGGTATTGCTGCCGTGGTAATGCATCGAATCGGTATTGAGGATCTCACGCCATTTCCCCGGCTGATTGATACCGAAGCGATAGCCGTGGCGGGGCACAGGCGTAAAGTTACTGACCACGATGATTTCATTGCCGACCTTGTCACGACGCACGAAAGCCAGCACCGAACGTTCGTTGTCATCCACCACCAGCCACTCAAAGCCATAGGCGTCAAAGTCGAGCTCGTGCAGCGCTTTGTGATGACGGTAGGTGTGGTTCAGATCGCGCACCAGACGCTGTACGCCGTGGTGCCAGTTGTCGCCGCCTTCCAGCAGGTGCCAGTCGAGGCTGGCGTCGTGGTTCCATTCACGTCCCTGCGCAAACTCGTTGCCCATAAACAGCAGTTTCTTGCCTGGGAAGGCCCACATCCAGCCGTAGTAGGCGCGCAGGTTGGCAAACTTCTGCCATGCGTCTCCCGGCATGCGATCGAGAATGGATTTTTTACCGTGTACCACTTCGTCATGCGACAGCGGCAGGACAAAGTTTTCGGTGTAGTTGTACAGCATACCGAAGGTCAGCTTGTCGTGATGGTACTGACGATGAACCGGGTCCAGTTTCATGTAGTCCAGCGTGTCGTGCATCCAGCCGAGGTTCCACTTATACCAGAACCCTAAACCGCCCATGTCCTGCGGTCTTGAAACGCCAGCAAAATCAGTGGACTCTTCCGCCATGCTCACCGCACCAGGCACCTGTTCGCCAAGAATACGGTTGGTATTGCGCAAGAACTCAATGGCTTCGAGGTTTTCACGACCGCCAAATTCGTTCGGAACCCATTCCCCTTCTTTACGGCTGTAGTCGCGATAAATCATCGATGCTACGGCATCCACGCGCAGCGCATCGATACCAAAGCGCTCAATCCAGTACAGGGCGTTGCCCACCAGATAGTTGCTGACTTCACGGCGGCCATAGTTGTAGATCAGCGTGTTCCAGTCCTGGTGATAGCCTTCACGCGGATCGCTGTGTTCATACAAACTGGTGCCATCAAACTGAGCCAGACCAAAGTCGTCCGACGGGAAATGACCCGGCACCCAGTCGAGAATGACGTTCAGCCCCGCCTGATGCGCGGCATTGACAAAATAGCGGAAGTCATCGCGCGTGCCGAAACGGCTGGTCGGCGCGTACATGCCGGTAGGCTGATAACCCCAACTGCCGTCAAACGGGTGTTCGTTAATCGGCAACAGTTCGAGATGGGTAAAGCCCATCCACTTGGCATAAGGCACCAGCTGATCCGCCAGCTCGCGGTAGCTCAGCCAGAAGTTGTTATCGGTATGACGACGCCATGACCCCAGGTGCACTTCATAGATAGAAATCGGCGCATCAAACTGGTTGGCTTTTTTGCGCTCCTCGCTTTGCACCACTTTTTCCGGCAAACCACAGATAAGCGATGCGGTTTCCGGGCGCATTTGCGCTTCAAACGCGTAAGGGTCCGCTTTGATTCGCAGCTTACCGTTGGCATCGATCATCTCATATTTATACAGCTGACCCTGCTGGGCACCGGGGATAAACAGCTCCCAGATACCGCTTTCTTTGCGCAGGCGCATCGGGTGGCGTCGACCATCCCAGTAGTTGAACTGCCCAACCACTGACACGCGTTGAGCGTTAGGTGCCCAGACGGAGAAGCGCGTACCGGTTACGCCATCCATAGTATCCGCATGCGCACCCAGCGTTTCGTAAGGTCGCAGGTGCGTACCTTCAGATAGCAGCCAGGCATCCATATCCTGGATCAGCGGGCCAAAACGATAAGGGTCATCAATCAGATTCTGCTGTCCATGCCAGACAACGGCCAACTGATAGCGAAAGAAATTTTTACGGCGGGGAAGTACTGCACAGAAAAAGCCACGAGAGTCGAGGCAATCCAGCTTGCCGACTTTGCGTCCGGTTTTGGGTTCGATCACCCACACTTCGGTGGCGTCAGGTAATAGGGCGCGGACTTCAAGTCCAGCGTCAGTTTGGTGCATACCGAGTACGGAAAAAGGATCCGCAAAATGGCCTGCAATTAGCGCATTAATCACGTCTCTATCGATACGAACGGACATGGTTGTCTTCCTGTTTTATGGTGTCACCCCTTCCAACTGATTTTCGACATCAGGTAGCGACACTTTTTTTGACCTGAACGGCGCAGCACAATTGTGCATCCTCTCTGCGTCGTCCCACCTTCAGGCAACAACTTAATACCTCCGGTACTAAGTCACCCTTAAAGAATAGCCAATGCTTTATCTTACTCCTGGTAAAAAATGAAACATCTGCGCTTACTCCTGTATTACGCAAAAAAAAGGGTGACTCAGCACCCTTTGATCATTAACAAACCATTACGCCAGTTGACGTAACATGCGGCGCAATGGCTCCGCAGCACCCCAAAGCAGCTGGTCACCTACGGTAAAGGCTGACAGGAACTCCGGTCCCATATTCAACTTACGCAGACGACCTACTGGCGTGGTCAACGTGCCGGTAACGGCCGCCGGGGTTAACTCACGCATGGTGATTTCACGATCGTTTGGTACTACTTTCGCCCACGGGTTGTGCGCCGCCAGCAGTTCTTCCACGGTCGGAATAGACACATCTTTTTTCAGTTTGATGGTGAACGCCTGGCTGTGGCAGCGCAACGCGCCGACGCGCACGCACAGACCATCAACCGGGATCACGGAAGACGTGTTGAGAATTTTGTTGGTTTCCGCCTGTCCCTTCCACTCTTCACGGCTCTGACCGTTATCGAGCTGTTTGTCGATCCACGGAATCAGGCTACCGGCCAGCGGTACGCCGAAGTTATCAACCGGCAGTTCGCCGCTGCGGGACAGCGTCGTTACTTTACGTTCGATATCGAGAATAGCAGAGGATGGGGTCGCCAGTTCATCGGCCACATGGCCATACAGATGACCCATCTGAGACAACAGCTCGCGCATATGACGCGCGCCGCCGCCGGAAGCCGCCTGGTAGGTCGCCACGGAGACCCAGTCGACCAGGTCGTTGGCAAACAGGCCACCAAGGGACATCAGCATCAGGCTAACGGTACAGTTACCGCCGACAAAGGTCTTAATCCCTTTATTCAGGCCATCGGTGATGACATCCTGGTTAACCGGATCGAGAATAATGATGGCATCGTCTTTCATACGCAGCGAAGAGGCCGCGTCAATCCAGTAACCCTGCCAACCGCTTTCACGAAGCTTTGGATAGATTTCGTTGGTATAATCGCCGCCCTGACAGGTCACGATGATATCGAGCGCCTTCAGCGCGTCCAGATCAAAAGCGTCCTGAAGCGTGCCGGTCGCGGTTCCACCGAATGTCGGTGCCGCCTGCCCGAGCTGGGAAGTAGAAAAGAAAACAGGGCGAATGGCGTCGAAGTCACGCTCCTCAACCATGCGTTGCATGAGAACAGAGCCGACCATACCGCGCCAGCCGATAAAACCAACATTTTTCATAGCGTTTTTTTCCTGCAGAGATGTGTGCTGTGTATGTATGCCAGTGTCCTGGTGGCATATCCTTCACCATACAAAATGCAGCCAAAGTCGCAAGTGAAATTAATCAATGATAGCGAAGCCATCAGTAATGCGACTTATCCCGCTGCGCAAGCAAGCAGAAAGTCCGCGGTAATTATCAGGGAATTTGAGTTATGAATGAAATCATTTCAGCGGCAGTTTTATTGATCCTGATTATGGATCCACTCGGAAATCTGCCCATTTTCATGTCCGTATTGAAACATACCGAACCAAAACGCCGCCGCGCGATTATGATTCGCGAGCTGTTCATTGCGCTGTTGGTGATGCTGATATTCCTGTTTGCGGGCGAGAAAATTCTGGCATTTCTTAACCTGCGCGCGGAAACCGTTTCTATCTCCGGGGGCATCATTTTGTTCCTGATCGCCATTAAGATGATTTTCCCCAGCGCCACCGGGAATAGCGCCGGGCTTCCGGCTGGTGAAGAGCCGTTTATCGTTCCGCTGGCGATTCCGCTGGTGGCAGGCCCAACAATCCTGGCCTCATTAATGCTGTTGTCGCATCAGTACCCGAACCAGATGGGGCATCTGGTGATTGCTCTGTTGATCGCCTGGGGCGGTACGTTTGTGATTCTGTTGCAGTCGTCGCTGTTTTTACGTCTGCTGGGGGAGAAAGGGGTGAACGCGCTGGAGCGCCTGATGGGGCTGATTCTGGTGATGATGGCCACCCAGATGTTCCTCGATGGCGTACGGATGTGGATGAAGGGGTAATTTCTCCTTTTTGGAGCAAATACCATGTTACCCGGAGAACGGTTCCGTTCACGTTATGACAGCAAAACAAATTTAACTGGAAGTCAGAGCGTTGAAGCGATGACACCGGTCCGGCTGAAAATCGATGAGGCGTTGACGGCTGACCGGGGCTGCCCGCAGGGATGCGGGCAGAGGGGACGGCCTGCATGGATGCAGGCTCGGCCCCGACCCGACAGGCAGACGGCATAAGACGAATACATCGCGCAGCGACGATTTTCCCGCCGGGAGCCTGGGTTGCAAGGGAGGCGGCGGTGAGCCTCCCTTGCACGTTCACGGGTATCAGCGCTTCAGAGAAATGACACCACTGAGGTGAACGGAAACCTGAGCAATAATCACATGTTCACCCTACATGCTTAACTGAACGGCATTGCGCTGTAATTTCAGGTATTCCTTATGCTTTTAAGTCGCTGATATAACGTATTTTCATTTCTGCGAGGTGCCTTCCGGAATGCCCTCTTGTCAGCATCGCGGATAAGCATTATCTTCTCGCTGCACCTGCATAATCAGGTGCCAGGATTGGTCCCCTGATTACCTCATTCGCGATAAAATTCACTTTTATCGTGCGACCAGCTACACCTCAATGGTGGGCTGGACGGTGGCGTCGTAAGGCGCGCCGGTATCCAATGAGGCCGGTAGGACCAACTCCGTTCAGCCCGCCACCCAAAGGTTGGTCCCTTCGGTGGTGGTAAATTTCACTCATTGGAGGCTGCCCTATGGCGACTACCCCTCTCTTTTCACACTCTTTATTTACCCTGCCCTTTAGCCATGCCACGGATTTCACCGAGCTGGCGGATAACTGCGAGCGTTTTGTCGAAGGACTGGTTGAATGCCATGACCCGGTTGAAAAACTGGCGATTTATGCACGTTTGTCGGCCTGTCTCGCATTATTACAACCGACCTTAACGGAGCCTGTACCGCAGCATCTACAGGCCAGTCTGACGGTAGAAACCTTACCGACCCGTTTTCCCCTTTTCGAGCCTGAGCCCGACCAGATGGGACGTTACTGCCAGCTTTTGACGCATTTACTGATGAGCAAAACGCTTTCTGATGATATGGAGCGAGTGGCAGGTGATTTGTTGCAGGATTTGGTGGGTTATTTCGCCGACACGCTGAAAGCGCCGCGCTGGTTGAAAACAGATGAAGGCATGGTAATGCTGTAAAAAAGCCGGGTGACGCTTACCCGGCTTACGGTGTGCAATGAATTCAGGCCCGGTAAGCGCAAGCGCCACCGGGCAACAGAACTCAGCTCAACAGCTGGAAGGCAATCATACCGACAATTGCGCCGACCGTGCCGAGGATGGTTTCCATCATCGTCCAGGTCTTCAGCGTTTGTGCTTCCGTTGCGCCGGTAAATTTACCGAACAACCAGAAACCAGCGTCGTTAACGTGGCTTACGACGATAGAGCCGCCCGCGATACAAATAGACAGTGCCGCCATCTGTGCGCCGGAGAAGTTCAGCTGTTCAATCACCGGCATCACCAGACCGACCGCCGTTAAGCACGCCACGGTCGCGGAACCTTGAATGATACGCACCGCTGCCGCCAGCACGAAGCAGGTAATGGCAATCGGCAGACCCATTCCGGTTAACGCTTCGCCCAGCGCCGGACCGACGCCGGAATCAACCAGCACCTGTTTAAACACGCCACCTGCACCAATCACCAACAGGATAATCCCCGCCGGTTGCAGCGCATGACCGCAGATCTCCATCACTTTGTCTTTTGGCATACCCTGGCGAATCGCCAGACCGTAAATCGCCACCAGACATGCAACCAGAATCGCGGTAAACGGGTGACCGATAAACTCAAACCATTCGTAAGTTGAAGAACCAACTGGCACAAAGCGCGCGGCGATGGTTTTCAGACCAACCAATACCAGCGGCAGCAGGATCAGCGACAAGCTAAAGCCGAAGGACGGCATTTTACCTTCGCCCAGATGCGGCTCGGTAATGTCATCAGGAATGTTCAGCTCAACGTAACGGCTGATGAAATTGCCCCACAGCGGTCCAGCGATAATCATGCCCGGAATCGCGGCACACAGGCCAATCAGGATCATCCAGCCAAAGTCAGCGTGCATCTGCGAAGCCAGCAACATCGGCGCTGGCCCCGGCAGTAAAAACGCCGCAGCCGCCGCTACGCCGGCAAACAGCGGAATGACTAATTTAACCAGGTTGGTACCGGTGTGACGCGCCATCGAGAACGCCACGCTAATCAGCAGCACAATCGCCACTTCAAAGAACAGCGGTAGCGCACAGATAAGCCCGGCCAGGCCAATCGCGTAATGTGCGCGGCTGTGGCCGAAGGATTTCAGCATTTTGACGGCAATTTGATCGACTGCGCCGGTCTCATGCAAAATCTTGCCAAACATCGCCCCCAGCGCCACAACAATCGCCAGGAAACCGAGCGTGCCTCCCATCCCTTTTTCCATAGTCGCGGCGATTTTATCGAGCGGCATACCGGAAAAGAGACCTGCACCAATAGACACCACCATCAAAGCAAGGAAGGCGTGCATACGCGCCTTCATCACTAAAAACAGCAGCAATAAAACGGACCCTACTGCTGTTAAAACAAGCGTTAATGTACTCACTACTTACTGCCCTGGTTAATAACCTCAATGGTGCTGGCGACCACACCGTCCAGTGGTTGATCGATATCGACCACCAGTACATCGCTTTCATTCGCACCTGGTTCTTCCAGCGCTTCAAACTGGGTCACCAGCATCTGCGTTTTGAAGAAGTGGCCTTTACGCGCTTTCAGGCGGTTTTCGATAACGTCAAAATCCCCTTTCAGATAGATGAAAGAGAGGTTCGGGTTACCGTCGCGCAGCTGGTCGCGATAGACTTTTTTCAGAGCGGAACAGACGATCAGCGAAACCTTGTTGGTACGCTGCATCGCAAAAGCGGCGTCATTCAGCGCCTGTAACCACGGTTTACGGTCATCATCGTTGAGTGGCTCACCGGAAGCCATTTTCATGATGTTGCTGCGCGGATGGAGAAAATCGCCATCAAGAAACGCGGCCTGCAGTTGATGCGCCACTTCGCTGGCGACAGCAGATTTACCGCTGCCCGATACGCCCATCAGAACGTAAACGTGGTGATCATGATTAGTCGTGCTCAAAGCGTTGCCCCCACTGGTACAAGAATCTGGAAATTGTTACGGGTAACTGTTATCGGTAACATTGTCCAGCCGGATAAATAGAGAAGCAATATCCATTCGTGCTCGAAGTGTATAAGTGTGAGCTACTTCAAACTTGTTGGCTTAAATAGATCCGCCCGGTGACAAGGTGAAACCTAAATCTAACATTTTAGGTGTGACTGCTTCACCACGGATGCGCGCCAGCAGGCGTTCAGCACCAATGCTGCCCATGCGTTCACGCGGCGTGAGCACGCTCGCCAGACGCGGCTCCATCACCTGTCCGATGTCGTGACCGTGGAATCCGGCAATCGCCATGTCATCCGGGATTTTTAGCCCTAAACGCTGGCATTCGAAGGCCGCCCCTACCGCCAGGTCATCGTTGGTACAGAAAATGCCGTCGAGCTGCGGGTATTCGCGTCGCGCCTGACGGATAAGTTCAATACCGGAGGAGTAGGAAGAAGACTGTTCCACCATCACGCTGTACGGCACCAGGTTGGCATCGCGCATTGCCTGCTCGTAGCCCCTCTGTTTGATGATAGTACGTTCATCAAGACGTGCGCCAAGATAGGCAACATGACGGTGCCCTCGGGCGATGATAGCGGCAGTCATCTGGCGCGCGGCTTCGAAGTTGTCGAAACCGACGGCGATATCCAGACACGGGGACTGGCTGTCCATCAGCTCAACCACCGGGATACCGGCGACCTCAATCATTTTCAGCGTACGAGGCGTATGGCTACGTTCGGTGAGGATCAGGCCATCGATATTCCACGACAGCATCGATTCCAGGCGCTCTTGTTCCATCTCTGGCTTATAGCCGTAGTGCGCCAGCATAGTTTGATAACCATGGGCGTCGGTGACGGCCTCAATGCCGCGTAACACTTCAGCAAAAACCTGGTTAGTGAGAGACGGTAACAACACGCCGATAGCGCGGCTGGTAGCGTTAGAAAGGATATCAGGAGCGCGATTGGGAATATAACCCAGCTCATCAAGTGCAGCGGCAATTTTGCCCCGCAGCGCCACGGAGACCTGCTCCGGGTTACGCAAAAAGCGACTGACCGTCATTTTGGTCACGCCCACGCGGTCGGCTACATCCTGAAGTACGGGTCTTTTCTTTTTCATCGTCCTGAAGCGTTAAAAAGGGATAGATTCCCCCAGTTTACCACGGACGTGCATGAACCTTTGCAGAGAAAAAAAGGAGTTTTTATTGTGAGAAATACACAAAATCATTCGAGTTGCATCAAGGCGGCGACGTAGTGAATCCCCGGGAGCGTACATTAAGTACGCGACCGGGGTGAGCGACAAATCTGCCGGGAGCAGATTTGAACGCTGCTTGCAGCGGCCCCGAAGGGGCGAGGCCTATGGATGGGCCGAGTAATAAAGCCAACACAGATGCGGCTTGAAGGATGCCGTGTATTTTTATACAGGCGGCAGGTCAAACAACAACACTTCGCTGTCGCTGTCGGCATGAATAGAAATTGCCTGTTCATCCCAGATTGCCAGACCGTCACTGGTGGTCGCTTTGGTTCCGTTAATGGTGACGTTGCCTTTAACGACCTGGATCCAGACGCGACGTTCAGCGGCAATCTGATGTACCGACTGCTCATCTTTGAGTAACGCCCAGCGGTACAGCTCCATATCCTGGTACACTTTCAGCGAGCCATCGCGGGCATCAGGCGACAGCACCAGTTGTTTACCCTGTGCGGCATCGAAACGGCGCTGTTCATAGCGCGGCGTAATACCGTTTTCCTGCGGCATGATCCAGATCTGATACAGATGCAGCTTCTCAGTATTACTCGGGTTGTACTCCGAGTGACGGATCCCCGTCCCGGCGCTCATAATCTGGAACTCACCGGCAGGAACCTGCTCTTTGTTGCCCATGCTGTCCTGATGTTCTACCGCGCCTTCCAGCACGTAGGTCAGGATTTCCATGTCTTTATGGGGGTGAGTGCCAAAGCCCTGGCCTGCGTCAATCACGTCATCGTTAATCACGCGCAGTGCCGAGAACCCCATAAAGTTCGGGTCATAGTAGTTGGCAAAAGAGAAGGTATGCCAGGAATCGAGCCAGCCATGATTCGCATGACCGCGGTCGTTAGCTTTGCGTAAATAGATCATTGTGTTCACCCCCAGATGTTTTCGATGGAGTAAGTGTGGACTCAATCTGCCTGGGATCATAGAGGGTGAAAATTGACTCCTCTGTTCAAAAAATATGAACAAGCCCAGAGGAGTCGATTAACGCTATTTGGCGAGGGTTATTGTGGCAGGCGTTGCTTGTTCGAAGGCGCGTTCGAGGATCTCCAGGTTGGTTAGAACTTCAGATTCCTTGACGTAATTAGGCGTACCAGCGGTCAGCGTCTGGTACAGCGCATCATAGACGCGACCGTAATCCCCCACCTCTGGCTTCACCTCTTCTTTTACTGTGATGCCGTCATCGTTGACATACTCCAGCATTCCGATGGAGTCATCAGCAGCGAAACCTGGCTCACCCGGCATGATATTGGCCTTCAGACTGGTTTCCTGCTGGTCGATGCCGTACTTCACAAACGAGCCTTTGGTGCCATGAACGATAAACTTCGGATAGTCGATTTTCACCAGATGACTGGTTTTAACAATGGCTTTCAGGTCACCGTAGAACAGTTGCGCTTCAAAGGTATCGTCCGGGTTCGCTTTATTACGCAGGCTGCGGATGTCATAGGCCACATGATCGGGGCGTCCGAACAGCGAAATAATCTGATCCATGGTGTGTACGCCCAGGCCATAAAACGCGCCGTCCTGTGGCAATCCCGGCTTGGTTTCCGCCTCGGGACGGTAATAATCAAAATGGCTTTCAACCTCAACAATCTTGCCGAGTTTGCCGCTCTCAATCGCCTTTTTGGCGGTAAGGAAGCAGGAGTCAAAACGGCGATTCTGGTACGGCGTAATGGTCAGTCCTTTGCTTTGCGCCAGTTCGAACAGCACTTTTGCTTCTGCCAGCGTCGGCGTGAACGGTTTCTCAACCAGCACGTTTTTACCCGCCTCCAGCGCACGTTTGGCGTAGTCAAAATGGCTGTCAGCATGGGTACAAACGATCACTAACTTCACCTGCGGATCGTTTAAGATCTCGTCGAGGTCACTGGTGAAGTGAATATGTGAATACTGCGGCGCCTGCTCTTCCGGCCTGGCGTTACGGCGGAAAATGTGCGCGACATGCCAGCTATTTTTGCGGTTGAGGACGTACGGCAAATGGTAGCGAGTGGTACTTTTACCAAAACCAATAAATGCGCAGTGTAAGGTCATGAGACAGTCCTTTTGAAGGTGATTGTCTACACCATAGCGCAAAGCGGCTGGAGACTGAATCTATCCTGTCATCGTGCCGGATGCGGCGTTGCCTTATCCGGCCTACAAAAGCAGTAGCCTCAAGCTCGGGCGTCAGTGGCGCAGGCAGATTATTCACGGCCTGCGCACAGCAACCGGAGCGTACACAGAGTACGTGAGGATTGCGAGCACAGCCCGGGATTAAGCTGACAAGCAAACTAGCCCGAAACCCAGCCCCAAAAAAAAAGCCAGCAAAAGCTGGCTAAAGTAATACTGGAAGCAATGTGAGCAATGTCGTGCTTTCAGGTTCTCCGTAGGGGTTCCCCTGAACGCAGAGCAATAATAATCATTCTCATTCGCACTTGTCTACTTCTTTTTGCAAAAAAAATGCAGTTGACGGAATTTTCTTTCTCAGCGAGGGTAAAGACTCAATTAACCCTGAAGGAGATAAGGAATGAGTGAGATAGTGATACGCCACGCTGAACAGAAAGATTACGACGCAATTCGTCAGATCCATGCCCAGCCGGAGGTGTATCACAACACGCTACAGGTTCCTCATCCTTCCATGGAGATGTGGCAAGAACGACTAACCGAACGGGTCGGAATCAAACAACTGGTCGCGTGCATTGACGATATCGTCGTGGGGCACCTCTGTATTGAGGTCGCACAGCGCCCGCGCCGCAGCCATGTCGCCGATTTTGGTATCTGCGTTGATGCCCGCTGGCAGAATCGCGGCGTTGCCAGCGCGCTTCTCCGTACGATGATCGACATGTGCGACAACTGGCTGCGCGTCGACCGTATCGAGTTAACGGTGTTTGTTGATAACGAACCTGCGATTGCGGTCTATAAAAAGCATGGCTTTGAGATCGAAGGCACCGGTAAGAAATACGGCCTGCGCAACGGCGAGTACGTGGATGCGTACTTTATGGCGCGCGTGAAATAACGGGTAAGAAACCGTCAGGAAGCACTCGCCGGGCCTGCATCAACGGCAGACCCGGCAATACCATCAGTATCCCGCCGTTAAATCATCCACGGAACGTGGGTCGGACGCGCCATACAGTGCGCCATCCGGTCCTACCATAATGCTCTGCGTGCTGCCCATCGCTTCCTTCAGCGCAACTTTCTGCCCTTTCTGCTCCAGCAGCTTAATGGTGTCCGGGCTAAACCCTTTCTCAACGCGCAGTTCATCGGGCAACCACTGATGGTGGAAACGCGGCGCGTTGGTCGCTTCGGCGACGTTCATTCCAAAATCAATGCTGTTAACCACCATTTGCAGCACAGTAGTGATGATTCGGCTCCCGCCAGGGCTGCCGGTAACCAGCCAGGTTTTCCCGTCTTTTACCACAATAGTCGGCGACATTGATGACAGCGGACGCTTCTTCGGCCCAACCGCGTTAGCATCGCCGCCCACCAGCCCATAAACGTTCGGCACGCCCGGCTTGGCGGAGAAATCATCCATTTCGTTATTCAGCAGAATGCCGGTGTTACCCGCCACAATCCCGGTGCCGAAGGTGGTGTTCAGCGTATACGTCACCGCCACGGCATTACCGTCTTTATCCACCACCGAGAAATGGGTGGTCTGATTGCTTTCATACGGCGCGAGCTTGCCAGGTTTGATCTGGCTGGAAGGCTTAGCCTTGTTGATATCAATTTGATCGGCAAGCGATTTGGCATAGGCTTTATTGGTCAGCGCCTGCCACGGCACCTTCACAAAATCCGGGTCGCCCAGATACTCCGAGCGGTCGGCGTAGGCATATTTCTCCGCTTCAGCCATTACCTGCATGGCGTCGGCGCTGCCAAACCCGTACTTCTTCATATCGAAGTTTTCGAGAATATTGAGGATCTGCACGATGTGAATCCCGCCTGAGGACGGCGGCGGCATAGAGAATACCTGATACCCGCGATAGTCGCCGCTAATCGGCGTACGCTCCACGGCTTTATAGGCGGCTAAGTCCTCTTTGGTCATCAGCCCGCCGTTTTTCTGCATTTCCTCCGCAATCTGATCGGCAATTGCCCCTTTATAAAACGCATCCGGACCGTTCTCGGCAATCATCTCGAGGCTTTTCGCCAGGTTCGTTTGCACCAGCTTGTCGCCCTTTTTCAGCGGCTCGCCGTCTTTCCAGAAAATGGCTTTGCTGTTCTCGTGATTAGGGAGCACTTCGCTGCCATAGGTTTTCAGATCGTCGGCCAGCGCGTCGTTAACCACAAAGCCTTCTTCCGCCAGCTTCATCGCCGGGCGCACGACTTTGTTCAGCGGCATCGTGCCGTATTTCTCCAGCGCCAGCGAGAAACCCGCCACGGTACCCGGCGTACCGGATGCCAGATGTGAGGTTAGCGACTTTTTCGCATCGGCGTTGCCCTGTTCATCAAGGAACATGTCGCGGGTCGCGCCAGCGGGAGCCATTTCACGAAAATCGATCGCCGTGGTGTTACCGTCTTTGGTACGCAGCAGCATAAACCCACCACCGCCCAGATTACCCGCCTGCGGATGCGTCACCGCCAGCGCGTAGCCCACGGCAACAGCGGCATCAACGGCATTCCCGCCCTGTTTCAGAATATCCACCCCAACCTGGGTGGCTAAAGCATCTACGGAAGCCACCATCCCCTGTTGCGCGCGAACGGGATGGAACACATCTTCCTCGACACCGTAGGATACCGGCGGTGGCGCAGCCGGCGCGGCAGCCACGCTAAAACAACTTCCTGAGAGCAGAGCAGCAATGGCTACCCGGCGTAAAAACGTCGGTTTTATCATCGTTATTCTCCAGATGTACGGGGGTCGGCCCCCACTAAGCCTGGTGCATAACTCTGAAATAATCATCGTAACGGCGAGAAAGGAGTAAACTTAAACGATCCCCGAGAGGAGAAAAGCGATGAAACGACTCTTACTTTTAGCCATGCTCTTGCCGTTTGCTGGCTTTGCACAGCCCATCAACACCATGAATAACCCGAATCAACCCGGTTATCAGATCCCGAGTCAGCAGCGTATGCAAACCCAAATGCAATCACAGCAGATTCAGCAGAAAGGGATGCTCAACCAGCAGTTGCAAACGCAGACGCGCATGCAGCAACAGCATATGGAAAACCAAATCAACACGAACACCCAGCGCGTGCTGCAGTCTCAGCCGGGCGAGTTGAATCCTGGACAGCAGCAAATGCTGCCTAACAGTAACGGTGGGATGTTGAGTGGAACCCGTAATCCGGACAGCTCGCTCAATAAGCAACATATGCTGTCGGAGAAAAAGAACGGCGACATGCTGAAGCCCTCCAGCACGCCGCAGCCTAACGTTCCGTTAAAAACGATTGGACCTTAACAGGGCTGGAAATCCGGGCCAATCGTATCAATGGCATCAGTACAGATGCAGTCCACACCCCAGCGCAGCAGTTCCGCCGCGCGCTGGGGTCGGTTGACGGTATACACCAGAATACGTAGCCCCGCATCGCGCAGCGCATCCACGCGCGCCTCATCCAGCAGCTTATGATTAAGATGAATAGAGACGCAGCCAAGCCGCGTGGTCAGCTCCCGCCAGTCTTCGCGCCATTCATCCAGCAGCAAACCTCTCGGCAGTTCAGGCACCGCCTGCTGCGCCGCTTCTAGCGCATCAATTTCAAAGGATGACAACAGTGGTGGCGTCATTCCCGCCCACAGTTCCCGCGCGGCCAGCGCCACGACCTTCCCGGTGAGCGCCCCCGTCCCGGTGGTGGGTTTGATCTCAATATTTGCCATCATGCCGTGCTGGCGACAGCGCTCAGCAACTTGCGAGAGCAGCGGCAACGGTTCGCCTTTAAACTCACCGCTAAACCAGCCGCCGGCGTCCACGCGCAATAGATCCTGCCAGTTCAATTCGCCAGCCACGCCCCAGCCGTTGCTGGTGCGTTCCAGGTTGTCGTCATGCAGTAAGAAGATCTCACCGTCTTTCGACAATTTAGCGTCAAACTCAATCATGGTATGCCCGTATCGCGCCCCCACGTCGATCGCCGCCAGGGTGTTTTCCGGGGCTAGCTTACCGCCGCCACGATGGGCGACAATATGGGGGTAAGGCCAGTTACTCATACACGTTGTCCTGTTTCGCCATCAAAAAGATGCAGATGATTTTCTGGCAGATGCAGCCACAGCGTGCTGCCTGCCGTCGGGCGATGCTGATGCGCCAACCGCACCACCAGCTTTTGCTCACCCCAACGTCCATGTGCCAGATTATCCGCACCCAGCATTTCCAGCGTGTCGACGACCAGCGGCACGCCGCCTTCAGCCTGAGAGCTTAGCGCAATATGCTCCGGGCGGATACCCAGCGTCATGTTACGCCCAATACACTCCCTGGCGCTTCTGCCGATGGGCAACGTCATGCCGCCCTCCAGCTCAAAATGGGTACCCGAGGCGCTGATGCGACCGTCCAGCAGATTCATCGCCGGGCTGCCGATAAAGCTCGCCACAAAGCGGCTGGCAGGCTTTTCATACACCTCAACCGGTGTCCCTACCTGCTCGGCAATGCCTTTGTTCATCACCATCACCCGTTGGGCGAGGGTCATCGCTTCAACCTGGTCGTGCGTCACGTACAGCGAGGTGGTTTTCAGTCGGCGATGCAGATGTTGTAACTCCAGACGCATCTGTACGCGCAGCTTGGCGTCAAGGTTCGAAAGCGGCTCATCGAACAGGAATACCGCCGGGTCACGCACAATCGCTCGTCCCATCGCTACGCGCTGGCGCTGGCCACCGGAAAGTTCGCGCGGACGACGTTTGAGCAGCTCACCCAGTTCGAGAATACGCGCCGCCTCTTTCACCCGCTCAGCAATATGCTCCTTGCCCATCCCGCGGATTTTCAGTCCCCAGGCCATATTTTCTTCCACGCTCATATGCGGGTAGAGAGCGTAGTTTTGAAAGACCATCGCAATGCCGCGATCCTTCGGCTCCATCTCGGTGACGCGTTTATTATCAATCCAGATATCGCCGCCGCTTACCCGTTCAAGCCCGGCCACCATCCGCAGCAGCGTAGACTTACCGCAGCCGGATGGCCCAACCATCACAATAAATTCCCCGTCCGCGACGTCCAGCGTCAGCGGTTTAATCACCTGGGTTTTGCCGTCCCAGCTTTTGGTTACTGCCTGTAGTTTTAAACCAGCCATTTTTATTTCTCACTATCGACCAGGCCACGCACGAAGGCACGCTGCATGGCTAACACGATGATTACCGGAGGGATGAGCGTCAGCAGCATGGCGGCCATTACCTGGTTCCACTGCGTAGTGCCTTCACCGGTGGCAATCATGCCTTTGATGCCCGCCACCGCAGTGCCCAAATTGACGTCGGTAATAATTAACAACGGCCACAGATACTGGTTCCAGCCGTAGATAAAGGTGATCACGAACAGCGCCGCCAGATTGGTTTTTGACAACGGTAGTACGATATCGCGGAAAAAACGCATCGGTGACGCGCCGTCAATACGCGCCGCCTCAACCAGTTCATCCGGTAGGGTCATAAAGAACTGACGGAACAGGAAAGTCGCTGTCGCAGATGCCATCAACGGCAGCGTCAGACCCGCATAGCTGTCGAGCATCTTCAGGTTGGCGATCACTTCTACCGTCGGGAAAATACGCACCTCAACCGGTAGCATCAGGGTGATAAAAATCATCCAGAAGAACAGGTTGCGCAGCGGAAAGCGGAACCAGACGATGGCGAATGCGGAGAGCATAGAGACGGTAATTTTCCCTACCGTAATGCTGAACGCCATGATGAAACTGTTGAGCATCATCAGCCAGAACGGTGCGCTGTTGACGCCCACGCCGTTGACCCAGATGTATTTCATGTTTTCCAGCAGCTGTGTACCGGGAAGCAGCGTCATCGGCGTCTCAAACACCGCTTTATTGTCCAGCGTCGCCGCGACAAACGCGACGTACAGCGGAAACAGGATCACCATGATCCCCATAATCAACATGGCATGGCTGAATATTGTCAGCCCACGACGGTTCTCAATCATTGGTAACGCACCTTACTTTCCACATAGCGGAACTGCACCACCGTCAAAATAATGACCAGGAACATCAGCACCACAGATTGTGCAGCGGAAGAAGCCAGATCCAGCCCGACAAAACCTTCGCGATAGATCTTATAAATCAGCGTCGTGGTCGCCTGTACCGGCCCGCCTGCAGTGGCAGCATCAATCACCGGGAAGGTGTCAAAGAAGGCATACACCAGATTCACCACCAGCAGGAAGAAGCTCACCGGGGCAATGAGCGGCAGCGCCAGCTTAAAGAAGCGGCGAACCGGCCCCGCACCGTCAATCGCGGCGGCTTCGATCAGCGAGCGAGGAATAGACTGCAGTGCGGCAAAGAAGAACAGGAAGTTGTAACTAATCTGCTTCCAGACCGACGCAAACACCACCAGGAACATTGCCTGACCGCTGTTTTGCGCATGGTTCCAGTCATAGCCAAACTCACCGAGAAAATGGGTAATCAACCCGCGCCCGGGGTTAAACAGGAAGATCCACAATACGGCAGCAACGGCGGGCGCAACGGCGTAAGGCAACAGCATCAGCGTTTGGTAAAAACGGCTGCCGCGCACCACGTAATTCACCAACGCCGCAAAAAATAACGACACCAGCAGACCGCTTACCGTGACTAACGTACTGAACTTAATGGTGGTCCAGAATGAGTCGAGGTAGTACGGGTCATGAAACAGCGCGACAAAGTTTTCCAGTCCGACAAACTGGCTGGAAAGACCAAACGGATCAACGGATTGTAGCGAGTACCACAGCGCTTCACCGGCAGGCCAGATAAAGAAAATAACGGTGATAACCAGCTGCGGAGCCACCAGTAAATAGGGAAGCCAGCGCGAACGGAACACCGGACGGGATGAAGACATGGAGGTTTGATTCCTGAACAGCGCCGGATGGCGCTACGCTTATCCGGCCTACGCGCATTTGTAGGCCGGATAAGGCGCAGCCGCCACCCGGCATTTCACATTACGATTTGGTCGATTGCTCGAAGCGACGCAGTAACTGATTGCCGCGCTCAACGGCGGCATCCAGCGCCTGCTGCGGGGTTTTCTTCCCGGTCCAGACGCTTTCCAGCTCTTCATCCACAATGGTACGGATCTGCGGCATATTGCCCAGACGCAGCCCTTTGGTGTACGGCAACGGCGGCTTGTTGAGCATTTGACGCGTAGCGATATCCGCCCCCGGATTCTTCTCATAGAAGCCCTGCTCACGGGTCAAATCGTAGGCCGCGGTGGTGATCGGCAGATAGCCAGTCTTCTGGTGCCATTCGGCAGCAATTTCAGGCTTCGCCAGGAAGTTGAGGAACTTCGCCACGCCTTCGTAGGTGGGTTTGTCTTTACCCTGCATCACCCACAGGCTGGCTCCACCGATAATGGCGTTCTGCGGCGCGCCCTTCACATCGGCATCGTACGGCATCATCCCGACGCCATAGTTGAATTTCGCGTAATGGCGGATGTCAGCCAGAGAACCGGAAGAGGCGGTGGTAATGGCGCAATCCCCGTTGTAGAACTTCTCGGTCGACTCATCTTTACGCCCGAAGTAGCTGAAATCGCCTTTTTTGTTCAGCTCTTCCAGCAGAGCGATATGCTTCACCTGTTCCGGTTTATTGAACTCCAGCACCGCGTCAGTACCGTCAAAGCCATTGTTTTTGGTTGCTACCGGCAGACCGTTCCAGGCACTGAAGTTTTCAATCTGAATCCACCCCTGCCAGCCACTGGCGTAGCCGCACTTCATGCCTGCCGCTTTCAGCTTCGCGGTGTACTCCGCCAGGTCCTGCCAGGTTTTCGGCGGCTGCTCAGGGTCTAAACCGGCTTTTTTGAAGGCATCTTTGTTGTAGTACAGCACCGGAGTGGAGCTGTTAAACGGTTGAGAAAGCAAATGTCCGCTTTTAGAGTCGGTGTAATACCCGGAAACCGTCGGGACGAACTGAGATTCATCGAAGTTAATGCCAGCCTCTTTGAATACTTCATAGACCGGTTTAATGGCTTTCGAGGCCATCATTGTTGCCGTACCCACTTCATAAACCTGCAGCAGCGCAGGCGCGTTTCCGGTACGGAAAGCGGCAATACCTGCGCTCAGGCTCTGCTCGTAGTTGCCTTTGTACTGCGGAACAATTTTGTAGTCGGGATTGGCGGCATTAAAACGTTGCGCCAGTGAGTCAACTTCTTTACCCAGTTCGCCTTCCATTGAGTGCCAGAATGGGATGGTGGTGACCGCCAGTGCCTGACCTGCAAACGCCAGGCTAAGTGCCAGTCCTAAAGCTGTATGTCGTAACGATATCATCGGTTATCTCTCTTGTTGTGCCGGATGCGCGATATCACGCGTTTTATGCTCGCGGGGGTAACATGACATGCTCGAATGACAGAAAAATAACTTTTTTATTACAAAAAAAAGATAGTAAGGCGACAAACAGATGGCAAGGCGGTGAAAGCGTAGTGACAGGAAAATGCGGGGTGGTGCACAACAAAGCCGGGTAGCGGTATGCTTTACCCGGTGAATAAAGAAGGTTTTGTCACCCTGGTAAGATCAGGCAGGCTGTGCAAACGTGAATTCCAGCGCCAGACCCAGGATCTGCATACCATGAATGTTATCTTCCGGAGATATCGCCACCAGGCTTTCCAGAAACTTGAGTCGCCGTGACTGGGCGTTGATGATGAGTTTTCCCCGTAATGCAGGAAGCTTCAGCGAAGAGATGGGATAAACCACGCGCCCACAGACTTCCACCGGCAGCTTGCGCAAATCGACTTGCTGAAGCACGCCCACAGAGGAATACAGCAGCGCTACAGGCGTTACGGCGAGCAATGGTGATGGACTAATACTGACAAAATCCAGCAGGAGTTCTGGACGCAGATAGTTCAGCCCATTAAAGGAAACCGTGACGCCATCAATTGCGGGCATGGGCTGCACATTAGTTTGATGCGGTGAATCATTCATGCAATTACCATTGATATAAAATATAAATCAAGCTATTGATTATAAAGAATATAGTGCACAAATGCTGGGACAGAACTCGCAATCCTTGCAGGTATGAATGATTGCGTTTCCAGTCTTACTCTCTTCGCCAGCGGCGTTCATATTCGTTCTGTAAACGCTGCTGTTCCCGCCGCTCACGGTCACGCTGGATATCCGATTTTTCATCTTCCCAGCCCGGACACACAGAACTGCTGAATACCTCGCAGGGTGAATTGGATTGTGCTGACGGGTTGACCGGCTTTTCTTGCCAGATTGCAGGATCGCGCGGATCGAAAGTTTGCTCTTTCACTGCCTGCGCACTGAATGAGCCGGCCAATAGTAGACTTCCAATAGCCATACAGGCACCTGAACGTGTCATCCTTTCTCCATGTTCATTTTTATTATTGATAATCATTATCAATAATAACATAGCGCAATAAAAAAGGGGCCTGATGAGCCCCTTGTCTATTTAGATAACTGTTAACCGCCCAAATAAGCGCTACGCACCGCTTCGTTAGCCAGCAATGCATCACCGGTATCTTCCAGCACCACGTGGCCGTTTTCCAGCACGTACCCACGGTCGGCGAGTTTCAGTGCCTGGTTGGCGTTTTGTTCGACGAGGAAAATCGTCATCCCCTGCTCGCGCAGTTGCTCAATGGTGTTAAAGATCTGCTGGATGATAATCGGCGCCAGACCCAGCGACGGTTCATCAAGCAGTAGCAGCCTCGGCTGGCTCATCAGCGCACGGCCTATCGCCAGCATCTGCTGTTCGCCGCCGGACATGGTTCCCGCACGTTGAATACGGCGCTCATGCAGGCGAGGAAACAGGTCATACACCCACTTGATACGTTCCTGAAACTGGCCTTTCTCGGCAAAGAAACCACCCATCGCCAGGTTCTCTTCCACCGTCATACGGGAAAACACGCGACGCCCTTCCGGGACAATCGCCACCGCTTCACGCATGATTTTTGCCGTCTGCCAGTCGGTAATATCTTTACCATCAAAGACAATACGCCCACTTGTTGCCCGAGGATCGCCGCACAGCGTCCCGAGCAGCGTGGTTTTCCCCGCACCGTTGGCACCGATAAGCGTCACGATTTCACCCTGGTTGATATACAAGCTGACATCGTGCAGAGCCTGGATCTTGCCGTAGTGGGCGTTGACGTTGTCAAAAGACAACATGACTTTTTCCATCTTATGCCTCACCACCATTATGCTTCGCCTAAATAGGCGCGGATCACGTCCGGGTTGTTACGGATCTGCTCCGGTGTCCCGTTCGCCAGCGGCGTCCCCTGGTTCACCACGTAAATACGGTCTGAAATGCCCATCACCAGCTTCATGTCGTGCTCAATGAGCAGGATGGTGGTGTCGTGATGGTCGCGCAGCTCAGCAATCAGCTCATCCAGCTCTTTGGTTTCTTTCGGGTTAAGACCCGCAGCAGGTTCATCGAGCATCAGAATTTCCGGCTGAGTGACCATGCAACGGATAATCTCAAGACGGCGCTGGTCGCCATAGGCCAGGTTGCTCGCCTGTCGGTTAGCATGCTGCAGCAGGCCGATACGATCAAGCCAGGTGGCGGCGCGCTCCAGCGCTTCATCCTGCGCGCGGCGAAAAGCAGGGGTTTTTAGCAGCCCGGAGAAAACCCCAGCTTTCAGTTGCTGATGCTGCGCCACCAGCAGATTTTCAATCACCGTCATTTCGCGAAACAGACGCACGTGCTGGAAGGTACGCACCACGCCCATACGCGCAATTTGCTGGCCCGGCAGCCCTTCAAGGTGCTGGTCGCGCAGCTTAATCGTCCCGCCGGTCGGCTTATAGAACCCGGTCAGGCAGTTGAAGACCGTGGTTTTCCCCGCGCCGTTCGGGCCAATCAGGGAGACTATCTCTTTTTTATGCAAATCCAGAGACACATTGTTGACTGCCAGCAGGCCGCCAAAACGCATCATCAGGCCGCTAACCGATAATAATGGCTGACTCATGCCTGCTCTCCTTTTGCTTCCCCGTTTTTCAGCTTCAACTGTGGACGGGTCATCGGCAGCAAGCCCTGCGGACGCCAGATCATCATCAGTACCATTAAACCACCCAGCATTAACATGCTGTATTCATTGAAATCACGCATCAGCTCGCGTGACACCACCAGCAGGATGGCCGCCAGGATCACCGCAAACTGTGAGCCCATTCCGCCCAGTACCACAATCGCCAGCACAAAGGCCGACTCGGCAAAGGTGAAGGATTCCGGGCTGACGAAGCCCTGGCGCGCGGCAAACAGCGTACCGGCAAAACCGGCAAACGCGGCGCTGATGGTAAAAGCTGTCAGCTTGATGCGCGTAGGGTTTAAGCCCAGTGAACGGCAGGCGATTTCATCTTCACGCAACGCTTCCCATGCACGGCCCAGCGGCATACGCAACAGGCGGTTGATGACAAACAGCGAGAAGACCACCAGCAGCAGCGCCACCAGGTAGAGGAAAATCACACGGTCAGAGGGATCGTATTTCACGTTAAAGAAGTTGCTGAAGGTATCCCAGCCGCCCTCACGGGCGCTACGGCTGAATTCAAGACCGAAAAAGGTCGGTTTCGGGATCTGGCTGATACCGTTCGGGCCACCGGTGACTTCAGTATTATTGAGCAACAGGATACGCACGATTTCGCCAAAGCCTAAGGTCACTATTGCCAGGTAGTCGCCGCGCAGACGCAGAACCGGGAAGCCAAGCAGGAATCCTGCCGCCGCCGATACCAGTCCCGCCAGCGGCAAACAGGTCCAGAAACCAAGACCGTAATAGTGGTTCAGCAGCGCAAAGGTGTACGCACCAATGGCGTAGAAGCCGCCGTAGCCCAGCACCAACAGGCCGGAAAGCCCCACCACCACGTTTAAGCCGAGGCCGAGGATGATATAAATCATCGTCAGCGTGGCGATATCCACCGTGCCGCGCGACACCATAAACGGCCACGCCACGGCAATCACCAGCAGCGCCACCAGGAACAGCTTCTGTTTAACAGTGGAGCCGTCAATCGCCGGCAGAATAAACTTCGGCCCGGAGACGCTCTTCAGGCTCTTCTGGAAAACGGGACGCAGCAACTGGAAGAGGAAGACCACGCCAGTACCAATAAACACCCACTGCCAGCGAATATCCGCCGCGGAATCCACCACCAGTTTGGTGCCGTCAAGCTCTAACTGAACGCCCATAAAGACGCCCGCCAGGACGAAGAACATCGCGGCAGAGAGCAGCGCCATTGCAAAATGCATCGGTTTCATACTTTCTCTACCTCCGGGCGACCCAGAATACCGGTCGGCATCACCAGCAGCACCAGAATCAGCAGCGCGAATGAAACGACGTCTTTGTATTCAGTACTCAGATAAGCAGAGGAGAGCGCTTCCGCGACGCCCAGAATCAGGCCGCCGATCATCGCCCCAGGAATACTACCGATGCCGCCCAGTACCGCTGCGGTAAAGGCCTTCATCCCGGCCATAAAGCCAATATAGGGGTTAATTACGCCGTAGAACTGTCCAAGCAACACACCTGCTACCGCCGCCATTGCTGCGCCAATCACAAAAGTCAGCGCGATCACGCGATCGGTGTTAATGCCGAGCAGGCTGGCCATTTTCAGGTCTTCCGCGCAGGCACGGCAGGCGCGCCCCATACGGGAATAACGGATAAACAGCGTCAGCGCCAGCATCGCCAGGAAGGTTACAATCCAGATAACCAGCTGCATAGTGGTGATGGAAGCAGAGAAGTTTTCGCTACTGCCAACGGTCCACTGGCCATTAAACAGGCTGGGCAGTGCCACATCGCGCGAACCTTCCGTCAGGCTGACGTAGTTTTGCAGGAAGATGGACATCCCGATAGCGGAAATCAGCGCGATCAGGCGCTTGGAGCTGCGCACGGGTCGATACGCCACGCGTTCAATGCTCCAGCCGTAGGCGCTGGCAATCACAATCGCGCCGACGAAGCCCGCCGCGACCAGTAGCCAACTGGAATCAATGCCCATCATCATTAGCGCGGCGATGATCATAAAGGAGACATAACTGCCGATCATATACACCTCGCCGTGGGCGAAGTTGATCATGCCGATAATGCCGTACACCATCGTGTAGCCAATGGCGATCAGCGCGTAGGTGCTTCCCAGCGTGACGCCGTTAAACATCTGCTGCAAGAAATAGAGGAACTGCTCGGACATAAGGTAACCTTTCTTAACCCGCCCGTTTTACACGGGCGGTGGGATAACTCGTCTTCAGGTATTACTTCGCGACGGTCGATGAACCATCCGCGTGCCACTGGAAGACACCAAACTCAAATCCCTTCAAATCGCCTTTTTCGTCCCATTTCAGCGGCCCAATCACGGTATCAGCCCCGTGTGCTTTCAGATCTTTCACCAGGTCCAGCGGCTCTTTGCTACCGCTACGATCCATTGCGGTCGCCAATGACTGGACTGCTGCATAAGTGATCCACACGTACGGTCCAGTTGGATCTTTCTTGTCAGCTTTGAGCGCATCGACGATAGCTTTATTCGCCGGATCCTGGTCATAGCGTTTTGGCATGGTCACCAGCATGCCTTCAGCGGCATCACCGGCAATGTTAGACAGCGACGCATTGCCGACGCCCTCTGGTCCCATAAACTGGGTTTTCAGCCCGACGGAACGTGCCTGGCGCAGCATTTGCCCCATTTCCGGGTAGTAGCCGCCGTAATAAACAAAGTCGATATTTTCTTTTTTCAGGCGAGCGATCAGCGCAGAGAAATCTTTTTCCCCGGCGGTGATACCGTCAAAGAAAACGATGTTGGCTTTACCTGCTTTCAGGCTGTCCTGCACCGAACGCGCCAGGCCTTCACCGTACTGCTGTTTGTCATGAATGATGGCGATACGCTGCGGCTTCACCTTCTCCAGGATGTATTTCGCGGCAGTCGGCCCCTGAGAGGAGTCCAGACCCGCTGTACGCATAATGTGAGCGTAACCGCGCTGCGTCAGCTCCGGGTTAGTCGCTCCCGGAGAAATCATCAGAATGCCTTCGTCTTCGTAAATATCTGATGCCGGTTGAGTCGATGAAGAACACAGGTGGCCAATTACGTACTGAATGCCGTCGTTGACGATTTTGTTCGCGACGGCAACGGCCTGTTTCGGATCGCAGGCATCGTCATATTCCACAGCGACCAGTTTGTCGCCTTTGATCCCACCTTTGGCATTGATATCTTTAATCGCCTGACGTGCGCCATTAAATTCCATATCGCCCCACTGCGCGACCGGACCTGACATCGCGCCAACAACAGCGACCTTGATATCCTCCGCCATGACAGCGTGCGACATTGCCAGTGCTATCACCCCTGCGATGATTGTTTTCGCATTCCGTTTCATTACCTGAATCCCCATTCGTGACGTAATTAATATTTTGTATTTATGTGGTTAAAAAGCAGTCTGTGCTTTTTTTGAACTGCACTATTTTTACCAGTCTCATTAATGGTTTAGCGCAGTCATTTAAGCAAAATCAGGCTAAAATCTCTATTTTTCAGTCGATTAAGAAAAGATAATATTCTGCTTTTCACTATAGATAAACAAAAAAAAGCACGTTTGTCAGCATAAAATAACGGTACAAAGAGCCGAATAAAATGCTGCATTCCAGGGTATTATTCTGCCTGTTTTTCAATCTCTACGGTTTCAAACTGTCATTACTGTTGTTACAAAATTATTAATCTGGTTATTCACATAAAAAAGAGAAAGCATCCGGACGAATTATTTCGGTACACTCATTCCATCTTTTGTGATTTGGACATGCTGTTAATGAAGCTGACCATCGTTCGTTTAGAAAACTTCAGTGATCAGGATCTCATCGATCTTGGCAAAATCTGGCCGGAATATTCCGCCTCATCATTAAGCGTAGATGAAACGCACCGGATCTATGCAGCACGCTTTAACGAGCGCCTGCTTGGCGCAGTACGTGTCACCCTGAGCGGTACGCAAGGTGCACTGGATTCCTTACGTGTACGCGATATCACCCGTCGTCGTGGCGTTGGGCAGTATTTGGTTGAAGAAACTCTCCGCGAAAACCCGGACGTGAGTTCATGGTGGATGGCCGACGTCGGCGTGGAAGACCGCGGCGTGATGGCCGCGTTTATGCAGGCATTAGGGTTTACGGCGCAGCAAAATGGCTGGGAGAAACGGTAGAAAACTGCCCCCAACCAATTGTATTACGAGTATTTTCCCAAGAATTTCGTGTTGCAGGAAGGCGGCAAGTTATGAAATCCCCGGGAGCTTACATAAGTAAGTGACCGGGGTTGAATAACACAGCCAACGCACCTGCAGCGCAAAAGGCGCCGGGAAAATTACTTGGCGTCTGTCGCCGTCCCGTTGGCATGCCAGTCAAACACACCGAATTCGAAGCCTTTCAGGTCGCCTTTCGCATCCCATGACAGTGGCCCCATTACGGTTTCCACTGAGTTTGCTTTCAGGTATTTGGCAATTTCAGCCGGGTCGTCAGACTGGTTCAGACCGGCCTGCAAGGATTGCAGCGCGGCGTAAGTCGTCCACACAAATGCACCGCTTGGGTCCTGTTTCTTGGCTTTGATCGCATCCACAATCGGTTTGTTTGCCGGAACCTGATCGTAGTTCTTCGGTTTCGTTACCAGTAAGCCTTCTGCAGACTCACCCGCGATGTTAGACAGCGACACGTTCGCTACCCCTTCAGGTCCCATAAACTGAGTTTTCAGACCCGCGGCGCGAGACTGGCGCAGGATCTGTCCCATTTCCGGATGGTAACCGCCGTAGTAAACGAAATCGATGTTCTCTTTCTTCAAACGCGCCACCAGCGTAGAGAAATCTTTCTCACCGGCGGTGATCCCGTCAAAGAACACCACGTCAGCGTTAGCTTTCTTGAGGTTGTCCTGCACGGAACGCGCCAGGCCTTCACCGTACTGCTGTTTGTCATGCACGATCGCAATGCGCTTCGGCTTCACTTTTTCAACGATATATTTGGCGGCCGTTGGGCCCTGATCGGAATCCAGACCAGTGGTACGTAACACCAGGTTATAGCCGCGTGCGGTCAGCTCTGGCGCCGTTGCCGCTGGGGTAATCATCAGAATGCCTTCGTCTTCATAGATATCTGACGCAGGCTGAGTGGAGGAAGAACACAGGTGGCCGATAACGTATTTAATCCCGTCGTTGACCACTTTGTTAGCAACCGCTACCGCTTGTTTCGGGTCACAGGCATCGTCATATTTCACCATGACCAGTTTGTCGCCTTTCACGCCGCCTTTAGCATTGATATCTGCAATCGCCTGCTCTGCGCCGGTAAATTCCTGATCGCCATACTGCGCCACCGGGCCGGACATCGCGCCGACGACAGCAACTTTAATATCCTTAGCAAATGCCATATTGCTCAAAGACAGGGCGATACATCCTGCCAATAACGCTTTACCCTTCATATTCATCCTGACAATCCCCATTATTGTGGTTATTACGTGTGTTGTGATGTTGTTGTTCAGCACTTTATTTCGATTATTGGATAGCCACCCGTGCTTTAGCAGCATACTCTGCTAAAACATACCCGATTTTTATGATTTTGGAATAGCTAAATTTGACATGCAGATAACAACTTGATGACAAAAAGCATAGAACGTCAGGAGAGAGCAGGAGAGATAAAAACAAAAAACCCCGGATTTTCATCCAGGGTTTATCAGCATTTTCAGTTTGGCAGAAAGTTTACGCTTCGATCGCCGCACGCAGTTTTTTCATCGCGTTCTTTTCAAGCTGACGAACACGTTCAGCGGAAACGCCGTAGCGATCGGCCAGTTCCTGCAACGTCGACTTGTTGTCTTCGTCCAGCCAGCGGGCACGAATGATGTCCTGGCTACGCTCGTCCAGACCTTCCATTGCGTGGGTCAGTTTGTTCGCGGCCTGATCTTCCCAGTTATCCTCTTCAATGCCGTCGGCAAAGTTGGAGGATTTATCCTGCAGATACAGAACCGGAGCCATCGGCTGGCTGTCGGACTCGTCGTCCGAAGACATGTCAAACGTCATGTCCTGCGCCGCCATACGGGATTCCATTTCGCGCACGTCTTTGCTGGAAACACCCAGCTCACGAGCAACCATTTCAACTTCGTCCTGGTTAAACCAGCCCAGACGCTGCTTGGTTTTGCGCAGGTTAAAGAACAGCTTACGCTGCGCTTTAGTGGTCGCGACTTTCACGATACGCCAGTTACGCAGAACGTATTCGTGGATCTCGGCTTTGATCCAATGCACGGCGAAGGAAACCAGGCGCACACCCACTTCCGGGTTGAAACGGCGCACGGCTTTCATCAGGCCGATATTACCTTCCTGAATCAGATCCGCCTGCGGCAGGCCATAGCCCGCGTAGTTACGAGCAACATGAACAACAAAGCGCAGGTGAGACAGGATCAGCGTTTTAGCTGCTTCCAGATCGCCCTGGTAATGCAGCTTTTCAGCCAACGCCCGCTCCTCGTCAGCCGACAACATCGGCCACGCGTTCGCAGCCCGGATGTAAGACTCCAGGTTACCAACAGGGGCTAAAGCTAAATTTTGCATTTCTTTGGTCATTCAAATCCTCTCAATCTTTGTCATCTGGCGTTGGTAAAAACCAATAGCAACAACCATGCCAGAGCTTATGAGCAACGAGAATATCATTCAATCTTTTATCAGACAGTGATTTTATCCACAAGTTCCATGTCGTAATGTGTATAAATTACGCACAAAATGTGACATCACGATGAATGCGCCGGGAAGAGAAAACAGGGCTCTTTCCCTGCAGAGCGAACTACTCAGTGCAGGGAAAGATTATACCAGAGATTTTTTAATCGGGGGTAAAGTGGCGTAAATGTTGAACCGTGGCAAGCCAGGCTGCCACCCAGCCAATCATTGAGCATACCAGCAGGAGTAGCAAGCACTCATCGAATGATAAGCCGTTGATATCAAACTTCGTTCCGAAAACCTGTGCCACTTCAGTCACCGCTGATGACAGTCGCATCACCAAAATTTCTGACAAAATCAGTGAAAGAAATGCGCCGGAAAAACCCAGCAGCGCGCCGCCGTAAAGGAACGGACGCAGGATAAATCCATCCGTCGCACCAATCAGTTTCTGTACGTTAATGGTATCGCGACGCGCAAAAATGCTCAGACGCACGCTGTTACCGATGACGAGGAAGACCGCCGCCACCATCAGCACGCCAATCATCGCGGAAACGCGTCCGACCAGGCCCGTTAACGCCGCCAGTCGTGCAAACCAGCTGTCATCCATGCGTACTTCATCGATACCGTTGATTTGTGCAATACGATCACGCAGCGTGTTCAGTGATTCCGTGCCCTGGAAATCCAGTTTCGGGATCACCACCGCCACGGCGGGCAACGGGTTCTCTTCCAGCATATCCAGCGCGCCGCCAAAGCCAGACCAGTTACGGAATTCGCCCAGCGCATCGTCACGGGAGAGGTAATTCACTTTCTCCACGCCCTGTTCGGCCTGTAACTGCCCCACCACACGTGCCGCCGCATCATCATCCAGCGTTTTTTGCAGATATACGGTGATCTGCGGGGACGGGTAATACTGGCTTGCCGCCTGGTTCACGTTCTTGTAGACCATGTAACAAACACTTGGCAACGTCAGTGAGATAGCGATAACCATCACCGTCAGAAATGTCGCCAGCGGTTTACTTTTCAGGTCCTGTAACGCGCCCTGGAACGCATAACGTACCTGCTCGTTAAAGACGTTGGTTTTACGCGAGTTCGGTTTTGGCGACGCTTTCGCACGTTTTGGCGCGTTGCGACCGCCATCACCCGGTGCGCCGCCCGATTTACGAAAGCGATCCAGTCGTCCACCGAACTGTTTGATTTGATTGATAGCGTCACGCCTATTCATGCGCCAGGCCTCCATGCAGGTGTCCGTCACTCAGGACAAGCTGGCGATAAGAACGACGGGAGATCAGCCCAATATCGTGCGTCGCCATTAATACCGTTACCCCGACGCGATTAAACTCTTCGAACAGACGCAGGATCCCTTCTGACAGCGCGTCATCCAGGTTCCCCGTCGGTTCATCCGCCAGCAGTACCGCAGGCTTGTTCACCACCGCGCGGGCGATGCCCACACGCTGCTGTTCACCGCCGGAGAGTTGAATCGGGAAGTTCTTCGCTTTGTCCAACAGCCCGACCTTATCCAGCGCCGCTGACACGCGACGACGAATATCGTCCCCGCTGGCACCCGCAATGATCAGTGGGATTGCCACGTTGTCGAAGACGGTTCTGTCCATCAACAGGTGGTGATCCTGAAAAATCATGCCGATCTGGCGACGCAGAAACGGCACTTCACGGTTTTTCAAACGGCTGATGTCATGCCCGCTGAAGTAGATTTTCCCGGCGCTGGGCCGTTCAATTCCACAGATCAGCTTCAGCAGGGTACTTTTACCCGCGCCAGAGTGGCCGGTCAGAAACGCCATCTCGCCAGGCTGCATATGGAATGTGACTCCCTGCAGCGCTTGTCTCCCACCGAGATAGGCCTTGCTGACATGTTCAAAGCGAATCATTGTTAATCCTCTCGGGCAAAAAGTGCCTCTATAAAATCGCCCGCTTTAAACGGACGTAAATCCTCGATACGTTCGCCCACACCGATATAGCGGATAGGGATGCCAAACTGATCGGCAACCGAGAAAATGACCCCGCCCTTCGCCGTACCATCCAGCTTGGTCAGAGTGATACCGGTTAAGCCCACCGCTTCATGGAACAGTTTGGCCTGGCTTATCGCATTCTGCCCGGTGCTGGCGTCGATAGTCAGCATAACTTCATGCGGCGCATCAACGTCCAGCTTCTTCATCACGCGAACGATTTTTTTCAATTCTTCCATCAGGTGCGATTTATTCTGCAAACGCCCTGCGGTATCAGCGATCAGCACGTCTACGTTACGCGCTTTCGCCGCCTGGATGGCGTCAAAGATAACGGACGCAGAATCTGCGCCGGTGTGCTGAGCAATCACCGGGATATTATTACGCTGACCCCAGACCTGCAGCTGTTCTACCGCCGCCGCACGGAAAGTATCGCCCGCCGCCAGCATCACCGATTTACCCTGCTGCTCAAACTGACGCGCCAGCTTACCGATAGTGGTGGTTTTACCCACGCCGTTAACGCCAACCATTAAGATAACAAATGGCGTCTTACCCTCAACATTCAGTGGTTCGTCAACCTTCGCCAGAATCTCACCCATCTCATCTTTCAGCAGGCCGTACAACGCTTCTGCATCTTTGAGCTGCTTGCGGCTGGCGCCTTCTGTCAGATTTGCAATGATCTTGCGGGTTGTTTCTACGCCCACATCGGCGATCAGCAGTTGCTCTTCCAACTCTTCAAACAGATCATCGTCGATCTTTTTACCACGGAACAGACTGATAAATCCGGAACCGAGGTTTTCTTTTGTTTTCAGCAGGCTGCGTTTCAGGCGCGCAAAGAAACCTTCTTTGGTCGGTTTTTCCTGCTCCTGAACCACCTCTTCTTCTGCCGATTCTTCTACAGCAGGTTCTTCTGGCGGCTCCACTATGACGGCTTCTTCAGCAGCCTCAGCGGCCAGCGCCTGCGCTTCCAGCTCTTCGTCGGTCAGTTGCGGTTCGTTTTCGGCTTCTTCTTCAACCGCCTCAACGATTTCTACGGTTTCCGCTTCGGCCTGCCACTCTTCGGCAGAAACGTCTTCGGTTTTCACCTCTTCCGGCAGCGGTAATTCTTCGCGTTCGATAACTACCGCTGCTGGCGTTTCCATTACAGTTTCAGCAACGGGTTCAGCAACCGGCTCAATTTCCGGCTGCGCTTGTTCGGCGACAGGTTCTTCTTCCGGCTGCAGTTTTTCGATTTCCGCAACCTGTTCAGTGACTTCAACGACTTCAGCTGCAAAGGCTTCTGTTTCCGCCTCGCTATGCGTTTCCTGCGCGCGTGACGGCTCATCAACGACGGTAGCTTCTTCAGTAACCGGTTGTTGTTCTTCGTTTTTTACTTCTGTCTCGTTTTCCGGTGCCTGCTCTTTTTGACCAAAGCCCAGCCAGGAAAAAAAGCCACGTTTTTTCTCTTTCGCCATTTGCGACTACACTCCCCCGCTGTTGCTTCATGGCACAGCGTCAACGCTATGTACATAGCAGCTAAAAAAATGATGAAATAGTCTATCACTTATACCCAATGAATTTCGAGTTACGTCAAGGCGGCAAGCGCACGAATCCCGATGAGCTTACTTTTAGTAAGTGATTCGGGTGAGTAAGTACAGCCAACGCAGAGGTAACTTGAAAGGCGACGGGTTAACTTAACTCACATCACCGCCTGGAATGACATGCTATAGGCGGATTGAGCAATAATAGAAATGAAAAAACCTAATCACTCTGGCAGCGGACAGATCCGCATTATTGGCGGGCAATGGCGAGGCCGTAAACTCCCGGTTCCGGACAGCCCCGGACTGCGTCCGACCACCGACCGCGTACGCGAAACGCTGTTTAACTGGCTGGCCCCGGTGATGGTCGATGCCCGTTGCCTTGATTGCTTTGCCGGCAGCGGCGCGTTGGGTCTGGAAGCACTCTCCCGCTATGCGGCAGATGCCACGCTGCTGGAGATGGATCGCGCGGTATCTCAGCAGTTGCAAAAGAATCTCGCCACGCTGAAAGCACCCCATGCCCGCGTGGTCAACACCAATACCCTGACATTTTTGGCCCAGGCCGGTACGCCGCATAACGTGGTGTTTGTGGATCCGCCGTTTCGTAAAGGATTACTGGAAGAAACATTAACTCTTCTGGAAACTCGCGGCTGGCTGGCAAATGAAGCGTATATTTACGTGGAAAGCGAAGTCGAAAACGGCCTGCCGCCGGTTCCGGTTAACTGGTCGTTATACCGCGAAAAAGTGGCTGGGCAGGTTGCTTATCGTCTGTATCAACGTGAAGCACAAGGAGAGCAACATGCTGATTAATCTGGGACGTCTGTTGATGCTGTGTGTCTGGGCATTCCTGCTACTGAATATTTTTCAACCGTTCCCACGTCCGCTCAATATCTTCGTGAATGTGGCTCTGGTGTTTATGGTGCTGATGCACGGCATGCAGTTGGCGCTGCTGAAATCAACCATGCCGAAAGATGGCCCGCAAATGACCAGCGGCGAGAAAGTGCGTATTTTTCTGTTCGGCGTATTTGAACTGCTGGTATGGCAGAAGAAGATTAAAGACCAGTTGAAGAAGTAATGGTGCTCACTTTGCCTGGTATCGCATAGCGAGCCGGAGCGACAAAACCAGGAGGCCGGATAAGGCGTAAACCGCCATCCGGCATCAGCCAAATGAAACCTTAGCGTTCAGCCGTAAAATCAACAAAACGCGAACCTTTGTAGCTCAGTATACCTTTGTCGCCAACCGTTAACGCATGATACTGCTGGGCATCCAGACGAAATGTCTGCTCCAGGCCGCCGTTTTGTGGCTTAAAGCTGGCTTCATAGCGCATGCTGGTGCCCGCCGGGCTCACTTCCTGTTGACGGGAGCGCCGGTCGTTTAGCGGCTTTTCCCGCTTATTCGTCACCGCCACCTGCTTTTGCACCAGCGGCGCGATCATTATCCGCTTTTTCACGTCGCTGCTGAACAAAGCGAAACGACGCTGCGACAACGATTAAGACAATGATAACAATGAAAAAAAGTGGTGGCTTGCTCATATTATTAACCCATCAGAAAATGCGGAAATAAGCATACATTGCCCGTTATGGTGTTGTCATCTGGCAGTATCGACCTCTACACTGGACAGTAGAGCCGTGAGCACCCCGCTTACGAAAAAATAACGAATTCAAGGAACTAAGATGCTTTGGTCGTTTATCGCTGTCTGCCTTTCCGCATGGTTGTTCGTGGATGCTTCCTATCGTGGGCCTGCCTGGCAACGCTGGGTCTTTAAACCCCTGACGTTACTCCTGCTGGCGCTGCTGGCCTGGCAGGCGCCAATGTTTAACGCTATCAGTTACCTGGTACTGGCCGGCTTGCTGGCTTCACTGCTGGGCGACGCGCTGACGCTATTGCCGCGCCAACGCCTGCTGTACGCAGTGGGGGCATTCTTCCTGTCGCATCTGCTGTATACCATTTACTTCGCCAGCCAAATGACGCTGTCGTTCTTCTGGCCTTTGCCGTTGGTGCTGGTGGTACTGGGGGCGTTGCTGATCGCCGTGATCTGGACGCGCCTGGAAGAGTTGCGCATCGCTATTTGTACCTTTATTGGCATCACACTGATGATGGTCTGGATGGCTGGCGAACTGTGGTTCTTCCGCCCGACCGCTCCGGCGCTGTCGGCATTTATGGGCGCATCGCTCCTGTTCATCGGCAATATTGTCTGGCTGGGTAGCCATTACCGTCGCCGCTTCCGCGCCGATAACGCCATTGCCGCCGCCTGCTACTTCGCCGGACATTTCCTGATTGTTCGTTCGTTGTATCTTTAAAATGCTTGACTCTGGAGTCGACTCCAGAGTGTATCCTCCGGTTAATACGAAATGATTATCAATCGGAGGATGCCATGTCGACACCCGATACCAATGGCAAAAAAGCCCCACAATTCTCTTCTTTCAAGCCAGCGCCTGCGCCAAAGAAGGCTGATGACTGCTGCTGCGAAGGAACTTGCTCCACTACGCCACCCGTATCCGATACCGTTGACGGGACTCGCTATTCCTGGAAAGTGGCAGGCATGGACTGCGCGGCCTGCGCCCGAAAAGTAGAGAATGCGGTCCGCCAGGTCAGCGGCGTTAACCAGGTTCAGGTGCTGTTTGCCACCGAAAAACTGGTGGTCGACGCCGGTTCCGATATCCGCCAGCAAGTTGAAAATGCGGTGCAGAAAGCAGGCTATACCCTGCGTGATGAGCAGGCACCAGAAGAAGCCCCCGAATCGCGGTTTAAAGAAAATCTGCCACTGATTTCGCTGATTATCATGATGGCGATTAGCTGGGGGCTGGAGCAGTTCAATCATCCCTTCGGTCAGATAGCGTTTATCGCCACCACCCTGGTCGGTCTGTACCCCATTGCCCGTCAGGCTCTGCGTCTGATGAAAACCGGCAGCTACTTTGCCATTGAAACATTAATGAGCGTGGCCGCCATCGGCGCACTGTTTATCGGCGCGACAGCGGAAGCCGCCATGGTACTGCTGCTGTTTTTAATCGGCGAGCGTCTGGAAGGATGGGCTGCCAGCCGTGCCCGTAAAGGGGTTAGCGCGCTGATGGCGCTCAAACCGGAAACCGCCACGCGCCTGCGTAACGGCGAGCGCGAAGAGGTGGCTATTAATAGCCTCCGCCCTGGCGATGTTATCGAAGTGGCCGCGGGTGGGCGTTTACCTGCCGACGGCAAACTGGTTTCCGGCTTTGCCAGTTTTGATGAAAGCGCCCTGACCGGCGAATCGATCCCGGTTGAACGCGCCACCGGCGAGAAAGTCCCGGCAGGCGCCACCAGCGTGGATCGTCTGGTTACGCTGGAAGTGCTCTCCGAACCGGGCGCCAGCGCCATTGACCGTATTTTGAAGTTGATTGAAGAAGCGGATGAACGTCGCGCCCCCATTGAGCGTTTTATTGACCGTTTCAGCCGGATTTACACCCCAGCCATTATGGCGGTTGCGCTGCTGGTCACCCTCGTGCCGCCGCTGCTGTTTGCCGCATCCTGGCAGGAGTGGATTTATAAAGGACTGACGCTGCTGTTGATTGGCTGTCCTTGCGCACTGGTGATTTCAACCCCCGCAGCCATTACCTCTGGTCTGGCCGCTGCGGCGCGTCGTGGGGCGTTAATCAAAGGCGGTGCCGCGCTGGAACAGTTGGGTAGAGTCACGCAGGTGGCGTTTGATAAAACCGGCACCCTGACCATCGGTAAACCGCGCGTCACAGCGATTCATCCGGCAAGCGGAATTGGTGAGGCTGAACTGCTGGCACTGGCGGCAGCGGTAGAGCAAGGCGCGACACACCCGCTGGCGCAGGCGATTGTTCGGGAAGCACAAACGCGCGAACTGGCTATACCTGTCGCGAAAGAACAGCGCGCATTAGTCGGATCTGGCATTGAAGCGCGGGTCGACGGCGAGCGCGTGCTGATTTGCGCCGCCGGTAAACAGCCTGCCGATGCCTTTGCCGGGCAGATAAGCGAGCTGGAAAGCGCGGGTCAAACGGTGGTGCTGGTGTTGCGTAACGATACTGTACTCGGCGTGCTGGCCTTACAGGACACGCTGCGCGACGATGCCCGCACCGCCATCAGCGAACTTAATCAGATTGGCGTGAAAGGGGTGATCCTGACTGGTGATAACCCACGTGCAGCGGCCGCCATTGCCGGTGAACTGGGCCTTGAATTCAAAGCGGGGCTATTGCCGGAAGATAAAGTGCAGGCAGTTTCCCATCTTAACCAACAGTCGCCGCTGGCGATGGTTGGCGACGGCATCAACGACGCTCCGGCGATGAAAGCAGCCACCATCGGTATTGCCATGGGGAGCGGAACCGACGTCGCGCTGGAAACCGCTGATGCCGCCCTGACCCACAACCGCCTGCGTGGTCTGGTGCAAATGATTCAACTGGCGCGGGCCACCCACGCCAATATTCGCCAGAACATTGCGATTGCGTTGGGTCTGAAGGGGATTTTCCTCGTCACCACGCTGCTCGGGATAACCGGACTGTGGCTGGCGGTACTGGCAGATACGGGGGCGACGGTACTGGTGACTGCTAACGCGCTGCGGTTGTTACGTAAAGGATAGTTTTTGCCGGATGACGGCGTTGCCCTATCCGGCCTACGGGTTACACGTTCTTTGTTTGCCGGATAAGCGTTAGCGCCATCCGGCAAACAAAACTAGTGACCTTTACGCAGCAGATAGCGGTACGGCAGCGAGTCGGTCTCTTTAGCCACCAGCTCATGCTCCATAAAGGTACAGAAGCCAGGAATATCGCGGGTTGTTGCCGGATCGTCGGCGACAATCAGCAGTGTTTCACCGGCCTGCATGCCACGTACGGTTTTACGCACCATCATCACCGGTTCCGGGCAGCGCAGTCCCTGGGCATCAAGAGTATGGTCGGGAGAGGTAAACAGATCGCTCATCGTAGTCTCGTTCATTCAAAAACGGCGTTATTTTACGCTCTGTTGTGGCGTAAGCCAATCAGGTTAACGATTGCGTGAAAAACAACCATTGCAATGTGCTCTTAAAGCAGTATCATGCGACGGTTTTTTATTGGGTTCCCTCACCCCATCCAACAAAAAGGTCACAATATGACTCCGTTTACACAAACTCAGCGCGTAAAAGCGTTGTTCTGGCTATCGCTATTTCATCTGCTGGTGATCACCTCCAGCAACTATCTGGTGCAGCTTCCAATCTCCATTTTTGGTTTCCATACCACATGGGGCGCGTTTAGCTTTCCGTTTATTTTCCTCGCCACCGACCTGACCGTGCGTATTTTTGGCGCGCCGTTGGCTCGACGTATCATCTTTGCGGTGATGATCCCCGCGCTACTGATCTCCTATGTCGTTTCGTCCCTGTTTTATATGGGATCATGGCAGGGATTTGGCGCACTGCTGCACTTTAACCTGTTTGTCGCCCGCATCGCCGCCGCCAGCTTTATGGCTTACGCGCTGGGACAAATTCTGGATGTGCATGTCTTCAACCGCCTGCGTCAGAACCGTCGCTGGTGGCTGGCGCCAACGGCTTCCACGCTGTTTGGCAACATCAGCGATACGTTAGCCTTCTTCTTTATCGCCTTCTGGCGCAGCCCGGATGCCTTTATGGCCGAGCACTGGATGGAAATCGCGCTGGTCGACTACTGCTTCAAAGTGCTGATCAGCATTATTTTCTTCCTGCCGATGTACGGCGTGCTGCTGAATATGTTGCTGAAAAGGCTGGCAGATAAATCCGAAATCTCTGCATTGCAGACGAGTTAAAGGTTCATTTTCCGAGTTGTGATAAGATGGACGAATGAGCCGTTATGGCCGTTTATCGAAAGGAAGAAGTCAATGCGCAATCTGGTTAAATATGTCGGTATTGGCCTGCTGGTTATGGGGCTTGCGGCCTGTGATAATAGCGATACAAAAGCGCCAGCAGAGAAAGCTGCCGCAGAAAGTAACGCCACCGGACAACCGGTCAGCCTGCTCGACGGCAAACTCAGTTTTTCCCTGCCAGCGGATATGACCGATCAGAGCGGCAAGCTGGGCACTCAGGCGAACAATATGCACGTCTATTCTGACGCAACCGGCCAGAAAGCGGTGATTGTGATTGTTGGCGACAACACCAACGAAGACCTGGCTGTGCTGGCAAAACGTCTGGAAGATCAGCAGCGTAGCCGTGACCCGCAGCTGCAGGTCGTCACCAATAAATCTATTGAGCTGAAAGGCCACACGCTGCAGCAGTTAGACAGCATCATCTCGGCTAAAGGCCAGACCGCTTACTCTTCTGTGGTGTTGGGCAAAGTGGATAACCAACTGCTGACCCTGCAAATCACGCTGCCTGCTGACGATCAGCAAAAGGCGCAGACTACCGCAGAAAACATCATTAACACGCTGGTTATCCAGTAACGGTTAAGACGATGACGCGGCCTCCGGTGACACCACCTGAGGCCGTTTTTTTAACCGCCAGGTCAGCAATAACGCCACCGCCACCAGCCCTGCTGCCGCCAGATAGATAACCGGCACGCCCGCCCACGTCATTACCAGCCCAGCCAGCGGCCCGGTAACACCCAGCGATAAATCCATAAATACCGTGTAGGTCGCCAGCGCAGCGCCCTGATTTTGCTGCGGGACGGCTTTTACCGCTACCACGCCCAGCGCCGGGAAAACCAGTGAAAACCCAGCCCCGGCCAGCAGAACGCCGATTTTCGCCATCCACGGCATGGAAGCCATCCCGACCAGTAGCAGCCCGACAATCTCGACGCTAAAGCAGATCATCGCCACATTCAGCCCGCCTAAACGGTTGATACCATTTGGGAACAACAGACGAGTACCGACAAACGTGCAGCTAAAAAGCGTCAGCGCGAAAGCAGCGCCATCCCAGCCTTTGGCATCATAAAACAGGGTAATAAACGTGGCGATCACCCCAAAGCCGGCAGAGGCCAGCGCCAGCGCCATGCCATACAACCAGACGCGTCCGAGCACCGCGCGGAACGGCAACGGTTTGCCTTTGCTGGCCTTCACCGCAGGACGAGGGAGCGCCAGCAGTATCGCCAGCAGCGCCACGCCCATCACGGTCAGCGCCAGCCCCTGTAAGCCCCCCCAGGCATAAAACAGAACGCCCAGCGGCGCGCCTATCGCCATCGCGCCATAGGTCACGATGCCATTCCAGGAAATCACCCGTCCGATGTGCATTGAGCCAACCACCCCCACGCCCCACAGCGTAGAGCCAGTTCCGGCAAAGCTTTGCCCGACCCCGAGAATCACCCGCCCCAGACACAGCAGCAGCAGACTAGCCAACGGCCAGCCGTTCGTTGATCCAGCCAGCAAATAGCCCAGACCACTTAAAAAGCAGCCACACAGCCCGAATACCACAATCTTCTTTGGCCCCAGCAGATCGGCATAGCGACCGGCATGCGGACGGCTCAGCAGCGTAGCGAAATATTGCAGGCTGATGACCAGTCCAGCCCAAAAGGCGCTGAATCCCATCACATCATGGACGTAGCCCGGCAATACCGCGAGCGGCAGGCCGATGGTCAGATAGCTGGCGAAGTTAAACATCACCACGGAGACAATGCGCAGATTAAGGCGTAAACCGCTCAGCGTCGGTTCAGCGACGGGTTCGGGCATGGAGGGTCACCACATATTCACAACAGTGTTTCATTTCTACCATGTTGCAGCCCAGAAATCAGTAACCAGATTAGGAATATCGGCAGCAAGCCAGCCGCTACACTTAATGCAAAAATGCACACAGGAAGAAGACATGACAACCATTCAGCCTGACAAAACAGGTTTGCACATTTTACTTAAACTGGCCGCGCTGGTGGTGATCCTCGCCGGTATTCATGCCGCGGCGGATATCATTGTGCAACTGCTGCTGGCTCTCTTTTTTGCCATTGTGTTGAATCCGCTGGTCACCTGGTTTATTCGCCGGGGAGTACGTCGCCCGGTAGCCATTACGCTCGTAGTGGTGGTCATGCTGTTCGTCCTCACGGCACTGATCGGCGTTCTGGCGTCTTCGATCACGGAATTCATGGCTATGCTACCCAAATACAATAAGGAGCTGACGCGCAAAGTCCTGTATCTGCAAGAGATGGTGCCCTTTCTGAATTTGCATATGTCGCCAGAGCGCATCCTGCAACGTATCGATTCCGATAAACTCATGACCTTCACCACCACACTGATGACCAGCCTCTCTGGCGCCATGGCCAGCGTCGTTCTGCTGGTGATGACGGTCGTCTTTATGCTGTTTGAGGTGCGCCATGTTCCTTATAAGCTGCGCTTTGCGCTGAACAACCCACAAATCCATATTGCAGGGCTGCATCGGGCGCTCAAGGGCGTATCTCACTATCTGGCACTGAAAACGTTGCTCAGCCTATGGACTGGCGCTATCGTCTGGCTGGGACTGGCGCTGATGGGGATTCAGTTTGCTCTGATGTGGGGCGTGCTGGCCTTCCTGCTCAATTATGTGCCCAATATAGGCTCGGTTATTTCCGCCGTGCCGCCCATGATTCAGGCGCTGCTGTTCAACGGCATTTACGAATGCGTACTGGTCGGCGCGCTGTTTCTGGTGGTGCATATGGTGATTGGCAATATCCTCGAGCCGCGCATGATGGGGCATCGCCTGGGATTATCGACGCTAATTGTCTTCCTCTCTCTGTTGGTATGGGGATGGCTGCTCGGCCCGGTAGGCATGCTGCTCTCTGTGCCGTTAACCAGCGTGTGTAAAATCTGGATGGAAACCACCACCGGTGGCAGCAAACTGGCCATTTTGCTGGGTCCCGGCAGACCCAAAAGTCGGCTACCCTGAAAAACTACCAACCGAGGTAGTTTTTATCTTTTTATATGCCCGTTAAACTGATATCCATACAGGTATATATCGCAATTTATCTTAAATAAAGAGTGAAAAGGATTTCATTTTTTAATAAAGAAAATACATAAGTCAACGTCCGGATGTCTTTGCCAAACCACATATGAATAATGAATCCCCCCACAGCATTTAACTCAAACTATCTGCCTATATTTAAAGGTTATTTTATTTGATACGTTTTATCTAAAAATCTATACTTCTCGCCGATGATTACGCTGAAAAATTTCCGTTGAAGAAAGTCACCGAATATTACCATCCGGCAACCTCATCGCCTTGCTATCGGACACGTGAAATAAAATGCTGATTAGCTTAAATAAAATCACGGGAACTGCAGGGTGATCATTATTTCGAAGCTTATTATTAAACACGTATAAACAGTACTTTGAGAGGGAGTTTTAATGAAACAGTATATTAAGTGGTTTGCGGCCATTGCCGTTGTCGGTGCGCTGGCGGGATGTGCACGTACTGCGCCGATCGATCAAGTTCACACCAGCGTAAGCGCGGGGCACACTCAGGATCAGGTTAAAACCGCCATTCTGAAAGCGGGCATTCAACGCCAATGGGTCATGTCTGAAGCCGGTCCTGGTGTCATTAAAGCACGCCAACAAACCCGAGATCATGTGGCTGAAGTCCGTATCACCTATACCGCCACCAGCTATGACATTAAATACGACAGCAGCCTTAACCTGCAGGCTTCTGGTGGAAAAATTCATAAAAACTACAACCGCTGGGTACGCAATCTGGATAAAGACATCCAGCTCAATCTGTCAGCCGGTGCCAATCTGTAATTACGCCTAAAGTCGGGCCGAAAAGGCCCGATACTCTTACTCTCTGCCATTTAACAGGTTGTCCCCACATGTACGAACAGGATTCGCTTAGCGCACTGGATGCCATTACTGAAGCACAACGTATCGCCTTTGCCCCTATGCTTTTTCAAACCGCGTTGTGTCTGCGAAATGCGGGAGTACTCACCTGGCTGGACAAGCAAGGTAAACGCGGCGCCACGCTCGACGAAATTACCGAAAACAGCACCATCAACGAATATGCCGCCAGCATCCTGTTGGATATGGGGTTAAGTGGGCGAATTATTACCCACAAAGAAGGATATTATTACCTCGCTAAAGTCGGCCACTTCCTTTTACATGACACGATGACGCGTGTGAATATGGATTTCACCCAGGATGTTTGTTATCAGGGACTGTTCTATCTGGAGAATGCGCTGAAAGAAGGGAAGCCCGCGGGATTAAAAATTTTTGGCGACTGGCCAACAATCTATCCTGCACTGTCGCAATTACCCCTGGCTGCGCGTGAAAGTTGGTTCGCTTTCGATCATTACTATTCAGATGGCGCATTTGATGCCGCATTGCCATATGTATTCGCCAGCGCCCCTGCAACCCTGTACGATGTCGGCGGAAATACTGGGAAATGGGCATTACGTTGTTGTCAACATGATGACAATATTGCAGTCACTCTATTAGATTTGCCGCAACAAATTGCACTTGCCCGCGAAAATATCGAAAATACGGGATTATCCCATCGCATAAATTTCCATGCTGTGGATATGCTTAGCGACTCGCCTTTACCCGCAGAGGCAGATATCTGGTGGATGAGCCAATTTCTGGACTGTTTTTCCCCGGAACAAATTATCGCCATTCTGAGCAACATTGCTCGGGTGATGAAACCGGGCGCGAAGCTGTGCATTATGGAACTGTTTTGGGATGCCCAAAAATTTGAAGCGGCCTCATTTAGCCTGAATGCGTCTTCGCTTTATTTTACCTGTATGGCGAATGGCAACAGCCGTTTCTACAGCGTAGAGAAGTTTTATCACTATCTGAATCAGGCAGGTTTTCAGGTAGATGAACGCCACGACAACTTAGGTGTTGGACATACTTTATTGATATGTCAGAAGAAAAAATAAGAAACAATCGGAACAACCGATTTACCGCGGATACGCGTTGATGAAATTTGCTTTCAACATTATCGACTGGCAGGCCAAGGCGCCAGGATTAAGCGAAACAGAACAGTGGCATGAATGGTCACGGTTTTCGCACGCCATCGATCCCACCGCGCCATTGGCTAAACTCAGCGAGTTACCGATGATGACGGCTCGCCGCCTCAGCTCCGGTAGCAAACTGGCCGTTGATTGCGGGCTGGCGATGCTACGCCGTCATGATATCGATGCCGTGTTGTACACCAGCCGCCATGGTGAACTGGAGCGTAACTACAGGATCCTGCACGCCCTGGCGACTGAGCAGGCTCTCTCACCAACCGATTTCGCCCTCTCTGTGCATAATTCTGCCGTGGGAAACCTGACCATCGCCGCGAAAAAGCCGATTGTCTCCTCCTCACTTTCCGCTGGCAGGGATACGTTCCAGCAGGGGCTATGCGAAGTCATCGGGCTGTTGCAGGCGGGATATCAGCGCGTATTGATGGTCGATTTCGACGGTTTTCTGCCCGAGTTTTATCATCCGCAGTTGCCGCCTGATATGCCGACATGGCCGTTTGCCGTCGCGCTGGTTATTGAATCCGGTGATCGCTGGCAATGCGAAACCCGTCCACACTGCGCGCAAGGTGAGACGCCATTGCCACAAAGCCTGTTGTTTTTACAACATTATTTGCAAGATACCGCGGCGTTTACCCTGCCAGGTGAGCGCGTACAGTGGCAGTGGAGTCAGGGATGAACACGATTTTCCTGCGGCTTAATTGGGTATGGCGACTGGTGATGACCGGTTTTTGCTTTGCCCTGTTTGGCCTCGGCGGACTGCTCCTTTCTACTGTCTGGTTTAACGTATTGCTCATCGCAGTATGGGATAAAGCCCGACGTCGGCGTATCGCCAGACGCAGCATTGCTGCCAGTTTTCGCCTCTTTTTAACGGTGGCGAAGCGACTTGGCGTGCTGGATTACCAGATTGCAGGACGAGACATTTTACGCAACGAACAAGGGTGCCTGGTCGTCGCCAATCATCCGACGCTCATCGACTACGTGCTACTGGCCTCGGTCATGCCAGAAACCGACTGTCTGGTGAAAAGCGCATTACTAAAAAACCCGTTTCTTGGCGGCGTGGTCCGGGCAGCAGATTATCTGATTAACAGTCAGGCTGATGCGCTGTTACCCGCGTGCCAGCAACGTCTGGAACAAGGCGATACCATTTTAATTTTCCCCGAGGGAACCCGTACACGCCCCGGAGAGGAAATGACGTTACAGCGTGGTGCGGCGAATATCGCCGTACGCTGCAGCAGCGATTTACGCATCGTAACCATAAGCTGCAGCGAACAAATGCTGGATAAAGAAAGCAAATGGTACGACGTCCCATCGATAAAGCCCATGTTTACCGTTTCAGTACACGAACGGGTTAAGATCGACCAATTTTACGACGCAAATTCACAAGAACCGGCGCTGGCCGCAAGGCAGTTGAACCGGCATCTTTTGCTTCAATTACAACCAGGTACTTTACCTCTTTCAGGAATTAATGATGCAAGCGCTTTATCTTGAAATCAAAAATCTCATTATAACGACATTGAATCTCGACGAACTGACAGCTGACGATATTGATACCGAAGCGGCACTCTTTGGCGATGGATTAGGTCTGGACTCAATCGACGCCCTGGAGCTGGGGCTGGCGGTGAAAAACGAGTATGGCGTGGTCCTCTCAGCAGAGAGCGAAGAAATGCGCCAGCACTTCTTCTCCGTCGCCACGCTGGCATCGTTCATTCACGCGCAACGTGCCTGAGGATAGTCCGTTATGACCGAACAAAAAGCCATTTACGAAGAAGTCTCCTCACTGCTGGTCAAGCTGTTTGAAGTCGACCCGCAGGACATAAAGCCTGAGGCGCGCCTGTACGAAGATCTGGAACTCGACAGCATCGACGCCGTCGACATGATCGTGCATCTGCAAAAGAAAACCGGTAAGAAAATTAAACCGGAAGAGTTTAAAGCAGTACGCACCGTACAAGATGTCGTCGACGCGGTAGAACGCCTTCTCAAAGAAGCGTAATTCACCGTGTCGGGCACTCGCTCGCTGCCAGTCGTACAACTGCTAACAGGCCTACTGTTGTTGGCCTGGCCGTTTTTGATCTGGTTTGGCCTTGCGCATAACAGTCTGCACTGGTTGCTACCGTTGATGGCGCTACTCCTTTTTTTACGCTTTCGCCAGACCCGGCGACAGGCGGGGCCGTTGCGCGTTGTAACACAGGTCGTGGCGGTTGCGGGTATCACGTTGTGCATTGCCAGTTATCTGCTCAAAACGCATCAGTTGCTGCTGTTTTATCCGGTAGTGGTAAACGCCGTGATGCTGTCGGTTTTTGGCGGATCGCTTTGGTCCGCGATGCCCATTGTTGAACGCCTGGCGCGGCTGCGCGACCCAAATCTGCCCGAGGCAGGAGTACGCTACACACGCCGTGTGACACAAATCTGGTGCGCCTTTTTCATCATCAACGGCAGCGTTGCGCTCTTTACCGCACTGAATGGCGATATGACCCTGTGGACGACCTGGAACGGTATGGTTTCCTATTTACTGATGGGAACATTGATGGCCGGCGAGTGGTTAGTTCGCCAACTGGTGATAAAACGAGATACCCAATGAAGCAGCCCCTCACACTTGCGCAATGGCTCTGTGACCCACGCCCGAACGACGTCCCTGTTGCGTGGCAGGAAGAGCATACCTGGACGCTGGGTCATCTGCGCCATGATGTGGCCCAGTTGATAACATACCTGCAGCAGCAGGAAGGCGAGCGCTGGGCATTGTGCTTCGAGAACAGCTATTTATTTATCGTCGCGCTGCTGGCCACACTACATGCTGGCAAAACGCCGGTGATCCCTGGGCATTGTCGCGTTTCGTTGTTAAACGAGCAGCACAGGCTGTTTGACGGCGTACTGAGCGATAAAACGCTGGAGTGGCAGGGAACGCTACGGGTGGTCAGTTCTGCCATGACATCCGTGACCCACGACATCACGTTTCCGGCAATACGCAGCGACGCCTTTGTGGAGTTGTTCACTTCCGGTTCGACCGGCCAGCCGAAACGCGTGATCAAACCGATCGCTCGTCTGGATAGCGAAGCGGCATTGCTCGCGACGCGCTTTGCCGATCGTCTCGCAGGTTGCCGGGTGGTCGCGTCAGTGGTTCCGCAACATCTGTATGGTCTGACGTTTCGTATCTTCTTGCCGATGGCCTTAGGTCTGCCGCTGCACGCGGCAATGCTATGGTATGCCGAACAACTGGCGGCGCTGAGCCATGAGCATCGGTATGCGTTTATCAGCAGTCCGGCGTTTCTGAAACGCCTCGACCACCATCTGGCACCGCCGCCGGTCGAACTGATTCTGTCTGCGGGCGGTATGCTGCCCTGGCAGGACGTCGCACAGGCTGCTGACTGGCTGAATGTCTGGCCCGATGAGATCTACGGCAGCACTGAAACCGGGATCCTTGCGTGGCGTTATCGCCATCAAGATGATGTGGCATGGCTGCCTTTTCCCGGCGTCAGATTTCAGCCAGAAAATGACGCGTTTCGTGTATTTTCACCGCTAATTACCGCTGATGATGGCCTGTTGCTGGATGATATTCTGCAATTTACCGAAAATGGTCAGTTTCGCCTGATGGGCAGGCGCGGGCGAGTCGTCAAGATTGAAGAGAAACGCATTTCACTCAGCGAAGTGGAGCAACGCTTGCTGGCACTGGACGGTATCCGTGATGTCGCGGCATTGCCGGTCTCGCGCGGGGGACGCCAGGGTGTTGGCGTCCTGCTGGTACTGGATGACAAAACCCACCAACGCTGGCTCGCGTGCGGAGGAAAACAGCAAGAACTGACCTGGCGACGTTCGCTGTTGCCCTGGCTGGAGCCGGTCGCCGTTCCCCGCTACTGGCGGGTGATTGATGAGATTCCGGTCAACAGTATGAACAAGCGTGTCTATGCGCAATTACAGGAGTTATTTCATGAAACCCCATGAAATCGAGCGCCATCAGGCACAGCCTCAACAGGCTGAGATTGTTTTACATCTCGACCCTTCGCTGTTTTGGTTCAGCGGGCATTTTGCCGTGCAGCCACTACTGCCAGGCGTTGCACAGCTGGATTGGGCGATGCATTACGCCACCACGTTGCTGGTCCCTGGCTGGCGTTTTCACAGTATTCAGAACGTGAAGTTCCAGTCACCGCTATTGCCTGGAACCACCATCACCCTGAGTCTGAGCTGGCAGGAAGAACGTCAGATGCTCTCTTTTAGTTATCAGCGCCACGACGGTGAAGCGCGCCATACCGCCAGCAGCGGGAAGATTCGGTTATGTCGCTGACGTTTTCCCCGTGCGTGTTGATCCCCTGCTATAACCACGGCGCAATGATGTCGGGCGTATTGGATCGTCTTCAGCCATTCAATCTCCCCTGCATTGTGGTGGACGATGGCAGCGACAAGACCACACAAGATGAACTGGCACGCCTGGCGGCAGAATACGGCAATCTGACGTTAATTCGCCTGCCGGTCAACGCAGGCAAAGGCGCGGCGGTGATTAGCGGAATTCAGGCGGCGGCAGATGCCGGGTTCAGTCATGCCGTGCAGGTCGATGCCGACGGTCAGCATGCCATTGAAGATATTCCCAGGCTGCTTGCATTGGCAAAAGAACATCCGGCAGCGCTCATTTCCGGGCAACCGATTTACGATGATTCTGTCCCTCGCTCGCGCCTGTACGGACGCTGGGTAACCCACATCTGGGTGTGGATAGAAACGCTCTCGATGCAGCTAAAAGACAGCATGTGCGGCTTCCGGGTGTATCCGGTGACACCTACACTGCAACTGGCACAGCGCGTGACGCTCGGCAAACGGATGGATTTTGATACAGAAGTAATGGTGCGTCTCTACTGGCAAGGCAACCCCAGCTATTTTATCCCCACACGAGTCATCTATCCGCAGGACGGGCTATCCCATTTTGACGCGCTCAAAGACAATCTGCGCATTTCATTAATGCACACTCGCCTGTTTTTTGGCATGTTGCCACGCATCCCCTCCCTGCTTTTTCGTCGTTCATCAACACACTGGGCGCAGCAGCAGGAAGTCAAAGGGCTGTGGGGAATGCGTCTGATGTTGCTGGTCTGGCGTTTACTGGGTCGCAAAGCCTTCTCCCTGCTACTGTATCCGGTAGTCGGCGTTTACTGGCTCACCGCATCAACTGCCCGAAAAGCCTCTCAGAGCTGGATTCGCCGCGTACGGGCGCAACTGATCGCACGCCGGATGCCAGTACCGTCAAACCTGACCAGTTATCAGCATTTCCTGCGTTTTGGCGGCGCGATGCTGGATAAAATTGCCAGCTGGCGCGGTGAGCTGCACCTCGGCCGCGATGTTGTTTTTGCACCAGGCGCAGAAGAGACGCTAAATGTCAGCGACCCGCGAGGAAAACTGCTGCTGGCCTCACATTTGGGCGATGTCGAAGCCTGTCGGGCACTCGCCCAGCTACAGGGCAGTAAAACAATCAATGCGCTGGTATTTAGCGATAACGCCCAACGCTTTAAAAAAATTATGGAAGAGATGGCCCCGCAGGCCGGGTTAAACCTGCTACCGGTGAACGATATTGGCCCGGATACCGCCATTCTGCTCAAAGAGAAACTGGATCGTGGCGAATGGATAGCCATCGTTGGTGATCGCATCGCAGTCACTACCCAACGTGGCGGCGAATGGCGTGTCTGCTGGAGCCGCTTTATGGGGCAAGTTGCGCCCTTCCCACAGGGCCCGTTCATTCTTGCGTCTATTTTACGCTGTCCGGTGGATCTGATTTTCGCCCTGCGCCAGCAGGAGAAACTACGCATCCACTGCGAACCATTTGCTGACCCGCTGCTCTTGCCGCGTGCCACCCGACAACAGGCATTACAGAATACCGTCGATCGCTACGCCGAACGCCTTGAGCACTATGCACTTCAGTCGCCACTCGACTGGTTTAACTTTTTCGATTTCTGGCAGTTGCCGGACACCAAAGACAAGGAGTAAAGGGTGCTTAACGATCCCCGCTTTACGGCTGAAGTCGAGCTGACTATTCCGTTTCACGACGTCGATATGATGGGTGTAGCGTGGCATGGCAACTACTTCCGCTATTTCGAGATTGCCCGCGAGGCACTGCTGAACCAATTCAATTACGGTTATCGGCAGATGAAAGCGTCCGGCTATTTGTGGCCCGTGGTCGACACCCGGGTGAAGTATCGCAACGCCCTGACTTTCGAGCAGCGTATCCGTGTGCGTGCCCGTATTAAAGAGTTCGAAAATCGCCTGCGTATCGACTACGACATTTTCGATGCTGAAACAGGAAAACGCGCCACAACGGGCTATACCATCCAGGTCGCCGTGGACGAAAAAAGCCGTGAGCTGTGCTTTGTCAGCCCGGATATTTTGTTTGAACGAATGGGAGTGACGCCATGAAATTATGGCCATTGTTGGTGCTGCTCATCAGCCCTTTTGTCAGCGCCCTGACGCTTGATGACCTGCAACAGCGTTTTACCGAACAGCCGGTCATTCGCGCCCATTTCGATCAAACCCGGACGATAAAAGATCTGCCGCAGCCGCTGCGGTCTCAGGGCAAAATGCTGATCGCCCGTGACCAGGGTCTGTTGTGGGACCAAACCGCGCCGTTCCCGATGCAACTGTTGCTTGATGATAAGCGGATGGTTCAGGTGATTAACGGTCAGCCACCGCAGACCATCACCGCCGAAAACAACCCGCAAATGTTCCAGTTCAATCATCTGCTACGTGCATTATTCCAGGCGGATCGTAAGGTGCTGGAGCAAAACTTCCGCGTGACCTTTACCGACGTAGGGGAGGGGCGCTGGACGTTACGCCTGACGCCAATCACCACGCCACTGGATAAGATTTTCGCGACGATTGATTTAGCTGGCAAGACCTACCTGGAGAGCATTCAGCTCAATGACAAGCAGGGCGATCGCACCGATATCGCGCTTTCCCAACACCAACTGACGCCAGCGCAACTGACCGATGATGAACGCCAACGCTTTGCCGCCCAGTAAACGTCCCGCGCTGTTATGGGGGCTCGCCTGCCTGATTATGCTGGGCGTCTTGTTGACGCTACTCCCGCAGGCCAGGCTCAATAGCAGCGTGCTGGCCATGCTGCCAAAACAGGCAATGGGCGACATTCCCCCGAGCCTGAACGAAGGCTTTATGCAGCGCCTCGACCGGCAACTGGTCTGGCTGGTGAGTCCCGGTAAGCAACCGGACCCGTCGGCGGCGCAAGACTGGCTGACGCTGCTGCAAAAATCGCACGCGCTGGCCCAGGTGAAAGGCCCGATGGACACCGACAGCCAGCAGGCATGGGGGGCTTTCTTCTGGAAACACCGTAACGGCCTGATAGATAACGATACCCGCGCTCGTCTGCAAAACGGCGGCGAAGCCCAGGCCCAGTGGATCCTGTCCCAGCTTTACTCCGCATTCTCCGGTGTCAGCGGCAAAGAGTTGCAAAACGATCCCCTCATGCTGATGCGCGGCTCGCAGTTGGCCATGGCCAAAAATGGCCAGCGTTTACGCCTGATGGACGGCTGGCTGGTCACTCAGGACGAGCAAGGCAACTACTGGTATCTGTTACATGGCGAGCTGACCGGCTCATCGTTTGATATGCAACAGACGCACCAATTGGTCACCACGCTGAATACGCTGGAAGGTGAGTTCAAAGCCCACTATCCGCAGGCACAATTACTGTCTCGCGGAACGCTGTTCTACAGCGATTACGCCAGCCAGCAGGCGAAACAGGATATCTCGACCCTCGGCATAGCGACCGTGATCGGGGTGATCCTGCTCATCGTGGCCGTGTTTCGTTCGCTGCGTCCGCTGCTGCTGTGCCTGATTTCAATTGGTATTGGCGCGCTGGCGGGAACCGTCGTCACGTTGCTGATTTTTGGCGAACTCCATCTGATGACGCTGGTGATGAGCATGAGCATCATCGGTATTTCCGCCGACTATACGCTCTACTATTTGACCGAGCGGATGGTGCACGGTGCAGAAACATCGCCATGGCAAAGCCTTGCCAAAGTACGCAATGCCCTGCTCCTGGCACTGCTCACTACCGTGGCGGCTTATCTGATTATGATGCTGGCCCCCTTCCCCGGTATTCGCCAGATGGCGGTATTCGCGGCGGTGGGTCTGAGTGCCTCGTGCCTGACGGTCATTTTCTGGCACCCATGGTTGTGTCACAGGTTGCCGGTGCGCCCGGTTCCGGCAATGGTACTCATGCTACGCTGGCTTGCCGCCTGGCGGCGGAATAAGAAATTATCCGTTGGCCTACCGGTGGCGCTCGCGTTGTTCTCGTTGGCAGGCATGGCGACGCTACGCGTAGACGATGATATCTCCCAGTTACAGGCGCTACCGCAGGACATTCTCGCTCAGGAAAAAGCGATTACCGCCCTGACCGGGCAAAGCGTCGACCAGAAGTGGTTTGTCGTGTACGGCAAATCTGCTCAACAAACGCTGGAGCGACTGGAAGCCTTTACTCCCGCGCTGGAAGAGGCAAAAAAAGACGGATTACTCAGCGGATATCGCACTATTCCGTTAAATTCGCTCGCCCGGCAGCAGCAGGATCTCACCCTGTTAAAAGATGCCGCGCCCGCCGTCACAAAAGCCTTAAACAGCGCCGGGCTGACAACGGTGAAACCCGATCTTAGCGCTATGCCGGTCACCGTCGATGCCTGGCTTTCCAGCCCGGCCAGTGAAGGCTGGCGCTTACTGTGGCTGTCGCTGGCAGACGGTGAAAGCAGCGTGCTGGTTCCCGTTGAAGGAGTGAAACAAAGTGATGCTTTAAACACGCTCAGCACGAAATATTCCGGCGTTGCGTGGGTGGATCGTAAGAGCAGCTTTGACACTCTGTTTGCGCTGTATCGCCATATTCTGACGGGCTTGCTATGCGTTGCGCTGGCAGTAATTGCCTGTGGCGCCGTCATTCGACTTGGCTGGCGTAAAGGCTTTATTAGCCTGGTCCCCTCGGTGCTGTCTTTAGGTTGTGGTCTGGCGGTACTGGCTCTGAGTGGGCACGCGCTCAACCTGTTCTCGCTGCTGGCACTGGTGCTGGTGCTGGGGATTGGCATTAACTACACGCTGTTTTTCAGTAATCCACGCGGTACGCCACTGACGTCGCTACTGGCTATCACACTGGCGATGATGACTACGCTCCTGACGCTCGGCATGCTGGTCTTTAGCGCCACTCAGGCAATCAGCAGTTTTGGCATTGTATTGGTGAGCGGTATTTTCACTGCATTTTTGCTGTCACCGCTGGCGATGCCAACGAAAAGAGAGAAGAAAAAAAGATGATGTTATCGACATTTTTTGCCGGGTGGCGGATTCGCCTTATCAGGCCGTTAATGATAGCGCTCGCCGCACTGATTCTTGCCGGTTGCAGCCACACACAGCCGGAACAGCAAGGCCGCCCACAAGCCTGGTTAGAGCCGGGAACACGTGTGACGCTACCTGCTCCGGGGATTTCTCCCGCGGTGAATTCACAACAGTTGCTGACCGGAAGTTTTAACGGCAAAACGCAGTCGCTGTTGGTCATGCTTAATGCTGATGATAAGAAAATCACACTGGCCGGGTTGTCATCAGTTGGCATTCGCCTGTTCCTCGTGACTTACGATGAAAAAGGATTGCACACCGAACAATCGATCATCGTTCCGCAACTGCCGCCCGCAAGCCAGGTGCTGGCTGACGTGATGCTTAGTCATTGGCCAATTAGCGCCTGGCAACCGCAATTACCTCAAGGCTGGACGCTCGTCGATACGGGCGATACACGTGAACTGCGCAATAGCCGCGGCAAACTGGTCACGGAAATCACGTATCTGAATCGCAAAGGAAAACGCGAACCGATCAGCATTGAGCAGCACGTATTTAAATACCACATCACCATTCAATACCTGGGTGACTGAGATGATCTACATTTCTGCCGTTGGCATGATTAACGCGTTGGGCAATAACACCGATGAAATCGCCGCCAACCTCACACGTGGCATAGCGCCGGGAATGCGTCCGCGCGCGAACTGGCTACAAGGACATCCACCCGCCGTATTAGCAGGTGTAGACGGTGATCTGCCCGCGATCCCTCAGCAATTTAGCGCACATCGTTCGCGCAATAACCAGCTACTGCTGGCTGCACTGGCACAAATCCAGCCACAGGTAGACGACGCTATCGCCCGGTTTGGCCGCGATCGTATTGCTGTCGTTCTCGGCACCAGCACCTCCGGTCTGAATGAAGGTGACGTTCACGTTGATCTGATGCTCAACGACAAAGAGAGCACCGACTGGCGCTACCCGCAGCAGGAACTGGGCGATCCGTCGCGTTTTCTTAGCCACTGGCTGGCGCTGGATGGCCCGGCCTTTACGCTCTCAACCGCCTGCTCGTCCAGTGCACGGGCAATCATGAGCGGGCGTCGCTTAATCGAATCTGGTCTGGTGGATATTGCCATTGTCGGCGGTGCCGATACGCTAAGTCGGATGCCCATCAACGGTTTCCACAGTCTGGAATCGCTCTCCCCAACGCGATGTCAGCCGTTTGGCCGCGACCGCAATGGGATCACCATCGGCGAAGGCGCCGCATTGATGGTATTAACCCGCGAGCCACAGCCCATTGCGCTGCTGGGTGTCGGCGAATCCAGCGATGCATACCATATTTCGGCTCCCCACCCGCAGGGAGAAGGTGCCATTCGCGCCATAGGCCAGGCACTTAACGACGCAAGAATGACACCGGAACACGTGGGCTATATCAATCTGCACGGAACGGCCACTCCGCTCAACGATCAGATTGAGTCCAACGTCGTAAGCACGCTATTTGGCGACACGGTCCCATGCAGTTCAACCAAACACCTGACCGGGCACACGCTGGGCGCGGCCGGGATCACCGAAGCAGCAATCAGTATGCTGATTCTGCAACGCAACCTGCCCCTGCCACCGCAGGATTTTAGCCAGTCGCCGCGCGATGAAACATTGCCACCCTGCGGCATCATTGAACAACCGCAGCCGCTGACTCGCCCGGTAATCTTATCTAACTCGTTCGCCTTCGGCGGTAATAATGCCAGCATCCTGCTCGGGAGAATCTCATGAGCCACTATTTATCACCGGGCGATTATTTACCGCATGACGCGCCGATGCAGCTCCTTGAAGAGGTCGTCAGTGTGGCGGACGAAACCGCCACCTGCCACGTGACGGTATCGGCAAACAGCGTACTGGCCCCTTTCCTCGACCCCGATGGCAATCTGCCCGGCTGGTTCGCACTGGAATTAATGGCGCAGACCATTGGCGTCTGGTCTGGCTGGCACCGCCAGCAACACGGTCAGGCGAGTATTGCATTAGGTATGGTGCTGGGCGCACGCGAGTTAGTCTGTGCTGCGGGTGTTCTGCCTGCCGGAAAGCGGCTGAGCATTCATGTCAAATTGCTGATGCAGGATGCACGATTCGGTAGCTTTGAATGCGTCATTCAGGCAGACAACAAGACGCTGGCAACCGGTCGCGTCAACACCTTCCAGCCGACAACAGAAGAAATTAACACGCTATTTCAACAAGGAGCGTCCACATGAGTCGTTCAGTTTTAGTTACGGGTGCCAGCAAAGGTATCGGTCGCGCCATCGCCAGACAACTGGCGGCAGACGGCTTTGTGGTCGGCGTGCACTATCATCGCGATGCACAAGGTGCACAAGACACGCTGGAGGCTATCCTCGCCGCTGGCGGCGCAGGGCGTCTGTTGACGTTTGACGTTGCCAATCGCGAGCAATGCCGTGAAGTACTGGAGCACGATATTGAGGTTAACGGCGCATGGTACGGCATTGTCAGCAACGCCGGGGTAACGCGTGATGCCGCCTTCCCTGCGCTCAGCGATAACGACTGGGATGCGGTGATCCACACTAACCTCGACAGCTTTTACAACGTCATTCATCCGTGCATTATGCCGATGATTAGCGCACGCCAGGGGGGTCGTATCATCACACTGTCTTCGGTATCCGGCGTGATGGGCAACCGCGGTCAGGTTAATTACAGTGCAGCAAAAGCCGGTATTATTGGCGCCACCAAAGCGCTGGCCATCGAACTGGCAAAACGCAAAATTACCGTAAACTGTATTGCACCAGGACTGATTGATACCGGGATGATCGAGATGGAAGAAGCCGCATTGAAAGAGGCGATGTCGATGATCCCCATGAAACGGATAGGTCAGGCTGAAGAAGTGGCCGGGCTTGCCAGTTATTTAATGTCGGATGTGGCGGGCTATGTCACTCGCCAGGTGATTTCCATCAATGGAGGGATGTTATGACACGTCGTGTCGTGATTACAGGCATGGGCGGCGTCACCGCCTTTGGGGAAAACTGGCAGGATGTCTCAGCCAGGCTATTGGCGTATGAAAATGCGGTACGCAAAATGCCGGAGTGGCAGGTTTATGACGGACTGCACACGCTGTTGGGTGCGCCGATCGATAACTTCACTCTGCCGGAACACTATACCCGCAAGCGCATTCGCGCCATGGGTCGCGTGTCGCTGATGTCCACTCGCGCATCAGAACTGGCGTTAGAACAAGCCGGACTGATTGGCGATCGGGTACTGACCAACGGTGAAACCGGAATAGCATACGGTTCCTCCACAGGCAGCACCGGGCCGGTGAGTGAGTTCGCGACCATGCTGACCGAGAAGCACACCAATAACATCACCGGCACGACCTACGTGCAAATGATGCCGCACACCACGGCTGTTAACACCGGATTGTTTTTCGGCCTGCGTGGGCGAGTCATCCCGACATCCAGCGCCTGCACCTCCGGTAGCCAGGCAATTGGTTACGCATGGGAAGCCATCCGACACGGTTATCAAACGGTGATGGTTGCCGGCGGTGCAGAAGAACTGTGCCCTTCCGAAGCCGCCGTATTTGATACGCTGTTCGCCACCAGCCAGCGCAACGACAAACCGAAAACCACCCCCTCCCCATTCGATGAAAAACGCGATGGTCTGGTCATCGGGGAAGGTGCTGGTACGCTGGTGCTGGAAGAGTTGGAACACGCTAAAGCGCGCGGAGCAACGATTTACGGTGAAATCGTCGGCTTTGCCACTAACTGCGATGCTGCCCATATCACCCAGCCACAGCGTGAGACAATGCAGATTTGCATGGAAAAATCGCTGAGCATGGCCGGTATTAGCGCCCGGGATATCGGCTATATTTCAGCGCACGGTACCGCTACCGATCGTGGCGATATTGCAGAAAGTCAGGCGACTGCCGCAATTTATGGTGATAATGTGCCGCTATCCTCGCTTAAAAGCTATTTTGGGCATACCCTTGGCGCTTGTGGCGCACTGGAGGCCTGGATGAGTCTGCAAATGATGCGTGAAGGCTGGTTTGCGCCTACGCTGAATTTGAGTCAGCCAGATGCCAATTGTGGCGCGCTGGATTACATTATGGGTGAAGCCCGCAAGATTGATTGCGAGTTTTTGCAGAGCAATAACTTTGCGTTTGGCGGCATCAATACTTCTATCATCATCAAACGTTGGCCGTGATATGTACCGGATCGTTCTAGGGAAAGTTTCTGATTTAAGCACCGGCGTGCTGCCTCATGCGCTCTATGAGCAGGCACCGCAGGGTGCTCGCCGCGCACGCTGGTTGGCTGGCCGCGTGCTGCTTTCCCATGCCCTTTCCCCATTGCCTGATATCGTCTACGGCGAGCAAGGAAAACCGGCCTTTTCAGCCGACACGCCGCTGTGGTTCAATCTTAGCCACAGCGGTGATGACATTGCTCTGCTGCTTAGCGACGAAGGGGAAGTGGGCTGCGATATTGAAGTCGTGCGCCCGCGCGAAAACTGGAAGACGCTGGCGAATACGGTGTTCAGTCTTGGGGAACATGCCGAAATCGAAGCAGAACATCCGGACCACCAACTGGCGGCTTTCTGGCGCATCTGGACGCGCAAAGAAGCCATCGTTAAGCAGCGTGGCGGCAGCGCCTGGCAAATTGTCAGCGTCGATAGCACTACACTGACATCCTCGCTCTCCGTTAGCCAGTGCCAGCTCGAAACCCTGAGTCTGGCCGTGTGCACGCCAACGCCATTTACCCTGACAGCCGACGCCGTGCAGAGGCTGTAACTCCCGCATTCCCTGTGCGCCGACGCGCGACATGAAAGGTTAACTGCAGATGCAACGAGTCACCATTACTCTCGATGACGATTTACTGGAAACGCTGGATAGCCTGAGCCAGCGCCGTGGTTACAACAACCGTTCTGAAGCGATTCGCGATATTTTGCGTGGTGCGCTGGCGCAGGAAACGACCCAGGAGCATGGCACTCAGGGCTTCGCGGTACTCTCGTATGTTTATGAACATGAGAAGCGTGATTTGGCCAGCCGCATTGTTTCGACGCAGCACCATCACCATGATTTATCGGTCGCTACGCTACACGTTCACATCAACCATGACGACTGCCTGGAAATCGCCGTACTAAAAGGCGACATGGGCGATGTTCAGCATTTTGCCGATGATGTGATTTCCCAGCGCGGAGTGCGCCACGGTCATTTGCAGTGCCTGCCGAAAGAAGAGTAATTACCTGTTTCGTTGCCGGGGGCGCTTCGCTTACCCGGCCTACACCCGTTCTCGTTTGTAGGCCGGATAAGGCGTAGCCGCCATCCGGCAATAATGTTCACGCCATCGTGCCAATCGTCTTTCTAAAGCGCAGCAGCGCTATCAGGAAGAATGCACTGCCAATCGCCAGCAACGTCAGAAACTGCGGCCAGACGATGCCGAACCCTGCGCCACGATAAAGAATCGCCTGCGCCAGGCTGACAAAGTGGGTGGTCGGCATCGTCAGCATGATGTCCTGTACGGCCTGCGGCATGCTTTCACGCGGCGTGGAGCCACCGGAGAGCATCTGTAACGGCAGCAGCACCAGAATCATCAGTAACCCTAGTTGCGGCATAGAGCGCGCCAGCGTGCCCATAAAAATGCCGATCGAGGTGGTGGCGAACAGGCTCAGCGCCACGCCCAGCATAAACAGCGGTATCGAACCTTCAATCGGTACGCCGAGCACGCCTTTTACCATCAGCATCAGCGATAAACCGGAAACCACCAGTACCACCAGACCCATCGACCAGATTTTTGCCATCATGATCTCAAACGGCGTCACCGGCATCACCAGCAGATGCTCAATGGTCCCGTGCTCGCGCTCGCGGATCAGCGCCGACCCGGTAAGCACGATCGCCAGCATGGTGATGTTGTTGATAATCGCCATCACCGCGCCAAAGCGGGCGGGTTCCAGATTAGGGTTAAAGCGCATGCGCATTTCCAGCGCCACCGGCGGCTCACTGTTGTCACGGTATCGGGCCACAAAGCTGTTCACCTCGCCGCTGATAATGTTCTGGATATAGCTGTTGCCGGTAAAGGCCTGGCTCATCCGCGTGGCATCGACGTTAACCTGAATATCCGGCTGCCGCCCGGCCAACACGTCACGCTGAAAATCAGGCGGAATGTTCACGGCGAAGGTGTAGCGCCCGGCGTCCAGCCCGGCATCCATCTCATCAGCGGTGATCATCTCCGGCGGTAAAAACCACGGGCGATAAAAGCTGTTCACAATCCGGTTCGACAACTGCGACTGGTCCATATCGGCAATAGCAATCGGCGCCAGATGCAGCGAACCCGGCAGGACGGTCGCGGAAGAATAAACCGAAATCGTGAAGGCAAAGACGATCAGCGTCAGCATCGCTTTGTCACCCAGCAGGCTGCGCAACTCTTTGATACCGAGGTTATAAATATTGCGTAATCGGCGCATCACCCCTCCTGTTTTTTCAGCAGTAATACGCTCAAACCAATCACCACCGGAATGGCTACCGCCAGCGGCATAAACAGCTGCCAGAGATCCGTCAGATCCAGCGCTTTAGAGAACGTCCCGCGTGCGATAGTCAGAAAATGGCTGGTCGGGTAAATTTCACCAATCCACCGTCCAGGCCCTTCGAGCGAGGCGACCGGGTCGATCATCCCGGAGAACTGCGTCGCCGGGATAAGCGTAATAATCGCCGTTCCAAAAATGGCGGCGATCTGGCTTTTCATAAACGTGGAGATTAACAGCCCCAGCCCGGTGGCAATGGTGACGTACAGCAGCGCGGCCAGCGTCAGAGTCATAAAGCTGCCCTTATGCGGGACGCCGAACACAAACACCGACAGCGCGCACAGCAGCAGAAAGTTCAGCATGCCCAGCACGATGTAAGGCAACTGTTTGCCGAGCAAAAACTCACTGCGGGTCGTGGGCGTGACGTACAGGTTGATAATCGATCCGAGCTCTTTCTCGCGCACTACGCTGAGTGCGCTGAGCATGGAAGGGATCATCATCAACAACAGCGGGATCACCGCCGGAACAATCGCCGGCAGACTCTTCACATCCGGGTTGTAACGATAACGGGTTTCAATGGTCATCAGCCCGTTTTGCCCACTGGCATTGGGTTGACGCGCCATCGCATCCTGCAGCCAGGTCTGGTGCATCGCCTGCACGTAACCTCTGACCGTTTCAGCGCGGCTCGGCATTGCGCCATCGACCCAGACGCCAATCTTCACCGGCGTGCCACGCGCGATATCGCGGCCAAAGTTTGGCGGGATCTCTATTGCTACCGCCACTTCGCCCGAACGCATCCGTTTGTCCAGCTCGTCATAACTGGTGAGCGGCGGCTGTTCGATAAAATAGCGCGATCCCGCCAGATTCAGCGTCCACGCCTGGCTGCTGACTGTCTGGTCACGATCGAGCACCGAAAAACGCAGGTTTTCCACGTCCATGCTGATGCCGTAGCCCATGATCAGCATCAGGATCACCGTCCCCATCAGCGCCAGCGTTGAACGCACCGGGTCCCGCCGCAGCTCCAGCGCTTCACGGCGGCTGTAGCTGAACAAGCGCCGCAGGCTAAAGCCCTGCCGCGGCGGCTGACTGTTTTCATGCACCAGCGGAGCAGTCGCTTGCGAAAGCGTCGCTTCCGGTGCCGGGCCTGCTGCTTCCTGTAGCCAGGAGATAAACGCCTCTTCCAGGCTGGCGGCACCACGCTGTTTCACCAGCTCCTGCGGCGTGCCGCTGGCGAGTACTTTTCCGGCGTGCATCAGCGACATACGGTCGCAGCGCTCCGCTTCATTCATAAAGTGGGTAGAGATAAAAATGGTCACTTTATCCTGACGCGACAGATCGACCATCAGTTGCCAGAACATGTCCCTCGCCACCGGATCGACCCCGGAGGTCGGCTCATCAAGAATGAGCATTTCAGGGCGATGGATCACCGCCACCGCCAGCGACAGGCGTTGACGGATCCCCAACGGCAGCGCACCGGGCAACGTGTCTTCGACATCGGTCAGCGAAAAGCGCTCGCTCATCTCTTGTACCCGCCCGGGGATTTCCGCTTCGGGGATATGGAACAGTCGCGCGTGTAGCTCAAGGTTTTGCCGCACGGTCAGCTCGCTGTAGAGCGAAAACGCCTGCGACATATAGCCTACCCGGCGGCGGGTATCGATATTCTTCGGGTCAACCGCTTGCCCAAACAGCCACGCCTCACCTTCGCTTGCGGGTAGCAGACCGGTGAGCATCTTCATGGTGGTGGATTTACCGCAGCCGTTGGAGCCGAGAAAGCCGAAGATCTCCCCGCGGGGAATACGAAAGTTAACGTGATCAACGGCGACAAACTTGCCGAAGCGCATAGTCAGATCTTTCGCCTCAATGGCAATCTCTTCCTGCTCAGCGTGATACGGCGGGATCACCACCGGTTTGTGCGCCTGACGCTGCGCTTCAGGTAACAACGCAATAAACGCCTGCTCCAGCGTGGCGCTGTTGGTTTGTTCTCGTAGCTGCTGGGCGCTGCCGGTGGCCAATACCTCACCCGCGTTCATCGCCACCAGCCAGTCAAAGCGCTCGGCTTCTTCCATATAGGCGGTGGCGACCAGCACGCTCATATTGGTCTGACGCTGGCGAATGCTGTTAATCAGATCCCAGAACTGGGCGCGGGACAGCGGGTCTACCCCGGTGGTGGGTTCATCAAGAATGAGCAATTCCGGGTCGTGGATTAACGCGCAGCACAGCCCCAGCTTTTGCTTCATCCCACCCGAGAGTTTCCCGGCAGGACGATCGCGAAACGGCGCCAGTCCGGTGCTGTTCAGTAGCTCGGTAATCCGCGCTTCGCGTTCCGCTTTGTCATGACCAAACAGCCGGGCAAAGAAGTCGACGTTCTCATACACCGACAGCGTGTGGTACAGGTTTTTACCCAGCCCTTGCGGCATCCAGGCAATACGCGGGCAGACATCACGACGATGCTTCGGGTCGCGCATATCGCCACCCAGCACCATCACGTTGCCCTGTTCAATCACCCGCGCACCGGAAATAAGCGACAGCAGGCTCGATTTTCCGACGCCATCCGGGCCAATCAGCCCCACCATGCAGCGGGCGGGGATATCCAGCGTGATATTGTTCAGCGCGACCGTTGTCCCGTAATGCTGACTCACGCCGTCAAGGTGCGCCACGGGAGGAACGGGAACCAGCGCCAGATGCGTCATTGCGGCAACCTCACCACCAGCTCGTCAGGCCAGGGGCGATTTTCATCCAGACGCACCCAGGCCATGCCCGGCAGACCGGTTTTCACGTACTCCAGATGCTGCTGCAACAGCTCTGGCGGAATACGCGCTTTGACGCGAAACATCAGCTTCAGCCGTTCATCACTGGTTTCGACCGTTTTCGGTGTGAACTGCGCGACGCTTGCCACAAAGCTGATGGTCGCAGGAATACGCAGATCCGGCGCGGCATCCAGCACCAGGCGAGCTTCACCGCCAATCTTCAATAAACCAGCCTGTTCGGTAGGTAAGAAGAATGTCATGTAGACATCGCTGAGATCGACCATATTCAGCACGCGCCCGCCCGCGGAAAGCACCTCGCCCGGTTCGGCGACACGGTACTGCACGCGACCATCGCGCGGGGCTTTCAGCTCGCTGTCATCAATATCAGCGGCAATACGACGTTCGGTGGCCTGCGCGGCTTCAACGCGGGTTTGCGCCTGAATAATGCTGGTACGGGCGGCTTCAATCGCGGCTTTTGCCGCAGAGACCTGCGCCCTTGCAGATTCCAGTGCCGCGCGCGCACTTTCTGCCGCAGCCCTGTCGTCATCCAGCTGTTGCTCAGACACGGCCCCACGCTGGGATAGCGAACGGGAGCGAACGTGACGTTTAGAGACCGACTGCAGTTCCGCCTCGCGCTGTTTTACCACCGACTGCGCGGCGCGCATTTCACTTTGCCGTTGTTCCAGCAACGCCCGTGCCGCCGCAACTGCACTTTCCGCTTCTTTGATTTGCGCGACCGCTTCCAGCCGCTGCTCGTGCAGCACGCGGGTATCCATTTTCGCCAGCACCTCGCCCTGACGAACGAACTGCCCTTCCGATACGAGGATCGTATCAATACGTCCGGCAATTTTGGTGGCAATATCCACTTCAGTGGCTTCAATTCTGCCGTTGCTGGCGGCAAACCCTTCCGGTATCCCCGCAGGACGCAACATCCACCATGCTATTGCAGCAACCACCACCACAATACCCGCGCCCCACCACACCAGATGACGCTTAATCTTATCCATATTCGACCCGCCGTAATCCCTGTTATCAAACGATGCGTGTCACAAAACCCACTGAACTGCTATTCAGTGAGAGATTCCATCCGGGATGAGAAGGAATGATAAACGATGGCCAAAGAGCGGACAGGCGTTATAGCAACGCATACCGCGAAGGAAGTGAATGACGAAAATGCTGTGAAATCGGGTAGTAATGTTGTCATCATCAGCGTTCCTGGCCGGAAATGAAACACGCATACTCATAACTGCTATCTATTGAATACTAACACCTGGATTCGATATGTCTATTCGGTTGTTCTCGCGATGTCATCGGGCAAAACAGTGTCCGGCAATCCACTCGCCGGACAAGCTTTTGGCGAGTGTTCTGTTTAAAACGCGTGTTGGTATAGCCGCAACGCATCATCTGCCGTGAGCGGAACAGGATTGTTATCCAGAAGACGAGTCTGCTGCATGGCATCCTGAGCCAATATCGCCAGCGTTTCAGCAGGTATATCGACATCGCGCAGCTTTTTCGGTGCACCCGATTCAGCAATAATGCGTACCATCGCAGCAATAAATATCGCGGCATCTTTCTCCATATTCCCCGACACCTCCTCGCCAATAACAGCAGCCAGCTCGGCATAGTACGGCGCAGCGACTGGCGCATTAAACTGCAGCACCGGAATCAGCATCAACGCATTCGACAACCCATGTGGAATATGGTGTCGTGCGCCAAGGGGATAAGCCAGCGCATGCACTGCGGCCACTGGGGAATTGGCAAAAGCCTGGCCTGCCAGCATCGCGCCCAGCAGAACATTTTCTCGCGCTTCACGGTTGTTCCCATCACGACAGGCAGTCACCAGATGGCGGCTAATTAAGCGTAATGCTTCCCGCGCCAGCGCATCCGAAATGGGGTTCTTCTTATGTTTACCGGTATAAGCCTCAATGGCATGCACCATCGCGTCGATGCCAGCCGCCGCCGTATGAACCGGAGGAAGTCCAAGCGTCAATTGCGCATCCAGCAGCACCAAATCGCCATATAGCTGTGGTGCGACAATCCCCATTTTGCTGTCATCATTGGTCGTCAAAATCGAAATATTAGTGACTTCTGAGCCCGTCCCTGCCGTGGTAGGGATGTTAATCAGCGGCAGACGCTGCCCGGAAACTTTGCCAATACCGTAAAGCGCCTGCAGATCTTGCTCAGAGTTGATTAACACGGCCACCAGCTTCGCGACATCCAGCGAGGAGCCGCCGCCCAGACCAATGACCATGTCGCAATGGTCATCACGAGCAACCTGTAAGGCTTCCCGGACAAGACGTTCCTGCGGATCGGGTTGGACCCGATCATAGACCGTCACCTGAAACCCTGCCTCTTGCAGGCTATGCAAAACAGGCGGCAGAATCCCTGCTTTGACCAGTCCGGGGTCGGTCACCAACAACACGCGACGCGCGCTAAATCGCGGCTGAATAATCTCCCCTGCTCGTGATGCTCCTGCCCACTCGACGATAATTTCCGGTACAGTTGAAAACGTAAAATCCTTCATGACATTGTTCATTGATGTACTCCTGGTAGTAAAAATGGCCAGCTTTTAACTACGCGGTGTATCGGCATGAGTGAGAAAGCTTTTCACCTCTTTACGCTCAAGCAACGGGTTGATAATCCCAACGCCAATACGTTGAAAATGCTCCGTTTGTCGATGAAGTTCGAGACCCTCAGGACAACGATAGGTTTCAATAATCACAAAGCGATCGCCGTCTTCCGTAGAACGGAAAAACTCATAGGTGATGTTTTCAGGCTCCTGACGCGAGGCCTGGGCAAGCAGTCTGAGCGCATCATTGACCTTGTCTCCCATTCCCTTACGAGAAAAATAATGTGCAATAACAAAAAGTTGTGAATTCTCCATGGTCGGGCTCCCGGTGTTCTAACGGTGAAGGTCTATATCCCATAACGCGCTATCACTGCTCGAAACGGCTATCGCGCCGTGTAACAGCGCCGTTTGAGCATGTTCCTCGTTACAGACGAAGCCTGATGCCACTATTGGCGGCAACACATTACGGTCAGCCTGTGAGAGTAGCGGCAACATCTGCGCGGGCATCAGTTGCACGTAATCGGGTTCGCTTTGTTCTACGGCTTTCAGGCTGCGTAGCCAGGTAGAACGGTCGGTGACAAAGATTTTCTGCATCGTCACCAGTCCACACTTTTTCGCTCGCTGTACGGTTTGCAAACGCGTCGAGAGCAACCCCATCGCTCCCGTTTCGGCCACATAATCAATGCCGCCCTTATCCTGGGACAGCCCATTGCAGCTGTCGATATTCACGATGACGTACTTCCCCGCCTGCGACAGCAGTTCTATCACCGGATGGAGCTTAATCAGGTCAATATTGGCAATAATGCAGACTTCCGCCTTGCTGGACAGCGCGGTTTTCAATTGCTCAATACCGTAAATCGCCATAATGACGGGCTGCCGTGCCAGGAGCACGCCAAGATTTTTGATCATTACTGACCTGCCTGATGTGAAGGAAGATCGACGCTTAACCCCAGTTTGCCTGGGTTAAGAATGTTTTTCGGATCCAGCGCGTATTTGATATCCGCCAGAACGGAAAGCGATTCGCCTAAAGAAGCCTGCATATAGGGCGAACGCAGGAGACCAACACCATGATGGTGGCTAAGGGAGGTGTTGTGCTTAATTAGCACCGCATTCGCTGCATCCCATGCCGCACGATACCAGGCCGCACGTTGCTCAATCGCCACATCACCGCGCAATGAGAAATAGAGGCATGCGCCGTCGATGTAGGCGTGAGACTGATGCGCCGAACCGGCCAGCGTGCCGGGTACGGCGTTAATAGCGGCCACCACATCATCATACACGTCGCTAAGATCGCGCCAACGTCCCACCATTTCCAGCGTATCCGCCACCAGACCCGGGCTCTTTTTAAAACCTTCAGCACTTTTTCCGGTCAGATATCGGGTGTCCAGCCAGCGTTCAAAAATAGCCTCGCCGTCGAGTTGTTGTCCGCCGCGTTGGCACACACGTTCGCTGATAGCCATTACTGCATCGACAATCTCAGACTCCCCCTCATCCGCAATCAACAGGACATTGGTCTCTGGCAGACCAAACTGCACGCCGCTTTCCAGGTTATCGTACAAACGCAGTGCCGCCGGATTCGCCCCATGCTGTAAGATTTCGCGACATGCCTCCAGTCCACTGGCGAAGCTGGAAAAACCCCAGGCGATGGCGCGGCCATAATCCGGCAGGCGATGAAGCTTCAAACGCACACGGACAATCACACCCAATGTGCCTTCAGAACCAATAAACATCTGCTGTAGATCAGGCCCCGTTGCGCTACGCGCATAGCCACCCACGGTGATTAAGCGGCCATCAGCAAGGACGACATCCATCCCATAAACCATATCTTCAATTTTGCCGTAGCGGGTCGACAGCTGTCCCGCGCCACGACAGGCCACCCAACCGCCCACGGTACTGATACCAAACGATGACGGCCAGTGGCCCATCGTCATGCCGTACTCTTTTTGGATAGTTTGTTCAAAAATGTCGCCGAACATGCCGGCTTCAACGTCAACAATCTGGCTTTGTGGATCGAAGTCGATAAGTTTGTTGAGTTCGCAAACGTCCAGCACAATGCCTCCCCGCAACGGCAATGCGGCACCAGTGACGTTACTGCGCCCGGCGGAAACCGTGACCGGGATTGCCAACGCATTCGCCAGACGCATCACATCCTGAATTTGTTCTACCGTAGAGACACGTACAATCGCCCCTTTTGACGTGGCCGGTGCGCCCTGGGTTTCCGCAATCATCGAACCGGCCCACCAGTCGCGGGTCCAGGTAATCACATCAGATTCCGATGTCAGCACCTCATCTGCAATGACCCGCAGTCGATCAAACGTCGCTTCGCTCATCGCCACCGGATCAATCTGCATCCCTTTCGCGCCACCGCTGCTTTTGATATCCGTCGCCCATGCCGGGCGCGTGTGTGCACCTACAGTATAATTTCCACGGTTGTAACCGCGTTTAATCGCTTCTTTACTGATCATTCGGATGTCCCCATAAGTGTTGATTTTTCATGTTTAATTGCCGTCTGATAGCTGGCTACCTGCCGGGCCACCTGTTCAGGCTGAAGCTTGAGCTCTTGTTGCAGAATTTCCCCCACGCGTTGCGCAGCATTCGCTGACGCATCACGAGCCATCAGACGGGCACGAATTCGGCGCGATAACACATCATCAATGGTGCTGGCGAGTTCATGGCGCACGGCATACACCACTTCAGCTTCGGTATAGGGAAGCCCTTCCACAATTGGCTTTGCCAGTAAGGGATTGGACTGGATAAGGTCACTGACAAAATGCGCTTCAGTCCCGTAGCGCTCCCCCAGGTGCGCAGACAAACCGCCCGATGCCAGAATCGCCTGCGGGTCATAGCCCGCCGCCCCCAGCAACCAGGCGGTTTTAGTTGAGCAGGCCTTTTTACGGCCGAGTATTTTGCTGGCGGCATCGATGGTCTCTTCTGCCATATGACGTGATGTCGTCAGCTTGCCGCCGACAATCGTAATCAGACCATCTGCCGCAACCGTGATTTCATGATTACGTTTCATTTCAACGGTCTTGCCTCCCGCCGTCCCCACCAGAGGGCGGCAACCGGCGATACTACCCACCACGTCTTCCGGGCGGAGATCGGTTTTCAATGCCGAATTCGCACCTTCCAGCAGAAAGTCCAATTCAGCGCGATTGCAGTGAACATCATTGAGATCGCCCTGATAATCCTCATCCGTGGTCCCCAAATAGGAAACGTTGCCCCAACGGGTGATCGTCGCGCGGCGGCTGCGCCCGGCAACCGGGATCGTCACCGTGCAATCATTGCGGATCTTCATCCACGGAATAGCAACATGTACCCCCTTGGCAGGACGGATATTCAGCGGTGATGCGTCACCTTTTTTCAGCCCATTCCAGTCACGCAGCCAGACGCCCGTCGCCATGATGGCAACCCGCGCGTTGACCTGAATTTCTCTGCCATCGGCACAGACGATGGCCCCATTCACTTTGCCGTGCTGGTCGCGCGTGGTTTCGATGACTTCCGCATGGTTGGTCACCACCGCGCCATGAAACGCCGCCGTGCGCACCAATGCCAACGTAAGTCGGGCATCGTCGACACGGGCATCGAAATACATAAAACCACCGGATAGCTGTTCTTCTTTGAGCGTCGGGCAATGCGACAGCACTTCCGCAGGGGTAAGTTTTTGGTGAAGGATGCCTTCCCGCCATCCTCCCGCAAGGTCGTAGGTCCAGAGCAGGCTTTCAAATGCAGCAGACATCCGCTTGTCGAATACGCCATTTTTATCGAGTACCGGGAATAAAAAGGGTAACCGTTGCACCAGATGACGGGCATTCCTCCGCATACGCTGGCGTTCGAGTAAAGAGTGGCGAACCAGCCCCAGATTCCCTTGTTCGATATAGCGCAGACCGCCGTGTACCATTTTCGATGACTTTGATGACGTGCCTGAGGCAAAGTCACTTTTCTCAATCAGCGCCACCCGGTAGCCACGCAGACTGGCATCCAACGCCGCGTAGGCTCCGGTTACGCCACCACCGACAATAAGAATGTCGTAGGTGTCGCTTTCCAGTCGATCCAGTTGTTCAGCGCGCTGGAGACGTAATGGCTCTGCACCGTACATCTCACTACAGGTTTTGTTGGGCTTTCGCGAAGGGAAAAACTTCATGAGTAAGTGTGCTCCTGATTAGCTGAGGTGAGGCTGTCGGCGGCTTCCATTTCGAGTGCAATACGCATCGCCCAGCGGTTAATTTTTTGTTCGCGAAGGTCATGACTGATTTTCGGCTCAAATAGCCGCGCGGTTTTTAGCATGGCGCAGGCATCCGGCAGCGAGTCCCACAGCAGCCCATCGGCACCAGCCAAAAACGCAACGCCACGTAAGCTTGCCCGCGCCGTTTCGGCCATTCGCCGCACGGGAATACCGCTAAGATCGGCCTGGATTTGCAATAACGTATCGCTATTGGATAACCCTCCCCCGACTACCAACTCTTTTGTGGGGATCCCGGTTGCCGCTTCATTTGCGCGAATACAGGCCGCGACCGAATGCGCAATCCCTTCCAGAATCGCGTAGGCCACCTGCGAGCGCGTGGTCGAGATTGAGATACCGTTCAGGGACGCACGGGCATGAGGCTGGAGATGGGGTACGCGTAGCCCCGTTAGCGCCGGAATAAAACTCACGCCACCCGCGTCGCTAGCCTGCGCGGCCAGTTCGCTGATCTGTTCGGGTGAGTCAAACCAATGCAGTTTTTCGCACACCCAGTTGAGCGCCGAACCGGTAGTGGGGACAAAGGTTTCGACAGAGAAATGCGAAAGCCCTTTTTGGCGGCGCGCCGTCATGGTGAGCGTACTTTCACAGCCCTTTTGCAAGGTTGGTACCGTTGGCCCCATCATTAAATCAACAAAGCTGCCAGTGCCATGCATACAAAAAGCCTGTCCTCGCTCGGTACACCCCAGCCCAATAGCCCCTGCAAACTGATCCCCTGCGCAGGCCAGGATCGGCACGCTTATCCCCAGAATATCTTCATGAGTGGTGCCGAAGTCATCGGCATCATCATGTAATTCAGGCAGCAATGACGCCGGGAAGCCCAGAGTCTGTAGCCATGGCAAATGATAGTGATGCTCTTTGAGGCAATACGCGCCAGCGGAGGTGGCATTTGTCGGTGTGGTGACACTTTTTTTCTCCTGCGCCAAATGCCAAAGCAACCAGCTATCAACGGTACCAAAGACCAGCGTTCCAGCCTGATACGCCTTCGCCACCGCAGGCGTATTGGCAAGATGGCGCGACGCCCAAAGATAAGGAGAGCGTATCCCAACCGGTCGCCCAATCCGCGGCAGCAGTTTTGCATCCCATTCAGGGGCTAACTGGGCCAGTTCATCCGTGAAACGCGCATCCTGCCATACCATCGCCGGAGTTAATGCCTTACCCGTTTGCGCATCCCACAGCACTGCCGTTGAGCGTTGGGTCGCAATCGCCAGCGCCACAATGCGCATCTTGTTGCATTGCGCGTTAGCTATCGCTTTGCGACAAACCTCAATAGTGGCCTGCAAGACCTCATCAGCATCTTGTTCCACCACACCATGACGCAGACTGCTGACCTGAAGCGGCTGGTATTCCAGGCAGTGAACCTGGCTATTTTGTGCAACAACTGCCGCACGGGTCCCCGATGTACCTTCATCGATAGCCAGAATGACATCTTCGTATTCACTCATTTCGTACTCCTGTTTGATTCTGGGGTCATCGACTCTGGATAAGGTGAATGGGGTGATTCGAACTGCGGCGCACCTGGCTCGTTATCCGGCTGAATAATGGTGCGAGTGGGGTCCCACGGAATAACAAAACAGATAATGCTCGCAAACAGCGGCACGGCAGACATGATCAGGAAGGTCGTTTGCAGGCCATACAAATCACGGAATACCGGGAAAATAAACAGCCCGAGCGCCGCACCTATTGCCCCGAGCGCACCGACCACGCCGTTCGCGCCAGCCCGCAGTTCACTGCGAAAAGAGAGTGACGACAGGCTTTTCCCGTTTGCACCAGGTCCGCCAGAGTGGCAAAGAATAAACAGTGCAGGGACCAGCAAAGAGGCCCAAAGTGGCATAGTGTCACTGAACAGACCCAGCGTGAGTAGCACGAGGAAGGCCACGGCAAAACCGATCGCCGAGGAGCGGCGCAATCCCAGACGGCGGCCAATCGCGGGAGATAAGAAACCGCCGACGATACCGAAAACGTTAAAAAATAGTGAACATAAGGTTGCGTAAACAAAATTTTTACCAAACATCGCAGCACTAATAACCGGTAAATACCAGCCCACACCGAAATATTGGATTGACTGACAGATTTGAACGGTCGAAGCCAGAATCGTACGTGGTAAATAGACGCCACGGAATATTAACAGCACATTTCTTGCGCCTTTTTCAGCCTGACCAATAACGGGTTTCTGTTCTACTTTCGGCGCCAGAATAAACTGTTCACCATATATTTTATTCATGGAAACGATAGCTTCAGGTAATCGGGATTTCCTTGCCAGCCAAACCGGGCTTTCCACTAAATAACGGAACTGGAAAAACAGAACGATGATTCCACATAACGCCGTTACAGCAATGGAATAACGCCAGATGGCATCACCTACGTCCCATGAGTAAAACATCAGCGCTAATACCAAATTTAAACAAACGGCAACATACCAGACACCCTGCCAGGTATTTAGACGGCTTTTGAGTTTCACAGGCGTGAACTCTGCCAGCATGGCCATTGCCACAGCAAAGTCCATCCCGTAAGAGACGCCAACAAAGAAGCGACCCACGATTATCGTGCTAAAACTGGAGGATGACATCACCAACAAAGCACCAATCACCGCCATTATTTTGGCAATGATCAGCGGTGGCACACGACCCCAGCGATCGGCTATCCAGCCGCCAATCGGGTTAAATAATATGGCGACCCAGGATGAAAATGAGGTAAGCAGTGCAACTTCGGTCGCAGTAAGATTTAAATTGCGGGTCATTGGGTTTAATCCAGCACTGAGAGCTGAATTTGAAAAAGCATCAAGAAAAAGGCCGCCTAGTGCCAACCACCAAATAACACCAGCTCTGCCACTGATTTTTCCCCTGGCATCGATGCAATTAATGACATCATCTACACCGCGGATTTTTATCGGATTTGAGAATGAACATGCGGACATGGCTTTCCCCTTCATAATATTCGGAAGAAGGTCGCCATTAGCTAAAAAAATGCAATAAGAGACCATCTTAATTTCACAGATAGTCTCTTATCTAAAATCTGTATTTTTCCACTCTAGAAGGTAACCCAAAGCGTGTCAAAGCGACTTTTAGTCTCATCGTTGATTCTGTGACATGTAGCCCAAATGTTAATGAATCATTACAAAACGAGGTCATTATGAGCCATTTTTCTGTTCTCAGCGGGTGGGATACCACTGTGACTGTACGTAGCCGCCTGATTTGCGCTGAACGTTCGCCGTTCTCCCTGTACGACGCTATTGCAATATCCATCCAAAATAGGTGTTGAATACCAAGTTCGCTTTTATCCTAAATTTTACCGCTCACAACAAAAACCTTAAAATTCATAAAGATATGCCAACACACATTTGATCGTGATTATTTAAAGCACTAATTTTTCGTTATGTTGATCACATTCGCATCAAAAGAATGGTGATCTTAAAATAGGTTTTAAATATTGTGGTCAGGCCGCTAGACCACAATAAGAGGATATATCATGAAAAGAAAAACAATGGGATGGCTTATCGTTTTTCTTCTTTTTATAGTTTACATGCTTAACTATATGGATCGTTCAGCATTGTCGATCACCGCTCCACTCATCGAAAAGGAATTAGGATTCAATGCTGCTGAGATGGGTATGATATTCAGCGCATTCTTTGTTGGTTATGCACTGTTTAACTTTATCGGTGGCTGGGCCAGTGACCGATTTGGTCCCAAAACAGTATTTCTGGTCGCCGCGTTACTCTGGTCAGTATTTTGTGGGATGACCAGTCTGGTTACTGGATTATGGACTATGCTGGCTGTCCGCGTATTATTCGGCATGGCTGAAGGGCCGGTCAGTGCTGCAGGTAATAAAATTATCAATAACTGGATTTCGCGTAAAGAATCTGCCACTGCCATCGGTATTTTCAGCGCTGGCTCGCCGTTGGGTGGCGCAATTTCCGGTCCGGTAGTTGGCCTGCTGGCTCTTTCATTAGGCTGGCGTCCGGCGTTCGGTATTATTTTCCTGTTTGGTTTAGCCTGGGTATTACTTTGGTATTTCATTGCCAGTGATAAACCTTCAAAAAGTAAACACCTCGCCCCGGAAGAACGTGTCGATTTTGAAAACCATGATGACATCATTTTAGCGGATGACGGTAAAGCGATGCCTTCTCTCGGCTACTACATGAAGCAGCCGATGGTGTGGGCAACGACGCTGGCCTTCTTTAGCTATAACTACATACTCTTTTTCTTCCTGACCTGGTTCCCAAGCTATCTGAACCACTCGCTACACCTTGATATTAAAGAAATCAGCATTGCAACGGTGATCCCCTGGGTGATTGGTGCAATCGGCATGGTATTGGGTGGCGTATGCTCTGACTTTATCTATCGGGTAACGGGCAATGCCCTGCTTTCTCGCCGTCTCATTCTCGGTGTTTGCCTGGCTGGAGCGGCAATCTGTGTAGCGGTTTCTGGAACAGTTACCACTATCGGCAGTGCCGTTGGATTGATGTCAGTCTCGTTATTCCTGTTGTATTTAACTGGACCTATTTATTGGGCAGTTATTCAGGATGTCGTACACAAAGATAAAGTGGGTAGCGTCGGTGGCGCCATGCATGGGCTGGCAAATATCTCCGGAATCATTGGCCCTCTGGTCACCGGATTTATTGTTCAGTTCAGCGGTAAATATGATTACGCATTCTATCTGGCTGGTGCTATTGCGATTGTTTCCAGCTGTCTGGTATTCGTATTTGTCAAAAATAAAGGATTAAAAACAAATGAAAGTCAAAGCTGTCTACATCAATAAACCTGGTGAAATTGAAACCCGTTGGGTTGATTATCCAGAAAAGAAAGATAATGAAGTATTAATAAAAGTTGATGCTGCTGGAATATGTGGCTCTGATATAGGTGCATTTCGCGGCACTAATCCCCTGGTGACCTATCCACGTATTATTGGACATGAAGTCACTGGTATTGTTATTAAACAAGGCAATGGCATGCCAGCAAATATTAAGGAAGGTGACCGCGTTATTGTTGATCCTTATATTTATTGTGGCCATTGCTACCCCTGTTCAGTGGGGAGAACAAATTGCTGTGAAAACCTGAAGGTAATTGGCGTACATATTGATGGTGCGATGCAGGAGGTGGTTGCTCACCCCGCGCATTTGATTCACAAAATCCCGGATGACGTCGCCACTGAGATGGCTCCGTTGGCTGAACCACTGACTATCGCACTGCATGCGCTACATCGCGCCAAACTGACGGCCGGGGAGCATATCGCCATTATTGGAGCCGGTGCGATTGGTCTGATGGCAGCATTGAGCGCATTGCGCTACGGTGCGACGCCAATTCTGATCGATATCGTGGACGAACGACTTCAGTACGCAAAATCGCTGGGCGTGCCTTACGTCATCAATCCGTCGAACACCCAGGTTGTTGAGACGATAAAAGATATCACACAGGGGACGATGGCACAGGTTGTCGTCGAAGCATCTGGTGCCAACAGTGCAATTCGCGAAACGCTGGATCTTGCTTCGTTTGCGGGTCGTATTGCTTTCACCGGCTGGCCAAAACAGGAGACATCGTTACCCACTAACCTGATCACGTTTAAAGAGTTGGATCTGCGCGGATCACGTACCAGTGCTGGCGAATTCGAAGAAGCGTTACAGATGCTGGCTACGCTGAACATTAATCCTGCGGATGTCGTCAGCAAGGTGGTGAATATTGATGATGTGCCTGACGCCGTGAAGGAACTCGATCAATACCCGGAACGCTATCTGAAGATCAATGTGACCTTTCATTAATTTTTCCAGGAGATAAAGCGATGGAACAAACCTGGCGTTGGTATGGCCCGAATGATCCCGTGTCGTTGTCCGATGTTCGTCAAGCCGGTGCAACGGGTGTGGTAACTGCGCTGCACCATATTCCAAACGGTGAAGTCTGGTCCGTAGAAGAAATTCTCAAACGCAAAGCGATCGTGGAAAAAGCCGGTCTGGTCTGGTCGGTCGTGGAAAGCGTGCCGATCCATGAAGACATCAAGACCCACACGGGCCAGTACGATCTGTGGATCAAGAATTACCAGCAGACGCTGCGCAATCTCGCCCAATGCGGCATCTTTACCGTGTGCTACAACTTCATGCCGGTTCTGGACTGGACCCGTACCGACCTGGAATATGTGCTACCCGACGGTTCAAAGGCTCTGCGCTTTGACCAGATTGAGTTTGCCGCCTTTGAACTGCATATCCTCAAGCGTCCCAGTGCAGAAGCGGACTACAGCGCAGAAGAAATTGCACAGGCGCACCAGCGTTTTGTGAATATGAGCGAAGAGGACAAAGCTCGGCTGACGCGAAATATCATTGCAGGTCTACCAGGTGCTGAGGAAGGCTATACGCTGGACCAATTCCGTAGCCACCTTGCAACCTATAAAGATATCGACAAAGCGGCCTTACGGGAAAATTTCGCCTGGTTCCTGAAAGCCATTATTCCGGTAGCGGAAGAAGTGGGTGTACGTATGGCGGTTCATCCGGACGATCCACCGCGCCCAATTCTTGGCCTGCCGCGCATCGTTTCTACTGTAGAAGATATGCAGTGGATGGTGGATACCGTAAACAGTACAGCCAACGGTTTTACGATGTGTACAGGCTCTTACGGCGTACGCGCAGACAACGATCTGGTTGATATGATCAAACAGTTCGGCCCACGGATTTACTTTACGCACCTGCGTTCCACACAACGTGAAGAGAATCCCAAAACCTTCCATGAGGCGGCACATCTCTCCGGGGATGTCGATATGTACAGCGTAGTGAAAGCGATAGTCGAAGAAGAACAGCGACGTAAAGCTGAAGGCAACGCCTCACTTATCCCCATGCGACCAGACCATGGTCATCAAATGCTTGATGATCTGAAAAAGAAAACCAACCCAGGGTATTCCGCTATTGGTCGCCTTAAGGGCCTGGCTGAAGTACGCGGCGTTGAACTGGCTATCCAACGCGCCTTCTTCAATCAGTAACCACATTGCCGCATGGTATCCCTGCCATGCGGTTTTTCACTTTCAGTCAGGACCGGTCTTTGATAGCGCATTATCAAAGAAGATCATCAATGACAGGAGTTTGTCATGGACAAGAATCTCGCCACTGCCCAGATTTCCACCCCACGACCACGCTGGGATCGTTCACGCCTCGTTTCGCGCATCGTACATCTTGGTTGCGGCGCTTTTCACCGCGCTCATCAGGCGCTCTATACACATCATTTGCTGGAAAGCAGTGACAGCGACTGGGGTATCTGTGAGGTCAACCTGATGCCCGGAAACGATGCCACACTGATTCAAAACCTGAAGGCGCAGGATCTGCTGTACACCGTTGCCGAGCGCGGAGCACAAACGACAGAGCTTAAAATCATTGGCGCGATGAAAGAAGCGCTGCATCCTGAATTTGACGGCTGTGAAGCCATTATCCACGCAATGGCACGTCCCGAAACGGCCATCGTTTCGCTGACCATCACCGAAAAAGGATATTGCACAGATGCCGCCAGCGGCGAGCTGGATCTGAATCATCCGTTTATCCAGCACGACATTGCTCACCCACTGTCCCCCAAATCAGCAATGGGTTATATCGTCGAAGCCCTCGCGCTACGCCGTCAGCAGGGATTGAAGGCTTTTACTGTGCTGTCCTGCGATAACGTACGAGAAAATGGCCACGTCGCAAAAACCGCTGTCCTGGGTTTAGCCGCCGAGCGCGATCCGCAGTTGGCTGAGTGGATTGCCGAACAGGCAACGTTCCCATGCACGATGGTAGACCGCATCGTTCCGGCAGCGACAGAAGAGACGTTAGCGCAAATCGCAGAACAGCTGGGGTAGATGATCCCTGTGCCATTGCCTGTGAGCCGTTCCGTCAGTGGGTGATTGAAGATAACTTTGTCAATGGACGCCCGGACTGGGATCGCGTGGGCGTACAGTTTGTAGCAGATGTGGTGCCATTTGAGATGATGAAGTTACGCATGCTCAACGGCAGCCACTCTTTCCTGGCCTACCTTGGTTATCTGGGCGGTTATGAAACGATTGCCGATACGATGACCAACCCGGCGTATCGCAACGCTGCGCGTGCTTTGATGCTCAATGAACAAGCGCCGACACTGTCGATGCCGGAAGGAACAGACCTTGCGGCTTATGCAGAGCTGCTGATTGCGCGCTTTACTAATCCATCACTGAAGCACCGAACCTGGCAAATTGCGATGGATGGCAGCCAGAAACTACCACAACGCTTGCTGGACCCCATTCGACTCCATCTGAAAAAAGGCGAAGATGCCCGCCATCTGATGTTGGGAGTCGCCGGTTGGATGCGCTACATCAGCGGTGTGGATGAACAAGGTCATCCGATTGAGGTGATAGATCCGCTGTCAGCACAGTATCAGGCTATTTATCAACAGTATCCATCAATAGAAGAACGTGTCCGGGCGCTGTTAGCAATTGACACTATCTTTGGGCGAGACCTTTGCGAGAACACAGACTTTATCGAACGCGTAACCGCTGCCTGTCAGCAATTGCACAGCGTAGGCGCACGTGCAGCGGTAGCCGCTCTGAGCCAATAGCGTGGTGTTATTAAAGACCCACTATCTGTCTGACATAGGCCAGATGTTCCAGCGATTTTTGGTAAGCACCGTCAGCATCAGCCTGGCGGATCGCATCCACAATCGCTTTATGCTGTGTATTCATGCTGGTTAATACATCCCGATTGCCGGAACGTTTGTCCAGTCCGGCATACGGGATGTTAACGCGCTGCTCCCACAGCATTCGCGACATATCAAGCAGTACGCGGTTCTGGCTGGCTTCTGATACTGTTAGATGGAATTGCTTATCGAGGGAATAAAAACCATGCACATTGTTTTCGCTAATGGCCTTTTCCATGCTGAGATGCAGTGCTTCAAGCTGGCTAATTAGATCTTCTTTCCCGGCCTGAGCAGCAAGACGCGCACAATGGCTGTCGACCAACTCACGCGAATAGAGGATTTCTTCAATCGTATAATCACTGGTGGAATGCTTTTTATCAGCAACAATCACACCATTACCTGACTGGATGGTGATCCATCCGGAAATCTCCAGCACAATCAGCGCTTCTCTGAGCGATGCGCGACTTACACCGAGTTGCTTCGCCAGCTCACGTTCGGGTGGTAAGAAGCTTCCCGGCGGAAAAATACCATCATTGATGAGCTTAATGATGAGATTGGCTATCTTTTGATAGAGCCGCTCCTGTTTTACCTCAGGAATAACCATGTGTCTCCCGTTCTCTTATCTGTGCGATTTTAACTGATTTATCATATCATTCCTGGAGTTAAGAAACGCACGTCAGAGTCAGTTCATGTATCACACATCACTATGATATTTTTTCTTATTATGTGCAGACAGAGTCTTTCACTTATTCAGACACCAAATCCTGTGCACATGCCCAGGCGCTCGACCACGCCCACTGGAAGTTATACCCACCCAACCAGCCGGTGACATCCATCACTTCACCAATAAAGTACAGCCCTGGCACTTTGCGGGCTTCCATCGTGCGCGAAGACAGTTCGTTGGTATCCACGCCTCCCAGCGTGACTTCCGCTGTGCGATACCCTTCGGTACCGTTCGGCTGCACCCGCCATTCGGTCAGCGTTTCGACCAGCAATTGCTGATCGCGCACGTTAAGTTGTTTCAGCGTCACATCCGGGATTTGCCCTAATTGCTGCAGGCATTCCACCAGACGTTTCGGCAACTGCATCGCTAACGTGTTCTTTAAGCTCTGATTTGGATGTGCGCTTCGTTGTTCATCGAGGAAGCTCGCAAGGTCAACATCCGGCAACAAATTAATGCTGACAAATTCGCCGGGCTGCCAAAAACTGGAAATTTGCAAAACGGCCGGCCTGAAAGCCCACGGTGCGTAAAGAGCAGGTTTTCACGAAATACGGTGCCGTCTTCAGCGGTGATAACGGAAGGAACAGACACGCCTGAGAGTACCTGAAGCTGCTCCAACAGTGGCTTATGCAGCGTGAAAGGCACCAAACCGGCACGGGTCGGCAGAACCTTCAGACCAAACTGTTCGGCAATTTTATAACCAAACGGCGTTGCTCCCAGACCCGGCATGGAAAGCCCACCGGAGGCAATAACCAATTTCTTCGCACCGACCGTCATCCCGTTCAGTTCCAGAATGAAGCCATCATCATCCTGTGCGACGCTCAGGACTTCGCTACGTAAACGCATCGTAACGTTACCTTTTTCGCATTCGGCCACCAGCATATCGACGATTTGTTGGGCCGAATCATCGCAGAACAGCTGGCCGAGCGTTTTTTCATGCCAGGCAATGCCGTGTTTACCCACCAAATCGATAAAGTCCCACTGCGTATAGCGAGCCAGCGCCGATTTGCAAAAATGCGGGTTTTGACTCAAATATGCAGCCGGTTCCACATAAAGATTGGTAAAGTTACAGCGCCCTCCGCCGGACATGAGGATCTTACGTCCAGGCTTTTTTACCATTATCAATCAGCAGTACTTGACTGCCTGCTTGCCCTGCCTGCGCGGCACAGAACATACCCGCTGCGCCAGCGCCTATAATAACGGTATCAAACCTTTCCACGTTGCGATCCTCTCTAAAAAGCGGGCGTGAATTGTAAAGATTCCTCAGTGGTCGCACCAGCACCAAACTATCAATAATAGGTATTTACCTGAATTCTATAGGATAATTCTTTAGTGGTGTAAAACAAAGCAGGAGACAAATCAAAAAAACTCTATATTTCACTTTGCCCGCGCCGCCAAAGTCACTGATAATGCGCCGCGTTCATGTCCTCAAAATGGCGTAACGTCCTATGCTACATTTGTTTGCTGGCCTGGATTTACATACCGGGCTTTTATTATTGCTTGCTCTGGCTTTTGTGCTGTTCTACGAAGCAATTAACGGCTTCCACGATACAGCCAATGCTGTCGCAACCGTGATCTATACCCGTGCAATGCGTTCGCAATTGGCGGTGGTCATGGCTGCGTTGTTCAACTTCTTTGGTGTTTTGCTGGGTGGTCTCAGCGTAGCTTATGCCATCGTGCATATGCTACCAACGGATCTGCTGCTCAACATGGGTTCTTCACATGGCCTCGCCATGGTGTTCTCCATGCTACTGGCGGCAATTATCTGGAACCTCGGTACCTGGTACTTTGGTCTGCCTGCATCCAGCTCCCACACGCTGATTGGCGCGATCATTGGTATTGGTTTAACCAATGCGTTGATGAACGGGACTTCAGTGGTGGATGCACTTAACATCCCGAAAGTGCTCAATATTTTCGGTTCGCTGATCATTTCCCCTATTGTCGTCTGGTGTTCGCTGGCGGTCTGATCTTCTTGCTGCGTCGTTACTGGAACGGCACCAAGAAGCGGCACGTATTCACCTGACACCAGCAGAGCGTGAAAAGAAAGACGGTAAGAAAAAGCCGCCGTTCTGGACGCGTATCGCGCTGATCCTCTCCGCTATCGGTGTGGCGTTTTCTCATGGCGCTAACGATGGGCAGAAAGGTATTGGTCTGGTAATGCTGGTACTGATTGGCGTAGCGCCTGCAGGCTTCGTGGTGAATATGAATGCTTCTGGTTACGAAATTACGCGTACCCGTGATGCTATCAATAACGTCGAAACCTACTTCCAGCAGCGTCCTGATCTGCTCAAACAGGCGACCGGCGTTGATCAGTTGTTCCGTCTCCGACGGAAACGGCGACAACAACACCGGCAGAGTTCCATTGTCACCCGGCAAATACCATCAACGCGCTTGAGCGTGCAAAAGGTATGCTGGCGAACCTGGAAACCTACGACAAGTTAAGCGTTGAGCAGCGTAGCCAGCTGCGTCGCATTATGCTGTGCATCTCTGATACACCGATAAAGTCGTGAAACTGCCTGGCGTAAGCAGCGACGATCAGCGACTGCTGAAGAAACTGAAAACCGACATGCTGAGCACCATTGAGTACGCACCCGTCTGGATTATCATGGCTGTTGCTCTGGCTCTGGGCTGCGGTACGATGATTGGCTGGCGTCGCGTGGCGACCACTATTGGTGAGAAAATCGGTAAGAAAGGCATGACCTATGCTCAGGGGATGTCGGCACAGATGACTGCCGCAGTCTCTATCGGTCTCGCCAGTTACACCGGTATGCCTGTTTCCACCACTCACGTTCTCTCCTCTTCTGTTGCAGGGACGATGGTTGTTGACGGTGGCGGTTTGCAGCGTAAAACGGTAACCCAGCATTCTGATGGCCTGGGTCTTCACCCTGCCAGCAGCGATTATCCTTTCCGGGGTGCTGTACTGGCTCTCCCTGAAGCTAATCTAAATGCATACACAGTAAAAAAGCGGTCAGGAAACTGACCCGCTTTTTTTATATCTGTCGTAGAAATCAGTGCCAGATAATCAGCGCGACCATACTGATTAACACCAGCCCACATAACGCGCTGGTAAGGATGAACTGACCGCGAACCCGCTCACAGCGGCGAATAAACTCATCGTCATGATGATCACGGTAACGCTGAGCGTAGATATACCACACCAGACGCATCTGCTTGTTAGGTTGCCCATGCGAGGTAAAAAAGCCGCCCCCATCGACATACTGGTAAAGTAATGGATCGCAACCACGAAGTACCACTAACAGTGCGCGTAGCGAAGAAAAATAACGCGCCATATTAACAATGCAACGACACATAAAGCCCAGAATAACGCAATGGTGCTTATCATATCTCCTCCCCGGCGACCCGCCCACGGAACGCCTTTCCGGGACTACCGCTCCCGATACCCTGCCAAACCATTCAGTGAAGAGTACAACCGAAACCGCTCGTGTTAGTGTCACGCATCCGAGCGCCTCTCTAAATAGTGTAGGAGATTAGTTAATTTTTTGCCAGAAGGTTAATCACTATCAATGCAATTAACTAAAAAATTTGTTTAACTACTTGGCAAGCAAGGCGGATTGACGGATTATCCCGGTCGCTATAATGTAAGGATAGTCCTTAAAAGGTACGTTTTTACGACTGGGCTAGCCCCGCGCATAAAGTTCGCAGGACGCGGATGACGCGGCGGCAAATGAACGCCAGCAGGCTAGTCATCGACAACTTATGGAAGGAGTAACACTATGGCTTATAAACACATTCTTATCGCGGTTGATCTTTCTCCAGAAAGCAAAGTTCTGGTTGAAAAAGCGGTCTCTATGGCACGGCCTTACAATGCGAAAAGTCTCCCTTATCCACGTTGACGTAAACTATTCCGACCTGTACACCGGGCTAATCGACGTGAATCTGGGCGACATGCAGAAACGCATTTCTGAAGAAACCCACCACGCGCGTTAACCGAGCTGTCCACCAACGCAGGCTACCCTATCACCGAAACCCTGAGCGGTAGCGGCGACCTGGGTCAGGTTCTGGTTGATGCCATCAAAAAATACGACATGGATCTGGTCGTTTGTGGTCATCACCAGGATTTCTGGAGCAAACTGATGTCCTCCGCGCGTCAACTGATCAACACTGTTCACGTCGACATGTTGATTGTTCCGCTGCGTGACGACGAAGAAGCATAAAAACGCTGCCGTCGGGAGATAACCCGGCGCGCTGCAAGTCGTTAAGCCTGTAAACGCCGCCTGCGCGGCGTTTTTGTTTTTATCATTCAGACACAATTAGTACATCAATCCAACAAATAAATCATAATTAGTGTGATCAACTAATTGGATCTCGAAAACTATCTCTATAATAATCTACCCTTACGGCTAATCGCCGCAGTCTATAACAAAATAAGACTTTTTCGGCGCGTTTAAGCATACGCGTTCATACTTTTCGGGATGGCTTTGAAAGGCGAAGGAATATGAATACTACTGCACCTACGGCTTGCTGCAGCAACCTCGTCCGTTCTTCATGATCTTCTTTGTGGAATTATGGGAACGATTTGGCTATTACGGCGTTCAGGGCATCCTGGCGGTATTTTTTGTTAAGCAGCTCGGTTTTCGCAGGAACAGGCATTGTCACCTTTGGTGCATTGCCGCGCTGGTCTACGGCCTGATATCCATCGGCGGCTACGTCGGCGACCATCTCTTAGGGACCAACGCACGCTGGTACTCGGCGCCATTGTGCTGGCGATCGGCTACTTCATGACCGGGATGTCACTGCTTAAGCCCGACCTGATTTTTATTGCTTTGGGTACCATTGCCGTCGGTAACGGCTGTTTAAGCCAACCCGGCAAGCCTGCTGTCAAAATGCTATCCACCGAAAGACGCCGTCTGGACGGTGCTTTCACCCTGTTTTATATGTCGATTAACATCGGTTCACTGCTGTCGTTGTCGCTGGCACCGGTGATTGCCGATAAGTTTGGCTACGCGGTGACCTATAATCTGTGCGGGGCCGGGCTTATTGTCGCGCTGTTGGTCTACTTTGCCTGCCGTGGATGGTGAAGAATATCGGTTCAGAGCCGGACCATAAGCCGCTGAGTTTCCGTAATCTATTCTGCGTGCTGGCCGGAACGGTAGTGATGGTATTTATCTGCGCCTGGCTGATGCACACGTGCAGGTTGCCAACCTGGTGCTGATCGTCCTGTCGATTGCCGTGACGATCATCTTCTTCCGTCAGGCTTCAAACTGGATAAAACCGGGCGCAACAAGATGTTTGTGGCCTTTATCCTGATGCTGGAAGCCGGTGGTGTTCTACGTGCTGTACGCGCAGATGCCAACTTCGCTGAACTTCTTTGCTATCAATAACGTGCACCATGAAATTCTTGGTTTCGCCATCAACCCGGTAAGCTTCCAGGCGCTGAACCCGTTCTGGGTGGTACTGGCGAGTCCGGTGCTGGCCGCTATCTATACCCGTCTGGGAAACAAAGGCAAAGACCTGACCATGCCGATGAAATTTACGCTCGGTATGTTCCTGTGCTCGCTGGGCTTTCTGACCGCCGCTGCAGCCGGGATGTGGTTTGCCGATGCGCAGGGGTTGACGTCGCCGTGGTTTATCGTGCTGGTGTATCTGTTCCAGAGCCTGGGTGAACTGCTGATTAGCGCCCTGGGGCTGGCTATGGTCGCCGCTCTCGTGCCACAACACCTGATGGGCTTTATTCTCGGGATGTGGTTCCTGACGCAGGCAGCAGCCTTCCTGATGGGGGGTTATGTCGCGACGTTCACCGCCGTACCAGAGAACATCACCGACCCACTCCAGACGCTGCCTATTTAATACTAACGTGTTCAGTAAGATAGGCCTGGTGACCCTGGCGGTAACGGTTGTAATGGCGATTATGGTGCCATGGCTGAACCGCATGATTAATACACCGAGCACCGAGCAATAACCTTCAGTGCCGGATGGCGGCTATTACCTTATCGGCCTACATTCAATATGCCGATCGCCTTGCGCTATCGGCATTTTAACTCGCTATCCTTTGCGAGCATCCAATCCACTCCTGTACTTCCACCACGAAGGTATCTGGCGCTTTGCGGTACATTTTGCGCGCCAAGTCCAGAATCGTATGCTGGCCAAGCGCTTCTTCCATGCGCTGCTGTGCCATGTCCATTACCGAACGCACACCACAAATGCCTTCACAAGCCACTGGGGCGGATGCTCCTCAAATACCGCCAACGCTGGCGAATTTCACGACATTCAAAATACGCTTATCGCCATCAATAGCATTGACCACATCCAGCACAGTGATGTCTTCCGCGGGTTTGGCCAACTGGACCCGCGCCTTACCCTCGATACTGCGCACCAGACCTGCTTTCGACAGACGGGTGAAGATTTTGCCAGATAGTCATACGGCACGCTTTGTAGTTCGGCAATTTCCCGCACGCTCATATCCCGCGCGTCGCCTTTGCTATCGACCATACACATCAGGCTATGGATGCCGTACTCAACCCCGGAACTGTAAAATGCCATTTTTTATCTCAGCCAAAATGATTGAGTTTATTGTAGCTTTTTCATCTAAGGCATTCCAGATAACAGAGCAACCCGCATGAACATAAAAATATAAATAGATATTATCAAACAGATAATAAAACACCCTGGCGTAATACTGAAAAAAGGATCAGGATCGCATTGCAATCCTTAACTACGACAAATAAAATCCGAGTAAATGATTCGTAGTCACCAGTGAGAAAAAACCAATGCATAAACAAATTCTGATCGTGGGCGCCGGCTTTGCCGGTATGTGGGCAGCACTAAGCGCCGCGCGACTGGCGGACAAACACCAGCAGACCATTGATATTACGGTGATTGCGCCACAGCCAGAGCTGCGTGTCCGCCCGCGCTTTTATGAAAGCGCCGTGCAAACCCTGGTCGCACCACTGCAACCGCTGTTTGACGTTACTGGCGTCAACTTCCTGCAAGGTCACGTCGAGCAGATCCTCCCGGACTCTAAAGAGGTGAGCTGGAAGGATGCCAACGGTGACATTCATCTGCGCGCTACGACCGCCTGGTGCTCGCCAGCGGCAGCCACGTAAACCGCGATATCGTTGCCGGTGCCGCCGAGCACGCGTTTGACCTTGACCAACTTGAAAGCGCGACGGTACTGGAGCAGCATCTGAAAGATCTGGCCGACCTGCCTGAGAGCGACGCGCGTAACACCGTGGTGGTGTGCGGCGGAGGCTTCACTGGGATTGAGATGGCGCTGGAGCTTCCGGGCCGTCTGCGTGAAATTCTGGGTGAAGATGCTAAGACCAAAGTTGTCGTAGTTGAACGCGGCACTCAGCCAGGCGGACGCTGGAGCCAGGAATTACGCGACGTGATTATCGAAGCCTCCGCTGAACTGGGCGTCGAGTGGCGGGTGAATACGGAAGTGGAGTGCGTAGATGCGTCCGCGTAACGCTGAAAGATGGGCAGACCATTGCCTCACAGACCGTTATCTGGACGGTTGGCGTACAGGCAAACGGGTTAACGGCGCAAATTGACGCACCGCGCGATCGTCAGGGCCGTCTGCATGTAAATGCCAATCTGCAGGTTGTAGGTCACGATGATATATACGCCACTGGCGATGTGGCTTACGCCGCCACCGATGATAA